>NZ_JAVIFW010000001.1 GCF_031157275.1 Streptomyces sp. LHD-70
AGAGGAGGGGGCGGCGGGCAGGGGGGGCGGAGCGGAGGGGGCGGAGGGCAGGGGGCGAAGAGGAGGGCGCGGAGGGCAGGGGGGCGGGGCTGGTGCCCGCCGCTTTCGCGCGGCTCGGGGGTACCGCCGCTTGCGCGGGACCGGTCCGGCGCGACAGCGGCGGACGCCGCCGTTCAGCTGTGGCTGCCGCGACTGCGGCGGACGCCGTTCAGCTGTGGCCGCCACGACTGCGGCGCCGGCGGATCAGCCACGCGCCACCGAGTCCCGCGGTCAGTGCGAGCGCCGCACCTCCGGCGATCCGCACCGCGGTGTCCTGCGGTGCGCCACCGCCGAGACCGCCTCTGACCTGGCCGGTCGGAGAGGTGGGGCGGGTGGTCGGGCTGCTGGTGGCGGTCGGGGAACTGACGGTGACCCGCTGGGCTCCGGCGGACGCGCCGCCCGTGCAGATCACGGCCACGGTGTAGCTGCCGGGGCTGACGCCCTGCCACGAGGCGCTCTTGGAGGTGCCTCCGCCCGCGAGGTCCACCTGCTCGCCGCCGGTGAAGCTGGCGCTCCCGTTGCCCATCAGCGAGGCCCTGCCGCCGCTGGGGCAGGAAGTGGTGGTGACCTGGACCGTCGTACCGGTCGCGGTGACATTGATCTGGGTGGGTACGACCAGAGGGCCGGACGCCGCGAGGGCGGGACTCGCGACGAGGGCGAGCGGGGCGGCAACGGCGGCGACGAACAGACCGGAACGCGGGAAGCGCGGTGAGCGCGGTGAGCGCGGGGAGCGTCGTGAGCGGGGGGAGCGCGGGGATATTCGACTCGTACGCATACGCATGTCCTCCACCGAAGCCCGGGAGGCGGCACCCCCAAGGTGCCACCGGATCAGGGAGGTCCCGTGCTCCGTGTCACCGAGCCAAAGCGCTCGGCGCCCCTCGCGCACGCGGGGGACGCCGAGCGGTGGCTGTGCGGGTGACGAGCGTCAGCCGGATGGCGGCACGGAGGGACTGGGGGACTGGGGGACTGGGGGCCTAGGCCGGCTCACCCTCCGTGTCGAGGGTGTACGGCGCGGAGATGACCTCCATGCCGTGGCCCGCGGGGTCCATGAAGTAGACGCCGCGGCCGCCGTGGTTGTGGTTGATCTCGCCCGGCTGCTGGCCGTGCGGATCGGCCCAGAACTCGATCCCGGCCTCCTTGATCCGCTCGAAGACACCGTCGAACTCCTCCTCGGTGACGAGGAAGGCGTAGTGCTGGAGCGTGATCGACTCGGCGGGGATGGACGCGAAGTCCAGGGTGACGCCGTTGCTCGTGGCGACGGGGACGAACGGTCCCCACTCCGTCCCGATCCCCAGACCGAGGATGTGGGCCAGGAACTCGGCGGAAGCCCGGTTGTCACGGGCGTGAATGATGGTGTGGTTGAACTCGACCGACATGGTGGGAATGCCTCCAGAGGCACTCTCGGGCACCTCCACGCTCACCCAGCCGGTGACCAACGCGCGATGCCGTGCCGGGGATGCTAGGCCGACGGCCTCCGGCCGTCCACCGGTTTTCGCCGTGCACCGGTCTCCGGCCGTGCACCGGTTTTCGCCGCGCACTGGTCTCCGGCCGTGCACCGGTTTCGCCGTGCACGGTCTTTTCCGCCGCCCACCGGTTCTCGCCGTGCACCGGTCTTTTCCGCCGTTCACCGGTTTTCGGGCGTACGCGCCTCGGTCGCAGTTCGGGGTGCGCGGCCCGGGCGTGCCGCTCACACCCGCGTGTACGTCAGCACCGCTCCGTCCGTGAACTCCCGCACCAGACGGCCGTTCTCCTCCCGCAGGATCGACGAGTCCCCGGTGACGCACGCGCCCGAGGAGGCGGCGCGGTCGACGGCGGGCGGGGCGAGCCGGACGGCCTCGTCGGCGTCCCGGCCGCCGGTGGAGACCAGGTCCATGCCCGCCTCGCAGTGCTCACCGCCGCCTTCGGAGACCAGCCTGGCCGCAGAGCTCCCGACCGCCTCCTGCGTGACGGTCATCCGCTGCGTGCCGCCGTTCGCCAACTGCCGCTGCCAGGTGCCGAGCAGCTCGTCGGGCAGCCGCTCGGGGCCGGTGATCCGGTGCAGTACGGCGGTGCGCCCGGCGGCCTCCCAGCGCAGCGCGTCCTTGCCCTCGACGACCAGGGTGTGCGCGCCGAGCGCCGAGCAGCTGCCCTCCGGCACGCTGCGGACCACCTTCGTGTCGAGCCGCAGCGAACTGCCGCCCGAGGCGCGGCCCGCGAGCTTGCCGTCGCTCTTGCACTCGTAGTTGCGGCCGAGGCTGATGCTGTTCGCCACGACCTCGCCGTACTGGCCCTCGCTGATCTCGAACCGCCGGAACTGGCCGCTCGGCCGCCCGTCCCGCTCCACCTCGCCGGCCCAGGTGCCGACGAAGCCGCGCGGCACGTCGGAGGCCGCGCCCTTGCCGGGCCCGCCGGAAGGCTCACCTCCGCCGAGCGGCGGCCATCCGGCGGGGGACGCGGCGACCACGGCACCGGCCACGACGGCCGCCCCGGCGAGGGCCAGCACCAGCTTCCGGGCAGTGCGCTTCGGGGGCTGCTCCGCCTGCTTCAACTGCGGCGCGGGGCCGCTCTGTTCGGCCCACTCCGGCTGCTGCGGCGCCTTCGGCAACTGCACTGTTCCCGGCTCGACGTGAGCGGGAGTGGGAGCGTGAGCGAGGGTGAGGCCGGGGCCCGGGTCGGAAGAGGGCGTGGGGGCGGGGATGGGAGTGGGGGCGGATGTGGAGGTGGGAGTAGGAGTGGGCGCGTGCATCGGTGCCGAGATCGGGGTCGCCGTCGCGCGCGGCGGAGTGTCCGTGTCCAGCAACCGCACCGCGCGGCGCCCGAGTTCGGCGATGAGCTGGGCGGGCAGCCAGGGCGGCGCCGACGTGCCGGTCGCGACCGGCTGCACCTGATCGATGACGTCCTCGGACCGCGTCCGCGCCGCCGGGTCCTTGGCGAGGCAGCCCGCGATCAGCGACCGCAGCGGCTCCTGGATCCCCGTCAGGTCCGGCTCCTCCTGGGCGATCTTGAACATCACCGCATGCACCCCGCCGGCCCCGCCGCCACCGAACGGCGCACACCCGGTCACCGCGTACGCGAGCAGGGCGCCCATGCAGAACACATCGCTGGCCGGGGTCAGTTGCTCGCCCCTGATCTGCTCCGGCGACATGAAGCTGGGCGAGCCGACCACCATCCCGGCGCTGGTGAGCGTGGTCTCGGGCACGTAGTCCAGGGCACGCGCGATGCCGAAGTCGATCACCCGCGGGCCGTCGATCGTCACGAGCACGTTGGACGGCTTGAGGTCCCGGTGCACGAGCCCGGCGCCGTGGATGTCGAGCAGCGCGCTGGACAGTCCGTACGCCAGGGTCCTCACGGAGTGTTCGGGCAGCGGTCCGTGGCCGCGCGGGGAGACGACGTGCTCCAGGGACGGCCCCGCGATGTATCCCGTCGCGACCCAGGGCGTGTCGGCCTCGGTGTCGGCGTCGAGCACGGGAGCCGTCCACCGGTCACCGACCCGGCGGGCCGCCTCGACCTCCAGGCGGAACCTCTCCCGGAACTCCGGCTCCGCGGCGAGCTCGGCCTTGATCAGCTTCACGGCGACGGTGCGGCCGCCCTCGGAACGCGCCAGGTAGACCCGGCCCATGCCGCCGGTACCGAGCACATCGAGCAGACGGTACGGCCCGATCCTGCCGTCCCCGTCGCCGTCCCCGTGATGCGCGGACGCGGCCCCGCCCGGTACTCCCGCCGCGTGCCCTGCCATGTGCTCTCCCTCGGATCGTCCTGCCACCCCACTCTGTGTCACTAAGGTCACGAGTCGGCCGCCGAGTGGCTTCTGTTTGATGGGCGTCTGGATGCGGCGTTTCGCTCGGACGGCCAGGCGGCTCAGGTCCGACTGCGCAGCGCCGCCCAGGTGTTGGGCCCCACCATGCCGTCGGCATCGAGCCCCTTGGAGCCCTGGAACTTCTTCACGGCGGCTCTCGTGTCCTCCCCGAACTGGCCGTCCACACCGGCGCCTCCGATGCCGTACCCGCGCTTGCTGAGCATGCACTGCACCTGCACGACACGCTGCCCCTTGTCGCCGAAGCGGGTGAGGGCATGGCCCGAGTAGTACGTGCACTGCGTGATCCACGGCGGCGTCGGTCTGGTCGGCTTCGGCGTGGTGGTGGGCGGTCTCGGCTTCTGGCTCTCCTGCCCACCCGGTCTCCCGGAGGCTGTACGGGTGGGGCTCGCGGGGCGCGTGCTCGACGCTCCGGAACTCGGCGCACCGTCCCGGCCGCCCCCGTCCGCGCTGGGCGAGCTGCCGCCCTGAGCGGTGTCGGAGGCGGACGGTGAGGTCAGCCCCGACTCGCCCGACTGCCCGGGGGAGTCGGAGGCGCTCACCGAACCGGCCGACGCGGGCCCGGCCTCGGCCTCCGGCTCGCCCGGCCGGGTCATGAGGAACGCGGTCAGGGCGACGGCGACCACGGCGAGCGAGGCGACCACAGCGAGATACACCCGCCGCTTGCGTCCCCTCCCGGACGGATCCTCGTGCACGCCGGTCTCCCGCGGCAGCGTGCCACCGGGCGCGGGGACGGGCCCGGGCGAGGCGGCGGGAGCGGCGGGAGCGGGCGACGGCGAGAAAGCGGCGGGCGCGGGCGCCTGACCGGGGGCGGCCGCCCCGATCCCCGCTCCCGGCAACCGCAGCTGCACGGTCCCGTCCACCGGCACCTGACTCAGGACGTCGTACGCCTCCCGCCGCGCCGCCACCTGCGCGTGCAGCGGCTCGTGCCACCGCCCCGGCCAGGGACGGGCCGCCGCGGCCTCGCTCAGCTGGCCCGGGGTGGGCCGCAGCCCGGGTTCCTTCGCGAGGCAGGCGGAGAGCAGATCCGCCAGGCCCGGGTCGACGGAGACGAGTTCCCCTATGACGTCCGCGTACGGCTCCTCGAACGCGACGCGGTGCATGACGTCCACCCCGGTGCCGTCGCCGAACGGGGCCCGGCCGGTCGCCGCGAAGACCAGGGTGCAGGCCAGCGAGAACACGTCCGAGACGACATCGGCCCGCCCGTCCCGCAGCCGCTCCGGCGACATGTACGCGGGCGTGCCGACCGCTTTGCCGGTGGTGGTGATCGAACTGGCGTCGGCGGCCTGCGAGATCCCGAAGTCGATGACGTACGCACCGTCCGTGCCCAGGATCACGTTGGACGGCTTGAGGTCCCGGTGCACGACCTGGGCGGCCGTCAACTCGTCGAGCGCCCGGCCCAGTTCACCGACGAGCCGCCATACCCCGCTCGCCGGAAGCGGCCCGAACTCCTGCACGGCCTCGGAAAGGTTCGGACCCGGCAGGTACTCGGTGGCCATCCACAGCAGGTCGGAGTCGAAGCCGGTGTCGAGCAGCCGCGGCGCATGCGGACTGCGCACCCGCGCGAGGACAGCGGCCTCCCGCTCGAACCGCCGCCGGAACTCCACGCTCTCCGCGTACTCGGGCCGGATCACCTTGACCGCGGCCAGCCGCTCCCCGCCGTGCGCCGTGGGCCGCGCGAGATAGACCCGCCCCATGCCGCCACTGCCGAGCAGGCCCAGCGGAACATACGGCCCGATCCGCACCGGATCCCCGCTCCGCAGCCGCCCGGCCCCGGCCATCCCCAGCGCCGCTTCCGCGTCCCGCCCCGCCATGACACCCCCGCGCCCTCGGCTCCTCCCACCGATTCGCGAGGCTATCGCAGCCGACTGACATCGCCCGCCGCCGATCCGAGGCGCTCGCGGCATCGCGTGCGGGCGGGGCTCCCGGGACCAGCAGAAAGCCCCTCCCGAAGGAGAGGCGACGAAAAGCGCCCCCGGCAGGACTCGAACCTGCGGCCAAGCGCTTAGAAGGCGCCTGCTCTATCCACTGAGCTACGGGGGCCGGGTTGCGGCCGTGGCCTGGAGCCCGGATGTGGGGGTGATCCGTGACCTCGCCGGGGACAAGGATAGGGCTCCGGTGTCCTTGTCCCGGTTGCTTCGCCTCCGCGGCGCGATGTGGAGGTTCGGTGAAGCGGTCCCGATAATCGCAGGCAGGTACGAATTCTGCAGCGGTTTTGGCGTCTCGCGCCCCGGGTGTTGTGCACTCGTTATGCCTGTGCCCCCTCTCGTCCCGTCTGTCTCAAGTGTCCGACCGGCGCGCAGGGGCCCATATCCTTCAGAAAAGCTCCAAAATTGGGCATTCTTCGCATGTGGTGACCTTGGACGTACGGCCTCAGCTGCTCGAAGCACTCTCTGCCCTGCGCGACCGTGTCGCCTCCGCACGCTTTCCGCTCCCCTTGACAGGCGCACCACGCGCGCGTGCCAACCGGGACGAACTTCTCGCGCAGCTCGACGACTATCTCGTGCCCCGCCTGCGCCAGCCCGAAGCGCCGCTCCTCGCCGTCATCGGCGGGTCGACGGGGGCCGGCAAGTCGACGCTCGTCAACTCCCTCGTGGGGCGACAGGTCAGCGAAGCGGGGGTCCTTCGGCCGACGACCCGCACGCCGGTACTGGTCTGCAATCCGGAGGATCACCACTGGTTCGCGGGCCTTCGCGTACTGCCCGAGCTCACCCGCGTATGGATGCCGGACCACCCCGAGCGGCGCGAGAAGCCCGCGCGGCCCGGGCAGCGCGGTGGCCGCGACGAGCCGCACCCCGGCGCCGAACCGGGCGAGCGCGTGCTCCGCATCGAGACCGCCGCCACCCTCCCGCGCGGACTCGCCCTCCTCGACGCCCCCGACATCGACTCCCTCATCACCGGCAACCGCCGGCTCGCCGCCGAGCTGATGTGCGCCGCCGACGTCTGGGTCATGGTCACGACCGCCGCCCGCTACGCCGACGCCGTGCCCTGGCACCTGCTGCGCACCGCCAAGGAGTACGACGCGACCCTCCTCTCCGTACTGGACCGCGTACCGCACCAGGTCCTCGCCGACGTCTCACGGCAGTACGGGGCGCTGCTCACCAAGGCCGGGCTCGGCGAGGTGCCGCGGTTCACGATCCCGGAGCTTCCGGAGTCCGCGGGCGGCGGCGGACTGCTGCCCGCCACCGCCGTGGCGCCGCTGCGGGCCTGGCTCACGCACCGCGCCCAGGACCCGGCCGCCCGCGCCCAGGTCATGAGCCGTACCGCCGCCGGACTGCTCTCCTCCCTCGACTCCCGGATGCCGGAACTCGCCGGTGCCGTCTCCGCCCAGTACGCGGCCGCGCTGCGTCTCACGGCCGCCGTCGACGAGGCGTACGACCGCGAGCACGCGCGCGTGCGGGGGCGGCTGCAGGCGGGCGGCGTCCTCGCCGGATCCGCGCTGAGCCGGTGGCGGAGCTACCCCCTGGACTGCAGCGCGGGTGAACTGCTCGACGCGATCGTGGACAGCCTGGCCGCGCTCCTGCTGTGCTCCGTCTCCGCGGCCGGACAGCGCATCGACGAGCAGTGGTCCCGTGAGCCCGCGGCGACCTCGCGCGAGCTTGCCGAGCGCGAGGGGGACCGGGAGGGCGCCGAGCACCGGATCGGCCTGGAAGCGCGCAGATGGCGCCGTGTCCTCGAGGAGTACGTCGAGGAGGAGGCGCGCGGCCAGGAGAACCCGCCCGACCCCGAAGTCGTCACGGCGCTCCTCGCTACTGCGCTGCTCGGCGGCCGCAGGGCCCGTACCGCGGGGGAGACGCTGGCCGAGCGGATCGGCGCGCACGGGGCGCTCAAGCTGCGCGACCGCGGTGGGCGCCTGCTCACGGAATGCGTCGCGAAGGTGCTGCGCGCCGAACGCGACCGCAGGCTCGCCCCGCTCGACGCCCTCGACATCCAACCGGAATCGCAGGCCGAACTGATCGCCGCGCTGTCCGTACTGAAGAAGGAGAGGTGACCGCGGTGACTGCTGTCACTGATCACACCAGCGGCCAGGAACCCGCCGAGCCGAGGGGAACGGGCGCCTCCCGTGAGCGTTCCGTCGCCGACTCGGGCCGGGCCGACTCGGCGCGGCGCGGCGGGAGTTCGAGCTCCGACACCGACACCGACACCGACACCGACACCCGCTCCTGGGCCGCCTCGCCGACACGTAAGGCGACGCACGACGACAGCGCCCCACCAGCCGGCGAGAAGCGCGCCCGCAGGTCACGAGCGGGACGACGCGCCTCGGCCGAAAAAGGCACACAGGGAGGGACGGGCAGCACCACCAGAACCGGCACTACAAAGAAGGCGTCGAACCGCCACCACGCGCGCGGGGAGAACGGGGAGAACTCAGGGAGCGAAGGCGCGGAAGGACGCGCCTGGGACGACGGCCTGATCGCCCGGCGCGCGGGCGACGCACCGGACAGCGCCGAGAGCCGCGACGGAAACGGCGGCCACGCGCGCGTGGAGCCCTTCGACCAGGACGGGCAGGACGCCTACAGGGGCGGCACCCCGCAGACCACCACGTACGAGCCGGAACTGCGGGCCCGCCTCGACGCGCTGCGGGAGCTGGTCGGGCTGTCCCGTACCCGACTCGACGGGCGCACCCTCGCCGAGGCGGGCCGGGTGCTCGACCAGGCCGCCGCGCGGCGCGGGCTCTCCGACCGGCACACCGTCGTCGCCGTCGCGGGCGCCACCGGCAGCGGAAAGTCGACCCTGTTCAACGCCCTTGCTGGAGTGGCCATTTCGGACACCGGGGTGCGACGCCCGACCACCGCCGCGCCCATCGCGTGCAGCTGGACGGACGGCGCCGCCGGCCTGCTCGACCGGCTCGCCATCCCGGGGCGGCTGCGCCGCAGGCCGCTGCAGCACACCTCTCAAGGGGCGGGTCTCGACGGCCTGGTCCTGGTCGACCTGCCGGACCACGACTCGGCCGCCGTCGAGCACCGTGAGCACGTGGACCGGATCCTCACCCTCGTGGACGCGGTGATCTGGGTCGTCGACCCGGAGAAGTACGCGGACGCCGTACTGCACGAGCGCTACCTGCGCCCGATGGCCGGCCACGCCGAAGTCAGCTTCGTCGTCCTCAACCAGACCGACCGGCTGCCCGGCGACGCCGCCGACCAGGTCCTTGACGACCTGCGCCGCCTGCTCGACGACGACGGCATCGCTCTCGGGGAGCACGGCGAACCGGGCGCCACTGTGCTGTCGCTCTCCGCGCTCACCGGTGACGGGGTCTCCGAACTCCGCGAAATCCTGGGCCAGTTCGTGGCCGAGCGGGGCGCGGCGGCCCGCCGTATCTCCGCCGACCTGGACGCCGCCGCGGCCCGGCTGCGGTCGGTCTACGCGGCAGGACGGCGCGTCGGGCTCAGCGAGCGGGCGCGCGAGGAGTTCTCCGACCGGCTCGCGGACGCGGTCGGCGCGGCAGCCGCGGGCCAGGCCGCGGAACGCGCGTGGCGCCGCAACGCGGGCAAGGCCTGCGGCACTCCATGGCTCCGCCTCTGGCGCTGGTACGAGGACCGGCGCTTCCCGCTGCTGCGCGCGAAGCCGGCCCCCGCCCCGCCCGCCGACGAGGAGGCGACCGCCCGCCAGCGCGTCGAGCAGGCGGTGCGCACCGTGGGCGACGAAGCGGCGGCCGGGCTTCCGGCGCCGTGGGCGCAGTCGGTAAAGGAGGCCGCGGCGCGCGGCGCTCACGGGCTGCCGGAGGCCCTCGACGAGCTGGCCCTGACCGCCGCGAGCCCGGCACGCCGACCTCCACGCCCGGGCTGGTGGCCGCTCGCGGTGCTCGCCCAGGCCTTGATGACGCTGCTCCAGATCGTCGGCGGAGTCTGGCTGTTGGGCCAGGTCATCGGCGTCTTCCCGCCCAACCTCGGCTCGCCCGTCCTGCTCATGATCGTCGGCATCGTGGGCGGCCCTGGGGTCGAGTGGGCCTGCCGGATGGCGGCACGCGGCCCGGCCCGGCGGTACGGGATCGAAGCGGAACGGAAGCTTCGAGAGGCCGCCGCGGCGTGCGGGCGCGCGCAGGTGCTCGACCCGGTCGCGGCGGAGCTGCTGCGCTACCGCGAGGTGCGTGAGCAGTACGTACGCGTCACCGGGGCCGTGGGCGCGGGGACGTCGGTGGCGATGGGCTCCCTCGGCGCGGTCGGCTCTGCCCGGCAGGCGGGCTCCGGCGGTTCGGGCGGGTCCGGGAAGCGGACGCTCACGGTCGGGTGACGGAGTTGTCCACAACCGGCCAGTAGTCCACAGGCCGGAGCGGGCTCGTCTCGCAGGTTGCAGTCTGAGGTCGTCGCGGCGGATCGCCGGTCGGTCTCCGCGGCACCTGCGGGACGGGCCCGCAGGCATGTGGCGAGGGGACGGGGCAAGATGAACGAGACGATGGTGACGGTCGTGGGGAACGTCGCGACGAAGCCGGTCTTCCGGGAGACGGCGAACGGCCCGGTGGTGCGCTTCCGCCTCGCCGTGACCTCCCGGTTCTTCGACCGTGCGGCGCAGGGCTGGAAGGACGGGCACACCAACTTCTTCACCGTGTGGGCCTGGCGCTCGCTCGCGGCGAACGTGGCCTCGTCGGTCTCCGTGGGTGAACCTCTCCTGGTGCGCGGCCGGCTGAAGGTGCGCAGCGAGGAGCGCGGCGGGCAGTCGTGGACGTCAGCGGACATCGAGGCGTACGCCGTCGGGCACGACCTGGCCCGCGGGACGTCCGCGTTCCGGCGTACGAGCAGGGCGTCGGCGGAACCGCTGATGGAACGTCAAGGCTCTCCCGAGCGCGGCGAATCGACGGCCCAACTCTCGGCGGACGAGCCGCAGTTCGAACTTCCCGCGCCCGTGGCGGTGCGGGAGCCGGAGCCCGCCACGTAGGGCGATCTGGGGGGTGATTTGTCGATTAGGGCAGGTCACAGTCGTATCCGGCGATAACGATTCCGAGTCGGAACGGTTATCTGATGGCATGACAGGGATATGCGGTGCGCGCGCCTTCATAGGATGCCGGGCGTAACTCACGGGGCAGTTGATGCTGCTGGCGGGACCGAACCCCCCATGTGAACGGGTCCCGCCCGGAGGGGAATTCAGTGTTTTCTTCGTTCTCAGTACGTCGTCGCGGTGCCGCTCGCCGCACCGTCGCGGCACTCGTGTCCGGTCTCGTCGTGGCCGGCGCGACCCTGGGCGCGAGCCCGGCTGTCGCCGACGACGCCCCGCAGCACCAGGGCGGTGCGACCGCGACCCTGGGCGGGCTGAAGACCTACGGCCAGGCCGTCATACGCGACGGCGGCGAGCAGCAGCGCATAGCCGCAGGGCTCTTCGAGATGGCCGTGGACGACGGCGGCATGCTCCAGACGTACTGCATCGACGTCCACAACCCGACGCAGAAGGACGCGAAATACCAGGAGACCCCCTGGAGCGCGACCTCGCTGAACGGCAACCCGCAGGCGGGCAAGATCCGTTGGATCCTGCAGAACTCCTACCCGCAGGTGAACGACCTGGCGGCGCTCGCCAAGAAGGCCGGTGCCCGTGGCCTGACCGAGCAGGCCGCGGCATCCGGCACCCAGGTCGCCATCTGGCGCTACTCCGACGAAGCCGACGTCGAGGCCCTCGACCCGCAGGCCGAGAAGCTCGCCGACTACCTGGAGAAGAACGCCCGGGACCTGCCCGAGCCCAAGGCGTCCCTGAGCCTGGACCCGCCGGCCGTGTCGGGCAGGTCCGGCGAGCGGATCGGTCCCGTCACCGTGCGGACCAACGCGCAGAGCGTCACCGTGGCCCCGCCCGCGGACGCCGCGGCCAGCGGTGTGCGCATCGTGGGCAAGGACGGCGAGCCCCGCACCACCGCCGCCAACGGGCACCAGCTCTACTTCGACGTGCCCGAGGACGCCGAGGCCGGGACGGCCGCGCTGACCCTGCAGGCCTCGACCACCGTGCCCGTCGGCCGGGCCTTCGCGTCCGAGACGAGGAGCCAGACGCAGATCCTCGCCGGGTCCAGCGAGTCCACCGTGTCGGCGACGGCCACGGCGCACTGGGCCGACAAGGGTGCGATACCCGCGCTGTCCGCACAGCGGAACTGCGCCAAGGGCGGCGTGGACATCACCGCGGCGAACAAGGGCGACGAGCCGTTCACGTTCGAGCTGATGGGCGCCAAGCACACCATCGCCGCCGGTGACGTGCAGACGGTCACGATCCCGCTGCAGGAGGACCAGGCCTACGACTTCACGATCACCGGCCCGAACGGCTACGAGAAGCGCTTCAAGGGCGTCCTCGACTGCCGGACCGCAGGCAGCTCCGGCGGCGACAGCGCCTCCCCGGCGCCGCAGCCCAGCCCGGCCTCCGCGGGCGGCACCGGCGCGAACGACGGCCCGGACCTGGCCGAGACCGGCAGCTCCAACGCCACCCCGATGATCGCGGGCATAGCCATCGTGCTGGTCGTCGTCGGCGGCGGAGCGGTCTTCCTGCTCCGCAAGAAGAAGGACGGGGCGGGCGAGAGCGAGTAGTGCCCATGTGACTCTCCGAGCACAGCGGCCCCGACGCACTCGCGTACGGGGCCGCCGTGTTTGGCGTGCACCGGGCTCGTGTACGTGCGACCGGCGGCCGAGACCCCACGGCCGCCCCTTTGCTCCCGGTTCGCCCGGAGGCCGGTCCGATACCGGTTTCCGCCTGGCGGTGGCCGTCAGGCAAGATGGGGTGTATCTGCCCACTTCCAGTTCTGCCGGACGGTTTCTCTTGGCTGAGTACATCTACACGATGCGCAAGACGCGCAAGGCGCACGGCGACAAGGTGATCCTTGACGACGTCACGCTGAGCTTCCTCCCCGGCGCGAAGATCGGTGTGGTCGGTCCGAACGGTGCCGGTAAGTCGACCGTTCTGAAGATCATGGCCGGTCTGGAGCAGCCGTCGAACGGTGACGCGTTCCTCTCGCCCGGTTACAGCGTCGGCATCCTCCTGCAGGAGCCCCCGCTGAACGAGGAGAAGACCGTCCTCGAGAACGTGCAGGAGGGCGTCTCCGAGACCAAGGGCAAGCTCGACCGGTTCAACGAGATCGCCGAGCAGATGGCGACCGAGTACACCGACGAGCTGATGGAGGAGATGGGCAAGCTCCAGGAGGACCTCGACCACGCCAACGCCTGGGACCTCGACGCCCAGCTCGAGCAGGCCATGGACGCCCTCGGCTGCCCGCCCGGCGACTGGCCGGTCACCAACCTCTCCGGTGGTGAGAAGCGCCGCGTCGCCCTGTGCAAGCTGCTGCTCGAAGCCCCCGACCTGCTCCTCCTCGACGAGCCCACCAACCACCTGGACGCCGAGTCCGTGCAGTGGCTGGAGGCGCACCTCGCCAAGTACGCCGGCACCGTCGTCGCCATCACCCACGACCGGTACTTCCTGGACAACGTCGCGGGCTGGATCCTGGAGCTCGACCGCGGCCGCGCCATCGGCTACGAGGGCAACTACTCCACGTACCTCGAGACCAAGCAGACCCGTCTCAAGGTCGAGGGCCAGAAGGACGCCAAGCGCGCCAAGCGGCTCAAGGAAGAGCTCGAGTGGGTGCGGTCCAACGCCAAGGGCCGGCAGGCCAAGTCCAAGGCGCGCCTTGCCCGTTACGAGGAGATGGCCGCCGAGGCGGACAAGATGCGGAAGCTGGACTTCGAGGAGATCCAGATCCCGCCGGGCCCGCGCCTGGGCAGTGTCGTCGTCGAGGTCAACAACCTCACCAAGGGCTTCGGCGACAAGCTCCTCATCGACAACCTGAGCTTCACGCTGCCCCGCAACGGCATCGTGGGCGTCATCGGTCCGAACGGCGCGGGCAAGACCACGCTGTTCAAGATGATCCAGGGGTTCGAGACGCCCGACTCCGGCGAGATCAAGGTCGGCGACACGGTCAAGATCTCCTACGTCGACCAGTCCCGCGGCAACATCGACCCGAAGAAGACGCTGTGGGCCGTCGTCTCGGACGAGCTGGACTACATCAACGTCGGCCAGGTCGAGATGCCGTCGCGTGCGTACGTCTCGGCCTTCGGCTTCAAGGGCCCGGACCAGCAGAAGCCGGCCGGTGTGCTCTCCGGCGGTGAGCGCAACCGCCTGAACCTCGCGCTCACCCTCAAGCAGGGCGGCAACCTGCTGCTCCTCGACGAGCCGACCAACGACCTGGACGTCGAGACCCTGTCCTCCCTGGAGAACGCGCTGCTCGAGTTCCCGGGTGCCGCGGTGGTCGTCTCCCACGACCGCTGGTTCCTGGACCGAGTCGCGACGCACATCCTGGCGTACGAGGGCGACTCCAGGTGGTTCTGGTTCGAGGGCAACTTCGAGTCGTACGAGAAGAACAAGATCGAGCGGCTCGGTCCGGACGCGGCGCGCCCGCACCGTGCCACGTACAAGAAGCTCACCCGGGGCTGAGCGCCAGTGGCTCGGCACATCTACAGCTGCCCCCTTCGCTGGTCGGACATGGACGCCTTCGGGCACGTCAACAACGTCGTCTTCCTGCGGTACTTGGAAGAGGCGCGGATCGACTTCATGTTCCGGCTCGCGCCGGGCGACGGATCGCCCTCGTTCTCCGGGGGCTCCGTCGTCGCGCGGCACGAGATCGACTACGTACGGCCGTTGGTGCACCGCCATGAGCCGGTGACCATCGAGTCGTGGGTGACGAAGATCAGCGCGGCCTCGCTCACGATCGCGTACGAGGTGAAGGACCCGGACCAGGTGTACGTCCGGGCCTCGACGATCGTCGTGCCCTTCGACCTGGAGGCGCAGCGGCCGCGGCGGATCACCGCGGAGGAGAAGTCCTACCTCCTGGAGTACATGGACGACTCGGCTCCGGGGGCGCTTGCCGCATGACGGCTCCGCCGTTGCGTTTCGCCGACGCCGGGGAGGCGGCCGACCTGGCCGCCTTCCTGGCCCGGCTCATCCACTACGACAAGGCCGCGGCCGTGCGGCTGCAGGCCGGCGGTGGGGCGCTCGCCGTGTTCGGGCGGCCGCCGTCCTTCGAGGTGCTCGCCATCCGCGCGGCCCGGCTCGCGGAGCCGACCGAGCTCGATGTGACCGTCTCGGCGGGTGAACTCCTCGAAGGGATCGACGAGTCGGCGGGTACGGCCACCGTGCCCGAGGCCGTCACCGGGCCGCCGTGGGCCGGTGTGCTGCCCCCGCGCGGCGGCTGGCAGCAGCTCCCCGGGCTGCCCGGACTCGACGCCGTGCGTCGGGCCGTGGGCGTCGCGGTCGGTGAATTCCGCGCGCGTACCGAGGAGTTGGACCCGGAGAAGCGCACCCGCGGCGAGCTGGACCGGATCGGCCGGGAGATCTGGTCGCGGCCGGTCGGCGACACCGAACTGCCGGTGCGGGCCGCGCACGCCGCGCAGGCGCTCGGCTTTCTGCGCCCCGGGGCCTTCGCGGCGGGACCGGAGAGCGGGCCCACGCTGCTCGCCTCGGGCGCGTGGCTGCGGCTGCGCACGCCGTACGGCTCGATCGCCGTGCGCAGGGCGGGAGTTGGGGCGTTGAGCGTTACGCCGACCTAGGTCTCACGTTGTCCGTACCGCGCTCTGGTACGGGGCTCGGGTCCTGGGGGCTCTGGTACGGGCTCGGGTCCTGGGGCTGCCGCCCCAGACCCCGCTTCATCGCCCTTCGGGCTCGTCCTCGAACTCCCCAGCCTTCGGCCGGGAGGTGCCCCCGGACGGGCTGAGATGCGCCGGGAGCGTCACCCCGCCGTGTTCACCATCGAGGCGGCTGCGTACGTCAGGTAGTTCCAGAGCGTGCGCTCGTGCTCCTCGGAGAGGTTCAGCGCCTCGACCGCCACTCGCATGTGCTTCAGCCACGCGTCGTGCGCGGCCTGGTTCACGGTGAACGGGGCGTGCCGCATGCGCAGACGGGGGTGGCCGCGGTTGTCGCTGTACGTGCGGGGGCCACCCCAGTACTGCATCAGGAAGAGCGCGAGCCGCTCCTCCGCCGGGCCCAGATCCTCCTCCGGGTACATCGGCCGAAGCAGCGGGTCCTCGGCGACGCCCTGGTAGAAGAGGTGCACCAGGCGCCGGAAGGTCTCCTCGCCGCCGACCTGCTCGTAAAACGTCTCGTCCTGAAGCGTGCCGCGCGGAATCTCCATCACCCGTCCATCGTCTCAGACACGGCGACCGAGGACCCCAGGCCTAGGACTTCCCCCGTCAGGTCCCTGCGTCGGGTCCCTGCGTCGGGTCCCTGCGTCGGGTCTCGCCTCCGGGGGGATATCGCAGGACAGTGGGGACATGGGAGCCGAGCTGCCGCAGGAGACGCCCGCCGTGCACGCCGTCGATGCCGTGCGGGCGGCCGCGGCGCGGGCCGGGCTTGTGCGGGAGATCGAGGCGAGCGGCGCCTTCGCGTCCGACCCGGCCTGGCGGGAGGCGTTCGAGGAGGTGCCGCGGCATCTGTTCGTGCCGTACTACTACGTCGGTACGGCGGAGGGGTACGAGCGGCTGTGGGGCGAGGACGCCGATCCGGGCCGCCGGGAGCGCTGGCTGCGCGGGGCGTACGCGGACGAGCCGCTGGCCACGCGCGTGCGCGACGGGGAGCTGATCTCGTCCAGCAGCCAGCCGTCCCTGATGGCGCAGATGCTCGCGGACCTCGCCGTACGGGACGGGGACGCGGTCCTGGAGATCGGCGCCGGGACCGGTTACAACGCGGCGCTGCTCGCCCATCGCCTCGGCGACGCGCTGGTCACGACGGTCGATCTGGACCCGGAGATCACCGAGTCCGCCCGCCGGCACCTCGCGGCGGCGGGCCGGCGCCCGAGGGTGGTCACCGGGGACGGGGCGCGCGGCTGCCCGGAGCACGCGCCGTACGACCGGATCATCGCGACCTGCACTCTGGAGACGGTGCCGCGGGCGTGGCTCGCGCAGTGCAGGCCGGGGGCGCGGATCCTGGCGCCGATGGCCACGGGCCTGATCCTGCTCGAGGTTGAGGACGGGGAGCACGCGGAGGGGCGGTTCCTGCACACGCCCGCGTACTTCGTGCCGCTGCGCGGCGGGGGCCGGGAGGAGCACCGGATGGGGCTCACCGGCGGGCTGCCGCGGCGGGCGCTGCACAGCGAGCTGTTCCGCTTCCTGCTGACGCTGACCCGGGACGTGCTCGACCCGCACGAGGCGCTCGCGCTCTGGCGGCGCGAGGGCAAACCGTCGCGGGAACGGTTCGGGGTCACGGTGAGCGGCTCCGACGTATGGGCCTGGCTGGATGATCCAACCGGCCCGTACGCCTGGCCGCTTCCGTGACCCCGGACGGTCCTGCTGTGCGCTCCGTCAGCCGCGCCGGACCGTGATCGTCGTCCAGGCGCCGACGTGCACGCGGTCGCCGTCCTGCAGCGGTACGGGGACGAACGGCTGGATCGGGTCCTCGCCGCCGTTGACCGTGGTGCCGTTGGTGGAGTTCTGGTCGACGACCGCCCAGCTGCCGTCCGGCTGCTGCACCAGGACCGCGTGCTGGTGCGAGACGCCCGGGTCCTCCGGCGGCACCGACAGATCGATGTCGGGGGTGTCACCGGTGGAGTGGCGGCGGCGGCCGATCGTGAGCTGGTTGCCGACCAGCTGACGCTGCTGCTCCGGGGAGTACGCGGGCAGGTTGAGGCTGGAGGCCTCGGGGCCGCTGCGGTGCATCATCGCCATGAAGTACTCGCGGTCGGGACCGATCGTGGCCGTCCAGCCCGCGGGCGCCTGGTTCTGCGGCGGGAAGCCGGGGCCCTGGCCGGGACCGGGCTGGCCGTGCAGACCGGGGCCGCCGGACTGACCCTGCGGACCCGGCTGGCCCAGACCCGGCTGGCCCGGACCCGGCTGACCCTGATCGGGGAAGCCCTGGCCCGGGAAGCCCTGGTCTGGGAAGCCCTGCTCTGGGAATCCCTGGCCAGGACCGCCGGGTCCGCCAGGACCCTGGTCCGGGAAGCCGGGCTGCGGCGGGGCCGGGGCGGGAGCCGGAGGTGCCGGCGGCGCCATGGACTCCTGCGGGGACGGCGGGGCCTGGCCTGACGGCGGCGGGATCATCCAGTCGTCGTTGCCACCGAGGTTCGGCGGAGGCGGCGGCGACTGCGGACCCCCCTGCGGGAAGCCGGGCGGCGGGCCCTGCTGCGGACCGGGACCGCCTTGGGGGCCGGGCCCACCCTGAGGGCCACCGTGCGGAGCGTCGGGGAAGCCGGGCGGCAGACCCTGCTGCGGACCGGGACCGCCCTGCGGGCCGGGCCCACCGAGCGCACCGGGACCGCCCTGCGAGGCATCCGGGAAGCCGGGCGGCGGACCCTGCTGAGGACCGCCCTGCGGGCCGGGCCCACCGAGCGAACCCTGAGGACCGGGACCGCCCTGAGACATGTCCGGGAAGCCGGGCGGCGGTGGACCCTGCATGCCCTGCGGAGCCTGGGGTGCCTGAGGTGCCTGCGGAGCCGGGGGCTGCTGCGGGCCGCCCTGCATCGGCGGAGGCGGAGGCGACGGCATCGACGGCATCGACGCGTCCGGCTGCAGCGGCTCCGCCGGGCGGTTCATCTGCGAGGGCCGCGAGCTCGTGTACTCACCGCCGCCGGACGGCGGTCCTGCCTGCGCGAAGCCGGGCGGCAGGTTCAGGCCAGGCGCCGGCGGGGCCGGGGGCGCGGGTGCGAACGACGTCGCGGTGTTGGTGAGGAAGTTCCACCGGCACTCCTCGCAGAACGGGGCGTTCGCCTCGCGCGGGGTGTTGCACTGCGGGCAGCTCTCCTGCGGGCCTCCGGCACCCGGCTGCGGGTAGCCGTACCCACCGCCGGGGGCGGGCGGGCCGGCCTGCTGCTGCGGGTAGCCGTAACCACCGGCCGCCGGGGGCGGCGGGGGCGGCGGAGGCATCGCACCGGCCGGCGCGCCTGCTCCTGCCATGCGTTGGCCGCAGACCTCGCACCAGTCGTCGGAACCCGACTGGTGTCCGTTCGGGCAGGTCGGCATGTCGGCGCTCCCCCTCTCCTTCACTCCTGCAGGTTCTTACTTCTGCACGTTCTTGACGCGAACCGTTTTGGTCGACCTGGTCTCGAGAGTCATCTCGTCGGCCTCTTCGACCTTCGCTTTCAGTCGCACAGTACCCGTCGCCGCGTCGACGACGTCGACCACCTTGGCAAGGAGCTTGGCCGTATCCGCGTTGCCCGAGCCCGCGGCCAGCTGAACGGCGCGGCCCAGCTTGGCCGTTGCGCTGTCCGTATCGCCGGACTTGCGGGCGTCGAGGCCCTGTTGGATGACTTGCGCCAGTTCGGCCTGCCCTGTGTAGTGCGCGACCTGGGGACTGATCGCCGTGGAGGCCACCAGGTCGTCCGTCCAGACCGCCCGTACCAGGCCCTGCGAGAGGCTCTGGGCGTTGCCGTCGCCGCGGTCGATCACCAGGGAGACGCGGGCCGCGAGCATCTCCTGGCCGATTCCGGCGTCCGGGACCTCGACGCATACGTGGTAGTCACGGGACTCGTCGCCCCAGGAGCCGGTGGGGTAGTCGCCCGCGCGGGGGCCGACGGGGGTGCGGCGGTCGGTCACGTCCTCGACGGTGGGCGCGACCTGCTTCACGAACTTGATCTCCGCGCCCATCGGCGTCCACAGCCGCAGCGCGACGTCGGCGATCTCCTTGCCCATCGCCGTCTCCATGAGCTGGGTGAAGTCGGCGGTCAGTCCGGCCGGGTCGGCCACGATGTCGGCCGAGCCGAGCAGTGCCGAGGCGATTCCCGTGACTTCTTTCACTTCCCAGTCCGTGCCGACGCCGCGTGCGTCACATGTGAAGCGGCCGGCGGCGGCGTCCAGGGCGGCCCGCAGGTCCTCGGGCGACTCGTGCTCGTTGCGCCCGTCGGTCAGCAGGATGCCGTGGCGTACGGCGGTGTCCGGGACGTCGTCGGAGTTCAGGAGCAGGTCGGCCAGGCGCAGCCAGGTGCCGATGGCGGTGCCGCCGCCCGCGGAGAGCCGGCGCAGCGCCTGCTTGGCCTGTTCGCGCGTACGGGGATCGGCGACGGCGAGTCCGCCGGAGCCCGGGTAGACCTCCTGGGCGACGTGGGTGCCCGCGATCACCGCGAAGCGGACGCCGTCGCGCAGCGCGTCGATCGCGGCGGCCGTGGCCTCGCGGGCGCCGCGCATCTTCGTCGGCGGGTAGTCCATCGAACCCGAGCAGTCCACCATGATCGCCACGGCGGTGTCCGGGCCCGTGGCGCCCGGTGCGCGGCCGCCGGTCGTGCCGCCGCCGGTCGTGCCGCCCCCCGTCGTGCCGCCGCCGGTCGACGTCACCGTCACGATGGCGTTGACCTCGCGGCCGCCCTCCGGCAGGTACTCGTTCGCATAGACCTCTACGGCGAACTGCGGACCCTTGAGTTTCGCGAAATTGGCCATGGAAAAGTGCCTCCCCCTTGATGCCCCTGATTCCCCCTGATTCCCCCGCCGCTTCCGCGGGACCCGTCAGGCCGAGCCTGCCCCCGGTGACGCGACGGGGAACGGCAGCACCGCCACTGTTACGTTGTCGTGCCCGCCGCCGTCCAGGGCGTGGCCGACGAGGACCTGGGCGCTGTGCAAAGGCCGGCTGCCGGCATCGGCGGGCACGGCGGCCGACATCTCCTCGACGCCCTCCGCGTAGTTCCACAGGCCGTCCGTGCAGACGACGACCACACCGGGCCGGTCGGGCTTGAACGACGCGGTGTGCGGCTCCAGTTCGTACGCGTCCGCGCCGAGCCAGCCCGTGATGGCGTGGGCCCGCTCGTCCGCGTACGCCTCCGCCTCGTTCATCAGGCCCGCGGCGACCATCTGCGCCGCCCAGGAGTCGTCCTCGGTGAGGCGGGCGGCGGGGATGGAACGGTCGGCCGGGATCCAGTACGCGCGGGAGTCGCCGACCCAGCCGACGACGAGCAGGCCGCCCGCGACGACCGAGGCGACGATCGTGCAGGCCGGGGCGTTCTGGTGGTGGTCGTGCTCCGCCGCCGGACCGCCTTGTTCCGCAAGGGAGTTGACCGCCTCGGACGCGGCGATGATCGCGTCGTGCATGGCCTGCTGCGGGTGGACCTCGCGGGGCAGCGCGGCGAGCAGCGACTCGTTGGCGGCCTGGGCGGCGGCGACCGAGGCCTCGTCGGGCCGTGTCGCGGAGGAGACTCCGTCGCAGACCACGGCGACGACCGCGGGGGAGCCGTCGGGCAGGGCGGTGGCGGAGACCGCGAACGCGTCCTCGTTGCGGTGGTGGCGCAGGCCGCGGTCGCTGACGGCGGCCACCGCGTCCAACTCCTGCTCCATGTGGTCGCGTTCGCGCGGCTGGGCGTGCCCGCAGCGCTCGCAGTAGCCGTCCCGGTCGACACGGCCCGCGCGGCAGGCCACGCAGAGCTTTGTGCCCGCCGGGGGAGTGGGTGTGGGCGTGGCCGTACGCGGATCGGGCGTGCCGCGGGACGGCGTGGACGGCTCGTCGAAGTCGCCGAGGCCGTTCGCGGCAGCGGCAGCGGCAGCGGCAGCGGCGGCGGCAGGGTCGGGGGCAGGGTCGGGGCCGGGGGCGGCCGGGGCCTGTGGCGCGGGCGGAACACCCGGCATGGGCGGTACGTCCGGCATGGGTGGCGCATCCGGCAGGGGCGGTACGGAGTGATCCGCGCCCGGCGGGCGTTCCGAGCCCGGGGTGTGTTCCGCGCCGAGTGGGCGTGCGGCGGCCGGGAGTTCGGCGTCGGCCGAGTCCGTGCCCGCGAGGTCGCTGGGCAGGTGCACGGGGGCCGGTACGTCCGCGCTGTCCACCTCCCGGGCCTCGGGCCACTCGACCGGAGCGCCCGGCGGGGCGGGAGAGGCCGGTGAGGCCGGAGAGGCCGGAGCCGGGTCGGCGGCCGGCGACGCCGCGCCGGGGCTGATGGCGACCGTGGGGTGGTCCTCCTGCTGTGCGTGCACGGCCGACAGGTCGTACCCGCACGCTCCGCAGAACAGGTCACCCGACTCCAGCGGTTCGGCACAGCTGGGGCACGTCGGCCAAGGAGACCCGGGGGTCACCTGGTGCATCTGCGACATCAATCACACCCACGTCCGGGGGCGGAAACGGTTGGCCCGCTCCACCAGTTCGATCCTTTCGGCGCCGCCTTTGGCCAGCCTGGCGAGCGTCCGGTACGAGCGTTCGAGCCCGAAGCGCAGGCCACGCTCGTCCAGACTGCTGCCGAGCAGCACGGTCTCCCCGGGGCCCTGCGGCGGCGCAGTAGTGCCCCGGCTCCCGGAGAGCACCCAGTCAAGGGCGGTCCCCAGGACCTCGGCCGACAGTTGTTCGCGGCGGACCGCGTCCAGACCGAAGTGCTGCAGCGCCTCGACCTGCCCGGCGGCGGCGGTCAGATCGTCGAGCAGCGGTTCGTGCACCGCCTGGTCCCGAAGTCGGGCGCGTACGGCGGCGATCCGGGCCGCCGTGAAGTGAATCGACGCCTCCGGAACGGCTTCCAGGGTACGCACCGCCGCCCGCCGGTCGCCCGCGGCCAGCTGGACCCGCGCGAGCCCGAACGCCGCGCTGACGTACCCCGGATCGGCGGTCCACACCAGGCGGTAGTACTCGGCGGCGTTGTCCAACTGCCCGAGCACCTCGGCACAGACGCCGAGGGCCAGCTTCGGCGCGGGCTCGCCGGGGAACGCGTCGTAGACGGCGTCGAAGGAGAGCGCGGCGGTCTCGAAGTCGCCGGTGGTCAGGGCCGTCAGGCCGCGGTACCAGATCACCCGCCAGTCGTCCGGGTGGCCGTGTTCGAGCTCGTCGAGACAGCGCACCGCGGCGTGCAGCTCGCCCGTCTCCAGGCGGGCCCGCAGCTCGCGCAGGCGCAGCTCGACCGAGGGCGCGGCGGCGGCGTCGAGCGCGGCGATCAGCTCGGCCGGCGCGGAGGCCATCAGGCCCGCCAGGAACCCGGCGTTGGGATCGCCCGCGTCGACCAGCGGCACGGGAAGGGCGAGCGCGGTCGCGGCGGTGTCGAGGGGGCGGACGAGCCGCCCAGCAGCGGGGTGGCCCTCGGAACCCGGAGTTCCGGGCACTCCCCGTGCGCCCAACCGCGATACCTCCCCGTCCTGCTCCACGAACAACTCCGTGTCCGTAACCCGCGCTTCGGGCCCGAACAGCGTGGACAGGGCCGGGCGCGGGCGGCCCGACTGGAGGGCGACGACCTCGCGCAGCACGCCCGTCAGCTGCTCGGCCATCTCCTGCGCGGAGGCGAACCGGCGGGCCGGGTCGGGGTCGGTGGCGCGGACCAGGAGGCGGTAGAACGACTCGTACCGCTGGAAGACCTCGATGTTGCCGGGGTCGGGCAGGGAGTCCACGAAGAAGTTCGTGTACCCCTGGAAGTCGAAGGTCAGGACCGCGAGCGTCCGCGCGACCGTGTAGAGGTCGGACGCGACGGACGGGCCGGCCTCCGCGACCTCGGGCGCCTGGTACCCGACCGTGCCGTAGATCGCCGACTCGTGGTCGTCGAGGCGGCGCACGGCACCCATGTCGATCAGCTTCAGCTGGTCCTGCTGCTGAATCGCGTTGTCGACCTTGAAGTCGCAGTACAGGAGGTTGCGGCTGTGCAGGTGGCCGAGCGCCTCCAGGGCCTCGATGCCGTACGCGCAGGCCTGCTCGACCGGGAGCGGGTCGCGTCGGCCCTCCGCCGTGCGGCGCTCGTTGGCGATCTCCTTGAGGGACTTGCCGCCGACGTACTCCATCACTATGTAGCCGTCGAGGGAGCCCGTGCGCTGGTCGAGGTGCTCGACGAAGTTGTAGATGCGGACGATGTTGGCGTGCTCGATCTCGGCGAGGAAGCGGCGCTCGGAGATGGCCGCGGCCATCGCGTCCTGGTCGCCGGTGTCGAGCAGGCCCTTGAGGACCACCCAACGGTCGGACACCGCACGGTCGATGGCGAGATAGACCCAGCCGAGCCCGCCGTGCGCGAGGCAGCCCACCACTTCGTACTGCCCGTGCACGATGTCGCCGGAGCTGAGCTTCGGCACGAACGAGTACGGGTGGCCGCACTTGGTGCAGAACCCTTCCGTCCGCCCCGGGCGGTCGCCGCGCGCGCGGCCCACCGGCGCACCGCAGTCCGAGCGGGAGCAGAACCGCTTCCTCTCGGGGACCTCCGGGTCCGCCTGGACCATCGCGCGCGGGTCGGGACGCGGCACCTGCGGCACCTCGACCAGGCCCACGCCGAGCCGCCCGCGCCCCGAGGCACCGGACGGCGAGCCGGAGCTGCGCACCGAGACGGAACGGGCGGAGGCCGGGCCCGACATGGAGCGGGTCAGCCGGCCGGAGACCGAGCGCCGGGACGTGGACGACCGCGAGGAGCGCGAGGACCGGGAGGAGCGGGCCGAGGTGCTGCCGCGGGCGGGCGCGGTGAGGCCCGTCGGCGCGGACGCGAGCAGGCCGTGCGGTGCCACGACCGGGGCCAGACCGCAGACGTCGCAGTACAGCTCGCCGCCGCCCATGTCCTCGTAACGGCCCTCGCAGTCCGGGCGTTGGCAGTCTCTGCGCTCCTCGGTCACGGGTGCCTTCTCACCTGCCGCCATCGGTCCCCCTGCCGTCGTCGGGCGTGTGCTGCTGCGGTACGCGGCCGGAGAGGAGCTCCGCCGCCGCGTACTGGTAGCGAAGGACGGCGTCCTCGGCGACCCGCAGGTCGCAGGGCGCGCTCCACAGCATGCGGCGGGCCGCGTCGTACCGCTCGATCAGCAGCGGGTCCTCGGCGGCGCCGTGCCGGGCGACCTTCGCCCGGTACGCGTCGAGGCGGCCGCGCAGCTCCGCGCGGACCGCGAGCGGGGCCGTGACGGCGGTCAACGACTCGCGGGCGCGCAGGAGTTCGTCCTCCGCCCGTCGCTCCAGGGACTCCAGGAGCGGGGAGAGCCGGTTCCACTGGCCGTGCCTGCGGTACTCGGCGGCGGCCGCGAGCTGTTCGTGCAGCGCGGTGGGCGGTCCGCTGACCGCGGGCACTTCCGTCGCGGCGATCTTGGCGAGCACCTCCCCGCGGGCCGTACGGGCTTCCGCCAGGGTGCGGTCGGCGCGGGAGAGCACGTCCCGCAGCCGGCCGAGGCGCGCCTCGGCGTCCTGGCGGACGGTGAGCACGGCGTCGATCTCCCGGCGCACGTCTTCGAGCGCGCGCGCCTCGTGGTCGTACCGCTCGGTGTCGGGGCGGCCGCCGCCAGGGGCCGAACTGCCGCTCCTGGCACGCCAGAAGGCCAGCGGGTCGGAGATCACCTGGGCGCGCAGCTCCGTCAACTCCCGGGTGATCCGCTCCAGATCGTCACCCGCGGGGTGCTCACCCGGTCGTACGCCCACGGAGGCGGCGAGCTTGCGGGTGCGGTGCAGCTCGGCGGCGAGGAGGTCGATCCGGGCGGGCAGCGCGGACCAGACGGCGTCGGCGGCCACGACCACGTCGAGGGACGAGGCGTACAACTCGTTCATCCGCTCGACCAGTTCGGGCAGCGTGAACTCCTCGCTGAGCCGGGCGGGGCCGGTCAGGGACTCCGGGGCGCCGGTCGGGGGCGGTCCCGCGGAGACCGTGACGGATCGGCCGCGAAGGAGTTCGGTGAGCTCGACGAGGTCCTCCCGGCTCGACCAGCGTCTGCGCGCGCGCAGTTCACGGGCGCCGGTCAGGGCCGCGGAGTACGCGTCGAAGTACGCCCACAGGCGGGTGACGGCCTGGTCGGCGGCGGCCCAGCGGTCCGCCGTGACGCCGGTCAGCTCGGCGCCCTCCAGGAGTCTGCGGCCCGCGTGGTCCTGCAGGGCCAGCAGGGACGTCTCCACGGCCTCGTGCTCGGCGCCGAGCCGGGCCAGGGCGCGGTCCACCTCGTCCCTGTCCATGACAGGTCCGGGGACGGGTCCGGGTCCTGCGGGTCCCGCGACGCCCATCGATCACCTCTCGCTGTGCCGGTCCGGCGGTTCGTTTTCGGTACTTCTTCGTTGGCCTGGCTCGTCCGGTCCGCCCCGTCCGGTCCGGCTCGCCTTGCCTCAGTCCTCGCGGTACTTCGGCTTCGGTGGTCCGTCGACGTTCTTCAGATCGTCCGCGAGCCAGTCCTCGTACGCCTTGTCCCAGTCGCTCTTGCGGTAGTCGACCAGGACCTGGTTGACCTGGCGGACCAGGTCGGGCGACTCCTTGCTCATCGCCACGCCGTAGTACTCGGTGGTGAAGGGGTCGCCGACCAGCTGCACCGTCGGGTCCTGCGCGGCCTGGCCCGCGGCGAGCGCGCTGTCGGTGACGACCGCGTCCACCTCGCCCAGCTGGAGCCTTACCAGACAGTCGAGTTGGTTGGGCACCGTGGTGGAGACATCGGCGCCGAACGACCTCTGCTTGAGCTCGGACTCAGCCGTCGAACCCGCGGCCGTACACAGCCGCTTGCCCTTCAGCGACGCGTCGTACCCGGTGATCTTCGAGTCCTTGGGGACGAGGAGCTGCTGCCCGGTCTCGAAGTACGCCGTCGAGAACGCGACGTCCTCGACGCGTTTGCAGGTGATCGTCATCGTCCGCACCACCATGTCGACCTGCCCGGACTGGACGGCCTGCACACGCTGGTTGGTGGGCACCGCGCGGTAGACCACCGCGTCCGGGTCGCCGAGCAGGGCGTCGGCTATGGCCCGCACCAGGTCGATGTCGAAGCCCTCCAGATCGCCGGTGGACGGGTTGCGGTACCCCCAGCGGTAGCTGTTCTGGTCTACGCCGACGATCAGTTTGTTCGGCTTGTCCTCGCGCTCCTTGATCTCCTTGACCGTGGGCCCCTCGTCCTTGCTCGGACGCAGGCTGCGCACCGCCGACTCGGGCGTGCAGTCGTCGGCCGCGGCGGGGCGGGTCACGCCGAGTCCCGGGCCGCCCGTGCCGATGGGGCCGTCGGGGCCCGTGCGGGACAGCGGGAGCAGGGTGAACAGGGCCGTCAGGACGCAGGCGAGGGCCATCGCGACCACCCCGCCCCAGCCGCGCAGCCGGCCGGGCAGGACGCGTGCCGGAAAGAAGCCGTCGCCGCGCTGCTTCCGCGTCATCCCGCCCCCTCGCGTCGCTCCCGACGGGTCCGTCGCTCTTGTCGCTCTCATCGGGCTCATCGGTACTCCGAAAGCCTGCGGCCGATGCCGAGCACGGCGCCCGTCGCGCCGAGCACCGCGACCACCGCCGCGCCGACGGGCAGCCCCGTCATCGCGCCGCGGCCGTCCTGGGCGGCTCCCCTGAAGTCCCGCTGTTCATGCGCCACGGCCTGCTCCAAGGCCTGATCGGCCCGGTCGAAGGACTCGCCGGTCGCCTCGTCGTCGCCTATGACGCGGTCGCGGGCCTTCTCGTAATCCCCCTGCATATCGGCGTCGCGGGCGGCCTTGTGGCGTTTCTGCCATTCCTTCACGGCCCCCATCGCCTTCTCGACGGGCACCCGGCCGTCGTCGTCGTCGGCGTGGTGCAGGGCCGCGCCGAGGGTGCCCATGCCGGCCCGGTCCGTGCCGCCGTCGCCGAGCTTCCGCATCAGGGCGCGGTAGTCCACGTCGTACTTGTCCTGCCCGGCGTTCGGGCCGACCGGGACCGTGACCGCGCCGCGCGCGACCAGGGTCAGGTTCTCGTTGCTGCGGGCCTGGAGGGTGCTGATCCGGGCGTCGTTGAGGACGTTGAGCGAGCGCACGCCGTTGTCGTACGAGTCGGACAGGGCGGCGAAGGCGACCGTGTGCCCGGCGAGCAGCCACAGCAGGACGGCGGCGGCCGTGCCGGTCGCGGTGACCAGGCCGAGGTTGAACACCCGGTTCGTCCTGCGGTAGTTGCGGCGCTGGGCCCACGCCAGGGCGGCCAGGGCGAGCAGGCCGAGGGCTATCGCGGCCCACGGGTACGACTTCGCCGCGTCGTAGTCGGCGCCCAGGCGGGCCTTCTCCGCGTCGTAGAGCTCCTTGGCGGCGGGGAGCATCTCCGTCTGCATCAGGTCGTTGGCGTTGCGCAGGTACGCACCGCCGAGGGGGAGGCCCTGGCGGTTGTACGTACGGGCTGTCTCGATGCGTTCCGCGTACTCCGGGAGGAGGGCGTTGAGCTTCGCTATCCCGTCGCTCGCGGTGCCGGAGCCCTTGCTGTTGGCGGCGGCGGTGGTGAGTTTGCGGGCGGCCGTCGCGATGTCGTCCTCGTACCGCTCGCGGACCGCCGCGGGTTCCTGGCCCTCGGCGAGGAAGCCGCTCGCGGCGGCGGTGTTGGCGTCGGCCAGGGAGACGTAGATCGCGGCGGCGTCGGCGGTGAGGGGCTGGCTGCGCTCGATGACATCCTCCGCGGCGGCCGCGCGGCCGGAGGTCTGCCAGGCGGTGACGGCGCCGAACGCGATGACGAGCAGGGCGAGTACGGCGCCGATGATGCGCAGCCTGCCGGGCTCGGTCGTCGCCGCGGCGCGCAGGTGCTCCGCGCCCTCGGCGAAGGCGGTGCGCCGCCGTGGCACGGCGCTGCCGCTGTGCGGGTCTGTCACCTCTCGACCTCCCCCGTGGTCATCCGACGGTCACCGCTCCCCAGGCCGTCCAGTATGACCGCAGGGACTGACAACGGCGCCGCGCTTTCCTGGATCTTGTTCGTAGCGCAACGGGAACTTGGGCGCCAGCCCCTGTCCTTGTACACGTGTTAGGGGGGTGATCGGTTCCCTGGGCGCCAACCTGGGCGCCAACCTGGGCGGTGTGCGGGCGAGTTCAGTTTCCGGCGAGGAGGGGAAAGGATCAGCCCCCGCTCGGCGCGTAGTACGCCCGCAGTCGTGCGTGAGCCGACTCGTCCGCCCCCGTCCGGTCCAGCCCCAGCAGACCCGCGCCCAGGACCGGGCGGGCCGTCACCACCAGAGGGGCCGCCTTCGGGGTGCGGGCCGTGAGGCGGGTGCGGATGGCCGTGTCCAGGTCGGCGTGGCCGGCCGCGAGGATCGAGCCGCCGAGCAGCACCGGAACGTCCGCGTCCGACAGGTCGAGGCGGTCGAGGGCGACCGTGGCCATCGCGACCACCTCGGCCGCGAGCCGCTCGACCAGGGAGCGGGCCACCGGGTCCCCGGCCGCCGCCGTGGCGAACAGCACCGGGGACAGTTCGTGCCGCCGTGCCGCCTCGATGCGGCCCAGGTGCAGGGCCTCGATCAGCGCGGCCATGTCGGCCAGGCCGAAGTGCGCGGGCAGGGCGCGGGCCAGTTCCGTGGGCCCGCCCCGGCCGTCCGCCGCGCGGGCCGCGTGCCACAGGGCCTCCTCCGCCAGGCCCCAGCCCCCGCCCCAGTCCCCGGAGATGCGTCCGACCGCCGGGAAGCGCGCCGTGCGGCCGTCCGGGGTCATGCCCACGCAGTTGATGCCCGCCCCGCACACCACGGCGACCCCGAGCGGCAGCGCACCGGCGGGCAGTCCGGCGCGCAGGATCGCGAAGGTGTCATTGCGTACGTCGACCGTGCGCCCCCACCCCCGGGCCCGCAGCGCCTGGGTCAACTCCCGCTCCTCGACCGGCAGATCGGCATTGGCCAGGCACGCCGACACATGCGCGACCCGGTCGAGCCCGGCCTCGGCGAGCGCCCGTACGACCGTGTCCGCGAGCCCGTCGACGGCCCGCTGCACGCCCACGCGCGGCGGCTGGAACCCCGCGCCGCGCGCCGCCCCGACGACCCGCCCGTCGGGCGTCACCACGGCCACGTCGGTCTTGCTGTTGCCTGCGTCGACGGCGAGCACGGCCCCCCTGGGGTCCGCCGCTGTCACGCCCACGCGAGGTGCTCCCGGTTGTGGGCGATGAGCCGGTCGGTGAGCGTCTCGGCGTACTCGTACTGCCCGATCAGCGGGTGGGCGAGCAGCGCCTTGAAGACCCGGTCGCGGCCGCCGCGCAGGGCTGCTTCCAGGGCGAGTTCCTCGTACGCGGACACGTTGGCGATCAACCCCCTTTGCAGCGGGTCGAGTTCGGGCACCGGCAGCGGGGCGGCGCCCTGTGCGTCGACGCGGGCCTGCACTTCGATCACCGCGTCGTCCGGCAGGAACGGCAGCGTTCCGTCGTTGCGGGCGTTGACCACCTGGTACGGGCTGCCTCCGGTGCCGATGAGGGACGCGGTGAGGTCGACGGCGGCCTCCGAGTAGAAGGCGCCGCCCCGCTTGGCGAGCAGCGCGGGCTTCTCGTCGAGCGCCGGGTCGGCGTACAGCTTCAGCAACTCGCTCTCCATGGCGGCCACTTCGGCGGCCCGGGACGGTTTGGTGGCGAGTTCCCGTACGACCTCGTCGTGCGCGTAGTAGTAGCGCAGGTAGTACGAGGGGATGACGCCGAGGCGGTCCAGGGCGGGGCGGGGCAGGCGGAGGTTGTCGGCGATCTCGTCGCCGGACTCGGCGAGCAGCCGGGGCAGCAGGTCCTCGCCGTCGGGGCCGCCGAGGCGTACGCCGTTCTCCCAGGTCAGATGGTTGAGGCCGACGTGGTTCAGGAAGATCTGCGACGGGTCGACGCCGAGGGTCGCGGCGAAGCGGCGCTGGAAGCCGATCGCGACGTTGCACAGGCCGACCGCCCTGTGCCCGGCCTGGAGCAGCGCGCGGGTGACGATGCCGACGGGGTTGGTGAAGTCGACGATCCACGCGTCGGGGTTGGCGCGGCGGACCCGTTCGGCGATGTCGAGGACCACGGGCACGGTGCGCAGCGCCTTGGCGAGGCCTCCCGCGCCGGTGGTCTCCTGGCCGACGCAGCCGCAGTCCAGGGGCCAGGTCTCGTCCTGTTCGCGGGCGGCCTGGCCGCCGACGCGGAGCTGGAGGAGTACGGCGTCGGCGCCGTCGACGGCCGCGTCGAGGTCGGCGGTGGTGGTGACGCGGCCGTCGTGGTCCTGCCTGGCGAAGATCCGGCGGGCGAGGCCTCCGACCAGGTCGAGGCGGTCGGCGGCCGGGTCGACGAGGACGAGTTCCTCGACGGGCAGGACGTCCCTGAGCCGGGCGAAGCCGTCGACGAGTTCGGGTGTGTAGGTGGATCCGCCGCCGACTACTGCGAGTTTCATGGGAGTTGAACCTTTCTCAGGCGTACGAGGACGGCTCTCAGCCTTTGACGCCGGTCAGGGTGATGCCCTCGACGAATGCCTTCTGGGCGAAGAAGAACAGGACGATGACGGGGGCCATGACGAGGACGGTCGCGGCCATGGTGAGATTCCAGTCGGTGTGGTGGGCGCCCTTGAATGACTCCAGGCCGTAACTCAGTGTCCAGGCCGCGGGGTTCTCGGAGGCGTAGATCTGCGGTCCGAAGTAGTCGTTCCAGCAGTAGAAGAACTGGAACAGGGCCACGGCCGCGACGCCCGGCTTCGCCATCGGCAGGACGACCTTCAGGAGGGTCCGGAATTCGCCGCAGCCGTCCACCCGTGCCGCGTCCAGGTATGCGTCGGGGATGGTCAGCAGGAACTGGCGCAGCAGGAAGATGGAGAACGCGTCACCGAAGGCCATCGGAATGATGAGCGGCCACAGGGTCCCGCCCAGGTCCCACTGCTTCACCCAGAACAGGTACATGGGAATGATGACGACCTGCGGCGGCAGCATCATCATCGAGACGACCAGCATCAGGGAGAGCCGTCGGCCGCGGAAGCGGAACCTGGCGAGGGCGTACGCGACGGGAATCGAGCTGAGCACGGTGAGCAGGGTGCCGAGCCCCGCGTACAGCAGGGAGTTCTTCCACCAGGTGAGGAATCCGGGGGTGTCGAAGACCTTGAGGTAATTGCCGAACTCCCAGGTGTTCGGGGTGAGATCGCGGGTCAGGGCCTGCTGGTCGCTCATCAGCGAGGTGAGCAGCACGAAGACGAACGGCAGCAGGAAGAACAGGGCGGCTGCGACCCCGAGCGCATGCACGCCGACCCAGCGGAGCAGAGCGGTCCGGTTCATCGCTCACCTGCCCCGACGAGTCCGCTCCGGCGCCGCATGAGCAGGGCGGTACAGGCCATGGCGAGGGCGAAGAGGACCAGGGCGACGACGCAGGCGGAGCCGTAGTCGAAGCGCTGGAAGCCGAGGTTGTAGACGACCTGGGGCAGCGTGAGCGTGGATTTCTCCGGATAGCCGGGCTCGAACTGCTGGCCGCTGCCGCCGATGATCCCGGAGGCGACCTTGGAGGCGACGATCGGCTGCGTGTAGTACTGCATCGTCTGGATCACTCCGGTGACGACGGCGAAGAGCACGATCGGCGAGATGTTCGGCAGCGTCACGAAGCGGAACCGCTGCCAGGAATTCGCCCCGTCCAGTTCGGCGGCCTCGTACTGCTCCTTCGGTACGTCAAGGAGTGCGGCCATGAAGATGACCATCAGGTCGCCGACGCCCCACACCGCGAGCATGGTCAGGGCGGGTTTGGACCAGTCCGGATCCGTGAACCAGCCGGGTGCCGTGAGGCCGATTCCCTCCAAGGCGCTGTTGACCGGCCCGGTGCCGGGATTGAGCAGGAAGACGAAGGCCAGGGTCGCGGCCACCGGCGGCGCGAGATACGGCAGATAGAAAAGGGTGCGGAACACCCCGGCCCCGGTCTTGATCTTCGTGATGAGCAGTCCGATGCCGAGCCCGAACGCCACCCGGCACGTCACCATCACCAGAACCAGCCACAGGGTGTTGCGCAGGGCCGGCCAGAACATGGTGTAACTGCCGAAGACATACGACCAGTTGGCGGTCGAGTTCCAGGTGGGCGCGCCGAAACCGTCGTACTTCATGAACGAGAAATAGACGGTCGAAAGCAGCGGATAGGCGAAGAAGACGGCGAAGCCGATCAGCCAGGGGGAGAGGAACGCCGCCGTGCGCAGCGCCGACCTTCTGCGCTTCGCGCGCAGCGTGTACGTGGTCATGTGCCGTGATCCCCGGGCTACTTGGCCTGCGCGATATCGGTGTCGATCTCCCGGGCGGTCTTCTCCAGGCCCGCCTGAATGTCCCGCACGGCGCCCTTCTCGACCTGGTATCCGAAGTTCTGCAGCGACATCTGGTACGTAATGCCGTTGATCGCGCCGTCACTGGTGTTGGAGTCCGGGTGCCGCGCGATGTCGAGGAACGTCTTGAAGCGCGGGTCGAACGTCAGCTTCGGGGACTTGAGGGCGGCCTTGGTGGACGGCACGTTCTTGATGGCGTTGGCGAACTGCACGACCGCTTCGGTGTCCGTGGTCATGTATTTCACGAGTTCCCAGGCGGCGTTCTGCTTCGTGCTCGACGGGGCGATCCCCATGATCGTGCCGGACAGATAACCCTTGCCGTAGCTGTCGATCTGGTCCTTCGGCACGGGGAGCGGGGCCACACCGATCTCGAATCCGGGGTCGGTCGCCTCGGCCATGCCGAGCCGCCACTCGCCGTCCAGCTGCATCGCCACCTGGCCGGTGTGGAAGGGGTGTTCGGCACCCCATTCGTCACCGAAGGTCTTCTGGTACTTTTCCAGTTTCGCGTACCCGCCGAGCCTCTTCACCAGGTTCCGCTGCCAGGTGTACATCTCCTTGAACGACGGGTCCTTGGCGATGTTGGACTTGCCGTCCTTCGTGAAGTACGTGGGGCTCCACTGCGAGATGTAGTGCGAGGGGACGGTCTCGTAGCCGTGGTAGTTCGGCATGAACCCGAGCTGTTCGTAGCTGCCGCCCTTGTGCTTGGTGAGCTTTTCGGCGACCTTGTCGAACTCTTCCCAGGTCTTCGGCGGCGCCTTGACACCGGCCTCTTCGAAGGCGTCCTTGTTGTAGTAGAGCCCGTACGCATCGCTGAGCAGCGGCAGGGCGCAGCGCTTGCCCTCGAACTGGGAGTATTCGAGCAGCGGTTTCGAGAAGGTCTTCTCCAGGTCGAGCCCGGACTTCTCGATGAACGGGCCGAGGTCGGCGAAGGCGCCGGACGAGCAGAATTTCCCGACGTTGGCGGTGGTGAACGAGGACACCACGTCCGGGCCCTTCGAACCGCCCGCGCGCAGCGCCTGGTTGAGCTTCTCGTCGTTGATCCCGCCGACCACCCTCACGGTGATGTTCGGGTGCTTCTTCTCGAACCGCGCGATGTTCTCGTCGATGGCCTTCACCTCGGACGGCGCGGTCCAGCCGTGCCAGAAGGTGATCGTGGCCTTGGCCTTCGGATCGTCGCTCGGACCGGTTTCGGTGGAGCCCACGCAGCCGGTCGCGAGGACCGATATGGCTGCGGTGGGGACGGCGACGCGGAGGAACCTGTTTCTGCGCATGACGGTGTCTCCCTCGGCGGGGCAGGGGCAGGGGCAGGAGCGTGCGGGTGCCGTGCGGGTGCCGTGCGTGTCGTGCGGGTGGAGCAGGTCAGTGGGCGGAGGTGTCGAAGACCTCGGCGCGGGTGACGGCGAGCGCGCTCTCCAACGCGCCGCGCAGCACCGGCTGTTCGGTCACCTCGCCGAGGACGAGCCGGGGCCGGGAGGCGGCCAGCTCGGCGAGTTCGGACTGGATCAGGGAGCGCAGCGGTTCGCCGCCCGCGCAGGTCACGCCGCCGGACAGGACGACGAGCCCGGGGTCGAGCACCGCGACGACGGCGGCGAGACCGGTCGCGATCCGCTGCGCGGTCTGCCGCAGCAGCTCCCGCAGGGCCTCGGCGTCGCCGCCCTCCTCCCCCTCGGCCTCGGCGGCCCGTCTCAGGAGGGCGGCGGCCATCTCGGCGTACGGCTGCTCGGCGGTGTCGATGCCCAGGGACTTGGCGATCCCGGGCACCGCCTGGGCGCCGGCCAGCTCCTGGAAGCCGCCGCTGTTGGCCTTGGCGACCTGCCGTACGAGCGGGGTGCCCGGCACCGGCAGGAAGCCGATCTCGCCCGCGCCGCCGGTCCAGCCCCGGTGCAGCCGGCCGCCGATCACGAGGGCGGCGCCGATGCCCTCCTGGTTCCACAGCAGGACGAAGTCCTGGTCCTCGCGGGCGGCGCCGAGGCGCTGCTCGGCGACGGCGGCGAGGTTCACGTCGTTCTCGTAGTCGACCGGCATCGGCAGGGCGGCGGCCAGCTCGTCGAGGAGCGCGGGGGAGTGCCAGCCCGGCAGGTGGCTGGCGTACCGGAGGCGTCCGGTGTTCGGGTCGAAGGCGCCGGGTGTGCCGATCACCACCCGGTGCAGCTCGGCGCGGGTGAGCCCGGCGTCCTTCGCGGCACCGTCGACCGAGGCGAGCACCTGACGTACGACGTCCTGGCCGCCGCGGCCGGGGGTGCGCAGCTCGAAGCGGCCGGCCTCGGCGCCGGTGATGTCGGCGACGGCGGCGACGATGCGCTCGGGCGTGACGTCGAGGGCGGCGACGTGTGCGGCGGAGGCGTTCACCGCGTACAGCTGGGCGCTGGGGCCCGGGCGGCCCTCGCTCGTGCCGGTCGCCACGACCAGGCCGGCCGCTTCGAGGCGGGCGAGCAGCTGGGACGCGGTGGGCTTGGAGAGGCCGGTCAGCTTGCCGATCCGGGTGCGGGAGAGCGGGCCGTGGGCGAGCAGCAGGTCGAGCGCGGCCCGGTCGTTCATCGCCCGCAGCACCCGCGGTGTACCCGGCGTCCCGGGTGACGTCCCGGGTGTCGTCCTGGGTGTCGTGGGGGGAGTCCCCGCCATGCCGTGCTCCTCCGTACGCCGGACTCGTACTGTCCCCTCCGTACGCAGGACTCGCACTGAGCCGAATCTGTTAGGAAGGTTTCCTATTGGGTGAGGAACGTAGCAGCGGGCTTCCGGGTGCCGTCAAGAGGGCGAACGCGGCGCACCCCCGCCGGTTGTCGACGGGGGTGCGGAGGGAAGAGCGGCTACTTGCTCATGCTGGGCGGCGGGATCGGGGACGCCGCGATCGACTGAGGGGAGGTCGCCGAGGCGTACGCGGACGGGGCCGCGACCGCCGGGGCCGGGTTGCCGTCCTCGTCCTGCTCGGCGGCGAGCATCATGCGGCCCACGATGCGGATGCCCGCGGCGTCGAAGGCCTCCTTGATCCGCCAGCGCAGCTCCCGCTCCACGCCGAGCGCCTTGCCCGGCATCGTCTTGGCGCTGACCCTGATGATCATCTGGTCCAGGTAGACGGCGTCCAGGCCGAGCACCTCGACCGGGCCCCAGAGCCGCTCGTTCCACGGCTCTTCCTTGCTCATCACGGCGCCCACCTCGGTGAGCGTCTCGCGCACCTTCGCCAGGTCCTCGTCCGAGCGCACTGCGACGTCCACGCCGGCGGTGGCCCAGCCCTGGGAGAGGTTGCCGATGCGCTTGACCTCGCCGTTGCGCACGTACCAGATCTCGCCGTTGTCGCCGCGCAGCTTGGTGACGCGCAGGCCCACCTCGATGACCTCGCCGGAGGCGACGCCCGCGTCGATTGCGTCACCGACGCCGTACTGGTCCTCAAGGATCATGAAGACGCCGGAGAGGAAGTCCGTGACGAGGTTGCGGGCGCCGAAGCCCAGCGCCACACCGGCCACACCGGCACTCGCGAGCAGCGGCGCCAGGTTGATCTCGAAGATGCCGAGGATCATCAGCGCGGCCGTGCCCATGATCAGGAACGAGGCCACCGAGCGCAGCACCGAGCCGATCGCCTCGGAACGCTGCCTGCGCCGCTCCGCGTTGACCAGGAGACCGCCGAGCGCCGTGCCGTCGACGGCCTGGGCGCCGCGGTTCATGCGCTCGATGAGCTTGGTGATCGTGCGCCGGATCACCGAGCGCAGCACCGTGGCGATCACGATGATCAGCACCACGCGCAGCCCGATGCCGAGCCAGGCGGACCAGTTCTGCTCGATCCAGCCGGCGGCGTTGGTCGCCTTCTGCTGGGCCTCGTCGAGCTGGTTCGCGGGGTCCTTGGCGGACCCGGCGGCCGACAGCGTCGACACGACGGACAGAAACACGGCGGGCACCTCCGGGCGTAGCGGCTGCCCACAAATGAGGAGAGGAGCGGGCAGACCAACCACACTAACGGGGCATCGTGTGTGGATCGTTGTGATGTTCGAAGGAGAGACCGTGCTCACTTGCGGAGGTGCGGTGGCCACCCGGTGCCTGCCCGGTGCCCGGCTGGTGCCTGCCTGGAGGTCTTCCCGGTACGCGCCGGGGGACGGCCGGAGGGAGCGCCGGGCGCCCCCGGGGCCGTGACGGGTGTGGTCGAAAACACTGCAAGCCCGTTACCGGCGCATGGTGGCGCTTCGACCAGGCATGAGGGGAGACTGAGAGCAGATCGTCCCGGCGCGAGCCACGCGCCGCCGGCGTACAAGGAGGCATCCGTGCCGCATGTCCTGGTCCTCAACGCGTCGTACGAGCCCCTCGGCGTCGTACCGCTCCGCCGCGCGCTCGTTCTGGTCCTCGAGAACAAGGCTCAGTGCCTCGAGGAGTCCGGCGCCTTTATGCACAGCGCGACCTGCACCATCCCCGCACCCAGCGTGGTCCGGCTCAAGCGCTTCGTGCGGGTCCCCTACCGGGGGCCCGTTCCGCTGACCCGGCGAGCCCTCTTCGCCCGCGACGGGGGCCGCTGCATGTACTGCGGTGGCGTCGCAACCAGCGTCGACCACGTCATCCCCAAGAGCCGGGGAGGTCAGCACGCCTGGGAGAACGTGGTGGCGTCATGCCGCCGCTGCAACCACGTGAAGGCCGATCGTCATCTGCTCGAACTGGGCTGGCGGCTGCGTCACAAACCCGCCCCGCCCACCGGACTCGCCTGGCGCATCATCGGCACCGGGCATAGGGATCCGCGCTGGCTGCCCTACCTGCAGCCGTTCGGCGCGGACGACGCGATGGCCCGGATCGACGGCATCTCCGCCTGAGCGATCCGGGTCTCTGTGTGACCGGGCCGGTCGCCCACCAGCTCCGCGGGCGACCGGGCCCGAAGCGGTCTGCCCGGACCCCTGCTCCTCTGCTCCTCAATCGCCGGAGGGGCTGGATTTCACCTCGTACGCCTCCACACCCCACAGCGAGTACCCGAACCGCGTCCCCCGCTTCTCGCCCTCCACGCGGACGAAGCGGACATCGCGCTCGTCCATGCGGACCGTCTCCCGGCCGCCGCGCCCGCCCCGGACCTCGGCCGCCGTGCGCCAGCGCTCGCCGTCCTCCGAGACCCGCACGCGGTACGCGGAGGCGTACGCGTCCTGCCAGTGCAGCGCGACCTTGCCGAGCCGCACCGGGCGGTCGAACTCCGCCTGCCACCACGCGTCGTCCTCGGCCGGTGAGGACCAACGGGTCTCCGGGTCCCCGTCGTTGGCCGCCGCCGCCGGGAAGTCGCGGGTCTCGTCGCCCGACGAGGTGGCCTTCGCGCCGCGCGCCAGATCGGGCCCGCCGGTGCGCGGGTACGCACGGACGGTGAGCGTGCGGGTCTCGCCGCCGTACGAGACGGGCACCGCGTAGCTGCCCGCCGGGGTGCCCTCGGACACCGTGATCTCGACCGGGACCGTGACGTCCGTGCCGCGCGGCACCTTCGCCTCGCCCGGCACCCGCACCTCTACGCCCTTAGGGGCCCGCGCCGTGAGCTTCCCCCGGACGTCGGCGGGCCGCCGGGCGGTGAGCTTCGCCGTGACGCGCTGCGCCGGGCCGCCGATCTCCGCGTCCGCCTCGTCGCGGCTCAGCTCGAACGCGGCGTCGGCGCCGTCGGCGAACCAGGGCACGACGTGCTGCGCGGGCACCGTCGTCCGTACCGCGTCCGCCCTCAGGCCCTTCGCGGCGGTCTCCGTCCAGCCCTTGCCGGTGAGGCGGCCCAGGGTGCGCCAGCCCTCGCCGGGGACGTGGGCCTGCACCACACCGCGCTCGCCGGGCTCCGTCACCGCCGTCACGGCCTCGATGGGCCGCGGGCGCGGCAGCCGCACGGTGTACGAGGCGTCGTCCTCGGCGACCTCGCCGCGCTCCTCGGCCGTGCCGGACCAGCGCTCCGACTCCTTCTCGGCCTTGTCGAGGAACGGCCCGAGCACGCCCTTGCCGACGGTGGCGCGGCCCGACCGCACCTCTTCGCGGGCCGCGTCGAGGTCCTCGCGGTGCCGCCAGGCCCGCGCGCCGTCGCCGCGGCTCTGGGCGAGCAGCATCTCGACGGCGGCCTCACCCGCGGTGCCGTACCGCCCCAACTGCTCGGTCCAGGGCGCCACTTCGGCGCCGAGGTCGGTGTCGCGCAGCCGCTGCGGGGTCTCGCGGAGCACCGTGAACGCGTCCTTCAGGCGCTGCCCGGCGGCCTCGGTGCGCCGCAGGTCGCCGCCCGCGCGCTCCCGCCAGAAGGCGTCCATCAGCGGCCGCAGATACGCGGACTCGTCGGCGCCGAGCACCGAGGACGCCGTGTTGCCCGCGAGGGCCCGTACCGCCGCACGGCGCTTCGCGTCGCCGTCCGCGAGCTCGGCCGCGGTGGCGTCGACGGCGGCGCGCCAGGACTCCTGGGGGCGGTACGCCTTCGGGTTCCAGGCGTAGTCGGCGGCCGTGAACAGCGGGATGCGGGAGGCCACCGGCTGCTCCATGGCGTTGGCGAGCAGCGCGGCCGAGCCGCTGGCGACGGCCGGTTCGCGGCCCATGTAGGGGCCGAGGAAGATGCGGTCCTGCGCGTAGTCGTTGACCGGGTAGTTGTCCATCGTGACCAGCGGATGCCCGAACGCCTCGCGCGCACCGGCCAGTTCACGCCCGGTGATGGTCTTCGGTACGACACCGACGCCGGTCCACGCCACCTGCACCTGGTCGTCCAGCTTCGCGGAGAGCGCCTCGCGGTACTCGGTCGCGCCGTCCTGGAAGTACTCGGTGGGCATCAGGGTCAGCGGCTCCGCGCCCCGGTGCCGCTCCCGCAGATGCGCCGCGAGCGCGCCCGCCACCTTCGCCTGCGCGGTCGCTGCCGCCTTCGGTCCGGAGCCGAACGTCTCGGCGTCCGCGTCGCAGTGCCACTCGCTGTACGACACGTCCTGGAACTGGAGCTGGAACGCCCGCACACCGAGCGCCCACATCGCGTCGACCTTGCGAAGCAGCGCCTTCAGGTCGTCGTCGGACGACAGGCACATGGCCTGGCCGGGCGAGACCGCCCAGGTGAGCGTCACGTGGTTGCGGGCCGCCCGCTCGGCCAGGGAGCGGAACCCGGCGCGCTGCTCGGCGGGGTACGGCTCACGCCAGCGCGCCTGGCGGTACGGGTCGTCGCCGGGGGCGTAGACGTACCGGTTGAGCTTGCTGCGGCCCATGAAGTCCAGCTGTTCCAGGCGCTGTTCACGGGTCCAGGGCGTGCCGTAGAAGCTCTCGGCGAGGCCGCGCACTCCGGTGCCGGGCCAGTCGCGGACGCGGACGCCGGGCACGGAGCCGGAGTCGCCGATCAGCTGGCGCAGCGTCTGCACGCCGTGGAACAGGCCGTCCTCGCCGACGCCTTCGAGGGCGACGGTGGGCCGGCCCGCGACCTCGCCGACCGCGAGGCGGTAGCCGCCCCGCGGCAGGTCGGCGCGGTCGGCGGAGCGCAGGGCGCGCAGTGCGGCGGCCGCGCCGGAGCGTCCGCCCCCGCCCGCCTCGCCCGCGCGCACGACGAGGGCGCCCGCGGGCGGCTTCGCGCTGTCCCCGACCTCGGTGACGCGGCGGGCGCCCGCGTTCCGCAGAAGGGTGCGCAGCGCGTCCACGGCGTACGGGTCGGCGCCCGCGTCCGTCGCGACGTACACCTGCTCGCCGATGCGTACGGTCTGGCCGCCCGCCTTGGCCTGCTGCGGGCGTGGCCACACCTGCGGCAGGGAGTCGTCGCTCGCGCGGTCGGTGCCCGCGGGGGCGTCGGGTTCGGTGACGGCGGGCTGCGGTGGCGCCGCGAGGGCTCCCGGTGCGCCGCCGATGAGGCCCCCGATCACCGCGGCCGCGATGGCTGCCGCCCGCTTCCTGCGCCGCACCTGCACGGCTGCCCCGCCCTTCTTCCGCACTTCCCGCACACAGCGTCGGACGTCAGCTTAGGGCGCCGCTGCGGGGGCCCCGATAGGGCGCGGGGCTGTGACATCGGCGGCTCCGCCCCTGGGCGCGACCAGCCACGACGGCGCGGCAGTCGAAAGGCGGCCGAGAAGCGGGGCCCGGGGGCGCAGCCCCCAGGAGCCGTCCGCCAGGACTTTCGGGAAGAGGCGGGGAGGGGAAGAAAACCGCCCGTCCCGGCGGCGGCACGGCGCACAATCGGCGGCGAAACCCCCGCACTCGGCGTGATGTGCGTCACGTCACGTGCCCGCCCGGCAGCACCCCGCAAGCCCTCCCCGCCCAGACGCCCCAAGGGAAAGCCCCAACTCCCGCCGCCGGAACAAAAGGTGGGCGGGAACGCGTTGGTCGAATGTGATCGGTTCCCCTGGGTAGGGAGCCCATCCGACCATGCCGCCCACCGAAGGAGGCCCTCGTGGCCGCATCGGCTCAGCTTCTGCTCGACGCTCTCTCCAAACGGTCGGAGCTGCGCGACCTGCCGGACATCTCGCTGGTGTCCGACCCCGGCTCCGGGTTGCTCGGCTCCTGTGCCTGCTGCGTCGAAGCGCCCCTGACGAGCGAGCCCCCGCTCGCCGACGCGGCCCCCCTCACCAGCGAACCCCCACTCGCCGCCGCCCCCCTGACGAGCGAGCCCACCGCCACCGGAACCGCCGCCGGAACGGACCCCTCCCTCTACTGACGGCCGAGACTGACGGGCGAGCCCGTACGGGCACCCCGGGCGCGCGCCCCGTCAGGGCACCCGCTAGTTTGGCACCGTGGACAAGAAGAACGCCCTGCGCACCGGCGCCGTAGCAGCCGGTACGACGCTGATGATGCTGCTCATGTCGTCCCCCGCGCTCGCGCTGACCCGCGACGACGGCGACGACCCCGGTCCCGGCCTGAACGTGATGGAGACCCTCGGCCTGTACGTCGTGGCGCCGATCGTTCTCTTCCTGGTCATCACCGGCCTGGTGATGGTCGGGGACAAGTCCCGCAAGGGCCCGAAGCAGGGCTGACGCCCGCAACTCTTCGCGAGGGCGCGCCCCACCACTGAGGTGGGGCGCGCCCTCGTCGTCTGCGCGAAACCCCCGACCTTTCACTTCTGCTGAACGGATCTGTCGAAAGTTTTCGATGGACCTAAGTAAGCGCGGAGTGCGACGGTAGCTCCGCAACGTGATCGAGGAGCCCGCGAGGGCAGAGGGGCAAGGGGTATCGATGGCGGTCCTGGACCGAGTCCACGGCAGCGCGACGGCGGACGCGGCAGATCCGGCCGATCGGGGAGGCGCGGGGAAGGCCCGACGGGCCGCCACTCTCGGCCTGCTGCTCGCCGCACTCGCCACCGTGGTCTGGTCGGGCAGCTTCGTCACCTCGCGGGCGCTCGCCGACTCCGTACCGCCCGTCCAGCACGCGTTCTGGCGCTGGATCGTCGCGCTCGTCGCCGTCGCGCCGTTCGCCGCCCGCGCCGCCTGGCGGCAGCGGGCCCTGCTGCGGGAGCACATCCGCTTTCTGCTGCTCGCGTCCCTGCTCGGCGTGACCGTCTACAACACCCTCGTCAACCAGGCCGGGATCTCCACCACCGCCGGGAACATGGGCATGATCATGGCCGCCTCGCCGGTCGTCATGGCGCTCTACGAACGCCTCGGCGGCACCCGGCTCGGCGCCCGCAGGGTCGTCGGGCTGCTCATCGCCTGCGCCGGGGTGCTGCTGCTCGTCAGCAAGGGCTCGCTCGCCATGGACTTCGCCGTCGGCGACCTGTGGATGCTCGCGGCGGCGCTCTCCTTCGCCTCGTACAGCGCGCTCCTGCGCCGCAAGCCCGCCGCGATCGAGGGGCTGTCGTTCCTGTTCACCACGTTCCTGCTCGGTGCGCTGATGCTGGCACCGGTGTTCGTCGCGAGCCTCGTGATCCAGGGCGGCTTCGAGCCGACGCCCGCGACCGTCTCGCCGCTGCTCTACGTCGGTGTGATCTCCTCGGCCCTCGCCTTCTTCGCCTGGAACAAGGCGATCTCGCTGATCGGCGCCGCCCGCGCCGGAGTCGTCTACTACCTGCAGCCCGTGTGCGTGGCGCTGCTCTCCTTCGTGGTCCTCGGCGAGCCGACCGGGCCCATGCAGGTCCTCTGCATGGGGCTGATCCTCGGCGGGGTGATCCTCGGGGCGGCGCGCGGCGGCGCCAAGTGAGCGCGGCGCGGGGCGGGTCGGCCGGCCCGGATAGATTGCCGGGTATGACCGAGTGGGACATCAAGAAGCTGCAGATCCTGCGCACCCTGAGCGAGCGCGGCACCGTCACGGCCACCGCCGCCGCGCTGCTCATGACCCCCTCGGCGGTCTCCCAGCAACTCTCCAACCTCGCCAAGCAGTTGGGCGTACCGCTCCTGGAGGCGCAGGGCCGCCGGGTGCGGCTCACCGACGCGGCCCACCTCGTACTGCGGCACGCGGAGGCCGTCTTCGCGCAACTGGAGCGCGCCGACGCCGAGTTGGCCGGGTACGTGCGCGGCGAGGCCGGCGAGGTGCGGGTCGGCGCGTTCTCCACGGCGGTGCCCGCGCTCGTCGTCCCGGCCGTACGGCACCTGCGCGCGGCGGCGCCCGGGATCGAGGTGCGGGTGCGGGAGGCGGAGGCGGCGGAGGCGTACGAGCTGCTCGCCGGGGGAGACGTGGACCTCGCCCTGTCCCTCGCCGCGCACGCGCCGACGCCGCGCGACCCCAAGTTCACGCGCGTGCCGCTGCTCGCCGACCCGCTGGACGTCGCCCTGCCCGTCGGGCACCCGCTGGCCGGGCGGGCGCGGCTGCGGCTCGCCGAACTCTCCGCGGAGGCCTGGATCTTCGGCGGCAGCGGGCCCTGGTCGGAGATCACCCTCGCGGCCTGCGAGGCGGCGGGCTTCGTCCCGGAGCAGGCGCACAGCGCGGCCGGCTGGACCGCGATCATGGCGATGGTCGAGGCGGGCATGGGGGTCGCCCTGGTTCCGCGGATGACCGCCGTACGCCGGGCGGGCGTCGCGATGTGCACCCTCGGCCCCGACCAGCCGCGCCGCCACGTGGTGGCCGCGATGCGCCGGGGAGCGGAGGACGGCCCGGCCCTGGCCCGGGTCGTGGAGGCGCTGCGGGAGGCGGCGAACGCGCTGGGGCGCGACTCAAACCCGGGCTGAGGAGATGTCAGTCACGCTTGGTACGGGCTTACTTGGGGTAGCCCGCGAGCCGCGCAACCCACTCAGCCAATTCTTCACAACTTGATCATATTCCGCTTTCGATCAGTGGCTACGATGCGAGGCGCCTTGATCAACATGGGGTGTGGGTCATGCCCCGCGACGAGAGTGAGTGCTCAGTGGGGACCGACCTGGCTGTTCCGCCCATCTATTCGCCGTTCCGCGAAGCGATACATCCGCTGTACCAGGACATAGATCAACAGACCGCGCTCTGGGCGGAGAAGTTCCGCATCGGCTCCGACGAGCTGCGCGGCCGACTGGTCCGGCACGACATCGGCGGCTTCTCGGCCCGCATCCTGCCCGAGGGCCGCGAGGAAGTCGTCTCGCTGCTCTCCGACTTCGTCCTGTGGCTGTTCGGCGTCGACGACGGGCACTGCGAGGAGGGCGAACTCGGCCGCAAACCGGGTGAGTTGTCCGGCTACCTCTCCCGGCTGCTGCGCGTCGCGCAGAACCCCGAGGCGCCGATGCTCCTCGACGACCCGCTCGCCGACGGCCTGCGCGACCTGCGCCGCCGCGTCGACCGCTACGGCACCGCCGGCCAGGCCGCGCGCTGGGTGGACGCCCTGCGCGAGTACTTCTTCTCCGTCGTCTGGGAGGCCTCGCACCGCACCGCGGGCACCGTCCCCGACCTCGACGACTACACCCTGATGCGGCTGTACGACGGCGCCACCTCCGTCGTCCTGCCCCTCCTGGAGATGGGCCACGGCTACGAACTGCAGCCCCACGAGCGGGACAACACCCGCGTACGGGCCGCCGCCGAGCTGGCGTCGTTCATCATCACCTGGGACAACGACATCTTCTCGTACCACAAGGAAGCGGGCGGGAAGGACGAGTTCTGGCTCAACGCGCTGCGCGTGCTCGAACGTGAGCGGGGCATCACGCCCGAGGCCGCGCTCGACCTCGCGATCTCCCAGCGGGACCGGGCCACGAACCTGTTCCTGCTCCTGGGCGAGCGGCTGCGCGCCGATGCGAGCCCGCAGCTGCGGCAGTACCTGGACTCGCTCGCCTGCTTCATCCGCGGTGCCCAGGACTGGGGGATCACCTCGGTGCGCTACACCACGCCGCACGATCCTGCCCGGTTCCCGGACGCGTTCCGGCGGACGCCGGTCGACGCGAGTCTGGAGCCGTTGGGGATCGCGGCGGTGGACTGGTGGTTCGGGTTGGTGTCGTAGGGGGGCGTGCCTCTGCGGGTGGGCGCGGGTTGACCGGGCGCGGGTTCTGCGCCGTTCCCCGCGCCCCTATCCTGCGCAGTTCCCCGCGCCCCTTAAAAGCATTGCGCCGTTCCCCGCGCCCCTATCGGGCGCGGCGGGGCCTTCCCATGAAGCCCCGGCGTTCTTGCGGGACTTGAGGTGTCGTGGGCGTCGCGACCGTCGGCTCCGGCATCGGGCCCGGCATGGTCGCCGGGCGGGACGGAGTGGCGGTGACCGCGGCCGTCGGGCGGACCGGGGTGAAGCGGACCGGGAGCGACTCCAGGCGGCGCGAGATCCAGGCCGAGACCACCCGCAGCTCGGCCTCGGAGACCGCGAGCCGGATGTCGATCAGGCGGCCCAGCAGCGTCTCCACGCCCGTGTCCGCGATCGCGCGCCCGATGTCCTGGCCCGGGCAGCCGTGCGGGCCCGCGCTGAACGCGAGGTGCGAGCGGTTGCCGTGCATCGACGCCGTCAGGTCGGGGCGGATCGCCGGGTCCACGTTGCCCGCCTCCAGGCCGAGCAGCAGCATGTCACCGGCCCCGATCGCACGACCGCCGAGCTCCGTGTCGCCGATCGCCCAGCGGGTGGGGAGCAGCGCGATCGGCGGATGGTCCCAGAGCACCTGCTCCAGGGCGTCCGGCAGGGTCATCTGACCGCCGGACAGGCTGCCGCGGAAGCGGGAGTCGGTGAGCACCATCCGCAGGGTGTTGGCGATCAGGTTCACCGTCGGCTCGTACCCGGCGACCAGCGTGAGCCGCAGGTGCTCGCGGATCTCGTCGTCGCTCAGGCCCGACTCGTGGGCGATCAGCCAGCTGGTGAAGTCGCTGCCCGGCTGCACCCGCTTGCGGGCCACGAGCTCGCTCATCGCGTCCACCACGAACCGGTTGCTCGCCACCGACGTGGCGCTGCCCCGGGTCATGTCGCGGACCGCCTCGACCAGCTTCGGGCCGTACTCCTCCGTCATGCCGAAGTGGTGGGTGAGCACCATCATCGGCAGCTGCTCCGCGAACTCCTCGACCAGGTCGGCGCGGCCCCGCCCGGCCAGCTGGTCGACGAGCTGGTTCGCGTACCGCGTCACATAGCGGCGCAGGCTCTGCCGGTTGAACAGGTCCAGGCTGTCGGTGACCGCGAGGCGGAGGCGTGCGTGCTCCTCGCCGTCCGCGAAGGCGAGCAGCGGCTGCCAGGCGGTGAGCGGCAACAGCGGTGAATCGGCGGCCAGTTGACGGTTCCATACGCGGGAGTCGCAGGTGAACCGGGACGGCGTGCGCATCACGTCCAGGTTCTCCCGGTGCCCGAGCACCAGCCAGGCCGGGATGTCGCCGTGCACCAGGACCGGGGCGACCGGGCCGTGCTCCGCGCGCAACTGCTCGTACAGGTGCTGTCGGCCGCTCTCCGCCTCGGGGCCGTAGATCCGCCGCGGCGCGCCCGCGCCACCGGCGTGCGCGGGGCAGCCGGGCGGCGGCTGCGGCGAGGTGGAGCCGGCGGATTCCGGGGCGGTGGTCATGGGGACGGCCTCCAAGGCAAGGGCGTACGGGAGCGGCGGCGGGAAGCGCCCAGAGGTGTGCGGGTCAGCGGGGCTGCACGGTCATCGGGATGCGGTCGGCGTGCGGGACGGCCGAGACGACCTCCTTGGGGACGTGCCCCGAGGACGGCACCAGGCGCCAGCGCGGCAGCAGCGTCGCCAGGGCGATCGTCGCCTCCGTCCAGGCGAACTGGTCGCCGATGCACTTCCGGTTGCCCGCGCCGAACGGGATGTACGACTCCCGGCGCATCCCCGCCTCGGCCTGCCGCTCGGGCAGCCAGCGGTCCGGGTCGAAGGCGTCCGGGTCCGGGAAGAAGCGCGGGTCGCGGTGGAGGGCGTACAGGCTGAAGCCGACCTCCGCGCCCACCGGCAGCCGGTGGCCGCCCAGTTCGACCTCCGTCGTGGTGCGGCGCATCAGCATCGTCACGCCGTGCAGCCGGATGACCTCGTCCAGGACGCGGCGCAGCGCCACCAGCTTCGGCACGTCCTCGACGGTCACCGGGCGGTCGCCGACGACCTCGCGGATCTCCGCCACCACCTGTGCGTCGAACTCCGGGTGCAGCGCGAGGTGGTGGAACGTCCAGGCGAGCGTGGCCGCCGTGGTCTCCGCGCCGGCGAACAGGATGGTGCTCAGCTCGTCCCGCACCTCCACGTCGGACAGGTCGCGCTCGGCGAGCAGCAGCGAGAGCAGATCGCCCGCGTCGGTGTGGCCGGTCCTGCGCCCGGTGGCGATCACCTCGTCGATGACCTGGCGCAGGTTGGCCGCGGCCAGGTCGAATTCCCGGTTCGGGCGGATCGGCACCCGGTCGAGGAACTTCGGCGAAGCCGCCCGTACGAGGAGATTGCGCAGGGCGATCGGCAGGTTGGTGCGGATCGCCTCCACCGCGGGCAGGCCGATGTCGGTGGAGAACAGCGTGGAGGCGAGCGTCTCGATGGCGAACTGCGCCATCTCGTGCTCCAGCTCGATCTCCTGGCCCGCCGACCAGGAGTCCGCGAGGGTCTGGGCGTTGCGGCTCATCACCGTCGTGTACTGCGCGATGCGGTCCTTGGAGAACATCGGCTGGATCAGCCGGCGGTGCGCCCGGTGCACCTCGCCGTTGGCGTTGGCCAGGCCGTTGCCCGCGAGCGGTCGCAGCCGGTCGAAGAAGCGGCCCTTCTCGAAGCTGCGGGCCTGCCCGACCGTGACCTCGTGCACGAGCTCGGCCGTCGTCGCCACGTACAGCGGCATCCGGCCCAGGTCGATCCGGACCAGATCGCCGTGCCCGGCAAGGGACTTGAGGAAGCCGAAGGGGTCGCGAAGCAGCTTCAGGGCGTGCCCGGCGAGGGGTATCGCGCCCGGCACCCGGGGAACGGCCGATGCGCCGGCGGTCTCGGTCAGGGTCACGATGCCTCCGTAGCGACAGCAAGGGTCTGCAGATACCGCATCAACGCCATCAGCACGTCACGGCTCGACGTGCGCAGCCGGGCGTCGCACTCCACGATCGGGACCGACGCGGGCAGGTCGAGCGCGCCGCGCAGCTCCTCGACCGGGTAAGCCGGCGCGTCCGGGAAGGAGTTGACCGCGACCACGAACGGTACGGAGCGCTCCTCCAGGCGGCCGATCACGTCGAAGCTGACCTCCAGGCGGCGGGTGTCGACCAGGACGACCGCGCCGAGCGCGCCCTCGAACAGGCCGCGCCACAGGAACCAGAACCGCTCCTGGCCGGGGGTGCCGAACAGGTACAGGACCAGCTCGTCGTTGATGCTGATGCGGCCGAAGTCCATGGCGACCGTCGTCGTGGACTTGCGTTCCACGCCCGCCGTGTCGTCGACGCCGACCCCGGCCTGCGTCATCGTCTCCTCGGTGGTCAGCGGCCTGATCTCGCTGACCGAGCCCACCAGGGTGGTCTTGCCGACGCCGAAGCCGCCGACGATGACGACCTTGACCGCGGCCGCGGCGGTCTCGGGCAGTACGTCCTCGCTCCGTGGCCCGGCGGCCTCGACCGAGCCGGGGCTCTCAGAGCTTCTGAAGTCCATCGATCACTGCCTCAATCAACGCGATGTCGGGGAGTTTTGCGGGCGGTACGGGCGGTCGGGAGAACACCCGGTTGTCGGCGATGAGGTCGCTGAGCAGCACCGTGACGACGCTGACCGGCAGGCTCAGATGCGCGGAGATCTCCGCGACGGACAGCGGCCGCTGGCAGATCCGGACGATCGCCGCCTGCTCGGGCTGCATCCCCGGCCGCGGCGCCGACCTGGCCACGATCAGAGTGACCAGGTCGAGCGTCGTCTTCGCGGACGAACCACTGCGGCCACCGGTGATCACATAGAGCCGTTCGGGGCCGCCCCCGTCCCAGTGCGGTTCGGCCGAGTTCACCTCGCGGCCACGTCCTGCCGCGGCGGGGTGCTCAGGTGCTCGCCGATGCGCAGGACCAGGTCCCGCATGCGCTGGCCCATCAGGCCCGCGTCCACCCCCTCGTCGGCGAGCACGGCGAGGAACGCGCCCTGCCCGGCCGCCATCAGGTAGAAGAAGCCGCCGTCCATCTCGATCACGACGAGCCGCATCCGGCCCTCGCTGTACGGGAGTTCGGAGGCGACCGCACCGGCCAGGCTCTGCAGTCCCGCGCAGGCGGCGGCGAGCCGGTCGGCGGAGTCGGTGTCGGCGCCGTACTGCGCCATGCGCAGGCCGTCGGCGGAGAGGACCACGACCTGGCGGGTCTGCGGGACGCCTTCGGCGAGGTCCTTGAGCATCCAGTCCATGTTGGCGGCCTGGCCCGAGTGTCCCTGCTGCTGAATCACTGCTCGTTCCCCTTGCTAGCCGACGCCGAAGGGGCGTCGAGTTCCTGTGCGGCCCGGGGGCCGTTGCCGGTCGCCGCGGGGGCGGCGCCGCTGGTGTCGCCGGACAGGCCGCTCTGGAAGGCGGCCAGCCACATGCCCGGCTGGACCCCGTCCGAGGCTTCCTCGGCGGCGGGGCGGGGCTCGGGGGCCGGGTCGGCGGGGGCCCGGCGGCGCCGCTGCGGCAGGCCGTTCGCGGTGCGTTCGGTGACCACGGGTGCGTCGTCCTCCGCCGGGTTCACGGGTCCAGTCACCGGGCGCTCCGTTCGGGGTGCGGTAGGAGCCTGTGCGGACGCGGCGGCCGGTTCGGCGGCCCGCTGCTCGGCGGGGGGCGTGGGCATCGGGTGCTGCCCGGTACGGGACGCGGCGGGCTGCGGGGCCGCCGCGTGGGCCGGGGCCTGGGCCGCGGGAGCCTGCGAGGCCGAGGCCGAGGCCGAAGCCGAAGCCGAAACGGGAACCTGCTGGGCCGGAGCCTGCTGGGCCGGGGCCTGCTGGGCCGGAGCCTGCCGGACCGGTTCGTGTGCCCGCGCGTGGCTTTCGCCGCTCCGCTGCGCCGGCACGGCCCCGGTCGTACGAGGACCCGAAGCGGCGCCGATGCCGTGGGCGAGCCCGGTCGCCTGCGCCACCGTGGTGATCAGGTCCTGCGGCACGATCAGGACGGCACGGACACCGCCGTACGCGGACGGCCGCAGCGACACCTGGAAGCCGTACGCCTGCGAGAGCCGGCCGACCACGGCGAGGCCGAGGCGGGGGCTCTCGCCCAGGTCGTAGACGTCGATGCCCTGCTGCGCCTGCTTCAGCATCCGTTCGGCGCGGCCGCGGGCCTCCTCGCTCATCGAGACGCCGCCGTCCTCGATCTCCACGGCGATGCCCGACTGCACGTCGACGGCCGTGAGATGGACCTTGGTCTGCGGCGGCGAGTAGCGCGTGGCGTTGTCGAGCAGCTCGGCGAGCGCGTGGATCAGCGGTTCGACGGCGGTGCCGACGACGGCGATGTCGGACACCGAGTGCAGCTCGACGCGCTGGTAGTCGATGATCCGCGACATCGCGCCACGCATCACCGAGTACAGCGGCACGGCCCGCGACCACTGCCGGCCGGGCCGGGCGCCACCGAGCACCGCGATGGAGTCGGCGAGGCGGCCGATCAGGGCGGTGCCGTGGTCGATCCGCAGCAGGTCGCCGAAGACGTCGGGGGACTGGCCGTGCCGGTCCTCCATCTCCCGCAGTTCCTGGGCCTGTTGGTGCACGATCGCCTGCACGCGGCGGGCGATGTTCACGAACGCGCGCTGCGCCGAGTCGCGCAGGTCCTCCTCGGCGGTCACCGCGTCGATGACCGAACGCAGCACCTCCAGGTGGGCCTCCGGCACCTGCAGCGAGGCGAGCACGTCCTCGGGGAAGTCGCCGCGCCGCAGCCGGGCCACGACGTCCGGAAGCAGCGAGTCCGCGAGGTGCAGCGTCTCCGCCTCCTGCCGCCCCAACTGGGCCTGCCAGGCGGCGGATTCGGCGCTCAGGGCGGCGATCCGGCGTCCGCGCCGGGCGGCCTCACCGCAGGCGATCCCCACGACGACCGTGGCGACGGCACCGGCGATGACGACCGGAAGCAGAGCGGCCGAGGGGACCTGGAACGCGGCGACGGTGGTGCCGACGGCGAGGGCCAGCGGGGCCGACAGCCACACGGGGACGGGAGACTTGGAACTTCCTGGGGATGCCCCCGCGCGAACCCTCTGCACTGCGTTACTCCCGTACGTACGCGAAGATCATCAGACGGGTCGGTAGCGTAACGCCTTCGGGTGAACCCCTCATGACCAGGGGGCAAGTCCTTGGCCGGATCTGCGTGTCGGGGGACAAAGGGTGTGACGCAGGGTGTACGGAGGGCCCGGTTCCGGGGTGGTCGCGGTCACGACTCCCCGGAACCGGGCCCTCTGATCGGACGTCAGAAGACGTCCGGTGCAGCGGTGGTTCAGGCCGCCGCAGCGTCCGCGGCCTGCGCCTTCAGTGCCCGCTCGACGCCCGAGCGGGACTCCGAGACGAGCCTGCGCAGCGCGGCGCCCGGGTCCTCGATCGCGAGCCAGGCGTCCGTCGTGTCGAGCGTGGCCTGGGAGATCTGCAGCGACGGATAGAGGCCGACAGCGATCTGCTGCGCCATCTCGTGCGAACGAGATGCCCACACATCCTTCACCGCAGCGAAGAACTTCTCCGTGTACGGAGCCAGGAGTTCACGCTGGTCGACCTGAACGAAGCCCGCGATCACCGCCTCCTGCACGGCGTTCGGCAACTTGTCCGACTCCACGACCGAGGCCCACGCCTCCGCCTTCGCCTCGGCGGTGGGCCGCGCCGCACGCGCGGTGGCCGCGTGCCGCTCACCGGCCGCCGTCTTGTCCCGCTCGTACTCGGCGGCGATCTCCTCCTCGTCCGCGCGGCCGGTCGCCGCGAGCCGCTCCACGAACGCCCAGCGCAGCTCGGTGTCGACGGCCAGGCCCTCGATGGTCTGGGTGCCGTCGAGGAGCGCGTCGAGCAGGTCGAGCTGTTCCGGCGTGCGGGCGGCGGCGGCGAAGGCGCGGGCCCAGGCCAGCTGGTGGTCGCTGCCCGCCTCCGCGGCCCTGAGGTGCGCGAGCGCCGCGTCGGTCCACCGGGTCAGTCCGGCGTCCCGCCAGTCCGGGGCCGCGTACAGCTCCAGGGCCAGCTTGACCTGGCGGTGCAGGGACTGCACGACGCCGATGTCCGACTCCTTGCCGATGCCGGACAGCACGAGCGACAGGTAGTCGCGCGTGGCCAGCTCGCCGTCGCGGGTCATGTCCCAGGCCGAGGCCCAGGACAGGGCGCGCGGCAGCGACTCGGTGAAGTCGCCGAGGTGCTCGGTGACGGCCTTCAGGGACTCCTCGTCGAGCCGGACCTTCGCGTACGACAGGTCGTCGTCGTTGAGCAGGATCACCGCGGGCCGCTGCTTGCCCACGAGGGCCGGTACGTCGGTGACTTCACCGTCGATGTCCAGCTCGACCCGGTCGGTGCGGACGAGCTTGCCGTCCTGCAGCTCGTACAGGCCGATCGCGATGCGGTGCGGCCGCAATGTGGGCTCGCCCTTGGCGCCGGCGGGCAGCGCGGGCGCCTCCTGCCGGACGGCGAACGAGCTGATGACACCGGAGGCATCCGTCTGGATCTCCGGCCGCAGCACATTGATCCCCGCCGTCTCCAGCCACAGCTTCGACCAGGTCTTCAGGTCGCGCCCGCTGGTCTCCTCCAGGGCGCCGAGCAGGTCGGTGAGGCGGGTGTTCCCGTACGCGTGCCGCTTGAAGTAGGCCTGCACGCCGCGGAAGAACTCGTCCATGCCGACGTACGCCACGAGCTGCTTCAGGACGCTCGCGCCCTTGGCGTACGTGATCCCGTCGAAGTTCACGAGCACGTCATCGAGGTCGTTGATCTCGGCCATGATCGGGTGCGTGGACGGCAGTTGGTCCTGCCGGTACGCCCAGGTCTTCATGGAGTTGGCGAACGTGGTCCACGAGTGCGGCCACTTCGACCCCGGCGCGTAGGCCTGGCAGGCGGCCTCGGCGTAGGTGGCGAACGACTCGTTCAGCCAGAGGTCGTTCCACCACTCCATGGTGACGAGGTCGCCGAACCACATGTGCGCCAGCTCGTGCAGGATCGTCGCCGCCCGCACCTCGTACGCGGCGTCGGTCACCTTGGACCGGAACACGTACTGGTCCCGGATGGTGACGGCGCCCGCGTTCTCCATCGCGCCCGCGTTGAACTCCGGCACGAACAGCTGGTCGTACTTGGCGAAGGGGTACGCGTAGTCGAACTTCTCCTGGAACCACTCGAAGCCCTGCCGGGTCACGTCGAAGATCGCGTCGGCGTCCAGGTACTCGGCGAGCGAGGGCCGGCAGTAGATGCCGAGCGGCACGCTCTGCCCGTCCTTCTCGTACGTCGAGTGCACCGAGTGGTACGGGCCGACGATCAGCGCGGTGATGTACGTGGAGATCCGCGGCGTCGGCTCGAAGACCCAGAGGTCGTCCTTCGGCTCGGGCGTCGCGGAGTTGGAGATCACGGTCCAGCCGCTCGGCGCCTTCACGGTGAACTGGAAGGTCGCCTTCAGGTCCGGCTGCTCGAAGCTGGCGAAGACCCGACGGGCGTCCGGCACCTCGAACTGCGTGTAGAGATAAGCCTGATCGTCGACCGGGTCCACGAACCGGTGCAGACCCTCACCGGTGTTCGTGTACGCGCAGTCGGCGACGACCTTCAGCTCGTTGCGCCCGGAGAGCAGACCCGGCAGCGCGATCCGGGAGTCGGCGAAGGCGGTGGCGGGGTCCAGGGAGGCGCCGTTCAGGGTGATCTCGTGCACGGCCGGCGCGACCAGGTCGATGAAGGTCTCGGCGCCCGCCTCGGCACTGTCGAAGCGCACCGTGGTCACGGAGCGGTACGTGCCGCCCTCCTGCGCGCCGCTGAGATCGAGGTCGATCTCGTACGCGTCCACGGTGAGCAGGCGCGCCCGCTCCTGTGCCTCTACGCGGGTCAGATTTGTGCCAGGCACGCGGTCATCTCCTCGGGGTTCCTCGGATGGGACTTTTCGGCAATCCTTGCACGTCCTTCGGGCATGCTGGGGTGGATAGCGGACGCTGCGCCGTGGGGGCGGGAACAGGTGCTGGAGATCAAGGGCTTGGGGCACACGTACGCCGACGGACACCGCGCCATCGACTCCGTCGACCTGTCGGTGGCGCGCGGCGAGCTGGTCTCGCTCGTCGGCCCGTCCGGCTGCGGCAAGTCGACGCTGCTGCGGTGCGTCGCGGGTCTGGTCCGGCCGACCGAGGGCGCGGTGGTGGTGAACGGCGAGCCGGTCTCGGACATCCCCTCCGACCTGCGGTGGTCTTCCAGGACTACACGCGCTCCCTCTTCCCCTGGCTGACAGTCCGGGACAACGTGGCCCTCCCGCTGCGCCGCCGTGGCCTGGGTCGGGCGGAGCGGCGGGAGGCGGCGAGCGCTGCCCTCGACGAGGTGGGGCTCGGCTCCGCGGCCCGCAAGCACCCGTGGCAGCTCAGCGGCGGAATGCAGCAACGGGCGGCGATCGCGCGGGCGTTGGCGTACGGCCCGTCGTTCCTGCTCATGGACGAACCGTTCGGCTCGGTGGACGCCCAGACCAGAGAGGACCTGGAGGACCTGGCCCTACGGGTCCGCGCGGGCACGGGCATGACGATCCTGCTCGTCACGCACGACATCGACGAGAGCGTGTACGTCGGGGACCGGGTGGTCGTCCTCATGGGCACCCCGGGTCGGGTGCACTCCGACCTGCGGGTGAACCTGCCCGCGCCCCGGGACCAGATCGCTACGCGGGAGTCGGCGGAGTTCGTGTCCCTTCGGGCTGCGGTGGGGCGTGCGGTTCGGCGAGAATGACCGTAATTGTCTTACGGAGTCGGGGAGTTGAGGCAGTGGGTACTACGTACGGGGACTGGGTCAGGGAGCGACGAGAGACTGCCGGCATGACCCAGAAAGAGCTGGCCGACGCTGCGGTGATGACTCGGTCGCACATTGCGCATATCGAGGCGGGGAGGAGGATTCCGTCCCGGGAGGATGCGCAGAGGCTGGACCGGGCGTTGGGGACGGGCGATGTGCTGCAGAGGTTTCGGCCTGGGGATGACGAGCGTCCCGTAAAGGAGTATTTCGAGTCAGCCCGTCAGTTGGAGCAACAGGCTGTGGTGCTCAGGGAGTTCGGGCTGTCCTACATTCCCGGAATTCTCCAGACGGAGGCCTATGTTCATGCGTTGCTCCGCCATACCTTCCCGCCGCTGAGCGAGGCAGAGCGGGAAAAGTCCGTCGCCACCCGGCTGAAGCGGGGCCAGATCCTCAAGGATCCGGTCAAGCCTGTGGTGTGGACGCTTCTCGATGAGGCGGTGATCCGGCGCCCCATCGGCGGGCCGCGCGTAATGGCGGAACAACTCACGCACGTTGCCGACCTGGCGGACAGCGGGCGCATCCGTCTCCACGTGCTGCCGCTGTCCGTGGAAGGTCATGTCCTCATGGCGAGCATGCTGAAGCTCATGTGGTTCGAGGACCAGCCACCGGCGGCGTACACGGAAGCGACGTTCAGCGGCGTGCTCCACGATGAGCCTGCCCAGGTCGAACGCCTGCAGAGCGCCTATCAGCAGGCGCTGGGTGATGCGCTGCCCATGAAGGAGTCGGTAGCCGCCTTGAGGGCTACTGCGAAAGACTATGCGAACCATGACAGTTGACGATCAGAACTGGCGTAAGTCCAGCTACAGCAATGGTGACGAGGGCGACTGCCTCGAAGTCCTCGACACGCACCCGACCACCATCCCCGTCCGCGACTCCAAGAACCCCCACGGCCCCGCACTCCTCATCCCCAGGGACAGCTGGGCCTCATTCCTCACGGCGCTCAACGAAGACCGCGTCTGAATCCCGCCAGCCCGGTCGGCCCGGCAAAGGCAATGTGGCCGTATGACGACATACGCACCCCGCCCCATCGCCCCCGCGGCCCTCAAGGAGCTGCGCGAGACCGACGATGCGGGCCGGGCCTGCGTCCCCTTCACCGAGCCGTCGGGCGGTGATCCGCTGCGTTGCTGTCTGCGGCCCGTCGAGAAGGGCGAGCGCGTCGCCCTCGTCTCGTATGCGCCGCTGCGCCGCTGGGCGGCCGAGACGGGAGCGGAGCCCGGGGCGTACGACGAACAGGGCCCGGTGTTCATCCACGCCGAGGAGTGCGCGGGCCCGGTCGCGCAGGACGGCTACCCCTTCACCCGGCCCGGCGCCCTGAGGACCGTACGGCGTTACGACTCGCAGGGCCGGATCGTGGGCGGCCGACTCGTCGAGCTGACGAACGCCCCGGACGCGGGCTTGGACACCGCGTTCACGGACGCCTTCGCGGACCCAGAGGTGGCCCTGGTCCACGTACGGGCCGTCGAGTTCGGGTGCCTGCACTTCGCGGTGCGCCGGGGTTGACCGGGCTGTCGGCGGACCACGGGCCGCAGGGGCGATTCTGCCGGCTGTTAGGGTTTGCCGATTGCTCAATGCGACTCGGGGGGAGGCGTGGATGGCCGGGGAATTGAAGGTCAGTCCATCAGAACTGCGGGCATCCGCACACGCGCAAGACGGTATCGCCGACCGGGTCAGTGGCCCGAGTGACAAGGCGATCAAAGACACCGGAACCGCTGCCGAGGCGATGGACGGCTGGTCCGTCAGCATCGGTCTCAAAGGCATCGCGGAGAGCTGGGAGGCGGCCCTGAGAGGTGTGCACTCCAGGCTCGCGGTCGGCTCGCGCAATCTCTCCGAGACGGCCAAGACCCACCAGTGGAACGAGAAAGCGGTAGCTAAGGACTTCGAGGGATTCGACGGCAGTTACGTCGACGGCGAGATCATGTCGGCTCCCGCTTCCTCTACTCCAGGTGTCTCCGCGATCTCCGCACCGGTCGACTCGGGCAACGCTGCTGGACGAGGGCGGTGGGCTCCCGGTCTCGATGACTTCCAGGACTCGCGGCCGGTGATGCCGACGTACACCCCGCCGGTAGAAAACGTGACGCGGGACCCAAGGGCGTCCTACAGCGTGGACGACATGCGGAACGCCAAACCGGCCCCTGGCTCTACCTATGATCCGGACGAGATCCGGGGTGCCCCCGCCCCCTATGAAGGCCCGCGCATCGACCGCCCCACGGACTTTGGATAGACGACTGTGTCCGACTTCTTCAATCGACTGCTGAAGCAGGACTTTTCCGACCTGAAGGCAGCCGGTCGTTCCTGGCAGAAGGTGTCCGAGGAGATGGGCACGGCCTTTGACGACCACCGCACCAGGGTCACGGGACCATTGCATGCCGAGTGGAACGGCGACGACGCCGAGACTGCCCTGCGATACCTCGAAGACATCGAAACCAGAATGCAGGTCGCCCAGACCGAGACCATGGCGATCGCCAAGGTGATCGAGACGACCGTGCAGCGCATGGAGCAGGCCCAGAAGGATCTACGCGCTGCGGTCACCGATGCAGAGGCGGCTAACCTTCAGATCGGTGACGACGGCGCGGTTCAATTTCGCGACAAGTGGGCCGGCACTGACCAGGATTCCGTTTGGGGTGACGACGCGTACTGGGACAGGGCCAATGCGGAGGCAGAGGTCAATGCGTTCCAGAGGCGGATCGACCAAGCGATAAACGACGCGGCGGCCGCCAGCGACGAGGCCCGCAAGGCGCTGGCGGAGCTGGACGGCGAGATCCTGGACCGGAAGAACTCGAACATGGCCGGGGAGTCCGCCAAGGACGTCGACTCGGTGATGGACCGGCTTGGTGTCAGGGACCCTCAAGTACCCAAGGACCCCAAAGACGCAGCCAAGTGGTGGCGGGACCTCAGTCCGGAGCAGCAGCAGGAGTACGTCACGCTGTACCCGGAGCGCATTGGCACCACTGCCGGACTGCCTTCCGACGTACGCAACGATGCCAATCGGCTTCGTTTGGAGCAGGACCTCGACAGGCTTCAGCAAGGCGACGCCAGTACCGTGCCCGGCAACGACGAGCGTCGGCGAAACCTGGAGACTCTCAAGGCCGAACTCGACAGGCGTGATGGAGCGTCAGCGAATAAGCAACTTTACCTGCTTAACCACGATGCGGGTGGAGACGGCAAATCGGTGATTGCCATGGGTAACCCGGACACCGCTGACAACGTGGGTGTTCAGGTTCCCGGGACTACCAACACGATGGATGACACAAGGGCCAATCTGGCCCGTATCAGTAGATTGCAGAATTCGGCCGATGATGCCGACTCTGACGCGACAACTTCCATGGTGTACTGGCTTGGTTACGACGCCCCTGAAATGCCGGGAGCTGAAGCCGCCAATCTGGATGTGGCTGGTCCAGGTCGAGCCGAAGACGCTGGCCCGGAGCTGAGGGACTTCACCCACGGGCTTCGAGCTTCCCATGAAGGGGAAAGGGCGAACCTCACAGTGCTTGGCCACAGTTACGGAAGCACCGTCGTGGGGGCGGCAGCATCGGAAGGTGGTGGCCTGGATGCTGACAATATCGTCGCCGTCGGCAGCCCAGGAATGTTGGTGGATGAGGCGGAAGACCTCAATGTCGACCCGGATCACGTCTACTACGGCCTTGCTCCTGATGACCTCGTCGCTGGCCCGGTGCAGGGGCTGACGCTAGGGCGCGGCCCAACTCATCCCGACTTTGGCGGGACTCAATTTGAAACAGATACCAGCGGCCATAGCGGTTACTGGGACCTTGACCCAGACACCGGTAAACCCAGTGAGAGTCTCAGCAATCAGGGAAGAATCATCGCCGGTCGCCAGCCAACGGAGCATGAGCGCCCGTAGTCGTACTCGCTTTTGGCCTGCCTGCACTTGATTGTTGAGGCAGCTCGCGCCTTTACGTCATATGTTTTCGTCTGGTAGGTCACAATGTTTCGCAAGCGGATGTCCGTCACTGTTTCGACGCTCTTTGCCGTACTTCTCTCCGGAGCCTGCATGTCTCAGCAATCCGATGATGTCAACGAGCCCCTCCCGCGCAAGAGTCGGGAGAGCTCACTGGCGTGGGCCAGGGAGTACACCTCGGCAATGGCTCGCTATGCAGAGGTGCGGATCACGGACCATCCCGCCTCACGGAAGCACTTCGAGGAATGCGTCGGTAAGAACAATGAGGTGGCCGACGATGGTCGGTACATGCTCACTTACACTGCATACGCCAAAATTCCCGACGAACGGCACATCGGTGCAGTTCGTAAACTCCGCAAGGCACTTGAAGAGCACGGTGTTCGCGTAACCAGCCACACAGAGCGTCCCGAGACACCCGAGGTCATCCTGTACGGCACGAACGACGAGCAGCGGTTCTCTTTGATCGCTGACTCTGTGAATCCTCCAGGAACCCTGCGCCTCTCCGTCTCAACCGCCTGCTTCCTCCCGCCCGGAGTCAAACAGCAGCAGTTCTGAACCGGCGTCGGCCGAGGCGGCTCAGACCGTTTCCGTGACCGCCCGGGCGAACGCCCGGACCCGTTCCGTTTCGCCGTCCCGGTGCCAGATCAGGCCGAGGGTCGAGTCCGGGAGGCCGTTCACCGGGACGTGGACGATGTCCCTGCGGGCGTGGTACTCGGACGTCGGGCCGCACAGGAGCATCGCGCCCCGGTCGGCCGCCACCAAGGTCAGGCCCTCCTGGAGCGTGCGGACCGAGGGGCCGGGCAGGTCCGAAGGGGCCTGCGCCCTGCGCCAGTACGCGGGGGCCGGGGGCGTTGCCATGATGAGCGGGGTCGCGGCGACCTCGGCGGCGGTCAGGGACGTGCGGGACGCGAGGGGGTGCCGGGGCGAGACCGCCACGTTCTGCCGTTGCTCCGCGAAGCGCGGGCCGAGCACCAGGTCCGGTTCCGCCACCGGCAGCAGCACGATGGCCGCGTCCACCGCCCCGGCCCGCACCGCGCCGAATGGGTCGGAGAACGGCAGCTCGACGATCTCCGTCTCGCACCCCGGATGCGCCTGACGGAACGCCGCGATCGCCGCCATCAGCCGGTCGTCCGCCGTGCCCTGGAAGCCGAGCCGCAGCGTGCCCTCGACGCCGCGCGCCGCCGACCGCGCGTCCTCGACGGCGGCGCGCAGCTCCGCGTACGCGGGACGGAGTCGGGTGAGGAAGCGCTCGCCGAGCGGGGTGAGCGCGACGCGGCGGCTGCTGCGGGTGAACAGCCGCGCCCCGACCCGGCGTTCGAGCGCGCGCACCAGCTGGCTCACCCGGCTCTGCGAGACCAGGAGTCGCTCGCCGGTCCGGCCGAAGTGCAACTCCTCGGAGAGGACCAGGAAGCATTCCAGCTCCCGTGCCTCCAGACCGCCGACGTCAGCAGCCACCACGCCCCCGTTCGGATCGATGAGTACCGCTCATACAAGGATGAGAACTTCGGCGTTGTTCCCTGAGCCCGTACGGCGTTGGCTTGGGCCATGCGTACGAATCAGCCGCCGACCCACGGCGCCGAAGCTCAACCCGCCGCCCCCGCAAGGGCGTTGCCCCTGTCCGTCCTGGCCGGCGCGGCCGCCACCTTCACCGTCGTCACCGCGGAACTGCTGCCCGTGGGGCTCCTGACCTCCCTGGCCGCGGGGCTCGGCGTCTCCCCGGGAACGGCCGGGCTCGCCGTCACCCTGCCCGGCCTCGTCGCCGCGCTCGCCGCCCCGCTGCTGCCCGTCGCCGCCCGCACCGCCGACCGGCGCACCGTCCTCGTCGGGCTGCTCGCGCTGCTCGCCGCCGCCAACGTGGCCTCCGCGCTCGCCCCGCACCTCGCGGTCCTGCTCGCCGCGCGCGTCCTGGTCGGCGTGGCCATCGGCGGGGTGTGGGCGATCGTGGCGGGGATCGCCGTACGCCTCGTGCCAGGGTCGGCCGTGGGACGGGCCACCGCGTTCGTCTTCAGCGGCATCGCGGTGGCCTCCGTGGTCGGAGTCCCGGCGGGCACCTTCCTCGGTGAACTCGCGGGCTGGCGCTGGGCGTTCGGCATCGCCGCGCTGCTCGCCGCGGCCGTCGGGCTGCTCCTCGCGCTCGCCCTGCCGCCGCTGCCCGCCGAGCGTGGCACGGCCCTGCGCGCCGTCCTCGGCTCGGCCCGCCTGCCGGGCGTGCGCGCGGGCCTGCTTGTCGTGCTGTTCCTGGTCGCCGGTCACTTCGCGGCGTACACGTACGTACGGCCCATCCTTGAGCGGGTCGACGGACTCGGCGCCGGGCTGATCAGCGGGCTGCTGCTCGCGTACGGGGTCGCGGGGATCGCCGGGAACTTCGTAGGCGGCGCCTTGGCCCCGCGCGACCCGCGCCGCACCCTCCTGGTGATCTCCGTGGTGCTCGCGGCGGTGGTGCTCGCCCTGCTCGCCGCAGGGGGCTCGCTGCTCCTGTCGGCGGTGCTGCTGCTGGCCTGGGGTCTCGCGTACGGCGGGGTCTCGGTCTCCACCCAGAACTGGATGGCGGCCGCCGCACCCGAGGCACGGGAGCCGGTCTCGGGCCTCTACGTGGGCGTCTTCAACGTCGCGATAGCCCTGGGCGCCCTGCTCGGCGGCCGCGCGGCGGACGGGTTCGGGGCGGACGGCGCCCTGTGGCTGGGAGGAGGGCTGGCGGCGGCCGCGCTGCTGGTGGTGGCAGGCAGCAAGCGCCGGACCGGCTGAAAAATCAGCCGGTCCGGCGCTTGAGGACGAGCCCGCAGGGCGATCGACGGTACGCGGGTCGGCCCGCAGCACCCGTCGACGTAAGCCCGGCTCAGCCCTTGAGCTCAGCCGCCACCAGCTCCGCGATCTGCACCGCGTTGAGCGCCGCGCCCTTGCGCAGGTTGTCGTTGGAGAGGAACAGGGAGAGGCCGTTCTCCACCGTCTCGTCGCCGCGGATGCGCCCGACGTACGAGGCGTCCTTGCCCGCGGCCTCCAGCGGCGTCGGGACGTCGGCGAGGACCACGCCCTCCGCGCCCGCGAGGAGCTCCTTGGCGCGCTCGGGGCTGATCGGACGCTCGAAGCGGGCGTTGACCTGCAGCGAGTGGCCGGAGAAGACCGGGACGCGGACGCAGGTGCCGGAGACCTTCAGCTCGGGGATCTCCAGGATCTTGCGGGACTCGTTGCGGAGCTTCTGCTCCTCGTCGGTCTCGTTCAGGCCGTCGTCCACGATGGAACCGGCCATCGGCAGGACGTTGTACGCGATCGGCGCCACGTAGTTGTTCGGCGCGGGGAACTCGACCGCCGAGCCGTCGTGCGTGAGCTTCGGGGCGTCCGCGCCGACCTTCTCGACCTGCGAGTACAGCTCGTCCACACCGGCCAGGCCGGAACCGGACACCGCCTGGTACGTGGCGACGACGAGCGCGGTCAGCCCGGCCTCGGCGTGCAGCGGCCTCAGGACCGGCATCGCGGCCATCGTCGTGCAGTTCGGGTTGGCGATGATGCCCTTGGGGCGGTCGACGATCGCGTGCGGGTTGACCTCGGACACGACGAGCGGGACCTCGGGGTCACGGCGCCAGGCCGAGGAGTTGTCGATCACCACGGCGCCCTGCGAGGCGACCTTCTCGGCGAGCGCCTTGGACGTGGCACCGCCGGCCGAGAACAGCACGATGTCCAGACCGGTGTAGTCGGCCGTGGAGGCGTCCTCGACGGTCACACCGTCGAGCACCGACCCGGCGCTGCGGGCCGAGGCGAACAGGCGCAGCTCGTCGATCGGGAACTTCCGGTCGACGAGGATCTTGCGCATGACCGTGCCGACCTGACCGGTGGCTCCGACGATTCCGACCTTCACAGCGTTCCTCCGCATTTCCGTGCATGACGTCATCCGTACATGCCGTCTGGCATCCATGATGCGTCTGTCCAGGTCCGGCTTGTCCAATCCATTGTCCGACGTGCAAGACGCCACACGGAGCTCCGGCGCGGGACCGAACGTTTCCGGCACACCCGGCGTCGTAGGGGAAACGCACCGCGGCGAAGGGCGGGGGGATGCTGCGCAGAAGATCGCGTCGGAGCGAGGCGGGTGACGAGCGGACCGATCCGCTGAGCGCGGCCCAGGAGGACCGGGTACGGGCTGTCCTCGCGCTCGGCGGGGTGCCGCGCTCCGACCTTCCGGACGGCGTCCAGCAGGTACGGCTCAAGCTCCTGGAGCGGGCGGCCGACGGCCGGGAGGCGCCGCGCGACGTCTCCGCCTGGGCCGCTGTCGTCGCCTCCCACCTCGCGATGGACTGGCACCGGGCCCGGCGCCGCCAGGAGCGCCTCGGTGAACGGCTCGCCGCGCTGCGCCAGGAGCCGGTGGCCGGGTCGGCGGAGGAGTCCAGGGTGTGGTCGCTCACGCTGGCTCAGGGCCTGGACGACCTGACGGCCGTCCAGCGCCAGGTGCTCGTGCTGCGCTTCTACGCGGACCTCCCCGTCCGCGCCATCGCGCACGAGCTCGGTGTCCCCGAGGGCACGGTCAAGAGCCGCCTGCACGCGGCCGTACAGGCCCTGCGCGCGCGGCTGGACGAGGACGAGGTGGTGTGACGTGAGCCCCAGGGACCCGCTGGACCCACTGGCCGATCCGCTGATGGCGGCGATCACGGGAGAGGAGCCGCCGGACGAGCTGCGCGCCGACCCCGCGTACCGGGCCGCTGTGACGGATGTCGCACTCCTGCGCAGCGAACTGCACCGCCTCGGGGACGCGCTCGCCCGACCACCGGAGCCGCTCCCGCCGCCCCGCACCCGCACCCGCCGCACCGCACTCCTCGCCCTCGCCGCGAGCTGCGCGGCGGCCCTCCTCGGCGGCACGCTCTGGCTGTCCGCCTCGCCGGGACGGGAGGGCGCGGAGGGCGGTGAGGGCGGTGCGGGCACCTCGATGACCGCCGAGGGCACCATCGCCTGCGCCCGGCTGATCGTCGAGGGCACCGTCGTACGCGTCGACTCGCTGCCCGGCGCTCTCCAGGACCGCATCACGCTCGACGTCACCCGCTCGTACAAGCCGGAGAAGCGGGGCCGCCACGAGGTGACGTTCGTGATGGACGTGAACGTCGACCCGCGGCTGCGCCCCGGCGACCACGCCCTGGTCCTCGTCCCGCGCGGCGCCGTGGGCCCCAGCCACTGGTCCACCGGCAAGGACGTGGCCCGCGAGCGCGCCTGGATCGAGCGGGCGCTGCCGGGGGCGCGGGAGCTGACCTGCGACTGGCGCCGAGGCGACACTCGCCCCGACACGTGACGGGCGACTGGCGCCGAGGCGACACCCGCCCCGGCACGTGACGGGCCCCGGACGGTCGTGCCGTCCGGGGCCCGCGGCCGCCTGTCGCCCTCAGGACGTCACGGCAGCACCTTCTCGATCCGCACACTCCCCGAACCGGCAACCGTCCCGCGGGAGTTGAGCACCCGCACCTCGCCGAAGAACTGCCGCCCCTCGGGTGCCGCGCCCGCGACCACGATCTCGGCGCCGATCTGCGCGCTCGCCCCGTTGGCCAGCTTCAGCGGTGTGCCGGAGTCGACCTTGACCTCGCCGAGCGACGGCGCGAAGAACACGTCGAGGTAGTCGTAGGCCGTGGACCCGGACGGGACCGAGTAGCCGTCGACGATGACCGTGTACGTGCCCGGCGCGGGCTTGGCCAGGCTGACCGCCTCCTCGGAGTCGCCGTCCGCCGCCGAGCCGACGACCTTGCCGTCCTTGACGAGCGTCAGGTCCAGGTCGGTGGTCTTGTCGGCCGGGTTGCCGATGGCGACGTTCAGCTTCTCGGCGCCCTCCGGCACCACCACGGTGGTCTCCTGCGACTCACCGTGCTTGATCGTCGGGCGGGCCGACTTGGACGAGCCGAGCGGGCCGCCCTTCAGCTTGCCGTCGACCGCCGCGTACCCGTTGGTGACCTTCCACTCGACGGGCGTCGCCTCGCCGACCTTCGCCTCGGGCACGGTCTGCACGGCCGGGTCGAAGGCGACACCGAGCAGCGAGACGTCCAGCTTGTACGGGTTGTCGAGCAGCGGCGACGTACGCCGGGACTCGACCTCCAGCTCCCACACGCCGGGCTGCGGATCCGCGTACGAGCGAAGGTCCGGGCGGCAGGTGTTCGCCGGGTTCTCGTAGTTCGGGTAGCAGTTGACCGTGGAGGACGGGTCGACCGGGACGCCGTACGGGTGCAGCGCGATGAACCGCGTCTGGCTGCCGTTCCTCAGGCCGCCGAGGGCCACTTCGAGGGACTTGGCGCCCTCGGGCACGGTGATGAAGTACGACTCGGTGCTGTTGCGCTGCACCGAGCCGCGCGCCTCGAACGCGTACGACGGCTTCTTCAGGCCGTGCGCGACGACGACGGTCGACATGATCTGCTTGTCGGTGCCCTCGGTGCGCGGGTCGTCCAGCTCGACGATCGCCGAGTGGACCCCGGCGGTGCGCGGCTCGGCGGTGACCTTCACGGTGACGGGCTTGTTCAGCGGCAGCGCGATCCGGCTGGGGCTCGCGAGCCTGAACGTGCCGTCGTTACGGGCCAGTTCGACCTTGTGGGTCAGCGTGCGGTCCGGGCCGCTGGTGCGCGTGACGGTGACGTCGTAGGTCTTCTTCTGGCCCGCCTTCAGGCCGCCCTCGCGGTCGTAGATGCCGGTGCCGGGCTTCTTCAGCTCCTGCTCCAGGGCCGTGTCGACGGGCGCCTGCACGCCGTACGAGTGCGCCTTCGCGCCGTCCTCGATGGCCTCCCAGGCGTCCACGACGTCCATCAGGCCCGCACCCTCCTGGTGCGGCTGGAAGCCGCGGATGTGGTGGGCGGTGGAGGTGAGCGCGGTGCGCAGCGCGTTAGGGGTGAGCTCCATGCCCTTGCGCTTGGCGGCCGAGATCAGCAGCGCCGAGGCGCCCGCGGCCTGCGGCGAGGCCATCGAGGTGCCCTGCAGCATCGAGTACCCGGCGGGCAGTTCGTAGCCCGCCTCGGCGACCGGGCCGCCGGGCAGCCAGGTCTGCGTGGTGTTGATGGCGGCGCCCGGCGCGGCGAGCGTCGGCGTGAACCCGCCGTCCTCGCGCGGGCCGCGGGAGGAGAACGGCAGCATCGAGTAGCGCTGCTCCACCACCGAGCCGTAGTTGGCGGCCCAGGTCTCGCGCGAGATGGAGGCGCCGACGGAGATCACCTTGTCGGCGAGCGACGGGTCGCCGATGGTGTTGACGCCGGGACCGCTGTTGCCCGCGGAGATCACCAGCTGCACGCCGTACGTGTCGATGAGCCGGTTGTAGAGCTCGGTGCGCGCGTTGTTGCCGTCGTTCAGCGCGGGGAGGCCGCCGATGGACATGTTGACGATGTCGACGCCGCGCAGCGTCACGAGGTCGATCATGCCCTCGGTGAGCGCGACGTTGGTGCAGCCGCCGCTCCAGGTGCAGGCCCGCGAGGAGACCAGCTTCGCGCCCGGCGCCGCGCCGTTCATCCGGCCGCCGAACAGGGAGTTGGCGGCGGTGATGCCCGCGACGTGGGTGCCGTGCTCGGACTCGATGATGCCGATGTTGACGTAGTCGGCCGTGGACCCGGCCGCGTCGTACACGACGTCCTTGCGGATCTCAACGACGAACGGCACCCGCTCGACGACGTCGGTCTCCGGCTTGTCCTTGCCGAAGTAGCCGACCTGGAAGCCGTCCTTGTACGGCTTCATCGCCTCGTCGTCGGTGAAGTCCGCGTTGTCGTTCAGATCGACGCGCACGGCCTGGGACTCGGCGTCGTACAGCACACCCCACTTGTCGGTGGTGTCCCCGTCCCGGTTCAGGTCGCCGTTCGCGTCGCCGCCCGTGGAGGCGGACTCACGGAACCAGTTGACCTGGTACGAGCCCTCCGGCGCGGTCCAGCTCCGCCCGTCGAAGGTGAACGTGGGCCCGGCCGCGGGGGTGTTCATCCGGCGCCAGGTGCCGTCGCCGTCGATGACCGGGTCGGTGGCCGTCACCCAGTCGACGATCTTCCGCTCGCCGGTGGTGGTCTTCTGCAGCGCGGGGTGCCCGAGGTCGACCCCGGAGTCCAGGATGCCGATGGTGACGCCCCGCCCGTCCGCCTTCGGGTTCTCCTCGACGAACTCGACGGCACCGGTCTCGAAGGACGGGTTGTACGGGTTCTTCGCCGGGGTCCTCTTGCCGGGTGCCGGGTAACTCGCTTGCGTCGCAGCCGTCTTGGCGTCCTTGGCCCGGTCGGCCGCGGGCGTCGGGTCGTCCAGCTTCACCTCGTGCCGCAGGTCGATGCCGTGCACGGAGGAGAGCTTGGCGGCGCCCTCGATCGCGGCTTGGGCCCGCTTCGTGGGCACCGTGGCGCGTACGTACCCGAGCTTGTCGTAGGTACGTCCCACCGAGCCGCCCTCGACCGAGTCGAGCTGCTCGGCGACCTTCTCGGTGGCGCCGGGCGCGGTGGCGACCATCATCGTGACGGTCTTGTCCCCGTCGGCTTCCGCCTCGTCGAGCAGCCGGGCGTCGGAGGCGCCCAGCTTGTCGCCCGGGGAGGGGTCGGACTTGGCGCCGGGAGCCGGTCCGTCGGCGGCGAAGGCGGGTATGGGCGCGGCCGCGGAAAGGGCGGCCGCGAGAGAGACGGCCATGGCTATCCGAGCCGCACGTCTCGCACCTGGTCTTGAGGTCATCTGCATCCCTGTGCTGAAGGAGCGGTCCGCAATTCGGGACCGGATGACCGCATAGCCTTACGCAACTGACCGGCGTTTGGGGAGAGTTCGCCAAAAAGTGACCATCGAGTGATCGGTATCGCCGCGTGCCCGTAACGTTCGAGGATGCGTGAGGAACTCCGGGTGGCGGCCTACGCCGTGTGCGTACGAGAAGGACAACTGCTCCTGGCCCGCCTGTCCGGCGGCGAGGCCGACAAGCGGTGGACACTGCCCGGCGGCGGCATGGAGCACGGCGAGGACCCCTACGACACGGTGATCCGCGAGGCCGAGGAGGAGACCGGCTACGAGGTCGAGCCCGTCACCCTCCTCGGCGTCGACTCGATCCGCCGCCGCTACCCCCGCAAACTGGGCACGTTCGCCGACTTCCACGGCCTGCGCCTGGTCTACGAGGGCCGGATCACGGGCGGCACCCTCCGCCACGAGGAGTCCGGCTCGACGGACAGGGCGGCGTGGCACGACCTGGGGGCGGTGGGGGAGCTGTCTCGGGTGGGGCTCGTGGATGTTGGGTTGCGGCTGTGGCATTCGAGCGGGGGTAAATCCAGCCCCTCCGGCGTTTGAGGAGCGGGGTCTGGGGCGGAGCCCCAGTTTCGGGAAGGGGCGGGGCGGGGAGAGAAGCCCGCCGCAGGCGCCCCGCGCCCGCACAGATGAACCCCGAGTGACCAACTCCCCACCCCCGGGGCAGCGCCCCATGACCGTACGGCGGACCGGGCCCGCGCGACCCCCGATCGGCCGCCCCCGTTGCACCCGCGTTCACGCACAGGCCACCCCCGGTGCCAAGCATCCAAAGGACCGCAGCCGCGAACGCACCGCACCCGGGGAGACCGCGCCATGCCGCGCATCCGCTCTGTCGCCGCCAGCCTCGACCGCCGTTCCTTCCTCGCCGCCGCGGGCGCCGTCTCGGCCTCCACGGGCATCGGCCTCGCCGTCGGCCTCAGCGGCGGAGAGGCCAACGCCGCCCGCCCGGCCGCCGCCCGCCCGGAAGCCGGCACCGCGCTCACCTCCCGCAAGGCCCCCGCCGCCCCCCTCGCCCCGTACACCAGCGGCACCACCCTGCACAGCACCTCCGCGCCCCGCCCCGCCGGCCAGGGCTACGTCCGCCTCGGCGAAGGCCCCGCCTGGGAGCGCGTCGTCCGCACCGACCTCGCCGCCCCCGAGTCCGGCCGCGCCGACCGGCGTACCGCGCTCGCCGCGTTCGTGCAGTTCACCGACCTGCACATCGTGGACACCCAGCACCCGCTGCGGTACGAGTACGTGCGCGCCGAGACGTCCAGCGCCTGGCGGCCGCAGGAGACCCTGTCGGTGGCGGGCGCGGTCGCACTCGTCGAGCGGGCCAACGCGCTGCGCGGCGCACCCGCCACCGGCGCCCCGCTCAGCTTCGTCATGACGACCGGCGACAACACCGACAACAACTCCCGCGCCGAACTCGACTGGTTCCTGCGGACGATGAGCGGCGGCAGCATCACCCCCAACACCGGCGACCCGCGCCACTACGAAGGCGTCCAGGACAGCGGCCTCAAGCAGTACTGGCACCCGGACCGCGCCGACTTCCGCGACGCCGACAAGCAGCTCGGCTTCCCCGCGATCCCCGGCTTCCTGGAGGCGGCCACCCGCGAGGTGCGCAGCCCCGGCCTGAACCTGCCCTGGTACTCGACGGTCGGCAACCACGACTCCCTGCCCGGCGGCTGCTACGCCTCCGGCGACGACTGGTTCCACGACTTCGCGGTCGGCGGCAAGAAGCTGATGTCGCTGCCCGAGGACCGCGCGGCCGCGTTCTGGAAGAGCGTGAAGAAGGGCCTGGACCCGAAGGGCGAGCAGTTCCGCGAGCTGATGCGGACGGAGAAGAAGAGCCTCCGCTCGATCACCCCGGACGCCTCCCGCGCCCCGTTCACCCCCACCGAGTACGTACGCGCCCACCTCGACCCGGCGTACGCGGGCCCCGGCCCCGTCGGCCACGGCTACACGCAGGAGAACGTGGACGCGGGCACGCAGTACTACGCGTTCCGCATCGCCGACGACGTGCTCGGCATCAGCCTCGACACCACGGACCCGGCGGGCCACTACGAGGGTTCCCTCGGCACCGCCCAACTCGACTGGCTGAAGGGCGAGTTGACCCGGGCCGAGCAGGACGGATCGTACGTCGTCGTCTTCAGCCACCACACCAGCACCAGCATGCGCAACCTGCGGCCCGACCCGGACCGGCCGCGCGAGGCCCGGCACGGCGGCGAGGAGGTCCTCGAACTGCTCGGCCGGCACAGCCGTGTGCTCGCGTGGATCAACGGCCACAGCCACCGCAACAGGATCACCCCGCACGGCTCGTTCTGGGAGATCACCACCGCCTCGCACATCGACCACCCGCAGCTCGCCCGCGTCGTGGAGCTGGTCGACAACCACGACGGCACGCTGTCCGTGCTCACCACGCTCATCGAGTCGTCCGCCCCGCACCGTACGGATCTCGCCGATCTCTCCCAGCCCGGACTCGGCGCGCTCTACCGCGAACTGGCCTTCAACGCCCCTGGCCGCAAGCCGGATCTCGGCGGCGACCGGGACGACCGCAACACCGAACTCGTCCTGCAGAAGGGCTGATTCCGGCCCCTCGCCGAACATTTCGATCAACCTCTCCGCCCTGTCCGGAGTCCTGCCCGCCAAGAGGAGAACCAACAGAACAAAGAAGCAGGGGGACTCTCATGGCAGTACGTACGGTGCGGACCGGGCTGGTGGGACTCGCGACGGTGGCGGCGCTGACGGCGACCGCGTTCACCTCGCCCGCCCAGGCCGACTCCGGAAAGGGGCACCGGGCGACACAGAAGGCGATGGACGCGGCCGTAGCGGCGGGCGTGCCCGGAGTGGCGGGCCAGGCGCGGGACGCGCACGGCACGTGGAAGGGCACCTCGGGTGTCGGCGACCGCGAGTCCGGCGCACCGCGCAGCGCCCACGACCGTTACCGGATCGGCTCGCTCACCAAGACCTTCGTGGCGACGGTGCTGCTCCAGCTCCAGGCGGAGGGCCGGGTCGACCTGGACGACCCGGTGGAGAAGTGGCTGCCGGGCGTTGTCCACGGCAACGGCCACGACGGTTCGAAGATCTCCGTACGCCAACTCCTCAACCACACCAGCGGAATCTTCAACTACACCGCGGACCCGGACATCGCCCGCAAGTCCTTCACCACGGACTTCCTGAAGCACCGCTACGACACGTACGAGCCCGAGCAGGTCGTCGCCGTCGCGATGCGCCACAAGCCGACCTTCGAACCGGGCACGGACTGGAGCTACTCCAACACCAACTACGCCCTCGCCGGAATGATCGTCGAGAAGGTCACCGGGAACTCGTACGCGGACGAGATCGAGGACCGGATCATCGACCGCCTCGACCTCGACGCCACCAGCCTGCCCGGCACCGACCCCACCGTGCCCGAGCCGAGCAGCCGCGCCTACTCCAAGCTGGCGCCGCCGGACCAGGACGTGCCGATCCACGACGTCACCGAGATGAACCCGTCCGTGGCGGGCGCGGCCGGCGCGATGATCTCCGACTCGGCCGACATCAACCGCTTCTACTCCGCCCTGCTGCGCGGAAAGCTGCTGCCCGAGCAGGAGTTGAAGGAGATGAAGGCGACGGTCCCGACCGAGGACGACGCCCCGAACCTGACGTACGGGCTCGGCCTGATGAAGATGGCCGGCCTGTCCTGCGGCAAGGAGATCTGGGGCCACAGCGGCGGCATCAACGGCTCCGGCACCTACGGAGTGACCACCGAGGACGGCCGCCACTCCCTGGCCTTCAACGTCAACGGCGACTGGGCGGGGGAGGCGGGACCGATCATCGAGGGCGAGTTCTGCGGCGCGTAGCGGCTGCGCCGGATCTTTTCCCCTCCCCGCCCCTCAAATCGCCGGAGGGGCTGATTTTTCAGCCCCTCCGGCGATTGAGGAGGCCCGTCCGGCAGGACTTTCGGGAAGGGGCGGGGAGGGGACAAAAACGGCGGGAGCCCACTACCTCGGCAGCACCACCACATACGCCGCCGGATCCCGATCAACCGCCGCCATCAACGCCGTCCGCACCACCGTCGCCTGCTGATCCGGAAACTCCCGCAGCTTCCTCGGCGTCAGATGGACCACCGTGATCCCCAACTGCTCCAGGTGCTCCCGCCTGCGCACATACTCGGACCACTCATCCTCCGGCGCCGCCCGCATGTCCAGCTCCACGGCCACGGACTGGTCGGGCCAGTACGCGTCGACCCCGCCGAGGTGCGGGCCGCCCGGCAGGCGCAGGTCGACGTTCCACACCGGGTCGGGCAGCCCGAACTCCCGCACCAACTGGAACAGCCGGTCCTCCGCGACGGCCCGGCCCTCGGCGAGCAGCGACTCCACGGCGTCCACGACGTGCGGCCGTTCGAGGAGCCCGGCCTGGTCCAACTCCCGGACGATCGCGGCCGGTTCGCAGTGCCCGTCCCGTACGGCCTCGGTGAGCAGCCGACGAACCGTACCGCCGTCGGTGAGCTGCTCGACCGCGTCCGCGAGCGCCCTCGGCACCGGCGCCGCATGCACCCCGGTGATCTGCTGCGGCCGCGGCAGCGCCGCACTGCGCACGATCCGCGCGCAGCCGGTGGAGCGGATACGCCGGGTGCGCGGTACGAGGACGTCGATCCGGTCGAGGGAGCGCAGCGGCGGAGCGGAGGCGAACTGGTGCAGGGCCAGCGCCGCGAGGCCCGTGATCATCGCCTCCTCGTACGGCAGCACCGCGCCGTCCTCCACCGGCCGAGGCGCCTGCTGCGGCACGTGACCGGGGCCCGGTGGCCGTCGCGCGTACAGGAGGACGGCGTGCAGCCGCTCCTCGCTGGTCGGGGGCCCGGGGTGCGGCAGGAAGACTCCGGGCAGCAGCTCCTGCGGGGGTGAAGGGCGGTGCGACACGGGGGAGTTGTGGTTCATGACGGGCAGATTCCCGGGTTTGCCGGGCCCGCTAACCGCTGTTACGAACCCGTCGACGAACCCGGACAAGCTCGCCCTAAAGCTCCAGCTCGGGCGAACCGAAAGGCGCAGGTCCATTCGGGGGTTACGGGTAGGCGTTCACCTGACTTGTCACAAGTTCGCCCCGTCGGACAAACGGGGGTCCGGGGCGCCAGGCCCCGAACCCCCGTTCCGTACGAGGACTACGCCCCCGCGTCACACGCCTGCCCGCGCAGCACCCGCGCGAGGTCGTCCCGAGCCTCCAGGACGAGCCGCCGCAGCGCGGGCGCGGCATCGGCGTGGGACGCCAGCCACGCGTCGGTGTCCGCCAGCGTCTGCGGGGAGTCGAGCAGCGCCGGGAACATCCCCCGCACCACATGCATCGCGATCTGGATCGACCGCTCCTCCCACACCCGCTCAAGGACGGCGAAGTACTTCGGCGCGTACGGCGGGAGCAACTCCCGCTGCGACGGCTGCGCGAACCCGGCGATCGTCGCCTCGACCAGCGCGTTGGACAGCGCGTCCGACTCCACGACCTGCGCCCACGCCTGTGCCTTGACGGCAGCCGAGGGCCGCGCGGCCAGGCACCGCACCTGGTGCCGCTTGCCGGACGCGGTGTCGTCGCGCGCCAACTCCGCGCCAAGCGCGGCCTCGTCGGCCCGGCCGTGCGCGGCGAGCGGTTCGAGGAAGGTCCAGCGCAGCTCCTGGTCGACGTCGAGCCCGTCGATCTTCGCGGTGCCGTCGAGGAGCCCCTGGAGCAACTGCAGATCGACGTCGGCCGACGCGACCGAGGCGAAGAACCGGGCCCAGGTCAGCTGGTGCTCGCTGCCCGGCTCGGCGAGCCGCAGCTCGCGCAGGGCGCCCTGGGCGACGAGCCGCCCGCCCTCCGCGCGCCAGTCGGGGGCGGAATAGTGGGTGAGCGCGGAACGGGCCCAGGCGTGCAGCATCTGCAGCACACCGATGTCGCTCTCCTGCCCGGCGAACCGAAGCACCAGGCCGATGAAGTCCCGCGCCGGCATGAGCGCGTCCCGCGTCAGGTTCCACATGGCCGACCAGCACAGGGCCCGCGCCAACGGGTCGGTCAGATCCCCGAGGTGGGCGCGGAGCGTGTCAAGCGACCCCTCGTCGAAACGGATCTTGCAGTACGTGAGGTCGTCGTCGTTGACCAGGATCAGCGCGGGCCGCTCCTCGCCCGCCAGCTCCGCGACGACGGTGCGCGGCCCGTCCACATCGGTCTCGGCACGCGCGTACCGCACGAGCTCACCGTCCGGGCTCAGCCGGTACAGGCCCACGGCGACGCGGTGCGGCCGCAGTTCGGGGTGAGACTCGACCGCCTCCTGGATCACGGCCAACTCCGTGATCCGGCCCTCGGCGTTGTAAGTGGCCAGCGGCGTGAGGGAGTTGACCCCCGCCGTCTGCAGCCACGACCGGGCCCACCCGCCCATGTCCCGCCCGGAGGTCTCCTCCAACGCGGACAGCAGGTCACCCAGCTCCGTGTTCCCGTACGCGTGCCGCTTGAAGTAGCGCCGCGCGCCCTCCAGGAACGCGTCCTGCCCGACGTACGCGACGAGCTGCTTCAGCACGGAGGCGCCCTTGGCGTACGTGATCCCGTCGAAGTTGAGCTTGGCCGCCTCCAGGTCACGGATATCGGCGGTGATGGGGTGCGTGGAGGGCAACTGGTCGGCGCGGTACGCCCAGGACTTGCGGTTGTTGGCGAAGGTGATCCAGCCGTCGGTGAAACGGGTCGCGCCGACCATCGAGAAGGAGCCCATGAAGTCCGCGAAGGACTCCTTGAGCCACAGGTCGTCCCACCACCGCATGGTGACGAGGTCGCCGAACCACATGTGCGCCATCTCGTGCAGGATGACGTTGGCCCGCCGCTCGTACGACGCCTGCGTCACCTTGCCGCGGAAGATCAACTCCTCGCGGAAGGTGACGAGTCCCGGGTTCTCCATCGCGCCCAGGTTGTACTCGGGCACGAACGCCTGGTCGTACTTCCCGAAGGGGTACGGGTAGTCGAAGTGGTCGTGGAAGAAGTCCAGGCCCTGCTTCGTCACCAGGAACACGTCGTCGGAGTCGAAGTACCGGGCGAGCCCCTTGCGGCACATCGCGCCCAGCGGGACGGTGAGCCGCGTACCGTCCTCGAAGATCCGCTCGTACGTGTCCGTGACGTAGTGGTACGGACCGGCGACGAACGCCGTGATGTACGTGGAGATCGGCTTGGTCTCCGCGAACCGCCAGACGCCGTCCACCAGTTCACCGACCCCGTTGGACCACGCGTTCCAGCCCTCGGGCGCCGTGACCTCCATCCGGTACGGCGCCTTCAGGTCCGGCTGCTCGAAGTTGGCGAAGACCCGGCGGGCGTCGGCGGGCTCGTACTGCGTGTAGAGGTACACCTCGCCGTCCTCGGGGTCGACGAAGCGGTGCATGCCCTCGCCGGTCCGGCTGTAGGCGCACTGCGCGTCGACGACCAGCTCGTTCTCCGCGCGCAGGTCCTCAAGCTCGATGCGGGAGCCGTCGAAGACCTCGGACGGGTCGAGGTCCGTGCCGTTCAGGGAGACGGCGGTGACGGACGGGGCGATCAGGTCGGCGAAGGTCGCGGCGCCCGGCTCGTTGCAGCGGAACCTGATCGTCGTCACCGACCGGAAGGTCCGCGTCCCGGTCTCGCTGCCCCCGATGGCGGACCGCAGGTCGAGTGCGACGTCGTACCCGTCGACGGACAGCAGGGCGGCCCGCTCACGGGCCTCGTCACGGGACAGGTTCTCACCGGGCACAAGCACTCCTCTGGGCTCGTTCGGTTTGTGCTGCGTGTTCGAGTGTTTCCCGATCCTGCCATGTGCGTGCGGGACCGGACATCCGGGAATGCCCGGGCCGCGCCCGCTGTTATGGACCACCGGACGCGCACGACGGCTACTGGATTCCGTACGAGGAGAGACATGACGACCAAGGCGTCGAACGACACGGTCATCGCCGACTTCTGGTTCGACCCGCTGTGCCCCTGGGCCTGGATGACATCGCGCTGGATGCTCGAGGTGGAGAAGGTCCGCCCGGTCTCGGTCCGCTGGCACGTGATGAGCCTCAGCGTCCTGAACGAGAACCGCCTGGACGAACTCCCCGAGCGCTACCGCGAGTTGCTTTCCACTGGCTGGGGCCCGGTCCGCGTGGTGACGGCGGCGCAGCAACTGCACGGCGACGAGGTCGTCGGCGACCTCTACACCGCGATGGGCACGCGGTTCCACAACCGGGGCGAGGGCGCGACCCGCGAGGCGATCGCCGCCGCCCTGAAGGACGTGGGCCTGCCCGACTCGCTCCTCGACTTCGCCGACTCGGACAAGTACGACGAGGAGCTGCGCGCCTCCCACCAGGAGGGCATCGACAAGGTCGGCCAGGAGGTCGGCACGCCCGTCATCGCGGTGCCCGGCGCGGACGGCGAGCAGGTCGCGTTCTTCGGCCCGGTCGTCACTCCGGCCCCGAAGGGCGAGGCGGCCGCGAAGCTCTGGGACGGCACGCTCCTGGTCGCCTCGACCCCGGGCTTCTTCGAGCTGAAGCGCACCCGCACGAAGGAGCCGGACTTCTCCAACCTGGACTGACCCGTTCAAGAACAGAAAGGCCCCCGAGAGTCATGTCCTCTCGGGGGCCTTTCCTCATTCCGCCCGCCCGGTGAAGGTGGAGAAGACGATCACGAGGTGGGGCGTTCTGGGGACTTGCTCGTCCTCAGGGGGCGAGCAGCAGGTTGTACGAGCGCTCCTTGGTGGCGGCGTACCGCTTCGCCACGTCCTGCCAGTTGACGACGGCCCACATGGCGTCGATGAAGTCGACCTTCTGGTTCTTGTACTGCAGGTAGAAGGCGTGCTCCCAGGCGTCGAAGACGAGGATCGGCGTGGAGCCCTGGCCGACGTTGCCCTGGTGGTCGTAGATCTGCTCCACGATCAGCCGCCCGCTCACCGGCTCGTAGGCGAGGACGCCCCAGCCGGAGCCCTGCGTGGTGGCCGCGGCCTTGGTCAGCTGGGCCTTGAACCCGGCGAACGAACCGAAGGACTCCGCGATGGCGTCCGCGAGGTCGCCCACACCGTCGGCGGCCAGCGGCTCGCCGCCGCCGTCACCGGTCATGTTCTGCCAGTAGATGCTGTGCAGGATGTGCCCGGAGAGATGGAAGGCCAGGTTCTTCTCCAGGCCGTTGATCGACCCCCACGACTCCTTGTCGCGCGCCTCCTCCAACTGCTCGAGGGTGTCGTTCGCGCCCTTCACGTACGCCGCGTGGTGCTTGTCGTGGTGCAGCTCGATGATCTGCGGATTGATGACCGGCTCGAGGGCCGCGTAGTCGTACGGGAGTTCAGGAAGTGTGTAGACGGCCATCGGGTTCCCCTCCAACGCTTATTGCAACTGACTTGCAAATGCAGGCTAGCAGCAAGAGATCGTTCCGGTGGGGCGGACCCCCGGACGGACGCGCATGACGAAGGCCCCCGCCCGGGTGTCCGGGAGGGGGCCTTCGGTCGTACGAGACAGGGGGCCGGGTCAGCGCTTGGCGTCGGCCTTCTGCTTGTCGGAGTCGGAGTCGGAGTCGGAGTCGGAGTCGGAGTCGGAATCGGCTTCGGGCTTGGCGTCCTCCGCCTCCTCGGCCTTGGCGTCGTCGCCGGAAGCCTCCGAGGCCTCGGGGGACTCGTCCTCGGCCTTGGCGTCCTCCGCCTTCTTCTCCTCGGACTCGGACTCGGCCTCGACGTCGGCCTGGGGCTCAGCCTCCGCGGCGGCTTCCGCCGGGACCTCCTCCGCGGCCTCCTCCGAAGCCTCGGCCTCGGCCTCGGCGCCCGCGTCACCGCCCGCCGGGGCCGGCGGCAGCTTGCCCGCCTTCAGGTCCTCCAGCTCGGCGGCCAGCGTGTCGACCTTGGCGTGGGCGGCCTTCACGGAGTTGGACTGCTGCAGCACGTAGCCGATCACGGCGAGCACGATCGTCAGGCCGCCCGTGTAGTACAGCTGGATCCGCGTGCCCTCCTCGCGCGCCATGAGCACGAAGACCGCGGCCATGCCGGCCAGGGCGACCCACGTCAGGTACGGGTAGAGCCACATCTTCACGACCAGCTTCTCCGGCGCCTCGCGCTGCAGCTTCTTGCGCATGCGCAGCTGGGCCCAGGCGATGAAGAACCAGACGACGAGGATGATCGCGCCGATGATGTTCAGGAGCCAGGCGAACAGCGTCTCCGGGTACCAGTAGCTGAGCAGCACGCAGACGAAGCCGAAGACGCTGGAGGTCATCACGGCAGCACGGGGGACGCCGCCGGAGATCTTGCCGAGGAGCTTCGGACCCTGACCGCGGGCGACGAGCGAGCCGGCCATGCGGGAGGCACCGTAGATGTTGGCGTTCATCGCGGAGAGCAGGGCGATGAAGACGACCACGTTCATGATCTGGCCCGCGGCCGGCAGGCCGAGCGCCTCCAGGGTCACGACGTACGAACCCTTGTCGGGGTTGGGCAGCGCCGGGTTGTTCCACGGGACGAGGGTGGCGATGACCGCCATCGAGCCGACGTAGAAGATCGCGATGCGCCACATCGCCGTGCGCACGGCCTTCGCCACGCCCTTGACCGGGTGCTCCGACTCGGCCGCCGCGATGGTGACCGTCTCCAGACCGCCGTACGCGAAGACCGAGGCGAGCAGGCCGACGATCAGGCCCTCGCTGCCGTTCGGGAAGAACCCGCCCTCGCCGGTGAGGTTGGACAGGCCCGGCGGCTCGTGGTCCGGCAGGACGCCCGCGATGGCGGCGACGCCGATGCCGAGGAAGAGCACGATCGCGCCGATCTTCAGCGCGGCGAACCAGAACTCGAACTCGCCGAAGTTCCGCACCGAGACCAGGTTCGTGATGCAGAAGAGGAGCATGAACAGCGCCACGAACGCCCACTCGGGCACGCTCGGGACCCAGCCGTGCGCGATCTTCGCGGCGCCGATGCCCTCCAGGCCCACGGCCACGCAGAGCAGGAACCAGAAGGACCAACCGGCGGTGAAGCCCGCCCACGGGCCGATGGCCTTCTCGGCGTGCACCGAGAAGGAGCCGGAGGCCGGGTTGGCGGCGGCCATCTCGCCCAGCATGCGCATGACGAGCATGACGAGGGCGCCGGAGATCGCGTACGCGATGATGATCGACGGTCCGGCCGCGGCGATCGCGGCACCGGAGCCCACGAACAGTCCGGCACCGATCACACCGCCGAGGGCGATCATCGAGAGATGGCGCTGCTTCAGGCCGTTGCCGAGACGTGCGTCCGGACGTGCGTCAGGACGTGCGTCGGCGGAAGTACCCGAATCTTGCTCTTTATCCAGAGTTGTCCGAGACATGGTCGAGGGGAGTCCAGTACGTGAGACGGTAGAAGTCCGGCCAGTGTGAGTGCCGTCTCCGCTCAGCAGAAGATCCAGCTCGCTATCCGGACAATTCTTTGACTTGAAGTGTGCGGTCGGTCACCGCGCGTTGTGCTGCCGTCGCGCTCGCCACTCGCGCAGCCCCGCGATCGCCATCACGGCGGCCGTCGCACCCGTCGACCAGAGCAGCTGCGGCCGCGCCTCCGCGTCGGTCAGCATCAGCCCCACCACCGCGGCGATCGCGGCAAGGGACGCCCGGGTGAGCCAGGGGAAGCCCCACATCTTCAGTACGAGCCGCTCCGGCGCCCGGCGCTCGATCTGCCGCCGCAGCCGCAGCTGGGACACGGCGATCAGCGCCCACACGAACAGCAGGACCGCGCCGACCGAGTTGAGCAGGTACTTGAAGACCGAGTCCGGCCACTTCAGGTTGAGCAGTACGGAGACGAAGCCGAACGCCACCGAGGCGAGCACCGCGAGCCGCGGCACCCCGCCGCCCGACACCTGGAGCAGCGACCTCGGGGCCTCCCCGCGCTCGGCGAGCGAGAAGATCATCCGCGACGAGCCGTACAGGTTGGCGTTGAGCGCCGAGAGTAGCGCCACGAACACCACGATGTTCATGATCTGACCGGCCGAGGGCACCCCGATCGAGTCGAGCACCGTCACGTACGGGCTGAGCCCCGCCTGCTGCGCGGTCCACGGCAGCACGGTCACGATCACCAGCATCGAGCCGACGTAGAAGAACAGGATCCGCCAGACCGCGCTGCGCACCGCGCGGGCCACCGAGCGGGCGGGGTCGGCGGACTCGGCCGCCGCGATCGTCACGACCTCCAGGCCGCCGAAGGCGAAGACGACCGCGAGCACGCCGGAGACCACGCCCTCCCAGCCGTTCGGCAGGAACCCGCCCTCGCCGGTGAGGTTGGTGAGCCCGACCGGATCGGTGTCCGGCAGCAGACCGAAGATCGCGAGTGCGCCGAGGACGAGGAACAGCACGATCGCCACGACCTTGAGCAGGGCGAACCAGAACTCGAACTCGCCGAAGTTCCGCACCGCGGCCAGGTTCGCGCCGGTGAAGAACACCATGAAGACCAGCACCCAGGCCCACTGCGGTACGGACCCGACCCAGCCGTGCGCGATCTGCGCGGCCGCGGTCGCCTCCACGGCGAGCACGACGACGAGCAGCATCCAGTAGAGCCAGCCCACACTGAACCCGGCCCAGCGCCCGATCGCCCGCTCCGCGTGCACCGAGAACGAACCCGAGGCGGGCATCGCCGCGGACATCTCACCGAGCATCCGCATCACGAGCATCGCGAGCGTGCCCGCGATCAGATACGAGAGGACGATGCCGGGTCCGGCGACGGAGATCCCGGCGCCCGAGCCGACGAAGAGCCCGGCGCCGATCACGCCGCCGAGGCCCAGCATGGTCAGATGCCGCTGCTTCAGGGCGTGGGAGAGCGGCTCCGACTCCTCCAGGGGCGGCTTCGGGTCCTGCGGCGCGGCCGCGGGGGCCGGGGAGTCGTGCATGTGGTGGGCGCTCTCAGCGATTTGGTGGGACCCCACAGTCTCTCCCCGGTACCCCGCATTCCGCAAAAGCGGTGCTGCTGCGCTGGCCTGGAGTGATGCGGGTCACGCGGGGTGGAGGTGTGGGACCGCTGCTTTGTGTGGATCACACCAACTCCCCAACGGCCGCTTTGTCAGCGCCTCATGGTGATGTCGCGTAGGGCTGTGGGCTAACGTCGCACCGTCCCGTACCACCACCGCCGCACCACGTCCTGCCAGGGAGTCCCATGGCCACCGCAGCCGTCACCACCCGTCCCGGCCAGGTCCTCGCCGACCTGCTGCCCGCCTCGCGCACCCGCGATGCCGCGCTGGTCGCCGGCGGCGCCGTACTCACCGGGCTCGCCGCCCAGGTGGTCGTCCCGGTGCCGGGCTCCCCGGTCCCGGTCACCGGCCAGACCTTCGCCGCGCTCCTCGTCGGCACCGCACTCGGCGCCCGCCGCGGCTTCGCCGCCCTCGCGGTGTACGTGCTCGCCGGCATCGCGGGCGTCCCGTGGTTCCAGGACGGCACCGCGGGCTGGGGCGGGGCGTCCTTCGGCTACATCCTCGGCATGCTGCTCGCCGCGACGATGGTCGGCGAGCTGGCCCGCCGCGGCGGTGACCGGTCGGCGCTGCGGATGGCGGGCACGATGGCCTTCGGTTCGCTGGTGATCTACGCGGTCGGCGTGCCGTGGCTGATGGCCGCCACGGGTCTTTCCTTCACTGCCGCCCTCGCAGCGGGAGTCGTCCCCTTCCTCATCGGCGACGCCCTGAAGGCTGCGCTGGCGATGGGCGTGCTGCCGTCGGCGTGGAAGCTGGCGGGTCGTCGGGGCTGAGGCTTCTTCCCCTCCCCGCTCCTCAAACGCCGGAGGGGCTGACAATTCAGCCCCTCCGGCGTTTGAGGAGCGGGGTCTGGGGCGGAGCCCCAGTTCGGGAAGGGGCTGGGAGGGGATCAGCACGACCCCGCGGCGAACATCCCCGCCGGGTCGCAGGCCGCCCGCACCGCCCCCAACTTCCGCAGCGCGGATGGCTCGTACGCGTCCCGTACGGCCAACTCCTCGTGCTCCCCGAACAGATGGTTGAGGTTCCGCCCGAGCCGGACCTCCGCGAGCGGCGCCAGCACCTGGGCGTGGAGGGCCCGAGCCCCCGAGCGGTCCAGCTCGAACAGCGCCGACAGCACCGTCACCAGATACCGCGCCCCCCGGAACCCCACCGCGTTCGGCACCTCCGGTTCCCGCCCGAGCGCCCCGCCCAAATGCTTGATCTGCACCACCGCCCCGGCCCGCGCCGACTCCCCGGTCAGCGCGCCGAGCGCCGCCCCCGGCACCGACGTGACGAGCGCGTTGTCCCCGTCGTACGGGTGCGGATACGGCGGATCGCTGTGGATCGTGTGGCTCTCGGCGTACGGCATGACCCGCAGGTCGTCGGCCATCGGCCCCAACTCCCGTAGCGGAGCGACCAGTCGGGCGCCCTCCGACGCGCTCCCCGTGTACGCGACCCGCACCGCCAGCACGTACCGCCCGCGATACGCCTCCGGCGCGAACGGCGCGTCCGGCCAGGTCATCAGGGCCACCGAAGACGTCAGCTCCTCGGGCAGGCCCTCCGTCCACGTCAGGTACGCGGCCAGCGCCCCCGGCACCTGCTCGTCGGCGAAGGCCAGGACACCGCCGTACACCTCGGCGAGCGGCACGAGGTCGAACTCCACCGCCGTGACGACCCCGAGCCCGCCGCCGCCCCCGCGCAGCGCCCAGAACAGCTCGGGCCCGGTGTCGGCCGTGACGTGCCGCAGCGCGCCGTCGGCGGTCACGAGGTCGAAGGAGCGCACGTGGTCGGCCGCGTAGCCGAACCGCCGCCCCAGGATGCCGAGTCCGCCGCCCGTGAGGTAGCCGACGACGCCGACGCCGGGCGCCGAGCCGTTCAGCGGCGCGAGCCCGTGCCCGGCGGCCGCCGCGATCACCTCGGCCCAGGTCACCCCGGCCTCGGCGCGGGCGGTACGGGCCGCCGGGTCGATCCGCAGGCCCTTCATCCGGCCGGTGGCGACGAGCAGCGCGTCGTCGCCCGCCGCCGCGGCGAGCCCGTGTCCCGTGGACTGCACGGCGACTCGGAGCCCGTGCGCGCCCGCATACCGCACCGCGGCCCGTACGTCGTCGGCGTTCTCGGCGCCCACAGTGAGCGCGGGCCGATGGGCGTAGGCGGTCTGGAAGCCCTGCCGCGCCTCGTCGTACCCGGAGTCGCCGGGACGGAGGACGGGGCCGCGGGTGTCGGGGAGGGGGAGTGCTGAGGAGGTCCGGTTCTCGGTCATGCGGCCACTCTCACCGCGTTACCTGACAACTTCCGTCAACTTTTTCTCCGTACGAGAGCCGTATTGGAGCCCTACGGCAGGCGTACGACAGCGCCCCCTTCGGTGGTGGTCACCGAGGGGGGCGCTGAAACGGGGGTGTGGGGTGGGTCAGGCGTCGAGTTCGGTGTTCAGGTCGGTGCCGGTGGTGGCGCGGGTGCGGCCGCGTTCGCGCAGGACGGCGATGGTGATGACGAGGGCGGCGACGAGGAGGGAGAGGAGGACCTGTTCGCGGCCGGTGTCGTCGAAGAGCATGTAGACCAGGACGAAGGAGATCATGCCGATGGTCGCCCAGGTCAGATAGGGGAAGGCCCACATCTTGACGACGAGGCGTTCGGGCATCTCGCGCAGGATGATGCCGCGCATCTTGAGCTGGGTGAAGCAGATCACCAGCCAGACGAACAGGGCGACGGCGCCGGAGGAGTTGAGCAGGAACGCGAAGACGGTGTCGGGCCACTTGTAGTTGAAGAACACCGCGACGAAGCCGAAGACGACCGAGCCGAGGATCGCGGCCCGCGGCACCCCGCTGGACGTGGTCTTGGCGAAGGCCTTGGGGGCGTCGCCGCGCTTGCCGAGGGAGAAGGCCATGCGGGAGGCGGTGTAGAGGCCGGAGTTGAGGCAGGACAGCACCGCGGTCAGCACGATGACGTTCATGACCTGGCCGGCGTGCGGGATGCCGATGGAGTTCAGGGCGGCGACGTAGGAGCCGTCCTTCACGATCGCCGAGGCGTTCCACGGCAGCAGGGTGATGACGACGAAGATCGAGCCGAGGTAGAAGACCGCGATGCGCCAGATCACGCTGTTGGTCGCCTTGGTCACCGCGCGCTGCGGGTTCTCCGACTCACCGGCGGCCAGCGTGACGATCTCGCTGCCCATGAAGGAGAAGACCACCATCAGCACACCGGTCAGGATCGCGCCCGCTCCCTTGGGGAAGAATCCGCCCGCGTCGGTGAGGTGCGCGAATCCCGCGCCGGGGTTGTCCGAGCCGGGCAGCACACCGAACACGGCCAGCATGCCGATCGCGACGAACGCGCCGATCGCGACGACCTTGATCCCGGCGAACCAGAACTCGAACTCACCGTAGGAGCCCACAGAGACGAGGTTGGTGGCGGTCAGCACCACCATCACGATCAGCGCCCAGGCCCACTGCGGCACGGACGGTATCCAGCCCTCCAGGATCACCGCGCCCGCGGTCGCCTCGACCGCGAGGACGACGACCCAGAAGAACCAGTACAGCCAGCCGATGGAGAACCCGGCCCACCGGCCCAGCGCCCGGTCGGCGTACTCGGAGAACGAGCCCGACGTCGGATTCGCCGCGGCCATCTCGCCCAGCATCCGCATCACGAGCACGACCATCACGCCGACGAGCGCGTACGAGATGAGGATGGCGGGACCGGCCGCCGCGATACCGGCACTGGAACCGACGAAGAGGCCGGCTCCGATCACACCACCGATAGCGATCATGGAAAGGTGGCGGTTCTTGAGCCCCGCCTTCAGGCCGTCACCGGACGGAGCCTCTTCCGGGGGTGCGGAAGGGCTGTCTTGCTTCGCAAGGGACGGTTGCGAGGTCATGGACGAATCCTTAAGTTCTCGGGTTACGAGCCCATGCATTCAATCCTCTGACTCGGATATACGGAAGACCTGACTCCGGATCGTTGCAAGGGCCACTCCGGGCCCGAGGCCGGTTCCCGACCCGGGGCGGCCCCACCCTCCCCGCCGTGCCACACTCAGACGCATGCGCGTGTACCTCGGCTCGGATCATGCCGGCTATGAACTCAAGAACCACCTCGTCGAGTGGCTCAAGGCCCATGGGCACGAGCCCGTGGACTGCGGCCCCCACATCTACGACGCCCTGGACGACTACCCGCCGTTCTGCCTCCGCGCCGCCGAGCGGACGGCCGCGGACCCGGACTCCCTCGGCATCGTGATCGGCGGCTCCGGCAACGGCGAGCAGATCGCCGCGAACAAGGTCAAGGGCGTCCGCTGCGCCCTCGCCTGGAGCGAGCAGACCGCCGCGCTCGGCCGCGAGCACAACAACGCCAACGTGGTGTCGATCGGCGGCCGCATGCACACCCTCGACGAGGCGACGAAGTTCGTGGAGATCTTCCTGTCGACCCCGTACTCCGACGAGGAGCGCCACACGCGCCGCATCGAGATGCTGTCGGCCTACGAGACCACGGGCGAGCTGCCTCCTGTACCGGCGCACCACCCGCAGCAGCCGTAAGTCCGAGGTCGCCTCACTCGCGGGAGGGGCTGGAAAATCAGGCCCCTCCGGCGTTTGAGGAGCGGGGGTCCGGGGGCAGCGCCCCCGAAGCGCCGCAGGCTTTCGGGAAGGGGCGGGGAGGGGCTCGAACCCGTGCCACCGGGCCGCACCCGTACACGAACGTGTAAGGAGACCGCCGTGCCCGAGGGGCACACCATCCACCGCCTGGCGGCCGACCACCGCGACCGCTTCCAGGACCGGAAGGTCAGAGCGACCAGCCCCCAGGGCAAGTTCAGCGACGCCGCGGCCCTCCTCGACCACCAGCTCATGGACACCGCTGACGCCCACGGCAAACACCTCTTCCTCGGCTTCGGCCCGGTCGGCCACGTCCACATCCACCTCGGCCTCTTCGGCAAGCTGAACTTCGGCGACGTACCCGCCCCGCCGCCCACGGACACCGTCCGCCTCCGCCTCGTCGGCCCCACCGCGTACGCGGACCTGCGCGGGCCCACGACCTGCGCGCTGATCACGGACGCCGAGAAGCAGGCGATACACGAGCGCCTCGGCCCCGACCCGCTGCGCCCCGTCGACGGCACCACCAACGACCCGGACAAGGCGTGGCAGCGGATCTCCCGCTCCCGCACCACCGTCGCCGCGCTGCTCATGGACCAGAGGGTCATCGCGGGCGTCGGCAACGTCTACCGCGCGGAGGTCCTCTTCCGGCACGGCATCGACCCGTACCGCCTCGGCAGGGACCTCGCGTACGACGAGTGGACCGCGATCTGGGATGATCTGGTCGGGCTCATGCGGGAGGGCGTGCGCCACAACCGCATCGACACCGTCCGGCCCGAGCACACCCCGGAGGCGATGGGCCGCCCGCCGAGGGTCGACGACCACGGCGGTGAGGTGTACGTCTACCGCAGGGCGAACCAGCCCTGCCACATCTGTGGCGGCGAGATCCGCACCGCCGATCTCGCCGCCCGCAATCTGTTCTGGTGCCCGGACTGCCAGCGACGCTAGGGCCCGTCTCACCGTCTCGGGGAGACGGGCCCCAGGGCAACTCCCGTACGGGGCAGGCCCGTTCAGAACCCGTGCGGCAGCCACGGCGCCGCCGTGCCGGAGAACGCGAGCGAGGCCGCCGCGAGCGCGCCGCGCCGCTCCTCCCGCACCCGGCCCGCCGCCGCGAGAGCGGCCAGGGAGAACCCGCCGAGGTAGACGGTCCCCAACTCCCGTACGGACAAGGTGAGATCGGCCGGGTCGTCGGTGCGCGCGCAGACCGCGCCCTTCGGCCCGCCGGACAGCCGCCAACGGCCGGTGTTCCAGGGGCAGAACGGGTCGGAGACGTCCAGGACGACATCCACGTCCGTGGCGTACGTCCGTGCCTCCAGGGCCGCGCCCACCTCCACCGGCCGCAGGAACAGGCCGTCCCGCAGCGCCACCGAGCAGCGGCGGATGTCGGAGACGAGGTGCTGCCAGGCGTCGTCGGAGGGGCGGTTGCGCATCGCCACCGTCGACATCAGGTCCAGGTCGAAGAGGTACCGGCACAGCGCCGCGTACGCGCCGGGCTCCGACGCCTCCAGGTCCTCCACCGTGACCACCCCGGCCGGAACGCCCGCGCCCTCCCACTCCGGCTTCAGGCGATACCGGGCATACCCCGCCACCTCGCCGCCGCGCTCGGCGAGCACGCACTGCAGCGCCGAGGCGCCCGCCCGCTCCTGCGCCGGGTCGATCACCCCCTGCCGCTCCCAGCCGGGCCGCCGCACGAGCATCCCGGGGCGCGCCGCCGCCTGCCGGGCGTACACCGCCTCGCACGAGTCGAGGACGTCCGCCGGTTCCGCGAGCCGGAGCGTGAACTCCTCGGTGCCGGGCGGGAGTTGGAGGCGTACGTGATCGGTCCGGATGCGGGCGCCGAGGCGCTGCGTCGCGACGCCGTACCCGAACCGGCCATAGATCGCGGGCTCGGACGCGGTGAGCACGGCGAGGGGTTCACCCAGGGCGCGTACGTCGTCGAGCTGGCGCCGCATCATCGACGTCAGGATGCCGCGCCGCCGGTGCGTGGGCGCGACACTGACCATCGTGACGCCCGCCGTGGCCACGGCCGCGCCGCCCGGCACGGTCATCCGGAACGAGAACGCGCCCGCCGTTCCGACGGTCCCGTCCCCGTCCCAGACGCCCAGGGAGCGCTCGAACTCGGTGACGTCCCGGAAGAAGGCGCGCGCCTCATCGGGCTCCCGCACGCCCCCGAAGGCGAGCTCCAGACCGCTGAACCAGCGCTCCCAGTCGTCGGGCTGCAGTACCCGTACATCCGTCGTCATGGGCCCATCCCTATCAACCCCCGTCGAGCGGGGGCGAGGGGATTTCTGCCGTCACGTCCGGGCCGTTCGTCCCGCTCGACTGAGGGACAACCGGGACCTCCCGTGCGCATCTCAAGGAAGCGTGTATAGAGTCCGCGAGCAATGGCGGTACGACATAGGAGCCGCCGCGACCCCGAGCGGCGCGCGGCAGCGGAGACGTTCCCGGCCCGGTTGCGCAAGCGTCTGCACCGGGCCCGCATCGCGCTGCGCAAATCCGGCGTCGACTACTTCCGCGGCGACGGCTCCGACTGGATCGCCCTGGCCGGACTTCTCCTCACCATCCCGGTGATCGCCCTCGGCACGCTCGCGATGCCGGTCTGGTTCTCGCCCGCCCTGCTCGTCCTGCCGATCGTCGCGGGCGGCCTGCTGCTCCGCCCGGCCAGCCTGCTCGGCCTGTACGCGGCGGCCGCCGGAGCCCTGATCGTCGAGTCGGTGCAGCTCGGCCCGTACACCGAGGGGGCCTCGCGGGTCACGCCCGGCATCGTCCTGACCGTGGCGGCCTGCGGCTTCTTCGGCCTGGTCATCGCGCAGTTCCGCAGCCGGGTCGGGGTGCCGTGGCGGCGCGGCGGCACGATGCTGTTCGACCTGCGCGAGCGCATCAAGACCCAGAGCAAGCTGCCGGGGCTCCCGCCCGGCTGGCACCGCGAGATGGCGCTGCGGCCCGCGGGCGGCCAGTCGTTCTCCGGTGACTTCGTGGTCGCCGCGCGCACCAGCGGTGGGCGCACCCTTGAGGTCGTCCTCACCGACGTCTCCGGCAAGGGCATGGACGCGGGCTCCCGTGCGCTGCTGCTCTCCGGCGCCTTCGGCGGACTGCTCGGCTCGCTGCCGCCGCACGCGTTCCTGCCCGCCGCCAACGGCTATCTGCTCCGCCAGGACTGGGACGAGGGCTTCGCCACGTCCATCCACCTCGCCCTCGACCTGGACTCCGGGGACTACGAACTCCTCTCCGCTGGCCACCCGCCCGCCGTCCAGCTGCACGCCGGCACCGGCCGCTGGGAGGAGAAGTCCGCCGAGGGCCCGCTGCTCGGGGTGTACGACGGGGCGCAGTTCGACCCGGCGAAGGGGTGCCTGCGCCCCGGCGACGTGCTGATGCTCTTCACCGACGGCCTGGTCGAGACGGCCGAGCGCGACCTCTCCGAGGGCATCGACCGCCTGACCGGAGAGGCCGACCGCTACGTTGCCGGGGGCTTTCACGGGGCCGCGTGGCACTTGATCGAGGCCGTGGCGAAGGACGTCAACGATGACCGGGCGTTGCTGTTGATCTGTCGGGACGCGTAGCGGGTCACGTCTGCGGGGTCCTGTCTCGTCGCCGGGCGAACAGCCCTACACCCCCGCGCCGACCCGCTCCTCCGTCGACCCCGAGGGAACCCCCCGTACGCCCGGCAGAACCCGTGCCAGCAGTTGCGACCGCCCGGCAGCAAGAGGCCCGAGAACCGCAAGCAGCAGCACGTACCCCGCGATGAACGGCGACAGCCGCTCGTCCAGGCCCGCGGCAGCGGCCATCGTGGCGAGGATCAGCGCGAACTCCCCCCGCGCAAGCAGCGTCGTCGAAATGTTCGCCGCGGGCCCGGCCCCGAAGTCGTACACCTTCGCCGCCGCGAGTCCCGCGAGCACGTTCATCAGCAGCGTCAGCGCGACAGCGGCGAGCACCGGCCACAGCACCACCGGCAGGTCACCGGGGTCGATGGAGAGGCCGAAGGCGAAGAAGAAGATCGCGCCGAACGCGTCCCGCAGCGGGTGGACCAGCTTCCGGATGCGCTCGCCGGAGCTGGTGGAGCCGAGCATCAGGCCGACCATGAACGCGCCGATCGCGTCCGCGACCCCGAACCACTCGGAGACACCGGCGAGGAAGACGGCCGCGCCGAGGAAGGAGATGACGAGCAGCTCGTCGTCCGGGGTGTTGATGAGCCGGCCGACCAGCTTCGTACCGAACCGCGCGGCCAGCGCGAGCAGCAGCAGGAAGCCGAAGGCCTTGCCGCCGTCCATCAGGGCCGAGGAGAGGCTGTCGGCGCCGGACAGGATGGGCTGGAGCGCGGCCAGGTAGAGGGCGAGGAAGACGTCCTCGACCACGATGATCCCGAGGATCGGCTTGGTCTCGGGGTTGCCCAGCCGACCCGTGTCCACCAGGACCTTGGTGACGATCGCCGAGGACGAGATGCCGAGCACCCCGGCGAGAACCAGCGCCTCGGAGGTGCCCCAGCCGAGGGCGAAGCCGAAGCCCAGGCCCGCGCCGACGTTCAGCACCAGATACGCCCCGCCGGCGAGGGCCATCTTGCGGCCGCCCGCCTTGAGGTCGTCCATGTGGAATTCAAGGCCGAGGTAGAAGAGCAGCAGCACCAGGCCGAGCGCCGAGAGCATCTCCAGGTCGTGCGGGTCGGAGAGCAGCACCCAGCCGGGGGTGTGCGGGCCGAGGAGGATCCCGGCCAGGATGAAGAGGGGAATGGTGGGCAGTCCGATCCGGCCGCCGAGGCGGGCGAGGACTGCGGCGGCGAGGAAGGCGCCGCCCATGGCTATCAGGGTGTCTGCGTGTCCGATGGGCCGTACCTCCGAGTCGGGTCGTGCGCGGTCGGGTGAGCATGCGAGATGCCCCTTCGGCAAGCAAAGGGAGCGTCAAGAAAGCGTCAATAATTAGGTTACCAAACGATTGAGGGGGAAACTGAGGGTCCGGTGCCGGGGCCTCCGCTCGCGTACGGGAGAATGCCGGGCAGGGAGGCGCGGCAGGATCTGCCGCGGGAGGGGGCACGGATGGAGCGGCGGCAACAGCAGCGGCAGCGGAGGCTGAGCCTCACCGAGGTCGAGGCCCTCGCCCGGGACGCCCACGCCACGCAGACCGACAAGGCGGGACGGCCGTACGCCGAACATCTGGCCGCCGTCGCCGAGGGAGTGCGCGCCCGAGGGGGCGACGACGAACAGATCGCCGCGGCCTGGCTGCACGACGCGATCGAGGACGCGGCCCTCACCGAGCAGTGGCTGGCCGACGCCCCGCTCACCGCCCGTACGAAACAGATCGTCCTGGCCCTCACCAAACGCCCCGGCGAGAACCCGCGAGGCTACGCCGACCGCATCCTCGCGACTCCCGGCGCCACCCTCGTCAAAACCGCCGATCTCGCGCACAATGCCGATCCGGCCCGGCTCGCCGCCCTGGACGAGCCGACGCGCGACCGACTGACCCGCAAATACGCGGAGATGCGCGGCCTGCTCGGACTCGAACCCGGACCTGGATCCGGACCTGGATCCGGACCTGGATCCGGACCTGGATCCGGACCTGGATCCGGACCTGGATCCGGACCTGGATCCGGACTTGGATCCGGACTCGGGGGCGACGTATGAGGAACCGCACCAGGGCTCAACTACACAGCAGGGCAAAGAGGTTGGCGATGAGAGGTTCCCGCGCGTGGTGAACGTGGTGGGTGGGGTGGACACGTCGACGGAGCCGCACGAACCGGCCCCCGCAGCAGCGGCGGACCCGGTCGGCGCGGAGCCGGCCGGGCGGCTCGACCTGCGGACCTGGCGCTGGCGGCCCGCCGCGCGCCGCCCCGTCGCGGCCGCCGCCGCACTCCTCCTCGCCGCCGTGACCACGCAGTTCGCCCGCGCCGCCTACCCGGCGGGCCCGGTGGCGTACGGCCTGCTCGGCACCGCACTCGTCATCGCCGCCGTCGGCGCGCTCGCCGCCCGGCCCGGCAGCGGCGGCCCCGCGTCCGTCGCGGGCCGCGGCAACCGCGGGCTCGCGGCCGTACTCCTTGTGATCGCCGCCCTGTTCGCCGTGGCCGGTGCCTGGGCCGTGGCCGACGCGCACGCGCTGCCCGGCGCGGCCCGGCTCGCCGTCACCGCGGCCGCCGTCGCGCTCGGCCTGCTGCTGCTCGGGCTCTGCACGCCGTTCGCCCGTGCCGGGCTCGTCGGCGCGGGCGCCGCCGTGGCGCTCACCGCGCTGTGGGAACTGGCCGCGCTCGTCGTCGACGGCGAACCGGCCCGGCTCGGCGCCCTGCTCGCGCTCGCCTCGCTCGTCCTGCTCGGCCTGCTGCCCCGGATCGCGCTGCGCGCCACCGGCCTGACGGCCATCGACGACCGGCGCGCGGCGGGCAGTTCGGTCAGCCGCCACCATGTCGCCGACGCGCTCGCCGACACCCACCGCGGCCTCGTCACCGCCACCGTCCTCACGGCGGCCTCGACGGCGGCAGCGGGCTGGCTGCTCACCTCGGCCGCGCCCACGCCGTGGACGGTCCTGGCCACCGCGGTCACCGCCGTCGTACTCCTCGCCAGGGCGCGGGCGTTCCCGCTGGCCGTCGAGGTCGTCGCGGTGTTCGCGGCCGCCGCCGTACTCGTCGTACGGCTCGCGGAACTCTGGCTGCGCAGCACGGACGGGCCGGGCCCGCTCCTGCTCCTCGGCCTGGCCGCCGCCCTGCCGCTGCTCGCCCTCGTCCTGCAGCCCGCGCCGCCGCTCGCGCAGCGGCTACGGCGCGCGGCCGACCTGGTCGAATCGATCGGAGTGGTCGGCCTGTTGCCGCTCACGGTCGGAGTCTTCGGTGTGTACGCGCACCTGCTCGGCGGATCCTGAACGGGCAGCAGGGGAGAGGGACATGATGCCGAACGGAGACCAGGACCGGCCCGAGCACCACACGGGCCCGGAGGCGGTACGCGGTGCGGGCTCGCCCGGCCCGTCCCTGGCGAAGCCCACGGACGGTGCGGGTACGGGAGCGGGTGCGGGTACCGGTACCCGCACCGCCGATGCTCCTCCGCTCCTCGACGACTTCACCGAGCCGAACCCCGCGCTGGCCCCTGCGCCGAGTCCCGCACCGGCCGCCGCACCGACTCCCGCACCGACTCCCGCACCGGCCGCCGCGCCGCTTCCCGACGCCGCGACCGCCGTACTCAGGGACGTCGTCCCCGAAGCCCCGGTCTCAGCCCCGGTCTCAGCCCCGGCCTCCGTACCGCTGCCGCCCGCGCAGCCCGCCGGTTCGGTGCCTCCATCGGTTCACCCATCGATGCCGGCTTCGGAAGAGGTGACAGCCGTCATCCCGTCCGTTCCGGTGCCCTCCTCCGCCGCTGACCTCTCCGCCACGCCCCCGCTCGGCCGCCCCACGGCAGTTGACCAGCAGGCCCAACCGCCCGCCGCACCCCCGCAGGTCACGCCGCACCCTGAGGCGCCGACCCCGCCGCAGTCCCCGTACGCCCCGCCCGGTGCGGCCCCCGTGCGCGGCACGTTCAGCTCGCTGCCGGTCGTGGACGACTCGCTCGCCGGGACCCGGCGCAAGCCGCGGCACGGCGAACCGCTCGTCGGCCGCGCCCTGCGGGCCGTGCGCCGCACCGTCTCCTCGTCGGCGGCGCGCGAGGTCGCCGAGGCCTCCCGTACCGCCGAGACGCTGCAGCAGCCGGTGGCCACCGGACGCCAGATCGCCGTCACGTCGATCCGCGGCGGCGCGGGCAAGTCCACCGTCTCGGCGCTGCTCGGCCGGACGTACGCGCACTACCGGCACGATCCGGTGCTGCTCGTCGAGGCCGACCCGGCGCTCGGCACCCTGCCGTTCCGGCTCGGCGCCGAGTCGCTGCGCTGGACGGTGCGCGACCTCGCCGGGATGCTCGAACCGTCCATGTCCCTGCTCGACGTCACCGGCTATCTCGTCCAACTCCCCGACAACGCCTGGCTGTTGCCGGGCAGTAAGGGCGAGGTCGGCGCGATGCTCGACACCAAGGCGTACGAGAAGGCCATGGTGGCGCTGCGCCGCTACTTCGGCGTGACCGTCGTGGACTGCGAGACCCTGCCCGCCGAGGTGGCCCGCACCGCGCTCTCCGCCGCCCAGTCCCGGGTCCTGGTCGCCCCCGCCACGTTCGAGGGCGTGGCCAGCACCCACTCCGTACTGAAGTGGATGTCGGGCCTGCCCCGGCAGGTCGTCGCGGGCACGGTCGTCGTCCTCACGGAGGCCGTGCCGCACGGGGGCCTCGACGTGGACAAGGCGGTCGAGAAGCTGCGCGCCACGGGAGCGGCCGTACATCTCCTGCCGTACGACCGCCACCTCGCGGCCGGCGGCGAGATCAGCACCGAACTCCTCGCCCACTCGACCCGCGAGGCGGTCACGCAGGTTGCGGCGGAGGCACTGGCGCTGTCGCTACGACGCTGACCCTTCAGCCCCCAGGTGGCGAGCCCGGGACAACGGTGCGGGTCGTCCTCCGCAAGACCTACCGACGCGACCGCGCAACCGCCGCCGCATCCCGCTTGAACGCCCACTCCATCTTCGGCTCCATCGCGAAGCGGAACGCCCGCTGCACCGGCGGGGTGCACAGAGCCGTGACGACCGCCGCCGCGACCACGGTCACGAAGATCTCGCCGAGCGGCTTGTGCAGCCACTCGTAGTCGTCGAACCAGCCCCAGAAACGGGAGCCCTTGGCGAGGAAGCCGTGCAGCAGGTAGCCGTACAGCGTGCCCGCGCCAAGAATCGTGAACCACATCTTCCGCTTGGGTACCCAGGCGAAGAAGCAGGCGACGAGGACCAGCGAGCAGCCGAGCAGCGCGAGCGTCATCACGACACCGCTCCACCACGGCGCACCCAACTCCTGTGCGCTGTCGCGGTGGTAGAACCACGCCGACGTCATCCGCGGCCCCGCCCAGTACGCGAGCAGCAGCGCGCACGCGAAGACCGGGATCGAGAGCAGCTTGACCTCACGGCGCCGCACGAGCTGGAAGTGCTCCGGCTTCATGAACAGGCCGATGACGAAGAACGGCAGGAACTGCAGGACGCGCTGCAGATCGAGGTCGTCGCCGATGTCGGGCGAGACCGAGGCGAGCACGGCGACCGCGATCGACAGCGGAATCGGCCAGCGCACCAGCTTCCACAGCGGAGTGGTCATCCGCCAGACGAACAGCGCGGCCAGGAACCAGGTCAGGTACCAGGGGTCGAGCAGGCTGATCGGCTGCGTCGGATCGTCGTCCGCCCACCGCTTGAAGAAGGTGTACGCGACCTCGAAGATCACGAACGGCACGAGCACACCCGTCACCAGGCGCTTGAGCCGGTCCGCGCGCATATCGAAACTGCGCGAGAAATAGCCGGAGATCAGGATGAAGGCCGGCATGTGGAACGTGTAGACGGTCATGTACAGCGCCTCGGCGGCGCGGCTTCCGTCTGTCAGCGGCTCCCATGAGTGCCCCATCGCGACCAGCACGATGGCCAAGTACTTCGCGTTGTCGAAGAAGGCGTCACGCTGTTTCGCGGGCTTCGCGCCGGGCGCGTTCCGCGTGCTCGCGTCAGTGGGAGCGTCCGTTCCGCCCTGCGACGGCCGCGGGTTCGGCACAGCGGATGCCGATTCCCGGGCCGGGGGCAGCGGGTTTCTCTGGTGGCCACCCGGGCGCAGCGAATTCGTCACAGGCCCTCCCGCCGCGTACTCGGGGAGTCGATCCGTGACCGCACTGCGCCTTCGGGGGTGGGGGAGGCAGCGTGGAACATCTGAGGCACCCTAGCGGCGGATGAGTGTTTTCGTAAAACCTCTGCGGACTACCGGCGCGATATCCGCTTATGCCTGTCCGAGTACCCTCACATGCCGCCCCCATGCCCCCACTCATAGGGACTTCACAGGCTTCACAGGGAGATCCATCTCACCAATGCGGCCTGAATGCACACCCGTTGTGTCCCTCTTCATCCGTATTGATCGGTGCATATCGTCCGCAGGCGACTCCGGTGAAATGTCCCCCTTCAATTACGCGATTCCCTCAACCGCCGGACCACCGCGAGAACTTGCCCACGCCGTCGCGGCGCCCGGGGATCATTCGAGACGCTGTGGCGGCACCGACAATTCGAATTCCCTGCGAACGCGCAGAACAACTCCCGTAAGTGGGATACGTGCGCGCCGTCACAGTCGACGTACGTCCAGGGGCGCGACGGCTGCCGCACGGGGAGCACAGGGAGCACAGGGAAACGATCAAGCCGAAATCCACGGCCTTCGCCAACGCCGAATTCCGGCCACGCCGCGGGCTTCCGGCGCCCGGCGCCCCAGGTGCCACAGCTGCGCGCGTGCGCCCCGGTGGTGCGCCGGTGCCGCGCGGGGCCGTACGGACGTGCTCGTCATTGGCCAACGATGTCTCACCCGCCGCATAGCCAGGGCCCGTTGGTGGCACGATGGTTCTGGCGGGGGCGTGCGGGGTGCGTGCCTCCGAGCGGGAGTGCGGACCGACCTAGGGTGTGATCAGTGTGGCGATTTCGCTGTCTGTGGTGCTGCTGTTGGCGATCATTCTTGTGGTGCTGATCCGCGGGGGCTCACTCAAGGCGGGGCCTGCGGTCGTCGCCATACTCTTCGGCTTCTTCCTGGCCTCGACCGGCATGGCCGACGACATCCAACGCTTCCTGAACTCGATAGCGGAGACCCTCAACTCCATCCAGTTCTGACGCCCGGACCTCCTGCTCTGCTGCCCGAGCACCGAGTCCGGCGCCTGCGCATCCGGTCCGATGCCCGAGCACCCAGTCCGACGCCTGAGCATCCGGTCCGACGCCTGAGCATCCGGTCCGCGCCCGAGCCCGCCGGCCGCGGTGTCCGCCTGCGCACGCAAAAAGCCTCCGGCCCGATCCGTGTCCCGCGCTCTCGCGCGAAACGGACCGGGCCGGAGGCCACAGAGCGGGCGACGGGAATCGAACCCGCGTAGCTAGTTTGGAAGACTAGGGCTCTACCATTGAGCTACGCCCGCAAGCACCGCACCGCAGGTCACGCCGACCGCGGCACGAACAGCATCGTAGCGGGTCGGCCCCCCGCGGTGCACACCCCATCCTTCCGAGGCCCCCGCGAAACCCTTCCCACACCCCCGCGAATCCCCTCCGAAGCCCCCTCCGTACCCCCATGAACAATGCGGGAGCCGCATGCTCGGCGGGCATGTACCCTACGTGTCGCACCGACGGGGTGTGGCGCAGCTTGGTAGCGCGTCCGCTTTGGGAGCGGAAGGCCGTGGGTTCAAATCCCGCCACCCCGACCACCAGTGACCTTCAGTGGTCCCACCAGGCGCTCTCTTCTTTATGGAGCCGGGCGCGGGACCCGTCGGAGTGGTCCTCCAAGATCGCCTTTTGGGGCGCGTACCCGCTGCGGTTACTATGCAGGTTGCGTGCCCGTGTGTCTCCGTCTGTCGACGTTCTCCCGGGCGACCCAATCCGCTGAAGCCCTCCCCACCGCCCAGTCGCGGCGGGGGTGTGCTGAAGCAGAACCCCCAGAAGTCAGCCACCAAGGAGACCGAACCGTGAAGAGCGCCGTGGAGACCCTGAACCCGACCCGGGTTCGGCTCACTGTCGAGGTGCCCTTCGAGGAGCTCAAGGACAGCCTCGACGCGGCGTACAAGAAGATCAACCAGCAGGTCACGGTGAAGGGCTTCCGTAAGGGCAAGATCCCGGCCCGCGTCATCGACCAGCGCTTCGGGCGCGGTGCGGTCCTCGAAGAGGCCGTCAACGACGCGCTGCCGAAGTTCTACACCGAGGCGGTCAACGAGGCCGAGCTCAACGTCCTCGGCCAGCCCGAGGTCGACATCACGGAGCTGAAGGACGGCGAGACGCTGAACTTCACCGCCGAGGTCGACATCCGCCCCGAGATCGAGATCCCGGACTACTCCGGCATCGAGGTCGAGGTCGACGCGGTCGAGGTCACCGACGAGGACGTCGAGAAGTCCGTGGAGCAGCTCCGCGAGCGCTTCGCGTCCACGTCCCCGGTCGAGCGCGCCGCCGCCGAGGGTGACGTGCTGACCATCGACCTGGAGGCCAAGGTCGACGGCGAGGTCCTCGAGGACGGCGTCGCCAGCGGTGTCTCGTACACCATCGGCTCCGGCGAGCTGCTCGACGGCATCGACGAGGCCGTCACCGGCCTGGAGGCCGACGGCGAGGCCACCTTCACCTCGCAGCTCAAGGGCGGCTCCGCCGAGGGCCAGGACGCCGAGGTCACCGTCAAGGTCACGCAGGTCGCCGCGCGCGAACTGCCGGAGCTGGACGACGAGTTCGCGCAGCTGGCCTCCGAGTTCGACACCCTGGACGAGCTCAAGGCGGACAGCCGCAAGCGCCTCGCGAACATGAAGCAGTACGACCAGGCCACGCAGGCCCAGGAGCGCGTCCTGGAGAAGCTGCTCGAGCTGGTCGAGGTGCCCGTCCCCGAGAAGCTGCTCGAGGACGAGGTCCACACCCGCAAGCACAACCTCGAGAACCACCAGCTCGCGCAGATGGGCCTCGACCTCGCCAAGTACCTGGAGATCCAGGGCAAGTCGGCCGAGGACTTCGACGCCGAGACCCGTGAGCAGGCCGTCAAGGGCATCAAGACCCAGTTCGTCCTCGACGAGCTGGTCAACAAGGAGAAGCTGAACGTCAGCCAGGAGGAGCTCACCGAGCACCTCATGCGCCGCGCCCAGTCCTCCGGCATGTCCCCCGACCAGTTCGCCCAGGCCGTCGTCGAGGGCGGCCAGGTCCCGATGCTGGTCGGCGAGGTCGCCCGCGGCAAGGCCCTCGCGGTCGTCGTCGAGGCCGCCACGGTCAAGGACACGAACGGCGAGGTCGTCGACCTCTCGGACGAGGACGAGACCGAGGCTGCCGCCGAGACGGTCGAGGCTGCCGTCGAGGGCGCCGAGGCCGAGGGCACGGACGAGACCAAGTCCGAGGCCTGATCCACCCGTACTGAGCCCCCGGAGACCTTTGGGTCTCCGGGGGCTCAGTCGTGCCCCGAAAGGGGCGCGGGGAACTGCGCGAGCAACCCGCGACGGGCCGCAGCCGCCGTGGGACAGACCGTGGCAGACGCGTCTGCGGGCTCGTGGGGGCTGAGCGCGCAGTTCCCCGCGCCCCTGGACAGGGCACCCGGCACATACCACCTGACCGCCCCCGCGAGGAACCTGCGCTCACAGCGAACAGTTCCCTCTCCGGGATTCCCCGAAGGGACCCGCGCGTTAGGGTCCATAACTACGAGGGCAGGGGAGTCCCCGAAAGAGGCTCCTGGCCCACAGAAGACGTGAGACGGCCCGGCGCCGTCGCAAGACGAGCAGGTGGATACGTGACGAATCTGATGCCCTCCGCCGCCGGCGAGCCTTCCATCGGTGGTGGCCTCGGCGACCAGGTCTACAACCGGCTGCTCAACGAGCGGATCATCTTCCTCGGTCAGCCGGTCGACGACGACATTGCCAACAAGATCACCGCGCAGCTGCTGCTCCTGGCCGCCGACCCGGAAAAGGACATCTTCCTTTACATCAACAGCCCCGGCGGCTCGATCACGGCCGGCATGGCGATCTACGACACCATGCAGTACATCAAGAACGACGTGGTGACGATCGCCATGGGCATGGCCGCTTCCATGGGTCAGTTCCTGCTCAGCGCGGGCACCCCCGGCAAGCGCTTCGCCCTGCCGAACGCCGAGATCCTGATCCACCAGCCGTCCGCGGGCCTCGCGGGCTCCGCGTCGGACATCAAGATCCACGCCGAGCGGCTGCTGCTGACCAAGAAGAAGATGGCCGAGCTGACGGCCTTCCACACCGGCCAGACCGTGGAGCAGGTCACCCGCGACTCGGACCGCGACCGCTGGTTCGACCCGCAGGAGGCCAAGGAGTACGGCCTCATCGACGACATCATGCCCACGGCCGCCGGAATGCCGGGCGGCGGCGGCACCGGGGCCTGAGCGCCCCGACAAGCCTCCAGCCGACCCAGCTCACTCCAGGAGAACCCCAGTGAACGTATTCCCCGGCAGCGGCCTCTACGACCGCGTGCGCGCCGAGCAGGCCGCCGGCCAGTACACCGGCCCGAGCGCCGAGTCCCGGTACGTCATCCCGCGCTTCGTCGAGCGCACCTCGCAGGGCGTGCGTGAGTACGACCCGTACGCGAAGCTCTTCGAGGAGCGCGTGATCTTCCTCGGCGTGCAGATCGACGACGCCTCCGCCAACGACGTCATGGCGCAGCTCCTGTGCCTGGAGTCGATGGACCCGGACCGGGACATCTCGGTCTACATCAACAGCCCCGGCGGCTCCTTCACGGCGCTCACCGCGATCTACGACACGATGCAGTTCGTGAAGCCGGACATCCAGACGGTCTGCATGGGCCAGGCCGCCTCGGCCGCCGCGGTCCTGCTCGCCGCCGGTACGCCCGGCAAGCGCATGGCCCTGCCGAACGCGCGCGTGCTGATCCACCAGCCGTACAGCGAGACCGGCCGCGGTCAGGTCTCCGACCTGGAGATCGCCGCGAACGAGATCCTCCGCATGCGTGCGCAGCTGGAGGAGATGCTGGCCAAGCACTCGACGACGCCGATCGACAAGATCCGCGACGACATCGAGCGCGACAAGATCCTCACTGCCGAGGACGCGCTGTCGTACGGCCTGATCGACCAGATCATCTCGACGCGCAAGATGAACGCGTCGGTCGCCTGACCCGAGCACAGCAGTATCTGCAGCCCCTTGGCGCGGTTGGCGGAAGAAGCGAACCGCGCCAAGGGGGGCCCGAACGGGGGGCCCGGCAAGGTACCGTCGGATATGAGGCACCAGGAGCCGTCTTTCACGGGCGTCTCCCAGGCGAAGGGGAAGCACCTCGTGGCACGCATCGGTGACGGCGGCGATCTGCTCAAGTGCTCGTTCTGCGGAAAGAGTCAGAAGCAGGTCAAGAAGCTCATCGCAGGCCCCGGTGTGTACATCTGCGACGAGTGCATCGACCTCTGCAACGAGATCATCGAGGAAGAGCTGGCGGAGACCAGTGAGGTCCGGTGGGAGGAACTCCCCAAGCCTCGCGAGATCTACGAGTTCCTCGAGGGTTACGTCGTAGGTCAGGAATCGGCCAAGAAGGCCCTCTCGGTCGCGGTGTACAACCACTACAAGCGGGTCCAGGCCGGTGAGAACGGCGGGGCCCAAGGGCGCGACGACGCCATCGAGTTGGCGAAGTCCAACATCCTGCTGCTCGGCCCCACGGGTTCGGGCAAGACCCTCCTCGCCCAGACCCTGGCCCGGATGCTGAACGTCCCGTTCGCCATCGCGGACGCCACGGCGCTGACGGAGGCGGGCTATGTCGGCGAGGACGTCGAGAACATCCTCCTGAAGCTGATCCAGGCCGCGGACTACGACGTCAAGAAGGCCGAGACCGGCATCATCTACATCGACGAGATCGACAAGGTGGCTCGCAAGTCCGAGAACCCGTCGATCACGCGCGATGTCAGCGGCGAAGGCGTCCAGCAGGCCCTCCTCAAGATCCTTGAGGGCACGACGGCCTCGGTCCCGCCGCAGGGCGGCCGTAAGCACCCGCACCAGGAGTTCATCCAGATCGACACGACGAACGTGCTGTTCATCGTGGGCGGAGCCTTCGCCGGTCTGGAGAAGATCATCGAGGGTCGGGCGGGCGCCAAGGGCATCGGCTTCGGTGCGACGATCCACTCCAAGCGGGAGCTGGAGGAGAAGGACCAGTTCGAGGACGTCATGCCCGAGGACCTGGTGAAGTTCGGGATGATCCCCGAGTTCATCGGCCGCCTCCCGGTCCTCACGTCGGTCCACAACCTCGACCGCGAGGCCCTGCTGCAGATCCTGGTCGAGCCGCGCAACGCCCTGGTGAAGCAGTACCAGCGCCTCTTCGAACTCGACGGCGTGGAGCTGGAGTTCGAGCACGAGGCCCTGGAGGCCATCGCCGACCAGGCGATCCTGCGCCAGACCGGCGCCCGCGGCCTGCGCGCCATCATGGAGGAAGTCCTCCAGTCGGTGATGTACGAAGTCCCGTCCCGCAAGGACGTGGCCCGCGTCGTCATCACCCCGGACGTCGTCCACTCCAATGTCAACCCGACGCTGGTGCCGCGCATCGTGAAGAACGACGGGCGGCACGAGAAGAGCGCGTAGCGGCACGCTTCTCCGTACGCGAAGGGGCCCCACCGATGCGGTGGGGCCCCTTCGTGTGAATCAGTGCGCTACGAGCGTCACTTGGCCTCGACGCGGACCTCGTCGCGGACCTTGGCGGTGGTGGCGGCCGCCTCTTCGAGGGAGGCGCTCTCGCCCTTCAGCATGGCGGCCGTCTCCTGGGGGATGACGACGGCGAAGGTGCTGTTGTCGGCCCACAGGCACATCGGCATCTTCATCGGCTTGCCGCTGGACTCGCCGCCCAGGCTCGCGCCGAGGTCGACCTCCATCTCCTGGCACCGCATGACGCCGTCCTCGAACCCGCTCGGGCTCATGTCCTGCGGCTCGCCGACCGGCTGGCCGCCCCCGGACGGATTGTTCTCCGCCTGCTGCTTCATGCCGGCGAAGGCGGCGTCCAGAAGGGCCTCGGGGTCGTCGATCTCGCCGTAGCCGCCCATGAACTGGATGAGCTTCTGCGACATCCCGGTGCCGGCGAGGTACTGCGCGCTGACCTCCTTGCCGTTCTTCAGGCCCCACTTCTCCGCGTCGCGGATCTGGGCGCCGGAGGACTCGGAGCCCGGCTTCTTCTTGTACTCGCCGAGCAGCGTCTCCGGAGTCGTCAGCTCGTACGTCTTGCCGTCACCGGCGACCGAACCGCCGCCGCCACCGCCGCCGCTGCTGTCGCTCGTGAAGAACCACACGCCGCCCGCGACGAGCGCGACCGCCACGACCGCGGCGATGATGATGCCCGCCTTCTTGCCGCCGCCACCGCCCTGCGGCGGGGGCGGGACCTGGCCGTAAGGGGCCTGCTGCTGCCCGTACGGGCCGGGCGCCTGCTGCTGCGGGTGGCCGTAGCCCTGCTGCGGCGGGACACCCTGGGGGGCCTGCTGCGGGTAGCCGTAGCCGGGCTGCGGCGCCTGCGGCTGCTGGCCGTAAGGGCCCGGCTGCTGCGGCTGACCCGGCTGACCGTACGGTCCGGGCTGCTGGGGCTGGCCGCCGTACGGGCCCGGCTGGTTGTAGCTCATTCCTTAGTCCCCTCCAGAACTTATTCGTTCCGAACATCCTGACCGAAGCCGTGGCGGCGCGGGGCGTCGGGGGTCACACCGTTACCAACGAATCTGGTTTCGGTACGGGACCGTGACGGCTCTAAACTGTGCGTCGTGACCGAGAACACTCAGCATCAGAACAGCAGCGTCCCCGAGCCCGAACTGCCGAAGACCTACGCTCCGGCCGAGGTAGAGGGGCCGTTGTACGAGCGCTGGGTAGACCGCGGTTACTTCGCCGCCGACGCCAAGAGCGAGAAGTCGCCGTACACCGTCGTCATCCCCCCGCCGAACGTCACGGGCAGCCTGCACCTGGGCCACGCCTTCGAGCACACGCTCATCGACGCGTTGACGCGCCGCAAGCGCATGCAGGGCTTCGAGACGCTGTGGCAGCCCGGCATGGACCACGCCGGCATCGCCACGCAGAACGTCGTGGAGCGCGAGCTCGCCAAGGAGGGCAAGTCCCGCCACGACCTGGGCCGCGAGGCGTTCGTCGAGCGCGTCTGGCAGTGGAAGAACGAGTCCGGCGGCCAGATCTCCGGCCAGATGCGCCGCCTCGGCGACGGCGTCGACTGGGACCGTGAGCGCTTCACCATGGACGAGGGCCTGTCCCAGGCGGTCAAGACCCTCTTCAAGAAGCTGTACGACGACGAGTTGATCTACCGCGCCGAGCGCATCATCAACTGGTGCCCGCGCTGCCTGACGGCCATCTCGGACATCGAGGTGGAGTACCAGGACGACGAGGGCGAGCTCGTCTCGATCAAGTACGGCGAGGGTGACGAGACCCTCGTCGTCGCCACCACGCGCGCCGAGACGATGCTCGGTGACACCGCCGTCGCGGTCCACCCGGACGACGAGCGGTACGCGCACCTCATCGGCAAGCTGATCAAGCTGCCGCTGACCGACCGCTCCATCCCGGTCGTCGCGGACACGCACGTCGACCCGGAGTTCGGCACGGGCGCCGTCAAGGTCACCCCGGCCCACGACCCGAACGACTTCGAGATCGGCCAGCGTCACGACCTGCCCAACATCGCGGTCATGGACGAGCACGCCGTCATCACCGCGCACGGCCCGTTCCAGGGCCTCGACCGCCTGGAGGCCCGCTCCGCGATCGTCGGCGCGCTGCGCGCCGAGGGCCGGATCGTCGCCGAGAAGCGGCCGTACACGCACTCCGTGGGCCACTGCTCGCGCTGCAAGACCACCGTCGAGCCGCGCCTGTCGATGCAGTGGTGGGTCAAGGTCGGCCCGCTCGCGAAGGCCGCCGGTGACGCGGTCCGCGACGGCAAGGTCAAGGTCCACCCGCAGGAGATGGAGAAGCGGTACTTCGACTGGGTCGACAACCTCCACGACTGGTGCATCTCGCGGCAGTTGTGGTGGGGCCACCGCATCCCCGTCTGGTACGGGCCGAACGGCGAGGTCGTCTGCCTCGGCCCGGACGACGAGGAGCCGACGGGCGAGGGCTGGACGCAGGACACCGACGTCCTGGACACCTGGTTCTCGTCGGGCCTGTGGCCGTTCTCCACACTCGGCTGGCCCGAACAGACCGAGAGCCTCGAGAAGTTCTATCCGAACTCCGTCCTGGTCACCGGGTACGACATCCTGTTCTTCTGGGTCGCCCGGATGATGATGTTCGGCCTGTACGCGATGGACGGCACCCCGCCGTTCCACACGATCGTGCTGCACGGCATGGTCCGCGACCAGTTCGGCAAGAAGATGTCGAAGTCCTTCGGCAACGCGGTCAACCCGCTCGACTGGATGGACAAGTACGGCTCGGACGCCCTCCGGTTCACCCTGGCCCGCGGCGCCAACCCCGGTACGGACGTCCCGATCGGCGAGGACTGGGTCCAGGGCTCGCGGAACTTCGCCAACAAGATCTGGAACGCCACGCGCTTCGCGCTGATGAACGGCGCCACGGTCGAGGGTGAACTCCCGCCCGCCGAGCGCCTGTCGGCGACCGACCGGTGGATCCTGTCGCGGCTCAACTCGGTCGTCGCCGAGGTGGACGCGTACTACGAGGACTACCAGTTCGCGAAGCTCTCGGACGCGCTGTTCCACTTCGCCTGGGACGAAGTCTTCGACTGGTACGTCGAGTTGACGAAGACCACGTTCCAGGAGGGCGGCCAGGCCGCCGAGGACACCAAGCGCGTCCTCGGTGAGGTCCTCGACGTCACGCTGAAGCTGCTGCACCCGGTCGTCCCGTTCGTCACGGAGACGCTGTGGACGACGCTCACGGGCAACGAGTCCCTGGTCATCGCCGACTGGCCGGCCGCTGTGTCCGTTCCTGGGGCTGACGCCCCGGGTGGCTTCCAGGACGAGGCCGCCGAGCGGGAGATCGAGACGCTCCAGCAGGTCATCACCGAGGTCCGCCGGTTCCGTTCGGACCAGGGCCTGCAGCCCGGCCAGAAGGTCCCGGCCCGGCTCACCCTGGACGGCACGGCGCTCGCGCCGCACGAGGCGGCCATCCGCCAGCTCCTTCGCCTGCAGCCGGAGGGCGAGAGCTTCGCCGCCACGGCGACGCTGCCGGTCTCCGGTGCCACGGTCGCGCTCGACCTCTCCGGCACGATCGACGTCGCCGCCGAGCGCAAGCGCCTCGCCAAGGACCTGGCGGCGGCCGAGAAGGAGATCACCGCCGCCAACGCCAAGCTCACCAACGAGGCGTTCCTGGCCAAGGCCCCCGACCACGTCGTGGACAAGATCCGCGGTCGCCTCACCAAGGCCGAGGCCGACATCGAGCGCATCAAGGGCCAGCTGGACGCGCTGCCCGCCGCGTAACGCGTACCCCGGCCGTCACGGCCGTACGAAGGCCCCGGAACCGTCACCACACGGTTCCGGGGCCTTCGCGCGTACGGGCCTCCCGGCGGCCCCCCAGGCGGTCCGCAGGCCGAGGCGGACCAACTCCGCGTCCGCGAGGGCGTCCAGGGTCTCCGGATCGCCCTCGCGCCAGCCCTCGGCGAGGCTGCCCGGGGTCGCGTCCTCCAGGGTCTTCGCCGTACGGGACAGCTCGTCGAGGGGGCGCATCAGGGCGCGCAGGGCGAGGAGTTCGCGGCCGTCCTCGGAGGCGGCGAGCTCGTACGCGGCGGCCGCCTGCCTGATCCAGCGCAGCCGGCGCGGCAGCCACAGCGCGAGGACGAGCCCGACGGGGACCAGGAAGACGAGGACGGCGGCGCCCGCGGCGAGCCCCTGGGCGGCCGCCTGCCCGCCGTCGAAGCGGTCGCCGGCGCCCGCCACCCCGCGCAGCGCGGCATCCAACCGCCCGCCGACCAGGGGCACTTCGGCGGCGGACCGGCCGAAGCGGCCGAGGCCGGAGCCCGAGCCGTGGCCGTGCGCCGAGGGGGTCGTCACGGGGCGCGCGACGAGCTGCGCGAGCCGATACGCGATCATCGCGGCCGCGGCCCACGCCGCGGTCCACAGCAGGACCGCGGCATCGCCGAGCAGCTGCCGCATTCTGCGGCCGGAGTTCTGGGCGTACCACATGGACCCGATTGCACCCCCGCCGCGCGGCGGCTCCGGCAAACCGCGCCGTGGCCCGTGCGGCCGGTCCCCGGAACGGGCCAGTGGGGCTCAGGAGGCCACTGTGGTGCCGTACATCACGTGATTCAGGACGTAAGTCCCGTGGATCGGGCCGAAGGACCCCGGATGATGGAATACATGCACATACGGTCCGCCCTCGAGGCGCTCAGCGGATGGGCGGCCCCCGGGAGCCGCCTCGTCCGGCGCTTGGCGGGCCGGCCGCGTGCGCTCGACGTGCTGACCGCGCTCAGCTGCCTGGCCGTGATGGCGCTCGACGTGCCGGGCCTCGCCGCCGCCGACAACTCCCTCGACACGCGCCTGGAGGCCGGGCTCGTCCTGACCGCGAGCGCGTCGACGCTGCTCGTGCGGCGCCGGGCGCCGTGGCTCGCGTACGCCGTGGGGCTCGGGCTGCTCGGGTGGCTGCACGAGCTGACCCTCGTCCAGTTCGCGCTGTACTCCGTCGCCAGGTTCTGGGGCAGGCGAGCCGGGGTGGCGGCGGGAGTGCTGTACGTCGTGGTCGCGTACGCGCTGTTCAACCTGCCGGGGTGGCCGGTGAGCCGGGCAGCGACGGTCGCCGAGTTCCTGTCCCTGGTCGTGCCGATCGGGGCGCTCGCCGTCGGCGTCGGCATCGCGGCGAACCGGCAGGACCTGGTGCGCGCCCTGGAGAAGCAGCGCGCCACGACCGCGGCGCTCGAAGCGGTGCAGAGCGAACGGGCGCGGGTCGCGGGGGACGTGCACGACTTCGTGGGGCGGGAGTTGACGCTGCTCACGGTGCGCTCGGAGGTGCTGGCCCGCAGGGCGCGCGGCGAGGCGTACGCGCAGGACTTCGAGGAGCTGTCGGAGACCGCGCGCCGGGCCCACCGGGTGCTCAACGAGATCATCGTGCAGCGCGGCGCCGACGGCGCTCCCACGCCCGGACTCGACGGCCTGACCGCGCTCGCGGAGCAGAGCGCACGGGCGGGCAGCGCGGTCGACCTCGACGTGGACGACGCGGCGCTCCGGCTCTCGCCGCTGCGCCAGGCGGCCGTCTACCGCGTCGTCCAGGAGTGCCTGACCAACGCCGCCAAGCACGCGCCGGGCGAGCCCGTCCGCGTCCGCGTCGGCGTCGGCGAGGGCCTGGCCCGCATCGCCGTCAGCAACGTCCTGCCCGCCTCGGCGCCCGGCCGCGCCCCGGTGTCGGCGGGGACGGGCACGGCCGGGATGGCGGAGCGGGTGCGGAGCGTCGGCGGGACCTTCGAGGCGGGGCGCGGGGACGGCACGTACGAGGTGCTTGCGGAGCTGCCGGCGGGCCCCGGGCTCTGAGGCGGCCGGGCTCAGGCGGCCGTCATCAGCCGCTGCAGCGCGTCGAAGTCCTCCACGCACGTGCCGCAGCCCAGGGCCACCGAGTCCAGCGGGTCGTCGGCCACGACGACCGGGATGCCGGTGGCCGACGCCAGGCGCAGGTCGAGGCCGGGCAGCAGGGCGCCGCCGCCGGTCAGCACGATGCCGTGCTCCATGACGTCGCCGGACAGCTCGGGCGGGCAGTCCTCGAGCGTGGCCCGTACGGCCGTGATGACCGCCTCGACCGGCTCGTCCAGGGCGGCCCGCACCTCCTTCACCGTCAGGTCGACGGTCTTCGGAAGGCCGCGGATCTTCTCCCGCCCGCGGACCGGATACGACCGCATCTCGAAGGCGTCCTCGCCGGGCACCGGCCAGGCCGAGCCGATGGCGACCTTGATGTCCTCGGCGGTCCGCTCGCCGATGAGCAGCCCGTGCTCCTTGCGTACGTAGTCGGTGATCGCGGCGTCAAGGCGGTGGCCGCCGACCCGCAGGGACTGGGCGGTGACGATCCCGCCGAGGGAGATCACGGCGACCTCGGCGGTGCCGCCGCCGATGTCCACGACCATCGAGCCGCGCGGCTCGGACACCGGCAGGCCCGCCCCGATCGCCGCGGCCATCGGCTCCTCGATCAGATGCACGGCCCGCGCCCCGGCCCGCTGCGCGGCGTGCACGATCGCGCGCCGCTCGACCGGCGTGACCCCGCTGGGCACGCAGACGACCATGCGGATGCGGGGGCGTCGGCCCGGCACGGCCTTGCGGACGAAGTGCCGGATCATCTCCTCGGCGGCCTCGAAGTCGCTGATCACGCCGTCCTGCAGCGGACGGATCGCGGTGATCGACCCCGGCGTGCGGCCGATGGTCTCCTTGGCCTCCGCGCCGACCGCGAGCGCGGAGCGGCTGCCCTCGCGGACGGCCACGACGGAGGGTTCGTTGAGCACGATGCCCTGGCCGCGGGCGTAGAGCAGGGTGTTGGCGGTGCCGAGGTCGATGCCTATGTCCATGATCGCCAAGTCTGCCCGGCGAATCCGTGTACGGGCGGGCCGAACGTCCCGAACCGGGCGGGTCGAACGTCCTGTCACACCCGCTCCGTAGACTGGACGGCGTGAGTGACCTCCCCCCGGCCGGCGGCCCGAGCGACGACAGCGAACCCGACTCCTTCGACGACCAGGAGCGCGAGCCCGACGCCTTCGACGGCATCGTCGAGGAAGAGACCAACCGAGACCCCGACCTCGCGGTGATCGAGGCCGGCAGCCGTACCCTGCGCGCCCAGACGGCCCCGCCGCAGGCCGAGGTCCCGGCGCGCCCCGAGGACCCCGAAGTGGACCGGGCGCTGCGGGAGGTGGAGGCCGACCTCGCCACCCGCTGGGGCGAGACCAAGCTGGACCCGTCGGTGCGCCGCATCAAGGCCCTGATGGACGTCCTCGGCGACCCGCAGCGGGCGTACCCGTCGATCCACCTGACCGGCACCAACGGCAAGACGTCCACGGCCCGCATGATCGAGGCCCTGCTCGGCGCCTTCGAGCTCCGCACGGGTCGGTACACCTCGCCCCACGTCCAGTCGATCACCGAGCGGATCAGCCTGGACGGCTCCCCGATGTCGGCCGAGCGCTTCATCGAGACGTACCAGGACATCAAGCCGTACGTCGAGATGGTCGACGCCCAGGAGGACTACCGCCTCTCGTTCTTCGAGGTGCTGACGGGCATGGCGTACGCCGCGTTCGCGGACGCCCCGGTGGACGTCGCGGTGGTCGAGGTCGGCATGGGCGGCACCTGGGACGCGACGAACGTCATCGACGCCGACGTCGCCGTGATCACCCCCATCGACCTGGACCATACGGACCGCCTGGGCGAGACGCCCGGCGAGATCGCCGCGGAGAAGTCCGGCGTCATCAAGCAGGACGCCACGGTGATCCTCGCCCAGCAGCCGGTGGACGCCGCGCAGGTGCTCCTGAAGAAGGCCGTCGAGGTCAACGCCACGGTGGCCCGCGAGGGTATGGAGTTCGGCGTCGTCTCCCGGCAGATCGCCGTCGGCGGCCAGCTGGTGACGCTGCGCGGACTCGGCGGTGAGTACGACGAGATCTTCCTGCCCCTGCACGGCGCGTACCAGGCGCACAACGCCGCGGTGGCGCTCGCCGCGGTCGAGGCGTTCTTCGGCGTCGGCGCGCAGCGCGTCGACCCGCTGGACAACGAGGTGGTGCGCCGCGCCTTCGCCTCGGTCGTCTCGCCGGGCCGCCTGGAGGTGGTCCGCAAGTCGCCGACGGTCATCCTGGACGCCGCGCACAACCCGGCCGGCGCCCGCGCCACGTCCGAGGCGATCAGCGAGGCCTTCGGCCTCAGCCGCCTGGTCGGCGTGGTCGGCGCGAGCGGCGACAAGGACGTACGCGGACTGCTCGAGGCCTTCGAGCCGATCTTCGCGGAGATCGTCGTCACGCAGAACTCCAGCCACCGCGCGATGGACACGGACGCCCTGGCCGCGGTCGCCGTCGAGGTCTTCGGCGACGAGCGCGTGCAGGTCGAGCCGCGCCTGGACGACGCCATCGAGGCCGCGATCACCCTCGCCGAGGAGGAGGGGGAGTACGCCGGTGGCGGTGTCCTCGTCACCGGTTCCGTCATCACCGTCGGCGAGGCCCGACTGCTCCTGGGGAGGGGCTGACCCATGCGCACGCTCTGTTCGTCCACGCTGATCGGCGAGTTCTTCATCATCGGCTTCGCCGGTCTCGTGGCGATGAAGGACCCGGACCTGACGATGGGCACGGTCTGGACGGTCTGCGGCATCGCCATGGCTCTGTCGGTGCTGCTGTGCGGCATGGTCACGCGGCCCGGCGGGGTGCAGCTCGGCTGGGCCCTGCAGATCGGCCTGATCCTCGCCGGCTTCATCGTGCCCACGATGTTCTTCCTCGGCGCCTGCTTCGCGGCCCTGTGGTGGTGCTCGGTGCACTTCGGCCGCAAGGTCGACGAGGCCAAGGCCCGCTTCGCCGCGCAGCAGGAGGCGGGCGCGGGCCCGGCGTAGGGCCTGTCCGGCGGATCATGCCGGGGGCGCGGCTCGACCGGCAGGTCACCGTCGACCGGGTCCGGCCTGATCCGCCGGACAGGCCCTAGCCCGACCGGGGACGGGCCCTGCGGCGGGCTTGACGCTGAGTAACCGCCGCTGCTCGTGGCCCTGTAGCCTCTGCGTACCGCTCTCCCGTATTTGCACTTGAAGGAGCCGACACCGTGAGCCAGCGCACCCTCGTCCTGCTCAAGCCCGACGCCGTACGCCGTGGTCTGATCGGCGAGATCATCGGCCGCATCGAGCGCAAGGCGAACTGGACCATCAGTGCGCTGGAGCTGCGCACCCTCGGCCAGGACATCCTGGAGCAGCACTACGGCGAGCACCAGGGCAAGCCCTTCTACGAGCCGCTGGTCGCGTTCATGTCGTCCGGTCCCGTCGTCGCCCTGGTCGTCGAGGGTGAGCGGGTCATCGAGGGCGTGCGCGCGCTCGCCGGTCCGACCGACCCGATCGCCGCCGCGCCCGGTTCGATCCGCGGTGACTTCGGCACGATCGTGCGCGAGAACCTCATCCACGCCTCGGACTCGGAGGAGTCCGCGGAGCGCGAGCTGAAGATCTTCTTCCCCTCGCTGGTCTGAGTTTCGGTACGAGTTTCTGACGTACCGTTTGCTGACTCGGCGTCAGTATCTTGGCTGGAACCAAGGGGCGGCCGCGAATTGCGCGCCGCCTCTTGGCATATGCAAGCCAATCGGGGGAACGCATCCTTCCGTCGGCTCGTCCCCATTAGCGGGGCGGCGAGTGTTCTGCTGACAATGGCGGAGACCCTCGCGCCGTGTCCGTGCAGGCGAGACTACGATGTAAGCCTCCACGTCACAGCACCCACCTCGCCGACCTGACAAAGCCATTGGCGCACGACTTTGGGAAGGCCAGACGCATCCTGATGGGAACCAACATGTCGTTCATCGGCCGTGACATGGCTGTCGACCTCGGGACCGCCAACACGCTGGTGTACGTCAGGGGCCGCGGCATCGTACTCAACGAACCGTCCGTCGTTGCCATCAACACGAATACGGGTGGCATCCTCGCGGTCGGCGCTGAGGCGAAGAAAATGATCGGCCGCACCCCTGGCAACATCGTCGCGGTCCGCCCTCTGAAGGACGGCGTCATCGCCGACTTCGAGATCACCGAGCGGATGCTCCGCTACTTCATCCTCAAGATCCACAAGCGTCGTTATCTGGCCCGGCCGCGCGTCGTGGTCTGTGTCCCCTCCGGCATCACCGGCGTCGAGCGCCGCGCGGTCATCGAGGCCTCCACGCAGGCCGGTGCCCGTCAGGTGCACATCATCGAGGAGCCGATGGCCGCGGCGATCGGCTCGGGCCTCCCGGTCCACGAGGCCACGGGCAACATGGTGGTGGACATCGGCGGCGGCACCACCGAGGTCGCCGTGATCTCCCTCGGAGGAATCGTCACAGCGCAGTCGATCCGCGTCGCGGGGGACGAGCTGGACAACGCGATCATCCAGCACATCAAGAAGGAGTACAGCCTCCTCCTCGGCGAGCGCACCGCCGAGCAGATCAAGATCACCATCGGTTCGGCGTATGACATGGACGCCGACGAGCACACCGAGATCCGCGGCCGCGACCTGGTCAGCGGCCTGCCCAAGACCGTGGTGATCTCCGCGGCCGAGGTCCGCAAGGCCATCGAGGAGCCGGTCAACGCGATCGTGGACGCGGTCAAGACCACCCTCGACAAGTGCCCGCCGGAGCTCTCCGGAGACGTCATGGACCGCGGCATCGTCCTCACCGGCGGCGGCGCCCTGCTCCGCGGCCTCGACGAGCGGCTGCGCCGCGAGACCGGCATGCCGATCCACATCGCCGAGGACCCGCTGGACTCCGTGGTGCTCGGATCCGGCAAGTGCGTGGACGAGTTCGAGGCCCTGCAGCAGGTCCTCGATGCCTCACCGCGCAGGTGAAGCAGTTCGACGATCCGCCGTACAGAGTTTCGTTTCGTACGGCGGATCGTTGGTATAGAGGCATAAACCTGACCCGTTGGGCGGGTTCGGCCGACAACAAGCGCGCCCCCGCAGGCGTCACATAAGCAAGAGGCACAACCATTCCGACGAGGAAGGCACGGCCGCCGCACGTGAGGGACACACGAGAGAGCCGGCTGCTCCTGGTGCTGCTGATCGCCATCGCGTTCGCTTTGATCACGGTGGACATCCGCGGCGGGGAGGACTCCCCGGTCGACGGTGCCCGGCAGGCCGCCGCGACGGTCTTCGGCCCGGTGGAGAACGGCGTATCGGCCGCGGTGAGCCCACTCGGCAACGCGATTGCAGCGGTCCGCGACTCCGACGACCGGCACAACCGCATCAGCGAGCTGGAGCGGGAGAACGCCGCGCTCAAGGCGAAGCTGGGCAGCGACGACCGCAACCGCAGCCGCGTCCGCCAGCTCGACCAGATGCTGAAGAAGGCCGGCGCCGGCCAGTACGGCATCAAAGGCGCCGAGGTCATCGCCATAGGGGCCGCGCAGGGCTTCTCCTGGACCGTCACCATCGACGCCGGCGCCAACGACGGACTCCGGCGCGACATGACGGTCCTCAACGGCGAAGGACTCGTCGGCCGCGTCACCACCGTCGGCCCCAACACCGCGTCCGTACTGCTCGCCAACGACCCGGACTTCACCGTCGGCACCCGCATGGAGAAGACCGACGAGCTGGGCTTCGCCACCGGCCGCGGCGACCGGAATCTCGCCGTGCAGATGCTCAACGGCAAGGCCAAGGTCAAGAAGGGCGACCGGATGGTCACGTTCGGCTCGCAGGCCGACAAGCCGTTCGTGCCCGGCGTCCCGATCGGCGAGGTCGTCAAGGTCGACCCCTCCGGCGGCGACCTGACCCGCACGGTCCATGTGAAGCCGTACGTCAGCTTCACCAAGCTCGACATCGTCGGCGTCGTCGTCGAGGCCCCCCGCACCGACCCGCGCGACAAGGTGCTGCCCGAGCCCGTGAAGCCCAAGCCCACGCCGACCGTCACGGTCACCGTCACCCCGCCGGGGCCCGGCGAGGAGGGCGAACAGGGCCAGGGCGAGGACGGCCAGGCGCCGCCCGCCGACGGAGCGGAACAAGACGGAGTAGCGCAGGACGGCGCCGATCCAGGCGCAGGTGACGGCCAGCAGCCCCAGAACGACCAGGAGTAAGGCCCATGCGTGTCAACCGGATGCTCCTGTCCACCACCCTGGTGGTCGTCGCCCTCGTCGTCCAGGTCAGCGTGCTCGCCCGGCTTCATCTGCCCGGCGCCGTACCGGACTTGATGCTCCTGACCGTCCTCGGCCTCGCCCTCGTCTACGGACACGTCGGCGGCGCCCTCATCGGCTTCGGCGCGGGTCTCCTCGCCGACCTCGCGCCGCCCGCCGACCACGCGGTCGGCCGGTACGCCCTGGTGCTCTGCGTCATCGGCTACCTCGCGGGCCTCGTGAAGCCCGAGTCCGGCCAACTGCGCTCCGCCACCGGCCCGATGGCCGTCGTGGTCGGCGCCGCCATCGGCTCCACGCTCCTGTACGCGGGAGTCGGCACCCTCGTCGGCGACACCGCCGCCGCCCATGTCGGCCTCGGCAGCCTGCTGTTCACCGCCACGCTCTACGACCTGCTGCTCGCGCCCTTCGTCGTACCCGCGATCATGGCGCTCGCCAGACGCGCCGAGCACGATCCGCTCGCCGAGAACAGCGGCGGAGGCAAGAGCAGCGAAGTCTCCACCGGCTGGCTCTCCGCGGGCACCGGGATGCGCATCGGCAGCCAGCGCGCCGGCGGGCTGCGCATCAAGTCGGCCAAGGCGCGCGTCGCCCGAGCGGGACGTCTCAAGGGGGTCAAGAGGCTGTGAGCAATGCCCACCCTTCCCCAAGCTCTCGGCTCCGCTCGAGCAGGGGATGCCCCAACCCCGCCACCACCCTTCCAACGGATGGGCTGCGCCCATGAGCAACATCCCTGAGACCGGCCGGACGCCGCGGGTCCGGATCCGGCTCGTCATCATCCAGGTCCTCGTCTTCTCCCTCTTCCTCACCCTCGGCGGCCGCCTCTGGTACCTCCAGGTGCGCAACGGCGACGAGTACGCCGACGAGGCCAACGGCAACCATGTGCAGCGCGTCGTCGACCCCGCCGTACGCGGATCGATTCTCGACGCCCGGGGCGTGCCGCTCGCCGACAACCAGACGCGGCTCGTGGTCTCCGCGTCCCGCACCGAGCTGATGAAGATGAAGGACGACGGGGACGCCGTCCTGACCCGGCTCGCCGGTGTGCTGGGCATGACGCCCAAGGAAGTCGGCAACAAGGTCCGGCTCTGCAACGACGAGACCCCGCAGCCCTGCTGGAACGGCTCGCCCTACCAGCCCATCCCGATCACCGACGAGGCCACGCCCCGGCAGGCCCTGCAGATCCGGGAGCGCGCCGAGGATTTCCCCGGCATCACCGCCGAGCCCACCGCCGTCCGCCGCTACGCCGCACCCGGCGGCGCCCGGACCTCGCAGGTCCTCGGCTATCTCTCGCCGGTCACGGACGAGGAGATCAAGGCCGCCGAGAACACCTCCTCGCCGTTCCTGCGCTCCGACCAGGTGGGCCGCTCCGGCCTTGAGCGGACGTACGACAAGTACCTGCGCGGCAAGGCCGGCGTCACGTCGTACGAGGTGGACAAGCTCGGCCGGGTGATGGGCAAGACGCAGGCCGACCCGGGGACGCCCGGCTCCAACGTCGTCACCAGCATCGACGCGCGCGTGCAGCGCGTCGCCGAGTACGAGCTCAACCAGGCGATGAAGACCGCCCGCCAGCAGACCGACAAGATCACCGGTCGCAAGTACGAGGCCGACTCGGGTGCCGTGGTCGTCCTGGAGTCGAAGACCGGCCGCGTCGTCTCCATGGCCTCCCAGCCGGACTACGACCCGAACGCCTGGGTCGGCGGCATCTCCGGCAAGGACTACGCCAGGCTCACCAGCAAGAAGTCCAACTACCCGCTGCTCAACCGGGCCACCCAGGGCCAGGCCCCGCCCGGCTCCATCTTCAAGGTGATCTCCGCGAGCGCCGCCGTCCGGGCCGGGCATTCCTTCGACGACAAGTACAACTGCTCCAGCTCCTACAGCCTCGGCAACCGCAGCTTCGCCAACTTCGAGTCGAAGGGGTACGGACCGATCACCCTCGGCCGCGCCCTCGAAGTCTCCTGCAACACCGTCTTCTACGCCCTCGGCCACAGCGAGTGGAAGCGCGACGGCGGCAACAAGCCGAAGAACCCCGACGACTGGTTCTACCGGACCGCCAAGGACTACGGCCTCGGCAAGGAGACCGGCATCGACCTCCCCAACGAGGTCTCCGGCCGCATCCCCGACCGCCAGTGGAAGAAGGACTTCTGGAAGGCCAACAAGGACGCCTGGTGCAAGCAGGGCAAGAAGAACGGCGACTACGCCGAGAGGATCGCCTTCGAGAACTGCCTGGAGGGCAATCGCCTGAAGGCCGGTGACAGCGTCAACTACGCCATCGGACAGGGCGACATCCTCGTCACCCCCATCCAGATGGCCACCGTCTACTCCGCCATCTCCAACGGCGGAACCCTCTACGACCCCAGCGTCGGCAAGGCGATCGTCAGCCCCGACGGCAAGCAGGTCGAGGAGATCAAGCCCAAGTCGCACGGCAAGCTGCCGGTGGACGACAAGACCATCGCAGACCTGAACGAGGCCCTGGCCGGTGTCGCCACCCGCGGTACCGCCTCCTGGCGGTTCGGCGGCTGGCCGCAGGACAAGATCCCCATGCACGCGAAGACCGGTACCGCACAGGTCTACGGCAAGCAGACCACCGGCTGGCTGGCGACGTACACCGACGACTACACGATCGTGATGACCATCTCCCAGGGTGGTACCGGATCCGGCTCCGCCGGGCCCGCCGTACGCAACATCTACAACGCGATCTACGGCCTCGACGCCAAGGGCCAGCAGGACCCCAAGAAGGCCCTGCTGCCCAAGCCGCATTCCGAGCTGCCCAAGATCGAGCCCGACGGCTCGATCGACGCACCCGAGATCAAGCCGTACGAGCCGCAGCAGGAGGAGCCGCCCGCCGAGCAGGAACTCGCGGCCGCACTCGCCGGAACGGCACCTTGGAGGCGTGACTGATGGCAGGCGGCTTCTCCGTCTCCGGCTACGGACCCGAACGGGGCTCCTGGTCCAAGCTGTTCGCCCGTGACTCCGTCACCCGACGGCTCGACTGGCCGCTGCTCCTGGCCGCGATCGCGCTGTCCCTGATCGGCTCGGCGCTCGTCTACTCGGCGACCCGCAACCGCACCGAACTCGTCGGCGACGACCCGTACTCGTACCTCTTCAAGCACGTCCTCAACGTCGGCATCGGGCTCACCCTGATGATCGGGACGATCTGGCTCGGGCACCGCACGCTGCGCACGGCCGTGCCGATCCTGTACGGCGTCTCGGTCTTCCTCGTGCTGCTCGTGCTGACGCCGCTCGGCGCGACCATCAACGGCGCGCACGCGTGGATCAACGTCGGCGGACTCTCCCTGCAGCCCTCCGAGTTCGTGAAGATCACGATCATCCTCGGCATGGCGATGCTGCTCGCGGCGCGCGTCGACGCGGGCGACCGGGACCACCCCGACCACCGCACCGTCGTCCAGGCCCTCGGCCTCGCCGCCGTCCCGATACTGATCACGATGCTGATGCCGGACCTCGGCTCGGTCATGGTGATGGCGATGATCGTCCTCGGCGTGCTGCTCGCCTCCGGCGCCTCCAACCGCTGGGTCTTCGGCCTGCTCGGCACGGGCGCCGCCGGTGCCGTCGCGGTCTGGCAGCTCGGCCTGCTCGACGACTACCAGATCGCCCGCTTCGCGGCCTTCGCCAACCCGGCCCTCGACCCGGCGGGCGTCGGCTACAACACCAACCAGGCCCGTATCGCCATCGGCTCCGGCGGTCTCACCGGCGCCGGACTCGGCAACGGCTCGCAGACCACCGGCCAGTTCGTGCCCGAGCAGCAGACCGACTTCATCTTCACCGTCGCCGGTGAGGAGCTGGGCTTCATCGGCGCCGGACTGATCCTGTTCCTGCTGGGCGTCGTGCTCTGGCGCGCCTGCCGGATCGCCCGCGAGACGACCGAGCTGTACGGCACGATCGTCGCCTCCGGCATCATCGCCTGGTTCGCCTTCCAGTCCTTCGAGAACGTCGGCATGACCCTCGGCATCATGCCGGTCGCCGGTCTGCCGCTGCCGTTCGTGAGTTACGGCGGTACGTCGATGTTCGCGGTCTGGATCGCCATCGGACTGCTCCAGTCGATCCGGGTGCAGCGGCCCATGTCGGCGTAAGCGGGGTCGCGGGGCTGCCGAGCGGCGGGTCGCGCGACTAAATTCGTTTTATGGCGGAGACGAAGCGCGAGATCGAGCGGAAGTACGAAGCCACCGGACCCAACGGATCCACCGGAACCGACGGCGCCTCTGACGGCCCCGGGCTGCCCGACCTGACGCGGGTGCCTGGGGTCGCCGCCGTCCTGGACCGCGGTACCGTCGACCTCGACGCCACCTACTACGACACCGCCGACCTCCGCCTCGCCGCGTCCGCCCGCACCCTGCGCCGCCGCACCGGCGGGGACGACGCGGGCTGGCACCTCAAACTCCCCGTCTCCGCAGGGGTGCGCGACGAGGTCCAGGCACCGCTCTCCGACCAGGTGCCGCGCGCCCTCGCCGACCTCGTCCGCTCCCGGGTGCGCCACGCCGACCTCGTCCCCGTGATCCGGCTCCGCTCCGCCCGCGCCGTACGCCACCTCATGGACGCCGACGGGGCGCTGCTCGCCGAGGTCAGCGTGGACTCCGTACGGGCCGACCGGCTCGCCGGCGGCGACGGCAGCGCCGAGTGGACCGAGATCGAGGTGGAGCTGGCCGAGGGCGGGGACCCCGCGTTCCTCGACAAGGTGGAGAAGCGGCTGCGCAAGGCGGGCGTCGTCCCGGCGGGCTCGGCGTCCAAGCTGGCCCGCGCGCTCGCCGAGACGGGCACGGAGCCGCGCGTCCGGTCGGCGAAGCCCGCGCCGCCCGTCACCTCGGGCGATCACGTCCTCGCGTATCTGCGCACCCAGCGCGACGCCCTTGTCGAGCTCGACCCGGACGTGCGCCGCGATCTGCCCGACGCGGTGCACCAGATGCGCGTCGCCACCCGCCGGATGCGCAGCGCGCTGCGCTCGTACCGCAAGGTCCTGGACCGGTCCGTCACCGACCCGGTCGGCGACGAGCTGAAGTGGCTCGCCGGTGAGCTGGGTGTCGACCGGGACCGCGAAGTGCTGACCGAACGCCTCCGGGAGGCCGTCGCGGAGCTGCCGCGGACGCTGATCGACGGGCCCGTACGGGGACGGCTGCGCACCTGGTCGGCGGCGCGCCGCGGCGGCTCGCGGCGCCGGCTGACCACCGTGCTCGACGGCCGGCGCTACCTCGCGCTGCTCGACACCGTCGACGGGCTGCTCGCCGACCCGCCGCTGCGCCCGGCCGCCGCGAAGCCGCCGCAGGCCGTCCTCACGAAGGCCGTGCTGCGCGAGTTCGAGCGGTTGACCGACGCCGTCGACGCGGCGCTCGCCGCCGACCCGGGCACCGAACGGGACCAGGCCCTGCACGAGGCCCGCAAGAAGGCCAAGCGCACCCGGTACGCGGCGGAGGCCGCGAAGCCCGCGCTCGGCAAGCCCGCGAAGCGCCTCGCCAAGCGCGCGAAGAAGCTGCAGAGCGGGCTCGGCGAGCACCAGGACAGCGTGATGGCGCGGGCCACGCTGCGCGATCTGGCCGGGCAGGCGCACGCGGCGGGGGAGAGTTCCTTCACGTACGGACTGCTCTACGGCCGGGAGGAAAGGACCGCCGAGCTGTCCGAGGCCGGGCTGCCCGGGTGGTGGGAGCGCGCGGTGGAGGCTGCGGAAGCGTTGCGCCGGACGCGTTAGTCTTGAGGGTCACCCTTCCCCCTCGCCATTGGCCGGGGGTGCCCCAAGCCAGCTCACGAAGGTCGTAGTGATGCCTGCCGAGTCCGTCTTCCCCCAGCTCGAGGCGCTGCTCCCGCACGTGCAGAAGCCCATTCAGTACGTCGGTGGCGAGCTGAATTCCACCGTCAAGCCGTGGGACGAGTGCGACGTCCGCTGGGCGCTGATGTACCCGGACGCGTACGAGGTCGGTCTGCCCAACCAGGGCGTCATGATCCTGTACGAGGTACTGAACGAGCGCGAGGGCGTCCTCGCCGAGCGCACGTACAGCGTGTGGCCGGACCTGGAAGAGCTGATGCGCGAGCACAAGGTGCCGCAGTTCACGGTCGACAGCCACCGCCCGGTGAAGGCGTTCGACGTCTTCGGGCTGAGCTTCTCCACCGAGCTCGGCTACACCAACATGCTCGCGGCCCTGGAGCTCGCGGACATCCCGCTGGAGTCCAAGGACCGCACGCTCGACGACCCGATCGTGCTCGCGGGCGGCCACGCGGCGTTCAACCCGGAGCCGATCGCCGACTTCATCGACGCCGCGATCATCGGTGACGGCGAGCAGGCCGTGCTCGACATGACGGAGATCATCCGCGCCTGGAAGGCCGAGGGCCGGCCGGGCGGCCGCGAGGAAGTTCTGTTCCGCCTCGCGAAGACCGGCAACGTCTACATCCCGCGGTTCTACGACGTGGAGTACCTGCCGGACGGCCGCATCGGCCGCGTCGTACCCAACAAGTCGGGCGTCCCGTGGCGGGTGTCCAAGCACACGGTCATGGACCTCGACGAGTGGCCGTACCCGAAGCAGCCGCTCGTCCCGCTCGCGGAGACCGTCCACGAGCGGATGTCGGTAGAGATCTTCCGAGGCTGCACGCGCGGCTGCCGTTTCTGCCAGGCGGGCATGATCACGCGCCCGGTGCGTGAGCGGTCGATCACCGGCATCGGCGAGATGGTCGACAAGGGCCTCAAGGCGACCGGCTTCGAGGAGGTCGGCCTGCTGTCCCTCTCCTCCGCGGACCACTCGGAGATCGGCGACATCGCGAAGGGCCTCGCGGACCGGTACGAAGAGGACAAGATCGGCCTCTCGCTCCCGTCCACCCGCGTCGACGCCTTCAACGTCGACCTGGCCAACGAGCTGACCCGCAACGGCCGGCGCTCGGGCCTGACCTTCGCGCCCGAGGGCGGCTCCGAGCGCATGCGCAAGGTCATCAACAAGATGGTCTCGGAAGAGGACCTGATCCGGACGGTCGCCACCGCGTACGGCAACGGCTGGCGCCAGGTGAAGCTGTACTTCATGTGCGGCCTGCCCACGGAGACGGACGACGACGTCCTGCAGATCGCCGACATGGCAACTTCCGTGATCGCCAAGGGCCGTGAGGTCTCCGGCAAGGGCGACATCCGCGCGACGGTCTCCATCGGCGGTTTCGTGCCCAAGCCGCACACACCGTTCCAGTGGGCCCCGCAGCTGTCGGCGGAGGACACGGACGCGCGTCTCGAAAAGCTCAGGGACAAGATCCGCGGAGACAAGAAGTACGGCCGCTCCATCGGCTTCCGCTACCACGACGGCAAGCCCGGCATCGTGGAAGGCCTGTTGTCGCGGGGCGACCGCCGCATCGGCTCGGTCATCCGCGCGGTCTACGAGGACGGCGGCCGCTTCGACGGCTGGCGCGAGCACTTCTCGTACGACCGCTGGATGGCCTGCGCCGAGAAGACGCTCCCGGCGTACGGCGTGGACGTCGACTGGTACACGACCCGCGAGCGCACCTACGAAGAGGTCCTGCCCTGGGACCACCTGGACTCCGGCCTCGACAAGGACTGGCTCTGGGAGGACTGGCAGGACGCCCTCGACGAGACCGAGGTCGAGGACTGCCGCTGGACACCGTGCTTCGACTGCGGCGTCTGCCCCCAGATGGACACCCAGATCCAGGTCGGCCCCACGGGGAAGAAGCTGCTCCCGCTCACGGTGAAGTGACATACCGTTGCCGCGGCGACCGTCATGCTCCCCGCCGACGCGGGGATGTTCCGCTGCTCCGGCTCACGGTCGTCAAGTAGCCCGTCCCGCCGGGGCGTTCCGACGCCCCGGCGGCACAATGGCGCGATGCCTCAGCTCATCGCTCCCGACGTTCGCTTCCACGCCTCGTTCCTGGAGGCGATGCACGAGTTCGCCGCCGAGGCGTTCCTCGGCCGGACACTCGCTCGGGAACCTGCCGAACACGCCCGGACCTGGCACGACCCGGCCGGCTTCGCCCGCTACGTCGGCACCGTCCTGGCCGACGACTCCGCCGACACCCACACGCGACCGGGATGCTGCGGGCCGTCCTGCCCCACGCCTTCGATCTCGGGATCGACCCCGTGCTCGTCACCTGCGACACCGTCAACACCGGCTCCCGCAAGGTGATCGAGGCCGTCGGGGGTGTGCTGGAGGGGGAGCGGGGCGGGAAGTTGCGGTTCTGGGTGGCCGGTGGTGGATCCAAATCGGGTGGTGGTGCGTCGTCGATGGCATGGAAGAACCGGAGAAGCGCCCCGTGATCCCCGCCCCGCCGTCGGCCCCCGCGTCGTCCGAGGGGTGTCTGGTCACGGCGATCCGGCTGCCGGTGCGGATCGTGGTGCTCGTGCTGGTCGTGCCGGTGCGGATGGTCTGGGACGCGCTGGTCGTCTGCGGGCGGTTCCTCGACCGCGCCCTGTTGCGTCCCCTCGGCCGTGCGCTCGCCTGGCTCGGGCGGGCGCTGTTCGTCGTGCCGTGGGTGTGGGCGTACCGGAATCTCCTCACCCCCTTCGGCCACGGCCTTGTGTGGACGCTGCGCACCCTGGTCGCACGGCCCGCGCAGTGGCTGTGCGCGCACGTGCTCACGCCGCTCGGTCAACTCCTCGTCGTCGTCACCAAGTTCATCGGCGACGTGCTCGGCTGGACCCTGCTCGCGGTGTGCGTGTGGCCGTGGGTGGGGCTGTGGCGGTACGTGCTCGTACCGGTCGGGCGCGGGCTCGCCTGGCTGGGGCGGGTGCTGTGCGTGGTGCCCGCGGTGTGGCTGTACCGGCGGCTGCTCACTCCGCTCGGGCACGGCGTCGCCTGGGTCGTACGCGGGATCGGCGCCGGCATCGCCTGGACCCTGCGGGCGCTCGGCACGGCGCTCGCGTTCCTGTGGCGGTGGGGTGTCGTCGTGCCGGTCGGGTTCGTATGGCGGTGGGTCGTCGTCGTACCCGTCGTGTTCGTGTGGCGGTGGCTGATCGTCGTGCCCGTCCGCTTCCTGTGGACCTGGCTCGTCGTCGTGCCCGCGGGGTTTCTGTGGCGGCGGGTGCTCGTGCCCGTCGGGCTGGAGGTCGGGGCCGCGTTCGGGCACGCGTGGCGGATCGCCGGGTACGTGTCGCGTGCCGTCGGCCGCTTCCTCGGCGGACTCCTGCGGTGGACGTACCGGCACGTCCTCACGCCCGTCGGACACCTGCTGCGCGACGGCCTGTGGCGGCCCGTCGCGCGTACCGTGCGACAGGCGGTCGGCGCCGCCCGCAGCACCGCCCGCCAGGTACGGGCCGACCTCCGCCGAGCCCTGTTCGGAGCGCCGCGCCCCGCCCCCGAGGCAGTCGTGCCCGCGCCCCACGGGGAACCGACCGAGCGCGAGCCACGTACTCTAGGTAGCAGTACGACCGCATACACGAAGCTCACGAAGGACTGAACGACACTGGGCAAGCGACAGCCCGAAGGCCCGCCGCCCGCACCGGCGGTGCAGCGCATCCGACTGCGCTACACCAAGCGCGGCCGCCTCCGGTTCACCAGCCACCGCGACTTCCAGCGCGCGTTCGAGCGCGCCCTGCGTCGCGCCGAGGTCCCCATGGCCTACTCGGCGGGCTTCACCCCGCACCCCAAGGTGTCGTACGCCAACGCCGCACCCACCGGCACCGGCAGCGAAGCCGAGTACCTGGAGATCGCCCTCACCGAGCACCGCGACCCCGCGAAGCTCAAGGACCTGCTCGACGAGTCGCTGCCCGACGGGCTCGACGTCACCGACGTGGTCGAGGCCCGCACCTCCGGCCTCGCCGACCGGCTGCAGGCCTCCGTGTGGGAGCTCAGGCTCGACGGCGTGCCCGTCGAGGACGCCGAGCGCGCCGCCGAGGCCTTCCTCGCCGCCGAGTCGGTCGAGGTGCAGCGGCGTACGAAGAACGGCATGCGCAGCTTCGACGCGCGTGCCGCCGTAGCGGAGCTACAGGCCTCCCGTCCATCAGCTGATAGGCCGGTGGACAACCCCTGTGCGATACTGCGGCTGGTTGTTCGGCACGTGACGCCTGCCGTTCGACCCGACGACGTCCTGTCCGGTCTCCGAGCTGTGGCCGACCTGGCGCCGCCGGTCCCCGTCGCGGTGACCAGGCTGGCGCAGGGGCCATTCGATGAAGAGACCGGCACGGTGACCGACCCGCTCGCGCCCGACCGCGAGGCAGTCCCGGCCGCCCCGGCCGATCGCTCAGGGGCCGCCGGATCGCCCGCCGCGGCAGCGCAGGTGCCGGAAGGCTCCGCGTAGGGACGTCCGTCGTAGCGCAGCCCTCGTACTCGGGAGCCACCTGGGTCGGGCCGCGCGCCACCGACCAAGACTTTCGCCAGGCCGTACGTACATCGCGTACGGAACCGGCGAGACAGACAAAGAGAGCTCCCGTGCGGCGCCCGCGCCTACCGGACGGCGGCCCCGCGCATCGCGCGCCGGCCGCGGACGTCACCGGTGCAAGGCGCGGCGCCCGGGAGCCTGACGGGAGAACCGCCCGCATGCTTGAGCCGAACGAATCCGGTGTGACCGGAGAGGCCGAAGAGACCAATAACGCTCCTGGCGACAAGCTGCCGCCGCGCCGTCGGCGCCGCGCCGCTTCCCGCCCGGCCGGACCGCCCACGGCTGCCGCCGAGACGACCCCGGTCGTGGCTGTGACCGCGTCCGCCGTGGACCCCGCGGACCCTGAGGACGGCGCCGAGGAGACCGAAGAGGTCGAGGCCGCTGCCGCCCAGCCCGAGCCGGCCGAGAGCGCCGCCCCGCCGCGCGCCCGCCGCCGTGCCACCCGCCGCGCCTCCGCGCCCGCAGGTGCGCCGAAGGGCGCCGAGAGCGCCCCGGCCGCTGCGGAGCCGGTCGCCGCCGAGGCCCCGGCCGCCGCCGAGACGCCCGCCGCTGAAGCGCCCGCCGAGGACGCCGCCGTCGAGGAGGCCCCGCGCCGCACCCGGCGCCGCGCCACCCGCAAGGCGACCGCGCCGGCCGGTGCCCCCCACCCCCAGACCACTGACGAGGGCGAGACGGCCGTCGCCGCGGAGCCCGCGCAGGCCGCTGAGCCCGTCGAGGCCGCTGTCGTCGAGGCCCCGGCCGAGGCGCCCGCCCAGGACGAGGCCGCCGAGGCCGCGCCCCGCCGTACCCGTCGCCGTGCCACCCGCAAGGTGAGCGCGCCCGCCGCCGAGGCCGAGACCGCCGCCGCTGCCGACGTGCCGGTCGAGGCCGCGTCCGCCGAGTCGGGCGACTCCGTGGCCGGGCCCGCCGCCGAGGTGCCCGCCGAGGCAGCCGCCGAAGCGCCGAAGCGTGGCCGTCGCCGTGCCGCCCGTAAGGCGTCGTCGATCTTCTCCGAGCCGCGCGCCGGTCGCGCCGCCGCCGAGCAGGAGGGCGAGGAGTCCGGCTCGCGCAAGCCGAAGCGGCCCTCGGTCGCCGTGTTCCAGCAGCCGGTGTTCACCGAGCCGATGTTCCAGACGCCCGAGCGCGCCGCCGCCGCGGCTGCCGCCGAAGCGGCCGAGGAGGTCGTCGAGGCGCCCGCCCCGGTCGAGGAGGAGCCCGCCGCCGGTGGCCGCCGTCGGCGCCGTCGCCGTGGCGAGCCCGCCGAGGTGACGCCGGCCGCCGAGCCGGTCGAGACGCCCGCCCAGCCCGCCGAGCCCGCCGCGCCCGCCGCCGAGGAGGAGCCGGCCGAGGCCGAGGAGTCCGCCGAGGGCGACGAGGGCGACGAGCAGGGCGGCCGCCAGGGCCGTCGCCGCCGCCGCGGTGGCCGTCGCCGTCGCCGCGGCGAGGCCCAGGAGCACGACGACGAGGCCGGAGAGGAAGGCGCCGAGGACGCCGCCGCCGAGCAGGCGGAGCAGGACGCCGAGGACACGGCCGAGCAGGCCGAGGAGGACGCCGAGGACGAGCGCGCGGAGCGCGAGTCCGGTGGCTCCTCCAGCAGCCGTCGCCGCCGTCGCCGTCGCCGTCGCGCCGGTGACTCGGGCACGGACAGCGAGCCGGGCGACGGCGACCCGGAGCGTACGGTCGTCAAGGTCCGCGAGCCGCGGCCCAAGAAGGAGACCGAGCCGTCCGACGAGGTGCAGTCCATCAAGGGCTCGACCCGTCTGGAGGCCAAGAAGCAGCGCCGCCGCGAGGGTCGCGAGCAGGGCCGCCGCCGTGTGCCGATCATCACCGAGGCCGAGTTCCTGGCCCGCCGCGAGGCGGTCAACCGGGAGATGATCGTCCGGCAGTACGGCGACCGCACCCAGATCGGTGTGCTCGAGGACAACATCCTCGTCGAGCACTACGTCAACAAGGAGCAGTCGACCTCGTACGTCGGCAACGTCTACTTGGGCAAGGTGCAGAACGTCCTGCCGTCGATGGAGGCCGCCTTCATCGACATCGGCAAGGGCCGCAACGCCGTGCTCTACGCGGGCGAGGTCAACTTCGAGGCGCTCGGCATGGCCAACGGGCCGCGCCGCATCGAGACCGCCCTCAAGTCCGGCCAGTCCGTGCTCGTCCAGGTCACCAAGGACCCGATCGGCCACAAGGGCGCCCGCCTGACCAGCCAGGTCTCGCTGCCCGGCCGGTACCTGGTGTACGTGCCCGAGGGCTCGATGACCGGCATCAGCCGCAAGCTGCCCGACACCGAGCGGGCGCGCCTGAAGACCATCCTCAAGAAGATCGTCCCCGAGGACGCGGGCGTCATCGTGCGCACCGCCGCCGAGGGCGCGAGCGAGGACGAGCTGCGCCGTGACGTCGAGCGTCTGCAGGCGCAGTGGGAAGAGATCCAGAAGAAGTCGAAGCAGGCCTCGACGAGCTCGCCGAGCCTCCTGTACGGCGAGCCGGACATGACCGTCCGCGTCGTCCGCGACATCTTCAACGAGGACTTCTCGAAGGTCGTCGTCAGCGGTGACGAGGCCTGGGAGACCATCCACGGATACGTCAACCACGTCGCGCCCGACCTCGCGGACCGGCTGCAGAGGTGGACCTCCGAGGTCGACGTCTTCGCCACGTACCGGATCGACGAGCAGCTCGCCAAGGCGCTCGACCGCAAGGTGTGGCTGCCGTCCGGCGGCTCCCTGGTGATCGACAAGACCGAAGCCATGATCGTCGTCGACGTCAACACCGGTAAGTTCACCGGTCAGGGCGGCAACCTCGAAGAGACCGTGACCAGGAACAACCTGGAGGCGGCCGAGGAGATCGTGCGCCAGCTGCGCCTTCGCGACCTGGGCGGCATCGTCGTCGTCGACTTCATCGACATGGTCCTGGAGTCCAACCGGGACCTGGTGATGCGGCGCCTGCTCGAATGCCTGGGCCGGGACCGTACGAAGCACCAGGTCGCCGAGGTGACCTCGCTCGGCCTCGTGCAGATGACCCGCAAGCGGGTCGGGCAGGGGCTCCTGGAGTCCTTCTCCGAGACCTGCGTGCACTGCAACGGCCGTGGCGTGATCGTGCACATGGAGCAGCCGACTTCCGCCGGTGGCGGCGGCAAGCGCGCCAAGAAGCGTGGCCGCAAGGACGGGCAGGAGCACGTCCACGAGGCGCCCGCCGCCGAGACCGAGACGGAGGCGGAGGTCGCCGCCGAGGTCGCGGCCCCGGAGAAGCTCGCCGAGCCTGAGTTCAAGCCCGACGAGGAGCTGTACAGCAGCGCCGCCGAGGCCGAGGAGGCCGCGTCCCGTGGCCGTTCGCGGCGCCGGGCCACGCGCAAGGCGACGGCACCGGCCGGTGCGCCGAAGTCGGCGGAGCAGCCCGAGCAGGCCGAGGCACCGTCCGCGAAGGGCGAGAAGGCCGCGAAGGCCGAGAAGCCGAAGAAGGGCGAGCGCAAGGCGGCCGAGGCCCAGGTCCAGGCCGAGCCCGCGCAGGCCGTGGAGGCGGCGGCTCCGGTCGCCGAGCCCGCTCCGGCCGCCGTCGAGGAGGCCGCACCGAAGGGCCGTACGCGGCGCCGGGCCACGCGGAAGGCGACGGCACCCGCCGGCTCGCCGAAGCCGGCCGAGGACGTGGCCGTGGTCGAGCCCGCGGTGGTCGAGCCCGTCGTGGTGGAGCCTGCCGTGGTCGAGGCCCCGGCAGCCCAGCCGGAGCCCGAGCAGGCCGAGGCCGCCGCTCCCGTCGAGGCCGCCCCCGCGCGGCCGCGGCGCCGTGCGGTGCGCAAGGTGTCGGCGCCGACCGCTTCGGCGGAGGCCGCCGTCCTGGTCGTCCCCGCGGAGCAGCCGGCCGAGCAGGCCGAGGCCGCGCCGACCGAGGACAAGGCGCAGGCCGAGCCCGCGCCGGAGCCCGAGGCGGAAGCCGCACCGGCCAAGAAGGCGGCGAAGAAGACCACCGCCAAGAAGGCCGCGGCCAAGAAGGCACCCGCCAAGAAGGCCGCCGCGAAGAAGACGACCGCGAAGAAGACCGCGGCCAAGAAGACGACGGCCAAGAAGACGGCCGCCAAGAAGACGGCGAAGAAGACCGCCGCGGCGGAGCAGCAGGCGCTGCCCTCCGTCTCGGCCGCCGCTTCGAACGACGAAGGCTGACCGGACGGCAGTACCGCCCGGCACCCGCCACGACGACGCCCCCGCACCCGGTGAACCCGGGGCGGGGGCGCCGCCTTGTCCGGACCAGTACCCGGGCCCGTTCCCGTACCTGTTCCCGGGCCCGTTCCCGGAACCGGAACCACCGGCTCATTTTCGGCACGGCAACCCTCTACAACCGACCGGACACTGTGTGTAAGACTCAAGAGTCACGGAGTCACACATATGAGCCCACGGTCAGGTGTTCGGGAGCGGTGCCAGGGTGGGGCGCGTGACCGGGGCAGGGGAGGGGATCGTCGTGCCCGCGCGCCCGAGAGTCGTGCCCGTCCGCCCGAGAGCCGGGGCGCGACGCCTCGCCGTACTCGCCACCGTGCTCTCCGCGGCAGCGGCCCAACTGGCGGGCGCGGCAGGCGCGGCGGGCGCCTCCGCGGCCGAGCCGCAGGCCCTGGCGGAAGGCCCGGTCTTCAACGACCCGCTGGGTGGCACGGCCGAGCAGTACGCGATACGCACGCGGCTCGTGCAGCTCACCGACTCCGCCCTGCCCGGCTCCACGATCAAGGTGGCCGTCTACCACGTGTGGGAGACCACGATCGTCAACGCCCTGCTGCGTGCCCAGGCCCGTGGCGTGCACATTCAGGTGCTGCTCGACGAGACCAGCGTCAGCGACAACCCGACGAACCCCTCGTACGCCACCTTGAAGGCCGCGCTCGGCACGGACCGTACGAAACCGTCGTTCGCGCTGCTCTGCCCGGCCGGGAAGTCATGCCTCGGCGATCCGAAGTTCGGGAAGTCGATCATGCACAACAAGTTCTGGCTGTTCTCGGCGGTCGCGGGCGGGCGGGACGTGGTCGTGCAGACGACGACCAACTCGACGCCGTCGGCCAACACCAAGTTCTTCAACGACGCGCTGCAACTGCCGGACAACCCGAGGCTGTACGCCGCGTACTCCTCCTACTTCGCCGACATGACCGGCAAGAACTGGCGCGGCTGGCGCTACCGCACGGTGACCGAGGGGCCCTACAAGACGTACTACTTCCCGAGAGCGGGCACGACGACCGAGACCGACACCGTCCACAACGTCCTCTCCAACATCACCTGCACGTACCGGGACTCCGCCGGCGTCACCCAGCGCACCAAGGTCCGCGTCGCCGTCTTCAAGCTGACCCGGCAGGTCATCGCCGACAAGCTGGTGGCTCTGAGGAAGGCGGGCTGCTCGGTGTATGTGACGTACGCGCAGACCGACAGCGCCGCGAGCCAGGGCGGTACGAAGGGCACCTGGGAGGCGCTGCACACCTCCGGCGGCCCTTCCCTGCGCTGCTACAACGACGACCGGGACCCGCAGAACCCCGGCGAGCCGCTCGTCACGCCGTACATCGTGCACAACAAGTACCTGCTCATCGACGGGATGTACGTCGGCAAGCGGAACAAGGTCTCCTTCACCGGCTCCGGCAACCACACGGCGCCGGCGCTGCGGGAGAACGACGAGGCGTGGTGAAGGTCGACGACGACTCCGTGCACGACGCGTACCGGGCGCACTTCAACCGGCTGCGTGCCGTCGCCTGGCCGGGCAGCGCCGACTCCACCGACCTGTGCAAGGGCGTGCAGCCGCTGCCGCAGGACGGTGAGCGGCGGTTCGCGTGAGAGGGTGTCAAGGGGCCGGTTTGACCCTTCCGGGTGGGCCCCGTAACCTTGACCGTCGGCGTGTCCATAGGCGCGCCGCACCCCTGTAAACCTTTCTCCTCCTGGATCTCTGTCCGGGAGCCCCTCGCGCCTCGTGCCGGGGGAGGCCGATCGTCTTCGCGAGCGGCTGGACTGCGGGGGTCCCGTTTCGAGTCGTAGAGAGTGAGATCCGCGTGTACGCCATCGTGCGCAGCGGTGGCCGCCAGCACAAGGTTGCTGTCGGTGACATCGTTGAGGTTGACAAGATTTCCACTGCCAATGTTGGCGACACGGTCGAGCTCTCGACCCTGCTGCTCGTCGACGGCGAGGCTGTGACCAGCGACCCGTGGGTTCTGGCCGGCATCAAGGTCCAGGCCGAGGTCGTGGACCACCACAAGGGCGCGAAGATCGACATCCTTCGCTACAAGAACAAGACCGGCTACCGCCGTCGTCAGGGCCACCGCCAGCAGTACACGGCGATCAAGGTCACTGAGATCCCCACGGCTGCGAAGTAAGGGACTGAGGAGAGATGGCACACAAGAAGGGCGCATCGTCCACTCGGAACGGTCGCGATTCCAATGCTCAGCGGCTCGGCGTGAAGCGCTTCGGCGGTCAGGTCGTCAACGCCGGTGAGATCCTGGTCCGCCAGCGCGGCACCCACTTCCACCCGGGCAACGGCGTGGGCCGCGGCAAGGACGACACCCTGTTCGCGCTCGACGCGGGCTCGGTGGAGTTCGGTACGCACCGTGGCCGCAAGGTCGTGAACATCGTTCCGGTCGCCTGAACCAAGGCACCGTAGAGCGAGTTCTCTCGCGGTTTTTCCGAGGGCGGACCTCACTTTCCGTACGGCTTTCGTACGGGAAGCGGGTCCGCCCTCGGCGTGTTACTAGATAGACAGACCCGGACAGACGGACAGACAGGCCCGTCAGCTGGGCAGTACCCCCGCAGCACCCCCCTGGAGGCACCGAACCATGACCACCTTCGTGGACCGCGTCGAGCTGCACATCGCCGCGGGTAACGGAGGTCACGGCTGTGCCTCCGTACACCGGGAGAAGTTCAAGCCGCTCGGCGGCCCCGACGGCGGCAACGGCGGGCGGGGCGGCGACATCACGCTCGTCGTCGACCAGTCCGTGACCACCCTGCTCGACTACCACCACAGCCCGCACCGCAAGGCCACCAACGGCAAGCCCGGCGAGGGCGGCAACCGCTCCGGCAAGGACGGCCAGGACCTGGTCCTGCCTGTGCCGGACGGCACCGTGATCCTCGACAAGCAGGGCAACGTCCTCGCGGACCTCGTCGGCCAGGGCACCTCGTACGTCGCCGCGCAGGGCGGCCGGGGCGGGCTCGGCAACGCGGCCCTCGCCTCGGCCCGGCGCAAGGCGCCCGGCTTCGCGCTGCTCGGTGAGCCCGGCCGGACCGGTGACATCGTCCTCGAGCTGAAGACCGTCGCGGACGTGGCGCTCGTCGGCTACCCGAGTGCCGGCAAGTCCTCGCTGATCTCCGTGCTGTCCGCCGCGAAGCCGAAGATCGCGGACTACCCGTTCACGACGCTCGTGCCCAACCTCGGTGTGGTGACGGCCGGTTCGACCGTCTACACCATCGCGGACGTGCCCGGACTCATCCCCGGCGCCAGCCAGGGCAAGGGCCTCGGCCTGGAGTTCCTGCGGCACGTCGAGCGCTGCTCGGTCCTCGTGCACGTCCTCGACACGGCCACGCTGGAGTCCGAGCGCGACCCGGTCTCCGACCTGGACGTCATCGAGGCGGAGCTGAAGGAGTACGGCGCGGGCCTGGAGAACCGTCCCCGTCTCGTCGTCCTCAACAAGATCGACGTGCCCGACGGCAAGGACCTCGCCGAGATGGTCCGGCCCGACCTGGAGGAGCGCGGCTACCGCGTCTTCGAGGTGTCCGCCGTCGCGCACACCGGGCTGAAGGAACTGTCGTTCGCGCTCGCCGAGTTGGTCGGCGCCGCGCGTGCCGCCAAGCCGAAGGAGGAGGCGACCCGGATCGTCATCCGCCCGCAGGCCGTGGACGACAGCGGCTTCAGCGTCGTACAGGAGGAGGACGGTCTCTTCCGGGTGCGGGGCGAGAAGCCGGAGCGCTGGGTGCGGCAGACCGACTTCAACAACGACGAGGCCGTGGGCTACCTCGCCGATCGCCTCGAACGCCTCGGTGTCGAGGCCGAGTTGATGAAGGCGGGCGCGCGCACCGGTGACGGGGTCGCGATCGGGTCCGAGGAGGACGCCGTCGTCTTCGACTGGGAGCCGACGATGGCCTCCGGCGCGGAGATGCTCGGCCGTCGTGGCGAGGACCACCGCTTCGAGGCGCCGCGTCCGGCCGCGATCCGCCGCCGCGACAAGCAGGCCGAGCGGGACGAGGCGGACGAGGAGTTCGACGAGTTCAAGCCGTTCTAGTCCCTTGAGTACGTAAGAGGGCGGCACCGGAGTTGTTCCGGTGCCGCCCTCTTGGCGTGCCGTAGGTCGTCGTTCAGCGCACTCGGCGCGTGGGCACGACGAAGGTCTACGCGGAGACCTCTTCTGCGTCCGCGTCCTCCTCCGCCGCCACGTCGTCCGTCGTCGTGCGCTGGGCCGGGATCTCCGAGACCAGGCGGGCCTCCGCGCGGGTGCGGCGGGCGTCGGACTCGGCGCACAGGGCGCGGATCGCGGCGTTGAAGCGGTCGATGGACGGCGGGTCCGACGGGCCGAGCAGGTGCTCCTTGAGCTCGGCGCGGGACTCGGCGTACGGGTCCTGCTCCGGCCGGCGGACCGACTCCATGAGCGCGGGCACACCGTCCGCCTCGGGGGAGAGGATCGTGGCCGCGCGGACCGTCGGGAAGCCCGAGCGGAACTCCGCCTCGGACAGGCCCGAGGTGTTGGCGACCGCGTACGGCTTCTCGCTGCTCAGCCAGTCCGAGACCACCGAGGAGACATCGCTGATCAGCACGTCGGCCTGGTTGAAGCAGGAGAAGATCGCCGGGCGGGCCGTGGTGATGATCTGGTGCTCCCACTCGGGGAACGAGCCCCAGTACGCCGCCTCCCAGGCCGCCGTCGCCGCGACCACGGCCGCCTCGCGGTCCTCGGCGGGCGCCGTCTGCAGCATCATGCGCTCCATCTCATCGGTTCCGGTACGGAACGACGACGAGGTCAGCGCGTCCAACTCGGCGGTGCGCAGGGCGAGTTCGCGGTCGGCCTCGGGGCCGGGGCGGGCACCGGCGCGCTGGGCGTTGGCCTCCTGGACCATCGCCTTGATGCGCTCGTTGGCGGCGCCGGCGCGCGGGTCCTGCGAGCCCGTCATGGGGTGCGGCTTGTAGAGGAGCCGGACCTTCGGGTCGGCGAGCAGCTCGCGGACGATGTTCTCACCGGCGAGGACCACCGAGGTGTTGCCGGGGTTGCCGTCCCAGCCCTCCCACGTGGGGGCGTAGAGGACGGTGGTGAACTCGCCGGTGGGGGCGCCCGCGTACGGGCGGATGGGGGAGAGCTGCGGGCGGCCGACCTCCACGACGTCCTTGTCGTCGACGCCGATGTCCGCGAGCTGGTAGCGGTCGCGGGCGGCCGGCCCGGCGACCCAGACCTCGTCGTAGGCCTTCGCGTACGGGTTGCAGGAGGAGAGCTTGTCGCTCTCGCCGTGGTTGATGAACGCGTGCTTCAGCGTGGGGATGCGCAGGACCTGCGAGGTCTTCGCGGCGTTCGCCGGGTGCAGCATCATCTTCAGCGTCGAGTCCTCCAGGGCGAACATGTTCGCGACCTTGGGGACGCACAGGATCGGCACGTCGGTGGCGTCGATCTTCTGCACCATGAAGCGCTCACGCAGCACGATCAGCGGCTTGCCGTCGACCTTGGCGAGCGTGGAGAGCCACATGTTCGCCTGGTACGCGGAGGTGGTGCCGCCGGAGAAGTACATGGCGACGGTCGGCTTGTACGCGTCGAGCCAGGCGGAGAGCCACTCCATGACCTTGGCGTCGTCCACGGCGCGCTTCTTCGGCAGCATCCAGGTGGCCAGGTACACGGTGCCGCCGGCCATCAGGGCGAGCGAGACGCCGACGCCGATCGCGCCCGCGTACACGGTCTTGGTGAGCGCCGAGACCATCAGGCCGACCGTCGCGGGGGCCGAGAAGACGAGCAGGCGGTGGGCCTGGCGGCGGGCCAGGATGCGCGGCGGGGCGGCGCTCAGGTGCAGCGTCGACGCGTCGATGTTGCGCGTGACGATCGGCAGCTGGCGGCTGCGCCGGACCAGTACGGCCAGGGCCTGGCAGACGAAGTGCGCCAGGTAGAAGGCGAGCAGCGCGATGGTGAGCGGCGCCTGCTCGGCGAGCGGGTTGATGCCGGGCAGCCGGAGCAGGCCGACCACGATCAGCATGTCGCGAAGGAGCTGGCGCACCGTGACGTCGAACCGGATCTTGCCGAGCAGGGCGAGCAGACCCGGACGCTTGTACTGCAGATAGGTGTCGAGGGCCAGACCGCCGGCGCTCGCGACGATGAAGACGGGCAGATTCGGCAGCAGAGCGCTGGCGAGTTGCGCCGTGAAGAGCGCGAACATCGTGAACAGCGTGAGCAGCTGCACGACGCGGCGGGGGGCGAGTCCGGCGGAGGGCACGGGCTGGGCTCCTGGCAAAGTTCGGATGGGGGGATGCGGCAAAAACGGCCCGTGGGGGAGGGCCGCGTGAGGAAGGCTGACCCCTGACCGTATGACCATCCGTGCTGCCCGGGCAATCTTCCGTGACAACTATCACCGGATACCGGGGCAAAGCGACCGAACCCCGAGCCGCCGCCCACCGTCCGGCCGGAACCCCCGCTTCCGCCCGCGCCGACCACGGGTCGGAATGCGCAGGCGGCCCTCGCCCCGTCTCACGTAGATTGCGGGAGCAGGGATCGTCACCGGCCGTGGGCAGTGGTTTCGGCACTGGCCGTCGAACGTCGCCGGTAGGGCAGCAGGGGAACGCAGGGTGTCAGGCGTAGCAAGGAAGAGTGTGGCCGAGGCCCGTCGCATCGTGGTGAAGGTGGGCTCCTCGTCGCTCACCACCGCGTCCGGCGGTCTGGACGCGGACCGGGTGGACGCCCTCGTCGACGTCCTCGCCAAGTCCCGCAGCGGCGGTGAGAAGGAGATCGTCCTGGTCTCCTCGGGTGCCATCGCCGCCGGGCTCGCCCCGCTCGGCCTGCGCCGCCGACCGCGCGACCTCGCCCGGCAGCAGGCCGCGGCCAGCGTCGGCCAGGGTTTGCTCGTCGCCCGCTACACCGCCTCGTTCGCGCGCTACGGCGTACGCGTCGGCCAGGTCCTGCTCACCAGCGACGACATGGCCCGCCGCGCCCACCACCGCAACGCCTCGCGCACCCTCGACCAGCTCCTCGCCATGGGCGCGCTGCCGGTCGTCAACGAGAACGACACGGTGGCGACGGACGAGATCCGCTTCGGCGACAACGACCGCCTCGCCGCCCTCGTCGCCCACCTGGTCCGCGCGGACCTGCTCGTCCTGCTGTCCGACGTGGACGGTCTGTACGACGGGGACCCGGCCAGGCCCGAGAGCTCGCGGATAGCGGAGGTGCGCGGGCCGGACGACATCGCGCACGTCCAGATCGGCAGCACGGGCAAGGCGGGCGTCGGCACCGGCGGCATGGTCACCAAGGTCGAGGCGGCCCGGATCGCGGCCGCCGCCGGCATCCCCGTCGTCCTCACCTCCGCGGTGCACGCGGCCGACGCGCTCGCCGGGCGCGCCACCGGCACCCACTTCCACAGCACGGGCCGCCGCTCCGCCGACCGCCTGCTCTGGCTGCAGCACGCCTCGACCCCGCAGGGCGCGCTCACCCTCGACGACGGTGCGGTGCGGGCGGTCACCGAGCGGCGTACGTCACTGCTGCCCGCCGGGATCCAGGCCGTCGAGGGCGAGTTCAGCGCGGGCGACCCGGTCGAGCTGCGGGACGCCGAGGGCCGCGCCGTCGCCCGCGGCCTGGTCAACTTCGACGCCAAGGAGATCCCCCAGCTCATCGGCCGCTCCACCCGCGAGCTGGCCAAGGAGCTCGGTCCGGCGTACGAGCGGGAGGTCGTCCACCGGGACGACCTGGTACTCCTGCACGAGTGAGCGCCCGCGCGCAGGTTCCCTCCGTCCCTGCGTCCCTGCGTCCCTCCGTCCCTGGGCCCGTCTCCCCGGTCCTTGCGGGCCCTGGGTCCCGTACGTGCCGTACGCGCGGTACGCACAGTTCGCGCGCTGATCCGGCCGAAATGGCGCCCTCTGGGCGGGGACCTTCCGTAAAAACGCCACGCGAAGCGTCCCGGCCTGTTCAACTTTGCTGTGGGGCAATTGTTTGCGGGGCAGTGAGGCGGGCGGGGCAGGTCCGCACGACGAAGGCAGAGCAGGAGGCCGCCAGGTGAGACGAGCGCGCCCTGGGGCGGCGTCCCGAGGCGGGGAGCGGGCCCTGACCAGCGTCAGGACGGGCGACCGCCCCGCGGACCCGGTCGAGCGGACCGAGCCGACGACTCAGCGGGCGGAGCAGGAGCGGCCGGCGTCCGCCGACGAGCCACGCCTGTGGCACGTGACCCTGAGCGTCTCGGGCCCCGCGACCCCGCTCCCGGACATCAGGCGGGCCCTCGAACAGCTGGCCCACGACCACCCCTTCCTGCTGACCAGCCGGTACGCGAACGACCACGCCGAGATCCGGTACTGGGAAGAGGCCCGCGACCTGCACGACGCCGCCGCGGTCGCCCTGCGCCTCTGGGGCGAGCACCGGCAGAGTGCGCAGCTGCCGCCGTGGGAGATCGTCGGCCTGGAGGTCATCGACCGGGACACGTACCACCAACGCATCGCGGAGGGGTACGGTCCGCCGCCCGCGGCCCCGGTGGGCGTCCACCCCTTCTGACGCCTTGGTGAGAGGGGCACGGCACGGCTCACGGCAGGTTCCGGCCACGTCTCGGAGTGCGGGACACCGTCTGGACGCCGCGAGCGCCCCCGTTACGCTGCGGGCATGACCTCGCTCTCCCCGTATGCCGACATGTCCCCGGTCGCCCAGGCCGCCTACCGCGCCCGCGCCGCGGCCGCCGACATCGCGCCGCTGCCACGGGCCGCCAAGGACGACGCGCTGCTGGCCATCGCGGACGCCCTCGAAGTGCGGACCAAGGAGATCGTCGAGGCCAACGCCGAGGACATCGCCAAGGCCCGCGCCGCCGGCACCAGCGAGTCGATCGTCGACCGCCTCACCCTCACCCCGGAGCGCGTCCGCGCCATCGCCTCCGACGTACGGGACGTGGTGGCCCTGCCCGACCCGGTCGGCGAAGTCGTGCGCGGCTCGACCCTGCCCAACGGCATCGACCTGCGCCAGGTCCGCGTCCCCCTCGGCGTCGTCGGGATCATCTACGAGGCCCGCCCCAACGTCACCGTCGACGCCGCCGCCCTCTGCCTCAAGTCCGGCAACGCGGTGCTGCTCCGCGGCTCGTCCTCCGCGTACCACTCCAACACCGCGCTCGTCCGCGTCCTGCGCGACGCCGTCGGCGGCGCGGGTCTGCCGGCCGACGCCGTGCAGCTCGTACCGGGTGAATCCCGGGACTCCGTACGGGAGTTGATGCGCGCCCGCGGCCTCGTCGACGTGCTCATCCCGCGCGGCGGCGCCTCCCTCATCAAGACCGTCGTCGAGGAGTCCACGGTCCCCGTCATCGAGACCGGCACCGGCAACTGCCACGTCTACGTGGACGCCCACGCCGACCTCGACATGGCCGTCGACATCCTGATCAACTCCAAGGCGCAGCGCCCCAGCGTCTGCAACGCCGCCGAGACCCTCCTCGTCCACCAGGACATCGCCGACGCCTTCGTGCCGCGCGCCCTCGACGCGCTCGCCGAGGCCGGCGTCACTGTGCACGCCGACGAGCGAGTCCTTGAGCACGCGGAGAAGTCCAACGCCACCGTCGTGCCCGCGACGCCCGAGGACTGGGAGGCCGAGTACCTCTCGTACGACATCGCCGCCGCCGTCGTCGACTCCCTCGACAAGGCCGTCGAGCACATCCGGCTCTGGACCTCCGGGCACACCGAGGCCATCGTCACCACCTCGCAGCAGGCCGCCCGCCGCTTCACCCAGCTGGTCGACTCCACCACGGTCGCCGTGAACGCCTCGACGCGGTTCACCGACGGCGGCCAGTTCGGCTTCGGCGCCGAGATCGGCATCTCCACGCAGAAGCTGCACGCCCGCGGCCCGATGGGCCTGCCCGAGCTGACCTCGACGAAGTACATCGTCACCGGCGACGGCCACACCCGCTGAGCCGTACGGCGTACGCGTACGAAGCGGCGAATTCCCTTACGCCCTGCCCAAATTGACCCCCCAGGTCTACTCTGGACCCGTGCCGGAGGACGTGGGGGGCACGCCGTCTTCGGACGGCCGGGAGCCCGACGACGACCGCGACCACGGACGTGCGGACGACGAGTTCGCCGCCGTGGTCTTCGACGAGGACTTCGTCCGCTCCGCCGCCTTCCACGAGCCCAGCGCCGTCGAGCGCCTGCTCGCCGCGGCCGAGGCGCGGGCCGAGGCCGAACACCGCCGCCGCGGCCGCACCCGCCGCGAACACGACCCGGACGATCCGGACGACCCGGACGACCCGGACGGCCCGTACGACGACGACCGGGACGAGTACGAGCGTCTCGCCTTCGGAGACGGGTACGCGGACGAATTCGGTCACGATCCGGAGGGGGACGATCCGTACGCCCCCTATGGGCATGCCCGCCGGCGGGGGCGGCGCGGGCACGCCGGGTGCGCCGAGCACGGGATCACCGGGTTCTGCGCGGACTGCGACGCGGACGGTTTCTTTGCCGGGCGCCGCGCTCCGGGCCGCTGGCACCGGCCCGTCGCCTGGGTGCTCGCCCTCGTCATGGGCATCGGCATGGTCGCTCTCGCCTTCACCGCCGTCTACCGCGGCAACGCGTCCCCCCGCCAGGACCCGGTTCCGTCGCCCGCCACGAGCGGCGTCGACAGCAGCCCCTCCATGCCGGTCGGCCCGTCCGTCCCGGCCGATCGCTCCGCGCCCGCCCTGCCGGTGCAGCCGCGGATGCCCTGACGTGCGTCTCGGCGTACGCCCTGCGTAAGCCCATGCCGGTAAGTTCTCTGGCCCTGCCGGAAGTTGACGCGTACCAGCGCGTTTACCCGAGGCGCCGGAGACCTACCCTGAAAGTATGGCCGGGCCTGGAGACCCACCTGAGGGCACACCCGAAGGCACACCAGAAGGCGTCCCCGGTGGAGGCGAGGAAGAGTACCGATCCGTCGTCTTCGACGAGTCGTTCGTACGCGCTGCCCGCCTCCAGGAGTTCTCCGCGCGCGAGCGCGTCGGCGAGCACGCGCCCGCCGTGCGCCGCCGCCCCGCCGCTGCCGCCACCGGATCCGGCTCGCTGTCCCGGCAGGCGCTGATCCTCGTCCTGCTGATCGCGGTCGCCTTCGCCACGGCGATCTTCATGGGCGTACGCAACCCGGCCCCGCCCCCTCGCCACCGGCCCGCCGACCCGCTGCGGACGACCGTCGTCCCCCTCGCGCCGCGCGGGCCCGTGCCCGGCGCGCAGGACGTCTCCGAGCTGCTGTCCCGCAGTCCCGCCAAGCAGTTCAAGGCCGGGGCCGCCGGGATCGGGTTGCCCGCGGAGCAGCGCACCGAGCACTTCTCCGACAGCCAGGTCCTCACCGCCCTGACCACAGCCAAGGACTACCTCGTGGCGTCCTCCCTCGACCCCGACGCGCTCACCGGGGGCGAGGTGCGCTCCGTGCGGATCCTGCTCGACCCGGACCAGCTGGACCAGTTCGACCGCAGCTTCGAGAGGCCCGCCGCCGACGGCCGCCATGCCGCCACCGGCTGGCTCGTCCGGTTCGACCCGGCCCGCACCGAGCTGGCCGACCCGCGCGTCCGCGTCCAGGGCCGGATGCGCGCCACCGAGGTGAACTCCGAGCTCATCGACGTGACCTCCGAGCACACCTTCGTCTACGCCGTACGGCCCGTGGGCGGGGACGACGAGCGGGCCAGCCTCTTCACCGTCCGCCGCGAACTGCACTTCCGCTTCGACCGCGAGGACCTCCAGCGCCAGCGCACCGAACTGCTCGCCTCGCACGTCCAGGCCGGGCCGCTCTCCTGCTCCACCGGTTCGGCCGACCGGCTGCGGCCCCTGCACGCCGGAGAGACGGCGAAGCCGGGCGGCCCCGCGGGCACCGATCCGTACGCGAGCGGGGCGCAGGACGCGGCGCTGTGCGGGACGCTGGCGGGGTCGGCTCAGCCTTCGCCGCGTCCGTAAGCAGGTAGGTCCGTAAGCAGGTAAGTCCGTAAGCAGGTAAGTCCGTAAGCAGGTAGGTCCGTAGGCAGGCAGGTCCGTACGCGTGCGGGCGGTGCCTCGGGTCAGCGGGTGTCGTCGCCGTCGGGGCCGTCGTGCCCCTGGCGGTCGTCCCGGTCGTCCTCGCCGCTGGGCGCGCCGCTCGTACCGGAGCCCGCCGCCGTGAACTTGTCCCGCAGCTTGCCGCCCAGGTCGCCCGCGCCGCCCGCGATGTCCGAGACCAGCTTCATCAGCGGGTCCTTGGACGTACGGACATCGCTGGCGTAGCTCGACGCGGACTGGCGGAAGGAGTCGGAGACCGAGGTGTCCTTGTCCTCGTCACGCCTCGGGTAGTGGCCGTCCATGATCCGCTGGTAGTCACGGGACTCGGACCAGAGCTTCAGCTCGGCCGCGCGGACCGTGGTGAAGGGGTGCGAGCGGGGCAGGACGTTCAGGATCTTCAGGACCGAGTCGCGCAGGTCGCCGCCCGCTTCGTACTCCTCGGCCTGGGCCAGGAACGCGTCCACGTTCATCTCGTGCAGGTGGTTGCCGCCCGCGATCTTCATCAGGCCGCGCATGGATGCCTGCAGGTCCTGGCCGACGAGCAGGCCCGCGCGGTCCGCGGACAGCTCCGACTTGCGGAACCACTCGCGCAGCGCCGTCACGATCGCCATGATCGCGACGTTGCCCAGCGGGATCCACGCCACCTTCAGAGCGAGGTTGGTGAGGAACAGCAGGATCGTGCGGTACACCGAGTGGCCGGAGAGGGCGTGCCCCACCTCGTGACCGACGACGGCGCGCATCTCCTCCTCGTCGAGCAGCTCCACCAGGCCGGTCGTGACGACGATGATCGGCTCGTCCAGACCGATGCACATCGCGTTCGGCTTGGGGTCCTGCGTGACGTACATCGGCGGGACCTTCTCCAGGTCCAGGATGTAACAGGCGTCGCGCAGCATGGTGTTGAGGTGCGTGAACTGGGCGTCGCTCACCCGCACCGAGTCCGACAGGAACAGCAGCCGCAGGCTGCGCTCCGGCAGCAGGCCGCTGAGCGCCTTGAAGACGGTGTCGAAACCGCTGAGCCGGCGCAGGGCCACCAGCGCCGAACGGTCCGCCGGGTGTTCGTACGCCCGCGAGGAGATCCCGGGGAAGCGTCGGCGCTGCCGGCCCGGGAGGTTCTCGTGGCGTCCGGAGTTCTCGGTCATGTGGCCCCCAATTTTTCTGCGGCTGGTCCCGCCCCCCAAGAACGTCCAGCCTATGCGCTTCGGTTCCGCCGCGACGGGGTCACATCGATCCGTTTTTCCCGCGCGGGCTACGGTGGCTTGGCAGCACACCGAAGGAGTACGAGTCATGGAGTACGGCCACAGTGCCCTGCTGGCCGCCGCCGAGTTCGCCGAGCTCGCCGCGAAGGACCAGGGGCCGGGCAACACCCTGCGGATCGTCCTCGTCGCCTCCCTCGTCGGCGCCGTCCTGCTCGCCTGGCTGCTGCTCCGCGGCTACCGCAGGGACGCGGACGACGACCGCGAGGACCCGCACGACGACGCCTGAGCCGACCTTCGCGAGCCCGGTTGCAACGGCCCTGAGTCGACCCGCGCGAGCCCGTGCGACGACCCTGAGCCGACCCGCGCGAGCCCGTGCGACGACCCTGAGGTGGGCCCGGAACGTCCGCCGGGGCGGAGTCGGCGTGAGCGCCCGCGAGGTGCCCGCATACGATGTGCGGGAAGTCTCAAGCCCGCTCCCACCCGGATAGGTCCTGCCGACGATGAGCCTCCACACCACCACCGCCCAGCTGGTCACCCTCGCCTCCGGCGGCGGTGAGCACGTAGACGAGCACGCGAGCATCAGCCCTTACGTCACCGGTATCGGTGCGTTCGTCGGTCTGATGCTGCTCCTCTGGATCACCACCCGCTTCAACCGCGACCGCTGATCCGCACACCGCCGCCGACGGGCCACTTGCCCAAGGCCGGTAGGGTCTGCACGCATGGGAGAGCAGGACATGCCTACCGGCCCGTCGATCTCGGGCAAGCGCCGTCTCGGCGTCATGGGCGGAACGTTTGACCCGATCCACCACGGGCACTTGGTGGCCGCCAGCGAGGTGGCCGCTCAGTTCCACCTGGACGAGGTCGTGTTCGTGCCGACCGGGCAGCCGTGGCAGAAGAGCCACAAGGTCGTCTCCCCGGCCGAGGACCGCTACCTCATGACGGTCATCGCGACTGCGGAGAACCCGCAGTTCTCGGTCAGCCGCATCGACATCGACCGCGCCGGACCGACGTACACGATCGACACTCTGCGCGATCTGCGCGCGCTCAACCCCGAGACGGATCTGTTCTTCATCACCGGTGCCGACGCACTCGGCCAGATCCTCACCTGGCGGGACGCGGAGGAACTCTTCTCCCTCGCGCACTTCATCGGCTGCACCCGGCCGGGCCACCACCTGTCGGACGACGGTCTTCCGGAAGGCGGGGTCTCGCTGGTCGAGGTGCCCGCCCTCGCGATCTCCTCGACGGACTGCCGTGTGCGGGTCGCCAAGGGGGACCCGGTCTGGTATCTGGTGCCGGACGGCGTGGTGCGCTACATCGACAAGCGCGAGCTGTACCGCGGCGAGTGAGCCGAGAGGGGCACCGGTGAACGACCGACAGTACGAGCCTTACGACCCGTACGCAGAGGGCCGCTACGAGATCGTCGGCTACGACGAGTACGGGCAGCCGGTGTACCAGCAGGTTCCCCCGCAGCAGCAACCCCAGCAGCCCCCGCAGCAGCCCCCGGGCTACGAGCCGTACGGGAACCAGCAGCAGCCCCAGGGCTACGGCTACGACCCGTACGCCGAGCAGCCCGGATACGACAATCGCGGCTACGACACCACGGCCTACGGCAACACCGCCTACGACAACGGCGGCCACGGCCAGGGCGGATACGGCGATCCGGGGTACGGCGGCCCTGCGTACGGCCAGGGCCGCGACACCGCGTACGACCCGTACGGGCAGGCGGCCGGCACCGGACAGCAGCAGCGTGTCGACGAGCAGACCGCGTGGGTGCCCCAGCAGCCGCACCCCGGGCAGCCGCACCCCGAGCAGCAGCGCCCTCAGCCGCAGCCGCAGACCCCTCCGCAGCGGAACCAGCCCCCGGCGCCCGGGCTGTCACGCGCGGAGGACGAGTACCGCACCGAGCAGTTCCAGTTCGTCGAGGAGCCGGACGACGAGTCCGAGGACGTCATCGACTGGCTGAAGTTCACCGAGTCCCGCACGGAGCGCCGCGAAGAGGCCAAGCGCCGCGGCCGCAACCGCCTGATCGCCCTCGTCGTCGTGCTCGTGCTCGCGCTGACCGGAGGCGTCGGCTACCTCTGGCACGCGGGCAAGCTGCCCGGACTGTCCGGTTCGGAGGGCGGCGGCGCCGCGGCGAGTGGGCCCCAGAAGCGCGACGTGATCGTGCTCCACCTGCACAACACCAAGAAGCGCGGCACGTCCACCGCCCTGCTCGTCGACAACACCACCACCGGGCAGGGCTCCACCGTGCTGCTGCCCAACTCGCTCTCCGTGACCGACGAGGACGGCGCCGCCACGACCCTAGGCAAGTCCGTCGACGAGGACGGCGCCGGCGGCACCCGTGAGGCCATCGACTCGCTCCTCGGCACCCGCATCGAGGGCACCTGGCGCCTCGACACCCCGTACCTCAACAACCTCGTCGAACTCGTCGGCAACATCGAGATCGACACCGATGCGAACGTGCCGGACCCCGAGGCGAAGAAGAAGGGCGAGGCGCCGCTCGTCAAGAAGGGCGAGAAGCAGACCCTGAGCGGCCCGATGGCCGTCGCGTACGCCACCTACAGGGCACCGGGCGAGAGCGAGACGGCGCAGCTGCAGCGGTTCGGCGCGGTGATGCACGGCGTCCTGCGGAAGATCTCCAGCGACCCGGACGCCGCCACCACCACCGTCAAAACCCTCACCCAGATCCTCGATCCGTCTCTCAAGGAGAACGATCTGGGCGCCTCGCTCGCGAAGCTCGCCGAGCACGCGAAAACCGGCGCTTATAAGACGTCGGTTCTGCCCGTGCAGCAGGACGGCACCCTCACCGAGCAGGCCACGCGGGCCGTGGTCAAGGACGTGCTCGGCGGCAAGGTCAAGAGCCCCGACCAGGGCGACGCGGTGCGCATCAGCGTCTCCGGCGCCGCCCAGTCGGTGCAGAGCGCCCGCGTCGACCTCGTCAACGGCGGCTGGGCCGTGGTCCGGGGCAGCGCACGGGCGGGCACGGCGTCGCAGGTCACGTACGCCGATGCCGCCCAGAAGGCGGAGGCGGAGGAGGTCGCCAAGACCCTCGACCTGCCGAGCAGCGCCGTCAGGAAGGGCAAGGTCGCCGCGAACGCCGACGTCGGAGTCGTCCTCGGCGCCGACTATCGGGCGGGCTGAGCCGCCCGCAGCGGCGCCCCGTACCGCCTCGGGCCCCGGCCGCACGCGCGTGTGCAGCCGGGGCCCGAGTAATTGTTGGAGGTGCTGTCCGTGGTCCGTGAGACCCTTGACGGGTACTGACCGCCTAAAGAAAGCCTCGTAGTGACCGCGACGGACCGCTCCATCGAGCTCATCAACGTTGCCGCACAGGCGGCCGCCGACAAGCTCGCGCACGACATCATCGCCTACGACGTCAGCGACGTCCTCTCCATCACGGACGCCTTCCTGCTGGCCTCCGCGCCCAACGACCGCCAAGTCAAGTCGATCGTCGACGAGATCGAGGAGAAGCTCAACAAGGAGCTCGGCGCCAAGCCCGTGCGCCGCGAGGGCGACCGCGACGCCCGCTGGATCCTCCTCGACTACGTGGACATCGTGGTGCACGTCCAGCACAGCGAGGAGCGCGTCTTCTACGCCCTCGAGCGCCTGTGGAAGGACTGCCCCGAGCTCGACCTGCCCGAGGACGCCAAGGCCACCCGAGGCAAGGGCGCCAAGCACGCCGAGCAGCAGGAGGCGGACGCCGACAGCGCCGGAGACCTCCGGTGAGCTCCAAGAGCTCGTTCCTGAACGCCTCCGGCGGCCGCGGCCGCCGCCTCGTCCTGTGGCGGCACGGCCAGACGGCCTGGAACCTGGAGCGCCGCTTCCAGGGCAGCACGGACATCGAGCTGACCGACGAGGGCGTGGCCCAGGCCCGCCGCTCGGCCCGGCTGCTCGCCTCCCTGAAGCCGGACGCCATCGTCGCGTCTGACCTCAAGCGCGCCGCCGCCACCGCGACCGAACTGGCCGCCCTGACCGGCCTCGACGTCGCGCACGACGACGCCCTGCGGGAGACCTACGCCGGCCACTGGCAGGGCCTCACGCACGACGAGATCATCGCGCAGTACGGCGAGCAGTACGCCGCGTGGAAGCGCGGCGAGCCCGTGCGCAGGGGCGGCGGCGAGCTGGAGACCGAGGTCGCCGAGCGGGCCGCGCCCGTCGTCCTCGGGCACGCGGACAAGCTGCCCGACGGCGGCACGCTCGTCGTGGTCAGCCACGGCGGCACGATCCGCACCACGATCGGCAGGCTCCTCGGCCTCGATCCGCACCACTGGGAGGGCCTCGGCGGCCTCTCCAACTGCTGCTGGTCGGTGCTCGGTGAGGGCGCCCGCGGCTGGCGGCTGCTCGAGCACAACGCGGGCACACTGCCGGAACCGGTCCTCGGCGACGACGACTGATCCCGCTGCCGGAGGCCAGGAACCCGGATTTCACTTTCCGGCAGGTCGCAGGCTAAAGTTCTTCTTGTTCGCCCGCCGAGCGGGAAGAACACCAGGGGCTATAGCTCAGTTGGTAGAGCGCTTGCATGGCATGCAAGAGGTCAGGAGTTCAATTCTCCTTAGCTCCACAGTCACCAGAATCCCGTCCCCATCAGGGGGCGGGATTTCGCGTTGTACGCGGCCTTTCGCGACCCGTCCGACTCCGGTGTGCGCCCAGCGCGGCCGTGCGGGACCTGCTCTCCTCGTCGGCCGGGGTGTACGTCACGATCCGGCACTCGGGCATGCCGTTGATCGACAGGGACACCGACGTCATGCGTATCTCGCCGACCTTTCTGTGCCGGAAGGTCTTCACGCGCGGGCCGGGCGTCACCACGTTCCCACTGCGCCACAGCTCCGCGAAGTACGGGCTCGCGGTGGACAGATCGCGCACGAAGTCCTCCCAGGCGGACTCGCCCACATGGGAGCCGTACGCCTGGCGCAACTGGGCCACCATCATCGGGAGCTCCGTGTCCCGGAACACCACCGGGCACTCCGTCTCGTCGAGCGTGAACAGCGCCCACAGCGTGTTGTAGACACCCACCGAGCGGATCGCCGGGGTGTCGAAGAGGTCCAGATAGGCGGGGTTGGTGGCGAGGACGTCGTACCGCGCGTTGTAGACCACCGCAGGGTGGGGGTCCAGGGCGTCGAGGATGCCCTGGATCTCTGAGCCGACGCAGTCCGTGGCGGGGCCGCGCGGTGGGACGTACGCCACCTCCGCCAGTTGGTAGAGGTGCTCGCGCTCGGCCTCGTCCAGGCGGAGTGTGCGCGCCACGGCGTCCAGGACCTGCGGTGAGGCGTTGATGGGGCGGCCCTGCTCCAACCACGTGTACCAGGTCACGCCCACGCCGGAGAGCTGGGCGACCTCCTCGCGGCGCAGGCCGGGGGTACGGCGGCGCAGGCCCGGTGGCATGCCCACGTCGGCGGGGGTCACCCGGGCCCGGCGGCTGCGCAGGAACGCGGCCAGCTCGGGCCTGCGGCCCCTGGCACCCACTGTCTCCGTCACGGTCGTCACATCCCCCAGGGTCGATCGGATCGGGTGCTGTTGCCAGGTGGTGTCAGTACCCGTATCAGCGGGCTCTCGTGAGGCGCGGGCGTGGGCGGTCACGCTCGCTCCCATGACGACAACCGCTGTGCCCAGTAAAGACCTTGGCACTGACAACGCGACTCCCGTGCAGCCTCGCAGGCTCCTCGCCGTGGTGCTCGCCGCCCAGTTCATGGCACTTCTCGACGTCTTCATCGTGAATGTCGCGGCGCCCAGCATCCGCGCCGGACTCGCCGCGTCCGGCGCGGGCCTGCAGCTCGTGGTGGCCGGCTACACCGTCTCGTACGCGGTGCTCCTGATCACCGGCGCGCGGCTCGGGGACCGGTTCGGGAACCGCCGCGTCATGCTCCTGGGGCTCGCGTTCTTCACGGCCGCCTCGCTGGCCTGTGGACTCGCCCAGAACACGGGCCAGTTGATCGCCTTCCGGCTCGGCCAGGGCGCTGGAGCGGCGGTGATGATTCCGCAGGTGCTCAGCCTGATCCAGCGGAACTTCACCGGCCACGCGCGCGTGCGGGCCCTCGGCGCCTACGCGGCGGTCCTCGCCGTCGGCGCCGCGGCGGGACAGGTCGTCGGCGGGGTCCTGGTCGCGGCCGACCTCTTCGGCAGCGGCTGGCGGCCCGTGTTCCTCGTCAACGTCCCGATCGGCCTCGCCCTGCTCGCCGCAGGAGCCCGGGTGCTGCCCCGCGACACCCGCGCGCGGGCCGCCCGTGCCTTCGACCTGCCGGGCCTGCTGCTGCTCGCCGCGGCCGTCTCGCTGTTCACGGTCCCGCTCGTGCTCGGCCAGGAACAGGACTGGCCGCTGTGGTCCTGGCTCTCCCTCGCCTCAAGTGCCGTGTTTCTGGCCATATTCGTGGCGTACGAGCATCGCCTCTCCGCGCGGGGCGGGGCGCCGCTCATCGCACCGCGCGTGCTGCGGATTCCCGGGATCGGTGCGGCCGCCGTCCGGATCCTGCTCGTCATGGCGGTGAACGCGGGCTTCCTGTTCGTCCTGACCCTGCACTTCCAGGCAGGTCTCGGACACAGTGCGCTCCGGACGGGGCTCACGTTCGCGCCGACGGCCCTGGTGTTCGGCGTGGTCGGATTGACCTGGGCGCGCTGGCCGCGCCCGCTCCAACGGGCCCTGGTCCCGGCCGGGTTCACCGTGGCCGCGGTGTCCGGTGCGGCGGTCGGCCTGCTGCTGCGCGACGGCTCCTCCGGAGGTCCGTGGCTGTACGTGGCGTTCGCGGCCGTCGGCCTGGGCCTCGCGCTGGGCTACAGCCCGTCCCTGACCGGTGCCCTTGCCGGCGTACGCCAGGAGGACGCGGCGGATGCCAGCGGGCTGCTCGCGACCGTCACACAACTCGGTCAGCTCGTCGGCGTGGCCATGTTCGGCAGCCTCTTCCTCGGGCGCCTAGCGGACACGGCGGCCGTCCCGGCCGGGCAGCGCTCCGCCGACGCCCTTCTGGTGTGCTGCCTGGCACTTGCGGTGACGGCCGTCCTGGGCGCCGTGTCCGGACCGGTACGCACGCGTCGCTGACCCATCTGGCGGTCCGTGGCAGAATCGGCCGGGCCGGAAGGGGGGCTGCACAACCGGCGAAGGGCGCCCGACGGGAGGGAGAAGCGCGATGCCTGCGAGCATCCTCGAGGAGGTCAACGACCTGCTCGACGTGGCCGAGGCGCAGGGCTACGACTGGCTGCCGGAGTACGCGCTCCGTTTCACCTGCCCCCCGTGCGATTGCCCCGCGATCCGCACCTCTCTCAACTGCCCGTCCTGCGGTTCCGCCCACGTCGCCCAGGTCCTCGGCGACAACGGCGGGATCTCCTACGTGTGCACGGCCTGCGGCCACAGCTGGAGCTGATCGATGGGTGCACACAGGCGGAAGTGCGACTGGTGTGGCAGTGGTACGCCGATCGTCCGCGACATGGAGCCGGTCAACTCCGAGTACCAGTACTGGTGCGAGGAATGCGCGCGGGCGCTGATCATAAAAGGCGACCCCATCGAGACGTACCGCGAGCTCGAGGGCGAGCCGATCTACGGCAGGCTCCTGGACGAGCACTGCACGCTCAAGCGCTTCTACTCGTTCGCGACGGCCTGAGCCCTGCCGGCCTGAGGCTGCCTCGGCACGGGCACGCGCGCGTGGTGCCGGTTTTCGCGCAGTCGCCGGGCGGCCACGGCGAGGAACGCGAGACCGGCCAGCGTGTAGCCCGCGGAGAGCATGAACTGCCAGGCGTTCTGGTCGAGTTCGGGGCGTGACGTGGCACTCCCTCCGGCGTGCGGCACCCACCACAGCGCGAACGAGAAGAACAGCACCGCCATCCCGGCCGTCCCTGCCCTGAACCACGCACCGCGCGTACGCCTTGCCTCGGCACCGAGCAGAATCAGTACGGGCACGATCCACACCCAGTGGTGCGACCACGAGATCGGGCTGATCAGCAACGCGGTCACCGCGCAGCAGGTGACCGCCCAGGCGTCGCGCGCGCGAAGCAGCGAAACGACCGCCACGGTGAGCCCGGCCACGGCGACGAGAGCCGCCACCACTGTGTAGGCGGCGCCCGGGTCGGCGGTGTGCAGCAGCCGCGCCAGAACACCGCGCAAGGACTGGTTCGCCGTGTCCTCGGCCTGGCCCGGACGGCTCGCGGCGAACACCATCTCCGTCCAGAACCGCTTCGAGTCGTACGGCAGGACCAGCCAGGACGCCGCGGTGACGGCGAGGAACGTGACCGTGGCGAGCACCGAGCGGCGCAGCCACGGGTTCCACCACTGCTGCCCGGCACGCGCGAGGCGCACCGCCTGCACGAGTCCCGCGAGCGCCAGCATGACGGCGAACAGCGCGGGGGTGAGCTTGATCGCGGCCGCGATGCCGATGCCGATCCCGGCCCAGCGGTTGCCGGGGCGGCGGGTCAGGTCCCACAGCACGAGCACGGCGAGGAGCAGGTTGATCTGCCCGTACCGCAGGGTCGTCCAGACCGGCTCGCACCACACGAGGAGCGCGGCCACCCACAGCGCGACCACGAGCCGCTGCGAGCGCCGCTCGACGCCGACCAGGCGCAGCGACAGGTGGACGACGGCCAGGACGAGCACCAGGTTGAAGCCGGTCGCGAAGGTGCGCATCTCCGGGACGCCGAGCAGCGTCAGCGGTGTGAACAGCAGGGCGGCGAACGGCGGGTACGTCGTCGGCAGCTTGTGGATGGTCGCTTCCAGGGCGTAGAGATCGCCGCCGTTGCGGACGGTCCAGCCCTCGGCGCGGTAGACCATCACATCGAGGAGCGTGACGCCGGCGAGGCGCTGGGCGACCCAGAAGGCGCTGAACGACGCCAGGCAGACCAGGAGGGCGATCAGGAGCCGACGCCGGCCGGGGGCTGCCACGCCGCCGTCCGGCGGGGTCTGCGCATCGTGTCCGGCCCGGTCCTGCTCGAGCCTTTCGTCGGTGTTCGCGGCCGCTCGTCCCTGTGTGGTCACGCGTGCTGACAGTACCGGGTGGGATGTCGTCGCCGGTGGGGCGGACAAACGATTTGGAGGAGCGGCGGGGGACCGGTAATGTTGTCGACGTCGCCGCGGGGAAAACCCGGGCGGTACACCGCAAGGGGCTATAGCTCAGTTGGTAGAGCGCTTGCATGGCATGCAAGAGGTCAGGAGTTCAATTCTCCTTAGCTCCACAGAAGTTGGAGAGCGGGTCGTCCGAATCGGACGACCCGCTCTTCTTTGTGTGTGCCTGCTTTGTTCAACTCCGGCCGCTGTCCAGGGCCTTGCGGCCGACTGGCCCGGGCAGTGCGGGGCGCGCCTCAGGGGCGCTCCGCTCCAGACGCAGGGCGAGCGCGGGACAGCGCCGTACGGCCCGCTGGGCGCGTCCGCGCAGCTGCAGCGGCACCGAGGCGTCCGCGACCGCGGGGAAGCCGTCGGGGCCGAGCCTGATCAGCTCGGGCACGACGTCCGCGCAGAGGCCGTGCCCCTCGCAGAGGGTCCAGTCGACGGCGAGCCGCTCCCCGCTCGTCGCCCCCGGATCGGGCGCTCCGGCGGCGGTGGGCAACGGCAGCAGGCCTCTGGTACGACGGCCGCAGCCACCGCTCAGCACATGCGCTGCGACGTCGTCCGCGAACGCCGCCAGCGTCGACTCCACGAAGCTCGCCGTACCGTCCGGGTGCTTGCAGGCCCCACGCCCGCGGACCGCCGAGACCACTTCGCGCAGCGCTTCGAGGGCCGTGGGGCCGCCGTCCGTGAGGAGGTCGGCGAGGCCGCCTGCCGCGGCGGGCAGGCCGAGGCGGCAGGGGCCGCACTGGCCGGTGCTCTCCGCGGCCAGCCAGTTCGCCACCCGCAGAGCCTCGCCGAGCGGGCACGTCTCGGGGCCGATCGGCAGCACCGCGCCCGCGCCCAGGGCGCCGCCTATCGCCTCGAGGGCGGCGCGGGACACGATGGCGTCGCGTGCGGCTGTCGCGTCCAGCCAGCGGCCGTGATAGCCGCCCGTCAGCACGCCCTGGGGGAGCGGCGGGGCGCCGGCCAGCTGAAGGACGTACCGCAGCGGCACGCCCGTGGGCACCTCGATGACCATGGGGCGGGCCACCGAGCCGGAGAGGGTCAGCAGGACGGTGCCGGGTTCGTCGCGCAGGCCGGTGTTGCGGTAGCGGGCCGGTCCGATCCGTGCGGCGACGGCGAGTTGGGCGAACGTCTCCGCGTTGGACAGCAGCGTGGGCGCGCCACCGACACCGGTGTCGGATGCGCGGACCTTGCGCCCCGGCGGCAGTGCGGGGCCGCCCTCAGCGGAGCGCACCAGGGCGGACGCCTCGCCGGTCACCATGCGGTGCGGGTTTCGCTGGACACGCGCGCGTAGTGCCGCGTTTCGCCGGTTGGTGAGGCCTCTTTCGGCGAGGGCCGCTGTCATCGCCGCCTCGGTCGAGTCGCGCGTGACACCGATCACCAGGGTCCGTGCGCCCAGTGCCTCGGCGGCAAGGAGCGCGCCGTCGAGGACGAGGTGCGGCGCGCGGTTGAGGAGCACGGTGTCCTTGCGGCAGGCGGGCTCGTCCTCGCTTCCGTTGACCACCACGACCGGGCGGATGCCACGGCCGATCGCCGTGCGGGCGACGGCCCGCAGCTTTCTCGCGAAGGGAAAACCGGCGCCGCCGCGGCCGCGCAGCAGTACCTCGTCGGCCAGCGCGGCGAGCCGCTCACCGGCCACCGGCTCCAGCGGACCGTGCACCTTGAGGTGCAGGGCCAGGTCGAGCCGCTCGACCAGGTCGAAGCCCGAGGTGAGTTGGGGGAGGCCGACGACACGCACTTCGGGGACGTCGGGGAGCGGAGCGTTCAAGGACGGCCTCCTGGAGAGGTACGGCTCCCTGGAGAGCGGGATTTCAAGGACAGCCTCCTGTGGAGCCGGATGCGCTCCAGGGCTCACCGGACGTGGGCTGCCCGTAGAGCCTGTGCTGTTGCGCGGGGACGTGAGGGGAAGGGCGGGCGCTGTCGGGTTCCTCGCTCCCCGCAAAGGGGCGAGGCGTGACCGTCGGCGTCTCACCGGAGTCGTACGGGTCGTACGCGCGCGGTGTGTACGCGGGCGGCTCCTGGCCCGTGTACACCGGCTCCTGGCCCGTGTGCGGGGCGCGCGTCGGCCGGGGTGGCAGTGGGGCGGGCTGGTGGGCGTAGGGCGCGGACAGGGCGCGGTAGGCGGCCGTCATGTCGGTCCTTGCCGCCGGTCCGACGGACGGCCAGGGTGGGGCTTCGCCGAGCGGGGGAGCGGGCGGCGCGTAGCGGTGTTCGGGGGCGGGCGCATCGAAGCGGTGCTCCTGCCCGTAGGGAGCGAAATCGTGCTCCTGTCCGCGCGGTGGCGTGTGCGGTGCCCAGTCGGGTCGGGTGGGGATGTCGGTGGCCGTCTGCGGCGTGGTCGAGGTGGGCTCCATTCCGGGCAGTGGGGTCTGCCTGCGGGGCGGCTGCCGGTGGGCGGATCGGCGGCCGCGCGGTGCCTGATCGAGCAGTTCCAGGAGGCGGCGGGCCACCTGGCGCTTGATCGGCGGTGGTGCGGAGCGCAGGGCCAGGGCACCGCCGACGGCGACCAGGCACAGGCAGTACAGGGCGACGACCCAGCCACTGGGCTCTCGGCCCGCGTACAGGCCGTGCACCAGCGCCGCGCACCAGGCCGGGTAGGCCAGGGTGTGCAGCGCGCGCCAGCGGCCGGCGACCCGGGCGGGGGAGGCGAAGGCGCTGCGCAGGGCGCCCGTGACGCCGGTGACCACCATGAGCAGCCCGGCCAGGGCGCCCAGGCCGATCAGCACGCCCGTGCCGCTCGGGCCGAGCGAGAACGGCACCAGAGCGCCGACGAGCGACACGTGGTCGAGGACCACCTTCACCGTGCCGTGCAGCAGCAGGAAGCCGATAGCGGCGATCGCCGTGGCCCGGTGCACTGCCTGGGCGAGCAGTCTGTGGCGGGTGCTGAGGAAGATCCGGTCGGAGGCGACCAGGCCCCAGACGATCGAGCAGGTCAGGGCGACGAGGGCGAGCACCCCTGTGGTGAAGTCGAGGGCGCCCCGCAGCCCGTCGCCTCCGGTGAGGACGACGAGGGGGATCAGGAGGAGCAGCGCGGCGATCAGACCGCCGCGAGCGGTGCGGCTCAACTCCGGTGCGGGACCGGAGCGTTGATGTGGATCTCGAACGTGCACGGAAGTTTGTGGAGGGTTCATGGGGTCACTCCGAATGGTTCGGCAAAGCGCGTCCCGGGCCGCATGCTAAGTGGCTCCATACCGGCCAGTAAGGGGTTTGAGTTATTGCGTTGTTATCCAGTGGCGATCGGTCTGTTGTGTTGCCCCGATAGGCGCCGGTACGCCGAGTAACCCTTGGGCTGAAACCCGGAAGGAAATCCGGAACTCGGGCGGTCCTGGAAGCTCGGTGCGACCCCCGTGGGCGCTGCGGTACCCTGACGCCATGCGTGCCGTACGCCTTCTGCTTAGCGAGCCGCGCTGATCAGTACCGACCACGGCCTTCCAGCGAAGGCGGTCGGAGTCAGCGCGGCGTCCCCTCCTGTGTGAGGGGATTTTTCATTTCGGCTGTACGTCGCAGCCGAAAACGCCGGCAGAGACGATCGATGGAGCCTTAAGGATCATGAGCGAGACGAATTCTGCTGCCGAAGTGGCAGCACCGCACCGCTACACGGCCACCCTGGCCGCGAACATCGAGGCACGCTGGCAGGACTTCTGGGACGAGAACGGCACCTATGAGGCGCCGAATCCGAGCGGAGACATGGCCGGTGACCCGTCGCTCGCCGGCCGGCCCAAGAAGTTCATCATGGACATGTTCCCGTACCCCTCCGGCGCGGGCCTGCACGTCGGCCACCCGCTGGGATACATCGCGACCGACGCCTTCGCGCGCTTCCAGCGCATGACCGGGCACAACGTCCTGCACACCCTGGGCTTCGACGCCTTCGGCCTGCCCGCCGAGCAGTACGCCGTGCAGACGGGCACCCACCCCCGGGTCTCCACCGAGGCCAACATCGTCAACATGAAGGCGCAGCTGCGCCGCCTGGGCCTGGGCCACGACAAGCGCCGCTCCTTCGCGACGATCGACCCGGACTACTACAAGTGGACCCAGTGGATCTTCGTCCAGATCTTCAACTCCTGGTACGACAAGGACGCGAAGAAGGCCCGGCCGATCACTGAGCTGGTCGCCCAGTTCGAGAGCGGCGAGCGCCCTGTGCCCGCCGACGAAACCGGCACCACGCGCGCGTGGTCCGAGCTGAGCCCGGCCGACCGCGCCGAGGTCCTGGGCCACTACCGCCTGGCGTACGCCTCCGACGCCCCCGTCAACTGGTGCCCCGGCCTGGGCACCGTACTGGCGAACGAAGAGGTCACCGCCGACGGCCGCTCCGAGCGCGGCAACTTCCCGGTCTTCAAGTCCAAGCTGCGCCAGTGGAACATGCGCATCACCGCCTACGCGGACCGCCTGATCGACGACCTGGACGGCGTGGACTGGCCCGAGGCGATCAAGCTGCAGCAGCGCAACTGGATCGGCCGCTCCGAGGGCGCCCGCGTCGACTTCCCGATCGACGGCGAGCGCATCACGGTCTTCACGACCCGCCCGGACACCCTGTTCGGCGCCACTTACATGGTCCTGGCGCCCGAGCACCCGCTGGTCGAGAAGTTCACCCCGAACGCCTGGCCCGAGGGCACGCACGACGTCTGGACCGGCGGCCACGCGACGCCCGCCGAGGCCGTCGCCGCGTACCGCAAGCAGGCCGCGACCAAGTCCGACGTCGAGCGCCAGGCCGAGGCCAAGGACAAGACCGGCGTCTTCATCGGCGCGTACGCGACCAACCCGGTCAACGGCGAGCAGGTCCCGGTCTTCATCGCCGACTACGTCCTGATGGGGTACGGCACCGGCGCGATCATGGCCGTCCCCGCGGGTGACCAGCGCGACTTCGAGTTCGCGCGGGCCTTCGAGCTGCCGATCCACTGCATCGTCGAGCCGACCGACGGCCGCGGCACGGACACCTCCACCTGGGAGGACGCCTTCGGCTCGTACGACGCGAAGATCATCAACTCGTCGAACGACGACATCTCCCTGGACGGCCTGGGCGTCGCCGAGGCCAAGGCGCGCATCACCGAGTGGATGGAGCGGCGGAGCGTCGGCGAGGGCACCGTCAACTTCCGGCTGCGTGACTGGCTGTTCAGCCGCCAGCGCTACTGGGGCGAGCCCTTCCCGATCGTCTACGACGAGGACGGCATCGCGCACTCGCTGCCCGAGTCGATGCTGCCCCTGGAGCTGCCGGAGGTCGAGGACTACTCCCCGCGCACCTTCGACCCGGACGACGCGGACACCTCCCCGGAGACCCCGCTGTCGCGCAACGAGGACTGGGTCAACGTCCAGCTGGACCTGGGCGACGGCGTCAAGACGTACCGCCGCGAGACCAACACCATGCCCAACTGGGCCGGTTCTTGCTGGTACGAGCTGCGCTACCTGGACCCGCACAACGACGACAAGCTGGTCGACCCGGAAATCGAGCGCTATTGGATGGGCCCGCGTGAGGGCCAGCCGCACGGCGGCGTCGACCTGTACGTGGGCGGCCAGGAGCACGCCGTACTGCACCTGCTGTACGCGCGTTTCTGGTCCAAGGTGCTGTTCGACCTGGGCTGCATCGCGTCCTCCGAGCCGTTCCACAAGCTGTACAACCAGGGCATGATCCAGGCGTACGTCTACCGCGACAGCCGTGGCTTCCCGGTGCCGGCCGACGAGGTCGAGGAGCGCGACGGCAAGTACTTCTTCGAGGGCGAGCCGGTCAAGCGCGAGCTGGGCAAGATGGGCAAGTCCCTGAAGAACGCGGTCACTCCGGACGAGATCTGCGCCGAGTACGGTGCGGACACCCTGCGCCTCTACGAGATGGCGATGGGCCCCCTGGACGTCTCCCGGCCGTGGGACACGCGCGCGGTGGTGGGCCAGTTCCGGCTGCTGCAGCGGCTGTGGCGCAACGTCGTCGACGAGGCGACCGGCGCGGTCACCGTGTCCGACGCCGAGCCCGACGAGGACACGCTGCGCGCCCTGCACAAGGCGATCGACGGCGTCCGCCAGGACCTGGACGGCATGCGGTTCAACACCGCCATCGCCAAGATCACCGAGCTGAACAACCACCTGACCAAGTCAGGTGGCCCGGTGCAGCGTTCGGTCGCCGAGCGTCTGGTGCTGCTGATCGCGCCGCTGGCCCCGCACATCGGCGAGGAGCTGTGGCGCAAGCTGGGCCACGACTCGTCGGTCGTCCACGAGGAGTTCCCGGTCGCCGACCCGGCGTACGTCGTCGACGAGGCCGTGACCTGCGTCGTGCAGATCAAGGGCAAGGTCAAGGCGCGCCTGGAGGTGTCCCCGTCGATCTCGGACGAGGAGCTGGAGAAGGCGGCCCTGGCCGACGAGAAGGTGGTGGCGGCGCTGGCCGGCGCGGGCATCCGCAAGGTGATCGTGCGGGCGCCGAAGCTGGTCAACATCGTTCCGGCCTGATGCGTCACCTGCCGAGCGTCGGTGCCTGACGCGGTGGCAGGGATGTCCCCTACGGGCAGGTTGGGGGTTCGAAGGAACCCTCGGCCTGCCTGTCTGCGTTTACCGTGGAAGAGACCGTCGTCAAGACCCCCGGAGGCCCGTCATGGGTGAAGCGATCGCCGTACTGGCGGTGCTTTTCGCGCTCTTCGTGGTGCTGGGGGTGTTCGTCACGATCAAGGTCGCGAAGGCCGCCGCGCGCGGAGTGGACCGAACCATCGAGCAGGCCCGCCGCACGGTCGAGGACACCACCCTGAAGGCGAAGACGTACGCCCAGCCCGGCCCCGTGGGCGAGCTGGCGCGGCTGCGCGTGCAACTGCGGTCGACGATGAAGGCCACCCAGGAGGCCCTCGGCAGCGGCGCCCAGGAGGATGCCTCGCTGCAGGAGGCGCTGCGTCTCTTCGACCGCCTGAGCGCGCATGGGCACGAGCTGGACCGTGAGCTGAAGCGCCTGGAGCGCGACCCGGACAAGGCCCGCCTCGCACAGCGGCTGCCCGACCTCAAGGAGCGTACGGACCAGATCACTCAGGCCGCGGACTCTCTGCGCTGGGCCGCCCACGACCGCGCCCGCAACTTCGCCGACGGCGACCTGGCGGAGCTGGGGCGGCAGATCGACATGGAGTCCGGCGCGCTGCGGCACTGGACCCCGGCCGGGCCGGCCGAGACGGGTTCGGAGGGGGACGTGGAGGGGAAGGCGGCTGCTCCTTCGCGGCCGGCCGCTCCTTCGTGGCCCGAGCCGACGCTCGTCGACGGCCCTGCGGCGCCCACGGAGCAGACGTGGCCCGATGGGCGGTCGGAGCGGTCGGAGCGGTCGGAGCGGTCGGAGCGGTCGGATCGTTCGGATCGCTCTGCGGCGGATGCCGAGCGTGGGCCTGAGGCGATCGAGCCGAGCAGACCGGCGCCCACATACCCGTGGCAGAAGGACGTGAAGCCGGAGAGCACGACCTGAAGTGGTCTACGTGAGGCGGTTTGCGTGAGGCGGTTTACCTGAAGAGATCTACCTGAAGCGGATCGCGTGAGCCCGTTTATGGGCGGCGGACTTGAGCAGGATCCCGGGCGGGCGTTCTGAGCTGGGTTTTCGCGAACCCGGAGAACGGTCAGGCACGTCTCGGGATACGGACAGGCACAGTTTGGCGACTGTGCCGCACCGCAGGTGCGCCTGCTGATCCACCCTGATGACCACCCGCAGGCCCCGGGCTGCCGGACGCGGGGCCAGACAGGTAATCTCCAGCTCATGTCCCGCCATGTCGCGATCGTCACGGATTCAACGGCCTACCTGCCGCAGCGGGCGATGGAGCGGCACAGCATCACCGCGGTCCCGCTGACCGTGGTCCTGGGCGCCCAGGCGCTGGAAGAGGGCACCGAGATCTCGGCCCGCTCGCTCGCCACCGCACTGCAGAAGCGCCAGCCGGTGACCACCTCCCGGCCGAGCCCCGAGCTGTTCGCCGAGACCTACCGTCGCGTTGCCGAATCGGGAGCGACGGGCATCGTGTCGCTCCACCTCTCGGCGGAGTTCTCCGGTACGTACGACGCGGCGGTGCTTGCGGCCAAGGACGCCCCCGTTCCCGTACGCGTGGTGGACACCGGCATGGTCGCGATGGCCCTCGGGTTCTGCGCGCTGTCCGCAGCGGAGGCGGTCGACGCCGGCGGTACGGCGGACGACGCGGTGGCCGCGGCCGAGAAGCGCGCGGCCTCCACCTCCGCCTACTTCTACGTCGACACGTTGGACTACCTGCGCCGCGGCGGCCGGATCGGGGCCGCACAGGCGCTCCTCGGCTCGGCGCTCGCGGTCAAGCCGCTGCTCCAACTGGACAACGGGCGGATCGAGTTGCTGGAGAAGGTGCGCACCGCCTCCAAGGCCATCGCCCGGCTCGAGGAGATCGTGACGGAGCGGGCCGGTGTCAGCGAGGTGGACATCGCAGTGCACCACCTGGCGTCGCCGGAGCGCGCGAGCGCACTCGCGGACCGCCTCAGGGAGCGGGTGCCGGGGCTGGCCGAGCTGCATGTCAGCGAGGTGGGCGCGGTGATCGGGGCGCACACGGGGCCGGGGCTGCTGGGGGCGGTTGTCTCGCCGCGGTAGGGCTGTCATGCCGGGCGCCGCTGTCGGTACTTGTGACTCGTGTGGGTGACGGAGTTATCCACAACTCCCGGGTAATCCACAGGAATTGACCAAGATCAGCAAGTTCGTTCGGACCTGCATAGCGTCGCGGGCATGACTCTTCGATCGCCTCGCGCTCCTCGCTCCTCCGGTTCCCCGCGCCGCTCCTTCACCGCCGCTGCGACGAGCGGCCCGGGCCGTGGCCCGTCGTCGGACGGCCGGATGCGGCATCGTCCTGCGGTGCGCCGCGGCCGGGCTCCCTACCGAACGAGCGGCGTACGGGCGGGGGTTCGGCACCGGCGTGCTGCGGCCGAGCACGTACGGATGCGTGCGCAGGTGCTGTTCGACCCGGGCGGAGGGGGTGACCGTACGGCTCCGTCTTTTCTGTTGTCCTCTCCGTCTTCCCCGTCTTCCCCGTCTCCTCGGTCTTCTCGGGCTTCTTCTCGGCAGTCGTCTCTGCCGTCGTCCCTTCCGGCCTCTCTGCCGTCCGAGCTGCGGCCTGTCCCGCCGGGCGGGTTGCGGGCGGCGATCGTTGAGGATCAGGCGGATGCGGCGGATGCGGCGGATGCGGCTGGAGGTGCGGGCAGGCGTGGGCCGAGGACGCGCGTGGAGGAGGCGCGGGGTGGACCGGATCAGCCGGAGCCGGGTGGACCGGATCAGCCGGACGGGCCAGTTCCGTCGGGCGGGCTGGTTCAGCCGGACTGGCCGGAGGCTGAGTCGGATGCCCGGGAGCAGCCCCGGCGAGAGCGTCTGCGGCTCGCCGTGCGTGAACGTCTGCCGCTGTGGCTGCAGTTGAGGTGTGGCGTCGAACGCCGGAGTCTGATCGCCCTTGCCGTGGTGCTGGTGGTCGCAGTCGGTTTTGCCGTGCACCACTTCTGGTCCGGCGAGCCGCGATCGGTACGCGCACCGGAGGCGGTGGGCGAGGCGACGGTGCCCGCCCCGTCGCCGGGTGCGTCCGTGACGGAGCCCGGGGCGGTCGGGGCGGTCGGAGCAGGGGGACAGGAGACCGCAGGTGCCGCAGGTGCCACAGGTGGGCCGGGAGCCTCCGGAGGCCGGATCGTCGTGGATGTCAGCGGCAAGGTGCGCAGCCCGGGGATCCACCGCTTGCCGGCGGGCGCCAGGGTCGCCGACGCGCTGAAGGCCGCCGGCGGGGTACGCCGGGGAGTGGACGTCGCCGGTCTCAACCGGGCGCGGCTCCTGATGGACGGCGAACAGGTCGTCGTCGGTGTGCCGGCGGCACCCGGCGCGGCTGGGGGAGGGGGATCGGCATCCACCGGAGCCACGTCATCGGGCTCCTCGGGCTCGGGCAGCGGGGCCGCAGGTGCCGGTCCTGGGGCAGGGGCGGGAACAGCTCCGGTCAGCCTCAACACGGCCACGGTCGAACAGCTGGACACGCTTCCGGGAGTGGGCCCGGTGCTGGCCCAGCACATCGTCGATTACCGCACTCAGCACGGCGGCTTCCGCTCCATCGACGAACTCCGTGAGGTGAACGGCATCGGCGAGCGACGCTTCGCGGACCTGAAGAACGCCGTACGGCCATGATTCGCGCGGCAGTTCGCGCCGCGTCCGAGCCCAACGGGGAGCAGGAGGCGGTGCGCGGCAGCGAGCCCCGCCAGGTGGATGCGACAGGCCGCCGGGTGCAGGCCTCGGGGCGACGGCCGGAAGGCCCGGCGGACCTGCGTCTCGTCCCGCCTGCGCTGGCGGCATGGGCGGCGGCGGGAGTGGCGCTCGGTGACTCCGGCGGGTGGACGGTCCTGGCGCTCACGCTGTGTGCGGTGACGGCGGTGGGCGTGCTGTGCGCGGAAGTGCTCAGGGTGCGGCGGCCGAGGCGCTCACCCCGGTCGGGGAGCGGGCGGCGGCGTTCGGACACCGCGCGGGCGTCGGGTGCGATGGGGCCGGGGCGGTCCGGTCTGATCCGGCCGGGGCCGTCCGGTGTGATGCGGTCGGGCCGCGTCGCCGTGGCCATGACGCTCCTCTGCGCCGCCGCGGCCCTCGGCTCGACCGCGCTGCACACCGCAGACCTGTATCGCGGTCCCGTCCCCGCGCTGGCGCGCGAATACGCCCACGCCACGGTCGAGTTGGAGGTGACGGCGGATCCACGCCCGATCCGGGCGCGCGCGGCGGGTGCCAGGACTCTGCCGCCTGGTACGGCGGTCGAGGCAGACGTCATCGAGGTCACCACGTCGGCCGGGCAGGTCACGGAGACCCGTACGCCGGTCCTGCTCCTCGCCCGAGAGGCCGACGCAGGGCGAGCGGGGAAGGGGGAGGTCGACGCGGAGCAGGAGGAGAAGGGCGTACGCGAGAGCTCCCCCTGGCGTGCCCTCCTGCCCTCCACGAGGCTGCGTGTGGACGCCCGGCTCGCGCCGCCGATGCGGGACGGGGACCGGATCGCGGCGGTCGTACGGGTGCCGGGCGGCCAGGCGCCGCGAGCCGTCCAGGGGCCGAGTGCCCTGCAGCGCACCGCCGGAAAGCTGCGGGCGGGGCTGCGGGCGGCGACCGAAGGCCTCACGCCGGACGCCCGCGCCCTGCTGCCGGGCCTGGTCGTCGGGGACACCGGACGCGTCACCGAGGAGTTGGACGAGGCCTTCCGGGCCACCGATCTCACCCATCTCCTCGCGGTGTCGGGGAGCAACCTGACCATCGTCCTCATCCTGCTCACCGGCCCACCCGGCCGAGCGATGAGGGCGGAGCGTGGGGGGCTGGCGCCACGCCTGGGCATCTCGCTCAGAGGCACGGCTCTGCTCGGCGGAGCGCTCACGCTGGCGTTCGTCGTGGTGTGCAGACCCGATCCGAGCGTGCTGCGAGCAGCGGCCTGCGGGTTCATCGTGCTGGTCGCCGTCGGCACGGGGCGCCGCCGCTCGCTGATCCCGGCCCTCGCGGCAGCCGTACTGCTCCTGGTGCTCTACGACCCGTGGCTGGCGCGGAGTTACGGCTTCGTGTTGTCGGTGCTCGCCACCGGCGCGCTGCTGACGCTGGCGCCACGGTGGGGTGCCGCACTACGGCGCAGACGGGTTCCGGGCAGGGTGGCCGATGCGCTGGCCGCGGCGCTCGCGGCGCAGGCAGTCTGCGCGCCCGTCGTGGCTGTGCTGGCGGCTCGCGTCAGCCTGGTGGCGGTGCCGTGCAATCTGCTCGCCGAGCTGGCGGTGGCGCCGGCGACCGTGCTCGGATTCGCCGCGCTCGCCCTGGCACCGGTCTCGCTGCCGCTCGCCAAAGGACTGTGCTGGGTGGCTAGTTGGCCGGTGGAGTGGATCGCCGAAGTGGCGAGGAGGGGTGCGGCGCTGCCGGGGGCGGGTGTCGACTGGCCCGGCGGGTGGCGCGGCGGGGCGTTGCTCGCGGGGGTCACGGTGTGCGCGGTGGTGCTGGCCGGTCGGCTGGCACGGGGGTCGGGGCGGAGGGTGCTCGGGCATCCGGCGACGGTCGGGGTGTTCGCTCTGCTGTTCCTGCTCGCCGTGGTCCGTCCGGCGCCGCTCACCCGGGTGATCTCGGGCTGGCCGCCGTCGGGTTGGAGGCTGGTGATGTGCGACGTGGGGCAGGGCGATGCCACGGTGCTGGCGACCGGGCCGGGGGAGGCGGTCCTGGTCGACGCGGGGCCGGACCCCGCCCTTGTGGACAGGTGCCTGAGCGCACTCGGCGTGACGCGAATCCCGTTGGTGCTGCTCACGCACTTCCACGCGGACCATGTGACGGGCCTGCCGGGGGCACTCCGCGGACGGGAGGTGGGGCTGATCCAGACGACACCGCTCGAAGTGCCGCAGGAGCGGGCGGAGTTCGTGAAGGCGGAGGCCGCCGCGCGGGACGTTCCGGTGGTGCGGGCGGTGGCGGGTGAGCGTCGTCGTGCGGGGCCGTTGCGCTGGAGGGTGGTGTGGCCGCCGATCGGCCCGGGTCCGCGTCCCGAGCCCGAGGGGCCCAACGACGCGAGTGTGACGCTGCTCGTGGAGGTGGCCGGTCTGAAGCTGCTGCTGCCCGGTGACCTGGAACCGCCCGCCCAGCAGGCCCTGTTGCGCACCCTGCCGCGACTGCCGCCGGTAGACGTGCTGAAGGTCGCCCACCACGGCTCGGCCTACCAGGACCCGGAGTTGATGCGCCGGCTCGACCCGCGCCTGGCCCTGATCTCGGCAGGCAGGGACAACGGGTACGGGCATCCGGCACCCGGCACGCTCGCCGCACTGAGATCGAGGGGCGCGCTCGTACTCCGTACCGACGTGCATGGCTCGGTCGCCGTGACGGGCACCGGCCCCGATCTAAGGGCCACGCCGTCGAAGGAGGACGGCAGGCCGGGACATTGAAGGAGAACTGCCCGACTGAACCGAACGGGCGCCCGACTGAACGGGAGTGTGTGGTGAGGGATGAGGCCGTGTTGCCCCGAAAGCCGCAGTAATGGTCGAATGGACCTTCGATGGGGGGAGTTATCCAGCCCTACGGAACGATCGCGCGCTCGACCGCCCCGAACGGTCACCGTGTGATCACCATGAGTCCGCGGGCTCGCGATACGTGTGCCGCGTCGAAGCCCGCGCAGGCCGTCTGCAGGACGTCGTACGGCACCCATCGCACGTCAACCGGTGCGTCCGCTCCGCACCGCAGGTCCATAGCGCAATCAGAGCTGCTGTCCATGTTCGGCCGCTGGCTGGAGAACCGTAAGAACCGGGCGAGCGGCGGTGGTTCCGCGGGTTCCGCGTCGTGGTTGCCGGTGCCGCCCAGCGGGGGGATGGTCAGCTGCCGGGTCCTCGACCCGGTCGACGAGCCGTTGCGGCAGGCGGAGTTCACGATCTCGGACGCGCAGGGCAGGAAGGTCGTGGCGGGAGGGGCGGACCCGTACGGCTCGTTCGTGGCGACGGTGCCCGCGGGGGAGTACCGCATCGCGGTGTCGGCCGAGGTGTATACGCCGTACCGCGGCAGCGCGACCGTGACCGAGGGCCGGCACGCGGCGATCGGCGACCTGACGCTGCAGCTCGCGGCACCGGCGCCGCTGCCGCAGCCCGGCGAGTGGGAGATGGAGCCCAGGCACTCCTCGATCGCGTTCACGGCCCGGCACATCGGACTGGCGCGCATCCACGGCCGGTTCAACAACTTCGCGGGTGCGATACGGATAGCGGAGCGCATGGAGCAGTCCGCCATGCACATCGTGATCGACACGGCCTCCATCGACACGGCCTCCATCGACACGAACGCCAAGATGCGTGACGACCATCTGCGGTCCGGCGACTTCCTGGACGTCGCGCAGTTCCCGACGCTGGAGTTCTACAGCGACCGCTTCGTGCACCGCGGCGGCAACCGTTGGGCCGTGACGGGCGCGCTCACGCTGCACGGGGTGACGCGCACGGTCACACTCGACACCGAGTACCTGGGCACCGGCAGCGGCATGGAGGGCGAGACCCGCGCCGCCTGCCGCGCCACGACCGAGCTGCACCGCGACGACTTCACGGTGAGTTGGCAGACGATGCTGGCCAAGGGCATCGCGGTGGTCGGCCCGAGCATCAAGATCGACCTCGACGTGCAGAACGTCCCCCAGGGCTGAGCCGCTCCGGTCCGGCCGGTCCGCAGGGGCGGGAACGGGGCACGGCGGCGGACCAGGACAATGTTGCTCGTGAGCGATGTGAGACATGTGCTGGTCCTGCCCGACCGTGACGCCGCCGAGGAAGCGGCCGAGGCGCTGGCCGAACGCTTCCCGGTCACCAAGGAGCCCCAGCTCGTACGGGACGCCCTGGCCGGTGAGGACGATGCCGAGGACGCACAGTGGCTGCTGGTCCTGGAGGACACCCGGGAGCGCCTGGACCCGGCGGCGCTGGACGAGTTCGCGGCCGAGTGGGAGGGCTGGCGCGAAGAGCCCTAGGCCGGGTGACCACCAACCGGATCCGGCTCGACCCGCCCTGGCCCGGCCCGACCCGGCCCGATCCGCCCAGCCCGGCCCGACCCGACCCGGCCCGATCCGCCCAGCCCAGCCCAGCCCGACCCGGCCCAGCCCAGCCCAGCCCGACCCGACCCGATCCGCCCAGCCAGACCCGGCCCGACCCGACCCGACCCGAACGCCCCCCCTCCGCCCAGCCCGGCCCGACCCGAAGCAACGCCCAAGCCGCCCTCCTCCCCCCCCCGACGGGAGTCGCAGGGGCGGGCGGCGGCCAAGGGGAATCGAGCCGGGTTGGCCTGGGCGGGTCCGCGACGCCGACTCGGTCACCCTGTCTACGGAGTCGGCTCGGCCGGGAGAGCTGCCGCGTCGCCCGCTCCGGCCTGCCCGCCGCCGAACACCTCCCCGACCAGCCGCTGCGTCGCCTGGTGGAACGCCGCCGCCATGGACAGTGCGGCGTCGTCGACGTAGTTCAGCGCGGCGGTCAGGGTCTTGCTGCCGTCGGGCGTGCTGTACATCAGCGCCGCGTGGCCCGCCATGCCGCCGTTGTGGGTGATGACGGTGGCGCCGTTGTCGCCCGCGCTCTGCACGAACACCCCCAGTCCGTAGCCGACTTTGGGATGCGGCTTGCACATCTCGGCCAGGAGCGGGGGAGGCAGGAGCCTGCCGCCCATCAGCGCGGAGATGAACGTGTGGAGGTCCCGGGTCGTGGAGATCATGTCGCCGCCGGTGGAGATCCAGGAGGGGTTCTGGCGGGTGACGTCGACCGTCTGCTCCCGGCCGCCGTCCTCGTACCGGTAGTAGGCGTGGATGTGCGGTTCGGGGATCTCCGGGTCGGTCTCCGGCATCAGGGTGTCCGACATCCCGAGCGGCCCCAGGATCAGCCGCTGCATCTCCGCGGCGAGCGAGCGGCCGGTGACCTTCTCGATCAGCAGCCTGGCCAGTACGTAGTTGGTGTTGGAGTAGCTCCAGTCCGTTCCCGGCTCGAACCGTGCCGGCTTGGACAGCGCCAGCCGTACCAGCTCTTCCGGCCGGTAGGTCTTGAACCGGTCGTCCACCCACTCCTGGCCCGCGGTCGTGGCGGGGATGCCCGGCGCGACCGTCCCGTCGTCGTAGTACTCGCCGGTGAAGTTGAACACCCCGCTGGTGTGCTGCAGGAGCATCCGCACCGTGATCCGCGGGTCGAGGCCGAACTCGGGCAGATGGTCGGCCACTTGGGCGTCCAGCTCGATCGAGCCCTCGGACACCAGTTGCAGCACCACGGTCGCGGTGAAGGTCTTGGTGTTGCTGCCGATCCGGACGTGCCCGTCGGCCGAGGGCTTCGCGGTCTCGCCCAGCTTGCGCACCCCGGCGCTGCCGACCCACTCGCCTTGCTCGTCGTGCACGCGCATCGTCACCCCGGTGAAACCGGACTCGGCCATGTCCTCGATGACCTTCTGCAGCTCCGGGCGGTCCTGGTCGGTAAGGGAGTTCGACATGGTGGTGTGCTCCTTCGGAACGGTGACGGGACTCAACTGACGGGACAGGATCGCCGCGGACTCTCAGAGGCTGCGGGCGCTGATGTCGCCGTGGGCGGTGGTCGCGTGGATGGTCAGGGCGGCGTCGGCGCCGTCGGCGTTCTTGAGCGCGTTGTGGATGCGGCCGTAGGAAGTGCCGGCGTCCAGGGAGGCGGAGACTCCGCGGGCGGCGCCGACCGAGATCTCGCCGGACTCGGTGCGCAGCGTGACCGCGCCGAGTACGGCCTCGGTGATGTGGAGGTCGCCCTTCTGGGTGCTGATCTGTGCGGGGCCGCCGAGGCGGCCGACCGAGATGTCGCCGGACTGGAGGGTCAGGCGGGCACTCGCGGCCTCGTCGAGCTTGACCGAGCCCTGGGCGCTCTCGAGGGAGACGTCGCCGAGCCGTCCGACGCCCCGGAACTCGGCGGCCGCCGCCGTCGCTTCGACGCGGGAGCCGCTGGGCAGTTGGACGGTCACCTCGATGGACCCGGAAGCGCCGAAGATCTGGTTCTTCGCCTCGGGGGCCTTGATCCGCAGGACGCCGTCGCCGTAGGTGACCTCGGTCTGCTCCGCCGCCTTCACGTCGCGGCTCTTGGCGGCGTTGGCGGGGAGCACCTCGACCGCGGTGTCGGTCCGGTCGGCGGCGATGAACTGGATGCGGCCGACGGGGATGTCGAGGACGGCGGCCACGGGGGCGGGGGTGTCGAACTTCTGCATCGTAGTTTCCTTCGCTCGCTGTTTCCGATGATGGAAAAGCTACGTTGCATTTATGGATGCGGCAATCAGCTCGTTGCGCAAAATCGCAGTCATTGCAGGCAGTTGCGCTGTAATCGTTGCAATGGTTTTGGAATCTAATGCAACAACCGCGACTCGCGTCGTTGCAATGAATTGAAAGTGAACGCTAATCTGGAGGCTCCACGGATCCGGATCACGAAGGAGACCGCGATGCCAGGAGGCAGGCTCACGCAGCAGGAACGCCGGCAGATCGCCCTGGGGCTGGCCGACGGGCTCGCCTACGCGGAGATCGGCAGGCGTCTCGACCGTCCGACCTCGACGGTCACGCGTGAGGTGATGCGCAACGGCGGCCCGACCGCCTACCGCGCCGACCTCGCCCACCGCGCCACCGAACACCGCGCGCACCGCCGCAGAAAGGCCGCCCCCCGGGACCCGGACACGCGCCCGCAGGCGCACGGGCGCGATGCCGAAGCGGTACGCGAGTACGAGGAGACGTTCACCACCGTCTTCATGCAGTCGGGCCTGCCCAGGATGACGGCCAGGGTGCTGGCCTGCCTCTACACCACCGACGCCGGCAGCCTCACCGCCTCCGAGCTCGCGGGGCGCCTGCAGATCAGCCCGGCATCCGTCTCGAAGGCGGTCACGTTCCTTGAAAGCCAGGGCCTCATCCGCCGGGAACGCGACGAACGCCGCCGCGAACGCTACGTCGTCGACGACGACGTCATGTACCAGTCCACGATGGCCAGTGCCCGTGCCGCCGCCCACCTCGGCGAGGTGGCCCGGCAGGGCGTCGGCATCCTCGGCCCCGACACCCCGGCCGCCGCCCGCCTGGAGAACATCGCCCGCTTCATCGACTTCGTCTCCGAGAGCATCTCCCGCGCCGCTGACCAGGCCCGCGAGATCCTCCACACGAAACCCGAAACGACTTCGGACACCACTGCCTGAGCCGCCTTCAGGTCATGGCGTCCACCCCCGGCGGGGCCGCTCGTCCGGCGTTGTCAGTGGCGCGTGGGATCCTTGACCGCGATGGCCACGAAACCCGCAAACGACAATCCGCTCGCCCCCGTCACGATCGCCGTGGGCCAGGAGGACCTGCTGCTCGACCGCGCCGTGCAGCAGGTGGTGGCCGCCGCCCGGGCCGCCGACTCCGACACGGACGTGCGTGACCTCGCGCCCGACCAGCTCCAGCCGGGCACGCTCGCCGAGTTGACCAGCCCGTCGCTGTTCGCCGAGCGCAAGGTCGTGGTCGTACGCAATGCGCAGGACCTCTCGGCGGACACGATCAAGGACGTGAAGGCGTACTTCGGGGCGCCGGTCGAGGAGATCACCCTCGTCCTGCTGCACGCCGGAGCGGCGAAGGGCAAGGGCCTCCTCGACGCCGCGCGCAAGGCGGGCGCCCGCGAGGTGGCCTGCCCCAAGATGACGAAGCCGGCGGACCGACTCGCGTTCGTACGGGCCGAGTTCCGGACGCTCGGCCGGTCCGCGACGCCGGAGGCGTGCCAGGCCCTGGTGGACGCGATCGGCAGCGATCTGCGGGAGCTGGCCTCCGCGGTGACGCAGCTGACGGCGGACGTCGAGGGGACGATCGACGAGGCGGTGGTCGGCCGGTACTACACAGGCCGGGCCGAGGCCTCCAGCTTCACCGTCGCCGACCGGGCCGTGGAGGGCAGGGCGGCCGAGGCGCTCGAAGCGCTGCGCTGGTCCCTCGCGACCGGGGTCGCGCCCGTGCTGATCACCAGTGCGCTGGCCCAAGGGGTGCGCGCCATCGGCAAGTTGTCCTCCGCGCGCGGCGGCCGTCCCGCGGACCTGGCCCGTGAACTCGGTATGCCGCCCTGGAAGATCGACCGCGTGCGGCAGCAGATGCGCGGCTGGACGCCGGACGGCGTCGCGGTGGCGCTGCAGGCGGTCGCGGAGGCGGACGCGGGGGTGAAGGGGGGCGGGGACGATCCGGAGTACGCGCTGGAGAAGGCGGTCGTCACGATTGCTCGGGCGGCGCGGTCGCGGCGCTGAGGCGGGGGTTTGTGTGTGGGGGCTGAAAGGTGAAGCTGTGGGGCGGGCTGAAGGTGAAGCCAAGAACCCAAAAACCCCGCCAACCGCCCTGGGGAAGGGCGATCAACGGGGTCTCCGGTTGAAGCTTCTGGATCCGCACCCGCGTGGCGAACGCAGGCCGCGTGCGGATCCGGGGTGCCGGGCGGGAGCGGATGAGAGGGCCCGCTCGGGGTCCGTCCCGGCGATCAAATCAAGTGTCAGCCCTGGAGGGCGGCGACCTTGGTGGCAAGCGCCGACTTCTTGTTGGCGGCGTTGTTCTTGTGGAGGACGCCCTTCGAGACGGCCTTGTCCAGCTTGCGGTTGGCGTCGCGCAGGGCCGCAGTGGCCTTCTCGACGTCACCCGCGGCGGCAGCCTCACGGGTCTTACGGATCGCGGTCTTGAGCGAGGACTTGACGGCCTTGTTGCGCAGGCGCGCCTTCTCGTTCGTCTTGTTCCGCTTGATCTGGGACTTGATGTTCGCCACGAAAGAGCCTTTTCAGGTTCGATGATTCTTACGGCGGCCACCCGGCGACAGCCACACCCGCAAGCCGAAGACCGCGGGCAGGACGAGCCAGGAGACCGAGGGAGTGCCTCACACGCTGAGAGGGCACGCGAGACACAGCTGACCAGGCTACCAGCGCCCCTCCCGGCGGCCCAAACCGAGCCTTCTTCGCCGCTCATGGGACGATGGAGGCTACGTAACGATCCGACCCGTGGCTGCAGAGAGCTGCAGACGTCTCAAGAATCAGGACCCTGCGTGCCCGCGACCCCTACGAATGTGCCTCAGCCGAGCCGTACCGACCCGGCGTTGATCCGCAATTTCTGCATCATCGCGCACATCGACCACGGCAAGTCCACGCTCGCCGACCGGATGCTCCAGCTGACCGGTGTGGTCGAGCAGCGGCAGATGCGCGCTCAGTACCTCGACCGGATGGACATCGAGCGCGAGCGCGGCATCACCATCAAGTCCCAGGCGGTCCGCCTGCCCTGGGCGCCCACCGAGGGTGAGGGTCAGGACAAGACCCACATCCTCAACATGATCGACACTCCCGGCCACGTGGACTTCACCTACGAGGTCTCGCGCTCGCTCGCCGCCTGTGAGGGGACGATCCTCCTCGTCGACGCGGCCCAGGGCATCGAGGCGCAGACCCTCGCCAACCTCTACCTGGCGATGGAGAACGACCTCAAGATCATCCCGGTGCTCAACAAGATCGACCTGCCGGCCGCGCAGCCGGAGAAGTTCGCCGAGGAGCTCGCGAACCTGGTCGGCTGCGAGCCCGACGACGTCCTGAAGGTGTCCGCCAAGACCGGCCTCGGCGTCGAGGCGCTGCTCGACCGCGTGGTCAACGACGTCCCGGCCCCGGTCGGCGTCCAGGACGCCCCCGCCCGCGCGATGATCTTCGACTCGGTCTACGACTCGTACCGCGGTGTGGTCACGTACGTCAGGGTCATCGACGGCCAGCTCAACAAGCGTGAGCGGATCCGGATGATGTCCACCGGCGCCACCCACGAGCTGCTCGAGATCGGCACGAACTCCCCGGAGATGCTGCCCGCCGACGGCCTCGCGGTCGGTGAGGTGGGCTACCTGATCACCGGTGTGAAGGACGTCCGCCAGTCCAAGGTCGGTGACACGATCACCACCCTGCACAAGGGCGCCACCGAGGCGCTCGGCGGGTACAAGGACCCGAAGCCGATGGTGTTCTCGGGGCTCTACCCGCTGGACGGCTCGGAGTACCCGGACCTGCGCGAGGCCCTCGACAAGCTGCAGCTCAACGACGCCGCCCTCGTCTACGAGCCGGAGACCTCGGCCGCGCTCGGCTTCGGCTTCCGCGTCGGCTTCCTCGGCCTGCTGCACCTGGACGTGATCCGGGAGCGCCTGGAGCGCGAGTTCGGCCTCGACCTGATCGCCACCGCCCCCAACGTGGTCTACCGCGTGATCATGGAGGACGGCGTCGAGCACACGGTCACCAACCCGAGCGAGTTCCCCGAGGGCAAGATCGACCAGGTCTTCGAGCCGGTCGTACGCGCCACGATCCTCGCGCCGTCCGAGTTCATCGGCTCGATCATGGAGCTGTGCCAGAACCGGCGCGGTGTGCTGCTCGGCATGGACTACCTCTCCGAGGACCGCGTCGAGATCCGCTACACCCTGCCGCTCGCGGAGATCGTCTTCGACTTCTTCGACCAGCTGAAGTCCAAGACCCGTGGCTACGCCTCCCTGGACTACGAGCCCACCGGCGAGCAGTCCGCGCAGCTCGTCAAGGTCGACATCCTGCTGCACGGCGACAAGGTCGACGCCTTCTCCGCCGTGACGCACAAGGACCAGGCGTACGCGTACGGAGTGCGGCTCGTCGCCAAGCTGCGGGAGCTCATCCCGAGGCAGGCGTTCGAGGTGCCCGTGCAGGCCGCCATCGGTTCGCGGGTCATCGCCCGCGAGACCATCCGCGCCATCCGCAAGGACGTCCTCGCCAAGTGCTACGGCGGTGACATCTCCCGTAAGCGGAAGCTGCTCGAGAAGCAGAAGGAAGGCAAGAAGCGGATGAAGATGGTCGGCTCCGTCGAGGTGCCGCAGGAGGCCTTCATCGCCGTGCTCTCCAGCGACGAGGGCCCGTCGAAGAAGAAGTAGGCCGGAAGGAACCCGGAAGCAGCCCGGAAGCGGAATCTCCGGGGAGGCTGGGCACAGGCCCGTCGCGCGGCTCGCGCGGCGGGCCTTTGTCATGCGCGTGAGTCTCGCCCCGTCACCCCCGTGCGCCCTGCCGCGTTCTGTTGAAAGTGAGAGGTCGTAGCCCCTTACGTGGCGGGCGCGGGCGCTCTACTCTGATCACTGCTCGAAGGTTACTCGCTAGTTAAACAACCGCCCCCCAAGCAGACGCACGCCAACAGACGCAAGCACTGTCGCGGGCCCGGAGGATGTCGTGAGCGACACACAGACACAGATCGAGAACCGTCCGCCCTCCGTGGCGAGCCTCTTCCTTGAGCGCGTTGCGGCCACGCCGGACGCCGAGGCCTACCGCTATCCGGTGCCGTCGGCCTCCGGCAGCGGCCCCGACGACTGGAAGTCCCTGAGCTGGGGCCAGGCCGCCGAGCGGGTGTTCGCGATCGCGGCCGGCCTGATCGACCTCGGCATCGAGCCCGAGGAGCGGGTGGCGCTCGCCTCCGACACCCGGGTCGAGTGGATCCTCGCCGACCTCGCGATCCTCTGCGCGGGCGCGGCCACGACGACGGTGTACTCGTCGACGAACGCCGACGAATCCGCGTACATCCTGTCCGACTCCGCCAGCAAGGTGCTGATCGCCGAGAACGAGGCGCAGCTGGCGAAGGCGCGGGAGCGGCGCTCGGAACTGCCGGAGCTCAAGCACGTCGTCGTCATCGACGGCGACCACGGGCTCGCGACCGGTGAGGGCGACGGCTGGGTGCTCTCGCTCGCCGACCTGGAGGCGCGCGGCGCCGCGTACCTGGAGAAGAACCCCGAGGCCGTCAAGGAGCGGATCGGGAACATCACCAAGGACCAGCTCGCGACGCTGATCTACACCTCCGGCACCACCGGCCGCCCCAAGGGTGTGCGGCTTCCGCACGACAACTGGTCGTACATGGCGAAGGCCATCGCGGCGACCGGGCTCGTCGGGCCCGACGACGTGCAGTACCTGTGGCTGCCGCTCGCGCACGTCTTCGGCAAGGTGCTGACCAGCGGGCAGATCGAGGTCGGGCACGTGACCGCCGTCGACGGCCGGGTCGACAAGATCATCGAGAATCTGCCGATCGTGCAGCCGACGTACATGGCCGCCGTGCCGCGGATCTTCGAGAAGGTCTACAACGGGGTCGCCGCCAAGGCCCGCGCCAGGGGCGGCGCCACGTACAAGATCTTCCAGTGGGCGGCCGGCGTGGCCCGCGAGTACGCCAAGGTCACGCAGGACAACTTCCGCAGGACCGGCAACGCCTCGGCGCCGTTCCCGCTCTCCGCCAAGCACGCCGTCGCCGACAAGCTGGTCTACGGCAAGCTGCGCGACGCCTTCGGCGGTCGCCTGCGCGCCTGCGTCTCCGGCTCGGCGGCGCTCGCGCCCGAGATCGGCTACTTCTTCTCCGGCGCCGGCATCCACATCCTGGAGGGGTACGGGCTCACCGAGTCCAGCGCCGCCTCCTTCGTGAACCCCGGCGAGGCGTACCGCACGGGCACCGTCGGCAAGCCGCTGCCCGGCACCGAGGTGCGGATCGCGGACGACGGCGAGATCCTGCTGCGCGGCCCCGGCATCATGGAGGGCTACCACGGCCTCCCCGAGAAGACCGGTGAAGTCCTGGAGAGCGACGGCTGGTTCCACACCGGCGACATCGGCGAGCTCTCGGCCGACGGCTATCTGCGGATCACCGACCGCAAGAAGGACCTGATCAAGACCTCCGGCGGCAAGTACATCTCGCCCGCCGAGGTCGAGGGCCAGTTCAAGGCGGTCTGCCCGTACGTCTCCAACATCCTGGTGCACGGCGCCGACCGGAACTTCTGCACCGCCCTGGTCGCCCTCGACGAGCCGTCGATCCTCGCCTGGGCCGAGGAGCAGGGCCTGGGCGGGAAGTCGTACGCGGAGGTCGTGGCGGACCAGCGGACGGTCACGCTCGTCGACGGCTATGTGCGGGAGCTCAACCAGGGCCTGCAGAAGTGGCAGACCATCAAGAAGTTCCGGCTGCTGCCGCGCGATCTCGACGTGGAGCACGGCGAGTTGACGCCCAGCCTGAAGCTGAAGCGGCCGGTCGTGGAGCGCGAGTACAAGGGGCTCATCGACGAGATGTACGCGGGGACCATGGAGAAGTAGGCACGCGCGGCCCTGAGGGGTGCGAGAGCGGGCGCGGCCCTGAGGAGTGCGAGAGCGGGCGCGGCCCACGGATGCGATCCGGGGGCCGCGCCCACGCGTGTCGGCGGCGTTTTCCGGAATGATCTCCTCCGCGCTGTGCCACTCCGTCCGGAATTGATCGTTTCGGAGCGCGGGCATAGCACGGTTTGCGCTCTTGGCGGCCTAGTTCGGTAACTCGGTGCTTATGAGCGGGCTCTGTCTGTCACTCTGGCGTGGCCGCCTGAGGCAGCACACCGTCCGACCCGCTCAGGAGCTGCACGTGGGGTTCATTCCAATGCAGCGGGAGACCGGCTCGTCTGCGCCGGAGTCCCGCCCGTCGCCTCCGCATGTCCCACGGGAGGCCCATCCCTGCGCGCGCACCACCCTGACCGGCAACTCCCTCGCCCCCGCCGCCGCCCGCCGCTTCGTCCGCTCCGCCCTCGCCGACTGGGCGGAGCCCGCCGTACGCGCCGACCCGGCGGAACACGCCCCTCCGCCCGCCGTCGACGGGATCACCGAGCGCCTCGTCGACGACGCCGTGGTCCTCGTCAGCGAACTCGTCACCAACGCCGTGGTGCACGCCGGGACCGACGTCGAGGTGCTCTGCCGCCTGGAGTACGCGGAGGAGAACGACGAGGGTGAGGGCGCCTCCCTGCTCGTCGAGGTCACCGACCACCACCCGGCCCGCCCCGTGCACGGCGCGAGCACCGACCGCACCGCGGACGGGTCCGAGTACGGCCGCGGCCTCCACCTCGTCGCCTCCCTCTCCGAGTCCTGGGGCATCACGTACCGCACCGGCAGCAAGACCGTGTGGGCGCGGCTGCCCGTGGACGGCGTCGACGTGGCGAGGGAGCTGGAGGTGTACGCGGGGGAGCAGGCAACCGAGCGCGGGCTCCGCGCCGCCGAACTCCTCGCCCACGACCGCGCCCGCGACCTGGACCACACCCACGACCACGACCGTGACCCGGATCACCCCCGCGACCCTGGCGACCCCGACTCCGACCGCGCCCGCGACCCCGGCGCCTGGGGCCACCGCGACGCCGTCACCTTCCTCGCCGAGGCCTCCGACCTGCTCGCCGGGCAGCTCGACGAGGACCTGGTCGCCGCCCTCGCCGGGCAGCTGCTCGTCCCGCACATCGCCGACTGGTGCGCGGTCTGGCTCGACGACGAGGGCGACCGGCGCACCGCGCCCCCGGCCTCCGCACCCCGCCTCGCCCGCGTCTGGCACCGCAGCGAGAACCGCATCGAGGAGCTGCACCGCGTCCTGGAGAAGGAGCCGCCGCACCTGCACGGACCGCCGCACTCCGGCCCCGTCACCGTGCCCTGGCCCGCCGAAGGGCTCGTCGAGAGCACCGGCACGGCCCTCGCCCACCGCCTGGTCGCAGGCGGCCGTGCCCTCGGCACACTGCTCGTCGGCCGGGCCGGACAGCAGCGCTTCCCCGACGAAGTGACCGGTCTGCTGCAGGACTTCAGCCGCCGCGTCGCCCTCGCTGTGGGCGCCGCCCGGCAGTACACCCGGCAGGCCACCATCAGCCGCGTCCTGCAGCGCGGCCTGCTGCCCAGCTCCGTCGCCGAGGTCCCGGGGCTCCAGACCGCGCTCGTCTACGAACCCCGCGACAAGGGCCTCGCGGGCGGGGATTTCTACGACGTGTTCCCCGCGGGCGACGGCCGCTGGTGCTTCGCCCTCGGCGACGTCTGCGGCAACGGCCCCGAGGCCGCCGTCGTCACCGGCCTCGCCCGCCCCTGGCTGCGGCTGCTCGCCCGCGAGGGGTACAGCGTCGGGGACGTCCTCACCCGCCTCAACCAGGCCCTGCTCGACGACGCCATGGAAGCCGCCGAGGCCGCCGCCCGCGCCGTCGCCGCCGCCGGACTGCCCGGCATGGGCGGCCTGCCGGGCACCCCGCCCGCCTCCGGCGCGATCCACGGCACGCACGGCTCGCCGCACACTGCCCTGCCGCACACCGGCCACCCCGACACCGCCTCGCCCAGCCGCTTCCTCTCCGTCCTGTACGGCGAGCTCGTCCCCACCGGCGACGGCGTGCGCTGCACCGTGGCCTGCGCCGGCCACCCGCTCCCGCTGGTCCTCGACCCCGAGGGCCGCGTCCGTGCCGTCGCCGAACCGCAGGTGATCCTCGGCGTCCTTGACGACGCGACGTACACCGGCGAGACCTTCCTGCTGCGCCGCGGCGAGACGCTGCTCCTCGTCACCGACGGCGTCACCGAACGCCGGGACGGGCCCAGCCAGTTCGACGACGGCGACGGGCTCGCGGACGCCCTCGCCACCTGCACCGGCCTCAGCGCCCTGCACGTCGCGGAACGGATCCGGCACCTCGTGCACGAGTTCTCCGCCGAGCCGCCGGACGACGACCTCGCGCTGCTCGTCCTCCAGGCGCAGTGAGCCCCGGTCGGGAGTTATCCACAGGCGGACCGGCTTCCGGCGGCGGTACGGGACAATGGACCCCATGCCCTCCGTACTCCCCGATGGTGAGCCCGTGCCCTTCGACGGGGCGCTGCCCGCGCACGCCCTGGCCGAGGCGGCAGCCCGCCCCCTCGGGTTCTATCTGCACGTCCCGTACTGCGCGACCCGCTGCGGGTACTGCGACTTCAACACCTACACCGCGAGCGAGCTGCGCGGTCCCGAGGGCGCCCTGGCCTCGCGGGACAACTACGCGGACCACCTGATCGAGGAGATCCGCCTCGCCCGCAAGGTCCTCGGCGACGACCCGCGCGCGGTCCGCACGGTCTTCGTCGGCGGCGGCACGCCCACGCTCCTGCCCGCGGCCGATCTCGTCCGGGTCCTCGGCGCACTGCGCGCGGAGTTCGGTCTCGCCCCCGACGCCGAGGTCACGACCGAGGCCAACCCGGAATCCGTCGACCCGGCGTACCTCACGGAGCTGCGCGAGGGCGGGTTCAACCGGGTCTCGTTCGGCATGCAGAGCGCCCGGCAGCACGTCCTGAAGGTCCTCGACCGCACGCACACCCCGGGCCGCCCCGAGGCCTGCGTCGCCGAGGCCCGCGCGGCCGGCTTCGAGCACGTCAACCTCGACCTGATCTACGGCACGCCCGGCGAGTCCGACGACGACTGGCGGGCCTCCCTCGAAGCCGCGATCGGCGCCGGCCCCGACCATGTCTCGGCGTACGCCCTGATCGTCGAGGAGGGCACCCAGCTGGCCCGCCGCATCCGCCGCGGCGAGGTCCCGATGACCGACGACGACGTGCACGCCGACCGCTACCTGATCGCCGACTCACTGCTCGCCGAGGCGGGATTCTCCTGGTACGAGGTGTCCAACTGGGCCACCACGGACGCCGCCCGCTGCCTGCACAACGAGCTGTACTGGCGCGGCGCGGACTGGTGGGGCGCGGGACCGGGCGCGCACTCGCACGTCGGGGGCGTGCGGTGGTGGAACGTCAAGCATCCGGGCGCGTATGCGCAGGCGCTGGTGGCCGGGGGTTCGCCGGGGGCCGGTCGGGAGCTGCTGTCCTCGGAGGACCGGCGGGTCGAGCGGGTGCTGCTCGAACTCCGGCTGCGGGAGGGGGCTCCGCTGTCCCTGCTCCGTCCGGACGGTCTCGCTGCCTCGCGGCGGGCGCTGGGGGACGGGCTCCTGGAGCAGGCTCCGTACGGGGCGGGGCAGGCCGTGCTCACCCTGCGGGGGCGGCTGCTGGCGGACGGGGTGGTGCGGGACCTGGTCGACTGACGGCTGGATTCTTTCCCCTACCCGCCCCTTCCCGTACTGGGGCTCCGCCCCAGACCCCGCTCCTCAAACGCCGGAGGGGCTGAATTATCAGCCCTCCGGCGTTTGAGGAGCGGGGTCTGGGGGCTGGCCCCCGTGGCTGTCCGCAGGACTTTCGGGGAGGGGCGGGTAGGGGAGAAGAATGACTCCGCCCCTACTCCACCGGCACCGTCACGAAATCGATCAACTCCTCCACCCGCCCCAGGAGTTCAGGCTCCAGATCCCGGTACGACGAGACCCGCCCCAGAATCGCCTGCCACACCGCCCCGGTGTTGGACGACGGCCAGCCCAGGGCCTCGCAGACGCCCGTCTTCCAGTCCTGGCCCCGGGGCACGCGGGGCCACCCCGCGATGCCGAGCGCGGAGGGCTTCACGGCCTCCCAGATGTCGATGTACGGGTGGCCCACCACCAGCGCGTGCTCGCTGCTCACCGACGCCGCGATGCGGGACTCCTTCGAGCCGGGGACCAGGTGGTCGACCAGGACCCCCAGGCGTGCGTCCGCGTCCGGGGCGAACTCGGCGACGATGGCGGGGAGGTCGTCGACACCCTCCAGGTACTCCACGACCACGCCCTCGATCCGCAGGTCGTCGCCCCACACCTTCTCGACCAGCTCCGCGTCGTGCCGCCCCTCGACGTAGATCCGGCCGGCCCGCGCGACCCGGGCCCGAGCACCGGGGACGGCGACCGAACCGGAGGCGGTACGGGTGGGACGTACCGGAGTCGACGCGGCAGGGCGGACCAGGGTCACCACCCGGCCCTCCAGGAGGAAGCCGCGCGGTTCGAGCGGGAAGACGCGGTGCTTGCCGAAGCGGTCCTCCAGCGTGACCGTGCCCGCCTCGCAGCCGATCACCGCACCGCAGAACCCGGTGGTGACCTCCTCGACGACCAGATCGCGTTCCGCCGCCACCTCCGGCACCGGCTTCGGCTTCTTCCACGGGGGCGTGAGATCGGGGCTGTACAAACGGCGCTGCGGGCCCGAAGGGCCCTCGTTGGAGGGGCGGTGGCGGGAGACGGGTGGGAGCATTCGGCAGACGATAAGAGAAGCCGGGGTGGGGCGACTACGACACGCCGAACAGCGCGGCCAGCGTGGCCCGTTGCTCACGGACAAACGCCGCGTTCACCACCGAACCGTGCCCCGGCACGTACACCGCGCCCTCCCCGCCCAGGTCCAGCAGCCGGTCCAGGGCGTGCGGCCACTGGGCGGGCATCGCGTCCGGGCCCGCCTGCGGGTCGCCGGACTCCTCGACCAGATCGCCGCAGAACACGATCTCCGGGGAGCCGCCCGAACCCGACACCAGGACCGCCAGATCGTGACCTGTGTGACCGGGGCCGACATTGGCGAGCAGCACCTGCACCCCGCCCAGGTCGAGCGTCCACTCGCCGCACACCGGATGGTGCGGGCGGACCAGGAGATCGGCGGCCTCGCCCGCCGCGCGCGCGTCCAGGCCGTGCCGTACCGCGTCCGCGGCCAGCTCGTCGCGGCCGCGCGTCAGGACGCCGTCGACGCCGACCGCGCCGAACACCTCGACTCCGGAGAACGCGGCCGCGCCCAGGACATGGTCGAAGTGGGGGTGCGTGAGCGCGAGATGCGTCACACGCCTCCCGCCGAGGAGCGCCTCGGCCTGCCGGCGCAGCTCCGCGCCCTCCCGCAGCGACGACCCCGCGTCGACCAGGAGCGCCGCGTGCTCACCCGCGACCAGGCCCGCCGTGCAGTCCCAGCGGGGGAGGCGGCGGCGCGCCGCATACGGGGACAACCGCTCCCACTCGGACGCGTACGGCTCTTCCCAAGTCAACCGCATACGGAGACGCTAACCCCGCCCGCGCGGGGCTGCGCGGGCGCACCGCACCCACCCTTGCCGCGGGAGTACCCCACGGCCGTACACTGGGCCGGTGAAATGCTGGCACTCTGCTGTGTTGAGTGCCAAGCGGTCGGCGAGACGGACGCTGCGGGGACGAGGGCAGGGAGGTGTGTGCGCATGCTGAGTGAACGCAGACTTGAGGTGCTGCGCGCCATCGTCCAGGACTACGTCGGCACCGAGGAGCCCGTCGGCTCCAAGGCGCTCACCGAGCGGCACAGCCTCGGCGTCTCCCCGGCCACCGTGCGCAACGACATGGCGGCCCTGGAGGAAGAGGGCTTCATCGCCCAGCCGCACACCAGCGCCGGGCGCATCCCCACCGACAAGGGGTACCGCCTCTTCGTCGACAAGCTCGCGGGCGTCAAGCCGCTCTCCGGTGCCGAGCGCCGCGCGATCCAGAACTTCCTCGACGGCGCCGTCGACCTCGACGACGTCGTGGGCCGTACGGTCCGGCTGCTCGCGCAGCTGACCCGGCAGGTCGCCGTGGTGCAGTACCCGTCCCTGACGCGGTCCACGGTGCGCCATGTCGAGCTGCTCGCGCTCGCGCCCGCGCGGCTGATGCTGGTGGTGATCACCGACACCGGCCGGGTCGAGCAGCGGCACGTGGACTGCCCGGCACCGTTCGGCGAGACCGCGCTCGCGGATCTGCGGGCCCGGCTCAACAGCCGGGTCGCGGGGCGCCGTTTCTCCGACGTACCGCAGCTGGTGCAGGACCTGCCCGAGTCCTTCGAGACGGACGACCGCGGCACCGTCTCGACCGTTCTCGCGACCCTCCTCGAAACCCTCGTCGAGGAGACCGAGGAGCGGCTGATGATCGGCGGCACCGCCAATCTCACCCGCTTCGGGCACGATTTCCCGCTCGTGATCCGGCCGGTGCTCGAAGCCCTTGAGGAGCAGGTCGTGCTCCTCAAGCTGCTCGGCGAGGCCGAGGATTCGGGCATGACCGTACGCATCGGGCACGAGAACGCCCACGAGGGCCTCAACTCCACGTCCGTCGTCTCGGTCGGCTACGGTTCGGGCGGCGAAGCAGTCGCCAAGCTCGGCGTGGTCGGACCGACCCGCATGGACTACCCCGGAACGATGGGAGCAGTACGCGCAGTGGCACGTTACGTCGGACAGATCCTGGCGGAGTCGTAAGTGGCCACGGACTACTACGCCACTCTTGGCGTGCGCCGCGACGCTTCCCAGGACGAGATCAAGAAGGCCTTCCGGAGGCTCGCCCGCGAGCTGCACCCGGACGTCAATCCCGATCCGAAGACGCAAGAGCGCTTCAAGGAGATCAACGCCGCCTACGAGGTGTTGTCGGACCCGCAGAAGAAGCAGGTCTACGACCTCGGCGGTGACCCCCTGTCGCAGAGCGGCGGCGGAGGCGCCGGCGGCTTCGGCCAGGGCGGGTTCGGGAACTTCTCGGACATCATGGACGCGTTCTTCGGTACGGCGTCCCAGCGCGGCCCGCGCTCGCGCACCCGGCGCGGCCAGGACGCGATGATCCGGCTCGAGATCGAGCTGGACGAGGCGGCCTTCGGCACGACGAAGGACATCCAGGTCGACACGGCCGTCGTCTGTACGACGTGCTCAGGCGAGGGCGCCGCTCCCGGCACCTCGGCGCAGACCTGTGACATGTGCCGCGGCCGCGGTGAGGTCTCGCAGGTCACCCGGTCCTTCCTGGGCCAGGTCATGACCTCGCGCCCCTGCCCGCAGTGCCAGGGCTTCGGCACCGTCGTCCCGACCCCGTGCCCCGAGTGCGCGGGCGACGGCCGGATCCGCTCCCGTCGCACCCTCACGGTCAAGATTCCGGCCGGTGTGGACAACGGCACGCGGATCCAGCTCGCAGGCGAGGGCGAGGTCGGCCCCGGCGGCGGCCCCGCCGGTGACCTCTACGTCGAGATCCACGAACTCCCGCACCCGGTCTTCCAGCGCCGCGGCGACGACCTGCACTGCACGGTCACCATCCCGATGACGGCGGCGGCCCTCGGCACGAAGGTGCCGCTGGAGACGCTCGACGGCATGGAGGAGATCGACATCCGGCCGGGCACGCAGTCCGGCCAGTCGGTCCCGCTGCACGGCCGCGGCATCACGCACCTGCGCGGCGGCGGCCGAGGCGACCTCATCGTGCACGTCGAGGTCACCACGCCGACCAAGCTGGACCCGGAGCAGGAGCGGATCCTGCGCGAGCTCGCCAAGGCCCGCGGCGAGGAACGGCCCACGGGCCAGTTCCAGCCGGGGCAGCAGGGGCTGTTCCATCGGTTGAAGGACGCGTTCAACGGGCGGTGACGGCTGGGCCGGGGGTCCGGGGGTTGTCCCCCGGGCAGGCACAGTCAGCCGGGGCAGCAGGGGCTGTTCCATCGGTTGAAGGATGCGTTCAACGGGCGGTGACGGCTGGGGCCGGGCCTGAATTCTGCGGGGTGCGGTGGACGTGAAAGCATGCGCTCATGTCCACCGCACTGACCGATCTCAGCCCGTACCCGATCGTGCAGGCCCCCATGGCCGGTGGCGCATCCTGCCCTCCTCTCGCCGCGGCCGTCTCCGAAGCCGGCGGCCTCGGATTCCTGGCCGCCGGGTACAAGACCGCCGACGGCATGTACCAGGAGATCCAGCAGCTGCGCGGGCTCACCGACCGGCCCTTCGGCGTCAACCTGTTCATGCCGCAGCCCGACTACGCCGACCCGAGCGCGATCGCCGTCTACGCCCACCAGCTCACCGGCGAGTCCGCCTGGTACGACGCCCCGCTCGGCGACCCGGACTCCGGGCGTGACGACGGCTACGAGGCCAAGCTGGCCATCCTCTTCGACGACCCCGTACCCCTCGTCTCCTTCACCTTCGGCTGCCCCACGCGGGACGTGCTCGAGGCCTTCGCGCGGGTCGGCACCACCACCGTCGTCACCGTCACCAGCGCCGAAGAGGCCCAGGCCGCGCAGTGGGCCGGCGCCGACGCGGTGTGCGTGCAGGGCGTCGAGGCCGGCGGCCACCAGGGCACGCACCGCGACGACCCCGAGCGCGACGGCAGCGGCGTCGGCCTGCTCGCGCTGATCGCCCAGGTGCGCGAGACCGTGCAGCTGCCGATCGTCGCGGCCGGCGGCCTGATGCGCGGCAGCCAGATCGCGGCCGTGCTCGCGGCCGGGGCGGAGGCGGCGCAGTTCGGCACCGCGTTCCTGGTCTGCCCCGAGTCGGGCGCGAACCCCCTGCACAAGCAGGCCATGACGAACCCCTTGTTCGTACGCACGGAACTCACCCGCGCGTTCTCCGGTCGCCCGGCGCGTGGCCTCGTCAACCGCTTCCTGCGCGAGCACGGGCCGTACGCGCCCGCCGCGTACCCGCAGATCCACTACCTCACCGGCGGCATCCGCAAGGCCGCGGCCAAGGCCGGGGACGCGCAGGCCATGAGCCTGTGGGCGGGCCAGGGCCACCGGCTGAGCCGGGAGCTGCCGGCCGGACAGCTGGTCGAGGTGCTCGCCGCCGAGCTGGACGCGGCGCGGGCGGCACTCACGCAGCGGGGCGCGCGATGACCGCGCCGGTCTTCGTGGTGGACGAAGTCCCCTCCGGCGGCGGCGAGTTCGTACTCGACGGGCCCGAGGGGCGGCACGCCGTGTCGGTACGGCGGCTGCGCGCGGGGGAGCGGGTGGTCCTCACGGACGGGCTCGGCCGCGGCGCCTCCGGTGTTGTGCTCGCCGCGGAGGGCAAGGACCGGCTCACGGTCGAGCTGACCGGGTCGCTGGTGGACCCCGAGCCCGCGCCCCGCATCACCGTCGTACAGGCTCTGCCCAAGGGTGACCGGGGTGAGTTGGCCGTGGAGACCATGACGGAGACCGGCGTCGACGCGATCGTGCCGTGGGCGGCGTCGCGGTGCATCACGCAGTGGCGCGGGGAGCGGGGGGTCAAGTCCCTTGCCAAGTGGCGGGCGACGGCCCGTGAGGCGGGCAAGCAGGCCCGCCGGATGCGGTTCCCCGAGGTCGCCGACCTCGCCTCGACGAAGGACGTCGCGGGGCTGCTCGCCGGGGCGGCGTTCGCGGCGGTTCTGCACGAGGAGGGCAGCACGCCGCTGGCCTCGGCGCCTCTGCCCGCGACGGGCGACGTGGTCCTGGTCGTCGGGCCCGAAGGCGGCGTCTCCCCCGAGGAGTTGGACGCCTTCGCCGCGTCCGGCGCGCAGCCGTACCGTCTGGGGCCGTCGGTCCTGCGGACTTCCACGGCGGGGACTGCTGCGGGGGCGTTGTTGTTGGGGCGGAGCGGGCGTTGGGGCTAGGGCTTGCCTTTTCCCCTACCCGCCCCTTCCCGGAAGTCCTGCGGACAGCTTCGGGGCTCCGCCCCGGACCCCGCTCCTCAAACGCCGGAGGGGCTGAAAATTCAGCCCCTCCGGCGTTTGAGGAGCGGGGAGGGGAAAACTCAGCCCGCGCCCCGGAACGCCGCGTCGAACAGAACCCAGCCGTCCCGCTCGCCCACCCCCGGAAGCCACCCGGCCGCCCGTGCCGCATTCACCAACTGCCGTACGGCTCCCGGCTCCCGCAGGTTCAGAGCCTTGCTGTCGCTCTTCGCGACGCAGCCCGTGGCCATCAGGGCCTCGGACACGTACCGGCCCTCGCCCTCGCGGAACACCAGGCGCAACGGGACCTTCGAGCCCTCCGCGTACAGGCTGAGGACCTCCTCGCACGGGCCCGTGCGGGCGTGGCGGTGGCGGACCGACCAGAGGTGGACCGCGTCCTCCGTGGCCAGGCGGCGCAGGCGGTGGTTGTTCGGCATCGGGTCACCGTAGGCCGACAAGCAGCCGTCCCGCAGGGGTTAATCGGTCACGACCGCGGCCTCCGGCCAAGTGATCCAAACTCCCCACGGCCGGTACGTGACCTGCATAGGCTGACCGAGTGACGCAGCCTGCCTACCTCCGGTTCCCGCATATTCAGGGCGACTTGGTCGCCTTCATCGCTGAGGACGACGTCTGGGTCGCGCCGCTCGACGGCGGTCGCGCTTGGCGTGTCAGCGCGGACAACATGCCGGTCGACCATCCGCGTATCTCGCCCGACGGCACCCGGGTCGCCTGGACCTCCACCCGGGACGGCGCCCCCGAGGTGCACGTCGCGCCGGTCGACGGCGGGCCCGCCAAGCGGCTTACGTACTGGGGGAGTTGGAAGACCTCCGTGCGTGGCTGGACCCCGGACGGACACGTCCTCGCCGTCACCGCCGAGGGCCAGGCCTCGCTGCGCCGCAGCTGGGCGCGGGCCGTGCCGCTCGACGGCGGGCCCGCGCGCACGCTGCCGCACGGGCCGGTCGGTGACCTCGCCTTCGGTCCCGGCGGCGAAGTGCTGCTGCAGAGCGTGACGATGGGCCGCGAGGCCGCGTACTGGAAGCGGTACCGGGGCGGCACGGCGGGGAAGTTGTGGATCGACCGGGCGGGAGAGGGCCAGTTCGTCCGCGTACTCGACGAGCTCGACGGGAACGTCGAGTATCCGCTGTGGGTCGGGGAGCGGATCGGGTTCCTGTCCGATCACGAAGGGGTCGGGGCCGTCTACTCCGCCCTGCCCGACGGCAGCGATCTGCGCCGGCACACTCCGCTGGACGGCTTCTACGCGCGGCACGCCGCCACCGACGGGCACCGCGTCGTCTACTCCGCGGCCGGTGAACTCTGGCTCCTCGACAGTCTCGACGACCGCACGGCCGCCGCACCCCGCCGCCTCGACATCAGCCTCGGCGGGCAGCGCACCGACCTGCAGCCGCACCCCGTCCGCCCCGAGCGCCACCTCGGCTCCGCCGCCCCCGACCACACCGGCCGCGGCAGCGCCGTCTCCGTGCGCGGCGCCGTGCACTGGGTGACCCACCGCGACGGCCCCGCCCGCACCCTCACCGCCGAACCGGGCGTACGCGCACGCCTGCCCCGCACCTTCCGGGTGGAGGGCGAGGAGCATGTGGTCTGGGTGACGGACGCCGAGGGAGACGACGCCCTTGAGTTCTCGCCCGCCACCGGCGTCGCACCCGGCGGGTCCGTACGGCGGGTCGCCGCAGGGCAGTTGGGCCGGGTGCTCTCGCTCGCCATGGCGCCCGACGGCAGCCGCGCCGCCGTCGCCTCGCACGACGGACGGATCCTGCTCGTGGAGCGCGCCTCCGGGGAGGTCAGGGAGGTCGACCGCAGCGAGCACGGCGAGGCGTCCGGGCTCGTCTTCTCGCCCGACTCCGGCTGGCTCGCCTGGTCCCACGCCGGGCCCTCCCCGCTGCGCCAGCTCAAGCTGGCCAACACCGCCGACCTCACCGTCTCCGACGCGACCCCGCTGCGCTTCTGCGACTACGCGCCCGCGTTCACCCTCGACGGACGGCATCTCGCGTTCCTCTCCGAGCGCTCCTTCGACCCGGTCTACGACGTGCACGTCTTCGACCTGGCCTTCGTCGGCGCCTGCCGCCCGCACCTCATCACCCTCTCCGCGACGACGCCCTCGCCGTTCGGTCCGCAGCGGCACGGCCGGCCCTTCGAGAGCGCCGAGAAGTCCGGCGAGGTGCAGGGCGGCGACGACGCGCCCACCACGCGTATCGACCTCGACGGGCTCGCCGACCGGATCGTGCCCTTCCCCGTGGAGGCCGCCCGCTATTCCACGCTGCGCGCCGCCAAGGACGGCCTGCTCTGGCTGCGCCACCCGGTCCGCGGCGCGCTCGGCGCCAACCGCGCCGGGCTCGACGACCTGGGCCCGCAGACCGCGCTCGAACGGTACGACCTGGCCCAGCGCCGGATCGAGGAACTCCACCCCGACGCCGACCACTTCAGCGTCAGCGGCGACGGCAAGCGCGTCCTGCTGCGCAGCGGCGACCAGCTGAAGGTCGTCCCCAGCGACCGCCGCGCCCCCGCCGACGACGACGGCGACAGCCACATCACCGTCGACCTGTCCCGGATCCGCCAGAGCGTCGACCCCGTCGCCGAGTGGCGGCAGATGTTCGACGAGACCGGCCGCCTCATGCGCGACCACTTCTGGCGCGCGGACATGGGCGGCGTCGACTGGGAGGCCGTCCGCGCGCGCTACCGCCCCGTCGTCGACCGCCTCGCCACCCACGACGACCTCGTCGACCTGCTCTACGAACTCCACGGCGAGCTCGGCACCTCGCACGCCTACGTCAGCGGACCCGGCGGGTACGGCGGCTCCGACACCCGGCAGGGACTGCTCGGGGCGGACATCTCCCGGCACGAGGACGGCAGTTGGCGCGTCGACCGCGTCCTCGCCTCCGAGACGTCCGACCCGCACGCCCGCTCTCCGCTCGCCGCACCCGGCGTCGCGGTGCGCCCGGGGGACGCGCTGCTCGCCGTCGACGGGCGGCCCGTCGACCCCGTCACCGGTCCGGGTCCGCTGCTCGTGGGCGCCGCGGGCCGGCCCGTCGAGCTGACCATCTCCCCGTCCGGCGGCGGCGATCCGCGGCACGCGGTGGTCGTGCCGATCGACGACGAGGAGCCGCTGCGGTATCACGCGTGGGTCGCGGACCGGCGGGCGTACGTGCACGAGCAGTCGCAGGGGCGGCTCGGCTATCTGCACGTACCCGACATGCAGGCGCCCGGCTGGGCCCAGATCCACCGCGACCTGCGGGTGGAGGTGGCCAAGGAGGGGCTGATCGTCGACGTACGCGAGAACCGCGGCGGGCACACCTCGCAGCTCGTCGTGGAGAAGCTGGCCCGCCGCATCGTCGGCTGGGACCTGCCGCGCGGGCAGGCGGCCTCCAGCTACCCCCTTGACGCGCCGCGCGGGCCCGTCGTCGCCGTCGCCAACGAGTTCTCCGGCTCCGACGGGGACATCGTCAACGCCGCGATCAAGGCCCTCGGCATCGGACCTGTGGTGGGTACGCGGACCTGGGGCGGCGTCGTCGGCATCGACAGCCGCTACCGCCTGGTCGACGGGACGCTTGTCACGCAGCCCAAGTACGCGATCTGGCTGGAGGGTTACGGGTGGTCGGTGGAGAACCACGGCGTCGACCCGGACGTCGAGGTCGTCACGGCACCCCAGGACTACGCGTCCGGGCGCGACCCTCAGCTGGACGAGGCGGTGCGGATGGCGCTGGCCGCGCTGTCGGAGAACCCGGCGAAGCGGCCCCCGGAACTGCCGCCCCTGTAACCCCCGGGGGCTCCGCCCCCGGACCCCCATCCCGGGGCGGAGCCCCGAAGCGCCGCAGGCCTCGGGAAGGGGCGGGGTGGGGAAAAGATCGCCGGATACGATGCGCACGTACATGACCGAACGCGCACCGAGGAGGCCGACCCCATGGCCGGTGAGGCAAACGCCGACTGCCTGTTCTGCAAGATCATCGCAGGCGAGGTGCCCGCAACCGTCGTACGCGAGACCGACACCACGTACGCCTTCCGCGACATCAACCCCCAGGCACCCACCCACGTCCTGGTCATCCCCAAGGTCCACTACCCGGACGCCGCCACCCTCGCAGCCGCCGAACCGCAGATCACCGCCGACCTGCTGCGCGAGGCCGGAGAGGTCGCCGCGGAGGAGAAGCTGGAGAGCTACCGGCTGGTGTTCAACACCGGCAGCGGCGCCGGCCAGACCGTGTTCCACGCGCACGCCCACCTCCTCGGCGGCCGCGGCATGCAGTGGCCCCCCGGATAGCCGGAAGCCGGACAGCCGGAAGCCGGGCAGCCGGAAAGACCAGACCCAAGAACCGGTAACTCACCTTGTCCGTAAGAGAATTCGTCGTCCTCGGCACCGCCAGCCAGGTGCCGACGCGGCACCGCAACCACAACGGCTACCTGCTGCGCTGGGACGGCCAGGGCATCCTCTTCGACCCCGGTGAGGGCACCCAGCGGCAGATGCTGCGCGCCGGAGTCGCCGCGCACGACATCGACCGGATCTGCGTCACGCACTTCCACGGCGACCACTCGCTCGGCCTCGCCGGGGTGATCCAGCGCATCAACCTCGACCGCGTGCCGCACGAGGTCACCGCCCACTACCCGCGCTCAGGGCAGCACTTCTTCGACCGGCTCCGGTACGCCACCGCCTACCGCGAGACCGTCAAGCTGACCGAGGCCCCGGTCGCCGCCGACGGAGTGCTCGCCACCACGCCCGCGTACACCCTCGAAGCGCACCGGCTCTCGCACCCGGTGGAGTCCTTCGGGTACCGGCTCGTCGAGCCCGACGGGCGGCGGATGGTGCCCGCGCTGCTCGCCGAGCACGGCATCAAGGGGCCGGACGTGGGGCGGCTGCAGCGCGAGGGGGAGCTGCGCGGGGTGCGGATCGAGGACGTCAGCGAGGTGCGGCGCGGGCAGCGGTTCGCGTTCGTCATGGACACCCGCCTCTGCGACGGCGTGCACGCGCTCGCCGAGGGCTGCGACCTGCTCGTCATCGAGTCGACGTTCCTCGACGAGGACGAGCAACTCGCCCGCGATCACGGCCACTTGACGTCCGGGCAGGCCGCGGCGGCGGCCCGCGACGCGGGCGTACGGCACCTCGTCCTGACGCACTTCTCCCAGCGGTACGCGGACCCGCAGGAGTTCGCCCGGCAGGCCCGCGCCGCCGGGTTCACGGGGGAACTGACCGTGGCGGCCGACCTGTCGACCGTCCCCGTGCCCAAGCGGCACACCTGACCCGCTCGCGAAAGTACGCACATGCACCTTCCCAAGGCCGAACTCCACCTCCACATCGAAGGCACCCTCGAACCCGAGCTGGCCTTCGCGCTCGCCGCCCGCAACGGCGTCGAACTGCCCTACGCCGACACCGAGGAGCTGCGCCGCGCGTACCTCTTCGAGGACCTGCAGTCCTTCCTCGACCTGTACTACGGACTGATGGCGGTGCTGCACACCGAGGCCGACTTCGAGGAGCTCGCCGACGCCTATCTGGCGCGCGCCGCCGAACAGGGCGTACGGCACGCGGAGATCTTCTTCGACCCCCAGGCGCACACCGCGCGCGGCGTCGCCATCGGCACGGTGATCGAGGGCCTCGCCCGCGCCCTCGACCGCAGCCGGGAGCGGCACGGCATCTCCACTCGCCTGATCATGTGCTTCCTGCGCGACGAGTCCGCCGAGTCGGCCCTCGCGACCCTTGAGGCCGCGAAGCCGTATCTGCACCGGATCACCGGCGTCGGCCTCGACTCGGCGGAGGTCGGCCACCCGCCCGCCAAGTTCCGCGCGGTGTACGAGGAGGCCGCCGCGCTCGGCCTGCGCCGGGTCGCGCACGCGGGGGAGGAGGGGCCGGCGGCGTACATCACGGAGGCCCTGGACGTCCTCGGCGTCGAGCGGATCGACCACGGTCTGCGCTGCATGGAGGACCCTGCGCTGGTCGAGCGGCTCGTCCGGGACCGCATCCCGCTGACCCTGTGCCCGCTGTCGAACGTACGGCTCCGCGCGGTGGACGTCCTTGAGGACCACCCGCTGCCGCGGATGATGGCCGCGGGGCTGCTGTGCACGGTCAACTCGGATGACCCCTCGTACTTCGGGGGGTACGTGGGGGACACGTTCCACGCGGTCCGCGAGGCGTTGGGGGTGCAGCCTGAGCAGCTGCGGGAGCTTGCGCGGAACTCGTTCCTCGCCTCCTTCCTGGAGGACGACGAGGCCCTGCGGGAGCGGTACTTGGCGGAGGTCGCGGCGTACGAGTTCGACTGACCCTGCTGCTCCTCAATCGCCGGAGGGGCTGAAAATTCAGCCCCTCCGGCGATTGAGGAGATTCGGGAAGGGGCGGGTAGGGGAAAAACTCAGGCCCCCGACGCCACCGCCCCCAAGATCCGGGACGCCACCGAAGGTGAATCCACCAGCGGGTGCAACGCAAGCGCCCGCAGCGCCGCGTCGCGGTCCTTGAAGACCGCCGCCTCCACCGTCGCCCGCTCCACCGCCTTCAGCTGCAGCATCAACCCCAACTCCGCCTCCCCGAGCGGAGCACACGGCAGCGGGCGGGCCCCCCGCGCATCCACCTCGCACACCGTCTCCACGATCGCGTCCGCGGGAAGCGCAGGAACCGTCGACCCGTTCCTGACGTTCAGGATCAACCGCGTACCCGCGCCGGAGGCGATCGCGCGCATCAGGGCGAGCGCGACCCGGTCGTAGCCGCCGCCGTCCAGGTCGCAGGAGTCCCGCTGCCAGCCGCCGGTCGCGGCGCGGCTGTCCGCCATGTACGTCTCCTCGCGCTCCAGGCGGGTCGATTCCCACAACGCGTGCGCGCGGTCCGGGTGTTCGGCCGCCCGTGCGAAGAACTCGCCCTGCTGGTGGTCGAGGAACTCGCCGCGGGTCTCGTCGGCGGCGCGCACCGCGGCGAGGGTCTCGCGGCGGAAGTAGTAGTAGTGCAGGTACTCGTTGGGCAGCGAGCCGAGCGCGCGCAGCCACTCCGCGCCGAACAGCTTGCCCTCCTCGAAGGAACCGAGGGCCGTGGAGTCCGCGAGCAGGCCGGGCAGCAGGTCGCGGCCGTCCGGCGCCGTCAACGACCGCAGCCAGCCGAGGTGGTTGAGGCCCACATAGTCGTACGAGACCGTGTCCGGGTCGGTGCCCGCCGCGCGCGCCGCCCGCCGCACCAGGCCGACCGGGGAGTCGCAGATGCCGATGACGCGGTCGCCGAGGACCGAGGCCATCGCCTCCGTGACGGTGCCCGCCGGGTTGGTGAAGTTGATGACCCACGCGTCCGGCGCCACCGCCGCCACCCGCTCCGCGATGTGCAGGGCGACGGGCACTGTGCGCAGCCCGTACAGGACACCGCCCGCGCCCACCGTCTCCTGCCCGAGCACGCCCTCCGCGAGCGGCAGCCGCTCGTCCTGGACGCGGCCCGCGGTGCCGCCGACCCGGATCGCGGAGAACACGAAGTCCGCGCCGCGCAGCGCGTCGTCGAGCTCCTCGGCCACCCTGACCCGCGGGCCCGGCGGCAAGCCGTCGAGGACCGAGCGGATCACGCCGAGCCGCATCGGGTCCGTGTCGTACAGGGTGAGTTCCGTGATCTCGCTGCCCACCAGGGCGCCGTACACGAGAGGGACCCGGAATCCGCCGCCACCGAGAATCGTCAGCCTCATGCCGCGGAAGCTACCCCATGCGGCTCGGGCCACCCCAGGCCGCTCGGGCCACCCGTGCCGCTCGGGCCACCCCACGCCGCTGAGCCACCCATGCGTACGGGAGACCTGGCGAAGCCTGTGCCCTTCCACCGGCATTCCGGCCGTGCCGGACGGCGTTGATGCACACTGGCCTGACCTGCACGCATCATGTACGGGGAGCGCACGGTGAGTTTCGACGAACAGACTGCGAACGGCGGCTGCCCGCCCGGCATCCGGCTCGACCACACGACCTGCCTCGATCCGCTGGCGGAAGTGCGCGCACCCGGCGACCCGGCGTGCGACGTGTTCCTCACCGGCACCGTCTTCCTGGACATCATCTTCACCGGCCTCGACTCGGCGCCCGTGCGCGGCACCGAGTCCTGGGCCCGGGGCATGGGATCGAGCCCCGGCGGCGTCGCCAACATGGCCACCGCCCTGTCCCGCCTCGGCCTGCACACCTCGCTCGCCGCGGCCTTCGGCGACGACCACTACGGCGAGTACTGCTGGGACGCCCTGGAGAAGGGCGAGGGCATCGACCTCGCGCCGTCGCGCACCGTGCGCGGCTGGCACTCCCCGGTCACCGTGTCCCTCGCGTACGAGGGCGAGCGGACGATGATCTCGCACGGGCACGAGGCCCCGCCGCCGCGGGAGCCCGGCCCTCGGACGCCACCACGCGCGCGTGCCGCCGTCGCCTCCCTGGCGCCCGGCGCGAGCGAGGAGTGGGTCGCCAAGGCCGCGGAGCGCGGCACCCGGGTCTTCGCCGACGTCGGCTGGGACGACAGCGGCCGCTGGGACCTGGCGGCCCTGCCCGACCTGCGGCACTGCGAGGCGTTCCTGCCGAACGCCGAGGAGGCCATGCGCTACACCGGCACGTCCTGCCCGCGCGCCGCCGCCCGCGCGCTCACCGAACACGTGCCGCTCGCCGTCGTCACCCTCGGTGCCGAGGGCGCGTACGCGGTGGACGGGCGCACCGGCGAGACCGCCGAGGTGCCCGCGATCGAGGTGGAGGCCCTTGACCCGACGGGCGCCGGCGACGTGTTCGTGGCGGGCTTCGTCACCGGCACCCTGGCGGGCTGGCCGCTCGCCGACCGGCTCGCCTTCGCGGGCCTGACGGCGGCCCTGTCGGTGCAGGAGTTCGGCGGTTCCCTGTCGGCGCCCGGCTGGGTCGAGGTGGCCGCGTGGTGGCGGCATGTGCAGTCGTACGACGACCAGGAGCCGGCGGCGCTGCGGCGGTACGCGTTCCTCGACGCGATGCTGCCCGACGTGGTCCGGCCGTGGCCGCTGCGGCGTGCGGTGCCGACCATCGGGTTCGGGGCGCGCTAGCGGGCTTTGGCCGGGCCCTAGCCGGGCTTTCGCCGGGCTTTCGCCGGGCTTTCGCCGGGCCTTCGCCCGGTTTTCGCCGGAGCGAGCGTTCGAAAAACTTATCGGTGTTGTCGGTGCCCCGACGTAGGCTGGTAGCACCAGAAGCAGTCGCGCGGCGTCAGCCCCGCATCGAGGAGGACGAGCAGGCCACAGAGCCGGCCCATGACTCAGACACCGACAGCTCAGACCCCTGCGCAGGGTCAGGCACGAGCCCACTTCTCCGTACCGGCGAAGCACCCGATGGTGACCGTTCTGGGCTCGGGAGACGCCCTGCTGCGCGTGATCGAGAAGGCCTTCCCGGCGGCCGACATCCATGTCCGGGGCAACGAGATCAGCGCCGTGGGCGACAAGGCCGAAGTCGCCCTCATCCAGCGCCTGTTCGACGAGATGATGCTGGTGCTCCGCACCGGACAGCCGATGACGGAGGACGCAGTGGAACGCTCGATCGCCATGCTCAGGGCGGGCGAGAACGGCGAGGGCCCCGAAGAGACCCCGGCCGAGGTGCTCACGCAGAACATCCTCTCGTCCCGTGGCCGCACGATCCGCCCCAAGACCCTCAACCAGAAGCGGTACGTCGACGCGATCGACCACCACACGATCGTGTTCGGCATCGGCCCCGCCGGTACCGGCAAGACGTATCTCGCCATGGCCAAGGCCGTGCAGGCGCTGCAGTCGAAGCAGGTCAACCGCATCATCCTGACCCGCCCCGCCGTCGAGGCCGGCGAGCGCCTGGGCTTCCTCCCCGGCACGCTCTACGAAAAGATCGACCCGTATCTGCGCCCGCTCTACGACGCGCTGCACGACATGCTCGACCCGGACTCGATCCCGCGTCTCATGGCGGCCGGGACGATCGAGGTCGCGCCGCTCGCGTACATGCGCGGTCGCACGCTGAACGACGCGTTCATCATTCTCGACGAGGCGCAGAACACCAGCCCCGAGCAGATGAAGATGTTCCTGACGCGCCTCGGCTTCGACTCGAAGATCGTCATCACCGGTGACGTCACCCAGGTCGACCTGCCCGGCGGCACCACGTCCGGTCTGCGTCAGGTCCGGGACATCCTGGACGGCGTCCCGGACGTCCACTTCTCCCTCCTCACGTCGCACGACGTGGTCCGGCACAAGTTGGTGGGCCGTATCGTCGACGCGTACGAGAAGTACGACAACGAGAACGGCACGGAGAACGGGACGAACAAGCCGCCCCGTCGCCGCCACGGGAAGTAGCGAGAAACCAAGCACATGTCGATCGACGTCAACAACGAGTCCGGCACCGAGGTCGACGAGCAGGCGATCCTCGACATCGCCCGCTACGCGCTCGCGCGGATGAGGATCCACCCGCTCTCCGAGCTCTCGGTGATCGTCGTGGACACCGAGGCGATGGAGCAGCTCCACATCCAGTGGATGGACCTGCCGGGCCCGACGGACGTCATGTCCTTCCCGATGGACGAACTGCGCCCGCCGGGCCGGGACGACGACCTGACGGAGCCCCCGCAGGGACTCCTCGGTGACATCGTGCTCTGCCCCGAGGTCGCCAAGAAGCAGGGCGAGGAGGCCGAGACGGGGCACTCCATGGACGAGGAACTCCAGCTCCTCACCGTCCACGGCGTGCTCCACCTCCTCGGGTACGACCACGAGGAGCCGGACGAGAAGGCCGAGATGTTCGGCCTTCAGGCCGCCATCGTCGACGGCTGGCGCGCGGAGAAGGGCCTCACCGGTCCCTCCCCGGCGCCCACCGTCTCGTGAGCGCCGCACTGGTTCTCGGCGCCGTCCTGCTGGTCGTCGTCGCGTGGCTCGCCTCCTGCGCGGAGGCGGGCCTCGCGCGTATGTCCAGCTTCCGTGCCGAGGAGGCCGTGCGCTCCGGGCGCCGCGGCAGCGCGAAGCTCGCCCAGGTCGCGGCGGACCCGACGCGGTATCTGAACGTCGCGCTGCTTGTCCGCGTCGGCTGCGAGATGGCCGCCGCGGCCCTCGTCACGTACGCGTGCCTGCAGGAGTTCCCCGAGACGTGGGAGGCGCTGGCCGTCGCGATCGGCGTGATGGTCCTCGTGTCGTACGTCGCGGTGGGCGTCTCGCCGCGCACGATCGGCCGCCAGCACCCGCTGAACACCTCGACGGCCGCGGCGTACGTCCTGCTCCCGCTCGCCCGGATCATGGGCCCGATCCCGCCGCTCCTGATCCTCCTCGGCAACGCGCTCACGCCCGGCAAGGGCTTCCGGCGCGGCCCGTTCGCCTCCGAGGCGGAGCTGCGCGCGATGGTCGACCTGGCGGAGAAGGAGTCCCTGATCGAGGACGAGGAGCGCCGCATGGTGCACTCCGTCTTCGAGCTCGGCGACACCCTCGTACGCGAAGTCATGGTCCCGCGCACCGACCTCATCGTGATCGAGCGGTACAAGACGATCCGTCAGGCCCTCACGCTCGCCCTGCGCTCCGGCTTCTCGCGCATCCCGGTCACCGGGGAGAGCGAGGACGACGTCGTCGGGATCGTGTACCTCAAGGACCTGGCGCGCAAGACGCACATCAGCCGGGACGCCGAGTCGGAGCTGGTGTCGACCGCGATGCGGCCCGCGTCGTTCGTGCCGGACACCAAGAACGCCGGTGACCTGCTGCGCGAGATGCAGCAGGAGCGCAACCACGTCGCGGTCGTCATCGACGAGTACGGCGGCACGGCCGGCATCGTCACGATCGAGGACATCCTGGAGGAGATCGTCGGCGAGATCACCGACGAGTACGACCGGGAGCTGCCGCCCGTGGAGCCCCTCGGCGACGACACGTACCGGGTCACGGCCCGGCTCGACATCGGCGACCTCGGCGAGCTGTACGGCATCGAGGAGTTCGACGACGAGGACGTGGAGACCGTCGGCGGACTGCTCGCCAAGGCCCTCGGCCGGGTGCCGATCGCGGGCGCGACGACGGTCGTGGAGCTGCCGGACGGGCGCGGGCTGCGGCTGACCGCGGAGGCCGCGGCGGGCCGGCGGAACCGGATCGCGACGGTGCTGGTCGAGCCGGCGGCGCCGGCCCCGCTGGACTAGGTCCCACACCGTCGACTCGGGCTTGGGCGCCCGCCGTATGCTCGGGTCCATGAGCGAAAACGCCCTCGGTCCCGAGGACCGCAAGATCGTCACCCTCGCCCGCTCCGCCCGGGCCCGCAACGGAGTGCCGGAGGGCGCGGCCGTGCGGGACGAGACGGGCCGTACGTACGTCGCCGGCAGCGTCGGCCTCGACTCGCTGAAGCTGAGCGCGCTGCGCACCGCCGTCGCGATGGCCGTGGCCAGCGGGGCCAAGTCCCTGGAGGCGGCGGCCGTCGTCAGCGAGGCCGGGGCGGTCTCCGACGAGGACCGCGCGGCCGTGCGCGACCTGGGCGGCGCGGAGACGCAGGTGCTCCTTGCCGGGCTCGACGGCGAGGTCGTCGCGACGGTCAGCGCGGGCTGAACAACTGCCGATACGGAGGGCGGCCGGTTTCCGGCCGCCCTCCGCCGTGTTCTCGCCAAAGCTGAACAGTCTTCCCAAGTCGCCTAAGAATCAAGGGACTTGGCCTTGTGATCCCAGGCCACCCGCGCCTCAATGTCCTATGCGCGCGCTCCGCACCTGACCAGCTCACCCCCACGAGCACTCCCCCACGAACGGGAAGGTGAACCGATGAAGCGCAGCACCACCATGAACAGGAGAAGGGTCGCCCTCGGCGCGGCACTCGCCACGGGCTCCCTCGCCCTCGCCGGTTTCGTCCTGGCTCCCGGCGCCGCCGCCGTCGCACCCGGCGAGGCCACCACCCAGGCGAACTGCGGCATCTACGGCAGCGGCGGGGTCACCCTGACCGCGACCCAGAGCGGCACGAGCGGCACCATCACCGTCACCTCGTCGGAGATCACCACGCCGGTGGCCGTCGAGGCGAACACCGTCCAGTCGACTCTCACCATGACGAAGGCCGACGGTTCCACCGCCACCTTCACCGGCAAGAGCAACCCGGCGATGGAGGCCGGCGGCGGTGTGAACTCGGGACCGCTGACCGGGACCGTCGCCTCCGGTGACTCCCTCGACCACCCGGGCTCCCTCAAGCTGGTGGTCTCGGGCATCACCGTGACCTGCAACTCCACCGAAGGACTCGCGCCCGGCCCGTTCGTCTTCGACTGACCGGCAGCCCGCGGGACCCCTCAGCCGACCGGGTTGCGAAGGCCCGCTCAGCAGCAATGACAGGTGGGCGTCGACCGGATCCGGCCTGATCCGCCGGACAGGACCTGGGCCCGGTCGGCGCCCGTCCCCGCATCGGGGACAATGGTCGCCATGAGCGCTCCTTCCCCGGCCGAGTCCGAGCCCCAGGCCACCGACCACCGCGCGGGCTTCGCCTGCTTCGTCGGACGGCCGAACGCGGGCAAGTCGACCCTGACCAACGCCCTCGTCGGTACGAAGGTCGCCATCACCTCCAACCGCCCGCAGACCACCCGGCACACGGTCCGCGGCATCGTGCACCGCCCGAACGCCCAGCTCGTCCTCGTCGACACCCCGGGTCTGCACAAGCCGCGCACCCTGCTCGGCGAGCGGCTCAACGACGTCGTCCGCACGACCTGGGCCGAGGTCGACGTGATCGGCTTCTGCCTGCCGGCCAACGAGAAGCTGGGCCCCGGCGACCGGTTCATCGCCAAGGAGCTCGCCGGGATCAAGAAGACCCCGAAGATCGCGATCGTCACCAAGACCGACCTGGTCGACAGCAAGCAGCTCGCCGAGCAGCTCATCGCGATCGACCAGCTCGGCAAGGAACTCGGCTTCGAGTGGCAGGAGATCGTGCCGGTCTCCGCCGTGGGTGAGAAGCAGGTCGGCCTCCTCGCCGACCTGATCGCGCCGCTGCTGCCGAAGAGCCCGCCGCTCTACCCGGAGGGCGACCTCACGGACGAGCCGGAGCAGGTCATGGTTGCCGAGCTGATCCGCGAGGCCGCGCTCGAAGGCGTACGGGACGAGCTGCCGCACTCCATCGCCGTGGTCGTCGAGGAGATGCTGCCCCGCGAGGACCGCCCGGCGGACAAGCCGCTGCTCGACATCCACGCGTTCGTCTACATCGAGCGGCCCAGCCAGAAGGGGATCATCATCGGCCCCAAGGGCAAGCGGCTGAAGGAGGTCGGCATGAAGTCCCGCAAGCACATCGAGGCGCTGCTCGGCACGCCGGTCTTCCTGGACCTGCATGTGAAGGTGGCGAAGGACTGGCAGCGCGACCCGAAGCAGTTGCGGAAGCTGGGGTTCTGAGCCCGGGCGGGCTCCAGGGTCTGCCGGACCTAGTCCACGCCCCTGATCCGTCCCACAAGCGCCGCCCCCACCACCCCGACCCCCGCTGCCACCAGATACAGCACCCGGTAACCGCCGAAGGCCACCACCGTCGCCGCCAGTGCCGGGGCCGCGACCTGGGGCAGGGAGTTGGCGATGTTGATCACGCCGAGGTCCTTGCCGCGGTCGGCGGCGCGTGGCAGGACGTCCGTCATCAGGGCGAAGTCGACCGACGTGAAGACGCCGAACGCCAGGCCCAGGACGATCGCCGCGACGATCGCGCCCGGCCACGTCTGCCAGAGCGCGAGCAGCACCGTCGCCACCGCCATCAGCAGCCCCGACCAGACCACGAACGGCTTGCGGCGGCCGATCCGGTCCGACCAGGCGCCGCCGACCACCACCGTGGCGAGCATCGTGACGCCGTTGACCGCCGTCAGGACAAGCACGCCCTGCTCCGGGTCCGGGTGGCGCAGCCCGTCGCGCAGGTAGAACAGGAGATAGAGCAGGACGAGCGTGTTGCCCAGGTTGATCAGGAACCGGGTGAGCCAGGCCCACGCCAGGTCCGGGTGGCGGCGCGGGCTGATCCAGAAGCCGCGCAGGAACGGCCCCCACGCGAACGGGGGCCGGTCCTCCGCCGGGAGTCGTGGCTCGCGGTGCAGCAGCACGTACGGCAGGACCCCGAGCGCCGTGAACAGCGCGCAGGCCGCGTAGCCCGCGCCGATGCCGCCCAGGGCCGTCGCGAGGGCCGTGCCCAGGACCACGCCGAGGAGCTGTGTGGCGCCCAACCAGCCGCCCACGGAGCCGCGTTGGAGCCGCGGCACCCGGTCGGGGACGGCGGCGGTGACCGCGGCGAAGGCGGCGTTCAGGGTGAGCTGAACCAGGCACCAGCCGAGCGTCAGGGACAGCACCGAGCCCGCCGCGGCGGTGAGCAGCAGGGCCGCCGCGCCGCCCGCCGCACCCGCGACGATCCACGGCGCGCGCCGCCCGAAGCGTCCCGTCGTACGGTCCGAGGCCGCGCCGAAGAGCGGGTTCGCGGCGAGCGAGACGACCGCCCCGGCCCCGGTGACCCAGGCGAGGACCGCCTCCTTGGACGTGCCGGGCGGGCGAGCTCGGCGGCCTGCAGGGCGAGCAGGATCTGCAGCGGCCCGTACCAGCCAACCCAGATCGCGCCGTTGGCGAGGCACAGCGTCGAGGTCCAGGCGGGGCGGACCCGTGCGACGGGTTCGGCCAGGGCCGTCATCTCTGCGCCCGAAGGGCCTCACGCAGCCACGCGTACGAGGCCTTCGGGGTGCGCTCCAGGGTGGCGTAGTCGACGTGCACCAGGCCGAAGCGCTGCCGGTAGCCCTCGGCCCACTCGAAGTTGTCGAGCAGCGACCAGACGAAATAGCCGCGTACGTCGACACCCGCCGCCAACGCCCGGTGCAGGGACCGCAGATGGCCGTCGAGGAAGGCGATGCGCTCCTGGTCGTCGAGCCCGTCGTACGAGCAGCCGTTCTCGGTGATCATCAGGGGCGGGAGCCGGTCGCCGTAGCGCCGGGGGAAGTCCAGGAGCAGTTCGGTGAACGCCTCGGGCACCACGGGCCAGCCGAAGCCGGTGCGCGGGTAGCCCTCGATCTCCCGTGGCGCGAAGGGGAGTTCGGGCGGGATGGCGACGCCGGAGAACTCCGCGGGGCCGGTGCCGGGCGCGCCCACCCGGGTCGGCTGGTAGTAGTTGATGCCGTACCAGTCGAGCGGCGCGGAGATCAGCTTCAGGTCGGCGTCGAGGCCGGGGGCGTCGAGGAGTTCGGCGATGCCGTCGGGGTAGCGGCCGAGCAGCAGCGGGTCGGCGAAGAGCCGGTTGAGGAGCAGGTCGTAGAAGTCGGCGGCCTCGCGGTCGGCGGGCTCGTCGGAGGCGGCCCAGGTCGGGCCGTGCGAGTTGGCGATGCCGATGTGGTCCGCGCCCGCCGCGCGCAGCGCCTGGACGGCGAGGCCGTGGCCGAGCAGCTGGTGGTGGGCGACGGGCAGCGCGTCGAAGAGCATCCGGTGCCCCGGCGCGTGCTCGCCGAGCGCGTGCCCGAGCAGGGTGTGCTCGGCGGGTTCGTTGAGGGTGATCCAGGTGGGCACCCGGTCCCCGATCCGCGCCGCCACCACGGCCGCGTACTGCGCGAACCGCTCCGCCGTGTCCCGCCGCCGCCAGCCGCCCGCCTCCTCCAGGACCAGCGGGGTGTCCCAGTGGAACAGCGTCGGTACGGGGCGTACGCCCGCGGCGCACAGCTCGTCCACCAGGCGGTCGTAGAAGTCCAGACCCCGTTCGCTGACCTGGCCCGCGCCGGTGGGCTGCACCCGGGGCCAGGAGACGGAGAAGCGGTACGCGCCGACGCCGAGGTCGCGGATCAGGGCGACGTCCTCGCGGTAGCGGTGGTAGTGGTCGCAGGCCACATCGGCCGTCGAGCCGTCCTTCACCCGGCCTGGAGTGGCCGTGAAGGCGTCCCACACGGAGCGGCCGCGCTGGTCGGCGGCGCCCTCGATCTGGTGGGCGGAGGTGGAGACACCCCAGAGGAAGTCGCCGGGGAAGCGGGGGAGGGCGGGGCTGCTCGTGCCGGTGCTGGTGCTCGTGCTCGCGCTGGCTGCCATGCGCGGGATCATGCGTACCCGCGAGTACGGTGTCAACGGGTAGAGGCGGGTGGGTTGTTGGACTTCCGCCCGTGACCCGCCCGCCTCTCGCCCGCCGCCGCGGAACCAGCCCTGCCCTCCGCGGAACCGCCCTACGAGCCTTCCTTCAGGACTCTGGAGATCAGCTTGCGCTGGCAGTCGGTGAGCCGGGGGTCCGAGCAGTACACGGTGTGCTCGCCGACCGTGATCTGGTAGGTGAACCCGTCCGGCACCCCGACGGGCGGGGTGTCCCTGGCCTCGGACACAGCCTGGTCGGCGAGGGCCTGCCACTCCTGGGCGTCGGACAGCTCCGTCGTGTCGACGGCGGCGTTCCGCTCGATGCCGCCGAAGCCGCCCGTGCGCTTGACGTGGATTCGCATGGTTCCTGTCTACTCCCCGCAGCCGGTCCCCGCAGCCTGTCCCGCACGGCCTACGCGGTGGGCACGCCCACCTCGGACCAGGCCTTCACGACCGCCTCGTGCTCGTCGCCCTGGCCGTACCGCTCGGCGGTCTTGTCGATCGTGGCCTTGGCGAAGTCGGCGAAGGTGCAGTCCACGGCCAGCTCGCCGCCGGTCAGGACGTCGTACCAGATCTGGCCCGCGCGCTCCCAGGCGTTGCCGCCGAGGCGGGTGGCGAGCAGGTGGAAGGCGCGGTTGGGGATGCCGGAGTTGATGTGCACGCCGCCGTTGTCCTGCTCGGTGTCGACGTAGTCGTCCATGTGCCCGGGCTGCGGGTCCTTGCCGAGGACGTCGTCGTCGTACGCCGTGCCCGGAGCCTTCATCGAGCGCAGCGCGACGCCCTGGACGTCGGGGGCGAGCAGGCCCTCACCGATCAGCCAGTCGGCCTGGTCGGCGGTCTGGCCGAGGGTGTACTGCTTGACCAGCGAGCCGAAGACGTCGGAGACGGACTCGTTGAGCGCGCCGGACTGGCCGGAGTAGGTGAGGTTCGCGGTGTACTGCGTGACGCCGTGGGTGAGCTCGTGCGCCATGACGTCGACCGGGATGGTGAAGTCGAGGAAGATCTCGCCGTCACCGTCGCCGAACACCATCTGCTTGCCGTCCCAGAAGGCGTTTCCGTACTTCTCGTCGTAGTGGACGGTCGCGATCAGCGGGAGGCCGTTGCCGTCGATGGAGTTGCGCTCGTAGCCCTTCAGGAAGAGCTCGAAGGTGGCGCCGAGCCCGGCGTAGGCGCGGTTGACGGTGGCGTCCTGGCCGGGCTCCTCGCCCTCCGAGCGGACCTTCGTGCCGGGCAGGGTCGTGCCGTTCTCGGCGTCGTGGATCGTGCGGTTCGGCTTCGCGTCGGCAGCGCTGGCGATGGTGGGGCGGACGGTGGCGGCGGCCGTGGTCAGACGCCGGGAGCGGTTCGCCTCGTCCTGGACGAGGGTGTGGCGGGCGGCCCCGGCGATCGCGGGGTTCTCGGCCTGGCTGAGGCGGTCGAGGAGGTGGGGCGGGACGATGGTGCAGTAGACGGGCTCGAAGCCCGATCGCGTGATGTCCATCCACCAACCGTGGCATTGCGTGATCGTCGTGTCACTACCCGCTAACGGGATTGACGAAATAGAGGGAATCGTCACGTTCGAGCCGTTACCTCAGGGTGGTCCCGCATACTGATACGGGTCGACGCACACCGGACGGTCTCGGCTACGCTCCCTCTCATCATGCGTTTCGGGCTGCTTCTTCTTAGCTGCCGCGGCGAGGGCCTGTAGTCGTAGGCCGACCCCCTCCCCGCGGAGTCGAGTGGTGCACGCACGACCGTCGGCCGTCCCCCGCGGACCCCACGAGGAGCCCTACGCAATGCCGAACTTCCAGCAGCCCTCCGCCATGCCGATCCACAAGTACAGCGGCTACGACGCGGTGGACATCGCGGACCGCACCTGGCCGGCCAACCGGATCACCAAGGCACCCCGCTGGCTCTCCACCGACCTGCGCGACGGCAACCAGGCCCTGATCGACCCGATGTCGCCCGAGCGCAAGCGCCGGATGTTCGACCAGCTGGTCAAGATGGGCTACAAGGAGATCGAGGTCGGCTTCCCCGCCTCCGGCCAGACCGACTTCGACTTCGTACGCTCGATCATCGAGGAGCCGGGCGCGATCCCGGACGACGTCACGATCTCCGTCCTGACCCAGGCCCGCGAGGACCTGATCGAGCGGACCGTGGAGTCCCTGAAGGGCGCCAAGCGCGCCACGGTGCACCTGTACAACGCGACCGCGCCGGTCTTCCGCCGCGTCGTCTTCCGCGGCTCCAAGGACGACATCAAGCAGATCGCCGTCGACGGCACCCGCCTGGTGATGGAGTACGCGGAGAAGATCCTGGGCCCGGAGACCGAGTTCGGCTACCAGTACAGCCCCGAGATCTTCACGGACACCGAGCTGGACTTCGCCCTGGAGGTCTGCGAGGCCGTCATGGACGTCTACCAGCCGGGTCCGGGCCGCGAGATCATCCTCAACCTGCCTGCCACGGTGGAGCGTTCGACCCCCTCCACGCACGCGGACCGCTTCGAGTGGATGGGCCGCAACCTGTCCCGCCGCGAGCACGTGATCCTGTCGGTCCACCCGCACAACGACCGGGGCACCGCCGTCGCCGCCGCCGAGCTGGCCGTGATGGCCGGCGCCGACCGCGTCGAGGGCTGCCTGTTCGGCCAGGGCGAGCGCACCGGCAACGTCGACCTGGTCACCCTGGGCATGAACCTGTTCTCGCAGGGCGTCGACCCGCAGATCGACTTCTCCGACATCGACGAGATCCGTCGCACGTGGGAGTACTGCAACCAGATGGAGGTCCACCCGCGCCACCCGTACGTGGGCGACCTGGTCTACACGTCCTTCTCGGGCTCCCACCAGGACGCCATCAAGAAGGGCTTCGACGCCATGGAGGCCGACGCGAAGGCCAAGGGCGTCACCGTCGACGACATCGAGTGGGCCGTCCCGTACCTGCCGATCGACCCGAAGGACGTCGGCCGCTCGTACGAAGCGGTCATCCGCGTCAACTCGCAGTCCGGCAAGGGCGGTATCGCGTACGTCCTGAAGAACGACCACAAGCTGGACCTGCCGCGCCGTATGCAGGTCGAGTTCTCCAAGGTCATCCAGACCAAGACCGACGCCGAGGGCGGCGAGGTCACGCCGGGCGCGATCTGGGAGTCCTTCCAGGACGAGTACCTGCCCACCGAGGCCAACCCCTGGGGACGCCTCCAGCTGCGTTCCGGCCAGACCACCACCGACAAGGACGGCGTGGACACCCTGACCGTCGACGCGGTCGTGGACGGCCAGGAGACCGCCCTGAAGGGCACCGGCAACGGCCCGATCTCGGCCTTCTTCCACGCGCTGCAGGGCATCGGCATCGACGTACGCCTGCTGGACTACCAGGAGCACACCATGAGCGAGGGCGCCTCCGCGCAGGCCGCCTCGTACATCGAGTGCGCCATCGACGACAAGGTCATGTGGGGCATCGGCATCGACGCCAACACCACGCGTGCCTCGCTGAAGGCGGTCGTCTCCGCCGTCAACCGCGCGGGCAGGTAAGGCTTTTACGGGCCCTGGACAGGGCCTGGCGCTCGGGCCCCGCTCATCTGTCCGATGAGCGGGGCCTTTTCCGTTCCGTGCCTGTTCGCCTCCGACTGGTCTTGGCCATCTGCTGTGCAAGGTGCTGACGGCACATCATCGGTGTGGCTAACATCACGTAAATACGGCGACGTTGCCGAAGTGTTACGGAGGTGCGGCGTGCTGCCAGGCCTGGGACGACGTGTCGGGGAACCACGTATCTGGGGGATCCGCACCGCGTGGACCACCGTCGGGGACGGGGAGTTCTTCTGCCCCGGCTGCGGCGGCGACCGCAACTACCAGCGCCGCACCGGCCGTCGACGCTTCCTCGTGCTCGGCTTCCCGCTGCTCTCGCGCGGCGTGGCCGGACCGGTCGTCGAGTGCGTGTCCTGCTCGCATCGCTTCGGCACGGACTGCCTGGACCACCCGACCACCGTGCGGTTCTCGGCCATGCTCAGGGACGCCGTGCACACCGTCGCCCTGGCCGTCCTCACCGCGGGCGGAACCGCCTCCCGCACGGCGCTCGACATCGCTGTCGGCGCGGTGCGCTCCGCCGGATATGCCGACTGCACCGGCGACCAGTTGAGCACCCTCGTCGACGCTCTCGCCGCGGACACCGGCCGCGTCACGACCGGCGACAGCCCCGTGGACGACGCGGGCGTCACCCTCGCCATAGAGCTCCACGAGTCCCTCGACCCGCTCGCCCCGCACCTCGCCCCCGCAGGCCGCGAGTCCATCCTCCTCCAGGCGGCCCGCATCGCCCTCGCGGACGGCCCGTACACGCCTGCGGAGCGGGAGGTGCTTGTGGCGGTGGGGGGTGCGTTGACGATCTGTCCGGACGAGGTGGCCCGGGTGTTGGAGTCTGCTCGGACGCCTTCGTAGTACGGCAGTCCGTCCGTCTTTGTGGTCCTCGCCGCGCGCCTTGGTACTACGGCCGTACCGACTCGGTGAAGGGCGCGAAAAACCCCTGCCGACGGGGTGGCGGTGCAGGCAACCTTGATCCGGTGAGCCGACTTCCGCAGCACATTCGACGGCGCCGGGCGAGATTTCTCCTCTTCGGCCTGCTGAGCCTCGCCTCCCTGGCCCTCGCCTGGTGGCTGCTGCGGCTCGACGGCGACGAGTCCGTCGACCAACTCGTGGGCATGGCAGGGCTGTTGACCGCACTGGTCGCCCTGGCCGTGTCGCTGGCCCAGCTGCTGCCGCCCCAACCGGAGCCGCGTGACCCCGAGAGCCTCGCCGACGACCTCGCCGCCACCGTACGCGCGCAGTGGCAGGAGGAGGTCAGGGCACGGCAGTTGCGCGATCCCCGGGTGATTCCGCTGAGTTGGGCCGCCACCGCCCGCGCCGTGGCCGAGGCTCCGGAGGCCCTTGCCGGTCCGCAGGTCGGCGGGCGGGTGCTGCGGCTCTCCCTCGACGGGCGGCTCGACGGGTCCTTCGACGACGCGGCGGCCCGACTGGCCGCCGGATACCGGGAGATCCCCAGTGGCCGCCTCGTCGTCCTCGGCGAACCCGGCGCGGGCAAGACCGTCCTCGCCGCGATGCTCACCCTCGGCCTGCTCGCCCGCCGTGAACAGCGGCAGCCCGTACCGGTCCTGCTGCCCGTCTCCACCTGGGACCCGGTCAGCGAGTCCTTCAACGACTGGACGGTGCGCACCCTGGCCACCGCCTACTACGGCGGGCAGCCGGAACTGCCCCGGCGGCTCCTCGACGAACGGATGCTCCTGCCCGTGCTCGACGGGCTCGACGAGATGCCCGAGCCCAGCCGCCGCAGCGCCGTACGAGCCCTCAACTCGGCCCTCGGGGACGGCCTGGGCGTGGTCCTGACCTGCCGGTCCGCCGAGTACCAGGACGTCATCGAGGGCGGCTCGCCCGTGTTGCGGCGCGCACCCGTGGTCGAGGTGGCGCCGGTGTCCGCGGAGGACGCCATCGCGTATCTGGACGAGGTGAGCTGGCCGGAGGGCGTCGACTGGCAGCCCGTGTACGACGCGCTGCGCGACCGCCCCGGCAGCCCGGCCGCCGTGGCCCTCTCGGCCCCGTTGGCCCTGTCCCTGGCCCGCACGGTCTACCTGCACCGGACGGCCGGGCCCGCCGAACTCCTCGACCTGGACAGCCCGCACGCGGTCGAGGATCACCTGGTCGATCACGTCGTCACTGCTGCGTATGCGGCGGGCGAGCGGGGGGAGTGGCGGGGGCGGGCCGAGGAGGCCGAGCGGTATCTGACGTTCCTGGCGACGTATCTGCATCAGCACGGGGAGCGGGACCTGTCGTGGTGGCAGATGAGCCGACGGCTGCTTTCCAGTTGGGCGGGGATCATTGTGGGGCTGGTGGTGGGGGTGCTCGGCATGATCGGCGTCTCGCTGACCTTGCCGCTCGTGGACAAGGACGACGGGAGCCCACTGGACTTGGCGGTGCTACTGGGCGTCGTTGCCGCGGTTCTGACGATGCTGACCTGGTACGCGGTACCGGACCGGGCACCGAGCGCGCTCTCCTTCGCCCTGCGCGGCTCCCTCGACCGGCTGCGCCAGGGAGTTCGTACGGGTGTCACGCTCACCGGCATCCTGACGATGACGGTCCTCGGCTCCTCCCTCGTGGTCACCACCCTCACTGACTCGTGGGACACCAATGCTGCCTACCAGTACGTCTGGACCCTCGCGAGCGCTGCGGGGATCGCCGCCGCGATCAGCCTGGCGTTCGCCGTGCACTTCTGGATCGCCGCCTCCACCGAGGTGTCCAGCGGCTCCGGACCCCTCGATCTGCTGCGGCGGGACCGTACGGCGTCCCTGGTCGGAGCCCTGATCTTCGGGGTCGTTCTCGGGGTGACGGCCGTTCCGCTGCTGATCCTCGGGCGGACCGGCGGGGAGGTGCTGTTCGCCGCGCTCACGGGCTGGGAGCACGAGCCTCCGCCGCTCGACCTGCTCGCCAGGGCCGCTGACGGCACCAACGTCTTCGAGGAAGCACCCCTGGCCTTGGCGACGACCCTGCTGCCCGCGCTGGTCTGCACCGTCCTCGTGCTCGTGACCCGGGCGTGGTTGCGGTTCCGGCTGGCCCATGCGGTGCTCGCCGTACGCGGCCAACTGCCGTGGCGGCTCAGCGGATTCCTCGTCGAGGCCCGGGACCGACAGCTGCTCCGCCAGTCCGCGGGCGCCTACCAGTTCCGCCATGTCCGGCTGCAGGAGCGGCTCGCCAACCGGAAGTTGGCCGAGGACCGGACTCCGCGGCCCCGAGCTGAGGTGACGCGGCGCCGCCGCACCCGTGCCGCTCTCGCCGCCGTGGTGCTGCTGGTCTGTTTTCTCGTCGTACGCGCGACGTTGCCGCCGGACACCTCGCACGCCGCGATGGCCACGGGCGATGTCGACGCCATGGTCTTCAGTCCGCCCGAGCACCACACGCTCCTGACCCTGAGGAACGGCACGTTGCGGAGCTGGGACACCCGTACGGGAGCGGAGACCTGGAGTGCCCGTCTCCCGGGCGTGGACTCGATGTCCTCCGATGTCCAGCTGGTGGCGCGGCGGGATGCCGCGCTGCTCGTCGGCATCGTGCGATCGGCGGGCGAGATGGGCCGCGAATCGTTCGTGCTGCCCTGGAAGGGGAAGCCGCGCCTGGACTCCTCCTTCCAGGAACCGGTCCGGAAGCTGGAGAGGGTCACCCGCTTCGGTCCTGGGGACGTGATCTTGGGCGCCGGCGGCAGGTACATGATCGCCGGCATGGTCGTGGTGGACGGGCGCACCGGGGACACGAGGGGGATCCCCGAAGACTGGTTGAGCACCTACGGGTGGTGGTGGGGCCTGAGCGACGACGGCACCCGGGTCGTCATGCTCGACGAGGAGGGCGGGCTGTCGGTGCTCGACGTGCGGAAAGAGCGGCTGGTGTGCACGGCGGAGGGAGTGAGGCCCTGGGCCATGAACGCCGACGGCACCCAGTTCGCCACCGCCAGGGGCGGCAACGTCAGAATCCTTGACGCGCGCTGCCGGGCGACCGGCGAGCAGGTCACCGTGCCCTTGGCCGTCGACACCCTCGCCCTCGACGAGCACGGCCGCCGTCTCGCCGTGACCGCCGACGGCATCACCCGCCTCTACGACCTCCCCGCCCCCGGCGTCGAGGCCGCCAACTTCCGCTAGCCGCAAGGGTATTGCCCCGGCCCGCGCAGCCCAGTACCGTCACCGGACGGTGAGGCATCCTACGTTCTACGTCCGTTACGCGCGCAGGGAGTGCTCATGGCCGGATTGCGTACCAGTCGACTGCTCGCTCTCGTCCTCACCTTCGCCGCCGCAAGCGCGCACGCTCCCGCTGTCGCCGGGCCCGTGCGTGGGTGCGAGGTGTCCGTGCCGTATCGGGCCGGGGAGGACGGGTACGACACGTTCCGGATTCCGGCCGCGCTGCGCACCGCGGGCGGGGCCCTGCTCGCGTTCGCCGAGGGGCGGGTCGGGGGCGCCGGAGACACCGGGAACATCGACGTCGTCGTGAAGCGGTCCACGGACGGGGGCTGTACGTGGGGGCCGCTCAGCGTGGTCGCCGCCGGGGACGGGGACACGCGGGGCAACCCGGCGCCCGTCGTCGACCCGCGCACCGGTCGTGTCGTGCTGCTCACCTCGTACAACAGCGGGCAGGTCACCGAGGCGCAGATCATGCGCGGGGAGGCCACGGCCGAGCAGAGCCGACGGGTGTTCGTGCAGACCAGCCGGGACGACGGGCGGTCCTTCTCGCGGCCCCGGGACATCACGGCCGACGTGAAGCCGGAGCACTGGCGCTGGTACGCCACCGGGCCCGGCCACGCGATCGCCCTGACGCGCGGGCCGCACGCCGGGCGGCTCGTCGTACCGTCCAACCACTCCTCCGCGCCGCCCGCCGGTTCCCCCGACACCGGCCAGGAGGCCAAGTACTACGGTGCGCACGCCCTCTACAGCGACGACGGCGGCCGCAACTGGGAGCTGGGGTTCGTGGAGGACGCGTACGAGGGTGTGGACAACGCGAACGAGTCGCTCGCGGCCCAACTCCCGGACGGGCGGCTGTACTTCAGCGCTCGTGACCAGCACGGGCCGAGCGCCGGGAATCGGCTCGATTCCTATTCAAGTGACGGCGGGGAGTCCCTGGACCGGCCGTATCAGGTGCAGCCGACGCTGAACGACGTGCCGATCGTGCAGGCGAGCGTGCTGCAACTCGCCGGGCGGCGGGGCGGGTTGCTGTTCTCCGGTCCGTCCGTGCCCACGGCTCGGCAGGCGATGGCCGTGTGGCGCAGCGACGATTCCGGGCGGACCTTCCGGAAGGTCCTCACCGTGTCCGAGCTTCGGGCCGCCTACTCGGACCTGGTGCAGGTGGACGGGCGTACGGTCGGGCTGCTGTACGAGACGGGGGACACGGGGACGTACGAACGGATCGAGTTCCGGCGGTCCGCGGTGAGGGAGCTGGGGGAGTCCTAGGGGGCGTCCTCCCCTAGAGCAGCCCCGCCGCCGCCAGGTACTTCCCGACCTCGCCCACCTCCTGGGGAGACAGCGGGACCTGCGGTACCGCCGTGGCCGGGCAGTCGATCACGCCGCGCAGGTGCAGCGCCGCCTTGAACGCGCCGAGGGCCGAGGACGAGCCGCCCATGCGGGACGGGTCGCCGGCCCCGGTCATGCCGAACAGCGCGCACAGACGCTCCTGTTCGGTCCTCGCCCGGTCCCAGTCCCCCGCGCGGCAGGCCGCGTACAGGCGCACGTACCCCTCCGGGTCCACGTTGCCGAGGCCGGGCACGACCCCGTCCGCCCCCATCGCGAGCGCCGAGTCGACGGTGAGTTCCGCGCCGGTCAGCACGCTGAAGCCCGACACGTCCGCACGCGCGCGGGCGCCCAGGAGGAGTTCGCGGAAGGCGCCCTCGTCGCCACTGGAGTCCTTGACACCGGCGAGGGCGCCCTCGTCCGCGAGGTCCAGGAGGAGGTCGCCAGGGAGTTTCGTGTGGACGGAGACCGGCAGGTCGTACGCGAAGACCGGGACCGGGGAGGCGGCGGCCAGGGTGCGGAAGTGGGTGGCGATCTCGGCCGGGTGCGTGCGCGTGTAGAAGGGCGCCGTGACGACCACCGCGTCCGCGCCCGCCACCGTCACGGCGTCCACGTGGTCCCGTACGCGCGGCGTCGTCATGTCGATCACCCCGGCGAGGACCGGGAGTTGACCGGCCACGTGGGCGGTGACCGTCTCGACGACCGTACGGCGATGACGGTCGGGCAGATACGCCGCCTCCGAGGACGAGCCGAGGACGAACAGGCCGTCCACCCCCGCGCCCACCAGATGGTCCACGAGCCGGACCAGGGAGCCGACGTCCACCTCGTGGTCCGGTGTCAGGGGCGTGCAGACAGGGGGGACGACACCGGTCAGCGAGGTCGGAGTGGCCGGAAGCGTCATGAACCCTCCTGGGGCACGGCCGTGGCGGCGGCCTGGGTGACGAGTTCGTGGGTCGACTGGCCGTCGTCCACGGGGTGGTGGCAGCGGAAGCGACTCCCCGCCGCCACGGAACCCGTGAAGTCCGGCATCCGCTCCGCGCACTCCGCATCCGCCTTCCAGCAGCGGGTGCGGAAGGGGCACCCGCTGGGCGGCCGCGTCGCGGACGGCACCGGGCCGACCAGCGGGATCGGATCGATCGGGTCGAGCAGTCCGGGCGTCGCCGAGAACAGGGCGCGGGTGTACGGGTGGCGGGAGCGGGTGAGGACCTCGCCGGCGGGGGACTCCTCGACGATCCGGCCCAGGTACATGGTGATGACGCGGTCGCTCATCCGCCGCACCGTCTGGATGTCGTGCGAGACGAAGACCAGGGCGAGGCCCAGGCGGTCCTTCAGGTCGAGGAGGAGGTTGAGGATCTGGGCGCGCACGGAGACGTCCAGGGCGCTGGTCGGCTCGTCGGCGACGACCAGGCGGGGGTTCAGGGCCAGGGCGCGGGCGATCGCCACCCGTTGGCGCTGGCCGCCGGAGAGCTGTCCGGGCAGCCCGTCGGCGAGCACCTCGGGCAGGCCGACCAGGGACATCAACTCCCTTACACGGTCCTCGCGTTCGGCCGGTGTGCCGCGTCGGTGGACGTCGAGGGGGTCGCGCAGGATGCGGCGTACGGTCAGGCGGCGGTTCAGGGCGGTCGACGGGTCCTGGAAGATCATGCCCGCGCCGGTGCCGACCGCTGCGCGGCGCTCGGCGGGGGGCATCGTCCAGAGGTCTCGGCCGCCGAACTCGACCGTTCCTGTGGTGGGTTGCTGTACGCCTACCAGGACCTTGGCGAGGGTGCTTTTGCCGCAGCCGGATTCGCCGACGATGCCTACTGTTTCGCCGGGGGTGATGGTGAGGTCGGCGTTCGTCAGGGCGTACACCCGGTCGCGGGAGAGGAGTCCTCCGGTGCGGGCTCGGTGTACGACGTGGGCGTTCTTCAACTCGACTAGCGCGTCGGTCACTTGTTGGCCTCGCCTTCGGTGGGTTGTCTTCGCCCGCCCCGCCGTCGTGGCTGGTCGCGCCCCGCGGCGGAGCCGCACATGTCACAGCCCCGCGCCCCTTTGAAGACAGCCCCTCCGGCGCTTGAGGAGCGGGGGTCCGGGGGCGGAGCCCCCGAAGCTCCGCAGGATTTCGGGAAGGGGCGGGGTGGGGATGGAGAACGTGCCGTCCGCCGCTCACCGCACCGGCTCGCTTCCCCGCTGAGACGGCACCGTCAACGCGACCGCAGGGTGGTGGCACGCCACCGAGTGGGCCCGGCCCGGACCGGCGAGGTCCGGGGCCGTCGTACCGCACACCCCACTCGCCGAAGGGCACCGATCCGCGAACCTGCACCCCGAAGGGAAATCTGCCGGAGACGGCACAACCCCCCTGATCTGCGTGAGCCGCTGCGCCGCCGACTCCAGGGACAGGACGGAGCCGAGCAGCCCGCGCGTGTAGTGGTGGGCGGGCGCGGCCACCAGGTCGGCCGTCACGCCCGTCTCCACGATCTGGCCGCCGTACATCACCACCACCCGGTCTGTGACGTCTGCGACCAGGGCCAGGTCGTGCGAGACCAGGATCAGGGCGAAGCCCAACTCCTCGCGCAGGCGAAGCAGCAGCTCGATCACCTGGGCCTGGACCGTCACGTCGAGCGCCGTCGTCGGCTCGTCGGCGACGATCAGCTTCGGGTTGCGGGACAGGGCCATGGCGATCAGGACGCGCTGGCGCTGGCCGCCGGAGAGTTCGTGCGGGTAGCTGCGCAGGGTGCGGTCCGGGTCGAGGCCGACGAGTTCGAGGAGTTCGACGGCCGTACGGGCCCCACCCCTGCGGATGACCTGCTTCAACTGGGCCCGGATCGTCATCGACGGGTTCAGGGACGACAGCGCGTCCTGGTACACCATCGCCATGTCGTGGCCGAGCAGACGGCGCCGCGCGCTCATCGGGAGGTCGGTCAACTCCCGTCCGTCGAACGTGACTTGGCCCCCTATCCGGGCTCCCTTCGGCTGCAGGCCCATCACGGTGAGCGCGGTCAGCGACTTGCCGCAGCCGGACTCGCCGACCAGGCCGAGGACTTCACCGGGGCGTACGTCGAAGCTGATGCCGTCGACGATGTCCGTACCGCCGTGCCGGGCGTCGAAGCCGATGGCCAGGTCGGTGACCTCCAGGACGGGCGGCCCGGAGGGCAGCGGGCGGGCGCGGGAGCGCAGGCGGGCGGCGGCCTCCGTGAGGCCCGGGAGTTCGAGGACCTTGCCGGTGCCCGGCTCGGCGGCCTCCCACTTGTCCTGCGTACGCGCCCGCCGGGACGGCACGTCACGGGCGGCCGGCGCGGCCCAGGCGTCCGAGACGCCCTCGGACAGGACGTTCAGGGCGAGCACGGTGACGAGCATCAGCAGGCCCGGGAAGACCGTGGCCCACCAGCCGCCGGTGAGCACCATGTTCTTGCCGTCGGCGATGACGCTGCCCCAGGACGGGTCGGGCGGCGCCACCCCCGCCCCGATGAACGACAGCGAGGCCTCGAAGACGATCGCCTCGGCGACCTGCACGGTGCAGAACACCAGGATCGGGGCCGCGCAGTTGACGGCCACGTGCTTGAGGACGATGTGCGGGGTGCGGGCGCCGATGACGCGTTCGGCCGTCACGTAGTCCTCGCCGTACTGGTCCATGACGTTGGCGCGGACGACACGGGCGATCGGCGGGGTGTAGAGGAACGCGATGGCGAGGATCAGGACCGGGATGCTGCCGCCGAACACCGCGATCAGGACGGCCGCGAGCGCGATGCCCGGGAACGCCATGACGATGTCGAGGCAGCGCATCATGAACTCGTCGACCGACTTGCGCGAGGTCGCCGCGATCGCCCCGAGCGCCGCGCCCGCGACCAGGCCGAGCACGGTCGCGCCGAGGCCGATGACGAGGGAGAGCCGTGCCCCGTACATCAGCCGGCTGAGGATGTCCCGGCCGAGGCTGTCCTGGCCCATCCAGTGCGCGGCGGACGGACTGCCGGTGCCGTCGGCCATCGCGGCCTGGTCGAGCGGGTCGTGCGGGGCGAGCAGCGGGGCGAGGACGGCCATCAGGACGACGACGCCGATCACCCCGACCGCGATCCGGGAGAGCAGGGGCAGACGCCGGAACCCGCGCAGCCGGACGCCGGGCCGGGACAGTGCCTCCGCCAGTTGCTTACGGGTCCTCACGCGGCGCTCCTCGGGCGGGGAGCGGCGCTCCTCGGACGGGGAGCGGCGCTCCTCGGACAGGGAAAGGCCAGCAGGTTCCTCACGCGGCGCTCCTCAACCGGGGGTTGACCAGGAGATACAGGATGTCGATCGCGAGGTTCACGACGACGAAGCCGGCGGCCGTGGTGATCACCACGCCCTGGACGACGGCCGGGTCGCCGTTCTTCACGGCCGTGATCATCAGGTTGCCCATGCCGGGCAGCGCGAAGATCGTCTCGGTGACGACCGCGCCGCCGAGCAGATAGCCGAACCGCAGGCCGAGCACCGTCAGCGGATTGATCAGGGCGTTGCGCAGCACGTTCCGCCCGACCACGACGACCGGCGGGAGCCCGCTGCCGATCGCCGTGCGGACGTAGTCCTTGTCCAGCTCCTCCACCACCGCGGTCCGCACGATCCGGGTGAGCTGGGCCGCGACCGGCAGGGACAGGGCGAACGCGGGCAGTGTCATGGTCTTCAGCCAGCCGGTGAACGAGTCCGCCGGGTTGACGTATCCGCTCGTCGGGAACCAGCCCGCGCCCACCGCCAGGTACTGGATCATCAACAGCGCCAGCCAGAACCCGGGCGCCGCGACACCGGTCAGGGAGAGCACCCGGATCAGCTGGTCCGGCAGGCGGTCGCGGTAGATGGCCGCGGTGACGCCGAGGACCAGGGAGAGCACCACCCCGATGCCGAGCCCCAGGAACGTGAGCTGCATGGTGAGCGGAAGAGCGGTGCTGACCTGGTCGAGCACCGGCGCCCGGGTGAGGACGCTGATGCCCATGTCGCCCTGGAGCAGCTCGCCGACGAACGCCACGTACCGGACCGGCAGCGGGTCGAGCAGGCCGTTCTCCAGCCGGAACTGGTGCAGTTGCTCCGGGGTGGGGTTGGCGCCCATGAAGAACGCGGCGGCCGGGTCGATGTCCGAGAACCGCATGACGAGGAACACGAACAGCACGATGCCCAGCATCAGCGGGACGAGCAGGGCGATACGGCGGAGAAGGATCCTGGCGATCTGGACCATGCGGATTCACGCCCCCGTGACGTCGGTCTGAACCATGTGAACTCCCGCTCTGCCAGGCCTAGTTGGCGGGTTTTGCCTGGAGCAGGTTGATGCCGGGGTACGGCTGCGCGCGGACGCCGCCGAGCTTGTCCGGGTCCCAGGCCGTCATGAGTTCGTTGTGGACGACCGGGTAGATCACGGCGTTCTCCGCGACGACGTCGATGTACTCCTGGACCATCTGCTTCTTCTTCTCGGCGTCGGCCTCGCGGGTGGCCTGCTCCATCAGCTTGAAGAGCTTCTTGGCCTCGGAGTTCTCGGCCCAACGGGCGTACTGCATCCAGAGGTTCGCGGGCCCGTAGTTGTAGTGCATGATCAGGTCGGCCTCGACACCGAACTGGTTCGGGTTGGAGGCGGCCGCGACGACCTGGAAGTCCTTCTTCTGGTCGAGCTTGGTGAACAGGGCGGCGGTCTCCTGCGGTGCGAGCGTGGTCTCGACGCCGATCTTCCGCCAGGACTCCTCGATGGTCGGCAGGCAGTCCACGATCCAACTGACGTTCACGGCCATCAGGTTGACCTTCAGATCGGTCACCCCGGCGTCCTTGAGCAGCTGCCGGGCCTTCTCCGGGGCATACGCGTAGACCGTCTTCGCCGCGCGGTACGAGGGGTTGGCCTCGTCGAGGAACGAGGTGGACGCCTTGCCGTGGCCCTTGAGCGCGGCCGAGATCATCTTGTCCCGGTCGATGGCGTAGTGCAGGGCCTGCCGGACGCGGACGTCGTCGAAGGGCTTGTGGGCCGTGTTGAACATCAGGAACAGGTGGTTCATCCCGGCGCCGCCCTCGACCTTCAGGCCGTCCTTCTCCAGCTGGGCGATATTGGCGTACGGGACGTTGTCCGCGATCTGCGCGCCCGCGCCCGAGCCGGAGATCTTGGCGACGCGAGGCGCGGCGTCCACGATCGTCAGCCAGTTCATCTTCTTGAACGTGGCCTTGCGCGGGCCGTTGTAGTCGGCGAACGCCTCGAACGTGGAGTTGGACTTGGCGTGGTGCGCGGTCAGCTTGTACGGGCCCGAGCCGACGGCGAGGCCCGCGATGGCCTTCTCCCACGCGCCCGGCTTGGAGAACACATGCTTCGGCATGATCTTGGCGAGGGTGAGCCGCGCGGCGCCGTCCGGGAACGGGAACTTGAGGACCAGCTCCACGCTCCGCTCGTCGACCTTCTTGACCTCCTTCAGCCAGGACAGGAAGAAGCCCTGGGCGAGGGTCACGGTGTCCGGGTCGAGGATCCGGTCGAAGGTGAAGACCACGTCGTCGGCGGTGACGGGCTTGCCGTCGTGCCACTTCGCGCCGGAGCGCAGCGTGAACTTCCATCTCGTGGCGGTCGTCAGGTCGGCCGGGATCTCGGTGGCGAGCGCCGCGTAGGGCTCGCGGCTGATCGGGTCGGTGTCGAGGAGGCCTTCGTAGATGTGGTGGTTGGCCGCCATCGAGAACGCGGACGCGGTCTGCGTCGGGTCCCAGCTGCCGTCGTTGCCGTAGCCGATGACGGCGGTCAGGGTGTCGAGGGAGCCCTTTGAGTCGCCCCCGCCGTCGGTCGTCGACTCCGGGCCGCCCGAGCAGGCGGAGAGGGTCGTGGTGATGGCGGCGGCCGCGCCGATGGCGCCCGTGTACTTGAGGAAGGACCGGCGGTGCAGCGCCCGTCCAGAGGTCGCGTCGCTCACGGTGTCTCCAAGTCCCGGGGGAGAGTGGGCGGTTGGGAGATCCCACGTCCTACGTCTATGAGGTAGCGCGACCATAAGAGCGCCTGCGGGGGCGGTCAAGAGATCGCGCAAGGATCGTTTCCGCAGGCCCTCACCGCACAACTACCCAGTACGATGCGCCGAGTTCGGGCCCCGGTCGTACGAGTTTGCTCCTGACGTGGGACGTGGGACGTCCTTCGGTCGTACGCTGTGCCGCATGTCCGAGGAGCCAAGGAACACGAGGCAGGCCTCTGCCCGGGAACGGCGCGTGGGCACCCAGATCCGGCGGGACGTCATGCAGCTGATCCTCGACCGCAGACTTCCCCCCGGCGCCCCGCTGCCCACCGAGGCGGAGCTGATGGAGAGCCTCGGGGTGAGCAGAAACTCCGTACGCGAGGCACTGAAGGCGCTGCAGGCCCTGGACATCGTGGAGATCAGACACGGCTACGGCACCTACGTCGGCCAGGCCTCGCTCACCCCGTTCGTGGACGGGCTCACCTTCCGCACCCTGGCCCGCGTCGCCGACGACCACGCGGCGCTCACCGAGATCCTCCAGGTCCGCGAGGTCCTGGAGGAGGGCCTGATCCGGCGGGTCGCGGGCGGCATCGACGACGCGGAACTCGCCCGCCTGGAGTCCATAGTCGGCCGGATGGAAGAGGCCGCCCACGCCGGCGAGTCCTTCCCCGACCTCGACCGCGAGTTCCACGAGACGCTCTACGAGACCCTCGGCAACGACCTCGTGCCGCAGCTCCTCGCCGCGTTCTGGCACGTCTTCCACCGGGTGGCGAAGGCCCGCGGCTGGACCCGCGACCCGGCGCCCGAGGTCACCGCCTGCCGCCACCGGGACATCCTCACGGCGCTGCGCGCGCGGGACGTGGCGGGCGCGGAGCAGGCGATGGCGGACCACTTCCGGGGTATCGAGGCCAGGCCCCGCGACCGCGGCATGATCCGCCGGGAAGGGCCTGGGTCAGGACCAGCGACATTGGGGGTCAAGTGAACGGCACGCACGCCGAGTCGAACGGCGGCCACGGGGAGCCGAATGGACGCGACCGGCTCGCATACAGGGAGCCGGACGGGCGCGACCGGCTCGCCCACTTCTACGACAGGCTCGACTCGATCGCGTACGGCGGCGACTACAACCCCGAGCAGTGGGGCCCCGAGACGCACGCCGAGGACGCCGAGCTGATGCGGGTGGCGGGCGTCAACCTCGCGACCGTCGGCATCTTCTCCTGGGCGAAATCCGAACCCGCCCCCGGCGCCTACGAGTTCGGCTGGCTGGACGGCCACCTGGACCGCCTCGCGGAGGCGGGAGTCGCCGTCTGCCTCGCCACGATGACCGCGTCACCGCCGGCCTGGCTGGCCCGGCTGCACCCCGAGACGCTCCCGGTGATGGCCGACGGCACCCGGCTCCACCCGGGCTCGCGCCAGCACTGGTGCCCGTCGAGCCCGGTCTTCCGCCAGTACGCGACGCGCCTCGTCGAACAGCTCGCCAAGCGGTACGCCGACCATCCGGCGCTCGCCCTCTGGCACATCGGCAACGAGTTCGGCTGCCACATCTCCCGGCACTGCCACTGCGAGGTGTCCACGGCCGCCTTCCGCCGCTGGCTGCGCGCCCGCTACGGCACGCTCGACGCCCTCAACTCGGCCTGGTCCACGGACTTCTGGTCCCAGCGGTACGGCGACTGGGAGGAGATCCACACCCCGCGCACGGCGCCCTCCTTCCGCAACCCCACCCAACAGCTGGACTACCTCCGCTTCTCCTCGGACGAGCTCCTCGACTGCTACCGCGCGGAGAAGGCCGTACTGGACGCCGTGACGCCCGGGGTCCCCGTCACGACCAACTTTGTCCCGGTCGCCAAGACCCTCGATCTGTTCACGTGGGCCCGCGAGATGGACGTCGTCTCGTACGACTCGTATCCGGACCCGCACGAACCGGACTCCGTCCACGAGGCGGCGTTCTCGTACGACGTGATGCGCGGACTGCGCGACGGGCAGCCGTGGCTGCTGATGGAGCAGGCGCCGAGCGCGGTCAACTGGCGTACGCGCAACGGCCGCAAGCAGCCGGGGCGGATGCGTCTGGACAGCTGGCAGGCGGTGGCGCACGGCGCGGACTCGGTGCTGTTCTTCCAGTGGCGGCAGTCCCGCGGCGGCGCGGAGAAGTTCCACTCGGCGATGGTGCCGCACGGCGGCCGCGAGACTCGCGTCTTCCGCGAGGTCACGGACCTCGGAGCCGAACTCGCCGCGCACCCCGAGCTGTTGGGCTCGATCCCGGAACGCTCCGAGGTCGCCCTCGTCCTCGACTGGCCGAACTGGTGGGCCCTGGAGCAGGACGCCCACCCCAGCGCCGACGCCCGCATGCTGGACGCGGCCCACGCCCACCACCGGCCGCTGTACGACGCGTCGGTGCCGTGCGACGTGGTGCCGGTGGACCGCGACTGGTCGGCGTACAAGCTGCTGCTCGTCCCCAACCTGTACTCGGTCTCGCAGGAGACGGCGGACCGCCTGCACGCGTATGTGTCGTCGGGCGGGACCCTGCTGATGTCCTACTTCTCCGGCATCACCGACGAGCACGACCGCGTCCACCTCGGCGGCTACCCGGCCCCCTTCCGCGAGCTGCTCGGCCTGCGCGTCGAGGAGTTCGACCCGCTGCCGGAGGGCGGCGCGCTGCGGTTCGGCGGCGGGGGCGAGGGCACGCTGTGGTCGGAGGAGCTGGTCCTGGAGGGCGCGGCCCCGATACTGACGTACGCCGACGGCCGCCCCGCCGCCACCCGCAACCCCTACGGCGCGGGCCACGCCTGGTACCTGGGCACCCGCCCGGACCCGGTGACGATGCGCGCGATCCTCGACCGTGCCCGCCTCGACGCGGGTGTCCGCGCCCCGGACCTCCCCGTCGGCACGCAGGTACGCACCCGGATCACGGCGGACGGGCGTCGGGTGGCGATCCGCCTGGACTACCGGGCGGGGGCGGTGACGTTGACGGTCAGCTGACTGCTGTCACGTGACGGTGGCGGTCGCGAGCACATCCCCGACGACCACCAGCACCACCCCGCCGACGATCAGCGCGAGGGCCCGCCGGGTCCGCCCCCTCCGGGCGAGCACGGCAGCCCCCGCGCACACGGCGGCGGCCAGCAGACAGGCCACGGCCCACGCCCCGAACGGCACCCCGCGCGCCACCCGCAACCAGATCACCCCGGGCCCGAGCAACGCGATCACACCCCCGGCAACAGCCACCCACCGCCGAGCGACCCGCGCCCGCTGCAACTGCCCCAACACCTCTGCCCCGTAAGGCTGTTCACCCCGTTCGGTCATGATGAACGAGGGTAGCGGGACGGCCCGGCGGCGGTGGGGCGGACGCTTAGACTCGACGGCCATGACCTCCGTCGAACTGCGCTCTCCGCGCCGAGGATCGCTGTATGTGGTCTGCACCCTGCTCTGCTTCTACTTGATCGCCCTCCTGGGGCCGCAGGTCGGGGGCGACGCAGGCGTCCGCATCGCCTTCGGCGGCCTCGGAGTGATGGTCCTCGGCGGGGTTACGCACCTGGTCTCGGACCACCGCAGCAGTACCCGCGCGACGGTCCTGCGCTTCGAGGGGACCGGCATACGGCTGCAGAACCGGTCCGGCTCGGCGTTCCTCCCGTGGCAGTCGCTCGCCGGTGTCGGTTTCCACTGGACGCGAGACTGGCGCGGCCTCCCCACATACACCCTGGAGCTGTGCCCCGCCGGGCCCGTGGCCCCCGACGACCCGGCACTCCGGCACCTGATCTGCGACGACGAACCACTCCACCCGGGCATGCCCCGCCTCCGCTACCGCATCCCCGCGAACGCGACGAAGCCCCGGATCCACCTGAAGCAGGCTTTCCAACAGCACGCCCCGCACTTGTACTTCGGCCTGGTGAAACGCCGGAGAGGCTGAAATCCACAGCCCAAGGTCAGCCCCTCCGGCGTTTGAGAAGCGGGGTCCGGGGCGGAGCCCCGAAGCTCCGCAGCCACGCGGCGCCAGCCGCATATCGACACAGTCGGGAAAGGGCGGGGAGGGGAAAAACTCAGCGCGACCGCAGCAGCGCCGACCCCAGCGGCGTGAGCGCATGGTGGACCGAGTTGCTCCGGCGGACGCTCGACACCAGACCCGCGCCGCGCAGCACCGCCGCGTGCTCGCTCGCCGTGGACAGTGGGACGCCCGCCCGCAAGGCCAGCTCCGTCGTCGTGCACGTGCCCGCCAGCGCGCGCAGGATCGCCGCCCGGGTGGGGCCCATCAGCGGGCCCAGACCGCATTCCGTGCGGGCGGGAGCGGCGTCCCGGCCCGCCGGGTACACCAGGACCGGCGGCAGCGACTCGTCCGCGAGGGCCACCGGCGTACGGCAGAAGTAGGACGGCACGAGCAGCAACCCGCGCCCCTCAAGCCGCAACTCCCGCTGAAACGGGTACGCCACCTCCAGTACGGGCGAGCGCCACCGCATGTCCGGCCCGTACGTCCGCAGCATCGCCTCCGCGCCGCCCTGCCACAGCGCGTGCAGCCGGAGCGAGCGGTCGGCGTCCGTGCAGCGGCCGACGCGGGTCCAGGCGGGCCCGAGCGCCCGGTGATGGTAGTCGCGCAGGCAGCGGGCCAGCCCGCGCAGCACGGACGGCTTGCCGTCGGCCAGGCCGAGCGTCCAGTCGGGCAGCGTGTTCCGCCGTGCCAGGCGGGCGAGTTCGGCCCGGAGCCGGCGGCGCGGCGTGGACATCAGCGCTTCGAGCCCGTGCTCCACCCCGGCCGCGGCGGCGGGCGGCGTGAGGAAGTCCGGGAAGTACCCACGGGCCGGTACGAGCGGCAGCAGCAGCCGCAGGGCGGTGGAGCGGAGGCCGGCGTTCTCGCGTACGGCGGCCAGTGCGGGTTCGGGTCGCCGGTCCTGTAGCCGGTGCAGGCTGAGGACGGTCTCCCAGAGCGGATCGGCCCCGTCGGAGACCCGGGTGCGGGACAGGTCGGCGGCGGTGAAGTGGATACGCAGCACAGGTGTTTCCCCCGATTGTTCTCGTGCGGTCGCCGATCCCCCGAACGGCGACATCCAGACGATCTCGGGCACCGCCCCCGCTGGCAAGGAGGCGGCGTCCCGCTGGGACGGTGGGACGCCCGAAACCGCCCGACCTGCTATCTTCTGCCGCTGTGGGACGGACGGGGGAGGCGCGCGTTGCCCGGAACTCACCAACTCGCCGATTTGCTGCAGGCGTTGAAGGAGCGGAGCGGCCGCAGCTACTCCGCACTCGCCCAGCGCACGGGCCTGAGCCGCTCGTCGGTGCACCGGTACTGCCAGGGCCTGACCGTGCCCGCGAGCTTCGGCGTCGTCGAACGCATCGCCCGCGTCTGCGGCGCCGAACGGGACGAGCTCGACCGGCTGTACGCGGCGTGGGTACGGGCGGCGGCCGAAGAGCCCGAGGTTCCTGAAGTTGAGGTTCCTGGCCCCGAGGTTCCCGAAGCCGCCGTTCCTGAACCCGAGGTGCCCGAAGCCGCGGTTTCGGAACCCGAGGTTCCCGAACCCGAGCCCCGGGTTCGCGAGCCCCAGCTCCCCGACCCCCAGGCCCCGGACCCCGAGGAGCCCCAACCTCCCAGCCTCGACGCCAAGCCGCCCAGAAGAACCAGCCCTCTTCTGGCCGCAGCCCTGGCCCTCACCCTCATCACGCTCGCCGCCCTCGCGTACGCCACCTTCGCCCCCACCCCGAAGAGCCCGCCGAAGCCGCAGGCCCAAGGCCCGGCCCAGCAACTCTCCGGCCCTGACTGGCACATGGCCCCGCAGAAGCTCGACCCGGCCTACTTCGGCATGACGATGAACACCGACACCGGCCAGACCCCCGACTTCCGCGTCGGCGGCCTGCGCCTGTGGGACGGCGAGACCCGCTGGGGCCAGGTCGAGCCGGAGCGCGGCGAGTTCGAGTGGTCGGTCCTGGAACGACTCGTCGAAGGCGCCGAACGGGCCGATCTCCCCGTCCTGTTCACCTTCGGCGGCACCCCCGGCTGGGCCGCCCCCGACAGCCCCCGCACGCTCTACACGGACGGCACCCGCACCGCACCCCCCGACGACCTGGCCGACTGGGACCGCTTCGTCACGGCCGTCGTCACCCGCTACCAGGGCCGCATCGCCGCGTACGAACTCTGGGACAACGTCGGCGCGAGCTCCCACTACTCCGGGGACATGCGCACCCTGGCCGAGATGGTCCGCCGCGCCGCCCGCATCATCGAGCGGATCGACCCGCGGGCGGCCGTGGCCTGCCCGTCCTTCGGCGGCCTGTGGGAGCGCGAAGGCCAGGAGCTGCTAAGGGAGTTCGCCAGGACCGGCGCGTACGACGTCTGCGACGCGGCCGCCATGAAACTCCACCCGCGCCGCGCCGACGGCCCGCCGGAGGAGATCGTCGACCTGGCCCGCACGGTGCAGGACGACATCCTGTACGGCGAGGGCGTCGGCATCACCCTGTGGAACACCGGCCCCGGCCGCGACATCGTCACCCGCCCCGCCCTCGACGCCCGCCGCGCCCAGGACTACGCGGTCCGCTTCTACCTCGCGGGCCTCCTCGCCCGCCGCGCCGAGCTGAGCCGGATGTACTTCTACAGCTGGGGCGGTACGAGGGTGCCGCTCGTCGTCCAGGCCGTCGGCGGCGCCCCCACGGAGGCGGGCAGGCGCATCGGCCGCCTCCAGGAGTGGATCTCCGGCACCCGCATCACGTCCTGCGGCCGAGGCGAACGCGTGGGCCTGCCGAAGGGCGTCCACGAGTGCCGTTTCGTACGCGGCAACGGGAAGGAGTGGCGGGCGGTCCGCTGGACCAGAAGCGGCACGGCGACCACCGAACTCGAGCCGGGCGTAAGCCGGTTGCACCACCTCGACGGCACGAGCGAGCCCGCCCGGCCGGGGGAGCGGATCGTGTACGGGGAGACGCCGGTGCTGGTGGAGTACGGGGCGCCTTAGGAGGTCAGGCCGGGGGTGTCTCCGAACGCGGCGAGCGCATAGCCGATGGCGAACGTCAGGAAGGCCCAGCGCGTACGCCCCAGCTTGGCCAGCGTCCAGGCCGGCACGGACAGGAGTGCGCCGAGTGCGTAGAAGGCGGTCCACAGCCCGGCAGGGGTGCCTTGGGCCAGGCGCATCACCAGCAGGCCTGCGCACATCAGGCCCAGGACGGCCGCGACGAACATCGACACCTGGCGCGTCGTCCGCGCGTTCCGCGACCGGTCCCGCGAGACCCCCGTCTGCCCCTGGCGCGCGAACGCGTTCCTCAGCTCGTCCCGTTCGCTCTGTCCCTGCCCCCGCATGTCCATGACGCCCATCGTAGAGGCAGGGGCCCGGCACCTAGACTGCATGCCCATGTCCAGTCCTTACGCGCATGGTCCCGCCCCTTCCGCCTCGGTCATACCGATGGGCGGTGAGGCGTTGGGTCAGCAGGCCAAGGGCGCCGCCGGGTGTTCCTTCTTCGCCCTGCTCCTCATCGGCGTCGGCTTGGTGGCGCTGCTCGACCCCAACGGGGCGCCGAACAAGGGGGGTTGGCTCTTCATCGCCCTCGCCCTGATCCCGTTGGCCTTCGTGTTCCTGTTCCTCAGGCACGGCTGGAAGGCCCGTAAGTCGTTCATCGCCGTCGACCACGTCGGCCTGTGGATCAGAAACCCCATCGGCGGCAAGGTCATCCCCTGGGACACCCTCGCCGGGGTCGGCCTGCACTGGAGCCGGTCCACCAGCAAGGCCGTGGGCACGCAGTTCTCGCTCGAACTGTGCCCGAGCGGCCCGATCGACCGCGACCACCCGGTCCTGTGGAACCTGGTCCGCGACGAGGAGCCCCTCCAGCCGAACCTGCCGCGCCTGCGCTACCGGGTCCCGGTCGGCAAGAAGAACAAGCCGCTCCTGGTGGGTGCCGTGCAGCAGCACGTCCCGCAGCTGTGGCTCGGCGAGGCCGAACGCGAGCCGAACCACATCGGCTTCCCCGACGTGAAGGGCCACAAGGAGCGCACGCGCGGCGCCCGGTAGGGCCGTCCGCGGGCCCCGGAGTGCGGCTGCCCCACCGGCCCCGGCGCCACATCCCGTACGCGACAATGAACGCATGAGCCTTTTCCGTGACGATGGGATCGTCCTGCGCACCCAGAAGCTGGGCGAGGCCGACCGCATCATCACGCTGCTCACCCGCGGCCACGGGCGCGTGCGGGCCGTGGCGCGAGGAGTGCGTCGTACGAAGTCCAAGTTCGGTGCGCGGCTCGAACCCTTCTCGCACGTGGACGTGCAGTTCTTCGCGCGCGGCAGTGAACTGATCGGCCGCGGGCTGCCGTTGTGTACGCAGAGTGAGACGATCGCTGCGTACGGTGGCGGGATCGTGACGGAGTACGCGCGCTACACCGCCGGTACGGCCATGCTGGAGACGGCCGAGCGGTTCACGGACCACGAGGGCGAGCCGGCGGTGCAGCAGTATCTGCTGCTCGTCGGCGGGCTGCGGACGCTGGCGCGCGGCGAGCACGCCCCGCATCTCGTCCTCGACGCGTTCCTGCTGCGCTCGCTCGCGGTGAACGGATACGCGCCGAGCTTCGTGAACTGCGCGAAATGCGGCATGCCCGGACCGAACCGGTTCTTCTCGGTCGCGGCGGGAGGAGTGGTCTGCGCCGAGTGCCGGGTGCCGGGAAGCGTCGTACCCTCTGCGGAGGCCATCGGCCTGCTCGGTGCCCTGCTGACCGGGGACTGGGCGACGGCGGACGCGTGCGAGGCGCGGCACGTCCGGGAGGGCAGCGGGCTCGTGTCGGCGTATCTGCACTGGCACTTGGAGCGCGGACTGCGCTCGCTGCGGTACGTCGAGAAGACCTAGCAGGACCTGGTAACCAGAGAGCGGGAGCGAGTAACCACCATGGCACGACGCGGGATTCTGGGCGGCCGGTCGCGGCGCGAGTACAAGGTGCCCGAGCCGCACCCGTCGGGGGCGAAGCCGCCGAAGCTCCCCGGAGAGCTGGTGCCTGGCCATGTCGCCGTCGTCATGGACGGCAACGGCCGCTGGGCCAAGGAGCGGGGGCTGCCGCGCACCGAGGGCCACAAGGTGGGTGCCGAGCGCGTCCTCGACGTACTGCAGGGCGCGATCGAGATGGGCGTCGGGGCGATCTCGCTGTACGCCTTCTCCACGGAGAACTGGAAGCGGTCGCCGGACGAGGTGCGCTTCCTGATGAACTTCAACCGGGACTTCATCCGCAAGACGCGTGACCAGCTCGACGAGCTGGGCGTGCGGGTGCGGTGGGTCGGCCGGATGCCGAAGCTGTGGAAGTCGGTCGCCAAGGAGCTGGAGATCTCCCAGGAGCAGACCAAGGACAACGACAAGCTGACGCTGTACTTCTGCATGAACTACGGCGGCCGCGCGGAGATCGCGGACGCGGCGCAGGCCCTCGCGGAGGACGTGAAGGCGGGGCGGCTCGACCCGTCGAAGGTCAGCGAGAAGACGTTCGCGAAGTACCTGTACTACCCGGACATGCCGGACGTCGACCTGTTCCTGCGCCCCAGCGGCGAACAGCGCACGTCCAACTACCTGCTCTGGCAGAGCGCTTACGCGGAGATGGTCTTCCAGGACGTCCTGTGGCCCGACTTCGACCGCCGCGACCTGTGGCGGGCGTGTATCGAGTACGCCCAGCGGGACCGCCGCTTCGGGGGCGCGGTCCCGAACGAGGAGCTGGAGCGGATGGAACGGGAGATGCAGGGGCGTTGATTTTCAGCCCCTCCGGCGTTTGAGACGGGGGAGGAGGGGTGCGGGGGCGGAGCCCCCGCGAAACCCTCAGCTCTTCCCGTCGGCCGCGCACTCCGCACACGTGCCAAAAATCTCCACCGTGTGCGCGACGTTCACATAGCCGTGCTCCGCCGCGATCGCGTCGGCCCACTTCTCCACCGCGGGTCCCTCGACCTCGACGGCCTTGCCGCAGACCCGGCACACCAGGTGGTGGTGGTGCTCGCCGGTGGAGCAGCGGCGGTAGACCGACTCTCCGTCGCCGGTGCGCAGCACGTCGACCTCGCCGGCGTCGGCGAGGGACTGCAGGGTGCGGTACACCGTGGTCAGGCCGACCGAATCGCCCTTGTGCTTGAGCATGTCGTGCAGCTCCTGGGCGCTGCGGAACTCGTCCACCTCGTCCAGGGCAGCCGCCACCGCGGCTCGCTGCCGGGTCGACCGGCCGCGTACGGGCGCTGTCACTGGGACCTCCTCACGTCGCTGCCGGGCCATTGTGCCAGGTCGGCCCGGAACGTAAGGCATGCCTTACGTGGACGGGGTCGCGGCCTTGCTCGCTCCGGCCCGGTAAGGGCCGGGGTACCGCTCAGACCTTGACATTGTCCTCCGTCCGCCGAGCAGGCGGAAGCGTGCACTCCAGGGCGTCCGAGACCTCCGCCGCCTCGGCGGCCGCCGTACTCCGCGCCCGCCTGCGGGCGAGCGGCGCCGCGAGCAGCGCCAGGACGAGGAAGACGGAGACGGCGAGCAGCACGATCGCGGCACCGGACGGCGCGTCCACGTAGTACGTGGCGGCCGTGCCGGTCAGGGACACGGTGACGCCGATGGTCATGGCGAGCGCGAGCGTCGTGACGAAGCCGCGCGTGACGCGCTGCGCTGCCGCGACCGGGATCGCCATCATCGCGCTGACGAGCAGCAGGCCCACGATCCGCATGGCGACCGTCACGGTCACCGCGGCCGTCACCGCGATCAGCAGGTTGAGCAGCCGCACCGGAAGCCCGGTGACCCGCGCGAACTCCTCGTCCTGGCAGACCGCGAACAGCTGCCGCCGCAGGCCGAGCGTGATCGCGACGACGAACGCCGCGAGGATGCAGATGGCCGTCACGTCCTCCGACGAGACCGTGGTGATCGAGCCGAAGAGGTACGTGTTGAAGCTGGCCGTCGAGTTGCCGGGCGACAGGTTGATGAGCATGACGCCACCGGCCATACCGCCGTAGAAGAGCATCGCGAGCGCCACGTCACCGCTGGTGCGGCCGCGGGAGCGGACCATCTCCATGCCGACGGCGCCGAGGATCGCCACGAAGGTGGCCATCCACACCGGGCTGGTGTTCATCAGGAAGCCCAGTGCCACACCGGTCATCGCGACGTGCCCGATGCCGTCACCCATGATCGCCTGGCGCCGCTGCACCAGATACGTGCCGATGGCGGGCGCGGTGATGCCGACGAGCGTGGCCGCGATCAGCGCCCGCTGCATGAAGTCGTAGTTCAGGATCTCCAGCATCAGCTCAGCAGCCCCGTCCGGATCGGCTCGACGGCGTGCGCCGCGTGCGGGTGTACGTGATCGTGGCCGGGCAGGGCATGCTGGCCGACGGCCTTCGGGGGCGGGCCGTCGTGCGTCACGCAGCCGTCGCGGAGCACCACGGCGCGGTCGATCAGCGGCTCGAGGGGCCCGAGTTCATGCAGGACGAGCAGTACGGTGACGCCGGCGGCGACCTGTTCGCGCAGGGCGCCCGCGAGCACCTCCTGGTTGGCGAGGTCGACCCCGGCCATCGGCTCGTCCATGATCAGGAGTTCGGGCTCGGCTGCCAGGGCGCGGGCGATCAGGACGCGCTGCTGCTGCCCGCCGGAGAGGGCGTTGACGGAGTCCTTGATCCGGTCCGCCATGCCGACGAGCTCCAGGGCGCGCAGCACGGCGGCCTTGTCCCCGCGGCCGGGCAGGCCCATCCTCGTACGGGCGAGACGGCCGGAGGAGACGACCTCGCGGACGGTCGCCGGGACACCGGAGGCGGCGGTGGTGCGCTGCGGCACGTATCCGATCCGGGACCACTGGCGGAAGCGCTTCAGGTCGGTACCGAAGAGCTCCAACGAGCCGTCGCTGAGCGGCACTTGGCCGACCACCGCGCGTACGGCGGTGGACTTGCCGGAGCCGTTGGCGCCGAGCAGGGCGACGACCTCGCCGCGGCGCACGGTGAGGTCGACGCCGCGAAGGACGGGGCGCGAGCCGAGGGTCGCCCTGGCTCCCGTGAGGGATATGACGGGTTCGCGCCCCTGGGGTTCTTCGGTGTTCATCTGCGCCTCCGGTGCCGCCGTGAGTTCCGCTGCGCGTTCCACTGCGCGTTCCACTGCGCGTTCCTCCGCGCGTTCCTCCGCGCGCTCCTCCGCCGTGAGCAAGGTCACTTCGCGCCGAGCGCGGTCTTCAGGGCGGTCAGGTTCGCGCGCATGACCTCGATGTAGTCATCGCCCTTCGACTGGTCCGTGATTCCCTCCAGCGGGTCCAGGACGTCGGTCTTGAGGCCGGTGTCCGCGGCGAGGGTCTTGGCCGTCTTGTCGCTGGCGAGGGTCTCGAAGAAGATCGTGGAGACCTTCTCCTCCTTGGCGACCTGCTGCAGTTCCTTCATACGGGCGGGGCTGGGCTCGGCCTTCGGGTCGATGCCGGTGACGCCCTCCTGGTCCAGGCCGTACCGCTCGGCGAGGTAGCCGAAGGCGGTGTGCGAGGTGATGAAGGTCTTGGTCCTGGTGTTCTTCAGGCCGTCTGTGAAGTCCTTGTCCAGGCCTTCGAGCTTCTTCACCAGGGCCGCGGTGTTCTTCGTGTAGTCCGCGGCGTGGTCCGGGTCGGCCTTCTCCAGGGCCTTGCCGACGCCCTTGGCGGCCTCGGCGTACTTCACCGGGTCGAGCCAGAAGTGCGGGTCGGAGGCCTCGCCGGACGCTTCCTCGTGACCGTGCTCCTCCTCATGGCCGTGACCGTGGTCGTGGCCGTCGCCCGCGGAGTGCAGGTCGAGGTCGGTGAGGGCGGCCGCGTCGACCTTGTTCGCGACGGAGGACTGCTCGACGGCCTCGTCCACGGCGGGCTGCATGCCGCCGAGGTAGAGGAGCATGTCGGACTCGCCGAGCTCGGCGATCTGCCGGGGCCCCAGCTCCAGGTCGTGCGGCTCGATGCCCGGCTTCGTCAGGGCGTCCACACTGACGTGCTCGCCGCCGATCTCCTCGGCGAGGAACTGCATCGGATAGAACGACGCCGCCACGTCGAGCTTCCCGCCGTCCTTGCCGTCGGCGGCGTTCGAGCTGCCGCAGGCGGAGAGGGCCAGCAGGCCGAGGGCGACGGCGGGGACGGCTATTCGGGAGCGTCGTACGTTCATGACACTCATTTTCATCAAAGATGAGAACGATTGTCAATAAAGGTCAGGCTGGTGCATAGCGCGTGCAGACAGGAACCGATTTGGTCCGGGGCAGGGCGGCGCCGGTAACCTGAATCAATTCGCTGCCGTCCATTCGTAATGAAGAGAGCACCGTGGCCGCCGACAAGATCGACACCATCGTCAGCCTGAGCAAGCGCCGTGGCTTCGTCTACCCCTGTAGTGAGATCTACGGTGGCCAGCGTGCCGCCTGGGACTACGGACCGCTGGGCGTCGAGCTCAAGGAGAACCTCAAGCGCCAGTGGTGGCGCTACATGGTCACGTCCCGCGAGGATGTCGTCGGTATCGACTCGTCGGTGATCCTGGCGTCCGAGGTCTGGCAGGCCTCCGGTCACGTCGCCACCTTCACCGACCCGCTCACCGAGTGCACCTCCTGCCACAAGCGGTTCCGCGCGGACCACCTGGAGGAGGCCTTCGAGGCGAAGCACAACCGCCTGCCGGAGTCCCTCTCCGAGGTCAACTGCCCGAACTGCGGCAACAAGGGCCAGTTCACCGAGCCCAAGCAGTTCTCCGGCCTGCTCTCCACGCACCTCGGCCCGACCCAGGACTCCGGCTCGGTCGCGTACCTGCGCCCCGAGACCGCCCAGGGCATCTTCACCAACTTCGCCCAGGTGCAGCAGACTTCGCGCCGCAAGCCGCCGTTCGGCATCGCGCAGATGGGCAAGTCCTTCCGGAACGAGATCACTCCGGGCAACTTCATCTTCCGCACCCGTGAGTTCGAGCAGATGGAGATGGAGTTCTTCGTCAAGCCGGGTGAGGACGAGAAGTGGCAGGAGTACTGGATGGAGCAGCGCTGGAACTGGTACACGGGCCTGGGTCTCCGCGAGGAGAACATGCGCTGGTACGAGCACCCGGCGGAGAAGCTCTCCCACTACTCCAAGCGCACCGCTGACATCGAGTACCGCTTCTCCTTCGGCGGCTCCGAGTGGGGTGAGCTGGAGGGCGTCGCCAACCGCACGGACTTCGACCTCTCCGCGCACGCCGAGGCCTCCGGCAAGGACCTCTCGTACTTCGACCAGGAAGCCGGCGAGCGCTGGACTCCCTACGTCATCGAGCCCGCGGCCGGTGTCGGCCGCGCCATGCTGGCCTTCATGCTCGACGCGTACGCCGAGGACGAGGCGCCCAACGCCAAGGGCAAGATGGAGAAGCGCGTCGTGATGCGCCTCGACCCGCGCCTGTCGCCGGTCAAGGTCGCCGTCCTGCCGCTGTCCCGCAACCCGGAGCTGTCGCCGAAGGCCAAGGGCCTGGCGTCCGCGCTGCGGCAGAACTGGAACATCGACTTCGACGACGCCGGCGCCATCGGCAAGCGCTACCGCCGCCAGGACGAGATCGGTACGCCGTTCTGCGTCACCGTCGACTTCGACACCCTCGACGACAACGCGGTGACCGTGCGCGAGCGCGACACCATGAAGCAGGAGCGCGTCTCCCTCGACCAGATCGAGGGCTACCTCGCGGCCCGCCTGATCGGCTGCTGAGCTCCCGCGACGTCTCGCTGAAGGCGCCGGGTCCGTATAGGTACGGGCTCGGCGCCTTTCGCGTACGCGGGGCCGCTTCCCGCACAACGACCCTGCAACGTAAGCCTGTTGATGTTGCTCCTGTTGCAGACTGGGCGGCGCACGCAGATCGGCCGCCCCGTACGCGAGTGCCAGGAGGCACGGATGCCGTCCACGCAGCCCGAGAGAGCCATGCAGTCCAGCAAGGTCAGCCGCTGGGACCAGCACGGCCGCCAACACATCGTCCGCGTCAGCAGGTCGGGCGTGCAGCGCACACTCGCCTGTGAGACCTGCGACTGGCGGAGGCGGGCGCAGTTCCTGCCTTGGCTGAAGGCGGAGGAGCACTTGGCCGAGGCGCACCAGGCGACAGTCAGCCCGACTGGTGATTGAGGCTGGGGCCTACCCCTGCCGAAGCCCCCGCAGCAGCAACGCGCACACCTCGCCGAACTGCTCCTCGATGCCCTCCCTGGCCCACATGCCCGCGTGCCGTGGATCGTGGAACAGGGCCGTCGCGACGAACACCGCGCGTGCCGTCACCGCCGGGTCGCCCGTCGCGAACTCGCCCGTGCGCGCGCCCTCTTCGACGATCACGGTGAGCTGTCCGACCAGCTCGTCGACGTGCTGGTCGACCAGATCGCTCAGCTCGCCGGTCAGCACGGAGTACGTGGCGAACAGCTGCGGGTCGTCGCCCGCCTTGCGGCGCTTGGCCGCGAACAGCTCCGACAGCCAGCGGCGCAGCTTCGCCGAGGCGTCCCCCGGCCCGTCGACCACCTGGGCGAGGCGCTCCGTAGTGCGGTCCAGCCAGCGCTTCGTCACGGCCTCCCGCAGCGCCGCTTTCGTCCGGAAGTGCCGGTAGACGCTGCCGTGGCTGACACCCAGCTCCCTGGCGACGTCGACCACCGTGGCCTTCGCGGGGCCGTGCCGGCGCAGCACTTCCTCGGTGACTTCGAGGATGCGTTCGGCGGTCAGGGGTGCGGAGGGTGCCATGGGGTCGACGGTACCCGCAGGCGGGGCCGGGGAACGAGCCACCTGCGACGGCCGGGCTGACAGATGACAAAATTTGAAATCTGTCAGTCACCGTGTCATCGTGGAGGCCAGTCCACTCCTCATGGAGCACCCCTCATGGAGTTCGAAGGAGCCACCATGCGCACCCGCACCCTCGGCACCACCGGCCCCCAGGTCTCCGCCCTCGGCCTCGGCTGCATGGGCATGTCCGCCCTGTACGGCGAGGCCGACCGGACCGAGTCCGTCGCCACCATCCACGCCGCCCTCGACGCGGGCGTCACCCTGCTCGACACCGGCGACTTCTACGGCATGGGTCACAACGAACTGCTCATCAACGAAGCCCTGCGCAGCGCCGCACCCGAGGCCCGCGAACGCGCCCTCACCAGCGTCAAGTTCGGCGCCCTGCGCACCGTCGAGGGCGGCTTCACCGGGTACGACGGCCGCCCGAACGCGGTCAAGAACTTCGCCGCGTACTCGCTGCAGCGCCTCGGCACCGACCACATCGACATCTACCGGATCGCCCGCGTCGACCCCGACGTACCGATCGAGGAGACCGTCGGCGCCATCCAGGAGCTGGTCGACGCCGGGCATGTGCGGCACATCGGCCTGTCCGAGGTCGGCGCGCAGACCCTGCGCCGGGCCGCCGCCGTGGCGCCGATCTCCGACCTGCAGATCGAGTACTCGCTGATCTCCCGCGGCATCGAGGCCGAGATCCTGCCCACCGCCCGCGAGCTGGGCATCGGCGTCACCGCGTACGGCGTGCTCTCGCGCGGCCTGATCAGCGGCCACTTCAGCGCCGACCGGCAGCTGGCGCCCGGCGACTTCCGCGGCATGAGCCCGCGCTTCCAGGGCGACAACCTGCGGCACAACCTCGACCTCGTGGACGCGCTGCGGAAGGTCGCGGAGGCGAAGGGCGTCTCGGTCGCGCAGACCGCCATCGCCTGGGTGCTCGCCCGCGGCGAGGACATCGTGCCGCTCGTCGGCGCCCGTACCCGGACCCGGCTCGACGAGGCCGTCGGCGCCCTGGACGTCACGCTCGACGCGTCCGACCTCGCGGCGATCGAGCGGGCCGTTCCGGCGGACGCGGCGGCGGGCGAGCGGTACCCGGCGGCGCAGATGGGCCACCTGGACAGCGAGCGCTGACGGCCGCCCGTAAAACCGGGTGCGCTGCCGCGCCGGCCTCCGCTACCTTCGCGCCATGTACTTCCAGCTTCCGCTCTACGAGTGAGAGCGCGCGGGCCGAGATCCCGCCCCTCGCGTCGCGTCGACGAGTCGACACCCACCTTTCACCCGTGAACGGGAGCACGCATGGCCAAGAGCCGTAACAACCTGCTCGGCGTCGGCGGACAGCGCAAGAAGCTGTCCCGCGCCGACGGACAGGGCGCCGCAGCGGACAGCGCGGCCGACCGCAGGACCGCCGCCGAGCAGAAGCAGGATCTCCTCCGCAAGATGCGCGAACGCGCTCTGGGCGGGACCGAGCCGGAGGCCAGGGACACGGAGGCCGAGGCCCCCGCCCCGGCCGCCGACGCGAGCCCGGCGGACGAGAGCTCGACGGGCGCGAGCCCGGCGACGGACAAGTAGCCCGCGCGGCACACATCAGCGGCACGCACCGCGCGGCACGCATCACGCGGCACGCACCGCGCGGCACGCACCGAGTAGGCCGAGACCCGCAATTCCTCCGGGAGTTGCGGGCCTCGGCGTACCACGCTTGTGACCGCCCGGGTCAGTTGGCCGTGCGCTGCGCGGCAGGCGCGGACGGTCGCCTCCGGCTGAGCCGCGTTCAGCGGGAGGCGGGCTCCGGCGCTTCGGCGGGTTCGAGGCGGCGCGCGGTGCGTACGGCCGTGGAGCGGGCCCAGGTGCCGCTGGTGAGCGCGCCCACGGCGAGGACGCAGAGGCCGCACCCGGTGATGATCCACCAGGCGGGCCGGCTCGCCGCCACGAAGCCGGCCTCGCCCGGCCCGGCGAGGCCGGAGGCAAGGACCGCGCCGATCACCGCGACGCCGAGGGTGCCGCCGATCTGCCGGCTGGTGGAGGCGACCGCGGCGGCCACCCCGGCCTGGGCGCGCGGCATCCCGGCGACGGCGGTGTTGGTGATGGGCGCGTTGACGAAGCCGAAGCCGAGCCCGAACAGGACGTAGCCGAGGACGAGCGTGACGTCGGAGGTCTCCGCGTCGAAGGCCGCGAAAAGCACCCCGCTCGCGCTCATCGCCACCCCCGCCACGAGCAGCGAGAATCTCGGCCCGCGGCTGCCGACGAGCCGCCCGGACAGTGGCGCGGACAGGAACGTCAGGGCCGCCATCGGCAGCATCCACAGGCCCGCGTCCAGCGCGTCGAGTCCCCGTACGTCCTGCAGATACAGCGTCGACAGGAACAGGAACCCGGCGAGCGCGGCGAAGGCGCAGACCGCGATCACGGTGGCGCCGCTGAACGGTGCGCTGCGGAAGAACCGCAGGTCGATGAGGGGTTCGGCACGCCTGGGCTCGTAGATCAGGAGCCCGGCGAGGGCGAGCGCGGCGACCGAGGCGAGCAGCAGCGTCTCGGGCGAGGTCCAGCCGGCGGCGGGCGCCTCGATGATCGCGTACGTCAGGGAGCCGAGCAGCGCCATGACGAGGAGCTGGCCGACGGGGTCGGGGCGGCGGGGCTTAGGGGCGCGGGACTCGGGGACGTACCGGATGGTCAGGAGGAGGGCCGCGAGGCCGACCGGCAGGTTGATCCAGAAGATCGAGCGCCAGCCGACCGTGTCCACGAGCAGCCCGCCCACCAGCGGTCCCGCCGCCATGGATATGCCGACGACGCCGCCCCAGACGCCGATCGCGCGGGCGCGCTCGCGGGGCTCGGTGAAGGTGTTGGTGATGATCGACATCGCCACCGGGTTGAGCATCGAACCGCCCACGGCCTGCACCGCGCGGAACGCGACAAGCGACTCCAGGTTCGGCGCGAGCGAGCAGAGCACCGAGCCCAGCGTGAACAGGACGAGCCCGGCCTTGAAGACCTTGCGGCGCCCGATCCGGTCGGCCGTCGACCCGGCGAGCATCAGGAGCGAGGCCAGGACCAGGGTGTACGCGTCGATCGTCCACTGCATGCCCGCCACATCGGCGTGCAGGTCCTCGCGCATCGAGGGCAGCGCGACGTTCAGGACGGTGTTGTCGAGGCTGACGATCAGCAGACTCATGCAGCAGATCGCGAGGATCAGCAGCCGTCGGCGGTGGGTCGGCTCGCGCATGGGTTCCATGCTACGTCTCACTAGTACGGCTAACTAACGAGTATCCACAGGTGGACCGGGGCCGGGCGCCGGTACGCGACAATGGGGGGCATGACCACGCTCGCCCAGGGCGCCCAGGAGCAGCCCGCCACCGTCCTCGCCGTCGGACCGCACACCGTGCAGCCACCGGTGGTGCTCGCCCCCATGGCGGGCATCACGAACGCGCCGTTCCGTACCTTGTGCCGCGAATTCAGCGGCGGCAAGGGGCTGTTCGTCAGCGAGATGATCACGACGAGAGCGCTGGTCGAGCGCAACGAGAAGACGATGCAGCTGATCCACTTCGACGAGACGGAGAAGCCCCGCTCGATCCAGCTGTACGGCGTCGATCCCGTCACCGTCGGCAAGGCCGTGCGCATGATCGCGGAGGAGGGCCTGGCCGACCACATCGACCTCAACTTCGGCTGCCCCGTGCCCAAGGTGACGAGGAAGGGCGGCGGCTCAGCCCTTCCGTACAAGCGGCCGCTGCTGCGCGCGATCCTGCGCGAGGCCGTGACGGGCGCCGGGGACCTGCCGGTCACGATGAAGATGCGCAAGGGCATCGACGACGACCACATCACGTTCCTGGACGCGGGCCGGATCGCCGTCGATGAGGGCGTCACGGCCATCGCCCTGCACGGCAGAACGGCCGCCCAGCACTACGGCGGCACGGCCGACTGGGACGCCATCGCCCGCCTCAAGGAGCACGTCCCGGAGATCCCCGTCCTCGGCAACGGCGACATCTGGTCTGCGGACGACGCGCTGCGCATGGTCCGCGAGACGGGGTGTGACGGCGTGGTCGTGGGCCGCGGCTGCCTGGGCCGGCCGTGGCTCTTCGCCGACCTGGTCGCCGCGTTCGAGGGCCGGCCCGACCGTCTGCGGCCCACGCTCCGGGTGGTCGCGGACGCGATGGTGCGGCACGCGAGCCTGCTCGGGGAGTGGTATGGAAATGAAGGGGCGGCCCGCAGGGCCACCGTTGAGGGCGGTGGTGGGAGACGGGAGGGCGAGTCGCGGGGCGTCATCGACTTCCGCAAGCACGTCGCCTGGTACCTGAAGGGCTTCGCGGTCGGCTCCGAGATGCGCAAGCGCCTGGCGATCACCTCGTCCTTGGCCGAACTGCGCGCGGGGCTCGACGAGTTGGACCTCGACCAGGACTGGCCGGACGGCGCGGACGGCCCCCGCGGCCGCACGTCGGGCAACAACCGGGTGGTCCTGCCGGACGGCTGGCTGAAGGATCCGTACGACTGCGCGGGCATCAGCGAGGACGCGGAGCTGGACACTTCCGGGGGGTGAGCGCCGGGCAGGGCATCTTCACAGCGCCTCACGCGGCAGGTGCCCGTACAGGAACGCGCGGACCCCGGCGGCGACCGCCTCCGCGGTCTCCTTCTCCGTGGCCGCCGGGCCTGCCGGGCGCGAAGGGGTGCTTGCGGACATCAGCACGGAGAAGTGCAGAGCCGCCTGCTCGGGTTCCGTGATGGTCAGCAGTCCGTGCTCGGCCAGCTCCGCCAGCCGTGCGGCCAGAGCGCGCCGGACCCGTAGCGGACCGGCCTGCTGCCAGGCGTCGACGGCCGACTGCGGGAGGTGTCCGCCCTCGGCGTTGATCTGGCGGACGAGCGCCGCGTGCTGCGTGTGCAGGTCGGCCGGGTGCAGCCATGCTCGGCCGAACGCGATCAGGTCGGCCTCCAGATCGGTGACCTTGCCCAAGTGCCGGTCGATGAGGTCGATCTGAGCTTCGGCGACCTGGGTCGAACTCTCCTGGATGACCGTCCGGAACAGCTCCGCCTTGTCCTGGAAGTGGTTGTAGATCGTGCGGGTGGAGACGCCTGCTTCTGTCGAGATCGCATCGATGCTCGCGCGCGTGTAGCCGTCGCGAGCGAACACGGCCAGCGCCCCGGCCAGGATGGCCCGGCGCTTCTCCAATTGGCCTCCTCGGGGGCGCCCCTTGGGGGCGGTCTGCTTGGTCATGGCGTTCCTCTCCATATTAAGTACAACGGTCATTGTATTTATTGCCATGCACGTTGTACTTTACCTGGCATGGCCGCACCGGCCAGCCAACACCCCTGACAGGCCTGGGAGTTCGCCATGTTCATCGCCTACATCGCCGTCGCTGCCCTGCTCGCCCTCGCCCTCGCGGGCTCCGCCGCCGCCACCTTCGCCAAGAACGGTCAGGTGGCCGCCGACCTGAGCCGGATGGGCGTGCCCGCACCGTGGCTGCCGTGGCTGGCCGCCGTCAAACTGGCGGGTGCGGCCGGCCTGCTCGCCGGTCTGGCCGTGCCCCAGATCGGAGTGGCTGCCGCCGTCGGCGTCGTCCTCTTCTTCGCGGGCGCGGTCGTCACCCATCTGCGGGCCCGCGACTACAAGTTCGCCCCGGCGGTCGTGCTCGGCGCGCTCGCCGCGGTCGCTCTGGCCCTGCGGGTGGTGTCCGTGTGAGTCGCCGCGGAGTCACGAGTTGGACCTCGACCAGGACTGGCCGGACGGCGCGGACGGCCCCCGCGGCCGCACGTCGGGCAACAACCGGGTGGTCCGGGGCTCGGTCTCCCGGGGCTGCCGCCCCGGACCCCGCGCCCTCACTCGGCGTGGGGGTACCCCCTGCTCGAGCGAAGCCGAGAGCTTGGGGGAGGCCTGGTCCTCAACCGTCGGACAGGCTCATGGGTGCCCCCGCCCTCGATCGTCGGCGTCAGCCCGTCAAGCAGTGCCTTGAGGCCGAACTCGAAGAGCAGGTCGAGCCGTAGGTCGTAGCCGTCATCGAAGGCGCCGACCACCTTCGTGAAGTGCGGGAAGCGGCCCGACTCGGTGAGCTCCCCGAGGACGGGGGCGCGGCTGTCCATCCACTGGTCCTCGGACTGGCCGGTGGCCGCCTCGGCGTGCGCCTCCATCTCCAGGTGCACCGCCAGGCCGTGGACATGGCTGTAGAGCAGGACGTGGATGTCGAACAGCCTGGTCGGATCGAGGCCGTGGCCGTCGAGGGCGCTCAGCATCCACTCGCCGTGGACCAGCAGGTTCGGTACGAGGAGCGGCCGCGTGAGGGAGCCGATCTGGGCCAGCCACGGGTGCTTCTGGTACAGCCGCCACAGGGTCCGGGCGCCCAGCTCGATCCGGGTGCGCCAGTCCTCGGGGGCGGCCGCGTCCGCCGGGTAGGTCTCCTCGCCGAACGCGGCGTCGGCCATGTGCAGGACGAGCTCGTCCTTGCCCGGCACGTGCCGGTAGATCGACATCGGCGCGACACCGAGCCGGGCCGCGACGGCACGCATGGAGCACGCGGCCAGCCCTTCGGCGTCGGCGATGCCGATGGCGGCACGGACGATCCGGCCGAGGCTCAACTCCGGGTCGGGGGCGGGGCGGTTACGGGCCGACGCGGCGGTCGGCGCGGCGGGAGTGGATGTGGATGCGGATGCGGATGTGGACGGGGGCGTGGGTGCGGCCGGGGCGGCCGTTTCGGCGACGACCGTGCCGACCCGGGGGCGGGCCTCCACGAGCCCTTCCAGGCGCAGAGTCGTCAGGACCTTCGTGGCGGTCGCGAGCGCGACGCCCCAGTCCGCGGAGATCTGCCGGGTCGACGGCACCCGGTCCCCGGGGGCGAGCTCACCGTCCGCGATACGCCGCCGGATCTCGGCGGCGATCCGCAGATAGGGGGGAGCGCCAGCCGCCCCTGTGGCCTTCGTCACACCTGACCGCCTTTCGCTCCTGTACTAGTGCAGAGGCTAGCAGCGGTCATCCGGAGACGGCTGTTCTCTGCCCTAGTACAGCTCCGCAAAAGGCCAGTTGAGAGCCGTACTCAGGGGTCCTACCTTGGCTGGGCGTACACCGTACACACCAAGGGGAGGAGCCCTCATGCGAACCGTTCTCATCTCGGGCGGCGGCATCGCCGGACCCGTTCTCGCGCACTGGCTGCGTCACCACGGCTTCGTGCCCACCGTCGTCGAACGCGCCCCGAGCCCGCGCTCCGGCGGCCAGGCCGTGGACATCCGCGGCGTCGCTCTGCGCGTCGTCGAGCGCATGGGCCTGCCGGAACAGCTCGACCGCGTGCGGACCCGGATGCGCGGCATGTCGCTCCTGGGCCCCGACGGCAAGGAGATCCACCGCTCCACCGAGGTGGCCTACAGCAGCGGCCGGTTGGACAGCGCCGACATCGAGGTGCTGCGCGAGGACCTGGTGCGGATCGTGTACGAGCGGACGCGCGCGGACGTGGAGTACCTCTTCGGCGACAGCGTCACCGCGCTCGACGAGGACGAGTCGGGCGTACGGGTCGGCTTCGCGCACGGCCCGTCCCGCACCTTCGACCTCGTCGTGGGCGCCGACGGTCTGCACTCCACCGTGCGCCGCCTGGCGTTCGGCCCGGAGGAGCAGTTCGTCCGCCACCTCGGCTCGTACGTCTCCGTGTTCGGCGCGGAGAACCTCCTCGGCCTGGACGACTGGCAGGTGTGGCTGCGGGACGGCGACATCGGCTTCGGCGTCATGCCCGTACGCGACAACGCGGAGCTCAGGATCGCCTTCGGCTTCGAGTCCGAGCCCCTGGGCGCCGATCTGCGGACGGAGGAGGCGCTGCGGCGGCGCGTCGCGGACCGGCTCGCGGCGCTGCCCTGGGCGGAGGGCGCCCGTCTGGCCGAGGCCGCCCGCACAGCGCCGGACTTCTACTGCGACGCCATGGCCCAGATCCACCTGGACCGCTGGTCGCGGGGCCGGGTCGTCCTCCTCGGCGACGCCGCGTACTGCCCGTCCCCGCTCTCGGGGCAGGGCACGAGCCTGGCGCTCGTCGGCGCCCATGAGCTGGCCGCCTGCCTGGCGAAGGCGGGCGGCGATCACGGGGAGGCGTATGCCGCGTACGAGCGTCGTATGCGTCCCTTCGTGGCGCTCAACCAGGCGCTGGCCACCGAGAACGGAGGCGGGCCCGCCGCGGAGGAGTCCGTCGAGCAGGCCAAGAACGCCTTCGCCCTGGACGGATGAGCCGTGGCCCGGGAGTCCCGCAGCCCGTCGGAATCCCGTCCGCAGCCCGTCGGGAGCCCGTCCGGAGAGCATCCGTGGGGCGTCCGGAAGGCGTCCGGATCGTGGAAAACGAGCCTCGCGCGGGGCGTGATTCTCGCCACCCTTGATAGACCTCGCGCTCAGATGAGCGGATCTTGACCGTCTGCACCTCTCCAACGCTGGCACTCAGTGCCATCCGTTTTCCGTTCAAGAGTTGAACGCAAGTGAGGGTGAACCCTGCTCATCTGAGCGCCAAAACGGGATCTACGGGGGTAGTCCACTTCGCGCCCTGAACACCGCCCCGCGCGCGACATGACCTGGGCATTACTTTTGATCTGCTGGCGGACGGGTGGTTGCGGCCCTATGACGGCTGAGTGGACGTACCCAGATGCCTTCGATCTGGGTATGTTCCTCGCCGTCAGGGCAGCCGCACCGAGGAGACAGGCCCGTGTCGGAACACGTAGACCGCCAGAAGTTCGTTTACGACTTCACCGAGGGCAACAGGGACCTCAAGGACCTGCTCGGTGGCAAGGGTGCCAACCTGGCCGAGATGACCAACCTCGGTCTTCCCGTGCCTCCCGGCTTCACGATCACCACCGAGGCCTGCAAGGAGTACCTCGCCAACGGTGCGGAGCCGGCCGCGCTCCGGGACGAGGTCACCGCCCACCTCGACGCGCTCGAGAAGCAGATGGGCAAGAAGCTCGGTCAGGGCAACGACCCGCTGCTCGTCTCCGTGCGTTCGGGCGCCAAGTTCTCGATGCCCGGAATGATGGACACCGTCCTCAACATCGGGCTCTCCGACAAATCCGTGCAGGGCCTCGCCAAGCAGGCAGGCGACGACCGCTTCGCGTGGGACTCGTACCGCCGTCTGATCCAGATGTTCGGCAAGACCGTGCTCGGGGTCGACGGCGAACTCTTCGAGGACGCGCTCGAGGCAGCCAAGACGGCCAAGAAGGTCACCGTCGACACGGACCTGGAGGCGGGCGACCTCAAGAAGCTCGTCACCAAGTTCAAGAAGATCGTCAAGACCGAGGCCGGCCGGGACTTCCCGCAGGACCCGCGCGAGCAGATGGACCTCGCGATCCACGCGGTCTTCGACTCGTGGAACACCGACCGCGCGAAGCTGTACCGCCGCCAGGAGCGCATCCCCGGCGACCTCGGCACCGCCGTCAACGTCTGCTCGATGGTCTTCGGCAACCTCGGCCCCGACTCGGGTACGGGCGTCGCGTTCACCCGTGACCCCGCCTCCGGCCACGCGGGCGTGTACGGCGACTACCTGCAGAACGCGCAGGGCGAGGACGTCGTCGCGGGTATCCGCAACACCGTGCCGCTCGCCGAGCTGGAGCAGATCGACAAGAAGTCGTACGACCAGCTCATGGAGATCATGACGACGCTGGAGACCCACTACAAGGATCTCTGCGACATCGAGTTCACCATCGAGCGCGGCCAGCTGTGGATGCTGCAGACCCGCGTCGGCAAGCGCACCGCCGGTGCCGCCTTCCGCATCGCGACGCAGCTCGTCGACCAGGGCCTGATCGACGAGGCCGAGGCGCTGCAGCGCGTCAACGGCGCCCAGCTCGCGCAGCTGATGTTCCCGCGCTTCGACGACGACGCCAAGGTCGAGAAGATCGGCCGCGGCATCGCCGCGTCGCCGGGTGCCGCGGTCGGCAAGGCCGTCTTCGACTCGTACACGGCCGTCAAGTGGTCGCGCTCCGGCGAGAAGGTCATTCTCATCCGCCGGGAGACCAACCCCGACGACCTCGACGGCATGATCGCGGCCGAGGGCATTCTGACCTCGCGCGGCGGCAAGACCTCGCACGCGGCCGTCGTCGCCCGCGGCATGGGCAAGACCTGTGTCTGCGGCGCCGAGGACCTGGAGGTCGACACCAAGCGCCGCCGGATGACGGTCGGCGAGACCGTCGTCGAGGAGGGCGACGTCGTGTCCATCGACGGCTCCACCGGCAAGGTGTACCTCGGTGAGGTGCCCGTCGTGCCGTCGCCGGTCGTCGAGTACTTCGAGGGCCGCATGCACGCCGGCGCCGACGAGGCCGACGAGCTGGTCGCCGCCGTGCACCGCATCATGTCGTTCGCCGACGGCAAGCGCCGTCTGCGGGTGCGCGCCAACGCCGACAACGCCGAGGACGCGCTGCGCGCCCGCCGCTTCGGCGCGCAGGGCATCGGCCTGTGCCGCACCGAGCACATGTTCCTCGGCGAGCGCCGCGAGATGGTCGAGAAGCTGATCCTCGCGGACACCGAGCACGAGCGGGAGGCCGCGCTCAAGGACCTCCTGCCGCTGCAGAAGAAGGACTTCGTCGAGCTGTTCGAGGCGATGGACGGACTGCCCGTCACCGTCCGCCTGCTCGACCCGCCGCTGCACGAGTTCCTGCCCGACATCACCGAGCTGTCGGTGCGCGTCGCGCTCGCCGAGTCCCGCAAGGACTCCAACGAGAACGACCTGCGCCTCCTCCAGGCCGTGCACCGCCTGCACGAGCAGAACCCGATGCTGGGTCTGCGCGGTGTGCGTCTCGGTCTCGTCATCCCCGGCCTGTTCACCATGCAGGTACGGGCGATCGCCGAGGCCGCCGCGGAGCGCAAGAACGCCAAGGGCGACCCGCGCGCCGAGATCATGATTCCGCTCGTCGGCACCGTCCAGGAGCTGGAGATCGTCCGCGAGGACGCTGAGAAGGTCATCGCGGAGGTCCAGGAGCAGACCGGCGTCGAGCTGAAGCTGGCGCTCGGCACGATGATCGAGCTGCCGCGTGCGGCGCTCACCGCCGGGCAGATCGCCGAGGCCGCCGAGTTCTTCTCCTTCGGTACCAATGACCTCACGCAGACCGTGTGGGGCTTCTCCCGGGACGACGTGGAGGCCTCGTTCTTCACGGCCTACCTGGAGAAGGGCATCTTCGGTGTCTCGCCGTTCGAGACCATCGACAAGGACGGTGTCGGGTCGCTGGTCCGCAGCGCGGTGCAGGCGGGGCGTGAGACGCGTCCTGACCTGAAGCTGGGTGTGTGCGGTGAGCACGGTGGTGACCCGGAGTCGGTGCACTTCTTCCACGAGGTGGGGCTCGACTACGTCTCCTGCTCGCCGTTCCGGATTCCGGTGGCGCGGCTTGAGGCGGGCCGGGCGGCGGCGGAGTCGAAGGGGAGCGACAGCCGCTGAGTGCTGTGTGGCTGTGGCTTACGGGGGCGGCGTCTGTGCCGTCGCGTCGGGCACCGCAGGTCGCCCTGCGGGCTCGTCCTCGATCGCCGGACGGGCTCTGATCCGGCATCCGTGAGCCGCCGCCCCTCGGGCACTTCGGGCCTTCGGGCCTTCGGGCCCGGCAGACCCCGGGACCGGTGCTGTGTCACCCGACCCTCACCGATCCGGCACCGGTCCCGGTTCACGAAGGAAGGGGGCGCCCTTGTGCGGGGGCGCCCCCTTTCGTTTTCTCCCCTCCCCGCCCCTTCCCGAAGTCCTCAGCGGACGGCTCCGGGGCTCCGCCCCTGGACCCCGATCGCCCTTCGGGCTCGTCCTCAAACGCCGGACGGGCTGGATTGGGGTCGCTGCCCTGGGCCTCTTGCGCCCTTCGGGCCTGCTTGTCCTCGAACGCCGGACGGGCTGGGTTTGGGGTCGCTGCCCGGTGCACCGGCGAGCTGGAGCTGTAGGCCTGGAGCTGAAGCGGCAACCGGCGCCTGTCGCTGACCGCGGGCGGCAGCGCGCGTCCGTGGCTCACCGCAGGCCACGCGGCGCGCGGCAGCGGGCGTCTGTGGCTCATGCCGGGCCACGCGGCAGCGGGCGTCTGTGGCTCACGCCGGGCAACGCGGCGTGAGGCGGCCAGTCCCCGTCGCTGATCGCAGGCCACGCGGCGTGAGGCGGCCGGTCCCCGTCGCTGACCGCGGGCCACGAAGCGTGCGGCAGCCGGTGCCCGTGGCTGATCGCGACGCAGGCCGCGCGGCGCCAGCCCGTACAGCGGACACATCCCCGGGACGGGCGGCGAGGCGAGCCACGACGCCCGTCCCGGGGGCCTCCCCGCGATAGCCCGCCGGGTGGGGCGGCCCCGGCGCGGGGAGTCGGGGTGCGCCCCGCGAGAGGTACGGGAGGTACAGGGGCCCGGGGCTAGCCTCGGAACGGGCCCGTCACCTCGTACGTGATGCCCCCCGAGGACGACCCCGAAGTGCCGCGCTGCGACGAGAAGTAGAGCCTCGTGCCGTCGGGGGAGAAGGCCGGGCCCGTGATCTCCGAGCCGGACTGGCCGGCGATGCGCAGGAACGGGGCGACCACGTCGTCCGGGGTGATCAGGCAGATCTCCATGCTGCCGCCGTCCTCCGCGATGAAGAGGTCACCGGAGGCCGAACCCGTCACGTTGTCGACGCCGGTGAGCGGGGCGTCGCCGTCCACCAACGAGTCGTCGTAGGCCAGCTCGATGGTCTGCGCGGCGGCGTTGTACTGCCAGACGCGGTTGTCGCCCTTGGTGGTGAACCAGCACGTGTCGTCCGCGTAGTAGCACCCCTCGCCCCCGGTGAAGCGCTTCGCGCCCGGGACCTGGTTGCGGGTGGCGGTGGACGCGCCGCTCGGGTCGGGGACCTCGGCCCAGGTCACCGGGCCACTCGTGCCCGAGCCCGCCACCAGGACCTCCAGCCTGCCCGCCGACAGATCGCCCCAAGTCGTGGGCGTGAAGCGGTAGAAGCAGCCGTCGGTGACGTCCTCGGTGAGGTAGATCGCCTTACGGACCGGGTCGGCCGCCGCGGCCTCGTGCTTGAAGCGGCCCATCGCGTCCCGGCGGACGGACGCCTGCACGCCCCACGGGTCGGTCTCGAAGACATAGCCGCGGTCCACCTCCTCGCAGGACAGCCAGGTGTTCCACGGCGTCTTGCCGCCCGCGCAGTTCTGCCGGGTGCCGGAGAGGATGCGGTACGCGCCCGTGATCGCACCGGCCGAGGAGAACGTCACCGCGCTCGCGCCGCCTCCCGGGTTGATCTCCGAGTTGGAGACGTAGATCCAGCCCGTGCCGTCCTCGTAACAGGCGCCGCCGTCCGGGGCGTTGTGCCAGGTGTGGTCGGTGCCGGTGACCTTCTGGCCGGAGCGGGCGATGACCCGGCTGCTGAAGCCGCTGGGCAGGTGGATGCCGTTGCCGTCGGCGGGGCCGAGCGCGCCGTACGGTCCGGCGCCGGGCTGGGCGGGGGCCGCGTGGGCGGCACCGGCCCACAGGGAACCACCGAAGGCGGCCACCGAGCCGCCGATGACCGCGCCGCGCAGGAAGGTTCGACGTTCCACTGTCACTCCAGGAGGGGTGTGGAGTCCGGCCCGCCGCCGGATGCGGCGGCGGGGTCGCGCGCAGTGGAAGGTAGGGCTCGTGGATGGACGGGGCGTGGCCAGAGGCTGGACGGGTGGTGAGGAGGTGGGCGGGCAGGCCTGCCCACTCAACTCGCCCTGGGTGATTGGGGGTTGGGGGTTGGGTGCCGACCGGGGCCTCGCCGAGGGCCTTGGCTGCGGTGTGCTCACCGTGCAAGGGGCATACGACCAGGGTGTTGCGCGCCTGTGCACGGGCTCGGGGCGGGTTCCGGTCAGGCTTCGAGCAGCGACTTCAGCTCGGTGAGCCGCTCACGCCAGAACTCCTTGTACGCGGCGACCGCGTCGGCGTCGTCCAGCTTGTGATGGCCGAGGCCGACGGTCGTCTTCTCCGGTCCCTTGGCCGTCAGGTAGAGGGAGATACGGCTCGACCCGTCGTCCCAGTCCGCGGTGAGGGACTTGCCCGGCCGGTGCGTGCGGATCGTGACGTCGGCGTCGGGGAGCCAGCGGCGGCGTACGGACTCGTCCACGAACGCCTCGGTGATCCGCTCGGCCGGGACGTCGACCGTCTTGCTCGCGCTCGCCTCCCAGGTCCCGGCGCAGGACTGGCCGACCTCGCGCATCCCGCGCTCCTGCTCGTACCCGACGGTGATCGACTGTGCGTGCCAGCCGTTCACGCCGTGCTCCTCGCGCAGGTGCCGGGCGATCTCCGTGTGGCTGCGCTGCGGCGGGCCGACGGCGCCCCACCGGTCGAGCACGGCGAACCAGCCCAGCCAGTCCTTCCCGGTGGACTCGGCGAGGGCGGCGGCGGAGAGCTTTTCGGTGATCTTCTTGCCCGTACTGCTCATGGCACCGACGCTACCCGCCGTCCCGTGCGGCCGCCCAGGACGTTCGCCCCTGTTCCGTGCGGGGCGCGGCCGTGCAGGCTTGCGGGTATGACCTCCACGAAGCCTGACATCGCCGGACGGGACGACCTCGACGAACTCCTGCGCCGCTTCTACACCGCCGCCTTCGCGGACCCGGACATCGGGCCGTTCTTCACCCGGATCGCGGGTACGGACCTGGAGGTCCACCTTCCGCGCATCACCGACTTCTGGGAGCGGGCCCTGTTCCGCACGGCCGACTACCAGCGCAACGCCTTCGCCCCGCACGCCGCCCTGCACGCGGTGGAACCGCTGACCGCCGCCCACTTCGGCCGCTGGGTCCAGCTCTGGCACGCCACCGTGGACGGCCTCCACACCGGCCCGAACGCGGACCGCGCGAAGGCGCAGGGGGAACGGATCGCGCTGGCCCTGCTGCGCCGCCTCGCCGGTCGCGACGCGGACACATCCGGCGCCGGGCCGGGGTTCGTACCACTGGCGGCGGTGGAGCTGCGGGCGGCGGCGTAGGAGTGTCTCGACAGCGGCCGGGGCTCACCAGGGGTCGTACGCGGTGACGAGATACGCGTACCGCACCCCGCCGAGCGCAAGCAGCAGCACCGGAGGCACGAACCAGCGGGGCCCCAGCCAGCGCAGCGCCACCGGCAGCGCGGTCAGCGCGAGCGCCGGAACCGCGATCCCGATGGCGAACAGCGCCCCCACTCCGGCCCCGTCAAGGGCTTCCCGGTCGTGCGGGCCGTCGGGGGTCATGCCGTACGCGAGTGCGAGGCAGGCCGCCGCGGCGAGGTGGAACAGGCCGAGGACCAGCATGCTCAGCACGGACGCAACGGTGCGCGACGACCGGGCCGGACCCTGCTGCCGGGCCGGCCCCTGTCGCATGGGGCTCTGTCGCACAAGTCACCTCAACGCCTCGTTCGCCGCCGCACGGTTGCCCTCGAACCGCGTGCCGTAATTCTGGGCGTCACTGCCCTGCCAGTACGGGCCGCCGTTGTACCGGGCGGCCAGCTCACGGTACTGCTCGGGCGTCATCTGGTCGGCGGGCACGTCGGCGAAGGAGCTCTGGGCCTTGAGGTCGGCCATGTACTTCGCGGAGATCAGCATGTTCTGGCTGGGGTCCTGCAAGGCGGTCTTCAGCTCGTCGCGCTGTCCGTCAGTGAGGTTCTCCGGGTCGTAGCCGAGCACCTCCGCCGCGCGACGGACCTGCACGGCCATCGGGCCGTAGGACGTGTTGTCCTTGTCGCCGGCAAGCGGCCCGGGGAGGTAATCGGGCGTGACGGGGCTCCAGCTCGACTCGGCGGCTTCCCGCGCCCAGCCCGTCATGTTGTCGGCGGCGTACGGCTTGCCGCCGACCTCGATCCACGCGATGCCCGCGACCATGTCCGGCGGCAGCCCGTACGCACGGGCGGCCTCCTTGATGGCCTCCTTGTTCTCGGCGATCCACTCCTTCTTGTCGCCGGTCGCGTCGGTCAGCCACATGCTGCTGACGTCGGGCATGCTCTTGCGGTTGTTCCGCAGGTCCTGGAGCAGCGGCGACACCCGTTCGCCGTCGACCGTCGGCAGGCTTCCCTTGTCCTCGGTGCTGCCGGGCAGCCGGGTCAGCGGGTTGTCCGCGGACTCCACCTTCTCGTGGGACAGGGCCTTGACCTTGTCGAGGAGCGCGGCCGCGTCCTTGTTGTCGGTACGGAAGTCGGGGATTAGGCCCTTGGCGCGCTTGAGCGCGGCCACGCAGGCGGCACGCGGGCCCTGCTCGGCCCGGAGCGCGGCGCTGAAGGCCGCGTCTGCCTGCTCGTAGTAGCGGTTGGCCTCGTCCCTGATGGCGTCGGCGTCCACCCCCAACTCCGCGAACCAGTCGAAGAATCCGGTCGTGGAGCGGACATCCTCCCAGCGGCGCATCGGCTCGGCCTCCTGCGCGGTGCGCGTGATCGGGACGGCCTCGCGGGAGACCACCTCGGACAGCAGGTCCTGCGCGTCGCCGCCCTGGCGGAGCTTCGCCTTGGCCTCCTCGACGGCGTCGGCGTAGTCGAGCAGCGCCTTCCACGCCGCTTCATAGCCGTCCATCAGGCCCTGGACCAGGCCCTTCACGTCCTTCAGCCGGTCCTCGTACTGGGCGCGGGATTCGCTCGTCCACTCGACGTCCTGCGCCCTTCGCACCGACGGCTCGGTGGAGTCGAGGAGGTCGCGCATGCGCTTGTACTCGGCGGCGTTGCGCTCGATGAGCTTCGGGTCGCAGTCCTCGAGGAACTTGACGTCTTCGTAGTAGGTCATGGCGTCAGCCGCCCTTCGGGGCGACGTATGTGGACCCGTCGACGAAGTCCTTGAGAGCGGCCGCCGTGCTCTGCTCCACGGTCGTGTAGTTGTTGCCGGTCGACCTGAGCAGCGTGGACAGCGCCGTGAGGAGCGCGGCCAGATCCTGTCCTTGATCGTCGGCGAAGCGAGCGAAGTCGAGCACCGCCGCGGAGACGTCGTCGTGCGAACGCGGTACGCGCGCCATGGTGCCGATGTCGCCGTCGAGCGAGCCTTGTTCGAGCAGTCCGGCGATCTCCAGCAACAGATGCGCACTGCCGTCGATCGACTTCGGGTCGGCGCTGTAGCCTCCGCCCATGCGTCAACTCCCCCGTAGACATGAGCATTTAACCGTCCATCATAGGCCCGGGTGACGGAACTGAACGAGGACGGGTGCTGCTCGCTGTCCCCAGGGACGACTCCAGTTTTTATTGACCGGTCGGTCCAGAAAAGCTAGGGTCGCCGCATGGCACGCACCAAGGAGTTCGACCCGGACGTCGCGCTTGACGGCGCCCTGGAGTTGTTCTGGCGGCGGGGGTACGAGGCGACCTCGATGGCCGACCTCGTCGAGCATCTCGGCATCGGGCGGGCCAGTCTCTACGCGACCTTCGGCAGCAAGCACGCGCTGTATCTGAAGGCGATGGACCGGTACGTGCAGTCCCGGGACCCGCGGCTGCTCGCCGAGTTGTCGCAGCCGGGGCCGGTGCTGCCCGCCGTGCGTGCGGTGGTGCGTCGCTTCGCCGCCGAGGCCGCCGACGATCAACTCCGCCTGACCGGCTGCCTGGTCACCAACACCGCCACCGAGCTGGCCCCGCACGACCCGGCCGCCGCCCGGCGCGTCGAGATCAGCTGGGACCGGGTCGAGACCCCGCTGCACGCCGCACTCGTCCGCGCCCGGGCTCAGGGTGAGCTGCCCGAGGAGCGCGACCCGTTGGCCCTCGCGCGGATGCTGCTCGTGCTGCTGCAGGGGCTGCGGGTCGTCGGCAAGGCGTCGCAGGATCCGGCGCGGGTGCGGGATGCGGCGGAGCAGGCGCTGCTGCTGCTTGAGGAGTGAGGGAGCCGGCCCTCCGGGCGCTCGGTGGGCGACGCTCGGCCGGAACCCCCTTTTTTTGCGCTCATACTGAAACGATCGGTCAAGAAAGAACCTTCAGAACCCTCAGTACCTTCCAAGGAGTTCGCATGACCCGCTTCACCGGCAAGTCCGTCCTCGTCACCGGCGGCGGCAGCGGTCTCGGCCGCGCCATCGCGCTCGCCTTCGCCGCCGAAGGCGCGTACGTCACCGTGGCCGGGCGGGGTGACGTCGCGCTGAAGGAGACCGTCCGCCTCATCGAGGAGCAGGGCGGCACCGCGTTCGCCGTGACCGCCGACGTCAGCAGCGCCGGGGAGACCGAGGCCGCCGTGCGCGCGGTGGCCGACCGCTTCGGCTCGCTCCACGTGGCCGTCAACAACGCCGGTGTGCTGCGCGCCGGTACGCCCCTCGCCGAACTCTCCGAGGAGGACTGGCGCACCCAGCTCGACATCAACGTCACCGGCATGTTCCTCGCCCTGCGCGCCGAGATCAGGCAGATGCGCGGCCAGGGCTCGGGCGGCGAGATCGTCAACGTCGCCTCCAACCTCGGCCCGCACCTGCGCATCCCCGGAACCGCCGCCTACGCCGCCACCAAGACCGCCGTCTGGGCGCTCACGCACGGCGCCGCCCTCGACCACATCGGCGACGGCGTCCGCATCAACGCCGTCAGCCCCGGTGCGTCCGACACCTCCATGTCGCTGCGCCCCGGTGAGAGCGAGGCCGAGCGTGCCGAGCGGATGAGGAGCGAGAGCCCGCTCGGCCGGGTCGCCGGGCGGGACGAGGTGGCCGCCGCCGTGCTGTACCTGGCCTCCGACGCCGCCGGTTCGGTCGTCGGCACCGACCTCGTGGTGGACGGCGGCGCCGCTGCCTGAGGTGGGCGGGCCGTACGCTGGAACGTCCCGACCTCACCGGAAGGACATCCCATGCCGGGCTGGAACGCGAGCGACATCCCCGACCAGAGCGGCCGTACCGCCGTCGTCACCGGGGCCAACAGTGGCATCGGCCATGTCACGGCACGTGAGCTGGCGCGGCGCGGGGCGCGGGTCGTCCTTGCCTGCCGGAGTGAGGCGCGGGGTACGGAGGCCGTGTCCCGGATCGCCGCGGAACTCCCGGGGGCCGAGGTCGAGTTCGCGCCGCTCGACCTCGGTGACCTGAAGTCCGTACGGGAGTTCGCGGACTCGCACGCGCCCGCGCGGATCGATCTGCTGATCAACAACGCGGGCGTCATGGCCCTGCCGTACGCGCAGACCGCCGACGGCTTCGAGACCCAGTTCGGCGTGAACCACCTCGGCCACTTCGCCCTCACCGGGCTGCTGCTGCCCCGCATCGAGAACGTCGACGGCGCCCGGATCGTGACCGTCTCCAGCGGGCTGCACGCCCTCGCCAACATCGACATCGGCGACCTCAACAGCGAGCGCCGCTACCGCCGTTGGGTGGCGTACGGCCGCTCCAAGACCGCCAACCTGCTGTTCACGCACGAGTTGGCGAGGCGTCTGGCCGCCGGGGGTTCGGGGGTCGTCGCCGCCGCCGCCCACCCCGGCTACGCCAGTACCAATCTCCAGACCGCCGGGCCCCAGTTGGAGGGCCGCCGGGGCATCGAGCGGGCGGTCGGGCTCGCCAACCGGATCGTCGCCCAGTCGGCCCAGGCCGGGGCCCTGCCCACGCTGTACGCGGCCACGGCGCCCGGCGTCCGCCCCGACTCCTTCACGGGCCCCCGCCTCCAGGGCTGGCGCGGCGCCCCCGCGAAGTCATGGCGGGCCCCGTGGACCCTCAACGACATTGCGGGGGAGCGGCTCTGGGTGGCGTCCGAGCAGCTCACGGGCGTGGCGTACGGACTCAGCTGACGCGGGCGGCCGCGCCCGCGTCAGCTCAGGCGGCGACGCGCACCGCGTACGCCCGTACGGAGACCTCCTCGTCGTCCAGGCACCGCCCCGTCGTCAGGTCGAAGCGCTGCTTCAGGAGCGGGGAGGCGACGAAGGCCGAGCCGTCGGAGGACCCCATCAGGCCCCGGGAGAGGACCGCCGCGCCCGTGAACGGGTCGTTGTTGTCGATCGCGTACCAGCGGCCCGTGCGGTCCTGGAAGACCGCCGCCTGGCTGCCGTCGGGGAGCAGGACCGCCACGCCGCGGCCGGGGGTGATGCGGGTCGGGTCGTCGCAGACGGGCAGCCAGTCGCCGTCCACGTACAGCTGGACGTATGCAGTGGTCGTCTCAACAGCGAGGATCGTCATCGGGTCGCGGTTCCTTCCAGGGGGCGGGTGGTCAGGTTCAGGAGGGGGAGTTCCGGCTTGATCTGGTTGCGTTCCGGTACGAACCGGACGGTGGGGTCCGGGACTTCGGGGGCGTTGACGAACGAGACGAAGCGGGCCAGGCGCTCCGGGTCGTCGAGGGTGGACGCCCACTCGTCGCGGTAGCCGGCGACGTGGGCCGTCATCAGGGCCTCCAGGTCGGCGCAGATGCCGAGGGAGTCCTCGACCACCACGTCCCGTACGTGGTCCAGGCCGCCCTCGATCCGCTCCAGCCACGTCGACGTGCGTTCCAGCCGGTCGGCCGTGCGGATGTAGAACATCAGGAACCGGTCGATCAGGCGGATCAGCCCGTCGTCGTCGAGGTCCTGGGCGAGCAGGTCCGCGTGGCGCGGGGTCGCGCCGCCGTTGCCGCCGACGTACAGGTTCCAGCCGTTGGACGTGGCGATCACGCCGAAGTCCTTGGACTGGGCCTCCGCGCACTCGCGGGCGCAGCCGGAGACCGCCGACTTCAGCTTGTGCGGGGAACGCAGGCCCCGGTAGCGCAGCTCCAGGTCGATCGCCATGCGGACGCTGTCCTGCACGCCGTAGCGGCACCAGGTCGAGCCGACGCAGGACTTCACGGTCCGCAGAGACTTCCCGTACGCGTGCCCGGACTCGAAGCCCGCGTCCACCAACTTGGCCCAGATGAGCGGGAGTTGCTCGACCCGCGCGCCGAACATGTCGATGCGCTGGCCGCCGGTGATCTTCGTGTAGAGGCCGAAGTCGCGGGCGACCTCGCCGATCACGATCAGCTTCTCCGGGGTGATCTCGCCGCCGGGGATGCGCGGCACGATCGAGTACGAGCCGTTCTTCTGCAGGTTGGCGAGGAAGTGGTCGTTGGTGTCCTGGAGCGCGGCCTGCTCGCCGTCCAGGACGTAGCCGTCGGCGCCGACCGTCGGCGCGAGGGACGCGATGATCGAGCCGATCGTCGGCTTGCAGACCTCGCAGCCGTCGCCGCCGCGCGCCTCCGCGCGGCCGTGCGCGTCCAGGAGCTCCTGGTACGAGGTGAGGCGCAGGGCGAGCACGATCTCGTACAGCTCCTGCCGGGTCTGGGCGAAGCAGCCGCACAGGCCCTTGTCGACCTCGACGCCGCCCGCCTCCAGCTCGGCGGTGACGAGCTGGCCGAGGACCTTCACGCAACTGCCGCAGCCCGTACCGGCCTTGGTGCACTTCTTGACCTCCGGCACGCTCGTGCAGGAGTGCTCGGTGACCGCGCCGCGGATGCTGCCCTTGGTGACGTTGTGGCAGGAGCAGATGACGGCTTCGTCCGGGAGCGCCGTCGGGCCGAGGGCGACGGGCGCGCCCGCGCCGGCGGGCAGGACCAGCTGCTCGGGGGAGATCGGCGGCACGGAGCCGGTCAGCGGGCGCAGCATGCCGTACGACTCGGCGTCGCCGACGAGGACACCGCCGAGCAGCTCGCCGCCCGCGCCGATCACCAGCTTCTTGTACGTGCCGGAGCGGGAGTCCGCGTACACGACGTCCAGGGAGCCCTCGGCGGTGCCGTGCGCGTCGCCGAAGGACGCCACGTCCACGCCGAGCAGCTTCAGCTTGGTCGACATGTCGGCCCCGGTGAAGCCGTTCCCGTTCTCCTGGTCGGCGATCGCGGCCGCGGCGACCTGCGCCATCTCGTAGCCGGGCGCGACCAGGCCGTAGACCCGGCCGTCCGCCGCGAGCGCGCACTCGCCGATCGCGAAGACCTTCGGGTCGGCGGTGCGGCACTGCTCGTCCACGGTGATGCCGCCGCGCTCGCCGACCGCCAGGCCGCAGTCCCGGGCCAGCTGGTCGCGGGGCCGGACGCCCGCGCTGAACACGACCATGTCCGTGGCCAGTTCGGAGCCGTCCGAAAGGCGCATGGCGGTGACGGAGCCGTCCTCGCCGGTGACGACCTCCTGCGTGCCGGTGCCGGTGTGCACGGTCAGGCCCATGCCGGTGATCGTGCGGTGCAGCGCGGCGCCGCCGCCCTCGTCGACCTGCACCGGCATGAGGCGCGGCGCGAACTCGACGATGTGGGTGGTCAGGCCGAGGCCCTTCAGGGCGCCCGCCGCCTCCAGGCCGAGCAGACCGCCACCCACGACGGCGCCGGTCGTGGCGTTCTTCGCGTACTCCTCGATCGCGAGCAGGTCCTCGATCGTGCGGTAGACGAAGCAGCCCGCGGCGTCCTTGCCCGGCACCGGCGGCACGAACGGGTACGAGCCGGTGGCGAGCACCAGCGTGTCGTACGCGACCGTCAGACCCGAGCGGGCCGTGACGATGCCGCGCTCCCGGTCGATGGTCTCGGCCGGGTCGCCCAGGTGCAGCTCGATGCCGTACTTGTCGAGGAACTCGGCGTCCGACAGGGAGAGTTCCTCGGGCGTGCGACCGGCGAAGTACGAGGTGAGCTGCACCCGGTCGTAGGCGGGGCGGGGCTCCTCGCACAGGACGACCACCCGGTCGCGTCCGGCGACGCCGTGCTCGGCCAGGGCCTCCAGGAACCGCTGGCCGACCATGCCGTGGCCGACGAGCACGATCGTGCGGGGGGTTGCTGTGGACATCAGGAGCCTCCGTCAGGGGTGAGCAGGTGGAGCAGGGGCGCCTCGGGGAGCGGCTCTGCGGCCTCCCAGGCACGGGCGAGCGCGCCGACGGTGCCGAGCTCGCCGAGGAGTACGCCGCCGACCAGGCGGTCGTCGCGGACGACGACCTGGCGGTAGGTGCCGCGGGTGGCGTCGGCGAGGCGGACCACGTCGTCGCCGGGCAGCGGGTCGGACTCGCCGAAGGTGGCGAGGTCCAGGGGCCCGGTCCCGTTCAGGGTGAGGCGGGTCAGGGCGCGGGTGCCGGTGTAGCGGGGCCCGTCGGTTTGGGCGAGCAACTCGGCCAGGGCGTCGGCCTGTTCGACCGCCGGGGCGGCCAGACCGTAGACCGTGCCGTCGTGCTCGGCGCAGTCGCCGATGGCGTGGATGTGCGGGTCGCTGGTGCGCAGCTCGTCGTCGACGACGATGCCGCGCCGCACGTCGAGACCGGCCGCCTGGGCGAGCCCGACGCGGGGCCGCACCCCGCAGGCGAGGACGACGAGGTCGGCGCCGAGCGCGTAGCCGTCGGCCAGCGTGACGCCGGTGACCGCTCCGTCCTCGGTGATCAGGCCGCGCACCCGGCACTCGGTGTGCACCTCCACGCCCAGGCCGCTCAGGTGCCGCTGCACCAAGTCGCTCGCCGTGGCGTCGAGTTGGCGCTCCATGAGCCGTTCGCCCTGCTGGGCCACGACGACCTGTGCGCCGCGCTCGGCGAGCGCACGCGCCGCGGACACCCCGAGCAGCCCGCCGCCGATGACGACGGCCCGGCTGCCCGGCCGCACAGCCCGCGAGAGCGCCAGGCAGTCGTCCATGGTGCGGAACGCGTGCACGCCGTCGGGCAGTCCGGCACCGGGTGCGAGCCCGCGCAGCGGCGGAAGCACCGGGTTCGAGCCGGTCGCGAGGACCAGCTTGTCGTAGGCGACCCGGCCGCCGTCCGCGCAGTGCACGAACCGCCCTTCCCGGTCGATCCGCTCGACCCGGCCCCGGCGCACCGGCGCGGGCGAGGGCAGCGCGATCACCTCCGGCCCGTACCGCCCGGCAAGCACTTCGGCGAGCAGCACACGGTTGTACGGGGCGTGCTGCTCGTCGCCGAGCAGGGTGACGGCAGGTGCCGCCCCGCCCGCGGCCGGGGCCAGGGCGAGCTGCTGCGCGAGCCGCACGCCCGCCGTGCCCGCGCCGATCACCACGATCTGTGAACCCATGCAAGGAGCGTGCTTCGCCGGTGTTACCCGTCCGCATCCCTTCTGTTTCCCGCACGGAACGCTGCCCTCAGCGGGGTGGGGGAGGGCGTGTGAGGTCCCTGCGGGCTTGGCTTAATCGGCCGTGAGGGGGCTCTCAAGGGAACCTTAAGGATCTCGGGTGGGGGGCTGACCTGGTGTTTTTGCGCGTCGGCAGGCTCTAGGTTCACGGCCGTGAGAGTTTCAGCTACCGCTCCTGCTGTGGGCAGGTGTTCCGCAAAAACGGCACGTCCGGCGCCGGACCAGCCTCAGGTCAAGCCGATCCGCATCGACCCCCGGGTGCTGAGGACGGCCCTCACCGCCGGTGGAGCCGCAGTCACCGCCCTGTGGGCCGTACAAGCGGAAGCCTCCGCGCGGCTCGACGCCCTCTTCGCCACCGCCGCGCACCTCACCGGCCTCCTCGCCGCCTACGGCGTGCTGGTCATGCTCTTCCTGATGGCCCGCGTCCCCGCGGTCGAGCACGGCGTGGGCGCCGACCGGCTCGCCCGGCGGCACGCGCTCGGCGGACGCTGGGTGCTCAGCCTGTGCGCCGCCCACACCCTGTTCGCCCTCTGCGGGTACGCGGCCCACACCGGCGACGATCTGCTGAGCGCCGGTATCCGCCTGCTCGGCTACCCCGGCCTCGCGGCCGCCGCCCTCGGCACGGCCCTGTTCGGCGCCGTCGGCGTCACCTCGGCCCGTGCGGTGCGCCGCCGCGTCCCGCACGAGACGTGGCGCGCCGTCCACCTGCTCACGTACGTCGGCGCCGGGCTCGCCTTCGCCCACCAGCTCGCCGGGCCCGACATCGCGGGCAGCGTCCTCGCCGTCTGGTTCTGGTCACTGCTGCACACCAGCGTCGCCGTGCTGCTCGTCTGGTACCGGCTCGTCGTCCCCGTACGCCAGGCGCTGCGGCACAGCCTGCGGGTGCGGGAGGTGACCGTGGAGGGGCCCGACGTGGTCTCCGTCGTCATGCAGGGCATCGGCCTGGACGAACTGCGCGCCGAACCCGGGCAGTTCCTCCGCTGGCGGTTCCTGCGGCGCGGGCTCTGGCACACCGCCCTGCCGTTCTCGCTCTCCGCGCCGGTCCGCGACGACCGGGTACGGATCACCGTCAAGGCCATCGGCACCCACACACGCCGGGTGCGCCGCCTCAGACCCGGCACCCGGGTCCTCGCCACCGGCCCGTTCGGCGCCCTGACCGCGCACCGCCGCAGCCGCCGCAAGGTGCTGCTGCTCGCCGGGGGCGTCGGCATCACCCCCCTGCGGGCCCTCTTCGAGACCCTGCCCTGCGCGCCCGGCGACCTGACGCTCCTCTACCGCGCGTCCAGCGCCGAACAGCTCGTCCTGCGCGCCGAGCTGGAGGCCATCGCCGCCTCCCGCGAGGCCCACCTGCACTTCCTGCTCGGCCCCTCCGACGCCTCCTTCGACCCTTCCCCAAGCTCTCAACTTCGTTCGAGCAGGGGAGACCCCATTGCCCCGCAGGCCCTGCGCAACCTCGTGCCCGAACTCGCCGAGCACGACGTGTACTTGTGCGGCCCGCCCGGCATGGCGCACGCGGCGACCGTGGCCCTCGTACGGGCGGGGGTGCCCGAGGACCGTATACACGCCGAGAACTTCACGTACTGAGAACCGTCTTCGCGTACCAGACCCCCTGGAGAGTCGCCCGCCCATGGCCCGCCACCGCAAGCCCGTCCCCGTGCGGGGTGTCACCCGTAAGGCCCGCCGCAGACTCGCCGTCGGGCTCGCTTCCGCCAGCGCGTTCGCCGCGACGCTCCTCGCGGTCACCGTCGACCCGGCCGCCCCGCCCGCGCCCGACCGCCTCCCGGCCGGGGGCGCGGAACCCCGGGCAGCACCCTGATCCGGCCTGCCGAGGGCCTGCCGAGGGCCTGCGGATACTGTCGTGATCATGCCCGACATATCGCTGACCACGGTCGTGGTCCTCTGCCTCGCCGCGGCCGTCGCGGGCTGGATCGACGCCGTGGTCGGCGGCGGCGGACTGCTGCTGCTCCCCGCGCTCCTCATCGGCGTCCCGCAGGTGCACCCCAGCTATGTGTACGGGACCAACAAGGCCGTCGCGATCGTCGGCACCTCCGCCGCGGCCGTCACGTACGCCCGTAAGGCACCGGTCGAGGTCGGCACCGCCGTGAAGATCGGGCTCGCGGCGCTCGCCGGGTCGATGGGCGGGGCGTTCTTCGCGGCCGGGATCAGCTCCGACGTCCTGCGGCCCATGATCATGGTGGTGCTGCTCGGCGTGCTCGCGTTCGTGATGCTCCGCCCGGCCTTCGGCACCGGCGCCGTCGCGGGCCCGCCGACCAAGCAGCGGGTGCTCGCGGCGATCGCCGTCGCGGGCCTCGGCATCGGCTTCTACGACGGCCTCTTCGGGCCCGGCACCGGCACGTTCCTGGTGATCGCGCTGACCGCCGTCCTGCACATGGACCTCGTGCACGCCTCCGCCACCGCGAAGATCGTCAACGTCTGCACCAACCTGGGCGCCCTCGCGATGTTCAGCTACAAGGGCACCGTGATGTGGCAACTGGCCGCCGGAATGGCCGTGTTCAACCTCGTCGGCGGCACGGTCGGCGCGCGCATGGCACTGAAGAAGGGCAGCGGATTCGTCCGCGGCGTCCTCGTGGTCGTCGTCGTCACGCTGGTGGGGAAGCTGGCGTACGACCAGTGGCTGGGGTGAGCCGGTCCCTTCATGTACGGGTGCCTGTCAGGTGCGCGAATCACGTACGGGTGCCTGCCAAGTGCGCGGATCACGTACGGGTGCCTGCCAGGTGCGCGGATCACGTACGGGTGCCCGTCAGGTGCGCGAAGACGACGACGTTGCCGAGGTAGCCGGTGTTCTTCGAGTAGCCGCCACCGCAGGTGATCACCCGCAGCTCGGGGCGCGGGGCGGCGCCGTACACCTTGTCGTCGGGGAAGTCCCGGCTGTCGTAGACCTCCACCGCGTCGACCGTGAACACCGCGGTCCTGCCGTCGTCCCGGTCCACCTCGACGGTCTGGCCCTTGCGCAGGGCGCCGAGCGCGTAGAACACGGCGGGGCCCTCGGCGTTGTCGACATGCCCGGCGACGACGGAGGTGCCGCGCTCGCCGGGAGTGGTGCCCGCCTCGTACCAGCCGGCCAGATTGCGCTGCTCCGCGGGCGGTACGTCGAGGCTGCCGTCGCGCGTCAGGTTCAGGCCCATCAGCGGGGCGTCGACGCGCAGCGAGGGGATGCGTATGCGGGTGGGCGGCGCGGCGGGCAGCGCGGGGGCCGCGTCGGTGGCGCGCGGCGCCGGACCCGCGGGCGTGGCGGCGGATTCGGTGGCGGACGGCTGCGGCGGCGCGTGCATGGCGCCGTTCTGCAGCAGCCACACGCCGGAGCACAGGGCGAGGACGGAGACCGCGGCTATCGCGGTACGGAGCGGCTTGCGGGACCCTTTTCTGCGGGTCCCGGACTCACGGTTCGGCACGGTGGGCCCCCTCGGGTGGTCGTACGTGCCCCGCGTCCCCCTCCGAGCCGCGTGCGGAGGCGGACTCGAAGGGGGCGGGGGCGGCGGTACCGGTGGACAGCGGAGGTTGTCCGGTCAGATCCCGTCGCCTCTCGCCCGGCGATGCAGGAGCCAGGTACCGCCCGCGGCGGCGACGGCCAGGGCCGCCACACCCGCCGCGGTCTGCACGGGGTCGGGCCCGAGCGCGCCGCCGACCCCCGTCTTCACATGTCCCTTCGGGTTCACCGGCTCCGACGGCGCCGTCAGGCTCACCATGAGATCGCCCGCGACCTCCCTGCCGTCGGCGCAGCGCGCGCGGATCGAGTACGTGCCGGGCGAGGCGGACGACGGCACCTTGAAGCGGCCGACGACGACCTCGTCGTGCGTACCGACCGCGAGCTTGAACACGCCCGCCCCGACCGCGCTGGCGTCGCCGCTGGCGCGGGAGCGGACGCCGCAGGCGAGGGTGTGCACCGTGACCTTGTCGCCGGGCGTGACGGTGGCGGGGTAGAGGTCGAGGCTGGTGTCGGGGGGATCGCCCTCGGCCACCGCCGCTGCCACCGGACCCGCCTCCGGGGTGATCGCGTGCGCCTGGCCCGTGCCCGCGGTGATCGCGTGCGGCGCCGGGCCCGTGCCCGCGGTGATCGCGTGTGCCGGACCCGCGGCGAGGCATGCGGAGGCGGCGACGGCGAGCGCTGCGGTCAGCGGTCGGCGGGTGGCGGTGCGCATTCTCAGTCCTCCGAGAGAGCGCGGCCCGCTGCACCCCCATGTGCCGCTGAGTCGGTCGCGCCCTTGGTACGAGGCTCGACGCACTCGGCCCGGCACGCCTGCCGGTGACCGCCCTCCGGCCGCGCCCCGAGGGCCGCCACGACCCTTCGGCGGTGGTGTTCCAGCAGGTCATGGGGGTGCGGCGGGGGAGTACCCGGGAGTACCCGAAGTCCGGGGCGCAGGGCTGTGAACGGGTGACCGGGGTCCCGGCGCCGACTCGGCCTCAGTCCTCCGGAAGCCTCAGTCCTCCGGAAGCCTCGGTCCTCCGGAGGAAGTCTCGGTCCTCCGGAAGCCTCAGTCCTCCAGGAGGCGGCGCGGGCCCGGCCCGTGGTTCGCGAGCGCGTCGCCCGGGTTGGACAGGCGGCACCGGTCCAGGGACAGGCACCCGCAGCCGATGCAGTCCGTGAGGTGGTCGCGCAGCCGCCGCAGCGTACGGATGCGTTCGTCGAGGTCGGAGCGCCAGCACTCGGAGATCCGCGCCCAGTCCTCCGGCGTCGGCGTACGGTCCTCCGGCAGCAGCCCGAGGACCTCGCGGATCGTGGCGAGCGGGATGCCGAGCCGCTGCGAGGTCCGGATGAACGCGACCCGGCGCAGGGTGTCGCGGCTGTACCGGCGCTGGTTGCCCGAGGTGCGGCGGCTGTGGATCAGGCCCTCGCGCTCGTAGAACCGGAGCGCGGAGGGTGCGACCCCGCTGCGCTCGGCCAGCTCTCCGACGGTGGCTTCCTTGGCGTTCCAGGCGAGTTGAGGCATGCGTCAAGGATGCGCTCTTGAGGCGCTTGACCTCAACCAAGGTTTAACTATCAGGCTTGTCGGCATGACTTCAGCAACGAATGCTCCGACCGTTTCCGCTCCGACCGCTTCCGCTTCGAACGTTTCCGCTCCGCCCGCTTCCGCTCCGACCGTTCCCCTGCGCGTGGCCGTGATCATCGGCTCCGACCGGCACGGCCGCTTCGGGCCCGTGATCGCCGACTGGCTGCTCTCCCGCGTACGCACCCGAGAGGACCTGACGGTCGACGTGGTCGACGTCGCCGAGGCCGAGCTGCCCACCGTCTTCTCGCCGCACCCCGAGCCCGCCGTACGGGACCGGCTCGTACGGGTCGCGGCGCAGCTCGACGCCGCCGACGCCTTCATCGTCGTGACGCCCGAGTACAACCACTCCTTCCCGGCGGCCCTGAAGAACCTGATCGACCGGCACCGCGCCGAGTGGCAGGCCAAGCCGGTGGCCTTCGTCTCGTACGGCGGGATCTCCGGCGGGCTGCGGGCGGTCGAGCAACTGCGCCAGGTCTTCGCCGAGTTGCATGCCGTCACGGTCCGGGACACCGTCTCCTTCCACGGCGCCCAGGCCCACTTCGACGACGCGGGCAACCACCTGGACCCCGCGGGCCCCGACGCCGCCGCCAAGGTCCTGCTCGACCAGCTGACCTGGTGGGCCCTCGCCCTGCGGGACGCGAAGGCGGTACGCCCGTACGGGAGTTGAGGGTGGGTTGAGGGTGGGTTGAGGGTCACCCGGGCCCCGGCTCGGCGGGCAGGTGCACGGTCGCCCGGGCGCCGCCGTCCGCCGCGTTGATCAGCTCGACCCGGGCGCCGATCACCTCGGCCTGGCCGAGCGCGATGGTCAGGCCGAGTCCGGTGCCCTGGCCGCGCTCCCGCGCCCCGGTCAGGAAGCGCCGCGGGCCGTCCACCAGCAGCCGGTCGGGAAAGCCCGGGCCGTGGTCGCGTACGGTCACGGCCGTCCCGTCGACCAGGACCTCGACCGGCCCCGCGCCGTGCCGACGGGCGTTGGCGAGCAGGTTGTCGAGGATCCGCTCCAGGCGCCGCGGGTCGGTGCGGACGACGGTGCCGGCGGCGCCCCGTACGGGGTGCGAGTGGCCCGTGCGCTGCAGGATCCCCTCGACGAGGGTGCCGAGCGGATGCGCGTCCAGGTCCGGCCGCTCGACCCGCGCGTCCAGGCGGGCCACCTCCAGGAGGTCCTCGGTGAGCGTGCGCATCGCGGCGACCCGGTCCCGTACCAGGTCCGTCGGCCGTCCCGGAGGCAGCAGTTCCGCCGCCGTGTGCAGACCGGTGAGCGGGGTGCGCAGCTCGTGCGCCACGTCCGCCGTGAACCGCTGCTCGGCCTGCAGGCGGCGCTGCAGGCTGGCGGCCATCGTGTCGACGGCGCAGGCCAGTTCGGCCACCTCGTCGCGCGAGCTCGGCGGTCTCGGGTGCCCGATCCTGGCGTCCAGGTCACCCGCGCTGATCCGGCGCGCCGTCGCCGCCGCCGTCCGCAGATCCCGGCTCACCCGGCCGGCCAGGGCCGCGCCCGCGAGCGCGGCGAGCGCTACGACGACGGTGCCCCAGGCCAGCAACTGCCGGTCCAGCTCCTCCAGTTCGTCCCGGTCCGCGGCCAGCGAGCGGCGTACGGACAGCACCTGGTCGCCGATCGGCCGCGCAGCCCACACCGACGGCCGCGCGCCCGACAGGTCGAGGTAGGTCGTCCGCCGCCCCGCGAGCGCCGCGCCGCGCAGCCCGTCCGGCACGTCGGGGCTGTCGAGAGCCGCGTCGGTGCCGTCCTGGTCGACCTGGCCCGTCACCTCGTACAGCTGCCGTACCCGCACCAGATCCGCGACGGCCGACGCACGGGCCGCGCTCGCCACCTGCTCGTAGCGCGCGTGGTGGATGAGCAGCCCGATCGCCAGCGCGACCAGCGCGCAGCCGGTGGCAAGCAGCGCGGAGATCTGCCGGCACAGACCGGGCGCGGTGAGGGTGGAGCGGAGGGTTCGGAGGGCTCGGAGGGTTCGGACGGCTCGGGGGGCGGGGAGGGCTCGGAGGGCTCGGGGGGCGGGGAGGGCTCGGAGGGCTCGGGGGGTTCGGCGGGTCCGGGTGGTTCGGGAGGTGCTGCTTGATGGGGTGGTAGGGGCGGTACGGGTGGCATGGGTGGCATGGGTGGTACGGGTAGTGCGCGTGGCACGGGTGGTGGCGTGCGGGGCGGGCTTCATCGGGCGGTGTCCGAGGGGCGGGGCGTCGGGCTCGGCGAGGCGGGGGTGGTCGGCGAGGGGCTCGGGGGCGGGAGGATCTTCGCGTGCGACCTCGGCGGTGTCTTCGCGTACGTTTTCGTGTCGCTGGCGGTCGACATCCGCTCGCCGTCCCACCGGTACCGGATCGCCTGCTCCCCGCCGTCCGCGCACGGCTGGCGCAGCACCAGGTCCGTGCCGAGCCGTTCGACGGCGACGCGCTTGCCGCGCGCGAGCAGGATCGGGGCGACCTCGCCGCGCAGGTCGCGGTAGGCCGTGACGACCGTCGAGCCGCTCTCCGTGTCGATGGCGACGAGGAGTTCGGGGCGGCCGTCGCCGGTCAGGTCGGAGAGGCTCGGCGGGCGGACACCCGCGCGGCCGGGGCCGTGGATGAGCTCCCGGTCCGCGTACTGCTTCACGCGCGGGTCGGCCGCGAGGATGTCCCGTACGGACATCTGGCCGAGGCCGCCCGCCGGCACCCGCACGCCGTCCAGTGGCCGGGGCGGCGGCTCATGCTCGGTCGTGTCGGCCGCCGGTGACTTCGGCGACCGGCCCGCCCAGGACGGCCAGACCGCCTCCGGACTCGGCTGCACGGCGACGGACGGCGCGGCCTCACCCCGCGCGAGCCCGCCCGGCGCACCGCACCCGGTGAGCCCGAGCACGGCTGCGGCGACGGCGACGGCGGCGCCGGGCAGCAGTCGGGAACGGGAGATCATGGCGTCGACGGTAGGCAGCGCCCATCACGGAGAACCGGACGTTGTGTAACAGACGGCAGTAGAGCGGGCGGAGTCTGCACGTCGGGACTTTGGTCCCGGGACCTGCGGTAACGTCCCCCGGCCGACCTGGACCCACTGACGCATGGAGGCAGACATGGAGCAACTCCCCGACATCCCCGTCGACATCGTGCTCACGGTGCTGACGACGACCGACTCCGCCGACAAGGCCCGCTCCCTCGCCGAGGGCGCCGTCGCCGCGCGGCACGCCGCCTGCGCCCAGGTGTCCGGGCCGGTCACGTCCGTCTACCGCTGGGAGGGCGCCGTCACCACCGACCAGGAGTGGCAGGTCCTGCTCAAGACGACCGCCGACAGCTACCCCGCCCTGGAACGCTGGATCACCGACACCCACGACTACGACACCCCGGAGATCATCGCCACCCCCGTGGTCCGCGGCAGCCACGACTACCTGCGCTGGGTCCGGGCGGAGACCGCGAAGTGACCGACCCGGCCGGGCAGACCTCCCCGCAGCCCTCCGCCCCGCTGCCGTTCTTCGTCTACGGGACGCTGCGCCCCGGCGAGTACCACCACGACGCCCACCTGGGCGGCCGCGTCGAGGCGCAGACCCCCGCGCTGCTCCCGGACGCCGCCCTGCACGAGGGCCCCGGCTACCCGTACGTGGTGGAGGAGCCGGGCGCCGGGCCCGTACACGGTGAACTCCTCACCGCCAGGCCCGAGTCGTACGCCGACCTCCTCGGTGAGCTCGACCGCCTGGAGGACTACCGCCCCGGCGACCCGGACAACGACTACGAACGCGTCGCCCGCGCCGTCCGCCTCCCGGACGGCTCGGCCCGCCGCGCCTGGGTGTACGTCGCCGCCCCCGCCGTACGCACCCGCCTGCGCGCCCGCGCCCGGATCATCGCGAGCGGGGACTGGCGGACGGTGCGGGAGGGGCGGAGTTGAGCGCTGGCTGGTTTGCCGCTGGCCGTTGGCCGCTTGCTGCTGGCTGCTGACCGCTGGCCGATGACCGCTGACCGCTGGTTGCTGACCGTCGGCCGGTGCCGGTGCCGGTGCCGGTGCCGGTGTCGGTGCCGGTGCCGGTGTCGGTGCCGGTGGCCGGTGGCCGGTGGCCGGTGACTGTGACTGTGGCGGTGGCCGTGGCGGTTACGCCGCCTCCGCTGAAGCCGTCCGCTCCAGGCGCACCGCGCACACCTTGAACTCCGGCATCCGCGACACCGGGTCGAGCGCCGGGTGCGTGAGCGTGTTGGCCCGGCCCTCGCCCGCCCAGTGGAACGGCATGAACACCGTGTCCGGCCTGATCGTCCGCGTCACCTTGGCCGGCGCGACCGCCGTACCGCGCCGCGACACCACCGTCACGTCCTCCCCGTCCGCCACACCGATCCGCGCGGCGAGCTGCGGGTGCAGCTCCACGAACGGGCCGGGCGCGGCGGCGTTCAGCTCGGCCACGCGCCGGGTCTGCGCCCCCGACTGGTACTGCGCCACCACCCGTCCCGTGGTCAGCAGCACCGGGAACTCCGCGTCCGGCTCCTCAGCGGCCGCCCGGTGCGTCACCGGCACGAACCTGGCCCGCCCGTCCTCCGTAGCGAACCGCTCAAGGAACAGCCGCGGCGTCCCCGGATGCACCCCGGACGACACGAACTCGCCCTCTTCACCCGGCAGTTCGCCCGCCGGAACGTCCGCCGGATCGCCCGCCGGATCGTCCGCCGGAACGTCCGCCGGATCGCCCGCCGGATCGTCCGCCGGGTCGTTCGGCGCCGCGTCGAGCACCGAGTCCTCCCCGTCCCCGGAGGCGCCGTCGGCCCCGGCCTGAGCCGGGCAGGGCCAGAACACCCCGTCCTCCTCCGCGAGCCGGCGGTACGTGATCCCCGAGTAGTCGGCCGGCCCGCCCGCCGAGGCCCGCCGCAGCTCCTCGAACACCTCCTCCGGGTCCGTCGGGAACCCCTTCTCCACCCCGAGCCGCGCCGCGAGCTCATGCAGCATGAACAGGTCCGTACGGACCCCGTCCGGCGGCGTGATCGCCTTCCGGCGCAGCAGCACCCGCCCCTCCAGGTTCGTCGTCGTACCGGTCTCCTCCGCCCACTGCGTCACCGGAAGCACCACGTCCGCCAGCTCCGCCGTCTCCGAGAGGACCACGTCCGCCACCGCCAGGAAGTCGAGCGAGCGCAGCCGCCCCTCGATGTGGGCCGCACGCGGCGCCGACACCACCGGGTTCGAGCCCATGAGCAGCAGCGACCGCACGTCCCCGCCGAGCGCGTCGAGCAGCTCGTACGCGCTGCGCCCCGGCCCCGGCAGGGACTCCGGGTCCACGCCCCAGACCTCCGCCACATGCGCCCGTGCCGCCGGGTCGGTCAGCTTGCGGTAACCCGGCAACTGGTCCGCCTTCTGGCCGTGTTCGCGTCCCCCCTGTCCGTTTCCCTGTCCCGTGAGGCAGCCGTACCCGGAGAGCGGCCGCCCCGCCCGGCCCGTCGCCAGGACCAGGTTGATCCACGCGCCCACCGTGTCCGTGCCCTTGGACTGCTGCTCGGGCCCGCGCGCGGTCAGCACCATGGCGTTCTCCGGCGCGCAGAACAGCCGTACCGCCTCCCGCAGTTCGGGCACCGACACCCCGGTGATCCGCTCCACCAGCTCCGGCCAGTGCGCCATCGCCCCGGCCCGCGCCTCCGCCCAGCCGCTCGTACGCTCCCGGATGTACGCCTCGTCCGTACGCCCCTCAGCCACCACCAGGTGCAGCAGGCCGAGGGCGAGCGCCAGGTCGGTGCCGGGGCGCGGCGCGAGGTGCAGGTCGGCCTGCTCCGCCGTGCGGGTGCGGCGCGGGTCGATGACGATCAACGTGCCCCCGTTCTCCCGCAGTTCGGTCAGGTAGCGCAGCGCGGGCGGCATCGTCTCGGCGAGGTTCGAACCGACCAGGATCACGCAGCCGGTCCGCGGAATGTCCTCGAGCGGGAACGGCAGGCCCCGGTCGAGGCCGAACGCCCGCTGGTGCGCCGCCGCCGCCGACGACATGCAGAACCGGCCGTTGTAGTCGATCTGCGACGTGCCGAGCACGACCCGCGCGAACTTCCCCAGTCCGTACGCCTTCTCGTTGGTCAGCCCGCCGCCGCCGAACACCCCGACCGCGTCCGGACCGTGCTCCGCGCGCGTGCGGGACAGCCCTTCGGCGATCCGGTCGAGCGCCTCCTCCCAGGTGGCCGGTTCGAGCCTGCCGGTGGCGTGGGTCCGGATCAGCGGCTCGGTCAGGCGCACCCGGGAGGACAGCACCTCGGTCGCCGTACGGCCCTTGCCGCACAGCGCGCCCCGGTTGACCGGGAACGCCCGCTCCACCACGGCCAGGCCCCCGTCCCTACCGGGGTCCTGAGCCAGCCCCATCCCGCATTGCAGCGCGCAGTACGGGCAGTGCGTGGGGGTGGGCGATGCCGTGGTGATGTGCATGCGCTCCAGCGTGCGTCCGGCTTGTTACGGAGCACGGTGTGCCGGGTTACATGCCAGGTACGCGTACCTCAGCGCCCGCGCCGGCCGGCGGTGAGGACCCGGAATCACTCAGCGCCCGGAAGCCAGCGCCCGCGTGATCCCGTCCTCGCGCGGGCCCAGGAAGCGCGGGTCCGGCTCGAACAGCGCGTCGGCCGCGGCCTTGCCGGAGGCGAGCAGCTCTCTGACGCCGCCGTAGTACCAGGTCGCGTCGTGCGGCTCGTCCACCCCCACGCCGTACGACTCCACGCCCGCGTCCCGGCAGAGGGCGACCGCTCTGCGTATGTGGAAGCCCTGGCTGATCAGCACCGCGCGGTCCACGCCGAAGATCTTTCTCGCGCGCACGCACGAGTCCCAGGTGTCGAAGCCCGCGTAGTCACTGACGATGCGGCGGTCCGGGACGCCGCGCGCGGTCAGGTATCTGCGCATCGCGTCCGGCTCGTCGTACTCCTCCCGGCTGTTGTCGCCCGTGACCAGGACCACCCGGACGCGGCCCGCGCGGTACAGCTCCGCCGCCGCGTCAAGGCGGTGCGCCAGGTACGGCGAGGGTTCGCCGCCCCACAGACCGGCCCCGAACACCACCGCGACCTGCGTGCGCGGCACGTCACCGGGGTCGCGCACCCGGTCCGCCGCCGCGGCGTGCATCCACGTCGCCGGCAGCAGCGCCAGGACGCAGGCGAGCATCACCGCCTGCACCGTGAGCCGCCCCTCGCGCCGCCCCCGCGGCCACCGCAGCCGCCGCAGCCACCCCGGACTCTCCCCGCCCCGCATGCTTCCCACGATTCCCCCGTTCCCCGTTCCCGGCTTCCCCCGCGGCCCCCCGGCCCGATCCGCCGTCGACCGACCTACGAGGACAAGTGTGCGACGAGGGTCTGACAATCGCCGCCCCGCCCTCGTGAGCCAGGGGACATCGACCGTCATCACCGCGCAATCACCAGGCAACGTCGGCACGCCAGCCTTGTTCCATGACGCCGACCCACACACCCGGCGAACACCCGGGGACCCCAACGGAAACCCTGGCCACCTCGCCCCGCGAGCCCCTGCGGAGGGCGGAGACGGTGATGCGGGGGGCGGCAGCGACTCCGGGGGCCGCTGCGACTCCGAGGGCCGTTGTGACTCCGGGGGCTCCAGAGGGCTGGGAGGCTGCAGCGATCCCGGAGGTTCGGGAGGCCCGGGAGGCTCCAGAGGCTAGGGAGGCGGTGGGCGGCCACCTCGGTCACCCCTGCGCCCCCGGCGCCCCCGGCCACCCCGGCGATTCCGGCCGCCCTGCCCACCCCGGCGACTTTGGTCACCTCGGCGACCTCGGTGCCCCCGGCGACCTCGGCGCCCCCGGCCACCACTCCGGCGCATTCAGCCACCCCGGTAACCCCGACCCCGCTCACCCCGGCCACCCCGACTTCCTGGCCTCCCAGGCCCCCCAGCCCCCCCAGGGCCCCCAGAGCCCCCAGGGCCCCCAGCCCCCCCTAGACCCCCTAGCCACCACGGCATCGCAGCTCCTCGACCAGATCACCAGCCACGCCGGCAGCCGCCTCAGCCGACTCAGCCGCCTCAGCCGTGTCCGCCGCAGCGGTCACCGCGGTCCCGTCGCGCCGCCGCCACTGGTTGTCGTGGCGCACGGAAGCCGTGACCCGCGTACGCTCGCCACCGTGCGCTCCCTGCTCGACACGGTGCGCGCGCTGCGGCCGGGGCCGGCCGTCCACCTCGGCCATATCGAGCTGAACGAGCCGCTGCTCCCCGACACCCTGGCCCGGCTCGCCCCCGGCAGGGCCGTCCTCGTACCGCTGCTGCTCGGTCGCGGCTACCACGTCAAGCACGACCTGCCCGCTGCCGCAGCCGCGGCCCCGCACCTCGACGCCCGGGTCGCCGCGCCGCTCGGCCCCCACCCGCTGCTCGTCGACGCGCTCCACGACCGGCTGGTCGAGGCGGGCTTCCCGGCGGGCGCGCCGCGCCGCAGCAGCGGCGTCGTCCTTGCCGCCGCCGGTTCCCGCGACCCCGAAGGCCTCGCCGACACCCGCGCCACGGCCTCCGCCCTCGCCGAGCGCCTCGGCGTCCCCGTCGTCCCCGCGTACGCCTCCGCCGCGTCCCCGACGGTCCCCGCCGCGGTCCATGCCCTCGCCGCCCGCGGCCGTCACCGCGTCGCCGTCGCCTCGTACTTCACCGCTCCCGGCCGTTTCGCCGCGCAGTCCGCGGCGGCGTCCCCGGGCATCGCGTCGGCCCCCCTGGGTACGCACCCGGCGCTGGCCGAACTGCTCCTGCACCGCTACGACGAGGCGGCCCGCACGTTCACATCGTCCCCGTCCGACCACGCCCCGCTCGCCGCGTCGGCCTGAGGCGTCGGGCCGTACCGAGGTGCGGAGCCCCATGAGCTGTCCGCTGAGGGACAAGCCGACGGGCGCCCCGTGCGGGCTACTGTCGACGCATGTCCTGGACGTATGACGAACTCGCCACGGAGCGCTGGGCGCCCGAGCCCGACAAGCGGCCCGGCCGGACGGCCTTCCAGCGTGACCGCGCGCGCGTGCTGCACTCCTCCGCGCTGCGCAGACTCGCCGGCAAGACGCAGGTCGTCACGCCCGGCACGCGCAGTCAGGCCTGGGACGCCAGCCCCCGCACCCGCCTCACGCACTCCCTGGAGTGCGCCCAGGTCGGACGCGAGCTGGGCGCCGCGCTCGGCTGTGACCCGGACCTGGTCGAGACGGCCTGCCTGTCGCACGACCTGGGGCACCCGCCCTTCGGACACAACGGCGAGCAGGCGCTCAACGAATACGCCGCGGACGTGGGCGGATTCGAGGGCAACGCCCACTCGCTGCGCCTGCTCACCCGCCTCGAACCCAAGCGCTTCGGGCGCGCCGAGGACACCGGTGAACCCGTCAGCGTCGGCCTCAACCTCACACGCGCGGCGCTGGACGCCGCCACCAAGTACCCGTGGCCGCGCGGCGCGCACCCCGCCGACCCGGACTCCGTGAAGTTCGGGGTGTACGACGACGACCGCCCCGTCTTCGAGTGGATCCGCAAGGGCGCCCCCGGCCACAGCACCTGCTTCGAGGCCCAGGTCATGGACTGGTCGGACGACGTCGCGTACTCGGTGCACGACGTCGAGGACGGTCTGCACGCGGGCCACATCGACCCCAACTGCCTGCACGCCGAGCCCGAGCGCGAGGAGATCTTCGCCGTGGCGCTTGGGCGGTACGTTCCCGAGGACACCGATCCGGCCGAGCTGTCCGCCGCGCTCGACCGCCTCCTCGACCAGGAGTGGTGGCCGCACGGCTACGACGGCACGGCGGTCGCCCAGGCCCGCCTGAAGGACGCCACCAGCCAGCTGATCGGCCGCTTCTGCCTCGCCGCGGAAGGCGCCACGCGCGCGAGGTACGGCAACGGCCCCCTCACCCGCTACGCCGCGGAGCTCGTCGTACCGAATGAAACCCGCCATGAATGCGCCGTCCTCAAGGCCGTCGCCGACCGGTACGTGATGCAGCGCGACGAACAGGAGCGGCTCCGGGCGGACCAGCGCGTCGTCATCGCGGAGCTCGCCGCGGCCCTCACCGCGCGTGCGCCCGAAGGCCTCGACCCGCAGTTCCGGGCCCTGTTCGACGCGGCGCCGGACGACACCGCGCGGAAGCGGGTCGTGATCGACCAGATCGCGGCGCTCACCGACGCCTCCGCGCGGACCCTGCACGCGCGCCTGGTGGGCGGCCGGAGCTGACCCCGGCCCGTCGCCCGCACCTGATGTGATCGAGCCACACAGGGGTGACACTGAGGGGACGGCCCCTTCCCCCACTACGCTCCGTGCGGGACGCTCGAGATGGCGGCCACGCTGCGTGCGGGACGCCCGCAAGTGGCGGCAAGGTTGTGAGGAGGCATCAAGTGGTCGACGCGGATCAGACGTTCGTCATCGTCGGAGGCGGACTGGCCGGGGCCAAGGCGGCCGAAACCCTTCGTGCGGAGGGCTTCACCGGCCGGGTGATTCTCATCGGTGACGAGCGCGAGCACCCGTACGAACGCCCTCCGCTGTCCAAGGGCTTCCTGCTCGGCAAGGAGGAGCGGGACAGCGTCTTCGTGCACGAGCCCGCGTGGTACGCACAGCACGACATCGAGCTGCACCTGGGCCTGCCCGCCGTCGCCGTCGACCGCGCCGAGAAGGCGGTCCGCCTCGGCGACGGCACCAGCGTGCGCTACGACAAGCTGCTCCTCGCCACCGGCTCCGAGCCGCGCCGCCTCGACATCCCGGGCACCGACCTCGCGGGCGTGCACCACCTGCGCCGGATCGCGCACGCCGAGCGCCTCAAGGGCGTCCTCGCCGCGCTCGGCCGGGACAACGGCCACCTGGTGATCGCGGGCGCCGGCTGGATCGGCCTGGAGGTAGCGGCCGCCGCGCGGGAGTACGGCGCGGAGGTCACCGTCGTCGAACCCGAGGCGACGCCGCTGCACTCCGTCCTCGGCCCCGAGATCGGCCGGCTCTTCGCCGATCTGCACCAGGAGCACGGCGTCCGCTTCCACTTCGGCGCCCGGCTCACCGAGATCACCGGCCAGGACGGCATGGTCCTCGCCGCCCGCACCGACGACGGCGACGAGCACCCCGCGCACGACGTCCTCGCCGCCATCGGCGCCGCCCCGCGCACCGCCCTCGCCGAGGCGGCCGGGCTGACCATGGCCGACCGGGCGCACGGCGGCGGCATCGCTGTCGACGCGAGCCTGCGCACCTCCGACCCGGACATCTTCGCGGTGGGCGACGCGGCCGCCGCCGACCACCCGCTCTTCGAGACCCGGCTGCGCGTCGAGCACTGGGCCAACGCCCTCAACGGCGGCCCGGCCGCCGCCCGCGCGATGCTCGGCAGGCCCGTGACGTACGACCGGGTGCCGTACTTCTTCTCCGACCAGTACGACGTCGGCCTGGAGTTCTCCGGCTGGGCGCCGCCCGGCAGCTACGACCAGGTGGTGATCCGCGGGGACGCCACGAAGCGGGAGTTCATCGCGTTCTGGCTGTCGGACGGGCGGGTCCTCGCGGGCATGAACGTGAACGTCTGGGACGTCACGGAGCCGATCCAGACCCTGATCAAGGCCGGAGTCCGCCCCGACCCGGAGCGTCTCGCGGACCCGACCGTTCCGCTGGAATCACTCCTGGAGGGCTGACGGGCCACCGGCCGTGACTGTCAGAGCGTCGCCGTAGACTTGCCCGCGTGGCAGGACGGATCAATGACGAGGACGTGAAGGCGGTACGGGACGCGGTCCCGATCGACGCCGTCGTGTCCGAGTACCTCCAGCTGCGCAACGCCGGCGGCGGCAATCTGAAGGGCCTGTGCCCCTTCCACGACGAGAAGTCACCGTCCTTCCAGGTCAGCCCGAGCAAGGGGCTCTTCCACTGCTTCGGCTGCCAGGAAGGCGGCGACACGATCGCCTTCGTGATGAAGCTCGACCACCTCACCTTCTCGGAGACGGTCGAGCGCCTCGCCGCCCAGGCGGGCATCACGCTGCGGTACGAAGAGGGCGGGTACAACCCGTCGAACCAGCGCGGCGAGCGCATCCGCCTGGTCGAGGCACACAAGATCGCCGCCCAGTTCTACGTCGAGCAGCTGGACAGCGCCGAGGCCGAGATCGGCCGCAAGTTCCTCGCCGAGCGCGGCTTCGACCAGGCCGCGGCGGCGCACTTCGGCGTCGGCTACAGCCCGGCGGGCTGGGACCACCTCACGCGCTTCCTGCGCGGCAAGGGCTTCACCGACAAGGAGCTGACCCTCTCCGGCCTCTCCCAGGAGGGCCGCCGCGGCCCCATCGACCGCTTCCGCGGCCGCCTGATGTGGCCCATCCGGGACATCTCCGGCGAGGTCGTAGGCTTCGGCGCCCGCAAGCTCCGCGAGGACGACAACGGCCCGAAGTATCTGAACACCCCCGAAACCCCGATCTACAAGAAGGGCCAGGTCCTCTACGGCGTCGACCTGGCCAAGAAGGAGATCGCCAAGTCCTCCCGCGCGGTCGTGGTCGAGGGGTACACGGACGTGATGGCCTGCCATCTCGCCGGTGTCACCACCGCGATCGCCACCTGTGGCACGGCCTTCGGCGGCGACCACATCAAGATCCTCCGCAGACTCCTCATGGACAACGGCTCGGCCCGCGTGATCTTCACCTTCGACGGCGACGCCGCAGGCCAGAAGGCCGCCCTCCGCGCCTTCGAGGACGACCAGAAGTTCGCCGCCGAGACGTACATCGCGATCGCCCCCGACGGCATGGACCCCTGCGACCTCCGCCTCGCGAAGGGCGACGAGGCGGTCGCCGACCTGGTCGAACCCCGCACGCCCCTCTTCGAGTTCGCCCTCCGCCAGATCGTGAACCGGTACGACCTGGAGACCCCCGCGGGCCGTGCCGCCGCCCTGGACGAGGCCGCGCCCATCGTGGCCCGCATCAAGAACAGCGGCGCGCAGCACGAAGTGGCCGTCGAGCTCGCCGGCATGCTCGGCATCCTCGACACCCAGTTCGTCGTCAAGCGCGTGGCGCAACTGGCCCGCTGGGCCCGTGACCGCGGCGGCCGCGGCCCCGCCCCGCAACAGCACAAGGAGCACGCCCCGCAGTACGCCCAGGGGGCGCCGCAGAACCGGACCCCCGGCGGCCCCGCCCTCAACCTCCGCAGCCCCGCCCACCGCACCGAGCGCGAGCTGCTCAAACTCGCCCTGCAGTACCCGCAGCTGGTCTCCCCGGCCTTCGACGCGTACGGCGCGGACGAGTTCACCGCCCCGCCCTACGCCGCGGTGCGCGAGGCCATCGTGTACGCGGGCGGCGCCGAGCAGGGTGTCCAGGACCCCTCGGGCTACCTCGCGCGCGTGCGGGACGCGGCGCCGGACGACACGGTGCGTGCCATGGTCACCGAGCTGGCCGTGGAAGCGATCATGCGGCGCACGGTTGACGAGGTGTACGCCGGCGAGCAGCTCGTCCAGGTCCGCCTGCGCGCCGTCGACCGCCGCGTCCGTGACCTGCAGGGCAGCTTCGCCCGCCTCGGCCCGCACGCCGACCCGGCCCAACTCGCCGCCGCCCAGAACGAGTTGTGGGTCCTCCAGCAGTACGGCCGGGCCCTGCGCGAGCGCGGCGCCGAGGCGCTGTGACGACAGCCTGAGCGCCTCCCCGTACGCACGCGCGGTGTGCTGTGACGACGGCCCGCGCCCATGCTCGTACGCCCGCGCGAAGTTGACTCCTGAGTAACCGGCCGGTCACGGACCGGACTCAGAAAGTGGCCGCACGCCCCTCCTCGCGGAGATGTGTCGTACCCCACACTGGGGGCGGTGCCTGAGTCTTCGGAGCGCGGCCGGCCCACCGGGCGTGGGCCCGACAACCCCGCGGATCCGTTCATCGATGACGGGACGGACGGCGGCGCGGCCGCCGGTACCGCCCCGGACGTACCGCTGCCGCACACCCTCGATGCGGCGGCGATCACCCTGGAGGTCGCCCCCGTGCAGACCCAGACCCAGACGTTGACGCAACCGACCCCCGGCGCCGCCGACGTCATCGAAGTCGTACCGCCGCAGAGCCGGGCCGTCCACCACCCGGAGACGGAGACGGAGGCCGAGACGGAGACGGAGACCGCGCGCGCCGAGCAGGCGGAACCGCAGCCGCGCGACCCCACCGAGCTCGCGGAACCGGCCGAACCGCCCGAGCCCCGCCGCGTACGCACCGAGAGCGCCAGCCCGTCGGCGGATCTGTTCCGGCAGTACCTGCGCGAGATCGGCCGTATCCCGCTGCTCACCGCCGCCGAGGAGGTCGAGCTCGCCCGCCGCGTCGAAGCCGGGCTCTTCGCCGAGGAGAAGCTGACCCGCAGCCCCGACCTGGACAGCCAACTCGCCCTGGATCTCGACAAGTTGGTCGTCATGGGGCGGATGGCCAAGCGGCGCCTGATCGAGGCCAACCTGCGCCTCGTCGTCTCCGTAGCCAAGCGCTATGTCGGCCGCGGCCTGACCATGCTCGACCTCGTTCAGGAGGGCAACCTCGGCCTGATCAGGGCGGTCGAGAAGTTCGACTACGCGCGCGGCTTCAAGTTCTCGACGTACGCCACCTGGTGGATCCGCCAGGCCATGTCCCGGGCCCTCGCCGACCAGGCCCGGACCATCCGCGTGCCCGTGCATGTCGTCGAGCTGATCAACCGCGTCGTCCGCGTCCAGCGCCGCATGCTGCAGGAACGTGGCTACGAGCCCACCCCCGAAGAGGTCGCCGCACACCTGGAACTGCCGCCCGAGCGGGTCGGCGAAGTGCTGCGGCTCGCCCAGGAGCCCGTCTCCCTGCACGCCCCCGTGGGCGAGGAGGACGACGTGTCCCTGGGCGACCTCATCGAGGACGGCGACGCCGCGAGCCCCGTGGAGTCCGCGGCGTTCCTGCTGCTCCGCCAGCATCTGGAGGCCGTTCTCTCCACCCTCGGCGAGCGCGAACGCAAGGTGGTGCAGCTGCGGTACGGCCTCGCGGACGGGCGGCCCCGCACGCTGGAGGAGATAGGCCGCATCTTCGGCGTGACCCGCGAGCGGATCCGCCAGATCGAGTCCAAGACCCTCAACAAACTCCGCGACCACGCGTTCGCGGATCAGTTGAGGGGGTACTTGGACTGACCCTCCGTACGCGGTTCAGTCCACCTCGGCCACAGCCTCCGCGAACTGCGCCTTGTACAGCCGCGCATACGCACCGTCCGACGCCAACAGCCCCGCATGCGAGCCCTGTTCGACGATCGCCCCGTCCTCCATCACGAGAATCGTGTCCGCATCGCGAATGGTCGAAAGACGGTGCGCGATCACGAACGATGTACGCCCGTGCGCGAGCCGCGCCATCGCCTGCTGGATGAGCACCTCCGTACGGGTGTCCACGGAGCTGGTCGCCTCGTCGAGGACCAGGATCACCGGGTCGGAGAGGAACGCCCGCGCGATCGTGATCAGTTGCTTCTCGCCGGCGCTGACGCCCGAACCCTCGTCATCGAGGACCGTGTCGTAGCCGTCGGGCAGCGTGCGGATGAACCGGTCGGCGTGCGCGGCCCGCGCGGCCTCCTCGATCTGCGCGCGCGTGACCTCCTTCGAGGCCCCGTACGCGATGTTCTCCGCGATCGTCCCGCCGAACAGCCACGTGTCCTGGAGCACCATGCCGATCCCGGACCGGAGTTCGTCCCGCGACATCTTCGCTACGTCGACCCCGTCGAGGGTGATCCGCCCGCCCGTGACCTCGTAGAACCGCATGAGCAGGTTGACGAGCGTGGTCTTGCCCGCGCCCGTCGGGCCGACGATCGCGACCGTGTGGCCCGGCTCGACCGTCAGCGACAGGTCCTCGATCAGCGGCTTGTCCTCCTCGTACCGGAACGACACCTGCTCAAGGGCGACCGCGCCCCGCAACCGCTCAGGACGCAGCCCCGGCACCGGGTCGGCCTCCTGCTCGTCCGCGTCGAGGAGCTCGAAGATCCGCTCGGCGGAAGCGACGCCGGACTGCACCAGGTTGGCCATCGACGCGACCTGCGTCAGCGGCATCGAGAACTGCCGCGAGTACTGGATGAACGCCTGCACGTCCCCGATCGACAGCGTGCCCGACGCCACCCGCAGACCGCCCACCACGGCCACGAGCACATAGTTGAGGTTGGAGATGAAGAACATCAGCGGCTGCATGATCCCGCTGTTGAACTGGGCCTTGAAACTCGCCTCGTACAGCGAGTCGTTGTGCTCGGCGAAGAGCTTCGCCGACTCCTCGTGCCGCCCGAAGACCTTCACCAGGGCGTGCCCGGTGTACATCTCCTCGACGTGCGCGTTGACCTTGCCCGTGGACTTCCACTGCTCCACGAAGTGCGGCTGCGACCGCTTGCCGACCTTCGTCGCGACGACGAACGACAGCGGCACCGTGATCAGCGCGACCAGGGCGAGCAGCGGCGAGATCCACAACATCATCACCAGGACACCGACGATCGTGAGGAGGGAGTTCACCAGCTGCCCGAGGGTCTGCTGGAGCGTCTGCCCGATGTTGTCGATGTCGTTGGTGGCACGGCTCAGCACCTCACCGCGCTGCCGCTTGTCGAAGTACGACAGCGGAAGCCGCGACAGCTTCGCCTGGATGTCCTCGCGCATCCGGTACACGGTCAGGTTGACCGCCCGGTTCACCAGCCGCGTCGCGACCGCCATCAGCAGCCCGGCGGCCAGGAAGACACCGAGGGCAAGGAGCAGCACCTCGCCCACGGCCGTGAAGTCGATCCCTTCACCCGGCGTGAAGTCCGTACCCGAGAGCATGTCGGCGACACCGTTGTCACCGCTCGCGCGCATCCCGTCGAGCACCTGCTCCTTGGTGGCGCCCTCGGGCATGTCACGGCCGACGATCCCCGCGAAGATCAGGTCGGTGGCCTTGCCGAGGATCTTCGGCCCGACCACGGAGAGCGCGACGCTGAAGAAGACCGCCACGAGCATCGCGTACATCGTCACGCGCTGCGGCGCGAACTGGGCGAGCAGGCGTTTGCCCGAGCCCTTGAAATCCAGAGAACGCTGATCGGGGCCGCCCCCGGCCATCATCCGCCCGCCAGGCCCGGCCATCAGGCTGCCTCCGCTTCCGTGAGCTGGGAGAGCACGATCTCCCGGTAGGTCTCGTTGTCGGCCATCAGCTCGTGATGGCGCCCGCTGCCGACGACCCGGCCCTCGTCGAGGACCACGATCCGGTCGGCCTCCCGGATGGTCGACACCCGCTGGGCGACGATCACCACGGTCGCCTCGGCGGTCTCGTCGCCGAGCGCGGAACGCAGCGCCGCGTCGGTCGCGTAGTCGAGCGCCGAGAACGAGTCGTCGAAGAGATAGATCTCCGGCCGCTGTACGAGCGTCCGCGCGATCGCGAGCCGCTGCCGCTGCCCACCGGAGACGTTCGTTCCGCCCTGCGAGATGGGGGAGTCGAGCCCGTTCTCCAGCTTCTGCACGAACTCCTTCGCCTGCGCCACCTCCAGCGCGTGCCACAACTCCTCGTCGCTGGCGTCCGGATTCCCGTACCGCAGATTCGTCGCCACGGTCCCGGAGAACAGATACGGCTTCTGCGGTACGAGCCCCACGGTCCGCGCGAGCAGGGCCGGTTCGAGGCTGCGCACATCCACCCCGTCCACGAGGACCTCGCCCTCGGTGGCGTCGAACAGCCGCGGTACGAGGCCGAGCAGCGTCGACTTGCCGCTGCCCGTCGACCCGATCACGGCCGTGGTCTCCCCGGGCCGCGCCACCAGGTCGATCGCCTTGAGCACCGGCTCCTCGGCGGCCGGGTAGGCGAACCCGGCCGCGCGCACCTCCAGATGACCGTGCCGCTTCAGTTCGAGCACCGGGTCCGTGGGCGGCACGACGCTCGACGAGGTGTCGAGGACCTCCTCGATGCGCTCGGCGCAGACCTCCGCGCGCGGCACCATCATGAACATGAAGGTGGCCATCATCACGGACATGACGATCTGCATCAGATAGGCGAGGAACGCGGTCAGCGCACCGATCTCCATGCCGCCACTGTCGATCCGCTGCGCCCCGAACCAGACCACCGCGATCGACGACACGTTCACCACGGTCATCACGATCGGGAACATCAGGGCGAGCAGCCGCCCCGTCCCGAGCGACACCTCGGTCAGCTCGGTGTTGGCGCCCTTGAACCGCTCCTCCTCGTACGCGTCCCGCACGAACGCCCGGATCACACGGTTGCCGGTGATCTGCTCGCGCAGCACCCGGTTCACCGTGTCGAGCCGCTCCTGCATGGTGCGGAACAGCGGCCGCAGCTTCTTCACGATCAGGCTGACCGCGATGCCGAGCACCGGCACGACGGCGATGAGCACCGACGACAGCGGCACGTCCAGGCTGAGCGCCATCACGATGCCGCCGACGCACATGATCGGCGCCGACACCATCAGCGTGAACGCCATCAGGACCAGCATCTGCACCTGCTGGACGTCGTTGGTGGTCCGGGTGATCAGGGACGGCGCCCCGAACTGCCCGACCTCACGCGCCGAGAACGACTGCACCCGGTCGAAGATCGCGCCGCGCACGTCCCGGCCGAGCGCCGCCGCCGTACGCGCGCCGTAGTACACGGCACCGATATTGCACAGCACCTGCACCACGGTGACCCCGATCATCAGGGCACCGAAGGTGAGGATGTAGCCCGTGTCCCCCTGCACGACACCGCGGTCGATGATGTCGGCGTTGAGGGTGGGCAGATAGAGACTGGCGCAGGTCTGCAGAAACTGCAGCAGCACCAGCAAGGCTATGGAGTTCTTGTACGGAGCGAGATGGCTCCGCAGGAGTCGTATGAGCACGCGATACCCATCGCAGTAGCCGGAGGCAACGTTTCACCCCATCCTCCGCCACTCCACAGGCCGGAGCTCAACCGATTTAATTCGAGCCCCGGCCCGCGCGCTGGAGTGCTGGAGGGAGACACCCCTAGCTCTCGAACGCCCCGGGATGCGTCTGCTCCCGCACCGCCACGTACTGCTGCCGCACGGCCTTCCCGACCGGAAGCTCCTCGCCCGGCTCGAAGACCTGCGCGGACGGGCCCTGCCACATCGGCGGCTGCTGCGGGCCGAGCGCGCCCTGCGACACCCCGAGCGCCCAGGCCGCCTGCCGCGCCGCACCGAGGGCCGCGTAGTCCGCCGCCTGCGGGACGACGACCTGCGCCCCGAGCAGCATCGGTGCCGCCGCCTGCACCGCGGGCAGCTCGGCGGCCGGCCCGAGCAGGAACACCCGCCGCACCTCCACCCCGCGCCCCCGCAGCACGTCGAGCGCGTCGGCCAGCGAGCACAGCATGCCCTCGAACGCCGCCCGCGCCAGGTGCTCCGGCTTCATCGACTCGCGCCGCAGACCGCTCAACGTGCCTGCGGTGTGCGGGAGTTGAGGCGTGCGCTCACCCTCCAGATAGGGCAGCAGTACCAGCCCGTGCGCACCCGGAGTCGACTTCATCGCCAGCTGCGACAGCCCCTCCAGATCCGTACCGAGCAGCTCCGCCGTCCCGCGCAGCGCCCGTACGGCATTGGACGTGTGCACCACCGGCAGATGCATCCCGGTCGCGTCGGCGAGCGAGGTGATCATCCCGTGCGGGTCGGCGAGCGCCTCGTGGTGCACGGCCATCACGGACCCGGACGCCCCGAGCGACACCACGGCGTCCCCGACGCCGATGCCGAGCCCGAACGCGGCAGCCATCGTCTCGCCCGTACCCGCCGAGATCAGCAGCCCCTCCGGCGTCGTCCCCGCGGCCTCGGACGGACCGAGCACCTCCGGCAGCATCGTCTGCTGCCCGAGCGCCAGCTCCACCAGATCAGGACGGTACGAGGCGTCCGCCGCGGACCAGTAGCCCGTACCGGAAGCGCCGCCGCGGTCCGCGGTGCGCCGGGCCGGCCGGCCGAGCAACTGCCACACCAGCCAGTCGTGCGCCTGCAGCACCGAGGCGGTGCGCTGCGCCGCCTCCGGCTCGGTCCGCGCCAGCCAGCGCAGCTTCGTCACGGGCTGCGGTGCCTGCGGGACCACGCCCACGGCCTCGGCCCAGGCCTGCCGCCCGCCGAGCGCGTCGATCAGATCGACCGCGGCGACCTGCGCCCGCTTGTCCCCGCCGACCATCGCGGGCCGTACGGTGCCGCCCTGCGCGTCCAGCGGGACGACCGCGTTCTGCTGCGCCGATACGCCGATGGCCTGCACGCCTTCGAGAAGCCCGCCCGCGGCGGCCTCACCCAGCGACAGCAGCCAGGCCTGCGGATCGACGTCCGACGGCCTGCCCTCCAGCGGATGAGGGGCGTACCCCTGCCTGATCACGGCACCGGTGTCGGTGTCGCAGACGACGATGCGTGTGGACTCGGAAGAGCTGTCCAGTCCGGCGACTATCCCCATGCCAGAAGATTTTGCCCTACGACACACGCGCCCCGGCCCCGCCGGAGGGTTCGGGCCCTCCCGGCGGGGCCGGGACGCGTTGTTCTTTACGCCGCTTCGTGTTCTTTACGCCACTTCGGGGGTTCGGCCCTTCAGGCGGGGCTCGGCTCCCCCCTCAGGCGGAACTCGACCCCTCAGGCGGAGCTCGGCCCCTCAGGTGTTGCTGGTGCCCCAGTCGTCCTCGTCGCCCTGGCTCTTCTCGCGCAGCGACCGCACCCGGCAGGCCACCGAGTCCGGGACCCGGTCACCGACCTTGTCGCTCACCGTGGCGAAGGCCTTGCCCGCGAACTCACGGCCGCTCTGGGCGGCGGACTCCACCGTGTTGCGCACGGCGGGGTTCTGTGCGACCTGGCGGGCCGATTTCTTCAACTGTTCGTAACGCTCGCGTCCGGCCCGCGTGCCGATCACGTAGCCCAGGGCCAGTCCGGCGACGAACGTGAGCTTGTACCGCATGGCTGCCACCCTTCCCTTGCGTCCGGTGCAGGGCGCCTGCCCGATACCGATTGGCGGAGCACCCCCCTGCTTGCGCTAATGTATGTGTCGCAGCGAACGCGCGCCGCCCGGGAATCCCCAGGCAGGTGACGTCGTTGCAGCGGGACGATCCCCTGTAGCTCAATTGGCAGAGCAGCCGGCTGTTAACCGGCAGGTTACTGGTTCGAGTCCAGTCGGGGGAGCTCGGTCTCCTGTAGCTCAATTGGCAGAGCAGCCGGCTGTTAACCGGCAGGTTACTGGTTCGAGTCCAGTCGGGAGAGCAACGAAAAGGACCCCCTCGGGGGTCCTTTTTTATGCCCGGTGGAACCATGCGCCCACCAGCGCAGTCCTCATGGTCGTGCAGAGCCGACCATCGGACGCAGGAGATCGTATGAGCGGCTATGCTGCGGCAGACGGCGCGTACATGTGTACGCGACACGCCGTTTGAGGGGCGGTAGCTCAGCCGGTTAGAGCAGCGGACTCATAATCCGTCGGCCGTGGGTTCGAGTCCCACCCGCCCCACCCTGAATTCTCTGTGCAGAATCCCTCTGACCAGGCGAAACGTAACAGCAAGGCCGCCACGTAAACCGTCGCGGCCCTTGCTTCACCCCCATACCAAGATCCAGTGGACACGACAGTGGACACGGGCGACCGACCCATATGTTCTGTTCGTCCCTTGATGTGGTCGCGAATGGATTGCTGACAGGTGGTTGACGAGCGCCAGGCGGCGTCCGGTGGACGGTGCGCCAGCCGGGATCGAGGGGTGGCTCTCTCCGCCACAGGCTGGCCCCGCCGGGCCCGCCAACTCCTTGGGGGGCTTGTTCCGCGGTGCCTTGTGGCCCGTGATGATCACGGGGTGTGCGGGTAGTCGCCGACGAAGCCGGGTCGGCCATGGTGTCCGATGTCTGTGGCTGCCGATGGTGCACCTGGAACCCAGAGACGTAGCTGGTCAGCTGAAGGAGATCAGCCCTTGCGGGTGTTGACCTCTTCGGTGAGCTGCGGGACGACCTCGAAGAGGTCGCCGACCACGCCGTAGTCGACCAGGTCGAAGATCGGGGCCTCGGCGTCCTTGTTGATCGCCACGATCGTCTTCGAGGTCTGCATGCCGGCACGGTGCTGGATCGCACCCGAGATGCCGGACGCGATGTACAGCTGCGGCGAGACCGACTTACCGGTCTGGCCCACCTGGTTCGAGTGCGGGTACCAGCCCGCGTCCACCGCGGCACGCGAGGCGCCGACGGCCGCACCGAGCGAGTTGGCGAGGGCCTCGATGATCGCGAAGTTCTCCGCGCCGTTGACGCCACGGCCACCGGAGACCACGATCGCGGCCTCGGTCAGCTCCGGACGCCCCGTCGACTCACGCGGCGTGCGCGCGGTGACCTTCGTACCGGTGGCGGCGTCCGAGAAGGACACGGCCAGCGCCTCGACCGCACCGGCGGCCGGAGCGGCCTCCACGGCGGCCGAGTTCGGCTTGACCGTGATGACCGGAGTGCCCTGCGTGATGCGGGACTTGGTGGTGAAGGACGCGGCGAACGCGGACTGCGTCGCGACCGGGCCCTCGTCACCCGCCTCCAGGTCGACGGCGTCGGTGATGATGCCGGACTTGATACGGACCGCCAGACGCGCGGCGATCTCCTTGCCCTCGGCGGACGAGGGCACCAGGACGGCGGCGGGCTGGACGGCCTCATACGCCGCCTGCAGCGCATCCACCTTCGGCACGACGAGGTAGTCGGCGAACTCGGCGGCGTCATTGGTGAGGACCTTGACCGCGCCGTGCTCGGCGAGCGCGGCGGCGGTGTCGGCGGCGCCGTTGCCGAGGGCGACGGCGACGGGCTCGCCCAGGCGGCGGGCCAGCGTCAGCAGTTCAAGGGTGGGCTTGCGGACGGCACCGTCCACGTGGTCGACGTAGACCAGAACTTCAGCCATGGGACTTCTTCTCTCCTGCGTTGCGAAGAAAACGGTGAGGGGCTTGACCGGGCTCTGCGGGGCTCAGATGAACTTCTGGCCCGCGAGGCTGCGTCACACGAATTTGCGCTCCGCGAGAAAGGCGGCCAGCTGCTTGCCGCCCTCGCCCTCGTCCTTGACGATCGTGCCCGCGGTACGGGCCGGACGCTCAGCCGCCTCGTCGACCTTGGACCAGGCACCCTCCAGACCGACTTCCTCGGCCTCGATGTCCAGGTCGTCCAGGTCCAGGGACTCCACCGGCTTCTTCTTGGCGGCCATGATGCCCTTGAACGACGGGTAGCGGGCCTCGCCCGACTGGTCCGTCACCGACACGACGGCCGGAAGCGACGCCTCCAGCTGCTCGGACGCGGTGTCACCGTCACGACGGCCCTTGACGGTGCCGTCCTCGACCGAGACCTCGGACAGCAGCGTGACCTGCGGGACACCGAGGCGCTCCGCGAGGATCGCCGGCAGCACACCCATGGTGCCGTCGGTGGACGCCATACCGGCGATGACCAGGTCGTACCCGGTCTTCTCGATCGCCTTGGCGAGCACCAGGGACGTACCCATGACATCGGTGCCGTGCAGGTCGTCGTCCTCGACGTGCACAGCCTTGTCGGCACCCATCGACAGCGCCTTGCGCAGCGCGTCCTTGGCGTCCTCCGGGCCCACCGTCAGAACGGTGATCTCCGCGTCGGCACCGGCCCGCTGACGCTCCTCGGTAATCTGCAGGGCCTGCTCGACCGCGTACTCGTCGAGCTCCGACAGCAGGCCGTCGACATCGTCGCGGTCGACGGTCAGGTCATCGGTGAAGTGCCGGTCGCCGGTGGCGTCGGGCACGTACTTCACACAGACAACGATCTTCACGCTCATCCTCTCCTGGGTGTTTGACGGGGTACGTGTCCGTGAAAGTGGGTAGCGGTGACGTCTTCCACGACGAATCCGGAGGCAGCCACGAACCTGCTGTCGGTGCGCCCATAAACGGTCATCGCCCGGCCGGCGTGTGGCGTCGCAGTTCACTGCGGGCGAGGGCGTTCTTGTGGACCTCGCCCGGCCCGTCGGTGAGCCGCAGTGCGCGGACACCTGCGAAGCCGGCGGCCAGGGGAAGTCCTGGGTCAGGCCTCCGGCACCGTGCACCTGGATCGCCACAGTGGCCCATGGAGATCGGACTTTCCGGTGCTGTCATGGCGCCCAGTCTCGAAGAGCCACGCGGCCGGGGATGTCGGAAGGGAGCGGCCTTCGGTGTCAGGGCTTTCTGACACGGGACCGGGCACGAGTATGCGACCACTCGACGAGGTCAGGCGTTGGTTTCCTTGTCCACGGCGGTCAGGGGCCAGCACCCCAGAGTCCCGGCGCCGGCGAGCGTCGTTGCACCAGCGACGAAGAGGGTGAGCTCGAGGCCCGCACAGTCGGCGCCGGATCCCCAGATCAGGGACCCCAGCCCCTGCCCACCGAGGAACACCACCTGGTAGGCGGCCAGGCCACGAGCGCGAACCCAGCGGGGGAGGGTGATCTGGAGGATGGCACCCAGGTGGGCGAGGACGAGCAGCCACGCAGCGCCGGCCGTGACGAGTGCCACCGCCCCGGCCCACGCCTCATTGGTCAGACCGAGGGTGACTATGCACGAGGACAACACGACGCTTGCGAGTGCGATCAGGCTGCTGCCCGACATCCTGCCGTCGAGGCGGGGGAGCAGCCAGGCGCCGAGCACCGCACCCAGCCCCGCCGCCGCGAGCAGGAGGCCGTAGCCCGTGGAGCTGAGTAGCAGGCGCTGGGCGGCCACGACAGGTAGCAGGGCCCAGAGGATGGATCCGGGCACGACGAAGAGAGTCGCACGCAGCAGGATGCGGCGGGTGAGGCGCGAGCCTCGGATGAAGCGCACCCCTGCTCGGACCGAAGAGAGCAGGCCTTCGCGGTCGCCCACCGGATTGAGCGCGGAGACTCCGCGGGTGGCCACCAGCCAGGCCATGACGGCGTACGCTGCGGCGCTGAGCGCGAAGACCACCGGCACTCCGGCGAGCGAGATCAGGGTCCCCGCTACGGCAGGCCCGACGGCCCGAGCGAGGTTCATGCTGATCCCGGTCAGTGCCGCCGCGGAGCGCAGCTCTGACTGCGGGACAAGGTCCGGCGTCATTGCCGACCAGGTCGGCATGCTCAGCGCGGAGCCGCAACCGAGGAGCAATGTCAGCAGGAGCAGGACCTCGGGCCGGACTCCGGGGCCGGCCGTGAGCAAGGCGAGGACCACGCCCACGGTCGCCATGGTGGCCTGCGCTCCGGCCAGCAGCCATCGTCGATCTTGGTTGTCGGCGATGGCTCCGGCCGGGATCGCGAGAAAGAGGACGGGCAGCATACTCGCGGCCTGTACCAGCGCGACGAGGGACGCCGCGTTCGGCCGGCCGACGAGCAGCCACTGTGCGCCGACAACCTGCATCCACGACCCGACGACGGTGCCGAACTGGGCGAACCAGAGAGTGCGGTAGGCGGCATGACGCAGCGGGCTCATGGGAGAAACGCGCGCGCGTACGCCCGACTCAGCGGCGGTAGTCGTCATACCGGTGTGGCTCCTCACCTCGTCTGTGGAGTCAGTCTCGACCCGCCGTACATCGAAGGTCCGTCGGAAGAACGGCGCCCTGCTCGTCAGCGTTTGCTGACACAGAACGGTTGATCCCACCCGAGTGACATGCTGGGAACTGTCTCCGACACGTGTTCGCTCGGCGTACGTGTCCCACGACCACGAAAGGCGCCCAGGCGTTGATCAACCTGTTGATCGTCGACGATCACACGATCTTTCGAGCGGGCCTCGTCCGACTGCTGGAGGAGGAGCGCAGCATCGGCTCCGTCACCGAGGCCACCGACGCCCACAGCGCGCTCGAGCTGGTGCGCGAGGAGTCCTTCGACGTCGTCCTCCTCGATATCAACCTGCCGGTCAAGAGCGGGCTTGAGCTCCTCCCCGCGCTGAAGGACGTGGCGCCGCGGCTGCCCGTGATCATGCTGAGCATGTACTCCGCCGAGCAGTACGCCCTGCGCGCCTACGAAGCGGGCGCGAGCGCCTACGTGTCCAAGGACATGGATGCCGAGGTGCTCATGGCAGCGATCCGCAAGGTGGCCTCCGGAGGCCGCTACATCACTCCTGACATCGCGGAACAGATGCTGAGGAAGATCGATGCCGTGCCCGGAGAGAGCCCGCACCTGCAACTGTCCGCGCGCGAATTCGAGGTCATGACCAGGATCGCGAGCGGCGTCAGCCTGACAAGCATCGCGCACGAGCTGCACCTCAGCGTGAAGACGGTGAGCACCTATCGCACCCGGCTCCTGACGAAGCTGGGCCTTGACGGCAACGCCGAGCTTGTCCGGTACGCCCTGCAGCACCGTCTGATCGACTGAGCGGTCAGCGCACTGCGGCGGTCACCTGGATGACGACTCCACCGGTGGGGCCATTGCCGATGCTGACCGTGCCGCCGACCCGTCGGGCTCGCTCCCGGATGCCTACCAGGCCCAACCCGGTCGTCGCCGTTCCTGCCTCGGGGAGTCCGCGTCCGTCGTCGGCCACCTCCAGGCGCACCGTGCCCTGGTCCTGGCTGAGCGTTACCCGGACGTGCGATGCCTCAGCGTGCCGGGCCACGTTGGTCAACGCCTCCTGGACGATCCGAAGCATCTCGAGCTCGGCCTCCGGGCCGAGCTCGGACCGCTCGTCGGGCAGGTCGACCGTGGTGTCGACCCTGAAGCGCGCAGTGAACCGGGCCGCGAGGTCCTGGATCGACGCGTGGAACCCGAGGTGGTCGAGCATGCTGGGTCGCAGCTCGTCGGACAGTCGGCGGACCGCCTCGATCGTCTCCTGCGCCAGGTCGGTGATCTCCCCCGTCAGCCGGAGCAGGCAGGTCGCCTCGTCGCCGGCCATCTCCCGGTCCCTGGTGTTCTCGATCCGCATCCTGAGCCGGGCGAGATCGAATTTCAACGCCGTCAGCATCCCGCCGATCACGTCGTGCAGCTCGAGAGCGATCCGGCCACGCTCCTTGTCCTGGATCGCCTCCACCACCGACATGAGCTGACGCAGTTGAGCACGTGACTCGACGAGTTCGGCGTGCGCTTCCTCCCGTGCCGTGACGTCGATGCCAATGCCCACCACGGCAGGCCGCTGGCGGTAGTCGACCCGCGTGCCGTGCAGCTCGATGGTCCTCCGCCCCAGACTCCGAAGGTTCGTACGGACGACGAAGTGGTCGTCGGGCCCCTCCGCCGCGATCCGCTTCTCGTACTGCGCCACGAGCGTCTCGCGCTGTTGTGGTGGCGCTACGTCTGCGAGGCCCCGCCCCATCAGCCGGTCCGGTGTGGTTCCGAAGAACGTCGCGAAGCTCCGGTTGACGTACTGCATGACGCCATCCTGGATCAGATAGATGCCCGCTCCGGACTGATCGACGATCCCGCTGAACAACTGGACGATGTCGGCTGCATCGCCGTCCTCGAGCAGTTCCATGCTGCTCCCCCTCCTTGTCAGTCCCCTTCCGTGCCAATCTCGTGCGGGCGGTGCCGCCGGCTCAGGCGAATCCCGGTGACGGAAGCACCTCCTTGGAGACACGCAGCACTGTAGCCAGCGCCGGGTTGTCGGCCTCGCGCCGCCACACGAGCCGTGAGTACGTCGGGGCGGTCCCTTCCCTCAGCGGGACCACAGCCAGTCCCTGCCGCGGCACCTGGATGGCAGCGGTGTCGACGGTCAGTGTGATGCCGACTCCTGCGGCCACCAGTGCCATCACCGTCCAGGAGTCGTTCGCGGTCTGTCGGACGCGTGGCACGAAGCCTGCGTCCTGGGCCGTGCGCACCAGCGCCTCCCGCAGGCTGGAACCCGGATCGGCCAGGGCCACGAACGGCTCGTCCCGGCACTCGGCGAGGCTCACGAGGTCGCGGCCGGCGAACGGGTGGTTCTCGGCAACGACCAGCACGTAGTGCTCCTCGGCGACGATGCGGTGCGCGATCCCGGGCGGCTCTGCCAGCCAACGGACGATCGCCAGGTCCAGCGCCCGGTCCGCCACCATGCGCAGCCCCTCGGAGGCGTACGTCGTGCTCCGCAGCGTCAGCTCGATTCCCGGGTGCCGCGTCCGAACGGCCTGGCTGAGGCTGCTCACCAGGATGTGTGACGACGGCCCGGCGAACCCCAGCCGGACCCGCCCCGCCTCGCCGGCACCCACCGCCCGTAGGGCGCGGCGTGCCCGCACCGCGCTCTCGACCAGTTCCCGTGCCGGCTCCACCAGGGCCTCACCGGCACTCGTCAGGCGCACGCTCCGCGTGGTCCGGTCGAACAGCCGGTCACCCAGGTCTGACTCGAGCTGTCGGATCGTCCGGCTCAGCGCCGGCTGCGTCAGATGCAGGCGCGCCGCGGCACGGCCGAAGTGCAGTTCCTCGGCCACGGCGAGGAAGGCGTCGAGCTGGCGTGTATCCACAGCCATCGATCATTGCATATCCCGCATCAATCAAACCGAGATCGGCATTGGACCTGAAACAAACAGCGAAGTGATCCTCGGGACCTGTCCCCTCAACCGGAAGAGAGAGAAAGCATGGACCCGCAGGACTTTGCTGACGCCATCGACGCGGTGCGCGCCTTCGTGCGCAAGGACGTGGTCGCCGCGGAGGAGGAGATCGAGGAGGCCGACCGGATCCCCGATCGGCTCCGCCGTAAGGCCGCGGACATGGGGCTGTTCGGCTACGCCCTTCCCGAGGAGTACGGCGGCCTCGGGCTATCCATGTCCGAAGAGGTCCGGCTCGCCATGGAGCTCGGCTGGACCACGCCGGCGTTCCGCTCGATGCTGGGGACGAACAACGGGATCGCCGGCCAGGTGCTCGTCAACTGCGGCACCCCCGAGCAGCGGGAACGGTACCTGCCCGGCATGGCCTCGGGAGAGCTCATCGGTTCCTTCGCGCTGACCGAGCCAGAGGCAGGCTCCGACCCGAGCGCCCTGCGCACCAGGGCCGTCCGGGACGGCGACGGTTACGTCCTCGCAGGCCAAAAGCGGTTCATCACCAACGCGCTCGATGCCGACCTGCTCATGGTCTTCGCCCGCACTGACCCCTCGGCTCCTGCCAACCAGGGCATCTCGGCGTTCGTCGTCCCCGCGGGCACCGAGGGGGTCACAATCGGCCCCAAGGACGACAAGATGGGCCAGCGCGGCACGACCACGTCGGAGATCTTCTTCGACGGGGCCCGCGTCCCTGCCGCCAATCTCGTGGGGGGTGTCGAGGGCGAGGGCTTCTCGGCGGCGATGCGCTCACTCGCCAAGGGACGGCTGCACATCGCCGCGCTGTGCGTGGGCCTCGCCCAGCGCCTGATCCACGAGAGCACCGTCTACGCGACCACCGCGTCGCAAGGCGGCGAAAAGCTTGCGTCGTTCCAGCTGGTCCAGGCGATGCTCGCCGACAGCCAGACCGAGGCCTACGCCGGCCGGGCCATGGTGCTCGATGCAGCGAGGTCGTACGACGACGGGTCGGACCGGCGGATGGCCACCTCCTGCGCCAAGCTCTTCTGTACCGAGATGGCGAACCGCGTGGCCGACCGTGCGGTCCAGGTCCATGGCGGCATGGGCTACATGAACGAGGTACCCGTTGCCCGCTTCTACCGCGACGTACGGCTCTTCCGGCTCTACGAGGGCACCAGCGAGATCCAGCGGCTCATCATCGCCAAGCAGATGCTCAAGGGGTCGCTCGGCTGAACCCGGGGCGCGCACCAACAAGGGTCCCTGTCGGAGAAATCCGACAGGGACCCTCGCCGTCCTCCGACTCCGGTGCAGGCACCCCTCTTCACAGAATGAGAGCACCGCCACGACGTACCTGGAGGACAGCCCCGATGACCTACACGCCGCCCCTGCGAGACATGCGTTTCGCGCTCCACGAGGTGCTCGACGCCGCCTCGGTCCTGACATCGGCCGGCATCGAGATCGACCGCGACACGATCGACGGTGTCATCGAGGGTGCCGGCGAGATCTGTGCCGAGGTCATCGCCCCGCTCAACGCCCCCGGGGATGTGCAGGGTTGCCGGCGGGACGAGGAGGGTGTGCACACTCCCGATGGGTTCCAGGACGCCTACGAGAAGTACGTCGCCGGCGGCTGGCCGGCAGTCGACGCCGACGAGCGCGACGGGGGCGGCGGTCTCCCCAATGTCGTGGGCTCCCTCATCAAGGAGATGCTCGCGTCGGCCAATCCTTCCTGGGCGCTCTACACCAGCCTCTCCGCCGGTGTGTACCGATGCCTCAACGCCAACGCCGGCGACGAGCTCAAGCAGACGTACCTCCCGAACCTGGCCTCCGGCCGCTGGACCGGCACGATGTGCCTCACCGAACCACACTGCGGCACCGACCTCGGCATGCTGACCACCCGGGCCGAACCGCAGGCCGACGGTACCTACCTGATCTCGGGCACCAAGATCTTCATCACCTCCGGCGACCACGACCTCACCGACAACATCGTGCACCTCGTCCTTGCCCGGACGCCCGATGCGCCGGAGGGGACCCGCGGAATCAGCCTCTTCGTGGTGCCCAAGCACCAGCTCACCGACGACGGCGGGCCCGGTCGCGCCAACGGGGTGCATTGCGACGGGATCGAGTCGAAGATGGGCCTCCACGGCAGCGCGACGTGTGTCCTGCGGTTCGACGGCGCGGTCGGCCACCTCGTCGGCCAGGAGAACAAGGGCCTGGCCGCGATGTTCGTGATGATGAACGGCGCCCGCCTCGGCACAGGGGTGATGGCCCTCGGCGTCGCCGAACGGGCGGTGCAGGCAGCCCTTGCGTACTCCCGGGAACGACTGCAGTCGCGGGCCCCTTCGTCGCTGCGCGACCCGGCCAAGCCAGCCGATCCGATCATCAACCAGCCCGACGTCCGCCGCATGCTCCTGACCCAGCAGGCCTGGGTGGGTGGGGCCCGCATGTTCCTCTACTGGCTCGCCCTGCAGACCGACCTGCGCCGGAACGCGACAGATCTCGAGGTCCGGAGTCTGGCCGAAGACCATCTGTCCCTCCTGACGCCCGTGGCCAAGGCCTTCGTCTCCGACCGCGCTGTCGACGTCTCCTCACTTGCCATGCAGGTGCTGGGCGGCGCGGGCTACATCACCGACTATGGCGTCGAGCAGTGCCTGCGCGACGCCCGGATCCTGCCGATCTACGAGGGCACCAACGGGGTGCAGTCGCATGACCTGCTCGCCCGCAAGGTCATCGGCGACGGTGGGCGTCGAATGGAGCAACTCCTGGAGCTGGTGGCGCAGTTCACCGACCGGATCGCCGAGACGCCTGACCTCGTGCCGTTCGCGCTGACGCTGGACACCCTGACCCAGGACATCCGCGAGCTGACCCGCGACCTGATGGTCGGGACCGAGCAGGACGAGTTCCGCGTGGGCACCAGCGCGGTCGACTACTTGGAACTCATCGGCCACTACCTGTTTGCCCGGTTCTGGGCGCAGGCCGCCGAGCACGTCGTGGCTCTCGGCCCCGCTGCCACCCCTTTCCACAAGCGCCAACTCGCACTCGCGCACTTCTACTTCGACAAATTGCTGCCGAACACGGCCGCGCTGCTCCTGCGCGCGCGATCGTCGACCGCAGTGCTCATGGACCCTGCCGCGATCGACCGCTGACGCCGGTCCCCATCCGATCCATCCGCTCACCCACGACGAAGGAACGAACATGAGCACTGCCAACGGCCTCTTCAGCCTCGAAGGACGCACCGCCCTCGTAACGGGCGGATCCCGTGGAATCGGCCTGCAGATTGCCGAGGCCCTCGGGGCCCAGGGCGCCCACGTACTGATCAGCTCCCGCAAGGCCGACTCCCTGGAGAGCGCCCAGCGGCACCTCTCCGGCCTGGGCGCGAAGGCGGAATGGATCGCTGCCGACTGCGGCAAGGAGGACCAAGTGGTCCGCCTCGCCGAGGATGCGATGGAGCGCCTTGGCAAGATCGACATCCTGGTCAACAACGCTGGCGCCACCTGGGGAGCGCGCACCGAGGACCACCCGCTCGCCGCCTGGGACAAGGTGATGAACCTCAACGTCCGCTCGATCTTCCTGCTTTCGCAGCAGGTCGCCAAGCTCTCCATGATCCCGGCCGGCTACGGCCGCATCCTGAACGTCGCGTCGATCGCGGGGCTCCGGGGCAACGCCCCCTCGTCGGCCAAAACCATCGCCTACAACACCAGCAAGGCCGCGGTCATCAACTTCACGCGTGCCCTGGCAGCCGAGTGGGCGCCGTACGGCATCAACGTCAATGCGCTCGCGCCCGGCTTCTTCCCCTCCGACATGACGCGCGGAACGCTCGAGAACCGTCTCGACCAGATCGTCGCTCGCGTCCCCCAGGGCCGCATCGGTGACGGCGACGACCTCAAGGGGGCGGCGCTGCTGTTCACGAGCAACGCCGGCAAGCACATCACCGGCCAGACCCTCGCCGTCGACGGCGGCGCGACCGCGATCTGACCCGAGAACCCGACGATGCGAGGAGCAACTCCATGAGCGAGAGCAAGCCCGGTGAGGTCACGATCCGGATCGACGGCCGGATCGCCGTCATCACCGTCGAGAACGAGTCGAAGAAGAACTCGTACACACCCGAGATGATGGAGCAGCTCAGCGAGCACCTGACCCGGTTCGAGGAGGACGACGAGCTCTGGGTCGCCGTCTTCTGCTCCGCCGGCAAGGACACGACCGCCGGCCTCGACATGCCCAAGTTCTTCGGCCCGACCGCGACTGCGAAGCCGCGCGACCCGGCAAAGGTCGACCCGTTCGGCCTGGGCCGCCGGTGCACCAAGCCGGTGATCGCCGTCGTCCAGGGCCTGACCTTCACCGTGGGCATCGAGATGATGCTCGCGGCGGACGTCGTCGTCGCTGCCGACACGGCCGTGTTCCAGCAGCTCGAGTCCAAGCGCGGCATCGCACCGATCGGCGGCGCCCACTTCCGCTACCTCACCCGCACCGGCTGGGGCAACGCGATGTACCACCTGTTCCTGTGCGACCGGTTCGACGCCAAGGAGGCGCTGCGACTCGGCTTCGTGCAGGAGGTCGTCCCGTTCGGCCGGCAGCACGACCGGGCCATCGAGCTCGCCCGGGAGATCTGCACCAACGCGCCACTGGGCATCCGTGCGACCAAGGTCGGGGCCATGGCCTTCCTCGATGCGGCGGAGCAGGCCGCCATCGCCCAGATCCCGGCGATCCGCGACAAGGTCATGGACTCCGACGACTGCAAGGAAGGCATCCAGTCGTTCATCGAGCGCCGCGAAGCGGTCTTCAAGGGCCGTTGAGCCGCGAAACGAGAGAGGTGAGCACCATGCCAGGCACAACCGAGACCGTCGGGCTGTCCACCACAATCCACTACGAGACCCATGGCCACGTCGCCGTTATCCGGCTGGCCAATCCCCCGGTGAACGGCCTGGGTGACACGCTCCGCACCGGACTGGCCGCCGGCATCGCCGCGGCCGCCACCGACGACGCCGTCCGGGCCGTGGTCATCGTCGGCGAGGGCAAAGGCTTCTGCGGCGGCGCGGATCTGAGGCAGTTCGGCACCCCGGCCGCCTCGGTGAGGCCGGCCGTGTCCGAGGTGTTCCAGCAGATCCTGGCGCTCCCGAAGCCGGTGGTTGCCGCCATCCACGGGTTCGCGCTCGGTGGCGGCTACGAGCTGGCCCTGGCGTGCAGCCACCGCATCGCGCACCGGGACGCCACCATCGGCCTGCCCGAGGTCAACGTTGGCCTGCTGCCGGGCGCCGGCGGGACGCAGCGCCTGCCGCGCCTCATCGGCACGCCTGCGGCGCTGGAGCTGATCCAGAACGGCGCCACCGTCCGCGCAACGCGTGCTGCCGAGCTCGGCATGATCGACGCCTGCGTCGACGGTGACGTGCTCGAGGCCGCGCTGGACTTCCTCGATGACGGCGAGCTCGCAGGAGCACAGCCTCGGCTGGACGATCTTCCGCCCGTGGTCGCGGACGGCGCGGACTTCGCAGCCGCCCGCCGGCTGGTTCGTCCCAGCACCCGTAACGGCATTGCCCAGCTGGCCGCCATCGACTCGGTGGAGACGGCCACTCGACTCCCTATCGAGGAGGGCCTCGCGCTCGAGCGTGCCACCTTCCTCCGTCTGCTTGAGAGCCCCGAGGCCAAGGCCCTCCGCCACACCTTCTTCGCGGAGAAGGAGGCCGCCAAGGTCACCGACATCGCACCGTCCGTGCGGCCTAGGAACATCGAGCGCGTGGCCGTGATCGGCGCCGGAACGATGGGCACCGGCATCGCGATGGCATTCGCGAACAGCGGCCTCGCCGTCGCGCTCGTTGAGCAGGACCGGGCGGCGCTGGAGCGCGGCATGGCGATGGTGAAGCGCAACTACGAGGCGACCGCAGCCAAGGGCCGCCTCGCCGCCCACCAGGTGGAGGAGCGGCTCGCCCTCATCACCCCCGCTCTGGACCTCGACTCGGTGGCGCATGCGGACCTGGTCGTCGAGGCGGTGTTCGAGGACATGGCCGTGAAGAAGGAGGTCTTCACCAAGCTGGACGTCATCGCCAAGCCCGGAGCCGTCCTGGCGTCGAACACGTCCCGCCTCGACATCGACGAGCTCGCCCGCTCGGTGTCGCGCCCCCAGGACGTGATCGGGCTGCACTTCTTCAGTCCCGCGCACGTGATGAAGCTGCTCGAGGTCGTCCGCGGTGCGGCGACCGCCGACGACGCCGTGGTGACGAGCATCGCCATGGCCCGCCGGATCGACAAGGTCCCGGTGCTCTCGAAGGTGTGCGACGGCTTCATCGGCAACCGGATGCTCACGCCGTACCGCCGCGAGGCCGACTTCCTCCTGGAGGAGGGCGCGACCCCGGAACGGGTCGACCAGGCACTGCAGGCCTTCGGCTTGGCCATGGGCCCCTTCGCGATGTCCGACCTCGCGGGTCTCGACATCGGCTGGGCCGCGCGCAAGCGACTGGCGCCCACCCGCGACAAGGGCCTGCGCTACTCCAGGGTGGCCGACGTGCTCTGCGAGGCTGGCCGCTTCGGCCAGAAGTCCGGCGCAGGGTACTACCGCTACGCGTCGGACAGCCGGAAGCCGATCCCTGACCCGGCCGTGGACCAGGTCATCCGACAGTGCGCCACGGAGGACGGCATCCAGCTGCACGAGATCGGCGACTCCGAGATCATCGACCGCTGCGTGCTCGCGCTCGTCAACGAGGGTGCCCGGATCCTCGGTGACGGCATCGCTCAGCGCGCCTCCGACATCGACGTGGTGTACGTCGACGGCTACGGCTTCCCCGCGTTCCGGGGTGGTCCGATGTATTACGCCCAGACGGTGGGTCTCGCCGAGGTGCTGCAACGCATCCAGCAGTTCGAGGCCGTCCACGGAGCGTCCTGGACGCCGGCCCCGTTGCTGGAGCGGCTCGTGGCCCAGGGCAAGGAGTCGTTCGACTGATCCGGCCTCACGGCCGTGACGACGCCACGGAAATCGGCGTCGGGCGTGCTCGCACGGAACAGCCCCGGCTCCGGTTTCCGGCGTTCCCGCTGCGGGGCCCCTGTCGGAAGATTCCGGCACCAGGCATCGCCGAAGTCCTACTGACCAGGTCCGGCGCTCTGACAAGAATCGACAGTGGTGGCGCACATCACATATTCGGGTGGTCCACCCACAGTGCCGGGGCGCATCGTCGTCCCCGACTCCGGAAGGACAGACTCCTGTGCACATAGAACGCGTCTCGGAATCCAGCTCACAGGCGCCGCAGCGGCCGGCCAGTGGCCTCAAGGCATGGTCGATGACCGGTGTCGTCATCCTGCTTTACATGATCAACTACGCCGACAAGGCCGTGTTCGGGATCATTGCCCAGCCACTCGCGCGCGAACTCGGACTGACCGCTTCCCAGATCGGCATGGTAGGCAGTCTGTTCTTCCTGCTCTTCACCCTGGGCGGCTTTACCTCCGGCCTGCTGAGTCGCTGGCTGGGGCTCCGGTGGGCCCTGCTGGCACTGGCGGTCATCTGGTCCGCCTCGGTGCTGCCCGTCGTCGTGGCGGGCACCCTCGCCGCGCTGATCGCGAGCCGCATGCTCCTCGGTTTCGCCGAGGGGCCGAGCTCGGCACTCATGCACACGAGTGTCTACTCCTGGCACGCCCCCGCCAAGCGCGGTTTCCCCAGCGCCCTGCTGCTCAGCGCGATCTCGATCGCGAAGATCATCTTCGCCCCCGTGCTCACCTGGGTCACCATCTCCCACGGTTGGCGAGCGACGCTGATCACGACGGCCGTCCTCGGTCTCGTCTGGTGCGCCGTGTGGCTGGCCACGTGGTCCGATGGGCCGTACGCCGGCGGCAAGCACGGCTCGACGGAGTCGACCACGACCGAGTCGGTGCGGTGGGCTTCGATTATCCGGACGCCCACGTTCGTCTTCGGTGCCCTGCTGTTCATGGCCTACTACGCACTACAGACCGTGATCCTGACCTGGCTGCCGTCGTACTTCGAACTGGGCCTCGGGTTCACGGCTCAGCAGGCTGGATCGCTATTCGGCATCCCCAGCCTGGTGGCGCTTGTGTACATGCTGACCGCGTCGCGCCTCAGCGACCGCATGATCACCCGGGGCGCAACGGTGCGGAAGGCCCGGAGCGTCCTGGCCGCCGGCGGCGTGCTGGTGTGCGCGGCCATCCTGCTGTTCGTTCCGTACATCGACTCCCCTCTGCTCGTAGTCGCCCTGATCTCCCTCGCGTACGGCATCGCATCCGCGGCCGCACCCCTGCTGAACACAGCGGTCTCGGTGATCTGTCCGCAGCACCAGCTCGCCGGCACCCTCGGTGTGTACATGGCGATCATGGCGGTGGGCGGACTCATCGCCCCGTGGCTCGCCGGTGTCATCGTCGACCACGCAGCAACTCCGGCCGCCGGCTTTGCCTTGGTCTTCCAGATCCTCGGTGCCGCGGCAGGCGTCTTCGCGGTCCTGGCGATGCTGTTCATGCAACCCGACCGTGACCGGGTCCGGCTGCTCGGTGCCGCTGAGAGCCGGAGCCAGGCATGAGGATCCTCGCCGGCATCGCCGACCTCGAGCGTGCCGTCGGCACCCACCTCGGCTACAGCGGCTGGCACTTCGTCTCCCAGGAGCAGATCGATCGGTTCGCCGAAGCCACCGGGGATCACCAGTGGATTCACTTGGACCGCGAGCGCGCAGCGAAGGGGCCGTTCGGCACGACCATCGCCCATGGATTCCTGACCGTTTCGCTCCTGCCGACCCTCCTGCAGCAGGTCTATCGCGTCGACGGATTGCGGATGGGCATCAACTACGGCATCGAGTCGGTGCGGTTCCCGGCCATCGTGCCGGTCGGATCGCGGGTCCGCGTGGGCGCCGAGCTGCTGCATGTCAACAAGGGGGCCACCGGGGCCCGTTGCCGTACGCGCGTCACAGTCGAGCGCAAGGGCGGAGACAGGCCGGTCTGCGTCGCCGAGACGCTGTCCTTGCTCGTCCCGTGAGCGGAGAGGAACCACTGCGATGACCACACTACGTATTGAGGACGTCCATGAGGGCGTGCGCCTCCTCACGATTGACAGGCCGGACAAGCGCAACGCCCTGAACCATGCGACTTACCTCGCGATGGTGGAGTCCTTGGGAGAGGCAGACGTCGACCCAGGCGTCCGGGTGCTGATCATCACCGGTGCCCAGGGGAACTTCACCAGCGGCAACGACATCGCCGACTTCCGGCGTACGCCGCGTCCCGAACCACGCGGAGGTCAGCTGCTGTTCGCTGCCCTCCGCGCGACCCGCACCCCGGTGATCGCGGCCGTCGAGGGATACGCCGTGGGAATCGGAGCGACCATGCTGCTGCACTGCGACCTCGCGTACGCCGGTGCCGACAGTCGGTTCCGCTTCCCGTTCACTGCACTCGGTCTGACTCCTGAGGGCGGGTCAAGTTACCTGCTACCGCGCCTCGGCGGAGATAAGAAGGCCGCCGAGCTCCTGCTCCTCGGCGAGATGTTCGACGCTCAACCGGCCCTCGAGGTCGGCCTCATCAATCGGGTCGTCGCGAGCGGCGACGCGCTGGCCGAGGCCACGGCCCGGGCATGCACCCTGGCACGGCTCCCCGCGGCCTCGGTCCGGGCGACGAAGGAGTTGCTCCGCGGCCACCGTGATCAGGGCGTGCAGGCCGCCCTCGCCGCGGAGAACGCGGAGTTCGCCGAGCGGCTCGCCAGCCGCGAAGCCCAGGAAGCATTTGCGCGCTTCGCCGCTGTGTCCTGATCAGCAGGACCACGAAGAACCTCCATCAGCAGCCGAAGGGGATTCCAGCATGACGCACACGTCGGGCCATTCGGTGGCCCCCGACACCGAGCACGTCGGCCCCGTCCCGGCGTACTGGGCTCCCGTGGACCTGTCCACACGTGAACTCATCGCGGAGTACGAACGCACCCCCTTCGCGGCACGGGGACTGCCCTCGAGCGTGTACGACTACATCCGCAACGGGGCCATGATCGCCCCGGACCGGGCGGCCCTCACCTACATCCCGGATGCCAGGGACCCAGACACTGCCGTCCACGTCAGCCACCGAGAGACACTCCGGAAGATCACCCAGGCAGCAAACCTGTTCCAAGACCTGGGCGTCACCGGGAATGATCCGGTCTCGATCCTGACCGCGGGCACTCCGGAACCCCAGTTCGCGCTCTGGGGCGCTCAGACCGCCGGCATCGCTAACCCGCTGAACTGGATGCTCGACCCGAAGCTCCTCGGCGACCTGATCAGTGCCATCGGCTCACGCATCCTCATCACCTTCGGAGGCGATGCCGTCACCGACCCCTGGCCGAAGGTCGACGAGATCCTGGAGAACGCACCGTGCGTCGAAACGGTGATCCGGGCCGGCGGGGCCCGCACGGGTCCTGCCCCTCGCGGGGTGCGGATCCTGCAGTTGGAGGACGAGCTCAACCGGTACGACGGAGACGCGCTTCAGCGTCCGCGGGACATCCGCCCGGACACAGTCGGCGGGATCTTCGCCACTGGTGGGACCATCGGCGCACCCAAGCTCGCGAAGGTCACGCACGGCGGCCAGATCTACGCCAGCTGGGCCTCCGCGATCTCACACCGGGTGCCCATCGGCGTCGTGCGCTTCAGCGCATCGCCGATGTTCCACGTCCACGGCCTGGCGGTCAGCCAGCTCACGGCCCTGGCCTTGGGCGGCACGACAGTCCTGCCCACATCCGGTGGATGGCGGGGAACCGGCGTCATCGACAACTTCTGGGCTCTCGTCCAGCGTTTCGACGTGGAGAGCGTGCCCTTGCTGCCCACGATCGCGAATCGCTTGGTCCAGCGGCCGGAGGCCATCCCTGCGCACCACCCCGTCAAACGGGTGTCCAGCGGCTCCGCCCCGTTGTCCGCCGAGATCGCCAACCGGTTCAGGAAGTTGACAGGGGTGGCGATCGTGGAGGGCTACGGGCTGACCGAGACGTCCGGGGCGGTCGTCTCGTGCCCGCGCGGAGTGGAACCAGTCGCAGGTGTCGTCGGGATGCCGGTCCCGTACACCGACGCGCGGGTCGTTCGTGGGGGCGGAGGCGGCGAGCTCGTCGAATGCGCACCCGGTGAACCCGGCATCCTGCACCTGCGAGGGCCGTCGGTGTTCGCCGGGTACGTGGATGCCCTGCAGGACGAGGGCGCCCTGCTCGAGGACGGCTGGCTGAACACCGGTGACCTCGCCAGCCGGGAGGCGAACGGTTTCCTCCGCATCACCGGCCGCCTGAAGGACGTCATCATCCGCGGCGGGCACAACATCGACCCCGCTCCCATCGAGGAGGCGCTCTTCCAGCACCCCCGTGTGGCAGACGCCTCGGTTGTCGGCATGCCCGATGCGGACGCCGGCGAGGTGCCGGTCGCGTATGTAGTACCCGTCGGCGGCGCTGCCCTCGACCTCGTCGATCTCGCTGCGCACATGCGGCAGCAGGTGAGGGAACGGGCAGCTCTGCCGCGGGAGTACTTCCTCATGGACGAGCTGCCCAGGACTGCGGTCGGCAAGGTCAGGAAGAACCGGATCCGCCTCGATGCGATCGTCAGGGCTTTCGGACGACTGCTCGACGAGGCCGGGCTCCAGGGGTGCTACGAGCTGGCTGCGGAGGACCAGGGCGCTGCGGGCGTCGATGTCGGCGTAACCCTCCTCGACGACGACCCCGGCTCCGCGGAGCGGGCGCGGGCGGCCCTGTCCGCACTCACCGTTCGGCACCGGATCCTCTGACCTGGCGACCACGCGAAAGGACACAGCACGATGGCTGCATTGGCCCTCGACGTTTACACCAGTCCCCTGCGGGACCTCCCCGGTGGCGGATCGTTCTCGCCGACCACTGCCACCCTGGTCATGGGACCCACCGAAGCGGTCCTCATCGACACCGGGTACGCACGCGAGGACGTCGACGAGATCGCGGCTCGGGTGACCCGGCACGGGAAGGCACTCAGCGCGATCTGCATCACCCACGCCCACCCCGACCACTACCTGGGGCTCGGGGCCCTGCTCAAGCGGTTCCCCGACGCGAAGCCGGTCGCCGCGCCGCCCGTGGCCGATGCGATCCGCCGGGGGCTCGAGGCGGCCCGGACCACGTGGCGGGCCAGGTTCGAGGGACTGGCGCTGGACAACACGATCGTTCCCGAACCGCTCGACGGCAGTCGCCTCACCGTGGACGGTGAGGTCTTGCACGTGATGACCATCGGTCAGGGGGACATCCCCGACAACACCGTGGTCCACGTCCCGTGCATCGACGCTGTTGTCGCCGGGGATGTCGTCTACAACGGCGTACACCCGTTCCTGGGTGCCTCCGGCCCTGACGAGTGGCCCCAGTGGATCGCGAGCATTGACGCGATCGCCGCCCTCTCGCCTCGCAGGGTCGTGGCCGGACACAAACGTCCCGAGCTACCCGACGACGACCTGGTGGCCTCGCTCGGGGCCACCCGCTCCTACATCGCGGAGTTCATCCAGGCGGTCGACCAGGCCGACAGCGCACGCGACGTCATCAGCCGGATGCTCGACCTCTACCCCGACCACGCCAATCCCAGTGCCCTGATCAGCGCAGCCAAGGCCGCCATCAACAGAAGGACGTCCACCCATGCCTGAAGCAGTCATCGTCGCGACCGCACGTTCCCCGATCGGGCGAGCCGTCAAGGGATCCCTGAAGGAAGTGCGGCCCGACGACCTCGCGGCCCGCATGGTCACCGCGGCCCTGGACACGTTGCCGTCACTCGACCGAGCGCAGATCGACGACCTGATGCTCGGATGCGGCCAGCCGGCCGGGGAATCCGGCTACAACATGGCGCGCGTGGTTTCGCTTCTGGCAGGGCTGCCAGAGGTTCCCGGCACCACAGTCAACCGCTACTGCTCGTCGAGTCTGCAGACGACCCGTATGGCCTTCCACGCGATCAAGGCCGGCGAGGGCAACGTGTTCATCTCGGCCGGCGTCGAGTCGGTGAGTCGGTCCACGGCCACCGGGCGCTCCGACGGCCTGCCGGACACGAAGAACCCGCTCTTCGCCGAGGCACTCGCCCGGACCGACCACCGGTCCGAGGCCGACGCGGAGCCCTGGCACGACCCGATAACTGATGGACTGCTGCCTGACATCTACATCAGCATGGGACAGACGGCCGAGAACGTGGCCCAGCTCAGGGGCATCAGCCGTCAGGAGCAGGACGAGTTTGCGGTGCGCTCGCAGCACCTCACCGAGAAGGCCCGGGTGAACGGCTTCTGGGAGCGCGAGATCGTGCCGGTTCCCCTCCCCGACGGCACGGTGATGAGCCAGGACGACGGGCCACGGCCGGGCACCACCCTGGAGGCCGTCTCCCAGTTGAAGCCGGTATTCCGGCCCGACGGGACGGTCACCGCGGGCAATGCCTGCCCGCTCAACGACGGCGCCGCCGCAGTCGTGATCATGAGCGACATCAAGGCCAAGGAGCTAGGCCTCACCCCCCTTGCCCGGATCGTTTCAACGGGCATCACCGGCCTGTCTCCCGAGGTCATGGGTCTGGGACCGATCGGGGCCACCCGAAACGCCCTGGCCAACGCTGGGATGTCCATCAGCGACATCGACCTGGTGGAGATCAACGAGGCCTTCGCAGTGCAGGTGCTCGGGTCGGCGCGCGAGCTGGACATCCCGCTCGACAAGGTCAACGTCAACGGCGGTGCGATCGCCGTGGGGCACCCGTTCGGTATGACCGGCGCCCGCATCACCACGACCCTGATCAACTCCCTGCAGTTCCACGACAAGCAGTACGGCCTCGAAACCATGTGCGTGGGCGGGGGGCAGGGCATGGCCATGATCATCGAGCGGCTCTCCTGATCATGTCGGCATTCCGTTGCTGACGTAAACCAGCGACTGCGTGAGACCCCGCCAGTTTCTTGGCGGGGTCTCGGTGAGCTGATCCAGGCCAAGGGAATCGAAAGCTCCCCGGAAGGACCGGGCCTACTTTGCGGCGACGCGGGTTACAGGCTGCCGGTAGCCCGACTCCGCCTCGCCGCCTTCTGTGGCGGACGTGGGTTGCCCAGCCTGGTTGGAGTCGCAGGTGGGAGAGGTCGACACTGGATCACCCGGGGCCGGCCAGTACGCACCATCCGAACTCAGGCGTACGAAGGCGGCGTGAACGGAGGGACCCGCACTACGCTGGGAAACGGCGGGCTGACCTGCAAGAAGCCGCACGGCTCCACCCCCGGGTACAGGGGGCCGGAGCCCGCTGCGCCGGTAAGGCACTCCGCTGTGCTGCAGTTCAAAAGCTCTCCCACGTGTTGCCCTCGACCTGCGGGCATGGCCAACGCGCCCGGTCAGCGGTCCATCAGGGCAGGCACGAGCGCGCCTCCAGTGGACACGCAGTGGACGGAAGGATCAGGAAAGGACGGGAAACAGGCGGACGGGGGCGGGCATCCAGGAGTCCGTTTAGCTGCTCTGACCTGCATAAACGGGAAGGTTGCGGCAAGATCAGGAAGATCGGCAAGGGACTCATAATCCGTCGGCCGTGGGTTCGAGTCCCACCCGCCCCACCACGCGCAGGTCAGAAACCCCTTCTGGCCTGCGCAAACGTCTTTTCGGGTGTCCGCAGGTGGGACTCTTGCCCAACGGATTCGACTCTGTTGGCGTTGCTTCGGTGAACGGGTGGGGCTGGAGTGGCTCCTGAGGCTGTGACCTGCGGGGATGTTGTGGCTGTTGATGCGGTGAGCCGCGCCGAAGTGGTGTCCAGTGGCCCGATGGTGGCCACGACGGTAATGAAACTGCAGTTCGACCTCGTGATGCGCGAGGCAGCATCCCGCATCAAGCCAACGGCCAGATGCTCCGGCAAAACTGCGGCCTTTGCGCGGGGTGTGTGCGTAGCGTGCACACCTGAGCGCGACGCTGGTGACATCAGGGCTGTGCTTGCCGCCGGTCATCCTCGACGCAACTCCGCGTGACCCGGGTGGAGCGCACTGGGTGGGAATCGTTGTCACTCTGCCAGGCCCTGGGCTCAGAGGTCGTCCGGCAGGAGTCGGAAGGCCTTGTGGCCGGTCAGGGGGCGGGCCATGCGGAAGTGGCGATCTGTGGTGAAGATTGCTTCGGTTCGGTAGGCGGCAGCCAGAGCCACATTCATGGCATCGGTCAATCCAATGCCCTTCCCTCCGTCAGCGTCTGCGTAGCCTTCGGCGACGGCGATCGCCGTGCTGAGGTGCTCGGCGACAGGGGGTACTTCGAACCGGCGGGTGGCCACGTGGCGTTCGATGAACCTGGCCGCGGTCAGGGCTTGGCGGGGGCCGCCTCTAGCCGTGATCAGGTAGTCCAGCTCGGCCAGAACCATGGGGGAGACGATGAGGTGACCGATCGCTGCCAGTGCCTCTCTGTGTTCCTCGTGACCGGTGAGTTTCGGGTCAAGCAGGCGGTAGAGCGCGTTGGTGTCGGCGATTGCGATCAGACTCACGAACCCATCCCCCTGAGTACGTCGTCGATCTCATCGTTGGTGAGGTCGGGAAGGTCGAGTTCCGGCAGATCGATGAGACCCATGGGGTCCGTCGGGTACGCGGGGATGTCGTCGTCGGTGATCGGGACAACGCGTGCGACGGCGACGCCGTTCTTGGTGACGACGACGGTCTCGCCTCGTGCAGCAGCGGCGAGGACCTGCGACGACTTCTGATTGAACTCGCGGGCAGTGGTCTCCATGTACTACATGTTACTACTTTAGCTGGACGGGGTGAGCCATGTGCCGTCAGGCCTCTGTCAGGTACAGGGGTGAGATCCTGTCGCGCCGGTAAGGCACTCCGCTGCGCCTGGGTTCGAGTCTGCCAACCTCGCAGATCGGCAGCCTGGGGAAACGCCCGGACCTCCCATAATCCCCCCCCCGTGCTCAACCGGACTTGAGGCCTCTTATCGACTCGCGAGCTGGCCAGCAGGTGGCCCCGGTGGCCCGCAAGTGGCCGGAACGGCCGGGAAAGATCAAGAAAGAGAGAGAAAGTCGAGCACGCGGCAGGGCCTCTGACCTGCAGAAACGGGAAGATCGAGGCAAGGCCCGGAAGGATCATGAAGATCCGTAAAGGACTCATAATCCGTCGGCCGTGGGTTCGAGTCCCAACCGCCCCACCACGCGCAGGTCAGAAACCCCTTCTGGCCTGCGCAAACGTCTTTTCGGGTGTCCGCAGGCGGGACTCTCGCCCAACGGATGCGACTCTGTTGGCGTTACGTCGGTAAGTGCGCGAGGTTGGCGTGGCCCCTGAGGCTGTGACCTGCGGGGATGTTGTGGCTGGTGGTGCGGTGAGCCGCGCCGAAGTGGCGTTCAGTGGCCCTGCAGTGGCCACGACGGTAATGAAACTGCAGTTCGACCTCGTGATGCGCGAGGCTCGGGCTTCCTCTGCGTATGGCTGTGCACTGCTGGCGAGGGTGGCTTGGGTGCTTCTTGAGTTACGGCGCGGCGGCTGCGGGGTGGTGTCCGTTCCGGTAGCTCGTGGCTGGTGCCGCATCAGCCAATGTTCGCCCTGTCGGCTACCTCTCGTAGGTGGGCGGCGGCTGTGGCCAGTTGGTTCGTGATCTCCTCGGCGGTCAACACGAGTGCGAAGCCTTTGCGTAGGACGGCGAGCTCTGGTTCCTGCCGAGACTCGTCGTCGGTGGCCGTGACGTCTGCCCCGAACACGACCTTGTAGCCGCGCTCGTATGCCTGCCGGGCTGTGGTGCCACAGCAGTAATTGGTGAGAGTTCCCGTGACAATGACCGTGTCGCGACCGAGGTTGCGGAGCATCGTGTCGAGTGGGGTGTCGTAGAACGCGCCGTAGGAGGGCTTACGGATCAGGGCCTCGTCCGGGCGGCGGCCCATCTGGTCCCACACTTCGGCTGGTCCCGGCCGACGCCAGTCGGTGTCGGCGTGCGGAAGGTAAGGCAGGGTCTTCGGCCGGTCCAGTCCGAGATGCGTGTCGTCGAAGATGGTCCAGATCACGGGGACAGAGGCGGATCGGCATTCCTTGACCAGCCGACGCAGTCTTGGCGCCATCCGGGTCGCAGCCGGCACCCAGTAGGGGCTCCAGCCGGGCCGGATGAATTCATCCTGCATGTCGATGACCAGTAACGCCGCCCGCTCCGGCCGTACATCGAAGGATGCCCGGCCGTGCTCGTAGGCGTCACGCGCCCGCGCGGTCACCCATTCCTCGGTATACGACATCCCCAACTCCTTACATCGATTCGATGTACCTCGTTTCGATGTGCGAGAGTAGCAGCATGCTGGAACTCGCGATCCTGGGATTCCTGGCCGACGGGCCGCTGCACGGCTATCAACTGCGCCGTCGGATAGCGCACTTGTCCGGCCACGCCCGACCGGTCAGCGACGGCAGCCTCTATCCAGCAATCAACCGACTCGTCAACGCCGGGCTACTGGATCGCAGAGCCGAGCCGGGCGCCTCGGCCGCCCAGCGGCACACCCTGAGCCTGACCACCGCCGGCCGCACCGAGCTCTTGCGCCGACTGCGGGATGCCGACGGCCTGGACATCAGCGACAGCACCCGGTACTTCACCATCCTGGCCTTCCTCTCCCAACTCCCCGACACCGCCGACCAGCACGCGGTACTGCGTCGGCGCCTGGAATTCCTGCAACAGCCCGCAAGCTTCTTCCACGACGGCGAGCGCCCGCTGCGCGCTGAGGACACTGGCGACCCCTACCGCAGCGGCATGCTCACCATCGCCCGCGCCACCAGCCACGCGGAACAGTCCTGGCTACGGGAGATTCTGGGCTGACAACACCGACAGGCCCCGCCGGGCTGCATCCTGGTGCGACTACTACTCTCCGCACCTGACCACCAAACGGTGCCGCCGGGTGGCGGACTGGGCCGGAGCCAGCAACGTCGAGATCGCCTACACCCGGACCAGCAGCTGGTGGAGCTCTACGACGACCTGGGCCGGTGGAGTGGCGGCAGTACACAGGACTGGACGACAAGGCCCTTGACCTGCTTGAGGAGGTCGACGGCACGTCCCTAGGTGAGGCGATCCTGGACTTTGCCGGCGTGCAATTCATGTTCCTGCCCGCCGAGTTGGAGCGCCGAGGCGGCGGTCGACGCCGGTCTGCTCAACGGCGACGGCGGGCGAGCGGCGGGTGGCAGGGCAGGGCAGGGCAGGGCTGGGCGCAGTGCGAGCTTGGCGCTGGATGCGCTGGAGGCGTCGCGGTCCGCGTACAAGATCGGCAACTCGGCTACGGCGCTCGGCGTGGTCCTCGCCGGGTTCGAGCGGCGTCTGTCGGAGCTGGCCGAGGGCTGGTTCAACGCTGCTACGGGGCAAGCGACGAGGGCTGGCGCGGTGCCGCTGGAGAGGCTGTTCGGTGTCGCGAATTGCCCGTCGAAACGGCGGCAGCCGTACGAGCGGCGATTGATCGGATGGTGAGGTCGTCGCGGCTGGTGTTCAAGGTGCTGACGACTAGGGGAGGCCCCACGTGCGTGGGGAGCAGTCGGGAGATCTGCCAGGACCACTGAACGATCCGGGAGCAGCCCCACGTATGCGGGGATGGGCCCTGCACCGCTTCGCGGCCGGTATCGGGCTCGATCTGCTCCCCACGCCTGCGGGAATGGACTGGATGGGACGCCGGTCCGCGGTCGTCCTGATGGATGACCGTCTGCGCGTTCAGCCTTGTGTGGCGGTAGCGGCGGTCGCGTCCACGACGGCAGCGCCTTGTAGGAGCAGGGAGTGGCGGAGGGCTGCCGACTCCGCGTCGTGGGAGGTGAGCAGTGCACGCTGTTGCTCTGCGACGAAGGGCCAGGTCGCGATGGCGATGAGCGTCAGGATGAGGTGGGCCGTCTCGCAGCGGCCGATGCCTCCCAGGGCTTCGCTGAGCTTGCCGCTCTTGTCCTGGTAGTAGGCCGACCGCTCCTGTCGGCCAGGGAATTCCTGCCCGCCGTAGTACAGGCCCTCCCAGGCGATGAGCCGGGCAAGTGTGGGGTCGTTGGAGTGGTAGTCGAAGATCTCGCCGGTGTAGCGGCGTGCGGCTTCGCGGGTCTCCGGGACGGGAACTTGCTGGCTGAGGTCCTGGTATGCGGTGCTGATGACGGCGGAGAACAGGCCTTCCTTGTCTCCGAAGTTGGCGTAGATGCGTTGCTTGTTGACTCCGGCGTCGGCCGCGATGCGGTCGACCCTGGCGCCGGCGATGCCGTATCGGGCGAACTCGACCCGTGCTGCGGTGAGCAGCTTGTGGCGGGTGACCCGGCTCTTCTCTGTCTGCATGGGGATCCACTCTAGAACACCAACCAACCATCTAGTTAGTTTCAAGACAGGGCAAAGAACCAACTAGATGGTTGCTTCCGAGGTGTGGATCTTCGTAACGTGATCACCGCCGCAGGAGATGCGCGGCAGCGAACGCCGCACGCAACTCCCTACTGCCGTCTGCGCGAAGGGAGTAGGCGGTGATTCTGAACATTCTCGGAGGGGGATTTGAGTATGTCTGACACCACTCAGTCGGTCGTGGTCGTGGGGGACCGATTCACTGGTTTCGCGGCTCAGGAGGGCGTTCTCACCGTGTCGCAGTTCCTCGCGGAGCTGCAGTCCGGTGAATACGTGGAAGGCCCGGTCCGTGTGGTCCGGGCTGGTCAGGGGGTGGGGCACTTCGAGTGGCAGCTCATATGCGATCGCGTGGAGGTGCATGGACTGCAGCATCAGGTGCAACTGGTGCGCCAGCACACCGAACTGACGACTCGTGCGGAGTGCCACAAGCGGAGTGAGCCCAACGCGCTCATAGCCGATCTGCACCGTGTCGATGACCAGCTGTTCCGAGCGTCGTTGCGACTGCACAACGACAACGAGCTGCTCCTGGATCATCAGACGGGTCAGCACGTGCAGGGCATGGTGGCGGTCGAAGCGGCCAGACAGATGTTCCTCGCGGTGACGGAACGCTTCTTCGCCGCCGCGTACACCGGGCGCCGCTACTACTACGTCATCGAGTCCATGAACACGGACTTCGAGAACTTCCTCTTCCCGCTGGATGCACAGATCGAGTACCGCGTCCTGACCTCGGAGTTGAGCGATCCCGCCCGGTTGTCCTTCGCGGTAGAGGTCAGCCTGCTGCAGGCCGGGCGAAGGGCGTCGGCGTCGCGTATCACCTTCAGCGCCTTCGACGACTCGCTGCTCAAGCCCAAGGAGCACCGTCGCGCGGCGCAGGCTGTCGCGCACACCCTGGCTGCCACGATCATGCGGGAGCCCGCCGGTGTCTGAGTATGCGAGCGCCGGGGAGCCGGACGTCGCGTTCTTCGACGTCGACGAGACCCTGATCTCGGTGAAGAGCATGTTCCGCTTCCTGGACTTCTATCTGGAAGCCAGGGGTGAGGCTCCGGGTACCTACCGGCGTCTGGCCGGTGAGCTGCAGCAGATGGCGGGTCTGGGCGTTCCTCGTGAGGCCGTGAACCGTGCCTACTACCGGCTGTACGCCGGTGAGTCGGAGCGTCGGCTCGCTCGGTTGGGCGCCCAGTGGTTCGCCCAGGAGAGCCAGTCGGCGGGCTTCTGGCTGGCGGCGGCCGTGTCCGAGCACGACCGGCTGAGGCGCCAAGGTGCCGCAACCGTGCTGGTCTCGGGGTCCTTCTTCGCCTGCCTCGATCCGATAGCCGAAGCCCTGGACGCAAGCGATGTGCTCGGCGCCCCGGTGGTCATCCGCGACGGGCGGCTGACCGGCGAGATCGGTGAACCAATGATCGGTCGGGGCAAGGAACATGCCGCTCTCAACTGGCTCACACGCCAAGGACTTTCACCCTCCCGCTGCTCGGCTTACGGCGACCACCTGAGCGACGTCCCGCTCCTGCAGGCAGTAGGCACGCCGGTGGTCGTGGGCGACGAGCCCCAGATGGCGAGCCTGGCCGAGCAACGCGGATGGCGCCGCCTGCCATACGCGCTGACCACGGCCTGAAGACGCCCGTCCGGCCAACCCCGACTTCATACGTCGAGGGCAGCGGGCCTTGATCACGCACATCCGATCACTCGAAATTCGCCATCAACACATGTGGAGAACAACCATGTCTGCTTCCCTGATCGTCACCTCTGAACTGTCCGTGAAGCCCGACCGCGTGGACGAAGCTGCTGCCACCTGGCTCAGCCTGCATGCCGACGCGCCGGCCCACGAGCGGGCCCTGTTCCGAGGCCTGGACGGGACCTCGCTCCTCGAATTCACGGTGCTCCCGTCGGTCGCTGATGTCGAGGCGCTGCGGACCGACTGGCAGCGTCAGTTCGATCAGCTCGCTCCCTTCGCGGAAGGCGACTTCGCCCGCGAACTGCTCGAGTTCATCGAGGCTCCCAAGCCCACCGACTTGGCTCTGCCGCAGACCCGCTACGTTCAGATGCGGCACGTCGAGGTCAAGCCCGGCCAGTACCAGGCCTACCGGGCCTGGCGTGAGGAGACCATCTTCGACGTGGTGCGGGGCCACGACGACGCGGCTGTCTTCCTCGCCTACCACTCCCTGCTGAGCAGCGCACCGGGCGTCATGTTCGTCTCCGGCTTCGACTGCCCGCCCGAGCAGTACAACACCGCCTTCACCTCGCCCCGCTACCAGGAGATCGTCCAGCAGGCCGGCGACCGCTACATCACCGGCGGGGACCGCGGTCTGTACACCAAGTTCTACGAGCGGGTGGAGAAGTGACGGCGACGGTGCCGGAGACCGCGGCGACGAGTCGCTCGTACGACCTGAGTGTCACTACACAGGGCCCCGTCTACCCGCCCAGCGAAGTCATGGACCAGGACGGCAACTTCGTCGTCATCGGCCGTCTCAACACGGCAACCGGCCCTCGCTGGGGGAGGGCGGTGGTCTCTGCCGACAGCCCTGTTCCACCTCTCGGCGAGGACCTTCCGTACACGATCGTGCGTGAGCTGCCGGAACAACTCGGGGAGCGGGACCGGCAGATGGAGCTGTACACGCTGCCGCTACCGCTCCCGTGCAACAACTACCCCATGCTCTTCGCACCTGAGCAGCGTCCGGATGCCCACGAAGTGCAGCGGCCGAGCCATCCGTTGCATCAGGCCCCCATCCCGGACCTGAGGGCCGCCGACGGACCGCGTCGGCGGGAAGCGATCACTCTGGAGCAGTGGGTCAGGGCACGCGGCCAGCTCGAGGTCGAGGTGCCGGCCGACGGACGCAGCGCCCGCTTCTCCTTCTCCTTCACCGGGCTGATCCCGGACAGCGTGTACACGGTGATGTCGCTGCGGGAGCGCGATCTGGATCCTGCGGGGCCCACGCGACCTGGCCCGCTGGGCGTGCCCAACGCCTTCTACAGCGACCGGCACGGCATGGCCCACTATCAGGCGACCCTGCCGAATCCGTTCCCCGCGCCCGGCGCCCCCGGGGCGAACCGCATGATCAACGTGGTGGTGCTGTGGATGAGCTACCAGCAGAACTACGGCGGAGCCATCGGCCACTTCGGCCTGGGCGGCGACATCCACGCCCAACTCAAGCTGTGCGGACCGCACTTCGCCGAGTTCACCACCTGCGACTGACCACTTCGGCGGCCGGGCGCGGCCGGATCCCACCCGGCCGGGCGCGGCCGGATCCCACCCGGCCGCGCCCGCGCCGGACGGCCCTGGGCTCGCGGTGCTCTCCTCGACTCGCCCAACTTCCCTCGTACTCAAAGGAGTTCTTCATGCCCGCACTCACCGGCCGTACGGCCCTGATCACCGGAGCCGACCGCGGCATCGGTCTCGCTCTGGCCCGCCGCCTCGGCGCTGAGGGCGCCAACCTCGTCCTGCACTCCAACAACGCGGACGGCCTGCGACAGACCCTCCAGGCCGAGCAATGGCCTGCCGAACGCATCCACACCGCCGTCCTCGACGTCGCGGATGCGGATGCCGTCGAGCGTTCGGTCGCCGAGGCGGTCGACCGCTTCAGCGGCATCGACTATCTGCTCAACGTGGCCGGCATCGTCCACTACGGCGGCATTGAGCAGTGCACCGTCGACCAGTGGCAGCAGACCCTGCAGACCAACCTGACCGGCTACTTCCTCATGGCACGCAGCGTCCTGCCGCACATGCGCAAGGCCGGCGACGGCGTCATCGTCAACATGTCCTCGATCTGGGGACGACGGCCCGCCCCTGGCACCCTCGCCTACTCCGTGTCCAAATACGGAGTCGAAGGGCTCACCAAGTGCCTGGCCGAAGAAGCCCGGCCCTGGGGCGTGAAGGTCTCCAGCCTCGTCCTGGACAAGGTGGACACCAACTTCCGCGACGGCATGGCCGCCCGGATCTCGTACGACGCCGAACAGCGCGATCGCATGCTGTCCGCCGACGACGTCGCCGACGCGACCCTGGCCATCCTGACCAGTTCGTCGCGCGCCCACCCGTCCTCCATCGAGCTGGACGCCTGGCGCTGGATCTGACGCCCCGGCCGCCGATACCCCACTCCTCCCACCACGAGACGGAACAGCAGCAATGTCCTCTTCCAAGACCCTGGTCGGCGCCGCCGGCGGCCTGGCCACCGCCCTTGCCTGGGGCGGCATGTTCGCCGTGGCCCAGTCCGCCTACCAGCACCTCGACCCCTTCCACCTCACAGCCGTGCGCTTCGCTCTCGGCGCCGCAATCTTCCTGGTGCTCCTCGCGCTCAAGGAAGGGGCCGCAGCCTTCCGATACGAGGGCAATCTGGCCAAGCTCTGGGTGCTCGGCACGATCGGCTTCGCCGGGTTCAACCTGCTCACCTACGTGGGCCTCGAGTCCATGCCCGCGCAGAGCTCATCCCTGGTCGTGGCGACCATGCCCCTGGTCACCGTGATCGTCCTGTGGATCAGGACCAAGAAGGCACCCGCGCCCCTGGCCCTGGCCTTCGTCGTCCTCGCACTGATCGGCCTGACCATCGTGCTCGGCAACGGCAACCCGCTCGCAGTGTTCTCCGGCGGCCTGGGCACAGGCGGCCTTCTCACCCTCATCGGCGTGATCTGCTGGGTCGTGTACACCACCAGCGCCGCCCAGTTCCCCACCTGGTCCCCGCTGCGCTTCACCGCCCTGAGCTGCCTGCCCGGCACCATCAGCATCCTGGCCGTCACCGCGGTGAGCCAGGCGGCCGGCTGGACCGGCAGCTTCGGTGTCGGCGACTACGCGGCAGCCTGGTGGCAGATCCTCTACGTCGCCATCCCCGCCACCGCCGTGGCCATCCTGACCTGGAACATCGCCAACCGGAACCTCGGCCCGGCCAACGGGGTGCTCTTCATCAACCTCGTGCCCGTCACGGCGTTCGTCGTCTCCGCGTTCCAGGGACACGCCCCCACCGGAGCCGAACTCACCGGCATCTGCCTCGTCATCGTCTCCCTGCTCGGCGCCAACATCGCCGGGCGCCGCCATGCCGCTCGTACTGCAGTGCCCCAGCCGTCAAGCCCGGACCAGCCGGCAGCAGCCTCCAAGGAACCGGCAGCAGCCCGCTGACACGCCCCCATCACACCCACCGACGGCGGCAGAGCGGCGCAGCGCCCGCCTTCTGCCGCCCCCCACCACCGCGTTCCCGCCACCCGGAGCAACTCACCATGCACACACGCCGCCTCGGCACGCACGGCCCGCTGGTCTCCGAACTCGGACTGGGCTGCATGGGCATGTCCGCCTTCTACGGCCCCCGCAACGACGACGATGCCCGCAACACCCTGCTCACCGCCCTCGACCTCGGCATCACACTCTTCGACACCGCCGACGCCTACGGCAACGGACACAACGAACAGCTCCTCGGCAGGGTCCTCGGCCCCCACCGCGACCGTGTCACCCTCGCCACCAAGTGCGGCATCCGCTCCGTCAGTTCCCAGGGAACCAGCGGCGGCGCCGTCATCGACTCCAGCCCGGCCTACATCCGCCAGGCCTGCGAGGCCTCTCTCACCCGTCTCGGCACCGACCACATCGACGTGTACTACCTGCACCGCCGCGACCCCGGCATCCCCATCGAGGAGTCGGTCGGCGCCATGGCCGAACTGGTCCACGAAGGCAAGGTCCGCCACCTCGGTCTGTCCGAAGTCAGCGCCACCACCCTCCAAGGGGCCCACGCAACCCACCCCATCGCTGCCCTGCAGACCGAATACTCCCTATGGGAACGCTCTTTGGAGGACGACATCATCCCCACGGCCCGACGCCTGGGCGCCGCCATCGTCCCCTACTCGCCCCTGGGCCGCGGCTTCCTCACCGGAGCCGTCACCTCGCTGCACCACCTGACCGCCGACGACTACCGGCATCACGACCCGCGCTTCCAGGGCGGCAACCTCACCCACAACCTCGCCTTGATCGACCGCGTACGCGACATCGCCGACCGCCACGAAGCCACCCCGGGCCAGATCGCCCTGGCCTGGCTCCTCGCCCAGGGCGACGACATCGTCCCCATCCCCGGCACCAAGCGCCGCACCTACCTGCGCGAGAACTCGGAAGCCACCGCACTCCGCCTCACCGGCGATGACCTCGACACGCTCACCCGCTCCGTACCGCGCGACGCCGTCCACGGCCCCCGCTACGGAGACAAGGCCCTGCAACTCCTCAACACCTGAGAACCGAACCTGCTCGCGTGCCCCGGCCGTACCCGGACACCGCACCAACAAGAGGGGAAACGACCATGTCCTGCACCACCTCTCCCTGCCTTTCCGGCGTCTGGTACACCCAGGGCGGCCCACTGGAAGAACCTGCGCCCACCCCGCATCGCCACGGAATCCTCGGCACCGGCTCCTACCTGCCCTCACACACCGTCACCAACAGCGAGATCGCAGCCCGTACCGGCGTGACCGAGGATTGGATCCTCAGCAAGACCGGCATACGCCTGCGCCACTACGCCGCCGACGACGAGGCCACCTCAGACCTGGCCGCCCACGCGGCCCGCGCCGCACTGGCCAACGCCGGTCTGAGACCCGGGCAGCTCTCCTACATCGTGGTCGCCACATCCACCCCCGACCACCCCCAGCCGGCCACCGCCGCGATCGTGCAGCACCTCATCGGCGCCGACAACGCTGCCGCATTCGACGTCAACGCCGTATGCACCGGCTTTCTCTTCGCCCTCAACGCGGCACACGGCATCGTTCCCGAAGACGGATACGGCCTGGTCATCGGCGCCGACATCTACTCCCGCATCATCAACCCCACCGACCGCCGCACCGCGGTCCTCTTCGGCGACGGAGCCGGTGCCGTGGTCCTCGGCCCCGTGGCCGAACCCGGAGGAATTCTCGCCACCCGCCTGCGCACCTTCGGCGACCTGCACCGCACCATCGAAGTCCCCGCCGGAGGCAGCCGGATCCCCGCCCGCCACCAGGCACCGGACGACCCGGCCCACTACTTCGCCATGCAGGGCCGCGACGTACGCGAGTTCGTCACCGATCAACTTCCCCTCGCCATAAAGGAAATCCTGAGGGACACCGACACCAGCCCAGACGACGTCCAACACTTCATCCCGCATCAGGCCAACGGCCAGATGCTCCGGGAGATCGCCCCCACCCTCGGCCTCGACCAGGCCCACCACCACATCGTCGTCGAAGACACCGCCAACACCGGCGCCGCATCCGTACCCCTCACACTCGACCTCGCCAACCGCCGAGGCGCACTGAAGCACGGCGACAGCGTTCTGCTCAGCGCCTTCGGAGGCGGTATGTCCATCGGCACCACCCTGCTGCGCTGGGCCCGATGACAGATCCCTAGGTGGTGTGTTCAAAGAAGATCCGGGTGGTGGATCACGGCCGGGCGATACGCCGTTATGAACTGTCCGATACCGAGTGGGAGTTCGTCCGGTCGCTGCTGCCTGAGTCGTGTGGCGCATGAAGCGGTGGGACAACCGCACAGTGCTCAACCGGATCGTGTGGAAGTTCCGCACCGGGACGGCTTGGCCTGATGTTCCGGAACCCTGGACGGCACGTTCGAGCAGATGCTCCGGACCGCACAGACGAGGGCGGACACATCCGAGCTCTCATGACGCACGAAGGGGTGCACACCAGATGGTGTGCACCCCTTCAGCATGCCTGGTGCCCTGCCCTGCCCTGCCCTGCGGCGGTGTATCAGCCGATCCCCAAGCCGCCTTTAGTAGGGGGTTGGGGCCACCTCCTCAATATGCGCTTGGCCCCGCGGAAGCACGCAGGGATCACCGCCGGGCAGAAGTCTGGCGGGGCTAGCGAATCTCTGGGCTCGCCACGAGCTGGCTCTGAAGCGGACGCGTTCGACGTGGAAAATCTGATGGGGAGTAAGACCGCGTGGCGGCGACGTAGGCGATGGTGGCCTTGCTGCCCTTGCTGCCCTTGCTGCCCTCGCTGCCCTCGCTGACCGTCGGCGAGCCGGCGTACGTCGGAGGTCCCGGTGTATCAAGGGTCCCGCTCGCGAGAGGGCGTCCGGGCGTGCTCAGTCCTCACATGCGGCCGCGCAGGTGTGGACGGCCGGGGCCGTCTGGCCTCCGCGAGCTGCCGTTCCGCAGTTGAATACCGGTGTGGCACGAAAATTTGTGGGGTTCGGCGAGGACGATCTGCGGGCGCTGGCCGGGGCGCGGTCCTTCGGGCGGGGGCTGGGGTACCTGGACGCGGTGAGCGGTCTGGAGGTGGGAGACGGCTCGGTCACCGCCGTGGTGCACGGTACGGAATCCTACGAAGTCGAGCTCACCCTTGGCGGGGACGACGGGCCCTCGGGATGGTGTGACTGCCCCTACGGACAGGAGGGCAACTTCTGCAAGCACTGTGTGGCGGTCGGGCTGACCGTGCTGCGGCGGGCGGAGACGATCCCGCATCAGCGGGCCGCCGCACGGGCACGGGCCTCCGGCCTGGAAGCGTGGTTGACGGCGCTGTCCCGGGACGAACTCCTCTCACTGGTGCGGGAGCAGATCGCCGAGGACCGCCGGCTGCGCCGACGCCTGGAGCTGCGGGCCTCCGCCGCTTGCTCCGACCTCGGTGCGGTCCGGGATCGGATGATTGCGCTGATCGATCCGCGCCCTTTCGCCCGGTACGGGTACGTCGAGTACGCCGATGCCCCCGGGTATGCGCAGCAGGTGGCGGAGGCGGCGGGCGCGCTGCGCGCCCTGACCGCCGACGGTCGGGCGGCGCAGGCTGTCGCTCTGGCCGAGGAGGCGATCCGGGTACTGGGGGAGGCGTACGAGGAGATCGACGACTCCGACGGTGTGGTGGGGCAGGCCGCCGCCGCGGTGGCCGAGGCCCATCTGGAGGCGTGCGGAACCGCGCGGCCCGATCCGGAGCGGCTGGCCGACTGGCTGGTCGGACAGGTGCTCGGAGACAGCCACGACGTGACGGACCTGGACCTGCTCGACTACGCCGAGGTGCTGGGCCCGAGCGGGCTGGCCCGAATGCGGCAGTCGGCGGCCGAGGCGCGGCGGCGCAGTCCTTCCGGCTGGGCGGAGCGGTATCTGATGGAGCGCCTGGTCAAGGCGGAGGGCGACGTCGACGCACTGGTCGCTCTGTACGCACAGGACCTCGACCCAGCCGGTGCCACGCATCTGCGCATCGCCGAGGAACTCGAATCGGCGGGCCGCGCGGACGAGGCGCTCACGTGGGCAGAGCGCGGAATCCGGGACTGTGCCGCCGAGGTGTACATCGACGGCCGCCTGGTCGACTACGTCTGTGCCCGTTACGCGAAGGTGGGGCGGCCGGCGGACGTGGTCGGTGTGCGCCGGGACCGGTTCCGCATCGAGCGGTCCCTGGCCGCCTACCAGCAGTTGCGCTCTGCCGCTCAGGCGGCGCACTGCTGGGAGGCCGAACGCGTGGCCGCGCTGGCCGCTCTGCGGGAGGACGCCCGCCGTGAGTACGGCCGACGGTACGGCGGGCCCGTGCTGATCGACTCGCTGCTCGATGACGGTGATGCGGAGGCGGCCTGGCAGGAGGCCGTCGGCCTCGCCGACGACCGGCAGTGGGAACAACTCGCCGACCTGTCGCGCGAGACGCGTCCGGCCGAGGCGCTCGCGGTCTACCTGCGGCTGGTCGAGCGGATGAAGGAGCCGACCGGCGACCGTGCCTACGAGCACGTGGCGCGACTGCTGTTGGGTGCTCGTGACTGCCATCGTGCGCTGGGGACGCAGGAGGCGTTCGCCGTGTATCTCGCCGGCCTGCGGGCGGAACTGAAGCGTCGGCGCAAGCTGATGAGCATCCTCGACCGGTACGGGCTGTGAAGGGGGTGCGGGCCTGGTGCCCGCTCACCACGTGCCCGGCTGCGCTTCTCAGCCCCTGGGGTGGATCACGCGTACACGCTGGTGTCAGTAGCGGTACCGCGCCTGGACGATGATCGACTCGTCGTCGGTCGGCTTGTATCCCGATTCACCGCCCTTCCGGTTCTCGAGCTTGCGGTGTGGAGCCGGGTGTGGCTGGGCTGGTGGTGCCTGTCGGTGTCGTCGCGGTCGTGGTCTGGCTCTGGCTCAACGTGCGGCTGTTCGGTCCTGTGGGACCCACGAGTTGGGCGGCGAGGGGCATCTACGGTGAGCAGCTCCACATCGACGGCCAACGCCGAACCGGGCCGATGGATACGAGGCTCCGGCTATGAGCGTGAACGACTCATCGTTTCCATACAGCTTGTTCAGTAACTTGGGGGGTGTCAAGGTCTCCCGTACTGAATGCGCAGCCCGGAGCAACGACCGAAGAGGGGGTCCATGGGCGAGGGCAGGCGGGCGTGGTGCGCGCCACCTTCTACGCCCACTGCGACGACAAGCCGCTGCAGATGTTCGTGGACGCCTGCGCGAAGGCGACGGGGGAGGAGTGCCGCGCCCGCGCTCGGCGCGACGCGGTCCGGTCGCGCATCGGCCCCGATCTGCTCGCCCGGGTGTGGGTGGGTGAGCGGATCGCCGTACTGCGCTGGTGGGTTGAGCAGGAATCCCCGTACCTGTCAGCCGAGGAGGTCGTGCGCATGCTGCTCGATCTCGCGCTGCGCGGGAGGTACTGGGCCGGCGGCTTCGAGTCGCAGGGCTGACTTCGCGCTTGTTCACTCCCGACTGGTGGGCATCGGGCTCGTTGCCGTGCGTCCCGCTCGGGCCGGATCACGATCGGGGTCATAGAGCCGCTCCTGGCCCGTCCGTCACCGCAGTACGGCGATCAGGCGACCCCCTCGGGACTGCTTCATCCTTGACAGCTTCCCGCGTTGCTGAACAAGATGTCTTTAAATATTCACCCGGTCTCGCATCTGGGGAATGTGTCCGCTTGGCTTCTGGGGAATTCCGTGCGCCCAGGCATCCATCGGCACACATCCCGAGGTGATCGGGATCGAGGCCGCTCGTTCCCGGCCGCCCGAACTCTTCTACAGGCCCAGCTCGGTTCGGGCGATTCAGTCGGCGGAGACCGAGCGCGTCGCCCCGCTCGCGCTCACCCCATGACATCTACGCCCGGGACGGACACCCGCACCAGCACTGCCCTCAACGGCTCAAACGGCTCAACGGCTCAACGGCTCAGCGACCGGTAGACGGCCGCATGCATCGGGAGAGACCTATGACAGCGGATACGGCCGGATACGGTGCTTCGCACGGGCCCCGGCCGCGAGGATCACGGGGTCCTCGCGGAAAGAACCTGACGCTCCTGACCGCGTCCACCGCGATGGACAACGCCGAGAGCAGCGTGACCACGGTCCTCTTCCCCCTCATGCGTGACGCGATGGGCCTCACCTCATCGGCACTGGGAACGATCGTGGCCGTGGCCAAGGTGGTGGGGATGGTCGCGGGAATCCCGTGGGTGCTGCTGGCCCGCAGGTTCCGGCGCAAGGTCGTCCTGGCCGTGTGCTCCGGCTTCTGGGGCATCTGGATCATCCTGGCCGCCATGGCAGGCGACTTCACGCAGTTCGTCGTGCTCTACGGGATCGCGGCGGCCGGGTTCGCCGGGGCCGGCCCCATCGCCCTGGAGATTCTCGGCGATCTCTACGAGGACAACCGCCGTGGCCGAGTGACAGGCATGCTCTACGGCGGCGTCGCCCTCATCGCCGGGGTGAGCGCGCCGTTGTTCGGCCAGCTCTCCGGTCTGGAGGACGGATGGCGGTACGGATACCTGATTTCGGGCGTGACGTGCCTGGTCGTGGGCGTGCTGATCCTGATGTTCCTGGACGACCCGAGGCCGGCCGCACCACAGCCACTCACCGCAGCGGAGGCCATCGAGGACAAGGCCCGCACCGTGCGCAGCGGACTGCGCGAGCTGGCCCGTATCCGGACCTTCCGGCTCATCCTCTTGCAGCGGCTGTTCTCCGGCCAGAACGTCATGATGAGTTTCGGCGTGGTCTTCCTGGTCGAGGAGCGCGGCTTCTCGACGGCCACCGCGTCCGTCGTCGCGCTCCCGTTCGCGCTCGGGTATCTGGGCGGAACCCTCGCCGGCGGGCTCATCAACGACCGCGTGCATCGGCTGCGTCCGCTGAGCGGCCGGGTCGTCATGCTCCAGATCAGTCAACTGGCCTTCGCGGGTGTCGCGTTGATCTGCATCCAGACGGTCTCGCACAGCATCGGGCTCTACGTCCCGCTCTTCGCCGTACTCGGATTCCTCCAAGGACAGGTCCCCGTCGTAAACCGGCCGTTGATCATGGCGGTGGTCCGTCCCGAACTGCGAGCCCTGGCCTTCGCGGTGTCGGTCTCCACAGTCGAAGCCTTCGCCTACGCCGGCTACGCGCTGCTGACGGGCTTCCTGGGCGATGCCGTCGGCCTGCAGAGCGCACTGCTCATCGTGACGGTCCTGCTCACTGCGTTCAACGGGCTGGCCTCGGCGGCCCTGTACCGGCCGTATGCACACGACAGCACCGCTCTGACCGACCTGACGCTACGCAAAGGCCTACGCAAAGGCCTACGCAAAGGCCTACGCAAGGGCCCAACCGCAGCCGCCCCGGAAGGGGCATCCCGGCCGTCTCCTGATCCCGGCCCCCTCCCCGCACCACACACGAAGGAACTACCGCCGTCATGAACGACACCACAGTCAGCGCCCTCATAGTCCGGGGTGGCCCCCTCATCGACGGCACGGGCGCCACCCCCGTAGCCGACGGAGCGGTCCACGTCGTCGACGGCCGCATCACCTGGGCAGGGTCCGCCTCCGCCGCACCTCCGGCACCACGGGGAGCCCGCGCGATCGACGCCCGAGGCGGCGCCATCCTGCCCGGCTTCATCGACTGCCACGTGCACCTCGCGGCGCCCGGCGGCGAGATGAGCCGCGTTCAGCTCGCGGCGATGCCCGCCTCTCTGCGCACCCACCTGACCACGCCGCGCCTGTTGAACACCCTGCTGTCCGGCGTCACCACCGCACGCGACCTTGCGGGGCTCGACGCCGGCTTCAAGCAGGCGGTGGCCCGCGGCCTGGTCGCCGGACCGCGCCTCCAGGTCGCCGTGGCGATGATGTCGCCCACCGGCGGCCACGGCGACTTCCGCATGCCCACGGACAACGGCCCCACGGAGCCCTCCGTCAGCCGCCTCGCCGACGGCATCGCGCAGTGCGCACACGAGGCCAGGAACCTGCTGCGGCAAGGCGCCGACCTGATCAAGGTCGCGGCCTCGGGCGGCGTGGGCAGCCCCACCGACCAGCCGGACGACGAAGGCTTCACCGAGGCGGAGATCCGCACCATCGTCGACGTGGCACGCGCACACCGCGGCAAGCGCGTCGCCGCGCACGCACAGGGACGCGGAGGAATCCTCAACGCGCTGCGCGCCGGCGTCGACAGCATCGAGCACGGCTACGAGATCGACGACGAGATCATCGACCTCATGCTCGCCCAGGGCACCTTCCTCGTACCGACCCTGTCCACCGCCACCGCGAGCTTCGACCCGGCCGTCACCCCCGCGTGGACCGTCGCCAAGAAGAAGCAGTGGCAGGCACGCGCACTCGCCGCGATTCCGCGCGCCGTCGAGCGCGGCGTGAGGATTGCGATGGGCACGGACTGCGGCGTATCCGCGCACGGCGACAACCTGCGCGAGCTGGGCCACCTCGTCGACTGCGGCATGACGCCCATGAACGCGATCCTGGCAGGCACTTCGGTGGCCGCCGAACTCCTGGGCCTCGCGGCCGACATCGGAACCCTTGAGGCAGGCAAGCGCGCCGACGTCGTCATCGCTTCCTGCGACCCACTCGCCGACATCCACAAGCTGGGGGATGCCGCGAACATCCCGGTGGTCATCAAGGACGGCTCGGTCCACAAGAACACCTTCGAGAACTGACCTCGACATCCGACGGGAGAAACGGAACCACATGTCCACGGCACCCTCCACGGCGGCGACGGCACACACCCTCGCCGCGGACCACGACCACCCCGCCGTCCTCGCGCTCTATGAGGAACTGCACCGCCACCCCGAGCTCTCGCATGCCGAGCACACCACGGCCGCCCGCGTCGCGAAGGAACTGCGGGCCCTCGGCGTCGAGGTGACGGAGAACGTCGGCGGTACCGGAGTCGTCGGGGTCCTGGAAAACGGTCCGGGCCGCACTGTGCTGGCGCGCGCGGACATGGACGCGCTGCCTGTCCAGGAGGCGACCGGACTGGCCTATGCGTCACGTGTCGACGGGCTCATGCACGCTTGCGGCCACGACATGCACACCGCCATGCTGATCGGCGCCGCCCAGGCCCTCGCTCGCGGGCGCCAACACTGGAGCGGGACAGTGCTGTTCGTCTTCCAGCCGGCCGAGGAAACCGGGGAAGGCGCCCTCGCGATGCGCGACGACGGCCTGCTGAAGCGGTTCCCTTGCCCCGACGTACTGCTCGCCCAACATGTCAGCGCCGGACCCGCGGGCCTTGTGGCCCATGTCGAAGGCCCGGTTCTGGCAGCCTCGACCTCCCTCGACGTCGTCATCAACGGACGTGGCGGCCACGGATCACGCCCCGACACCACGATCGACCCCATCGTCATCGGCGCCGCCGTGGTCGGCCGGGTGCAGTCGATCGTTGCCCGGGAGATCGCCCCGCGCCAAAGTGCCGTCGTCACCGTGGGACGGTTCCACTCCGGCACAGCGAACAACGTCATCCCCGCGACAGCGGAGCTCGGCCTGTCCGTGCGCTCGGCCTCGGGCGAACTCCAGGACCAGATCGTGACGGCGATCCGGCGCATCGTGACCGGCGAGTGCGCGGCGGCGGGCACCCTCGCCGAGCCGGAGATCCGCATCGTGAAGTCCATGCCTGCGACGGTCAACGACCCCCGGACGGCCCGCCGCATCGCGCAGACGCACCGGGAGATGTTCGGCGCCGCACGCATCATCGACCCCGGAGCGGCCATGGGCAGCGAGGATTTCTCCGAACTCGCGGTCCGCCCTGACGGTACGTCAATTCCCTACCACTACTGGTTCCTGCCCTCCACCCTGGCCCCGGTCTGGGATGCGGCTCCCGGCACGTCACTGGAGGAGAAGTTCGCGCAGGTGCCGAGCGCCCACAGCCCGCACTTCGCCCCCGACCCCGCGGTACTCGGTCAAGGCGTCGCCGCCATGACCGGCGCGGTACTGACCGAACTCGACCAGAGGACGTAGCGCGGGCCCCGGCCTGCCGGAGCTGCCCTGAGGGCGACGCCTGGTACACGCATCGAGCAGACGCTGGCGAGGTCCGAAGCAGCGTCTTCCGGCTCCGCCTTGTTGCCATGGGCCCGGAGGCGCAGCAGCTTGCCGAGCAGGCTGCCGCGATACAGGTGAAGACTCGGGAGATCTTCTTCGCTGCCGACAGGGCGGACATGCTCGCCCGAGGCGAGGCAGCGGAGCATGCCTGTGAAGCCTTCGCGGTCGCCGCCAGAGAGGTGCTGGCCGAGAAAGACCGATAAGCAGCGGCACAGCCGCACAACGTTCGACGAGAACCGCTCAAAGTTCGGCGCGACGGAACACTGGAGCCTCGTCCAGGGGACACTCAGTGCTGCTGTCCGTGAGGGCGGAAAGCGATCGTCTCTGTCACGGCCTACGACCGGGGCGACATCACTCCATCGACTCCAGAATGCGGTCGAGTGTCCGGCGCCCCATGCTGCTCATCGTCGGATTGCTCTCGGCGTAGTACCAGACAACACCCATCGCCTGGTCGAACGCCCATGCCTTGCCGCGCTCCCACTCCAGATCGTCACAGGCCAGTGCCCGTCGGAGCACTTCCCGCGGGCCTGGCTGCAACAGGTGCCAGGCACTGACCAGGTCCAGCGCGGGGTCGGCCGGGCCGAAGCCGCCGGTGTCGAGTACGCCGCTGAGCCGGTCTCCCGCGACCAGTACGTTGCCGGGAATCAAGTCACCGTGGCTCATCACGTCGGCACCCGTGCGCGGCAACTCCCGAAAGTGGCTCCACACCTGGCGCAGCCGGGGCACGTCGAGCAGCCCCTCACTCTCCTCGAAGCACTCCGCCATCCAATCGTCGTGGTCGGTGAGAACGCCGCCACGATTTTCGCCGCTGAAAAGCCGCCCCCGCGTCTCGGCGTCCCGCAGGGCGGCGATGAAGGCCGCAAGGTCCTCGGCAAAAGTGGCCGACCCACTCGGGTCGGCATCAAAGGCGACCGTTCCCGGCAGCCATGTCTGGACCGACCACGGCATGGGGTAACCCGCTCCGGGCTTTCCCAAGGCGACGGGTTCCGGGGCGGGGAACCGGGAGACCTGCGCCAGCTCCGCGCTCGCCTGGGCTTCCTGCTCCAGAACAGCCAGCGCCTCGGCGGCATCGACTGGACGCAGTGGGAAACGCGCGGAGAGGTCGTCCCCGATGCGGAAGATGGCGTGGACCGTACCGGTCGACGGCAGGGGTCGGATCGGCTTGCCGCTCCACTGAGGGAACTGTTCTTGGATCAAGGTCGCAACGATGTCGGTGGTCAGGTCCACCTGGTCATCGTGCATAGCCATTCCCGCAAGCCCTTCCACCAGTCCCATTCGAAACGCCGGAAGCAGACCAGATCAGCTCAGACGACAGCCAGTATTCATGCGCCAGGGTTCAGATCAATTGAGTTTTTCGCCCACCCAGGTGTCTCAAACCGTTCTGGTCGCCCCAGGTCACAGGGCCGGCTTCGGACCAGATCACTTGAGACGGTGCCGGTGAGCGACGCCTCCGTCAGGCCGCACGACTCATCACAGGTGAAGGGTGCTTCGATCGGACAGGCCGGGAGCCCCGCGCTCAACCGCAGGTGGGGCAACCCGCCTCAGGTCACGGGCACGCCGCTGCCCGCGACGACCTCGGGCCGCAGCAGGGCGGCGAGCTTTTCGGCGGGCAACAGGCCCTTCTCCAGGACGAGTTCGGCCACGCCCCTGCCGCTGACGAGGGCCTCCTTGGCGATGTCGGTGGCGGCGGTGTATCCGATGTGCGGGTTGAGGGCGGTGACCAGGCCGATGGAGTTCTCCACGCTCGCGCGCAGCGCCTCGGTGTTGGCGGTGATGCCGTCGACGCAGCGCTCGGCGAGCGTGAGGCAGGCGGCCCGCAGGTGGGTGATGCTCTCAGACAGGGAGTGCAGGATGATCGGCTCGAAGGCGTTGAGCTGGAGCTGTCCGGCCTCGGCGGCCATGGTGATGGTGACGTCGTTGCCGATCACCTCGAAGGCGACCTGGTTGACGACCTCGGGGATCACGGGGTTGACCTTGCCGGGCATGATCGACGAACCGGCCTGAACGGGCGGGAGGTTGATCTCGCCGAGACCGGCGCGCGGCCCGGAGGACAGCAGGCGCAGGTCGTTGCAGCTCTTGGAGAGCTTGACGGCGATGCGCTTGAGGACGCCGGACATCTGGACGAACGCGCCGCAGTCCTGGGTGGCCTCGACCAGGTTGGCGGCGGTGACCAGGGGCAGCCCGGTGATGTCGGAGAGGTGGCGGCGGGCCGACTCGGCGTATCCGGCAGGGGCGTTGAGGCCGGTGCCGATGGCCGTCGCCCCCAGGTTGATCTCGTGGACCAGTTCGACGGCCTCGGCGAGGCGGCTGCGGTCCTCGTCGAGCATGACGGCGTACGCCGAGAACTCCTGGCCGAGCGTCATCGGCACCGCGTCCTGGAGCTGGGTGCGGCCCATCTTCAGGACGTCACGGAACTCGACGGCCTTGCGGCCGAAGGAGTCCTGCAGGACGGCCATCGCCTTGAGCAGGCCGCGCACCGCGAAGACCGTCGCGACCTTGACGGCGGTGGGGTAGACGTAGTTGGTGGACTGGCCGAGGTTGACGTCCTCGTTGGGGTGCAGGTGCTCGTACTGCCCCTTGGCGTGGCCGAGCAGCTCCAACGCCCGGTTGGCGACGACCTCGTTGGCGTTCATGTTGGTCGAGGTGCCGGCGCCGCCCTGGATGACGTCCACGACGAACTGGTCGTGCAGCTTGCCGTCGCGGATCTCGCGGCAGGCGGCGACGATCGCGGCGGCCTTCTCGGGCGACAGCAGACCGAGTTCCTCGTTGGCGAGGGCGGCGGCTTCCTTGACCGCGGCGAGGGCGTCGATGAGGTGCGGGTAGGCGGAGATCCGGGAGCCCGTGATGGGGAAGTTCTCCGTGGCGCGCAGGGTGTGCACGCCCCAGTACGCGTCGGCGGGAATGTCCCGGTCTCCGAGCAGATCGTGTTCGCTGCGAGTGACGTCGGCGGCCATGACGGTGTCGGTCTTCTTTCCGAAGTACGAATCAGGGGTAGGCAGTTGAGGGTTGCGGGGGCGGAGGAGGGTGGTCAGGCACAGGTCGGCAAGGTGACCGGGGCCAGGGCGCGCAGGGGCCGGATGGACCCCACCGGTCGCCCGCCGCCGAGCAGCGGTTGCCCGGCGAACTCGGTGAGCGACTCGGGGTCCACACCGGCCCGGACGAGGGCGGCGGCGGCGACCGGGACGCGGGCCCGGTCGGCACCGTCGGCGATCTTCACCGCGATCGCGCGGCCGTCCGGGAGCGCGGCGACCTCGACGCCCTCGAAGCCGTCCTTGGCGAGGAGTCCGGGAACGGCCCCCATCAGGGCGGCCACGTCGCGGCCGGCGCCGGAGGCCATCTCGGCGTGCTCGCGCATGGCGTTCGCCAACCGGGCCTCGTGGGTGCCGGGGGCGGCGGAGGTGATCCGGGCGGCGGCGCGGGCCAGGCCGTGCAGCGAGACGGAGAACAGCGGGGCGCCGCAGCCGTCGACGGTCACCTGGGCGATGCGCTGACCGGTGAGGTCCTCGACGGCGTCGGCGATCGTCTTCTGGAGGGGGTGGCCGGGGTCCGGATAGTCGTCCAGGGACCAGCCGTTGAGCTTGCAGGTGTACAGCATCGCCGCGTGCTTGCCCGAGCAGTTCTGGGCGAGGCGCGAGGGCGAGCGGCCCTCGCGCAGCCAGCTGTCCCGGACAGCGCTTCCGTACGGCATGTCCGTGACGTTGCGCAGGTCGTCCTCGGTGACTCCGGCGAGGTCGAGGATGCGCCGGGCTCCGGCGAGGTGGCGTTCCTCGCCGGAGTGGCTGGCGGCCGTGAGGGAGAGCAGCTCGCCGTCGAGGGGGAGCCCCGCCCGGAGCATGGCGACGGCCTGGACGGGCTTGAGTGTCGAGCGCGGGTGGAACGCGGCCTCGATGTCGCCGATCTGGAAACGGACCTCGCCGTCGGCCCCGAGGACGACGACGGAGCCGTAGTGGATGCCCTCGACGACGCCACCGCGGACGAGGTGGGCGACGGGAGCGTGGAGGGGTTCGCGGACCAGGGGTGCGTCCGCCGGTGAACTGCCGTACATCACTGTCTCTTTGAGGATTGACGAAGGGGGTGCCGGGCCGGTCAGGCGTCGACGTCGGACGGGGTGCGTGTCTGGCGGCGGCGGATGGCGTACCACCCGGCGACGAGCGCGGCGACGATCAGCGGCAGACACAGCACGGTCGTGCGTCCGGCGCCGCCGTCGGCGTACATGAGGACCAGGACGGTGGCGAGGAAGGCCAGCGTCACGAGTTGGGTCCAGGGGGAGCCGGGCAACTGGTAGCCGGGGCGGTCGAGTTCGCCCCGCTGGGTCTTCTGCCAGAACACCAGGTGACAGATCATGATCATGCCCCAGGTGGCGAGGATGCCGACCGCGGCGAAGTTCAGCACGATCTCGAAGGCGTCGGCCGGGACCACGAAGTTCAGGCCGACACCCAGCACACAGATACCGCTCGTGAGCAGGATGCCGCCGTACGGGACCTGGCTGCGGCTCATCACGCCGGTGAACTTCGGCGCGGAGCCGGACATCGCCATGGAGCGCAGGATGCGGCCGGTGGAGTACAGGCCGGAGTTGAGCGAGGACATCGCCGCGGTGAGCACGACGAGGTTCATCACCCCGCCCGCCGCCGGAATGCCGATGTTGGAAAGCACGGTCACGAAGGGGCTCTCGGCGGACGTGTACTTGCTCCACGGCAGCAGCATCGAAAGGAGCACCACCGAGCCGACGTAGAACAGGCCCACACGCCACATGATCGAGTTGATCGCCTTCGGCATGATCTTCTCGGGGTTCTCGGTCTCACCGGCCGCGACACCGACCAACTCGACGGAGGCGTACGCGAAGACGACGCCCTGGATGATCAGCAGCATCGGCAGCAGACCGTTGGGAAAGACGCCGCCGTGGTCCGCGATGAGGGCCGGGCCGGGGGTGCTGCCGTCGATCGGGTGCTGCGTGACAAGCAGGAAGATGCCGATGCACATGAAGAGCACCAGCGCGCCGACCTTGACGATGGCGAACCAGAACTCCAGCTCGCCGAAGATCTTCACCGAGATCAGGTTCACGGTGAGGACCACGGCAAGGGCGATCAGCGCGATCACCCACTGGGGTATGTCGGAGAACATGCCCCAGTAGTGGGTGTAGGTGGCGACCGCGGTGATGTCGGCGATGCCGGTGGTGGCCCAGTTCAGGAAGTACATCCAGCCCGCGGTGTACGCGCCCTTCTCGCCGAGGAACTCACGGGCGTACGACACGAAGGCGCCGGACGACGGGCGGTACAGGACGAGTTCGCCGAGGGCGCGCACGACCAGGAAGGCGAAGAGGCCGCAGACGGCGTACGCGATGAAGAGGGCGGGCCCGGCGTCCGCGAGGCGGCCGCCTGCGCCGAGGAAGAGGCCGGTGCCGATGGCGCCGCCGATGGCGATCATGTTGACGTGCCGGGACTTCAGCGACTTGCTGTAGCCCGCGTCACCGGCGTCGACGTGCCGGGTTGCAGGGCGCATCTCTTCTTTGAGGTGCTGTTCGCTCACGCCTAGGGTCCGCCTTCCGGGGGAGTGTCCGTACGCGCGGGGCGCACGATGTCGGTGAGGGTCGTCGAGACGCGGTTGAGGTGGTGGCTCATGGCGTCCTCGGCGTCGTCCTCGGAACCGTCGATCAGCGCCTCGACGATCATGCGGTGCTCAACGTTGGACTGTTCGCGGCGGCCGCCCAGCTGGTTCAGGAAGGCCGACTGCCGGGCCAGCGCGTCCCGGATCTCCTCGATGACCCGCCGGAACACCGGGTTCTGGGCGGCCTCCGCCACGGCCAGATGGAAGAGGGTGTCCATCGCGACCCAGGCGGTGGTGTCGGTCTCCTGCTCCATGCGGTCGAGCAGGTGGGTCAGCTGGTCGAGGTTCTCCGGGGTGCGGCGTCGGGCCGCGTACCGGGCGACCGGGATCTCCACGTGGTGGCGCACCTCAAGGAGGTCGCTGGCCGCGTAGTCGCCGAAGGTGGGGTCCTCGACGGTGTTCGCGATCACGAAGGTGCCCTTGCCGGTCTTGGCGACCGTGAGCCCCATGGTCTGCAGGGCGCGCAGGGCCTCCCGCAGCACGGGCCGGGACACCTCGAGGGTGCGGCAGAGCTCCGCCTCGGAAGGGAGCTTGTCGCCAATGGCGTACTCGCCGCGCTCGATGGCGCCGCGGAGGTGGGCGAGAACCGCTTCCATGGCGCTGACACGCCGCGGCCCCGGGCCACCTGTCTGGCTGTCTGACAGGTTCACGCAGCAGATATTCCGGGCTGCGGGGCGTGGATGTCAAGGGGTGGGGGAGAGCCGATGCCAAGGGGCGGGGGAGAGTCGCTGGCAAGGGGCGGGGGCAGCTGCAGGTGGAGTGAGAACCGGCTGTGTGTTGTCCGTGGGGTTCGAACTGCCGCTGTACGTAGGCACGTTGTGGTGTCACCAGAGGTGCGGGGGTGAAGGCGGCCCTGCCGTCTCTCGTACCGGACGAGCTGGAATGGAACGTTCGGATTCCCGTGACCCGTACTGCACGGCTGTCTACGACCGCACTCACCGGTGGCCCTAGGGTGGTCCCTCATGGACTCCCTCACCAATGACCTGCCGTTGCTGGAGTTGCTGTGCGCCGGTGACGAAGTGCGGGTCCCCGGCGAACTCGAATCGTCGGGCCCTCACGAGCATGCTCCCGACGCGGTCGTGGACACATACGTGGTCGACGGCGGCCGGCTGCTTCTCACTCTCTGGCGCGGCCGGCTGCATGAGGTGATCTACCAGACCCCGGCGGAGTCCGGAGAGGACGCAGCGCGGCGCAATGACCGGCTGTTCGCGCACTACGGACAGGGCGACGACTGGACCGAGATTCTCGACAACGGTTTCGGCAAGACCTATCGCCGTGCCGATCAGCGGCGGTACGCGTTGTGGAGCTACGCGATGGACGTCACGACCTTCGGCACGATGGACTTCCATCAGGTCATGTGGTAGCCGCCCCGGCGTCCGAGGACGAGGTGCGGTGAACCTTCGCCCAGTACCGGGTGACCGTTCCTACGGCTGACACGGGAAGAGGCCGTGCCCAAGGTCGGCATCGTCACGCGGCATAGACGTGTTCAACGTCCCGGCCCCCGTGTCGAAGCCCGCCTCGCCGTAGCCGAGGATCGAATCGGATAGAGATGTCCGCTTCTCCGGCAGAACCGCAGGTGAGAAGCGCCACCCATTTAAGGTGCGAGTCCCACCCGCCCCACTGGAAGTTGCGCGCCCCCGGTCCGTTTCCAGTTGGCCCTGGACCCACATTCCGTGCGACAGCGCCTGGATGGGCGGGAGTTGGGGGTGAGGGTTTGCGGACCGTTCAGCGGAATCCTTGCGAGGAACCCCGGTCGTTCAGGGGCCGGGAGGAATCGCATCTCGTGGTTGCGACGCGGAGCGTCGCGGTGCCGGGTTTGACGGGCGCGGAGCGCCCCTACGGCTGCCCGGCGGAGCCGGGAACTGCTGTGCCGTGTCGGTCAGTCGGGCCGCTTCTGGTTCTCGATGTACTGCTTGACCACGGTGAGCGGGGCGCCGCCGACGGAGGCTGCGAAGTAGGACGGTGACCAGAAGTGCTCGCCCCACAGGTAGCGGTTGATGTGGTCGGGAAACTCCTGGCGAAGTCGGCGTGCGGAGACGCCCTTGAGGGAGCCGACCAGGCGGGCCAGGGCGACCTTGGGCGGATAGTGAACGAGCAAGTGGACGTGGTCTGCTTCGCCGTTGAACTCGCGCAGCTCGGCGCCGAAGTCCGCGCACACGTCGCGCATGATCTCCTCACAGCGCCTCAGGGCGGCATCGGTGAACACTGTGCGCCGGTACTTCGGCGTGAAGACCAAGTGCGCGTGCAGGCTGTGTACGACGCTGCGGCCCCTGCGTATGTCGGGGGGGCCGGTCAGGCAGGGCGGTCGCGCCGACCGGACCGGCCCCGGAGACAGGTCATGGTCATGTCCTGGTGTCAGCCACGAGGACAGGTCCTCGTCCTTGAGGAAACCTCACGAACCTGTGTCCGGTTGAGGACGAGGCCGCAGACCCCCACCCACCCGGCCGGGCCCCGTGCGGGCCCCCTGGCGACCGGCCCGGACCGCGTGGAGGCGACTGCCCGCGTAGCAGGCGAGGCCGGCCAGGACGGAACCGGTGAGAGCCGGGAGTCGTACGGAACCGTCGAGGCCGGCGTCCATCCCGCCCATCTCGTTGCCCATGAGGGAGAAGCCGATCCCCACCGAGACCTGTGAGACCAGGCCGAGGGCCAGGACGCAGAGGCCCACGGCCACACCGGCGCGCAGCGCGATCTCCAGGTGCCGGCCGAGCACGGCGTTCGACTCCTCGCGGGCCGTTCGTGCCGGGGTGCGGGCGCCGGTGCGGTAACCCGCGTACACGAGCAGGCACGCCAGGAGGGTCAGGCCGATCAGCCACAGCGGGAGGCCGGCCACGGCCTTGCCGCTCAGATCGATCTGCTTGGCCCCGCCGTCGGCGCCGGAGCCGGAGCCGGTCGCTCCGCCGAGTCCGCCCGCGCCGCCCATGCCGCCGGCACCGCCGCCCATGCCGCCGAGACCGCCCATCATGCCGCCGCCTTCGGGCTGTCGGCGCTCCAGACCGGCCTGCCAGGACGCGCCCAGACCCGAGGTGAGGACGGTCGAGATCAGGTTCGGGGCGGCCAGGAGCAGCGCCCCCGCGGCCTTCGCCGCCTGATCGCGCCCGGTCGCCGCGGCCGCTCCGGCGAGGAGCGCGAGGAACAGGGCGACCGTGCACAGGGCGGTGAAGATCCCGGTCAGGGTCGAGGCGACCGGGTTCCACTTGAGGCGCGCCCGGCTGAGCGCGACAGGGCCGGGCAGCGACGTGCGACGAGCGGCCAGACAGCCGAGGCCGATGACGAGCGCCACTTCGAGCACCGCGAGGAACCCGGTCAGCGCGATGTCCGTGGTGAAGTCGACGGAGGAGATTCCGCCGCCGCCCGTCAGCTTGCCGAGCCCGCCTCCCGAGCCGCCCTTGCCGAGCTTCTCCGCAACGCTCTCGGGAAGAGTCAGCGTGCCGCGTGCCAGGTACGCCAGTACGGGTGCGATGACGGCGGTGACGCCGAGCGCCCCTCCTGTGCGGGCGATCAGCAGCGCGGGAGCCGGGCGCATACGGCGGCGCAGCGGCCGGAAGAAGCACCAGCCGAGGACGGCCGCTCCCAGGAACGTGACCATCAACGGCATGGCCCCCACCTGACCGGCGACACCGAGGCTGAGACCGCCACCGCCGCCGCCGCCACCACCGAGCATGTCGAGCATGCCTCCACCGGCGCTGGCACCGGCACCAGCACCGGCACCGGCCTTCGGCGCGAGGTCGGCGGCCAGGCCGATCTTCCCGCCGAACGCGAGGCTGATGACCGCCGGGACGAGCTGGGTCAGCGGCGCGCTGCCGTCGGCACCCAGGGCGCGCAGCGCGAGGTATCCGGCGACTGCCATGGCGGCGATCGCGGCCATGACGGCCAGGCCTCCTTCCAGGGCGTGGCGCGCGGCGCCCCCGCTGGGCCTGGGCGAGGACGGCTCGGCTCCGGCCTTCCCCGGCCCGGTCCCGCGCGCCGGTGCGGCGGCCTCGGTGGACGCTGCTCCCCTTACCGACCGCGTCGTCGTTGTCCGGCTCATGGGTCAGCGCACCTCGTACGGCTCGGCGGGGACGGTGGCGGTGTCCGACTGGGCAGTCGCGTCGGTCGGTGCCGCGTCGGTCGGTGCCGTGTCGGTCGGTGCCGTGTCGGTCGGTGCCGTGTCGGCCCGGGCCGGCTCGCGCTCCTGGAGGCTCTCGCCCTCCACGTCGACGTGCGGCACCCAGCGGTCCAGCCACCGCGGCAGCCACCAGGCGCGGTGGCCGAGCAGGGCGAGTACCGCGGGGACCAGGGTCATGCGTACGACGAAGGCGTCGAAGAGGACGGCGATCGCCAGGCCGAACCCGATGGTCTTGACCATCTGTTCGCTCGACCCCATGAACCCGGCGAACACCGAGATCATGATGACGGCCGCGGCCGTCACGACCCGGCCGCTGTGCTCGAAGCCGCTGACCACGGCGCGTACGGGCTGCCGGTCCGCGACGTAGGCCTCACGCATCCGGGTCACCAGGAACACCTCGTAGTCCATGGCCAGACCGAACACCACGCCGACCATGAAGATCGGCATGATGGACATCACCGGCCCGGGGACCGAGACCCCGAACAGGGCGCTCAGCCAGCCCCATTGGAAGACCGCGACCACCGCGCCGAGTCCGGCGGCGATGGAGAGCAGGAAGCCCAGGGCGGCCTTGAGCGGCACCAGGATCGAGCGGAACACCGCGATCAGGAGCAGGAACGCCAGTCCCACGACGAGCGCGATGTAGGGCAGCAGTGCATCGGTGAGCTTCTGCGAGACGTCGACGTTCATCGCGGTCGTGCCCGCGATCAGCACCTCGGCGTCACCGCCTTCGACCTCGGGTGCGCGCAGCGCGTGGACGAGGCCGGAGGTCTCCTCGCTGCCGGGTGCCGTGGTCGGCACGACGGTGAGGACGGCGGTGTCCTTGCTGTCGTTGAATCGGGGCGGTGTCACGGTGGCCACCCCGTCCGTGTCCTTGATCCCGGTGGCGGCGTCACGTGCGGCGGCCTGGGCGTCACCGCCGTCCTCGGCCCGTACGACCGCGGTCAGCGGGCCGTTGAAGCCGGGGCCGAAGCCGTCGGCGAGCAGGTCGTAGGCGCGGCGCTGGGTCGTGGACGTCGGCTTGGACTCGTCGCCGGGCAGGCCGAGTTCGAGCGAGGCGGCCGGCACCGCGATGGCGATCAGGGCGGTGGCGCCGACGAGCAGCACCGCGAGCGGGCGCCGGGTGATGAACCGGGCCCAGCGCGCGCCCAGGCCGGGACGCGGCGCCGCCCCGGACGGCTCGTCGCCCCCTCGGCGCCTGCGGCGGCGGGGGCGGGCAGGCTTGATGCGCTTCCCGGCGATGCCGAGCAGGGCGGGGATCAGTGTGACGGCGATCAGCACCGCGAGTGCGGCGGTTCCGGCCGCGGCGAGCCCCATCTGGGACAGCACCGGGATGCCGACGACGGGCAGCGCCGCGAGGGCGATCACGACGGTCAGACCGGCGAAGACGACGGCGGAGCCCGCCGTGCCCACCGCGTGCGCGGCGGCGTCCTCACGGTTCCGGCCGCGGGCCAGCTCGTCGCGGTAGCGGGAGACGACGAACAGGGCGTAGTCGATACCGACGGCCAGGCCCAGCATGGTGGCCAGCACGGACGTCGTCCCGCCCAGGTCGAGCGGCGCCGCGAGGACCTTGATCACGCAGGTTCCGACGCCGACACCGAGCAGCGCCGTGAGCAGCGGCAGGCCCGCCGAGATCAACGCGCCGAACGTGATGACGAGCACCACGGCGGCCACCGCAAGCCCGATGGCCTCCGTGGAATGACCGCCCGTGGCCGCCTCGGAGACCGCGTTGCCTCCGGCCTCGACCGTGAGACCGGTCGAGCGCGCCTCCTCCACGGCGTCCGTCAACGCCTCCCGGGAGGTGTCCGCGAGCTCGTTGACGGTCACGCCGTACGACACCTGCGCGTAGGCGGTGGTGCCGTCCTTGCTGACGGAGCCCGTCTTGAAGGGGTCGGTCACCCGGTCCACCTGCGGTGCCTCGCCGAGCGCCGCCACGGCGGCCACGACGGCCTGCTTCTGGTCCGGGGCGGTCACCTTGCCGTCGTCGGCCTTGAAGACGACGCGTGCCGTGGCGCCGTCCGCCTTTATCTCGGGGAAACGCTCCGCCAGGAGGTCATAGGCCTGTTGGGCCTCGGTTCCCGGCATGGAGAAGTCGTTCGGCGGCGCGGCGTCGGCACGGGAGGCGAGCACCCCTGCCACCACGAGCAGCCCCGCCCACAGGACGGTGACCAACCACCTCCATCGAAAGGAGAACGTGCCAGTTTTGTAGAGGAAAGCAGCCACAAGGGTCCCCGGTCATGTTGCCGATCAACAGAACGGGGGCAAGAGTCGCACCTTCACCTGACCGCTTCCGGAGTGATTTCTGGGAGGTTTCTAAGAGGGGTTTCTGCTACCGGAAATCAAGAAATCCGAAGCCCCGCGGCTTTTCCAGCAGGGAGCGGATGCGTGGCTCAGGGAGGCGTGTTCAGGGGTGTGTTCAGGGGTGTGTTCAAGCGGTGTCGTGACGGCTTCGGTGCCACGGCGGTCCTCCGACTGCGACCACGGTCGCGAGGGCAGCCGCGGTGACGAACGAGGCCCAGGCCGTCAGCGGGTCGAGCAGCAGCTCCACCGCCACCGCGGCCACGACGAGCAGGACCTTGGCGACGACGAGCTGCCGCAGGGGCAGGTGCTGAGCCGCCGGGCGCCGCCGGATGCGGCTGCGGACGAGGTGCAGGACGGGCGGTACGACCACCACGATCAGGCACAGGCGCAACGCGTGCTCCCACAGCGGCATGTTCCTGCCGTACACCCATGCCCCGCCGATGAGCAGCCCGGCGGCGGCATAAGCGAGACGCAGGCCGGTGGCGGTCGGCTCGGATCGCGGCGTCATCTGGAACTCCCCTCCCATGACGCCCGACCGTCACCGTTGACCGGCGGGCCGGGCGGTGGCGTCGACTGTGAGCAGGCCGGTGACCGCGTCGATCAGTGCCACCACGTACGACTCGGCGTCCAACTCGGCGGTTGCGGCGGCCCCTTGCGTTCCCTCCAGGTCGGCCAGGGCGGAGATGATCAGCTGGCCCGCCCACCTGATCCGGGGGCGCAGCGGTGGCCGGGTCAGGCCGGGGAGCCGGTCGGTGACCAGGCGTCCGACAGCCACGGCCTCCTCGAGCCCACCCAGGTCCGGAAGGGCGGTGACATCGCGCCCGACGTACTCGCATACGCGGTCCAGGAACCGGACGTAGTAGCTGCCGGAGCGGGTCGCCTGCTCGGCCAGGGGTCGGACCAGAATCTCCACCAGTTCCCTCGGGTCGCCGAGGCGCCCGGTCTCCGCTGATGTCAGCAACTCTGCGCGCCGGGCGTCGATGACACTGAGTCGGTGCTCGAAGATGGCTCTGATCAGAGTCTCTTTGTTCTCGAAATGGTATTTCGCCGCGGCCGTGTTGCGCTGCCGAGCCTCGGAACTGACCTGCCGCAAGGAAGTCGCGTCGATTCCTTGAGTGGCGAACAGGCGCTCCGCTGCGACCAGGATCTGCAATCGCGTCGGTGTTTCCACGGTCTTCCCTCTCTCACTGTGGGCCGATTAAACCGCGTGATTTAATCGGCGTCAACGCTCAGTCGAACCTCGCAGCGAGGAGGCACCCGTGCCCGATTCGTCCAGCGCACCGACAGCCCATACGACAGCCCATACGACAGCCCATACGACAGCCCATACGGCAGTCCGTACGACAACCCATACGGAAGAGCGGCCCGCCCCGGCTGCGCGGGCGAACGGCCTCGCGTCGTCGGCCACGAGAACCTGCTCGACCACTACGCCCGCTACGCGAAAACCGCGGGCCTGAACGCCGCGATCAACGGGCAGCGGCCCGGCGCCAACGGCCGAAGCTGGCCCAGCGCACCCGAGGACTTCGTCGTTCCGGACATCACGTTCCGCGACAGCCTCGAACTCCGCATCGGGGGTGAGCGGTTCATGGTGCGGCACGCCAAGGGCGAGACCGACGACGCCGCCTGGGTGTGGGCCCCGCGGCGACGGGTGATCGCGGCGGGCGACCTGGTGGTCGGCTACCTGCCCAACGCCGGGAACCCTCGCAAGGTCCAGCGGTACGCGGAGGAGTGGGCGGATGCCGCGGAGCAGATGGCCGCCCTCGACGCGGACTGTGGGATCACCGGCCACGGCGACTGCGTACGAGGAGCCGACGCCATCCGCGACGAACTCCTGACGATGGCCGCCTGCCTCCGGCACATCGTGCGCCACACCCTCGACGGTCTGAACGCGGGCCTGCGGCCGGATGAGATCGTGGAATCGCTGGCGGTCCCCGAGCACCTCGCCAACCACCCCCGTCTCCAACCCGGCTACGACCGGCCCGAGTTCATCTGCCGCAATGTGATCCGGCGGTACGGCGGCTGGTGGGACGGGTACGCCGCGAACCTGCTGCCCGCACCCGCCGCCGTGCAGGCGCGCGAGATCACCCGACTCGCCGGCGGTGTCGACGCATTGGCGGCGCGTGCGCGTGAACTCGCCGACTCCGATCTCCGGCTGGCATGCCATCTGGCGGAGTGGGCCTTCCTCACCGATCCGCAGTCGACCACCGCCCAGGACTGCTACGCGGAGGTGTTCGGCCGTCGCCGCGAGGCCGAGACATCGCTGATGGGGAAGCTCGCGTTCTCCGATCCGCATCGGCGTGCGGCTGCGGAACGGGCGAAGGCGGGCCGCTGAGCGAAGGCAGGCCGCTGAGCGAAGGCGTGGGGATCAGGTCACCTGGGAGCGGGTCGCGTAGCGGTCCTCGCGCCACACGTCTGTGGACAGGACCTGGCGCAGAACCTCGACTGCGTCCCACACATCCACGAAACGCACGTAGAGCGGGGTGAACCCGAAACGCATCAGGTCGGGAGCGCGGAAGTCCCCGATGACGCCGCGGTCGATGAGCGCCTGCATCACGGGGTACGCGTGCTCGTGCCGCAGGGCCACCTGGCTGCCTCGGGCACCCGGGTCGCGCGGGGAGGCGACTTCCAGACCGAATCCCGCGCACTCCTGGTCGACCAAGTCGATGAACAGGTCAGTCATCTTTTGGCTCTTGGCGCGTAGCAGGTCGAGGTCGACGCGTTCCCAGGTGTCGAGGCTCGCCTCGAGCGGTGCGTACGAGAGCAGGTGCGGGGTGCTGCACCGGAAGCGGTCGATGCCGTCGGCCGGACGGTAGTCGGTGGTGAAGGCGAAGGGGTCGGCGTGGCCGTGCCAGCCGGACAGCGGCTGGTGGGCCGTGTCCTGGTGGCGGGTGGCGGCGTAGACGAAGGCAGGTGAGCCGGGGCCGCCGTTGAGGTACTTGTAGGTGCAGCCCACGGCGAAGTCGGCGCGGTCGGCGTTCAAGTGGATGGGGAGGGCGCCGGCACTGTGGCAGAGGTCCCACACGACCAAGGCGCCGTGCCGGTGGGCCAGTTCGGTGACCGCGGCCATGTCGTGCAGTCGCCCGGTCCGGTAGTCGACGTGGCTGAGGACGACGACCGCCACGTCCTGGTCGAGTATGTCCTCAAGGCCGGGGCCGCTGTCATACAGCAGACGGCGCTGATAGCCGTCGAGGAGGCCGGTGGCGCCTTCCATCATGTAGAGGTCGGTGGGGAAGCTGGCCGCCTCGGAGACCACGGTCTTTCGGTCGGGGCGCATGGCGAGGGCGGCGGCGAAGACCTTGAAGAGGTTGATCGATGTGGAGTCGCAGACCACGACCTCGCCCGGGTCGGCGCCGATCAGTGGGGCGATGCGGTCGCCGAGCGTGCGCGGCTTGTCGAACCAGCCGGCGTCGTTCCAGCTGCGGATCAGGCCTTGTCCCCACTCGGTCTCGACCATGTCGACGACGCGGGTGTACGCACCGCGGGGGAGGGCCCCGAGGGAGTTCCCGTCGAGATAGATCACGTCCTCGGGGAGGACGAACTCGCCTCGCAGCGGCGCGAGTGGATCGTTGGAGTCGTACTGCTCGCACTGGGAGCGGGTGAGGGGCATCGTGTTCCTCTTGTCTGTCACAGGGACATCAGGTCGTGGCCGACGACGACTTCGCCTTCGAAGCCCTGTGCGGCGTGCTTGCGCCAGGTCTCGTCCGGGATGGCGACGTCCGTAGGGACGAAGTGGGACAGCACGAGCGTCCTGACGCCGGCCTGCTGGGCGAGCCGGCCCACCTGGTCGACGTCGGTGTGGCTGGTCAACAGGTGCCGACGCAGAGTCTTTCCGTTGAATCCGGCCACCATGGCGTCGACGGCCGGCAGGTACATCACCTCGTGCACCAGGACGTCTGCTCCCGCGGCGAGGCGCACCAGGTTCTCCGACGGCGCGGTGTCTCCGGAGATGACGATGGAACGGTCTGCGGTGTCGAACCGGTAGGCCAGAGCGGTCGCGATCGGCGGGTGATGCACCAGCGTCGCCGTGACCCGGACGTTCTCGTCCTCGTGCACCACGCGCTCTTCGGTGATCTCGGTCGGCGCCATGAGGTTGTCCAGCGGCGGCAGACCCTCGTCCGTGATGCGGGTGTCGATGTCGAACCGGTTCATGGCGAGGAAGTGTTCGGTCATCTCTGCCAGGGGCGGTGGCCCGTAAGTGGGCACGCGATGTTCGAGGTTCGCCGCCCAGGCGAGCAGGAACAGGTTGCCGTAATCGGCGTTGTGGTCGGAGTGGTGGTGCGTGATGAACACCCCGCGCATGGAGGACAGCGGTACTCCGGCGAGGGCCATCTGCCGGGCGACCCCGTTGCCGCAGTCGACGACGTAGCTGGATCCGTTGACGACGATGACCTGGGCGGGGGCGCTACGGGTCCGCTTGGGCGCCGGTCCGGCGGCAGTGCCGAGAAGGGTCAGTCGAGTGCTCATGGGGAGGGCTCCTGAGAGGTGTGCTGGGCGCGTGGCAGAAGGTCAGTGCCGGTACACGCCGGTTTGCGGTCTTGCCGGTGGGTGCGCTGTGGCTCAGCGGGCTGGGGTGCGCGGCGGCAGGGGGCTTGCTTCGTCATCGTCTTGTCGGGCTCGGACAACTGCGTTCGCGTGCTTGTGACGTACGAGCCACACGCCGGCGCCGACTGCCAGCCAGGACACCAGCGCCACGGTGGCAGGCCAGGTCAGCTTGTCCAGCAGCAGGTACGCCTGGACCGCCAGTACCGCGGTGCCCAGGAGCACGGTGGTGAGGTGCAGACCCCAGGGCAGCTTGAACGGTGCGGCCTCGTACTGCTGCGGGTAGCGGGACCGCAGCCGGCAGGACGCGATGATCATGATGGCGAGCATCGGCGTGGCCGCGATCGACACCATTCCGGCGATGGAGGCGACGCTGAACCCGGTCAGTACGGGAATGGCACCGATGAGGTACAGGCCGAACAGCAGCCAGTGGGGCGTGCCGTACCGCTTGTTCACCGCGCCCAGCCGCGTCGGCAGCCAGCCGTCGCCGATGGCTGCGAGTACGGGCTTGGTCGAGGTGAGAAGCAGCGAGTTCATGTGGCCTGCCACGGACGCCAGGGCCCCGCCGAGGATGAAGAACGTGAAGCCGCCGGGCGTCAGGATGTGGTCGGCCACCACCGACATCGGTTTGCCCGCTACCTCGGTGATCGGCAGGGTGCCGACCGACGGGATCGCCAGGAAGACGTAGAGGACGGCGGCCAGGACGATGCCGCCGATCATCGACAGCGGGATGTCCCGTCCCGGACGCTTCATCTCCCGCCCCAGTTCGGCGACGTAGGTGCTGCCGGTGATGGCGAAGGTGAGCATGGCGGCCGCGGTGAGCAGGTTCCCGGTGCCGTGGGGCGCCGAGTCGGCGAAGGTGCCCCACTCGACGTGCGGCAGTCCGGCGAATCCGTAGAGCAGGAACGCCGCGAGCATGACGAACGCGAGCACGATGCCCAGCCGGTTGGAGAACGCGGTGCCGACCAGGTTCGCCAGGAAGAACACTGTGATCAGCCCGAGAGCCAGGGGCCGCGTCGGCACCGAGGGGACCAGGCTGTGCAGGTAGTCGGCCCCTGCCAGCGCCATCAGGCTCAGCTGGATGGTGACGAGGACGGAGAACCACATCGTGGTGAAGCCCATGGACGGCGATATCAAGCGTGCCGCGTAGCTGTACCGGCCGCCGGTCACCGGCATGGCGCTGCCGAGCACCGCGACCGGCAGCGAGTAGACGATCACCATGGCGGCGGCGATGGCGAAGGCCAGGGGCGCCCCGCCTCCGGTGAGGCCGATGGCCACGCCCATCAGGGCGATGACCCCGCCGCCGACGATCTGATGGAAGGAGACGCCCAGTGCCTGCGGCAGTGTGATGCTGCGCTTGAGGTTGGCCTCGACGTCAGGTGCGCGAACTGAGGAGGTCATGCGTCCCCGCTTTCTACTGGGATGCCCGGCGGCACGGGACATGGGCATGCGACATGGGACTGCGACTGGTGGCCCTGGCACACCCCTGTGTGCTCGCCGCCACATCGTGAGCTCATCGTGGACCCCGGGCGTCATGCCCAGCCAATGCCAAGTTGGCTGCACGTCATGCCGGGACGGGCATACCTTCGCTCGCCCCTCCGGCATCCTCGCGGAGACATCACTCGCGGGCCTCCGTCGCTTCGGTGTTATGCCTGAACAGGCATGCCAGATCAGCCAGATGGGATGTCTCTGCTATACGTCGTGCATGGACACGCCCCGCCTCCTTGACGGACGCCTCAAGCTCCGCCATCTGATCCTGGTCGACGCGCTCACCGAGCAGGGCAGCGTCGTCGGCGCCGCGGCCGCCCTGCATGTGACGCAGCCCGTGGTGACCCGAGGCCTGCACGACCTTGAGGCCATCCTGGGCGTCACCCTGTACGACCGGGGGCCGCGGGGGATCACGCCGACCGTCTTCGGTGCGGCCTTCACCGATCACGCCCGTGCCGTCATCGCGCAGTTGAGGCATGCGGCGCGGCACATGGTCGAGATCGCCGAGGCCGACCGCGGCACCGTGGTGATCGGCATGCATCTGGCCGGATCCAACCTTCTGCTGCCCCGTGCCATCGCAGCCGTCAAGGCGGAGCACCCGCTGCTGACGGTCGTGGTCCGCGAGGCAACGCCGGAGACGCTGCTGGTCGACCTGGAGGCGGGCCGGGTAGACCTGATCCTGGGCAGGCTCACCACGTCGGCCGGAGGCAATACGGTCCGGGAAAGCCTCTACGAGGAGTCCGTGAAGGTCCTCGTGGGTGCGGGCCATCCGCTGAGCGGGCAGGACGAGGTCGCTCTGGCGGACCTCGAGGCATATCCGTGGATCCTGCCGGGGACCGAGACGGTGCTGCGCCGTGAGCTCGAGGAGTTCTTCGTACGCAACGGGATGGCGCTGCCCGAGAACCGGGTGGAGTGCACGTCCTTCCTCACCGTTCGCCAGTTGCTGGCCGAGACCGACGTCGTGGCCGTCCTGCCCGGCCTGATCAGCAGGGGCGACCCGCGGCTTGTCACCCTTCCCGTGTCGCTGGAGCCGATCGGCCACAGCGTCGGCATCACCCTGCCCGCCGGGCGACCGCTCGGCCCGTCCACGCAGAAGCTGCTCGCGACACTGCGGTCCGTCGCGGCCGAACTCGGCCAGACCTGAGGGCCGCCCGGCAGTACGTCCCGGATGCCTCACGCGCCGCCAGCCATGCCTGAAAGGGTATGGCTGCCGCGCAAATTGACATTAGACAGGCATAGTTCGGGCGGCGGATGCTCCTTGTGCGGACCGAAAGTCGACGAGCAAGGGGCACAGCACGATGAATCGCGCGCACTACATCGGCGGGACCTTCCTTCCCCACGGTGATGACACCGGGCCCCACGGCGATGACACCGGGACGCGTCCGCTGATCAACCCCGTCGACGGGACGATCCGGGGCAAGGTCCCCGAGGCCGGCCGGGAGACCGTCGACGCCGCCGTCGCCGCAGCCCGTACCGCACTGGGCGGCCCTTGGGGCAGCACCAGCGCCGAAGACCGTGCCGCCGCGCTGCGCCGGATCGCCGACGGCATCCAGGCACGCTTCGACGAGTTCGTCGAAGCCGAATCGGGCGACACCGGCAAGCCCCGCGAACTCGCGGCGACCATCGACATCCCACGCGTCATCGGCAACTTCCGCGCCTACGCCGACCTCCTCTACGGCCGCCCCGAGCACGCGTACGCCACCGCCATCCCGGGATGGAGCACCGGCACAGGCCAGGCCCTCAACTACACCGTCCGACGTCCACTCGGCGTGGTCGCGGTCGTCTCGCCCTGGAACCTTCCGCTGCTCCTGCTGACCTGGAAGGTGGCACCGGCGCTCGCGGCAGGCAACACCGTTGTCGCCAAGCCCTCCGAGGAGACCCCGTCCACAGCCACACTGCTCGCCGAGGTGATCGGACAGGCCGACCTCCCGCCCGGAGTGTTCAACCTGGTGCACGGCAGCGGCGTGGGCGGGGCGGGCGAGCACCTCACCACGCACCACGACGTGGACGCCGTCGCCTTTACCGGCGCCTCGGCCACCGGTGCCGCCATCATGCGCGGTGCCGCCGACCACATCACCCCGGTCTCGTTCGAACTCGGCGGCAAGAACGCCGCTCTAGTCTTCGCCGACGCGGACATCGAAGCCGCACTCGAGGGCACCCTGCGCTCCGCGTTCACCCACTCCGGGCAGGTCTGTCTGTGCACCGAACGCGTCTACGTCGAGCGCCCGGTCTTCGAGGAGTTCGTCGCCGCGCTCGGCGAACGCGCTCGTTCCCTGACCGGCTACGGGCCGATGATCTCCGCCGCCCACCGGGACAAGGTGCTCTCGTACTACCGACTGGCCGCCGACGAAGGCGCGAAGGTCATCGCCGGCGGTGGGGTCCCGCACTTCGAAGACGCCCGGGATCAGGGCTTCTACGTCGAACCCACTGTCCTGGCCGGATTGCCGCAGAGTTCCCGCATCGTGCAGGAGGAGATCTTCGGCCCGGTCTGCCACGTCGCCCCGTTCGGCACCGAGGACGAGGCCGTGCGCCTGGCGAACGACAGCCGCTACGGACTCGCCGCAACCGTGTGGACCACCGACCTGTCCCGCGCCCATCGGGTCGCCCCCCGGATCGAGGCAGGCGTGGTCTGGGTCAACTGCTGGAACCTGCGCGACCTGCGGACACCTTTCGGCGGCATCAAGAACTCCGGTATCGGCCGAGAGGGCGGCGCCTACTCCCTCGACTTCTTCTCCGAGCCGGTCAACGTGTGCATCCAGATCTGAAGTCCGGGCCGACCTCCGCCAGAAAGCCGACCCTCCGCCAGAAAGCTGCCCCTCCGCCAGAAAGAGGAGTGAGACTCCGTGATCGACACCTCGACAGCACCAACCCACAGCAATCTGCCCCGAACCGCCCCCGCCGTGGACGCCGCCGCGGCCCGGCTGCTCGAAGCCCACGCCTCCGGAACCCCCTGTGCGCCGGTTCGCGACCTCATCGACGACATCGACACCGCCTACACCGTCCAGGACCGGCTGACCGAGCACTGGCTCACCCAGGGACGCCGGCTCACCGGCCGCAAGATCGGACTGACCTCCCCCGCCGTGCAGCGTCAACTCGGCGTCGACACACCTGACTTCGGCATGCTCTACGCCGACATGGCCGTCCCCGACGGTGCCGAGATCCCCGCGGGCGCCGTACAGGAGGCCAGGGCCGAGGCTGAGGTCGCCCTCGTCCTCGACGCCGACCTCACCCACGAACGGCACACGATCGCCGACTTGCTCCGCGCCACCGCGTTCGCGCTGCCCGCGGTCGAAGTGTGCGGCAGCCGGATCCGCGACTGGGACATCACCATCACCGACACCGTCGCGGACAACGCCTCCTCAGGCCTGTATGTCCTCGGCACCCGCCCGGTGCCGCTGCGCGACGTCGACCTGCGGCTGGCCGGCATGGTCCTGCAGCGCCAAGGCGAACAGGTCTCCACCGGAGCGGGCTCCGCCTGCCTCGGCCATCCCCTGACGGCCGCCCTGTGGCTGGCCGACACCCTCGTCCGCATGGGCCGCCCGCTGCGCGCGGGCGACACCGTACTCACCGGTGCGCTCGGCCCGATGGTGCCCGTGGCGCCGGGCGACGTGCTGCAGGCCCGCATCGACGGACTCGGCGACGTCCGCGTCGCGTTCGCGTCCGACACCGAGGAGGCATGAGATGAACCAACCCGACATCGCGGCACTCGCCGGGACCCTGGACGCCGCCACCCGCGCCGGCCGCACCACCGACCGGCTCACCGACACCGCACCGCTCGACGTCGCCACCGCCTACGCCGTCCAGCGGGAAGGAGTCGACCGCAGGCGGGAGCGCGGCGAGTCCCTCGTCGGCGTCAAGATGGGCTTCACCAGCCGCGCCAAGATGGCCCAGATGGGCGTCGACGACGTCATCTGGGGCTTGCTCACGGACGCCATGCTGGTCGAGGACGGCGGCATCCTCGACACCGGGAACCTCATCCACCCCCGCATCGAACCCGAGATCGCCTTTCTCCTCGGGCGCCCGCTGTCCGGCCGGATCAGCCCCGCCGAAGCGGCCCGCGCGGTCGCCGGGGTGGCCGTCGCGTACGAGGTACTCGACTCCCGTTACGAAGGCTTCCGGTTCACCCTGCCCGACGTCATCGCCGACAACGCCTCGGCGGCCCATTTCGGCATCGCCCCCTGGCACAACCCGGACGACTTCGACCTCGGCAACCTCGGCCTCACCGTGGAGATCAACGGCCGCCCGGTGGCCACCGGATCATCGGCGGCCATCCTCGGACACCCCCTGCGCTCCCTCACCGCCGCAGCCAGGCTCGCGGGCGAGGCGGGTGTCGTACTGGAACCCGGATTCCTGGTGCTTGCCGGCGCGGCCACAGCAGCCCTGCCGCTGCCCCGCACGGCGCACGTGCAGATCACCGCAGCGGGCCTGGGGACGGCGGAGGTGACGACCCGATGAGCAACGATCCGGGCCTCCTGGTCGAGGGCAAGGCGCGGCCTCGTGGACGATTTCCGCACCTGAAGCGCGCCGGTGACCTTGTCTACGTCTCCGGGACCAGCTCCCGCCGGCCGGACGGCACGATCGCCGGCGCACAGGCCGACGCCATGGGCACCACAAGCCTCGACATCCGCGAGCAGAGCCGCGCCGTCATCGAGAACATCCGCGACCTGCTGCACGCCGCCGGCGGGGACCTGTCCGACGTCGTCAACGTCTCGGCGTACCTGGTCAACATGAACGACTTCGGTGGATACAACGAGGTCTACGCCGAGTACTTCGACGAGACCGGACCGGCCCGCACCACCGTCGCCGTCCACCAGCTTCCGCACCCGCACCTGCTCCTGGAGATCGCGTGCGTCGCCCACATCCCCCTCGCCACGTTCTGAGGAGCACCCCATGAACCTGCCGAAGATGACGAACGACTTGCCGTTCAACTTCAACCGGTGGATCGATGACCATCAGGAACTGCTGAGGCCCCCGGTCGGCAACGTGCAGATCTGGCAGGACGCCCACCTGATGGTCACCGTGGTCGGCGGCCCCAACCAGCGCACCGACTTCCACGACGACCCTCTCGAGGAGTTCTTCTACCAGCTCCGCGGCAACATGGTGCTCCGCGTCATGGAAGAAGAAGGCGCGCCCCCGGTCGACGTCCAGATCAACGAGGGCGACGTCTTCCTGCTCCCGCCGCACGTCAGGCACTCCCCACAGCGCCCGGAACCCGGAAGCATCGGCCTCGTCGTCGAGTTCGCCCGACCAGAGGGCCAGCAGGACGCCTTCGAGTGGTACTGCGTCAACTGTCACCACCTAGTGCACCGTTCGCAGCTCCAGGTCGCCTCCATCGTCGACGACCTGCCACCCGTCTTCGAGGCCTTCTACGACAGCGACCGCACCTGCCCGCACTGCGGTTCCGTCCACCCGGGCCGGCAGTGGCCCGAGGCGATGCGCCCGCGCACGCAGACCCGCGCCTGACCTCACCAACGGAGACCTTCTTGTCTGTCATCGACGTCCACGCACACGTCTTCCCCCGCATATCCGAATCCGAGAGCCGCATCCTCACCGGCGCCGACGGGCCGTGGCTGCGCGTCCACCGCGACGGCACCGGGATGATGATGAGCGGCACCCAGGAGTACCGCCCCGTCACCGGGCCGTTGTGGGACCCACAGCAGCGGCTGGCCGCGATGGACACGCTCGGCGTCGACGTACAGGCCGTCTCCTCCGCTCCTCTGATGTTCGGCTACGACGCCGACCCCGCCCGCGCGGCGGAGTGGTGCGAGCTGGTCAACGACCGCATTCTCGACTACTGCTCGCCGGCCCCCCACCGGCTGCTGCCGCTGTGCCAGGTCCCGCTGCAGGATCTGCAGCGGGCCTGCGAGACGGTCTCCAAGGCCGCTGCCGCCGGACACCGCGGCGTCCACATCGGCAACCACGTCGGTGACCGGTCCTTGGCGGACGCGGACATCATCGCCTTCCTCACCCACTGCGCGGACGAAGGAATGCCGGTTCTCGTGCACCCCTGGGACATGCCCGGAGGTGAGCGCACGCGGCCCCACATGCTGCAGTGGCTGGTCGGCATGCCCGCGGAGACCCAGCTCACGATCCTCGGCATGGCTCTCGCGGGCGCGTTCGAGCGGCTCCCCGAGTCCTTGAAGCTGTGTTTCTGTCACGGCGGCGGCAGCTTCGCGTTCCTGCTCGGCCGGGCCGACAACGCCTGGCACCACCGAGACATCGTCCGCGCCGACTCCCCCAAGCCGCCGTCAGCGTACGTACGGCGCTTCTACGTCGACTCCGCCGTCTTCGACCCCCGCGCCCTACGGCTGCTCGTCGAGGTGATGGGCCCGGACCGGGTGATGCTGGGCACCGACTTCCCCTTCCCCCTCGGGGAACAGCAGCCCGGATCGGCGATCCGGGACTGTGCCTCCCTGAGCGACGCCGACCGCGCCCTCCTGCTCGGCGCGAACGCCGCCGAGTTCTTCTCCATCACCGAGGAGAGCGCCCATGTCTGACACGACGAAAGTGGCGATCATCGGTTCGGGCAACATCGGCACCGACCTCGTGATCAAGGTGCTGCGGCTGTCCGAGAACCTGGAGATCGCGGCGATCGCCGGCATCGACCCCGCCTCGGACGGCCTGGCCCGCGGGCGCCGTCTCAACGTGGCCACCACCCACAACGGCATCAACGGTCTTGTGACGATGGACGAGTTCGCGGACGTGGAGATCGTCTTCGACGCCACCTCCGCCCGCGCCCACCAGCTCCACGAGGAAGTGCTGCGCGCATCGGCCGCACCCTGATCGACCTCACACCCGCCGCCCTCGGCCCTTACGTCGTGCCCCCCCCGTCAACGGCGAAGCCCACCTCGGCGCCCCGAACGTCAACAAGGTCACCTGCGGCGGCCAGGCCACGATCCTCGATCGTGGCCGCGGTCAACGCGGTCACCCCCGTGCACTACGGGGAAATCGTCGCCTCCCTCTCCTCCCGCTCGGCCGGCCCCGGAACCCGGGCGAACATCGATGAGTTCACAGAAACCACCTCCTCTGCGATCCAGCAGGTCGGAGGCGCCGCACGCGGCAAGGCGATCATCATCCTCAACCCCGCCGAGCCGCCGCTGATCATGCGCGACACCTTGCACTGCCTGGTCTCCGACTGCGACGAGGAGGCCGTCACCGCCTCTGTCGAGGACATGGTCGGACGCGTCCAGGCGTACGTGCCCGGCTACCGCCTCAAGCAGAAGGTTCAGTTCGATGGCGTGCGGCGGGACGATCCCCTCCGCTCCCTCGTGCCCGCCGAACTCGCCGACGACGCGCTGAAAGTCGCGGTCTTCCTCGAGGTCGAGGGCGCCGCCCACTACCTCCCGGCCTACGCGGGCAACCTCGACATCATGACGTCGGCCGCGCTGCGCACGGCGGAACGCATGGCCGCACACCGCACCAGCGAGGAATCAGCCCGATGACCACCACCGCGACCACGCACGCCCCCATCAGCCCCCTGTACATCCAGGACGTGACCCTGCGGGACGGCATGCACGCCGTCCGACACCGCTACACCGTCGAGCAGGCCCGCGCCATCGCCGCAGCCCTGGACTCCGCGGGCGTCTCCGCCATCGAGATCGCCCACGGTGACGGACTGTCCGGATCGAGCATCAACTACGGCATCGGTGCCCACACCGACTGGGAGTGGATCGAGGCCGTCACCGACGCCAAACCGACTCCGGCGGCCGACTGACCATGGACCGGGTACGCGACCGCTTCCGCGCCTACCGTGACACCCTCGACTCCACCACCGAACTCGGCATCCACGCTCACCACAACCTCGCCCTCGGAGTAGCCAACTCCGTCGCCGCGGTGGAGAACGGCTGTACGCGCGTCGACGCGTCGCTGGCGGGCCAGGGAGCCGGAGCCGGAAACTGCCCGCTCGAGGCATTCATCGCGGTGGCCGACCTGATGGGCTGGGAGCACGGATGCGACCTCTTCCCCCTGATGGACGCCGCCGACGAGCTCGTACGGCCCTTGCAGGACCGAGAGGTCCGAGTGGACCGGGAAACCCTCAGCCTGGGATACGCGGGCGTGTACTCCAGCTTCCTGCGCGAATCGCCAGATGAACGCCTTCCGTTCTCCGTGACGCGCTCCGATTAGCATTCTCGTCTCGACGACAGGAGTTGCTCATGATGCCCTCGCGCCGTGTGCTCGTCCGTTCCCTGGTCGCACTTCCCGCCGCATTCCTCGCCGTACGCGATTCCCATCACGGGGCTGTGCCGGACAAGGGCAGTGGTACGAGTCTTGAATTCGATGAGTGGTACCGGGGGCGTCGGATCCAAGTGGTCGCCGGATCCGGAGATGTTCCGCACCTGCTCATCGATCGACGCCCACTTCACCTCATGCGCTGCGCCGATGGTGGATACGTCACTCCGATCGACCACTATCAGTCCTGCCCTACGCCGATCTCCGCTGCCCGCGCGGCAGTTGACGTGCTGGGATCCGCTCGACTGAGCCGCTACGCCGCAGCGCACGGCAGCGGTGGGGAAGGGAGCACGCATGACCTACACGCGTAAAGATGTACGCGATCTGAGCAAGACCGAGCGCCGAAGGTTCGTCAACGCGGTACTGGATCTCAAACGGTCCGGGGAATACGACGAATTCGTCCGCGTGCACATCGACTACTACGTGTCCGACGGTGAAGACCGCCTCCGGCTCGCACATATGGCGCCGACCTTCCTGCCCTGGCACCGGAAGTTCCTGCTCGAATTCGAGCGCGCGCTGCGCCGGATCGACTCGTCGGTGACCGTGCCGTACTGGAATTGGACCCGGGACCGCAGGCCCTCTTCGGGCGTGTGGAATTCCGACTTCATGGGCGGCAGCGGGCGCCGGCGTGACCTCCAGGTCATGAACGGGCCTTTCGCCTACTCCGAGGGGCGCTGGCGCGTGCGGTACGCCATGACCGAGGACCGCTTTCTGGCCCGGGACCTGGGCCGCCCCGGAGATCCCCTGTCACTGCCCACCAGGGCCCAATTGGACCGTGTGATGCGGGAGAAGACGTATGACGTCGCGCCCTGGAACTCCACGAGCCGCTCCGGATTCCGCAACGCGCTGGAGGGCTGGGGGCCGGGGCGCGGCGACACCCGATTCCTGATCCACAACCGTGTGCACCGGTGGGTCGGAGGGCTCATGCTCGGAGGCGCCTCGGTCAACGACCCGATCTTCTGGCTGCACCACTCGTACGTCGACCTGCTCTGGTCCCGCTGGCAGCAGCGCAATCCCCGGGCCGGATACGAGCCGAGCAGCCCTCCACCGCCAGGTGATCCGCAGTTTCGGCGGGTGGCGGCACGGGGCGAGCCCATGGGGCCCTGGGGTGTGGAACCCGAGCGGATGCTCGATCACCGCCGGATCTACCGGTACCAATGACAAAGTCCCCTCGGCCCGCAGGCCGAGGGGACTTCGCGGTACGGAGGCTCAGCGGCCGTAGCCCTTGCCGCCGTAGCCCTTGCCGTGGTCGCCGTTGCCGTTGCCGTTGCCGTTGCCGCCGCCGTTCTCCTCGCCGTCGGCGTTCACGCAGGTGTTGCCGAAGGCGGGGTTGAGCAGGGCGATCACGTTGACGGTGTTGCCGCACAGGTTGACCGGCACGTGGACCGGGACCTGGGCCTGGTTGCCGGAGGCGACACCGGGCGAACCGACAGCCGCGCCGCTCGCGCCCGAGTCGGCGACGGCAATGCCGGCCCCGCTCAGGGCGACGGCACCCGTGCCGGCGAGGACGGCCACGGCCTTCGCGATGCGAGACATCAAGTACTCCTTGGACAGTGAATTGGCCGTGGGGAAGACGGCCACGCGTCTCGTCCAACGGCGCGACAGACCCGTAGACACGGCAATGGGGTCAAGTGGGATCTTCAGTCTGCAACGGACAGATCGTGCGAGGTCTCGCACCTTCGGCTGGGCTGGGTCGTTCGGATGACAGAGCACGCGCCGCCTGGCCGAAAGCCGAGTTCGCGTGCGCGCGAGGTGTCTCCTGACGGCATGTGGTCACTCTCACGCCCCAAGGAAGCCTTGTCGGGCAGGTCCCGGCTGCACCTCTCCGCACAGTTCACCGCCGCCACGGCCGGTGCCCTTGCCCTGCTGTGCACGCCCCTCACGGCGGCGACGGCGCACGCCAAGCCCGCAGAACAGCGCCCGTCCGCCGTCGAGGCCGCCCCGATGACCGGCGAGGACGGCCTCTGTGTGCCGGGCTACTGCCCGGACACGTATCCGCCCGTCAGCGTCGACCCCCGCGACTACCTCGGCGGCGCCCTGAACCCGCACGAGCAAAAGCCCCACCACAAGCAAAAGCCCCACCACAAGCCTCACCCCAAGCCCCATGACAAGCCCCATGACAAGCCCAAGAAGAAGCGCGGTCCCGTCAAGGTCGTCAAGACCGACCAGAAGACCGGGAAGCCTCTGGCCGGTGCCGTCTTCGAGCTGTGGCGGGAGACCAACGACACCGCCGGACTCCAGACCAAGGGCATGAACCCCGACACCCGCGTGGGCGACACCTGCACCACCGACGGCCGGGGTGTCTGCCGCCGCACCGTGCCGATCGGCACGTACTACTGGCGCGAGACCAAAGCGCCCGCCGGGTACAAGCTCCCCTCGCCGGCCGTCCTCGGGCCGCTCAAGCTCACCAAGGACAACCGCGAGAAGGGTGTGACGGTCAAGGCCGCCAACCACCGCAAGACACCCCCGAAGCCGAAGCCGAAGGGGAAGCTGCACGTCATCAAGGTCGACAAGAAGACCAAGAAGCCGCTGCAGGGTGTGGTGTTCCAGCTGTGGCGCGAGAGCAACGGCCGTACCGGGCTGCAGACCTCGGGATCGGGCAAGGACACCAGGATCGGAAGGGGCTGCGCCACGGACACGCGCGGCCGCTGCGACTTCAAGGACCTGAAGCTCGGCTCGTACTACCTCCAGGAGACGGACGTGCCCGACGGCTACCAGCTGCCGGCGAAGCCGGTGAGCGGGCCGCACAAGCTCACCAAGGAGAACGCGTCCAAGGGCGTCACCGTCCGGCTCAGCAACAAGCGCGGAGGACCGGGCAAGGGTTAGCAGCGGTCGCGTAGACGCAAGAACTGCGCGGGGTACGGCACTTCGGCCGTGCACAGTGGGCGTGGGCCGGACGGTCCACGCCCACTGGCGTGTTCAGATGCCGCAATTGGGGGCCGACCAGTACGGGCTCGGGTCGAACGCCACATGCGTGTGGTCGTTGTGGCCGGGGTAGCCCGGGCCGAGGATCTCCGAGAAGCCGTGGGTCCTCGACTGCTGTGCCAGGCGGCAGAGGCTGGGCGAGCCGGTCAGGTCGGCGGCGTCGCCGTAGAGGTGGCGGCTGGTCGGGGAGCCGCCGACGGCGCTGTTGCAGGACTTCGAGCGGAAGCCGCTGGAGATCGTGATCGGTACGTCGCCGAGGGCGTGCCGCATCGCCTCCAGTTTCCACATGGTCTTCAGGGCGTTCGCCTTGGCGGTGGCCGCCGAGACGGCGCCGCCGGACCAGTCCGAGTTGCACTTGTTGAGCTCGGCGTAGGTGAAGTGGACCGGTGTGCAGTCCGCGTCCTGGAGGGCGTAGATCTTGTTGAACGTGGCGGAGCCGGCGACGCCGTCCGCTGGCAGGCCGTACGCGGACTGGAACTTCTTGACGGCGGCGGCGGTGCGGGCGCCGTACTGGCCGTCGTACGAGAGGCGTTCGCCGGAGGTGACCCAGCCGGCGACGCGGATCTGGAGCTGCGTGACGTCGCTGCCGGAGGCGCCCTGGGACAGGGTGCGGTTCCAGCTGTAGCAGCTGTCGGCCTGGGCGGTGCCGGCGGTGGCGCTCACACCGAGGACCGCGCAAGCCATGGCCATGACAAATAACCCGAGCGTACGTGCCGTGCGTCTGAGCATGTCGGCCTCCCGACCGTCGAACCCGAGGGGAACGACCGCCACCGCCCGGGCGGCGGCCGCCCCCAAGAGTGGGGCCGCTCCGCTACGCGCGTCAACCTTCCGGAGGGCTTCCGGAACGCGGCAGCCGAGAGTTCATCTCGGCGTGGTCAGAGCGGCCACTGGGACGCGGCCGTCGTGCCTTCCCCGCCGCCGTCGTCGTACACCGTCAGGCGCAACCCCGGGCGGCCGTCCGGGAGTTGGGCGTCCGCGTCGACCGTCACGCGGATCTCGGACACCGCGGAGCGGCGGGACGTGGCGGCCAGCGCGTGGCGCAGCGCGGCGAGCAGCTGGCCGGCGACGGGCTCCTGGACGCGACTGTCGACGGCGCCCTTGAACTGGGTCGAGGGCGTCACGCCGAGGAGTGCCGCCGCGCCCGCGGCCTCCTTGAGGACCTTGCCGCGCAGGCTCGTCGGGGCGTCCGCGGGCGGCTGCTGGAGGGCGAAGATCGCCGTACGCACCTCCTGGATGGTCGACTCCAGTTCGTCGACCGCCCTGCCGATGGCCGTGTCCACCTCCGGGGCGCCGGCCCTGCGCTGGGTGGACTCCAGCATCATGCCGGTGGCGAAGAGGCGCTGGACCACGAGGTCGTGGAGGTCGCGGGCGATCCGGTCGCGGTCCTCGAACACGGCGAGCCGCTCACGGCCGCGCCGGGCGTCCGCGAGGACCAGGGCCAGCGCGGCCTGCGAGGCGAACTGCGTGGCGAGCTGCCGCTCCACCGGCGTGTAGCCGCGCGTGCCGCGGCTGCGGGGCAGGGCCAGGGTGCCGATCAGGCGGCCGCCGCTCTGCAGCGGAAGCAGCATGCTCGGGCCGAAGCGGCTGCTGACCGGGGTGGTCATCCGCGGGTCCGTCGCCGAGTCGCCGACGAACACCGGCTCGCCGCCGAGGAGTTGCTCAAGGACCGGGCTGCCCGGGGTGATCGTGGTGCCGACCAGGGCGGCCGGGTCGCCGTGCGTGGACGCCGTGACGATCTCCATGCCGCCCTCCTCGGTGGGCTGCAGGATCACGCCGGCGGCGGCATCGGCGAGCAGGCGGGCCTGTTCGGCCACCACCAGCAGCGGGTCGTCGCTGCGGGCGCCGCTGAGCAGGGCCGTGGTGACCGCCGCCGCGCCCTCGATCCAGCGCTCGCGCTGCCGGGCGTTCTCGAAGAGCAGCGCGTTGCCGATCGCGATACCGGCCTGTGCGGCGAGGATCCGGATCAGCCGCTCGTCCTCCGCCGTGAACGGCCCGCCGCGCTTCTCGGTCAGGTAGAGGTTGCCGAACACCTCGTCGCGTACGAGCACGGGTACGCCGATGAAGCTGTGCATCGGGGGATGGTCCTGCGGCATGCCGCAGGAGCGCGGGTCGGCCGTCAGATCGTCGACGCGCAGGGGGCGCGGGTCGCGGATCAGCACGCCGAGCAGGCCCTTGTCGCCGCAGGGCAGGCGGCCGATGCGGGCCCTGGCCGCCTCGTCCATGCCGACCGTGAACAGCTCGGTGAGCCGGGGGCCTTCGCTGCGGTCCGGGTCCACGACGCCGAGCGCGCCGTACCGCGCGTCCGTGAGGCGGGTCGCCGCTTCCACCAAGTGCTGGAGGGTGGCGCGCAGTTCGAGGTCCGCGCCGACGCCGACGACCGCCTCCAGGAGCAGCGGCTCCCGCTCCACCGCCGCGTCGCGGGTAGCTCCTGCGGGCTGCCCGGCGCCGCCCGAGTCCGCTGCCATGCCCGTCCCTTCCGGTCACCGCCCGGCTATACGGATTCCCTGCCGCTCACCGGTTCCCTGCCGCTCACCGGTTCCCTGCCGGTCACCGGGCGTCCACGGGCCCAGTCCACCAGACCGAGCAGCGAGTACAGGCCCCAGGCGCCCTCGAGCAGGGCGAAACCCCACTGCTCCTCGGCCACCGCGTCGATGGCGAGGAGCGAGGAGCCGATGAAGTTCAGCCACAGATAGCGGGCCGAGCCGAAGGCCAGGCTGCCCGTCTGGGCGAGCACGAACGACGCCAGGATCAGCAGGGCGCCGACGAGCTGCAGGGACATGGACACCGGGGGTCCTACTCGGCGAGCGGGTCGAGGCGCAGCGGCGAGATCTTGCCCTCGATCATCTCGCCGAGGCCGCGCACCGCGCAGGTGTCGGGGCGCTCCGCGATGTGCACCGGCATCCCCGTCGCCGTACGCAGCATCTGGTCGAGGCCGGGGAGCAGGGCGCTGCCGCCGACCATCATGATGCCCCGGTCGGCGAGGTCGGCGACCAGGTCGGGCGGGCAGTTGCGGAGGACCTTGCCGAGGCCGTCGAGCACGGCGGTGAGCGGGGTGTGGATGGCCTCGCGGACGGCGGCGGTCTGGACGTGGACCGAGCGGGCCAGGCCGGTGGCGACGTCACGGCCGTGGATCTCGGTGGACTCCGGGCCCTGGGTGGTGAGGCCGTTTCCGCTGAGCGCCAGTTGCAGCGGGCGCACCGACTGGCTCGGCAGCATCAACTCGTGCTGGTGGCGCAGGTGTTGGACGATCGCGTTGTCGATGGCGTCGCCGCCGACCGGGATCCGCTGGGCCGTCACGATCGCGCCCATCGAGAGGACCGCGACCTGCGTCGTGGCCGCCCCGCACACCAGGATCATGGTGGCCTCGGGCTGCTCCACGGGAAGTCCGCAGCCGACCGCCGCCGCGATCAGCGTGTCCACGAGCTCCACCCGGCGCGCGCCGAGGCCGATCAGCGTCTCGGTGGCCGCGCGCTGCGCGAGCGGGTCGGCGTCGTGCGGTACGCAGGCCGCCGCGCGCAGCCGGGGCTTGCGGCGCAGGGTGCGGCGCAGCTTGTCGTCGAGCAGGTGGCTGAGCATCCGCTGCGCCATGTCGATGTCGACGACGGTGCCGCCGGAGACCGGGCGGACCACCCGGATGTAGTCCGGTGTACGGCCCGTCATGCGCTCCGCGAGCTCGCCGACCGCGATCAGCGCGCCCGTCTTGGTGTTGACGGCGGCGACGCTCGGCTCGTCGACGACGAGGCCCGCGCCCTTCACGTACACACGGGTGCGGGCGGCGCCCAGATCGACGCCGAAGTGGCAGCGATGCAGATGCTCGAGGCTGACGGTCATGGCAGTTCCTCCCGAGAGCGCAAGACCAGAACTGGTGGTTGTCTCCTGGCATCGTCCGGCGGTCGGGCGGTTCCCGCGCGTTGAGGGGGGCCGGGCGGGGTGCCTCTGTACGGGTGGTTCCGCTCGCAACGGTGCGGCAGGTGCTCTTGGCAGGCGTTGCTCTTCAGCCATTCGCGTACGTGACCGTTCTGGCGGCGGCCGGTCATCCCTTGGGGAAAGCGTTTACAGTCCGTCGCTTTCTGGCCGTTGATGTTGAAAGTCCGTCACATGCTGTGTTGTTGCGGTCACGGTGCGAATGGAAATCTCCCTCTCGGTGCTCGGAAGGCACCTCCCGGCCGGGCCGTCGCCCGGTGCGTGCGACCGGCCGGGCCGGGGCTTCGACCGCTGTCGTGGGGGCGGCGGTCGGGTCCTGGGGGGAGAGAAAAGGGGAGCGGTCCCGCCTCGCCGATCATGGGGAGCGGGGCGGGACCGCCACCGGGCCGTGCCGACACGGCCCGTGCTTGTACTAGAGGAGGGGCGCGGCCATGGGCGCGCGGAGAACACCCAACGACCGTCTGCGGGAACGCCTGGAAGAGGCCGAGTGGAACGGGGCCGAACTGGCCAGGGCCGTGAACGCGGCCGGCCGGCAGGCCGGGGTCCGGGTCTCGTACGACCGGTCCAACGTCTCGCACTGGCTGGCCGGGACACGGCCCAGGCCCTCCGCCCGCGACCTGCTCGTACGCGCCTTCGCGAAGCGGCTCGGACGTCTGGTCACCGTGGAGGAGCTGGGGTTCGGAGCGGTCGGCGCGGCGCGCGGCGACCTCACGGGTGCGGAGCCGGGTCCGGCGTACGGCGGTGGGGCGTACGGGACCGGGACGTACGGGAGTGATGCGGCGATGCGGCTCGTGCGCGGCGGGGTGCGGGCCGCGGGCGCGCGGCGGATGCCCCTGCAGCGCGGGCCCCGTGACGCGGCGGACGCGGGCGGGCTGAGCGGCTTCGGGAGCGCGGTGGACGCGGGCGGGGCGGGGTGCGCGTGGGGCCGCCCCGGGGCCGCCCGGCGGGAGCTCGCCGACCTCGTCCTCGAACACCGCGACCCGAGGCAGGTCAAACGGCTGCGTGAACTGCCCTACCGCGCACCGGGGTTGCCGGTGCCGGGAGCCGTCGGCACCGGGCGGCCGGGCGAAGGCGGGGGCGCGGACGCGGACGGGGACCCGGGCGCGGGGACGGAGCCGGACGCCTGCCCGGTGGACGAGGCGTACGGCGGGCGGGCCGGGGCCGTGGTCCGCACCGCGCTCGACCTGCTCGAACGCAGCGGGGGCCGGGCCGTGCGGGAACTCGTCGTCGGCGAGCTCTCCGGGGCCGACCGGGCCGAGGCCGCCCGGCTCTGCCGGATGCTCGGCCGGGCCTGGGCCGACGACCTCGGCCACGGCGCCGCACAGCGCGCCCTCGAACTGTCCGCCGCGCTCGCCGCAGAGGCGGGCCGGCCGGTGCTGCGGGCCGCCGCGCTGCGCGACATGAGCGTGATCGCCCTCGAACTGGGCCGTACGACCGAGGCGTTGGCGCTCGCCGAGGCCGCCGTGGACCAGGGCTTCGACGGGGCGGGCGCCGGAACCCGCGCGTTCCTGCTCACCCAGCGCTCGGTCACCCGCGCCGTGACCGGGGACGGGCCCGGCGCCGTCAAGGACATGGACGGCGCGGAGTACTGGATCGACCGGGGCGACGACGACGAGAACGGCTCGTACTCGCTCAGCGCGCTGCTCTACCAGGTGGCGCGCATGCACCGGGCCGAGGGCGACCTGCGCCGGTCCGTGTCCGCGCTCGAACTCTCCCTGTCCCTGCGGGGGCCCGCGGAACTGCGCTCCCGCGCGCTCATCCGGATCGAGCTGGCCCATCAGCGGCTCGGCTCGGGCGACTTCGCGGCCGCCGCCGACGAGATGCGGATGCTGGTGCCGGGGCGCGAGTCGCTGCGCTCGGCGCGGGTGGACGCGGCCCTCGCGTATCTGCGCAACCGCGCGCTCAGCCCGGACCCGGCGCCGCTGCCGAGGATCGCCTACCGGGGGCGGTGCTGAAACTCCCGGGAGACCGGGCCGGGGTGCGCGTTAGCATCCCCTGTGACCAGCGAGACCCAAGAGGACAGTGAGCCGAAGGACATAGCGGACACCCCGGGGGAGTCCGCCGCCGCGACCGGCACCGGGCGACCGAAACGGCGGGTCCTCGCGGACCTCACGCCGCTGCGGACCTCCGCCGACTACCGGCGGATCTGGATCGGCAGCACCGTCTCCTGGCTGGGCCAGGCCATGACCGCGCTGGCGATCTCGCTCCAGGTGTACGACCTCACCCGCTCCAGCCTCGCCGTCGGCCTGGTCGGTCTCTTCTCGCTCGTACCGCTCGTCGTCTTCGGCCTGTACGGCGGGGCCGTCGCCGACACCGTGGACCGTCGCAAGCTCGGCCTCGGCAGCGCGGCCGGGCTCTGTCTGCTCAGCTTCCTGCTCGCGGGTGCGGCCCTCGCCGGGTTCCACGAGCTGTGGCTGCTCTACTCGATCGTCGCGCTGCAGGCGGTGTGCGTGGCGCTCAACCTGCCGGCCCGCTCCGCGATGATCCCCCGGCTCCTGCCGCCCGAGCAGCTGCCCGCCGCCAACGCCCTCAACACGATGACGAGCACGTCCGGCACCATGTTCGGGCCGATGCTCGGCGGACTCGTCGTCGGATTCTGGGGCTACCAGGCCGCGTATCTGATCGACGCCGTCGCGTTCAGCGTCGCCCTGTACGCGATGTGGCGGCTGCCGTCGATGAAGCCGGACCGGGCGGCGGGCGCCGCCAAGCGGGCCTCCGTCGTGGACGGGCTGCGGTTCCTCGCGACCCGGCCCAACGTGCGGATGACGTTCTTCACCGACATGTGCGCCATGGTCCTCGCCCACCCGCGCGCCCTGTTCCCTGCCGTGGCCGTCCTGTGGTTCGGCGGTGACGCGCGCACCACCGGTCTCCTTGTCGCCGCGCCCGCCGTGGGCGCGCTGCTCGGCGCGGTGTTCTCCGGATGGCAGGGGCGGATCCGGCGGCACGGGCTCGCGATCCTGATCGCGGTGGCCTCGTGGGGCGTGGCGATCGCCGTCTTCGGCCTCACCCGGAACCTGTGGCTCGGCATGTTCTTCCTCGCCGTCGCCGGGTTCTCGGACTCGGTGTCGATGGTGTTCCGGTCGACGATGCTGCAGGCGGCCACGCCCGACGAGATGCGGGGGCGGCTCCAGGGCGTGTTCATCGTGGTGGTCGCGGGCGGGCCGCGCCTCGGGGATTTCCTCGCTGGGGCGGTGGCCGATCTGACCTCGCCTCAACTTGTCGTTACCGGGGGTGGGTTGGCGTGCGCTTTCGCCGTCGGCGTGTTGGCGCTGAAGTGGCGGGGGTTTGCTCGGTACGATGCGCGGTCGCCGCGGCCGTAGGTGTGCGGCTCGGGGGTGCCGCCCCCGGGCCCCCTTCGGGGCTGCCGCCCCGCCCCTTCGGGGCTGCCGCCCCGGGCCGTCGTTTGGCTGCTTCGCCGTCGTGGCTGGTCGCGCAGTTCCCCGCGCCCCTTTCGGGGCTGCCGCCCCGGGGCCGTCGTTCGGCTTTCGCGCCGTCGTGGCTGGTTGCGCCCCGCGGCGGAGCCGCAAGTGTCACAGCCCCGCGCCCCTGTCGGGGCCCCGTCCAGCTCCTCCGGCGGGTGAGGGCGAAAGTCGACAGGTCGTATGTACGAGCACTTACCCCCGCAAACCCCCCTGGCAAGAAGGTGCCATGGCGGATTTCCGCCCGGTTTTGTCAACTCACCTGCGCCGCAAGGGCCCTGAGACTCGTCGCAGCACCCGGGCGCCATCCCCGTCCGGGACGGTTGAGGAGAGGGCGACCCACCATGACCAGAGCCGCACCTTCCGGGCGCAGACCCCGACTGCTCGTCGCCGGGCTCGCGCTCGCGCTGCTGCCCGCGGGCCAGGCGAGCGCCGCCGGGCCCGAGGCGAGCGCACCCTCGCAGGCCCGGACGCAGGCGGCCGCCGCGGCCCGTACCGTCACCCTCGTCACCGGCGACCAGGTGACCGTCACCGACCTCGGGGGCGGCAGGAAGGCCGTCGCCGTGGAGCGGCCGCGGGGCGCGACCGGGGCCGTCCGCACGCAGACCTCGAAGAGCGGGCGCATCACCGTCGTACCCGACGAGGCCGCCCCGCATCTGCGCGCCGGCCGCCTCGACCCGCGGCTCTTCGACGTCACCGGACTGATGGACCAGGGGCTGACGGGCAAGGCGGGGCTGCCGCTCATCGTGACCTACGGCAAGGGGGCCCGTACGGCCGCGGCGCCGAAGGGGACCGACAAGGTGCGCGCGCTGCCGAGCGTGGACGGCGTGGCCGTGGAGGCCGAGCGGAACGCCGAGTTCTGGCGGGCGTTGACCTCCGGCAAGAGCGCGAAGGGCTTCGCCGGCGGTATCGGCAAGGTCTGGCTGGACGGCCGGGTCGAGGCCGAACTCGCCGAGTCCAACGCCCAGATCGGCTCGCCGGAGGCCTGGGAGGCGGGCATCACCGGCAAGGGCGTGAAGGTCGCGGTCCTGGACACCGGCGTGGACGCCGAGCACCCGGACCTCGCGGGGCGGATCGCCGCGTCGAAGAGTTTCATCGAGGGTCAGGAGGTCGCCGACAAGGACGGCCACGGCACCCATGTCACCTCCACCGTCGGCGGCAGCGGCGCGGGCAGCGACGGCAAGGAGAAGGGCGTCGCACCCGGCGCGGAGCTCGCCGTCGGCAAGGTGCTCAGCGACGAGGGTTCCGGCACCGAGTCGCAGATCATCGCCGGGATGGAGTGGGCCGCGAAGGACGTGGACGCCAAGATCGTGTCCATGAGCCTCGGTTCGCGGGAGCCCAGCGACGGCACGGACCCGATGGCGCAGGCCGTGAACACCCTCACCGAGGAGACCGGCGCCCTCTTCGTCGTCGCCGCGGGCAACTCCGGCGCCCCCGGCTCCATCGGCTCGCCCGGCGCCGCCGACTCCGCCCTCACCGTGGGCGCCGTCGACGCGGACGACCGGGCCGCGGTCTTCACCAGCAAGGGCCCCCGCTACGGCGACCAGGCCCTCAAGCCCGACCTGTCGGCACCGGGCGTGGAGATCCTCGCCGCCCGCTCCGGGCTCGCCGAGGGCAGCGGCCTCTACACCTCGATGAGCGGTACGTCGATGGCCACCCCGCACATCGCGGGCGCCGCCGCCCTGCTCGCCGAGAAGCACCCCGACTGGAGTGCGCTCCAGCTCAAGGACGCGCTGATGTCCAGCGCGAAGACCCTGACCGACTCGCCGTACGACCTGGGCGCCGGACGGGTCAGCGTGCCCGCCGCGATCGGCGCGCAGATCACCGCCACGGGCAGTGCCGACCTGGGCTTCCACAGCTGGCCGTACGACGCGAACAAGCCGGTGACCAGGACCCTCACGTACACCAACTCCTCCGACACGGACGTGGAGTTGAAGCTGTCCGCGCAGGGCGCCCCGGACGGGGTCGTCAGCCTCGCCGACTCGACGCTGACCGTGCCCGCGCACTCCACCGCGCAGACCACCGTCACCGGCGACGGTACGAAGGCGGCGGTCGGCACCACCGGCGGCCGGATCGTCGCCGAGGCCGACGGGAAGCAGGTCGCGCACACCGCGTTCGGGTTGGTCAAGGAGGAGGAGCGGTACACGCTCACCGTCCACGTCAAGGACCGCGACGGCAAACCGGCCGCCACCCGGCTCAACCTGCTGCGGCTCGCCGAGGGCGCCGAACCGGGCCAGGAGTTCGTCGGCGACTCCGGCACTGTGCGGTTGCGCCTGAAGCCCGGCACGTACTCCCTGAACACCTTCCTCGACGTGCGCGGCGCCCACGGCAAGGACTCGCTCGGCCTCGGCTTCCTCGCCGCGCCCGAGGTGAAGCTCGACCGGGACCGTGAAGTCACCCTGGACGGCCGCGAGTTGCGGCAGGTCGACGCCCGCGTGGACCAGCGCACCGAGACCCGGCAGCTCGTCATGGAGTACATGCACGACGCGGCCGGCACCGGCTTCGGCGGCGTCGCACAGGTCCCGATGACGTACGACTCGGTCTTCGCCGCACCCACCGGGAAGGTCGACGCGGGCACCTTCGAGTACCGCACCGTGTGGCGGCTCGGCAAGCCGCTGCTCTCCGTCGAGGCGGGCGGCAAGCGGCTCCGCGAGGTCACCGCGCAGCCCGGCTCGACGCTCCCCGACGGCGAGTCGCGCCTCACCGTCGTCGACGCGGGCGACGGCACACCGGCCGCGTACGAGGGCAAGGACGTGCGCGGCAAGGCCGCCGTCGTCCGCGCCGACGGGGCTGTGGAGCCCGAGCAGTTGGCGCAGGCCGCGCAGGACGCGGGCGCGAAGGCGCTGTTCGTCACGGACGACGCGCCCGGCCGCCTGATGGGCTGGTTCGGCACGGCGGCGGGCGAGGACCGCGCCCTGACCGTCGGCACGGTCGACGCGGCGGACGGCGCCCGGCTCCGCGCTGCCGCGCAGGACGGCCGCAGCGTCACCGTCGACGGCACCCGCAACACGCCGTACGTCTACGACCTCTCCGAAGGGCACCCCGGCGGCGTCCCGGACGAGGACCTGACGTATGAGCCGGGGAAGCGTGAACTGGCCCGTATCCAGAGCAAGTTCCACGCGACGAAGCCCGCGCCCGGCGGGGAGTTCCGCTACTCCATCAGCGAGAACTTCCCCATCGGCTTCGGCTTCCCCGAGAGGATCGACTTCCCGGCCGAGCGCACGGACTATGTCTCCACCGGGCCGGGCCAGCGCTGGCACGAGTCGGTCACCAACGGCCCCGACGCCATCGAGCAGCGCTCGGGCACGCCCGCGTACAAGGGCGGCAGCAGCACCGAGCTCGACTGGTTCAAGCCGGTTCTGCACCCGTGGCTCGGCACCGGCCTCGGCTGGGGCCAGCAGCGCAACGGCAACGACCTCCGCTTCAACGTCCCCGGCTGGGGCGACTCGGGCCCGGACCACACGGGCTTCGGCAACGTGTGGGACGAGTCGTCCGGGCTGACGCAGCAGACGAAGGTGTACGTGGAAGGGGAACTGGTCGACGAGGCCACCAGCTCCGGCGCGTACGCCTGGGACGTGGGCCCGCACGAGCAGGAGTTCAAGGTCGTCACGGACACCACAAGCGACCCCGACCGCTGGCGCCTCGCGACGAAGGGCCACGCCGAGTGGACCTTCCGCTCCTCGGAAACCCCCTCGGACCGCTACACGTTCCTGCCGATGCTCAACCTCGGCTTCGACTTGGAGACGGATCTGCGGGGTGATGTCCGTGCGGGTGGCCGGGTTCCTGTGGGGCTGTTCGCGGAGTACGTGGAGGGGGCTTCGGACACGGGGCGCATCGTTCGGGGGTCGCTTGAGGTGTCGTACGACGACGGGGCTTCCTGGGAGCGGGTCGCGCTGAGCGGGTCCGGCGCCTCGTGGAAGGGCACGTTGCGGGTGCCGCGTGACGCATCGTTCATCTCGCTGCGGGCCTCTGCCGAGGACGACCGGGGCGGGTCCGTGAAGCAGGAGATCGTTCGGGGGGTGGGCGTCAAGTAGCCCTGGCCGGGCGGGGCTTCGTCAGGGGGTCACTCCTGGCGGAGCCCCGCCGTCAGGTCGTCGAGGTTGTCGACGATCACTTCACAGCCGAGGTCGCGCAGCCTGCGGCGGACCGTCTGGTCGTACGCGTAGCCGATGACGGGGAGGCCGATCGCTCGGGCGGCTTCGTGTTCGGCGGGGGAGGAAGCGATGAGCACGGCCTGCTCGGGCGGTGTGTCTCCGAGGGCGCGGCGCAGCGGGTCGGGGTCGGGCATGAGCTTGCTCAGGTCGTCGGTGCGGCCGAAGACGCCGTCGGGCACGTGGAGGGGGTTGCGCCACAGCCAGTCGCGCAGGGTGCCCTCCGAGGTGTCGGAGACGATGCGGATGCTCCGCTCCGAGTCGAGCAGCGTGTGCAGCAGCCGTTGCCCTGCGGGGTCGGGGCGCGCCGAGGCTCTCCCCTCGATCGTGTCGAGACGCCGGGCCAGGTCGAGGCCGATGGGATGCCTGGCGTACGTACGCAGGACGTCCAGCGGGTGCACGCCGACCTCTGCGAGGCGAGACGCGACCGGATCCCCGCGCAACACCTCTTCCACGTCCCGTAGTTCGGTGATCAGCCGGGCCAGCTCCTGGGCGGCGGCGGTGGCGGATCTGGGTGAGTACAGCCGGGCCAGGGGGCCTTCGAAGCCGATCAGGACGGTGGTCGTGTCGGCGAGCAGGCTCCCGCCCGCGCGTGGGCCGGGCCGCCCGGTCAGGCTGAGGATGCCGTGCTGGGCGGTGACGCGGGGCGACCTGGGGGAGCGCAGTTCGTTGCGGAGTTGGTGGAGTGCGGCGGTGGTGGCGTCGGGGGAGTATTGGCGGGTGATGCGGGAGGCGGCGTCCCGGAAGGCCTCCATCAACTCCTCGGTCTCACGGCCGTCGGGGTACTGCGGACCCGGGAAGCCCCAGGTGAACTCGACCTGCGCGGTGAACGGCCAGGCCGCGTCCGAGCTGGGCCAGGTGAAGGTGTGCCGCTCGCGGCGAGTGGCGAGTTCGGGGGCGTGCCAGGTGCAGTACCAGGCGAGCGAGCCGATGCTGCGGTTCGACGTCAGCTGTCGGAAGAGACGTACGTCCGCGAGTCGGGCCCGTACCACCAGGCTGTCGTACAGCTCGGGGGAGAGGGCCAGGGCCAGGGGGGCTCGGACCTGCTCGTCCCAGACGTCGTTGATGTCGTCCGGACGTACCCCCAGGAGGGCACGGAGAGGAGGGGTGCGGGGGACGCGGCGGTGGACAGTGCCGAGGGTGCGAACGGCCAGGTTGAGGAGATACGAGTCGGGCTCGACAGCCGTGACGGCTGCCTCATAGCCGTTCGCCGTGGGGCGCAGCTCGAAGTGTCCCGGCTCAGGGAGGTTCTCCTCGAAGGCATTCCTGAGCAGCGTCCCGACGGCCGCGTGCACCTGCGGGTCCTCGGGCGGTGTGGCGAACTCGACCAGCAGGCTCGCCTCGTGGGCGCCCAACTGCTTGAACTTCTGGTGCGTGGTACGGGCCCTCGCACGGGGGCCCAGACGGTGCAGGGCGCTGCTGTGCAGGCGGACAGCTCCTTCGTGGCCGGGCCGCTCACGCAAGATCTCCGCCGCGCCGTCGAGGGTGAGCTGGAAGTCGCCTTCGGCGTAGTTGAGTTCGGCCAGGGTGAGGCGGAGCTTCAGCTCCATCTCGCCGATGCGGGCGCGTACCTCGGCGGCGCGGGCGCCCGGCACTCCGGGCAGTGGCTCGCCGTCCATGAGGGCGAGAGCTTCCTCCGCCAGGCGCAGGCCATCGGACGTGCGGTTCTGTTCGCAGGCGAGACGGGCTTCCGCGGTCAGCTGCTCCATGCGCAGCATGTCCGTGGTGTCACCCTCCAGGAACCGGAGGAACAGCTGACCGTCCTCGCCCGCCCCCACCACATCGGGGCCCAGTTCGCCCCGTACGAACTCCGCCGCCTCGCGCATCTCTTCCTGGAACGCGACAGGCTCTTCGTGGTCGAGGACCAGCGCGGAGAACACGGCACTCTCCGGAGAGCCCGGCAAGCCCACGGCCGTCACTCGCCCGCCCTCCTCGTACCGCGCCGGGCCGAAGAGGCGGTAGAGCCGTGGAGGGCGGCCCGGCGGGAGGGGGCGACCGGAGAGGGTCACGAGCGAGTGGGCCGCCGCCGTTGCCTGGTTGTGCAGGCCGAACCGCAGGTGGTCCAGGATCCTGGCGAGGGCGGGGCGCCACGACTCGGGCAGGGAGAGAAGGTCGTCCGCCCGCACCGCGTCGCCCGAGGGAGCGAGCCCGGTCGCCATCGCCTGCACATGCTCGCCCAGCATGCGCAGGTCGTCCCGCATGCTCTCGTCCTCCGCCAGAGGCGCGAAGCCGCAGAGCACCAGGCGGTCCTCGGCGCCGATGAGGATGTGGGTGGCCGTGAGGTCGCCGTGCGGGAGATCCTCGGCGTGCAGGTCCCGGACGGCGAGGGCGAGTTGTCCGGCGAGGTGCAGGAACTGTCGGGCGGGCAGGCCGCCGGGAGGAGCCTCGGCGAGCAGCTCCCGCAGGGTCACCCCCTCGACCCGCTCCGTGACCAGGTACGCCCCCTGGTCCGTGACGCCCCGGTCGAGGACCCGTACGACGTTGTCGTGACGGAGAGCGGTGAGCCGGTCGGCGGTGTGGGCGAAGACCGGATCCCCGGCATCCACCCCCGGAAAGTGCTGGATCACCACCTCCTCCCCGCTCTCCTGATGCCGGGCCCGCCACATGGCCCCGCTCAACCCCAGCGGACCCAGCGGCCGGTACGGCCACGGCAGGCGGGCCGGCCAGATCTGGCCGAGGCCCGACTCCAGGTCGCCCAGGAGCTGCCGGAACGGCAACGGGAGCTCGACGTCGGAGTCCCAGCGTTGCGCGTACGCCAGGTTCATCAGGATCTGCCCCAGCGCCCGCAGATCACCCTCCCGGCTCGCACGCGGGCGGCGGTGCAGGGCGAAGCCGCTGATCTTCGGGGTGCCGTCCGGTGCGACCAGGATGTTCTCGGCGACGAGGCGGCCGTGCACCACGCCCGCCTCGTGCAGCGTCGTCACCGCGTCGATCAGGCCGGACGCCATGTCCTGCGCCTCCTGCGCATGGGTGCGGTACGAGGCGAGGTTCGGCCCGTCGACGTACTCCACCGCCATGTACGGGCGGCCCTCGTGCTCGCCGACGTTCACCACCCGGACCAGGTTGGGGTGTTCGGGGAGCGCGCCCGGCCAGCCGCCGAGGTCGGTGTCGGCGAGGCGGAGGACGACCCGGTCGCCGGTCTGCTCGTCCACGGCCGACCAGTACTTGCCGTTGCGGCCGAGGGCCGGGCCGAGGCGGTAGCGGCCGCCGACGAGGGAGGACGCGGCCCGCGCGCCCAGGAGTTCGGCGGTCCTCCCGGTCACTGTGGCGATCGGGCCGTCCGCCGGGGCCGGTTCGTCGCCGCCCGGGGTGGTCGCCGTGAACTCGGGGGCCGTGACCCCGGCGCGGGCGTCGATCAACTCGCCCACGCGCTCCAGGAGTTGTTCCGTACGGCCCTGCGCCGAGCGCGGCAGCGTGCCGAGGAGGAGTTCCCGTACGCCGGGGCGGAAGACGTACGCGCCGGGCGCCGCCGAAGGGGGTGTGTGGAGGAGGCCGCTGAGGACGACCTCGGCGAGGTGCTGGGGCTGCGGGTCGGGCTCGATGGCCGCCTGGACCAGGCGCATCACCGGGAGTTCGGGGCGGCCCACGGCCAGGTGCCCGGCGAGCCGGAAGGCCTCGGGGGAGGCGTGGGAGCGGAAGCGGAGGATCAGGTCGGCGGGGGTGAGGCGGTCGGCCGATGGAGGCCCGGACTGATGCGAGGCGGTCGGGCGTGGACCCAACCAGCCCACCGCGCCCGGCAGTTGGCGGCCGCCCGGATCGGCCACCAGCTCCGCCCAGTGTCCGAGCCAGGACGCGACCGGTTCCAGAACCGGAAGCGGCAGCAGCGCACCGGCACCGGACGGGCCGAGCATGTCCCTGAGGTACGCGTCGAAGTCCAAGGGTGCGCTCGGGGATGCCGAGGCCGGGGCCGCGTGCAGGGCGAGGGTCGTCGGCAGGGCGGTGTCGGTGTGCCACGGGCGTTCCGCAAGGGGCGGCAGCACGCTCGACGAGCCGCCGGTGTCCCAGTCGTCCATGGGCAAGTCTCTGCCGGACGGCCCGGTCTCCCCGTCGTACGACTCGAAGGTCAAGGCCGCGTTCGGGGCCGCGGGGGCGGGGGCCGTGAGCAGGCCCGGGGTCGTCGGGAGGGCCGTGGTGCGCCACAGGCGTTCCGGCAGGGGCTGCACCACCGCGAGCGGCATCCGCTCGGCCCAGCGCCGCAACTGCCCGTACCAGCGGGAACCCGCCGGGCCGGGACGCCACTGCGGGCCCATGCAGTCGCTGACGAGGAGGGTGACCGTACGGCCGTCGGCGGGCGCCGGTGCGCCCGCGTACCGGACCCGGCCGTCCGGGCCCGCCCGGTGCACGCTCACCGTGCGGAAGATGCCCGACTGGGCGATCGCGTCCCGCAGTTCGCGCACGAGCGGTCGCCAGACCGGCATCGTCGGGCCCGTGTCGTACACCAGCTCAAGGCGCAGCCAGCGCTCGGCCGCCGGGCGGAGCACCGGCAGCCACCAGGCGGGGTGGCCGCCGAGCGTGGCGATGCGGTGGGCGGTGGCCTGCTCGTCGAGGACGTGCCCGGTGGGCGCGGGCACGGTGCGCTTCAGCGGGCGCAGGGCGCGTTGCAGCGTCAGGGGGCGCGCGAGCATCGGGGGCGCCGGAACGTGCAGCGTGCGGTGCCCGCCGGTCCCGGGGGCCGATGCGGACGGGTGGGCCGGGAGGTGCAGGGGGACGCGCTCGTCCTCGCCGGACGCCGGGCCGGAAGGCGGCGGGGGCGGGGGAGCAGGAGGGGAGGACTCGGGCGGCGGGGCGGGAGCGGGTGCGGCGGGCGCGGCCGCGGGGCCGTCCTGGTGGGGCCGGTTCTCCGGTGCGGGGAGCGGCAGCTCCTCGACGGCACCTTCCCCCGCAGCGCCCCCCAACTGCTGTGCCAGCCACAGCAGTTCGGCCAGCTCGCGCGGTCCGGGGCGCGCCGACGCACCCGACGCACCCGCCTCACCCGACGCACCCGCCTCACCCGCCTCGGCCAGCAGGTCCGCGAGGCGGGTGACCGGGGTGTCGGGGGTGTCGGGGGTATCGGGGGTGCCAGGTGTGCCAGGTGTGCCAGGTGTGCCGGGCGTGCCGGGTGTGCCGGGTGTGCCCGCCGGGTCAGAACGCATCGGGCTCCTGCGCGCCGCCGCCCCCGCCGTGCCCGTCCCCGCCGCCCGCGAGACGGCTCAGATACGGCATGAGCTGCTCGGCGAGCTCGTCGCGCGAGTCCGCCGCGAGGCCCGAAGCGCCGGTCAGGTAGATCGCGTTGAGGAGCTGGTCGGTGGCGAGTTCACCGCTGGTGCCGCGCTCCAGGAAGCGGGCGATCAGCGTGCGGGCGTACGCGTCCGGCTCGCCCAGGTGGGCGCGGACGATCGACTCCAGATGGCCCGCGTCCGGCTGCCGCAGCCGCAGCGTGACGCAGCGGCGCAGGAACGCGGGCGGGAACTCCCGCTCGCCGTTGCTGGTCAGGACCACGAACGGGAAGGCGTGACAGCGCACCCGGCCGCCCGTCACGGGTACCCGCTCGTCGCCGCCGTCGACCAGCACATGCGCCTCGGGCGTGGTGCGGGCGGCGCGCAGCAGCTCCGGGATCTCGTACTGGCCCTCCTCCAGGATGTTCAACAGGTCGTTGGGCAGGTCGAGATCGCTCTTGTCGATCTCGTCGATGAGCAGGACGCGGGGCCTGCCGTACGGGAGCAGGGAGGTGCCGAGCGGGCCGAGGCGCAGATGGTCCTGGAGTTCGCCGCCCGACGGCAGGTCCTGGGCGGCGGCGCGCCCGGCCGCGTACAGGCGGGACAGCGGGTCGTACTGGTAGAGCCCGTCGGCCAGGGTGGACCGGCTGGTGATGTTCCAGCGCAGGACCGGGCCGAGCCTCAACTCCCGTGCCACCGCGTACGCCAGGGACGACTTGCCGCTGCCGGGCGGGCCGGTCACGAGCAGCGGGCGGCGCAGGAACAGGGCCGCGTTGACCAGCTGCACCGACTGCTCGGTGGGCCGGTACGTCTCGGCGCGGTGCGTGCGGTCCGGGGAAGCGCCCTCCGCGGGCCCGGCCGGCGGGGCGAGAGGGCTGTCGCCGCCGCCGTCGAAGGCCCGCCAGGGCGGCGGGGCGGGCAGCGCGTCGATGCCGTCGTGCGGCTCGGCCGTGCCGGTGTAGACGGGCCACTGGACCATGCTTGCTTCTCCTTCGGGTGTGCGGCTAGCCGACCGGTGAGCGGCTAGCCGACCGGTGAGCGGCCGAAGGCGGCGGCCGGGTCGGGGAAGCAGCGCGGATCCTCCCAGAGGAGCGTCAGGTGCCGGGCCCACTCCTGGCCTGCCTGGTCGGAGGACTGCCGCAACTGCCATATCTCGTACGGGAGTTCAGCGGGCGTACGACTTTCGAGATAGTCGCCGAGGGTGTCGAGGAACGACGTGCCGGAGCACGGGCCCGCGCTGTCGTGGCCGCCCTTGCACCCGGTGTGCGGCCACAGGATGACCGGCACCGGCGCGTTGAGCCCGGCCTTCAACTGCTTCTGGGCGCGCGGCGCCTTGGGCGGGGCGGCGAAGCCGAGTACGGCGGTGCCGCGGCGCAGGGCCTGGGTGAGCGGCACCTGCTCCTGGTCGCTGCCACACTCCACGCGGTGCAGCTCGGCGCCGGTGCGCGTGTCCAGGGTGCGCCAGGACTGGTGCAGGCGGTGCTGCAGCATCGCGTCCCGGCGGCGCGCCAGGTCCATGACGACGACGGGGGCGAACCAGCCGAGCGGCGTCGGATCCTCCTTGCTGCGCTCCCAGGCGTGCACCGGCTGGTTGATCCACTTCTTGGGCAGCGCGAACGCGATCAGCTCGTCCGCGCCGGGCGCGATCAGCCGGTACGCCGCACCGATCCGCTCCAGGGCGTACGACCGCACCTCGGCGCGCGGCAGCGAACGCTCACCGATGGGATGCCGTTCGCCGTCGCGGCACAGCGACACCGAGACGATGAACCGGCCCTGGTCGGCGCCGCTGTGGTCGATCTCCACCAGGACCGACTCCCACGGCCGGCCGCTTCCCCTCGCCTCGGACCGCACCGGGGCGGGCGCGGTCCTGGCCCAGCTGGGCGGCCAGCGGCGCAGCCGCTCCCGGGCCTCCGCGTCGCCGTCGGCGAAATCCGCGAGCCGGGCCGCGAAGCGGGCGGCGGCCTCCGGGTCCCGGACCTCCGAGAGCACGTACCAGGCCGCCTCCCACAGCGAGCCGAAGCCGTTCGGCGGCAGCGGCGGGCCGAGTCGGCCCACGGCTTCGCGGTAGAGCTGCTCGGGACGGCACTCGGCGCCCGCGGCCTCGGCCCGTGCGATCAGGGCGCGCAACTGCTCCTTGTCCTCCGGTTCGTAGCGCGGTGTGGGGATCTGGTCGCCGAGCGGCGGCCAGTACCGGGCGAGGGCCGTCGCGGGCAGCATCCGGCCGCCGCGCACGCGCGGGTCCCGGTCGGAGGCCACGGCCATCCCGACGACCTGGTGGGTGTCGGCGCGCACGACGGCCGCGCCGCTGAAACCGGGCGCGAGCGCCTGCCCGTACGAACTCCACGCCTCCAGCTGCACCCACTCGCCCGCGATCAACTGGTCGGCGGTGGCCCGGCATTCGGCGATGCGGCCCTCGTCGTAGTGCAGCGGGAAGCCGTGCACGAGGAGCTTCGGGGCGGGGGTGCCGTACGCGGCGGCGGGCGGGGCGAACTCGGCGGGCTTGACCGGCGCGGGCCGGTCCAGGGCGAGCACGGCCAGGTCGCCGGGGTCGGTGACGGCGCCCGCCCAGCCGCCGTCCGCGACGACCGTGGCGGTGAACGTGCCCAGGGCCTCCGGGAACGTGACCGTGATGGGCACGCTGTCGGCCGGGGTGTGTGCGGTGTCGGCCGGGGCGCGCACGCCGTCGGCCCGGGCATGTGCGGCGACGACATGGGCGCAGGTCAGCACGTGTCGTTCGGACACGAGGAAGCCGCCGCCCACCTCGTTCCCGCAGGCGATGCGGGCGTGCCAGGAGGCGTTGCTCATGCGGAGCGCGGTTCTCGGTCCTGCCCCGCTTCCGGCTGCGGGGCCCAGGACAGCTTGACGACGAGGTGCCCCTCGACCGCCGACTTGGCGATCACGGCACCCGCCTCCGCGGTCAGCTTCACGCCGAACTCGATCTCCACGGCGTCCGGCCGGAGGCTGCCGTCCCGGAACACCCGCAGCGCGGACTCGGCGGCCGCGCGGGCACCCTCCAGGGAGTTCTCGAACGTACGGGTCGCCTGCACGGCGCCGCCGTCCCCGCGGGCGGCGAGCCGGGCGCCGCCCGCCAACTCGTCCTCGGCGACGGCGACGACGACCTGCGCGCCGTCCGCCGCCTTGAACTCCACCAAGCTGTCCATGTGTTGAGCCCCCCGTGGTCCCGTCCGTGTACTGCGTGGATCAACTACATTGTTGCGGAAGGCCGTTGGGCGGGACAACGCGGCGGCGCCGCCTCCCCTTGGGACGAGGGGAGACGGCGCCGCGTTTTGCTTCGCTCTGCGTCAGAGGCGTACTGCCCCGTGTCAGAGGCGTACTGCGCTCCGCGTCAGACCAGCCAGCCGACGAAGTGGACGACGCCGGCGAGGAGGTCGGTGAGGAAGTTCATGGTGGTGCTTCTCCTTGTGTTACGTGTGTCGCGCATGAGGGACCCATGCGCTCGGGACTCGCAATAACGGTCTGCAGCCCGTTGCTTGCGCTCCGTAAGCATCGTTGGTCACTCAGGTCCGATGCAATCTCAGCGGCAACGATCACCTGTTCCAGGGAACGCCTGCTCCCCTGTTCGTTTCCACGGGCAACGTTCCGGGTGGCGGGCGGGCTCCTCAGTCCTTCTGCCTCAGGGCCCGCTTCATGACCTTCCCCATGTCGTTGCGGGGCAGCTCCGGCAGGTAGCGGACCGCGCGCGGGCGCTTGTGCGGGGCGAGCTGGGACGCCACGTGGTCCGTCAACTCCGCCGCGCTCGGCGGGCGTTCGGGGTCGTACGGGACGATCCAGGCGACGACGCGCTCGCCGAGGTCCGGATCGGGCTCGCCGGTCACCGCGGCCTCGCGGACGCCCGGGTGGTCGAGCAGCGCGTTCTCGATCTCGCCCGCGCCGATCTTGTACCCGCCGCTCTTGATCAGGTCGGTGGCCTTGCGGCCGACGATGCGTACGTACCCGTCCGGGTCGCGCACCGCCATGTCGCCGGTGCGGAACCACCCGTCGTCGGTGAACGCCTCGGCCGTGGCTTCGGGCCGGTTCAGATAACCGGTGAACAGGTTCGGGCCGCGCACCTGGATCTCGCCCACCTCGTCCGGGTCGGCGGCCGGCGCGCCCGCCTCGCCTGCCTCGTTGACGATTCGCAGCTCGACGCCGCGCAGCGGCAGGCCCACGGAGCCGGGGCGCGGCTCGGCGTCGGCCCGCACGCTGGTGTTCATCAGGGTCTCCGTCAGGCCGTACCGCTCGATGACGCGGCAGCCCGTCGCGGCCGTGATGCGGTCGTGGTCGTGCACGGGCAGCGCAGCCGAACCGGAGACGAGCACGCGCGCGCCCGACAGTGCCTTGGCGAGGGCGCGGTCGCCCGGCAGGGCCTCGGCGATGCGGTGGTACATCGTGGGCACGCCGAACAGCATGGTGGCCCCGGAGGCGAGTTCACGGGTCACACCCTCCGTCGAGAACCGGCCGAGGTGCCGCACCTCGCCCCCGCGCCGCAGCGGGCCGAGCACGCCGAGGATCAGCCCGTGCACATGGAAGAGCGGCAGTCCGTGCACGAGGACGTCGTCGGCGGTCCACTGCCAGGCGTCGGCGAGCGCGTCCAGGGTCGAGGCGAGCGCGCGCCGCGGCAGCACGGCGCCCTTCGGCGAGCCGGTGGTGCCGGAGGTGTAGACGACGAACGCGGCGGAGTCCGGGTCGGGTTCGGGCGGCAGCGGCGGCCCCGGTACGGGGGCTTCCGTGCGTACGTCGATACGGTCCAACTCGGCCAGCACGTCCGGGAGTTCGGCGTCCGGCTCGGCGAGGACGGCGACCGGCGCGCTGTCCTGGACGATGTGCTCCAGCTCCCGCCCGCCGGCCTTCGGGTTCAGCGGCACGGCGGGCACCCCGGCGAGCAGCGCCGCGAGCACGCCGACCGCGGTCTCCACCGTCGCCGTGGCCCACACCGCGACCCGCCCGCCCCGCTCGAGCCCGCCGGCCAGGGCCCCGGCGGCCGCGGCGAGCTCCGGGTACGTCATACACCGCTCGCCGAAGCGCAGCGCGGGCCGCTCGACGCCCGCGACGAGGTCCGGGATGAGCGCCGGGAAGAGCGCCGGATGGGGAGAACTCACGCGTCCTGACTCCTTGTCGTTCATGGGTGGCACTGACGTTTGCTACCCGAGCCCGCTCAGCCCACGCAAGCCTCTTCTCAACCGCCTTCCGCGCAACGACCTGCGCGGCGACCGGACGGTGCCCCAGGGCGTAGGGGACCACGTCGCCCCGAAGCAACGCCGCTACGGGCGGGACACCCGCTGCAGCAACCCCCACGTGAACTCGGCCACCAGCGGCCGCGGTTCACCGCCCTCCTCCTCCGGTGCGGAGATGAGCAACCCCCAGCGGGTCGGCGCCGAGCCCTCCAGGGGGCGGGCCGGAGGGAAGGCGCGGGCGGCCTCGTCGACGGTGCAGGACCAGGGGGTGAGGTCTGTCAGGGTGTGCAGGGGCGGGGCGGGGGTGCCGGGGGCGCGGATCAGCCACTCGTTCCAGACCGCGCCCGTCGGGGCGAGCAGCACCTCGAACCGCAACTCGGGCCAGAGCGGCACCGGCCAGAGCAGCGCCTCGCACTCCAGGTCGCCGATGGTGCGGCGGATCGTCTGCGGCGTACCGAGGACCGAGCGGTAGCGGGCGGCGGCGGACCGGGAGCGCGGTGCCCGACACATCGCCTGCCAACGCCGGTTGGCCTCCCGCATCTCGCCGACGGACACACCGAGTTCCCGCCGTGCGTCTTCGACGAGACCGGGATTGTGGTCGGCCATGCGTCGGAGGAGGACGAGTTGGAAGTCGAGGGGGGCGAAGGGGGAGGGGGTGGGCATGAGGACCATCGTCGCCTACGGCCACCTCCCGGGGGCCTTGACCAGAGCGCTGGCTGACGTAGTCCCGCTGATGCCCGCGGCCTAGACCGGTCGGCCACGGCTCCACAGTTCTTCGGAGGATTCCGCGAAGCGGTCGAACATGCCGCCTGCGTCAGCCCTGCGCAGGTGCAGTAGTGGGGAGTCGTGGCCCACCAGGCGTGCCAGATGGGGCGTCACCAGGGCGTCATTGTCGAAGCGGAACGTCGAAAGCGAAACGTGATTGACAGCGTCTTCAGGGGCGCTGAACCGCACCTCGACATTATCCAGTGGGCCGAGTCGTGCCAGTTCATCCAGTGTCATACGGATACGGGTGGAGACGGTCAGCGCCACGGCTTCGATTGCTTCCCGGTCTCGCGTGGTCTGACACTCCGGGTCACCGAGCAGAACGCGGATACGGCAGCCGCCTGCGGCTTTCTCGCGAAGTGTGTCGTTGAAGTGCGGCTGTTGAGTCCAGAAGAAGTAGTTCGTGTAGCCCGCAAGGAAAGTATCCGATTTGGCGCCGGCTACCAGCTCGCCCCACAGCGTAGAGGGGGCTGCCGACCGATATGGGTACGTCCGGATGATCTCCCGATCCGCCCCCGTCTTGATGCGGTTGGTCACCGCTTGAGGCCACAGCATCTCTTCGTCCACTCCCAGTGCCCTCGCGGCGTCTATACGGCTCTGGCGGTGCGGCTGGGACTCATCGTCCAGCCAACGCTTCACCGTTTTCGGGGAAACATCGTCGCGTACGGTCGGCTCCCGAGAGGCCCCTGCCAGGACGGAGGATAACCAGACAGGCGCACGCGCCATGTGCCCGTAGGCTGCTCCCCGATGATTGAGACGATCGTGTTCGACATCGGTGAGACGCTGGTCCGGGACGACCGCTACTGGTCTCGCTGGGCAGACTGGCTCGGCGTCCCCAGGCACACGCTCGCCGCGCTCGTCGGTGCCGTCACCGCCCAGGGCCGAGACAATGCCGACGCCCTGAGGCTCGTACGTCCTGGCATCGACATCCGCGCCGAGTACGAGGCGCGTGAGGCGGCAGGGCGCGGGGAGATCCTCGAAGAGGTCGACCTGTACGACGACGTTCGGCCTGCCCTCTCGGCGCTCCGCACACTCGGCATTCGCGTCGTCGTCGCAGGAAACCAGACGCCCAGGGTCGGTGACTTGTTGCGGGCCCTCGACCTGCCCGTCGACCTGATCGCCACATCCGGCGAGTGGGGGTGCGCGAAGCCGTCGAAGCGGTTCTTCGATCGTGTACTAGACGTCTCTGCCGCGGCTCCGCACGAGACTCTCTATGTCGGCGATCACCCGGCCAACGACCTCTACCCCGCCAAGAAGGCAGGGCTCCGCGCGGCACACCTGCGACGCGGCCCATGGGGATACCTGTGGGCAGACGACCCCGAGGTGAACGCTGCGGCTGACTGGCGGATCGACTCCCTCGATGAGCTCGCCGAGGTCTGCGCAGTCTGAGTGTCAATGCGACCGCCACAACTGAGAGTTGGGGGTGGAGCGACCTATGAGTTCGGTGTGTCACCGCGCCTGTACGGTTCGTGCAGGCCGCACCGAACGGAGTCCAGGATGCCCGCTTCAACGATGCGCGAGGTGGGGGAGCGGGTTGCCGCTTTACGTCGTGCCCGCCGGATGACTCAGGCAGAACTCGCACGTGCTGCGTTCATGTCCCTCAGCATGCTCCGCAAGATCGAGCAAGGGAGCAGGATGCCGGGCGATGACACCCTTGACGCCATCGCTGCCGCCTTCGGTATCGACCCGACACGCATTCTCACCGGGCAGTCACGACCCGACAGCCGGGTCCGTGACGCATTACCGGATCTGTCCGCTGCCATCGCGGCCTACGACATGCCCGATGACGGGCCGGTCCGCTCTCCGGCCGAACTCCGAGTCGCCGTCGGGGAGGCCACAGGCTGGCGTCTGTCGGCCCAGTACACGTCCATTGCCCACCGGGTTCCAGCGCTCCTTGCCGAATTGGCCCGAGCCCTCCACATCGGCCAGGGCCACCCCGAGCCGGCACGCCTCCTCACCACCGCCTACCGCTCCGCGGACGCTGTCGCGTACAAGTACGGGGCACACGACCTTTCCGCCCGTCTCGTCGAGCTCATGCGCTGGTCTGCCACGCAGGCCGAAGACCCTCTCTTGAACGCCACTGTTGCCTACGTGCGAGGCGAGACGTTCTTGGCCGCTCGCTCCTACCTCCCCGGGCTGCGCGCCATGGAACGGGCACTCGACCAGATGCCGGCCCCCGTCGACGACATGGCAGCGGCTGCACGCGGCGCACTGCACATGCGTGCTGCCGTCATCGCGGGCCGAGCAGGTGATCCCGACGCCGCTGACACTCACATCGGCGAAGCGCGCACTCTTGGTGACCGGGTTCGTGAGGGCGTGTACGACGGGACTGCGTTCGGTCCGAACAGCGTCCGCATCCACCAGGTATCGGTCGCCGTAAGCCTCGGCGGCGACCACGTGCAGGGCGCACTCGACGTTGCCCGGTCATGGGTACCTCCCCGCTCCCTCCCCACCGAGCGAAGCAGCGGCTTCTACATCGAACTGGCACGTGCGCAGCTCTGGTCCGGTCTCGTAGATGACGCTTTCAAGTCACTGCAGGTAGCCCGCAGCATCGCCCCGCAGCACACCCGTGAACACCCCTGGGCACGTGAAGACGCGGCCACGCTCCGGCGGTTGAAACGAGCCGATGCCGAGTCTCTGACCAAGTTTGTCGAGTGGATCGGTGCCATCTGAACCGGGCTAGCAGGTCGAGCCGGTGACACACGGTGTGTCACTTGGGCCCCTCGAACGGGATCACCATCTGTCTGTCCGCACCGGCGACAGAGGGGGACGAGGATGCCCGAAGCACCCGCATCATCAGCAATTCATTTCGACAGGCCTGGTGACAACGTCGACCGCGCGTCCGCGACGACGCAGGCGTCTGCGCCGAGTCTCGTGGAGGTGCGCGCCCTCATCGGTGTCACCCAGGACGCCGGTCTTGGTGGGCGCGTACCGGCACGAGATGTGGTCCGTGCCCAGATTCGCGAGCTGTCCGGATACCTCAACGCCCTGCGTACGGCCATCGCGACGAGTGCTCGCGACCCTGCCGATCGACGACAGTTGCGGTGCGACGCCGTCGCGCTCGTGCTGCGTGCTCCGGAGCCAGACGATCCGACACTGAGACAGGTCGAGCACCTGCGGCAACTCTCCCGGATCACGGGTCAGTTCCTGGAGATCGCGCAGCGGCGAGAAGGGGAGGTTTTGTGATGCCAGACCTATGCCGCCCCCGCCGAGGCCTCGCCCCGGTCCCGACCTCGATGTGGTGCCAGTTCGAGGTGCGTCTGGTCGACTATGAACCGATCGAGCACGTGCAGGCCTGCGCCCACTGCGACGACCCGGGGCACGCGCGATGCGTCTGCCCCGAGCTCCACACGGGCGGCAGCGGGTGAAGGACTACCCTGCCGTGATGCTGCGGCAACTGCGGTCGCAGCGTCGCCGTCGAACCGCCCGGCGCGCCCTGCTATTGCGGGAAGCGTCCGTGGACCGCAACCGCCGCCGGAACCTCGGCGAAGCCCTCGTCACCGTCTTGCTCGTAGCCATGGTGATCGTCTCCTTCAGCGCGCTGATCTATCAGGTCGTCACACGGCCCTGAGCTCCCGGCCCGACGGCGCGTACGCCGACGTACGCCGCCCGGCCCCGGCCCCTCAACTCCCGCCTCTCCCGCCCTGAACCCGGCCGGGAAGGGAGCGGGCCCAATCCCTCCGTTCCCTTGCGAGGCAACGGAGGGATGTACCGCCGTCCGCGGGGCGGCAAACCCTCGAGGTGCCCGGCCGGCCCCTGCACGGGTGGTGCCGCGCACCGTTGACCAAAACAGGAGGAACCACATGACCGATCTGTACGCGCAGCCCCTCACGAACCTGGAGTTCCGCAAGCACTGCGGCGGCAACCTCCAGTCCGAGCACGAGTCCTGCGTCACCTACGCCCGCGCCGACGACATCGTCGTGATGCAGGACAGCAAGCCGCAGGATGACGGCAAGGAGCTGCGCTTCACCACTCAGGAGGTTGACGACTTCGTCCTCGGCTACGCCCGCGAGCGCGGCCTGAACCTGTCCGCCTGATCGCTCGACCATGCCCGGCCGTGCGGATGCGGCCGGGCACCCCTCAGGGGAGAACCCGCCCGTGAACAACACCTACGACCACCAGTCATGGCCCAACAACGCTCCATGGCAGGGGCACTGGCACGGCTTCGGCCCCTGGGTCGGCGACGGCAAGTCGTACGCGAACGAAGCCGTCCGCCGTCCTGCGGACCTGAGCGGGGCGCACGTCGAGTTCATCCAGTCCCGCGTCCCGCCACTGATGACGGGGCTCTGGCTGATGCGCCCGGCCCAGGCCGTCAGGGAGCGCACCTGGACCCACGTGGGCGATGCCATCGCCTGGCTCACCGACACCTACAAGCAGCACCCGCCCCTCGAAAGCCCCGACGGCGCGACCGCCTACGTCGGCCACGAGGTGAAGACCGCCTACGCGCGGGACGCCCTGCCGCGCGGTGTCGACGTCGTGTGGGCCTACTGGCTGCGCGGGCAGACCATCGCGTCGTATGCCGTGGTCTGCTGCCCGAACTTCTTCCACAAGTCCCTGCCCTGCCCCTGCCCGCCGAACTGACGGAGGAACGAGTGTCGCTCGCTGTGATCCTGCCCGAACACGGGGCAACGGAGTTACGGACCCGATGGCCCGACGAACCACGCCTGTACGAGCGCCGACCCGGCGAGCTGGAGGCAAACGTCAGCGCGGCCATGCTGAACGACCACATCACCACCGGGTGCCTTCCGGCCGCTGAACTCGCCGCCGTGAAAGCCCCGAACCCGTCGCTGAACCCCAAGGCGTTCATGGACGACTACGGACGCACCGACGCCGCCAAACTCCAGCGCCTGATGGAGCAGGGCTTCACCCTCCGGATCGGGAACCTCCAGCGCATCATCCCGTATCTGGCGAAGCTGTCGAAGGCCATCCAGTACGAGACTGGCTACTCGAACTACATCCACGCCTTCCTCACTCCGGGCGGGCAGCAAGGGCTGCGCCACCACTGGGATCAGCAGATGGCCGTGATCGTCCAGCTGGCCGGCGTCAAGCGCTGGCACCTCTGGCGTCCGACCGTCGAGGCCCCGATGCGCACGCACAACGAGTCCTTCCGCGTCTGGAAGAGCGGCTACATCGACAACTGGGAATCGGCCGGACCTGACCTGTCCTTCGACCTGAAGGCCGGCCAGTCACTCCTCGTCCCGCGTGGCTGGGTCCACAACCCTCACGTGCCGGAGGGGTTCGGGCCGAGCGTGCATCTCACGTTCGCCATCCGGGAGCGCACCCCGATCTGGCTCGCTGAACAACTCATCGCCTCCGCGATCGAGGACCCGGAGCTGCGGCGCATCGTCCGACCTGAGGAGCTCTGCGGACCGGCGCTCACCCGACAGCTCTCTGCCGTACGGCGGGTGCTCATTGCGTACCTCGAACGTCTCGATCCCAAGGTGCTCACGGAAACGGTCAGGGAAGCGGCCCTGACCGACCTGGAATACGTCACCTGAGCACGCCGACTGTGGCACTCAACACGCCAAGTCTTCTACGCAGCAGGAGTCCGCCGCCCACATCGTGCCTGGCGGTGAGGAGGGGGGCGGATAAGGCCTTGAGGAAGCGGAGGCCTCAAGCATGCCAACGTTGGGTGTACCCCTCCCGCAGCGGTCCGCCGAGAACGTCGAGCACCTGCTGAGCGGCGGCCGTCAACAAAGCGGGGTCCGCGTGCTCGGCCATGGCCCGGTGACCGTCCAGCAGGGCCTTGCCGCGTTCCGGGTCAGCGGTCAGCAACCGGCGGGGCAGCCACTTCCCGATGCCCGTCCAGGCGCCGTGGTGGGCGAGGAGGAGGTCTGCGGCCTTGCGCAAGGTGAAGTCGGCCAGGGCGAGTTGTTCGTATCGGTCAGCGGGTGAGGCGTCGGCCAGGTCGTCCATGAAGCAGGTGAGGACGTAGCGATCTCGGTCCCACTCCGCGGGGGTGAGCGGCGGAGGACCGGCCGCAAGCACCGCTTGTGCCTGGTCACGGGTACGGGAGACATGGCCGTGGGGATCGGCCAAGGTCAAGCCCCGGTCGTAGATGAACAGGATCGTGCCCCGGCGCAGGGCCCGGTCCCTCTCGAAGTGTGCAGGTACGTCCGCGAGGGTGTGCAGGAAGAGCTCGACCAGGCGGCCGTCGTGGCGTATGACCTCGCGGCGGCTGGTGTCCCAGTCGGGGAGGAGGACCGCCACGTCCAAGTCGCTGGTCGGGGTGGCGCGGCCTTGGGCGGCCGAGCCTCCGAGGACCGAGCCCAGCGCGTGCGGGAAACGGTCCTCGAGCAGGTCCCGAGCTTGGGCTACCGGAGTTGCTTGATCGTTCATGGGCGGCATCGTGCCAGTCGTGCAGACTGCTCGCGGAAGGAACGGACCCGGTGGCTAATGGGCATGCGCCCCACGCCCCTGCGCCCCCGCCCCCGGCCCCCGCCCGCCCGCCAGGAACAGCACCGAGTTCACGTACCGCGGGCCCCGGAACGGGAGGACCCGTCGGAGGAGTCCCCGGCGTACCACGTGGGCCGTGTTGGCCTGGTGGGTGGTGAGGTCGAAGGTGTCCAGGGGGATCCAGGAGCGGCCCGGCAGGACCCAGCCGCGGTAGCCGTGGGCGGCGAGGAGGTCGACCACCGGGGCCGTGGGCTGGATGCGGGCCTCCAGCTCGACGAGCAGGGCCGGGTGGTCGCGGTCCAGGAGTTCGGCGGCGCCGCGCAGGACGGGGAGTTCATTGCCGTCGACGTCGATCTTCACGAAGTCGACGCGGCCCGTCCCCCGCAGGCCGAGGCCGTCCAGGGGCAGGCATGGCACGTCCAGGGCGCGGGCGTGGATGTCCCGGCGGACCAGGGAGGACACGCCCCGGTCGCCGCGCGCGGCCCGGTCGTTGTGCGGGAGCCAGAGGTGGGCCGTGCCCGAGTGGTCCGTTGCCGCCGCCTGGACCACCCGCACGTGGGCGGGCGTCGCCGCGTCCAGGGCGCGGGCCAGGTGCGGTACCGGCTCCACGGCGATCACCCGGCGGGCGCGCCCGGCGAGCCGACGCGACCAGGGGCCGTACCAGCCGCCGACGTCGAGGGCCGTGTCGCAGTCGGCGGGGCAGAAGTCGGCGAGCCGGGCCAGCTCGGGCTCGAAGCGCGGGTACACGGCGGCCGCGAGGGCGCCGACGAGCCGGGCGGGGAGGAGGGGGCCGATGCGGGCGGCGACGGTCATGAGGAGTCGCCCCTTTCCCCGTCGCCCGCGACCGGCACAGCCGCGGGTTCCTCCGCTATCCGCTTCAGGAGCCGCTCGTGCTCCTCGTCCGTGACCTGCTCGCCGGAGGACGGCAGCAGTTGCGGGATGCCGTCGACCAGCGGATAGCGGCGGCGCAGCCGCGGGTTGTAGAGGGCCTCCTCCGCCACGAGCAGGTGCAGCGGGCCCTTGTCGAGGGGGCAGGCGAGGATCTTCAGCAGCGGGTCGTCGGGGGTCATATCGGTCAACTCCTGCGTGTGGGTGGGGGGTTGGGGAGCGGAGTGGTGGTGGGGAACGGGCGATTGGGTACGGGCTCGGGTCGGGGCGGCGGCGGGGGAGCCAGGGCCCGAAGCGGGGGCCGAGGCCCAGGCGGCCCCGGGGCCGAGACTCCGGGCGGCGGCGTCGTCGGCGGCTGTTCGTCGTGGCGGGGCAGGGCGAGCAGGACCGTGACCGCGAGCAGCGTGCCCGCGAGCTGCAGCGCGAGCCGTACCGGGTCGTCGGGCAGCGTCTCGCCGAACGCGAGCGTCCCGAGTACGGCCGTGAACAGGCACGTCACCGTCGTGCACACCGGCACGATCAGTGAGGCCCGCGAACGCTGCAGCGCGGCCTGCGACATCACCAGGCCGAACGGGAACGTGACCAGGAGCAGATACGGATACGGGGACGTCAGCAGCTCCCGGATCGCGCCGCCGAGCCCCGTGGTCGTGAGATGGCTGGAGACCCCCTTGATGGCGAGCGAACTCACGCCGTAGAGCAGACCCACCGCCACCCCGTACTCGGCGCCGTTGGTCGGCAGCCGGTGTGGCCGCCGGGCGCGCCGCTCGGCCGCCGCGTACAGCCACACGCCGAGCGCGAGGGACGGCACGCAGACCAGGAGCACCAGAGAGGCAGGGGCGTGCAGGCTGACGCGGTCGGCGCCCTCCTTCAGGGAGAGGACGACCATCAGCAGGGCCACGAGGATCGCGCCCAGCGCGTACTTCTCCCGGCCGGAGGTCTGTTCGCCGAGCAGGAGGGAGGAGAAGAGCACCAGCAGGACCAGACCCGAGACGAACAGGCCCTGCGCGGCCGCGATGGGCAGGGTCCGGTAGACCGCCAGCTGGGCGGCGAAGCCCGCGAGCAGGGCGAGCGCGCCGCCGATCCACAGCGGGCTGCCGAGCACGTGCCGCAGCAGCGCGAGGGGGCGGCGCGTGGACAGCGACGGCAGCCTGCCGAGGGCCCGCTTCTCCAGGACGAAGCCGAGGCTGGAGAGCGCGTTCGCGAGCAGGGCCGAGGCGACACCCCACCACATGTCAGGTCCTGACGGCGTGGACGAGCAGGATCGACGCGACGCCCGGCCGGGCGCAGGCGAGCCGGTCGAGCGCCCGCAGCGGCCGCGGCACCCCGTGGAACGGCGCCCCCGCCATCCGTACGACGCGGAAGCCCGAGGCGGTGAGGAACTCCCGCAGGGCGCGTGCCGTGTAGAGCCGGAGATGGCCGACCACCTCGGTGCCGGGTCTGCCGTGGATGCCGCGCAGGCTCACCTCGGAGAACACCGGCTGCACCCCGGCGAGCAGCAGGGCGCGGTTGTACCAGGCGGCCAGGTTCGGCGTGGACAGCATCAGGTGCCCGCCCGGCCTGAGCACCCGGCGCAGCTCGTCCATCGCGCTGTCCGGGTCGACGAGATGCTCGACGACCTCGCTGAACAGCACCGCGTCCGCGCTGCCCGACGCCAACGGGAGCCCGCCGTCGGTGAGTTCACCGCGTACGACGTCCGACAGGTGGGTGCGGGCCCGGCGCAGCGCGTCCTGGGACCAGTCCACGCCGATCACCCGGTGCCCGGCGAGCAGCGGGGCCGCCGTGCGGGCCGCGGTGCCGTCGCCGCAGCCCACGTCCAGGACCACGGCGGGGGCGGCGCGGGCCGGGCCGAGGGCGGCGGCGAGCATCCGGGCCTGGCGCAGGCTGCGGGCGTCCCCGGAGGCGACCGGCACGGCCGGGTCCTCGTAGAAGTCGCGGAGCCCGGCGGGCGGGGTGCCGGTCACGGGCCGACCCCCTCGGTGGTCTCGGTGGCGTGCAGGTACCGCGCGAACAGGTCCCGCAGCCGCACCCCGTCCGCCGGGCCGAGCAGCGTCCGCGACCAGCGCAGGGCGAGGTGCAGGCGTCCGGCGGTGGACGCGGTCGTCACGGTCAGGCCGCGCGGCAGCCGGGCCGGGGCGGAGAACCACACGGCGTCCGCCCGGCCCGCGTCCCCGAAGTCCAGGGCGTACGGGATGCGGCCGATGTTGCTGAGCAGCGTCGTCGACGTCCACGGCCCGGCCGCCCGGCGCAGCCCCCGCGTCAGCGCGGCCCGTACGCCTACGGGCAGCACGGGCGCGGTGAGCAGCGCCGCGCCGTGGCCGAGCTGCGGACGGTCCAGGGCCTTGAGGGCGCGGGTGCGCAGCGAGGTCGTACGGAGCAGTTCCGGTATGCGGTCGGGGTCCAACTCGGCGGCCGCGAAGGGGACTTCGACAAGCCGGGTGCCGTTGCCGATGGGCATCGACGCGTCCCTGGGCCGGTCGTCCACGGGCATGGTGATCCGCATCGGCCGGGGGGCCCGGCCGCGCTCCCGGTTCCAGTTCGCGATCATCAGCGCCGTCGCCACCATCAGCTGGTCGTTGACGGTGTACGGGGCGCCCTTCGGCCGCTTCGGCACGGGCAGTTCGGCGACGAGCATGCCGTTGCCGGGCCGGGGCTCGGGGCTGCGGCCGGGCGCGACGTGGGCCGGCCGCGCGAGCCCGCCGGGCATGTCCACGGGGGCCACGGCCTCGTCCGCGCGCACCGGGGGAGCGGCCGGCGCGTTGTCCCGGCCGCCGTACAGCTCGGCGGCCGTGGCGAGCACCCGCAGGCAGGCCGGGCCGTCGAGTGCGGTGTGGTTGATGACCAGGAACAGCACGCAGCCGTCCGGCCGTTCGGGGTCCCGTACGACGTCGAGGCGGACCGGCGGCGAGGCGTGCAGGGGCGGTGCCTCGGTCAGGGCGCGGCGCCGGGCCCGGTCCAGGGCGTCCGGGCCGGGCTCCGCGGCGGAGACCACCGGCACGTCCGGCCCGGTGGTCAACTCCCAGGTGTAGCACCGCCGGTACCAGGGTCCGGGCGCCTCCCGCATCAGAATCCGCGGATGGCGCCCGAGCGCCTCGGTGAACGCCCGGGTCAGCCGCTCCAGGTCCACGCGCCCCGGCAGGTGCACCTCGATGTGGACGGTCTCCGGCTCCTCGTCCTGCAAACAGTGCCGGGCGATCTCGTCCACCACGGGGAACGGCACACGTGAGGTCTCGGTGTGCTGTCGCGGCGCCGAGGGGTGGTCGAGCGCGGTCATCGTCCCTCCCCGGACTCGGGTTCGGGCGGCGTGGCCCGCAGGCGTGGCTTGCGGGGCACGATCCGGGCCGTGGGAGGGTCGGCCTGTGCGGAGGCGGGGCCGCGGGCGGAGAGCGTGGGCCCTGCCGTGGGCGTGCCCATCGCCGGGGTGGCCGGGTCGGGGCGGTGCCGTTGGGGCAGGGGCGGCGGCGCGGGCATGGCCGTCGTGTCCGGTGGCTCCGCGGCCGGCTCCCGCCCGTCGCTCCGGTGCCGCCCGCCCCGCTTCCGTACGGACACGAGCGCCGCGAACAGGCCGGTCAGGGCGAGGAGTTGGGCCGTCGGCGAGAAGGCGCCCACGCCCGCGACCGGGGCCGAACCCGTGTCGAGTGCGGCCGTGACGCCCGCCGCGGCCATCGCCAGGAACGAGATCGGCACGAGCAGCGTGTGCCGCCACCACGCGACCAGGGCGAGCACCGGCACGAGCACCGCGAACGGCCCGGCGATCACCACGCCCACCAGGGTCAGCACGACCGTGCCGAGCAGCAGCCCGGGCGCGGGCGGCACGGGCGTGTCGCCCTGGCCGTCCCCGGCGGCCCGGCGCCGGAACAGCACGAGCCCGACGAGCAGCAGCACCCCGAAGGCGCCGCCGATCAGGCCCGCCCGGTAGCTGCCCGCGGGCTCGTACTCCAGCTCCACGGAACCCCCGGCGCCCTCCGGCACCAGCCATCCCTGCTGCCAGCCGTCGAGCCTGACCGAGGTCAGCTCCTCGCCGTTCAGGGTGGCCTTCCAGCCCTCGTTGACGTTCTCGTACGTCGTCAGATACGAGGCCTGGCCCGCGCCGACCGTCAGGGACCTGCGGTCGCCCGACCAGTGGCCGACCGACACGTCGCGGCTCGTCTCGGAGGGCGCGGCGACCGTGCCGTGGGTGAGCGTCACATCGGTGATCGCGAGCGGACCGGCGTCCCCGGCCTCCACGCGATGCGTGCCGCTCTCCAGGTCGACGCTGCCGTCGTTCTCGTCGCCCGCGCAGAGTGCGACCTCGATCGGCCGGCGCTCGGTGAGGTCGCGGACCGTGCCCTTCGCGCTTGTCGCGTGGAACGTGCCGTCGACGGAGAGCACCGGGCCCTCGCCGCAGGCGAGTTCGAAGCGGCGGTCCGGGTCGGGCTGCTTCGTGCGGTACTCCTCCAGGGCCGGTACGTACACCTCGGTGAGGCCGACCGGCAGCTGCAGCTTCTCGTCGGCGACCGGGTTGTAGAGGGTCAGCGGGGCCGTCTCCGTGACCGTGATGTCGAGCCGGTCGGTGGTGATCGGATCGAAGCGGGCCTGGCCGTTCTCGTCGACCCCGGCGACCGTCGCCCCGTCCGGGGAGCTGATCTCCACCTTCGTGGGCCGCGACGACAGCCCGCCCGCCGCCGCGAGGACGAGACTGTCGACCGGCTGCTTGTCCGGCCAGTGCAGGTGGATCACCGCGTTCTTCCCGCTGCCGCCCGCGATCCAGGCCGTCGTCAGATCGCCGTCGGTGAGGTTGCGCGGCGAGATGTTCGCGCCCATCCGCGCGGTCGAGCCGGCGCTCGCCTTCAGCTGCTTCGGCTGCTTGCCCTTCTGCGGCGCCACCTTGTAGAGCAGCTCGTCGAGTTCGCGCCCCGGGACCGCGATCGCGCTCGCCTTCACCTCGTACGCACCGGGCGTGCCCGTGGTGAAGCGGCGGTGCAGTCCGGGCTCGGTGCCGGACGGGTTGAGGCCGCCCGGGTCGGCCGCGCGGTGCAGCGAGAAGCGGGTGGCCTCCGCGTCGGAGTCCCGGGCGTCGGCGGGCAGGCTGAGCATCCGTGTGACCTGCACGTCCGGCACCGTGATCTCGGCGAAGCCGGCCCCGGACAGGCCGGGCCGCGAGCCCTGGGTGTCCAGGATGGTGACCTTCAGCCAACTGCTGTCGCCCGCAGGGGCGTTGATGCGCTGCCGCTGCCCGTTCGGCTGCAACTGGCTGACGCGGCTGCCCTGTTCGGTCTCCACCCGCACCTTCGTGGGCGCGGGCCGCACCCCGTTCTGCGGCAGCGGCGTCACGGAGATCCGCTCCGGTACGTCGGTGGCCTTGTCGAAGCCGATGCGCAGCCACTCGCCGTTCGGCGAACCGGCGCTGCCCTCGGCCCAGCCGGTGTCCGGCGAGCCGTCGAAGGCGTTCACCGGGTCGTACTGCGGCAGGTGGAACAGCCAGTTGCCGGACGAGGACGCGGTCACCGATTTCGCGCCGCGCAGCGCGGCCGTCGTCTGATGCTGCACGCCTTCGGTCGGCAGGATCTGCTTCGGCTCCTTGCCGGGGTCCTGAAGGCTCCCGCTGTGGTTCCGCTCCTCGGGCGTGTACGTGTACGACGTGTTGGCGTTGACGAGGCCGAACCGCGTGTCGGCGCGGCGCAGCCCGTCCCCGACCGCCTGCAGCGGGGCCTTGCCGAGGCCCGGGTGGTGGTCGCCGGTGAGCACCGCGGGCCGGTTCCGCATCGCCGGGTCGGCGGAGAGGGGCAGCAGCGACTCGGGGCCGCCGCTGACGACGGCCGTGTCCGCGACGGCCTTCAGGCCCGCCCGGCCGGGTTCCCGGACGTCGTCGGCGGGCCGGTAGATCTCCACGGCGCGGGAGCGCGGGTAGAGGCCCTCGACCTGGATCGGGGTGTCGTCGGCGATCCGCCCGCCGGTGGTCTGCGGGCCGAAGCCGGTGACGCGCTCGTACCCGGAAGCCTCCAGGGTCCGCTTCACCGTGGCCGTCGGCACGTACCCGACCTGGTCCGGGTCCAGGTCGTTGCGGACCACCACGTGGTGCAGCCCGGCACGCCCCAAGTAGTCCTGCAGCCCCGGGACTTCGCCGCCGGTCTGCAGGGCCTGCTCGACGGCGTCCATCGCGCGGCGGTTGCCGGGCGCGCCGAACGGCACGTAGTCGCGCTGCGCCCAGCGGGACTCGGCGAGCACGTCGAGGGGCTGGTCGATGGGCGAGCCCCAGGTGTAGATGCCGTGCGCGGTGGCGGGCACGACGAGGGCGCGCGAGTCGGGGGCGTGCTTCTTCAGCCAACTCGCCGTGGACGCCCAGTGACCCGGCAGTTCCTTGAACGCGCCCGGCTGGAGGATCGACCCGTTCACGTACGGCAGCACGAGACCGGGCAGCACCAGGGCCGCGGCGATCAGCGGGGCGAAGCGGCGGGCGCGCACCGGCCGGGCGCCGCGGGCCTCGGCGGCGACGCCCACGAGGTGCGCGAGGCCGAGGGCGAGGGCGAGCGCGAGGCCCGTCTGGAACTTGTAGATGTTGCGGAACGGCACGAGCACCCCGTCGAGCAGGGACTGCACCGCCCCGTGGAAGGGCGCCCCGAACGCGCCGCCGTACCCGGCGAGGGTGATCAGCGCGACGCTCGCGACGGTCAGCACGAGCCAGCGCCGCTCGGGCAGATCGCGGCGGGCGAGCCCGGCGAGGCCGAGCGCCGCGGCGAACGCGGAGCCGAGGACGGCGAGCCAGGCCGTGGCGACGGTCCACCCGGCGGGCAGCCAGGCCTCGCCGAAGTGCAGATACGCCACCCAGTTGCCCGCGCCGCGCAGGGTCTCCGTCGCGGACATCGTGTCGGTGGTGGTCTGCGCGGACTCCACGTACGCCAGGAAGTTCTCGCCGTACACGCCGAGAAGGAGCAGCGGCACCACCCACCAGGCGGTGGCGAGCAGCACGCCCGGCACCCACCAGGCGATCAGCTTCCGCTTGCGCGCGCCGCCGGGCCGGGACAGCAGATACAGGCCGACCGGCAGCAGCGAGGCAAGCACGGACGCCGCGTTGACGCCGCCCATGAACGGGATGACCAGCGCCGACCTGAGCGCCGCGACCCGCGCGCTCACCGCCTGGTTCGTCAGCGGAAGCAGCACCCACGGCAGTACGGCACCCGGCAGCGCCGCCGCCGAGGTCGAGCCCACGACCACGGTGTACGTCGGCCACAGCGCGAACGCCGCCGCCGCGAGCAGCCGGGACTTCGACGAGCCGATGCTGAGGCGCTCGGCCAAGCGGAGCGCACCCCAGAACGCGGTGGCGACGATCAGCGACATCCACAGCCGCTCCGCCAGCCACACCGGGAGCTGCACGAGGTCCGCGAGCCCGTAGAACGGCAGCGACGGGAACGCGTACCCCACGTACTGGTTGAAGATCCCGCCGAACCCGCCCTGGTCCTGCCAGAGTTCGCCGAGGTCGCCGAGGAACCGCCACGGGTCCGTGGCCACGCCCAGCTTCGTCTCGAACGTCATCCGGCCCGGAGCCGCGGCGACGAAGAGCACGAACGCCACGGCCCAGAAGCCGACCAGCCACCACCGTGACCGTGGCCCCGCGGGCGGCCCCGGCGGGGCACCCGGAGTGGGACGGGGCGCCTGGGGAGGCAGCTGTGGAGCCTGGACCGTGCTGGTCATGGACACCGCCGGAGAAGGAGAAGAAGGTTCCAGGTGGCGAACTCGCGGAGCACCGGCACCTTGGGCACCGTCTCCGCGAGGAACGGCCAGTACCGGGACCTGGCCGACAGGACACTCACGTCGTCACGGGCCCGCACCTGCCTGAGGGTGGGCCCCACGTGGATGGCGAACAGGTTCTCGCCGAGGGTGTGCTTGGCCCGCCTGCCGGTGCGCCGGCGGTAGCGGGCCACGGCGCGGTCGGCGCCCAGATAGTGCCAGGGCGCCCACTCGTGACCGCCCCAGGGCGAGTACCAGTTGGTGAACGACACATAGATGAGCCCGCCGGGCCGGGTGACGCGCACCATCTCGCTGAGGAACGTCGCCGGGTCGTCGACGTGCTCCAGGACGTTCGAGGAGAACGCGACATCCGCGACCCCGTCCGCGAGCGGCAGCAGATACCCGTCCGCGCGCACGGTCCCGGCGGCGGGCTCCGCGCCCAACTCCCCGGCGTCCGGCTCGAAGAGGTACGCCTGCGCCCCGCGCCGCCGGAACTCCTCGGTGAAGTACCCGGCCCCGCCCCCGACATCGACGACGGTACGCCCGGCGACCGGCCCGTACGCCGCCTCGACCTGGTCGGCGGCGTCGCGGGCGAGGAGGGTGTAGGTGTGGGCGGGGTCGGTCTGCTCGCGCATGAACGCGCGGAACAGGGTGAGGGACCTTCGGAACGAGGGGTCCTTCAGCTCGGCCGTGGTCGCCGCCGCTGGGGCTCCGCCCCCGGACCCCCGGTCCTCAAACGCCGGACAGGCTGAATTTGACACCGGGTTCCTCACCGTTGCGCCGCCTGGACAGCCTCAACCGCCACCTCACGGAACCGGCGCACCGTATTCGCCCAGCGGTAGTCCGCCGCGCGGCTGGCAGCAGCCTTGCCCATGGTCTGGCGTCGCTCCGCGGACAGCGTCAGGGCGCACCACGCGGCGGCGAAGGATGATTCCCCGCGCGCCAACACCCCCGTAACACCGTCCTCGACGGAGTCGCGCAGGCCCGGTACGTCGAAGCCGATCGCCGGGGTGCCGCGGGTGGCGGCCTCTGTGACGACCAGGCCCCAGCCCTCCACCGCGGACGGGTGGAGCAGCAGCCAGGACGCGCAGAGCAGCCGGTGCTTCTCGGCCTCCGAGACATGGCCCGCGAACTCCACGGAGGGGCCCGCGAGTTGTTCGAGCCGGCCGCGTTCGGGACCGTCGCCGACGATCACCAGACGGCCGCCGGTCACGGGCCGGACCCGCTCCCAGAGCCGCAGCAGCAGATCGATGCGCTTGTACTCGACGAGACGGCCCATCGCGAGGAACAGCGGTTCCTCGGAGCGTGGTTCGAGCGGCCCCGGGTCGTCGACGCCGTTGTGCACGACGCGTATCCGGTCGCCGGGCACGCCGATGTCGCGCAGCGCGTCGGCCGTGGACGGGGAGACGGCAACAAGCAGGTTGCCGCGCTGCGCCCCGGCGAGCGCCCAGTGCTCCAGGCGCCTGCCGAGCCGGGCGGCGGGGCCGGGATAGCGCATGCCCCACAGCTCGGTGTGGACGTGGTTGACGAGGCAGAGCGTGGGCCCGCGATGCCACAGCGGCGCCAGGTACGGCATGCCGTTGCAGACCTCGACGAGCAGATCACAGTCGCCCACCTGGCGGGTGAACGCGGAGCGCGCCCTCAGGTAGTGCCCGAGGTCGCCGCCCGCCGAGACCACGCGGTAGTCGCGGTACGCGGCCGGGCCGCCGCAGAGCAGCGTCACCTGGTGGCCGCTGCGGGTCAGTCCCCCGGCGAGCTGGTCGACGAGGAGTTCGGAGCCGCCCGCGGCCGGGTTGCCGAGGTCGCGGCGGGACAGGAACACGATCCGGCGCGGGTGCGGGGGACGGGCGCCGGACGGCGCGGGGGCGAGGGCCTGAGCGTCCTCGGGTTCAGCCTGGGGGTCCGGGGCGCGCAGCATGGGGGGTACGTGCTGGGGCATCCGTGCTCCAACTCGTCTCGGGGTGCGGAACTGATGTGGGGGTGAGCGGGACCGCACGGGGCGGGGTGGTGCGCGGTGCGTACGAAGGTGTGGGGGCGAAGGTGCCGGGACGGACGTTGTGGGGACGAAGGTGCCGGGACGGACGTGCGGGACTGTGCGGGGGCCGTGCGGGACTGTGCGGGACTGTGCGGGGGCCGTGCGTAAGGGGTGGTGCCGATCGCCTGGTCTCTGTGGTGTCGCTGTGTGCGTTCGGTGTGATGAGTGGGTGGGGGTCGCCAGTTTTCGCCCCGGCGTTCGATGCGGCTACTCACCGAGGTGACAATTTCGCGCCCAGTTCCCGCCGTCGACACATCACTTCGTGCGGTAATCCAGCGGTCACTGCGAGGATTCGGCCACGCCCTCCGGCCGGACTCGGCCCCGTACGACCAGGAACGTGCCGATGGCCGCGAGGACCAGGCCAAGGCCTGCGGCGCCGAGCGGGGCGGTCTCGCCGACCAGCTTCAGCCGGCTGCTGTCGTTGTCCGCGAGGGCCACCTGGGTCTTCTGCGTGGCCTCGGTGAACGCGATCTTCCGGCTGTCCAGGAGCACCACCGCGTCCTTCTCCGCGCCCGGCTTGCGCAGCGTCTTGCGGGGCCCGATCTGCGCGTACACGATCCGCCCGGTGCGCCGGTCGACGACCAGCTCCACGCCGTGGTTCGCGTACCACTCCTCGGCGAGGACCTGGCTCGCCTTCGACCCGACGAGCCGCCCCGGCACCTGCCGCGTCCCGGTCTTCGTGGCCTTCACGGTGCCGGTGAAGCGCAGCCCCTCGTAGCCCTGGACCTGCTTCATGCCGCTGAACTTCAGCGGCACGGTCGCGCCGAGGGTGTTGTCCCACCAGCGGTACGTGCGCTCCTGCACGTCGAACGGGAACTTCAGGTAGGCCTCGCCCTCGAAGTAGGGCTCCTCGTCGCAGCAGTGCACGGGGCGGTTGGTCTTCCGGTCGGTGACCCAGCGCTCGGTGGTCCACTGCAGCGAGTCGTGCGGGTCGGCCGCGGGCAGCGACTTGTCCGGGTCGACCGAGGTGGACACGTCCCAGACGGCGTGCTCGTCGCTGCTGTCGGCGACGTCGCCGCGCACCTGCCGGGTCACCGTCAGATCGGCGCCCTCGACGGTCTTGACCTTGTCCGTGTCGAAGTAGGCCCCCTTGCCCTCGAACACCGTGACCGTGTCGATGTCGACGGGGCTGACCTTGGCCCGTGGCTCCACGTACCAGGCCAGCATCGGGGCGAGCACGAGCAGGAAGACGCCGGCCCCGAGGAGGACCAGCGAGAGAGGCGAGGCGGTACGGCGCATCCGGGCACTCCAGGGCGGGTGAGAGGCCGCTCGACCGGCGCGGACGCGGCGGGAGCGGTGGTGGATGAGAGCTGCGTGAACGGGAGCACGGCAGACGGAACCCGACCCCGCGGTCAACGGGGCCGGCCCTGCCGGAATGGCAGGGCGGAGAGCACAGGCGGTCTCAGACCCCGCTCAGCTGGACCGGACGGTCGACGTCGACCGGATGCGACCTGATCCGCCGGACAGGGCCTGGGCCGGGACCGTAGGCCCACTCTTGACGCGCTGTCAATGGACCCTTGACACTGGCAGTCGCCGGACGGGGACCCCGGCGACGGGGCGGCCGTAGGCCCTGCCTTCATGGCAGGACCTGGGCGGGGTGGTGTCGCCGACAGAGAGGCTGACCTGCCATGCACCGACTTCTCGCCGCAGCACTCACCGCGCTCTGCGCCGCAGCACTCGCCGTCGGCGCCGCCCTCGGCATCGTCGCGATCCTGGGCGCCACACCGGAGCAGCCCAACACACCCCTGATCAGCTACGAGCAGGCGCAGCAGGGACGTTGACCACCATGAGCGCACGCTCCGCGTGGCGGACGGTGCCCCGGCTGAAGATGGCCCGGTTCGCCGAGATCGCCATGGACGAGGTGCCGCGCCTCGCCGACGACATCCTGCGCGAGATCCGCCGCGAGTACCCCCATCTGCCCGTCGTCCTCAACGACTCCGGCGAACCGATGGCGCTCGTCGGCATCCGCCGCGCCCTGGAGGTCTTCGTCCAGCAGGTCGCCCACACCGAGGACCGGCCCCGCTATCACCCGGAGGTCTTCCAGGAGTTCGGCCGCGGCGAGGGGCTGCACGGCCGCAGCCTGGACTCGCTGCAGGCCATCTACCGGCTCGGCGTCCGCCTCGCCTGGCGCCGCCTCGCCGAGATCGGCCAGCTCGTCGAGATCCCGCCCCCGGCCATGTACGAACTCGCCGAAGCGGGCTTCGAGTATCTGGACGGCCTCGTCGACCAGTCCGTACGCGGCTACGCCGAAGCCGCGGCCCGACAGGCGGGTGAACGGCTGCGCCTGCAGCGGAAGTTGATGGAGCTGCTCCTTGTCGAGCACCGCACCGACCCCGCCGAGGCGATCGCCGAGCGTGCCGCCCGCGTCGGCTGGACACCGCCCGAGCGGGTGGCCGTCGGCGTCCTGCTCCGCCCGGCCCGCGAGGCCGTCGCCCCCGCCGTCGGCCAGGACGTCCTGCTCGACATGGAGACCGAACAGCCCCGCATGGTCGTCCCCGAACCGGACGCCGCCGGCCGGCCCGAACTGCTGCGCCGAGCCATGACCGGCTGGGCCGGGGCGATCGGGCCGCCCGTGCCGCTCGTCGACGCCGCGAAGTCGCTGCGCTGGGCGGAGGCCGCGGTCCGGCTGATGGAGCGCGGACTGCTGCCCGGCGGCGAGGTGCTGTTCTGCGCCGAGCACACCGAGGCCCTCGTCCTGCTCCAGCCCGAGGAGCTGATCAACGACCTGGCCCGCCGCACCCTCGCCCCGCTCGCCCACTGCGGCTCCGCCCACGGCCGCCGCCTGGCCGAGACCCTGCTCGCCTGGCTGGAGACCCGCGGCGGCGCCCCCGAGGTCGCCGCTCGCCTAGGCGTCCACCCGCAGACGGTCCGCTACCGGCTGCGGCAGATCCGGGAGCTGTGGGGCGACGAGATCGACAACCCGGACCGCCGCTTCGAACTGGAACTGGTCCTTCGCGCACAACGCCTCAGAGGCGGCATTTCAAGCCCTCCGACGGACGGGGCCCCGGGGGCGTCTCCCGATCTTCGAGGGACGTCTCCTAGCCGCTGACCAGCCACGGCAGGACTTGGCACACAACCTTCACACCACCTACCTCAACCGTTACGGGAGCACCTCTAGCCTCCCGAATTCATGGACTACTGCCACCCCTGCCGCCGCCACCTCAACGGCGCCCTCGCCTGCCCCGGCTGCGGCACACCCGCCGAGGCCTGCCGCAGGTACGCCGAGGAGATGGCGGCCGCCGAGGCGGCAGCGGGCGGCGCCGCGCACCGCGGGGACGAGCCGGACGAGCCGCGCCGCTCCCGCCGGGCCGACGGCCGAGCCCGTCGCCGGGACGCCGAGCGGCGCCGCCGTCGTACCCGCGCCCTCGTCGTCGGCGCCGGGTTCCTGCTGGTCGCGGGCGGTCTGGGCGCGGCCCAGCTGAGCGGCGACGCCGAGCCCGAGGACCGCGCGGCCCCCGCGCAGCCGGACGCCCCGGAAAGCACGGACGCGGTCCACCCCACCCAGACCGCGGCGGAGACCGGCCGGGCCGACCGCAGCGACCGCGCACCGTCGGGCACCACCTCCGCGACGCCCGGCACGCCGGAGGCGGACGCGACGACGAAGGCCCCGAAGAAGTCCGACAAGCCGGACAAAGCCACCAAGTCCCCGGACGGGAAGCCGAGTTCGACGCCACCCTCGCAGCGCCCGCCGACCCAGCGCCCCACCCCTCCGCCCACCACGCAGCAGCCCCCGGAGCCGGAGCCCGAACCGTCCCAGACCTGCGACCGGTTCCTGTGGTGGTGCACGTAGGCGAGTGGCGACGCTCCCCTGCCCCCGAGCCGGGCGCTCATCTCCCCGAACAGGGCACTCACCTGCCCCCCGAGCCGGGCGCTCACCTGTCCCCGAGCCGGGCGCTCACGTCCCCGAGGTGGCCGCTCACGCGTCCAGCATCAGCCTCAGCAGGTCCCGCAGTGCCACCCGCTGCTCCCTCGACAGCGTCCCCAGAGGCTCGCGCGCGAAGTCGTCCAGGCCGTCGCGGAGTTCGCGTGCCGTGCGCTTGCCGTCCTCCGTCGTGGCGGCCAGCTTCACGCGCCGGTCGGCCGGGTCGGGGCGGCGCTCGACGAGGCCGCGGGACTCCAGGCGGTCCACGATGCCCGTGACGTTGGACGGCTCGCACTTCAGCTTCTGCGCGATCCGCCGCATCGGCATCGGTTCGAGGGAGAGCAGCCCGAGGACCCGGGCCTGGGCTCCGGTCAGGGTGTGCTTGCTCGCGGCCCGCTCGTACTCGTCGTGGTAGCGGTTCACCACGGAGCCGATCAGCTCGACGACCTCCAGGGTCAGCGGGTCGGTGCGGGGCGTGCGGGATGTGGCCATGCACACCAGCGTACCCATTTACTTGACAACATGAAATATCCAGGAGCATGGTTGTTTCACGTTCTGAAGTAGTTTCCCGGCAATCCCCGGGGTTGCTACGTCTCAAGGAGGCCGCACCCATGTCGTCACTGCCTTCCACCAGCCGCGCCTGGCACCTGGTCGCCCGCCCGCACGGCTGGCCCGAGGACTCCGACTTCGAACTCCGTGAGGTGCCCCTCGCCGCGCCCGCCGAGGGCCACATCCTCGTGAAGAACCTGCACTACTCGGTCGACCCGTACATGCGCGGCCGGATGAACGACGTGAAGTCGTACGTCCCGCCCTTCCAGCTGGACCAGCCCCTGGACGGCGGCGCGGTCGGCGAGGTCGTCGCCTCGAACGACCCGGGCTTCGCGGTGGGCGACCACGTCCTGCACGGCCTGGGCTGGCGCGACTACGCCGACGTACCGGCGAAGCACGCCAAGAAGGTCGACGCCTCGATCGCCCCGCTCTCCGCCTACCTGGGCGTCCTCGGCATGCCGGGCCTCACCGCGTACGCGGGCCTCCTGGAGGTCGCCTCGTTCAAGGAGGGCGACGCGGTGTTCGTGTCCGGCGCCGCCGGTGCCGTGGGCAGCCAGGTCGGCCAGATCGCCCGGATCAAGGGCGCCTCGCGGGTCATCGGCTCGGCCGGCACCGACGAGAAGGTCAAGCTCCTCACCGAGGAGTACGGCTTCGACGCGGCCTTCAACTACAAGAAGGGCCCGGTCGCCGAGCAGCTGAAGGAGGCCGCCCCGGACGGCATCGACGTCTACTTCGACAACGTCGGCGGCGACCACCTGGAGGCCGCCATCAGCCGCCTCAACGTGCACGGCCGCGTCACCGTCTGCGGCATGATCGCCGGCTACAACGACGCCGAGCCGACTCCCGGCCCGCGCAACATGGCCATGATCATCGGCAAGCGGCTGCGGCTCCAGGGCCTGATCGTCACCGACCACCAGGCCCTTCAGCCCCAGTTCGTCCAGGACGTCGCCTCCTGGATCGCGTCCGGCGAGCTCAAGTTCAACGAGACGTTCGTCGACGGCATCGAGAACGGCGTGGACGCCTTCCTCGGCGTCCTGCGCGGTGACAACACCGGAAAGATGGTCGTCAACCCGACCCGTTAAGGTCTCACCAGTGACCGTTCCCGGGTCGTGGGCGCGAGCCCGGGGCGGCGCAACCATGGAGGAAAGCAGCAAATGGCCATCCAGCAGTCCGACGTCAAGTACACCGCCGTTGCCACCGCGGAGGGCGGCCGTGACGGTCGCGTCGCCGCCACCGACGGCAAGCTCGACGTCGTCGTCAACCCGCCCAAGGAGATGGGCGGCTCCGGCGACGGCACCAACCCCGAGCAGCTCTTCGCCGCCGGTTACGCGGCGTGCTTCCAGGGTGCGCTCGGCGTCGTCGCCCGGAACGAGAAGGTCGACATCACGGGCTCGCTCGTGACCGCCGAGGTCGGCATAGGCTCCAACGACGAGGGCTTCGGCATCATCGTCGCGATCAAGGGCTCCATCCCGACCGTGGACGCGGCCACCGCCAAGTCCCTGCTCGAGAAGGCCCACCAGGTGTGCCCGTACTCCAAGGCCACCCGCGGCAACATCGAGGTCAGCCTCGCCGTCGCCTGATGACCCCCGCACGACCCGAGGGCCGCACTCCGTCCGTGGAGTGCGGCCCTCGGTGTGTTCCCGGGCGCGTATCCCGGGGTCAGCCGATGAGCGCCCGCCCGACCTGCGGGAACAGGCCCTTCGGGTGCGCCCGGAACAGCGGCTCCGTGCCGAAGAGCACGACCTGAGCGCCGCCCGCACGCCCGCTGACCACGGACGCCTTCCCCGCCGCGTCCCGCGGACCGCCCTTGCCGTCGTCCGTCACCCGCCAGTGCCCGGCGACCAGCGGATTCCCGGTCGCGTACGACTGCTCGACGCGGACCCCCGAGCCGAGGCCCGTGAACCACAGCGGCGAGTACACGAAGCTGTGCGCCGGGGCTCCCTTCGTGAGCGAGCCCTCGTTCCGCACCCGCACCACGCCGTTGGCCGCCTCGTTGCCCTCGACCGCCGTCACGTCGAGCAGCTTCGCCGACGCGTTGAACGCGGCACCCTCCGCTCCCCGCGCCACGACCCGGCCGCCGTCCGCGAGGAAGCCGTCGAGGGCCTTCCTCGCGGCGGCGTCCAGCTTGTCGTGGGCGAGCCCGGAGGAGACGAAGAGCACATCGGTGTTCTTCCAGTCGAAGCCGTCGTTGAGGGCCGCCGTCGACACCGGCGTCACGTCGAACTTCATCTCCCGCAGCGCGAACAGCTCACCCGGTGTGACGGCCGCCGCGACCTTCGTCCGGTGCCGCCCGTTGGCCGCCGCGACCGCCTCGGCCGAGTCGAGGCTCCGCCCCGGATCAGCGGCCGCCGCGCTCCGTACCGCCGTGCGCCGCACATCCAGGTCCGTGCCCTCCGGCACCGCCCGTACGTCCGCGCCCCACAGCAGGCCGAGGCTCCAGCCGGAGATGTCGTACATCGTCGACACCTTGTCGCTGATGTCCCGGCCGTCGGCGAGCAGCACATTCGCCATGCCGCGCTTCGACTGGTGCAGGTCCACCACGTACGAACCCGCCGGGTGGGAACGGCCCGCGAGCCGGAACGCGTGGCTCGCGCGCTCCACCCGTACGTCGTTGGCGAGCAGATGGTTCACCAGCCGGGCCGCGGCCGCGCCCCTCGCCGGGATGACGTACGCCCGCGGGAACTCGGTGGTGTAGACGTCCTCCGGGCCGATCCCCGGAACCCCCGGCACGGTCTCCTCGGAGACCTCCACCTGCTTCTCGCCCGCGTCCGCCCGCCGGAACGTCTCGATCTGGTCGGCGATCAGCGAACTCCGCTTTGAGCGCGCGAAGTCGAGGGTCGCGCGCATCGCCGCGCCCGCGATGTCCACGTTGATCGCGGAGCGGCGGCGCAGCTCGGCCACCGGCAGCTCGTCGTAGGCGTCGTTGTTCACCCGCATCGGGAACTCGATGGTGTGCGAGGCGACCGCGCCGTGGAACGGCATGTACTGCGGCGTGAAGATCGGCGGCCAGTCGTCCCAGCCCTCCTCCTGGTCCCGGAACGGGATCACGGCGGGCTTCACGCCGTCCCTCTCCTCGGTGTAGCCGAGGCCGTTGACGGACTTCTCCATCCCGAGGGCGTTGGCGTACGTGTTCTTCAGGAAGAGGTCGTACTCGTAGTTCTCGCCGTGCGGGGGAGTGGTCGGCTCGATCAGGGTGCCGTTGACGTACCCGTGCAGATCGATCATCACGGCGGGCTGCTTGTCGATGGCGATCTGCCGCATGGCGCGCGTCTCCGGCTGGGACGCGGTGACGAAGTCGCGGTTCAGGTCGAAGCCGTTGCCGTTGGCGCGGGTCCCGGCGATCCGGCCGTCCGGGTTGGCCGTGACGTTGAAGTACACCCGCGACCGGTCGAGCAGCCGCTCGGTCTTCTCGCTCTTCGACGTGGCGAGTTCCTCGATGAGTCCGAGGGCGGCGTCGGTGCCCTCCCACTCGTTGCCGTGGATGTTGTTGTTGACGAAGACGGGCGTCTTGTAACGGGCCTTGATGCGCGGGTCCTTCGCGGCCCGCGCGGGCGCGCGCTCGATCAGCTCCCGCATCCGCTCCTGCTCCCGCGCCGTACGCGCCGACTCGGGCGAGGTCACGGTGACCAGATACAGCGGGTGCCCCTTCGAGGACCGCCCGGCGATCTCCACGCTGACCCGGTCGCCCAGCTCCTGCAGCTCGTTGAGGGCCGGTGCGATCGCGTGGTACGGGGTCAGGCCCAGCTTGACCGACTTGTCGCCGGGGTTCTCCGGCTGGGCGGGAAGGACCTGCTCGCGCGGGTAGCCGCCGGTGGCCGCCGACAGCGCCGACGGTGTGTCCCGCAGGGCCCGTTCGGCTGCGGCGGCCGGGGACGTGGCCGCGCGGCCGTCCGCGCGCGCCCCGCTGTCCCGGACCGGGCTCGGCCCACCGGCGTCGGCGCTCGCGCCCAGCGGTGCGAGCAGGGCCGCGCTCGTCGCGGCGGCCAGGGTGATGGCTACGGGTCTGGGCATGCCCACACGTACCTCCGGGAGATCGATACCGGAGGTCTACCGGACCAACTCCGCGCCAACAAGAGGGACTTGACTGTCGTGACAGCACCGTTGCCCCGCGCCGACAGGGCGCCGACACGCTCCAGTTAGGGTGTCGCCCATGGCCATGCGTGATCTGGGAACCGGTTTTGGATATCTCGCGAAGGGTCAGCGCTGGGCCGCGGGCCACGGGCGCTGGCTCGGCTTCGGCCTGATCCCGGGCCTGATCACCCTCCTCCTGTACGCGGCGGCCCTGACCGGCCTCGCCCTCGGCGCCGACGACCTGATCGCCTGGGCCACGCCGTTCGCCGACGACTGGTCGTCCCCCTGGATCGGCCTCTTCCGCGGCTTCCTCACGGTGCTGCTCTTCGTCCTCGGCCTGTTCCTCGCGGTGATCACGTTCACCGCGGTGACGCTCCTGGTCGGCCAGCCCTTCTACGAGTCGCTGTCCGAGCAGGTCGACAAGTCCGAGTCGCCCGACGGCACCGCGCCCGAGTCGGGCCTGCCGCTCCTGCGCGAGCTGTGGATCTCGGCCCGCGACAGCCTGCGCATCCTGGTCCGCGCCGTGCTCTGGGCCGTCCTGCTGTTCTTCCTCGGCTTCATCCCGGTGATCGGCCAGACCGTCGTCCCGGCGATCGGCTTCTGCGTGACGGGCTTCTTCCTCGCCCAGGAACTCACCTCGGTCGCCCTGCAGCGCCGCCGCGTCGAAGTCCGCGAACAGCTCGCCCTGCTGCGCGCCAACCGCATGATGACCTGGGGCTTCGGCGTGCCGCTCGCGCTGTCGTTCCTGATCCCGTTCGTGGCGGTCTTCCTGATGCCGGGCGCGGTCGCGGGCGCCACGCTGATGGTGCGCGACCTGCGCGGCGAGAACGAACTCCCGCCGCAGCAGCCGGGCCCGCAGGGCGGCCAGGTCCAGGGCCAGGTCCAGGCCCCCGGCCCGTACGGACAGCCGCACCAGCCGGGGCAGCCGCCTCAGGCCCAGCACCCGCAGCAGCCGCAGCCCCTCCAGAACAACCCGTACGCGAAGTAGCGCCGACGCCGGGCCCGCGCGGGGCTCAGCCCTCGGACGCCACCACGCCCACGATCGCCCGTACCTGCGCCACGATCGCGAGCCGGTTGCGTACGAACTCCGGGTCCGTGACCGTGCCGTTCGCCGGGTCCGTGTTGCCCGCGCCGAACTGCAGGACCGGCGTGTGCACATGGCCGCCCGGCAGCTTGTCGCGCAGGCCGAGCCGGTCGCGCAGCAGCGTCGCTCGGTACGCGATCTCGTTCGAGAGGTAGTCACCGCCTCCGCCCGCGCGGGCCGTCGACCCCTCCGTCGGCCCGTCCGGCCGCTCCACCGGCTCGCTCGCCCCGGCCGGGATCTCCGTCACCTCGGTGTTGTCGTACACGGGGAACGGCCCGGTGTCCGCGGCCACGATCCGCTCGTACGGCAGGGTCGTACGGGTCCACTGCGGCTGTGTGTCCGGGTCGGTGACCGGCACCGTCTCCGTGCGCGACACGTTCAGGTTGTCCGGGAAGCCGCCCCGCCAGGCCCCGTTGAACCGCTCCACGTCGAAGCGGCCCACCCGGCCCTGGCTCACCGTCGTGAAGGCGTCCACGCGCGGCAGGTGCGGGCGCAGGGCGCGCTCCACCGCGCCGTCCGCGAAGTCCTGCCAGCGCACGGGGAACACGACCACCTCGACCCGCGCCCGCCGCCCATCCGTAGTCCGCACATACGTACCGTCGAGCGCGAGCGCCGCCGCGCCCGAGGGGTTGCTGATGCGGACGTCCCGGTCGAGCGTGAACGGGTCGAAGCCGGTCAGCAGCACCCGCTTCTCGCCCTTGGCGCGCGCGGGGTAGCGGATGTCGTCCTGGCCGCGCGAGGTCCGTTCGAGGGCCGCGAGCAGCTCGGCGCGGCGAGCCGGGGACAGCTCGAACTCGGCTTCCAGGGCGCGCAGTTCACGCGTCATGCCGAGCCGCGCCCAGTACAGCGGCCGGTCGTCGCCCCGGCTCAACTCCCCGTCCGCCACGGGCGCCCGCCCCTGCACCCGGTCGACGGCCCGCTCCCACAGCCGCGCTCCATGGCGTACGACGACGCTCCGGGCCTCGGCGTACGAGTCCGCCTCGCGCAGGGCGCGCGCGAAGTCCGGCGCGGCGTCGTCGAATCCGCTGCGGCGCAGGATCTCCTGCGGTGCCGTGCGGTCCAGGCGCTGCTCCTCGACGGTCGCGGGCTGCGCCGCGGGGGCGGCGCCGAGGGTGAGGGACGAGCAGAGAGTGAGTATCGCGGCACCGAGCCGCACGCGTGCCAGGGTCACAGGGGTCCTTCCGTGAGCCGCCGTCGCCGGTGACGGACGGTGCCGGAAGTATGGCCCAACTAACCGTTCGCGGACGGCTGTTCGGGCCCTTCGCCCACTCCACCTTCGAGCAGCGTCAGGAAGTGCCCGAACGCCGCCCCCATGTCCACCGCGTCCGGGTCCAGGAGCCACTGGAACTGCAGGCCGTCCATCACCGCGACCAGGAGCGGCGCCGCCTGTGCGGGGGTGAGGCCGCTCGGCAGGCACGCGCCGTACTCGGCGCGCAGCACCGTCTCCATCGACGGGCGCACCGCCGCGTACCGCTCCGTGAAGTAGGCGCGCGCCGGGTGGCCCTCCGTGACGCTCTCGCCGAGCAGCGCCGAGAAGGTCTGCACGATGCCCGGCCGCATCGCGTTGTACTCGACCAGGGACTGCAGGAGTTCGAGGCGCCAGGAGCGCGCGGGCACCGCGTCCCACTGGTCGCGCTCCGCGAGGACGGCGACGAGCAGCGCCTCCTTGGTGGAGAAGTAGTGCAGCAGCCCCTGCTGGGTGAGGCCGACGCGCTCCGCGACCGCGCCGAGCGTCGCACCCCGGTAACCGCGCTCCGCGATGACCTCGAGGGCGGCCCGCACGATCTCCGCGCGCCGCTCCTCGCTCCTGGCTCTCGCCGCCATGCCGCCCCACCTCTCGCCGGCCCCGTACGCCTGCCTGCCGGACCGACTTGCCGGACCTGCCAGTTGGACGGTACGGCATGGAAGGTAACGCTCAGGTAACGAAACCTACTGAATTACAGGTTCCGGGTGCAGGATGAGATCCACACGTTGGTGGACGAGGAGGTAGGGCGATGGCGCAGGGTGCTCCCGGGATGCTCGTTCCGCAGGCCGAGCAGGAGCGGGAGGTGGCCGTCGAGGCGGCGCTCGCCCGGCTCGACCTCGACTCCAAGGCCCGGCTGCTCGCCGGTCAGGACATGTGGACGCTGCCCGCGCTCCCGGAGATCGGCCTGGCCTCCCTGGTGCTGTCGGACGGTCCGGTCGGCGTGCGCGGGGTGCGCTGGACCGCCGCCGACCCGTCCGTCGCGCTGCCCTCGCCCACCGCGCTCGCCGCCGCCTGGGACCCGGAGCTCGCCCGCCGCGCCGGACACGTCCTCGCCCAGGAGGCCCGCCGCAAGGGTGTGCACGTCCTCCTCGCGCCGACGGTCAACCTGCACCGCTCCCCGCGCGGCGGCCGCCACTTCGAGGCGTACTCCGAGGATCCGTACCTGACGGGCGAGATCGGCACGGGATACGTGCGCGGCCTGCAGGAGGGCGGCGTCGGTGCGACGGTCAAGCACTTCGTGGCCAACGACGCCGAGACCGACCGCTTCACCGTCAACAACACCGTCGGCCCGCGCCCGCTGCGCGAGCTCTACCTCGCCCCCTTCGAGGCCATCGTCAAGAACGCCCGCCCCTGGGGCATCATGACCGCCTACAACCAGGTCAACGGCACCACGATGACCGAACACGGCCCGCTCGTGAACGACGTCCTGCGCGGCGAGTGGGGCTTCGACGGCGCCAATGTCTCCGACTGGCTGGCCGCCCGCTCCACCCGCGCCGCCATCGAGGGCGGCCTGGACCTCGCGATGCCCGGCCCGCGCACCGTGTACGGCCCGGCGCTCGCCGCCGCCGTCCGCGCGGGCGAGGTCGCGGAGTCCACCGTCGACGGCGCCGTCCGCAACGTCCTGCGGCTCGCCGCCCGCGTCGGCGCCCTCGCCGGGGCCCCGCCCGTCGTCACCGAACCGCCCGCTCCCGTGGACGGCCAGTCCCTGGCCCGCGAGATCGCCCGCCGCGCCTTCGTCCTGGTACGCAACGAGCCACGCGGCGGGAAGGCCGCCCTTCCTCTCCCGTCCGGCCACACCGTCGCCCTGATCGGCGCTGCCGCGCGTGACGCCCGGGTGCTCGGCGGCGGCTCCGCCACCGTCTTCCCCGAGCGCGTCGTCCCGCCCCTCGACGGCCTCCGCGCGGCCCTCCCCGAAGGTGCGCTCACGTACGCCGTCGGCGCCGATCCGAACAGCCAACTCACCGCGGCGGGACCGGGGTTCAGCCTGCGTGCCGTCTGCCGCGACGCCGTCGGCGACGAGCTGGCCACGTTCGATGTGCCCGGCGGGCGGATCCAGTGGTTCGGCGCCGACCTGCCCGCGGGCGTCGCCATGGCCGACGTGCACAGCGTGGAACTCACCGGCACGTTCACCCCGCGCGTCACCGGCACCCACACCTTCGGCACCCGCGGGTTCGGCCGCTTCCGCCTCACCGTCGACGGCGAGCGGCACTCCGACGAGACCCGGCTGCTCGGCCCCGACACCGACCCCTTCGACGCGTTCTTCGGCACGCCCGCCGAGGCCGCCCGCATCGACCTCGCGGCGGGCCGGGACGTGCCGGTCAGCCTCTCCCACGAGGTCAACCGGATCCCCGGCGCCCCGGTCGAGACCATCGGCTTCACCCTCGCGCACCGCGAACCCCAGCGCGACGAGGACGAGTTGATCGCCGAGGCCGTCGCCGCCGCCCGCGCCGCCGACACCGCCGTCGTCGTGGTCGCCACCACCGAACTCGTCGAGTCCGAGGGATTCGACCGCGGCGATCTGCGCCTGCCGGGCCGCCAGGACGACCTTGTCCGCGCCGTCGCCGCGGCCAACCCCCGCACCGTGGTCGTCGTCAACTCCGGCTCCCCGGTGGAGCTCCCGTGGCGGGACGAGGTCGCCGCGATCCTCCTCGGCTGGTTCCCCGGCCAGGAGGGCGGCGCCGCCCTCGCCGACGTCCTCCTCGGCACGGCAGAACCCGGCGGCCGCCTCCCCACCACCTGGGGCGCCCTCGCCGACGCCCCGGTCACCCAAGTCACCCCCACCAACGGCGAACTCCCTTACGCAGAAGGCCTGTTCATCGGCTACCGAGCCTGGGAGCGGACCGGCGCAACCCCCTCGTACCCCTTCGGCCACGGTCTCGGCTACACCGACTGGGAGTACGCATCCCTCAAGGCGAGCCCCGACTCCGCCACGGTCCGCCTGCGCAACACCGGCACCCGCCCCGGCCGCGAGGTCGTCCAGCTCTACCTCGCCCCCACCGCCGACCAGATCGAACGTCCGACCCGCTGGCTCGCCGCTTTCGCGGGAGTCGAGGCCGGACCGGGCGAGAGCGTCGAGATCACGGTCCAACTCCCGCGCCGGGCCTACGAGATATGGGATGAGGAGCAGGGGACGTGGGCCTTGGCGGAGGGCGAGTACGAGATCCAGGCGTCCCGCTCACTCACGGACACCTGCCTGACGGCGAAGGTCGACATCAGCTGATCAATCAGCCCCTCCGGCGTTCGAGGAGCCCGCAGTGACCCGCGTGAACGCCAGCTCCGCCAGCCGAGCCTGCCCACTCTTGCCCGGATGGAAGAAGTCCCAGCGGCTCAACTGCCCCGTACCGAAGCGGTAGTCGAAGACCGCCCCGCCGTCGTACCGGCACAGCTCGTCCTTGGCGCAGACCTCCGCCAGCGCCTCGTTGTACGCCATGACCCGCTCGTACGCAGAGTCCCGGCGCTCCGTCGACCGCGAGTCGACGGCGTCCGGCTCGCCCAGCATCGTCGGGCAGATGCCCAGGCTCCACACCTTCTTGGCCATCGCGCTGCCCCGACCCTGCGACCACAGCCGCTTCAGATCGGGCAAGCTCGCCACGTACACCTGCGCCTTCGGCCGCTCCGCGCGCAACGTACGCAGCGCCTCCGCGAAGTCCGCGCGGAACTCCGCGACCGGCGTCATCGCGTCCACCGAGGCCCGGCACACATCGTTCGCGCCCACCAGTACCGTCACCAGGTCCGGGGACTCGGCGGCCGCCTGCTCCATCTGCGCGGGCAGATCGGCCATCCTGGCGCCGCTGCTCGCGAAGTTCCAACTGCGCTTCGCCGCAGCCTCCTTGCCGAGCAGCCGTACCGCGAGGGAACGCACCTCGGGGTCGGTGCCGGTCGCCCACGACGACTCCGGGCAGTCCGAGAGCACCGAACAGGCGTCGAAGGCCCGCGTGATGGAATCACCCACCGCGGCAAGGGACTTCGGCGAGGTGTCCCAGGCGGGCTCGGGACTCGGGGACGCCTTCGGGCTCGCCTTCGCGGCCTCGGGCGCGGACGCGGCGCCCCCGGAGCCGGAACAGCCGGCCAGCACGGACACACCCAGCACCGCCGCGGCAGCGAACGCGGCCCCGCGACGAAGGGGGCGGATGAAACCGAACTCCCGCATCTGCACGTCCCCGTTCCCGTCCCCTCTGCAACAGCTGTGGCGCCCTGCCGGGTGAATGCTGAACGATTCCCAGCGCTGGGACCGACGGTACGTCACACTCGGGCCGCTGCCGCACGGTAGTTTTGCCACAGTCGAACCCAGAGGCAGGCCGCTGTCTCGGTTCCGGTAAATTACATCACGTCAGATCTGTCCGAATTGGTCATCATTGGCTCCGTTCGGTCAGCATTGCTCGGCACGGGCGCGAGGCCGCTGAGGAAGGCGAACCTCGACCCACACTGGAGGTCCGGTGACGACACGTGGAGTTCTGTACGTGCACTCCGCTCCGCGCGCGCTGTGCCCGCACATCGAATGGGCAGTCGCGGGCGTACTCGGCGGGCGGGTGAACCTCGACTGGATCCGGCAGCCCGCCGCCCCCGGCACGTGGAGATCCGAGTTCTCCTGGCAGGCCGAGCCCGGCACGGCCGCCAAGCTGGCCTCCGCGCTGCGCGGTTGGCAGATGCTGCGCTTCGAGGTCACCGCGGAACCCAGCGCGAGCACGGAGGGCGAGCGGTACAGCGCCACCCCCGACCTCGGCATCTTCCACGCCGTCACCGGCATCCACGGCGACATCCTGATCCCCGAGGACCGGCTGCGCGCCGCCCTCGCCCGCTCGCAGCGCGGCGAGAGCGACCTGGAGTCCGAACTCTCCGGCCTCCTCGGCAAGCCCTGGGACGACGAGTTGGAGCCCTTCCGGTACGCGGGCGAGGGCGCGCCGGTGCGGTGGTTGCACCAGGTGGTGTGACCGACCGCGTAGCGGGTACGCCGAAGCCCCGCCCGGAACTCCCGGGCGGGGCTTCGGCGTACTTACCGAAACTCAGACGGTGCGGAACGCCAGCACGACGTTGTGGCCGCCGAACCCGAACGAGTCGTTCAGGGCAGCGATCGTGCCCTCGGGAAGAGGACGCGACTCGCCGCGGACGATGTCCGCCTCCGCCTCCGGGTCGAGGTTCTCGATGTTGATCGTCGGCGGGGCGACACGGTTCTTCAGCGCGAGGACCGTGGCCACGGTCTCCACGCCGCCCGCGCCACCGAGCAGGTGACCGGTCATCGACTTCGTCGCCGAGACGGCCACGTGGTCCAGGTCGTCGCCGAGGACCTTGCGCAGCGCGCGCAGCTCGCCGATGTCGCCCTGCGGGGTCGACGTGGCGTGCGCGTTGGCGTGCACGATCTCGGCGGGCTTCAGGCCCGTGGAGTCGAGCAGGTTCTGCACCGCCTGCGCGATACCCGTGCCGGACGGCTCGGGCTGCGTGATGTGGTGGGCGTCGGCGGAGATGCCCTGGCCGACGGCCTCGACGTAGATCTTCGCGCCGCGGGCCTTGGCGTGCTCCTCGGACTCCAGGACGACGACGCCGGAGCCCTCGCCGAGCACGAAGCCGTTGCGGTCGACGTCGTAGGGACGGGAGGCGCCCTGCGGGTCGTCGTTGCTCTTGGACATCGCCATCATGTTGCCGAACGCCACCATGGGCAGCGGGTGGATGGCGGCCTCGGTGCCACCGGCGATGACGATGTCGGCACGGCCGGTACGGATCATCTCGATGGCGTAGCCGATGGCCTCGGCGCCGGACGCGCACGCGGAGACCGGGGTGTGCACACCGGCGCGGGCGTTCAGCTCGATACCGACGTTGGCCGCCGGGGAGTTGGGCATCAGCATCGGCACGGTGTGCGGGGAGACGCGGCGTACGCCCTTCTCCTTGAGCACGTCGTACTGGTCGAGCAGCGTCGTGACGCCGCCGATACCGGAGGCGATGACCGCGCCCAGGCGGCTCGGGTCGACGCCGGACTCCTCACCGGCGGCGCCGGTGAGGCCCGCGTCCTGCCAGGCCTCGCGGGCGGCGATCAGCGCGAACTGCGCCGAGCGGTCCAGCTTGCGGGCCTGTGGGCGAGGGATGATCTCGGTCGGTTCCACGGCGATCTGTCCGGCGATCCGGACCGGAAGCTCTGCGGCCCACTCCTGCTCGAGCAGGGAGACACCGGAACGGCCCGCGAGCAGGCCCTCCCAGGTAGAAGCCGCATCGCCACCCAGCGGTGTGGTTGCGCCGATACCGGTGACGACCACGGTGCGATTGGTCGAGTTCACAGGGATTCTTTCTCCACGTAATAGGGATACAACGGCGCCACCGCCGGGTGGCGTTACCGACTGGCAGAGGGTCAGCTCTGGTGGTCGGCGATGTACTTCGCGGCGTCGCCGACCGTCTTGAGGTTCTTGACGTCGTCGTCCGGGATCTTCACGTCGAAGCGCTCTTCGGCGGCGACGACGACCTCGACCATGGACAGCGAGTCGACGTCCAGGTCATCCGTGAAGGACTTGTCCAGCTGGACGTCCTCGGTGGGGATGCCGGCGATCTCGTTCACGATCTCCGCGAGACCGGCAACGATCTCTTCCTGAGTGGCGGCCATGTGGCGCTCCTTCGTATGTATCAGATGGTTTGCGGCATCGACCGGGATCCTTCGCGCAGACGGGAAATCTTCGCGAAGGTCCGTACGGTGCCTAGGGGAGGGTAACGACCGTGGCGGCGTACACGAGACCCGCCCCGAAGCCGATGACCAGCGCGGTGTCGCCGCTCTTCGCTTCGCCGGTCGCCAGGAGCCGCTCCATCGCGAGCGGGATCGAGGCGGCCGAGGTGTTGCCGGTGGTTTCCACGTCACGGGCGACCGTGACGTGCTCCGGCAGTTTCAGAGTCTTCACCATCGAGTCGATGATCCGCATGTTCGCCTGGTGCGGAATGAAGACGTCCAGGTCGTCCGGGCTCAGGCCGGCGGCGTCGAGCGCCTCCTTGGCGACCTTCGCCATCTCGAACACGGCCCAGCGGAACACCGCTTGGCCCTCCTGCGTGATCGCAGGGAACTTGATGTTGCCGTCGCTGTCCAGGGGCAGCTTCGACACGTCGCCGAGGCGGAAGTCCGTCCACGGCACGGTCTGCTTGATCGTCTCGGACTTGTCGCCCTCCGAGCCCCAGACCGTCGGGCCGATCTCCGGCTCGTCGGACGGGCCGACGACGACCGCGCCCGCGCCGTCACCGAACAGGAAGGCCGTCGCCCGGTCGGTCAGGTCGGTCAGGTCGCTGAGCCGCTCCACGCCGATGACCAGCACGTACGTGGCGGAGCCCTCGGTCACCAGGCCCTTGGCGAGGGTCAGTCCGTAGCCGAAGCCGGCGCAGCCCGCGGAGATGTCGAACGCGGCGGCCTTCTCGGTGCCGAGCTTGTCGGCGATCTCCGTGGCCACGGCCGGGGTCTGCTTGAAGTGCGAGACGGTCGAGACGATCACGGCGCCGATCTTGTCGGCGGTGATCCCGGCGTCGGCGATCGCCTTGCCGGACGCCTCGATCGACATGGCGGCGACGGTCTCCTCGTCGCTCGCCCAGTGCCGCGTGGCGATGCCGGAGCGGGAGCGGATCCACTCGTCGGAGGAGTCGATCGTCTCGAGGATCACCTCGTTGGGCACGACCCTGGTCGGACGGTAGCCGCCGACACCGAGGATGCGCGCGTACGGTGAGCCCTTGCTTGGCTTGATCTTCGACATGCTCTCGGGGCTCCTACTCAGGCCGTCTGCGAATGTTCGGCGATCAGGGCGCGGGCCGCGTCGAGGTCGTCGGGGGTCTTCAGGGCGAGCGTCTTCACACCCGGCAGAGCGCGCTTGGCCAGGCCCGTGAGGGTGCCGCCGGGGCAGAGCTCGACGAGCGCGGTCACGCCGAGCTCCTTGAAGGTCTCCATGCACAGGTCCCAGCGGACCGGGTTGGCGACCTGGCCGACCAGGCGCGCGATCACCTCGGCGCCGGAGTCGACGGCCGCGCCGTCCTTGTTCGAGACGTACCGGACCTTCGGGTCGGCCGGGGACAGCTGCTTCGCGGCCTCGTCCAGGACGGCGACCGCGGGCCCCATGTGCTCGGTGTGGAACGCGCCGGCGACCTGCAGCGGGACCACCCGGCGGGTGCCCTCGGGCTTGTCCTCGGCGAGCGCGGCGAGCTGCTCCATGGTGCCGGCGGCGACGATCTGACCGGCGCCGTTGACGTTCGCCGGGGTCAGGCCGAGCTTCTCCAGGTGCGGCAGGACGGCGTCGGGCTCGCCGCCGAGCAGCGCCGACATGCCGGTCTGCGTGATGGCCGCGGCGTCCGCCATGGCCAGACCGCGCTTGCGGACCAGCTGCAGGGCCGCCGTGTCGTCGAGGACACCCGCGAGCGCGGCGGCGGTGATCTCGCCGACGCTGTGACCGGCGACCGCGCCCGGCGCGAGCTCATCGGCCGAGCCGAGAGCCGAGGCGGAGAGCAGCCCGGCGGCCACGAGCAGCGGCTGCGCGACCGCGGTGTCACGGATGGCGTCGGCGTCGGCCTGCGTGCCGTAGTGGGCGAGGTCGAGACCGATGGCGTCGGACCAGGCGGCGAGCCGGTCGGCGGCGCCGGGGAGTTCGAGCCAGGGAGTCAGGAAGCCGGGCGTCTGGGCGCCTTGGCCGGGAGCGACGAGTACGAGCACTCTCACACTCTCTCTTGTGGACGGCGGCAACCGCCCGTGGGGACAGGGACGAAGAACAGTCAGGGGAATTGTGGACCCCCGACAAAAGTCTAGGACTGGGGATCCCCGTCGACCAGACGCCCCAGGATCAGCGCGATCCGCAGGGTGAACGCGGACCGTACATCGGAGGGCGACCAGCCGGTGACGTCAGTCACACGTCGCAGCCGGTAGCGCACGGTGTTGGGGTGAACGAACAACATTCGCGCGGCGCCTTCGAGGCTGCTCGCCTGTTCCAGGTAGACGCTCAGGGTCTCCAGGAGTGCGGAGCCGGCCTCCTCCAGCGGTCTGTAGATCTCCTCCACCAGCTGCTCGCGCGCGGCCGGGTCTCCGGCGATCGCGCGCTCCGGCAGGAGATCGTCCGCGAGAACCGGGCGCGGGGCGTCCTGCCAGGCCGAGCAGGCCTTCAGCCCGGCGGCCGCGTTCTGTGCGGACCGGGTGGCGGCGAGCAGGTCGGGGACCACGGGCCCGGCGACGACGGGGCCCGCGGCGTACGGGCCGATCAGGGCCTTGGCGACGGCGAGCGGGTTGTCGCTGCCGCCCGCGATCACCACGAGCCGGTCGCCGAGCACCCCGGTCAGGACCTGCAGCTTGGCGTGGCGCGAGGCCCGGCGGATCGCCTCGACGGTCAGTTCGCTGTCCCCGTCCGGCGCGGTGCCGAGCACGACGCACACATGCTCCGGGGAGTTCCAGCCGAGGGCGGCGGCCCGGCTGACGGCGCCCTCGTCGGCCTCGCCGGAGAGGACCGCGTTCACGACGAGCGATTCGAGCCGGGCGTCCCAGGCGCCGCGGGCCTCGGCGGCCTGCGCGTACACCTGCGCGGTGGCGAAGGCGATCTCGCGGGCGTAGACGAGGAGCGCCTCGCGCAGGATCGACTCGTCGCCGGGCGCCGCGACCTCGTCGATCGCGGACTCCATCACCTCGATCGTCGTACGCACCATCTCGACGGTCTGGCGCAGCGTGATCGCCCGCGTCAGCTCGCGCGGGGCGGTGCCGAAGACGTCGGTGGAGATGGCCTGCGGGGCGTCGGGGTGCCGGAACCACTCGGTGAACGCGGCGATACCGGCCTGCGCGACAAGACCGATCCAGGACCGGTTCTCCGGCGGCATCGCGCGGTACCACGGCAGCGTCTCGTCCATGCGCGCGATCGCCTGTGCGGCGAGGCTCCCGGAGGACTGCTCAAGTCGCTTGAGGGTCGCGGCATGCGAGTGCGGGGCGGGCGGCTTCGGAGATTCGTCTACGGGTTCGGGCACGGGACAAGACTGCCTTATCGGGGCGGGTCGGCGGAGTGCCGGGTCTACCGTGGGGGGCGTGATGGATGTACGGCGCGCCACTGAGCGCTACCCCGGAGGCGACCCGCAGGCCGGCATCGAGTCGTGGCACGCGTTCTCCTTCGGCCCGCACTACGACCCCGACAACCTGCGCTTCGGCGCGATCATCGCCTGCAACGAGGAGCGGCTCGCGCCCGGCGCGGGCTTCGACGAGCACCCGCACAGCCACACCGAGATCGTCACGTGGGTCGTCGAGGGCGAGCTGACGCACCGGGACACGACGGGCCACGAGTCGGTGGTCCGCCCCGGCGACGTCCAGCGGCTCAGCGCGGGCGGCGGCGTCCGGCACGTGGAGCGGAACGCGGGCCCGGACCCGCTGGTCTTCGTCCAGATGTGGCTGGCCCCGCTGCGGCCCGGCGGCGACCCGTCGTACGAGGTGGTCCACGGCATAGCCGACTCCACGCCGTACGAGGTCGCCGAGGCGGGCGCGATGCTGCATGTACGGCGCCTCGGGGCGGGGGAGCGGACGGCGGTGCCGGATGCCGAGCACGCGTACGTCCATGTCACGCGCGGGGAAGTCGCCCTCGGGGACGCCGAGTTGGGGCCGGGGGACGCGGCGCGGCTGACGGGGGAGTCGGGCCTGGAGATGGTGGGGCGGTCGGGGGCGGAGGTGCTGGTGTGGGAGTTGCCCGCGCCGTGGACTCCGCCCGCGCCCTGAGCCCTGGTCCCTGCCCCCTGAGCCCTGGTCCCTGAGCTACTGCTGCTTCAGGTCGGCGAGCACCGCGTCCGTGAGCGGGGGCCAGGCGTCGATCGCCCACTGGCCGAAGGCGCGGTCGGCGAGGGCGACGCAGGCGGCGCCCGCCTCGGGGTCGATCCACAGGAACGTGCCCGACTGGCCGAAGTGGCCGAACGTACGCGGCGAGGACGAACCGCCCGTCCAGTGCGGGGACTTGGAGTCGCGGATCTCGAAGCCGAGGCCCCAGTCGTTGGGCTTCTGGTGGCCGTACCCGGGCAGGATCCCGGAGAGCCCGGGGTGCACGACGGACATCGCCTCCACGACCGTACGGGCGTCGAGCAGCCGCGGCGCCTGCACCTCGGCGGCGAACCGCACCAGGTCGTCCACCGTGGACACGCCGTCCTTGGCGGGCGAGCCGTCGAGCGTGGTGGCGGTCATGCCGAGCGGTTCGAGCACGGCCTGCCGGGCGTACTCGGCGAACGGCATGTCGGCGGCCTTCGCGATGTGGTCGCCGAGCACCTCGAAGCCGGCGTTGGAGTAGAGGCGCCGGGTGCCCGCGGGGGCCATCACCTTGTGCTCGTCGAAGGCCAGACCGCTGGTGTGCGCGAGCAGATGCCGCACCGTGGACCCCTCGGGCCCGGCGGGCTCGTCCAGCTCGATCGCCCCTTCCTCGTACGCGACGAGCGCCGCGTAGGCCGCGATCGGCTTCGTCACGGAGGCCAGCGGGAAGCGGTGCGATGTGGGGCCGTACGTGCCGACGACGGTCCCGTCCGCGCGGACGACGGCCGCTGCCGCGGTGGTGACCGGCCAGTTCTCGATCTGGGCGAGGGGCTGCATGTGCATGAGCGTACGGGGTGCTTCTTACGTCGACGGATCCGCACCCTTGACTCGGACACCCCGACCGGCCTGGCGCCCTCGTCCTCAAGCGCCGGACGGGCTGGATCACCGGCCTCCGGCCTTGTCCTCAAGCGCCGGACGGGCTGGGGTTTGAGCGGGTCAGTGCCGCAGCACCAGCTTCCGCACCACCTCCACCCGGTCCGCCACGACCAGGCAGTCGACGGTGGAGCGGCCGCCCGCGTCTGCCGTGAAGGCGACCAGTACGCCCGGCCGCTCACCGAACTGCCCGGCCGCCTCGGCCAGTTCAGTGGCCGTCGGGGAGCGGAACACCGGATCCTGGAAGGCCGTCGGGCAGCGTACGAACAGTGGGTCGTGGAAGATCAGCTCCAGGCCATGGTGGTACGTGAGGTCGCTGTCGGCGGCGAGGTGGAACCGGCCCGCGTCCCAGCCGAGCACCTCCCAGTCCCACCAGGAACCCTCCGGCAACCGGAACGCCCCCGTCACGCCCCGCCCCCCTCCGGCAGGAGCAACCGCATAGCGGGTTCCGGGATCCTGCGGAAGCCCAGGGACGCGTAGAGCTGTTCCGCCTCGGGGGACGAGGTCAGGTCGATCTTGCGGATGCCGCGTTCGCGGTACCCGTCGAGGAGGGTCTCCATGCAGGACCGGGAGTGGCCCCTGCGGCGCTGGGACGGGTCGGTGCAGACGTTGAAGACGTAGCCGATCCGGCCGTTGGGGTTCTCCGGGGAGCCGAGGCGGTGTTCGATCTTGCCGGTCGCGCAGGCGGCGAGGCGGCCGGGGAGTGCCGGGTCGTCGACGACCGTGGCCATCAGATCGCCGTCCGGATCCGCGAGGGCCGCGCGCAACCGCCGTACGGACAGCGGTCGCCAGCCCGCGTGGTCGTCGCTCGGGCGCAGCGAGTCCAGCATGATCCTGCGGAGCCTGACCAGCTCCTCCGCGTCCCGCGGGGTGGCACGGCGTGCGTCGCTCATGGGCGGAGGCTAGCGAGGACACCCGGTGCTTCTCCTCCCGGTTTCGCTTGCTTGGAGTGCGCTCCAAGGTTCTAGCGTGGGGGCATGACGGTGATGGAGAGCACTCCCCCCACCCCCGAAGACACGGTCGAGCGGTGTGCCGGCGCGGCCCCTGGGCATCCGCGGCCGGACGGACAGGACCGGTACACGATCAGCGAGGTCGCGGCCCACACCGGGCTCAGCGCGCACACCCTGCGCTGGTACGAGCGGATCGGCCTGATGCCGCACGTGGACCGCTCGCACACGGGCCAACGCCGGTTCACCAACCGGGACTTGGACTGGCTCTCCCTCGTCGGAAAGCTGCGCCTCACCGGCATGCCGGTCGCGGACATGGTCCGCTACGCCGAGCTGGTGCGGCAGGGCGAGCACACCTTCGAGGAGCGGCAGGAACTCCTGGAGCAGACACGGCGCGACGTCCTCGGGCGCATCGCCGAACTCCAGGGCACCCTCGCCGTACTCAACTACAAGATCGACTTTTACGCGGGCGCCAGGCGGGCGTCGGAGAGGGCTTGAGCCTGATGAGCACGGAGCACGGCACGGAGCACGGCACGGAGCACGGCACGGAGAAGATCCCGACCACCCGACTCGGCACCGACGGACCCGAGGTGGGCGTCCAGGGCCTCGGCTGCATGGGCATGAGCTTCGGGTACGGGCCGACGGACGGGGACGAGGCGCGGGCCACCCTGGAGCGGGCCCTGGAGCTCGGCGTCACGCTGTACGACACGGCGGACATGTACGGGTGGGGCGAGAACGAGAAGTTCATCGCGCCGTTCGTGCAGGCGCACCGGGACGAGATCGTCGTCGCCACCAAGTTCGGCATCGTCCTCGACAAGGACGACCCGGCGAAGCGCGGCGTCAACAACGACCCGGCGTACATCCGCAGTTGTGTCGAGGGCAGCCTGCGGCGCCTGGGCGTCGACGTCATCGACCTCTACTACATGCACCGGCGCGACGTGAACGTCCCGATCGAGGAGGCCGTCGGCGCGATGGCCGAGCTGGTCGCCGAGGGCAAGGTCAAGCAGCTGGGCCTCAGCGAGGTCACCGGGCCCGAGCTGCGCGCCGCGCACGCCGTGCACCCGATCGCGGCCGTGCAGTCGGAGTGGTCGGTGTTCAGCCGGGACGTGGAGGCCGGTGTGGTGCCCGCGGTGAAGGAGCTCGGCGTGACGTTCGTGCCGTACTCGCCGCTCGGCCGCGGCTTCCTGACCGGCGCGTTCACCAACGCCACGAACGAGCTCACCGAGGGCGACAACCGCCGCGCGATGCCCCGCTTCACCGGCGAGAACGCCGCCACCAACGCCGCGCTGCTCGAACCCGTGCGCAAGCTCGCCGAGTCCCGCGGCGTGAGCCTCGGCCAGGTCGCGCTCGCGTGGGTGCAGCAGCAGGCCGATGTGCACGGCCTCCCCGTGGTGCCGATCCCGGGCACCCGCAAGCGCAGCCGTATCGAGGAGAACACGGCGGCGACCCGACTCGTCCTGACCGACGGCGAGTTGGAGCTGCTCGACCCGATCGCCGGGCAGGTCGCCGGCGGCCGCTACGCCGACATGAACTTCACGTCGGCCGGCCGGGAGTAACCGCTCCCGTACGGGCCGGCCGGGCGCCGCGACGCCCACCCGGCCCGTACGGACAGGCCCCCCTCACTCCCACCCGTACGGACAGGGCGGCCCCGCACGCCCGCCTGTACGGGCAGGACCCCTCACGCCCAGCCCGTACGGACAGGCCCCTCAAGCCCAGCCGAGCGCGAACGCCGCGAACCCCACCGCGAGCAACCCGGCTGCCGCGCGCCGGAGCCCGGAGGAACGCGCGCCCGTGCCCCAGGGCCGCTCGAAGCGGTGCGCGTACCGGCCGATCGCCACCAGGAGCAGCGCGAACAGCGGCAGCCAGGCCGCCCGCGCGGCGATCCAGGCGAACGAGTCGGGCGCCGTGGTCAGGCCCGCCAGCTCGCCGAACGGCGCGCCGGTCGCGGCCGCGGCGAACATCGCCGTCTGGTGCCAGCACAGGATCGTCATCGCCGACAGGTTGATCACCACCACCGGCGCCCACAGCGCGGGCCTGCGAAGCAGCGCGCCGATCCGGTCCCGGAGCAGGATCGCCGCACCGCTCTGCGCGGCGGCGAGCGCGAGGACGAGCAGCGACGGCGGATGCGAGTTGGTGCGCGCCTCGCCGGGCACGCCCACCATCGACGCCGGGTAGTGGAAGGCCAGGAGCAGCACCGCGAACAGCGCGGTGCCGCCGACGAGCAGCAGCCACGCCCCGCGCCTGCCGAGCCTCTTCTCGCCCCAGGAGACGCCCAGTTGGTACGCGAACATCCACCCCGGCAGGATGTTCAGGACGCTCAGCCAGGACGGCGCGGCCTCCGCGTACGGCCCGTAGCGCAGGAAGTCGACGGCGGCGACGGCCGCGAGGAGCGGTGCCGCGGACCAGGCGCCGAGGCGTTCGGCGGCGCGGACGCAGAGCGGGGTGAGCGCGGTGATCACCGTGTAGACGCCCACGAACCACAGGGGCTGGATCACCAGGGTCGAGCCGGTGCGCAGCGAGTCGCCGGGCACGCCGAGCGCGGAGAGCAGCGGGATCAGCAGGGCCCACACGGCCGTCACGCCGAGCACGGGCCGCCCGAGCCGCGCCACCCGCCCCCGCAGCCAGCCCGCCGTGGACCCGCCGCGCTCGCGGGCCCGCCGGTAGGAGAGCGCCGAGGCGTACCCGCCGACCAGGAAGAAGATCCCGAGCAACTGCAGGAACCAGCTCAGCGGCGCGAGAAAGCCGAGCGCGGACAGCGGGCTGGCGTTGTGCAGCCCGCCGTCCGCGTCGAGCGTGAACCCGCCGAGCAGCCAGTGCCCGGTCGGCACGGCGAGCAGGGCCAGGGCCCGCAGCCCGTCGATGCCACGGTCGCGGTGCGCGGGCGTACGGGCCTCGATGGACGCGACCGTACGGTGCAGGGCTCGCCGCGCGGACTGCGGGGGAGCGGCCGGGCGATGCCGGGAAGGGTTCAAGTGCCGGGGCGGAGGGGCGAGTTCGGCGTAGGTCATGGCTGGTCCTTCGGGGAAGGCCGGGAGGCGGGCTGCCGGGGCAGCCGGAGGCTCAGTGGGAGGTGCCGAGGGCGATGTCGGCGAAGGCGCGCAGGGAGTCCGTGCCGGGCGCGAAGTAGCCGGTGTGGCCGTCGGCCTCGGCGGAGGGCACGGGGCGGGCGCCGAAGGCCGGGTCGGCCGGGTCGGTGCCGTGGCCGAGGCCGAGCACCTGGACGTGCGGGACGTTGTCGATCCAGTCGCCCGGGTCCTTCGCGGCCCAGACGCGGGCCTCGGTGCGCAGGTCGGCGGCGCGCTCCACGCGCATGCCGGGGGAGCCCGCCACGACCAGGTCGGAGGCGGGCGCCTGCGGCGCGGCGAGGCCGCACACCACCGAGCCGTAGCTGTGGCAGAACAGCGCCGGACGCGGGCCGCCCGCCGCGACCACGCCCTGCGCGAGCCGGGCCAGGTGCGGCGCCCCGGCCTCCGCGAGCCGGCCGGTGGCGGCATCGGGGCCGAGCCCGACGGGCGTGGTGTACCCGGCCCAGGCGATCACGGCCGTGCGGTGCCCTGTCGCGGCGTACAGGGAGCGCCCCATGCCGGTCGGGGTGCCGTACCGGTCCTTCGTACGGTCGAAGGTGTCCAGGTCGATGTCCGAGCCCGGCACGATCACGGAGACGTGCTCGGCTGCGTCCAAGTCCCCGTAGACCTCGGCCACTTGGCCCCGGCCGCGCGGGTCGAAGGCGAGGATCTGCCGTCCGGGAGCGAGGAGTTCGGCGTAGCGCTCGGCGCGGGCGCGGGCGGCGGCGCGGTCCTGCGCGGGCAGCTGCGCGTCGGCGGCGCGGTCCAGTTGCTTCGACCGTTCCTCCCGCAGCGCACGGGAGTTGGCCGCGTACCGCAGCTTCGGCGGGGCGCCGTCGAGGTTGCCCACGACCAGGGCGTGCCGTTCGGTGAGGGTCCGGCGCTGCTGCCCGGTCAGCCCGGTGAAGAAGTCGGCGATCCGGGCCGGGGACGCGGTCGCCGGGTCGGGCAGCGGGCGGCCGTGCGGGTCGGCGGTGCGGTCGGCGCGCCAGGAGCTGACGCCGGGCACCGGGCCGGTGACGGCCTGCTGCTCGGAGCCGACGGCCCAGCCGGCGCTGCCCGCCACGACCACCGCCGTGAGCGCGCCCGCGACCAGCGTCCGCAGGCCCCGCCCCTTGCGCTCCTTCGCCCGCCGCTGCTCGGCCATGGCCGTCTCCTCTGCTTCCCGTACGTCCGTCTCGCTGACGGGAGGGAAGGTAGGAAGACGGCCGGGCCCGGCACGTCACACCGGGGAGCCAACTCCTGGGTGCTACTGGGGTCTTGGGGCGTGCTACCCCAGTAGGGGGTGCACGCGGCCGGGCGGCCCTACGGGGCGTCGCCGGGCGACACGAGGCCCGACTCGTACGCGAAGATCACGGCCTGGGCGCGGTCGCGGAGGTCGAGCTTGGCGAGGACGCGGCCGATGTGGGTCTTCACGGTCTGCTCGGCGAGCACGAGCCGTTCGGCGATCTCCTGGTTGGACAGGCCGCGGGCGATCAGTTCGAGCACTTCGGTCTCGCGCGGCGTCAGCCCGTTCAGGCGCAGCGAGGGGTCCTTGGCGCGGCTCGGCTTCTGCCGGGCGAAGTCCGCGATCAGGCGCCGGGTCACGGACGGTGCGAGCAGCGCGTCCCCCGAGGCGACCACGCGGACCGCGGCGATCAGGTCGGCCGGCGGCGCGTCCTTGAGCAGGAACCCTGAGGCGCCGGCGCGCAGCGCCTCGTACACGTAGTCGTCCACGTCGAAGGTGGTCAGCATCAGGACCTTCGGCCGGTGCACCACGCCGGGCGGGGGTTCGAGGAGGGCGCGGGCCGCGGCGAGGCCGTCCATCTCCGGCATCCGCACGTCCATCAGGACCACGTCGGGATGGGCGGAGCGGCTCACCTCCACGCCCTGCCGGCCGTCGCTCGCCTCGCCCACCACGTCGATGTCGCTCTGCGCGGCGAGCAGCGCGGCGAAGCCCGCCCGCACCATGGCCTGGTCGTCGACGATGAGCACACGGATCGTCACGGGCTGTCTGTGCCTTTCGTACGCAGCGGAAGCCGGGCCGCGACGCGGAATCCGCCGTCGGGCAGCGACCCGACGTCGAGCGAGCCGCCGGTCAACCGTACGCGCTCGCGCATGCCGACCAGCCCGTGCCCGGTACCGCTGTGTTCGAGGGGCGTCATCGGCTCGGCGGCGGGGCCGTTGACGACGAGGACCAGCAGATCCTCGCCGTCCCCGCGCACCGCGACCTCCGTACGGGCGCCTGGCGCGTGCCGCACGACATTGGCCAGGGCCTCCTGCACGATCCGGTACGCGGACAGCTGCACGGCCTGCCGCACCTCACCGAGCTCGGCTTCGAGCGCCAACTCGGCGGGCACACCGGCCCGTACGGTCGCCTCGACCAGCTGCTGCAGCCGGTCGAGGCCGGGCTGCGGGGCGCGCTCGCCCGGCGCGTCCTCGCTGCGCAGCACCGCGAGCAGCCGGCGCATCTCGGCGAGCGACTCCCGGGCGCTGCCCGCGATGGTCGCGAACTCCTCCTGCGCCTCGGGCGGCAGGCCCTGGATGCGGTACGGCGCGGAGTCCGCCTGGACCGTGATCACCGACATGTGGTGGGCGACCACATCGTGCAACTCCCGTGCGATCCGCGCCCGTTCCTCAAGCAGCGTCCGCTGCGCCCGCTCGGCCTCGCTGATCGTCTCCTGCACGACGAGCCGCCGCTGCGCCTCACCGCGGGCCCGCAGCGCGTATGTGACGACGAGGATGACGCCGCTGAGCACGAACAGCAGGACGTGCACGCCGTCGCTCTTGTTCTGCGAGACCAGCTCGAAGAGGAACCCGGCGAGACCGGTGGCCAGCCAGACGGCGACCAGGGTGCGCCGCGACTCGCGAAGGCCGAGCAGCGCCATCAGGAGCAGATAGCCGACGACGACCATGGGCGTCCACGGCCAGCTGCGGCCCGGGGTGCCGTCGGCCCCGAGCAGCGCGAGCGCACCGAGCACGTCCGCGGTGCCGACGATCCACCAGGCGGGCAGCGGCCGGGTGATGGCGAGCAGCAGCGGCGCGGTCTGCGCGGTGGCGAGCGCACCGGCGAGGGCACCGCCGAGCTGGTAGTCGCCCACGAGCACGGTGATGGTGACGGGCAGCAGCGAGGCGACGACGCCGAGGACGATGACGTACGGCAGCAACCGCACCCACGCCTTGCCCGCCCGGGCGAGCGGGGCGTCGCCGGACGCGGCGGGCGTGGTGAGCGCGAGCCCGAGCTCCCGCAGCCCGTCGCGAAGGCCGTCGCGCAGGTTGTCCCGCAGCTTGTTGGGTGAGGTTTCCATGACGGCTTCAGCGTAGGCAGGCGCGGGCGCCGATGCCGTCATACCTGGGTCTTCAGGGTGGGGTGCTACTGGAGTATGAGTCCGGGGTCCAGGGGCGGATCCCCCGGAAGGGCCTCACAGCTCCGCCAGCAACTCGGCCTTCTTCGACGTGAATTCCGTATCCGTCAGCAGCCCCGCCTGGTGCAACTCCCCGAGGTGCCGGATCCGGTCCGCGATATCGGCCGGGTCACGCCGGGCCGGTGGGCGCGGGGCCTCGGCCGGAGAGGGCCCGCTACTGCGCACCGCCTCCAGGACCGCCGCCGCGAACGGCAGGGACTCGTGCACCGGCCCGTACCCGAGACCGAAGACCACCGCTGCCGGGTCCTGGTCCGCCTGCGCGGGCTGCGCAGCCGCCGGGCCGCGGTGCAGCAGCCGCAGATGGCCGTCGAACACCTCGGGGGAGCGCCACTCGACGTCCGCGAGGTCACCGACCGCGAAACTCTGGTCGCCCGCCTTCCACTTCGCCGACGAGGCGCCCGTCCAGAACCAGCGGTACGACACGGTCCTGCCGTCGAAGGACGCCTTGCCGTCGTACGCCTTGAACTGCAGGGGGCCTTCCGGCGCCGGTACGAGGAACTCGTCCGCGTCGAACGCGGGGCCGACGAGGGCGCGGAGCTCGTCCGCGTAGTACTCGGCGAGGACCTCGCGCTCGGCGGGCAGCACCAGGCGGTAGGGGTCGCTGCTGTCCTTCAACTGCCCGGCGGCGGCCGCCATCAGCGGATCCGCGCCGGGTCTCGGAACGGCATGCAGCACCACCGTCCCGCGCTTTCCCGGGGTCAGGGTCACCGCCGCCAACGCCTCGTGGGGAATGCGTCGTTCACCGAGCGCCTGGAACAGCTTCGGCGTCCTGATCCCCCGTTCGAAGCGGATGAGCACGGAGTCCGAGTCGAACTCCCAGGCGGCATGAAATCCGGCCAGTACGTCACCCATGCGGCTCATCGTATGCGCCATGGGAGCCTAAGCCCACCCGTCTCCCGAGGGCCGCGGGCCGAACAAGCCGCGGTATCCGGCCCTTTGCCGCTCGCCCCAAGCCCTCCCGCGCTCCGCCAGGTGAACGGATTTCTACGCGCGTCAGGCCGAAGCGGAACCGGAAGGCGTGTTCCGGCACTCCTCGCCGCCGCCCGCACAGCTCACCGAGCCGTACTGGCCGACGCCGATCCGGGCGAAGTTGCGGAGGCTCTCGGTGCCCGGCTGAAAGTAGCCCGTATGGCCGACGGCGCCCTCCGCGGAGACGACGCGTGCGCCGAAACCCTTCGAGACCGGGTCGGCGCCGTGGCCGAGACCGCCGACCTCCATGTGCGGGATGTCCTGGATCCAGTCGTCGGAGTCCCGCATGGCCCAGACCCGGGCGCCGGTGTGCAGACCGCCGACGCTTTCGGCGCGCATCCCGGGGCTGCCCGCCACCGCGATGTCGGTGACCCGCGACGGCAACTCGGACGCGGCGACCCCGCAGACCACCGAGCCGTAGCTGTGGCAGTACAGGGCGACCTTCGACGAGCCGGGCAGCGTACGCACCAGGGAGTTCAGGCGGACCGAGCCGTCCTCGGCGCGCTTCGCGGTGGCCGCGTCCATGCCGAGGCCGACGGGGGCCGTGTAGTCGGCCCAGGCGATGACCGCGCTGCGGGTCTCCGGGCTGCGCTCCTGCTGCTCGCGGTGGAGCGCGTTGGCCATGCCGCGCGGGGCGGTGTAGCGGCCGTGCGTCTTCTGGAACGTGAGCAGGTTGGTGTCGACGCCGGGCACGACGACCGAGACCCGCTGGGCGCGGTTCAGGTCGCCGAGCACCTCGGCGACGCGTCCCGGGCCGATCGGGTCGAAGGCGAGGATCTGCCGCTCGGGCCGCATCAGCGACTCGAAGCGGTTCATCCGGCGCCCCGCCTGGTACCGGCCGGAGTCGGAGAGCCGTTTGTCGTGCATGCGCCGCTGCTCGACCTCGCGCGCCCGGTCGATGGCGACGCGGTTGGCCGCGTACCGGAGGGACACGGGCGCCCCCGTCATGTTGCCGACGGCGAGCGGATGGCTGCGGGCGAGCCGGAGCTTCTGGGACCCGGTGAGGGTGTCGAAGAAGTGCGCTATCCGGGCGGCGGGGGCGTGCGGGTCGGGCAGCCGATGGCCGTCGATGCCGCTGTGCTTCCAGGCGGAGAGTGCCCGGTCGAGCGGGGTCGACGCGCCCTTGTCGTGACGCACGGCGCTCCAGCCGGTGGTCGCCAGCATGACGAAGACGACCGCGAGAGCGAGGAGCGCGCGCCAGACGTTCAAGGTGGGGGACGAGTCGAAGGAAGTCACTCCGGACCACCCTAGGAGAACCGCTGCTCAGACCGGGAAGGGGGTGGGACAGATCACCTTTCACCCGGGGCGATTCCGGCAAATCGGACGTAGGGGGTACGAGATGGCTACGCTCCGTACTCACTTGTGGGGTACGGCAGTTCACCCTCTGCCGATGTGTTCGTACGCTCCGTCGGACTCCGGCGTACGGCAGCGCCAGAAGCGCTCAGCCCGCGCGCCAGTCGCCCGCGAGCGCCGGCACCAGCTGGTCGAGCTGCGCGGCCGTGACCACGCGCATCGACTCGACGCTGAGGTCCTCGCCCGCGCCCCACAGCCGCCCGGTCATCCGCATCACGCCGCTGAACGCGGCCACGGCCACGCGCGGGCGCGGGTCGGCGTCCACGTCGAGGCCCTCGCGCCGGGCGATGATCCGCGCGACCTCCTCCTCCATCTCGATGGAGCGGCGCATCTGCACGGCGAGCAGCGTCGGCGTCGACTCGATCAACTGGAAGGTGCGCATGTGGAGTTCGACCGGCACGACCTGCTCGATGCTGTCGCCGATGGTGTTCCACGCGTCCAGGACGGCCGCCCGCAGCGCCCTGAGCGGCGGCTCGTGCGCGGGCCGGGCGCGCAGCTGCTCCACGAACTGCGCCTCGACCATCTCCTGTACGGCGAAGATCGCCTCCTCCTTCCCGGCGAAGTAGCGGAAGAAGGTGCGCTGCGAGACATCGACGGCGTCCACGATCTCGTCGACGGTGGTCTCGTCGTACCCCTGTGACGTGAAGAGTTCGAGGGCGGCGCGCAGCAGGGCGTCGCGGGTGCGGCGCTTCTTGCGCTCACGCAGGCCCGCGGGCGGCGCTGGGGCAGCGCTCGGCGCCGGCGTGAGCTCTGGCTGCGGCTCGGGCTTGCGCGGGGTCAATCAGAGGCCTCTTTCCGCTGGTTTATGCAGCTCACCCTACCTGTGAGCAACGTGACAGTTACCGACTTGTGAACTCGTTTGTCAACTGTCAGTCGCTGTCATTAGCCTCGAACGCATGACTAGTCAGACCACCGTCGACAAGGCGGACAAGGCGCCGGAGCAGCCTGCGGGCGCTCCCGCTCCGGCCCAGGCCAAGGGCTTGCGGGGCCACCCCTGGCTGACGCTGTTCGCCGTCGCGATCGGCGTGATGATGGTGGCCCTCGACGGCACCATCGTGGCCATTGCCAACCCGGCCATCCAGAAGGACCTGGGCGCCTCCCTCGCGGACGTCCAGTGGATCACCAACGGCTATCTGCTGGCGCTCGCCGTCGCCCTGATCACGGCGGGCAAGCTCGGTGACCGCTTCGGCCACCGCCAGACCTTCCTCATCGGCGTCGTCGGCTTCGCCGCCGCGTCCGGCGCGATCGGCCTGTCCGAGAGCGTCACGTTCGTCGTCGTCTTCCGCGTGCTGCAGGGACTCTTCGGCGCCCTGCTGATGCCGGCGGCGCTCGGCCTGCTGCGCGCCACCTTCCCGGCTGAGAAGCTCAACATGGCCATCGGCATCTGGGGCATGGTCATCGGCGCCTCCACCGCGGGCGGCCCGATCCTCGGCGGCTTCCTCGTCGAGAACGTCAGCTGGCAGTCGGTGTTCTACATCAACGTGCCGGTCGGTGTGATCGCGCTCGTCTTCGGGCTGTGGGTCCTCAAGGACCACCGCGCCGCGAACGCCCCGCGCTCCTTCGACATCCCCGGCATCGCGCTGCTGTCCGGCGCGATGTTCTTCCTGATCTGGGCGATCATCAAGGCCGGTGAGTCCTGGGGCTGGGGCGGCGCCAAGACCTGGATCTTCCTGGGCGCGGCCGTCCTGTGCTTCGTCGTCTTCGCGGTCTGGGAGACCAAGGTCAAGGAGCCGCTCGTCCCGCTCGGGATGTTCCGCTCCATACCGCTCTCCGCGGGCACTGTCCTCATGGTGCTCATGGCCTTCGCCTTCATGGGCGGCCTGTTCTTCGTGACGTTCTACCTCCAGGGCGTGCACCGCATGACCCCGGTCGAGAGCGGCCTGCACCTGCTGCCGCTGACGGCCATGATGATCGTGTCCTCGCCGATCGCGGGCGCCCTCATCACCAAGTTCGGCCCGCGCGTCCCGCTGGTCGGCGGCATGGTGCTCACCGCGGCCGCGATGTTCGGCATGACCACGCTGTCCACCGGGACCGGTACGTGGACGATGTCGCTGTGGTTCGCCCTCCTCGGCCTGGGCCTCGCCCCGGTGATGGTCGGCGCCACCGAGGTCATCGTCGGCAACGCCCCGATGGAGCTCTCCGGCGTCGCGGGCGGTCTGCAGCAGGCCGCCATGCAGGTCGGCGGCGCGCTCGGCACGGCCGTGCTCGGCGCCGTCATGTCCAGCAAGACCGCCTCCGTACTGCCCGAGAAGTGGACGGAGGCCGGGCTGCCCGGCGAGCCCGCGCCCGGCCTGGACGCGGCCGCCGAGGTCGGATACCTGCCGACCGAGGCCCTGGAGAAGGCGCACACCCCGCAGCCGGTCATCGAGCAGATCGGCGGCGTCGTGCAGGACACCTTCATGTCCGGCATGCACCTGGCCTTCCTCACGGCCGGTGTCGTCGCGGCCGTGGCCGCCGTGGTGGCCGTCTTCACCAAGCGCGGCGCCAACGCGGAGGCAGGCGGCGGAGCCGTCCACATCTGACGCCCACGTCATCCGAGGGCTCACACCCTCGCGCACCCGCGCGCGTGCGGGTACGCGCGCCGTCGCCCGCGCCGTACGCATCGGAAAGTCCCGCCGAAGAGCCCTTCGGCGGGACTTTCCCCTATCAGGGTGGCTGACCCCGAACCCCCTTCCGGCGGACGGCAGTTGCGGGCCAGAGTGCGGATCACGGATTCGTACGACACGGGGGTTCACCACCATGCGCACCACCAGCACGCTGCCCGCCCTGACCACCTCACTGCTCGCCCTGGCGCTGCTCGCGGCACCCGCGGCGAGCGCGTCCCCGCCCACCCTCGCCGACTGCGGGCCCGGCGAGCTGTGCCTGTGGAAGGACGCCGAGTTCCAGGGGAAGCGCCAGGTCCACGAGCTGGCCGGAACCGACATCGAGAGCTGCGTCGCCCTCCCCGGGGGCACCTCGGCCCAGTCCCTCGCCAACCGCACCGGCCGCCCGGTGACGGTCTACCAGTCCGCCCACTGCGCGGAGACCGGCGAGTTCCAGACCTACCCGGGCGACGGCACGTACGCGCCCCGATCGCCTTATCGCGTACGGGCGTTCAAGATCTGGGAGCACTGAGCGCACCCACCGGACAGGCCCGCCGCCCCCGACGCCAGGGCGGCGGGCCGCCCGACCTCAGCTCAGCGGGTCGCTTCGGCGCGCCGGGACCGGCGCCGCCGCCGCGGACAGCTCGGCCACCTGCGCCCGCAGCGCGGTGACCTCCTGGGTCAGGGCCTCGATGGCGGCGGTACGGCGCCGCTCCTCGGCGTCGTCCTGGTCGAAGCGGGCGATGAACCAGGCGGCGATGTTCGCGGTCACCACACCGAGCAGCGCGATACCGGACAGCATCAGGCCGACGGCGAGGACCCGGCCGAGGCCCGTCGTCGGCGAGTGGTCGCCGTAGCCGACCGTCGTCATCGTGGTGAACGACCACCACAGGGCGTCGCCCAGGGTCTTGATGTTCCCGTCCGGCGCGTCGCGCTCCACCGCGAGCACCGCGAGCGAGCCGAACATCAGCAGCCCCGCCACCGCCCCGCCCACATACGTCGTCAGCCTGATCTGCGAGGCCATCCGGGCCCGCCGTCCGACCAGCATCAGCGTCGCGACGACCCGCAGCAGCTGGAGCGGCCGCAGCAGCGGCAACAGGACCGCGCACAGGTCGAGCCAGTGCCTGCGCACGAAGCGCTTCCGGTCCTCGCTCAGGACGAGCCGCACCAGATAGTCGACGGCGAACGCGCCCCACACCGCCCACTCCACGACGGAGCAGGCCCGCCGCACCCCGGAGCCCGCGCCGGGCAGCACGATGGGCACCGCGTACGCCACGGCGAAGAGCACCGCGAGCGCGAGCAGGGGGCGCTGGGTGCCGTTCTCCCAGCGGATCTGGGGCGGCTGTTCCTTCATGGTCGTTCCTTCATGCGTGTTCCTTCATGCGCCGCATCGTAAGGAACGCACAAGGCGGCGGGACCAGCCGGTCCCGCCGCCTTGTCAGCCCTGCGTGAAAGCTATGCGTCGCCGCCCGCCGCGCCCGGGTCGGCCGCCGACACGTCGAGCAGCTGGTAGCGGTCCACCGCCTGCTTCAGGACCGAGCGGTCCACCTTGCCGTCCCTGGCGAGCTCGGTGAGCACCGCGAGGACGATCGACTGCGCGTCGATGTGGAAGTACCGGCGGGCCGCGCCCCGGGTGTCCGCGAAGCCGAAGCCGTCCGCGCCGAGCGAGGTGTACTGCCCCGGCACCCAGCGCGAGATCTGGTCCGGCACCGACCGCATCCAGTCCGAGACCGCCACGAACGGCCCCTCGGCGGACTGCAGCTTCTGCGTCACGTACGGCGTGCGCTGCTCCTCCTCCGGGTGCAGCAGGTTGTGCCGGTCCACCTCGACGGCCTCGCGCCGCAGCTCGTTCCAGGACGTCGCCGACCAGACATCGGCCTTGACGTTCCAGTCCTGCGCGAGGATCTGCTGCGCCTCGACCGCCCACGGCACCGCGACACCGGACGCCATGATCTGCGCCGGGATCGTGCCGGACTCGCCGCGCTGGTAGAGGTGGATGCCCTTGAGGATGCCGTCGACGTCCACGTCGTCCGGCTCTGCCGGGTGCTGGATCGGCTCGTTGTAGACCGTCAGGTAGTAGAAGACGTCCTCGGCCTCCGGGCCGTACATCCGGCGCAGGCCGTCCTTCACGATGTGCGCGATCTCGTACCCGAACGCCGGGTCGTACGCGACACAGCCCGGGTTGGTCGAGGCGAGCAACTGCGAGTGCCCGTCCGCGTGTTGGAGGCCCTCGCCGGTCAGCGTCGTACGTCCCGCGGTGGCGCCGAGGACGAAGCCGCGGGCCAGCTGGTCGGCCATCTGCCAGAACTGGTCGCCGGTCCGCTGGAAGCCGAACATCGAGTAGAAGACGTACACCGGGATCAGCGGCTCGCCGTGCGTCGCGTACGCCGAGCCCGCGGCGATCAGCGAGGCCGTGCAGCCCGCCTCCGAGATGCCGTCGTGCAGCATCTGACCGGTCGGCGACTCCTTGTACGCGAGCAGGAGTTCACGGTCGACCGCCTCGTACTGCTGGCCGAGCGGGTTGTAGATCTTCGCGCTCGGGAAGAACGCGTCCATGCCGAACGTGCGGTACTCGTCCGGCGCGATCAGCACGAAGCGCTTGCCGATCTCCTTGTCCCGCATGAGGTCCTTCAGGATGCGGACGAACGCCATGGTGGTGGCGATCGACTGCTGACCCGAGCCCTTCTTCGCGGCCGCGTACGTCTTGTCCTCGGGCAGCTGCAGCGGCTTCGCGCGGACGACACGGGTCGGGACGTACCCGCCCAGGCCGTGCCGCCGGTCGTGCATGTACTGGATCTCCTCGGAGTCCCGGCCCGGGTGGTAGTAGGGCGGAACGCCGTCCTCCAGCTGCTTGTCCGTGATCGGCAGGTGCAGCCGGTCCCGGAAGCCCTTGAGGTCGTCGACCGTCAGCTTCTTCATCTGGTGCGTGGCGTTGCGGCCCTCGAAGTTCGGGCCGAGCGTCCAGCCCTTGACCGTCTGCGCCAGGATCACCGTCGGCTGGCCCTTGTGCGCCTTGGCCGCCGAGAACGCCGCGAAGATCTTCTTGTGGTCGTGACCGCCACGGCCCAGGTGCAGGACCTGGTCGTCGGTCATGTTCTCGACCATGGCGCGCAGCCGGTGGTCACCGCCGAAGAAGTGGTCGCGGATGTACGCACCGGTCTCGGTCGCGTACGTCTGGAACTGTCCGTCGGGCGTGGTGTTGAGCTTGTTGACCAGGATGCCGTCCCGGTCCTGCGCGAGCAGCGGGTCCCAACTCCGGTCCCACACCAGCTTGATGACGTTCCATCCGGCGCCCCGGAACTGCGACTCCAGCTCCTGGATGATCTTCCCGTTGCCGCGCACCGGACCGTCGAGCCGCTGCAGGTTGCAGTTGACGACGAAGGTCAGGTTGTCCAGGCCCTCACGCGCGGCGATCGACAGCTGCCCGAGCGACTCCGGCTCGTCCATCTCACCGTCGCCGAGGAACGCCCACACGTGCGACTTGGAGGTGTCGGCGATGTCACGCGCCTCCATGTACCGGTTCATCCGCGCCTGGAAGATCGCGCCGAGCGGGCCGAGGCCCATCGACACGGTCGGGAACTCCCAGAAGTCCGGCATCAGCCGCGGATGCGGGTACGAGGAAAGGCCGTTGGGCGCCTTGGACTTCTCCTGCCGGAAGCCGTCCAACTGCTGCTCGCTCAGCCGGTCCAGGAGGAACGCGCGGGCGTAGATGCCCGGCGATGCGTGGCCCTGGAAGAAGATCTGGTCGCCGCCGTCGCCCTCGTCCTTGCCGCGGAAGAAGTGGTTGAAGCCCACGTCGTACAGCGAGGCGGAGGACGCGAACGTGGCGATGTGGCCGCCGACGCCGATGCCGGGGCGCTGCGCGCGCGAGACCATGACCGCCGCGTTCCAGCGGGTCGCGTTCAGGACCTTGCGCTCGATCTCCTCGTTGCCGGGGAAGAACGGCTCGTCCTTGGTGGCGATGGTGTTGACGTAGTCCGTGCTGCGCATCTCGGGTACGGCGACGCGCTTCTCACGGGCCCGCTCGATGAGCCGGAGCATCAGGTAGCGGGCGCGCTCGCGGCCGCGCTCGTCGACCGCCGCGTCAAGGGAGGCGAGCCACTCCTGAGTCTCTTCGGGATCGAAGTCCGGGACCTGGCTGGGCAGGCCGCCAATGATGATCGGGTTGCGATCGGATCCGGAAGCCACGCTGTTCCTTCGCTGTCGGTCTTGCTCGATGTCGGGAGCTGTGGGGGCTGTGGGGCTGTCTTTGCACCGTCGATTGTGGTCCCCATCGTCCACCTCGGTCGCGCAAACGTCATCTGTACCGTTAGGTAACCAGTGCGCGGTCACCAGGGCCGCGATTACCACAGGACTGGCAAAACAGGCCAGAATGGCTTGGGGTGAACAACGGATACCCGGCAAAGCGCTGACAGCGCTGCGACGGCGCCGCCAGGAACGTCACCGTTTCGGCGGTCTCGACGGCCGGGTACTTGCGCGATCCGCCCCGCACGTGTGGACTACGGCCAGTGGCCCACGTATGCGTGCGGCCGAGAACAACTTCCAAACATGATCAGGAGGCAATCCGTGAGCGCGACCGCGGACCACGCGGAGACGAGCCTGGCCGAGAGGCTGGGCTTCCAGTCCGGGCAGGTGGTCCAGGAGATCGGCTACGACGATGACGTCGACATGGAGCTCCGCGAGGCCATTGAACAGACCATCGGCGACGATGGCGAACTCGTCGACGAGGACTACGACGATGTGGCCGACGCCGTGGTGCTCTGGTTCCGCGACGACGACGGGGACCTGACGGATTCCCTGGTGGACGCCATCGCGTACATCGAGGAAGGCGGCCCGATCCTGCTGCTGACCCCGAAGACCGGACGCGACGGATATGTCGAGCCGAGCGAGATCAGCGACGCGGCCACCACCGCCGGCCTGACGGCGAGCAAGAGCGTCAGCGTGGGCAAGGACTGGTCGGGCAGCCGACTCGCCACCCCCAAGGCGGCGAAGTCCGGCAAGCGCTGAACCTTTCACGCAGCCTTCGAACCCCCGTCGGCCATCGGTCGGCGGGGGTTCACGCATGCCCTGCCGCCCTCGCTAGGGTGGCACCCACCTGAACAGCTCTACGGAGGGATCCGTCCTCATGGCACTCGCTGGCCTCGCGACCGGCACCAAGGCCCCGGACTTCGAGCTCAAGAACCAGCACGGGGAGACCGTCCGGCTCTCGGACTTCCGCGGTGAGAAGAACGTCGTCCTGCTCTTCTACCCCTTCGCCTTCACCGGCGTCTGCACCGGCGAGCTGTGCGCCCTGCGGGACGAGCTGCCGAAGTTCGTCAACGACGACGTGCAGCTGCTCGCCGTCTCCAACGACTCGCCCTTCACGCTCCGCGTCTTCGCCGAGCAGGAGGGCCTCGAGTACCCGCTGCTCTCCGACTTCTGGCCGCACGGCGAGGCCTCGCGTGCGTACGACGTCTTCGACGAGGAGAAGGGCTGCGCCGTGCGCGGCACCTTCATCATCGACAAGGAGGGCGTGATCCGCTGGAGCGTCGTCAACGCGCTGCCCGACGCACGTGACCTGAACGAGTACGTCACGGCCCTCGGCAGCCTCTGAACAACTCGACGACCTCGTGATCCCGGGACGAATAGCCTGTTGATGCGGGAACCGGTCACTAGGATCCAGTCGTTGATCCGATGCCAACGCACTACGGGGGCGCTGCCCCTGGACACCATTTGGGAGGACTCATGGGAGTCAGCCTCAGCAAGGGCGGCAACGTCTCGCTGTCCAAGGAGGCCCCCGGCCTGACCGACATCACGGTCGGCCTCGGCTGGGACATCCGTACCACCACCGGTACGGACTTCGACCTCGACGCCAGCGCCATCCTGACGCAGGAGGACGGCAAGGTCTCCAGCGACGCCAACTTCGTCTTCTTCAACAACCTCAAGAGCCCCGACGGCTCGGTCGAGCACACCGGTGACAACACCACCGGTGAGGGCGAGGGCGACGACGAGCAGATCAAGGTCAACCTCACGGGCGTCCCCGCCGAGGTCACCAAGATCGTGTTCCCGGTCTCGATCTACGACGCCGAGAACCGCCAGCAGTCCTTCGGCCAGGTCCGCAACGCGTTCATCCGCGTCGTGAACCAGGCCGGCGGAGCCGAGATCGCGCGGTACGACCTCTCCGAGGACGCCTCGACGGAGACCGCGATGGTCTTCGGCGAGCTGTACCGCCACGGCGCGGAGTGGAAGTTCCGCGCCATCGGCCAGGGTTACGCCTCGGGCCTGCGCGGCATCGCGCAGGACTTCGGCGTCAACGTCTGAGCCACGCACCGCCACGCATGACCCGTCCGGCGCCGCACTCTCCGTGCGGCGCCGGACGCGCTGGACAACCGCACCACCACCTCGGGGAGGACCACGAACATGGGCGTCACGCTCGCCAAGGGGGGCAATGTCTCCCTCTCCAAAGCCGCACCGAACCTGACGCAGGTCCTTGTCGGACTCGGCTGGGACGCACGTTCCACCACCGGCGCCCCCTTCGACCTGGACGCCAGCGCGCTGCTCTGCAAGTCCGGGCGGGTGCTTGGCGACGAATGGTTCATCTTCTACAACCAGCTCACGAGCCCCGACGGCTCCGTCGAGCACACCGGCGACAACCTCACCGGTGAGGGTGACGGCGACGACGAGTCCCTGCTCGTGGACCTCTCCAAGGTCCCCACCGAGGTGGACAAGATCGTCTTTCCCGTCTCCATCCACGACGCGGACAACAGAGGCCAGACCTTCGGACAGGTCAGCAACGCGTTCATCCGCGTCGTGAACCAGGCCGACGGTCAGGAGCTCGCGCGGTACGACCTCTCCGAGGACGCGTCCACGGAGACGGCGATGATCTTCGGCGAGGTGTACCGGTACGGCGAGGAATGGAAGTTCCGCGCCGTAGGCCAGGGGTACGCGTCAGGGCTGCGGGGCATCGCTCTAGACTTCGGGGTCAACGTTTCGTAAAGCCGCGCACGGCTCGGGGGAGTCCCCTTCTCGTCGCGGGCGCGGGGACGCCCCGTAAACAACGATTGGGTAGCCAGTGGTATTGAGAACCTTCGGCTGGTCGTTCGCGGTCACCGCGGCCGGCCTGGTCGCAGCGGTGTTCATCGGGGGGTGGCAGGCGTTCGGGATCGTGGCGATCCTGTCGATCCTCGAGATCTCGCTGTCCTTCGACAACGCGGTGGTCAACGCCGGGATCCTGAAGAAGATGAATGCCTTCTGGCAGAAAATCTTCCTCACGGTCGGCATTCTGATCGCCGTCTTCGGCATGCGCCTTGTCTTCCCCGTCGTCATCGTCGCCATCAGCGCCAAGATCGGGCCCATCGAGGCCGTCGACCTGGCGATGACGGACAAGGACATGTACCAGCAGCTGGTGACCGACGCTCACCCGTCGATCGCCGCGTTCGGTGGCATGTTCCTGCTGATGATCTTCCTCGACTTCATCTTCGAGGACCGCGACATCAAGTGGCTCGGCTGGCTGGAGCGTCCGCTCGCCAAGCTGGGCAAGGTCGACATGCTGTCGGTCTGCATCGCGCTCATCATCCTGATGGTCACCGCGATGACCTTCGCGACCCAGGCCCACCAGCACGGCGGCGCCCACGTCGACAAGTCGCAGACGGTGCTGCTCTCCGGCGTCGCCGGTCTGATCACGTACCTCGTGGTCGGCGGTCTCTCCGGCTTCTTCGAGAACAAGCTGGAGGAAGAGGAGGAGCGCGAGCACGAGGAGGAGGAGCGCGCCGCACGCGAGGGCAAGCCCAAGTCGGCCGTCGTCCTCGCCGGCAAGGCCGCGTTCTTCATGTTCCTCTACCTCGAGGTCCTGGACGCGTCCTTCTCCTTCGACGGTGTGATCGGCGCCTTCGCCGTCACCAACGACATCGTCCTGATGGCCCTCGGCCTCGGCATCGGCGCCATGTACGTCCGTTCGCTGACGGTCTACCTGGTCCGCGAGGGCACCCTCGACGACTACGTCTACCTGGAGCACGGCGCGCACTACGCGATCGGTGCCCTCGCCCTGATCCTGCTCGTCACCATCCAGCACGAGATCCCCGAGGTCATCACCGGCTCCATCGGCGTGATCCTGATCGCCTGGTCGTTCTGGTCCTCGGTGCGGCGCAACAAGCGCCTGGCCGCGGCCGGAGGCGGCGGTGGACCGAGTTCGGACGAGAAGACCGAGGTCTCCTCCGGGGTGTGATCCGCGGGTAGTTGAGGGAACGCTCTGAAGCGGGGCGGTCACGAGGGCATGACCCTCTGACCGCCCCGCTGTCACGTATGCAGGCATTTGAGAAGTTGGGGGCGGGATGTCCTTCTGGGAAGGGCTGTGGCGGGGTCGCGCATCGCAGTTCGAGTCGGGGAACGCGGCGACCAACTCCATCGAGCTCACCAAGCGCCGTCCGTCGGTGTCCCTGACCAAGCAGGGCGCGGCCACCGGCAATCTGCGCGTCAACCTGTCCTGGCGGATGCGTACTTCGGACATCGAGGGACAGTCGAAGCGGAGGGGCGGGCTGTTGCGGCAGCCGTGGAAGATGTTCCAGCCCGATGTGGTGCAGGCCCACACCCAGGGTGTGGTCAATGTGGACCTGGACCTGGGCTGCCTGTACGAGATGACCGACGGCGCCAAGGGCGTAGTACAGCCCCTCGGCAGCTTCTTCGGCGATCTGAACGCCCCGCCGTATGTGAAGCTCAGCGGGGACGACCGCTTCGGCTCGGCCTCCGGCGAGACGCTGTATGTGAATCTGGACCACCGCGAAGAGATCAAGCGGCTGCTGTTCTTCGTCTACATCTACGACCAGACCCCGGCCTTCGACCGTACGCACGCGAAGGTCACGCTCTATCCGAGCAACGGCCCGCGGATCGAGATCGAGATCGACGAGCGCGCCCCGCAGGCGCGTTCCTGCGCGGTGATCTCCGTCGAGAACGTCAAGGGCGAGCTGGTCGTGCGCCGCGAGGTGAAGTTCGTGTACGGCTTCCAGGCCGAGCTGGACCGGCTGTACGGCTGGGGCCTGCAGTGGGGCCGGGGCTACAAGGCGAAGGCGGACAAGTAGTGCGGGTCGCGGCCATCCGTATCGCGCCCGTCCGTTCCGGGACCGTCCGTGTCGCGCCCGTCCGTTTCGGGACCCGCTCGCCGGTCAGCGGGCCAGGAACTGCGGTCCCTGCGGCGGCAGTTTGAAGTGCGGGTCGGGGCCCGGGACGGCTGCGGCGGCGGGCTGCGGGTAGCCGTAACCGCCCTGCGGTGCCGAGACGGGCTGCGGGTAGCCGTACCCGGGCGGGGCCGCGGGCGGGGGCTGGCTGGGCGGCTGCGGGTAGCCGTAGCCGGGGGCCGCCGTCGGCGCGGGCGGGGCGACGGTCGGCGGGAGCGCGGTGTGCTGCGTCGCGGCCTCGGAGTCCGGCTCGGGCTGCCGCGGCTCGGGATGCTGGGCCTCGGCCCCGGACTGAGCCTCGGACTCGTCGACGGAGATCCCGAAGTCCGTGGCCAGGCCGACGAGGCCGTTCGAGTAGCCCTCGCCGAGCGCGCGGAACTTCCAGGTGTCGCCGCGGCGGTACAACTCGCCGCAGATCAGAGCGGTTTCGGCGCCCGTCTCGGGCTTCACGTCGAAGTACGCGTACGGGTCGCCCTCCGCTCCGGCCGCCGCGTCGTACAGCGAGATGCGCAGTCCGCGTACGTGCTCGAAGGGGACGCCGTCCGCCGATGCCACCACCAGGATGCGGTCGACTTCGGCGTCCATTCCGGCGAGGTCGGCCTGGACGGAATCGCTCAGTCCGTCGGCGACGCGCTTCTTGCCGAGCCGCCGGACCGTGCCGGAGGGGTGCCGGGGCTGGTTGTAGAAGACGAAGTCCTCGTCGGAGCGGACCCGGCCCTCGGGGGAGAGCAGCAGTGCCGAGACGTCGATGTCCGGGGCTCCCGACCCTGCGGGCCCCGGGGTCCAGCGCAGCACGGCGTGTACGGCCATGGCTTCGAGCGGGACGTTCGACCCCTTCAGCATCGCGTGCGTCATGCCGTCATCCTGCCTTCCCCGCCCAGGCGGGGACAACGCGGGGGGCGTCGGCGGGGCGGGGTCCGCTCGCGGGAGACATGAGGGGGTTACCTGAATTTCATGCGAGCAGGGAACCCCTGACATGCTCGTTTACGTACTATTACCGGCCACATATGGTCGGTCGGTTGTCTACAACGGGGAGTCTCATGCGTCATTTCGGGCACATTGCGCCTGAGATCCGGAATCGCTTGTTCCACAGGGAACCCGGCGAGTTCACCGCGGACTCTCCCGCCTCGCTCCTGTCGGTCGCCCTCGGCGCCACGCTGTACTCCCCGGCGACCCGCCCCCGCCTCGCCGACGACGTCGTCAAGCAGGCGCAGCACGGAGTGGCCTCGATGGTGCTGTGCCTGGAGGACTCCATCGACGACGCGGACGTCGTCGGCGCCGAGGAGAACCTCGTCGCCCAGCTGTCCGCGCTCTCCGCCCGCGAAGAGGGGGCCGCCGCCGGACAGCTGCCGCTGCTCTTCATACGCGTCCGGCACGCCGCCCAGATATCCGACCTCGTACGCCGCCTCGGCCCCGCGGTCCGCATCCTCTCCGGCTTCGTCATGCCGAAGTTCACCGAGGAGCGTGGCGTGCCCTTCCTGGAGGCGCTCACCGCCGCCGAGGCCGCCAGCGGACGCCGCCTCTTCGCCATGCCCGTCCTGGAGTCGCCCGAGCTGCTCCACCTGGAGACCCGCGCCGACACCCTCGCCGGCATCGCCCGCACCGTCGACAAGTACCGCGACCGCGTCCTCGCCCTGCGCCTCGGCGTCACCGACTTCTGCTCCGCGTACGGACTGCGCCGCCAGCCCGACATGACCGCGTACGACGTGCAGATCGTCGCCTCCGTCATCGCCGACGTCGTCAACGTCCTCGGCCGGGCCGACGGCACCGGGTTCACCGTGACCGGGCCCGTGTGGGAGTACTTCCGCGCCCAGGAGCGGATGTTCAAGCCGCAGCTGCGCAACAGCCCCTTCCTCGGCCGCGCCGAGGAGCTGCGTACCGCCCTCATCGAGCACGACATCGACGGACTGCTCCGCGAGATCGGCCTCGACCGGGCCAACGGACTGCTCGGCAAGACCTGCATCCACCCCTCGCACGTCCTGCCCGTGCACGCCCTCTCCGTGGTCAGCCACGAGGAGTTCAGTGACGCCCAGGACATCCTGCGCCCCGAGCGCGGCGGCGGCGGAGTCCTGCGCTCCGCCTACACGAACAAAATGAACGAGGTGAAGCCGCACCGCGCCTGGGCCGAGCGGACCCTCAAACGCGCCCAGGCCTTCGGAGTCGCGGGCGAGGACGTCGGCTTCGTGGAGCTGCTCACCGCGGGCCTGTCCGGCGACAACTGAACGGACAGGCCGACGACATGGGCAGAGAGCAGGGACGGACGAACGTGACGTACGCAAGCGACGAGAGGGACGCGAACAACGTGGTGTGGTCGGGCAAGTGGGTCGCTGAGCGACTCGGGGTCGAACTGGACGGCGACGAGCGGCTGCGAGGACTCCTCGGGCTCGCCCTGCGCCGCAACCCGAAACGGGCCCATCTGCTCGTCTCCCACGTCCTCGGCAAACACGTCCCGCAGTCGCCCGCCCTGGTCTGGCGCTCCGGGCACGACCTGGGCGTCCGGGTCCGCGAGCTGCTCGGCGACGACGAGGCCCGCCGCTCCGTCGTGCTCGGGTACGCGGAGACCGCCACCGGGCTCGGCCACTCCGTCGCGGACGGCCTCGCCCTCGCCCCGTATCTGCACTCCACCCGGCGGCCCGTGCCCGGCGTCGCGCGCGCGGGCGGCTTCGAGGAGTCGCACTCGCACGCCACCTCGCATCTGCTGCTCCCCGAGGACCCCGAACTCCTCGCCGGGGACGGCCCGTTGGTCCTCGTGGACGACGAGTTCTCCACCGGCAACACCGTCCTCAACACCATCCGCGCCCTGCACGAGCGCTACCCGCGCGGGCGGTACGTCATCGTCGCTCTGGTCGACATGCGCTCGGACGCCGACCGGGGCAGGCTCGACGAGTTCGCCCGCGAGATCGACGCCCGCGTCGACCTGATCGCCCTGGCCTCCGGGACCGTACGGCTTCCTGAGGGCGTGCTGGAGCGCGGGCAGGCGCTGGTCGCCGAGCACGAGCAGGCCGCGCACGAGCGGACCGCGCACGAGCAGGCCGCGCACGAGCAGGCCGCGGTGAGTGTTCCCGTCCAGCGGGACGGGCGTCGGCCGGTGCGCGTCGAGCTCGGCTGGCCCGCCGGGGTGCCCGACGGCGGGCGGCACGGATTCACCGCCGCGCACCGCGAGACCCTGGAGGCCGCCGCGCCCGGCCTCGTCGAACGGATCGCAGGGGCGCTGCCCGCTGACGCGCGCCGCGTCCTCGTCCTCGGCTTCGAGGAGCTGATGTACGCGCCGCTGCGGCTCGCGGTCGGCCTGGAGGAGCGAGTGGAGGCCGAGGTCCGCTACTCCACGACCACCCGCTCGCCCGTCCTCGCGGTGGACGACCCGGGTTACGCGATCCGCAGCCGCCTCGTCTTCCCCGCCCACGACGACCCGGCGGACGGGCCCGGCGACCGGTACGCGTACAACGTCGCGGGCGGCGGCTTCGACACCGTCGTCGCCGTCGTCGACTCCACCGCCGACACCCCCGAACTGCACGCCCCCGACGGCCTGTTGGCGCAGCTCGCCCGGCACGCCGAGCATGTCCTGCTCGCGGTCGTCCCGTCCCACGCCCCCGGCGCCGCGCGCACCGGGGACGCTCCCGAAGACACCCCCGAACACGCCTCCGAAGGCGCCTCCCAAGGGGCCTCCGAAGACGCCTCCGAACGGCAGGAAAATCCCAGCATGCTGCCCGAACCCCTGCGCGGCCCCGCCTTCTCCTCGTACGCACCGGACGAGGTCGGCTGGCTGCTCCAGGACCTGTCCGAGGTCGAGCTCGAAGCGCCGACCGAGGAGCGCGAAGAGGCCATCCAGAGCGGCGGGGCGCACTACGCCGAGTCGCTGCCGGTCGAGTACCAGCCGAACGAGCAGTACCAGCAGCTGTTCAAGGCCGCCCTGGAGACCTCCGCCGCCCGGATCGCGCGGGCCGTCGGCGTCGTCACCGAGACCGTGCTCGCCGAGCGGTCGAAGCGGCCCGTCCTGGTGTCGCTCGCGCGCGCCGGTACGCCCGTCGGCGTCCTGATGCGCCGCTGGGCACAGCACCGGCACGGCCTCGACCTGCCGCACTACGCCGTGTCGATCGTGCGCGGCCGCGGCATCGACGCCAACGCGCTGCGCTGGCTCGCCGCCCACCACGACCCGGCCGACGTCGTCTTCGTCGACGGCTGGACCGGCAAGGGCGCCATCACCCGCGAACTCGCCCAGGCCGTACGGGACTTCGAGGACGGTGGCGGAGCCAAGGGCTTCGACCCGGAGATCGCCGTGCTCGCCGATCCCGGCTCCTGCGTACGGACCTACGGCACGCGCGAGGACTTCCTCATCCCGTCCGCCTGCCTCAACTCCACGGTCTCCGGGCTGATATCGCGCACCGTGCTCCGCGCGGACCTGGTCGGCCCGGACGACTTCCACGGCGCGAAGTTCTACCGCGAACTCGCCGGAACGGACGTCTCCGGCCACTTCCTCGACACCGTCGCGGCCCGCTTCGACGAGGTCGGCTTGGCCGTGGACGCCCAGGTCAAGGAGGTGCTCTCGGCGGACCGCGCGCCGACCTGGGAGGGCTGGGCGGCCGTCGAACGGATCAGCACCGAGTACGGCATCAACGACGTGAACCTGGTCAAGCCGGGCGTCGGCGAGACCACCCGGGTGCTGCTTCGCCGGGTCCCGTGGAAGATCCTCGCCCAGCGCGGCGCGGGCGCCGACCTCGACCACGTACGCCTGCTCGCGGAGCAGCGCGGCGTCGACGTCGAGGAGGTGGACGGACTCCCGTACAGCTGCGTCGGGTTGATCCACCCCCAGTACACGCGCGGCGCGACCGGCGCCGACGGCAAGGCGGTGACGGGCAAGTGAGCACCTCCGTGAGCACCTCCATGAGCAGCTCGTCCGGCGCCACCCTCGTCGCCAGCGACCTCGACCGCACGCTGATCTACTCCGCCGCGGCCCTGCAACTGCCGATGCCCGACGCGGAGGCGCCCCGCCTGCTCTGCGTCGAGCTGTACGAGGGCAAGCCGCTGTCGTACGTCACGGAGGACGCCGCCGAGCTCCTGGCCGAGCTGTCCCGGCGCACCGTCTTCGTGCCGACGACCACCCGCACCCGCGAGCAGTACGCGCGCATCCATCTCCCGGGCCGCACCCCGCGGTTCGCGATCTGCGCCAACGGCGGGCATCTGCTCGTCGACGGCGTCTCCGACCAGGACTGGCAGCGGCAGGTCGCCGCCCGCCTGGCCGAGGAGTGCGCCTCGCTCGACGAGGTCCGCGCCCATCTGGTGCGCAGCGCCGACGAGTCCTGGCTGCTCAAGGAGCGGGTCGCCGAGGACCTGTTCGCGTATCTGGTGGTCGAGCGGACGCTGCTGCCCGAGGGCTGGGTCAAGGAGCTGTCCGCCTGGGCGGAGGAGCGCGGCTGGACCGTCTCCCTGCAAGGACGGAAGATCTACGCGGTGCCGAAGCCGCTGACCAAGAGCGCCGCCATGCGCGAGGTCGCCCGCCGCACCGGCGCCGACCTCACCCTCGCCGCGGGCGACTCGCTCCTGGACGCGGATCTGCTGCTCGCCGCCGACCGGGCCTGGCGGCCGGGTCACGGTGAGTTGGCCGATACGGGGCTCAGTGCGTCGCACCTGACCGTTCTTCCGGAGCGTGGGATCGCGGCGGGAGAGCGGATCCTGCGGGAGTTCCTCTACGCCGCCGGGCCGGGCCGGTCCGCCTGACGATCCGTACCGCCACGAAGAGCACCGCGGCAACGGCGGCGGCACCGAGGACCACCGTCGAGTACGTGGAGACGTAATCCGTCACCTGCGTCCAGTTCTCGCCGAGCAGATATCCGGCGAGGACGAACAGGGTGTTCCAGATCGCGCTGCCGAGCGCGGTGAGCCACAGGAACGTCGGCAGCGGCATGCGCTCCACGCCCGCGGGCACGGAGATCAGGCTGCGGAACACCGGGATCATCCGGCCGAAGAACACGGCCTTCGTGCCGTGCCGGGCGAACCACTGCTCGGTCCGCTCGATGTCGGACACCTTGACCAGCGGCAGCCGCGTGGCGATCGCGATCGTACGGTCCCTGCCGAGCAGCGCGCCGACGCCGTACAGCGCGAGCGCGCCGAGCACGGAACCCACGGTCGTCCACACCAGGGCGGCCACGAGGTTCATCTGTCCCGTGCTCGCCGTGAAGCCCGCGAGCGGCAGGATCACCTCGCTCGGCAGCGGCGGGAAGAGGTTCTCCAACGCCACGAGAAGTCCGGCCCCGGGCGCCCCGAGGGTGTCCATGAGGCCGGTGATCCACCCCGGCGCGGTGCTGTCGATCATGCGGCCAGCGTACGGAGGGGACCTGAAGCGGAGCTGAAGTCAGGGCGTCGTGCGGTGTGCGTCAGCCACAGCAATCGCAGCAGCCTCAGCCCCGGCCCAGCTGCCTCAGCCGCAGCAGCCTCCGCCGCAGCAGCCGCCTCCTCCGCCGGACGCGGGGGCGGGGGCGGGGGCGGGCCCGGACGCGGCCGTTCCGCCGACGGCCACCGTCGAGAGCAGCTTCACGGTGTCGTCGTGCCCGGCGGGGCAGGCGGCGGGGTCGGACGACTCGGCCATGGGACGGCTGAGCTCGAAGGTGTCACCGCAGGTCCGGCAGCGGAAGTCATAGCGAGGCATGGGGCCAGGTTAACGGGGGGTGAGTCCGGTGAACACCGGCTCGGCCCCGCCCCTGCCTGTACCGGCACAGCGAACTCCCCGCGGAGGCTCCGGCCGCGGGGAGTTCGACTGTGGCGCCGTGTGCCCGGCGCCGGGCCCGGAGGCGTCGGGGCTCGGGGGCGCCTGGGGGAGGGCCTGCTCAGGTCTTCGTGCTGTCCGGCGAGATGGGCGAGGTGGGCGAGGTGGGAGGGGTGGGCGAGGTGGGCGAAGTGCTGGGAGTCCTTGTGCCCGTGCGCAGCGCCGCACGGTCCGTCGCCCGCTCCTCACGTTCGGCCTGGCCGGGGTGGCGGGCCTTCCAGTACGGGTTGTCGTGCGGCAGCGCACTGCCCACCCGCCCGTACATGCCGAAGACCATCAGCATGATGCCGACCACGAAGCTGAACAGGACGTTCTGGATCCGGAACGCCAGGAAATTCAGGTCCGAGTCGAGGAGCGCGAGGTTCGCGAAGCCGCTGAGGATGAACGCGACGCCCACGATCATGTTGAGCGTCGAGGCGAAGTTGCCGCCGACCACCATGCCCGCGAGGAGCAGCAGCCCCACGCAGATGGACAGCACGCTCAGCGCGCCGTTGGTGCTCAGACCGGCGACTTGGTCGCCCCGGGTGTCGAAGAACCCGACCTTGTCGATCAGGCCGAGAATGCCGAACGCGAGCAGGACGAGCCCGGTGAGGCCCGCGCCGACCCGGTAGACCTTGCTCAGGCGGTGGTCGACGGGGAGGTGTTCGTTCAGCGTGATCCGCCGCCTGGTGGGGTGGAGCGTTGCGTGTGTGGCCATGTCCGCCTCCCTCGGGTGCACGGAGGCCCTCACTCCGGACGGAGGCTCCGCTCCGTTCCGGAGACCTGCGGTCGCGGGCACCGATCAGCACCCGCGTAGTACCAGGATCCGCCTACCTGGCCGCGGATGCCACATCGCGCTGAGTACGCCGGTACGTCGCGTCGACCACGCCGGTGCAGGGCGTCGAGTACGCCGGTACGTCGCGCTTCGCGCCGATCACGCCGATACGGCGCGTCGAGTACGCCCGGTAACAGGGCGCCCGGCTCACACCCCCGCGCCGCCCCGCTCCTGCCGGATCTGGGCGACCACACCGGCCACCGTGTTCCGCACCGCCTCCGTCTCCGTGAGGAAGTGCCAGTAGTCGGGGTGGCGGCCCTCCTCCAGGGCACCGACGGCGCGCTCCAGGCGGGCGACCGCGCCGTCGAGCGGGCGGGCGTGCTGGGGATCGGGCGTGCTGCGGCCGGCCATCGCGAGCCGCTGCGCGTCCCGGATCGCGAAACGGGTCCGCTCGATCTCCTGCTCCGGGTTCTTCGCCACGGCGTTCAGCTGCCGCAGCCGATCGCCCGCAGCGGAGACCGCCTCGTCCGTGGAGTTCAGCAGGGCCCGCACCGTGCTCAGCAGCGCGGTGGCGTCCGGCCAGCGCTGTTCGTCGCGCGCCTTACGGGCCTCGGCCAGCTTCAGCTCGGCCTGCTTGACCGCCTCCGCCGCCTGCTCCGGCACCGACTGCAGGTCCTGCCAGCAGGCCGCCGTGAACCGCCGCCGCAGCTCGCTCAGCACCGGCTCGACCTGCGCGGAGCGCGTGGTCAGCGCCTGCGCGCGGGTACGCAGCGACACGAGCCGCCGATCCGTCTCCGCGGCCCGCTCGGGCAGCCGCTCCGCCTCGGCGCGTACGGCCTCGGCGTCCCGCAGCACCCGGTCGGCGCGCTGCAGGGTCTCGGGCACGCCGTGCTGCCCCGCGCCCTGGTTGAGCTTGGTCAGCTCCGGGGCGAGCGCGGCGAGCCGGGCCGCCAGATCGTCGGCCCGCAGGCCCGAGCCCCGTACCGCGTCGAGTGCGGTGCTCGCCGCGAGCAGCGCCTGCCGGGCCCGCTCGACCGCCGGAGCGAGGCGGGCCAGCTGCGTCTCCGCCTTGTCGAGCAGCGCGCCGAGGCTCTGCCCGAACCGGTCGAGCTCCTGCTTGACGCGCGCCAACTCGTCCTTGGCGCCGGTCAGTTCGGCCCGCGCCCGGCTCGCGACCGAGGCATCCAGGTCGTCCCGGTCCAGATCGTGGGCGTCGACCGCCGTGATGTAGCGGTGGCTGACCTCGTCGATCCGGCGGCCGAGCGCGTCGAAGTCGGCGGCGACCCGGCCCGCGGCGGGCGAGCTGTCGACGGCCGTGATGGTCTCGATCGAGATGCGCAGATCCCGCTGGGCGGTGTCGAGTTCGTAGAACGCGGCCGCCGCCGCGTCCTTGGCGGCCTGCGCCTCCGCCCGCGCGCTCTCGCCACGGCCGCCACCGAACCAGCGCCGCGTCCCGCCCCCGGCGAACGCGGCCGGAAGCACGGCGGCGAACCCCGCGAGCAACGGCAGCGGCAGCAGGACGAGTCCGACCGCGTCGCGCAGCGCCGCCGCGCGCCGCCGTGGGCGTGTTGAGAGGCGAGGAGCGACCTGCTGCGCGTACGGCTGCGGTGGTGTCGCCGTCACTTCTCACTCCCGTGCTGTCGTCCGCCCGGCCTGGGATCCCCTCCCGGCTGAGGCCGGGCAGCCATTCTCCCACCCCAAGAAGACGAATACACGGGCCGTTCAGTTCACGCTGACGCTGCCGTCTTCGCTGTGTGCCTCCACCACATGCGTGCTCTGGTCGTCACGGTCCACGCCCACGTCCACGGAGCCGTCGTCGGACGAGGCCGCCACCTTGTACGCGCCGTCCGGCAGGTCCACCGCGACCGCGCCGTCCTGGGAGCGGGCGTCGATCCGTGCGGAGCGGATGTCCAGGGCCTCGACGGCGCCGTCGGCGCTGACCAGTTCGAGCGGCCCGGAGGAGTCCTTGACGGTCACCCGCCCGTCGTCGGACCGGATCTGCAGCGCCGTACGGAACCCTTCGGCCGTCACCCGACCGTCCTTGCTGACCACGTGCACGGCCGCATCGCGCGGCACCTCGATCCGGTGCCGGGCCGAGCAGTCGCTGACGAACCCGTCGCAGTGCACGCGGAGTTGCAGGGTGTCGCCGTCCATCCGCCAGGTGGCCTCGGGGTTCTCGCCGAGCACGGTGCTGCCGTCGAACCATCGGGTGACCCGCACCTCGTCCACGTCGGCGGCCACGACGTCGAGCGCGGAGTCGTCCGAGTCCACGGTCAAGGTCCGCCCCTGCAGCGGGAAGGACCGGCTCTCCGGCTCGTCCTCGCTCTCGGCACTCGCGCACCCGCCCACCAGGACGACGGCGGCCAGGGCCTAGTGCGACGGCCGTGCGGGGCCGCTGGGCTCGTGCGGTACGGAGCTCATGTCGGTCTCCCCCAGGGGCGCTGCGGCGCCTTCGCCGCGGTCCCTCAGACCGTACGAATCCGCGCGCCCCACCGGGATCCGGGCGGCCACCGGATCCCTGGTGGGGGTAGCCCCCGGGCGGTCCGGCCCCCGCCCGTACTGGTTTGCGGGGCAGTGCCCCCGGCAGGGTAAGGTGTCCACTCGTCCCGGGCGCGTAGCTCAGGGGTAGAGCGTCGCCCTTACAAGGCGAATGTCGGCGGTTCGAAACCGTCCGCGCCCACCGGGTACATCAGCGAAGGGTCCCGCACCGATCACGGTGCGGGACCCTTCGCCGTTCGCGTTCACGCAGTCGGAAACACCCGGCTCGCCGTTCCCGGCGGCGCGCTTCGTTGTGTGCGAGGGAGGGGCGAAATCCGGTGGAGCGGTGCGGTGTTGTCGTGGCAGGCTCGGGGCATGACGTTCTGCCGAAAGGGCCATGCCGCGTAAGCGGCCGGGGCGGGTCCGTGTCGAGCAGCGCCCTCATGCGCACACGCCGTACGTGACCCGATCGATGATCACGGGGCTCTCGCCCGCGGCGCTGGCGGAGATCGTCAGGCTGGAGCGGTCCCGGAACTATCTGTGGCCGGGGGCCGCCGAGTCCAGCCTCTTGGTCTGGGCCAGGTTCGTGCGCACCGCCCACCACCGCCTCTGGGTCGACAACGACGGTGGCTGCCGGATCTGGGAGTGCTGCGGCGATCCGTATCTGGCGCGGGACCTCCTCGAAGGTCTGATGCTTGCCATGTCCCCGCGCCGCGGGCGCGAGCTCCGCCGCGTGGTGGAGCCGTACGACGCGCGCTACTGACACGCCACCGCATGCCTGGGCGGCCAGGCCGCCACTGACGGCTGCGCCACACTCTTTTGCAACTTGTTGCACAACCATCGCCCCGTGGGTTACAACAAGCTCGACCGCACCCCACCAGGAGGCCCCGATGAGCCAGAGCACGAGCCGGCAGGCGAGCCCGACCGCGAGTCAGGGCCCGGGCTCCAGCCCGTACCCGCACCTGCTGCGGCCCCTCGACCTCGGGTTCACGACGCTGCCCAACCGCGTGATCATGGGCTCCATGCACGTCGGGCTCGAAGAGGCCGAGCGCGGCTTCGAGCGGATGGCGGCCTTCTACGCGGAGCGCGCGCGGGGCGGGGCCGGGCTCATCGTGACCGGCGGGATCGCCCCGAACGAGGCGGGCCGGCCGTGGGCGGGCGGGGCCAAGCTGACCACCGCCGATGAGGTCGCCCAGCACACGGTCGTCACCGAGGCCGTGCACGCGGCGGGCGGCCGGATCGCCATGCAGATCCTGCACTTCGGCCGGTACGCCTACCACGAGGACCTGGTCGCACCCAGCCCGATCCAGGCGCCGATCAGCCCCTTCGTACCGAACGAGCTGACGGACGACGAGGTCGAGCAGACCGTCGAGGACTTCGTGCGGGCCGCCGAGCTCGCCAAGGAGGCCGGGTACGACGGCGTCGAGATCATGGGCTCCGAGGGCTATCTCCTCAACGAGTTCATCGTCTCCGCCACCAACCACCGCACCGACCGCTGGGGCGGCTCGTACGAGAACCGGATCCGGTTCCCCCTCGAGATCGTGCGGCGCACGCGCGAGCGGGTCGGGCCGGACTTCATCCTGATCTACCGGCTCTCCATGCTGGACCTGGTGCCGGGCGGCTCGACCTTCGACGAGGTCGTCGCCCTCGCCCGGGAGATCGAGGCCGCGGGCGCCACGATCATCAACACCGGCATCGGCTGGCACGAGGCGCGCATCCCGACCATCGCGACGTCCGTGCCGCGCGGCGCCTACGCGTGGGTGACGAAGAAGGTCATGGGCGCGGTGTCCGTGCCACTGGTCACCAGCAACCGCATCAACACCCCTGAGATCGCCGAGCAGTTGCTGGCCGACGGGCACGCCGACCTGGTCTCGCTCGCCCGGCCGTTCCTCGCCGACCCGGAGTTCGTGGCCAAGGCGCGCGAGGGCCGCGCCGAGGCCATCAACACCTGCATCGGCTGCAACCAGGCCTGCCTGGACCACACCTTCAACCTGCAGATCACCTCCTGTCTGGTGAACCCGCGGGCCTGCCACGAGACCGAGCTGGTCCTCGAACCGGTCCTGGAGGTCCGCCGCCGCAAGCGCATCGGCGTCGTCGGCGCCGGGCCCGCCGGGCTCGCCTTCGCCGTGTCGGCCGCCGAGCGCGGGCACGAGGTCACACTCTTCGACGCCGCGGACCAGATCGGCGGCCAGCTCAACCTGGCCCGCAAGGTCCCCGGCAAGGAGGAGTTCGACGAGACCATCCGCTACTTCCGTACCCAGCTCGAACTGCGGGGCGTGGACGTCCGGTTGAACACCCGCGTCACCGCCGAGGAGCTGACCTCCGGTGCGTACGGCGCGACGTACGACGAGATCGTGATCGCCGCCGGCGTCAGCCCGCGCACCCCGGAGATCCCGGGCGTCGACCACCCGCGCGTCCTCAGCTATCTCGATGTGCTGCGGGACGGCGCCGAGGTGGGCGAGCGCGTCGCGATCGTCGGCGCGGGCGGCATCGGCTTCGACGTCGCGGAGTTCCTCACCGACGGCGGTGACAAGGCGAGCCTGAACCCTCAGACGTACTTCGCGCAGTGGGGCGTCGACATGGACTACCGCGACCGGGGCGGCCTTCGCGCGCCCGAGCGGCCCGCGCCGCCGCGTCAGGTGCACCTGCTGCAGCGCAAGGCGAGCAAGGTCGGCGCCGGGCTCGGCAAGACCACCGGCTGGATCCACCGCACCGAACTGCGCCACCGCGGCGTCACGATGCTCGCCGGAGTGTCCTACGAGCGGATCGACGACGCGGGCCTGCACATCGGCGTCGACGGTGCCACCCAGGTCCTCGACGTGGACACGGTGGTGCTCTGCGCCGGCCAGGAGCCGCGCCGCGAGCTGTACGACGCACTCCTTGCCGTGGGGCAGTCCGTGCACGTCATCGGGGGTGCCGACGTGGCAGCCGAGCTGGACGCGAAGCGCGCGATCAAGCAGGGCACGGAGCTGGCGGCGACGGTCTGAGGCCGCCTCTTCCGCTGGGGAGAGGGGCCGGGGCCTGCTGCGCGTACTCCTTAGGATGCGGACATGTCGCTCCCGCATGCCATCCTCACCGCCCTTCTGGAGAAGCCCTCGTCAGGCCTCGAACTGACCCGTCGTTTCGACAAGTCCATCGGCTACTTCTGGTCCGCGACGCATCAGCAGATCTACCGCGAGCTCGGCAAGCTGGAGGACGCCGGACTGATCCGCGCCCTGCCGTCACCGCAGCCGACCCGGGGGCAGCGCAAGGCGTACGAAGTGCTGCCCGCCGGGCGTGCGGAACTCACGGCCTGGGTCGGCAAGGAGGAGGACCCGAAGCCGATCCGCTCCGCCCTTCTGCTGCGGATGCGCGCCGCCGCCGTGGTCGGCCCGCAGGGCCTGGAGGTTGAGCTGAACCGCCATCTCGCCCTGCATCAGGAGCAGTTGAAGGAGTACGAGCAGATCGAGGAGCGGGACTTTCCGGCCGGGCGTGACGGTGCGGAGGACCGGCTGCGGCATCTGGTGCTGCGCGGCGGCATCGAGCTTGAGACGTTCTGGATCGGCTGGATTGCGGAAGCGCTCGCCACCGTGGGGAAACTGTCCGAGGCGTCCGAGGCGTCCGAGGCGTCCGAGGCGTCCGAGGCGTCCGAGACGCCCGGGGTGCCCGAGGCGTCCGAGCAGGGCTGAGCGCTCAGGCTCCCGCGCCCGCCGCTGCCGCCTCGCCCGGCTCGTCCCGTATGTGCTTGAGGCGCATCCGGCCGTCCACGAGCTCGGGGCCGGTGAACGCGTACCAGTACCGATGGCAGGTCACGAACACCGCCAACTCCCGCTCCCGCTGCCGGAGTTTCTCCACCTCCGCCTGCTCGTCGGCGCTCCAGCCCGGGGAGGCGGGACGCTCCACCTTGCGCCAGCCGGCTATGTCACTGAAGCCGTCGAGGGGCGTGACCGACCAGGGGAGCCGCTTGAGCAGAGCCAGGAGCTCGGCCCGGACCTGATGCAGCTCCTCCTGACCTGCGAGGAGGTCTTCGGGGAATTCAAAGGTCTCAGCCACGACCGCAATGCTACGCCTGTTCGAATTGCGGAAGCGAGGTCCGCCGCCCCAGACTCACCCGAACGTGTGTTCCCGGATCGACCCTCGTTGCTGCAGACTGTCCGTATGTGCCGAAGCATCAAGACCCTCCGCCCGCCGGCCATCCCCGAAGAGGCCACCGAGGACGAAGTGCGCGCCGCCGCCCTGCAGTACGTCCGCAAGGTCTCCGGCTTCCGTGCGCCCGCGGCCCACAACCGCGAGGTGTTCGACCGGGCCGTGGACGCGGTGGCGCTCGCGACGCAGGAACTCCTCGACGACCTGGTCGTGCGCGGCCAGAGACAGGGCATCGGCGGGTAAGGCCTCAGCGGACCGGGCCCCCGCGGTGGGCGCCTCTGGGGTGGACGCCCAGTGGCCAGAGGTTCAGTGCGTGCGCGGTCGGCGTACCAAATATGCCGCGCCCGTGCCCGCCACGAAGAGCGCGAGCAGCGAGACGCCCATGGCGAGCCAGCCGGCGCCGAGCCACTGCCCGCCGAAGTAGCCGAGCCCGACGCTGTACGCGGCCCAGGTCACCCCGGCCGCCAGGGACCAGGGCAGGAACTCGCGGATCGCACGGTGCGTGGCGCCCGCGCCGAGCGAGACCACGGAGCGGCCCGCGGGCGCGAAGCGCGCGATGACGACGAGCACGCCACCGCCCTTGGCGAGCGCGGCGCCGAGGCGTTCCTGTGCAGCCGTGAGGCGGCGTGAGCGGGAGATCGCCCGGTCGAGGCGCTCGCCGCCACGCCAGGCGACGCGGTACGCGGCGAGGTCGCCGACCACGGAGGCCAGGGCCGCGCAGGCGCCGAGCATCAGCAGGTCGGGCACCTGATGCGCCATCCGATCGGCGGCGGCGCCCGCGGCGCCGGAGCCCGCGGCCGCGGCGGTGGCGGCCGTGATCACCAGGAGCCCGCTGGGCAGCAGCGGCAGGAAGACGTCGAGGACGATGGAGGCCGCCACCACGGCATAGATCCAGGGGCTGCCGGTCAGCGACCCCACACTCTCGAGCACCCGTACTCCCCTACTCGCCTACTCCCCGGAGGGCCTGCACAGAAGCTGCGCCGCTGTGTCGCGGGGAGCGGCAGGGGCGGCCTGTCAGACAGCTGTACAGCGTACGCCTGGCACTTCGGGAGGATTCCGGCGGGTGCCTCTCCCGCCCGTCGTACGCCTCGGCGAGCGTTCACCCGCGTGCCGCTCCTGGTGCGGCACGCGGCGCCGGCTTCCCGTACGAACGAGAAGTACGGAACGAGAACGAGCGCGTGAGGGTGAGGAGCAGGGCGATGGTGGCAGGGATGGTTGCCGCGGTGAGCGCGGCGGCGGTGTTGATGACGGGGGGTGGCCCGGTTGCGGGCGATGCCGAAGTGGTGCGTGCCGAGGCGGACTTCGCGCCGCCGAGCGCGTTCATCGAGTCCGACGCGAAGACGTACGACACGAAGCTGGTGCCGGCGGGCGCGCACATCAGGGTGGTCCAGGTCGCGCGGGACGCGGGCAACCTCGTGACGCTGCAGGTCGACGGCCTGAAGGCGAACCGGGCGTACGGCGTGCACGTCCATCAGAAGCCGTGCGGCCCGCGGCCCGAGGACGCGGGCGGTCACTACCAGCACCGCAAGGACCCGGTGCAGCCCTCCACGAACCCGGCGTATGTGAATCCGCGCAACGAGGTGTGGCTGGACTTCACCACGGACGGGCGCGGCAGCGGGTACGCGGCCGCCCGGCAGGGGTGGGAGTTCCGTCCCGGGGAGGCCGCCTCGGTCGTCCTGCACCGCGAACAGGGCGGTGCAGGAGACCGGTTGGCGTGCTTCAGCGTGCCGTTCGCGCCTACGCGGGCGTGAGGTCGGCCTCGGTCCGGCCGGACTTGTCGGCCGTGGTGCTGCCGCGGCCGATCAGCCGGTCGAGACCGAAGGCGCCGGAGCCGGTGAAGACGAGCAGCAGGAAGGCCCAGCAGAACATCGCGGCGCTCTCACCGCTGTTCTCCAGCGGCCACAGTCCCATGGACTGGTGCACGGAGAAGTAGGCGTACGCCATCGAGCCGGAGGCGAGGAACGCGGCCGGGCGGGTGCCGAGGCCGATCGTCACCAGGGCGCCGCAGACCAGCTCGATCAACCCGGCGAAACCGCTGGGCCAGCTGATCGGGTCGGTCGTCTTCTCGCCGAGGACGCCGAAGAGTTTGGCGGCGCCGTGGCAGGTGAAGAGCAGGCCGGTCACGATGCGGAACAGCCCCAGGGCGTACGGCTGTGCGCTGTTGAGGCGGTCGTTCATGGGGGACTCCTTCGTTCGGTCAGGGGACGGCAACCGATCGGAGGCCACAGGTTAGGCAGACCTAATCAATACTTGCAAGTTCAACATTCGGTCGTTCGCCGCGCCCCGCCGCCGCCCCAGCCGGAGATTCCGCTTCCGCCTGGGGCCCCGCTTCCGCCTGGGGCCCCGCCTCCGCGCCCGAAGCGGTGCGCAACACCGCGCGTGCCACCGCGTCCGCATCCGAGAGGGTCACCGAGTCGACCCCCGGTCGCGCTCCCGCCGCGGTCACCCAGTGCACGCCCTCCGTGGGGACGCCCACCGCGAACCGCCGGGGATGCGGTCGGCCGCCACGGTCCACGACCCGGTACGGGCGAGGTGTCACATCGAGGCCGCCGGTCTCGTAGCCGTCGACCACATGCTGCCTGCAGCCCCCCGCCCTCAACAGCTCCGCGAGCAGCGCATCACCCGTACGCCGAAGATCCGCTTCCGGAAGGCGGGCCTCGATCAGCGTCGTGGCGCGCACCGAGGAATCGGGAACATCGGGGGAGTGCGCCACGAACCCGTCCGCCTCGGCACGCACCTCCATGCGCGGGCCGACCACCTCCAGCACGCCCGCCTCCACGAGCGCCGTCATCTCCTCGATCCGGCGGCGCGGCGGGCCGATGGACAGGAACGCGTTCAGGGGCGTGTACCAGCGGTCCAGGTGCTCGCGTCGTGACCGCCCGCCGATGCCCCGGTGGTCCACGACGAGGCGCAGCTCGTTGCGCAGATCACGCAGCACGTCGAGCGCCGCCTTGGCCGGGCCCGACACATTGCCGAGCGCGGCCTGCGCGGCGTCCTCGCGCAGATGCCCGAGCAGCCAGGCCCGAAAGTCCTCCGGCCCGCCGAACTCCACCCCGTCGTACGGGCGGGCGATCCGCTCCCAGGACCAGCGCCCGGCCGCGTCGAAACCGAACGCGTCGAGCACGTCCGCCTCCTGGTCCGAGCCGTGCGCCGAGCCGAGGAAGCGCTCGCGGAACGGCTCGGTGGGCCGGCCGGCGGCGCGCAGCCGCGCCTCGTAGTGGACCGTCTCGACCTCTTTCGCGACCAGGGGCCAGATCTCGGCCAGGAAGTCCGGCGGATCGCCGTCGGCGGCGCGTTTGCGGAAGCCCTCGATCACGGTGCCGGTGAGCACGAGCGGTTCGTGCCGGCCGTACGCGCCCTTCTCGTTGTCGCCGCGCGCCTGGTACGGGACGCCGCGCCGCGAACCCGCGTACAGCCTCGGCTCCCGGCCCGAGGGCAGATAGCTGAGGCCGCCCCGCGGTCCGGGCACGTAGCGGCCGCCACGACCGGAGGTCAACAGGGCTATGTGGTCGAAGAAGTTGAGGCCGAGCCCGCGCAGCAGTACCGGGGCGCCGGGTTCGAGCGCGGACAGGTCGAGGTCGGCCGGGTTGGCGGGCTGGACGTAGCGCAGACCGTGGCGCCGCGCGTGGTCCGCGAGCCGTCGCTGTGCCGGTCCGGGGGTGGCCGGGAGGTGGCCCTGGGCGAGGACGACGGCGTGCAGGCCGGTCAGTTCGGTGCCGTCGGAGAGGGTGAGGCGCTGGCCGCCGGGGTCGAGGGGGCCCGGCGGGGGGCCGTCGTCGTGGCGCTGTCGGGGGAGCTGCGGGGCGCCGGCCGTCGGACCGGCCGGGTCCGCCGCTTCCGTGAGCCGGACCGCGCGGGCCCGGTGGACCTCGACGCGGACCTGTTCGGGGGCCCGGCGCAGCACCTCGGCGAAGACCCACTCCAGGTAACGGCCGTACCGCGCGCGGGTCGGGTAGTCGTCAGGGCCGAGGGGCCGCCGCTCTTCCGAGGAGTCGCCGCCCGGCCGTGTGCCGTCGAGCGTCTCGGGGTGCGCGGAGGCCCACTCGTACAGGCTCGGCCCCCGGCGTATCGGTCCCTCGCAGGTCACGCTCGGGTCCGTGAAGAGGGTGACCTGGGAGGCGACGGTGTTCATCAGGAGCTCGTCGGACTGCGCGGCCCGCCACACCTGCCCCGCGCCGGGCGGAGCCGGATCCACCATGTGCACCGTGAGCCGGGCGCCCGGAGGCAGGAGTTCCGAGGCCGACGCACACAGCCGTTCCAGGACGCTGGTGCCACGCGGCCCCGCGCCGACGACGGCGACGGAGAGATGTGCAGTCGCGGACAAAGGTGCAACTCCCGGGGCGGATGGGCGAAATGTGGCTCCTGCGACCACCGCCACCCGTGTCCTGGAAGCGGATCGTCCGGCTCATCATGCCGCCGGATCCGGATCTGTCGAACCCCTGGACGAGCCAACCCCCACCGGTGTGGGCCGGATCACGCCACCCACACACCCCCTCCGCCACAGGCGCCACCAGCCCCACACACGCCCGCACACCCCGTCCCGTAAGGGCGTACCGGAGTCTCGTCACGCAGAAGGGCTCGCCCCGTCACGTACGGACAGCCGCCGGCTCACGTCGAGATGGCCGAGTCCCGCACCCTCTCCAGGCGTGCGGAGCCACCCCGCACCGGGCGGGCCCGGTCGAGGGCGAGGGTTCCCGAACGGCCGCGCAGCGTCAGCGTCATGAGGTGGTTGCCGAACCACGGGCCGTCCGTCCGGCGCCAGTCGACCTTCGCGCGGGCCGTGCGGCCGTGCCGGGCGAAGCGGCGGCCGAGGGCGCGCCCGACCCGGCTCCAGCCGAAGCGGAAGCCGAGCCGTATCGCCGGATGGATGGAGTTGTGCATCGGCGAGCAGGTCAGCTGGAGCACCCGCACGTCCGGTCGCGGCCCCTCGCCGCGCGGCCAGGTCGGCTCCGCCAGGTACGCGTGGTGGACGTCGCCGGAGAGGACGCAGACGGAGGCCGGGGCGTCGGGGCCGCTGCCCGCCTCGGCGATCAGGTCGGTCAGGGCGGCGAACGACTCGGGGAACGCCGGCCAGTGCTCCAGATCGCTGCGGCGGCGCAGGTCCTCCGCGAACCTGGCCCAGCGCGGGCCGCGTTCACCGCGCGCGAGGGCCGCGTTCCAGCCCTCCACGTCGTGCACGAGGTGCGGAAGCAGCCAGGGCAGCGAGGTGCCGATCAGCAGGTGGTCGTAGGAGCCCGGCGCGTCCAGGGCCTGGTCGCGCAGCCAGTGGGCCTCGTCCGCGTCGAGCATCGCGCGCCCCGACTCGTCCAGGACCCGCGCCGCCCGGGTGTCCACCATCAGCAGGCGCACGCGGCCGAAGTCGCGCCGGTAGCTCCAGCGAGTGCTCGCCGGGTCGGCGTCCGCGCGGGTGGCGAAGGCGCGCAGCGCGTCCGTACCGTCGGCGCTCGCGCGGACCGCCGCGTACACCGGGTCGGACGCGAGCTCGGACGGCGGGAGATTGCCCAGGTGCTGGTAGACCCAGTACGACATCAGGCCGCTGAGGATGCGCTCGTTCCACCACGGCGTGGCCCGCATCTCGGCGACCCAGGCGGCGCTGGTGTTCCAGTCGTCGATCACGTCGTGGTCGTCGAAGATCATGCAGCTGGGCACCGTGGAGAGCAGCCAGCGCACCTCCGGGTCGAGCCAGGACTCGTCGTAGAGGTGGGCGTACTCCTCGTAGTCCGCGACCTGGTCGCCCGGAGGCTCGTTCAGGTCGCGGCGTTCGGCGAGCCACTGCCGGGTCGCCTGCGAGACCATGTCCGCGTACACCTGGTCGCCGAGCAGCACCAGGACGTCGGGCCGCTGCGCCTGCGGGGCGGCGGCGAGCCGGACGGCCAGGGTGTCCAGGGCGTCCGGGCCCATCGGGTCCTTCTCGCCGGTCGGTGAGATCGCCCACCGGCAGGAGCCGAAGGAGACCCGCACCTCCTCGGCCGGTTCCGCAGGCGTGCGGATCGTGGAGGGCGGGAAGGGCGAGGCGTCGAGCGGCCAGACACGGTGGCCGTCGAGGAGCACCTCGTACGCCGTCTCCGTGCCCGGCTCCAGGCCCTCGACCGGGACCAGGGCGTAGTGGTGGCCGGCGATCCGGAACGTGTGCGTCGAGCCCTTCGCGCCGTCGGCGCAGCGCACCTCGGCCGTGCACGGCCGGTCCGACTCGACCCACACGGTCGCCGTCGACCCGTCCACATAGCGCAGCAGCGGTCCCAGGCGCAGCCCGGCCATCCGATCACTCTCCTCCGTCGTCCCCGTACGGTACGGAACGACGGAGGGGAGCGGGGAGGTTCCGACTGTTGCAGGTCAGCAACCGTTGAGGATGCCCTCCAGGGCCTGCTTCTCGGCGCTGTCCACGGTCATGTCGTAGTGGTGCTTCACGTCCACCCACATCCGGGCGTACATGCAGTTGTACGAGGACTCCGGAGGCAGCCACTCCGCCGGGTCCCGGTCGCCCTTGGACTGGTTGACGTTGTCGGTGACGGCGATCAGCTGCGGCCGGGTCAGGTCATTGGCGAAGCCCTCGCGCCGGTCCGTGGTCCAGGACGAGGCCCCGGACTTCCAGGCCTCGGAGAGCGGGACGAGGTGGTCGATGTCGACGTCGCCGGACGCCGTCCAGGTCGCCCCGTCGTACTCGGAGAACCAGCTGCCCGACGTGGCCGCGCAGCTGGAGTCCTGCTCGACGTTCTCGCCGTCGCGCTTCAGGACGACCTCGCGGGTGTTGCAGGCGCCCTCCTGGGTGCTCCAGTGCGGGAACTTCTCGCGGCTGTATCCGTCCGACGATCCCTCGGCCCGCTCGGTCAGCTGCCCCAGGTACGTCCGGGCGGTGGCCGCGTCGACCGGGGTCGGCGGGGCGGCCTGTGCGGGCGTGCCGGTCAGCAGTGCGGTGGCCGTGACGAGTCCGGCGGCCGAGGCGAGCACGGCGATCCGGCGGGGGCTGAGGAGAGGGCTGCGGTGCGCGGCGGTGCGTCGACGCGCGTAGACGCCTGACATGCGAACTCCCTTGAGGTGGGGGGATGTTGGCCGTTCCGGGCCAGGCCAGGGTGGCGCTCCGGGGTGTCCGTGGGGTGAGCGCCGAATGACAGGGTCCCGTCAATGGCGCGCACACATCAAGACTTCTGGCGGAACGTCACCGGGGCGTGGCCGTAAGGGAGTTGGGTCATAACAGGGTGTTTCGCCTGATAGCGGGTGCGGTCGATTCCGGATTCGGGGGAGGAGGGGTCCCGTAGGCTGGAGGTGCGGGCGCGGCCCGGCGTGGCGGCCGTGGGCGAGCCCTTCGTGCCCGACCAGGCCGGACCTTCGTGCCTGACCGATTGAGGACCCTTGATCAGCTTCAGCGTCACGGCGCTCGTGTTCGGCGTCGTCCTCCTCGCCGAGCTCCCCGACAAGACGGCGCTCGCCGGGCTCGTGCTCGGCACCCGCTATCGCGCCTCGTACGTCTTCGCCGGGGTCGCCGCTGCGTTCGTGGTGCACGTCGCGCTCGCCATCGCGGCCGGCAGTGTCCTCACGCTGCTGCCCCACCGGATCGTCCAGGCGCTCACCGGCGTGCTCTTCCTCGGCGGCGCGCTGATCCTCCTGATGAAGAAGGACGAGGACGAGGAGCGCATCCGGCAGCCCGAGAACCAGGGCTTCTGGAAGGTCTCACGCGCGGGATTCATGCTGATCCTGGTCGCCGAGTTCGGCGATCTCACCCAGATCATGACGGCCAACCTCGCCGCCCGCTACGACGATCCGCTCTCGGTCGGCCTGGGTGCGGTGCTCGCCCTCTGGACAGTCGCCGGAATCAGCATCCTCGGGGGGCAGGCGCTGATGAAGCGCGTACCGCTGCGGCTCGTCACCAAGGTCGCCGCGATGGCCATGCTCGCCCTCGCCGGATTCAGTCTGTACGAGGCCGTGGCGCCGTGACCTGCACTGACGCCGCTCGGGCGGGCGGGCCGGTGCCGGAATCGGGCAGGGCGGTGGCGTGCACCCGCCCCTTTTTTGTATCGTGTGGGAACAAAGTGGTTCCCGCCTGTTCTCCCTGACCGGCGGGCGGGGCCCTTTGACTCTTCTGCCGCCCCGCCCAGGAGCATGCCGATGACGGCCACGCCCACCACCGTTCTGACCGCCCGCGCGCTCCTGCTCGACATGGACGGCACGCTGGTCAACTCCGACGCCGTGGTGGAGCGCTGCTGGCGCCGCTGGTCCGAGCGGCACGGCCTCGACTTCGACGAGGTCATCAAGGTCGTCCACGGCCGCCAGGGCTACGCCTCCATGGCCGTGCTCCTGCCCGAGCGCCCCATGGCCGAGAACTACGCGGAGAACCGCGAGATGCTCGCGCAGGAGACCGCCGACGTCGAAGGCGTCGTCCCGATCGGCGGCGCCCCCGCGTTCATGGCCTCCCTCGCCGCGCTGCCGCACGCCCTGGTCACCTCGGCCGACACCGCACTCGCGAAGGCCCGCATGGGCGCCGCCGGACTCGACATGCCCCTCGTCCAGGTCACCGCCGAGTCCGTGGGCGCGAGCAAGCCGGACCCCGAGGGCTTCCTCAAGGGCGCCGCCGAACTCGGCGTCGACCCCGCCGACTGCCTCGTCTTCGAGGACTCCGAGGCCGGAATCGCCGCAGGCCGCGCGGCCGGCATGCGCGTCGTGGGCGTCGGACCGCGCGCCGCCGCGTTCGGCCCCGACGTCCACGTCCTCGACCTGCGCCAGATCGCCGTCGAGGCGGCGGGGGACGGGTCGGGGGAGCTGCGGGTCCGCGTTCACGGGGCCTGATCCGCGGCTGGTGCGGGCGGAGTCCGCTCGGCCTGCGGGATCACGGTCGGGCGACGCGTTCCGTGGTCCGCCTGCGGTTGTCAGCGGTGGGTCCCGCCTGCTGCCGTCGGCTTCGGGTTGTCAGCGGGGCGTCCCGCCTGCTGCCGTCGGCTTCGGGTTGTCAGCGGTGGGTCCCGCCTGCTGCTGTCGGCTTCGGGTTGTCAGCGGTGGGTCCCGCCCGCTGCCGTCGGCTCCCGCGTCTCCGCCTCCAGTGCCTTGCGCGTCCGAGGCCCGTACACACCCTGCGGGTCGCCCTTGATCCCCTCCGCGTACTGGTAGCGCGTCACCGCGTCCTCGACCAGTACGTCATAACTCCCGTGCGTCGGGCCCGCGTAGAAGTACCGCTGCCTGAGCCGGTCCTGCAGTTCACGCACCTCGGGGCCCTCGTCGCCCGCCCGCAGGACCGGCGCCTGCGGTGACCTCGGCGTGCCGACCGAACCCGTCGCGGAAGCGGTGGGCGGGGCCGACGTGACGGGTGCGGTCCGGGTCGGCGGCCCCGAGCGCGTCGGCCGCTCCGCCCCCGAACGCGACGCGGTGGCCGCGGCTTTCGGCGACGCGGACGGCGTGTGCGTACGCGTCGGGGCCGATGTCGTCGTACGGGACGGAGCCGAGGTGGTCGTGCGGTGGTCCGGGAGTGCTTGCCGGCGGTCGGGTTCGCCGGAGAGCAGGGCCGTTGCCGTGGCCGTCACGGCGATCACGGCGAGGGCCGCGCCTGCGGCGGTGAGCAGGGCCGTACGACGGGGGCGGCGCCGGACCTCGGTCGGGGTGTCGCCTGTCGCGCGGGGCAGGGGTGCGGTGGGGGTGCCGCCTGCCGGGCGGGGCGGAAGCGAGGTGGGGGTGGGTGTCGGGGGCGTGGGGGGTGTCGGGGGTGCCGGGAAGGCGTCCCTGCCGTTCCCCTCGCCTTCGGGGGCGTCCGGCAACGACACGTAGGGCCGCAGCCGCAGCAGGTCGAAGTCCTCGGCGGCGGCCGCCTCCGCGGTGCGGGTGTCGCGCAGCGCGTCCGCCGTGCGCCGGGTGCAGCCGCAGGCCGGGCCGCCGTCCGCAGTTCGCGGCACACCGCACTGCGGGCAGTTGAGTGCGCTCACCGTCGGGTCCCCCTCCCTAAGGCATACCGGTGGCGATTATGCAGGGCCCCGGCCCCGCAGACAGGGCGTTCCCCGGCCACTCGACGGGCCGTAACCGGCCGAACCGCCCACGATGGAGGGTGGACGGGCCCCGTACGGGGGTCCCGGCCCCGGCGGCGGCTGCGCCGTAGCGGCCCGAGGAGGCGTCGATGACGACGACGGACAAGGCCGGCGGCACCCCGGCCGCACCCGGCGCGCAGCACGGTCACGGGAGCGTGCTCGTGTCCATCGGCGCCCTGCTGCTCGGCATGCTCCTCGCCGCCCTCGACCAGACCATCGTGTCCACCGCGCTGCCGACGATCGTCAGCGAACTCGGTGGCATGAAGCACCTGTCCTGGGTCGTCACCGCGTACATGCTGGCCTCGACCGCCGCCACCCCGCTCTGGGGCAAGCTCGGCGACCAGTTCGGGCGGAAGAAGCTCTTCCAGGCCGCGATCGTGATCTTCCTGATCGGCTCCGCCCTCTGCGGCATGGCCCAGAACATGCCGCAGCTCATCGGCTTCCGCGCGCTGCAGGGTCTCGGCGGCGGCGGTCTGATGGTGCTGTCGATGGCGATCGTCGGCGACCTCGTCCCGCCGCGCGAACGCGGCAAGTACCAGGGCCTGTTCGGCGCCGTCTTCGGTGCCACGAGCGTGCTCGGACCGCTGCTCGGCGGGCTCTTCGTCGACCACCTCTCCTGGCGCTGGGTGTTCTACGTCAACCTGCCCATCGGCGTCATCGCGCTCCTCGTCATCGCCGGTGCGCTGCACATCCCGGTGCGCTCGCAGCGGCACGTCATCGACTACCTGGGCACGTTCCTGATCGCCTCCGTCGCCACCTGCCTGGTCCTCGTCGCCTCGCTCGGCGGCACCACCTGGGCCTGGGGCTCGGCGCAGATCATCGGGCTCTCGGCGCTGGCCGTGGTGCTGCTCGTGGCGTTCGTCGCGGTGGAGCGCCGGGCTGCGGAACCGGTGCTTCCGCTGAAGCTGTTCCGGATCCGCACGTTCACGCTGTCCGCGGTGATCAGCTTCGTGATCGGCTTCGCGATGTTCGGCGCGATGACGTACCTGCCGACGTTCCTGCAGGTCGTGCACGGGGTCTCGCCGACCATGTCGGGCGTCCACATGCTGCCGATGGTGCTCGGCCTGCTGCTCTCGTCCACGGTCTCCGGGCAGATCGTCAGCCGCACCGGCCGGTGGAAGGTCTTCCCGGTCCTCGGCACCGCCGTCACCACGCTCGGGCTGCTGCTCCTGCACCAGCTCACGGAGACCAGCTCCACCTGGGAGATGAGCGCCTACTTCTTCGTCTTCGGCCTCGGCCTCGGCCTGGTCATGCAGGTCCTCGTCCTGATCGTGCAGAACTCCGTCTCGTACGAGGACCTAGGCGTCGCCACCTCCGGCGCCACCTTCTTCCGCTCCATCGGCGCCTCCTTCGGCGTCGCGATCTTCGGCACGGTCTTCGCGAGCCGCCTCGACGACAAGCTCACCGCCGCTCTCACCGGCCAGAACCTGCCGCCCGGCACCGTCGCGGGCCTGGAGGCCGACCCGCGGGCCATGACCCAACTCCCGCCCGATGTCCACCCGTTGGCGCTGCAGGCCTATTCGTCGGCGATCACCGATGTCTTCCTGTACGCGGCGCCGGTCGCCCTGGTCGCGTTCGCGCTGTCCTGGCTGCTCAAGGAGGACCGGCTGCGCGGCTCGGTCACCGCCCCGGAGATCACCGAGACCCTCGCCAGCAACCCCGTCGAGCGGTCCTCGCACGACGAGGTGATGCGCGCCCTGTCGGTCCTCGGCACGCGCGAGGGCCGCAAGGAGGTCTACGAGAAAATCACCGCACGCGCGGGGTACGACCTGCTCCCGGCGGCGAGCTGGATGCTCCTTCGCATCCAGAAGTACGGGGTCGTGGAACCGGCCCGGCTCGCCGAGCGCAGCGTCGTACCGCTGCTCGTGGTGCAGGCCGCCGCACGGCAGGTGGAGGAGCGGCACCTGGCCCTGCGCGAAGGGCTCGACCTGGTCCTCACCGACTCCGGGCGCGAGGTGGCGGGCCGCCTCGCCAAGGCCCGCGAGGAGTCCCTGGCCGAGTTGCTCGGCGACTGGTGGGGCCCGGAGCGGCCCACGGACCTGGCCCAGCTCGTCGAGGAGCTGAACGCGGAACTGTGCGGCTCCGACAGCGAGCGCCCGCACGACGGGGTGATGACGGAGATCGAGAAGCAGCGGGCGGGGCGGGGCTGACCTCCGGCCGGCCGGCGTCCCGGAGGTTCGGCACGCGCGCGTGGTGCTGGTTTCGGGCACCACGCGCGCGTGGTGGTCGTTTTCGGTGGTGGGGAGGGGGAGGGGGGTGGTGGGAGTGGCGCCGGCGGCGCGGCGGGCTCAGACCTGCTTGCCGTCCTGGGATCGGAGCCGCCTGCCGTCCGGGCTCAGAGCTGCTTGCCGTACCAGATCTCGCTGTACGGGCCGGACGCGTACGCCGGGATCTCCCGGAAGCCGTGCCGGGTGTAGAGCGCGCGTGCCTCCACCAGGTCGAGGCGGGTGTCGAGCACCAGCTCACGCGCCCCGAGGTCCCGCGCGGCCTCCTCGGCGGCCGTCATCAGGGCCGTGCCCCCGCCGCTGCCGCGCAGCGCGCCGTGCACGTACACCCGCTTCAGCTCGGCCCGCCCGGAGCCGAGGAGGCGCAGCCCCGCGCTGGCCCCCGGGACCTCGCCGTACCAGCCGACGAGGAGCGTGCCCGACGGCGGCGCCAGGTCGGAGCCGCCCTCCGCCGCGACGCCGCGCTCCAGCTCGCCGGGCGGTGTGCCGCGCCCGGTCTCGCGTACGTACCAGCGGTCGCTCACCTCGGTGTAGTACGCGCGCCAGAGCGCGGCCGCGGTGGCGGAGTCGTACGGCTCGGGCCTGACGGTCCAGGAAGTCATGGCCCGATCCTTGGCCGGTGGCACGCACGCGTGCAACGGGATTCCGGGGGCGTCGGGCGGCGCCCCCGGTCGGCACCGTCGGTTCAGGCCTGCTTCGGCGGGGCCTGCTGGACGACCTCGAAGGTCCACACCGTCGAACCGGTCGCCGCGGGCTTCGGGCGCTCGCCGCCCTCCGCCCCGCCCTCGGACCCGCCGCCCTGGTGAGCGGCCTTCATCGGGCCCTCCATCCAGGCCTGGAACGCGGCCTCGTCGCGCCAGCGCGTGTACACGAGGTACTGGTCGGTGCCCTCGAGCGGCTTGAGGAGCTCGAACCACTCGAAGCCGTCGGCGCTCTCCACGGTGCCCGCGCGGGCGGCGAAGCGCTTCTCCAGGACCTCGCGCTGCTCCTGCGGCACGGTCAGGGCGTTGATCTTCACGATGCTCATGGGGCCATCCTCTCGCAGGCCGCCCGCCCCACCGCACCCGTGTGCCCCGCGTCACGTACGCGGGAGGTGGCCGCGACCTATCATGCGGCGGCGCGCCCCACCGCGTCCCGATCCGGACGAGCCTCCCGACTCCCGGGAGGACACCGCGACTTGAAGGAGCCGTACGTGCTCGAACTCACCATGGCCTCGGTCTCGGCGGCGGACGCCGGCGCGACGGCGGGCATGCTCATGGCCGACGAGGACAGCGCGCCGGGCGCCGTGCTGCGCGTGGGCCGCGACGGTGCCGTCTGCCGGCTCGTACCGCCCGAGGACTGGCTGTTCGTGTCCCGCGCGCACCTGGAATTCCGCTGCGGCCCGGACCTGACGTGGAGCGTGAGCTGGCTGAAGGGCTCGCACCCGGACCCGTCGTCGCGGGTGCGCCTCGTCACCGGCGGCGTCACGCACGACCTGCCGTACGGCGGGAGCGTGGCGCTGCCCGCGGGCGGGTCCGGCGAGGTGGTCATCGAGGACAGAACCGGGCCGCGGAGCGTGAACGTGGGATTCCACCACGAGGTCTAGCGGGCCGCGTGTCACGCAATTCCCGCCGTGGCCCGGGCCCGAGGGCGATTGTCAGTGGGGCCTCGCATACTTGGCCGCACAAGTCGTCGATGGCGAACGGGGGATGAGTCATGGCCGAGCGGATCGAGCGGACCGAGCAGATCGAGAAGGTGCTGCCGGGGGCGGAGGTGCGTCGCCTGGCCGAGCGCTGGCTGCCGCATCTGGGCCGCGGCGGGACGGACTTCGCGTGTTCGCCCACGGGCCTGTGGCTGGCCCTGGCGTCCGTCGCGGCGGGGGCGAGGGGCGGGACGGCAGCGGAGTTGCGCGCGCTGCTCGGGGTCGCCGGTGAGGAGGCGGCCGGCGCGGTGACCGAGGGCGCGCGGGCCCTGGCGGGTACGGACGCCCTGGCCGTGGCCACGGGTGTGTGGAGCAGACTGCCGGTCTACCGCGCCTACCGCGAGGCGCTGCCCGACATCGGCTTCGGGCCGATGGACCCGGGCGGGATCGACGCATGGGTGGACCGCGCGACCGGCGGGCTCGTGCCCCGGCTTCCGGTGCGGATCACCGAGGCCACGCAGCTGGTGCTCGTCAACGCCCTTGCGCTGAAGGCGCGTTGGGCCGTCCCCTTCAAGGGCTCGGCGACGCGGCCGAAGCCGTTCACCGACGTGTCGGGGGCGGAGCACGAGGTCGCGACGATGCACGGTCCGGTGCCGAGCGGCCATGCCTGGGACGTGACGTCCACGGGCGCCGACGCGCGCGTGGTGGAGCTGGCCTGCGCGGCGCCCGCTGCGGAGAGTTCAGGAGCCTCGCCGTCGGCCTCCGCCAAGGTGAGGTTCGTGCTCGGGGCGCCCGGCGCGGAGCCCGCACAGGTGCTTCCGCTGGCCTGGGCACCCGCCGAGCAGCGCCGCCGGATCGACGCGAGCACGATCCAGGTCGCCCTGCCGAAGTTGTCGCTGCGCACCACCGTCGAGGCCCTGCGGCACCTGGAGGCGCTGGGTGTACGGCAGGCGTTCCGGGACTCCGCGGACTTCTCCGGCCTCTCACCGGAGGACATCGCCGTCTCTCAAGTCGTGCAGGAGACCGTCGTCAAGATCGCCGAGCAGGGCGTGGAGGCGGCCGCGGCGACGGTTGTGGCGATGCGCCTGGGCAGTGCCTACCGCCCGCCCACGGACATCGAACACATCGCGTACGACCGGCCCTTCGGCATAGTCGTCCTCGACGGCAGCGGCACGGTCCCGCTGTTCACCGCCTGGCAGGCACAGGCCCCGGCGGCCGACGGCTGATCCGCGTGCGGGCTAAGCCCCGGTCCTGAGCGCCTGGGCCTCCGCCTCGGTCTCCACCGCGGGCGCCGAGCCCGGCAGCGGGCGGCGAGCGCTCTCCGTCATGAACCAGACGGCGACACCGCCGACGACGGCCGCGGCCATCATGTAGTAGGCGGGCATCATCACATCGCCGGTGGCGCCGATCAGCGCGGTCACGACCAGCGGGGTCGTACCGCCGAAGATCGAGACGGAGATGTTGAAGCCGATGGACAGGGAGCCGTAGCGCACCCGGGTCGGGAACAGCGCGGGCAGCGCGGACGGCATCGAGGCCGTGAAGCAGACCAGGAGCAGACCGAGCGCGCCCATGCCGAGGGCGATCGCGAGGAGCGAGCCCTGGCGGATCAGCAGCAGCGCCGGTACGGACAGGAGCAGGAAGCCCGCGCAGCCGAAGGCGATGACGGGCCGGCGGCCGACGCGGTCGGTGAGCCGGCCCGCGAACGGCTGGATCACCATCATCAGCGTCATCACGCCGAGCACGACGAGCAGTCCGTGCGTGGAGTCGTAGTTGAGCTCGCTCGTCAGATAGCTCGGCATGTACGAAAGGAGCATGTAGTCCGTGACGTTGAAGACCAGGACCAGGCCGACGCAGAGCAGCAGCGCACGCCACTGCCCGACGACCATCTCGCGCAGCTTCACCTTCGGGCGCGCTTCCTCCGCCTTGTCCAGCTCCGCGGCGAACGCGGGCGTCTCCTCGAGTCGCATCCGCAGGTACAGGCCGATGAGGCCCATCGGACCGGCGATCAGGAACGGGATGCGCCAACCCCAGGAGAGCAGGTCGTCGGTGGAGAGCAGCGCGGTCATCAGGGTCACGAGACCGGCGCCGCCGATGTAGCCGGCGAGGGTGCCGAACTCCAGCCAGCTGCCGAGGAATCCACGCTTCTTGTCGGGCGCGTACTCAGCGATGAAGGTGGAGGCGCCCGCGTACTCACCGCCCGTGGAGAAGCCCTGGACCAGGCGCGCAAGCAGCAGCAGCGCGGGAGCCCAGAGGCCGATGGACGCGTGCGAGGGGATCAGGCCGATGGCGAACGTGCCCGCCGCCATCATGATCATGGTGAGGGCGAGCACCTTCTGCCGGCCGATGCGGTCGCCGAGCGGGCCGAACACGAGCCCGCCGAGGGGCCGTACGAGAAAGGCCGCGGCGAACGCGCCGAACGTCGAAAGGAGTTGGGCCGTCGGGTTGCCGGAGGGGAAGAAGACCTTGCCGAGCGTGACGGCGATGTAGCTGTAGACGCCGAAGTCGAACCACTCCATGGCGTTGCCGAGAGCCGCAGCTTTCACGGCGCGCTTGACCATCGCGGGGTCGGTGACGGTGACCTCGGAGGGCCGCGCGGAGTCGGGCGCAGCCGGACTGAGAGTGGCAGATGACATGTGATCCGAAGATAGGGGCACTTGCCGCATTACGTACTGTGCGCGGTCCGTTGCGCGACCTGCGAAAACCCCGTCTCACCAGTGTCGCAGAGGCCTGGTAAGGGCCGTGCGGCACGTCCGTCTTGTGATCTTTGTCGCGCCCGATTTGCGCAACCAGGCCGGTTGACCTGCGTCTGTCGAGGGGCGCGGGGGGCGTTTCAGAGAGTTATCCACAGGCTCAGCGGGGCGGGTCGAGAGGCTCATAGGATCCGTACACGGACACCGAACGGGGCGGAGGCCGACAGCGTGGCGAATGCGGAGCGGGGTGGGGCAGTGGCCGCGGGCGGCGCCGGACCAGGAGTGGTCGGTGTCGCGGCGGCGGGCGGCAGGGCGGGTGCGCTGCGGGTGGTGCTGTGGTTGGTCGCGGCGGTGCTCGCGGTCCGGCAGCTCGCGGTCGTGCTGAGCAACCCGGTGGTCGCCCTGCGCGATCCGGCCGGGCGGCCGTTGGACCCGTACGCCGTCGAGCGGGCCAAACGGGACACTCTGCGCAAGCACTTCGTGGAGTGCCGCACGCTGACCGTGCGCGGCGGGCGCGTCACGCTCTACGCGCGGCCGGGGGCCACTGCCAGGGCGACACCGCACGAAGACCGGCAGCGTGGGGCGTCAACGGGCCGTCACCTGAAGCTCCTTGATGCCATTGAGCCACGCGGCCCGCAGGCGGCGCGGGTCGTCGGCCAGGCGCAGGTCGGGGAGGGCGTCCGCGAGGGCGTTGAAGATCAGGTCGATCTCCTGGATGGCCAGGGACTTGCCGAGGCAGAAGTGCGGGCCGCCACCGCCGAAGCCGAGGTGCGGGTTGGGGTCGCGGGTGATGTCGAACTGCTCGGGCCGGTCGAAGACTTCGGTGTCGTTGTTGGCGGAGGAGTAGAAGAGGCCGACGCGGTCGCCCGCCTTGACCGGTACGCCGCCGATCTCGGTGTCCTGGGTGGCGGTGCGCTGGAAGGCGGTGACGGGGGTGGCCCAGCGGACGATCTCCTCGGCGGCGGTCGAGGGCCGCTCGCGCTTGTAGAGCTCCCACTGCTCGGGGTGGGTGAGGAAGGCATGCATGCCGTGGCTGATGGCGTTACGGGTGGTCTCGTTGCCGGCGACGGCGAGAAGGAGCACGAAGAAGCCGAACTCGTCGGTCGACAGATTTCCCTCGTCCTCGGCGGCGACCAGCTGCGACACGATGTCCTTGGCGGGGCACTGCTTGCGGTCGGCGGCCATGTTCATCGCGTAGCCGATGAGCTCCATGGCGGCCTCGGCGCCGACCTCCTCGGTGATGGCGTACTCGGGGTCGTCGTACGCGATCATCTTGTTCGACCAGTCGAAGATGCGGGCCCGGTCCTCCTGGGGGACGCCGATGAGTTCGGCGATGGCCTGGAGGGGGAGCTCCACGGCGACGCGGGTGACGAAGTCGAAGGAGCCGTCGGCGGAAAGGCTCCGCCCGGCCTCGTCGGCGATGGCGCGGGCGCGCAGGCGCAGGGCGTCGGTGAGGGAGCGGACGGCGCGGGGTGTGAAGCCGCGCTGCACGATCTGGCGGACCCGGGTGTGCTCGGGCGGGTCCATGTTGAGCATGATCAGCTTCTGGACGTCGATCTGGTCGCGGTTGATGTGCTCGTTGAACCTGATGACGGCGGTGTTGGTGTTCGAGGAGAACAACTCGGGGTGCGTGGACACGTACTTGACGTCGGCGTGCCGTGTCACGGCCCAGTAGCCCTCGTCGTCGAAGCCCGTGATGCCTCGCGGTTGGGGGCACCACCACACCGGCGCGGTCTGCCGGAGCTCGGCGAACTCGGGGTGCGGGATGCGGCTCTGCAGCAGGTCGGGGTCGGTGGCGTCGAACCCGTCGGGCAGCGCGGGACAGGGCATCGGCAACTCCAGTGTCGTACGACGCGAGGTGCAACGTGTCGGCGGCGAATTTCTGACGGCCCATCAGGAGATGCCGGAAAGGTAGTAACGGGTTCTACAACTGGCAAGGCCCTCGGCGTCATCTGTTGCGTACGCGCTGTGCACGCGGTCCGTGCAAGACCCTTGCGGTGGGCGGGGGGCACTCATAAGACTGCTCACAGAACTAGAACGCGTACTAGTTCTGTCTGTCCGTGCCTGCGAGTCGCATGGCGGGGTGCCGGGATCGCCCCCGGGACGGGCGAGATGTGCGAGGAGAGGACTGGCTCATGGCCGCGGAACCCGTCATCGTCGAAGCCGTACGCACCCCGATCGGCAAGCGCGCAGGCGCGCTCGCCAACCTTCATCCGGCCTATCTGCTCGGCGAGACGTACCGCGAACTCCTCGCCCGCACCGGCATTCAGCCCGACTGCGTCGAGCAGATCGTCGGCGGTGCGGTCACGCAGGCGGGGGAGCAGTCCGCCAATCCGACGCGTACGGCGTGGCTCACCATGGGCCTGCCGTACGAGACGGCCGCGACGACGGTCAACTGTCAGTGCGGGTCGTCGCAGCAGGCCAGTCACATGGTCGCGAACATGATTTCGTCCGGGGTGATGGACGTCGGGATCAGCTGTGGCGTGGAGGCCATGTCGCGGGTGCCGTTGGGGGCGGCGTCCAAGCACGGTCCCGGAAAGCCGTTCCCCGACGAGTGGAACGTGGATCTGCCGAACCAGTTCGAGGCGGCCGAACGTATCGCCCGCAACCGGGGGTTGACCCGCGAGAACGTCGACTCGCTCGGGCTGATCTCGCAGGAGCGGGCCGCGATCGCCTGGGCCGAGGAGCGCTTCAAACGCGAGACCTTCGCCGTGCAGGTCCCGACGACGGAGGAGGAGCAGGCGGCGGGCCAGGGCATGTGGCGCCTCGTCGACCGGGACGAAGGCCTGCGGGACACGACGATGGAGGGGCTCGCCGGACTGAAGCCGGTGATGCCGACCGCCGTGCACACGGCGGGCAACGCCTCGCAGATCTCCGACGGTGCGGCGGCGATCATGTGGGCGTCGAAGCGGATGGCGCGCGCCCTGAAGCTGAAGCCGCGGGCGCGGATCGTGGCGCAGGCCCTGGTCGGCTCGGACCCCCACTTCCACCTCGACGGGCCGATCGACGCGACGCGCGCGGTGCTCGGCAAGGCGGGGATGTCGCTGAAGGACATCGACCTGGTCGAGATCAACGAGGCGTTCGCCTCAGTGGTGTTGAGCTGGGCGCAGGTCTTCGAGCAGGACCTGGAGAAGGTCAACGTCAACGGCGGCGCGATCGCTCTGGGCCACCCGGTGGGCGCGACCGGGGCCCGCATGATCACGACGGCCCTGCATGAACTGGAGCGCAGGGACAAGGAGTTCGCCCTGGTCACGATGTGCGCGGGCGGGGCGCTGGCCACGGCGACGATCTTGCAGCGGCTTTAGGCGCACCCTCGACCGCAGCACCCTCGACGGCCGCACCCCCAGGGGGCTCCGCCCCCGGCCCCCGCTCCTCAAACGCCGGAGGGGCTGGATTTGGCCGGGCTACGCAGTTTGGCCGCACCCCTGGCGGGGTGCGGCCAAAACCGGGCTACAAGCGGCCAGCGATTCAGTACCAGCCGTTCGCCTGCCAGAAGTTCCAGGCCTCGACCGGGCTGCCGTAGCGGTCGTTCATGTAGTCCAGGCCCCACTTGATCTGCGTGGCGGGGTTGGTCTTCCAGTCCGAGCCGGCGGAGGCCATCTTCGAGCCGGGCAGGGCCTGGACCAGGCCGTACGCGCCGGACGAGGAGTTGGAGGCGGAGGGGTTCCAGCCGCTCTCGTGCGAGACGATCTTGCTGAACGCGGCGTACTGGGCCTGGTCCGGAATCATCTTCTTCGCGATCTCCTTCGGGGACCCGGCGGCAGCGGGAGCCACAACGGCCGGGGCGGCCGCGGGAGCGGCGGCGTGGGCCGGGACCGAGGAGAGAGCCATGCCGGCGGCGGCGAGTGCCACGGCGGCACCGGCGATGGTCTTCTTCGGGGTGGCGATGCGGCGGAGAGCGGAGACGGTCACGGAGGGCCTTCCAACGGGGACAGGGGGGCCGCAGGCATGCCGGTGCCGTTCGGGGGAGCGGCGGGGGCAATGCACAGGCGCCGTGACCGATGCGGTCGTGGCGCCCTGCGACGTCATCCAGAGAAGCAGGGCTGTTACGTCGCCGCAATGCCCCTTTTTACTAGTTGTGGTCGCATGTGGGGCGAAAAGTCCCTAGTCCTGATATGGGAGGCATCAGTGCAGCTCAGGCCCCGTTTCAGAGGGTCCGTGGATCATGGTCCAGGCCCTACTAGGGGGCGTAGTAGAGGACCAAGGTCCTGTGCGGGGGCTCACCCTCATCGAGCGGATTCCGTTACGTACCGTGAGGACGTGTCTACGGAAGCTGTTCGCGCACTGTGACCTGGGCCTCGACGGTGGGGCCCGAAAATGTGACGGGCGCCTCGAAAGCGGCCCGGCGGGTGGCCCGGCGCAGCGCCTTCAGGACGGTCGAGCCGATGGCAAGGGTCAGGACGACCGTCATCGCCGCCCGGCCCAGGTCCCAGCCGAGTGAGGTGGCCACGCAGTAGGCGAGATAGCGGACCAGGTTCTCGTGCAGCGGGTCGCCGGGCTGGAAGGAGATGCCGGAGGCGAGGCCGGGCACGATGGTCCAGCCGTACAGATTCATCACGAAGCCGTAGCCGAAGGACGCCGCCGCCCCGTACAGCGCGAGCAGCGCCAACTCGGCGTGGCCGCGCAGGAGTCGTGGACCCGGGAGCAGGCCCGCGCCCATCGACACCCAGCCCATCGTCAGCATTTGGAACGGCATCCAGGGTCCGACGCCGCCGGTCAGGAGCGCGGACGCGAACATCGTGACCGCGCCGAGCACGAAGCCGAAGCCGGGACCGAGCACCCGCCCGGCCAGGATCATCAGGAAGAACATCGGCTCAAGACCGGCCGTGCCCGCGCCGAGCGGGCGCAGCGCGGCGCCCACGGCGGCGAGCACACCGAGCATCGCGACGGCCTTCGCGCCGAGCCCCGACTCCGCGATGGTCGCGGCGACCACCCCGACGAGCAGCGGGAGCAGTGCGGCGAAGAGCCACGGCGCGTCCTGCGCGTGCGCGGTCACGCCCGAGGTGCTGTCGGCGAGCAGCGGCCAGCCGAACGCGGCCACGCCGATCGCGCTCACCAGGAGCAGGGCGCACACGGACTTGGGGCCGAGGCGGACGGCGCGGGTCTGACGCGCGAAACCCCCGCCGGTCACCGGTCGCTCCCCAGCGCCGCCTCGACCTGCGCGACCGTCAGCCACTTCTGCGGCGCCAGGATCTTCGTGACCTGCGGGGCGAACGACGGGGACGACACGACCACGTCGGCGGTCGGGCCGTCCGCGACGACCTCGCCGTCGGCCAGGATCACCACGCGGTGGGCGAGTTCGGCCGCGAGCTCCACGTCGTGCGTGGCGAGCACGATGGCGTGCCCCGCGTCGGCGAGGCCCTGGAGGTGCTCGACCAGGCGGGCCTTGGCCGCGTAGTCGAGGCCGCGCGTCGGCTCGTCGAGGAGCAGCAGCGGGGGCCGCGCGGTCAGGACGACGGCGAGCGCGAGCGTGAGGCGCTGCCCCTCGGAGAGGTCGCGGGGGTGGATGTCGTCCGCGATGCCGGGCAGCAGCTCGCTGACCAGGGCGCGGCAGGTGCCGGGCGCGGCGCCCGCGTCGTGGTCGGCGGAGGCGCACTCGGCGGCGACGGTCTCGGCGTACAGCAGGTCGCGTGGTTCCTGCGGTACGAGGCCGACGTGGCGGATGAGGTCGCGGGGGGCGGTCCTGTGCGGGGTGGCTCCGCCGACTCGTACCGAACCCGTGGAGGGTTCGAGCATGCCTACGAGGGTGTTGAGGAGGGTGGATTTTCCGGCGCCGTTGCGGCCCATGAGGGCGAGGGTTTCGCCGGGGGCGACCTTCAGGTCCACCTTGTGGAGGGCTTCTACGCGGCCCCGCCGCACCGCGAGGTTTTCTGTTACGGCTGCGGGGGTGGCCTTGGCCGGGGTGCGTTGCCCTCGACGTTTGCTGAGCCAGGTTGGCCACCTGGAGGCCCGTTGCGAAGTGTGCCCGGCACCGGGGGTTGTGCCCACCCTCCCCCAAGCTCTCGACTCCGCTCGAGCAGGGGGGACCCCCATCGCCCCTGGCGGACCAGCTGCCCACAACGGGGCAGAACAGTCCGCGAGTTGCTCCCTCAACGCGTCCGCCCTCCGCCGCGCATCCCGCACCGTAAGCGGCAGTGGCTCCCAGCCCGCCGTACGGCCCAACCCCACCACCGGCGGGTACACCGGCGAGATCGCCATGATGTCCGCCGGGGTGCCGAGGAGCGGGGACGCGCCCGGTGCGGGCAGCAGCAGAACCTGGTCCGCGTACTGCACTACCCGTTCCAGGCGGTGTTCGGCGAGGAGGACCGTCGTACCCAGGTCGTGGACCAGGCGCTGCAGGACCGCGAGGACCTCCTCGGCCGCCGCCGGGTCGAGGGCCGAGGTCGGTTCGTCCAGGACCAGGACCTCCGGGTGCGGGGTGAGGACCGAGCCGATGGCGACCCGCTGCTGCTGGCCGCCGGAGAGCGTGGCGATGGGCCTCTCGCGCAGGTCGGCGAGGCCGAGCAGGTCCAGGGTCTCCTCGACGCGGCGCCGCATCACGTCCGGGGCGAGGCCCAACGACTCCATGCCGTACGCGAGTTCGTCCTCGACGGTGTCCGTGACGAAGTGCGAGAGCGGGTCCTGGCCCACTGTGCCCACCACGTCGGCGAGTTCGCGCGGCTTGTGCGTACGGGTGTCCCGGCCCGCGACGGTGACGCGGCCGCGCAGGGTGCCGCCCGTGAAGTGCGGGACGAGCCCGCTGACCGTGCCGAGAAGAGTCGACTTGCCGACTCCGGACGGGCCGACGAGCAGCACCAACTCGCCCTCGGGCACGGCGAGATCGATCCCGGCGACGGTCGGCGCGGCCGCGTCGTCGTACGTGACGGAGACGTCCTCGAAGCGGATCATCGGGCTTCCTTCCGAGGAGTCGGGGCGGGAACGGGGGCGGATACCGGGGGCAGCGCGGGCGCCACGAACGCCGGGAGCAGGCCGAGCAGGACGCAGGCCGCGGGCCACAGCGGCAGCGTCGGCGCGACGAGCGGGACGACACCGGGCGCGAGCGCCGCGGGATCGGTCGAGGCGAACCAGATCATCAGGGCCGCGACGGCCACGCCCGAACCGGACACGAGCCAGGCGCGCACGCCCCAGACGTCCGGCCGGTAGCGGGTGCGCACGCTGCGCCGGCCGCCGAGCCAGAGCCCGCCGAGCGCGGCCCCGACGCCGACGAGCAGCAGGGGAAGCCCGAACGAGGCGCCTTCGGCGGCTAGCAGTCCGTACGTACCCGCGCACATGCCGATCAGGCCGCCGAGCGTGAGCACGGAGGTGGTGTGCCGGACGAGGGGCGGTACGGCGGCGGTACGGCCGTAGCCGCGCGCGTCCATCGCCGCCGCGAGCGCCACCGAACGCTCCAACGCGCCCTCCAGGACCGGGAGTCCGACCTGGAGCAGCCCGCGTACGCCACGGTCGGCGCGGCCGCGCAGGCGGCGGGCGGCGCGCAGCCGCTGCAGGTCGGCGATCAGCTGCGGCGCGAACGTGAGGGCCACGACGACGGCGACACCTGCCTCGTACAGCGCGCTCGGCAGGGACTTCAGCAGCCGCGCCGGGTTGGCGAGGGCGTTCGCGGCGCCCACGCAGATCAGCAGCGTGGCCAGCTTCAGACCGTCGTACAGCGCGAAGACCAGCGCTTCGGCGGTGACCCGGCCGCCGATCCGGACGCCCTGGGCCCACTCGGGCAGATCGACGTCGGGAAGCGTGAACAGCGTGTGTGAGCCGGGGATCGGGGAGCCGAGGAAGACGGCGAAGACGAGCCGGATGCCGAGCACGAACAGGCCGAGCTTCACGAACGCGCCGTAACTGCGCGCCCAGGGAGCCTCGCTGCGCCGCGCCGCCACCACGTACCCGGCGACGCCCACGAGCAGCCCGAGCAGCAGCGGGTTGGTGGTGCGCGACGCGGCCGTGCCGAGGCCGAGCGCCCACACCCACCAGGCGCCCGGGTGCAGGGCGTTGCTGCGGTTCGCCTCGGGTGCGAGCAGGCCGCGGCGCGCGGTGGCCTTCTCCGCGAACATCCGGTACCCGGCCTCAGCCGCGGCGACGGCGGGCCTGCCACAGGGCGGCGCCGCCGAGTGCCAGTGCTGCGGCCACGCCCGCGACCACCCCGACGGACGGCCCTTCGTCCTTCGAGCCGAGGGGTGCGGCCTCCCGCTCGCCGCCGTCCGCGCCGCCCTCCGCGACCTGCTCGCCGCAGCCGGACGCCGGATACCCGGCGATGGCGCACAGCAGGGCGTCGCTGCCGTAGCGCAACGGCTCGGCGACGTCCGCGAGCGCCTCGGCGGAGGTGCCGTCCTCAGGGATCTGCGCACAGGCGGTACGCGGCTTCGGCGGGGTCTCGCCCTTCGGGGCGTCCTTCGCGGTGCCGAAGTCGAGGACGAGGGCGACGCGCTTGGCGCCGTCCTTGGCGGGGGTGTCCGCGCAGATCCGCCCGAACTCCGTGGCGCCGCGCGGCTTGGCGGCGTCCTTCGAGTCGGCGCTCACGGAGAACCGGAACCCTTCGACGTCGCCGTCGGCGGGCTTGGCGGACGACGGCCCCTGAGTCGCGTACTGCCAGGCCCCGTCCTGGTGGTACCAGAACGACCAGTACCGGTAGCCGGCGGCGTGGGCGTTGGCGGGGGCGGCGCAGAGGATCGAGACGAGCAGGACGAGTATCCAGCCCGTCCGGCGCGCGCCCTTCTTCGTCGGTCCTCTCACAGCTGGTTCTTCTTGTTACGACCACTCAGCAGGAACCCGAACCCGACACTGGCGATGAAGAAGACGCCGATGACCCACCACGGGCTGAGGCCGCTGTCGTCGTCCTTCTTCTCCTCGGCCGCCGCGTCCTCCTGCTGCGGGGCGGGGCCGGTGGCGTTGAGGGAGCGGACCAGGTCGGTCGCGCCGAAGTCCTTCGGGTTCGCGCCCGCGGCCTGCGCGGCGAAGATCAACTGGGCGTACGCGGCGGGGCCGTTGTCCTTGGCCCACTTCGCGGCGTGCTGCTGCAGCCAGTCCGTGGACTTCTCGGCCTGGTCGCCGAGGCCGGCCGCGGACAGGGCGACGACGGCGTCCGCCGTGTTGCCGTAGTCCGGCTGGTTCTCGGAGCCCGGCAGCGCGGACGTGAGGTGGTCGTTCTCGGCGAGCTGCCCGGCCAGGTACGCGGCGCCGTTCTTCGCGGCCTGCGCCACGTCCTTCGGGGCGGCGCACTTCGCGGGCTCGGCCGCCTCGGCCGCGGGCTTCACCACGAGCCCCTTGTCGAGGGAGCCGAGTACGCCCGCCGCGGTGGCGTCGGCGTTGGGGGCGAGCTTGCCGGTCTTCATGTCGGCGAGGCCGAACGCGCCGTCCTCGCCCTTGCCGCAGGGGAGCGCGAGCTTCGGCAGGGCGTCGTGCGCGGACTTGCCCTTCTGCGACGTGACCTCGGCCGGCTTCTCCCCGGCGGCGACGAGGGCGCCTACGACGATGCCGGTGGAGTTGGCGTCGCTGGGCAGGCCGGGGTTGTAGCCCCAGCCGCCGTCCTGGTTCTGCACGGACTTCAGCCAGCCGACGGCCTTCTTCACGGTGGCGTCCTGGCCGCCGAGCGCGCTGAGCGCCTGTACGGCGGCGGCCGTGGAGTTGGAGTCGACTTGCGTCTTCGCGTCGCACGCCTCGCCCGGGTCGGCCCGGAACGCCGCGAAGCCGCCGCTGTCGCACTGCTGGCCGGTCAGCCAGTCCACCGCCTTCCGCGCGGGCTTCACGCCGACGGAGTCCTGCGCGAGCAGCGCGTACGACTGCCGGAAGACGCCGTCGAACTTCGGGTCCTTGTCGCCGTACAGGCCGGACGGCAGCGCCGCCGAGGAGCTGGGCGAGGGCGTCTCCGCTGCGTGGGCGGCGGGCACGGCGGCCGTGAGGAGCACTGCGGTGGCAGCGGCGGCGGCCGCGCTGCGGCGAACGTTCATGATCGGGGCGGGTGCCTCTCCTGCGGGGAGCAGGGGCGCGGGCCCGCGCGGGGGACCGAGCTCCGGCTCCGGATACCTCGACGGTGCGACGGGGAGCGCACGCCTGTGCGGGGCGTTCCGGCTCGCCGAAGCGGGCTCGTGCTTGTGCTCGCGCTCGGCTCACGGCTGCGGGTCAGCGCCGTTTTCCACCGGCTTCCCCCCGTACGGGCGTGTGATTACCCGGCCACTGTACCGGGCGGTCACCCAGGGCGGCCGGGCCGCTCTCTTCTCCCCACCCCGCCCCTTCCCGAACTGGGGCTCCGCCCCAGACCCCTCCCCAAGCTCTCGGCTTCGCTCGAACAGGGGGGACCCCCATCTCAAACGCCGGAGGGGCTGGTTTTTAGGGGCGCGGGGCTGTGACACTTGCGGCTCCGCCGCGGGGCGCGATCGGCCACGACGGCGCGGCAGCCGAACGACGACGCCGACGGCAGTCTTTCGGGAAGGGGCGGGGCGGGGAGAAAAGAACCCCGGCCCCCAGAGACCCTCACACGGCCCGATACGAAACCGGCTCGCTCCCCGGCACAACCTCCGCGAGCCCCAGTTTCACGAGCCGGCGCAGGTGGGCCTCCGCCTCGGAGACGGCGATGTTGCGGGAGCCGTGCGGGATCTGGGCCCAGGGGCGGTTCCACTCCATGCGCTCGGCGATCTGCCAGGGCGTGAGCGGGGCGGAGAGGAGTTCGCGCAGGTCGCGCAGGCGGGCCTCGTGGTGGCCGAGGAGTTCCTCGACGCGGGCCCGGGAGTCGGTGAACGCGTACTGGTGCGCGGGCAGCACCTCCGCGACGCCGAGTCGGCCGATCCGCTCCAGGGAGTCCAGGTAGTCGCCGAGCGGATCGATCACTGTGGCACCGGCGTCGTCCGGGTCCTCGTACAGGCCGATGTGCGGGGTGATGCCGGGCAGCAGGTGGTCGCCGGAGAAGAGTCTGCCGCGGCCGGGCTGCCCGGTGGGGTGCTCCTCGTCGAGGTGCAGGCAGACGTGGCCCGGGGTGTGGCCAGGCGTCCAGATCGCGCGCAGGCGGCGGCCCGCGAGGTCGAGGAGTTCGCCGGGGACGATCTCCCGGTCGGGCAGGGCGGCGTTCAGCCCCGGCAGGGTGCGCAGGCGGCCGGAGGAGCGGGCCGCGCGCAGCGGTGCGAGGTGCTCGTCGGGCGCCCCGGCGGCGGCGAGCTTCCCGGCGAGGTAGTCGAGCCAGCGGGCGGGCTCCTGCGCGCGGGTGCGGCGTACGACATGGGCGTCGGCGGCGTGCATGGCGATCCACGCGCCGGAGACCTCGCGCACGCGCCCGGAGAGACCGTGGTGGTCGGGGTGGTGATGCGTGACGAGTACGCCGTGCAGATCCTCGACCGCCGTTCCGCACGCCACGAGCCCCGCGGCCAGGGCGTCCCAGGAGTCCGGGTCGTCCCAGCCGGTGTCGACGAGGACGGGCCCGCGGTCGGTGTCGAGGAGATGGACGAGCGTGTGGCCGAGCGGGTTGTCCGGGATGGGCACCTTGATGCTCCACACCCCGCCGCCGTGCTCGATCACCGTCGGTTCCGTCGTCATCAGGACATCCCCCTGCGGTTGGGCGCACACCAGGTACACGTCCTGGCCCGACGGCCACTATAACTAGAACCAGTTCCAATGGTTGCTCAACGCACCCCATTTGCAAGGGGGTTCGCGAGGGCGTGCCCCGCGTGCGTCCGGGCCGTGGACTCCTAGAAGTAGAACTGGTATCAGTTCTGAAAGCGCGTCAGATACGGTACGTCCCCCGGGAGGAAACCGGCCATGACCGAGCTCGTGGAGCATCAGAAGCTGTTCATCGGCGGGGAGTGGGCGGACCCCCTCGGCAGGGACGTCATCGAGGTGATCTCCCCGCACACCGAGGAAGTCGTCGGACGGGTGCCGCACGCCGCGCCCGCCGACGTGGACCGGGCCGTCGCCGCCGCCCGCCGCGCCTTCGACGACGGACCCTGGCCCAGGATGACGCTCGACGAGCGGATCGAGGTCGTCACCCGGATCAAGGACGCCTTCGCGGTCCGGCACGAGGAGATCGCCCGCGTCATCAGCGGCCAGAACGGCACCCCATACACGTCCAGCGTCATGGTGCAGGCCCTCGCCGCGATGATGGTCTGGGACTCCGCCATCACCACCGCCCGCGACTTCACCTACGAGGAGAAGCGCGACGGCGTGCTCGGCAAGCTGCTCGTCCGGCGCGAGCCCGTGGGGGTCGTGGCGGCCGTGGTGCCGTGGAACGTCCCGCAGTTCACCGCCGCCGCCAAGCTCGCGCCCGCGCTGCTCGCCGGCTGCCCGGTGGTCCTCAAGGTCTCGCCCGAGACCCCGCTCGACGGCTACCTGCTCGCCGAGATCGCCGCCGAGGCCGGGCTGCCCGAGGGGGTGCTCTCGGTCATACCCGCAGACCGCGAGGTCAGCGAGTACCTCGTCGGGCACCCCGGCGTCGACAAGGTCTCGTTCACCGGCTCGGTCGCCGCGGGCAAGCGCGTGATGGAGGTCTGCGCCCGTCACCTCACCCGCGTCACACTGGAGTTGGGCGGAAAGTCAGCCGCGATCGTGCTGCCCGACGCCGATGCGAGCACCGCCGTGCAGGGCATCGCGCCCTTCGCCTGGATGATCAACGGCCAGGCCTGCGTGGCCCAGACCCGGATCCTCGTACCGCGCTCCCGCTACGACGAGTTCGCCGAGGCCTTCGCCGCGGCCGCCTCGGGTCTGAAGGTCGGCGACCCGCTCGACCCGGCCACCGAACTCGGCCCGCTCGTCGCGAAGCGCCAGCAGCAGCGCTCCCTCGACTACATCCGCATCGGCCAGGAAGAGGGCGCCAAGGTCCTCGCGGGCGGCGGCCGTCCGGCGGGCCTGGACAAGGGCTGGTACGTCGAGCCCACCCTGTTCGGCGAGGTCGACAACTCCATGCGGATCGCCCGCGAGGAGATCTTCGGCCCGGTGATCTGCCTGCTCCCGTACGACGACGAGGCCGAGGCCGTGAAGATCGCCAACGACTCCGACTACGGGCTGAGCGGCAGCGTCTGGACCGCCGACGTCGAGCGCGGCATCGACATCGCCCGGCGGGTCCGCACCGGCACGTACAGCGTCAACACCTTCAGCCTCGACATGCTCGGCCCCTTCGGCGGCTACAAGAACTCCGGCCTGGGGCGGGAGTTCGGGCCCGAGGGGTACGGGGAGTACTTCGAGCACAAGATGATCCACCTGCCGTCCGGCTATGAAGGGTGAGGTGTCCCGATGGGTGACCGCTGGCAGGTCGAGGTGGACCGGAGCCTGTGCATCGGCTCCGGGATGTGCGTGAACGCTGCCGCGGAGGGCTTCCGCCTTGACTCCGCGCGGCAGTCCCATCCCGTCCATACGGAGACGGACGCCGATGAGGACGTGCTCGCGGCGGCGGAGGGGTGTCCGGTGGAGGCGATCTCCCTCACTGTCCTGGGGACGGGGGAGCCGGTGTTTCCGCCGGAGGAGTAGCCGTACGAGGAAGGGGCGGGGCTACGGTGCGCCCCGCTCCTTGGGTGTCGTCAGGTCGATCAGCCTGCACACCGTCTCGATGTCGATCTTCACCTGGGCGATCGAGGCCCGCCCCGACAACCAGGTGATCAGGGCCGAGTGCCAGGTGTGCTCGATGACCCGGACCGCGGACAGCTGCTGCGGGGTCGGCTCGGCGTCCAGGCCCATCGCGTCCAGGATGATCGCCGTGGTGAGCCGGGAGACCGTGTCGACCTCGGGGGAGACCGAGCGGTCCGCGAAGGTCAGGGCGCGGACCATCGCGTCGGCCAGATGCGGCTCGCGCTGCAGGGCGCGGAAGGCCCGCATCAGCGTCTCGGCGACCCGCTCGGCCGCGTCGTCCCCGGCGGGCGGGCGCTTGCGGAGCGTCGTATGCATGTGCTGGAGCTGGTCCTGCATGGTCGCGACGAGCAGGTGCACCTTGGACGGGAAGTAGCGGTAGAGCGTGCCGAGGGCGACGCCGGCGGCCTCGGCGACCTCGCGCATCTGCACCGCGTCGAACCCGCCCCTGCTGGCCAGTTGCGCGCTGGCGTGCAGGATGCGGCGTCGCCGGGCTTCCTGACGCTCGGTCAGGGGAGGGGATGCCGCGCCGGAGTCCTTCACTTCCACTTCCGCAGTCATATGTCCCGTTCCGTGATGCCGATCCAGCGAGCCTGGGATCCGGGCCCGCGAGGAGCACAGCATGGCAGGGGCTCCGTCGTGGCGCGAATCACCTGATCCAGGCCTTCCGGTGTCGTTACCTGCCGGTAAATTCGAAGCTCTCAAGCGATCAAGTCTGAAACTTGTTCTAGGTTAGCGTCCCGACGTAGTGTCGCGGGAGCCGCAGGGAGAAGGGGGCCGCGCGTGACCGCTGAGGCCATGGAGACAGGCCCCGGAACGGGCTGTGCGGTGGGGTCCCTCACGGGCTCCGGCACGATCGCGAAGCCGGGCGGCGACCGCCCGCTGCGGATCGCGATGCTCACCTACAAAGGGAACCCGTTCTGCGGCGGCCAGGGTGTGTACGTACGCCACCTCTCCCGCGAGCTCGCCCGCCTCGGCCACCACGTCGAGGTCATCGGCGCGCAGCCCTACCCCGTGCTCGACGAGGGCGTCCCGCTGACCGAGCTGCCCAGCCTCGACCTGTACCGCAGCCCCGACCCGTTCCGTACGCCGAAGCGCGCGGAGTTCCGGGACTGGGTGGACGCGGTCGAGTTCGCCACGATGCGCACCGGCGGCTTCCCCGAGCCGCTCACGTTCTCGCTGCGCGCCCGCCGCCATCTCGCCGCCCGCCGCGGGGAGTTCGACGTCGTGCACGACAACCAGACGCTCGGATACGGGCTCCTCGGCGGCCCGGACGCGATCGGCGCGCCGCTCGTGACGACCATCCACCACCCCATCACCGTCGACCGGCAGCTGGAGATCGACGCCGCAGCCGACTGGAAGGGCCGCCTCTCCAAGCGCCGCTGGTACGGCTTCACGCGCATGCAGAAGCGCGTCGCCCGCCGGCTGCCCTCCGTGCTCACCGTCTCCGGCACCTCCCGCCAGGAGATCGTCGACCACCTCGGCGTACGCGCGGACCGCATCCACGTCGTGCACATCGGGGCCGACACCGACCTCTTCTCGCCCGATCCGGCGGTGGCGGAGGTGCCGGGGCGGATCGTGACGACGTCCAGTGCCGACGTACCGCTCAAGGGCCTGATCCATCTCGTCGAGGCGCTCGCCAAGGTGCGCGCCGAGCACCCCGGCGCGCATCTCGTCGTCGTCGGCAAGCGCGCCGAGGACGGGCCGGTCGCCGCGGCCATCGAGCGGTACGGCCTGGAGGGCGCCGTCGAGTTCGTGAAGGGCATCTCCGACCGGGAGCTGGTCGACCTGATGCGCAGCGCGCAGGTCGCGTGCGTGCCGTCGCTGTACGAGGGGTTCTCGCTGCCTGCCGCGGAGGCCATGGCGACGGGGACTCCGCTGGTCGCGACCACGGGCGGCGCCATCCCCGAAGTCGCCGGCGAGGACGGTCGTACGTGCCTGGCCGTGCCGCCCGGGGACGCGGGGGCGCTGGCCGCTGGGCTGTGCCGGGTTCTTGGCGACCGGGAGCTTCGGGTGCGGCTCGGCGCCGCGGGCCGGGAGCGGGTGCTGTCCCGGTTCACCTGGGCGCGGGCTGCGGAGGGGACGGCTGAGCGGTACCGGGCGGCGATGGAGGCTGCGCCGCGTGTGGGGGTTGCGCGATGAGCTCGCCCCGCCCCGCCCCTTCCCGAAAGTCCTGCGGACGGCCTCGGGGCTCCGCCCCGGACCCCGTATCGCCCTTCGGGCTCGTCCTCAATCTCCCCCAGCTACCGCTGGGCGGTACCCCCAGGACAGGCTCAATTTTCAACCCCAAAGGCAGGCCCACTTGCTGACCGTCGACTTCACCCGCTTCCCGCTCGCCGCGGGCGACCGTGTCCTCGATCTGGGGTGCGGTGCCGGGCGGCACGCCTTCGAGTGCTACCGGCGCGGAGCGCACGTCGTGGCGCTGGATCAGAACGCGGAGGAGATCCGCGAGGTCGCCAAGTGGTTCGCCGCCATGAAGGAGGCCGGGGAGGCCCCCGCGGGCGCGACCGCCACCGCCATGGAGGGCGACGCGCTCCAACTCCCCTTCCCCGACGAGTCGTTCGACGTCGTCATCATCAGTGAAGTGATGGAGCACATCCCCGACGACAAGGGCGTGCTCGCCGAGATGGTGCGGGTGCTGAAGCCCGGCGGGCGGATCGCCGTGACCGTGCCGCGGTACGGCCCGGAGAAGGTCTGCTGGACGCTCTCCGACGCCTACCACGAGGTCGAGGGCGGCCACATCCGCATCTACAAGGCGGAGGAGCTGCTCGGCCGGATGAAGGAAGCCGGGCTCAAGCCGTACGGCACGCACCACGCACACGCGCTGCACTCCCCGTACTGGTGGCTGAAGTGCGCCTTCGGCGTGGACAACGACAAGGCGCTGCCGGTGCGCGCGTACCACAAGCTCCTGGTCTGGGACATCATGAAGAAGCCGCTCGCGACCCGCGTCGCCGAGCAGGCCCTCAACCCCCTGATCGGCAAGAGCTTCGTGGCCTACGCCACCAAGCCGCACCTGCCCGCGGCGGCCGTGGCGGACGCTTCGTGACGACACCCCGCACCGACCACCTCGTCCTGCCCGGGGTGCTCACCGCCGACCAGGCCGCGCAGACGGTCCGCGGCATCCGCGCCGGGCAGCGCGACGACGGCGCCATACCCTGGTTCCGCGGCCACCACCTCGACCCCTGGGACCACATCGAGGCCGCCATGGCCCTCGACACGGCCGGCGAACACGAGGCCGCGGCCCGCGCGTACGACTGGCTGGCCCGGCATCAGAACCCGGACGGCTCCTGGTACGCGGCGTACGCCGACGGGGACGCGGACCGGCCCACCGACCGGAGCGTGGAGTCCAACTTCTGCGCGTACGTCGCCGTCGGCGTCTGGCACCACCACCTGGCCACCGGCGACGACGCGTTCCTCGACCGGATGTGGCCGACGGTCGTCTCGGCGGTCGAGTGCGTCCTCACCCTGCAGCAGCCCGGCGGCGAGATCGGCTGGAAGCGCGAGGAGGACGGCACCGTCGTCACGGACGCGCTGCTCACCGGCTGCTCCTCCGTCCACCAGGCGCTGCGCTGCGCCCTCGCCATCGCCGAGGCGCGCGAAGAGCCGCAGCCCGACTGGGAGTTGGCGGCCGGTGCGCTCGGCCACGCCATCCGTCGGCACCCCGAGCGCTTCCTCGACAAGGACCGCTACTCCATGGACTGGTACTACCCGGTCCTCGGCGGAGCGCTCACCGGCACCGCGGCGAAGGCCCGGATCGAGGAGAGCTGGGACCGCTTCGTGGTGCCGGACCTCGGGGTCCGCTGCGTCGTGCCCAACCCGTGGGTCACCGGCGGCGAGAGCGCCGAACTCGCCCTCGCCCTCTGGGTGATGGGGGAGTCCGACCGCGCCCTGGACATCCTCAAGTCCATCGGCCACCTGCGGGACGAGAGCACCGGCCTGTACTGGACGGGGTACGTCTTCGACGACGCGGCGATCTGGCCCGAGGAGCAGACGGCCTGGACGGCGGGCGCGCTGCTGCTCGCGGTGGCGGCGCTCGGGGGACACGAGGCGACGTGCGCGGTCTTCGGTACGGACCGCCTGCCGGCGGGGCTTGAGCCGGACTGCTGCTGACAGGGGCTGATATTCAGCCCCTGTCGGGGCACGTCAGAGCCTGCGGATCCGGTCCGCCGCGATGTGGCCGACCAGGAGGTACACGACAGCGGCCAGGCCGTAGCCCGCGACCACCCGGGCCCAGGCGGCGTCGAAGGTGAACAGGTCGTGGGACCAGCCGGCGAGCCAGCGAGCGGACTCGCGTACGACCTGGACCAGGTCGTTGTCCGGGTTGGCGGACAGCAGATACATCAGGATCCACAGGGCGAGGATGGCGGCCAGCACGTCCGCGACGATTGCCACGGCGGTACTGGCTTTTCCTGTGCCGTTCCGGTGCGTGGTCATGACACATCCCTGACCGGAAACCGCCTCCGTAAACCCGTGCGGCGCCCGGCAGGCCGCCGCTCACCCCCCCGTTCGGGCTCGCCCGAGTGGCGCAGCGCAGGGGGCCGGGTGAGCTTGAGGGAGGTCCACTTCATCGGCTCCCCTCCGGAGGTTCCGCCGTGTCAAGCACCACCCGTCCCGTACCGATATCCCGCCTGAAGCACCTGCTCCTCGCCCTGACCCTGTGCTGTGCGCTCGTCGTGGGCGGCACCGCCTGCGGGGCCTCCGGCAAGGGTGCTTCGGACGTCAAGGCCGCGGCGGTCGCCGCACCGACCCCGAAGCCGACCACCACGGCCGAGAAGCAGAAGTTCGCGAAGACCCGGTTCGTGGCCAACGCGGGCCTCGCCGCGGGCGCCACCTACCAGTGGATCGTGAAGCCCGCCCGCGACGGCAAGTTCAAGAAGGGCGCGAAGGGCCGGAAGTTCACGCTGATCAAGGCGGGACTCGCGGGCGCGTTCGCGTACAACCGGCTCAAGGCGGCCGTGAAGAACGCCAAGGGCGACCCGCTCCTCTCCAAGGCCGTGGCCCCGCTCGCCGCGGGCATCGAGTCCCTCAAGGACCTGCCGGCCAAGCTCCGCAAGGGCAAGGGCGCGGACGACGCGGCCGGGGTCTTCGACGACGTCATCAACTCCGTGAAGGACGCGGGCAAGGACGCGGGCGCACCGGTGAAGGACAAGGTGCCGAAGATGTCCCAACTGACCGGCGACTGAAGGGCGACTGACGGGCGTTCGGTCCCTGGCCTGCACTCGGCCGCAGCCGCCCGCGCGCCTCAGCCGTTGAGCTCCGCGAGCACCCGCAGCGTCCGGCGGTCCGGCGCGAGGACCAGCAGGTCCGTCACCGGGCCCTTGCGCCACAACTCAAGGCGTTCCGCGATCCGTTCGCGCGGGCCCACCAGCGAGATCTCGTCGGCGAACGCATCCGGCACGGCGAGCACGGCCTCCTCGCGGCGGCCCTCGGCGAACAGGTCCTGGATCTGCCGCGCCTCGGCCTCGTACCCCATACGAGCCATCAGGTCGGCGTGGAAGTTCTTCGCCGCGTGGCCCATCCCGCCGATGTAGAAGCCGAGCATCGCCTTGACCGGGAGCAGCCCTTCCGCGACGTCCTCGCACACCTTGGCCCGCGCCATGGGGGCGATCCGGAACCCGTCCCGTACGCCGTCCAAGGACGCCTCGTACACATCCGTCCGCAGCGGCGACCAGTACAGCGGCAGCCAGCCGTCGGCGATCCGTACCGTCTGCGCGATGTTCTTCGGGCCCTCCGCGCCGAGGAAGACCGGCAGGTCGGCCCGGAGCGGGTGGGTGATCGGCTTGAGCGGCTTGCCGATCCCGGTGCCGTCGTCGCCGTCGTACGGGAGCGGATGGAAGCGCCCGTCGAGCGTCACCGGGCCCTCGCGGCGCAGGACTTGGCGGATGACGTCCACGTACTCGCGGGTCGCCGTGAGCGGGCTGCGCGGGAACGGTCGCCCGTACCACCCCTCCACCACCTGCGGCCCCGACAGCCCGAGGCCGAGGGCCATGCGGCCGCCGGAGAGGTGGTCGAGGGTGAGGGCGTGCATCGCGGTGGCGGTCGGCGTGCGGGCCGCCATCTGCGCGACGGCCGTGCCGAGTTCGATGGTCGAGGTGTGCGCGGCGATCCAGGTCAGCGCGGTGAACGCGTCCGAGCCCCAGGCCTCCGCCGTCCACACGGAGGAGTAGCCGAGCCGCTCGGCCTCCCGCGCCAGCGCGATGTGCTCCGCGTCGGGGCCGCGCCCCCAGTAGCCGAGTGCGAGCCCGAGCCGCATCTGCCCTCCCGTGCACGGTTCTTGACGTTTTTGACGGTACGTCAGTTCCGGTGTGGTGGGGCGACTGTACGGGCGTCGCCGCGACATGGCAACGGCCCCCGTTCCGCGTACGAACGTACGGAACGGGGGCCGTGAAGCCGCGGTGTCGGCGTGGGGTCAGCCGCGCTGGATGCCCGTGGTGTCCTGCAGCACGCCGCGACGGCCGTCCTGCGTCTGGGCCACCAGGCCGGGGCCGCGCTGCTCGACCGCGAGGTACCAGGTGCCCGGCGCCAGCTCGGCGATCGGAGTGGGGTTGCCGTCCTCGGCGTACAGCGGGCGCTGCACGGGCACCGCGAACCAGAACGGGGCGAAGTCACCCTGCGCCTGCGCCTGAGCCGGCGCCTGGGTCTGGGCGGCCTGGCCCTGGCCCTGGCTGTGGTCCTGCGGGGCGGCCTGCTGCTGACCCGGGACCTGCTGGCCGCCGTAGGGCTGCTGCTGGCCGGGGTAGGGCTGGCCCTGCTGGGCGCCCGGGTAGCCGTACCCGCCCGGCTGCGGCTGGCCGCCGTACATCGGCTGCGGCTTCGGGGCACCCATGAGGTCGGCGCTCAGGGCCGGGACGAGCGGGGTGGCGACGGCGCCGCCCGCGAGGGCGAGCGAGGCGATGAGGCCGAGGATCAGGGCCGGACCGGCACCCGAGGCGTCGAGGATCGTCCAGAAGAACTGCCAGGCGACCGCGACGGTCAGCACGATGCCGATGTGGCCGAGCTCGATGCCGGCGACCTTGCGCGGCTGCGGCAGCGCGCGGTTCACGACGATCAGGGCCGCGCCGATGATCCCCACCATGTAGAGACCGATGGCGTTGCCGAGGAACTCCCACGGGGTGACGGAGTAGCCGGAGTCGCCGCTGGTGGAGTTGAGGAAAGAGGCGATGAACAGCAACACCGCTGCTCCGATCACCACTGCGTCGCCTCGAGTGAGAGAGCGGAAGTTCACTTCAGGTCCTTCGTAAATGGTCGAGTCGTCAGGCGTCGCTGTCGCCGGTACGCGGGGTGCGAAGCGTGGGGGGGTTGGATGACCCCCCATCGTACGGATGACAATATCGCCCGGCGGGCCGGGGTGTCTGGTCGGTATAAAGACCGCCACCTGACCGTGATCCGCCCCGTGATCTGCCCAGTTCACGCGCTCCGCACCGCCCCTTTCACGCATTCCAGGAGGCCTCTTGTGACCGTCCCCGCACCCGCTGTCCCTCCGGCGCCGAAGCCCGAGGTCATGGACGCTTTCGAGGCCGCGAAAGGTTTCATGCCCCTCGACGAGGGTCTCGCGCTGTACGCGGCCGCCGTGCGGGCCGGTGCGCTGGGGCTGCCGCTGCTCGAGGTCGGCACGTACTGCGGGCGCTCCACCGTGCTGCTCGCGGACGCGGCCCGCGCCTGCGGTGTGACAGCTGTCACCGTCGACCACCACCGCGGAAGTGAGGAGCAGCAGCCCGGCTGGGACTACCACGACCCGGAGGTGGTCGACCCGGAGCTCGGCCTCATGGACACGCTGCCCACCTTCCGGCGCACCCTGCACCGGGCGGGCCTCGAGGAGCACGTGATCGCGGTCGTGGGGCGTTCGCCGCAGGTGGCGGCGGTCTGGGGCGGCAAGGTCGGCTTCGTCTTCATCGACGGCGGCCACACCGACGAGCACGCGAGCGCGGACTACGAGGGCTGGGCGCCGCACCTCGCCGAGGGCGGGCTCCTCCTCATCCACGACGTGTTCCCGGACCCGGTGGACGAGTTCACGGGCCAGGCCCCGTACCGCGTCTACCTGCGGGCACTCGACTCCGGCGCGTTCACGGAGGTCTCGGCGCACGGTTCGCTGCGCGTGCTGCGGCGGACGGGGGCCGGGGCCTGAGGGGGTTCCCTCGCCCCGCGGGGGTCCCGGTTAGGCTCGCGGACGTGTCGTACGACGATCCGGACAACCCTTCGCCCGCCTTCGCGACCGCCGCACACCGCCCCCGGCGCCGCGTCGGCCTTGTCGCCGTTGCCGCGCTGGTCCCTGTGGGACTTGTGGGCTTCCTGCTGTGGCAGGGCGGGAGCGGCTCGGGCGGCTCGGGGCCCGCGGGGGCGGCGCCGGGTGCGTCCGAGGGCAGCGGGAAGAATCCGGCGCCGTCCGTGCAGCCGGAGCGGTCCGCGTCGCCCTCGAAGTCCCGGCCCGCCGACGCCGGTGAACTGACCGGCAAGACGGTCGTCATCGACCCGGGACACAACCCGAACAACCGCGATCACACGGCCGACATCGCCCGCTCCGTGGACATCGGTACGAACAAGAAGGAATGCGACACCACGGGCACGGCCACCAACGACGGCTACAGCGAGGCCGAGTTCACGCTCGACCTGGCCCGCAAGGTCCGCACGCTCCTGGAGAAGCAGGGCGCGACCGTGAAATTCACCCAGGACGGTGACCGCTCCTTCGGCCCCTGTGTGGACGAACGCGCCCAGATCGGCAACAAGGCGGACGCCGACGCCGTGATCTCCCTGCACGCGGACGGCTCGGGCGAGGGCAACCGCGGCTTCCACGTGATCATGCCGGGCAAGGTCGACGCGGGCGCCGCGGACACCGGCAAGATCGTCGGCCCCTCCCGCGACCTGGGCGAACGCCTCGCGGGCAGCTTCGTACGCGCCACCGGAAGCGCCCCCTCCAACTACATCGGCGGCGGCACAGGCCTCGACACCCGCACCGACCTCGGCGGTCTCAACCTCTCCAAGGTCCCGAAGGTCTTCCTGGAGTGCGGGAATATGCGGGACTCGCGGGATGAGGCGTTGCTTACGAGCGCCGCGTGGCGGCAGAAGGCGGCGAAGGGGATCTCGGAGGGGATCGCGGGGTTCCTCGCTACCTAGCGGTCGTGCAGCACCTGCGGTCTGGTGACCGGAACGACGGTGAGCAGATCGTCGAGACCCTTGAAGTCGTCGGGGTTGGTGGTGAAGAGCGGTAGCTGCTCTGCAACGGCGATGGCAGCGATCATGAGGTCGGCGACCCGCCGCCGGGGTTTGCGGCCGGAGCTGATCACGGCCGCGCAAATCCTTCCGAAAGCGCGGGCAGCCTCGGTGTCGAAAGGGATGGGGTCGAACTCGTTCTCGGCGCGCTGCAGGACGTCCATCCGGCGGGCGCGCTCGGCGTGCTCGTCGTAGTCGTCCTGTTCCGTGTTGCTGCGGACCTCGTGCGGCCCTGCCGAGAGCTCTGCCAAGGTGATGGCCGTGATGGCTACCTCGGCGGGCAGTTCGTTCGGGTCCAGCCACTTGCGCAGGATCAGGATGTTGGTGTCGAGGAGTCCCTGGTGGTGCTCAACGGGCATAACGGTCGCCCAGCTCCTGCTCGGCAGTTGCCTCCTGGTCGGCGCGGAACGCGTCCACCGAGATGTCGGGAGCGGTGCGTGACATGGCCGCGAATTCGCCACGCGGGACGAACCTCCTGCGTCGGCGCAGCGGAACCAGCTCACCGATCTGGTGCCCGTCCCGCGTGACGGTGAACGTCTGGCCGTGCTGTACGGCGTCCATGATCTCTCTGGACCTGGTGCGCAGATCGCGCTGGGTGATCTCCGGCTGTGCGGTCATGGAATCAACAGTAGCTCCCGAGTGCTACGTGGTGCTACCGCTTGCCACGGGCCTGTCAGCGTACGGCGCACACGTCATCGGTCGTCGTCGTTCTTCGTCTCGCACTCGAACCACACCGTCTTGCCCGGTGGGCCGGTAGGTGCCGGGGTAGTGCCCCAGTGGTCTGATACCGCGTCGACGAGGAGTAGGCCGCGACCGCCTTCGCTCAGGCCCTCCGGGGTCCGCGCGTGGAGCGGGTTCGGGCTGCGGTCCGTTACCTCGACTCGCAGCACGCGCGCGTGGCGCAGGATTTGGACTGTGCAGTGCGGGTCTTCCGGTACGTGGCGGAGCACGTTCGTCACCAGTTCCGTCAGGGCCAGTTCCGCCGCGTCGCAGACGTCGGTCATCCGCCAGGACTTGAGCAGCATGCGCAGGATGCGGCGGAAGTGGCCGACTGAGTGTTCACCGAGCGTCATGCTCAGCCGGTAGCAGTACTCAATTTCCGTCGCCTCGCGGCCAGTTGATGGATTCACGACGCCATCGTGCGGTGCGCTGATTACGCTCGGCTACCAGCTGAACCGAACCTCGCACAGCGTGAACTTGGGGGTGGCCGTCCGCATGGCCAACATCCGCAACCTCGACCCCGGCGCCTCCCCGCTGGACTACTACGGCTCCGAACTCCGCCGCCTGAGAGAGGAAGCGGGCCTTAAACAGGGGGAGTTGGGCGGCATCGTCTTCTGTACGGGGTCCCTCATCGGCCAGATCGAGACCGCGCACAAGGTTCCTACGAGAGAGCTCTCCGAGCGGTTGGACGCGGCGCTGGGGACTGATGGGCACTTCGGCCGACTGGTCGGGCTTGTGCTGCGGAGTCAGTTGCCCAGTTGGTTCCAGGCGTACGCGGAGATGGAGGCGCGAGCCTCGTATATCTCCACGTACCAGGCTCAGTTGGTGTACGGGCTGTTGCAGACGGAGGGGTACGCGCGGGCCGTCCTCGGCGTACGGTCCGACGGTGACCTCGATGCCAACGTGGCGGCTCGGCTTGAACGCCAGCGCGTGCTGGAGCGGGAGGAGCCGCCGCTGGTCTGGGTCGTACTGAGCGAGGCCGTCCTGCGTCAGGAGATGGGTGGTCGGGACGTCATGCGAACCCAACTGGACCGCCTGTTGGATCTGCAGGGGCGGGATTGGGTGAAGATTCAGGTCCTGCCGTTCGAAGCGGGTGCTCACGTCGGACTGGATGGCACCTTCAACTTGCTGCGCTTCGACAATGATCCGGACGTCGTCTACACCGAGGACTTCGTGCAGGGGCACATGACGGCCAACCCGCAAGCCGTCAGGGAAGGTTCACTCCGTTACGATCATCTGCAGGCCGCTGCGCTCTCCGTGGAGGACTCGGCGGCCCTGATCGCCCGCGTAATGGAGGAGCGTTATGCATGCCAACCAGGAGCTGACGGGCGCGACGTGGCGTAAGTCCTCGTACAGCGGAACGACCGGCGGCGACTGCGTCGAGATCGCCGAACTCCCCACCCGCATCGCCGTCCGCGACTCCAAGAACCCCGACGGCGGCGCCTTCACCGTCAGTCCCGACGCCTTCGCCGCCTTCGTCGCGGATGCGAAGCGAGGTGCGGGAGTCCGGTGAACGGGCTGTGAAAGATGGGGAGTTGGGGGATTGCTGCGGTGTGCGGGCGTGATTGGGTCCAGTGGTACGACTTCCCACCAGACACGAAGGACACTCCTCACCATGAGCGACACCTCGCGCATCGAGACCGCTGAGATAGCCGACGCCGACCTCGACAGCATTGCTGGCGGCCTGTCCGTCGGTGGCAGCGTGGAGGGCCTGAAGGCCAACTTTGCCCAGGGCCCCAACGGTCTGCCCGTGCTGACCGACGGCTCCATCGACTCCGTCTCGGTCACCGTCAAGGACATCCCGCTGGGTCTGGGGTCGGCCACCGCCTGAGTCTCGCGCTTCGCGCGCATTCATCGGCCCCCCGAGCCAAGCGCGGCTCCGGGGGCCGATGTCGTTCCCGTGCCCCGAACGTGTTTCTGACCTTCCGTCAGAATGGAACGTGTTCTACTGTGCCCCGCATGGGCATCGGAAGCACGGGAAGTGCAGGAAGCATCGGAGTCAGCGAAGAACAGCGGGAGTTGGCCGAAGCGGTGCGCGGCTGGGTGGCCCGCTCCGTACCGCCCGAGGAGACGCGCAAACTGCTCGACGCCCCGAGCGGCACCGCCGGGCGGCCCGCCTACTGGGCCGGGCTCGCCGAGCAGGGGCTGCTCGCGCCGCATCTGCCCGAGGAGTACGGGGGAGGGGGCGGCGATCTCGTCGACCTCGCCGTCGTACTCGAAGAGGCGGCGAAGGCCGCGCTTCCCGGGCCGTACCTTGCCAACGCCCTGGCCCTCACCGCCCTGCATCGGGCCGCCGGACAGGGTGAGTTGGTACGGCAGCTCGCCGCCGGAGAGCGGATCGGTGCCGCCGCACTGGGTGCCGGAACGCTCACCGCCGTGGCCGAAGGCGACGGGTACGTGCTCGACGGCACCGCCCCGCCCGTGCTCTCCGGCGGCGAGGCCGACCTGCTGCTGCTCGCCGCCGAGTCCGCCACCGGCACCGTATGGATGGCGGTGGACGCGGCCGATGTCTCCGTGCGCGGGCACGAGAGCGCCGACCCGACCCGGCCCACCGCCCAAGTCGTCGCCACGCACACCCAGGTGCCCGCCACGCGTGTCCTGAACCGCCTCGACACCGCCCTCGTACGCGACCTCGCCGCCACCCTGTACGCCGCCGACGCCTGCGGAACCGCCGACCGGGCCCTGCGGATCGCCGCCGAACACGCCCAGGTGCGCGAGCAGTTCGGGCGGCCGATCGGGCAGTTCCAAGGGGTGAAGCACCTGTGTGCCGACATGCTCGTACGGGTCGAGCAGGCGCGTGCCCTCGCCTGGGACGCGGCCAGGGCGGCGGAAACCGACACCCCCGACGTACGCGGGCTCGTCGCGTCGCTCGCCGCCGCGACCGCCCTCGACGCCGCCCACTCCTGCGCCAAGGACTGCATCCAGATCCTCGGCGGCATCGGGTTCACCTGGGAGCACGATGCCCATCTGTTCCTCCGCCGGGCGCTCGTCGCGCGGCAGTTGCTCGGCGGCGGGGACACGCACCGCGCGCGTGCCGTGCGCCTCGCCGAGACCGGGGCCCGCAGGGAGCTGCGCCTGGATCTTCCCGCCGAGGCCGATGCGTATCGGCGTGACGCGCGCGAGACGGTCGAGGGGGCGCGCGGCCTCGACCCCGCCTCCGCCCGCCGCGCCCTCGCGCCCACCGGGTACGCCGCCCCGCACCTTCCGCCCCCGTACGGACTCGGGGCCGGACCCGTCCAACAGCTCGCTGTTCAGGAGGAGTTGAAGGCGGCCGGAGTGAAGGTGAGTGATCTGGGCATCGCCACCTGGGTCGTGCCGTCGCTCATCGCGTACGGGACCGAGGAACAGCAGGAGCGGCACCTCGCGCCGACCCTGCGCGGGGACGTGCTCTGGTGCCAGTTGTTCAGTGAGCCGGAGGCGGGCTCGGACCTGGCGGCCCTGCGCACCCGGGCCGAGCGGCTCGACGACGGGCGGTGGCGGGTCAACGGGCAGAAGGTGTGGACGAGCGCCGCGCAGTGGGCGGACTTCGGGATCCTGCTCGCCCGCACCGACCCGGACGCGCCCAAGCACAAGGGGCTCACTTATTTCCTTGTCGACATGAAGAACACGCCGGGCATCGATGTACGTCCCCTCAAGGAGATCACCGGCGACTCCCTCTTCAACGAGGTCTACTTCGATGACGTGGTGCTTCCCGCCGACGCCGTCGTGGGCGAGGTGAACGACGGCTGGCGGGTCGCCCGCAACACCCTCGGCAACGAACGCGTCCACATGGCCGACCAGTTGACGTTCGACACCGGCCTCGAAGCGCTCATCGCCCGCGCCGCCGACCTCGACGGCGCCTGCCGCGCCCGGATCGGCGCGCTGGCCGCCGAGGCGCACGCCCTGGCCTGTATCGGACTTCGTACGACCATGCGCCAGGTCGCCGGGGCCGAACCCGGGGCCGGGGCGTCCATCAGGAAACTCGTGCAGACCCCGCACCAGCAGAAGGTCGCCGAGCTGGCGCTCGAACTGCTCGGCCCGGCCGGGGCGGTGCGCGAGGGCGCGGGCGAGCGGGCCGTGCACGGGTTCCTGATGTCCCGCTGCCTGACCATCGCGGGCGGCACCACGCAGGTGCAGCTGAACGTCGTCGCGGAACGGCTCCTCGGGCTGCCCCGTGATCCCGAGCCGCGTCCCCTCATCTGACCGCACTTCCCGGAAGGCTCCGCTGTGAAGACGTACATCGTCGGTGTCGGCATGACCAAGTTCGAGAAGCCCGAGACGCGCGACTGGCAGTACTGGGACATGGCCAAGGAGGCCGGGACCAAGGCCCTTGAGGACGCCGGGATTTCGTACGGGAAGGTCGAGCAGGTGCCCGTCGGGTACTGCTTCCAGGCGTCGACGGCCGGACAGCGCGCCGCGTACGAACTCGGGCTGAGCGGTGTGCCGGTCTACAACGTCAACAACAACTGCGCGACCGCCTCGACCGCCCTGATGATGGCCCGGCAGTTCGTCGCGGGCGGGATGAACGACTGCGTGCTCGCGCTCGGCTTCGAGAAGATGGCGCGCGGGGCGCTCGGCGGTGGCTCGGATGGGGGCGACTTCAAGACGTCCCCAGTGGCCCGGCACTACGGGATCATGGCCGCCAAGCACGGCTTCGAGATGTCCCCGCCCACCGCCCAGATCTTCGGCGACGCGGCCCGCGAGCACATGGAGTTGTACGGGACCACGGAGGCGCAGCTCGCGGCGGTCGGCGCCAAGAACCACCGGCACTCGGCGCACAATCCGTACGCGCAGTTCCAGGACGTGTACACGGTCGAGGAGATCCTCGCCGCCAAGACCATCCACCGGCCGCTCACCAAACTGCAGTGCTCGCCCACGTCGGACGGCGCGGCGGCGGCCGTCGTGGTCTCCGAGCGGTTCGTCGAGCAGCACGGGCTCGGTGACCGCGCCGTGGAGATCGTCGCCCAGGCCATGACCACCGACACCGCGGCCTCCTTCGACTCCGGCTCGTGCATCGACGTCGTCGGCAAGCCCATGTCGAGGGCGGCGGCGGAGCAGGTGTACGAGGCGTCCGGGCTCGGCATCGACGACGTCGACGTGATCGAGCTGCACGACTGCTTCTCCATCAACGAACTCCTCACGTACGAGGCGCTCGGGCTGTGCGAGGACGGGGAGTCGGGGAAGCTGGTGGAGTCGGGGGCGACGACGTACGGGGGGAAGTGGGTCGTCAACCCGTCCGGGGGGTTGATCTCCAAGGGGCATCCCCTGGGGGCGACGGGGCTTGCGCAGGCCGCGGAGCTGACGTGGCAGTTGCGGGGGGCGGCGGGGTCCCGTCAGGTTCCCGATGCGCGGGTCGGGTTGGCGCACAACATCGGGTTGGGCGGGGCGGCCGTGGTGACGATGCTGCGGGGCTTCAACTAGGCGGAAAAGGCGGGCCGTTGATTGTCAGTGGTGCTCGTTAGGGTTTCGCTCATGACTGAGACCGCTGACACTTCTTCCTGGTACACGCCTGCTGACGCGGAGGTCGACTACGTCGGGGAGTACCGCCTGACCGTCGTACGCCATGCGGCAACCACCCCGGCCGCTTCCGCCGGGGCCGAGCTGTCCGCGCACGACCCCGTCGCGGCCCGCCGATTCGCCGAGTCCTTCGGCACCATAGAGACGGTCGTCGACGACCTGGGCACGGCCGCGGCGACCGAGGGCCTGTTCGCCGAGACCCGCGCGGACCTGGAGTTGGTGCGGGTCGGCTGCTGGGGCGACGTCATCGAGATCACCGACCCCGGCCTGGTCCACCGCGACGGCAGCCATCCGGTGGAAGCAGAGGCGGAAGCCCTGGCCGAGCGCTACCCCGACGCGGTCGTCATCGCGTGGTGCGTCATCGACTACAACATGCCGCTCGGCGCCTGGAAGATCATCCACCCGGACGGAACCCGGCTGTTCGCGGCCGACGGGGCCAAGGAGGGCGACTGGGAGCTCGATGGCTCTGTTGCCGCCGTGACCACCGCCTTCGGAATCACCGCGCAGGACATTGCCGACGCGGACCTCGAACTGGGCGAGGAGGGCATGGGTCCCAACTGGGACGGGCTCTGCACCCTCGCCCTGAGCAAGGTCAGCCCGCTGTACCGAGAGGGCGAGGAGGGCCGGGAGGGCCGGGAATTGTCCGTGTTCCGTGTCGCCCACACCGAGGACGCCATCGACGACATGGAGGAGATATGGCTCGGGAACTGACCGAAGGGCTCGGAGGGTGCCGGGGACCTGACGAGGCCTAGGCCCTGTCTTCAAACTCCCGCCTACCCCGAGACGCCCGGCACGCCGAGAGCACGCACCGAACGCCGCGGGGCCTCCCTCCGGGAGACGACGGGAGTTTGAAGACAGGCCCTAGTCCCCGCGACCGAGGTCGGGTCCGACCATGCCCCGATGCCACCGGGGTGCCCGCCCTGAGAGCATGGCCGTCATGGTCCAGAGCCCCACCGACATCCACATAGCCCAGCCCACCCGCAAGACCGCCCCCCTGTGGGCGGTCATGCTCGCCGCCTGCGCGGGCCAGTTCCTCGTCGTGCTCGACGTGTCCGTGGTCAACACCGCGCTGCCGTCGATGCGCGCCGACCTCGGGATGAGCGCGATCGGCCTGCAGTGGGTCGTCAACGCCTACTCGATCGCCTTCGCCGGGTTCATGCTGCTCGGCGGGCGGGCCGGGGACCTCTTCGGGCGGAAGCGGATGTTCCTCGTCGGGCTCGGACTCTTCACCGCCGCCTCGCTCGCCGGCGGCCTCGCGCAGGCCGACTGGCAGCTCCTCGCCGCCCGCGCCGTCCAGGGCCTGGGCGCGGCCGTCCTCGCCCCGTCGACCCTGACGATCCTCACGTCGGCGGTGCCCGAGGGGCCCGCGCGGGTGCGGGCGATCGGCACCTGGTCCGCGGTCGGGGCGGGCGGCGGCGCGGCCGGCGGGCTCGTCGGCGGAGTCCTCACCGACCTGCTGTCCTGGCGCTGGGTGCTCCTCATCAACGTGCCGATCGGCGCCCTCGTCATCGTCGCCGGTGCGGTCTGGCTCAGCGAAAGCCGCTCCGGCCAGGCCCGCCGCCTCGACCTGCCGGGCGCGGTCCTCGTCACGGCGGGCCTCGCCACCCTCGCGTACGGCATCGTCCAGACCGAGGTCGAGGGCTGGACGGCGCCCGCCACGCTCGCCCCGCTGGGCGCCGGGCTCGCGCTGCTCCTGCTGTTCCTGCTCGTGGAGGCGCGGACGCGGGTGCCGCTCATGCCGCTGAAGCTGTTCAAGGTGCGGTCGGTGTCGGCGGCCAACGCGTCGATGTTCATCTGCGGCGGCGCCATGTTCGCCATGTGGTTCTTCATGACGCTGTACGCGCAGAACGTCCTCGACTACTCGCCCCTGAAGGCCGGGCTCGCGCTCATCCCGTCCTCGCTCACCGTCGTCGTCGGCTCCAAGCTCGCCCCGCGACTGATGCCGCGGCTCGGCGCGCGGAACGTGTCGATGCTCGGCATCCTGATCGCCGCGGCCGGCTTCGGCTGGCAGTCGACGATGACCGCGGACGGCACGTACATCACGTCGATCATGCTGCCCGGCATCGTGATGATGCTCGGCGCGGGCCTCGCCTCCACGCCGCTCGCCTCCCTCGCCACGTCCGGCGCCGCCCCCGGCGACGCGGGTCTCGTCTCCGGCCTCATCAACACCTCCCGCACCATGGGCGGTTCGCTCGGCCTGAGCGTGCTCTCCACGGTCGCCGCCTCCCACGCGGCCGGCTCGGGCAGCCTGGCGCCGGTCAGCCCCGAGGCGCTGACGGAGGGGTACGCGGCGGCGTTCCGCACCAGTGCGTTCTTCCTGCTCGCCGGGGTCGTCGTGATGCTGCTCTGGATGCCGCGCGGGACGGCCGAGCGGCGCACCACCTCAGCCTGACGCGGGCTTCTCGCGGCGCGCGGCAGCGGCCAGGGCCGGGTCGACGACCGTCTCGCCGCGCAGCACCCGCCTGATCGCCTCCGCCAGCTCCCCGACCGGCCCGTCCTTCACGAGCACGCCCGCCACGCCCGCGTCGAGGGCGCGGCGCAGCAGACCGGGGCGCCCGTACGTCGTGAGGACGAGGACCGCGCAGTCCGGGCACTCCGCGCGCAGCCCCGCCGCCACGTCCAGGCCGTCGCGCCCCGGCAGTTCGACGTCGAGCAGCGCCACGTCCGGCCGTACGGTCAGGGCCTCGGCCACCACCCGGTCGCCCGCGCCGACCTGCGCGACCACTGCGAGGTCCGGCTCCATGCCGAGCAGCAGGGCCAGCGCGCCGCGGCTCATGCTCGGATCCTCGGCGAGCAGGACGCGCACGCTCTTGCTGGGGCGGCGGTCCGGAGGCATTTCATTCATACGCCCAGATTAGGGCGGTTTGTCGCAATGGGCGCTCTGTGGTTGCGGGCAGGCCCCGTTCATCTGACATTCCGTCAGTTGGGAGTCTTCACAAGCACGGAGGGCTGCGTTATACATGGTGACCATCGGCCTAGAACGCGTTCTAGAACCGCGGTTCGGGCCGGTCGAGAACGGCCTCGGTGCGGCCGACGGTGCGGACGGTCGCGCCGAGGTCTTCGCCCGTACGCACACACCCGTGGCGCACCCGCGACGCGAACGACAAGGAGCCGTGTCCCCATGCCCATTGATGCCGCCAAGGCCGTAGCCGCCGAGCCCCGCAGCACCGACATCGCCTGGGACCACAAGGACATCCAGCTCTACCACCTGGGCCTCGGCGCGGGCCGCCCCGCCACCGACCCCGACGAACTGCGCTACACCCTGGAGTCGAAGCTGCACGTGCTGCCCAGCTTCGCCACCGTCGCGGGCGGGGGCATGGCCGTGGCGGGCGGCCTGTCCGCGCCCGGCGTCGACGTGAACCTCGCCCACGTCCTGCACGGCGGCCAGACCGTCACCCTGCACCGCCCGATCCCCGTGTCCGGCAAGGCGGTTCAGACCTCGACGATCCCCGCGGTGTACGACAAGGGCAAGGCCGCCGTCATCGTGATGCGCTCCGACGTGGCCGACGCCGACGGCCCGCTGTGGACCTGCGACACCCAGATCTTCGTACGCGGCGAGGGCGGCTTCGGCGGCGACCGCGGACCCTCCGCCCGCCTCGAACTCCCGGGCCGCGCGCCCGACCGCGTCGAGGAGCGCACCATCCGCGAGGACCAGGCCCTCCTCTACCGCCTCTCCGGCGACTGGAACCCGCTGCACGCCGACCCGGAGTTCGCGAAGCTCGCCGGGTTCGACCAGCCGATCCTGCACGGGCTCTGCACGTACGGCATGACCCTCAAGGCCGTCGTCGACACGGTGCTCGGCGGGGATGTCTCGCGGGTGCGCTCGTACACGACGCGGTTCGCCGGGGTCGTGTTCCCGGGGGAGACGCTGCGGCTGCGGATGTGGGAGGACGCGGGCCGTGTGCAGGTGGCGGTGAGCGCGGTGGAGCGGGACGACGCCCCGGTGCTCGCCGACACGGTGGTCGAGCACAACTGACGTACGAGCCCACCTGACGTACGAGCCCACCTGAGGTACGAGCCAACCTGACGTACGAGCCCACCTGACGTACGAGCCCAACTGACGTACCAGCAAGCCCAGTCGGCGTACGAGAGGAGCCGCGCCATGCGCGCAGCCGTGCTGCACGAGATAGGCCAGGAGAAGCTGGAGGTCCTCGACGACGTCGAGGCGGTGGGCTTCGGGCCCGGCAAGGTGAGGATCAGGGTGCGGGCCACCGGCCTGTGCCACTCGGACCTCTCCGCGATGAGCGGCGTGCTGCCGCAGCCCGGACCGTTCGTGCCCGGACACGAGGGCGCAGGCGAGATCCTCGACGTCGGCGACGGCGTCACGCACGTCAAGACCGGCGACCGCGTCCTGGTGTGCTGGCTGCCCGCCTGCGGTGCGTGTCCCGCGTGCAGGCGCGGCCAGACCCACCTGTGCCTCGCCGGGTTCATGAACGCCGGCACGCCCAACTTCAAGCGCCCCGCGGGGAGCCCGGCCGACGTCTTCGGCTTCGCCGGGACCGGCACGTTCGCCGAAGAGGTCGTCGTGGACGCCAAGTGCGCCGTGCCGATCCCGGACGACGTGCCCTTCGACATCGCCGCCCTCATCGGCTGCGGCGTCACCACCGGGCTCGGCGCCGCCGTCAACACCGCGGACGTGGCGGCCGGTTCGTCGGTCGCCGTGATCGGCTGTGGCGGCGTCGGCATCTCCGCGATCCAGGGCGCGCGGCTCAAGGGCGCCGCGCAGATCGTCGCCGTCGACCCGGTGGAGTCGCGGCGCGAGGCGGCGCTCAGGTTCGGCGCCACGGAGGCGGTCGCCCCGGACGCCCTTGACGACGCCAGCCAGCGCATCACCGCGGGCGAGGGTTTCGACTACGTCTTCGAGGTCGTCGGCAAGTCCGCCACCGCCCGCACCGCGTACGAGAGGACCCGGCGCGGCGGCACGCTCTGCGTGGTCGGCGCGGGCGCCCTCGACGACTTCCTGCAGGTCAATATGTTCGAGCTGTTCTTCGACGAGAAGAGGATCCTGCCGTCCATGTACGGCGGTGGCGACGTCCTCACCTCGTACCAGCGGGCCATCGCACTCTGGCGGGCCGGGCGGATCGACCTGGAGGGCCTGATCACGCACCGCGTGCCGCTCGCCTCGATCAACGACGCGCTCGACCAGATGCGCAGCGGTGAGTCCCTGCGTACCTGCATCGAGATCTGACCCCAACTCAGCACAGGCGAAGGGACATTGATGTCACAGCCACTTGCCGGTCTGTCGGCGATCGTCACCGGCGCGGGCCGCGGGCTCGGCCGGGCGGAGGCCCTGGAGCTGGCCCGGCTCGGCGCGAGCGTCGTCGTCAACGACTTGGGGCAGCCGGGGCAGTGGGGGTCCCCCCTGCTCGAGCGCAGCCGAGAGCTTGGGGGAGGTTCGGGGGAGGCCTCGGCCGCGCCCGCGGAGGAGGTCGCCGCCGAGATCCGCGCCGCGGGCGGGCAGGCGGTCGCGCACCTCGGCGACGTCGCGGACCATCAGCAGGCCCGTGCGCTCGTGCAGTTGGCGGTCGACACGTACGGAAAGCTCGACATCCTCGTCAACAACGCGGGCATCCTGCGCGACCGGATGATCTTCTCCATGGGCGAGGACGAGTGGGACTCGGTCATCCGCGTCCACCTCAAGGGGCACTTCAACACCACCCACTTCGCCTCGGTGCACTGGCGCGCCCGTTCCAAGGAGGCGGGCGGCCCGGTCTACGGCCGGATCGTCAACACCTCCTCCGAGGCCTTCCTCGCGGGCTCGGCCGGTCAGCCCAACTACGCGGCGGCCAAGGGCGGAATCGTCGGCCTCACCACGTCCTCGGCGCTCGCGCTCGGCAAGTACGGCGTGACGGCCAACGCGATCTGCCCCCGCGCCCGCACCCGCATGACCGAGGACGTCTTCGCCGGGTTCAACGAGCCCTCCGGCGGCGAACTCGACCCGCTGGCCCCGGAGCATGTCGCTCCGCTGGTCGGGTACTTGGCGGGGCCTGCGGCTGGGAAGGTCAACGGGCAGCTGCTCGTCGTGCACGGCGGCATGGTCGCCGTCGTCGAACGCCCGCGCGTGGCGGCGAAGTTCGACACGGCGAAGGAGGTCTTCTCGTACGAGGAGCTGGATGAGGTGCTGTCCCCGTACTACGCGGACCGGCCGTCCGGCGAGACGTTCGCGGCTTCGGAGGTGCTCGCTCTCAAACGGGGGTGATTTTTTCCCCTACCCGCCCCAAAAGGAGCCCCTCCGGCGATTGAGGAGCGGGGTCTGGGGCGGAGCCCCAGTTCGGGAAGGTGCGGGGAGGGGAAAAGAACGCGCCCCCCGAGGCCCGCGCGGGCTTCGAGGGGCGCGTCGTAAGAGACTGCTCACGCCGCTTGCGAGCGGCGTTCGTCGGACGGTTTGCGGTGTCGGCCGCGCGGCGCCGGAGTGTTCTCCGGAACGTCCTGTACGGAGACCGGGCCCCGGTGCCTGCCGTGCCCGCGCTGCTCGCGCGCGGCGTCCGAAGCCTGCGGCTCCGTGGGCACGTTGCTGTTCTCGGTCATGGGAAAAACGTCACCCCGTAAGAAGATCGTCAAAGGACAGCCGGGCGAGTCTAACTGTCCTGTACGCGGCAATCACGCCGGGTGAGTAACGGCTTGTGGCACGCCTTCGTAACAGTTCGGAAGCCGTGCCCGGCACGCCGTGCGAACCCTTTGCGTTCCGGCTTTTCGGCGGTGCCGTTCACGCCTCCACGTGCTGGATGCGCCGCGCCATCCGCCGCATCAGCAGGGCCTGTTGGAGGGGCGCCTGCTGCAACGGGACCGGGCGGGGAGCGGGCGCGGGCTCGGGCGCGGGAGCCGGTTCGGGCGGGGCCGGGGGCGGCGCCATGACCCGGGCCACGCCACAGGGCACGGCCTCCGTCGCGTACGGGAGCCGGAGTTCACCGTCGGCCGTCCACAACCCGGCGCCGGTCAGCCAGCCCTGGGGCGCGGCCAAGTGCTGGACTCGGCGCTCGACGGGCCGCCAGAGCCCGATCCACGTACCCGCCGCACCGTCGATCCGCAGCGCCACGGCACAGTGCTCGGGCATCAGGGCCTGCCCCGGCTGGATCGCGAACGGCGTCACCGCGCAGTCCGGCAGCCGCAGGCACTCCGGGAACCGGACCGGCAGCGTCGAGCCGAGCACGCCCCAGCCGAGCCGGTCGTGGCCGGGGGCGTCGGAGCGGACCAGGATCAGCCCGCTGGCCGCGTCGGCGAGCAGCAGCCGGTCGTTGCTCTCCTCGGTGATCTGCAGCAGCGGCGTCACCTCGCCGCCACGCTCCAGGTCCACGGCGACCGTCTTCGTCCGGCCGTCGAGCTCCTGGTCGAGGGCGAGCATCCGGCCGGTGCGGTCCAGCCACACCCCGCCCGCGCACCGCCCCGGCACCTCGGCGACCAGCTCGGGCCCGAAGGCGCCGCCCGCGACCAGCCAGACCGCGGTGGCCTGCGGTCCGACGGCCAGGGCGTACGCGCGGGATCCGCTCGGCGAGGGCGGCAGGAGCCTCAACTGCGCGGATTCCAGGGCGCCCAGGACGTGTTCGCCGGTTCCGGGTCCCGTCGGGTAGAGCAGCGAGAACGACTGCCGCTCCCCGGCGGTGCGGTGCACGAGGACCCGGCCGTCCGCCATCGGCAGCACTTCGGTGCCGTACTCCTCCGGCTGGTCGAGGGGGAGCGGGACGGCGTAGGGCTCGGGGCCGTCGAGGGTCCAGCGCTCGGGGCACCAGACGGCGCCGCTGTCGCCGTGCGGGGCGAGGCGGGCGGCGTACGCACCGGTCGCGCTGATGGTGCAGGAGGGCGTGGCCGGGGGGTGCGGGGGGCGGGGCGGGGGGTCCTGGGGCGAGGGGGTTTGCAGGACCGTTTCGGCAGGGGCTTCGGCCGCTGATGCGTCGGCGTCGGCATCGGCGTTGGCGTCGGCTTCCGCCGCGGCTGCCGCGCTGGTGTCGTCCTCGTCCGCCGGGTCCTGTGAGGCGGTGCTCTGCGTGGGCTCCTCCGTGAACGGAATCCCCGTGACCGGGTCCTCGGTGCTGGCGCTGGTCTCGTCGTGCTCGCCGTTCTCGCCGCTGCCGCCGGGGGCTTGCGCGCCGGTCGCGGTCTTCGTGGCACAGGCCGTCGTGGTCATGAGCTGTCACCTCCGGCCCAGAAAGCTAGTTTTCGTACGCGCTGCCGTGGCACGAGCAGCCCACCGCTTCACACCAAAGGGTGGCCATGTCCTGATTCGCCTGAGAAAGCCGAGGGGGTTGTGCTGAACCGGAGGTGGCTTAAAGTAAGGCCAACCTAAGTACCCCTGGAGTTTCGATGTCCCTACGCCGCCGCGGCACCGCAGCCGTCGCCCTCGCCGTCGCCGCCTCGCTCTCCCTGGCCTCCTGTTCCGGCGGGGACGCCGGTTCCGGTGCCGACGGAGGCAGCGGCAAGAAGAACGGCGGCGGCAGCAAGTCCGTGGCCCAGGGCGGCGAGGACTTCGCCGAGGCCGCCGAGGCGACCGCGAAGATGGGCACCGAGGCGAAGCCCGGCGCGTTCCCGCGCACCATCGAGCACGCCATGGGCAGCACCGAGCTGAAGGCCAAGCCGAAGCGGGTCGTCGTCCTGGACGTCGGCGAGCTGGACAACGTCGTCTCGCTCGGCGTGCAGCCCGTCGGGTACGCGCCGACCGAGGGCGACGACGGCATCCCCGGCTACCTCGCGAAGGACGCGGGCAAGCCGAAGAGCGTCGGCACCATCAACGCCCTCAACCTGGAGGCGATCGCCGCGCTCAAGCCCGACCTGATCCTCGGCAGCGAGCTGCGCGCCGCGAAGATGTACCCGCAGCTCTCCAAGATCGCCCCGACCGTGTTCTCCATCCGCCCGGGCTTCACCTGGAAGGAGAACTACCTCCTCAACGCCGCCGCCCTCGACGAGCAGGCCGAGGCGAAGGACAAGCTGTCCGCGTACGAGAAGAAGGCCGAGCAGCTCGGCGCCGCCATCGACGAGGGCGGCGAGAAGCCCTCCGTCACGATGCTGCGCTACCTGCCGGGCATGATCCGCCTCTACGCGAAGGCCTCGTTCATCGGCACGATCCTCGACGACGTCGGCGTCGAGCGCCCGAAGAACCAGCAGGTCAACGACCTCGCCGCCGAGATCAGCCCGGAGAAGATCGACGAGGCCGACGCCGACTGGATCTTCACCGGCGTCTACGGCGACGCCAAGAAGACCGACCGCTCCCAGGCCGAGGCCAACCCGCTCTGGAAGAAGCTCGGCGCGGTCGAGCAGGGCCGGGCGAAGAACGTCCCGGACGAGACCTGGTACCTGGGCCTCGGCGTGACGGCCGCGGACGAGGTCCTGGACGACCTGGACGGGTACCTGGCCCGCTGACTCCGAGAGCCGCGCTTTCCGCCCCGAGCGCGGTGCGGACCGTTGTCCACAGGCGCTGATCGGCAGGGGCACGGGGAAGGTAGCCTTTTCCCCGTGCCCCGTCTCTCCGAAGTAACCGCCGCCCTGGACGCCCTGTGGCCCCCCGAGCGGGCCGAGCAGTGGGACGCCGTCGGCACCGTCTGCGGGGACCCGCAGGCCGAGGTCACGCGCGTGCTCTTCGCCGTCGACCCGGTGCAGGAGATCGTCGACGAAGCGGTCCGCCTGGACGCCGACCTCCTGGTCACCCACCACCCGCTCTACCTGCGCGGTACGACGACGGTCGCCCGCTCGCACTTCAAGGGCCGGGCCGTGCACGACCTGATCAAGAACGACGTGGCACTGCACGTCGCGCACACCAACGCCGACACCGCCGACCCGGGAGTCTCCGACGCCCTCGCCGGCGCCCTCGACCTCCGCGTCGTCCGCCCGCTCGTCCCCGACGCCACCGACCCTTCGGGCCGCCGCGGCCTCGGCCGGATCTGCGAGCTCGACCACCCGCTCACCGCGCGGGAGTTCGCGGACCGCGCGGCCAAGCGGCTGCCCGGCACCGCGCAGGGCATCCGCGCGGCGGGCGACCCGGACGCCGTGATCCGTACGGTCGCGGTGAGCGGCGGCTCCGGCGACAGCCTCTTCGACGCGGTCCGCGCGGCCGGCGTGGACGGCTTCCTCACCGCCGACCTGCGCCACCACCCCGCCTCCGAGGCCACCCAGCAGACACCGCTCGCGCTGTTCGACGCCGCCCACTGGGCCACCGAGTGGCCCTGGTGCGAGCAGGCCGCCGCCCAGCTCGACGAGATCTCCGACCGCAACGGATGGGGCCTGCGGGTCCACGTCTCGCGTACGGTCACCGACCCCTGGACCGCCCACGCGGCGTCGTCCGTCTCCGCACCCACCGACTCAACTGGAGCCCCCAACTGAACGCCGCGCCCGCCGACCAGATCCGCCTCCTCGACGTCCAGGCGCTCGACGTACGCCTGCAGCAGCTCGCGCACAAGCGCAAGGCGCTGCCCGAGCACGCCGAGATCGAGTCGCTCACCAAGGACCTCACGCAGGTCAAGGACCTGCTGGTCGCCGCGCAGACCGAGGAGAGCGACTGCGCCCGCGAGCAGACCAAGGCCGAGCAGGACGTGGACCAGGTGCGCCAGCGCGCCGTCCGTGACCAGCAGCGCCTGGACTCCGGCGCGGTCAGCAGCCCCAAGGACCTGGAGAACCTGCAGCGCGAGATCACCTCGCTCGCCAAGCGCCAGGGCGACCTCGAGGACGTCGTCCTGGAGGTCATGGAGCGCCGCGAGTCCGCGCAGGAGCGGGTCGGCGAGCTGACCGAGCGCGCCGAGTCCGTCCAGGCGAAGCTCGACGACGCCACGGCCCGCCGCGACGCCGCCTTCAAGGAGATCGACGGCGAGGCCGCCACGGTCACCAAAGAGCGCGAGGTCGTCTCCGGTTCGGTCCCGGCCGACCTGCTGAAGCTCTACGACAAGCTGCGCGAGAAGGAGGGCGGCGTCGGCGCGGCCCGCCTCTTCCAGCGCCGCTGCGAGGGCTGCCGCCTGGAGCTCAACATCACCGAGCTGAACGAGGTCCGTGCCGCCGCCCCGGACGCGGTCGTGCGCTGCGAGAACTGCCGCCGCATCCTGGTCCGTACGTCGGAGTCCGGGCTGTAGTCCATGCGCTTTGTGGTCGAGGCCGACGGCGGGTCCCGGGGCAACCCGGGCCCCGCGGGCTACGGCGCGGTCGTCCTGGACGCGGCCACCGGTGAAGTCCTCGCGGAGCGGGCCGAGTTCATCGGGGTGGCGACGAACAACGTCGCGGAGTACAAGGGCCTGGTGGCCGGTCTGAAGGCCGCCCGCGAACTCGACCCGGAGGCCTCGGTCGCGGTCCGGATGGACTCCAAGCTGGTCGTCGAGCAGATGTCGGGCCGCTGGAAGATCAAGCACCCGGCCATGCGCCCGCTCGCCGCCGAGGCCCGCGGAATCTTCCCGCCGGGGACGGTCACGTACGAGTGGATCCCGCGCGCGGAGAACAAGCACGCGGACCGGCTCGCCAACGAGGCGATGGACGCGGGCAAGCGCGGGGAACAGTGGAGTGCGGCCGACTCCACGGCCGAGCTGGACGCGCAGGACGCCCGCGCGGCACGCAACGCGGCAGCGGCCCCTGTCAGCGAGGGCCCGCCCGGCGACGCGTCGGCGGGAGCAGCCAAGGCGCGGGCGGCGCTTGCCGGTTCGCGTTCTGCGGCAGCCGCTGTCGCGCCTCAGGCCCCGCCGGTCGCGCTGTCCGCACCCGACCTCGGCCCGCCCGCCACGCTCGTGCTCCTTCGGCACGGCGAGACCGCGTTGACGCCCGAGAAGCGGTTCTCCGGAAGCGGCGGCGGTGACCCGGTGCTCTCGGCCGCCGGACGCGAGCAGGCCGAGCGGACCGCCGCCGCGCTGGCCGCGCGCGGCACGATCCAGGAGATCGTCAGCTCACCGCTGCGCCGCTGCCGTGAGACCGCGGAGACGGTCGCGGCCCGCCTCGGCCTGGCCGTGACGGTCGAACAGGGCCTCAGGGAAACGGACTTCGGGGCCTGGGAGGGCCTGACGTTCGCCGAGGCACGCGAGCGCTACCCGGACGAGCTCGACGCCTGGCTCTCCTCGCAGGACGCGGCTCCGCCGGGCGGCGAGTCCTTCGCCGAGGTCACGGCGCGGGTCGAGGAGGCGCGGGACCGCCTGGTCGCGCGGTACGCGGGGCGTACGGTCCTCCTTGTCACGCACGTCACTCCGGTCAAGACGCTGGTGCGGCTCGCGCTCGGGGCGCCGCCCGAGGCGCTGTTCCGGATGGAGCTCTCGGCGGCCTCGCTCTCGGCCATCGCGTACTACGCGGACGGGAACGCCTCGCTGCGGCTCCTCAACGAGACGTCCCACCTGCGCTACTGATCGGGCGGTCAGGCTGCGTTCCTGCCGCAGTACGGTCAGGCCGCCTGTCCTGCCGCAGTACGGTCAGGCCGCGTGTCCTGCCGCAGTGCGGTCAGACCTTCCGTACCGCCGCTGCCTCGCGGGCGAGACCCTCGATACGCGACCAGTCCTTCGCGGCGACCGCGTCACCGGGAAGCATCCAACTGCCGCCCACGCAGCCGACGTTCTTCAGCGCGAGGTACGAGGGTGCCAAGGCGGGCGTGATGCCGCCGGTCGGGCAGAAGCGGGCCTGGGGGAGCGGGCCCGCGAGGGACTTGAGGTAGGCGGTGCCGCCGGCGGCCTCGGCCGGGAAGAACTTCATCTCGGCGACGCCGCGTTCGAGCAGCGCCACGACCTCCGACGTCGTCGAGACGCCGGGCAGGAACGGCACGCCGGACGCCTTCATCGCGTCGAGCAGCGCGTCCGTCCAGCCGGGGCTGACCAGGAACTGCGCGCCCGCGGCCACCGAGTCCCGGACGTTCTCGGGGGAGATCACGGTGCCCGCGCCGACCACCGCGTCCGGCACCTCGGCCGCGATCGCGCGGATGGCGTCGAGGGCGGCGGGGGTCCGCAGCGTCACCTCGATCGCGGGCAGGCCGCCCGCCACCAGGGCCCGGGCGAGCGGCACCGCGTCCGCGGCGTCCTCCACGACGACGACGGGGACGACGGGGGCGAGGTCAAGGACAGAGCGCGAAGTCATGGCACCATCCTGCCCGGCGTATGCAGCATGCGCAAAGCCCATTGCGCATGCTGCAACAGCGTCGCGTACGGCTCAGTGGATCTCCGTCACGACCACATCGATCTGCCAGGCCTTCCCCGCCTTCGCGGGCGCCTCCGTCTCCACCGCGTACCCGAGCCCGCGCAGCGTCTCGACGAGCTCCGCCGGTGTCGCGGGCGCCGCGCCCGCCTGCAGCAGATCGCGCACGATGCGGCCCTTGGTCGCCTTGTTGAAGTGGCTCACCACGGAGCGCTTCTCCACGCCGTCGACCAGCTGCGAGTGCAGCACCCGCACCGTCGCGGTCCGGCCCGCCAGCTCGCCCTTCGGCTTCCAGGCGGACGCGTACGCGGACGAGCGCAGGTCGAGCACGAGCCCCTGCCGGGCGGCCTCCGGAAGCACCTCGGCCATGACCCCGCGCCAGTACGCGTTCAGGGCGCCGAGCCCCGGCAGCTTCACGCCCATCGAGCAGCGGTACGACGGGATCCTGTCGGTGACCCGGACCGCGCCCCAGAGCCCCGAGAACACGAGCAGCGACTTCGCGGCCCGCCGCTTCGCCGCCGCGTCCAGGGAGGCGAGGCCGAGCGCGTCGTACAGGACGCCGGTGTAGATCTCCCCGGCCGGACGCGCCCCGGCCGTGCGCAGCTCCGCGTTCTTCGCGACCTCGCCGCGCAGCCCCTCGCTCAGACCGAGCACCTCGCGCGCCTTCTCCTCGTCGGCCGCGCACAGCTCCACCAGCTCGTCGAGCACCGTCCGCCGCGCCTCGTTCAGGCCCGGCAGGGACAGCCCCTCGGCCTTCAGCGGCGCACCCCTCCCGGAGGCGGCCTTTCCCTCGGACGGAGGCAAGAGCACGAGCACGACGGGTTCTCCTTCTGCGGCGGTACGAGGCGGGGGTGCGGCCCCCGAGGCGCGGGGGTGTGGCCCCCGAGGCAGCGTAACGGCCGGAGGCGACCGGCCAGGACCGCGTCCAGGGCGAGGGGCCGGGAAAGCCCAGAACGGGAGGAAACGTACGGAACGAAATACGCTCACCCCATGCCCCGCCGCCACCTGCACGTGCCCCCCACCGCGGAGGCGACCCCGCTGCGCGCCGCCCTGCGCGAGCTGCGCGCGAGCCTCGACGTGCCGCAGGAGTTCCCGCCCGAGGTCATCGCCGAGGCGGAGGCCGCCGCACGCGAGCCCCGGCTGCCCGAGGCCGACGCCACGGACCTCCCGTTCTTCACGATCGACCCGCCCACGTCGACCGACCTCGACCAGGCCATGCACCTCTCCCGCAGGGACGGCGGCGGCTACCGCGTGCGGTACGCCATCGCCGACGTGGCCGCCTTCGTCACCCCCGGCGGCGCCCTCGACCGCGAGGCGCACACCCGCGCGGTCACCCTGTACTTCCCCGACGAGAAGGTGCCCCTGCACCCGCCGCTGCTGTCCGAGGGCGCCGCCAGCCTGCTCCCCGACCAGGACGTGCCCGCCCTGCTCTGGACCATCGACCTGGACGCGGACGGGCACCGCACCGCCGTCGACGTGCACCGCGCCCTCGTCCGCAGCCGCGCCAAGCTCGACTACGAGGGCGTCCAGAAGGCCATCGACACCGGCACCGCCGAGGAACCCCTCGCCCTCCTCCGCGACATCGGGCTGCTGCGCGAGCAGCGCGAGGTGGCGCGCGGCGGGATCTCCCTGAACGTCCCCGAGCAGGAGATCGTCGAACGCGACAACCACTACGCCCTCGCCTACCGCGCGCCCCGCCCCGCCGACGCCTGGAACGCCCAGATCTCCCTGCTCACCGGCATCGCCGCCGCCGACCTGATGATCGAGCACGGCACCGGCATCCTGCGCACCCTCCCGGCCGCCCCCGACGGCGCGGTGGGCCGCCTGCGCCGCGCGGCGAAGGCCCTGCACGTGGACTGGCCGCACCACGTCCCGTACGCCGATCTCCTCCGCGCCCTCGACCCGCGCGAGCCCAACCACGCGGCGTTCCTGCAGGAGTGCACGACGCTCCTGCGCGGCGCCGGCTACACCGAGTTCACCGGCGGCGAGCTGCCCGAGCCGCGCGTCCACTCCGCCGTGGCCGCCGCGTACACGCACTGCACGGCCCCACTGCGGCGACTGGTCGACCGGTACGCCGGGGAGATCTGCCTCGCCGCCGTCGCGAACGAGCAGCCCCCGCAGTGGGTGCTCGACGCCCTGCCCGAGCTGCCGAAGGAGATGGCCGACGGCACCCGGCGGGCCAACACCGTGGAGCGCGAGTGCATCGACATCGTCGAGGCCGCGCTGCTCCGGGACCGGGTCGGCGAGACCTTCGACGCGATCGTGATCGACGTCAAGGAACAGGAACCGGCCGTCGGCACCGTGCACTTGGAGGACCCGGCGGTCGTCGCCCGTATCGAGGGCGGCACCACCGACCTCCCCCTCGGCGAACGCCTCCGCGTCCGCCTCACGCAGGCCGACCCGGGTGCGGCGAAGGTGCAGTTCGCTCCGGCGTGACGCCTGTCCGCGGGGCCGTCCTCAGGGCCGCGACGAGTCCCTGCGGATCGTCCGCGTGGAACCGCACCGCCGTCGTCACCTCCACCCGCCGCCCCAGCGGCCGTACGAACGCCACGGGCGCCGCGAGCTCCACGGTCACCGTCGTCTGCGAGCCGACCAGGAGGTCGAGGCTGCCGTCCGGGTGCTCCTGGATCCGCTTGCCGGTGGGGTAGCGCCGCTCCACCCGGGCGCGCGCGACCGCCGCGGCCGGGATGCGCAGGTCGAGCAGATGCCCGTACCGGATGCGCAGCGAACCGTCCGCGCCCACCACATGGGGGCGGACCACACAGGCGGCGTGCAGGGCGAGCACCTGGAGCACGGTGTAGACGTCGAGGAACAGCACGGCCGCGTGCACCGCGGGCCACGGGATCAGCACCGCGAGCGCGACCGTCTCAAGGACCGCCACGAACAGCAGCCCGAACAGCATCGCCGTCTGCGGCCCCGTGTACGACACCGGCCGCGCCCCCTCGCCAACCCCGTGCCGCCGCCGCACCACCCACAGCAACAGGCTGTGCATCCCGTGCAGTTCGAGCACGGTCAGCCGTCGCACGACGCGTACGGCCTGCGCCGTGTTCATGGCCGCCCACCCCCTCCCGCACGCCGCGCGCGCTCCGCGAGCCCCGCGATCATGCGCCGTACGACCTCCGCCTGCGCCGCCGGGAAGTCCGCGAGGAACGCCTCCCCGAAGCCGCCGCCGAGCGACTGCCCGGCGTCCTCCTGAGGGATCAACCGCAGCACGGCCTCAGGCATCGCGGCCACGAGTTCGTCGCCGAGCGGCGCGATCCGCGGATCGTCTGCCGCGGCCTCCGCCAGCTCGTCCAACCGCCCGTACAGCTCCTCCACCCGGCCCACGAACTCCGGGTCGTCGGCCAGTGGCCGCAGCGCCGCGACCAGCTCGCCGCTGCCCTCGGGCCCGCCGAGCGAGTCGAACAGGGCCAGGTGCTCTCGGTCCTTCGCGGCGATCGCCGAGTCGGTCGGCCCGAGCGCGGCGAACAGCCGGGCGAGGTCCGGCGAGACGGGCCCCTCCGGCGGCAGCTCCCCGGCCCGCGCCTGCTCAAGAAGTGCGGCGAGCCGCTCCCGCCGCTCCCGGATCGCATCCTCCTGCCGCGCCAGATCCCCGTCCAACTCCTCCAGAACCTCTACGAGTTCACGCCCGGCGTCGTCCGCGAGCACGTCCTTGACCTCGGCGAGCCCGAGCCCGAGCTCGGTGAGCCGCCGGATCCGGGCGAGCTCCACGGCATGCCGCAGCCCGTACTCCCGATACCCGTTGGCCCGCCGCTCCGGCTCCGGCAGCAGCCCCTGCTGGTGATAGTGGCGCACGGCCCGCGTGGTGACCCCGGCGAGCGCGGCGATCTCTCCGATCCGCATGAGGCCAGTAGAAACGTTGACGCTGCGACAAGGTCAAGCGGTGGCGGGTCGCGCGGACCGCACGGGCTGTGTGGACTGCACGGGCTGTGCGGGGAGGGCGGGGAGGGCGGGCGGTGAGTCGGCCTTTACGCCGGGCTCTGGCGCCCGGGGACGGCCGACGGATCAGCTTTCGCGGGTGGCCCGTGCTGACAGCCCTCGGCGCAGGCACTCGGTGAGGCGGGCCGCGATGCGCCCTTCGGGGTCACGACGGGGGTTGAAGATCGTGACGTCCAGGCCGACGGCTCGCTCGTCGGCCAGCGCCGTCCGCAGCACGTCCTCCAGTTCCGGCCAGGTCAGTCCGCCGGGGATGCGGTAGTCGACGGCAGGCATGATCGCGTCGTCCAGTACGTCGACATCGAGGTGGACCCAGTACCCGGCACTCGGGCCGTCGGTGAGCCGGTCGACCGCGTGGCGTGCCGCCGCCGCGGCGCCGGCCGCACGCACATCGTCGATGCCGATGGCGTGCAGCTGTGGCGGCAGCGGCTGCATCCCGTCCTTGGCGGACTCCGCGGAATCCCGGAATCCGAAGGCGACGGCATCCTCGTCCCGGAGCAGGGGCCCACGGCCTTCGAGGTCGGTGAGCAGCCGGGGGCCGCGGCCCGTCGCCAGCGCGAGTTCCATCGAGGCCGCCTCGCCGGCCGGATCCGCCGACGGCTGGTAGAAGTCGGTGTGCCCGTCGAGGAACAGCAGGCCGTAGCGTCCTCGGCGGCGCAGGGCGAGGAGGTTGCCGAGCAGGATGCTGCAGTCGCCGCCGAGGACCAGGGGAAAGTGGCCGGTGCCGAGGACGCCGCCGACCGCGTCGGCCAGTCGCACGGAGTACTGCGCGATGCCGACGGGGTTGAGGATCCCCGTGTCGGGGTCCCGCCTCGCGTCGTACGCGGGCGGTTCGACCCGGCCGGCGCGAACCACTCCGGGGTGGTCGGCCAGACCGGCGTCGAGCAGAGCCGTCGGCAGATCCTGCACGCCGGACGGCCACAGCCCGAGCACGGACGGTGCTTCGATGATCGCGATGTCCTGCACGACTCACTCCTTCGTCCACCCAGGAACGGCTCGGACGTTGTCGCCTCCGAAACGGCTCCATACTGTCGCAGAACAGACACCTCGCCGAGTCGTCCCGGCGTCGGGGAGCGGTCGAACAGCACGTGATCCGGACGGCACGCCTGCGGGTAGCATGTTCCGCACGGCGGACGAGCCGGCCGGGCGGTCGCGGCGGGGGTTTTCGGACTCCCTCCGAGGAACGTCCGGGCTCCACAGGGCAGGGTGGTGGCTAACGGCCACCCGGGGTGACCCGCGGGACAGTGCCACAGAAAACAAACCGCCCGGCGCTTCGGTGCCGGGTAAGGGTGAAACGGTGGTGTAAGAGACCACCAGCGCCTGAGGTGACTCAGGCGGCTAGGTAAACCCCACCCGGAGCAAGGTCAAGAGGAGTGCCGCAAGGCGCTCTGCGCGGATGATCGAGGGCTGCCCGCCCGAGTCCGCGGGTAGACCGCACGAGGCCGACGGCAACGCCGGCCCCAGATGGATGACCGCCTCCCCCCGGGCCGCAAGGCCCTGGGGAGACAGAACCCGGCGTACAGGCCGACTCGTCCGCCCCTTCCGCCCGTGACCTGCGCCCTCGGGGGAGCAGGTCGCTGGGCGCTCTCCTCCTGCCAGTTCCGTGGCCAATTGCCGGGCGGCGGCGGAGGCCCGGAGATTCCGAGGCCCCTGCGGGCGCAGGCATAGAGCGCATCCCGGGCCTGACTCATCTGCTGCAGCGCGCGTGCCCACCCGGCTGGATCACTCTTGAGGCCGCGCGCGTACAACTCCATGTTCCAGACGGCCTCGTGCCATGCGCGGGCCGAGCCGATGGCATCCGCATCCCCGACGAGCAGCATCGACTCCCACTCGGCTGCGCGCTTCTATCCGGATCTGCCCCTTCAGGGTGTTCGCGTGGGCCGCGTACATGTGAAATCGCTGCTCGTCCCAACGCTCGGCCCTGGCTCGACGCCAACGACTCCCCTCTGTGAGGGCAGGGCCTCGGGGAAGATCGCCACGGTCCGGAGGCGGCGGGGGCCGCCGCGACCGCCACCTAGTCCTACAGCGACAGCAACCCGGCCCCGCAGCCGGACGGCCACAGCAGCGGCACCAGCGACACCGCCGACACCGGCGACCAGACCGTCTCCGGCTCCGAGGAACTGCTCGCCGCCGCGGTCTGACCGCCGACCCGCAGAGGTTCCCTCCGCCACTGGGTGGAGGTGAGCGCCACGCACTTGGCCTTACGGCAGTCGACGGTCCGCGGATTCAGATCAACGGGGGGCGGCCCAGACGCGTCAGGCGCCAGACCGTGCGCCACCGCATGGGTCGCCGCTCACCGCACGGAGTCCGTGCGCCCTCCAGGAACCCGCCCGCCCACGCGCGCAGCCCGCCGCGCGACCGCGTGCGGGCGAGGGTGAGCAGGGTCCACGTACCGAGGTACGCCGGGATCAGCGGAAGGGGAAGGCGGCGGCGGGCCAGCCAGACGCGGTTGCGGGCGGTCATACGGAAGTAGACGGCGTGCCGGGCGGGGGACGTCTTCGGGTGCTGGAGCAGCAGGGCCGGTTCGTAGAGGATCTTCCAGCCCGCGTCGAGGGCCCGCCAGGCGAGGTCGGTCTCCTCGTGCGTGAAGAAGAAGTCCGCGGGCCAGTCGCCGGTCTGCGCGAGCATCCGCATCGAGAAGGCGTGGCCGCCGCCCAGGAAGGACGTCACGAGCCCGCGCCGCATCGGGTCCTTCGCGCGCAGCCGCGGTACGTGCCGGCGCTGGGTCTCGCCGTGTTCGTCGGCGATGCGGAAGCCGACGATGCCGAGCCGTGGGTCGCTCGCGAAGAGGTCGCGTACGACACGGAAGGCGCCGTGGTCCACGAGCAGTCCGTCGTCGTCCAGCTCGATGACCACGTCGACGTCGCCGAACTCGCGCAGCTTGCGCAGGGCGACGTTGCGCCCGCCGGGGCAGCCGAGGTTGTCGTCGAGTTCGATGATCGTCGACTTGCCCGGCAGGCCCGGGAATTCGGGCAGCGGCGAGCCGTTGCCGACGATCACGATCCGCTCGGGCGGCACGTCCTGCGCGGCGACAGAGGCAAGCAGCGCGGCGACCTCGCGGGGACGGTTGCCCATGGTCACGACGGCGACGCCGAGGCGGGGCTTGGGTGTTGGCATGGCGGCTCCGGAGTGACGGGTGGGCGGCGGGCGGTGGTTCGGTCGCGCGATGCTAGCCGTTCGCCCTCATGCGGCCCTGCGTCCATCTCGGGGCCGCTCAGTCCGCGTCCAGATCCACCCGCACCGTCAACAGCCGCGTCCCCAGTACCCGTACCGCCGCGCTGTTGATCACCGGCAGGGAGCGGAGGCGGGTGCGGGGGTCGTCGTCGGGGACGAGGTGGGCTGTGCCGGGGTGCCAGGTGCCCTTGATGCGGACGCGGACCCTGGGGTCGGCGTGGATGTTGCGTACGTACTGCGAGCGTTCGCCGTGCTCCGAGACCAGCCAGAACGTGTCGCCGACGCGGCGGCCGTCGAGGGGCGTGTGGCGGGGGAGGCCCGAGGTGCGGCCCGTGGTCTCCAGGAGGGTCTGGGTCGGGAGGCGGCGCGTGAGGGGGTTGACGACGCGGCGCTGAAGGGCTGTGACCGCCCGGAACTTGAACTCGGCCAGTAGGTCGGAGGGTCGCTCGAAGCGTGCCATGCCGCTCAGGGTCTCACCGCGCGCCGCCCCCACCCCCCGGCCGGGTGACGCGCCGCGACCGGACCAAGGTCCGCTGCCCGCGCGGCCGATTGGTGTACGTCTCGGGCTGCCCCCAAAACCCGCCGGTTGCCCGGAACCAGTCCGAACCAGTCCGAACCAGTCCGAACCAGTCCGAACCGGCACGACACCAGCCGAACACCAGCGGAAACCAGCGAAGGAGACTTCATGAACGACGATCTGCCGGTCGAACTGCTCGCGGACCCCGCCGTACGCGCCTTCGTCGCGGCGGTCAACACTCAGGACAGGGATGCCTTCCAGAATGCGCTCACGCCCGACGCGACCATGTCGGACGACGGTACGGAGCGGAATCTCGCCGAATGGACCGAGCGGGAGATCTTCTCCTCCAACGGCAGCATGGCCGTCGAGTCGCAGTCGGACGACGGGCGCACCCTCGTCGTCCGCTACCGCAACGACACCTGGGGCGAGATGCGGACCCGCTGGCAGTTCACCGTCGAGGGCGGGAAGGTCGCGCGGTTCGATACGGGGCAGGCATGAGCCCGCTCCTCACCAGCCCTTTTCTCTTTACTAGTTGACGAGTCGTCAGTTCTGTGGGTTCCTCTCCCTGTGGCTTATATAGCCGCGCCGATATAACTTCCGGCCCCCGGCGCCCGGGGAGGGACCCATGGCTCGCCGTACGCAGGAACAGCGCAAGTCCGAGACCCGGTCCCGGCTGATCGACGCCGCCGCCGAGCTCTTCGCCGCGAAGGGGTTCCACGCCGTGTCCGCCGAGGCCGTCGCCGACGCGGCCGGGCGTACCACGGGCGCCCTGTACAGCCACTTCGGCGGCAAGGAAGGGCTGTTGCTCGCCCTCCTGGAGGTGTGGAAGGACCGCACTGCCGCCCACCTCGCGCCCGGTCTCGCCGCCGACCCCGATCCGCAGGCGCACGCCGCCGCGATGTGGCGCAGCATCACCCGCCCCGCCGGGGACCGCGGCGACTCCTGGCTGCTGCTCGAACTGGAGCTGTGGCTGCACGGGGCGCGCGACGCCCAGGCCGGTTCCCCGCTCGCCCGCCGGTACGCGGAAATCCGCCGCGAGCTCGGCGAGGGCCTCGCCGACTGGGCCGCGGCCACCGGGACCGTCCTGCCCCGCCCGCCCGAGGAGACCGGCGCCCTCGTCCTCGGTGTCCTCCTGGGCTGCGCCCTGCAACACCGGCTCGACCCGGCGGCCGTACCCGAACGGCTCGTCGTGGAGGCCGTTTCGGGTGTCCTCGGCGCCCACTCCGTACGGCCCGAAGGGCCCGAAGGGCCCGAGAACAAGTGAACCCCACCGAGCGGAACACTCCGAAGGGAACCTCATGACCTCCCTCGACATGCCCCCCAGCGACATGCCCCCCATCGACCTCCTCGAAGACACCTGGGCCGAAGGCGTGCCGCACGAGCAGTTCGCGTGGCTGCGGCGCGAGGACCCTGTGCACTGGCACGGGATACCCGGCGACACCGGCTTCTTCGCGATCACCCGGCACGAGGACGTCGTCGCGCTCAGCCGGGACCCGGAGCTCTGGTCCGTCGAGCGGGGTTCGTTCTTCGTACGGGACCAGGCGCCCGAGGCGCTGGAGAGCCTCGCGCTCACCCTCGTCGGGATGGACCCGCCCAAGCACAGCCGCTACCGGCGGCTCGTCAACGCCGCGTTCGCGCCGCGCATGATCCGCAAGCTGACCGAGGACATCGAGCGCCGGGCCGGGATCCTCGCCGACCGGGTCACGGAGCTGAGCGAACAGGGCGGCGGCGAGGTCGAGTTCGTGGCCGAGCTGGCCGCGCGGCTGCCACTGCAGGTGATCTGCGAGATGGTCGGCATCCCGGCCGCCGACGAGGACAAGATCTTCGACTGGTCCAACCGGATGGTCGGCTTCCAGGACCCGGACTTCCGTACCACCGAGGAGGACGGGCAGATCGCGGCGGCCGAGATCTACGGGTACTGCGACGAGCTGGCCGCCGCCCGCCTGAAGGAGCCGCGCGACGATGTGATCAGTGCTCTCGTGCACGGCGAGGTCGACGGGGAGCGGCTCTCGGCGCACGAGATCGACATGTTCTTCGTGACGCTGTGCGTGGCCGGCAACGAGACCACCCGCAACCTCCTCGCCGGCACCCTGCTCACCCTCGTCGAGCACCCGAAGGCGCGGGCCGAGCTGGTCGCGGGCATCGACGACGAGGCGCTGTGGGCCACGGCCACCGAGGAGTTCCTGCGCTGGAACGGCTCGATCCACAACTTCCGGCGCACCGCGAACCGCGACACCGAGCTGCGCGGCGTGCCGATCAGGGAGGGCCGGAAAGTCGTCCTCTACTACACCTCCGCCAACCGCGACGAGACCGTCTTCACCGACCCGGACGTGCTCGACCTGCGCCGCACCCCCAACGACCACCTGGCGTTCGGCGGCGGCGGTCCGCACTACTGCCTGGGCTCGGGCCTCGCGCGGACCGAGATCAAGTCGCTCGTACGAGCCCTGCTCCGCCGCTTCCCGCACGTCGAGCTGACGGGTGAGCCGCGGCGGATGCGCTCGGACTTCATCAACGGGATCAAGCACCTGCCGGTGCGGTTCAGTTAGTACCTGGGGGTCTACTCCGCGATACGGACCGCCGTGCCCGCCACGTGCACGCGCGGGTCGCCCTGGCGGAGCGTCACCGTGAGCGTGCCGGGGCGGCCCATGTCCTCGCCCTGCCGGATGACGAACTCCGACTCCTCGCCGACCAGGCCGAGCTCACGGGCGTACGCGCCGAAGGCGGCGGCCGCCGCGCCCGTCGCCGGGTCCTCGACCACGCCGCCGACCGGGAACGGGTCGCGGGCGTGGAACAGGCCGTCGGACTCCCGCCACACCAGCTGCAGCGTGGTGAGGTTCAGCCGGTGCATGAGGGCTTCGAGGCGGGCGAAGTCGTAGTCCAGGTCGGCGAGGCGGGCGCGGGTCGCGGCGGCGAGGACCAGGTGGTCGTTGCCCGCGAAGGCGATGCGCGGCGGCAGGGCCGGGTCGAGGTCGGACTCGGCCCAGCGCAGCGCGGCGAGCGCCTCGTCGAGATCGGCGCGCTCGACGTCCTTCACCTTCGGCTCGACACTGGTGAGGGTGGCGCGCAGCTCGCCGTCCACGTCGGCCACGGTGACCGGGACGGTGCCGGCCGGGGTCGCGAACACGTAGTCACCGGGGCCGCCGCCGTGCTGGGCGAGCGCGACGGCCGTGGCGACCGTGGCGTGCCCGCAGAAGTTGACCTCGTCCTTCGGGCTGAAGAAGCGCAGCGTGTACGCACGGCCGCCCGCCGGGGACAGCTCGGCGGGCGGTGCGGTCAGGAACGCCGTCTCGCTGTAGCCGAGTTCGGCGGCGATCGCCAGCTGCCGTGCGTCGTCCAGACCGCTCGCGTCGAGCACGACACCGGCCGGGTTGCCCCCGGCGGGGTCGGCGGAGAAGGCGGTGTAGCGAAGGATGTCCGGGTGGGCCGTGGAGGCTTCGGGTGCCGTGGATGCGCTCATGCCACAGCTCAACCGGGCGCGGGGCGCGGGCATTCCCGCACCCCGTACCCGGCGGTCGTACGGGAAGGGCTCAACCCCGCCCGATGAACGGCATGTTGGTGGCCATGACCGTGGCGAACTGGACGTTCGCCTCCAGCGGGAGCTCCGCCATGTGCCGGACCGTGCGGGCCACGTCGGCGACGTCCATGGCGGGCTCGGCGGCCAGTTGCCCGTTGGCCTGAAGGATGCCGCGCTGCATCTGCTCGGTCATGTCGGTCGCCGCGTTGCCGATGTCGATCTGGCTCGTGGCGATGCGGTACGGGCGCCCGTCCAGGGACAGCGACTTCGTCAGGCCCGTCATGGCGTGCTTCGTGGCGGTGTACGCGATGGAGTGCGGGCGCGGCACCTGGGCGGAGATCGACCCGTTGTTGATGATCCGCCCGCCTTGCGGTGACTGGCCCTTCATCTGCCGGAACGCGGCCTGGGCGCACAGGAACGCGCCGTTGAGGTTGGTGTCGACGACGTGCCGCCACGCCTCGTAGGGCAGCTCGTCGAGGGGGACGCCGCCGGGGCCGAACGTGCCGGCGTTGTTGAAGAGCAGGTCGAGCCGGCCGAACCGGTCCCGCGTGGCGGCGAACAGGGCCGCCACGTCCTCCTGCACCGCGACGTCGGTGCGTACACAGAGCACGTCGTCGCTCTTCGTGAGCGCCGCCGTCTCCTCCAGGGCCTCGGTGCGCCGCCCGGCGAGCGTCAGGGACCAGCCGCCGCGCGCCAGTTCGAGGGCGACGGCCCGGCCGATGCCGGAGCCCGCGCCCGTCACGATCGCGATCTTCGTTTGCGCCTCGTTCATGGCCCCGCAGCGTACGGGACGCATGGCAACGCACCGCTCATCCGTCCGCCATGCGACTGTTGTGTACGCGACAGGCCCCGGTCGTCGCGCCCCCATCGAATGCCTCTGACAACCACCGTCAGGGGAGGGGCCGATGACAGTCGCAGCTCACGAGGCAGCCCGGAATGCAGCCCGCCAGACCGAGGAACTCCGCGCCGCCGCACGGCACTTGGGGCGCCGCCGATTCCTCACCGTGACCGGCGCCGCCGCCGCGCTGGCCTTCGCCACCAACCTGCCCGGCGCAGGCGCGGCCCACGCCGCAGAACTGGACGCACGGCGCATAGCTGACGATCCGTTCACCATGGGCGTGGCCTCCGGCGACCCGCAGCCCGGCAACGTCGTGCTGTGGACCCGGCTCGCCCCCCAGCCCTTCGAGGCCGACGGCGGCCTGCCCGCCCAGCGCGTCACCGTGCAGTGGGAAATCGCCCACGACGCCCGTTTCACCCGGATCGTCAGACGCGGCTCCACCACCGCGCACCCCGAGTTCGGCCACTCCGTGCACGTAGAGGTCGACGGCCTGGACGCCGGCCGCGTCTACCACTACCGCTTCCGCACCGGCAGCTGGATCAGCCCGGTCGGCCGCACCCGCACCGCCCCGGCCCGCGCCGCCGGTGTCTCCGCCCTGAAGCTCGCCGCCGTCTCCTGCCAGGCGTACCACGACGGGTACTTCACCGCGTACGAGCACCTGGCGCAGGACGACGTCGACGTGGTCCTGCACCTGGGCGACTACCTCTACGAGTACGCCGTGAACTCCGTCGGCGGCGCCCGCAACTACACCGACCGCGTGCTGCCCGCGCACTTCAACCGGGAGACCGTCACGCTCGACGACTACCGGATGCGCTACGGCCTCTACAAGTCCGACCCCGACCTGAAGGCCGCGCACGCCGCGCACCCCTTCCTCGTCACCTGGGACGACCACGAGACCGAGAACAACTACGCCGACGGCATCCCGGAGAACGGCGTACCGCCGCAGGAGTTCCTCGTCCGCCGGGCCGCCGCGTACCGCGCGTACTGGGAGAACCAGCCGCTGCGCCGCCCGCAGCAGCCCTCCGGGCCCGACATGCAGCTCTACCGGCGCCTGCACTGGGGCCGGCTCGCCCAGTTCGACATCCTCGACACCCGCCAGTACCGCTCCGACCAGGCGTACGGCGACAAGGCGCACCCGGCGGGGCCCGAGACCGACGACCCGAAGCGCAGCATCACCGGCGCCACGCAGGAGCGCTGGCTGCTCGACGGCTGGCGGCGGTCGCGGGCGCTGTGGAACCTGATGCCGCAGCAAGTCGTCGTGTCCCAGCGGGCGTTCGACCTCACCGACACGCCCAAGCTGTCCATGGACGCCTGGGACGGCTACCGCGCCTCGCGGGCCCGCGTCCTGGACGGCGCCCGCGCGGCCGGGATCGACAACCTGATGGTGCTCACCGGCGACGTGCACCGCGGCTACGCCTTCGACATCAAGCAGGACTTCGACGACCCGGACTCCAAGACCGTCGGCACGGAGATCGTCGCGACCTCCATCGCCAGCGGCAAGGACGGCGCCGAGAAGCCCGACACCTGGGACACGTACATGAAGGCCAACCCGCACCTGAAGTTCTTCAACGGCAGGCGCGGCTACGTGACGGTGGCCCTCGGCACGGAGTCGGCGCGGGCCGACTTCAAGACGGTCTCCGCGGTGACGACGCCGGGCGCGCCGATCTCCACGGCGGCGTCGTTCGTGACGGAGGCGGGGAACCCGGGCCTGAAGCCCGCGTAACCGCTGTGGTGCGCGGGCGGGCGACCGCCTTTCCGCGCGAGCGGCCAACCACCGTTGCGCGCAGGCGAGTTCACTCCCCGGGATAGCGGACGCCGATGCGCTCCCGTACGGCATCGAGCGTCCGCATCACGGCGAGGGTGCCGTCGAGGGGCACAAGGGGAGACTCCCGCTCGCCCGCGCGCAGGCAGCGCATCACCTCGGTCGCCTCGTGCCGGAGGGAGTCCCGACGGCCCTCGCCGGTGAACTCCTCGGGCTCGCGGCCCGGCCGGTGCAGCACGAAGCGGTCCGGGAAGAAGAAGCCGTCCGGGATGTCGATCCGGCCGCGGGAGCCGGTGACGGACGCGCTGACCGGGGTCGCCGCGTCGATGGAGCAGTGCAGCACGGCATGCGCACCGCTCTCGTACGACAGCAGCATTCCCGTACGGAGATCGATGCTCTCCTCCGAGAGCACCGCTCTCGCCGTGACCTCCGCGGGCTCCCCGAGCAGCAGGTGCGCGAACGACACCGGGTACACCCCGAGGTCGAGCAGCGCGCCCCCGCCCTGCTTCGGGTCCCGTAGGCGGTGGGACGGAGGCAGTGTCCCATTCCTCGCCTCCGGCAAGAGGTGGCCCGCCAGCCCGAAGTCGGCCTGGACCGTGCGCACTTCACCGATCGCCCCGTCCGCGACCAGCTCCCGCAGGCGCCGGATCAGCGGATGGCAGTACATCCACATGGCCTCCATCAGGAAGCTCCCGCGCGCCCGTGCGAGGGCCACCAGCTCCTCGGCCTCCCGGGAGTTCAGCGCGAACGCCTTCTCGCACAGCACCGCACGCCCCGCCTCCAGGCAGAGCCCGGCGGCCTCCCGGTGCGCGGAGTGCGGCGTCGCCACGTACACCACGTCGACGTCCTCGTCCGCCGCGAGCGACGCCCAGTCCCCGTACGCCCGGGGAATCCCGAACCGGTCCGCGAACGCCCGCGCGCCGTCGCTCGTACGCGAGGCGACCGCCACCACCTCGGCGTCCGACGGCATGTCGAGCAGCTCCGCCGTGAACCGCTCGGCGATCCAGCCGGTCGCGAGCACCCCCCACCGCACACGCCCCATCCGGTGCCCCCCTGTCCTGTCCGCTGTCCCGTCCGCCGCCCGTCCGCCGCCGTCCGCAGCCCGGCACAGACTGGCGCCGAACTGGTCTCGACCACGCCGACCGAGCTGAGAGCATAGGGAGCCGTGGCAGCGATGGGGAGGGGTTGAGGTACGTGACGGCTGTGGACCGACGTTCCGCAGGGCGCAAGGACCCGGCACCGGAAGCGGTGCGCGACGGCGACAAGGCGGCGGCACGGCGCACCGGACTCCTCACGACCTTCCTGCTCGGCGGACTCACCGCCGTACCGCCGCTCTCCATGGACATGTACCTGCCGGCGCTCCCGGAGGTCACCCGCGCGCTGACCGCCCCGGCCGCCACCGTGCAGCTCACCCTCACCGCCTGCCTCGCCGGCATGGCGCTCGGGCAGCTCGTGGTCGGGCCGATGAGCGACCGCTGGGGGCGGCGCCGCCCGCTCCTCGTCGGCCTGCTCATCTACATCGTGGCCACCGCGATCTGCGCCGCCGCGCCGGGCGTCGAACTCCTCGTCGCCTTCCGCCTGTTGCAGGGCCTCGCCGGGGCCGCGGGCATAGTGATAGCCCGCGCCGTCGTGCGCGACCTGTACGACGGCGTGGACATGGCCCGGTTCTTCTCCACCCTGATGCTGATCTCCGGGGTCGCCCCGATCGTCGCGCCGCTCGTCGGCGGACAGGTGCTCCGCTTCACCGACTGGCGCGGCATCTTCGTCGTCCTGACCGTCATCGGCATCGCGCTCACCGCCCTCGTCTGGCGCCGCCTCCCCGAGACCCTCGCCCCGGAACGCCGCCAGTCCGGCGGGGTCGGCGACGCCCTGCGGACCATGGGCGGGCTGCTCGGCGACCGGGTCTTCGCCGGGTACACCTTCGCCGGCGGCTTCGCCTTCGCCGCCTTGTTCGCCTACATCGCGGCGTCCCCCTTCGTAGTGCAGGAGATCTACGGCGCGTCCCCGCAGACCTTCTCCCTCCTCTTCGGGGTCAACTCGGTCGGCCTGATCATCGTCGGCCAGATCAACGGCAAGATCCTCGTCGGCCGCGTACGGCTCGACCGGGTCCTCGGCGTCGGCCTCGTCCTGATCACGCTCGCCGCGGCCGCGCTGCTCCTGATGACGACGGGAGTCTTCGGGGACGCCCAGGACATCGGGCTCGTACCGATCGCCGCCGGCCTCTTCGTCCTGATGTCCGCGATGGGCATCACCCTGCCGAACGCCAACGCCCTCGCCCTGATGCGCACCCCGCACGCCGCGGGCTCCGCCTCCGCGCTGCTCGGCACGTCCTCGTTCCTCGTCGGCGCCGTGGCCTCGCCGCTCGTCGGCATCGCGGGCGAGCACACCGCCGTACCGATGGCCGTGGTCCAGCTGGCCTGCGCGCTGATCGCGGCCGCGTTCTTCGTGGGGCTGTGCAGGCCCTGGCGGCGGCCGGCGGAGGCGCAGCCGACCGGTCCCGCGACCGGTCCCGCGACCGGTCCGGTCACGGATGCGGTCGCCGGTCCGGTGACGGATGCGGTTGCGGGTACGGGGCCGGGTTCGGTCGCGGGTACGGGTTCGGTTGCGGGTTCGGGGCCGGGTACGGGACAGGGTTCGGTCGCCGGTGCGGGCTCGGGTTCGGTCGCCGGTACGGGACAGGGTCCGGTCGCCGGTACGGGAACGGACCCGGGCACCGGCCGCACGGAGGGGGCGGAGCACTGACACCGCAACGGCTGCGCACCGGCCCGCCCGAGCGGGCCGGACTCGACCCGGAGCACCTGCGGCTCCTCGCCGACGACGTGCGCGCCCTGCCCGGCACCTGGTGCGCGGGCGCCGTCGTGGTCGCCGGGCGCGGGCCCGTGCTCGCCGTCGAGGAGGCCGCCGGATACGCCGTCCGGTACGCCGCCGGGGGCGAGGAACTGCCCGCGCACCGCCGCGTCCCCATGACCCTCGGCACGCCCTTCGACCTGGCCTCGCTCACCAAGCTGTTCACCGCCGTCGCCGCCGTCCAGCAGATCGAACGCGGCACTCTCGGCATCGACGCCCGGATCGCCGCGTACGTCCCCGAACTCACCGCCGCCGCCGACCACGGCATCACCGTGCGCCAGCTGCTCACCCACACCTCGGGCCTGCGCCCCGAACTCCCGCTGTACGCCTGCCCGGACCGGCCCGCGATGCTCGCCGCGCTGCGGACAGAGGAACCGGTCGGCGAGCCGGGAGGGGAGTACCTCTACTCCGACCTCAACATGCTGCTGCTCCAGCAGGTCCTGGAGCGCCTCACCGGCCGCCGCCTCGACCGGCTGATCCGCGACGGCATCACCCGCCCCCTCGGCATGCGCGCGACCGGCTTCGGCCCCTGCCCGTTCGCCGCGGCCACCGAGGACCAGCGCACGCCCCGCGCGAAGCTCGACCGGGGCATGGTCAGGGGAGTGGTGCACGACGAGAACGCGTACGCCCTCGGCGGGGTGGCCGGGCATGCGGGCCTCTTCTCCACGGCGCACGACCTCGCGGTGTTCTGCCGCACCCTGCTCGGCGGCGGCGCGTACGGGCCCGCCCGCGTCCTCGGCCCCGACTTCGTCGACCTGCTCCTTCGCCCACCGGGGCTCGGCTTCCTCGTCGACAAGCCCTGGTTCATGGGCGAGCTGGCGGGGCGCGGCGCGGCGGGCCACACGGGCTTCACGGGCACGTCCCTGGTCCTCGACCGGGCTTCGGACACGTTCTTGGTGCTGCTGGCGAACGCGGTGCACCCGTTTCGTACGGCTCCGGACAGTGCGCCTCGGGCGCGGGCGGCTACGCGGTTGGCGCGGGCGGTGGCGGGGGCGGAGGCCTGACTCTTCCCCTACCCGCCCCTTCCCGAAGTCTTGCCGGACGGGCCTCCTCAATCGCCGGAGGGGCTCAAAATTGAGCCCCTCCGGCGATTGAGGAGCGGGGTCCGGGGCGGAGCCCCGAAGCTCCGCAGGATTTCGGGAAGGGGCGGGGAGGGGAAAGAACCGCCGTCCGGGCGAACCGGGGGCCGGGGCGGGAGACCCGTGGGGTGCTGGGGATCCCGGGTACGATTCCCCAGGTGAACGACCTCGCCCCCGCCGAAGCGCTCCGCCCCGCGCTGAGCGGACTGCTCAACGGACTGCCCCCCAAGCAGGCCGCGCAAGCCGTGGACCGCCTGATCGCCAACTACCGCGGCCGCACCCCGACCGACACCCCCGTGCTGCGCGACCGCTCGGACGTCGCGGCCTACGCGGCGTACCGGATGCCCGCCACCTTCGAGGCCGTACGCTCCGCCCTCGACGCCTTCGCGGCCGCAGCCCCCGAGGGCTGGTCGCCGGGCAGCCATGTCGACATCGGCGGCGGTACGGGCGCCGCGACCTGGGCGGTCAGCGCGACCTGGCCGCAGGAGCGCCCGGTCACGGTCCTCGACTGGGCGGAGCCCGCGCTCGCCCTGGGGCGTGAACTGGCCGAGTCCAACCCCCTGTTGAGCGCCGCGCGCTGGCAGCGCGCTCGTATCGGAGCAGCGCTCAGCATCGAGAGCACTGACCTCGTCACGATCTCGTACGTACTCGGCGAGCTGACCGACGACGACCGCGGCTCGGTCGTCGACGCCGCCGCGGCCGCCGGCCAGACCGTCGTGATCATCGAACCCGGCACCCCCGACGGCTACGCCCGCGTCATCGAGGCCAGGGACCGCCTGATCGCCGCGGGCCTGCGCATCGCCGCCCCCTGCCCGCACAGCGCGGCCTGCCCCATCGAACCCGGCAAGGACTGGTGCCACTTCGCGTCCCGCGTCAGCCGCTCCTCCCTGCACCGGCAGGTCAAGGGCGGCTCCCTGGCGTACGAGGACGAGAAGTTCAGCTACGTCGCCGCCACCCGCCTCCCGGCCACCCCGGCCCCGGCCCGCATCGTCCGCCGCCCGCAGATCCGCAAGGGGCAGGTGCTGCTCGACCTGTGCGTCCGGGACGAGGCCCTGACCCGTACGACGGTGACGAAGCGGCACGGGGCGCGCTACAAGGAGGCCAGGAACGCGGAGTGGGGCGACGCCTGGAGTTGAGCCGAGGTCAGAGGGCCGCGTGCAGCGGCACCGTGATCTGCTTGATCCAGGCCGACCGGCCGAAGTCGCGGGCCCGCACGACCACCTTGTCGCGGTACACCTCGACCTGCAGCCCCTGGTTGAACGCGCCCGGGACGGTGACCTCGCCGCCGGTGCCGTTGTCGGTCCTCCAGCCACGTGAACTGCTCGTCAGAACTCGTGGTTGCCGATCGCCCAGGCCGCTCTGGGCAGCGTGTGTGCGGCGAACGCCTTGGTGACCTCCGCGTACTCGAAGTCGTAGCCGCGCGGCGTGATGTCACCGGCGACGGCGATGCCCGAGCTGTCCGGGTTGGACGGATCAGGGACGGATCAGGGACGGATCAGGGACGGATGAGGGACGGATGAGGGACGGAAGAGCGACCGACGAGCGGGCGGGGCGGCGGCCTTGCCAGGAGTCTCCCGGCTGCCACCGCCCCGCCCAGGGTCTGGTTCCGTCTGGTTCAGACCCGTTAGTGATACGTGACCTTAGTGATACGTGACCTTCCGGACGTCGCCGTGGCGGCCGCATGGCTGCCGGATGAACGCCTTCCGCATCGCCCGGAGCGGGGCCGCGCCAGAGGCCCGGCCCCGCGCGATCAACGGCAACGCAGCTCCTGCGTACAGCACTTGACGCTCCCGCCGCCCTTGAGCAGCTCGCCCAGGTCCATCCCGATCGGCTCGAAGCCGCGTTCCCTGAGCGGCCCGAAGAGGCCCACCGCCGCCTGCGGAAGCAGCACGTGCAGGCCGTCCGAGACCGCGTTCAGGCCGAGCGCCGCGGCGTCCGGCTCCTCGGCGATCAGCGCGTCGGGGAAGAGGCGGCGCAGGACGGCCCGGCTGCCGGGTGAGAACGCGCCCGGGTAGTACATGATCGCGTCGCCGGAGTCCGCCGCGTCGTCGAGCACGGCGAGGGCGGTGTCGAGGTGGTAGTAGCGCGGGTCGACCAGGTCGAGCCCGATCACCGGCCGCCCGAAGAACTCCTGGGCCTCGCCGTGCGAGAGCGGGCTCGCCCGGAACCCGCGCCCGGCGAGCACGTACGAGGAGGTGACGGCGAAGTCGCCCTCGCCCTCGTTGATGTGCGCGGGCTCGTACACGTCGGCCTCGGCGAAGCCGTGCGTACGGAACCAGTCGAGGTGCGCGGCGGCCTCGGAGGCGCGCTCTGCGTGGGCGAAGCGGGCGCCGAGCACGCGGCCGTCGATCACGGTCGCGCCGTTCGCGGCGAAGACCATGTCGGGGAGTTCGGGGCGGGGGGTGAGCTGCTCGACGGTGTGGCCGAGCGAGCGGTAGCGCTCCCTCAGGTCCTCCCACTGCGCGACGGCCAGGGGTACGTCGACGGGCTTCGTGGGGTCCATCCACGGATTGATGGAGTACGTGACCTTGAAGTGCGCTGGTGGGCACATCAGGTAGCGCCGGGGTGTGGCGTGACGAGGCAATGAGGGCTCCTCACGGTGGGCTGAGCGGCCGGGTGTCGGCCACTCGGATTGCTGCCCATGGTCCGCCGTGAAGAGCCCTCCTGCGCGGTGGCGAACGGGTTGTTCTCCGTACGTGCCGCGCGAGTTCACACCGCTACCGCTCATGAAGCCGTGCCGTCGCCGCGCCCTTCCTGCAGCTTGCGCAGCAACTCCCGTTTCTGCGCCTGTGCGTCGAGCCCGCCGCCGATCCGCCCGTCCCGGCCGCCGCCGCGCAGCGCCTTGCGGGACAGCTTGGTGCGGTGCCCGCCGACGCCCAGCATGTTTCCTGCTCCACCTCGGGTCATGTCGTACTCCCGTCCCTGTCGAAGCGATCGAGGCGAGACGTATCGTCTCGCGGTGAGCTCCAGGGTGTGCGAGACGGTCCGTCTTGTCAAGCCTTTTCGAGACGATACGTATCGGCTCACCGCGCTGCTACATTCGAGCCATGGCGACCAAGACAGCCCCCGATTCATCGCGGCGCAGCGAGCGCTCCCGCCGCGCCATCTACGACGCGGCCCTCGCCCTGATCAGCGAGGCCGGATACGCGAAGACGACCATCGAAGGCATCGCCGCCCGCGCCGGCGTCGGCAAGCAGACGATCTACCGCTGGTGGTCGTCCAAGGCGGAGGTCCTGCTCGAAGCCTTCGTCGACCTCGGCGAGCGGAACATGGCCGCCGCCGCGGAGGCCGCCGGAGTGGACCCCGACGAGGCCCGCGCCATCCCCGACACCGGCGACCTCGCGGCCGACCTGAAGGACGTGCTGCGCGCCACCGTCGACGAGCTCAAGGACCCGCAGTTCGAGATCCCGTACCGCGCGCTCGCCGCCGAGGGCATCATCAACCGCGACCTCAGCGCCCGCGTCGTCGAGCAGCTCCTCGAACCCGGCCTCCAGCTCTACGTCGCCCGGCTGCGCGCCGCCCAGAAGACCGGCGAACTGCGCGCCGACCTCGACCCGCGGATCGCCCTCGAACTCTTCATCTCGCCGATCGCGCAACGCTGGCTGCAGGGCACCGGCGAACTGACGCACACGTACGCGGACACGCTCGTCGAGTACTCCCTGGGCGGCCTCGCCCCCCGCTGAACGGCAGCCGCCGGATCACTCCTCGCTGAGCGGCCGCGCCCGGACGGGCCCCGTGACCGGTGTGCGGGCGAGGAGCCCCGGCGCGTTGGTGATCACGCCGTCGCAGCCGAGGCGCAGCACGCGGTCCCGCTGCTTCACCGAGTTCACGGTGTGCGCCCACACATGCGGGATGCCCGAGTTGACCGCCCGTACCAGATCCCGGTCGCGCGCCTTGTAGTCCACGTCGAGCACGTCGACGAACGTGCGCCACTCGCGCGGCTTGTCGGTCCTCATCTGCCGTGCGCTGCGCCAGAGTTGGGTGCTCAGGCCGAGCTCGTGCGCGCGCTCGGCCACCGACGGCCAGTGCGAGTTGACCAGGACGGAGCGGGTCAGGCCGCGCCGGTGCAGCATCCGCGCGAGCGGGGCGAGCCCGGCCTTGTCCTTGACCTCCAGGAGCAGCACCACCCGCCCGCCGAACCGGTCGAGCACCTCGGCCACCGTCGGCGGGCGCTCGGGCCGCCAGGCACCGCGCAGCGAACGGCCCGGCGTCAGCCGTACGTCGCGCCACTGCTTCGCCGTGAGGGAGTGGACCGGGCCCTTCCGGTCGGTCGTACGGTCCAGGGTGGGGTCGTGCATCGCTACCAGCGTGCCGTCGCGCAGCATCCTGGTGTCCACGTCGAGCACCTGGGCCGTGCCCCGCTCGAACGCCGCCACCAGGCCGGACATGCTGTTCTCGGGCACTTCGAGGGCGCCGCCGCGATGCGCGGTGTACGTGACGCGGGGCAGCGAGGCGACGGTGAGCGGGCCGCCGTTGCTCCACTCCAGGGGGGTGGTCGTACCGCCGGGGGTGACACCGGTCAGTTGCCCCGCCAGGGCAAGGGCGGTGATGACGGCGGGTGCAGCCAGGGTGACCATGACGCCCAAGGTAGGCAGATATGTCCGGACTCGCCCGTCATCGACACCCAAGCCCGCGCATCGCCCCCGGTACCCCGGATGAGGAGTGCGGCCACCCGAGGCGCAGGATGGTGGCACCATGGACGGACGGGACGAAGCAAGGTGAGGGGATAGATGGGCGCGGAGTTCGGCCGTCGCACCGGCGGACAGAGCAGGTTTTCACAGTGGCTGCGCGCCCGCCGCCCCAAGGACGCGGGGGACGAGGGGAGCCGCGAGGCCCTGCTTCTCGCCGCCGCCGCGGCAGGCCTGCCGCTCGCCCCGGCGGCCCACCCCGCCGGGTACCGCTGCTCCTGCGACCGCATCGGCTGCCCCACCCCCGCCCGGCACCCGATCTCCTTCGCCTGGCAGACGCAGTCGACCACCGACCGCGGCCAGATCCAGCGCTGGGCCGAGCACCAGCCGGAGGCCAACTTCATCACGGCGACCGGCATGGTCCACGACGTCCTTGACGTCCCCCTGGAAGCCGGGCGCAGCGCCCTGGAGCGGCTGCTCGCGGCGGGCGTGGAGGTCGGCCCCGTCGCCGAGTCCGGCGGGAACCGGATGATGTTCTTCACCGCGACCCGCGGCACCCCGGAGGACGAGGACGAGTGGTGGCCGTGCGAGCTGGACTGCCACCCCGAGACGACGGACGAACACCCCGGCCTGCGCTGGCACTGCCGCGGTTCGTACGTCCTGGTACCGCCCGCGCGACTGCCCGGTGAGCTCGACGTCCACTGGGTGCGAGGCCCCGAGCATCCGCTGCCCGAGCCGCTGACCCTCCTCGAAGCGCTCACCGACGCGATCGCGCAGCACGCGGGCGCGGAGCCGGAGAGCGCGGCCTGGCCGCTGCGCGGCTGAGCGGCTTCCAGCCTTCGAGTCGTCGAACCTTCGAACGCAAAAGGCGGGCCCGGGGAACGTCTCCCCGGGCCCGCCTACCGCTTGCTCACGCGCCCTTCGCGCCCGTCCCGCTCACTCGCCCTTCGCGCCCGTCAGCCCCTGGACCCGGTTCAGCACCTGGACCTGTGAGGTGGAGGCGCCCTTCGGCGGTACGACGGCGGTCTGGCCGGCCGCGTACTCCAGGGTCACCGCGCTCTTGGCGTCGCCCGTCATCAGCGCGCGCACGTCCGGGCCGATGCGCAGGTTCAGGCCCTCGGCCGCGGTGCGCTTCTCGAAGTGGCGCGTGGAGAAGAACACCAGCGCCCCGCCGTCCTTGGTGCGCAGCCCGACCGGGGCGTACGTACCGGAGTTCTGCGGCTCGTCGATGTACTGCGTGGCCAGGCCGAGGCTATCGGCCGCCTTCTCGCGCTGCGTGCGCCAGGTGGAGGTGTACGGGCCCGACTGGAAGGTCTCGCCGCCCTCCTTCAGGTAGGAGGCGAACTCCTCGCTCAGGTTCTTCGGGGCGACGGCGAGCTTCTTGTCGTCCACGTCGACCGGCTCGGCGAAGCCGTCCTTGTCCTTCTTGAACTCCGGCATCTTCCCGGGCGGTACGAACGCCAGGTACGAGGCCTCCCACGGCTCGGCGAGGCCGCCGCGGGTGAAGACCATCACCCAGCGGAACGAGCCGTTCTTGTCCTTGTTGCTGTCGGTGTCCGCGACGAACCAGCGCGGCCAGCCCGCCTGTTTGGGAATGGTGAACTTCGCGTCGTCGAGCTTCAGGGGCGCGGACGCAGGCTGCTCGTCGCCGTCCTTCTTCCGCTCCGCGCGCGCCTTCAGGCCCGCCTGGTTGATCGCGCCGAACGGCCCGGTGACCGATTTCGCGTCCTTGGCCGGGTCGGCCGCGGCCTCCGCGGCGTTGTACGCCTTCGTGAAGTCCTTCAGGGCACGGGCGGCCTCCGCCTTCGTCGCCGCGGGGAGGATCTCCCGCTCCCCGTGCACCGTCACGCACCCGCTCGCCGTCACGGCCAGCACCGTCACCGCCGCTGCTGCCGCGGCCGGCCGACTCACCCTGCGCAGCCTGCTCATCGCTTGCCTTCTGCTCATTCGCTCTCGCCCCACTGACGGTCGGAACCCTACCGGGGCCGCGGACGCGGTAAGAGCCCGGACCGGAGAGCGAGCCCACACCGTGACCTGGAGCTCGTCAATCGGCGGTTGCGTCCGCCGGGTTCGCTTCGTCGGCCGCTTTCGGCCGTGGTGGGTTGCTCGCGGCCGCGGGCGGTGAGGTGCCCACGGGCGCGCAGGAGTTCGGAGAGCAGATGCTTCAATGCCCGGGTGACTTCGGCGACGGCCCGGCCCGGCCCCCTTGATCTCGATGTGCTCCGCGTCTTCTGCGGCCCCGACGGGCGGTACGGCAACGCCCTCGGGGTCGTCCGCGACGGCACCGCCGTGCGCGGCGAGGCGGCCCGCCAGGAGCTGGCGCGCCGCCTCGGCTTCAGCGAGACCGTGTTCGTCGACGACGACGAGCGCGGCGTCGTCGACATCTACACCCCCACCGTGCGCCTGCCCTTCGCCGGACACCCCTGCGTCGGCGCGGCCTGGCTTCTCGACCTGCCCGAACTCCACACGCCCGCCGGGGTGGTGACGGCGCGTCAGGACGGCGAGTTCAGCTGGATCACGGCCCGCCCGGAGTGGGCCCCGGGCCGCACCCTGCGCCAGCACGGCTCGGCCCTGGAGGTGGACACCCTCGCGGTGCCGCCGCCCGGGGACTGGGTGTACGCCTGGGCGTGGGAGGACGAGGCGGCCGGGCGGGTCCGCGCGCGGGCGTTCCCCGGGCGCGGTGACGGCATCGACGAGGACGAGGCGACGGGGGCTGCGGCGTTGCTGCTCACCGCACGGCTCGGCCGCGCCCTCAACATCCGCCAGGGCGCGGGCAGTCAGATCCTCACGGCCCCGAACCCGGACGGGGCGGTCGAGGTGGGGGGACGGGTGCTGCTGGTCGGCGCGTGATTTTTCCCCTACCCGCCCCTTCCCGAAGTCCTCGGCGGGGCGTGCCCCTGGGGAGCCTCACGCGCTGAGCGGGAACTCGGCCCCCAAGGCCCGGAACACGCCAGTGTTCAACGCGAACGCGCGCTTGCACTCGTCCACGATCCGCATCTTCTCCAGGTCGTCCACCGGCACCCCGTCGAGCAGTTCGCGGTAGGTGCGCTTGAACGCGGCCGGGTTGGAGATGCCCTCGAAGACGTAGAACCGCACGCCGTCTCCCTTGCGCGCGAAGCCCCAGGTCCGCTCCGCCTTGTCGCGGATGATCTGGCCGCCGGAGAGGTCGCCGAGATAGCGCGTGTAGTGGTGGGCGACGAAGCCGCCGGGCCAGTCGCGGGCGCACTCGGTGACCCGGTCCACGTACGCCTGGGTCGCGGGCAGGGGCCGCAGCCCCTCACGCCAGTCCCCGGAGTCGCCGTGCAGATGCGTCAGGTCCCGCTCCAGCTCCGCCGTGCGCATCAGCTCGGGGCGGAGGAACGGGCCCGCCACCGGGTCGTCGCGCAGGGCCTCGGCTCCGGCCTCCATCGCGCGGTACACGAACCAGAGCTGCTCGGTGTAGCGCGTGTACGCCTCCACGCCGAGTTTTCCGCCGAGCAGATCGCTCATGAACGTCGAATTCTCGGCCTCGGTGTGCGCCTCGTGGGACGCGGTGCGGATGAGCGTCGAGAACGGCGTGGACGCGGTGGACATGGGGGCGGACCTCCGGTGCCGAAGGGGCTGGGAACCTGCGATGATCCTGCTACTTAGGCATGCCTAAGTCAACTGGTTCCCGACGACCTGTCGGTAAAGGAGTTCCCGACGTGCTGTCGGTAAAACGTCTGTGCGAGAAAAAGTGCGTCAGGGCAGCGTGAGGATGTCCGCGCCCGTGTCCGTCACCACGAGCGTGTGCTCGAACTGCGCGGTCCGCTTCCGGTCCTTGGTGACCACCGTCCAGCCGTCGTCCCACATGTCGTACTCGTGCGTGCCGAGCGTCAGCATCGGCTCGATCGTGAACGTCATGCCGGGCTGGATCACCGTCGTGGCGTGCGGGCTGTCGTAGTGCGGGACGATCAGGCCGGAGTGGAAGGACGAGTTGATGCCGTGCCCCGTGAAGTCACGCACGACGCCGTAGCCGAAGCGCTTGGCGTACGACTCGATGACGCGGCCGATGATGTTGATCTGGCGGCCCGGCCTGACCGCCTTGATGGCCCGCGCGGTCGCCTCCCGGGTCCGCTCCACCAGGAGCTTCGACTCCTCGTCCACGTCACCGCAGAGGTACGTGGCGTTGTTGTCGCCGTGCACGCCGCCGATGTACGCCGTGACGTCCAGGTTCACGATGTCGCCGTCGCGCAGCACCGTGGAGTCCGGGATGCCGTGGCAGATGACCTCGTTGACCGAGGCGCACAGCGACTTCGGGAAGCCGCGGTAGCCGAGCGTGGACGGGTACGCGCCGTGGTCGCACATGAACGCGTGCGCCACCTCGTCCAGCTTGTCCGTGGTGACACCCGGCTCGATGTACTTCGCTGCCTCGGCCATGGCCTGCGCGGCGATACGGCCCGCGATCCGCATCAGCTCGACGGTCTCCGGGGTCTGCACCTCCGGGCCTGAGTACGGCGTCGGCGCGGGCTTGCCCACGTACTCGGGACGCCGGATGTTGCCGGGGACGGAACGGATGGGAGAGAGCTCCCCTGGTACGAGCAGCGACTGGCCAGACATGCCAGTGAGTGTATCCAGCGGACTTGGGGCACGATGGCGGCGGAACCAACCTCGGAGCGGCTCGGAAGAGACTCGGACAGAGAGGGGTCCGCGATGGCCCTGTTCAAGAAGCGCACGGTCGGCAAGCCGGGGGAGTGGTACTACTGCCTCGAACACCAGAAGGTCGAGGAGGGGCCCGACTGTCCGGGCAAGGACCGCTTCGGCCCGTACGCCTCCCGCGTCGAGGCGGAGAGCGCGATGCAGACCGCGCAGGAACGGAACCTGGAGTGGGAGACCGACCCGAGGTGGCACGACCGCAAGGGCGGCGCCGAGGAATCCGGCTGACCGGTCACCAGCGCGCGGGCGGCGGCTCCGTCAGCTGATCCGCGAGGCGGGACAGCCGGTCCCGGAAGCTGCGGCGTCCCCGCGGGGCCGGTGCGGGCAGGGAGTTCTCGCCGGCCGCCGCGCTCACCAGGTGCTGCACCGTGTCCAGGTCGAGCTCCGGCTCTTCGGGCACGGTGAGCGCCTCGTGGGCGAGCCGGTGCAGATCGCGGTCGCCGGACTCCAGGGCGAGCACCGTCGCCCCGGCCCTGCGGGCGTCGTGGATGCGCTCCAGGAGCCCGCCGCAGGGGTCGTCCGGCGCGACCACGAGGAGCGTCTCGCCGCGCCGCGCCGCCTCGATCCGGCCGAGGCCCACCGACAGATGCGCCGGATCCCCGGGCCTGACCCGGTGCCGCACCAGCGTCGGCCGCAGCTCCGGCGTTCCCGACCAGGCCGCCTCGTCCACCAGGTGGGCGGCCAGATGCCAGGGCTCGTACGCCGAGGTCCCCACGAGCAGGAGACCGCCGCCGTGCGGCACCACCGAACCGCGCAGGGTCAGCGCGAAGCGGCGGGTGGCGCCCGGCCATTCCGTCCCGGCGAGCACTTCGCGCAGCAGCGCGACCCGTACGGCATCCATGGCCCCGCATGCTGCCTCCCGCGCCCGGCGCCTGTCCGGAAGTTGCCCCAACTCGGCGGCGCCGCGCCTGCGGTGGGGGCCGCGGGTTCGCACACGAGCGCGGATTCCGTACGCCAGCGCCCCCTACCGGCAAGTATCGTCGCCGTATGACTTCCCACGATGCTGCTCAAGAGGCCCCGTCCCAGGGGCAGGACAAGGCGCCGGGCAAGGCTCCCGCGAAGGATCCCTGGGACCTTCCCGATGTGTCCGGACTCGTCGTCGGCGTGCTCGGCGGGACCGGCGACCAGGGGCGTGGCCTCGCCTACCGGCTCGCGCGGGCCGGCCAGAAGGTCGTCATCGGCTCCCGCGCCGCCGAGCGCGCCCGGGCCGCCGCCGACGAGCTCGGCCTCGGTGTCGAGGGCGCCGACAACGCCGAGTGCGCCCGCCGCTCCGACATCGTGATCGTCGCCGTGCCGTGGGACGGGCACGCCAAGACGCTCGAATCGCTGCGCGAGGAGCTCGCCGGCAAGCTCGTCGTGGACTGCGTCAACCCGCTGGGCTTCGACAAGAAGGGCGCGTACGCCCTGAAGCCCGAGGAGGGCAGCGCCGCCGAGCAGGCCGCCGCGCTCCTGCCCGACTCCCGCGTGACCGCCGCCTTCCACCACCTGTCGGCCGTGCTGCTCCAGGACGAGTCCATCGAGGAGATCGACACCGACGTGATGGTGCTGGGCGAGGTCCGCGCCGACACCGACCTCGTGCAGGCCCTCGCCGCCCGCATCCCCGGCATGCGGGGCGTCTTCGCCGGGCGGCTTCGCAACGCCCACCAGGTGGAGTCGCTTGTCGCCAACCTGATCTCCGTGAACCGGCGGTACAAGGCGCACGCGGGCCTGCGCGTCACCGACGTGTAGGCGCGCCGCGGGCATGGGGGACACTGGACGGCGTACGAACCGCAGTATCCGGACAGGAGCCGAACCCCATGCCCCGCCTCGCTCTGTACGCCCTCGTCGTCTGCGTCCTCGCCGTGGCCGCGGCCGTGGTCTCCTTCGTCCAGGGCAGCTGGCTCGGCATCGTCTGGGTGCTGATCGCCGGGCTCTCGTCCAACATGACCTGGTACTACCTGCGCAAGGGCAAGGCCGAGAAGGCCGCCGTCAGCCACTGACGCAGACCGGGCTTTCGGCCTGCCAGAAGCGGTAGAGGTTCTGCCCGCAGTACGACTCCAGCTCCTCGATGCCGAGGCCGCGCAGCAGGCCGTGGATCGCGTCGAAGAACGCGATGTTGACCTCCGGGATCCACAGCACCGCGAAGATCGCGAGCAGCCCGAACGGCGCGAACGGCTCCACCTGGCGGCGGATCCCGCGCGACAGCCAGGGCTCGATCACCCCGTACCCGTCCAGGCCCGGCACCGGCAGGAAGTTCAGCAGCGCCGCCGTCACCTGCAGCAGCGCCAGGAACGCCAGCGCGTACTGGAACGCCGGCGGTACGCCCGCCAGCGCGTCCAGCCAGAACGGCGCCGTGCACACCACCGCGAAGGCGACGTTGGTCAGCGGGCCCACCGCCGAGATCAGGCTGTGCCGCCAGCGGCCCCGGATCCGGCTCCGCTCGATGAACACGGCACCGCCGGGCAGCCCGATCCCGCCCATGATCACGAACACCAGGGGCAGCACGATGCTCAGGAGCGCGTGCGTGTACTTCAACGGGTTCAGCGTCAGATAGCCCTTCGCGCCCACCGAGATGTCCCCGCTGTGCAGGGCGGTGCGGGCGTGCGCGTACTCGTGCAGGCAGAGCGAGACGACCCAGGCGCCGGTGACGAACAGGAACACCGCCAGGCCGGTGTTGGCCGCGAACCCCGTCCAGGTCGCCCACCCGGCCGCGGCCGTGACGGCGGCGATCCCGAGGAAGACGGGGCTGATGCGGTGGGAGTTCATACGGGGGTCTCCTCGGGAATTGTTTCGGCGAGGTCGGCTCGGCGAGCGTGATCGCCCTCCGGGCTCGTCCTCCCCTGCCGGACGGGCTCAACGGGCTCATCGGGCTCAATTGTGCGGCCGAGTCCGGCAGGTTCAGCCGAGCGGGGAGAATGGCCCGGTGCGCTACTCCATCCTCGGCACCACTCAGGCAGTCCGCGCCGACGGCGCCGCCGTCGCGGTCGGCGGGCCGCGGCTGCGCGCCCTGCTCACCGTGCTCGCGCTGCGCGCCGGGCGGACCGTGCCGGTCGCACAGCTCGTCGCCGAGGTGTGGGACGGCGACGAGCCCGCCGATGCCACCGCCGCGCTGCAGGCCCTCGTCGGACGGCTGCGCCGGTCGCTCGGGCACGCGGCCGTGGAGTCCGTCGACGGTGGCGGCTACCGCCTCGCCGCCGCCCCGGACGACGTGGACGCGCACCGCTTCGAACGCCTCGCGGGGGAGGGCGCCCGCGCACTCGCCGACGGCGACCCGGTCAAGGCGGCCGCCCTGCTCGACGAGGCCCTCGACCTGTGGCGCGGCCCCGCCCTCGCCGACCTGCCCGACCGCACCGCCGACGCCGCCCGCCTCGACGCCCGGCACCTGGACGCCCGGCGGGCCCGCCTCGCCGCCGCCCTCGGCCTCGGCCGCGCCGAGCAGACCCTGCCCGAACTGACCGCCCTGTGCGCCGAGCACCCCCTCGACGAGCCGCTGCAGGCCCTGCGGCTGCGCGCGCTGCGCGACGCGGGCCGGGCGGCCGAGGCGCTCGCGGCGTACGAAGAGGTGCGCGCCGAGCTGGCCGAGCAGCTCGGCGCGGACCCCGGGGCCGAACTGCGCGCGCTGCACGGGGAGTTGCTCGCGGGATCGCCGGACCCGGCCCCTGCGGACCGCCACCCCGGCCCCCGGCGACCCGGCCCGGCCGCCACCCCCGGCAACCTCCGTACCCGCCTCACCAGCTTCGTCGGGCGCGAGGCGGACATCGAGGCGTTGCGGGGCGACCTCGGGCGGGCGCGGCTCGTCACGCTGCTCGGGCCCGGCGGGGCGGGCAAGACCCGGCTCTCGCAGGAGGCGGCGGAGACACTGCCCGTGCCGGACGGCGTGTGGCTGGCCGAACTCGCTCCTGTCGCAGCAGCCGCCGCCACCACCGACGCCGCCGCCGTGCCCGAGGCCGTGCTCACCGCGCTCGGCGGCCGCCGCACCGTCCTCTACGGCATGGGCGCAGAAGAGCTGCGGGCCGCCACCGACCAGGCCGGCGGCGACCCTCTCGTACGGCTCGCGGAGCACTGTGCGCCGCGCCGGATGCTGCTGCTGCTCGACAACTGCGAGCACGTCGTGGAGTCGGCCGCGCGTACCGTCGAGTACCTCCTGGCGCACTGCCCGCAGCTCACCGTGCTGGCCACCAGCCGCGAACCCCTCGGCGTGCCGGGCGAGTTGGTGCGCCCCCTGGAGCCGCTGCCCGAGCCGGTCGCGCTGCGGCTGCTCGCCGACCGCGGCGCCGCCGCCCTGCCCGGCTTCCGGATCGAGGACGACCCGGAGGCCTGCGCGGAGATCTGCCGGCGGCTCGACGGGCTGCCGCTCGCCGTCGAACTCGCCGCCGCCCGGCTACGTTCGCTCACCCCGCGCCAGATCGCCGACCGCCTCGACGACCGCTTCCGCCTCCTCACCTCCGGCAGCCGTACGGTCCTGCCCCGGCAGCAGACCCTGCGGGCCGTCGTCGACTGGTCCTGGGAGCTGCTCGACGCCCGCGAGCGGGCCGTGCTCCAGCGGCTCTCGGTGTTCGCGGGCGGCTGCGAACTCGACGCGGCGGAGGCGGTGTGCGGGGGTGCGCCCACCGGGCCCGGGCCGTCCCCGGGCGACATCACCGCTGAGCCCGCCTGCGCGCTCGACCTGCATGTGGACCGGCGCGACGTCACCGACCTGATGGGCTCGCTCGTCGACAAGTCCCTGGTGGTGGCGGCCCCTTCGGACACGGGCACGATGCGCTACCGGCTCCTGGAGACCGTCGCCGAGTACGCGGGCGCCCACCTCGACGCGGCCGGCGACCGCCCCGCCGCCGAGCACGCCCACCTCGTCCACTACCGCGAACTCGCCCGCCGGGCCGACCCCGAGCTGCGCACCGCCCGGCAGAAGCAGACCATCGCCCGCATCGAGAGCGAGTACGAGAACCTGCGCACCGCGCTGCGCCGGGCGACGGACGCGGGCGACGAGCAGGAGGCGCTCTGCCTCGTCCTGTCGCTGTGCTGGTACTGGCAGATGCGCGATCTGCGCAGCGAGTCCCGGCACTGGTCGACCGTCGTGTCCGCGCTCAGCCCCGACCCGTTCGCCGAACCCGTCGAGCAGGCGCCGCCGCTCACCGAGCGGTGCACGGCCAAGCCCCCGCCGATGGTGCCCGAGCAGGTGCAGGAGGCGCGGCGCGGGGCGCGCCTGATGCAGCTCGCGTCCATGGACCACCGCTCCGACGGCTGGAACCGGCCGGAGAACGAGCAGCGCCTGCAGGGCATCGTCGCCGCCTACCGGCCGGGCCTGCCGCAGACCTGCTGGAGCCCCGGCGCGTTCTGGGTGTTCGCCGTGCTCCTCGTCGGCCGACCCGAGAACCTGCGGGAGCTGCTCGACCGGAACGTGGAGACCTGCCGCGCGCAGGGCTACCGCTGGGAGCTGGCCTGGACGCTCCAGCTGCGCGCCAACGTCCTCGCCAACCGCAGCGCCTGGGGCGGGGACGCGGAGCGCGACGCGACCGAGGCCCTGGCCCTGTTCACCGAGCTCGGTGACTCCTGGGGCGCCGCCGAGGCGCTGTCGGCGCGCGGCGAGGCCTGGGAGCGGCGGGGGGAACTCGCCCACGCGGAAGGGGACTTCGCGGCCGCGATCGAGCACGCGGAGGCCATCGGGGCGGCCGCGCAGGTCTCGGTGCTCCAGGTGCGGCTCGCCGGGATCATGCTGGAGACCGGGCGGCCCGAGCAGGGGGAGGCGATGCTCTGGCAGATCCTGGAGGGGGCCGGTGACACCTTCTCGGAGGCCGTGCCCGCCGCCCGTATCCACCTCACGGGCCGGCTGGGCGCGAGCGGCCGCGGGGGAGAGGCGCGCGAGCAGCTCGACCTGCTGTGGGAGCAGTACTTCTCCGGCCCCGCCGTGATGTTCAAGGGCGTCCTGCACGGCATCTACGGCTGGCTGGACATCCTCGACGGCCGCCACGAGGAGGCGTACGAGCACGCCACCGCGGCCTTCCGCTGGTCCCAGGACCCGGTCGCCGCGATGATCGCCCCGCATATGGCCTCCGTCCAACTCGCCCTGTGTGCCTGGGCGTTGGCGGGCCGCGCGGAGCCGGAGGCGGCGTACGTCGGGGCCCGGCTGCTCGGCGCCTCCGACGCCCTGCTGCCGTCCGGCCACCGCCCCGCCCGGCAGGAACGCCTCCAACGGGACACCGCCGAGCAGGCCGTACGGGACATCCTCGGCGACGAGGCGTACGAGCGCGGACATGCGGAGGGCGGCGACCTCACCCTGGAGGAGGCCGCCGCCCTGCTCTGATCCGGGTTTTCACGGGGCGCGATCCGGGTGAATGCCCGGATCAGCCGCACCCCTCCCCGGCCCGTACGCCGAACTCCCCTTCCACGTACGGGCCTTGGCCGTATCCCTCTGGGTCAGGCCTTGTTCGTGAACTTGCGGATCGCGATCGGTGCCATGACGACCGTGAGGCCGACGGACCAGGCGAGCGTCACCCACAGGCCGTGGGCGATCGGGCCGCCCACCATCAGGCCGCGGGCCGCGTCCGCGAGGCCCGACAGCGGGTTGTACCTCGTGAACGCCTCCAGCCAGCCCGGCATCGACGCGGTGGGCGCGAAGATCGACGAGCCGAACTGCAGCGGCATCATCACCAGGAAGCCCATGGCCTGCACCGACTGGGCGCTCTTCATGGTCACACCGAGGGTCAGGAAGATCCACATCACGCCGAAGCCGAACAGCGCGGACAGGCCGACCGCGGCGAACAGGCCGCTCCAGCTCACCACGTCGAAGCCGACCAGGACGGCCACGATCATCAGGACCGTGGTGGCGATCAGCATCCGCAGGAGTTCCACGGAGATCTTCGCGATCAGCACCGAGGCACGGCCGATGGGCAGGGACCGGAAGCGGTCCATGATGCCCTTCTGGAAGTCCTCGTTGAAGCCGGTGCCGACGGCCTGCGCGATGGTCATGCTCATCATCGCGAGCATGCCCGGGATCACGTACTGCACGTACGCGTCCTGGCCGCCGCCGAGCGCCTGGCCGATGGACCCGCCGAAGACGTACACGAACAGCAGCGTGAAGACGATCGGCATCAGCAGGGCGTCGAACATCGACTCCGGGTTGTTCCTGATCCACAGCAGGTTGCGGCGGATCAGCGCCCCGGTGTGCCGGGCGTGGGCGCGCAGCCCGATGCGGTCGTCGGCCTCGCCCTTCAGAGGCGCGGGCGGGATGTCGACGGGCGCGGTGGTCGCGGTCGTCATGCGGCGACCTCCTCTCGGATCGGGGCGGCGTCGGCGTCCTGCGGGGCACTGGCCTTCTGGCCGGTGATGGACAGGAACACCTCGTCCAGGCTGGGCAGTTCGGTGGCGATGTCGCCGAGGGCGTACCCCCGCGCGGCGAGCGCGCCGACGATCGCGGTGAGCTGCTCGTCGCTCTGGATGGGTACGAGAACCGTGCCGTTCTCGGCGTCCACGGTGGCCGTGGCGAGCCCGGTCAGGCCGGAGGCGTCGAGGTCGGCGGCCATGGCGCGCAGCTCGGCCGGATCGGCGGGCCGGACGCGCAGGGTGCGGCCGCCGATCTTCGCCTTCAGCTCGGCGATCCCGCCGTTGGCGATGATCTTGCCGCGGTCGATCACGGTCAGCTCGGAGGCCAGCTGCTCGGCCTCCTCCATGTACTGGGTGGTGAGCAGCACGGTGACGCCCTCGCCGACCATGCGCTTCACCTCGTCCCAGACCTCGTTGCGGGTGCGCGGGTCGAGACCGGTGGTCGGCTCGTCCAGGTACAGGACGGCGGGCTGCCCGATCATCGAGGCGGCGAGGTCGAGGCGGCGGCGCATACCGCCGGAGTACGTGGCGGCCGGGCGCTTGGCGGCCTCCGTGAGCGAGAACCGCTCCAGGAGTTCACCGGCGCGGCGCTTGGCCTCGGACCGGGAGAGGTCGAGGAGGCGGCCGATCATGTACAGGTTCTCGAAGCCGGACAGCTTCTCGTCGACCGAGGCGTACTGCCCGGTCAGGCCGATCTTGCGGCGCAGCTGGCGGGGCTGGCGCAGCACGTCGTACCCGGCGACGGTGGCCGAGCCGGAGTCCGGGGTGATCAGGGTGGAGAGGCAGCGGACGAGCGTGGTCTTGCCCGCGCCGTTGGGGCCGAGGACGCCGAGGACGGTGCCTTCGCGGACGTCCAGGTCCACGCCGTCCAGGGCCTTGGTCGCGCCGTAGTGCTTGACCAGTCCCCGCACCTCTACGGCGTGCCCACCGTTGCTGGGGTTCTTGTCGGATCGCGTCATGTGGACCACGGTCCGGTACGCGACCTACAGATCACCGACAGGCCGCCGACAGCGCTCCGACACGGGGGCCAGCCCCCGGACCCCCGCTCCTCAATCGCCGGAGGGGCTCAATTTGAGCCCCTCCGGCGATTGAGGAAACCTCTAGTGGAACGCGTGTTCCGGTGCCGGGAACTCGCCGCCCACCACATCGGCCGCGAACGCCTTCGCCGCGTCCCCCATCACCGAGCGCAGCGCAGCGTACTGCTTCACGAAGCGCGGCATCTTGCCCGAGGTCAGGCCCATCATGTCCGTCCACACCAGGACCTGGGCGTCGCAGCCCGCGCCCGCGCCGATGCCGATCGTCGGGATGTGCAGCGAGCGCGACACCTCCGCCGCCAGCTCCTCCGGGACCAGCTCCAGGACGACCCCGAACGCGCCCGCGTCCTGCGCGGCCTTGGCGTCCCTGAGCAGCCGGTGGGCGTCCTCGTCGGCGCGGCCCTGGACGCGGTAGCCCATGGTGTTCACGGACTGCGGGGTCAGGCCCAGGTGCGACATGACCGGGATGCCGGCAGAGACGAGCAGTTCGGTCTGGGCGAGCGAGCGCTCCCCGCCCTCCAGCTTCACCGCGCCCACACCGGCCTCCTTCACCAGGCGCGTCGCCGAGCGCAGCGCCTGCACCGGGCCCTCCTGGTACGAGCCGAACGGCAGGTCACCGATGACCAGGGCGCGCTTGGTGCCCCGTACGACGGCGGCGCTGAGCATCGCGACCTCGTCGAGGGTGACGGGCACGGTGGTCTCGTACCCGAGGTGGCAGTTGCCCATCGAGTCGCCGACGAGCAGGACGGGGATGCCCGCCTCGTCGAAGACGGACGCGGTCATCGCGTCGTACGCGGTGAGCATCGGCCACTTCTCGCCGCGCTCCTTGGCGCCGGCGAGGTCGCGGACGGTGACGCGGCGGGAGGTCACACCGCCGTACAGCGAGGTACCGGAAGTCTTGCTGCTCTTGGCCGCCTGCTCCTGGGCAGGCGTGTGGGCAGCCGAAATCTGCGTCATGACGACGGCTCCTTCAAGTCATCTCGTGGCGCCCTGACGGCGTCCCCGGATCACCGCCATGGTGGCACTCCCGCCCCGACCACGCCAGAGCAGAGCCGCGGGACGTGACGTACTACGCCGGTACGCGGCGGCCGGGACCCGGAAATCCCTAGGGTGTGCGGCATGCCGACCCCCGCCGGAGCCGGGACGCCCCGGATACCCGAAGCCGTGCACCGCCGCCGCTGGGCGGTCCTCGGCGTCCTGATGCTCAGCCTGCTGATCGTCGTCATCGACAACTCGATCCTGAACGTGGCGATCAAGGTCATCGCGAGCCCCGGGCCCACCGGGCTCGGCGCCACCCAGAGCGAGCTGGAGTGGGCGATCAACGCGTACACCCTGGTCTTCGCGGGCCTGCTCTTCACCGCCGGGCTGCTCGGGGACCGGCTCGGCCGCAAGCGGGTGCTCGTCGGCGGCATGCTGCTTTTCGGGCTCGGCTCGGTGCTCGCCGCGTTCTCCTCGACGCCGGAGCAACTCATCGCGTTCCGCGCGGTGATGGGCCTCGGCGGCGCCGCGGTGATGCCCGCGACGATGGCGGTCCTGATGAACGTCTTCGAGCCCGACGAGCAGCCCAAGGCCATCGGCATCTGGGCGGGCAGCGTCGGCATGGCCATCGCCATCGGCCCGATCACCGGCGGACTGCTGCTCGACCACTTCTGGTGGGGCTCCGTCTTCCTGGTCAACGTGCCCGTCGTGGCCCTCGCCCTGCTCGGCACGCTGCTGCTCGTACCGGAATCCCGGGACCCGCGGCCCGGCCGCCTCGACCCGCTGGGCGTCGGCCTCTCCATCGCGGGCCTGATGCTGCTCGTCTACGGCATCATCCGCGGCGGCGAGCTCGCCGACTTCGGCGACCCCTCGGTGCTCGCGACGACCGGCGCCGGGCTCGCGCTGCTCACCGCGTTCGTGCTGCACGAGAAGCGCGTCGCCCACCCGGCCGTCGACGTCTCGCACTTCCGCAAGCCCGCCTTCTCGGCCGCGATCGCCGCCGTCACCCTGGTCTTCTTCGCGCTGATGGGCGTGACCTTCTTCTCGGCCTTCTACCTGCAGAGCGTGCGCGGTCACAGCCCGCTGGAGGCGGGCCTGCTGATCCTGCCGCTCGCCGTCGCCCAGATGCTGTTCGCGCCCCGCGCGCGCCTCTTCGTGACCCGCTTCGGTGTACGGGCGACCTGCACCGGGGGGCTGCTCCTGGTCGCCGCCGGACTGTCCGGGTTCGGCCTGTTCGACGCGAGTACGCCGCTCTGGGTCCTGGAGGTCGTGTTCTTCCTTCAGGGCAGCGGCATGGCCCTGATCATGCCGCCGGTCACCGTCGCCATCATGCAGACCCTGCCGCGGGAGAAGGCCGGCTCGGGCTCGGCGCTCAACAGCACGTTCCGGCAGGTCGGCGGCGCGCTCGGGATCGCCGTACTCGGCTCGCTGCTCTCGGCGGTCTACCGCGGCGACATCGAGAAGCACCTCGGGGCGGTCCCGGCCGACGTACGCGCCGCCGCGGGCGAGTCCATCGAGGCCACGCTCGCGGTCGCCGAACGCCTCGGTCCCGCGGGCCGCGCCCTGGTCGACCCGGCCCACGCGGCCTACCTGCACGCGATGCACGTCGCCGCCTGGTGCTCGGCGGGGGCGGTGCTCCTGGGGGCCGTGGTGGCGCTGCTGTTCCTGCCGGGGCGGGGCGCGCAACCCGCGCGCGCGGAGCGGGAGTCGGAGACCGGGGCCGAGCCCGTGGTCACCTCCTGAACGTGCGTGTTTCGTCACAGCTACCGCTCCGCTCCGCCCCGGCGGAACTCCGCACGGCCCGCCGTCGTCCTCGACCACGTACGGCCGTCGTACGGCGGCGGAGCGAGGCCATCGCGATCCCCTAGGGTCTGGGGGCGGACGATGTGCACGGCAGGCAGTGAGGCGACGGTATGGCGCAGGCGTACATGGCGGAGACGGGGAACCGAGGCTCGCGGGCCGAGCGTTCCGGATCCCGGCCTCGGCGGCTGCGCGACGGCTGGCGCCGGGACCAGGGAGGCTGGCGGCGCGGCCTCGTGCTTGCCTTCTTCGCGGTGCTGCTCGCCCTGGTCATGGTGGTGCACGCGCACATCCCCAATGACGTCGGCAACCTCGGCAGCCTGATCGAGACGTTTCTGCCGTGGCTCGGCCTCGGCGTTCCGCTTCTGCTGATCCTCGCGTTCGTGCGGAAGTCGGCCACCGCCCTGGTCGCGGTCGTGCTGCCCGCCGCGGTGTGGGTGAACCTCTTCGGCAGCCTGGTTTTCGACAAGTCCGGCACCGGCGGCGACCTCACCGTCGTCACGCACAACGTCAACGCCGAGAACCCCGACCCCGAGGGCACCGCCCGCAAGGTCGCCGCGTCCGGCGCGGACGTGGTGGCCCTGGAGGAGCTGACCCAGGAGGCGCTGCCCGCGTACGAGCGCGCCCTGGCGGAGACGTACCGCTACCACTCCGTCGAGGGCACCGTCGGCCTGTGGAGCAAGCACCCGATGACCGACAGCCGGCCCGTGGACATCAAGATGGGCTGGACCCGCGCGCTCCGCGCCACCGTGAACACGCCGCAGGGCGACGTCGCGGTGTACGTCGCCCACCTGCCCTCGGTGCGGGTCAAGGCGGACGCGGGCTTCACGGCGGGGCAGCGGGACAACAGCGCGGAGGCCCTCGGCGTCGCGATCCGGGACGAGCCGGTCGAGAAGGTCGTGCTGCTCGGCGACCTCAACGGCACGATGAACGACCGCGCGCTCTCCCCGGTCACCTCGCAGCTGCGCTCCACGCAGGGCGCGGCGGGCGACGGCTTCGGCTTCAGCTGGCCCGCCGGGTTCCCGATGGCACGGATCGACCAGATCATGGTGCGCGACGTGGAGCCGGAGGCGTCCTGGTCGCTGCCGGCCACGGGCAGCGACCATCTGCCGCTGGCGGCGCGCGTCAGCCTGGGCTGAGCGTCATCCCGCGTTAACGGGGCCCTCATCCCGCGGAATACAACACCTGAGAGACTTTGTTCCGTACGAGAACTTATGCACGTCTCCCCCTGCCAGTCGTAAAGGGTCTCTCATGCCTGTGGCGCTGCTAGCGCTCGCCGTCTCCGCCTTCGGCATCGGCACCACCGAGTTCGTGATGATGGGCCTGCTGCCCAATGTCGCGGACGACCTCGGCACCTCCGTGCCCACCGCCGGGTACCTCGTCTCCGCGTACGCGATCGGTGTCGTCGTCGGCGCCCCGCTGCTCACCGCCTTCGGCTCCCGCGTTCCGCGCAAGAAGATGCTCGTGCTGCTCATGGCGGTCTTCACGATCGGCAACCTGGCCTCCGCGCTCGCCCCCAGCTTCGGCCTGCTCGCCGCGGGCCGGGTCCTCGCGGGGCTTCCGCACGGCGCGTTCTTCGGCGTCGGCGCGGTCGTCGCCGCGCGGCTCGTACGGGAGGGGCGCGAGGCCCGCGCCGTGGCGACGATGTTCCTCGGCCTGACCGTCGCCAACATCGTCGGCGTCCCCGCCGCCACGCTGCTCGGCCAGCACCTCGGCTGGCGGGCGACGTTCCTGGTCGTCGCCGTGATCGGCCTGCTCGCCATGGCCGCCCTCGCGAAGCTCGTCCCGTACGTGCCGATGGACGCGGGCCAGAACCTGCGGCAGGAGCTGCGCGCGCTCGGTGACCGGCAGGTGCTGCTCGGGCTGCTCACCGCGGTGTTCGGCTTCGCGGGCGTGTTCGCGGTCTACTCCTACCTGGCCTCGATGACCACCGAGGTCATGAGGATGTCGGACTCCTCGGTGACGCTCGTCCTCGCCCTGTTCGGCATCGGCATGACGCTCGGCGCGCTTGTCGCGGGACCGCTCACCGACCGGGCCCTGCGGCCCACGCTGTACGGATCGCTCGGCGCCCTCGCCCTGGTGCTGCTCGCCTTCGACTACACCGTGCACGTGCGGTGGGCGGCGCTCGTGACCGTCGTCGTGCTCGGGGCGGTCGGGTTCATGACGACGACGCCGCTGCAGATGCTGGTGATGCGCAAGGCCGCGCACGCCCCGACGCTGGCCTCGGCGTCCAACCACTCGGCGTTCAACCTCGCCAATGCGGGCGGGGCTTGGGCGGGCGGGGCCGCCATTGCTGCGGGGTGGGGGTGGATGTCGCCGACCCTGGTCGGGGCTGGGCTGGCGGTGGTGGGGCTTGCGATCGCCGTGCTTGCGGGGCTGTTGGATCGGGGTACGGGGCCGTCTCGGGTTGTTGCCGGGGGTGGGGGCGTGCCGGTGCGGGATCAGGAGCAGGTGGGCTGAGGCTTTATCGCCGGAGGGCTCAGAATTGAGCCCCTCCGGCGTTTGAGGAGCGGGGGGCCGGGGGCGGAGCCCCCTGGGGTCAGCCCAGTTCCCGCCAGCGACTGGTGATCGGAAGACGACGGTCCTTGCCGAACCCCTTCGCCGAGATCTTCGTACCCGGCGGGTACTGCCGCCGCTTGTACTCCGCACCGTCGACCAGGCGCAGCACCTTCGCGACGACCTCTTCCTCGTACCCGGCGGAGACGATCTCGTCGGCACCCTTGTCCCGGTCCACGTACAACGCCAGGATCCCGTCGAGCACCGGGTAGTCCGGCAGCGAGTCCGTGTCCACCTGGTCCGGGCGGAGTTCGGCGCTCGGGGGCTTGGTGATGGAGTTCTCCGGGATGGGCGGGGTCTGGCCGCGCTCCTCGGCGGCCCGGTTGCGCCACTCGGCCAGGCGGAAGATCGCCGTCTTGTAGACGTCCTTGATCGGGCCGTACGCCCCCACCGAGTCGCCGTACAGCGTCGAATACCCCACCGCCAGCTCGGACTTGTTGCCCGGCGCGAGGACGATGTGGCCCTCCTGGTTGGAGACCGCCATCAGCATCGTGCCGCGCAGCCGCGACTGCAGGTTCTCCTCGGCGAGACCGGTCAGCCCGAGCGAGCCCATGTACGCGTCGAACATCGGCTCGATGGGCACCGTACGGAAGTTGAGGCCGGTGCGCCGGGCCAGTTCGGCGGCGTCGCCCTTGGAGTGGTCCGAGCTGTACTTCGAGGGCATCGAGATGCCGTACACGTTCTGCGCGCCCAGCGCGTCGCAGGCGATCGCGGCCACCAGCGCCGAGTCGATACCGCCGGAGAGGCCGATGAGCACGGACCGGAAGCCGTTCTTCGCGGCGTACGCGCGCAGGCCCACGACGAGCGCCGAGTAGACCTCCTCGTCGTCGTCGAGCCGCTCCGCGTACCCGCCCGCGAGCTCCGCCTCGTACGCCGGGACCGGCTCCTCGGAGAGGACGACGTGGTCGATCCGCAGACCGTCGTCCACCACGCCTTGCGGGACGGACCCCGCCGCCGGCAGGTCCAGGTCCAGGACCACGCTGCCCTCCGCGAACTGCGGGGCGCGCGCGACGACTTCGCCGCTCGCGTCGACCACGATCGAGTCGCCGTCGAAGACCAGCTCGTCCTGCCCGCCGATCATCGCGAGGTACGCCGTGGTGCACCCGGCCTCCTGGGCGCGCTTGCGCACCAGTTCAAGGCGAGTGTCGTCCTTGTCCTGCTCGTACGGCGAGGCGTTGATGGAGACCAGGAGGCCCGCGCCCGCCGAGCGGGTGGCCGGGACGCGGCCGCCGTCCTGCCAGAGGTCCTCGCAGATCGCCAGCGCGACGTCCACGCCGTGCACCCGGATCACCGGCATCGTGTCGCCGGGGACGAAGTAGCGGAACTCGTCGAAGACGCCGTAGTTCGGCAGGTGGTGCTTGGCGAAGGTCAGCACGACCTCGCCGCGGTGCAGCACGGCGGCGGCGTTCTGCGGGGCGCCCGCGGGCTGGCCGTACTTGGGCTGCGCGGTCTCCGAGCGGTCCAGATAGCCGACGATCACCGGCAGTTCGCCGTGCCCCTCGTCGGCCAGGCGCGCGGCCAGGGCGCGCAGCGCCTGCCGGGACGCCTCGACGAAGGACGGGCGCAGGGCCAGGTCCTCGACGGGGTAGCCGGTGAGGACCATCTCCGGGAACGCCACGAGGTGGGCGCCCTGTTCGGCGGAGTGCCGGGTCCAGTGCACGATCGCGTCGGCGTTCTGGGCGAGGTCGCCGACGGTCGAGTCGATCTGATTCAAGGCGAGGCGTAGTTGAGGCACGCGGCCCAGTGTAATCGTCAGAGCGACGCGATGTCGTGGGGGAGCGGTGTGGGGCGCCCCACGCCCGCTCGTGCGGGGCGCCCCACGCCCGCTTCTGTGGGGCGCCCGTTCAGGGTGCTACTTCGCGGGGCCGGTCCAGATGGCGTCCTCGTACTCCAGGACCTCGGGGCCGACCTCCAGCTGGACTTCCTTCGTGGCGTCCGCCGGCAGGGAGAAGGCGAAGCTGCCCTGGGCCTGCTTGCCCGCGAGGACCTTGCCGTTGAACGGCTTGGTGGCGTTGCTGCCGTCGAAGACCATCTCGACGTCGGCGCCCTTCGCGTCCCGCAGCGTCGGCAGGGCGGTGGTGACGTCCATCGTCTTCTTGCCGCCGTTGACGATCGTGATGGTGAACTGCACCGCCACGTTGCCCGCCTTGTGCCCGGCCGCGAACTCGTCGGGGCTGTACGCCTTCGGCTTGCTCACCGTGACCTTCACGCCGTCGTCGTACGTGTGGGTCGCGCCGAACTTCAGCGGCTCGGCCGAGTCGGACGCCGGGTCGCCGGTGTCCACGTCGCCCGACGAGTCGTCGCCGGAGCCCGTGCCGGGGTCGGCCGAGGCGGCCCTGTCGACTTCCTTCTGGATCTCGTCGGACACGCTCTGCACGGCCATCACGACGACCACCAGCCACACGATCGACACGATGAGCGCGATGCCGCCGAGGATCGCTCCGCTCAGCGCCACACCCTTGTTGGTGGCCAGGCCCTTGCGCGCCTTGGAGTGGCCCACCAGGCCGAATATCAGGGCCAGGACGCCGAGGACGATGCCGCCCCAGACGGTGAAGAACAGCACCGCGCCGATGATGCCGAGCACGAGGGCGGTGATGCCGAGACCGTTCTGCGGCTGAGGCGGGACCGGGAACGGCGGCGGAGCCATCGGCTGGCCACCGGGCGGCGGCCCGAAGGGGGACGGGGTGCTGTTGTTGGGCGCGGTCATGTGCTGTCCTCGTGAAGGAGCGGTGAAACAGAGCCCACGACTGGGCCCTGCGCAGGAAGGACTCCCGGACCGCGGCCAAGGTTGTACGGGCCTGTACGGAGTCTTACGGAATGGGACATGACGCCGTACGGGAGCGCCGCACGCACCTGCCGCACGCACCTGCCGCACGGACCTGCCGCACGGGGCTCCCGGCCTGGGCCGTCTCCTTCGGATCAGGTACGTGAAGTCGGCGCCGGGCTTGATGTCCTGCTGGGTGAGGCCGGGCACGCCGCCCATGTCGTTGCGCAGCGCGAGGCCGACCTCGCTCACGCACCCGGGTGAGTCACCACCCCCCGCGCCCTACCCCCACCGGGTATCCCGTACCCGATCGGGTTCCGGCAACCGGGACCGTAAGCTGCATCCCACTATGTCCAGTCATGAACGACTTCGCCCCCCACGGGACGCTCGCATCGTCGCCGCCCTGCTCGCCCTCGGCGCCGTCGCGTACACCACCTGGGTCGTCGAGGCCGTCCTCGCCACCGGACTCGATCCGCTACGGACCTACGTCAGCGAACTCGCCGCCGAGAGCCAGCCACTCGGCGGCCTCTTCCGCGCCGCCGACCTCACCACCGGACTCCTCGTCTGCGCAGGCGCGGCCTGGGCCCTGTTGCGGCTGCGCCCGAACTCCCGGTGGTTCCGGGTCGGCTGGGCCGGGCTGCTGCTGTTCGGCGCGGCCACGGCGGTCGACTCGCGGCTCCCGCTGAGCTGCACCCCGACCACCGACCCGGACTGTGCGGCGCGCGAGGCCGCCGGTCTGGTGCCCGCCACCCACACCGCCCACACCATCAGCAGCTCCCTCGCCGTGACGGGCGCGCTCGTCGGCATGGTCGTCCTCACCGCGGCCGCCCGCCGCCACCGCGCCTGGCCGGCCCTCGCCCGTCTCGGACCCTGGCTCGTCGGACTCGAACTGGCCGTCACCGTCTGGACGTTGAGTGCCATCGCCGCCTTCCAGTCGGGCCACGGCAGCTGGCTCCTCGGCCTCGGGCAGCGCGCCCAGGTCCTGCTCATCGCGGGCTGGCTGGCGCTCCTCGCGTACGGGCTCACCCGCAGGGTCGGGGCGCCCAAGGTCCCGGTGAGGTCATGAGCGCCGACCTCCGCGAGGCGTTCCTCCGCATCGAGGGCGTCCCGCACCACGTCCTGGTCGAAGGCACCGGCCCCGTCTGCGTGCTCTCGGCCGGTCTTGGCATGGCCTGGTACGACTGGGACGCCGTGACCGCGCTGCTCACCCCGTACCGGACCGTCGTCCGCTTCGACCGCCCCGGGCTCGGGCTCAGCGGGCCCGGACGCGCCGCGCCCACGCTCGCCGCCGAGGCCGACCGCATCCCGCACGTCCTCGACGCCTGCCGACTCCCGGGTCCCGCCACCCTCGTCGGGCACTCCCTCGCCGGGTTCCACTGCGAGGCCGCCGCGCGCCGCCACCCGGACCGGGTCGCGCGGCTCGTGCTCGTCGACTCCAGCGTGGAGGAGTACGCCAGGCCCCGCCCCGCGCCCTCCCTGCGCGTCGGTGCCGCGCGCGCGTGCGGGGCGCTCCTCGGCGCGGCCGGTGTGCCGTACGCGCTCGGGCCCGCGCTGCGCCGCGCTTCGGTGTTCCTCGCCCGGACCGGCGGCGGCGACCCCGCCCCGTACGAGCTGGTGCGGCGCACCTACGGGACGAGCCGCTCGCTGCGCGCGCTGCTCGCCGAGCATGCGACGTACGCCGATGTCGCGGCTCAACTCGCGGCGCTGCGGCGGGAGTCGGGGCTGTCGGCCGGTCTGCCGGTGACCGTGCTCACCGCGGGTACGGACCGGCGCTGGTTGGCGCGGCAACGACGCCTCGCCGAGCTCCTCGACGCCGACCATCGCGTCTCACCGGAGGCGGGCCACTTGCTGATGCTGGACCGGCCGCACCATGTGGCGGGGGCGGTGCTGGGGGACTGACCTCAATCTCCCCCAGCTACCGCTGGGAGGTGCCCCCAGAGGGGCTCAAATTTGGGCCCCTCCGGCGATTGAGGAGCGGGGTCCGGGGCGGAGCCCCGAAGCGCCGCAGGCTTTCGGGAAGGGGCGGGTAGGGGAAGAAGCCCCCCAGCAACCTCAACTCCCCTTCGCGCCCCGCGCCTTGAGCAGATCCGCCATCAGCCGCAGCTCGGACTCCTGGGCCTCGACCATCCCCTTCGCCAGGTCCCGCTCCACCCCCGGACGGCACCGGTCGACACAGCCCTCGGCCATGTGCACCCCGCCCTTGTGGTGCGCGGTCATCAGCTGCAGGAACAGCACCTCGGCCCGCTCGCCCTCCGCCTTCCCCAGGCGGGCGAGTTCGGCCCGGGTCGCCATGCCGGGCATCAACGGCGCGTCGTCCCCGCCCGAACCATGGCCGTCGTGCCCGCCCATGCCCATCCACGCCATCGGCGGCTGCGACGACACCTTCGGCAACTCCCACAGGTCCAGCCAGCCGAGCATCATGCCGCGCTGGTTGGCCTGCGTGTTGGCGATGTCGTACGCGAGCCTGCGGACCTCCTCGTCGTCCGTGCGGTCCCGTACGACGAAGGACATCTCCACCGCCTGCTGGTGGTGCACCGCCATGTCCCGGGCGAAACCCGCGTCCGCCGAATCCGCGGCCGGACGCTCCTGCGCGGACGGCGCGGACGGCCCGGACTGCAGCGCGGGGTCGTGGACCGTGCCGTTCGCCAGGGCGGCGGTCACCCCGCCGCCCGCCGCGGCGAGCACCACCGCGGCGCACACTGCCGCCCACCCCGCACGCCTCACTGCGCGATCCCGCCCTGGCAGGCCGCGCCCGGCTCCGGGGTCTGCTTGCCCTGCACGTACTTGGCGAAGAACGTCTCCACCCGCGGGTCCTTCGCACTGTCCACGGTCAGCTGCTTGCCCCAGGCGCTCAGCATCAGCGCGCCCTTCTGCTCGTTCACGGGGCTCATCAGGGAGTACGGCGTCGCCTTCACCTTCGCCTCAAGCACCTTCAGGTCGGCCGGCTTCGCCTTCGTCCCGTACGTCACCCATACGGCGCCATGTTCGAGGGAGTGCACGGCGTGCTTGTCCGGGATCGGCTTCTCGTAGACGTCGCCGTTGCAGTTCATCCAGACCTGGTCGTGGTCACCGCCGACCGGAGGCGTCATCGGATAGCTCACGGGCTTCGTGACGTGGTCGCGGCCCAGCTTCTTCGCTTCCCAGGACCGCTCGCCGTCGATGTTCTTCCCGGCGGCCTCCTCGCGGAGCTTCTCCTGCCGCTTCTGCTCGGCCGCGACCTGGGCCTCTTCCTTCTTCTTCTCGTCCTGCTCCCGGATGAACAGATACGAGCCGAACCCCACCAGGCCCGCGACGACAGCCGTGCTCGCCACGATCGCGATCGTCCGGTTGCGGCGCTCCCGCGCCCGCTCGGCCCGGCGCATCGCCTCTATCCGGGCCCTGCGGTCCTGCGAACTCCCCTGCCTGGACGTATTGCTTGAACCCATGAAGGCAACCTCTGCGTTCTTCTGCGAAAAGGTACGGATGACGGGTACGGCGGCCCGCCGATCGTAGTGGCCACCGGGATGTCGCACGCCACAAGGGGCCCGTAATCTGGCGGAAACCCCTGGCCTCGATACTGAAGCCCCTACCGTGCCGGGGCGGTGGTGCACAGACCGTCTGAACTGCAAGGATGTAGCTATGGACAAGCAGCAGGAATTCGTGCTCCGCACCCTCGAGGAGCGCGACATCCGCTTCGTACGCCTGTGGTTCACGGACGTCCTGGGCTTCCTGAAGTCCGTCGCGGTGGCCCCGGCCGAGCTCGAGCAGGCCTTCGACGAGGGCATCGGTTTCGACGGCTCCGCGATCGAGGGCTTCGCCCGGGTCTACGAATCGGACATGATCGCCAAGCCCGACCCGTCGACGTTCCAGATCCTCCCGTGGCGCGCGGAGGCCCCCGGCACGGCCCGGATGTTCTGCGACATCCTGATGCCCGACGGCTCCCCGTCCTACGCGGACCCGCGGTACGTCCTGAAGCGCATCCTCGCCAAGACCTCGGACCTGGGCTTCACCTTCTACACCCACCCCGAGATCGAGTTCTTCCTGCTCAAGGACAAGCCGGTGGACGGCTCCCGGCCCACCCCCGCCGACTCCTCGGGCTACTTCGACCACACCCCGCAGAACGTCGGCATGGACTTCCGCCGCCAGGCCATCACCATGCTCGAATCCATGGGCATCTCGGTCGAGTTCAGCCACCACGAGGGCGCCCCGGGCCAGCAGGAGATCGACCTGCGGTACGCGGACGCGCTCTCCACGGCCGACAACATCATGACGTTCCGCCTGGTCATGAAGCAGGTCGCCCTGGAGCAGGGCGTGCAGGCCACGTTCATGCCGAAACCGTTCTCCGAGCACCCGGGCAGCGGCATGCACACCCACCTGTCCCTGTTCGAGGGCGACAGGAACGCCTTCTACGAATCCGGCGCCGAGTACCAGCTCTCGAAGGTCGGCCGCTCCTTCATCGCGGGCCTCCTGCGCCACGCCGCCGAGATCTCCGCGGTCACCAACCAGTGGGTCAACTCGTACAAGCGCATCTGGGGCGGTTCCGAGCGCACCGCGGGCGCGGGCGGCGAGGCCCCCTCGTACATCTGCTGGGGCCACAACAACCGCTCGGCGCTGATCCGCGTGCCCATGTACAAGCCGGGCAAGACCGGTTCGGCCCGCGTCGAGGTCCGCTCCCTCGACTCCGGCGCCAACCCGTACCTCGCCTACGCGGTCCTCCTCGCCGCCGGCCTCAAGGGCATCGAGGAGGGGTACGAACTCCCGCCCGGCGCCGACGACGACGTCTGGGCCCTGCGCGACGCCGAACGCCGCGCCCTCGGCATCGAGCCCCTGCCGCAGAACCTCGGCGAGGCGATCGCCCTGATGGAGCGCTCGGAACTGGTCGCGGAGACGCTCGGCGAGCACGTCTACGACTTTTTCCTCAGGAACAAGAAGCAGGAGTGGGAGGAGTACCGCAGCGAGGTCACGGCCTTCGAGCTGCGGAAGAACCTTCCGGTTCTGTAAGGGAGTTGAGCGGTACGGCGAAAGGGCCCGGGGTGTCGCTCCCCGGGCCCTTCGCCGTACCCCGCTCAGATCACCGACCGCAGCGGCTTCTCCGCCCGGACCCGGTACTCCTGGATGCCCCAGCCGTTGCCGTCCGGGTCCCTGAAGTGCATGAACGTGCCGCCGTCCTGCTCGCCGTAGGTCACCGGCTCCGTGACGTCCAGGCCGCGGCCCGTCAGTTCCTTGTGGGCCTGCGCGATGTCGGCGACGCACAGCTGCATGCCCTGGTACGAGCCGGGCGCGGGCGGCGGTGTGACGTTCAGGCCCTCCAGGTTGTCGCTGATCGCGACGGAGCAGCCCGAGCCGGGCGGGGTCAGCTGGACGACGCGCACGCCCGGCATCACCTCGCCGTCGAAGTCCACGGTGAAGCCGACCTTGTCGCGGTAGAACTCCTTCGCGCGGTCCACGTCAGAGACGGGAAGTGTGATCACTTCGAGTGTGTAGTCCATATCGGAAACCATGCTCCTTATCAGACGGCGCGGCTACTCTGAACGTATGACCACTCGGGAAGAACTGCACGCGCTGCTCGACCGCGTCCCGGACGACGATCTGCCCGTTCTCGCCGAGCGCCTGCGCGAGCTCGGGCTGTTGCGGACGGCTGCCACCGGTCCGAAGTCGCTCGGTATGGGGAACTCCGGGCACACGGACACCTCCGAGCGGGCGGACGAAATTCTGCGCGAATCGGGCTTCGGCGAGTGATCGTCATGGACACGGGCCCCTTGGTGGCCCTCACGGATCGTACTGACGCCCACCACGCTGCGTGCCGCGACTGGTACGCCGACGTGAATCCGCGCAACCTTGCCGTGCCTGCTCCGGTGATCGCCGAAGCGTGCTACTTGATCGCGCTCCGCTGCGGAGCCGAGGTGGAGGCGACTTTCCTAGAGGATCTCGCCCACGGTTGGTACGGCACGTCACCGCAATCATGCCGGAGGAACTGCTCAGGGCCTCCGAACTGGTGCGGCGGTACGCGGACTTCCCACTCGGCGGCACGGATGCCTGCGTCATGGCCGTCGCCGAGAGGCTGAGGACCGTGCGGGTGTGCACTGTGGACCGACGCCACTTCACCACCGTACGTCCGCTCCATGCCCCGGCCTTCGAGCTGTACCCGCTCAAGCTGTAGCACTGCTGCCCCTGCGGCTAGGCTCGGCCCGTACGACGTGATCACACGGGAGGCCGAACATGACCACGCCGGGGCGGAGAAGCAGTACGTTCACGCGGCTGCTGCGGCACGGGTTCAACGACGCCTCCACGGCCGCGCGGCTCCTCGACAGCCCGGAGCTCGCCTCCGTCCGCAACGACCCGGTGCTGCTCGACGCCCTCGGCGCCACCGCCGACCCGGATCTCGCGCTGCTCGGGCTCGTCCGGCTCGTCGAGGCGCAGGACCCCGGCGGCCCCGAGGCCCCCGACGAGCGGCACCTGCTGCTCGACACCCTGCTGTCCGCGAAGCCGCTGCGCGACCGGCTGCTCGGCGTGCTCGGCGCCTCCGAGGCCCTCGGCGACCACCTGGCCCGCCACCCCCGGGACTGGCAGGCCCTCGTGACGTACGAGGCGAGCGATCTGCACCCGGGAGTCGAGGAGTTCGAGCACGGCCTCGCCGACGCCGTCGACCCCGTGACGCTGCGCGTGGCCTACCGGCGCTGTCTGCTCGCCATCGCCGCGCGTGACGTGTGCGGCACCACCGACGTCGCCCAGACCGCCGCCGAGCTCGCCGACCTGGCCACCGCGACCCTGCGGGCCGCCCTCGCCATCGCCCGCGGTGCGGCGCCCGAGGACGACGCGCTCTGCTCGCTCGCCGTGATCGCGATGGGGAAGTGCGGCGGGCACGAGCTGAACTACGTGTCCGACGTGGACGTCATCTTCGTCGCGGAGCCCGCCAATGGCGCCGACGAGTCCAAGGCCATGCAGGCCGCGACCCGGCTCGCCTCGCACATGATGCGGATCTGCTCCGAGACGACCGTCGAGGGCACCATCTGGCCCGTCGACGCCAACCTGCGGCCCGAGGGGCGCAACGGCCCGCTCGTCCGCACCCTCTCCTCGCACCTCGCCTACTACCAACGCTGGGCCAAGACCTGGGAGTTCCAGGCCCTCCTCAAGGCCCGCCCGGTCGCCGGCGACCCCGAGTTGGGCGAGGCGTACGTGGAGACGCTGGCCCCGCTGGTCTGGCAGGCCGCCGAGCGCGACAACTTCGTGCCCGACGTGCAGAAGATGCGCCGCCGGGTCGTGGACAACATCCCCGCCGCCGAGATCGAGCGCGAGCTGAAGCTCGGGCCCGGCGGCCTGCGGGACGTCGAATTCGCCGTCCAGCTCCTGCAGTTGGTGCACGGCAGGGCCGATGCCTCGCTGCGCAGCGGTTCCACCCTCGACGCCCTCGCGGCCCTCGCGGCAGGCGGGTACGTGGGCCGGGCCGACGCCGCCCAGCTGGACGCCGCGTACCGCTTCCTGCGCGCCATGGAGCACCGCATCCAGCTGTACCGGCTGCGCCGTACCCATCTCGTGCCCGAGGACGAGCGGGACCTGCGCCGCCTCGGCCGCTCCCTCGGCCTGCGCACCGAACCCGTCACCGAGCTGGGCCGGGCCTGGCGGCGGCACGCGGCCGTGGTCCGCAGGCTGCACGAGAAGATCTTCTACCGGCCGCTCCTCGACGCCGTCGCCCAGCTCGCCCCCGGCGAGACCCGGCTCTCCGCGGACGCGGCCCGCGAACGCCTCGTCGCCCTCGGGTACGCCGACCCGGCCGCCGCCCTGCGCCACCTGGAGGCGCTGGCCTCGGGTGTGACGCGGAAGGCCGCCATCCAGCGCACCCTGCTCCCCGTGCTGCTCGGCTGGTTCGCGGACTCCGCCGACCCGGACGCGGGCCTGCTCGGCTTCCGCAAGGTCTCCGACGCCCTCGGCAAGACCCCCTGGTACCTGCGGCTCCTGCGCGACGAGGGCGCCGCCGCCGAGAACCTCGCCCGCGTCCTGTCCGCCGGCCGGCTCGCCCCCGACCTGCTGCTGCGCGCCCCGGAGGCGGTCGCCCTGCTCGGCGACTCCCGGGGCCTCGAGCCGCGCGGCCGGGACCACCTGGAGCAGGAGATCCTCGCCGCCGTGCGCCGGGCCGACGGCGCCGAGCAGGCCGTCGCGGCGGCCCGCGGGGTACGCCGCCGCGAGCTGTTCCGTACGGCCGCGGGCGACCTGATCGGCTCGTACGGGACGGAGGACAGCCCGGCCGAGGCTGACCCCGGTGCGTTGGTGGACCGGGTCGGGAGCGCGGTCTCCGACCTCACCGCCGCCACCCTCGCCGGGGCACTCCGTGCCGTGGTCCGGGCGGGCTGGGGGGACGAACTGCCCACCCGGTTCACCGTCATCGGCATGGGCCGCTTCGGCGGGCACGAGCTGGGCTACGGCTCCGACGCCGACGTGCTCTTCGTGCACGAGCCGCGCGAGGGCGTCGACGACCAGGAGGCGGCCAAGGCCGCGAACCAGGTGGTCGCCGAGATGCGCCGGCTCCTCCAGCTGCCCACGTCCGACCCGCCGCTGCTCATCGACGCGGACCTGCGCCCGGAGGGCAAGAGCGGCCCGCTGGTGCGCACCCTCAAGTCGTACGCCGCGTACTACCACCGCTGGTCGCACGTCTGGGAGAGCCAGGCGCTGCTGCGCGCCGAGCCCGTCGCGGGCGACGCGGACCTGGGGCGCCGCTTCATCGAGCTGGTCGACCCGCTGCGCTACCCGCAGGAGGGCCTCGGCGACGACGCGGTGCGAGAGATCCGCCGCCTCAAGGCCCGTATGGAGGCCGAGCGGATGCCGCGCGGCGCCGACCCGACGCTGCACGCCAAGCTGGGCCGCGGCGGGCTCTCCGACGTCGAGTGGGCGGTGCAGCTCCTCCAGCTCCAGGAGGGCTGGGCCGAGCCGGGCCTGCGGACGACCAGGACCCGTGAGGCGCTGGCCGCGGCGCGTGCCGCCGAGCTGATCTCCACGGAGGACGCGGAGGTCCTCGACGAGGCCTGGGTGCTCGCCACCCGCGTACGGAACGCGGTGATGCTGGTGCGCGGCCGGGCCGGCGACACGTTCCCGTCGGACGGCCGCGAACTGGCCGCGGTGGGCCGCTATCTCGGGTACGAGGCGGGCACGGTCGGCGAGATGATCGACGATTACCGGCGGATTACCCGGCGGGCCCGGCACGTGGTGGAGGAGCTGTTCTACGGGGCTGCCGGGTAGGCCGACCTCAGGGGCGTCGTCGACTCGGGCACCGTCATCGCCCTGCGGGCTCGTCCTCAAGCGCCGGACGGGCTGATTCTGCCGCGGCGGCTTCGCTGGTTCCCTGCGGGCCGGTGGGGGCTGGTCGCGCAGTTCCCCGCGCCCCTTGGGGGCGCCCCCTGACTGCGGCCATCCGGCGCGGCAGGCGGTGCGGGGCCCTGCCGTACCAGACGCGGGTGAGCGCGAGGGCCGCCATGAGGCAGAGGAGGCCGCCGATCGCGTCGAGCCAGAAGTGGTTGGCCGTCGCGATGATCACCACGAGCGTCGCCAGCGGGTACAGCACGGCAAGGACCTTGACCCACGGCACCCGGGCGAGCGTGAACAGGGCGAGGCCGCACCACAGCGACCAGCCGATGTGCATCGACGGCATCGCCGCGTACTGGTTCGTCATGTGCTTCAGGTCGCCGGAGGCCATCGAGCCCCAGGTCTCGTGGACGAGGACCGTGTCGACGAAGCCGCCGCCCTCGAAGAGCCGCGGCGGGGCCAGCGGGAAGAAGTAGAAGCCGACCAGGGCGAGACCGGTGGTCACGAAGAGGACGGTGCGCATCGCCGCGTACCGGCCGGGGTGGCGGCGGTACAGCCACACCAGTACCGCGATCGTCACGATGAAGTGCAGCGTCGCGTAGTAGTAGTTCATGCCGACGACGAGCCATGTCACCGAGTTCACGGCCTGGTTGACGCCCCGCTCGAAGGCGAGGCCGATGGCCTGCTCGGCCTGCCAGATCCAGTCGGCGTTCTGCATCGCCGCGGCCTGCTGCTCGGGCACGGCGTTGCGCACCAGGGAGTACAGCCAGTAACTCACCGCGATGAGGGCCAGCTCGTACCAGATACGGGGGCGCCGGGGGGTGCGCAGTCGGCGCACGAAGGCCCCTGCCGGACGGGTTCCCTCCGCTTCGAGGGGTGAGGTTCCGGCCGCCGTCCGACCTTCCCGTGTACTCACATTCGTCTCACCCATGGACAGAAAGTCTGCCAGAAATTCACCTTTGCCCGATCATCCCTCGGGTGGGTCCGGGGTGCATTTTCTACGCCCCAGGAACGATGCGTGAAAGGCCTCAGACCGAGGAATCTCGGCTTCAACCCTTAGGGGAAGAAGCCTTGCGCGCAGAAGCAGTTGAACCGCGTACGACCAGTTCGGGCATGAACACGAACTCGCTGCGCGGGGCCGGGGTGCCCGCGATCTCCTCGAGCAGCGTGTTCACCGCGGCCTGGCCCATCGCCGGGACGGGTTTGCGCACCGTGGTCAGCGGCGGGTCGGTGAACGCGATCAGCGGGGAGTCGTCGAAGCCGACCACCGAGATGTCGTCCGGCACCTCGAGGCCGCGCCGGCGTGCCGCGCGGATGGCACCGAGGGCCATCATGTCGCTCGCGCACACCACCGCCGTGCAGCCCCGGTCAAGGAGCGCCGCGGCCGCCGCCTGCCCGCCCTCCAAGGTGAACAGCGAGTGCTGGACGAGCCGCTCGTGCACCGCGTCCTCATCGAGGCCCAGCTGCTCCCGTACGGCCCGTACGAACCCCTCGATCTTCCGCTGCACCGGCACGAACCGCTTCGGGCCGAGGGCCAGGCCGATGTCCGTGTGCCCGAGGGAGACGAGGTGGGTCACGGCCAGGCGCATCGCGGCCCGGTCGTCGGGAGAGATGAACGGGGCCCGCACCTTCTCCGCGAAGCCGTCGACCAGGACGAACGGCACGCCCTGGGCACGCAGCTGCTCGTAGCGGTCCATGTCGGCGCTGGTGTCGGCGTGCAGCCCGGAGACGAAGATGATGCCGGAGACACCGCGGTCCACGAGCATCTCCGTCAGCTCGTCCTCCGTGGACCCGCCGGGGGTCTGGGTGGCGAGCACCGGCGTGTACCCCTGCCGGGTCAGGGCCTGGCCGATGACCTGTGCGAGGGCCGGGAAGATCGGATTCTCCAGCTCCGGCGTGATCAGCCCGACCAGACCCGCGCTCCGGCTGCGCAGCCGCACCGGGCGCTCGTAGCCGAGGACGTCGAGAGCGGCAAGCACGGACTGGCGGGTGGTCGCGGCTACGCCCGGCTTCCCGTTCAGCACCCTGCTGACCGTGGCCTCGCTGACCCCCGCCTGGGCTGCGATGTCGGCAAGCCTCGCGGTCATGGGACGCGACTGTACCGGGCGCATCCGGCAGTGCCTATCGGGCAAGGAGTCCCTGGCGGGCTCCTACGGTCAACTCCCGTGCCCCGCAGAGGGCATGGTGACGTGCCCCGTAAGGGGCGCGGGGCTGTCACATTTGCGGCTCCGCCGCGGGGCGCGAGCAACCACCGACGGCCCGCACCCGGCGACGAAACAGAACAGGGCAGACGGGTTGCCGTCACACCGAACCCGGCAACGGCGCCAGCGCGACCAGCCGGTCGACCAGGTCCGCGAAAGGCCCGTCCGACGGCTCGGCGGCGAGGATGCCGCGAAGGACGGACGCCATCTCCTCGTCGTACGCCGCACTGACCGCAGCCAGCGCAGCGAAGTCGTGGACCAGCTGGAGTTCGAGCTCGGCGCGCGGCACCCGGCGGCCGTCCAGCCACAGCAGTGCCGTGGACTCCGCGAGCGACACCCAGGAGCGCACGACGAGTTGGAGGCGGGCGGACGGCGCGGTGATGCCGAGGTGCGCGAGGATCTGCTCGTACGCGGCCTGCCGGACCGAGTCGATCAGGGCGTTGGTGGTCGACGAACCGACCGCGGGGCCGCCGCGCATCAGGGCCGAGAAGCCCGGGCCGTGCTCGTCGACGAAGTCGAAGAAGCGGCCCATCACCCGCAACAGGCGGGCGCCGAGGGGGCCTTCGCGCGGCTCCTCGAAACGCTCGGCGAGGTCTTCCGCGGCCTTGCGCAGCGCCGCTTCGTACAGGCTGCGCTTGCCCGGGAAGTAGTGGTACACCAGCGGGCGGGAAATTCCCGCCGCACCGGCTATCTCGTCGATGGAGACCTCGTCGGGGGAGCGGTGGCTGAACAGTTCGAGCGCCACGGCGATCAACTGCTCCCGCCGCTCCTCGACTCCCATCCTGCGGCGCACCCCGGTCGTCATACGAACACCCTAATGGGCGGTGCCACGTTCGACGCCAGGGGTCGACCGTGCGGATCACAGGTCCAGGACCAGCCTCCCGCCGCGCGCGCGGGACACGCAGATCAGCATCGAGTCGCGCCGCTCCTCGTCCGTGAGCAGCTCGTCGCGGTGCTCGACCTCGCCCGCCACGACCCTCAGTCGGCAGGTGCCGCAGAAGCCCTGCTCGCAGGAGTACGCGACGTTCGGCAGCTGCTCGCGGACTGCGGCGAGGACCGTCTCGTCGGCCGGGACGGCCACCGTGGTGCCGCTGCGCCGCAGTTCGACCTCGAAGGCCGTGTTGCCCTCGGTGGCCGCGGCGGGCGTGAACCGTTCCAGGTGCAGGGTGCTGCCGTGCGGGAGCGCCGCCGCCACCGCGTCCATCAGGCCCTCGGGCCCGCAGCAGTACACGGCCGCGGCCTGCGGCGCCCCGTCGAAGAGCGCGGCCGCGTCGGGCCGGCCGGACTCGTCCTCGGCGATCACCGTCACCCGGCCCCGGCGGCTGCGGCCGAGCCGCTCCACCTCGTCCAGGAACGGCATCGAGGCGCGGGAGCGGCCCGCGTACACCAACTGCCACTGCGCGCCGGACAGTTCGGCCGCGCGCAGCATCGGCAGGACCGGGGTGATGCCGATGCCGCCGGCCACGAAGACGTACGCGTGCGCGGGCTCCAGCGGGAAGCGGTTGCGCGGGCCGCGCACCTCGATCTCGGTGCCCTCGGCCAGCTTCTCGTGCACCTCGCGCGAGCCGCCGCGGCCGTCCTCGATCAGCCGGGTCGCCACGGTGTACGCGGTGCGGTCCGCGGGGTCGCCGCAGAGCGAGTACTGCCGGACCGCCCCGGACGGCAGCACCAGGTCCAGGTGGGCGCCCGGCTCCCAGGCAGGCAGCGGGCCCGATCCCGAGTCGCGCGGCGCAAGGCGCAGCCGGACCACGCCGTCGGCGACCTCGGTGCGGGCCGCGACCCGCAGACGCTGGGCGCGCCCGCGCGGCCGGCCCGAGATCGGGGTCTGAAGGGCGGGCATCGGCCACAGGGGTGCGGTCCCCATACGGCTGCGCACGGCCCGCCGTACGAGCAGCGCGGCGCCCGCGACGGCGGCGACGGTGCGGATCCTGGGCATCTCAGGCGGCACCCTTCTCGCGGGCCTCGGCGGCGACGGCGGCGGGCGACGACGCCAGGTAGGCGACCGCCTGCGCCGTGGAACCCTCGTGCGAGGGGTGGTAGGCGCGGTTCAGATACCGGGGGATGGAGCGGACCATCGCGCCGGTCGTCGGCAGCACGCCCTGCCGGCCCTTGGCGAAGAACTCCTTGAACGTGGCGCGGCCGTCGACCAGCGTCGGGTCGTTCTCCATGAAGAACCGCGCCCCGCGCTGCCACAGGAAGACGAGCGCGGCGAACGCGACTCCCCAGGTCCGCACCCGGCGCGCGTACGAGCCGTCCACGTGCATGAACAGGTCGAACGCCACCGAGCGGTGCTCGACCTCCTCCGCGCCGTGCCAGCGCAGCAGGTCCAGCATCGTCGGGTCGGCGCCGCGCCGGTCCAGCTCGTCGGCGTTCAGGACCCAGTCGCCGAGGAACGCGGTGTAGTGCTCGATCGCCGCGATCGTCGCGATCCGCTCCATCAGCCACCACTTGCGGGCCTTGCCGGGCGGCAGCGTGCGGTCGCCGAGCAGCTTCTCGAAGAACCAGTCGATCTGCGCGGTGTACGGGGTCGGGTCCAGGCCCTGCTCACGCAGGTGCGGCAGGACCTCGTCGTGAGCCTGGGAGTGCATGGCCTCCTGCCCGATGAACCCGATCACGTCGGCGCGCAGCTGCTCGTCCTCGATGTACGGCAGGACCTGCTTGTAGACGTGCACGAACCAGCGCTCGCCCGCGGGCAGCAGGAGGTGCAGGACGTTGATGGTGTGCGTCGTGAACGGGTCGCCGGGCAGCCAGTGGAGCGGCGTCTCCTCCCAGGCGAAGGAGACCTTGCGTGCCTTCAGCGCCGTCCACTCGGAGGCGATGGGCTGCGGCGCCCGGTCGAACCGGGCCTGCGGCGTATTAGACATGGCGTCAATGTACTGACGAGTACGGGCGAGGTGTACCCCTTGTGCGGCCCTTTTCTGACGACTCTCCGGCGCTTGAGGAGCCCGCCGCCCCTCAGCCCTCCGCTTCCGTACGGCTGTCAGCGCAGCGCCGACACCTCCGTACCGTCCGCGAGGCGCCCCCTCAGCTGCGCCCGCGCGCCCTTGCGGGCCGGTGCCGCGAGGGTGTTGCCGCGGGCCGAGCCCTGCGCGCCGCCCGTCACCCGCACCGACGCCACGTCCTTGCTGCCCGCCGCCAGTACGTGCCAATGGCCCGCCCGCGACTTCCACAGCACCCCGGCGAGCACCCGCGGCTCGCGCGCCCCGCAGGCCGGTGAGTCCTGCGCCCGCGCCGCGATCGCCCCGGTGTCCTTGCCCGGCGCCTGGAACTGCGCGAGCACCCTGCTGCCCGCTCCCCGCCAGGTCTCCGCCCGCGTGCACACCCAGGTCGCCGTGCCGTTCCCCTCGGGCAGCCGCTGTGCCGCGTACGCCCAGGAGTTCACCGACCGCACCCCGTTCGAGCGGACCGCCCCGAGCAGACAGGCCGTACGCGCCCAACTCGCCCGCGCCGCCTGCCCGTCCACCTCGCCCGGGGACTGAGGGCGCCCGGACGTGAGGTGGGCCGGGGTGAGCTCGCCGAGGTCGGTCACGAGCCGGGTGCCACCTGCTCCTGGACCGTCCTCGCGCAGTTCGAGCGCGGCGACCTCCGTGCAGTCCGTCGACGGCGCCACGGCGGCCAGGGGCGCCGTCACGCCGTCCGCCGACCGGTCCAACTCCCGTGCGGGCGCGCCCGGTTCGCGCAGGTCGCGGACGGCGACGGTACGCACCCACGGCGCCGTCAGATACCGCACCTCACCCTTGCCCCGGCCCACGACCACCGCCCCCGACGTGGCCTGCGCGGCGCCGTCGACCCGCGCGAAGTCGAGGGCCGCGCCACCGCCCGCCCCGGACCGCGGCTCGGCGTACCGCACCAGGCGCAGGCCGTCGTGCAGGACCACCACGCGGGCCCGGCCCACCTCGCCCGCGTACAGCAGTTGCGCCGGTCCCGGCGGGGCGCCCGAGGCGGTGCCGGGGGTCGCCGAGACCTGCACGGACGGGCCCGGGCGCGCCCACACGGCGAGCGCCCGGCCGAGCAGCTCGCGGTCGCCGGTGAGGGAGCCGCGGGCCGGCCACACGGAGAAGTCGGTGCGCGCCGAGCGCCGCCACTCGCCCGCCCCGACGCGCGTCAACTCCTCCGGGTCCAGGGCCGCTTCGGCCGCCGGGTTGCGTGCGTACGCGGGGGCCGCGGGGGTGCCGGGCGCCAGGCCGTCGCCCGGCAGGGCGAGGAGCGTGCCGCAGACCAGGGCGGCCGCCGTGGCGGCGAGCGCGGCGCGGCCGTGCTGCCTGCGCCGCATCAGGTCCGGCGGCCTGGCCTGGAGGGAGCACGGGTCGAACTCGGGGGAGTCGAGCAGCTCGTACGAGGCGGCCACACCGTCCGCCTCCGCGAGCGCCGCATGCGGGTCCTCGACCCCGGCGCCCTCCAGGATCCTGCGCACTTCGGCGTCCGGCAGCCGCTCCAGGCCGCGCAGCACGAACGCGGCGCGCGCCGGGCCGCCGAGCGCGGAGAGCCGCTGGTCGAGGGCGAGTTCATCGGCGCCGCCGGAGCGCGGGAACAGCCGCAGGCCCCACACCTGCGGCAGCAGCGGCGGCAGTTGCGCGCGCCGCGGCCAGGCCCGCCGCCGCAGCGGAAGCCCCGCCTCCAGGGCGCTCCGCAGCACCCGCAGGCGCACATAGCCGTACCCGGGGTCGCCGCCCGGCCTGCCCGCCCCGCGCTGCGCCGGGACCATGGCGCGTTCCACGGTCGTACGGGCGCGGGGCAGGGCGCGCTGGGTGAGCCAGTGCGCGGTCAGCACCCGCCGGTTGCGCCCGAGCGACGGCGGCAGGACGAGGTAGCCGAGCCGCACGAGTCGCGGATAGTGCTCGACGAGCGCGGCCTCGGCCTGCTCCACGTCGACGACGGGAGCGGGCCCGGGGGACGGGGGCGGGGAGGTGCGCGTGGCGGCGTCCGAAGAACTCACGTTCAGCAGAACGAGCGAATCGTCGGATGGTCACTCGAACAGGCCTCAGAGGAGGGAGAGTTGACTGCTCCGCGCCTCCGCGCCTCCGCCGTACGCCCTGGCCTCACCCCAGCGCGAACCCGCTGAACTCCACCGTCCCCCGGGCCCCGCTGCCCCCGTGCGCGGCCGACATGAAGAAGCCGACGTCCTGGCTCGCCGCCGCACCCCCGACCGGCACCTCGGCGACCGTCCGCCAGCTCGCCCCGTCGTCCGTCGAGCACTCCCCGCGGAACGTGTCCCCGGTCCGGCTCAGACGGAGCAGTACCGGGGCCTTGATTCCGGTGATCCGCTTGTACGTGTCCAGGGTGCCGTCGCCGTTCGTGTCGTAGGAGAGCACCACCCCGTTCGCGGGCGTCACCGACAGGTTCACGAAACCCGGGGAGCCGGGCGTGGAAAGGGAGTTGCGGGCGATCACACCCGCCCGCGCCCACGGACCCGTAGCGGCCTGCGCGTCCACCCGCACCGTCACCGCGACCCCGTCCAGCAGGGCGCCCTCGCGGTACGCGGCGCCGAACTCGCTGGTGCCCTTCCACAGGTCCTGGCCGCCGCCGTTGACCGCGAACCGCTCGCCGACCTGCCCGAACACGGCCGCGCTGTTGGTGTACGTCCGCCACGCCTCGTCCAGGGGACCGGCCACATACAGGCTGTCCTCGACGACCGTCGTGACCCGGTCCTCGTCCTTCGGGCCGTACCGCACGGACAGTTCGTACGGCAGCGGCTTCAGCGGCGAGGTCAGCGGCTCGTCCGGGGCCTTCGCGCGCCAGGTCACCGCGCCCTCGCCGGCCGGGGGCACCGACCTCAGCGACGTGCCGTCCTCCGGTTCGGCGTCCAGGCCGTTGAGGGTGAAGTCCACCCGGCCGGTGGCGCGCAGCCCGTTGACGTTGGTGAAAACCGCCCGCACGCGCGCGTGGCCACCGGGCGGGAACGCGGACGGCTCGGCGGAGACGGCGACCTTGCCCTGATAGGGGGCCCGGGCCAGGACGTCGTACGCCTGCTTCGCCGTGCGGTACGCGTCGTTCGGCGGGCGCAGCGGATACACCTTCCGCTCCCGCGTCCAGGGCTCCTCGATCGCGTACCAGTCGAACGCCTTCGGCTCCCGCCCCGCCGCGAGCGCGTCCTCCAGCTCGTCCAGGTACGCCGTCCACTGCGGCAGGTGGAAGTCGCCGATCAGGCCGTGCCAGTCCCGGTTGGCGTAGTTGGCGAGGCGCCCGCCGTCGGCGGTGGCCCGGTCCGCCCAGGTGGTGATCAACACCCGTGCCGTGCGCTCCAGTTCCGCCGCTTCGGCGGGTGTCGACGCCATCCGCTTCGCGTCCTCCAGCCACGGCCCGAGCAGGAACGCCCGGTGCGCTCCCGTGACCTCCTCGCTCAGCCGCATCAGCCTCAGCCACAGACGCGCGAGGGTTCGGAACGTCTCCCGGTCCTTCCTCCCGTACGCCGCCCGCAGCTGCGGCAGCAACTGCCAGGACCGGTTGGCGAGCGCCTGCCGGGCCAGATCCGTGAGGTCGTAGCGGTACGCGTCCGAGCGGCGCAGCGAGTCCCGCACCCCGAGCAGCGCCGCGAAGGCCCGGTCGAAGCCGCCGGGCGGGAACGCGGGGGTGTGCGTCGCGTAGTACGTACCGGAGTTGGCGCTCAGGCTCGGGCGCGCCGCGAAGATCGAGTCGTGCGGCCGGCCGTCCTTGCTGGTGATCCGGTACGCGGTCTCGCGCAGCGCCGCCATCGCCGCGCGGGCCTGCCCGTCCTGCCCGCCGTAGCGCAGATCGGCGTACGCACGGAACCACTCGGCGCGGTCCACGGCCTCCTCGCGCCAGGCCAGCTCCGTGAACAGTTCGAGCGCCGCCGGGTCGCGTTCGGCGGCCTCCGGCATGTACGCGGTGCCCGCGAGCGTCGAGCCCGGTCTGTCCCGCCAGACCGTGAACCGCTCCGTCCACATATGGGTCTTCGCGCCGATGGTGGTGCGGCCGCCGAAGTTGGGGATCGTGCCGAACGCGTACGGCGCGCCGCCCCAGTCCTTCTCCCGGTCGGTGACCGTCTCCAGGTCGGACAGGCCGTCCACGACCAGGAGCTGCTTCTTGTCCAGGGCGTCGATCACGTCGCGCCGCGGGTTGGCCTGCCAGCCGAGGATCGTCCACAGCGCCCGGGGGCGTGCGGTGTGCAGCGCCCGCTCCACGGCGCGCGCCGCCTCCGGCACCGGCACGTCGCCCGGGTCGCCGCCCTCGTGCAGCAGGTCCATCTTGAACAGGTCGATCTCGCCGAACAGTTCGGCCTGGTGCCGATAGAACGCGGCCGCGACCTCGGCGAACGGCTCGGTGCGCGGATCGAGCCAGTCCGGCCGCCGCAGTCCGTTCCAGTCGCCCTGCGGGACGGTACGGGCGCCCGGGTTGCGCTCGGCGAAGCCGTCCGGGACCGTCCCGAAGTAGCCGGGCATGACCGGCTTCATGCCGAGCGCGCGCAGCCGGTCCGCGATCCTCCGGCCCAACTCGACGCGCCGCTCGATCAGTTCAGGGCTGAGCGGACCGCCGTACGCGCTCATGTTCTGCAGCAGCCACCACGGCTGGTGCGAGGGCGCGGGCAGCCAGGTGCGGGCCTCGGTGTCGGAGTAGCCGAAGTCCTGCAGGAGGCGGTGGTAGACGCCCTCCTGACCTGCGGTGACGAGCACTTCGTTGCAGCCGTGCAGCGCCAGCACGTCGATCATGCGCTCCCAGCGGGGCCAGTCCGCGTACGGGGCGGTGTAGCCGTCGTGGGTGTCGTTGAAGACGAAGCGGTGCGGCACCGTCGCTCTGCGGTGGAGCGGCCGGTCCGGCCCCGGGAGCCGCTCGGGCAGCTCCAGTTGGCTGCCCGACCAGGAGATATGGGCGCCGCACACATACTTCAGATACCAGTGCACGCCGGTGAGCAGCGCCAGCGGCCCGGTGCCCGCGACGGCGATCCGGCCGGTGGACCCACTGACCCTGAACCCCTCGCCGGAGTCGCGGAGTTGGTCGAGCCGGAACTGGTCCGCGTGCTCGGGCAGCAGCCGGTTGAGCGCGGCGCGCACGGGATCCGTATCGAGGGCGGGGCCCTGCGTGGGCCGACCCGATGCGTGGCTCGGGATGGCGTGGGCCGGGACGGTCGTGCCGAGGACGGTGCCGAGGCCGACGGCTCCGGCCGTCCCGATGACTCTGCGGCGGGACGGGTCAGTCATGTGGTGCCCCCCTCTGTCGTCTGCTGCGGCGCACGCTAACCGGACGGTCGACGGTGCTCAACGGTGCTTGCGGAGCTGGCGCGTTCGTGTCGGCCCAAGGGATGGGAGAGGCGCATGAAGCGTGTCCTGCTGGTGGTCGTCGCCGTGCTCGTTGTCGCGGGATGTGGGTCCGGCGCCGACGAGGCCGGGGTGGTCGTGACCGGCACGTCTGGCCTGGAGCCGCTCGCGGCGGCAGCAGGGTGCAAGCCGGTCGTACGTGCGGAAAGCCGCGATCTCCGCCAGGCCAACTGCCGTAGTGGCAAAGCCCGTTACGTGCTCGCGGCCTTCCGCACCGACCGTGGCCAGAGCGAGTGGCTGGACGCCGCGAACGACTACGGCGGCAGCTATCTCGTCGGACGCCGGTGGATCGCGGTCGGCGAGCGGAGTGTGCTCGTGGAGCTGCGCGGCCGGCTCGGCGGGACCGTGGTGACGTCCTCGCACCACTCGGGGAACAGCGGTGGTGGGGGGAGGGAGGAGGAACACCATGCGGGCCACGGCACGAACTGACCGCGCAGCGGTACGGGGGGGTACCGGGGGGTGGGGTGGTGCTGTTTGTGTGTGGGGGAAGCCGGTGGGTGGAGGGTTGGCTCACGTACAGCGGTCGCCGCTGTTGATGCAGCGCACCATCCGGTCCATGAGCTCTTCGTCGAAGACGTTGATGAAGTCGCCGTGGTCGGTGATCGGTTTGTGCAGTTGCTCGGGGGAGGAGTCGACGGCGAAGTTCCGCTCCGGCGCCACGTCGTACACGATGCGCTGCACGAGCTGCGGCACGGCCTGGAACCCTTGCGGGCAGCGGCCCTGCTCGTCGGTGAAGGCCACGTGGGTGCGGTGGTTGGCGCTGTCGGTGTTCTGGCCGTCCCAGCAGCTCTGGAAGCGGAACGACCGGACGACGTCGCTGCCGTCGGGGCACAGCGGGTACTTGTCCGCCAGCTGACGGTCCTCGAATCCGGTGCAGCTCCAGGACGCGTTGGCGTTGGCGTCGCCGTTGGTGAAGGCCTTGGCGTCGCCGGTGATCACCCGCAGGAACCTGGGCATCGCGGTGACCTCGCCGACCGGGCTGCCCTCGAACTTCAGGCTCACCTCGACCGGCGTCTGGATCTCCCCGACGTTCTGGTCGTTGCCGCCGCCGTCGGCCCCCGCGTCCTCCTCGTCCTGACCGTTCTGCACCCGCAGCACCGGCCAGTAGTACGTGGAGCGGTCGCCCTGGTCGCGGCAGCTGGTGTCGCCGTTCGCGAGGTCCTCGTCACCGGCGAAGGCGTCGTTGGCCTGGTTGCCGACGTAGTCGTGCATGTGGTGCGCGCCGTTGCTCACGCCGGGGGCCGCGATGACGTTGTCCGGGTTGCGGTTGCCGTTCTCGTTCGTGCCGCAGTCCGTCGTGAACGTGCCGCGGGATGCGCCTTGTTGCTCGCGCGGGAGGTTGACGTTCGGCTCGACCGTACGGATGTCGACGAAGTCGTCGTCCACGGGGCCGTTCCCGGCTTGCCCGCCCTGGCCGCCTTGGCCGCCCTGGTCGCCCTGCCCGCCTTGGTCCTGGCCGTCCTGGTCTTGATCATCCGGGTCTTGACTGTCCTGGTTCTGGCCGTCTTCCCCTGGTTCTTGTCCTCCGTCTCCTTCCTGCCCCTCCGGTCGGCCGTCCTCGTCGGCGGCGCGGAGGGTGCACGGGGCCAGGCTGTCGAGGTTCTCCGGTGCGCGGGCGCCGTTCTCCTCGATCGCGGCCACGATGCCGCCGATGGACTCGCGGCGCTGCTGCTCCAGCGGGCCCAACAGCTCGGCGGGATCCTCACCGGCCTGCTGGCGCTCGGCGAGCTGCGCGTACGCCTCGGTGATCTGGCTGTCCAGGCCGGCCAGTCGGTTGTCGACCTCCTGGCGTGCGGTCTGCGGCACCTCCCTCAGTTCGTCGCCCACGTCGGGGCAGTCGATGGTGGTCATGGCGGCGGGCTGCCCGGCCCCGGCGTCGCGTTGCTCGCTGCTGCCGCTCTCGCCGGCTGAGGCGTAGACATTCACCACAGCAAGGCCGCCGCCGCCGAGTATCAGGGCCGTGGCGGCGGCGATCGCCCGGCCTGCCAGCGTCGATCGTTTTCGTGATGTGCGTCCCATGCGTTGACGTACGCAACAGGAGCCCCCCGTGTTCAACTCCCGGTTCAACTCCCGGTTCAACTCACGCCGGAACGCGTCGCTCTACCCGAGTCCCAGCACCTTCTGCTCCACCTCCGGCGCGAGTCCGAGCGGAGGGCGGTCGGGGCGCTGGGGCGCGGTGCCGCCGATGGACCGCAGCCACTCCCAGGTGTCCCGCACGGTCTCCGTCGCCGGTCTGCACCGCAGGCCCGCCGCCAGCACCTTCGACACGTCGGCGCCGTGCAGAGCGTCGTGCATGTCGGTCTGCGGCGGCACCCAGATCGGCAGCTGAGCCCAGGGCTCGATGCCCGCCTCGGCGATCACCTCCGGTGCGGTCCAGCGCAGCTCGGCGTCGCTCCCCGTGACCTGCACGCAGGCGTCGAGCAGCTCCCCGGTCGTGGTGTGGCCGGGAGGCGCGAGGACGTTGTACGGACCGCTCAGCTCCGCCGCGGCCGCGTCCAGGGTCCACTCGGCGAGGTCCCGTACGTCGATGAACTGGAGCGGCAGCTCACGCGGACCGGGTGCGAGGACCGGCCCGCCGCGCGCGATCCGGCCCAGCCACCAGGGCAGTCGGCCCACGTTCTCGTACGGCCCGATGATGAGTCCGGCCCGCACGAGCAGGGAGCGGTCCGCGCCGAAGGACTCCAGGACGGCCAGCTCGCCGCCGCGCTTGTCCTGGGCGTACGTCGTCTGCTCCGCGTCCGCCGCGCCGTCGTTCAGGGGCGCGCTCTCGTCGAAGCCGGCCGGGGGCGCCCAGACGTAGACCGAGCCGCTCGACACGTACACGTATCTCCCGGCCCGCTCGGCGAGCAGCCGTGCGCTGTCCCGCACGACGCGGGGCGCCGCCGACCAGGTGTCGACCACCAGGTCCCACGCGCCGTCCGCCAGCGCCGCCAGGCCGTCGGGTGCCGTGCGGTCGCCGTGCAGGGCGTGGACACCGGCCGGGGGTGCGTGCCGGCCGCGGTGCAGCACCGTCACGTCCCAGCCGCGGGCGAGCGCCGACTCGGCCACGGCCCGGCCCACGAATTCGGTGCCGCCGAGGATCAGAAGTTTCATGCCCGAGAGCTTGCCCGCCGACGGGCCGCGGCGGAACACCGCTCTGCTGTCAGAAGATTCGGCGAAGTCCCCGGCGGAACCGGGAACGATCCGGGGCGCCTGCACATTGCGCGCGGTGGCGGTGTTTTCAGCCACCTACCTGGGTGGCACTATGTGCGCCGATGACGGATGCCCGGTCGCCCTTGCGCGCCTTTCGGGCCGCGATCTTCGCGGCGGTGGGCGTCTCGTTGGCCGCTGTGGGGCATTCATCCATGTCTGCTCATGACATTCCCTTCAATGGCCTCTTTGCGGCGTTCGTCCTCACCGTGATCGTGGCTTGGACTGTCGGGCACCGCCGCCGAGGCATCCCGTCCATCGCGACCGGACTGCTCGCGATGCAGGCCGGACTGCACCTGACGTTCGCCGGTTCCCAAGGCCACGGTTCCCAGGCCTACGCGAGCCATGGATCCGGCCTGCACGCGAGCACCGGAACGGGCCCCCACGCGGGCCACGGATCCGCCACCTATATGAGTGCCGGAACGCACCTGGGCCACGACGCCCCCATGAGCGGATCCGGAGCCGGTGCACACGGCGCCGCCACGGACCACAGCTCCCTCGGCATGCTCGCCGTCCATGTGCTCGCCGCGCTCGTCTGTGCCCTGTGGCTGGCGCGCGGCGAGGCGGCGTTCCTCCAACTCCTCGCCGCCGTCGACTCCCTGGCCTTCGCGCCCCTGCGGCTGCTGCTCACGGCGGTACGGCTGCCGCTGCCGCCCCGCATCACCCGGCGGCCCCGCCCCCGCCCGGCCGCACGCGCGCGTGCGGCCGTTCTCGCGTACGCCGTCACCCGGCGCGGCCCACCCGCCACGGCGCCTCTTCTCCGTCACGCGCCCCTGGCGTCCTGAGTCACGCTCTCGTACGACCGTCCGACGCCACGGGTGTGCTTCCCCCTGCCGTCGTACGCGTACCGAAGGACGCCATGGCCATCGAAGACCGGCCCAAGCCGGATGAGACAGACCAGCCACAACAGCCCGATCCTGCCGACCTCAGCGGCGACCAGTCCCCACCCCGCAACACCCCCTGGGCCGCCCTCCGACCGCTCCTCCTGAGGCTGCACTTCTACGCCGGAGTGCTCATCGCCCCGTTCCTGCTCGTCGCCGCCGTGAGCGGACTGCTGTACTCGCTCTCCTTCCAGGCGGAGAAGATCGTGTACGCGCACGAACTGGAGGTCCCCGTAGGCGACAAGGCCCTGCCGCTGAGCGAGCAGGTCGACGCCGCGCGTGCGGCGCATCCCGAGGGCACCGTCACCGCGGTCTGGCCCGCGCCCGCCGAGGACCGCAGCACGCGCGTGCTGCTGTCCACGCCCGACGTGCCCGAGGACCGCTCCCTCGCGGTCTTCGTGAATCCCTACGACGCCGAGATCCGCGGCGAGCTCGAAAGCTACGGCAGCTCCGGCGCGCTGCCGCTGCGCACCTGGATCGACATGCTGCACCGCCAGCTGCACCTCGGTGAGTTCGGCCGCAACTACAGCGAGCTGGCGGCCAGTTGGCTGTGGGTCGTCGCGCTCGGCGGGCTCGCCCTCTGGTTCGGCCGCCGTCGCGCCCGCCGCCGCGACCTCGTCGTACCCGCGAAGGGCCAGGCCAAGGGCCGTCCCCGCACGCTGTCCTGGCACGGCGCCGTCGGGCTGTGGGCGGTGCTCGGGCTCGTGGCGCTCTCCGCCACCGGTCTGACCTGGTCGAAGTACACCGGCGCCAACATCGACGAGCTCAAGGCCCAGCTGGGCGGCGCCACCCCCGTCGTCGACGCGACCCTCGCCGGAGGCACATCCACCGGCGGCGGCCACGAGGGCCACGGCTCCGGCTCCGGGCACGGCCACGGCGGCCACGGCGGCGCGGACATCGGGGTCGACCGGGCCCTGGAGATCGCCCGCGGCCAGGGCGTCGACGGCCAGATCTCGGTGATCCTGCCGGTCGACGGCCAGGGCTACGTGGTCAAGGAGACCGACGCCGAGTTCCCGGTCCACCTCGACTCGGTCGCCGTCGACCCGGCCGACGGGCGGGTCATGGACGAGGTGGCCTTCGCCGACTACCCGGTGCTCGCCAAGCTGACCCGGTTCGGCATCGACGCGCACATGGGCGTCTTCCTGGGCCTGCCCAACCAGTTGGCGCTCGCGGCCCTGATGGTCGCCACCGCCCTGCTGATCGTCTGGGGCTACCGCATGTGGTGGCTGCGCCGGCCGACCAAGGGCCGCGCCCTGAGCTTCGGCCGGCCGATGCCGCGCGGTGCCTGGCGCAAGGTGCCGCTGCCGCTGCTCGTACCGCTCGCCGCGGCGACGGCCGTGATCGGCTGGTTCGTCCCGCTGCTCGGGATCAGCCTGCTCGCGTTCCTCGTCCTCGACGCGGTGCTCGGCCGCGTGGCACGCGCCCGCGCGACGACGTCGAGCGACTGACGAGGCGACGGTGACGTCGAGCGACTGACGCAGGACGTACGAGGAGGGCCGCTCCGTACACCGCGTACGGGGCGGCCCTCTGCCGCTGCGAAAGGCGTCAACGCCCGCCGGGAGGCGTGTACTTGTACCCCACCCGTCGCACCGTCTGGATGACCTGCCGGTGCTCGGCGCCCAGTTTGCGGCGCAGGCGGGCGACGTGGACGTCGACCGTCCGGCCGTCACCGACGTGCCCGTACCCCCACACCGTGGTGACCAGCTGGTCGCGGGAGTGGACCCGGTGCGGGTGGGCGACCAGGTGGGCGAGGAGCTCGAACTCCAGGTACGTCAGGTCGAGTCGGTGCCCGTCGACCTCGGCGGTGCGCTGCACGGAGTCGATGCGCATCAGCGGCCCGGCGCCGTCGACGGACACGGGGGCCGCGAGCCTCGGCTGCTGCTCGATGGCGCCCGCCTGCTGGTCGGCGGGGACCAGGACCAGGTACCCGATCATCGGCGGATGCCCCGGCAGGGCCGGCACGGCGTGCTGCGGTGCGGGCAGCCAAGTGGCGCCGGGCGGCAGGAACTCGGCGACGTCGACCATCTCGTCGCGGCCGATGGCCCGCAGGTGGTGACGCTTGAGGGGAGGGGTGGATGAGGCGCTCTGGGGGTTCGTCATGAGGGGTCAGCTCGATTCGCGCGAGAGGCGTCCGGGGGGAACGTACTCAGTCGTGCGCCGACCAAAAGCCGTACTACAGAAGGAGTGAACGGCGTTAGCGGGTCGGCGCGTTCAGCGCGCGGCAACAGACACGGTCGAAGTCGTGGTGCTGCCGGGAGGGCCAGAACGGCTCGAGGTCGTGACGACCCGGCGTGGAGTTCTGGAGGCTGACCATGCCCCCATTGAAACAGATGCCCGACAACGCGGTCAGCGCCTGCCCAGCAGCTGGACGGGAACACGAGGAAGCGCCCGCCGGACCTCGACGGGCGCTTCCTCACGTACGACGGGAGCCGTTTGGTGGAGGCTCAGACCTGGCCGGCCTTCTCCAGCGCGCTGCAGCAGGTGTCGACGATCAGCCGCGTCACGACGTACGGGTCGACGTTCGCGTTCGGGCGGCGGTCCTCGATGTAGCCCTTGCCGTCCTGCTCGACCTGCCACGGGATGCGGACCGAGGCGCCGCGGTCCGAGACGCCGTAGCTGTACTCGTTCCACGGGGCGGTCTCGTGCAGACCGGTCAGGCGGTCGTCGATGCCCGCGCCGTAGTTCTTGACGTGGTCCATCGGCTTGGAGCCCTCACCGAGGGACTCGCAGGCGGTGATGATCGCGGCGTAGCCCTCGCGCATGGCCTTCGTGGAAAAGTTGGTGTGCGCGCCGGCGCCGTTCCAGTCGCCCTTGACCGGCTTCGGGTCGAGGGTCGCGGAGATGTCGAAGTCCTCGGCGGTGCGGTACAGCAGCCAACGGGCCACCCACAGCTGGTCGGAGACCTCCAGCGGGGCGAGCGGGCCGACCTGGAACTCCCACTGGCCGGGCATGACCTCGGCGTTGATGCCGGAGATGCCGAGACCGGCCTTGAGGCAGTTCTCCAGGTGTGCCTCGACCACGTCGCGGCCGAAGATCTCGTCCGAGCCGACACCGCAGTAGTAGCCGCCCTGCGCCGCCGGGAAGCCGCCCTCGGGGAAGCCGAGGGGACGCGCGCCCTTGAAGAACGTGTACTCCTGCTCGATGCCGAAGATCGACTCCTGGCCCGCGAACTTCTCGTCGACCTCGCGGAGCGCGGCACGGGTGTTGGAGACGTGCGGCGTCATGTCCGTGTTCAGGACCTCACAGAGCACCAGGATGTCGTCGCCGCCGCGGATCGGGTCCGGGCAGGTGAAGACCGGCTTCAGGACGCGGTCGGAGGCGTGGCCCTCGGCCTGGTTGGTGCTGGAACCGTCGAAGCCCCAGATCGGCAGCTCGGCCAGGCTCGCCGACGAACCGGTCATGATCTTCGTCTTGGAGCGCAGCTTCGCGGTCGGCTGGGTGCCGTCGATCCAGATGTATTCGGCCTTGAAGGTCACGGGGGCGCCATCCTTTGCGGGCTGTGCGTGCGATGCGGGTGAATCGCGGATGCGGGTGGGGTCGCGGCGGTGCTGTCGCGCTGTACCCGCAGCCTGCCAAGGAGCGATTTCCCGACCGTTGCCCGTCTGTGAACCCCGTGTAACGCGGCTCGCCGCTCGCGTGACACGTCCGCGCCCGGCTCCGGTGGTCAGGTGCGTCGTATCCGCGATTGACTGGCCGCATGGCGACACCACCGATGACCCCTGAGGCTCCCGCGGCGCCGCTGCGCGTCGGCCTCTTCGGTACGGGGCCCTGGGCCGCGCGTGTGCACGGCCCGGCGCTCGCCGCGCACCCCGACGTGGAGCTCATCGGGGTGTGGGGGCGCAGGCCCGAGGCGGCCGGTGAGCTGGCGACGGAGCTCGCCACCCGGGCGTACACGGAGGCGGACGCCCTGATCGCCGACGTCGACGTGGCCGCGTTCGCGCTGCCGCCCGACGTGCAGGCGGACATCGCCGCACGCGCGGCGCGGGCCGGGCGGCATCTGCTGCTCGACAAGCCGGTCGCGACCGATGTGGCCGTCGCGCGGGACCTCGCCGACGCGGCCGCCTCCGTCGCCTCCGTCGTCTTCTTCACGTTGCGCTTCTCGGCGGCGAGCGGCCCGTGGCTCGCCGAACAGGCCGCGGTGGACGGCTGGTTCACGGGCCGGGCCGAGTGGCTCGGCAGCATCTTCGCGCCGGACGCGACGTCCCCGTACCCAGCTTCGCCCTGGCGGCAGGAGAAGGGCGCGCTGTGGGACGTGGGGCCGCACGCCCTGTCGCTCCTTGTGCCCGCGCTCGGCGACGTGACCGCGGTGACGGCCGCGCGCGGCCCCCTCGACACCACGCATCTGCTGCTGCGGCACCACTCCGGCGCCTCCTCGGTCGCCACGCTGAGCCTGACGGCGCCGGAGAAGGCGGGTGGTGTGACGGTCGAGCTGCGCGGCGCGTCCGGCGTCGCCACCCTGCCCGAGGTGTGGGGCGAGGGACCGGTCGACGCGTACGCGCGCGCCGTCGACGCCCTCCTGACCGCCGCCCGCACGGGCGTCCCGCACGCCTGTGACGTGCGGTTCGGGCTGCGCGTGACGGAGATCCTCGCGGTGGCGGAGAGCTCGCTGAGCTGACGCTCGGCCCAGACGGCCCAGACGGCCCAGACGGCCCAGACGGCCCAGACGGCCCAGACGGCCCAGACGGCCCAGACGGCCCAGACGGCCCAGGCGACTCAGACGGCCCAGATGGCTCATACGGCCCAAGACGGACCAGGCGGCCCGGCGGCCTGACGGGGGAGCGGTCAGCGGCTGAGCGCGTCCCGTACCGCCTCGTCCGTGCGGGCCACCACGGCGGTGCCGTCGTCCGCCGTGATGATCGGGCGCTGGATCAGCTTCGGGTGCGCGGCGAGCGCGGCGATCCAGCGGTCGCGGGCGGCGGCCTCGCGCGGCCACTCCTCGCGGTCCTTGAGGTTCAGCTCCTTCGCGGCCGCTTCCTGGGTGCGGGTGATGTCCCAGGGTTCGAGCCCGAGCCGGTCGAGTACCGCGCGGATCTCGTCCTCGCTGGGCACGTCCTCCAGGTAGCGGCGCACCGTGTACGACGCGCCTTCCTCGTCGAGCAGCTGCACCGCGCTGCGGCACTTCGAGCAGGCCGGGTTGATCCAGATCTCCATGCCGCAAGCGTAAGCCCGCACTCCGCTACGAGGGGTCCCGGCGGGGCTCAACGCCCTTGTGGCCAGGGGCGATTGTCAGTGGTGGGTCGTAGAATAGAAGCAGTGTTCGAGACGGGTTGGGCACTGCCGTGGAAGCGGTGTGTCCCACCCCCGACCACCCAGGAGGATGTTCATGGCCGCAGTCCTGTCCGCTGTCCCGAAGCCCTTGCCGATCGACCTTCCGTACATGCCGCTGCTGAAGCAGCCGCTCCCCGCGGGCCGCCCGCGCGAGTTCTACATCATGCACAACCGCCGCCTGAAGGCCATGCGTCTGGCCATCGCCCTGCTCGACTCGGGCGTGCTCCGCGCGGAGCAGGCGAACAACCGCAAGATACGCAGCACGGCCGAACTCGTCGGTGTGCACCCGCCGTCGGACATCACCTGCCACATGGTCCGCGCGCTGATGCGTTACAGCCGCTGACGTCAAGGCAGTCAAGCCAGTCAAGCCAGTCAAGGCAGTCACGGCTGTCGCGGGACCGCGAGGTTCGCGGTCCCGCACCCGTGGGCGCCGAGGGTTCACGCCGACCGCCCTCTTGAACTGCCCACGACAGTGCGGCAAATATGTCCAGACCAATGCTGTCGAGCGGAAGGCCGCAGCGTGCGACGCACCCGGCTCCTCGTCCCCGCAACCCTGGCCGCAGTCCTCGGCGCCACGCTGACCGGCTGCGCCACCGACACCAGGGCCGCGGAGCCGGACCTCGTCGCGCCGCGCGGCCTCACCGCCCAGGCGTCCAGCGCCACTTCGGTCCACGTCATGTGGAACAAGGCGGCGGCGGGAGACGTCACGGCGTACGAGATCTACCGAGGCAAGACCCGCGTCAGGACCGTCCCCGCCGACCGCTTGATGGTCGACATCACGGGCCTGAAACCCGCCGCCACCTACAAGTTCACCGTCCGCGCCAAGGGCGACGACGGCGCAGCCTCACCCCTGAGCCGCCCCGTCACCGTCACCACCCGCGCACACACCACCACCGACCACGAACCGCCCACCGCCCCCACCCACTTGCGCGCCCGCGCCTCCGGCCCCCGTGCGGCCACCCTGTCCTGGCGCGCGGCGACCGACAACGAGGAGGTCACCTCGTACGACATCTACCAGCGCGGCTCGAAGATCCACAGCGTCAACGGAGACTCGACCGCCGCCCTGGTCACGGGACTTCGCCCCGGCACCGACTACACCTTCACGGTCAAGGCCAGGGACGCCGCCGACAACAGCTCCCGCGCCGGCGACGCCGCGGGCCTCACCACGGCCGAGGCACCCGACGGCGCCGAGGACACGTCGAAGGACACCGCACCCACCGGATTCCGTGTCACCACACACGCCGACGACGGCGCCCACCACCTCGACCTGTCCTGGACCCCGCCCGACACCGGGGGAGACGTCAGCGAGTACCAGATCCACCTCAACGGCAGACCCGCCACGACCCTGATGTGGGGCGCCGAGGCACCCGAAGGCCGGGCGGAGCACAGCTTCTTCATCAGCCGCGAGGCCGGCCAGACGTACCGCGTGAAGCTGCGCGCCAAGCTGCCCGACGGCAACTGGGGCGCGTTCTCCGAGGAGCGCACGGTGACCACGGGCGCGGGCCAGTAGCCTCGGCGTGCCAGGTCGGCCGGGTGTGCCGCGCCCCGTCTCTGAACGGGTCTGCCGCGCCCCGTCTCTGAAAGGGAACTCCTCGTGACCGTAGCCCTGTTCACCCTCGGCGGGACCATCGCGATGGCGGGCGCCACGGCGGACGAGCGCGGCGGCACTGTCGTCACCCGCCTCACCGGCGCCGACCTGACCGCGGCCGTCCCCGGACTCGACATCCCGCTCGACGTCCACGACACCCAGGCCGTCCCCAGCGCCAATCTCACCTTCCGGCACCTCCTCGACCTCGTCGAGCAGGCCTCGAAGGCGCTGCGCGGGGGCGCCCGCGGCGTCGTCGTCACCCAGGGCACCGACACCCTGGAGGAGAGCGCCTTCCTCATCGACCTGGTGTGGCCGCACCCCGAGCCGTTCGTCCTCACCGGCGCCATGCGCAACCCCACCCTCGCGGGCCCCGACGGACCGGCCAACCTGCTCGCCGCAGCCCGCGTCGCCGCCGCGGACGACGCCCGCGAGCTGGGCGCGCTCGTCGTCCTGGGTGATGAGATCCACGCCGCCCGAGCGGTCCGCAAGACGCACGCCACCAGCACGGCCGCGTTCACGTCCCCCGACACCGGCCCCGTCGGCCACGTCATCGAGGGCACGCCCCGCATCCTGACCCGCCCGCCCCGCCGCACCCCAATCACCGTCGGCACGGCCGAACCCGCCCGCGTCGCCCTGCACACCGTCACCCTCGACGACGACGGCCACGCGCTCACCCGCCTCGGCGAGGACGTCAAGGGCCTGGTCGTCGCGGGCTTCGGCGTGGGGCACGTCCCGGCCGGCCTCGCGCCCGTCCTCGGTGACCTCGCCACCCGCATCCCGGTCGTCCTCGCCTCCCGCACCGGCGCCGGATCCGTGCTCCGGCACACCTACGGCGCCCCCGGCTCCGAGACCGACCTCCAGCGACGCGGCCTCATCAACGCCGGACTCCTCGACCCGTACAAGGCGCGGGTGTTGCTGCGGCTCCTGCTGATGACGGCGGACGTGACGCCGAAGGACATCGCGGAGACGTTCTCGCGGTACGCCTGAGCCGACGCCTCCCGGCGACTCCTCCCGGCGACTCCTCCTGGCCGAAAACATCCGCCGGAAATGCCCGAGTCGAGCCCTGGTCCCGTATGTCCGAAGCACCCCGAGGCGTGGCGTGACAAGAGTCGCACTGACCCAGAGACCAGCCGATTCCCCTTGCCCTGTACGGCCCTTGAACCCGGGGATTACTCATGGGTAGCGCGTAATTTCGCCCGAATTTCCGGCCCACGTGCGGAGATCGTGCGGAGATTCAGTGCGTGCTAGGTTCCCGTCCGACCGGGGGGTCGACCGCTCGAAGCGAGAGGGAAACCGTGGGTCACATGCACCACATGGACGGTGGCTGGATCACGCCAGTCCTGTCGTACGTCATGGCCGTCGTGGGGGCAGCGCTCGGACTGCGCTGCACCGTACGGGCCCTGGCCGCCGGGGGGCGGGCCAAGAGGAACTGGCTGATCACCGCGTCCGCCGCGATCGGCGCGGGCATCTGGACGATGCACTTCATCGCGATGCTCGGCTACAAGGTCGAGGGCACACCGATCCGTTACGACATCCCGCTCACCCTGCTGAGCCTCGCCGTGGCCATCGCCGTCGTCGGCGCGGGCGTCTTCATCGCCGGATACGGCGGGTCCCGCGCCCGCTCCGTCCTCCTCGGCGGCCTCGGCACCGGACTCGGCGTCGCCGCGATGCACTACATCGGCATGGCCGCCGTGGAACTCAACGGCAGCCTCACGTACGCCCCGACGCTCGTCGCGGCGTCCGTCGTCATCGCCGTCGTCGCCGCGTCCGCCGCCCTGTGGGCCGCGCTCGCCGTACGCGGACCGGTGATCGCGGCAGTCGCCGCCCTCGTCATGGGTCTGGCCGTGAGCAGCATGCACTACACCGGCATGGCCGCGGTCTCCGTCTCCGTACGTGCGAGCACCGAGCCTCTCACCGGCGCCAGCGCGCCCGCGTTCATCCTGCCGCTCGCCGTTGTGCTCGGCTCGTTCCTCTTCCTGACCTGCGCCTTCGTCGCGCTGTCGCCGACCGCGCGGGAGAGCGCCGAGAACGCGGCCGCGGCCCGTCCGCTGCACGAGGTGGAGCTCCCGGCGACCTGAGCGCCGGCGTTCCCTCCCTTCCCTCCCTTCCCTTCCGCACTTTTCCTCAGGGCGTGCCGTCCCCTCGCCCGCTCAACTCCCGCACCACCGCGTGCCGCCGAGGAGCCACTCCGTCATGCCCGTACGCCAACCGCTGCCCGAACGGCTGCGCCGCACATCCCCCGGGGCCGAGACCGCCGGGGCCGAGTCCGCCGGGGCCGAGTTTCTCCGAGGCGAGTCCCCCAGAGGCGAGTCCCTCAGGGGCAAGTCCTTCCGAGCCAAGTCCTTCCGAGCTAAATCCTTCCGAGCCAAATCCATCAGAGCCAAGGTCGTCACCCTGCTGACGGTTCCGGTGGTCTCCCTGATGGCGCTCTGGGGTCACGCCGCGGTCACCACCGCGACCCAGGTCTCGGACGCCGAGCAGCTGAAGCAGGTCAACTCGGCCCTCGTACAGCCCATCTCGGACTTCACCCGCGCCGTCCAGGACGAGCGAGCCGCCGCCCTCGTCAAGCACACGGCCCGCGACGCCACCGCCCCCGACGCCACCGCCCGCGACGCCACCGCCCGCGACGCCACCGCCCGCGACGCCTACGACGCGGCCAAGTCCCGTACGGACAAGGCCGCGGCGGCGCTGCGCGCGGGCGTCCACTCCAGCAGCACCGACATCGCGGGCATCGACGCCACCCTGCCCGACCGCATCCAGCGGCTGCTCGACAGCGCCGAGACGGTCACCGGACGGCAGGCGGACACCGGTCCCGCCGCGCTCGCCCGCTACAGCACCGCCGTCGACCACGGCTTCGCCGTCCGCTCCGCGCTCGCCCGCGCCGACCGCACCGGCGCCGCCGCCGACACCCGCGCCGTCCTCGAACTGGCCCGCGCCCGCGAGGCGTTGAGCCGCCAGCACGCGGTGTACGGGGCCGCGCAGGCCGACGGCACCATGACCGCGGCGCAGTACCGCACCTTCGTCGGCGACGTCGCCCTCCAGCGCGACCTCACCCGGAGCGCCGCCGCCGACCTCGCGCCCCGCGACGCCGCCGCCTACCGCAAGGTCCTCGACTCCACCTCCGCCACCGACCTGCACACCGCCCAGGACGCCGTCCTCGACGCCGGTGCCGCCGACGCCGCAGGCGCCGTACCCGCCGAGCGCTGGCGGTCCGCCGCCGGGGACACGCTCGCCGGACTCGACCGCGCCGAGCGCGCCACCACCGCCCCGGCGGCCTCCGCGGAGCCGTACTCCCTTGCCACCCTGGGCAGTTCGGGCCTCGCCGTGATCCTCGGTCTGCTCGGCGTGGTGCTCGCCCTGATCCTCTCCGTACGCATCGGGCGCGGCCTCGTCGCCGACCTCACCGGACTCCGCAACCGCGCCCTCGAACTGGCCGCCACCCGCCTGCCCGCCGCGATGCGCCGCATCCACAACGGCGAGGACGTCGACCTCGACGCCGAGGCGCCGCTCGCGCGCACGCCCGTCCGGGACGAGGTCGGCCAGGTCGGCGCGGCGCTCACCACCGTGCAGCGCGCCGCCCTGCGCGCCGTCGCGGGCCGCGCCGCCGTCCTCACCGGGGTCTCCGGCGTGTACGTCAGCCTGGCCCGGCGCAGCCAGGTCCTGCTCCACCGCCAGCTGGAACTCCTCGACACGATGGAGCGCCGCACCGAGAACCCCACCGACCTCGAAGACCTGTTCCGCCTCGACCACTTGACGACCCGCATGCGCCGGCACGCGGAGTCCCTCCTCATCCTCTCCGGTTCGGCCCCCGGCCGCGCCTGGCGTAACCCGGTCCCGCTGATCGACGCCGTACGCGCGGGCATCGCCGAGACCGCCGACATCGACCGGGTCCAGCTGCACGACATCCCGGACCTGCGGCTCGCGGGCTCCGCGGTGGCCGACCTGGTCCACCTCGTCGCCGAACTCGCCGAGAACGCCGCCCAGTTCTCGCCCCCGCACACGCCTGTGGTGGTACGCGGCGAGGAGGTCGGGGCCGGCGCGGTCCTGGAGATCGAGGACCGCGGCCTCGGCATGGGCGACGAGGCCCTGGCGGCGGCCAACGAGAAGATCCATGCCCCCGACATCGACCTCCTCGACTCCCGCCAGCTGGGCCTCTTCGTGGTCAACCGCCTCGCCGACCGCCAGCGCGTGGACGTCACGCTGCGGCGCTCGGTCTACGGCGGCATCACGGCGGTCGTCTTCGTACCGAAGGAACTCCTGGAGGCCCCCCACCCGGGCCTGCGCCCGCTGCCGGAACAGCAGCCCGAGCCGCTGCCCGCGCGCACGGAGCGACAGGCGGCGCCGAACGCCCTCCCGGCGCCGAACGCCCTCCCGGCCCGGCGAGCGAAGCCCCGCCCGGAGCCCGACGAGGCGCCGCAACCCGACCAGACGCCGCAACCCGAACCGGCCTCGGTCCCTGCCGCACCCCCGCCCCCGCCCCCGCAGCCGACCCCAACTCCCCCCGAAGACGGCCTCCCCCGCCGCGTACGCCAGGCGAACATGGCGCCCGAACTGCGGGAAGCGGACACCGCGCCGGAACCCGTACGGGAGCTGCCGGGCCGCCGCTCCCCGGAGGCGGCGCGGGCCACCATGGCCTCCCTGCGCTCGGGCCGCCACCGCGCCCGCACCGCCCGCGACGCCGCCGTACCGCAGGCACCGCACACTCCGGGCGCCACCGCCCCCCACGGCACCCCCGCCGACGACGAAGGACAAGGACCCCGATGACCCCGACGTACACCGTCACCAACCTGGGCGACGGAGACCGCTCCGGCGGCGAGGGCCGCGGCGGCGTCGACTGGCTCCTCGACGACCTGGTGGACCGGGTCGCCGAGGTCCGCCACGCGGTGATGCTCTCCAGCGACGGCCTGTGCGTGGGCGCCTCCACCGGCATGGGCCGCGACGAGTCGGAACGCTTCTCGGCGATCGCGTCCGGCTTCCACTCCCTGGCCAAGGGCGCGGGCCGGCACTTCGACGCGGGCGGCGTCGTCCAGACGATGGTCGAACTGCAGGGCGGCTTCCTGTTCGTGGTCGCCGCCGGGGACGGCTCCTGCCTCGCCGTCTTCACGGACGGCCACGCGGACATCGGCCTGGTGGCGTACGAGATGGCCCTCCTGGTCGACCGCGTACGCGAGCACCTCGGCGTCCCCACCCGCGCGGACGGCGAGACCCCATGACGGACGCACACCCCGGCAACCACCCGGACGCGGACGCACACCCCGGCAACCACCCGGGCGCGGACGCCCACCCCGGCCGCCCGGACGCCTGGACCGACCGCTACGACGACGAGGCCGGCCCCCTGGTCCGCCTCTACGCGATGACGGCGGGCCGGGCCCGTACCGCGAACGGCGCGGAGCGGGTCGACCTGATGGCGATCGTCCGCGCCCGCCCCGAAGCAGCGCACCCACCCGGCCCGCTCCCGCCCGAGCAGCGCGACCTCCTCGCGCTCTGCGCCCGCGGCCCGCGCCCCGTCGCGGACCTCGCCTCGGACTCGGGCCTGCCCCTCGGCGTCGTACGCGTCCTGCTCGGCGACCTCGCCGCGGCCGGCCTGATCGCCATCACCCCGCCCGAAGCCGCCCCGCACACCGGCGCCCGCCCTGACGCCCATCTCCTGCGAGAAGTGATCCATGGCCTACGAGCACTCTGACCGCGCCGACTTCACCGCCCTGAAGCTCCTGATCGCCGGCGGCTTCGGCGTCGGGAAGACCACGCTGGTGGAGTCGGTGAGCGAGATCCGCCCGCTCCGCACGGAGGAACAGCTGACGGAGGCCTCCCGTCCGGTCGACGACCTGCAGGGCGTGGCCACCAAGACCACGACGACGGTCGCGATGGACTTCGGCCGCATCACCCTCCGCGACGACCTCGCGCTCTACCTCTTCGGCACCCCGGGCCAGGACCGCTTCTGGTTCGTCTGGGACGAGCTGGCCACCGGCTGCCTCGGCGCGGTCGTCCTCGCCGACACCCGCCGCCTGGCGGACTCCTTCCCCGCGGTCGACTACTTCGAGAGCCGCGGCATCCCCTTCATCGTCGCCGTCAACTGCTTCGACGGCCTGCGCACCCACACCCCCGAAGCCATCGCGGGAGCCCTCGACCTCTCCGCCGAAACGCCCGTAATCCTCTGCGACGTACGCGACCGGGAATCGGGCAAGGACGTCCTGATCTCCCTGGTGGAGCACGTCCTGAGCCATGTACCGGGCTGATACAGCTGATATCGCTGATACCGCGGACTTGAGGCCGGTGTTCGATGCGGCCGATGTGCGCCACACCGCAACGCGCGAGGGCCGCCACCCCGAATCGGGATGGCGGCCCTCAGTGGCGCAGGCGCGGCTTAGAGGTCGAAGTACAGCTCGAACTCGTGCGGGTGCGGGCGCAGCTGGATCGGGGCGATCTCGTTCGTGCGCTTGTAGTCGATCCACGTCTCGATCAGGTCGGACGTGAAGACGCCGCCCTGCTGCAGGTACTCGTTGTCCGCCTCCAGGGCGTCGAGGACCGCGGGGAGCGAGGTCGGGACCTGCTGGACGTTGGCGTGCTCCTCGGGAGCGAGCTCGTACAGGTCCTTGTCGATCGGCTCGGCCGGCTCGATCTTGTTCTTGACGCCGTCCAGGCCGGCGAGCAGCAGCGCCGAGAAGGCCAGGTACGGGTTGGAGGACGGGTCCGGCGCACGGAACTCGACGCGCTTGGCCTTCGGGTTCGAGCCGGTGATCGGGATACGCATGGCCGCGGAGCGGTTGCGCTGCGAGTACACCATGTTGACCGGGGCCTCGAAGCCGGGCACCAGGCGGTGGTACGAGTTCACCGTCGGGTTGGTGAACGCGAGCAGCGACGGGGCGTGCTTGAGGATGCCGCCGATGTAGTAGCGGGCGGTGTCCGAGAGGCCCGCGTAGCCCTGCTCGTCGTAGAAGAGCGGGTTGCCGCCGGACCACAGCGACTGGTGGACGTGCATGCCCGAGCCGTTGTCACCGAAGATCGGCTTCGGCATGAAGGTCGCGGTCTTGCCGTTGCGCCAGGCGACGTTCTTCACGATGTACTTGAAGAGCATCAGGTCGTCGGCCGCGGCGAGCAGCGTGTTGAACTTGTAGTTGATCTCGGCCTGGCCGGCCGTGCCCACCTCGTGGTGCTGGCGCTCGACCTGCAGGCCGGAGTTCTCCAGCTCCAGGGAGATCTCCGAGCGCAGGTCGGCGAAGTGGTCGACCGGCGGGGCGGGGAAGTAGCCGCCCTTGTAACGGACCTTGTAGCCGCGGTTGTTCTCCTCCGCACCGGTGTTCCAGGCGCCGGCCTCGGAGTCGATGTGGTAGAAGCCCTGGTTCGCGGAGGTCTCGAAGCGGACCGAGTCGAACACGTAGAACTCGGCCTCGGGGCCGAAGTACGCGGTGTCGGCGATACCGGTCGACGCGAGGTACGCCTCGGCCTTCTTCGCGATGTTGCGCGGGTCACGGCTGTACTGCTCGCCCGTGATCGGGTCGTGGATGAAGAAGTTGATGTTCAGCGTCTTGTCGCGGCGGAAGGGGTCCACGCGAGCCGTCGAAAGGTCGGCGCGCAGCGCCATGTCCGACTCGTGGATGGCCTGGAAGCCGCGGATCGACGAGCCGTCGAAGGCCAGCTCCTCGGACGGGTCGAACGCCGTCGCCGGGATCGTGAAGTGCTGCATCACGCCCGGGAGGTCGCAGAACCTGACGTCGACCATCTTGACGTCATTGTCCTTGATGAACTTCTTGGCATCGTCGGCGTTCTGGAACATCCGGCTCCTCCTACTCCCGGTCCGGGGTGGAGCCGGGGATGTCTCGCTTGAGTGCGGCCAGTGCGGTGGCACACGCTGGTCCTGACCATAAGGACGGGGGATTTCTCAAGCATGACCCATTTGTTTCGTCGAAGTTAACCGAACGACGAGCCGCGCGCTCATCCACGACCCGGCCTCCGGGGTGCGAAAGGGGGCGCAGTACCGTGGACGGGTGGACAACAGACAGGCAATCGGATCGTGGCTCTCCGGCCCCCGCCAGGCGGCCGAGGACATGGGCGCCGACTTCGGTTACCGGGGCCAGCAGCTGGGTCTGCCCGAGGAGGGCCCCGGCGCCATCGCCCCGCTCGGCCGCCGCTTCGGAGCGGTCGTCGTCGACTGGGCCGGGTGCATGCTCATCGCATACGGCCTCTTCGCTCAGGGCAACCAGCAGACGATGGGCAATTGGGCCCTCGGCATCTTCCTCGTCCTGAGCGTGCTCACCGTCGGCACGGTCGGCTCCACCCCGGGCAAGCGCCTGTTCGGCCTGCGCGTGGTCGCCGAGAACGGCGGCCGCCTGGGCCTCGGCCGCGTACTGCTCCGCAGCCTGCTCCTGTGCCTCGCCATCCCGGCCCTGATCTGGGACCGCGACGGCCGCGGCCTCCACGACCGCCTGGCCAAGGCGATCCAGGTCCGCATCTGAATCCAGCCCGTCCGGCGCTCGCGTTCCGGCCCGGCGGGGGCCAATTCAGCCCGTCCGGCGCTTGAGGACGAGCCCGAAGGGCGATCAAGGGCAAGCGAGCCGACCGCACGAAAACATCCGCATACGCCGATGGGGCGCCGGGAACCGATCAAGTTCCCAGCGCCCCATCGACGTACAGGCAAAACCCCGCAAGCCAAAGCGGCCAGCGTCACCGCATCTTGGGCCCACCCTTGGGCATCCGCATCCCCTTCGGCATCGGGCCCTTGGGCAGCGGCATGTTGCTCATCATGTCGCCCAGCGCCTTGAGGCGGTCGTTGGTCTGTGTGACCTGCGGACCGGCGAGCACGCGCGGGAGCTTCAGCATCGTCGTGCGGAGCTTCTTCAGCGGGACCTGGCCCTCGCCGTTGCCGACGATGAAGTCGTGCACCGGTACGTCGACGACGATCCGGGCCATCTTCTTCTTCTCCGCCGCAAGCAGCCCCTTCAGCCGGTTCGGGTTGCCCTCGCCGATCAGCACGATGCCGGCCTTGCCGACCGCGCGGTGCACCACGTCCTGGCTGCGGTTCATCGCCACCGCCGGGGTCGTGGTCCAGCCGCGGCCGACATTGTCGAGCACCGCGGCCGCCGCACCGGGCTGCCCCTCCATCTGCCCGAACGCCGCCTTCTCGGCCCTGCGGCCGAAGACGATCGCCATCGCCAGGAAGGCGAGCAGCACGCCGAGGATGCCCAGATAAACCGGGTATCCGATCAGGAGGCCGATTCCGAGAAGGACACCGAAGGTGACGATTCCCACTGCGGCTAGAACGAGACCGATCTTGGAGTCGGCCCGCCGGGTCATCTTGTAAGTGAGAGCGATCTGCTTGAGCCGCCCTGGGTTCGCAGCGCTCGCTGCGTCGTCCTTCCTCGCCATAACTGGAAGTTTACGTGCCCTTCGAACGGACTACGACGTGCGGGCCGTACTGGCCGCCTCGAGCACCCGCTGGGCCTCGACCCGGTCCTTGGCTCGGCGCCGGTCCTCCACGACCGAGGACCACGCGTTACGGCGGGCGGTGCGCTGGCCGCTGCCCATCAGCAGCGACTCGACGGCGCGCAGAGCGTCGGTGACGGAAGGGATGGCGGTGGCGCGTACGGGCGCGGCCTGCATGGCGGGTCCCTCTCTGGAAGACCGGACGGAGCGGGAAGTGCGCGGGGGGTACGTGGCGTAGTGCCAGCGTCACAGATTGGTGTTACCAGCGCATGGCGGGCCGGTCAAACACCTATGAAGCCTTGATGCGGAGCCCGGAAAACTAGACGCGGTCCGTACGGCGCCCCCACCTGCGGGGACCGTACGGACCGCGTCGTCGCAGCCGATACCGGCCAGTAATCACTTGTGCGGGAGTTCACACGGCCTGAGGGGCCGCGGCTCACCCGTCGCTCACACCGCCTGCGAGGCGGCGTACTCACCACGCTTCTCGACGGCCATCTTGAACAGCCGGCCCGCGCGGTACGAGGAGCGGACCAGCGGCCCGGACATCACACCGGAGAAGCCGATCTCCTCGGCCTCCTCCTTCAGCTCCACGAACTCCTGGGGCTTGACCCAGCGCTCCACGGGGTGGTGGCGCACGGTCGGGCGGAGGTACTGCGTGATCGTGATGAGCTCGCAGCCCGCGTCGTGCAGCTGCTGGAGCGCCTCGCTGATCTCCTCGCGGGTCTCGCCCATGCCGAGGATCAGGTTCGACTTCGTGACCAGGCCGTCGTTGCGGGCCTCGGTGATGACCTTGAGCGAGCGCTCGAAGCGGAAGCCGGGGCGGATCCGCTTGAAGATCCGCGGCACCGTCTCCACGTTGTGCGCGAGCACCTCGGGGCGGGACGAGAAGACCTCGGCCAGCTGGTCGGGCTCGGCGTTGAAGTCGGGGATGAGCAGCTCGACCTTCGTCTGCCCGGCCTCGCGCTCCGCCGTCATCGCGTGGATCTGGCGCACCGTCTCCGCGTACAGCCAGGCGCCGCCGTCCTCCAGGTCGTCGCGGGCGACGCCGGTGATGGTGGCGTAGTTCAGGTCCATCTTCACGACGGACTCACCGACGCGACGCGGCTCGTCGACGTCGAGGGCCTGCGGCTTGCCCGTGTCGATCTGGCAGAAGTCACAGCGCCGCGTGCACTGGTCACCGCCGATGAGGAACGTGGCCTCGCGGTCCTCCCAGCACTCAAAGATGTTCGGACAGCCCGCTTCCTGGCACACGGTGTGCAGGCCCTCGCTCTTGACGAGGTTGTGCAGGTCCTTGTACTCGGGGCCCATCTTCGCCCGGGTCTTGATCCACTCGGGCTTGCGCTCGATGGGGGTCTGGCTGTTGCGGACCTCCAGGCGCAGCATCTTGCGTCCGTCGGGTGCGACTGCGGACACGACCGGCTCCCTACAGCTTCGATTCTTCGGCGTACACCAGGGTACGCCCGTTGTTCGTACGCTCTTCAGTGCGGCCAACCTGTGGACGGTGGCCTGCATTCCCTGCGGCGTTTCCTCCGCTCAGACGGCCGGCTGGGGCTCCGGCTCCGGTGCCTGCCCGGGTTCCTTCTCGCGGACGACCTCGCGCGGCTTGAGCTCCGCGTTCGCCAGTACGTCCCGCAGGTGCTTCTCGACGACCGGCAGGACCTCGTCGATGGTGAGGTCGCGGCCCAGCTCGTTCGCGAGCGAGGCGACGCCCGCGTCGCGGATCCCGCACGGCACGATCTTGTCGAACTCGGTGTTGTCCGGGTTCACGTTCAGCGCGAAGCCGTGCATCGTGACGCCCTTGGCGACGCGGATGCCGATCGCGGCGAGCTTGCGGTCCTCCCGGCGCTGGCCCGCGTTGGACGGCGCGTACTCCGGGCCGTTCATCCGCGGGTCGAACTCATCGTCCTGCAGCCTCGGATCGAAGTCGAGGGAGAGCCCGCCGAGGCGCTGCTCCACCGGATCGCCGAGCACCCACACACCGCTGCGCCCCTCGACCCGGCTGGTCTCCACGCCGAACTCGGCGCACGCGCGGATCAGCGCCTCCTCCAGGCGGCGCACATGCGCGACGACGTCCACCGGGCGCGGCAGCTTCAGGATCGGGTAGCCGACGAGCTGGCCGGGACCGTGCCAGGTGATCTTGCCGCCGCGGTCCACGTCGACGACCGGGGTGCCGTCGAGCGGCCGCTCGCTGTCGGCCGTACGGCGGCCCGCGGTGTAGACGGAGGGGTGCTCCAGGAGCAGACAGGTGTCGGGCACCTCGTCGGCGAAGCGGGCGGCGTGCACCCGGCGCTGCTCCTCCCAGGCCTCCACGTAGTCGACCTTGTCCGGGCCGAAGCCCAGACGTACGAATCGCAGCTCACTCACGGCAAGCGCCTCCCTGAAAACTTTCACCGTGCACGTTTCGCGCCCCGAGCCACTGTACGACCCGGCGCGCAACCCGTTCGAGTCGCCCGTGGCGGCCGAAACCCGTCACATCCTCGCCCAATCCTCACACGATCGGATGAATGCGAGGCCGAGGCTGCGATGAGGGCGCCGACGGCCGCTAAATTCGCGCCGTTCCATGAGGGCTGCACCCCGGCCCGGAAGGCAGGAGACCGCAGAGCCGATGACGGATCGACCCCCGCAGCGCACGCCCAACCGCCAACTAGCCGCGCTGATCGCCGAGGCCGGCTTCTCCAACGCGGGGCTCGCCCGCAGGGTCGATCAACTGGGCCTGGAGCACGGACTCGACCTGCGCTACGACAAGACCTCCGTGACGCGCTGGCTGCGCGGCCAGCAGCCCCGCGGCACGACGCCCGCCCTGATCGCCGAGGTCTTCACCCGCAGACTCGGCCGCCGCCTCTCCGCCCAGGACCTCGGGCTCGACGCCTGCGCCCCGGTCTACGCGGGCCTGGAGTTCGCCGGCTCGCCCGAGGAGGCCGTCGACATCGTCAGCGGCCTGTGGCGCAAGGACTCCGGCAGCCACGCCGAGCTGCAGAAGATCGCCTTCACCCCGGCCGGTCTCGTCGTGCCCAGCAGGGACTGGCTGATCGGCCGCGCCGACGAGCGGGTCGGCCGGGGGGAGCCGGCGAACGGCGCCCGGGTCCCCGTCCAGGGCCGCGCCTCCGTGCCCCGGCAGCGCTCCCAGACCGAGCGCGGCCCGGGCCAGAAGGTGACCGGCGGCGACATCGCGGCGCTCCGCTCCGTCGGCGAACTGTTCCGCGCCCTCGACCACGCCTACGGCGGCGGCCACGCCCGCCAGGCCCTCGTGCGGTACCTGGAGCACGAGGCCGAGCCGATGCTGCGCGGGGTGTACGGCGAGCAGACCGGGCGCCGGCTCTTCGCGGCGGCCGCCGACCTGACCCGGCTCGCGGGCTGGACCTCGTACGACATCGCGGCGCACGGACTCGCGCAGCGGTACTTCGTCCAGGCGCTGCGGCTCGCACAGGCCGCGGGGGACCGGGCGTACGGCAGCTATGTGCTGGTCACGATGAGCCGGCAGGCGGTCTATCTCGGGCACGGGCGGGAGGCGGTGCAGCTCGCCCGGGTCGCGCAGCAGGGCGTGGGCGCGGCGGCGCCGCCCGTGGTGCAGGCGCTGCTGCACGCCGTGGAGGCACGCGGACACGGCGTCCTCGGCGAGGTCCGCGCCTGCACGGGTGCTCTCGTACGGGCCGAACGCGCCCTCGAAGCCGCCCGGCCCGGCGACGAAGTGCCGCACTGGGCACGGTTCTTCGACGAGGCGCAGCTCGCCGACGAGTTCGGGCACTGCCACCGCGACCTGCAGCAGTACCGGGCGGCCGCGCAGCACGCGGAGCGCTCCCTGCATCTGCGCGCGCCCGCGTTCGCCCGCTCGCGCCTCTTCAGCCGGGTCGTCCTGGCCACCGCCCGCCTGGGCCTCGGCGAGCTGGACCAGGCCTGCGCGCTCGGCGCGGAGGCGGCCCAGCAGGCCTCGGAGATGCGGTCGGCTCGCGCCCTTGAGTACGTACGGGACTTCGAGCGGAGGCTCGAGCCTTATCGCGACGCGATGCCGGTGCGGGGGTACCGGGACCGGGTGGCGGCGATCGGCTGAGCCCGACAGGAGGGAAAGCCGCCCGCAGGGCGACTACGCCGCGACCCGCACCGCCTCCGCCCGCGGCGCAACCCCCAGATCCCGCAGCACCGCCCGCGCCGCCCGCCGCCCCGAGTGCAGCGCACCCTGCACCGTGCTGGTGTCCCGGTGGTCGCCGCACACGTACAGGCCCGCGAGGATCCGGACCTGGCGGCGCGGGTCGTGCGGGACGGGCATCGCGGGGACGGCCTCCGGGTCGTGGTGGACGGCGAGGAGGTCCCAGTGGGCCGTGGACGTGCCGTAGAGCCGGGCGAGTTGGGACCGCACCTCGCGCTCGGCCGGGGGCGGCCCGAGGACCACGGACGTGATCAGGGCGCGGCCCGCGGGGGCCCGGGACGGGTCGACCTCGCTCATCACCGCCGTGTGCGCGACGGGACCCGAGCGGTCGGCGTCCAGGAGCAACGCGGGCTCGGCGAGCGGCGGTTCGGGGGCGCTGTGGTGGAACACGGTCACCGCGTGGAACGACGGCATCCGCAGGCCGGGCAACAGCTCGGCGGCCTGCCGCGCCCCGGTCGCCAACAGCACGGAACGGCACGGCAGTTCACCGTGGTCGGCGGTGCGTACGGAGGTGGTGGCGACCTCCACCGCCTTCACCCCGGTGTGCACCGTGCCCGGCGGCAGCGCGGCCGCGAGCAGGGCCGGCAGGGTGTCGGCGCCGCCCGCGGGCACACCGAGCCGGCCCCGGGCGAAGCCGCGCAGCGCGAGGTCGGCGCAGCGGCTGGACGTCTCCAGGTCCGGGTCGCAGAGCAGCGCGGCGAGCAGCGGGCGCAGAAAGCCGTCGACGGTACGGGTGGGCAGTCCGCGCGTCGACAGGGCCTGGGCGGTGGACAGTTCGGGCCGGGTGAGCAGGCGGTCCACGGGGGTGGCGGCGAGCCGGGTCAGGGCGGCGCCGAGCCGGGCGTGGTCGAGCGGTCCGCTCAGGGCGGGGCGGGCGCGCTGCGGGCGGAGCGCGGGGAGCGGCGCCCGTGGCGTACCGGCCAGCGCACGCGCGGCGCTGAGTGCGCCCCGTGCGCCCCTCGCGCTCCGGCGGCCGCTGAGTGCGGCGCTCAGGGCGCTCCCGGCCTCCCAGGTGCGGTGGAGGCGGCCACCGCTGTGGACCAGGACGCCCGGCGCGAACGTACGCAGCGCGAGGGTGTCCAGGGCCGGGATGCGGCGCAGTTCGGGATCGGCTGTGGAGAGCAGACGGCCGATCCGGTCGAGCCGGAATCCATCGATCCGTTCCGTGCTCATCCGGCCGCCGACAGCGGGGGCCGCCTCCAGGACGGCGGTGCTCACCCCGGCTTCGGTCAGCTGGAGGGCGGCGGAGAGCCCGGCGAGCCCGGCTCCCACGATGACGACGTCCGCCTGTTCCGCGGGCTCATGCACGTGCCCCTCCCCGAGGTTGCGGCTGCTGGGGTCGTGATGCCCCAACTCGACCCAGGAATACCCGAGTTCGGCACGAGGTTAGGAGGGGTTTCGGTCAGGTGCAGTCGCGCATGCACCGAGCACGGTCGCACGAGGTCGCATTCGATCGCGTACACCTCATTCAGGCGTACGCCGGGGGCGCATCGGGGCGTGGCCGGTTTCGCGCCGACGACTGAGACTTGCGGCTGGCCCGGCGGTGGTTCAGCGCAGGGCTGCCCGTACCGCGTCGTCGATCGTCGGGAAGGCGAAGCGGAAGCCCGACTCCAAGAGCCGGGTGGGCAGGACGCGTTGGCTGCCGAGCACCTCCGAGGCCATCTCGCCGAGGACCAGGCGCAGCGCGGGCGTGGGCGCCGGGAAGAGGGTCGGCCGGTGCAGGGCGCGGCCCATCGCGGCCGTCACCTCGCGGTTGGTCACCGGGTGCGGCGACGTCACGTTGACCGGCCCGGACAGCGAGTCCGTGTCGAGGAGATGGCGCAGCGCGGCCACCTCGTCGTGCCGGGCGATGAAGCTCCAGTACTGCCCGCCGTCGCCGAGCCTGCCGCCGAGGCCCGCCTTGAACAGCGGGAACATCCGCCCCCAGGCGCCGCCCTCACGCGCGACCACCAGGCCGGTGCGGGAGAACACGGTGCGCACCCCGGCGTCCACCGCCGGGCCCGCCGCCTCCTCCCACTCCACGCACACGGACGACAGGAATCCGTCGCCCGCCGGGGCGGTCTCGTCCACCGCGCGGTCGCCGGTGTCGCCGTAGTAGCCGACCGCGCTGCCGTTCAGGAAGACCCGGGGCGGGGTGTCCAGGGAGGCCACGGCCTCGGCGAGGGCGGCGGTGCCGAGCACGCGGCTGTCCCGCAACTCCCGCTTGTACGCGTCCGTCCAGCGGTGGTCGCCGATGCCGGCCCCGGCCAGGTTGACCACCGCGTCACAGCCGGCGAGCGCCGCCGCGCGGATGCGGCTGCGCTTCGGGTCCCACTCGACCTCGTCGGCGGTCTCGGCGGGCCGGCGGACCAGGCGCAGCACCTGGTGTCCGTCCGCGACGAGCGAGCGCGCGAGGGCCGAACCGATGAGGCCGGATGCGCCCGCGATGACGATGCGCTGTGTGGCGTCCATGGGGCCCATCCTGCCCACAGAGGACGGGAGTCGGCACCTATGGCCGGGCCGTTTCTCCGCCGCCCGGCCGGACTGTCAGTGCCCGGTTCTACGCTGGCGGGCATGCCGCTCGACGACGCCCGCATCCGCCCCGCCCAGCCGTCCGACGAGAGTGCGCTCGCCGCGCTCGACCGGGAGGCCTGGTCGCGGCTGCACGCCGTGACGCCGAGGCCCGAGCCGGACGGGTCGTTCTTCGACGAACGGCACACCCCGGACGACTTCCTCGTGGGCGTGGTCGACGACGCGATAGCGGGTTACGTCCGCCTGGTGCCGTCCACCCCGCTCGCCGTCAACGCCCATGTGCGGCAGATACAGGGCCTGGCCGTCGCCGACCGTGCGCGCGGCCGGGGCCTCGGTCGCGCGCTGATCAGAGCGGCCTGCGCGCTGGCGCGCGAGCAGGGGGCGCACCGCATCACGCTCCGCGTGCTCGGCCACAACACCCCGGCCCGCGCGCTCTACGAGACGGAGGGCTTCGTCGTGGAGGGCGTGCTGCCGGGGGAGTTCCTGATGGACGGGGAGTACGTGGACGACGTACTCATGGGGCGCTCCCTCTGACCCCTCCGAGGCGCGAGCCCTGCCCCCTCGGAGGCGCGGGCCCTGACCTCTTCGAGGCGCGGCCCGTCAGCCGGGCATGAGCTCCCGCAGGCAGCGCAGGGCGAGCTCCGCGGGTGCGCCCGGGTGTCGTACGTCCGCGTCCTCCCGCTCCGCCCAGGTCTCGAGCGCGATCCGGATCGCTGCCGTCGCCGCGGCCGCCGCGAGGCGGACCCGCAGCGGTTCCGCGTCCGGGCCGAGCAGGGCGGCGAGCACCGGCCTGAGCTGTTCCTCGGACTCCTGGTTCACGCGGTACCAGACCGCCCGCAGCGCCGGGTCCTCGGCCGCGGCGCGGAGCAGTCCGCGGGTCTGGCGCAGCCCGTCGACCGCGGCGTCGTCGGTGGGCGTGAGGGCGTCCGCGACGGCCGCGTGCAGGGCCTCGGGCAGCGGGGTGCCGGGTTCCGTCGCCGCGAGGCGGGCGCGCCACTGCTCACCGCCGACGGCGAGCAGCGGGCCCACGGCGTCCTGCTTGTTGCGGAAGTACCGGTAGAAGGTGCGCAGTCCGACACCGGCGCGGCCCGCGATCGCCTCGGTCGTCGTGGCGTCCGGGCCGAGTTCGGTGAACAGCTCGGCCGCGGCGTGCGCGATCTCCAGCTGCGTGGCGGCCTTGCGGCGCTCGGTCAAAGAGGTGCTCACGCCGGAAGCGTACGCCTCCTGCCCTGCCCCTAATGCCTCTGTGGCATGCATCGCCATGATGGCAAAACGTGCCATGTGGGCGTACTCTGCGAGGGGGAAGAAGGAACCGCCGGAAGAACACAGCAGGGAGCAGGTCATGCAGAACCTCGATCGCTACGCGGGCCGCCGCGTCCTCGTCACCGGCGCGGGATCCGGGATAGGCCAGGCCACCGTCGTCCGCATGCTCGCCGAGGGCGGGCGCGTGGTGGCCGCCGACATCAGCGAGGACGGCCTGAAGGACACCGTCGCGCAGGCCGGCGCGGACGCGGAGCGGCTCACCACCCTGGTCCTGAACATCGCCGACGAGGCCGCGGTCCGCGCCGGTGTCGCCTCCGCCGTGGAGACGCTCGGCGGACTGGACGCCCTGGTCAACGCGGCCGGCATCCTGCGCTCCTCGCACACCCACGAGACGACCCTGGACGCCTTCAACCAGGTCATCGCCGTCAACCTCACCGGCACGTTCCTGGTGATCCGCGAGGCGATCCCGGCGCTGCTCCGCGGCGAGGGCCCGGCGGTGGTCAACTTCAGCTCGACCTCGGCGATGTTCGCCCACCCGTACATGGCGGCGTACGCGGCCAGCAAGGGCGGCATCCAGTCGATGACCCACGCCCTCGCGAGCGAGTACGGGAAGCAGGGCATCCGCTTCACCGCCGTACAGCCCGGATCCATCTCCTCCGGAATGACCGACGGCTCGGGCGCCAGCCGCCGGAGCATCGGCCCCGGCCTGCCCGACGACGCCGACATGAGCCTCTTCGTGAAGCTCGCCCCCGCGCTCGGCGAGGGCTTCGCCGGGCCGGAGACGGTCGCCTCCGTCGTCGCGATGCTCGCCTCGGACGACGGCCGGTTCATCACCGGTACGGAGATCCGCATCGACGGCGGCACGCACTTCTGAGTCCGATGAGTCCGATGAGTCCTTCGGTCAGCGGGCGCCCGCCGGTCACCCTGACCGACCGGCCCGAGGTGCGCCCGAGCGGGCCGCGCCGCAGGGTGGCCGTATGAGCCCCCAACGTCCCGGAACCCCCGGAACGGGAGCGTGACCGGCGCGGCCGACCGCCGCCGGCACGTCGAGGCGCGCGGCGGCGGGCAGGCAACCTGGCTGCGCCCCGGCGCCGGCCCGCCGCGCTGGGCCCGCTGGGCGCCGCCGCTCCTGCTCGCCGTGCTCGGCACGGTGCAGATCCTCACCCCGCCCGAGATCGAGCTGGGCCTGCTGCTGGCCGCCACGCCGCCGCTCGCCGCCCTCGCGTACGGGCCGGTCGCCACGGGCTGCATGGGCGCCGTGGCCGTGGCCGTCGCCGCCCTGCCCAACGCGGGGCCCGACCAGCCGGTCCACAGCGACCTCCTCATGATCGCGTTCGTCGCGGTGCTCAGCGTCGGCATCTCCTGGGTACGGCGCCGCCGCGACGCCCAGCTGGTCAGCGTGGGCTCCGTCGCCGAGGCCGCCCAGCTCGCCGTCATGCCCCCGCTGACCGAACGCGTCGGCCGGGTGCGCTGTGCGGGCCTGTACCGGGCGGCCGAGCGCGGCACCCTGGTCGGCGGCGACCTCTACGACGTACGCGAAGGACCCTGGGGCGTAAGGGCGTTGGTCGGGGACGTGCAGGGGCACGGGCTCGCCGCCGTCGGCACCGTGGCCGCGCTGCTCGGGGCGTTCCGGGAGGCCGTGCTCGACGAGCCGCACCTCGAAGGCCTCGCCGCCAAGCTGGACCGGCGGCTCGTCACGGACAACGCCCGCGCCGAGCACGCCGAGCTGTTCGCCACCGCGCTGCTCGTCGCGTTCGTGCCGGGCTCGCCGACCGTACGCCTCCTGTCCTGCGGACACCCGCCGCCCCTGCTGCTGCGGGCCGGGTCGGCCGAGGAGCTGGCGCCGGAGCCCGGCACTCCGCTCGGCCTCGGCCTGACCGCGTACGCCCCGCCGGACCAGCTGCTCCTCGACCTCGCACCGGGCGACCAGCTCCTCGCCCACACCGACGGCCTCTCCGAGGCGAGGGACGCGCAGGGCGAGCTGTACGTGCCGGTGGCCCGGTTCGCCGCGCTGCCCCTGGAGGAGCGGGAGGGGGAGCCGGCGGTGCTCGTGGGCGCGCTGTGGCGGGATCTGCGCGGCTTCGCGGGGGAGGTCAAGGACGATGTGGCGCTGCTTGTCCTGGCGCCGACGGAAGCGGAGCCCGATCCCGGGGCCTGACCCCCGGCCCTGACCCCCGGCCCTGACCCCCGGCCCTGACCCCCGGCCCTGAGCCCGGGCCCTGACTCCGGGCCCTGAGCCCGGCCTGAGCCTGGGGGCTGGTCAGGGGGCGGTCAGTCCTGCGGCCCGAACCGGTCCCACAGCTTCGGGTAGTAGCGGGCGAGCGCCGTGTCGTCCTCGAAGTCGACGGGCGCGCCCTGCGGTTCGGCGGGCGCGGGCGGAATGCCCAGGTCGGCGGCGACCGTGCCGGTCAGCTGCTCGTACGCCTCGTCGGCCGCGTACCCCAACTCCTCGGCGTCGCCGTCGATCTCCTCGTCGAAGTCGTCCAGGAGGTCGGCGAGCGCGTCCGGGTCGTGCAGGGCGCCCTCGAAGACCTCCCGGCCCTGGCCGATCAGCCAGCAGCGGAAGAAGTCGAAGGCGTCGTCGCTGGCCCCGTCGAGCAGGACGGCGGCCGCGCCCCACAGGTCCCAGCGGTAGGCGCGGTTGTAGCGGGCCTCGTAGTGGCGGGCGAAGTCCAGGACGGCGTCCGGGTCGAGCCGCACCAGGCGTTCCACGAGCAGGTCGGCGTGGTCCTCCGGGTCGCCGTCGGCGGCCGCGCGGGTGCTGTCGATGAGCTCCCAGAACTCCGTCTCGTCCATCACGGGACCAGCATCGTGCCTGGGCGGGGCCGACGCACCCGGAGTGCGGCTCTTGTTACTGGTACGACCGCGCGCCGCCGCCTTCCAGACAGAAGATGTCCGGATTCGCTGCCAGGCTCTCCGTATGACCGACAGAAGGACATCCGCAGACGGCACCGAAACCTCCACGACCCGCACGACCCGCACGACCCCCGCAACCACGCCTGGCCCCCTGCACGGAAAGATCGCCCTGGTCGCGGGCGCGACCCGGGGTGCGGGCCGGGCCATGGCCGTGGAGCTCGGGCGGGCCGGGGCCACCGTGTACGCGACGGGCCGCACCACCCGCGAGCACACCAGCGAGGTCGGCCGCGACGACGAGACCATCGAGGGCACCGCGGACCTCGTCACCGAGGCGGGCACGGAGTCCGGCGGCCGCGGCGTCGCCGTACCCACCGACCATCTCGACCCCGAGCAGGTCCGCGCGCTCGTCGACCGGATCGACCGGGAGCAGGGCCGGCTCGACATCCTGGTCAACGACATCTGGGGCGGCGACGTCCACGTCGAGTGGGGCCGCAAGATGTGGGAGCACGACCTCGACAAGGGCCTGCGCGTGCTGCGCCTGGGCGTCGAATCCCACATCGTCACCAGCAGCTGCGCCCTGCCGCTGCTGATCAGGAACCCCGGCGGCCTGGTCGTCGAGGTCACCGACGGCACCGAGGAGTACAACCGCCGCTACCGCGAGCCGTTCTACTACGACCTCGCCAAGTCGGCCCCGCTGCGGATGGCCCGCGGCCTCGCCGAGGAGCTGAAGGAGTACGGCTGCACGGCGGTCGCCCTGACGCCGGGCTGGCTGCGCTCCGAGGCGATGCTCGACACGTACTTCAAGGTCACCGAGGAGAACTGGCGCGAGGGCTGCAAGCAGAACCCGCACTTCGCGATCTCCGAGACCCCGACCTACATCGGCCGCACCCTCGCCGCCCTCGCCGCCGACCCGGACCTCGCCCGGTTCAACGGCAAGTCCCTGTCCAGCGGCGGCCTCGCGCAGGAGTACGGCGTGACCGACGTGGACGGCTCGGCGCCGGACGCCTGGCGCTACCTGACGGAGGTCGACCAGACGGCCCCCGAGGCGGACGTCACCGGTTACCGGTAGAGATCCCCGAGCCGGGCTGTCGTCTCCGTGAACCGGCCGCGCAGCGCGGCCGGTTCGAGCACCTCGCACTCGGCGCCGAGCACGATCAGCTGGCTGTACGCGACGTCGTCGTTCTCCACCGGCAGCACGATCCGCACCCACCCCTGCTCGTCGGCGGGACCGGCCGCCTCCAGGGCCTCGCGGGCGGCGGCCGGGTCGGTGACGTACGGCAGTCTGCGCACGCCCGCGGGGGAGAGGCGCAGGACGGCCGCGGAGCGGAGGATCGCGCGCGCGAACTGCTCCGCCCGCTCCTCCCAGAACCGGGGCAGCTCGAACTCCTCGTCCCGTACGAAGCGTTCCTCGCCGGGCGTGACGGAGGTGAAGCGGTCGATCCGGTACACCCGGTAGGCCCTGTGCTCCGGGACGCGGGCGCACAGATACCAGACACCCGCCTTCAGGATCAGCCCGTACGGCTCCAACTCCCGCTCCACCTCGGTGTCCTGGCGGCGGTAGCGGGCGGTGACGAGGCGGTCGTCCCATACCGCGTCGGCCACGACCGGCAGCAGCTGGGGCGGATCGGCCTCCCGGAACCAGGCCGGGGCGTCCAGGTGGAACCGCTGCGAGGCGCTGCGCGAGGCGTCCCGGAGGCTGGGCAGCAGCGCCGCCGAGACCTTCAGACGGGCGGCGGAGGCGGCGTCCTCCAAGCCCATCTCGCGCAGGGCGCCCGGCACGCCGGACAGGAACAGCGCCTCCGCCTCGCTGCGGGCGAGTCCCGTGAGGCGGGTGCGGTACCCCCCGATCAGCCGGTACCCGCCGAGCCGCCCTCGGTCGGCGTACACGGGGACGCCGGCTTCGGAGAGTGCCTGGGCGTCTCGGGTCACGGTCCGCTCGGAGACTTCCAGTTCCTGGGCGAGTTCAGCCGCGGTCATGGACGGACGGTTCTGCAGCAGGAGCACCATCTTGATGAGGAGGGCGGCACGCATGCGCTGATTCTTTCCCCACCCCGCCCCTTCCCGAAAGCCTGCGGCGCTTCGGGGGGTCCGGCAGGCCACGCGGCGCCAGCCGCATATCGACACAGCCGGGAAGGGGCGGGGTGGGGAGAAAGCAGGCGGCCCCCGCCACGACGAACGTGACGGGGGCCGACCCACAAGACAGGGCTCAGAGCCCGTACTTCTCCCGAGCCTCCTTGACCGCGGCAGCGGACACCTCACCGCGGCGAGCCAGCTGCGCAAGAGCAGCAACCACGATCGACTCCGCGTCGACGCCGAAGTGGCGACGGGCCGCGTCCCGGGTGTCGGAGAGGCCGAAGCCGTCCGCGCCGAGGGACGTGTAGTCCTGCTCGACCCACTGCGCGATCTGGTCCGGCACCTGCCGCATGTAGTCGCTGACGGCGAGCACCGGCGAGGTGACACCCTCCAGCGCCTTGCGGACGTACGGCACCCGCTCCTCGCCGCGCAGCAGCGCCGCATCCGACTCCAGCGCGTCGCGCCGCAGCTCCGTCCAGGAGGTCGCGGACCACACGTCGGCGCCCACGCCCCACTCCTCGGACAGCAGCTTCTGCGCCTTGAGGGCCCAGTGGATCGCCGTACCGGAGGAGAGCAGCTGGGTGCGCGGGGCGTCCGAGGAGACGGAGAGGCCCGCGGACTCGGCGGTGTTGAAGCGGTACAGGCCCTTCACGATGCCCTCGTCGACGCCCTCGGGCTTCGCGGGCTGCGGCATCGGCTCGTTGTAGACCGTGAGGTAGTAGAAGACGTCGGAGTCCTCGCCGGGCGCGGCCTCCCCGTACATCCTCCGCAGACCGTCCTTGACGATGGCCGCGACCTCGTAAGCGAACGCCGGGTCGTACGACAGCGCCGCCGGGTTGGTCGCCGCGATCATCGGCGAGTGGCCGTCGGCGTGCTGGAGACCCTCACCCGTCAGCGTCGTACGACCGGCCGTGGCGCCGATCAGGAAGCCCTTGCCGAGCTGGTCGCCGAGCTGCCACATCTGGTCGGCCGTGCGCTGCCAGCCGAACATCGAGTAGAAGATGTAGAAGGGGATCATCGTCTCGCCGTGCGTGGCGTACGCCGACGCCGCGGCGATGAAGTCGGCCATCGAGCCGGCCTCGGTGATGCCCTCGTTGAGGATCTGGCCGTCCTTGGCCTCGCGGTAGTACATGAGCTGGTCGCGGTCGACCGGCTCGTACGTCTGGCCCTTCGGCGAGTAGATGCCGAGCGACGGGAACAGCGACTCCATACCGAAGGTGCGGGCCTCGTCCGGGACGATCGGCACCCAGCGCTTGCCGGAGGTCTTGTCCCGCATCAGGTCCTTGGCGAGGCGCACGAATGCCATCGTCGTCGCCATCGACTGCGAGCCGGAGCCCTTGTCGAAGGCGGCGAAGGTCTTCGCGGCGGCCTCGGGCAGCGCGGGCAGCGGCTGCGTACGGCGGGCCGGGGCCGGACCGCCGAGGGCGGCGCGGCGCTCCTGGAGGTAGCGGACCTCGGGGGAGTCGGCGCCCGGGTGGCCGTAAGGCACCTGGCCGTCGACGAAGTCGCTGTCCTTGATGGGGAGTTCGAGAAGGTCACGCATGTTCTTGAACTCGTCCGTCGTGAGCTTCTTCATCTGGTGGTTCGCGTTCTTCGACGCGAAGCCCTCACCGAGGGTGAAGCCCTTGACGGTCTGCGCGAGGATCACGGTCGGCGCGCCCTTGTGGGCGAGCGCGGCCTTGTACGCGGCGTACACCTTGCGCGGCTCGTGGCCACCGCGCGACAGCTGGAAGCACTCGATGATCTTGTCGTCGCTGAGCGACTTGCCGAGCTGGACCAGCGCCGGGTCGCCCGCGAAGAAGTGGTCGCGGATGTAGGCGGCGTCCCGCGTCTGGTACGTCTGGATCTGCGCGTCCGGGACCTCACGGATGCGGCGGACCAGGGCGCCGTTGGTGTCGAGCTGGAACAGCTCGTCCCAGGCGTTGCCCCACAGCGACTTCACGACGTTCCAGCCGGCGCCGCGGAACTGGGCCTCCAGCTCCTGCACGATCTTGAAGTTGGCGCGGACCGGGCCGTCGAGGCGCTGCAGGTTGCAGTTGATGACGAAGGTCAGGTTGTCCAGACCCTCGCGGCTCGCGAGTGCGAGGGCCGCCGTCGACTCGGGCTCGTCCATCTCGCCGTCACCGAGGAACGCCCACACGTGGGAGTTGGAGACGTCCTTGATGCCGCGGTTGGTGAGGTACCGGTTGAACCGGGCCTGGTAGATCGCCGACAGCGGGCCGAGGCCCATGGAGACCGTCGGGAACTCCCACAGCCAGGGGAGGCGGCGCGGGTGCGGGTAGGAGGGCAGGCCGTTGCCGCCGGACTCCTGCCGGAAGTGGTCGAGCTGCTGCTCGGAGAGGCGGCCGTCCAGGAAGGCGCGGGCGTAGATGCCGGGCGACGCGTGACCCTGGATGTAGAGCTGGTCGCCGGAGCCGTCCTGCTCCTTGCCGCGGAAGAAGTGGTTGAAGCCCGTCTCGTAGAGCCAGGCCGCGGAGGCGAAGGTGGCGATGTGGCCGCCGACGCCGTGCTTGGAGCCGCGGGTCACCATGGCGGCCGCGTTCCAGCGGTTCCACGCGGTGATCCGGCGCTCCATCTCCTCGTCGCCGTCGATGGCCGGCTCGGCGGAGGTGGGGATGCTGTTGACGTAATCCGTCTCCAGGAGCCGGGGGAGGGCGAGGCCCGCGTCCTCGGCGTGCTGGAGGGTACGGCGCAGCAGGTACTCCGCGCGATGCGTACCGGCGTGCTCACTCACGGCGTCCACGGAGGCCGCCCACTCGGCGGTCTCCTCGGGGTCGCGGTCCGGCAGCTGGTCCAGCTGGCTCGGAAGCTTGCCTACGGGGTCGGTCATGATCGACGCCTTCCGGACAGGTTCTCCCGCGACATCGCGGGGGAGGCGGTGGAGATGGCCCTATCTGGCAGGACAGGGCGGCGGGCTGGGTGCAGCCCGACGTCGACTGTAAGCCGCTGATCGATGATCGATCAAAGGTTGAGGGGGAGATTTTTCTCTAGGCAGAGAAGTCGGCACCCGGTGCCTCTGCTTTGGGCACAGGGTGCCGCCTAAATCGGGCTTTTCCGGGCGCTATTTTGGGCGCGCTGTACGGCAGGTGAGCAAATTCAGCCCGTCTGGGGGCACCTCCCGGCCGGAGGCTGGGGGAGTTTGAGGACGAGCCCGAAGGGCGATAGACGGCGCGGTGGTCCACGGCAAGGAACGGTCAAGCCCTGGGAGCGCACCCCAAGACGTGCTCCTTGACCAGCGCCCCGATCTGCGGATCCCGGCGCCGGAACGCCGCAACGAGAGCCTCGTGCTCCTCCGCGTACGACTGCTGGACCGTGCCGAGCCAGCGGATCGACAGGGCCGTGAACACCTCGATGCCCAGGCCCTCCCAGGTGTGAAGCAGCACGGAGTTTCCCGCGGCGCGCACCAGTTCGCGGTGGAAGCCGACGGTGTGCCGCACCTGGGCCGTGCCGTCGGCGTTCCGGTCGGCCTCGTAGAGCGGCGTCACGTGCGCCTCCAGGGCCGAGCAGTCCTCGGCGAGGCGGTCGGCGGCCAGCTCGGCGGCGATCTGCTCGAGACCGGCCCGTACCGGATAGCTCTCCTCCAGGTCGGCCGCGGTCAGGTTCCGCACGCGGACGCCCTTGTTCGGCGCCGACTCGATCAGGCGGAGCGACTCCAGCTCGCGCAGCGCCTCCCGCACCGGGGTCTGGCTGACCTCCAACTCGACCGCGATCCGGCGCTCCACGATGCGCTCGCCCGGCTTCCAGCGGCCGCTGACGATCCCCTCCACGATGTGCTCGCGGATCTGGTCGCGCAGCGAGTGGACGACGGGCGCGGACATGGCCGTCCCGGGGCTCGAACTCATGGGTGGTGGCTCCTCAGGCAGGTGCGATGGGACGACGATACGGCGTTCACCACGACCTTGGGATGTGCGGGGGGTGCGGGATCCGTCACGCGTGGCTGCTACGGGGCCGCTCCCGCGCGGGCGGCGGAACGGGTGCGCACACGGCGGCGCCCCCGCCCGGAGAGCTCCGGACGGGGGCGCTGACGTACTACGGGAACCCGCAGGTCAGAGGCCGAGCTCGACCTCGAACTCGCCCGCCTCCAGGATCTGCTTGACCGCGGTCAGGTAGCGGGCGGCGTCGGCGCCGTCCACCAGACGGTGGTCGTAGGAGAGCGTCACGTACGTCATGTCACGGACGGCGATGGTCTCGCCGAGGTCCGGGTGGTTGATGACGACGGGGCGCTTCACCGTGGCACCGATGCCCAGGATGGCGACCTGGTTCGGCGGGACGATGACCGTGTCGAAGAGCGCACCGCGCGAACCCGTGTTGGAGATCGTGAAGGTGGCGCCCGACAGGTCGTCCGGGGCGATCTTGTTGGTGCGGACCTTGTTGGCCAGCTCCGCGGTCTTCTTGGAGATGCCCGCGATGTTGAGGTCACCCGCACCCTTGATGACCGGGGTCATCAGGCCCTTCTCCGAGTCGACGGCGATGCCGACGTTCTCGGAGTCGAAGTAGGTGATGGTGCCCTCGTCGTAGTTCAGGCGGGCGTTGATGACCGGGTGGGCCTTCAGCGCCTGGACGGCGGCCTTGACGAAGAACGGCATCGGGGAGAGCTTGACGCCCTCGCGGGCGGCGAAGCCGTCCTTGGCCTTGTTGCGCAGCTTCATCAGCTTGGTGATGTCGACCTCGATGACCGAGGACAGCTGCGCCTGCTCCTGCAGGGCCTTGTGCATGTTGTCCGCGATGGCCTTGCGGATGCGCGGCAGCTTGACCGTCTGGCCGCGGAGGGGGGAGACCTCCAGGGCCGGGGTCTTCGGCGCGGCAGCGGCAGCCGGGGCGGCCGGAGCCGGAGCGGCGGCCTTGGCGGCCTCCGCGGCGGCGATGACGTCCTGCTTGCGGATACGACCGCCGACGCCCGTGCCCTTGACGGCCGACAGGTCCACGCCGTTCTCCGACGCGAGCTTGCGGACCAGCGGGGTGACGTACGCGCCGTCGTCCACCTGAGCCACGGCCTGCGCGGCCGGGGCGGGAGCGGCGGGCGCGGCCGGAGCCGGGGCGGCCGGAGCAGCCTGGGCGGCGGGCGCGGCCGGAGCGGCGGCGGCCGGAGCCGGGGCGGCGGGAGCCGGGGCCGGAGCGGCCGGAGCCGCGGGGGCGGCCGGGGCCGGGGCGGGCTCGGCAGGCGCGGCGGGGGCGGCCGGGGCAGCGGCAGGAGCCGCACCCGCGGCGCCGATGACGGCGAGCTTGGCGCCGACCTCGGCGGTCTCGTCCTCACCGACCACGATCTCGAGCAGGACACCGGCGGCAGGCGACGGGATCTCGGTGTCGACCTTGTCGGTCGAGACCTCGAGCAGCGGCTCGTCCTCCGCGACCTCCTCGCCGACCTCCTTCAGCCAGCGGGTGACGGTGCCCTCGGTGACGGACTCGCCCAGGGCGGGCAGCGTCACGTCGGTGCCCTCGGCACCACCCGCGGGGGCGGCGGCGGGGGCCTCAGCAGCAGGCGCGGGAGCCGCGGGGGCCTCCTGCGCGGGGGCGGGCTCGGCGGCGGGCGCCTCGGCGGCGGGGGCCTCGGCGGCGGCCGGGGCAGCAGCCGGGGCGCCGGAGCCGTCGTCGATGATGGCCAGCTCGGCGCCGACCTCCACGGTCTCGTCCTCGGCGACCTTGATGGACGCGAGGACACCGGAGGCGGGGGCCGGGATCTCGGTGTCGACCTTGTCGGTCGAGACCTCGAGCAGCGGCTCGTCGGCCTCGACGTGCTCGCCCTCGGCCTTCAGCCAACGGGTGACGGTGCCTTCGGACACGCTCTCGCCGAGCGCCGGCAGGGTTACGGAAACCGACATGGTTTCGGTTGCTCCTAACGAACTACGTACGGATAAGGGGGCGCGATCCCTGCGGGAGAGCGATTAGTCGTGGGAGTGCAGCGGCTTGCCGGCCAGAGCCAGGTGAGCTTCGCCGAGCGCCTCGTTCTGCGTCGGGTGCGCGTGGAGGAGCTGCGCGACCTCGGCGGGCAGCGCTTCCCAGTTGTAGATGAGCTGCGCCTCACCGACCTGCTCGCCCATGCGGTCACCGACCATGTGGACACCGACCACAGCGCCGTCCTTGACCTGGACGAGCTTGATCTCGCCCGCGGTCTTCAGGATCTTGCTCTTGCCGTTGCCCGCCAGGTTGTACTTCAGAGCGACGACCTTGTCCGCACCGTAGACCTCCTTGGCCTTGGCCTCGGAGAGGCCCACCGAGGCGACCTCGGGGTGGCAGTACGTCACCTTCGGCACGCCGTCGTAGTCGATCGGGACGGTCTTGAGACCGGCCAGACGCTCCGCCACCAGGATGCCCTCGGCGAAGCCGACGTGCGCGAGCTGGAGCGTCGGGACCAGGTCACCGACGGCCGAGACGGTCGGCACGTTGGTCTGCATGTACTCGTCGACCAGGACGAAGCCGCGGTCCATCGCGACGCCCTGCTCCTCGTAGCCCAGGCCCTGCGAGACCGGGCCGCGGCCGATGGCGACCAGGAGGACCTCGGCCTCGAAGGTCTTGCCGTCGGCCAGGGTCACGCGGACGCCGTCCTGCGTGTACTCGGCCTTCTCGAAGAACGTGCCGAGGTTGAACTTGATGCCGCGCTTGCGGAACGCGCGCTCAAGAAGCTTGGAGCTGTTCTCGTCCTCGACGGGGACGAGGTGCTTGAGGCCCTCGACGATCGTGATCTCGGCGCCGAAGGACTTCCACGCAGAGGCGAACTCGACGCCGATGACGCCGCCGCCGAGCACGATCGCGGACTTCGGGACCCGGTCCAGGGTCAGCGCGTGGTCCGAGGAGATGATGCGGTCGCCGTCGATCTCCAGGCCGGGCAGCGACTTCGGCACGGAGCCGGTCGCAAGGAGCACGTGGCGGCCCTGGACACGCTGGCCGTTCACGTCGACGGAGGTCGGGGAGGAGAGCTTGCCCTCGCCCTCGATGTACGTCACCTTGCGAGAGGCGATCAGCCCCTGCAGGCCCTTGTACAGGCCGGTGATGACCTCGTCCTTGTACTTCTGGACGGCGGGCATGTCGATGCCCTCGAAGGTGGCCTTCACGCCGAACTGCTCGGACTCGCGGGCCTGGTCGGCGATCTCGCCGGCGTGCAGCAGGGCCTTCGTCGGGATGCAGCCGACGTGCAGGCAGGTGCCGCCGACCTTGTTCTTCTCGATCAGGGCGACGTCAAGGCCCAGCTGCGCTCCGCGCAGGGCCGCGGCGTAACCGCCGCTACCGCCGCCGAGGATCACTAGGTCGAAAACGGTGCTGGCGTCGTTCGCCACGTCACGTCCTCCATGCATGTGCGCCGTACGCCGGTCTGCGATGACCGCGCGGCGGCTGGTGTTCGGCCGCTTGTTCCTTCGGCCCTGTGGTGGGGGCCCTGTCCTGCCGAGAACCCATCTTCGCACTTGTCGACGGGTGGCGGGACGCCGGGCCGCTGACTGAGACGGGGACCTCACCGTCTCCGACGGTTGTTGCTGCGTATGAACCTGCGGATTCCGTACGAGTTCGTCGCGAGCGAAATCCGGCTGTGCAGCCGGTCATGCGTACGGCCCCGGGGTCTGAACTCCGGGGCCGTACAGGGAATTCCCGTCAGCCCAGGTCGCCGGCGGCGGTGCGCTCGGCGAGCCGGACCAGCGTGCGTACCGCGGAACCCGTACCGCCCTTGGGCGTGTATCCGTACGGCGCGGACTCGTTGTAGGCCGGGCCCGCGATGTCCAGGTGGGCCCAGCTGATGCCCTCGCCCACGAACTCCTGCAGGAACAGGCCGGCCACGAGGCCGCCGCCCATCCGCTCGCCCATGTTGGCGATGTCGGCGGTCGGGGACTCCATGCCCTTCTGCAGGTGCTTCGGCAGCGGCATCGGCCAGGACGCCTCGCCGACCTCCTCGGCGATCTCGTGGATCGACGTACGGAGAGCGTCGTCGTTGGCCATGATCCCGAAGGTGCGGCTGCCGAGGGCCATCATCATCGCGCCGGTCAGCGTGGCCACGTCGACGATCGCGTCGGGCTTCGCCTCGGAGGCCTTCCACAGCGCGTCGGCCAGGACGAGCCGGCCCTCGGCGTCGGTGTTGAGGACCTCGACGGTCTTGCCGCTGTACATCCGCAGCACGTCGCCGGGGCGGGTGGCGGTGCCGGACGGCATGTTCTCGGCGAGGGCCAGCCAGCCGGTGACGTTGACCTCCAGGCCGAGGCGGGCGGCGGAGACGACCGCGGCGAACACGGCGGCGGCGCCGCTCATGTCGCACTTCATCGTCTCGTTGTGCCCGGCCGGCTTCAGCGAGATGCCGCCGGAGTCGTACGTGATGCCCTTGCCGACGAAGGCCAGCGACTTCTTCGCCTTCGGGTGCGTGTACGCGAGCTTCACCAGCCGCGGCGGGGCGTCCGAGCCGGCGCCGACGCCGAGGATGCCGCCGTACCCGCCCTTGGCGAGCGCCTTCTCGTCGAGCACCTGCACCTTGATGCCGTGCTCCTTGGCCGCGGCCGAGGCGACGGCGGCGAAGGCCTCCGGGGTGAGGTCGTTCGGCGGGGTGTTGATCAGGTCGCGGGAGCGGTTGACCTCCTCGGCGACCGCGACCGCGCGCTCCAGGGCGGCCTTGACGGCCTTGTCGCGCGGCTTGTCCACGGCGATGGCGGCCTCGCCGAGCGGGCCCTTGCCGTTCTTGCCGTCCTCGCCGTTCTCCTTGTACGCGTCGAAGACGTACCCGCCGAGCGCGGCGCCCTCGGCGATCGCGGAGACGGCCTCGTCGTTCTCGGCGGGCAGGGCGAACACGGCCTTCTTCGTGCCGGCCAGGGCGCGGGCGGCGACGCCGGCGGCGCGGCGCAGCGCGTCCTCGTCGTACGCCTCGTCCTTCTCCGGGAGGCCGCCGAGCCCGACCGCGAGCACGACCGGAGCCTTCAGGCCGTCTGCTGCGGGCAGCTTCGTGGTCTCACCCTCGCCGCCCGAAGCTCCGAGCGTCTCGAGGACAGCGGCGAGCTTGCCGCCGAACGCCTCGTCCACGACGGCGGCGCCCGGTGCGACGACCGGTCCCTTCGCGCCCTTCGCGACACCGACGACGATCACGTCGGCGCGCTGCCCGGCAGCGGCGGCGGGCTTCAGAGTCAGAGCAGTCACGGTGGTGAATTCTCGCTTCCGTTGAGTTGTGGCCGATGGGATCGGGTCGACCGGGCCCAGCCGCATCGTAGGCCGTGCCTCAGGAGCGCCCGGAGTGAGCCTACGCTCGCCGCTCCCGCCGCCGCCGGGGAGTGGCCCGCCCGACCTGCGGATAACCTGCCGCGGTGAACTCAGTGGGTGGCGGCGGCAGCGGCAAGGGCATACGGGACGACCTGGAGCACGGACTCCGGTTCGCCTTCGGCACGTTGACGGTCCTGCCGGTGCGGCTGACCCGCTGGGACCGGGGCGCCGCCCGCGCGGGCATGCTGTGCGCGCCGCTCGCCGGGCTCGTCGTCGGCCTCTGCGCCGCCGCCCTCGGCTCGGCGCTGCTGCTGCTCGGTACGGGACCGCTGCTCGCCGCGGTCGCCACGGTCGCGGTGCCCGCGGCGCTCACCCGCGGACTGCATCTCGACGGCCTCGCCGACACCGCCGACGGCCTCGGCAGCAACAAGCCCGCCGAGGCCGCGCTCGCCATCATGAAGCGCTCCGACATCGGCCCGTTCGGCGTGGTCACGCTGCTCTTCGCGCTGCTCGCCCAGGTGGCGGCGGTCTCACGGGCGTACGAGTCGGGGTGGGCCGAGGGTGCGGTCGCCGCTGTTGTCTCCGCCGTGGCCGCCCGCCTCGCGCTCACCCTCGCCTCGCGTACCGGGGTCCCGGCCGCCCGGCCCGAGGGGCTCGGCGCCGCCGTCGCGGGCACGGTCACGGCCCGCTCCGCGCTGCTCGTCCTCGCCGTCGTGACACTGCTCGCGGCGGGGTGCGGTGCGCTGTGGGGTGAGGCCACCATCAGCGCTGCGGTGCGCTGCGGGGGTGCGGTCCTGGTGGCGGTGGGGGCGGCGGAGCTGCTGCTGCGGCGCTGTGTGCGCAGGTTCGGCGGGGTGACCGGGGACGTCTTCGGCGCGCTCGCGGAAACGGCGGCGACGGCGGCGCTCGTCGTGCTCGTCCTCGGGGGGTAGCGGCCGAGCCGGGGTGCCCGTACCGCGTTAAGTTGCGCAGAACGGGCAATTCGGGAGCGGTGGATGAGCGACTGGTGGTACCGGAACATCGTCGAGCCGGGGAAGCTGCCGCTGCTGCTCGCGCTGCTCTCGTTCGTGTTCGCGTTCCTGGTCACCCGGGTCATCACGCGCATGATCCGGGCCGGCCGCGGCCCCTTCGGCAACGTCAAGACCGGTGACCTGCACATCCACCATGTGGTCCCGGGCATCGTCCTGACCGTCATCGGCGGCTTCGGCGCGGTCGCGGCCGGGCGGCACAGCTTCGCCTCGCTGGTCTCCGCGGTGATCTTCGGCCTCGGTGCGGGCCTGGTCCTCGACGAGTTCGCGCTGATCCTGCATCTGGACGACGTGTACTGGAGCGAGGCCGGCCGCAAGAGCGTCGAGATCGTCGTGCTCACCGCGGCCCTCGTGGCCCTCGTCCTCGGCGGGTTCCTGCCCTTCGGGGTGAACGAACTGACGCCCGAGGAACGGCACAACCGCGCGCTCGTCGTGATGAACACCGCCCTGAACTTCTTCTTCGCCCTGGTCGCCCTCGGCAAGGGCAAGCCGCGCGTCGCGCTGATCGGCACGGTCGTACCGTTCGTCGCCCTCTTCGGCGCGGTCCGGCTCGCGCGGCCCACCTCGCCCTGGGCGAAGCTCTTCTACCGCAACCGGCCGCGCGCCCGCGCCCGCGCGGGCCTGCGCGCCTTCCGCCACGACCGCCGCTGGGACGGGCCGCGGCGCAGGTTTCAGGACCTCATCGGCGGCCGCCCCGACCCGGACCCCGGGCCGGGACCGTCCGACGGCGGCCCGGATTCCCTGTCCGGTGGTCCGGATTCCCGGTCCGGCGGTACGGATTCCCGGTCCGGCGGTCCGGATTCCCGGTCCGGCGGTACGGAGGAACGCCGCCCGCCCGAGGACGGTTGACGCAGTTCCGCGACCCCGCACACGACGATCACGAGCGCGATCGCGGCCAGGTGCTCCCGCCCCGCCAGGTTGTCCTTCACCACCACCTCGACCACCATCAGCGCCACCACCAGACCCGCCGTGAAGCAGGCCCGGTAACGCCAGCACACGTACACCGCGAGCCCCACCACCGCCGCCGACGGGCCGGTGTCCACCACCTGCGCGTCGGACGCCGGGAGGCCGAGCGGGTGGCCGGGGCCGAGGGCGACGCCCACGCGCGCGTAGAGCGTTCCGGCAAGCGTGGCCGCGTACCCGACGACGAGCGTGCGCACCCGGCCGACGCAGATCTCCGCGATCCCGAACACCAGCAGGATCTGCGCCAGCGCACCCCACACCGGCAGGTCGAGCGCGGGCACGAACAGCGACTGGGGAGTGCGGAGCAGAGCGAGCCAGAGCGGATCCTCGGCCCGTACGGCACCGATGTTCTGGACGAACCGGTAGCCCCAGTCCTGGTTCTGGACGTACTGCAGGAGCGAGGTCAGGCAGACCGCGCCGAGCGCCAGGGGGACCGCGCGCCACTTCCGGGCGGCGAGCGCGGTCCGCACGGCGGCGAGGAGGGCTCCCCACTCCGCCCTGGCGAGCTCGGCCGGTCTGCGCATCGTCATGACTCCAGGTGTCTGCGTCTCATCGTGGGGACGCGAACCGTCCGCGCCGCAGCCGCTCGGGCAGGCCGGGAGCTTCCAGGAAGCCCTCGGCGCGGGCGGCGGCGAGCGAGATGCGCGGCAGGTCGCCGCTCCTCTCGAAGAGCACGAACCGCGGTTCCCAGTCGGGCCGGTACTTGGCGTTGGCGCGGTAGAGCGACTCGATCTGCCACCAGCGGGAGCAGAAGCCGAGCAGCGAGCGCCACAGTCGGAGCACCGGGCCCGCGCCGAGACGCGAGCCACGTTCGAAGACCGACCGGAACATCGCGAAGTTCAGTGAGACGCGAGTGATCCCGATCTCCCCGGCGCGCTGCAGGAGTTCGATGACCATGAACTCCATCAGGCCGTTCCCGGTGTCCCGGTCCCGCCGCATCAGGTCGAGCGAGAGCCCCTTCGGGCCCCACGGCACGAACGACAGGAGCGCCCTCGACTCGCCCTGCTCATCGGTGCATTCGAGCATCACGCAGTCCCCGTCGGCCGGGTCGCCGAGCCGCCCGAGCGCCATCGAGAAGCCGCGCTCGGTCGCACCGTCCCGCCAGTCGTCGGCGCGCTGCAGGAGCCGGGCCAGCTCGGGCGCGGGGATGTCCCGGTGGCGGCGTACGCGTACCTCGTACCCGGAGCGCCGGACCCGGTTGTGGGCCTGTCGTACGGTGCGCATCGCGCGGCCGGAGAGGGTGAAGTCGGCGGTTGTGACGACCGCTTCGTCGCCCAGCTCCAGGGCGTCCAGGCCGTGCCGGGCGTAGATCGTGCCCGCCTCCTCGCTCGCGCCCATCACGGCCGGGGTCCAGGCGTGCGCGTGGGCCTCGGCGAGCCAGGGTTCGATGGCGCCGGGCCAGGCCTCGGGGTCGCCGATCGGGTCGCCGGAGGCCAGGGACACGCCGCCGACGACGCGGTAGACGACGGCGGCCTTGCCGGTCGGCGACCACATCGCGCTCTTCTCCCGGCGCAGCGCGAAGTAGCCGAGCGAGTCGCGTTCCCCGTGCCGGTCGAGCAGTGCGCGCAGCCGGGCCTCGTCGGACGGGGTGAGCGGGTCGACGGCGCGGCGTGAGCGGAACGCGGCGTACAGGACGGCGAGAAGGAGCAGGAAACTGATCCCGTTCACGGCGACGTCGACCCACCCCGGGGTGGCCACGCCGGGCAGGCGCGCGTCGTCGGCGGCGAGCGAGACCAGCCGGAGCGCGCCGTACCGCCAGCGGTCCCCGAACGTCGAACTCGCCGCGTCCGGCGCCCGGTTGGTGAGCGTGACCAGGAGCGCGGCGAGCAGCGAGCAGACCAGGAGGCCACCGGCGGCGACGGCGGCGGCGAGCCTCGGGTTGGCCCGGTCGCCCTTCGCGTAGAACGCGCGCCGCCCGGTCAGCAGGGCCGCGACGAAGCCGGCGGTCAGGGCGAGGGAGATCCAGTTCTGGGCGTGCGCGCGGATCTCGGGGAACAGCATCGCGAAGCCGAAGAGCAGCAGGAAGGGGACGCTGAGCACCAGGTTGAGGATCCACGCGGCCCGCTTGCGGCGGCGCATCGTGACGGCGAGGAAGAACGTCACGAGCGCCGAGCCGAACCCCGCGGTCAGCAGATACGGGGTGAACAGATCCGCGGTGTTGTGCCGCCGCAGATCCTGGCCGAGGGAGACCCAGACGGCGCTGAGCAGGTTCAGGAAGGTGACGCCCCGCAGGTACCAGACGGTGAACTCGGCGGCGCGTACGGCTGCTCCGCCGGCCGGCCGGGTCGCCGCGCGGTCCGGATCGGCACCGGTGCGGGGCGCTTCCGCGCGCGGCGCGCGATCCGGAGGGGGCTCTTCTACGGGTGCTTCGAGCGCCTCTGCCGTTCCCATGAACGGTGATCATATGGCGCAGAGTGGGCGAATTCGGGCGGGCGGGCCGCCCGAATTGCCCCGTGAGCGGACTACGGGCGGGACTCCCGCCCCTGGCCCCCCAACTCCGGCTCCGCACCGGCCTGTTCGGCCTCGACGCCGGGGTCGGCCTCGGGTTCGGGATGGGCCTCGACCTTGGCCTCGGGTCCGGGATCGGCCTCGACCTCGGCCTTGGGTTCGGGCTCGTCCTCCAGCTCCGGCTTGACCTCCGGCTCCGGCTTGGCCTCCGGCTCCAGCTTGATCTCCGGCAGCTCCGCCGCGAGCGCCGCGGCCGCCTGGACCAGCGGGAGGGCCAGCATCGCGCCGGTGCCCTCGCCGGCCGTGACGCCCTGGTCGAGCAGCGGGTCGACGGCGAGGCGGTCGAGGGCCTTCGCCTGGGCGGGCTCGCCGCTGCGGTGCCCCGCGAGCCACCAGTCGGGCGCCCGGAACGCGACCCGCTGTGCGACGAGCGCGCACGCCGCCGAGACGACCCCGTCGAGGATCACCGGCGTACGGCGTACCGCGCTCTGCAGCAGGAACCCCGTGATCGCCGCGAGGTCGGCCCCGCCGACGGTACGCAGCAGCTCCAGCTGGTCGCCCAGGACCGGCCGGGCCCGGCGCAGCGCGTCGCGGACGGCGGCGCACTTGCGCATCCAGGCCAGGTCGTCGATGGGCTGGCCGCCGCGCCCGGTGACCACCGAGGCGTCCGTGCCGCACAGCGCCGCGACGAGGGTGGCCGCCGCCGTCGTACCGCCCACGCTGAGGTCGCCGAGGACCACCAGGTCCGTTCCGGAGTCGGCCTCCTCGTCGGCGATCGCCATACCCGCGCGGAACGCCTGCTCGGCCTCCGCCGCGGTGAGCGCGTCCTCGACGTCGATCCGGCCGCTGCCGCGCCGCACCCGGTGCCGTACGACCTCGGCGGGCAGCTCGTCCGGGTCGCAGTCCAGGGCGACGTCCACGACGCGGACCGGTACGCCGCTGCGGCGGGCGAGCACCGCGACCGGGCTCTCACCGTCGAGCACGGCGCGCGCCAGGCGGTGGGCGCCGCCCGCGGGGCGCGCGGAGACGCCGAGCCCGGCCACGCCGTGGTCGCCCGCGAACAGCACCGCGCGCGGCCGTTCGATCGCCTTCACCGGCACCGTCGACTGCGCGGCCGCCAGCCACTCGCCCAGCTCGTCGAGCCGCCCGAGCGCACCTGGCGGCACGGCGAGCCGCTCCCTGCGCTCTTCGGCGTCGCGGCGCACCCCGCCGTCGGGGCGCTCGATCAGATCGGAGAAGTCATCGAGATTCAGCGAGCTCATTCGCCGAACAGTACCGGGATCCTTTCGAACACGAGGAGCACCGGGGGCGCAGGCTCCACGGGCCCGTACGAACCCGCCCCCGCCGCGCGCCCGTCAGCCGCGCAGCGTCACCGCCTGGCCCGCCACCACCAGGAGCACGCACTCGCACTCCGCCGCGAACGCCGCGTTCAGGCGGCCGAGTTCGTCGCGGAAGCGGCGGCCCGCCGCGGTCGCGGGGACCACACCCGAGCCGACCTCGTTGGAGACCGCGACCACCGTCCTGCGCGTCGCCCGCACCGCCTCCGTCAGCTGCGCCACCCGCTCCCGCAGGGCCCGCTCGCCGCCCGCCGCCCACTTGTCGTCGTCCCACGCGCCGACCCGGTCCATCGCGTCGGTCAGCCACAGCGACAGGCAGTCGACGAGCAGCGGCGGCCCGTCCGCGTCGAGCAGCGGCACCAGCTCGCAGGTCTCCTCCGTACGCCAGCTGCCCGGCCGGCGCTCCCGGTGCAGGCCGACCCGCGCCGCCCACTCCGCATCGCCCTCGCGGCTCCCGCCCGTCGCGACGTACACCACCTCAGGGAAGGACTCCAGGCGCCGCTCCGCCTCTACGGACTTGCCGGAACGGGCCCCGCCGAGCACGAGCGTGCGCCGCGGCAGGTCCGGTACGGCGTGGAACTCGCCGACCACCACCGTCGTACCGTCCGGCACGGCCCGCGCCCCGGCCGCGGCGAGCCGGCGGCGCAGCTCGGCGCCGGGCGGCACGTCGTGGTCGAGGTGCACGGCGAGCACGTCCGTCGTGGCGGTCACCGCACCGGCCGCGCGCAGCCGCGCCAGCGCGTCGGGCCGCCCGACGACATCGGCCACGACCATGTCGTACGGCGCCGGATGGTTCAGGCCCGCGGGCGCGCAGCCCGGCGGCAGGTAGAGCAGCCGCTCCCCGCCGGGACCGATCACCTCGTACCCGGTGCCCGGCGCGTCCATCGCGAGCGCCCGCACCCGGTGCCCGTCGAGCAGCGCCAGCTCACGCCCCTCCGGCACCCGGCCAGCAGCGGGCAGCCCCGCCGGGTGTTCGAGCGCCGGGCCCTCCTGGGGGTGCGAGAGCAGCACCTGGCGCACGCCGCTGAGCGAGCGGCCCGCGCGGGCGGCCGCGAACGCCGCTCCCGGCGTGAGGTCGAGCAGCAGCACGCCGTCCACGAGGAGCGCGGTCGCGGCGCGCACATGGTCTCCGAGGGCGCTCGCGCAGGCGGCGCAGGGGCAGTCGGGGCGGGGCAGCCCGTCGGGGGCGCCGGTGCCGAGCAGAGTCAGTTCCACGGGGACGATCCTGCCGCGTCGGAGACGGTCTTGCGCGCCCGGATAGGCTGCAGCCAGAAGTCGGATCTTGGACCAGCACCTGGGAGGCTGACATGGCGGCGTGGACGTGGCGGTTCGAGAGGTCCGACGGCACCGAGGTGGAACCGTCGGTCCAGCCCGAGGAGTTCACGACGCAGGGCGACGCGGAGTCCTGGATCGGCGAGGTCTGGAAGGACCTCGCGGACGGCGGCGCCGACCAGGTGCGGCTCTTCGAGGACAGCACGGAGATCTACGGGCCGATGAGCCTGCACGCGGAGGAAGCGGCGGCGCAGGACTGAGTGAGCGGGCTCCGTGGGGTGCGCCCCACGGAGCTTCCCTCGGCACGCACTCGGCGGCTCAGCCAAGATCCTTGCTGCGGACGTAGCGCAGCCCGCAATGGTCGTCGTCGTACGGCTCGCCCTCGCCCGATATCAGGCTGAGGGGCAGCTGCATCGGGAGCCAGGTCAGGCCAAGGAGCCAGCGCCGGACGGTCTGCCAGAAGCGCGGACGTCCACAGTCCTCGGAGCGCACCACACGCGTGGTGAAGAGGAACTTGCCGACGGTCGCGCGGAAGATCAGCGCCCCGAACACGTGGTGCACGAAGGAGATCCCGAGGACGAGCCCCACCGCGTACCCCCAGAAGGTCCCGACGCTCTCGCCCTCGGTCAGCAGCTCCGCGAGCTTGAGACCGCCGAAGAGCGCGATCAAGCCGTCGACCAGGGCGGCGAACAACCGCCGGAAGTCCCCGACCGCCTCCGGCACGGACGGCGTCGGCTGGAGCGGATGTGCCTGCCCATAAGGATGCGCGGGCTGCTGCTGGTGCTGCTGATACGGATGCTGGGCGTACTGCTGCTGATACGGGCCCGGCTGCTGATGCGGGCCCGGCTGCTGAGCCGCGTACGGATGGGGCGGCTGCTGCGGCGCGTAGGGCTGGTTCGGCTGCTGTGGAGCGTGGGGCTGGTTCGGCGGGGCGGCGTACGGGTGGTTCGGCTGCTGCTGGTTGGTCACGGTCCCCATCCTGCACCACCCCACTGACACACGAACCCCCCTACTGCTCACAGCAGAAGGGGAGTTGGGCGTTCCGAAGAGAGGCGGGTCCGTGGGCGTTCAGCCCCGCACCCCGAACAGGTGCGTCAGCGCCGCCACCGCTCGGTAGGGATCGGTGCGCCCGGCGCGTTCCTCCGCCGCGAGCAGCGCCGCGAGTTCCGCTTCCGGCGGCAGCTCGGCGTCGTCGGGGGCCGTGTCCGTGAAGACGCGTACGCCGTACCAGGCGTGCAGCGGTGCGCCGATGCCCGCGAGCGTCGACGTCAGGGCGGCACGGCGGTCCGCGCGCACCTCGAGGCCGATGCGGTTGGTGTACGCCGTGGTGTCGAACGCGGTGAGTGCCGTCGGCCAGTCGCCGGACAGGCCGGGCCGCATCGCGAGCGCGTCCGCGTTCCGCACGAGCAGCGAGAGCAGCCCGCCCGGCGCCAGCATCCGGGCCAGACCGGCGAGCATCCCGTCCGGCTCGGCCACGTACATCAGGACACCGTGGCAGAGCACCACGTCGAAGGAGCCGGGCAGGAAGTGCACCCCGGTGTCACGGCCGTCGCCCTCGATCAGGCGGACCCGCGCGCGGATGCCCTCCGGCTCACCGGCGAGCGCCTCGCGGGCGGCGGCCAGCATCCGGGCGTCCGACTCGATGCCGGTGACCCGGTGCCCGGCACGCGCGAGCCGCAGCGCCTGCGTGCCCTGGCCGAGGCCGACGTCCAGGACGCGCAGCCGCTGCCCGACGGGAAAGCGGGCAGCGATCTGCTCGTCGAGCTGGCGCGCGACCAGCTCCTGTCGTACGACATTCCGCAGCCCGCCGAGGCCCTTCAGCCAGCCGGCCGCGCCCCCGGCGAAACCGAGTCCGCTCAGGGCCGCTCTCCGCGCTTGACCTGCGGCTTGGGCAGCCGCAGTCGGCGCATCTGGAGCGTGCGCATCAGGGCGTACGCGACGGCGCCGCGCTTCGGCTCGTCCGGGAAGCGCTCGCGGAGCTGCTTCTTCAGGCGGATCGCGGTGAAGACCGAGTCGACGACGATCAGCAGGATCACGAACAGCCAGAGCAGCAGCGCGATGTTCTGCAGCTGCGGATTCCGCAGCATGCTCAGGACGAGGATGATCACCGCCATCGGCAGGAAGTACTCGGCGATGCAGAACCGCGAGTCGACGAAGTCGCGCGCGAACCTGCGCACCTTGCCCTTGTCACGCACCGGCAGATAGCGCTCGTCGCCACTGGCGAGCGCCTCGCGCTGGCGCGCCATGTCCGCACGGCGGGCCTCGCGCTGTCGCTTCGACGCCTCCTTGCGGTTCGTCGGCGTACTCGCCACGCTGCGGCGCTGCGACTGGGCCTGGCTGCGCTTGGGGGTGGGGCGACCCTTGGGTGCCTGCGGGTCGCGGGGCTGCGTGGAGTCGGCTACCGGCGCCTTGGCGCTCGGGGCCTTCTCATCCTTGGAACGGCTACGGAACACAAAACCCAAGGGTACGGGGTAGCCGGTGTGGACCACAGCCCGGTGGGGAACGATCCGGCAACGGCGGACGTCCTGAAAGACAACGGCAACGGGATGGAACGGGACCTTCCAGGACTTTGCCGCACTGATCATCTCGTCCGGGATCGTCTACTCCCTACGCCGGAGCGGCGGGCTCGTCACTCGTCCTTGGGGAGGAGTCGATCGACGCTCGAACAGTGCGGTAATGGAGGCAGGGCCCGTAGGCTGGGTTCTGTCGCAGTGCTGGAGCTGGAACGGCCGGTCGGATCTGTCAGAAGGGGGCGCGCGAAGCCCATGAGCGGTGTCATGAAGCGTATGGGGATGCTCTTCCGCGCGAAGGCGAACAAGGCCCTTGACCGGGCCGAGGACCCGCGCGAGACCCTCGATTACTCGTACCAGAAGCAGCTGGAGCTGCTGCAGAAGGTGCGCCGCGGCGTCGCGGACGTGGCGACGTCCCGCAAGCGCCTCGAGCTGCAGCTGAATCAGCTCCAGTCGCAGTCGTCCAAGCTGGAGGACCAGGGCCGCAAGGCGCTCGCGCTCGGCCGTGAGGACCTGGCGCGCGAGGCGCTGTCCCGCCGTGCCGCCCTCCAGCAGCAGGTCACGGACCTGGAGACACAGCACCAGACCCTGCAGGGCGAGGAGGAGAAGCTCACGCTCGCCGCCCAGCGCCTGCAGGCCAAGGTCGACGCCTTCCGTACGAAGAAGGAGACGATCAAGGCGACGTACACGGCGGCCCAGGCCCAGACCCGGATCGGGGAGGCCTTCTCCGGCATCTCCGAGGAGATGGGCGACGTCGGCATGGCGATCCAGCGGGCCGAGGACAAGACGGCCCAGCTGCAGGCCCGCGCCGGCGCCATCGACGAGCTGCTCGCCTCGGGCGCCCTCGACGACCAGTCCGGCTCGACGAAGGACGACATCCAGGCCGAGCTCGACCGCCTCTCCGGCGGCACCGACGTGGAGCTGGAGCTGCAGCGCATGAAGGCCGAGCTGGCCGGGGGCACCGGCCCTTCCCAGCAGGCCATCGAGGGCGGCGACGACCAGGCCCAGGGCCGGCCGCAGCAGGACACGCCCCGCTTCGACAAGCAGTAGGCAGCACCGGGCCGCGTACGGAACCCTGACTCTGAGGAGAGCGTCATGATCGTACGGATCATGGGGGAGGGGCAGGTGGAGCTGGCGGACAGCCACTTCACCGAACTGAACAAGCTGGACGACGAGTTGCTCGCGGAGATGGAGCGCGGCGACAGTCCCGGCTTCCGCACCACCCTGAACGCGCTCCTGGACAAGGTCCGCGAGCTCGGCACCCCGCTGCCCGACGACTCCCTTGAGCCCTCGGAACTGATCCTTCCGGCGCCGGACGCGACGCTGGAAGAGGTCAGGGAGATGCTCAGGGACGACGGCTTGATCCCGGGCTGACGCCCGGCCCCCACGGCCTGGTTCCGGCCGGCCCGCCGTCGTGGCTGGTCGCGCGGTTCCCCGTGCCCCTGTCGGGGCACGGCACCGGTACCGTTTCCAGGCGTGAGCACCCTCGTACGCGCCAGGGACTGGCAGAAGGCCCACCCGCTGGCCTTCGACGCCAGCCTCGCCCTGGCCGTACTCGCCTGCATGCTGCTCGGATCATTCGTGGAACCGCACGGTCCGCGCGGGCCGTACTTCGGGCGGAGCCCCGACGGGCCGAGCGTCGCCCTGATGCTCGCCGGCTCCGTCGCGCTGATCTTCCGGCGCCGCAGCCCGTGGCTGGTGCTCGCCGCCACGGTCGCCGTGTCCCTCGTCGAGGTGATCACCGGGGAGCCGCGGGCGCCCGTCGCGATGTGTGCCGTGATCGCCCTGTTCACCGTCGCCGCACGCACCGACCGGCCCACCACCTGGCGGGTCGGCCTGCTCACCATGACCCTGCTGACCGGCACCGCGATGCTCACCGGGCCTTTGCCCTGGTACGCGCAGGAAAACCTCGGCGTCTTCGCCTGGACCGGTATGGCCGCGGCCGCCGGGGACGCCGTGCGCAGCCGCCGGGCCTTCGTCGACGCCATCCGCGAGCGGGCCGAACGCGCCGAGCGGACCCGCGAGGAGGAGGCCCGCCGCCGGGTCGCCGAGGAGCGGCTGCGGATCGCCCGCGACCTGCACGATGTGGTCGCCCACCACATCGCCCTCGTCAACGTCCAGGCGGGCGTCGCCGCACACGTCATGGACAAGCGGCCCGACCAGGCCAAGGAGGCGCTCGGGCACGTACGCGAGGCCAGCCGCTCCGCGCTCGACGAACTCCGCGCCACCGTGGGCCTGTTGCGGCAGACCGGCGACCCCGAGGCGCCCACCGAACCCGCGCCGGGCCTGGCCCGGCTCGGCGACCTCGTCGACGGCTTCCGTAACGCCGGGATCCCCGTCGAGGTGGCCTGCGCCGACGAGAACACCCCGCTGCCCGCCGCCGTGGACCTGGCCGCGTACCGCGTCATCCAGGAAGCCCTGACCAACGTGCACAAGCACGCGGGCGCCGACGCCAAGGCCGAGCTGAGCGTGATCCGGGTCGGCGGCAACGTGGAGATCACCGTCATCGACGACGGACCGGGCGTGGACGAACCCGCCGAGGGCGGCGGCGGCCACGGGCTGCTCGGCATGCGCGAACGGGTCTCCGCACTGGGCGGCGCCCTCACGGCAGGACCCCGCTACGGCGGCGGCTTCCGCGTCCATGCGATCCTGCCCGTTGCCGACCGTCCGGCCACCGACCGTCCGGCCACCGACCGCACGGCCACCGACCGTCCGGCCACCGACCGTCCGGCTGCCGACCGCACGGCCACCGACCGTCCGGCCACCACGGGGGAGACCGCATGACCGCCATCAGGGTGCTGCTCGCCGACGACCAGGCCCTGTTGCGCAGCGCCTTCAGGGTCCTCGTCGACTCGGAGCCGGACATGCAGGTCGTCGGCGAGGCCTCCGACGGCGCCGAGGCCGTCGCACTCGCCCGCTCCGCACGTGCCGACGTCGTCCTCATGGACATCCGCATGCCTGGTACGGACGGCCTCGCCGCGACCCGCAGCATCAGCGCCGACCCGGATCTCGCCGGGGTCCGCGTCGTCATGCTGACCACCTTCGAGGTCGACGAGTACGTGGTGCAGTCGCTGCGCGCCGGTGCCTCCGGCTTCCTCGGCAAGGGCTCCGAGCCCGACGAGCTGCTCAACGCCATCCGCGTCGCCGCCGCCGGGGAGGCGCTGCTCTCGCCCGCCGCGACCAAGGGCCTGATCGCCAAGTTCCTTGCCCAGGGCGGCAGTTCGGACGACGGCGACGGGACCGGCCGGGCTCACGCGGAACGCCTGCGGGCCCTCACCGGGCGCGAGCGGGAGGTCCTCGTGCAGGTCGCGGGCGGCCTCTCCAACGACGAGATCGCCGAGCGCCTGACCGTCAGCCCGCTCACCGTGAAGACCCATGTGAACCGCGCCATGGCCAAGCTGGGCGCCCGCGACCGGGCACAACTCGTCGTCATCGCGTACGAATCGGGCCTGGTACGTCCGAGGGTGGACTGAGCCCCGAACGGTCGTACTGCGCTCGCAGTATGTGCCGGATAAGGAAGGGGACCTGGGAGCGAGGAATACCGCTCCCGGCATGACCGAGGGTTGAAGGGTCGGGCGCAGGCTGCGCCCTCTCCTGCCGCGCAAGCCACAGAAGAGAGACCCTCACCCATGTCCTGGCTGTCAAGATTCAGCCTCGCCCAACGGGCCCTGATCGGGCTGATCTCGATCGTCGCGATCGTGTTCGGCGCGATCGCCGTCCCGCAGCTCAAGCAGCAGCTGCTCCCGTCCATCGAACTCCCGATGGTCTCCGTCATCGCCCCGTACCAGGGCGCGTCCCCCGACGTGGTCGAGAAGCAGGTCGTCGAGCCGCTCGAGTCGTCCATCGAGGCGGTCGACGGCATCACCGGCATCACCGCCACCGCCAGCGAGGGCAACGCCCTGGTCATGGCCCAGTTCGACTACGGCGACAGCGACTCCAAGCAGCTCGTCGCCGACGTCCAGCAGGCCGTGAACCGGGCCCGCGCCCAGCTCCCCCAGGACGTCGACCCGCAGGTCGTCGCCGGCTCCACGGACGACATGCCCACCGTCGTCCTGGCCGCGTCCGCCGACGGCACCGACCAGCAGGCGCTCGCCGACCAGCTGGAGCGCAGCGTCGTCCCCGTGCTCAAGGACATCGACGGCGTCGGCCAGGTCTCGGTCGACGGCGTGCGCGACGTGCAGGTGGCGGTCACCCCGGACGAGGCGAAGCTGGCGCGGGCGGGCCTCACGCCGGGCGCGCTCGTGCAGGCGCTGCAGCAGGGCGGGGCGTCGGTCCCGGCCGGTTCCTTCGACGAGGCGGGCAAGAACCGCACCGTCCAGGTCGGCGGCGGCTTCACCTCGCTGCAGCAGGTCGAGGACCTGATGGTCGCGCCGGAGGCGGCACCCGGCGCCTCCCAGGGGCAGCCGAGGAAGCCCGTACGCCTCGGCTCCGTCGCGGAGGTCGAGCAGCAGGAGGCCGCGGCCACCTCGCTGACCCGTACGAACGGCGAGCCCAGCCTCGCCGTCGTCGTCACCATGGACCAGGACGGCTCCGCCGTCGCCATCTCGGACGCCGTCAAGGCCGAACTCCCGGACCTGCGGGGGGACTTGGGTTCCGGCGCCGACCTGACCGTGGTCTCCGACCAGGGCCCGGCGGTCTCGAAGTCGATCTCCAGCCTGACCACCGAGGGTGCGCTCGGCCTGGCCTTCGCGGTCGTCATCATCCTGGTCTTCCTCACGTCGATCCGCTCGACGCTTGTCACCGCGGTCTCCATTCCGCTCTCGGTCGTCCTCGCGCTGATCGTCCTGTGGACGCGTGACCTGTCCCTGAACATGCTCACGCTCGGCGCCCTGACCATCGCGATCGGCCGGGTCGTGGACGACTCGATCGTGGTCCTGGAGAACATCAAGCGGCACCTCGGCTACGGCGAGGAGCGCAAGGAGGCGATCCTCACCGCGGTCAAGGAGGTCTCCGGCGCGGTCACCTCGTCGACGCTCACCACGGTCGCGGTGTTCCTGCCGATCGGCCTGGTCGGCGGCATGGTGGGCGAGCTGTTCGGCTCGTTCTCGCTGACCGTCACGGCCGCCCTCCTTGCCTCCCTGATCGTCTCCCTGACGGTCGTCCCGGTGCTCTCGTACTGGTTCCTGCGCGCCCCCAAGGGCACCGCGGAGCTCGACCCGGACGAGGCGCGCCGCAAGGCCGAGGAGAAGGAGGCCCGCAGCCGGCTGCAGCGGATGTACGTGCCCGTGCTCCGCTTCGCCACCCGGCGCCGCTTCACCAGCCTGCTGATCGCGGTCGTCGTCCTGGTCGGCACCTTCGGCATGGCGCCGATGCTGAAGACCAACTTCTTCGACCAGGGCGAGCAGGACGTCCTCTCCATCAAGCAGGAGTTGAAGCCCGGCACCAGCCTCGCCGCCACCGACGAGGCGGCCGAGAAGGTCGAGAAGGCGCTCGCCGGAGTCGACGGCGTCAAGGACTACCAGGTCACCATCGGCTCGTCCGGCTTCATGGCGGCCTTCGGCGGCGGCACCGACACCAACCAGGCCTCGTACCAGGTGACCCTCACCGAGGACGCCGACTTCGAGAAGACCGGCGACGCCATCGAGCGGGAGCTCGGCGCCCTCGACGGCATCGGCGAGACCCGTATCGCCGCCGGTGACCCCATGGCGGGGCAAGACCTCAGCGTGGTCGTCAAGGCCGCCGACGCCGACGTACTGCAGAAGGCGTCCGAGCAGGTCAGGGACGAGGTCGCGGAGCTCGACGACGTCACCGACGTGCAGAGCGACCTGTCGCAGTCCGTGCCGCGGATCTCGGTCAAGGCCAACGACAAGGCCGCCGCGGCCGGGTTCAACGACACCACGCTCGGCCAGGCCGTCGGCCAGGCGGTGCGCGGCACGCCCGGCGGCAAGGCAGTCCTGGACGACACCGAGCGGGACGTCGTCGTGAAGTCGGCGAAGCCCGCCGAGAGCCTCGACGAGCTGCGCGAGCTGCGGCTCGGCCGGGTTCAGCTCGGCGACATCGCCACGGTGAAGCTGGTCGACGGACCGGTCTCGATGACCCGGATCGACGGCGCCCGCGCCGCGACGATCACGGCGAAGCCGACCGGCGACAACACCGGCGCGGTCAGCACCCAGCTGCAGACCAAGCTGAACCAGCTGGAGAAGGAACTCCCCGACGGCGCCACGGTGTCCATCGGCGGCGTCTCCGAGGACCAGGACGAGGCCTTCGCCTCGCTCGGCCTGGCGATGCTCGCGGCCATCGCGATCGTCTTCATGCTGCTCGTGGCGACCTTCAAGTCCCTTGTGCAGCCGCTGATCCTGCTGGTCTCCATCCCGTTCGCGGCCACCGGCGCGATCGGCCTGCTGATCGCCACCGACACCCCGATGGGCGTCCCGGCGATGATCGGCATGCTGATGCTGATCGGCATCGTGGTCACCAACGCGATCGTGCTGATCGACCTGATCAACCAGTACCGCGAGAAGGGCTACGGCACCGTCGAAGCGGTCATCGAGGGCGGTCGCCACCGCCTCCGCCCGATCCTGATGACGGCCCTGGCGACGATCTGCGCCCTGGCCCCGATGGCGGCGGGCATCACCGGACACGGCGGCTTCATCGCCAAGCCGCTCGCGATCGTGGTGATCGGCGGCCTGGTCTCGTCGACCCTGCTCACGCTCCTCCTGGTGCCGACGCTCTACGCGATGATCGAACTCCGCAAGGAGCGCCGCGCGAAGAAGAAGGCGGCCAGGCGCGCCAAGAAGGCGGGCGTCCCGGAGCAGCCCGAGGCCCCGTCGGAGTCGCACACCGACGAGCCGGAGCCGGCGAAGGTCTGACGGACGGTCGTACGCACGAGGGGGCGCCCCTCTCCGGTCAACTGCCGGAGAGGGGCGCCCCTTTCGCGTACCTACAGGTACTTCCCCGTCGGCACGAACCCCACGGGCGGTCGCATACCGCGCAGGCACAGATAGCCGCCCGGCTCGGGCTGAAGCCGGGCGGTCAGGGCGATGTCGACGGCCCACCGCTGTTCCGCCGTGACGTTGGAGATCTTGACGGTCCGGCCGGCGGGCACGTCCCGCAGCGCCGCAGTGAGCAGCCGCGCGGCGACCGCCTCGGTGGTCGCGGAGAGCCCCATGAGCTCGACCTTGTCCGGAAGCGACATGTCGATGAAGCAGTACCCCCGGCCGTCCGCGGCGTCGACCGTCAACAGTCGGCAGTCCCGCAGGAGCTCGGCGTGGTCGGGCCCGTGCGCGCCCCCGCGCACCTGCCGGTCGACGGCGTCCAGGAAGTCCGGGTCACCGCCTTCGTACAGGGGCCCGCCCGCAACGGGCAGCCGTGCCGGATCGAGCGCACCCTCAAGCCGTACGGCCGGATACAGGGCGAAACCCGCCGCCCAGTAGGCACGCGCCGCCCTCGGGTCGAGGGAGCCGGAGATGATCCCTCGCGCACACCCCTCGCCGTACGCCAGCGCCCGGTCGAGGAGCGCCCGTCCGACACCCTTGCCCTGCGCCTCGGGCGCGACGACGAGCAGCGAGAGGCCCCACACGGACTCCCGCCGGGACGTGACGACGGCACCGAGCGCGCCCGATGCGTCGTACGCGATCAGGGACCCGTCCTGATCGTGGCGCAGAAAGTGCCGGTGGAGTGCGTCGAGCCGCGCCTGCCGGGCCGGTGCGGGCGGGGGTTCGGGCGGGGCGCCCGGGGCGGCGAAGGCGGCGGTGGTGATGCGTTGGACGTCGGCGAGGTCGTCGGCGGTGTCCCGTAGCGTGCGAAGGATCATCCTCCGCACGCTACGGACACCGCCGAGCCGTGGAAACGGGATTTACGGCAGCGCCGAGCCGTGGAAACGGGATTTACGGCAGCGCCGAGCCGTGGAAACGGGATTTACGGCAGCGCCAGCATCCGCTCGAGCGCCAGCTTCGCGAAGCTCTCCGTCTCCTTGTCGACCTCGATGCGGTTGACCAGGTTGCCCTCGGCGAGCGACTCAAGGGCCCAGACCAGGTGCGGCAGGTCGATCCGGTTCATGGTCGAGCAGAAGCAGACCGTCTTGTCGAGGAAGACGACCTCCTTGCCCTCGGGCGCGAAGCGGTTGGCGAGTCGGCGGACCAGGTTCAGCTCGGTGCCGATCGCCCACTTCGAACCGGCGGGCGCGGCCTCCAGGGCCTTGATGATGTACTCCGTCGACCCGACGTAGTCCGCCGCGGCCACGACCTCGTTCTTGCACTCGGGGTGCACCAGGACGTTCACCCCCGGGATGCGCTCGCGCACGTCGTTCACCGACTCCACGGAGAACCGGCCGTGCACCGAGCAGTGCCCGCGCCACAGGATCATCTTGGCGGCGCGCAGCTCCTCGGCGGTCAGGCCGCCGTTCGGCTTGTGCGGGTTGTAGAGCACGCAGTCGTCGAGAGACATGCCCATGTCGCGGACGGCGGTGTTCCGGCCCAGGTGCTGGTCGGGCAGGAACAGCACCTTGTCCCCCTGCTCGAACGCCCAGTCCAGGGCGCGCTTCGCGTTGGACGAGGTGCAGATCGTGCCGCCGTGCTTGCCGGTGAAGGCCTTGATGTCGGCGGAGGAGTTCATGTACGAGACGGGCACGACCTGCTCGGCTATGCCCGCCTCGGTCAGCACGTCCCAGCACTCGGCGACCTGCTCGGCGGTCGCCATGTCGGCCATCGAGCAGCCGGCGGCGAGGTCGGGCAGGACCACCTTCTGGTCGTCGGAGGTCAGGATGTCCGCCGACTCGGCCATGAAGTGCACACCGCAGAAGACGATGTACTCGGCCTCCGGCTTGGCGGCGGCGTCCTTGGCCAGTTTGAAGGAGTCACCGGTCACGTCGGCGAACTGGATGACCTCGTCCCGCTGGTAGTGGTGACCGAGCACGAAGACCTTGTCACCGAGCTTCTCCTTGGCGGCGCGGGCCCGCTCCACCAGGTCCGGGTCGGACGGCGAGGGCAGGTCGCCCGGGCACTCGACACCCCGCTCGCTCTTGGGGTCGGCCTCGCGGCCGAGCAGCAGCAGGGCGAGCGGCGTGGGCTCGACAGCCAGGTCTACGGGGGAGTGGGCGGTGGTCACGACACGCACCCTTTCTTCGTCCGGCGGGCAGAACCCGCTGTCCGGGCCTGCTTCTCGTCAAGATGACGCTATCTATCATAACCGCTTCACGTCAGTTTGACGATGGCCATCGTGTCGATGTGACGCATTCCCGGACCACGCACCGGCGCCTTGTCCCGCGAGGGTGTGCGAGCATGAGAAGACAGGCGGAAACGCAGAAACAGCGTGCCGGGCCCGGAATGAATCCGCGGCCCCGACGGTTGCACCCGTCGGCAAGCAGTCCGAACAACCCGGGAGAGATGTAGATGTCCGTATCGGACGAGACCACCACCGTCAGCGACGGCATCATCCTGTCCGACGCCGCCGCGGCCAAGGTCAAGGGCCTTCTTGAGCAGGAAGGCCGTGACGACCTGGCTCTGCGTGTCGCCGTTCAGCCCGGTGGCTGCTCGGGTCTGCGGTACCAGCTGTTCTTCGACGAGCGCTCGCTCGACGGCGACGTCGTGAAGGACTTCGACGGCGTCAAGGTCGTCACCGACCGCATGAGCGCCCCGTACCTCGGCGGCGCCTCCATCGACTTCGTCGACACCATCGAGAAGCAGGGCTTCACCATCGACAACCCCAACGCCACGGGCTCCTGCGCCTGCGGCGACTCCTTCAGCTGAGCCTGCCGGCTCCCCGGAGTCACTGACGTACGTACGACGAAGGCGGCGTTCCCCGCACAGGGGGCGCCGCCTTCGTCGTACTCATGCCCCGGCCTACTGCCGCTGCACCGCGACCCCGTTCGTGCCGACCACCGTCCGCTCGCCGAGCGGCTTCTCCAGCGTCACCTCGGCCGTCCGCTCCTCGGCGATCATCACGCAGACCTCGCCCTTCTTCTGCGGCTTCTCGACCACGGCGACGCGCACCTCGCTCCCGCTCTCGGTCGCCCGCGCCGTGTACTCACTGCACGCCCCGCCCCAGAACCGCAACGTCAGCTTCCGCCCGTCCACGCTGTACGAGGTCACCGGCACGTTCCTGGACTCCGGGCCGGCGTCCTCGGTCGGCTCGGGCTTCGGCGCGCCGGGCTTCGCCAGATACTCCGGGTCCACCGCGGGATGCGTCACCGTGAACGCCCGCTCGGCGCCCTCCGGCCGCACCTCGAACAGCCAGGACGGTACGAGCACCTGCCGCCCCCGCTCGAAGTGCAGCGCGAGCCCGAACGTCGCCTCCGCCACCTCGACCGGCTCGGGCCCGGCGCCCTTCGACGCCGGCAGGCAGGGCTGCTCGGGCCCGTCCGGCGCGGGCTCGCCCGGGGCGATACCGCCGGGGCCGGGCGCGCTCGACGCGGCCCCGCCCTCGGAGTGCGGCACGGGCCGAGCGCAGCCACCGCTCCCGCTCCCGCTTCCCGGCCCGGTCTCCGCGGCGGTCTCGTTCAGCTCCGCGATCGTCTTCTCGGCGCTCAGTACGGGATACGCGGCGCCCTTCACCGGCTTCGCCAACTGCCCGCTGCCGCCCACCACTTGACCTTCGGAGCCGATCTGCACGCCGGTCGACCAGCCGTACGTGGGCAGCCCGTCCACCTTCGGGTCGGCGTTGACGACCCGCACCGCGCCCATCGTCTGCGAGGCGTCGAGCGTGGCACTGCCCTGCCCGACCGCCTTCAGCACCGGAGTCGCGGCACTCTTGGCGGCCCCCTCGCTCACCGGCCCGGGATCTTTCTCCCCGGAGCCCGAACTGCCCTTCGGCGCACAGGACTTGCCCTTGACGCAGTTGTCCGTACCGCCCGCATGCGCCTGGAAGGTCCAGCTGCCCGGCGCTTCCTTGCCGACCGTCAGCATCGGCCCGTCCCCGGCCCGGCCCACCTTCCACGTGGTGCCCTCGGCGCGCGGGGTGCCGGACACGTCGAGCGCCTCGGCGAGCCTCGCCACCTGGTCCGCGCCCACCGTGCCGCGCGGCCGGTGCACGGACGCGGAACCCGGGCCCTTCGGCAGCTCACCGCCCGCCCGGTACGTCACCCCGCCCGGCGCGGGCTCCCCGGGCGCGACGCCCCGCGCCGCGTCGTCCAGGGTCAGCGGGGGAGGCGGAGTGTCATCGGCCGCGGGCGCGCCGGAACCACCCGAGGCGTTCGCCGCGACATACGCGCCGCCGCCACCGGCGAGCAGCACCGCCGCCGCCACCGAGGCGGCCACGATCCCGGGCCGCCGCCGACGGGTGCCCTCGTGCGTCTCCTCGCTGCCCACCGCATCGCTCCTTCGTCCACGCCGACTCCCCGAACGGGGGCGACTGTCGGTGGGACGGGCCTCGGGGGCGCGCGGTTCCCGCTCGCGACGGTCAGGTCGCGCCGGTCAGGCCGGTCAGTCGCCGTAGTCGGACATCGCGTCCAGGAGCCGGGCCGAAGTTCCCGGCACGACCACGCCGTGGATGCTGGCCGGGGAGACGGGCTGCGGCCTGGCCTCGTGCGCCGCCGTCCAGTGCGGAGCCATCCGGGCGCAGTCACCCTGCAGTTGCTTCAGCGTGAGCTCGGGCTGATCCGGCATGGCGGTGTGCTTCGACATATACGCACCGTACGCACGCGGAACCCGGCAGAAAAAGGTCTACTATCGGGTAGTTTTGGCGGTTCAGCGGAGGGGTGTCGACCCGATAGCGTGAACTGTCATCTCCACCGCAGCCTCTCCCGCAGGAGACATACGCCGTGCGTATCGCAGTCACCGGCTCCATCGCCACCGACCACCTCATGACCTTCCCCGGCCGATTCGCCGACCAACTGGTCGCGGATCAGCTGCACACGGTCTCCCTCTCCTTCCTGGTCGACAACCTCGACGTACGCAGGGGAGGCGTGGGCGCCAACATCTGCTTCGGCATGGGGCAGCTCGGCACCCGCCCGATCCTGGTCGGGGCCGCAGGGTCCGACTTCGACGAGTACCGCGCCTGGCTCGACCGGCACGGCGTCGACACCGACTCCGTACGCATCTCCGAAGTCCTGCACACCGCCCGCTTCGTGTGCACCACGGACGCCGACCACAACCAGATCGGCTCCTTCTACACCGGCGCCATGAGCGAGGCCCGCCTCATCGAGCTGCACTCCGTCGCCGAGCGCGTCGGCGACCTCGACCTCGTCCTGATCGGCGCCGACGACCCCGAGGCGATGCTCCGCCACACCGAGGAGTGCCGAACCCGCTCCATCCCGTTCGCCGCGGACTTCTCGCAGCAGATCGCCCGCATGGGCGGCGACGAGATCCGCAACCTCATGGACGGCGCGACGTACCTCTTCTCCAACGAGTACGAGAAGGGCCTCATCGAGTCCAAGACCGGCTGGACCGACGAGGAGATCCTCGCCCGCGTCGGCCACCGCGTCACCACCCTCGGCGCCCGCGGCGTCCGCATCGAGCGCGCCGGCGCGGACCCCGTCGAGGTCGGCGTCCCCGAGGAGGACTCGAAGGTCGACCCGACCGGCGTCGGCGACGCCTTCCGGGCCGGCTTCCTCTCCGGCCTGTCCTGGGGCGTCGGCCTGGAGCGCGCCGCCCAGGTCGGCTGCATGCTCGCCACCCTGGTCATCGAGACCCTCGGCACCCAGGAGTACACCCTGCGCCGCACCCACTTCATGGACCGCTTCACCAAGGCGTACGGCCACGAGGCCGCCGCCGAGGTCCAGGAGCACCTGGTCTGACCCGGACCCTGTGAGTCAGCCCCGGACGTGACTCAGGAGAGCCGGCGGACCGTATAAGCGGTGCCGCGGTCCGCAGGCTCCTCGCTCACGAACTCCTGCTCCCGCATATGGCACCAGGCCCGGATGTCGAGCCCGGCCGCGCCGTCGTCCGAGAGCACCGTGACCGTGCCGCCCACCGGCACGTCACCGATGACCTTGCCCAGCTCGATCACCGGGATCGGACACCGCTTCCCGAGCACATCGAGGACGAGCGACCCGCCCGGGACCACGGCCGGTCTCGCCCCGGGAGCCCCCAGTTTCTCCCGCACCGCCGCCACCGCCCCCGGCAGCACCGCCAGGAACCGCTCCACGTCCTCCGGCACCGTGCCGACCGGCAGCGACACCCGTACGTTGCCCTCGCTCAGCACTCCCATCGCCCGGAGCACATGGCTCGGCGTCAGCGTGGAGCTCGTGCACGAGGAGCCCGACGACACCGAGAAGCCCGCCAGATCCAGCTCGTGCAGAAGCGCCTCACCGTCGACATACAGACAAGAGAAGGTGACCAGATGCGGCAGCCGCCGCTCCGGATCGCCCACCACCTCCACATCCGGCACAAGCTCCGGCACCCGCGCCCTGATCCGCTCCGTCAACTCCCGCAGCCGCGCGGCCTCCTGAGCCGCCTCGGCGTGCACGGCCCGCAGCGAGGCCGCCGCCGCGACGATCCCCGGCAGATTCTCGAAGCCCGGCGCCCGCCCCGACTCCCGCTCGTCCGACGGCCCTTGAGCGGCGAACCGCACCCCCTTCCGTACGACAAGAAGCCCGACTCCGGACGGCCCACCCCATTTGTGCGCACTTGCCGCAAGGGCCGACCAGGCGCCCCCGACCGGCCCCCACGGCAACGACTGCGCGGCGTCCACCAGAAGCGGCACCCCGGCCGCCCGGCACGCCTCCGCCACCTCGTCCACCGGCTGCACGGTCCCCACCTCGTGGTTGGCGGACTGCAGACAGGCGAGCGCCGACTCCGCCCCGAGGGCCCCGGCGAACTCCTCCGCGCCGACCCGCCCGGCACGCCCCACCGGGACCCGCACCGTCGTACCGCCCTGCTCCTCGTGCGCCGTCGCCGCGTGCAGTACGGAGGAGTGCTCCACGGTCGAGACCACCAGTTGCCGGCCCACTCGGCGGCGGCCCGCCAGCGCACCCGCGACGCCCGAGTGCACCGCCCGCGTCCCCGAAGGGGTGAAGACCAGCTCGTCCGGCCGGCACCCGACGGCCTCGGCCGCGGCCTCGCGCGCGGCGTCGAGCAGCAGCCGGGCCCGCCGGCCCTCGCGGTAGAGCCGGGCCGGGTCGGCCCAGCCCTCGTCGAGAGCGGCGAGCAACGCCTGTCGGGCAACGGGGTGCAGGGGAGCGGACGATGCTGCGTCGAAGTAGGGCACGCCGTCACGCTACCCGGCGTACGACGGACTCCAGGAGGCCTGTGGATAACTCCCTCACGTACCGTCGGAAGGGCTCGTTCCGCCGCCGCCGCCGACTCCTTGTCGGTATCTCTGGAGGGGGCGTCAGTTGCCCTTTCACGTGCGGTGTTGGGCCTCGGCGCAGGGTTTCGGCCACCCCTTCGGGTCGTGCAGCGGCGCGTTGGGCACCCTCCCCGCGCGACCCCAAATGGCGTCCAGTAGGGTTTGGTCCGCATAAACATCCAAACCCCTGCCCGTACAGGGTCCGGAGCCCGACCGACAGCATCACCGGCCGAGCCCGGCCGAGCGGGCGAGACTCTCGGGAAGGCGCTACGTGAGTCCCAACGGCTCCGACCGCTCGTCGCGGCGCCCGATGCGGCGGAAGCTGCCGCAGGTGCTGACTGCGGGCCTGGTCCTGGCGACCGCGACCGGTTGCACATACAAGGACTTCCCTCGGCTTGGTATGCCCACCCCCGTCACGGAAGAGGCTCCTCGGATCCTCTCCCTGTGGCAGGGCTCGTGGGCCGCGGCGCTCGCCACCGGCGTGCTCGTGTGGGGCCTGATCCTGTGGAGCGTTGTCTTCCACCGGCGCAGCCGCACCAAGGTCGAGGTTCCTCCGCAGACCCGGTACAACATGCCCATCGAGGCGCTGTACACCGTGGTTCCGCTCATCATCGTTTCGGTGCTCTTCTACTTCACCGCACGCGATGAATCGAAGCTCCTCGCACTCTCCGACAAGCCGAAGCACACCGTGAACGTGGTGGGCTTCCAGTGGAGCTGGGGCTTCAACTACATCGAGAATGTCCCCGGTTCCGAAGGCGATGCCAAGGGCGACAAGGACCTCGCGGCGATTCCGGACAAGTTCCAGAAGGACTTCCCGGAGAACGCCGGCGGTGTCTACGACGTCGGTACGCCCGGCACCCGGAACCCGCAGAACGGCAACCCGGGCCCGACCCTGTGGCTGCCGAAGGGCGAGAAGGTCCGCTTCGTTCTGACTTCGCGTGACGTCATCCACTCCTTCTGGGTGGTGCCGTTCCTGATGAAGCAGGACGTCATTCCGGGCCACACCAACACCTTCGAGGTGACCCCCAACAAGGAGGGCACCTTCATGGGCAAGTGCGCCGAGCTCTGCGGCGTCGACCACTCCCGGATGCTGTTCAACGTCAAGGTCGTCTCCCCGGAGCGCTACCAGCAGCATCTGAAGGAGCTGGCCGAGAAGGGGCAGACCGGCTACATCCCGTCCGGCATCGAGCAGACGGACCCGGCCAGGAATGCGGAGAAGAACCAACTGTGAGCATCCTCAACGAACCTCAGGGTGCTGCCGCAGCTGACGACTCGTACGAAAACGAGCTCCCGGTTCGGCGCAGGCAGCCCGGCAACGTGGTCGTGAAGTGGCTGACCACCACCGACCACAAGACGATCGGCACGCTTTACCTGGTCACGTCGTTCGCGTTCTTCTGCATCGGCGGTCTGATGGCGCTCTTCATGCGCGCCGAACTGGCCCGTCCCGGCACGCAGATCATGTCGAACGAGCAGTTCAACCAGGCGTTCACGATGCACGGCACGATCATGCTGCTGATGTTCGCGACGCCGCTGTTCGCCGGATTCGCCAACTGGATCATGCCGCTGCAGATCGGCGCGCCCGACGTGGCGTTCCCGCGGCTGAACATGTTCGCGTACTGGCTGTACCTCTTCGGCTCGCTGATCGCGGTGGGCGGATTCCTCACCCCGCAGGGTGCGGCCGACTTCGGCTGGTTCGCCTACTCCCCGCTCTCGGACGCGGTCCGTTCGCCGGGCATCGGCGCCGACATGTGGATCATGGGTCTGGCCTTCTCCGGCTTCGGCACGATCCTCGGCTCGGTCAACTTCATCACCACGATCATCTGCATGCGTGCCCCCGGCATGACGATGTTCCGGATGCCGATCTTCACCTGGAACGTGCTGCTTACCGGTGTGCTGGTCCTGCTCGCCTTCCCGGTGCTCGCGGCCGCGCTGTTCGCCCTGGAGGCGGACCGTAAATTCGGTGCGCATATCTTCGACGCGGCCAATGGCGGCGCCTTGTTGTGGCAACACCTCTTCTGGTTCTTCGGACACCCAGAGGTGTACATCATCGCCCTGCCATTCTTCGGAATCATTTCCGAGGTCATCCCGGTCTTCTCGCGCAAGCCGATGTTCGGTTACATGGGCCTGGTCGGCGCGACCATCGCGATCGCCGGTCTTTCGGTGACGGTGTGGGCGCACCACATGTACGTCACCGGTGGAGTGCTACTACCGTTCTTCTCCTTCATGACGTTCCTGATCGCCGTGCCAACAGGCGTGAAGTTCTTCAACTGGATCGGAACGATGTGGAAGGGGTCCTTGAGTTTCGAGACCCCGATGCTCTGGGCCGTCGGCTTCCTGATCACCTTCACCTTCGGTGGTCTGACCGGCGTCATCCTGGCCTCGCCGCCGATGGACTTCCACGTCTCGGACTCGTACTTCGTCGTCGCGCACTTCCACTACGTGATCTTCGGAACCGTGGTCTTCGCGATGTTCTCCGGATTCCACTTCTGGTGGCCGAAGTTCACCGGCAAGATGCTCGACGAGCGGCTCGGCAAGATCACGTTCTGGACGCTGTTCGTGGGCTTCCACGGCACGTTCCTGGTGCAGCACTGGCTCGGTGCCGAGGGTATGCCGCGGCGTTACGCGGACTACCTCGCGGCCGACGGCTTCACCGCCCTGAACACGATCTCGACGATCGCTTCGTTCGTCCTCGGTCTGTCGATGCTGCCGTTCATGTACAACGTCTGGAAGACGGCCAAGTACGGCAAGAAGATCGAGGTCGACGACCCCTGGGGCTACGGCCGTTCGCTCGAGTGGGCCACGTCCTGCCCGCCGCCGCGGCACAACTTCCTCACCCTGCCGCGGATCCGTTCCGAATCCCCGGCGTTCGACCTGCACCACCCTGAGATCGCGGCGCTCGAGCAGCTCGGTCACGGCAGCGACGAGGACAAGGCGCTCGCGGGCAGCAAGGAGGCCGGCAAGTGAAGATCCAGGGCAAGATGTTCATCTGGCTGAGCGTCTTCGTCCTCGCCATGGCGATCGTCTATGGCGTGTGGTCGAAGGAGCCGGCCGGTACCACGGCGCTCTTCCTGGCCTTCGGGCTCTGCGTGATGATCGGCTACTACCTGGCCTTCACGGCCCGGCGGGTCGACGCCATGGCGCAGGACAACAAGGAGGCCGACGTCGCGGACGAGGCCGGCGAGGTGGGCTTCTTCAGCCCGCACAGCTGGCAGCCGCTCTCCCTGGCCGTCGGCGGCGCGCTCGCCTTCATGGGCGTCGTGTTCGGCTGGTGGCTGATGTACTTCTCCGCTCCGCTGCTCCTGGTCGGTCTGTGGGGCTGGGTGTACGAGTACTACCGCGGCGAGAACCAGAACCAGTGAGCCGCTAGCACGTAGCACCGCAAGAGGGGCCCGGACACTCCGTGAAGGAGCGTCCGGGCCCCTCTTGTGCAGTAACTCATGGCCCCTCGTATGGCCCACTCGGCGCGCCGCTGCCGACGAATCTCCATAGCGTGTGCTCATGAGCAACTCACCGCGCATCACCACGGTTATGAGCTGCACAGTGCTGGTCGTCGCGCTCGGCGCGGGAGCGACCGCGTGCGGCAGCTCCGACGGCCATCCGCTCTCGGCGAAGCCCTACGACGCGGCCGGCCAGATCGCCTTCAACGGGCCCGACGGCGGTACGAAGAAGGCGGATCCGGAGAAGCCCCTGGAGGTGACCGCCCAGGGCGAGGAGGGACGTATCACGGACGTCACGGCCACCGACTCGCTCGGCCGTTACGTCGCGGGCGAACTCTCCGCCGACGGCACCCGCTGGCACAGCACGAGCCCGCTCGCGGCCGGCGTGCACTACACGGTGAAGGTCAGCACCGAGGACGAGGACGGGGCGCCCGGAACCAAGCTCCTCAGCTTCGACACGGACACCCCCAAGAAGAAGCTCCTGAAGGTCGAGTTCGGCCCGGAGAAGGGCACGTACGGCGTCGGACAGCCCGTCACCGCGAAGCTCAGCAAGGCCGTCAAGGGCAAGGAGGCCAGGTCGATCGTCGAACGCGCCCTGACCGTCCGCTCCGTGCCCGCGGCCCAGGGCTCCTGGCACTGGGTCGACAGCAAGACGCTGCACTACCGCCCGAAGGACTACTGGCCCACCAAGGCCACCGTCGAGGTCCGCTCCAACCTCGAGGGCATCAAGGTCAGCGACAGCCTGTGGGGCACCGACACCAAGCCCGTGAAGTTCAAGACGGGCGACCGCGTCGAGGCCGTCGTGGACGCCGGCTCGCACACCATGACGGTCTACCGCAACGGCGAGGAGATCAACTCCGTGCCGGTCACCACCGGCAAGCCCGGCTACTCCACGCGCAACGGCGTCAAGGTCGTCCTCGGCCAGGAGTACGCGGTCCGCATGACCAGCGCCAGCATCGGCGCCTCGGACTTCTACGACAAGATGGTGTACTACGCGACCCGCGTCACCGACACCGGCGAGTATCTGCACGCCGCGCCCTGGTCCGCCGGCTCGCACGGCTTCGCCAACACCAGCCACGGCTGCGTGGGCATGAGCACCGGCAACGCCGCCTGGCTGTACGAGACCCTGCGCCAGGGCGACATCGTCAAGACGGTCAACAGCTACGGCGAGGACATGCCCACCTTCGGCAACGGCCTCGGCGACTGGAACATGGACTGGAAGGACTGGCGCAAGGGCAGCGTGCTCCTCGCCGACACCCGCGAGGGCCAGTCCCCGGTCGACTCGGCCCGCCTGCGCCCACAGGTCTGAACCGCCCGGAATGCCCGACACCCCTGCCCCGTACGGCGATCGGCGCGTACGAGGCAGGGGTGGCGGTCGGACCGGGGGAGCGGCCTCAGGTGGTCGTGGCCGGGCGGCGGCGCAGCAGGGCGGCCAGGGAGTCCGCGAACTCGACCGGGTCCACGGGCAGCGTCACCGCCGCCTCCGCACGGCTCCACGTGGCCAGCCAGGCGTCCTGAGGGCGGCCGATGAGCAGCAGCACCGGCGGGGCCTGGAAGACCTCGTCCTTGATCTGCCGGCACACGCCCATACCGCCCGCGGGCACCGCCTCGCCGTCCAGGACGCAGACGTCCACGCCGCCGCGCTGCAGTTCCTTGAGGACCGCGGCCTGGGTCGCGCACTCGATGAACTCGACCCGGGGAACGTCCGCGGCCGGCCTGCGTCCCGTCGCCAACCGCACTTGCTCGCGGGTGTTCGCGTTGTCGCTGTAGACCAGGACCGTGGCGGTCGACTTCATGGTTGCTCCGCTTCGTCGAGGTGCAAGGCCCGGCCGGTCGACTCGGGGCCGATGCGCGGATGCTACTCCGTCCGACACCCTGTCAACACCGGTACGAACAGGCCGCTGATGGGCCATCCGGGCTGGACATGGGCGGGGAACACTCCGAACGGCACCCCCCGGAGTGAGGGCTGGATAAGCGACCGACATAATGTCGGCGTGGCGACAGCAATGACAGTAGACAAGGGGCACGCGCACCCGTCGGTCAATCGACCGAACCTCACCAGCGTCGGAACCATCATCTGGTTGAGTTCCGAGCTGATGTTCTTCGCGGCCCTCTTCGCGATGTACTTCACCCTTCGTTCGGTCACGGGTGCCGAACACTGGAAGGAAATGGCCTCGGCCCTGAACTTCCCCTTCTCGGCGACGAACACCACGATCCTGGTGCTCTCCTCGCTCACCTGCCAGCTCGGCGTCTTCGCCGCCGAGCGCGGTGATGTGAAGAAGCTCCGGTCCTGGTTCATCGTGACCTTCATCATGGGCGCGATCTTCATCGGCGGTCAGGTCTTCGAGTACACCGAGCTGGTCAAGCACGAGGGCCTCTCGCTCTCGTCCGACCCGTACGGCTCGGTGTTCTACCTGACCACCGGCTTCCACGGCTTGCACGTGACAGGCGGTCTGATCGCCTTCCTGCTGGTTCTCGGCAGGACGTACGCGGCCAAGAGGTTCACTCACGAGCAGGCAACCTCCGCCATCGTCGTGTCCTACTACTGGCACTTCGTCGATGTCGTCTGGATCGGCCTCTTCGCCACGATCTACATGATCAAGTAACCGGGCCGGGGTTCTCACTACCGACGACCCCGCAGCCCGACCACATTCCAGAAGCATCGACGCAGAAGATCCTGACACCGGGGTAATCCGTGAAAAAGCTCTCCGCACGACGACGCCATCCGCTGGCGGCGGTCGTCGTCCTACTCCTCGCGCTGGCGGCCACCGGGGGGCTGTACGCCGCGTTCGCACCCGCGGACAAGGCGCAGGCCGATGAAACCGCCCAGTCCCTCGCCATCGACGAGGGCAAGAAGCTCTACGCCGTCGGCTGCGCCAGCTGCCACGGCACCGGCGGTCAGGGCACGTCCGACGGCCCGAGCCTCGTGGGCGTCGGCGCCGCAGCGGTGGACTTCCAGGTGGGCACCGGCCGTATGCCGGCCCAGCAGCCCGGCGCCCAGGTGCCGAAGAAGAAGAACATCTACACGCAGGCCGAGATCGACCAGCTCGCCGCGTACGTGGCTGCGCTCGGTGCCGGTCCCTCGGTGCCGACCGACAAGCAGTACAACCCCGAGGGCGCCGACATCGGCAAGGGTGGCGAACTGTTCCGCAGCAACTGCGCGCAGTGCCACAACTTCACCGGTGAGGGTGGCGCCCTGACGCACGGCAAGTTCGCGCCGACCCTCGAGGATGTGTCTCCGAAGCACATCTACGAGGCCATGCAGACCGGCCCGCAGAACATGCCGTCCTTCCCCGACACGACGATGCCGGAGAAGGAGAAGAAGGACATCATCGCGTACATCGACGCGGTCAACAGTGACAAGACCGCCAGCCCCGGCGGGCTCAAGCTGGGCGGCCTCGGCCCCGTCAGCGAGGGCCTGTTCGCCTGGATCTTCGGTCTCGGCACGCTGATCGCGGTCGCCGTCTGGGTAGCCGCTCGGACCGCAAAGGCCAAGAAGTCATGAGTAGCCAAGACATTCCAGAAGAGAACCTGCCGAGCGAGCAGGACGCTGCCGGGCACACCCTGCAGAAGACCGCGGACGACCCGTTCGCGGACCCGGGTCTGCCCCCGCACGAGCACCGGGTCCAGGACGTCGACGAGCGGGCCGCCAAGGGCTCCGAGCGTACGGTCGCCCTGCTGTTCACGATCTCGATGCTCGCCACCATCGGCTTCATCGCCTCGTACGTGGCCTTCCCGGTCGAGAAGATCGTCTACATCTGGCCGCTCGGGCACATCAGCGCGCTGAACTTCGCCCTGGGTATCACCCTGGGGATCGCGCTCTTCTGCATCGGCGCGGGCGCGGTCCACTGGGCCCGTACCCTGATGTCCGACGTGGAGATCGTCGACGAGCGGCACGCGATCGCGGCCGAGCCCGAGGTCCGCGCCAAGGTCATGTCCGACTTCGCGGCCGGTGCCGAGGAGTCCGGCTTCGGCCGGCGCAAGCTGATCCGCAACACGATGTTCGGCGCCATGGCCCTCGTGCCGCTCTCCGGCGTCGTACTCCTGCGTGACCTCGGTCCGCTGCCCGAGGACAAGCTGCGGCACACGCGCTGGGCCAAGGGCAAGATGCTCGTGAACATGAACACGCACGAGCCGCTGCGTCCGGCGGACGTCGCCGTGGGTTCGCTGACCTTCGCCATGCCCGAGGGCATGACGGAGCACGACCACGACTTCCAGACCGAGATCGCCAAGGCCGCCCTGATGATCGTCCGCATCCAGCCGGACGACATCAAGGACAAGCGCGAGCTCGAGTGGTCGCACGAGGGCATCGTGGCCTACTCGAAGATCTGCACCCACGTGGGCTGCCCGATCTCCCTGTACGAGCAGCAGACGCACCACGCCCTCTGCCCGTGCCACCAGTCCACCTTCGACCTCGCCGACGGTGCCCGAGTGATCTTCGGCCCGGCCGGTCACGCCCTGCCGCAGCTGCGCATCGGTGTGAACGAGGAGGGCTACCTCGAGGCGCTCGGCGACTTCGATGAGCCCGTCGGTCCTTCCTTCTGGGAGCGCGGATGAGCGACAACGCAAGCAACACGAGGAAGGCACCGGCCGGCGAGCGCGTAGCCGACTGGGCCGACGGCCGGCTGGGGATCTACTCCCTGGCCAAGGCCAACATGCGGAAGATCTTCCCGGACCACTGGTCCTTCATGCTGGGCGAGGTCTGCCTCTACAGCTTCATCATCATCATCCTCACGGGTGTGTACCTGACGCTGTTCTTCCACCCGTCGATGAACGAGGTGGAGTACGCGGGCAGTTACGTCCCGCTGCAGGGTCAGCTGATGTCCGAGGCCTTCAACTCGACGATGCACATCAGCTTCGAGGTCCGCGGTGGTCTGCTGATCCGGCAGATCCACCACTGGGCCGCGCTGATCTTCGTCGCGGCGATGCTCGTGCACATGATGCGCGTCTTCTTCACCGGCGCGTTCCGCAAGCCGCGCGAGGTCAACTGGCTGTTCGGCTTCCTGCTGCTCGTGCTCGGCATGTTCACCGGCTTCACCGGCTACTCGCTCCCGGACGACCTGCTGTCCGGTACGGGTGTCCGCTTCATGCAGGGCGCCGTGCTGTCCGTCCCGATCGTCGGCACGTACCTGTCGATGTTCCTGTTCGGCGGCGAGTTCCCCGGCGGCGACTTCGTGGCCCGGTTCTACTCGGTGCACATCCTGCTGCTGCCCGGCATCATGATGGGCCTGCTCGTGGCCCACCTGATCCTGGTCTTCTACCACAAGCACACCCAGTTCGCGGGTCCCGGCCGGACCAACAAGAACGTGGTCGGCATGCCGCTGCTCCCGGTCTACATGGCCAAGGCCGGTGGCTTCTTCTTCCTGGTCTTCGGAGTCATCGCCGTCGTCTCCGCGATCGCGACGATCAACCCGATCTGGGCGATCGGCCCGTACCGGCCGGACCAAGTGTCCACCGGTGCGCAGCCAGACTGGTACATGGGCTTCTCCGAAGGCCTGATCCGTGTCATGCCGGGCTGGGAGATCAACCTGTGGGGTCACACGCTCGCCCTGGGTGTGTTCATCCCGCTGATGATCATCTTCCCGCTGGTCCTCGTGTCGATCGCGGTCTACCCGTTCATCGAGTCCTGGGTCACCGGGGACAAGCGCGAGCACCACATCCTGGACCGCCCGCGCAACGCCCCCACCCGTACGGGCTTCGGTGTCGCGTGGCTGACCTGGTACTTCGTCATGCTCGTCGGTGGTGGAAACGACCTCTGGGCGACCCACTTCCACCTGTCGATCAACTCGATCACCTGGTTCGTCCGGATCGCGTTCTTCGTCGCTCCCGTCCTCGCGTTCATCATCACCAAGCGGATCTGCCTGGGTCTGCAGCGGCGCGACAAGGAGAAGGTGCTGCACGGGCGCGAGTCCGGCATCATCAAGCGCCTGCCGCACGGCGAGTTCATCGAGGTGCACGAGCCGCTCAACCAGGAGCAGCTGCACACCCTCACCGCGCACGACCAGTACAAGCCGGTCGAACTCGGCCCCGAGGTCGACGAGAACGGCGTCAAGCGCAAGGTGTCGCGCGGCGAGAAGCTCCGGGCCAAGCTCTCCAAGGGCTACTACGGGGAGGACCACCAGATCCCCAAGCCCACGGCGGACGAGTACAAGGAGATCACCAGCGGCCACGGCCACCACTGATCCCCGTCAGCTGTAGCTGAACGCCACGGCGAGAGCCCCGTCCATTCAACGGACGGGGCTCTTTGCCGTCCCCGGGCTTGGCTAGGCTGGGCCCACACCCATCACGTACGTACGAGACCAGGAGTAGCCATGAGTAGCGCTACGACCCCCGCTGGAGGCAACCACGCGGCGGGCCGTACCTGGCCCGACGTACTGAACGGACTGCTCGAAGGGCGTGACCAGAGCGCCGACGACACCGCGTGGGCGATGGACCGCATCATGCGCGGCGAGGCGACGGACGCGCAGATCGCCGGGTTCGCGGTGGCGCTGCGGGCCAAGGGCGAGACCGTGGAGGAGATCTCCGGTCTCGTACGCACCATGTACGAGCACGCCAACACCATCGAGGTGCCGGGCCCCAGCGTCGACATCGTCGGTACGGGTGGGGACGGAGCCAAGACCGTCAACATCTCCACCATGTCCGCGATCGTGGTGGCCGGCACCGGCGCGAAGGTCGTCAAGCACGGCAACCGGGCTGCCTCCAGCGCGAGCGGAGCCTCGGATGTGCTGGAGAAGCTCGGGGTGAATCTGGAGCTGACGCCGCGGCGGGTCGCCGAGGTGGCCGGCGAGGCGGGCATCACCTTCTGCTTCGCCGTGAAGTTCCACCCCGCGCTGCGCCATGTGGCCGCCGCGCGCAAGGAGTTGGGGATCCGGACGACCTTCAACTTCCTCGGTCCGCTGACCAACCCGGCCCACGTCAAGGCGCAGGCCACCGGGGTCGCCGACGCGCGGATGGCACCCATCGTCGCCGGAGTGCTCGCTCGGCGCGGCTCCAGCGCCCTGGTGTTCCGCGGGGACGACGGCCTGGACGAGCTCACCACCACCGCCACGTCGCGGGTGTGGATCGTGCGGGACGGGGGCGTGCGCGAGGAGGCCTTCGATCCTCGGGACGTCGGGATCGACCTGGTGCCCGTGGAGGCGCTGCGGGGCGCGGACGCGTCGTACAACGCCGATGTGGCGCGGCGGCTGCTGAGCGGCGAGACCGGGCCCGTACGGGACGCCGTGCTGCTCAACGCGGCGGCGGCGCTTGTGGCGTTGGAGCCGGGCGAGGCGCCGCTCGCGGAGCAGATCAGGGCGGCGATGGCCAAGGCGGCCGAGTCCATCGACTCCGGGGGCGCGAAGCGGGCGCTCGACCGCTGGGTGGCCGCCAGCAACTCCTGAACCACCGAGCAGTGTGACGCGAGGCGCAGTCCGGATTCTGGACTGCGCCTTGCGCGTGCTCGATCTTCTGGCAAGATGCTCGTCAGGTCATGAGTGACAGCGATCTAGGCCCCGGCCCGCTGTCCGGCAACCCTCCGTCCGTGGCGGGGTGCCCCGGGTGAAGACCAGGCCGCAGGCAGCGAGGTCTGCGGCAAGCGCGGACCCCTGCACACCCTGGGGTCCTGGTCCTCAAGGGAGCAGTCTCGTGAGCAAGCGAATGCGATAGGGCGCAGAGCCCCTTCCCGCGTATCACTTTTCTTTCCTTACTCCCGCGCCGTCGACGCGTCTTCATGCACCCGTGCGTGCTTTGGGCTGCGTCCGTCGCGGTGAATTCGCCTGCCTCTTACGGGAGTTCGCCATGTCTGTCGCCACCTCCGCCGCTGCCGACCAGTCCCTCTGTGCCCCGCTGCCCGTCCTCGGCCGGGACGTCACCGTCCCGCTGGTGACCGGCGGCGAAGTGACCTACGCGGCCCTCGACTACGCCGCCAGCGCGCCGGCCCTGCAGCGCGTCTGGGACGACGTGGCCGCGTACGCCCCGTACTACGGCAGCGTGCACCGCGGCGCCGGGTACCTCTCGCAGCTCTCCACCGACCTGTTCGAGAACGCGCGCCGCACCGTCGAGGAGTTCCTCGACTGCCGCGAGGGCGACCAGTTGGTCTTCACCCGGTCCACCACCGACTCCCTGAACCTGCTCGCCGCCGCGCTGCCCGCCGACTGCCAGGTCTTCGTCTTCGAGACCGAGCACCACGCGTCGTTGCTTCCGTGGCGGGACGCGCGGGTCACGTACCTCAACGCGCCCCGTACGCCCGGTGAGGCCGTCACCACGCTGGAGCGGGCGCTCGCCGACCGCGACCCCTACGGCCCGGCTCTGGTGTGCGTCACCGGCGCCTCCAACGTGACCGGCGAGCTGTGGCCCGTGAAGGAGCTCGCCGCCGCCGCGCACGCGCACGGTGCCCGGATCGTGCTCGACGCCGCGCAGCTCGCGCCCCACCACCCGCTCTCCGTAAGGGAGTTGGACGTCGACTGGGTCGCGTTCTCCGGGCACAAGCTGTACGCGCCGTTCGGCACCGGTGTGCTCGCCGGGCGGGCCGACTGGCTGCAGGAGGCCGAGCCGTACCTCGCGGGCGGCGGCGCGTCGAAGGCTGTGGCCCGGCGTGCGGACGGTGGCGTCGACGTGGAGTGGCACACCACCGCCGCGCGGCACGAGGCCGGTTCGCCGAACGTGATCGGCGCGTACTCCATCGCCTCCGCCTGCAAGGCGCTCACCGAGGCCGGGTTCGACTCGCTCGTGGCGCGCGAGCAGCAGCTCATCGGGCTTGTACGGGACGGCCTCGCCGAGGTGCCCGAGGTGAAGGTCCTCTCGCTGTTCGGGGACGACGCGCCGCGGGTGGGTGTGCTCTCGTTCGTCGTGGACGGGTGGAACAGCTCGCACTTCGCCGCCGCGCTCTCCGCCGAGTACGGGATCGGCGTACGGGACGGCCTGTTCTGCGCCCACCCGCTGGTCCGCACGCTGCTCGGCAGCGACCCGCAGGAGCAGGGCGAGTGCGGTGCGCCGGAGGGCGCGCCCGGCGAGAAGTCGCTGAACGCGATCCGCGTCAGCTTCGGCGCGGGCACGCCGGACGAGCACGTGGAGCGGTTCGTACGGGCGGTGCGGGAGCTGGTACGGGAGGGTGCGCGGTGGTCGTACCGGACCGAGGGTGGGCGTTGCGTGCCGGACACTTCGGCTGCCTAGGTTCTGTCGTCCGACCCGTACCGTCGGCTCGGTTGCCGTTCCGGGGCTGCGCCCCCGGGCCCCGCATCGCGTTGTTTGTTCGGCTTTCCCGCCGTTGGGGCTGGGCGCGCAGTTCCCCGCGCCCCTATGGGGCGCCCCCAGCAGGGCGACTGAAGTTCACGCCACGAGCCGAGCTCCCAACAGCACCATCCTGAGCGCCCGTTCCGTGGCGTCCGTGAGGAACTCCCCGCCCCGGCCCAGCGCCTCCGGCAGCGACACCGGGGCCGGGAGGATCGAGCTGTACGCGTCCACGCCCGCTGCCCGGACCTGATGGGCGCCCTCGCCGATCGTGCCCGCGAGGGCCAGGACCGGGCGGCCGGACTGCTTGGCGCGGCGGGCCACTTCGGCCGGGACCTTGCCGCGCGGGGTCTGGTGGTCCAGGGCGCCCTCCGCGGTGACGACCAGGTCGGCGCGGGCCAGGCGGGCGTCCAGGTCCAGGTGGTCGAGGAGGACGTCGAAGCGGGGGAGCAGCTGGGCGCCCAGGGCGGCCAGGCCCGCGCCGAGGCCGCCGGACGCGCCGGTGCCGGGGCCTTCGCGCAGGTCGGTCGCGGCGAGGTCGCGTTCCAGTACGTACGCCCAGCGCTCCAGGCCCGCCGACAGCTCCTCCACCTGCTCGGGGCTCGCGCCCTTCTGCGGACCGAAGACGCGGGCGACGCCGCGCTCCCCGCACAGCACATTGAACGGGTTGCAGGCGACCTGGAGTTCGACGTCCTTCAGACGCGGGTCGAGTCCGGTCGGGTCGACGCGGTCGAGGCGGCTCAACTCGCTGCCGCCGCGCGGGAGTTCGTACCCCCTGGCGGTGAGAAGTCGGGCGCCGAGGGCTTGCAGGGCGCCGGCGCCGCCGTCCGACGTACCGGAGTCGCCGCAGCCGACCAGGATGCGTCGTACGCCCGTGTCCAGGGCGGCGCGGATCAGCTCGCCGACGCCGTACGTGGTCGTGGCGCCCGGGTCGCGCAGGGTGCGCGGGACCAGGGAGAGACCGGCGACCGCGGCCATCTCGACCACCGCCGTGTCCCCGTCGAGCAGCGCGAAGTGCGTGCCGATCCGCTCGCCGACCGGGCCGGTGGCCGGCAGGGCGACGAGCCGGCCGCCGGTGGCCGAGGCGAGCGTGGCCGCGGTGCCCTCGCCGCCGTCGACCAGCGGGATCAGGTCGACCTCGGCGTGCGGGACGACGCGGCGCACCCCCGCGGCGATGGCCTCGGCGGCGGCCTGGGCGGACAGGGACTCCTTGAAGCCGCTGGGGGCTACGGCGATTCGGGTCAGCATCATCGTCCAACTCCTCGAAGAGTTCGGCAGGTTCAGGGGTTCAGGACCGGCACGCCGAGCAGCGGCCAGACAAAGAGCGCGAAGAGCAGGACGAGCGCGGCGGTCGCCGGGGCCAGGACGGCGGAGAGGCGCAGCAGGTCGCGCGGGGTGTACGTGGGTGTGCCCGGCAGCTCGGAGAAGAGCGTCACGGGCTTCGCCGAGGCGGGCAGCGTGTGGCAGAAGCCCGCGGCGGCCGTGGAGGCGAGCGCGGCGGCCACCGGGTTGACGCCCGCCCCGACCGCCGCCGCCACGACCAGCGGGACCAGGACCGACGAGCGGGCCGAGCGGGACTGCAGGATCAGGTGGGCGGCCGTGCTGAGCAGGATGACCACGGCGAGGAACAGCCACGGCGGCACCGTCACCGGCAACCCCGAGACCAGCCACTTCGCCGCGCCCGAGTCGGCCAGGGCCACGCCCATCGCCATCGTCGCGGCCATGAAGAGCAGCAGCGCCCAGGGAACGGTCTTCAGGGCGTCCTTGAGGCGTACGGTGCCGAGCGCGGGGGAGGCCGCGACGACCGCGCCGATCAACGCGACCACGGCGGGCGGGGCCTGGTGCAGCGGCTCGCTGCACCACAGCGCCACGACCGTGCCGAGCAGCAGCGCGCAGCGCGCCTCGGCGGAGGAGAGCGGGCCGGTGACGGGCTGCTCGCTGTGCTCCTGTATCTGGTCGGCGGTGATCCGGACCGGGCCGCGCCGGTCCGCCCGCCGGGTGGTCGTCAACAGGACCAGTTCCGCGGCCAGATGGGACGAGGCGACTGCCAGCGGCAGGCCGAGCAGCAGCCACTGGGTGAAGCCGATCCGGTCACCGGTCGCCTCCCACAGGACCGACACGGTGATCAGATGGGCGCCCGCGCCGATCAGCGTCGCGACCGCCGACAGCAGGATCACGGTCGGGAAGAGCAGCGCCAGCATCACGACCAGGCGCTTACGGTCGGCCAGCACCTTCGCGAGCGCCAGGAACACGGGCAGGGCCAGGGCGGCGCGGCCCGAGGTGGCCGGCACCGCGAAGGCGGTCACGACGAGCGCGGCGGTCGTCAGATGCGTCAACTGCCGTACGCTGCGGGCCCCCGACACCAGGAACGCCGCCGCCCGCCCCGCGAGCCCGGTGCGCGCCACGGCCGCGGCGAGCACGAACGCGCAGATCAGCAGCCACACCGTCTCGTCGCCCAGTGTGCCGAAGAGGGTGTCGCTGCTGATCACCCCGGTCGCGGTGAGCGCGAGCCCGGCGCCGAGCGCGATGTACGTGTCGTCGATCGGCGTACCGATCCACGCGCAGGTCGCCAGCGCGAACACGGCGAGGGTCAGACGGGCGTCGCCGCCGAGGCCGGGGAAGTTGGTGGGGACGAGCAGCAGCCCGCAGATGGTCAGCGCCACGCAGAGGGTTGCCGCTTGCCGGAAGTTCACTGTCACGCTGAACAGTCTTCGCGGCGGGCGTGAGCCTCCAATGAGCCGTAAATGAAGGTAACTTCACCGAAGGCGGGGCGGCGCCTGAGAGCAGGTCACGGCCCCGGCAGCCGGTACCCCATCCCGCGTACCGTCTCCACTCGCTCCGCGCCGAGCTTCTTGCGCAGCGCGCGGACGTACACGTCGACGATGTTGGAGCCCGGGTCGAAGTCGTAGCCCCAGACGTGGGACAGGATCTGCTCGCGGGCCAGGACCTGGCCGGGGTGGCGCAGGAACAGTTCGAGCAGCACGAACTCGCGGGCCGTGAGGTCCACCGTCCGCGTTCCCGAACGGGCCCTGCGGGTGCGCAGATCCAGGCTCAGCTCGCCGCTGCGCAGCACCGTCACCTCCGGGGCGCGGGCCGCGGTGCGAAGCCGCAGCCGGACCCGGGCGAGCAGCTCCTCGAAGCGGAACGGCTTGGTCATCCAGTCGTCGGCGCCGCCCTCCAGGCCGGCCACTGTGTCCCGTACGGAGTCGCGTGCGGTCAGCACGATGACGGGGACCGTGACGCGGGCCTCGCGCAGCTGCCGCAGGACCGTGAAGCCGTCCCGGCCCGGCAGCCCGATGTCCAGCACGATCAGGTCGAAGCCGCCGGTCAGGGCGTAGTCGTAGGCCGCGTCGCCGTCGCCGACCACGGTGGTGGTGAAGCCGTTGGCGCGCAGGCCCTTCTCGATGAACGAGGCGATGCGGTCCTCGTCCTCGACGATCAGAATCCGGTTCACCGGTCTTCCTCCAGCGGCAGATCGAGTACGAAAGTGGCCCCGGCGTCCGTGTCGCCCGGGCCCCGGGCGGCGAGCCGCACCCCGCCCCGGTGGCCCTCGGCGATGGCCCGCACGATGGACAGGCCGAGCCCCGCCCCGGTCGTACGGGCGCCGCGCCGGGCCGTGCCCCGCCGGAACCGCTCGAAGATCACCTCGGCGTCCTGCGGCTGCACGCCCGGGCCGGAGTCGGCGACGTACAGCTCGACGCGCCGGCCGCTGAGCCGGGAGCCGATGCGGATGGTCTGGCCCGCGGTGGTGTGCTGGACCGCGTTCTGGGCCAGCTGGACCATCGCCTGCGTGATCCGCTGGGCGTCCAACTCGGCCTCGCCGTCGGCCACTTCGGGCAACTGCCAGTCGCGCTCGCCGAGGGTGCGGGCCTTGACGAAGACATCGGCGGTGAGCTCCGCGAGCTGTACCGGCGCCGGGGTCACGAAGTCCGGCCGCTCGGCCTTGGCGAGCAGCAGCAGGTCCTCGACGATCCGGCTCATCCGGTCCAGCTCGTCGGTGACGAGGCGGACGGTCTCCTCGCGCTCCGCCGGATCGTCGCCCATCAGCTCCAAGTGGCCCCGGACGATGGTGATCGGGGTGCGCAGCTCGTGCCCGGCGTCGTCGACGAACTCGCGCTGCGCGGCGAAGGCCCGCTCCAGGCGGTCCAGCATCGCGTTGAACGTCTCGGCGAGCGCCGCCACGTCGTCGCGGCCCTGCACCGGGATGCGCTGGGTCAGGTCCTGCTCGGTCAGCTCGGCGGCGGCGGCGCGGACCGTGCGTACCGGCTTGAGGATGCGGCCCGCGACGGCCCAGCCGATGCCCGTCGTCATCAGCAGGGCGACGCCCGAGATCGCGAGCATCAGGCGGAACACCTCGTCCACGCGGGCGAGTTCGTTCCCCGGGTGGAAGGCGACCACGAACGCCGCCTCGGGTTCGCCGCCGTGCCGGGCGACGCTCACCTTGGCCCAGCGGATCTCGCCCTCGGGACGGTGCAGGGTGCCGGTCGCCTCGTCGGTCTCGAAGATCGCGCGGCGGGCGGCGGCGTCCTTGTGCAGCGGCCGCTCGACCGGGATGTCGCGCTGCTGCACGCGCTGGGCGGGGGGCAGGCCCTCGCGGGCGACCAGGCCGAGCAGCTCCTCGTCGTTGTCGGCGTACTGCCGTTCCAGGAAGACGTGGATCAGCCGGTCCGGGTCGGTGAACGGGCGGCCCGTCTCCGGGTCGAAGCCCTGCGCCTCGAAGTTGGTGAACTCGCTGGTCTCCTGGGCGAGCAGCCGTGCGATGCGGTGGTCGACGTCGCGGACCAGGACGGAACGGGTGGTCCCGGCGACCGCGGCGAGCGCCACGGTCATCACGACGAGCAGCCAGAGCAGGATCCTGACGCGCGCGGAAATCCACCGCGCGGGCCCGGGTTCAGCCGTCGTCACGGTCTCCCGCACCACGCTCGGACCGGTCGTTGTCGGCGGCGTCGTCGTCGGCGTCGTCCGCGCCGTCATCGTCGTCGCCCGTCGGGCCGTCGCTCACCGGCGGCCGGGAGACCACCTCGTCGCTGGGCGTCGGCTCCGGCTTCGGGGAGCCGGAACCCGAGACGGACGGGGTCGGCGAACCGCTCTCCAGCTCCAGCTTGGGCGGCGCCTTGGGCGGCTCGGGGCTGTCGGTGAGGGCGTAGCTGGTCGCCGCGATGCCGAGCGGAATCGCGACGACCGCGGCGAGGGCCGCCATGCGGTGGGAGAAGGCCATGCATCGAGCGTGCGGTACGGGGGGCGGCGCCAGCATGAGCCGAAGATGAAAGGACCTTCATCCGGCGCCGCTCATGACGTACGAAGTCGTTCGAAGCCGTTGCGGGTCGGCTAGGAGTCGAGCCCGATGGCGAAGGCCGCCTCGAGGTCGTGCTGGGAGTACGTGCGGAACGCCACATGCGTGTCCGTGCCCTCCACGCCGGGGATCTTGCTGATCCGGCCGGGGATCACGTCCGCCAGGTCGTCGTGGCGCGCGACCCGCACCATGGCGATCAGGTCGTACGTACCGGTCACGGAGAAGACCTCGCTGACGCTGTCCAGCGCGGCGATCGACTCGGCGATCTCCGGGATCCGGTCCACGCTGGTCTTGATGAGCACGATCGCGGTGATCACGGCTGACTGTCTCCCTCGGTGGCCGTCGCAGTGGCTTTCACTCTAGCCGTACGGGGATAACGCACCCACGCGTAGACGAAGCCGAGCGAGAACCCCACCAGGTGCGCCAGATACGCGACCCCCGGGCCGCCCGTGTCGCGCTGGGCCGCCACCCACTGCAGGGCCACCCAGAACGGCAGCACGATCCAGGCGGGAAAACGCAGCGGCAGAAAGAACAGGAAGGGGAAGAGGCTGGTCACCCGGGCCTTCGGGAACAGCCGCAGAAACGCGCCGAGCACCGCCGAGATCGCCCCGGAGGCGCCGACGAGGGTCGCCTGCGAGTCCGCGTTCGCCATCGCGTACGCGCAGAGCGCGAGGGCGCCGCAGCCCAGATAGAAGAGGGCGAACTGGAGGTGGCCCATCCGCTCCTCGACCATCACCCCGAACACGCACAGGAACAGCACGTTGCCGAGCAGATGCAGCCAGCTGCCGTGCACGAACAGCGCGGTGAGCGGGGTCAGCGCGGCCCGCGGCGCACCGGTCAACAGCTCGGCCGGGATCACCCCCCAGCGGTGGAAGTAGCCGCGCTGCGCGGCGAGCAGCTCCTCGCCGGTGCCGTACGTGGCGTTCAGACCGGAGGACGGGGAGAGCACGAACACCGCGCAGTAGAGGGCGACCAGGGTGTACGTGACGATCGGGCCGTTGCCGAGGAGCAACTGCTTGACGGCCTGGGCGGCGGGGCTGGACTCGCGCCGGCTCTTCTCGGCCTTGTTCTTCCCGGGCGGTCCGCCGGCCGCTCCCCGTTCCGCGATCATGGGACAGATCCTGACGTAACGGGGCCGCGCGGGGCAGACCGCCTCGCCGTACCGGCCCGTGGACACGGCGTACCCGGGCCCTCCGGCAGGCCGTAGGGTTGAAACGGAGTGTTTCCCACCGAGCACGTCCCGAATGAGCACGACCCGAGTGAGCACGACCCGAGGAAAGGCGCACAAGCGCGATGACGGTTCCCCTGCCGACCGACACCACCCGCTGGCGCTGCACGCTGTGCGGCAACCTCACGCGTTTCGACGTCACGCGGTCGTCGAAGGTGGTGGAGTACGTCCACCTCGACCTGGCCGGTGAGCCGAAGGTGGAGGAACGTGAGGTGGTCAGTGAGACCATCGAGTCCGTGCGCTGCCGCTGGTGCAACGCGGTGGACCAGATCGAGTTGGTGGACAGGCCGGGCGCGGAATCCTGAGGGGTCCCGCCCACAGCAAGTGGGGTGACGGATGGTGGAGGCAGGTGAGCGGGGCTCCGGTGCCGACGAGACCGCCGGCGCGGCCGACGGCCCCGCCGAGACGCTCGACCGTCCGCTGCCCGAGGGCGTACGCCGCCGCGTCATCGCGATCGCCGCGGAGGGCTTCGGCGGCCTGACCGTCGGCGAACTCCCCGCCCAGCTACGGCAGTACGCACGCTTCACCCCCACCCGGCGCCTGAAGTTCGCGGGCAACGCGATGGCAGCGGCCCTGGAGAGCGAGACCCTCTTCCGGCAGCGCATCGGCGAACGCCTCCGCGAGGCACAGCCCGAACTCGCCGCCGCGCTCGACGCCGGCACCCCGCCGCCCGCCGCCGACCCGCTGGACGTCGCGGCCGCCGCGTACGTCCTGCGGCCCGTCGGCTGGGTCAAGTCGGTCACCGCCGCAGGCGAGGAGGCGCAGCGCGCCGACGCCGAGCGGGTGGGCGAGGAGACCCGCTCGGAACTGGACCGGCTGCGCCGCGAACTGGCCGAGGCGCGGGACAAGTCCCGCTCCGAGACGGAACGGCTGCGCGCCGAACTCGACACCGCCAAGCGCGAGGCCGAGTCGCTGCACCGCAAGCTGCGCGCGGCACTCAGTGACGTCAAGCGCGGCGAGGCGGCCCTGCGCAAGGCCACCGCCGAGACCGAGGCGCTGCGCGCCGAGACGCACACCCAGCTCTCCGCCGCCGACAGCGAGGCCCGCCGCCTCAAGGCCCGGCTCGGCGAGGCGGAGTCCGCCCTCGAAGCGAGCCGCAAGGCCAGCCGCGAGGGCCGGTCCGTGGAGGACATGCGGGTCCGGCTGCTGCTCGACACCCTCCTGGAGTCCACGCAGGGCCTGCGCCGCGAACTCGCCCTGCCGCCCGTGTCCGTACGGCCCGCGGAGACCGTCGACGCGGTCGAGCCCGGCCGGATGACGCCCAAGGACATCGCGGCCCGCGCCCTGTCCGAGAACGACCCGGCGATCCTCGACCAGCTGCTCGCGCTGCCCCAGGCCCACCTGGTCGTGGACGGGTACAACGTCACCAAGACCGGCTATCCCACGATGCCGTTGGAGAAGCAGCGGCTGCGGCTGCTCGGTTCGCTCTCCACGCTGGCCGCGCAGACCGGCGCCGAGGTCACCTGCGTCTTCGACGGTGCGGAGCTGGCGGCCCCGGTGCTGCTCGCGCCGCCGCGCGGGGTGCGCGTCCTCTTCTCGAAGCCCGGGGTCACGGCGGACGAGCTGATCCGCCAACTCGTCCGCGCGGAACCGGCGGGGCGGCCGGTCACGGTCGTGTCCACGGACCGTGAGGTGGCGGACGGGATCGCCCGGGCGGGGGCGCGGCCGGTGGCTTCGGTGGTGCTGCTGAAGCGGTTGTCCCGGGGGTAGGTCCGGCACCGTCGGCTCGGGCACCGTTGATCGCCCTCGGGCTCGTCCTCAAGGCGCCGGACGGGCTTCCTTTTTGCCGTCGTTCGGCTGCGGCGCCGTCGTGGCTTGTCGCGCAGTTCCCCGCGCCCCTATCGGTGGCGTTCACCTTCTGGAGGAACCCGCGGTGCACCGATCACGCCCCGCTCGCGGCATTCGAGGAAGTAGGCAACTCCTGCCCCGTATGCCCGATTTGGCGAGCCTTCGGCGTCACGCCGCGTCAAGTCCGCATCACAGCAGGTGCGTTGAAAGTAAAGAATCGCCTTCGCGGGCGAGAATTTCTCCGGCATGATTTGAAGGATCACGATGAGGTCACTTAGTGTCTGGGCTCGAACCTCCGCTCGGTTGATCACTCATCAGGAGTGTCGGTGGGGGTCCCGCCCACCGCGATCGGTAGGCGGCTGGAGGAAGAAGGAGCCGCCCCCGTGGCGTCCCACCGTCGACCGAAGCAGCCGAGCCGCACGCGCGTGACCGTGCTCACCGCAACCGCCGCAGCTGCCGTCGCGCTCACTTCGCAGGCCGCGCACGCCGACCCCAAGCCGAGCAAGAAGGAAGTCAAGGCCAAGGTCGACAAGCTCTACGAAGAGGCCGAGAAGGCGACCGAGAAGTACAACGGCGCCAAGGAGCAGCAGGACAAGCTCGAGGACCAGATCGACGACCTGCAGGACAAGGTCGCCCGCGGTCAGGACGAGCTCAACGAGCTGCGTTCCGGCATAGGTTCGCTGGCCAGCGCGCAGTACCGCTCCGGTGGCATCGACCCCTCCGTGCAGCTCTTCCTCTCGTCCGACCCGGACTCCTACCTCGACAAGGCCTCCTCGCTCGACCAGCTGACGAGCAAGCAGGCCGACGCCCTCCAGAAGATCCAGTCGAAGCAGCGGACCCTCGCCCAGCAGCGCTCCGAGGCCTCCGGCAAGCTCAAGGACCTCGAGGACACCCGCAAGGAACTGGGCGAGAAGAAGAAGGAAGTCCAGGGCAAGCTCGGCGAGGCCCAGAAGCTCCTCAACACCCTCTCCGCCAAGGAGCGCGCGGCGATGGCCGCCGAGGAGGAGCGCGCCAGCCGCGACGCCGGCGACCGTGCCGACCTGGGCAATGCCGTGCCCGCCTCGCAGCGAGGTGCAGCCGCGCTCAGCATCGCCAAGGGCAAGATCGGCACGCCGTACGTCTACGGCGCCACCGGCCCCAGCTCCTTCGACTGCTCGGGCCTGACCCAGTGGTCGTTCGCACAGGCCGGCGTCTCCATCCCGCGTATCTCGCAGGACCAGGCCAACGCCGGTACGCGGATCGCCTCGCAGAGCGACCTCAGGCCCGGTGACCTGGTCATCTTCTACAGCGACCTGCACCACGTCGGGTTCTACGCGGGCAACGGCCAGATTGTGCACGCCCCGAAGCCCGGCGCAAGCGTGCGCTACGAGTCGATCAACAACATGCCGTACATGTTCGGCGTCCGCATCTGAGGCCGCAAGGCCGTACGGAACGTCCCAACACGCCCTCCGAACGGGCGAATTCACCGATCGTGTGCCGACCCGGCGCCCCGCCGTCCACCTGCGTGGACAGCGGGGCTTCGGCGTTCCCGGGCCCGTGTGGACGCGCCGGTGGGTGCGCGTCGCGGTGATAGCTTCCCGGCTGTTCGTCGGCGAGAGCCGTCGGACCTACCGCCGGACTGGCGGGAAGTGACGCCTGTGGAGGCCTCTTCGGCCGGGATACGAGTCCCGGGCCCGGCCCGTGAAGCAGGAACCCGCCGGGAGCCGCTCCGCGCCGCGGAACGGCAGACCGGAACCGTGGCCCCGGCCGCGGCGGACGTCCGCACCGCCGCTGTTCCCCTGGCAGTTCCGCCGCCGCGAGGCGGTGGACGCAGCGGCGAGGGAAGGAGAGACGTACCCCGTGGCGTCCCATCGCCGTCCTTCGCAGCTCGGTCCCGGCCGTGACCGCAGCACCCGCGCGGCCCTGCTGTCCGCCGCCGCGGCCACCGCGGCCGCCGCCCTCACCGCACCGACCGCCACCGCCGACCCGCAGGCGACCCCGGCCGCCACCAAGGCCGAGGTCGACCGGCTCTTCGAGGAGGCGGAGCGGGCGACTCAGGCGTACGACAAGGCGGACGAGCGGGCCGACCGGCTGCGTCGCGAGATCGCCCACGCCAAGGACAGCGTCGCCCGCGGCCAGGAGCGCATCAACACCATGCGGGGCGCGCTCGGTTCGCTGGCCGGCGCGCAGTACCGCTCGGGCGGCATCGACCCGACGCTCGCCCTGATGCTCTCCGAGGACCCCGACGGCTACCTCGCCAAGTCCTCGACCCTGGACCGGATCAACGCCCGCCAGGCCGCGAAGCTCGACAAGCTGCGTACCGCCCAGCGCGAACTCGCCCAGGAACGCGAGGAGGCCACCGGCAAGCTCGCCGACCTGGAGGCGTCGAGGAAGGCCGTCGCCCGGCACAAGCGCCAGGTCGAGGCCAAGCTCGCCAAGGCCCAGCGGCTGCTCAACTCCCTCTCGCCCGCCGAGCGCGCGGCCTTCGCCGAGGGTTCCGGCGCCGCCGGGATCCCCGCGCTCACCGGCACCCCGTCCTCGGACCGGGCCGCGGCTGCCGTCGCCGCGATCCGCCAGGCCATCGGCCGCCCGTACGTCTGGGGCGCCAACGGGCCCAACGGCTTCGACTGTTCGGGCCTGACCCAGTGGGCGTACGGGCAGGCGGGAGTCGGACTGCCGCGCACCTCGCAGGGCCAGCGGGGCGCGGGCCGCCAGGTCTCCCTCGCGGAGGCCCGGCCCGGCGACCTCGTGACGTACCGCGACGACGCGAGCCACATCGGGATGTACATGGGTGGGGGGCAGGTCGTGCATGCCCCGTACCCGGGGGCGTCGGTGCGGTATGACCCGGTCGGGATGATGCCGGTCTCGGGCGTCACGCGGGTCTGAGCGCGCCCCGCTCGCCGTGGGGGCTGCGGCGGTTTCGCGGCTTGCTGCCGCCCGTGGCTTGTCGCGCAGTTCCCCGCGCCCCTGGGAAAGCGCCCACTGGCCGTGGGGCGGTGGGTTTCGTTCGCGGCTTGCGGTCCGTCGGTGGCCGGTTGCGCAGTTCCCCGCGCCCCTGGATGAGCGCCCGCTCGCCGTGGGGCTGCTGGGTTCGTTTGCGGCTTGCGGTTCGGCTGTGGTTGTTCGCGCAGTTCCCCGCGCCCCTTTCAGGGCTTCCAGGCTCGTACGATCGGTGGGATGGCGGGTCGGGCGTGGTGCGGGCGGATGGTGGGGGCGGCTCTGGTCGTGCTCCTCCTCGGCACGTCCTGCTCCGCGCCGGACCCGCAGGACTCCGCCGCCCGCGCCGTCGAGGGGCTGCTGCAGCGGCGCGCGGAGGCCGTGCTCGACCGGGACGAGGAGGCGTACGAGGCGACCGGCGGGGCCGACGACGAGTTCGACCACCTCGCGCAAGTCCCGCTCAGCTCCTGGGAGTACCGGCTCACCCGGCTCGACCGCACCCGCACCGGCGCCACCGCCACGGCCGCCCTCGACTACCGCATCGCGGGCCACGACCGCGCCCCGGTCACCGTCCAGCGCACCCTCGACCTGAGCCGGCGCGACGGCCGCTGGTACGTCGAGGCGGAGCGGCCGGCGCCGGACGGCGGGGAGCAGCTGTGGGAGCAGGGCGAGGTCACGGCGGTGCGCGGCGAGCGCAGCCTGGTCCTCGGCGTGGGCCAGGGCGAGGCCCGGCTGCGCCGGTACGCGGCCTTCGCCGACCGCGCGGTGCCCGCCGTGCAGGGCGCGTGGGGGCGGGGCTGGCCGGGACGCGTCGTGGTCCTGGTGCCGGACTCGACGAAGGACATGGCGGGGCTGCTCGGCGCCTCCGCCTCGGCGTACCAGGGCATAGCGGCCGTCACCACGGGCGAGTCGGGCGGCGGCGGGACGGCCCCCGCGGACCGGGTGATCGTCAACCCCGAGTCGTACGACCTGCTCGGGGACTTCGGCAAGCAGGTCGTCCTCACCCACGAGACCACCCATGTGGCGACGCGCGCGGCCACCTCGAAGGCGACCCCGCTGTGGCTGTCGGAGGGCTACGCGGACTGGGTCGGGTACCGGGGGACGGGCCGCAGCGCCGAGCAGGCGGCGCCCGAACTGCACCGCGAGGTGCGCGCCGGACGGGTGCCGGAACGGCTGCCGGACGACGCGGCGTTCGGCTTCGCGGGCGACGCGGCCCGCCTCGCGCGGGCGTACGAGAGCGGCTGGATGGCGTGCCGGATGATCGCCGAGCAGCACGGCGAGAGCACGCTCGTCGACTTCTACCGGAAGGTCGGCGCCCATCCGCAGCGCCACGGCGCGGTCGCGGACGCGCTGCGCGACGTGCTCGGCCTCGGCCCGGAGGCGTTCACCCGGGAGTGGCGGGACTACCTGCGGCGCGAGCTTGGCTGAACGGTCCCGTCGTCCCGGGAGTCGGTCAACCGGCCGGTCCGTACGGGCTGTTGGGGCACCCGGCGGGTTCCGGTGCGGACCGGTTCGGTCACCGTCTGACGCCACAGGGTGCGGCACGCGGTCACGGTCGCGGCGACCAGGAGGCCGTTGCGGACCACGAGCAGCGTGAGGCCGAGCGCGTCGCCGGCCACCACGTGCGCGAACCAGACGGGGAACTCCAGGAACGTGACGCCCGTGGCGGCGAGGGTGAGCAGGGCAGGCGTCCGCATCCGGCCCGCGCGGTAGGAGAGGCAGACGGCCGCGAGCCCCACGAGCCACAGCAGGTACTGCGGGCTGATCACCCGGCTCGTCGTCGTGAACAGCAGCACCGCCGCGAACGCCGCGTCGCCCGGCGTGCTCGGCGCCCAGGAGCGCGCCCGCAGCCGCCACAGCAGCAGCCAGCCGAAGCCGAGGACCGTCAGCACCTGCGCGGCGCCGCTCACCAGCGGCACGTACGGGCCGATGAACTCCACCGAGCCGTAGTTGAGCTGCGGTCGGCCCGGCCAGCCGAAGGCGCGCGCGACGTGCAGGACCAGGGCGCCGACCGACTCGACCTCGATGCCCCGGTCGCGCTGGAAGTCCAGGAAGGCGAGCGCGCCCGGCATCGCGGCGGTGAAGGCGAGCAGCAGGCCGAGGGCGGTCAGCGCCGCGGCCGTCCACGCGCGGCGCGTGCCGGGCCCGCGCGGGACGCCCAGGAGCAGCAGCGCGGGCCAGACCTTCAGGAGGGCCCCGAAGGCGGCGAGAACGGCGAGCACGCGCGCGTGCCGTACTCCCACGAGCAGCGCCAGTACGGCGACGGCGGTGACCATCAGGTCGTAGCGCGCGTACGCCGTCGGCCCGAGCAGCGGCACCCCCACGGTCCATGCCCAGGCCCCCGCCGTACGGCGTCCGGGGCGGGCGCCCGCGTGCCGGAGCAGGGCGAGCACCGCCGCGTCGCACCCGCAGCACAGCGTGAAGAACGCCGTCGGGTAGTCGAGGAAGGGCAGCAGGCCGGGGGAGAGCACGGCGAGCGCGGCGGCGGGCGGGTACTGCCAGGTGACGTCGTCCAGCGGGAAGGTGCCGGTGCGCAGGATCTCGTACCAGCCGCGGTAGATGATCTCCACGTCGCTGGTGACGTCCGGGCCCGGCACCGTGACCACCTTCAGGACGCAGAGCAGGAGCAACGTCCGGGTGGCGAGCCAGAGGGCCAGGAGCCGCAGATGCACGGGGGGTCATGATGCCGGGCGGGTATCGGCCGGGGCGTGAGGCGCGGCCGTTCGGTACTGTCGGCGGCGATGCACAAGACCCTGATCGTGACCAACGACTTCCCGCCCCGCCCCGGCGGCATCCAGGCCTTCCTGCACAACATGGCGCTGCGCCTGGACCCGGACCGGCTCGTCGTCTACGCCTCCACGTGGAAGCGCGGCCGCGAGGGCGCCGAGGCCACCGCGGCGTTCGACGCCGAGCAGCCCTTCACGGTCGTACGCGACCGCACGACGATGCTGCTCCCGACGCCCCGCGTCACCCGCCGCGCGGCGGGCCTGCTGCGCGAACACGGCTGTACGTCGGTGTGGTTCGGGGCGGCGGCGCCGCTCGGCCTGATGGCGCCCGCGCTGCGCAGGGCCGGTGCCGAGCGCCTGGTCGCCACCACGCACGGACACGAGGCGGGCTGGGCCCAACTCCCCGTCGCGCGTGGGCTGTTGGGGCGGATCGGGGAGTCCACGGACACGATCACGTACCTCGGCGAGTACACCCGCTCGCGGATCGCCCGCGCGCTCAGCCCCGAGGCCGCCGCCCGCATGGTGCAGCTCCCGCCGGGCGTCGACGAGAAGACCTTCCACCCGGGCTCCGGCGGCGACGAGATCAGGGCGCGGCTCGGCCTCAGCGAGCGTCCGGTGGTCGTGTGCGTCTCCCGGCTCGTGCCGCGCAAGGGTCAGGACACGTTGATCCGCGCCCTGCCCGCGATCCTCGCGAAGGTGCCGGACGCGGTGCTCCTGATCGTCGGGGGCGGCCCGTACGAGAACGACCTGCGGAGGCTCGCCGCGGAGACCGGGGTGGCGGAGTCGGTGCGGTTCACGGGCGCGGTGCCCTGGGCGGAACTCCCCGGGCACTACGGCGCCGGCGACGTCTTCGCCATGCCCTGCCGCACGCGCCGCGGCGGCCTCGATGTGGAGGGCCTCGGCATCGTCTACCTGGAGGCGTCGGCGACGGGCCTTCCGGTGGTGGCGGGCGATTCGGGCGGAGCGCCGGACGCGGTGCTCGACGGCGAGACGGGCTGGGTCGTACGAGGGGGTGCCCCCTCGGAGGCCGCCGACCGCATCGTCACGCTCCTCCAGGACCCGGAACTGCGCCGCCGTATGGGCGAGCGCGGGCGCGAGTGGGTCGAGGAGAAGTGGCGCTGGGATCTGCTCGCGGAGCGGTTGCGGGAGTTGCTGTAAACGCCGAGTTCCCCGTGCCCCGAAAGGGGCGCGGGGAACCGCGCGAGCAACCACAGCCGGGCCGCAGCCGCGAACGAGACAGCAGCCCTACGGCGAGTGGGCGCCCACTTCAGCTGGTGTAAAGCGCCTCGATCTCGTCCGCGTAATCCTTCGCGACAACGTTCCGCTTGAGCTTCAGGGACGGCGTCAAGTGCCCCGACTCCTCCGTGAACTGCGCGCCCAGGACCCGGAACTTCCGTACCGACTCCGCCTTGGACACCGCCGCGTTCCCGTCGTCCACCGCCTGCTGGATGGCGGCGAGCAGCTCCGGGTCGTCCCGCACATCCGCCGCCGACTTCGCGGACTTGCCGTGCTCCCCGGCCCAGCGCCCGATGAACTCCTCGTCGAGGGTGACCAGCGCGCCCACGAACGGCCGCCCGTCGCCGACCACCATGCACTCGGCGACAAGGGCGTGCGCCCGGATCCGGTCCTCGATCACCGCGGGGGCGACGTTCTTGCCGCCGGCCGTGACGATGATCTCCTTCTTGCGGCCGGTGATCGCGAGATAGCCGTCCTCGTCGAGGGTGCCGATGTCACCGGTGTGGAACCAGCCGTCGGACAGGGCCTCTTCGGTCGCGCCCGGGTTGTTCCAGTACTCCTTGAACAGGTGCTCGCCGTGCAGCAGCACCTCCCCGTCGTCCGCGATCCGCACGACCGAGCCGGGCAGCGGCTGGCCGACCGTGCCGATCTTCTGCCGGTCGTGCGGGTTGAACGTGGTGGCCGCGCAGGACTCGGTGAGGCCGTAGCCCTCCAGGACCGTGAAGCCGATGCCGCGGAAGAAGTGGCCGAGGCGCTCGCCGAGCGGGGCGCCGCCGGAGATCGCGGCCTCGCCGCGCCCGCCGAGCACGGCGCGCAGCTTGCTGTAGACCAGCTTGTCGAACGTCTTGTACTTGAGCTTCAGACCGAGCGACGGGCCCGACGGGGTGTCGAGCGCGCGGCTGTACGCGATCGCCGTGTCCGCGGCCTTGTCGAAGATCTTGCCCTTGCCGTCCGCCTGCGCCTTGGCCCGCGCCGAGTTGTAGACCTTCTCGAAGACCCGCGGCACACCGAGGATCAACGTCGGCCGGAATGAGGCCAGTTCGTCCGTGAGGTTCTTGATGTCCGGTACGTGGCCGAGCTTGATCGGCGCCAGCATCGGGGCGATCTGCACCAGGCGCCCGAAGACGTGCGCGAGCGGCAGGAACAGCAGCACCGAACACTCGCCCGTACGGAACAGCGGGCGGATCCGCTCCACGATGTTGCCGCACTCCGCGAAGAACGAACGGTGCGTCAGGACACAGCCCTTGGGGCGGCCCGTGGTGCCCGAGGTGTAGACGATCGTGGCCGGGTCGTCGGCCTTCGCGAGCGAACCGCGCTCCTCGACGGTCGCGTCGGCGACGTCCGCGCCCGCACGGCCCAGCTGGGCGAGCGCGCCCGCCTCGGGGGAGTCCGTCTCGATCTGCCAGACGTGTCCGAGGTCCGGCAGCCGGTCGCGCACCGACTCGACGGCCTTCGCGTGTGCGTCCAGCTCGACCAGGCAGGCCACCGCGCCGGAGTCGCCGAGGATCCACTGGACCTGCTCGGGCGAGCTGGTCTCGTACACGGGAACCGTCACCGCGCCCGCGCTCCAGATCGCGAAGTCGAGGAGCGTCCACTCGTAGCGCGTACGGGACATCAGGCCGACGCGGTCGCCGGGGCCGACGCCGGACGCGATCAGGCCCTTGGCGGCGGCGTGCACCTCGAAGAGGAAGTCCTTGGCCGAGACATCGGTCCAAGTGCCGTTGACCTTGCGGCCGATGACGGCAACATCGGGGTGCTGCGCGGCATTGCGGCGGACGATGTCGGTCAGATTGCCGTCCGCGGGGACCTCATACAGGGCCGGAAGGCTGAACTCGCGCAAGACTGCTGCTCCTCATAGGGCGCCGGCGCCACGACGGTGTGCGATGCGACGGTGCGGTCCAAGATCGGGCAGGTGCTCGATGAAAACATGCAGGTGGGGTGCATCGAGCACGACTGGACTGCCCGGACGTTACCCATCAGTACTGCACTTTCGATAGGGGGGTCGGGCCAGATGTTCGCTGCGTCACATGTCGCGCCACGCCTCGTGGTGTTCCTTCGCGCACAGTAATCCACGCTTTGGGCGACTCGGAAGTAACCGCAGGTCCGGCGGCCTCTACCGACTCCGGACGGCTCGTCCTAGGGTGATCGGCATGCCAGGTATGCGGGTACATGTGGTGAGCGACGTGCACGGCAACGCGGAGGCGCTCGCCCGCGCGGGAGACGGCGCCGACGCGCTCGTCTGCCTCGGCGACCTGATCCTGTTCCTCGACTACGCCGACCACTCGCGCGGCATCTTCCCCGACCTCTTCGGCACGCGGAACGCATCGCGCCTGGTCGAGCTGCGCACCGCCCGCCGCTTCGACGAGGCCCGCGAACTGGGCGCGCGGCTGTGGGCCGGCCTCGACGTGGACCGCGCCACGGCCATCGAGAACGCGGTCCGCAAGCAGTACGCCGAGCTGTTCGCCGCCTTCCCCACCCCGACGTACGCCACCTACGGCAACGTCGACATGCCGGCCCTCTGGAGCGAGTACGCGGGCCCGGGCGTCACCGTCCTCGACGGCCAGCGGGCCGAGATCGGCGGCCGCGTCTTCGGCTTCGTCGGCGGCGGCCTCGAATCCCCGATGAGGACCCCCTTCGAGATCAGCGAGGACGAGTACGCCGCCAAGATCGAGGCCGTCGGCGAGGTCGACGTCCTGTGCACCCACATCCCGCCCGAGGTCCCCGATCTCGTGTACGACACCGTGGCCCGCCGCTTCGAGCGCGGCAGCCGCGCCCTCCTCGACGCCATCCACCGCACCCGGCCCCGCTACGCCCTGTTCGGCCACGTCCACCAGCCCCTCGTACGCCGTATGCGGATCGGCGCCACGGAGTGCGTGAACGTCGGGCACTTCGCGGGCACCGGAACGCCCTGGGCCCTGGAGTGGTGAGTGATCGGAGCGCGGTAGCCTTCACGCGGGCGGCGCGCACGTGGTACGCCGCAGATCACACCCTCGACGGAACCGCACCGGAGGAGCCACCGCGATGGCGGAACACACCAGCTCGAGCATCCAGATCGAGGCGGCGCCCGCCGACGTCATGGGGGTGATCGCCGACTTCGCCCGCTACCCGGACTGGACCGGTGAGGTCAAGGAGGCCGATGTGCTCGCCTCCGACGGACAGGGCCGCGCCGAGCAGGTCCGACTCGTCATGGACGCCGGAGCGATCAAGGACGACCAGGTCCTCGCGTACACCTGGACCGGCGACAGCGAGGTCAGCTGGACCCTCGTCAAGTCCCAGATGCTGCGCTCCCTGGACGGCTCCTACGCCCTCGCCCCCAAGGGCAAGGGCACCGAGGTCACGTACAAGCTGACCGTGGACGTCAAGATCCCCATGCTCGGGATGATCAAGCGCAAGGCCGAGAAGGTCATCATCGACCGGGCGCTCGCGGGGCTCAAGAAGAGGGTCGAGTCGGGCGCCTGAGCACCACGGGACAGGCCTGATCCATGGACACCCTCCTCGTCACCGGACCCGGCGGCAGCGGCCGCACCACCGTCGCCGCGGCCACGGCACTCGCCGCCGCGCGTGCCGGCCGGCGCACCCTGCTCCTGACCGCCGACCGGCACGACACCCTGCCCGCCGTCCTCGGCACCCCCGCGCCGGCCGGGCTCTCCGTGCGGTACGTGGACAGCGGCGCCCACTTCCGGCGCGAACTCCTCGCACTCCAGGACCGCGCGGCCACCGCCCTCGACATGTTCGGCGCCCAGCGCCTGGACGAGGAGGAGCTCACCGAACTCCCGGGCGCCGGGGAGCTCGCGCTGCTCCGTGCGGTCAGGGAAGCCGCCGCGGAGCCGTACGACCTGGTCGTCGTCGACCTGCCGCCCGCACCGCAGGCCCTCGCGCTGCTCGCGCTCCCCGCCCAGCTGCGCCGCTACCTGCGCCGGGTGCTGCCGCCCGAACGGCAGGCCGCCCGCGCGCTGCGCCCGATGCTCGCCCAGCTCGCGGGCGTCCCGATGCCCGCCCAGTGGCTGTACGAGACGGCCGCGCACTGGGACGAGCACCTCGCCGCCGTCCAGTCGGTCATCGAGGCCGACACCACCGCCGTACGCCTCGTCGCCGAGCCCGGTCCCGCCGGGGCCGACGCCGTGCACACCGCCGGCACCGGGCTCGCCCTGCACGGACTGCGCACCGAACTCCTCGTCGCCAACCGGGTGTTGCCGCAGGGCTCCGCCGACCCGTGGCTCGCCTCCGCCGCCGCGCAGCAGGACAAGACGCTGGCCGAGTGGCGGGACGCGTACACGCTGCACACCGCCGCTCACCTCGGCCGGGACCCGCACGGCGCCGACGACCTGGCCTCGCTCGCCCTGCCCGCTCCGGACATGACCCCGCGGCCCGTGCAGTGGCCCGTCGAGGACCGGCTCGCCGACGACGGCGTCCTGGTCTGGCGGATCCCGCTTCCCGGCGCCGTCCGCGAGGAGCTCGACCTGGTGCGGCGCGGCGACGAACTCGTCGTCACCACCGGTCCGTTCCGCCGCATGGTGCCGCTGCCGTCCGCGCTGCGCCGCTGCACCGTCTCGGGCGCGGGCCTCAGGGACGGGGAGCTGCGGATCCGCTTCACGCCGGACCCCGGGCTCTGGCCCCAAGGGCGGTGAACGGCATACCGCCGTTCGGGTAACGTCGACAGTAAGCAGTCACCGTACGCAGCCACGTACCGCCCAAGCCGCCGCAGGAGCCTCCCATGAGCGACACCGAGCGCACCGGACCCGAAGCCGACGCCTGGGAGAAGGCCTGCGCCGAGGACCTCGCCGCCGAGCAGGCCCGCCGCCGCGCGCAGCACGGCTCGGCGGAGCCCGGCTCCGCCGCCGAGGAACTGCGCAGGCTGATGGACGCCGTCGCCGACAAGCTCTCCGCGTTCCAGGCCCCGATCGCGGGCACCGCCGCGCAGGGCGCCGTGCAGCACTTCATGGAGCAGGCCAAGGCCGCCGTCGAGCCGGTCATCGAGCGCAACCCCGAGGTCTTCGACCACCTCGCCAACGCGGGTTCCGAGCTGCTCGCCGCGTACCGCAGCGCCGTCTCCGGTCACGAGCGCCGCTGGACCGCGGGCCCGGACGAGGCGGGGCCCGGCGAAAAGCCCGAGTCGGGCAGCGGCGGGGAGCACATCGACCTGGACTGAGTCCGGCCGACATGGACCGAGTCCGGCCTCGGGTACGGTTGCCCCTAGCGGGGCTCGAACCGAAAACTGAGGGACACATGGGACTCACCATCGGCGTCGACATCGGCGGTACGAAGATCGCGGCCGGCGTGGTCGACGAAGAGGGCAGCATCCTCTCCACCCACAAGGTGCCGACCCCCCACACGCCTGACGGGATCGTCGACGCGATCGTCTCGGCCGTCGAGGGCGCCCGAGCCGGCCACGAGATCGTGGGCGTCGGCATCGGCGCGGCCGGATACGTCAACCGGCAGCGCTCCACGGTGTACTTCGCGCCCAATATCGACTGGCGCCAGGAACCGCTCAAGGAGAAGGTCGCGGCCCGCGTGGGCCTCCCGGTCGTCGTGGAGAACGACGCCAACGCGGCCGCCTGGGGCGAGTACCGGTTCGGCGGCGGCAAGGGCCACCGCAACGTCATCTGCATCACGCTCGGCACCGGCCTCGGCGGCGGCATCATCCTCGGCAACGAGCTGCGCCGCGGACACTTCGGCGTGGCCGCCGAGTTCGGCCACATCCGGATGGTCCCGGACGGCCTGCTCTGCGGCTGCGGCTCGCAGGGCTGCTGGGAGCAGTACGCCTCCGGCCGCGCCCTCGTGCGGTACGCACAGCAGCGCGCCAACGCCACCCCGGAGAACGCCGAGATCCTCCTCGGATACGGCGACGGCACCCCCGAGGGCATCGAGGGCAAGCACATCTCCATGGCCGCGCGCCAGGGCGACCCGGTCGCCGTGGACTCGTACCGCGAACTGGCCCGCTGGGCCGGGGCCGGTCTCGCCGACCTGGCGTCGCTCTTCGACCCGTCCGCGTTCATCATCGGCGGCGGGCTCTCGGACGAGGGCGAGCTGGTCCTCGACCCGATCCGCAAGTCGTACAAGCGCTGGCTCGTCGGCAGCAACTGGCGGCCCGTGGCCGAGGTCGTCGCCGCCCAGCTGGGCAACAAGGCGGGCCTGGTGGGCGCCGCCGACCTGGCGCGGCAGCCGGACCCGGTGATGTAGCACCGCCTCGTGCGCCTGTGGGCCCAAGCGCCTGAGACGCCCGTCGCCTCCTCCACGGAAGCGGCGGGCGTCTCGCGTACCGTGATCTTTATGACCGCCCTTCCCAACTCCCTTACAGAGCCGGACGGTTCGGCCGTCATCCGCGTCCTCAGCTACAACATCCGCTCGATGCGCGACGACACCGACGCCCTCGCCCGCGTCATCGCCGCCTGCGACCCCGACCTCGTCCTCATCCAGGAGGCGCCGCGGTTCTTCCGCTGGCGCAAGAAGCTGGCCCGGCTTGCCGCCGCGTCCGACCTGGTGATCCTCTCCGGCGGCGGCACGGCCGCCGGGCCCGCGCTGCTCTGCTCGCTGCGCGCCACCGTCGAGCGCACCGAGGACGTCCTGCTGCCGCTCACGCCCGGACTGCACCGGCGCGGCTTCGCCACCGCCGTCGTCCGCTTCGGCGAGGCCCGGCTCGGCGTCCTCAGCTGCCATCTGAGCCTGCAGACCGACGAGCGGTACGAGCAGGTCGGCATGCTTCTCGACCGGCTCGCGGGCCTCGGCACGGAGCACGCCGTCGCGGGCGGCGACCTCAACGACCGGCCCACCGGCCGCACGTTCCGGCGCCTGGCCACCGCCCTCCAGGACTGCTGGGCGGTGAAGCCCTGGGGCGGCGAGTACACCTCGATCCCGACGGACCCGCACCAACGCATCGACGCGATCTTCGCCACGGCGGGCATCGAGGTCCTCGGCTGCGGGGTGCCCTCCGGGCACGAGGGGGTGACGGACGCCGACCTCCGCGCGGCCACGGATCACCTGCCGGTGCTGGCGGCGCTGCGGGTGCCGGCGGGCGGGTGATTGTTCCCCTCCCCGCCCCAAAACCAGCCCGTCCGGCGTTTGAGGACGAGCGCCTCAGCGCGATACGGGGGTCTGGGGGCCTGCCCCCAGTTCGGGAAGGGGCGGGGCGGGGAGAAAAGCACGCGCAGCCGACGTGCCAAGCCCCGTAGGCCCACCCAGCCGCCACGGCGCGGCGCCGGTACCCGCCCGCAAGTCCACCTCGCGATAGCGCCTGCACCCCCGATGCCAATGCAGAATCCCCGCCATCCAGTCCTGCAACTCCCGCACATAGTCATCGAGAACCGCCCGCGTCCCGGAATCAAGCCTCAAGTCCTCGTAAAGCACGGGCAGTTCATGCGAGACGACGTGCTGGAACTGGCGCAGCCGGGAGTTCATCAGAGCGTCCACCAGGGCCACGCCGGTGGCGTAATCGACGTCGAAGAAGTTCTGCACGACCAGGACACCGTTGTGCACCTCGCCCTCGTACTGGATCTCCTTCTGGTACGAGAAGAGGTCGTTCAGGAGCGTCGCGTAATCCACGGCGGAGTTCTCCAGGGAGCGGATCGGGCCGCTGCGGTACACCTCCTCCGGCACCGTCTCGCCATGCCTGATCCGGCACAGGCGCATCGTCATGTCCGCGCCGAACGTCAGGCGCCGCATCTCGATGTAGTCCACCGGGTCCGGGATGCGGTGCTGCGCCTGGTTGGCCAGCTCCCACACCCAGCTCGCCGTCATGTCCTCGACGGTTCTGCGGAACACCGCGCGGTCCCGCTCCGCCATCGGCCCCGCCGTGCGCGCCCACAGGTCGGCGAGTCCGCGCTCCAGGGCGTCCCGCGGCTCGGGTCCGCCGCTCCCGTCCAGGGGCATGAACAGCGAGAGCCGCTCGGTGGCCGCGCGGGCACCCGCCAGGTCCCGGCTGCGGCCGTACAGCGCCGGGTACAGGTCGTCGCCGTACGTGCCCCACGTCAGCCAGTTCGACGAGAGGTCCAGCTCCTGCGGGGTGGCGTCCGGGTCGAGGCCGGCCGAGCAGAGCGGGAAGTCGTAGCCGGCGAGGCGGTGTTCGTCCCAGATGTCGGAGAGCGGCCGGCCCGGCTGCGCCCGGAGCATGCCCATCCGCTCGCCCCACTCCACACAGCGCGGACGCGCCCCCGCCAGATGCGGACTCAGCGAGACCGGGTACGGAAGCTGGAACTCCGGCAGCAGGGAAGGCCCGACGTGCCGATGCGGCCGGTGGCTGTGGCTGCGCAGCCGGGCCCGCTCGGCCCGCCGCGTGAACCGCATCCCGGTGCCGGGCACGGAGAAGCCGCCCGGCTCGCTCCCCGCCGCCTGCTCGTTCATGTACCGGCTGGAGCGCAGATGCCACTCGTGCCCGCCGGACTGCCAGTCCTGCAGCCCCTTCGCGTACGCGGCGACCGCGGCCGTCCGCGCCGGGTCGAGGCCCTGCTCCGCGCACAGGCCCGGCACCTCGGTGAGTGCCGTGTTCTCGAACTGGTGCAGCCGGGACGTCAGCAGGTCGTTGACCGCGTCCGCCGCCTCCTGCGTCGTACAGCCCAGGAACCTCTCCATCACCAGGACGCCGTTGCTGTTCTCGCCCTCGTCCTCGACCTCGCGCTGGTACGAGAACAGGTCGTTGCGCAGGTGCACCGCGTCCGAGAACGCGTCCCGCAGCACCCGCAGCGGTCTCGACCCGGCCACGGAATCCGGGAGTTCGGCCTGCGCCGCGTACTCCACGAGCCCCGCCGACCAGGGGGCGCCGCCCACCTTGCGGCGCATCTCGATGTACTCGACGGGGTTGGCGATCCGCCCCTCGTTGATGTTGGACAGCTCCCAGAGGGATTCGTTCAGGAGGTTCTCAGTGGCCTCCGCGAAGCGGGACCGCCAGCCCTCGGACATGCTCGGCACTGTGCGCGCCCACAGGTCGGCGAGGCCCGCCTCCACCGGAGTCTGCGGCTCCGGGAAACCCCGGGCCAGGTCCATCGGCATGAACGCGGGCAGCCGGTCCAGATAGGCCTTGGCGCCCTCGCGGTCCTGGGTGCGCTTGAAGAGTTCGAGGAAGTGGTCGTCGAAGAAGAAGACCCACACGTACCAGTCCGTGACAAGCGCCAGCTCCTCGGCGCCGCAGTCCGGGTGGGTGTACGCGCACAGGAGCGCGTAGTCGTGCGCGTCCAGGTCGCGCTCCTCCCACACCCCGGACCCCTCGAGCATCCCCATCCGCCGCGCCCACCCCTTGGTGTGCGAACGGGCCGCCTCCACCTGTGGGTTGAGCCGCGCCGGATACGGGACGTAGAAGTCGGGAAGGGTGAAGGGCTGTGCCATGCGCCTGCCAGGCCTTTCGCGGTACGGGGAGTCATCTGTCGGCGACCGTCGGTGATCGCATCTGGCGTTCCCTACCCGTGCCCCGTACGACCCATCCCGCCGGGCGAATAGTCGTACTAACAGGGGGAGTTGGTGGTCAGGAGCGGGTGTAGGTCCAGGCGTTGTTGTCGCTGGTGTTGGTCTTGCTCTTGAACCACTTGATCCCGGACGGCGAGGAGGAGTCGATGTACGAGGGCTTCTCGTCCATGCAGCCGTAGCTGGTGGAGCGGGCGGGGTCGATCTTCGCGGTGTCGAGGTTGAGCCTGCTGCCGCCGTTTTCGACGGAGATCAGCCGGGCCACCGCCACGCAGCTGCCGCCGCCGGCTTCGGGGCCGTTCCGGATGAAACTGACGGCCTGCTGACCGTCGGAGGCTTGCTCGATCTCGATCCGGCTAGGAATGTTGTAGGTCGCCGGGGGCTTCCAGCTGCCGATGAAGTACGACGGCACGCCGCCGGAGGCGGCCTCCTCGCCGCCGCTTCCGCTTCCGCTCCCGCCTCCGCTGCCGCCGTCGCCCGAGTCGGCACCGCCACCGCCCGCGGGCGCGTCGGCCTCGGGGTCCGGGGCTCCTCCGGCGTCGGAGCCGTCGCTGCCGGAGCCCGCGGCTGCACCGCCTCCGGCGCCGTCCTTCCCCTTCTCCTCCTTGCCCTTCTCGTCGTCCTTCGCCTTGGCGCCCTCGTTGGACTTCGTGGGGCCGGGTGAGGTCGGGGTCGAACCGGGGTCCTTCGGGGCGGCCCCGCCCGGATCGGGCGAGGCCTGGCTGCTTTCCGCGTCGCGGTCGATGAGGTAGACGGTGCTTCCGGTCGCCAGTACGGCGAGAACGGCCGCCAGGACGAGCCATGTTCGGCGCTTGTGGGGCGGGGCTTTTGCAGTCGTTGCCGTTGCCGTTGCCCTGGGCTCTGGGCGGGGGGTTGTCGCTGCGGGTTCCGGTTCCGGTTCGGCTTCCGGTTCCAGCTCCGCTTCCGCCTCGGGCTTCGCCTCCGCCTCCGTCTCCGCCCCGGGCTGCGCCTCCGCCTCCGGCTCCTCCGTCACGACCGGCGACCCCGAAGCCGGCGTGGGCGCCTCCACGTCGAGAAGCCGGGCCGACTGGTGGGCCAGCTGAGCCACCACCTCCCCCGGAAGCCAGGCGCCGCGCCGGGAGGAGGGGCGCGGGCGGGACGGATCGGCCAACAGCTCGGCGACGTCCGGGCGTTCGTCGACTTTCTTCGTCAGGCAGCGGGCGATCAGCGTGCGCAGCGAGGCGTCCTGGACCAGCTCCAGGTCGGGCTCAGCCTCCACGATCCGGTACATCAGGGCGTGCTGGTTGCCCGCGCCCTGCCCGAACGCGAGGCGTCCGGTCACCGCGTACGTGAGGACGCAGCCGAGGGCGAACACATCGGCCCGCGGCCCCGCCTCCTCCGCGAGGACCTGCTCGGGCGCCATGAATCCGGGCGAGCCGATCGCCATCCCCGTACTGGTCAGCAGGGACTCGACGGAGGTCTGCACGGCACGCGCGATGCCGAAGTCGATGACGCGCGGCCCCTCGACCGTGAGCATCACGTTGGACGGCTTGAGGTCGCGGTGCACGATGTCCGCGTCGTGGATGCCCCGCAGGGCCCTGAGCAGCCCGTCGGCCAGCGCGTGCACCGGCTTGGCCGGCAGCGGGCCGTACTCCCTGACCACCTCCTCCAGGGAGAGCCCGGGTACGTATCCGGTCGCCACCCAGGGGCGCGGCGCGTCCGGATCGGCATCGAGGACCGGCGCGGTGAAGTCCTCGCCGACGCGGCGCGCGGCCCTGATCTCGCGCCGGAAGCGGGCCCTGAACTGCCGGTCGGAGGTGTGCTCCTCGTGCACGACCTTCACGGCGACCGTCCGACCGCCCTCGGACCGCGCCAGGTACACCCGGCCCATGCCGCCCGCCCCGAGCCGGCCGAGCAGGCGGTACGGGCCGATGCTCGGCGGGTCGAGCTCGCTGAGGGGCTCGATGCGGCCGGGGCCGCCGTTCCGGTCGTCGTTCGTGCTGCCCATGCCGGAACCGGCCCCCGTTCGCCCCTGTGTGGTCACTGATGCTGTGACGTTCGCGCGGGGCGGATGGTTCTGCGGCGCCCCGAACGTGAACAGCCGTCAGAATAGGGGGTGTTGGCGGGCGAAGGCGGGCCGGAGTCCGGCCTCCGGAGCGCGCGCGACCGCGTGGCCTGCGGGGCCCTCGCCGCCGCGCTGGGAGGGGCGGCTCAGACGACCGCGCCGCGACCCGGGTCGTCGTCCTCGTCGTCGCCGCCGTTCATCCGCAGCACGAGCGTGGCGAAGCCGCCGACGAAGCCGCCGATGCCGAGGGTGGTCAGCCACCACGTCATGTCCCAGCCGAGCAGCACCGCGAGCAGCAGCAGGACCGGGCCGCCGACGACCGCGAGCCAGGCGAACTTGGCGGTCGTGTCGGCCTCCGGCAGCGGCGGCGGCTCGGGCGGCACGAAGTGGCCCTCGTCGTCCTCGTCGAAGTCGTCGTCCGCGGCCTCCGACGGGCTGTAGTCCCGCGGCCCGGGGCCGACGCCGGGGGCGAACGTGACGGACCCGCCGATCACCTTGCCGCTGCCCTTGTCGTCGCTCTTCCCGCCGCTCTTCCCGCCGTCCTCGGGGGAGCCGTCCTCGGGCGAGTCCGGCGACGGCTTCCGCTTCGCGGCGGCGTCGGAGGCGGGCTTGTCGTCGTTCGTCGCCTCGGCCACCAGGCCCGCCAGGTCCTCGACCGATTTGAACGGCTTGGCGCCCGGCGGGTCCGGCGGCTCCTCTCCGTACCCGGCGACGATCGCCTGCCAGGCCGCGTCCTCGTCGAGCCGACGGCCGTCGTCCTCCTCGCGACTGCCGTCTCTCTCCGCGTCGTGCTCACCCACCGGTGGCCGTCCCCTCTGTGCTGCCTGCGCCGACACTGGGCGCGAGCCGGCTGAGGAAGGCGTGGCTCTCCTCGAAGATCCGGTCCGCGTCGTGGTCCAACGTCGCGACGTGGTAGCTCTGTTCCAGCAGGATCTCGGTGACGTCCGTGGACGAGACGCGGCCGAGCACCCGCGCGGAGTCGGCCGGCGGCACCACATGGTCCTGCGGGCTGTGCAGCAGCACCATCGGCTGGGTCACCTGCGGCAGCTCGGCGTCGACCAGGCGGAAGAACTTCCGCAGCGAGTGCGCGGCATGCAGCGGCACGCGCGCGTACGCCACCTCCTCGCTGCCTTCCTTCGCGATGTCACTGGCGATGCCGGGGATCGTGGCCACGAAGTGGCGGGCGACGGGCAGCGCGTGGGCGGCCACGCCGTGCACCTTGTTGCCCGGGTTCACCAGGACCAGGCCGCTGATCGCGTCCCCGTGCTTGGCCGCCAGTCGCAGCGCGAGCGCACCGCCCATGGACAGGCCGAAGACGAACACCTGGGAGCAGCGCTCCCGCAGGTCGTGCAGGGCGCGGTCCACCTCCGCGTACCAGTCCTGCCAGCCCGTGGCCGCCAGGTCCTGCCAGCGCGTGCCGTGTCCGGGGAGCAGCGGCAGCGAGACCGTCAGTCCGCGCTCGGCGAGATACTCCGCCCAGGGGCGGAGCGACTGCGGGGTTCCGGTGAAACCGTGGCAGAGGAGCACACCGACCTCACCGCCCTCGTGGCGGTACGGCTCGGCTCCGGGGAGGACCGGCACCTTCGGTCTCCTTCATGAGGATCGGGGTCCGGAGGACGGGCACTCGGCGGACCAGTCGGTGGAACAGGAGGTTGCGTTCACCGTACGCGACCGGACCGACACCGACCAGGGTCGTCCCGGAAGGAGCGCAGGCCGGGCTCGGGTTAGGGTCTGTGCGACAGATGAGAAAGGCGTACGCGTTGATCTACGGCGTTATGAAGCTGACCGTCGGCGGCAGTCTGAAGACTGTGTTCCGGCCCTGGGTCGAGGGCCTGGAGAACGTCCCGGCCGACGGTCCCGCGATCCTCGCGAGCAACCATCTGTCCTTCTCGGACTCGTTCTTCCTGCCCGCGGTGCTCGACCGGAAGGTCACCTTCATCGCCAAGGCGGAGTACTTCACGTCACCCGGAGTGAAGGGAAAGCTGACGGCTGCCTTCTTCAAGGGCGTGGGCCAGCTGCCCGTGGACCGCTCCGGCGCGCGGGGTGCCGGTGAGGCCGCCATCAAGAGCGGCATAGAGGTCCTGGAGCGCGGCGAGCTGTTCGGCATCTACCCGGAGGGCACCCGCTCCCCGGACGGCCGCCTCTACCGCGGCAAACCGGGTGGCCTCGCGCGCGTGGCGCTGGCCACGGGCGCCCCGGTGATCCCGGTCGCGATGATCGACACGGAGAAGATCCAGCCGCCCGGCAAGGTCGTGCCCAAGCTGATGCGCCCCGGCATCCGCATCGGCAAGCCCCTCGACTTCAGCCGCTACCAGGGCATGGAGGGCGACCGCTTCATCCTCCGCTCGGTCACCGACGAGGTCATGTACGAGATCATGAAGCTCTCCGGCCAGGAGTACGTCGACATCTACGCGACCGCGGCCAAGCGCCAGATCGCGGACGCGGCGAAGGCGGATGCGGCGAAGCGGAAGGCCGAGCAGGAGAAGGCGGCGAAGGCGTAGATTCCGGGAGGCCGTCAGGCCACCGGCCGCCCGGCCGAACCGTGGGGGGATTCATGGCCAAGCGGGAACGCGTCATGCGGATGTCCGTCGAACTGCCGCTCTGGCGCGCCCTGTCCGGATACCGCGTCCTGACCATGCTCTACGCGGTCGGGGTCTTCCTGCACGCGCGCGAGGAGTACCAGCGCCCGCTCGTCGCCGTCGGCTATCTCGCCGTACTGGTGGTCTGGACCCTGGTGACGCTGCCGCGCGTGGCGAGCGCGCAGAGCTGCACCAAACGGTTCCTCGGCGCCGACCTGACCCTGGCCCTCGGCGGTATCCTGCTCACGACGGTCGCCGATCCCGACCACGGCGACGGGCCGACGCTGCCGACCATCTGGACCGCCGGCGCCGTCCTCGCCTTCGCCCTGAAGGGCGGTTGGCGCTGGGCCGCGTTCGCGTCCTCCCTGGTGGCCGTCGCGAGCATCGTGCAGCGCGAGACCCCCAGCCGGGACACCGTGCACAACGTCCTGCTCGTCTGGGTCGCCTCGATAGCGATCGGGTACGTGGTGGAGGTCGCCCGCGCCTCCGAGCGCACCCTCGCCCGCGCCCTGGAGATCGAGGCGGCCACGCGTGAGCGGGAGCGCCTGGCCCGCGACATCCACGACAGCGTGCTGCAGGTCCTCGCGATGGTCCAGCGGCGCGGCACGGCACTCGGCGGCGAGGCGGCGGAGCTCGGCCGGCTCGCGGGCGAGCAGGAGGTCGCCCTGCGCACCCTCGTGGCGGGCGGGCTCGCACCGGCGTCCCGCGCGTCCGAGGACGTCTCCCTTGGCGCCGTGGTCCGCGAGGTGGACGAGCCGGACGGGCGGGAGTCCGGCGGCGCGTGCGACCTGCGGACGCTGCTCGCGCCGTTCGCCGGAGCGCGCGTCACGTTCTCGGAACCGGGCGCTCCGGTGCTGCTCGCGCCGGCCTCGGCCCGCGAGCTGACCGCCGCTGTCAGTGCCGCCCTGGACAATGTGAAACGCCATGCGGGTACGGATGCCCAGGCCTGGATCCTGGTCGAGGACTGGCCGGACGAGGTCATCGTGACGGTCCGGGACGACGGACCGGGCATCCCGGAGGGCAGGCTGGCCCAGGCCGAGGGGGAGGGGCGGCTCGGGGTCGCCCTGTCCATCCGCGGCCGCCTCCGGGACATCGGGGGCACCGCCGAGCTGATCTCGGTACCAGGACAGGGCACGGAAGTAGAGCTGAAGGTCCCACGGGGGAAGGCGAGTTGACGTGAGCGAAGAGCAGATGGACAGCACAGAGGGCACGGCCCCGATCCGGGTGATGGTCGTCGACGACCACCCGATGTGGCGGGACGCGGTCGCCCGCGACCTGACGGAGGCGGGCCTGGACGTGGTCGCGACGGCGGGCGACGGAGAGCAGGCGGTGCGCCGGGCCAAGGCGGCTTCCCCCGACGTCCTGGTGCTCGACCTCAACCTGCCCGCGAAGCCCGGCGTCCAGGTCTGCAAGGAGCTGGTCGGCGCGGACCCGAAGCTGCGCGTCCTGGTCCTGTCGGCGAGCGGTGAGCACGCGGACGTCCTGGAGGCGGTCAAGTCGGGCGCCACGGGCTATCTGCTGAAGTCGGCGTCCACGGAGGAGCTGCTCGACGCCGTCCGCCGCACGGCCGCCGGGGACGCGGTGTTCACGCCCGGCCTCGCGGGCCTGGTCCTGGGGGAGTACCGCAGGCTGGCCTCCGAACCCGTCCCCACCGAGCCGGACGAGCCGAAGGCCCCGCAGCTCACCGACCGCGAGACGGAGGTGCTCCGCCTCGTCGCCAAGGGCCTCAGCTACAAGCAGATCGCCGAGCGCCTCGTCATCTCGCACCGCACGGTCCAGAACCACGTCCAGAACACCCTGGGCAAACTCCAGCTGCACAACCGCGTGGAGCTGGTGCGGTACGCGATAGAGCGCGGCCTCGACGAGGAGTAGCCCTCGCGGGAGTGGCCCGTCCCGTCCCGTCCCGTCACGCCCGCGCCGCCCAGCCCCGGCCCTCCTTAGGGTGAACGACGGAGATCAACTCCCGTTCGTTTCACCGGAATTGACTCTTCACCCGGTCCCGAAGTGACCTGGATCACCATTAGCGTGACCCGGATCGGACTCACTTCAGACTCACCGAGGCGAAGGGACACGTTCCATGGGGCCAGGAAAAATCGGAGTGCTGACCGGAGGCGGCGACTGCCCCGGGCTCAACGCCGTCATCCGCGCCATCGTCCGCAAGGGCGTGCAGGAGTACGCGTACGAGTTCATCGGCTTCAGGGACGGCTGGCGCGGGCCGCTGGAGGGGGACACCGTCCGGCTCGACATCCCGGCCGTGCGCGGGATCCTGCCGCGCGGCGGCACCATCCTCGGTTCCTCGCGCACCAATCCGTTCAAGGAGCAGGACGGCGTCCGCCGGATCAAGGAGAACCTCGCCAAGGAGGAGGTGGAGGCGCTCATCGCCATCGGCGGCGAGGACACCCTCGGCGTCGCGGCGCGGCTCTCCGAGGAGTTCGGCGTCCCCTGCGTCGGCGTGCCCAAGACCATCGACAACGACCTCTCCGCCACCGACTACACCTTCGGCTTCGACACCGCCGTGGGCATCGCCACCGAGGCCATCGACCGGCTGCACACCACCGCCGAGTCGCACATGCGCGTCCTCGTCGTCGAGGTCATGGGGCGGCACGCGGGCTGGATCGCGCTGCACTCCGGCCTCGCCGGCGGCGCCAACGTCATCCTCATCCCCGAGCAGCGCTTCGACGTCGAGCAGGTCTGCTCCTGGGTGACCTCGCGCTTCCGTGCCTCGTACGCGCCGATCGTGGTCGTCGCCGAAGGGGCGATGCCCAAGGACGGCGAGATGGTCCTCAAGGACGGCTCGCTCGACTCGTTCGGGCATGTGCGGCTCTCCGGCGTCGGCGAGTGGCTGGCCAAGGAGATCGAGCGGCGCACCGGCAAGGAGGCCCGCACCACCGTCCTCGGTCACGTCCAGCGCGGCGGCACCCCGAGCGCCTTCGACCGCTGGCTCGCCACCCGCTTCGGCCTGCACGCCATCGACGCGGTGCGCGACGGCGACTTCGGCAAGATGGTCGCCCTGCGCGGCACGGACGTCGTACGCGTCCCGATCGGCGAGGCGACCGCGCGCCTGAAGACCGTCGAGCCGGCGCTGTACCGCGAGGTCGGCGTCTTCTTCGGCTGACGCCGACCGCGGCCGCCACCGCGCGGCACGCACGAGCTCCGGGCCGTATATTCGCGATGAATCGTGACGTATACGTACGTAGCAGACATACGGCCCGGAGTCAGTCGGCGGAAGAACGGGAGCAGGCGTGGAGATCCTGGCATTCGGCGTGCAGGCCGACGAGAAGCCGCTGATCGAGAAGGCCTTCGCGGGCCACCACGACATCCGGTGCCTGGACGTGTTCCTCAACGAGGACACCGCCCCCATCGCCGCCGGGTACGAGATCATCTCCACCAGCGTCAACGCCAGCCTCGACAACCGCGTCCTGCAGACCCTCGCCGCCGGCGGGACGCAGATGATCGCCCAGCGCTCCACCGGCTTTAACAACATCGACCTGCAGGTCGCGGAGCGCCTCGGCTTCACCGTCGCCCGCGTCTCGTCCTACTCGCCGTACTCCGTCGCCGAGTTCGCCTGGACCCTCGCGATGGCCGTCAACCGCCGCGTCGTCCGCGCCTCCAACCGGACCCGAGACTTCGACTTCCGGCTCGACGGGCTGATGGGCCGGGACATGCACGGCCGCACGGTCGGCGTCCTCGGCACCGGCAAGATCGGCGAGGCCTTCACCCGCATCGCCCACGGCTTCGGCATGCGCCTGCTCGGCTGGGACGTCGCGGAGAACCCGGCCTGCGCGGAGCTCGGCATGAAGTACGTCGCGAAGGACGAACTGCTCGCCGAGGCCGACCTGATCAGCCTGCACGTACCGCTGTTCCCGGAGACCCGGCACCTCATCGACGCCGGGGCGCTGCGGGCCATGAAGGACGAGGCGATCCTGGTGAACTCCAGCCGCGGCGCCCTCATCGACACCGAGGCCTTGGTCGGCGAGCTCCGCCAGGGCCGCTTCACCGGCGTCGGCCTCGACGTGTACGAGGCCGAGGCCGGGTTGTTCTTTCTCGACAAGTCGATCCAGGGCGTCGAGGACGACACCCTGGCCCGGCTGATGACCTTCCCGAACGTCCTGGTCACCTCGCACCAGGCGTACTACACGGTCGACGCTGTCGGGCAGATCATCGACACCACCGTGAACAACGTCCTCGACTACACCGCGGGCCGCCGCAGCGAGAACGTGCTGGTGCCCGCCGAGCCCAGGACCGACTGAGCGAGCAGCTCCGCCACGATCCGGGTGCCGCGCAGCGTCAGCACCGACTCCGGGTGGAACTGCACCGAGGCGAAACCCGGCCCGCGCAGCGCGTGCACCTCGCCGGTCTCGCGGTCGCGGCTGACCTGCACGCGGTGCGCGCCGAGCTCGGCCTCCTCCTCGTCGTCGCAACGCGCCACGAAGCTGTTGTAGAAGCCCACCACCTCGGGCCGCCCGAACAGCTCGATCCGGGTCTGCGCCCCCTGGTGCGGCACCTGCTTGCGGCCGATCTCCAACCCCAGCTCAGCGGCGAGCAGTTCATGGCCCAGGCACACCCCGAGCAGGCCGCGAGTGTGTTCCCGCACCAGGTCCTTGGTCAGCGCGCGCAGCGTCCGCATCTTCGGGTCGTCGGCGTCCGAGGGGTCGCCGGGGCCGGGCCCGAGGACCACCGGGCCCTCGTGCGCGAGCGCCGCCTCCCGCAGCCCCGGCTCGTCGTACCGCCGCACGCTCACCTCCAGGCCCGAGGAGCGCAGCACGTGCGCCAGCATCGCCGTGAACGTGTCCTCGCCGTCGACCACCAGGGCGTGCCCGGACAGCTCCGCCGACCGCTCCTGCATCCGCAGCCAGAACGGCGCGAGCGAGGTCCGCCGCGAGTCGAGCGCCTCCTGTACGCGCGCGTCGTCCGCGAGCCGCGGGCGCGCGCCCTCCGCACGCGGGCGCCCGGGCCGCACCCCGAGCGCGGCCAGCACCCCGGCCGCCTTCGCATGCGTCTCGGCGACCTCGCTCGCCGGGTCCGAGTCCCGCACCAGCGTCGCCCCGACCGCGACGCGAAGCCCGCCCTGCGCGTCGATGTCGGCAGTACGGATCAGGATCGGCGAGTCAAGCGTCTGGGCGCCGCCCGCATCCCGGCCGATGAGCGCGAGGGCCCCCGCGTAGTAACCGCGGCCACCCGGTTCGTACCGCTCGATGACCCGGCAGGCGTTCTGCACCGGCGAGCCGGTCACCGTCGCCGCGAACATCGTCTCCTTCAGGACCTCCCGCACATCCAGGGACGACTTCCCCCGCAACTCGTACTCGGTGTGCGCGAGATGGGCCATCTCCTTCAGCCGCGGCCCGACGACGACACCGCCCATGTCGCCGACGGTGCACATCATCTTGAGCTCCTCGTCGACCACCATCGACAGCTCGGCGATCTCCTTGCCGTCCGCGAGGAAGTCGAGCAGATGCTCCGGAGTGGGCCCCTCCGCCGGGTACCGGTAGGTCCCGCTGATCGGATTCATCACGACCGTCCCGCCGGTCATCCGCACATGCACCTCGGGGCTCGCCCCGACCAGCGTCCGGCTCCCGGTGTGCACGACATACGTCCAGTACGCGCCCCGCTCCCCGTCGAGCAGCCGCCGGAACAGGGCAAGCGCGTCGGCCCGCGAGAAGCCGTCGACGCGGCCCTCGAAATTCCGCCGGATCACGAAGTTCGCGCCCTCGCCCTGTCCGATCTCGTCCCGGATCACGCGCTCGACGATCCCCGCGTATGCCTCGTCGTCCACGTCGAAGGCCCCGTCCGCCACGCGCACCTCGTGCGCCGGCAGCTCCTCCAGGGCCTGGGCGAGCGGCACCTCGTAGCGCTCGTCGGCGGTCAGGACGGCGAGCGGGGTGCCGTCGTCGCGTACGTCGAAGCCGCGCTCCCTGATCTGCCGGAACGGGACGAGTGCGAGCACCGGAAGTTCCCGCTCCGGGATGTCGGCGAGCCGCTCCACCTCCTGCACCGGCCCGAGCAGCACCTCGACCGTGTCGTGATCATGGCCGGGCGTACGGCGGCGCAGCAGGGCGAAGGGGATGTCGGAGTCGACGAGGTCGATGAGTCGACTGATCGGCATGGTGGTTCCTTCCTGACGAGAGGAGGGAACGGCCGGCGCTGAAAACACTGAAGGCCGCCCCTCGGGCGGCCTTCGCGATCGGTGTACGCGCAGTCAGTGGGCCGCCGGATGAGCGGTCCACCACCAGTTACGGGTCTCTTGCGCGAACATGCTCCGCACCCTAACCCATCCGCACCGGCGCTCCGGGGCTGTCCACGGCGCCGTCTCACGAAGTGAGCCGGGGGCTGGGCACCCGCCATGACCCCGTAATGTTGTCGAGGTGACCGTGAACGCTAAGACCACCGCATCCGGTGGCAACACCTGGCGAGACCTTCCCGCGGCGCAGCAGCCTGAGTACCCCGATGCCGAGGCTCTGCGCGATGTGATCGCGGACCTCGAATCGTATCCGCCGCTCGTCTTCGCAGGCGAGTGTGACCAGCTGCGCGCCCGCCTTGCGTCCGTCGCCAAGGGAGAGGCGTTCCTGCTCCAGGGCGGCGACTGTGCCGAGGCCTTCGACGCCGTGTCGGCCGACCACATCCGGAACAAGCTCAAGACCCTGCTCCAGATGGGCGCCGTGCTGACGTACGCGGCCTCTGTGCCGGTCGTCAAGGTCGGCCGTATCGCCGGCCAGTACTCCAAGCCCCGCTCCAAGCCCACCGAGACCCGCGACGGCGTCACCCTGCCGACCTACCGCGGCGACTCGGTGAACGGCTTCGACTTCACCGAAGGGGCCCGCATCCCGGACCCCGAGCGCCTGAAGCGGATGTACAACGCCTCCGCCTCCACGCTCAACCTGGTGCGTGCCTTCACCACCGGCGGCTACGCCGACCTGCGCCAGGTGCACGCCTGGAACCAGGACTTCGTGAAGTCGTCCCCGTCCGGCCAGCGGTACGAGAAGGTCGCGCGCGAGATCGACAACGCGCTGAACTTCATGAGGGCCTGCGGCACGGACCCGGAGGAGTTCAAGACCGTCGAGTTCTACGCCTCCCACGAGGCGCTCCTGCTCGACTACGAGTCGGCCCTCACCCGGACCGACTCGCGCACCGGCAGCCTGTACGACACCTCCGGCCACATGGTCTGGATCGGTGAGCGCACCCGGCAGCTGGACCACGCGCACATCGAGTTCGCCTCGCAGATCCGCAACCCGATCGGCATCAAGCTCGGCCCGACGACCACCCCGGAGGAGGCGCTGCAGTACATCGAGCGCCTCGACCCGGACCGCGAGCCCGGCCGGCTGACCTTCATCGTCCGGATGGGTGCGGACAAGATCCGCGAGAAGCTCCCCACCCTGGTCGAGAAGGTCACCGCCTCGGGCGCCCAGGTCGCCTGGATCACCGACCCGATGCACGGCAACACGTACGAGGCGGCCTCGGGCCACAAGACCCGCCGCTTCGACGACGTGCTCGACGAGGTCAAGGGCTTCTTCGAGGTGCACAAGGCGCTCGGCACGCACCCGGGCGGCATCCACGTCGAGCTCACCGGTGACGACGTTACCGAGTGCGTGGGCGGCGGCGACGAGATCTTCGTCGACGACCTGCACCAGCGCTACGAGACGGCCTGTGACCCGCGCCTGAACCGCAGCCAGTCCCTGGACCTGGCGTTCCTGGTGGCGGAGATGTACCGCGACCAGTAGTCGCAACGCTGCAGACAGTTGTGGGGCGCGGATCACACGATCCGCGCCCCACTCTGCTTTTGCGTATTCCCTCTGACGGGTAAGGTTAGGTTAGCCTCACCGATCAATCGGGACGGCAACAACTATCGATCCCGACCGCGAGTTCCGGGGAGGTGTACCGCGTGTTCGTCTGCAGCTGCTTCGGGGTGACCGAGGAACAGGTGAAGAAGCACGTGGAGGGCGGCGCCTGCACCCCCCGCCAGATAGCGTCGGCCTGCAAGGCCGGCACGGACTGCGGTTCCTGCGTGCGCCGGATCCAGTCGCTGCTCGGCCGGGGCTCCTGCCCCCGCCGTGACCTGGTCGACCAGGGCGAGCCCGCGTTCGCGCCCACGGCGGAACTCATGGACGCCGAGGCGGCCTAGGCTCCCGCCGGGCGGGCTCAGCTCTCCGGCTGCTCGACCAGTTGCGCGATGTACAGCGGCTCACCGAGCTTCTCCACCAGCTCCAGCTGAGTGTCGAGATAGTCGATGTGGTGCTCCTCGTCCTCGAGGATCGACTCGAAGATGTTCGCCGAGGTGATGTCACCCTTGGTCCGCATGACCTCGATGCCGCGCTTCAGGCGGTCGATGGCCTCGACCTCGATCTGCCGGTCGGCCTGGAACATCTCGGTGACGGTCTGGCCCACCCGGACGTGGAAGAGCCGCTGGTAATTGGGCAGCCCGTCGAGGAAGAGGATGCGGTCGGTCAGTACCTCCGCGTGCTTCATCTCGTCGAACGACTCGGACCGGGTGTACTTCGCGAGCTTCGTCCAGCCGAAGTTGTCCTGCATCTTCGCGTGCAGGAAGTACTGGTTGATGGCCGTCAGCTCGGCGGTCAGCTGCTCGTTGAGGAACTCGATGACCTCGGGGTCGCCCTGCATCGCAGAGGCTCCTTCCAAGTACGTATCGGGGGCAGGTGCGCCGCATCCTTGCACCGGCGCCGGTGGCCGTCCAGTAAGTGCATGCTTAGTAGGAGTTGCCCGAATCGGTGCAGACCTGGTCACGGCCACCCTTCCGAGGCTGTCATCATGGAGGCATGGGTCATCCGGAAAGCCGCGAAATGGAGCAGTCGGAACTTCCTCCGGGGCAGCGGCTGCAGCGGGGCTGGCCCGTCACCCATTACGGCCCGGTGCCCAAGTTCCGCCCGGAGCGCTGGGAGTTCAGGGTTTTCGGCGCGACCGCCGACGGCGACAAGCACTGCTGGACGCACGAGGAATTCGCGGCTCTGCCGTACGCCACGGTCGTGGCGGATCTGCACTGCGTCACCAAATTCTCGATGCTGGGCGCCGAATGGGGCGGCGTTCCGGCCCGCACGCTGGTCAAGATCGCGCCCCCTGCCAACGATGTCACCCATGTCATGGTCTGGGCGGAATACGGATTTAGTTCGAACCTTCGCCTCGATGACTTCACGTCCGAAAAGGCGATCTTCGCCACGCATCGCGACGGGGAACTCCTCACCGCCGAACACGGCTTTCCGCTCCGCCTCGTGGTGCCGCACCTCTACGCCTGGAAGGGCCCCAAGTGGGTGCGCGGCATCGAGTACATGACGGCCGACCGCCGCGGCTTCTGGGAGGAGCGCGGCTACCACAACATCGGTGACCCCTGGCGTGAGCAGCGCTATTCGTACCAGGAGGAGCCGGGCGACGGCCCGGAGCTGTAGCGGCCCCGGGCCGTCGGGTCGGCGGCCGTGCTCGTGCTCAGTGGTGGTACTGGTGCACCACCGCGTGGCCCTTTCCGCGGCCGATCAGCCACTTGTTGACCGGAGTGGTGACGATAAAGGCGATCGCGAATGCAAAGGCGAGCGCACCCCAGAACAAGGCGTCCGACAGGTGTGCCTCCATCGCGCCGGGCACGAGCAGTAGTACGCCGTTGTCGACGATCTCCATCACCGTGATCGACAGGGTGTCCGCGGCGAGCGCCACCCCGATCGCGGTACGCAGTCCGAGGCCGGCCCGGACGACTGCCCAGAGCGTCAGCGAGTAACCGAAGAAGAAGGCCAGGGTGATCGCGAGGGCCATCGTCGGGGCGGTGCCCCAGCCGAGCGCGGTGCCGATGATCATGCCGAGCACTTCGCCGATGGCACACCCGGTGAGGCAGTGCAGCGTCGCCTTCGCGGCCATGGCCCAGCTGACCTTGCCGCCACCGTGGTGCTGGTGGTGCTGGTCGTGCGTGTGGCCGGGGTGGTGCGCCTCGTGTCCCAGGTGCTCGGAGTGGGTCTCGTGCTCCATGAGTAAGCCCCCAACGTCAGGTAGCGGTTCCTGCCACTGACAAGAACCGTATACCCCCCTGGGGTATTCCTCAAGGTATTCCGCGAGCGAGGCGGCGAGCCGCGCGGCCTACCGGTCCCTCAGCTCCTTCAGCCGCGCCACGTCCGCCGCGTGCCCTTCCTTGCCGCCCGGCGTCTCGATGACCAGCGGTACGCCGGCGGTGGCCGGGTGGCTGAACAGCGCGCGGAACGGGTCCTCGCCGATGTGTCCGGCGCCAATATTGGCGTGCCGGTCCTTGTGTGCTCCGACCACGTCCTTGGAGTCGTTGGCGTGGATCAGCTTCAGGCGGCCCTCGCCGACGGTGTCCACGAGCAGGTCGAGCGTCTGGTGCATGCCGCTCGGCCCGGCCAGGTCGTGGCCCGCCGCGAAGATGTGGCAGGTGTCGAGGCAGACGCCGAGCTTCGGGTGGGCGTCCAGGGCCTCGAAGTACGGGCCGAAGTCCCAGGTGCGGGCGCACAGCGAGGCGCCCTGCCCGGCGGTGGACTCCAGGAGCAGGAACGGGTCGTCGTCGTGCGTCAGCTCGTCGAGCAGGGGCAGCAGGGTCTCGCGTACCTGCTTGAGCGCGACCGAGCGGTCCCGGCCGCCGGTCGCCGAGCCGGTGTGGACGACGACGCCTAGCGCGCCGATCTCCCGGCCGCGGCGCAGTGAGTGCCGCATCGACTCGACCGACTTCTCCGCGGTGGCCTCGGTGTGCGAGCCGAAGTTGATCAGGTACGGGGCGTGCACGTACGCCGGAATGCCCTCCTCGGCGCAGGCCGCGCGGAACTCCTCGTCCTGCTGCGCGTTGCCGACGGGAGTGGCCCAGCCGCGCGGGTTGGCGACGAAGACCTGGACGGTCTCCGCGCCCATCTCACGGGCGTACGACAGGCCGACCTTGGCCAGGCCGCCGGCCACGGGGACATGGCCGCCGACGGGATTGCGGGTTCTGCCACTGCTGTGGGTTCTCTTGCTGACACCGGTGCTGCTCACGCCGACAAGGGTGGCACGGCGCGGAACCCGCCCCGTCAGCGCGTCCGGATGGTGACCTCGCTGCCGCGCGGGGCCTGTTCGCCCGCGCCCGGCGACTGGTCCCAGACCGTGTCGCCGACGAACCAGCGCTGGACGTCGACCTTGAAGCCCGCGGCCTCCAGCTTCTCCTTGGCCTCGTCCTTGCTCAGGCCGCTCACGTCCGGGACCTCGACCATGTCCGGGCCCTTGGAGACCGTCAGCTTCACCGTGTCACCGTGCGCGAGCCGGGCGCCCTCGCCGGGGCGCTGCACCGCGATCGTGCCCTTGTCCTCCTCGGAGAAGACCCGCTCCGGCGCGACCTCCACCTTCAGGCCCGCCTCCTGGAGCTCGGCACGGGCGTCGTCCAGGGAGTCCCCGACGACGTTCGGGATGTCGACCGGGCTGCCCTTGCTGACGGTGATCGCCACCGCCGTACCGGGCTTGACCTTGCTGCTCGCCGCCGGGTCCGTGCTGATCACGGCGCCACGCTCGACCGCGTCGCTGAACTGCCGTGTGACCATGCCCGGTTCGAGCCCGCGGTCCCGCAGGTCGTTCTTGGCCTTCTCCAGCTGAGTGCTCTTGACGTCCGGCACGGTGACGATGCGCGGGCCGAGCGAGACCGTCAGCGTCACCCGCCCGTTGTCCCGGATGCGGCTGCCCGCCTTCGGGTCGGTGGCCATGACCGTGCCGCGCTTGTCGTTCGTGCTGTACTTCCGCTCGACCTCGCGCACGTCGAGACCGGCCTCCGAGAGCGCCTTGCGGGCCTGCGACTCGGTCTTGGTGAGCAGTGCCGGCACGCGCGTGAACTGCCCGGAGTTGATGTACCAGACGCCCACGCCGACCCCGAGGGTGAGCAGGGCGACGAGCAGCGCGAGCACTGTACGGCTGGGCCGGCGCCGGTTGCCCGGGCCGCCGACGGAGGTGCGCGTGGGCTCGGCCGGCGGCGGCACCTCCAGGCGGCTGGTGCGGTTCATGCGGTCCTCGGCGCTGCCGTCCGCCGGCTCGGGCAGCTGCTGCTGCTCGGCGGGGAGCGGGCGCGGGACCGAGCCGAGGGCGCGCGGGATCACGCTGGTGCGGTCGTCCGCGTTGTCATGCGCCTCCGCGAGGGCGCCCGGCGGCAGCGCGTCCAGCTGCTCGTCGGTCAGCGACGCGCGCGCCTGGCGGGTCTGCGAGAGCAGCGCCACCGCGTCGTGCGGGCGCACGTCCGGGTTGCGGGCCGTGGCCGTGGCGGTCAGCTCGTCCAGGTCCACGGGGAGTCCGGGGACGGTGGCCGAGGGCGGGGGCACGTCCTCGTTCAGGTGGCGGTAGAGGACTTGGGCGGGGGAGTCGCCGGTGTGAGGCTTGGCGCCGGTGAGCATTTCGTAGAGCACGACGCCGCAGGCGTAGACGTCCACCCGGGGGTCCGCCGTGCCGTTCTCTATCTGCTCCGGTGCGAGGTACGAGACGGTGCCGAGGACGGCGCCCGTGGTGTTGGTGACCGTGTCCACCGCGCGTACGAGGCCGAAGTCGGCGACCTTGACGCGGCCGTCGTCCCCTATCAGGACGTTCTCCGGCTTCATGTCGCGGTGCACGAAGCCCGCGCGGTGGGCGGCGCCGAGCGCGGCGAGGACCGGCTCCAGGATGTCGAGCGCGGCCCGCGGCTGCAGGGCGCCCCGCTCGCGCAGCACGTCACGCAGGGTGCAGCCCGCCACGTACTCCATCGCCAGATAGACGTACGCCCCGTCCGCGCCCTGGTCGTAGACCCCCACCACATTGGGGTGGGAGAGGCGCGCGACCGACTTGGCCTCGCGGATGAAGCGCTCCACGAACGACGCGTCGGCGGCCAGCGTCGGATGCATCACCTTGAGCGCGAGCACGCGGTCGAGGCGGGTGTCCACGGCCCGGTAGACCGTGGCCATCCCGCCGACGGCCACGCGCGCGTCGATGCGGTAGCGGTCGTCGAGCACCTGCCCGACGAGGGGGTCCTGAAGGGTCGTGTCCACGCGGAGAGTCTACGAGTGAGCACCGACAGCCCCGACCGGCCGGGGGATTCCGGGGTACGACTGCAGCACAGCTGTGACCCGCGGAATCCCGCCGTCGCCGGGGCGCCCGTGACGGCTAGGGCCCGTCTCCCCGATCTTTGCGGGCCCGCGGCTCCCCCAGCCTCCGGCCGGGAGGTGCCCCCAGGCACGCTCCCCCAGCCTCCGGCCGGGAGGTGCCCCCAGAGCAGGGAGGTACCCCCTCGACGCCGCGGGCTGATCCGCAAAGATCGGGGAGACGGGCCCCAGCTCAGAAGGCCGGACGTTCCGGGTCGAGTCGGGCTATTCCCTCCGTCGGCGAGGACGCCTCGGCGAAGTGGCGGCGCGGAATGCGCCCCGCGCGGTGCGCGAGCCGGCCCGCCTCCACCGCGTGCCGCATCCCCTCCGCCATCAGCACCGGCTCCTGGGCGCGCGTGACGGCCGAGGCCAGCATCACGGCGGCGCAGCCCAGCTCCATCGCGAGCGCCGCGTCGGACGCCGTGCCCGCCCCCGCGTCCAGAATCACCGGCACGCGTGCGTGCTCCACGATCAGCTGGAAGTTGTGCGGGTTGCGGATGCCGAGCCCCGAGCCGATGGGGGAGCCGAGCGGCATGATCGCCGCGCAGCCCACGTCCTGCAGCTTGCGGGCGAGCACCGGGTCGTCGTTGGTGTACGGCAGCACCGTGAAGCCGTCGTCGACCAGGGTCTCGGCCGCCTCCAGGGTCTCGATCGGGTCGGGCAGGAGGGTGCGCTCGTCGGCGATGACCTCCAGCTTGACCAGGTCGGTGCCGAGCGCCTCGCGGGCCAGGCGCGCGGTCAGGACGGCCTCGCCGGCGGTGAAACAGCCCGCTGTGTTGGGCAGCACCTGGATGCCGAGACGGTCCAGGACGGAGAGGACCGAGCCCTTCACGTTCGGGTCGACGCGGCGCATCGCGACAGTGGTCAGCTCCGTGCCCGACGCCACCAGGGACCGTTCGAGCACGTCCAGGCTGGGTGCCCCGCCGGTGCCCATGATGAGCCGCGACGTGTAGCTCGTACCGCCGATGACCAGGGGGTCGTCTGCCATGGTTCAGCCTCCTTGGACGGCGGTGAGGATCTCGACGCGATCCCCTTCGGCCAGCGTGGTGCGCGGCCAGTCACCGCGCGGGACGACGGTTTCGTTGACGGCGGCGGCCACCCCCGACGGAGCGGAACTGACACTCGCCACCAGGGCGTCGAGCGTGGTGCCGGAGCCGACGGAACGCTCCTCGCCGTTCACGGACACCCGGGTCGCGGTGCCCGTAGGGTCAGCGGTCGTGCGGTCGGTGGTCATACGGTCGGCGGTCGTCCGGTGGGTGCTCATACGGTCAGCTCCTCCAGCTCCTCACGCGCGCCGAAGCGCTGCGGCGTGAACGGGCGTACGGCCTCGGGCAGTTCGCCGGTCGTCAGGACGTGCGCCATGGCGTCGCCGGTGACCGGGGTGAGCAGCACGCCGTTGCGGTAGTGGCCGGTGGCCAGGTGCAGGCCGGGCAGCTCGGTCGGGCCGAGCAGCGGGGCGTTGTCGGGGGAGCCGGGGCGCAGGCCCGCACGGGTCTCGGTGAGCGGCAGCTCGGTGATCCCCGGCACCAGTTCGTGGGCGTCCCGCAGCAGCTCGTACACCCCGCCCGCGGTGACCGTCGTGTCCCAGCCCAGGTCCTCGGTCGTGGCGCCGACGACCAGCTCGCCGTCGACCCGCGGCACCAGGTACACGGCGCTGCCGCGGACCACCGCGCGCACCGTCCGGCTCAGGAACGGGGCGTACGCCTTCGGTACGGTCAGGCGGAGCACCTGGCCCTTGACGGGGCGGACCGGCGGCACGACGTCCGGCGGCACGCCGTCGAGGCGGCCGCTGAGGCTGCCCGTGGCGAGCACCACCTGGTCCGCGGCGAGCTCGGTGCCGTCGGCGAGCACGGCGCCGCGCGCCCGCTCACCCGCCACGGTCAGCCGCTGCGCCCACTGCCGGTGGAACGTCACGCCGGCCCGCTCGCACGCAGTGACCAGGGCGGCGGCCAGGCGGCGCGGGTCGATCTGATGGTCGCCGTCGACCCGCAGGCCCCCGCGCACGCCCGGCGCGAGCATCGGCTCGAGGCGCCTGCACTCGCGCCCCGAGAGCCACTCGGAGTCGAGCCCCGACTCTCGCTGCAGGGCGTGCAGTTCGCGCAGGTGTGCCCGGTCGTCCGCGTCGAGCGCGACGGCGAGAGTGCCACACGCGCGGTAGCCGAGTTCGCGGCCGCTCGCCTCCTGGAGCTCGGCGGCGAACTCGGGATAGCGGCGGGCGGAGGCCAGGTTGAGGGCGAGCAGCGTCTGCTCGCCGTAGTGGAGTTCTGTGACGGCGGCGAGCATGCCCGCGGCGACCTGGGCCGCCCCGCCGCCGGGCTCGGGGTCGACGACAGCGGTGCGCAGGCCCCGCTGCGCCGCCCGCCAGGCCGTGACCAGGCCGATGACGCCGCCGCCGAGGACGAGCACATCGGACGTGGCTGTGCGTGGATGCACGCTCTGTGGGTGCGCTCTCTGAGCCTGCATGGTGCGTGGATGCATGGGCTTCCAGCCCCTCCCTTCGCCGGCATGACCCGGATCAGGTTCGTACGGTCGGAGGCGCTGAGCCTCCCTCTCAGCCCGGTGCGTCCGGGCTCCCGCGAGTGGTCTACTCCCGCCACCCTAGCTCGCGGCCCGCACCCGGCTGAAGGGAGCCGACCGGTCGAGGGCGGACCTCGGTGTGCAGCAGGTCACGCCGCGGGCTTGGCCGGAGCCATACCTGACGGGGCGTCAGTTGATTAGGGTGGCCGGGTGAGTGAGCAGCAGAGGCAGAGCGACCCCCAGCAGCGCGAGCGCCCGGAGGGGCAGCATCGCGTCGTGATCGTCGGCGCGGGCATGGCGGGCGTCCAGACCGCCGTGGCCCTGCGCGAACAGGGCTTCACCGGTTCGATCACGCTGATCGGCGCCGAACCCCACCAGCCGTACGACCGCCCGCCGCTCTCCAAGGCCGTCCTGCTCGGCAAGGCCGAGGGGTCCGCCTTCGACGTCGACTTCGAGGCGCTCGGCGTGGAGCTCAGGCTCGGCGAGGAGATCACCGGCCTGCGCCCCGCCGACCACGCACTGGACGCCGCGCGGGGCCCGATCGGCTACGACACCCTGGTGGTCGCCACCGGCGCGGAACCCGTCCAGCTGCCCGGCGCCGAAGGGGTGCCCGGCGTGCACCTGCTGCGCACTCTCGACGACGCGGAACGGCTGCGCCCGGTGCTCGCCGAACAGCATGACGTCGTGGTCGTCGGCGCGGGCTGGATCGGCGCCGAGTTCGCCACCGCCGCGCGTGACGCGGGCTGCGCGGTCACCGTGGTCGAGGCCGCCGAGGGCCCGCTGGCCGGGGCGCTGCCCGCCGAGGTCGCCGCCCCCATGGCCCAGTGGTACGCCGACGCGGGCGCCGAACTCCGTACGCACGCGCGCGTGCGGAGCGTCGAGCCCGGCGCGGTCGTCCTCGACGACGGCACCCGGCTGCCCGCGGACGCCGTCGTCGTCGGCATCGGCGCCCGCCCCGCCACCCGCTGGCTGGCCGGCTCCGGCGTCGAGACCGGGCCCGACGGCGCGGTGGTCGCGGACGCCTCGCTGCGCACCTCTGCCCCTGACGTGTACGCGGTCGGTGACTGCGCCTCCTTCCCCTCGGCCCGCTACGGCCGGCGGCTGCTCGTGCACCACTGGGACAACGCCCTGCAGGGCCCGCGCACGGTCGCCGCGCACATCGTCGGCGCGGAGCCCGCCCCGTACGACCCGGTGCCGTACTTCTGGTCCGAGCAGTTCGGCCGCTTCGTGCAGTACGCGGGCGACCACGGCGGGGCCGACACCACCGTGTGGCGCGGCGATCCGCACGGTCCTGCCTGGTCGGTGTGCTGGCTGCGGGAGGGTGCGCTGGTCGGGCTGCTCGCCGTCGGGCGGCCCCGGGACCTGGCGCAGGGGCGCAAGCTGATCGAGTCCGGGGCGGCGCTCGACCCCGAGCGGGTGGCGGACCCGGCCGTTCCGCTGAAGTCGGCGAAGGTCTGACGGGCCGGGCCGGGCCGGGCCGCGGGAAACCGGGGGACGGTACGGCAGGTGGGGCGCGCCTGGTCGGGCGGCTCGTGGAGGCCGTGTCGGAGGCGCCGGGTACCGACTGTCAGTGCGGGATGGCACGCTTGTCCCTGTGACCGAGATTGACGCAAAAATCGATGCTCTCGTCCCTGCCTGGCTCAACCTCCCCGAGATCGCCGAGTCCTTCGGCGTCGAGGTGACGCGCGTCCGGCAGCTCGTCAAGGAAGGCCAGCTGATCGCCGTGCGCCGCGGCGAGAACAGGGCGCTGCACGTGCCCGCCGCCTTCATCGACGGCGACAAGGTCGTCAAGGGCCTCAGCGGCACCCTGACGCTCCTGCGGGACGACGGCTTCAACGACGAAGAGATGCTGGAGTGGCTCTTCACCTCCGACCCGACCCTGCCGGGCACCCCGGCGCAGGCCCTGAGCGAGAATCGCGGCACGGAAGTGAAGCGCCGCGCCCAGGCGCTCGCCGTCTGATCCGAGCATCTGGGCTGATCCGAAATCTGGGCTGATCCGAGAAATCGGCGCAGCACCCGAACCGAGAAATCCGGGCGCGAGGCGCCTGACCAGCGGCTCCGGGTCCCGTCAGTCGACGGGACCCGGGACCAAGGCCAGCGCGCCGCAGCGCCCGGTCCGACAACCGACGGCGTACGGACCACGGCACCTGCGTGGCCCGTACGCCACCGAAACGGGGGGAGTCCTTCCATGTCCCGCGCACCCCGCGAGGCCCTCGCCGACGCCCGGCTGTATCTCTGCACCGACGCCCGCAAGGCACAGGGCGACCTGCCCGAGTTCCTGGACGCGGTGCTCACCGGCGGCGTCGACATCGTCCAGCTGCGCGACAAGGGCATGGAGGCCGGCGAGGAGCTGGAGCACCTCCAGGTCTTCGCCGACGCCTGCAAGCGGCACGGCAAGCTGCTCGCGGTGAACGACCGGGCGGACGTCGCCCATGCCATCGGGGCGGACGTCCTGCACCTCGGCCAGGGCGACCTTCCGGTGCCGTCCGCGCGCGCCGTCATCGGCGAGCGGCCGCTCATCGGCCGCTCCACACACGCCGAGTCCGAGGCCGCCGCGGCCGCCGTCCAGCCCGGCGTGGACTACTTCTGCACCGGCCCCTGCTGGCCCACGCCCACGAAGCCCGGCCGGTACGCACCCGGCCTGGACCTCGTGCGGTACACGGCGAGCCTCGGCACCGACCGCCCCTGGTTCGCGATCGGCGGGATCGACGCCGGGAACCTGGACGAGGTCTTTGAAGCGGGCGCCCGCCGTGTGGTCGTCGTACGCGCGATCACCGAGGCGGATGATCCCGCCGCCGCGGCCGCCCACTTCGCGCGACGCCTGCGCGAAGCCGCGAGCTGAGGGAGCTGAGTCGACTGCGTGTCTTCCGTGCGCCGAGATGTGCGCCGGGAAGTGCGCTGAGACGTACGCCGAGATGTGCGGACGCCGGTGGTCCGGTTGCTGAGACGGGGGCGCACCCGGTGTGGCTGTCGGTGATGCGCTGTGGCCGGATCAGCTGCACGACTGTCCGATACGTGGACGACAAACGGTCATTGCGGACAAAAGCTACCGGTCTGGTTGGGGTGCCGAGAACCCCTGAGTAACCTGCGGGGTATGGCCCTAGGCACTGCTTCCACCCGAATGGATCGCGCGCGCACCGTGCGCGACATGCTTGCGACCGGCAAGACCACGTACTCCTTCGAGTTCTTCGCGCCGAAATCCCCCAAGGGTGAGCGGAACCTGTGGAACTCGCTGCGCCGAGTCGAGGCGGTGGCCCCGGACTTCATCTCCGTGACGTACGGAGCGGGCGGTTCCACCCGCGCGGGCACGGTGAAGGGCGCGCAGCAGATCGTCGCCGACACGACCCTCACGCCGGTCGCGCACCTCACCGCGGTCAACCACTCCATCGCCGAGCTGCGCAACATCATTGGGCAGTACGCCGACGCCGGGATCAGGAACATCCTCGCGGTCCGCGGCGACCCGCCCGGCGACCCGATGGGTGACTGGGTCCCGCATCCGCAGGGCCTGACGTACGCGGCCGAGCTCGTCCAACTGATCAAGAACTCGGGCAACTTCTGTGTGGGCGTGGCGGCGTTCCCGGAGATGCACCCGCGTTCCGACGACTGGGACAACGACGTCCGGTACTTCGTGGACAAGTGCCGCGCGGGCGCCGACTACGCCATCACACAGATGTTCTTCGACGCGGACGCGTATCTGCGGCTGCGCGACCGGGTCGCGGCCGCGGGTTGCGAAACCCCCATCATTCCGGAGATCGTGCCGGTCACGAACGTCAAGCAGCTGACGCGGTTCGCCGAACTGAGCAATGCGGTCTTCCCGCAGGATGTGAAAGACCGCATCCTCGCGGCACAGGACGATCCGGCGGCTGTACGCTCCATTGGCATCGAGTTCGCGACGGAGTTCAGCGCTCGGCTGCTGTCCGAGGGAGTGCCAGGTCTGCACTTCATCACCATGAACAACTCCGCGGCGACGCTGGAGATCTACGAGAACCTGGGCCTGCACGACCCACAGCAGGTCTGAGACAAGGCCGTAGCCCCCTGCCCGAACCGGGGCGGGGCGGTCGGCCGCAGGAGAGGGGCGTACATGGGCTGGACGGTCCTCTACATCGCGTTCGGAATCGTCGCGCTGTGGTTGCTGGGCGAAGTGCTGCTGCAGTACAAGGCGCGGCTGCGCTGGCGGCTGCTCGCCTTCGTCGGCTTCCTCGGTGTGGTTGTGGGTGTGCTGATGCCCTCGATCTGGGTCATCGGGGCCGGCGCCGCCACGTTCGCCGTCGGCCAGACCTTTGTGACGCTCTCGTTCCGCCGCGGCTTCTCCACGGGCTGGGCGATCGGCGGCAGCCCCGGCGCGAGCCGCCGCCGCAAGACCGAGGGCCTCGCCGCCCAGGACCCGACCCTGGAGGTCTCGGACCTGGAGTACGAGCAGGCGTACGCGCCCGATGAGACCCAGCCGTTCCCCGCCCAGGGCCAGGACTTCCCCGGCGCGGCCCAGGACTTCCCGGCCGACCGGGCACCGGACTTCGCGGCTCCGGAACCGCCCCAGCAGTCCCCGGTGTACGCCCCGGAGCCCCTCCCGGACGAGACCGGCCAGTACGGCGTCTACCAGGACCCGGCCTTCCCGCCCCCGCCCGCCGCGGCCCCCGCCGGCTTCGGCTACGACGGGTACGGCAACAGCGGCTACGACCAGCACGACCAGCAGAACTACGCCTACGAGGGCCAGCAGCAGTACGCGGCCTACTCGGACCCGTACATCGGCAGCCAGGCGGGATACGGCGAGTACGACACGTACGGCGGTCAGCAGGGCCAGGCGGGCTACGACCCCGGGTACCAGGATCCGTACGCCGCGGGCTATCCCTCCGAGACCCCGCCGGGCGGTGTCTGGGTGCCGCAGCAGCGCAACGGCGACGAGCTGCAGGGCGGCACCGACCTTCCGCCCGAGCAGCCCTACCCGTACCAGAACCAGGGCTACGACACGGGCTACAACGAGCAGCAGCCGTACCGCTACTGAGGCGCCGCGACCGACCGACCGACGTCTGTCGGCGCGCGACGCCGTCAACTCGGCTCCGGAGGGCCGGAGTTCTGCATCGGGCTCACTGCGAGCCGCGGAACTCCGGCCCTTCGACGATCAGCCCGGCGACCAGCGCCCCGGACATTCCGGCGTGCGGCAGGCCGCCACCGGGGTGGGCCGAGCCGCCGACGAGGTGGAGCCCCGGCAGCCGCGTCGAGTTGGACGGGTACAGGAACCGGCCGCCGGCGCCCGCGAGGGCCGGGTGCGCGGCGGACACGGGCGGGCCGTCCGGCAGCTCGCGCCAGATGATCCGCTCCCGCAGGCCCGGTACCGCCGACTCGGCGGCCGACACCAACTGGTCCGCGTACGCCTGCGTCCCGGCCGGGTCGGCGAGGACAGCGCGAGACGGGGCCACGGAGGAGAGCACCACCGACTCGTGCTCGGCGTCGGGCACCAGCGCCGGGTCTCCCGGGCGGAGCACCGTGACCGTCGGCCGCACCCCGGCATTGGGGCCTGAGTCCAGGGCGTCCAACTCCGCCTTGCGGTCGGCCGGATGCACCACCGTGCGGTGCACCGCGCCCGCCTCACGGGCGCCGCGCAGCGCGAGCAGCACCGTGAACCGCGCGCCGTTCCGCTCCGCGCCCTCGGCCGGTCGCACATCGCCCTCGGCCTGCAGCCGATGGGCTGTCAGCTGCTGCAGGCGCAGCGGATCGATGCCCGCCACCACATGATCCGCCGCGACGCGGGTGCCGTCGGCCAGCTCCACGCCCGCCGCGCGCCCGTCCTTCTCGACGACCGAGACCACTTCCGCGCCGAAGCTGAACTTCACCCTCCGCGCGCGGCACCGCTCGTGCACCGCACGCGCCAACTCCCTTATCCCACCGCGGACATACCAGGTGCCGAAGGCCTGCTCCATGTACGGCAGGACGGCCGCGCTCGCCGGGGCCGCCCGCGGATCCAGGCCATGGGCGAGGAGCGAGCTCTCGACCAGGGCGACCAGATGCGGCTCGGCCAGCTCGCGGCGGGTCACCTCGGCGAAGGTGGGCGGTCTGCGCCGCAGCAGCCCGCTCCCGCGCACCGCGGGGTACGGATCGCGCTCGGCGAGCACCTCCCAGTTCGGCCACAGCGGCTCTTCCAGGAGGGGGCGGCGGCAGCGGTCCCAGGTGTCGCGCGCGCGGTTGAGGAACGCGCCCCAGCGCTCACCGGCCGGGGCGCCGAACGCGGCGTCGAGCGCCTCGACGACGCCTGCCCGCGAGACGTTCGGCAGCGCGACCGACGTGCCGTCCGCGAAGACGTGCCGCACGGCCGGGTCGACCTGGACGAGCTCGACGCACTCCTCCAGGGGCTGCTTGCCGGTCTTCACGAACAGGTCGCGGTAGACCGCGGGGAGCGGAAGCAGGCCGGGGCCCGTGTCGAACGCGAAGCCGTCACGCACGAAGCGGCGGACCTGCCCGCCGTACGTATCGGTCCGCTCGAACACCGCCACCCGGTGGCCTGCAACGGCCAGCCGGGCAGCGGCCGCCATCGCGCCCATCCCGGCGCCGATCACCGCAATCCGTGCCATGCCAGGGACTTTATCGGCCACCACTGACAACGCGGTCGGCCCGGTCGAGCGGGGTCAGGGAGGTGGGGCGCCCATGCGTTCCGCGAGGCGTTTCTCCTCGCGCCGTTGGGCCCTGCGGCGCAGGAAGCGCCGGATCCGGTGGGCGAGGAAGATCAGTATCACGAGGCCGATGAGCAGCAGCACCGCCGCGATGATCGCTGCCGCCTCCGGATAGAACATCGCGAACGAGACGAGGCCGCCGACGCCCAGATCCTCGGCCACGCTCACCACGAAGTTGCTGGCGGGCTCGGGCGAGGTGTTGATCGCCATCCGTGTCCCGGCCTTCACGGCATGGCTCGCGAGCGCGGTGGAGCCGCCGACCGCCCCCGCCGCCAGATCGCTGAGCGAGCCGCTCTGCCCGGCGAGCAGCGCGCCGACCACGGCACCGGACACCGGCCGGATCACGGTGTGCACCGCGTCCCAGACGGAGTCGACGTACGGGATCTTGTCGGCCACCGCTTCGCAGAGGAAGAGCACACCGGCGACGACCAGGACGTCGGTGCGCTGCAGCGACTCGGGCACGTCGTCGGTCAGACCGGTCGCACCGAAGACGCCGAGCAGGAGCACCACCGCGTACGCGTTGATTCCGCTGGCCCAGCCGCTGGTGAAGACGAGGGGGAGTACGGACACGGACGCGATCGTAGCCAGTGGGGCGCTCCACGGGCTGGGGATGAGTGCGCAGGCCTGAGTATCCGTACTCAGACGACGAGATGAGTAGGAGCGCGGATGGGCTCCGACCTGCGTAGACGGAAGAGTAGGGGGCACGGAAGGGGCGCAGCGCCGGCACCGCCGACACGGGGCGGCGGAACGGTGCGGCACCCCGGCCGTGAACGGGGGATGACACGGGGGCGCGCCGGCTCCGTGAGGCTCGGGGGGATCGAGCCTCACGGACCGGCGCTTTCGTGTGTCCGCGCGGTGCGGGTTACCGCTTCCGGTTCCGGTTCCGGCTTACGCGCGTATGCCGGTTTCTGCATCCGGCTCTCCGCGCGTGTGTGCCGGTTTCCGCTTCCGGCTCTCCGCGCGTGTGCCGGTTTCTGTTTCCGAAAACAAGCTCCGCGCCGACCGGCGGTGAAAACCCGCCCTACGCGCGCGTGCCGCCCACGCGTCCCTGAAGGAGGCGGGACAGCGCCGAGTGGACGTCGTCGATCGTCCGCTCCGGCTGGAACGCCTGCCAGTCCAGGGCGGCGACCAGGACCATCCCGACGAGCGCGGCGGCGGTGAGCGGAATGTCGATCTCCGAGCTCAGCTCACCGGCCTCGACGCCCTCGCGCAGCACGTTCTCGACCACCGCGACGGCCTGCTGCCTGACCACCATCAGGGTGGACTGCCAGGCCCTGTTGGTGCGCCACAGCTCGGCGACGTAGAGCTGGGTGAACGCCGGGTAGGTGTCGATGAAGACGAGGCCCGCGCGGATCATGCGGTCCAGGGCGTCCACCTTGCTGCCGCCCTCCGCGGCGGTCCGCTCGGCGGCCTCCCGGAGCGACGCGGTGAGCAGGCCCACGCCGTGCCGCAGCAGCTCCTCGAAGAGCTCGGCCTTGCTGGCGAAGTTGTAGTAGACCGTGCCCTTGGCCACCCCGGCCCGCTCCGCGATCTCGTCGACCGTGGTCGCGGAGAAGCCCTTTTCGGCGATGAGCGTGACGGCTGCCTCGTAGAGCTTGGCCCGGGTGGCTTGGCGCCGCGTGCTGCTGCTTTCCATGCTCCTGATTCTCACAGGTCGTATCCCGCTCACCGCGCTCACAGGCTCAGTTCCGGGTGCAGCCGGTCCAGGGTCCACACCTGCTTGCGCCGTGCGGACAGCGCCGTCAGAGCGAGCGCCCCAAGGGTGAACGCGAGCAGCACCGCGCAGGCCTGCCACACCGGCCCCAGGTCACCGCCGCTGATCAGCCTCCGCAGCGACTCGACGACGTAACTCATCGGCAGGAACGGGTGGATGGCGTTGAAGAACGACGGGCTGGTCTGCACCGGATACGTGCCCCCCGCCGACGTCAGCTGCAGCATCAGGACCGCGAGGACCAGGATCCGGCCCGCCGCCCCGAACCGTGCGTTCAGCCACTGGATGATCGCCGCGAAGCACCCGGTGACGAGCAGCAGGAAGCCCACCGTGCCGGCCGCCCGTGCCATCTCCAGGCCGAGCCCCCAGTGCAGCACCGACATCAGCGCGGCCACCTGGAGCACCCCGAGCGCCGCCACCGGCAGCCACCCCGCGAGCGCGATCCGCCAGGCAGAGGCACCGGCCGCGAGCGCCCGCCGGTTCATCGGCTGGATCAGCATGTACGCGACCATCGCACCGACCCACAGCGACAGCGGGATGAAGTACGGGGCGAAACCCGTGCCGTAGTTGGGCGCCTTGTGCAGCGACTGCGAGGCCAGCTGGACCGGGTCGGCCATCACCTCGGTGCGCTCGTCCCGGTCGTTCTTGTCGTAGTCCGGGATCTTGGAGACACCGTCGTGCAGCCCGCCGGCGAGGTCGCCCGAACCGTCGACGAGCTTGAACATGCCTCCGTTGAGGTCGTTCGCACCCGTCTTGAGGCGGCCCACGCCGCTGTCCAGGTCGACGGCGCCCGTTTTGGCGGCGCCGAGCCCGGTGTGCAGCTTGCCCGCGCCCTTGGCGACCTCCTTGGCGCCGGTGTTCAGCTTGTTGATCTTGGCGACCGCGTCGTCGAGGTCCTCGTCCAGGTGCGGCGCCCGCTCGGCCAGGTCGTCGGCCTGCTCCTGCAGCTTCTTCAGGTGGCCGTCGAGGGTGGCGATGTCGCCGTCGTAGTCCTTGACGACCTGGTCGAGGTCCCCGGCGATACGGGCCGTGGTGGCCGCCGCCTCCTTGGCATCCTTGAGCACCGGGCAGTGCGGGCTCGGCAGGCCGCCGTTCTCGCAGAGCGAGGCGTACACCGAGTCGAGCCGCTCGGACGCCTTGCGGGACTCCTCGGCCGCTCCCGGGGCCGCCGCCGCGAGGTCGTCCAGGTGCCGGCGCACGACCGCCGTCGAGTCGGACACGAGCCGCGCGGTGTCGCCGATGGTCTGACCGTTGTCCTTCAGGAACGGCCGCACCTCGGCCGCGCCCGCGTTCACCTTGTCGGCGAGCGCCTGCGTGCCATCGGCCACCTGGCCCGCGCCGCGCTCCAGTTCGCCGGCGCCCTTATCCAAGCTCTTGATTCCGCCGGAGAGTTCCGTGCTGCCGTTCTTGGCGTCCTTGAGGCCGTCCGCGAGCTCCTTCGCGCCCTTCTTGGCCTTCCCCGCGCCCTCCTTGAGCTTGTCCGCGCCCTCGGCCGCCTCCTTGGTCTTGCCGTGGATGTCCGAGAACGAGATGAAGATCTTGTCGAGGAACGTGCGTGAGGCGTCGGTGGAGGCCGCGGTGCGCACCTCGGAGAACACCGTCCGCGAGATCTGCCCGACGATGTAGTTGTTGGCGTCGTTCGTCCGCACCTGCAGCGCGCTCGTCTCGGGCGCGTCACCCGAGCTGGACGCGATCCGCGCGCTGAAGTCCTTCGGCATGGTCAGGGACAGGTAGTACGTACCGTCCTCGACGCCCTTGCGCGCCTCGTCGGCGCTCACCTCGTGCCACTGGAAGGTGTTGCTGTCCCGCAGCCCCTCGGTGATCGAGTCGCCCGCGGAGATCTTCTTGCCGTCCGCGGTCGCGCCCCTGTCGTCGTTGACGAGCGCCACGGGGATCTTGTCGAGCCGCCCGTACGGGTCCCAGAACGACCACAGGTACAGCGCCCCGTACAGCAGCGGAAGCAGCAGCAGTGCGACGAGTGCCGCCCGTGGCAGCTTGCCCCTGCCGAACCGCCTCAGCTCAAGCGCGGCCAGTTTCGGCGAGCGCATCCGCCGCCCCCTTCGTCTCGTCCTCGTCCTTGTCCTTGTCCGCTTCCGCGCGGTGCTCTTCTTCTGTCGCGACTTCCGCGCGGTGCTCTTCTTCTGTGGCGACTTCTGTGGCGACGGTTTCGTCCCGGCTGTCGCCCACGGGCGCCGTGGACACCACGAGCGCGCCCTCGGGCGCCTCGCTGCACACGGCCACGACAGTGGTGCCGGACTCGGCGACCGACCGCAACAGGCCCCAGGCCTCGGCCCGTTCGGCGTCCGACAGCTTCATGTCGACGTCGTCCACCCCGAGCAGCCGCGGCTCCCCGATCAGCGCGAGCGCCACGGAGAGCCGCAGCGCCTCGAGCCGCTCCAGATCGCGTACGGAGGTACGGGGGCCCTTGGGTAGCGAATCCAGGTCGAGCCCGGCGGCTGCCAGGGCGTCATCGACATGTCGCTTCACCGCTGCCCGGCGCTCGGACGGCGGCCGCACCAGTGAGCGCAGCGAATCGCCGAACCGCCGCTGGAGCAGGGCGCGTTCATGGATCTGCTCGCGCACGGTCAGCGCCGGGTCGAGGTCGGTCACCCCGGGTACCGGGCCGAGTGCGCTGATCCTGCGTACGGCCGCCAGCTGCTTGGGCAGTCGCATCCGGCCGACCGCCGCGTGCCCCGCCGTGGGCCGCATCCGCCCCGTGAGGGCGAGAAGCAGGCAGGTGCGGCCGGAGCCGGACGGCCCCTCGATGGCGATCAGGGCGCCGGGCTCCGCGTCGATACGGACCCCGCGGAACGCCCAGCCGCGCGGGCCCTTCAGGCCGAAGTCCTCGGCTGTGACGGATATGCCGCGGGGTGCCCCGTGCGGGCTCTCCACAGACCTTCCCCCTCATGAACTCTTTTGAACTGACTGGTCAGTGCAAACAGTATGCCGCGCCCGCCCCGAAGCGAAGACGCCGCCCCCCCCGGATCGCTCGCCGGGCGGCGGGGGCGCGGCGCCCCCGCCGGGTGCCCAACTCCCGTACGCGAACTCCTGATCGAGTCGAAAGTGCAGGTCAGGGCCGATTGTCAGTGGCGTACTCCACGATGGGGTCATACGGCTACCTATGCGCCGTCATACGACGACAGGAGGTTCGTCATGGCCAGTTCTTCCGCAGCAGCCGCACACCGGCACCGCGCCACCACCGGCCCTGCCCCCTCACTGAACGGTCCGGCGAGCGACATCCACCCCGTGCTGCGCCGGTCGACGGCCCCACCGGCCGCACTCGACCTGCTGGGCCAGGCCCGCACAGGACTCGACGAAGCGGTCACCCTGGAAACCCCCAACGAGCGCTACGCAGCCGCCCATCTGGCAGCCCTGCGCACCGCGGCGGCCGTTCTCGCGGCCCGCGGGCGCCCCGAGACGAACCCGCGCAAGCGACAGCGCATCAGGAGCGCCTGGGAAGTGCTCCCCGAGATAGCGCCCGAACTCACCGAGTGGAGCGCCCTGTTCGCCTCCGGTGCCAGCCGCCGAGCCCGCGCCGAGGCCGGCATCCAGGGCGCCGCGACCATCCGCGACGCCGACGACCTGCTGCGCGACGTGGCGATGTTCCTGCGCCTCGTCGAAGGCATGCTGGTCCTCCAGCCCGCCCTGCCCCAGCCCCGCCAGGACCGCCCCGATGCCGGGTGAGGGGTGCCCAGCGGCGCGGTGCCCGGAGGCGCACCCGATGAGCCCGACGAGACCCACGCGGCCCAGGAGACCCAGTCGTACGAGGAACGGGAGGCGGACGAGATGAACGGCCCGGCGATCCGGATCGAGGTGCGCGGCAGCCGCATCTGCCTGCACGCAGGCAGAGACCCGCAGGCAGATGACTGGAGAGCGGCCCGGAGGCAATAGGGTGGGACCACCTGCGCCTTGCGTCACGCGAGGCCGGGCGAGGTAACCATCGCTCCGCCACTGAAGAGGCGGTGCCGCGCCGAGGAGTCAACTGCCGTGTCGGACCCGATGCGCCCCCGCGCTTCTCTCCGTACCGCCGTGGTCTGGGAGGTCCTGAAGGACGCCCTGGACCGTCAGGCCAAGGCGACGGGACGGGAATCGCTCGACGTCCTGGACACCGGCGGCGGCAGTGGCAACTTCGCGGTGCCCGTGGCCCGCCTCGGACACCGCGTCACCGTCGTCGACCCCAGCCCCAACGCCCTGTTCGCCCTGGAGCGCAGGGCCGCCGAGGCCGGGGTCGCCGACCACGTCCGCGGCGTCCAGGGCGACGCGCACGGCCTGTTCGACGTCGTCGGCCGCGGCGACTACGACGTGGTGCTCTGCCACGGCGTCCTGGAGTACGTGGACGACGCGGCCGAGGGCGTGCGCAACGTCGTCGGCGCCCTGCGCGAGACCGGCACGCTCAGCCTGCTCGCCGCGGGCCTCGGCGGCGCTGTGCTCGCCAGGGCCCTCGCAGGCCACTTCACGGAGGCCCGCGAAGCGCTCACCGACCCGGACGGCCGCTGGGGCGAGGGCGACCCCGTGCCGCGCCGCTTCACCGCCGAGCAGCTCACCGGCCTCGTCACTGACTGCGGCCTGCGCATCGGCGCGGTGCACGGCGTGCGGGTCTTCGCGGACCTCGTCCCGGGCGTCCTCGTCGACACCGAGCCGGGGGCGCTCGACGCCCTGCTGAAGCTCGAGGCCGCCGCCGCCGAACAGCCCGCGTTCCATTCGGTCGCCACTCAGCTTCACGTACTGGCCGAGAAGGGCGCCGCATAGCATCGCCGGATTTCGGCGCCGCGTTTTCGGCTCGCGTTTTCGCCGCCGGACCTCGGTGCCGGAGCGAGGCGTCGGCCCGCCCGGTGGTGCCCACTGTCCGTGTGCGGCCTCCCCGGAACGCGAACTGCGGCGCTGATCAGCACCGCAGCCGCACATGGAGTACGCCACAGGGCCCCCGGTCGGGCGCTTCGCCCCGTATGATCGAGGGACACCGTCCGGCATGACGGATCGGCCGCTGGGGAATGCACGTTTCAGCATGGCCGGACCTCCATGACGGGCCCGGAAGGCGAATTGGCGTAGAGGGGCGGGTTTCACGGGGGCGATTCCCTGCCTATCCTGAAGGGGACCCCCGGTCGCCCCGGCGACTGCACGATGAGGAGGACTCCGTGCCGCTCTCGGAGCACGAGCAGCGAATGCTCGAGCAAATGGAGCGAGCGCTGTACGCCGAAGATCCCAAGTTCGCGACAGCGCTTGAGGGAAGCGGGCTGCGTACACACACCCGTCGACGGGTCTACCAGGCAGTTGCCGGCTTCCTGGTGGGTATCGCGCTCCTCATGACCGGCATGGTCGCGCAGCAGATCTGGATCAGCGTCGTGGGCTTCCTCGTGATGCTCGGCTGCGCCGTTCTCGCTGTGACCGGATGGCGCAAGGCACCCAAGCCGGGGGAGCAGGCTGCTCCCGGTGCGGCACCTGGTCAGACCACTCGCCGTCAGGGCAAACAGCGCCGCTCGATGATGGACCGGATCGAGCAGCGATGGCAGCGTCGTCGAGACGAAGAAGGCCGCTGAGCGAGGAAGGCCGCTGAGCGAAGTAGGCCGCTGAGCCGCGCCGACTCGGCGGCTCGCCGTGTCCGTCGTACGGACACGGCACACAGAGACATACCGGTTCGGCAGAGGGGTGCACGCCTTGCGCGTGCACCCCTTTCGCATGTCCGGCTCGTATGGACTGGCGGGTGCGAAGTGCGTACGGCCTGAAGGCGCTGCGTTCGTACGGCCCGAGGCCCGAGGCCCGAGGCTGCGGCCTGAGGGCGCGGGGCCGCCCCGAAAGCAGGCCCCGCCCCCGCCCCGCCTCCCTTCCCGATCAGCCCTGCTGCCGACCCGGCTGACCCGGCCGACCCGGTCGGCGCACTGCCGCGGACCAGCGGTCCAGTCGGCTCTCGCCCCGGCCGTTCACCAGCAGGCGCCGGGTCAGCGCCCGCCGACGGGCCGAGAACGCCCAGGCCACGCGGGCAGCCGAGCGCGGGGCAAGGAGCGCCCGGAGCCGACTGGCCCGGCTCAGGCCCGTACGGAGACCGGCCCGCAGCCGCTGCACGTCCTCCGCCAGGCCCGTCGCCGGACGCGGATGCGGCGCGTACAGCACCTGCTCCACCGCCGCGGCCAGCCGATGGACCGCTGCCGCGGGCTCCGCCTCCAGATGCCCGACGCGGACGATGCGCTCCGCCGCCTTCCGGGGCGTCAGCGACTCGTCCGGCAGGATGCCGTAGTCCCAGGCCAGGTCGGTGACCTCACTCCAGACCGCCAGGGTCCGCGCCGCCGCATCCTCCGTACGCCCGCCTGTGCCGAGTCGCACCGCACGCACCCGAGTCCGCCACAGCCACGGCAGCAGCGGCAGCGCCAGGACGAGCAGCGCCCCGAGAACCACCGCCAGGACCGTCCAGAGGGGCGGGCCGTCGTCACCGCCGCCCGCGCCGCCCTGGGCCTGCGTCGCCCCGCACTCGCCGAGCCGCTGCTGGTCCCGGGCGCAGCTCTCCGACGGCGAGGCCGACGGGTCCTCAGACGGGGTGGCCGACGCCGAGGGCGCAGGCGCCGCGCTGCCGCTGGCCTCCGGGGCGGCAACGTCCTGCCGGGTGTACTCCGGTGTGGAGCCACGCGTCGGCGTCGGCTCGAAACGGGTCCAGCCGACCCCCTCGAAGTACAGCTCGGGCCAGGCGTGCGCATCGCGCAGGCCGACCGACATCGTGCCGTCGGACTGCGGAGCGCCCGGCGTGAATCCCACGGCCACCCGCGCCGGTATACCGAGCGTGCGGGCCATGGCCGCCATCGAGAAGGAGAAGTGGACGCAGAAGCCCTCCTTCTGCTTCAGGAACCGGCTGATCGCCGCCGCCCCGCTGCCCGCCTGCACCTCCGTGTCGTACGTGAAGCCGCCCTCGGACGTGAACCAGTCCTGCAGCTTCACCGCGCGCTCGTAGTCGTTCGACGCGCCCCGCGTCACCCTGCGCGCCGTCGCATGGACGTCCGCGGGCAGCGAGTCCGGTACGGAGGTGAACTCGCGCGCGAGCGTCGCGTCCGGCGGCGGGGCCTCGGCCAGCTGGTCGGCCGTGGGCTGGACGACGAGGCTCTTCACCTCGTACTGCCTGCCGCCGGTGTGCTGGCCGCGGTCGCCGACGAGCGTGCGGCCCACCGGCTCGAACCGCCAGCGGCCCTCGATGCTGACCTGCGTCGCCGGGAAGGGCATCGGCAGCCAGTTCTGCTTGTACCAGTCGGCCGCCGAGATGTTCGTCTGCACCTCGGTCGTGCTCACCTCGGAGCTCAGGCCGCCCGGCACCGGGAGGCGGCTGGGCACGTCCGTGATGGCGCGCTCGGCGGGCTTCCAGGACGTGCCGTCGAACTGGTCGAGGGCCACGATCCGCAGATACATGTCCTGCGTCTGCTCGGAGTTCGTGCGGTACGAGATGACCTCGCGGTCGTTCGGCTGGTTCAGGCTGTTCTGCAGCGAGACCAGGGGGTTCACCGCGGAGATCGTGCCGCCGCCGGGGCCCGTGCCGCCACCGCCGCCCGCCGGGTCGAACAGGCCGCCGTCCAGGGCGGGCAGGGCCGCGGGCACCACCAGGGCGATGCCGAGCGCGACCACGCCGATGCGCCGCCCCGTACGGACCGGGGCCACCGGGCCCGTGCCGCTGGGCTCCAGGCCCGAAGAGAGCCCGCTCGGTCTGCGGGCCGCGCCGCCGAACACCCGCCCCCAACGGGACAGCCGGTCACGCCCCTCCGCCAGGAGCAGCAGCAGATAGCCCGCGGCGGCCAGGACGAACCAGACCCAGCCCGCGCCGCCGTCGGAGAGCCCCGCCGCGACCGAGTACAGCGCGAGCAGCGGCAGTCCGGCCGGGGCAGCGCTGCGGAACGTCACCGCCAGCGCGTCCACCGCGAGGCCGATCACAAGGACCCCGCCGACCAGCATCAGCCGGATGCCGTCGGAGAGCGGCGCCGGGATCGCGTACTGCCCCACGTCCTGGGCGCCGGCCTGCAGCAGCGCGGCGAAGCGGTCGAAGGCGTCGGGGCCCGGCAGGAACCCGGCGATCGCCTGGCCGCTGACGAAGACCACCGTGAGCAGCAGCAACGTCACCACGGCCTGGGCGAGCACGGTCAGCGGCCGGGCCAGCGGCACCCGGCGGGCGAGCGCGCCCGTGCCCGACTGCAGGGCGAGCAGGACGGCCGCCTGCAGGAACCAGTTGATCGAGATGACCAGAGGCAGCAGCGCACAGGCCGCGAGCAGCGTGGCCGCCGTGGCACACAGGGCGAGCCGCGTGCGTCCGCTCATGACCAGCCTCCCGTCGTCGTGTCGGTGGTGGGGGCGGTGCCTGCGCTGGTGCGGTGGTGGTCTGCTTCCCGCCGGAGCTGGGGCAGGTACGCGTGGGGTGGCAGGCCGACGGCTGTCGCGTGCGGTTGCCGGGTGCGGGCCTCGCAGGCATGCGGGAGGCGGCGGGTGCGTCCGCTCATGACCAGCCTCCCGTCGTCGTGCCGGTGGTGGGGGCGGTGCCTGAGCTGGTGCGGTGGTGGTCTGCTTCTCGCCAGAGTTGGGGCAGGTCCGCGCCGGGGGGCACCCCGATGGCCGTCCAGCCCGCCTCGCGCAGTTGGCGCAGGCGCTCCTCGAACTGCTCTGACGGACCGCCGCCCGGCGCGCGTGTCCACGCCCGGCTGTCGAGGACGAAGGCGACGGCCGCGCCGCTGCGCTGCCGCATCCGGGCGGCCACGGCGGCCTGCGCCTCGTCCAGGTCGCCGAGGAAGGCGACGAGCAGGCCTTCGTTCCCGCTGCGCAGCACCTCGTACGCGCGCGCCAGGTCCGAGCTGTCCGAGTGGTCGACGACGGCGAGGGTGTCCATCATCAGCCCCGCGGCGTCGGCCGACTCCTGGCCGCCGCCCGCGAAGCCGTCGGGGCCCTCGCCCGGCACGGAAGCCCCGGTGTCGGTCAACAGGCGGACGCCATAGCCGCGTTCGAGCATGTGCACCACCGCCGAGGCCGCGCCCGAGACCGCCCACTCGAAGGCCGAGTCGGGTCCGGCGCCCTCGTGGGCCACGCGGCGGGTGTCGAGCAGCACCGTGCAGCGGGCGCGCTGCGGCTGCTCCTCGCGGCGCACCATCAACTCGCCGTACCGCGCGGTGGAGCGCCAATGGACGCGGCGCAGGTCGTCGCCGTACCGGTACCCGCGCGGGATCACGTCGTCCTCACCCGCCAGCGCGAGCGCGCGCTGGCGGCCGTCGCCGTACCCCGCGGCCTCGCCGGAGAGCCGGACCGGGGGCAGCGGGGTCACGCGCGGGATCACGGTCAGGGTGTCGTACGCACTGAAGGAGCGGGTCAGCTCGCACATGCCGAACGGGTCGGACAGGCGCAGCTGGAGCGGGCCGAGGGGATAGCGTCCGCGCAGGTCGGAGCGGACGCGGTAGGAGACCTCGCGGCGGCCGCCCGCCTCCACCCGGTCGAGCACGAACCGGGGCCGCGGGCCCAGCACATAGGGCACCCGGTCCTGCAGCATCAGCAGGCCGGTGGGCAGCCGCGACACATTGTCCATCCGCAGGTGCACCCGGGACTCGGAGCCCGCGGGCACGCGCGCGGGGGAGAGGCGCCGGGACGCCGCGACGCGGTAGCGCGTGCGGTACAGCACGAGCGTGCAGATCAGCGGCAGCACGGCGAGCAGCAGCCCGACACGCAGCAGGTCGCTCTGCCCGAGGACGTACGCACACCCGGCCGCGGCGATGCCCGCGGCGAGGAAGGAACGGCCTCGGGTGGTCAGCCCCGCGAACGCGGTGCGCAGACTGCCCCGGTCCTCGTCCGCGTCCGCCTGACCGGTCTGCGGCGGCGGCCCCCCGACCGCCATCACAGCCTCCGGGCGCCGGGCGGCTGCTGGCCGTAGGCGTTGGCACCCGGCAGCCGGCCCGGGTACCCGGAGGACGGCGCGGGGGCGGCGGGCACCGGCGTGCGCTGCAGGATCTCCAGGACGACCTGCTCGGCCGTGCGCCGGTTCAGCTGAGCCTGGGCCGTGGGCAGCAGGCGGTGCGCGAGGACGGGGACGGCGAGGGACTGGACGTCGTCCGGGAGCGCGTACTCCCGGCCGCTCAGGGCGGCGGCGGCCTTCGCGGCGCGCAGCAGGTGCAGCGTGGCGCGCGGCGATGCACCGAGGCGGAGGTCGGGGTGCGTGCGCGTCGCGGCGACCAGGTCGACGGCGTAGCGCCGCACCGGGTCGGCGACGTGCACAGCCCGCACCGCCTCGATCAGCTTCACGATGTCGTGGGCGTGCGCCACCGGCTGGAGGTCGTCCAGGGGCGAGACCGCGCCGTGAATGTCCAGCATCTGCAGCTCGGCCTCGGGGCTCGGGTACCCGATGGAGACGCGGGCCATGAAGCGGTCCCGCTGGGCCTCGGGGAGCGGGTACGTGCCCTCCATCTCGACCGGGTTCTGCGTGGCGACGACCATGAACGGGTCGGGCAGCTCGTAGCTCTTCCCGTCGATCGTGACCTGGCGCTCCTCCATGGACTCCAGGAGCGCGGACTGGGTCTTGGGCGAGGCGCGGTTGATCTCGTCACCGATGACGATCTGCGCGAAGATCGCGCCCGGCTTGAACTCGAAGTCCCGCTCCTGCTGATCGAAGATCGACACCCCGGTGATGTCCGAGGGCAGCAGGTCGGGCGTGAACTGGATGCGACGCACCGAGCAGTCGATGGACCGCGCGAGGGTCTTGGCGAGCATGGTCTTGCCCACGCCCGGGACGTCCTCGATCAACAGGTGCCCCTCGGCGAGGAGCACGGTCAGCGAGAGCCGTACGACCTCCGGCTTGCCCTCGATCACACTCTCCACCGACCTGCGGACCCGCTCCGCGGTGGTGGTCAGATCTGTGAGGCTCGCTCGATCTTCATAGGTCGTCACCCGGCCCTCCTCGGCCCGTTCGCAAGGCCGGTGTCTCGGTGCGACACAGCCCTCCCCGAATCACGGCACCGTTCGCGAAAGCCTCCGCGGGATGCCACACCCGCATTCTTGTTGCCGTTACCGGGTCGTGTCACTCGGCTGTGGATAACTGGCGGCGATATGTCGGGGCTTGGGGCTTTTTGGGATATGAGTACGGCCGATTTCCCCTCGGGAGCAGGCCCGCGCGGGGCGCGTCCGTACGGGTGAGAAGGCCCCCGGAGGGCTCTCGTACGACGCGCACAGCGCGCGCGTGGCCGGAGATTGACCGCGGGACGGCGTGGACTAAAGTGACGCGAAGCGGGAGGCGGAACACCCTCCCTGCTGGACTGGTTTCCCGGAGATTCCTTCCGAATTTCCCGCGCGCGGTGCGCACGTAAGGCTCGGCCTCCTCCCGCTCCCGGTCGGCTGACGCCCCTTCCCCGGCGCCAGGCGGGCCGTTCCCCTTCGAGCGGGCGGGGACCCGGCAGTGCGTGCGGCCGCCGCTCTACTTGAGAGGGTGCATTGAGCGAGAGCCGACACGTCCCGGTGATGCTCCAGCGGTGCCTGGACCTGTTGGCCCCGGCCCTGACACAGCCCGGAGCCGTGGTCGTCGACTGCACGCTCGGCCTCGGCGGACACAGCGAGGCGCTCCTTCGCACCTTCCCCGAGGCCCGGCTCGTCGCGCTCGACCGGGACAAGGAGGCGCTGCGCCTGTCCGGTGAGCGGCTCGCGCCCTTCGGCGACCGGGCCACCCTGGTGCACGCGGTCTACGACGAACTCCCGGACGTACTGCGGCGCCTGGAGATCCCCGCCGTCCAGGGCGTCCTCTTCGACCTTGGCGTCTCCTCCATGCAACTCGACGAGGCGGACCGGGGGTTCGCGTACGCGCAGGACGCCCCGCTCGACATGCGCATGGACCAGACGACCGGGATGAGCGCGGCCGAGGTGCTCAACACGTACCCGGCGGGCGAACTCGTGCGGATCCTGCGGGCGTACGGCGAGGAGAAGCAGGCCAAGAGGATCGTCTCGGCCGTCGTGCGCGAGCGCGAGAAGGAGCCGTTCAGCAACAGCGCGCGGCTCGTCGAGCTCATCCGGGACGCGCTGCCGCAGGCCGCCAAGCGCACCGGCGGCAACCCCGCGAAGCGCACGTTCCAGGCGCTGCGGATCGAGGTCAACGGTGAACTCTCCGTACTGGAAAGGGCGATCCCGGCGGCCGTGAAGGCGCTCGCGGTCGGGGGCCGGGTCGCCGTCCTCTCGTACCACTCGCTCGAGGACCGGCTCGTCAAGCAGGTGCTGGCGGCCGGTGCGGCCAACACCGCGCCGCCCGGACTGCCGGTCGTGCCCGAGCGCTACCAGCCGCGGCTCAAGCTGCTCACGCGCGGTGCCGAACTCCCCACCGAGGAAGAGGTGGCCGAGAACCGCAGGGCCGCGCCCGCGCGACTGCGCGGGGCGCAGCGCATCCGGGAGGACATCGCGTGACGCGGCGCGGTGGGGAGGGCTTCGCATGAGCGCACGACCGCAGATGCGGGGCAGGGCCGCACGGCTCGCCCGGCTGCTTCCCGCCGGGCCCGCCTCCGCGGCCCGCACGCCGTTCGTGCTGCTTGTCGTCGTGCTGCTCGGCGGCGGCCTGATCGCGCTGCTGCTGCTCAACTCCTCGCTCAACCAGGGGTCGTTCCGGCTCAGCAAGCTGAAGAAGGAGACCACCGAGCTGACCGACAGGCAGCAGGAACTCCAGCGCGAGGTCGACGGCTACTCCGCGCCGGGCAACCTGGAGCGGCGCGCCCGCGAGCTCGGCATGGTCCCCGGCGGCAACCCCGCCTTCCTCGACCCGAACGGAAAGATCCGCGGTACGACGGACCCGGCCACCGCCGAGCCCAAGCCGCCGCGTGCGGCCAACTCCGCGCCGCAGCCCGCCGGTTCGCCCGCAGGATCGCCTTCCGGTACGCCTTCCGGTGCGCCTTCCGTCCCGCCGAGCGGGAGCCCGTCCGCGGAGCCCTCCGGTGCGTCCGCCCCGAAGCCGTCGAGCCCCTCGCCCGCCGCGCGGACCGGGGCGGAGCCCACCCCTTCGACCACCGCAAGGTGATGCCGTGACCGACAGGCAGCCCCCACGACGTCGGGTGCCGGGACCGGCCGAGCCGCGCCGCTCCGCCGGCCCCCCGCGCCGCCCCGCCCAGGGCGCCCGCCCCGCCGCGCGCCGGCCACGGCCCGCCGCCGGGCCCCGGCCCCGCACCATCCGCCTCGGCAGCCCGCGGCCCCGGCTCCGGCTGATCAGCGTGGGCCTGGCCCTGGTGATGATCGCCTTCGTCGTACGGCTGCTCCAGGTGCAGGCCGTCGACGCGAGTGCGTACGCGGCGAAGGCCGAGAAGAACCGCTATTTCAGCCACACCCTGGCAGCCGAGCGCGGCGGCATCACCGACCGCAAGGGCTCCGAGCTGGCGATCAGCGTCGACGCGTACGACATCACCGCCGACCCGTCGATGTTCACGCCCAAGGCGACCGAGGTGGAGGACGCGCCCGAGCAGGCCGCCGCGCTGCTCGCGCCGATCATCGACCGGGACGCCGCCGACATCGCCCGCAAGCTCAAGAAGCCCGACAGCCGCTACGCCCTGCTCGCGCGCCGCCAGACCCCCGAGGTCTGGAAGCAGATCAAGGACCTGAAGAACACCTTCCAGGAGAAGGCGGACAAGGCCGACAAGGGCAGCGTCCTCGCCGGTGTCTTCCAGGAGCCGAGCAGCAAGCGCCTCTACCCGAACGGCGACCTGGCCGCCGGAACGCTGGGCTGGGTCAACGCCGACGGCAAGGGCGGCGGCGGCATCGAGGCCCAGCTGAACGAGGAACTCGCGGGCAAGGACGGCAAGATCACCTACGCGCAGTCCGGCGGCCGGCGCGTCCCCACGGCGGGCGGCGACGAGAACCCCGCGACGCCGGGCTCCGACATCGAGCTGACCATCGACCGCGACATCCAGTACGTCGCCCAGAAGGCCATCGCCGAACAGGTCGAGAAGTCCAAGGCCGACCGCGGCTACGTCGTCGTCCAGGACACGAAGACCGGCGAGCTGCTCGCCCTGGCCAACGCCCCCGGCTTCGACCCGGCCAACCTCGCCGAGGCGAACCCGGACGCCCTCGGCAACGCCGCCCTGCGCGACGCGTACGAGCCCGGCTCCACCACCAAGCTGATCTCGATGGCGGCCGTCCTGGAGGAGAACGCGGCCACGCCCGGCACCCATGTCACGGTGCCCAACCGGCTGCACCGCGGCGACCGGCTTTTCAAGGACGACATCGACCACCCCACCTGGTACCTGACGCTCAATGGAGTGCTCGCCAAGTCCAGCAACATCGGCACGATCCTGGCCACGCAGCAGCTCGGCAAGACCCAGCCGGAGGCCAACGAGGTCCTGTACTCGTACCTCCGCAAGTTCGGCATCGGACGGCCGACCGGACTCGGGTTCCCCGGCGAGACCGCGGGCATCCTCGCCAAGCCGGGGGACTGGTCGACCTCGCAGCAGTACACGATCCCGTTCGGCCAGGGCTTCTCGCTCAACGCGGTGCAGGCCACCTCGGTGTACTCGACGGTGGCCAACGGCGGCGTACGCGTGGAGCCCACGCTCGTCCGCGGATCCAAGGGCCCCGATGGCCGGTTCACGCCGTCGCCCGAGCCGGAGAAGGAGCGGGTCGTGAGCGAGAAGACGGCCAGCACGCTCTCCCGGATGCTGCAGTCGGTCGTGGACGACGACGAGGGCACCGGCACCAAGGCGAAGATCGACGGCTACCGCGTGGCGGGCAAGACCGGCACGGCCAACCGCGTCGACCCGGAGACCGGCCGCTACAAGGGCTACACCTCGTCCTTCGCCGGATTCGCGCCCGCCGACAAGCCGCGGATCTCGGTCTACTGCGCGGTCCAGAACCCGACCAAGGGCAACTACTTCGGTGGCCAGATCTGTGCGCCGATCTACAAGAAGGTCATGGAGTTCGCGCTCAAGACCCTTCAGGTGCCGCCCTCCGGCGACAAGGCCCCCGGCCTGCCGGTCGAATTCGATCCGAAAGACTGATCCGTACCAGTGAACAGGTAGGCCCGTGACAACCATCACTCCGGACTCCGGGAACCAGAACATCCGCCCCGCTGACGAGGACGGCCCATTTCGCGCCTCGCAGGGTGCGCCGGGTACGCTCACCGCCGTGCCACACGCTGATCAGTCCCAAACCACCCAGAAGGGCGTTCCCGTGACATATCCGGGACCGCCGCGGCCGGAGCAGGTCTCCGCGAGCACCCTCGCGACCCTCGCCGAGCAGCTGGGTGTCGATGCCCCCGGAACCGCGGAGATCACGGGTATCACCCATGACTCCCGTGCCGTACGCCCCGGTGACATCTACGCCGCGCTCCCCGGCGCCCGCGTCCACGGCGCCGACTTCGCCGCCCAGGCCGCCGACCTCGGCGCCGCCGCGATCCTCACGGACCTGGCCGGGATGGACCGCGCCCAGGCCACCGGACTCCCGCTCCTGATCGTGGGCGACCCGCGCGGACGCATGGGCGAACTGGCCGCCACCATCTACGGGCAGCCGGGCCGCGACCTGCTGCAGATCGGCATCACCGGTACGTCGGGCAAGACCACCACCGCGTACCTCGTCGAGGGCGGGCTCAAGGCCGCCGGGCACAAGTCCGGTCTGATCGGCACCGTCGAGATGCGCGTCGGCGACGAGCGCATCAAGTCGGAGCGCACCACCCCCGAAGCCACCGATCTGCAGGCGCTGTTCGCGGTGATGCGCGAGCGCGGCGTCGACTCGGTGGCCATGGAGGTCTCCAGCCACGCCCTCGTGCTGGGCCGGGTCGACGGCTGCGTCTTCGACGTCGCCGTCTTCAACAACCTCAGCCCGGAGCACATGGAGTTCCACTCCGACATGGAGGACTACTTCCGGGCCAAGGCGCAGCTCTTCACGCCCAAACGCTCCCGGCTCGGCGTCGTCAACTTCGACGACGAGTACGGCCGCAGGCTGGTGACCGAGTCCACCGTCCCGGTCATCACGTTCTCCGCCGAGGGCCACCCGGACGCCGAGTGGCGCGCCGAGGACGTCGAAGTCGGCCCGATGGACTCGACGTTCACCGCCGTCGGCCCCAAGGGCGAGCGGATCACCGCGAAGTCGCCGCTCGCCGGCCCGTTCAACGTGGCCAACACCCTTGCCGCGATCGTCGCCCTCGCGGCCGCCGGCGTCGACCCGCAGACCGCGGCCGACGGCATCGCGGCCGTCCCCGGGGTGCCGGGCCGCCTGGAGCGGGTCGACGCGGGCCAGCCCTACCTCGCCGTCGTGGACTACGCGCACAAGACCGACGCCGTCGAGTCCGTGCTCCGCGCCCTGCGCAAGGTCACCGAGGGCGAGCTGCACATCGTGCTCGGCTGCGGCGGCGACCGCGACCAGACCAAGCGGATGCCGATGGGCGCCGCGGCCGCCCGGCTCGCCGACACCGCCGTCCTCACCTCGGACAACCCCCGCTCCGAGGACCCCCTTTCGATCCTCGCCACGATGCTCGCCGGCGCCGCCGAGGTACCGGTGCACGAGCGCGGCGACGTCCAGGTGTTCGAGGACCGGGCCGCCGCCATCGCCTCGGCCGTGTACCGCGCCCGCCCCGGGGACACCGTCCTCGTCGCGGGCAAGGGCCACGAGCAGGGCCAGGACATCAACGGAGTGATCCGCCCCTTCGACGACCGTGACGTGCTGCGCGCCGCCATCGAGCACAGCCGCCGCAACGCCACTCAGAACACCCAGGGATGACGCAGTGATCGCCCTCTCCCTCGCCGAGATCGCCTCCATCGTCGGCGGACAGCCGTACGACATACCGGACGGCGACCGCCAGGTCACCGGCTCCGTGGTGATCGACTCCCGCAAGGTCGAGCCCGGCGGCCTCTTCGCCGCCTTCGTCGGCGAGAAGGTCGACGGCCACGACTACGCCGAGCGCGCCATCGACGCGGGAGCGGCCGCCGTGCTCGCCACCCGGCCCGTCGGCGTGCCCGCGATCGTCGTCGACGACGTCGAGACGGCGCTCGGCGCCCTCGCGCGCGCCGTCGTCTCCCGGCTCGGCACCACCCTCGTCGCCCTCACCGGCTCCGCGGGCAAGACCTCCACCAAGGACCTGATCGCGCAGCTCCTGCAGCGCAAGGCCCCCACGGTGTGGACCCCCGGCTCCCTCAACAACGAGATCGGCCTGCCGATCACCGCGCTGACCGCCACCGAGGAGACCAGGCATCTGGTCCTCGAGATGGGCGCCCGCGGCATCGGCCACATCCGGTACCTCACCGGCCTGACCCCGCCGAAGATCGGCGTCGTACTCAACGTCGGCTCCGCCCACATCGGCGAGTTCGGCGGCCGCGAGCAGATCGCCGAGGCCAAGGGCGAGCTGGTCGAGGCCCTGCCGGAGGACGGCACGGCCGTCCTCAACGCCGACGACCCGCTGGTCCGCGCGATGGCTTCGCGGACCAAGGCGCCGGTGCTGTTCTTCGGAGAGGCCGAGGACGCTGACGTACGCGCCGAGAATGTCCGGCTCACCGACCAGGGACAGCCGTCCTTCACGCTGCGCACACCCTCCGGGTGCAGTGACGTGACCTTGCGCCTGTACGGTGAGCACCACGTGTCGAACGCGCTTGCCGCGGCCGCCGTCGCCCACCGACTCGGGATGTCCACCGACGAGATCGCGGTCGCGCTCTCCGAGGCGGGCAACCTGTCCCGCTGGCGGATGGAGGTCACCGAGCGCCCGGACGGCGTGACGGTCGTCAACGACGCCTACAACGCGAACCCCGAGTCCATGCGAGCCGCACTGCGCGCGCTCGCGGCCATGGGCAAGGGGCGGCGCACGTGGGCGGTGCTCGGGCAGATGGCCGAGCTGGGGGACGAGGCGCTGGTCGAGCACGACGCGGTCGGACGCCTGGCCGTCCGGCTCAATGTGAGCAAGCTCGTCGCGGTCGGGGGCAGGGAAGCGTCCTGGCTGCAGCTGGGCGCATACAACGAGGGTTCGTGGGGTGAGGAGTCGGTGCACGTGTCCGACGCACAGGCGGCGGTCGACCTGCTGCGCAGCGAGCTGCGCCCGGGAGACGTCGTGCTCGTGAAGGCCTCCAGGTCGGTGGGCCTGGAGAAGGTCGCGTTCGCGCTCGTCGAGGGTGAGGTCTCCGGCCGATGAGGCAGATCCTCTTCGCGGGTGTGATCGGACTCTTCCTGACCCTGATCGGCACTCCGCTGCTGATCAAGCTTCTGGCCAAGAAGGGCTACGGCCAGTACATCCGGGACGACGGCCCGCGCGAGCACGCCAGCAAGCGCGGTACGCCGACCATGGGTGGTATCGCCTTCATCCTGGCGACGATCCTCGCGTACTTCGGCGCCAAGCTGATCACCGGAGCGCCGACGACGTTCTCCGGTCTGCTCGTGCTCTTCCTGATGGCGGGCATGGGCCTCGTCGGCTTCCTCGACGACTACATCAAGATCATCAAGCGGCGCTCGCTCGGTCTGCGGGCCAAAGCCAAGATGGCCGGCCAGCTGATCGTCGGCATCACCTTCGCGGTCCTCGCGCTGCAGTTCGCGGACAACCGCGGCAACACCCCGGCCTCCACGCGGCTGTCGTTCGTGCAGGACTTCGGCTGGTCCATCGGCCCGGTCCTGTTCGTGATCTGGGCGCTCTTCATGATCCTGGCCATGTCGAACGGCGTGAACCTCACGGACGGCCTCGACGGTCTGGCGACCGGCGCCTCCGTGATGGTCTTCGGCGCCTACACGTTCATCGGCGTCTGGCAGTTCCAGGAGTCCTGCGCCAACGCGGTGACCCTTACCAACCCGGCGGCCTGTTTCGAGGTACGCGATCCGCTCGACCTGGCCATCGTGGCCTCGGCGTTGATGGGTGCCTGCTTCGGCTTCCTGTGGTGGAACACCTCGCCCGCCAAGATCTTCATGGGCGACACCGGCTCGCTCGCCCTCGGCGGCGCCCTTGCCGGCCTCGCGATCTGCTCGCGTACGGAACTGCTTCTCGCGCTCCTCGGCGGCCTGTTCGTCCTCATCACCATGTCCGTGGTGATCCAGGTCGGCTCCTTCCGCCTCACCGGCAAGCGCGTCTTCCGGATGGCGCCCCTGCAGCACCACTTCGAACTCAAGGGGTGGTCCGAAGTCCTTGTGGTGGTCCGGTTCTGGATCATCCAGGGCATGTGCGTGATCGTCGGACTCGGCATCTTCTACGCGGGATGGGCAGCGGACAAGTGACCGACTGGCAGGGCAAGCACGTCACCGTCGCCGGACTCGGTGTCTCCGGGATCCCGGCGGCCAAGGTCCTGCGCGGCCTCGGCGCGATCGTCACGGTCGTCAACGACGGCGACGACGAGCGCTCCCGTACGCAGGCGGCGGAGCTGGAGGCGCTCGGGATCGCGGTCCGGCTCGGTGACGGCGCGACCCTGCCGGAAGGCACCGAGCTGATCGTCACCACCCCAGGCTGGAAGCCCGACAAGCCGCTGTTCGCAGCGGCCGCCGAGGCGGGCATCCAGGTGTGGGGCGACGTCGAGTTGGCCTGGCGCCTCCGCGGCCCCGACGCCGCACCCTGGCTCGCGGTCACCGGCACCAACGGCAAGACCACGACCGTGCGGATGCTCGCCTCGATCCTGGAGGCGGCGGGCCTGCGCACCGCAGCCGTCGGCAACATCGGCGTCTCCCTCCTGGACGCGGTCCTCGGCGACGAGACGTACGACGTGCTCGTCGTCGAGCTCTCCAGCTACCAGCTGCACTGGTCGCCCTCGGTCCGCGCCCACTCGGCCACGGTCCTCAACCTGGCGCCGGACCACCTGGACTGGCACGGCTCCATGGAGGCGTACGCCAAGGACAAGGGCCGTATCTACGAGGGCAATCAGGTCGCCTGCGTCTACAACGTCGCGGACAAGGCCACCGAGGACCTGGTCCGCGAGGCCGACGTCGAGGAGGGCTGCCGCGCGATCGGCTTCACCCTCGGCAGCCCCCGGCCCTCCGAACTCGGCGTCGTGGACGGCATCCTGGTGGACCGCGCCTTCGTCGAGGACCGGCAGAAGAGCGCCCAGGAACTGGCCGAGGTCGCGGACGTCAACCCGCCCGCCCCGCACAACGTCGCCAACGCCCTCGCGGCCGCCGCCCTGGCCCGCGCCTTCGGCGTCGAACCGGCCGCGGTGCGCGACGGACTGCGCAACTTCCGCCCCGACGCCCACCGCATCGAGCACGTCGCGAACGTCGAAGGAGTCTCGTACGTCGACGACTCCAAGGCCACCAACCCGCATGCGGCACAAGCCTCGTTGGCCGCGTACGAGTCGATCGTGTGGATCGCGGGCGGTCTCGCCAAGGGCGCCTCGTTCGACGAGCTGGTCGCCGCCTCCGCGAAGCGCCTCCGCGGTGCCGTGCTCATCGGCAAGGAGCGCCACATGGTCCGCGAAGCCCTGGCACGACACGCCCCCGAGGTCCCGGTGGTCGACCTCGACCGGACCGACACTGGGGCGATGTCCGCGGCCGTCGAGGAGGCGGCACGGCTCGCCGCTCCGGGTGACACTGTTCTGCTCGCCCCGGCCTGCGCCTCGATGGACATGTTCGTCAACTACAACAAGCGTGGCGAGGCGTTCGCGGACGCCGTGCACGCACTCGCCGCCGAGCGTGGCGGCGACGCCACCCACCGCGCCGAGGAGGTTCCCGACCAGTCCAGCACAGCACCCGCGGCGCCCGGCACGCACTCTCGCCGCACCGGCCAAAGGCCCAAGTAGCTCCGCTACGAGAACCTTCGTCCGGCACGCCGAGAGCACGCACCGAACACCGCGGGCACCGCACTGGACTGGCCGGGAACCTCCTCCCGGACCGGCCCGCCCGCCGCGCGCCGGCGGCGCGGGCACGACTGGAGGGGACAGCGACGATGCCCGCCGACGCCAGGTCCGCGCGCGACGTGCGCAGCGCGGCCATCCCGCTGGGCAGGAACCGGAACCCGCTGCGCGGGAAGACACCGCCACGACCGCCCCGCGACCGACCGTGGCGGCGGATCGCCGACCGCGCCCGCAAGGCCTGGGACCGGCCGCTCACCGCGTACTACGTGATCCTCGGCAGCAGCGCGCTGATCACCGTGCTCGGCCTGGTGATGGTCTACAGCGCGTCCATGATCCAGGCACTGCAACTGAACCTGCCCGCCTCGTACTTCTTCGCCAAGCAGTTCGTCGCGGCGGTGCTCGGGTCGATCCTGCTGCTCGTCGCGATGCGGATGCCGGTCAAGCTGCACCGGGCGTTCGCGTACCCGATGCTGGCCGGGTCCGTGTTCCTGATGGTGCTCGTGCAGGTGCCCGGGATAGGGCATGCGGTGAACGGCAACCAGAACTGGATCTATCTGGGGGGCCCGTTCCAGCTCCAGCCCAGTGAGTTCGGGAAGTTGGCCCTCGTCCTGTGGGGCGCCGATCTGCTCGCGCGCAAGCAGGACAAGCGGCTGCTCACACAGTGGAAGCACATGCTGGTGCCGCTGGTGCCGGTCGCGTTCATCCTGCTCGGGCTGATCATGCTCGGCGGCGACATGGGGACCGCGATCATTCTCACGGCGATCCTCTTCGGACTGCTCTGGCTCGCGGGCGCTCCCACGCGGCTGTTCGCCGGTGTGCTCTCGGTCGCCGTGGTGCTCGGCTTCGTCCTGATCCGTACGAGCCCCAACCGGATGGCCCGCCTGGAATGCCTCGGCGCGACCGACCCGGGCCCCAGCGACCAGTGCTGGCAGGCCGTGCACGGGATCTATGCCCTGGCCTCAGGCGGATTCTTCGGTTCCGGTCTCGGCGCCAGTGTGGAAAAATGGGGCCAACTCCCTGAACCGCACACCGACTTCATCTTCGCCATCACCGGGGAGGAACTGGGTCTGGCGGGGACGCTGTCGGTGCTCGCTCTGTTCGCGGCTCTAGGCTATGCGGGTATCCGCGTGGCCGGACGCACGGAGGACCCCTTCGTGAGGTATGCCGCGGGAGGCGTGACCACCTGGATCACGGCCCAGGCCGTGGTCAACATCGGTGCGGTGCTCGGCCTGTTGCCGATCGCCGGTGTCCCGCTCCCGCTGTTCTCCTACGGAGGGTCCGCCCTGCTGCCGACGATGTTCGCCGTCGGACTCCTCATCGCCTTCGCGCGCGAGGAGCCCGGGGCGCGAGCAGCGCTGGCCATGCGGTCGTCCGCCTTCGGCAAGAAGCGGGCTGCGGTGAGATGGAACACGATGAGACGGCGTGCCAAGGCGCGACCGTCCGGAGAGCGGTGAATTTCGGTGCATGTCGTACTCGCCGGTGGGGGGACCGCCGGCCACATCGAGCCCGCGCTCGCCCTCGCGGACGCCCTGCGCAGGCAGGACCCCACCGTGGGCATCACGGCCCTGGGCACGGAGAAGGGCCTGGAGACCCGGCTCGTCCCGGAGCGCGGCTACGACCTCGCGCTGATCCCCGCCGTCCCCCTGCCCCGTAAGCCCACCCCCGAACTGATCACGGTCCCGGGCCGGCTGCGCGGCACCATCAAGGCCGCCGAGCAGATCCTGGAGCGCACCAAGGCGGACGCGGTCGTCGGCTTCGGCGGGTACGTGGCGCTGCCCGGCTACCTCGCGGCGAAGCGCCTCGGCGTGCCGATCGTGGTGCACGAGGCCAACGCCAGGCCGGGCCTGGCCAACAAGATCGGTTCGCGGTACGCCGCCCAGGTCGCGGTGTCGTCCCCGGACAGCAAGCTGCGCAACTCCCGTTACATCGGCATCCCGTTGCGCCGCACCATCGCCACCCTGGACCGCGCCGCGGTGCGTCCCGAGGCCCGCGCCGCGTTCGGCCTCGACCCCAACCTGCCCACGCTGCTCGTCTCCGGCGGCTCACAGGGCGCCCGCCGCCTCAACGAGGTCGTCCAGCAGGCCGTCCCGCACCTGCAGCGCTCCGGCATCCAGGTCCTGCACGCGGTCGGCCCGAAGAACGAACTGCCGCAGGTGGACAACATGCCGGGGATGCCGCCTTACGTCCCGGTACCGTACGTGGACCGGATGGATCTCGCGTACGCCGCGGCCGACATGATGCTCTGCCGCGCGGGCGCGATGACCGTCGCCGAACTCTCCGCCGTCGGACTCCCGGCCGCCTACGTCCCGCTGCCCATCGGCAACGGCGAACAGCGGCTCAACGCCCAGCCGGTGGTCAAGGCCGGCGGCGGTGTCCTGGTCGACGACGCCGAACTGACCCCGGAGTGGGTCAAGGAGAACGTCCTCCCGGTGCTCGCCGACCCCCACCGGCTGTACGAGATGTCCCGCGCCGCCGCCGAGTTCGGCCGCCGGGACGCCGACGAACTCCTCGTCGGCATGGTCTACGAGGCGATTGCGGCACGCCACAGGGCGTGAGAAGGCAGGGGAGCGTGGCCGGACCCACCACCGCCGAGCGAGGCGAACGCACACAGGGGGACGCACCGGCCCGCCCGCCCCGACCGACGGGCGGTGGCCGCCGACTTCGGCTGCCACCGACCCGTACGCTCGTGGTCGCCGCCGTCGTTGCCGTACTCCTCGGAGCCGGAGTCGTCTGGCTGCTGTACGGCTCGCAGTGGCTGCGGGTGGAGCGCGTGAAGACCTCCGGCACCGAGGTGTTGACTTCCCAAGAGGTGCGTACGGCGGCGGAGGTTCCGGTCGGCGCACCGCTGATTTCCGTCGATACGGACGCGATTGAGGATCGGCTGCGGAAGAAACTGCGCCGTATCGACACCGTTCACGTGGTGCGCGCATGGCCCCACGGAATCGGTCTGAAAGTGACCGAACGCAAGCCGGTGCTGCTCATCGCAAAGGGCGGAAAGTTCATCGAAGTGGACGCGGAGGGCGTGCGGTTCGCCACCGTGGACCGCGCACCCAAGGGCGTACCCCTTCTCGAATTGGACGCCGCCGCATCACCGAGCCTCAACCGCTTCGGTACGAACCGCCTGTTGCGCGCTGCCGTGCAGGTGGCCGCGGATCTGCCCGCCTCGGTCGCGAAGGACGCACGAATCGTTCAAGTGCGTTCATATGACTCCATCTCAGTCGAGCTGAAGGGTCAACGCACCGTCGCCTGGGGCAGCGTGGAGAAGGGCGACGCGAAGGCCGCCTCGCTCATCGCCCTGATGAAAGCGGAACCGAAGGCCGAGCGGTACGACGTGAGTGCTCCCACCGCCCCTGCCGCGTCAGGGAGTTGACGGTCAAGTGCGCTGGCCAGCACCCTGGTTGGTCAGCGCAACGGCTGATCACATAGGGTGAAAAGAAAAACGGGAGGTTCGGCGTGTTCGTTGAACGTGCGCCACTTGTCGACTTAGTGTCCTGTTTCGAAGACTCCAGGGAACAGACACACTGGTAACCCTAAACTTCAGCGTTAGGGTTCGGGTCGGCGTTCGGACCGCCCCAATTCGGCATCAGTCGTCGCACCGCACGCACGGCGAAGCGGCGACACGTAACTCGAGGCGAGAGGCCTTCGACGTGGCAGCACCGCAGAACTACCTCGCAGTCATCAAAGTCATCGGTGTCGGCGGCGGTGGTGTCAATGCCATCAACCGGATGATCGAGGTCGGTCTCAAGGGCGTCGAGTTCATCGCCATCAACACCGACGCGCAAGCCCTGTTGATGAGCGACGCGGACGTCAAGCTCGACGTCGGCCGTGAACTCACCCGCGGACTCGGCGCCGGAGCGAATCCGGCAGTCGGGCGCAAGGCGGCCGAGGACCACCGCGAGGAGATCGAGGAGGTCCTCAAGGGGGCCGACATGGTCTTCGTCACCGCCGGTGAAGGTGGCGGCACCGGCACCGGCGGCGCACCCGTCGTGGCCAACATCGCACGCTCGCTCGGCGCCCTCACCATCGGTGTGGTGACGCGCCCGTTCACCTTCGAGGGGCGCCGTCGCGCCAACCAGGCCGAGGACGGCATCGCGGAGCTCCGCGAAGAGGTCGACACCCTCATCGTGATCCCCAACGACCGTCTGCTCTCCATCTCGGACCGCCAGGTGAGCGTGCTCGACGCGTTCAAGTCGGCGGACCAGGTGCTGCTCTCCGGCGTGCAGGGCATCACGGACCTCATCACCACGCCCGGCCTGATCAACCTCGACTTCGCCGACGTCAAGTCCGTGATGTCCGAGGCGGGTTCGGCCCTGATGGGCATCGGCTCGGCGCGCGGCGACGACCGCGCGGTGGCCGCCGCCGAGATGGCGATCTCCTCGCCGCTCCTGGAGGCGTCCATCGACGGCGCCCGCGGTGTGCTGCTCTCCATCTCCGGTGGATCCGACCTCGGTCTCTTCGAGATCAACGAGGCGGCGCAGCTGGTCAGTGAGGCCGCCCACCCCGAGGCCAACATCATCTTCGGTGCGGTCATCGACGACGCGCTGGGCGACGAGGTGCGCGTCACCGTCATCGCCGCGGGCTTCGACGGTGGACAGCCGCCGAACAAGCGCGACGTCATCGGTTCGGCCTCGAACAGCAAGCGCGAGGAGCCGGCCCCGGCACGCAGCGCCGGCACCGAGTCCCGCCCGGCCTTCGGCTCCCTCGGCAGCGTAACCCCGCGCGAGGACACCAGCCCGGTCGCCGAGCCCGCCCCCGAGCCGGCCCCGGCGAACGAGCTCCCCACCGCACCGGTCGCCCCGCCGCAGGTCCCGCCGGCCCGTCCGTACCAGGACAGCCAGGCCGAGGAGCTCGACGTGCCGGACTTCCTGAAGTGACCCACGCCAAGTGATAACTGCGCACAACACCGTGGACGGCGCGCACTTCGCCTTCACCGACAGGTGGGGCGGGGTGAGCGCCGTTCCGTACGAGGAGCTCAACCTCGGCGGGGCGGTCGGCGACGCCCCCGAGGCGGTCCGCGCCAATCGTGAACTCGCCGCCAAGTCGCTGGGTGTCGAGCCCGGCGCCGTGGTGTGGATGAACCAGGTGCACGGGCGGGAGGTCGCCGTCGTGGATGGCCCCTGGCGTGATAAATCCGACATTCCTTGTGTCGATGCCGTGGTGACCGCGCGCCGCGGCATCCCGCTCGCCGTCCTCACCGCCGACTGCACTCCGGTGCTCCTCGCCGACCCGGTCGCCGGAGTCGTCGGTGCGGCGCACGCCGGCCGGCCAGGGCTGGTCGCCGGGGTTGTACCCGCGGTGGTCGAGGCGATGACGGAACTCGGCGCCGAGGCCTCCCGGATGATCGCCCGCACCGGACCCGCGGTCTGCGGCCGTTGCTACGAAGTGCCGGAGCGGATGCGGGCCGACGTCGCGGCGATCGAGAGTGCCGCGTACGCGGAGACGAGTTGGGGGACGCCGGCGGTCGACGTGACCGCGGGGGTGCACGCTCAGCTCGAGCGGCTCGGCGTGGTCGACCGGGAGCAGTCGCCGGTCTGCACGCTGGAATCCGAAGACCACTTCTCGTACCGCCGCGAGCGCACCACCGGTCGGCTCGCGGCCTATGTCTGGCTGGACTGATAGGGCATGACGGACCGCAAGGCGGAACTCGCCGCGAATCTGGTGAAGGTGGAGGAGCGCATCGCTGCGGCGTGCGCGGCCGCCGGGCGTCCACGGGAGGAAGTGACCCTGATCGTGGTCACGAAGACCTACCCCGCGAGCGATGTACGGATCCTCGCCGACCTCGGTGTGCGCCATGTCGCCGAGAACCGTGACCAGGACGCGGCGCCGAAGGCCGCCGAGTGCGCGGATCTACCGCTGACTTGGCACTTTGTCGGCCAGCTGCAGACCAATAAGGTTCGTTCCGTTGTCAGTTATGCCGGTCTGGTGCAGTCCGTGGACCGCCCCAAGCTCGTCACGGCTCTGTCCGCGGCGGCGGTGAAGGCGGAGCGCGAGCTGGGGTGTCTGATCCAGGTCGCCCTCGACGCCGAAGAGGGCGGCCGGGGTGACCGGGGAGGCGTAGCACCCGACGGAATCGAGGAGTTGGCCGGACTTGTGGCGGAAGCTCCCGGGCTGCGGCTCGATGGTCTGATGACCGTCGCACCGCTCTCAGGACCGTACGCGGGGCGGCAACAGGCGGCGTTTCAGCGGCTGGTGGAATTCTCAACCCTCCTGCGCGCGGCCCATCCGGCTGCGAACATGGTGTCGGCAGGGATGAGTGCGGACCTCGAGGAGGCCGTTGCGGCCGGAGCGACACATGTGCGCGTCGGCAGTGCGGTACTCGGAGTCCGACCCCGGCTCCGGTAACGTCGCCAAGCAAGTCGGACCACAGCAGAAAATATGGTCATCCCCGCAGATCAGCGGGGGTGCCGAGTGGATCGCGAAGCACTTGGTGGCACAGCGGATCCACCACAGAGCGGAGGACTCAGAGCATGGCCGGCGCGATGCGCAAGATGGCGGTCTACCTCGGCCTCGTGGAGGACGACGGATACGACGGCCGGGGATTCGACCCCGATGACGAGTTCGAGCCCGAACTGGATCCGGAGCCCGAGCGGGACCGCCGGCGGCACGAGCCTGCACATGAACTGCAGCAGGATGAACCGGCCCGAAAGGTACAGACGCCCGCACCGCGCGAGCCGATGCCCGCCGCTGCTCCGGTACCCGCCGAAATCGGACGTCCGGCACGAATCGCCCCCGTGGCATCCATCACACCTGAACGTCAGAGCCTGGAGAAGAACGCACCGGTGATCATGCCCAAGGTTGTCTCCGAGCGGGAGCCCTACCGCATCACGACATTGCACCCCCGGACCTACAACGAGGCCCGTACCATCGGGGAACACTTCCGTGAGGGCACTCCGGTGATCATGAATCTGACGGAGATGGACGACACCGATGCGAAGCGACTTGTCGACTTTGCTGCCGGTCTGGTCTTCGGACTGCACGGCAGCATTGAGCGGGTGACACAGAAAGTGTTCCTGTTGTCTCCTGCTAACGTCGATGTCACGGCGGAGGACAAGGCTCGCATCGCAGAGGGCGGGTTCTTCAACCAGAGCTGAGAAGCAACACCGGATCGAGTAGTACGAGACAGGGGAGAGGGAAGCGCGGATCATGAGCGTTGTCTTGGATGTGCTCTACATCGCGCTGATGTGTTTCCTCATCGTGCTGATCTTCCGGTTGGTCATGGACTACGTCTTCCAGTTCGCCCGCTCATGGCAACCCGGCAAGGCGATGGTGGTCGTTCTGGAGGCCACCTACACTGTCACTGATCCACCGCTCAAGCTTCTGCGGCGGTTCATCCCGCCGCTGCGTCTCGGGGGCGTGGCGCTCGACTTGTCCTTCTTCGTGCTGATGATCATCGTCTACATCCTGATCTCCGTCGTGAGCGCGGTGTGAGCGCGATGTCACTTACGTTCTTGCCGAATGCCGACGACTACGTTGAGGTGAAGAGATGCCGTTGACCCCCGAGGACGTGCGGAACAAGCAGTTCACGACCGTCCGCCTCCGAGAAGGCTATGACGAGGACGAGGTCGATGCCTTCCTCGATGAGGTCGAAGCCGAACTGACGCGACTGCTCCGCGAGAACGAGGACCTGCGCGCGAAGCTCGCCGCAGCGACCCGTGCCGCCGCGCAGAACCAGCAGCAGGGCGGCATGCGCAAGCCCGAGCCGCAGGACCAGCAGCAGCAACAGCGCGGCCCCGGTGCCCCGGTGCCCGCCGCAATATCGGGTCCGCAGCCGGTGCCGCCGCAGCAGCAACAGCACCTGGGCCCGCCCCAGTTGCCCGGTGGCGCGCCGCAGCTGCCCGCAGGTCCGAACGGTGGCCACGGTGGTCCGCAGGGCCCCGGCCCCGGTGGCCCCATGCAGGGCCCCGGCCCCGGTGGCCCCATGCAGGGCGGCCCGATGGGCGGCCCGCTGGGCGGTCACGGTCCGCAGCTCCCGCAGGGTGGCGGCGGCGGTCAGGGCGGTCCCGGTGGCGACAGCGCCGCCCGCGTCCTCTCGCTCGCCCAGCAGACCGCTGACCAGGCGATCGCGGAGGCCCGTTCCGAGGCCAACAAGATCGTCGGCGAGGCCCGTTCGCGCGCCGAGGGTCTCGAGCGTGACGCCCGTGCCAAGGCCGATGCCCTGGAGCGGGACGCGCAGGAGAAGCACCGCGTCGCGATGGGCTCCCTGGAGTCCGCCCGCGCCACGCTGGAGCGCAAGGTCGAGGACCTGCGCGGCTTCGAGCGCGAGTACCGCACGCGTCTGAAGTCCTACCTGGAGTCGCAGCTGCGCCAGCTGGAGACCCAGGCCGACGACTCGCTGGCCCCGCCGCGTACGCCGGCCACGGCCTCGCTGCCGCCGTCCCCCTCGATGGCTTCCGCCGGTGCGCCCTCCATGGGTGGCGGCAACCACACCATGGGCGGCAACCAGACGATGGGCGGCCACGGAGGCGCCTCCGGTGGCAACTCCTACGGCGGCCAGCAGCAGATGTCGCCCGCCATGACGCAGCCGATGGCGCCGGTGCGGCCGCAGGGTCCGCAGCCGATGCAGCAGGCTCCGTCCCCGATGCGCGGCTTCCTCATCGACGAGGACGACAACTGACAGTCGTACGCGCGCAGCGCGCGTAGCGTCGGCAGCGCTTCAAGGGCCTGGCCCCGGGAATCCTCCCGGGGCCAGGCCCTTTTGCCGTGCGTACAGCCGTATGTGCAGGGGGAGTTGAGGAATCGGACAGGGGTCGGTGGAGCAGGTGTGCCCCGGTACACAACGCCGAAGGCCCGGTGTCGCCCGATCCGTTGGATCGGGCGACACCGGGCCTTCCGGTTGACGGTGGACGCTGTGCGGTTACGCCTCGGTCTTGCGGAGGCGGAACGTCAGGCCCAGGCCCTCGTCGGTGAAGGGTGCGCCGTACGTCTCGTCGGCCTCGCCCTCGGCGAAGTCCAGGGCGAGGACCTCGTCCGCGATGAGGGCGGAGTGGTCGCTGAGGGCGTCCGTGGTGTCGCCGGACGTGGCCGACCAGCGCACCGCGATCCGGTCCGCGACGTCCAGGCCGCTGTTCTTGCGGGCCTCCTGGATCAGGCGGATCGCGTCACGGGCGAGGCCTGCGCGGCGCAGGTCCTCGGTGAGCTCCAGGTCGAGCGCGACCGTGGCACCGGCCTCGGAGGCGACCGACCAGCCCTCGCGCGGGGTCTCTGTGATGAAGACCTCGTCGGGGGTGAGGGTGACCGTCTCGCCGTCGACCTGCACCGTCGCCGAACCGTCGCGCAGGGCCAGGGAGAGCGCGGCCGCGTCGGCGTCGGCGACGGCCTTGGCCACGGCCTGGACGCCCTTGCCGAACCGCTTGCCCAGGGCACGGAAGTTGGCCTTGGCCGTGGTGTCGACGAGGGAGCCGCCGACCTCGGAGAGGGACGCCAGTGACGTGACGTTCAGCTCCTCGGTGATCTGGGCGCGGAGTTCCTCGCCGAGCGCGTCGAAGCCGGTGGCCGCGACCAGGGCGCGGGACAGCGGCTGCCGTGTCTTCACCCCGGACTCGGCGCGGGTGGCACGGCCCAGCTCGACGAGCCGCCGTACGAGCGTCATCTGCTGCGAAAGCACCGGGTCCACAAGGGAGTTGTCGGCCTCAGGCCACGTCGCCAGGTGCACGGACTCCGGGGCGTCCGGCGCCACCGGCACCACCAGGTCCTGCCAGACCCGCTCGGTGATGAACGGCGTGAGCGGCGCCATCAGGCGCGTGACCGTCTCGACGACCTCGTGCAGGGTGCGCAGCGCGGCCTTGTCGCCCTGCCAGAAGCGGCGGCGGGAGCGGCGCACGTACCAGTTGGAGAGGTTGTCGACGAAGGCCGACAGGAGCTTGCCCGCGCGCTGGGTGTCGTACGACTCCAGGGCGTCCGTGGACTGGGCGACCAGGGTGTTCAGCTCGCTGAGCAGCCAGCGGTCCAGGAGCGGGCGCTCGGCCGGGGCCGGGTCGGCGGCCGACGGGGCCCACTTCGACGTACGGGCGTACAGCGCCTGGAAGGCGACCGTGTTCCAGTACGTGAGGAGGGTCTTGCGGACGACCTCCTGGATCGTGCCGTGGCCGACGCGGCGGGCCGCCCACGGTGAGCCGCCCGCGGCCATGAACCAGCGCACCGCGTCGGCGCCGTGCTGGTCCATGAGCGGGATGGGCTCCAGGATGTTGCCCAGGTGCTTGGACATCTTGCGGCCGTCCTCGGCGAGGATGTGGCCGAGGCAGACCACGTTCTCGTAACTCGACTTGTCGAAGACGAGCGTGCCGACGGCCATCAGCGTGTAGAACCAGCCGCGGGTCTGGTCGATGGCCTCCGAGATGAACTGCGCCGGGTAGCGGCTCTCGAAGAGCTCCTTGTTCTTGTACGGGTAGCCCCACTGCGCGAACGGCATCGAGCCCGAGTCGTACCAGGCGTCGATGACCTCGGGCACGCGCGTGGCTTCGAGGGAGCAGCCCTCGTGGGTGCAGGGGAACGTGACGTCGTCGATGAACGGGCGGTGCGGGTCGAGGCTCGACTGGTCCGTGCCCGTCAGCTCGGACAGCTCCGCGCGGGAGCCGACGCAGGTGAGGTGGCCCTCCTCGCAGCGCCAGATCGGCAGCGGGGTGCCCCAGTAGCGGTTGCGGGACAGGGCCCAGTCGATGTTGTTGTTCAGCCAGTCGCCGAAGCGGCCGTGCTTGACCGAGTCCGGGAACCAGTTGGTCTTCTCGTTCTCCTCGAGCAGGCGGTCCTTGACGGCCGTCGTGCGGATGTACCAGGACGGCTGCGCGTAGTAGAGCAGCGCCGTGTGGCAGCGCCAGCAGTGCGGGTAGCTGTGCTCGTACGGGGTGTGGCGGAAGAGCAGGCCGCGCTCGTCCAGGTCCGCGGTCAGCTTCTCGTCGGCCTTCTTGAAGAACTCGCCGCCCACGAGCGGGACTTCGGGCTCGAAGGTGCCGTCGGGCAGGACCGGGTTCACGACCGGCAGGCCGTACGAGCGGCAGACCTTGAGGTCGTCCTCACCGAAGGCGGGGGACTGGTGGACCAGACCCGTGCCGTCCTCGGTCGTGACGTACTCGGCGTTGACGACGTAGTGCGCCTCGGCCGGGCTGTGCTTGTCGGTTCCCTCGCTGGCGCTCGGGAACTCCACGAGCTCGAACGGGCGTTGGTAGGTCCAGCGCTCCATCTCGGCGCCGGTGAAGGACTCGCCGGTGGTCTCCCAGCCCTCGCCGAGTGCCTTCTCGACGAGCGGCTCGGCGACGACGAGCTTCTCGTTGCCGTCCGTCGCGACCACGTACCGGACGTCCGGGTGGACGGCGACGGCCGTGTTGGAGACCAGCGTCCAGGGCGTCGTCGTCCAGACCAGGAGCGCGGCCTGGCCGGCGAGGGGGCCGCCGGTGAGGGGGAAGCGGACGTAGACCGAGGGGTCGACGACCGTCTCGTACCCCTGCGCCAGCTCGTGGTCGGAGAGGCCGGTGCCGCAGCGGGGGCACCAGGGGGCGACGCGGTGGTCCTGGACGAGCAGGTCCTTGTCGAAGATCTGCTTCAGGGACCACCAGACCGATTCGATGTACTCGGGGTTCATCGTGCGGTAGGCGTCGTCGAGGTCGACCCAGTAGCCCATGCGGGTCGTGAGGTCGGCGAAGGCGTCGGTGTGCCGGGTCACGGACTCGCGGCACTTGGCGTTGAACTCGGCGATGCCGTACGCCTCGATGTCCTTCTTGCCGTTGAAGCCGAGCTCCTTCTCGACGGCGAGCTCGACGGGCAGCCCGTGGCAGTCCCAGCCGGCCTTGCGCGCGACGTGGTACCCGCGCATGGTGCGGAAGCGCGGGAAGACGTCCTTGAAGACGCGGGCCTCGATGTGGTGGGCGCCGGGCATGCCGTTGGCGGTGGGCGGGCCCTCGTAGAAGACCCACTCGGGGCGACCCTCGGACTGCTCCAGGCTCTTGGCGAAGATCTTCTGCTCGTCCCAGAACTGGAGCACGGCGTGCTCAAGGGCGGGCAGGTCGACCTGGGCGGGCACCTGGCGGTACTGCGGCTGCGTATTCAACGAGCTTCCTCCGGCGGACACTGTTTCCGTCGGAGGGACGAGAGCCGGCCTGCGCCGTGTGCGGCGCGGGCTCCCGCGGTACCACCCTCCTTGGCCCGCCGGCTCGGGTTGTGCGCCGGTGGGCCCCCTCATTGGGGTCGCGGCCGGGTCTACTCACCGCCGCTGCCGATTCGCTCGGCCGCTGCGGCTTTCTTCCGGCGGCTCCGGGGTGATCTTCACGCTCGCGCGGGCCCCCGGGCTCACACCGTCCCCGGGTCGCTCCTGGCTGCGTACGGGCGCTACTCGTCCCCATCCATGCCTTTTCGCTGTGCCCAGTGTACGGGGCCCGGGGGCGGTGGGCCGACCGGAATTCGTACGGGCGGTGGGGCTGTGGCGGGGAGCCGGGTCAGGCGTGTTCGGGGATGACGTCCTTGAGGGAGTCGCGGACCATCTTCCGCAGGTCGAGGCTGTCGGTGTGACCGTGGACGGACACGGCGTGCTCGCTGGCGGCGCTGACCACTTCTTCTTCCTCGCCGGAGATGGTGAGGGTGCAGTTGGTCTCGCTGGGGAGGTCACGGCAGTCGGCTGTCTTGCGCATGGTGCACCTTCCTAGGTTTTGTCCCAGTTTATGCCTGAAAAGCCGGTTGAATACGGTCCAGAATGAGGTGGGCGGACGGTGCCGGTGCGGGCGTGGGGCTGACCCGAATGGGGACACGCTCGGCGTCCGGATCCCGGCCCGCGGGTCGTGGCGGATTACCCGGCGGGGAGCTGGGCACAACGGATGCATGCCGGTCCCGACGCACCCGTGGGGCGGGCGAATCGGGCGGCGTGCCCCGTTGCCGCGGGCCTGGAGTCGATTTATCGTCCCAGCACGATTCGCGAGCAAGATCACAAAATGTGAAGGGGCCGCGGCCATGGTGGCGAAACAGACCGCCGTATCGGAGCCGGCATCGGAGCCGTCGGCCGGGTCGGAGCAGACGGAGAAGGCGGCGAGGACGACCGCGAGGAAGACGGCGAAGAAGTCCACGACGGCCAAGGCCGCAGAGAAGAAGACCGCGGCAGCGAGGACCGCGAAGAAGGTCGAGGCGGGCACGGCTGCCGAGCCGGGGACGGCGAAGCAGAGGGCAGCGAAAAGGGCCACTACAAAGAAGGCGGCCGCCAGGAAAACACCCACTAAGAAGGCCACGGCGAGGAAGCCCGAAGCCGGGCACGATCACGAGCAGGACCACGAGCAGGACCACGAGCACCAGCCCGAAGCAGCTGAGAAGAAGGCTGAGCAGAAGGCCGGGAAGAGCACGGCGAAGAAGGGCGCGACCAGGAAGGCTGCCGGGGAGCAGGCGGTCGAGGAGGCGGCGCACGCCGCGAAGCAGACGGGAGCCAAGTCGGTGGCTGCGAAGAAGACCGGGGCGACGGCGGCACAGCGGTCGGCCCCTTCCGTACCGAAGGCGCGCGTGGTGGCGGCCGAGCCGGGCGAGCTCGCCGTACGGCCCGGCGAGGACCCGTGGACCACCGAGGAGGTGGCCGGGGCGCGCACCATGCTGGCCGAGGAGGCGGGCCGGCTGCGGACCGAGATCGTCGCGTCCGAGGAGTCGCTGCAGGGCCTGATGCGGGACTCCGGGGACGGGGCCGGTGACGACCAGGCGGACACCGGGACGAAGAACATCACGCGCGAGCACGAGATGGCCCTGGCGGCGAACGCGCGGGAGATGCTGGAGCAGACCGAGCGGGCCCTGGAGCGGCTCGACGCGGGGACCTACGGGCTGTGCGAGAACTGCGGGCAGCCCATCGGGAAGGCGCGGATGCAGGCCTTCCCGCGCGCGACCCTGTGCGTGGAGTGCAAGCAGAAGCAGGAACGGCGCTCCTGACGCGCGGTCGCCGCAGGGGTGTGCCGTACCCTCGTCCTCAGTCGGAATCTAGGGTTGAGGGACTCAGGTGGCAGAGGCGGAGCGCATCATCGGTACGCCGGACAGCGAGGACGCCGGGGCGGGTGCGGAGCCGGAGCGTACGGACGGCACTCCTCCCCCGGAGGACTCGGGCAAGGCTACGGAACAGGCCGCGGACAAGGCGTCGGACAACGGGTCGGACAAGGCCACGGAATCCGACGCTCCGGCCCAGTCCGAGGAGCCGGGTGAGCCGGAGCAGCCCAAGGGGCGCCGGAAGATCGCGATGCTGTTCGCCGTCGCCGCCGTGGCGTACGCCCTCGACCTGATCAGCAAGTTGATCGTGGTGGCCGAGCTGGAGCACCACGAGCCGATCGAGCTGATCGGTGACTGGCTGACGCTGCACGCCATCCGGAACGCGGGTGCGGCCTTCGGGATCGGTGAGGCCTTCACCGTGATCTTCACGATCATCGCGGCCACCGTGATCGTCGTGATCGCCCGTCTCGCCCGCAAGCTCTACAGCGTGCCGTGGGCGATCGCGCTCGGCCTGCTGCTCGGCGGTGCGCTCGGCAACCTCACCGACCGGATCTTCCGGGCGCCGGGGGTCTTCGAGGGTGCGGTGGTCGACTTCATCGCGCCGAAGGGGTTCGCGGTGTTCAACCTCGCGGACTCGGCGATCGTCTGCGGCGGCATCCTGATCGTGATCCTCTCCTTCCGCGGCCTCGACCCGGACGGCACCGTCCACAAGGACTGAGCTGCCCCGCGCACGGTCTCTCGTACGGGGCTGTCGTACCGGTCCTGCATACTCGACGGGTGAGCACGATTCCCGAGATCCGCACCCTGCCCGTGCCCGACGGTCTGGAGGGCGAGCGCGTAGACGCCGCCATCTCCCGCATGTTCGGCTTTTCCCGTACCAAGGCCGCCGAGCTGGCCGCAGCCGGAAAGGTGCAGGTCGACGGCAGCGTCGTCGGCAAGTCCGAGCGTGTGCACGGCGGGGCCTGGCTCGAGGTGGAGATGCCGCAGGCGGCGCCGCCCGTGCAGATCGTCGCGGAGCCCGTCGAAGGCATGGAGATCGTGCACGACGACGAGGACATCGTCGTGATCATGAAGCCGGTCGGGGTGGCCGCGCACCCGAGCCCCGGCTGGACCGGCACCACCGTGATCGGTGGCCTGGCCGCCGCCGGGTACCGGATCTCGACCTCCGGCGCCGCCGAGCGCCAGGGCATCGTGCACCGTCTCGACGTCGGTACGTCGGGCCTGATGGCCGTCGCCAAGTCGGAGCGTGCGTACACCTCGCTGAAGCGGCAGTTCAAGGAGCGCGTGCCGGACAAGCGCTACCACGCGCTCGTGCAGGGCCACCCCGACCCGATGAGCGGCACCATCGACGCCCCCATCGGCCGGCACCCGAACCACGACTACAAGTGGGCGGTGACCGCCGAGGGCAAGCCCTCGGTGACGCACTACGACCTGGTCGAGGCGTTCCGCGCGGCCTCGCTGCTCGACATCAAGCTGGAGACCGGGCGCACGCACCAGATCCGCGTCCACATGTCGGCGCACCGGCACCCCTGCGTCGGCGACCTGACGTACGGCGCGGACCCGACGCTCGCCAAGCGCTTGGGGATCACCCGGCAGTGGCTGCACGCGGTGCGGCTCGGCTTCGAGCACCCCGGGGACGGCCGCTGGGTCGAGTTCGAGAGCGGCTACCCGGAGGACCTGCAGACGGCCCTCGACCGGGTCCGGGCGGAGAGCGCGTGACCACGCGGACGCACGAGGTCCGGCTGGCCCGGACCACGGCCGACCGCGCGGCCTGCTTCGCGGTGCGGCGCGAGGTCTTCGTGGACGAGCAGGGCGTGCCGGAGGAGCTGGAGTACGACGCGTACGACGAGGTCGCCGTCCATGTGCTCGCCGTCGGGGACGACGGGCGGGCGATCGGCGCAGGCCGCCTGCTGCACGGCGAGGCCGCCGCGGCGAAGGCCGGCGGCGAACCAGGGGTCGGCTCGCTCGGCCGGCTCGCCGTGACGCGGGCGGCGCGTGGGCTCGGTGTGGGGGCCGCGCTGGTGCGGGGCATCGAGGAGGCCGCCGCCGAACTCGGCCTGGCGGCAGTGGACTTGCACGCCCAGACGCACGCGCTCGCCTTCTACGAACGGCTCGGATACGAGGCGTACGGCGACGAGTTCCCGGACGCGGGCATCGCGCACCGGTCGATGCGGCGCAGGCTCCAGGCGTCCTGAGAGGCTCCAGCGGCCCCCGGGAGGCCCCGAGAGGCCCCGAGAGGCCCCGAGAGGCCCCGAGACGCTCTCTCCCGGATGCCCTGAGACGCTCCCCGACCCCTGAGGCACTGTTTGACGGGTTTGCCGGATATGCGTGGCAGGCTTGAGGGCGCGTTCCCGATCTTCGGGGGCGCGCCCGCGCGCCGTCCAGAGGGTGCGGGCGCCGGTCGCGCACCTCTGTGGAGGCCCCCGAAGTGGACCAGTTGGCCCTGCTGTTCGTCCTGCTCCTCGGGGCCGTACTGAGTGTCCCGCTCGGTGAGCGGCTCGGGGTGCCCGCGCCGGTCCTCATGACGGTCGCCGGGATCGTGCTCGCGCTGCTGCCGTTCGTGCCCAACGTCGAGATCCCGCCCGAGTTCATCCTCCCCCTCGTCCTGCCGCCGCTGCTCTACGCCTCCGTGCAGCGCACCTCCTGGCGGCAGTTCACCGCCAACCTCCGGCCGATCCTGCTGCTCGCGGTCGCGCTGGTCTTCGTCACCACGGCCGCGGTCGCGGTGGTCGCGGGCGCCGTCGTACCGGGGCTTCCGCTCGCCGCGGCCGTCGCGCTCGGGGCGCTCGTGGCGCCGCCCGACCCGGTCGCCGCCACCGCGGTCGCCGGTCAACTCGGGCTGCCCAGACGCCTGGTGTCGATCCTGGAGGGCGAGGGGCTGTTCAACGACGTGACTGCGATCGTGCTGTACCACGTGGCGATCGCCGCGGCCGTCAGCGGCTCCTTCTCGTTGCCGGAGGCCGCGCTCGACTTCCTGCTCTCCGCGGTCGTCGCGCTCGCCGTCGGCCTCGCCATCGGCTGGGCCGCCAACAAGCTGATGGGCTTCCTCGGCGACGCCACGCTCCAGGTCGGCCTGACCCTCCTCGTGCCGTTCGTCGCGTATGTGCTCGCCGAGGAGCTGAAGGGCTCCGGCGTGCTCGCGGTCCTGGTCACCGCGCTGTTCCTGGCGGAGTACGCGGTCGACGCCGACGACGTGATGGCACGGCTCGCGGGGCGGACGTTCTGGGAGGTCGTCGACACCCTCGTCACCGGGATCGCGTTCGGCCTCATCGGCCTCGAACTGCACAACGCCATCAGGACCGCGTCCGGCCGCTGGGGCGAACTCCTCGGCTGGGCGGCGGCCGTCACGGCGGTCGTCGTGTTCGTACGACTCCTCTGGCTGCTGCCGGCGACCTGGATCGCCAAGCGGATGCACCACAAGCGGGACTACGACGAGGAGATTCCGGTCAGTTGGCGCGAGACCGTCGTCATGTGGTGGTCGGGGATGCGGGGCGTGGCGTCCGTGGCGCTCGCGCTCGCCATCCCGCTCACGACGGACGACGGGGAGGCCTTCCCCGTACGCGAAGAGCTCATCTTCATCGCCTTCGGCGTCATCATGGCGACCCTCGTCCTGCAAGGGCTCACGCTGCCCTGGCTCGTACGGAGACTCGGGGTCGAGGCGGACGCCGAGGCCGAGGAGGCCTTCGAGAAGGAACTCGCGGTCCGGGCGGCGAAGGCGGCGAAGCGGCGGCTCAAGGAGATCCAGGAGGTCGAGGAGCTGCCGGACGAGTTCGCCGAGCAACTGGCCCGCCGCGCCTACGACATCGGCGCCCGGATCAGCCCCGACATGGTCGACGACGACCGCAGGGCCGCGTACGTCAAGCGCACTGAGCGGGTGAAGCGGGTGCGGCGGATCCAGGGGGAGATGATGAGCGCGGCGCGGCACGAGGTGCTGGCCGCGCGGAACGAGCCCGGGTCCGATCCGGAGATCGTGGACCGGGTGCTGCGGCACCTGGACGTACGCAGCCTGCGCTGAGCGGAGTCGGTCAGCCCCGGCCCGTCCGCGGCGCGGGTTCGTCGACGTGCTTCGCCGGTGGTGGCGGCAGGGGCGCCGAGGTCGTCGCGATGTGGGGCAGGGCGTACGGGTGGCGTTCGGTGAGCCAGCGGATCATCTGCTCGCGGACCGTGACCCGTATCGTCCAGATGTCGTCCGCGTCCTTCGCCGTGACCAGGGCGCGGACCTGCATCGTGGACGGGGTCGTGTCCGTGACCGCGATGCCCCAGTCGCGGCCGTCCCAGGCCGGGCACTCGCGGACGATGTCGTGCAGCTTCTCGCGCATCTCCGGCACCGGCGCCCGGTGGTCGAGGTGGAAGAAGACCGTGCCGGTCATCTGGGCGCCGCCGCGCGACCAGTTCTCGAACGGCTTCGACGTGAAGTACGAGACGGGCATGGTGATCCGGCGCTCGTCCCAGGTGCGGACGGTCAGGAACGTGAGGGTGATCTCGTCGATCGTGCCCCACTCGCCGTCCACGACCACCGTGTCGCCGAGCCGCACCATGTCGCCGAACGCGATCTGCAGACCGGCGAAGAGGTTGCCGAGCGTGGACTGGGCGGCGATGCCCGCGACGATGCCGAGCACCCCGGCCGAGGCGAGCAGCGAGGCGCCCGCGGTGCGCATCGCGGGGAAGGTCAGCAGCATCGCCGCGGCCGCGACCACGGCGACCACGGCCGTCACCACGCGCTGGATCAGCGTGACTTGCGTACGGACCCGACGCACCCGGGCCGGATCGCGGTGCGCGGCCGCGTACCGCGCGTACGAGGCGTCGACGACCGCCACCGCGATCCGCACCACCAGCCAGGCGGACGTCGCGATCAGGGCCAGGGCGAGCAGGTGCGCGACCCCGGCCCGGTGGTCGTGGAGCAGCCCCGACTGGTCGTGCGAGGCGCCCAACAGGGCGGTGGCGAGGACGAGTTGAAGGGGCAGGCGGCAGCGGCGGAGCAGGCCCCAGAGCGGGGTCTCCGGGTGCCGGGCGTCGATGCGTTGCAGCAGGCGGTCGACCAGCCAGCCCACGACCAGCGTGAGGACGACCGTGCCACCGAGGACGATCAGCGGACGCAGTACGTTCTCCATGCGCCCGAGGGTAACGGCGCCTGGCACGATGGCTGCATGAACATCATGCTTTTCCACTCGGCGCAGGGCCTGCGCCCGGCCGTGCACGCGGCGGCCGACCGGCTGCGCGCCGCCGGGCACGAGGTGCACGTGCCCGACCTCTACGACGGGCGGACCGCCGACACCGTAGAGGAGGGAATGAAGATCAAGGAGGAGATCGGCTCGGACGAGCTGCTCCGCCGCGCCGTCGTCGCCTCCGCGCCGTACTCGGAGGGCGGCCTTGTTTACGCCGGGTTCTCGCTCGGCGGCTCCCTCGCGCAGAACCTCGCGCTCGCCGACGAGAAGGCCCGCGGGCTGCTTCTGCTGCACGGCACTTCGGACATCGCGGACGAGGCGTCGGTGGACGACCTGCCGGTGCAGCTGCACGTCGCCGACCCGGACCCGTTCGAGCCGCACGACTGGCTGAACGCGTGGTACCTGCGGATGCGGCGGGCCGGGGCGGACGTCGAGGTCTTCCGGTACGCGGGCGCAGGGCACCTCTACACGGACCCGGACCTGCCCGACTTCGACGCGGAGGCGGCCGAGCAGACGTGGCGGGTGGCGCTCGGGTTCATCGAGTCGCTGTAAGTCCTGGGGGCGTCTGCCCGATCTTTGCGGGTCCGCGCCTCAGTCGCGCGTGCAGCGGCCCGTCGGGTTCGCGGCCGGTGGGCGGCACTGCAGCGGGAAGTCCGCGCGGTCGTGGCTCAGGTACCGGCCGACGCAGGTGTTCGGGCTGGTCCGGCCGAGGGTCGCGCAGTGGTTGAGCGCGGCCCGGCCGCCGGCGAACGGGCCCGGCGCGTAGATCACCCAGTAACCCGGCTTCAGGGACGCGTAGTTGTCGCTGCGGACGTAGCGGGCCCCGGGCACGGTCTGGCGGATGTTCGCGAGGCGCCTGTCGCGGGCCGCCGTACCCGTGGAGACCGGCTCCGAGAAGAGCTGGGCGACCCAGCTCCCGGCCGCCGGAGGCTTCTGCGTCCGGCTGGGTTCCCGCGTCGGCGTCGGTTCCTCGCCGCGGTCCGGACCGGACCCGCCGCCGGGGGACTTGGAGGGGCCGGGTCCGGTCGACTTGGAGGGGCCGGGTCCGGAGGTACGGGTCGGCTTCGGGCCCCCGCCGCCCTCGGTCCGTTCACCGCCACCGCCGCCGCGCAGCGCGAACAGCACACCGGCGCCGACGACCAGGGCGACGGCCACCGCGATCACCGTCACGATCACGGGCGTACGGGAGCGGCCCGGGGGCTGTTGCTGCCGTGTCGGCGCCTGTGCAGGCACGGCGGCGTAGGGGCCCGGCACCGGCACGGGATGGCCGGGCGCCGCCGGGCGCGGACTGTCCAGGGCCGTGGGCGGCGGGGGAGGCGTCGGCGCGTACGAGGTCTGGGTCGGCTGCGCCGCCCACAGCGGCGGCTCGCCGGACTCGGCCCGCGCCAGCATCGCGTCCAACTGGACGGCGCCGGGCCGCGCCGCCGGGTCCCGTACGAGCAGGGCGGACAGGACCGGCGCCAGCGGGCCCGAGCGGACCGGCGGCGGCACGGGCTCGTCGAGCACCGCGGCCAGGGTGGCGAGCGTGGTGGCCCGGCGCATCGGACTCACGCCCTCCACCGCGACGTACAGGACGAGGCCGAGGGACCAGAGGTCGGAGGCCGGGTCGTCATCGGTGCCGCGGATGCGTTCCGGGGCGATGTACTCGGGGGAGCCGATCAGGTCGCCGGTGGCGGTCAGGGCGGACGTGCCCTGGAGGGCGGCGATGCCGAAGTCGGTGAGGACCGCGCTGCCGTCCGCCCGCAGCATCACGTTGGCGGGCTTCACGTCCCGGTGCTGGATGCCGGCGGCGTGCGCGGCGCGCAGCGCGGACAGCACCTGGCGGCCGAGGCGGGCGGCCTCCCGCGGACCCAACGGGCCCTGGGCGAGCCGGTCCTGGAGGGTGTGGCCGGGCAGCAGCTCCATGACGAGCCACGGGTGACCGTCCGCCGGCGCGTCCACGATGTGGTGGATCGTCACCACGTGCGGATGGCTGAGCCGGGCGAGCGCGCGGGCCTCCCGGAGCACCCGCTCGCGCAGCACCCGGTCCGCGTCCGGGGACAGGGCCGGGTCGGGGGAGCGGACCTCCTTCAGGGCCACCTCGCGGTGCAGCGCCGTGTCGCGCGCCCGCCACACGGTGCCCATGCCTCCGCTGCCGAGCCGCTCGATCAGCTCGAAGCGCCCGTCGACGACTCTGTTGCGGGCCGCGCCCCCGTCCCCGTTCATGCGGGTCAGCGTACGGGCTGCTGGGCCCGCTCCACCCGCTGTGTGCCCGAAAGTGTGCGGTATGAGCGGAGCCAGGACGAGGTGGCCCGCGGGTCGGCCTTGTCGGACAGCGCGTAGTAGTCCATCTGCGAGCGCTCCGCGGTGACGTCCAGGACGCCGTAGCCGTGCGAGTCCATGTCGAGCCACTTCACGTGCCGGTTGGCGGCCTTGACCGCGCCGGCCGCGACGAGGGACACGGTCTGCGGGTCGACCTTCAGGATGTCGTCCAGGTTGTCCGAAGTCACCGAGGTGACGACGAACTCGGTGGCGGCGCTCTGCGACAGCGGGTACGTGGCGGCCTTCACCGGCACGTCGTTCGCCCAGGCCATATGGATGTCACCGGTGAGGAAGACGGTGTCGCGGATGCCCCGGTCCGTGAGGTGGGCCAGGAGCTCCCTGCGGTCGTCGGTGTAGCCGTCCCACTGGTCGACGTTGATCGCGATCCCCTCCTTCGGCAGCCCGAGCAACTCCGCGAGCGGGCCGAGGAGATGGGCCGGTACGGAGCCGAAGGCCACCGGCGAGATCATCACCGAGGTGCCGACCAGCTTCCACCGCGCCTGCGAGGCGGCGAGCCCCTGCTTGAGCCAGTCGAGCTGGGCGCGGCCGGTGAGGGTGCGCTCGGGGTCGTCCACGTCGCCGTTGCCGACCGTCGTCTGCTGGGAGCGGAAGGAGCGCAGGTCGAGCAGGTGCAGATCGGCCAGCTTGCCGTACCGGACGCGGCGGTAGACGGTGCCCTCGGTGGCGGGGCGGACCGGCATCCACTCGAAGTAGGCCTGCTTGGCGGCGGCTTGGCGTGCCGACCAGTCGCCCTCGGTGCCCGGCGTGTGGTTCTCGGCGCCGCCCGACCAGGTGTCGTTGGCGATCTCGTGGTCGTCCCAGATCGCGATGACGGGGTGGCGGGCGTGCAGGGCCTGGAGGTCGGGGTCGGTCTTGTAGTTGCCGTGCCGGGTGCGGTAGTCGGCGAGCGAGAGGATCTCGTGCTTCGGCTCGTGCTGCCGCAGCACGTCCTCGTCGACGGGGTAGCCGCCGGAGGCGTACTCGTAGAGGTAGTCGCCGAGGTGGAGGACCGCGTCCAGGTCGGGGCGGTCGGCGAGATGGCGGTACGCGGAGAACCAGCCGGCCTCCCAGTTGGCGCAGGAGACCACGCCGAAGCGGACGTTGGGAGCCGTCGCCTCGTGCGCCGGGGTGGTGCGGGTGCGGCCGACGGGGGAGACGGCTGGGGAGACGGCGGCGGAGCCGGTGGGGGAGTCGGTGGGGGAGCCCTCGGAGGAGGCCGCGCTGCCCGCCGTGAAGCGGAAGTAATAGTCGGTCGCAGGGCGCAGGCCCCTTACATCGGCCTTCACCGTGTGGTCGGACGCCGCACGCGCGGTGACGGAACCGCTGGCCGCGAGCCGGCTGAAGTTCCGGTCCTCGGATATCTCCCAACGCACCGTCGTGTCGGGCCCGTTGCCCGACCCGGGCACGGCCTCGGCGGTCGGCGTCACGCGGGTCCAGAGCAGGACCCCGTCGGGCAGCGGATCGCCGGACGCCACGCCGTGCAGGAAGGCCGGGCCGTTCTCGGCGGCGTGGGCGAGCGGGGCGGCCGCGAGAGGTACGACGACCGCGGTGGCGGCGGCCTTGACGACCGTGCGGCGCTTGGGAGTTGAGGCCGAGGGGCCCGTGATCTGGCTGGCGATCTGGCGGGGGAGTTTACTGGTCACGAACGGTCAGATTACTGACCGGTATGAACAAAGAGCGGACGAACTCCGAAAGTTCGCCCGCTCTTTCCCTGCTCGTTCAGACGGTCCGCAGACAGACGGTCCGCAGACTCAGCCCCTCAGGCCATCAGGCCCTCAGCCCTTCAGCGCCGCGTCGATCGTCTTCGTGAACTGCTCGGCCGTCATCGGCGTCCCCTTCTGGCCGTCGGGGAACTCGGCCTCCAGCTTCTTGCCGTCCATCTTCAGCGTCGGCGTGCCCTCCACACCGCTCTTCTGGAACACGGCCGACATCTCAAGAGCCCACCGGTCGTAGGTGCCGTCCTCGAGGGCCTTCTCGAACTTCGCGTTGCCCTTGAGCTCCGGGACGTCGTTCGCGATCTCGATCAGTGCGGAGTCGTCCTTGAACTTGTCGTCCGACTCCTCCGGGTGGTGCTCGGCGGAGTAGAGCGCCGACTTGAACTGGAGGAAGGCCTCGGGGCTGACGTTCAGGGCGGCGCCGAGCGCGCTCAGGGCGTTCTTGGAGCCCTCGCCCTGTGCGGCGTTGTCGATGAACGAGGCGCCGACGAACTTGACCTTGTACTTGCCGTCCTCGACGTCCTTCTCGATCGTCTTGCCCACGCCCTGCTCGAACGTGGCGCAGATCGGGCAGCGCGGGTCCTCGTACATCTCCAGGGTCTTCTTCGCGCTGTCCTCGCCGATCACGACCGTGGTGCCGTTCTTGCCCGAGGTGTTGGCGGGCGCGACGACCTTCGCCGTCTCGGCGGCCTCCCACGCGGACGGCTTGCTCGCCTGCATCACGGCCCAGCCGACGCCGCCGGCCACGGCCAGGACGCCGACGATGCTCACGCCGACGATCACCTGCCGACGGACCTTGTCCTTCTTGGCCTGCCGCTCCCGCTCGGCCCGCAGCCGCTCGCGGGCCGCCGTCTTCGCCGCCTGGCTGTTGCGCTTGCTCATGATCTGTCTCCGTACGTGACGTGGTGTGGGGTGGTCCAGCTGGTGTTTGGTGCTGGTGTTGCCGCTGGTGCTCGTGCTCAGGCGAAAACAGGGGCCTGGCACGGCGGTCCACGCCGGTTCACGGAGTGCGCGACGAGCCACGCGCGCGGGATACGGATCTGATGCGCCCACACACGGGCCCGCCGCACCGGTTCGATGCGTACGGCGAAGGAGGCCACCGCGACGAGCAGCGGCCGGAAGGCGAGCGACGCGGCCGCGCGCAGGAGCTGCGCCAGGGCGCTCTCGCCGCGCCGCAGCCAGGCCGCGGCGACGAGCCCCAGGCCGACGTGCGCGGCGAGCAGCAGCCAGGCCGCGGCCGGATCAGGGGAGGCGAGCAGTCCGGCGGCCTGGTGCTGTCCGCCGCCAGCGGCCCGCGCCAGGGTGGCGCCCACCCCGTCCCCGACACACAGGACGTCGAAACCGAAGGAGCGCAGCGGACCGGCGACCGGGCCGCCCGCCGCGCCGTAACAGACATGCTGGCCGGCCGTGAACACCGTGTCCGCGGCCAGCTCCAGGGGCACCAGAAGCGCGGCGATCCGCCAGAAGCCGCGCTCACGACCGGCGAGCAGATAGGCGAGCGCGAAGACGACCGCGCTCACCCCGGCGACCGTGGTCAGCGGCAGCGGCACCCCGGACAGCAGCACGTGCGAGGCGGCGGACAGCGTCACGACGACCGCCGTGAAGAGCGCTGCCCGCGCCGCGCGAAGCTGCGACCCGGATATGTCCATGGCGCGAAAGTCTGCCATGCCTCGGTGTAAGCCCCCCTTCAAGATTTCCTGTGAACGCTCCCTGAGGTTCAGAGCCCCGGGATCCGGCCGTTGCGGAACAGGTCCACGAAGATCTGGTGGTCCCGGCGGGCCCGCGCCCCGTACCCGTGCGCGAACTCCACGAGGAGGTCGCCGAAGCCGTTCTCGTCGGCCGCGATGGCCGCGTCGATCGCCCGCTCCGTGGAGAACGGCACCAGCTCGGAGTGCCCGCTCTCGTCGTCCGCGGCCGCGTGCATCGTGGCCGTGGCCCGCCCCAGGTCGGCGATCACGGCGGCGATCTCGTCCGCCTCGTCGATGTCCGACCAGTCCAGGTCCACCGCGTACGGCGACACCTCGGCGACCAGCTGGCCCGAGCCGTCCAGCTCCGTCCAGCCCAGCCACGGGTCGGCGTGCGCCTGAAGGGCGCGCTGCGAGATCACCGTGCGGTGGCCCTCGTGCTGGAAGTACTCACGGACCGCCGGGTCCGTGAGGTGCCGCGAGACCGCCGGGGTCTGCGCCTGCTTGAGATAGATCACGACGTCGTTCTCCAGGGCGTCGGAATTGCCCTCAAGCAGGATGTTGTACGAGGGCAGCCCCGCCGAGCCGATCCCGATCCCGCGCCGCCCCACCACGTCCTTCACGCGGTACGAGTCGGGGCGGGACAGGGACGACTCGGGCAGCGTCTCCAGGTACCCGTCGAAGGCGGCCAGGACCTTGTACCGCGTGGCGGCGTCCAGCTCGATCGCGCCGCCGCCCGCCGAGAACCGGCGCTCGAAGTCCCGGATCTCCGTCATCGACTCGAGCAGTCCGAACCGGGTCAGCGAGCGGGCCGAGCGCAGCGCGCCGAGCAGCGGCCCCTCGGCCGTGTCCAGGGTGAAGGGCGGCACCTCGTCGTCCTTCGCGCCGGTCGCGAGCGCGTGGATCCGCTCGCGGTAGGCGCTCGCGTACGTCCGCACCAGGTCGGTGATCTGCTCGTCGGAGAGCGCCTTGGAGTACCCGATCAGCGCGACGGAGGCGGCGAACCGCTTCAGGTCCCAGGTGAAGGGGCCGACGTACGCCTCGTCGAAGTCGTTGACGTTGAAGATCAGGCGGCCCTGGGAGTCCATGTACGTACCGAAGTTCTCGGCGTGCAGATCGCCGTGGATCCACACCTTGCCCGTGCGGTCGTCGAGGTACGGGCCGCCGTGCTGCTCGCGCTCCTGGTCGTGGTAGAAGAGGCACGCCGTGCCGCGGTAGAAGGCGAAGGCGCTGGAAGCCATCTTGCGGAACTTCACGCGGAAGGCGGCCGGATCGGCGGCGAGGAGCTCGCCGAACGCGGTGTCGAAGACGGCGAGGATCTGCTCGCCGCGCTGCTCGGCGCTGAGCTCGGGGACCGACATCGCTGGGTGCCTCCTGGTGCATGACATTTGGGACAGGTGTTCCGTCCCTTACAACGCACGAAGCTACTCGTGAGTGCCCGCGGGTTGTCAGTCCCCGGACGTAGACTTCAGCGCTGTCCCCCCACTACGTCGCCGTGAGTTCTTCCGGAGGTCTTCCACCGTGACCGCCTCGTCCAGGCCGCCCTTCACGCACCTGCACGTCCACACCCAGTACTCGCTGCTCGACGGCGCGGCGCGGCTGAAGGACATGTTCAACGCCTGCAACGAGATGGGCATGACCCATGTCGCCATGACGGACCACGGCAACCTCCACGGTGCGTATGACTTCTTCCACTCCGCGAAGAAGGCCGGGGTCACCCCGATCATCGGCATCGAGGCGTACGTCGCGCCCCAGTCCCGGCAGTACAAGCGGAAGATCCAGTGGGGCCAGCCGCACCAGAAGCGGGACGACGTCTCGGGTTCGGGTGGTTACACCCACAAGACGATCTGGGCGGCGAACAGCACGGGCCTGCACAACCTCTTCAAGCTCTCCTCGGACGCGTACGCCGAGGGCTGGCTGCAGAAGTGGCCCCGCATGGACAAGGAGACCATCGCCCAGTGGTCGGAGGGCCTGATCGCCTCCACCGGCTGCCCCTCCGGCGAGCTCCAGACCCGGCTGCGCCTCGGCCAGTTCGACGAGGCCCTGAAGGCCGCCTCCGAGTACCAGGACATCTTCGGCAAGGACCGGTATTTCCTGGAGCTGATGGACCACGGCATCGAGATCGAGCGCCGGGTCCGCGACGGCCTCCTTGAGGTCGGCAAGAAGCTCGGCATCCCGCCCCTGGTGACGAACGACTCGCACTACACCTACGCGCACGAGTCGACGGCCCACGACGCCCTGCTCTGCATCCAGACCGGCAAGAACCTCTCCGACCCGGACCGCTTCCGCTTCGACGGCACGGGTTACTACCTGAAGACGACCGACGAGATGTACGCCATCGACTCCTCGGACGCCTGGCAGGAGGGCTGCCGCAACACGCTCCTGGTGGCCGAGCAGATCGACACCACGGGCATGTTCGAGAAGCGCGACCTCATGCCGAAGTTCGACATCCCGGACGGCTTCACGGAGGTCACCTGGTTCCAGGAGGAGGTCCGGGTCGGCATGAACCGCCGCTACCCGGGCGGCGTCCCCGAGGACCGCCAGAAGCAGGCCGAGTACGAGATGGACACCATCATCTCGATGGGCTTCCCGGGATACTTCCTGGTCGTCGCCGACTTCATCATGTGGGCGAAGAACCAGGGCATCGCGGTGGGCCCGGGCCGAGGCTCCGCGGCCGGCTCGATCGTGGCGTACGCGATGGGCATCACCGACCTCGACCCGATCACGCACGGCCTGATCTTCGAGCGGTTCCTCAACCCCGAGCGCATCTCCATGCCCGATGTCGACATCGACTTCGACGAGCGCAGGCGCGTCGAGGTGATCAGGTACGTGACGGAGAAGTACGGCTCCGACAAGGTCGCCATGATCGGCACGTACGGAAAGATCAAGGCGAAGAACGCCATCAAGGACTCCGCGCGCGTGCTCGGATATCCGTACGCGATGGGTGACCGCCTCACCAAGGCCATGCCCGCCGACGTCCTCGGCAAGGGCATCGACCTCTCCGGCATCACCGACCCCAAGCACCCGCGCTACAGCGAGGCGGGCGAGATCCGGGGGATGTACGAGAACGAACCGGACGTCAAGAAGGTCATCGACACCGCGAAGGGTGTGGAGGGCCTGGTCCGGCAGATGGGTGTGCACGCGGCCGGCGTGATCATGTCCAGCGAGCCGATCGTCGAGCACGCCCCGCTCTGGACGCGGCACACCGACGGCGTGACGATCACGCAGTGGGACTACCCGCAGTGCGAGTCGCTCGGCCTGCTCAAGATGGACTTCCTGGGCCTGCGCAACCTCACCATCATGGACGACGCCGTCAAGATGGTGCGGGCCGACAAGGGCATCGACCTGGAGATGCTCAACCTCCCGCTCGACGACCCGAAGACCTTCGAACTCCTCTGCCGCGGTGACACCCTCGGCGTCTTCCAGTTCGACGGCGGCCCGATGCGTTCGCTGCTCCGCCAGATGCAGCCTGACAACTTCGAGGACATTTCCGCCGTCTCGGCCCTGTACCGGCCGGGCCCGATGGGCATGAACTCGCATATCAACTACGCGGAGCGGAAGAACGGCCGCCAGGAGATCACCCCGATCCACCCGGAGCTCGAGGAGCCCCTGAAGGAGACCCTGGGTCTCACCTACGGCCTGATCGTGTACCAGGAGCAGGTGCAGAAGGCCGCCCAGATCATCGCCGGATACTCGCTCGGCGAGGCCGACGTGCTCCGCCGCGTGATGGGCAAGAAGAAGCCCGAGGAACTGGAGAAGAACTTCGTCCTCTTCCAGGCCGGTGCCCGCAAGAAGGGCTTCTCCGACGCGGCCATCCAGGCCCTCTGGGACGTCCTGGTCCCCTTCGCCGGATACGCGTTCAACAAGGCCCACTCCTCCGCGTACGGCCTGGTCACCTACTGGACGGCGTACCTCAAGGCGAACCACCCCGCCGAGTACATGGCGGCGCTGCTCACCTCGGTGAAGGACGACAAGGACAAGTCGGCCGTCTATCTCAACGAGTGCCGCCGCATGGGCATCAAGGTGCTCCCGCCGAACGTCAACGAGTCGGTGCACAACTTCGCGGCCCAGGGGGACGACGTGATCCTCTTCGGCCTGGAGGCGGTCCGCAACGTCGGCACCAACGTCGTCGAGTCGATCATCCGCTCCCGCAAGGCCAAGGGGAAGTTCAGTTCCTTCCCCGACTACCTCGACAAGGTCGAGGCCACCGCCTGCAACAAGCGCACCACCGAATCGCTCATCAAGGCGGGCGCGTTCGACACCATGCACCACACCCGCAAGGGCCTCACCGCGCAGTACGAACCGATGATCGACAACGTCGTCGCGGTCAAGCGCAAGGAGGCCGAGGGCCAGTTCGACCTCTTCGGCGGGATGGGCGACGAATCGGGCGGTGACGAGCCGGGCTTCGGGCTCGACGTGGAGTTCTCCGAGGACGAGTGGGAGAAGACGTATCTCCTCGCGCAGGAACGGGAGATGCTCGGTCTGTATGTCTCGGACCACCCCCTCTTCGGCCTGGAGCATGTGCTCTCCGACAAGGCGGACGCCGGGATCGGGCAGCTCACCGGCGGTGACTTCTCCGACGGCTCGATCGTCACCATCGGCGGCATCATCTCGGGCCTCCAGCGCAAGATGACCAAGCAGGGCAACGCCTGGGCGATCGCCACCGTCGAGGACCTCGCGGGCTCCATCGAGTGCATGTTCTTCCCGGCGACGTACCAGCTGGTGTCGACCCAACTCGTCGAGGACGCCGTGGTGTTCGTCAAGGGCCGGCTCGACAAGCGCGAGGACGTGCCGCGCCTGGTCGCCATGGAGATGCAGGTCCCGGACCTGTCGAACGCCGGCACCAACGCCCCCGTCCTCATCACCATCCCGACGGTCAGGGTCACCCCGCCGATGGTCAGCCGCCTCGGCGAGGTGCTCAGCCACCACAAGGGCAACTCCGAGGTGCGCATCAAGCTCGTCGGCGCCCGCAAGACCACCGTGCTCCGGCTCGACAAGCACCGCGTGCAGCCCGATCCGGCGCTCTTCGGCGACCTCAAGGTGCTGCTCGGCCCCCAGTGCCTGGCCGGTTAGGCATGCGTGGCAGGCGTAATTCCCTGTCATACGGCTGGAATTGATGCGTACGCGAAGGGCGCGCCCTGAAAAGGACGCGCCCTTCGTCGCCAGTGTCAAGTGGCTTACCGCCCGGGTCAGTTGTGGCCGAACTTCTTCTGTCGCTTGCCACGCTCGGCCAGGTTCGACGGGCTCGGAGCCTCGCTCTGCACGTCTGACTGCACCTGGTGTTCCGCGCCGCGCTCCGAGGGTTGCTGCTGACCGCGGCTCGGCTGCGTCCGCTGGGCCGCCTGCTGGCGATTCTTGTTCTTGGCCATGGTGATCTGCCTCCTGAAGGGGATCTAGGGGCCAGGGCCGGATTCAGATTCACATACGCCGACATAGCGCGCATGTCAGAGGATTACCGTGCGTAATTGCCGCGCCTCTTAACCGATCCGGAGAAAGCGCGCGCCGAACTTGCGGAAACGCCACGCCGAAGATCGAGTTCGGGACGTCAACCCCTGTGCGGTCGGGCAGACTCGAAAGACAACCCGAACCGAACCCGCCCCCGATTCCCGCAGTCGGGAGCCTCAGGGAAAGAGGGTGGAAGCGTGGACCGCTGCGTCGTCCTGGTGGACGCCGGATATCTGCTCGGTGCCGCCGCGAGTCTTCTCGCCAAGGAGCCCTCAAGGTCACGGATCACCGTCGACCATCCCGCCCTCATCCAGGCCCTCCGCGAACGTGCCGAGACCGAGACCGAGCGCCCCCTGCTGCGGATCTACTGGTTCGACGGCGCCCCCGACCGCGTACCGCAGCCCGAGCACCGCAGGCTCCGTGTGATGCCCCGCGTCACCGTCCGGCTCGGCGCCCTGACCCGCAGCGACGGGCGCTGGGCGCAGAAGGGCGTGGACGCCGCGATGCACGCCGAGCTGACCGAACTCGCCCGCAACCGGGCCTGCTCCGACGTCGTCCTGGTCACCGGTGACGGCGATCTGCTGCCCGGGCTGATGTCCGCCAAAGAACACGGCGTCGCCGTCCACCTCTGGGCCGTGCAGGCCGCCGACGGGGACTACAACCAGTCCGAGGACCTGGTCGCCGAGGCCGACGAGCGCCGCGTGCTCGACCGCGCCTGGATCACCCAGGCCGTACGCGCGAAGGAGGTCACCGGGGTCTGCGCGCCGCAGCCCGCGCCCCGCCCGGAGATCGCCGCGATCCTCTCCGCGCCGCTGCCCGAGTCCGCGCTCGCCGAGCACGCCCCCCAGGAACCCGCCACCCCGCAGAACGGCAGCCACGCCGGTCCCGCCGCCGCCCGGGCCGCCGAGCACCCCGGGCCCGAGCGCACCCCGGCCAAGCCCGGCGTACCCACCCCCAAGGACCTCGCCGCGCTGCACGGCCCCGGCGCCCCGGCCGGCAAGGAGCAGCCCAACGCCACCCTGCGCTGGTCCTCCGACAAGGGCTGGATCGACCGGTCCGGCGGCCCCGGCGAGCCCTCCGACGTCGCGGCGCTGCCCACGCTCGCTCAGCTCACCACCGCCGAACAGCGCTGGGCGGACCGCGAGGAGGACATCACCACCGTCGGCGGTGACCCCTTCGAGGTGGGGCAGGTCTTCGCCCGCCGCTGGATGGCCCGGCTGCCCGAGTCCGCCGAGGTGCGGGGGCTCTCCGGCATGTATCCGCGCATCCCGCACCGCATCGACGGCGAACTCCTGCGCTACGCCGCCCGGTTCGGCCTCCTCGCGCACAAGGACGACCAGATCGACGAGCACGACCGGTACGCGATTCGGGCCGGGTTCTGGCGTGAGGTCGACGTGAACGCGGCGGCGCCCGCGCCCACGGCGGAGTAGCCCGGCCGCATCGGTACAGCGGGTCGGCCCTTCGGCGGGAGCGGCCGCCCGGCGGCGCAGTGGGCGTCCCGGGGCGACCCGTGCAGGGCCGGTCCCGTAGTCTCGTCCCTCGTGAGTACGCGCACCGGCCACCCGAACGACCGTGCACACGGCGACGAGACCGTGTGCGAGACGCGTGAGCTGGTCAAGACGTACCCCGCCGCGCGCGGGCGCCGTGGTTCCCCCGCGACACCCGCCGTGCGCGCCACCGACGCCGTCACACTCACCGTCCGCCGCGGCGAGATCTTCGGCCTCCTCGGCCCCAACGGCGCCGGCAAATCCACCCTCGTACGACAGCTCACCGGGCTGATGCGGCCCGACTCCGGGAGTGTGCGGATCCTCGGGCACGACATCGTGCGCCACCCCGAGCGGGCCGCGCGGCTGCTCGCGTACCTCGGCCAGGAGTCCACCGCGCTCGACGAGCTGACAGTGGCCCTCGCCGCCGAGACCACCGGACGGCTGCGCGGCCTCGACCTGCGCGCCGCCCGCGCCGAACGCGACGACGTCCTCGACGAGCTCGGCCTCGCCCCGCTCGCCGGGCGCCCCCTGAAGAAGCTCTCCGGCGGCCAGCGGCGCCTCGCCTGCTTCGCCGCCGCCCTGGTCGGCGAGCGGCCGCTGCTCGTCCTCGACGAGCCGACCACCGGCATGGACCCGGTGGCCCGGCGCGCCGTGTGGGCCGCCGTCGACCGGCGCCGGGCCGAACGCGGCACGACCGTGCTGCTCGTCACCCACAACGTCATCGAGGCGGAGACCGTACTCGACCGGGTCGCCGTGCTCGAACAGGGCCGCGTCATCGCCTGCGACACCCCCTCGGGCCTCAAGAGCGCGGTCGCCGGCGAGGTCCGGCTCGACCTCGTCTGGCGCGAGAGCGCCCCGCTCGACGTCCCCGAGGTCGCGGCCCTGCACGCCTCCGCCGAGGAGACCGGGCGGCGCTGGACGCTGCGGCTCGCCCCCGACGAGGCCCGCGCCGCGGTCGCCGCGGTCACCGGCGGCAGGGCCTTCGCGGCGCTCGACGACTTCACACTGGCCACGCCGAGCCTTGAGGACGTGTACCTCGCGCTCGGCGGGCGTACGAAGGGTTTGGTGAAGGTGTGACGGTGTACGAGACGGAGAGGGGTACGGGGGCCGGGCGGGCCGTCGACCCGGTGGCCGCCCTGCCCGAGGCCCCGCTCGCCCCGCCCGCGCGCCTGCTGCCCGCGCTGGGCGCTGTCTACCGGGCCCAGCTGTCCCGGGCGCGCGTCGCCCGTATCCCGCTGCTCTTCGTCGCGACCTTCCAGTCCGTGGGGATCATGGTCCTGATGCGCGGCGTCGTCGACGGCGGGCAGGAGGCGCGGGCCGTGGTCGCCGGGTCCGCGGTGCTCGTCGTGGCCTTCGTCGCGCTCAACCTGCTCGCCCAGTACTTCGGCCAGCTGCGCGCCCAGGGCGGGCTCGACCACTACGCGACGCTGCCCGTGCCGCCCGCCGCCGTCGTCCTCGGCGCGGCCGGTGCGTACGCCTCGTTCACCGTGCCCGGCACGCTCGTCACGGCCGTCGTGGGGAGTCTCCTCTTCGGGCTTCCGCTCACGCACGTATGGGTGCTCGTGGCGGTCATCCCGCTCGCGGGCGCCGCGCTCGCCGGGCTCGGCGCGGCCCTCGGCCTGCTCGCGCCGCGGCCCGAACTGGCCACGCTGCTCGGCCAGTTGGGCATGTCGGCGGCGCTGCTCCTGGGCGTGCTCCCGGCCGAGCGGATGCCGCTCCTGCTGCAGTACGGGCGCGACCTGCTGCCCTCGACGTACGGCGTGGAGGCCTTCGCCCGGACCTTCGACGCGCACCCCGACTGGACCGCCGTCGGCCTCGACCTCGCGGTGTGCGCGGGCGTCGGTGTGCTCTCGCTCGCGGTCGCGACCTGGGCGTACCGGAAGGCCGCCGTCCGCTGAGGCGGATCATCATCGGCCCGGGGCCGCCGCCACCCGGAGGGCCTGGCACGATGGCAGGGTGACCGCACCGCACACACCTCCCCACCAGCCCTCCGCCCACGACCCCTGGGGCACGCCCCCGTCGCACGACGCCGCACCGCCGGTCCCCGAGGACGACGGGCCCGGACTGCAGCGGGAACTGATCCAGGCGGCGCTCGTCGCGGTGGTCCTCACGGTCTCCGGTGCGCTGCTCGGCCTGCTGTGGGGGCAGCTCGCGCCGCGGGTGCCGCTGGTCGCCGACGAGAAGGCCGTGTTCCTCAAGGAGATCGAGGGCGAGCAGGCGATCGGCGCCGACGGCACGTTCATCCTGCTCGCGCTCGGCTTCGGCCTGGTCAGCGGGATCGTGGTGTTCCTGCTTCGCAGGCGCGGCGGCGTCCCGCTGGTGGTCGGGCTCGCGCTCGGCGGTCTGCTCGCGTCGGTCGTCGCCTGGCGGCTCGGGCTGCTGCTCGGACCCGGCGACGACGTGGTGGCCCGCGCCAAGGAGGTCGGCCCCGGTGTCGCCTTCGACGCGCCCCTGGAGCTGAACTCCCTCGGCTCCCTGCTCGCCTGGCCGATCGCCGCTCTCGCCGTGCACCTCGGCCTCACCGCCCTGTTCGGCCCGCGCGACCCCGAGTTCACCGTCGGCCCGTACCACGGCTGGCCGGCCGAGTCGGGCGACGCCCACCGGTACCCGCCGGACCACGGCGCGCAGGGAACGCGTACCGACTGAACCGGAAGGTCAGGCCCGGCCGATCGGGGCCACCACAGCCCCCGTCAGTTTCGCCAGGTCGTCCGGGGACAGCTCCACCTCCAGGCCGCGGCGGCCCGCCGAGACGCAGATCGTGGCGTGCCCGGAGGCCGAGTCGTCCAGGACCGTGGGCAGGCGCTTGCGCTGGCCGAGCGGGGAGATGCCGCCGCGGACGTAGCCCGTGGTGCGCTCCGCCGCCGCCGGGTCGGCCATCGCGGCGCGCTTGCCTCCGACCGCCGCGGCCAGCGCCTTCAGGTCAAGCGAGCCCGCGACCGGGACCACGGCGACGGTCAGCGCGCCGTCCACGTCGGCCACCAGGGTCTTGAAGACGCGGTCGGGGGAGACGCCCATCGCCTCGGCCGCCTCCGCGCCGTACGACGGGTGGGCCGGGTCGTGCTCGTAGGCGTGCACCGTGAAGGGGACGCCCGCCTCGGTGAGGGCCACCGTCGCCGGGGTGCCGCCGGACTGCTGCTGCTTGCTCTTGGACTTCTTCGCCATCGGGCCCTCGCCTGCGCGTACGCGGTCAGTTCATGCTCGTCGGCCCGCGCGTCAGGTCGACGGCGGGCAGCGACGGCAGGTTACGGATCACCGCGGTCTCCGCGCGAAGGAGTTTCAGCTCGTCCCGCAGCCGGGACGCGGTGTCCGGGGCCTGCAGGAGGCGCTGCTTGGTCGGGGTGTCGAGGACCGCCGCGGCGGCGACCAGGTACGAGACCACCGACGGCTCGTCCGGCAGCTCCGCGCCCGTGGAGAGGGAGCGCTCGCGGGCGCCCGCGAGCCGCTTCTGGTAGTTCCGGAAGGCGCGGAGCACGCCCTCGGCGAGCGCCCCCGCCTCCTCGCCCGGATCCTCCTCCAGCTCCTCCAGCTCGGCCGTCAGATACGGGCCCGAGGCGTCCACGGAGTGCAGCCGGACCCGGGTGGTGCCGGTGGCCAGGACCTCGAAGCTGCCGTCGGCGCGCTCCCGTACGGTCGCGGCGTCCGCGATGCAGCCGATCTTGTGGAACGACTTCAGCGGATCGGGCCCGAAGCCCGCGGCGGAGCCGCGCTCGGGCACCGCGGTCGCGTCGGGCATGCCCGGCTCGGCCGGCGCCACCTCGTGGCCGTCGCGGATGGCGACGACGACGAACCTGCGCGGCTCGTCGGAGTCCTCGGGCGAGGCCTTGACGAGATCGCGCATCATCGCGCGGTAGCGCTCCTCGAAGACGTTCAGAGGCAGCACGAGTCCCGGGAACAGCACGGTGTTCAGCGGAAAGAGCGGAAGCCGGACGGTGGTCACGACGGACAAGCCTAATGGCCGCTCAAGCTCGCCCGGAGCGGGTCCGCCCAGAGCGGATTCCTCCGGACCTGCGCTGCGCGCGCGGGCGGCCTGCGCGCAGCGGGGTCGCGGCGGCCACCTCCAGGCGTACGCCGTCGCGCAGTTCGAGGAACTGGCCGAGCGGATCCTCGGAGATCCGGTCCCACGGGAACGACGTCGCGTACGGCCCGATGAGCCGCAGCTGCTCCAGGGCATCGCTCCACCGCTCCAGGCGGACCAGGACGTACGCGAGCAGATTGCGCACCTCCGCCGGGTACGGGTCGCCCGCCTCGTACGCCGCCGACAGCTCGATCGCGCAGTCAGCCGCCGCGTGCAGCCGGCCCGCGGGCACCGAGGACCGGCCAGGCCCCGACAGATACGCGAACGCGCCCCGCACCGGCAGCGCCCGCACCAGCGAGCCCGGCAGCGCGTCGGCCGCCGCCCGCTCGGCGAAGTCCAGGCACTCGCGGTGCGAGCCGTACCAGGACGCCGAGAGGTACTGCAGCGCCGCCGCGTGACAGCCGTAGTGGTGCGGCGAGCGGCGCACCGCCTGGGCCCACAGTGCGTTGAACCCGGTGCGCGACGCCCCGCGGCCGCGCGCGTGGTCGAGGGCGATGCGCCAGGGCACCGGGTCGCGCGGATCGGCCTCCGCGGCGGCCGTGATCAGCGGTGCCGCCTCGCGGAGCAGCTCGGCGCGGGCCGGGGACTCCCAGGCGTGCCGGACCGCGAGTTCGGCCTTGACGAGGAGGGCGTCCGGGTCGTGCGGCGCGGCGCACTGCCAGGCCTCGAACCAGTCGCCGCGGGCCTGCGCGAACGTGGCGAGCCGGAGCAGATACCGGTCCCGGTTCTCCCACTCGGCGGCCTCCCGGGTTCCGGCGAGCAGCTTCGCGGCCACGTCGTACTCCCCGTGCCCCGCGGCGAGCAGGGCCGGGGCGAGGCGGTCGTCGGGCGCGTCGAGGAGCACCGCGTCGTCGGCCGGCAGATCCGCCGCGAGGCGCGGCGCGTGCCGGACCATCCGGGCCGTGCCGATCACGGCACGGAACAGAGCCATGGCGTGAGGCCCTCCCTTGCACCTGGTGCTTGCGCAGGAGTGGACGGCTCCACGGACCGCGAGGTTGTGCGCGGCCGGGTAACGGTTCGGCCGCGAAGCCCGTACGGGCGCACGGTCCCGCCGGACAGGCCCCTGGGGAAGCCCTAGCCGCGCCGCAGTAGCCGTGACGCACCCGCCGCCACCGTCGTCGCCAGGATCCAGCCCAGCAGGACGAGCGCCGCCGCCGCCCACTGCCAGTGGTCCTCCACCCGCCAGTAGCCGTCCTGGCCCAGGTTGATCACCGGGACGAGCAGGTCGAGGGCGTACAGCGAGGGGTTCCACTCCGGGCCCTCGCCGGGCTTCAGGGCGGGCGGCTCGTACTGCTTGAACGCGATCGCGCCCAGCGCCCACAGCAGCGCCATCCACACCGCGGCCCGGCCCGGCCGGTAGCCGTACGCCACCGTCCAGTCCTGCGCGTACCCCCACAGCTTGCCCGCGAGCGGCAGGGTCTCGCGGCGGCGGCGCTGCTTGGCGAGCAGCACCTCGCGGGCGTCGGCGTCCTCGCCGCTGTTGCGCAGCACCGTCGCGAGCTTCTCGTACGGCTCCGGGCTGTACTCCGGCGTCGCCGAGAGCACCCACTCCAGGCGCCGGGCGAGCGGGAAGCTGCCGCGCGGGACGAGGTTCTCGTACGTGAAACCGCCGACCCTCAGCTGGCCCGGGCCCGGCCAACTCGTCGACTTGTCGACCAGGTTGACTATCTTCGCGCCGGAGAGGACCACACTGCCCCGCGCCATCTTCTCGCCCAGGAAGCGCAGCTCGGGTACCTGGATGCGGCGCAGCGACAGCTCCTGCTCGCTCTCCATCTGGAAGCGGGCCTGCTCCAGGTCGAGGGCGTCCCCGAACCGGCCGTCGTCGAGCCGGATCCCGCCCTGGCACTCGAACTTCTGCACCCGCACCCCGCGCGCCGGGGTCGAACCACCGGTCAGCGGCGGATTGGAGGCCGCGGCGGGCGTCATGTACAGCGTGCGCTCCACGGTCAGCTGCGGGGCGTTCAGGGCCTTGCTGCCGTACGGGTTGAGCAGCCGGCTGCCGCGCAGGCTCAGGGAGACCCCGATCTGGGCGCCGCGCAGGCTCATCTCGCCGTGCGAGTCCATCAGTTCGGCCTGGAAGTCCTGGCCGACCGTGAGCCCGTCACCGGTGAGCGTGCGGCCGCGGCGGTCGCGGTGTACCACGGCCTGGTTCAGGAGCAGGTCCGTACCGATCTGGGCGTCGGTGAGGCGGATGCCGCGGTGCACATGGCAGCGCGGCAGATGCAGATCGCCTTCGGTGTGCAGGCGGGCCGCCTCGAACCGCGGGATCGAGCAGTCCACCAGGCGCAGCGTGGAGAAGTGGCTCTCCGGCAGCACGATCTCCTTCTCGAACCGGCAGGCCTTCATCTCCACATACGGCTCGACCGTGCCGCCCGCGACGTCCAGCGTCCCCGTGATCTGCACGCCGGTCAGCTTGATCGACGCGACCCGGCCGGGCAGCGGCGGCGGCCCGTCCAGCATCAGCAGGCAGATCACCCGCGCGCGCACGCTGCGCTCAGGGCCCCAGGGGTGGCCGCCGTGCGGGTCGTCCACGTCCTGGTCGCCGCTGGACAGGTCGTATCTGCTGCCGTTCTGGAAGGCCTGCCACATGCCGATCTCGGCCGCGGTCAGGCCGTCCGGCATGTCCGTGTGCTGCCCGTCGACCACTGCTGAACTTCCTCCCCGTGAATGTCCGCCCCCGGCACGTGCCCCCGTACAGCCGTGATGCCCGCTGTGCACAGCCGTGATGCCCGCTGCGTGACGACCCGAACGCTAGCGGTGAAGCCGATCTTCCGGGGAGCCCTTATGCGCGTCCCATCGCCGACCAGGGGCTTGTATCAGCCATTGATACGGGCGATCGCCCCCTCGGGCCGTCTGCGATAATTGGTTCCGTGATCTCCCGAATCGATCTGCGCGGTGACTCCCTCCCCGAGGGTGGCGCCCTGCGCGACCTGCTGCCCCGTGCCGAGTTCGACGTCGCGGCCGCCCTGGACAAGGTGCGGCCCATCTGCGAGGACGTGCATCATCGTGGCACCGCGGCGCTGATCGACTACGCGGAGAAGTTCGACGGAGTCAAGCTCGACCGGGTCCGCGTCCCGGCCGAGGCCCTCGCCAAGGCGCTCGCCGAACTCGACCCCGAGGTGCGCGCCGCCCTCGAGGAGTCCATCAGGCGCGCCCGCATCGTCCACCGCGAGCAGCGCCGCGCCCCGCACACCACGCAGGTCGTGCCCGGCGGCACGGTCACCGAGAAGTGGGTGCCGGTCGAGCGCGTCGGCCTGTACGCACCGGGCGGCCGCTCCGTCTACCCGTCCTCCGTGATCATGAACGCGGTCCCGGCACAGGAGGCGGGCGTCGAGTCGATGGCGCTCGCGTCCCCGCCCCAGAAGGAGTTCGACGGACTCCCGCACCCGACGATCCTCGCCGCCTGCGCCCTCCTCGGCATCGACGAGGTGTACGCGGTGGGCGGCGCCCAGGCCGTGGCGATGTTCGCGTACGGCACCCCGGGACCCGACGGCTGCGCCCCGGCGAACATGGTGACCGGCCCCGGCAACATCTGGGTGGCCGCCGCCAAGCGCTACTTCACCGGCCGTATCGGCATCGACGCCGAGGCCGGACCGACCGAGATCGCGATCCTCGCGGACGACACCGCCGACCCGGCCCACGTCGCCTCCGACCTGATCAGCCAGGCCGAGCACGACCCGATGGCCGCCGCCGTCCTCGTCACCGACTCGATCGCGCTCGCCGACGCCGTCGAGAAGGAGCTGGAGCCGCAGGTCGCGGCCACCAAGCACATCGAGGACCGGATCAAGCCCGCCCTGGCCGGCAGGCAGTCCGCGATCGTCCTGGTCGACGGCCTGGAGGAGGGCCTGCGCGTGGTCGACGCGTACGGCGCCGAGCACCTGGAGATTCAGACCGCCGACGCCACCGCCGTGGCCGGACGCGTCAAGAACGCCGGCGCGATCTTCATCGGTCCCTGGGCGCCGGTCTCGCTCGGCGACTACTGCGCGGGCTCCAACCACGTGCTCCCGACCGGCGGTTGCGCCTGCCACTCGTCCGGCCTGTCCGTCCAGTCCTTCCTGCGCGGCATCCACATCGTGGACTACACGCGGGACGCCCTGGCCGACGTCGCCCACCACGTGGTGACGCTCGCCGAGGCCGAGGACCTGCCGGCGCACGGTGCCGCGATCAAGGCGAGGTTCGAGTGGAAGGTTCCGGGCCAGGAGGTGACGGGGACCAAGTGACCAGGATCGACGACCTCCCCATCCGCGAAGAGCTCCGCGGCAAGTCCCCGTACGGCGCTCCCCAGTTGGACGTGCCCGTCCGGCTCAACACCAACGAGAACCCGTACCCGCTGCCCGAGCCGCTGGTCGAGCGGATCGCCGAGCGGGTGCGCGAGGCCGCCCGCGAGCTGAACCGCTACCCGGACCGGGACGCGGTCGAGCTGCGCACCGAACTGGCCCGCTACCTCACCCGCACCGGCGGGTACGAGGTCACGGCCGCGCACGTCTGGGCGGCCAACGGCTCCAACGAAGTGCTCCAGCAGCTGCTTCAGACCTTCGGCGGACCGGGCCGTACGGCGATCGGCTTCGAGCCCTCGTACTCGATGCACTCGCTGATCTCCCGCGGCACCGGCACCGGCTGGATCTCCGGGCCGCGCAACGACGACTTCACGATCGACACCGAGCTCGCCGAGAAGGCCATCGCCGAGAACCGGCCCGACGTCGTCTTCATCACCTCGCCCAACAACCCCACGGGCACCGCCGTCCCGGCCGACACCGTCCTCGCGCTCTACGACGCGGCGCAGGCGGCCAAGCCGTCCCTGGTCGTGGTGGACGAGGCGTACGTCGAGTTCAGCCACGGGGCCTCGCTGCTCCCGCTGCTCGAAGGTCGGCCGAATCTCGTCGTCTCCCGCACCATGTCCAAGGCCTTCGGCGCGGCCGGTCTGCGCCTCGGCTACCTCGCCGCCGACCCGGCGGTGGTGGACGCGGTGCAGCTGGTGCGGCTGCCGTACCACCTCTCCGCCGTCACCCAGGCCACCGCGCTCGCCGCCCTGGAACACACGGACACGCTCCTCGCGTACGTGGACCAGCTCAAGCAGGAGCGCGACCGCCTCGTCCGTGAACTCTGGTCGATGGGGTACGAAGTCACCGCGTCCGACGCGAACTTCGTGCAGTTCGGCCGCTTCGACGGCGAGGGCGCCGCCCACGACGTCTGGCAGAAGATCCTCGACCGAGGCGTCCTGGTGCGGGACAACGGCGTGCCCGGCTGGCTGCGGGTCACCGCCGGTACCCCGGAAGAAAACGACGCGTTCCTCGATGCGGTACGCGAACTCAAGAAGGAGCAGGAGCAGAGCGCATGAGTCGCGTCGGGCGCGTGGAGCGCACCACCAAGGAGACCTCCGTCCTCGTCGAGATCGACCTGGACGGCACCGGAAAGGTCGACGTGTCGACCGGGGTCGGCTTCTACGACCACATGCTCGACCAGCTCGGCCGCCACGGCCTCTTCGACCTCACGGTGAAGACCGAGGGCGACCTGCACATCGACAGCCACCACACCATCGAGGACACCGCGCTCGCCCTGGGCGCCGCCTTCAAGCAGGCCCTCGGCGACAAGGTCGGCATCTACCGCTTCGGCAACTGCACGGTCCCGCTCGACGAGTCCCTCGCCCAGGTGACGGTGGACCTGAGCGGCCGCCCGTACCTCGTGCACACCGAGCCCGAGAACATGGCGCCGATGATCGGCGAGTACGACACGACGATGACCCGGCACATCTTCGAGTCCTTCGTCGCCCAGGCACAGATCGCGATGCACATCCACGTGCCCTACGGCCGCAACGCGCACCACATCGTGGAGTGCCAGTTCAAGGCCCTCGCGCGCGCCCTGCGGTACGCCTCCGAGCGTGACCCGCGCGCCGCCGGAATCCTCCCGTCGACGAAGGGCGCGCTCTAGCCATGAACGGCCTTTCGACCGTCCTCATCGTCGTCGGCCTCTTCCTGCTCGGCGGCGTCTACTCGTTCGTCAAGCAGGGAATGGGCAAGAGCCTCGTCACGCTCCTCTCGATCGGCGCCGCCATGTGCCTGGTCGCGGGCGTCCTGCGGCTCGACTACTGGAACTGACATGACTGAGAAGAAAGTTGTCGTCTTCGACTACGGCTTCGGCAACGTCCGCTCCGCCGAGCGGGCCCTCGCCCGCGCCGGGGCCGACGTCGAGATCACCCGTGACTTCGACAAGGCCATGAACGCCGACGGCCTGCTCGTGCCCGGCGTCGGCGCCTTCTCCGCCTGCATGCAGGGCCTCAAGGAGGCGCGCGGCGACTGGATCGTCGACCGGCGCCTGTCCGGCGGACGTCCCGTGATGGGCATCTGCGTCGGCATGCAGATCCTCTTCGAGCGGGGCATCGAGCACGGCGTCGAGGCCGAGGGCCTGGACGAGTGGCCCGGCACGGTCGGCCCCCTCAAAGCGGACGTCGTCCCGCACATGGGCTGGAACACCGTCGAGGCCCCCGAGGGCTCCGAGCTGTTCAACGGCCTCTCGCCGGACGAGCGTTACTACTTCGTGCACTCGTACGCCGTCCACGACTGGACCCTTGAGACCGCCAACCCGGCGATGCGCTCCCCGCTCGTCACCTGGTCCACGCACGGCGAGAAGTTCGTGGCGGCCGTCGAGAACGGCGCGCTGTGGGCGACGCAGTTCCACCCCGAGAAGTCCGGCGACGCCGGAGCGCAGCTGCTGAAGAACTGGATCTCCGTACTGTGACGACTGTGAACAAGCTTGAACTCCTGCCCGCCGTCGACGTCCGCGACGGCCAGGCCGTCCGCCTCGTGCACGGCGAGTCCGGCACCGAGACGTCCTACGGCTCCCCGCTGGAGGCGGCCCTCGCCTGGCAGAACTCCGGCGCCGAGTGGCTGCACCTCGTCGACCTGGACGCCGCGTTCGGCACCGGCGACAACCGCGCCCTGATCTCCGAGGTCGCCGGGGCCATGGACATCAAGGTCGAGCTGTCCGGCGGCATCCGCGACGACGCGTCCCTCGCGGCCGCGCTCGCCACCGGCTGCACCCGCGTCAACCTCGGCACCGCCGCCCTGGAGACCCCCGAGTGGGTCGCCAAGGTCATCGCCGAGCACGGCGACAAGATCGCGGTCGGCCTGGACGTGCGCGGCACGACGCTGCGCGGCCGCGGCTGGACCCGTGACGGAGGCGACCTCTACGAGACCCTGGAGCGCCTCAACTCCGAGGGCTGCGCGCGGTACGTCGTCACCGACATCGCCAAGGACGGCACGCTGCAGGGCCCCAACCTGGAGCTGCTGCGCAATGTCTGCGCCGCGACGGACCGCCCGGTGGTCGCGTCGGGTGGCGTGTCCTCGCTCGACGACCTGCGTGCCATCGCGGAGCTCGTGCCGCTCGGCGTGGAGGGCTCCATCGTCGGCAAGGCCCTGTACGCCAAGGCCTTCACCCTGGAAGAGGCCCTGGAGGCCGTGTCCTCATGAGCGACGTACGACGCGTGCAGAGCGGCAGCCCCTGGGAAGAGGCCTTCGGCTTCGCGCGCGCCGTAGCGGCGGGCGACCGGGTCGTGGTCGGCGGCACCACCTCCTTCAAGGGGATGGTCCTGTACGGCGAGGGCGACCCGTACGAGCAGACGCGCGTCGCCATCGCCAACGCCCTCGACGCGATCGGGGAGTTCGGCATCGGCGCCGAGTCGGTGGTGCGTACGCGGCTGCTCCTGACCCATGCGCGGGACGTCGACGAGGCGGGGCGGGCACACCGGGAGGTCTTCGACTCCGTGCGCCCGGTCATGACGATGATGGTCGTCAGCGGCTTCGTCGACCCGCGCATCCTGGTCGAAGTGGAAATGGAAGCTTTCCTGGGCGGCGCCCGGGACCCGTACGAGGAGCCCGATCAGTCATGACCCTGGCGGTCCGAGTCATCCCCTGCCTGGACGTGGACAACGGCCGGGTCGTCAAGGGCGTCAACTTCCAGAACCTGCGCGACGCGGGCGACCCCGTCGAGATGGCCAAGGTGTACGACGCCGAGGGCGCCGACGAGTTGACGTTCCTGGACATCACCGCGTCCTCCGGCAACCGCGAGACGACGTACGACGTGGTCCGCCGCACCGCCGAGCAGGTCTTCATCCCGCTCACCGTGGGCGGCGGCGTCCGCACCGCCGAGGACGTCGACAAGCTCCTGCGCGCGGGCGCGGACAAGGTCGGCGTGAACACCGCGGCCATCGCCCGCCCCGACCTCATCCGCGAGATCGCCGAGCGCTTCGGCCGCCAGGTGCTCGTCCTGTCGGTCGACGCCCGCCGCACGGAATCGGGTTCCTTCGAGGTGACGACGCACGGCGGCCGCAAGTCCGCCGGCATCGACGCGATCGAATGGGCCCACCGGGCCGCCGAGTTGGGCGCGGGCGAGATCCTGCTCAACTCCATGGACGCGGACGGCACGAAGGACGGCTACGACATCGAGATGATCGAGGCCGTACGCAAGCACGTCACGGTCCCCGTCATCGCCTCCGGCGGCGCGGGCCGCCTCGACCACTTCCCGCCCGCGGTCGCAGCGGGCGCGGACGCGGTCCTCGCGGCGTCGGTCTTCCACTTCGGGGACCTGCGGATCGGCGAGGTCAAGGAGTCCTTGCGGTCGGCGGGGCATCCGGTTCGGTAGGTCCCCGGCTCCCCGTCCCGGGGCTCTGCCCCGGACCCCGTATCGCGCTGAGGCGCTCGTCCTCAAACGCCGGACGGGCTGATGGATAGCCCCTGCGGCGTTTCAGGATCAATTCCAGCCCGTCCGGCGTGTGAGGACGAGCCCGCAGGGCGATGCCGTGCACCACGCGGGGCGCCGGTACGTCGAGGGGTGCCCCCTGCGCCGCGGCCACCTCGGCGAACTCCCCGATCACGGCCAGCATCCGGTCCCGGTGCACCGTACGCACCTCGCCGACCGGCACCCCGTACCGCGTCGAGAGCAGCGCCATCGGCAGCAGGAACGACAGCTTGCCCCACAGCATCGCTGTCTCGTCCGCCAACACGTCCACCTGCTGCCCGGCCCCGCGCAGCACCTCGGCGAACGCCTCCACGCGCGCGTGCGGCGCGGTCGAACTGGCCAGCTCGATCCGGGCGTTGAGCCCGCCGTGCTCGATCACCCCGGGCCCCACCCGCGTGGACTCGACCCGGATCGTGCCCGGTACGACCTGCTCGGCCGGGTAGCGCCCACGCAACACGTCGACGTGCTCGAAGCCGTTCAGGAGGGGCACGGCGAGGCCCGCGCCGAGGGCCTCGCGCGGCACCCGCTCCAGCGCCGACCGCAGGCCGGTCTCCTTCGGCGCGACGATCAACGCGTCGACAGGCTCCCGCAGTTCGGTGTCCGCCTCCACGCGCGCGGTGAAGTCCCCGAACGTGCCGCTGCGCACGGTCACGCCCCGCTCGGCGAGGACGGCGGCGGTCTCCTCGCGCGCCAGACAGATCACACGGTGCCCGTCCCGGGCGAGCAGCCCGGCGACGAGGCCGCCGACCCCGCCGGGACCGAGCACGGCGATGGTCCAGGGGGTCGAATTCGGAGTCGAGGGAGTATGCGAAGCAGGAGTCGTCGTCATGGCCGGCAGCTTGGCATGCCTGGACTCCCCGCCAGAACAAGCCAGTTCGCCCCACCGAACAACCTTCGGACCCGGCCGAAAGAGAGCGGCGCGCGGGCCGCCGCGCGGGTAGCGTCCGAGCGAGACGAGCCGTACGTCCCCTGAGGAGCGTCATGTCATCGGCCCCCGTACTGGATCTCAAGGAACTCGGCCCCGACTTCGTCCGCGACCCCTACCCCGTGTACGCGGCGCTGCGCGCCGAGGGTCCCGTCCACCACGTACGGACCCCGGAGGGCGAGGAACTGTGGATCGTGGTCGGGCACGAGGCCTGCCGGGCCGCGCTCGTCGACCCGCGGCTCACCCGCGACCTGCGCAAGGTCGACCCGGCGCTGCACCCCTTCGGGAAGGACGGCGCCGACAGCCCGGCCCTCACCCACATGCTGCTGCGCGACGCCCCCGACCACACCCGGCTGCGGAAGCTCGTCGCCCGCGAATTCAGCCCACGCCGGATCGCCGCTCTCGCCCCGCGCGTCCAGCGGATCACCGACGCACTCCTCGACGCGATGCTCGCCGACGGTGCCCGCGGCGCCGACCTGATCGCCGCCCTCGCCTACCCGCTGCCGATGACCGTCATCTGCGAACTCCTCGGCGTCCCCGAAGCCGACCGGGACGCCTTCCGCGCCTGGTCCAACGAGATGGTCGCGCCCACCGACCAGGAACTGCTGGGCGCCGCCTACCGCAACGTGGTCGACTACCTGCGCGGACTCACCGCCGCCAAACGCGAACATCCCGGTGACGACCTGCTCAGCGCGCTGGCCCACACCGTCGACGAAGGCGGCGACCGGCTCTCCGGCGACGAGCTGATCGGCATGGCCGTGCTGCTGCTCATCGCCGGCCACGAGACCACCGTCAACCTCATCGGCAACGGAGTGCGCGCCCTCTTCGCCCACCCCGACCAGCTGGAGCTCCTGCGCGCAGACCCCGACGGGCTGCTCGACGGCGCTGTCGAGGAGATGCTGCGCTACGACGGTCCCGTCGAGACCGCCCTGCCCCGCTGGACGACCGAGCCCGTGCACATCGGCGACACCGTCGTCCCGGCCGGCGTCTCCGTCCTCGTCGCCCTCGCCGACGCCGACCGCGACCCGGCGCGCTTCGCCGCACCCGACCGCTTCAACATCCGCCGGGACGCCCGCGGCCACATCGCCTTCGGCCACGGCCTGCACTACTGCCTCGGCGCCCCGCTCGCCCGCCTCGAAGGCCGCATCGCCGTCGGCGCCCTCCTGGAGCGCTGCCCCGGCCTCACCCTCGACGCGGACGAGGCCGCACTGCCGTGGGTGCCCGGTCTCCTGATGCGCGGCGTACGGACCCTGCCCGTGCGCTGGTGAGCAGGGGTCCTGCGAGGCCTCAGAGCCCCAACTGCTGGGCGCCGTGCAGGAGTTGGATGGCCTCCTTGTCGCCGTCGAGCTCCACGCGCGCGTGGTCCTGCCGGCCGAAGAGGAACATCGTCAGCTCACCCGGCTCCCCGGTGACCGTCACCACCGGAGTACCGCGGTGCGCCACCGCCGTACGACCGTCCGGGCGCCGCAGCACCAGACCCGTCGGCGACTGTCTGCCAAGGACCCGGGCCATCTTCTCGAGGCGCGACCACAGCGCGTCCGCGAACACCGGGTCGAGCTCCCGCGGACTCCAGTCCTCCTGCGCCCGGCGCACATCCTCGGCGTGCACATAGAACTCCACCGCGTTCGCCGCCTCGTCCAGCTGCTTCAGGGCGTACGGCGAGAACCGCGGCGGGCCCGTGCGGATCAGCTGGATCAGCTCCTCGTACGGCTTCTCCGTGAACTCCGCCATCACCCGCTCCAGGCGGCCGGCCAGGGCCTTGACGAGGAGGCCGCCCGCGGCGTCGGCACGCCGCTCGCGCACCACCACATGGGCCGCCAGGTCCCGGGCGGTCCAGCCCTCGCACAGGGTGGGAGCCTCCGGGCCCGCCGCCTCCAACAGGTCCGCCAGGAGCAGCCGTTCACGCTTGGCATGGGTCGACATGCTGCAAGGCTAAGCCCGCGCGCCGGACGGCGCCCCCTCGTTTCCACAGGGGCCGGGCATTCGTATGACTGCGGGGTTCACCCTGTGGACGACCGCGCCGCCCCCTCCGCGTCACCCGGCACAATGGGCCCATGAGCAGCAACCTCGACCCCGCCATCGCCGCCCGCCTCAAGCGCAGCGCCGACGGTCTCGTGCCCGCGATCGCCCAGCAGTACGACACCGGCGAAGTGCTGATGCTCGGTTGGATGGACGACGAGGCGCTGCATCGCACGCTCACCACCGGCCGCTGCACCTACTGGTCCCGCAGCCGCGGGGAGTACTGGGTGAAGGGCGACACCTCCGGCCACTTCCAGCACGTGAAGTCCGTGGCGCTCGACTGCGACGCCGACACCGTCCTCGTCCAGGTCGACCAGGTCGGCGCCGCCTGCCACACCGGCGCCCGCACCTGCTTCGACGCCGATGTGCTGCCCGTCAGCACGCCGGTGGAACAGCCCGGCACCGCCGGTCAGTAGGGTCGGCCGACATGGATCGCATGGATCTCGACACCTTCCGCAAGCTCGCCGCCGACCGCCGCGTCATCCCGGTGAGCCGCAAACTCCTGGCCGACGGCGACACCCCGGTCGGCCTGTACCGCAAGCTCGCCGCCGAGCGCCCCGGCACGTTCCTCCTCGAATCCGCGGAGAACGGCAGATCCTGGTCCCGGTACTCCTTCGTCGGCGTGCGCAGCTCCGCCACCCTCACCGAGCGCGACGGCCAGGCGCACTGGCTGGGCGGCGCCCCCGTCGGCGTCCCCACCGAGGGCGACCCGCTGAAGGCCCTGCGCGCCACGGTCGAGGCCCTGCACACCCCGCGCGACCTGCACGACAACGGCATGCCCCCGTTCACCGGCGGCATGGTCGGCTATCTCGGGTACGACGTCGTGCGCCGCCTGGAGAAGATCGGCCCCGGCGAGCGCGACGACCTGAAGCTGCCCGAGCTGACCATGCTCCTCACCAGCGACCTGGCGGTCCTCGACCACTGGGACGGCTCGGTCCTGCTCATCGCCAACGCCATCAACCACAACGACCTCGACACCGGCGTCGACGAGGCCTACGCGGACGCGGTCGCCCGCCTCGACGCCATGGAGGCCGACCTCGCCCGGCCCGTCGCGCAGCACCCCTCCTCGCTGCCGGACGCCGCGCTGCCCGAGTTCACGGCCCTGTGGGGCGGCGTCGAGTACCAGGACGCCGTCGAGGACATCAAGGAGCGCATCAGAGCCGGCGAGGCCTTTCAGGTCGTGCCCTCGCAGCGCTTCGAAACCCCTTGTCCGGCAAGCGCGTTGGACGTCTACCGCGTCCTGCGCGCCACCAACCCCTCGCCGTACATGTACCTCTTCCGGTTCGACGGCTTCGACGTCGTGGGCTCCTCGCCCGAGGCCCTCGTCAAGGTCGAGGACGGCCGGGCGATGCTGCACCCCATCGCCGGCACCCGGCCGCGCGGCGCCACCCCGCAGCGGGACCAGGCGCTCGCCGAGGAACTCCTCGCCGACCCCAAGGAGCGCGCCGAGCACCTGATGCTGGTCGACCTGGGGCGCAACGACCTGGGGCGGGTCTGCACCCCCGGCTCCGTCGAGGTCGTCGACTTCATGTCGATCGAGAAGTACTCACACGTGATGCACATCGTCTCGACGGTCACGGGCCAGGTCGCCGACGGCCACACCGCGTTCGACGTCCTGACGGCCTGCTTCCCCGCGGGCACCCTCTCCGGCGCCCCCAAGCCCCGCGCGATGCAGATCATCGATGAGCTGGAGCCCTCCCGGCGCGGCCTCTACGGCGGCTGTGTGGGATACCTCGACTTCGCGGGCGACTCCGACACCGCCATCGCCATCCGTACGGCCCTGCTCCGCGACGGCACGGCGTACGTCCAGGCAGGAGCGGGTGTCGTCGCGGACTCCGACCCGGTCGCCGAGGACACCGAATGCCGGAACAAGGCGGCGGCGGTGCTGCGCGCGGTGCACAGCGCCAACCGCCTGAGTGATCGCGGAGGCCGTGAGGGATAGTGGAACGCGTGACTTCCGCAGCCGTACCCCAGCCCCGCGCAGAATCCCGGCGGACCAAGGCGCCCGCCGGGAGGCGCAGCCTCGCCGCGGCCCTGCTGCTCGGCGCGCTCGGCGCAGCGGTCGCCCTGCTCGCCTCCCGGCAGACCTGGGCCGAGGGTGACGCCGCCACGGCGGGCGGTGCCCTGCACCAGGTCGCCAAGGGCAGCGATGTGACGGGCGTGCCCGCCGCGCTCGCCATAGTGGGCCTCGCCGCACTCGTCGCCGTCTTCGCGGTCCGCCGCACCGGCCGCGTCCTGGTCTCGGCCCTGCTCGCCCTCAGCGGCGCGGGCACGATCGCGGCGGCCCTGCTCGGCGCGCAGGACTCCGCCGCCCTGGACGAGAAGGCGGCGACGGCCAGCGGCCAGGCCGGCGCCGCGATCGACGCCGTCCGCTTCACGCCCTGGCCGTTCGTGGCCGCGGCCGGCGGCCTCCTCCTGCTGCTGGCCGGGGTGCTCGCCCTGCGCTTCGGCGGGAGCTGGCCCGCGATGTCCGGCAAGTACGAGCGGGGCACGGGCCACGGCAAGCCCAGCAGAACCGACCCGGACCGCCCCGAGGACCTGTGGAAGGCCCTGGACCGCGGCGAGGACCCCACGAACTAGGGCCCGTCTCCCCGATCTCTGCGGATCAGGCCGCACCGGCCGGGTGAGGTACCCCACGGTTCAGGGGCTGGACGGGAGTAGTGCCGCGGCGGTCCATACAATGGGTCAGAGCGTTCGACTTTCAGCACACGAGGAGCAACTCATGGCGGGCACGAGCCACGGACACACCCCGGCCGCCTGGACCGGCGTCATCATCGCGTTCATCGGCTTCTGCATCTCCGGTGCGTTCATGGTGTTGAACCAGCCGCTGGGCTTCTGGGGCGGCCTGATCGTCGTCGGCCTGGGCGGTGTGGTCGGCATGGCCATGCGCGCCGCGGGCATGGGCCAGCCGAAGACCGCGCACCACGTGGTCGTCAGCGCCGAGAGCTGAGTTCTCCGCACGGCGCGAGACACGTACGAGAAGGGGCGGAACCGGGAGAACCGGTTCCGCCCCTTCTCGCCTTCCGTCCGCGGACCCGTCCGTCCACCGACATCCGCTCAGGCGCCCGTACGGACGCACAGCGCGCCGCCGCCCGGAAGACAGGGCCCGCCCCCGGGCGACGGCGACGCACCTCCACGATGCCCCCGCGGCGCCCGCCCGCGACCGGGCCGAAGGCCCCGAGGCGGCCGGCCACAAGTCCCGTTCCTTACGCGGCCGCCCCCGGGCGCGGGACTCGGCGGCAGGGCAGAATGCGGGGGTGACCGCAGAACACACCGCAGCCCCGCACCCACCGCGGCAGCCGGCCCCGCACCCGCCGCGGCAGTCGGCCCCGCACCCACCGCGGCAGCCGGCGCCCGGCGGCCCGAACGGCCCGTACGCGATGGCGCCCGCGCCCGACATGCGCCCGCGCGCCGTCGCCAAGCGGCTACTCATGCCCGTCGCCGTGCTCGGCTCGGTCGCCGCGGCCTTCGCGTACGTCGGCTCGGTCGACCCCAACGAACCCGGTCACTACCCGACCTGCCCGCTGCTCGCGCTCACCGGGATCCTCTGCCCCGGCTGCGGCGGCCTGCGCAGCGCGCACGCGTTCATCACCGGCGACTTCCTCACCGCGCTCGGCGCCAACGCGGCGGCCGTGGTGGGCTTCGTGGTCTTCGCCGTCGGCTGGGTGGCGTGGACCGTCGCGTCGGCCCGCGGGCGCGCCTGGCGGCTGAGTCCGAGCTCCGCGCAGCTGTGGACGATAGGCGCGGTCCTCGCGGTCTTCAGCGTCGTACGCAACCTGCCCTTCGGCGCCTGGCTGGCGCCGTGACCGCCGCCCGGAACCGGTCACTCCCCGTGGCGAACGTCCAGGTAGTGGGACCGCCGTCCACCGGATGCGGATCCTGCGCCGGTGTCCGGATACCATCACAGTGCCTACCGGAATGCGCCCCTGGCGCAAACACTCCGGTGGGACAGTTCCCCATCGGATCCGCGGGATCCGGTGCAGTCAGCTCGCTTAGCCGTCAGGGAAGGGGGCCGCTCGCGTGAGTGTGCTCGACGAGATCATCGAAGGCGTGCGTGAGGACCTCGCCGAACGGCAGGCGCGCGTCAGCCTCGACGAGCTCAAGGAGCGGGCGGCGAAGGCACCCCGGGCCAAGGACGGAGTGGCCGCCCTGCGCGGCGACGGCGTCAAGGTGATCTGCGAGGTCAAGCGCTCCAGCCCGTCCAAGGGCGCGCTCGCCGCGATCGCCGACCCGGCCGGACTCGCCGCCGACTACGAGGCGGGCGGCGCCGCCGTCATCTCCGTCCTCACCGAGCAGCGCCGCTTCGGCGGCTCGCTCGCCGACCTGGAGGCCGTCCGCGCCAAGGTCGACATCCCCATCCTGCGCAAGGACTTCATCGTCACGGCGTACCAGCTGTGGGAGGCCCGGGCGTACGGCGCCGACCTCGTCCTGCTGATCGTCGCCGCCCTCGACCAGGAGGCCCTCGTCTCCCTCATCGAGCGGGCCGAGTCCATCGGGCTCACGCCGATCGTCGAGGTGCACGACGAGGAGGAGGTCGAGCGGGCGGTGGACGCGGGCGCGAAGATCATCGGCGTGAACGCGCGCGACCTGAAGACCCTGAAGGTCGACCGCTCGACCTTCACCCGCGTCGCCCCGGAGATCCCGCCGCACATCGTGCGGATCGCCGAGTCCGGCGTGCGCGGCCCGCACGACCTGATCGCGTACGCCAACGACGGCGCGGACGCGGTCCTCGTGGGCGAGTCGCTCGTGACGGGCAAGGACCCCAAGGCCGCCGTGGTGGACCTCGTGGCCGCGGGCGCGCACCCCGCGCTGCGGCACGGACGGAGCTGAGCCCCCTCCCATGCCCATCGCCGCCCGCCTCGCACCCGGTTGCCGCCCCCGCGGCTGCCGGGCGCCCGCGCGGCGGGTGCACGGGCGCCGGGTGCGGTACGTGATCGGCTCCGAGCCCGGTCAGGTCAACGGGATGCGATGGCGCGGGGCGGCGGTCCTTCTTCCCCAGCCCCGCCCCTTCCCGTAACTGGGGCAAGCCCCCCAGACCCCCTTGATCGCCTGAACGGCTCGTCCTCAAGTTCCCCCAGCCACCGCTGGGAGGTGCCCCAGGACGGGCTTATCTTGCGTACCCACGAGGAGCATGCCGCACATGTCCAGTCAGTTCTTCATTCCCGATCCGGACGGCCAAGTCCCCACGCCGCAGGGCTACTTCGGCGCCTTCGGCGGGAAGTTCATTCCGGAGGCGCTCGTCGCCGCCGTCGACGAGGTCGCCGTCGAGTACGACAAGGCGAAGCAGGACCCCGAGTTCGCGCGCGAGCTCGACGATCTGCTCGCGCACTACACCGGGCGCCCCAGCTCGCTCACCGAAGTGCCGCGGTTCGCCGAACACGCCGGTGGCGCACGGGTGTTCCTCAAGCGCGAGGACCTCAACCACACCGGCTCGCACAAGATCAACAATGTGCTCGGCCAGGCCCTGCTGACCAAGCGGATGGGCAAGACCCGGGTCATCGCCGAGACCGGCGCCGGTCAGCACGGCGTCGCCACGGCCACCGCCTGCGCCCTCTTCGGCCTCGACTGCACCATCTACATGGGCGAGATCGACACCCAGCGCCAGGCGCTCAACGTCGCCCGGATGCGGATGCTCGGCGCCGAGGTCGTCGCCGTGAAGTCCGGCAGCCGCACGCTCAAGGACGCCATCAACGAGGCGTTCCGCGACTGGGTCGCCAACGTCGACCGGACGCACTACCTCTTCGGCACCGTCGCAGGCCCGCACCCCTTCCCGGCGATGGTCCGCGACTTCCACCGCGTCATCGGCGTCGAGGCCCGCCGCCAGATCCTGGAGCAGGCGGGCCGCCTGCCCGACGCGGCCGTCGCCTGCGTCGGCGGCGGCTCCAACGCCATCGGCCTGTTCCACGCCTTCATCCCCGATTCCGACGTACGCCTGATCGGCTGCGAGCCCGCCGGGCACGGCGTCGAGACCGGTGAGCACGCGGCCACCCTGACCGCGGGCGAGCCGGGCATCCTGCACGGCTCGCGGTCGTACGTCCTGCAGGACGAGGAGGGCCAGATCACCGAGCCCTACTCGATCTCCGCCGGGCTCGACTACCCGGGCATCGGCCCGGAGCACGCCTACCTCAAGGACAGCGGCCGCGGCGAGTACCGGGCCGTGACCGACGACGCCGCGATGCAGGCGCTGCGGTTGCTCTCCCGCACCGAGGGCATCATCCCGGCGATCGAGAGCGCCCACGCCCTGGCCGGTGCGCTGGAGGTCGGCAAGGAGCTGGGCAAGGACGGCCTGATCGTCGTCAACCTGTCCGGCCGCGGCGACAAGGACATGGACACGGCCGCCCGCTACTTCGGCCTGTACGACGAGGGCACCGACGCCGAGGTCGCGGCCGACGCCGCCGACACCGCCGAGATCGAGGGGGACGCCAAGTGAGCGGGAACGTAAGGCTGTTGAGCGAGACCCTCGCCGCCGCCAAGGCGGAGGGCCGGGCCGCGCTCGTCGCCTACCTGCCGGCCGGGTTCCCGACCGTCGAGGGCGGCATCGCGGCCGCCAAGGCGGTCCTGGAGTCCGGCGCCGACGTCGTGGAGGTCGGCCTTCCGCACAGCGACCCGGTGCTCGACGGCCCGGTCATCCAGACCGCCGACGACATCGCCCTGCGCGGCGGCGTCAAGATCAAGGACGTCATCCGCACGGTCCGCGAGGCGCACGCCGCGACCGGCAAGCCGATCCTCGTCATGACGTACTGGAACCCCATCGACCGCTACGGCGTCGAGCGGTTCACCGCCGAGCTGGCCGAGGCGGGCGGCGCCGGGTGCATCCTGCCCGACCTGCCCGTCGAGGAGTCCGGACTGTGGCGCGAGCACGCGGACAAGCACGGTCTCGGCACCGTCTTCGTCGTCGCGCCCAGCAGCAAGGACGCCCGCCTGGCCACCATCACCGCGGCCGGCTCCGGCTTCGTGTACGCGGCCTCGCTCATGGGCGTCACCGGCACCCGTGAGTCCGTCGGCTCACAGGCCGCCGACCTGGTGCGGCGCACCCGCCTGGCGGCCTCCACGGACCTGCCGGTCTGCGTCGGCCTCGGCGTCTCCAACGCCCGGCAGGCCGCCGAGGTCGCGGGCTTCGCGGACGGCGTGATCGTCGGCTCCGCCTTCGTGAAGGCCATGCTCGACGCCCCGGACGAGGCCGCCGGCCTCGACGCGGTGCGGGTGCTCGCCGCCGACCTCGCACAAGGCGTGCGCAGCGGGGTGCGCGAGGCGTAGAGAGCCCGATGGGAACGGCTCGGCGGGCTCATCGCTCGTACGGGTGGACCTGGGACCGGGGAGGCATGCTCATGCCTCCCCGGTTCGTTTGCGGGGTGTGAGCGAGAAGAACCGTGAGGGAAAGCGCACCGCCCGCGAGCGGCTGGCGATCGAGCGCGAGAAGCAGAAGGCGCAGGAGCGGCGCCGCCGCACACTGATCGTCGCCGCGGCCGTGGTGGGAGTCCTGGGCCTGGCCGCCGTCGTCGGTGTGATCGCCGCCAACGCAGGCAAGGACGAGAAGGAGAGCGCGGGCCCGGTCGTGGCCCCGAAGGGGGCGATGGGCAAGGACAGCCTGGCCATCCCGGTCGGCCGGGAGAGCGCCAAGTCGACCCTCACGATCTGGGAGGACTTCCGCTGCCCGGCGTGCGCCCAGTTCGAAAACATGTACCGCAAGACGATCCACGAGCTGGTCGACAAGGGCCAGCTCAAGGTCGAGTACCACCTTGCCACGATCATCGACGGAAACATGGGCGGTGAGGGCTCCGTCCGCGCCGCCAACGCCGCGGCCTGCGCCCAGGACTCCGGGAAGTTCACGGCGTACCACGACGTGCTGTTCCAGAACCAGCCGCAGGAAACCGACGACGCGTTCGCGAAGAACAGCAAGCTCCTCGAACTCGCCGGGAAGGTCCAGGGCCTGAACACCCCCGCGTTCGAGAGCTGTGTGAACGACGGCAAGCACGACAGCTGGGTGGCCCGCTCCAACGAGGCCTTCCAGAAGGCCGGCTTCCGGGGCACGCCCACCGTCCAGCTCGACGGCAAGGACATCTTCGGCGACCAGCAGAACCCGCTGACGCCCGCCAGGCTCAAGCAGTTGGTGGAGGCGGCCAACAAGTAGGGGTCGCGCGCGGGCCGGGCCCGTTATGGAGCCGTTAGGCCGGGCGGATTGCCGTGCATCCCGCCCGGCACGGTAGCGTCGACCCCGCCATGGAACTCCTTGCCTTCATTCCCAGCCCGGCCAAGGGTGAGATCGTCCCCTTCGGCATCCCCCTGCGCGGATACGCGTTCTGCATCATCATCGGCGTCTTCGTGGCCGTCTGGCTCGGCGGCCGCCGGTGGATCGCCCGCGGCGGCCGTGCCGGGACGGTCGCGGACATCGCCGTGTGGGCGGTGCCCTTCGGCCTCGTCGGCGGACGGCTCTACCACGTCATCACGGACTACGAGCTGTACTTCAGCGAGGGCCGCAACCCCGTCGACGCCCTCAAGATCTGGGAGGGCGGCCTCGGTATCTGGGGCGCCATCGCGCTCGGCGCGCTCGGCGCCTGGATCGGCTGCCGCCGCCGCGGCATCCCGCTCCCCGCGTACGCCGACGCCGTCGCCCCCGGCATCGCCTTCGCCCAGGCCATCGGCCGCTGGGGCAACTGGTTCAACCAGGAGCTGTACGGCCGTGCCACGGACCTGCCGTGGGCCCTGGAGATCACCCGCGCCGACGGCGGCCGGGTGCCGGGCACGTACCACCCGACGTTCCTGTACGAGTCGCTGTGGTGCATCGGCGTCGCGGTCCTGGTCATCTGGGCCGACCGCCGCTTCAAGATGGGCCACGGCCGGGCCTTCGCCCTGTACGTCGCCGCTTACTGCGCGGGCCGCGGCTGGATCGAGTACATGCGCGTGGACGACGTCCAGATGGACGACGTGCTCGGGCTGCGGCTCAATGTGTGGACGTCGATCCTGGTCTTCCTGCTCGCGGTGATCTACATCGTGGTGTCGGGTCGGCTGCGGCCGGGGCGGGAGGAGGTCGTCGAGCCCGGGGATCCCGAGGACGCGCCGTCCTCGGAGGGTTCCGGCACGTCTTCGGACAAGGGCTCTGAGGAGTCCGAGGAGTCCGAGGAGTCCGAGGAGTCCGACGGGGCCGACGGGCCCAGTACCGCCAAGCGGGTCTGAGGGTTTCTTTCCCCTCCCCGCCCCTTCCCGGCTGTGTCGATATGCGGCTGGCGCCGCGTGGCTGCGGAGCCTCGGGGCTCCGCCCCGGACCCCGCTCCTCAATCGCCGGAGGGGCTGAAACTCAGCCCCTCCGGCGATTGAGGAGAGCTTCCCTACGTGCGGGTGGCCCGCTCGCTCAAGGACAAGGTCCGCCGCGCCGCCGCCACCACCGCCGCGTCCACGAAACGGCCGTCGGGGAGGGCCAGTGCGCCACCCCCTTCCGACTCCGCCGCCTTGACGATCTCCTCCGCCGCCGCGACCTCCGCCGGATCCGGCAGGTAGGCCCGCTCGATCACCGGCAGCTGGCGCGGGTGGATCGCCGCGCGGCCGAGGAAGCCGAGGGCGCGGCCATGGGCGCAGGACGCGGCGAGGCCGTCCACGTCGCGGATGTCCGGGTAGACGGACTGGGTCGGGGGAGCGAGCCCCGCAGCGCGGCTCGCGCAGACCACACGGGAGCGGACCCAGTCCAGGCCGGAGTCGCTCGCGCCCAGGTCGGCCCGGAGATCCGCCTCACCCAGGGTGAGGCCGCGCAGGGCGGGGTGCGCGGTGGCGAGGGTGTACGCGCGCTCGATGGCGAGGGCCGATTCGAGCAGGGCGAACAGCGGCAGGGAGTCCGTGAGTTCGGCGACCCGGACCACCTGGTGGGGGTCCGTGACCTTCGGCAGCCGCAGGCCCGCGAGGCCCGGCAGTCCGGTGAGGGCGAGCAGATCGGCCCCGGCGTACGGGCCGTCCAGCGCGTTGACGCGGACGTGCACCGGCACCGGGTGGTGGGCGGTGAGTAGCTCGGCGGTGGCGGAGCGGGCGTACTCCTTGCGCTCGGGGGCGACCGCGTCCTCGAGGTCGACGACGACGGCGTGCGCGCCGGAGGCGAGCGCCTTGGCGACGGTCGTGGGGCGGTCGCCGGGTGCGTACAGCCAGGTGAGGGCTGGTGCGGGGGCGGTGTTCAGCGCGTCGGTGTACATCGCGTCGGTGGTCATACGGCGCCGGTCTTTCGTAGGTCGGTGATCTCCTCGTCGCCGAGGCCGAGTTCGGCCAGGACGGTGTCGGTGTCCGCGCCGTGCGGGCGGCCCGCCCAGCGGATCGCACCCGGCGTCGAGGAGAGGCGGAAGAGGACGTTCTGCATACGGATCGCGCCGAGTTCGGGATCGTCGACCGTCGTGACGGAGTCGAGGGCCGCGTACTGCGGATCGGCGAGGACGTCCCGTACGTCGTGGATCGGGGCGATCGCGGCCTCGGCCTTCTCGAAGGCGGCGATGACCTCGTCGCGGGTGCGCTGGGCGATCCAGTCGCCGACGGCCGCGTCCAGGACGTCGGCGTGCGCGGCGCGGTCCGTGCCGGTCGCGAACCAGGGCTCGTCGATCAGGTCGGGCCGGCCGACGAGGTGCAGCACGCGCTCCGCGATGGACTGCGCGGAGGTGGAGACGGCCACCCAGCGGTCGTCGGCGGTGCGGTAGGTGTTGCGGGGCGCGTTGTTGGTGGAGCGGTTGCCGGTGCGCGGCTGGACGAAGCCGAGCTGGTCGTACCAGAGCGGCTGCGGGCCGAGGACCGTGAGGATCGGCTCGATGATCGCCATGTCGACGACCTGGCCCCGGCCGGTGGCGGTGCGCGCGGCCAGCGCCGTCATGATCGCGTACGCGGTGGCCAGACCGGCGATGGAGTCGGCGAGGCCGAACGGGGGCAGTGTGGGCGGGCCTTCCGGCTCACCGGTGATCGCCGCGAAGCCGCTCATCGCCTCGGCGAGGGTGCCGAAGCCGGGGCGGTGCGAGTACGGGCCGAACTGGCCGAACCCGGTGACGCGGGCGAGCACCAACTGCTCGTTGGCGGCGCTGAGTTCGTCCCAGCCGAGGCCCCAGCGCTCCAGAGTGCCGGGGCGGAAGTTCTCGATCACGACGTCCGCGGTGGCGGCGAGGCGAAGGAGGGTGGCGCGGCCGCCGTCGGTGGAGAGGTCGAGGGTGACGGTGCGCTTGTTGCGGCCGAGCAGCTTCCACCAGAGGCCGACGCCGTCCTTGGCGGGGCCGTGGCCGCGGGAGGGGTCGGGGCGGCGGGGGTGCTCCACCTTGATCACTTCGGCGCCGAAGTCGCCGAGCATGGTGGCGGCGAGGGGGCCGGCGAAGAGGGTGGCGAGGTCGAGGACGCGGAGGGGTTCGAGGGGTGCGGGCTGAGGGTGCATGCAGGTGGTCCTTGGCGTGTGTGCGGGCCGGGACTTGTCGTTCAGCGCACTCGGCGCGGTGGCGTTGTGCCCACCCGTTCCGCCCTGCGGAACGATTGCCCACAACGGGGGGAGCGGGATGATTGCCCACAACGGGCGTACGTGAGTTGGGCGAGCTCGTCGAAGCCGATTCCGTCGAAGTCGCCTACGGACGTGGCGAGTTGGTTCTTGAGCGGGGCCGTCCAGCGGGGGTCGATCGCGTCCGGGTGTCCCGCGAGCAGGCCCGCGACCGAGCCCGCCGTGGCGCCGTTGGAGTCCGTGTCCCAGCCGCCCGACACCGCCCGCGTCACCGAGCCGTCGAAGTCCCCGTCGGCGTGGGTGAGCGCGGCGGCGAGCAGCGCGGCGTTGGGCACGACGTGCACCCAGTGGTGGGTGCCGTACGCGGCGTGCAGGGTGTCGACGACCGTGTCGAACGCCGTGTGCGTACGCGCGAGCCGGATGCCGTGCCGCACGGCCCGCGCGAGCCGGGAGCCGGGCGGTACGACGGCGAGCCCGGCGCGCAGCGCGCTGTGCACGTCGGCGGTCCCGCCCGCGGCCGAGGCGATCGTGGCCGCCGCGAACATCGCGCCGTACACGCCGTTCGCGGTGTGCGTGAGGCACGCGTCCCGGTGGACCTGCTCGGCGGCGGCGCCGGGGTCGCCTGGGTGGGTCAGGCCGTGCACGTCGGCGCGGATGAGGGCGCCGATCCACTCGCGGAACGGGTTGCGGTGCCGGGCCGTGCGCGGGGGTTCGACCCCGTCGAGGAGATTGCGGTACGCGACGCGCTCGGCGGTGAACGTACGGCCCGCCGGGAGCTCGTCAAGCCAGAGCGCGGCCACGTCACGGGTCGTGAAGCCGGGCCCGTACCGCCGTAGCAACTCCAGGTTCAGCAAGGGGTAGTTGAGGTCGTCGTCCTCCGGCATGCCGTCGATGTTCTCGGCGAGCGAGGTGGGGGCGCTGCGCCGGTTCCACGGGTAGGCGGCGGCGAGTGCGGGGGACAGGCCGCGGGCTGTGAAGTAGCCGGTGAGGGGCCAGTTGCCGGTGGCGCGGGCGAGGGCGCGGATGCCGGTGAGGGGCAGTTTCTCGACGGGCTTGCCGAGCAGGCACCCGACGGCGCGGCCCAGCCAGGCGGCGTGCAGCCGGTCGAGGTCGGCCCCGGCGACGGGGTCGGGGGAGGGCCAGACCGTGCCGCAGAGCGCCCTGATCGCGGGCAGCTCGGTGGGTTCGGCGTACGGGTCCTGGGGTGTCGACTCGTCCAACTCGTCCAACTCGTCCAACTCGTCCAGCTCGTCGAGGAGTTGGACGGCAAGGCGGCGCAGTTCGGGGGCGGCGGGGGTGGTGGCGGCGCCCGCGCGGACCGGGGCCGGGGCGCCGCCCGCCGTGCGCCAGCGGTGCTCGATGTCCGCGACCGCCCGTGCGTCCCGGCCGTCCTCGGCGGCCTGGCGCAGCTCGTGGCCGAGCAGGTCCTCCGGCTGCACCCAGGTCAGCCGCAGCGCGGTGGCCGGGCTCATGCCGGGTCGCCCGCGAGCAGCTGGAAGGCGTCCGCGTGCGCGGCCCTGCGCTCCTGGTCGCGGGCGAACACCTCGCGGGCCACCGCCGCGAGCAGCTCCGCCGGAGCGTGCAGGTCGAGCCGGCTGGCCTCGGCGACCTGCTTGGCCCAGTCCTGTGGCGGTCCGGAGCCGAGGGCGCCCGCGATCGCGCCGCCCATCGTGGCGATCGAGTCGCAGTCCCGGCCGTAGTTGACGGAGCCGAGCACCGTACGGCGGTATTCGCCCGCGCCGACAAGGAGCATGCCCAGGGCGATGGGGAGTTCCTCGATGGCGTGCAGCCGGGAGGGGCGGCGGGCGCCGAGCGAGGGGGCGCGGTAGTCGGGGCCGACCGTGTCGAAGGGGGCTACGGCCTCGCGCAGCGGGCGAAGCGCGGTCTCGAAGTCCTGGTGGCGCACGGCGACTTCGCAGACCGCCTCGATCGCGGCGCGCGTGCCGTCCTTGGCGAGGCGGAGGCAGGCGTCCACGACCGAGGCGGGGCTGGCCTCGGGTGCGCAGGCCGCCGCGACCGCCGCCGCGAACACCCCGGCCGCCTCCCTGCCGTACGAGGACTGGTGGGCGCCCGCGACGTCCAGGGCCTCGGTGTAGGCGGCGCGCGGGTCGGCCGCGTTGACCAGGCCGACCGGCGCCATGTACATCGCCGCGCCGCAGTTGACGATGTTGCCGGTGCCGGCCTCGCGCGGGTCGACGTGGGCGTAGTGCAGACGGGCCACGATCCACTTCTCGGCGAGGAAGATCCGCTGCAGCGGCAGCGCCTCGGCCTCGAGTTCGGGGATCCAGCGGGGCGTGCCCATCAGGTCGGGGACGAGGTGGTCGGCGACCGCGTACGCGTCGAGGTGGTCGCGGACCGTGGCGTAGACGCGGACCAGCGCGTGGGTCATCAAGGTGTCGTCGGTGATGTGCCCGTCGCCCTTGTGGTACGGGGCGATCGGCCGGGCCGTACGCCAGTCGTCCCCGTGCCAGGGGCCGACGATGCCGTTGACCCGGCCGCCGTGACGCTCGCTGATCTGCTCGGGCGTCCAGCCCTCGACGGGCCCGCCGAGCGCGTCGCCGACCGCGGCGCCGACGAGGCTCGCGGTGATGCGTTCGTCGAGCGTGGGCCTGCGCGCCTGCGGTGTGGTGTCTGTTGTGTCGGTCATGGGGCGGAGTGTCCACCCGGAGCGGTCAGTTGTGGCGGGGGCGCGACAGCACGTCGGCCAGTTCGGTGCCCAGCTCCACCAGATCGGTCCCCGCGAGCCGGGGCAGCGCACAGCCCGACAGGGTCCGGCAGGCGTCCCGCCAGCTCTTCGGCACACCCGCTGCGCCGCCGAGCGCACCGGTCAGGGCGCCCGCGAGCGCCGGCGCCGAGTCCGCGACCCGCGACAGGCAGGCGGCGGCGGGCACGGCCTCGGCGAGACTGCCGCGCGCCGCGGTGGCCAGGGCGAGGGCCACGGGCACGGTCTCGGCGGCGGCGATCCCGTAGCTGTAGACGTGGTCCACGATCTGGTGTTCCAGGAGGGGTACGAGGACGAAGGTGCCGTTCTCGTCGGCGTGCCGGGCGAGGTGTACCGCGAGGCGGGCGTTGCGGCCGATCTCGGTCTCGTGCGGGAGCTGGTCGAGGGCGGCGTCGACGACCTCGTCCACGTCGGGTCGTCCTTCCGGCTGCGCGAGCGCCACGGCGACGGCGGCGGCGATCGCCCGGGCGCCGTGCACGCCGTCGCCGTCGTTCGTGTAGCGGGCGTCGAACTCGGCGAGCTCGGCGGCGGCTCGGGGATCGCCGGGGTGTACGGCGGCGAGCACGGCGGCCCGTACGCAGGCCGCGTCGTCGAAGAAGTGCGGGTTGTCGTGCCCGGTGGCGGGCGGGCGCAGGCCGGTGGCGAGATTGCCGAGCCCGGCGCGTACGGAGATCCGCGCCCGCAGCGGGATCTGCGCCGACTCGACCTCGGGGGCGCGGTCCGCTGCCGCGGCGATCTGGGCGGCGAGGATCTGCCAGTGGTGGTCGATGGCGGCGCGGACGTCTCCCGTTCCCTCAACTTCCGCTGCCAGTACGGCGGTTGCGGTGTACGCGGCCCACTCGGCGTCGTCGGAGGGGCCGAGGCGGAGGGGTTCGGGGGGCTGGTTGAGGGCGATGGGGACGGGGAGGGTGGTGGTGGCGTTCTGCTCGGCGAAGGTGTCGAGTTCTCGGGTCAGTCTTCTCGTCCACTCCGGCATGCGTGCCGCTCTGTGTCTGGCCGCGGGCCAGCCCGCTGCGTCGCCTGCGGCGAGGCCCAGTAGTAGGCCCTGTAGTTGGGCGCCCTGGACCGGGGTTGCCCTCGCTGGTCGTGGGTTGGACCCCTCCTTCAAGGCACTCGGCACCGGGGGCTGTGCCCACCCGTTCCGCCCTGCGGAACATCTGCCCACAGCGGGTACGGAGTCGCTGCCCGCAGCGCTACTCATGGCGTCTCCTCCGGCGTCAGCAAGTCCGCGATGTCCAGGACGTGGTAGCCCGCCATCGAGGGGAGGCAGGTGCCGCGGACCGGGCCGATGGTGCGGGCCCAGTCCGGGGGGATGGCGGTGATCGTGCGGTGTGCGCCCGCGAGTGCGCCCGCGAGTGCCGCCGTCGTGTCCGCGTCGCGGCCCATGTTGACCGCGGTCAGGACTGCCTCGCGGAAGTCGCCGCGGGCCGCCGCGAACGCGCCGAAGGCGAGGCCCACCGCCTCCGGGGCGAGGTCCGTCCACGGGTAGCCGCCGATCACCACCGCCTTGCGGACCGCGCGGTCGCCGCCCGGTGCCGCCACCACCGCGCGGCGCAGCGAGCGGGACGTCCAGGAGTCCAGGGGGATCACCGAGAGCGCCGCCCCGATGACGGCCGCCGGGCCCTCGCCCACCATGGCCGCGGCGACGCCCGCCGCGATGGCCTGCGCGCCGTAGATGCCCTCGCCGTCGTGGCTGACTGTGCCGTCGATGGCGACCAGGCGGGCCGCCTCGGCCGGGTCGCCCGCGGCGAACACGCCGAAGGGGGCCGCGCGCATCGCGAGCCCGTCGCTCCAGGCGTGCCGGTGCTGTGCGGTGACGGGTGCGGCGAGGCCGCGGCGGAGGTTCTCCAGGGTGCCGCGTTCGCTGAACCCCGCGCCGCGGAACGGGCCTTCGTCGACGTCCGCGATCCACCGGTGCCAGGCCTTCTCGGCGTGCGCCACGGTCAGGGCCGAGCCGTGCCGGGCGAGCAGCAGGCCCGAGAAGATCGCGTACTCGGTGTCGTCCGTGCCCGCCGGGTCCTCGGCGACGAAGCCCTCGATGCGGCCCCAACGGCGGCGGATCTCCGAGGGCTTCATGTTCTCGACGGGGGCACCGAGCGCGTCGCCGACCGCGAGGCCGAGCAGTGCGCCGCGGGCGCGGGGCCGGAGCTCTGCCGCGTCGCCGGGTGCGGGTACCGGGAAATCGCATGCAATCGACGCCATGGCAGATGCTTCCCACACCGGGCGCTCCACGCCGCGCACGGCCGCCGACGTCACCCCTTCGACACTCCTCCGACGTCGTACGAGCCGGCCCGGAAGCCGTGGTGAGCCAGGCCTTCCTGACCTACCGCGAGGGCCGGTAAGTACGGCCTTCCTTGCTGGCGAGGGCGATTTTTCGGGCGTAATTTCGAGTCCGTGAAGGGGCCCGGGGAGGCCCCGGAGGGGAGTCCGGGCGTACGGAACCGGGCTGACGGGGAAAGGAGCACCACGGGCGATGGCGATCATCGACAACGAGGCCACGCTGCACGAGGCCCACCGGGACAACCACACCCACCGTGACGTCAACGGCGGCTGGCTGCGGCCCGCCGTGTTCGGTGCGATGGACGGGCTCGTGTCCAACCTGGCGTTGATGACGGGCGTCGCGGGCGGTTCCGTGTCGCAGCAGACCCTCGTCATCACGGGGCTCGCCGGCCTCGCCGCGGGTGCGTTCTCGATGGCCGCCGGTGAGTACACCTCGGTCGCCTCCCAACGCGAGCTGGTCCAGGCCGAGTTGGACGTCGAGCGCCGGGAGCTGCGCAAGCATCCGAAGGACGAGGAGAAGGAGCTCGCCGAGCTGTACATGGCGCGTGGTGTCGAGCCCGCGCTCGCGCACGAGGTGGCCCGGCAGCTGTCTCACGATCCGGAACAGGCCCTGGAGATCCACGCGCGCGAGGAGCTGGGCATCGACCCCGGTGACCTGCCCTCGCCGGTGGTGGCCGCGGCGTCGTCGTTCGGCGCGTTCGCGCTGGGCGCGCTGCTTCCCGTGCTGCCGTATCTGCTCGGCGCGAGTGTGCTGTGGCCGGCCGTGGTGCTCGCGCTGCTCGGCCTCTTCGCCTGCGGCGCGGTGGTGGCCCGGGTGACCGCGCGGTCCTGGTGGTTCAGCGGTCTGCGGCAGCTCGCGCTCGGCGGTGCGGCGGCCGGTGTGACGTACGCCCTGGGCACTCTCTTCGGAACCGCTCTAGGATGAGCAGACGAAGGTCTATGCAAAGCGCTGCATAACCAATCGTTACTCGGCGGTTTCGGTTGCGTGATCGCCGGGCATGAGCCGTAAGCGCTGTGGGCAACGAAGCCCCCTCGCATCGGGTCCACGGTCGTTGATCTGTCCGGGTCGACCCTCTTTCACCGCATGAGCCAGCTCGGTGGTGTCCGCATGGTGGAACGAAGTATCCGGTTTTCGAGAAGGCCGCCATCATGTAATCTGCACGAAATTTTGCGCACCGCGAGGGCCAACGTCGTCCCTCGGCACATGCACACACTGCACATTTGCCTCGACGACGACGGGAGTGCCGATGCGTTCCGACGCCTGGTCGCCCATGGACGGTCGCCCCGCCCCCCAGGGCATGTACGACCCCCGTAACGAACACGACGCCTGTGGTGTCGGGTTCGTGGCCACCCTCACTGGTGTTGCCAGCCATGAGCTGGTCGAGCAGGCGCTCACCGTTCTGCGCAACCTCGAGCACCGCGGCGCCACCGGCTCCGAGCCGGACTCGGGTGACGGCGCCGGCATCCTGCTCCAGGTCCCCGACGCCTTCCTGCGCGAGGCCGCCGGCTTCGACCTGCCGGAGGCGGGCGCGTACGCCGTCGGTATCGCCTTCCTGCCGGTGGACTCCGCCGACGAGACCGCGGCGCGCATCGAGGCCATCGCCGCCGAAGAGGGCCTGAACGTCCTCGGCTGGCGTGACGTGCCGGTCGCGCCCGAGCTGCTCGGCGCCTCCGCCCGCTCCACGATGCCGGTCTTCCGCCAGATCTTCGTGGGTGACGGCAGCAGCACGGACATCGCGCTCGACCGCAAGGCCTTCGTCCTGCGCAAGCGTGCCGAGCGCGAGGCCGCGACGTACTTCCCGTCGCTGTCCGCCCGCACCATCGTCTACAAGGGCATGCTGACCACCGGCCAGCTGGAGCCCTTCTTCCCGGACCTGTCCGACCGCCGCCTCGCCTCGGCGGTCGCGCTCGTCCACTCGCGCTTCTCCACGAACACCTTCCCGTCGTGGCCGCTCGCGCACCCGTACCGCTTCGTCGCGCACAACGGTGAGATCAACACCGTCAAGGGCAACCGGAACTGGATGCGGGCCCGCGAGTCCCAGCTCGTCTCCGACCTCTTCGGGAACGAGAAGCTGGACCGGATCTTCCCCGTCTGTACGCCGGACGCCTCCGACTCCGCGTCCTTCGACGAGGTGCTCGAACTCCTGCACCTGGGCGGCCGTTCGCTGCCGCACTCCGTGCTGATGATGATCCCGGAGGCCTGGGAGAACCACGCCTCGATGGACCCGGCCCGGCGCGCCTTCTACCAGTTCCACTCCACGATGATGGAGCCCTGGGACGGCCCGGCCTGTGTCACCTTCACCGACGGCACCCAGGTCGGCGCGGTCCTCGACCGCAACGGTCTGCGCCCCGGCCGCTACTGGGTCACCGACGACGGCCTCGTCGTGCTCGGCTCCGAGGTCGGCGTCCTCGACATCGACCCCGCCAAGGTCGTCAAGAAGGGCCGCCTGCAGCCCGGCCGCATGTTCCTCGTCGACACCGCCGAGCACCGCATCGTCGAGGACGACGAGATCAAGGCCGGCCTCGCCGCCGAGAACCCGTACGCGGAGTGGCTGGAGGCCGGCGAGATCGAGCTCTCCGACCTGCCCGAGCGCGAGCACATCGTGCACACCCACGCCTCGGTCACCCGCCGCCAGCAGACCTTCGGCTACACCGAGGAGGAGCTGCGCGTCCTGCTCACGCCGATGGCCAAGGCCGGCGCGGAGCCGATCGGCTCGATGGGTACGGACACCCCGATCGCGGCCCTGTCCGAGCGCCCCCGGCTGATCTTCGACTACTTCACGCAGCTGTTCGCGCAGGTCACCAACCCGCCCCTTGACGCCATCCGCGAAGAGCTCGTCACCTCGCTGTACAGCTCGCTCGGCCCGCAGGGCAACCTGCTCGAGCCCAGCGCCGCCTCGTGCCGCTCGGTCACGCTGCCCTTCCCGGTGATCGACAACGACGAGCTGGCCAAGCTCATCCACATCAACGCCGACGGCGACATGCCGGGCATGAAGGCCGTGACCCTGTCCGGTCTCTACCGGGTCTCCGGCGGCGGCGACACCCTCGCCGCCCGCATCGAGGAGATCTGCGGCGAGGCCGACGCGGCCATCGAGGGCGGCGCCCGCCTGATCGTCCTCTCCGACCGCCACTCGGACGCCGAGCACGCGCCGATCCCGTCGCTGCTGCTCACCGCGGCCGTCCACCACCACCTCATCCGTACGAAGCAGCGCACCCAGGTGGGCCTGCTCGTCGAGGCCGGTGACGTCCGCGAGGTCCACCACGTCGCCCTGCTCATCGGCTACGGCGCCGCCGCGGTGAACCCGTACCTGGCGATGGAGTCCGTCGAGGACCTCGTCCGTGCAGGCACGTTCCTTCCCGGTATCGAAGCCGAGCAGGCCATCCGGAACCTGATCTACGCCCTCGGCAAGGGCGTCCTCAAGGTCATGTCGAAGATGGGCATCTCGACCGTCGCCTCCTACCGCGGCGCGCAGGTCTTCGAGGGTGTCGGCCTGGACCAGGCGTTCGTCGACAAGTACTTCAACGGCACCACCACCAAGATCGGCGGCGTCGGCATCGACGTCATCGCCGACGAGGTCGCCGCCCGCCATGCCAAGGCCTACCCGGTCTCCGGCGTCCCCTCCGCGCACCGCGCCCTGGAGATAGGCGGCGAGTACCAGTGGCGCCGCGAGGGCGAGCCGCACCTGTTCGACCCGGAGACGGTGTTCCGCCTGCAGCACTCCACGCGGCAGGGCAAGTACGACGTCTTCAAGCAGTACACGGACCGCGTCAACGAGCAGTCCGAGCGCCTGATGACGCTGCGCGGCCTGTTCGGCTTCAAGAGCGACCGGCCGTCCATCTCCATCGACGAGGTCGAGCCCGTCTCCGAGATCGTCAAGCGCTTCTCCACCGGCGCCATGTCGTACGGCTCCATCTCCAAGGAGGCGCACGAGACCCTCGCCATCGCCATGAACCAGCTGGGCGGCAAGTCCAACACCGGTGAGGGCGGCGAGGACCCGGACCGCCTGTACGACCCGGCGCGGCGCTCGTCGATCAAGCAGGTCGCCTCCGGCCGCTTCGGTGTGACCTCCGAGTACCTGGTCAACGCCGACGACATCCAGATCAAGATGGCCCAGGGCGCCAAGCCCGGCGAGGGCGGCCAGCTGCCCGGCCACAAGGTCTACCCGTGGGTCGCCAAGACGCGGCACTCGACGCCCGGCGTGGGCCTCATCTCGCCGCCGCCGCACCACGACATCTACTCCATCGAGGACCTGGCTCAGCTGATCCACGACCTCAAGAACGCCAACCCCTCGGCCCGCATCCACGTGAAGCTGGTCTCCGAGGTCGGCGTCGGCACGGTCGCCGCGGGTGTCTCCAAGGCGCACGCGGACGTGGTCCTGATCTCCGGCCACGACGGCGGTACGGGTGCTTCTCCTCTTACGTCCTTGAAGCATGCGGGCGGTCCCTGGGAGCTCGGCCTCGCCGAGACCCAGCAGACCCTGCTGCTCAACGGCCTGCGCGACCGCATCGTCGTGCAGACCGACGGCCAGCTGAAGACCGGCCGAGACGTGATCATCGCCGCGCTGCTCGGCGCCGAGGAGTTCGGTTTCGCGACCGCGCCGCTCGTCGTCTCCGGCTGCGTCATGATGCGCGTCTGCCACCTGGACACCTGCCCGGTCGGCATCGCCACCCAGAACCCGACCCTGCGGGACCGGTTCTCCGGCAAGGCCGAGTACGTCGTGAACTTCTTCCAGTTCATCGCCGAGGAGGTCCGCGAGCTCCTCGCCGAGCTGGGCTTCCGCACCATCGAGGAGGCCGTCGGCCACGCCGAACTCCTCGACACCGAGCGGGCCGTGAACCACTGGAAGGCGCAGGGCCTCGACCTGAAGCCGCTCTTCCACGTGCCCGAACTGCCCTCGGGCGCCGTGCGCCACCAGCTGATCACGCAGGACCACGGTCTGGAGAAGGCGCTCGACAACGAGCTGATCAAGCTCTCCGCCGACGCTCTCGCCGCGAACTCCGCGCAGGAGGCCCAGGCCGTCCGCGCCCAGGTCGCCATCCGCAACATCAACCGCACCGTCGGCACCATGCTCGGCCACGAGGTGACGAAGAAGTTCGGTGGCGCGGGCCTGCCCGACGACACCATCGACATCACCTTCACCGGCTCCGCGGGCCAGTCCTTCGGCGCGTTCGTGCCGCGCGGTGTGACGCTGCGCCTGGAGGGCGACGCCAACGACTACGTCGGCAAGGGCCTCTCCGGCGGCCGTGTCGTCGTCCGCCCGGACCGCGGCGCCGACCACCTCGCCGAGTACTCGACCATCGCCGGCAACACCATCGGCTACGGCGCGACCGGCGGCGAGATCTTCCTCCGCGGCCGGGTCGGCGAGCGCTTCTGCGTCCGCAACTCCGGTGCCACGGTGGTCTCCGAGGGCGTGGGCGACCACGGCTGCGAGTACATGACCGGCGGCCAGGCGGTCGTCCTGGGCGAGACCGGCCGCAACTTCGCGGCGGGCATGTCCGGCGGTACCGCGTACGTCATCGACCTGGACTCCGACAACGTCAACTCCGGTAACGCCGGCGCCGTCGAGGCCCTCGACGAGACCGACAAGCAGTGGCTGCACGAGGTCGTGCGCCGCCACCAGGAGGAGACCGGCTCGACGGTCGCCGAGAAGCTGCTCGCCGAGTGGTCCGTGTCGGTGGAGCGTTTCAGCAAGATCATCCCCAGTACGTACAAGGCAGTGCTCGCCGCCAAGGACGCCGCCGAGCTGGCCGGGCTCCCCGAGTCCGAGACCCACGAGAAGATGATGGAGGCGGCGATCAATGGCTGACCCGAAGGGCTTCCTCAACCACGGCCGCGAGGTCGCCGAGACCCGCCCCACCGAAGAGCGGGTCCGCGACTGGAACGAGGTCTACGTTCCCGGCTCGCTGCTCCCGATCATCTCCAAGCAGGCCTCGCGCTGCATGGACTGCGGCATCCCGTTCTGCCACAACGGCTGCCCGCTCGGGAACCTGATCCCCGAGTGGAACGACTACGCGTACCGCGAGGACTGGTCGGCGGCGCAGGAGCGGCTGCACGCGACGAACAACTTCCCGGAGTTCACGGGCCGTCTGTGCCCCGCTCCCTGTGAGTCGGCGTGCGTCCTCGGCATCAACCAGCCGGCCGTGACCATCAAGAACGTCGAGGTCTCGATCATCGACCAGGCGTGGGACCGAGGCGATGTCGCGCCCCAGGCCCCGGAGCGCCTCTCCGGCAAGACGGTCGCGGTCATCGGCTCGGGCCCGGCGGGTCTGGCCGCCGCCCAGCAGCTCACGCGGGCCGGCCACACCGTCGCCGTCTACGAGCGCGCGGACCGTATCGGTGGTCTCCTCCGGTACGGCATCCCCGAGTTCAAGATGGAGAAGCGGCACATCAACCGCCGTATCGAGCAGATGCGCGCGGAGGGCACCAAGTTCCGCACCGAGATCGAGATCGGCCGCGACATCGACGCCGCGAAGCTGCGCAAGCGGTACGACGCCGTGGTGATCGCCGCGGGCGCGACGGTCTCCCGCGATCTCCCGGTCCCCGGGCGCGAGTTGAACGGCATCCACTTCGCGATGGAGTACCTGCCGCTCGCGAACAAGGTGCAGGAGGGCGACTACGTGGCGCCCCCCATCACCGCCGAGGGCAAGCACGTCGTCGTGATCGGCGGCGGTGACACCGGCGCGGACTGCGTGGGCACCGCCCACCGCCAGGGCGCGGCCTCCGTCACGCAGCTGGAGATCATGCCCAAGCCGGGCGAGGACCGGAACCCGGGCCAGCCCTGGCCGACCTTCCCGATGCTCTACAAGGTCACCTCCGCGCACGAGGAGGGCGGCGAGCGGGTCTACTCCGTCTCCACCACCCACTTCGAGGGCGACGAGGACGGCAACGTCCAGTACCTGCACCTCATCGAGGTGGAGTTCAAGGACGGCAAGCTGGAGCAGAAGCCCGGCACCGAGCGGAAGATCCCGGCCCAGCTGGTCACGCTCGCGATGGGCTTCACCGGCACCGACCAGGAGAACGGCCTCGTCTCGCAGTTCGGCCTGGAGCTCGACGCCCGCGGCAACGTCGCCCGCGACGCCGACTTCCAGACCAACGTCCCCGGCGTGTACGTCGCCGGTGACGCGGGCCGCGGCCAGTCCCTCATCGTCTGGGCCATCGCCGAGGGCCGCTCGGCCGCCCACGGCGTGGACCGCTTCCTCACCGGGGCGTCGGACCTCCCGGCTCCCATCCGGCCCACGGACCGCGCCCTCACGGTGTAGCCCGTACGGCCCCAACCGACGCTCCGTACAACGGCGTACGGACCTGACGCAGCGCCTGCCTGACTGTCCCCGACCGGACGACGAGGTAGGCGCTGCGGCATTTTTTCTTCCCCAAAGATGCGCAGTTCCCCGCGCCCCTTAAGAGGAAAGGGCGCGCCGCAGGCGACGTTGCGCGCTCCGCAATGCAGGCCGCACATATTGCACCCGTCGCAATGACAGTCACGGTTCGGCCGCGTATCCGGATGGGTCTAGACCGGCTCGTTCCCGCGTGGTGAGAATCACTCACAGCGGGGGTCGTTCACCGAGATCTCCGTGTGGACCGCCATCCAGGAGGCGCCGGTATGAAGCGACGTGTCATCGCGGCGGGGATCGCCCTGACGCTCGGCCTGACCGCGACGGCATGCGGCGAGGGGTCGGGCGGGGAGGACTCCGCGACCGACGGCAAGGGCAAGACCCTCACCGTATGGATCATGGAGGGCACCAACCCGGACGCGCGGCCCTTCTTCAAGGAGGCCGCGGCGGCGTTCAAGAAGAAGACCGGCGCCGACATCAAGGTCGAGTACCAGCAGTGGGCCACCGGCCAGAAGAAGTTCACGACCGCGATCGAGGGCGGCGCCGACCAGGTCCCGGACGTCGCGGAGGTCGGCACCACCTGGGTGCCGCAGTTCGCCGAGACCGGCGCGCTCGTCGACGTCACCGGCAAGGTGAAGGAGTCCGGGCTCGGCGACGACCTCGTCGAGGGCCTCAAGGACGCGGGCACCCTCGACGGCAAGCAGTACGGCATGCCCTGGTACGCGGGCGTGCGCTCGATCGTGTACCGCAAGGACCTGTTCGAGAAGCACGACATCAAGCCGCCGACGAACTGGAAGGAACTGACCGCCGCCGCCAGGACGCTGAAGGAGAAGGAGCCCGACAAGGTCGCCTTCCCCGTCGCGGGCGGCGCCGAGATGTTCGCGACCGCGTTCATCTGGGGCGCGGGCGGCGAGCTCGCCACCGAGAAGGGCGGCAAGTGGAAGTCGGCGATCAACTCGCCGAAGTCCGTCGAGGGCATCGAGTACTACACCGGCCTCGCCACCAAGGAGAAGGTCTCCCCGGCCAAGGTGAACACCTGGACCGAGAAGGAGGTCGGCGACGCCTGGAACAAGGGCCAGATCTCCATGTCCGTCGGCGGCAACTGGACGCCGAAGGCCATCGTCGACGCCAACCCCGACCTCAAGGGCAAGCTCGGCGCCATCCCGATCCCCGGCAAGGACGGCGGCATGAGCCGCTCCTTCCTCGGCGGCTCGTACCTCTCCACGTTCAACACCGAGAACAAGGATTTGGCCTGGGAGTTCGTGAAGCTCCTGACCACCGGCGAGTTCGCCGCCAAGTGGGCCGAGCAGACCAACTACTTCCCCGGCCAGAACTCCGAGCTGGAGAAGGTCGCCGCGAAGAAGGACCCGCTGGTCGAGCCCTTCGCGAAGCAGATGCTGGAGGCCGGCGCCACGGTCCCGAAGACCAAGGCGTACGGCGAGATCCAGGCCTCGCAGGTCGTCACCGGCATGGTCCAGTCGATCCTGAGCGGCAAGGCGAGCGTCCAGGAGGCCGCCGACAAGGCCGCCAAGGACATGGACGCGATCTTCGCCAAGGACGAGTGAGGACGGCGCGCAGGTGAAGCCAAGCAAGACGCTCATCGACGGGAGCGGGCCGGACGCCGGGGACACCCTGACGGCCGGCCGCCCCGCCCCCGCGAACCCCCCGACCGACAAGGCCGCGCTCCGCCGCCGCAGAAGGGTCGAACTCACCCGCCCCTGGCTCCTGTTGGCGCCCGCCCTGATCGTCCTGGCCGGACTGCTGCTCTGGCCGCTCATCCAGGTCGGCAAGCTCTCTCTGCAGGACTACGAGGTCAAGTTCGGCGGCGGCGTCGGCACCTTCACCGGCTTCGACCACTACACCGACCTGCTCACCAGCGGTCTGCTCTGGAAGACCGTCCTGCCCAACACGGTGTTCTTCGCCGTCGCCTGCGTCGGCCTGACCATCGCCCTCGGCACCCTCGTCGCGCTGCTGCTCAACCGGCTCGGCACCACCTGGCGGCTGATCTGCTCGATCGCGATCCTCGCCGCCTGGGCGATGCCCGCCGTCACCGGCACGTACGTCTGGATCTGGCTGTTCCAGCCGCAGGACGGACTGTTCAGCCAGCTCGCGGGCGCCGCCGGCCTGATCGACCCGGCGACCACCAACTGGTTCACCGAGCGGCTGCCGTTCTACGCCATCGCCACCCTGAACGTGGTCCACCACGGCTTCCCGTTCGTCGCCATCACCGTCCTCGCCGGCCTCCTCACCATCCCCAAGGAGCTGTACGAGGCGGGCATGCTGGACGGCGCCAACGCCTGGCAGCGGTTCTGGAAGATCACCGTGCCGACGATCAAGCCGGTGTTCCTCGTCGTCACGATCCTGTCGACCATCTGGGACTTCAAGGTCTTCACGCAGATCTTCGTGATGCCGGGCGGCAACGGCTCCAACCCGGACGTCTACAACCTCGGCGTCTTCTCGTACATCGAGGCGTTCGCCAAGAACGACTACGGGGCCGGCTCGGCGGCGGCCGTGCTGCTCACGCTGCTGCTGCTCGCCATCACGATCGTCTACATCCGCACGCTGTTCCGGCAGGGGGAGGAGGACCTGTGAGCACCCAGAGCCAGACCAAGGGCTCGGCCGTGCGCCGGCTCGGGCTCGGCGCCGCCGTCGCCGCGCTCCTCGTCTTCACGCTCTTCCCCGTCTACTGGATGGTCTCCACCGCGTTCGACCCGAAGGCCCTGACCCGCGGCTCCGGCCTGCTGCCCAGCGGCGTCACGTTCGAGCACTTCCAACTGGTCTTCGAGCGCGGCAACTTCGGTACGTATCTGCTGAACTCGGCGATCGTCGGCGGTGCGACCATCCTGGCCGCCGCCCTGCTTTCGCTGTTCGCGGCGATCGCGGTGGCCCGGTTCAGATTCCGCTTCCGCACCTCCGTACTGATCATGATCCTGATCGTGCAGATGGTGCCGTTGGAGGCCCTGGTCATCCCGCTCTTCATCCAGATGCGGGACTACGAGATGCTCAACTCGCTGCTCGGTCTGAGCGTCGTCTACATCGCGCTCTCGCTGCCGTTCGCGATCTGGACGCTGCGCGGATTCGTCCAGACCGTGCCGAAGGAGGTCGAGGAGGCCGCGTACATCGACGGGGCGTCCTGGCCGCGGATGTTCTGGTCCGTGCTGCTTCCGCTGGTCGCGCCCGGCCTCGTCGCCACGTCGATCTTCGCGTTCATCACCGCGTGGAACGAGTTCGTGTTCGCGTACACCTTCATGAAGGGCAGCGACAAGTACACGGCCGCGGTGGGCATCTACCAGTTCTTCGGCGAGAACTCGACGGCCTGGGGCCCGGTGATGGCCAGCTCCACGCTCGTCACCGTGCCCGTGATGATCTTCTTCGTCGTGGTCCACCGCAAGCTCGGCTCCGGCCTCGCGGCGGGGGCGGTCAAGGGCTGAGCCGCCTGCTGCCGTGCGGGCCCCCGTCTTGCTTTAGACGGGGGCCCGCTTTCGTGCTCCTCAGGCCGTCGTCCCGCCGTCCACCGGGAACTCCGCGCCCGTGATGTACGAGGACGCGTCCGACACCAGGAACCGCACCAGCTCCCCGACCTCGTCCGGGCGTCCGGTCCGCCCGAGCGGCACGTGCGACCAGTCCCGGCCCGCCGTCGCCTCCGCGATCATCGGGGTGTCGATCGCGCCGGGATGCACCGAGTTCACCCGGATCCGGTACGGGGCCAGGTCGAGGGCCGACGAACGCGTCAGGCCGCGCAGCCCGAACTTCGTCGAGCCGTAAGCCGCGTGCCCCGGAATTCCGGTGAGCCCCGCCTTGGACGAGATGTTCACGATCGACCCGCCGCCCGCCTCGCGCAGCGCCGGCACCACCGCCTGGATCCCCAGGAACGGGCCGAGCAGATTGACCCTGAGCAGCGCCTCGAAATTCGCGTACGTCTCCTCCTGCACGGACGCCGTACGCCACAGCGCGGCGTTGTTCACCAGTGCGTCGAGGCGGCCGAAGCGGTCCAGGGCCGCGCGGACGACGGCCGCCCAGCTGTCCGGGTCCGCCACGTCGTGCCGCACGAACAGGCCCTGCCCGCCCAGGGATGCGGCGACCTCGCGGCCCTCCTCCTCGCGCAGGTCCGTGACCACCACGCGGGCGCCCGCCTCCGCGCACAGCCGGGCCTCCGCGGCGCCCTGGCCGCGGGCGGCGCCTGTGATCAGGACGGTGCTGCCGTCGAGGGTGTTCATACCTCTACCTCCCGGTCGCCGTATATGACTAATAGTCATGTTCGGGGTGGGGTGCCGTAACCTCAACAGGCAGGAGCCAGGCCGTTCGCGGCCGTTCGTGAGGAGTCGCCGTATGCCGTCCGCCATCTCCCTGCGCAAGGTCGAGGAGACCGCCCCCGGCCTCGTCGACCTCTACAAGCACGCGGGCGTCAGCCTCACCAAGCACGGCCTGGACTCGGCGCGGGCGGCGGTGTACCTGGTCCTCGACTACTCCGGTTCGATGCGCCCGTACTACAAGGACGGCACCGTCCAGGCGCTCGCCGAGCGGGTCCTTGGGCTCGCCGCGCACCTGGACGACGACGGGCGGGTGCCGACGGTGCTGTTCTCCACCGACATCGACGCCGTCGACTCCGTCGCCCTCGACGACCACCGGGGGAGTGTCGAGCGGATCGTGTCCCGGCTCGGGCACATGGGGAAGACCAGCTACCACCTGGCGATGGACGCGGTCATCGACCACTACCTCGACAGCGGTGCGAAGGAACCCGCCCTGGTCGTCTTCCAGACCGACGGCGGCCCCATCAGCCGCCCGGCCGCCGAGCGGTACCTCTGCAAGGCGGCGAGGCTTCCGCTGTTCTGGCAGTTCATCGGCTTCGGCGACCCGGACAGCAAGCAGTTCGACTTCCTGCGCAAGCTGGACGAGTTGCCTGTGCCGGGGCGGCGGGTGGTGGACAATGCGGGGTTCTTCCATGCGGGGGTGGATCCTCGGGCGGTGCCGGATGCGGTGCTGTACGACCAGCTGGTCGGGGAGTTCCCGCACTGGCTGCGGGCGGCGCGCGGGTTGGGGATCGTCGGGGCGGGGAGGGGATAACACCTAACGCGCGCCCGCCACCACCCGCGCCCGACATTCCGCAGGAGACCCCCAAGCCGTCCGCAGCACCTGCGCCTTCCGGATCCACAACGACAGGTCCAACTCCTCCGTGTAGCCGATCGCCCCGTGGAGTTGGAGAGCCACCCGGGAAGCGGCGTACGCGGCCTCGGACGCGCTCACCTTCGCCGCGGCGAGGTCGGCGCGGCTCATCGTGAGGGCCGCGCCGTACAGCAGGGGGGCGGCGAACTCCAACTTCAGCAGCACATCGGCCAGTTGGTGCTTCACCGCCTGGAACGCCCCGATCTCCGTGCCGAACTGCCTGCGCTGCTTCACATAGGCGACCGTCCGATCGAGCAGCGCCCGGCCCACCCCCAGAGCCTGCGCGGCCGAGGCGAGCGTGCCCCAGGCGTCGGTGGCCGCGAAGGCCGCACGGTCGGAGGTGAGGAGCTCGGCGGGCGCTCCGGGTTCGGTCAGGCGGCGGGCCGGGTCGGCGGAGCGGTGGGTCGGGCCATGGCCGGTGCAGGTGTGCAGGGCGCCGTCGGCGAAGGTCACGGTGAGGTCGGCCGCTTCCGCGTCCAGGGCGTACGGGCCGCCCGGCGCCTTGACCGTCGCCATCACGGAACCGGCGGCGATGCCCGGTAGCAGCCGCTTGGCGTGCGTCGAGTCCCCGGTCGCGGCGAGGAGCCCGGCCACCGCCGCCGTCTCGACCACCGGCCCCGGCACCGCATGCCGCCCCAACTCCACGTACGCCACGGCCAGTTCGACCGCCAGCGGCCCCACTCCCTCGTACTCCTCCGGGACCGCGAGCGCGAACACCCCCGCCTCCGCGAGCCGCGACCACAGCGCGCGGCCGGGGGCGAAGTCGCCGGTGGACCAGGCCCGTACCGCCGACGGGACGTCCGCCGCCGTCAGCATCGCGTCGAGCGTGCGGGCGAACTCCCGCTGCTCCGCGTCGAGCTGGAACCTCATGCCCGGCGTCCCTTCGGCAGGCCGAGCAGCCGCTCGGCGATGATGTCGCGCTGGATCTCGTTCGTACCGGCGTAGATCGGCCCCGCGAGCGCGAAGACATAGCCCTCCGCCCAGGCGTTCTCCGCCAACTCGCCCTCCACGCCCAGGAGGTCCAGGGCGGTCTCGTGCGTCCGGATGTCGTGCTCCGACCAGAACACCTTGTTCAGGCTCGACTCCGCGCCGATCGTCTCCCCGGCCGCGAAGCGCGTCGCCCCCGCCGCCGTGAACAGCTGGTACGCCCGCGCCCCGATCACCGCGTCCGCCACCCGGTCCCGCAGCGCGGTGTCGGCCGGATCGCCCCGCTCCCGCCACAGCGCGAGCAGTCGCTGCGCGCCCGCCAGGAAGCGCCCGGGGGAGCGCAGCGTCAGGCCGCGCTCGTTGCCGGTCGTCGACATGGCGATCCGCCAGCCGCGGCCCACCTCCCCGATGACGTCCTCGTCCGGTACGAAGACCCGGTCGAGGAACAGCTCCGCGAACGCCGGTTTCCCGTCGAGGCGGCCGATCGGCCGGACCGTCACGCCCGGCGCGCGCAGGTCGAACATCAGATACGTGAGGCCCTGGTGCGGCTTGGCCGCGTCCGGGTCCGTGCGGAAGACGCCGAACGCCCGGTCCGCGAACGCCGCCCGCGACGACCAGGTCTTCTGCCCGCTCAGCAGCCAGCCCCCCGCGGTGCGTTCGGCGCGCGAGCGCAGCGACGCCAGGTCCGAGCCCGCCTCCGGCTCCGACCAGGCCTGCGCCCAGATCACCTCGCCGCTCGCCATCGCGGGCAGCACCCGGGCCTTCTGCCCGTCGGTGCCGTGGTCGAGGAGGGTGGGGGCGAGCAGATTGATGCCGTTCTGCGAGACCCGTCCCGGCGCGCCCGCCGCGTGGTACTCCTCCTCGAAGATCAGCCACTTGACGATGTCGACGCCCCGGCCGCCGTACTCCTCGGGCCAGTTGACCACCGACCAGCGGTCCGCGGCCAACCGCGCCTCCCACTGCCGGTGTTGGCCGAAGCCCTCCTCGGTCTCCAATGAACCGATCGGCTCCGGCGGCACGTTGGCGCGCAGCCAGTCCCGTGCCTCCTGCCGGAACGCCTGCTCCTCGGGTGACTCGTCCAGGTCCACGGGCGGCCCCAACTCCCTTCCCTAACAAGTGTTTGGTAGGTTAGCCTCCTGCCGTGACCGACAACAAGCCGCAGTACGTAAGAGGACACGGACTCCTCGACGGGCGCACGGCCGTCATCACCGCGGCCGCCGGAGCGGGCATCGGCGGCGCGACCGCACGCCGCTTCCTCGAAGAGGGCGCGTCCGTCGTCATCAGCGACGCCCACGAGCGCCGCCTCGCCGAGTCCGGGGCCGAGCTGGCCAAGGAGTTCGGGCCGGACCGGGTCGCCGCGCTGACGTGCGACGTCACCGACGAGGAGCAGGTGCGGGCGCTGTTCTCGTACGCCGCCGAACGCCACGGCGGACTCGACCTCGTCGTCAACAACGCCGGTCTGGGCGGGACTTCGGCCCTGGTCGACATGAGTGACGACCAGTGGTCACGCGTGCTCGACGTGACCCTCAACGGCACCTTCCGCTGCGTACGGGCCGCGCTCAGGCACTTCAAGGAGGCCGGCTCCGGCGGCGTGATCGTCAACAACGCCTCCGTCGTCGGCTGGCGCGCCCAGGCCGGGCAGGCGCACTACGCGGCGGCGAAGGCAGGCGTGATGGCCCTGACCCGCAGCGCCGCGATCGAGGCCGCCGAATACGGGGTGCGGGTCAACGCCGTCTCGCCGAGCCTCGCCATGCACCCGCATCTGGTGAAGGTCACCACCCCCGAGCTGCTCGACGAACTGACCCGGCGCGAGGCCTTCGGGCGGTACGCCGAGCCCTGGGAGGTCGCCAACGTGATCGTCTTCCTCGCCGGCCCCTACTCCTCGTACATGACCGGCGAGGTCGTCTCCGTCAGCAGCCAGCATGCGTAGGCCCGCGATGGCGGGGCGGACAATGGACGTGTGCCGAAGCAGAACGCCAAGAACGTGACCCCGTCGCCCGCCCGCCGCCGCGAGCTGCTCGCGACCGCCGCCGAGGTCTTCGCCGCGCAGGGCTACAACGCCACCACCGTCCGCAAGATCGCCGACGAGGCCGGCATGCTCGCGGGCAGCCTCTACTACCACTTCGACTCCAAGGAGGGGATCCTCGACGAGATCCTCTCCACCTTCCTCGACGAGCTCTGGGAGGGGTACGACACGGTCCTCGCCGCCGGACTCGGCCCCCGCGAGACCATCGAGGCCCTCGTCACCGAGTCCTTCCGCGAGATAGACCGGCACCGCGCCGCCGTCGCGATCTACCAGAAGGAGTCCAGGCACCTCGCCCGCCAGCCCCGCTTCGGATACCTCGCCGCGTCCCAGGAGAAGTTCGAGAAGGCCTGGCTCGGCACCCTCGAACGCGGCGTCGCCGACCAGGTCTTCCGCTCCGATCTGGACATCCGGCTCACCTACCGCTTCGTCCGCGACACCGTCTGGGTCGCCGCCTCCTGGTACCGGCCCGGCGGACTGCACACCCCGGAGGAGATCGCCCGGCAGTACCTGTCGATGGTCCTGGACGGCATCGCCGTACGCGAATGAACCACCCCTGCTGACATACCCGTTGGGAGCAGTCATGGCCGAGGCCTACCTCGTCGAAGCGGTCCGCACCCCCGTGGGGCGCCGCAAGGGCGCACTCGCCGGGGAACACCCCGCCGACCTCGGGGCGCACGTCCTGAAGGCGCTCGTCGAACGGTCCGGGATCGACCCCGCCGCCGTCGAGGACGTCGTCCTCGGCTGCCTCGACACCATCGGCCCGCAGGCCGGTGACATCGCCCGCACCGCCTGGCTCGCCGCCGGACTGCCCGAGGAGGTGCCCGGCACCACCGTCGACCGGCAGTGCGGCTCGTCCCAGCAGGCCCTGCACTTCGCCGCCCAGGGCGTGCTCTCGGGCACCCAGGACCTGGTCGTCGCGGGCGGCGTGCAGAACATGTCGATGGTCCCCATCGCGTACGCGTCCCGGCAGGCCGGAGAGCCCCTCGGCCTCACGGACGGCCCCTTCCACGGCTCCCGCGGCTGGCGCGCGCGGTACGGGGACCAGCCCGTCAACCAGTTCCACGGCGCGCAGCTGATCGCCGAGAAGTGGGGGATCTCCCGGCGCGACATGGAGGAGTTCGCCCTCCGCTCCCACCAGCGCGCGATCCGCGCCGCCGACGAGGGCCGCTTCGACCGCGAGATCGTCGCGTACGGCGAGATGGCCGCCGACGAGGGCCCGCGCCGCGACACCACCCTGGACAAGATGGCCGCACTCGCCCCGGTCGTCGAGGGCGGCACCATCACCGCCGCCTGCTCCTCGCAGGTCTCCGACGGCGCCGCCGCCCTCCTCGTCGCCTCCGAACGGGCCGTACGGGAGCACGGGCTGACGCCGCGCGCCCGCGTGCACCACCTGTCCGTGCGCGGCGAGGACCCCATCCGGATGCTGTCCGCGCCGATCCCGGCGACCGCGTACGCCCTGAAGAAGGCCGGCATGTCGCTCGACGAGATCGACCTTGTCGAGATCAACGAGGCCTTCGCGCCCGTGGTGCTCGCCTGGCTGAAGGAGACCGGCGCCGACCCGGAGCGGGTCAACGTCAACGGCGGCGCCATCGCCCTCGGCCACCCGCTCGGCGCGACCGGCGCCCGGCTCATGACGACGCTGCTCGGCGAACTGGAACGCACCGGCGGCCGCTACGGGCTGCAGACCATGTGCGAGGGCGGGGGCCAGGCCAACGTGACGATCGTCGAACGGCTCTGACCGGAGTCACGGCCGTCGGTACACCGCACGTATGCCCAGGTCAGAGGCCTCGTACCGCCCACGTGGCAGGCGTCACGTGGGCGGTAGCCCGAATCGTGCTAGGGTGACCTAGTTGCAGTTTTGGTACCCATGAACTTTATGTGCGCCTGACGGGAATGATCCTCAGGCGCATTTTTGTTTTCCGGCCGTTCCGGTTCTATTCCGGCCGCTCCGGACGGGGCTCAAGCGCGACAAGGGGAGCCACGAGGTGTGACTCCCTGGATCTGCCCCAACAGAAGGAGAAAAACATGGCCACCGGAACCGTGAAGTGGTTCAACTCGGAAAAGGGCTTCGGCTTCATCGAGCAGGACGGCGGCGGCGCCGACGTCTTCGCCCACTACTCCAACATCGCGACCCAGGGCTTCCGTGAGCTCCAGGAGGGCCAGAAGGTCACCTTCGACGTCACGCAGGGCCAGAAGGGCCCGCAGGCGGAGAACATCCTCCCGGCCTGACGTCCGGGGGATCGCGCATCCCACAGCCGGGGCCCGCACCAGCCGGTGCGGGCCCCGGTTTCTGCCGTCGGTCTCCGGACCGGGGGCTCGACGCTCCAGGAGGGCATCATCGGCACGACCAGCTCCGCACGTCCCGCCCGCGGCACCAGGAACGGCGGCAACACCAACCGGCGCAAGGCCACGCCCCGCCGCGCCGTGCCTTCGCAGGGCGAGTTCGCCGTACCGGAGTCCGTCACGCCAGCGCTGCCCGCCGTGACGTCGTTCGCGGAGCTCGACCTGCCCGAGGCCCTGCTCGGCACCCTCGCCGCCCAGGGCGTCACCGAGCCCTTCCCGATCCAGGGCGCGACGCTGCCCAACTCGCTCGCGGGGCGCGATCTGCTCGGCCGCGGCCGCACCGGCTCCGGCAAGACCCTCGCCTTCGGCCTCGCCCTGCTCGCCCGCACCGCGGGCCGCCGCGCCGAGCCCAAGGCGCCGCTCGCCCTGGTCCTGGTGCCCACACGCGAGCTCGCCCAGCAGGTCACCGACGCCCTCACCCCGTACGCCGACGCCCTGCGGATACGCCTCACGACCGTCGTCGGCGGGCTCTCCATCGGACGGCAGGCGGGTGCGCTGCGGCGCGGCGCCGAAGTCGTCGTGGCCACGCCCGGACGCCTCAAGGACCTCATCGACCGCGGCGACTGCACGCTCGGCGACGTCGCCATCACCGTCCTCGACGAGGCCGACCAGATGGCCGACATGGGCTTCATGCCGCAGGTCACGGCCCTCCTGAAGCAGGTCGAGCCGGACGGGCAGCGGCTGCTGTTCTCCGCGACGCTCGACCGGAACATCGACAAGCTCGTCCGGATGTTCCTCAGCGACCCCGTGGTGCACTCCGTCGACCCGTCCGCGGGCGCGGTCGTCACCATGGACCACCACGTGCTGCACGTCGCCGACGAGACCGACAAGAAGGCCGTCGCCGTGCGGATCGCCGCCCGCGACGGACGCGTCATCCTCTTCGTCGACACCAAGCGCGCCGCCGACCGCTTCGCGAAGCGGCTGCTCGGCCAGGGCGTGCCCGCGGCCGCGCTGCACGGCGGGCGCTCGCAGTCGCAGCGCAACCGCACGCTCGAGCAGTTCAAGACCGGCGTCGTCACCGCGCTCGTCGCCACCAACGTCGCCGCGCGCGGCATCCACGTCGACGACCTCGACCTGGTCGTGAACGTGGACCCGCCGACCGACCACAAGGACTATCTGCACCGCGGCGGCCGCACGGCCCGCGCGGGCGCCTCCGGCAGCGTCGTCACGCTCGTCCTGCCCGAGGAGAAGCGCGAGATGAGCCGCCTGATGTCGGTCGCCGGCATCAACGCGACCACCACCCGCATCCGCTCGACGGACGAGCAGCTCGCCGGCATCACGGGCGCGCGCGAGCCGTCCGGCGTACCGGTGACGCTTCCGGCGCCGGCGCCGCAGCAGCCTGCCCGGTCGTCGTCCGGCGGCCCGTCGCGTTCGTCCCGGTCGTCCGGTTCGTCGCGGTCACGTTCGCGGTCGGGCTCCGGGTCCGGTCGCGGGGCTCGTACGGGTAACGGCTCGGCGGCCACTGCCGGCTCGGGTACCCGTGGTGCCGGTGCGGGTAGCGCCGCGGGCGCCAAGTCCGGTGCTGGGCAGCGCAGTTCGGGCGGTTCGAGGCGGCGGTCGCAGGGCGGCGGGGGGCGGCGCGCGGCGGCTTAGGGTCGCGCCTGCGGGGCGGGGCTGAGTTTCCCCTCCCCGCCCCTTCCCTAAAGACTGCCGTCGGCTTCGTTGTTCGGCTGCCGCGCCGTCGTGGTTGATCGCGCCCCGCGGCGGAGCCGCTGATGTCACAGCCCCGCGCCCCTCAGGGCGCTACCAGTTGCCGTCGGAGACGTGCGAGCGTGCGCAGGTCCAGGCCGAGGCCCCGGACCAGGTAGCCGGCCAGGCTGCCGTACCGCCGTTCCACCTCGTCCCGCGCCGCGCGGAGGTAGTCGCGGCGGACCTCCTGGACCGGGATCAGCAGGTCCGGGTTCTGCATCAGGCCCGCCGCCTTCAGGGCCTCGCGGGTGCGGAGGTCGGCCTCCGCGCGGTACGTGTTGGAGAGCAGGAAGTCCCGCTCGGCCGTCGCGCCCGGCACCCCGATCGCGCGCAGGAGCAGCCAACTCACCCAGCCCGTACGGTCCTTGCCGGACGTGCAGTGGTAGAGGAGAGGGCCCGTGTCCGCGGCGGCGATGTCACGCAGTGTCAGCGCGAACTGTTCACGGCCCGCCGCGTCCGTGACGAACGCGCGGTAGATGCCCCGCATCTGCTCCTCCGCCCGGCCGCCGCCCAGCCACTTCTCCTGCTCCACCGGATCCTTCGTACCGATGACCTGCAGCAGCCGCGCGTACAGGCCCAGGTCGCTCACCGGCCTCGCGAGCGCCCGGACCCCCGCGGGCAGCCGGTCCTGGCCGTTGTGCTCGACCTCGAACGGCACCCGGAAGTCGACCACGCGGCCGAGGTCGAGCCCGCCGAGCGTTCTCACGTCGGCGTCGGTGAGCTTGCCGAGTTCATCGGCGCGGTACGCGAGGCCGTACCGGACGGCGGCGCCGTCGTAGGTGCGGTACCCGCCCAAGTCGCGGACGTTGACCGCGCCCTCCAGCCGGATGTGCCGCACGCCCGTGCGGAGCCCGCCCGCGAAGGCCGGCGGGGCCGTGAGTGCGGCGGCGGACAGGGACAGGGCGGCGGTGCTCAGCAGTGCGCGTCGGGACAGAGCCATGGCTGAACTCCCGTACGGGGAAAGGGAATCACTGGAATCACCCTGGTGTCGGCAGGGCGCCTGACGTGTGCGGACGGTGCAGTCGTACGAGGGTGTCCTCCGCCTCCGCGAGCACGCGGGCCACGAGCTCCGCGCACGACGGCAGGTCGTCGATGACGCCCGCGACCTGGCCGGAGGCCATCACGCCGAGGTCCGTGCGGCCCTCGACCATCGCGGCCCGCAGCAGCATCGGGGTGTTCGCGGCGAGCAGCACCTGGCTCCAGGACAGCTCCTTGCCGTGCTTCATCGCGAGCCCGTCCCGGACCAGGTCGGCCCAGCTCAGGCCGGACAGCTTCCGGAACGCGGCGGCGTGCCGCACGGCCCGCAGCAGGGTCCGGGAACGGCCCGCGCTCTGCAGGGAGTCGACCAAGCTGGTGCGGAGCATGCGGTGCGGCAGCCCGTCCACGGCCGTCGTGAGCGTCACGTCCTTGACGGTCGCCGCCAGATAGCGGGCCTTGACCGCGTCCGGGACGGTCGAGTCGGAGGTCAGCAGGAAGCGGGTGCCCATCGCGAGGCCCGCCGCGCCGTAGGAGAGCGCCGCGACCAGGCCGCGCCCGTCGTGGAAGCCGCCCGCCGCGATCACCGGGATATCGACGGCGTCGACGACCTGCGGGAGCAGCACGGTCGTCGCCACGTCCCCGGTGTGCCCGCCGCCCTCGCCGCCCTGCACGATCACCGCGTCCGCGCCCCACGCGGCGACCTTCTCGGCGTGCCGCCGCGCCCCGATCGACGGGACGACGACGACACCTGCGTCCTTGAGCTCGGCGATCAGCTCGCGGGACGGGGCGAGCGCGAACGACGCGACCCGTACGCCCTCGTCGACGATCAGCCGCACCCGCTCGCGCGCATCGGCCGCGTCGGCGCGCAGATTGACCCCGAAGGGCTGGTCCGTACGGGACTTGACCTCCCGTACGGCCGCCTTCAGCTGCTCCAGGGGCATCGTCGCCGAGGCGAGGATGCCGAGCGCGCCCGCGTTCGCCACGGCGGAGACGAGGCGGGGCCCGGCGACCCAGCCCATGCCGGTCTGCACCAACGGGTGCCGGACGCCGACGAGTTCCGTGAACGCCGTCCTCATCGCGCGGGCACCTCCCGCTCCCGCAGCCCCTCCGGGTCGATCACCTCACGGATCAGCCGCAGCTCGTCGGCGGTTGGTTCGCGGGTGTACGGCACCTCGTCGGGCACGACCAGATCGAACCCGGTGGCGTCCTGGACGTCCTCGACGCGCACGCCGGGGTGCAGGGACGCCAGGCGCATCGCGTGGTCCGGCGTGGCGAAGTCGAACACGCCGAGGTCGCTCACCACGCGCGGCAGCCGGTGGTGGCGGGCGCCGGCCGCACGGTCGTACCCCACCCCGCTCACCATGTCGACCCGCTCCACGAAGACCCGCTTCGAGTGCTTCGGAACCCAGTAACTCACGGGATTGTTCAGGGTGTTGACGGGGGCGCCGCGCACGCCGAGGAGCTGGCGCTTCGGCCGGGACCAGTCGCCGATGCAGGAGATGTTCTGGTTGCCGTACCTGTCGATCTGGCTGGCGCCCATCATCACGTGCCGCCGCCCGCCGGTGGCCATCGTGAGGTGGCGGCGGTACGGCAGCCAGCCCTCCACCGTGCCGTCCAGGCCGACGAGCATCGCCTCGCCGTCGGTCAGGAGCAGGTCGGGGGAGAAGGTGCGCTTGGCCAGGCGCGCGCCGAAGCCCGGGACCAGGCCCATCGGGCTGGCGAGCACCTCGCCGTTGTCGCGCCAGGCCTCGGCACAGGCGATCACGCAGTACTCGGCGCGGGTGACGGCGGTCGGGGTGGTCCAGGTGCTCACTGCTGCTCCTCGTGCCAGGCCTGCACGGCGGTCTGATACGCGTACTCGCTGCCCCCGGACAGGAACCGCTCGGCGAACGCCGCCCACGGCGTCGTCGCGTACAGCTTCTGGAAGGCCTCGTCGCGCCCGTAGTCGGGCACGCAGGACGTGAAGTGGGCGCCGTTCGGGGTCTGAACGACGCCGGTGACGCTGTGCCGGCTGATCAGCAGGGTCTGCGGCGCGGCGTCCTTGGTCAGCTCGGCGGTCTCCACGATCTGCTCGCAGGAGACGTACGCGGTGCTCGCGGCCTCGCAGAACAGGTCGTCGAAGTACGGGTCCGGCCCGAGATACTGGCCGTTGCCGTGCCGGTCGGCGCGGTTCATGTGGACGAACGCGGCGTCCATGCGCAGGGCGGGAACGGCGACGAACTCCTCGCCGGCCGACTCGTCCTCGTACGGCGAAGTGACCGTGCGCAGCTCGGGGTTGACCCGCATCACGTCCGAGCCGACGCCCGCGCGCACCGGCAGGAACGGCAGCCGGTTGGCGGCGGCGTGCAGGCCCCACATGAACATCGCCTCGTCCAGCTCGGTGAGGTGGAGAGCACCGCTCTCGCGGGCGGCGCGGAAGTGGGGTTCGAGGGGGATCGAGTCGAGCGTCGCGAAGGGGGCGACGAGGCGCCGGATGCGGCCCGCCGCGGCGAGCACGCCCACGTCAGGCCCGCCGTACGAGACCACCGTGAGATCGGTGATCTCGGACCGGAGCAGCGCTCGCACCAGTGCCATCGGCTTGCGGCGCGAGCCCCAGCCGCCGATGCCGAGCGTCATCCCGCTCTCCAGGCGCCCGATCACGTCGTCGGCGCTCATGGTCTTGTCGGTCACTTGTCCTCCCCCTCGGGTTTGCCGTCTCCCCGGCCGAACGTGTCGCGGACCTGGTCGGCCACGCCGCTGAGGTTGGCCTCGAACGTGAAGCCCTGCTCGAAGCGGTAGCTGCGGCGTACGTCCACCGGGTCGATACCGTTGATCGCGGCCTTCGCGAGCCGCAGCAGGTAGCCGTCCTTGCGGGCGATCTCGCGCGCCAACTCCAGGGCGGCATCGTCAAGTTGAGCGCCCGGCACCACCCGCCACACCGAGCCGTGCGTGTGCAGTTCGGCGGCGGTCGCGGTGCGCGAGGTGTAGTACAGGGCGCGCATCAGATGCTGTGGGACGAGCCGCGCCAGGTGGGTGGCCGCCCCGAGCGCGCCCCGGTCCAGCTCCGGCAGGCCGAAGACGGCGTCGTCGGCGGCCACGATCGCGTCGGCGTTCCCGGCCAGACCGATCCCGCCGCCGAGGCAGAAGCCCCGGACCGCCGCGACGACCGGCACCTCGCACTCGTACACGGCGGCGAACGCGGCCGCGCAGCCGCGGTTGGCGCCGATCAGCGCGCCGTGCCCGGTGTCGCGCTGCAGCTCCTTGATGTCGACGCCCGCGTTGAAGCCGCGGCCGGTCGAGTCGAGCACGACACAGCGGGTCTCGGGGTCGCGCCCGGCGGCGGTGACGGCGTCCGCCAGGTCGTACCAGCCTTGTACGGGAAGGGCGTTGACGGGTGGGAAGTCGACCGTGACGCGTGCGATGCCCTTGTCCGGGGCGGAGGTGGAGACACCCATGAGAGGATCAGCTACCTTTCCACCAAACATTTGTTAGGTGAGGAAGGTAGCAGCCGATGCAGAAGGATGGGAGGGGTATGGCGGGCAGGGAATCCGACCTCGACGGCCGCGTCGTGGTCGTCACCGGCGGCACCCGCGGCGTGGGCGCGGGCATCGCGCGCGCCTTCCTGCGGGCCGGTGCCGAGGTGGTGGTGTGCGCCCGCCGACCACCCGACGAGCCGGTCCAAGTGCCGTGCAAACGCGCCGAGTTCGCGCCGCTCGACCTGCGGGACGAGGGCGCCGTCGAGGACTTCTTCACCGGCAGCGGCGGCATCCGCGAGCGGTACGGCCGCCTGGACGTGCTGGTCAACAACGCGGGCGGCACTCCGTCGGCCAACGTCAACCAGAGCGCCGACCACGAGGACCACAGCTCCAACCACCGGGAAGGGACCGGAACATGAGTGGAATCAGTGCGGGGCGCGTCGTGATCGTCACCGGCGCCGGGCGCGGACTCGGCCGGGCGCACGCCCTCGCGTTCGCGGCGGAGGGCGCCCGTGTCGTCGTCAACGACCTGGGCGTCGGCCTCGACGGCACCCCGGGGCCCGACAGCCCGGCCGCGCGCGTCGTCGAGGAGATCCGCGCGGCGGGCGGCGAGGCGGTCGCGCACGGCGGCGACATCGCCACGGCCGACGGCGCCGCGTCCCTGGTCGCCACGGCCCTCGACACGTACGGCCGCCTTGACACGCTGGTCAACAACGCCGGGTTCCTGCGCGACCGGATGCTCGTCAACCTCGACGAGGACGACTGGGACGCGGTGATGCGGGTCCACCTCAAGGGGCACTTCCTGCCGCTCAAGCACGCCGCCGCGCACTGGCGGGCCGAGGCCAAGGCCGGGCGCACCCCGGCCGCGCGGATCGTCAACACCAGTTCCGGAGCGGGGCTCCTGGGCTCGGTCGGGCAGGGCAACTACAGCGCCGCGAAGGCCGGCATCCTCGGCCTGACCTTCGTCGCGGCGGCGGAGTTCGGGCGGTACGGGGTGCAGGTCAACGCCCTTGCCCCGGCGGCCCGTACGCGGATGACCGAGCAGGCCTTCGGCGATCTGGAGGCGGCACCGGAGGACGTCTCGCCGCTCGTGGTGTGGCTGGGCTCGGCGGCCAGCGAGGGCGTGACGGGCCGCGTCTTCGAGGCGGAGGCGGGCCGCGTCACCGTGATGGAGGGCTGGCGCCCCGGGCCGTCCGTGGACAAGGGGGTGCGGTGGACTCCGGCGGGGGTGGGGGACGTCGTACGGGACCTGCTCGCTGAGGCGGCCGAGCCGCTCCCGCCGTACGGGGCGCGGTGAGCCCCTGAGCGGGCCCTTACGTATCGCACTCAAGCACCGTCCCGCACAGCCCGCACCGCGCCCTGACCCGGCCCCTGACCGGGACGCGGATGCGCTGCTCGCAGGTGGGGCACGGGAAGGTGACACGGAGCGGCGGGCCGGGGTCGAAGCGGTAGCGGACGTTCCCGGCGGGGGCGGCCTCGGCGCGGCGGCGGGCCTTGGCGTAGTGGTGGCGGCCCGCCCAGCCGGCCGCGGTCAGCGGAGGCTGCCGGGCGTCCTCGCGGGCGAGCTCGCGGCCCTTCTCGTACGCCGTGTACGCCTGCGGGCTGGTGAACCAGATCGCCGGGTCCTCGTCGAAGAGCTCCGCCCGCTTCGCCAGGACGTACCCGAACTCCTCCGGGGTGAGATAGCCGAGCTTCTGCGACGACGTGCCGTCCTCGCGGAAGGCGTCCAGGAGTAGCCAGCCCGCGCCGAGGTAGGTCGTGGCGGTGTCCGTGAGGATCTCGTTGCCGCGGGTGCCGGGGAAGGCGAGGTCGATGCGGTGCAGGTAGACGTGCATGACCTCGTGGGCGAGGGCCGCGCCGATGTCCCTGCGGTGCGTACGGAAGCGGTCGTTCAGCTCGATGAAGTACTCGGGCCCCGCGGCCAGTTCGACATTCGCGGCGTGCTCCATCGCCCGGAAGCTCACGATCATCCGGGCGTCCGGGAGCCGCAGGTGCTGGACCATCGCGCGGGCCACCCGCTGCACGCCCAGATGCAGCTCGTCCTGGTCGGCGAAGGCGACGTCCGCAGGGGCCACGCTGGTGTCGAACGTACGCAGCGCCTCGGGGGTGAGGCGGCGGTACAGGGCGTTGATCGCCGCCCGCACCGTGTCCAGATGCGGGAATCCGTGCTCGACGGGGCGCCCGCTGCCGTACGTCACGCCCGCACCGCCTTCGGCTCGGCCGGGACCGGCTGCCACCGCAGGCCGGTCAAGGGACTTCCACTGTACGGGGGTTCGTCAGGAAACGTGTTGTTCCTCCTGACCTGAAACAGACCCTTGCCCCTGTGCCGTTCGGCCCTCAATAATCCGACACACGCGCTTGGCATGCCCATGTCGATCTGTTCGGCCGGGGCGCTGCCGTGCGCGTGCAACCCCCCACGAAAGGAAAGACAGTTGAAGAACCCCTTTGGTTCATTCAAGAGAGCAGCCGCTTTCGGCGCGATCACCCTCGCCGCCGTCAGCCTGCAGCCCCTCTCCTCGGCCCAGGCCCAGTCCGACAACGGCGGCGGCCCCTCCACCCGCGTCGTCGGCGGCACCAAGGCCGAGCAGGGCGAATTCCCGTTCATGGTGCGGCTCTCCATGGGCTGTGGCGGTTCCATGTACGCCGAGGACATCGTCCTGACCGCCGCGCACTGTGTGGACGGCTCGGGTGACAACACGTCCATCACCGCCACCGGCGGCGTCGTGGACCTGGAGTCCCCGGACGCCGTCACCGCGAAGTCCACCAAGGTCCTCCAGGCCCCGGGCTACGACGGCAACGGCAAGGACTGGGCGCTCATCAAGCTCGACAAGCCGCTCGGCATCCCCACCCTGAAGACGGCCGACTCGGACGCCTTCAACAAGGGCGACTTCACCATCGCCGGCTGGGGTGCCGACAAGGAGGGCGGCGCCCAGCAGCAGCACCTGCTGAAGGCGACCGTCCCGTTCGTCGACGACGCCACCTGCAAGAAGGCGTACTCGAACCTCATCGAGGGCGAGGAGCTGTGCGCCGGCCTCATCGACGAGGGCGGGGTCGACACCTGCCAGGGCGACTCCGGTGGCCCGATGTTCCGCAAGGACGACTCCGACCAGTGGATCCAGGTCGGCATCGTCAGCTGGGGCGAGGGCTGCGCCCGTCCCGGCAAGCCCGGTGTCTACACCGAGGTGTCGCACTTCAACGCGGACATAGCCAAGGCGGCCTCGGAGCTCTGAGCTCGCTGACCGTGCGCTGAGCACCTCGCTGTGCTCTGCGCACCTGGCTGTTCCCTGAAGCCACGCGTCCCCCGACCCGCACGGCGGCTGGTCGGGGGACGCGTGTGTGCGCGCCTGCGCGGGGTTGGTCGGGGGACGCGTGTGTGCGCGTCTGCGCGGGGTTGGTTTGTCCAACCACTCCCGCTCCTTTGTCCATGGGCCCTCAGCCCCGCCTTCCCGCATCGTGACGGCCACACAGAACCGTCCCGAGGAGGGGTGCAGTGCGCGCACAGACCGATGGACCGTCCCGCCGCAGCGTCGTAGCCGCCACCGCGGCCGCAGGTGCCGGCCTTGCCCTCGGCGTGCCGCTTCCGGCCGCCGCCGCGACCAGGGGCGAGGCCGTACTGCGCTCCCGCACGCTCGACGTACGCGTCGACACCGCCTTCCCGCGCGTCGTCGACTACACCCACCGCTCCTCCGGAGCCGTCCTGCACGGCGGCACCGCACCCGTCACGACACTCCACGTCGACGGCACCGAGCACACCCCGAAGGTCACCTCGAAGGCCGCCACCGACCGCATCACGTACACCCTCGCCCTGGCCGGCGGCACCGAGATCGACGCCGAGATTCGCGTCGACGGCGACCGCGTGCACTGGCGCATCACCCGGATCGCCGACACGGCGGCACTGCGCGTCGGCACCCTGGACTTCCCCGGCCTGCCCCTGCTCGCGGTGCGCAGCGACCAGCCGGGGGCCGCGCTGCTCGCCGCGCGGATCGAGCTCGACAAGGCGAAGAGCGGCGACACCCTCGTCGAGGTCACCCCGGACACCCCGGCCGAGGCGGCCAAGGGCTGCGCCTACGCGGTCGTCGCGCACGACCGGCTCGGCGGGGCCGTCGAGACCAACACCGTGTACGACAAGCCCACTTCGGAGGCCGGGACTACCTGGGACAACGGGCGCCTTCGACGCAGCACCGCACGGAAGGACGGTCACGTCGAGGCGCGGCTCGCCCTCGGCCAGTTCACCCACCGCGCTGCCGGCTCGCCGGTCGACGCCACCGAGCCCCTCCCGTACGCCACCGTCATCGTCACCGGCGACCGCAACGGCGACGAGCTGGTCGACTGGCAGGACGCCGCGATCGCGTTCCGGGACGTGATGGTGATGCCGCTCGGCGCCGAGGACCAGCACCTGCGCGTCGTCCCGCACATCCCGTTCAACTTCGCCTCGCAGGCCACCAACCCGTTCCTGCTGACCCTCGACCACGTCAAGCGGATCTCCCTGGCCACGGACGGGCTGCGCCAGTACACCCTGCTCAAGGGCTACCAGTCCGAGGGCCACGACTCCGCGCACCCCGACTACGCGGGCAACCACAACAAGCGCGCGGGCGGCCTCGAAGAGCTCAACACCCTGGTCAGGGAGGGGAAGAAGTGGGGCAGCGACTTCGGCGTGCACGTCAACGCCACCGAGTCGTACCCCGTCGCCAACGCCTTCTCCGAGACCCTCGTCGACAAGACGAACGAACAGTGGGACTGGCTCGACCAGAGCTACCGCATCGACGCCCGCCGCGACCTGGTCTCCGGCGACATCGTCAAGCGCTTCGCCGACCTGCGCGCCGAGGCGGACCCGGCCCTCAACACCCTCTACATCGACGTGTTCCGCGAGTCCGGCTGGAACTCCGACCGCCTCCAGCGCGCCCTGCGCGAGCAGGGCTGGCACGTCACCACGGAGTGGGGCCACGGCCTGGAGCGCTCCTCGCTCTGGTCGCACTGGGCGACGGAGACGGACTACGGCCCGGACACCTCCCGCGGCATCAACTCCCAGCTCATCCGCTTCATCCGCAACGACCACAAGGACGTCTTCGCCGACAAGTGGCCCACGCTGCTCGGCATCCCGTGCACCGGAAACTTCGAGGGCTGGGTCGGCAAGACCGACTGGAGCGTGTTCTACGACCAGATCTGGACGGACTCGCTGCCCGCCAAGTACTTGCAGGCGCACCCGATCAAGACCTGGACCGAGCACGAGATCACGCTCTTCGGCGACACCGCCACGAAGGTCTCCGACGCCAGCGGCAAGCGCGTCATCACCACCGACGGCCGCGTCGTCTACGAGGACGGCCGCTATCTCCTGCCCTGGGAGCCCCGGAAGGCCCTGAACCCGCCGAAGCTCTACCACTACGCGCCGAAGGCCGGCTCCAGCACCTGGCAACTGCCGAGCGGCTGGGCGAACGCCTCGAAGCTGGCGCTGTACCGGCTCACCGACCAGGGCCGGGTGTACGAGGGCACGGTGCGCGTCGCCCGTGGCGGCAAGGTGACGTTGACGGCCGAGGCGCAGCAGCCGTACGTCCTCTACCGCGAGAAGGTCCCGGCGCCCCGCGACCCCGACTGGGGCCAGGCCACACCGCTGCACGACCCGGGCTTCAACTCCGGTTCCCTGGACGGCTGGACGGTGTCGGGACCGGCGTCCGTGGAGCTCAGCGCGCTCGGCGACCACGAGCTGGTGGTCGGCGCGGGCGCCGCGGCGGCCGTCGGCCAGCGCCTCACCCGCCTCGCCCCCGGCAGCTACGCGGCGTCCGTGCAGGTCGAGGTCGGCGCGAAGGCGGGGGAGCGGCGCAAGGCGGCCCTGGAGGTACGCACCGCGGACGGGGTACGGGCGGAGAACTTCACGCACACGTCCACGGCCGGGAACCACGTCGCCGCCGACCGCAAGCACGGCACCCGCTTCCAGCGCCTGTTCACGTACTTCACGGTCCCCGAGGGCGGCGGCCCGGTCGACCTCACGCTCCGCGCGGAGAAGGGGCAGGCCCGGGTCCGCTTCGACAACGTACGGGTCGTACCGGCGCGGCGCACCGCCGTCCCCGAAGGCGCCCTGGTCTTCGAGGACTTCGAGCACGTGCCGCAGGGCTGGGGCGTCTTCGTCAAGGGCGACGCGGGCGGCGCCACCGACCCGCGCACCCACATCGCCCAGCGGCACGCCCCGTTCACCCAGCGCGGCTGGAACGGCAAGGCGATCGACGACGTCATCGACGGCTCGGAGTCCCTGAAGTCCCGCGGCGAGAACAAGGGCCTCGTCTACCGCACGGTCCCGCACACGGTCCGCTTCACGGCGGGCCGCAGATACCGGGTGACGTTCCGGTACGAGAACGAGAAGGCGGGGCAGTACGCCTGGATCACGGCGGTGGACGAGCCGGGGGAGCGGGAGCTGTCCCGCGAGGCCTTGCCGGTGGCCGTCCAACCTACCGAGTACGCCTACGAGTTCACGGCCCCGGAGAAGGGCGAGGCGTGGGTCGGCCTCAGGAAGGTGGGGGAGGACGGGAAGGCGGAGTTTGTGTTGGACGGGTTTGAGGTGCGGGAGGTTTGAGGGCTGGGGGCGGGGCTTCTTCCCCTCCCCGCCCCTGGAACCCCGCCCCTCCGGGGCTAAATCCAGCCCCTCCGGCGTTAGAGGAGCGGGGGTCTGGGGGCTGGCCCCCAGTCGGGAAGGGGCGGGGAGGGGATCAGCCCGCCGCAGGCGCCCCCCCCCCCCCCCCACCCCCCCCCCCCCCCCCCCCCCCCACCCCCCCCCCCCCCCCCCCCCTCGGGAAGGGGCGGGGAGGGGATCAGCCCGCCGCAGGCGCCCCCACCCGCACCGAAGCCCCCGCCCCAGCCCCCTCCAACTCCAGCACCCACACCTCGTTGGCCCCCTCCCGCAACACCGGCCCCGGCACGTACAACGACTTCTGCGGCCCGACGCTCCAGTACCGCCCCAGGCAGAACCCGTTCACCCACACGAACCCGCGGGTGAACGCGGGCAGTTCGAGCAGCGCGTCGCCCGCGCCCGCGACGGAGAGCGAGCCCCGGTACAGGCCGGGCCCACCGCCAGGCGTACGCGAGGCGAGCCCCCGTACCCGATCGGCCTCGTCGAACGCGTCGAGCCGCAACCCCGTCGCCCGTACTCCGTGCAGGAACTGCCGCTCGTGCAGTACACCCCCGGTGAGGCCCTTGGGCTCGCCCAGGCGGGGGCCGTAGTTGACGCGGCCCAGGGACTCCACGACCAGCTCCACGCGTGCCGGTCCGCAGACCGGTTCGGGGAGTTCGGGGGAGTCCTCGGTGAGCACCCCGGCCCGTACGCCGTCCACGTACACCACCGCCCGGTCCCTGAGGCCCCGCGCCCGCAGCGGGTACGGCTGCCGGGGGCCGGGCACGTCGACGCGGTAGCGGACCAGGCCGCGGTCCACGTCCAGCTCCTCGAAGGTCGGCGCGGACCCGAAGGCCTGCTCCGGCCCGCCGAGCGCGTCCACGACCTCCCTGAGAGGGGTCCAGTCGCCGAGGACGGCCTCCGAGGCGGTGCCCAACTCCGCTGGTGCAGGCGGCAGTTCGGCCAGCGGCCCGTCCGCGTACTCGGCCAGCACCTCGCGGAACGCCCAGAACTTCGGCGTGGCCCGGCCGAACTCGTCGACGGGGGCGTCGTAGTCGTACGACGTCACGTCCGGCAGCAGCGCCCCGTCGTGCAGCGCGCCCCCGGCCCGGTTGGCGCCCGCCCACCCCGCGAAGCTCGTACCGCCGTGCGCCATGTACAGGTTCACCGACGCCCCGGCCTCCAGGATCTCCCGCAGCGCGTCCGCCGCGTCCACGGGGTCGCGTACGACGTGCCCCGTGCCCCAGTGGTCGAACCAGCCGCACCAGAACTCCATGCACATCAGCGGGCCCTTCGGCCGGTGGTGGCGCAGCGCCGCGAAGCCCTCCCGGGCCTGTGAGCCGAAGTTGACCGTCGCGAGCACCCCCGGCACCGACCCGCCCGTCAGCATGTGGTCCTCGGGCCCGTCGGAGGTGAACAGCGGAACCCGCACTCCCAAGTCCATCAGCAGTTGCGCGAGTTGGCGCAGATACTCCTGATCGGAGCCGTACGAGCCGTACTCGTTCTCCACCTGCACCATGATCACCGGCCCGCCCCGGTCGATCTGCCGCTCCACCACCTGCGGAAGCAGCACCCCGAACCAGCGCTCCACCTGCGCCAGATACTCAGCGTCACGCGTCCGGATCCGCCCGCCGAGCGGCCCGGTCAGCCAGTGCGGCAGGCCGCCGTTCTCCCACTCCGCGCAGATGTACGGGCCCGGCCGCACGATCGCCCACAGGCCCGCCCGAGCCACCGCGTCCAGGAACCGGCCGAGCGCCGCCGGATCCTGCCACTCACCCGGCCGCGGCTCGTGCAGATTCCACGGGACGTACGTCTCCACGCAGTTGAGGCCCATCGCCCGCAGCATTGCGAGCCGGTGCCCCCACTGCGCCTCATGCACCCGGAAATAGTGCAGCGCACCCGAAAGCAGCCGCACCGGCCGCCCGTCCACCTCGAACTCCTCGTCCCCCACCACAAACTCGCCCACCGGGCCCGCCTCTCCGTCACGCACAGTGCGCCCCACCCTCACCCCCTGGCGGCGGGCCGGTCCATGGACAAAGATCAGCCCTGATTGGACGCAACGGCCGGCGCACGGCGGCCGCGCAGAGCACGCGCAGGCCAGGACGAAAGGGGCAACAGGGCATGTATCACACGTGGATGCGGTACTTCACGCCTAGCCCCGTCCACCACCGCCTCGGCCTCGTCTGCCTCGGCGTCGGACTCCAGCACGGCACCCTGCCCACCGTCGGCCCCCGCACCCTCGACCACCACGTCGCCATCGTCATCAGCGCCGGCAGCGGCTGGTTCCAGGGCCCCGACGGCCACCGCACCACCGTCACCGCCCCCGCCCTGCTGTGGATCATCCCCGGCGTCGCACACCACTACGGCGCCGACCCGAACACCGGCTGGGACGAGTCCTTCGTCGACTTCACCGGCCCCGCCACCAGCACGTACACCGAACTCGGCTACATCGAACCCGAGCGCCCCGTGATTCCGCTCTCCGACGCCGCCGCACCCCGCGCCGCCATCGGCCGGATCGCCCGCGCCGCCCGCCGCGGGAACCCGTTGTTGGAGGTCGAGACCGGCGCTGCCGTCCACGAACTCCTCGTCGCCCTGCGCCGCGCCCGCGCCGACATCGCCCCCGACGGCGACCCCGTCCTCCAGGCCCTCGCCCGCGACGCTTTTCAGCCCCTTTCCGTCGCCGAGCACGCCGCCCGCCACGGCATGACGCCCGCCGAGCTGCGCACCGCCGTCCGCCGCGGCGCCGGCTGCAGCCCCAAGGACTACCTGCTCGGCATCCGCCTCGGCCGCGCCAAGGAACTCCTCGCCGCCACGGAACTCCCCGTCGCCGCCGTCGCCCGCCGCGTCGGCTACGACGACCCCGCCTACTTCTCCCGCCTGTTCACCCGCCGCGTAGGCGTCGCCCCCGTCCGCTTCCGCCAGCAGCAGGGCCGCGCCGTACCGGGTGGCTGGTCCCAGCAGATACCGGACCCGGACGACCCGCCCATGCTCCACCCGGCAACGTAGGCTCGACCCCATGAGCAGCATGACGAACAGCGACAACGGTCAGCCCGCCGAGGGCGTCGACGAACAGGTCCGCGCCGAACTCGCCCGCCTGCGCGACAGCATCGACAACATCGACGCCGCAGTCGTCCACATGCTCGCGGAACGCTTCAAGTGCACCCAGCAGGTCGGCCACCTCAAGGCCCAGCACCAGCTGCCGCCCGCCGACCCCAACCGCGAGTCCGAACAGATCGCCCGCCTCCGCGCGTTGGCGGAGAGCGCGAAACTGGACCCGGCGTTCGCGGAGAAGCTGCTCAACTTCATCATCGCGGAGGTAATCCGCCACCACGAGACGATCGCGAGGTCCTAGCCCTTCCGCCCCTGCTGTGGGCAACTGTTCCGCTGGGGCGATGGGGGTCCCCCCTGCTCGAGCGGAGCCGAGAGCTTGGGGGAGGGTGGGCACAGCACCCCGGTGCTGGGTGCGCTGTCATCAGGGGTCCAGGGAAGCTCCCTGGACCCCCTGTGCCGACCGCACCCGATCGTGCAGCATGAGCGTATGTCCGTACTGACGCGCGACGAAGCGCAACAACGAGCCCAGCTCATCGAAGCCCACCGGTACGAGGTCCACCTCGACCTGACCAAGGGCGACACCACGTTCGACACCCGCACCGTGATCCACTTCACGGCCCACGCGAACGGCGACACCTTCATCGAGCTGAAGGCCGACCACCTGCGCACCGCCACGCTCGACGGACACCCCCTCGACCCCGCATCCCGCACCGCCGACCGGCTCCCGCTCACCGGCCTCACCGCCGGCCCGCACGAGCTGCACATCGACGCCGCCATGCGCTACTCCCGCACCGGCGAAGGCATGCACCGCTTCACCGACCCCACCGACGGCGAGACGTACCTCTACACCCAGGCCTGCATGGACGACGCCCAGCGGATCCTCCCCTGCTTCGACCAGCCCGACCTCAAGGCCCGCTTCGCGATCACCGTCACCGCCCCCACCGACTGGACCGTCCTCGGCAACGGCATCGCCACCGAGCACACCCCCGGCCAGTGGGAGATCGCCGAGACCCCACCGATCTCCACGTACCTCGTCGCGATCGCCGCAGGCCCGTACCACTCCATCCGCACCGAACACCGCGGACTCCCCTTCGGCCTGCACTGCCGCCGCTCCCTCGCCCCCCACCTGGAGGCCGACGCCGAGGAACTCCTCACCGTCACCCGCGGCTGCTTCGACCGCTACCACGAGAAGTTCGACGAGCCCTACCCCTTCGACTCGTACGACCAGGCCTTCGTGCCCGAGTTCAACGCCGGCGCCATGGAGAACCCCGGACTCGTCACCTTCCGCGACGAATTCGTCTACCGCTCCGCCGTCACCGACACCGAACGCCAGACCCGCGCCATGGTCATCGCCCACGAGATGGCCCACATGTGGTTCGGCGACCTCGTCACCCTGCGCTGGTGGGACGACATCTGGCTGAACGAGTCCTTCGCCGAGTACATGGGCTACCAGACCACCGCCGAAGCCACCCGCTTCACCGACACCTGGACCGACTTCGGCATCACCCGCAAACCCTGGGGCTACGACGCCGACCAGCGCCCCTCCACCCACCCCGTCGCCCCCGACCCGGAGCTCGTCCCGGACACCGCGACCGCCGACCTCAACTTCGACGGCATCTCCTACGCCAAGGGCGCCTCCGCGCTCCGCCAACTCGTCGCCTGGCTCGGCGAGAAGGACTTCCTCGCCGGCATCAACACCCACTTCAAACGGCACAAGTTCGACAACGCGACCCTCGCCGACTTCCTCGACAACCTCGCCGCCCACACCGACCGCGACGTCCACGCCTGGGCCCGCGCCTGGCTCGGCACCACCGGCATCGACACCCTCACCCCGTCACTGAGCGAGACCGACGACGGCGTGCAGCTCACCGTCCAGCACGACGGCAGCCGCCCCCACCACGTCACCATCGGCCTCTACGACACCGTCTCCCTCTCCACCGCCACCTCGGCCGCCACCCTCCACCTGCGCGAACGCTTCGACGTCGACATCCCCGCCGACGCCCCGCAGGTCCATGCGCGGGACCTGACCGGCCGCCGCCCCGACCTGATCGTCCTCAACGACGGCGACCTCACCTACGCCAAGATCCGCTTCGACGAGCACTCCTTCACCACCCTCAAGACCGGCCTCTCCCACCTCCCCGAGCCCCTCACCTCCGCCGTCGTCTGGAACGCCCTCCGCGACGCCGTACGCGACGGTGAACTCCCGCCCGCCGCCTACCTGGAGGCCGCCCGCGCCCACCTCCCCGGCGAAGCGGACCTCGCCCTCGTCCAGGGCGTCCTCACCTTCACCGCCGCCCACGTCGTCGACCGCTTCCTCCCGGCGACCGAACGCCCCGCCGCCCTCGCCACCCTCACCGACCTGTGCCGCGACCTGATCCGCCGCACCGAGGACGGCTCCCACCCCGGACTGCGCCTCACCGCCGTCCGCCACTTCATCTCCGCCGCCGCCCAACCCGACACCATCCGCGACTGGTTCGACTCCGGCAGCGTCCCGGGCGGCCCCGAACTCGACCCCGAACTGCGCTGGCGCATCCTCCACCGGCTCTCCGTACTCGGCGCCGTCGACGACGCCGTCATCGAAGCCGAACTCACCCAGGACCCCAGCGCCACCGGCCAGGAAGGCGCCGCCCGCTGCCGCGCCGCCCTGCCCGACCCGGTCGCCAAAGCCACCGCCTGGCGCGCCATGTTCGACGAGGACCACCTCTCCAACTACCTGTTCACCGCCACCGCCCAGGGCTTCTGGCAACCCGAACAACTCGACCTCGTACGCGACTACATCCCCCGCTACTACGACGCCGCCCTCGCCGTCGCCGCCCGCCGCGGCTCCGCCATCGGTGACGCCGCAGGACGCTGGGCCTTCCCCGCCATCGCCGTCAGCGACACCACGCTGACCCTCGGCCGCACCTGCCTGGACCGCGACAACCCGCCCCCGTCCCTGCGCCGCAAACTGGTCGACCAACTGGACGATCTGGAGCGGGCGTTGCGGGTACGCACCGTTCTGTAGCCTCGCCCGCAGGATCCAGCCCCTCCGGCGTTTGAGATGGGGGTCCCCCCTGCTCGAGCGAAGCCGAGAGCTTGGGGGAGGGGGCCCGGGGGCTGGCCCCCGAAGCGCCGCAGCCACGCGGCGCCAGTCGCATATCGAAAACAGCCGGGAAGGGGCGGGCAGGGGACCAACACCCCCGCCCGCCCCCACGCGCACAGATACCCCTTTCGGGTCCAGCTCGTTGAGCTGACGGACACGGCCCCCAGCCCCGTACAGGCTGGACCAAGCCCCCCCCGGACCCGAAGGAACCCCCATGCCCGACGCCCCCCTCGCCTCCGGACCCGCGGGCCCCACCCACCTGCGGCCCCTCCTCGACACCGTCCTCACCGCCCTCACCGAAGGCGCCACCGCCCGCCAGGGCCCCCTCCCCGCCGGCGGCCCCACCACCGTCACCGAGCACGTACGACGCACCGTCGGCCACCCCCTGCCCGAACACGGCACCGGCGACGAAGAGGCCCTCACCACCCTCGTCCAGCTCCTCGCCCACGGCGCCGCCGACCCCGCCGACCCGCTGTGCGCCGCCCACCTGCACTGCCCGTCACTCGCCGTCGCCACCGCCGCCGACCTCGCCGCGTCCGCACTCAACCCGTCCATGGACTCCTGGGACCAGGCACCCGCCGCCTCCGCCCTGGAAACCCTCGTCACCGACGCCCTCGCCGCCCTCGTCCACCCCAGCGCCACCGCTCTCGTCACCACCGGCGCCACCGAGGCCAACCAACTCGCCCTGCTCCTCGCCCGCGAGACCCACACCCCCGCGACCCTGCAACTCGTCACCGGCGCCAACGCCCACCACTCCCTGCAGCGCGCCGCCTGGCTCCTCGGCCTGCCCGAACCCATCACCGTCCCCACCCCCACCGACGTACTCGACCCCACCGCCCTGAACGACACCCTCACCCAACTCCCCAAAGCCACCGTCCTCGTGGCCGCCACCGCGGGCACCACCGACGCCGGACACATCGACCCCCTCCCCGCGATCGCCGACGTCTGCGACCACCACGGCGCCCGCCTCCACATCGACGCCGCATACGGCGGCACCCTGCTGTTCAGCGACCGCCGCCGACGCCTCCTCGACGGCCTCGACCGCGCCCACACCGTCGCCCTCGACCTGCACAAACTCGGCTGGCAACCCGTCGCCGCCGGACTCCTCACCGTCCGCGACCGCGGCGAGACCCGCGCCCTCGCCCACCAGGCCGACTACCTCAACGCCGACGACGACATCCACGCCGGACTACCCGACCTCCTCGACCGCTCCCTGCGCACCACCCGACGCCCCGACATCTTCAAGATCGCCACCACCCTGCGCGCCCTCGGCCGCACCGGCATCGGCGCACTCGTCGACCAGGTCTGCGACCTCGCCAGCGGCTTCGCCCACACCATCGACAGCCACCCCCGCTTCGAGCTCTACGCCCGCCCCACCCTCAGCACCGTCCTCTTCCGGCCCCACCACATCGAGGACGCCGCCCTCGGCAGGCTCCGCCGCACCCTCCTCACCGAAGGCCACGCCGTACTCGGCCGCGCCCACGCCGACGGCCGCCTCTGGCTCAAGGTCACCCTGCTCAACCCGCACACCCGGCCCGCCGACCTCGCCGGCCTCCTCAAACTGGTGGAAGGGCACACCTCCCGATGAACCCCACACCCAGCCCACCCGACCCCCGGCACCCGACCCGCCCCGACCCCCCGCAGCCAACCCGCTCCGGCCCCCCGCACCCGACCCGCCCCGACCCCCCGCAGCCAACCCGCTCCGGCCCCCCGCAGCCAACCCCGCCCGACTCCACGCCCGACCACCCCCGCGATCTCGTCGGCATCGGCATCGGCCCCTTCAACCTCTCCCTCGCCGCCCTCGCCCACGGCCTGCCCGACCCCCTCGACACCGCCTTCTACGAACAACGCCCCGCCTTCCACTGGCACCCCGGCCAGCTCATCGACGGCACCCGCCTCCAAGTCCCCTACCTCGCCGACCTCGTCACCCTCGCCGACCCCACCAGCCCCTGGTCGTACCTCAACCACCTACGCGACCAACAACGCCTCTACCCCTTCTACTTCACCGAGCGCTTCCACATCCCCCGCGCCGACTACGACACCTACTGCCGCTGGGTCAGCGACCGACTCCCCTCCCTGCACTACGGCCACCAGGTCGACGCCGTCCGCTGGGACCCCCGACACGCCCTCTTCGAAGTCGACTTCACCCAACTCGACACCGACGGCGAAGCCGAAGCCCTCGGCCGCACCCACACCCGCAACATCGCCCTCGGCATCGGCACCGCCCCCTACATCCCCGAACCCCTCAGACCCCTCGCCGACGCCCCCACCGTCCCCGTCATCCACGCCGCCGACTACCTCACCCACCGCCAACGCCTCCTCGCCGCCGACCACATCACCGTCATCGGCTCGGGCCAGTCCGGCGCCGAGATCTTCCTCGACCTGCTCCGCGCCCGCCCCGCACGCCACGAAAAACTCCACTGGCTCGCCCGCACCGAGGCCTTCGCACCCACAGAGCACTCCCCACTCGGCCTCGAACACCTCACCCCCGACCACATCCACTACTTCCACGCCCTCCCCGAACCCGTACGCGACCGCCTCGCCCCCGCACTCCGGCAACTCCACCAAGGCATCGACGCCGACACCATCGCCGCCATCCACGACGAGCTCTACGACCGCACCCGCGACGGCGGCTGGCCCGACGCCACCCTCACCCCCGGCGTCACCGTCCGCACCGCAGGCCGCCTCGCCGGAACCAAGATCGAACTCCACCTGGAACACACCCAGCAGGGCACCCGCACTCGACTCACCACCGACGCCGTCATCCTCGCCACCGGCTACCGCGAACGCCCCCTCGACCAGCTCCTCGCCGCCCTCGACCCCCACCTCCACCGCGACGCCACCGGCCGCCCCCACATCGACCCCCACTACCGCCTCGCCCTCGACCCCGCCATCACCCGCACCGGCAGCAACATCTACGTCCAGAACGCCGAACGCCACACCCACGGAGTCGGCACCCCCGGCCTCGGCCTCGCCGCCTGGCGCAGCGCCACCATCCTCAACACCCTCACCGGCACCAACCCTTACCCGCTCCCCACCCGCACCGCCTTCACCACCTTCGGCCTCCCCGAAGTGCGGAACGACAGCACCACCCCCGGCCCCGACGGAACCCTCGTCGACCTCAAGGGCTGAATGCGACAGTGACCCCATGACCACCAACCCCCACCCCAGCCCCAATCCCAGCCCCAACCCCACCCCCGCCCTTGAAGACCCCCGAGTCGCCGTACGCGGCGAAGCCCGCCTCGAAGTCGACCCCGAGATCGCCCGCATCACCATCACCGTCACCGCACGCGGCCGCGACCGCCGCGCCGCACTCGACGACCTCACCCACCGCAACAACACCGCACTCCAGCTCATCAAGAGCTACGGCGAAGCCATCGAGAACCTCGAAACCGGCGCCTTCTCCATCAGCCCCCAACTCACCGACAAAGGCCGCGGCGAACGCATCCGCGCCTACCAGGGCCGCGTCCACATCACCGCCGAACTCAGCGACTTCACCGCACTCGGCGAACTCACCACCCGCCTCGCCGACCTCGACCTCACCCGCGTCGACGGCCCCTACTGGAGCCTGCGCCCCACCTCGCCCGCCCACGCCCAGGCCCGCCGCCAAGCCGTCCACGAAGCCGTCCAACGCGCCCGCGAATACGCCGACGCCCTCGGCACCCAGCTCACCGCACTCATCGACATCGCCGACATCGGCGCCGACAACTCCCTTCCGCCCTACCCACCCGCACCCGGCGGCCTCCGCACCGTCGCCTACGGAGCCCCCGAAGCCGCCGGCGCCCCACCCCTCGACCTCGAACCCCAACGCCAGACCATCTACGCCAACATCAACGCCCGCTTCACCATGGCCCCGCCCCGACTCTGAGCAGCCATGCGCATTCCGCCCGAATGAGCGCCCCCGACCACCCATCGAGCGCTCATCAGAGCAACGCAGGGCACAGTTCAACACTTGTCAATAACCCTTCATGCAAAGGTTGTTGAGCAGTCACGCCACACCAAATCTCTACCCGCCGGTAAGCCCTAGGGTCAGACCATGCGCCGAGCAAAAATCGTCTGCACCCTGGGCCCCGCCACCGACTCCTACGACCAGATCAAGGCACTGGTCGAAGCCGGAATGGACGTAGCCCGCTTCAACCTCAGCCACGGCACCTACGCCGAACACGAGGAGCGCTTCAAGCGCGTCCGCGAAGCCGCCGAGGAAACCGGCCGCAGCGTCGGCATCCTCGCCGACCTTCAAGGCCCGAAGATCCGACTCGGACGCTTCACCGAAGGCCCCGTACTCCTTGAACGCGGCGACGACTTCACCATCACCGTCGAAGACGGCATCCAAGGCGACCGCCAGACCTGCGGCACCACCTACGACGGCCTCGCCGCCGACGTCACCACCGGCGAACGCATCCTCGTCGACGACGGCAAAGTCACCCTCGAAGTCACCGACGTCGACGGCCCCCGCGTCCACACCACCGTCATCGAAGGCGGCATGGTCTCCGACCACAAGGGCCTCAACCTCCCCGGCGTCGCCGTCTCCGTCCCCGCACTCTCCGAGAAGGACGTCGAAGACCTCCGCTGGGCCCTGCGCACCGGCGCCGACGTTATCGCCCTCTCCTTCGTCCGCAGCGGCCGCGACATCGAAGACGTCCACCGCATCATGGACGAAGAAGGCCGACGCCTCCCCGTCATCGCCAAGGTTGAAAAACCCCAGGCCGTCGAGAACATCGACGACATCGTCGCCGCCTTCGACGGCATCATGGTCGCCCGCGGCGACCTCGGCGTCGAAATGCCCCTGGAACAAGTCCCGATCGTCCAGAAGCGCGCCATCAAGCTCGCCAAGCGCAACGCCAAACCCGTCATCGTCGCCACCCAGATGCTCGACTCGATGATCGACAACTCCCGCCCCACCAGGGCCGAAGCGTCGGACGTGGCCAACGCGGTGATCGACGGCACCGACGCGGTGATGCTCTCCGGCGAGACAAGCGTCGGCAAATACCCCGTAGAAACCGTCAGGACCATGTCCCGCATCGTCGCCGCCGCAGAGGAGGACATCCTGGCAAAGGGCCTGCCCCCACTCACCGAACGCAGCAAGCCCCGCACCCAGGGCGGCGCAGTCGCCCGCGCTGCCGCCGAAATGGGCGACTTCCTCGGAGCGAAGTTCCTCGTCGCCTTCACCCAGTCCGGCGACACGGTCAAGCGCCTGTCGCGCTACCGCTCCCCGATCCCGCTCCTCGCCTTCACCCCGGACGCGGCGACCCGCTCCCAGCTCAACCTCACCTGGGGCGTGGAGACCTTCCTCGGCCCGCACGTCGACTCGACGGACGCGATGGTCGCCCAGGTCGACGAGCAGCTCCTGAAGATCGGCCGCTGCCAGAAGGGCGACATCGTCGTCATCACGGCCGGCTCCCCACCCGGAGTCCCCGGCTCGACCAACCTGGTCCGCGTCCACCACATCGGCGAGGACGACAGCCCGAAGTGACCTTCGCTGGTCAGTACTTGGGGCCTATGTGGGTGTCCATGAGGGCGACCGAGTCCTTGCGGGCTATGGAGATGTTGAACGGGATTCCGTCGCGCGTGCAGTTGGCCCACTGGACGCCCAAGCGGTCGAGGGTGTCAGTGCAGAGCCGCCGGATATCGTCGGACTTGTTGGTGAAGAAGTAGCGCGGGTACTCGTAGCGCTTCTTCACTCCGGCGACTATTCGCGTCGTCCAGTTGGTGATCCGACATCCGTCAGAGTGGATGAGCCCACGGACGAACTCCCATGGGTACGCGTCGACGATCTCCTGCTGCCAGGCCTGGAGGTCGATCTTCCGCTCGTGCTTCTTGCCGGGGCCGTGCTGGGGGAAGAGGCAGGGCCAGTGCTGGCTGTAGCCGACGACGGAGACATGCCCGGTGGCCTGCACTCTCGCAGCCTTGCCACTGGGGTTCGCCTCTTTGACGGCTTCTACGCACGCGTCGATCAGTCCTGGCCACACGTCCGCACACGCTATGCGTAAGAAGTAGCCGGTACGTGCGCCGGGGCTAATGCAGCCGTCGCCGAGGTAGAGGCCTAGGAGATAGGAGTATGCCGCCGGGTCGGGCGGCCAGTCGGACGTCGGTCCGCACCGGCAGCAGGGCTCCATCTGGGGCCTCATGCGCGGCAGCGGCTCGATCCGCACCATCCATTCACGGATCGCCGCACGTGAGATCCCGGTTTCCTTGCTGACGGAGTTGAGGCTGCGGCCTTGGGAGACGAGAGTGAGGGCGCGCTTGCGAGTGCTCATGTCGTACATGTGAGCGAGTCTTGCGCGACGCCTGCCGATTCGGCGAAGGTCAGCGGCCGGAATCACAAGGTCGGGTGAACTCCAGCCGAATCGCTGGCGGCCTTGCAATCAAAGGAAAGTGCCCCGAGTCGGATTCGAACCGACGCTGTATGGGTTTTGAATCCATGGCCTCTACCGCTGGGCTACCGGGGCTCCCTGCGAAACGAAGGATGCCCGGCACCCTCCGCGCCCCCACCATATCGCAGCTAGGTAGGCTCATGGAAAGTAGTACCTGCCCCATAACGAGGAGCCCCCGACGTGACCGCCCCCGAGTCGCCCCAGCCCGACGACGACCAGTCGCACGTGCCTCCGCTGACGACCCGCGTCGTCATCGCCGAGGACGAGGCGCTGATCCGCCTCGACCTCAAAGAGATGCTCGAGGAGGAGGGCTACTCCGTCGTAGGTGAGGCGGGTGACGGGGAGAAGGCCATCGAGCTGGCCCGTGAGCACCGCCCGGACCTCGTGATCCTGGACGTGAAGATGCCCGTGCTCGACGGCATCTCCGCGGCCGAGAAGATCACCGAGGAGTCGATCGCCCCGGTCCTGATGCTGACGGCGTTCTCGCAGCGCGACCTCGTGGAGCGTGCGCGGGACGCCGGCGCGATGGCGTATCTGGTGAAGCCGTTCAGCAAGGGCGATGTCGTTCCGGCGATCGAGATGGCCGTGTCCCGGTACACGGAGTTGAAGACGCTGGAGCGTGAGGTCGCGGATCTTTCGCAGCGCCTTGAGACGCGGAAGCTGGTGGACCGCGCGAAGTCGATTCTGCAGACCGAGTACGGCCTGACGGAACCCGCTGCGTTCCGCTGGATTCAGAAGACGTCGATGGACCGTCGGCTGTCGATGCAGCAGGTGGCGGAGGCTGTGATCGAGGATTCCGAGGAGAAGAAGAAGGCGAAGTAGTTCGCCGTAGTTCTTGGTGGTTCTTTCTAGCTCTTTGCGCGGCGGAGGCCCGCATCCCGTATCCGGGGTGCGGGCCTCCGCCGTACAGGAACGAGTGCAGCTCAGTCCTCGCCGAGATACGCCTTCCGTACGGATTCGTCGTGGAGGAGGTCCTCTCCGGTGCCGGAGAGGACGACCTTGCCGATTTCCATGACATGGCCGTGATCGGCGAGGGAGAGCGCGGCCTGGGCGTTCTGTTCGACGAGTAGGATCGTGGTGCCCTGGGATTTCAGCTCGCTGATGGTCTCCATGATCTTCTGCATCATGATGGGGGAGAGGCCCATGGACGGTTCGTCGAGCATGAGCAGTTTGGGCCGGGACATCAGGGCGCGGCCCATGGCGAGCATTTGCTGTTCGCCGCCGGAGAGTGTTCCTGCGGCTTGTTTTCTGCGTTCGCCGAGGATCGGGAAGAGGTCGTACGCCCGCTGGATGTCCTTTTCGATGCCCTCTTTGTCGTCGCGGAGGTAGGCGCCGAGGCGGAGGTTGTCGGTGATGGTGAGGCGGGGGAAGATGTGCCGGCCTTCGGGGGAGTGGGCGAGGCCCATGGCGACGATTTTGTGGGCGGGGACGCCGGCCAGTGGTTTTCCGTCGAAGGCGATTTTCCCGGAGAGCGGCTTGAGCAGGCCCGACAGGGTGCGGAGTGTGGTGGTTTTTCCGGCGCCGTTGGTGCCGATGAGGGTGACGACCTGTCCGGCTTCGACGCTGAAGGAGATGCCTTTGACGGCTTCGATCTTGCCGTAGGCGACCCTGAGGTCTTCGACTTCCAGTAGTGCGGTCACTGGTCGTCCTCCGTGCGGGTGTCGGTGCCGGGTGCTGCTTTGGTGGAGGGGGTCTGGGCGGCTTCGGCTGCTTCGACTTCGGCTACTTCCTCGTCGCCGGGTGCGCCTTCGAAGGGGGTTCCGAGGTAGGCGGCGATGACGCGTTCGTCGGCCTGGACGACGTCGGAGGTGCCCTCTACGAGTTTTTCGCCTTGCACGAGGACGGCGACGCGGTCGCAGAGGTTGAAGATGAACCGCATGTCGTGCTCGATGACGAGGATCGCGATGCCTTGGTCGCGGATGGCGAAGACCAACTCTTCGGTCGCGCGGGTTTCTTGGGGGTTCATGCCCGCGGTGGGTTCGTCGAGGAGGAGGAGCCCGGGGTCGCTGGCGAGGGCGCGGGCGATTTCGAGTTTGCGTTGTTCGCCGTACGGGAGGTTGCGGGCGAGGTGGTCGGCTTTGTGGGCGAGGCCGATGAACTCGAGGAGTTCCATGGCTCGTTCGTGGGATGCGGCTTCGGCTTTCTTGAAGCCGGGGCCGCGGAGGAGTGCTGACCAGAGGCCTTCTTTGGTGCGGGTGTGGCGGCCGACGAGGACGTTTTCCAGGACGGTCATGTTGGCGAAGAGCCGGATGTTCTGGAAGGTGCGGGCTATGCCGGCGCTGGTGACGAGGTGGGGTTTTGGGGGGAGGACGGTGCCTTTGTAGGCAACGGTGCCTTCGGTGGGGACGTAGAGGCCGGTGAGGCAGTTGAAGAAGGTGGTTTTGCCTGCGCCGTTGGGACCGATGAGGCCGACGATTTCGCCGCTGTTGACGGTGAGGCCGACGGATCGTACGGCGGTGAGGCCGCCGAAGCGCATGGTGACGTCGGTGGCTTCGAGGACGGTGGTGGTTGTCGTCATGGTGGTCATCCCCCCGCCTTGGCGGTGCCGACGGTGGTGTCGGGGAGTCGTTGTTCTGGTACGTCGAGTTGGTCGGTCTCGTGGAATTCGAGCTGGGCGCGTTTGTTGGCGACGAGTCCTTCGGGTCGGAATCGCATGAGGAGGATGAGGGCGAGTCCGAAGAGGATCAGCTGGAAGTCTTCGAGGAATTGGAGTTTGGCGGGGATGAGGTAGAGGAGTGCGGCGCCGATGAGGGGGCCGCTGATGGTGCCCATGCCGCCGAGGATGACTGCGGCGAGCAGGAACGCGGAGTTCGGGGGCACGGTGTTGGCGAACAGGTACTGCTCGGGGGTGATGCTGTACGAGACGTGTGCCTGGACGGTTCCGGCGAATCCGGCGAGGGTGGCGCCGAGGGCGAAGGCGATGAGTTTGACGCGGAATCCGTTGATTCCCATGGCGGTTGCCGCGGTTTCGTCTTCGCGTACGGCGACCCAGGCGCGGCCGATGCGGGATTCTCCGGAGCGTCGGAAGACCATGACGACGACTGCGGTGAAGAGCAGCATCAGGAGGTAGTAGTTGCCGGATCGGCCGAGGGTGAATCCGGCGATTTCGTGGGGTGCGCCGAAGTTGAACCCGAAGAGTTCGAGGTCGGGGATGTTGGGGATGCCTTGGGAGCCGTTGGTGATGTCGGGTCCGGCGCTTCCGTTGAGGTTGTTCATGGTGATGCGGAAGATTTCGCCGAAGCCGAGGGTGACGATGGCGAGGTAGTCGCCGCGCAGTCGGAGGGTGGGGGCTCCGATGAGGACGCCGAAGATGAGTGAGGCGGCTGCGCCGACGAGTACGGCGGCCCAGAAGGGGAATTGGACGCCGAAGGTGGATTGCGGCGATCCGGAGACGAGGGCGGCGGTGTAGGCGCCGACGCCGAGGAATGCGACGTATCCGAGGTCGAGGAGTCCGGCGAGGCCGACGACGACGTTGAGGCCGAGGGCGACGGTGGCGAAGATCAGGATGTTGGCGCCGATGAGGGCGTAGGACTCGTCGGTCTGTGTGAAGGGGAAGCAGGCCGCGGCGATGAGTGCGGCGGTGAGGGTGATGGTGCGGTGCTTCGCGGTGAGCCGGTTGAGGCGGGCGATGAGGCCGGCGCGGAACACGGCGGGGGCGGCGAGTGCGACGGTGATGAGGAATCCGACGAAGAGTTCGGAGTAGGCGTCGATGCCGTAGGCGAAGACGTAGAGGCCGGTGCCGAATGCGGCGGTGATGATGAGGATTTCGACCCAGTTCGCCAGTTCTTTGGCGGGTGGTGCGGGGGGTGCTTTGAGTGCGTGCTTGAAGCGGTTCCAGGTGCCGGTGTTCTCGTCGTCCGGGGGCAGGTCGCTGGGGAGGCCGAGTGCGGCGATGACGGCGATGAGTGCGCCGATCTCGGATATCCAGGCGCCGGGTTCGAGGTTGATGACGCCGCCGAGTTGTACGGAGATGGCGGCGACGGCGTAGGTGGTGGTGCCGAGGACGGCGAGTGCGGTGAGGGTGACGGGGCTGCTTTTTCCGGCGGGGGTGAGCCAGGTGAGGCCGCGGATTCCCATGCCGGAGAGGGTGAAGAGGATGGTGAGTGCGGCGCCGACGAGGGTGATGACCTGGAGGCCGCCGGGGTAGCCGGTGACGGTGAGGTTGCCTGGGAATTCTTCGGTCCAGGTCCAGGCGAGGAAGGTGCCGGCGAGGGCGAGTGCGGCGCCGGTGAGTACGCCGGTGCGGGCTGCCTTGTTGGGCAGGGGGAGCAGCGAAGTGGGCTGCTGCGCGGGGGTTTTGGTGGTGTCGGTGGTCATGGGTATCACGCCCGATCCGCGACGCGTTCGCCGAGCAGGCCTTGTGGCCTCAGGAGCAGTACGAGGATGAGGAGGGTGAAGGCCCAGACGTCCTTCCAGGCTCCGCCGCCGAAGAGTTCCATTCCGGGGATTTCGCCGATGTAGCCGGTGGCGAGGGATTCGGCGACGCCGAGTACGAGGCCGCCGAGCATGGCTCCGTAGATGTTTCCGATGCCGCCGAGTACGGCTGCGGTGAAGGCTTTGAGGCCGAGGATGAAGCCCATCTTGAATCCGACCTGGCCGTTGTGGAGTCCGTATCCGACGGCTGCGATGGCGGCGAATGCGGCGCCGATGGCGAAGGCCATGACGATGATGCGGTCGGTGTTGATGCCCATGAGTTTGGCGGTGTCTGGGTCTTGGGCGGTGGCCTGCATGCCGCGGCCGGATCGGGTTTTGTTGACGAAGAGGCCGAGGGCGAGCATGCAGAGGGGTGCGGCGATGAGGACGAAGAGGCTGCCTATTTGGATGTTGGCGCCGAGTATGTTGACCGGTTCGCTGTCGAACTGGGGGAAGGAGAGGTCCTTCTTGGCGTCCGGGTACCACTTCCACACGGCTTGTTGGAGAAAGATGGAGAGGCCGATGGCGGTGATGAGGGGGGCGAGCCGTGGGGCGCCGCGCAGGGGGCGGTAGGCGAAGCGTTCGGCGGCGGTGCCGACGGCTACGGAGCAGATCATGCCGCCGATGATCATGAGGGGTATGGCGGCGGCGAGTGAGAAGCCGTCGGGGAGTACGAGGTGGACGGTAAGGGCGCCGAAGCCCCCGATCATGAATATCTCGCCGTGGGCGAAGTTGATGAGCTGGACGATGCCGTAGACCATCGTGTACCCGATCGCGATGAGTCCGTACATCGCGCCGAGGATGAGTCCATTGGCCAGCTGCTGCGGCAGTTCGTTCACCGCAAGGCCTCCGTGGAGTGGTTCGGATAAGGCACCGCGCGGGAGCGCTGGTAGCGCGCCCGCGCGGTCTGGATGCTGTGCCGTTTCGCGGCCAAGAGGCCGGGTTCTTTATTCGGGCTTGTAAGCCCCGCTGAACTCCGGCTTCCACGCCTTACCTTCGACCCGGTAGGCGGTCATCATGGTGTTGGTGGTGTCGCCGTACTCGTCGAACGAGACGTTTCCGGTGACGCCTTCGAACTTGACCTTGCTCATGGCTTCGAGGACCTTGGCTCGGGCGTCCTCGGGGAGTTTTCCGTCGTTTCCTTCGACGGCGATCCTGACGGCTTCGATGATGGACCAGGTGGCGTCGTAGGTGCCGCCGCCGTAGGCCTCGTAGGCGTCCTTGTATCCGGCCGCTTCGTAGTTCTTGATGAATGTCTTGGCGGAGTCGAGCATTTCGACGGGCTTGCCGACGGAGGTGGCGAGGTCGCCTTCGGCCTTCTTGTTGAGCTTGATGAAGTCGGCGCTGTAGATGCCGTCGCCGCCCATGAGCGGGATCTTGGCGCCGCTGCCCTTGAGCTGCTGGCTGAGGGGGCCTGCTGCCGGGTATTCGCCGCCGTAGTAGACAGCTTCGGCGCCGGAGTTCTTCACCTTGGTGACGACGGCTCGGAAGTCGCGGTCCTCGGGGTTGATGTGGTCGGAGGCGACGATCTTTCCGCCGAGCTTGGTGAAGGTGTCCTTGAAGGACGCGGCGAGTCCGGCGCCGTAGGTCTTCTGGTCGTCGATGAGATAGACCTTTTTGATCTTCGCCTTGTTGTAGAGGTACTTGGCGGCGAAGTCGCCCTGGACCTGGTCGGTCGTGGCGGTACGGAAGAAGGTCTTGAAGGGGCGCTTGAGGTCGCCGGTCTTCCAGCCGTCTCCCTGGGTGAGTTCGGTGCCCGTGTTGGCGGGGGAGACCTGGACGAGGCCCGCGTCGTTGAAGGGCTTCTGCATCGACTGGGAGACGTTGGAGTTCAGTGGTCCGACGACGCCGAGTACTTCTTTGTTGCTGATGAACTTCTGTGCGTTCTGCTGGCCTACGGAAGGCTGTGCCTGGTCGTCGGTGGCTTGGAGTTTGAACTCGACGCCTTCGACGGTGCCTTCCTTGTTGGCGGTCTTCACGGCGAGGTCGGCGGAGTTCTTGATACCGAGGCCGAGTGCGGAAAGGTCACCGGTCAGGGGCGCGTCCACGCCGATGACGACGGTGGTTTTGTCTCCGTCGCCGCCGCCTTTTCCTTCGTCGCGCGATCCGCAGGCGGTGAGTGTGAGTGCCCCGGTGGTCAGCACGGTGGTGAGTATGAGCAAGGAACGGTTTCGCACGCTTGGTCCTTTCCCTGGCGCGGCTTCCTCAGTGGTGAGGTGCCGTGTGATCGCCGGGCCGTACTGGTGTGGTACAGGGCCGTGCAATTCAGTTCGCGCCCGGCGGCGCGGTGACTGGCGGTGACTCTAAGCGCAGGTGAAGGAGTGTGGGAGCGGTGCGGGCCAGGATGTGACGTTCTTGTTATGCGGGGTGAATCGTCGGCGGTGAAGTGAGGTCCAAAAGTGGTTTTTGGTCCTGTCACCGTCGTTCGCATGGTGAGAATTTGCAGTTCCGCTCAGGGGTCTCAAGTGATCTTGGGGTGTCGCTCGATGTGAATCCTGCAGTGTGAATACGGGATTTCGGCGACCCGCTTTGCGTGAACGGATTGTGTCGACAGAGCCCGCCGCAATTACTCACGGTTACCGCGGGGTGGGTCGGTTCGGGCGGGGCCGGGCTGCCCGATGCGGTGGCACAACAGATGGGCGGGGCACGCCACTTGTGTGACGTGCCCCGCCCGTGGTGACCCGGGGTGGCCGGGATCGCGTGCCGGGACCGGCTGCCGACGCCTTACGTCGAGGCCGGCTGCCTGAGGGTCAACTCTGCTTGTCCGCCTGGCCGTTGTCGGGCGCGGCGTCCCGGAGCAGACAGGTCAGGCGCGCGGTGCAGACCCGCTTGTCCTGCTCGTCGCTGATGACGATCTCGTACGTGGCGGTGGAGCGGCCACGGTGCACGGGCGTGGCGACACCGGTGACCAGGCCGGAGCGGACGCCGCGGTGGTGCGTGCAGTTGAGGTCGACACCCACGGCGATCTTGGAGACGCCGCCGTGCAGCATGGAGCCGACCGAGCCGAGGGTCTCGGCGAGCACCGCGGACGCGCCGCCGTGCAGCAGTCCGTACGGCTGGGTGTTGCCCTCGACGGGCATGGTGCCGACGACCCGGTCGGGTGCGGCCTCGACGATCTCGATGCCCATGCGGGTGCCGAGGTGTCCGGCGGAGAACAGGGCGGGCAGGTCGACACCGAGTGCGGCGTACTCGGCGACGATCTCCTGCGGGAACTTGACGTTGTGCTTCTCGCCCATGGGCCTCGACTCCAGTTCGTCGTCCTTGTGGCGGCGGTACGGCCGTGCGGTGCACCGTACCCGCCGCCTGAGCAAACGCTTAGACGGGGGGCGATTGTTCCAGACCGGCAGGACGGACCACCGCCCGCCCGAGGCTGGAGCAGGACCACCGCCCTCGCGGAGCCGGGAGGGGAGGACCCACTCCTTACGGGCGGGCCTCCAGGCGGACGACGACGGACTTGCTGGCCGGGGTGTTGCTGGTGTCCGCGGTCGCGTCGAGCGGCACCAGGACGTTCGTCTCCGGGTAGTACGCCGCCGCGCAACCTCGGGCCGTCGGATAGTGCACGACGCGGAAGCCCGGCGCGCGCCGCTCCACACCGTCCTGCCACTCACTGACCAGGTCGACGTACGCACCGTCCGCGAGGCCGCCGAGCTCGCGGGCGTCGGCCGGGTTGACCAGGACGACGCGGCGGCCGTTCTTGATGCCTCTGTAGCGGTCGTCGAGGCCGTAGATCGTGGTGTTGTACTGGTCGTGGGAGCGCAGCGTCTGCAACAGCAGCCGCCCCTCGGGCAGTTCGGGGTACTCGACCGGCGCCGCAGTGAAGTTGGCCTTGCCGGTGGCCGTCGGGAAACGGCGCTCGTCGCGCGGGGCGTGCGGCAGGGCGAAGCCGCCGGGCCGTGCCACGCGCGCGTTGAAGTCCTCGAAACCGGGCACTACGCGCGCGATGCGGTCGCGGATCGTGGCGTAGTCCTTCTCGAACTCCTCCCACGGCGTGGTGCTCTTCTCGCCCAGGACACGGCGGGCGAGCCGGCTCACGATCGCCGGCTCGGACAGCAGGTGCGGGCTCGCGGGCTCCAGGCGGCCGCGCGAGGCGTGCACCATGCCCATCGAGTCCTCCACGGTCACGAACTGCTCGCCACTGCCCTGCAGATCGCGCTCGGTGCGGCCGAGCGTCGGCAGGATCAGGGCACGCGCGCCGGTGACCGCGTGGGAGCGGTTCAGCTTCGTCGACACATGCACCGTCAGGCGGGCGCGGCGCATCGCCGCCTCCGTGACCTCGGTGTCGGGCGACGCCGACACGAAATTGCCGCCCATGGCGAAGAACACCTTCGCCTCGCCGTCGCGCAGCGCGCGGATCGCCCGCACCACGTCCAGGCCGTGCTCGCGCGGCGGGGCGAAGCCGAACTCCCGCTCCAGGGCGTCCAGGAACGCGGGCGCGGGCCGCTCGAAGATGCCCATCGTGCGGTCGCCCTGCACGTTGGAGTGCCCGCGCACCGGACACACACCCGCGCCCGGGCGGCCGATGTTGCCGCGCAGCAGCAGGAAGTTCACGACCTCGCGGATCGTGGGCACCGCGTGCTTGTGCTGCGTCAGCCCCATCGCCCAGCACACCACCGTCCGCTTCGAGGCGAGCACCATGGCGAGCGCCTCCTCGATACGGGACCGCTCCAGACCCGTCGCGGTGAGCGTCTCGTCCCAGTCGGCCGCACGCGCGGAGGCGGCGAACTCCTCATACCCATGGGTGTGTTCGCGGACGAACTCCTCGTCCACGGCAGTGTCCGACTCGAGGATCAGCTTGTTGAGGAGGCGGAACAGGGCCTGGTCGCCGCCGAGGCGGATCTGCAGGAACAGGTCCGTCAGGGCCGTGCCCTTCAGCATCCCCTGCGGGGTCTGCGGGTTCTTGAACCGCTCCATCCCGGCCTCGGGCAGCGGGTTGACCGTGATGATCCGTGCGCCGTTCGCCTTCGCCTTCTCCAGGGCGGACAGCATGCGCGGATGGTTCGTGCCCGGGTTCTGCCCGGCCACGATGATCAGATCCGCCTTGTACAGGTCCTCGAGGAGAACGCTGCCCTTGCCGATGCCGATGGTCTCCGTCAGGGCCGACCCCGACGACTCGTGGCACATGTTGGAGCAGTCCGGCAGGTTGTTCGTGCCGAACTCGCGGGCGAACAGCTGGTACAGGAACGCCGCCTCGTTGCTGGTGCGGCCTGACGTGTAGAACAGCGCCTCGTCCGGTGAGCCGAGCGCGTCCAGCTCGTCGGCGACGATGTCGAAGGCCTGCTCCCAGGTGACCGGTTCGTACCGCTCGGCGCCCTCCGCCAGATACATGGGGCGGGTGAGGCGGCCCTGCTGGCCCAGCCAGTACCCACTGCGGCGGGCCAGGTCCGCCACCGGGTGCGCGGCGAAGAACTCCGGTGTGACCCGGCGCAGGGTGGCCTCCTCCGCGACCGCCTTCGCGCCGTTCTCGCAGAACTCGGCCTTGTGCCGGTGCTCCGGCTCGGGCCAGGCGCAGCCGGGGCAGTCGAAGCCGTCCTTCTGGTTCACGCGCAGCAGCGTCAGCGCCGTGCGGCGCACGCCCATCTGCTCCTGGGCCATGCGCAGGGTGTGCCCGATGGCGGGGAGCCCGGCGGCGGCGTGCTTGGGGCCTTCGACCTGCGGTGCGTCCTGGACGGGATCGCCGGCGGGGGGCTTGCCTGCCATGACCGGTCTCCTTCGAGCAGTCACTGTCTGCGTACATCTCGATCCTCGCACGCCCGCGACCGGCTCAGGCAGCCTGTGGATAACTCGGCCGACCGGTGCACGACGGCCGCACGACGGACCCACGACCCGAAGTAGGACCGGCGTACGGGACAGGACGGGGGCGGGACCGGACGAGCAGCCCGGACGGACCGGCACCGACCGCTCGCGGCGAGGGTGAGAGGAGCCCGGAGGGCGGACGCGGACTGGATTGTCAGTGGGGCGTGGCAGGATCGGGGACGTGGCAGAGACAGCAGCGAAGAAGACCCCCGCCCAGACGAAGGCCGCGAAGGCCGCCGACCCGTCCGCAGGCGGCAAGCGCCCGCGCCTGATGCTCATGGACGGGCACTCGCTCGCCTACCGGGCGTTCTTCGCGCTGCCCGCGGAGAACTTCACGACGGCGACGGGCCAGCCCACCAACGCGATCTACGGATTCGCGTCGATGCTGGCGAACACGCTGCGCGACGAGGAGCCCACGCACTTCGCAGTCGCCTTCGACGTCTCCCGCAAGACCTGGCGCTCACAGGAGTTCGCGGAGTACAAGGCGAACCGCTCCAAGACCCCCGACGAGTTCAAGGGCCAGGTCGAGCTGATCGGCGAGCTGCTCGACGCGATGCACGCCGAGCGGTTCGCGGTCGACGGGTTCGAGGCGGACGACGTCATCGCCACCCTCGCCACCCAGGCCGAGGCCGCAGGGTTTGAAGTCCTCGTCGTCACTGGCGACCGCGACTCCTTCCAGCTCATCTCCGACCACATCACGGTCCTGTACCCCACGAAGGGCGTCTCGGAGCTCACGCGGTACACCCCGGAGAAGGTCCAGGAGAAGTACGGCCTGAGCCCCGCCCAGTACCCGGACTTCGCGGCCCTGCGCGGCGACCCGTCGGACAACCTCCCGGGCATCCCCGGCGTCGGCGAGAAGACCGCCGCGAAGTGGATCAACCAGTTCGGCTCGTTCGCCGAGCTCGTGGAGCGGGCCGACGAGGTCAAGGGCAAGGCCGGCCAGAACTTCCGTGACCACCTGGAGGCCGTGAAGCTGAACCGCCGCCTCACCGAGATGGTCCGGGACGTCGAACTGCCCAGGACGGTCGCCGACTTGGAGCGCGCGGCGTACGACCGCAAGGCCGTCGCCGTCGTCCTCGACACCCTGGAGATCCGCAACCCCTCACTGCGCGAACGCCTCCTCGCGGTCGACCCGGGCGCCGAGGACACCGACCAGACGCCTGCGGCCGACGGAGTGGAGATCGACGGCACCGTCCTCGGCTCCGGCGAGCTCGCTCCGTGGCTCGCCGAGCACGGCAAGGCCGTCCTCGGCATGGCGACCGTCGCCTCCTGGAAGCTGGGCACCGGCGCCGTCGCCGAGGTCGCCCTGGCCGACGCCGGGGGAGCGGCCGCCTGGTTCGACCCGTCCCAGCTCGACGAGGCCGACGAGAACGCGTTCGCGCAGTGGCTCGCCGACCCGAAGCAGCCGAAGGTCGTGCACGACGCGAAGAACGCCCTCAGGGTCTTCGCCGAGCACGGCTGGACCATCGAGGGCATCACCATGGACAGCGCCCTCGCCGCCTACCTGGTCAAGCCCGGCCGCCGCTCCTTCGCCCTGGACGCCCTCTCCCTGGAGTACCTGGGCCGGGAACTCGCCCCGGCCGCCGAGGCCGACGGCCAGCTGGCGTTCGGCGCGGACGACACCGCCGAGGCCGACGCCCTGATGCACCAGGCCCGTACCGTCCTCGACCTCGGCACCGCCTTCGGCGAGCGCCTCAAGGAGGTCGGCGCCGCCGAGCTGCTCACCGACATGGAGCTGCCCGTCTCCGCGCTCCTCGCCAAGATGGAGCGCTCCGGCATCGCCGCCGACCGCGCCCATCTGGAGGCCATGGAGCAGCAGTTCGCGGGCGCCGTACAGCAGGCCGTGAAGGAGGCGCACGACGCCGCGGGCCACGAGTTCAACCTCGGCTCGCCCAAGCAGCTCCAGGAAGTCCTCTTCGGCGAGCTCGGCCTGCCGAAGACGAAGAAGACCAAGACCGGGTACACCACGGACGCCGACGCCCTGGCCTGGCTCGCCGCCCAGACGGACAACGACCTCCCGGTGATCATGCTCCGCCACCGTGAGCAGGCCAAGCTCCGCGTGACCGTCGAGGGCCTGATCAAGACGATCGCCGCGGACGGCCGCATCCACACCTCGTTCAGCCAGATCGTCGCCGCCACCGGCCGCCTGTCCTCCACGGACCCGAACCTGCAGAACGTCCCGGTGCGGACCGACGAGGGCCGCGCCATCCGCCGCGGCTTCGTCGTCGGCGAGGGCTTCGAGTCCCTGATGACCGCGGACTACAGCCAGATCGAGCTCCGCGTCATGGCCCACCTCTCCGAGGACGAGGGCCTCATCGAGGCGTTCACGTCCGGCGAGGACCTGCACACCACGGTCGCCTCGCAGGTCTTCGGCGTCCCCGGGGACCAGGTCGACGCCGAGATGCGCCGCAAGATCAAGGCCATGTCGTACGGCCTGGCGTACGGCCTCTCCGCGTTCGGCCTGTCCCAGCAGCTGAACATCGAGGCGTCCGAGGCCCGCGCCCTGATGGACACCTATTTCGAGCGCTTCGGCGGCGTACGCGACTATTTGCACCGCGTCGTGGAGGAGGCCCGCGCGACGGGGTACACGGCGACGATCCTCGGCCGCCGCCGCTACCTCCCGGACCTCAGCAGCGACAACCGCCAGCGCCGGGAGGCCGCCGAGCGCATGGCGCTGAACGCACCGATCCAGGGCACCGCCGCGGACATCGTGAAGATCGCGATGCTGCGGGTCGGACAGGCCCTGGAGAAGGCCGAGTTGTCCTCCCGAATGCTGCTCCAGGTGCACGACGAAATCGTCCTGGAGATCGCGGCCGGGGAGCGGAAGCGGGTCGAGGAGCTGGTCCGCCGCGAGATGGCCGGCGCGGTCAGCCTCCGGGCCCCCCTCGACGTATCGGTCGGCGTGGGCGCGGACTGGGAGTCGGCGGCGCACTGAGACGGCGCACTGAGACGGGGTACGGCAGCGGCACGACGGGGAGTACGGGGGCGGCCTGGCCGGTGAGCCGGGGCCGTCCCCCCCTCACCGCCCAACCCCCCTCACCGCCCAACCCCCCACCACAACCACCCTCCCCCGCAGCTCACACACCCGTATGGCCGCCGTGCCCGTGCCGTGGGTCTCGGCAGGCGGCAACGTGGCGGGCATGGTCAGCCACCAGCGCCGCGCGGTCGCACTCGCCGCCATGGTCCCCGCCCTGCTCGTGCCGATATCCGCGGTCGCGGCACGCGCCGAGGACCGGCGCGCACGTCGCGCCGCGACCTGCCGCACCGCAGCCGCACCAGCACGCGCCGCCCGTACGTCCCCGGACGTACGGGCGGCGTCGTCGTACGGGCCGCAGGACCCCCAGCCGATTCCCGTACCCGAGGACGAGAGCGTGCTGTGGTGCGCGCTCGAAGGCGGTGGGCATCGGCACGCCGCCGCCGGTCCGAGCCGTGTCCTGCTCGTCGAGACGGTGCTGCGGCGGGCGCAGGAGCTGGGGCGGCGCCTGACGCGCGCCGAGACCCGCGCCGGGCAGCGCGCCGTACGCACCCACACAGCAGGCTCCGGCAGCGTGCGCCGGCAGTGACCTCCAAGGGCCCGGGCAGCCTGTGGCCAACCGGTGAAAAGCGGTCGGGAACGGGTGTCTGTGCGCGGAAAGTTGCCGTAGGGTCGCCTGCGTCAGCGCGCTGGGGAGAGCGCGTGGTCACAACCGGAGGGGATCAGACGTATGGCAGCGCTGCACGGCCGACGGCTGCGCAAGACAGCGGTGAGCGCGGCGGTGGCCGCGGCGGCGGTGGCGGCGCTCTCCGCGTCGCAGGCTCCGGGCATCACCGACACCCCGCAGGGCCGCAGGACCACCGAGTCCACCCCGCCCGCGGATGACTCCGCGACCGGCAACTCCCCGTACTACACGGACCTTCCGCCCCTGGACAGCCCGATCCCGGGTGACGGCGGCGAGCAGGAGCGCACCGGCGAGGCCGAGGCCGGCATACCCGCCACCGTCCTCGACGCCTACAAGAAGGCCGAGGCGGAACTGCGCGCGAGCAAACCCGGCTGCCGACTGCCGTGGCAGCTCCTCGCCGCGATCGGCAAGGTGGAGTCCGGCCAGGCCCGCGGCGGCCGCGTCGACAGCAACGGCACCACCCTCAAGCCGATCCTCGGACCGCAGCTCAACGGCGTCGGCTTCGCGAACATCCGCGACACCGACGGCGGTTCGTACGACGGCGACACCACGCACGACCGCGCCGTGGGGCCCATGCAGTTCATCCCCTCCACCTGGGCGACCTGGGCGCAGGACGGCAACGGCGACGGCAAGAAGGACCCCAACAACATCTACGACGCGGCCCTCGCCGCCGGCCGCTACCTCTGCGCGGGCGACCGCGACCTGTCCACCACGTCGGGGCTGCACCAGGCGATCCTCAGCTACAACCGCTCGCAGCACTATCTGCGGACGGTCCTGTCGTGGCTGGAGTACTACCGCAAGGGCACGCACGAGATCCCCGACGGCACCGGTGTCCTGCCCGTGGGCCGCAGCAACGACGACGCCAAGTCCGGCTCCGGAACGGGCGGTTCGGGCGACGACGGCAAGGGCCGTACGGGGACGGGCCCCGCAGACGGCAAGAACCCGGGCGAGACCCCCGACCCCGGCCAGTCCACCGGCGGCTCCGACGGCGAAACCCCCGGCACCGACCCCTCCGAGCCCGGCACCGACCCCTCCGAGCCCGGCACCGACCCCTCCGAGCCCGGCACGGACCCCACGGAGCCCGGCGGCTCCAACCCGGGCGGCGGCCCCGGCGGTGGCGGCCCCGGAGGCAGCAGCGGTGGCGGCGAGAGCCCCAGCCCCACACCCGCCCCCGAGGACCGCGTCGCGAAGCTCGCGGACGCGGGCACCGGCGAGCTCACCGCGACCGCGGGCCAGACGTTCGCCGTGAAGCCCGCCGTACGGGCGCACGGCGCCAACGGCGCGGGCGTCGCCGACGTGAAGGTGCGCTTCGAGATCGTCGGCGCCACCGACAGCCGCTTCGCGGGCGGCGCCGCCTCCGCGACCGTCACCACGGACAGCCGCGGCAAGGCCGTCGCGCCCGAGCTCAGGGCGGGCGAGGAGACCGGCGAGTTCACGGTCCGCGCCAAGGTCGTCGGCCGCACCCTCGACGCCGTCGACCACACCGCAGAGGTCACCGCCCGCCAGGCCGACGAGCTGACGCGCGTCGGCGACAAGGAACTGACCTGCGCGGCGGGCGCCGATTACGCCGACCCCGTAGCGGTGAAGGCCACCTACAAGGGCGCGGCCGCGGCCGGCGTCGAGGCCACCGCGACCATGATCAAGTCGGCGGACGACCCGACCGCCAACGACAAGGGCCCGTACTTCAAGGACGCCGACGGCAACGCGATCCGTACGCTCAAGGGCCTCAAGACCGGCGCCGACGGCACCTTGAAGCTCCCGAAGATCTACGCGGGCGACGCCAAGGGCACGTACCTGCTGCGGATCGAGACGGTCGGCGGCGGCAGCGTCACCGTCGAGCTGAAGGTCTCCTGACCCGGACAACGAACCGCCGGAGACCACCGAGCCGCACAGCCACCCACGGAACCCTCCGCTGCCGGAACCCCTCCGCCCCCGCGCCACTCCTGGCCCGGGGGCGGACCCGTATCCGCAGCCACCTCCCAGGAACCCCGCGGGACCGCGCGTGCAACGTGTTCTCATCTCGCGGTCGCATTGCTACGGTGCCCCCGCCCTGACGCCGTATCAGGTCGGCAGTTCCGGCCGGCCTGGCCACCACCACGGGAGGCCGAGCATGCGTGCCCTGATCTCCGCCGGCATCGGCCTCGTCGCCGCGATCGCGCTGGTCCTCACCATCACGGCGATCGGCGCGCCACCCGGCGAAACCTCGCCGAAGCCGCTGCTCACCACCATCCCCGACCACCCGTAGGGAGGGCCGCGATGCGCCGCAAGGCCGGCCTCGTACTGCTCGCGTTCGCCGTGTTCTTCACGGCCCTGTCCCCCCTGATGCGGTTCTACGCCTTCCCGCGGCTGGCGAAGATCCCGCCCAGCCAGTACCAGGAGATGGTCCTGGAGGTGAAGCCCGCGACGCTCATCGACTACGGCACCATGCAGCCCAAGAAGGTCGACAAGCTCACCATCGTGCAGACCCTCAAGGGCAACGTCGAGGAGTCGGAGAAGATCGAGAAGCGGGTCGGGAAGGACGTCGTCGTCTGGGACGCGCTCGTCCATGTCGTCGGCCCCGACGGCAAGATGGTCTCCCAGATCCCCGAGCGCTACATCTTCGACGCCCACAGCCAGGAACCCGTGCACGCCAAGGGCGAGATGGTCGACGGGCGCCCCGTCAAACGCAAGGGCATCGAGTTCAAGTGGCCCTTCCTGACGGAGAAACGGGACTACGAGTACTACGACGCACGCTCCGACACCACCGCGCCCATCCACTACAAGGGCACCCGGGACTTCCGCGGCGTCGAGGTCTACTACTTCGAGCAGACCGTCCCCTGGACCGAGGTCGAGGTCCCGAACACCCTTCCCGTGAAGGGCATCACGCCGGACTCGGTACGCAAGACCGGCACGAAATTCTGGTACACGACGGTCCGCAAGTTCTGGGTCGAACCGACCACCGGAGCGCCCGTGTACGGCGAGGAGATCCACAAGGAGGAGATGCGCGGCGGCACGCTCCTTGAAGGCAGCGGCCGCGACAAGGTCACCGCCTTCGCCGGGCACGCCAAGATCCGCGAGGACTACATCGACTACACCGTCGACCTGGTCAAGTCCCAGCGCACCCTGGTCCTGCTGCTCACCAGCTATCTGCCCTGGGGCTTCCTCGGCCTCGGCGCCGCCCTGCTGAACCTGGCCCTCGTCCTGGAGGCCCGCAGCCGCAGGCCCGGCGAACCGGAACCCGAGTCCGCCCCTGAGCCGGAACCGGTCAACGCCTGAGGCGGCGGCCGCGTACGGCTCACCGCCTGAGCCGCGCGTTCGTGTGGCGGGTCGGCTCCGCCGTCGCCGGGTCCTCTGGCCACGGGTGCTTCGGATAGCGGCCGCGCAGCTCCGCCCGTACGCCCCGATAGCCGTCCCGCCAGAACGACGCGAGGTCCGCGGTCACCGCCGCGGGCCGGCCGGCGGGGGAGAGCAGATGCACCAGAACGGGCACCCCCGCGACCTCCGGCGTCCGCGCGAGGCCGAACATCTCCTGCAACTTGACGGCAAGGACGGGCTGTTCGGAATCGGAGTAGTCGACCCGGATCCGCGAACCGCTCGGCACCGCTAGCCGCTCCGGCGCCAGCTCGTCCAGGCGCGCGGCCTGACCGCCCGCCCACGGCAGCAGTCGGTTCAGGCACTGGCCGGCGTCGATCCGGCCCAGGTCCGCGCGCCTGCGTGCCTTGGACAGCTCCGGCTCCAACCACTCCGCCACGCGCGCGTGCAGGGCGTTTTCCGATACGTCCGGCCACGGCGCCCCCAGACGCCGGTGCAGGAACGCGAGCCGGCACCGCAACTCCCTTGCGCCGACGGACCACTTGAGCAGGTCCGTACCCTCCTCACGCAGGCCGGCCAGGAGCGCGTCCCGGACCAGGGCGGGGTCGGCGTCCCTGAGCGGGCGCACCGCCAGCTCCACGGCACCCAGGCGGCGCACGCTGCGCGCGATCACGTCACCGTCCACCCAGGCGACCTCCTCGCCGTCCGACCGCAGCGGCGCGGCAGCCCGTAGCGCCGTCTCCTCGTCGATCACCGCACCGAGGCGCACGCGCGCGTGCGGCGAGCCCACCGGACGGTCCGCCACGGCCACGGCCAGCCAGGGCGCCGCGTGCAGCGGCGAACCGGGGCCCGTCGCGGCGGCCGTGCCCGACGCCATCAGGAACGTGCCGTCGCCACGCGCGCGTGCGACCCGCTCCGGGAACGCGAGCGACGCGACGAGCCCGCACACCCGGTCGTCGCTCAGCCCGGCCCCGCGCCCGCGCCGCTCCTCGACGGCCGTCGTGAGCCTGCGCACCTCCTGCCGCCAGCGGGCGCCGTACGCGTCACCGCCGCGCCGCGCCGACCGCAGTGCCGCCCCCAGATCGTCGCCGTACTCGCGCGGCGGCTCCTCGCTCAACAGCGCCACCGCCTCGGCCGCGCCCCGCGCACCCACCTCATGAGCCCCGTCGAGCAGGGCACGCGCAAGGCGCGGATGCAGCCCCAACCGGGCCATGCGCGCGCCCCGTTCGGTCACCCGACCGGTGTCCGGGGCCAGCGCGCCGAGCGCGGTGAGCACCTCTCGCGCCGCCGCCATCGCGCCGCCCGGAGGCGCGTCGAGCAGCGCGAGGCCCGACGCGTCCGGATCGCCCCAGCACGCGGCCTGCAGCGCGAAGGCCGCGAGGTCCGCCACCTTGATCTCCGGCGCCGGAAACCGCGGCAGCCGCCCCTGCTCCGCCTCCGCCCAGCAGCGGTACACCGCACCCGGCGCCTCCCGCCCGGCCCGCCCCGCGCGCTGCCGCCCGGCCGCCTGCGAGGCCCGCACCGTCGTCAGCGCACTCAGCCCCCGCGCGTGATCGGTACGCGGCTCCCGCGCGAGCCCCGAGTCGACGACCACCCGCACCCCCGGCACCGTCAGGGACGACTCCGCGACCGACGTGGCCAGGACCACCCGCCGCCCCGCACCCGGCGAGAGCACCGCGTCCTGCACCGCGGCCGGAGCCCGCCCGTGCACCTGCACCACCTCGACGCCGCCCAGATCCCCCAACTGCCCCGCCACGCGCGCGATCTCACCGACACCGGGCAGGAAACACAGCACATCCCCGTCCCGCTCCGCGAGCGCCCGACGCACCATCGTCGCGACATGGGAGAGCAGTGCCGGATCCACCCGCATGCCGTGAGGAGGCCGCACCGGACGCGCGGGCGGCGCCCACACCAAGTCCACCGGGTACGCGGCCCCCTGCGCCTCGACCACCGGCGCACCGCCGAGCAGCCGCGCCCACCCCTCCGCGTCCGTCGTCGCCGAGGCCGCCACCAGCTCCAGCTCCGGCCGCAGCGCAGCCCGTACGTCGAGGAGGAACGCCGCCACGGTGTCCGCGTCCAGATGCCGCTCGTGACACTCGTCGAGGACGACCGCGTCGACCCCGGTCAGCTCCTGGTCGCGCTGCAGGCGTTGCAGCAGCACACCGGTCGTGACGACCTCCACGCGCGTGTGCCGCCCGACCACGCGCTCGCCGCGCACCGTGAACCCGACACTCTCGCCGACCTTCTCGCCGAGCAGCCACGCCATCCGCCGCGCAGCGGCCCGCGCCGCGATCCGCCGCGGCTCGGCCACCACCACACGCCGCCGCGCCGAACCCCCGAGCAGCCCCGCCAGCTCCAGCGGCACCAGCGTTGTCTTGCCCGTGCCGGGCGGCGCGCACAGCACCGCCGCGCCCCGCTCCTCCAGGGCGGCGCGCAACTCGGGCACGGCCTGCCGTACGGGCAACTGCTCCAGGACGTCGCTACGGATCACGCCCACCAGTCTCCCGGACGGCACTGACAAGCCCCGCGGCCGTACGGGATCAGCCGCGCTCGTCCCGTTCGCACACGAAGATCGCAGTACCCGGGATCAGTCCGCCGCGCAGCGGGGACCAGCCGCCCCACTCCTGGGTGTTCCACTCCGGCCACTCCGGCTCGACCAGGTCCACGAGCCGGAAGCCGCCCGCGACCACGTCCCGCACCCGGTCGCCGACGGTCCGGTGGTGCTCCACATAGACGGCGCGGCCCTGCTCGTCCTGCTCTACATAAGGAGTGCGGTCGAAGTAGGAGGCGGACACGGACAGGCCCTCGGGGCCCGGCTCGTCCGGGAACGCCCAGCGCAGCGGGTGCGTCACGGAGAACACGAACCGCCCGCCCGGCCGCAGCACCCGGCGCACCTCGCGCAGCACGAGCACCGGGTCGGCGACGAACGGCAGCGCCCCGTACGCGGAGCAGGCCAGGTCGAAGGAGCAGTCGGCGAAGGGCAGCGCACCCGCGTCCGCCTGTACAAGGGGAAAGGGCGCCGCCGAGTTCAGCTCGTCGATCCGCAGCGCGTGCTGGAGCTGGCGGTGGGAGAGGTCGAGGGCGACCGGGCGCGCTCCCTGGGCGGCCAGCCAGCGCGAGCACTGCGCGGCGCCGGCGCCGATCTCCAGTACGTCCCGGCCCTTCAGGTCCTCGGCCGGGCCGAGCAGCTCGGCCTCGACCTCGTCGAGCCCCTCGGGGCTCCAGACGAAGCGGTCGTCGCCGAGGAAGGTGCCGTGCTCGACCTGGTACTCGTCCGCGTTCCGGTCCCACCAGCCGCGGTTCGCGCGGCTGCTCTCGGTGACGCCCGAGTCACGCCGGGTCGCTTCCGGCTCGGGCAGCTCGTGCTCTTGGATGGTCGACTCCCTCGTCGTACTGTTCCGTCTTGTCCTCGAAAGCTGTCGCTGCGGGGTATTGCGGGGCGCCGTTGGCCTCGTGCGACAGTTCTTGTGCCGGGATTGCGGCGATCCGCCCCGGGTGCCCGGCTTCGCGCATTGACCCTGCCCGGCAGCCCCCGTATGCTACAAGTTGCGCTGGCGGCCTGCGCTCCTCAGACAGAGCAGGGTGCGCTCGCATCTGTTGTATGTCCCCTCGGTTGTCGAGGCGATTCCGTTTTCCCTTGGGAAGTCTTCATGGGGAAACCGCGCCTCCTGAACTGTCTGGCTTCTGCAGGGCGAAATGGGCTCTCGGCGTAGCAGTACCTACGACTCACTGTCCGTACCGGAGCCCTTTCCCACATGACGAGCAGCACCGAGACCACCGCCACCACCCCGCAGGTTGCGGTCAACGACATCGGTAACGAGGAAGCCTTCCTCGCCGCGATCGACGAGACGATCAAGTACTTCAACGACGGCGACATCGTCGACGGCGTCATCGTGAAGGTCGACCGGGACGAGGTCCTGCTCGACATCGGTTACAAGACCGAAGGCGTCATCCCGAGCCGCGAACTCTCCATCAAGCACGACGTCGACCCCAACGAGGTCGTCGCCGTCGGTGACGAGATCGAGGCCCTGGTTCTCCAGAAGGAGGACAAGGAAGGCCGTCTGATCCTGTCCAAGAAGCGCGCTCAGTACGAGCGTGCCTGGGGCACGATCGAGAAGATCAAGGAAGAAGACGGCATCGTCACCGGTACCGTCATCGAGGTCGTCAAGGGTGGTCTCATCCTCGACATCGGCCTCCGTGGCTTCCTTCCGGCCTCCCTCGTCGAGATGCGCCGCGTCCGCGACCTCCAGCCCTACGTGGGCAAGGAGCTCGAGGCCAAGATCATCGAGCTGGACAAGAACCGCAACAACGTGGTCCTGTCCCGCCGTGCCTGGCTCGAGCAGACCCAGTCCGAGGTTCGCCAGACGTTCCTCACGACCCTCCAGAAGGGTCAGGTCCGCTCCGGCGTCGTTTCCTCGATCGTCAACTTCGGTGCCTTCGTGGACCTCGGTGGCGTCGACGGTCTCGTGCACGTCTCCGAGCTTTCCTGGAAGCACATCGACCACCCCTCCGAGGTTGTCGAGGTCGGCCAGGAAGTCACCGTCGAGGTTCTCGACGTGGACATGGACCGCGAGCGCGTGTCCCTGTCGCTCAAGGCGACGCAGGAAGACCCGTGGCAGCAGTTCGCCCGCACCCACCAGATCGGCCAGGTCGTGCCCGGCAAGGTCACGAAGCTGGTTCCGTTCGGTGCGTTCGTCCGCGTGGACGAGGGCATCGAGGGTCTGGTCCACATCTCCGAGCTGGCCGAGCGCCACGTGGAGATCCCGGAGCAGGTCGTCCAGGTCAACGACGAGATCTTCGTCAAGGTCATCGACATCGACCTCGAGCGTCGCCGCATCAGCCTCTCGCTGAAGCAGGCCAACGAGGCCTTCGGCGCCGACCCGTCGGTCGTCGAGTTCGACCCGACCCTGTACGGCATGGCCGCGTCGTACGACGACCAGGGCAACTACATCTACCCCGAGGGCTTCGACCCCGAGACCAACGACTGGCTCGAGGGCTACGAGACCCAGCGCGAGGCCTGGGAGACCCAGTACGCCGAGGCGCAGACGCGCTTCGAGCAGCACCAGGCTCAGGTCATCAAGTCCCGCGAGGCCGACGCCCAGGCCGAGGCCGAGGGTGCGGCTGCGCCCAGCGGTGCGGCTCCGGCTGCGGCCGGCGGTGGCGGCGGCGGCGGTTCGTACTCCTCGGAGTCGGACGACAACTCCGGCGCCCTGGCTTCGGACGAGGCGCTGGCCGCGCTTCGCGAGAAGCTGGCCGGTGGTCAGAGCTGAATCGCTCTGCGCTAGCAGGTAGTTGAACAAGTGGGCCCGCACCTTTTGGTGCGGGCCCACTTGCTGTTTCGCCCACCTGTAGTGGCGGCCTTTTGCCGTCGCGCGGGTGCGGCTCTCGTCGTGGTTGCTTGCGCCCCGCGGCGGAGCCGCAAATGTCACAGCCCCGCGCCCCTATCGGGGCGTGACCTCGATGTTCGTCAGGCCCTTGCCGCCCGTGACCGTATTGCTCGCGTGGACCGTCGTCGGGCAGGCGTCGCTGTGGTTGGCCACGTTGATCGCCAGCTGCTTGCCGCCCGTCGCGCCCGTCAGGTCCGAGGCGTTGTCGCGGAAGACCGTGCCGCAGCCCCAGCCGGGCTTCTGACTGTGGGTCTCGTAGCCGTTGTTCGTGGTGTTCTTGCCCCGGTTGTTCTCCACCAGGACGTCGTTGCCCTTCACATCGACCCATGAGTCGTCGTAGTTCGCGCCCGTCAGGCCCTTGCCGTCGAAGGTGTTGCCGGTGATCTGGGCGCCCGTGGTGCCCTCCTTGATGTCGACGCTCTCGCCGCCGACGTCCGGGCCGATGGTGTTGCCGGTGATCCGCACACGGTCGCTCTTGTCGTCGAGGGTGTTGGCGCTGCCCACGTAGATGCCCTCGCCCATGCCGCGGCCGTCGTTGCCGGTGTCGTAGATGCGGGAGTCCTTGATGACGCCGTCGCTCGACGACTTGCGGAAGTGGACGCCCTCCATGTCCAGGCCGTGCACCGTGACGGAGTCGACGGTCACCCCGCGGGCCGCGTCGATCATGATGCCCTTCTGGCCGCCCGTGACGGTGATGCCCTGCACGGTCCAGTACGCGGCCCCGTCGAGGTGCAGGCCATAGCCGCCGCCCGCCGTCAGGACCGCCTTCGGGGAGCCGGTGAGCGTGATGCGGGCGTCGGAGCGGGCCGCCGTCGTGGTCTTGAAGTTGCCGCTGTACGTGCCGTCGGCGAGGCGGATGGTGTCGCCGGCGCGGGCCGAGGACAGGGCCGACTTCAACTCGGCCGAGGTGGACACGTCGATGACCGCGTCCGGAGCCACGGCCGCCGCCGAGGGGCCGGCTGCGGCGGCCGTCAGGGCGGCCAGGGCGGTGAGGAGAGTACGCGTACGCATGTGGGGGTTCTCCTATATGAATGTGGGGCCCGTTTGTGAACGAGGGGCTGCTCCCGGAAGGTAGAGGCGAGGCATGTCCGCGTCAAGGTCTGGACCAGGGGGCGCCGGTGAACTCGGCTCAGCGCTCCAGGTGTTCACGAGCGCGGGTGGGAATGCTCGTGCCGCGTGACGTGTTGTGCAGTACGAACACGAGGAGGAGCGGTCACTGTGGTTGATCCCGAGGGTTTGTACACGTGGGAGCCGAAGGGCCTGGCGGTCGTAGACATGGCGCTGGCGCAGGAGTCGGCCGGGCTCGTCATGCTCTACCACTTCGATGGATACATCGACGCCGGTGACACCGGTGACCAGATCGTCGAGAAGCTCATCGACACGCTCCCCGGCCAGGTCGTCGCCCGCTTCGACCACGACCGGCTGATCGACTACCGCGCGCGCCGCCCCCTGCTCACCTTCGAGCGCGACCGCTGGAGCGACTACGAGGTCCCGACCCTCGAAGTGCGCCTCCTTCAGGACGCCACCGGCGCGCCCTTCCTGCTGCTCTCCGGACCCGAGCCGGACGTCGAGTGGGAGCGGTTCGCGGCCGCCGTCAAGCAGATCGTCGAGCGCCTCGGCGTCCGCCTGTCGGTGAACTTCCACGGCATCCCCATGGGCGTCCCGCACACCAGACCCGTGGGCCTCACCCCGCACGGCAACCGCAGCGACCTCGTGCCCGGACACAGCTCGCCCTTCGACGAGGCGCAGGTGCCCGGCAGCGCGGAGGCCCTGATCGAGTACCGCCTGATGAGGGCCGGCCACGACGTGCTCGGTGTCGCGGCGCACGTCCCGCACTACATCGCCCGCTCCGCCTACCCGGACGCGGCGCTCACCGCCCTGGAGTCGGTCACCTCGGCCACCGGTCTGGTGCTGCCCGCGGCTGTGCACGCCCTGCGCACCGAGGCGCACCGCACGCAGAACGAGATCGACCGCCAGATCCAGGAGGGGGACGAGGAACTGGTCGCCATGGTCCAGGGACTTGAGCACCAGTACGACGCGGCGGCGGGTGCGGAGACGCGCGGCAACATGCTCGCCGAACCGGTGGAGATCCCCTCCGCGGACGAGATCGGCCGAGAGTTCGAGCGCTTCCTCGCGGAGCGGGAGGGCGAGGGCTAGGCGCCGCCTCCCTGTGGGCCAGGCCCCCCTGTGGGCCAAGCTCCCCGTGGGCCAGGCCCCCTGTGGGTCGGGCCCCTTCGGATCAGCCTCTCCCTCGGGATCGGGCGCCGGTCGACGTGAAGATCCCGAGGGGACGCGCAGCGGAGAGTGAAGCGAGGCCCTAAGCTGCCGGGCATGCTGAAAGTGGGTTTGACCGGCGGGATCGGCGCGGGCAAGAGCGAGGTGTCCCGGCTGCTCGCCTCGTACGGCGCGGTCCTGATCGACGCCGACCGGATCGCGCGCGAGGTCGTGGAACCGGGAACTCCGGGGCTGCGGGCGGTTGTCGAGGCCTTCGGGCCCGAGGTGCTCGCCGCCGACGGCAGCCTCGACCGGCCCCGGCTCGGCGCCATCGTCTTCGCCGACCCGGACCGCCTCGCCGTCCTCAACGGCATCGTCCACCCCCTGGTGGGCGCCCGCTCCGCCGAGCTGGAAGCCGCGGCCGGCGCCGACTCCGTCGTCGTACACGATGTGCCGCTGCTCACCGAGAACGGCCTGGCGCCGCTGTACGACCTGGTGGTTGTCGTCGACGCGTCCCCCGAGACGCAGCTCGACCGGCTCGTACGGCTGCGCGGCATGACCGAGGAGGACGCCCGCGCGCGGATGGCGGCCCAGGCCACCCGCGAGAAGCGCCTGGAGATCGCCGACATCGTGATGGACAACGACGGCCCGATCGAGGCGCTGGAACCCCAGGTCCGCACCGTATGGGAGGACCTCGCGCGCCGCGCCGCCGCGAGCGACGCCTGAAGGCCCCGCCCATGCTCGTTCTGGCGGTGCTGACCGTCCTCGGCGGTCTCGTCGCGGTCCTCGCCGGTGGTTACGGACTGCACCGGACCCGGCGCATGGAGGAGTCGGTCCAGTCGGTGGAGGCGCTGGTCAAGCCGCCGCAGCCGGGTGCGGACCGGCCGCAAGTGCAGTTCGAGACGGCCGACGGCAAGGTCGTGGATATCGCCTCCCCGGTACGGCGCACGCGCCGCAGGCCGCTGCGGGACGGCAGCGAACTGCGGATCGCGTACGACGCCGACGACCCGCGCGAGATCGTGCTGTTGAGCCGGGACCGCATCCGCGTCGACCAGGCGTTCATGACGGCAGGGGCGGCGCTCGTGGTGCTGGGCGTGGCGCTGGTCGTACGGGCCTGGTGAGCTGCGGCGGGCGGGCGCGCGGGGTGGAATAGCCTTCGCGCGGGGCGCGTTGATACCGGGAGTGAAGGAAGGACTCAGTCGTGCCCGAAAGCATCGGTCGTAACAGCAGCGGATCCGGCAGCGGTGGCTCCGGCAGCGGTGGCTGCGGCAGCGGTGGCTCCGGGGCGGGGCGCAACCCCGAGACGCATGTCATCGACTTCCGCGCGGCCGAGCAGCTCCTTGCCGCGCGCGATCCGCGGGGCGCGGTGAAGCTGCTCGACGAGGTCATCGCCGCGCACCCCGAGAACACCGCGGCCCGGCTGCTGCGTGCCCGCGCGTTCTTCGCCTCCGCCCAACTCCGCGCCGCCGAGCTGGAGTTCTCCATCGTCCTGGAACGCGAGCCGGACAACGCCTTCGCGCACTTCGCCCTGGCGCGAACGTACGAACGCGCCAACCGGCCCGGGCAGGCCCGCCGCCACTTCCGCCTCGCCGCGGCGCTCGACCCGCAGCCGGAGTACCTCGCGGCGGCGCGCTTCGACGGATAGCCCTCAGCCGGTACGCGGACGCCGGTTGCCGTGGTCCGGTTCGTACGGAGGGACGTCGCGGCCCGGCTGGTAGTGGGGGCCCTGGTGGATGTGGCGCAGCACCATCACCAGGTCGACCGTGACGATCACCCACAGGACGCCGCAGGCCGCGGCCCAGCCGGGGCGGCCCGCCAGGGCGAACGCGACGGTGCCGGCCGTCGCCCAGATCAGGCCCCACAGGCTGAGCCAGAACCGCATCCGGAGCGGACTGCGCGCAGTCACCGGTTCACTGCCCGTGCGCATCGGAGTCATCTCCCACTGCCGGGTGCACCGAGCCCCCGGCGTCGCTGCTGAGCTGCTCCTTCCAGGATCCACCCGCGGGCGGCCCTTGTGGTAGTCGGTGCTCGGGTACGTGCCGGATGACCTCGGTCGATGGGGTGGGGTGCACGCGGTGGAGTGGTGCCGTAGAGGCTCTGTGAAACCGTAACGACCATGCGTTGACGCGCTCCTGACACGGTGTCGAATTCATGGCACGCTGCCCCGTGCACGCACCACCTCCCGACGAAGGAGAACGCAGCGTGATTAGACGCAGCCTTCGAATACCCCACAGGGCACTGAGCGCGGCCACCGCGACCGGTGCCCTTGTCGCCGGATTGCTCCTGCAGACCGGTTCCGCCTCCGCCGCCCCCTCGGTGGAGGACTTCTGGACGGCCGAACGGATGCGGGCCGCCGAACCGCTCGACGTACTGCCCGTGAGCCCCGGTGATCTGAACAAGGTCAAGGAGGGCGTCGAGAAGCTGGTGCCACCGACCGGGCTGCCGGGCACCGAGGCCTTCCCCGAGACGGGCGGGCCGTGGACCGGCGGCGGCAAGGTCACCAGCACCGCCGGCCGGGTCTTCTTCACCTATCAGGGCCGCCAGGCCTCCTGCTCCGGCAACGCCGTGACCAGCGCGAACAAGTCCACGGTCCTCACCGCGGGGCACTGCGTGAAGATGGACGGCGCCTGGCACACCAACTGGGTCTTCGTCCCCGAGTACAAGGACGGGCAGGCGCCGCACGGCAAGTGGACGGCCGCCAAGACCCTGTCCACGCCGCAGTGGACCGCGACCGAGGACATCAACTACGACGTCGGCGCCGCGGTCGTGAACCCGCTCGACGGCAAGAAGCTCACCGACGTCGTCGGCGCCCAGGGCGTGGCCTTCAACACCGGCTACAACAAGAAGTTGTACGCCTTCGGCTACCCCGCCGCCGACCCGTACGACGGCTCGAAGCTGATCCACTGCAGCGGCGACTCCATCCAGGACCCGCTGCTCTCCTCGGACCACGGCCTGTCCTGCGACATGACCGGCGGCTCCAGTGGCGGCCCCTGGTTCCAGGACTTCGACGAGGCGTCCGGAACCGGCCTGCAGAACTCGGTGAACAGCTTCGGCTACACCTTCCTGCCGGGCTTCATGTTCGGCCCCTACTTCGGGGACGACGCGAAGAACCTGTACGAGAAGGCCCAGGCGAGCTGAGTCGGGTGTGAGTGTTCCGTGGCCCCCGCATCGAACCGGTGCGGGGGCCGCGTTCGTCTTCACTCGAAAGGGTGAGGAGGCCGGGAACTCCCGTGCCGTGCACGGCCGTTGGTCCGGTATGAGCGAACTGATCCGCGAGGGGTACTCGGGTACGGGGCCGGGGGCCATCACGCCCGACGGCTGTGCGGTCGAGCTGTACGCGCGGCTCAAGGCGGGGGCCGAGCCGGAGGTGATCGCGGGTGCCGTGCCGCCGGGCGCCCGGCTGCTCGAACTCGGCTGCGGGGCCGGGAGGTTGACGCGTCCGCTGACCGAGCGCGGCTTCACGGTGACGGCGGTCGACGAGTCGGCGGAGATGCTGGCGCACGTCGAGGGCCTGCCGGGCGTGGCGCGTGCGGTGCGCAGCCCCATCGAGGCGCTCGCCGGGGGAGCGCTCGGCGAGCGGTGCGAGCGGTTCGAGCGGTTCGATGTAGTGCTGCTCGCGTCGTTCCTCGTGCACGCCGCCGACCCCGAGGTGCGGGACGGCATCCTGCGGGCCTGCCGCACCCATGTGGCGGACGACGGCTGCGTCCTGATCCAGCGCGAAGGCGCCGATTACCACACGGACCTGCCGAGAGAGCGCGTCGACCCCGCCGGGTACACGGTCCGCATCGTGTCGTCCACGCCGGTCGGCGGCGGGGTCAACTCCGTGCACGCGCAGTACATATGGCCGGATGCCACCTGGACGCAGACGTTCAGGGCGCGGGTGCTGAGCACGGCGGAGTTCGAGGAGCACCTGGCACGCGCCGGGCTCGCGGTGGACCGCGTCCTGACGGACGACGGGACGTGGGTGCGGGCACGGCCGGTCACGGCCTAGGCGGGGTCGGGCCGCTGAGAGGGTCGGCTCGGGTCGGGTCGGGTCGGGTCGGGGTCGGCTCGGCTCGGCTCTGCTCGGGTCGGGTCGGGTCGGCTCGTGAAGGTAGTGCGTCGGGTGCTGGGTGGGGTGTGGTCGCCGCAGTCCGGTTGTGGTAGCCAAGCATCGTCCAGGTGTTGTTGACGGCCAGTCAACGTGCCTTCCACGCAGGCAGCTTGGTGCTGCCGACGACCCATTGGAGCCCTCTGGTGGAGCCCCCTGCCGCGGCCGAGCGCACCGCCGCGAACACCGAGCCCACGCGGGGCTCTGAGCGCGCCGGGCATGCCGGGCACGCCGAGCCTTCGCGGGGCTCTGAGCGCGACGCCGAGCATGCCGAGAGCCCTGAGAGCCCTGAGAGCCCCGGGAGCCCCGGGAGCCCCGAGAGCTCGGGAGTCGGTCGGCGGAAGCTGCTCGCGTATCTGGTTGCCGCGCCCACCTTGACGGTCGCGGTCCGGGTCGGTGCCGATGCCTGGGCGCCGGAAGCCGTCGCGGCCACCCCGGAGGCCGCCGCCCTGCCGGACGTGCTGCCCGACCTGGGGGACGTGCTCATCCTCGCCGCGGCGCCCACCGCGCACATGCTCACCCTGGAGCTGGGCGAGGACGGCACCGCCCGCTTCGGTCTGCCCCGTGCCGAGGTCGGCCAGGGCCTCACCACGGCCGTGGCGATGCTGATATCCGACGAGTTGGACCTGCCCCTCGACCGGGTCAAGGTCCGACTCGACGACGCCCGGCCCGAATTGCTCTTCAACCAGCTCACCGGCAGCTCCAACTCGATCCGCGCCCTGCACCGCCCCGTCCGCGCCGCGGCCGCCGCCGCCCGCGCCCGTCTGATCGCGACGGCCGCCCGCCGGTGGGGCACGGACGCCGCGGACCTCACCACCCGCGAAGGCGCCGTGCACGCCCCCGACGGCCGCACCCTCGACTACGGCGCGCTCGCCGCCCGAGCCGCCGCCCCGCGGACGACGGAAGCACCCGAGGTCACCCTCAAGCCGGCCGCCGACCAGCGCGTCGTCGGCCGCCCCACCGGACGCATCGACGCCCGCGCGATCGTCACAGGCCGCCAGGAGTACGCCCTCGACCTGGACGTCCCCGGCGCCAAGCCCGCGATGGTGCGCAGGCCGCCCACCGTCAACGGCACCGTGGCCGAGGTCCACAACGCCGCCGCCGTACGTGGCATGCCCGGTGTTCTCGACGTCGTGGAGATCCCCACCGGTGTGGCCGTCGTCGCCGAGACCTTCGGGCAGGCCCTCGCCGGCAAGGACGCGCTGAGCGTCGACTGGGGTCCGGGCACCGTGGACGCGCTGTCCCACGACGACATCAAGGCCGAGCTCCGCAAGGCCGCCCCCGACTTCCTGCCGCCGCTGCTCGTCAAGCACATCGACGCCGAGTACGACTTCGCGCCCGTCAGCCACGCGCCCCTGGAGACCAACAGCGCGGTCGCCGACGTACGCGACGACCGGGCCACGGTGTGGACGGCCGCGCAGTCCCCGATCGCCGCGCGGGCCGCCGTCGCGAAGGCGATCGGACTGCCCGCGTCCCGCGTCGACTTCCATGTGGTGCAGGCGGGCGGCTCGTTCGGGCGGCGGCTGTTCTACGACGCGGCCGTCGAGGCCGCCCAGGTGTCCAAGGCCGCGGGCCGTCCCGTACGCCTGATGTGGTCTCGGGTCGACGACATGCGGCACGGGCGGATGCGGCCGCCCACCCACCACAAGCTGCGCGTCACCCACACGCGCGGTGGCACGCCGCTGTCCCTGCAGCACCGGACGGCCTCCGTCGAGACCGACACGGGCCACGGCATCGGGGACGCGCTGACCGCCGGACTCACCGAACTCCCCGCGGGCAACGAGACGTTCGCGCAGACCATGTTCCGGCTCTCCATGCGCTCCCCGTACGACCTCGGGGCCACCGCGCAGACCCTGACCGAGCTGCCGCTGAAGCTGCACACCGGCTCGTGGCGCAGCGTGTACTCGGGCACCGCGCGGGCCGCCGAGGAGATGTTCCTCGACGAGGTGGCCGAGAAGCTCGGCGCGGACCCCGTGGAGTTCCGGCGTGCGCGGCTGCGGACCGCGGCGCAGCGGGCGGTGCTCGACGCGGCCACCCGCGACTGGGGCCGGGAGCTGCCCGCGGGCTGTGCGCAGGGCGTCGGCTTCCACGAGGAGTACAAGTCGCGGGTCGCGTACCTCGTCGAGCTCGACGCCCGCGATCCGAAGGAGCCGCGCGTGACGCGAGCGGTGATCGCCGTCGACGTGGGCCGGGCCGTCAACCCGCGCGGGGTCGAGGCGCAGATGCTCGGCGGGCTCACGGACGGCATCGCGACGGCCCTGCGCGCCGGGCTCCACTTCGACAAGGGCCTTCCCCTGGAGGGCAGTTACTCGCAGTTCCACTACGCGCGGCAGAAGGACTCCCCACGGGACGTCACCGTCCACGTCATCGAGTCCGGCGCCGAACCGGGTGGTGTGGGCGAGCTCGGCGTGCCCGCCGCGGTCGCCGCGGTCGGCAACGCCTACGCCCGCGCAACCGGCACCCGGGCACGCAGCTTCCCCATCCTGTTCGACGTCGACTTCGAGCCGTTCCCGCGCTGAGCGCCGGCACCCTGCTGAGGAGTTCTCCCTTGCCCGCACAAACCTTCACCGTGAACGGCGAGCAGGTCACCGTCGACGCGCCCGACGACCTGCCGTTGCTCTGGGTCCTGCGCGACCTGCTCGGCATCCGCGGCCCCAAGTACGGCTGCGGCATCGACGTCTGCAAGGCCTGTACGAGCCATCTCGACGGGGAGGCGGTCAACCCGTGCGCCGTGCCCGTCTCGGAGGTGGCGGGCCGTGAGGTCACCACGATCGAGGGGCTCGCCGACGGGGACCGGCTGCATCCCGTGCAGGAGGCGTGGTTGGAGCAGGACGTCGCGCAGTGCGGCTACTGCCAGCCGGGGCAGATCATGGCGGCGGTCGCGCTCCTCAAGCGGACGAAGAGTCCGACGGACGAGGAGATCGACGCGATAGCGAACGTGTGCCGGTGCGGGACGTATGTCCGTATACGGCAAGCGATCAAGTCCGCCGCGGAGCGGATGAGTTGAGGCGTCGCCGCGGCGCCGGTGCCTCGGCGCCCGGCTGCGGCGGTCACGCGCCCGGCAGGCGGGAGTTGAGCGCCCGCAAGCGCTCCATCTCCCTGCGGTCCCGCTTCGTCGGGCGGCCCGTCCCCGGGTCGCGCACGCCCGCGGGGGCGGCGGCCTCGCGGGGCGGGGGCGGCGGGCTGTTGTCGACATAGCACTCCACCGCCACCGGGGCGCCGACGCGCTTGCGGATGACGCGCTTCACCACGACCACCCGGTCCCGGCCCGCATACCGCAGCCGCACCTCGTCGCCCGCCTTCACGGCGTGCGCCGGCTTGACCCGGTCGCCGTTGACGCGGACGTGACCGCCGCGGCAGGCCGTGGCCGCCGCCGAGCGGGTCTTGATCAGGCGTACCGACCAGATCCAGGCGTCGACGCGCACGCTGCCGCCCTCCTGCGGCTGCGTCGCCGGGCGCTGCGTCGCCGGGCGCTGCGGGGCGGCCTTGTCGGGCTGCGAAGTCATGCCCGCACTGTAGCTCTCGGGCGGGCCCCGACGCCGCCGAGATTTCCGGGCCTCCCGTACGTACCGTGGTCACATGTCGGGCTCCCATGACTCCACCGCCTCCACTGACTCCACCGCCCCCACCACCGCTTCCGCGGCCTCCACCGCCCCCGTCGCCCTCGTCACCGGCGGCAACCGAGGCATCGGCCGCGAGGTCTGCCGCCAGCTCGCCGGGCTCGACCACCTCGTGCTGCTCACCGCCCGCTCCCTGAAGGCGGCCGAGAAGGCGGCGGCCGAGCTCGGCACCTCGGTCGTGCCCGTACAGCTCGACGTGACCTCCGAGGACGACCGGCAGCGGGTCGCCCGCGAGGTCAGGGACCGCTTCGGCCGACTCGACGTCCTGGTCAACAACGCGGCCATCGCGTACGACACCTGGCAGCGCGCCGTCAGCGCCGACCTGGATGTGGTCAGGGAGGCCGCCGAGACCAATCTGTACGGGCCGTGGCGGCTCACGCAGACACTGCTGCCGCTGCTGCGGGCCAGCCGCCGCGGGCGGGTGGTGAACGTGTCGAGCGGGGCGGCGTCCCTGGCCGACATGGGTGCGGGCACCCCCGCGTACGCCACCACGAAAGTCGCCCTCAACGCCCTGACGCGGATGCTCGCCGCCGAGCTGCGGGCCGACGGCATCCTGGTCAACTCCGTCTGCCCCGGCTGGGTGGACACGGACATGGGTGGCCCCGGCGGGCGGCCCGTCGCGGACGGCGCGGCCGGGGTCGTCTGGGCCGCGACGCTGCCCGGCGGCGGCCCCACCGGCGGGTTCTTCCGCGACGGGGTGCGAGTGGAGTGGTGACGGGACCGAACACCGGGCCTGGCCTGTCCGGGCAGCCCGGCCCGTCCGGGCCCGGCCCGGAGTTCGGTCCCGTCGGCCCGTATCCCGAGCTCGGCGCCCTCGACCGGGACCTGTCCCGCTGCCGCCGCTGCCCCCGCCTCGTCGCCTGGCGCGAGGAGGTCGCCCGTACGAAGAGGGCCGCGTTCGCCGACGAGACGTACTGGGGGCGGCCCGTGCCCGGATTCGGGCCCGCCGACGCCGCGCTCCTGATCGTCGGCCTCGCGCCCGCCGCGCACGGCGCCAACCGCACCGGGCGGATGTTCACCGGCGACCGCTCGGGCGACGTGCTCTACCAGGCCCTGTACGACATCGGACTCGCCTCGCGGCCGACCGCCACCGCCGCCGACGACGGGCTGACCCTGTACGGCGTGCGGATCACCGCGCCCGTGCACTGCGCCCCGCCCGCCAACAAGCCGACGCCGCAGGAGCGGGACAACTGCCGCCCCTGGCTGGTGGACGAGCTGCGGCTGCTCGCGCCCACACTGCGCGCGGCGGTCGTGCTCGGCGCCTTCGGCTGGCAGGCGGTGCTCCCCGCGCTCGCCGCGGCCGGCTGGCACGTGCCCCGCCCGCGGCCCGCGTTCGGCCACGGCGCCCGTACGACCCTGCGGGGCGAGCCCGGCGCGCTCGACCTGTTCGGCTGCTTCCACGTCAGCCAGCGCAATACGTTCACCGGACGGCTCACGCCCGCGATGCTCCGGGAGGTCCTGAGCGAGGCGGCCACGGCGGCAGGGCTCCCCGTACACCCGGATTGACCCCGCAACACCCGGATTGACCCCGTATAACCCCTGGAAAGAAGTCGAACTGCACAAAAGGGGCGGCGAGCCTAACTTGGGCGGGGTGACAGACACCGCTGACAGCCCTCGCGCCGCTGCCACTGCCCCCGCCGGTCCCGGTGCCGCCGCGTACCGCAATCTGATCGTGGCCACCGTCGGCTTCACCTTGACCTTCTGGGCCTGGGACCTGATCGCGCCGCTCGGAAGTGACTACCAGGACCGGCTCGGCCTGAGCTCCTTCCAGCAGTCGCTGCTCGTCGCCGTGCCGGTGATCGTCGGCTCGATCGGCCGTATCCCGGTGGGCGCGCTCACCGACCGCTACGGCGCCCGACTGATGTTCCCGCTGGTCACGGCGCTCACCATCGTGCCGGTGCTGCTGCTCATCCCGGCCAAGAACTCCTACGCAGGACTGCTCGGCGTGGGCTTTCTGCTCGGGCTCGGCGGGACGACGTTCGCCATCGGTGTGCCGCTGGTCAACTCCTGGTTCCCGCCCGCCAGAAGAGGCTTCGCGATCGGCGTCTTCGGTATGGGCATGGGCGGCGTCGCGCTCTCCGGCTACTTCACGCCGCGCATCGCGAAGCACGGCGAGAACCTGCCGTTCCTGGTGGTGGCCGCGGCCCTCGCCGTGTTCGCGGTGCTCGGCGCGCTGCTGATCACCGACCGGCCCGACCGGCCGGTGCCCACCGCCTCGCTCTCCGCCCGCCTCGGCTCGGCCGGACGGCTGCGCGTGACCTGGGAGCTGTCGGCGCTGTACGCGATCGGCTTCGGCGGTGTCGTCGCGTTCGGCGTGTACCTGCCGACGTACCTGAAGACCTGGTACGAGCTCTCGCCCACCGACGCGGGCACCAGGGCGGCCGGGTTCGCCCTGGTCACCGTCGTGTTCCGGCCGATCGGCGGCTGGCTCTCGGACCGCGTCCACCCGGCCGTGGTCACGGCCGGGGCGCTCGTCCTGGTGGCCCTGCTGGCGATCGTGCAGGCCTTCGACCCGTCGCTCGTGCCGATGGGCACGATCTGCCTGCTCGGCATGGCCGCCGGTCTCGGCGCCGCGAGCGGCAGCGTGTTCGCGATGGTCGCGCAGGTCACGCCGCAGCCCCAGGTCGGCTCCGTCACCGGCATCGTGGGCGCGGTCGGCGGCCTCGGCGGCTTCCTGCCGCCGCTGGTCATGGGTGCGATCTACAGCGCCAAGGACTCGTACTCGATCGGCTTCATGCTCCTGTCCGACCTGGCGCTCGCGGGATGCGTGTACGCGTACGGGCGGATGCGGGCGGTGCGGCCGGACTGAACCCGGTGTCCGGCCGGTCCGCCGGGACCGCTGCTGCTGCGGCTCGGTCCGTCCTCAGCCCTCCGGCACGACCGCCGTCGCCGTGATCTCCACCAACTGCCCCGGACAGCCCAGCGTCGGGACGCCGATCAGGGTGGAGGAGTGCGGGCCCGAGGCGCCCGTGGCGAGGCCGGACGCTTCGACGATCCGCCAGACCTCGGACAGTGGGCCGGGCTCGTCCGCGACCACGTACACATCGGTGTACGCGACGAGCGAGAGGTCGCTGCCGACCGCCTTCACCTGCTCCTCCAGGTTGGCGATCACCTGCCGGGCCTGCGCGACATGGTCGCCGGGGCCGACCAGCTCCTGAACGCCTGCCGACATGCCTGCGGGGACTACCGATCGGATCATGTACGGGAGGGACCGCCCCTCGCACCCGAATTTCGCCGGGAACGCTCTGTACCACCGGGGAGTTGCGCCCACCATGAAGGCAATCGCACTTGACACGTACGGATCCCCTGACGAGCTGCGCGTCGCCGATCTCGCGGAGCCCAAGGTGGCCCCGGGCGAGGTCCTGGTCCGCGTCCGCGCGGCCGGTGTGAACCCGGTCGACTGGAAGCTCGCCGCGGGCGGCCTCGACCCGATCATGGAGACGCGGTTCCCGCTGATCCCCGGCTGGGACGTGGCGGGCGTGGTGGAGGCGAACGGGCTCGACGCGGACGATTTCGCCCCGGGCGACGAGGTGTACGGCTACATCCGCAAGGACTGGGCGCAGAACGGCGGGTACGCGGAGCAGGTCTCGGCGAGCGTACGGATGCTCGCGAAGAAACCCGCCGCGCTCGACTGGAACCAGGCCGCGGGCGTCCCGCTCGCCGGGCTCACCGCGCTGCAGTCGCTGCGCCGGGTCGGCGTGGGCGCGGGTGACACGGTCCTGATCCACGCGGCCGCGGGCGGCGTCGGCGCGTTCGGCGTGCAGATCGCGGTCGCCGCGGGCGCCCGGGTGATCGGCACCGCGAGCAAGCGCAACCACGACTTCCTGCGCGAGCTGGGCGCCGAGCCGGTGACGTACGGGGACGGGCTCGTCGACCGCGTCCGCGCGCTGGCGCCCGAAGGGGTGGACGCCGTCCTCGACTTCGTCGGCGGCGGGGTGGCCGAGGTGTCCGTGCCGCTGCTCAAGCAGGCCCCGCAGGGCGCCCGTTCCGCCCGCCTCGCGTCCATCGCGGACGGCGACGTCCTGGGCCTGGGCGGCCACCATGTCTGGGTCCGCCCGGACGCGGAGGGCCTCACGGAGCTTGCGGTGCTCGCGGAGGCGGAGAAGCTGCGTGTGCATGTGGATCACGCGTTGCCGTTGGAACGGGCGGGGGAGGCTTGGCGGTTGAGTCAGGAGGGGCGGACTCGGGGGAAGATCGTGCTGACGGTCTGAGCGGGCTGCGGGTCGGCTCGGGCACCGTCGTCCCTATGCCCCCGGGGTGCGGGTCGGCTCGGGCGCCGTCGTCCCTACGCCCCCGGGTGCGGGTCGGCTCGGGCGCCGTCGCGCCTGCGCCCCCAGATGCGCGAGCATCCCCGCCGCCACCGGGTACTCCCGCTCCTCCGGCAACAGCCGCCGTGCCACGTCCAGTTGTCCTTCCCGTACGAGCGCGTGCACGGTGTGGGCGGTCTCGGTGACGTCCGTGACGGAGGCGATCCACTCGTCCGCGTACCGCCGTGTCGCCTCCCCGGCCAGGCCGAGCTGGAGCGAGCGGTACGGGAGTGGCTGGAGGCGGATGTCGCGTTCCGGGTCCCACTGCACGCGTGCGGGCGCGGAGCGCAGGTCCCGGCGCCAGGCCTCGTGGTCGGCGTGCAGGTTCCGGTCGTAGTGCGAGAGGCAGGCGTTCCGCAGCGCCCACTCGAAGCCCGTGCGGTCGATCTCGACGGCGAGCACGGTCTGCTGGCCGTCCTTGGTGGCCCAGCCGCAGCGGTACATCATCCACAGGAACGACGGCTTGACCCAGGTCATCCGGTCCCGCTTCCACGCGGCGGGGAAGCGGCCGTCGCGGGCGGCGGGGACGCCGATCGCGGGGGAGTAGGCCTGGTAGACGGTGACGGTGTCGGCGGTGTGGTGGGCGCGGATGCTCCTGGCGGCGATCGTCGCCGCGTCTTTGTGGTCACTGTGACTCATGGGGACATCATGAGGGGACAACACCCCCCGGGGCCACGGAATTTCGGTCGAGCGTGGGACGCGGACGCGGGCGCCGCTAGCTTGGCCCCCATGGAGCACAGCGCCACCACCCCCACGACCGACGGCGACACCGACGAGGCCTTCCTCGACCGCCTCGCCGACCGCCTCTCCGCCCTGCCCGCCGTCGAGGCCGTCACCCTCGGCGGCTCACGCGCGCAGGGCACTCACACCGCCGAGAGCGACTGGGACCTGGCCGTGTACTACCGCGACGCGGCGACCGGCTCCTTCGACCCCGAGCAACTCCGGCGTACCGCAGTTGAGTTCGGCTGGGAGGGTGAGATCTCCGAGATCGGCGGCTGGGGCGGCGGCGTGTTCAACGGCGGGGCCTGGCTCACCGTCGAGGGCCGCCGCGTGGACGTGCACTACCGCGACCTGGACGTCGTCGAGCGCGAACTGACCGAGGCCGCACAGGGCAGATTCCGCTGGGAGCCGCTGATGTTCCACCTGGCCGGCATCCCCAGCTACCTGGTCGTCGCCGAACTGGCCATCAACCGGGTGCTGCGCGGCCGCCTCCCGCGCCCCGCCTACCCGCAGGCGCTGCGGGCCGCGGCCCCGGGCGTGTGGCGCGGACGCGCGGCGCTCACCCTCATGTACGCCAAGGCCAACCACGCCCCGCACGGCCGCCTCACCGAGGTCGCGGGCGCGCTCGCCGTCGCCGCGGCCGAGGCGGCACACGCGGTGCTCGCGGAGCGCGGCGAGTGGGTCACGAACGAGAAGACGCTCCTCGCCCGCGCCGGTCTGCGCGACCTCGACGCCGTGGTGGCGGGCCTCGCCCCGGAACCCGAGTCCCTGGTACGGGCGGTGGAGCGGGCCGAGGAGTCGCTGCTCCAGCCGTGACGAAGGCGGGCCGGGAGCCGCCATCGGCCCCGACCCGCCCTCATGCATGCTCACTCGCCTTCATGCATGCTTACTCGGCCTACTTGCCCGCGCCCGGCTTCGGCAGCCCGCAGCCCTCCGCGTCCAGGTCGATCTTGCTGCCCGTGCCCACGCACGGCACCATCTGGTACGTCTGCTGGCCGTAGTTGATGCCCTGGCGGACGGTCACCTTGCCGTTCTCGTCCACCTCGCACGGGTTGTTGACCGTGCACTCCTCGCCGCTCTCGTTCCCGGTGTTGTTGACGGCGACCACCTTGCCGGTGGCGTCGTCCACGACCGGGGAGCCCGAGGTGCCGCCTATCGTCTTGCAGGCGTCGGTGTAGCGGACCGAGTCCTTCCAGGTCCAGTCGCCCTCCTTGAGGGTGTGCACGAACCCGTCGATGTCACAGCTGTACGTCTTCTTCCAGTACCCGGAGACGACCGTGATCGCGGTGCCCGCCGTGGGGCGCTCCGCGTTCAGCTCCAGGGCCTTGATGCCGTAGTCGCTCTCGATCTGCTCGTACGTATCGGTGAGTTCGTACAGCGAGACGTCCGTGTCGGTCATCGTGCCGTACGCCAGCTTGCTCGCCTTCAGCGTGCCGACCTCGGCGCCCGAGGCGTCGAGAAGGTCGAAGGTGCGGCTCGACGGCTGGTCCACGAGGACCTCGCCCGGGCCGGGCATCCCGCCGTCCAGGCAGTGCCCGTTGGACATCACGAGCGCCGGGTCGCCGGGCTCGGCGTCCGGGGTGCGGACGACCGAGCCGGAACAGTTGCTGAGCGCCACCGTGCCGGCGAAGTCCACAGCCTTCGGCTTCTTCTTCGCCTTGCCGAGCAACTGATCCAGTCCGGCGCCGAGTTCGGAGCCGGTCGCCGCCTTGCCGGGCGCCGCCTTGCCGGGCGTACCGGCCGCGTCGGCCTGCGCCACGGCGGGTGCGGCGCCCGCTCCGGCGAGCAGCAGTGCTGCCGCGAACGCGCCGACGAGAGGTTTCTTCATGTGGGGGTCCCCTCTGTGGCCGAGGGCCTTGGTGCCCTCGGCATTGTCATGCGCATTCTTATGGGGTGAGCGCTCTGCGGACAACAGTGCGCGCCTGTCGGACAGTTGAGAGATCGACCGGTTGACAGCCGTCTGACCTCGGGTGAGAGTCACGCGGTGGAGATCACGGATCTGACGGATGCTGAGCGAACGGTCTGGGAGGCGTTCCCGAGCGGCGGCAGGGTCGACCTCACCGCCGCACCGCAGGAGGACCGGGTCCTGCGCGCCGAGGTGCTGCGCGATCTGCTCCTCGGCGGCCACCGGCGCGACGGCGACGTGGCCGGCCTGCGGATCGCCGGCGCCCGGATCACCGGCGTGCTGCATCTGCGGTACGCGTCGACGGAGTGCGCGATCAGCCTGCTGGCCTGCACCTTCGAGGAGCCGCCCGAGCTGTACGGCGCCGAGCTGCGCCAACTGAACCTCAGCTACTGCACCTTGCCCGCCCTGTACGCCGCCACCGTCCGCGTCGACGGGGTCCTGCGTATCACCGGGTGCCGCATCCCCGGTCCGGTGCGCCTCGGCGGGGCCCGGATCGCCGGCGCGTTCTTCCTCGACCGGGCCGAACTCGGAGTGCCGGGTGGCGAGTCGGCCGAGCCCACGCTTCAGCTCAACCAGGCGACCGTCGGGAACGACCTGCACGGGCCCGGCCTGGTGGCCCACGGCGAGGTGCGGCTCCAGGGCGCCACCGTCAGCGGCGCGGTGCAGCTGAACGACGCCGTCCTCGACAACCCCGGCGGCGACGCCCTGTCCGCGAAGACCCTCACCGTCGGCTCCGACTTCCACGGCATGCGGCTGCGCGCCCTCGGACGGGTCAACCTGCGCGGACTTCAGGTCCCCGGCCAGCTCAACTTCGCCTTCGCCCGGTTTGCCAACCCCGGCGGTACGGCCCTGAGGGTCAGCAGCGCCGTCGTCGGTGAGCTGTGGCTGCGCGAGGCGGCCCGGATCGACGGCGAGGTGACCCTGCGACGCTCACAGATAGAGCTCCTGCACATCGCCCCCGCCACCTACCCGGACGTGGTCCGCCTCGACGGGCTCGGCTACGCCACGCTCGACCCGCACGAACCCGCCGAGCACCGCCTCGACCTCCTCGAACGCGAGCGGGACGGCTATGTCCCGCACGCCTACGAGCAGCTCACCAACGCCTACCGGCGCGTGGGCGACGACGCGGCCGCCCGTACCGTCCAGCTCGCCAAGCAGCGCCGGCACCGGGCGACCCTGCCCGCGTACGCCAGGGCCTGGGGCCATCTGCAGGACGCCGCCGTCGGCTACGGATTCCGGCCCGTGCGGGCGGCCGGCTGGCTCGCCTCACTGCTGCTCGTCGGGACGGTCGCGTTCGCAGTCGACGCCCCGCGCGCGCTCAAGCCCGAGGAGTCGCCGCCCTTCAACGCGCTCGCGTACACCCTCGACTTGCTCCTGCCGATCGTCGACCTCGGCCAGGAGAAGGCGTACGCGCCGGACGGCGGGGCGCAGTGGCTCGCGTACGGGCTGATCGTCACCGGCTGGGTGCTCGCGACGACGATCGCGGCGGGCGTGACTCGGACGATCAGCCGACAGTGAGCGGCGCGGGCCCGCCCCGCGAGGGATGATCCGGACATGAGCCGAGACGCCTCGCACCCCACCGGAGCCCTGCGCACCCGCAGCGCGGCGGGCCGCTGGGTGCTCCTGACCACGGTCCTCGGTTCCGCCATGGCGCTGCTCGACTCGACCGTCGTGAACGTCGCCCTGCCCCGCATCGGCGCCGACCTCGACGCGGATCTGGCCGCGCTGCAGTGGACCGTCAACGCGTACATGCTGACCCTCGCCGGGCTCATCCTGCTCGGCGGTGCGCTCGGCGACCGGTTCGGGCGGCGGAAGGTGTTCGTCCTCGGCGTGGTCTGGTTCGCGGCGGCCTCACTGCTGTGCGGGCTCGCCCCGAACGCGGGCGTCCTGATTGCCGCGCGCGCCTTGCAGGGCGTCGGCGGCGCCCTGCTCACGCCCGGCTCGCTCGCCCTGATCCAGGCCTCCTTCCACCCCGATGACCGGGCCAGGGCGGTCGGCGTGTGGTCCGGGCTCGGCGGGGTCGGCGCGGCCGTCGGGCCGTTCCTCGGCGGCTGGCTGGTCGACGGGCCGGGCTGGCGCTGGGTGTTCCTGCTCAACGTCCCGCTCGCCGCGGTGTGCGTGCCGGTCGCGCTGCGGCACGTACCCGAGTCGGCGGGCGGCGCCGAGGCCCGCGCGCACTCCTTCGACGTGCTCGGCGCGGCCCTCGGCGCCCTCTCGCTCGGCCTGCTCACCTACGCCCTGATCGCCGCCCCCGACGGCGCCGCCTCCCCGGCCGTTCTCGGCTCCGCCGTCGCCGGACTCGTCCTGGCCTGGCAGTTCGTCCGGGTCGAGCGGCGCCGCCCCGATCCGATGCTGCCGCCGTCGCTGTTCCGGGCCCGTCTGTTCACCTCCGTCAACATCGTCACCCTCTGCGTGTACGGGGCGTTCGGCGGCTTCTTCTTCCTGGCCGCGCTGCAACTCCAGGTCGTCGCGGGCTACTCGGCCCTCGGCGCCGGTACCGCGCTGCTGCCGACGACGGTTCTGATGCTGCTGCTCTCCGCCCGCTCCGGCGACCTCGCCCAGCGGACCGGGCCGCGCCTGCCGCTCACCGTCGGCCCGCTGCTCTGCGCGGCGGGCATGCTCCTGATGCTGCGCGTCGACGGCACCGACACCTCGTACGCCACCGATGTGCTGCCCGCCATGGTCGTGCTCGGGCTCGGCATGGTCACTCTCGTCGCCCCGCTCACCGCGACCGTCCTCGCCTCGGTGGACACCGCGTACGCCGGACTCGCCAGCGGGGTCAACAACGCCGCCGCCCGCGCCGCCGGACTCGTCACCGTGGCGGCGCTGCCGCTGCTCGTCGGCATGGGGCCCGAGGCGTACCGCTCGGCGGCGGAGTTCGGGGGCGCGTTCCGGCGTGCGATGCCGCTGTGCGCCGGGCTGCTGGTCCTGGGCGCCCTCGTCGCCTGGGGGGCGGTGCGGGCGCCCGAGGCGGAGCGCGCCGAGCGCTGCCACCCGGAATGCCGTACGAACTGCGCGGTGGCGGGGCCGCCGTTGGAGCCGTCGGAGGCGGCGGGGGAGGGGCGCCGGGAGGAGCGTCGGGGGGTGCGTGGGGAAGGGCGCCGGGAGGAGCGTCGGGAGGAGCCGGAGCCTCCGGAGGGTCCGCGCGATTCCGGCTGACCCCTTGACCGTGGCCCGACAGCCGCTATGGTCGTTGCCCAAGGTCTAGACCAGGAATGAGCGTGAACTCCCGTAGTGGGCCGTCGAGTTGGCGCCCTGACGGTCCGCCGGGCTGTGCACCTTCACGCTCCTTCACCTCCCCCCACCGAGCGGAGCCGTCGTACCCCACGAGAGCGGCGGCTCACTGCAGTGAAGGAGTAGCCATGCAGCGAAACCGGAAGCTGGCCTTCGCCCTGGGCGCGGGCATCGCACCGCTCATCGCCCTGACCCTGTCCACCGGCACCGCCAGCGCGCACGGATACGTCAACTCGCCGCCCAGCAGGCAGGCCCAGTGCGCCGCCGGGACCGTCCCGTGCGGTGCGATCAAGTACGAGCCGCAGAGCGTCGAGGGCCCCAAGGGCCTGAAGAGCTGTGCGGGCGGCAACGAGGGCTTCGCCGAGCTGGACGACGACAGCAAGGGCTGGGCCGTCACCCCGGTCGGCAGCTCCCAGGACTTCACCTGGAAGCTGACCGCCCGGCACGCCACCAGCACCTGGGAGTACTTCCTCGGCGGCAGCAAGATCGCGTCGTTCGACGACGGCGGCGCACAGCCCGGAGAGACCGTCACGCACAACGTGAACTTCGGCGGCGCCACCGGCAAGCAGAAGGTGCTTGCGGTGTGGAACATCGCCGACACGTCGAACGCCTTCTACGCCTGCATCGACGTCAACATCGGCGGCTGAGCTCTTCGTTCTGGGACGGGCCCGCACTGTCGACTCGGTTGCCGCCGGTCGCCCTGCGGGCTCGTCCTCATTCGCCGGACGGGCTTTCCTCTGCCGTCGTTCGGCTGCCGCGCCGTCGTGGCTGGTCGCGCAGTTCCCCGCGCCCCCAAAAACCAGCCCCTCCGGGGGCAGAGCCCCCGAAGCGCCGCAGCCACGCGGCGCCAGCCGCATATCGACACAGTCGGGAAGGGGCGGGCAGGGGAAGACTCATGCCCGCGGAGGTACGACCCGCAGCAGGGGCGGGGTGCTCGCAGTGGGGCGTGCCGTGGTCTCCTCCCGCAGCCGGTCGGCCGCATCACTCCGCGCGTGCAGGATCAACGTCAGCCGGGTCAGCCCCCGTTCCCGCAGCGTGCCGGGCGTGTCCGTGACGATTCGGCACGTGGTGGTGCCCCAGGCCGGATCCGGGTGCCGCAGCGAACGCACCGCGCCGTCGTGGTCCAGGGCGGCCGGGCCCACGCTGTGCATCCAGCGGGGCAGCCCCTGCTGGTAAGCGGCGTTCATCAGCGGGTCGCGGGCGATCTCCTCGCGGATGTCGCGCAATGTGGCGTCCTGCCCGTACGCGTCGAGGGCCGCCGAGAACTGCGCGAGCAGCGGCAGGCACCAGCCCGTCTCGTGCTCGCGGAGCACCCTGCCCGCGTCCGGGTGGAAGAGGACGAACCGCAGCAGGTTCTCGCCCGGCATCGCCGCGGCCACCTCCCGCACCTCCCGGAAGAGGCTCTCGTACGCGGGGTTCGCGGCCAGGACGTTCCACGCGTGGTCGACGAGCAGGGACGGGTGGGGCGTGGCGGCGATCAGCGCGGTGTAGTCGCGGAGATAGGCACGCAGCTCCAACTCGCGCTCTGCGGACGTCGGTTGGGCCTTGCCGGTGCCGTGGGGCCAGGCCTTCAGGGAGCCGGAGGATCCGGACGCCGGGTCATTCGCCATCGAGATCATTCGTCATCGAGACGCTGTCCCTCCCATGGAGTGAGACCTTCCGTACGCGGGTCCGCGAGGCGGTTCCTCGGGCCCGGACCGGTCCGCGGTGCTCCCTGCCCGGCGCGACCGTCCGTTACGTACTTTGTTGAAGGCGATACTCCTTGCCCCGCAGACTGCGTGTCAATGATCGTGGCATTTCCTGCCGCAGGCCGATCGCTTTGCGCCACAGCTGTGGCAAGTCTTGGCCGGGCCGCGGCGGACCGACTAGCCTCCGGGCAGCCCCGGTTGTTGTCCGAAGCCGGTACGGCACCGGCGTCGAGCCACCCAAGTACGCCCAGGGCAGGGAGAGTTCCCCGGAATACCGTGGAATTTCCCGGAGCTCTCCGGAGTTCCCCGAGGTGAGCGCCGTGCGAGAGGTCCGCCGGACACGAAGCGGCCGTACGGAACGACAGTTGACCGAATCGAAGCTCTCGACGTAGGAGACCCGCCGGTGACTGATGACTTCTCGGTTCCCGGTCCGGCAGCCGCCGGACCGCTCGCCGTGGTGGTCGCCCGTGTCGCCGAACTCGCCGACCGGGCCGGCGTGCCCCGCGCCGAGGCCTTCCGGCTCCCCAAGCTCTCCGCGGAGTCCGGCGTTCCCGTCCCGGTCGTCGAGGAGCTGCTAGCGGGACGGCCCGCGGGCGAGGTCGACCTCCAGGCGCGCTTCCTGCAACGCTTCGCCCTGCTGCGCAAGACCCGGCTCAAGCCCGACGGCCGGCGGTACACCCAGCAGGAGATCGCCGACGGCGCGGGCATGTCACGTCAGCAGGCCGGCGCCCTCATCAACGGCGACCGGCGCCCCACCATGGAGCACTGCGCCGCCATCCAGCGGTTCTTCAAGGTGCACGCCGGATTCCTCACCGCCGAGGACGCCGACGCCCTGACCGGTGCGCTGCGGCGCGTGGAGGAGGAGCTGCGCCAGCGCCAGGCCCGGCTCCCGGAGGAGCGCCCACCGGCCGACGCGGCCGGGCACGCCGGAGCGCCGGGACCCGCGGCGGACCCGTCGAGCGCGTCCGCGGCGGAGGGGGCGGAAGGCGCCGCCGACGGCCCGGCGGACCCGCTGCAGCGCCTGCTGCAGGACCACGGGGTGCGCGGCATCGCCTGGCGCGCCGCCCAACTGCCCACCGACAAGCACCGGGACACGGTCACGGAGTGGCTGGACATGCTCCTGGAGAACGTGCGGCGGTCGGAGTCCTGATGGCCGCCGTCAGGAGCAGCACCAGGTTCAGGAGCGAGGCACGGAGAGAACCGTGGGGATAGCCAAGGACATGCGCAGGCTCTGCGCCGACCTGCTCGCCGGAGTCGAGTCGGCCGCGCCCAGCCGCCCCCAGGACCTGCACGCGGCGCTCTGCGAGGCGATGAGCCGGCGCCGCGGCCGCCCCGTACGGCTGCGCACCGCCTCGTTCCCGCCCGGCACCGCCAGCGGGCTCTGGCTCGACATGGTCGACCAGGACCTGATCGTGATCGAGGAGCGCACCGCCCCCGACCATCAACTCGTCATCCTGGGCCATGAGTTGTGGCACATGGAGGCCGGGCACGCCAGCCATCACGTGGAGGGCGCGGGCGTCGCCGCCCGGCTGCTCGCCGACGAGGCGGACCTCCAGGCCACTGTCCTCAAGGTCGCGGCCCGCACCCACTTCGACCACCACGACGACGAGAGCGACGCGGAGAGCTTCGGCCTGCTCCTCGCCAGCAGATGCCGCGCCTGGCTCATCGGGACGGATCAGTCGGGCCCGGCCGACCGCGACCGCCTCATCGGCCGCATCGAGGCGTCCCTCGGATACCGCCGCCCACGCGGCTGAAGGGCCAGCTGAGCGGCCAACTCGCGCTGCACACCGTCCCGTTCACTCGTCCCTCCGCCCCGACAGCACCCTCCGCGCCGCCGCGTGCGCCCCCACCGCCGCCACCCCCGCAAGGCCCAGGCTCAGCGCCGCGTCCTTGGCGGTCGTCGGCCGCAGCACACCCGCGCGGCGCAACCGGCCGCGCGCCCACAGCGTGAACGGCACCACCAGCAGGGGCGAGGTGGCCGAGCCGGGCGTATAGCCACGGGCGGCGGCGGCCTGGGCGAGGTGGACCAGGCCGTGCAGACCGAACCCGTCGAGCACCGACTGGTAGTACGCCGAACGCCCGCCCGTGCGGTGCCCGTCCGCAGCCGCCGACGCCACCACGAGCCCCACCCCGGCCATCGCGACGGCGAACTCCCGCCCCCGCATGCCCTCCATGCTCCGCCACAGCCGCTCCGGCACCTGTGGAAAGCGCCGCCGCAGCTCCGGAATCCGCGTACGCGTCCAGCGCGGCACGGTCGCCAGCTCCTCCAGGTCGTGCACCAGCCAGGCCGCGAACAGGCCGAGGGTGACGGCGGCGTCGACCCGCCCGGGCTCAGGAGTTCGATTCATGCCCGCAGTCTGTCACCGGGCCCGGCACCGCCCGCCGGGAACGAGCCGCCTGCCGGGAACGATCTGACGGAGGGTTCAGGTCCCTCAGAAGTCGACGCTCAGCCGGTCGTCGATCCGCGCCACCGCCTCCTGCCCGTACGCGCGGATGTACGCGTCCCGGATCCGCTCCACCTGCGGATCGCGCTCCGCCGCAGACGCCGCCGGATACAGCAGGACCAGCTCGTGCGAACGCTCCCGCTCCACCGTGCCGTGCGCGTCCCGCCACTGGCCGTGGCCGGTCTGCACGGTCAGGCCCTCCGGGAAGCGCGGGGTCACCTCGCGGTCCACGAAGTCCATGAACTGCCGGTCCGTCACATCGGGGCCGCCGTCGGGCCGCTCGGTGCCGAACATCAGCCGGGTCTCGACGTACGCGTCCCCGCGCACACCGGCCGCGGAGGCCGGCTCCTTGTCGAGCGAGGCGTACGCGGCGGGCGCGCCCACCGTGAGGGTCGTCAACGCGACCGCGGCGACGGCGAGTCGGGTACGGGGGGAGGTGGTGCGGGGCATGCGGATCCCTTGGTCGGAGGGGTGGGGAGGGGGCCACGGGCGGTCGCCCGGGACCGGCGCCGCTCACTATGGCAAGGACATCTGCCGAGTTGTCCGGACACGCCGCGACGCCGCCCGCAACCCCCTACCTTGGCGGGATGACCGCGACCGACCAGCCTGCCGCCGAACCTCCCGCCCCCGGCGCACGCGGCCCCGCCGACCTCGTCGTCACCCACTGCACCGCGCTCGTGCACGACCCCGAGGGCCACGTCGGCTTCGCCGCGGACCGCGCGATCGTCGTCCGCGACGGTATCGTCGCCGCCCTCACCTCCAGCGCGGAGGCCGCGCGCCTGGACGCCGCCGAACGCATCGACGCGCGCGGCCAGGTCGCTCTGCCCGGCCTGGTCAACTGCCATACGCACAGCCCGATGGTGGCCCTGCGCGGCATCGCCGAGGACCTGCCCGTCGAGGAGTGGTTCAACGACTGGATCTGGCCCATCGAGTCCAACCTCACCGACCGCGACGTGGCGCTCGGGGCGCGGCTCGCCTGCGCCGAGATGATCCGCGGCGGCGTGACGTGCTTCGCCGACCACTACTTCGCGATGGAGTCGGTCGCCGACGCCGTCACCGACAGCGGCCTGCGCGCCCACCTCGGCGCCGCCTACTTCTCCTCCCAGGGCCCCGAAGGCCGCGCCCGCTCCCTGGAGTTCGCTCTCGACCACCGGGGCGCCGCCGACGGCCGCATCACCACCTGCCTGGCGCCGCACGCCCCGTACACCGTGGACGACGCCGACCTCGCCGCCACCGCCCAACTCGCCCAGGAACACGGCCTGTCCGTGCACATCCACGCCGCCGAGAACCGCGACCAGACCGAGTCGAGCCTCGCCCGCACGGGCCGTACGCCCATCGAGACCCTGCAGCGCGCCGGACTCCTCGACGAGGGCGTCGAGCTGCTGATCGCGCACGCCACCGGACTCGTGGAACGCGACCTCGGCGTGCTCGGCGCCGCCCGCGGCCGGGTCGCCGTGGCGAGCGCGCCGCGAGGCTATCTGAAGTTCGCCTGGGACACCACGCCCGTACGCGCCCTCGCCCGGCTCGGCATCCCCGTCGGCCTCGCCACGGACGGCGCCGCGTCCAACAACACCCTCGACGTGTGGGAGGCCATGACGCTCACCGCGCTCGTCCAGAAGCAGTCCACCGGCGACCCGGCCTGGCTCACCGCCCGCCAGGCCCTGCACCACGCCACTGTGCAGAGCGCCCACGCCGTCGGCCTCGGCGACACCCTCGGCTCCCTCGCCCCCGGCCGGCGGGCCGACCTGATCCTCGTCGACCTGAGCGGCCCGCACACCCGGCCCGTGCACGACCTCGCCGCGACCCTCGTGCACAGCGCGCGCTCCGCCGACGTCACGACGACGATCGTCGACGGCAAGGTCCTGATGCGCGACCGCGAGCTGCTCACCCTGGACGTCCCGCGGATCGCGGCCCAACTGGAGGAACGCCTGCCGGAGTTGACCCGCCGCGCCCCCGGCCGACGGATCCAGGACTACCGCCCCTGAGGGCAGCCGCTAACGGCGCGCGGTCGGCTCTGGCGTCGAGCGGTCGGCTCCAGCGGCGCGCGCGGTCGGCTCTAGCGGCGCGCGGTCGGTGAGGCCGGTGCCGTACGCGCCGTACGCATCCACAGCGGGACCGTGCCCGTGATCCGGCAGACCGCGAGGTACAGCGGGATCGGCGGCGTGTAGGGGGCCGTGCCCTCGGGCCGGTGCACGAGCCGGAGCGCGCTCGGACCGGCCGGGACCCGCGCCCCCGCCGCGTACCGCAGCGGAAGCGGCCAGTCCAGGGAGACCGAGGAGCCCGACGGGACGATCCACCACCAGCGGGCGCCGTCCGCGTACACACACCCGATGCGCGGCAGCCGGGCCCGTACCTGGCGCCCGAACTCCTCGGGCATCCCCACGGCGTCGCAGCCGAGCGGGGTCGTCATGCCCTCGGGCAGCTCCAGGGGAACGTCATGGGGCGGGCGCGCCAGTGAGGCGAGCGTCGTCAAGGTCAGTACGCGCATCCCGCCACCCCGGTCTCCGTGCGAGCCGCTCCCGTACCGTCGTCGGCCCGCGTCACGCGGCCGCCGACCCGGCAGACCGCGGCAGCTCGGCCCAGACCATCAGGCCGAGCCCGTCCTCCTGGGCGCCCCACGCGGAGCTCACCGCCGAGACGAGCAGCAGGCCACGGCCGTGGTCCTCGTCCCCGGAGCGCGCGGGGTGCGGATGGGGGCCGCCGTTCTGGCCGGGGCCCTCGTCGCGTACCACTATCCGGACATGGCCCGCGGCCGGGTCGTCCGTGAGGTCGCAGACGATCTGCCGGCTCACCGTGTGCACGAGGGCGTTGGTGACCAGCTCGGAGACGACGAGCGCCGCCGTGTCACAGGTGTCGGGGCACACCGCGAAGCCCGAGAGGTGCTCGCGCGTCAGGCGTCTGGCGCGCGCCACGGAGTCGGGGCGCGCGGCCAGCTCGAAACGGCAGCGACGGTCGCCGAACGGCGCCCCGGCAGGGGACTGCACAGTCTGGGTCTTACCGAGTGCCACGGCCGGTTCCTAACGGGGCGGACGAGTTCACGCCTGCCACTATCTCCCCGCCGCGAACACTTGGCAAGCGCCACTCTGAAAAGTGCAGAGTGCAGTGTTCCTCGCGGAGCGCCCGTGGCACACTGCTCCAGCGGCATCCGTACGGCGCCGCGCGGGCAGCGATTTTCCCGCTGGCCGACAGCGATCACCGGCGACGGACCCGAGGCGAGACGGAGGCAGCAGTGAGCGAACCACGGTCCGCTCCCACCGTGGGTCAGGTCGTTCTCGGCAAACGTCTCCAGGAGCTCCGTGAGCACGCCGGGCTCAAGCGCGAGGAGGCCGCACGCGTCCTGCGCGTCGCCCCCGCCACGGTCCGCCGCATGGAGACCGCCGAGGTCACGCTGAAGATCCCGTACCTCCAGCTGCTGCTCAAGGCGTACGGCGTCGAGGACGAGGAGGCCGACTCCTTCGTCACGCTCGCCGAGGAGGCCAACAAGGCCGGCTGGTGGCAGCGCTACCACGACATCCTGCCGAGCTGGTTCTCCATGTACGTCAGCCTGGAGGGCGCCGCCAGCCTGATCAGGTCGTACGAGCCGCACTTCGTGCCCGGTCTGCTGCAGACCGAGGACTACGCCCGTGCCGTGATGCGCTCCGGGGCCGTCGGCCGCACCGACGACGCCGAGATCGAGCGGCATGTGGCGCTGCGCATGCAGCGCCAGGAACTGCTCGCCCAGGACGACGCCCCGAGGCTGTGGGTCGTCATGGACGAGACCGTGCTGCGCCGGACGGTCGGCGGGCCCGAGGTGATGCGGGCGCAGCTCGACCGCCTCCTGGAGGCCACGCAGCTGCCCCACGTGACCCTGCAGGTCGCCGAGTTCGCCCAGGGCCACCACCCGGGCACCTACGGCCCGTTCGTGCTCTTCCGCTTCGGGGTGCCCGAGCTGCAGGACATGGTCTACGCCGAGTACCTGACCGGCGCGGTCTATCTGGACCGCCGGGCCGAGGTCGTCACGTACCTGGAGGTCATGGACCGGATGGCGGCGCAGTCGGCGACGGCACACCGCACGAAGGAGATCCTCCGGGGTCTCCGCAAGGAGCTGTGAATGGACCGCATAACGGTCGAGGACCACGCGGACCCCGCGGGCCGTGCCGACGAGGGCGGCTGCGTCTACAACGGGATGCCCGCGCGCGACCTCGGCACGGAGGGCTGGCACAAGCCCTGGAGCGGCGGCAACGGCGGCAACTGCGTCGAGGCGATGAAGCTCGCCGACGGCCGCGTCGCCGTGCGCCAGTCCGCCGACCCGGACGGGCCCGCCCTGATCTACACGACCAGCGAGATCCACGCCTTCATCCAGGGCGCGAAGTCCGGCCAGGCCGACTTCCTGCTGTCCTGAGCCGTCCCCTTTCTCCGTTTCCTCCTTTTCCTCCTTTTCTCCGTTCACTCCTTGGAGCGCGCCATGACCGGGCCCGACCCCATCGACACGACCAGGCCGCATCCGGCCCGGATGTACGACTGGTTCCTCGGCGGAAAGGACAACTACCCCGTCGACGTGGAGATGGGCAGGCAGCTCGTCGCCATGGACCCGCGCACCCTGACCATGGCCCGCGCCAACCGCGCCTTCATGGAGCGCGGCACGGGCTGGCTGGCCCGGCAGGGCGTACGGCAGTTCCTGGACATCGGCACCGGCATCCCCACCGAGCCGAACCTCCACCAGGTCGCCCAGCGTGTCGCCCCCGAGAGCCGGGTCGTCTACTGCGACAACGACCCGATCGTGCTGCGGCACGCGGAGGCCCTGCTGCGTTCCACGCCCGAGGGCGTCACCGAGTATCTGCAGGCCGACGTGCGGGAGCCGGGGACCATCGTCGAACAGGCCCGTGAAGTCCTGGACTTCGACCGGCCGGTGGCGCTCTCCCTGATCGCCCTGCTGCACTTCGTCTCCGACGAGCAGGGCGCGTACGAGCTGGTGCGCAGCCTCATGTCCGAGCTGCCGTCGGGCAGCTACCTGATGCTGTCCCACGGCACCGGCGAGTTCACGCCCGACAACGCGCGGGCCGCCACCGAGATGTACCGCGCCCGCGGCCTCACCCTCGCCCTGCGCGACCGCGCCGAGGTCGCCCGGTTCTTCGACGGCCTCGAACTGGTCGAGCCGGGCGTCGAGATCGTCACGCGCTGGCGCCCGGAGCCGGGCGCGAACGGCTTCGAGGCGGACGAGTCGGAGGGGCCGACTCCGGGGTTCGTGGGGATCGGGCGCAAGCCGTAAGCACGCGCCTTCTCACGGTCCGTCCGGTCCTTCCGGCCCGTCTGGTCCGCGCGTCTTTTCAGGCCCATCCGGTCCGTCCGGTCCTTCCGGCCCGCGCGTCTTCTCACGATCCGTTAGGTCCGTCCGGTCCGTCCGGGGGCAGGGCGGCGCACAGCGCGTCCACGGCCGCCGGGTAGGCGTGCTCCGGTGGCGTCGCGTACCCCACGACCAGGCCCTCGCGCCGCGGGCCCGTCGCGTCCGGGTGGCGGAACTCCGCCAGGCCGTCCAGGGCGAGGCCCTGCCACTGCGCCGCCTTCAGCGTCGACCGCTCCGTGCCGGGCGGCAGCCGCAGCACCGCGTGCAGGCCCGCCGCCACCCCGGTGACCGGGATGTGCGGGGCGCGCGCCGCCAGGGCCTGCACCAGATGGTCGCGCCGACGCCGGTAGCGCAGCCGCATCCGCCGCACATGACGGTCGTACGCGCCGCAGTCGAGGAAGTCCGCGAGCGCCAGCTGGTCCGGCGCGCCCGTCCATGCCTCCCGCTCGCCCTTGACCCGCAGCACGGCGTCGACCAGATGCTCGGGCAGCACCATCCAGCCCAGGCGCAGCGCCGGGGAGAGGCTCTTACTGGCCGAGCCGAGATAGACCACCCGCTCCGGGTCGAGGCCCTGCAGCGCGCCCACCGGACGGCGGTCGTAGCGGAACTCGCCGTCGTAGTCGTCCTCCAGTACCAGGGCACCACGCGCGCGTGCCCAGTCGACGGCCGTCGCGCGCCGCTCCGCGTGCAGCGGGCCGCCGGTCGGGAACTGGTGCGCGGGCGAGAGCAGTACGCCCCGCTGGTCGCCCAACTCGTCCGTGCGCGCGCCCTGTTCGTCCAATGGCAGCGGAACCGTCCGTACCGCCGCATCCGCGAGCAGCGCGCGATGGAAGGCGAGCCCGTACTCCTCCACGGCGAGCGGACCCTCGAGCGCGCCGCCGCCGCGCCCGCCCGCGCCGCCGAACAGCAGCCGCAGCGCGTGGGCGAAGCCCGCGCAGATCACGATCCGCTCCGGGTCGGTCCGCACGCCACGCGCGCGTGCCAGATACGCGGCGAGCGCCGTGCGCAGCTCGATCCGGCCCTGCGGCGAGCCCGGCCCGAACGCCTCGTGCGGCGCCGCGTTCACCGCCCGCCGCATGGACGCCACCCAGGCCGTACGCGGGAACGAGGCCGCATCCGGCTGCCCCTGCCGCAGGTCGAACCGGGGTCCACGCGCGCGTGCGGGCGATTTCTTCGGTACGCGGACGGGGCTCGCGGGGGCGGCCCGCTCGGCGACCCGGGTGCCCGAGCCCTGGCGCGCGACCAGCCAGCCCTCGGCGGCCAGCTCCGCGTACGCCTCGGCGACGGTGTTGCGGGCGATGCCGAGGTCGGCGGCGAGGGCGCGGTAGGGCGGCAGCAGGGTGCCGGGCGCGAGACGGCCCGACCGTACGGCCGAGCGCAGCGCGTGTTGCAGGGCGACGCGGCGGCTGCCGGTGGGCGGGAGGTCGAGGTGCAGGTCGGTGCCGGTCGACGGCTCGGCGGGGCTGGAATTGACCTCGGAAACTCCCATGGAATTGCACCCTACAGGCGGTCTTTCGGGCCCGTAGGTTCGTGGTCATGAGCAACGAGACGACGAGCGAGATGACGAGCGGGACGATGAACGAGACGACGAGCGGGACGATGAACGAGACGACGAGCGGGACGATGAACGAGACGACGAGCGGGGCGACGGGCGGGACGACGTACGACGCGATGAACCCCCTGGTCGGGCGGCCGATCCGGGTGAACTTCGCCAAGGCCGCTCCCCGTGCCTTCAAGGCGCTGATCGGCTTCGACGCCGCCGCCCGCGCGGGCCTGGACCCGGCCCTGGTCGAGCTGGTCCAGATCCGGTCCTCGCAGCTCAACGGCTGCGCCTACTGCCTGCACATGCACACCGGCGACGCCCGCAAGGCCGGTGAGAGCGACGAGCGGCTGCACATGGTCGGCGTCTGGCGCGAGGCCCGGCACTTCTTCACCGAGCGCGAGCAGGCCGCCCTCGCCCTCGCCGAGTCCGTGACCCTGGTCGCGCGGGGCGGTGTGCCGGACGAGGTGTATGCCGAGGCCGCCGCCCGGTTCTCCGAGGAGGAGCTGGCCCAGCTGATCGCCCTGATGACCGCCATCAACACCTGGAACCGGGTCGCCCTCGCCACGGGCAAGGTGGCGGGCACGGACGAGCGGGCCGCGGCCTGAACTCCCGTACCGGAACGGGAAGTTCCAGCGGGGTGCTACGCCCGCATCGGCCGGGCGTCCGCCGTGATCGGTGCGGGCAGGCGGGTGGCTCCGGTCAGGTAGCGGTCCACCGCGGCCGCCGCCGCCCGGCCCTCCGCGATGGCCCAGACGATCAGGGACTGGCCGCGCGCCGCGTCACCCGCCGCGTACACCCCGGGCGCGCCCGTCGCGAACCCGGAGTCCCGGCGCAGCACCCCGCGTTCGTCGAGGTCGAGCCCCAACTGCCCGATCAGGCCGTCCTCCTGGCCGGGCCCGGAGAAGCCGAGGGCGAGGAGCACGAGGTCGGCCGGCAGGACCCGTTCCGTACCGGGTACCGGACGCCGGCCCGCCGGCTCCACCTCGACCAGGTGCACCTCCCGCACCCGCCCGGCCCCGTCCCCGGTGAGCCGCAGCGTCGACGCGGCGAACAGGCGCGCGTCCGCGTCCGCCGCGGGGGCCGTGCCGAGCCGGCCCGCCTCCTCGTGCGCGGCCGAGAGCCGGTACACCTTCGGGTACGTGGGCCACGGCTCGCTGTCGTCGTCGCGCTCGGCGGACGGCAGCGGGTAGATGTCCAGCTGTGAGACCGAGGACGCGCCCTGCCGTACCGCCGTGCCCAGACAGTCGGCGCCGGTGTCGCCGCCGCCCACGATCACGACGTGCCGCCCCGCCGCCGACAGCGGAGCATGCGGGTCCGCCTCCGGGTCGTGGCAGGCGCGGTTGGCGTACGGCAGGTACTCCATAGCCTGGTGCACGCCCCTCAACTCCCGCCCCGGCACCGGGAGTTCACGCCAGGCCGTGGCGCCCGTCGCGAGCACGAGCGCGTCGTGCCGCCGCCGCAGCTCGCCCGCCGTGACGTCTTGGCCCACGGTCACCGACGTACGGAACCGGGTGCCCTCGGCCTCCATCTGCGCGATACGGCGGTCGAGATGGTGCTTCTCCATCTTGAAGTCGGGGATCCCGTACCGCATCAGACCGCCCGCCAGGTCGTCCCGCTCGTACACCACCACCGTGTGCCCCACCCGCGTCAACTGCTGGGCCGCCGCGAGGCCCGCCGGGCCCGAGCCGACGACGGCGACCGTGCGGCCGGTGAGCCGGTCCGGCGGCCGGGGCGGGGCGTAGTCGCGCTCCCAGGCGGTGTCGGCGATGGCCACCTCGACGTTCTTGATGGTGACCGCGGGCTGGTTGATCGCGAGGACACAGCCCGCCTCGCAGGGCGCGGGGCACAACCTGCCGGTGAATTCGGGGAAGTTGTTGGTCGCGTGCAGCCGCTCGCTCGCCGCGCGCCAGTCGTCCCGCGCCACCAGGTCGTTCCACTCCGGGATGAGATTCCCCAGGGGACAGGCCTCGTGGCAGAACGGAACCCCGCAGTCCATGCACCGGTCGGCCTGCTCGCGGACGATCGGCAGCAACGCCCCCGGCACGTACACCTCGCGCCAGTCCCGCACCCGCTCCTCGACGGGGCGGCGCGGCCACTCCTCGCGCGGTGTGGTGAGGAATCCCTTGGGGTCGCCCATGGCCGTCTCCTCCCTCTCGTCACGATACGTCCGGGGTGGGGGAGGGGCGAGGGGCGGGCTGGTGGCTCCTGGGTGTCCTGTCGTCCGGCCTTCGGCGGCTGCCTTGCCCGGTGCGGGCGGCGGTCTGCTGGCGGTCGTCTGTGGGCGTGGACAGCGGGCTGTCGTCTGTGGGCGTGGACTGCGGACGTGGACTGCGGGCGGCGGTCGCCCGCTCGTCCGCCGAGAGCGCCGTCTACCCTGACGGCGGACCGCGGACGATCACGCTGAGGGAGTGGGAATGGCCAAGCTGCGCTGCGCCGTGCTCGACGACTACCAGGGCGTCGCCCTGTCCACGGCCGACTGGGCACCGCTCGCCAAGGACATCGACATCCATGTCGTACGCGAGTACCTGGGCGACGAGGACGCCGTGGCCGCCGAGATCGCGGACTGCGAGATCGTCGTCATCATGCGTGAGCGCACCCCGTTCCCCGCCTCGCTCCTCGCCCGCCTCCCCAAGCTGCGCCTGCTGATCACCTCCGGGATGCGCAACGCCTCCGTCGACCTGGACGCCGCCGCCCGGCACGGCGTGACGGTCTGCGGCACGCCCAGCAACTCCGAGCCACCCGCCGAGCTGACCTGGGCCCTGATCCTCGGCCTCGCCCGGCACGTCCTGCCGGAGGGCGGCGCGCTGCGGGACGGCGGCCCCTGGCAGTCCACGCTCGGCGCCGACCTGCACGGGCGGCGCCTCGGCGTCGTCGGGCTCGGGAAGATCGGCACCAAGGTCGCCCGGGTCGGCCGCGCCTTCGGCATGGACGTGACCGCCTGGAGCCAGAACCTCACCGCGGAGCGCGCCGCTGCCGCCGACGTCGAGCTCGCCCCCTCCCTCCCACACCTGCTGTCCCGCAGCGACTTCGTTACCCTGCACGTCCAGCTCGGCGACCGTACGCGCGGCCTCATCGGCGAGCCCGAGCTGCGCCTGATGCGCTCCGGCGCGTACCTCGTGAACACCTCGCGCGCCGCACTCGTCGACCAGGACGCCCTCCTCCGCGCCCTGCACGAGGGCTGGATCGCCGGCGCCGGCGCCGACGTCTTCGACCAGGAGCCCCTGCCCGCCACCCATCCGCTGCGCACCGCCCCGAACTTCCTCGGCCTCCCGCACCTCGGCTACGTCACGCGCCGCAACTACGAGGGGTACTTCCAGGGCGCGGTGGAAGACATCGCGGCGTTCCTGGCGGGGGAGCCGATTCGGTTGCTGGGGTGAGGAGTTCGGGCCCTCGGCTGAGAGAATCGGGTCCGGGGCCGGAGGTCCGGTTGCTTGCGTGAGCGGTTCGGCGCCGCCGGGTCACCGGGGCGTACGGACACGGCCCAGCGCCAGCTGTCCAGGACTCCGTCCACCACGCCCCGCACCCGGCGCCGCGCCTCGGCCCGCAGCACTCCGGCCATCAGCAGCGCGTCATAGTCCGAGTCGTCGTGCCGTACCGCCGCCCGCACCGCGGCCGTGACCGCCACGGCGTCCAGGGCCCGGCCCGCGGCGCTGCGCCCGACGCGCCCGCTGCCGCGCCGGGACGCGTGCGCCGCGATCCGCTCCGCGCGCTCGGCCGGGCAACTCGGAAACAGGGTGCGGATCTCCGCCGCGAACGCCGCCGTGAACCGTACGTCCTCCGCCGCCCGCCGTGCCGCGTCCCGCTCCCGGCGCCGCGCCCGCGCGTCCGCGTCCGCGAGGCAGCGCTGCTCGGCCAGGGCGAGCGCCCCCTCCTCGACGAGGACGCCCTGCCGCTCGTACCGCCGCCTGCGGCGATTCCTGCGCACCACGACCACCGACAGCGAACTGGCCTCCCTGGCGCGGCGGGTGAGCGCCGTGTCCCCGCGCGGCAGGAACACCAGGTGGCCGAGGTCGGCGCAGTCCAGACAGTGCGGCGCGCCGTCCGCGCGCACCAGCAGTGCGAGCGGCCCCGCCGCGCACTCCGCGCAGTGCCGGTTCCGGCGGCCGAGCGGCTGGAACGCTACAAGTCCCGTGCCGCCGCCGTCCGTTGACGGACCCGGTCTCGGGCTCGGTCCCGGTCTCGGGTTCGGGCTGCGGCTTGGCCTGATCCTGGCCGAGGAGGGCGGCATGAGCGGTATGTACCCGGTGGGCGGGGCGCCTCACATGGCTCGTGCTTTTTGATGTCTCACTGGGTCATCACCGGGTCATCACGGTGTCGCCGCGTTCAGGCGGCGAGCCCCAGCACGAACGCCGCGCATCCGGCCAGCGCACCGGCCGCCCGCACATGGTTCCAGGCCGTCCACTCACGTACGTACGACCGCCACGGCTCGACGCTCTCCTGCGCCTGAGGGTCGAGCTTCGCCAGGGCGTCGTTGCGCGGGATGTTCGCCGCCACGGTGACCCCGAACGAGCCGAAGAGGTACAGCGCGGAGCCGAGCAGCAGCGCGACCGTGCCCGGATCCGGCCACAGCACGAACGTCACCACCGCCACCACCACGCACACGCCCGCCGTCCCGACGAACACGAGCAGGAACAAGGGGTTGATGATCAGCACGTTCAGCTTCTGCATCGCCGCGATGCCCTGCGCGGGCGGCAGCGCGGCGAGCGTACGCATCACCGAGGTGGAGAAGGCGAAGAAGACGCCTGCCACCAGCCCGCAGCCGAGCGCGGCCACCAATGTCAGTACGAAGAACGGTCCGGCGATCATGAACTCCCCCTTGAGCGCGGCCTGTTGATCCTGCCGCCGGGGAGGCGCGCGGGGCAAGCGGATTCCCTGGCGGTGTGGCGGGCGTGGCGGTGTGGCGGGCGTGGGGTGTGGTGGCGAAGCGGTGTGGCGTGGTGACGGCGTGGTGGCGTGGCGTCGGCCGCGACCGGCCGACGGTCGGGCGTCCATGGCCGGGCATCATGGCCCGCGTGCGACTCGAACCGATCACCTGGGACCGCCTGACCGACACCCTCGCCGACCGCATCGCCGCCCTCGCCCCGGCCGACGGCGGCGCCTGGCCACGCATCGGCATCGACGGCGCCCCGGCCGCCGGCACCGGCGACCTCGCCCGCCGCCTCGCCGAGGCCCTGCGCGTACGCGGCCGGTCCTCGCAGGTCGTGGATACCGAGGACTTCCTGCGCCCCGCGTCGCTGCGCTTCGAGTACGGACACCGGGACCCCGAGTCGTACTACGACGGCTGGTTCGACACCGGCGCCCTCTGGCGCGAGGTCCTCGGCCCGCTCGACCCCGGCGGCACCGGGCGGATCCTGCCCGACCTGTGGGACGCCGCCGCCGACCGCGCCACCCGCAGTCCGTACGTCCGACTCCCGCCCGGCGGCGTCCTGTTGCTGCACGGGCCGCTGCTCCTCGGCCAGTGGTTCCCCTTCGACCTCACGGTCCACCTGGCCCTGACGCCGGGCTCACTGCGACGCCGTACGCCCCCGGACCAGGACTGGACCCTTCCAGCCTTCGCCCGGTACGCGGAGGAGGTCGCTCCGCAGGCCGCGACGGACGTTCTCGTCCGCGCCGACGACCCCCAGCGGCCGGCCTGGGGAGCCGGGGGCGCGTGAGGACGTTCCGGCACGAGGTTCGCTACGGAGAGTGGCGGGTTGCTCGCGCAGGTGCGGGGTACTCGCGGCGAGACGAGAATTGACTGCGCCGGTGGCGGCGACGCCCTCGCGTCGCTCAGGAACCGGCCCACGACCCGCCCACAACCCGGCTTACGGAGGCACATCATGACCACCGCCGGAGACATCATGCACCGCGGTGCCCAGTGGATCCCCGCCCACGAGACCCTGGACCGCGCCGCTCAGCTGATGCGCCAGCTCAACGTGGGCGCACTCCCGATCAGCGACGAGAACGAGCGGCTCTGCGGCATCCTCACCGACCGTGACATCGTCGTCGGCTGCGTGGCGATGGGCCACGACCCGGCCACAGTCACCGCGGGCGAGATGGCCAAGGGCACGCCGCGCTGGATCGAGGCCGACGCCGACATCGACCTCGTGCTCCGCGAGATGCAGGGCCACCAGATCCGCCGACTCCCGGTCATCGAGGACAAGCGCCTCGTCGGCATGATCAGCGAGGCCGACCTGGCCCAGCACCTGACCGACGAGCAGATCGCCGCCTGGGCAGGGAGCGTGTACGCGAGGGGTTGAGGCGCATCGCATCGGCGCGTCCCGGCGCCGGGGCCCACTCGGGCACCCGGCGCCGCCCTGTGTCCCGCCGCCGCCCCGTACCCGTGCGGAGCTCCCCATCGGCAGAACACCGTTCGGCCGGTTGATCCGGAATAAAAACGGATCAACTGGGATGATCGCGGCATGACGCAGACGCGAACCCACGGATACCTCCTCGATCCCCGTCCCACCGAGGCCGGTCAGCCCTTCGACGCGACCGCCGCCCTCTTCGACGCGAGCACCTTCCGGCACTTCGAGCGCATCGGCGTCGGCCCCGGCTGGCGCTGCTGGGAGGTCGGCGCGGGCGGCCCGACCGTGCTCGCCTGGCTGGCCAAGCGGGTCGGCCCCACCGGCCGAGTCGTCGGCACGGACCTCGACATCTCCCGCGCGAGCGCCGCCGCCCGGCCGCCCGTCGAGGTCCGCTGCCACGACGTGTCCGCACAGGAACCGCCCGGCGAGGGCTTCGACCTGGTGCACGCCCGGCTCGTCCTCTCCCAGGTCACCGACCGCGACCGCGCCCTGCACGCCATGGTCCGGTCACTGCGCCCCGGCGGCCGCCTGCTCATCGAGGACGCCGACGACGCCCTCCAGCCGCTCGGCTGCCCCGAAGAGCACGGCCCCGCCCAGCAGTTGGCCAACCATGTACGCAAAGGCCTGCGCGCGCTCCTCACCGAACGCGGCGCCGACCCCGCCTACGGGCGCAGGCTGCCCCGGCTCCTGCGCGAGGCGGGCCTCGTCCAGGTCGAGGCCGAGGCGTACTTCCCGCTGACCGCCCCCGCGGCCGCCGCCCTGGAGACCGCCATGGTCCAGGAGGCCCGCGACCGCCTCGTCGCCCGCTCCCTGGTCACGGGCGCCGATATCGACCGCTACGTCGCCCAACTCGCCAGCGGCACCCTGGACTTGGCGACATCCCCGCTGATCTCGGCTTGGGGGCGCAAGGCGTAGGCGAAGGAGGCGCGACGGAGAGGCTGCGGTCCGGTCCGCGCCGTCCACAGCACCGGCTCCCGTTCCGGCGACAGCCCGTACCACTCGCTGCCTGCCTGCCTGCCTGCCTGCCTGCCTGCGTGCGTGCCTGCGTGCCTGCGTGCCTGCGTGCCTGCCGTCAGCTGGCAGCCGCCCAGCCGCCCGTCGCTCGAGGCGGCCTCCCCGGCAGCCGCCGCCCGCCGCGCGAGACGGCCCCCCGGCAGCCATGCCACTCGCTGCCTGCCGCCTGTCGCCCGAGGCCGCCTCCCCGGCCGCCCGTACCACTCGCTGTCTGCCTGCCTGCCGTCAGCCGCCCAGCCGCCCAGCCGCCCAGCCGTTCGCCGCTGAGGCGGCCTCCCTGAGCCCCGCTCGCCGCCCGCTCTCGCGCACGCCGACCGCCGCCTGAGGGCGCCTCCCCCGCAGCCCGTACCACTCGCCGCCTGCCTGCCGTCAGCAGCCCGCCGCCCAGCCGCCCGCCGCCCGAGGCGGCCTCCCCGGCAGCCGCCGCCCGAGGCGCCCTCAGCCAGGTCGCCCACCCACCCGCAGGGTCGCCCGCGCCCCCGCCCGGCAGCCCTCGTGCGCCGCCTCCACGGCGGAGGCGCCCGTGAGGCGGGCGGCCAGGAAGGCGCCGGTGAAGGCGTCCCCGGCGCCTGTCGAGTCCCGTGCCGCGACGCGTACGCCCGGCACCCGCACCGGCGCCGATCCGCCCTCCACGACCAGAGCACCCTCGGCGCCCGCCGTGACCGCCACCAGCGGGAACCGGCTCCCCAGCTTCGCCGCCGCCTCCGCCACCACGGCCAGGCCGGGCGGGTCGGGCGGATCCGGCGCCGGTGACCCCGCGAGCAGCGCCGCCTCCTCCCGGTTCGGCAGCAGTACCTCCGCCCCCTCCACCGCGTCCAGGAACCGGCTCACCCCCGTCTCCACCAGGAACCCCACCGACGCCGGATCGACGCTCACCGATATCCCCCGCGCACGTGCCGCCGACAGCGCGAGCCGTGCCGTGGCCCTGCTGGCGTCGGCGAAGAACAGGTAGCCCGACAGGTGCAGATGGGCCGCCCCGTCGAGCAACGCCGGCGACCAGTCCGCCGGCCGCAGCCGCAGCACCGCCCCGCTGTCCGTCAGGAACGTCCGCTCCGCCGCCCCGTCCACCAGGCAGATCACCGTTCCCGTCGGTGCCTCCTCGTCGACGACCAGGCGCGGCCGCACCCCTGCCGCACGCAGCGCCTGCTCGTGCCACGCCGCCGACTCGGCGCCCACCCGTCCGAGGAGTGTCACGTCCGCGCAGCCCCAACGCGCCGCCCAGCACGCCACGTTGGCGCCCGCCCCGCCCGGCATCAGACGGATCGCGGCGGCCGTGTCGGTGCCATGAGCCAGCGGCGCGCGGTACTGCGCCACCACATCCGTCACCACATCGCCGATCACCAGCAGCCCGCCGGGCCTGGGCCCCGCCGCCTCGCCCGGCCGTACCCCTGCCGCCTCGCCCGGCCGTACCCCCGGGCTCAACGCGACCACGCCGCCGCGACCCGGGCCGCCAGCCGCACATTGCCCCGCACCGCCGCCAGATTCGCCCGCAGCGACGCCCCGTCCGTGTGCCGCACCAGGAAGTCGAGGAGGAACGGCGTCACCGCCTGCCCGGTGACGCCGCGCTCCGCGCACTCCCGCAGCGCCTCGTCAAGGACCCGCGCGTGCAGCCGGGGATCGAGCTGGTCCTCCTCGGCCACGGGGTTCGCCACGATCAGCGCCGAGTGGGGCCCACCGAGCAGGTCCTGCGCCCGCAGCACCGCCGCCACCTCCTCGGGCGAGTTCAGCGTCCAGTCGACCGGGTGTCCCGAGTCGGTGAGGTAGAAGCCGGGGAAGCGGTCCGTCCCGTACCCGGCGACCGTCACACCCAGCGTCTCGAGCCGCTGCAACGTGGCCGGCACGTCCAGGATCGACTTCACCCCCGCACACACCACCGCGATCCGTGTACGGGACAGCAGCGCCAGGTCCGCCGACTCGTCCTGGGTCGACGTCCACTCCCGGTGCACCCCGCCGAGCCCTCCCGTCGCGAAGACACGTACGCCCGCGCGTGCCGCTAGGAACGCCGTCGCCGACACCGTCGTCGCCCCGCTCGCCCCCGTCGCGAGCGCCGGTGCCAGGTCCCGGTGGCCCAGCTTCCGGATGCCGTCGCCCGACGCGATCCGCTCCACCTGCTCCTTGTCGAGGCCGACCCTGGCCCGCCCGTCCAGCACAGCCACCGTCGCCGGCACGGCGCCCTCTCGGCGGACCGACTCCTCCAGTTCCAGAGCCACTTGGAGGTTCTGCGGGCGCGGCAGCCCGTGCGCGATGATCGTCGACTCCAGGGCCACGACCGGCCGCCCCGCCGCCAACGCCTCTCTGACCTCTTCCGACACGATCAGCACCCTTGACCTCCCATCGCCTGCACCCGTGACCCTTCCCGAGCGCGAGTCCGTTTCCCCGTCCTGCCCCATCCCGCCACGCCCCGCCCCGCCCTTCCGCTCTCGTCTCATCCCTGGCGGTGACCCCCACCGCCCAAACCCACGCTCGGCGCGGCGGAGGCGCGTGTCGGCGCTCAGGCTCCCCTGCGCGCCCCCACCCAGGGCATCAGCCGCCTCTCCCCCCACCCGAGCAGCGCGTTGATACCGAGGCCCAGCACACCCGCCCACAGCGTGCCCGCCAGCACGTCCGTCGTGCCGTCGGGTATCTGGGAGGCCTGCGCGATGAACGTTCCGAGCCCCTCCCCGAAGCCCGACAGGATCTCCGACGCGACCGCGAGGATCAGCGCCACGGCCGCCGAGATCCGCACCCCCGCCGCGAGGAACGGAGCGGTCGCCGGCAGAGACACCCGCCACAGCACCTGCAGACGCCCGAATCCGAAGGCCCGCAAGGTGTCCTTGGCGACCGGGTCGACATCACCGAGCCCGTACACCGTGTTGAACAGCACCGGCCACACACACGCGTACGCGATGACCGTCACCTGCATCTCACTGCCGGTGCCGAGCAGCAGCGCGGCCAGCGGGATCAGCGCCACCGAAGGGATCGGCCGCAGGAACTCCACGACCGCGCGGGCCGCAGCGTCGACCTTCGGCACGCTGCCGAACAGCACCCCCAACGGCACGGCCATGGCACATCCGAGCAGCACTCCGTACGCCCACACGCTGAGCGTCGTCCCCACACCCTCGAGGAAGAGCTGGTCACCGGCGAGCTCCGTCGCGCGCGCCACGACCTCGGAGGACGGCGGCAGATAGGCCTGCTGCACGATGCCCGCACGGCCCGCCACCTCTCCGGCCGCCAGCACGACGAGGACGCCGACGAGCCCGAGCAGGGCCCGCCGCGGCCGGGTCAGGGGTGCCGTCACCGCGCTCATGACGACCCTGCCCGGAACAGCAGCTTCTCCGGGTCGAGCCGCTTCTTCAGGAGGCCGCCCTCCGTCATCATCGTGATCAACTTCCCGATGTGTACGGGGTTGTTGGAGCGCGCGTAGGTGGGGAGCGCGATGGCGCGGGCCGTCTTCACATCGAGCTTGGTGTAGCCCGGCAGCACCTCCTCGACGTGGTCCCGGTTCTGCGCAGCATCCCGCTGCGCCCGCTGTACGGCCCGCTGGAAGGCGGCCGCCGTCCTCGGGTTCTCGTCGGTGAACCGCTGCGTCGTCCCGTATCCGGAGAGGGGCAGTCCGGAGGCGGGGCCGCTCGCGCCGTCGACGACCACGCGCGCGCCGAGTCTGCGTCTGGCGTCCGTCAGGAACGGCTCGGTGATGTCGGCCGCCTCCACCTGCCCCTTCTCCAGGGCGGCGGCCATCTGCGGGAAGGGCACCTGCCGGTACTCCACCGGCTTCGCGTCGCCGCCCGCGTCCTCGAGGATCGCGTCGAGCCGCAGTGACTGAATGCTGTGCAGGACGTTCTCCGCGACCTTGCGGCCCTGGAGGTCCTTCGCCGTACGGATCGGGGAGTCGGGCAGGACGACGACGTCCATGGAGTGCGGCGCGAGGGCTACGCCGTCCACGAGGATCCGCACCTTCAAGGTGCCCCGGTCCCGGGCCTGGAGCAGCGTCACGTAGTTGCCGCCCGCCACGACGTCCACCTGGCCGTTGGCCAGCGCCGGGATGGCCTGCACGCTTTGCTGCACGGGCCGCACCCGCACCCGTAGCCCCTCGTCCTTGAAGTAGCCGCGCTCCTGGGCGATGTAGAGCGCGGCGCTGTCCACGAGCGGTGTCGCCGCGACGGTCACCGTGGACTTCTCCAGGCCGTCGCCACCCACGCCTGTGCCGCCCTCGGAGCCCGAGCCTCCGCAGCCGGTCGCGAGCAGGAGCAGCGCGACCGGAACCGCCATGAGCCGGCGCAGTACGCCCCGCGCCCGCGGCGAACGGCGCCGGGAAGAGCGGCCCGAGCCCGAGCAGCTCCCTGACGAGCTCCCCGAAGGGCCGGTCTCCCGTGCTGCCGAGTGACGTGCCGTGGTGTGCTTGGTCTGCTGTGACACCGTCAACTCCCCCGTATCAGAGATCACTTGGATAGTGCATGGCGCGTCCGCGGTTCAAGACCGCGTGCCGAGCCGCGGCGGCCGGTGAACAGCCAAAAGACCGCAGTACGTGAGCCGTTCGACCGCGCTCTAAAGTGACCGTCCATGACGACAGCCGACGCCGCGCCCGCCTCGTTCAGCACGCACATCCCCGACGCCGAACTGGAGCCAGAGCCCCTCGACCCGGCGCAGATCGTCTCCGGCGACCCCGTCGTGACCGGCAAGGTGCTCTGGGAGTCCCCGGACGGCCGGCAGGTGCGCGGCATCTGGCAGATCACGCCCGGAGTGGTCACCGACACCGAGGCCGACGAGCTCTTCGTGGTCGTCAGCGGACGCGCCACCGTCGAGGTCGAAGGCGGGGACGTGCTGGAGATCGGCCCGGGCGACATGGCCGTCCTGCGCGAGGGCGACCGCACGACCTGGACGGTGCACGAGACCCTCCGCAAGGCGTACCACATCAACCTCTAGGGCGCATGGGCGAGTTCGGGCTCACAACGGCTGGTGCGTGCGGGCTCAGAACAGCGGTCTCGGCAGAACCCCTTCGAGGGCGAGCAGTTGCCGCTTGGTCTCCAGGCCGCCGCCGAACCCGCCTATCCCCCCGTCGCTCTCGACCACCCGATGGCACGGCACCACGACCGGCAGCGGATTGGCGCCCATGGCCGCACCCACGGCCTGGGCCGCACCGGGCTGGCCGACTCGGGCCGCCAACTCGCCGTACCCCACGACCGCGCCGTACGGCACACCCGCCGCGAGCTCGCGCAGCACCTCACGGTTGAAGCCGGAGATCAGCGACCAGTCCAGGTCGAGCGTGAACGTGCGCAGCTCGCCCGCGAAGTAGGCAGCGAGCTGGCGTATCGGCTCCGCGAGACGTGCGGAGCCGGGGGCCTCGACGGGTGCGGCGCCGAAGCGGGCCGCGAGTCTGTCGACGGCCGTCCTCCGGGTCTGCGCGTCGGCGTGGAAGACGACATTGACGAGCCCATGGCCGGTCGCGGCCAGGAGCAGCGGGCCGATGTCGCTGTCGACGACGGCCCACTCGACGCCCTGGCCGGGGGTCTGCGGATCACGGTTCGCGTTCACGCAGACAACCGTACGACCGGGCACTGACAACGGGCCCGGCATCGCGATCCGGCCGCGGAATTCCGGGGCACGCGGGGCTCTGGCTCCGCCGCCGAGGGCAGGCAGGCCGACATGACGGGAGCGCGGCGCGCAGCCCCCCGACCGCGCGCCGCGCTCCCGTGCCGACCCGGCGGGCGGACGCGGCCCGAGGCCGGGCCGCGTCCGTGCCGGGTCGTGTCCGCTGCCGAAGCGTCCCCGCTTCGCTCAGTCGTCGTCGCCGACCGCCGAGCGCACCACGTCCGGCCTGTTGGTGATGATCCCGTCGACGCCGTACCCGGCCGCGCGCCGCGCGTCGGCCGCCTCGTCGACGGTCCACGTGTAGATCTCCAGCGGCTTGCCGTGCGGGCCGCTCATCGAGTGGATCGCCGCCACGTACGCCCGCGAGATCGTGGTGTGCCGCGAGTTGATCTGGTCGACGAACGTCGCGTACTCCGGCAGCTCCGCGACCGAGGGCGTACCCAGGAAGCCCTTCTTGATGTCGGGCCGCAGCGCGTGCACCTTGCGCATGCTGTCCGCGTTGAAGCTCTGCCACACCAGCTTGCTCCCGACGTGCCCGCGGTCGAGCCAGCCCGTCTTCTTGAGCACCCGCAGAGTGTCCTGCTCGATGCCGGGGTACAGCTCCGGCTTCTTCACCTCGAGGACCAGCTTCTGGTGGTTCCGCTCGACCCGGTTCATGTACTGCTCGAGCGTCGGCACGCGCGCGCCCTTGTACTTGGCGTCGAACCAGCTGCCCGCGTCCAGCTTGGCGATCTCGGCGGCGGTGAAGTCCGCGACCTTCCAGGGGGCGCGGTCGGGGAACACCTCCTCGACGTTCGTCGTCCGCTTCAGGTTGTCGTCGTGCATGACGACGAGCTCGCCGTCCTTGGTGCGCTGCACGTCGTTCTCGACCCAACGGAAGCCCATGTCCCGGGCCTTGTCGATGGCGGCGAGCGTGTTCTCGGGGGCGTACGCGGAGGCGCCGCGGTGCGCGACGACGAGCGGGCCGTCGGTCTCGGCGGGTGCCTGGACGGCGTTCGTGCTCTGCGGAGCGGCGGCGTGGGCCGTGGTCGTGGGGAGCAAGAGCGCGCCGACTCCCAGTAGCGCTGCGGCTGTTGCTGCTGCGGGACGTGCGTACACGTGGACTCCTCGGGTCGAGAGAGCGCGGACCGGACGAGAGTGACAGTCGATGACCAACAAGAGGCAGGCGCCGGATGGACACAGGTTGAACGGAGTTGCCCCGAGACAGCCCGAACACGCCCATGCCGCCGGATTCTTTGCCGAAAAATCGCTCGTACGTTTGTCGGTGCGCTCTAATCTCTGCTCAATCACTCGCACTGAGAGGGTGATTGCACGGGGGCTCGCAGGTGATACCGAGTCAATTCAGGTGGAGGGCTGCCGCGCATGCAGGGGACGGTCGACGGATTCAGTTACGGGCTCGTCACGCCCGTGGTCGCGTACCTGATGGCCTGCCTCGGTGGTGCGCTGGGCCTGCGCTGTACCACCAGATCGCTGCTCGTGGAGAACTCCTGGCGGCCGGGCTGGCTCGCCCTCGGCTCGGTCGCCATCGGCTCGGGCATCTGGACCATGCACTTCGTGGCGATGATGGGGTTCGCCGTCGAAGGGGCCCCCGTCCGGTACGACGCCGCGATCACGTTCGCCAGCCTGGGCCTCGCCATCGTGATGGTCGGCATCGGGATCTTCATCGTGGGCTATCGCGGAGCGACAGTCATGGCGCTCTTCACGGGCGGCACCATCACCGGTCTCGGCGTCGCCTCCATGCACTATCTGGGCATGGCTGGAATGCGCCTGCAGGGGTCCCTCCGGTACGACACGTTCACCGTCTCCCTCTCTGTGGTGATCGCCGTCGTCGCGGCCACCGCCGCGCTCTGGGCCGCCGTACAGGTGCGGGGTTTCCTGTGGAGCCTCGGGGCCAGCCTCGTCATGGGGCTCGCGGTGACCGGCATGCACTACACCGGCATGGCCGCCCTCGACGTGCACCTGCACGGCTCCGGCAGTGTGACGGCCGGTGACCCGCCCGCCGAACTGCTCGCGCCCATGATGATCGGCCCGCTCGCCTTCCTCGTCCTGGCCGGCGTGGTCGTGATGTTCGATCCGCTGATGGCGACGGGCGCCGACCGGCAGCGCGCGGAGCAGAGTCCGCGCCCCGGCCCCGCGCTCGTGCCCCGCCCCGGCATACCGGCCCACGGACCCGGCTCCGACGCGGCCCGAGGCCGCCCGCCCCGCCGCCGCACCTTCGTCCCGGCCCCGTCGCGAGGCCCGCGCTCCCGCCTCGACCGATGATCACCGGTCAGCCGTCCACGCACGTGTGACCAGGCAGGACGGCGGCTCCGGGCCGAATGCGGGGCGGGTTGTCAGTGGGGAGTCGTACGGTGGTTCTCATGCGGCCCGTATCCAAGATCGAACGCACGGTGGCGCCCTTCGAGGTCGTCAGCCCGTACCAGCCCAGCGGTGACCAGCCCACCGCCATCGCCGAGCTCGACCGACGCATCCGCGCAGGCGAGAAGGACGTCGTCCTGCTCGGCGCGACCGGCACCGGCAAGTCCGCCACCACCGCGTGGATGATCGAGAAGCTGCAGCGCCCCACGCTCGTGATGGCGCCGAACAAGACGCTCGCGGCGCAGCTGGCCAACGAGTTCCGCGAACTCCTGCCGAACAACGCCGTCGAGTACTTCGTCTCGTACTACGACTACTACCAGCCCGAGGCGTACGTCCCGCAGTCGGACACCTACATCGAGAAGGACTCCTCGATCAACGAGGAGGTGGAGCGCCTGCGCCACTCCGCCACCAACTCGCTGCTCACCCGGCGGGACGTCGTGGTGGTCGCCTCCGTCTCCTGCATCTACGGCCTGGGCACGCCGCAGGAATACGTCGACCGCATGGTCTCCCTGAAGATCGGCGAGGAGATCGACCGCGACCAACTCCTGCGCCGCTTCGTCGACATCCAGTACACGCGCAACGACCTCGCCTTCACGCGCGGCACCTTCCGCGTCCGCGGCGACACCATCGAGATCTTCCCCGTGTACGAGGAACTCGCGGTCCGCATCGAGATGTTCGGGGACGAGATCGAGGCGCTCTCCACCCTGCACCCGCTCACCGGCGAGGTCATCAGCGACGACGAGCAGCTGTACGTCTTCCCGGCCTCCCACTACGTCGCGGGCCCCGAGCGCATGGAGAAGGCGATCACCGGCATCGAGAAGGAGCTGGACGAGCGCCTGGCCGAGCTGGAGAAGCAGGGCAAGATGCTGGAGGCGCAGCGCCTGCGCATGCGCACCACCTACGACCTGGAGATGCTCCGCCAGATCGGCTCCTGCTCAGGCATCGAGAACTACTCGATGCACTTCGACGACCGCGACCCCGGCACACCCCCGCACACCCTCCTCGACTACTTCCCGGACGACTTCCTGCTCGTCCTGGACGAGTCCCATGTGACCGTGCCGCAGATCGGCGCCATGTACGAGGGCGACGCCTCCCGCAAGCGCACCCTCGTCGACCACGGCTTCCGGCTCCCCTCCGCGCTCGACAACCGCCCGCTGAAGTGGGAGGAGTTCCAGAAGCGCATCGACCAGACCGTGTACCTCTCGGCCACCCCGGGGACGTACGAGCTCTCGCGCGGGGACGGGCACGTGGAGCAGATCATCCGCCCCACCGGCCTGGTCGACCCGGAGGTCGTCGTCAAGCCCACGGAGGGGCAGATCGACGACCTGGTGCACGAGATCCGCACCCGCGCGGAGAAGGACGAGCGCGTCCTCGTCACCACGCTCACCAAGAAGATGGCCGAAGACCTCACGGACTACTTCCTCGAACTGGGCATCCAGGTCCGCTATTTGCACAGTGACGTCGACACCCTGCGCCGCATCGAGCTGCTGCGGGAGCTGCGCGCGGGCGAGTTCGACGTCCTGGTCGGCATCAACCTCCTCCGTGAGGGCCTCGACCTGCCCGAGGTCTCGCTGGTGGCGATCCTCGACGCCGACAAGGAGGGCTTCCTGCGCTCCGGCACCTCCCTGATCCAGACCATCGGCCGCGCGGCGCGCAACGTCTCCGGCCAGGTCCACATGTACGCGGACAAGATCACCCCGGCGATGGAGAAGGCCATCGACGAGACCAACCGGCGCCGCGAGAAGCAGGTCGCGTACAACAAGGCGAACGGCATCGACCCGCAGCCGCTCCGCAAGAAGATCAACGACATCGTGTCGGCCATCGCCCGTGAGGAGGTCGACACGGAGGAGCTCCTCGGCTCCGGCTACCGCAAGGCCAAGGACGGCAAGGGCGCCAAGGCCCCGGTGCCGTCCCTCGGTTCGGCGAAGGGGCAGGACGCCACGGCGGGTACGTCCGCCAAGTCGCGCAAGGGGGCCAAGGCCAAGGCCGAGCAGGTTCCCACGGACCGGCCCGCGGCCGAACTCGCCGAGCAGATCGAGGAGATGACCGACCGGATGCGTGCCGCGGCCGCGGACCTCCAGTTCGAGGTCGCCGCCCGGCTGCGTGACGAGGTCTCCGAGATGAAGAAGGAACTGCGTCAGATGAAGGAGGCGGGCCTCGCCTGAGACCGGTGAGCAACGCCTGAGCACGCCGCCGCACCCGGCCGGAGCCGACCGGCCGGCCGGGGCCGACCGGAGTGTTGCAAGAACGCCACAAAGCGCTGTCCGGGCTGCGGCGCTGTCAGTGGCACTGCGTAGGGTGCTGAGCAACCGCACTTGGGGCGGTTGGTCGTTGGGGAAAGGTTCGAGAGGGGACAGCGCATGTCGGTCAACATGACGAAGGGGCAGGCGATCAGCCTGCAGAAGAACGACGGGGGCACCCTGACCGCGGTGCGCATGGGGCTCGGCTGGCAGGCGGCGCAGCGCCGCGGCCTGTTCGGCTCCCGGACCAAGGAGGTCGACCTCGACGCGTCGGCGGTGCTGTTCGCCGACAAGCAGCCGGTGGACGTGGTGTTCTTCCGCCACCTCGTCAGCGACGACGGCTCGGTGCGGCACACCGGTGACAACCTCGTGGGCGGAGTCGGCCAGGGCGGGGACGACGAGGCGGTTCTCGTCGACCTGCAGCGCGTCCCGGTCCACATCGACCAGATCGTCTTCACGGTGAACTCCTTCACCGGACAGACCTTCCAGGAGGTGCAGAACGCCTTCTGCCGCCTGGTGGACGAGACGAACGGCCAGGAGATGTCCCGGTTCACGCTGGACGGCGGCGGCCAGTACACCGCCCAGATCATGGCCAAGGTGCACCGCACGGGCTCCGGCTGGTCCATGACGGCCCTCGGAACCCCGGCCAACGGCCGTACCTTCCAGGACCTGATGCCGTCGATCCTGCCGCACCTGTAAGCATCCGCACGCGTCAACTACCGTACTGACAGCGGCATTTGAGGTAGCCGAGCGACGGCGGCAACTGAAGAAAAGCGCAACGAGGGGGAACCAAGGCGATGACGGCCGAGCTGGTCAGGGGCCAGAACCACGTACTGCCCCAGACCCGACTGGAGATCCGGGTGTCGGCCGGCCGGCCGATCGTGGCCGGCGCGACGCTCAGCGACGAGCAGGGCAAGGTCCGCGGCACCGACTGGGTGGCGCACCCCGCGTCCCCCGGGATGCCGGGCCTCGAGGTCTCCAAGCAGGCCGCAGCCGACCATCGCCTCGCCGTGGACCTCGGCGCCCTGCCGCCCGGCGCGGAGCGGGTCAACATCCTGCTGGCGCTGCCCGTCACGGACGGCACCCAAAAGGCCAACGGTGGGGGTGGACCGGTCAGGTTCGGCGCCCTGGCCGCGCCGTTCGTCGCGGTGACCGGGCTCGACGGCTCGGAGATCGCCAGCTACACGATCACGGACCTGGACGCGGAGTCCGCGGTGGTGGCCCTGGAGCTGTACCGCAGACAGGGCGCCTGGAAGGTGCGCGCCGTAGGCCAGGGGTACGCGGGCGGGCTGGCCGCGATGCTCACCGACCAGGGGCTGCCGGACGGCCCGGCGCTCGCCGCCGAGATCCTGGACGCCGTGGCCAGCGGTGTGGCCCGTTCCGTCGCGGCGCCCCCGCAGCGCACTGCCGAGGGCGACCGGGTGCGGCAGGCCGCGCCGTCCGCGCCGTCCGCACAGGAGACCCACAGCGCGGCGGCCGCCCCGTCCGCCAACTCCACGCGCCCGGCTACGGCTTCCGCTCCCGACGGTCATGTGGCGCAGGCACCGTCTCCCGCGCAGGCGCCGCCTCCCGCGCAGAACGGCCCGGCACTGACCGGCCCCGCACCGACCGGTGACGGCGGCGTTCCGCAGCAGCCCGCGCCCACCTCGCCCTCCGCCACCACCCCGCCCTCCGCCGCACCGACGCCGGTCGGCGCCGACGGCCAGGGCGGGCGGCCCGGCGGGCATACCCAGCCGCCCAAGGACCGCCACGATCAGCCCGAACAGCAGACCGCCACCCCGGCGTCCACCGGCGGTCCCGTCGACTACACGCACCCCTCTCGTCGTACGGCCGCGCCGCCCGCGTCGGCGCCTGCCCCGCAGCCCGCTCAGTCGGGCGGGCCCGCGCGGCCCGTCGCAGGTGACGCGACCGGCTGGTCCATGGAGGAGCGGCTCTACAACCAGGTGTGGGGCATGTTCGAGGACCTGGCCCGTACTGCCGCCGCGTACCGCAGTGCTGTGGACTTCGCCGAGTCCCGTATGGAGCAGGAGCTCGACCAGGTCCTCACCGACCCCCGCAGCCGGATCAGCGGGCAGGGCGACGCCGCGCGTGAGGCGGCCCGTGCCAAGCAGGCCAAGCTGGTCGAGCAGGCCAGGGAGGTCCTCGACCGGGACGTCGCCCAGCTCTCCGCCGAGGCCGATGTGGTCGAGCCCGCCCTGCCGCCGTCCTTCGCGGCCTGGGACAACCCGGTCTGGCACGCGTACCGCGTCCCGATGGAGCCGCCCATGGCGCTGCGCCTGGGTGACCTGCATCTGCCCGAGTGCGCCGATCTGCGGATCCCGATGCTGATCAGGCTGCCGCTCGAGCGCGGACTCTGGATCGACAGCGGACGCACGTCGTCGTCGGCCACCGCGTCCCTGGCCGACGGCGAGGAGACGCGTCGCCTCGCCATGGACACGGCGGTGGCGCACGCGGCCCGGCTGCTCGCGGTGTACCCGCCCGGCGACTTCGCGGTGCATGTCATCGACCCCGCGGGCTCGGCGGCCGGATCGCTCGCTCCGCTGCGTGACTCGGGTGTGCTCGCCGATCCGCCCGCTGCAGGGGCGGTCGGGGTGTCCGAGGTCCTGGCCCGGCTGACGCGCCGGGTGGATCTGGTGCAGATGGCAGTGCGGGCGCGTGCCACGGACTCGCTGCCGCCCGATGTGGACACGGCCGAGCAGCTGCTGATCGTCAACGACTTCCCGCACGGTTTTGACGACCGTGCCGTGACCCAGCTGCGGTATCTCGCCGACGAGGGCCCGGCGGTGGGCGTGCACCTGATGATGGTCGCCGACCGCGAGGACGCCGCGGAGTACGGACCGATCCTGGACCCGCTGTGGCGCTCGCTGCTGCGGCTCACACCGGTGCCCGACGACCACCTCGCGGACCCGTGGGTCGGCCATGCCTGGACGTACGAGCCTTCGCTCACCCCGCCCGGCAGTGAGGTGCTGAGCGACGTCCTGGCCCGGGTCGCGGACGCACGCAGAGCCTGGGGACGCTGAGCCGGGAACGACCGACGCGGGGGCCGCCGCACGGTCCGGTCAAGCCGGGTTTTGCTCACGACCTCCGCCGCAAAACCCCTCTGACCTGCGCTTTTGGTTTGTGCTTTACTTCACGCTTTACCTTTCCTTGGTAATTCGCGTACTCTTCATCTTGCGGAGGGGAGTACTCCCTGAATGCGGCGTTCCCGTCAATACGGATCTGGGCCAGGTCCCGGGGCGTCGGCCCGCCGGGCGTTCGTGAGAGCGGCGCCTCGGGTGGAAGAGACCTCCGGCAGCGACGACGCTGGTGTTTGTGCCGTTACGTACTGCCGGAGGCGCAGTGGATGTTTCCCTGACCCTATGGGTCCTCACGATCGTGGGTCTGTGTGCCCTGATCGGTGCCGACTTCTTCATCGGGCGCAAGCCCCATGACGTATCCATGAAGGAAGCCGGAATCTGGACGGTCGTCTGGATCGTTCTCGCCGCGCTCTTCGGGCTCGGCCTGCTGATCTGGGGCGGTGGACAGCCCGCGGGCGAGTTCTTCGCCGGCTTCATCACCGAGAAGTCGTTGAGCGTCGACAACCTCTTCGTCTTCGTACTGATCATGGGCAAGTTCGCGGTGCCCTCGCAGTACCAGCAGCGAGTCCTGCTCGTCGGTGTCCTCATCGCTCTCGTACTCCGCGCGATCTTCATCGCCGCCGGTGCCACGATCATCGCGAGCTTCTCGTGGGTGTTCTACATCTTCGGCGCGTTCCTGATCTACACCGCCTGGAAGCTGATCCAGGAGGCCAGGGCCGAGGAGGAGGACGAGGACTGGGAGGAGAACAAGCTCCTGAAGGCGGCCGAGAAGCGCTTCGGCGTGGCCGACCGCTACCACGGCACCAAGCTGTGGATCGAGGAGAACGGCAAGAAGGTCATGACGCCGATGCTGGTCGTCATGCTGGCGATCGGTAGCACCGACGTCCTCTTCGCCCTGGACTCCATCCCGGCGATCTTCGGCCTGACCCAGGATCCGTACATCGTCTTCACCGCCAACGCCTTCGCCCTGATGGGTCTGCGGCAGCTGTACTTCCTCATCGGCGGACTGCTGAAGAAGCTGGTCCACCTGAGCTACGGCCTGTCGGTGATCCTCGGCTTCATCGGCGTGAAGCTGGTCCTGCACGCACTGCACGAGAACGGTGTGCACGTGCCGGAGATCTCCATTCCGTTCTCCCTTGGCGTCATCTGCGCCGTGCTGGTCGTCACCACGATCACCAGCCTGATCGCCTCGAAGAAGCAGGAGGCCCAGGAGGCCGCCAAGAGCGCGGACCTGCCGGGCGACGACAAGCCGGAGGCCAAGCAGCTCAAGGCCGAAGGCGGTTCGGTGAAGTCCGAGCGCTCGAAGGACGACGTAGAGGCCTGACGGCCACGGCCGGCGCGACAGCCGGCCAGCGCGTCCGGCGCATGAGAACGGTGACAGCCCGTCTCCGCCCCGCAGGGGGTGTAGACGGGCTGTCGCCGATCTGTCGACGCGGCGCGAGAGCGTCGAGCCATGACCTCGTACGCGACACAGCTCCCCGTCCGGTTCCTCCACGTCGTCAGCGCCCGACGCCTCACACCGCGCATGGCCCGCATCACCCTCGGCGGCGCCGACCTCGCCGACTTCCGCCTCGACGGCCCCGACCAGCAGGTCAAGCTGTACTTCCCGAAGCCGGGCCAGGATCGCCCGCGCCTGCCCGAAGCCGGGGCCGGAGGCGGGGATCCGATGCGCTGGTACGAGGAGTTCCACGCGATCCCTGAGGCGGAACGCCCCTGGATGCGCAGCTACACCGTGCGCGCACACCACCCGGCGGACGCCACGATCGACATCGACTTCGTCCTGCACGGCGACGTTCTGCACGGTGACGCGGGCGTGGGCCCCGCCACCCGCTGGGCGGCCGGCGCACAACCCGGCGACGTGATCGGCATGTTCGGCCCTTCGGCTTACTACTCGAAGCCGGTCCCGCTCGGCGTCGCCGACTGGACGCTCCTGGCCGGTGACGAGACGGCACTCCCCGCGCTCGGTACGCTCATCGAAGCCCTGCCGGAGGGCGCCAAGGCGGTCGCCTTCATCGAGGTCCAGGACGCGGCCGACGAGCAGCACTTCACGACCCGCGGCGAACTGGCCGCGCACTGGCTGCACCGGGGCGAGACCCCCGCCGGGCGCGCGGGCCTGTTGCTCGACGCGGTACGGAGCGCCACCTTCCCCGAAGGCTCCGCCTACGCCTGGCTGGCCGGTGAGGCCGGTGCCGTACGCGAGCTGCGTCGCCATCTGGTGGGGGAGCGGGGCATGGCCAAGAAGGACATCGACTTCGCCGGGTACTGGCGACTGCGTCTCACACAGGACGACGCCCCCACGGCAGACGACCTGGCCGACGCCCAGGAGTTTCTCGCGCAGGCGCAGGCGCAGGCGCAGGCGCAGGCGCAGGCGCAGACCCAGCCACAGGCACAGGCACAGGCACAGAACTAGGCAAAGGCCCAGCAGCGGGCCCGGGCCCAAGGGGTGACCCGGCCGGGAGGCGGCGGGGCGAGCGTCCTCACACCAACGCCGCCGCCTCCCGCACGGACAGCTTGCTCCCGCGCGCATGGGCCGCTTCGTACGCCGCAGACCCCAGGGCCGTCCGCAGCTCGGCCTCGGCGCGCGACCGCATCTCCGCCGCGTCGGGGAACGGCCTGAAGCCGAAGCTTCCGCTCAGCCCGTAGCCGTCGTACGCGCCGAGCAGCCGCGCCCCGTCCGCGCCCGCGCCGAGCCGTGACTTGGCCCAGGCGGCGACGAGGAACTGGTCGGCGACGAGCCACGGCGCGACCAGATACGCCACGCTCTCCATCCGGCGCACCGCCCGACCGACGTGCTCCGCGGCCTGCTCGAACCTCCCGTCCAGACAGTCCAGCCAAGCCCGTTGGCCCGCGAGCGCCCCCTCGAACAGCGCCGACACCCCGCCGGGCAGGGACCGCTCCAGCTCGAGCAGTTCCTCTCGCGCTCGACCGGTCCGGCCCGAGGCGCCGTAGTGCTGCACGAGCAACAGCCGGGCCGTGCTGACCGGCTCGCCGCCGAACCGGTCCGCCTCCCGCGCCGCCTCGCGCAGCAGCCTTTCCGCCTCCCCCCGCTCCGTCTCGTCATGCGCGATCCGCAGCCGTACGTCGGCCAACCGCGCCTTGAACAGCGGCACTTGATGCTGTGCCCCGATCCGCACGGCCTCCGTCATCGCCCGCTCGAGGTCCACGGCCGCCTCCGCGTACCGGCCCCGGCGCGCGTGCTCCTCGCCCCGAGCCGCGAGCGACTCGGCGATGCCCCACGGGTTGTCGGCCCGCTCGAAGTGGTCGAGAGCCAGGTCGGCGTCGCCGGCCGCCGGTTCCGGTGCCTCCGGACGGTCGTGCGCCAGCCGCGCCCGCATCAGGTACGTGAACCCGAGCTCCCAGGCGTGCGCCTCCCGCCAGCGCTCATCCAGGGCCTCGATGTCCCGCACGACGGCGTCCATCGTCTCCTCGACATCCGCGAACTCGCCCGTCATCAGCCGCGCGAAATACCACACCGACCCGGGCTGACGGCTGACCTGTGGCATCCCGGAGCGGTACGCCGCCACGACCCGACGCATGTACGCCTGCGTCTCCGGCCGCGCGAGCGCGTCCGCGTCCCCCTCGGGACTGGTCGCCTGTACGAGGAGCCGGACCCCGCGCCGCGCCTCCCACAGCTGTTCCTCGTCCCAGGGCGGCGGGCGATCGGTGCACCGCTCCTCCAGCGGCACCGCGACCCGAACCGGATCCTCGAAGGGGTCCGGGCCGAGCGCGGCGACCGCCGAGGACCAGATACGGGCGTCCGCCTGGTGGCCCCGCAACTGCCAGAACCAGCTCATCGACAGCGCCAGGCACAGCCCGTCCTGCTCCGCCCCCAGCTCGACCGCAGTACGCAGCGCCGTGCGTACGTTGTCGTGCTCGCGCTCGAACCGCCGCAGCCGGCCCACCTGTCGCGGCCCGCGCAGCTCCGGTTCGCCGATGCGCATCAGCTCCCGGTACGCGGTGAGGTGCCGTCGTACGACGGACTCCCGCTCTCCGGCCTCCGTGAGGCGCTCGGTGGCGTACTCGGCGACTGTTTCGAGCAGCCGGTACCGCATGCCCTCGTAGGCGAATGGAGTTGTCGTCGTGTCAGTGCTCCAGAGCTCGCCCTCCTCTCCTAGGGGTGTATCGGTTCCTTGGGGTGCATCGGATTCCTCGGCTCCCGGCGGTGTCGCCACCACGAGGGACTTGTCGACCAGGGACGCGAGCGTCTCCAACGTGCCCGCGCCGCACACTTCCTCCGCCTGCTCCACGGTGCAGCCGCCCGAGAAGACGGAGAGCCGCCGCAGCACCGTCCGCTCGGCCTCGTCGAGCAGGTCCCACGACCAGTCAACGACGGCGCGCAGCGTCTGCTGCCGGGGCAGTGCCGTGCGGCTGCCGCTGCCCCGGCCGAGCAGCCGGAACCGGTCGTCGAGCCGGTCCGCCAGTTGTCGTGCGGTGAGCAACCGCAGCCGCGCGGCGGCCAGTTCGACCGCCAGGGGCAGGCCGTCGAGCCGGAGGCAGATCTCCGCGCAGGCGTCCGGATCGTCCTGGACGCGGAAGCCCGGCCGCGCGGCCGCACCCCGAGCGGCGAGCAGCCGCAGCGCCACCTCCTGTGGCAGCGGCTCGACGGGCCGCACCGACTCCCCGGGCACTCCGAGCGGCTCCCGGCTGGTTGCCAGGACGGTCACCTCGGGGCACTCGGTGAGCAGCGCGTGCACCAACTCGGCGGCGGCGCCCACCAGATGTTCGCAGTTGTCGAGGACGAGCAGCAGCCGCCGGCGTCGGCAGTGCTCAACCAGTTGCGCCAACGGGTCGCGGGGCGCGGGCTGCAGCTCCTCGGCGGACGCACCGGGGCCGCGCACCGTCGTCTCGCGGGCGCCAAGGGCCGTGAGCACCGCCTCCGGGACGGTCTCCGCATCACGTACGGGCGCCAGCTCGGCCACCCATACGCCGTCCTGCCACACCTCCTTCCCCGCTGTCTCGCGCCCTGTCCGGGCCGCCTCGGTCGCCAGTCGCGTCTTGCCGACACCGCCGGGGCCGAGCAGCGTGACAAGTCGCTGCTTCTTCAACTCCCCGGCGAGGAGCCGGAGTTCCGACTCGCGACCGACGAAGGAAGTGAGGGGAGCGCGAAGGTTGCCCGGAGCGCGCGCCCCGGGCGCAGGGGAGCGCGACGGGTGGCCAGCAGATGGAAGCGCCGCCTCCGGGCTCCCTGAAGCCGATCCCGAGCCGTCGCCGGCGCCTGGCAGCGACGGATGCAGCAACTCGGCGTGCAGTGCCCGCAGTTCGGCGCCCGGGTCCGTGCCGAGACGCTCGGCAAGACCGGCCCGTACCTCCTCATAGGCCGCGAGGGCCTGGGCGGTGCGTCCCGCGGCGTGCAGGGCGCGCAGCCACAGTGCCTGGAGCGGCTCGTCTAGCGGGTTCTCGACGGCCAGTGCGGCGAGTTCTCCCAGCGCGGCGTCGGCCTGGCCCAGGGCGACCTGCGCTGCCAGCCGGTTGCGGTGTGCGGTGTCGCGCAGCCGCTCCGTGCGTACGGCCAGCGGGTCTGTCGCGTGTCCGGGGAGGTCGAGCAGTGCGGGCCCGCTCCAGAGGGCGAGTGCCTCGTCGAACAGCGTCACCGCGCGTGCGGCGTCGCCCGCTGCGGAGGCGGCCGCCCCCGCTGATGCGAGCCGTTCAAAACGGTGCAGGTCGATGTCGTCGGGATCGGCGGCCAGCAGATAGCCGCCGGGCGCCGAGGCCACCGTGGTGTGCCCGAGCGTGCGCCGCAGCCTGCCGACCAGCGCCTGCAGGGCCTTCACCGCGTCCGCCGGAGGTTCTTCGTCCGGGCCCCACACCTGGGCGATCAGCTGCCCCACGGTCACGCTTCGACCGCAGTCGGCGGCCAGAGCGGTCAGCAGCGCGCGTAGCCGTGCTCCGCCCAGCGAGGCCTCCTCGCCGTCGGGGTGCAGCACGCGCGTGGGGCCGAGTACGCGGTAGTGGGAAGTCACCCGGCCATTGTCCAATCTGCACGGAGGTGCCGCCCGCGGCTCCTGGAGACTCCCTTGCACGCGGCCGCACGTGGCTCCCCGGGGCCTCTGATCGCACGAGAAAAACAAGCACCGCGCGTGTGCGTCACCGCAGCAGAGCACACCATTCCGGAAGCGCCGCGACGCCCCGCTGCAGCGAGCCCGCCGCCGCGCGGAACCGGACCGCCGCCCGCGCCCGGTCCAGCGCGTCACCGCCGCGGTGTCCGAGCGACAGCCACAGCGTGTACGCAGTGAACCCGAGCGTCGCCCGCAGCAGCCCCGCCAAGGCCGACTCGTCCGCCGGGCCCTGCGCCCCGCCCGCTGCTCGGTGTGCGGCGAGGACTGCCCGTACGACCTCGGGGCGCGTCGCCCTGGCGTCGTCCAGGCCGCCCGCGAACCGGAACGCGGTGTGCACGGCCTCCCACCACGGCACCGCAGGGCCCGCGTGGTCCCAGTCGATGAGCCTGAACCCCGAGCCGCTGCGCAGGACGTTGGCGGGGCCGATGTCACGGTGGCCGAGGAGCGCGTCGGGGCCCGCCGCCTCGGCCCGCTGAACGAGGGCCGTGGACCGCTCCACGGCGGGGAGCAACTCACATGCGGTGTCGGCCGCTTCGGAGCAGCGGGCTTCGGAGATCCACTCCCGCCAGTCGCCGAGCGGATGCAGCGGCGTGGACGCGTCGTCGGACAGGTCACCGGGCACGCCCAGCTGCTCGATCGACGCCAAGGTGCGCCCCAACCACGCGGCGAGAGCCCCGGGTTCGACCGCCGAATCAACCACTACAGGGTGGGCGTTCTCGACGAACTCCAGCACGCGCGCGTGCGTGCCGTCGATGTCGTGCCAGAAGCCGACAGAGGGTTCGGGCGGAGTGACGGGACGGGCCATCGGGAGGCCGGCGATGTATGCGGCCCGTTCGAGAGTGTGTGCTCGCACCATGTGGCTCCGTCGCCAATCCTCAGGCGCCGCCTGGGTCTTGACCACCCACCGCCCCTCGCTGGTGTGGAGATCCCACACCCTCCCGGAGCTGCCCCCGCGCAGCGCCCGCGCGGGGCCCGATGCCTGTCCGAGAGCGAAGACTTCGGCTACCCGGTCCTGGTCCACGAACAAGTCCCCTCCGGGAGTGGGTACGGCGACAGCGCACCCCTCGGACGACGAAGCCCCGCCACGGTGTGACGGGGCGATCGGGCTCGGCCGGCGGTCTACCAGCCGCGCTCGCGCCACTCCGGCAGGTGCGGCCGCTCGGCGCCCAGCGTGGTGTCGTTGCCGTGGCCCGGGTAGACCCAGGTCTCGTCGGGGAGCTGCCCGAAGAGCTTGGACTCGACGTCGTCGATCAGGCTCGCGAACGCCTTCGGGTCGTTGTGTGTGTTCCCCACACCGCCGGGGAAGAGGCAGTCACCGGTGAACACATGCGGGTGACCGTGCGGGTCGTCGTAGACCAGGGCGATCGAACCCGGCGTGTGACCCACCAGGTGGCGGGCGGTCAGCTCGACGCGGCCCACCTTGATCGTGTCCCCGTCCTCGACCGGGACGTCGGTCGCCACGGGAATGCCGTCCACGTCGAAGCGCCCCGCGTACGTGCGCGCGCCGGTCGCGGTCACGACCTCCTGCAGCGCGCCCCAGTGGTCGCCGTGCCGGTGCGTGGTCACCACCGACGTGATCCCGCTCGGGCCGATGAAGTCGAGCAGCGTGCCCGCCTCGGCCGCCGCGTCGATCAGGAGCTGCTCGCCGGTGCCCCGGCAGCGCAGCAGATACGTGTTGTTGTTCATCGGGCCGACCGCGATCTTGGAGATCATCAGGTCCGCGAGCTCGTGCACGTCCGCGGGTCCACCGACCTTCACCGCTCCGCTGTACGTCATGGATTCACCCTACCGAGCGGGAAGTGCGGGCAGCCTGCAGACCGGGCTGCCTGCAGACAGGGCTGCCTACAAAGCGGGCAGTACGGGCAGCAGTCCGCCGTCGCAGTCCAGGCCTGCGCCCTCGCGGCGGCCGGCGAGCCAGCCCAGCAGATCGGCGGAGGGGCCGATCACGGAGATGACGTCGCCGTCCTGGCGGCCGGTGGTCCACTGACCGCCGTCGGCGGCGGTGATCGCGATCTCCGGCACGGCGGAATTGCCCGAGAAACGGTCCGCGAGGAACGTGATCTCGCGCCGCGTGAAGTCGGCCGACAGGTCCTCCAGCTCGTAGCCGATGTTCAGGTCGACGTGGTGCAGCTCCACCTCGATCAGCCGCCGGAACGGCACACGCGAGGCGGTGTCGGTCACACCGTTGCGCAGCTCCACCGTCCGCGACCAGTCGGCGTCGAGGGCGGCCGCCTCCTGGAACCGCTCCGCGCTCTCGCGCAGGTCGGCCAGCTGCTCCGGCCGCGGGCGCGGGGCGTCCCGCTTGATGTCGCCGTCGCGGTCGGCAGCGCTCGCGTACATGGGACGACCTGCGAGGACGTTCACCAGGGCGTCCGCGTTGCGGGAGACGTGGGCGAGGACGTGGCCGCGGGTCCACCCCGGAAGCCGTGACGGCGCGGCGACCGCCGCGTTGTCCAGTTTGCCGACCGCGGTCAGGAGCCGATCGGTCGCTTCACGCAGGGACTCCAGGTCACGCACATGATCACTCATGGCTCCGACGATAGTCCTGCCACTCGTACGGGTGAAGGTGCCGGACCGCGACCATAAATCGAATGCGCGTGCTATAGCCTGGGTCGAGGCACTCTTGGACTGTTGGAATGCGAAGCGGTGCCGAGGAGTTTCAAGCAGTGCAGTCCTTCGCTGTGGCGGCCCCCCATAGTCTGTTTGAGACGGGGGCCCCGCCCCCGCTTCTCTAGTGAAAGGTGCGGACCGGCGTGGCCGACCGTCTCATCGTCCGTGGCGCGCGCGAGCACAACCTGAAGAATGTCTCGCTCGACCTTCCGCGTGACTCGCTCATCGTCTTCACCGGTCTGTCCGGCTCCGGTAAGTCCTCGCTGGCGTTCGACACGATCTTCGCCGAGGGCCAGCGCCGGTACGTGGAGTCCCTCTCCTCGTACGCGCGCCAGTTCCTCGGCCAGATGGACAAGCCCGACGTCGATTTCATCGAGGGCCTCTCCCCGGCCGTCTCGATCGACCAGAAGTCGACCTCGCGCAACCCCCGCTCCACGGTCGGCACCATCACCGAGGTGTACGACTACCTGCGCCTGCTCTTCGCGCGCATCGGCAAGCCGCACTGTCCCGCGTGCGGGCGCCCCATCGCGCGCCAGTCGCCGCAGGCGATCGTCGACAAGGTCCTGGAGCTCCCCGAGGGGAGCCGTTTCCAGGTGCTGTCGCCGCTCGTGCGCGAGCGCAAGGGTGAGTTCGTCGACCTCTTCTCCGACCTCCAGACCAAGGGCTACAGCCGCGCGCGGGTGGACCGGCAGACCATCCAGCTCTCCGAGCCGCCCACGCTGAAGAAGCAGGAGAAGCACACCATCGAGGTGGTCGTCGACCGCCTCACCGTCAAGGACTCCGCCAAGCGCCGCCTCACCGACTCCGTGGAGACCGCCCTCGGCCTCTCCGGCGGCATGGTCGTACTCGACTTCGTCGACCTCCCCGAGGACGACCCCGAGCGCGAGCGGATGTACTCCGAGCACCTCTACTGCTCGTACGACGACCTCTCCTTCGAAGAGCTCGAACCCCGCTCCTTCTCGTTCAACTCGCCCTTCGGCGCCTGCCCCGACTGCACCGGCATCGGCACGCGCATGGAGGTCGACCCCGAGCTGATCGTGCCCGACGAGGACAAGTCCCTCGACGACGGCGCCATCCACCCCTGGTCGCACGGCCACACCAAGGAGTACTTCGGCCGCCTCACCGGAGCCCTCGCCGACGCCCTCAGCTTCAGTACGGACACCCCCTGGGCGGCGCTCCCGCAGCGCGCGAAGAAGGCCCTCCTCAACGGCCACAAGACCCAGATCGAGGTCCGCTACCGCAACAGGTACGGCAGGGAGCGGGTCTACACCACACCCTTCGAAGGCGCCGTGCCCTTCGTGAAGCGGCGGCACAGCGAGGCCGAGAGCGACGCCAGCCGCGAGCGCTTCGAGGGCTACATGCGCGAGGTGCACTGCCCCACCTGTGAAGGCAGCCGCCTCAAGCCGATCGTCCTCGCCGTCACCGTGATGGGCAGGTCGATCGCCGAGGTCTCCGCCATGTCGATCGCCGACTGCGCGGACTTCCTGGCCGCGCTGAAGCTCAACGCGCGCGACAAGAAGATCGCCGAGCGCGTCCTCAAGGAGGTCAACGAACGGCTGCGGTTCCTGGTCGACGTCGGCCTGGACTACCTCTCCCTGAACCGCGCCGCGGGCACCCTCTCCGGCGGCGAGGCCCAGCGCATCCGCCTCGCCACCCAGATCGGCTCCGGCCTCGTCGGCGTGCTCTACGTCCTGGACGAGCCCTCCATCGGCCTGCACCAGCGGGACAACCACCGGCTCATCGAGACCCTGGTCCGCCTGCGCGACATGGGCAACACCCTGATCGTGGTCGAGCACGACGAAGACACGATCAAGGTCGCCGACTGGGTCGTCGACATCGGCCCCGGCGCCGGTGAGCACGGCGGCAAGGTCGTCCACAGCGGCCCCTTGAAGGAGCTGCTGAAGAACGCCGAGTCGATGACCGGCAAGTACCTCGCGGGCAAGAAGGCCATCCCGATCCCCGACATCCGCCGCCCCGCCGACCCGTCCCGCCGCCTCACGGTGCACAGCGCCCGGGAGAACAACCTGCGGGACATCGACGTGTCGTTCCCGCTCGGGGTCCTCACCGCGGTCACCGGAGTCTCCGGCTCCGGCAAGTCGACGCTGGTCAACGACATCCTGTACACCCACCTCGCCCGTGAGCTGAACGGCGCCCGCAACGTCCCGGGCCGGCACACGCGCGTGGACGGCGACGACCTCGTCGACAAGGTGGTGCACGTGGACCAGTCGCCCATCGGCCGGACACCGCGCTCCAACCCGGCGACCTACACCGGAGTCTTCGACCACGTCCGCAAACTGTTCGCCGAGACCACCGAGGCGAAGGTCCGCGGCTACATGCCGGGACGCTTCTCGTTCAACGTCAAGGGCGGCCGCTGCGAGAACTGCTCGGGCGACGGCACGATCAAGATCGAGATGAACTTCCTGCCGGACGTGTACGTCCCGTGCGAGGTCTGCCACGGCGCGCGGTACAACCGCGAGACCCTGGAAGTGCACTACAAGGGCAAGTCCATCGCCAAGGTCCTGGACATGCCCATCGAGGAGGCGCTCGGCTTCTTCGAGGCCGTCCCGACGATCGCCCGCCACCTCAAGACGCTCAACGAAGTCGGCCTGGGATATGTGCGGTTGGGTCAGTCGGCTCCCACCCTGTCCGGCGGTGAGGCGCAGCGCGTCAAGCTCGCGAGCGAACTCCAGAAGCGCTCCACCGGCCGCACCGTGTACGTCCTGGACGAGCCCACCACCGGCCTGCACTTCGAGGACATCAGCAAGCTGATCAACGTCCTGTCCGGCCTGGTCGACAAGGGCAACACGGTCATCGTCATCGAGCACAACCTCGACGTGATCAAGACAGCCGACTGGGTCGTGGACATGGGCCCCGAAGGCGGCAGCGGCGGCGGCCTCGTCATCGCCGAAGGCACCCCCGAGGAGGTGGCGGGCATCCCTGCCAGCCACACCGGCAAGTTCCTGCGGGACACCCTCGGGTCGGACCGGGTCAGCGACGCGACGGTCCCCCCGGCCCGTAAGCGCACCACGAAGAAGGCCGTGAACAACACGGTGGCGGCCAAGGCCCCCGCCAAGAAGACCGTCACGGCGAAGACCGGCACCGCGAAGGCCGCGGCCAAGAAGACGGCCAAGGCCACCGCCCCGGCCTCGGCCCCGGCCAAGAAGGCGGCACGCACGCGTAAGGCCTGACGCGACGCGGCCCTGCCGGGAGACCCGGCCCCAGCCGACCCGAAGAGGCGACGCTCGCCGGACGGACTCCACCCGGGTCCGTCCGCCGAGCGAGCTCCCTCGGCAAGGGATGCGGCATGGGGGCAGGACCGTCCCAGAGGAGCCGCCCCGACAACTGGCCTTAATCCACGCGCAGTCGGAGCACCCGCCCCCCTAACGTGGGCCCATGCGCAACCCGGGGAGGCATGCCAAGAGAGCCGCAAGAGGAATCGCCGCCTTCGCCCGCCACCCTCTCAAGGACCGCCCCGACGAGTCCCGGCTCGTGCGCCGCTGGCCCGACCTCACCGCCACCTGCGTCGCCACCGTCTTCTTCTGGCTCTCCCTGACCCCCTCGCTCGTCCCCAGACCCTGGTATCTCCAAGGCGTCATCGGAGGCATCACCGCAGCCATCGGATACGGCGTCGGCTCCACCCTCAGCACCCTCTTCCGCGCCCTCGTCCGCAGGCGACCGAGCGAGCGCACCCGCGTCCGCTGCTGGCAGGCCTACTGGGTGCTCAGCCCCGTACTCGCCGGATGGCTGCTCGCGGAGAGTGCGCGGATGCAGCGCCAACTGCGCGCCCTCCAGGGCCTGCCGCCCGCCCTCACCTGGGACTCCGCGCTGATCGCGCTGATGACCGTGACGATCGCCCTGCTCGTCCTCCTCCTCGCCCGCCTGGTCCGCCTCGGCTCCAGCCGGCTCATCCACGGCCTCGGCCGACTGCTCCCCAGACCCGTCGCCGTCGGCCTCGGGCTGCTGATCAGCGCCATGCTCGTCACCGTCGGCATCCGTGACGTCGTCTTCGACCGCGGCGTCATCGACGTCGCCGACCGCATCGCCCAGGCCACCAACTTCGGCACCAAGGACGGCATCCACCGGCCCACATCCCGGCTGGTGTCCGGAGGTCCCGAATCCCTGATCCGCTGGCAGGACCTCGGCTTCCAGGGGCGGAACTTCACCGGCTCCAGCCTGAGCGCCGCCCGCATCTCGGCGTACACCGGCCGGCCCGCGAAAAGCCCGGTGCGCGTCTACATCAGCTCCTCCGCGCCCGAGGCCTTCAGCGAGGACGAGGACGAGCCGTTCCAGGACCAAGCGCAGCTCGCCGTAAGGGAGTTGAAGCGGACCGGCGCCTTCCACCGCGAGGTGCTCGCCATCGCCGGAACCACCGGATCCGGCTGGATCGACGCCACGGTGGCCGAGTCACTGGAGTACATGTACGGCGGCGACACGGCCATCGTCGCCGTCCAGTACTCGTACCTTCCGAGCTGGGTCTCCTTCCTCGTCGACAAGGAGAAGGCCGGGCAGTCCACGCGCGCCCTGGTCGAGGCCGTACGCGCAGAGCTCGACGCGCTGCCCGAGAATCAGCGGCCTCTGCTGGCAGTCACCGGTGAGAGCCTCGGCGCGTACGCCATCGAGGAATCCTTCGGCAGCGTCGACGCACTTCTCGGCGGCACCGACGGCGCGCTCCTCATGGGCACCCCCAACTTCTCGCCCGTGTCCCAGGAGCTCCGCGCCCGCCGCGACGAAGGCAGCCCTGTGTGGCGGCCACAGTTCGAGGACGGCAGGAATGTGCGTTTCGCACAGTTCCCCGAGAAGGATCTGCGACGCCCGCCCGCCGACTGGGGGCACCCCCGCGCGGTCTATCTGCAGAATGCGTCCGACCCTGTGGTCTGGTGGTCGCCCGACCTGCTCCTTGAACGCCCGGAGTGGCTGGACCAGCCCCTCGGGCCGGACATCACGCCGGAGATCGACTGGTTCCCGTTCGTGGGCTTCTGGCAGACGACCGTCGACATGGCCGTCTCGTACGGCGTGGACGCACCGCACGGACACCGCTACGGCGCCGGATCCGTCGACGGCTGGGCCGCCGTCCTGCCGCCCGACGGCTGGCGGCAGCAGGACACCGACCGGCTGCGCGGGTACCTGGAGGGCCGGAAATCCCCGTACTGACCAGGCGGTCCCGTCGGTCCCGTCGGTCCCGTCGGGACCGCCCGGCACCCTCCGACCCGCCCGTCACCGTACTGGTCTGCACCGGTATCGTCGCTTGCGTCACCGGCGCCCTACCGCCGACCCCGACCGACACCCTGACCAGTGGAGACCCCATGCCCGGCAAGGCCGCCGCCCGTCGTACCGTCCTGAAAGGCGCGGCCCTCGCGGGTACGGCAGGCCTCGGCGTCGCGGCCTGCTCGACGGAGTCCAAGGTCGGGCACGCCCAGAACCCCACGCCCACCGCGCCCGTCGACCTCGGCGACGCGGAGGCGGTGCCGGTCGGTGGCGTGAAGCTCTACCGCGAGCAGCGCCTGCTCGTGACGCGCTCCGCCGACGGCGAGTACAAGGCGTTCAGCGCCCAGTGCACGCACGCCGGCTGCCTCCTCGACAAGATCGAGAAGGACGAGGGCAACTGCCCCTGCCACGGCAGCAGGTTCGACATCCACACCGGCAAGGCCCTCAAGGGCCCGGCCACCGTGCCGCTGCCGAAGGTCCCGGTGAGGGCCGAGAAGGGCAAGCTGATCGCGGGCCCGGAGGCCTGAGTCGCGCCACGGGCGCTCACTCCCAGTCCCACCCGATCCCCAGCAGTCCCGCCCGCACCTCCGGCTCCACCAGGTGCACGAAGCGGTGCCGGCCGCTCAGCGTGAGGTCCTCCAGGCCGCTGCGCCGCGCCGCCGCCGAGTGCTGGGCGAAGCGGTGGCAGCGCACCGGCAGCGCCTTGGGATGGAAGCGCACCTGCAGCGCGTACTGCCCGCCCGTAAAGCTGAAGCCACGGACGTACTCGCTGCTCGCGCCCGCCGTGCCGTCCTCGAAGGCGTAGTGGAAGAGATGGGTGTCGCCGGTCCGCAGCCGGGTGTCGAAGAGCAGCTCGGCGAGCAGGATCCCCGACGCCTGGTGCCAACGCACCCTCCCCGTACGGCAGTTCTCGATCGCCCTGACCTTCACCCGGTCCGGGGCGCAACCCGGATCGCCATGGTGGATGGCCATATATCGGTCCACGCCATCATGGTGGGCGCGCACTATGTGCTGTGAATCGCGGCCGAGCAGCTCCCGCCGCGCGCCGATCCGCACCCGCTCCTGGTGGCCGACCGTGTGCAGCCCGCCGTCCAGGGACAGTCCGAGGCCCCCGAGGAGCGTCTCGATCACGCCGGAGACATCGACGAGCGAACGGTACGAGCGGGTCGGCGGCCGCTCCGTTCCGGTGTTCAGGTCGAGCAGCCTGAGCAGGGACTCCTCCGGCAGCCGCAGCACCTCCTCCAGGGCACGGACCGCGCGCAGCGACTCGGGGCGCTGCGGTCTGCGGGCGCCCTGCTGCCAGTAGCTCAGGCTGGTGACACCGACGTGCACACCCTTGCCGGCCAGATGGTGCCGCACCCGGTGCAGGGGCAGGCCCCGTGCGCTGATCGCCGCGCGCAGGGCGACATGGAACGGGCCGCTGCGCAGGGCGGACGCCAACTCGGCCGCCTCCGGGGCGTTTTCACCGGCGCTCCGCATGGGGCACCCCTCCTTGTGAACGTTCACGCCGACCGTGCCGCCGAAGCGCCTGCTGGTGCGCTCGCTGCCTGGTCGTCGCGGGGGACGTGTTCACACCCGTACGCCCCCGTTCACGTCCCGTGCCACCCCGCATTGAATCGGGTTGACCTGCTCCGGACAACACCTGATGCTCCTGCACAGCGTCCGGACGCGCTCCTCCACTCCCCACCCCCGCCCAGGGAGGAACGCGATGCGCAACCGAAAGAGACGGCTGCTCGCCGCCGCAGCGATCGCAGCGACGGCCGTCCTCACCGCCCCCACGGCCCACGCAGACCCCACCACCACCAACGGAACCCCGACCCGCGCCACCGCCCCCACCGACGACGTCTCCGCGCTCGCCGCGGGCCGCCTCGACATCACGATGCAGGCGCAGCAGAAGTCCAACTGGTGCTGGGCGGCGGCCGGGAACACCATCGCCGCCTACCTGGGCGAGAACTACTCGCAGAACCAGTTCTGCAACGCCGCCTTCAACCGCCAGCAGGGCCCCGACTGCCCCAACAACCAGGCCACGCTCGGCAATGTGCAGACGGCGCTGCGCTGGATGGGCGTCAATCCCGGCTCGTACGTCACCGGCTGGCTGCGCTACCCCACGGTGCAGAGCGAGGTGAACGCGGGACGGCCCGTGGAGACCCGCATCCAGTGGTCCAACGGCGGCGGCCACATGCACGTCCTGTACGGCTACGACGACGCGAACAGCTGGGTCTACTGGGGCGACCCCTGGCCCTCCAGCGACCGCTACAACTGGGCCTCGCACGACTGGTACGTGAACAACGGCACCTTCTCCTGGACCCACTCGCTCTACCGGATCGGGACGTGAACGCGATGAGCCGACCCGTACGCCTGAAGGCCGTGCTCGCCGGTACGGCGGCCACGCTGCTGCTCGGCCTCGGCGCACCGCACGCGGTCGCCGAGACGCCCACCCGGGACGAGGCCCCGTCCGCCGCCGCCCGCTCGGCCGCCCACAAGGCCGCCGATGCGCCCGGCACCCGGGCCACGCTGTCCCGCTTCTTCGCCCGCGAGGGAACCGTCACCGCGCGTGCGGCCGAACCACGCATCAAGGGTGAGGCCGTTCCCGTGTACTACTTGGCGCCGGATTTCGTCGCCGGAAACAAGGGCGCCCCGGTCGCCCGCCTGGAGTTCCTGGCCAGCAAGGCCGTCTCGTCCGACGGCCAGGAGGCGTCCCTGTGGACGGTGAAACAGGGCGGCACCTGGAAGGTGGTGAACATCGCCACAGGGGACGACGAAACGCACTACGCGCGCGTGGGCGCCGAAAAGCTCCCTGGAGGCACCGTCTTCCATGAGCCGCAGATCAACGCCTGGTACGTGACGCACCACGCGCGCGTGCTGCCCCTCGACCAGGACGCCGTCCGCGCGATCGGCACCGACGGAACCTCACTGTCCGCCTACCGCAGCCGAGTTGAGCGCGCGTACGGCGACAAGCTCCCCGGCTCCCCGTACGCGAAGTCGGGCAAGGCGGGCGGCTACGCACCGCAGTCCGAGCCCGCCGCAGGCACGCAGACCCAGCCCGACGAGGCCTCCGGCCCCGCCCTGACCGTGGCCTCCACCGCCGCCGGCCTCGGCGCCTGCGCGGCCGTCGGCCTGACCGTCGTACGCACCGTACGGACCCGCCGCCAGGCAGCCGACCCGGCCTAGCGGCCACACGACCAGCACCAGCCGCCACCCCCCCCCAAGCGATGCCGCCCACACCCGTGGGCGGCATCGCGGTGCCCGGCCCCGGCTGTCAGTCCCCGCCAGTAGGGTGAGAGTCATGGCTGACCCCTCCACCTACCGCCCCAAGCCGGGACAGATCCCCGACTCCCCGGGGGTCTACAAGTTCCGCGACGAGCACCGCCGGGTGATCTACGTCGGGAAGGCCAAGAGCCTGCGCCAAAGGCTCGCCAACTACTTCCAGGACCTGGCGAGTCTGCACCCGCGCACCCGCTCGATGGTCACGACCGCGGCCTCCGTCGAGTGGACCGTGGTGACCACCGAGGTCGAGGCGCTCCAGCTCGAGTACACCTGGATCAAGGAGTTCGACCCGCGGTTCAACGTCAAGTACCGCGACGACAAGAGCTACCCGTACCTCGCGGTCACCCTCAACGAGGAGTATCCGAGGGTCCAGGTCATGCGCGGCGCCAAGAAGAAGGGCGTGCGCTACTTCGGCCCGTACGGACACGCGTGGGCCATCCGCGAGACGGTCGACCTGATGCTGCGCGTCTTCCCGGTGCGCACGTGCTCGGCCGGAGTCTTCAAGAACGCCGCCCGCACCGGCCGCCCCTGCCTGCTCGGCTACATCGGCAAGTGCTCGGCCCCCTGCGTGGGCCGCGTCACCGCCGAGGACCACCGTGAACTGGCCGAGGATTTCTGCGACTTCATGGCCGGCCGCACGGGCGCGTACCTCCGCCGCCTGGAGAAGGAGATGGCGGCCGCCGCAGAGGAGATGGAGTACGAGCGGGCGGCCCGCCTGCGGGACGACATCGAGGCCCTCAGGCGCGCCATGGAGAAGAGCGCCGTGGTCCTCGCCGACGACACCGACGCGGACCTGATCGCCCTCGCCGAGGACGAGCTGGAGGCGGCGGTGCAGATCTTCCACGTCCGCGGCGGCCGGGTCCGCGGCCAGCGCGGCTGGGTCACCGACAAGGTCGAGGCCGTCACCACGGGCGACCTGGTCGAGCACGCGGTGCAGCAGCTGTACGGCGAGGAGAGCGGCGACGCCGTACCCAAGGAGGTGCTGGTCCCCGCCCTGCCGGACCCGGTGGCGCCCGTGCAGGCGTGGCTCGCCGAGCGGCGCGGCAGCAGCGTCGGCCTGCGCGTGCCGCAGCGCGGCGACAAACGCGCCCTGATGGAGACGGTCCAGCGCAACGCACAGCACTCCCTCGTCCTGCACAAGACGAAGCGCGCCTCCGACCTGACGACCCGCTCCCGCGCCCTTGAGGAGATCGCCGCCGCGCTCGACCTGGACAGCGCCCCGCTGCGGATCGAGTGCTTCGACATCTCGCACCTCCAGGGAGACGACGTCGTCGCGTCGATGGTCGTCTTCGAGGACGGCCTGGCCCGCAAGAGCGAGTACCGCCGCTTCCAGATCAAGGGCCGCGTGGGCGACACCCAGGTCTGGCACGGCGAGGGCCAGGACGACGTCCGGTCGATGCACGAAGTGATCGCCCGCCGCTTCCGCCGGTACATCGCGGAGAAGGAGAAGACGGGGGAGTGGGTCGAGGAGACCGAGGTCCCCGAGGACTCCCTCACCGAAGAGGACGGCCGCCCGAAGAGGTTCGCGTACCCGCCCCAGCTCGTCGTCGTGGACGGCGGAAAGCCGCAGGTCGCGGCGGCCAAGCGGGCCATGGACGAGCTGGGCATCGACGATGTCGCGGTGTGCGGCCTCGCCAAGCGCCTGGAGGAGGTCTGGCTGCCGGACGAGGAGGACCCGGTGGTCCTGCCCCGCTCCAGCGAGGGCCTCTACCTCCTCCAGCGGGTACGTGACGAGGCGCACCGTTTCGCGATCGCCTATCAGCGAAAGAAGCGGGCCAAGAGGTTCCGGGCGGGGCCGCTGGACGCGGTGCCCGGCCTGGGAGAGACGCGCAAGCAGGCGCTCATCAAACACTTCGGTTCCGTGAAGAAACTGCGATCCGCCACAATTGAGCAGATCTGCGAGGTCCCCGGGATAGGCCGCAAGACGGCCGAGACGATCGCCGCGGCCCTCGCCGAGGCGGCCCCGGCCGCCCCGGCGGTGAACACGGCGACCGGAGAGATCATTGAAGAAGAGGCACCCGTGACGGCGGAGGCCGCACAGGCACCCGCGGGCGCCGTGGAGAGACGGGGGCAGGACACATGACAGAGCGCGAAGAAGACGGAGCACAGGTGAGTACGGGAACGGGCACCATCGAGCCCGCCGCCGCGGAGGCCATCCCCGAGCTGGTGATCATCTCCGGGATGTCCGGCGCGGGACGCTCCACGGCGGCCAAGTGCCTGGAGGACCTCGGCTGGTTCGTGGTCGACAATCTGCCGCCCGCGCTGATCCCCACCATGGTGGAGCTCGGCGCCCGCTCGCAGGGCAACGTGGCGCGCATCGCGGTCGTCGTGGACGTACGCGGCCGCCGCTTCTTCGACAACCTCCGCCAGTCCCTCTCGGACCTGGAGGCGAAGAACGTCACCCGGCGGATCGTCTTCCTGGAGTCGTCCGACGACGCCTTGGTGCGCCGCTTCGAGTCGGTGCGCCGCCCGCACCCGCTGCAGGGCGACGGCCGCATCACCGACGGCATCGCGGCCGAGCGTGACTTGCTGCGCGAGCTGCGCGGCGACGCGGACCTGGTGATCGACACCTCCAGCCTGAACGTCCACGAGCTGCGCGCCAAGATGGACGCCCAGTTCGCCGGTGACGAGGAGCCCGAACTCCGGGCCACCGTCATGTCGTTCGGGTACAAGTACGGCCTGCCGGTCGACGCCGACCTGGTGGTCGACTGCCGCTTCCTGCCCAACCCCCACTGGGTCCCGGAGCTGCGCCCGTACACCGGTCTGAACGAAGAGGTCTCGGGCTATGTCTTCAACCAGCCCGGCGCCAAGGAGTTCCTCGACCGCTACACAGAACTGCTCCAGCTGATCGCGACGGGCTACCGCCGCGAGGGCAAGCGGTACGTCACCATCGCCGTGGGCTGCACGGGCGGCAAGCACCGCTCCGTCGCCATGTCGGAGAAGATCGCCGCGCGCCTCGCCACCGAGGGCGTGGAGACCGTGGTCGTCCACCGGGACATGGGGCGCGAGTGACCTCCCCGCCCCGTCGGGTGAGCTCCCCGCCCCGTCGGGCCCGGCTCACCCGCCTCAGCCGCAGGCGCTCGGCCCAGCCCAAGGTCGTAGCGCTCGGCGGCGGCATGGGCCTGTCCGCCTCGCTCGCCGCGCTGCGCCGGATCACCGGCGACCTGACGGCCGTGGTCACCGTCGCCGACGACGGCGGCTCCAGCGGCCGGCTCCGCGACGAGCTGGGCGTGCTCCCGCCCGGCGACCTGCGCAAGGCCCTGGCCGCGCTGTGCGGGGACGACGACTGGGGCCAGACCTGGGCCCGCGTCATCCAGCACCGCTTCCAGTCCAAGGGCGAGCTGCACGAGCACGCGGTCGGCAACCTGCTGATCGTCGCCCTGTGGGAGCAGCTCGGCGACCACGTCCAGGCCCTCGACCTGGTCGGCAAGCTGCTCGGCGCGCATGGCCGGGTGCTGCCCATGTCCGCCGTGCCGCTGGAGCTGCAGGCGCTGGTCAAGGGGCACGACCCGGAGCGCGCGGAGGCAGTGGACACGGTCCGCGGCCAGGCCAACGTCGCGCTCACCCGCGGCGAGGTGCAGTCCGTGCATCTCGTACCGCACGACCCGCCCGCCGTGCCCGACGCCGTCGCCGCGGTCCTGGACGCGGACTGGGTGGTGCTCGGCCCCGGCTCCTGGTTCTCCTCCGTGATCCCGCACCTCCTCGTGCCCGAACTGCTCGAGGCGCTCACCGAGACCAAGGCCCGAAAGGTCCTCTCGCTCAACCTCGCACCCCAGCCCGGAGAAACCGAAGGTTTCTCCCCGCAGCGTCATTTGGAGGTTTTGGGACGACACGCCCCTAAACTCGCCCTGGACGTGGTGCTGGCCGACGAGGCCGCCGTGCCCGACCGCGACAGCCTCACCGACGCCGCCAAGCGTCTGGGGGCGGCGGTCGAGCTGGCGCCGGTGGCTCAGGCCGTCGGCTCTCCGAAGCACGACCCGGAGCTCTTGGCCGCCGCGTACGACCGTATTTTTCGGATGCATGGAAGGATCGGCCCATGGCGATGACGGCAGCGGTGAAGGACGAAATCTCCCGGCTTCCCGTCACCCGGACCTGCTGCAGAAAAGCAGAGGTCTCGGCGATTCTTCGGTTCGCGGGCGGGCTTCACCTGGTCAGCGGCCGCATCGTGATCGAGGCGGAGCTGGACACCGCGATGGCGGCCCGGCGGCTCAAGAAGGACATCCTGGAGATCTTCGGGCACAGCTCGGAGCTCATGGTGATGGCCGCGGGCGGTCTGCGCCGCGGCTCCCGCTATGTCGTACGCGTGGTGGCCGGCGGCGACCAACTGGCGCGCCAGACCGGCCTGGTGGACGGCCGCGGCCGCCCGATCCGCGGTCTGCCCCCGCAGGTCGTCTCGGGTGCCACCTGTGACGCCGAGGCCGCATGGCGCGGAGCGTTCCTGGCCCACGGCTCGCTGACCGAGCCGGGCCGCTCCTCCTCCCTGGAGGTGACCTGCCCGGGGCCCGAGGCGGCGCTCGCGCTCGTCGGCGCGGCCCGTCGGCTCTCCATCGCCGCGAAGGCCCGCGAGGTGCGCGGCGTGGACCGCGTCGTAGTCCGTGACGGTGACGCGATCGGCGCGCTGCTGACCCGGCTCGGCGCCCACGAGTCGGTGCTCGCCTGGGAGGAGCGGCGGATGCGCCGCGAGGTCCGGGCCACCGCCAACCGCCTGGCCAACTTCGACGACGCCAACCTGCGCCGCTCGGCCCGCGCCGCGGTCGCCGCGGGCGCCCGCGTGCAGCGCGCCCTGGAGATCCTCGGGGACGAGGTGCCGGAGCACCTCGCGGCGGCCGGACGGCTGCGCATGGAGCACAAGCAGGCCTCCCTGGAGGAGCTGGGCGCGCTCGCCGACCCGCCGCTGACCAAGGACGCGGTCGCGGGCCGCATCCGCCGCCTCCTGGCGATGGCCGACAAGCGCGCCCAGGACCTCGGCATTCCGGGTACGGAGTCGAACCTGACGGAGGAGATGGCCGACAATCTGGTCGGCTGACCGACCCGCTGACCCATCGCACGCAAAGCCGTTGGTGTCCGGATCTTTCCGGACACCAACGGCTTTTGCGTGCTCCACGCGGGACTCGGCCCAGGCCGCGTCGTCCGCCGAGGCCGGTCGCGTCTCACGGGCTGAGCGGAATCGTCGTCCTCGGCCGCAGATTTTGCTGGCACGGGGTGTCACTCGATGTTGCCGACGCCACATTGACAAACGAGCGTCCTGACGCTCAGAACGATCCGTACACCCTGCGGAGGGACCCTCCGGATGGCCCCCGGAATGGTGCCCTCCGGAGCCGCGAACGCGACTTGCGCAGGCCTCGCGCGGTAGTTACGGGGCGTGACAGTGGAGGTGTCGGAGGCGTCCTCGACGGGCACTCAAATGAGGGCGCTTGCGCCCGTCTGATGGGCCAAGCGCTTGCTTCGCCGCCCTGCTGACTCTGAGTGACGAACGGAGGGTCGTATCCGCAAACACGGTGCGGGCCACCGCAACTCGTACGGACCCTTCCGATGTCACTCGAACGTCTCAGGAGAGGTAGGGTCGGAGGCGGTCGGGGACATCCCATTCAGCTCGCCGGCGCACAGACCGGCGTACCAACGAGGAGATCGGTTCGTGACGATCCGCGTAGGCATCAATGGCTTCGGTCGCATCGGCCGCAACTACTTCCGGGCGCTCCTGGAGCAGGGCGCGGACATCGAGGTCGTTGCCGTCAACGACCTGGGTGACACCGCGACCACGGCCCACCTGCTGAAGTACGACACCATCCTTGGGCGCCTCAAGGCCGAGGTCACCCACACCGAAGACACCATCACCGTCGACGGACACACCATCAAGGTGCTGTCCGAGCGCAACCCCGCGGACATCCCCTGGGGTGACCTGGGCGTCGACATCGTCATCGAGTCGACCGGCATCTTCACGAAGAAGGAAGACGCCGCGAAGCACATCGCCGGTGGCGCCAAGAAGGTCCTGATCTCGGCTCCGGCCAAGGACGAGGACATCACCATCGTGATGGGCGTCAACCAGGACAAGTACGAGCCGGCGCAGCACCACGTCATCTCCAACGCCTCCTGCACCACCAACTGCGTGGCGCCGATGGCCAAGGTTCTCGACGAGAACTTCGGCATCGTCAAGGGCCTGATGACGACCGTGCACGCGTACACCAACGACCAGCGCATCCTGGACTTCCCGCACAAGGACCTGCGCCGCGCCCGTGCCGCCGCGGAGAACATCATCCCGACGACCACCGGTGCCGCCAAGGCCACCGCCCTCGTCCTGCCGCAGCTCAAGGGCAAGCTGGACGGCATCGCCATGCGCGTCCCGGTTCCCACCGGCTCCGCCACGGACCTGGTCGTCGAGCTCACCCGCGAGGTCACCAAGGACGAGGTCAACGCCGCGTTCAAGAAGGCCGCGGACGGCGAGCTCAAGGGCTTCCTGTACTACACCGAGGACCCGATCGTGTCCTCGGACATCGTCAGCGACCCGGCTTCCTGCACCTTCGACTCCTCCATGACCATGGTCCAGGAGGGCAAGACGGTGAAGATCCTCGGCTGGTACGACAACGAGTGGGGTTACTCGAACCGTCTGGTCGACCTCACCACCTTCGTCGGTGGCCAGCTCTGACCCGGACTTGATTCGGACAGGCATCTCGATGTGAGCTACGGGGCTCGGGCGGCGTGATCTTGCGCCGTCCGGGCCCCGTCGCTGTTTGCTCGGAAGCTTTCAAGGAGTCCCTGAGAAATGAAGACGATCGACGAACTTCTCGCCGAAGGCGTCGCCGGTAAGCGGGTATTCGTCCGCGCCGACCTGAACGTGCCGCTGGACGGCACCACCATCACCGACGACGGCCGTATCCGCGCCGTGCTGCCGACCGTGAAGGCACTCGCCGACGCGGGCGCGCGGGTCGTCGTCGCCTCCCACCTGGGCCGCCCCAAGGGTGCCCCGGACCCGGCCTTCTCGCTCGCCTCGGCCGCCGCCCGGCTCGGTGAACTCCTCGGCGCCGACGTGCAGTTCGCCACGGACACCGTCGGCGACTCCGCCAAGGCCGTCGTCGCCGGCCTCGCCGACGGCCAGGTCGCCGTCGTCGAGAACCTGCGCTTCAACGCCGGCGAGACCTCCAAGGACGACGCCGAGCGCGGCGCCTTCGCCGACCAGCTGGCGGCCCTCGCCGACCTGTACGTGGGCGACGGATTCGGCGCCGTGCACCGCAAGCACGCCTCGGTCTACGACCTCCCGGCGCGGCTCCCGCACGCCGCGGGCTACCTCATCGCCAAGGAGGTCAGCGTCCTCAAGAAGCTCACCGAGGACGTCAAGCGCCCGTACACCGTGGTCCTCGGCGGCGCCAAGGTCTCCGACAAGCTCGCCGTCATCGACGAACTCCTCGGCAAGGCCGACCGTCTCCTCATCGGCGGCGGCATGGCGTACACCTTCCTCAAGGCCAAGGGGTACGAGGTCGGCATCTCCCTCCTCCAGGAGGACCAGGTTCCGAAGGTCAAGGAGTACATGGAGCGCGCCGAGAAGAGCGGCGTCGAGCTCGTTCTCCCGGTCGACGTCCTCGTCTCCACCGAGTTCCCGGACCTGAAGACCAAGGCCCCGGCCGACTTCGACACCGTCGACGCCGACCAGATCCCCGCGGACAAGGAGGGCCTGGACATCGGCCCCAAGTCCCGCGAGCTGTTCGCCTCCAAGGTCACCGACGCCGAGACGGTGTTCTGGAACGGCCCCGTCGGAGTCGCCGAGCACCCCGACTACGCTGGCGGCACGACGGCCATCGCGCAGGCCCTGCTCGACAGCAAGGGCTTCACGGTGGTCGGCGGTGGCGACTCCGCCGCCGCCGTCCGCAACCTGGGCTTCGACGAGTCGAAGTTCGGCCATATCTCGACGGGTGGCGGTGCCTCCCTCGAATACCTCGAGGGCAAGACCCTGCCCGGCCTCGCCGCACTGGAGGACTGACCCTTAATGACCACGCGTACGCCCCTGATGGCGGGCAACTGGAAGATGAACCTCAACCACCTCGAGGCCATCGCCCACGTCCAGAAGCTCGCCTTCGCGCTCGCCGACAAGGACTACGAGGCCGTCGAGGTCGCCGTCCTTCCGCCCTTCACCGACCTGCGCTCCGTGCAGACCCTGGTGGACGGCGACAAGCTCAAGATCAAGTACGGCGCCCAGGACATCTCGGCGCACGACTCCGGTGCGTACACCGGTGAGATCTCGGGCCCGATGCTGTCGAAGCTCAAGTGCACCTATGTCACCATCGGCCACAGCGAGCGCCGCCAGTACCACGACGAGAACGACGAGATCTGCAACGCCAAGGTGAAGGCCGCCTACAAGCACGGCATGACGCCGATCCTGTGCGTCGGCGAGGGCCTGGACATCCGCAAGGCCGGCCAGCAGGTCCAGTACACGCTGACTCAGGTCGAGGGCGGCCTCAAGGACGTCCCCGCCGAGCAGGCCGAGTCCGTCGTGATCGCCTACGAGCCGGTGTGGGCCATCGGCACCGGCGAGGTCGCCACCCCCGAGGACGCGCAGGAGGTCTGCGGCGCGATCCGCGGCAAGCTCGCCGAGCTGTACGACCAGGAGCTCGCCGACAAGGTGCGCATCCAGTACGGCGGTTCGGTGAAGTCCGGGAACGTCGCCGCGATCATGGCGCAGCCCGATGTCGACGGGGCCCTCATCGGCGGTGCGGCGCTCGACGCCGACGAGTTCGTCAAGATCGTCCGATTCCGCGACCAGTGAGTCCGGGAACCGACCGGGACTGAGTATGCGGTAGCGACGTAACGTCGTACCCTTGCGGGGTCCGAGGCTTGCTTTTCTGAGCTTTCCGCTCATTCACGCGAGACTCGGGCCCCGTCGTCGTACAGATACCGAGGAAGTTGGTCCAGCCGTGGTTATGGGGTTCTCGATCGCCCTGCTCGTCTTCAGCGGACTCATGATGCTTTTGGTGCTCATGCACAAGGGCAAGGGCGGTGGCCTCTCCGACATGTTCGGTGGCGGTATGCAGTCCTCCGTCGGCGGCTCCTCGGTCGCCGAGCGCAACCTCGACCGCATCACCGTCGTGGTCGGTCTGCTGTGGTTCGCGTGCATTGTCGTGCTCGGCCTGCTGATGAAGCTCGACAGCTGACGCTTTATCGTCCTGCCGGTTGACGCAGTATTGCCGTACGCCTTTTATAGGCGGCTTAATATGGCCGTGCGTCTCCGGGGTGGGGGTGTAACTCCAAACACTGGACGCGCGTTGGGCCTTACGTAGACTGGGGCACCCGCGGCACGGCCGTCGGTGAGCAACGCTGTGCAGCACTGTTACGCAGGGAGTTACGACCGTGGCAAGTGGCAACGCGATCCGTGGAAGTCGGGTCGGAGCGGGGCCGATGGGCGAGGCCGAGCGGGGCGAGTCCGCGCCGCGCCTGCGCATCTCCTTCTGGTGCTCCAACGGGCATGAGACACAGCCGAGCTTCGCCAGTGACGCGCAGGTCCCCGACACCTGGGACTGTCCGCGCTGCGGATTCCCGGCCGGCCAGGACCGGGACAACCCGCCGGACCCGCCGCGCACCGAGCCCTACAAGACGCACCTCGCGTACGTCCGAGAGCGGCGCAGCGACGCGGACGGCGAGGCGATCCTCGCGGAGGCACTCGCCAAACTGCGCGGCGAGATCTAGGAATTGAGAGCGGCCGGACACCCCCGAGGGTGTCCGGCCGGACTGCTTTCCGAGGTCTGTTCTCCCAGGTCAGGCACGCGCCGCGGCCGATTGTCAGTGGCCCCCTCTAAGGTCTGCAAGTACCGGACCAAAAGGGGGAGTTGGCGTGGTCGAGGGGGTAACGGACGCTGCGGAGACCGCAGCGGCGGCGGAGCGCGCGCCGTCCTGGCGCGGGGGATTCGGACGGCTGTGGTCGGCCGCGATCATCTCCCGCTTCGGTGACTCGCTGCGCATCGCCGCGCTGCCGCTGCTCGCCACGAGCCTCACCGACGAACCGACGCTCGTCGCCCTCGTCGCCGCCTGCGGCTATCTGCCCTGGATCCTTTTCGGCCTGATCGGCGGCGCGGTCGCCGACCGGGTCGACCAACGACGCGCCATGTGGGCCGTGGATCTCGTACGCGGGCTGCTGATCGGCAGTTTCGCCGTGGCCGTCGCCTTCGACCAGGCGACGATCGCGCTGCTCATGATCCTCGCCTTCGTCCTCACCACCCTCCAGACCCTCTTCGACAACGCGGCCACGGCCCTGCTCCCCGCCGTCGTCGGCCCCGAGGCCCTCGGCAGCGCCAACGCCCGCCTGCAGACCGGCCAGATGCTCGTCAGCAGCTTCCTGGCCACGCCCGCGGTGCCGCTGCTGCTCGCCGCGGGAATCGCCGTGCCCTACGCCGCGAACGCCGCCACGTATCTGCTCGGCGCCGCACTGATCGCCTCCCTGCGCACGGCACCGCGCGCGCGTGCGGCACCGCTGAGCGGGAGCGGCCTGCGGGCCGACATCGCCGAAGGAGTGCGGATCCTGTGGCGGGACCGGGCGCTGCGCGGCCTGTGCCTCGCGGCCACGCTGTGCAACGTCGGCGTCGGCGGACTCATCGCCACCCTCGTCCTGCACGTCACCGGCTGGCTCGACGCGGGCGCGACAGCCTATGCCTTGTGCCTGTCCGCGTACGGCGTGGGCAGTGTCGTCGCCGGGTTCTGCGCCAACCGGATCGGGCGCCGCGTGGGGCGGTTGCGGAGCATCTTCCTCGCGGGCCTCGTGCAGATCGTGCCGCTGCTCGCGATCGGGACGATACGCAGCGTCTGGGCCGTCCTGCTCGGACTCGTGGTGTTCGGCTTCATGGGCATGGTGTGGAACGTCAACCAGGTCACGCTCATGCAGCAGCGCAGCCCCAGCGATGCGATCGGCCGGATCAGCGCCGCCTTCCGCACCCTGTCGCTCGGTGCCACCCCGGTGGGCGCGGCACTCGCCGGTGTCGCCGCCTCGGCCTGGGGGCTCAACACCCCTGCGCTGCTTGCCGCCGCGCTGTTCGTGCTCGCCGTCGCCGCGCTGATACCCGCGCTCAAGTCCCCTGTCACCGCTCCTTAAGTCGGCCGACAGGGGACAGACAGCTCATACCGCTCGCTGATCAATTAGGTTGGTGGGGCAGCGGGGAAGTTGCAGGCTCAGGTAGAGAGAAGGCTGAAGTCCGAGATGAACGCAGCAAGCCGCACCAGGCTCAACCAGTTGCCGGAGTGGACGGCGCTCGGAAAGCACCGTGAGCAGCTGGGCGAAGCACACCTGCGGGAACTGTTCGCCGCCGACCCGCAGCGAGCCGAGAAGTACACGGCGCAGGTGGGCGACCTGCACCTCGACTACTCCAAGCAGCTGGTCACGGACGAGACCCTTGAGCTGCTCCGCGAGCTGGCCGCCGCGACCGATGTCTTCGGCCTGCGGGACGCCATGTTCCGCGGCGAGAAGATCAACACCACCGAGGACCGCGCTGTTCTGCACACCGCGCTGCGCGCCCCGCGAGACGCCGTGATCGAGGTCGACGGCGAGAACGTCGTGCCGAAGGTGCACGCCGTCCTCGACAAGATGGGCGCCTTCGCCGAGCGGGTCCGCGCCGGTGAGTGGACGGGCCACAGCGGCAAGCCCATCAAGAACGTCGTGAACATCGGCATCGGCGGCTCCGACCTCGGCCCGGCGATGGCGTACGAGGTGCTGCGGTCCTACGCCGACCGTAATCTGACGTTCCGCTTCGTCTCCAACGTCGACGGCGCCGATCTGCACGAGGCCGTAAGGGACTTGGACCCGGCCGAGACGCTGTTCATCATCGCCTCGAAGACGTTCACCACGATCGAGACGATCACCAACGCCACCTCCGCGCGGAACTGGCTGCTCACCGGTCTGCAGGCCGGGCAGGACGCCGTGGCGAAGCACTTCGTGGCCCTGTCCACGAACGCAGAGAAGGTCGCCGAGTTCGGCATCGACACGACCAACATGTTCGAGTTCTGGGACTGGGTCGGCGGCCGCTACTCCTACGACTCGGCGATCGGCCTCTCCCTGATGATCGCCATCGGGCCGGAGCACTTCCGCGAGATGCTCGACGGCTTCCGCCTGGTCGACGAGCACTTCCGCACGGCCCCGGCGGAGTCCAACGTCCCGCTGCTGCTCGGCCTGTTGGGGGTTTGGTACGGAGGGTTCTTCGACGCCCAGTCGCACGCGGTCCTTCCGTACTCGCACTACCTCTCCAAGTTCACCGCGTACCTTCAGCAGCTGGACATGGAGTCCAACGGCAAGTCGGTGGACCGCGAGGGCAACCCGGTGGACTGGCAGACCGGTCCGGTGGTCTGGGGCACACCGGGCACCAACGGGCAGCACGCGTACTACCAGTTGATCCACCAGGGCACGAAGGTGATCCCGGCGGACTTCATCGGCTTCGCCAAGCCGGTCGAGGATCTGCTGCCCGGCCTGGTCGCGCAGCACGATCTGCTGATGGCCAACTTCTTCGCGCAGACGCAGGCGTTGGCGTTCGGCAAGACGCCGGACGAGGTGCGGGCGGAGGGTGCGCCCGAGGAGCTGGTCGCGCACAAGACGTTCCGCGGCAACCACCCGACGACCACGATCCTCGCCGCCGAGCTGACTCCGTTCGTGCTCGGCCAGCTCATCGCGCTGTACGAGCACAAGGTGTTCGTGCAGGGCGCGATCTGGAACATCGACTCGTTCGACCAGTGGGGGGTCGAGTTGGGGAAGGTGCTGGCGAAGCGGGTGGAGCCGGCGTTGACCGAAGGGGTCGAGGTGGAGGGGTTGGACGCTTCGTCCAGGGCGCTGGTGGCCAAGTACCGGGCGCTGCGGGGGCGTTGAGGCCCGGGAAGTGGCGGGGCTGGGTTTGATCCCCTCCCCGCCCCTTCCCGACTGTGTCCGATATGCGGCTGACGCCGCGTGGCTGCGGCGCTTCGGGGGCCAGCCCCCGGACCCCCGCTCCTCAAACGCCGGAGGGGCTGGATCGTCAGGCCGACGCCGGTGGGTACATCTCCCGCGGCAGCTGCGAAGCCGCCGCCGCGTCCAGGAGCCACAGCGTGCGTGAGCGTCCGCGCGCGCCCGCTGCCGGGGCCTGGATCTCGCCCGCGCCGGACAGCGCCATGGCCACGGCCTGTGCCTTGTCCTCGCCCGCCGCGAGCAGCCACACCTCACGGGCGGAGCGGATCGCGGGCAGGGTGAGCGAGATCCGGGTCGGCGGCGGCTTGGGGGCGCCGTGCACACCCACCACCATCCGCTCGGTCTCGCGCACCGCGGGCAGCTCGGGGAAGAGCGACGCCACATGGGTGTCGGGGCCCACACCCAGGAGCAGCACGTCGAAGGACGGAGCCTCCGAGTGGTTCTCCGGCTGTGCGGCCTTGGCCAGTTGGATCGCGTACGCCTCGGCCGCGGTGTCCGCGTCGATGCCGAACGGGCCGTCCGACGCGGGCATCGCGTGCACGCGGGCCGGGTCGAGCGGCACCGAGTCGAGCAGTGCCTCGCGGGCCTGCGTGACATTGCGGTCCGGGTCGCCTTCCGGCAGGAACCGCTCGTCGCCCCACCAGAGGTCGAGGCGGCTCCAGTCGATGGCGTCCCGCGCGGGGGACGTGCCGAGCGCGGCGAGCAGGCCGTTGCCGTTGCGGCCGCCGGTGAGGACCACGGACGCCGAGCCACGGGCGGCCTGCGCGTCCACGATCTTCGTGATCAGGCGGGCCGCGGCGGCCTGGGCCATGAGTTCCTTGTCGCGGTGGACGACGAGTTGCGGAGCCGTACTCACTTCGACGCCGCCTTCGAACCGCCGCCGGACGAACCGTCCGAACTCGCCTTCTTCGCCGGGGACTTGGCCGCCTTCTTCGCACCCGAAGAACCCGCACCCGAAGAACCCGCACCCGAAGAACCCGCACCTGAACCCGAACCCGCTCCCGAAGCAGCATCCGCCGGCGACGCGACCTGCGGCACCGACTTCGCCGAGTCCGCCTCCCCGAGCCGGTCGACGCCGTACTTCAGCGCCGACGCGTAGGTGTCGTCCGGGTCGAGGCGACGCAGCTCCTCGGCGATCAGCTCGGCCGTCTCGCGCCGCTTGAGCGCCACCGCACGGTCCGGCTGGCCCTGCACCGAGAGCGTCGCCAGGGAACCGTCGGCCCGGTCGAGCACGATCGGGCCGCAGTCGGTGTCCAGACGTACCGAGGTGAGCCCCGGACCGCTGGACAGCGAACGGGTCACCGGCACCGAGAGCCGGTCGGCGAGCCACATGCCGAGCAGCTCACAGCTCGGGTTGAACTCCTCGCCCTCCACCTCGGCCGCCGTGACCTCGCAGGTCACCTGGTCGAGAGCGGCGGCCAGCATGGAGCGCCACGGGGTGATCCGGGTCCACGACAGATCCGTGTCGCCGGGCGTGTACGTCTCCGCGCGGGAGGCCAGCTCGTGGATGGGCTGCTCCGCCGCGTACGTATCGGTCACCCGGCGCTGCGCGAGCGCGCCCAGCGGGTCGCCCACCGGGTCGAGCGGCGCGTTCACCGGCCACCACACGACGACCGGGGCGTCCGGAAGGAGCAGCGGCAGGACCACCGACTGGGCGTGGTTGATGACGTCGCCGTAGAGGCGGAGCACGATCGTCTCGCCCGTACCGGCGTCGGCGCCCACCCGGACATCGGCGTCCAGGCGCGAGGACGTCCGGTCACGGGGGGAACGCGCGGCCCTCTTGATGACGACGAGGGTGCGCGAGGGGTGCTCGCGCGAGGCCTCGCTGGCCGCCTTCAGGGAGTCGTACGCGTTCTCCTCGTCGGTGACGATGACCAGCGTGAGCACCATGCCGATGGCGGGGGAGCCGATGGCGCGGCGGCCCTGCACGAGGGCCTTGTTGACCTTGCTGGCCGTGGTGTCCGTGAGGTCGATCTTCATGGCCGACGCCAGCTCCGTCCGTCTCGTTCGAGCATTTCGTCCGCCTCGACGGGGCCCCAGGTGCCCGATGCGTACTGCGCGGGCTTGCCGTTCCTGTCCCAGTGCTGCTCGATCGGGTCGAGGATGTTCCAGGACAGCTCGACCTCCTCGGTGCGCGGGAAGAGGTTCGAATCGCCCAACAGCACGTCCAGGATGAGCCGTTCGTACGCCTCGGGGCTGGACTCCGTGAAGGACTCGCCGTACGCGAAGTCCATGGAGACGTCCCTGACCTCCATCGATGTGCCCGGCACCTTCGAGCCGAACCGCATCGTGACGCCCTCGTCCGGCTGGACCCGGATGACCAGGGCGTTCTGCCCCAGCTCCTCGGTCGCGGTGTGGTCGAAGGGGGAGTGCGGGGCGCGCTGGAAGACGACCGCGATCTCGGTGACGCGGCGGCCGAGGCGCTTGCCGGTGCGCAGATAGAACGGGACGCCCGCCCAGCGGCGGTTGTCGATCTCCAGCTTTATGGCGGCGAACGTGTCGGTCTTCGACTGCGCGTCGATGCCGTCCTCTTGGAGGTAGCCGATGACCTTCTCGCCGCCCTGCCAGCCGGCCGCGTACTGCCCGCGGACCGTGCCCTTCGACAGATCCTTGGGGATCTTCACCGCGCCGAGGACCTTGGTCTTCTCGGCGGCGAGCGCGTCCGCGTCGAAGGAGGCGGGCTCCTCCATCGCGGTCAGGGCGAGCAGCTGGAGCAGGTGGTTCTGGATGACGTCACGGGCGGCGCCGATGCCGTCGTAGTACCCGGCGCGGCCGCCGATGCCGATGTCCTCGGCCATCGTGATCTGCACGTGGTCGACGTACGACCGGTTCCAGATCGGCTCGAAGAGCGTGTTGGCGAAGCGGAGCGCCAGGATGTTCTGGACGGTCTCCTTGCCGAGGTAGTGGTCGATACGGAAGACCTGGTCGGGCTTGAACACCTCGTGCACGATGGCGTTCAGCTCCTGGGCGGAGGCCAGGTCGTGCCCGAAGGGCTTCTCGATGACCCCGCGCCGCCAGGACTCCCCGCGCTGGTCGGCCAGGCCGTGCTTCTTCAGCTGCTGGACGACATTGGGGAAGAACTTCGGCGGCACCGACAGATAGAAGGCGAAGTTGCCGCCCGTGCCCTGCGCCTTGTCGAGCTCCTCCATCGTCGACTTCAGCGTCTCGAACGCGTCGTCGTCGTCGAAGTTGCCCTGCACGAACCGCATGCCCTGGCTCAGCTGCTGCCAGACCTCCTCGCGGAACGGCGTCCGGGCGTGCTCCTTGACCGCGTCGTGCACCTCCTGCGCGAAGTCCTCGTCCTGCCACTCGCGCCGGGCGAAGCCGATCAGCGAGAAGCCCGGCGGCAGCAGCCCCCGGTTGGCCAGGTCGTAGACGGCAGGCATCAGCTTCTTACGGGACAAATCGCCCGTGACGCCGAAGATCACCAGGCCCGACGGCCCCGCGATACGCGGGAGCCGTCGGTCCAGTGCGTCACGAAGCGGGTTGGCTCCGTTGACAGTTGGAGACAAGATCAGCCTTCCGAAGGGGCGAGGCGCTTGAGCTCCGCCTCGGTCGACTTGAGCAGGTCGTTCCAGGACGCCTCGAACTTGTCGACGCCCTCGTCCTCGAGGAGCTGCACGACCTCGTCGTACGAGATCCCCAGCTTCTCGACGGCGTCGAGCTCGGCGCGGGACTGCTCGTACGTGCCCGCGACGGTGTTGCCGGTGATCTTGCCGTGGTCGGCGGTCGCCTCGAGGGTGGCCTCCGGCATGGTGTTCACCGTGTTCGGCGCGACCAGGTCGTCGACGTACAGGGTGTCCTTGTACGCCTTGTCCTTGACGCCCGTGGACGCCCACAGGGGGCGCTGCTTGTTGGCGTTGGCCTTGTCCAGGGCGGCCCAGCGGTCCGAGGAGAAGACCTCTTCGTACGCCTCGTACGCGAGCCGGGCGTTGGCGAGGCCGGCCTTGCCGCGGGCGGCCTTGGCGTTCTCGGTGCCCAGGGCGTCGATGCGCTTGTCGATCTCGGTGTCCACGCGGGACACGAAGAAGGACGCCACCGAGTGGATCAGCGAGATGTCCAGGCCCGCGGCCTTGGCCTTCTCCAGACCGGCGAGGTAGGCGTCCATGACCGCGCGGTACCGCTCAAGGGAGAAGATCAGCGTGACGTTGACGCTGATGCCCTTGCCGATGACCTCGGTGATCGCGGGCAGACCGGCCTTGGTCGCCGGGATCTTGATCAGCGTGTTGGGGCGGTCCACCAGCCACGCCAGCTGCTTGGCCTCGGCGACCGTGGCCGTCGTGTTGTGGGCCAGGCGCGGGTCGACCTCGATCGAGACGCGGCCGTCCTTGCCGCCGGTGGCGTCGAAGACGGGGCGCAGGATGTCGGCGGCGTCGCGCACGTCGGCCGTCGTGATCATGCGGACGGCTTCCTCGACGGTGACCTTGCGGGCCGCGAGGTCGGCGAGCTGCTGCTCGTAACCGTCGCCGCCGGAGATCGCCTTCTGGAAGATCGACGGGTTGGTGGTGACGCCCACGACGTGCTGCTGGTCGATCAGCTCGGCGAGGTTGCCGGACGTGATCCGCTTGCGCGACAGGTCGTCCAGCCAGATCGCGACGCCTTCTTCAGAGAGGCGCTTGAGTGCGTCTGTCATGGAAATTGCATCTCCTGCTTGTGATGAGGGGTAAGTCGTCGTGTGTCAGCGTCAGCGCTGCGCGGCCTCGATACCTGCAACAAATTCAAGCGAGCCCTTGGCCGCGGCGGCCACGGCGTCGGCGGTGAAGCCGAACTCCTTGAAGAGGACCTTCGCGTCGGCGGAGGCGCCGAAGTGCTCGAGGGAGACGATCCGGCCGGCGTCGCCGACGTACTTGTGCCAGGTCAGACCGATACCGGCCTCGACCGCCACACGCGCCTTGACCGACGGCGGCAGGACGCTGTCGCGGTACTCCTGCGACTGCTCCTCGAACCACTCCACGCACGGCATCGACACGACCCGGGTCGGGACACCGGCGGCCTGGAGCTGCTCACGGGCCTGGACGGCCAGCTGCACCTCGGAACCGGTACCGATGAGCACGGCCTCGGGCTTGCCGCCCTCGGCGTCGAAGAGGACATAACCGCCCTTGGCGGCGTCCTCGTCGCGCTCGTACGTCGGCACACCCTGGCGGGTGAGGGCGAGACCGTGCGGGGTGCCCTTGCCGAACTCCTTGGTGTAGCGCTTGAGGATCTCGCGCCAGGCGATCGCGGTCTCGTTGGCGTCCGCGGGACGGACCACGTTGAGGCCGGGGATGGCGCGCAGCGAGGCCAGGTGCTCGACCGGCTGGTGCGTCGGGCCGTCCTCACCGAGGCCGACGGAGTCGTGCGTCCACACGTACGTCACCGGCAGGTGCATCAGGGCCGACAGGCGCACCGCGTTGCGCATGTAGTCGGAGAACACCAGGAAGGTGCCGCCGTAGATACGCGTGTGGCCGTGCAGCGCGATGCCGTTCATGGCGGCGGCCATCGCGTGCTCGCGGATGCCGAAGTGGATCGTCCGGCCGTACGGGTCCGCGCCCGGCAGCGGGTTGCCCTCGGGGAGGAACGAACTCGTCTTGTCGATCGTGGTGTTGTTGGAGCCCGCCAGGTCGGCCGAGCCGCCCCACAGCTCCGGCAGCACCGCACCGAGCGCCTGAAGTACCTTGCCCGAGGCGGCACGCGTCGCGACGCCCTTGCCGGTCTCGAACTCCGGGAGCTTCTCCTCCCAGCCGGCCGGGAGCTCGCCCGCCTGGATGCGGTCGAACTCGGCGGCGCGCTCCGGGTTGGCGGTGCGCCAGGCGGCGAAGCCCTTCTCCCACTCGGCCTTCGCCTGCACGCCGCGCTCCAGCGCCTCGCGGGTGTGGCCGATGACCTCGTCGGAGACCTCGAAGCTCTGCTCCGGGTCGAAGCCCAACACCCGCTTGGTGGCGGCGACTTCCTCGTCACCGAGGGCGGAGCCGTGCGCGGCCTCGGTGTTCTGCGCGCTCGGCGCCGGCCAGGCGATGATCGAACGGGCCGCGATGAACGACGGCTTGTCCGTGACGGCCTTCGCGGCCTGCAGCGCCTCGTACAGACCCTTCGGGTCCAGGTCGCCGCTGGGCAGCTGCTCGACGCGCTGCACATGCCAGCCGTACGCCTCGTACCGCTTGAGGGTGTCCTCCGAGACGGCCGTCTCCGTGTCGCCCTCGATGGAGATGTGGTTGTCGTCCCACAGCATCACGAGGTTGCCGAGCTTCTGGTGGCCCGCGAGGGAGGACGCCTCGGCGGCGATGCCCTCCTGCAGACAGCCGTCACCGGCGATGACCCACACCGTGTGGTCGAACGGGGACTCGCCCGCGGGCGCCTGAGGGTCGAACAGACCGCGCTCGTACCGCGCGGCCATGGCCATGCCCACCGCGTTCGCGACACCCTGGCCGAGCGGGCCCGTGGTCGTCTCGACGCCGGCGGTGTGGCCGTACTCCGGGTGGCCCGGGGTCTTCGAGCCCCAGGTGCGGAACGCCTTGAGGTCATCGAGCTCCAGGCCGTACCCGGCCAGGTACAGCTGGATGTACAGCGTCAGCGACGAGTGCCCCGCGGAGAGGACGAACCGGTCGCGGCCCACCCAGTCGGCGTCCGCGGGGTCGTGCCGCATCACCTTCTGGAAGAGGGTGTACGCGGCGGGCGCGAGGCTCATGGCCGTACCGGGATGGCCGTTACCGACCTTCTGTACGGCGTCGGCGGCAAGGACGCGGGCGGTGTCAACGGCCCGCTGGTCCAGATCGGTCCACTCGAGGTCTGTGGTGGTCGGCTCGGTGCTCACCCTGGGTCAGGGCTCCTCTCCACATGCTCTACATGTCGAACGTCGTCGCCGAACGTCGTCGTCCGCCGTCGTGTGTCGTCGACTCACGGCGCCGTCGTGCGCCGGTCGCTGTCGAGCCTACCGCCGCGCGAGCGTGCATCTTTTCGACTCGTCCCAGACTGCCGGGGGTCTGTCACCTTCGCCTCCCGAGCCGTTCACCGGCGGTGCCCCGCACGGCCGTCAGCGGGCGCCGGACGAGCGTCGCGGCAGCCGGCCCAACACGACCGACCCCCGCGAAGAGCCGGGTATGGCCTACGTCTACAGTGGCGTGGTACGCGCGAGCCTTTACCGGGTCTTCATATTCAGGTGACACCCACGGTCGGCTTGCTGGGAGTCTCTGTCAGGGGTGTGCGTGACGGCCGTTGAATCCCGTCCAGAAGGTGGGGGCATCGCCCATGCCGAGGACGCGGCGGGTGAGCTCGGGGCGAACTCCGGCCGTCGGCCGATCGGTCCCCTCGTCATGGGGTTCGTGGCGCTGACCAAGCCCCGCATCATCGAACTGCTCCTCATCACCACGGTCCCGGTGATGTTCCTCGCCGAGCAGGGCGTGCCCAACCTGTGGCTGGTCCTCGCGACCTGCTTCGGCGGCTACCTCTCCGCGGGCGGCGCCAACGCCCTGAACATGTGGTACGACCGGGACATCGACGCCCTCATGGAGCGCACCCGGAACCGCCCCCTGGTCACCGGCCTGATCAGCCCCACCGAGGGCCTGGTCTTCGGTGTCGCCCTCGCCGTGATCTCCACGGTCTGGTTCGGCCTCCTCGTCAACTGGCTCTCGGCCGCGCTCTCGCTCGGCGCGCTGCTCTTCTACGTCGTCGTCTACACGATGATCCTCAAGCGCAGGACCGCGCAGAACATCGTCTGGGGCGGCATCGCCGGCTGCCTCCCGGTCCTCATCGGCTGGTCCTCGGTGACCAACTCGATGTCCTGGGCCGCCGTCATCCTCTTCATGGTGATCTTCTTCTGGACTCCGCCGCACTACTGGCCGCTGTCCATGAAGGTCAAGGACGACTACGCGCGCGCCCAGGTCCCGATGCTCCCGGTGATCGCCTCCAACAAGGTCGTCGCCAAGCAGATCGTCCTCTACAGCTGGGTCATGGTCGGCGTCTCGCTGCTGCTCCAGCCGCTCGGCTACACCGGCTGGTTCTACACCGCGGTCGCGCTGGCCACCGGCGGCTTCTGGCTCTGGGAGGCGCACGCGCTGCAGGCCCGTGCGAAGTCGGGGGTGACGGGCGCGAAGCTCAAGGAGATGCGCCTGTTCCACTGGTCCATCACCTACGTGTCGCTGCTGTTCGTGGCGGTCGCGGTGGATCCGTTCCTGCGCTGAGCCACTGACCTTCGTACGCCGGGCGGCTGCCTCTCAGCTGCCCGGCGTAGGTGTGTCAGGGGTCATTGCCGCCGCTGAAAACCCACAAGTAGCCTTGCGGTATGGCAGACACCAAGGTCGAAGAGAAGCCCGCGGACGCGCGCGCGGAGCGGCAGGCGGCGAAGCTCGCCAAGGAGATCACCGCCTTCGCGAAGGCGCACGGCGGCGCCGAGGCGCAGGTCGCGTACATCGGGGAGCGCGGCTCCCGCATCGTCCTCGTCGGTGAGGACGGCGGCTGGGGCGACCTCGTCGCGCGCACCGACGCCGTCGCGCGCAGGGCCGTCGAGAAGTCCGGGCTCACCGTCCACGAGGACTTCGACGGCGAGTTCGCGGCCAAGGTCGTCACCGGTCGGTACGAGTGGTCGCGCATGGCGGGCCTGCAGGTCGGGGGCCCGAGCAACACCTGAGACCGGGTTCACCCGTTAGGACCGTAGACGGACAGCAGTCCCGCCCACGGTCCACGCACGGGAGCCCGGATGATCGAGACACCGCCCCTGGTCGACCAGTGCTGCCACGGGGTGCTGCGTACGGAGCTGGGCCTCGGCACCTTCGAGGCCCACCTCGGCCGGGGCGAGGGACCGCCCGCCCCCGGCACCACCTTCTTCGACACCCAGACCGGGTTCGCGGTGCGCCGCTGGTGCCCGCCGCTGCTCGGCCTCGAACCGCACTGCCCGCCCGCCCGCTATCTGGCCAGGCGCCGCGAGCTCGGCGTGATCGAGGCGGGCCGCCGGCTGCTCCGGGCCACCGGCATCGGCACGTATCTCGTCGACACCGGGCTGCCCGGGGATCTGACAGGCCCGCCCGAACTGGCCGCCGCGGGCGCCGCCGAGGCCCACGAGATCGTCCGCCTCGAACTCCTCGCCGAGCAGGTCGCCGACACCTCCGGCACCGTCGAGACCTTCCTCGCCAACCTCGCCGAGTGCGTCCACGGAGCCGCCGCGGGCGCCGTCGCCTTCGCCTCCGTCGGGGGTGCGCACGGCCTCGCCCTCGCGCCGCAGCCGCCGGACGCCGGGGAGGTGCGCGGCGCCGCCGACCGCTGGCTCGCCGGGCGCCGCGTGGGCGACCGCCTCACCCATCCCGTACTTCTGCGGCACCTCGTCTGGATCGCCGTGGCCTCCGGGCTCCCGCTCCAACTGCACGCGGGTACGGGGGATCCGCAGCGGTACGTGGGGGAGTTCGCGCGGGCCACGGCCGGGCTCGGCACGGATCTGGTGCTGCTCCACGGCTACCCGTACCACCGTCAGGCCGCGCACCTCGCCGGGGTGTTCCCGCACGTCTACGCGGACCTCGGCCCCGCGCTCGTACGGACCGGGGCGCGGGCGGCGACGCTGCTCGCGGAGATTCTCGAACTCGCCCCGTTCGGCAAGCTGTTGTTCTCCAGCGGCGCGCACGGCCTGCCGGAGCTGCATGTGGTCGGGGCGCAGCTGTTCCGGGAGGCGCTGGGGCGGGTGCTCGGGGGGTGGGTGGCCGAGGGGGCTTGGTCGCGGGCGGATGCGGATCGCGTCGCGGGGTTGATCGCGTCGGGGAATGCGCGCAGGGTGTACGGGCTTGGTTGAGCCCCTCTGGGGGCACCTCCCAGCGGTAGCTGGGGGAGATTGAGGAGCGGGGTCCGGGGGCGGAGCCCCCTGGGGTCAGACCGTCGAGAGTTCCGGGTCCGGCTGGGACGGGACGCCCGGTTCGACGCGGGGGCGTTCGTGCAGGGCCAACAGGACTCGTACCACCGCGATCCACACCAGGCACGAGCCCAGCATGTGGGCGCCGACCAGGACCTCGGGCAGCTCCGTGAAGTACTGCACGTAACCGATCACGCCCTGGGCGAGCAGGATCAGGAACAGGTCGCGGGTGCGGGCCAGCGGGCCGCGCGGGGCGTCGACCGCCTTGAGCACGAACCACAGCGCGAAGGTCAGCGAGACCACGACCCAGGCGAGGACCGCGTGCAGCTTGGAGACGCCCTCCCAGTCGAGGCCGATGGCGCCGATGTCCATCCGGGGTACGTCGCTGGAGTCACCGGCGTGCGGACCCGAGCCGGTGACCACCGTGCCGATCGCGACCAGAAGGCCGGACGCGACGACCAGACACCACACCAGCTGCCGCACGGCCTTGCCGACCAGCGGACGCGGCGCGGCGTCCCCCTCGCCCTCGCCGGTGCGCACCCACATCAGCGTGGCGACCGTGATCAGCGCCGTGGAGAGCAGGAAGTGCGCGGCCACGGTGTACGGGTTGAGGCCCACCAGGACGACGATGCCGCCGAGGACGGCGTTGCCCATCACGATCCAGAACTGGGTCCAGCCGAGCCGGGTCAGGCTGCGGCGGCGCGGCTTCTGCGAGCGGGCCGCGATGATCGCCCAGCCGACCGCCGCGCACAGCACGTACGTGAGCATGCGGTTGCCGAACTCGATGACGCCGTGGACGCCCATCTCGCTGGTCGCGGTGAGGGAGTCGGCGGTGCACTTCGGCCAGGTCGGGCAGCCGAGGCCGGAGCCGGTCAGCCGGACGGCGCCGCCGGTGACCACGATCACGCAGCTCATGACGAGGGCGGTGAGCGCCGCGAGCCGGACCGTCCGGGTTTCGGGAGTCCAGCGCTCGGCGATGAAGGCGAGCGGATTGCGCGCGGCTTGAGCCAGTTCGGCTCGGGTCAACTTCGGCACGCGCACCATCGTAGAGGGGGCCTTGTGCATCGGTTCACGAGGGGGAGCGAAAGCGGACGGTCTACTCCCAGCGGAAGAACCGGGCCGCAGCCCCCAGGCCGAGGACCGCCCACACCGCGAGGATGCCGAGCGCGCCCCAGGGCAGCGCGGCGCCGTTCTGCAGTACGTCCCGAAGTCCGTCCGAGAGCGCCGAGATGGGCAGCAGGCCGAGCACGGACTGGGCCGCCTCCGGGAACTTGTCGAGCGGCACGACCACGCCGCCGCCGACGAGCAGCAGCAGGAACACCAGGTTCGCGGCGGCAAGGGTGGCCTCGGCCTTGAGGGTGCCGGCCATCAGCAGGCCGAGCCCGGAGAAGGCCGCCGTACCGAGGACCAGGAGCAGCACCACGGAGAGCGGGTCGCCGTGCGGGGACCAGCCGAGCGCGAGGGCGATCGCCGTGAGCAGCGCGATCTGCAGCACCTCGGTGACCAGGACCGACAGCGTCTTCGCGGTCATCAGGGCCCAGCGCGGCAGCGGCGAGGCGCCGAGCCGCTTGAGCACGCCGTACCGCCGCTCGAAGCCGGTCGCGATCGCCTGGCCCGTGAAGGCCGTCGACATCACGGCGAGCGCGAGGACACCCGGGGCGAGGAAGTCCACGGCCCTGCCGTCGCCGGTATCGACGATGTCGACTGTCGAGAAGAGGACCAGGAGCAGCGAGGGGATGACCACCGTGAGGAGCAGCTGCTCGCCGTTGCGCAGCAGCATCTTCGTCTCCAGGGCCGCCTGCGCCGCGATCATCCGCCCGACCGGGGCGGCCCCGGGCTTCGGGATATAAGTACCGGCGCTCATCCGCGCAGCTCCTTACCGGTCATCTCCAGGAAGACGTCTTCAAGGGTGTGCCGCTCCACCGAGATCCTCTCCGGCATCACGCCGTGCTGGGCGCACCAGGAGGTGACAGTGGCGAGCAGCTGCGGGCCGACGGTGCCGGTGACGCGGTACGAGCCCGGGGTGAGCTCGGCCGCCGCGCTGTCCGTCGGCAGGGCCTTCAGGAGCGAGGCCACGTCGAGCCCGGGGCGGCCGGTGAAGCGCAGGGTGTTCTCGGCGCCGCCCTTGCAGAGCTGCTCGGGGCTGCCCTGGGCGACGACCCGGCCCGCGTCGACGATCGCGACGTCGTCCGCGAGCTGCTCCGCCTCGTCCATGTAGTGCGTGGTGAGGACCACGGAGACGCCGTCGGCGCGCAGCTCGCGGACCAGGTCCCAGGTGGAGCGGCGGGCCTGCGGGTCGAGGCCCGCGGTCGGCTCGTCGAGGAAGACGAGCTCGGGCCGGCCCACCACGGCCATCGCGAGGGCGAGCCGCTGCTGCTGTCCGCCGGAGAGCCTCCGGTAGGTCGTACGGCCGCAGGAGCCGAGGCCGAGACGCTCGATCAGGGCGTCCACGTCCAGCGGCTGGGCGTGCAGCTTCGCCATGTGGCGCAGCATCTCGTCGGCCCGGGCACCGGAGTAGACGCCGCCGGACTGCAGCATCACGCCGATCCGCGGGCGCAGCGCTCCGGCCTGCCTGACCGGGTCGAGGCCGAGGACGCGGACCTGGCCCGCGTCCGGCCTGCGGTAGCCCTCGCAGGTCTCGATCGTGGTGGTCTTGCCGGCGCCGTTGGGGCCGAGCACGGCGGTGACGCCGGCGTGGGCCGTGAGGTCGAGGCCGTCCACCGCGGTCTTCGGTCCGTACCGCTTCACCAGGCCGCGTACCTGGAGGACGCCGCCTGCGACGGGCTCTTCATGCATGCCGGGAAGTCTAGAGAGCGCCCCCGGGTGGCCGGTACGGGGCCTGGTGGCTTCCCACCACGGACAGGCCGCGCAGACCGCCGGGGCCCGTGGAAACACACAGAAATTAGGTGAACCTTAGTGATCGAGGCCACCGGCGGGGGGTTCGGACGCGGCTTTACGGGGCCAGAGGAATTACGCAACAATGGCGTTGTGAAAAACGTTGGCGAGGCTCCGCAGGAGGAACTCGCGACCGGTGAGCGCAGTACGCGCAACCGCGTCGCGCGCTCCATCCTGGACCACGGACCGTCCACCGTGGCCGAGCTCGCAGGCAGGCTCGGCCTCACCCAGGCCGCAGTGCGCAGGCACCTCGACGCCCTGGTCGCCGACGACGTAGTGGCACCCCGTGAACAGCGGGTCTACGGCGCGCGCACCCGAGGCCGCCCGGCCAAGGTGTTCGCCCTGACCGACTGCGGTCGGGACGCCTTCGACCAGTCCTACGACAAGCTCGCCGCCGAGGCGCTGCACTGGATCTCCCAGTCGGCCGGCGGCGGGGAACTCGGGGACGCCGCGGTCGCCGCCTTCGCGCGCGCCCGGCTGGCCGCCACCGCGGAGAAATACCGCGAGCAGCTGGCCGCCGTGGCCCCCGAACAGCGCGCGGAGACCCTGGCCAGGGCACTCACGGCCGACGGGTACGCTGCTACGGCGCGTAGCGCACCGGTCGGCGAGCAGCTGTGTCAGCACCACTGCCCGGTCGCCCATGTGGCCGAACAGTTCCCGCAGCTGTGCGAGGCGGAGACGGAACTCTTCAGCCATCTGCTCGGCACCCATGTGCAGCGACTGGCCACCATCGCCCACGGGGACGGGGTGTGCACCACCTTCATCCCCCGCGTCGAGACCGTCTCGCCACAGCAAGAACCGAAGACCACCACAGCATCTGCAAGCACGGCCGGGAGGAACCCCGCATGACGCTCCCCATCGAGGAGACTGCCCACCCTGAGCTCGAGGGCCTGGGCAAGTACGAATACGGCTGGGCCGACTCCGACGCCGCCGGTGCCTCTGCCAAGCGCGGCATCAACGAGAACGTCGTCCGCGACATCTCGTCGAAGAAGAACGAGCCGGAGTGGATGACCAAGCTCCGCCTCAAGGGCCTGCGCCTGTTCGACAAGAAGCCCATGCCGAACTGGGGCTCCGACCTCTCCGGCATCGACTTCGACAACATCAAGTACTTCGTGCGGTCCACGGAGAAGCAGGCCACCTCCTGGGAGGACCTGCCCGAGGACATCAAGAACACGTACGACAAGCTCGGCATCCCGGAGGCCGAGAAGCAGCGCCTCGTCGCCGGTGTCGCCGCGCAGTACGAGTCGGAGGTCGTCTACCACCAGATCCGTGAGGACCTGGAGGAGCAGGGCGTCATCTTCGTCGACACCGACACCGCCCTGAAGGAGCACGAGGAGCTCTTCAAGGAGTACTTCGGCACCGTCATCCCCGTCGGCGACAACAAGTTCGCGTCGCTGAACACGGCCGTCTGGTCCGGCGGTTCCTTCATCTACGTGCCGAAGGGCGTGCACGTGGAGATCCCGCTCCAGGCCTACTTCCGGATCAACACCGAGAACATGGGCCAGTTCGAGCGGACGCTGATCATCGTCGACGAGGACGCCTACGTCCACTACGTCGAGGGCTGCACCGCGCCGATCTACCAGTCGGACTCGCTGCACTCCGCGGTCGTCGAGATCATCGTGAAGAAGGGCGCCCGCTGCCGCTACACGACCATCCAGAACTGGTCGAACAACGTCTACAACCTGGTCACCAAGCGCGCCGTGGCGTACGAGGGCGCGACCATGGAGTGGATCGACGGCAACATCGGCTCCAAGGTCACCATGAAGTACCCGGCCGTCTACCTGATGGGCGAGCACGCCAAGGGCGAGACCCTGTCCATCGCCTTCGCGGGCGAGGGCCAGCACCAGGACGCCGGCTCCAAGATGGTCCACATGGCGCCGAACACCTCGTCCAACATCGTCTCCAAGTCGGTGGCCCGCGGCGGCGGTCGTACGTCGTACCGCGGTCTGGTCGAGATCGGCGAGGGCGCCCCGGGCTCCAAGTCCAACGTCCTCTGTGACGCCCTGCTCGTCGACACCATCTCGCGCTCGGACACGTACCCGTACGTGGACGTCCGCGAGGACGACGTCTCCATGGGCCACGAGGCCACCGTCTCCAAGGTCTCCGAGGACCAGCTCTTCTACCTGATGAGCCGCGGCATGACCGAGTTCGAGGCCATGGCGATGATCGTGCGCGGCTTCGTCGAGCCGATCGCCAAGGAGCTGCCGATGGAGTACGCCCTGGAGCTGAACCGGCTGATCGAGCTGCAGATGGAGGGCGCGGTCGGTTAAGCACCGGCCGCGGGGGCCGGGCGGTGCTCAACCGGCCCGGCTCCCGCTCCTCGATCGTTCGCCGATCGACCCTCGATCCGAAGCAGCTACACGTCTTGATCCAAGAAAGTGAGCACTACGACAGCCATGGCTGAGGCTCAGAATCTTCCGGTGGGTTCCACCACCGCCGGCTCGGTCGCAGTGGCCGCCGAGTCCACCGTCGCGACGCGCATGAGCGCGCCCCCGTCGTTCGACGTGGCCGACTTCCCGGTCCCGCACGGCCGCGAGGAGGAGTGGCGCTTCACGCCGCTCGACCGCCTCAGGGGCCTGCACGACGGCACCGCGAAGGCCGACGGCGCCCTGAAGGCCGAGATCGACGCGCCCGAGGGCGTCACCGTCGAGTCGGTCGGCCGGGACGACGCGCGCATCGGCAAGGCGGGCACGCCCGTCGACCGCGTCGCCGCGCAGGCGTTCTCCTCCTTCGAGAAGGCCACCGTCGTCTCGGTCCCCAAGGAGCAGGTGCTCGACCAGCCCGTGCGCGTCACGCTGCACGGCGAGGGCGGCACCACCTTCGGGCACACCGTCTTCGACATCGGCGCCTTCGCCGAGGCTGTCATCGTCATCGACCACACCGGTGACGCCGTCCGCGCCGCCAACGTCGACTTCCTCGTCGGCGACGGCGCCAAGGTCACCGTGGTCTCCGTGCAGGACTGGGACGACACTGCCGTCCACGTCTCGCAGCACAACGCCCTCGTCGGCCGCGACGCCACCTTCAGGTCGGTCGTCGTGACCTTCGGCGGCGACGTCGTCCGCATCCACCCGCGCGTCAACTACGCGGGCCCCGGCGGCGAGGCCGAGCTGCTCGGCCTGTACTTCACCGACGCGGGGCAGCACCAGGAGCACCGCCTCCTGGTCGACCACAACGTCCCGCACTGCAAGTCCAACGTCACGTACAAGGGCGCGCTGCAGGGTGAAGAGGCGCACGCCGTGTGGATCGGTGACGTCCTCATCGAGGCCGCCGCCGAGGGCACCGACACGTACGAGATGAACCGCAACCTGGTTCTGACCGACGGCGCCCGGGTCGACTCCGTGCCGAACCTGGAGATCGAGACCGGCGAGATCGTCGGCGCCGGCCACGCCTCGGCGACCGGCCGCTTCGACGACGAGCAGCTCTTCTACCTGCAGTCCCGCGGCATTCCGGCCGACGAGGCCCGCCGCCTGGTGGTGCGCGGCTTCTTCGCCGAGCTGGTCCAGCAGATCGGTGTCGACGACATCGAGGAGCGCCTTCTCGCGAAGATCGAGACCGAGCTGGCGGAGTCGGCCTGATGACCTTCGTCAAAGCCTGTGCGCTGAGCGAGCTGGAGGAGGACACCCCGAAGCGGGTGGAACTCGACGGCACGCCGGTGTCCGTAGTCAAGACCGAGGGCGAGGTGTACGCGATCAACGACATCTGCTCGCACGCGAACGTCTCCCTCTCGGAGGGCGAAGTCGAAGACTGCATGATCGAGTGCTGGCTGCACGGTTCCAGCTTCGACCTCCGCACCGGCAAGCCGTCCGGGCTTCCCGCGACGCGCCCCGTCCCCGTATACCCCGTACAGATCGAAGGGGACGATGTGCTCGTCTCCGTCACCCAGGAGTCCTGAGGCACATGGCAACGCTTGAAATCCGCGACCTGCACGTTTCCGTCGAGGTCGACAATGGCACCAAGGAAATCCTCAAGGGTGTCGACCTGACCGTGAAGCAGGGCGAGACCCACGCCATCATGGGCCCGAACGGCTCCGGCAAGTCCACGCTCGCGTACTCCATCGCCGGTCACCCCAAGTACACGATCACCAGCGGCACCGTCACCCTCGACGGCGAGGACGTCCTGGAGATGTCCGTCGACGAGCGTGCCCGCGCCGGCATGTTCCTCGCCATGCAGTACCCGGTCGAGGTCCCCGGCGTCTCGGTCTCCAACTTCCTGCGTACGTCGGCCACGGCGATCCGCGGCGAGGCCCCCAAGCTGCGTACCTGGGTGAAGGAGGTCAAGGGTGCGATGGAGCAGCTCCAGATGGACCCGGCCTTCGCCGAGCGCAACGTGAACGAGGGCTTCTCCGGCGGTGAGAAGAAGCGCCACGAGATCCTGCAGATGGAGCTCCTCAAGCCGAAGATCGCGATCCTCGACGAGACCGACTCCGGCCTCGACGTCGACGCCCTGCGCCAGGTCTCGGACGGCGTCAACCGCGTCCGTGAGACCGGTGAGGTCGGCACCCTGCTGATCACGCACTACACGCGCATCCTGCGCTACGTGAAGCCTGACTTCGTGCACGTCTTCTCGGCGGGCAAGATCGTCGAGTCCGGCGGCCCCGAGCTGGCCGACACGCTCGAGGCCGAGGGCTACGAGAAGTACACGAAGGGTGGCGTATCCGCGTGACACAGCTGCCGGGCCTCCTCGACACCGAGGCGCTCCGCAAGGACTTCCCGATCCTGGATCGGGTGCTCCACGACGGCAAGAAGCTCGTCTACCTGGACAACGCGGCGACCTCCCAGACGCCGCGCCAGGTGCTCGACGTGCTCACCGAGTACTACGAGCAGCACAACGCCAACGTCCACCGCGGCGTGCACGTCCTCGCCGAGGAGGCCACGGCGCTGTACGAAGGCGCTCGTGACAAGGTCGCCGAGTTCATCAACGCGCCGAGCCGCAACGAGGTGATCTTCACGAAGAACGCCTCGGAGTCGCTCAACCTCGTGGCGAACATGCTCGGCTGGGCCGACGAGCCCTACCGCGTGGACAGCGACACCGAGATCGTCATCACGGAGATGGAGCACCACTCCAACATCGTTCCCTGGCAGCTGCTCGCGCAGCGCACGGGCGCGAAGCTGAAGTGGTTCGGCCTCACCGACGACGGCCGCCTCGACCTGTCCAACATCGACGAGATCATCAACGAGAAGACGAAGATCGTCTCCTTCACGCTGGTCTCCAACATCATGGGCACCGTCAACCCGGTCGAGGCGATCGTGCGCCGCGCCCAGGAGGTCGGCGCGCTGGTCTGCATCGACGCCTCCCAGGCCGCGCCGCACATGCCGCTCGACGTGCAGGCGCTGCAGGCCGACTTCGTCGCCTTCACCGGCCACAAGATGTGCGGCCCGACCGGCATCGGCGTGCTGTGGGGACGGCAGGAACTCCTGGAGGACCTGCCCCCGTTCCTCGGCGGCGGAGAGATGATCGAGACCGTCTCGATGCACTCGTCGACGTACGCACCCGCGCCGCACAAGTTCGAGGCGGGCACCCCGCCGATCTCGCAGGCCATCGGCCTCGGGGCGGCCGTGGACTACCTCACCTCGATCGGCATGGACAAGATCGCGCAGCATGAGCACGCGATCACGGAGTACGCCGTCAAGCGCCTCCAGGAAGTCCCGGACCTCCGGATCATCGGCCCCACCACGGCCGAGGACCGCGGCGCCGCGATCTCCTTCACGCTCGGCGACATCCACCCGCACGACGTGGGCCAGGTCCTCGACGAGCAGGGCATCGCGGTCCGCGTGGGCCACCACTGCGCGCGCCCGGTCTGCCTGCGGTACGGAATTCCTGCGACCACGCGAGCGTCGTTCTATCTGTACTCCACTCCGGCCGAGGTGGACGCCTTGGTCGAGGGCCTGGAGCACGTACGGAACTTTTTCGGTTGATTGACAGATGAGCACGGTGGCTGAGGACAGGGCTGACTGGTGAAGCTGGACTCCATGTACCAGGACGTGATCCTGGATCACTACAAGCACCCGCACGGACGCGGTCTGCGCGACGGCGACGCCGAGGTGCACCACGTCAACCCGACGTGCGGTGACGAGATCACGCTCCGGGTGAAGTACGACGGCGAGCGCATCGCGGACGTCTCGTACGAGGGACAGGGCTGCTCGATCAGCCAGGCCAGCGCGTCCGTGCTGAACGAACTGCTCGTCGGCAAGGAACTGGCCGAGGCGCAGCGGATCCAGGAGGTCTTCCTGGAGCTGATGCAGTCCAAGGGCAGGATCGAGCCGGACGACGCGATGGAGGAGACCCTGGAGGACGCGGTCGCGTTCGCCGGAGTCTCCAAGTACCCGGCACGGGTGAAGTGCGCTCTGCTGAGCTGGATGGCGTGGAAGGACGCGACCGCCCAGGCATTCGGCGAGGACCGCGAGACCACAGCGAGGAAGACCGCATGAGTGACAACGAGACGGCCACGATGAAGCCGGCCTCCGAGGAGGAGGTCCGCGAGGCGCTGATGGACGTCGTCGACCCCGAGCTGGGCATCGACGTCGTCAACCTGGGCCTGATCTACGGCGTTCACGTCGACGACGCGAACATCGCGACGATCGACATGACCCTGACGTCGGCGGCCTGCCCGCTGACCGACGTGATCGAGGACCAGGCGAAGTCGGCCACCGAGGGCCTGGTCAACGAGCTGCGCATCAACTGGGTCTGGATGCCGCCGTGGGGCCCGGACAAGATCACGGACGACGGCCGCGAGCAGCTGCGCGCGCTCGGGTTCAACGTCTGAGCCTCCCCGCGTCGTACGAAGAGGCCCCCGGAGAGTTCGCTCTCCGGGGGCCTTTCCGTGCGTGCGGTCGCGTGCGCTCAGCCCGGGTACGGAGCCGGGGCCGGGGCCGCAGCGGGTGCCGGTGTCAGCGGGACGCCCGCCGCCTGGGCGAGGGTGACGTCCAGGCTCTCCTTGCGGATGCGCTGGTCGACGTAGAGGAGGCTGACGGCGAGCTGCGGGAACAGGGCCGTGACCAGCTGGCTGACCAGGGCGCCGATCATGATGAAGAACATGAACACGCCCATGGTGGCGAAGACTTCGGCGGGTTCGGGGTCCGGGCCCATGGCGCCGGCGGTCGGTATCGCCGAGAACATCCCGATCATGTTGAACGGGATCTGGATGAAGTACCCGGCGACGCCCGCCATCAGAGAGACCAGCAGCGAGATGCCGAAGATCCGCCACCAGGAGCCCCGCACCAGACGGGTCGAGCGGCGCAGCGCCGTGACCGGTCCCGCCGACTCGAAGACAGCGACCGCGGGGGCAAGGGAGAAGCGCACCCACAGCCACATGACCAGCGGCAGCAGCGCGATCAGCCCGAGGAACCACAGCGCGAGGACCGGCCCGGGGTTGCTTTGCTCGGTGTACGAGAAGACGGTGACGACCAGGCCGACGCCGAGGAACAGCAGGAACGGGATCGCCACGATCAGCGCGGTGAGCAGGCCGGTGCCGATGACGGCCGGAACGCGCGCCATGGTGCGGCGCCAGACCGTGCCGAAGGCCGACGGCCGACCGAGCACCGCGTCCTGCAACGCCGCCGGGCAGACCGCGGAGACCATCGCGGACGCGACGAGCATCGCGATCAGCGCGAACACCCAGACCGAGATGCCCGCGACGATCACCGGCAAGGTGTCGGACCAGAGCGGCTCGCCGTACTCCGGGGTGTCGATGAAGGCGCGGAAGTGGTCGCCGACGAACACGTACGCCAGGCCGAGGGCGAGGACGACGGCGATCAGCGCGCCGCCGTACGCGATCAGGGATATCCCGAACAGGGCGCGCCAGCAGCGGCCGACCGTCGCGAACGTGCCGCCCAGGACGTCGCCGAGCTGCAGCGGACGCAGCGGAATCACGCCGGGCTTCGGCGCGGGCGGCGGGCCCCAGGCGAACGGGCCGGGCCCGGGCGGCGGATACGGTCCCGGGCCGTACTGCGGGTACTGCGGGTACTGCGGATGCTGCGGGTGCTGTCCGTACGCCCCGTACGGCGGCGGCGGTGGTGCTGACTGCTGAGGCGGTACCTGTGGCCGTGGTGCGTCCTGCGGTGGCTGCTGCTGTGGCGGTGGTGCGTCCTGCGGTGGCTGTTCCGTTCCTCCGGAACCGGCCGCCTCGTCCGGCTGCTCGGCCCCGCCCCGCCCCTGGTCCATCGACATGCGTCTCGCTCCCGTGATTCGTCCCCCTTGGACCGGGACACGTTAGCCGGTCCCGCTCCGGCAGGAAGGAGCGACCGTTCTGTGTACGCACGTACACAACGTTATGTACGCTAGTACACATGGGATACGGACTGCTGGCCGCGGCCATCGCGGCGGAGGTGGCCGGGACGACGGCCATGAAGTACAGCGAGGGGTTCACGCGGCTGTGGCCCTCGCTCGCCACGGTCGCCGGCTATCTGCTCGCCTTCTCCCTGCTCGCGCAGACGCTGAAGACCATGCAGGTCGGCACCGCGTACGCGATCTGGGCCGGGGTCGGCACGGCCGCCGTCGCCGTCATCGGCATGCTCTTCCTCGGCGAGTCCACGAGCCTCGCCAAGGTCGCCGGGATCGCCCTGGTGATCGGCGGTGTCGTGCTGCTCAATCTGGGCGGGGCGCACTGATGGCCGCGCGCAGGTACGACCCCGAGCGGCGCCAGCGGATCATCGACGCCGCGATCCGGGTCGTCGGCGCCAAGGGCATCGCCGGCCTCAGCCACCGCACCGTCGCCGCCGAGGCCGACGTTCCGCTCGGCTCGACCACGTACCACTTCAAGACCCTCGACGACCTGATGGTGGCCGCGCTGCGGCAGACCAACGAGGGCTTCGCGAAGGTCGTACGGGAACACGGCGGCGCCCTCGCCGACCCGGGCGCCGACCTCGCCGCCGAACTGGCCCGGCTCACCGGCGAGTGGCTCGACGGCGACCGCACCGGGGTCGAGTTGGAGTACGAGCTCTACCTCGCGGCGCTGCGCCGCCCCGCGCTCCGGCCCGTCGCCGCCGAGTGGTGCGAGGAGGTCGGCGCCCTGATCGCCCGCCGCACCGACCCGGTCACGGCCCGCGCGACCGCCGCCATGCTCGACGGCATCTGTCTGCAGGTGCTGCTCACGGGCGGCGCGTACGACGAGGAGTACGCGCGGGAGATGCTCGCGCGGGTCATCGAGGGGGCAGAGGGAGTGGGGCCGCGACCGGACGGTGAGACCGGTTCGCCTCGGCGGGGCCGCGCCGGTTAGGTTTCCTGTCATGACCGACACGACTTCCCGCACCACCGGCGCCGTCGCCGCCGGCCTCGCCACCATCACCGCCGACGGCACCGTTCTCGACACCTGGTTCCCGGCCCCCGAGCTCACCGCCGAGCCGGGCCCGGCCGGAACCGAGAAGCTCACCGCCGAGCGCGCCGTCGAACTGCTCGGCGAGGGCGCCGCCCAGGCCATCGGCAAGGACGCCCGCCGCGGCGTCGAGACCGTCGCCGTCCGTACGGTCATCGCCTCCCTGGACGACAAGCCGCTCGACGCGCACGACGCGTACCTGCGCCTGCACCTGCTCTCGCACCGCCTGGTCCAGCCGCACGGCCAGAACCTGGACGGCGTCTTCGGGCTGCTCTCCAACAACGCCTGGACCTCGCTCGGCCCGGTCGCCGTCGACGACCTGGAGAAGGTCCGCCTCAACGCCCGCGCCGAGGGCCTGCACCTCGCCGTCACGTCGGTCGACAAGTTCCCGCGTATGACGGACTACGTCGCGCCCAAGGGCGTGCGCATCGCCGACGCCGACCGCGTCCGCCTCGGCGCGCACCTCGCCGAGGGCACCACCGTCATGCACGAGGGCTTCGTCAACTTCAACGCCGGCACGCTCGGCACGTCGATGGTCGAGGGCCGCATCTCCGCGGGCGTCGTCATCGGTGACGGCTCGGACATCGGCGGCGGCGCGTCCACCATGGGCACCCTCTCCGGCGGCGGCAAGGAGCGCATCTCCATCGGTCAGCGCTGCCTGATCGGCGCCGAGGCGGGCATCGGCATCGCGCTCGGCGACGAGTGCGTGGTCGAGGCCGGGCTCTACGTCACGGCGGGTACGCGGGTGACGATGCCCGACGGCCAGATCGTGAAGGCGCGTGAGCTGTCCGGCGCCTCGAACATCCTGTTCCGCCGCAACTCCACGACCGGTGCGGTCGAGGCTCGGCCGAACAATGCGGTGTGGGGCGGGCTGAACGAGGTTCTGCACTCCAACGACTAGTTCTTGAGGGCGACTTGCGGGTGCCGTTGGCTCGGTGGCCGTAAGTCGCCCTTCGGGCTCGTCCTCAAGCTCCCCCAGCCTTCGGCCGGGAGGTGCCCCCAGACGGGCTGGAATTACTCACCAGCGCTGGACGGCCTTGCTGTACCAGCGCCTCGTACGCCGTCACCAGCCGAGCCGTTCGCCCCTCGTCCGCCGCCCGCAGCGGCGCTCGTACCGGACCCGCGGGCAACCCCATGGCGCCGAGCAGGGCCTTCGCCGTGACCGTGCCGGGCAGGCCGTCCGCCATCATCAGCTCCATCAGCGGCAGCGCGAGCCGCTGCAGCAGCGTGGCGCCCGCCGTGTCACCCGCGTCGAACGCGTCCAGGATCGCGCGCAGCTCCGCGGGTACGACGTTCGCCACCGTGCTGATGTACCCGGCGCCGCCGACCGCGTACAGCGGCAGGATGAACTCCTCGCAGCCCGTGTAGTACGCCAACTCCGTGCGCGCCAGGACCTTCTGCGTGCCGAGCAGGTCGTACGCGCAGTCCTTCACGCCGACGATCCGCGGGTGCTCGGCCAGGCGCAGCATCGTCTCCGGCTCGATGCGGGTGCCGGTGCGGTGCGGGATGTCGTAGAGCAGCACCGGGAGGCCCGTGGTGTCCGCGACCGTACGGAAGTGCTCCTCGATCGCGTCCTGCGGGGGCTTGCTGTAGTACGGCGTGAGCAGCAACAGGCCGTCGGCGCCCGCCTGTTCGGCCTGCCGGGCCAGCTCCCTGGCGTGTGCGGTGTCCGCGCTGCCGACTCCGGCCACCACCGAGGCCCGGTCGCCGACGGCCTCCCGGACCGCGCGGATCAGCTCGGCCTTCTCGGCGTCGCTGGTCGTCGGGGACTCGCCGGTGGTGCCGGACAGGACGAGGCCGTCGCAGCCCTCGTCGACGAGCCGCACGGCCAGCCGCCCAGCGCCGTCCGGGTCGAGGGCGCCGGAAGCGTCGAAGGGCGTGATCATCGCGCAGAGGGCGCGGCCGAGGGGCGAGGCTGAGGTCATGCGTGCAGTCTCGGTATGAGGTGGCACGGATTCCACTTAATTCTGCTTCAGGGTACGGGTAAGCGGTGCTACACCCAGGGTGACAGGGCTGAACATCCGCTTGTACGAAGGGAGTTGGCGCCGCGCACCGGGGTGCCCGGGCGTCCCCGGCCGAACGGCGGGGGCGTGCCGGGAAGCGGCGCTAGCTGGTTCGAAGGAGGGGCCGAACGGGCTTGACCTCAAGTGGAGTTCACGTTCGAGCATGGTGATCACGGCGCCGCCCGGGGCCGTGCCCGTATCCACAGGGAGGTCACCATGTCCGTGCAGCGCAGCGTCCTGCCCGACCCGCGCAGGGGCGGGGTCGGCATCGTTCTCTCCAGTACCTGGGCCGTCGGCACGCCCGAGCGGCAGAAGGCGGCCGTCGAGGCGATCACCGAGGCCTGGGAGAGCCGGGAGTGGCCGCACGAGGGGCTGCTCTCGTACAGCGTCTACACCGGAACCGACGGCTCCACGCTGCTGCACTACTCGCAGTGGCGCGACCTCGACGCCTACGAGGAGTTCTCCGCCGCCGCGCGCAACGGGAGGGATGCTCGGAACGCCGAGATCGACGCCGCCGTCCCCGGCATCGAGCGGCTCGGGCTCACCAAGTACGAGCTGTACCGAGGGCGTTCACTGAACGACCGGGCCGACCACGCGCGCGTGCCCGGCTGCATCGTCATCGTCGACGTGCCGTTCGTCGGGCCCGATCCGCAGCGGCAGCGCGAGTGGGTCGACCTCGTCTTCGAGGCGCTCGACAGCGACGAACCGCACCCGGGAGGCATCTCCGGGTCCTTCCACACCAGCCTCGACGGCACCCGGGTCATGAACTACGCGGAGTGGGAGAGCGAGCAGGCGCACATCGAGGCCCTCGCCGCGCCCGGCGACGGTGTCGGCTCGGCCACCGAGGCCTGGCACCGGGTGCAGCACCACCCGGGCCTCGCGGAGGGCGGCGGCGTCAAGCGGTACCTGCCGGCCGTGAGCTTCAGCAGCGGGTGACCGGGGCGTGTGTGCGGGACGGGTGCGCCGGTCCGGCCCGGCGCACCCCGCGTCACTCCGCCCACTCCCGCGTCACTCCGCCCACGCCCGCGTCACTCGCGCCTCACGGCCGGAACCGCAGCACCTGCGGATCGTGGTCGCTGTTCTGCCGCGCGAACTCGGCGTTGATGTGCACGCTGTCGTACGCGAACCGCCCGACCCCCGGGCTCGTCAGGATCTGGTCGAGAACCTGAGAGTTGCCCTGGTAGACGTACGAGTATCGCTCCGCGCGCGGAAGGGACTTGACGGCCGCCTTCAGCGCGCCGCCGTCCGTGAGGGTCTCGGTCGTGGCCGAGAACTCGAAGTCGTTGATGTCACCGAGCACCACGACGTCCGCGCTCTTCTGCGCCTTCAGGACCTTCTTCACGAACGCGTTGACCGACGCGGCCTGCGCGTGCCGCTGCTTCTCCGAGACACGGTTCGGCGGCTGGTGGTGCGAGACCAGGGACTCGTCGCCGCCCTTCGAACCGAAGTGGTTGGCGATCACGAACACCGTACGGCCACGGAAGACGAACTCGCCCGCCAGCGGCTTGCGGCTGTTCTCCCACGCCGCGTCCGTCGGGTCGATCCGGCCGGGGGAGTGGGTCAGCGCCGCACGGCCCCGGCTGCGCACCACGTCCGTACCGGTCGTCGCGTCGCCGCCCGGCCGGTCCTTGAACGCCACCCGCTCCGGGTTGAAGAGGAACACCTGCCGGATGTTGCCGCCCGGCTCACCGCCGTCCTTCTTGTCCTCCGGGTCGATCGAGCGCCACTCGTACGCCGGGCCGCCCGCCTTCGCGATCGCCGCCGTGAACTTCTTCAGCGTCTCCTCGGCGGACACCGTGCCGTCGTCCGTCGGGCCGTTGTCGTCCTGGATCTCCTCCAGGGCAAGCACGTCCGGGCTCGCCAGGTTGGTGACGACGGCCTGCGCGAGCGCGTCGAACTTCTCCTGCGGGTCCTTCGGGTCCAGGTTCTCCACGTTGTACGTGGCGACCGCCAGCTCGTCCGCCCCCTGCCCGCGGGTCTTCTCGCGAGCCAGGCCCTTGCCGGTGACCTCGCCGAGCGTGCGGGCCGTCAGCGTGTACCCGCCGAACTGGTTGAAGTCCAGGGGCCCTTCGGTCGTACCGGACAGCACATCCCCGACATCCGCCTTGGGGAACGGCTTCTCCGCGACCGGCGTCAGCGACTGGATCTGCAGCCGCCCGGTGTTCTGCGCCGCGTACGAGCCGTAGACCGTGCCGCCGCGCTTGCTGCGGTTCTCGTCCGGTTTCACCGTGATCCACAGCTCGTGGTAGCGGTCGGTCGCGCCGACCACCCGCGAGGAGCCGACCGAGACGTTCATGCCCTCCAGGGACTCGTAGAAGTCCAGGGCGTACGCCTCCGGGTCGAGCGCCAGCTTGTTGATGCTGCCGCCGTCCGCCGGGTCGCCCTTCGGCGTGTACGCGGACGGCACGGCGTCGGCGTCGATCCGCCGCGGCTTCGGCACCGCGCCGCCCGAGGACTCCACGGTCACCGTCGGCTTGGTGATCTGCGTGACCGACTGGTTGCCGGAGTCGGCGCCGCCCGGCACGTACTCGGTGACGGTGCCCGAGACCCGGACCACGTCACCCGGCTTGACCGTCGGGGTCGTCGAGCCGGTGTGGACGAAGACGCCCTCGCTCGTCGCCGGGTCGTCGTCGGGCGCGGTGTCCTGGATCCAGAAGCCGCGCGCCCCGTAAGCACGCACCCCCGTCACCGTGCCCGGCACGTCCTTCACCTGCTCACCGGCGAGCGGGGAGAGCCGGGAGCCGCCCTGGACGTCGTGCACGCGGATCTCCGCGGCCGAGGCGGACGACGTGGTCGAGACGGTGATCAGGCCGCCCGCCAGCGCGGTGGCGAGCACGGCGGCGACGGCGGTAGATCTGCGGGGCGAGCGGGATATACGGGGTGGCATCGTCTGACTCCAGGAGGGTGTGGGGTGGAGTTGCACGGACTCTACGCGCGTCAATCTCTTGTGTGGCCAAGGGAGTTGTCAAGGCTCTGCCGGTGTACGCCCGCCGAAGGAACGTCCACGGGGCCATGAACCGGGCTGCTTGGGTGGAAATCCGTCTACGCTGGGGGCCGCCAAGCCCTGACCGTCCGAGGAGAACCACTCCATGTCCCCAGAACGCCCCACCCTGCCGCCGGTGCGGCTGAACTCCGAGGCGGAACTGGCGCGCGACGCGCTCGCCGTTCCGCTGCTCGCCCGCGCCGTGCGGCTCGCCCGCTGGGCGGGGCCGGACACCCGGGTCGGGGCGGGCGGCGAACTAGCCGACGAGCAGCTCCCCGAGGCCGCCGCACTCCTCGGGTACGCGGCGGACGACGAGGACGGGCCCGGATACGCGAGCGAGGCGTGGCGCGTGGCCGTCGACGCCGGCCTCGTGGAGATCACCGAGGAGGCCGCCGAGGGCGATGAGGAGGAGGCCGAGGCCACCGTCACCCAGGGCGAGGAGCTCGCCCTGCTGACCGCCGGTTCCCCGCAGGACGTCCTCGGCATCTGGCTCACCGCCCTCGACACGGTCCTCGCCGACGCCGCCGTGCCCGACCTGGACGATCTCGTCGGCGCCCTGGAGGAGGGCGGCGAGATCGACCTGGACAGCCTGGGCTGGGACCCGGAGGCGGAGGCCGAGTTCCTGGAGGGCGTTCTCGGCAACCTCTATCTCCTCACCGTCGCCGAGGACGCCCCGGCCGACGCCCCCGTGCCGCTGCCCGCGCTCGCCGCGTCCATGATCGTGCCGGACGACATGGGCGAGCCCTCCGACGACGTCCTGGAGCAGGTCTCCGACGCGATGATGCGGCTCGACGACCAGTTCCGGCTGCTCGAACCCGTCGGGCTCGTCGAGTTCACGCCCGTCGACGAGGCGCTGATGGCCGAGGCCGGCGAGGAGCCCGCCGAACTCTCCCCGGACGAGGAGGACATCAGCCGCTACGGCATGGTCCGCCTCACCCCGCTCGGCCTGTACGGCGTGCGCTCCCGCATGCTGGACGCCGGGATCGACGCCCCGGCGGTCGGCGACCTCGCGGACAAGGGTGCCGACGTGCTGCTCGCCGCGACCGCCGACTTCCCCGAGGCCGCCGCGCGCGCCGAGACCGAACTGTGGCTGCGGCGGCACCAACCGCTGCCCGCCGCCCGGGAGTTGCTGGCCGCCGCCCGCGGCGGCGACGAGGACGCGCCGCTGCGCCGGCTCCGCTGCCAGCAGGCCCTGTCCCTGGTCGGCGGGGAGGCCGAGCCCGCGCTCCGCGAGATCCTCGACGACCCTGAGCTCGGCGGCCTCGCCCGCGTCTGGCTCACCGAGCACGGCGCCGCCGACGTACCGCCGCCCTCCGAGGCGATGGTCTACTGGCTGACGATCGACACGGTCGCCGCGCAGCTCGCGGCCGAGGGCAACTCGGAGGAACTCCAGGGGCTCGTCGAGGGCCTGGCGCAGCAGCACGGCGGGTTCTTCGACACGGCCTGGCGGGTGGACCACCCGGCCACCGCGGATGTGCTGGAGGCGATGGGGCGGCTGCACCCCGACAAGAAGGTGGCCAAGGAGGCCCGGAAGGCGGCGTTCAAGGCACGGAGCGCCGGCCGCTAGTTTTTGTCGTTGTGGGCAGTTGTTCCGCAGGGCGGAACGCCTGCCCACAACGGGGGTGCGGCCTCAAGTCCGCAGATGCGACGCCCCGTTGAGGTCCAACACCGTCCCCGAAGCCCACTCCGCCTCCGGTGACGCCAGCCACCGCACCGCGCCCGCGATCTCCTCCGCACCCCCCACCCGCCCGAACGGCGACTGCGCGCGGATCGCCGCACCCTCCGCGCCCTCGAGCCGCGCAGCGACCCGCTCCGTCTCGAAGAAGCCCGGCGCGACCGACGCGACCCCGATCCCGTACGGCCCGAGCGACACCGCGAGCGACTGGCCGAGCGCGTGCACCGCCGCCTTCGTCGCCCCGTACGCAGGATGGTCGGGCTCACCCCGGAACGCGCCGCGCGAGCCCACGTTCACGATCCGCCCGCCCGTGCCCTGCTCGATCATCCGGCGCCCCGCGAGATGGCTCAGGTTCGCCGTGGCCAGCAGGTTCACCGCGACATGCTGCTGCCACTGCGCGGCCCACTCCTCGTACGACGTCTCCGGCAGCGGATGGCGGACGTTGACGGCGGCGTTGTTCACCAGTACGTCGATGCCGCCGAGCCCCTCGAACGCCTCCTCGGCGACGCGTGCCGCCCCGGCCGGGTCGGAGATGTCGCCGCCGACGAGGACGTGCCCCGTACCGCCGAGGGACGCGAGCGTCGCTTCGGCTTCCGTACGGCGGGAGTGGTAGTGCACGGCGACCCGGTCGCCCTGTGCGGCGAAGGCCTGGGCGACGGCGCGGCCGAGCCCGCGGGAGGCCCCGGAGACCAGGACACGGCGGCCGGTGGCAGGCAGGTTCATGGAAGCGGCTCTCCAGACGTCGGGCGGTGTTCAACCGCCGTTTATACGCGGCCGTGACCCTGAGCCCGCACCCACCCCACTCGGACACACCTGGATCCACCGCTTCGGGAGAGACGATGCCGCTCAGCCGCAGGGAATTCACCAGACGCTCCGCCATCGCCGGAGCGGGGGTCGCCGTCGTCGGCACCGCCGGGGTGCTCGCCACCACCGACGGAGCCCTCGCCACCCAGGACGCCGCCGAGACCGCGGAGCCGACCGCGAAGGACGACGGGCCGGGCTACGGGCCGCTCGTCGAGGACCCCGAAGGCATCCTCGCCCTGCCCGCCGGATTCACGTACCGCATCATCACCCGCACCGGCGAGACCCGGCTGGAGAGCGGCGAGTTCACGCCCTCCAACCACGACGGCACCGCCACCTTCGAGGGCCCGCGCGGCTCCACCCTGCTCGTCAACAACCACGAGCTGAAGGGCCCGCGCGCCGACTGGGACCACCCGGTGCCGCTCGCGGAAGGGCTCGTCTACGACCCGGCCGCGGCCGGCGGCTGCACGGTCGTGGAGGTCCGCCGCGGCGGCGAGGTCGCCGAATGGGTCGGCATCGCCGGTACGTCCACCAACTGCGCGGGCGGGCGCAGCCGTTGGGGCACCTGGCTGACCTGCGAGGAGAACTCCGACCGGGCCGGCGAGAACGGCATGACCAAGGACCACGGCTACGTCTTCGAGGTCGACCCCCTGGACCGCCGCGCCAACCGCGACCCCGAGCCGCTGAAGTTCTTCGGCCGCTACGACCACGAGGCCGTCGTCGTCGACCCCAAGCGCGGCCACGCCTACCTCACCGAGGACGACGCCGAACCCAACGGCCTGTTCTACCGCTGGGTCCCCCCGAAGGGCTTCGAGCACGGCCGCGGCAAGCTCCGCACCCTGGCCGACGACGCCGGTGTGCTGCAGGCGCCCAAGTGCTACGACTCCGGCGGCCGGTTCGTGGACGACCTCTCCCGCGCCACGAGGATCGGCACCGTCTACGGCGTGGACTGGCTCGACGTCCCGGACCGCGACGCCCGCACCACCCCCGTACGGCAGCAGTTCGCCGACGACGAGGTCACCCGCGGCCGCAAGCTCGAAGGCATGTGGTGGGCGGACGGCGGCGCGTACCTGGTCTCCTCGTACGCCCGCGACGAGAGCCCCGGCCGGCCGCACGACGGGCAGGTCTGGTTCTACGACCCGCGCCGCCGGACCATCACCCTGAAGGTGCTGCTCGGCGTCAACCCGGACCCTTCCAAGGACGGCGCGTTCGACGGCCCGGACAACATCACGGTCTCCCCGTACGGGGGCCTGATCATCTCCGAGGACGGCGAGGGCGTGCAGCACCTGTTCGGCGCCACGGACAGCGGCCGCACGTACCCGATCGCCCGCAACGACCTGAACATCGGTACGGACGCGGAGCCGGAGTACAGCGAGTTCACCGGCGTCGTGTTCTCGCCCGACGGGCGCACCTTGTACGCCAACATCCAGGAGCCGGGCATCATGCTGGCCATCACGGGGCCGTGGAAGCGCCAGGCCCGCTGATCCGAGGACGATTCGAGAGCGCGGTCGAAAAACCCTTGGCACCCCGACTGCCCTTCCTCCTAAGGTAATTCTCGTCCAGGTGCGAAGGCAGGACCTACTTCCGCTGAAAACGGGGAGGCCGCGGGTTCGAATCCCGCCGCCGGTACGCATACCGGTGTAGCTCAGGGGCCAGAGCACCTAATGTCGGTTCCGCCGGCCTGAACTCTGGACACCACAATTTCATGCATTACCTGCACCTCCCGGTGCGCAGGCTGCGGCTACTTCCTCTCAAGAAATCACGCCGCCGCCACTCTTGAACTCGGGAGGCCAAGGCATCGGTGAGCCCGGTGCGCAGGCAACGGTTACTTCTTTGATCGAAGGGTTGCGGGTTCGAGTCCCGTCATCGACTCCGGGTCGGTGTAGCTCAACTGGGTAGAGCATTCGGATAGTCCGTCGCCGCTTCTGAACTCGGGCTCTGCCGTGCCTCAAGCCTCCCCCGATTCCGTATTTTTCTTGCGATCTCCTACGATCTCCTACGATCTCTTACGCATTGAATTCGGGGGAATTCTCATGGCGCGTTTCAACACCCGCAACTCCGGCCCGCGCGGCACCTCGCGTGTGACGTCCACCGGCCGCACGCTCCGCACCTTCGAGGGCGGCCACGGCCACGAGCGGGACGCACGCTCCGAACTCTTCCTGCTCTCCCTCGCCAACTTCGTGGCCCAGCAGACCTTCTACGAGGACGGCACCGCCCGCGACGACCGCTTCGCGCGGCTGGTGCGCCGCCTCGCGATCGAGGACCCGGAGTGGACCGCGGGCCTGCTCGCCTGGCTGCGCGGCGAGGGCAACCTGCGCACCGCGGCCCTCGTCGGCGCCGCCGAGTACGTCAGGGCCCGCCTGGACGCGGGGGTCTCCGACGGCCCGTCGAACCGGCAGGTCATCGCCTCCGTGCTGCGCCGCCCCGACGAGCCCGGCGAGCTGCTCGGCTACTGGACCGCGACGTACGGCCGTGCCGTCCCGAAGCCCGTCAAGCGCGGCATCGCGGACGCGGTGCGCCGGCTCTACCACGGCAAGTCCCTGCTCAAGTACGACACTTCGAGCAAGGGCTACCGCTTCGGCGACATCCTGAACCTCGTGCACGCCGCGCCCGACCCGGACAAGCCGTGGCAGGGCGACCTGTTCCAGTACGCGCTCGACCGGCGGCACAACCCGGACACGGCCGTGCCACCCGCCTCGGTGCCGGTCCTCGCCGCGCACCGCGCGCTGATGGAGCTGCCCGTCGCCGAGCGGCGCGCCGTGGTCACCGCGCCCGACGGGCCCGAGCGGCTCGCCGCGGCCGGGATCACCTGGGAGGCGCTCGCGGGCTGGCTGCAGGGGCCGATGGACAAGGCCGCGTGGGAGGCCGTGATTCCGTCCATGGGCGCCATGGCGCTCGTAAGGAATCTGCGGAACTTCGACGAGGCCGGAGTCTCCGACGAGGTGGCGCAGCGCGTCGCGGCGAAGATCTCCGACCCGGCGGAGGTGGCGCGCTCGCGGCAGTTCCCGTTCCGGTACCTCGCTGCGTACCAGCACGCACCCTCGCTGCGCTGGGCCTACCCGCTGGAGCGGGCGCTCGGGCACTCGCTGGCCAACGTGCCCGCGCTGCCCGGCCGCACGCTGATCCTGGTCGACCGGTCCGGGTCGATGTGGGGCCGCCTGTCGGAGCGTTCGGAGCTCAACCGGGCCGACGCCGCGGCGATCTTCGGTACGGCGCTGGCGATGCGGGCCGAGTCGGCGGAGCTGGTGCAGTTCGGCACGTCCAGCTCCTCGGTGACATGCCGCAAGGGCGAGTCGGTCCTGAAGGTCCTGGAGCGCTTCGGCAGCCTGGGCGGCACCGACACGACCACGGCCGTACGGCGGTTCTACCGCGGCCACGACCGGGTGCTGATCGTCACCGACGAGCAGTACACGTACAGCGCGCACGGCGACCCGACCGAGCAGGTCCCGGCGGACGTGCCCGTCTACACCTGGAACCTCGCGGGCTACCGCGCGGGCCACGGCGAGTCGGGCAAGCCGAACAGGCACACGTTCGGCGGGCTCTCGGACGCGGCTTTCCGCATGGTTCCGCTCCTTGAGCGGGGCCGGGACGCGGACTGGCCGTGGGTGGCGTGAGCGACGCCTGACGACGAGGGTCCGTCCCGGCCATGGGGGTTCGTCCCGGCCACGGGGGTCCGTCCCGCCACGGGGGGCGGGACGGGCCCTCGGCTTGTGTGCCACGCGTCAGAGGGTGAGGGTGCGGATCAGCTTGTCGCGCCTGAAGTCCCGTGACTCGACGGTGAGTTCACCGGCGTCGCCGACCAGGACCCGGAGGCCCTGCGACTCTGCGCCGGACAGCGCCTCCTCGCCGCCGTTGCCGTCCGGGCCGTACATGGTCTGGATGAAGCCGGTGTTGACCACGGTGAACCCGGCCTCCTCGCCGCCTTCCACGACCTTCTTCGCGGCCCAGTCGTCGCGGTTCAGGTCCCAGTGGGTGTGCCCGGAGAAGAACACCACGTTGGGGTGGCGGCCGAGGATGGTCAGCAGCTCGGTCTCGTCCACGAAGTCCTGGTCGTAGAAGCGCGCCGCGTCCGGACCCGTCGTACCCGAGACGGTGCCCGGCAGCACGTGGTGGCTGAAGACCAGGACGTGCGGCTGGTCCGCGTGCGACGCCAACGCGCCGTCCAGCCAGTCGAGTTGGGAGGCGCCGAGGGTGACGAACGGCGGGTTGGTGCCGTTCTCCGCGGGCGCCGTGGTCCCGATGAAGAGCAGCGGGAGCCCGGCGGCCGTGGTCTGCGCGTACACGTCCGGCATGCCCGTGTACTGCAGGAACCGCTTGACCTGGGTGTCGAACGGGTCCGCGTTGTACTGCTCGTGGTTGCCGAGGGCGGCGAGCACCCGGTCCGGGTGGCTGTGGTCGGCGAGCGTCCCGTACAGATCCTCGTACTGCGCTTGCGTGCCCTGCGCCACCAGGTCACCGGCGATCACCAGGGCGTCGGATCGGCCGAGCGCGGCGAGGTTGTCGAGGGCGCGGCCGAGGTCGGCCAGATCGCCCTGGACGTCGCTGATCACGTCGAGGGTCGCGGCCGCGACGGGTCGGGGGCGGGCCGCTGCCTGCGCTGCGGTGAGCCCGCCGAGCGGAATCGTGGCGAGCGCGAGACCGCCCGCCGTGAGGATGCTTCTGCGGGTGGGGGGAGTCATGGGCGGCAAGGTAACTCGCCCTGGATGACGCGTCGTTGGACGGAATGTTGCGGGTTGTTGGACTCGTCGCGAGGGGGTGGCGGCGGGCAACGGATGCGTCGCCAGGTCGACAGGTGGACGATGGAAGGAAGGGGTCGGCCGGGGGCACGGCTGCGGCGCTGACCGATCCGGGACGTCCGCATGAGCAGAACGGAGGACGTTGTCATGATCGAGGTCAAGGCGGTGGAGAAGCCGGACGAGCGGCGGGACTTCCCGCGCGGTCACCTCGAAGCGGTCCATCTGACAGGGCTCGACTTCGCCGTGGGCACCTTCGAGCCCGGCTGGCGCTGGTCCGAGTCCGTGGCCCCGCTCGCGGGGACCGACAGCTGCCAGATCCACCACAACGGCTTTGTCGTACAGGGCCGGATGCGGATCCGGATGGACGACGGCGCGGAGGCCGAGGTCGGACCGGGCGATGTCTTCGTGTTGCCGCCCGGGCACGATGCGTGGGTCGTCGGTGACGATCAGGTCGTGCTGTACGACTTCGCCGGTGCGATGGCTCAGGAGTACGCGAAGCCGTCGAGCTGAGACGGCCGCCGCACACCCTCCCGATATACGGACAGGGCGGCCACGCACCGCGCGTGACCGCCCTGAACCGACCTGTGCGTATGGCTACTGCGTATGGCTACTGCGTATGGCTACTGCGTACGGCTACAGCGCCTGCGCCGCGGGCTTCACCATGCCGCGGACCGTGCGGGACTTCACGAACTCGCCCATGCCCGTCATCTCCCACTCGCCGGAGAACTGGCGGATCAGCTTGGCCATCATCACGCCGGTCTGCGGCTCGGCGCCGGTCAGGTCGAAGCGGACCAGCTCCTCGTCCGTGGCGGCGTCGATCAGGCGGCAGTAGGCCTTCGCGACGTCGTTGAACTTCTGGCCCGAGAACGAGTTCACGGTGAAGACCAGGCCGGAGACCTCCTGCGGCAGCCGGCCGAGGTCGACCACGATGACCTCGTCGTCCCCGCCGCCCTCACCCGTGAGGTTGTCGCCGGAGTGCTTGATGGCGCCGTTGAGGATGGCGAGCTTGCCGAAGTAGCAGCTGTCGAGGTGGTTGCGGCTCGGGCCGTACGCGATGACCGAGGCGTCCAGGTCGATGTCCTTGCCACGGAACGCGGGCTCCCAGCCGAGGCCCATCTTGACCTGCGAGAGCAGCGGCTTGCCGCCCTTGACCAGGGACACCGTCTGGTTCTTCTGGAGGCTGACGCGGCCCTTGTCGAGGTTGATCTTGCCGGTGCCGGGCGCCGGCGGACCGCCCGCGGGGGCCGGGGGAGGCGTCTGCGCGCTCGCGCGCGCGGGGGCGGGAGGGGCGGCGGGCGCGGGCGGCGGGGTCTGGACGGGCGCGGCGACCGGGGCGGCGGGTGCGGCCGGCTCCTCGTCGACGGAGACGCCGAAGTCGGTGGCGATGCCGGCCAGGCCGTTCGCGTACCCCTGGCCGACCGCGCGGGCCTTCCACGCGCCGTTGCGGAGGTAGATCTCCACGACGACGAGCGCGGTCTCGGCGCCGAGCTGCGGCGGAGTGAAGGTGGCGAGGGCGGCGCCGCCGTCCGCGTCCCGGATGGTGGCCGTGGGCTCGACGCCCTGGAACGTCTGGCCCGCGGCGTCCGGGCTCGCGGTGACCACGATCTTCTCGATGCCCGCCGGGACCGCCGAGGTGTCCACCATGATCGCGTCGGGCGCGGTGCCGCCGCCCGAGCGATAGGTGACACCGGGGCCCGAGGGCTGGTTGTAGAAGATGAAGTCGTCGTCGGAGCGCACCTTGCCTTCGGCGGTGAGCAGCAGGCCCGATACGTCGAGCCGCACCGGGGCGGCGACGTCCACCGTCACGCGCGCGGCGGAGAGAGGGATGTTCGAGCCGGGGGTCATAGCTGTCATGCCCCAGGTAACGAACGACCCCGGTTTACCGTTCCCTTACTCCACCAGGTTTCACCGGCCCGATGCGGAGCCGTGACCCGACCGGGCCGCAGGCCACGACTCCCCGGAACGGATCAGTCCGGTACGACCACCGTCTTGCGCCCCGCCCCGGACGCGAAGTGGTCGAGCGCCTCCGGGTAGCGGGAGAGCGGAAGGCGGTCGCTGATGAACACCTCCGGGTCGAGCACGCCCCCGGCGAACAGCTCCGCCGCCCGCTCGTAGCTGTGCAGGACGGCCATCGAGCCGGTGATGGTGATCTCCTGGTTGTAGATCCGGTACGGGTTGATCGTCGCCGTCGCCGTCGCCGTCGCCGTCGCCGTCGCGTAGTCGGCGACGCCGAACTGCAGGAACGTGCCCGCCTTGGCGACCCGGTCCAGGCCGTCCTGGATGGCGGCGCCGTTGCCGGTCGCGTCGACCACGATGTCCCAGCCCTGCGGCCGGTCGAGCTCGTCGGCGCTCGTGGCCGCGCCGGTGACGCCCAACTGCCGTGCGGTGGCGAGGCGTTCGGGGTTGACGTCGAGGACGTCGACGCGGGCCGCGCCGGTGCGCTGGCGAGCTCCAGCATCATCAGGCCCATGGTGCCGGAGCCGTAGATCAGGACGTGGGCGCCGAGGCGGGCGCGCAGCACGTCGTAACCGCGTACCGCGCAGGAGAGCGGTTCGATCAGGGCGGCGTCGGCGGTGCGGACGTGTTCGGGAGGCGGACGCAGTTGGCGACGGGGGCCACCGCGTACTGTGCGGCGCCCGTACAGCTTCCCGTCGTCGCCGGTGAGGGACTGGCGCATCGGGGGCAGGATGTCGCCCTGGTCGAAGCGGGTGTCCTTGCGGGCGTACGGGCCGAGTTCGCGGAGCCAGCCGTTCTTGGCGTAGATGGGTATCTCGTAGTTGCTGAGCGTCGCCACGTCGTACTGGCCCGCCTGGTTGGCGAAGTCCTGGCTGATCTTGTCGCGGACGTCGTTCTCCGGCAGCACGGTGAAGTTCACCTTGATCCCGGTCTGCCGGGTGAAATGGTCGGCGGTGAGCTTCTGGAGCTCCATCATCTGCGGGTTGTTGACCATCAGTACGTCGATGGAGTCACCGGAACCGGTCCCGCCGGCTCCGGTCCAGCAGCCGGAGAGCAACAGCGCGCCTGCGGCGGCCGCGGCGAGGGGCGCGCGGCTTCCTTCGGCTCTGGGTTCGCATGAACGCTCCTGGACATGTGGGGTGAACTCGGATGGGTCTCGGACGGGTTCTCGGACGGGTTCTCGGATGGGTCTCGGACGGGTGGAGGGTGTGCTTGACCGCGCCCCGGCGTCGGGGCGTCACGAAGGCACAAGGGCGCGGGGGTGCGGGGCCCGCGGGTCAGACGCGCAGGACCTGGGGTCCCTGGAGGGCGTAGCGATGGGCCTCGGCGGCGGGCAGCTGGGTGTCCGTGACGATCGCCTCGAACTCGCCGATGTGCGCGAACCGGCAGAAGCTCACGGCCCCGAACTTGGTGTGGATCCCGGCGAACACATGCCGCCGGGCCGCCCGCATGGCCTGCCGTTTGACCTCGCTCACGGCGGGGTCGGGGGTGGTCAGGCCGTGCTCGCGGGAGATGCCGTTGGCCCCGATGTACGCGAGGTCGACGACGAAGCCGGAGAGCATCTTGGTCGTCCAGTGGTCGACGGTGGCGAGGGTGCCGGGCCGCACCCGGCCGCCCAGCAGCAGTACCGTCGTGTCGTTCGCCGCCTCGGCGAGGGCGTTCGCGGTGGCGAGCGAGGTGGTGAGGACGGTGAGGGGGCGGTCCGTCGGCAGCGCTTCGGCGATGAGCTGGGGGGTGAAGCCCTCGTCGATGAAGACGGTCTCGGCGTCGCCGAGCAGATCGGCCGCGGCGGCCGCGATCCGGCGCTTCTCGGGTACGTGCATGGTGGTGCGGTACGCGAGGGTCGTCTCGAAGCCGGCGCTCTCCACGGGGTACGCGCCGCCGTGGGTACGGCGGACCAGGCCGTGGTCCTCCAGGGCGCGCAGGTCGCGGCGGACGGTCTCCTTGGCGACGCCGAGCTCGGTCGCGAGGGCCGTGACGTCGACGCTGCCGGCGCGCCGGGCGGCCCGGACGATCTCCCGCTGGCGTTCCTCGGCACTCACGTGCGGCTCCTCTCCTCGAACGGGGGTGCCCGTTCGGGCGCCCTGAGGAAGTTCTACCGGGCGGGGCGGGGTGGGGGCATGTCCGGGGCGGGGCGGATCGTGCCCGCTTCTCTCCCCAGTCCCGCCCCTTCCCGTAACTGGGGCTCCGCCCCAGACCCCTCCCCCAAGCTCTCGGCTCCGCTCGAGCAGGGGGGACCCCCATCTCAATCGCCGGAGGGGCTGATCTTTTCAGCCACTCCGGCGATTGAAGTGACCGTTCGAGCCCGCACCGTGCCCGTATCCCGCCCGCCCGCTCGGGCGTCAGTGCCGCCAGACCGGTGGGTTCGTGCAGAAGGGGCCGCCCAGGTGCGCGTGGTCCGGGTGGGACTCGTCCAGCTCACCCTGCTCGGCCACCAGCTTCGCCGCGTACGGCTCGGAGTCGTCCCGCGGCTCGTACCCCAGCGCGCGGGCGCTCGAAAGGTCCCACCACAGGCGGGAGTTGGCGGACGAGCCGTACACGACCGAGTGCCCGACCTCCGGCGCGGTCAGCGCGGCGTGGAAGAGCCGGGCGCCGTCGGCCGGGCTCATCCAGACCGACAGCATCCGCACCGATGTCGGCTCGGGGAAGCAGGAGCCGATCCGCACGGACACCGTCTCCAGGCCGTGCCGGTCCCAGTAGAGCTGCGCGAGGTCCTCGCCGAAGGCCTTGGAGAGGCCGTAGTACGTGTCGGGGCGGCGCGGCGTGCCGACCGGGATCAGGGGGTCGCCGGGGCGCGGGCGCGGGGTGAAGCCGACGGCGTGGTTGGAGGAGGCGAAGACGATCCGCCGGACGCCCTCCTCGCGGGCCGCCTCGTACAGGTTGTGCGTGCCCTCGATGTTGGCGCGCAGGATCTTCTCGAACGAGGACTCGAGCGAGATGCCCGCCAGGTGGACGATCGCGTCCACACCCCGCACGGCCGCGCGCAGGGCGTCCCGGTCGGCCAGGTCGGCGGTGATCGCGTCCGGCGCGCCCTTCACGGGCGCCAGGTCGAGGAGGCGCAGCTCGTACCCGTACCGCGGAAGCAGTTCGCGCATCAGCGTGCCGAGGCCGCCCGCGGCGCCGGTGAGCAGGATGGTGCGGGGCGCGGCCATGGACTCTCCTCCATCGGACAGGCAGACAGGCAAACGGCACACAGGCAAACGGCACACAGGCAAACAAGCGCGCAGGCAAGCACACAGGACAGGCATTCACATGCTTGGACAAGCTATGAAGCACGCCCCGGCGACGTCAAGACCGCTGCCGAAGTGGGTTGTTGACCCATCTCCCCGGTCCTTGACCGGCGTCGACTCACCGCCTTAGCGTGGCCGAGTTCATAAATGTGGACAGTGATCAGATTCGCGAGGGAGAGCCCGTGACGTCAGCCCCGCTCGCCGCCCGACTCCGCGTCCCCAGCGGGCCCCTGTTCTTCCCCGTCACCGCGTACGGGCCGGACGGCGCGGTCGGCCTCGACACGTTCCGTACGCACGTGCGCGCCGGGATCGAGGCGGGCGGCGCCGCCGTCTTCGCCTGCTGCGGCACCGGCGAGTTCCACGCGCTGACGCCCGAGGAGTTCCGGGACTGCGTGGCCGCCGCGGTGGAGGAGGCCGGGGGGCGCGTGCCCGTCGTCGCGGGCGTGGGCTACGGCACGGCCCTCGCGGTGCGGTACGCCCGCCTCGCGGAAGAGGCCGGCGCGGACGGCGTCCTCGCCCTGCCGCCGTACCTGGTCGCCGCCGAACAGGCGGGCCTCGTACGGCACTTCACCGCGATCGCCGACGCCACCGCGCTCGACGTGATCGTCTACCAGCGCGACAACGCCGTGTTCACCCCCGCCACCGTCGTCGAACTCGCCCGCCACCCGAGGATCGTCGGCCTCAAGGACGGCCGCGGCGACCTCGACCTGATGCAGGGCATCATCAGCGCCGTCCGGGCCTCCGGCGACCAGGACTTCCTCTACTTCAACGGCCTGCCCACCGCCGAGTGGACCCAGCTCGCCTACCGCGCCCTCGGCGTCACGCTCTACTCCTCGGCGGCGTTCTGCTTCGCCCCAAAGGTCGCGCTCGCCTTCCACCGCGCCCTGAACTCCGGTACGCCGGAGGGTGAGCGGCGTCTCGTCGAGCTCCTCGACGGCTTCTACCGACCCCTGGTCGCCCTGCGCGACTCGGGCCGCGGCTACGCCGTCTCGCTCGTCAAGGCCGGGGTGCGGCTGCGGGGCCTGGACGTCGGGCCCGTACGGTCACCGCTGACCGAACCGGACCCGGGCGCGGTCAAGCAGCTGGCCCATCTCATCGAACAGGCGCAGGAGCTGACCGAGGGCGGCGCCGCGTGAAGACCTCCGCCTTCCTCTACCCCTGGGACGTGAACGGCGACCCGGACGCCGCGGCGCGCCTCGTCGACCTCGGCGTCCAGCAGGTCACCCTCGCCTCCGCCTACCACTCCACCCGCGCCCTCACCCCCCGCCACCCGCGCCACCGCATCGTCACCGCCGCGCACGCCGCCGTACTCCACCCGCCGGGCCCGCGGTGGCAGGGGCGGCGGCTGCGGCAGTACCCGGCGGGGGACTGGGCGCCCGGCGACGCCTTCGCCGAGGCCGCCGCCGCCCTCGCCGACGCGGGGCTCGACGTCCACTCCTGGGTCGTCCTCGCCCACAACTCCCGTATGGGCGCCGAACATCCGGACACCTCCGTCGTCAACGCCTACGGCGACCGCTACCCCTGGGCGCCCTGCATCGCACAGCCCGAGGTCCGCGCGTACGTCACGACCCTGGCCGCCGACTCCGCCGCGCGCCCCGGCGCGCTCGGCACCGAGCTGGAGTCCTGCGGCTGGTACGGGCTCGCCCATCTGCACGCCCACGACAAGATCGCCGGTGTCCCCCTCGGAGACGCCGCGCAGTACCTGATGTCCCTCTGCTTCTGCGCCGCCTGCGCCCGGGGGTACGAGGACGCCGGGCTGTCGGCCGAGCGGCTCGCGCAGTCCGTACGCGACGCCCTCGCGCCGGTCTGGCGCGGCGAGACGCCCGAGGACGCCCCGATCGAGCGGCTCCTCGCCCCCGAACTCGCCGCCGCCACCCTGGAGTTCAGGACCCGCACGGCCCGCACGCTGCAGGAGGACGCGATCGCGGCGGTACGGGCGGCGGCCCCCGCGGGCTTCCAGGTGCTGCTGCACGCCGACCCCGTCCCGTACCACTGCGGCGCCAACGCGGGCGTGGAGCCGTCTCATGTCCTCGCGGTGGCGGACGGGGTGGTCGTGCCGTGCACAGGTGGGCCCGCTCTGCTCGCGCCGTTCGCCGCGGCCGCCCCACCGGGGACGGTCCTCGCCGCCAACCTCACCGTGGTGAGCGGCATGGGCGGCACACCCGGCACCCTCGCCCGGGACGCGGAACGCGCCGCCCGCGCGGGCGCGACGGAGCTCCGCCTCTACCACGCGGGCCTGGCGTCGGACGCAGACCTGGCGGAGGTACGGCGGGCGCTGAACACGTAAGCGGGCGCTGAACGCGTAAGTCGTCCGGCGTCCTCCGATGAGTCCGGGGCTCGGCGGCGGTCCACCCTGAGGAGATCCGGCCGGAACAAGGAGCGCGCGATGGCAGACGACACGACCACCGACGGCATGCTCGACCTCACACCCCAGACGCGGGTCATCGCCCGCCTCGCCGAGCGCGTCGACGACGGCAGCCTCGGCGATCCCACGCCGTGCCCGGAGTACGCGGTACGCAACCTCCTCGGCCACCTCACGCAGCTGGCCGTAGCGTTCAGGGACGCCGCCCGCAAGGACTTCGGGCCGACCACCGACACCGACCCCGGCAGCAGCCTCCCGGACATCGGCGAGGACTGGCGGGCCGAACTGCCCAAGGCGCTGGACGAGCTGGCGGAGGCCTGGCGGGATCCGGCGGCGTGGGAGGGGGAGACCCGGGCGGGCGGGGTGACGCTGCCGGCGGTGGTGATGGCTCAGGTCGCGGTGGACGAGCTGGTGATCCACGGCTGGGATCTGGCCCGTGCGACCGGCCAGGAGTACGTCCCGGACCCCGGGTGCCTCGCGGCGGCGTACGGGCTCCTTGACCAGTCCCGGGCGCCCGAGGATCGGGGCGAGATCTTCGGGCCGATCGTCGAGGTGGGGGACGAGGCGCCGCTGCTCGACCGGGCGATCGGCCTGGCCGGCCGGCACCCCGACTGGCCTGCGGCCTGAGCGGACCCCGGCCCCCCATCGACTGCAGGGCCGGCCGCCGCGCTACCAGGGCGAGGGGAGTGCCTGTACGAAGTCGGACCAGAGGTGGCCGGGGTTCTCGATGCCGACGGACACTCGTACGGTCCCCTCGCTCGCGCCGACCGCGCGCAGGACCGAGCTCGTCGGGTGGTGGACCAGCGTCTCCATACCCCCCAGGGCGGTGCTCGGCTGCGCCAGCGTCACCCGGTCGGTGAACTGCCGGGCGGCATCGCGGCCCCGGGCGATGTCGAAGGCGAGCAGCCCGCCGTAGTCCCCCAGGAGCCGGGTCGCCACCCGGTGGCTCGGGTGGCCGGGCAGGCCCGGCCAGTGCACGGCGGCGACCGCCGGATGCGCGGCCAGGCGCCGGGCGAGTGCACCGGCGTTCTCGCAGTGCCGGCGCATCCGCAGCGGCAGCGTGCGCAGCCCGCGCAGGGTGAGCCAGCCGGTGAACGGGTCGGCGGTCTCCCCCAGCGCGAGGACCCGGTCGCGGACCCTGCGGTGCTGCCGCTCGTCGGCGAAGACCAGGATGCCGCCCGTGACGTCGGTGTGGCCGCCGATGTACGCGGTGGACGAGTGGAGCACGATGTCCGCCCCGTGGTGCAGGGGCCGGCACAGCATCGGGGAGGCGAAGGTGTTGTCCACCACGGTGATCAGTCCGGCCTCGCGCGCGAGTCCGGTCATGGCGGGCAGGTCGCAGACGTCCCCCAGGGGACCGGCGAGCGTCTCCAGGTACAGCATCCGGGTCGTGGGGCGGATCGCCCCGGCGACCTCCCCCGGGCTGCGGCCCGAGACGTAGGTGATCCGTACGCCGCGGGTGCGCTCCAGCGCACGGAACCGCGCCAGGCTGCCGCCGTACGGGGAGCAATGTGCGATCACGTGCTCGCCCGGACGCAGATGGCAGGCCAGCACGCTGTCGAGGGCGGCCGCGCCGGTGGCGGTGGCGAGCGCGGCGGCGCCGTCCTCCAGGTCGGCCATGGCGGTCTCCAGCGCCTGCGGGGCGAGGCGGGTGAGATCGCCCGAGTGCACTGCCAGGGACTCGAGCGTGCCTGTGGGTCCGAGTGAGCCGCCGGGGTCGCCTGGCGGGTCGTGCAGCAGCGAGGAGAGGGGCATGTCCACGATCCTCACCGCCGTACTCCGGCCGGGGCAGCGCCAATCCTGCTAGATTGGTTTGCTGATGAAGCCAATTGAGGTGGGTCTGCTGGTTTTCCAGCTCGGTCGCTGGTCGGCCGGGCGCGGTCCGCTGCATCTGCTGCTCGCCAGGCGGCTGCGCGAACTCATCGACGCCGGGGATCTCCCGCCGGGCACCCGGCTGCCGCCCGAGCGGGAGCTGGCACACCGGCTGGCGGTGGGCCGGTCCACCCTGGTCGCCGCCTACGAGCCGCTCCGCCTGGAAGGGCGGCTCCAGCGGCGCCAGGGCAGCGGGACCTGGGTGACGCCGTCCGCCCCGACCGACGCCGACGCCCGGCCCCCTGGCACGGTCGGCACCGCGCACCCGATGTTCCTCAACTTCCTCGAACCGCCCGACGGGGTGCTCCAGTTGGCCTGCGCGGCACCGGACGCGCCGCCCGCCGAACTCCTCGCGGCCTACCAGGCCGGGCTGTCCCGCCTCGCCGTGCCCTCCCCCGACCTCGGCTACCACCCCGCCGGGCACCCCGCCCTGCGCACCGCACTGGCCCGGCACTACACGGACCGGGGCACGTTCACCGACCCCGAGCAGATCCTCGTCACCACCGGCGCCCAGCAGGCCCTGGCCCTGCTCGTCCGGCTGTTCGTCGCACCCGGCAGCCAGGTCCTGGTCGAGGCGCCGACCTACCCCGGCGCGCTGGAGCTGCTCCGCGAGTCGGCCGCGGTCATCAGGTGGGCGCCCAGCGGTACGGACGGCCTGGACGTGGACGCGTGGTGCCGCGCAGTGACCGAGCACCGGCCCGCGCTGGCCTACCTGGTGCCGACCTGTCACAACCCGACGGGCAGGGTCGTGCCGTCCCTGATCCGCCGCCGCCTGGTCGAAGCGGCCCGCCAGTACGACGTACCGCTCATCGACGACGAAGTGCTCGGCTCGCTCACCTTCGACGGCACCGCACCGCCCGGGCTTGCCGCCTTCGACACCGACGGCCAGGTCATCACGGTCGGCTCACTGAGCAAGGTGGCCTGGGGAGGGCTGCGCATCGGCTGGATACGGGCCAGGGCCTCGCTGGTGTCGCGGCTGGCCCGGCTCAAGGCCCCGCAGGACTTCGGCAGCGACGTCCTCTCCCAGCTGGCCGCGGTGGAGCTGCTGCCCGGCCTTGACGACCTCGCCCGGCAGCGCGCCGAGCAGCTCCGCAAACGCCACGACCACCTGTGCGCCGCGCTGGCCCGCCGCCTGCCCGACTGGGACTTCCGCCCCGCCGAAGGCGGTCAGACGCTGTGGGTGCGGCTGCCCGGCGGTGATGGCTCGACCTTCGCGCAGACCGCGCTGCGCCACGGGATCGCCGTACTGCCCGGCGCCTCGCTGCACCCGGAGGGCGGCGACGCGGACCGGCTGCGGCTGCCCTTCCTGCTCGCCGAGGACGAGCTGGACGAGGCGGTGAGCCGACTCGCCGCGGCCTGGCGCCGGTACCAGAAGGACGAGCCCGGCCATGTGGTGATGAACGGCCTCGCCGTCTGACACCCCGGACGGACGGCGGGGACCGCGACGCCCCCGCCACCCGCCAGCCACGACCTAGCCGCCAGCCACGACCTAGCCGCCGGACAGGGCGTCGCAGCCGAGACCTGGGGGCGCGGGGGTGGCGCCGCGGATGTGGCCGTCGCCGGTGAGGACGTATTTGGCCGTGGTCAGCTCGGCGAGCGCGATCGGCCCGCGGGCATGGACCTTCTGCGTGGAGATCCCGACCTCCGCGCCGAGTCCCATCTCGCCTCCGTCGACGTACCGGGTGGAGACGTTCACGGCGACGACGGCCGAGTCGACCAGCGAGGTGAACCGCTGGGCGGCCGCGCGCGAGCGCGTGATGATCGACTCGGTGTGCCCGGAGCCGTACCGCCGGATGTGGGCGACCGCGTCGTCCACCGAGTCCACGACCGCCGCGGAGAGGTCGAGGGAGAGGTACTCCGCCCCCCAGTCCTCCTCGGTGGCCGGCACCACGGCCCGGTCGTACGCGGCCACCCGGGCATCGCCGTGCACCGTGATCCCCGCCTCGCGCAGCGCGGCCAGGGCATCGGGCAGGAAGGTGTCCGCGATCCCGGCGTGGACCAGGAGCGACTCCGCGGCGTTGCACGTCGAGGGGCGCTGCGCCTTGGCGTTGAGCAGCACCGACAGCGCCATGCGGGGGTCGGCGTCCTCGTCCACGTAGACATGGCAGTTGCCGATCCCGGTCTCGAGGACCGGGACGGTGGCGCCCTCGGCCACGGTGCGGATCAGGTCCGCCCCGCCCCGCGGAATCAGCAGATCGACCAGACCCCTGGCCGTCATCAACTCCCGTACGGAGGCGCGGCTGTCGCCGGGTACCCGCTGGACCGCGTCGACCGGTACGGCGGTGCCGGCCAGCGCGCCCCGGATCACCGCGATCAGCGCGGAATCGGTCGCCCGTGCCACGGAAGAGCCGCGCAGCAGTACGGCGTTGCCGCTCTTGAGGCACAGGGCCGCGGCGTCGGCGGTGGCATTCGGGCGGCCCTCGTAGATGAACCCGATCACGCCGAGCGGAACGCGGATCCGCCGCATGTCCAGGCCGTTGGGGAGGACGGCGGAGTGCGTCGTCTCGCCGATCGGGTCGGGCAGCGCGGCCACTTGCCGCACGGCGGCGGCGACCCCGGCGAGCCCCGCCTCGTCCATCCGCAGCCGGTCGAGCACGGACTCGGACTTCCCCGCGGCCAGGGCCGCTTCGACGTCCTGGCGGTTGGCCTCCAGGATGTCGCCCGAGCGGGCGAGGAGCGCGCCGGCGATCGCCTCGAGCGCCGCGTCCTTCTCGGCGCTGGAGAGCGTGGCCAGCGGGACTGCTGCCTGCTTGGCCGCGGCGGCTGTCTCCAGGACCCCGTTCCCGGTGGTCTCTTCGCCCGTGGGGGCGGTCTTCTCGCTCATCGGCCGGTCCCCGCGTAGACGACGGCTTCGGCGCCGTCGGTGTCAAGCCCGAAGGCACTGTGCGCGGCGAGCGCCGCGGCCTCCAGGTCGTGGATGTGGACCACCACCGAGATACGGATCTCGGAGGTGGAGATCATGTCGATGTTGATGCCGGTCTCGGCAAGGGCGGCGAACAGCGTGGCCGAGACGCCCGGGTGCGAGCGCATCCCGGCACCGACCACGGAGAGCTTGCCGATCCGGTCGTCGTGCCGCAGGTCCATGTAGCCGACCCGGTCCTTGAGCCCTTCCACGACGTGCAGCGCCGTGGGGCAGTCAGAGCCTTCGAGGGTGAAGGAGATGTCGGTGAGCCCGGTGGCGGCCTCCGACGCGTTCTGCACGATCATGTCGATGTTGATGCCCGCCTCGGCGAGGGCCGTGAAGATGACCGCCGCCGCCCCGGTCTTGTCGGGGACGCCCCCGATCGTGACCTTCGCCTGGCCCCGGTCGTGCGCGATGCCGGAGATGACCGGCTGTTCCATGCTTCCTCCTCGTGCTGCTGTCTTCCCGGCAGGTGCCGTCTTCCCGGCTGCTCGGCCGGTGACCCAGGTGCCGTCCTTCTCGCTGAAGGACGAGCGCACATGGATGGGGACGCCGAACCGGCGGGCGTACTCCACGGAGCGCAGGTGCAGGATCCTGGCTCCGTGCGCGGCCAGTTCGAGCATGTCCTCGGCGGCGATCCGGTCGATCCTCCGCGCCGCCGGAACGATTCTGGGGTCGGCGGTGAACACGCCGTCGACGTCCGTGTAGATCTCGCAGACATCGGCGCCGAGCGCGGCGGCCAGCGCCACCGCGGTGGTGTCGGAGCCGCCGCGGCCGAGGGTGGTGATGTCCTTCGTCTCCTGGCTCACGCCCTGGAAGCCCGCGACGATGACGATCGCGCCCTCGTCGAGAGCCGCCCGGATACGCCGGGGAGTCACCTCGGTGATCCGGGCCCGGCCGTGCTCCGCGTCGGTGATCACACCGGCCTGCGAGCCGGTGAACGACCGCGCGTCGCACCCGAGATCGCCGATCGCCATGGCAAGGAGTGCCATGGAGATCCGTTCGCCCGCGGTGAGCAGCATGTCCAGCTCCCGGCTGTGTCCGCGGGCACCTACCTCATCGGCGAGGGTGAGCAGGTCGTCCGTGGTGTCGCCCATGGCGGAGACCACGACGACGGTGTCGTTCCCGCCTTCGCGGGCCGCCACCACACGGCGGGCGACCCGCTTGACGGACTCGGCGTCGGCCACGGAGGAGCCGCCGTATTTCTGCACGACAAGGGCCATCAGTGTTCCTTTCGGTGAGTGTGGCCGTGGCCTGTGCCAGGAGGGCCGGAGGGATCGGCGGGCCGGGCGAGGAGTTCCTCGACGAGCGGACGGCAGCTGCCGCAGCCGGTGGTGGCCCGGGTCCGGGCGGCGACCGCGGTGACGTCCGCGGCGCCGGCCTGCCGGCACCGCACGATCGCGTCCTTGGTGACCGCGTTGCACTGGCAGACCACGGCGTCGCCGGGGAGTCCGCCCGCTCCGGGAGCGTTGGCGGCCGCGGCGCCCGGCTCGGGAAATTCGGGGAAGAGCAGCAGCCGGCGGTCCAGCGGGGCCTCGGCCTGCCGGTCGAAGAGCCGGCTCACCGTGCCGCCGCCGGCCGTGGCGCCCGTGCTGTCGCCGAGCAGGATGGCGCCGGTCACCCGGTTCTGACGGAGGATCAGCTTCTGGTACGTGCCGCGCCGGGTGTCGAGGAAGCGGACCACCTCGGGCGCACCACCGTCCCCGCTCCCGGCCTGCGCACCGCTCCCGGCCTGCGCACCGCTCCCGTCATGCGCACCGCTCCCGAGATGCGCACCACTCCCGAGATGCGCACCACTCCCGGCCTGCGCCCCGCGCTCCGCCTCGGCTCCGCCTTCTCCTTCTCCTTCCGCGTACGCGTCGTCCTCGGTGAGCCCGCTCTCGCCCATCGTGGTGAGGTCGATACCGGCAGCCTTGAGCCGGGTGACGATCCGCGAGCCCCGGTACGGGGCGCCCTCCACGTCCTGGGTGATCGCCTGGGCGGCGACCCTGGCCTGCTCCCAGGCGGGGGCCACCAGGCCGTGGACGGTGCCGCGGTGCTCGGCGCAGTCGCCGATCGCGTACACCCGCGGATCGGCGGTACGCATCCAGTCGTCCACCAGGACGCCCCGGCCCACGGGCAGACCGGCCGACTCCGCGAGGCGGGTGTCGGGCTGGGCGCCGCAGGAGACGACGAGCAGGTCGCCCGCGATCCGCCGCCCGTCGGCGCACTTGACGCCCGTCAGCCGCCCGTCCTCGGCGGTGACCTCGGTGACCGCCGCACCGAGTTCGACGGTGATGCCCAGCCGTTCCAGCGCCTGGCCGAGCACGCGCCCGGCCGCCGCGTCCAGCTGACGTTCCATCAGGCGATCGGCGGCGTGCAGGACTCGCACCTCCAGGCCCCGCTGCGCCAGCCCTCTGGCGGCCTCGATGCCGAGCAGCCCGCCGCCGAGCACGAGGCCGCGCGGCGACCGCCCCGCGGGCGCCGTGGCAACGACGGTCCCGGCCAGGTCGAGGATGCGGCGGCAGTCGGCGAGCGTACGGAATGCGGCGGTGCCGTCGTGTGGCCGGCCGTTGTCCCCGACCAGGCCCTTGACCGGCGGCAGCCACGCGAGGCCGCCGGTGGCCAGGACCAGCGAGTCATAGCCGGTGACGCTGCCGTCGTGGGCGGTGACGGTCCGCGCGGCCCGGTCGATGGCGGTGACCCGGACGCCGGTCGCGACGGTGGTCCCCTCCTGGTGCCGGGGCAGTTCGATGGAGCGCTCCGTCGCGCTGCCCGCCAGCAGATTGGTCAACAGCACGCGGTTGTACGGCTGGTGGGGTTCGGCGCCGATGAGGGTGACCGGCCAGTCGGGCTGCCGGGCCCGGATCTCGGCCGCCACACGGTGGCCCGCCATACCGGCGCCCACGATCACGACGTGCCGCATCAGATCCGCTCCAGCCGGACCGCACTCACCTTGAACTCCGGCATCCGTGAGAGGGGGTCCAAGGCGTCGCCGACGAGCGTGTTGGCCCGCCCCGCCCCGCCCCAGTGGAACGGCATGAAGACGGTGTCGGGACGGACGGCGGAGGTGACCCTGGCCTCGGCCTCGGCGCTGCCGCGCCGGCTGACGACCCGGACCGGCTCACCGGCCGAGACTCCGAGCCGCCGCGCGAGATCGGGATGGACTTCCACGAAGGGCCGCGGCGCCGCCTCGGCCAGCGCCGGGACGCGGCGCGTCTGGGCGCCGCTCTGGTAGTGCTGCATGATCCGTCCGGTGGTGAGGTGGAGGGGGTGGTCCGAGTCGGGTTCCTCCGCCGCCGGCCGGTGCTCCACCGCCACGAACCGAGCACGGCCGTCCGGGTGTGCGAAGGCGTCGAGGAACATGCGGGGGGTGCCGATCCCGCCACCAGGGCCGCCCGGGTCGCCGCCGGGCGTGTCCGACGCCTCGCCGGGCGTTCGCGGGCCTTCGCCGTCCGTCGCGTCCGTCGCGTCCGTCGCGTCCGTGCCGCCGTGGTGCGGGACGGGCCCGGCGGCGTGGGGCCGGGCGCCGGTGGGCGGTGTCCGTTCGGCCGGTGGGGCCGGGGCGGGCCAGAACACGCCGTCGTGGCGGTCGATGTGGTCGTAGGTGATCCCCGAGTAGTCGGCGGGGCCGCCGCGGCTGGCCTGACGGAGCTCCTCGAAGGCGGCGGCCGGGTCGGCGGGGAAGCCGGTCGGGTGGCCGAGTTTGCGGGCCAGTTCGGACAGCGTCGTCAGGTCCGTGCGGACGCCGGGCGGCGGGGGCCGGAGCCTGCGACGGCGCAGCACCCGGCCCTCCAGGTTGGTCATCGTCCCGTCCTCCTCCGCCCACTGGGCCGACGGCAGCACGACGTCCGCGAGTGCCGCGGTCTCGCTCAGTACGGGGTCGGCGACGACCAGGAGTTCGAGGGATCGCAGCCGTTCCTCGACGTGCCGGGCGTTGGGCGCGGAGACCACCGGGTTGCTGCCGAGGACCAGCAGGCCCTGGGCGCCGCCCGGGGTGCCGAGCGCGTCGAGCAGTTCGTACGCGCTCGGACCGGCGCCGGGCAGCCCGTCCGGGTCGACGCCCCAGATCCGGGCGATGTGCCGTCGGGCCGCCGGGTCGTCGATCCGGCGGTACCCCGGCAGCTGGTCGGCCTTCTGGCCGTGCTCCCGGCCGCCCTGCCCGTTGCCCTGGCCGGTCAGGCACGCGTAGCCGGAGCCGGGCGTGCCGGGCAGGCCGAGGGCGAGTGCGAGGTTGATGAAGGCCGAGACCGTGTCGGTGCCCTTGCTGTGCTGCTCGGCGCCGCGGCCGGTGAGCAGCACCGCGCGGCGGGCCGCACCGAGCAGGCGGGCCGCTCGGTGCTGGTCGGCGACCGGGACCCCGGTGATCCGCTCGACCCGCTCCGGCCAGTACGCCGCGACGGCCCGCCGCACCTCGTCGAACCCGTTCGTGCGCAGGGCGACGTAAGTCTCGTCCAGGAGGCCGGAGTTGACCACGATGTGCAGCAGGCCGTTGGCCAGCGCGAGGTCGGTGCCGGGGGCCGGCCGCAGGTGCAGGGTGGCCTGGGCGGCCGTGGGAGTGCGCCGGGGGTCGATGACGATGAGCTCGCCGCCGACCCGCCGCTGTTCGGTCAGGTACCGGGCGAAGGGCGGCATGGTCTCGGCCGGGTTCCCGCCCGCAAGCAGGACCGTGTCCGCCTCGGCGATGTCGGCGAGGGGGAAGGGCATACCGCGGTCGAGGCCGAAGGCCTTGAGCCCGGCGGCGGCCGCCGATGACATGCAGAAGCGGCCGTTGTAGTCGATGGCCGCCGTGCCGAGCGCGACCCGGGCGAACTTGCCGAGCAGATACGCCTTCTCGTTGGTCAGCCCGCCGCCCCCGAAGACGGCCACGGCGTCCCGTCCGGCCCGGCGCTGGATGCCCCGGATGCCTTGTACGGCCTTGTCCAGCGCCTCTTCCCAGGTGGCGGGCTCCAGCTCACCGCCCTTGGTGCGGCGGACCAGTGGGGTGGAGAGACGGTCGGGTGCGGTGAGCAGGTCGGCGGAGGTCCAGCCCTTCTGGCACAGCCCTCCCCGGTTCGTGGGGAAGTCCCGGGCCTGGACGGTGACGTGGCCTGCGCCGTCACCGCTCAGCAGCATGCCGCACTGCAGCGCGCAGTAGGGGCAGTGGGTGGCGACGGTGCCGGGCCCGGCGGAGGGGGCGGCGGACAGGGACGTCCGGGCCGGGGACTCGGGCATGCGTGCGGCGGACTCAGACACCGGCGGCCGCCAGATTGGGCACGCGGCCGACGGCGAGGCTCCGCCGCAGATGGCAGAACCAGGCTGCCAACGCGAGGCAGATCCCGCAGAAGGTTGAGAAGGCCGAGAAGGCAGAGAAGGCAGAGAAGGCCGAGAAGGCGAGCAGGGCCGCGCCCGAGTCGCCCGTGCGGCGGCCGGTGCCCTCCCGGCAGGAGCGGGACTCCGGGTCCCCGTGCTCGATCCTGCGGCCGCGACCGTCCCGTACCGGCGGCGGCCCGTCGCTGCCTCGTGTCCCGGGCGTGGTCCGTAACTGAGACATGGTCATCGGCCCCGGCGTTCGCCGAAGATGCGGATGCTCCGGTTCAGGCCGCGTACGGACTCCAGTGACCGCAGGTCCCGTATCACCGCGCCGATCGCGGCGTCCGTCGCGGTGTCGGTGGTGATCGTGAGCGTCGCCTCCGCGCCCAGGACGTCCTGGCGGATGGTGATCAGCGAGACGCCGTGCGCGCCGAACGCCGCGGCCACCTCGGAGAGCACGCCGGGCCGGTTGGTGACCAGTACGCTCAGGCCGCGCCGGGCGCCGACCTCGTCCATGGGGACCAGGGGCAGGTCGGCGGCGGGCGGCTGGTGGTGGTCGGTCGTGCCCGCCACCCGGTTGCGGCAGACCGCGACCAGGTCGCCGAGCACCGCGCTCGCGGTCGGTGCACCGCCCGCGCCCTGGCCGTGGAACATCAGCTCCCCGGCGGCCTCGGCCTCGACGAAGATGCCGTTGTACGCACCCCGGACCGCGGCCAGCGGGTGCTCGGCGGGCACCAGTGCGGGCAGCACGCGTGCGCTCACCCCGGCATCGGTCCGTTCGCAGACGCCGAGCAGTTTGATCACCGCGTTCTCGTCCGCGGCATGGACGATGTCGGTCGGGGTGATGGCGGAGATCCCCTCGCGGTGGACGTCGTCCAGGGACACCCGCGTACCGAAGGCCAGCCGGGCGAGGATCGCCACCTTCGCGGCGGCGTCGTGCCCCTCGACATCCGCGGTGGGGTCGGCTTCGGCGTACCCCAGGCGCTGCGCTTCGGCGAGCGCGGCGCGGAAGGTGCCGCCGGACGTGGTCATCCGGTCGAGGATGTAGTTGGTGGTGCCGTTGACGATGCCGGCCACCCGGTGCACCCGGTCGCCCGCCAGGGATTCCCGCAGCGGGCGCAGCAGGGGTACGGCTCCGGCGACCGCGGCCTCGTAGGCCAGGTCGACGCCGTGCTTCTGGGCGATCGCGTGGAGTTCGGTGCCGTCCGTGGCGATCAGCGTCTTGTTCGCCGTGACCACCGAGGCACCGGCCTCCATCCCCGCCAGGAGCAGGGACTTCGCCGGCTCGATACCGCCGATCAGCTCGATGACGACGTCGATGTCACCGCGGGCCACCAGACGGGCCGGGTCGAGGGTGAAGAGGTCGGGGTCGAGGCCGTGGGTCTCCGGACGGGGACGGCGGACAGCGATTCCGGCGAGTTCCACCGGCACGCCGATCCGGGCAGCGAGTTCGTCACGGCGGGAGACCAGCAGCCGGGCCACCTCGGAACCCACCGAGCCGAAGCCGAGCAGAGCGACGCGCAGAGGGGTGAGTCTCATAGGAGGTCTTCTCCAGGGCGATCAGTCTGACGAAGCCAGACAGAGGAACGAATCCGGGCGGTCATGGCGGTCATGGCGGTCATGCGGACGGAACGCGGTCCGCGGCCTGCGCGTCGGGTTCGGCAGCCGTGGCGGGAACCCGGTCGGTGGCCCGTCGGCGGCGCGTGGCGAACTGGAACAGCTTGGCGCCGATCACGAGGGCGACCGGCAGCGCCAGGAAGGCACCGTAGAAACAGAAGACGACGAGGACGATGACGAGCGAGACGAGCGCGCCGAGTTGGCCGAGGCGGCTGCCGCGCAGCAGCTTCACCGCCGCGGACAGACCGGCGATGTAGACGGCGACGAAGCAGGCCGAGGCGGCGGACATGATCGGGTCGAGGCCGATGTCCGCGACAGCGGCGGTCAGCAGGAGGGCGGCGACCAGGGCGGCGAGCACGGCGAGGCTGCGCCGGGGTATCTCACCGGCCCGGTTGCCCGGTGCCAGCCAGGACGGCAGATCGCCGTCGCGGCCGAGCGCCGCGCCGAGCCGGGAGCCGCCGGCGATGTAGGAGTTGGTGGTGGCGAAGGTGAGCAGTACGGCCGCGACCGCGGTGACGGCGCCGGCCCAGTCGCCGATGCCGCGTTCAAGCAGGAGGGTGAGCGGCACCCCGGCCCGCTTCGGCTCCGAGCCGAGCACGGCGACGCTGGTGAAGGCGATGCCGAGGTAGAGCACCGCGACGACGACGATGGTCAGGGCGGTGACGATGGGCAGTTGGCGGCGCGGGTTGCTGAACTCCCCGGACAGATGGGAGACGGCCTCCCAGCCCGAGAAGGCGAAGAAGAGCAGCGTGGCGGCGTGCCCGACCGCCAGCCAGCCGTGCGGGGCGAACGGGGTCAGATGGTCCGCACGCGCATCGGGAGCGGCGATGACGATGGCCACCACCATGAGCGCCGCGAGCAGTCCCACCAGCATGAGCTGCAGACCGCCGGACAGCCGCAGTCCGAGCCAGTTGCTGGCGAAGGAGCACAGCAGCAGGAGGGCGGCGACGGTGAGCGTCATGCCCTGGCCGCCGCCGAGCGCGTCGGCGACATAGGCGCCGCCGACGATGGCCGCACTGGTCACGCCCGCCGGCACGGCGAAGTAGAAGAGCCAGCCGACCGGTGCCGCGGCCCTGGGACCGAATGCCTTGGCCGCGTAGGTGGCGACCCCACCGCCGTCCGGGTAGCGCATGCCCAGTGCGGCGAAGGCTCCGGCGACGGGAACGCAGAAGGCGACCAGCAGGGCCCAGGCCACCAACGAGGCGGGCCCGGCCTCCTTGGCCGCGAGGGCGGGCAGGACCAGGACCCCGCCACCGAGCACCGCGCCGACGAACAGCGCGGTGCCTTGAGCCACCCCGATGCGGTGACTGGAACTCATCAGATCTTCCTTTGCTGCTGGTGTGCCCGGGTCAGCGGGTCGTGAGGGTGCGGGGGGAGAGGTGGGGAGCCGCGCCGAGACCACGGAGGAACTCCGCCACCGCGTCGAGGAACGGCGGTACGTCGAGCAGGAAGGCGTCGTGCCCCACGTCGCAGGTCTCGTCCTGCTCGTGCCGGGCCGGGACGCCGCGGGCCGCCAGCTCCGCCTGGATCCGGTGGCTGTGCTCGGGTCCGTACAGCCGGTCCTGGGTGAAGCTGAACAACCTCACCTGCGGCAGCACGTCGGCCGTGGCGAGCGCGTCCGGTCGTGAGAACGCGTCGAACCGGTCCATCGCGCTCATCAGCCGCAGATAGCTGTTGGCGTCGAAGCGCCGGATGAACTTGTCGGCCTGGTGCTCCAGGTAGCTCTCCACCGCGAAGTCCCCCTGGACCACGGCGGAGGGGTGGAAACGGGTGCCTGGCCGACGGCCGTCGCGCCCGAACTTGCGCTGCAGGGAGGCCTCGGAGAGGTACGTGAGGTGCGCGATCATCCGCGCGATCCCCAGGCCGCGGCGGGGGCCGCCCGGTGCGTAGCGGCCGTCGAGGAACTCCGGATCGCTCCGGATCGCCGCGCGGGCGATCGCGTTCCACGCCAGGTTGTCCGCGCTCTGCCGACTGCTCGCCGCGGCGAGGAAGTAGCCGTCGGCGTCGGCCGGATGGCGGAGCAGCCATTCGAGCGTCTGCATGCCGCCGACCGATCCACCGACCACGGCACGCAGTCGGCTGACGCCCAGTGAGGAGACCAGCGCGCGGTGGACGGCGACCATGTCGGCGATGTCCACGGCGGTGTGCGGTGTGCCGGAGGGCCACGCGGCGGTGGTACCGGCGCAGCCGCCGAGGACGTTCGCGCAGATGACGAAGTAGTGGTCGGTGTCGATCGGACGGCCGGGCCCGATCATGACGTCCCACCACCCGGGGTCGTCATCGCGGTTGTGCCGTGCCACGTGCGAGTCGCCGGTCAGGGCATGGCAGACGAAGACAGCGTTGTCGCGGGCGGCGTTGAGCTCGCCGTAGGTTTCGTGGGCCACCCGTACCTGCGGGAGGGTCAGTCCCGAGGTGAGGTGCAGCGGGCGGTCGGCCGAGAAGAGTCGCCGGTGGGCGACGTACGGGCCGACCGGCGCGGGGCGGTCGATGGTCACAGTGATCCCCCTGGTGTACCGGTCGGCTACGCGGCGTCCAGTGCCTGTGCGAGGTCGTGGATCAGGTCATCGGGGTGCTCCAGGCCGACGGAGAGCCGTACCGAGCCCTGGGTGATGCCGGCAGCCAGCAGATCGGCCTCGGGGAGCTGGCGGTGTGTGGTGGAGGCGGGGTGGGTGGCCAGCGACCGTACGTCGCCGACGTTGCTGACGTGCGAGAAGAGCTTCAGCGCCTCGATGAACCGGGCGCCGGCCTCCCGTCCGCCCGCGAGTTCGACGGTCGCCATCGGACCGGTGCCGTCGTTCAGATAGCGCGCGACCTGCTCGGCCTCCTCGCCTTGCGCGAAACCGGGGTGGCGCACGAGGGAGACCTTGGGGTGTCCGACGAGGAACTCCGCGACCTTCCTGGCGTTCTCGGAGTGGGCGGGCATGCGCAGGGGGAGGGTCTCGATGCCCTGGAGGATGAGCCAGGCGTTGAACGGGCTCATGCTCATGCCGAAGTCGCGGAGCAGGGTCTCGCGGGCCTTGAAGAGATAGCTGCTGCGGCCGCGGGTGTCCGGCAGTTTGCGGGCCTGTTCACCCCAGACAACGTTGCCGTACGCCGGGTCGGGCCGGGTCATCAGGGGGTGGCGGTCCGATGCCGCCCAATCGAAGTTCCCGCTGTCCACGATGAGGCCGCCGAGCGCGGCGCCGTGCCCGCCGAGGTACTTGGTGCCCGAGTAGACGGTGACGGCCGCACCGTGCTCGAACGGGCGGCAGGCGAACGGCTGCAGCGTGTTGTCCACGATGAGCGGGACCCCGTGCCGGGCGCCGATTTCGGCCACCTCGGCGAGGGGGAAGATCCGCAGCCGGGGGTTGGGCAGGGTCTCACCGAAGTACAGCCGCGTGCGGTCGTCGGTGGCGCGGCCGAAGTTCTCCGGATCGTCCGGGCTGACGAAGCGGGTCTCTATGCCGAAGCGTTTCAGCGTGGCGCCGAGGAGGCTCCACGAACCACCGAACAGTTCGTTGGACGCCACGATGTTGTCGCCCGCCTCGACCAGGTTGAGCACCGCAAGCGTCACCGCGGCCTGCCCGGTGGCAGCGCTGAGGGCGGCCACTCCGCCGTCGATCTGCGCCATGCGCTCTTCCAGCACGTTGAGCGTCGGATTCCCCAGGCGGCTGTACGCGTGGCCGTTGTGCTCGAGCCCGAAGATTCCGGCTGCCGTCGCCGCGTCCGGGAACTCGTAGGCCGCCGTCATGTGAATAGGCGTGATGAGTGGCTGATTAAGGCCCATACGGACCTCGCGGCCGCCCTGGATGGCCGCTGACTCGCGCCGTACGTAACCACGCGTGGCGAACAGCCCTTCTTCATCATGGGACAGCAAGTGATCCTCCATCGAACAGCAGGCGTGAACGCGACTCGGAACACGCTAGGAGGGCCCTTGACAAGCCTCAACGTGATGATCATCGCCGCTCAGTTGGCCTGAAACGACTGGTCACGGGCTTGCTTGCTCCGCTAGGCGAGGCATTCATGATGGACCGTCAGTCGATGTCGGGTGCGCCCCGCCCGTGTGCGTCCACCGCCGGGCGGACCGGCCGTCACGGCGCCTGGAGGGTGCCCTCATGGGGCTCGCGACAGGGGTGGGCACCTTGCCCGGAGAAATGTTGACGGTTCACCGATGGCCGAAAAGCTTCTTGTCGCCCGTCAGGAGAAGTCGACATTTTGATACGGCCTTCACGCGGATACCTGCAAGGAACATGGAATAGATCATTCCGTCATGCGTGCGGAGCTACCGCAGCGCGGCCCGCATCATCGCCTCCGCCACCGGCGCCGCCAGCCCGTTCCCGCTGACCTCCGAGCGTGCCGCGCCCGAGTCCTCGATCAGGACCGCCACCGCGACCTGCTTGCCGGAGGCGTCCTCGGCGTAGGACGTGAACCAGGCGTACGGCGTCTTCGAGTTGTTCTCGCCGTGCTGGGCCGTGCCCGTTTTGCCGCCGACCGTCAGGCCGTCGATCTGGGCGTTGGAACCCGTGCCCTTGTCCACCACCGTCTGCATCGCGGACGTCAGCTGCTCGGCCGTGCTCTCGCTCACCACCCGGTGCGAGGACGCGTCGGAGAGGTCCTCAAGGGTCGAACCGTCCCCGTCCGTCACCTCGGACACCATGTGCGGGTCGACCAGCTCACCGCCGTTCGCGAGGGCCGCCGACACCATCGCCATCTGCAGCGGCGTCGCCGTCACGTCGAACTGGCCGATGCCGGAGAGGGCCGTCTGGGCCTTGTCCATCTCGGCGGGGTAGACGCTCTCGGAGGCCCGCACCGGCACGTCCTGCTCGTCGTCGTTGAAGCCGAACTTCTCCGCCGTCGCCTTCACCTCGTCCGCGCCCAGGTCGGCGGCCAGCTTCGCGAAGACGTTGTTGCAGGAGTACTGCAGGGCCGTGCGGAGCGTGGCGTTCTCGCAGGGCGCCGACGCGTTCTCGTTGGGCAGCACCGTGCTCGTGCCGGGCAGCGTGTACGGGTCGGGGCTGTCGGTGCGCTCGTCCACCGAGTCGTAGAGACCGTTCTCCAGGGCGGCCGCGGCCACCACCAGCTTGAACGTGGAGCCCGGCGGCAGCGGCTGGCGCAGCGCCCGGTTCACCATCGGCTTGTCCTCGTCCTCGGTGAGCGCCTGCCACGCCTCCCCGTCCGTGGACCCGCTGATCTTCGACGGGTCGTACGACGGGGTGGAGACCATGCCGAGGATCTCGCCGCTGCCCGGGTCGATCGCGACGGCCGCGCCCTTGGTGTCCCCGAGCGCCTCGTACCCGGCCTTCTGCACCGCCGGGTCGAGGGTCGTGACCACGTTGCCGGGGTCGGCGTGCTTGCGGGTGACCGCGTCGGCCGGGCTCTTCAGGCGGTTGTCGGTGCCGTCGAGGACGTTCTGGTAGATGCCCTCCAGCTGCGTCGCCCCGTACACCTGCGAGCTGTAGCCGGTGACGGCGGAGTAGAGCTTGCCGTCGGTGTACGTGCGTTTGTACGCGAGGTCGCTGCCTGTCGTCCTCTCCGAACCCGTGACCTTGTCACCGGCCACCACGATGTCGCCCAGCGGGTACGCGTACTGCTCGATCGCGTCCCGGCGGTTGTGCTTGTTGTCTGCGAGCGCCTCGCCGTCGTAGAACTGCACCCACGTCGCCCTCAGGAGAAGGGCGAGCACGAGCAGCAGCGCAAAGACCGAAGCATGCCTGATCGTCTTGTTCATCCCACAGAGGTGACGAGCCGGGCAGAGGCCGGTGTTCCCTTCGGGCGGGTTTCTCAGGAAGTCTTCATCCGCGCTGGTCCCGCGCCCCGCCCACCACACCCGCCTCGTAGGCGGCGATCACCGCCTGGGTGCGGTCCCGCGCGCCGGTCTTCGCCAGGACGGCCGCCACGTGCGATTTGACCGTCGCCGGGCCGACGTCCATGCGGCGGGCGATCTCCGCGTTGGTCAGGCCGGTCGCCATCAGGCGCAGCACCTGGCCCTCGCGCTCCGTCAGCCGCCCCACCCACGCCGGGGGCGCCGCGCCGGCCTCCGCGTGCGCCGTCGCCAGGGCCCGTACGGCCGCGGGGAACAGCAGCGAGTCCGTCGTGGCGACCAGGCGCACCGCCTGCACCAGCTGGTCCGGCTCGGCCCGCTTCAGGAGGAACCCGGCGGCGCCGGCGCGCAGCGCGTCGTACACGTACGCGTCGTTCTCGAAGGTCGTCACGACCACGATCCGCGGCGGGTCCGCGAGCGAGCCGAGGATCTGCTCGGTGGCGCGGATGCCGTCGATCTCCGGCATCCGCACATCCATGAGGACCACGTCGGGCCGCTCCGCGCGCACCACCGACACCGCCTCCGCGCCGGTCGCCGCCTCCCCGACCACCTCGATGCCGGGCTCCGCGTCCAGGATGACCCGCAGTGCGGTGCGCACCATCCGCTCGTCGTCGGCGAGCACGACGCGCAGCGCCGCCCGCTCCGCGCCTGCCGGTGTCGGCGGTGTGGTCATGGGCGAGCCTCCACGGGCAGTCGTACGTCCAGGGTCCAGGTGCCGTCGGCGGCGCCCGCGCGGGCCGTGCCGCCGAGCAGCCGGGCACGCTCCTCGATGCCGCGCAGGCCGCGCCCGCCGTCGGCCCGCGGCTGACCGGGAGCCGTGCAGGGATTGGTCAGGGAGACGCGCAACTCGCCCTCTGCCAGGGCCAGTTGGAGCGTAGCGGGAGCGCCGTCTCCGTGTCGGAGCGCATTGCTCAAGCCCTCCTGCACGATGCGGTACCCCTCGCGGCCGACGAGGGCGGGCAGGGCCTCCAGGTCTCCCTCGACCTCCGCCGTCACCGTCAGGCCCGCCGCGCGCGTACGGGAGAGCAGTCCGTCGAGGCCGTCGGCGAGGGTCGGCGCCGGCGAGGCGGTCGCGTCGCCGCCCGTCCGCAACAGGCCGAGCACCGCGTCGAGTTCACCGACCGTACGGCGCGTCGTGTCCTCGATCGCGGCGAGCGCCTCGCGGACGAAGCCGGGGTCGCTGTCCAGCACCCGGCGGGCCGCGCCCGCCTGCAGCGTCACGGCGCTGAGGGCATGGCCCACCGAGTCGTGCAGCTCCCGCGCGAGCCGGTTGCGCACGGCCAGGTCGGCGGCGCGGGCCTCCGCCCGCGCGAGCCGGTCCGCGGGCGTCGGCCCGAGCAGCGCGGGCGCACACCGGGCGAGCAGGGCCGCGGCCCCGGCGGCGCAGGCGGCGAGCGCGACGAGCAGGGCGAGACCGGCGACCGGGGCGAGCGCCGACCCCCAGGAATCCACGAAGAGTTCGGGCAGGCCGAGGCGCGAGTCCCGCAGTCCCGGGAACAGCGGCAGCACGATCAGGACCACCGCGAACGGCGGCGTGGCCAGCAACATGCCGCTCAGCACCGCGCCCACGCCGAGATGCAGCGCGTACCAGGCGGACGCGCGCCCCCGACCCGCCCAGGAGCGCGCGGGCCCCTCCGCGAGCCGCTCACCCGGCACCCCGCAGAGCGCCCGTACGACCCCCGCCGCGAGCGGCCGGGCGAGCGGGAACAGGGCGGTGAGCGCGGCGAGCGGCACGGCCACGGCGTAGCAGGAGAGGAGGAAGGGGACGGAGCCGAAGAGCAGCGGTTCGCGCGGGAAGAGCGGGCCCACGCCCACCGCCGCGACCAGCATGTACGGCATCAACAGGGCGCCGCCGAGCACCAGATGGAGCCAGCGCAGCCGGACCCGGCGGCCGAACAGCAGGGCCGCCGCACCCCGCACGCCCCCGCCCCCCTGGCCCCGCACGCCCCCGCCCCCCTGGCCCGTCGTGCCCGTCGCGGCCCGCACGCTCACGCCTCGCGCCGGGCGGCGGCCGCGGAACGCTCCGCGAAGAAGTACGCGCCGATGGTGACCACGAGCATCCCGACGATCATCTGGACAGCGTAGGTCAGCTGCAGCAGGGCCGAAGGCTGCCCGGTCAGGTCGTCGACAGTGGTCAGCGAGGCCAGGCTCAGCCAGCCGCCCCAGCAGGCGAGCGCGCCCGAGCCCACCCACGCCAGGGCGAGCGGAACCTTCAGGGGCACGCTGCCGCCCCGCCGGAAGGCGATCATCAGGACGCCCACGGCGGTGGCGGCGGCGAAGCCGGCGTGCATCCACTCCAGGGCGTAGGAGTCGCTCGTACGCTGGTCGATCCCGAACCTGCTCAGGCCTGCCGTGCTCCCGCCGGCCCACAGCGCGTGCAGCGTCGCGGGCACCAGCGTGAGCAGCGCGGCGGCGGTGGCGGCTACTCGCTGCGCGGGCGCGGTCGGCAGGTTCGCGGGCAGGTCCCGTACGGCGCCCTGCCCCAGGTGGCCCCAGCGGCGCCGCGCGTACCCGACGAACAGCACGCCGAGAGCGAGGCCCTGCACGATGAAGCCGCCGTAGACCATGCCGAAGACCCACTCGTCGAGGAACGGGGCGGAGCGCTCGCCGGAGGAGATCGTGCTGCCGCCGAACGCGCGCACCAGGAGCTGCAGCGGGAACCCGGCGATGATCGGGGCGAGCAGCCCGGTCGCCACCCACACCGGCAGGGCCAGGAGCCAGGCCCGCACGCGCATCCCCCACGGCTGCGTGAGGAGCAGGGCGAGGGCGACGACGGCGGCGTCCATCAGGACGGTGATGCCGTTGGCGACGGCCATCGTCGTGGGGTGGTCGAGCAGCGAACTGCCGTCCGGGATGCCGATTCTGCTGCCCGCGATCCAGGCGATCTTGAGGGTCACATAGGGCAGACAGGCGAGGATCGCGACGGCCCGGACGGCTGCGCGGAAGCCGCTGGTGCGCGGGGCGGTGGGCGGAGCGGACACGGGCGCGGAAACGGTGTGCGAGGTCATGCCTCCACACTCCCGGCCGGGCCGCCGCCGCACGTCCTGCCCGAAGACGAACCGCCTCCGCCGCGCGGGGGAGTCCCGGCAGGGCCGTACGACGAGGGCTCAGTCCAGGCGCAGCACGTACTCGGGGATCTCGGCGCCGCGCGCGTGCGCGTACCCGCTCTCCTGGGCCGTCACCGCGAAGCCGCACTTCTCGAGGACCCGGATCGAGCCCGCGTTGTCGGCGGCGGCCCGTCCGTACAGCGGGCGCTCCGGCACCTCGGCGAGCAGGGCGCGCAGGGCGGCCGTCGCGATGCCGTGGCCCCAGAAGGCGCGGTCGATCCAGTACGTCACCTCACGCTCGCCCGGCTCGCCGTACACCGCGGCGCTGCCGATCACGTCGCCGTCGACGAGGACCGTGCGCGCCACGGCGGTGGAGGTGCGGATACCGGCCCAGTGGTCCTGGAACAGGTCCCAGTCCGCGGTCCTCGGCGAGGTGAACGCGGCGACGCGGGCCGACTCCGGGTCGTTCATCTGCCGGTAGAACACGGGCAGATCGCTGTCGTGGACCGGGCGCAGCGCCACCTCGTACGCGGGCCGCTCGGCGTGGGGCAGGTCCATCAGAGCCTCCGGGTGGCGAGCGTCAGCCGGTCGCGGGCGTCGAACAGCGCGTCCTTGACCATCTGCTCGTGGGCGGGCGTGAGCCGCGCCACCGGCACCGAGCAGCTGATGGCGTCCCGCGCGGGCGTGCGGTACGGGATCGCGACGCCGAAGCAGCGCAAGCCCAGGGTGTTCTCCTCGCGGTCCACGGCGAAGCCCTGCTCGCGGATCTGGTGCAGCTCCTCGATCAGCTTCTCGCGGTCCGTGATGGTGTTCTCGGTGAGCGGCGCGAGGGTCTCCGGCAGCATCTTGCGCACCTGCTCGTCGGTGTGCGTGGCGAGCAGCGCCTTGCCGAGCGAGGTGGAGTGCGCGGGCAGGCGGCGGCCGACGCGCGTGAAGGGCCGCAGATAGTGCTGGGACTGGCGGGTGGCCAGATAGACGACGTTGACGCCGTCGAGCCGGGCCAGGTGGATGGTCTCCGTGGTGTCGTCGGAGAGCCGGTCGAGCGTGGGCCGGGCGGCGGCCACGACCTCGTCACCGTCGATGTACGACGTGCCCACGAGCAGCGCCCGCACCCCGATCCCGTACCGCGTGCCCGTGGCGTCCGTCTCCACCCAGCCGAGCTCCACGAGGGTGCGCAACAGCATGTACAGGCTGGACTTGGGATAGCCGACGGCCTCCTGGACCGCCGCGAGGGAGTGCATTCCGGGCCGGCCTGCGAAATACTCGAGCAACTCCACGGTCCGTACCGCGGACTTGACCTGCGCCCCACCGCTGGCCTCGGCAGCCGACATCGCCCTTGACCCCTTCGTTCGCCTGCACATAGCCTCCGAATCCACCATTCACCCTCGGAGACGTCGTTCACCATAACGAACGCCCTGGTGAGTGGGGCCACGTCGGCGGTAATTCCTCCGGCAATCACGTGGCGGCACCAACAGTCACATCTGGTCACACCAGGAGGAACCGGCCGTGGCAGCAGCATCCCCCGCCCCAGTCTGGAGTGTCGATCCCCGAACGGGGAAGCCGCGCGAGCAAGTTGCCGTGGAGGCCACCCCCGAAGAGGTCGACCAGGCCGTGCGGTCCGCCCACGCCGCACGGGCCGCGCTCGCCCCCCGGGACGTCCGCGCCGCGTTCCTGCGCACCGCCGCCGACCTGCTCGACGAGCGCGCCGAGCACGTGATCGAGGCCGCCGACGCGGAGACCGCCCTCGGCCCCGGCCGCCTCACCGGTGAACTCGCCCGCACCACCTACCAGTTGCGGTCCTTCGCGGACGTCGTCGACGAGGGCGCCTACCTCGACGTGCTGATCAGCCGCGCCGACCCCGCGCAGACCCCGCCCTGGCCCGACCTGCGCCGCTACAAGGTCCCGCTCGGCGTCGTCGCCGTCTACGCGGCCTCCAACTTCCCGCTCGCCTTCTCCGTGCCCGGCGGCGACACCGCGAGCGCGCTCGCCGCGGGCTGCCCCGTCGTGATCAAGGCCCACCCGGACCACCCCGCCACCGCCGAACTCTGCGCCGACGCGCTGCGCCGCGCCGCCGAGCGGGTCGGACTGCCCGGCGACGTCGTGCAGTTGGTGCACGGCTTCGAGGCGGGCGTGGAGCTCGTACGGCATCCGCTGGTCGCGGCCGCCGGGTTCACGGGTTCGGTACGCGGCGGCCGCGCGCTGTACGACGCCGCGGCCGCCCGCCCGCACCCGATCCCCTTCCACGGCGAGCTGGGGTCCTTGAACCCGGTCGTGGTCACCGAGGCCGCGGCGGCCGAGCGCGCCGAGGAGATCGGCGCCGGGCTCGCCGCGTCCATGACGCTCGGCGTCGGCCAGTTCTGCACCAAGCCGGGACTCGTCCTCGCGCCCACCGGAGAGGCGGGCGACCGACTCCTCAAGGCGCTCACGCACGAGGTCAGCGAGGTCGAGGCGGGCGTCCTGCTCGACCACCGGATGCGTTCCGCGTACGTCGACGGGGTGCGCGAGCGGGCCGAACTCCCGGACGTGGACGCCCCGGTGACCCCCGGCGCGGGCGGCGAGCACACCGTCGGCGCGGGCTGCCTCACCGTGCCCGCCTCCCGGCTCGCCGCCGAGGGCGCGCACGACCTGCTCCTGGAGGAGTGCTTCGGCCCGGTCACGGTCGTCGCCCGGTACGCGGACGCCGCCGAGGCCACCGCCGTCCTGTCCCGGCTCCCCGGCAACCTCACCGCGACGCTGCACCTCTCGGCCGCCGAGTCCGCGGGGGAGAGCGACCGGGGTGCGCGGCTCCTCGCGGAGCTCACGCCGCTCGCCGGGCGCGTGCTCGTCGACGGCTGGCCCACGGGGGTCGCCGTCGCCCCCGCCCAGCACCACGGCGGCCCGTACCCGGCGTCGACCTCCACCTCCACCTCCGTCGGCGCCACGGCCATCGAGCGCTGGCTGCGTCCCGTCGCCTACCAGAACACCCCCGAGGCCCTGCTCCCGCCCGAGCTGCGCGACGACAACCCGCTCGGGGTGCCGCGCCGCGAGCAGGGGTGAATCCGTTGCTACTCCCTGAACTGCCCTTCCCGCTACGGGAGTTCGGGCCCGACGGAGGCTGGTCGTACGAGAACGGCGTCCTCACCGGCCGTGCGGGCGCCGGGCAGGACCGCTTCGTGCCGCCCGGCGGTTCCGCGCTCGACCCGGCCTCGGACGCACCCCGGCTGCTCGGCGCGCCCGAGGGCGACTTCCAGCTGATCGCGCGCGTACGGGCTCAGCTGCGGGCGCCGGGCGACGCGGGCGCCCTCTATCTCCACGTCGGCGAGCGCGAGTGGGCCAAGCTCTGCCTGGAGCTCTCCCCGGACCGACCGTACGTCTGCACGGTCGTGACCCGCGGCCACTCCGACGACGCGAACTCCTTCGAGGTGCCGGGCGACGCGGTCTGGCTCCGCATCGCCCGCACCGGCAAGGCCTTCGCCTTCCACGCCTCCGTCGACGGCTCGCACTGGACGTTCATCCGCGTCTTCACCCTGGGCGAGGAGCGGGCGGCCCGCGCCGCGCTCGTGGGCTTCACGGCCCAGTCGCCGAAGGGGGAGGGGTGCGGGGTGCGGTTCGAGCAGGTCCGTTTCCGGGCGTACGGGCTGGGGGCACTGCGGGACGGTTCGTAGGCCGCAGGCGCGTTTTTCCCCTACCTGCCCCTTCCCGCAGCGTCCGATATGCGGCTGGCGCCGCGTGGCCTGCCGGACGGGCCTCCTCAATCGCCGGAGGGGCGGGTAGGGGAAAAATCAGCCCGCGGCAAGCCGACTGAACGTCGCCCGGTACGCCGACGGCGTGAGCCCCGTGCGCCGGTGCACATGCTGGCGCAGGGAGTCCGCCGTGCCGAGACCACAGGCACGGGCAACCTGCTCCATCGGCAGCGCCGTCGTCTCCAGCAACTCCTTCGCCCGCTCGATCCGCTGATGCAGCAGCCACTGCAGCGGACTCACCCCCGTCTCCGCGTGAAAGCGCCGGCTCAGCGTCCGCACGCTGACCCCCGCATGCCGCGCAAGATCGGCGAGCGTGAGCGTGCGGTCCAGGTTCCGCATCGCCCACCCCCGGGTGTCCTTGCAGACGCTGCCCCGCTCCGCCGGCAGCGGCGTCTGCGTGAACTGGGTCTGGCCGCCCGGCCGCACCGGCGCGACAAGGGCGAGCCGGGCCACCGTGTTCGCCACCGCGGCCCCGTAGTCCGTACGGATCATGTGCAGACACAGGTCGATCCCCGCCGCGTACCCCGAGGCCGTCATGACCTGCCCGTCCTGGACGTAGAGCACATCGCCCTGCACGTCCACCGACGGATAGCGGCGCCGCAGCTCCGCGGCCAGGCCGTGGTACGTCGTCGCCGCGCGCCCTTCAAGGAGCCCCGCCTCGGCGAGCACGAACGCCCCGCTGCAGATCGACGCGATCCGTTTGCCCGCCACCTCCGCCGCGCGCACCGCCGCCACCACACGCGGGTCCGGCGCGTACCGGCGCCCGGTGCCCGCGACCACCACCGTGTCGGCCTCCGCCACGGCGTCCAGGCCGCGCTCCACGCGCAGTTCGAGCCCGCCGGACGTGACGATCGTGCCGGGCTCCGCGGTGCACACGACCAGCTCGTAGCCCGGACGCCCGTCCACCTCGACCTTCTCGAAGAGCAGCTCCGGCACGGACAGGTTGAACATCGACACGGGCGAGGGCGCGATCACCGCGACCCGGTGCGGCAACGGCATGGCCAGAACCTCCGGACGTATGGCATTCAAGCCACTACTCTACGCCCGCGAAGATCGACAGGCTGAGCGCATGGCAGTCACCACCGATCGGCCCGACCAGTCCGACCCCTCCCAACAGCCCATGCAGCAAAGGCAGTTGGAGCCCGGCCGGACGACGACCTCCCCGGCGCTCACCCTCCTCGCCGCGCTCCTCGGCTTCGCCCTGATCACCCTGGACGCGTCCATCGTCAACGTCGCGCTCCCCGCCATCGGCGACGCGCTCGGCGGCGGCATGACCGGCCTGCAGTGGGTGGTCGACGCGTACACCCTCGCCTTCGCCGCCCTGTTGCTGTCCACCGGCGCCTTCTCCGACCGGTACGGGGCCACCCGCGCCTACGGGATCGGCATCGCCCTGTTCACGGCCGCGTCCGTGGCCTGCGCACTCGCCCCGAGCCTCGGCCTGCTCATCGGCGCCCGCGTCGTCCAGGGCGTCGCCGCCGCCGTCGTCCTGCCCGCCTCGCTCTCCCTCGTCCGCCAGGCGTACGCCGACGCCACCGCGCGGGCCCGTGCCGTCGCACTGTGGGCGGCGGGCGGCTCCGTCGCCATCGCGCTCGGCCCGGTCGCGGGCGGCGCCCTCACCACCGCCTGGGACTGGCGCGGCATCTTCCTCGTCAACCTGCCTCTCGGAGCCGCCGCCCTCGCCCTCCTGGTCCGCGCCCCACGCACCGAACGTCGCCCCGCACCAAGCCCCCTCGACCTGCCCGGCCAGCTCACCGCCGTCGTCGCCCTGACCGCACTCACCTTCGCCGTCATCGAGGGCGGTACGACGGGCCTCGTCTCCGGCGCCGTGGCGCTCGCCGCCGGAGCGCTCTTCCTGTACGTCGAATCGCGTCAACCGCACCCGGTCGTCCCGCTCGACCTGTTCCGCGACCGGTCCGTGGCCGTCCTGATGGCCTCGGGCGCCGCGTGCAGCGTCGCGTTCTACGGTGTGACCTTCGTCTTCAGCCTTTTCTTCCAGCAGGTGCAAGGGCGTTCGGCCCTGGAGGCCGGGCTGATCTTCCTGCCGATGACCGGCCTGATCGCGGTCACCAACGTCGTCGCGGGCAAGCTGGCCGGACGGTACGGGCCCCGGCTGCCGATGCTCATCGGCCAGGCCCTGGCGAGCCTCGGCTTCCTGCTGGTCCTCCCCGTCGACGCCACCACGCCCGCCCCGCACCTCGCCCTCCTCCTCGTGCCGCTCGCCCTCGGCTGCGCGCTGACCATCCCGCCGCTGACGGCCGCGATGATGGAAGCGGTCCCCGCGGAACGCGCCGGCGTCGCGGCGGGCGTCCTGAACGCCGCCCGCCAGGTCTCGGGCGGCCTCGGCATCGCGACCTTCGGCGCGCTGCTCGCCGAGGATTTCCTGCCGGGGCTGCGGGTGAGCATGCTGATCAGCGCGGGGTTGCTTGCGCTGACGGGAGTGGGCACGCTTCTTCTCCGCGGGGAGCGTTCAATCCCACCCGACCGCAAGTGACTTGGGCGACCAGTGGATCAGCGACTGCTCCCACTCCACCCCCTCGCCCGCCGCCAGGCGCAGCGACGGAAGGCGGCTGGTCAGCAGCTCCAGCGTCGTGTGGAGCTGCGTACGGGCCAGGCTCGAGCCCGGGCAGGTGTGCGGGCCGTGGCCGAAGGCCAGGTGGTGGGTGGGCGGCCGGGAGGGGGCGTACGTGTCCGGGTCCGCGGTCAGGGACGGATCGCGGTTGGCCGCCGCGTACGAGACGAACAGGCTCGCCCCGGACGGGAGTTGAGCGCCCGCGAGCGTGAGCGGACGGGTCGTGACCCGGAAGAAGCCCTGCACGGGCGACCCCCACCGGGCCGCCTCCTCGACGGCCTCCGGGATCGACTCCGGATGCGCGCACAGCCGCTCCCACAGCGACCGCTCCGCGAGCAGCCGATGCACCACCGTGCCGATCAGCGCCGTCGTCGTCAGATGGCCCGCGGCCAGCAGGTTCTGCAGGTTGGACACCACCCGGGCGAGCAGCTCGTCCGACAGCGCGCCCGCGTCCGGCGGGGCGAGCGCGCGGGTCAGCTCCGAGATCAGGTCGTCGCCGGGCCGCTCCCGCCGCCGCACCACGTGCCGGGCGAGCAGCCGCTGCAGCGCCACCACGTCCCGCGCCGCCCGCACCTGCGCGTCCACCGGCAGCGGCCGGAACAGCAGGGCCTCCGCCTGACGGCTGCCGCGCAGCGCGACCGCCGTCTCCGCCTCGTCCAGGCCGTAGAGCCGGCAGATCACCTCGGCGGGCAGCGGCCGCGCGTACGCCTCCATCAGCTCGGCCCCGTCCCGAGCCGTGAACGCGTCGATCAGCGAGCCCGCCCGTGCCGTCACGAACTCCCGCACCGCCGCCACGCGTGCCGCCGAGAGGCCCCGTACGACCGGAGCGCGCAGCTCCTGATGGGTCTCGCCGTCCGAGGACAGCACCACCGGCCCGCCGCCAGGACCCTCGGCGAGCACCGCGAGCGCCTCGGGTGCGGGCCTGACGGAGGGCCGCAGCGCACGCGCCGAGGAGAAGTCCTCCGGACTGCGCAGCACCTCCCGCACGTCCTCGTAGCGCGAGACCAGCCAGGCGTCCCACTCCGGTACGAAGGTGAGGCCTGCGGTGTCGCGGGCGCGGGCGTACAGCGGGTACGGGTCGCGCGCGAGCGTGTCGAGCAGCCCGGCCCTGTCCTTGCCGTGGTCCCCGTGGTCCCCGTGGTCCCCGTGTTCTTCGTGTTCCCCGTGATCGGTCATCGGGCCATCCTGCTCGGGTCTCCCGCCGGGCGACAGAATTGGTTTCGGCCACTGCGCGCCCCTCTGCGAGACTGCGGCCATGCTGACCATCAGAGACGCCGACGAACGGGACTGGGACCGGATCTGGCCGTTCTGGCAGCGGATCGTGAGCGCGGGCGAGACCTACTCCTGGGACCGGGACACCCCGAAGGACGCCGCCCGGGCCCTCTGGATGCCGCCCGGCGCCCGGGTGTTCGTGGCCGTCGACGACTCCGACCCCGAGACCGTCCTCGCCTCCGCGTCCGTGAAGCGGAACTACGGCGGACCGGCCGCCCATGTCGCCAACGCCGGGTTCATGGTCGACCCGGCCCACACCGGCCGCGGCATCGGGCGCCGCCTGGCCGAGCACGTACTCGACGCAGCCGCGAAGGACGGGTACGAGGCGATGGTGTTCAACGCCGTGGTCGAGACCAACCCGGCGCTCGAGCTGTGGCGCTCCCTCGGCTTCGCCGTCGTCGGCACGATCCCGGAGGCCTTCGAGCACCCCACGCGGGGGCGGGTCGCGCTGTACGTCATGCACCGCGGGCTGTGACGCGGGAAGTCACGCACCGCGGGCTGTGACGCGGGAAGTCATGCACCGCGGGCTGTGACGCGGGAAGTCACGCACCACCGGCTGTGACGCGGGAATGCGTGGCTCCGGTGCCACGTTGACCACTCCGTACCGCCACCCCCGTACGGAGAAGAGAAGCAACACCATGCGCGTCGAGATCTGGAGCGACATCGCCTGCCCCTGGTGCTACATCGGGAAGGCCCGGTTCGAGCAGGGCCTCGCGGACTTCGCCCACCGGGACGCCGTCGAGGTCGTGCACCGCTCCTTCGAGCTCGACCCGAACCGCCCCAAGGGCGACACCGCCCCGGTGATCGACATGCTGGCCCAGAAGTACGGCCGTACCGTCGACGAGGCCCGCGCCATGGAGCAGCACGTGGCCGAGAACGCCCGTGCCGAGGGCCTCGGCTACCGCACCGAGGGCCGCGACCACGGCAACACCTTCGACATCCACCGCCTGCTGCACCTGGCCAGGGCGCGCGGTCGCCAGGACGAGCTGCTCACCCTCGCCTACCGCGCCAACTTCGCCGAGGAGCGCTCCGTCTTCGACCCCGAGGTGCTGCTCGCCCTCGCCGTCGAGGCCGGGCTCGACGAGGCCGAGGCGCGCGCCGTCCTCGCCGACGGGACGGCGTACGCCGAAGACGTCCGCGCCGACGAGCGCGAGGCCGCCGAACTCGGCGCCACCGGCGTGCCGTTCTTCGTCCTCGACCGGCGGTACGGCGTCTCCGGCGGCCAGCCCGCCGAGGTGTTCACCCAGGCCCTGGAGCAGGCGTGGGGCGACCGCGCCCCGCTGACCGCCGTCACTTCCGGCGCAGACAGCTGCGGCCCGGACGGCTGCGAGGTTCCGCAGGTCAAGGGCGACGTATAAGCACCGCTTGGGGTCACCCCGTAACGACGCGCAATGGACGAGGGGTTGGGCCGCACCGCAGAGTAGGGACATGGAGAGCCTCTCGGGTGCGGCCTTCGCACCGCAGACGACGTATCTGAACACCGCGAGCACCGGCCTGCTCCCCGCCGACGGCGTCCGCGCCGTCCAGGACGCCGTCGCGGCGGTCGCGGCCGGGCGTGCGGGCGACATGTTCGCCGACGTGGAGGCCGCGCGCGCCGCCTTCGCCCGGATCGTCGGTGTCCCGGCGTCCCGCGTGGCCGCGGGCGACTCCGTCGCCGTCTACACCGGCCTGATCGCCGCGTCCCTGCCCGTGAGCGCCGAAGTCCTGGTAGCCGAGGGTGACTTCAGCTCCCTGGTCACCCCCTTCCATGTCCGCGCCGACCTCAAGATCCGCACCGTCCCCCTCGAAGAACTCGCCGAGGCCGTCCGCCCCGGCACCGCCCTCGTCGCGGTCAGCCTGGCCCAGTCCGCCGACGGCCGCGTCGCCGACCTCGACGCGATCCGCACGGCCGCCCGCGCCCACGGCGCCCGTACGCTCGTCGACGTCTCGCAGTCCGCGGGCTGGCTGCCGTACGACGCCTCCGGCGACGACTTCACCGTGGCCGTCGGCTTCAAGTGGCTGCTCTGCCCGCGCGGCGTCACCTTCCTCGTCGTGCCCGAGGACCTCGGCTCGCTCACCCCGTACCTCGCGGGCTGGGTCGCGGGGGAGGTGCCCTTCGACAGCTGCTACGGGCCGGTCCACGCATTCGCCGACTCCGCCCGCCGGTTCGACGTCAGCCCCAGCCTCCTGTCGTACGTCGGGGCCCGGCACGGCCTCGACCTGATCGAGCGGATCGGCGTCGAGGCGGTCCACGCCCACGACACCGCGCTCGCCGACCGGTTCCGGGAAGGGCTCGCCCGGCTCGGCCACGAACCCGTCCACGCGCCCGGTTCCGCGATCGTGTCGGTGCCCGGACTCGGCCTCCGACAGCCGGAGCTGAGCCGCGCGGGCGTCGAGGTCTCGGACCGCGCGGGCAACCTGCGGGCCGCGTTCCACCTGTACAACTCGGGCGCGGACGTGGACCGGCTGCTCGACGTGCTCGGCGCGCTCGGCGGCTGAACTCCCCTGCCGTATAAGGCGGTTAGCGGCGCCGCCCCTGCCGTATACGACGGTTGGCCCGGCTCCCTCAAGGGGAACCGGGCCAAGCGTCACATCACGTGGGTCACCGCGAAGGGCTCACCGTACCGGGGTGAAGTCCCTGGCGCCGATGTACTCGGGGCGCCGGATGGGTGCCGCGAAGGGTTCCTGCGCGGTGTTCTCCACACTGTTGAAGACGAAGAACACATTGCTTCGCGGGAAGGGAGTGATGTTGTCCCCACTGCCGTGCATGGTGTTGCAGTCGAACAGCACTGCCGAACCGGCGCTGCCGACCCACTGGGCGATCCCGTGCTCGTCCGAGAGCTTCGTCAGCGCCTCGTCGGAGGGGATGCCCGCGTCCTGCATCTGCAGGGAACGCTTGTAGTTGTCCTTCGGAGTGGCGCCCTCGCAGCCGAGGAAGGTGCGGTGCGAACCCGGCACGAGGAGCAGGCTGCCGTTGTACGCGTAGTTCTCGGTGAGGGCGATGGACACGGACACGGTCCGCATGTTCGCGAGGCCGTCCTCCGCGTGCCACGTCTCGAAGTCGGAGTGCCAGTAGAAGCCGGAGGCGCCGAAGCCGGGCTTCACATTGATCCGTGACTGATGGATGTAGACGTCCGAACCCAGGATCTGCCGGGCCCGTCCGACGACGCGCGGGTCCGCCGCCAGCTTGGCGAAGACCTCGCTGATCTTGTGCACCTCGAAGAGGGAACGGATCTCGCCCGAGCTCTTCTCCACGATGGAGCGCTCGTCGGCACGCATGGCGGGGTCCTGGGTCAGACGGTTCAACTCCGCCTGGTAGACCCCCACCTCGTCCCCGGAGACCAGCTCGTCGACCTGGATGAAACCGTCCCGGTCGAACGCCGACAGCTCCGCGGCCGCGAACGGCCCCTCCGTACCCGGCTCGGACCAGATGACTGGGTCCTCGCGCTCGGTGAGCACCTCGGCGATGCCTCGGGTCGGGTACAGGTCTGCGGTGCGTTCGGGTGCGGTGGTCATGGTGTTGCCTGCCTCTCCTCTCGTACGGCCCTGTTCGGGATGTACCCGGCCGCCGCACCCCGCCCCCGAGGCGGGGTGCGGCGGCCGGGAGTCAAGGGGGGCTGCTCAAGCCCTGATGTCAGCCCACGTCCGGCTCGGTGAGCAGCGGGTACACGCCGTTCTCGTCGTGGTCCTCGCGGCCCGTTACCGGCGGGTTGAACACACAGATGCAGTGGAAGTCCTCCTTGATACGCATCGTGTGCTTCTCGTGCCCGTTCAGCAAGTACATGGTGCCGGGCGTAATGGTGTATTTCTCGCCGGTCGTGTCGTCGGTCAGCTCCGCCTCGCCCTGGGTGCACACGACGGCCTCGATGTGGTTGGCGTACCACATGGACGTCTCGGTGCCCGCGTAGAGGATGGTCTCGTGCAGCGAGAAGCCGACGCGCTCCTTGGCGAGCACGATGCGCTTGCTCTCCCAGGTGCCGGAGGCGGACTTGACGTGCCGGTCGGTGCCTTCAATGTCCTTGAACGAACGGACGATCACGGTGAGTTGGTTCCTTTTCTCTTACGTACGTACAGCTGGGGGAGGGGCGCCGCTCAGGCGGTCTCGCGAACCGCGCGGGCCAGGGTGCGCAGACCCTCGTCCAGCTCGTCGGGGGTGATGGTGAGGGCGGGCAGCATCTTGACGACCTCGCTCTCCGGGCCGGAGGTCTCGATCAGCAGACCCAGCTCGAAGGCGCGCTTGGCGACCTTGCCGGCGCGGTCCTTGTCGTGGAACTCCAGGCCCCACACCAGACCGCGGCCGCGGTACTCCTTGGTGGCCTCGGGGTGCTCGGCGCGGATCGCCTTCAGGGCCTGCTCGACCTGCTCGCCGCGGGCGAGGGTCTGCTTCTCCATCTGGCCGTCCGCCCAGTAGGCGTCGAGCGCGGCGGCCGCGGTGACGAACGCCGGGTTGTTGCCGCGGAAGGTGCCGTTGTGCTCGCCCGGCTCCCACACGTCCAGCTCGGGCTTGAACAGGGTGAGGGCGAACGGCAGGCCGTAGCCGGAGATGGACTTCGAGACGGTGACGATGTCCGGCACGATGCCCGCCTCCTCGAAGGAGAAGAACCCGCCGGTGCGGCCGCAGCCCATCTGGATGTCGTCGACGATGAGCAGCATGTCCCAGCGCTTGCACACGTCGGCGAGCTGGCGCAGCCACTCGGCGCGGGCCACGTTGATGCCGCCCTCGCCCTGGACCGTCTCGACGATCACGGCGGCGGGCTTGTTGAGGCCCGAGCCGGAGTTCTCGAGGAGGCTCTCGAACCAGATGAAGTCCGGGGTGCGGCCGTCGAGGTAGTTGTCGAACGGCATCGGGGTGCCGTGCACCAGCGGGATGCCGGCTCCGGCGCGCTTGAAGGCGTTGCCGGTCACGGCGAGCGAGCCGAGCGACATGCCGTGGAAGGCGTTGGTGAAGGACACGATCGACTCGCGGCCCTTGACCTTGCGGGCCAGCTTCAGCGCGGCCTCGACGGCGTTGGTGCCCGTCGGGCCCGGGAACATGACCTTGTACGGCAGGTCACGCGGGCGCAGGATCGTGTTCTGGAACGACTCGAGGAAGGCGCGCTTGGCCGTGGTCGACATGTCGAGGCCGTGCGTGACGCCGTCCCGCTCGATGTAGTCGATGAGGGCGCGTTTCAGGACGGGGTTGTTGTGCCCGTAGTTGAGCGAGCCTGCCCCGGCGAAGAAGTCGAGGTACTCGTGGCCGTCCTCGTCGTACATGCGGCTGCCCTGCGCGCGGTCGAAGACCGTCGGCCAACCGCGGCAGTAGCTGCGCACCTCCGACTCCAGGGTCTCGAAGACGCTCAGGTCCGGCTGGGTGATGGTCACAGCGAATCTCCTCCTGGGAGATATAGGCGTGGGGGGTCCGAGTGGATGGTCAGGACTGGCGGATGGACTGCGGGCCGCTCGGGGCGGTCCGCCTGCGGATCAGTACGGCAGCGGCCCGATGCGGTAGAGCACCTCGGGTTCGTGGCCGCCGTCGGGGAACTGCTCGGCGCTGAACAGCACCTCTCGTGCGAGGTCGGCGTCGTGGCGCTGTGCGAACGAGGTGAACAGGCGCTGCGACGGGATGTTGTCGGGCGAGATGGTGGTCTCCAGGGACCGGAGCTCGTGCTCCTTCGCGACGCGCTCGGCGAGGCCGTCCAGCATCGCGGCGGCGAGCCCGCGTCCACGCTGCGATGCGTCGACGGCGACCTGCCAGACCAGGAGGGTCTGCGGGCGGTCGGGCCGGATGTATCCCGTGATGAACCCGACCGCTTCCCCGTCCGCGTCCCGTGCGATCACCGAGGTGCCGGCGAAGTCACGGCACCACAGCAGGTAGCTGTACGAGGAGTTCAGGTCGAGGGTCTTCGAGTCACGGGCGATGCGCCAGAGTGCGGCTCCGTCCGTCACCTCCGGGGTGTCGAGCCGCAAGTCCCCCGGCATTTCGCGAAAGGCGGTACGGGCACTTGCAAGGTCTGCTTGTGCGGCTGTCATGCATATTGAATTTACCGACCGAAAAAGGAAATTGCATCGCGGGGAGGGGTTACCTGAACGGGCTTGATGTGTTATCACGCGGGCGTGCGCGCTCGCGCAAAAACCTCGCTGACTGCCCTGTTTTGTCCAGATATTCTGGGGCATATCGCTCCCCGTGTGGCGTCGGTCACAAGCTGGAAACCCTCACGAGATCTGCCCGAATTACGTCGTTTGGCGTTCGCAAAATTTTTGCGTTTAGGACCGGGGAAAGCGGGCAGAAGAATACGGGAAGCTGCGCTCGAAAAGCAGCTCCCCGCATTCGTGAATACGACATTGATTTATGGCCCCGGAAGATTTCGAAGCCGGCGGCCCGAGTCCTGCTGCCCGATTCTTGACGCAGAATTGACGGGCAACCAGAAACGCTACTCCCAGGCGGCGGTCACCGCACGCCGAGCGGCCTCCAGGTCCACCGCGAGCCCCGCCTCGCCGAGCGCGGCGCCCAGCGCCGCCAGGCTCGCGTGCACCGCGCCACGCGTCGCGTCCGGACCGTAGTGGTTGACCCGGATCATCTCCTTGGCCAGCGCCCCGCCGCCCGCCACCAGGGGCAGCGCCGGGTCCGCCGCGAGCGCCCGCGCCACCAGCTCGGAGGCGTCCACGCCCGCCGGGGCGCGCAGCGTCGTCGCCACCGGCGCCGCGTCCCGCGCCTCGTGGACGTACGGCTCCAGGACCCCGAGGGCCACCGCGCCCGCCCGCGTCGCCGCCGCGGCCGTCGCGTGCCGGTCCATCACCGCGTCCAGGCCCTCCGACTCGATCCGCTCCACGCAGGCCTCCAGGGCCAGCATCTCCAGCTGCGCCGGGGCGTGAAGCAGCGCCTTGCGGCCGCCGTCGATCCAGCGCGCCTTCCAGTCCAGGAGCGAGAGGTACGAGGCGCGCGGCGCCCGCGGGTTCTCCGCGAACCGCCGCCAGGCGCGCTCGCTCACCGACACCGCCGAGACCCCGGCCGGGCCGCCCATCGCCTTCTGCGCGCCGATGATGCACAGGTCCACGCCCCAGGCGTCCGGCAGCACCGGCTCAGCGGCGATCGAGGCCACCGCGTCCAGGTAGAACAGCGCGCCGTGCTCCCGGACCACCTCGCCGATCTCCGCGACCGGGTTGGTGTTGCCGGTCGCCGCCTCCGCGTGCACGAGCGAGACGAAGTCGATCTCCGGGTGCTCGGTGAGCGCCTCCCGCACCTGGTCCGCGGTGACGGCCGTGTGGAACGGCACGGCCAGGTCGATCACGGTGGCGCCGCAGTCCCGCAGCCAGTTGCCGAAGGTCTGGCCGTACGGCCCGGTCACCACGTTCAGCGCGGTGGAACCCGGCCGGGCCCCGGAGCGGATACAGGCCTCAAGGGGCAGCAGCGCCTCGCCCTGCATGATCACGACGTCCTGCTCGGTCCGCATCAGCCGCGCCACCCGCTGCTCGATCGCGGCGAAGTGCGCGGGGGTCAGCGGAGCCAGGTCGAGAAAGGGGTGCGTCACGGTGGTGCTCTCTTCTTGACGGTCCTGCGGTCCCGCGGAGGGTCCGCAGGCCGCTTGACGTGTTCTTGTCCGGGTGCCGGTCCGAGCGTACCGAGTGGGATCTACGCTGCCGACATGAGCGATTCAGGGGTGCTGAGGGTCCGCGGGCGGGTGCTCGTCGGGCCGGAGGACGTACGGGACGAGCTGTGGGTCGTCGGCGGGCGGATCAGTTTCACGCGGCCGCCGGGGGCGGACGACGTCACCACCGTCGAGGGCTGGGCGCTGCCCGGCCTCGTCGACGCGCACTGCCATGTGGGCCTCGACGCGCACGGCCCGGTCGACGCCGAGACCGCCGAGCGGCAGGCCCTCACCGACCGGGACAACGGGACGCTTCTGATCCGGGACGCGGGCTCGCCCTCCGACACCCGCTGGATCGACGACCGCGAGGACCTGCCGAAGATCATCCGCGCGGGCCGGCACATCGCCCGCACCAAGCGCTACATCCGCAACTACGCCCACGAGATCGAGCCGGACGAGCTGGTCGCGTACGTCGGCCGGGAGGCGGAGCGCGGCGACGGCTGGGTCAAGCTGGTCGGCGACTGGCTCGACCGCTCCACCGGCGACCTGGGCTCCTGCTGGCCGCGCGCCGAGGTCGAGGCCGCGATCGCCGAGGCGCACCGGCTCGGCGCCCGCGTCACCGCGCACTGTTTCGCCGAGGACTCGCTGCGGGACCTGGTCGAGGCGGGCATCGACTGCATCGAGCACGCCACCGGGCTCACCGAGGACACCATTCCGCTCTTCGCCGAGCGCGGCGTGGCGATCGTCCCGACCCTCGTGAACATCGCGACGTTCCCGAAGCTGGCGGCGGGCGGCGACAGCAAGTTCCCCATCTGGGCCGACCACATGCGCCGCCTGTACGACCGCCGCTACGACACCGTGCGCTCCGCCCACGACGCCGGCATCCCCGTCTTCGTCGGCACCGACGCGGGCGGCGGCCTCGCGCACGGCCTCGCCGCCGCCGAGGTCGTCGAGCTCACCAAGGCCGGCATCCCGCCGCTCGCCGCGCTCTCCGCCACCACGTGGGGCGCCCGCGACTGGCTCGGCCGCCCCGGTCTCACCGAGGGCGCCGCCGCCGACCTCGTGGTGTACGACGAGGACCCGCGCGCCGACGTACGCGCACTCGCGGCGCCGCGCCGGATCGTGGTGAACGGGAACGTGGTCAGCTGAGCCCGGCCCCGCGAGGGGGCGCAGGGGCGCGCGTGGCGTCGGGTTGACGCACCCGTGCCCCCGCGCGCCCACGACTCGTTGCGCATCCTTCACCACCCCGCAGGACCCTCCCCGTACGGCAACTCCCAGGTCCGGCAAGGGGCGTGACGCGGGAGGCGGAAGGGAACGCGCGTGCCGGAAGATTCGAAAACGAGGGCGGAAACCCCACTTTGGAGTGAAGTGACCCCATGTCGCCGCCGGTTCACTCCGTGTGCGTAACGATGCCGGGGTCCGGGCCGCCGACGCCGTACGACTGTCCCCGTACGGCGGTGTCGGCGGCCCCTTGTCCCTGAGCGCTCGCGCTCAATTCTCGTGGGGGTTCCACCACCGTGAACAGCAACACCTTCCGCACGCCCGTGCCGTGTCATCGGCGGTCCCGGCGGATCGCCGCCATCGCGGCCGCGACGGCGCTGGCCGCGGGTCCCGCGGCCCTCGCCGGTGCCGTGCCCGCCCACGCCACGGGTGGCGACGGCAGGTCCAGTGCGGTCGTCCTGCGCGCGGGACTCGACGTCTCGCTGCTCAACAAGTCCGTGAACGTGCCGGTCCGGGCCTCCCTCAACGAGGTCGACGCGCCCGCGTCGGCGGAGAAGACCGCGCTCACCGTGAACGTCGACGGCATCGACCGGGGCCGCCCGTTCAGCATGGTGCGCGCCGAGGCGGCCTCCGCGAAGGCCACCGCCGACCGGCACAAGGCCGAGGGCCGTACGCACCTCACACGGGCCGAGGTGCACCTGCCGGGGCTGCCCGCGCTGCCCCTGATCGAGCTGGAGAACGTCACCTCGAAGGCGGTCTGCGTGGCGGGCGAGCAGCCGGTCGCCGAGGCCGACGTGGTGGGCTCGGTGACCGTGCTCGGCAAGAAGGTCACGCTCTCCGCGACAGGGCCGACCCGCGTGGACGTGCCCGGCGTCGGCGAGGTCCGCCTCGACCTGGCGAAGACCCACACCACGTCCCGTACGGCAGCGGCCTCCGCGCTCGAACTCAAGGTGTCCGTCAACCCGTTGAAGCTCAACGTCGCCGAGGTCGACGGGACCGTCACCCTCGCGGGCGCCACCTGCGAGGCCCCGACGGCGCCCGCGAAGCCCCCGGAGGAGCAGCCGCAGGAACACCCCAAGGACGAGACCCGCCCGCAGACGGCCGCGAAGCCGCAGCACCTCGCCGAGACGGGCGGCGACTCCACGACGCCGTACGTCGCGGGCGGCGCGGTGCTCCTGCTCGCCCTGGGCGGCGGCGCCCTGTACGCAGCACGCAGGCGCGCCTGAGAACGTGGGGGAGAGGCGGCCACCTGCCCTGTGCCGCCTCTCCCCCGCTCGACCGTCAGCGCCCAGCCGACGCCAGCGCCTTCTCCAGTGCCCCCAGCAGCCGGTCCGTCGTCTCCCGGTCCCGTACCGCGAGGCGGAGCCAGTCCGGGTCCAGGCCGGGGAACGTGTCGCCGCGGCGGAGTGCGAAGCCGAGGTCGCGCAGGTGGGCGCGGAGCCCGGCCGCGCCCTCGACGCGGATCAGGACGAACGGGCCCTCGGCCTCGCGTACCGCCGTGACCTCATCGAACTCCGCCAGGCCCGCGAGGAGATGGGCCCGGTCGGCGGCGATCGAGCGGGCCGCGGCCTCCGCCTCCGCGAGCGCCCGCGGAGTCATGCACGCCTCGGCCGCCGCGAGGGCAGGCGTGGAGACCGGCCACAGCGGCTGGGCCCGCTCCAGCTCCGCGACGGTCTCCGGCGCGGCCAGTACGTAGCCGATGCGCAGGCCCGCGAGCCCCCAGGTCTTGGTGAGGCTGCGCAGCACCACCAGGCCCGGCACGTCCGTACGGTCCGCGAGGGCCTCGCGCTCACCCGGCACCGCGTCCATGAACGCCTCGTCCACGACCAACGTCCGCCCGGGACGGGCGAGTTGAGCGATCAGACCGGCGGGGTGCAGCACCGACGTCGGGTTGGTCGGGTTGCCCACCACCACCAGGTCCGCGTCCTCGGGCACCGCCGCCGGGTCGAGCCGGAAGCCGTCCTCCGCGCGCAGCAGCACCCGCCGCACCTCGTGCCCCGCGTCCCGCAGCGCCGCCTCCGGCTCCGTGAACTGCGGGTGCACGACGACCGGACGCCGCACCCGCAGGGCCCGCGCGAGCAGCACGAACGCCTCCGCCGCGCCCGCCGTGAGCAGCACCCGCTCCGGGGCGAGGCCGTGCCGCCGGGCCACCGCGGCCCGCGCCGCACGGCCGTCGGGATAGGCGGCGAGGGAGGTGAGGGACGCGGCGATGTGCTCGCGCAGCCACGAAGGGGGCGTGTCCGTACGGACGTTGACCGCGAGGTCGGTCAGCTCCGCGCCGTCGTCCCTGACCTCCGCGTCGCCGTGGTGCCGCAGATCGTGCGCGTGCGGGCGGTCCGCCTGGGATCGGTCAGCGTGCAGGTGCCTGTGCATGTCTTTCCTGGGGTTCGTGCGGGGTGGTGGCCTCGTGGTGGTGCCGTACCACCAGGTCGAGCAGGGCCGGGTCCGGGCCGACGGCGTCCGCCGTGCGCACCTCGGCCTCCGGGTGCGCCTCCGCCCAGCCCTCGGCCTGCGCCCGCACCCGGTCCGCCAGGGCGCCGTCGAGCAGGAAGTACGGCAGCACCACGATCCGCCGCGCCCCGAGCCGTACGCACCGGTCGAGCCCGCTCGGCACGTCCGGCGCGGCCAGCGACACGAACGCCGTCTCCACCCCCGCGTACCCGCGCCCCTCCCACAGCAGCCGCGCCACCCGGTGCACCTCGGCGTTCGCCTCAGGGGCCGTGGCGCCGGGGCCGACCAGGAGCACCGTGACCCCGGCCCGGTCCCCCGGCGTGCGCGCCGCCCCGGCGTCGAGCGCCGCCTCCACCCGCCGCTCCAGGACGTCGAGCAGGACGGGATGCCCGCCGAGCAGGGGCCCGTACGCGTACGAGAGCCGGGCGGGATCGAGGGCCGAGGCGACCGCGCGCTCGGCGTGGGGTGCGGGGGCGAGCGTCAGAGGTACGACCGTCGGGTGGGCCGTGTCGTCGCCCATCAGGCCGGACACCTGCCTCAAGTGACCGCCCGCCACCGGGAGTTCGGGACTGTGGCGGCCGAGCGCGTCGACGAAGGCGCGGAGCGCCTCGGTGCCGTCGTCCGCGACGAGCAGCACCGGCCGGGCGGCTGCCGATTCGGTCTCAGGTCTGGTCACACGGTCTCCTCGGGGAGGGGGGCGGTACGGGAAGGAGTCGGTGTGCGCGAGCGCGCAGGTCGCCCGGGCGGACCGGCCCTCGGGACTCGACCTCCGCTTGGGCACGAGCAGCCGGCCGCCCGTGGCGAGCGCCGCGGCCTCGGCGACGGACGGCGTACCGACGGCCGCGAGTACGGCGCCCGCCGGGTTCGGGACGGCCACCCGCGCCAACTCGGCCGCCGGGTACGTCAGGAGCGGTACGCCGAGCGCCCGCGCCGCCCCGACGACGCCGGGCTCGCCGCCCTTCGCGTCCACCGTCGCGAGCGCGCCCAGGCCGGACTCGGGCCGCCCCGCCTCGCGCAGCACGGCACGCACCAGGCCGAGCACCTCGTCGAGGGGCACACCACGGGCGGCACCCACACCGGCGATCAGCGCACCGGAGCGGGGCGGCGTACCGGGCATGGGCGGCTCCTCTCGGTTCGAACAGCGGGGGCGGACACGTACGGGGCAGGTGTGACCAGGAGATATCAGGTGTGTCGCAGGCCGAAGGGACCGGGTCCATCCGCTAGCAAGACCCCATGGCGGTGATCGTCGCGCTCGGCGCGTTCCTGATGACGCTGGTCGGCGGCTGGGCGGCGCAGCGCGTCACCGACCGCAGGCACCTCGTGCTCGGCTTCGCGGGCGGCCTGATGCTCGGCGTCGTCGGCCTGGAGCTGCTGCCGGAGGCCCTGGAGGCCGCGGACGGGGAGATCCACGGCGTGCCCCAGGCGTTGCTGCTGTTCGTCGGCGGCTTCCTCGTCGCCCACGTCGTGGAGCGGCTGCTCGCCGTACGACAGGCCGCGCACGGCTTTGACGAGCGGGTGCCGCAGGTCGGGCTCACCGCTGCGGCCGCGATGGTCCTGCACAGCCTGATGGACGGCGTCGCGCTCGGCGCGGCCTTCCAGTCGGGCGGCGCGATGGGCCTGACCGTCGCACTCGCCGTCATCAGCCATGACTTCGCGGACGGCTTCAACACGTACACGATCACGAGCCTGTACGGGAACGCCCGGCGCAAGGCGCTCGCCATGCTGTTCGCCGCCGCCGCGGCGCCGGTCGTGGGGGCCGCGTCCACGATGTTCTTCACGCTGCCCCAGGAGTTCCTCGGCAGCTATCTCGGCTTCTTCGGCGGCGCGTTGCTCTATCTCGCCGCCGCGGAGATCCTCCCCGAGGCCCACCACGACCACCCGGCGGTGCCGACGCTGTGCTGCACGGTGGCCGGCGTCGGCTTCATCTGGCTGGTGGTCGGCGCGGCGGAGTGAGCGCGCACGGCTCCTCATGACGGTACGACTCCCCGCCCGAACCCGACCCGGCCGCGCGTGCCCTCGACCACGGCACGGAGGTACGGCCGCGGAGCGACCGCGACCCGTGGGGCGGCCTCGCCCGCCAGCCCGTACAGGAAGTTCCGCGTGCCGTACCCGAGGTGGCGGCCGCCCTCGGCCGGCGCCACCCCGGTCGCCGCCGTGACCTCGGCGACGGTGTCGTCGAGGTCGGGGGTGGCGAGGACTAGGGCCTGTCCGGCGGATCTTCGCGGGTCCGCGAAGATCCGCCGGACAGGCCCTAGGTGGTCCAACTCGGCTGCGGGGCTCACGCGTTGCAGCCTGCCACGAATCTGCGGGCCACGTCCGGGGCGGCCGCCCAGTGGGTGTGCAGATAGCTGGCGTGCACGCCGCCCTGCACGAAGCCCTCCACCCGGCGTTCCGGCAGATGCATGCCCCAGGCGGGCGTCGGCCCCGCGCCCGGCTCGATCACCGTGCGGTGGAACTCGTGCCCGCGCAGCCGCGTGCCCGTCGCCGCGAGCGAGCTGTCCGACACGGCGACGGCCTCCCGGTACCCCAGGGTCAGCCGCTCCGACATACGCGCCTCGGCGTCAAGCACGCCGCACATCGGCTTCCCGTCCAGGGACTTGGCGAGGTACAGCAGACCGGCGCACTCGGCGGCCACCGGCGCCCCGCTCTGCGCGAGGTCGGCCACGGCCTTGCGCAGCGGTTCGTTGGCGGACAGCTCCGGCGCGTACACCTCGGGGAAGCCGCCGCCGATCACCAACCCGGCGGTCCCGTCCGGGAGTTGCTCGTCGTGCAGCGGGTCGAACGGCGCGACCTCGGCACCGGCGGCGGTGAGCAGTTCGGCGTGCTCCGCGTACGAGAACGTGAACGCGGGCCCGGAGGCGAGCGCGACCACCCTCTTCGGCCCCGCGACGGGTTCGAGCCCGGCCGCCGGGTCCCACGGCGCGTCCGGCAGGGCGGGCGCGGTGCGGGCGAGGGCGAGCAGCCCGTCGAGGTCGCAGCCCTCCCGTACCTGCGCGGCGAGCGCGGCCACCGACTCCAGGGCCTCGGCCCGCCGCTCCGCCACCGGCACGAGCCCCAAGTGCCGTGACGGCGCCTTCACTTGGCTCTCCCGGCGCAGCGCCCCGAGCACCGGCACCCCGGACTCGCCGAGCGCGTCCCGCAGGATCTCCTCGTGCCGCGCCGAGCCCAGCTTGTTGAGGATCACGCCCGCGAGCCGCACCTGAGGGTCCCAGGACGCGAAGCCGTGCACGAGCGCCGCCACCGAGCGGGACTGCGACGAGGCGTCCACGACCAGCACGACGGGCGCCTTGAGGAGCTTCGCGACCTGCGCCGTGGACGCCAGCTCGCCCTGCCCGACCGCCCCGTCGTACAGCCCCATGACGCCCTCGACCACGGCCAGGTCGCAGCCCGCCGAGCCGTGCGCGAACAGCGGGCCGACCAGTCCGGTGCCGCACATGTACGCGTCGAGGTTGCGACCGGGGCGGCCGCAGGCGAGCGCGTGGTAGCCGGGGTCGATGTAGTCGGGCCCGACCTTGTGCGGGGAGACCGCGAGCCCGGCCTCGGCGAAGGCCGCCATCAGACCGGTGGCGACGGTGGTCTTGCCGCTGCCCGAGGAGGGCGCGGCGATGACCAGACGCGGTACGGACGTCACCACGCGAGGCCCTTCTGCAGCTCGTGGACCGGCATCACCACTCGATGCCTCTCTGGCCCTTCTGGCCCGCGTCCATCGGGTGCTTGACCTTGCCCATCTCGGTCACCAGGTCCGCGAAGTCGAGCAGCGGCTGCGGCGCGTTCCGCCCGGTGATCACCACGTGCTGCTGCCCCGGCCGGTCCCGCAGCACGGAGACGACCTCGTCGACGTCGATCCAGCCCCAGTGCATCGGGTACGCGAACTCGTCGAGCACGTACATCCGGTACGTCTCGGCCGCGAGGTCGCGCTTGACCTGCTCCCAGCCCTCCAGGGCCTTCTCCTCGTTGGAGGAGTTGTCGCCCTGGAGGTCGCGCTGGACCCAGGACCAGCCCTCGCCCATCTTGTGCCAGTCGACGGTGCCGCCCTCACCGGAGGCGCCGAGCACCTTCAGGGCCCGCTCCTCGCCGACCTTCCACTTCGCCGACTTCACGAACTGGAACACCCCGACGGGCCATCCCTGGTTCCAGGCCCGCAGAGCGAGCCCGAACGCGGCCGTCGACTTGCCCTTGCCGGTGCCGGTGTGCACGGCGACGAGCGGGCGGTTGCGGCGCTGGCGGGTGGTGAGCCCGTCGTCGGGCACGACGGACGGCTGTCCCTGAGGCATCAGGCGGCCTTTCTGCTGGAGGAGTTGGCGGGTACGTCACGGATGTCGCGGACGAGCCCGGCGATGCTGTCCGCGCGCAGCTCGTCGAGGGAGACGGCGCTGCCGCCGAGGTTCCGCGCGAGCTCCGCGGCGAGGCCGAGGCGGACCGGGCCCGCCTCGCAGTCGACCGTGACGGTCGCGACGCCCTCGGCGGCGAACAGGCCCGCGGCACGGGCCGCCCGCGCGACCGGCTCCGGCCCGCCGGTGGCCCGGCCGTCCGTGACGACGACGAGCAGCGCGCGCCGCGCCGGGTCGCGGAGCCGTTCGACGCGCAGCACGTCGTGCGCCTTCAACAGGCCCTCCGCGAGCGGCGTCCGGCCGCCCGTGGGCAGCTGCTCCAGGCGTGCGGCGGCCGTGTCCACGGACGACGTGGGCGGCAGCGCCACCTCGGCGCCCTTGCCGCGGAACGTCACCAGGCCCACCTTGTCGCGCCGCTGGTACGCGTCGAGCAGCAGCGAGAGCACGGCGCCCTTCACGGCGCTCATCCGCTGCCGCGCCGCCATCGACCCGGAGGCGTCCACCGCGAACAGCACGAGGTTGCCCTCACGCCCCTCCCGGGTCGCCTGCCGCAGATCGTCCCGGCGCACCACGAGCCCCGGACCGGACCGCCCGCGCGCGTGCTGGTGCGGCGCCGCGGCCTGCACGGTTGCCGCGAGATGCAGCTTGCCGAGCGCGCCCCGCGGCCGCCGCGAACCCGTCGTACGGCCGTGCTCGGTACGGGCCCGCGAGCGACGGCCCGCCGCGCCCGCACCCGTGCCCGGCACAGTGAGCAGCTTGGCGCGGAACGGCTCCGTCGCGGCGACCGGCGCCTGCTCGGGGGCGGGCGCGGGGGCGGCCGGTGCGGCCTGGGGCTCGCGGTCCTCAGGGGCGTCCTGGGCCTCGGGGGCGTCCTGGGCCTCGCCGCCCTGCGGCGGCACCTCGGGACCGCCCTGCGGGGGCTGTCCGCCACCGCCGGGCCCGTCCGGGTCTCCGGGCCCGTCGGGCTCGGGGTCGGGCTCGGGGTCCTGGTCGTCCTCGGAGCCGCCGAACTCCTCCAGGGTCTCGTCGAGTTTGTCCTCGTCGAGGCCCGGCGCGTCGAAGGGGTTGCGGCGCCTGCGGTGCGGCAGGGCGAGCAGCGCGGCCTGCCGCACGTCATCGGCAGCTACGTCCTCGCGCCCGGCCCACGCCGCGAGCGCCGTCGCCGTACGGGCCATCACGATGTCCGCGCGCATCCCGTCGACCTCGAACGCCGCGCACGTCGCGGCGATCTGCCGCAGCGCCGCGTCCCCGAGCCGCACGGAGGGCAGCAGCGCACGCGCCGCCACGATCCGCTCCCGCAGCTCGGCCTCGTCGGCGGCGAAGCGCGCCGCGAACTCCTCGGGCCCGTCGTCGTACGCGAGCCTGCGCCGCACCACCTCGACCCGCTGGTCCGGCTCCCGGGACGCGGACACCTCGACGGTCAGGCCGAACCGGTCCAGCAACTGCGGCCGCAGCTCGCCCTCTTCGGGGTTCATCGTGCCGACCAGCAGGAACCGCGCCGCATGCCGTACGGACACGCCCTCGCGCTCCACATACGAGGCGCCCATCGCGGCCGCGTCGAGCAGCAGGTCGACCAGGTGGTCGTGGAGGAGGTTGACCTCGTCGACGTAGAGGATGCCGCGGTGCGCGTCGGCGAGCAGGCCGGGCTCGAAGGCCTTCACGCCCTCGGACAGCGCGCGTTCGATGTCGAGGGCGCCGACGAGCCGGTCCTCGGAGGCGCCGACGGGCAGCTCGACCATCCGCGCGGCCCGGCCGTCCGCGGCGCCGGACTCGTGCGGTCCGTCCGGGCAGTTCGGGTCCGGCGCGGCCGGGTCGCAGGAGAACCGGCAGCCGGAGACGACGGAGACCTCGGGCAGCAGCGCCGAAAGGGCCCGTACGGCCGTGGACTTGGCGGTGCCCTTCTCGCCGCGCACGAGCACGCCGCCGACGGCCGGTGAGACGGCGTTGAGCAGCAGCGCGAGCCGCAGGTCGTCCTGGCCGACGAGGGCGGTGAAGGGGTAGGGGGTGTTCAAGGGGTGGCCTCCTGGGACGGAGTGGGTTCGGGGGGCTGGGGCGGAGCCCCAGGAGGAACAAAGGGGAGGGACGAGGGGGCCCCGCCCTCGATCAGCCGCAACAGCCCCTCCGTGTCCGCGTGTTGCTCGATCAGATCGCCGAGCCGGTCCAGCTGCTCCTCGCGCAGCGCACCGAACGACGTGTCGGGCGCGGGCACGAACCGCCGCCCCGCCGCCCGCGCGACCTCCCGCAGGAACGCCCGCCGGAACCCGTCGGACTCCAGGGAGCCGTGCCAGTGCGTGCCCCACACGGCGCCGACGCGGCAGCCGTCGAGGAACGGCTCACCGCCGTCCACGCGGGCCACGCCATGGTGGATCTCGTACCCCTCGACCCGCTCGCCGAGCGCCGAACCCACGGGCCGGGCCAGGGTCTTCTCGCGCTCGAACCGCACCCGTACGGGCAGCAGTCCGAGCCCGTCGACCGCACCGGCGCGGGACTCGACGTCGTCCTCGATGTGCTCGCCGAGCACCTGGAAGCCGCCGCAGATGCCGAGCACCGGGCGGCCCTCGGCGGCGCGGCGGGCCAGGGCGTCCGCGAGGCCGCGCTCCCGCAGCCACGCAAGTGCCTTGACGGTGCCGCGCGTTCCGGGCACCACGACCAGGTCCGCGTCGGCCAGCTCCTCGGCGCGGTCCACGAACCGCACGACGACACCCGGCTCGGCGGCCAGCGCGTCGACATCGGTGAAGTTGGACATCAACGGCACCGCACAGACGGCGACCCGCAGCACGTCCTCGCCGACCGGCGGCGCGACGACGGACTCCCGCACGGTGCCCCGCATCGACACGCGCAGCCCGTCCTCCTCGTCGATGCCGAGCCCGTGCGCGTACGGCAGGACTCCGTACGTACGCCGCCCGGTGAGCTTCTCCAGCATGTCGAGCCCGGGTTCGAGCAGGGTCACATCGCCGCGGAACTTGTTCACCAAGTACCCGGCGACCAGGGCCTGATCGGCCTCGCTCAGCAGCGCCGTCGTACCGAAGAAGGACGCGAAGACACCGCCCCGGTCGATGTCGCCGACCACCACGACCGGAAATCCCGCGGCGCGCGCGATGCCCATGTTCACGATGTCGGTACGCCGCAGATTGATCTCGGCCGGACTGCCCGCGCCCTCGCAGATCACCGCGTCGTACGAGCTGCGCAGCTGCTCCAGGCAGTCGGTGACGGTGCCGAGCAACTGCTCCTGCCGCCCGCCGTGATAGCCGCGGGCGGACATCTCACCCACCGGCTTGCCCATCAGGACGACCTGGCTGGAACGGTCGCCGCCGGGCTTGAGCAGCACCGGGTTCATCAGCGCACTCGGCTCGACCCGGGCGGCCTGCGCCTGCATGGCCTGCGCCCGCCCGATCTCGGCACCCTCGCGCGTCACGAACGAGTTCAGCGACATGTTCTGCGCCTTGAACGGCGCGACAGACACACCCTTACGAGCCAGCCACCGACAGATCCCGGCGGTGACAACGCTCTTGCCCGCGTCGGATGTGGTTCCGGCAATCAGCAGACCGCCGCTCATGATGTCTTTCCTCTCCACCGCTGTGGGCAGGCGTTCCGCAGGGCGGAACCGGTGGGCACAGCTCCCGTTGCCGGGCGCCCTGACGTCAACGCCCAGACGGACCGCCCGACAGCACATGCACCCAGAGCAAGCCAACCAACCCTGCGAGAAAGCCGAACCGCCCGTTCGACATCGGCGACTTGAACCGCACCCCCGGAGGGGTTCAGCACGGGCCGATGCTCAACCCGCCCCCCGTACGACAACGTCCCCCCGAGCCGAACGCCCAACGCCCCCGCGAACGACGCCTCGACGGGCCCGGCGTTGGGACTGGGATGCAACCCGGCATCATCCCGCCACGCCCGCGCGGCGCCGCGAGGAGAGCCCCCTGCCACCACAGCCAGCGCAGCGGTGAGCCGAGCACCGGCCCACCCCGCAACATCGTCCAGCCGCGCGGAGGCCCACCCGTACCGCCGATACCGCCGCGACTTGTGCCCGACCATCGCGTCCAGCGTGTTCACGGCCCGGAACGCGACGAGGCCGGGCACGCCGCCGACGGCACCCCACACGAGGGCGCCGACGACCGCATCGGAGGTGTTCTCGGCGACGGACTCGACGACGGCACGCGCGATCCCGTCCGCGTCGAGCGCCTGCGGGTCGCGGCCGCACAGATGGGGGAGGCGCTCGCGGGCGGCGTCCACATCGCCCGCGGCGAGCGCGTCGCCGATGGCACGGGCCTCCCGGCCGAGCGAGGTGCCGCCGACGACGGCCCAGGTGGCGGCGGCGGTCAGGGCGACGGAGGCGGTGGGGGAGCGGCGCACGGCGGCGGCGGACAGCGCGGCGGCACCCACGGCACCGCCCACGCAGACGGCGGTGTGCAGGGCGCCCCACCCGCGGTGGTCCCGCCACAGCACCCGCTCGACGGCACCCGCCGCGCGGCCGAACGCGGCGACCGGATGGCCTCGGCGGGGATCGCCGAGCAGCAGGTCACCGAGAAGGCCGGCGGCGGCGCCGTACGCGAAGACGCGATCGGCACGCACGCTTCAGGCCGCCGTCACGCCTCGAAGGAACGGGGGACGGTACGTACTCGACGCACTCGAAGCACTCAAGGAGCTGGAAGCGTCCGAACGGCAGCCGCGCATGGCGTTGTTGTCCTCACTCAGGGTCCGCGCCCTGGTTCGACGTGAACGGCGGCGAGAGTTCCTGGCTCCCCGGGTTCGTGATGGCTCGTGAACCCCGGTGACAGTGGCGGGACCGCGCCGGATTCGCACCGGCTTCCTCTTCTGACCGCCGTAATGGCTCGGGCAGTCCACCACGCCCGACAACGCCCGTCAACTCCGCTTTGACCTGCGGCGGAAGAGTGTGCGGAGGCCCACAGGAAACCGCCCCGCGCCGGCCCTCGAAGGGGCTGGTGCGGGGCGGTGCGGCGCGGTGGCCGGTGTCAGAGGACGATCAGGGAGATCCCGTAAGCCACCGCGGCCGCGCAGAGTGCGAAGCAGGCGTACGCGCCGGTGCGGGCGAGCGGCGCGGAGCCGCCCTGCTCGGTGGCCGCCTCCTGCTTGGAGAGGCCGACGATGCCGAGGGTGAACAGCCCCACCAGGGCGACCGTCGCCACGAGGCTGACGCCGAAGACGGAGCCGAGCGCCGCCCAGTCGATGTCGATCATGCGTGTTCCTTAGCTCGCTGGTCCGGTCGCCGGATCAGACGGTCGCACCGGCGGGCCGCGCGGACTCCGCGGCGGCACCGGCCTGGGCCGGGATGGTGGGCTTGGCGTCCGCGTCGAGGGCGTTGGCCACGGCGCCCTCGGGCTCGGAGTCCGCAGAGGTCTCGGTGCCGGTGGCCGGGTCGTCGCTCTCGTTGACGTTGTGGTGGTCGACGACCTGGCGGCGCGAGATCAGCCAGATCGCGACGCAGGACGCGACGAGGAAGACCGCGACGGCGGCGACGCCCCAGCCGCCCTGGCGGGCCACGAACTCGGCGCCCGCGGCGACCAGTCCGGCGGCCGGCAGGGTCAGGCCCCACGCGACGAACATCCGGGTCGCCGTCGACCAGCGCACGACGCCGCCCTTGCGGCCGAGGCCCGAGCCCATGACGGCGCCGGAGCAGGAGTGCGTGGTGGAGAGCGAGAAGCCCAGGTTGGACGAGGACAGGATGACCGCGGCGGCCGAGGTCTGGGCGGCGAAGCCCTGCTGCGGCTGCAGGTCGGTGAGGCCCTTGCCCATGGTGCGGATGATGCGCCAGCCACCGAGGTAGGTGCCGAGGGCGATGGCGACACCGGCCGAGACGATGACCCAGACCGGCGGGTTGGAGCCCGGCGCGAGGGCGCCACCAGCGACGAGGGCCAGCGTGATGATGCCCATCGTCTTCTGCGCGTCGTTGGTGCCGTGGGCGAGGGAGACCAGACCGGCGGAGGCGATCTGCCCGGCGCGGTAACCCTTGGCGCTCGACTGCTTGCCGACGTTCTTGCCGAGCTTGTACGTCAGTCGCGCCGCGAGGAACGCGGCGATACCGGCGACGAGCGGCGCGGCGACCGCGGGGATCAGGACCTTGGTGACGACGACGCCGCCGTTGACCCCGCTGAGGCCGATGGACGCGATGGTCGCACCGATCAGACCGCCCATGAGGGCGTGCGAGGAGCTGGACGGCAGGCCGACCAGCCAGGTGAGCAGGTTCCAGAGGATGGCACCCACCAGGGCCGCGAAGATCACTTCGGGCTGGATGCCGTCTTCTCTGACAAGTCCGCTGGAGATCGTCTTGGCGACCTCGACGGACAGGAAGGCTCCGACGAGATTCAGCACGGCGGACATGGCCACCGCGGCCTTGGGCTTCATTGCGCCGGTCGAGATGGTCGTGGCCATCGCGTTGGCGGTGTCGTGGAAACCGTTCGTGAAATCGAACACGAGAGCTGTCACGATCACAATCGCGAGCAGCAGCGTGATGTGTTCCATTTACCCAGGCAATCTTTCGACGTCAGTGTCTTGTGGAACGTAGGCAACCTGGGTGAACGGAAAGTGAACTGGGGCGGGCTGCACGGTGTCTCGGTTGGGCTGCTTGTGGGCACAGATCCGGGGGCACCCGTTCCGCCTGTGCGGAGCCCCCGCCGCAGGGCCCGGAATCCCGGCCTCCGGAGGCCCTGTTGTGCACCGCCGGGGGAGGGCGACGAACCGCCGAAGAGATCCTGATCACGTGGCGTCCCCGCCCCGCCTTCCCGGGCTCCTTTGGCAGGATCGCCCCATGACGGAACGGACAAGCGACACAGAGGAGTTGGCGCGGGCCTGGGCCGAGCTCGTGGCCACCGCCCGCCGCACCGCCGACACCGGGCTCGTCGTCGGCACCTCGGGCAACGTCTCCGTACGCGTCGGCGAGCTGATCCTGATCACGCCGAGCGGCGTCCCGTACGAGCGCCTCGCGCCCGAAGACCTGGTCGCCGTGGACCTCGACGGCAACCAGGTCCGCGGCACCCTCCAGCCGACCAGCGAGCTCCCGCTGCACCTCGCCGTGTACCGCTCCACGCCCGCCGGGGCCGTCGTCCACACCCACGCCCTGCACGCGACGGCGGTCTCCACGCTGGTCCCGGAGCTGCCGCCCGTCCACTACATGGCGGCGGACCTCGGCGGGCCGGTCCGCGTCGCCCCGTACGCCCTCTACGGCACGCCCGAACTGGCCGCGCACCTCCTTGACGCGCTGCGCGGCCGCACCGCCTGCCTCCTCCAGAACCACGGCGCCGTCACCTACGGCGACACCCTCGACCAGGCGTACGACCGCACCGCCCAGCTGGAGTGGATGAGCCGCCTCTGGCTCACCGCGCACGCCGTGCCCGGCCACACCCCGAGCCTGTTGAGCCCCGCCGACCTCGCCGCGGCCGGGCGGCAGCTCAAGGGGTACGGGCAGCGGCGCTGAGGAGCGCCCGCGAGCGGCGCACGCCGAGTGGCCCGACGCCCGGTCCCCGCCGACACTGGAGCGCATGCGCCCCGTATCGGCCGCCGCCGCGGCCCTCACCGCCCTCATCGGTGCCGGCGCGGCCGCCGTGGCGGCCGGACGGTACGCCAGCGACGCCGCGCTCAAGGCGCGCCCCGGCCGCCCGCTGCCCGGCGACCCCCGGCTCACCGTGCACGAGGCCGACGGCGAGCGGATCACCCTCACCCGCTCCCTCGCCACCCTGCGCCCCGGCACGTACGGCCTCGGCGGCGACGGCTCCCACGCGATCGTCGGCCCGGTCCTCGACGGGCAGGCCCCGGCCGCCGACACCGTCGTACGCCGCCTGGTGCGCGTCACCCACGGACAGCTGGAACCCGGCGCCAAGGTCCGGCTCACCCCGCAGGTGCACCTCGGCAACCCGCGCGACGCCCTCGGCCTTGAGCACGCCGACGTCGACATCCCCGGAGAGCTCGGCGGCCTGCCCGCCTGGTTCCTGCCCGGCGGCCGCGACACCTGGGTGATCACCGTGCACGGGCTCGGCACCACCAGGGAGCACCCCATGGTGGTGATGGACCTCCTGCACCGCCTGCGGCTGCCCGTCCTCGACCTCGCCTACCGCGGCGACGTCGGCGCCCCGCGCCAGCCCGACGGCCTCGGCCACCTCGGCGACAGCGAGTGGCGCGACCTCGACGCCGCCATCCGCTACGCCGTGCGCTACGGCGCCGAACGCGTCGTCCTGTACGGCTGGTCCACCGGCGCCACCATGGCCCTGCGCGCCGCCAACCACTCCGCGCTCCGCGACCGCGTCAGCGGCCTCGTCCTGGACTCCCCGGTGCTCGACTGGGAGCTCACCCTGCGCGCCCTCGCCGCCGCCCGGCACACCCCGGCCCCGCTCCTCCCGCTCGCGGTCCGCGCCGCCCAGGGCCGCACCGGCCTCGGCGGAGGCCGGGTCACGGAGGCCGCCGAAGCCGCCGCCCTGAGCGTCCCCACCCTGCTCGTGCACGGCCCCGACGACACCCTCGCCCCCTGGCGCCGCTCCCGCGAACTCGCCGACCGCCGCCCGGACCTGGTCACCCTCAGCGCCGTCCCCGAAGCCCCGCACGCCGCGATGTGGAACGCCGACCCGAAGGGGTACGAGGAGACCCTGCGCCGCTTCCTGACCCCGCTGATGTAGGACGCGTACGGCTCCCGGCGGGGCGTGTGCGGCCCCTGAGGCGCGTGTACGTCTCCGCGGCGGGCACGTCCCCCGAGGCGCGAGCGTACGACTCCCCTGGGTGACCAGGGCCGCTCGACCAGCCGCGGCTTTCCTGGTGCTGTGCCCGTACGTGCCGCATTTCCCGCGCCCGGAGCGGGGCGGCCATAGCGGGCACAACCACCGGCATCGGACGCCAACTCGGCATCCCGTTTGGGCTTTCGAGGCCCGAGCGGGAAGACTGCCCCCCGTGACGTCCCGTACCCCGCGCGACTCCAGGCTCAGACTCGTCGGCCCCCGCACGCTCGCCACCGCCCCACGGGCCGTGGCCGAACGGCGCACACGGCGCTCGGCGCCACGCCCTCCCGAGGGCACGCCGGCCCCCGCCGTGCTCGCCCGGATGGCCCGCGCCGAGCTCGCGGGCGCCGCCCGGATCGCCCGCTGGGCCGACAGCGCGCCCGGCCGTGACTCCGCGATGCGCCCCGGCTGCGCCGGCACCCTCACCGAGTCCGCGGCCGAACGGGCCGCCGCCGAGCTCGGCCTGACGTCGCGTCAGGCCCGCGCCGACTGGGACGCGGCCCGCCTCGCCGGACTCGTCGAGGTGCACGGCGGCGACGCCCGCCCCGGCTGGCGGCTGCGCGCCTGGGACCGCGACGACTCCGCCGTACTGCGCGGCTGGGTCGCCCTGTTCGACGCCTGGTCCCTGGTGCGGCCCGCGCCGGACGAGCACGCGCCCGCCGCCGTCGCCGAGGCCATCGAGGCCATGCCGCAGGTGCTGTCGCTGCTGCAGCTCTCCGCGGGCCCCGTCCCCGTACCGCAGCTGCTCGACCTCCTGGAGCAGCGCGTCACCGAACTCCGCGACGAGCGCTGCGAGATCCCCTTCGGACCGCAGCCCGCACCCGTACCCGCGCCCGCAGAGGCGCCGCTCTCGCCGCTGCTCGACTGGGCGCTGCGCGGACTCGCCCGCGTCGGCGCGCTCACCCTGGACGACGGCCACGCGACCCTTACACCGCTGGGCAGTTGGGCGGTCTGGGTCAAGCTGGAACAGATCATCGTCGCCGCCCAGAGCCCGGCGGGGAACATCGAGCACGCCGCCGAGGAGATGCTCCGCGGCTGCGCCCGCCTCCGCCCGAACGCGGCGCGCGCCGAGTACCGCGCCTGGCTCGCCGCCCGCCCCGTCGGCAGCGCCGTCACCGAACTCCTCGACGCCGCCCGCGGCGACGACGCCCTGCTGCGCGGCCTCGCCTTCGAGGCGCTGCGCGTCGTCGGCCCGCCCGCCGAGCCCGACGTACGCGCCGCCGCGTCCGAACCCCCGCTGCGCCCCTACGCGTTGATGTGGCTCGCCGAGCAGGAGGGCGCCGACCCCGAGGACGTGCACACGGCCCTCACCCGCGACGAGTCGACCTGGCTCTGGGTGGACACCGCGGCCGCGGTCGCCGACCACGGCGAGTCCGAACTCCTCGTGCGCCACCTGGAGTCGGCGATCCAGCCCACGGTCCCGGCCCTGCTCCAGGAGGTACGAGCGGTCGGCCACCCCCGCACGGTCCAGGTCCTGGTAGCCCTCGCGGCCGCCCACCCGGACCCGGCCCTGGCGAAGGCGGTCCGGAGGGCGGCGTTCCAGGTGCATACGGGCGGGGCGTAGGCCTCCGGCGCTGATCAGCCGACTGCGGCACCGTCGTGGGCTGCCGCCCCCGGCCCCTTGGTCGTCAGGCGTGCCTGCCATCGTGGCTGCGCGCGCAGTTCCCCGCGCCCCTGAAAAACCCGCCCCACCGGCAAATCCAGCCCCTCCGGCGTTTGAGGAGCGGGGGTCCGGGGGCTGGCCCCCGTGGCTGTCCGCAGGACTTTCGGGAAGGGGCGGGGAGGGGATCAAAAGGAAGCCCGTCCGGCGCTTGAGGACGAGCCCGCAGGGCGATGCGACGGCACCCGAGTCGACGGCACCCGCACCCTCACCGGAACGTATTGCACCGCCCCATATCCCCCGACCGAAACCCCTCGTAGAACCACTGCTGCCGCTGCTGCGCCGACCCGTGCGTCCAGGACTCCGGCGTGACCCGCCCCTGGAACTTCTCCTGGATCCGGTCGTCGCCGACCGCCGCCGCCGCGTCCAGGCCGTCCCGGATGTCGGCGTCGGTCAGCTCGGTGATCAGCGGCCGCCCGGTCTGCGGGTCGGGCGTGCGCGTCGCCTGCCGCGTCCACACCCCCGCGTAGCAGTCGGCCTGCAGCTCGACCTTCACGGCGTTGCTGTTCGCGCCGGTGCGTCCGTCCTGCGCGCGCCCGAGCGTCCCCATCAGGTTCTGCACGTGGTGCCCGTACTCGTGCGCCACCACGTAGGCCTGCCCGAACGGGCCGCCCCCGGCGCCGAACTTGGACCGCAGCTCCTCGAAGAAGCCCAGGTCCAGAAAGACCTTGCGGTCGCCGGGGCAGTAGAACGGCCCGACCGCCGACGTCGCGTTGCCGCAGGCCGTGCCCACCCGGCCGGTGAAGAGCACGGTCTGCGCGGGGGTGTAGCGGGCCTGGCGGCGCTGGAACTCCTGGCCCCAGAAGTCCTGGACGCTGTTGACCACCGCGACCGTGCGGCAGTCCTCCTCGGTGTTGGCGTCCTCACCCGTCAGACACGACTCCCGCACCTGCGAGGCGCTCGACGACGACACCGAAGGCTGATCGTTCTCCGAGGTCAGCCCCAGGTTGTCCGGACCGACCCCGAAGAACAGGCCGAGCAGCAGCGCGATCACCCCGGCCAGGCCGCCGCCGATCGTGGCCCTGCCGCCGGGGACCCGGCTGCGGCGCACGTCCTGGACCTCGGACGTGTCGAGCCGGGCGTCGTCGTCGAACTGCATGCGGGTACCACCCTCTGCTCCTCGCCGGGGCGGCCACCCCGCCGCCCTGCGTTTGCGCCGAGTATCTGGCAGTTCATCCCGCTCTGCCCCTCGACGACGGCCACGGGGCCGAAGGAGGGAGCCCCGTCCGAGCCCCCACGGCGTCGGCACACCCCGCGGCTACGCTCTGCGCCTGATCCGGGACGGAACGGGGGAGACGTGACCACGGCGGCACCGGAGACCGGCACGCGGGAAGCCGAGCGGCCCCCGGGAACCCGGGCCCCGCACCCCGCCCGGCCCCACCGCACCACCACCCGACTGGCCCTCCCCCTCCTCCTCGCGCTCCTCGCCCTCCCCCTGGCCGCCGCCCTCCACCAGGGGCGCCCGGCGCCGTACGGAGACCGGCTCACCGTGCACGCGCCCTCCGCCACCACCGACGCGGAGAGACGAAAACAGGCACTACAGAAGGAGGGCCGAGAACCGGCACCACACAAGAAGAGCCGAGAACCGGCACTACAGAAGGAGGGCCGAGCCGTCGTCGCGTACGACACCGACAGCGGTCGGCCCCGCTGGACGTACACGCGTGAAGGCCGCCGTCCGCTCGCCGTGCTGCCCGCACCCGGTCACGCCTTCACGCTCTGGGACGACGGACTCGTGACCGATACGGAACGCCGCACCGGCAGTGCCGTGCGCTGGCACCGGGCCATCCCCGCGGGCGCCGACTGGCTGCGCACCCCGGGCGCCCGCGGCGGCGCGGGTGTCCTGCGCCTGCTCGACCGCGAGGCCGCCATGCTCGCCGTCGTCACCCCGCGGCGCATCACCGCGTACCGCACCGTCGACGGCGACCTGCGCTGGGTCCTGCCCGCCCGCACCGGCTGCGCCTTCCGGCCCGCCCGTGCCGTGCGCCACGGCAGCGCCCTGCTGCTGGCCCAGCCCTGCTCCGACCCGGACATCCCCTGGTCGGAGCAGGTCCTCGCGGTCGACGACCTGGGCCGCCTCGTACCCGGCCGCACGCCTCTCGGGAACGCGCTGCCCGGGGGAGCGACGGCCGCGGCGGGCGCTGGGAAGGCGCTGGGAAAAGTGGTTGCACACCCCCGTTAGAATTGCCGTATGGCAATTCTCCTCGCGCATTAGACGGCGTAGACCGCGCGCCCCAGCCCCGTCCGCCGTCCCTTCCTTCCCGCCTGGAGTCTGTCCGTGATCACCGCAACCGGCATCGAGCTGCGCGCCGGCGCCCGAGTCCTGATCGAGAACGCTTCCTTCCGTATCGCCAAGGGCGACCGCATCGGCCTGGTCGGCCGCAACGGCGCCGGCAAGACCACGCTCACCAAGTGCCTGGCCGGTGAGGGCCAGCCCGCCGGCGGCACCATCAGCCGCTCCGGTGAGGTCGGCTACCTCCCGCAGGACCCGCGCACCGGCGACCTCGACATACTGGCCCGCGACCGCGTCCTGTCCGCCCGCGGCCTCGACGTCCTCATCCGCAAGATGCGGGAGAACGAGGAGCGGATCGCAAACGGCCAGGGCGGCACCCGCGAGAAGGCCCTCAAGCAGTACGAGCGCCAGGAGACCGAGTTCCTCACCAAGGGCGGGTACGCCGCCGAGGCCGAGGCCGCCACCATCGCCGCCGCGCTCGGCCTGCCCGACCGCGTGCTCGGCCAGCCGCTCCATACGCTCTCCGGCGGTCAGCGCCGCCGCGTCGAGCTCGCCCGCATCCTGTTCTCGGACGCGGACACGCTGCTCCTCGACGAGCCCACCAACCACCTCGACGCCGACTCCATCGCCTGGCTGCGGGACTATCTGAAGACGTACCGCGGCGGCTTCATCGTGATCTCCCACGACGTCGACCTGGTCGAGACGGTCGTCAACAAGGTCTTCTACCTGGACGCCAACCGCTCCAACATCGACGTCTACAACATGGGCTGGAAGCTCTACCAGCAGCAGCGCGAGGCCGACGAGAAGCGCCGCAAGCGCGAGCGCCAGAACGCCGAGAAGAAGGCCGCGGCCCTCAACACCCAGGCCGACAAGATGCGCGCCAAGGCCACCAAGACCGTCGCCGCGCAGAACATGGCCAAGCGGGCCGACCGCCTCCTCGCGGGCCTGGAAGAGGTGCGCCAGAGCGACAAGGTCGCCAAGCTGCGCTTCCCCGAGCCCGCGCCCTGCGGCAAGACCCCGCTGATGGCCGAGGGCCTCTCGAAGTCGTACGGCTCCCTGGAGATCTTCACGGACGTCGACCTGGCCATCGACAAGGGCTCGCGCGTGGTCATCCTCGGCCTCAACGGCGCGGGCAAGACCACGCTCCTGCGCCTCCTCGGCGGCGCCGAGAAGGCCGACACCGGAGAGGTCATCGAGGGCCACGGCCTCAAGCTCGGCTACTACGCACAGGAGCACGAGACCCTCGACCCGGACCGCACGGTCCTGGAGAACATGCGCTCGGCCGCGCCCGACCTGGACCTCGTCGCCGTCCGTAAGACGCTCGGCTCGTTCCTCTTCTCCGGGGACGACGTGGACAAGCCGGCCGGAGTCCTCTCCGGCGGCGAGAAGACCCGCCTCGCCCTCGCCACGCTCGTGGTGTCGTCGGCGAACGTCCTGCTGCTCGACGAGCCCACCAACAACCTCGACCCCGCCAGCCGCGAGGAGATCCTCGGCGCGCTCCGTACGTACAAGGGCGCCGTCGTCCTGGTCACGCACGACGAGGGCGCCGTCGAGGCGCTGCAGCCGGAGCGGATCATCCTGCTCCCGGACGGCGTCGAGGACCTGTGGGGCGCCGACTACGCGGACCTGGTCGCCCTCGCCTGACCAACGGAAGGCCCGCCTCGCTGTCGCGGGGCGGGCCTTCCGCCTGTCCGTCCCGCTCTGATCAACTCCGTATGGATCATTCGCCGGACGCGTGATCCTTCATCTGCGTGAGATCGCCTCGTACCGAGGTGTGTCGTACACGGATTTCCCGGCTCCGCCCCCTTTCCCGCCGCGGCCTCCTCCCGCACCGCGCTGACCTGGCGCTTCACCGACGCACTCGTTCGGCGGTACGGTCCCGGCGCCGCGGAGTCCTTGGTTCCGCTAGTGGCGTCGGCTTCCCGCGCCATGAACCTCGTCACACCGACCTTGCCGAATGGGTGGCCAGGAGGCCCGGGAGGGGTGATCATGAGAAGTCCAGAGCGCACTTCCCATGAGGAGGCACGGGTGGCCGAGACTCTGAAGAAGGGCAGCCGGGTGACCGGCGCCGCGCGCGACAAGCTCGCGGCAGACCTGAAGAAGAAGTACGACGGCGGTGCGAGCATCCGGGCACTCGCCGAGGAGACGGGCCGTTCCTATGGCTTCGTGCACCGGATGCTCAGCGAATCAGGAGTCACGCTGCGGGGACGCGGCGGAGCGACGCGCGGCAAGAAGGCCGCGTCGGCCTGAGAACGGGCGGCTCACCGGCTTCGATGGTGGCTACCCGGTCGGTCCGCTGATCGGCCGGGTGGTTACTGTGCAGTCACTTAACTGGCAGGCGTACGCGCAGGACGTCCACGTCCGACGGGTCCGGCTGCCAGCTGTCGACTGCTGTCCCATCGGAGGCACCCCAATGGCTTCGCCCGAACCCCAGCACGCAGCCGAGTCCGACGCGACCGAAGTGTTCGCCAAGGACGGCGTGCGTCTCGCCGTCGACGGCGAGACCGCGACGGTCACCCTCACCAACCCGGCCAAGCGCAACGCTCAAAGTCCCGCGCTGTGGCGGGCGTTGGCGGAGGCCGGGCGCGCGCTGCCCGGCAGCGTGCGGGTGGTGGTGCTCAGCGGCGAGGGCAAGTCGTTCTCCGCCGGGCTCGACCGGCAGGCGTTCACGCCCGAGGGCTTCGACGGCGAGCCGTCCTTCCTTGACATGGCGCGCGGGGGCGACGCGGAACTCGACGCCGTCATCGCCGAGTACCAGGAGGCGTTCACCTGGTGGCGGCGCAGCGATGTCATCACCATCGCCGCCGTCCAGGGCCATGCGATCGGCGCGGGCTTCCAGCTCGCCCTCGCCTGCGACCTGCGGATCGCCGCGGACGACGTGCAGTTCGCCATGCGCGAGACCAGCCTCGGCCTGGTGCCCGACCTCACCGGCACGCACCCCCTGGTCTCCCTCGTCGGGTACGCCCGCGCCCTGGAGATCTGCGCCACCGGACGCTTCGTCCACGCCGAGGAGGCGGAGCGCATCGGCCTCGCCAACCTGGTGGTCCCCGGCGCCGAACTCGGCGCCGCGGCACAGGACTTGGCGGGCGCACTGCTCGCGGCCCCCCGCGACGCCGTCATCGAGACCAAGGCCCTGCTCCAGGGCGCGGTCCACCGCACGTACGAGGACCAGGTTGTCGCCGAGCGGGCGGCGCAGGGCCGTCGGCTGCGGGATTTGGCGGGGCTCGGGGAGTAGCGCCCTGCCGGGCGGCGCTTGAGGAGCGGGGTCCGGGGCGGAGCCCCGAAGCTTCCGCAGGATTTCGGGGAAGGGCCAGTCACGTCACCGTCGTCACGACGGCCGCCGCCTCCTCGGCCGCCGCCCGGACCGCCCGTACGACATCCAGCACCCGGTGGTCTGCAGCCACGACCAACTCGAACCGCACATGCGGTGAGCGCAGGACCCGTACGTCCACCACGCCCGGCACCGCCCGTACCGCCGTCGTCGTCGCGTCCTCGTCCCCCGCGGGTGCGATGGTCGGCGGGGCTTCCGCGGCAGCGGGCGGCGGCGCCGCGTCCAGGAGTTCCGTGACCCGCAGGTCCACCTCCGCCACCACCAGGCCGATCCGCTCCACCGCTGCCGCGATCAGCTCCGCCCGCACCCGCGCCGCCGTCGACGGCAGCGGAACGTCCGCCGTGACCGCCAGCTCCGCGGCGATGCGCAGCGGACCCGGCGGCAGGGCGCTCGGCGGCGCCGGTACGGCCGGATCGCCCGCCGCGTCCGGCTCGGCGAGCGCGAGGCGCAAGCTGTCGATCCGTACGCCCGCGACCGAGGCGCCCGCCGGCCGCAGCACCTGGGCCGCCGCGCGTTCCGTGATCCACGCGCCGTCCGCCGCCTCGCCCAGGGGCAGCAGCCGCCCGAGGCGGAGCTGTTCCCGTACCGCGCGCGTGCGCGAGGCCGCGGTGTGCGCCTTGTGGTCCGTCGACCGGTCAGCCGTCATCACACCAGCCTGCCGCATCCCCTGGCGCGAAGTTGTCCAACCCCACCTAATGTGGGCAAAAGGAGCGCATCACCCCTCCTTCGAATGGGACGAACGCGATGAGCGACAGCGAAGAGCGAGGCAAGCCGGGGGCCGTGCGGGCGACGGAGAGCTCAGCCCAGTCAAAACGCGGCGGGGGTGACCCCGGCAGCCGGGGGCGTACCACCATCGCCGACGGCGTGGTCGAGAAGATCGCCGGGCTCGCCGCCCGGGAAGTGCCCGGCGTGCACGCCATGGGCTCCGGGATCTCCCGCACCTTCGGTGCCGTACGGGACAAGGTCCCCGGCGGTGCCTCGGCCGTCACTCGCGGGGTGAAGGCGGAGGTCGGCGAGGTGCAGACGGCACTCGACCTGGACATCGTCGTGGAGTACGGCCTGCCGATCGCCGAGGTCGCCCGTGGCGTACGGGAGAACGTGATCGCCGCCGTGGAGCGGATGACGGGCCTCGAGGTCGTGGAGGTCAACATCGCCGTCGGCGACGTGAAGCTGCCCGACGAGGAAGAGGACGAGCCGGAGTCCCGGATCCAGTGACCGGTGATCCGATGACCAGCGTGCCGACCGGTCCGGTCGGTGGGGCGAGGAGCGTGTGATGAGCATGGCGTTGGTCGGCCTGCTGGCCGGCATGGGACTCGGCTTCGCCGCGTACTTCGGCGGCTTCGGCGCCTTCCTCCTGGTGGCCGCGCTCGGCGCGGTCGGCTTCCTCGTGGGCCGGTTCGCCGACGGGGACCTGGAGCCCGGTGACCTCTTCCGCGGCCGGGGCGAGGCGCGCGGCGAGCGGCGGCGCTGATGGCGGTCGCGGCGATCGAACCGGGCGAGCGCGGGGCGACCCGGATCGCCGACCGGGTCGTCGCGAAGATCGCCGCCCGCGCGGCCCGCGAGGCGCTGCGCACCGGCGTGCCCGAGGGCGGGGACGCACCCAGCGCCACCGTCACCGTGCACCGCGGCAGCGCCCACGTCCGCGTCAGCCTCGACCTCGACTACCCCTGCGACATCGGCGGCCAGTGCGGCGCCGTGCGTCGTCAAGTCACCGAGCGGGTAGAGACGTTGGCGGGGATGACGGTGCCCGAGGTGAGCGTCCAGGTGGAGCGGCTGCACTCGGCACGCTCCCGGGCCGCGGCGCAGGGGAGGACACGATGAGCGGCCCTGACGACAGCACAGGCAGCTCAGGCAGCACAGGCAGCACGGACAGCGCAGACGGCACGGACAGCGGCGCCGACGGCGGTACCCGCCCGCTCCCGCTTCTGGAGAAGCGTCCGAAGAACCCGGACGGACTCGACCAGTCGGCGTCCGCCGCCTCGTACACCCCCGTCCTGACCCCGCCGGAGGGCGGCGAGCACCGGCGCAGATGGTCCGTGCGCCGGTGGCCGGCCGTCGTCGTCGGCCTGCTCGGCCTCGGCGCGGCCGGGCTGCTGCTGTACGACGTGGCCGCGGTGCGCGCCGACCGGCCCGCGATGCGCTGGCGGCACGTTCTCGGCGAGCAGTTGGACGAGCGTCCCCTCGACGACCTGTGGCTGCTGATCGGCGCGGGCGCCGCGGCCCTGCTCGGCCTCTGGCTCCTGCTGCTCGCCGTCACCCCCGGCCACCGCTCGACCCTCGCGATGAACAGCGGTCAGGAAGACGTATACGCCTGGCTCGACGCGGAGGCCGCCGCCCTGGTGCTGCGTGACCGCGCGATGGAGGTGCCGGGCGTGCGCTCGGTCCGCGTACGGGTGCGGCGCGCCAGGGTCGATGTGCGCGCGGTCGCCCACTTCCGTGAACTCGACGACGTACGGGCCGACTTGGATACCGTGCTCGGCGACGGCATCGCCGCGCTCGGCCTGTCCCGCTCGCCGGGCCTGCGCGTGCGCGTCGACCGGCCGGGAAAGCGGGGCTGAACGATGCTGCGGACCGTCAACCGCGTCCTGCTCGCCCTGGTGGGCCTGATCCTGCTGCTGCTCGGCGGGACGGTCCTGGCCACGGGGCTCGGGGCGCCGATGCCGTCGTGGTGGGTGTACGACGGCCGAGGCGACGTCCTGCTGAGCGACGCCGACCGGGCCAGGTGGCGGGACGAGTCGTGGTTCTGGCCCGTCGTGATCGCGGTGCTCGCCGTCCTCGTCCTGCTCGCGCTGTGGTGGCTGGTCGCCCAGACGCGGCGCGGCCGGCTCGCCGAGGTCCTGGTCGACAGCGGCGACGGCGAGGGCGCACTGCTGCGCGGCCGGGCCCTGGAGGACGTGCTCGCCCGCGAGACGGAGGTGCTCGACGGGGTGGAGCAGGTCCGCGTACGCCTCAGGGGCCGCCGCACCACCCCGCACGCCGGGGTCTGCATGCTGCTCGCCCCGCACGCCGAACCGGCCGTGGCGCTGCGCTTGCTCACCGCGGACTCCCTGGCCCAGGCCCGTACGTCGGCGGGCCTCGACCGGCTGCCTGCGGAGGTCCGGATGCGGGGGGTCAAGCATCGGGCGCGGCGGGTGAGTTGAGGAGGGGGCGGGTCTTCCGGACGAGGTCCCGCACCGTCGACTCGGGCGCCGTCGATCGCCCTCCGGGCTCGTCCTCAAACGCCGGACGGGCTGAATGTGCCGACCAAGCCCGCAAGCTCAGCCCCTCCGGCGTTTGAGAGGGGGGAGGGGGTCCGGGGCGGAGCCCCCGAAGCCTCAGAACCCCCGCAGCGAACCCCCGTCCACCGGCACCATCACGCCCGTCACGTACGACGCCGCGGGCGACAGCAGGAACGCCGTCGCGCGGCCGAACTCCTCCGGGGTGCCGTAGCGGCGGAGCGGGATCCCAGCCTCGTTGGCGGCGCGGGCCGCGTCCGGGTCCGGGGAGAGGCCGTCGAGCTGCTTCATCCGGTCCGTGGCGATGCGGCCGGGCAGGACGCCGACGACGCGGACGCCGCGCGGGCCGACCTCGTCCGCGAGGGACTTGGCGAAGCCCGCGAGGCCGGGGCGCAGGCCGTTGGAGATGGTGAGGCCCGCGATCGGCTCGTACACCGAACCGGAGAGCACGAAGCCGATGACGCCGCCGTCGGAGAGCTCCGCGGCGGCCGTGCGGGCGAGCCGGACCGCGCCGAGGAAGACCGACTCGAAGGCCGACTGCCACTGCTCGTCGGTGTTGCTCGCGGCGGTGCCGGGGGCCGGGCCGCCGACGCTGATGAGGACGCCGTCGAAGCGGCCGAAGCGCTCGCGGGCGGTGTTGATGAGGCGGGCGGCGGCGGCCGGGTCGGCGTTGTCGGCGGCCACGCCGACCGCGTTCTCGCCGAGCGCCGCCGCGGCCTCGGCGACCGACTTCTCCTCCCGGCCGGTGACGACGACCTGCGCGCCGTCCGCGACCAGGGCCTGCGCCGTGGCGTGGCCGAGCCCGCGGGTGGCGCCGGTGACTACGTAGACACGGTCCTTCAGTCCAAGATCCATGGCCCTATCCTGCCGGGTCTGCGGCGGCGAGGGCGAGGCCGGTCCACGAAGCGGTCACGCGGGCGCGGGCACGTCCTCCGCGGCCGGAGCCTGGGCCGCGCTCTCCCGGTCGCGGCGCTCGCGGCGGACCATGACCCACCAGCCGACGGGCACGCCCGCGGCGAACAGCCACCACTGGATCGCGTACGCCATGTGCGGGCCGATCGAGTCGTGGTCGGGGGAGCCGATCAGCTCGGGGGAGCCGTCCTTCGGCTCGGGCGTGGCCAGTTCGACGTATCCGCCGAGGACCTGCTTGCCGAGGGACCTGGCCTGGTCCTTGCTGTCGATCAGCATGGTCTGGCGCGGCGGCAGGCCCTTGAGGTCCTTGATGCCGCTGCCGTCGGTGGTCTCGTCGGCCATCAGGCGGCCGACGACGGTCACTTCGCCGGCGGGCGGCGCGGGCACCTTCGGGAACGTCTTCTGGTCGGCGGCCGAGGGCACCCAGCCGCGGTTGACCAGCAGCACCTTGCCGTCGCGCAGTTCGAGCGGTGTCAGTACGAGGAAGCCGACCCGGTCGTCGGCGTTGGTGCGGCGGCGTACGACGACCTCGTGCTCGGTGTCGAAGGTGCCGGTGGCGCTGACCTGCCGCCAGTAGTCCTTGCGCGGGACGGTGTGGCCCGGAGACGTGAGGTCCTCGACGGGGGCGGGGTCGGCCGCCAGGTTGTCCGCGATCAGGGTGTTCTGCGCGACCCGGTGCTCGTGCCGGTGAAACTGCCAGAAGCCCAGTTCGATCATCCCAGGGATGAGGGCGAGGGCGAGGAGGGTGAGCAGGACCCACTGCCGGGACAACAGGAAGCGGTACACGACGTCGACGGTACCCCGCACGCGAAGGCCCCCGACGGGTGGGGTCCCGTCGGGGGCCGGAGGGTGGAGCGGCTGTTCACACCTTGTCGACGATGCCCACCTTCCCCTCCGCGCGGGAGCAGTGCGCCCCGCAGAACCAGTGCCCCTCGACCTCGACGCCCTGGCCGATGATCCGGCACCGGCAGTGCTCGCAGATGGGCGCCATGCGGTGGATGGCGCAGGAGAAGCAGTCGAAGACGTGCACCGCGCCCTGCGCGTGCACCTCGAAGGACATGCCGTAGTCGTTTCCGCAGACCTCGCAACGTGCCATGCGCCTCAGGTTGGGACGCGGGCCCGCCCGCGCGGGTCAGGCATGCGGGAGGCGGTGCCGACAATCACTCGGTCGCGGTCCCCTGCCTCACCCGTCTGACGGCCCGGCGCTCATGCCTCCGAGGCCGGTGCGACGTCTCTCAGGAGCTGCCCGAAGGCGGCCTCGTCGAGGATCGGGGTGCCGTACGACTTCGCCTTGACGACCTTGGACGTGCCCGCGTCCGGGTCGTTGGTGACGAGCAGGCTGGTCAGCCGCGACACGCTCGTCGCCACGTGCAGTCCGGCCTCGACCGCGCGGTCCTCCAGGAGTTCACGCTCGACCGAGGTGTCTCCGGAGAACGCCACCCGCATGCCCTGCTTGAGCGGTTTGTCTGCTTCGTACCGCCCGGGGTTGGGGTACGGGCACGCCGGGCGCTTGCGGTTGGGGCGCCAGCCGCCGGGGCGGTACGAACCCTGGCGGCCGATGTGCGGGGTCGCCGGGGAGTCCTGCCACTCGGTCAGGGGGCGGCACTCCAGGAGCGGCAGCCGCACGTCGTCCCCGGCCGCCGTGTGCAGGCTCGGGCGGAACGCCTCCGCGAGCACGCGCGCGTCGTCCAGGGCGTGGTGCGCGCGCTGCTGCACGACGCCGAAGTGCGCGGCGAGCGACTCCAGCTTGTGGTTGGGCAGCGGCAGGCGCAGCTCCTTGGCGAGCGCGATCGTGCACAGGCGCTGGCGGACCGGGGCGGTGCGCCGCGCGCGGGCGTACTCCCTGGCGATCATCGACCAGTCGAAGACGGCGTTGTGCGCCACCAGGACGCGGCCGTCCAGACGGGCCGAGAACTCCTCGGCGATCTCCGGGAAGAGCGGGGCGCCTTCGAGGACGTCGCTCGTCAGGCCGTGGATCCACACCGGGCCCGGGTCGCGCTCCGGATTGACCAGCGTGTACCAGTGGTCCTCGACCTCGCCCTGGGCGTCGAGCTGGTAGACGGCAGCCGACACTATCCGGTCGTCCCTTGCGAGGCCGGTGGTCTCCACGTCGACGACCGCGTACCCCGAGGGGTACGCGGCCGGCCATGGCGCTGCTGTCGTGCGGTCTTCGAGCATGGTCCCTGAGGATACGGCCCGGCACTGACAACGCGGACACGTGGTCCGCCGCCCGCGCCCGGCTCCGTCAACTCGCCCCGGGCGTACGGGAGTCCACCTCCGGGTCGGTTCCGGGGGTGCTCGACGGGGTGTTCGACGGGGTGCTCGGCGGGGTGTTCGACGGGGTGTTCAGGAGGCCCTCGACCAGGGCCCGGACCGAGACCGTGAACAGCTTCTCCGGCTGCGGTCCGCGGGCAAGGGCCCGCGCGAGCGCCGGGTCGTGCACACCCTGGCCCACGCCCTGCACGTCCCACAGCTCCTGCTCGCCGGGCTGCTGCACGGGCGCGCGGGCGCGGTTGCGCTCGACCAGGACGAAGCCGACGGTCTGGAACAGGACCGCCCGCACCGCCTCCGCGGCCGGGGCGCCGCGCAGTCCCGCCGCGTGCACCTCGTGCACCAGGGCGCGGGCGGCGGGCTGGAACATCCGCTCGGTGAGGCCGCGTTCGTGCACCATCGCGATCAGATGCGGATGGTCGAGCAGCCGGCGGCGCAGCGCACGGGCCACCGACACGAGCCGCACCGCCGGGGTACGGCCGCGCGGGCTGAGGTCGCCGAGCTCCTCGACGGTCCGCTCGACGAGGGCTTCGAGGAGCGACTCGCGGTTGCCGACGTGCCAGTAGATCGACGTGACCGCGGTGCCAAGGTCGGCGGCGAGCTTCCGCATCGTCAGGGCGCCCGGCCCGTCCTGCTTGACCAGGGCGGCGGCCGTCGCGAGCACCTGCTCACGGGTCAGCGACGGCCGTACGGGACCGGAACCACGGGCGCGACCGGACACAGAACCCCCCAACTCCCTTGCCTGCAAGGGTCTTTACCCTTCATCGGCCACGGTGTAACTGTGTTACAGAACCGCGCACGTCGAGCACGTCCTGTGAAGGGTGGTACGACATGGCACGGATACGGTACGGCGCACGCTCCGAGGCGGAGATCCGGGCGGCGCGCGGCGCGAGCGCGAAGCTCCCCGACATCTGGTCCACGGGAGTCGTCGCCGCATGGGAGACCGACCCGGACGCGGTCGCCGCGGTCCTCCCGCCGCCGCTGAAACCCACCGGCCGGCCCCTGGTGCGGGCCAACATCAGCAAGGTCGACCTGCCGGGCTACCCGCTCGGCGCGGGCTCCGTCGCGGTCGCCGCGGCGCATGGCGGGGTCACCGGCTGGTACCCGCTGGTCATGCCGATGACCCACGAGCGGGCGCTGATCGGCGGCCGGGAGGTCTTCGGCGAACCGAAGAAGCTGGGCGAGGTCACCGTCGAGCGGGACGGGCTCGTCGTCCGCGCGGCGCTGGCCCGGCACGGCATCGCGTTCGTGGAGGTGCGCGGCGCGGTCGGCGAGGCCCTGGCGCCGCCGGAGCCGGCCCGGAAGACCGACTTCTACTTCAAGTTCCTTCCCGCGGTGGACGGTTCGGGCCTGGAGGACGACGCGGCCCTCGTCCACTGCATACGCCACGAGAAGGTGCGCAAGCTGGAGCGGATCACCGGGGACGTGGTCCTGCGCGAGTCGATGTACGACCCGGTGGCTGACCTGCCGGTGCTCTCGCTCGTCGAGCTGACCATCGGCGAGAAGACCACCGACCAGCAGGGCCGGGTGGCCGAGCGTGTCAGCGCCGAGGCCCTGTTGCCGTACATCCACCAGCGGTACGACGACCCGCAGCAGATCCTCGACGGCCCGCCGGAGGGCAGCGAGAGGGCGGCGGCCGGGAAGGGCGGTGCCTGATGGAGCTGCGCCCCGGACAGGTCGCCGTCGTCACCGGCGCCGCGAGCGGCATCGGCCTGGCGATGGCCCGGCGGTTCGCCGCCGACGGGCTGAAGGTGGTCCTCGCGGACGTCGAGGAGGAGGCCCTCGACAAGGCCGCTGCCGCTCTGCGCGCCACCGGCGCCGAGGTGCACGCGCGCGTAGTGGACGTTTCCGAGCGTGACTCGGTCACAGAACTCGCGGACGCGGCGTACGACACCTACGGCGCCGTGCACGTGCTGTGCAACAACGCCGGGGTCGGCTCGGGCGCCGAGGGCCGGATGTGGGAGCACGAACCGAACGACTGGAGTTGGGCGTTCGCCGTCAACGTGTGGGGCGTCTTCCACGGCGTACAGGCCTTCCTGCCGCGGATGCTGGCGGGCGGAGAGCCCGGCCACGTCGTCAACACCTCGTCCGGCGACGGCGGCATCGCCCCGCTGCCCACCGCCTCCGTGTACGCCGTCACCAAGGCCGCCGTCGTCACGCTCACCGAGTCGCTGTACGCGCATCTGAAGGCGGAGCACGCGCGCGTGGGGGCGTCCGTGCTGTTCCCCGGGCCGCACATGCTGCGCACCGGCCTGTGGGAGTCGCACCGCAACAGGCCCGAGCGGTACGCGAAGGAGCGGCCGCGCAGGACCCCGTACCGCAGCCTCGACCAGTGGGAGGCGGCGATGAAGGAGGCGGGGCAGGAGGTGCGGTTCACGCCCGTCGAGGAGGTCGCCGACTTCGTCGCGGACGGCATCAGGGAGGGCCGCTTCTGGCTGCTGCCCGAGAGCGAGCACAGCGACCGGCAGATCCGGGCGCGCTCGCAGTCGATGCTCGACCGCGCCGAACCCTCGTACCTCGAACGCTTCATCCTGGACTGAGGAGCCGTGACCGAGATGCCCGACCAGGACCCGTACCTCATCATCTCCTCCGACTGCCACGCCGGCCTGCCCACCGAGGAGTACCGGCCCTACCTCGACTCCCGCTTCCACCGCGACTTCGACGAGTTCCTCGCCGGGCGCGAGCGCCGCCGCGAGGAGATGACCCGGCTCGGCGTGCGCAACGAGGCCTTCGCGAACAAGTGGTTCAGCGACAACGAGGAAGGCCTGAAAGGCGGTTGGGACACCGCTCAGCGCGTCAAGGAGCTCGACGGGGACGGCGTGGCCGCCGAGGTCGTCTTCCCCGACGCGGACGCCGTCGACAGCCGGACCGCCGCGCCCTTCGGCGTCGGCCTGGGCCTCTCCGGTGACCAGGACCCCGAACTCGGCATGGCCGGGGCGCAGGCGCACAACCGCTGGCTCGCCGAGTTCGTGTCCGCCCACCCCGAACGGCACTGCGGCGTCGCCCTGCTGCCCGTCACCGGCGAGGTGGGCCGGGTCGTCGCCGAGATCCACCGGGCCAAGGAGTCCGGGCTCGGCGCGCTGATGATCCCGTCCATGTGGGTCGACAAAGCGCCCTACCACGACCGGTGTTACGACCCGGTGTGGGCGGCGGCGGCCGAGACCGGCATGCCGCTCGTCACGCACTCCGGCGCCGCGCCCCGGCACGAGTACGGCGACCACCTCGGCATCTACGTCAGCGAGGTCACCTGGTGGCCCGCCCGGCCGCTGTGGTTCCTGCTCTGGTCCGGTGTCTTCGAGCGGCACCCCGGCCTCAAGTTCGGTGTGGCGGAGTCCGGTTGCTGGTGGCTGCCGAACCTGCTCTGGTTCATGGACCGGCTCTACCTCGGCGCGCACGGCGGCAAGAAGCTCTCCCCGTTCGCCGAGCTGAAGCGGCCCCCGCACGAGTACCTGGACCGCCAGGTGTTCATCTGCGCCACCAACACCAAGCGCCGCGAACTCGCCCAGCGGTACGAGATCGGCGTCGACAACATCCTCTGGGGCTCCGACTTCCCGCACCCCGAGGGCACGTGGCCCCACACGCGCGCGTGGCTGCGGAAGACCTTCCACGACATCCCCGTCGCCGAGACCCGCCGCATGCTCGGCCTCGCCGCCGCCGAGGTCTTCGGCTTCGACACCGCGAAACTCGCCCCTGTAGCAAGGCGTATCGGCCCGACCCCCGCCGACCTCGGCCAGGACGCGGACCAGAGCGCCGTCGAGGCCTCCTGGGCCCGCTCCCGCGAGGTCGGCCGGCACTGGCTCACCGACCACGACTTCCCGACCCTGGGGGTGCGCTGATGACCCCGCACGACCGCTACACCGTCATCTCCGCCGACTGCCACGCGGGCGCCGACCTCCTCGACTACAAGCCGTACCTGGACGCCGCCCACCACGACGCGTTCGACGCCTGGGCGGCCGGCTACGTCAATCCGTACGAGGACCTGCTCGCCGACACCGCCGACAAGAACTGGAACTCCGAGCGCCGCATCGCCGAGCTCGAACAGGACGGCATCGTCGCGGAGGTGGTGTTCCCCAACACGATCCCGCCGTTCTTCCCGTCCGCGTCCCTGATGGCCCCGGCGCCCACGCGCGCGGAGTTCGAGCAGCGCTGGGCGGGCCTGCGCGCCCACAACCGCTGGCTCGCCGACTTCTGCGCCGCCGCGCCCGGCCGCCGCGCGGGCGTCTTCCAGATCCTCCTGAACGACGTGGACGAGGCGGTACGCGAGATCCGCCGGTCGCACGCCGCAGGGCTGACCGGCGGACTGCTGCTTCCCGGCACGCCGCCCGGTTCGGGTCTGCCCGAGCTGTACTCGTCGGCGTACGACCCGATCTGGGCGGTCTGCGCGGAGCTCGGCGTTCCCGTCAACCACCACGCGGGCTCGGCCTCGCCGCCCCTGGGCGAGGAACCGGCGGCCCGGGCGGTGTTCATGGTGGAGACGACCTGGTTCTCGCACCGGGCGCTGTGGCACCTGATCTTCGGCGGGGCGTTCCGCCGCCACCCGGGCCTGAAGCTGGTCCTCACCGAGCAGGGCTCGGGCTGGATCCCGGGCGTGCTCGACATGCTGGACTACTACCACGGGCGCCTGGTCGCGGCCGCCACGAAGGCGGGCACGGCCGAGTCCAAGTTCGGCGCGGGGCTTGCCGATTCGATGGGCAAGGGCCCCTCCATCGTCTGGGCCGAGAACTGCTACGTCGGGGCCAGCTTCATGCGCCCGCACGAGGTGCCGCTGCGGGAGCGGATCGGCCTCGACAAGATCATGTGGGGCAGCGACTATCCGCACGACGAGGGCACGTACCCGTACACCCGGGAGGGCCTCAGGGCCGCCTACGCCGGACTGCCGCCCGAGGAGATCGCGGCCATGGTCGGCGGCAACGCGGCCCGCGTCTACGGGTTCGACCTGGACCACCTGGACACCCTCGCGGCGAAGGTCGGCCCGACGGTGGCGGAACTGGCCGAGCCCCTCGACGCCCCGCCCGCCGACGCCACGTCACCGGTCTTCGCCCGGGGCGGGTCGGTACGGGTGTGGTGAGGCGGTGCGGGACGGGTTCGACATCAAGCCCCTGACGAGCCACCCAGGGCACTGGCGCCTGGGCGGGGTGTAGGAGACCGACAGCCTGGAAGGGCTTACCACTAGTAATACTTGTCGGTAACTACCTCTAGTCGACCCGCCCCGACCGCCCTTACGGTGCACCCATGTCCCCGAACCTGCCCGATGTAGTGCTGTGGTCCATACCGGCGTTCGTGCTGCTCACGATCATCGAGATCGTCAGCTACCGGCTCCATCCCGACGAGGAGGCCGCGGCTTACGAGACCAAGGACGCCGCCACCAGCATCGGCATGGGACTGGGCAGCCTCGTCTTCGACCTGCTGTGGAAGATCCCGATCGTCGCCATCTACACCGCCGTGTACGAGCTGACGCCGCTCAAGGTGCCCGTGCTGTGGTGGACGATCCCGCTGATGCTGCTCGCGCAGGACTTCTTCTACTACTGGTCGCACCGCGGCCACCACGTCATCCGCATCCTGTGGGCCTGCCACGTGGTGCACCACTCCAGCCGCAAGTTCAACCTGTCGACCGCCCTGCGCCAGCCCTGGACGAGCCTCACCGTCTGGCCGTTCTACCTGCCGATGATCGCCCTCGGCGTGCACCCGGCCGCGCTCGCGTTCTGCTCGTCGGTGAACCTCGTCTACCAGTTCTGGATCCACACCGAGCGCATCGACAAGATGTGGCGCCCCTTCGAGTTCGTCTTCAACACGCCCTCGCACCACCGCGTCCACCACGCCTCCCAGGGCAGCTACCTGGACCGCAACTTCGGCGGCATCCTCATCGTCTGGGACCGGCTCTTCCGCTCGTTCGTGCCCGAGACCGACCGCCCCGTCTTCGGTCTGACCAAGAACATCGACACGTACAACCCGCTCAAGGTCGCCACCCACGAGTACGTCTCCATCGCCAAGGATCTGAAGGCGGCGGGGAGTTGGCGCGAGCGGGGCGGACGGCTGTTCCGCGGGCCCGGCTGGTCGCCCGCGCCGCCGGCCGAGGCCAAGCGGCAGGACACGGTCGCGGAGGGCGCCGCGTGAGGCCTGAGCGGCTGCTGCTCGCCGCGTTCGGCCTCGCCCTCGCCGGCGACCTGGGCTCCCTGCTCGCCGGGTTCACCCCCGGCCACACCGTGTTCAAGCCCCTGCTCATGCCGCTGCTCGCGGGGTGGGCGGTGTGTGCCTGGCGCGTCACCTCCGGGGCCGGCGTGCCCCGGCTGCTCGTCGCCGCGCTGCTCTTCGGCTGGGGCGGCGACGTGCTGCTGCTCTTCGACGCCGAGCCCGCCTTCCTCGGCGGCATGGCCTCGTTCGCGGCCGGCCACGTCTGCTACCTGCTGCTCTTCAAGCGGTACGGGACGGCCCGCCCGCACACCCTGCTGCTCGGCCTCGCCTACGGTGCCGCGCTCGCCGGTACGGTCGCGCTGCTCTGGGCCGACCTTCCGGCGGAGCTGCGCATCCCGGTCGCCGGGTACAGCCTGCTGCTCACCGCCATGGCCTTCCGGTCCGCGCGGCTCGGGCTCGCGGCAGGGGTCGGCGGTGCGCTCTTCCTGCTCTCCGACACCCTGATCGCCACCGGGATCGCCGAGTGGCCGCAGCTGCCGAGGCCGGACTTCTGGATCATGCTGACGTACGCGGCGGCCCAGTACCTGCTGGCCAGGGGAGTCCTCGCGGCGCTCACCCCCACAGCGGCCGTTCCCACCACACCGGCGCGGGTACGGCCGTGAGCAGCGCCGAGACCGCGACGACCACGGCGAGCACCAGCACCTCGACCCGAGCGGGCGCGATCGCCGCGTACGGGTCGGGGGAGCGGCGCAGCCGGACGCGGGCGGCCACGGCCAGGGCGGCGATCACGGCGACGAGCAGCAGCTTGGCGATCAGGACCCGGCCGTACGCGGTCGTGAACACCGAGTCCAGGGGGAGCTTGCGCAGCGTCGAGCAGATGCCGGTCGCCGTGACCCCGGCGAACAGAACGGCCGCCACGCGCGCGTAGAGCCCGAGCAGCGCGGCGCCCGCCGTGGGGCGCGCGCGCCAGGCCCGCATCGTGCGCAGCACCTGGAGCAGCCCGCCCGCCCACAGCGCCGCACACGTCAGATGGACAAGCGTGAGCAGGCTGCCAAGGAGCGGGTCGTCCTCCCGGCCGAGGTCCGGGTGGGCGCGCAGCGCCTCCGCCACGATCGCCGCGGCGAGCGGCACGGTGGCGGTGCCGGGCCTGCGCGACCGGGCACAGAACCCGGCGGCCACAAAGGCGTTGACCTCGACGAGCGCGAGCAGCCCGTCCGTCGTCTCGTACAGCCGTCCCGGATGCAGCTCGTCGAGCGAGCTCGGCACGAGGTTGCCGTTGGCGACGATCAGGGCGAGCCCTACGGCGGAGGCGGCGCCGACGAAGGCCGCGGCGAGCCCCCAGTTCCTCGGCGTACCACCGGGCGCGTCCGGCACCCGCCGCGCGAGCCAGGCGGCCGCCGACTCCCCGACGAGTACGCACAGCGCGGCGAACATCGTGATCCGCAGCAGCGTGACGACCCCGGCCCCGGGCGGCCGGGCCTCGCCGGTGCCGTCGAGCGCGAGCGAGGGCCCGAGCAGCGGTACGAGCGCGGCGGCGGCGACAAGCACGAGCACGGCGAGCGCCCGCCGCACCGCGGCCCGCCGTACGGCCGCGCTCACCTCGGGCACCTCTTCGCGCACGGCGACGGAGGGTTCGGACATGCTCACCGACTGATCGTCACCGGAACACCCGGACCCGGCAAGCTTGAAGGTTCCGCTGGGGGCCTTTTCCCCTACCCGCCCCTTCCCGAAATCCTGCGGAGCTTCGGGGGCTCCGCCCCCGGGCCCCCGCTCCTCAAGCGCCGGAGGGGCTCAATTTTGAGCCCCTCCGGGGGCACCTCCCAGCGGTAGCTGGGGGAGATTGAGGAGGCCCGTCCGGCAGGCCACGCGGCGCCAGCCGCATATCGGACACAGCCGGGAAGGGGCGGGTAGGGGACTTCTCACCCCTCCCACCGAGCCGCATCCGCCCCCCAAACCCCCGCAGACCGCGCCCAGTTGGCTGGACAGCCCTCGTACGAGACGGGCGACCGCGCGTGCCGGAGGCGGCCCAGCGGGCCGGTCGTCTCCACCAGGTAGGGCGACGGGTCGTACGCCGAGTCCGCCCCGCCCGACCGACGCGCCGCAGGCAACCGCAGCAACCAGTCCGCCGTACGTGCCAGCGACAGCCGTACGAGGCGGCTGCCCGGCTCGGACGCCTGCTCGGTGAGAGACCGCAGCACCGCCGCCGCCAGGAGGTAGCCCGTCCCGTGGTCCAGAGCCTGGGCGGGCAGGGCCCCCGGGCGGTCCGCCGCCGGGTCCCGTTCCGCGTCCGCGATGCCCGTGGCCACCTGGACCAGGCTGTCGAAGCCGCGCCGTACCGCCCAAGGCCCGCTCCCGCCCCACGCGTTCAGCTGGGCGACGACCACGCCGGGGCGGCGTTCGGCCAGGGCGGACGGGGAGAGGCCGAGCCGGTCGAGGGCGCCGGGGCGGTAGCCGGTGACGACCAGGTCCGCCTCGGCGAGCAGCTCGTCGAACGTCGTACGGTCCGTCGGCCGGGCCAGGTCGAGCAGGGTCGAGCGCTTGCCGAAGCCGGTGTCCGCGTGCTGGTCGGCAAGTTCGGGCAGGCCGGGCGAGTCCACCCGGAGCACGTCCGCGCCGAGCAGGGCGAGCGTGCGCGTGGCGACCGGGCCCGCGAGGACCCGGGTCAGGTCGAGCACCCGCAAACGGCCACCACGCGCGCGTGCCACGGAGGATCGCCCACCACGCGCGCGTGCCACCGAGAGTCGCCCACCACGCGCGCGTGGCGCCCGCTCGTCGAGCCGTTCCCGGTGCACCAGCGGCTCGCCCGCGACGGCGACGCCCTGCGGGTGCGCCGCCCACTGCGCGCGCGTGCGCAGGGCCACGGCCAGGCCGCCCGCGGCGTACACCCGCTCCTCCACGTCGACGGCTGCCAGCCCGGCGAGGACCCGCTCGACCCGGTCCTCCGGAACCCCGAGCGCAGCGAGCAACGCCGCCTTGTGGTGCGGGTAGTTCGCATGCGTACGCACCCAGCCGTCGGCCGTCCGCCAGAACCGGGAGAGCGGCGCGAACGTGCTCGGCTCCCGGCCGTCCAGGCGCAGCTGCCGCTCGCTCACGAAGGCCGTCGCCACCGCCCCGTCGTCCACCCGCACGCGCGGCACCGGCCCACCGGCGGCCACGTACTCGGCCGCCGCGAGGGAGCACACGGCAACGCACGCCCGCGCCGCGTCGAGCACCGGCAGACGGGAGGGCAGCAGCCCCGAGGAGGATCTGTCGTACGTCACCGCGGAGAGCAGGCCACAGGGGCCGCCGAGCGCCGACCAGGCCTGCGGGATCGCGGCCGGGTGGGGAGGGTGATCGGGAGGCACGGGTTCATGACAGCACAACTCATGCGTACGGGCCGCCCGTTGACCGGACGGCCCGTACACCTGGGACACAGCTACACCTGAGGCACCGCTACTTGCGGACCGCGTCCAGGGCGTCCACGATGCCGAAGCCGTAGAAGCCGTTCAGGTTCTTGCTGCCCTCGCACTCCGCGTCGACCGTGCCGTCACCGTCCGGGTCGTACGGCTCGGTCGGGCAGCCCGGGTTGTCCGCCTGCACCTTGAGGAGCCGCTGCAGCTGGGCCGGGCCCGCCTTCGGGTGGGTGGACTTCAGCAGCGCGGCCACACCGGCGGCGTGCGGCGACGCCATCGAGGTGCCCTGCAGCCAGCCGTACTTGTTCTCCGGCATGGTCGACAGGATCCGCCCGTTCTTCGACGGGTTGTCCGGGATCTGGTACTTGTCGCCGCCCGGCGCCGCGATGTCGACGACACCCTTGCCGTACGTGGAGTAGTACGACTTGAGGTCCTTGTCGCCGGTCGCGGAGACCGTGACGATGCCCGGCAGCTGCGTCGGGACGTCGAAGCACTCGCTCGGGTCGATAGTCCGCTCCACCGGCGTCGAGTCGTCCGGCGAGGAGTCGTCCACGATGGCGTCCGAGGCCAGGTCGTGGTTGGAGTTGCCCGCCGAGGCGAGGTGGAGCGTGCCCTTGCGCTGGGCGTACAGCTGGGACCGGTTGACCGCGTCGACGATGGCCTTCTGGTCCGGGTCGTCCATGCAGTTGTACAGCCACGGGTCCACGTAGTAGCTGTTGTTGGTGATCTCGATGCCCTTGTCCGCGGCGAACATGAAGGCGCAGACCACGCTCTCCGGGTAGAACAGGCCGTTGTCCGGGTCGCTCACCTTGATGCCGGCGACCTTCACGCCGGGCGCGACCCCGGCCACGCCGATGCCGTTGCGCGCGGCCGCGATCTCCCCCGCGACATGGGTGCCGTGGTAGTCCTCCGGGGTGTACGGACGCCAGGCGCCCGGCGACGTGTCCGCCTTGCCGCCGACGCAGTTCGCGGACTGCGAGGCGGAGAAGTTGGGCGCCAGGTCCGGGTGGGTGTCGTCCACACCCGTGTCGATCACGCCGACGGTCACCTTGGAGCTGCCCGGGTTGATCTTCGCGGCCTTGTCGGCGCCGATCGCCCGCAGGTCCCACTGGTCGGCTTCCATCGGCTCCGCGTCCCCGGCCGCCGACTTGGTGCTCGCCGCGGGCGCGTCCACGTACTGCGGAGCGCCCTCTTCCGTCGTGCCGGCGGCCTTCAGCGGGGCCGTGCGCGTCGCGCCCGCGGACTGCACGCCGCGGGCCTTGCGTATTTCCTTGCCGAAGTCCGGGTTCGCCGAGTGCACGACGATGACGCCTATGCGTTCGTACGCGATCACGACGCTGCCGCCGGCCTTCGCTATCGCCTTCTTCACCGAGGCGATCGTGTCGTCGTCCGCCTTCGTGTTCACCACATAGGCCAACTTGGGTGCGTCCGCGGCTACTTGGGTCTGCTCGCCCTGGGACGCCGCCGCGGACGCGGAGCCCGGCAGCAGCCCGAGTGTCGCCGTCGAGAGGGCGACGGCCAGACCGACCGGCGCGGCGAGGCGACGGCGTCTGGAGCGCAGATGAGTCATGGGGTCTCCACTTCATCCGTAAACAAAAAACCCGAACACCAGCCGTGCTCGGGCGTCACTTGGCGCGAAGCCAAGGCCTGAACGTAGCGGTGCACCTTGCTGACCGGCAACGACTTGCCGCAGAAAGATGGGGAGTTGGGGCCGGGCGGGCGCGCCGCCGTGCGGTTGCGGTTGGGTGAAGCAAGCATCAAACCCCTGTTGGATCACGTGTCGATGGGCCTAGCATCGCCATCCGGCCCGCGTGATCCTGCTCACTTGTTCGTCCCCGAGAGCGCTCATCGCGAGGTCGTATGACCGACGCCGCCGCCCCCGTGTCGCTAGGAGAATCCGTGGCCACCGATGCACCACCACCGTCGAAGGGCGGTTCAGGGAACAGCCCGGCGACCCCCACGACGGAGGCGTTCGTCGAGGTGCAGAAGGGTGCGGAATTCGGCGAACTGCGCCGTTCGCACCGTTCTTTCGCCTTCCCGCTGACGATCGCCTTCATCGCCTGGTACCTGCTGTACGTGCTGCTCTCGAACTACGCGGGCGGCTTCATGGGCACCAAGCTGTTCGGCAACATCAACGTCGCCCTCGTCTTCGGCATCCTGCAGTTCGTCAGCACGTTCCTCATCGCCTGGCTCTACTCGCGGCACGCCGCGGCCAAGCTCGACCCCAAGGCTGAGGCCATCAAGTCCCGCATGGAGGCCGGAGCATGAGCCACCCCCTGTTCCAGCCCGCCCAGGCCGGCCAGGCCGAAGTCCTCGCGGCGTCGTCCGAGGTCAGCGAGCACCAGCCGCTCATCATCACGCTGTTCGGCCTCTTCGTCGTCGCGACCCTCGTCATCACCGTCTGGGCCGGCCGGCAGACCAAGGACGCCGCAGACTTCTACGCCGGCGGCCGCCAGTTCACCGGCTTCCAGAACGGCCTCGCCATCTCCGGCGACTACATGTCCGCCGCGTCGTTCCTCGGCATCGCCGGCGCCATCGCCCTGTTCGGCTACGACGGCTTCCTGTACTCCATCGGCTTCCTCGTCGCCTGGCTGGTCGCGCTGCTCCTGGTCGCCGAACCGCTGCGCAACTCCGGCCGGTACACGATGGGCGACGTGCTCGCGTACCGGATGCGGCAGCGCCCCGTCCGTACCGCCGCCGGCGCCTCCACCATCGTGGTGTCGATCTTCTACCTGCTCGCGCAGATGGCGGGCGCGGGCGTCCTCGTCGCGCTGCTGCTCGGCATCACCACCGACGCGGGCAAGATCGGCATCGTCGCCCTCGTCGGCGTCTTGATGATCGTGTACGTCACCATCGGCGGCATGAAGGGCACCACCTGGGTGCAGATGGTCAAGGCCGTGCTGCTGATCGGCGGCACCGTCCTGATCACCTTCCTGATCCTGCTGAAGTTCGGCTTCAACATCTCCGACCTGCTCGGCGCGGCCGCCGAGAACAGCGGCCAGGGCGCGGCGTTCCTGGAGCCCGGACTCAAGTACGGCGTCACGCCCACCTCGAAGCTGGACTTCATCTCGCTCGGCATCGCCCTGGTCCTGGGCACCGCGGGCCTGCCGCACATCCTGATCCGCTTCTACACCGTGCCCACGGCCAAGGCCGCCCGTAAGTCCGTGAACTGGGCCATCGGCATCATCGGCGCCTTCTACCTGATGACGATCGTCCTCGGCTTCGGCGCCGCGGCCCTGCTCTCCTCGGACGAGATCAAGGCGTCCAACAAGGCGGGCAACACGGCCGCACCCCTCGCGGCCCTGGAGATCGGCGGCGGTGGCGACTCCACCGGCGGCGCCATCCTGCTCGCCGTGATCTCGGCCGTCGCCTTCGCCACGATCCTCGCGGTGGTCGCCGGTCTGACCCTGGCGTCCTCGTCGTCCTTCGCGCACGACATCTACGCCAACGTCATCCGCAAGGGGCAGGCCTCGGAGAAGGAGGAGGTCCGCGCGGCCCGCTGGGCGACGGTCTTCATCGGCATCGTCTCCATCGCCCTCGGTGCCCTGGCCCGCGACCTCAACGTCGCCGGTCTGGTCGCCCTCGCCTTCGCGGTGGCCGCGTCGGCCAACCTGCCGACCATCCTCTACAGCCTGTTCTGGAAGCGGTTCACCACCCAGGGCGCGCTGTGGTCGATCTACGGCGGCCTCGCCTCGTCCGTCCTGCTCGTGCTGTTCTCGCCGGTGGTCTCGGGCAAGGAGACCTCGATGTTCCCCAAGGTCGACTTCCACTGGTTCCCGCTGGACAACCCGGGCCTGATCTCCATCCCGCTGGGCTTCCTGCTCGGCTGGCTCGGCACGATCCTCTCCAAGGAGAAGCCGGACGAGGGCAAGTACGCGGAGCTCGAGGTCCGCTCCCTCACCGGCACCGGCGCCCACTGAGCCGAACCCGGTCGAAAACCAAGCCACTCTCCGCGGCCCCGTCGTAGATCCCTACGACGGGGCCGCGGTGCGTCTCGTTGGATCGGGCCCGGTGTTCTTGTCGGTCCCGTCACGTAGGCTCTGGAACTACCGGAACCGGAAAGGGAGGGGGCCGACGTGCTCATCGACACCTTCGGCAGGGTGGCCACCGACCTGCGGGTCTCATTGACCGACCGGTGCAACCTGCGGTGTACGTACTGCATGCCCGAAGAGGGCCTGCAGTGGCTGGCCAAGCCGGACCTGCTCACCGACGACGAGATCGTCCGTCTCATCCGCATCGCCGTCACCCAGCTCGGCGTCACCGAGGTCCGCTTCACGGGCGGCGAGCCCCTGCTGCGCCCCGGCCTCGTCGGCATCGTCGAGCGCTGCGCGGCCCTCGAACCGCGCCCCCAGATGTCCCTGACGACCAACGGCATCGGCCTCAAGCGCACGGCCCAGGCCCTCAAGGCCGCGGGCCTCGACCGGGTCAACGTCTCCCTGGACACCCTCAGGCCGGACGTCTTCAAGACCCTGACCCGCCGCGACCGCCACCATGACGTCCTGGACGGCATGGCCGCCGCCCGCGAGGCGGGCCTCACCCCGGTCAAGGTCAACTCGGTCCTGATGCCGGGCCTCAACGACGACGAGGCCCCGGACCTCCTCGCCTGGGCCGTGGAGAACGACTACGAGCTCCGCTTCATCGAGCAGATGCCCCTCGACGCCCAGCACGGCTGGAAGCGGGACGGCATGATCACCGCCGGCGACATCCTGGAGTCGCTGCGTACGCGCTTCACGCTCACCGAAGAGGGCCAGGAGGAGCGCGGCTCCGCCCCGGCCGAGCGCTGGATCGTGGACGGCGGCCCGCACACCGTCGGCGTCATCGCCTCGGTGACCCGCCCCTTCTGCGCCGCCTGCGACCGCACCCGCCTCACGGCCGACGGCCAGGTCCGCACCTGCCTCTTCGCCACCGAGGAGACCGACCTGCGCGCCGCCCTCCGCGCAGACGGCGAGGACGGCTCGGACGAGACGATCGCCCGGATCTGGAAGCAGGCCATGTGGGGCAAGAAGGCGGGCTCGGGCCTGGACGACCCGTCGTTCCTGCAGCCCTCCCGGCCCATGTCGGCGATCGGCGGCTGAACCGCCGGTCAGCCCTCCGCGGCCGAGGCCTCCCAGTCCTCCAGGCGTACGACGTCCTTGAGGAACCCGCGTACGCCCAGGAACTGGGACAGATGCTCCCGGTGCTCCTCGCACGCCAGCCACGTCTTGCGCCGCTCCGGGGTGTGCAGCTTGGGGTTGTTCCACGCGAGGACCCACTCCGCGTCGGCGCGGCAGCCCTTGGCGGAGCACTGCGGGGTGGCGGGGGACTCGGAAGGCATGCCGGGGAGGCCGGGAAGACCGGGAAGATTCACGCCTCAACCCTAAACAACGCAGAAAAGGCGACGCCGAGCAGCCACGGGGGGAGCTGCCCGGCGTCGGTCTGTCGCTCCGACGGGGGACGCGGAGCGCGTACGAAGTATGTCACGGGGGACCCGGTGCGGTGCACCGGAACAACATGATTGATCTGAGCTTTTCTTGAGCTTTGCGCTCAGCTCTGCTCGCGTGCCTGGTCGCGCTGTCCTCCGCCCTGTCTTCCGCGCTGTCCTTCGCGCTCTCCTTCACGCTGTCCCGCACCGCCGGTCCCCGCCGCCGATTCCGTGGACTCCGTCCGGCCCGGCTCCTCGGCCGCATCGCGCTGCGAGGGCGCGTCGAGCATCGGCCGGACCGGTGTCGGCACGTACGTGGACGGCAGCGAAGGGGCGTTCTCCCGACCGGCGTTGGCGATCACCACCGAGATGTAGGGGAGGAGAATGCCGAGCACGAGGGCGACGATCGCGACGTGCCGCTCGACGTTCCACAGCACGGCGGCGAGGACCACGGCGACCGTGCGCACGGACATGGAGATCACATAGCGGCGCTGTCGGCCCCGCACGTCGTCCGCGAGGCCCTGCCGGGCTCCGGTGATCCGGAACACCTCGACGTTGTTGTGCTTCCGCATCACGTCCCACCACCCCGCCCGCCGCAACCGGTCCCGTCCCGGTCTGAACACTTCCACGGTACGCCCGGCCTGCGCGGCCGGGGAGACCGGGGCTGCCGTCCCCCGCCCGGGTGATCGTCCCGAAATGCGCGGTTCGGTTGCAGGGCTGAGACTGTCGGTAACTGCTCACCGAGCCGTACGAGGAGGCAGCCATGGGCTGGTTGTGGGCGATCATCGTGGGATTCGTACTGGGCCTTCTGGCCAAGGCGATTCTCCCCGGCAAGCAGCACATGCCGCTGTGGCTGACGACCGTGCTCGGCATCATCGGCGGCGTGGTCGGCAACTCCCTCGCCGCGGGCTTCGGCATCGCCGAGACGAGAGGCATCGACTGGGGCAGGCACGCCCTTCAGATCGCCGCCGCGCTGGTCCTCGTCTTCCTGGGCGACATGGCCTACAAGGCGGTGAAGGGCAAGAAACAGGTCACCTGAACCGTCCAGAACGTACGACGAGGGGCCGGTCCCACACGGGACCGGCCCCTCGTCGTACGCGTGCGGTACTACACAGGTACTGCGCGGTCGGGATCAGGCCTCGACGACCTCGACCGCCGCCAGGTTCTTCTTGCCGCGGCGCAGGACCAGCCACCGCCCGTGCAGCAGCTGCTCCCGCTCGGCCACGGCGTCCTCGGCGGCGACCTTCACGTTGTTCACGTACGCCCCGCCCTCCTTCACCGTGCGGCGCGCGGCGGACTTGCTGGCGACCAGGCCGACCTCGGCGAACAGGTCGACGACCGCGCCCAGTTCGGTCACCTCGACGTGCGGCAGCTCGGAGAGCGCCGCGCTCAGCGTGGCCTCGTCCAGGTCGCCGAGCTCGCCCTGGCCGAACAGCGCCTTGGACGCGGCGATCACCGCGGCGCACTGCTCGGCGCCGTGCACCAGCGTGGTCAGCTCCTCGGCCAGCGCACGTTGCGCGGTGCGCGCCTGCGGCCGCTCCTGCGTGACCTGCTCCAGCTCCTCAAGCTCGGTCTGCGACTTGAAGCTGAGGATCCGCATGTACGTCGAGATGTCCCGGTCGTCGACGTTCAGCCAGAACTGGTAGAAGGCGTACGGCGTGGTCATCTCGGGGTCGAGCCAGACCGCGCCGCCCTCGGTCTTGCCGAACTTGGTGCCGTCCGACTTCGTCATCAGCGGCGTCGCCATGGCGTGCGCCGAGGCCTCCGGCTCCAGGCGGTGGATCAGGTCCAGGCCCGCCGTGAGGTTGCCCCACTGGTCGGAGCCGCCGGACTGCAGCACGCAGCCGTAGCGCCGGTACAGCTCCAGGTAGTCCATGCCCTGCAGCAGTTGGTAGCTGAACTCGGTGTAGCTGATGCCCTGGTCGGACTCCAGGCGGCGGGCCACGGAGTCCTTGGTGAGCATCTTGTTGACCCGGAAGTGCTTGCCGATGTCCCGCAGGAACTCGATGGCGGACATGCCGCCCGTCCAGTCCAGGTTGTTGACCATCGTCGCGGCGTTCTCGCCCTCGAAGTCCAGGAACGGCTGGATCTGCGAGCGCACCCGCTCGACCCACAGCGCGACGGTCTCCGGGGAGTTCAGCGTGCGCTCGGCCGTCGGCTTCGGGTCGCCGATCTGGCCCGTCGCGCCGCCGACCAGGGCCAGCGGGCGGTGGCCGGCCTGCTGCAGCCGGCGCATGGTCAGCACCTGCACCAGGTGCCCGACGTGGAGGCTGGGCGCGGTCGGGTCGAAGCCGCAATAGAAGGTGATCGGGCCGTCCGCGAGCGCCTTGCGCAGTGCGTCCTCGTCAGTGGACTGCGCGAAAAGTCCGCGCCACTGAAGCTCGTCGACGATGTCCGTCACGATCCCGTGTCTCCTCGTAGCGTTAGGTCGGCCGCAGCGGGCCGCTGGCCCCAGTCTATGGGGGCCGCACGACCGACCCGTACCGCATATCGGCCGGTGGCCGGCGAAGGCGGAGGGCGCGCCCCGCGCGGAGCGCGCCCTCCGGTCCGGTCACACGCCCTTGCTGACCGAGCTCATGTTGAAGTCCGGTACGCGCAGAGCGGGCATCGCGGCCCTGGTGAAGTAGTCGCCCCACTCGCGCGGCAGCGTCTTCTCCGTACGCCCCGCCTCCGAGACCCGGCCGAGGAGGCCGACCGGGGACTCGTTGAAGCGGAAGTTGTTGACCTCGCCGACGACCTCGCCGTTCTCCACCAGATACACGCCGTCGCGCGTGAGGCCGGTCAGGAGCAGCGTGGCCGGGTCCACCTCGCGGATGTACCAGAGGCAGGTCAGGAGCAGTCCGCGCTCGGTGGCCGCGACCATCTCGTCGAGGGAGCGCTCGCCGCCGCCCTCAAGGATCAGGTTGTCGACGCCGGGAGCGAGCGGGAGGCCGGTCAGGCCCGCGCTGTGCCGGGTGCTCAGGAGACGCGTGAGCTCGCCGTCGCGGAGCCAGTCCGTGGGGCCGAGCGGCAGCCCGTTGTCGAAGACCGAGGAGTCGTCGCCCGAGGCGTGCGCGAGCACGAACGGGGCGGATTCCAGGCCGGGTTCGGCCGGGTCGCTGCGCAGCGTCAGCGGCAGCTCGGACAGCTTCTCGCCGACCCGGGTGCCGCCGCCGGGCGTGGCGAAGACCGTGCGCCCCTCGGCGGCGTCCCGCGCGCCCGACGACCAGTACTGGTAGATCAGCAGATCCGCCACGGCACTCGGCGGCAGCAGCGTCTCGTACCGCCCGGCGGGCAGTTCGATACGGCGCTCCGCCCAGCCGAGGCGGGTGGCCAGCTCCGCGTCCAGGGCCGCCGGGTCGACGTCCTTGAAGTCCCGCGTGGCCCGGCCCGCCCAGGCCGAGCGGGTGCGGTCCGGAGACTTGGCGTTCAGTTCGAGGGTGCCGTTCGGCTGGTCGTGCCGCAGCCGCAGCCCGGTCGACGTCCCCAGATAGCTGGACGTCATCTCGTGGTTGGCGAAGCCGTACAGCTCACGTCCGCCCGCACGCGCGCGTGCGAAGGCCTCGCCGAGGGCGGGGGCGAAGTCGACGAACACGTCCGAGGTCGTCTCGGCGGGCGCCTCCGTGAAGTCGGCGGACACAGTGCCCGTGTCGACCAGAGGCTGTGCGTCCTCGGCGGGACCGGCCGAGCGTGCCGCGTCCTCGGCGGCCCGCACGATGTCCGCCAGCTCGTCGACGGTCACCGCCGAGCGCGAGACGACTCCGGAAGCCGTGCCCTCCTTGCCGTCGACGGTGGCGATCACGGTGAGGGTGCGGCCGCGCGTCACCCCGTTCGTGGTCAGCGCGTTGCCCGCCCAGCGCAGGTTGGCCGTCGACTCCTCGTCGGCGATCACCACGCAGCCGTCGGCCCGGGAGAGCCCGAGGGCACGCTCGACGATCTCGTGCGGCTTGTTCGTACGAGAGCTCACTGCCCCGCCTCCTGCGTCGTGTTCAGGATGTTCACGTTCTGGAAGAGCGCCGAGGGGCAGCCGTGGGTGACCGCCGCGACCTGGCCCGGCTGGGCCTTGCCGCAGTTGAACGCGCCGCCCAGGACGTACGTCTCGGGGCCGCCGACCGCGGCCATGGAACCCCAGAAGTCGGTGGTCGTCGCCTGGTACGCGACATCGCGGAGCTGGCCCGCGAGGCGGCCGTTCTCGATCTTGAAGAAGCGCTGGCCGGTGAACTGGAAGTTGTAGCGCTGCATGTCGATCGACCAGGAGCGGTCCCCGATCACATAGATGCCGCGCTCCACGCCCGCGATCAGCGCGTCCGTCGACGGGCCGTCCGGTGCCGGCTGCAGCGACACGTTCGCCATCCGCTGCACCGGAACGTGCCCGGGGGAGTCCGCGTACGCGCAGCCGTTGGACCGCTCGAAGCCGGTGAGCCTCGCGATCCGCCGGTCCAGCTGGTAGCCGACCAGAGTGCCGTCCTTGACCAGGTCCCAGGACTGGCCTGCCACGCCCTCGTCGTCGTACCCGATCGTCGCGAGCCCGTGCTCGGCCGTGCGGTCACCCGTGACGTTCATGATCTCGGAGCCGTACTTGAGCTTGCCCAGCTGGTCGAACGTCGCGAACGAGGTGCCCGCGTACGCCGCCTCGTAGCCGAGCGCGCGGTCCAACTCCGTTGCGTGGCCGATCGATTCGTGGATCGTCAGCCACAGGTTGGACGGGTCCACCACCAGGTCGTACGTTCCCGGCTCGACGCTCGGCGCGCGCATCTTCTCGGCCAGGAAACCGGGGATCTGCGCCAGCTCGGCGTCCCAGTCCCACACGTCGCCCGTCAGGTACTCCCAGCCTCGTCCGACCGGCGGCGCGATCGTGCGCATCGAGTCGAACTCGCCGGTCTTCCCGTCCACGGCGACCGCGGTGAGCTGCGGGTGCAGCCGGACCCGCTGCTGCGTGGTGACGGTGCCCGCGGTGTCCGCGTAGAACTTGTTCTCCTGCACCGTGAGCAGCGAGGCGTCCACATGCGCCACGCCCTCGGCCGCGAGCAGCCGCGCACTCCAGTCGGCGAGCAGCCCGGTCTTGTCCTCGGCCGGCACGTCGAAGGGATTGATCTCGTACGCGGAGATCCACGTCCTGTCGGCGTGCACCGGCTCGTCGGCCAGCTCGACCCGCTCGTCGGAACCGGCTGCCGAGATCACCTGCGCGGACAGCTTCGCCAATGCGACGGCCTGGGACGCGACCCGCGCCGCCGCGTCCATCGTCAGATCCACACCGGAGGCGAAGCCCCAACTGCCGCCGTGCACCACGCGCACCGCGTACCCCAGGTCCGTGGTGTCGGACGAGCCGGACGGCTTGGCGTCCCGCAGCCGCCACGCCGCGCTGCGCACCCGCTCGAAACGGAAGTCCGCGTGCTCGGCGCCCAGGGCGCGGGCGCGGGCGAGCGCCGCGTCGGCGAGCGCCCGCAACGGCAGCGCCGTGAACGCTGCATCGATGGAATGAGGCACGAATGTCTCCTGTCGGCTGCGTCGGGTGTCCGGTCAGCGGCCGGACGTGTCCGATCATGTCGCGGCGGCCCGTACGGTCGCCAGGACTTTCTGTAGAGACCCGACAGTCAGTTCTCCGAGGGGCTGTCGGGGCTCGATTCTCCGTATCGCGGAAGCTACCGATAGTTTGCTGGGGTACCAGACTGCTAGGGAAAGGGTGATCCGTTGAGCCGCTCGGTTCTCGTCACTGGAGGCAACCGGGGCATCGGCCTCGCCATCGCCCGGGCTTTCGCCGACGCCGGCGACAAGGTCGCGATCACATACCGCTCGGGTGAGCCGCCGGAGGGCTTCCTGGCCGTCCGCTGCGACATCACCGACACCGAGCAGGTGGAGCAGGCCTACAAGGAGATCGAGGAGAAGCACGGTCCCGTCGAGGTCCTCGTCGCCAACGCCGGCGTGACCAAGGACCAGCTCCTCATGCGGATGTCCGAGGAGGACTTCAGCGCCGTCCTCGACACCAACCTCACCGGCACCTTCCGCGTGGTGAAGCGTGCCAACCGCGGCATGCTGCGCGCCAAGAAGGGCCGCGTCGTACTGATCTCCTCCGTGGTCGGACTGCTCGGCTCCGCCGGTCAGGCCAACTACGCCGCCTCCAAGGCCGGCCTTGTCGGCTTCGCACGGTCCCTGGCCCGTGAACTCGGATCGCGGAACATCACCTTCAACGTCGTCGCGCCCGGCTTCGTCGACACCGACATGACCAAGGCGCTCACCGACGACCAGCGGAAGAGCATCGTCGGCCAGGTGCCGCTCGGCCGCTACGCGCAGCCCGAGGAGATCGCCGCCACGGTGCGGTTCCTCGCCTCGGACGACGCTTCGTACATCACTGGAGCCGTCATCCCCGTTGACGGCGGATTGGGCATGGGGCACTGACACCGATGACTAACACCGGCGGAATTCTCGAGGGCAAGCGCATCCTGATCACGGGTGTGCTGATGGAGTCCTCCATCGCCTTCCATGCCGCGAAGCTGGCCCAGGAGCAGGGTGCGGAGATCATCCTCACCGCGTTTCCCCGGCCTACGCTGACCGAGCGCATCGCCAAGAAGCTGCCGAAGCCGACGACGGTCCTCGAGCTGGACGTCACCAACGACGAGCACCTCGCCGGCCTCGCCGACAAGGTCCGCGCCGACCTGGGCGGCGGCCTCGACGGCATCGTGCACTCCATCGGGTTCGCCCCGCAGGACGCCCTGGGCGGCAACTTCCTCGACACCCCCTTCGAGTCGGTGTCGACGGCCATGCACGTCTCCGCGTACTCGCTGAAGTCGCTGACGATGGCCTGCAAGCCGCTTATGGAGAATGGCGGCTCGGTGGTCGGGCTGACCTTCGACGCGCAGTTCGCCTGGCCGCAGTACGACTGGATGGGCCCGGCCAAGGCCGCCCTGGAGGCGACCAACCGCTACATGGCGCGCTACCTCGGCCCCGACAACATCCGCTGCAACCTGGTCTCGGCGGGCCCGATCGGCTCGATGGCCGCGAAGTCCATCCCGGGCTTCTCCGACCTGGCCTCCGTCTGGGACAGCCGCTCCCCGCTGAACTGGGAGCTGACCGACCCGGAGCCGACGGGCAAGGCCATCGTCGCCCTGCTCTCGGACTGGTTCCCGAAGACCACCGGCGAGATCATCCACGTCGACGGCGGGCTGCACGCCATCGGTGCCTGATCGCGCAGCCCCCCTTTACGACGCCCCGGCTCCCGCTCCGCGCGGGAGGCGGGGCGTCGCCCGTTCGGCCCCGCTGACCGGGCGCCCGCGGCCCGAAGTGCGCACTCTGGAAGTCGAGTTCGAGACCGCCTGCCGGTCCGGGTTCGAGACCGCTTACTCCCCCTTGTGGTGCAGCCACGGCAGCCCGAGTGACTTGTCGTAGTACGGCCGAGGAGGTCCTTCCGGTGCGCAGCCCCCGCCCCCTGCCGTCGGTGCTCGCCGGTCTCGCCCTTCTGGTCTGCCTCCCCGTGTCCCTGCCGTCGGAGGCCGCCTCCCACCCGGCTACGAGTGCGGTGCCCGAGGCAGAGCGGCCGTTCGGCGCCGACTGCCGTGTGCGTCAGGCGGGCTCGAACGTCGTCGCGTACTGCCACAACCCGTACCCCGAGGCCGACCGGGTCGCCCTGCACATCGAGTGCCGGCGCTGGTGGGACATCGACACCGACACCGCGCGTGTGGCGGCCGGTCCGGCGATGACGGTACGGCTGGCGGGGCGCTGCTGGAAGGAAGTCGGCTCGGCCTGGGTCAGCCACGAGCGGTGAGGCGGCGCGTGCCGGTGCGCCCCGAAACGGCCACTACGCGCGCGTGCCGGTGCGCCCCATAACCGGCACTACGCGCGCGTGCCGTCCGCGTTTTCGTTGCTCTCGCCGTTCTCGCCGTTCTCGCCGTTCTCGTCGAACTTCTCCGTGCGGCACAGGAACGGGTAGCCGGCCGCCTCGGCCGCGGCCGTCTCCGCGTCGCCCGCGCGGATCGCGTCCACGAGCCGTGCGTGGTCCATGTTGTTCTCGGGGGTCAGCTGTTCGCCCACGTCGCCGCGGAGCCAGGCACGCAGGACCTCGCCGAGGTCGGCGTACAGCTCGGTGAGGACCTCGTTGTGGCCCGCCGAGACCACGGCCAGGTGGAACGTCGCGTCGGCCTCGATGAACGCGTCCTTGTCCCGCTCCTGCCAGGCCTGTTCACGGCGTTCGAGCAGCACGTCCAGCTGCTTGAGCTCGCGTTCCGTGCGGCGCTCGGCGGCGAGCTTCGCGGCGCTCGACTCGAGCGTGGAGCGCAGCTCGGCGATGTGCCGAGGGTCGGCGTCGGCGAACCTGCGGTGCATCACTCCGGCCAGCTCACTGGTCGCGGCCACATAGGTGCCGGAGCCCTGCCGGATGTCGAGCAGGCCGTTGTGCGCCAGCGCCCGTACCGCCTCGCGCACGGTGTTGCGGGCGACGCCGAGCTGCTCGACCAGCTCCGGCTCGGTGGGGATGCGGCTGCCCACCGGCCACTCGCCCGAGGTGATCTGGTTCCGCAGCTCGGCGATGACCTGGTCGGAGAGTGCGGAGCGCCTGGGAGACGTCAGCGGCATGGGGCTTCCTTCGGCGGACGGGCGGAGCGGGGCGTCGCCGGGATCTTAAGCGGCGCTGCGTCCCCGGACCGGAACAGCGAGGGGGTGGAGCGAGTATTCATCCCATGATTCTATGATGGCTCTCATGCCACACGAGGAATCCCAGACGACGACCCAGGACCCACCGCGTTCGGCGACCCCGCAGCACGCGAGCGAACCGCCCACCACGCGCGCGTGGACCCTGCGGCTCGTCGCCGTCGGGTTGGTCCTCGCGGCGCTCAACCTGCGTCCCGCGATCACCAGCCTCGGCGCACTCCTCGAAGAGGTGCGCGACGGCCTCGGCATGAGCGGCAGCGTCGCCGGCGTGCTGACGTCCGTGCCGCCGCTGTGCTTCGCCGCCTTCGGCGTGATGGCCCCCAGGCTCGCCCGCCGCTTCGGGCCCTCCGCCGTGGTCTGCGCCGGCATGGCCGCGATCGCCACGGGCCTCGCGGTCCGCCCGTTCGCGGGCGGTACGCCGGGCTTCCTGGCCGCCAGCGCCCTCGCCCTGATGGGCATCGCCGTCAGCAACATCCTGATGCCGGTGATCGTGAAGCGCTGGTTCCCGGACCGCGTGGCCGGCATGACCGGCCTGTACTCCATGGCGCTCTCCCTCGGCACGTCCCTCGCGGCCGCCGCCACCGTGCCGCTCACCAGCGCACTCGGCGGCGAGTGGCAGACCGGGCTCGGCCTGTGGGCGCTGGTCGCCGCCGTGGCCGTACTGCCCTGGCTCGCGCTCGTACGCGCGGGGCGCGCGAGCGCCACCGAGGCCGCGAGCACCACGGGATCCGCCGCGGCCGGGCGGGACAAGGGCGCGCTCGCCCTGCCCATCACCCGCAGCCGTACGGCCTGGGCGCTCGCCGCCTTCTTCGGGCTCCAGGCCACCGGCGCGTACATCACGATGGGCTGGATGCCGCAGATCTTCCGGGACGCGGGCGTCCCGGCCTCCACCGCGGGCGTGCTGCTCGCCGTGACCATGGCGATGGGCGTCCCGCTCGCCTTCGTCATCCCGCGCGTGGCCGGTCGGCTGCGCAACCAGGGCCCGATCGCCGTGGTCCTCGGCACCTGCGGACTCATCGGGTACGCGGGCCTGTTCCTCGCCCCGGCGGCCGGGGCATGGGTGTGGGCCCTGGTCCTTGGCGTCTCCAACTGCTCGTTCCCGCTGGCCCTCACGATGGTCGGCATGCGCGCGGGCACCGGTGCGGGCGTCGCCAAGCTGTCGGCGTTCGCGCAGAGCACCGGCTATCTGCTCTCCATCCCGGGACCGCTGCTCGTCGGCGTGCTCTACCAGCACAGCGGCGGCTGGGGCCTGCCCATCGGCCTCATGGCCGGCCTGATGGTGCCGCAGATCGCGGCCGGCATCCTCGCGGGCCGCAACCGCACGGTCGAGGCGGAGCTGGCCGAGCGGGCGGAGGCCGCGGCCAAGGGCGCCTGAGTGCCCGGGGGTGCGGCCAAGGCGCCTGAGTGTCCGGGGGTGCGACCAAGGCCCTGAGTGCCCCGGCGCGGGCCGCGGCCAAGGCGCCTGAGCGCAGCGCGGCTCACGGCACCCCGCCGAGGGCAGACCGGGCAAAGGGTGCGAGACTTGGCGGCATGCCCGTCCTCGAACCGAACCCGCAGAACGGCCAGAAGAAGTTCCTCATCGTGCTCGGCGCGATGCTGGCCATCACCGTCGTCATCGGCGTCGTCGCGTCCATCGCCTCACCCTGACCGCGGCGCAGTGGGGCAGGCCCCCGCATCCCCTAGGGGACAGGTATCAGGGGTAAGTGGGTGGATCACCTGATAGTCCCGGGCCGCCTCGGTCCGTAGGTTCGAGATGTGCCCGCGAAGGAGCGGCGCGCACGGCACCCGAACCGCGGAGGCGAGCCACATGCCGGCACCGGCGCACCCCCGAGCCACCCCGGAGCGACGTGGCCGGATCGCGGCCGAGCTGCCCTGGTGGGCGCTCGCACTGCCCACGGTCGCCTTCGTGCTGCTGCTCTCCCTCGTGCTCGACCCCGCCGACGCGCACGCGGCAGTCGGCCGCCTCCCGCTGCTGGACGTCCTGGCGCAACTGAGACAGTCCCTGCCGTTCTGAACCGCCGAGGCGGAACGGGGTGTTCCGACGCGCTTCAACCCCCGGTCACCCGTGCGTGCGGAGCATGTCAACTACCTGCGCCGCACGGCGCGTTTCGTGCGAAGCTGGGACGCATGAGCGTCGATACACCCCGCAGGATTGTCCTCCTTCGGCATGCGAAGGCCGACTGGCCCCAGGTGTCCGACCATGAGCGGCCGCTCGCCGAGCGCGGTCGCCATGATGCCCCGGTGGCCGGCCGCAGACTGGCCGAGACCGGCATCGACTTCGACCTGGCCATCTGCTCCACCGCCACCCGGACCCGCGAGACCTGGAAGCTCGCCGTCCACGAGCTGCCGCGCCGCCCGAAGACCGTCTACGAAGAGCGTGTGTACGAAGCCTCGCCCGGTGAGCTCATCGCCGTGCTCAACGAAGTGCAGGACGACTTCTCCGACATCCTCCTGATCGGCCACAACCCCGGAGTGCAGGGCCTCGCCGACGTCCTCGCCGGCTCGTCCGAGGGCGACGCCCTGGCACGCATGAGCCGGCGCGGCTTCTCGACCGCGGCGATGGCGACCCTGTCGTACACCGGGTCCTGGAAGGGCCTGGAGCCCGGCACCGCGACGCTGCTCGACTACTGGACGCCGCACGAGTAACTCCCGTCCCGAGGCCACCCGTTCGGGGCCCATTCGGGATCAGCTCGCGACCCGTTCGGGACCCGCTCACGACAGCAGGGCCCGGCACGCACACCGTGCCGGGCCCTGCTGACCGTCCGAGCTGCCTGAATTGCCGGAGCTGTCTTCGCGGCCCTCCGCCGCCCGCCGCCCTGTTCCGTCGGAGCGATCAGTCCGCGTGCGTGTCCGCCGCCTCCACCTCTTCGCGGGTGACGCCGAGCAGATACAGCACGGTGTCCAGGAACGGCACGTTCACCGCCGTGTGCGCGGCCTCGCGCACCACCGGCTTGGCGTTGAAGGCGACCCCGAGGCCCGCCGCGTTCAGCATGTCCAGATCGTTGGCGCCGTCGCCGATCGCCACCGTCTGCTCCAGCGGAACCCCCGCCTCCGCCGCGAACCGGCGCAGCAGCCGCGCCTTGCCCGCGCGGTCCACGATCTCGCCGGTGACCTTGCCGGTCAGCTTGCCGTCGACGATCTCCAGCGTGTTGGCCTGCGCGAAGTCAAGCCCGAGCCGCTCCTTCAGGTCGTCCGTGACCTGCGTGAACCCACCGGAGACGACGCCCACTTGGTAGCCGAGGCGCTTCAGCGTACGGATCAGGGTGCGGGCGCCCGGCGTGAGCCTGACCTCCGTACGCACCTTGTCCACCACCGAGGCGTCGAGCCCTTCGAGCAGCGCCACGCGCGCGTGCAGCGACTGCTCGAAGTCCAGCTCGCCGCGCATCGCCGCCGCCGTCACCTCGGCGACCTTGTCCTCGCAGCCCGCGTGCGCCGCGAACAGCTCGATGACCTCGTCCTGGATCAGCGTCGAGTCGACGTCCATCACGATGAGCCGCTGGGCCCGGCGGTGCAGACCGGCCGAGACGACCGCGACGTCCACGCCCTGCACCGCGGCCTCTATGGCGAGCGCCGTCCGCAGCGGCTCGGTCTCCGTGCCGGACACCGCGAACTCCACGGCCGTGACCGGGTACTTGGCGAGCCGGAAGATCCGGTCGATGTTGCCGCCGGTGTCCGTGATCCGGGCCGCTATGGCCGCCGTCGACTCCGCGGTCAGCGGGTGCCCGAGCACCGTCACGTGCGAACGGCCCTCGCCGCGCGGCCGGTTGTCGCCGATACCGGAGATGATCTCGGCCTGCATCTTCAGGGAGTCGGCCCAGCTGTGCACCGTGGACCGCAGCTCGCCCTCCATCCCGGCGGGCGGCGCGGTGACCAGCGCGCACAGCACGATCCGGCCACGCGTGACGACCTGCTCCAGATCGATCACGTCTACGGAGAAGGCGGCAAGGGTGTCGAAGAGGCCCGCGGTGATGCCGGGCCGGTCCTTGCCGAAGATCTTGACGAGGAGGGTGGGTACGTCAGCGGGGTGGGGTGGCTGCGATGCGCTCATGGTGCTCCCACGGTATCCGGCACCGCGTGCCATGTGCGCGGCCGTCCCGGCTTACGGACACGCCGGGCCCCTGATGGGCAGCACTTTCCGAGCCATACGCATATGTACCGAGACCTCATGATCCGTACGTACTGATCGCTGATTCAGGCCGTACGGCCGGGTTTGCGGATCTCAACGGCCGGGCGCCGCAAGGGTGGTGGGGCGCTCATCCACAGGCCCGACTTTCGGTCAGCGGGCGGAGCCTGGAATAGTTCCCCACGATGTTCGACATCCCTAGACTCCCCAAGACGGGGGCTAGCTCGGGGGACAACGTAGTGGGGCTGGAGTGCCGGAACTCGTACTGGAATTGAATGGACAGACCTGGACGCTTGATGTGTCCAGGTCGTATGCCGTCGGACGTGATCCGGGCGGCGATGTGGTGATCGACGACGCCCGGGTCTCCTGGCGGCACGCCACGATCAGCTGGGGCGGCCGGAACTGGGTGATCGAGGACCACGGCAGCACCAACGGCACGTTCGTGCAGGGCCACCGGGTCCAGCACATCGAGATCGGTCCCGGCACCGCCGTGCACCTCGGCAACGCCACCGACGGGCCGTGCCTCAACCTCGCGGCCGCCGGCGCCGCCGCGAGTGCCGTCGCAGGCGGCCCGCAGCAGGCCCAGGCCGCGCAGGTCCCCGCCAAGGAGGCGGCTCCGGCCCCTTACCCGCAGCAGCACGCCCCCCAGCAGGCGGGCCCCGGCTGGCAGCAGCAGGCCCCGCAGCAACATGCACAGCAGCACCACGCCCAGCAGCACGCACCGCACCAGCAGGCCTGGCCCCAGCAGGCCGGCGCGGGTCAGGCGCACGTGCCGCCGCAGCAGGCCCCCGGCCAGCAGTTCCCCGGTCAGCAGGCCCCCGGCCAGCAGTTCCCGCACCAGCCCCCCGTCGGCGCGGGCGCCCCGGCGCACGGCGGCGACCGCAGCCCCACCACGTTCCACCAGGTGGCCCTCGGCCACGTCATGCGCATCGGCCGCGCCCTGGAGAACGAGCTGGTCGTCTCCGACCTCCAGGTCTCCCGCCACCACGCCGAGTTCCACGCGACGCCCGACGGCCGCTTCGAGATCCGCGACCTCGGCTCGCACAACGGCACGTACCTCAACGGTCAGCCGCTTGCCAAGTCCGGCACCGCGCCGATCGGCCCGAACGACATCGTCGGTGTCGGCCACTCCACGTTCCGGCTGGTCGACGGGCGCCTGGAGGAGTTCGTCGACACCGGCGAGGTCTCCTTCTCGGCCCGCCACCTCACGGTCACCGTCGACGGCGGCAAGCAGATCCTCAAGGACGTCTCCTTCGGCGTACCGGAGAAGTCCCTGATCGCCGTGATCGGCCCGTCCGGCTCCGGAAAGTCGACGCTCCTCAAGGCCCTCACCGGTTACCGCCCCGCGAACCAGGGCGAGGTCCTCTACGACAACCGGAACCTCTACAAGCAGTTCGCCGAGCTCCGGCAGCGCATCGGTCTGGTCCCGCAGGACGACATCCTGCACAAGGAGCTGACCGTCAAGAAGGCCCTCAAGTACGCCGCCAAGCTCCGCTTCCCCGCCGACACCAGCGAGCAGGAGCGGGAGCAGCGCATCGGCGAGGTCCTTCGCGAGCTGAAGCTGGACATCCACAAGGACAAGAAGGTCACCTCCTTGTCGGGTGGCCAGCGCAAGCGCGTCTCGGTCGCCCTTGAGCTGCTCACCAAGCCGTCCCTGATCTTCCTGGACGAGCCCACCTCGGGCCTCGACCCGGGCATGGACCGCGACGTCATGCAGCTGCTCCGCGGCCTCGCCGACGACGGCCGCACCGTCCTCGTCGTCACGCACTCCGTGGCCGAGCTGGCGATCTGCGACAAGCTCCTGGTGATGGCGCCGGGCGGCTCGGTGGCGTACTTCGGCCCGCCCGAGGAGGCCCTGAACTTCTTCGGCTACACCACCTGGGCCGATGTCTTCTCCGCCTTCGAGAACTACCGCGAGTACGACTGGGCGGGCCGCTGGAAGGGCTCGCAGCACTACCAGATGTACGCCGCGGACATCGACGCCGCCCCGCAGCAGCCGCAGCAGCAGTACATGCAGCAGCCCCAGGCGATGATGAGACCTCCGAAGCCGCAGGGCTGGGGCTCCCAGCTGTTCACCCTGATCAGGCGGTACGTCTCCGTCATCGCGTCCGACAAGGGCTTCCTGGCGCTGACGGTGATCCTGCCCGCCGTCCTCGGCGCGGTCAGCCTGCTGATCGACCCGGACAAGGGCCTGCTCGTCAACCCGAAGGTGAACCCGCAGACCGGCCTGCATGTCCCGAACGGCACCGCCACCACGGTCCTGCTGATCCTCGCGGTCGGCGCGTGCTTCGCGGGCGCCGCCAACTCGGTCCGCGAACTGATCAAGGAAAGGGTCATCTACGAGCGGGAACGCGCCACCGGCCTGTCCCGCTCCGCGTACCTGATGTCCAAGGTCATCGTGCTCGGCACCGTCACCATGCTGCAGGGCCTGCTGGTCGGCGTCATCGGCTTCGCCAGCCGCGAGATCCCGGACGAGGGTCTGGTCCTCGGCGGCTCGGTGCTCCTGGAGCTGTGCCTGCCGATCATGGCGCTCGGCTTCGCGGCGATGATGTTCGGCCTGGTCATCTCCTCGCTGGTGAAGACCGCCGAGAAGACCATGCCGCTGCTCGTGATGTTCGCGATCGTCCAGGTCGTGTTCACCGGCTGCCTGTTCATCCTGCACGGCACCGTCGGCGTCAACCAGTTCTCGTACCTGATGCCGTCCCGCTGGGCCGTCGCCGCCGCCGGCACGACGCTTGACTTCAACAACATCAACCCGAACACCGACGACCCAGGCAGCACCGACCCGCTCTGGGACCACGAGGTCGCGTCCTGGCTGCTCGACATGGGCGCCCTGATCGCGCTCGGCGTTCTCTGCGGCTTCCTGGTGGCGCGCTTCCTGCGCCGCCACGAGCCGGAGGTCATGCGCAAGTAAGCGCACCGCGGTCGCGCACACACGCCGAAGGGCGGCACCCCCGTGTGGGGTGCCGCCCTTTGCGCTATCGGTGGTCCGCAGCCGCTCAGTAGGCGCTGTTGACGTTGTCCATCGAGCCGTAACGGTCGGCGGCGTAGTTGGCCGCGGCGACGATGTTGGCGACCGGGTCGTACTGGTCGTGCTTGGTGCCCTTGACGTGGTACGCGTCGAAGGTGGGCTTGATGACCTGCAGCAGGCCCTTGGAGGGGATGCCGTTCTGGGCGTTGATGTCCCAGTTGTTGATGGCCCGCGGGTCCCCGGAGGACTCCCGCATGATGTTGCGGTGCAGGCCCTCGTAGGAGCCGGGGATGCCCTCCTTCTTCATGATGGCGAGGGACTGCTTGATCCAACCGTCCAGGTTGTTGGCGTACACCGGCTTGCGGGCGGCGTCACGGGCGGCGCGGGCCTTGGCGTCGCGCTCCTGCTTGGCCTTCGCATCGGCCTTCGCCTTGGCCTCGGCCGCCGCCTGCTTCTGCGCGGCGGTCTCGGCGGCCTTGGCGATGCCCGCGTAGGCGGTCTGCTGCTTGGCGACGCCCTCCTGGATGGTCTTGGCATCCGCGGAGAAGGCGACGGGAGCGGCGGAGACCTCGGAGGCCTGCGCGGTCTGGTCGTTGCCCGGCACGAACGAGAAGGCGAGGGCAGCGGCGCCGACCGTGGCGACACCGGCGATCGAGATCTTCTGGCGCTTGGTCAGGGAAAGGCCAAGGGTGTTCTGCTGGGGCATGCGAAAGGACCTCTTCGAAATAGCGGAGATCGCTCGCTTTCCGACACCGGGACAGGGACTCCGGCAAAAACGCCGTGGTGTGGGTAACCACGGCGCCGAGCGACGAGAGCAATTCTTAGCGGCCGCAAAATCTCGAAGCAAAGGTGTGACGTACGATCCTGCTTAGTGGATCAGGGCCAGGGAGTGGGGGAGCCGCGCCCGATATTTCCCCCATGGAAGGCACCCAATCGGTCAACTAGGACACTTCGTACGTGACGTGCGCCCTATGCGTGGGCTCACATCGGTCTCGTAACAGCCTCACCAACCGTTGCCGAAGCAATTCATACGGTGACTGTTCTCGTCCTTGAGAACCAGATGGCTGTCCCCGAACTCGTGCCAGAGGTAGAGACGCCGTACGGCTTCCGTATATCCACAGGTCACGGCGTCCTTTCCGGCAATCGCGACCAACATCGAAAGATGTGACGCGGCCGGCTCGTGCAGTCCCGTGAGAACGCCGTCCACCACTCGCACTCCGCGCTCCGGAGTGATCACGAGATCCGTCCACCCAGCGGCCGCCCGCACCACGCCTCCCTCATCCGCCGCCGACTCGACGGCACGCACCGCCGTCGTACCGATCGCGATGATCCGGCCCCCACCGGCCCGCGCCGAGTTGATCAGCCGCGCCGAGGCCGCCGGTACGGAGAACCGCTCGGGGTACGGCGGCTCGTGCGCCTCGGCCGAGGCCACCCCGGTGTGCAGCGTGACCGGCGCGAACTGCACGCCGCGGCTGACCGCCTCCGCCACGATCCGGTCCGTGAACGGCCGACCCGCACTCGGCATCTCCGCCGAACCCGCCCCGCCGGGAGCCGGCAGGGCGAACACCGTCTGGTACGCCGACAGCGGCTGGTCCCGCTCCGTATAGGCGTAGCGGATGGGCCGGCCGCGCTCGCGCAGCAGCTCCGGCACCACCCCGTCCACCCGCGCCCACCAGAGCCGCGCACCCCGCTCGCTCAGCGGCTCCTCCAGTACGAGGGAGCGGCCGCCGGGAAGCTCCACACGCGCGCCCGCCGGTCCGCCCGCACGCGCGCGCGTGGTTCCTGTTCCATCAGGGTCGCGCAGCTCGACAGCCCAGCGCCCGTCGTCGCCCCGCGTCGAGAAATGCACCACTACGCGCGCGTGCCCCCGGTTCTCGCCGACGAGCGTCCCGTCCACGGCGGCGGCGAGCGTGGGCGACGTGTTCACGACGAGCAGGTCCCCGGCCCGCAGCAGCCGCGGCAGATCCGCGAACGCGTGGTGCGAGACGGACCGCCCACGTGACACGAGCAGCCGCACCCCGTCCCGCCCCGCCCCCGGCCGCCGCTGCTCCACCGGCACGCGCGCCGACAGCTCATCCGGCACCCGCAGCCCCTCGAGGACCGGTGCGACCCCGGCACCCGTACCGTGCGCATCCCGAACTGTCACAGCGCCGCCCCCAGCTCCGAAGCCGCGTACCGCCCACTGCCCGGCCGGGTGTCCAGCAGCCGCAGGAACGCCGGAACCACCGACTCCGGGAGCGGCCGCCCGGACATGTCGTCGAGCGGCACCGCGGCCCGGTACAGATCGGTCCGCATGTCGCCCGGGTCCACCGCCCACACCCGCAGCTGCGGCTCCTCCACCGCCAGCACCGCGGACAGCTGGTCGAGCGCCGCCTTGGAAGCGCCGTACCCGCCCCACGTCTCGTACGCCTCGACGGCCGCGTCCGAAGTCAGGTTGATCACCGCTCCCGCCGACTCCCGCAGCAGCGGCAACGCCTCCCTGACCAGGCCGAGCGCCGCCACCACGTTCGTCTCGAACGCCTCCCGTACCCCGTCGAGCGACAGCTCCTCCAGGCGTACGAGCGGCTCCGCGCCCAGCGCGCTCGCGTTGTTCACCAGCAGGTCGAGCCCGCCGAGCGCACCCGCCGCAGCGACCAGGGCGCCCCGGTGCCCGGCATCCGTCACATCCCCGGCGATCGCCCGCACGCGCGCGTGGTGCCCCTCCAGCTCCCGCGCGGTGCCCTGCGCCTTCTCCAGCTCCCGCGCGGTGTCCTGCAACGGCCCCGCGGACCGTGCGTCCAGGACGAGGTCCCAGCCGCGGGCGGCCAACGCCGCGGCCAACGCCCGGCCGAACCCCTTCGAAGCCCCCGTGATCATCGCAACCGGCATCTGATCCATCCCCTCGAGTCCGGCCGCCCGGTCCTGCTCGCAGGCCTCTGCCGGGCGGCTCCCGACTCTCAACGTAGGAACCCGACCACCCCCGGGACCTGAGCCGCCGGACCGCACCATGCAAGGGCCTTCGGCCTAGTCCCCGGGTCCCAAGAGGCCGCCGTCCCGCGGCCGATCCGGTTGTCCGAGCCCGCCGGTACGGTGAGGCCATGACCGACGGTCCCCGATCAGGTCTGCTCGCGGTGAGCTCCGCGCTCCTCGCCATGAGCAGGCACCTAGAAGTGCGCGACGTCCTCAAGACGATCGTCGTCTCGGCGCGCGAACTCCTCGACGCCGAGTACGCCGCGCTGGGCGTGCCCGACGACCACGGCGGCTTCGCCCAGTTCGTCGTCGACGGCGTCAGCGAGGAGCAGTGGAAGGCCATCGGCCCGCTGCCGCGCCAGCACGGCATCCTCGCGTCGATGCTGCACGGCGCCCGCACCGAGCGCCTCGCCGACGTGCGCAAGGACCCCCGCTTCGAGGGCTGGCCCTCCGCCCACCCCGACATGTCCGACTTCCTCGGCCTGCCCATCCGGGACGGCGACGAGACCCTGGGCGCACTCTTCCTGGCGAACAAGCTGCGTCCGCCGGGGGGACACCCCCCGGGCCCCTTGAGCCCCGAACCACAAGGCGGTTGCGGCTTCACCGAGGAGGACGAGGCCCTCCTGGGCATCTTCGCCCAGCACGCCGCCCTCGCCCTCACCAACGCCCGCCTGTACGAACGCAGCCGCGAGCTGACGATCGCCGAGGAACGCTCCCGCCTCGCCCACGAACTGCACGACGCCGTCAGCCAGAAGCTGTTCTCGCTGCGCCTGACCGCCCAGGCCGCCGCCACCCTCGTGGACCGCGACCCCGGCCGCGCCAAGGGCGAACTCCAGCAGGTCGCCGCGCTCGCCGCCGAGGCGGCCGACGAACTGCGCGCCGCGGTGGTCGAGTTGCGCCCCGCCGCCCTGGACGAGGACGGCCTCGTCGCGACCCTGCGCACCCAGATCCAGGTCCTGGACCGCGCCCACTCCGCACAGGTCACCTTCGACTGCACCGGAGTGCGCGCCCTGCCGGCCGCCCAGGAGGAGGCGATGCTGCGCGTCGCCCAGGAGGCCCTGCACAACGCCCTGCGCCACTCCGGCGCCACGCGCGTGTGCGTGGCGCTGCAGAAGCGCGGCCAGGGCGCCGAGTTGAGCATCACCGACGACGGCAGCGGATTCGACACCCGCGCGGTGAGACGAGCGGGACGCCACCTCGGCCTGGTCTCCATGAGGCACCGGGCGGGCGGAGTGGGCGGCCGCCTGACCGTGGAATCGGCGCCCGGCGAGGGCACCACGATCACAATGGAGGTCCCCGGTGGCTGACGAAGAACGCTCCGAGGCGCGCGAGGCGGCCGCGGCCCGCGCCATCAGGGTGCTGCTGGTCGACGACCACCAGGTGGTCCGCCGCGGCCTGCGCACGTTCCTGGAGGTCCAGGACGACATCGAGGTCATCGGCGAGGCCTCCGACGGCGCCGAGGGCGTGGCCCGTACGGAAGAACTCCGCCCGGACGTCGTCCTGATGGACGTGAAGATGCCCGGCATGGACGGCGTCGAGGCCCTCCGCAAACTCCGTGAACTGGCCAACCCCGCCAAGGTGTTGATCGTCACCAGTTTCACCGAGCAGCGCACGGTCGTCCCGGCCCTGCGCGCGGGAGCCGCCGGCTATGTCTACAAGGACGTCGACCCGGACGCGCTCGCGGGCGCCATCCGCTCTGTGCACGCCGGCCACGTCCTGCTCCAGCCCGAGGTGGCGGGCGCCCTGCTCTCCCAGGACGAGTCGGGCGGCGCACAGGGCAGGGGAGGCTCGCTCACCGAGCGCGAGCGCGAAGTCCTCGGCCTGATCGCCGACGGCCGCTCCAACCGCGAGATCGCCCGCGCCCTGGTGCTGTCCGAGAAGACCGTCAAGACCCACGTCTCCAACATCCTGATGAAACTCGACCTCGCGGACCGCACCCAGGCAGCCCTCTGGGCGGTACGCCACGGGGTGGCCGGCTGAGCCACGGCCCTCTACCCCACCGGGCCCGACTCCCCCCGCGGACCGTCACGTTCCGGTCTGAGATTCATACCGTCGTGTGGATGTCGCCCGTACGGCGCAACTTCCGTACGGGCGGGGCGTTCTCCAGTGCGTGCTGCGGCGGCTGGCCGCAGCTTCCGCAAGAAGGGTCCAAGAAGTGAAGAACCTGAAGAAGGCCGCTGCCGTCACGATGATGGCCGGTGGCCTGGTCGCCGCCGGCGCGGGCATGGCCTCCGCGACCTCCGGTGCGCACGCCTCCGGTGCGGCCGTGCACTCCCCGGGCGTCGGCTCCGGCAACCTCGTGCAGGCGCCGGTCCACATCCCGGTCAACGCCTCGGGCAACTCCGTGAACGTCATCGGCCTGCTCAACCCGGCCTTCGGGAACGCCGCCGTCAACCACTGACGTACGCCCCGGGTCACTTGCCGACCACCGGCCCTCCAGGCAGCCCAGCCTGGAGGGCCGCGCGCATGCCAGGACCCGTACGAGCCACGGCTCCGACGTACGAGCCACGGCCCCGGGCCCTCGCAGACCACTGGCCGCACATCCACGCCACGGACACCCGCGCGAGCGCACACGCGACCGACCGCACGCCCGTGCGCCCCCGGCCGACCCGGTACGCCTCAGCGCACCCCGCGCTCCCGCTCCTCCACGAACGCGTTGTACGCCGCCACCTGCGCCCGCCGCGCCGTCCGCTCCACCGGCCGCAACGCCTCGGTCCGCGCCGCCATCTCCGAGGCGCTCACGGCCCCGCCGTGCCCGTTCTCGTACGCCACCGAGATCAGCAGCGCCACCCGCTGCGCCAGCTCCAACACCCGTACCGCACGCGGCGGATAGCCCGGCGCGAGGATCTCGCGGCCGCGCTCGGCACGCGCGCGGTACGCGTCGATCGCCGCCTCCGCGACCGGACCCGAACCGGCCACGTCGAGGCGCGACAGGATCTTCGTCGCGTCCCGCAGCGCCTCCGCCAGCTCCCGCTCCGCCTCGCCGAGCGAGGGCACGTCCGCCGGCGGCGCCTCACGCACCGGCAGGCAGTGCCACACCACCTCGACGTGCACGTCAGCAGCGTCCGGACCGGAACCGGCCTCGTACACCTCGGGCACAAGACCCAGCGCGACGCCCTGGCAGACCACGGCCTCCTCGGCGTCCAGAGCCCGCGCGTTGAACTCCGGCGGCCCGCTGAGGCCGAGCGGATGCCCGGGCGCGGGCAGTGCCACCCGCAGCCCCTTCGCGCCGAGCGCCCTGAGCCGCCCCAGCGCGAGCGTCAGACCGACCGGCGCGGACTCACCCGGCAGCCCCTCGACCCGGTGCACCGCGTCCTCGCCGACGATGGCAAGCACCGCGTCGTCCGGCGAGACAAGTCCCGCAATAAGGGCATTTCCCCAAGAGGCCAGCAGGCCCGAGCGTGGTTCCGTGAGCATGGACACCAGCCTAAGGACCCCACTGGCGGCGGGAGTGTCCGACCGGTGGCGTAGGTTTTACCGGGGGCTGCGTCCACAGACGCAAGCGAGACGAGACTGCAATGGGAGACAACGCGCTCATGAGCGATGTTCTGGAGCTGGTGGACGTATCCGTGGTCCGCGAGGGCCGGGCCCTGGTGGACCAGGTCTCCTGGTCCGTCAAGGAGGGCGAGCGCTGGGTCATCCTCGGCCCCAACGGCGCGGGCAAGACGACCCTGTTGAACGTCGCGTCCAGCTACCTCTTCCCCACCACGGGCACCGCCACCGTCCTCGGCGAGACCCTCGGCAAGCCCGGCACGGACGTCTTCGAGCTCCGCCCGCGCATCGGCGTCGCCGGCATCGCCCTCGCCGACAAGCTGCCCAAGCGCCAGACCGTCCTGCAGACCGTCCTCACCGCGGCCTACGGAATGACCGCCACCTGGCACGAGGACTACGAAGAGGTGGACGAGCAGCGCGCCCGCGCCTTCCTCGACCGCCTCGGCATGACGGCCTACGTCGACCGCAGGTTCGGCACCCTCTCCGAGGGCGAGCGCAAGCGCACCATGATCGCCCGCGCCCTGATGACCGACCCCGAGCTCCTCCTGCTCGACGAACCCGCCGCAGGCCTCGACCTCGGCGGCCGCGAGGACCTCGTGCGCCGCCTCGGCCGCCTCGCCCGCGACCCGATCGCCCCCTCGATGCTGATGGTCACCCACCACGTCGAGGAGATCGCCCCCGGCTTCACCCACGTCCTGATGATCCGCCAGGGCAAGGTCCTCGCCGCCGGACCCATCGAGCTGGAGCTCACCTCCCGCAACCTCTCCCGCTGCTTCGGCCTCCCGCTGGTCGTCGAGCAGAACGGCGACCGCTGGACGGCCCAGGGCCTCCCGCTGAGCTGAGCCCCGGCGCCGCGGCACGGCCCCCCGCCGTGCCGCCGCGCGCCCACGGGGGCCGAGGTGCACCCTGTCCCTCGGGCGACCTTCGCGCCTACGATGACCACGTGGACATCGACGCATGGGTGTGGTGGCTGATCGCGGCGGTCGGCCTCGGAATTCCTCTAGTCCTGACGGCAATGCCGGAGTTCGGGATGTTCGCGGTGGGCGCCGTCGCAGGCGCCGTGACGGCCGCCCTCGGCGGTGGCATCACCTTGCAAGTGGTGGTGTTCGCCGTCGTCTCGGTCGCCCTCATCGCGGTCGTACGCCCCATCGCCGCCCGGCACCGCTCGCAACAGCCCCAAGTCGCCTCTGGAATCGACGCGTTGAAGGGCAGGCGGGCCGAAGTGCTCGAGCGGGTCGACGCTCGCAGCGGCCGCATCAAACTCGCCGGCGAGGTCTGGTCCGCCCGCGCCCTCGACGACTCCCAGTCCTTCGAACCGGGCCAGCAGGTGGACGTCGTGGAGATCGACGGAGCGACGGCGATCGTCATGTGACCCCGACGCGGCGGACGTTGGCGTGAACTGACCGAACGTCCCCCGCGCACCGCGGTGGTCTGACAGACTCGACCACCAAGATCTTTCCGATGGTCACCGAGGCAATGGGTCACCAAGGCAATCACAAAGGCAAGAAGGGCTCGGGGGAACACCGATGGAACCGATCATCATCGTCCTCATCATCCTGGTGGTGCTCGTCTTCATCGCCCTGATCAAGACGATCCAGGTGATTCCGCAAGCGAGCGCCGCCATCGTGGAACGCTTCGGGCGCTACACCCGCACGCTCAACGCGGGACTCAACATCGTCGTCCCGTTCATCGACTCGGTCCGCAACCGCATCGACCTCCGCGAACAGGTCGTCCCCTTCCCGCCGCAGCCCGTGATCACCCAGGACAACCTGGTCGTCAACATCGACACGGTCATCTACTACCAGGTGACGGACGCCCGCGCCGCGACGTACGAAGTCGCCAGCTACATCCAGGCGATCGAGCAGCTCACCGTCACCACCCTGCGCAACATCATCGGCGGCATGGACCTCGAGCGGACCCTGACCTCCCGCGAGGAGATCAACGCCGCACTCCGCGGAGTCCTCGACGAGGCCACCGGCAAGTGGGGCATCCGCGTCAACCGAGTCGAGCTCAAGGCGATCGAGCCGCCGACCTCCATCCAGGACTCGATGGAGAAGCAGATGCGCGCCGACCGCGACAAGCGCGCCGCGATCCTCACCGCGGAGGGCATCCGCCAGTCCGCGATCCTCACCGCCGAGGGCGAGAAGCAGTCCGCGATCCTCAAGGCCGAAGGTGAGGCCAAGGCCGCGGCCCTGCGCGCGGAAGGCGAGGCCCAGGCCGTCCGCACAGTCTTCGAGGCCATCCACGCCGGCGACCCGGACCAGAAGCTGCTCTCCTACCAGTACCTCCAGATGCTCCCGAAGATCGCCGAGGGCGACGCCAACAAGCTCTGGATCGTCCCCAGCGAGATCGGCGACGCCCTCAAGGGCCTCTCCGGCGCCATGGGCAACTTCACCGGCATGGGCGGCGGTTCAGGCACCCCCACGGTGCCCAGCCCCACCAAGTCCCTCAGCCCCGAGCGCCGCGAACAGCCCCCGCTCGACTGACACCCCGTCACGCAGAAGGGCCCGCCTCCCGGTCGAGGAGGCGGGCCCTTCCACGTACTCACATCACGCCCGTACGGAACCTCAGGCGGCCGCCACGGGCTCCGGCAGCCAGTCCGGCAGCCCCGCCCGCCCGTCGGCGCCGAGCGCGAGCAGCATCGCGTCCGAGGGCGTCGGTACGTACGGCTCGAAGAGCAGCGGCATCCCGGCCTGCTCCGGCGTACGGTTCGCTTTGCGGTGGTTGTCCGGCGCGCACGAGGCGACGGTGTTCAGCCACGTGTCCCCACCACCCCGCGACTTCGGTACGACATGGTCCACCGTCGTCGCCCGACGCCCGCAGTACGCGCACTTGTGCTGGTCCCGGACCAGCACGCCCCGCCGCGACCACGGCGCCTGTCTTCGGAACGGCACCCGCACGAACCTCAGCAGCCGGATCACCCGAGGCACCGGCAGATCCACGGCGGCGGCACGCATCCGCAGCTCGGGGTGGGAGGCTTCGACGACGGCCTTGTCCTGCAGTACCAGTACGACAGCACGGTTCAGCGACACCGTCGACAGCGGCTCGAAGCTCGCGTTCAGCACCAGCGTGTCCCGCATTTCCGCCCACCCTCCCGTGTTGCACCTGCCCACCCCACGGCGGACTTGGATCAACTCTGGCCGGGCGCGCCGCATGGGACAACGGAATAAAAAATGCCCGTCCCTGATCACTTCCATGACCAGGGACGGGCAAACAGCCGGTGAACGATCGGCTTCCAGCCGGAACGCGTCGGAACGCGCCGGAGCGTGATCTCGAGCGATCAGCCCTCGTCGGCTGCCGTGTACTCACCGACGAGCTGCGCGCGCGCCAGCGTGTGGAACCGCAGATTGAAGCCGACGACCGCCGGCGAAGCGTCCGCGTCCGGCCCCAACTTCTCCTGATCCACCGCGTACACGGTGAACACATAGCGGTGCGCGCCGTCCCCGGGCGGGGGAGCGGCACCACCGAACTCCTTCGAGCCGTAGTCGTTGCGCGCGTGCACGGCACCCTCGGGAAGACCCTCGAACTTGCCGCTGCCCGCACCGGCGGGAAGCTCCGTGACCGACGCCGGAAGGTCGAAAAGCACCCAGTGCCAGAACCCGCTGCCCGTGGGCGCATCGGGGTCGAAGCACGTCACGGCGAAGCTCTTGGTGTTCTCCGGAAAACCCTCCCACCGCAGCTGCGGCGAGACATTGCCACCCGACAACACCTGGGCGTCCCCCAGCACCTCACCGGGCGCCACGTCCTCGCTCAGCACGGTGAACGACGGCACCTGCGGCAGGTGGTCATGGGGAAGCGGCGGCCTCTTGTCAGTCACGTCAAACCTCCGGTCCAGCGGTAGAGCCTGCTGCGCAAAAGCCTAGGCCCTAGGCCCAGTTGCGCTTGCTACCGACTTCCGACAGCCACTGATTGAGGTACGCGGCCCAGTCGGTCCCCTGGAAGTCAGCGAGTCCCACCTTGAACGCGCGGTACGAGTCGCTGCCCGAGGTGAACAGACCCGGCTTCTTGTCCATCTCCAGGACGACGTCCATCTCGCGGTCGTCGGCCACGAAGCTCAACTCGACCTGGTTGATGCCCCGGTACTGCTGCGGCGGCAGGAACTCGATCTCCTGGTAGAACGGCAACTTCTGCCGCGTACCGCGAATGCGACCGCGCTCCATGTCCGCGCTCTTGAAGCGGAAACCGAGCTGGATGAAGGCGTCGAGAATGGCCTGCTGCGCGGGGAGCGGGTGCACGTTGATCGGGTCGAGGTCACCCGAGTCCACCGCCCGAGCGATCTCCAGCTCCGTGGTCACACCGATGTTCATGCCGCGCAGCGCGGTGCCGTCGATCATCGTGACCGGTGTCTCCCAGGGAATCTCCAGCCCGAAGGGCACGGAGTACACCTGCTCCGCCTGCAACTGGAACGAGCCACCGAGCTGCTGCCGCGTGAACTCGATGTCCTGCTTCGTCTCCTGGTCCCCGCCCTCGACCTCGACGCGCGCCTGCAGACCGACGGAAAGACCCTCGATCTCCTGGTCCACGGACCCACCCTGGATCCGCACCTCACCCTGCACGACGCCACCGGGCACGGCATTGACCTCGGTGAGCACCGTCTCCACCGAAGCACCACCAGCACCCATGCTCGCAAGCAGCTTCTTGAACCCCATGGCTTCTCCCCGCACTCTCGTCCCAGCGGACGGTGAACTCTGACCTACGGTCTCTACGACCACTACAAACGCGATCCGGCCCTGGCCGGTTCCGCACCCTCACCCTGGCAAGGGCCGACCACCCTTGACCACCCACGCGCGAGCATCCCTTGCACTACGCTCGTACGCCATGATCGCGGCCCCTGACCGTACGCCCCTGCCCAGGGAGTTCTTCGACCGCCCCGTCCTCGAAGTAGCCCCCGACCTCCTCGGCCGCACGCTGGTACGCAGCACACCCGACGGCCCGATCCACCTCCGCCTCACAGAAGTGGAGGCGTACGACGGCCCCAAGGACCCGGGTTCCCACGCCTACCGAGGCCGCACGGCCCGCAACGCGGTGATGTTCGGCCCACCCGGTCATGCGTACGTCTACTTCACGTACGGGATGTGGCACTGCATGAATCTGGTGTGCGGCCCCGACGGCACGGCCAGTGCGGTGCTCCTGCGCGCCGGCGAGATCACGGAGGGCGCGGGGCTCACCCGGACCCGGCGCCGCTCGGCCCGCAACGACAAGGAACTCGCCAAAGGCCCGGCACGTCTGGCCACCGCTCTGGACATCGACCGGGCGCTCGACGGCACAGACGTCTGCGCCGAGCCGTCGTCCCCTCTGTCGATCCTCACGGGGACGCCGACCCCCGACGACCAGGTGCGCAACGGTCCGCGCACCGGAGTCTCGGGCGAGGGAGGGGTCCACCCCTGGCGCTTCTGGATCGCCAACGACCCTACGGTGAGCCCGTATCGGGCCCACAAGCCCCGCCGTCGCTCGACTTGACGCGGCCCCGGCGGATCCGTAATGTAGCCCGAGCCTCTTGAACCGGGTACTGCCTTCGACAGCAGCCGGAAGAGGCCAACCCACTCAATGCGACTTCCCTCAACGGGGTCAATTTCGGCATGCCCGGAATTGAATTCGTGGCCCGATTTTGAACGGCCAGGGAAATCCACTAGAGTTTGAGCGTCGGAACGGCCCAACAGCCGCAAAGACGCAGCAACATTCTCCGCTAACGCGGGGGCCAGTTGACTGGAAATCAGGCCCGAAAGGATCTGATACAGTCAACACCGCCGAAAGGCCCGGAAGGGCCGGAAAGCGCAGGGTCAATATCCCGCTAACGCGGGGCGGCCCCCGACGGAAAATCGGACACGAAAGAGTCTGATAGAGTCGGAAACGCAAGACCGAAGGGAAGCGCCCGGAGGAAAGCCCGAGAGGGTGAGTACAAAGGAAGCGTCCGTTCCTTGAGAACTCAACAGCGTGCCAAAAATCAACGCCAGATATGTTGATACCCCGTCTCCGGCCGTCACGGTCGGGACGAGGTTCCTTTGAAAGTCCTGCCGGGTCTTCGGACCGGGTAGGCAAACACAGCGAGGACGCTGTGAACGACCGGGACTATTCCTCCTGGTTGTTCCGCTCTCGTGGTGTTGAACCGGATTACCGGTAAACATTCACGGAGAGTTTGATCCTGGCTCAGGACGAACGCTGGCGGCGTGCTTAACACATGCAAGTCGAACGATGAAGCCCTT
>NZ_JAVIFW010000002.1 GCF_031157275.1 Streptomyces sp. LHD-70
GGGGGGAGGGGAGGGGAGGGGAGGGGGCGGGGGTCAGCCGTTTACGCCTCGGAGGGCCATCCCCACCGCAGCCTCCGTGATCGTCTCCGGGTCCTCGGCCGCGCCGAGTTCGATGCGGCGTACGGCGGCGTCGACGATGCCCTGGAGGAGCATCGCCGCCATGCGGGGCTGTTCATGGCCGAGCGCTTCGAGTGCTTCGCCGATCATGGCGACGAGGCCGCCGTGTGCGGCGCGGATCTTCTCGCGGGCGCCCGCGTCGAGTTCGCTGGACGAGATGGCGACGACGGCTCGGTGGCGGCGGTCGCCGACGAGGGCGAGTTGGGCCCGTACGTACGCCTCGACCTTGTCCTCGGGTCCTTCCGCGGCCTGCATCGCCGATTCGACCTCGGCGGCCCAGACGGGAAAGTCGACTTCGCAGAGCTCCTCGACGACGGCGGCGCGGGAGCGGAAGTACTCGTAGACGGAGGATCTGGCCAGCCCGGTGCGTTCGGCGAGCGCGGGGAAGGTCAGCGCCTCCGTTCCGCCCTCGGACAGCAGGGACCGGGCGGCGTCAAGGAGGGCGCCGCGCTGCATCGACCGGTGCTCGGCCACTGAGGCCGCTCGAATCCTTGGCACGTACCCACTGTACGGAGCGGACGTCCCGTACGGGAGTCGGCTCGGGCGGGTATCCGCCGGGTGCGGGGTGGTCGTGGGCGCGTTGTCCGTGTGTGCGTCGTTCGTACGTCGTGTCGCCGCTGCCGCGGTCCGGCCGGCCGGGTGGGGGCTGTTCGGCGTGGTCGTGGGGGCAGGACCGATTCAGCGTCCGAAGCCGGCGAGCTTGGCGCGGAGCTGGAGGACGGACTTGGTGTGGATCTGGCTGACGCGGCTCTCGGTGACGCCGAGGACGTTGCCGATCTCGGCGAGGGTGAGGCCTTCGTAGTAGTAGAGGGTGACTACGGTCTTCTCGCGTTCGGGCAGCGTGTTGATGGCGCGGGCGAGGAGTCGGCGGAGTTCGCGGTCCTCGGCGATCTCGACGGGGTTCTCGGCGGCGGTGTCCTCGAGGGTGTCCATGAGACTGAGCCGGTCGCCGCTCTCGCCGCCGACGTGGAGGAGTTCTTCCAGGGCCACGACATTGGCGAGGGACAACTGGCTGAAGACCGCGTGGAGTTCTTCGAGTGCGATGCCCATCTCCGCGGCGACTTCGCTTTCGGAGGGTGTGCGGCGGAGTTGGGCTTCGAGGGTCGCGTAGGCGCGTTCGACGTTGCGGGCCTTTTGGCGTACGGAGCGTGGGATCCAGTCGAGGGCGCGGAGTTCGTCGATCATGGCGCCGCGGATGCGGGTGATGGCGTACGTCTCGAATTTGATTTCGCGGTCGATGTCGAACTTCTCGATGGCGTCGATGAGTCCGAATACACCGGAGGAGACGAAGTCCGCTTGTTCGACGTTGGGTGGCAGGCCGACGCTGACGCGCCCGGCGACGTATTTGACGAGGGGCGAGTAGTGGAGGATCAGCTGTTCGCGCAGTCGTCCGTCGCCCGTTGCCTTGTACGACCTCCAGAGTTCGTCGAGCGACGAGGGTGCGGGTGGCCGCGCGCCGTCACGTGCGGCGGGGGGGATGGCCGCTGCCCGGTCGGACCCTGAGGTGTGCTGGGGCATTCGTTGCCTTGAGCCGTTCTGCTGTGGATCGAGTACGTGCGCATCGGAGTCGGAAGCTTTGTGAGCGTAGCGTGACTGGAGTGTCGCAGTGTGCGAAGAGTAGGGGATCTCGTGGCCGCTGGATGTTCAGTTGGGGTTGCCGTACCTCGTTCTCGTCGGGTGTGCGAGTGCCGCTTCCGGGGTCGAAATCACAGAATCTGCCAAGGTCATCGGGGATCGTCCGGACGGCGCAACGTGACGGTTCAGGTGTCTTCGGGTTTGCCTTCGCGTCGCGGAAAGTCGGTTCGGGTGCTCTGGCGTGTCAACTTCCAGTTGTCGCCGTGTCGTTCGACGAATCCGAGGGATTGAAGTTCGTACAGGCCGGCGACGGTGTCGTCGGTGGTGGTGGCCGCGTCGGTGGCGATGGTGGCCACGGGTACGGGGCGGCCTGCGGGGAGTGCGGCGAGTACGCGGGCGGCGAGGGGTTTGAGGAGGTCTCTGGGGATGACGGGCCCGCGGTGTTCGGGGGCGAGCTGGCCCATCTCCCCAATGAGCTCGATGACTTCGGCCGCGTCGGTGACGAGGGTGGCTTCGCCGCGCAGGAGTTGGTGGACGCCCGCTGACTGACTGCTGGTGGCGGGGCCGGGGACGCCCATGGTGTGGCGGCCGAGGCGGGTGGCGTTGCGTGCGGTGACGAGGGCGCCGCTGCGGTGGGCGGCTTCGATGACGAGGGTGCCGCGGGTGAGGGCGGCGATGATGCGGTTGCGCTGGATGAAGCGGTAGGCGGTGGGGTGGGCTCCCGGGGGTAACTCGGCGAGGAGCAGGCCTTGTTCGGCGATGCGTTGGAGCAGTCCGGTGTGGCCGCGCGGGTAGGCGGTGTCGACTCCGTTGGCGAGGATGGCGGCGGTGGCGCCCCCTGCGGCGAGGGCGGCGCGGTGGGCTGCTCCGTCGATTCCGTAGGCACCGCCCGAGACGACGACCCAGCCGTGTTCGGCGAGGCCGGTGGCGATCCTGGCGGCCATGTGTGCGCCGTACTCGGTGCAGGCGCGTGCGCCGACGAGGGCGACGGAGCGCAGGGCCCATATGCGCAGGTCGGCGTTGCCGCGGACCCAGAGGCCGACGGGTTGGGTGTCGCCGAGGTCGCGGAGTTGGCCGGGCCATTCGGGGTCGCCGGGGATGAGGAAGCGGGCTCCGGCGGTGTGTGCCGCATGGAGGTCGGCGTCGGGGTGGGTGGTGGTGGCGCGGTTGCGGAGCCCTGCGAGGCGTTGGGCGGTGACACCGGGCAGGGCGGTGTCTTCGTGGGTGAGGCGGTGGAGGAGGCCGGTGGCGCCGTAGGTGCGGAGCCAGCGGCCGGTGTTGTCGTCGCCCGGTTCGAGGATGCGGGTGAGGGCGATGCGGGCGCGGCGCTCGTCTTGCGAGGGCGAGGGCGAGGACGGGGTCGGGAGCGGGGGCGGGGGCGGGTTGGTGGTGGGCATGGGTGGGGGCTTCCTGCCAAGGGGGTCGTGGCGGTGGGGAGTTGAGGGGCGGTGGTCAGGGCGCGATGGCCATGGGGGTGCCGCGGGGGATGCCGGTGCGGAGGTGCAGGGCGAGGTTGACGTCGTTGGCGTCGGGGCGGTCGCGGCCGCTGAGGTCGGCGACGGTCCAGGCGATGCGGAGTACGCGGTCGAGGCCGCGGGCGGTGAGCAGTCCGCGTTCCAGGTCGTGTTCGGCTTCGTGGAGGGCGCCGGGGGCGGGGTGCCAGCGGGTGCGGAGTTCGTGTCCGGGGATGTGGCTGTTGGTGGTCCAGGGTGTGCCGGTGAGGCGTGCGGCGGCGCGTTCTCGGGCTTGGCGTACGCGGTCGGCGACCTGGCGGGTGGATTCGCCGCGGTGGACAGTGGCGGTGAGGTCGGCGCGGGTGACGGGTTCGACCTCGACCTTGAGGTCGACGCGGTCGAGGAGTGGTCCGGAGAGTCGGCCTTGGTAGCGCCGGATGGCTCCGGGTGTGCAGCTACTCGTCTCGCCGAGGAGGGTGCAGCGGCCGCAGGGGCAGGGGTTGGCGGCGAGGATCAGCTGGAATCGGGCGGGGAGTTGGACGACTCCGGCCGCGCGGGCGACGACGATGTGCCCGGATTCGAGGGGTTGGCGTAGGGCGTCGAGGGCTTTGGCGCTGAACTCGGGGGCCTCGTCGAGGAAGAGCACGCCGCGGTGTGCGAGGGAGACGGCGCCGGGGCGTGGGAGGCCTGGGCCGCCGCCGACGAGGGACTGCATGGTGGCGGAGTGGTGGGGTGCGCAGTAGGGCGGGGTTTCGACGAGGGGGCGGCCTGGCGGGAGGGTTCCGGCGACGGAGTGGACGGCGGTGACTTCGAGGGATTCCTTCTGGGTGAGGGGCGGCATGATCGAGGGCAGGCGTTCGGCGAGCATGGTTTTGCCGGCGCCTGGTGGGCCTTGGAGGAAGAGGTGGTGGCCGCCGGCCGCGGCGACTTCGAGGGCGGTGCGGGCGGCGATCTGGCCGACGACTTCGGAGAGGTCGTGGTGGGCGGCTGTGGTGTCGGGGGCGCCGATGGTGGCGAGGGTTCCGGCGAAGCCGCCGGGGTTGGTGTGTGTGGTCCGGTCGGTGTCGGGGTCTTCTTCGGGTACGGGTTCGTCGGTGAGTACGGCGATGAGCTGGCGCAGGCTGCGGACGCCGAGGACGGAGATGCCGGGGACGAGTGCGGCTTCGGCGGCCGCGTGTTCGGGGACGACGACCTGGTCGTAGCCGGCGTCGGCGGCGGCGAGGACGGCGGGCAGGACGCCTCGTACGGGCAGGACGCGTCCGTCGAGGCCGAGTTCGCCGATCATGACGACGTCGGCGAGGGTGCGGGGGTCGATGCGTTCGGCGGCGCCGAGGACGGCGCAGGCGACGGCGAGGTCGAAGCCGCTGCCGCCCTTGGGTACGGAGGCGGGGCTGAGGCCGACGGTGAGCTTTTTCTGGGGCCAGGCGTTGCCGGAGTTGACGACGGCGGCGCGGACGCGGTCGCGGCTTTCGGTGAGGCTCTTGTCGGGAAGGCCGACGAGAGTGAAGGCGGCGACGCCGGGTTCGAGGTCGGCCTGGACTTCGACGACGACGCCTTCGACGCCGACGAGTGCGACGGAGCAGGTGCGGGCGAAGGCCATCAGGCCACCCCCTGTGCGTATTCGACGACGGGGGCGCCGCGGCTGGGCAGGAGGACGCCGACGAGGTCGATGCGGACGCCGCCGGGTGGTGGGCCTCCGTGTTGGTGGAGCCAGCGTTCGGCGAGGGTGCGCAGGCGGTCGGCCTTGGCGGGGGTGATGGCCGCCATGGGGTGTTGGAAGGGCCGGTCGGCGCGGGTGGGGTCGGGGTGTCCTCGGCGGGTTTTGACTTCGCAGAGGACGAGGGTGTCGTGGTCGAGGGCGACGATGTCGATCTCGCCGCCGGGTCCGGATCGCCAGTTGCGGTCCAGGATCGTCATTCCTGTGGCGGCGAGTTGTCGGGCGGCGAGGTTTTCGCCGTACTTGCCGAGTGCTCCGCGTGCGTTCATGGGGCACCACCTCCGGGTTCGAAGGTGGCGTATCAGCGTCGCGGTTGTGGATCTTGGTGGATAACCGGCCGGTTGTGGATAACTCCGTCACCCACAGGGGTCACTCCCCCACCACACCAGGGCACGCGGGCGCCTGGCCCACGGGACGGAGGCCGGGCGTGCAGCAGGCCCGCGCCGCCGCTCCGGTCTAGCTTCCCGGCAGTTCGAGGTCGCTCTTGTTGAGCTCCTCGATGTTCACGTCCTTGAAGGTGAGGACGCGGACCTGCTTGACGAAGCGGGCGGGCCGGTACATGTCCCAGACCCAGGCGTCGGCCATGGACACCTCGAAGAAGACCTCGCCCTGGACGGAGTGCACCTGCATCTCGTAGTCGTTGGTGAGGTAGAAGCGCCGCTCGGTCTCGATCACGTATTTGAACAGCCCGACGACGTCGCGGTACTCCCGGTAGAGCTTCAGCTCCATCTCGGTCTCGTACTTCTCGAGGTCCTCGGCGCTCATGGCATGTTCCCCTTCAGCCGTGCGTCCCCCTATTGTGCGCCAGTCCGGTCCGTCGCTAGACGATTTCTGTGTCGAGGACGGTGGGACTGGCCGGAGGTCCTTCGTCGAGCAGCGTCTTCAGCAGCCCGGCGAGCTTGGTCGGATACACCGTCTCATGGGTGGCGGAGAGTTCTTCACAGGTCCACCACCGCATTCCGGACACGCTCCGCTGTTCAAGCTCGGTGAGGCCCGGCATGTCCGCCGCGGTCCCTGCGGTGGGGGCGAGTTGTCCCGTACGAGCGAGGAAGTACCACTCGTCCTGGTTCCAGCGGCGGCCGGCGAACGGGAACGAGCAGCTGCGCCGCCACAGCACCGGGCCGAGTGCGGCGTCGGTGATGCCGGTCTCCTCGGCGAGTTCGCGCAGTGCGGCCTCTTCGCGGGTCTCGTCGCCCTCGAGGCCGCCACCCGGCGTGAACCACCAGGTGTCGCCGGAGGCGTCCGGGTCGTCGGGCTCGTGCCCGTACAGGAGCAGGATGCGGTCCTCGGGGTCGAGGAGTACGACGCGGGCGACCTTCCGCACCTCGTCCGCTGCGGGAACGGCGTCAGTGGACACCGGCGGGCTCCCTGCGCCGTCCCTGCTGCTTGCGGGAGGTGCCGCGCTTGGCGAACGAGCCGGATGCCGCGCCGCCGAGGATGAGCACTGCTCCGAGGCCGATCGCGCCGACGACGAGCCGCAGCGGTCCGGGTTCGGAGAGCCCGCCGGGCAGGTCCGCGAAGCCGCTGGGCCGCTGCAGCATGCCGTCCAGGGGCCAGGCGACGGCGTCGACGCGGGCGGCGACCGCGTCACGCGGTACGGAGCCCTTGCCGGCCTCGTCGAGGTGGACGCTGGAGTCGAGCGACGTGCTGCGTTCGTCGCCGAGGAGGAAGAGGCGGCCCTTGGGCACGGTCGTCGGCGGGATGCCGGTGTCGGAGGCCTTGACCCCGTCGGGGAGGTACGGCTCGTCGATGGCCTTGCCGTTGACGGTGAGGCGGCCCTGGTCGTCGCAGCAGGCGATCTTGTCGCCGCCGACGGCCACAACGCGCTTGACCATGGGCAGGTCGCCCCAGGACTCCTCGTTGAAGACGACGACGTCGCCGCGGTGCACCTCGCTGCCGTCGATGCGTTCGGCGAGGACGCGGTCACCGGCGCCGATGGTCGGGGTCATCGACTGGGTCGGCACGGTGTACGGCTGGTAGAGCAGCGCGCCCCAGGCGAAGCCGCCGAGGAAGAGCACACAGCCGAGGGCCACGGCCAGGTTCGACAGTCTGCTGCCGAGCCCGCCGCGGCCCTCGTCCGTACGTCGTGTTCTGCTCATCCCAGCCCCACCTCGGTGAATCGACCCGGTGCCGATCGGTCACGCGTGGGCGTGACCGGTCACACACAGAAGATCGGTGATCTGGGACCGCACCCTACCGGGCGGTACTGCCGCCAGAAACCCTGGAGTTGCTGCCGTCGGAAACCTTGGAGTTGCTGCCGCCGGAAACCTTGGAGTTGCTGCCGTCGGCAACCCTCCGCCGCCGCCACAGCACCAGGGGCACGGCCCCGGCCACACCGAGCGCACCCGGAACCGCCGCCGCCGCGGAGTTGAGGCCCGGCTGGTCGAAGGTGTCCGGGACGGGCAGCGTGCCCCAGCGGTTGATGGGCCAGGCCTTGACGAAGGCGCGCCCCACGACGTTGTCGACGGGCACGAAGCCGCCGCCGGGGTCCTGCTGGTGGTAGCGGGAGTCGAGGGAGTTCTGGCGGTTGTCGCCCATGACCCAGATCTTGCCGTTGGGCACGGTGACCTTGAACTGGCCGCCCTGGTCGTCCTCGCTGCAGGGCGTGGCCTTGAACTCGCCGAAGCTGTGGTTGACGTAGCTCCGCTCGTCGAGCGCCTTGCCGTTGACCTTCAGCGGGCCGGTGCCGTTGCACTCGACCGTGTCACCGGCGACTCCGACGACGCGCTTGATCAGGTCCTTCTCCTCGGCGGACGGCATGAGGCCGATGAAGCTGAGGGCCTGCTGCAGGAAGTTCGGCTGGGGGGTGGGCTCGCCCTGCAGCCAGTTGCCCGGGTCGTGGAAGACGACGACCTCGCCGCGCTCGGGCTCGGAGCCGAACCAGGGGGTCAGCTTGTCCACGAGCACCCGGTCGCCCTGCTGCAGGGTGTTCTGCATGGAGTCCGAGGGGATGGAGAACGCCTGCACGAGGAACGTCTTGATCAGCAGGGCGAGCACCAGCGCGATGCCGATGAGGAGCGGGAGTTCCTTCCAGAACGAGCGGTGCCTGCTCTGGCCCGGGCGGCCCTCGCCGGAATTCCGCTCGGAGCTGTCCTCGGGGTCCGTCGCGCCTGGGTCGGTGCCTCCGGAGCCGCCGTTGATCACGTCGCGTTCATCCTCGGGTTCGTCGTGTCCGGATCGTGCGCCGACGGCCAAATCCCCCACATCCACTCCTCGTTCCGTGCCGCCGCCTGATTCGTACGAGATGTCGTACGCGATGCAGGCCTACCACTCCCATAACGAGCGGGAGTTCCGCAGGGCTCGGGAGGGGGACATTCGCGTTCAGATTGTCGGGGGCCACCCTATGCGACCTGCTGTCCGCGGCATCCGAGCCGCCTTGCGGGTCCACAGCGTCGGGAACGGAGGCGTAGGTCTCGCGCTGCTCCAGCCCGCTCCAGTGGTCGACGGGCCAGGCGATGACCTTGGCGGTGCCGACGACCTCCTCCTGGGAAACGGTGCCCTGGTGGGGGCTGTCGAGGTGGTAGCGGGAGTCGGCGGAGTCGGAGCGGTGGTCGCCCATCACGAAGAGGCGGCCTTCGGGGACCTTGACGTCAAAGCTCCGCTGGGAGGGTTTGTTGATGTCGTCGGGGTGCAGGTAGGGCTCGTTGAGGGCGACGCCGTTGACGGTGACCCGGCCGTCCTCGCCGCAGCATTTGACGCGGTCCCCGCCGACGGCGACGACGCGTTTGATGAGGTCCTGTTCGTCGGCGGAGGGCAGCAGGCCGATGAAGGTGAGCCCCTGCTTGAGCTGTTTGACGCCGACGGGGTCGTCCTGCGTTCTGGGCTGCTGTTCGGCGCGCAGCCAGCCGCCGGGGTCCTTGAAGACGACGACGTCACCGCGCTGTGGTTCGGCGCCGAACCAGGGGGTGAGTTTGTCGACGAGGACACGGTCGCCGATCTTGATCGTCTGCTCCATGGAGCCGGACGGGATGACGAAGGCCTGGACGAGGAACGTCTTCAGGACGAGGGCGATCAGCACGGCGACGCCGATGAGGAGAGGTATCTCCTTGATCGCCGAGCGCCGCCTGCGGCGTTTGACCTTACGGGCCAGCTTGCGGCGTTCGGCCCGGCCGGGGCTGGGCGGGCCAGGGGTGCCGGTGGCGGAGCGGGTGCCGGTGGTGGAGCGGGTGCCGGTGGTGGAGCGGGTGCCGGTGGTGGGGCGGGTGCCGGTGGGCAGGCCGGTGTCGGTGCGGGCGCCGCCTTTCGGCAGGCCGTGACTGCCCTTCGGTATGCCGCGCCTACCCATGGGCACCGCCCGGCTCCGGCACCTTGGCGAAGACGTCGGGCCGTCCGAGGGAGCCGGACCGGTCGAGGGGCAGCCCTATCCAGTCGGCGCGGCCGATCACGCTCTCGACGGGGACCATGCCGCCGCCGGGTGAGCCGAGGTGGTCGCGGGAATCGCTGGAGTCGCTGCGGTGGTCGCCGAGGACGAACAGGGTGCCCTCGGGCACGACCACGTCGAAAGGCACCGTGGACGGTGCGTCCCCCGGATACAGATAAGGCTCGTCCACCGGCTCCCCGTTCACCTGAATCCGCCCCTGCTCGCCGCCTCGCCCGCCGCGCCCGGCCACCCGGTCACCGCCGACGCCGACCACGCGCTTGATGTAGTCGGAGTCGCCGAAGTAGCCACTGCCGTCGAAGACGACGACATCCCCGCGTTGCGGCTCGTTGCCGAAACGGTACGCCAACTTGTTCACCAGGACACGATCCCCGGTGCTCAAGGTGGGCTCCATGGAGCCGCTGGGGATGAGGAACGGCTGCAGTACGAAGGTGCTGACGAGGAGCAGGAACACCAGACACAGCGCGACGAGCACTCCACCGCGGCGCCAACGCCGGCCGGAAACAGCCGCGGAGCGCGACCCCTCCTCCTCCCGCTCGGTGTCGGCGGGGTGGGAGGAGCGATCGCGCTCCGCGTTCTGTGCTGCTTCGGTGTCCATCGGGGTCAGAGCCTATCCGGCCCGCCCCGAGGCGCCGGATCCGCGTGGGGATCCGGTACGCGAGATCAGTTCTCGCGCTTCTCCTTGATCTTGGCGGCCTTGCCGCGCAGCTCACGGAGGTAGTACAGCTTGGCGCGACGCACGTCACCCTTGGTGACGAGCTCGATCTTCTCGACGATCGGGGTGTGCACCGGGAAGGTGCGCTCGACGCCGACGGAGAACGAGACCTTGCGGACCGTGAAGGTCTCGCTGATGCCCGCGCCCTGGCGGCGGATGACTACGCCCTTGAACTGCTGCACACGGGAGCGGTTGCCCTCGATGACGCGCACGTGGACGTTGACGGTGTCACCCGGGCGGAAGGCCGGGACGTCGCTGCGCAGCGAGGCGGAGTCGACGGAGGCGAGCAGGTTGCTCATGATCGTCTGCTTTCTTCGCCGATGCCACAGGTCATCGGCGGGAGGTATGCGATGAGTTTCGGTAGCTGATCGCGTCGGGCCTAGCGTCTTTCCCCCTGTGGCAGGGGCGCAGGCTGGACGTACAGCAGCGGCCTATTGTTCCACGGCCTCGGGCGTTGGCCCAAATCGCCCGTCGGGGCCGGGCCGCCAGCCCAGGATCGAGAGCATTTCGCGGTCCTTCTTGTCGAAGGCGGCGGGGTCGGTGCGCTCGATGAGGTCGGGGCGGTTGCGCACGGTGCGGCGCAGGGCCTCGTCGCGGCGCCAGCGGGCGATCTTGCCGTGGTGGCCGCTGAGCAGGACGTCGGGGATGTCCCGGCCGCGCCACTCGGGGGGCTTGGTGTAGACGGGTCCTTCGAGGAGATCGGCCATGGCGCCGGGGGCGAAGGAGTCGTCCTGGTGCGAGGCCGCGTTGCCGAGGACGCCGGGCAGGAGGCGGGCGACGGCCTCCGTCATGACGAGGACGGCGGCTTCTCCCCCGGCGAGGACGTAGTCGCCGATGGAGACCTCGTGGACGGGCATGCGGGTCGCGTACTCGTCGATGACGCGGCGGTCGATGCCTTCGTAGCGGGCGGGCGTGAAGATCAGCCAGGGCCGCTCGGAGAGTTCGACGGCGAGTTCCTGGGTGAAGGGGCGGCCGCTGGGTGTGGGGACGACCAGGGCGGGGCCGTGCGCGCCGTTCTCGTAGCCGTCGGCGAGCGCGTGGTCGAGGGCGTCGCCCCAGGGCTCGGTCTTCATGACCATGCCGGGTCCGCCGCCGTACGGGGTGTCGTCGACGGTGTTGTGCCGGTCGTACGTCCACTGCCTCAAGTCGTGGACGTGGACGTCGAGTTGGCCGCGGGCGCGGGCCTTGCCGACGAGGGAGACATGCAGCGGTTCGAGGTACTCGGGGAAGATCGTGACGACGTCGAGGCGCATTACGAGTCCTCGCGGTCCTCGCGCGAGGAGGCGATCTCGGCGCGGTCGTCGATGAGGCCGGGCGGCGGGTCGATGGTCGCGCGCTGTTCCTCGAGGTCGATCTCGGTGACGATCTCCTCGACGAACGGGATCATGACCTCGGTGCCGTCGGGCCGCTCGACGATGAACAGGTCCTGCGACGCGAGGTGGGAGATCTCCGTGATCCGGCCGACCTCTTCGCCGTCGACGGTGACCACGTCCAGGTCCATGAGCTGGTGGTCGTAGTACTCGTCGTCGCCCTCGGGGAGTTCCTCGGGGTCGACGTCGGCGATGAGCAGGGTGTTGCGGAGGGCCTCGGCGCCGGTGCGGTCGCGTACGCCCTCGAAGCGCAGCAGCAGCCGTCCGCTGTGTACGCGGCCGGTGGCGATGGTGAGGGGCCCGGTGGTGGCCGGGTCGGTGGCGAGTACGGCACCGGGGGCGAGGCGCAGCTCGGGTTCGTCGGTGCGGACCTCGACGGTGACTTCGCCCTTGATGCCGTGGGCGCGGCCGATGCGTCCCACTACCAACTGCACGTTGCGTTCTCCTTCGTACGACGACGGGCCGGGGCGGGCCAGAAGCCCTCCCCGGCCCGTGCCGGTGTTGCCTTGCGGTTCAGCGAACCTGGTCGACGTCGACGAGGTCGACGCGGACTCCACGGCCGCCGATGGCCCCTACGACGGTGCGCAGGGCACGAGCGGTGCGGCCGTTGCGGCCGATCACCTTGCCGAGGTCGTCGGGGTGGACCCGGACCTCGAGGACGCGCCCTCGGCGCAGGTCGCGGGAGGCGACCTGCACGTCGTCGGGGTTGTCGACGATGCCCTTCACGAGGTGCTCGAGAGCCTCCTCGAGCATGCTCAGGCCTCGGTCGACTCGGCCGCGGACTCAGCCGGAGCGTCGTCCTTCTTCTCGGCCTTCTTCTTCTGCGTGATGGCCTCGCCCTTGGGCTCGTCCTCGGCGCCGACGGCCTCGAAGGTCGGGCGCGCGGCCTTCGGCTCCGGCTGCAGCAGCGGGGCCGGGGCGGGCTCGCCCTTGAACTTCTGCCAGTCGCCGGTCTTCTTCAGGATGGCGAGCACGGGCTCGGTCGGCTGCGCGCCGACACCCAGCCAGTACGCGACACGCTCGGCGTCGACCTCCATGCGGGAGGGGTTCTGCACCGGGTGGTACAGACCGATCTCCTCGATGGCCCGGCCGTCACGGCGGGTACGGGAGTCGGCGACGATGATGCGGTAGTGAGGCGCGCGGATCTTGCCCAGACGCTTCAGCTTGATCTTGACTGCCACTGGAGTGGTGTCTCCTGGTCTTGACGTGGGTGGGCACAACGAAGATGCCGCGTGGGGTTGCGGTACTCGAGTGCCCGATGGACGCGTCAGCCGGAGGAGAGAGGGGTCCTGTGCGGCTGTCGAGTACAGCTAGCCATTGTGCCATACCTCGCTGGGGCGGGGTTCCTCGGTCCTGGTCCCCGGCTTGCAGGTGGGCGTCGACCCGCTCAGGACTCGGGGGCCAGCCCCCGGACCCCCGCTCCTCAAGCGCCGGAGGGGCTGATTTTAGACGCCGGAGGGGCTGAGTTGCGCCTCCGGGATGCGGAACGGCTTGCCGCAGCCGCCGCACATGATGGGGGCCTGGGCGAGGACCGAGGGGACCACGCGGACGTTGCGGCCGCAGTCGCAGACCGCCTTGACGCGGACGCCGCCGCCGGACGAGCCGTGCCGGGCGGCGGGGCCGCGGAAGCTGCGGGCCGTGTCGTGCGCGGTGGCCGCGGTGTGGGCCTTGAGGGCGCCTTTGAGGCGTTCGATCGTCGCGCGGTACCGCTTTCTCGCCTCCGGGTTGAGCGTCACCAGCGAGAAGCCGCTGCTGGGGTGCGGCTCCTCGGGGTGGTCCAGGCCCAGCTCCTCGGCGATCGCGAGGAAGCGGCGGTTGTGGTAGCGGCCGGCGCGGGAGGTGTCGCGGATGCCGCGGGCGGCGGCGATTCCGTGGACTGCCTCGTGCAGCAGGCGCTCGAAGGAGAGCTCGGCGCCGCAGGCGGACGAGGACTCTCCGATCAGGGACTCGGGCGCGGCAAGGCTCGGCAGCTCGGGGTGGTGCCGTTGAATGTCGGCCCACGCCTGCGCCAGCTCTGCGGCGAGTACAGGTGGTGTCGTGCTCACGTCGTGACAACGAGCCGGGGGCCCTCGGTGTTCCTATTACGGGGCATCCCAAATAATTTGCACGTACCAGTCAGTTGCCGCTGATACGTCCCGACGAGGGCGGGTGCGCTGATCTGCGGCGGAACACACACAGCTCACGCCAAGGTGATACACAGCGGCACGTATGTCGCAGGACGGCCGGGTCCGCCCTGATGCGTAGCGAGGTCCGTACGGCGAGGGTGACGGCGAGGGTGACCGTACCGCGTCAGTCTGTGTGCTTGGTGAGGCGGGTGATGCCCGCCGCGCGGTACGCGTCGGCCTCCTCCAGGGTCTCGTTGGCCAGGAGGGCCTCGGCGAGGGCGTCCAACTGGTCGCGGTGGTCGCGGAGTTGGCGGCAGGCGCTCTCGTAGCACTCGTCGACGATGCGGCGCATCTCGCCGTCGATGGTGTCGAGGGTCTCGGGTGCCGCGGAGAGGCCGTAGGCCTGCTGCGCGTCGCCCGGGAGGGCGGAGAGGCGGCCGACGCGTTCGCTCATGCCCCAGCGGCCGACCATGCCGCGGACGATGCTGGTGACCTGTTCGAGGTCGCTCTCGGCGCCCGTGGTGATGACGCCGAAGACGACCTGCTCGGCCGCCATGCCGCCGAGCGCGCCGATGACGCGGCCGCGCAGATACTCCTCGGTGTACGCGTACCGGTCGGCGTCCGGGGTGGAGAGGGTGACGCCGAGGGCGCGGCCGCGGGGCACGATGGTGATCTTGCGGACCGGGTCGGCGCCGGGCTGGAGCATGCCGAGCAGGGCGTGCCCGGACTCGTGGTAGGCGGTCCGGCGGCGCTCCTCCTCGGGCATCACCAGGGGCCGTTCGGCGCCGAGTTGGACCTTTTCCAGGGCGTCGGAGAGGTCGGATCCTGTGACCTCGGGCTGCTGGCGTTTGACGGCGAGGAGGGCGGCCTCGTTGGCGAGGTTGGCGAGGTCGGCGCCGGTCATTCCGGGGGTGGTACGGGCGACCTGGGCGAGGTCGACGTCGGGTGCGAGCGGAATGTCCCGGGTGTGGATCTTCAGGATGGCCTCGCGGCCGTTGCGGTCGGGCGGGCTGACCATGACCGTGCGGTCGAAGCGGCCCGGCCGGGTGAGGGCGGGGTCGAGGACGTCGGCGCGGTTGGTGGCGGCGATGACGACGACGCCCTCGGAGCCGGTGAAGCCGTCCATCTCGGTGAGGATCTGGTTGAGGGTCTGCTCGCGCTCGTCGTGGCCGCCCATGCCGGAGCCGCCGCCGCGGGCCCGCCCGATGGTGTCGATCTCGTCGATGAAGATGATCGCCGGGGCCACCTTGCGGGCCTCGGCGAAGAGTTCCCGTACGCGGGAGGCGCCGACGCCGACGATCATCTCGATGAACTCGGAGGCGGAGGCGGAGAAGAACGGCACCCCGGCCTCGCCCGCGACGGCCCGCGCGAGCAGGGTCTTGCCGGTGCCGGGCGGGCCCGCGAGGAGGACGCCGCCGGGCATGCGGGCGCCCATCTTCCTGTAGTTGTCGGGGTTCTTGAGGAAGTCGACGACGTCGTTGAGTTCGCCCTCGACCTCGTCGATGCCCGCGACGTCCGCGAACGTGGTGCGCTTGCCCGCCTCCAACTCGACCGGTTTCGGCGGCTGTTTGCGCCCGAGCATGCCGCCCGCGCCGCCGCCCAGGCCGCCCGCCGCCATCCGGCGGGCCATGAACACCCACAGGGCGACGAGCAGCAGGATCGGCAGGAGGGAGATCAGCAGGTTGGTGAGGAGGCTGGGCTCCTTGTAGACGGGCTCGGCGGTGACGGTGACCTTCGCCTTGGTGAGCTCGTCCCAGAGCTGGTCGTCGGCGAAGCTGGGCCGCTGCGTGGCGAACTTGTCGTACGTGCCCTTCTCGCCCTCGGGTGCGTCCACCGCCTTCTTCAGGTCGCCCTGGATCTGGTCGCCCTTGGCGTAGATCTTGGAGACGTTGCCGGCCGTGACCTGCTTGCTGAACTCGGTGTACGAGATCTTGGTGGGCGGCTCGTCCCCGAAGAGCGACAGCAGCAGGTTGGTGAGGAGGAAGACGAGTAGCGCGGTCCAGATCAGGCCGCGCCAGCTCACCTTCTTCTTCGGTGGCGGGGGCGGCGGTGCGCCCTCCGAGCGCCACGGCTGGTCGGTCCGGTCGCGGGGAGGCACAGGGCTGGTCACGCTGGCCATTATTGGCGGAGCGGACTTACCGGGCATGTCGAGCTTTCCGCCCGCAAGAGCCGGGGTTTCCGGGATCCTGGCTGCCGTCGCGCTTCCGCCGCATCACTGGGGGCTTCATGGACGAACCGCTCGCGCTCCGCATCCGGTTGTTCCGTGACACCGGCCAGGTCCGCCCCGAGGTGGCGGAGTTCGTGACGGCCGAGCTGGCGGGGCTCGCGGCCGAGGGCCACACCGTGAGCGAGGAGAGCGCGGGGCTGCTCACCAGCCATCTGCTGCTCGCCCTGACCCGGCTTCTCGACGGCGAGCCGATCGCGGAGTTCCCCACGGACGAGCAGGTCGCGGCGGAGCTGGCCGCGCACCCCGAGGCGGTCGCCCTGGCCCGTGCCGTCGGCGTGCGCGCACAGCGGGAACTCGGGGCCTGCCTGCCCGAGTCGGAGGTCAACTTCCTGGGGCTGCACCTGGCCGTGCTCGCCCGGCACTCCATCCACCGATCGTGAAGGGGCTCCCCATGGCGAAGATCCTCACCGGCGGCGTCGGCAAGACCGAGGTGGCCGAGGCGGTACGGCGGCTCGGCCTGGACGGTGTGGAGGTGACCGTATCCAGCGACATGGACGCCGCGCTGCTGCTGCGGGCCGGCCGCGCCGACTACTACCTCGGCACCTGCCACACCGGCGCCGGCGCCTCCCTCGGCGTGCTCGTCGGCCTGATGGGACGGCCCGCCTGTCACACGTTCGGCCGTGGCGTGCCGAGCGCGGACGAGGTGGCGGCGCTGCTCGCCGAGGGCAAGCGGGTCTTCGGGTTCGCGCTCGACCGGATCGATGCGGTGGCCCCGGTCCTGGCCCGCGCGCTCGCCGTACGACCGGTGTGATCCGTGGCCACCGTGACCGCGGCCGGCCTCGCCCTCTCGCTGCCGCAGCAGCTCACGGTCGTCGCGCTCTGTGCGCTGACCGCGTTCGTCGCGCATCTGGCGCTCGCCGTGTTCAACGACGGCGTACGCCCGTTCCTGCTCGACTTCGTCCAGGGCCGCAGCACCCGCGCCGCGACGACGGCGGTGGCGTTCGGCCTGTCGGCGGGGTTCGTGTTCGGGCTCGGGGCGCCGATGGCGCTGGCGTCCGGGGTGCTCAACCCGTGGCTGCTGTTCCTGCCCACCGACGTCCTCGGCATCCTCGCGCCGAAGAAGTGGCTGGCGCCGCTGCTCGGGGCGGGCTGGGGCGCGGTGGTCGTGTTCGGTCTGGGCGGCGCGAACGAGTGGGCGCACGATCTGCCCGTCGACTTCCTGACCGCGATGCAGGAGATGTCGACGCCGATCCTGTTCCTGTTCACGCTGTTCCCGGTGCTCGCCGTGACCCGGCAGTTCGGGCGGTGGCGCGGCGCGGTGGTCGGGGTGGTCGAACTCGCCCTCGTCGTCCTGACGTTGAAGCTGTGGCCGGGCATGTTCGCCGGTGCGCTCGCGATGGCGGTGGGGGTGCTGCTGCTGATCGGCTTCGCCGTCGCCAAGGACGTACGGGAGAGGGGAGCGCGGGAGGCGCACACGGGCGCCGCCGACGACCCCGTGGCCTCGCTGTTCAGCGCCGGTGCGGCCCGGCTCCGCCGCCATCTGCCGCTGTTCATGCTGCTCGGCGCCGGGATCTGCGTGCTCGCCCAGCTGAAGGTGTTCGGCGGCGGCGAGGCGACGAGTTTCCTGATCGCGAAGGGGCAGTACGCGGAGGCCGCGCAGGTCGACTTCTACCGGGCGTTCGGCTTCGTCCCCCTGATCGCGACGACCGCGCTCGCCTCGGGTGCGTACGGCATCGCCGGGTTCACGCTCGCGTACCCGATCGGCTATCTGATGCCGAACCCGCTGCTCGCGGCGGTGGCGGGGGCCGCGGTGTTCGCCGTCGAGGTGCTGGCCCTCGCGTCGATCGGGCGGGTGCTGGGGCGGCTGCCGAGCGTGCGGGACTCCTCCGAGCAGGTGCGGGCCGCGATCGGGGAGGCGCTGGGGCTCGCGATCCTCTTCGGCTCGCTGCTGGCCGCGCACACGATGGGCGGCGGGCTCGGCATCCTCGTCTGCGGCGGGCTCTATCTCCTGAACGAGGCGATGGGCCGCCCGGTCGTACGGATGGCGGCGGCGCCGGCGGCGGTGATCGTGGGCGGTGTGCTGCTCAATCTCCTGTACTGGCTGGATCTGTTCACGCCCCTCGCCCGGGTCAAGGGGTGACCGGCGCCGTGCGGCCCTTGCTGCGGACCGTCCTCGGCCCCCTCTCCCCCGCCGACGTACGCGGCCCCGTCCTGCCGCACGAGCATCTCGCCGTCGACCTGGACCGCGCCGGTGACCGCGCCGCCGTCCTCGACCCGGCCGCGCACGGCCCGTACGTCACCGCCGAACTGGCCTCGCTGCGCGCCGAGTTCGGGCTCGGTCTGGTCGTGGACCTGAGCTGCCGCGGGATGGGCCGGGACCCGCGGGCCCTCGCCCGGATCTCGACGGCCGCGCAGGTGCCGGTCGTGGCGGCCACCGGCTGGTACTACGAGCCGTTCCACCCGCCGGAGGTCGGCGGCTACGGCGTCGAACAGCTCACCCGGGTCCTGCTCCAGGAGATCGACGAGGGGATCGGCACCCGCGCCGAAGGAACCCCCGCCGAAGGAACCCGTCCCGACGGAACCCGCGCCGCCGGAACCCTCGTCCTCCCCGGTGTCATCGGCGAGGTGGGCAGTCACGGCGACTCCCCGAGCCCGCCCGAGGCCCGCTGTCTGCGCGCCGCCGCCGCGGCCGCCCGTGCGCGGGGCCTGTCCGTGGCGACCCACGCCCAGCTGGGGCGCGGCGGCCCCGCCCAGCTGGAGCTGCTCACCGGCGCGGGCCTCGACCCGCACCGCGTCGCGATCGGCCACCAGGACCTGCTCGACGAGCCTTCCGTGCACCGGGAGTTGGCGGCGGCGGGTGCGTACGTCGCGTTCGACACCGTCGGCAAGGAGCGCTACCGCAGCGACAGCGACCGGCTGCGGCTGCTGCTCGCCCTGCTCGACGCCGGGTACGCGGACCGCGCACTGCTCAGCTGCGACATCTCCCGGCACGCGTACCTGGAGTCGGCGGGCGGGCACGGCTACGGGCACCTGTTCCGGTCGTTCCTCGGCCGGGTGCGGGCGGCGGGCGTAGGCGAGGAGCTGATCGATCTGATGACCCGGCGCAATCCGCTGCGGTTCCTGACCGGGGAGAGGGGTGGGTCGAGAAAATGACGACACACGGTGACATCACTTTTCCGAAAGGGCTCCGGCTCCCGGCCACGCACCCCCTCCCCACGATCCCCCTGGACGACGCGATCGCCCGCCAGTTCCGCCTGCTGGAGTGCACGGCCGCGCACTTCGACGGCCGGGAGCTGTTCGCGTCCGACGTCGGAGTCGTACCGGAGCTGGGGCGTCCGCGTACCACCGCGCGCGTGGAGGCGGTGCTCGCGGACTTCTTCGGCGCCGAGGACGCGGCCCTGGTGCAGGGCGCCGGTACGGGCGCGATCCGCGCCGCGCTCTCCCAGGTCACCGGCCCGCTCCTGATCCATGACGCGCCGCCGTACCGCACCACCGAGGTGACCCTGCGCGCCCTCGGCACCGAGACGGTACGGGTCGACCTCAACGACCCCGGCGCACTCCGACTCGCCCTGTCCGGCTCCCGGTTCACCTGGGCGTACGTCCAGCACACCCGGCAACGCCTTGCCGACTCGTACGATCCGGGAGCGGTGCTCGCGGCGTGCCGGGCGGCCGGGGTGCGGAGCCTGGTGGACGACAACTACGCCGCGCTCCGGGTGCCGCGCTGCGGGGTCGAGCTCGGCGCGGACGCCTCCTGCTTCTCGCTCTTCAAGCTGCACGGGCCCGAGGGCGTGGGGCTCGTGGCGGGGGCGGGCGACCTGGTCGGGAAGGTGCGGCGCGACAACTACTCGGGCGGCGGCCAGGTCCAGGGCCACCAGGCGCTCGACGCGCTGCGGGCCCTCACCCACGTACCGGTGATGTGGGCCCTGCAGTCGCAGGTCGGCGCCGAGGTGGCGGCGCGGCTCGCGGCGGGCGAGGTCGAGGGGGTCGCCGAGGTGCGGATCGCCAACGCGCAGGACCGCTGCCTGCTGGTCCGGCTGACGGCTCCGGTGGCCCGCGCGCTGCCGGAGACCGCGGCCCGGCACGGGGCGGCGCCGCATCCGGTGGGCGCCAACTCCCGTTACGAGATCGCCCCGTTGTTCTACCGCCTGTCCGGCTCGTCCCTGGCCGACGCCCCGGAGCTCGCCGACTGGACGGTCCGCATCAACCCGATGCGCGCGGGCGCGGACCTGGTCGTGGACATCCTGCGCCGCGCCCTGGCCGAACTCATCACCTAGCCGCGCAGGAGGCCGCCCGTGTTCCTGAACTCCGTGCTCGCCCGCAACCCGGCCCTGGTGGACGCCGCCGTGGAGCTGCACGGCGGGGGTGCGATCCCGCCGGACACGTATGTCGTCGACCTCGACGCGGTCGAGGCGAACGCCGCGCTGCTCGCCGCCGAGGCCGGGCGCCTGGGGCTCGGGCTGTGGTTCGTGGTCAAGCAGGTCGGCCGCAACCCCGAGCTGATCAGGGCGATCGCCCGGCACATCCCGCGGTACGCGGCCATCGACGCGCCCGAGGCCGACGCCCTGCACGCGGCGGGCGCCCGCGCGGGCAACCTCGGCCATCTCGTGCAGATCCCGCGCCGCGCCCTGCCCGCGCTCCTGCCCCGGCGGCCCGAGGCGGTCACGGTCTACGACCTGGACAACGCCCGCGCGGTCGCGGACGCGGCCCGCGAACTCGGCTTCGTCCAGGACGTGTTGGTACGGATCGCGGGTACGGAGGACGCCACGTTCCCCGGCCAGGAGGGCGGTGTTCCGCTCGCGGGGCTTGAGGCGTTCGCTGCGGCGGTGGAGCACCTGGACGGGCTGCGGATCGCGGGCGTCACGGCCTTCCCGTGCGTACGCTGCGACCTCTCGTCCGGCACCCCCGCTCCGACTCCGAATCTCCAACTGGCCCTGGAGGCACGGACGTTACTGTCCGCGCGAGGCCATCACCCACTCAAGCTGAGCGCCCCCGGTGTGACCTGCGCGGCCACGCTCCCCCTGCTCGCCGCGCACGGCGCCACCCACGGCGAGCCCGGCCACGCCCTGACCGGCACGACCCCGCTGCACGCCGCGGACCCGCACCAGCCGGAACGGCCCGCGTACGTGTACGTCACCGAGGTCGCGCACACGCTCGCCGACGGCCGGCCCGCCCTGTTCGGCGGCGGCTTCTACCCGCGCGGCGGCGTCGAGTCGGCCCTGCTCCCGCGCACCGGGGAACGTCTCACGGTCCTGGACGCGCCGCCCGGGCACATCGACTACTACCGGCTGCTCGCCCCTGGTCGCGCCGCGTCCCGCCCCCGCCTCGGCGACACGGCGGTCCTCGCGTTCCGCACCCAGATGTTCGTCACCCGCAGCACGGTCGCGGTCGTCGCGGACCTGTCCCGTGCCGCGCCCCGCCTGGTCGGGCTCTACGACTCCTACGGGCGCCGCGTCGCGTACGGACGACAGAGTCCGGGCCGCCGTGCAGGCGACCCGGACCCGTAGGACTGAACTGTTCAGTGGGCTCAGCCCATGAACTTCTTGAACTCGTCGGGCAGTTCGAAGTCCTGACCGTCCTGGCCGCCGGCCGGCAGGCCGAACGCGCCGCCGCCCTGCTGCGCCTGCTCGCGCCGCGCGGCGGCCTCCTGCTCCTCCTGCTTGCGCTTCATCGGGTTGCCCGACTTCCGCTTGCCCTTGGCCTGCTTCTGCTTCTTCTTCTGCTTGCCGGGGCCGCCGCCCATGCCCGGCACGCCCGGCATCCCCGGCATGCCGCCGCCCTGGGCCATCTTCGACATCATCTTGCGGGCCTCGAAGAACCGCTCCACGAGGTTCTTCACCGCGCTGACGTCGACACCCGAACCACGTGCGATACGGGCCCGGCGCGAGCCGTTGATGACCGTCGGCTCGGCGCGCTCGTGGGGCGTCATCGACTTGATGATCGCGGCCGTGCGGTCGACGTCCCGCTCGTCGAGGTTGTTGATCTGGTCCTTGATCTGGCCCATGCCGGGCATCATGCCGAGCAGCTTGGAGATGGAGCCCATCTTCCTGACCTGCTCCATCTGGGCCAGGAAGTCGTCGAGCGTGAACTCCTTCGGGCCCTTCTGGAGCTTGGCCGCCATCTTCTCGGCCTCGGCCTGGCTGAAGGTCTGCTCGGCCTTCTCGATCAGCGTGAGCATGTCGCCCATGCCGAGGATGCGGGACGCCATGCGGTCCGGGTGGAACGCGTCGAAGTCGTCCAGCTTCTCGCCGTTGGAGGCGAACATGATCTGCTTGCCGGTGACGTGCGCGATGGACAGCGCGGCACCGCCGCGGGCGTCGCCGTCGAGCTTGGAGAGCACGACGCCGTCGAAGCCGACGCCGTCACGGAAGGCCTCCGCGGTGTTCACCGCGTCCTGACCGATCATCGCGTCGACGACGAAGAGGACCTCGTCCGGCTTGACCGCGTCCCGGATGTCCGCGGCCTGCTGCATCAGCTCCTGGTCGATGCCGAGGCGGCCGGCGGTGTCGACGATGACGACGTCGTGCACCTTCTGCTTGGCGTACTCGACGGAGTCCTGCGCGACCTTGACCGGGTCGCCCACGCCGTTGCCCGGCTCCGGGGCGTAGACCGCGACACCGGCGCGCTCGGCGACGACGCTCAGCTGGTTCACGGCGTTGGGACGCTGCAGGTCACAGGCGACGAGCAGCGGCGAGTGGCCCTGGCTCTTCAGCCAGAGGCCGAGCTTTCCGGCGAGCGTGGTCTTACCGGCACCCTGCAGACCCGCGAGCATGATCACGCTCGGCGGGTTCTTGGCGAACCGGAGGCGGCGGGTCTCGCCGCCGAGGATGCCGACGAGCTCCTCGTTGACGATCTTGATGACCTGCTGGGCCGGGTTCAGGGCCTGCGAGACCTCGGAGCCGAGGGCCCGCTCCTTGATCTGCTTGATGAACGCGCGGACGACGGGCAGCGCGACATCTGCCTCGAGGAGGGCGATGCGGATTTCCCGTGCCGTGGCGTCGATGTCCGCCTCGGAGAGACGCCCCTTGCCGCGGAGGTTCTTGAAAGTCGCTGCGAGGCGATCGGAAAGAGTGTCGAACACGGCGGTCGCAGATCCTCAGGGTCGGGGGCGAAGACAGTCGCCCTCCAGGGTATCGGGCTCGGCAAACTGCTCCGGCGGGCGACTGTGTTTTCCGTCCTGCCGGACGGGCCTCCGCAACCGCCGGAGGGGCCGAATTCTCAGCCCCGCAGCGCCTCCTCCACCCCCCGAGCCACCTCCAGCGCCGCCCGCGCGGGCAACGGCTCCCCGTCCACACCCGTCACATAGAACGCGTCCACCGCATTCGCCCCGAGTGTCGAGGCGTGCGCGCTCCGTACCCGTACCCCCGACGCCTCAAGCGCCCGCCCGATGCGATGGAGCAGGCCCGGCGCGTCCTGGGCGCGGACCTCGATGACCGTGGCGCGGCGGGACCCCGCGGCCGCGACCGTCACCCGGGGCGGCGGGGCCGGTGCTCCGCGCCTGCGCGGGTACGCGGCGTCGCGCTCGGCGAGGCGGGCCGGGATGTCGAGTGTGCCGTCGAGGGCCCGGACCAGGTCGGCGCGGAGCCGGGCGGCCTGCGGCAGGGAGCCGAACTCGGTGGCGACCCGCCAGTCCAGGAAGAGGAGGGAGCCGTCGGCCGGCACCTCGTCGGGCAGGTCGAGGATGCTGACCTCGGCCGTACGGACGGTGAGCCGGTGCAGGGCGAGCACCCCGGCCACGGCGGGCAGCACGCCCGGCTGGTCGGGCACGGCGATCTGCAGCTCGACGCCCAGCGGCTCCTCACCGTCCGCGTCGGCCCCCTCCGTCTGCGCGCGCAGCGCGAGTACGGGCCCGCCCGTGCGGTGGGCCTCGACGACGAGGCGTTCCTGTTCGGCGGTGGTGGGCGCGGCGGCGGGCTGCGGCGGCGGATCGCCCGCGAGGACGGCGCCGACGCGGGCGACGAGGTCGGCGACGAGCGAGGCACGCCACGCGGACCAGGCGGCGGGCCCGGTGGCGAGGGCGTCGGCCTCCGTCAGGGCGTGCAGCAGTTCAAGGGCCGAGGCCGAGCCGACGGACTCCGCGACGGACTCGACGGTCGCCGGGTCGTCGAGATCGCGCCGGGTCGCCGTCTCGACGAGCAGCAGATGGTGCCGTACGAGCCGGGCCAGTACGGCCACGTCGTCCGTGTCGAAGCCGATCCGCGCGGCCACGTCCTTGGCGATCACCTCGCCCGCCACGGAGTGGTCACCGGGCCAGCCCTTGCCGATGTCGTGCAGCAGCGCGGCGACGAGCAGCAGGTCGGGGCGGCCGACGCGGCGGGTGAGGGCGGCGGCCCGTACGGCGGTCTCGACGAGGTGGCGGTCGACGGTCCAGGTGTGCACGGGGTTGCGCTGCGGCCGGCAGCGGACGCGTTCCCAGTCGGGCAGGAGCCGGCTGATCAGGCCTTCGGCTTCCAGGGCCTCCCACACGTCGACGGTCGCGGGACCCGCGCCGAGCAGCGTGACGAGCTGTTCGCGCGCCTCGGCGGGCCAGGGCGCGGGCAGGGGTTTCGCGGCGGTGGCGAGGCGGCGGACGGCGTGCAGGGAGAGCGGGAGTCCGGCCTGGGCGGCGGCCGCGGCGGCGCGCAGCGGCAGCACGGGGTCGCGGTCGGGCCGTGCGGTGCGGGCGAGGACGACCTCGCCGTCCTGCTCGACGACGCCCTCGGCGAGCGGGGTGCGCTCGGGCGCGGGCTTGCCGCCGCCGCGCCCGCCGAGGAGGGAGCGCAGGCGGGGCCGGGCGGAGCGGGCACGCAGCACCCGCCCGACCTCGCGCCAGGTCACGTCACTCGCGTACGAGAGGGTGCGGGCCGCCTCGTACACCTGCCGGAGCAGTGCGTCGGAGTCCAACAGGCCGAGTTCTTCGGCGACTTGGGTCTGTTCCTGGAGGGCGAGGCGGTCGGTGGCGCGGCCGGTGGTGAGGTGCAGGGCGTCGCGTACGTCGAGGAGCCTGCGGCGGGCCTCGGCGAGTCCGGCGCGCGGGGCGTCGGCGAGCCAGGAGGCGGCGACGGCGCGCAGGGCGGTGGCGTCGCGGAGGCCGCCGCGGGCCTCCTTGAGGTCGGGTTCGAGGAGGAACTGCAGCTCGCCCTGGCGGGCGGCGCGTTCCTCGCAGAGTTCGCGGAGCTGCGGGAGGCGCCCCGGCGCCTGGTTGCGCCAGTCGGCGAGGACGGCGGTGCGCAGGGACGCGGTGAGGCCGAGGTCCCCGGCGACGTGCCGGGCGTCGAGGAGGCCGAGCTGGACCTTGAGGTCCTCGGCGGCGGTCTTGCGGGCCTCGGCGGGGGTGCGTACGGAGTGGTCGAGGTCGAGGCCGAGGTCCCAGACCGGGTACCAGAGGCGGTCGGCGAGGGAGGCGACGGCGCCCGGGGCGGCGCTGCCGTCGTGCAGCAGGAGCAGGTCGAGGTCGCTGCGCGGGGAGAGCTCGCCGCGCCCGTACCCGCCGACGGCCACCAGCGAGACCCCGCGCAGCTCGGCAGCGGCGGCCCCGAAGAGCCCGGCGAGCCAGTCGTCCGTCAGCTCGGCGAGGGCCGCACGGCGCGGCGGCCCGGACCGCGCCTCCCCGTCCTGGAGGAGGCGCAGCCGGGCCGCCGCATAGCCGCTGGGTCCGGAGTCTTCCGCTTCGACTGGAACATCCACACTCGTCACCCAGCAGCTCCTTGCCTGTTCGGTCCGTCTCAGAGTGCGTCGGGTCCGCGCTCGCCGGTGCGCACCCGTACGGCCGTGTCGACCGGGACGCTCCAGACCTTGCCGTCGCCGATCTTTCCGGTGCGGGCGGCCTTCACGACGACCTCGACGAGCTGTTCGGCGTCGTCGTCCTCCACCAGGACCTCGATCCGGATCTTGGGGACGAGGTCGACGGTGTACTCGGCGCCCCGGTACACCTCGGTGTGCCCGCGCTGCCGGCCGTATCCGCTGGCCTCGGTCACGGTGAGTCCGTGGACCCCGAAGGCCTGCAGGGCCTCCTTGATCTCGTCGAGCCGGTGCGGCTTGACGACCGCGGTGATGAGCTTCATGCGTCCACCTTCTTGTTCTGCGCCGCCTCTGCGGTCTTGGCGAGGGGTGCGGCCTGGGCGGTACGGGGGGCGGTGCCGCCGCCCGCGCCGCTGAAGTCGTAGGCCGTCTCGGCGTGTTCGATCTGGTCGATGCCGGAGACCTCGTCGTCCTCACTGACGCGCATGCCGATGGTCTTGTGGATGACCCAGGCGAGGATGGCAGAGACGATCAGGGAGTACGCGAAGGTCACGATGACGCCGAGGGCCTGCTTGCCGAGCTGGTCGAGGCCGCCGCCGTAGAAGAGGCCCTTCGCGTCGGACTGGACGCCGCCGGTGGCGAAGAAGCCGACGAGCAGCGAGCCGATGACGCCGCCGACGAGGTGGACGCCGATCACGTCGAGGGAGTCGTCGTAGCCGAACTTGAACTTCAGGCCGACGGCCATGGCGCACAGCACACCGGCGATCGCGCCGACGGCGATGGCGCCGAGCGGGGAGACGGAGCCGCCGGCCGGGGTGATGGCGACGAGGCCCGCGACGGCGCCGGAGGCCGCGCCGAGGGTGGTGAACGCGCCGTGCCGGATCTTCTCGTAGGCGAGCCAGGCGAGCATCGCGGCGGCGGTGGCGACCTGGGTGTTGACGAACATCACGGCGCCGACGCCGTCGTTGTTGCCGAGCCAGGAGCCGGCGTTGAAGCCGAACCAGCCGAACCACAGGAGGCCGGCGCCGAGCATGACGAGCGGCAGGGAGTGCGGCCGCATCGGGTCCTTCTTGAAGCCGACGCGCTTGCCGATGACGAGGATCACACCGAGCGCCGCGGCACCCGCGTTGATGTGCACGGCGGTACCGCCGGCGAAGTCGATGACGCCGAGCTCGAAGGCCCAGCCGCCCTCGCCCCACACCCAGTGCGCGACGGGGAAGTACACGACGGTCGCCCACAGCGCGACGAACAGCGCCCAGGCGGTGAACTTCACCCGGTCGGCGAGGGCACCGCTGATCAGCGCGGGCGTGAGGACGGCGAACATCAGCTGGAAGACGGCGAAGACGTAGACGGGGATGTCGTACGTGCCCCACAGTTCGGTCAGTCCGATGCCGCTGAGGCCGACGAAGTCGGACTCCCAGCCGATGAGCGAGCCCTTGTCGGTACCGAAGGCGACGCTGAAGCCGTAGAGCACCCAGAGGATCGTGACGATCCCGAGGCTGATGAAGCTCATCATCAGCATGTTCAGGGTGGACTTGACTCGGACCATGCCTCCGTAGAAGAAGGCCAGTGCCGGAGTCATCAGCATCACCAGGGCGGAGCAGATGAGCATGAATCCGGTGTTGGCGGCAGAGAGCTGCGGGGCTTCTGCGGCGATCGTGATGCCTGGAGGCATCGGCGTCTCCTCGTCGTGTGCGGCCCGTGCGGGCGGAGCCTGAGCGGTCATGAGGGGTGGGCCGGTTATGCGCCATGAGATTGGCGCAGCGCGGTTTCCGTCGATGCCCCTCGGTGTTTCACCGCAGTGACGAAGAGGTCGTGCGTGTTACGCGTACATGAACTGCCGGATCGTACGGGCGGGGGTTTCTCCCCTGTGGTACGGGCCTGGGCGGTACGGGGACCCGGGAACGGGAGCCGGCCGCGGCGGGCCATCCGGCTGACCTGGCATGGGGGGAGCCGAGTCGGGCAGTCGTGGATGGTCCGGCCGCGGCCGGGGCTGGTGGGTGCGGTCGGCTCTCGTCAGACCGCCTCTGCGGATTCGGGCAGTTGCGCGGCGAGCTCGTCGGTGAGCCGCTCGACCTCGCTGACCTCGCCGAAGGACCGCATCGCGGTGTCGACGGTCTTGCGGAGCCGGTTGTTGACCCGCTCGGAGCGCACCTTCTTGGCGATGCCGAGGGCCTGCCCGGCGAGCACGCAGCTCTGCTCGGGCTCCTTCTGCAGCAGGTGCACGGTGGCCATGCCGATGAGGTTCAGTGCGTACGACCGCTGGTGCTCGGGGTCCTTGCCGAACAGCTCGACGGCGCGTTCCATCACGGGCTGGGAGAGCGAGGCGTAGGTGGGGCTGCGGCCTGCGACGTAGGCCAGGTCGCGGTACGAGTGGGCGTTCTCGCCGTTGAGCTCGGCCTCGGAGAAGAAGCGGATCCAGTCGGGCTCGCGCTCCTCGATGTCGTCCACGTCGGCGAAGGTGTCCTCGGCCATGCGGGCGGCCCGCTTGGTCTTGCTGGGCTGGCCCATGTTGGCGTACGCGCGGGCCTCCATCGCATACAGCATGGCCTGGGTGCGGGCGGTGGCGCAGTCCCGGCTGCCGTACTGCGCGAGGTGGATGAGCTCCAGGGCGTCGTCGGGCCGCCCGAGGTGGATCATCTGGCGGCTCATCCCGGACAGGATGTACGAGCCGAGGGGTTTGTCGCCCGCTTCCTTGGCGGCGTGCAGGGCGAGCACGAAGTACTTCTGGGCGGTGGGCTGGAGTCCGACGTCGTAGCTCATCCAGCCGGCCAGCTCGGCCAGCTCGGCGGCGATCTTGAAGAGGCGGCGCTCGGTGGCGGGCGGCTGGGGCTCCTGGAGCAGGTCGGTGACCTCGTGGAGCTGGCCGACGACGGCCTTGCGGCGCAGCCCGCCGCCGCACTGGGCGTCCCACTGCCGGAACATCGCGGTGGTCGACTCGAGGAGGTCGAGCTCCGGCTTGGAGAGCCGGGTGGCGCGGCGGATCGGGACGGCCGCTTCGGCGGCGCCGGGAGCCGCCCCGGGGGTGGGCACCAGCCAGCGCTGCATGGGCTCGATCAGGGAGGGCCCGGCGGCGAGGGCGAGCGAGGTGCCGAGGAAGCCGCGGCGGGCGAGCATCAGGTCGCTGCGCGAGAACTCGCTGATCATCTCGACGGTCTGGGTGCCCGTCCACGGCAGGTCGACTCCGGAGAGCGAGGCCGACTGGTGGGCGGAGCGGAGGCCGAGGTCCTCGATGGCGACGACGGCGCCGAAGCGCTCGGAGAACAGCTCGGAGAGGATCCGCGGGATCGGCTCACGCGGCTGTTCGCCGTCGAGCCAGCGCCGGACCCGTGAGGTGTCGGTCGAGATGTGGTTGGCGCCCAACTGCCGCGCCCTGCGGTTCACTTGACGGGCGAGCTCGCCCTTGGACCAGCCACTGCGCACGAACCACGAAGTCAGCTGTTCGTTGGGGCGCTTGTCAGCGTTCGCGCCGCTGCCGCCGTTGCCGCCCACTGGAGCGCCCCCATCCCTCAAGCCAGTTGTGCGCCTCATTGCGCCAAGCCCTAACAGAATGCCGTGAGTTCGGGCTGCCGGTCCGCGGATCCTCACCCATCGAACAAGAAACCGAGTTGCCTCCGGCATACCCATGAACGCGAGCGTTCCCGGGCTTCGTGTACTGAAAGTAGTCCTACGATCACCCTCCCGGCGAGGGCGTTCTCAGAAACGCCACCATTCGCCACCCCTTTGAATGAACTCAGGGATCGCTCCACACGATTGACTTGACATCGAACAGCCGGGAGCGGGCGGAACGGAGCGCGCCGGGGCGCACCGATCCGCCCGCACCACCCCCGTACCACCTCTCGCGCCACCGCCGAACGACCAGGCGGAGCCCGCGAGTTCAGGGGGCGGCACGACGGCGACACAGAGTCGCAGTTCCACTGCGCTTCGTAACCAGCGACGCGTCGAACCCGTTGGAGGGGGCATGGGCTTCACGATCGGCAGCAGCCGGGGCATCCGCGAGATCCGGCCTGTGCGCACCGGTTCACGGCGCCGCGGGCAGACGTCCGACTGCACGGCGGTGGCGGAGTTCACCGGCCTGTGGGGCTGGGACGTGAGGCCAGGCGCCCGCGCCGCAGACGGACAGTGCTCCTGCGGCAAGGCCGACTGCCCGGCCCCCGGAGCGCACCCCCTGGACTTCGCCGCCCACGTTCCGGCCGGCGCAACCCTCGGCCAAGTCACCCGCGCCTGGGGCGAGTTCCCCGGCGCCGCGGTGCTGCTGCCCACGGGCCGCACCTTCGACGTCCTGGACGTGGCGGAGTCCGCCGGCCGCCGCGCCCTGGTCCGCATGGAGCGCATGGGCATCCCGCTCGGCCCGGTCACGGCGACGCCCGACGGCCGCGCCCAGTTCCTCGTCGCCCCCGGCTCGGCCGCCGAACTCCCCGCGCTGCTCTACCGCATGGGCTGGGACGACGCCGACCTGGATCTGCGCGGCCTCGGCCCCGGCGCGCACATCACGGCCCCGCCGTCCGACCACGCGGGCCTCGGCCCGGCCCACTGGCTCCGTGCGCCCGCCCTCGACTCGGCGACGAACCCGCCTCCGGCGCGACTCCTCCTCGGCACCCTGGCCTACGTGAGCCACCGCTCGGGCCTGTAGCCCACCCCTCACCCACACCGCGCTCCGCGCTCGTCCTCAAACGCCGGACGGGCTGAAAGATGCGGGCGAGGCCGCAAAATTCAGCCCCTCCAGCGTTTGAGGAGCGGGGTCTGGGGCGGAGCCCCAGTTCGGGAAGGGGCGGGTAGGGGAAAACAGCCGGGCCCGGACGACGCAAGCCGTCCGAGCCCGGTAGCGGGTTCCCGCCGCGACGGGAGCCCCCCGTCAATCCCCGATCAACGCATCCACAAACGCCTCAGGCTCGAACGGCGCCAAATCATCCGCCCCCTCACCGAGCCCGACCAGCTTCACCGGAACCCCCAGCTCCCGCTGCACAGCGACGACGATGCCGCCCTTCGCCGTGCCGTCCAGCTTCGTCAGCACGATGCCCGTGATGTCGACCACCTCGGCGAAGACCCGGGCCTGGACCAGGCCGTTCTGCCCGGTCGTCGCGTCGAGGACGAGCAGCACCTCGTCGACCGGACCGTGCTTCTCCACGACCCGCTTGACCTTCCCGAGCTCGTCCATGAGCCCGGTCTTGGTGTGCAGGCGGCCCGCGGTGTCGATGAGCACCACGTCGACGCCCATCTCCTTGCCCTCCTTCACCGCGTCGAAGGCGACGGAGGCGGGGTCGCCCGCCTCAGGGCCGCGCACGGTGTAGGCGCCCACACGCTCGCCCCAGGTCTGCAGCTGGTCGGCGGCGGCGGCGCGGAAGGTGTCGGCGGCGCCGAGGACGACGGTGCGGCCGTCGGCGACGAGGACGCGGGCGAGCTTGCCGGTCGTGGTGGTCTTGCCGGTGCCGTTGACGCCGACGACCATCACGACGCCGGGGACGCCGCCCGCCTGGTGCCCGGTCTCGGTCTTCACCTCACGGTCGAAGTCCGTACCGACCAGGGTGAGCAGCTCCTCGCGGAGCAGACCGCGGAGCTCGTCGGGGGTGCGGGTGCCGAGGACCTTGACGCGCTCGCGGAGGCGCTCGACCAGCTCCTGGGTGGGGGCGACGCCGACGTCGGCGGTGAGGAGGGTGTCCTCGATCTCCTCCCAGGTGTCCTCGTCGAGGTGCTCGCGCGAGAGCAGCGTGAGCAGGCCCTTGCCGAGCTGGTTCTGCGAGCGGGCCAGGCGGGCGCGCAGCCGGACCAGGCGGCCGGCGGTGGGCTCGGGCACCTCGATCTCGGGCGCCGCCTCAAGAGGCTCGGCCTCCTCGACGGGAGCCTCGGGGGCGGGCGCCTGCGCCTCGGGGAGTTCGACCTCCTCGATGGTGCGGCGAGGTTCTTCGTGTGGCTCCTCGGCCTCTTCGCCGACGTGCGGCTCGGCCGGGGGCTGGGTGATGGTCGGCGTGCTCGACGGGGCCGACGGGGGCAGCTGCTTCTTCTTGCGGCCGCTCACCACCAGGCCGCTGATCGCGCCGATCACGACTACGGCGATGACTACAGCAAGGATGAGGATGTCCATAACCCTGCCAGTATGCGGGAGACGCCCGGCGGGCGTGCGGGTGCGGACACGGGCGGCTGAAGCCCGTAGTACTCGTAGGTTCGACCAAGGGACCTTGGGCCCTATTTGCGATTTTTAGGGCGAACGTACGATAGTTGCGGTTCCCCCTCCCCTCCCCCCACGGAGCTACCGCATGCCCGCGTCCCCCCGTGCCTCCGCCGAGGCAGCCGTCATCGAGACCGAGAGCGCGATAGAGACCCGCGGTCTTGAACCGGTTCCCGACAGCGAGCGCACCGGCAAGGTCCGGGAGCTGTTCCCGACCTGGGTCGCCGCCAACATCAGTGTGCTGCTGCTCACCATGGGCGCGGGCCTGGTGGTCTTCAACGGCCTGAACATCTGGCAGGTGCTGCTTGTCGCGACGGTGGCTCCCATCGTCGCGTACGGGATCGTGGGCCTGATCTCCATCGCGGGCAAGCGCGGAGGCGCTCCCGGTATGGCGCTGTCGCGGGCGGTCTTCGGGCAGCGCGGCAACCTCTTCCCGGGCTCGCTGATCTGGGTGGCCCGCTGGGGCTGGGAGACGATCAACGCGGTCACGGGTGCGTACGCGATCCTGACCGTGCTCGACCTGCTCTTCGGTGTGAAGTCGAACACCGTCCTGATCGTGGTGACGCTGCTGCTCTTCGTGACCGGCACGTTCCTGGTGTCGGGGCTCGGCATCAACGCGCTGCGGGTGTGCAGCAAGTGGTCGACGTACCTGTTCGGCGCGTTCAGCGTGCTCGTGCTCGGCTATCTGATCGCCGAGACCGACTGGTCGGCGGTCCTGGACAAGCCCGCGGGCTCGGCCGCGATGGTGGTCGCGGGCATCGGCATGATCGGCGCGGGCGGCATCAGCTGGGTGCCCTCGGGCCCGGACTTCACGCGCTATCTGCCGCGTACGGCCTCGTCGAAGAAGCTGGTCGGCACGGCGGTCGGCGGCGCCGGCATCGTCGTCCTGCCGATGGTCCTGATGGGCGCCGTGATGGCGGTGTCGACGCCGAACCTGGCGCGTGCGCAGGACCCGGTGGCGTTCATCGGCGAGCTGCTCCCGACCTGGATCGCGGTGCCGTACCTGCTGATCGCGCTGATCGGCATGCTGCTGATCAACTCGATGTCCATGTACTCGGCGGGCTTCACCGCGCAGACCCTCGGCATCAAGGTGCCGCGCGCCGCGGCGGTCAGCGTGAACGCGGTGATCAGCCTGGTCTTCGGCTTCCTCCTGATGGTGGTGGCGACCAGCTTCATCGGCTCGTTCATCTCGTTCCTGACGCTGCTCGCGGTGGCTTTCTCGGCCTGGATCGGCGTCTTCGGCGTCGACATGCTGCGCCGCAAGACGTACGACGGTCAGGCGCTGCTCGACACCACGCGCACCTCCGCCTACTGGTACAAGGCGGGCTTTGCCTGGCAGGCCATGACGGCGTGGGCGGTCGCCCTCGTCACCGGGCTGCTCTTCACCAAGGTCGACTGGTTCGCGGGCCCGCTCGCCACGTCCTGGATCGGCAAGCACGGCCTCGGCTGGGTGACGGGCATCGCGGTGTCGGCACTGCTCTACGCGGTGCTGCCGCGTTCCAAGTCCCGTGCGGTGGAAGCCGATTCGCCCGCGGCGGCCGAGGCGGAGCGCGAGACCGTGTCCGTCTGACCCGACCCCTGTCTATCTGACGCTGCGTCAACTACCGTCCCCCTTCGCAAGGCCACGGTTCCCGTAGTCCGTGTTCCCGGTGAAGGGGGACGTCGTCTGTCATGACCGTCACCGTCGTACGTTTCAATCTGGTCGATCCCGCGGCGACGCCCGAGGCGCTCGCCGCCCGCTATCGCGCCGCGGTCGAGATGGCCGCGTACTGCGACGACCGGGGTCTGGCCACGATCCAGACCGAGGAGCACCACGGCGCCGCCAACAACTGGCTGCCGTCGCCGTTCACGTTCGCGGGGGCGGTGTTCGGGGCGACGCGGCGGATCGCGGTCACGGTCTCCGCGATCATCGGCCCGCTGCACGATCCGCTGCGGCTCGCGGAGGACATCGCCGTACTGGATCTGATCAGCGGCGGCCGTCTGGTGACCGTCGCCGGAATCGGCTACCGGCGCGAGGAGTACCAGGCCTTCGGCGTCGAGTGGGCGCGGCGCGGGGCGCTGCAGGACGAGCTCCTGGAGACGCTGCTCAAGGCGTGGACCGGGGAGCCCTTCGAGTTCCGCGGCCGTACGGTCCGGGTGACGCCGAAGCCGTACACAGAGCCCAATCCGCTGCTTCTGGTGGGCGGTTCGTCGAAGCCCGCGGCGCGGCGGGCGGCCCGGCTCGGCCTGCCGTTCTTCCCGAGCGCGCATCTGCCGGAACTGGAGGCGTACTACCAGGAGAAGCTGCGCGAGTACGGCACCGAGGGCTGGACGATGATGCCGGGCGCCGAGACGCCGCTGCTGCACATCTCCGAGGACCCGGACCGCACCTGGGCCGAGTACGGCGAGCACTTCCTGCACGAGGCGCGGACGTACGCCTCCTGGCAGAACAAGGACATCCACTCGGCGGTGCGCTCGGGCGCGGGCAGCGTGGCCGAGCTGCGGGCCGAGGGCGTGTACCGGGTCCTGACCCCGGACGAGTGCGTGGCCCTGAACGAGGGCGGCCACGACAACCTGATCCTGCACCCGCTGTGCGGCGGCATGCCGCTCGACGAGGGCTGGCGCTCCCTGCACCTGTTCGCGGAAAGGGTCATGCCCCGGCTCAAGGACTGAACCGGGGCACGACCGATCTGGGGAGAGGGGCAGCGGGGGTTAGCCCATCTCCTCCAGAGTCTTGCCCTTCGTCTCGCGGACGAACTTCAGGACGAAGGGGATGGAGAGCGCCGCGAAGGCGCCGTAGATGATGTACGAGCCGGTCAGCGACCACTCGGACATGCTCGGGAAGGTCTTGGTGATCGCGAAGTTGGCGAGCCACTGCGCGGCCGCGGCCACACCGAGCGCGGCGGCGCGGATCCGGCCGGGGAAGATCTCGCCGAGCAGCACCCAGACCACGACGCCCCAGGAGAGCGCGAAGAACAGCACGAAGGCGTTGGCGGCGATGAGCGCGATGATGCCCTGGGCGTCGGGCAGCGAGACGTTGTCACCGGCGCCGGCGCGGTACGAGAACGCCCAGGCCATGGTGAACAGGGCGATCGCCATACCGGCGGAGCCGATCAGGGCCAGCGGCTTGCGCCCGATCCGGTCGACGAAGATCATCGCGATGACCGTACCGATGATGTTCACGATCGACGTCTCGAACGAGTACAGGAACGAGCTGGTCGGGTCGTGCCCGATCGACTGCCACAGCTGGTTCGAGTAGTAGAAGATCACGTTGATGCCGACGAGCTGCTGGAACACCGACAGGCCGATGCCGATCCACACGATGGGCAGGAAGCCGACCTTGCCGAGCAGGTCCTTGAAGGACGGCTTGTGCTCGCGGCGCATGGCGTCCTCGATCTCGGTGGCGCGCGCCTCAGCGTCGATGCCGGTGCCCTCGACCTCGGTGAGCACCTTCTTGGCGTCGGCCACCCGGCCCACGGAGATCAGGTAGCGCGGCGACTCGGGGATCGCGAAGGACAGCAGGCCGTACAGGACGGCCGGGACGACCATCACGCCGAGCATCCACTGCCAGGCCTCCAGGCCCGCCAGCTGTCCGCGCTGGTCGCCGTCGGCCAGGGTGAGGATGCCGTAGTTGACCAGCTGCGAGACGGCGATGCCGATGACGATCGCGGCCTGCTGGAACGAGGCGAGCCGGCCGCGGTACGCGGGCGGGGCGACCTCGGCGATGTAGGCCGGGCCGATCACCGAGGCCATGCCGATGCCGACGCCGCCGATCAGGCGCCACATGGTGAGGTCCCAGGCGGCGAAGGGCAGGGCCGAGCCGACGGCGCTGGCCGCGAAGAGCACCGAGGCGATCTGCATGCAGCGGATACGGCCGATCCGGTCGGCGATCCGGCCCGCGAGGGCGGCGCCAAGGGCACAGCCGAGGAGCGCGGTGGCGATGATCCAGCCGAGCATGTCCGCGTTGACGTCGAACCGGTGCTGGATGGCCACGGTCGCGCCGTTGATCACGGAGCTGTCGTAGCCGAAGAGGAAGCCGCCCATCGCGGCCGCAGCCGTAATGAAGATGACATGGCCGAGATGGTCCGGACGTGGACCCTTGGCCGCCTGCGGGGCCTGCGATGTGCTCGTCACTTGTACTCCTCGGGCGCCACCGGCCACAGCGCCGGGGTGGGGGTAGAGGCACCTTCCAGTGGCGCACAACTTCTTGTCACTCACCACTTGAAGGTAAAAACAACGTTGCAGAGACTATTCCTTCAAGTGTCGAAGTCAATAGGTCTGGAGCTATGACTTTCTGAGCATGCGAAGACAGCAAGAGTTCAATGCTTGAACTTATTAAGGGAGAAACGGGCGGAACGGGTCAGCTCGGCCGCCGGCCCCGGATCAGCTCAACCGCTGGCTGATGACCTTCGAGACCCCGTCACCCTGCATGGACACCCCGTACAGCGCGTCCGCGACCTCCATCGTGCGCTTCTGGTGCGTGATCACGATGAGCTGCGAGGACTCCTGCAGCTCCCGCATGATCCGGATCAGCCGCTGCAGATTGGTGTCGTCGAGTGCCGCCTCGACCTCGTCCATCACATAGAACGGGCTGGGCCGCGCCTTGAAGATCGCGACCAGCATCGCCACCGCCGTGAGCGACCGCTCGCCGCCCGAGAGCAGGCTGAGCCGCTTGACCTTCTTGCCCGGCGGCCGCGCCTCGACGTCCACGCCCGTGGTGAGCATGTTGTCCGGATCGGTCAGGATCAGCCGGCCCTCGCCGCCCGGGAAAAGCCGCGAGAAGACCCCCTCGAACTCCCGGGCCGTGTCGTAGTACGCCTCGGTGAAGACCTGCTCCACCCGCTCGTCCACCTCCTTCACGACCTGAAGGAGGTCGGCGCGGGTCTTCTTCAGGTCCTCCAGCTGCTCGCTGAGGAACTTGTGCCGCTCCTCCAGCGCCGCGAACTCCTCGAGGGCCAGCGGGTTGACCTTCCCGAGCTGCTGGTAGGCCCGTTCGGCCGCCTTGAGCCGCTTCTCCTGCTCCCCGCGCACATACGGCCGCGGCGTGTTCCGCGGATGCTCAGGGTCCTCGGGCAGCTCCTCGCCCTCGGCGGGCGGCGACGGCGGTACGAGCTGGTCGGGCCCGTAGTCCGCGACAAGCCCGGCCGGTTCGACGCCCAGCTCCTCCAGCGCCTTCGACTCCAACTGCTCGATCCGCATGCGCTTCTCGGCGCCGAGAACCTCGCCCCGGTGCACCGAGTCGGTCAGCTTGTCAAGGTCGGCCTTGAGGTCCCGGCCGGCGTTCCGCTCCGCCACCAGCTCCTGCTCACGCTCCGCCTTGGCCCGCTCGGCCGCCTCCCGCTCCCGCTCGGCCCGTACGAGGGACACCTCCACGTGCGCGAGCAGCTGCCGGGCGCCCGAGCCGACCGCCTGCGCCACGGCCGCCTCGCGCCGCAGCCGGGCCCGGCGCTGTTCGGCCCGCGCCCGCGCCTCCCGTTCGGCGCGCGCGGCCCGGTCCAGGCCGTCGGCACGTCCGGCGAGACCCTTGACCCGCTCCTCGTGCGTGCGCGCCTGAAGCCGCGCCTCCATCTCGGTCTGCCGCGCATTGGCCCCATCGGCCGCGAGCCGGTCCCGTACGGAGGTGTCGGGCTCCTCCTCTACGGGCAACTCCTCAGCGACCGCAAGCCGTTCGGCCAGCTCCTCGACCTCTTCGAGGGCACGGTCCAGGGCCTCCTGCGCGCGGGCCGCCGCCGCGACCGACCGCTCCGCCTCGCCCGCGGCCCCCCGCGCCTGCCCGGCGAGCCGCCCGAGCTGCTGCGACACCGCCGACTTCTCCCGGTCCGCGGCCCGCCGCCGCTCCCCCAACTCCTCGACGAGCGCGGCACATGCACGCCGCCGCTCCACCGCCCGCTGCTGCTCATCGGCCAGCGCCTCGCACCGCACCCCGAGCTCCTCGAGGTCGGCCGCGGCCTCGTCCACCGAGGCCTGCACCTCGATCAGGCTGGGCGCCCCGGCCGACCCGCCCTGCGCGAAGTGCGCCCCGAGCAGGTCCCCTTCGGCGGTCACGGCCGTCAACTCCGGACGCGCGTAGACCAGATCCTCGGCGTCCTCCAGCGTTCCTACGACGACGACCCCGCGCAGCAGCCGCCGCACCGAGGGCATCAACTCCTCTGGCCCGCGCACCAGTTCAGCGGCGAACGGCGGCCCCTCCCCCTGCTTCGCCGGTACGTCGTCGGGGGCGCCGCCGAGCAGGATGGCCGCGCGGCCCGCGTCCTGCTTGCGGAGCAGCCGGATCGCCTCGGCCGCCGTCGCCGGGGTGCTCACGGCGATCGCGTCGGCCGCGGCCCCGAGCGCCGCCGCCACCGGCACCTCGAACCCGGGGGTCACGGTGAGCAGTTCGGAGGCAGGACCGAGCAGTCCGGCCAGCTGTTCCCTCGCGGCGAGCAGCGCTCCCGTACCGTCCTTGCGGCGCAGCCCGAGCGCGAGCGCCTCGTGCCGGGCCGCCGTCGCCGCCCGCTTCCGCTCCGCCGACGTGGCCGCCTCGCGCGCGGCGGACTGGGCCGCCTCCGCGTCGGCCAGCTCACGCTTGGCCGCGTCGTGCCGCTCGCCGAGCTCGGAGTCGTCGGCGTCGAGACCGTCGACCTCGGCCTTGAGCTGCTCGTACTCCTCCTGCGCCGCGGCCGCCCGCTCCTGGGCCTCGTCGCGCGCGGCGGCCAGGCGGTCGATCTCGGCCTGCGCCGAAGCGGCCCTGCTGCGGGCCGCGCCCACCTGGCCGTTGAGGCGGGCCAGGCCCTCGCGGCGGTCGGCGATCGCCCGCGCCACGTCCTTCAGGCGCCGCTCCTCGGCCGCCAACTCCCGTTCCAGGTCGGCCCGGTGGGCCACCGTGTCCTCAAGGGCCCGCTCGGCCGCTTCGAGCGCGGCCTCCAACTCGGCCTCCTGCTCGCGGATCCGGGCGGCCTCGCGCTCCATGTCCTCGGGGTCGCGGCCGCGCCGCTCCTCGGCGGGCGCGGAGGTGGCACTCTGCACGCGGGCGTCGGCGAGCGAGACCGTGCCGCGCACCCGCTCCGCCAGCTGCGACAGCTCGTACCAGGTCTGCTGCGCCCGCTGCAGCCGCGGTGCGAGGCGGCGCACCTCGCCCTCAAGCTCGGCCTCCCGCGCGAGGGCCGCCTTGAGCCGCGCCTCGGCCTCCTCCTTGCGCCGCTTCAGCTCCGCCTCGTCCGCGATCTCCGTACGCAGCGCCTCCCGCAGACTGACCAGGTCGTCGGCGAGGAGGCGGAGGCGGGCGTCGCGCAGGTCGGCCTGGATGACGGCGGCCCGGCGTGCGACCGCGGCCTGCCGCCCAAGGGGCTTGAGCTGTCGGCGGAGTTCGTCGGTGAGGTCCTGCACGCGCGCGAGGTTGGCCTGCATCGCGTCCAGCTTCCGCAGCGCCTTCTCCTTGCGCTTGCGGTGCTTGAGCACACCCGCCGCCTCCTCGATGAAGGCGCGGCGCCCCATGGGATCGGCGTGCAGTACGGAGTCGAGCTGGCCCTGGCCGACGATGACGTGCATCTCGCGGCCGATGCCGGAGTCGGACAACAGCTCCTGGATGTCGAGGAGTCGGCAGGTGTCCCCGTTGATCTGGTACTCGCTGCCGCCGTTGCGGAACATGATCCGCGTGATGGTGACCTCGGCGTACTCGATGGGCAGCACACCGTCGGAGTTGTCGATGGTCAGCGACACCTCGGCCCGGCCGAGCGGTGGCCGCCCGGTGGTGCCGGCGAAGATGACGTCCTCCATCTTGCCGCCGCGCAGCGACTTGGCGCCCTGCTCACCCATGACCCAGCTGAGCGCGTCCACCACGTTCGACTTGCCGGAACCGTTGGGTCCGACGACGCACGTGATGCCCGGCTCGAAGCGCAGGGTGGTCGCCGAGGCGAAGGATTTGAACCCGCGCAGGGTCAGGGCCTTGAGGTGCACGCCGCCGGACTCTACCTTTCGGCCTCGCCCCGACTCCATGAACCGCCGCGTCTCACGGCATGAACACGCGGTTTCATCGCGGAAGGTGCAGGGCACATCAGACGGTGAGGGAACGCTTTGACGATCAGGGGGATCCGGAGCGGACGGGCAGCGCCGGCGGGGAGGGGAAGCGGGGGAAAGAAAGAAGGGACGCCGAAGCGTCCCTTGCAGATCTTCTCAAGCGGCTGACAGGGCAGCCCCGAGTAGATGCCTCACGCGGCAGCAACTCAGGTCAGCGCAGGCTCCGCCTGGGGTACGTCGATGCTCTCCAGAAACGAGTCGCCTTCGTGAGAAGCGGCAGCCGTAGCCAGCGCGTCGTTCTCGGCCTGGATTCGTACGAGCTCGGATTCCAGGTCCTGGACGCGCTGCTGGAGCCGTCGCATCTCGGCGAGGAGTCGCGGGTCGGAGCCGCCGACGTAACCGAGAAGCGCCTTTGCCATGATGGATGGTCCTCCACACTGAGTGACCGACCGAATCGGTGTGGGTCGTGAGGGAAGCACCCGCGGTGTATGGCACTGCTTGTTTTGATTGCCGTTCCCACATGCCAAACAGCCGGGGTGCGCGGGGACTTCCAGAGTCTCACCAAAAAGTTTGACGGTCAACACGATCACACCCCGTATTGGCGGGCTGCCCGGGGGCGCGCGGCCTGGGAACGGGCGGCGCTGCTCTCCTTCGGGGCCCTGGGGGGCGTGGTGATCATTGTGCTCCGCGCAGCCTGGCACGACAAGGCTTTATTGGCAACCACCAGGCGCTTTCCGTCCACGGCTGCGCCAGGTGCGGCTCCCGGGCGCCGCGTCGGACGCCCGGGAGCCGCCCTTCCTCACCGGATGGCGAAGGTGTCGTAGATACCACGGGGCGTGTCCCATATCTCAGTGACGCCGTCGACCTGGCCGGGTGTGTCGCCCTCCCTGAGCCAGCCCAGCAGTGCGTCACAGCCGATACGGGTGCCTTCGGCGACCACCTGGACGCGGCCGTCGGCGAGGTTGAGCGCGAAGCCGACCAGTCCGCCGATCTCGAGTGCCTTCGCCCTGGTGAACCAGCGAAAGCCCACTCCCTGTACTTGACCGCGTACCCAGGCGGTGAGCCGTACCTCTTCATTCATGTGGGAAAGCTAACCGGCCGATTGCCCGCAAGGCACTTCGCCCCCACATTCTCTTCACGTACAGTCGCGACAGCCGAGCCTCACTCGTACGGGTGATGCACAGGAACCTCAGGGATCAGGAAGGCCACCAAGATGGGACGCCACCGACGCGTGGGCGCCGCGGGCGCGAGCGACGAGCAGGACCCGGCGGACACCGTACGCACGGGCAACGCCCACTCGCACCGCCGCTCGAAGCGGGGCTCGGTGCCGGTGCGCACCGGTCTGCTCGGCGTCTCCGCTGCCGTGGCGATGGGCGCCGTCGCCGTCGCCTCCGGCCTGATACCCGGCGACACCTTCACGGGCGGCGACGGCCAGGAGTCCAGCCGCGTGCAGTCCGCGAGCAGCCCGACCGACCTGGAGACGCAGGGCGAGACCTCCGCCTCCCCGGACCGTTCGGAGAGCCCCGCGAGCCGTGGCTCCGAGCGCCCCGAGCCGTCGAAGACCTCGTCCTCCCCCACCCCCTCCGCGAAGCCGTCCAAGACCCCGTCGCCCGAGAAGTCCACCGCGGACACCGGCGCCGGCGCCCGCGCCGGCGAGAAGAAGACCGCAGAGCCGAAGACCGAGGCCCCGGCGAAGCCCGAGTCGGCCGCGCCCGCCAAGCCGTCGGCGCCGCAGTCCCCGGACAGGGGCGAGGCCGCCGAGGCCGAGGTGCTCTCGCTCGTCAACCAGGAGCGGGCGCAGGCCGGTTGCAGCCCGGTGAAGGCCGACGCCGCCCTCGCCGACCTGGCCGCCGACTTCAGCGAGGACATGGCCGAGCGCGGCTTCTTCGACCACACCGACCCCGACGGCTCCACCCCCTGGGACCGGGCCGAGAAGGCCGGGGTCACCAACCTCGGCGGCGAGAACATCGCCCGCGGCCAGGCCAACGCCCAGTCCGTCATGGACTCCTGGATGGCCAGCCCGGGCCACCGCGCCAACATCCTCAACTGCGACTACAAGACCCTCGGCGTCGGCGCCCACTTCGCGTCCGGCGGCCCCTGGTGGACGCAGGACTTCGGCTTCTAGCTCGGAGTGGCCCGCGGCGGCCGTTGGCAGCGCGGGCAGAAGTAGCTCGACCGGTTCATCCACGGCCGCCGTCGCATCGGGGTGCCGCAGCGCCGGCACGGCTCGTCCTCGCGCCCGTACGCGTCGAGCGCCCGCTCGAAGTAGCCGGACTCGCCGTTCACATTCACGTACAGGCTGTCGAAGCTGGTGCCGCCCACGGCGAGCGCGGCGTTCATGACGTCGCGGATGTGGCCGAGGAGTTCGGTGGTGCGGGGGCGCGTGAAGGTGGCGGTGGGGCGTTCGTAGTGCAGCTTGGCGCGCCAGAGCGCCTCGTCCGCGTAGATGTTGCCGACTCCGCTGATCAGCGACTGGTTGAGCAGCGCCCGCTTGATGGTCGTACGGCTGCGGCGCAGGCCCTGGTGGAAGGCCTCGTCGTCGAAGGCGGGGTCGAGCGGGTCGCGGGCGATGTGCGCGATGACGTCGGGCAGCCCGTCGGCGGTGGTGCCGTGCAGCGAGAGCCCGCCGAAGGTCCGCTGGTCGACGAAGCGCAGCTCGGTGCCCTGGTCATCGTCGAAGCGGACGCGGATGCGCAGATGCTTCTCGTCGGGAGCCTCCTCCGGCTGGACGAGGAGCTGGCCGCTCATGCCGAGGTGCGCCAGGATCGCGTTGGGCGAATCGGCGAGCGGCAGCCACAGGTACTTTCCGCGCCGCCGGGTGACGCCGATCCGGTGCCCCTTGAGCCGGGCGGCGAAGTCGGGCCCACCGGCGAGGTGACGGCGTACGGCGCGTGGGTGCAGCACCTCGACCTCGGTCACGACGCGTCCGGAGACCCAGCGCTCCAGTCCGCGGCGGACGACTTCGACCTCGGGCAGTTCGGGCACGGGTCCTCCCCCGGTACGTGGGTGAATGCACGGCCGACGGCCCGCCCCGTGGGATACGGGACGGGCCGTCGTACAGCCTGCGGAAGGCGGCTCGGCGCCAGGCGTCAGGCCTTGGCCGATTCGGGGGCGCTGTCGGCGTCCGCCTCTGTGACCCCTTCGGGCCCTTCGGCTTCGGCCTTGGCGCGCTCGTCCGCGGCGGCGCGAATCGCACGCCACGCGGACTCGGCGGCCTGCTGCTCCGCTTCCTTCTTGCTGCGACCGGTGCCGGTGCCGTACGAGACGCCTCCGACGCGGGCGGCAGCGGTGAAGGTCTTCTCGTGGTCGGGGCCGGTCTCCGAGACCAGGTACTCGGGCACGCCGAGGCCTTCGGTCGCGGTGAGCTCCTGGAGACTGGTCTTCCAGTCCAGGCCGGCACCGAGGTTGGAGGACTTCTCGATCAGTGGGTCGAAGAGCCGGTGGACGAGCTCGGAAGCCGCGTCCAGACCCTGGTCGAGATAGACGGCGCCGATCACCGCTTCGAGGGTGTCGGCGAGGATGGATGCCTTGTCCCGGCCGCCCGTGCCTTCTTCACCTCGGCCGAGCCGGATGAAGGCGCCGAGGTCGAGCCCGCGGCCCACCTCCGCCAGCGCACGCGAATTGACCACCGCGGCCCGCAACTTGGCCAGTTGGCCTTCGGGCAGGTCGGGGTGGGTTCGGTACAGCGTGTCCGTGACGACGAGTCCGAGCACGGAGTCCCCGAGGAACTCGAGCCGCTCGTTCGTCGGCAGGCCGCCGTTCTCGTACGCGTAGGAACGGTGGGTCAGCGCACGCACCAGAAGGGCGGACTCGAGCTTGTACCCGAGCCGCCCTTCCAGAAGCGTGTGGGACGAGGCCGTGTTCTCCGCCTGCTTCTTGGCGTTTGCCGCTTTGGCGTCATCCGCCGTTTTGTGGCTAGACACGGTGCCTCTCACCAGCCGCTCAGACCTCGAGGACCTGGCGCTTGTTGTAGGTGCCGCAGCTCGGGCACGCGATGTGCTGCTGCTTCGGCTCCTGGCAACGCTCACACGAAACCAGGGTGGGGACCGCAGCCTTCCACTGCGACCGGCGGTGGCGCGTGTTGCTGCGCGACATCTTCCGCTTCGGAACAGCCACGGCTACTTCTCCTGCTTCTCGTCGACGCCAGCTTCGGCGCCGCTCATCTCGTCCTTCTCGCCGTCCTGGAGCGAATCAGCGAGTCCCTGCAATGCCGCCCAACGGATGTCGACGGCGTCGTGGTGGTGGTCCGGGTCGTCCGCGAGCCGCGCACCGCATTCGGCGCAGAGACCCGGGCAGTCGTCCTGGCACACCGGCTGCATCGGCAGTGCGAGCACCACCGCATCGCGCAGCACGGGCTCGAGGTCGAAGAGTCCGTCCTCGAGGGGGGTCACGTCCTCGTCCTCGGCGTCGTCGGCCGGTTCCGCCTGCTTGCTGCGGCCACGGTCATCGGCGTCGGGGTACGTGAACATTTCCTGGAAGTCCGCTTCGAGCTCTCGCTCCAGCGGCTCCAGACACCTTACGCACTCCCCCTCGACCCGTGCACGGGCGGTGCCTGTGACAAGCACCCCTTCCATGACGGACTCGAGCCGCAGCTCGAGGTCGACCGGAGCGCCGCCAGGCACTCCGATGACTCCCTTGATGCCGAAGATCGCGTCTCCGGAGGGGGCGTCGATCGTGCGGGTCAGCCGCTGGAGCGCGCCGGGACGCCTCCCCAGCTCGTGCGTGTCGAACACGAGGGGGTTGCGGTGGTCGAGGCGGGCGTTCAGGGCTCTTCCTGCTTTCGATCATTGAAGTCTTGGGGAGGCTGACCCCGCTGTGAGCGGAGAGCCTGGCCGCGGGCGTCAAGAAACGACAGAGCGCACGCGCGACCGAAGAGCCAGGATACTGGACCTTTCGCCGTCGGCCCAATCCGCCCTCTTACAGCTGGCCAGAGCCGTTCACTGCCCCTGCCCGCGCCCCTGCTCGTACTCCCGCAGCTGATCGACGCTGATCATGCTCGTGTCGAACAGACTGGTCTCGTCGAGCGCCGGCGCCTGCTGCTGCGCCGGGTCGGGCTGCTGCCCGCCGCCGTCGTAGAACCCCTGCATCTGCATGCCGTCCGGCCCGGGCCCGAACCCCTGCGGTCCGTAGTCCTGGCTCTGCTGCTGATAGGCGTACGGGTCCTGCTGCTGGTACGCGTACGGATCCTGCTGCGCGTAGTCCGGCGGCATCTGCTGGTACGCGTACGGGTCCTGCTGCTGGTAGCCGTACGGGTCCTGGCCCTGCGGGGCGTACTGCTGCTGGGCGGGGATCGGGGCCGGGGCCATGGGCGGCGGAGGGGGCGGGGTCTGGGGCTGGGCCGGCTGGTACTGCTGGTGGCTGTGGTCCTGCTGGGGCGGCAGGTGCTGTTGCTGTTGCTGGTGCTGTTGCTGGTGCTGGTGCTGAGGCGCGTGCTCGGGGTGCTGTTGCTGCGCCTGCTGTACGTGCGGCTGTGCCTGCTGTGACTGCTGTTGCTGTGACTGCTGTGACTGCTGTGACTGCTGTTGCTGTGGCTCGGCCAGGTCCGCGAGGTAGTCCGCGTCGCTGGCGAGGTGCTGGTGGCCGTGCTCGTCGAAGGCGCCGAGCTGGCCGAGGTCGTCGGAGGCGACGCGGCCCTGGAGCTTCTGGCGGCCGCGGCCGACCGCGTCCAGCGTCTTGGACAGCACGGCCTCAAAGGCGCCGAGCTTCACGTCCACGTACGCGTCCGCGCGCTGGCGCAGGGTCTCCGGGTCCTGGCTGCGCTCGGGGGCCTCGGTGAAGTCCGGGTCCTCGTACCCCTGGGCGTCCAGGCCCTGGCCGGTGCCGAGGAGCTTCTCGCGGCCGCGGCCGACCGAGCCGAGGGTCTTGGTGAGGACGACCTCGAAGTTGGCGAGCTTGGAGTCGACGTACTCGTCGGCCTCCTGGCGGATCTCCTCGGCCTCCGCGCGGGCCTTGGCGAGGATGCGGTCGGCCTCGTCCTGGGACTGGCGGGCGACCGCGGTGTCGGAGATCAGCGAGCCGCGTTCCGCGTGGGCCGACTCGAGGATGCGGTCGGCCTCCTGGCGGGCCTGCTCGACCAGCTGCTCGCCGCTGCCGATGACCTGCTGCGCCTGGGCGAGGGAGCCGGGCAGGGCTTCGCGGACCTCTCCGAGCCGCGCGAGCAGCTCGGCCCGGTTGACCACGCACGAGGCCGACATCGGCATGGACCTGGCACCCTCGACCGCTTCGACGATCTCGTCCAGCTTCTTCTGCACGTCCACCGTGTGCTCGCCACTCTCTGCCTGCTAGAAGTCTCTGCCCGATGGGAGACGGACAAGGCGACTGTAAGGGCAGCGGCCGCTGCGCCGACACCGGGTGACGGAACGTCAGCTCCGCGGGGTCCGTTCTCCCTGGCCGGGGGCTCAGCCGTCCTGGGCCAGGCGCTCGGTCAGCGCCGTGTGCACCAGCGGCGGCACGAGGTGCGAGACGTCACCGCCCCAGGCCGCCACCTCCTTGACGAGCGAGGAGGACAGGAAGCTGTACGTGGGGTTGGTGGGGACGAACAGGGTCTCGACACCGGAGAGGCCGTTGTTCATCTGGGCCATCTGCAGCTCGTAGTCGAAGTCGCTGACGGCGCGCAGGCCCTTGACGATGGCGGGGATGTCGCGCTGCTTGCAGAAGTCGACGAGCAGGCCGTGGAAGGCCTCCACCTCGACGTTGCCGAACTCGGCGGTGACCTGACGGATCAGCTCGATCCGCTCGTCGATCTCGAACAGGCCCTTCTTGGACTGGTTGATCATCACCGCGACGTGGACCACGTCATAGAGCTTGGAGGCGCGGGCGATGATGTCGAGGTGTCCGTTGGTGATGGGGTCGAATGACCCCGGACAGACGGCGCGGCGCAACTGAAGTCCCTCGCTCTCGGGTCCTGACGATGCGTTCATGAGGTGGGTTCCTCGCTGGTCGAGGCGGCGCGACCGTACCAAAACGTGCCCTCGCCGTAACGCCGGGACCTGAGTCCCTCGAAGCCGTCCGGCCAGCCGAATTCACCGCCTCTTGTGCTGCGCTCCACGGTGACGAGCGCTTGCTCAGCGAGCCAGCCCTGAGCGCGGAGTGTGAGCAGAATCTCCCGAAGATCGTCGTCGCTCACGGCGTACGGCGGATCGAGAAACACCAGGTCGTACGGGTCCTGGGGGGCCGCGCCCGCGATGATCGCCGCCGCCTTGCCGGACCGGACCTCGGCGCCGGGCAGGGCGAGCGCCTTGACGTTCTCCCGGATCGTGCGGACCGCCCGGGCGTCCGTCTCGACCAGGAGCGCGTGGCCCGCGCCCCGGGACAGCGCTTCGAGGCCGACGGCGCCCGAGCCCGCGTACAGGTCGAGGACGCGTTCGCCCTCGAGCGGGCCGCCGAGGAGCGACTGCCAGGTGGAGAACAGGCCCTCACGCGCGCGGTCGGAGGTGGGCCGTGTGCCGTTCCCCGGTGGTACGGCCAGGCGGCGTCCGCCGGCGCGGCCGGCGATCACGCGGGTCATCTGCGTCCTTCGGGGGTGAGGGGGGCTCGAGCGGCCTCGACGAGCCGAGGTCACTCAACGATATGTGGGGGCGCGGGGCGGTGGCGCAGCGGCCGTCACGGCGGTGGCGCAGCGGCCGTCACGGCGGTGGCACAGCGGCCTCCCGGCGGTGGCACTGCGGCCGTCACGGGGTGGCGCTGCGGCCGTCACGGGGTGGCGCTGCGGCCGTCACGGCGTTCGCTGCGCCGTCCGGCAGGTCGTCAGCCCTAGTCCAGGTACTCCTCCGGCCGTCAGCCCTTGTCCAGGTACTCCTCCCGGTCCTTGTCGAGGAGGGCGTCCAGGGCCGTGCGCAGGGCGGGCAGACCGGTGAGCTCCGGGTCGGCGGAGACGATCCGGACCGCCTCCTCTCGGGCCTCGGCGATGATCTCCTCGTCGTCGATGACCGCGAGGACCCGCAGCGAGGAGCGCACTCCGGACTGCGCCTGCCCCAACACGTCGCCCTCGCGGCGCTGTTCGAGGTCGATGCGGGAGAGCTCGAAGCCGTCGAGCGTGGCCGCGACGGCGCCGAGTCTGGCGCGCGCGGGGCTGGCCTCGGGCATCTCGGAGACGAGCAGGCAGAGGCCCGGGGCGGAGCCTCGTCCGACGCGGCCGCGCAGCTGGTGCAGTTGGGAGACGCCGAAGCGGTCGGCGTCCATGATCACCATGGCGGTGGCGTTGGGGACGTTCACCCCGACCTCGATGACCGTCGTCGCCACCAGGACGTCCACCTCGCCGGCGGCGAAGGCGCGCATCACGGCGTCCTTGTCCTCGGGCGCCATGCGGCCGTGCAGCACCTCGACGCGCAGGCCCTTCAGGGGTCCGGCGGTGAGTTGCTCGGCGACCTCGACGACGGCGAGGGGCGGGCGCTTCTCCGCCTCGTCCTCGGCGGATTTCTTCTTGGCGGACTTGTCGTCCAGGTCGTCCCCGATCCTGGGACAGACCACGTACGCCTGGTGGCCGTTCTCGACCTCTTCGCGGACGCGTTCCCAGGCGCGGGCCAGGAAGTGCGGCTTGTCGGCGGCGGGGACGACATGGGTGGCGATCGGCGAGCGCCCGGCGGGGAGCTGGTCGAGTACGGAGGTCTCCAGGTCACCGAAGACCGTCATGGCGACCGTGCGCGGAATGGGGGTCGCCGTCATCACCAGGAGGTGCGGCGGCTGTTTGCCCTTGCCGCGCAGGGCGTCGCGCTGCTCGACGCCGAAGCGGTGCTGCTCGTCCACGACGACCAGGCCGAGGTCGTGGAACTGCACCTTGTCCTCGATCAGGGCGTGCGTGCCGATGACGATCCCGGCCTCTCCGGTGGCGAGGTCGAGCAGGGCCTGGCGGCGGGCGGCGGCGCCCATCGAGCCGGTGAGGAGGACGATCTTGGTGGCGTGCTCGGAGCCGCCCAGCATCCCTGACTCGGCCAACTCCCCCATCATCTCGGTGATCGAGCGGTGGTGCTGCTGGGCGAGCACCTCGGTGGGCGCGAGCATCGCGGCCTGCCCTTCCGCGTCGACCACGGCGAGCATGGCGCGCAGCGCCACCATCGTCTTGCCCGAGCCCACCTCTCCCTGCAGCAGCCGATGCATCGGGTGTTCGGTCGCGAGGTCGTCGAAGATCTCCTTGGAGACCCGCTGTTGGCCGTCGGTGAGCGTGAAGGGCAGCTTGGCGTCGAAGGCGTCGAGCAGGCCGTCCTCTGTGGGGCGGCGGGGCGCGGCGGGCAGCTGGGTCTCGGCGAACCGGCGCCTGGCCAGGGCGACTTGGAGGACGAAGGCCTCGTCCCACTTGAGGCGGTCCTTCGCGGCGGCGACGTCCTCCTTGGAGTGCGGCCGGTGGATCTTCAGGAGCGCCTCGGGGAGCGGGACCAGGCGGCGGCCCTGGCGCAGCGAGGGCGGCAGCGGGTCCACGGCGTCCTGCGCGCTGGGCAGCACCGCGTCCACCGCCTTGGCGATCTTCCAGGACTCCAGCTTCGCGGTGGCCGGGTAGATCGGGATGAGCGCTCCGGCCCAGGACTCGACGGCGTCCTCCGCCTCGGCTCCGCTGCCGCCGCGCAGGAGTTGGTACGCGGGGTGGGCGAGCTGGAGTTTGCGGTTGAACGCGGACACCTTGCCCGCGAACATCGCGCGGGTGCCGGGCAGCAGGTCCTGGTGCGGCTTGTGGATGCCGCGGCCGAAGAAGACCAGCTGGAGCTGGCCGCTGCCGTCCGTGATGGTGACTTCCAGGCGCTGTCCGCGGCCGCCGTTGAACTTCAGGACGCGGGCGCTCGCGACCTGCGCGACCACCGTGACGTGCTCGTCCAGGGGCAGGTCGGAGAGCGTGGTGAGCTCGCCTCGCTCCGCGTACCGCCGGGGGTAGTGGTGGAGGAGGTCGCCGACCGTGTGCAGGTCGAGGTGCTCGGCCATCACCTTCGCGGTGGCGGGGCCGAGCGTCTTCTTCAGGGATTCTTCGAGCGCGGGCACGAATCCATTGCACACCACACCACCGACAACGCGCCGAGCCTGTGGATAACCCGGCCGCGCCGAACCGCCGTTCCCGCGCCCACCGCTCCCGGCTCCCGCGCCGCTACTCGACGCCGATCAGCATCAACGGCGACTGCCGCCCGCCTCGGTACACGACGGTGTCGACGGCGAGGTGGTGCTCGCGTACGTGTTCGCCGAGGGCGTCGCCGACCGAATCGGGCAGGTCGTCGCCGAGGACGAGCGTGACCATCTCGCCGCCCGCGGACAGCATCCGGTCGAGGACCGCGGCCGCCGTGGCCCTGACGTCGGCGCCGATCACCGCGACGTCCTCGTCGATCAGGCCGAGCAGGTCCCCGGCCTGGCAGATGCCCGCCGTGGTCCACGACTGCCGCTCGGCGACGGCCAGTTCGGCGTACCGGGTGGCGCCGGCCGCCGACGTCATGCCGACCACGTCCTCGTCGAAGCGCCGGTCCGGCTCGTGCACGGCGAGCGCCGCGATGCCCTGCACCGCGCAGCGCGTCGGGATCAGCGCGACGCGTACGCCCTCGGCACGGGCCTGCTCGGCCGCCGCGGCCGCCGTGTACCGCAGCTCCGGGTCGTTGGGCAGCAGCACCACCTCGCGCGCGTGCGCCCGCCGGATCGCGTCGACCAGCTCGCCGCTCGCCGGGGGCTCCCCCGGCCGCGCGAGCACGGTCGTCGCCCCGGACTCGCCGCACAGCTCGGCCAGGCCCTCGCCGGGCACGACGACGACGATCGCGCGCTGCGTCCGCTCCCGCGGCTGCTTGGGGTGCCCGCCGCTGTGCGCGTCCTGCGCCCCGAAGTGCGTGATCCGGATGCGGTACGGGCGTCCCGCCTCGACGCCCGCCTCGACCGCGGCGCCCGCGTCGTCCACGTGCACATGGACGTTCCACAGCCCGTCGCCGCCGACCACGACCAGGGAGTCGCCCAGGGCGTCGAGGCGGGTGCGGAGCCGGGACACGGCGGCGTCGTCGGCCTCCAGGAGGTAGATCACCTCGAACGCGGGCCCGCCCTCGTCGGCGCCGATCTCGGCCCCGCAGTCGACCGCGTCCGCCGCAGAGCTCGGCCGGCTCACCTCTCCATCGAGCACCGCGTCCGCCACCGCGGCGAACGGTTCGGCCTCTTCCACGCGCGCGTGGTGACCGATTCCGCCTCCCCCGCGCACGGGCCGCCGCGCGGGCGCCCTTCCCGACAGGGTCTGCACGAGGGCGCCGAGTACCGCGACGAGGCCCTGGCCGCCCGCGTCGACGACGCCCGCCCGACCGAGCACGGCCAGCTGCTCCGGCGTCGCCTCCAGCGCCGTGGCCGCGCCCTCGTACGCGGCGGTGGCGACCGCGGTGCAGCCGCCGTCCGCCCGCTGTGCCGCCTCGGCCGCGGCGGTGGCGACGGTCAGGACGGTGCCCTCCACGGGATGGGCCACCGCCTGATAGCCGGACTCGGCGGCCCGACGCAGCGCGAGGCGAAGCAGCGCGGCACCGTCGTCCGCGCCTGAAGGACCGGGTTCGCTGTGATCCGCGCCACGCTCGCCGTCGTCGGCAGCGGCCTCGGCAAGCACCTGAGCCGTACCGCGCAGCAGCTGCGCCAGGATCGTTCCGGAGTTCCCGCAGGCACCGATGAGCGCGCCGTGCGCCAGTGCGCGTACCGCCTCCGCCAGCGAGGGTCCCGCGCCGGAACCCGCCGCTTCGTGGCCCGCGAAAACCGCCTCTACCGCGCGTGCGGCCGATTCCACGGTCAGATACAGATTGGTGCCGGTGTCCCCGTCGGCGACGGGATAGACGTTGATCGCGTCGATCTCCTCGCGGGCCTTCCCCAGTTCGCGGAGCGCCAGTCCGCACCAGGTGCGCACCACCTCGGCGTCGGGGGTCTGGGGCACCGGCTGCCTCCTTGTTCCGGGGTCGTCTCGCAGCGTAGTCCCCGGTGGGGAGGCCGCCCGGGGCAGGCCCCCGGGCGGTCATGGTAGTTTCGTTGTACCGAAGCGGACGTTGTATGCTGCTTCGGTTGCCTGATGAGAGTCAGGCCGACCTTCCCCCTGGCACCGCCAACCAGATCACTTGATCCCGGCATGCCGGGATCAACCGTAAGTGCATCTGAAGTCTTTGGAGTGACCCGTGGCTGCCAACTGCGACGTCTGCGGCAAGGGGCCGGGCTTCGGCAACAACATCTCCCACTCGCACCGCCGTACGCCCCGTCGCTGGAACCCGAACATCCAGCGCGTGCGTGCCGTGATCAGTGGGACGCCGAAGCGGCTCAACGCCTGCACCTCGTGCATCAAGGCCGGCAAGGTCTCGCGCTGACGAACGTGTAGCGCGGCCACCTAGCTGGTTGCTGTAGAAAGCCGGTCCACCCTCGGGTGGACCGGCTTTTTCATGCCCGCGCACGGGTTCATGCCCGCGCACAGGCCGCCGCCCACAGGCCACTAGGAGCGGAACCGCCACCCGTGGTCCACCGGCCCGATCCCCCCGCCGAGCGCGAAGCCCGCGGCGATCGCGCCCGTCACGTACTCCTTCGCCGCGCGCACCGCGTCCGGCACCGTGAGCCCCTTCGCGAGGCCCGCCGCGATCGCGCTGGCCAGGGTGCAGCCGGTGCCGTGGGTGTGGCGGTTGTCATGGCGCGGGGCGCGCAGCCAGTACTCCTCGGCACCGTCCGTGAGCAGGTCCACCGCATCGCCCTCGAGGTGCCCGCCCTTGATCAGCGCCCACCGCGGCCCGAACTCGAGCAGGGCGGCGGCCGCGCGCCGCAGCCCGTCCTCGGACTCCACGCGTACGCCGGTGATCTGCGTGACCTCGTCCAGGTTCGGCGTCGCGACCGTGGCGACGGGAAGCAGCTTCGTACGGACGGAGTCGAGCGCCGAGGCGGCGAGCAGTGAGTCGCCGTGCTTGGAGACGCCCACCGGGTCGATCACGGTGGGCGCGTCCGTGCCGGCGAGCAACTCCGCGACCGTTTCCACGAGTTCGGCCGATGCCAGCATGCCGGTCTTCACGGCCTGCACGCCGATGTCGTCGACGACGCTGCGGTACTGCGCGCGCACCGCCTCCACCGGCAGCTCCCAAGCGCCTTGCACGCCAAGGGAGTTCTGCGCGGTGACCGCCGTCAGGACGCTCATGCCGTGCGTGCCGAGGGCCAGCATGGTCTTCAGGTCGGCCTGGATGCCCGCGCCGCCGCCCGAGTCGGACCCGGCGACGGTGAGCACGCGAGGGGGTGCCGTACGAGCCGTCATGATTCGATCTCCCCGAAGTGGTCCCAGCCGCTCTTGCTGGTCCAGGGCGCGCCGTCGACCGTCACCTGAGGCAGCGCCGAGGGGTTGAGGACCTCGCCGATCACCTTCCAGCGGGCCGGAAGCTGCACGTCCTGCGGGAACGTCGCGACGATCGCGTGGTCCTCGCCGCCGGTGAGCACCCACTGCAGCGGGTCGACGCCGACGGCCTGGCCGATGTCGTTCATCTGCGAAGGGATGTCGATCGAGGCGGACTTGACGTCGATCCTGACCTTGCTCGACTCGGCGATGTGCCCGAGGTCGGCGATCAGTCCGTCGCTGACGTCGGCCATCGCGGTCGCGCCGAGCCCGGCGGCCGCGGGGCCCGCGTGGTACGGCGGTTCGGGCCTGCGGTGCGCCTCCACGAACGCGCGCGGCGAGCGGAAGCCGCGCGAGAGCACCGCGTGACCGGCGGCGGACCAGCCCAACCAGCCGGTGTACGCGACGACGTCACCGGGCTGCGCACCCGCGCGCGTGACCGGCTCGTGGTTGCGCAGATCGCCGAGCGCGGTGATCGACACGGTGATCGTGTCCCCGCGCACGACATCGCCGCCGACCACGGCCGCGCCCGCGACCTGGCATTCGTCGCGCAGCCCGTCCATCAGCTCGCTGGCCCAGGTGACCGGCAGCTCGGCCGGTACGACGAGGCCGAGGAGCAGCGCCGTCGGCACGGCGCCCATGGCGGCGATGTCCGCGAGGTTCTGCGCGGCGGCCTTGCGGCCCACGTCGTACGCGGTGGACCAGTCGCGGCGGAAGTGCCGCCCCTCAAGGAGGATGTCCGTACTGGCCACGACCCTGCGGTCGGGTGCGGCCACGACCGCGGCGTCGTCGCCGGGGCCGAGGCGTACCGCCGGAGTGGTGGTGAGCCGGGACGTGAGCTCTCTGATGAGCCCGAACTCCCCGAGCTCGCCCACGGTGCCCTTCATCGAGTCTCGCCTCTTCCTGTCGTGCCGTCTGCTGTGCCGACTGCCCCAGTGTGCGCGCGGTCGCGGGGGCCCTCGGCCGCGGGTACCGTCAACAGGTACGTCAACTTGGCTGGTCCGTACGCCCCGGAGCGCGCGCCACAGGCTCCGCGGGTCTCCCCGCGACGCACGGTGACGCGATACCGTGGCGCCCCGTCTCCCGTCAGCACCCGTTCACGAGGGCGCTGAACGCTCGCTTTTTCCGTTCCCCACATGATCCTCGTGGCCGCCCTGGAGGTTCCGTGGTACAGGCGTACATCCTGATCCAGACCGAGGTAGGCAAGGCGACCATGGTCGCCGAGCTGATCGGCAAGATTCCCGGAGTGATCCAGGCCGAGGACGTGACCGGTCCCTACGATGTCATCGTGCGCGCCCAGGCGGACACGGTCGATGAACTCGGTCGCATGGTGGTCGCGAGAGTCCAGCAAGTGGACGGCATCACCCGCACCCTGACCTGCCCGGTCGTGCACTTGTAGCCCCCGTCTACGCTTGGCCGGTGAACATTTTCCGCCGCCGGCTGATCTGTCTGTCCGCCCTCGGCCTGCTGTGGGCGACCGCGGGCTGTTCTTCGACGGACGACCGGGCAACGGTCCCGGTTCCCTCCCCCGACGCCGATACGGCACAGCTGTGCCGGAACCTGCACGAACAGCTGCCGGACCGGATCGACGGGCTCGACCGCGAGGATCCGGAGCCGCGTTCCGAACTGACTGCCGGATGGGGAGGCTCGGCGATCATACTGCGCTGCGGTGTACCCCGGCCCGCCGCGCTCGCGGACCCGAAGGCGTACGGCGCCGAGGTCAACGGCGTGGGCTGGCTGACCGAGGAGCAGCAGGACGGTTCGTACCGCTTCACGACGACGCTGCGCGAGGCGTACGTCGAGGTCACGTTCGACCAGGAACACGCGAAGCAGGGCGCGGGCTCGCTCACCGACTTCGCGGGGCCGGTCAGGAAGACGGTGCCGGAGGGCATCGCGAACTGAGCCACGAGAGCCCCAACTACGCAGCAGGGCCCGGCCGTTGGGACGGCCGGGCCCTTCGTGCGTACGGCTGGGGCTAGCGCAGTCCGGTCGGGCGGCGCAGGGCGGCCTGGATGAGGCGGTCCACCAGCTCGGGGTAGCTGACGCCGCTCTCCTGCCACATCCGCGGGTACATCGAGATCGGCGTGAAGCCGGGCATGGTGTTGATCTCGTTGATCACGAACCGGCCGTCCTCGGTGAGGAAGAAGTCCGCGCGCACCAGACCTTCACAGGACGCCGCCTCGAAGGCCTCGACGGCGAGGCGCTGCACCTCGGCGGTCTGCTCTTCGGTGAGCGGGGCGGGCACGATCCCGGAGGCCGAGTCGATGTACTTGGCCTCGAAGTCGTAGAAGGCGTGGTCGGAGACCGGCGGGATCTCGGCGGGCACGCTGGCGCGCGGGCCGTCCTCGAACTCCAGGACGCCGCACTCGATCTCGCGGCCGCGGAGCAGCGCCTCCACGATGATCTTCGGGTCGTGCCGCTGCGCCTCCTCGACGGCCTCGTCCAGGCCCTCCAGGGAGTCGACCTTGGTGATACCGAAGGACGAGCCGGCCCGCGCGGGCTTCACGAAGAGCGGCCAGCCGTGCTCACCGGCGAAGCCCACGATCTTCTTGCGGGCGGCCGACGGGTCGAGCTCCCACTCACGCGGCTTGATCACCACGTACGGGCCGACGGGCAGCCCGAAGGAGGTGAAGACCCGCTTCATGTACTCCTTGTCCTGGCCCACGGCGGAGGCGAGGACGCCCGAGCCGACGTACGGCGTCCCGGACAGCTCCAGGAGCCCCTGGAGGGTGCCGTCCTCGCCGTACGGGCCGTGCAGGACGGGGAAGACGACGTCGACCTCGCCGAGTGCCTTGGGCACCGATCCGGGCTCGGTGACGACCACTTCACGGTTGGCGGGGTCGAGGGGCAGCACCACGGCGCCGTCCGCGGACTCGGCGAGCTGGGCCACGTCCGGAACGGTGCGGTCGGTGATCGCCATCCGCTCCGGCTCGTCGGCGGTCAGCACCCACCGGCCGTCGTGCGTGATGCCGATGGGCAGCACGTCGTACTTCTCGCGGTCGATGGCGCGCAGCACGGCACCGGCCGTGACGACCGAGATGCCGTGCTCGGAACTGCGCCCGCCGAAGACGACCGCGACGCGCGGCTTGCGGGATTCCCCTCCTGGCTGGGAGGGGACCGGGCTCTGGGAGGAGGTCTCGCTGCTCATATCGCGTTGAGCGTACCTGCTGGTAGTGACCGAGTCAGCGCGCGTGCGGCGTCGAGTCGGCGCACGGGCGGGCGGCGGGGCGGGTACGGACGGCCGCGCGCCTCAGCGGCGCTCGGCCTTCGCGCTGCGCCCCATCAGCTCCTTGAGCGCCACCAGCGGCGGCGTGCCGTCGTGCACGATGCCGACGACGGTCTCCGTGATGGGCATGTCGACGCCGTGCCGGCGGGCCAGATCGAGCACGGACTCACAGGACTTGACGCCTTCGGCGGTCTGCTTGGTGACCGCGATGGTCTCCTCGAGGGTCATGCCCTTGCCGAGGTTGGTACCGAAGGTGTGGTTCCGGGAGAGCGGCGAGGAGCAGGTGGCGACGAGGTCGCCGAGGCCCGCGAGGCCGGAGAAGGTCAGCGGGTCGGCGCCCATGGCGTGTCCGAGCCGGGTGGTCTCGGCGAGGCCGCGGGTGATCAGGGAGCCCTTGGTGTTGTCGCCGAGGCCCATGCCGTCCGCGATGCCGACGGCGAGACCGATCACGTTCTTGACGGCGCCGCCGAGTTCGCAGCCGACTACATCGGTGTTGGTGTACGGCCGGAAGTACGGGGTGTGGCAGGCCGCCTGGAGCCGCTGCGCGACGGACTCGTCGGTGCAGGCGACGACCGCGGCGGCGGGCTGCCTGGCGGCGATCTCGCGGGCGAGGTTGGGCCCGGTGACGACGGCGATGCGCTCGGCGGGCACCTTGGTGACGTCCGCGATCACCTCGCTCATCCGCATCGCGGAGCCGAGTTCGACGCCCTTCATCAGCGATACGAGGACGGTGTCGGGGGCGAGCAGCGGCGTCCACTCGGCGAGGTTGCCGCGCAGCGTCTGCGAGGGCACGGCGAGCACCGTGAAGTCGGCGCCCGCCGCGGCCTCCGCGGCGTCGGTGGTCGCCCTTACCCGCTCGGGGAGTTCGACGCCCGGGAGGTAGTCGGGGTTGGTGCGGGTGGAGTTGACGGCCTCGGCGAGTTCGGGACGGCGGCCCCACAGGGTCACGTCGCAGCCCGCGTCCGCGAGCACCATGCCGAAGGCCGTACCCCAGGAACCCGTACCGAAGACGGCTGCCTTCACAGGCGGTGTCACTTGGTGTCCTCCCCGGCCGTGCCGGTCTGTTCGCCGACCTTGTCGGCCGTCCTGTGCTGTTCGGGGCCGCCGGTCGTGAGCTGTTCGCCGCCGGTCTGGAGCCGTTCGCCGCCGGTCCCCCGCTGTTCGGCCTTGCGGCGCTGGGCGATGCGCGCCTGGCGCGGGTCGAAGGGCGTCGCGGGGGCCTTCTCGCCGCGGAGCTCCTCGAGGAGTGCGGTGATGGCGGCCATGATGACTTCCGTTGCCTCCTTGAGGAGTTCGGGCGTCATCTCCTTGTCGTAGAAGCGCGCCAGGTCGACCGGCGGACCGGCGAGGACGTGGTGCGTCTTGCGCGGCAGGATCTGCGGCTTCTTCGCGTACGGCGGCAGGAGTTCGTTGGCGCCCCACTGCGCGACGGGAATCACCGGGCACTTGGTCTGCAGGGCTACACGGGCGGCGCCGGTCTTGGCGGTCATGGGCCACAGATCGGGGTCGCGGGTGAGCGTTCCCTCGGGATAGAACGCGACGCATTCACCGCGTTCCACGGCGTCGATCGCGGCCCGGAACGCACTGAGTGCGTCGGTGCTCTCGCGGTAGACGGGGATCTGTCCGGTACCCCGCATCACGGCACCGACAAATCCGCCCTTGAATAGTCCGTTCTTGGCTAGGAAACGCGGCACACGTCCGGTGTTGTACTGAAAGTGCGCGTAAGCGAAAGGGTCGACATGAGAATTGTGGTTCACCGCGGTGATAAATCCACCGTCGCCCGGAATGTGTTCCACACCACGCCAGTCCCGCTTGAGAAGAACCACCAGCGGCGGTTTTGCGATGACCGCCGCCAGGCGGTACCAGAAGCCGATTCTGCGGCGGGACACTCGGACACCTTCCTCTGCTCACTTGTCATGCGCTGGTGCGCCGCACAAGTGTCGCCCCAGGTTCTTCGTCTGTCGAGAACACCGTATGCCAAGCCCTTCGGACGACTTGTCCCAAGGACCGGTCACCGGCTGTCCACAGGGCCGCACACAGTACGCGCCGACAGGCGAGAATGGGCGGCGATGCGCACACAAGCCGACCGTGCCGAGCCGTTCGCGTGGAGCCTGGTCATCCCCCTGAAGCCCCTGGCGCGGGCGAAGAGCCGACTTGCGGCCGCCGCGGACGACCGGCTGCGCCCCTCGCTCGCCCTCGCCTTCGCGCAGGACACGGTGGCCGCGGCGCTCGCCTCAGGTGCCGTACGGGATGTGGTGGTCGTCACGGACGACGCCCGCGCGGCACGCGAGTTGGCGTCCCTGGGCGCCCGCGTCGTGCGGGACGAGCCGGGCGCCGGCCTCAACGCCGCGCTGTCCCACGGCGCCCGCACGGCCAGGGCGCTGCGCCCCTCGGCGGCGGTGGCGGCGCTCAACGCGGACCTGCCCGCTCTTCGCCCGGCGGAATTGACGCGAGTTCTGGATTACGCCCGTGCATTTCCGCGCGCATTTCTCCCGGACGCCGCAGAATTCGGAACGACACTGCTGTGCGCGAAGCCGGGAGTCCCGCTCGCCCCGAAGTTCGGCGAGGCCTCACGGGCCCGGCACACGGCCTCGGGCGCCGTGGAGATACCCCTGCACGACGTGGCGAGCGTCCGCCAGGACGTGGACACCCCCGGGGACCTGGCCGCGGCCCTGTCCCTGGGTGTCGGCCCGCACACGGCGGCGGCCGCGGACCGGGCGCTGTTCAGAGGGTCTGCAGCGTCACCAGAGTGATCCGCCGCTCCTGCTCCCCCGCCGCCTCGTCGAGCTCGATCCGCACCCGCTGACCGGGCCGCAGCAGCCGCAGCCCGCCGGCGTCGAACGCGGCGCCGTCGAAGGGCACCGGAGTGCCGTCGTCCAGAAGCACACTGCCGCTGCGGGTCTCGGGGTCGTACGTGTACGCGGTGGCCTGCATGCCCGCAGCGTATCGGGCGCCGCACACCGCCCGTACCGCGTACCCCGTGCCGCCGTACCGCGCGGGCGGGCGCGGACGCCCGCCTCGCGCACCGGCTCCGGACACACCGCGGGCCGGGCTCCCCGAGAGGAGCCCGGCCCGGCGCGTGAGTGAGCCCTGCCTACCGTTACTTCTTCCTGGCGGTGGCCTTCTTGGCGGTGGTCTTGCGCGCCGTCGACTTCTTGGCGGGCGCCTTCTTGGCCGTCGCCTTCTTCGCGGGCGCGGTCTTCTTCGCGGTGGCCTTCTTGGCCGTGGTGGCCTTCTTCGCGGCGGTCTTCTTGGCCGGAGCGGCCTTCTTCGCCGTCGCCTTCTTGGCCGTCGTCTTCTTCGCCGCGGTCTTCTTCGCGGTGGTCTTCTTTGCCGTCGCCTTCTTGGCGGTGGTCTTCTTCGCCGCCGCCTTCTTCGCGGTGGACTTCTTGGCCGCTGCCTTCTTCACCGTGGAACGGGTGGAAGTGCCGCCGGAGAGGCTGCCCTTGGGCGCCTTCTTCACCGCGACATCGTTCTTCGGGAGCTTCTTCGAGCCGCTCACCAGGTCCTTGAAGCCCTGACCCGCACGGAAACGCGGAACCGAGGTCTTCTTCACGCGCACGCGCTCCCCGGTCTGGGGGTTGCGTGCGTAGCGGGCCGGACGGTCGACCTTCTCGAAAGAGCCGAAGCCGGTGACCGAGACCCGGTCGCCGCTGACGACCGAGCGGACGATGGCGTCCAGGACCGCGTCGACGGCGTCGGCGGCCTGCTGACGGCCACCGACCTTGTCGGCAATCGCTTCTACGAGCTGCGCCTTGTTCACGTCTTCCCCTTCGGAGACATTGCCAGAACCAATGTGTTCAAGCTTTTTCGCACGTTAGGCAGATGTATACCGCAAATCAAACACGAAACGGGCTAATCACCCTTGTGCCGCAACGAACTGAAGACTCAGTGAGTTCCGTCAGTTCGGCCCGGATCGGCATCCGCGGGGAATCGCTCTGAGTCCAGTTCACTCATGAACTGGTCCAGGCGCCTGGCCGCATCGGTGAGATCGTGTTTGGCCGCGGCCGTAATGACCAGCAGCTTCCGGGTCAGCGCCATCCGTACGCCCTCCGGGACTTGCAGTGTGCGCACCGTCGCGTGCGCTTCTTTCAGCCGGTCCGCGACGAGCCCGTAGAGCTCGAGTTGGCTGTCGCGGTCCATGCACTGATTGTGCCATCTAGGGCGAGTTGTCGCCTCGCGAGGTCTCAGCGTGCCGCCCAAATGGGGTTTTCGGGCTTCGAGGGGGCCTTAAGTCGTGCTGGCCACGCGTCTGCGAAGGTCTCCTGCCCAGAGCCCCAACTCGCATGCCTCATCGGCGTGTTGGCGCTGGTCCGGGGCAAACGAACGAACCGCGGTCTGCGTGCAGACCGCGGTTCGGATGAGGTTGTCGATTCGGTTGCCCGAATGGCCGATTCAGACCTGGACGGTGCGCGGCTTGTGTGCAGGGCGCTTGGTCTCGTAGGCCGCGATGTCGGCTTCGTTCTGCAGCGTGATGCTGATGTCGTCAAGGCCGTTCAGCAGTCGCCAACGGGAGTTCTCGTCCAGCTCGAACGAGGCGGTGACGCCTTCGGCACGCACCTCGCGGGCCTCCAGGTCGACGGTGATCTCGGCCTGCGGGTCCTTCTCGGTGAGCTCCCACAGCGCGTCGACGACCTTCTGGTCGAGGACGACCGTCAGGAGGCCGTTCTTCAGCGAGTTACCGCGGAAGATGTCGGCGAAACGGGACGAGATGACGGCCTTGAAGCCGTAGTTCTGCAGCGCCCACACGGCGTGCTCGCGGGACGAGCCGGTGCCGAAGTCGGGACCCGCCACCAGGACCGTGGCGCCTTGCCGCTCGGGCTTGTTGAGGACGAAGGTCTCGTCCTTGCGCCAGGCCTCGAACAGCCCGTCCTCGAAGCCGTCACGGGTGACTTTCTTCAACCAGTGGGCCGGGATGATCTGGTCGGTGTCGACGTTGCTGCGGCGCAGCGGGACGGCCCGGCCGGTGTGCTTCGTGAATGCTTCCATGGCTGTTCAGACTCCAGCGGGCGTCGGGGCGTCGGTCAGGTCGGCGGGGGCGGCCAGGTGGCCGGTGACCGCGGTGGCGGCGGCGACCTGCGGAGAGACCAGGTGCGTACGACCGCCCTTGCCCTGCCGGCCTTCGAAGTTGCGGTTGGAGGTGGACGCGGAGCGCTCACCGGGCGCCAGTTGGTCGGGGTTCATGCCGAGGCACATCGAGCAGCCCGCGTGCCGCCATTCGGCGCCGGCGGCCTTGAACACCTGGTCCAGGCCCTCCTCGACGGCCTGCAGACCGACCCGGGCGGAGCCGGGAACGACCAGCATCCGTACGCCGTCGGCGACTTTGCGGCCCTTGACGATCTCGGCGGCGGCGCGCAGATCCTCGATACGACCGTTGGTGCAGGAACCTACGAAGACGGTGTCGACCTTGATGTCGCGCAGCGGCTGACCGGCCTCCAGACCCATGTATTCCAGGGCCTTCTCGGCCGCGAAGCGCTCCGAAGCGTCTTCGTACGAAGCGGGGTCGGGGACGTTGGCCGACAGCGGCGCGCCCTGACCGGGGTTGGTGCCCCAAGTCACGAAGGGCGCCAGCGAATCGGCGTCGATGACGACCTCGGCGTCGAAGACCGCGTCGTCGTCCGACTTCAGCGTCTTCCAGTACGCGACGGCCTCGTCCCAGTCCGCACCCTGCGGGGCATGCGCGCGGCCCTTGATGTACTCGAAGGTGGTCTCGTCGGGGGCGATCATGCCCGCGCGGGCGCCGGCCTCGATCGACATGTTGCAGATGGTCATCCGGGCCTCCATCGAGAGCTTCTCGATGGCGGGGCCGCGGTATTCCAGGATGTAGCCCTGGCCGCCGCCGGTGCCGATCTTCGCGATGATCGCGAGGATCAGGTCCTTCGCCGTTACGCCCTCGGGGAGTTCACCGTCGATGGTGATGGCCATGGTCTTCGGGCGGGCCAGCGGCAGCGTCTGCGTGGCGAGCACGTGCTCGACCTGCGAGGTGCCGATGCCGAACGCCAGCGCGCCGAAGGCGCCGTGCGTGGAGGTGTGCGAGTCACCGCAGACCACGGTGGTGCCGGGCTGGGTCAGTCCCAGCTGCGGTCCCACGACGTGGACGACGCCCTGCTCGACGTCGCCCAGCGGGTGCAGCCGTACGCCGAAGTCCGCGCAGTTCTTGCGCAGCGTCTCCAGCTGGGCCCGGGAGACCGGGTCGGCGATGGGCTTGTCGATGTCGAGGGTCGGGGTGTTGTGGTCCTCGGTGGCGATGGTCAGGTCGAGCCGGCGCACCTGGCGGCCGCCCTTGCGGAGACCGTCGAAGGCCTGCGGGCTGGTCACCTCGTGCAGCAGGTGCAGATCGATGAAGAGGAGGTCGGGCTCGCCCTCGGCGCGCCGGACGACGTGGTCGTCCCAGACCTTCTCCGCGAGTGTCCTACCCATCGCTTTCCCTCCGGCCGGCAGTTGTGTGCCCGGCCACTTCTAGAGATGTGAGCGGCAACGCCCGTACCCCTCGTGCCGAGCGTGATCCGCTGGGCCCGTTGGTCTGCGGGCCGCTGTGGTTACAGGGTGACAAGTTCCCTGGGAAATTGAACTTGCGTTTCACAGAGTGAGACGCGAGTATCGACGCATGGACAACTCTAGCGGCGTCGGCGTCCTGGACAAGGCAGCCCTTGTCCTGGGCGCCCTGGAGTCCGGTCCGGCCACCCTCGCGGGTCTGGTCGCGGCCACCGGGCTCGCACGACCTACTGCACATCGTCTCGCTGTGGCCCTCGAGCACCACCGCATGGTGGCGAGGGACATGCAGGGCCGGTTCATCCTCGGCCCGCGGCTCGCCGAACTGGCGGCCGCGGCCGGCGAGGACCGCCTGCTCGCCACGGCGGGCCCCGTACTGACCCACCTCCGTGACGTGACCGGCGAGAGCGCCCAGCTCTACCGCCGCCAGGGCGACATGCGCATCTGCGTCGCCGCGGCGGAACGCCTGTCCGGACTGCGGGACACCGTCCCGGTGGGCTCGACGCTCACCATGAAGGCCGGCTCGTCGGCGCAGATCCTGATGGCCTGGGAGGAGCCGGAGCGCCTGCACCGCGGCCTCCAGGGCGCCCGCTTCACGGCCACGGCCCTGTCCGGCGTACGGCGCCGTGGCTGGGCCCAGTCGATCGGCGAGCGCGAGCCGGGCGTGGCCTCGGTGTCGGCGCCGGTGCGCGGCCCGTCGAACCGCGTGGTCGCCGCCGTCTCGGTCTCCGGACCGATCGAGCGGCTGACGCGGCACCCGGGCCGGATGCACGCCCAGGCCGTGATCGACGCGGCGGGCCGCCTCTCCGAGGCGCTGCGCCGCACCGGCTGAACTCCCCTTGTACGTAAGGCCGGATCCGCCTCAACGCCGCGGCGGGTCCGGTCGTCCGGGCGCACGAACCGTCCATCGCGCGCCTCCTCAACGGCTTTCCGTGCGCCGGGAGTTGACGTCTCCGCACGCGAACACTCCGGCAGCTCACGACAGTTGACCGCCGCTCCCCCTCGTCCCGGAACTCCGGGGGATCTCCACGGCAACGCGAAGAGGCCCTCCGCATTGCTGCGGAGGGCCTCTTCGATGCGTACCCCCGACCGGATTCGAACCGGCGCTACCGCCTTGAGAGGGCGGCGTGCTAGGCCGCTACACAACGGGGGCGAGATCGCGTGTTTCCACGTGATACAGCTGGCCTACCAGGACTCGAACCTAAACTAACGGAACCAGAAACCGTCGTGCTGCCAATTACACCATAGGCCAATGCTTGTCAAGCAAGCAGTACCCCCGACCGGATTCGAACCGGCGCTACCGCCTTGAGAGGGCGGCGTGCTAGGCCGCTACACAACGGGGGCCCTAGCGATCCTGCATCAGGAACAGTGGGTGCGACCCGATCTGTTCCCGCGGGAAGGATCTGTACCCCCGACCGGATTCGAACCGGCGCTACCGCCTTGAGAGGGCGGCGTGCTAGGCCGCTACACAACGGGGGCGTTGCAGATAAGCTCTGCGAGCTGGCCTACCAGGACTCGAACCTAGACTAACGGAACCAGAAACCGTCGTGCTGCCAATTACACCATAGGCCACCAAAACGCAACTCCCTGCTGGGAGCTTTGTTCGGCTTGCGCTTTCCGGCCGGACTCTCGGTCCGGCGGGCGGCGCAGAAAGAACATTACCCGAAGGTGGACGGCGCTCCAAAACGGGTATCCCCGGCCAGCAGTCCGGGCAGCTCCGCGAGCCCGGTGATCCGCCGTACGCCGGGCGGCACTTCGGCACTCGGAGGCTCGGCCCCGCTGCGGTCGAGCCAGATCCCGAGCAGCCCGGCGTCGTGGGCGCCGCGGGCGTCGATCTCGGGCTGGTCGCCCACGTACGCGACTTCCGCGGGGTCGAGGGCGAGGGTCGTGCAGGCCGCGTGGAAGGCCTCGGGGGCGGGCTTGGCGACGCCGAGTTGGGCCGCGCAGAGCAGCGCCTCGAAGCGGTCGCGTACGCCGAGGAGGCGCAGCTTCCGCTCCTGCTGGTCGGCGTGGGAGTTGGAGAGGACGGCGTGCCGGTAGCCGTCGGCGAGGGCGTCGAGGGTGGGGAGCGTGTCGGGGAAGAGGGCCCAGGCGGATTCGTAGTGACCGAGATAACGGTGGAACCAGGCGTCGGACTCGGCGTCGGTGAGGGCCGGCTGGTCCAGGAAGTCGCGTACGCGGTCGCGGCGCTGGGTGAGGAAGTCCGCTTCGCCGGTGCTGAAGCGGCCCCAGTGGCGTTCGGTGGTGGCCTTCCAGCGGGCCAGGGCGTCGGCGGCGGTGCCGTAGCGCCCGAGCGCGCCTTCGGCTTCGAGGTGGGCCCGCATGCCGGCCGTGTCCGCGCTCGCGTAGTCGAAGAGGGTGTCATCGATGTCCCAGAGGACGGCTTTGAGCGGCATGAGGTCGACGTTAGCCCCGACGGCCTTCCCGGCTGGGGGTTCGGGGGTTATCCCCCGAAGAACGCAGTGTCGATGTCCCACAGGACGGCTCGGATGGGCATGGGGCGACGGTACGGCGAAGGGCCCGGGAGCCGTAGTGGCTTCCGGGCCCTTCGGGGCGTACGAGGGCGGACTCAGGCGGCGAGCTTCGCCAGTGCCGCGTCGATGCGGGTCAGGGACTTCTCCTTGCCCAGGATCTCCAGGGACTCGAAGAGGGGCAGGCCGACCGTGCGGCCGGTGACGGCTACGCGGACCGGGGCCTGGGCCTTGCCGAGCTTGAGGCCGTGCTCCTCGCCGGCGGCCAGGACGGCCTCCTTGAGGGCCTCGGGGGAGGTCCAGTCGGCCGCTTCGAGCTTGGCGCGGGCGGTGGTGAGCAGGGCCGCCGGGTCGCCCTTGCCCATGGCCTTGCTCCAGCTCGCCTCGTCCTCGACCGGCTCCTTCAGGAAGAGGAAGTCGACGTTGGCCGTGATGTCGGAGAGGACCGTGACGCGGGTCTGGGCGTGCGGGGCGATGGCCTCCCACTTGGCCTGGTCGAAGTCCTCGGGGGCCCAGTTGGCGTGCGGGGCCTTGAGCCAGGGCTCGCAGGCCGCGGCGAAGTCCTTCACGTCCAGCATGCGGATGTGGTCGGCGTTGATCGCCTCGGCCTTCTTGAGGTCGAAGCGGGCCGGGTTGGCGTTGACGTCCGCCAGGTCGAACTTCTCGATCATGTCCTTGATCGAGAAGACGTCCTGGTCGGCGGAGAACGACCAGCCGAGCAGGGACAGGTAGTTGAGCAGTCCCTCGGGCAGGAAGCCGCGCTCGCGGTAGAGGTTGAGGTTGGCCTGCGGGTCGCGCTTGGAGAGCTTCTTGTTGCCCTCGCCCATGACGTACGGCAGGTGCCCGAAGGTGGGGACCTCCTTGGCGACGCCGAGCTCGATCAGGGCCTTGTAGAGGGCGATCTGGCGCGGGGTGGAGGAGAGCAGGTCCTCGCCGCGGAGCACGTGCGTGATGCCCATGAGCGCGTCGTCGACCGGGTTCACCAGGGTGTACAGCGGGGCGCCGTTGGCGCGGACGATGCCGTAGTCCGGGACGTTCTCCGGGGTGAAGGTGAGCTCGCCGCGGACCGCGTCGGTGAACGTGATCGGCTCGTCGGGCATCCGGAAGCGGATGATGTACGTCCGGCCCTCGGCGTCGAAGGCCTGCTTCTGCTCGGGGGTGAGGACGCGGCAGGTGCCGTCGTAGCCGGAGGGCTTGCCGGCGGCGCGGGCGGCCTCGCGGCGGGCGTCCAGCTCCTCGGTGGTGCAGTAGCAGGGGTAGGCGTAGCCGCCGTCGGTCAGCTGCTGCGCGACGTCCTTGTAGAGGTCCATGCGCTGCGACTGGCGGTACGGGGCGTGCGGGCCGCCCACCTCCGGCCCCTCGTCCCAGGTCAGGCCCAGCCAGCGCATCGAGTCCAGGAGCTGCTCGTACGACTCCTCGGAGTCCCGGGCCGCGTCGGTGTCCTCGATGCGGAAGACCATGGTGCCGCCGTTGTGCCGGGCGTAGGCCCAGTTGAAGAGGGCGGTGCGGACCAGGCCCACGTGGGGGTTGCCGGTCGGGGAGGGACAGAAACGGACGCGGACGTCTGCGTTAGCCACGCTTGATCACCTTGTTGGTGAGAGTGCCGATGCCTTGGATGGTGACGGCGACCTCGTCGCCGACGTTGAGGGGGCCGACTCCTGCGGGGGTGCCGGTGAGGATCACGTCTCCGGGGAGCAGGGTCATCGCCTCGGTGACGTTGACGATCAGGTCCTCGATGGAGTGGATCATCTGGCTCGTGGAGCCGAGTTGGCGTTGTTCGCCGTTGACCGTGCACTGGATCGCGAGATCGCTCGGGTCGAGGTCGGTCTCCACCCAGGGGCCGATGGGGCAGGCCCCGTCGAAGCCCTTGGCCCTGGCCCACTGCTTCTCGCGGCGCTGGACGTCGCGGGCGGTGATGTCGTTGGCGCAGGTGTAGCCGTAGATGACGTCCTTGACGCGTTCGCGCGGGACCTCGCGGCACATGCGGCCGATGACGACGGCGAGTTCGGCCTCGTGGTGGAGCTCCTCGGTGAAGCCCGGGTACACGATGGGGTCGCCGGAGCCGATCATCGAGGTGGTCGGCTTGAAGAAGGCGAAGGGGGTCTCCGGGACCTCGTTCCCCAGCTCCTTGGCGTGGTCGGCGTAGTTGCGGCCGAAGGCGACGATCTTGTTGCCGATCACCGGGGGCAGCAGGCGGACCTTGCTGAGCGGGACCTTGACGCCGCTGAGCTCGAAGTCGGCGTACGGAATGCCCTTGATGATGTCGAGGACGAGTTCGCCGTCCGTCGCGGTGGAACTGTCGCCCTCGACCGCGCCGAAGGCGACATTGCCGTCGATGGAGAACCTGGCGATGCGCACGGAATGCGGGCCCCTCTGCTTGCGGTGCCTGGAGACTGACGCTCCAGGCTAACGCGCTCGGTCCTGTCTTCGATCTCCCGTCGTCACCCGGAGGGTGGCCCCGCGGCGTTCGGTGCGTGCTCTCGGCGTGCCGGGCGAAGGCCCTCGATTGGGGTCTCCCCTGCTCGAGCGAAGCCGAGAGCTTGGGGAAGGAGCTACTTGGGTCTTTGCCCGGTGCGGCGAGAGGGCGTGCCGGGCGTCTCGGGGCAGGCGGGAGATCGAAGACAGGACCGAGGGGGGTGCGACCTCGCGGTATTACTCCGCGGCCACCGTGACGGGGGCCTCCATGAGGACCGTACGGCGCGGGTTGGCCGTGTTGGTCGGGAGCTCGGCGAGGTCGGTGAGCTGCTCGGGCTGCTCGGGGGCGGCCTGCAGTTCTTCGGCGTCCGTCAGGTGCGCCAGGGTGGTGCGCCGCGGGTTGGCTATGTTGTGGAACATCATCGTCGTCTTCACGGCGGCTTCGACCTCTTGTGCTCTCTGTGGACGGGGGGTTGACGGCTGAGCCATCCCTGTAAAGCGTCAGGCTAAACATTTGAATTCCCCGCAAAGGCGGGAACTCCCCTTGATCTTCATGTGAGTTTGCTCACGAAAGGCCGGACGAAGCAGACAGAACGGACTAGTTGTGGTCACTGCCGGAACGGACATTCCGGCACTGAAGCGCTGATTCCGCTCCCGATCATGGCGACTGGGACACCCCCCACACGTAAGCCGTACGCAAGGAAAAGTCCGTTATGGATGGGATGTTGCTCGACATCTCGTAACACACTCGTCACCAGCTGTCACAGACGTCACAGCCCCGCAGCAGGGCTTGTTGGAGATCCGGCACTGTGCTGGAATTCCGGGAACCGCCGCAGGTATGAACCGGCGCGCACGGGCGCAACGCAGCGTCGAGTGGCGGTGGGGAGGGGGAGACGCGCCGGTCACTCACGACCACCAGGGGCCCGCACGGGTTCCATGACGCCGACACCGTCCCACCGCTCGCGCGGCGGGGCGCCTGGTCCAGAGGTTGCGACGCTAGTGCAGGGACGTTTCAAGAGGGAAGGCAGCGCTGCGGCGAAGCCGGAGCTGCGCGGCGGGACGGGCCCCGTGCCCGGCAACTCCTCAACCCCCGACGCCGCGGGCTCCGACGGCGGCGGCCGCGGCAAGGGCACCGGTGTGTCCAGTGGCGGCCCGGCCCCCGCGAGTCCGAAGAAGCCCTCCTCGGCCGGCTCGCGAATAGCCCTGCGCAACTGGCGCATCTCGACGCGCCTGGTCTCCCTGCTCGCGCTCCCCGTGGTCGCCGCGACCTCGCTCGGCGCCATCCGCATCAGCGACTCCGTCGACGAGATGGAGCAGCTTGACCGGATGAAGCTGCTCACCGACATGACGAAGCAGGCCACCGAGCTGGCCGCCGCGCTCCAGGACGAGCGTGACCAGTCGGCGGGCCCGCTCTCACACGGCGCCAAGGCCACGGACTTCACCGTCAAGGGCGCCCGCAGCAAGACCGACCGCGCCCGCGACTCGTTCCTGCACGGCACCTCGGACATCGACGACGCCCGCGGCGACCAGGCGATCGACAGCATCCGCCAGAACGTCGTGCAGATCTCCACGCAGCTGCGTGTCCTCAAGGACGTCCGCCGCGACGCGTACAAGGAGGGCCTGCCGACCTCGCAGACCGTCTCCAGCTACAACCAGCTGATCGAGCAGCTGCTCGGCCTCTCCCGGGACATGGCGCTCGCCACCAGCAACCCGGAGATGATCCAGCGCACCCGTACGCTCGCGGCCTTCTCGTCCGCCAAGGAGTACGCGTCGGTGCAGCGCGCCGTGATCTCCGCCGCGCTCCCGCCGAACAAGACCGAGTTCGGCAAGCTCTCCGACAACGACCGCCTCTACGCGCTCTCCGCCCTGCGCAACGAAGAGGCCGAACTCGACAGCTTCCAGCGGTCGTACGAGGGCACCGGCGGCAACGCGGCCGAGCTGATGAAGCCGCTCGACGACTCCAACGCCGTCATCAAGGACGCCAACGACTACGCGGCCCGCGTCCTGGAGAGCCCGAGCGGCCTGAAGAACCGCGAGAAGCGCTCGTACCCCGACTGGAACGACGCCGCCACCACCAAGCTGCGGCAGATGGCGCTGATCGAGACCACGCTCCTGAACGACATGGAGCAGGAGGCCCGCAACCTGCGCGACGAGTCGCAGCGCGAGGCGATCATCAACGGTGCGCTGATCCTGCTCGTCCTCGGCGTCTCCCTCGTCGGCGCGTTCGTCGTGGCGCGGTCCATGATCCGCTCGCTGCGCCGCCTCCAGGACACCGCGACCAAGGTCGCCCAGGACCGGCTGCCCGACCTGGTCAAGCAGCTCTCCGAGGCCGACCCGCAGGACGTCGACACCTCCGTCGAGTCCGTCGGTGTGCACTCCCGGGACGAGATCGGCCAGGTGGCCACCGCCTTCGACGACGTGCACCGCGAGGCCGTCCGGCTCGCCGCCGAGCAGGCCCTGCTCCGGGGCAACGTCAACGCGATGTTCACCAACCTCTCGCGCCGTTCCCAGGGCCTCATCCAGCGTCAGCTGTCGCTGATCTCCGAGCTGGAGTCCCGTGAGGCTGATCCCGATCAGCTCTCCTCCCTCTTCAAGCTCGACCACCTCGCGACCCGCATGCGTCGTAACGGTGAGAACCTCCTCGTCCTCGCCGGTGAGGAGCCGGGCCGTCGCTGGACCCGCCCGGTCCCGCTGGTCGACGTGCTCCGCGCCGCCGCGTCCGAGGTGGAGCAGTACGAGCGGATCGAGCTGGCCGCCGTGCCGACCACCGAGGTCGCGGGACGCGTCGTCAACGACCTCGTGCACCTGCTCGCCGAGCTGCTTGAGAACGCCACCTCGTTCTCCTCGCCGCAGACCAAGGTCAAGGTCACCGGTCACGCGCTGCCCGACGGCCGTGTGCTGATCGAGATCCACGACACCGGCATCGGCCTCTCCCCCGAGGACCTCGCCGCGATCAACGAGCGGCTCGCCTCGCCGCCCACCGTGGACGTCTCGGTCTCCCGCCGCATGGGTCTGTTCGTGGTCGGCCGCCTCTCGCAGCGCCACGGCATCCGCATCCAGCTCCGCCCGTCCGACTCCGGTGGTACGACGGCGCTCGTCATGCTGCCCGTCGACGTCGCCCAGGGCGGCAAGAAGGTTCCGAGCAAGGCCGGTGCGCCCGCGCCGTCCGGCGGTCCCGCCGCGGCGCAGTCCGCCGCGGGTGTCGCCGCCGCGCGCCGTGGCGGACAGGGCGGTGCCGCCGGTGGCCGCCTCGGTGCCACGCCGGGCGCCGGGCGCGCCCAGAGCGGCCAGAGCGGCTTGGCCGCCGGGTCGGGTCCGCGCGCCGCGCTGCCCAGCCGGGGCAACGGGCCGGGGCAGGACCAGGGGCGGCCGGGTGCCGGTCAGGGGCAGGGTCCCGGTGCCGGTCAGGGTCAGGGTCCCGGTGCCGGTCAGGGCCCGGGCGCCGGTCAGGGGCAAGGCCCCGGTGCCGGGCAGCCGCAGGGTGGTGCGCCGCGTGCTCCGCAGGTGTCCGGCGGGCTGCCGCCGCGTCCCGGTGCCGGTGGGCCGCAGGACCGTCCGGCCGATCCGCAGGGCCGACCCGGTGTGGGTGACGCGCTCAACGGCGGTCAGCGTTCGGACGTCTTCGGCGGACCGCTTGGCGCCCAGCCTTCCGGTCCCGCCGGTGGTGCTCAGCCGTCCGGTCCCGCCGGTGGCGCCCAGCCGTCCGGTCCCGCCGGTGGCGCTCCCGTACCGTCGCGGCAGCGGGGGGATCAGGGGCAGGGCCGTCCCGAGGCGGGCCGGCCGCAGCTGCCGCCGCGGGGTGGACCGCGGGCCGAGCTGCCCGGCGGCAACCCGCAGCCGCAGGCCGGGTCCTGGGGTGCCAAGCAGGACCTGCACCCCTCCGTCGACGCCGCGCGCGAGCAGCACGACTCGGCGCCGCCCGTCGACTCCACCGCGCAGCTCGCCCGGATCGAGCCCGACGACCGCCAGGGCGACCGTCAAGGACCGGGCTCCACGGCCGAGTTCGCCCGCCCCGACTTCGACGCCCCGCGTCCCGACGCCAGCGGCCCGCACTCCGTACCGCAGCAGCCGGGACCGGACGTGCACGGCCCCGGTTCCACCGGCCAGTTCGCGCGTCCCGAGCTGCCGCAGGCGCCGCTCGGCGGCGGTGCGCGCAACGGCGCCCGGGACACCGGCGAGCACCAGGCACCGCGCCCGCCGCAGCAGCACCCGGCCCCGCATGCCCCGCAGCAGCCGCAGCAGCCGCAGCAGGAGCGCCCCGACGAGCTGACGGGCCCGGTCGAACTGCCTCCGGGCGACGGCCGTACGCCGCTGTACGACACCCTGGAGACCAACTGGTTCCACGGGCAGCAGCAGGAGCGCCAGCAGCAGGCCCAGGCTCAGCAGGGCCAGGCACAGCAGGGCCAGCCCCGGCAGGCGCAGGCTCAGCAGTCCGCACAGGAGCCGCCGCAGAACGGTGGCCGTCCCGCCGCTCCGGGCCGGCGCCCCGAGCCGCAGGCCCCGCCGATGCCGCCCACGCCTCCGGGTACGCCCGCCAACTGGCGCCAGTCCCCCAACGACGAGCTGGTCCGTCAGGCCGAGCGCGTCAAGCAGCCTTCGGCGGGCGGGGTCACCACCTCCGGCCTGCCGCGCCGCGTGCCGCGGGCGAACCTCGTGGCCGGTACGGCACAGCAGCAGCAACAGCAGCAGGGCGGCCCGCAGGTGTCACGCTCGCCCGACGACGTGCGCGGCCGGCTGACCAACCTCCGCCGTGGCATCCAGCAGGGCCGCGAGGCCGGCACCGGCCAGACCGGCAGTTTCCGCAGCCCCTCTCACCAGCAGGAGCGTTAGTTGAGTCCGAGCCAGGCGGCGCAGAATCTGAACTGGTTGATCACCAACTTCGTGGACAACACCCCAGGGGTGTCCCACACGGTGGTGGTGTCGGCCGACGGTCTGCTGCTCGCGATGTCCGAAGGTTTCCCGCGCGACCGCGCCGACCAGCTGGCGGCGGTCGCCTCCGGCCTGACCTCCCTCACGGCGGGCGCCTCCCGCATCTTCGAGGGCGGCCCGGTCAACCAGACCGTGGTGGAGATGGAGCGCGGCTTCCTCTTCATCATGTCCGTCTCCGACGGCTCCTCGCTCGCCGTACTGGCGCACCCCGAGTGCGACATCGGCCTCGTCGGATACGAGATGGCCCTGCTCGTCGACCGGGCGGGCAGCGTGCTCACCCCGGATCTGCGCGCCGAGCTCCAGGGGAGCCTGCTGCACTAGCCAGAGCGCACCAGCCAGGCGCGCACCAGCAGGAGCGCACCGCACCCCGCCCACCCGTCCGGCCCGTCCCCCACCGGCCCACTTGAAGACGGCTAGCCGACCACTTGCTGTCCAGCCCGGAGGATCCATGACCCCGCCCACCGCCGCTCACGACCCGTACGGAGCTCATTCCGCGTACGGGCCTGAGGGCGACCAGCCACTGGTCCGTCCGTACGCGATGACCGGTGGCCGGACCCGGCCGCGCTACCAGCTCGCCATCGAGGCGCTGGTGAGCACGACGGCCGACCCGGCCCAGCTGATGGGGCTGCTCCCCGAGCACCAGCGGATCTGCCACCTCTGCCGTGAGGTGAAGTCGGTGGCTGAGGTGTCCGCGCTCCTGGGTATGCCGCTAGGGGTGGCCCGGATCCTGGTCGCGGACCTCGCCGAGGCGGGACTCGTGGCCATCCACCAGCCCGGCGGCGACGAGAACGCCGGCGGACAGCCAGATGTGACACTGCTCGAAAGGGTGCTCAGTGGACTTCGCAAGCTCTAGCGGCGGTGCAGCCCGCTCTACCACCAGCGCGAAAATCGTGGTGGCGGGCGGCTTCGGCGTGGGCAAGACCACGTTCGTCGGCGCCGTCTCGGAGATCAACCCGCTGCGCACGGAAGCCGTCATGACCTCGGCCTCGGCAGGCATCGACGACCTGACGCACACCGGCGACAAGACCACCACCACGGTGGCCATGGACTTCGGCCGCATCACCCTCGACCAGGACCTGATCCTGTACCTCTTCGGCACCCCCGGACAGGACCGCTTCTGGTTCATGTGGGACGACCTCGTACGCGGCGCCATCGGCGCCGTCGTGCTCGTTGACACGCGTCGCCTCGCGGACTGCTTCCCGGCCGTGGACTACTTCGAGAACTCCGGCCTCCCGTTCGTCATCGCCCTCAACGGCTTCGACGGACACCAGCCCTACCAGCCCGACGAAGTCCGCGAAGCCCTCCAGATCGGCCCCGACACCCCCATCATCACCACCGACGCCCGCCACCGCGCGGACGCCAAATCGGGCCTCATCACCCTGGTCGAGCACGCCCTCATGGCCCGGCTGCGATAACGACTACGCCTCAAAGTCGGATACGACACAAGGAAGTTGTCGTAGGCGTCACGGAGCGGGCTGTGTCCTTTGACACGGCCCGCCCGGGTGTTCATAACGTTTCGACAGAGAATTCCGCCGTCGCCGACACAGCTCGCATTCGCGCGGTACCGCTGCGCTCATATCGCGCTCCCCTTTTGCTGAACCTTCTTCTTTATGCCCGTTTTATCTGAGGCTCAGGTCACCGAAATCAAGCTCTCCCCACTGTTTGGAGGAGCCGCCGCTGACGTGCTGAAATTCGCTGAACTGCCCAGTAGCCATACGGGTGTGAACCAGTAGCAATACGGGTGTGAAGACGAAGCGGCACGATGCAGGTGCCCTCGCCGAGAGGTTGTTGGTCGAGTGAGGCGAAGCAAGAACAGCCCCGAGCCGCAGGAGCGGGGCAACTTCACCCCGCCGTCGCGCGGGGCTGCAGCACCCGCGCCGGCGCCGGTGCCTGGGGCCGACGCGGCGCCCACCGGCAGCGGCAGCAAGTTCTCGCCCCGCAACTGGCGTGTGCCCACACGTCTGAACGCGATTCTCCTCATACCCGTGATCGTGGCCATCGTCATGGGCACCTTTCAGGTCAAGGGCTCCATTGACACGTGGAGCGAGGCCGAGGACGCGGAGAAGACCGCGCTCATCGTGCGCGCCGCCGAGAACTACGGCCAGGCGCTGCTGAACGAACGCGACCTGTCCGCCGCCCCGCTGCTGAGCGGCAAGGGCACCAACGGCACGGTCGACAAGGCCCGCGACGCCACGGACGCCGCGAAGGCCGCCTTCGACGAGGCCGTCGCGGACATGCCGGAGAAGCAGGGCCTGGAGCGGCGCCTCGCGCTCTTCAAGGAGAACGAGTCCAAGCTGACGGCCCTGCGCAAGGCGGCCTACACCCGCGCCATGGACCCGGTGAAGACCGAAGAGGGCTACGTCACCGTCCAGCACTCCCTGATGGAGTTCGCCAACGAGCTCGGCCTCGGCACCGGCAACATCACCAGCTACGGCCGTACCGTCTACGCCGTCTCGCTCGCCAAGGCCGCCGTCTCCCTGCAGCGCTCCATCGGCACCCACCTGATCGTCCGCCCGAGCTCCGAGCGCGCGACGCTCGAGGCCCAGTCCACCGCGTTCAGCTCGTACGCGTACCTGGAGAACATCGCCATCGGCGAGTACGTCTCCGCCGGTACCGAGCAGGACTACGAGGACCTCAAGTCCGTGCTGCGCGGCAAGCAGGACGAGGGCAAGAAGAAGCTCGCCGCCGCCGCGAAGGAAGCCCGCGCGAACGGCCAGGAGTTCACCCCGCCGCCCTCGCCCGAGAAGATGATCAAGCTGATCGGCAGCGGTGCGAGGCCGTCGACGCTGCGCGCCCAGGGCGTCACACCCGAGGCCTGGTTCGCCGTCACCACCGCCAAGTTCGACGGCTACCGCGAGATCGAGACCCAGCTGATCGACAAGGCGGTCGCCGAGTCCGCCGCGATCGCCGACGACGCCGAGCGGGACGCCTACATCAACGGCGCCATCGTGGTCGCCGCCGTGCTCGCCGCGTTCATCATCGCCGGCATGATGGCCCGCCAGATGAGCCGCAGCATGCGCCAGCTCCGCACCGCCGCCTTCGGCATCGCCGAGCAGCGCCTGCCGATGCTGGTCGACCAGCTCTCCCGCACCGATCCGGGCCGGGTCGACACCCGCGTCCAGCCCATCCCGATCAACACGCAGGACGAGATCGGCGAGGTCGCCCGCGCCTTCGACCAGGTGCACCGCGAGGCCGTCCGGCTCGCCGCCGAGCAGGCCCTGCTCCGGGGCAACGTCAACGCGATCTTCACCAACCTGTCGCGCCGCAACCAGTCGCTGATCGAGGGCCAGTTGACCCTGATCACCGACCTGGAGAACAACGAGGCCGACCCGGACCAGCTGGAGAACCTCTTCCGCCTGGACCACCTCGCGACCCGTATGCGCCGCAACGGCGAGAACCTCCTGGTCCTCGCCGGCGAGGAGCCCGGCCGCCGCTGGGACCAGCCGGTCCCGCTGGTCGACGTGCTCCGCGCCGCCTCCTCCGAGGTGGAGCAGTACGAACGCATCGAGCTGTCCGGCGTCCCCGAGGCCGAGATCCACGGCCGTGCCGTGACCGACCTCGTGCACCTGCTCGCCGAGCTCCTGGAGAACGCGACGACGTTCTCCTCCCCGCAGACCAAGGTTCGTGTGACCGCCACCCGTCTCCCCGACGGTCGGGTCATGATCGAGATCCACGACAAGGGCATCGGCCTCACCGCCGAGGACTTCGCGGACATCAACCACAAGCTGGCCAACCCGCCGACCGTGGACGCCGCGATCTCCCAGCGCATGGGTCTGTTCGTGGTCGGCCGGCTCTCCGACCGGCACCACATCCGCGTCCAGCTGCGCCCCTCCGGCGAGCAGGCGGGCACGACCTCGCTCGTCATGCTCCCGGACGCGATCACCCACGGTGGCAGTGGCGCCGACCTGCCGGAGAGCGAGTTCACGGTCTCCCGGATCGTGCCCGAGCAGCAGCAGGCGCCCGCGTACGAGGCCCCGCCGCTGCGCACGGCCGCCGAGCTCGGCTTCGACGACAGCCGCTACGACGAGGGCGACGCCTCGCTCGACCCGGTGGGCCGCTCCCTCCTCCGCGAGGAGCGCCGCGCCGCGCTCGAGTCCCAGGGCGAGCGCCCGCTCTACCGCGACGAGGTCTCCCCGCACCCGTACGACCAGGGTGACCAGGGCGGCCGGGAGCAGTCCTACGAGCAGCAGGGCACGTACGACGGCCAGCAGGCCGCGTACGAGCACCAGGGCGGCTACGAGCAGGGTTACGAGCAGCAGGACCCGTACGCGCAGCAGGGCGGCTACGAGCAGGGTTACGCGGCCCAGGGCGGCGGCTACGACGGCTATCCGGAATCCGCGTACCCGGAATCCGGCTTCGACGGCCAGGGCACCCCGCAGGACCCCGCCCAGGACGCATACGCCAACTACAACGGCCAGCCCCAGCAGGGCGGTTGGCAGCAGCAGGGCCCCGCGACGGACGCCTTCGGGAACAGCTACGAGCCGGAACCGGAATCTGCTCCCAGCGCTCCTCAAGCGGACCGTGAGCGCGTAGGCTTCGACCGTCAGGGACCTGCCCCTTCCTCCGCGCACGAGCTGACCGACGCGGGCCTGCCGCGCCGCGGGAGCACGCCCGCGAGCAACGGCCACCGGAACGCGACGGGCGACGTGTGGACGCCGGGGCCGGTCCAGGACACCACTGCCCCTTCGCCGCAGGCGGAGAACGCACCCGCAGGAGCGGACGGCAGCGGTGCCGGCGACGACGATTGGCGTTCCGCCAACGACGAGCGCTGGCAGCGCGCCGAGCAGCTCCGGCAGCCCAGGGCCGGCGGCGTCACCTCGTCGGGGCTGCCGCGCCGGGTCCCGAAGGCCAACCTGGTCGAGGGCACGGCGGAGCAGACCCCGCAGGGCGGACCCCAGGTCTCCCGCGCCCCCGAGGACGTGCGTGGCAGGCTGAGCAACCTGCGCCGCGGCGTCCAGCGGGGACGTGACGCGGGCAGCGACGACTCGAACGGCCAGGGCCTCGGTCCTGGTGGCAACTACAACCAGGAGCGTTAGTGTGAGCCCGATGAGCCAGGCGGCGCAGAACCTGAACTGGTTGATCACCAACTTCGTGGAGAACACCCCCGGTGTCTCCCACACGGTGGTGGTCTCCGCCGACGGACTCCTTCTGGCGATGTCCGAAGGGTTCCCCCGCGACCGCGCCGACCAGCTGGCGGCCGTCGCTTCGGGTCTGACCTCGTTGACCGCGGGTGCGTCCCGCATCTTCGAGGGCGGCAGCGTGAATCAGACAGTTGTGGAGATGGAGCGAGGATTTCTCTTCCTCATGTCCATCTCCGACGGTTCCTCCCTTGCTGTACTCGCACACCCCGAAGCGGACATCGGTCTCATCGGGTACGAGATGGCGCTTCTGGTCGACCGGGCGGGCACCGTGCTCACCCCCGACCTGCGCGCCGAGCTTCAAGGGAGCCTTCTCAACTAGTGCTCAACTAGCAGACAGGCAGTGCGTATTCGCGTCCCGTGGCCTTAAAGTTCGGGGCGCGGCACCACATTGATGGATGCCCGGCACAGTCGGAGGAGGAAGCACGTGGCAAGTGGCGCAACACCCCCAGAGGGTTCGTCTTCGGCCAACTGGTCATACGGCCCGGCCCAGGGCGGCCAGGGCGGCGACGGCACGCCCAACCGCTACAACTTCCCCTCCGCCCCCAGCCGTCGGCAGCAGCAGCCCTACGCACCGCCCCCGCAGCGCCACCAGCAGCCGTACGACCAGCAGCGGCCTCCGGCGCCGCGCGCCCCGTACGAGCAGCAGGCGTCGCCGCGCATCCAGCCCGTGCAGCCGCAGCCGCGCCCCGCGGAGCAGCAGCCGGCGGGGGGTGCGCACAACCCGCTCGTGCGTCCGTACGCCATGACGGGCGGACGCACCAGGCCGCGGTACCAGCTCGCCATCGAGGCGCTGGTGCACACCACGGCGCAGCCGCACCAGCTTCAGGGACAGCTCCCCGAGCACCAGCGGATCTGCAACCTGTGCCGGGAGATCAAGTCCGTCGCGGAGATCTCGGCACTGCTCTCCATCCCCCTCGGGGTGGCCCGGATCCTGGTCGCGGACCTCGCGGAAGCCGGACTCGTGGCCATCCACCAGCCCGGCGGCGACGAGAACGCCGGCGGACAGCCAGATGTGACACTGCTCGAAAGGGTGCTCAGTGGACTTCGCAAGCTCTAGCGGCGGTGCAGCCCGCTCTACCACCAGCGCGAAAATCGTGGTGGCGGGCGGCTTCGGCGTGGGCAAGACCACGTTCGTCGGCGCCGTCTCGGAGATCAACCCGCTGCGCACGGAAGCCGTCATGACCTCGGCCTCGGCAGGCATCGACGACCTGACGCACACCGGCGACAAGACCACCACCACGGTGGCCATGGACTTCGGCCGCATCACCCTCGACCAGGACCTGATCCTGTACCTCTTCGGTACGCCCGGACAGGACCGCTTCTGGTTCATGTGGGACGACCTCGTACGCGGCGCCATCGGCGCCGTCGTGCTCGTTGACACGCGTCGCCTCGCGGACTGCTTCCCGGCCGTGGACTACTTCGAGAACTCCGGCCTCCCGTTCGTCATCGCGCTCAACGGCTTCGACGGACACCAGCCCTACCAGCCCGACGAAGTCCGCGAAGCCCTCCAGATCGGCCCCGACACCCCCATCATCACCACCGACGCCCGCCACCGCGCGGACGCCAAGTCGGCGCTGATCACGCTGGTGGAGCACGCGCTGATGGCCCGCCTCCGCTAGCGCGTTTGTGGCATCTCCGGTCCCGCACCCCTGAGTTGGGGGTGCGGGACTTTTTGTTCCCCACCCCGCCCCTTCCCGAGAGCTTGCAGCGGCCGTCTTTCGGGTGCTGCGCCGTCGTGGCTGGTCGCGCCCCGCGGCGGAGCCGCAAATGTCACAGCCCCGCGCCCCTAGAAACCAGCCCCTCCGGCGTTTGAGGAGCGGGGGTCCGGGGGCTGGCCCCCGAAGCGCCGCAGGCTTTCGGGAAGGGGCGGGGTGGGGAAACCAAACAGCCCCCGCCCTCCCTGGCAAGGGGAAGACGGGGGCTGCCCGTAGGGAGTGGGAGGGCTCAGCCCTGCCAGCTGTGCGGCGCGCGGAAGCCCGGCGTGCGCTCCAGTCGGCGCCAGCCGGCCTTGGACCGGCCGCGGGCCGGGGCAACGGCAGCGGGCTGCGCGGCGGCGCGGGCCATCAGGACGGCGGTGATGGCCGCCAGCTCCTCCGGCTCCGCGTGGCCCTTCTCGACCCGCAGCAGGTGATCGGTGGGAGTGCTCATGAGTTCGGGGTCTCCGTAACGTGTGAGGCGGGACGAAAAGTCACTGGGGCGGGTTGCCGTGCTTGCGGGACGGCAGGTCCGCGTGCTTGTTGCTGAGCATCGCGAGCGCGGCCACGAGGACCTCGCGGGTCTCGGCGGGGTCGATGACGTCGTCGACGAGGCCGCGCTCGGCCGCGTAGTACGGGTGCATCAGCTCGGCCTTGTACTCCTTGACCATGCGCGCCCGCATCGTCTCCGGGTCCTCGGCCTCGGCGATCTGCCGCCGGAAAATCACGTTAGCGGCGCCTTCCGCACCCATCACCGCGATCTCGTTGGTCGGCCACGCATACGTCAGGTCGGCGCCGATGGACTGTGAGTCCATGACGATGTAAGCACCGCCGTACGCCTTCCGCAGGATGAGCGAGATCCGCGGCACCGTCGCGTTGCAGTACGCGTACAGCAGCTTCGCGCCGTGCCGGATGATGCCGCCGTGCTCCTGGTCCACGCCCGGCAGGAAGCCCGGAACATCGAGCAGCGTGACGATCGGGATGTTGAAGGCGTCGCACATCTGCACGAAGCGCGCGGCCTTCTCCGAGGCCTCGATGTCGAGGACACCGGCGAGCGCCTGCGGCTGGTTGGCGACGATGCCGACGACCTGGCCGTCGAGGCGGGCCAGGGCGCAGACGATGTTGCGGGCCCAGCGCTCGTGGACCTCCAGGAAGTCGCCGTCGTCGACGAGTTCCTCGATGACCTTGTGCATGTCGTACGGCCGGTTGCCGTCCGCGGGGACCAGGTCGAGCAGGACGTCGGAGCGCCGGTCGGCGGGGTCGTCGCAGTGTGCGGTCGGGGGGTTCTCGCGATTGTTGGACGGGAGCATCGACAGGAGGTAGCGGACCTCGGCGATGCAGGTCTCCTCGTCGTCGTACGCGAAGTGCGCGACGCCCGAGGTCTCCGCGTGGACGTCCGCGCCGCCCAGGCCGTTCTGCGTGATCTCCTCACCGGTGACGGCCTTCACGACGTCCGGGCCGGTGATGAACATCTGCGAGGTGTCCCGCACCATGAACACGAAGTCCGTCAGCGCCGGCGAGTAGGCGGCGCCGCCCGCGCACGGGCCGAGCATCACCGAGATCTGCGGGATCACACCCGAGGCCCTGGTGTTGCGCTGGAAGATCCCGCCGTAACCGGCGAGCGCGCTGACGCCCTCCTGGATACGGGCGCCCGCGCCGTCGTTGAGCGAGACCAGCGGCGCACCGGCCGCGATGGCCATGTCCATGATCTTGTGGATCTTCGTGGCGTGCGCCTCACCCAGCGCACCGCCGAAGATCCGGAAGTCGTGCGCGTACACGAAGACCGTCCGGCCCTCGACCGTGCCCCAACCGGTGATCACACCGTCCGTGTACGGCTTCTTGGCCTCCAGGCCGAAGCCGACCGCGCGGTGCCGGCGCAGCTGCTCGACCTCCTTGAACGAACCCGGGTCGACCAGGAGCTCGATCCGCTCCCGGGCCGTCAGCTTGCCCTTGGCGTGCTGGGCGGCGGTGGCCTTCTCGCTGGGGCCGGCCAGCGCCTGGGCGCGGATCTCGTGCAGCTCGGCCACGCGGCCGCGGGCGTCTGCGGGCTCACCCGGGGTGTCGTCCAAAACGGTCATGTAGCGACCTTACGAAGCCGACCAAGGAAAACGGGCCGTCGACTCCTCACAGTCTCCGGCCCGTTTTCCTGGTACCCCCGGACAGAACCCGGACAGGAACCCTCCGGTGTGCAGTTGAAGTGACTGCTCAGGGGGGCGTCGGCTTGTGGTGATTCCACAAAAGCGCGGGATGGCTCAGCTGAGAGTCACCTCACAGCGGTGACCGCCGCCCGCCGTGCCCGGAGTGATCCGCAGCCTCAGTTCGCGCCCCGTGGAGAGCACCTCCACCGACGGATCGTGCGCGGTGACGCGGGCGACCCGGCGGCGCCAGACGAGCTCGAAGGGCCGCCCGGTGCGGGTCGGCTCGCTGACCGTGAGGCCGGCGGTGCGGCCGCGGCGGCGCAGCAGCACGCTGGCCGGCCCGGTCACGGTGAGGTCCCTCACCGTACCGGGCGTCCAGAAGTTGGCTGCGGTCAGGCCGAGGGAGGGGACGGCGACGGCCTGGCGGGCGCTGTCGTTGGCGAGGGTCCGCAGCCAGCCGCGGTCGGCGGCGCGCTCCGCGAGCTCGCGCGGCCCGGCGCCGGGCATGAGGAGGTAGACGTACGAGGCGTCGGTGGGGTCGGTGCCGTGGTCGAGCCAGAGGGTCTGCCAGCGGCGGGTGCGGCGCTCCGTGGAGCTGGTCGTGTTGATGTCGGACCAGGCGCCCGTGCGGTCCTCGCGGAGCGTGCGCAGGCGTCCGCCGGAGGGCAGGACCCAGCCGCCGTGGCCCTCCAGATGGGCCCAACGGCTCCGTACCGTAAGGGAGTTGGAGCCGGACTCGCCGAGATTCCGGTTGTCGACGATCGTCTCCACGGGCGCGCCGTCGCGCGCCGTGATGCCCGCGCCGAGGCAGATCACCGCATCGGCCGCGCAGAACCAGGACTTGCGGGCCTCCAGGGTGGAGCCGAGTCCCTTCAGATGCTGGCCGACGGCCGCGAACTCGCCGTCGGTGACCCCGCCGACCCACTGCGCGTCGGGTTTCGGCTCGCCCCATTCGCCGCCCGCCTTGTCGGCAAGTCGTTTGGTGGACACGGTCGTTCCGGGCAGCCGGTAGAAGTCGACGGTCGGCCAGAACCAGTCGGTGTACTGGTCGGTCTTGCCCTCCGGGCCCCACCAATAGACCATGCCCGCGCCCGTGTGCCAGCCGCGCGGGTTCTCGCCGTTGCCGCACTCGTAGTACGAGATCCGCTCCGAGGCCATCGAGATGTTCGCGGCCCAGCCGGGGCGGCGGTGCACGGACCGGTCCATGGACGTGAAAAGGCGGTGCGCGACCGGCTCGGGCGCGGCGGGTACGGGCGACGCCTGGACGGCGTGAAGGCGGGCCAGGTCGTCGGTGCCGAACTGGCGGCCCGTGAGGATCGGGATGACCGTGTCGCGCGCGATCCAGCCCTTGACCATGCCGTGCCAGCGATCCCGTTCGGCGGGGCTCGCGCCCTGGGCGAGCAGGGCGATCGCGGCGATCAGGGCGTGGCCGTGGAAGTGGTCGGAGCGCATCACCCGCCGGTCGTCGGATTTCAGGTAACCGCGGCTGATGGCACGGCCGTTGACGCTGTCCATCATCAGGCCGTCGTGGATGAGCGGCGCGAAGGCGTGCTCGACGCTGTCGAGGATGATCTGCCGCTTCGGGTCGGTCACCTCCCAGGTGGCCCCGGTGAGCAGCGCGAAGAGCCGCCCGAGCCCGTCCATCAGGACCTGCCCGTACGTACCCGAGTACGCGACCCAGGTGTGCTGCACGAACGAGCCGTCGGCGTAGAGCCCGTCCCCCTTCGTGACGTACGGGAAGACCGGGGAGAGGGCATCGCGGGCGAGGGCGATCTTCTCGGGCTTCTTGCCGACGATGCCGCGCAGGGCGACCGAGCGGCACAGGTCGACGCGGTTGGCGCCGGTCGAGGTGCCGGTGTAGTCGCCGAGCATGCTGTCCGGGATGAAGTGGTCGACGGCCGCGCAGGCCGCCTCACGCTGGGCCTCGGTCAGCTCGTCGTAGAGCGTGGCGACGATGTCGAGGAGCAGGCGGGGGCTGCCGATCTGCCACTCCCACCAGTTGCCGTAGCGGGTGGTGGACGGGTTGTAGACGGTCACGGAGAGGTGGTCGAGGCCGCGCTTGATGTCGGCGAGGAGGGTCTGGTCGCCCGTGAGTCCGGTGCCTTCCTGGGCGTACGCCCTGGTCATCGTCCAGAGACGGCTGTAGCTCTGGGTGATGCCGGCGGGCGGGTCGAAGGGGTGACCGGGCCAGAGGGAGTCGGCGGTGGGCGCCATGGTGCCGCGGAAGCCGCGGGCGAGTTCCCCGGTCTCCTTGAGGCGGGCGGCGAAGGGCTCGGCGGCCGGGTCGTAGCCGGTGCCGAGCTGGATGGTGAGCCAGCGGGCTCTGAGGGTGTCGTACTCGTCCTCGGCTGCCGCAGCCGGTCTCGCGGTTCCGAGCACCGTGAGCGCGGCCCCGGCGGCTGTGGCGCTCGTGGCTGTCAGGAACGTACGGCGTGTCGTCGGCACGTCTCAACCTCCGCAGTGGGTACAGGCGTTGCCCCGGTCGGCGTGGTCTATACCGTTACCGCCGCTGCGGCTCCCGACAAGGATTTCGACACGCCTGAATCCGGCCCGCGGGACCCGACCTCCCCAAACTGTTGAAAGTTGAACTTCTCCGCGCTACAGTGAATCTCGTTGAACGTTAAACCTCCTGCTTCGGAGCCTCTCCGGAGCCGTCCCCCTCAGGAGCAGTCATGGGCATCTTCAGCCGCAAGAACGACACCGCCACCGTCCCCGCACAGGTCAGCCCCGAGCTGGCCGCGCTCACCGGCGAGTACACGATCGACCCGTCGCACTCCTCGCTCGGCTTCACCGCCCGCCACGCGATGGTCACGAACGTCAAGGGCGCCTTCCTCGACTTCGAGGGCGGCCTGAGCCTCGACGGCTCGAACCCGGCCGCGTCCGCCGCGAGCCTCGACATCAAGATGGACAGCGTCGACACCGGTGCGCCGGACCGCGACGGCCACCTCAAGAGCGCCGACTTCTTCGACGTCGAGCAGTTCCCGGCGATGACCTTCCGCTCCACCTCGGCGGAGGCCCTCGGCGGCGACGACTACCGGATCACCGGCGACCTCACCATCAAGGGCGTCACCAAGCCGGTCACGATCGACCTGGAGTTCAACGGCTCGGCCACGGACCCGTTCGGCAACGAGCGCGTCGGCTTCGAGGGCAAGGCGGAGATCCTGCGCTCGGAGTGGGACCTGACCTGGAACGCCGCGCTCGAGACGGGCGGCGTGCTGATCTCGGACAAGATCAAGCTGAGCTTCGACATCTCGGCGATCAAGAAGTAACCGTTCGCGAGGCCCGGGAGAACCCCGGGCACCCCTCCCCATGAGCTGCGCCCGCCCTCCGCTCCCCCGTCGGAGGGCGGGCGCTCATGCCCCGAGCCGGGCCACCGCCGCCCGCAGCGCGGCCTCCCGCGCCTCGGCCGTACGCGCCTTCAGGAGCGGCAGCAGCACGAGATACGCGTCCGTCCGGCCGAGCTTCTCGTACGCCCGTCTCGCCTTCGGGTCCGCGTCGAGCGCCGCCGCGAGATCCTCCGGGACGGTGGCGTCCTTCTGCGAGGCGTACGCCGCGTCCCAGCGGCCGTCCGCCTTCGCCGCCTCGATCTCCGCGAGCCCCGGCTCCCGCATCCGGCCGTCGGCGATCAGCTCCGCGACCCTGCGCACGTTCACCTGCGACCACACGCTGCGCGCCCGTCTCGGCGTGATCTTCTGCAGGTAGTACACCGCGTCAACTCCCTTGCGCTGACCGGTGATCCAGCCCCAGCACAGCGCCGCGTCGTTCACCTCGGCCGCCGTCACCGACGCGATGCCCGAGCCCTTCTTGGCGACCTTCACCCAGATCCCCGCCTGCACGTCGTGATGCCGCTCCAGCCAGCCCTCCAGCCCGGCCAGGTCCACGAACTCCAAGGTCTCCGTCATACGTTCGATCCTGCCACCGACCACTGACAGTCGCCCTCGAACTCACACCACACGACCTTGCCCGGCACGCGCTCCCCCACCCCCCAGCGGTCCGCGAGCGCCGCGACCAGCTGCAGCCCGCGCCCACCCTCGGCATCCGGCTCCGCGCCGGGCGTCCGCACCTCGCCGTCGCCGCTGTCATGCACTTCGATGCGTACGGTGCGGTCGGGGCGGCGATCGATCCGCAGCAGATAGCCGCGCCCCGGCGGTACGCCGTGCAGCAGGGCGTTGGTGGCGAGTTCGCTCACGCAGAGCGCGATGTCGTCGGCGCGGGCGGTCACTTCCCAGTCCTTCAGCGCCCGGCGCGCGAACTCCCGCGCGGCGGGGACGGACCTGCGCTCCCGGCGGTAGAACGCCTCGCGGAGGGAGGGGAGTTGGGGTTGCTCGTTCATACGGCGAATGTCACAGGGAGTGACTAAGCTCATCCAGTGAGTCAGCTCGTACAAGGCGTTTGTACGGGCCGTGTACGGAGTCGTACGGCTCCACAGGGGGAAGGACGCGGCCATGCACCCGGCGAAGAAGCCCAGGAAGAGCACCTCGTGGTGCGTGGTCGGCGCGCAGCTCGCCCATTTCCGCAAGCAGGCCAGACTTACGCAGTTCCAGTTGGCGGAGGAGATCGGCGTCCACGTCGACACGATCGCCTCGATCGAGCAGGGGCGCCGCGCGCTGCACATCGATCTGGCCACGCAGCTCGACGAATTCCTCGCGACTGGTGGGGTGTTGGCGATCGGGGCCAGCCATATGCCCACGCGGGAGCGGTTTCCGGCGTTCGCGCAGGACTTTATTGAGTACGAGCAGGAGGCGTTGACGCTGCTCTGGTACGAGAACCAGGTCGTGCCGGGGTTGCTCCAGACCGAGGCGTACTCCCGAGCTGTGTTCTCGTGCCTCTATCCGCCCCTGGACGAGGAGGAGTTGGACGACTGGGTCACTGCACGCCTCGACCGCCAGAAGGTCTTCCAGCGCAAGCCACGCGTGATGGCCAACTTCCTGTTAGAGGAAGTGGTCCTGCACCGCCCCATCGGAGGCCGAGAGGTTCTGCGCGACCAGATTCGACACCTGCGGAAATGCGCCGAACTCCCTTTCCTCGGGCTGCAGATCATGCCGACCGACCGGGAACTCCACGCCGGTCTGGCCGGGCCCATGGTGCTCCTGGAGACCCCTGATCACGATCAACTGGCGTACGTCGAAGGGCAGCTGGTGAGCTTCCTGCACGATGATCCAGACAAGGTCAGTGTGCTCCAACAGAAGTATGGGATGCTGCGTTCGCAGGCCCTCTCTCCCACCGAGAGCATGCGCCTGCTGGACGATCTGCTTGGAGAGACATGAATTGGTTCAAGTCCAGCTACAGCAGCGACCAGGGCGGCGCCTGCCTCGAAGTCGCCTACGAATGGCGGAAGTCGAGCTACAGCGCCAGCGCAGGCGCCGACTGCGTCGAGATCGCCACCCACCCCGCCGCCATCCACATCCGCGACTCCAAGAACCCCGGCGGGCCGGTCCTCACCGTCGAACCGGCCGCCTGGGACGCCTTCGTCAGCGCGCGGTGGAGCTAAGGATCGCGTCTCGGAGCGAGGCCGTCATCGCGTCGAGGCAGGAGGCGAAGTTCTCGCCGTCGGCCGCTTCGATCCATCGCGCGAGGGCGTTCTCGTAGGCGATGGTCGCGGTCTGCGCCACGAGACGTGCGGTCTCTCGGTCCGTGCCTCGGTCCGCCAGTGCTGTGGCGATCGACGCGGCGACCTCCGCCAGCTTCGTCCGGTCGCGTTCCTGGAGTTCCGGGCTGGCGTCGATCACCGCGCGGCGCTCGGCCGCGTTCTGAGTGTGAGCGACGAGTTGTGCGCCGACTCGACCAAGGGCCTCAAGAGCCGCCACGAGGGGCGGCGCTTCGCGGTGGACCGCGCGTACGGCCTTGTAGACCGCGGGCGGCAGTTTCTCCGAGTCCGCGAACAACACCGCGCGCTTGTCGGGGAAGTAGCGGAAGTACGAGCGGCGGGTGATCCCGGCGCGCTCCGCGATGTGCGTCACCGTCACGTCGTCGTACCCGCGCTCCATGAAGAGCTCAAGTGCCGCCTTCGCGAGACGCGCCTGCGTGCCGGAATCCCATCTCGCCATACCCCCGACCCTAACAAGTGATGACACACTGAGACATCACAAACGGGGGGCACCCCCACGGCGCCCCCCACGACGCCCCGGACCACGGCCACACTCAGCGGCGCTGGTCCGGATCGCGGATCCCATCGATGATCCGGGTCCAGTTCTCCTTCCCGTGGCCGTCGGCGATCGCTCGGTGATAGTGGGACTGGACAGCGCGCGGCAGCGTCAGGTCGATGCCGACGGCGGCGCTCGTGGCGACGATGTGGTCCGCCGTGGCGCCCATCATGGTCGCCGTGCTCAGGTGGCCCGGGTGCTCGCCCGCGTCGATCTGCGCGCCGACGTTCTCCTCGCCTGCCTGGAGCATCGCCGGGATGTCGGCCAGCGTCGGCATCAGCTCCGGGACGGCCTCCGCGGCGGTGATCCCGGCCGAGCCGAGCAGCGCCGTCGCGTGCATCAGCGCCGAGAGGCTCGTCAGGAAGACGTCCAGGTGGGCCTGGTACATCAACTGCGCGAGGCCCGCGTCCTCGCCGAGGTAGCGCGGCGCTCCGATCCGGGCCAGCGCCGGGCGGTGTGCCTCGAAGGCGTCGGACGGCCCGCTGTAGTAGACGTACGCCGCCTCGGTGCCCACCATCGGCGCGGGCACCATCACCCCGCCGGTGACGAACCGTGCCCCGTGCTCGGCCGCCCAGGCCGCGGCCTCGCGGGCGCGGTCGGGGGTGTCCGAGCTGAGGTTGACGATGGTGCGACCGGCCAGGGCCGTACCGGCGGCGCGGAGTACGTCGTACATCGCCTGGTAGTCGGTGAGGCTGAGGATGACCAGCTCACTCGCGGCGACCGCCTCGGCGGGCGAGGCGGCCAGGACGGCGCCGTCGGCGACGACGCCGTCGGCCCGGCCCGCGGTGCGGTTCCAGACCGTGACCGGGTGACCGGCGGCGAGCAGCGAGCGGACCATGGCCTGACCCATGGGGCCGAGGCCGATGAGCGTGACGGGCGTGGCGTTCACGCGGCGTCTCCTTCGTTCGTGGTGGTGGAGGAGGAGTTCGTGGTGGAGGAGGAGTTCGTGGTGGTGGAGGAGTTCGTGGTGGTGGAGGAGGCTTCGGCGCGCAGGCTCTCGTAGATCCGCGCGAACCCCTCCGTGCCGTGGCCCGCGGCGATCTCGCGGCTGATGAGCGTCTGGACGGCGGCGATCGGGGCGGGGTCGACGCCCTCCTCCTCGCTGGCGCGCACGAGGTGCGACAGGTCGGAGAACTCCAGACTCTGCTGGCCCGGGACGGTGTAGTCCCCGCCGTCGACGACCTTCGCGAGGGCGGCGAGTTCCTGGGTCATGGCGGACAGGAACGGGGCCTGCCGGGCGGCGAACCCGGACGCGCTCATCCCCGCGGAGGCGGCCATCGCGGCGCCGTGGAAGAAGCCCGCGAACATCTGGTACATCCCCGACAGCATCGCCAGGTCCACAAGCGCGGCCCGCCCGGCGTCCGTGCCGTGGAACTCGCTCGGGGCCCAGAGGTCGAAGGTCGGCAGCAGGGCGTCGTAAGCGGCCCGCGAACCGCTGTAGAAGAACTGCCCCTCGCCGGATCCGATCATGGAAGGTACGGCCATGATGGCGCCGTCGAGGTAGTCGATACCGTGCTCGGCCGCCCAGGACGCCAGGGCGCGGGACTCGTTCGGGGTCGTGGTGGTGACGTTGACCAGGGTGCGACCGCGCAGCTCGTCGGCGACCGGACCGAGGGTCTCCTTGACCGAGGAGTGGTCGAGCAGGCAGGCGACGACCACCGGGCTCGCCGCCACGGCCTCGCGCACCGGGTCCACGGCACGGGCGCCGTGGGCCACCAGTGCGGTGGCACGGCCGGGGGTGCGGTTCCAGACGGTCACGGAACGGCCGGCGTCGAGCAGGGTGGACGCCAGGACGCTGCCCATCGCGCCGAGGCCGAGCAGGGTGACGTCGGTCAACTGGGATGATTCTTCAGTGCGTTCAGGTTGTGCAGGCATGTCCACCATGCTGCTCAAGGCGGTAGCGTCGTGGAAGTACCCACTATTTACTGCGGTACTTACCTTTTGGTAAGTGAGGAGCGGCAGCCATGGCGAAAGCACCGCGCAACGGCCCCTACATCTGCGGGATCGACGCCGCACTCGACGTCGTCAGCGGCAAATGGAAGGGCCTCGTCCTCTGGGAGCTGCACGCGCACGGCATCCGGCGCTTCGCCGAACTGCGCCGCGCGCTGCCGGGAGTGAGCGAGAAGATGCTGACCCAGCACCTGCGCCAGATGGAAGAGGACGGTCTCGTCCACCGCACGGTCTACGCGGAAGTCCCGCCGAGGGTGGAGTACGGGCTGACCGAGGCGGGCGAGGCGCTCAACGAGGCGCTGCTGCCGCTCGGTGAATGGGGGCAGAACCGGATCCGGCGCAACGGCCTCGACGTCGTCGCGCACCCCGACTCCGAGGTGTCGGCTTCCGCTTAGAACCCGCCGCCGAAGTCCCCGCCTCCGAACCCTCCCCCGTCCCCGAAGCCGCCGCCGAAGTCGCCGGAGCCGAAGTCGGAGCCCGAGCTGTCGCCGCCCTCGAAGCCGCCCTCGCCGGAGCCGTAGTCCGTGGCCGCGTAGGCCGGGCTCGCCATCATGTGGCCGAGCATCGTGCCCATGAGCAGACCCGGCAGCAGGCCGCCGCCGAAGTAGCCGCCCGCCCAGGGGCCGTACACCGGTCCCGCCTCGTAGTACGGGCGGCGGCCGGTGGGGGTGTCGACGGTGCGGACGGCGGGGTCCTCACCCTCTTCGATCCGCGTACGGTCCGCCGCGCAGACCGGCACGTCTCGCGGCGTACCGCCCTCGGGGGCCCAGGACATGTCCGCTACGGCCGGGCCGTGGCGCGGATCGAAGAAGCACGGAGGCCTGCGGACCGGCAGCTCGCGGCCCTCGCGGCGCGCGGCCAGGACGGCGAGCGCGAACCGGCCGTCCTCGATCGCCTCGGTCACACCGCGCACGTCCTCGGGCCGTTCCGCCTGGCCCATCAGGGACTTGGCCTTGTCGTACGCGTCGAGGGCGTGCTCGTAGTCGGTGCGCATCTCGTCCGTGGCGCCGGGTTCGCTCGGGTGGAAGTCCAGACGGTCCAGTTCCTCGCCGAACGCGGTGATGTCCTCGTCGACGACGACTCGCAGCTTGGCCAGGGCCGCCCACTCGGCGTCGGCCTTGCGCTTGCGGTTCCGCCTCACCAGCGCGTACGCACCGGCACCGCCGGCGAGGGCGACCGCGCCCAGACCGATCAGGGCGGCGGGGTCGAAGTCGTCGGCCGCGGTGTCCCAGGAGGCGGGGGCGGAGCCGGCGGCGTCGCGGACCGCCAGGTCGACGAAGCTGTTGAGGCGCTCCGTGACGGTGGTGCCCTCGACGCTCTCCTTGATGTTGTTCAGCGCATTCGAGGGCAGCGTGCTGGGGTTCGCCGCAGCGTTCAGCCGGTCCCCGACGCCGATGACGTAGACGCCCTCCACACCGGTCTGGGTCCGCAACCGGTTGAAGAGGGTGTCATCCGTCGGATAGTCCTGCGGCAGCACAGCCACGAACACCGGCTTGTCCGCGTTCTCGATCTTCGTGGCGAGAGCGTCCGCATCCGCGGCGGAGAGCAGGCCGGAGGCCGCGGGGTCGACGTAGACAGGGCTCTTCTTCAGGGCCTGTGCCACTTCGGACACGGGCGTCGCGGCCTGTGCCCCGGGTGCCACTGTGAAGGCGACACCCAGGGCCAGAAGCAGTGCCAGGATCACTCGGACGGTGATCCGTACCGATATGAGAGGCCTCATACCTCGACGGTAACTCGGTCGGCCGTCATTCGACCGGCCTAGGAGGCCACCGGTTGCAGGCCTCGGGTCGGGCGGCTACTCCGTGGGCTCGACCCCGGCGCGCAGCAGACCGTAGGTGTACGCGTCCTCCAGGGCCTGCCAGGAGGCGGCGATGACGTTCTCCGCGACGCCGACGGTGGACCACTCGCCGGTGCCGTCGGAGGTCGAGATCAGGACGCGGGTCGTGGAGGACGTGCCGTGCGTGCCCTCCAGGATGCGGACCTTGTAGTCGACCAGCTCCAGCTTGGACAGCTCCGGGTAGAACCGCTCCAGGCCGACGCGCATCGCCATGTCGAGGGCGTTGACCGGACCGTTGCCCTCGGCCGTGGAGACGATCCGCTCGCCCTTCGCCCAGAGCTTCACCGTGGCCTCGTTGGCGTGCGTGCCGTCGGGGCGGTCCTCGGTGATGGCGCGCCAGGACTCGGTACGGAAGTAGCGGCGCGGGCGGCCCTCGACCTCCTCGCGGAGCAGCAGCTCGAAGGAGGCGTCGGCGGCCTCGTACGAGTACCCCTTCAGTTCGCGCTCCTTGACGCGCTGGACGACGCGGCCGACCAGCTCGCGGTCGCCGCCCAGGTCGACGCCGAGTTCCTTGCCCTTGAGCTCGACGGAGGCGCGGCCCGCCATGTCGGAGACCAGCATGCGCATGGTGTTGCCGACGAGCTCGGGGTCGATGTGCTGGTACAGGTCCGGGTCGACCTTGATGGCGGAGGCGTGCAGGCCCGCCTTGTGCGCGAAGGCCGAGACGCCGACGTACGGCTGGTGCGTGGAGGGGATGAGGTTGACGACCTCGGCGATGGCGTGCGAGATCCGGGTCATCTCGGCGAGCGCGCCCTCGGGCAGGACCTGCTTGCCGTACTTGAGCTGGAGGGCGGCGACGACCGGGAAGAGGTTGGCGTTGCCGACGCGCTCGCCGTAGCCGTTGGCGGTGCACTGGACGTGGGTGGCGCCCGCGTCGACGGCGGCGAGGGTGTTGGCGACGGCGCAGCCGGTGTCGTCCTGGGCGTGGATGCCGAGCCGGGCGCCGGTGTCGGCGAGGACGGTGGCGACGACGGCCTGGACCTGGGCGGGGAGCATGCCGCCGTTGGTGTCGCAGAGGATCACGACGTCGGCGCCGGCCTCGGAGGCGGTGCGGACGACGGACTTCGCGTACGTGGGGTTGGCGCGGTAGCCGTCGAAGAAGTGCTCGCAGTCGACGAAGACGCGGCGGCCCTGCTCGCGCAGGTACGACACGGTGTCGGCGATCATCGCGAGGTTCTCGTCGAGCGTGGTGCGCAGGGCGAGTTCGACGTGCCGGTCGTGGGACTTGGCGACGAGTGTGACGACCGGGGCGCCGGAGTCGAGGAGGGCCTTGACCTGCGGGTCGTCGGCGGCCTTCACATGCGCCCTGCGGGTGGCACCGAAGGCCACCAGCTGGGCGTGCTTGAACTCGATCTCCTGCTTGGCGCGGGCGAAGAACTCGGTGTCGCGGGGGTTGGCGCCCGGCCAGCCGCCCTCGATGAAGCCCACGCCGAAGTCGTCCAGGTGCCGGGCGATGGTCAGCTTGTCCGCGACGGTGAGGTTGATGCCCTCGCGCTGCGCGCCGTCGCGCAGCGTGGTGTCGAAGACGTGGAACGAGTCGTCGGGATTTCCCGTGCTTACCGTCATGCTGATCTGGCTCCTGTTTTTGGATCTCGGTCTGCCGGAATGACCGGTTCCACCGTTCCCCTATGATCCCTCGCGCTCCGTTCCCGGTGTGAGGTGGGCCGGGAAAACAGAAAAACCTCTCGCGGGTGCGAGAGGTCTGCGCGCGGGTCTGGGACGACGGTGTCCGCCCGTACGGGGTGGTACGGAGCGGTCACTGCGGACCGGCGCGCTCGCTGCGAATAATCATCGCGATGCGGAACACGCGGTGAGTTTTGCACAAGTTGCCCCTTCCTGGGGCGGGGGTCTCACGATGCGGTCGGCCGCATGACGTGGTGTCCGTCACGAGGCCGACCGCCTGAACGTCAGGAGACCTTGGCCTCCACGGGAGCGGATACGGAGGCATCCGTGGGGGCATCGGCGCACAAAACCTCCACGCGTCGCTGCGACGCCTGAGCAGTGGTCCGGACCTACGATGCTGGCGCTTCTGTTGTGAACACGACACCCCCACCCTGTCGGGAGGCAGCACGTGAAGCGCACTCTGGCCACCGCCGTGACCCTGGTGGCACTCCCCCTCACCCTCCTACTCCCCGGCTCCCCCGCGGCCGCCGCGTCCGGCGCCGACGAGCCCTCGCCCGCCCCCGGCGTCCGTGCGGGCGCCGACACGTACCAGCGCAGCGCGGACCTCGCGCGCGAGCTGGGCGGGCGCAGTGCGGGCAGTTACCTCGACACCCGCACGGGCGACCTGGTCACCACGGTCACGCGCGAGGCGGACGCCGAACTGGTCCGGTCCCGCGGCGGCACGCCGAAGCTGGTCGAGCGCAGCGGCACCCGGCTGCGGGAGGCGGCCACCGCCCTGGAGAAGGGCGCCAAGATCCCCGGCACCAGCTGGGGCGTGGACCCCAGACGCAACCAGGTCGTCGTCGAGGCCGACTCCACGGTCTCGGCGGCCGGGTACGCCACGATCGAGCGGGTCGCGGGCACCCTGGACGGAGCGGTCCAAGTCACCCGCGTACCGGGCGAGTTCACTCAGGAGGTGGCGGGCGGTGACGCGATCTACGGCGGCGGCTCCCGCTGCTCGGCCGCCTTCAACGTCTCCAACGGCGCGACCCGGTACTTCCTCACGGCCGGGCACTGCACCGACTCGGTCGCGAACTGGAGCGCCTCCTCCGGCGGCCCGGTGATCGGCCGGCGCACCGGGTCGAGCTTCCCGACCAACGACTACGGCATCGTCAAGTACACCGACGGCTCGGCGCCCGCGGGCCATGTGAACCTCTACAACGGCGGCTACCAGGACATCACTTCGGCCGCCACGGCCGTGGTCGGCCAGGCGCTCAAGAAGTCCGGGTCGACCACCAAGGTCACCTCGGGCTCCGTCACGCAGACCGACGTCACCGTGAACTACGGCAACGGCAACTACGTGTACGGCATGGTGAAGACCAACATCTGCTCGTCCGGCGGCGACAGCGGCGGCGCGCACTTCGCGGGCACCACGGCCCTCGGCATCCACTCCGGCTCCGGCGGCACCTGCGACAACGGCGTCGGCTCGGCGGTCTTCCAGCCGGTGCAGGAGGCACTGACCGCTTACGGGGTCGACGTCTACTGATCCGCGTACGGAAGATCGCGTACGGAACCGCCTACGGAACCGCCCACCGAACGGCAAGAGCGGCGCACCCCCCGTCCCGGGGTGCGCCGCTCGGTCATACGCCCAGCGCGTCGTCCACGAACTCCCGTACGTGCGCTATGACTTGATCCCTTGCCGTGCCCGGCAGGCCCACCGCCACATGCAGCGAGAAGCCGTCGAGCAGGGCGCGAAGGCGGGCCGCGAAGCGCTCCGGGTCGACCGCGCGCAGCTCGCCGCGCGAGATGCCCTCGGCGAGCAGCGCCACCAGGTCGCGGTGCCAGGCCTTCTCGATGGCGGCCTGCCGGCCGCGCGACTCGGCCTCCTCGTCCGCGTACTGCGAGCGGTTCCAGACCTCCAGCCACAGCGTCCAGTGCGGGTCGCGGGGCGCGTTCGGGACGTACAGCTCGACATACGCGTCCAGGCGGGCGCGCGCCGGCTCCGTGGAGTCGAGGAGCGTGCGGCGCTCCTCGCCGAGGCGGCCCTCGCTCCACTCCAGGGTCTGCAGGAGCAGCTCGTCCTTCGTCTTGAAGTAGTAGAGAAGGTGGCCGCTGCTCATGCCGACCTCACGGCCGAGCGCGGCCATGGTGAGCCGGTCCAGGCCGCTCTCGGCGATCATCGCCATGGCGGCGGACAGCACCTGGTCGCGCGGTGGGGCGTGCCTGCGCGCGCGGGCTCCCGGAGCCATGCGGGTCTCTCCTCGGATCACACCTTGGGCTGCTGCTGGGTGATGCAGTGGATGCCACCGCCTCCCGCGAAGATCGTACGGGCATCGACGAGGGTGACGGTCCGGTCCGGGAAGAGCCTGCGGAACGTACCGGCCGCGAGCTCGTCGCGCGGATCGTCGAAGGAGCAGAGCACGACGCCGCCGTTGCAGAGGTAGTGGTTGATGTACGAGTAGTCGGCCCAGCCGCCGTCCTCTTCGCGGATCTTGGTGGGCGCGGGCACCTCGACGACCTGGAGGCTTCGGCCCTTCGCGTCGGTCTGGGTGCGCAGGAACTCGACGTTCTCCTGGCAGGGCTCGTGGTCGGGGTGCTCCGGGTCGGGCTGGGTATGCGCGACGACGACTCCGGGTCCGGCGAAGGCGGCGACGATGTCGACGTGGCCGAGGGTGCCGTAGCCGTGCGGGGGGTAGTCGGCGGCCAGGCCACGCTTCAGCCAGATCGCCTTGGTGGTGCCGAGTTTGGCGTGGATCTCCGCCTCGACCAGCTCTTTGGTCCAGCCGGGGTTGCGCTCCGGGCCGAGCTGCACGGTCTCGGTGAGGAGCACGGTGCCTTCGCCGTCCACGTGGATGCCGCCGCCCTCGTTGACGAGCGACGAGCTGTGCACGGGGACTCCGGCCAGGTCGGCGACGTACGAGGCGATCTTCGTGTCGTGCTCCCAGGTGGCCCACTCCTGGGCGCCCCAGCCGTTGAACACCCAGTCCACGGCGGCCAGTTGGGTGCCGTCGGTGACGAAGGTCGGACCGATGTCGCGCATCCACGCGTCGTCCAGCTCCCGCTCGACCAGCTCGATGTCGGGGCCGAGCAGGGCGCGCGCGGAGGCGGACTGGCCGGGGCCGTGGACGACGGTGACCGGCTCGAAGCGGCGTACGGCGCGGGCCACGGCGGCCCAGGCGGCGCGGGACTCTGCCAGCTCCTCGGAGGACGAGAACGTGGTGTTGGGGCCGGGCCAGGCCATCCAGGTGCGCTCGTGCGGGGCCCACTCGGGCGGCATGCGGAACGTCATGGGGATCCTTCTCGCAAGAGGGGTCGGTCAGGGGTCGGTCAGAGGAAGTACAGGCGGTTGAGTGACATCGACTCGACGGGCTCGGAGCGCAGCGGGTCGCCGTCGAGCGTGACGAGGCCGCTGCGTGCGTCCACGTTCACGTCGCCGATACGGGAGTTGAGCAACAGGTCGGCCGGGCCGATGCCGCGGGTGCCGCGCACGGCGACGCGGCGGCGCCGGGTCGGCATCAGGTCGTGCCCGCGGTCGATGGCGGCCTGCGCGACGAAGGCCACGGAGATCTCCGCGGGCGTCGCCCCGTGCGCCCCGAACTGCGGTCCCAGGACGAGGGGTTCGCAGGTGTCGGTGGCGGCGTTGGGGTCGCCGGTGACGCCGTACGCGGGGAAGCCGGACTTGAGGACGAGCTGCGGTTTGGCGCCGAAGAACTGCGGCTGCCACAGCACGATGTCGGCCATCTTGCCGACCTCGATGGAGCCGACCTCGTGCGAAAGGCCGTGCGCGATCGCCGGGTTGAGGGTCAGCTTCGCCATGTAGCGGAGCACGCGCGCGTTGTCGTCGTGCACGCCGTCGCCCTCCATCGGGCCCAGCTCGGCCTTCATCTTCCCGGCCATCGCGAACGTACGCCGCACGGTCTCACCCGCCCGACCCATGCCCTGCGCGTCCGACGAGGTGATCCCGATCGCGCCCAGGTCGTGCAGGACGTCCTCGGCACCCATCGTCCCGGCCCGGATCCGGTCTCGGGCCATCGCCGCATCACCCGGCAGATCCGTCTTCAGGTCATGGACCGAGACGATCATCCCGTAGTGCTCGGCGACCGCGTCCCGCCCGAAGGGCAACGTCGGATTGGTGGACGAACCGATCACATTCGGCACGCCCGCCATCTTCAGCACGTTCGGCACGTGACCGCCGCCGCAGCCCTCGATGTGGAAGGCGTGGATCGTACGACCGTCAAGAACGCTGAGCGTGTCCTCCACCGACAGGCACTCATTCAACCCGTCGCTGTGCAGGGCGACTTGGACGTCATATTCCTCGGCAACGCGCAGCGCGGTGTCCAACGCCCGCGTGTGCGCGCCCATGTCCTCGTGCACCTTGAAGCCGGAGGCCCCGCCCTCGGCGAGCGCCTCCACGAGGGGAGCACCGTCGGAGGACGAACCCCTCGCCAGGAAGCCGATGTTGACCGGCCAGGCATCGAACGCGCCGAACGCATTGCGCAGCGCCCAGGGCGAGTTGACGCCGACACCCCACACCGGGCCGAACTCCTGGCCGATGATCGTGGTGACACCGGAAGCCAGCGAGGCCTCCATCACGCGCGGCGACAGCAGGTGCACGTGGGTGTCCACGGCACCGGCGGTGGCGATCATGCCCTCGCCGGAGACGATGGTGGTGCCGGTGCCGACGACGACGTCCACACCGTCCAGGGTGTCGGGGTTACCGGCCCGCCCGATCGCGGAGATCCGCCCTTCCCTGATCCCGATGGAGACCTTCCGGATCCCCTGCACCGCATCGATCACCAGCACATTGCTGATCACGACATCGCAGGTCTCGCGTACGGCCGCGGCCTTGAGATGCAGCCCGTCACGGGCCGTCTTGCCGAAACCGGCCAGGAACTCGTCGCCGTGCTTCTGCGAGTCCGACTCGACACGGACGACGAGCCCGGAGTCGCCGAGCACGACGCGGTCACCGGCGCGCGGACCGTGCACGGAGGCGTACTCGCGCGGGTCGATGTGCTCGCTGGTCGGCACGCCGTGGTCGGTGTGCCTGGTGGGCCTGCTCATGCTCGGTCTCCCTTCGTGACCCCCAGGTATCCGCAGGCCGCGGCGCGGCGCAGAGCTTCTTCCTTCGCGCCGGGCGCGTCCAGCGCTCCGTCGACGAGACCGGCGAAGCCGATCGCGATCCGAGCGCCCCCGATCGGTACGAGACCGACCTCGGCCTCGCCGCCCGGGTCGAAGCGGAACGACGCCCCGGCGGGGATCGCGAGCCGCATGCCGTACGCCGCGGAGCGGTCGAAGTCGAGCCGCGGGTTGGCCTCGAAGAAGTGGAAGTGCGAGGTCACGCTGACCGGGACGGAAGCCGTGTTCCGCACGGCGAGCCGCACGTCCGGCTCGGGCTCCTCGTGCGCCGGTCCGGGCAGCACGGCGCCGGGGGCCCAGTCACCGAGGGAGCCGCCCCGCAGCGGGTCGGAGACGACGGCGAGGCGGGAGCCGTCGTCGAAGACGGCCTCCACATGCACCTCGGTCACGACGTCGGCGACGCCGGGCAGCACATCGTCCGGGCCGAGCACGGAACGGGCGCGCTCTATGGCCTCGGCGAGGCGCAGCCCGTCACGGGCGGCCTCGCAGACGGTGTCGGCGATCAGGGCGGTCGCCTCGGGGACGTTGAGTCGCAGACCGCGGGCGCGGCGGGCGCGGGCCAGCTCGGCGGCGTTGAACAGCAGCAGCCGGTCCCGCTCGGTGGGGGTGAGTCGCACGGCACTCCCTCGCTTCCAGTTAGCACGACACTCTAAACCCGGATCCGGAATCGGCAAAGGATTGACGCGGAACCTTGACGTACTTCACGGTAGCGAGCCTAGATGAGTTAGAGCACCACTCAAATTGCATGCTCGCACTTACGCCACGGACAGGGGACGCCGATGCCGATCGAACAGCGCGGAGTGGACACCATCCCGGAAGCGGAACGCACCAGCGGCCCGCGTGACCTCATCTCGATCCTGCTCGGCTCGAACCTCTGCCTGGGGGTGATCGTCTTCGGCTGGCTGCCGCCGTCCTTCGGGCTCGGCCTGTGGCCGTCCGTCACGGCGATCGTCGCGGGCACCGCCGTCGGCGTCCTCGTCACGGCCCCGCTCGCCCTGGTCTCACTGCGCACCGCGACCAACCTCTCCACCTCCAGCGGCGCCGCCTTCGGCGTCCGCGGCCGCCTCATCGGCTCGGTCGTGGGCCTGCTGCTGTCGCTCGGCTACACCGCGCTGACGCTGTGGATCGGCGGCGATGTCATGATCGGCACGCTGGCCCGGCTGACCGGGATGCCGGACGGCGGCCTGGTGCACGCCCTGGTGTACGCGCTGCTCGCGGGCGCCACCGTGGTCGGCGCGGTCTTCGGCTACCAGCTGCTGCTCCGCCTCAGCAAGGCGCTCGCCGTCGGCATGACGGTCCTGCTCGCCCTCGGCGTCCTCGCGTACGCGGGCGACTTCACGACCGCCGCCCCGCCCGAGACCCCGTACCTGCTCGGCTCGTTCTGGCCGACCTGGCTGTTCGCCGCGGTCGCCGCGGGGCTCAGCGGACCGGTCGCGTTCATCACCCTGCTCGGCGACTACTCCCGCTACATCTCCCCCACCCGGCACTCCTCGCGGACCGTCCTGCGCGCCACGGGTGTGGGCCTGACGGTGGGCCTCCTGCTCCCGCAGCTCTTCGGCACGTTCACGGCGCTCGCCGCCCGCGCGGGCCTGGACTACGCGGGCCCGCTGGTCGACGCGGCCCCCGGCTGGTACCTGCTCCCGCTCCTGCTCGCCGCCACCGCGGGCTCGGTCGGCAACGCGGGTCTGATGCTGTACTCGATGGGCCTCGACCTGGACGCGATCGTCCCGCGCGCCAGCCGTACGCAGGCCACGGTGATCGTCGCCGTCGTCGCCACCGCGTTCGTCTTCCTCGGCCACTTCGCGTGGGACGCCCAGTCGGCGATGACGTCCTTCGTCCTGCTCCTGACGGCGATCGGCACGCCCTGGGCGGTGATCACCCTCATCGGCCACCGGCGCCTGCGCGGCCGTTACGACCCGGAAGCCCTCCAGGTCTTCAACAACCGCTCCCGGGGCGGCATCTACTGGTACCGCGCCGGCTGGGAACCCCGCGCCACGACGGCCTGGACGGCGGGCGCGCTGATCGGCCTGGCCTCGGTCTCGACCCCGCTGTACGAGGGCCCGCTGCTCGGCCTGACCGGCGGCGTCGACTGCAGCTTCGTGCTGTCGGGGGTGGTGGGGGGTGTGGTGTACGCGCTGCTGAAAGCACCGGTGCCCGCACCGGAGCCGTCCGGTGCGGGCACTACAGAGGTGCGCCAGAGCGTGAGCTCGTAGGCCGTGTCCTTTACGGACACGACCTAGCCCAGCACGTGCATCCAGCCGTGCTTGTCCTCCGCCTTGCCGCGCTGGACGTCGAGGAGCGCGTCGCGCAGTCGCATCGTGACCGGGCCCGGCTCGCCGTTGCCCTGGGTCCACTCGGTGCCGTCCGTCTTGACGGTGCCGACCGGGGTGATCACCGCGGCCGTGCCGCAGGCGAAGACCTCGGTGAGCGTGCCGTTCGCGGTGTCCTCGCGCCACTGGTCGATGGAGACGCGCTCCTCCACGGACTCGTATCCGAGGTCACGGGCGACCTCCAGGAGCGAGTCGCGCGTGATGCCCTCCAGGATCGAGCCGGTGAGGGTCGGCGTGACGATCTTGTCCTGGTACACGAAGTACAGGTTCATGCCGCCGAGTTCCTCGACCCACTTGTGCTCCACGGCGTCGAGGTAGCAGACCTGGTCGCAGCCCTGCTCCGCGGCCTCGGCCTGGGCGAGCAGCGAAGCGGCGTAGTTGCCGCCGGTCTTGGCGTCGCCCATGCCGCCGGGCACGGCGCGCACGCGGTCCTGGGAGGCCCAGATGGAGACGGGCTTCACGCCACCGGGGAAGTACGCGCCGGCGGGGGACGCGATCACCACGAACAGGTACTCGCTCGCGGGCTTCACGCCGAGCCCGACCTCCGTGGCGATCATGAACGGCCGCAGGTAGAGCGACTCCTCCCCGCCGTGCGCCGGAACCCACGCCTTGTCGTGCTGGACGAGCACGTCGCAGGCCTCGACGAAGGTCTCGACGGGCAGCTCCGGCATGGCCAGACGGCGGGCCGAGGCCTGGAAGCGGCGGGCGTTGGCGTCGGGCCGGAAGGTGGCGACGGAGCCGTCGGGGCGGCGGTAGGCCTTGAGGCCCTCGAAGATCTCCTGCGCGTAGTGCAGGACGTTCGTCGCCGGGTCGAGCGACAGCGGGCCGTACGGCACCAGCTGACCGTCGTGCCAGCCACGCCCCTCCGTCCACTTGATGGTGACCATGTGGTCGGTGAAGTGGCGGCCGAATCCGGGGCTGGCCAGGATCGCGTCCCGGTCCGCGTCGGAGAGCGGCCTCGAGGAGGGCTTGAGCTCGATCGTGGGCGTCGTCATGAGTGCTTGTCCTTCACCGTTTCGTGTGTGTCGGACCGCGCTCACGCCGCCCTGAGGCGACTTGTCTCGTACTCGCTCATCCCGCATTCCGCGGCCCCACGTCCGATTATCGCTCGGCTGGGGCTGTGACTGAAAACGGTGTGGCTGCGGTCCAGATGTCGATGGTGGCACCCGGAGGCGCATACGAGAAGCCGCCGGGTGCGTGTGCGACCCGGCGGCTTGGTAACCCCTGAGGTGGAGCGGCCGGGTCAGCCGGCTACTCGCCCGGCGAGCGCGTCGCCGATCTCGTCCGTGGTACGGGAGTTCTCGCCGCGCTCGGCCAGGTCGGCGGAGACGGCGTCCTCGATGCGCGCGGCCTCGGCGTCGTACCCGAGGTGGCGCAGGAGGAGAGCGACGGAGAGGACCGTGGCCGTGGGGTCGGCCTTGCCCTGACCGGCGATGTCCGGGGCCGAGCCGTGCACGGGCTCGAACATGGACGGGAACTCGCGGCTCGGGTTGATGTTCCCGGAGGCCGCGACGCCGATGCCGCCGGAGACGGCCGCGGCGAGGTCGGTGATGATGTCGCCGAAGAGGTTGTCGGTGACGATCACGTCGAAGCGGGCCGGGTCGGTGACGAGGTAGATCGTCGCGGCGTCGACGTGGATGTAGTCGGTGGTGACCTCGGGGAACTCCTCGGCCACGCGGTTGAAGACGTCCGTCCACAGGTGACCGGCGTACGCGAGCACGTTGTTCTTGTGGACCAGGGTCAGCTTCTTGCGCGGGCGGGCCTGGGCGCGGGCGAAGGCGTCCCGGACGACGCGCTCGACGCCGAAGGCCGTGTTCACGGAGACCTCGGTGGCGACCTCGTGCGGGGTGCCCTTGCGGATCGTGCCGCCGTTGCCGGTGTACGGACCCTCGGTGCCTTCGCGTACGACGACGAAGTCGATCTCGGGCTCGCCCTTGAGCGGCGTCGAGACGCCGGGGAGCAGGCGCGAGGGGCGCAGGTTGACGTGGTGGTCGAAGAGGAAGCGGAGCTTCAGCAGGAAGCCGCGCTCCAGGACGCCGGACGGGACGCTCGGGTCGCCGATGGCGCCGAGGAGGATCGCCTCGTGCTTCTTGAGGGCGTCCACGTCGGCGTCGGTGAGGGTCTCACCGGTGGCGTGGTACCGCTTCGCGCCGAAGTCGAACTCCTTCGTCTCCAGCTTCACATCCTGCGGGAGCACCGCGGAGAGCACCTTGAGCCCCTGGGCTACGACCTCCGGGCCGATGCCGTCGCCGGGGATGACTGCGAGATTGATGCTGCGAGACATGGTTTGAGGGTACGCGGTTGTCTTACCCGGTGACATTCGCTGTCCGTTATTTGGACGCACCCCCTGAGGGCTCCGCCCCCGGCCCCCCGCTCCTCAAACGCCGGAGGGGCTGATCGCGCAGTTCCCCGCGCCCCTGTCAATCCAGCCCGTCCGGCGTATCAACACCGTTCGTTCACCCAAAAGCCTGGCCCCAGTTGGAAGTTACTGGCAAGTTCGGCCGCATGGACACGCCTGACGTCGGTATCCCGAAACAGCTAGCGCAGCGCCTGAGCATGCCGGAGCAGCACGAGTACCTGCGGGCCAAGCACGCCCGCCCCAAGGTCTCCCGGCGCGGAGCGCTCATCGGTGGGCTCGCGACGGCGGGCGCGGCGGGCGGCGCGGGGCTGCTCGTCGGTTCGGGGAGCGCCGCCGCGGCCTCCCCCGCGCCGGCCACGAGCGGCGCCACCGCCAAGGTGGACGGCTCGCTCGTCGCCCCCTTCGGCCGACACCTCGCCTTCGGCGCCGATCCGACGACGCAGATGCGGATCTCCTGGCAGGTCCCGTTCGCGGTGAAGCAGCCGTACGTCCGGATCGGCACGACGCCCTGGGAGTTGAGCCGGAAGATCGAGGCGGAGGTGCGCCCGCTGCACACCCCGGCCCTGTCGAAGAAGCTGCCGGAGGTGGAGCAGTACTACCTGCACGCCGCCTTCGACCACCTGAAGCCGGGCACTACGTACTACTACGGCGTCGGCCACGAGGGCTTCGACCCGGCCGCGCCCGAGCGGATGGGCACCATCGGCACGTTCCGTACCGCGCCCGCGAAGCCGGAGAAGTTCGTGTTCACGGCCTTCGGCGACCAGGGCGTGAGCTACCACGCCCTCGCCAACGACCAGTTGATCCTCGGTCAGAACCCGTCGTTCCACCTGCACGCGGGCGACATCTGCTACGCGGACTCCAGCGGCCTGGGCAAGGAGTCGGACACGTACGACGCACGCGTGTGGGACACGTTCCTCGCGCAGACCGAGTCGGTGGCGAAGTCCGTGCCGTGGATGGTGACGACCGGCAACCACGACATGGAGGCCTGGTACTCGCCGAACGGCTACGGCGGCCAGTCGGCCCGCTGGTCGCTCCCCGAGAACGGCTTCGACCCCGAGAACGCCCCGGGCGTCTACTCGTTCCGCTACGGCAGCGTCGGCGTGGTGGCCCTGGACGCCAACGACGTCTCGTACGAGATCCCCGCCAACAAGGGCTACACGGACGGCAAGCAGACCGCCTGGCTGGACAAGCGCCTCGCCGAGCTGCGCGCGGACGCGGACGTCGACTTCATCGTGGTCTTCTTCCACCACTGCATGTACTCGACGTCCACGCACGCCTCGGACGGCGGGGTGCGCGACGCCTGGCTGGAGCTGTTCACCAAGCACCAGGTGGACCTGGTGATCAACGGCCACAACCATGTGTACGAGCGCACGGACGCCGTGAAGAACGGCGAGGTCGGCAGGCCCGTGCCGGTCGGCGGGAGCACGGACCCGACGCGTGACGGCATCGTGTACGTCACGGCCGGCGGCGCGGGCAAGGAGCTGTACGGCTTCGGGCCCGGCGTGAAGGACAGCTACGAGGGCCACGTGAACGACCGGGAGTCGATCGTCACGTTCCACTGGACGAAGCTGCGGCTGCCCGACCCGGACACGGTGGAGTGGTCACGGGTGCGGTACACCGGCTACTCGTTCCTCGCGGTGGAGGTGGAGACCGGAGCGAAGCCGCGGATGACGGTCTCCGCGCTCGCCGAGAGCGGCGAGCGCATCGACCACTTCGAGGTCGTACGGGGTGGTCAGCGGGGCGATCGGGGCGGCAGCGCCGCTCAGTGACCCGTCTCGCCGCCGTTGTCCCTCCGGTCGAGAGCGCGCTGGAGGGCGGCGGCGGCGTTCTTGCGCTCGGTCTCCCCGATGCGGGGGGCGCGGCGGACTCGGCGGGCGGCGACGGTCGTCTCGGTCATGAGGATTCGACTCCTTGAGGGGCACGACGGAGTGCGGAGAGGGGGGTACGAGACGCCGGAGGGGCGGGGAGCGGGGGCGGCAGGGGTTGCCTGCGGGGGTGCCCGGCTCACGACCGCCATTCGCTGGATCGAGCGAGACGTTCGGCTCCTACCAAGCTAAGCGAGCATCGAGCCGCTGTCTCTACAATTACTCGGACTTCCTACTATCTGAGACGGCGATCATGAAGCGGAGCCCGCGGAGGCCTCTCTTCCTGCGCCGCCGCTCAGCCCTTGAGCTCCCTCAATTCCCTGATCAGCGCCCTGACTACGGGTGTTCCGGCGAGCTCGGGCGTCGTCACCCAGCCGATCGAGCGGAACGGGCGGTCCGGGCCGAGATCGGTGATCTGAACCGAGGGCGGTGCTCCGGTCAGCGAGAGCTCGGGCATGATCGCCATTCCGTGACCGGCGCTCACCATCGACAGCACCGCTCCGTCGTCCCCGGTCTCGACGGTGGCGCGCGGGATCCAGTCCTGCTCGCTCCACCAGCGCCGGGTGTACGAGCCGCAGTTCTCCACCCAGTCGACCAGCGGCAGCGACCGCGGATCGGGGTGCCCGGCCGGATGCACGAACGCGTACGCCTCCTCCCGGAGCACGTCGCCGGTCAGGCCCGGCAGGATCGGCGAGGTCTCCCCGATCGTGGCGATCCCGACGTCCGCACGCCCGGCGAGCACCTCGCCCCCCGTGCCCGCGCCCACTTCGCGTACGACCTTGACGCGGGCGTCGATCCCCGGGTGCCGTTCGCGCAGCCGCCCCAGCGCCTCGGGCAGCAGATGCAGCGCGGCGCTGCGGAAGGCGGCGATCCGCAGCGGGCCCTCGATCCGGCCGCGCTCCGCGCCGCGCACCTCGGCGGCCATCGCGTCGAGCAGATGCAGCACGCGGCGCGCGTAGGCCACGGCGCGCTCCCCCGCCGCGGTCGGCGCCGCCCCCGCGCGTCCCCGCGTGAACAGCACGGCACCGAGCTTGCGCCCACCCGTCTCCCGCCACCGCCCTACTCGAGGCCCTTCGGGCCGCCCCTCAGGATGGTGCCCCGCACCGAGTGCGAGACCGCGGACTGCGTCAGTCCGAGCGCCGAGGCCGCCGACGAGAAGCCGCCCCGCTCGGCCACGGCGACGAGCGTCCGCAGTTCGTGCGGTGCCAGATCCTGCTCGGCCATCGCGCGGGCCACCTCTCTCACCTGTACGTATGAGCACCGCTCATACCCGGCGCCGTTCCATGAGCCCAACCCTCTGCCCGGCCCGCGGATTCCCGCCTACGTTTCCGGCCATGACGAACGACACCGCCCTCACCGTCCACCAGACCGCCCGCCCGCACGGTTTCCCCACCCCCGACCACTTCGCGTTCGTGGAGTCGGCCGTCCCGCATCCGACTCCCGGCACCGCCCTGGTGGAGAACCTGTACTGGTCCGTGGACCCGTACCACCGCGAGCTGATGGACGACGTGCCCGGCGGCTTCGCGCTGCACGCGTCGCTGGAGGGGCGGACCGTCGGCCGGGTCGTGGAGTCGCGCGAACCCTCCGTGAAGGAGGGCGAGTTGGTCTTCCACCGGCAGGGCTGGCGCACCCACGCCGTGGTCACGCCCGACGAGGTCCGCCGCCTGCCGCACTTCGACGGGGTGCCGCTCTCGGCCCACCTGAGCATCCTCGGCGGCACCGGCCTGACCGCCTACGTCGGGCTGACCCGGATCGCCCGGCTGCGGGAGGGCGAGGACCTGTTCGTGTCGGCCGCGGCGGGCGGCGTCGGCACGGCCACCGCACGGCTCGCGCGACTGCTCGGCGCGGGGCGGATCGTGGGCAGCGCGGGCTCGGCGGCGAAGGTCGCCCACCTCACGGCGGAGGTCGGGTACGACGCCGCCTTCGACTACCACGACGGGCCCGTGGCCGAGCAGTTGGCGAAGGCCGCGCCCGACGGCTTCGACGTGTTCCTGGACAACGTCGGCGGCGAGCACCTCGGCGCCGGGATCTCCGCGCTGCGGGAGCACGGCCGGGTGGTGCGGGTCGGCACGGTCAGCCAGTACAACGACCCCGACGCACCGCCCGTCCGCTTCAACCACGCCGACGTCGTGGAGAAGTCCTTGCGCCTGGAGGGCTTCCTCGTCCGCGACTACCGGGACGTGCAGGAGGAGTTGTACGAGTTCGTCGTGCCGCATCTGCAGGGTGGGCGGGTCGCGTTGGACGAGACGGTGACGGAGGGGTTCGAGTCGATCGTGGACGCGTTCCTCGGCATGCTGCGTGGGGCGAACCTGGGCAAGACGATCGTGCGGTCGCCTGCGGCGGGCTGATCCCCTCCCCGCCCCTTCCCGAAACTGGGGGCCAGCCACCCAGACCCCCGCTCCTCAAACGCCGGAGGGGCTGATTTTGCAGCCGGGAAGAAAAATCACCGCCCCCGTCCGGCGTGGGGACCGTACGGGGGCGGGTGTTCAGACGGGCAGCGAATCTCAGCCCATGTGCGGGTAGGAGTAGTCGGTCGGCGAGACCAGCGACTCCTTGATGGCGCGGGTCAGCGTCCAGCGCATCAGGTTCTGCGGGGCACCGGCCTTGTCGTTGGTGCCCGAGGCACGACCGCCACCGAACGGCTGCTGCCCGACGACGGCACCGGTCGACTTGTCGTTGATGTAGAAGTTGCCCGCGGCGAAGCGGAGCTTCTCCATCGCGTCGGCCGCGGCCGCACGGTCGGAGGAGATGATCGAGCCGGTCAGCGCGTACGCGGACACGGACTCCATCTGCGCCAGCATCTCCTCGTACTTGTCGTCCTCGTAGACGTGGACGGCGAGGATCGGGCCGAAGTACTCGGTCGTGAAGACCTCGTTCTCGGGGTCGGTGCACTCGATGACGGTCGGGCGGACGAAGTAGCCCTCCGAGTCGTCGTAGGTGCCACCGGCGACGATCGTGCAGGACGCGTCGGCCTTGGCACGGTCGATCGCGGCCTTGTTCTTCGCGAAGGAGCGGTCGTCGATGACGGCGCCGATGAAGTTCGTCAGGTCGGTGACGTCACCCATCTTGATGCCGTCGACCTCGGCCGCGAACTGCTCCTTGAAGCCGTTGTTCCAGATCGAGGCGGGGACGTACGCACGCGACGAGGCGGAGCACTTCTGGCCCTGGAACTCGAAGGAACCGCGGGTCAGCGCCGTCTTCAGGACCGCCGGGTCGGCCGACGGGTGGGCGACGACGAAGTCCTTGCCGCCGGTCTCGCCGACGATGCGCGGGTACGACCGGTACTTCTCGATGTTGTTGCCGACCGTCTTCCACAGGTGCTGGAAGGTCTTGGTCGAGCCGGTGAAGTGGATGCCCGCGAGCTCCGGGTGCTCCAGGGCGACCTCCGAGACCGCCAGGCCGTCACCCGTGACCAGGTTGATGACGCCCTTCGGCAGACCGGCCTCCTCCAGGAGCTGCATGAGCAGCACGGCGGCGTGGGTCTGCGTCGGGGACGGCTTCCACACGACCACGTTGCCCATGAGGGCCGGGGCGGTCGGCAGGTTGCCCGCGATGGCCGTGAAGTTGAACGGCGTGATCGCGTACACGAAGCCCTCGAGCGGGCGGTGGTCCAGACGGTTCCACACGCCCGGCGCGTTGGCCGGGGGCTGCTCGGCGAGGATCTGGCGGGCGTACGAGACGTTGAAGCGCCAGAAGTCGATGAGCTCACAGGGGGTGTCGATCTCCGCCTGCTGGGCGGTCTTCGACTGGCCGAGCATCGTCGAGGCGGCGAGCGTCTCGCGCCAGGGGCCGGAGAGCAGCTCGGCGGCGCGCAGGATGATCGCGGCGCGGTCGTCGAAGGACATCGCGCGCCAGGCCGGGGCGGCGGCGAGCGCGGCGTCGATCGCGTCCTGCGCGTCCTGCGTGGTGGCGTTGCGCGCGGTGCCGAGGACCTTCTGGTGGTTGTGCGGCTGTACGACCTGGAAGGTCTCGCCGCCACCCAGGCGACGCTCGCCGCCGATGAAGCACGGCAGGTCGATCGGGTTCTCGGCCAGCTCCTTGAGCTTGGCCTCCAGGCGGACACGCTCGGCGGAGCCGGGGGCGTAGCCGTGCACCGGCTCATTGACGGGGGTGGGGACCTGGGTCACGGCGTCCATGTATTCCGTCCTCCTTGGTGGGGTTCTGATGAGGGGTGTGGGGCTCGGCCCTGGGCCAAGTCTCGGTGCCCGACGGTCAGTTCTTGGTGATCGTCGAGCGGGCGAAGAAGAGCAGGTTGGCGGGCTTCTCCGCGAGGCGCCGCATGAAGTAGCCGTACCAGTCGGTGCCGTACGCGGTGTAGACGCGCATGCGGTGTCCCTCGGCGGCCAGCCGGACATGCTCCTCGCTGCGGATGCCGTACAGCATCTGGAACTCGTACTCGTCCAGTTTGCGCCCGGCACGGCGGGCGAGCTCCTGGCTGATGGCGATGAGTCGCGGGTCGTGGGACCCGATCATCGGGTAGCCCTCGCCGTGCATCAGGATCTTCAGGATGCGGACGTACGCCTTGTCGATCTCGCCCTTGTCCTGGTAGGCGACCTCGACGGGCTCCTTGTAGGCGCCCTTCACGATCCGGACCCGGCTGCTGTTCGCGGCGAGGCGGCGGGCGTCGTCCTCGGTGCGGAACAGGTACGCCTGGATGACGCAGCCGGTCTGCGGGAAGTCCTTCCGCAGCTCGTCGTGGATGGCGAACATCGAGTCGAGGGTCGTGTGGTCCTCGGCGTCAAGGGTCACCGTGGTGCCGATGGCGGCGGCGGCCTCGACGACGGGGCGCACGTTGGCAAGCGCCAGCTCGTGGCCGCCCGCCAGCGCCTGGCCGAACATCGACAGCTTCACGGACATCTCGGCCTTGGTGCCGAGGCCGAGGCCCTTGAGGTGCGCGATCAGGTCCAGGTACGCGTCCCGGGCGGCGGCGGCCTGCTCGGGCGTCGTGATGTCCTCGCCGACGACGTCGAGGGTGACTTCGAGGCCCTTGGCGACGGCGTCCTCGACGACCGGCACGACCTGGTCGACGGTCTCGCCGGGGATGAACCGCTCGACGACCTGCCTGGTGCCCGGCGCGGCCGACACGAAGCGGCGCATCTTGTCGCTGCGCGACGCGGCGAGAATCACGGGAGCCAGCACGGGGCACCTCCAGAACGGATGTGAAGGGAGCGACTCCCGGGCGGTCGGTGACCGAAAGGGAGCGGCAGGGGGAACCACCGTGAAACCTAAGGTTCGCTCCGATCCTGAACCATCGACAGGTGTCACGCATCCGTGCCCTGCATCTCAGACATCTGTATGGGACAGGCTTCCGAGTGCCGCACAATGGCCCTCGTGAAGGGCGACTACCAGGACCTGGTCGATGAGATCTCCGCGCTGCTCGGAGCGCCCGCGACCTTGGAGAACCGGGATTTCGAGCTGATCGCGTTCGGCGCGCAGGACAGCGACGGCATGGACGAGCTGGACCTCGATCCGGTGCGTACGCGCTCGATCCTGACCAGGAAGTCCACCGCCGCGGTGCGGTCCTGGTTCGAGGGCTTCGGCATCACCCGCGCGGACGGCCCGGTGCGCATCCCGGCGGCCCCGGACGCGGGCGTGCTGCGCGCCCGGATCTGTCTTCCGGTACGCCACCGGGGCGTGGTCCACGGGTACGTGTGGCTCCTGGACTCGGAGCCGGGCCCCTCCGCCGCCCAACTGGACGCGGCCCTCCAGGTGACGGAGCGGATCGGGGTGCTGCTCGCGGCGGAGGAGTCGGCGGGCGACGACGTGGCCCGCGAGCTGCGCGCCCTGCTCACCGCCCCGGCGGGTTGGCAGCGGGAGGCGGCGACGACGGCCCTGCGGGACGCACTGGGCGCGGCGGCCGACGAGCTGCACGCGCTGGTGTGCGTCACGCCGTGGCCGGCGTCGGCCTCTCCGGGTGCTCGGCGGGCGCCGGGCACGGTCGCGGTGTGCACGGTGCCGGGGGCGCCGGGTGCCACGGCCGGGGCTCCGGCGGGGCCGCAGACCCTGGCCGCGCTGGTGCGGCTGCGCTCGGCGGAGGTGCTCGGGCCCGCGCGGACGGCGGCCGGACGGCTCGTCGACGCGGTGGACGGTGCGGGCACGACGGGCACGACGGGCACGGCGGGCATCGCGGTGCCGCGCCGCGGCCTCGGCGAACTGCCCGCCGCCTGGCAGGAGGCCGCTGCGGCGGCGCGCGCGGCGGCGGCCCGGCGGGCGGCGGCGACGAGCGGGGGTCCCGGCGGTACGGCGGTCGCGGCCGAACGGGTGGCGGAGTGGGCCGAGTTGGGCCCGTACCGCCTGTTGACCGCGCTGCCCGCGGAGGCCGCGCACGATCCGGTGGTGGAGCAGCTGCTCACCCGTCCCGAACTGGCCCGCACCGCCGAGGTGTTCCTCGACCAGGCGGGCCAGGCGGGGCGCGCGGCGACGGCACTCGGCATCCACCGGCAGACGCTGTACTACCGGCTGTCGCGGGTGGAGCAGCTGACTGGGCTCGACCTGGACGCCGGGGAGGACCGGTTGCTGCTGCACATGGCGTTGAAGGCGGCGCGGCTCTAGTTCCTCCCCTTCCCGAAAATCCTGCCGGACGGGCCTCCGCAGGATTTCGGGAAGGGGCGGGGAGGGGAAACAAAAAGCGGGGCCCAGAGTGCCGAACCGCACCCCGAGCCCCGCCAACTCCCCAACTACTCCGACAGGTTGACCGACCGAGCCGACGTCGCGCCGATCTCCGCCGCCAGCTCCGTGAGAACCTGCGCCGGAACCGTGTCGTCCACGGTCAGGACCGCGAGGGCCTCACCACCGGCGGCCGCCCGCGACACCTGCATGCCCGCGATGTTCAGCCCGCCCTCGCCGAGGACCCGGCCGACCGTGCCGACGACACCGGGACGGTCCGCGTACCGCAGCACCACCATGTGGTCGGCGAGCGCCAGGTCGATGTCGTGCTCGCCGATCGCGACGATCTTCTGCAGGTGCTTCGGCCCGGCCAGCGTGCCGGAGACCGCGATCTCCTCACCGCCGGACAGCGTGCCGCGCACCGTGACCATGTTGCGGTGGTCGGGCGACTCGGACGTGGTGGTCAGCCGCACCTCGACGCCGCGCTCCTGCGCGAACAGCGGGGCGTTCACGTACGACACCGTCTCGTCCACGACGTCCTCGAACACGCCCTTGAGCGCGGAGAGTTCGAGCACCTTGACGTCGTGCTGGGTGATCTCGCCGCAGACCTCGACGTCCAGGCGGACGGCGACCTCACTGGCGAGCGCGGTGAAGATCCGGCCGAGCTTCTCGGCGAGCGGCAGACCCGGGCGTACGTCCTCGGCGATGACACCGCCCTGGACGTTCACCGCGTCCGGCACCAGCTCACCGGCGAGCGCGAGGCGCACCGACTTGGCGACGGCGATACCGGCCTTCTCCTGCGCCTCGTCCGTGGAGGCGCCGAGGTGCGGGGTGCAGACGACCTGGTCGAACTCGAAGAGCGGCGAGTCCGTGCACGGCTCCTTGGCGTACACGTCCAGGCCGGCGCCGGCGACGCGGCCCTCCTTGAGCGCCGAGAACAGCGCCTCCTCGTCGACGATCCCGCCGCGCGCGGCGTTCACGATGCGGACGCTCGGCTTGACCTTGTGCAGCGCCTCGTCACCGATGAGACCGAGGGTCTCGGGGGTCTTGGGCAGGTGCACGGTGATGAAGTCGGAGACCTCGAGCAGCTCGTCGAGCGAGAGCAGCTTGACGCCCATCTGCGCGGCCCGCGCGGGCTGGACGTACGGGTCGTACGCGACGACCTTCATGCCGAAGGCCGACATGCGCTGGGCGACCAGGACGCCGATGCGGCCGAGGCCGACGACACCGAGGGTCTTCTCCGCGAGCTCGACACCCGTGTACTTGGAGCGCTTCCACTCGCGGTTCTTCAGCGCGGTGTTGGCCTGCGGGATGTTGCGCGCGGTGGCGACGAGCAGGCCGCAGGCCAGCTCGGCGGCCGTGACGATGTTGGACGTCGGGGCGTTGACGACCATCACGCCGGCCTTGGTGGCGGCGGACACGTCGACGTTGTCGAGGCCGACACCGGCTCGTGCGACGACCTTCAGCTTCTTCGCGGCGGCGATGGCCTCTGCGTCCACCTTGGTGGCGGAGCGGACCAGGATCGCGTCGACGTCGGCGATCGCGGGGATCAGCTCGGCGCGGTCGGCGCCGTTGCACTGCCGGATCTCGAAGTCCGGACCCAGCGCGTCCACGGTCGCGGGCGACAGCTCTTCGGCGATGAGTACGACGGGTTTGGCAGGGTTCGAGCTCACGTGTGTCCTCACAAGTCCATTGCGGACGGCCGTCCCGACGGCCGCAGGCGGAGGGGCAAGCCGCGTGGAAGACGCACGACGCTGTGGGCCTGACGCGTATGTAGTACGGCAGTCTAGTGCCGGTGCGGAGGTGGTCTTGCGCCTCAGCGGAAGGGATCACCCGTCCGTGTGGGACGGGTTGGACAACAGGGCCGGAGCAAGCTGCTCCGGCCCTGTCGGCTGAGGCTTACGCCTCCTCGTTCACCCAGCTCATGAGCTTGCGCAGCTCCTTGCCGGTGGTCTCAAGCAGGTGCTCGGAGTCCTGCTTCTTGTACTCGTTGTACTTCTTCAGACCGCCGTGGTACTCGTCCATCCACTGCTGGGCGAAGGTGCCGTCCTGGATCTCGGCGAGGACCTTCTTCATCTCGGCCTTGGTCTGGTCCGTGATGATCCGCGGGCCGGTGACGTAGTCGCCCCACTCGGCGGTCTCGGAGATGGACCAGCGCATCTTCTCCAGGCCGCCCTCGTACATGAGGTCCACGATGAGCTTCAGCTCGTGCAGGCACTCGAAGTACGCGATCTCCGGCTGGTAGCCGGCCTCGGTCAGGGTCTCGAAACCGGCCTTGACGAGCGCGGCCGTGCCACCGCAGAGAACGGCCTGCTCGCCGAAGAGGTCGGTCTCGGTCTCCTCGGTGAAGGTCGTCTTGATGACGCCGGCGCGGGTGCCGCCGATGCCCTTCGCGTACGAGAGCGCCAGCGCGAAGCCGTTGCCCGTGGCGTCCTGCTCGACGGCGGCGATACACGGAACGCCGCGGCCCTCCTCGTACTGGCGGCGGACCAGGTGGCCCGGGCCCTTCGGGGCGACCATGCAGACGTCGACGCCCGCCGGGGGCTTGATGAAGCCGAAGCGGATGTTGAGGCCGTGGCCGAAGAACAGGGCGTCGCCGTCCTTCAGGTTCGGGGCGATCGTCTCCTCGTAGACCTGGGCCTGGATCGGGTCCGGGACGAGGATCATGATGACGTCGGCCTCGGCGGCGGCCTCCGACGGGGTGACCACGCGCAGGCCCTGCTCCTCGGCCTTGGCCTTGGACTTCGAGCCCTCGTGCAGACCGACGCGGACGTCGACGCCCGAGTCGCGCAGCGACAGCGCGTGGGCGTGGCCCTGGCTGCCGTAACCGATGACCGCGACCTTGCGGCCCTGGATGATGGACAGGTCCGCGTCGTTGTCGTAGAACAGCTCGGCCACTGGAGATCTCCTATGTGTGCTGGTGGTGCGTCCCACCGTACGGCGGGCAGAGGGTGAGAGGGTGTCGGGTCTCGGTATCCGAGAGGCGCGCCGCGGGGGCGCGCCCGCGCGTCAGGCCGAGCGGTCGAGGGCGCGCAGCGAGCGGTCCGTGATGGAGCGCGAGCCACGGCCTATGGCGATCGTGCCGGACTGGACGAGTTCCTTGATGCCGTAGGGCTCCAGCATCCTGAGCATCGCCTCCAGCTTGTCGCTGGATCCGGTGGCCTCGATGGTGACCGCCTCGGGCGAGACGTCCACGGTCTTGGCGCGGAACAGCTGGACGATCTCGACGATCTGCGAGCGGGTCTCGTTGTCGGCGCGGACCTTGGCGAGGACGAGTTCGCGCTGGACGGCCTGGCCGGGCTCGAGCTCCACGATCTTCAGGACGTTGACGAGCTTGTTCAGCTGCTTGGTGACCTGTTCGAGGGGGAGGTCCTCGACGTTGACCACGATGGTGATGCGGGAGATGTCGGGGTGCTCGGTGACACCGACGGCGAGCGAGTCGATGTTGAAGCCGCGGCGCGAGAACAGGGCGGTGATCCGGGCCAGGACACCGGGCTTGTTCTCGACCAGGACGGAGAGCGTGTGCTTGGACATGTCTCGTGAGTCTCTCTTTCGCTCTCTTGGGCCTCAGTCGTCTGCCGCGTCGCCGAAGTCGGGGCGGACGCCCCGGGCGGCCATGACCTCGTCGTTGGAGGTGCCGGCGGCGACCATCGGCCAGACCTGGGCGTCCTCGTGGACGATGAAGTCGACGACGACCGGGCGGTCGTTGATCTCGTTCGCCTTGGCGATGACCGCGTCGAGCTCGGCCGGGTCCTCGCAGCGCAGCGCGACACAGCCCATGGCCTCGGACAGCTTCACGAAGTCCGGGACACGGGTGCCCTTGCGGGCGGCCTTGCTCGCGCCGACCTGGGAGCCGGTGTTCTCGTGGCCGGTGTCTTCGGAGTGCAGGACGGTGTTGGAGTACCGGCCGTCGTAGAACAGGTTCTGCCACTGGCGGACCATGCCGAGGGCGCCGTTGTTGATGACGGCGACCTTGATCGGGATGTTGTTCAGGGCGCAGGTGGTCAGTTCCTGGTTGGTCATCTGGAAGCAGCCGTCGCCGTCGATCGCCCAGACCGGGGCCTCGGGGCGGCCGGCCTTGGCGCCCATGGCGGCGGGGACCGCGTAACCCATGGTTCCGGCGCCGCCGGAGTTGAGCCAGGTCGCGGGCTTCTCGTAGTCGATGAAGTGCGCGGCCCACATCTGGTGCTGGCCGACGCCGGCCGCGAACACCGTGCCCTCCGGGGCGAGTTGGCCGATCCGCTGGATGACCTGCTGCGGGGCGAGGCTGCCGTCCTCGGGCAGGTCGTAGCTGAGCGGGTAGGTCTCGCGCCAGCGGTCGAGCAGCTCCCACCAGGCGGCGTACCCGCCCTTGGCGGCCTCGCCGACGTGGCCTTCGGAGTGCTCGGTCTGCAGGGCCTGGACCAGGTCGGCGATGACCTCGCGGGCGTCACCGACGATCGGGACGTCGGCGGCGCGGTTCTTGCCGATCTCCGCGGGGTCGATGTCGGCGTGCACGATCTTCGCGTACGGGGCGAAGGAGTCGAGCTTGCCGGTGACGCGGTCGTCGAAGCGGGCTCCGAGGGCGACGATCAGGTCGGCCTTCTGCAGCGCGGTGACGGCGGTGACCGCACCGTGCATGCCCGGCATTCCCACGTGCAGCGGGTGGCTGTCGGGGAACGCGCCGAGCGCCATCAGTGTGGTGGTGACGGGCGCCCGGGTGAGTTCTGCGAGGACCTTCAGCTCGGCGGTGGCGTGCGCCTTGAGCACACCGCCGCCGACGTACAGGACGGGCCGCTTGGCCTGGGCGATCAGCTTGGCCGCCTCGCGGATCTGCTTGGCGTGCGGCTTGGTCACCGGCCGGTAGCCCGGCAGGTCGGCCTGCGGCGGCCAGCTGAACGTGGTCTTCGCCTGCAGCGCGTCCTTGGCGATGTCCACCAGGACCGGGCCCGGACGGCCGGTGGAGGCGATGTGGAAGGCCTCCGCGATCGTCTTCGGGATGTCCTCGGCCTTGGTGACCAGGAAGTTGTGCTTGGTGATCGGCATGGTGATGCCGACGATGTCCGCCTCCTGGAAGGCGTCCGTGCCGATGGCCTTCGAGGAGACCTGGCCGGTGATCGCGACGAGCGGCACCGAGTCCATGTGCGCGTCGGCGATCGGGGTGACCAGGTTGGTGGCGCCGGGGCCCGAGGTGGCCATGCAGACGCCGACCTTGCCGGTGGCCTGCGCGTAACCGGTGGCCGCGTGGCCCGCGCCCTGCTCGTGGCGGACCAGGATGTGGCGGACCTTGGTGGAGTCCATGAGCGGGTCGTAGGCCGGCATGATCGCGCCGCCCGGGATGCCGAATACCGTCTCGGCCCCGACTTCCTCGAGAGAACGAATGAGGGACTGCGCACCCGTCACCTGCTGGGCGGGGGCGGTCTGCTGTCCAGAGGGTCGGGGCCGCGGCTGCGGATGGGCCCCGGTGGCCTGCTCGGTCATCGGCGTCTCTTCTCGAAGCTAAGAGGGTGTTTTGCGAGGGTATGTGAGGTGCCAGTGCAATAAAAAACCCCTCGTGCCCAGAGGCAAGCGAGGGGAGCGCGTCGGTTCCAGTAGCGCTGAGATCTCTGCGGTGTCCGCAGTCCCAGCCTTAGCCGACGCGCTTTCCAAGTACGAGAATTCGGGTGCGCATGGCATTGACCCTCTCCCCGCCCCCCAGGATGTGTCAAGTGGGTGGGACGGCCGTCTCATTATGTGAGCGCAGCCGGGTGTCTCTGGTACCGCCGATCACCGCGCCGCCCACGAAGACCGGCTCGGCCGGACCCTGCGGCACCGCATAGTCGGCTCCGGCGAGGGCTCTGCGCAGCCGGTGCTCGTCGAGGGGGCCGGCGAAGGCCATGCCCTGGCCGTGCGTACAGCCCATCTCGCGCAGGGCGACGACCTGCTCCGGCAGGTCCACGCCGTCGGCAAGGGACTGCAGGCCGAGGTCGCCCGCGATGCGGAGGAGACCGCTGGTGATCTTGTGGAGCCTGGCCGATTCGACGACGCCCTCGACCAGGGAGCGGTCCAGCTTCAGTACGTCCACGGGGAGGCGGCGCAGCGCGTTGATCGCGGCGTGGCCGGTGCCCAGGCCGTCCAGGGCGATGCGGACGCCGAGTCTGCGCAGTGCGGCCAGGCGCCGCTCCAGGTCGTCGAGGGGCGTGCGCGGGTCGCTGTCGGCCAGCTCGATGACGAGGGCGCCGGAGGGCAGTCCGTACCGCGTCAGGAGCGCCTCGACGGAGCCGAGGGGCATGGAGCGGTCGAGGAGGCGCTGAGCGCTCATCCGGACGGTCACGGGGACGGCGTGCCCGGCGCGACCGCGCTCGGCGGCCTGCTCGACGGCCTCCTCCAGGAGCCAGCGGCCCAGCTCGGCGGCGCGGTCGTGGTCGTCGGCCACGCGCAGGAACTCGGCGGGTGTGAACAGGATGCCCTGGGCCGAGCACCATCTGGCCTGCGCGGCGACGGCGGTGACGTCCCCGGAGCCGAGCGAGACCACCGGCTGGTGCAGGAGCACGAACTCGCCCTCGTGCAGCGCGCTGCGCAGCCGCGTGGCGAGCTCGGCCTTGCGGACGACCTCGGCCTGCATCTGGGGCGCGTACAGCACGACACGGCCCTTGCCCGCGGCCTTGGCGCGGTACATCGCGAGGTCGGCGTTGCGCAGCAACTCCCCTGCGGTGATGCCGGGTTCGGCGAAGGCGACGCCGATGGAGGCGGCCACGCGCACGTCCTGGCCGTTGATGGCGTACGGCTCGGAGAGGCGCACCCGCAGGCGGTCCGCGAGCTCGTAGATGTGCCGTTCGCGCGCCGCGCGGTCGCGGGTGCCGTCGCCGACGATGAGCGCCGCGAACTCGTCGCCGCCGAGGCGGGCGGCGGTGTCCCCGGAGCGTACGGATTCGGCCAGTCTGCGGGCGGCCTGGACGAGGAGTTCGTCGCCCGCCTGGTGGCCGATGGTGTCGTTGACGCCCTTGAAGCCGTCGAGGTCGATGAAGAGCACGGCGGTGCCGCGGTCCCCGATGCGTCTGCCGCCGAGGGCGCCCGCGACGCGCTTGGTGAACAGGGCGCGGTTGGGCAGGTCGGTGAGCGGGTCGTGCTCGGCGTTGTGCTGCAACTGGGCCTGCAGGCGGACCCGTTCGGTCACGTCACGGCTGTTGAAGATGAGGCCGCCGTGGTGCCGGTTGACGGTCGACTCCACGTTCAGCCAGGTGCCGCTGCCGGAGCGGAAGCGGCACTCGATGCGCGTGGTCGGCTCGTCCTGTGGGCGTACGGCGAGGAAGCGGCGGATCTCGTGGACGACGCGGCCGAGGTCGGCGGGGTGGATCAGCGTGGCCAGCTCGGAGCCGACCAGCTCGTCCGCGTCCCGGCCCCAGACTCCGGCGGCGGCCGGGCTGACGTACCGCAGGATGCCGTTCGGGGCGGCGATCATGATGACGTCGCTGGAGCCCTGCACCAGGGAGCGGAAGTGGTTCTCCTTCTGGGCGAGTTCCTGGGTGAGCGTGATGTTGTCGAGCAGCATGATCGCCTGGCGCACGACCAGGGCGAGCACGACCGTGCAGGCTGTGAAGAGCACGACGCGGTCGACGCTGCGGCCGTCCAGGGTGTTGTAGAGAATCCCCAGCGTGCAGACGGCGGCGGCCAGATACGGGGTGAGTGCGGCCAGCGAGCCCGCGATCGGCCGCGGTCCGCGCCCGGCACCACGCCCCGCGCCGCGCCGCGGTCCGGTCGCGTCCGCCGCCCGTCGCGCCTCGGGCCCCGGCTCGCTCTCGGCCTGCTCGCGGGGGGTGACCCACGGGGCGTACGCGAGGAGCAGGGAGCCGGCGAACCAGCCGGCGTCGAGGATCTGGCCCGAGCGGTACGACTCCCGCAGCAGCGGGGACGTGAACAGGGCGTCGCACATCACCGTCAGGGCTATCGCGGCGATCGCCGTGTTCACCGCGGAGCGGTTGGTCGCGGAGCGCCGGAAGTGCAGGGCGAGGACCATGCTGATGAGCGCGATGTCGAGCAGTGGGTACGCGAGCGCCAGCGCGGCGTGCGAGACGCTCAGGTCGCCGAACTCGGCGGTGTGCGCGAGGGCCAGGCTCCACGCGAGCGTCAGGAGCGAGCCGCCGATCAGCCAGGAGTCGAGCCCGAGGCAGACCCAGCCGGCGCGCGTGACGGGCCGCTTGGCGAGCACGAGCAGTCCGACGATGGCGGGCGGCGCGAAGCACAGGAAGAACAGGTCGGCGAGGCAGGGGCTCGGCACGGGGCGCTCGAGCACCACTTCGTACCAGCCCCAGACGGCGTTGCCGAGCGCCGCCATCGCGGAGGAGATGCCGAAGAGCAGCCAGGCGGGCCGGAAGCGGCTGTGCTTGCTGCGGGCGTAGAGGAAGCACGACACGGCGGCCACGGCGGCGGCGGCGCTGAGGCCGAAGTCGCCCATGATGTACGAGAGTTCGTCCGAGCCCCAGCCGACGGCGGAGCCCGCCGCGTACGCCGCGCAGACGCCCGCGAGCAGCAGCTGGTTCAGCTGGCTGCGGCGCGGGTCGAGGAGGCGGACCTGCCACGCTCCCGGCGCGTTCACCGGGCCACCCACCTCGGGCGGGGCCACCGGGCCTTCGCGTCCCCGGCGGGCGCGGTCCTGCCGCGCAGCGCTCGCGCGTAGGGAGCCCTCGTGCGTGGCGGTGCCCCGCGGGGCGCTCTGCGGTCGCTCGCGGGCAGTGGAACGCGCGGTGGTCGCCGCCGGCGGCCCTGCCGCTTCGGAGTGTTCGCCCATCGGCCGTACATCGCCCGTCGCCCCCTCGTCCTCTGCTGTCTCCCCTGGCGCCGAACTCCGCCTGGCGCAGCCCCTGTCGGGACGATACACCAGTCTCGTCACTCAGGGACATAGTCTCTCTACGCTCCGTGACGACCAGCGGTGATGCAAGCACGGGGCGCACGCGGGCGATGGCGGAGCGTGCGCAACGGCCTTGAGAAATGGCCCAGTTGAGGCGTTTATTCAGTGATGTGTACGACGTTGTCCACGGGATCACCGTCGGCGAACCGGTTCAACTGCCGTACGAGCAGCCTCTTGGCGCGCGGCAGGAAGGCGGAGCTGCTGCCGCCGACGTGCGGGCTCACCAGAAGGTTCGGAGCATGCCACAGGGGGTGTCCGGCGGGCAGCGGTTCCGGGTCGGTGACGTCGAGCGCCGCGCTGATCCGGCCGCTCTCCAGTTCGGTCAGGAGCGCGTGGGTGTCGACCACCGGACCGCGCGCGACGTTCACCAGGAGCGCGCCGTCCCGCATCCCGGCCAGGAACTTCGCGTCCGCAAGGCCCTTCGTCTGCTCGGTGAGGGGCGTGCAGAGGATCACCACGTCGGCGTCGGGGAGCAGGGCGGCCAGTTCGGCGAACGGGTGCACGGGGCCGCGCTCCGTGGTGCGGGCGGAGCGCGCGATGCGCACGACCCGCGCGCACTCGAAGGGGGCGAGCCGGTCCTCGATGGCGGAGCCGATGGACCCGTAGCCCACGATGAGCACCGACTTGTCGGCCAGGGCCGGGTAGAAGCCGGAGCGCCACTCCTCCTTGCGCCGGGCCTCGACGAAACCGGGGATGCCGCGCAGGGACGCCAGGACGAGCGCGAGCGTCAGCTCCGCGGTGGACGCCTCGTGCACACCGCGCGCGTTGCACAGCCGCACGCCGGGACGCAGGTCGGCGGCGCCGGGCAGCATGTGGTCCATGCCCGCGGTGAGGGTCTGCACGACCTGCACGGACGTCATCGCGGACAGCGGCCGGACGCAGACCTCTGCGGGCTTCATGTACGGCACGACGTAGAACGCGCAGTCCGCGGGGTCGGCCGGGAAGGCGTCCTCGCCGTCCCAGATCTGGTAGTCGAAGCCGTCCGGAAGTCCGGGGACGGTGTCGGGCGCGAAGGGGATCCATACGTCTCGTGCGGTCATGCCCAGGAGGCTAACTGCCGGTCCCGCACGGGCGGACGCGGTGTTCGGCATGCGGTACGGGCGGGGTCAGGGGCGGTCGCACGCGCGCGTGGTGGTCGTTTCGGGACGGGTCGCACGCGCGCGTGGTGGTCGTTTCGGGACGGGTCGCACGCGCGCGTGGGGGCGGCTTTGAGGCTGGGCGCACGCGCGCGTGGTGCCGGTTTCGGGGTGGTCAGGGGCGGGCTGAGCGCGGTGCCCGTGGGCGCAGACGTTAGTTTGGGGCGCGGTTCGTATCGTGGGGAGGAACGGGCAGGTGGAGCGCAGGACGATCGGCGCGGGGGCGCTCGATGTGGGCGCGGTCGGCCTCGGCTGCATGCCGATGAGCTGGGCCTACACCGGCTCGCAGCAGCGTGGGGACGAGTCCCTGCGTACGGTGCACGCCGCCCTCGACGCCGGTGTGAGACTCCTCGACACGGCGGACATGTACGGGCCGTTCACCAACGAGCTGCTCGTCGGCCGGGTGCTGAAGGAGCGCCGCGCGGACGCGTTCGTATCGACCAAGTGCGGGCTGCTCGTGGGTGAGCAGCACATCGTGGCCAACGGGCGGCCCGGGTATGTGAAGCGGGCCTGTGACGCCTCACTGCGTCGGCTGCAGACCGATGTGATCGACCTCTACCAGCTGCACCGCGCCGACCCCGAGGTGCCGATCGAGGAGACCTGGGGCGCGATGGCGGAGCTCGTCACCGCGGGCAAGGTGCGCACGCTCGGGCTGTGCGCCGTGGGCGCGCGGGCGCAACGAAGCGCGCAGCGGAGCACGCCCGCAGCCGGACCGCGAAGGGTCTCGCGGGGGCGCGGGCCCGGAGCGGCCCTGTACGAAGGAACGATCCGGCAGTTGGCGCGGATCCAGCAGGTCTTCCCGGTCAGCGCCGTCCAGGCGGAGCTGTCGGTGTGGTCGCCGGAGGCCCTGGAGACGCTGCTGCCGTGGTGCGAGGCGCGCGGGATCGGGCTGCTCGCGGCGATGCCGCTCGGCAACGGCTTCCTGACCGGCACGCTGACGCCGGGGCAGGGCTTCGAACCTGACGATCTGCGGGCCCGGCACCCCCGGTTCGCGGCCGAGACGATGGCGTCGAACCAGTCGATCGTGGTGGGCCTGCGCCGCGTCGCCGAGCGCCACGGCCCGGAGGTCACCCCGGCCCAGGTGGCGCTCGCCTGGCTGCTCACGCGGGGTCCGCACGTGGTGCCGGTGCCGGGCACGAAGCGCGCGCGGTGGGCGGTGGAGAACGCGGCCGCCGCCGAGCTCACGCTGACGCACCGCGACCTGACGGAGCTGGCGGCGCTGCCGGTGGCGGAGGACTCCTGGGAGTAGGCCCCGGGGCTCCGATCCCCTGCCGCTTCTCTGCCGCTTCCCTGTCGCTTCTCTGCCGGTTTCCCTGCCGCTTCTCTGCCGGTTTCCCTGCCGCCCAGCGCCGGTCGTCGCGGAATGAGCCGGGGCGGTCGCCGTACGTGATTCCTGTTGCGGGGAACTTCCGCGGCTGCTGCGGTGTAGGAACAGGTGAGGATGAACACGCTGTCCGCGTCGAAGGGATGCCTGTCGTGCAACGACCAGCTGTGGCGGCCGCGTTGGCCCTCTCCGCCCTGCTCCTGACCGGGTGTTCCGGAGATGGGGACGGCACCGGCGACGGCCCGGCGGGTGGGCGGAGCAGCGAGGCGAGCCCCGGCGGCAAGGCCTCGCCCTCGGACCGCGCCACCGCCGACTCCGTACCGCCCGACAAGGGTGAGGCGAAGGTGGTGGGCACGCTCACCGAGAACCTGAAGTCGCCGTGGGGCCTGGCGGCGCTGCCGGGCGGCGACCTGATCGTGTCCTCGCGGGACGAGGGCACGATCACGCGCATCGACGGCAAGAGCGGCGAGAAGACCGAGCTCGGCTCCGTACCGGGTGTCGCGCCCGGCGGCGAGGGCGGCCTGATGGGCCTGGCGATCTCGCCCGACTACGCCTCGGACCGCATGGTGTACGCCTACTTCACCACCGCGTCCGACAACCGCATCGCCCGCATGCTGTACGACGAGAAGAAGCCCGCGGGCGAGCAGCTCGGCGCCCCCGACACGGTGCTGCGGGGCATCCCGAAGGGCACGATCCACAACGGCGGCCGGATCGCGTTCGGCCCGGACAAGATGCTGTACGCGGGCACCGGCGAGACCGGGGACACCGGCCTCGCGCAGGACAAGGACTCCCTTGGCGGCAAGATCCTTCGGATGACACCGGACGGCCGGCCCGCGCCGGGCAACCCCGAGGCCGACTCGCTCGTGTACTCGTACGGCCATCGCAATGTGCAGGGCCTCGCCTGGGACGAGAAACAGCGGCTGTGGGCGGCCGAGTTCGGGCAGAACACCTGGGACGAGCTGAACCTGATCAAGCCCGACGGGAACTACGGCTGGCCCGAGGTCGAGGGCAAGGGCGAGGGGGATTCGGAGTATGTGAATCCGGTCGCCCAGTGGAGGACCGACGAGGCCTCCCCCAGCGGCATCGCCTGGGCCGAGGGCTCGATCTGGATGGCGGGCCTGCGCGGCGAGCGGCTCTGGCGCATCCCCCTGGACGGCACGAAGGCCTCGGCGGATCCGCAGGCGTTCCTGACCGGGAAGTACGGGCGGCTGCGCACCGTCGTCGCGGAGAGCGGCGCCAAGCTGTGGCTGGTCACGAGCGAGACGGACACGCGCGGCGAGCCGGAGGAGGGCGACGACCGGGTGCTGCGGCTGCAGGTGAGGTAGGTCCTCGCCGGACGGGCCTCCTCAATCGCCGGAGGGGCTGGATTTTCAGGGGCGCGGGGCTGTGACATCTGCGGCTACGCCGCGGGGCGCGACCAGCCACGACGGGGCCGCAGCCGAACGACGGACCTGGGGCCGGGGGCGGAGCCCCCGAGGGCCGTCCGCCGAGGACTCGGGAAGGGGCGGGCAGGGGAAAGATCAGGCCCCCGGCGGAAACAACCGCAACCGATGCGCCAGCGCAGCCGCCTCGCCGCGTGCCGAGACGCCCAACTTGGCCAGGATGTTGGAGACATGGACGCTGGCCGTCTTCGGCGAGATGAACAGCTCCTCAGCGATCAGCCGGTTGCTGCGGCCGAGCGCGACCAGGCGCAGCACATCCCGCTCGCGGCTCGTCAGGCCCAGGTCACCGGCCGGATCGGCGGGCCCCGCGCCACCCGTGGCTCTCTGCCGCCCTCCCGGGTCCGGCTCGGTGAGCGGTATCCGGGCGCGCTGGGCGAGCAGGGCGATGTCCTCGGCGAGAGGGCGGGCGGCCAGGTCCTCGGCGGTGGCGCGGGCCTGGCGCAGGAGTTCGGCCGCGTGCGTACGGGCGGTGTCGTCGGGGCGGGCGGCGAGCAGGGCCTCGGCCGCGCGGTGCCGCACCTGTGCGAGGTCGAAGGGCCGGTCCAGGGCCTCGAAGGCGGCCAGGACCTCCGCCCAGTGCTCGGGGGTGTCCGCGTTCTCGGCACGGGCCAGCTCGGCCCTGACCCACTGGTCGTGCGCGCTCCACACCGGCACCGGCGTCGCCAGGGTCTTGCGGACCGTACGCAGCGTCTCCAGGGCCTCGGCCCGGCCGGACTCCGCGGCGGGCAGGCCGCGGGCGTCGGCCTCGGCGGTGGTGGCGGTGAGCACGAGCGGCCAGCCGTACCGCTGCGTGCCGGGCGGGAGACCCGCGGCCGCGAGCTCGCGGAGTCCGGCGCGGAGGTCGAGGATGCGTCCCTCGCGGGCGGCGATGCCCAACTCGATGGTGAGCAGCGGGAGTTCGTACTGCGGCTGGGGGTCGTACGTGCCGTACTGCTCGTGGGCGGCGGCGAGTTGACGGCCTGCGGTGGCGAGGTCGCCGCGGTACAGGGCGAGGCGGGCGACGCGTTCGGCGGCCGAGCCGCGCGGTTTGGCACTGAGGGCGCTGCGGCGCACCTGCTCGACGGCCGTCAGGGCCTCCTCCCACCTGCCCAGGGAGATCTGCGACTCGGCGAGGTTGGCCCAGACCCAGCCTTCGGTGTCGAGGAGGCCGAACTCGCGGCAGAAGGCGATGCCCTCGGTCGCGGTGCGCACGGCGTCGGCGGAGCGGCCGACGCCCTCCAGGGCGGACGGCAGGTTGATGTGCACCCGGGCCAGGTCGGCGATCATTCCGCGTTCGACGGCCTGCTGCCTGACCTCGTACATCTCCGCCAGGCCCGGTTCCACCGAGCCCGCCTCGACGAGGAGTCCCGCGCGGGTGAGCCGGGCGTTCAGCTCGATGTCCTCGGCGGCCACCATGCGCGCGTACTGCACGGCCCGCTCGGCCGCCGCGATGGCCTCCGGGCCCGGTTCGTGCAGCGAGTGCCAGGAGGCGAGGTGGGTGAGGACGTCGGCATGCACGACGGAGGGTGGCAGTCCGCGCATCAGGTCCTCGGCGTGGGCGAGTTCCTCCCGGCCGTCGCCGCGGCCGAGCGTGGAGACGAGGCGGGAGCGCTGGGTCCAGAACCAGGCGCTGCGCAGTGCGTCGCCGTCGTCGCCGTCGTCGCCGAGCAGCCGCAGGGCGCGCTTGGTGATCTTCAGCGCGGTCTCGCGCTCGCCGCACAGCCGCCCGGCCACGACCGCCTCCGCCAGGAGGTCCAGGAAGCGCAACGGCCCGCTCGCACCGTCGGATTCCGCCTCCGCGGCGGCGCCGTGGCCACCGCGCGGGGACAGTGGTGGGCGGAAGCCTTCCGTGAACTCGGAGGGGCGCAGGCGGGCGTGGACCTCGTCGGGCACGTCCTCCCAGAGCTCCATCGCCCTCTCCAGGAGCCGGAGTTGCTCGGCGTAGGCATGCCGGCGGCGGGCCTCGACCGAGGCGTGCAGCACGGCGGGCAGGGCCTTGGCCGCGTCATGGGCCGCGTACCAGTAGCTGGCCAGGCGGGTGGCGCGCTCCCCGGCGCGGACCAGTCCGGGGTCGGCCTCGAGCGCCTCGGCGTACCGGCGGTTGAGTCGGGAGCGCTCGCCGGGCAAGAGGTCGTCGCTGACGGCCTCGCGGACCAGGGAGTGCCGGAAGCGGTAACCGGCGCCGTCGGCCGAGGCGAGCAGCAGGTTCTCGCCGACGGCGGCGCGGAGCGCTTCGAGGAGGTCGTCCTCGGCGAGCCGGGCGACCTCGGCCAGGAGTTCGTACTCGACCGTGGAGCCGCCCTCCGCGACGATCCGCGTGACCCGCTGGGCCTGCTCGGGCAGTGCCTCCACACGGACGAGCAGCAGGTCCCGCAGGGAGTCGGGGAGCGTGCCGGGGCCGTCCTCGTCCCGCGCGCAGACCAGCTCCTCGACGAAGAACGCGTTGCCGTCGGACCGCTCGAAGACCATGTCGACCAGCGCCTCGTCCGGCTCGGAGGCGAGCATTCCGGTGACTTGGCGGCGGACCTCGGCGCGGGTGAAGCGGGGCAGTTCGATCCGCTCGACGGTACGCAGCCGGTCCAGCTCGGCCAGGAGCGGGCGCAGCGGGTGGCGGCGGTGGACGTCGTCCGCGCGGTACGTGGCGATCACGACGAGTCGGCCGCCGCGGAGCGCACGGAACAGGTACGCCAGGAGGTGGCGGGTGGAGGCGTCGGCCCAGTGCAGGTCCTCCACGACCAGGACGACCGTGCGCTCCGCGGCGATCCGCTCCAGGAGCCGCACCGTCAGCTCGAAGAGGCGGGCCATCGCCTCTTCGTCGTGCCGGCTGCCGCGCGGCGGGGCGCTGCCCGGCTCGCCCAGCTCGGGCAGGAGCCGGGCCAGCTCCTCCTCGCGGCCCGCGGCAGCCGCCGCGACCTCGTCCGGCAGCAGGCCGCGCAGTGCGCGCAGCGCCGTCGAGAACGGGGCGAACGGCAGTCCGTCCGCGCCGATCTCCACACAGCCGCCGACCGCGACGACGGCGCCCGCACGCCGCGCCTCGGCGCCGAACTCCTCGACGAGCCGGGTCTTCCCGACCCCGGCCTCGCCCGCGAGCAGCAGCGACTGCGGCTCGCCCGCGGCGGCACGCGCAAGCGCGGCACGCAGCACGGCGAACTCACCGGTGCGCCCCACGAACACGGGGCTCAAGGACCTGATCTCCACGTCTGCGAGCATGGCACAGGGGTCTGACAACGCCCCCTCGACCGCTGACTCCCGCATTCCGCCTACGAGTTGGGCCCGAGCCGGGACCGGCAGGGCGACCGCGCTCGCCTCCCCCGTCACGCGGCGCGCGTGAACCGGAACCTGCGGGGCGGCTCGTTCACCCGCCCCTCCGGATCACGGGATCCGGAACGGCGGCCCGAACGCCGGGACCTGCCCTCGCGCACGGCCGCGCGCACCTCGGCCACCAGGCGGTGCGCCTCGGCCTCGGCGATCAGCTCGTCGCTGCGCATCCGCTGCATCTCGTAGTCGTACACGGCGTCCTCCGAAGGTCGGCTCCACGGCACCTGCCGGAACGGCCCGGTGCGGTGACTTCACCTTCGCCGCCCAGGTGGGCCGACCACATCGGGAGTTCGCCGCATCTACGACATGCCAAGGGCCTCAGACCGCGTAAGGAGGGGACTTACGCCGGTCCGAGGCCCTGGTCCGAAGGGCGTCCCATGGCTCAGGACGCGGAGGGAAGTCCGAGGATCAGATCCGTGTACTTGGCGACGGCGAGCAGCAGGCCGATCGCGCCGAGGCCGACTCCGGCCCAGGCCACCGACTTGATCCACGGCGCCTGGACCCGGCCGGGCGTGCCGAACGAGGGACGGGCGAGCACCACGACGCCGACGACCACCGCGAGCAGCGCGAACGCGCCGCCGATCAGCGCGGTGAGGTGCCACTGGTTGCCGTAGAGCGCCTGGATCTGCTGGGCGACACCGGCGGTCTGGGCGGTCTCCAGCTGGCCGACGAGGTTGGAGCGGGCGGCGGCCACGGTGCCGACCCAGCTGCCGGTCAGGGACACGACACCGAGCCCGGCGGCGATGACGGCCGCGGCGCCCTGTCCGACGCCGTAGGACTTGTCCTGAGATACGGCCTCGGTCTCGCTGTCGGAGTCCTCGGCGTCCTCGAAGTCGTCGGCGTCACCGTCGGACACCGCGTCGGCCTCGGTATCGGCCTCAGTACCGGAATCCGCCGCTGCCTTCTCAGGCGCAGCCTGCTTCTCCTCGCCGGGCTCGACGGCGGTCTCGGCGGTCTCGGGGTTCTCGGCCGTCTCGGACTCGGCGGCGGCCTTCGTGCCGCCCTGTGCTGTCTTCGTCTCTGTGCTCATCTTGCGCACGCTAGGTGTCGCGTCTGAGAGCTTTCTTAACGCGCAGGGGGGACGTGCCCCGGTCAGCGGCGCTCACCGGACAGCAGGTCCTGGTCGCGGTCTTCGTCATCGCCCTGGCCCGTGTCCACGCCCGCATCCACGCCCGCATCCACGCCCGCTTCCACCTCCGGCCGCTGAGCCGGTATGGCCGCCACCGCACCGCACTCCGGCGGCTCGATGCTGATGCGCGGGAGCCACCGGTCGACTCGGCGCGGCAGCCACCAGTTGGCGCCGCCGAGCATGTGCATGAGGGCCGGTACGAGCAGGGTGCGCAGCACGAACGCGTCGAGCGCGACGGCCGCCGCGAGGGCGATGCCGAACATCGCGATGACCCGGTCGCCGCTGAGCACGAAGGCCAGAAAGACCGAAATCATGATCACGGCGGCGGAGTTGATCACCCGGCTGGTCTCGGCGAGCCCGACCCGCACCGCGCGGCGGTTGTCACCGGTCTCCAGCCACTCCTCGTACATCCGGCTGACCAGGAACACCTGGTAGTCCATGGAGAGCCCGAAGAGCACGGAGACCATGATCACCGGGAGGAAGGGCTCGATCGGCCCGGCCCGGCCGAGGCCGAGGAGTTCGCTGCCCCAGCCCCACTGGAAGATCGCGACGACGACACCGAAGGCTGCGGCGACGGCGGCCACGTTCATCGCGGCGGCCTTCAGCGGGATGCCGACGGACCGGAACGCGAGCAGGAGCAGCAGACAGCCGAGCCCGATCACCACGCCCACGAAGAGCGGCAGTTTGCCGACGATGACATCGGCGAAGTCGTCGTAGCCCGCGGTGACCCCGCCCACGTGGACGTCGAGCGCGGAGCCGGACTCGGCGCGGGCCTCGGGCAGCACCTCGCCGCGGAGCCGGTCGACGAGATCGCTGGTGGCCTCGGACTGCGGGGCGGAGTCCGGCACGACGGTGAGGAAGCCGATCTGGCCGTGTTCGTCGTACGTCACCGGGGTGACCGTCGCGACGCCCTCGGTGTCGCGCAGCGTGGTCGGGAGCTGGTCGAGGGCGACCTTGTCCTCGGCGTCGTGTATCTCCGCGACCAGCGTGAGCGGGCCGTTCACACCGGGCCCGAAACCGGAACCCCCAGAACCGGAACCCCCGGAACCGGAAGCCGCAGAACCGGAAGCACCGGACCCGGAGCCCCCGGAACCGGCACCGTCGCCCCCCGCGAGCAGGTCGTACGCCTGCCGGGTGGTCGAGGACACCGGATTGTTGCCCTGGTCGGAGGTGCCGAGGCGGAGCGAGAACGTGGGCAGGGCGAGGACGGCGATCACGATGAGCGCGAGGGCGCCGAGCAGCTTCGGGTGCTTCTCCACGAACGCGGACCAGCGGGCGGCGAGCCCGGTCGGCAGTTCGGGCTGCGGCCCGTGCTCGGCGAGGGCGCGGCGCTCACGGCGGGACAACGCGCGCGTGCCGATGAACGAGAGCAGCGCGGGCAGCAGCGTCACGGACGCGGCCACGGTCAGGACGACGGTGAGGGACGCGGCGATCGCGACGCCGTTGAGGAAGCTGAGGCGCAGGATGAGCATGCCGAGCAGGGCGATGCACACAGTGGCGCCAGCGAAGGCGACGGCGCGCCCGGTGGTGGCGACGGCGTTCTGCGCGGCCTCGGCGACGGACAGGCCGCGTTTCAGGCCGCGGCGGTGCCTGGTCACGATGAACAGGGCGTAGTCGATGCCGACGCCGAGGCCGATGAGCAGGCCCAGCATGGGCGCGAAGTCGGCGACCGTCATGACGTGGCCGAGCAGCACGGTGCCCGCGTACGCGGTGCCGACGCTGACCAGGGCGGTCGCTATCGGCAGCAGGCTCGCGGCGAGTGATCCGAACGCGATGAGCAGGACGACCGCGGCGACGGCCACGCCCACGGCCTCCGCGAGGTGTCCGCCGGGCGCCTCGGTGAGGCCGACGGCGCTGCCGCCGAGCGCCACTGTCAGGTCACCGGAATCCGCCGCACGCGCGGTGTCGACGACGGCCTCCGCCTGTGCGGGTTTGATGTCGTGGACGGGCCCGTCGAAGGTGACGGTGGCGTACGCGGTGTGCCCGTCGCGGCTGATCTGTCCGGCGCCGTCGGCGTGGTACGGGCTGACGACGGAGGCGACGCCGGGCAGCCGTGCGATCTCGTCGAGGGTCCGGGTCATCGTCTGCTGGACGCCGGCCGCGTTCACGGTGCCGGTGTCGCTGTGCCAGACGACGGTGTTGCTGTCGCCCGCCAGCTCGGGGAAGCCGGACTCCAGGAGCTCGGTCGCGCGGCCCGATTCGGTGCCGGGGACGTCGTAGTTGTTGGAGTACGCAGTTCCGGCGAGGGTCGCGGCGGCGCCGACACCGATGAGAGCGAGAAGCCAGAGCAGAACGGCTACGAGACGGCGCCTGACGCACCACCGAGCAAGTGCTGCCACTGAGCTGCTCCCTGGATGTTTGTGGATCTTCATCGGGAACATGACCCGCAAAGAACACTTACCCGATACATATCCGACATCGGGCTTTACATCGAGCACTCTGACAGCAAGCGGAGATCCTTTGCCCCTTTCGTGGTCATTCTCACAGGGGCGGCCACGGCTGCGGTACGGAGGTCCCGGGCCCATGGGCCGAAGGAATCGGGCCCAGGGGAAGAGGGCCCGGAACCATCCGCGGGGAGCAGCCGTCGAGGTCAGCCGGACACGCTGTCCCGGCCGTTCTCGATGTGCCCCATCAGCCGCCGCCGGAACGGTTCGTCACCCGCGGCCACGATCGCCAGGTCGTACCAGCCGTGCGCCTCGGCCGTCTCGTACGCGACGCTGCGCCTCTTGCCCGGCCGCACGCGGACGGTGCGCGGCGGCACGTCGGCGTACGCGAGCGGGCGGATCGTGAAGGTCAGGTCGGCGCTGCCGGTGTTGCGCAGGGTGAGGCGGACGGCACGCGCGCGTGCGTCGATCTCCGTGCTCACCGCGGCGGTTCCGTCGGCGCTCCCGGCGAACTCTCTGCGGAACCCGTTGGGCCCGGTCACGGTGAAGTCGTACGCACCCTCGGTAAGGGGCACGCGCAATGGTGCGGCGCCCCTTACATCGACGTGCTGCGGCACCTCGAACTCACCGGCGTACGGATAGAGCGCGAAGTGCGCGCTGGAGCGGCCGGTGTTCGTCAGGCGCAGCTCGACCTGCTTGCCGTCGCCGCTCACCCGGCCGTGCGCGTCCGGCTGGTACGGCAGTGCGCGGGCGGGGCGGCGGCCCGGCTCCTGCTCGGGCATCCGCTGGTCGGCGGGCGGCTGCGGGCGCCAGCGGCCGGAGAAGGGCGGTACGGGCCCCGGCTGCTCGACCTCCGGCTGCGGTCGGCCGCGCGTGAAGTCGAAGGCGCCGGTCAGATCGCCGGTGACCGTGCGCCGCCAGGCACCGATGTTGGGCTCCTCGATGCCCGTCCACCGCTCCAGGAAGCGGATCACGGAGGTGTGGTCGAAGACCTCGGAGGAGACATGGCCGCCGACCGTCCACGGCGACACCACCAGCATCGGCACCCGTATCCCGAGCCCCGTGGGCTTCCCCTGCCAGTGCTCCTCGGTGACGTCGGCGGACGGCACGGGCGGCGGCACATGGTCGAAGAACCCGTCGTTCTCGTCGTAGTTGATGAACACGGCGGTGTGCCGCCACACCTCGGGGTGCGAGGCGAGGGCGTCGAGGACCTTGTAGACGAGGGTCGCGCTGTGGATCGGCGAGGACGAGCCGGGGTGCTCGGAGTCTTGCGCGGACGGCACCAGGTAGGACACCTCGGGGAGCTCGCCCGCCGCGATGTCGCGGCGGAACTCGTCGGCGAGCGTGCCCGTCGGAACCCGGCGCAGGGCGCGCTCGAACAGCGAACGCTCCTTCGCGTCAAGGGACTTCACGCCCTCCTCGAGGACCGCGAGCAGCTTCTCCCGCTCGGCCTCGTCGGCGGCCTCGCGGACCTTCGCGTAGAAGGACTCCATGTAGGTGTGCTCGGTCTTGGCGAGGACCTTGCGGGCGATGGCCTTGAAGGTGGTGAAGAACTCGATCTGGTTGTCGGTGAAGTTCTCCCACTCGGTGTACGTGCGCCAGCTGCGCCCCGCCTTCTCCAGGCGCTCGGCGTACGTGCCCCAGTCGTAGCCGGGGTGCGTGCCCTCCGCGTAGGCGTCGTTGCCGACGGCCCGGTCGCCGTTCGCCTCGTCGCCGGTCTTCCCGCTCCACAGGTGGTTGCGGTTGGGGCTGGTGGAGGTGTGGATCGAGGAGTGGTAGGCGTCGCAGAGGGTGAAGGTGTCCGCGAGCTCGTAGTGCAGCGGGATGTCCTCGCGCGTGTAGTACGCCATCGTGGCCGCCGACTTGGCGGAGATCCAGTTGTCCATCCAGCCCTTGTTCCAGGCCTTCGCGCCTCCGGACCAGGAGTGGTCGAGGTCGCCGATGTACTGCAGGTCCTTCTGCTGAGCCTCGGCTGCCGCGCGCACCGGGAAGGGCAGCACGGTCCGGCCGAGCGGCGCGGGCTGCTCGAACACCGGCTTCCCGCCGGGCAGTTGGACCGCGTTGCGGTCACCGAAGCCGCGTACGCCGCGCAGGGTGCCGAAGTAGTGGTCGAAGGAACGGTTCTCCTGCATCAGGATCACCACGTGCTTGACGGCCTTCAGGCCACCGGCGGGCGGCTCGGCGGCCAATGCGGCCTGCAGCGAGGGCGGAAGCAGCGAGCCCGCCGTGGCGACGCCCAGCGCGCCGCCGCCGAGCGCGAGCAGCCGCCGCCGCGAAAGCCCTGCGCCTGAAGTGTCCGTGGTCAACTGATCCTCCCGAGTTCGGTGTAACGCTCGGGAAGGTATGCAGCACGGATGGATCAGGGAAGACGTACGGCCAACTCAGGGGTGAACGGTCCAAGCACCGGGCCCCGTTGTCCAAACCCGCCGCCCACGCCAAGGGCGGGACCGGAAGTTCCGGTCCCGCCCTTGGCGCGTACGAAATCGGGGTCAGCCCTCGACGCCCAGCTTCTCCAGGATCAGCTCCTTGACGCGGGCCGCATCGGCCTGGCCGCGGGTGGCCTTCATGACCGCGCCGACCAGGGCGCCGGCCGCGGCCACCTTGCCGCCGCGGATCTTGTCCGCGATGGCCTGGTTGCCGGCGATGGCCTCCTCGACGGCGGCGGTGAGCGCGCCCTCGTCGGAGACGACCTTCAGGCCGCGCTTCTCGACGACGGTGTCCGGGTCGCCCTCGCCCGCGAGCACGCCCTCGATGACCTGGCGGGCCAGCTTGTCGTTGAGGTCACCGGCCGCGACGAGTTCGGCGACCCGGGCGACCTGCGCCGGGGTGATCGACAGCTCGTCGAGCGCCTTGCCCTGCTCGTTGGCGTTACGGGCCAGCTCGCCCATCCACCACTTGCGGGCCTGGTCGGCCGGGGCGCCCGCGTCGATCGTGGCGACGATCGGGTCGACCGCACCGGCGTTGAGCATCGACTGCATGTCGTGCTCGGTGACACCCCACTCCTCGCGCAGCCGGTTGCGGCGCACGCGCGGCATCTCCGGCAGCGTCGCCCGCAGCTCCTCGACCCACTCACGGGCCGGGGCGACGGGGACGAGGTCGGGCTCCGGGAAGTACCGGTAGTCCTCGGCGTTGTCCTTGATGCGGCCCGAGGTGGTCGAGCCGTCGTCCTCGTGGAAGTGTCGGGTCTCCTGCACGATCGTGCCGCCGGAGGAGAGCACCGCCGCGTGCCGCTGGATCTCGAAGCGCGCCGCCCGCTCCACGGAGCGCAGCGAGTTGACGTTCTTCGTCTCGGAGCGCGTGCCGAACTCCTCGCGCCCGTGGGGCCGCAGCGACAGGTTCACGTCGCAGCGCATCTGGCCCTTGTCCATGCGCGCCTCGGAGACGTCCAGGGACCTGATGACCTCGCGCAGCTCCGCGACGTACGCCTTGGCGACCTCGGGGGCCCGCTCGCCCGCGCCCTCGATGGGCTTGGTGACGATCTCGATGAGCGGGATGCCCGCGCGGTTGTAGTCGAGCAGGGAGTGGGACGCGCCGTGGATACGGCCGGTGGCGCCGCCGACGTGCGTCGACTTGCCGGTGTCCTCCTCCATGTGGGCGCGCTCGATCTCCACGCGGAAGACCTCGCCGTCCTCCAGCTGGACGTCCAGATAGCCGTTGAAGGCGATCGGCTCGTCGTACTGCGAGGTCTGGAAGTTCTTCGGCATGTCCGGATAGAAGTAGTTCTTCCGGGCGAAGCGGCACCACTCGGCGATCGAGCAGTTCAGCGCGAGGCCGATCTTGATGGCGGACTCGACGCCGGTCGCGTTGACGACGGGCAGCGAGCCGGGCAGGCCGAGGCAGGTCGGACAGGTCTGCGAGTTGGCGTCCGCGCCGAGCGCGGTCGAGCAGCCGCAGAACATCTTCGTCCTGGTGCCGAGCTCGACATGGACCTCCAGGCCCATGACGGGGTCGTACGACGCGAGCGCGTCCTCGTACGACACCAGGTCAGTCGTGACAGTCACGGTGAAACTTTCCCTCTCAGCCCAGCAGGACGTCGTCGTCGCCGAGCCGCTTCAGCTCGCGATAGAGGATCGCCAGGCCGGTGACGATGGCGGCGGCGGAGACCGCGGCGTCGGCGAGACGCAGCAGGTCGTTGTCCTGGCGGGCCATCTTCGCCTGCTTGGCGACGCTCAGCGCGCCGAAGGCGGTGCTGGCCAGCGATACATAGACACCGGTCTTGGACTTCTTGAAGTTCTTGGCCTTCTTTGCCATGGCAGTCACAGCGACGGAGCCTCCTCAAGCAGCGGGTGACCCCACTTTTCCACGAAGGCGGCCTCTACGGCGGCGCCGACCTTGTAAAGCCGGTCGTCCTTCATGGCGGGGGCGATGATCTGCAGCCCGACGGGCAGGCCGTCCTCCGGCGCGAGGCCGCAGGGCAGCGACATGGCGGCGTTGCCCGCCAGGTTCGTCGGCAGTGTGCACACATCCGCGAGGTACATCGCCATCGGGTCGTCGGCGCGCTCGCCGATCGGGAAGGCGGTGGTCGGCGTGGTCGGCGAGACGATGACGTCAACCTGCTCGAAGGACTTCGCGAAGTCCTGCGTGATGAGCGTGCGGACCTTCTGCGCGGAGCCGTAGTACGCGTCGTAGTAGCCGCTCGACAGGGCATACGTGCCGAGGATGATGCGGCGCTTGACCTCGTCACCGAAGCCGGCCTCACGGGTGAGCGCGGTGACGTCCTCGGCGGACTTCGTGCCGTCGTCCCCGACGCGCAGGCCGTAGCGCATGGCGTCGAAGCGGGCCAGGTTCGAGGAGCACTCGGACGGCGCGATCAGGTAGTACGCCGCGAGCGCCAGGTCGAAGGACGGGCAGTCCAGCTCGACGATCTCGGCGCCGAGCTCCTTCAGCAGCGCGACCGACTCGTCGAAGCGCTGCACGACACCGGCCTGGTAGCCCTCGCCGCGGAACTGCTTGACGACGCCGACGCGCATCCCGGCGACGGAGCCGTTCTTCGCGGCCTCGACGACCGGCGGGACCGGGGCGTCGATGGAGGTGGAGTCCATCGGGTCGTGCCCGGCGATGGCCTCGTGCAGGAGGGCCGCGTCGAGGACCGTACGGGCGCAGGGGCCGCCCTGGTCGAGGGAGCTGGAGAAGGCCACCATGCCGTAGCGGGAGACGCCGCCGTAGGTCGGCTTGACGCCGACGGTGCCGGTGACGGCCGCGGGCTGGCGGATGGAGCCGCCGGTGTCCGTGCCGATGGCGAGCGGGGCCTCGTACGACGCGAGCGCGGCGCTCGAACCACCGCCGGAACCGCCCGGGATCCGGGTGAGGTCCCAGGGGTTGCCGGTCGGGCCGTAGGCGCTGTTCTCCGTCGACGACCCCATCGCGAACTCGTCCATGTTGGTCTTGCCGAGGACGACGACGTCGGCGGCCTTGAGCTTCTTGACCAGCGTCGCGTCGTACGGCGGGAGCCAGCCTTCGAGGATCTTCGAGCCGACCGTCGTCGGGACGCCCTCAGTGGTGAAGATGTCCTTCAGCGCGAGCGGGACGCCGGCAAGGGGGCCGAGCTTCTCGCCCGCCTCGCGCTTGGCGTCGACGGCGCGGGCCTGCGCGAGCGCGCCCTCGCGGTCGATGTGCAGGAAGGCGTGCACCTTCTCGTCGACGGCTTCGATCCGGGCCAGGTGCGCCTCGGTGACCTCGACGGCGGTGAGCTCACCGGAGGCGATCTTCGCGGCGATCTCGGCGGCCGTGAGCTTGATGATGTCCGTCATGATGGGTTAGTCCTCCCCCAGGATCTGCGGCACCTTGAAACGCTGCTGCTCCTGGGCCGGGGCGCCGGAGAGCGCCTGCTCGGGGGTGAGCGACGGACGGACCTCGTCCGCGCGCATGACATTGGTCAGCGGCAGCGGGTGAGAGGTCGGCGGTACGTCTTGGTCGGCGACCTCGGAGACGCGTGCTACTGCGCCGAGAATGTCGTCGAGCTGGCCGGCGAAGTGGTCGAGCTCTTCGTCCTTCAGCTCCAGACGCGCCAGCCGAGCGAGGTGGGCGACCTCCTCGCGCGTGATGCCAGGCATGCGGATCCTCACTGGGATGAGCGTGATGTGTCTGGCCCAATCCTATGGGGCCCGGCCCTGTGCCCGTTAAACGGTTGGCCGGAGGGGCGCCGTGGCCGGGGCGCGGAGGGGTGCCTCGGCGGGGGCGCGGAGGTGTGTCTCGTAAGAACGCGAACGGGTGTCTGCGCAGGACCGTTACTTCACCACATGCCCGGAGGGCCGATCCGCTTCCTCCTGGGTGTCGTCCTGGTCCGTCTCCGCCGACAGCTCCGCGGGGCGGCGCCAGCCGCGCGAGCCGCGGGCGCGGAGCCAGGACGTGGTCTCGTCGGCGGGCATCGCGGCCGCGACCAGCCAGCCCTGCACCGCGTCACAGCCGAGGTCCCGCAGCCGCTCCCAGGTCTCGTCGTCCTCGACGCCCTCCGCGACGACGAGGAGGCCGAGGGAATGGGCGAGGTCGACGGTGCAGCGGACGATCTCCGCGTCCTCGTTGTCCACGGCGAGGCGGGCCACGAACGAGCGGTCGATCTTCAACTCGCTGACGGGCAGCCGCCGCAGGTGCACGAGCGAGGAGTACCCGGTGCCGAAGTCGTCGAGGGACATCTTCACGCCGTGCCCGGTGAGCCCGGCCAGGGTGTCCGCGGCGCGCTGCGGGTCCTCGAGCAGGACGTGTTCCGTTATCTCCAGCTGGAGCGCGCCCGCCGGGACGCCGTGCCGGGCCAGGCGGGCCGCGACGGCGCCCGCGAAGCCGGGCGTGTGGACGTCCCGCGGCGAGACGTTCACCGCGACCGGCACCTTCAGGCCCTGCTTGTGCCAGCGCGCGACCTGGGCGAGCGCGGTCTCCAGGACGTACTCCGTCAGGTGCGGCATCAGTCCGGACGACTCGGCGATCGCGATGAACTCGTCCGGCGGGACCTTGCCGCGCTCCGGGTGCACCCAGCGGACCAGCGCCTCCAGGCCGGCGACCTGGCCGTCGAAGCGGACCTTCGGCTGGTAGTGCAGCTCGACGTCGCCCGCGTCGAGCGCGCGCCGCAGGTCGCCCAACAGACCGAGGCGGTCGGGGGTGTTGGAGTCCCGCTTCGACTCGTACACCTCGACGCCGGTCCGGTCCCGCTTCGCCTGGTACATCGCGACGTCGGCCCGGCGCAGCAGGCCCTCCGCGTCCAGGGCGTGGTCGGGGAAGACCGCGAGGCCGGCGCTCGCCTCCAGGACGAGGGTCAGCCCGTCCAGGTCGAGCGGGGAGCTGAGCTCGGCGACGAGGCCGCGGGCGACCCGCTGCGCGCTGGTCGTGGAGTCGCAGGTCGGCAGGAGTACCGCGAACTCGTCGCCGCCGAGCCGCGCGGCCTCCGCACCGCGCGGCAGGGCGTGCCGGAGCCGGTCGGCGATCTGCAGCAGCAGCCGGTCACCGGCGAGATGACCGAGGGTGTCGTTGACGGAACGGAACCGGTCGAGGTCGATCAGGACGAGGGCGGAACGCGCCCCGACCCGCTCGGCCTCGTCGAGCGCGGTCCAGGTCCGCTCCAACAGCCACTGCCGGTTGGGCAGTCCGGTGAGCGGGTCGCGCAACTGCTCCTCGGCCCTGGCCCGGGCGATCCACAGCGTGGAGTCGAGCGCGATCAGCGGGACCGCGAAGAGCGGCAGCAGGATCGGCAGGGCGGTGGCGACCACGCAGATCAGCGGGGCGATGCCGAGCAGCGCGACGCCGACGAGGGCCTGACGGACCACGGCGGTACGGGCGACGGTCGGCAGGCCCGCGCCGTGCGGCGCGTTCATGTACCAGAGCAGCAGGCGGGTCACCAGGAGATACGCGGCGGCGACCAGCACGATCTCCGGTGCGCTCCAGACGTTCCAGCTGTTCGGGTCCCAAGGGGTCTCGACGGTCGGGGCCTGGCCGAAGGCGGCGAGGACCAGGGCTCCGGCGCCGATGCCGATGATGTCCACCGCGCCGTGCAGCACGGCCTGCCACCAGCGGCGTCTGCGGGCGGCGGCGACCAGGACCACGACGCTGAGGCTGACCATGCCCGCGGGCACCCAGCCGTAGAGCAGCAGCACGGCGAGAGTGAGGGCGGCTCCGGAACCGGTGCCACCCCACCAGCGCTCGCGGCCGAGGAGCACGAGATGGCCGACGATGACGCCGGTGAGCACGGCGAGCGACCAGCCGACGACGCCGCTGGGGAAGAGTGCGTGGTGATCGGTGAAGGCTCGGACGAACCCCGCTGCCAGGACCACTGCCGCGGTGGCCGCGACCGCGGCCGGCAGCGCGGGCAGCATCAACCGGCGCAGCCCTGACACCGGATCGGCGCTTTCGGTCGGTTTCATTCCCGTCCCTCTCACAGCCGGCGGTGCCCACGCCACGCGGCCCTCGTGTTCAGAAGTCACCGCGTCTGAAAACCCTTCTCCAGGCTCTCGTGGAGCCGGAGATACCCCATTCGGCAGCGGGGCACGGCAGGCGCACTCCTCAACAGTAGGCCGCAGAAGGCTTCTACGGGCAGCGGTCGACAACGGTTGCCCGAATGCGACCCGACCACCCGTATGCATCTGGTATGCGCTGAACGAGTGGCCTTCAACCGCTACTCCTCGGCCGAAAGTGCGACATCCCGAGCGGCGTCGGGGCCTTGGTCCAGGAGCACCTCGAAGCCTTCTTCGTTCAGAACCGGGACTTTGACCTGCATGGCCTTGTCATATTTCGAACCCGGATTCTCACCAACCACCACAAAAGACGTCTTCTTGGAGACGGATCCGGTCACCTTGGCTCCAAGACGCTGCAGCGCCTCTTTTGCGCCATCTCGCGTATATGTCTGCAACGTTCCGGTCACGACGACCGTCAAACCCTCCAGCGGACGCGGCCCTTCGTCGCCCGCGCCCTCCTCCTCCATGCGGACTCCCGCGGTCCGCCAGCGGTCGATGATCTCGCGGTGCCAGTCCACCTCGAACCACTGCTTGAGGGAGGCCGCGATGGTCGTCCCGACGCCCTCGACGGCGGCCAGCTCCTCCTCGCTCGCCTGCTCGATCCGGTCCATGGAACGGAACTCGCGGGCCAGGGCCTCCGCGGCGACCGGGCCGACGTGGCGGATCGACAGGCCCGTGATCACGCGCGCGAGCGGGCGGTCCTTGGCCTCCTGGATGTTCTTCAGCATCGCGAGGGTGTTGGCCTTGGCCTCGCCCTTCTGGTTCGCGAAGAACGTGACGACCTTCTCCTCGCCGGTCTTCGGGTCCCGCTTGGGCAGACCGGAGTCCTGGTCCAGTACGTACGACTTGATGGGCAGGAGCTCTTCGACGGTGAGGTCGAAGAGGCCGCTCTCGTCCTTCAGGGGCGGCTCGGCGGGCTCCAGGGGCTGGGTGAGCGCGGTGGCCGCGACATAGCCGAAGTTCTCGATGTCCAGGCACTTGCGGCCCGCGAGGTAGAAGAGCCGCTCGCGCAACTGGGCCGGGCAGGAGCGGGAGTTGGGGCAGCGCAGGTCGATGTCCCCCTCCTTCATGGGCCGCAGCGGCGTGCCGCACTCGGGGCACTCGGCGGGCATCACGAACTCCCGCTCGCTGCCGTCCCTGAGGTCCACGACCGGGCCGAGGATCTCCGGGATGACGTCTCCGGCCTTGCGCAGCACCACCGTGTCACCGATGAAGACACCCTTGGCCTTGACGACCTCCTGGTTGTGCAGCGTCGCGAACTCGACCTCCGAGCCGGCCACCGTCACCGGCTCCACGCACGCGTACGGCGTGACGCGGCCGGTGCGGCCGACGCCGACGCGGATGTCCACCAGCTTGGTGTTGACCTCCTCCGGCGCGTACTTCCAGGCGATCGCCCAGCGGGGCGCGCGCGAGGTGGAGCCGAGGCGGCCCTGCAGCGGGATCTCGTCGAGCTTGACGACGACACCGTCGATCTCGTGCATCACGGAGTGGCGGTTCTCGCCGTAGTACGCGATGAACTCGCGGACGCCGTCGATGCCGTCGACCACCTTGTTGTACTGCGCGGTGGGCAGGCCCCAGTCCCGCAGCAGCTCATAGGCGTGGCTCAGGCAGTCGATGTCGAAGCCCTCGCGGGCGCCGATGCCGTGCACCACCATGTGCAGCGGACGCGTGGCGGTGATGCGCGGGTCCTTCTGGCGCAGTGAACCCGCCGCCGCGTTGCGGGGGTTGGCGAACGGCTTGTCGCCGTGCTCCACCAGGCGGGCGTTGAGCTCCTCGAACTTCTCCATCGGGAAGAAGACCTCGCCGCGGATCTCCACGAGCTCCGGGATGCGCTCACCCTTCAGGCGCTCCGGGATGTCCGCGATCGTGCGGACGTTGGGCGTGATGTCCTCGCCGGTGCGGCCGTCCCCGCGCGTGGCGGCGCGGGTGAGCCTGCCGTGCTCGTACGTCAGGTTCACCGCGAGGCCGTCGACCTTCAGCTCGCACAGGAAGTGGTAGCCCCCCGAGCCGACCTCCTTCGCCACGCGGTCGGCCCAGGAGGCGAGTTCCTCGTCGTCGAAGGCGTTGTCCAGGGACAGCATCCGCTCGCGGTGCTCGACCGCGGTGAACTCCGTCTCGTACGCCCCCGCGACCTTCTGCGTCGGGGAGTCCGGGGTGCGCAGCTCCGGGTGGCGGTCCTCCAGGGCCTCCAGGGAGCGCAGGAGCTTGTCGAACTCCGCGTCGCTGACGACCGGCTGGTCCTTCACGTAGTACCGGAAGCGGTGCTCCTCGATCTGCTCCGCGAGCTGGGCGTGCTCCTCGCGCGCCTGAGCGGGCACGGAGCTCCCGGTCGAGGCAGTCTGTGCGTCCTTGTCGCCGGCCACCGTCTTCGTCCTCCCGTAACGGTTACTCAGGGTTGTCCGCGAGTGATCTCGCCGCCGTGACACAGTGCGCGAGCGCCTTGCGGGCGTACGCGGGAGAGGCCCCCGCGAGTCCGCACGACGGCGTCACCACGACCGAGTCCGCGAGCAACCCCGGATTCAGCCCCAGCCTGCGCCACAGCGTCCTGACACCACTGACGTTACTGGCAGGGTCTGACAATGCGGCGTCGGTGGACGGCACGACGCCCGCGAACAGCTTCGTACCGCCCTCGACGGCCTCCCCGATGGAGTCCTCGTCACGTTCGGTGAGGAGGCCGAAGTCGAAGGAGACCCCGGCGACGCCCGCGCGCCGCAGCAGCGCGAACGGCACATCCGGGGCGCAGGAGTGGACGACGACGGGGACGCCCGCCGCCTCCATGACCGACCGCAGCGTGGCCTCGACGACCTGCCGGTCCGCCGCGCGGTGCGTGCGGTAGCCGCTGGCGGACTTGATCTGTCCGCGCAGTACGGCGGTGAGGGACGGCTCGTCGAGCTGCAGGACCGGCGTGGCCCCGGGCACGCGGCGGCGCACGTCGTCGAGGTGCCGGACCAGGCCCTCGGCGAGCGAGCCCGCGAGGTCGCGGCAGGCCCCGGCGTCGGAGAGCGCGGCCTCGCCGTTCTTCAGCTCCAGGGCCGCGGCGAGCGTCCACGGCCCCACGGCCTGCACCTTCAGCGGGCCCTCGTACCCGTGCGCGAACTCCTCCAGGGCGTCGAGGTCCTCACCGAGCCAGGACCGGGCGCGGCGGGTGTCCATGCCGGGGCGGTCGCCGATGCGCCAGCCGCTGGGCTCCACGCGCGCGTAGACCTCGACGAGGAGGCCGGCCGTGCGGCCGATCATGTCGGCGCCCGGTCCGCGCGCGGGCAGCTCCGCGAGGTACGGGAACTCCTCGAAGGTGCCGGTGACGGTTTTCGCGGCCTCGCGGGCGTCGCCCCCGGGCAGGGAGCCGATGCCGGTGGCGGGGCCGAAGACGTGCTCGCTCATCGGCCGGGCCGCACCGTCAGGTCGTTGACCTCCGCGTCCCGCGGCAGGTCGAGGGCCATCAGGATCGTCGTGGCCACGGACTCCGGGTCGATCCAGCGGTCCGCGTCGTACGCCTTGCCCTCCTGCTGGTGCACCTTGGCCTGCATGGGGCTGGCCGTGCGCCCCGGGTAGACCGTGGTGACGCGCAGGCCGTTGGGCTTCTCCTCGGCCCGCAGGGAGTCGGCGAGCGCCTTCAGGCCGTGCTTGGACGCGGCGTACGCCGACCAGTCGGCGTGGGCGTTCAGGCCCGCGCCCGAGTTCACGAAGAGCACCTGGCCCTGGGCGACGCGGAGTTGGGGCAGGAAGTGCCGGGTCAGCTCGGCCGGCGCGATCAGGTTCACCTCCAACTGGTGGCGCCAGACCTTGGGGGTGAGGTCGCCGACCTGGCCGAGGTCGACGACGCCCGCGATGTGCAGCAGCGAGTCGACCCGGTCGGGCAGCGCCTGGTGCGAGAACGCCCAGGAGAGGCGGTCCGGCTCGGCGAGGTCGCCGACGAGGGTGCGGGCGCCTTCGTACCGCTCGGCCAGTTCCTTGGCGCGGCCGGCGTCGCGCGCGAGGAGGACGAGGTCGTCGCCGCGCTCGTGCAGTCGGCGCGCGACGGCGGCGCCGATGCCGGAGCCCGCTCCGGTGATCACATGGGTAGCCATGCGGGCCATTCTCGCAACAGGCGGATCAGCGCGTGCCCATGGACTCCTCGAGATACGCCAGGGCACCGACCGGCTCCTCCGCGAAGAAGACCAGGTCGGTGAGGGGAACGGGCAGGAAGCCCTCGTCGTCCATGCGACGGAACTGGGTCTTCAGGCCGTCGTAGAAGCCCGCCGTGTTCAGGAGCACCACCGGCTTCGTGGTCCTGCCGTGCTTCTTCAGCTCCAGGATCTCGGTGGCCTCGTCGAGCGTGCCCGTGCCGCCGACCATGATCACCACCGCGTCGGCGTTCTCCAGGAGCGCCGCCTTCCGCTCCGCGAGGTCGGCCGTGACCAGCATCTGGTCGGGCTCCGTGACGGGCCGCGCCTTGGCCTGCAGGAACTCCACGGAGACGCCGAAGAGGCGGCCGCCCGCCTCCTGCACGCCGTCCGCGACGACCTTCATCAGGCCGACGTCGGAGCCGCCCCACACCAGCGTGTGGCCGGCCTTGCCGAGCAGCTCGGCGAACTCGCGGGCGGGGCGGGTGTAGCGCTCGTCGAGCTCGGCCGCGGAGAGGAAGACGCAGATGTTCATGCAGTCACCGTACGACCCGCCACCGACACTCCGTCCCCGCCCCGCGGCCGGCCAACTCCACGCGCGCGTGCGGGAAGATCCGGCACCGCGCGGGTGCTGTACGGAGTGACGCCGACCGCACTCCTGGGAGGGCCGCCGTGGCCGAGGGACACCCGACCGAGGGACACAAGATCACCGTCGAACAGGGCACGCAGCACGTGCGCGTGGTGCGCGACGGGCAGGTGATCGCCGACAGCGCCCGCCCCCTGGTGCTGCGCGAGACCGGCTACCCGGCGCGCTACTACCTGCCGCCGCAGGACGTCCGCACGGAGCTGCTGGCGCCCTCGGAGACGCACACGTACTGCCCGTTCAAGGGCACCGCTTCCTACTGGTCGCTTCCGGAGGCGCCCGATCTGGTGTGGGCGTATCCGGAGCCGAAGCCTCAAGTGGCCGATATCAAGGACCACTTCTGCTTCTACGAGGTGGAGGAAGTGACGGGCTGAGAACCGGCGCTGCTACGCGGCGGCCGTCGCGCGCCCCGTCGTCGCGATGGTCGCCGAGCCCACCACGCGCGTGCCGTCGTAGAGCACGATGGCCTGGCCCGGGGCGACGCCACGGACCGGCTCGTCGAACGTGACGTGCAGCGTGCCGTCGACCAGCTCCGCGCGGACCGGGGTCTCGCCGCCGTGCGCCCGCAGCTGCGCGGTGTACGTGCCGGGGCCTGCCGGGGCGGTGCCGCACCAGCGGGGCTTGATCGCGGTGAGGGCGGTGACGTCGAGCGCCTCGACCGGGCCGACCGTCACGGTGTTGTTCACCGGCGAGATGTCCAGGACGTAGCGCGGCTTGCCGTCCGGGGCCGGGGTGCCGATGCGCAGGCCCTTGCGCTGGCCGATCGTGTAGCCGTACGCGCCCTCATGGGTGCCGAGTTTCGTGCCGGTCTCGTCGACGATGTCGCCCTCAGCCTTGCCGAGGCGGTTCGCGAGGAAGCCCTGGGTGTCGCCGTCGGCGATGAAGCAGATGTCGTGCGAGTCGGGCTTCTTGGCGACGGCGAGGCCACGGCGCTCGGCCTCCGCGCGGATCTCGTCCTTGGTGGTGACGGTGTCGCCGAGCGGGAACATCGCGTGCGCGAGCTGCCGGTCGTCCAGGACACCGAGGACGTACGACTGGTCCTTCGCCATGTCGGACGCGCGGTGCAGTTCGCGGTTGCCGTCGGCGTCCGTGACGACCTGGGCGTAGTGCCCGGTGGCGACGGCGTCGAAGCCGAGGGCGAGGGCCTTGTCGAGGAGCGCGGCGAACTTGATCTTCTCGTTGCAGCGCAGGCACGGGTTGGGCGTGCGACCCGCCTCGTACTCGGCGACGAAGTCCTCGACCACGTCCTCGCGGAAGCGGTCGGCGAGATCCCACACGTAGAAGGGGATGCCGATGACGTCGGCCGCGCGGCGGGCGTCGCGGGAGTCCTCGATCGTGCAGCAGCCGCGGGCTCCGGTGCGGAAGGACTGCGGGTTGGCCGAGAGTGCCAGGTGCACTCCGGTGACGTCGTGCCCGGCCTCCGCGGCGCGGGCGGCGGCGACGGCTGAGTCGACCCCGCCGGACATGGCGGCGAGGACACGGAGGCGGCGCTGCGGGGCGGCGGGGATCTCAGTCATAACTCCTCCAGGGTAGACGGAACCTTCGAGGACCCCTCGCGCGTTTCTACGATCACGGGGAGCACGGGGAGGTTCAGTGGCCGAGGAGCAGTCCGGCGGCGAGAAGGACGAGCAGCGGGAGCGGTCGGGGCGAGGCGTGAGCAGACGCGGGCTGCTGATCGGCGGCGCGGTCGTCGTGGGCGCGGGCGCGGCGATGTTCCACGAGGAGCTGGGCCGCCTGTGGTGGCGGGTGCCCGGCATCGACAAGCAGCGCAACGACGGGGACGTGGACCACAGGGGCGCGCAGTGGATCGCGGCCTCGGAGGCGAACCTGCGGTACGCGGACCGGCCCGCGGACTTCACGGTGGACCGCATTGTCATCCATGTCACGGAGGGCAGTTACGCGACGGCGGTGCGGGTCTTCCGCGATCCGCTGCACGCCGCGGCGACGCACTATGTGATCCGCGCGAAGGACGGCCACATCGCGCAGATGGCCCGCGAGCTGGACGTCGCGTTCCACGCGGGCAACCGCGCGTACAACGAACGCAGCGTCGGCATCGAGCACGAGGGCTTCGTCGACAAGCCGGAGACCCTGACGGACGTGATGTACCGCTCGTCGGCCCGCCTGGCGGCGGACATCTGCGCGCGGTACGGGATACCGGTGGACCGCGAGCACATCATCGGCCACAACGAGGTCCCGGGCGCCACGCACACCGACCCGGGGCGGCACTGGGACTGGGACAAGTACATGCGCCTTGTGCGGGCCGCCGCGAAGGAGCGCGCCGAGTCAGCGGCTAGCTGAGCCCCGCCGACCGCGCCCGTTCCACCGCCGGGCCGATCGCCTTCGCCACGGCCTCGATGTCGGCGCGGGTCGTCGTGTGCCCGAGGGAGAAGCGCAGGGTGCCGCGGGCCAGGTCCGGGTCGGTGCCGGTGGCGAGCAGGACGTGGCTCGGCTGGGCCACGCCCGCCGTGCACGCGGAGCCGGTGGAGCACTCGATGCCCTGGGCGTCGAGGAGGAGCAGCAGCGAGTCGCCCTCGCAGCCGGGGAAGGTGAAGTGCGCGTTGGCGGGCAGCCGGCCGAGGGCGTCCGGGCCGGCCGGCGCCGGGTCGCCGCCCAGGATCGCGTCGGGTGCGGCGGCGCGGACGGCGGTGATCAGCTCGTCCCGCAGGCCGCCGATCTCCTGCGCGAACCAGTCGCGGCGCCCGGCGGCGATCCGCCCGGCCACGGCGAACGCGGCGACGGCCGGGACGTCGAGGGTCCCGGAGCGCACATGCCGCTCCTGCCCGCCGCCGTGCAGCACGGGCACGGGGCTGTACTCCCGGCCGAGCAGCAGCGCCCCGATGCCGTACGGACCGCCGACCTTGTGGCCGCTGACCGTCATCGCGGCGAGCCCGGAGGCACCGAAGTCGACGGGGAGCTGACCGAAGGCCTGGACGGCGTCGGCATGCAGCGGAACGTCGAACTCGGCTGCCACGTCGGCGAGTTCACGCACCGGCATGACCGTGCCGATCTCATTGTTGGCCCACATGACCGTGGCGAGGGCGACGTCGTCGGGGTTGCGCTCGATGGCCGCGCGCAGCGCCTCGGGGTGCACCCGGCCGTACGCGTCGACGGGCAGGTACTCGATCGTCGCGCCCTCGTGCTCGCCGAGCCAGTGCACCGCGTCGAGCACGGCGTGGTGTTCGACGGGGCTGGCGAGGACGCGGATGCGCGCGGGGTCGGCGGCCCGGCGCGCCCAGAACAGGCCCTTCACGGCGAGGTTGTCGGCCTCGGTGCCGCCGGAGGTGAGGACGACTTCGCTGGGGCGGGCGCCGAGTGCGTCGGCGAGGGTCTCGCGGGCCTCCTCGACGGTGCGCCTGGCCCGCCGCCCGGCGGCGTGCAGGGAGGAGGCGTTGCCGACGACGGTGAGCTGCGTGGTCATCGCCTCGACGGCCTCCGGAAGCATCGGAGTGGTCGCGGCGTGGTCGAGATAGGCCATGGTGCGATCGATTCTACGAGCCGCGGGGAGGGGGCACGGCGGGCGTAGGGGGGCACGACGGGGTCCCGCGCAACCCTGGCGCCGAGTGTCAGTACCAAATAGCCTTACGGTCATGACAGCCAAGCGGTTTCTCGACCACGCCAACCGGGCCATCGACCAAGCCAACCGGGCTCTCGACCACGACTGGGTACTCGACCGCACCTTCCACAGCTCTTCCGGCGAGGTCCGCTGGGCCGCGCTCGGCGCATCCGAGGCGCCTCCCCTCGTCTTCGTCCACGGCACCCCGTTCTCGTCGTACGTCTGGCGATCCGTCGCCCGCGCGCTCGCCCCGCACCACCGGGTCCACGTCTGGGACCTGCCGGGGTACGGCGCCTCGGAGATGCGGGATGGCCAGGACGTCTCCCTCGACCAACAGGCCCGCGTCTTCACGGAACTGCTCGACCACTGGGGCCTGGACCAGCCCGCCGTCGTCGCGCACGACTTCGGCGGCTGCATCGCGCTGCGCGCCCACCTGCTGCACGGGGCGCGCTACGAACGACTGGCCCTGCTCGACCCGGTGGCGCTCGCCCCGTGGGGCTCGCCGACCTACCGGCTGCTCGGGGCGAACGCCGAGGTGTTCGCCCAGCTCCCGGCGCCGCTGCACGCAGCCCTGGTACGGGAGTACCTGGGCTCGGGAAGTCATCTCGGGCTGCACCCCGAGGTCCACTCACGCCTAGTCGCGCCGTGGTGCACCCCGGAGGGGCAGGCGGCGTTCTACCGGCAGATCACCCTGAACGACCAGCGCTTCACCGATGAGATCCAGGACAGATACGGGGAGCTGAAGCTTCCGGTCCTGGTGTGCTGGGGCGCCGAGGACACCTGGATCCCGGTGGCCAAGGCACACGAACTGGCCGAGGCGATCCCGGGCGCCGAGCTGCGCGTGTTCGAGGGCGCCGGACATCTCGTACAGGAGGACGCCCCCGCGGAGCTGGCGGCGCAGCTCGCCCGCTTCCTCGGCTGAGCCCTCGGCGCGGGCTCAGCTCAGCCGAAGTTCCAGACCACCGCCGAGTTGGCGCTGGTCAGGGCGGCCAGGACGAGCAGGTCGGCGACGCCCAGACCGAGGCCGAGGTAGGCGCGGCCACGGCGAGCGGTACCGGCGCGCAGCGCGAGGCAGGCGAGGACGATGGCGATCGGCCCGAGGACGACGTTCAGGACGAGCAGCCCGAGGAGGCCGAGGACGAAGGACGCGACGGCCATGGAGTCGGGGCGGCGGGTCGCCCCGTCGGGCAGGCGGGCGCGGTCGGCGAGCAGGGAGGAAGGCACGGGACTCACTCCGATCGGTGGCGCGCGAGCTGCTCACGCACCGCGAAGACGGCCAGCCAGCCGGCGATGACGGCGGCGGCCACGAGGGATACGGAGAGGGGGAGTTGGGCCACGGAGCCGAGCAGAACGCCCAGCAGCAGCAGCGCGGCGACAAGTGCGATCACGTTACGCCTCTCAGATTTCAGCGTACGACTGTTCACTGACTGCCGAGTCTAAAGGGTGCGAGGGGTCCCTCGCGACAGAGAACGGTTGTTTACTGAGTTCCATGAGTCACACTCCCGACGCCCCGGGCACACGCCAGGCCCAGAAGCTGCGGACCCGCCAGGCCCTCATGTCCGCGAGCCTGGAACTCCTGGAGCAGCAGAGCCTCAGCAGCCTCGGTCTGCGCGAGGTGGCACGGGCGGTCGGCATCTCCCCCGCGGGCTTCTACCGCCACTTCTGCGGCATCCCGGACCTCGGCGTGGCCCTGGTCGAGGAGACCCTGGGCAGTCTGCGCACCCTGATAGCCGCGATCCTGACCGAGACCGGCGACACCGAGCGGCGCATCGCGCACACCGTCGAGCTGATCGCCCGCCATATCGCCGAGCAGCCCGCCTACTTCCGTTTTCTGGTACGTGAGCGGACCGGCGGAGTGGCCCCGGTGCGCCAGGCCATCGCGACCCAACTCGACCTGTTCTCGGAGGAGTTGACCGAGGTGCTGGCCGCGGAGACCGAGCTGCGCGGCTGGCAGCCCGAGGATCTCCGCATGCTGGCGGGCATGTACGTGGACCAGATGGTGATGACCGCGGCCGCGCTCCTGGAGGCCGGGCCGGACGCCACGGAGGAGACCGCGCGCATCACCCGTACCGCCCGACGCAGGCTGCGCCTGATCAACGTGGGCAGCGAGCACTGGCTCGACGCGGGTCAGCCGCCGTCCGCGTAAAGCCCGGTTCAGCCGTCGTCCGCGTAGAGCCCGACGATCGACGACGCCGCCCGCGCCAGTTCGCGGCGGGCCTCCGACGGGGAGAGGACCTCGGCGCGGTCGGCGAAGGAGAGCAGCTGGCGGATCTCGCGGATGTCACCGAAGGCGAGGCGCACGGGGACCCAGTCCTCGTCGTCGAGCCCCTCCGCCGGGAGCGCCGTCATGTAAGCGCCGTTCATCCGGACGAACATGTCGAGCCAGGGCCGCCGCACCCGCGCCTCCACGACGATCGCGCCCGAGCGGTCCTCGACGCGGCGCCGCAACTCCTCCCATACGTCGGCGAGTTCGACACCCGGCCGCCTGCGCACGGGCTCCCCGGTCACCTCGGCCGCCTCGACGCGGTCGACGCGCAGCAGCCGCGGGGCGCCGTCCCGGTCGGCGACCAGGTACCAGACACCGGCCTTGGAGACGAGGCCGTACGGGTCGACGGTGTAGTCGCGCGCCGCCGACCGGCCGCTGTGGCGGTAGCGCACATCGATGCGGCGGTCGCTGAACACGGCGTCCTGCAGGGCCTCCAGGTCGACCGCGGGCCGCGGTCCGCCGAGCCAGCGCACCGGGTCGACGAGGATGCGGCGCGCGGCCAGTTCGGCGCCGGGCCGGTGCGGGGCGGGCAGTGCGGCCATGACCTTGCGCAGCGCCGAGCCGATCGCAGAGTCCAGGCCGAGCGCGGCGTGCGTGCCCTCCGCGGCGAGCACGAACAGCGCCCGCGACTCGTCGGCCGTGAGCCCCGTGACATCCGTGCGGTAGCCGGGCAGCAGCGCGATGCCGCCGTGCCGGCCGCGCTCCGCGTACACCGGGACGCCGCTGCCGGAGAGCGCCTCGACGTCGCGGTAGATCGTGCGGACGGACACTTCGAGGCGCTCGGCGAGTTCATGCGCGGGCACGCGGCCGCGGGTCTGGAGCAGCAGCAGGATGGAGAGCAGCCGTTCGGACTTCACGCCACCCAGGATCGCCCACCCATACGCGTACGGGGATCAGCGGGCGAGGACCGTCCTGGCCAACTGCCGGGACTGGGCGACGAGTCGGCCCGCGCTGTCCCAGACCTCGGCGTCCTCCTCCAGGAAGCCGCCCGCGAGGTTGCGGGTGGCTATGGCGACGCGCAGCGGGCCCGGGGCGGGGCGGCAGCGCACATGCACGGTCAGCTCGACGGTCGGCACCCAGCCGGAGAGGCCGAGCTCGAAGGCGGTCGGCGGGAGGGCGTCCACGGTGAGGAGCAGGGAGAGCGGGTCGGCGTCACGGCCGTCGGCGAGGCCGAACCAGGCGCGCATCTCGCCCTTGCCGGAGGGTGTGCCGAGGGCCCAGCCGAGGGTGGCGGGGTCCAGCTTCAGCCACAGCCGCTCGGCGATGGCGGTGCTGCCCTGCACGGGGGCGTCGTCGGGCGCGTCCTGCGGGCCGAAGCACTGGTCGACGGGCGGGATGGGCGGGACCTCGGCCGATGTGCGGACGTCGTCGGGCAGGGCGTCCAGGTCTCCGTACGAGGCGATGACGCGGATGCGTTCCACCTCGGTGCCGTCGGCCTCGTACTGGACGAGGGAGGCCTGGCCGGTGGAGAGGGTGCGGCCGGCGCGGACGGTGTCCGTGCGGATCACGGCCGGGCCCGGCTGGGAGGCGGTGAGGTAGTGCGCGGAGATCGTGAACGGGTCGGGGTGCGGCAGGGCGTCGGCGAGGGCGCGGCCGATGACGGCGAGCAGATAGCCGCCGTTGACCGCGTTGATGATCGTCCAGCCAGCGGAGAGTTCGGTGTCGTAGACGCCCTCCGCGCGGCGCACCACCGCGGTGTCGCGGTCGAACTCGCTGTCGCCGATGGTGGCCCGTGTCGTGGCCTGCGCAGCCTGCGTGCCCTGAGTCATGGATGCACGGTACAACAGGCAACTACTGAGCGGTAGCTTTTTCGTCGACCGCGGATCGCCGGTTCCAGGCGCGCGGGGCCCGCCAGTGCCGGGTGATGGCGAGCAGCCGCAGCACGAACGCGGTGATGACGGCGAGGGCACTGGTGTAGCCGTTGAGGATCTCGAAGTGGATGCAGAGGACCACGATGCCCGCGCCGACCATGGCCGGCACCGCGTACAGGTCACGGTCCCAGCGCAGCAGCGACGGCACCTCGTTGGCGAGTACGTCGCGCAGCACGCCGCCGCCGACGGCCGTGGCGAGGCCGAGCGCGGCGGATGCGGTGAGGCCGAGGCCGTACTCGTACGCCTTTATCGTGCCCGCCACGCAGAACAGGCCGAGGCCGGCCGCGTCGAAGACGTTCACGGCCAGGTTGATCCGCTCCACCTCCGGGTGCAGGAAGAAGACCAGGGCCGCGGCGAAGAGGGGGGTGACGAAGTAGCCGAGGTCGGTGAAGGCGGACGGGGGTACGGCACCGATGATCACGTCCCGGAAGATGCCGCCGCCGAGCGCGGTGACCTCGGCGAGTACGGCGATGCCGAACACGTCGAAGTTCTTGCGGACCGCGAGGAGGGCCCCGGAAATGGCGAACACGAAGATTCCGACCAGATCAAGGCTGTGCTGGACGGAGGGTGTGAAGAGGTCCTGGATCACGGGGTGCATTGTGCCGGGTCCGTGCCGGTGCGTTCAGGTGCGGGCCGACCTGGGCACCCCCAGGGGGCTCCGCCCCCGGCCCCCCGCTCCTCAATCGCCGGAGGGGCTTCTTTTCGCGCTCCGCGCTCGTCCTCAATCGCCGGACGGGCTCAAATTGAGCCCCTCCGGCGATTGAGGAGGCGACGTCAGTCCGCGGACTTCGACGCCCCCGGGACCTCCACCCCCGCCGCCTCCGCCGCGGCCACCGCCGCGGTCAGCAGGACCGTGTCCTGTGGGGCCTGGTCCTCCGCGTTCTCCGGGTGGTGGCAGGCGACCTGGTGGCCCGTGGCCAGGGAGAGCATCGGGGGCTCGGCCGTCTTGCAGATCTGTGTCGCCTTCCAGCAGCGCGTGTGGAAGCGGCAGCCGCTCGGCGGGGCGATCGGGGACGGCACGTCGCCGCGGAGCAGGATGCGTTCGCTCTTCGCCGCGCGGCGTCGCGGGTCCGGCACCGGCACGGCGGAGAGCAGCGCCTTCGTGTAGGGGTGCATCGGCGACTCGTACAGCGACTTGCGGTCCGCCAGCTCGACGATCTTGCCGAGGTACATCACCGCGATCCGGTCCGAGACGTGCCGGATGACCGACAGGTCGTGGGCGATGATCACGTAGGTGAGGCCGAGCTCCTGCTGGAGGTCGTCGAGGAGGTTGACGACCTGCGCCTGGATGGAGACGTCCAGGGCCGAGACCGGCTCGTCGGCGACGACCAGCTTCGGCTTCAGGGCCAACGCCCTTGCGATGCCGATGCGTTGACGCTGGCCGCCGGAGAATTCGTGCGGATAGCGGTTGTAGTGCTCGGGGTTGAGGCCGACGACCTCCAGGAGTCGCTGGACCTCCTTCTTGATGCCGCCCTCGGGCGTGACGCCCTGGAGCTTGAAGGGGGCCGAGACGATCGCGCCCACGGTGTGCCGGGGGTTCAGCGACGAGTACGGGTCCTGGAAGATCATCTGGACGTCGCGGCGCATCGGGCGCATCCCGCGCACGCCCAGGTGCGTGATGTCGCGGCCCTCGAACTCGACCGTGCCCGCGGTGGGTTCGAGCAGCCGCGTGATCAGCCGGCCCATGGTCGACTTGCCGCAGCCGGACTCGCCGACGACGCCCAGGGTTTCGCCCGAGCGGACGTCGAAGTCGATGCCGTCGACGGCCTTGACCGAGCCGACCTGCCGCTTCAGCACGCCCTTGCGGATCGGGAAGTGCTTCTTCAGGCCGGTGACCTTGAGCAGGACCTCGCCCGGCGCGGGATCCTTGCTCAGCACCGCGGAACCGGAGTCGGCGCTCTGCTCGGGAATCGTCACGGGCGTGCCCTGCCCCTCGGGACGGTCTTCGCGGTTCTCGCGCATCTCGCGGAGTTCACTGTCTTCGCTTCGCTCTTCGCGACGGTCTTCGCGTCGGTCTTCGCTCACAGCTTGGGCGCAATCTCTTCGGTCCAGATACGTTCCCGCTGCTCCAAGGAGAGGTGGCAGGCGCTCCAGTGGCCGCTGTCGGTCTCGGCCAGCTCGGGGCGCACCTCGCGGGTCACATTGCCCTTCGGCACGTCCGCGTACGGGCAGCGCGGGTTGAAGGCGCAGCCGGACGGGATGTTGATCAGCGAGGGCGGGGAGCCCTTGACCGGGATCAGACGCTCGGTCTGCTCCTTGTCGATCCGCGGCATCGACCCCAACAGGCCCCAGGTGTACGGGTGTTGGGGCTCGTAGAAGACCTTCTCCGCGGGGCCGCGCTCGACGCAGCGGCCGCCGTACATCACCAGGATGTTGTCGGCGAGCTCGGCGACGACGCCCAGGTCGTGGGTGATGACGATGACGGCCGAGCCGAACTCCTTCTGCAGATCGCGGATCAGGTCCAGGATCTGCGCCTGCACCGTCACGTCGAGCGCGGTGGTCGGCTCGTCGGCGATAAGGAGTTCGGGGTTGTTGACCAGCGACATCGCGATCATCGCGCGCTGCCGCATACCGCCGGAGAACTCGTGCGGGTAGGAGTCCACGCGCTTGTCGGGCTGCGGGATGCCGACCCGGTCGAGCATCTCGATCGCCCGCTTGCGCGCGGCCTTCTTGTCGACGTCGTGGTGGACGCGGTACGCCTCCACGATCTGCTTGCCGATCGTGTAGTACGGGTGCAGCGCGGAGAGCGGATCCTGGAAGATCATCGCCATCTCGCGGCCGCGCAGGCGGCGCACCTCGTCCGGGTCGGTGGTGAGCAGCTCCTGGCCGTCCAGCCAGATCTCGCCGGAGATCTGCGCCTTGCGCTTGCCGTACTGACCGGCGGTGTGCAGGCCCATGATGCCGAGCGAGGTGACGGACTTGCCGGAGCCCGACTCGCCCACGATGCCGAGGGTCTGCCCCTTCTCCAGCTGGAAGCTGAGGCCGTCGACGGACTTCACGAGGCCGTCGTCGGTGGGGAAGTGCACCTTCAGGTCGCGTACTTCGAGGAACGCGGAGGGTGCGGGAGAGTCGCTCGCGACCGGCTCGCCGACGGCGGCTCCGGTCTTCTTCAGGTCGCTCATCCGAGCCTCACTCGCGGGTCGATCACGGCGTACATCAGGTCTACGACGAGGTTGGCGAGGGCGATGGCGAGGGCCGTGCACAGCGTGACGCCGAGGATCATCGGCAGGTCCTTGCCCTCGATCGCCTTGACCGCCTCCTGGCCGAGCCCCGGCAGGTTGAAGGTGGTCTCGGTGAGGATGGCGCCGCCGATGAGGATGCCGAGGTCCAGGCCGAAGACGGTGAGGATCGGGGTCATGGTGGAGCGCAGGGCGTGCCGCCGGATGACCACGGGCTCGGTGACGCCCTTGGCGCGGGCGGTACGGATGTAGTCCTCGCCGAGCACTTCGAGCATGGTGGCGCGGGTGAGCCGTGCGTACATGGCGGCCTGGAGGAAGGCGAGCACGATCCAGGGCAGGATCAGCGTCTCCACCCAGGTGCCGATGGAGTCGCTCGTGGTGAGCGAGTCGTCGAGGCTGAACCAGCCGAGGCTGTGGACGAAGACGCCCATCGCGATCATGCCGGTGAAGAAGATCGGCATGGAGACACCGCCGAGGGCGGTGATCATCGCGGCGCGGTCCCAGATGGTGCCCCGCTTGAGCGCGGAGACGACACCGACGGTGACACCGCCGATGAGCCACATGACGGCCGCACCGCCGGCGAGCGCGAGGGTGACGGGCAGGGCGTCCTTGACGGTCTCCCAGACGGGGAGTTCCGTACGGAACGAGTAGCCGAGGCAGGGCGCGCCACAGTGCGTGACGTTTTCACCGCTGCCGTAGTCCCGGCCGAGCGGAATGCCCTTGACGAACTCCCAGAACTGGACGAGCAGCGGATCGCTCAGGCCCAACTTCTGCCGGATGCCCTCCAGTTGCTCGGCGCCGGAGTTCTTGCCGGCGAAGAGCACGGCGAGGTCCTGGCCCGACCACTTGGGCAGCATGTAGAAGATGACGAAGGTCGTCAGGAGGACGACCAGCACCATCACGAAGACGGCGCCCAGGCGCCGGATGAGATAAGCAAGCACTGTGCGCGGCCCGCCGGCGGCCGGATCTCCGGGTCTCGGAGCTCCGGCCGCCGACCGGGGCCATCACCTGCCCTTCGGACTGGCGGGGTTCGGCGGTTGGGAGGTGGTGGCTACTACTTCACGCCGAGCGAGATGTAGTCGTAGCGACCGCTGTAGGCGGCCGAGGTGTAGACGTTGGTCACCCTCGATCCGCGCCAGGTGATGTTCTTCTCCTGGATGAACGGCATCCACACGGCCTGGTCGATCACGCGGTGACTCAGGTCCTTGTAGATCTTGGCGGCGTCCTCGGGCGTCTCGGCCGCGATGGCGTCGTCGAACATCTTGTCGATCTTCGGGTCGGAGACCTGCGCCTCGTTGTAGTTGCCGTTCTCGAAGATGAAGCGGCTGTCCCACAGCGGCTGGCCGAAGCCCTGGCCGGACGGGAAGTCCGGGCCCCAGCCGGCCATGATCATGCCGTAGCCGCGCTTCGCGACGACCGAGGGCGAGCCGGTGATGCTGGAGGACTCGGAGCCGACGATGGTGTCGACCTCCAGCTTGATGCCGACCTTGGCGAGGTCCTGCTGCAGCTGCGTGGCCGCTTCCTTCTCGTTGGGCTGGTCGCTGCGCGCGCTGATCTTGGTGGAGAAGCCGTTCGGCTTGCCGCACTTCTTCAGCGCGTCCTTGGCCTTGGCGACGTCCGGCTTGCCCTTGCGCTCCAGGACGCCGTACGGGTCGTAACTGGCGTCCGAGCCCGGGATCGACTTGGGCAGCGGGCTGACCGCGATCTCACCGGCGGCGAGCTTGCCGCCGCGGGTCTTCTGCAGCGCGGCGAAGTCGGTGCCGTAGAAGACGGCCTTGCGGCACTCCAGCTTGTCGAAGGGCTTCGCCTTCGTGACCAGGGCGACGTACCGGATGAAGTCCGTCTCCATGTTGTCGACGTTGTCCTTGTGGTCCTGCATGGCGGAGATACGGCCCGACTGGGTCATACCGGTGCCATTCATGTCGATGTCGTACTTGCCCTCCATCAACTTCTTGTCGTTCTCCTCCTTGTTGGAGGAGAAGGTGACGGTGACCTTGTCCGGCAGCGCGGGCCGCACCGGGTCGGAGGACTCCTTCCACTCGGTGTTGCGCACGAGCGTCAGGGACTTGCCGGGGCGGTACGACTCGAACTTGTACGGGCCGGACGAGAACGGCATGTTCGCGTACTTGGCCTTGGTGTCCTTCTCCTGCTTCACGGGGGAGCCGGAGGGCATGGCCAGCATGTTCTCGAAGTCGCTGTTGGGCTTCGGGAGCTTGAAGATGATGGTCTGGTCGTCGGGCGTCTCGATCGCCTTCAGACCGAGCTTGTCCTTCGACTTGTCCTTGTACGGGCCCTCGTACTCGCCCTTGGGGTCGAGCACGTTCTTCAGGTACGCGGGACCACCGGTGATGACCTCGGTCGCCCAGATGCGCTCGATGCCGTACTTGATGTCCTTGGAGGTCAGCTTCGAGCCGTCCTCCCAGGTGAGCCCGTCACGCAGCTTGTACGTGTAGGTCTTGCCGTCGTCGCTGATCTCGGCCTTGTCCTTGGCCAGGTCGGGGACCAGGTTGTTGGACGCCTCGCCCGGCTTCGTGTCGTAGGTGACCAGGGTGCGCGTGTAGAAGCGCATAAAGTCCCAGGTCATGCCGTAGTAGGCGCGCTGCGGGTCGGCCGAGTCGATGGGCTGCTTCGCGATGAACCGCAGCGTGCCGCCCTTCTTCTTCGACGCGTTGGCGACCTTGTTGATGCCCGCGTTGTAGCCGGCACCCTTGCTGTCGTCCTCGGTGTCGCCGCCGCCACAGGCCGTGGTGGTCATCAGCGCCGCGACGACCAGGGCCGCACCTGCGGTGAACCTTCGTTTCGTGGAAGCTCTGGGCATTTGTCTCGCATCCTCCGAGATTCGCGGTCCTTGGCTTTGGTGGCCTAGGAGCCTTTGGGCAGAAGCCACCTGACGGTGCGGCAGGGGCAGCTCAGATGAGGGTCAACGGGTTCCCTTGGGGTCCAGGGCGTCGCGCAGCCCGTCGCCGAAGAGGTTGAAGGCCAGCACGGTCAGGAAGATCGCCAGACCGGGGAAGACCATGAACATCGGGTCGTGCTCGTAGACGTTGAGCGCGTCCCGGAGCATGCCGCCCCAGGAGGCGGTCGGCGGTCGGACACCCACGCCGAGGAAGCTCAGGGCCGCTTCGGTGAGGATGTTGGTCGGGATCATCAGCGTGGTGTAGACGGTGATCGGCGCGACCAGGTTCGGCAGCAGTTCGCGGAAGAGGATGTGTCGCGATCCGCCGCCCAGGCTGCGCGCGGCCTCCACGTACTCCCGCTCGCGCAGGGACAGCGTCTGACCGCGCACGATGCGCCCGATGTACGGCCAGCCGAAGAGGCCGATGACCAGGATCAGGGTGGCGATGCGGACGCCGCTGCCGGAGAGGCCGAACAAGTCGTCCGGGAGCACCGAGACGAGGGCGATGATGAAGAGCAGCTGCGGGAAGGAGAGCAGCACGTCCATCGTGCGGCTGATCACCGCGTCCACCCAGCCGCCGAAGTACCCGGCGATGATGCCGAAGAGCGTGCCGAGGACGACGGCGACGACGGCGGCGAGCACGGCGACGAGCATCGAGATGCGGGCGCCGTAGACGATCCGGCTGAACACGTCGCGGCCCGTGTTGGGTTCGACGCCGAAGAGGAAGTCTCCGCTGATGCCGCCGAGCGCACCCTTGGGCAGGTTGGTGAGGTCTTCCAGCCGGTCCAGGTTGCCCTCGTTCGGCGGGTGGCCGAGGAGGCCGACGATCACCGGGGCGAAGACGCTCACCACGACCAGGAGCACGACAACGATGCCACCGGCCAGGGCGACCTTGTCCTGCTTCAGGCGGTTCCAGGCGATCTGCTTGAGGGAGCGCCCTTCGACCTTCTTGGCCCCGGACCCGTCCGCGGCCTCGACGGGCGCGGCCTTCGCCACGTCCGTGGGTGTGTCATGCATTGGCGCCGTCATCGTGGCAGGGACCCCTCTCAACCGGTGGTGACCGGCCCACACTTGCCGCTGTAGCGACTGGTTCGTATGCGTGGCGCAAGCGGCACCGGCCCTCGGGCCGTTTGGTCTGGCAGCTCGCACACAGGCCCGAAAGGCCGTACATCCGGGGAGTCTTCAATGTGTCCGCGATCACCCGCCAGCCCTGGTGGTGAATGGATGCGCAACCGTGATGTGGCCAGCGGGCTTCCGTTATGCGAACGTCCGGTTCGCCCTCGCGGGCGCGCAAATTCGGTCAACTTGCCGCAGAGGGGCTTAAGTTGCGAGGGGGTCCCAATCCGTGGGCTCGGGGGCCAGTCCCCGGACCCCCGCTCCTCAATCGCCGGAGGGGCTGATTTTTCAGCCCCTCCTTCGGGAAGGGGCGGGGAGGGGAAGAGGCAGCGTCAGTACCCGCCCTGTTGCGGGTAGCCGTAGCCCGCGCCGCCCGGGGCCACGTGGGCCTCTCGGTCGTAGAACGGGCGGGAGTTGGCGCGGAGCCACATCGCGACCGGGTCGTACTCGTCGGAGAGCGCGACCGTCGAGACGGGGAGGCCCTCCGGCACCGCCGCGATGGACTGCTGCATCATCGCCCGCACCGCGTCGACGGACGCCGCGTCCGTGCCGTACACATCCAGGCCGATCGCCAGATACGGCGCGCCCACCGCGGGCTGCACCCACGCGCGGCGCAGCGAGCGGACGACCGGCGTGCGGTGCGCGTTCTGCGTCAAGTGGGCGTAGAACTGCGGGATTTCGACGGCCGGTTCGGACAGCCGCAGGGGGCCCGCGGGGGCCTTGTCCAGGCCGGTCGCGATGCGCCGCAGGTCCAGCCACGGGATCCCGACGCCGCCGCCGGGCGCGTGCGGGTTGAGCCAGAGGCCGTACTGGTCGGGGAAGAGCGTGCGGGCCACGTCGACGCCCGCGACGACCTCATGCGCACGGTTCCAGCCGGAGGCGGCGAGCTCCTGCGCGGAAGTCACGCAGGGGGCGTAGCCGAAGCCCTCCACGTCCATGTTCCCGTACTGCGCGTCCGGGGATCCGGCCTGGCCGTGCCAGAGGAGCATCCACACCCGGCCCTCGGCGATCGCGCCGAGCAGCGCTTCGTAGGCGTCGTACCGCCCGGGTGTGACCTGGCGCAGCATGTGCTCGACCTGCCCGACCGCAGCCGTGCCCGACGCACTCACTAGTTGACCGCCCCTTCGCCCCGTACGCATCGACTGCCGTCCCCGACCTCTCCCGGCCCGGGCACCCGGGCCGCACTGGGGACACCCGGGTCATCAAACCAGCTTATGCGGCGCGGTTCGCAGCGGCGCTCCACAGCCGGAATCCCGCCCAGAAGAGGAATACGATGCTCCGCCCGTCAGTGGCCGTCGGTGTAGAACGGCCGCGCCTTCTCCCGCATCCAGTCCGCCACCGGGTCCTGGGTGACGTCAAGCAGGACCAGGTTCACCGGCCATGCCACCGGCACGCGGCCGAGCGCACGGCCCAGCGCGTCCATCGGTCTGTTCCGGTCTGCGCCCTCCCAGTTCGACAGCTCGACGCCGACGAACATCACCGGGCTCTCACCCTCGATGCTCGCGAGGCAGCGGCGCGCGCTGCGCACCACGCCCGTGGCGGCGAACTCCTCGCCCGCGGCGGCCAGGAAGTCCACCGGGTCGTCCTGCCAGTCCGGCTGGAACAGCCGGACCCGGCCGCCGGTCGTCGGCCCGTCCAGCTCGGTGCGGCCGGTGCGGCACAGCTCCGCCACCGCGGGCGGCGGCAGCGGCACCCCGACCGCGCCCTCGGGGTTCACGGCGATGCCGAGCAGCGGCGGAAGGCCGCGGGCGAACTCCACGGCGGGCGCGACGGTGTACGGCATGTGCTCGCCGGCGACCCGGCGCAGCTGTTCCTCGGAGCTGAAGACCGGTACGTAGGCCGCGCCGCCGATGTCCATCGTGGGCAGGTCCAGGTTCGGGCTGTCCTGGCTGCCGCCGTTCGGCAGCGGGACCCAGACGCGGCTGCGGCCGAGCACCTGCAGGATCCGGCCGCCCGCCGACGCGGGACCGGGCTCGGCACCGGCGCCGAGCGAGGCCGCGAGGACCTCCTCCAGCTCGTTCGCAGGCCAGCCTCCGTACGGATGCCCCTGAGGCCCCTGCGCACCCTGTCCCGGAATGTCCATCTCGTACCTCTGCCGCCCTGCTTCACCTACGTGTCCGCACCTGCGCCCCAGACCCTAACTCCTCGGCCAGGGGCGGCGAGGAGCCGTCCACGGGTGGGCTCCCGGCGGCGGTCAGCGTCCGAAGCCGATCCCCCGCAGCCGGTCCACCGCGTCCCGGTCGAGCAGCACCGCCGAGGCGCAGCCCGCCGGGATACGGCCCCGCTCCGCGTCCCGGACCAGGCGGCCGACGGCCCTGCGGTGCCGCGCGAAGGCGTACCGCGAGACGCCGCGGCCGCGCTCGCGCTGGCCGGCGAGGGCCGTGTCCGGGTCGACGTCGAGCAGCAGCAGATGCAGTCCGCGGCCGCGGCGCTGCGCCTCGCGGGCGAGCCAGCGGCGCACCCAGGACTGCGTACCGCAGTCGTGCACGACGACGCTCGCGCCGGAGCGCAGGGCGCGGCGCAGGCCGGCGTAGTGCGCGACCCGGACCAGGGGGCGGTACAGCGCGTACGGCAGGAAGCCGGGCATCCGGCGGGCCCAGCGGTCGCGGGCGTCCTGGGAGTCGAACCGGGGCGAGGCCACCACGCGGTCGATCAGCGTCGTCTTGCCGCTGCCGGGCAGGCCCGAGACCACGACGAGGTCGCCCGCGCCGAAGCACAGCTGCCGCGGCGCCCGCCCGGCGCGGTGCCGCAGGTCCCGGACCACGGGCGCGGGACCGAGCGCCTCCGCCGCCGCGGCGCCCGGCTGCTCGGGCACCGCGACACCATTCGTCGCGGTCATCGCCGGATACGCGCTGGCCTTGTGCACCGTGATCGTCCTCCCCGTTCGGTCACGCGACTCTTCTCGCCCACTGTAAAGAGACGGTAATGCGGCACAAGCGGATTACCCCATTACCTGTGTCACCACCCTCGCCCACCTGTGACCTGGCCGTCGCCGTGCACCGGCCCGGTCACAGATCCGCAGCGGCCCGCTCCGCGCGGGCGCAGGCGTGCAATGATGTGCGGGCCAACTCCATACCGGCCGCTTGAATCCGCGCGGGAGAGCCCCCAGCCAGCATCGGGGCGCCGAAGGAGCAAGATCCTCCCTTGAATCTCTCAGGCCCAGTTACCGCGCGGGCGAGGCAGATCTGAAAAGCGAGCCGCGCTGTGTGGCTCCACCCAAGGTGCAAGCCGGGCTCCCGGCGAACCTCTCAGGTTGTGAATCCCAGGTTGTGAAACCGCGGGTTCCGATGACAGATGGGGAGGACGACCTCGCCAGTCATGCCCCGGGAGCCACACACATGAGCCCATCCGTATCGCCGCGCCGTACGGCGCTCGACGCGCTGCACCGTTCGCTCGGCGCGACCATGACCGACTTCGCGGGCTGGGACATGCCGCTGCGCTACGCAAGCGAGCGCGACGAGCACAACGCCGTCCGCACCGCCGCCGGCCTCTTCGACCTCTCCCACATGGGCGAGATCACCGTCACCGGCGTACAGGCCGCGGACCTCCTCGACCACGCCCTGGTCGGCAACATGGGCTCCATCAAGCCCGGCCGCGCCCGCTACACCATGATCTGCCGCGAGGACGGCGGCATCCTCGACGACCTGATCGTCTACCGCCTGGAGGCCGACACCTACATGGTCGTCGCCAACGCCTCCAACGCCCAGACCGTCCTCGACGCCCTCGTCGAGCGCGCCCCCGGCTTCGACGCCGAGGTCCGCGACGACCGCGAGGCGTACGCGCTGCTCGCCGTGCAGGGCCCGCACTCCCCCGCGATCCTCAAGTCGGTCACGGACGCCGACCTCGACGGCCTCAAGTACTACGCGGGCCTGCCCGGCACCGTCGCGGGTGCCCCCGCCCTGATCGCCCGCACCGGCTACACCGGCGAGGACGGCTTCGAGCTGTTCCTCGCGCCCGAGCACGCCGAGCAGGTCTGGCAGGCGCTCACCGAGGCGGGCCAGGAGTACGGCCTCGTCCCGGCCGGCCTGTCCTGCCGCGACACCCTGCGCCTGGAGGCGGGCATGCCGCTGTACGGGCACGAGCTCAGCACCGCGCTGACGCCGTTCGACGCCGGACTCGGCCGCGTCGTGAAGTTCGAGAAGGCCGGTGCTTTCGTCGGCCGTGACGCGCTCGCCGCCGCCGCCGAGCGCGCCGAGAAGAACCCGCCGCGCAAGCTCGTCGGCCTGATCGCCGAGGGCCGCCGGGTGCCCCGCGCAGGCATGGCCGTAGTGGCCGACGGCACCGTCATCGGCGAGATCACCTCAGGGGCCCCGTCCCCGACCCTCGGCAAGCCGATCGCGATGGCGTACGTCGACGCCGCGCACGCCGAGCCCGGCAGCAAGGGCGTCGGCGTGGACATCCGCGGCACCCACGAGCCGTACGAGGTCGTGGCGCTGCCCTTCTACCAGCGGCAGAAGTGACACACCCGCTCCGCACTTCCCTCCCCTCGTCCCTCAGCACTCCACCGCGTACAGGAGAATTCAGGCCATGAGCAACCCCAAGGAACTGCGTTACAGCAAGGAACACGAGTGGCTGTCGGCGGCCGCCGACGGTGTGTCCACGATCGGCATCACCGAGCACGCCGCGAACGCGCTCGGCGATGTGGTCTTCGTCGAGCTGCCCGAGGTCGGCGCGACCGTGACCGCCGGCGAGACCTGTGGCGAGCTGGAGTCGACCAAGTCGGTCAGCGAGCTGTACTCGCCGGTCACCGGTGAGGTCGTCGAGGCCAACGAGGACGTCGTGAACGACCCGTCGCTCGTCAACTCGGCCCCGTTCGAGGGCGGTTGGCTCTTCAAGGTCCGCGTCTCCGAGGAGCAGCAGGACCTGATGTCCGCCGACGAGTACACCGAGTTCTCCGGAAGCTGAGGCGCCGTACCCATGTCTGTGCTGAACACCCCTCTCCACGAGCTCGACCCCGACGTCGCCGCCGCCGTCGACGCCGAGCTGCACCGCCAGCAGTCCACCCTCGAAATGATCGCCTCGGAGAACTTCGCTCCGGTCGCCGTCATGGAGGCGCAGGGCACCGTCCTCACCAACAAGTACGCCGAGGGCTACCCGGGCCGCCGCTACTACGGCGGCTGCGAGCACGTCGACGTCACCGAGCAGATCGCGATCGACCGGATCAAGGACCTGTTCGGCGCCGAGTACGCCAACGTCCAGCCGCACTCCGGCGCCTCCGCCAACCAGGCCGCCCTCTTCGCGATCGCCCAGCCCGGCGACACGATCCTCGGCCTCGACCTGGCGCACGGCGGCCACCTCACCCACGGCATGCGCCTGAACTTCTCCGGCAAGCAGTTCAACGTGGTCGCGTACCACGTCGACGAAGCCGGTCTGGTCGACATGGCCGAGGTCGAGCGCCTCGCCAAGGAGAACCAGCCCAAGGTGATCATCGCGGGCTGGTCCGCCTACCCGCGCCACCTGGACTTCGCCGAGTTCCGCCGCATCGCCGACGAGGTCGGCGCGAAGCTGTGGGTCGACATGGCGCACTTCGCCGGTCTCGTCGCCGCCGGACTGCACCCCAACCCGGTGCCGTACGCGGACGTGGTGACCTCCACCACCCACAAGACGCTCGGCGGCCCCCGCGGCGGCGTCATCCTGGCCCGGAACAAGGACTTCGCGAAGAAGCTGAACTCCGCGGTCTTCCCCGGCTTCCAGGGCGGCCCCCTGGAGCACGTGATCGCCGCCAAGGCCGTGTCCTTCAAGGTCGCGGCCAGCGAGGACTTCAAGGAGCGCCAGCAGCGCACCCTGGACGGCGCCCGCATCCTGGCCGAGCGCCTGGTGCAGGACGACGCCAAGGCCGCCGGCGTCGACGTCCTCTCCGGCGGCACCGACGTCCACCTGGTCCTCGTCGACCTGCGCAACAGCGAGCTCGACGGACAGCAGGCCGAGGACCGCCTCCACGAGGTCGGCATCACCGTCAACCGCAACGCCGTCCCGAACGACCCGCGGCCCCCGATGGTCACCTCGGGCCTGCGGATCGGCACCCCGGCGCTCGCCACGCGCGGCTTCGGGGCGGAGGACTTCCGCGAGGTCGCCGACATCATCGCCGAGGCCCTCAAGCCGGACTTCGACGCCGAGTCGCTCAAGGCCCGCGTCACCGCCCTGGCCGAGAAGCACCCGCTCTACCCCGGCCTGAAGTAAACCGGGACACTTTCGTACCCTTTAGTTCGTACGTACGAAAGGTCGGGGCACCCCGCACACTGGACAGTGTCAGTGAGCGAGGTGCCCCGCACCACGTCCACACCCCCCGCACGTCCTGCACCGCCCTTGTTTCTCTGCGTCACCCCCGGCAGACAACGGCGTCTACCAACCACCCCTTGGAGTTCCCGTGGCCATCTCGGTCTTCGACCTGTTCTCGATCGGCATCGGCCCGTCCAGCTCCCACACCGTGGGCCCGATGCGCGCCGCCCGGATGTTCGCCCGCCGCCTCAAGAACGAGGGCCTGCTCGCCCACACCACCGCCGTCCGCGCCGAACTCTTCGGCTCCCTCGGCGCCACCGGCCACGGCCACGGCACCCCCAAGGCCGTCCTCCTCGGCCTGGAGGGCGACTCCCCGCGCACCGTCGACGTGGAGAGCGCCGACGACCGCTTCGAGCACATCAAGCAGAGCGGCCGCATCAACCTCCTCGGCGCCCACGAGATCGACTTCGACTTCGACGAAGACCTGATCCTGCACCGCCGCAAGGCCCTGCCGTACCACGCCAACGGCATGACGATCCACGCGTACGACCAGGAGGGCGCCCTCGTCCTGGAGAAGACGTACTACTCCGTGGGCGGCGGCTTCGTCGTCGACGAGGATGCTGTCTCGGGCGAGAACCCGATCGTCCCCGAGGACACCGTCCTCAAGTACCCCTTCCGCACCGGCGACGAGCTGCTCCGCCTCGCGGGCGAGACCGGCCTGTCCATCTCCGCCCTCATGCTGGAGAACGAGAAGGCCTGGCGCACCGAGGACGAGATCCGCGAGGGCCTCCTCGACATCTGGCGCGTCATGCAGTCCTGCGTCTCCCGCGGCATGTCCCGCGAGGGCATCCTCCCCGGCGGCCTCAAGGTCCGCCGCCGCGCCGCGAACAGCGCCCGCAAGCTGCGCTCCGAAGGCGACCCGGCCGCCCTCGCCATGGAGTGGATCACCCTCTACGCGATGGCGGTCAACGAGGAGAACGCGGCGGGCGGCCGGGTGGTCACCGCCCCGACGAACGGCGCGGCCGGCATCATCCCGGCGGTCCTGCACTACTACATGAACTTCGTGCCCGGCGCCGACGAGGACGGCGTCGTCCGCTTCCTCCTCGCCGCCGGCGCCATCGGCATGCTCTTCAAGGAGAACGCCTCCATCTCCGGCGCCGAGGTCGGCTGCCAGGGCGAGGTCGGCTCCGCCTGCTCCATGGCCGCGGGCGCCCTCGCCGAGGTCCTCGGCTGCTCCCCCGAGCAGGTCGAGAACGCCGCCGAGATCGGCATGGAGCACAACCTCGGCCTCACCTGCGACCCCGTCGGCGGCCTCGTCCAGATCCCCTGCATCGAGCGCAACGGCATGGCCGCCGTGAAGGCCGTCACCGCCGCCAAGATGGCCATGCGCGGCGACGGCTCCCACAAGGTCTCCCTCGACAAGGTCATCAAGACCATGCGGGACACCGGCGCCGACATGTCCGTCAAGTACAAGGAGACCGCCCGCGGCGGACTCGCGGTGAACATCATCGAGTGCTGAACCGCTGAGCAGTACGTACGAAAGAGGGCGCCGTGGTCGAACGACCACGGCGCCCTCGTCGTACGTATCGACGGGCCCGCTCAGTGCAGCGCCTTGAGGCCGATCACACAGCCCACGATCCCCGCGAGCAGCAGCAGCTTCAGGAGCGACACCGGCTCACCGCCGAACACCATCCCGTACACGACGGTCAGCACCGCGCCGATGCCCACCCACACCGCGTACCCCGTGCCCACCGGCAGCGTGCGCAGCGCGAACGCCAGGCCGGCCATGCTCAGGACGAGACCCACACCGAACACCACGGTGGGCCAGAGACGACTGAAACCCTCGGACTTGCCGAGCGCGGTCGCCCAGACGGCCTCGAGGACACCGGAGACGACAAGAACGATCCAAGCCATGACGGAACGGCTCCCTTCGGCGCCGTCGTCAATACCGGGTACGGCGCACCTCGTCCGGGAGCCGGTCGGGCTCTGCCTCCAGAATCCCACAACCCGCGCAGGTCAGAGCGGTGACCCCGACCACAGCGACCGGTTCCGCGCCCGCACCCCGGCCCCGATCCCCGCCAGCACCTCCGCCACCGGCAACGGCTCCGACCGGCGCCCACCCCGCAACCGCAACGCCACCCGCCCGTCCACCGCCTCCTTCGGCCCGATCACCGCCAGATACGGCACCAGGCGCGCCGCCCTGATCCGCGCCCCCAGACTCCCCCGCCCCGGCCCGACCAGCTCCGCCCGCAGCCCGGCCCGCACGAACTCCTCCACACAGCGCTCCGCCTGAGGCACCTGCTCCTGGGACAGCGGCACCACCGCCACCTGCAACGGCGCCAGCCACGCCGGAAACGCACCCCCGTACACCTCGATCAGCCGCGCCACCAACCGCTCCACGCTCCCGACGACGCTGCGGTGCACCATCACCGGCCGGTGCCGCGCCCCGTCCGCCCCCACGTACTCGAGGCCGAAACGCTCCGGCTGATGGAAGTCGACCTGCACGGTCGACAGGGTCGACTCCCGCCCCGCACGGTCCACGATCTGCACGTCGATCTTCGGCCCGTAGAACGCCGCCTCCCCCTCGACCGCCTCGTACGGCAGCCCCTCCGCGTCCAGCACCTCGGTCAGCAGCGCCGCCGCCCGCTCCCACATCGCCGGGTCGGCCACGTACTTCCCACCCGCACCCGGCAGCGACAGGCGGTACCGCGCCGCCTCGATACCCAGGTCCGTGTACGCCCGCCGGATCAGCCGCAGCGCGGCGCGCGCCTCGTCGGCTGCTTGGTCGAGGGTGCAGAACACATGCGCGTCGTTCAGCTGGATCGCCCGCACCCGGGTGAGCCCGCCGAGCACACCGGACAGCTCCGCGCGGTACATCCCGCCCAACTCGGCCATACGCAGGGGCAGTTCACGGTAGCTGTGGGCGCGGGAGCGGTAGATGAGCGCGTGGTGCGGACAGAGGCTGGGCCGCAGCACGACCTCCTCGCCGTCCGCGTCCGAGCCGAGGTGCATGGGCGGGAACATGTCGTCGCTGTAGTGCGACCAGTGCCCGGAGATCTCGTACAGCTCACGCTTGCCGAGCACGGGCGAGTACACATGCCGATACCCGGCCTGCCGCTCCAACTCCTTCACATACTCCTCCACTTCATGCCGGATCACGGCGCCGTCGGGCAGCCAGTACGGCAGGCCCGCGCCCATCAGCGGGTCGGTGTCGAAGAGGTCGAGGGCGCGGCCGAGGCGCCGGTGGTCGTGCTGTTCGGGGTGCATGGCGGGGTTCATGGCGGGGTCTCCTCGCTGAGGTGGGCGGGCGAGTGACCACACGGCGAAGCCCCGGGGCACTCGCCCGGGGCTTGGACTTGCGGTGGTGGATCAGCAGTCAGCGCGCCGGGACGGTGTCCGGCGTCGTCGTGGAACGCATCGCGCGCTGCGGTACGGCTGGCTGCATGGGCCTACGGTAAGCAGCTCGGGCGAGGGGGCCGCAACCGATTAACTGCCGTGGCCCGCCTTCCCGTTGTGTCCGGCTTGTGGATGCACTGGGCGGACCTTTCACCATTTCCGCCCCTGCCGCGCGTAGGTGTTTCGGGCCCTCCACGGCCGGGCACGTCACAGACCCCAGTTCTCCCGATCACCGGAAGGCGACTTCATGATCCGCGGGATAGACGTCAGTTCCTACCAGTCCGACTTCAGCACCGAGGGCGTCGACTTCGTCATCGTCAAGGCGACAGAGGGCCGCTCCTACGTCAACCCCCGCATGAACGCCCAGGTGAAGAAGGCCCGCGACGCCGGCTGCGTGGTGGGCTTCTACCACTTCCTGTGGCCGGGCAACATCAAGGCACAGGCGGAGTACTTCGTCTCGAAGGCGGCGGAGAGAAAGGGGGACATTCTGGCTTGCGACTGGGAGCGGACGGGCGAGGGGACTTATGCGAGCAATGCGCAGAAGGATCAGTTCATCAAGGAAGTGAAACGGCTTCGACCGTCGCATCGAGCGGGCCTGTACTGCAATCGGGATTTCTGGCTGACTGTCGACACGACGTCCTACGCGGGTGACTTCCTCTGGATTGCCGACTATGTCACCGCCGGAAAGCCCCGCATCCAGGCCAAGTGGCGCATCCACCAATACACTTCGACGCCGCTCGACAAGAACGTCGCAGACTTTTCCAGCCGAGCGGCGATGAAGGACTGGGCGACTATCAGCTGAGCTTTCGCCGCAATTTACCTGCTGGCGGGTCGGCCAGATAGGCGTTCATGACTTCGTAGGTCTTGAGGTGCGGCGGCATCGCTTCGTACCAGGAGATGCCGCTGATGTTGCACCTCCCGCACACCAGGCCACGCACGCATCGGCCGCAGGCTCGCGCGCCAGGACAACAGGCGTGGTCGTGGTCGATGTGCGGGGTACCGGCCCGCCCCATTTCCCGAGTGCCGCATATCGCGCACACGCCGCCCTGGTGGGCCAGGAGTTCATCGACGAACTCCTTCGTCACCTTGTAGTGACTCAGGCGCACCCGTGCCGCATTACAGGGCTTGCAGTACGGGCGAGGCAAGCCGGAGTTCGAGTGCACCGAATACTCGGACAACGCCTTCTCCTCGCCGCACTGAAGGCATTCGACGCGCCCCCTCTCCGCCATCGCCAGGAAGTCGCCTTGACTCCTCTTCGGGCGCAGGGGCCTCAATTCCTGTCCAGACTTGGCCTGTTGATAGTGACCGCTGCACAGCCCCTTGGCTACCGTCGCACGAACGCAGCCGCTGAAGCCACAGTCGCGAACCGACTCATCTGCCAAAGGAGTCAGTCGCTTCCCCCGGCACATCTGCACGTAATGGGCCCTGCACAGCCCATTCTTGAGGTCATGCCGATCCGAACTCCGCTCGCAGTACCACCCCTTCCCCACAGCCATACAAACCCTCACCGTTCCGCGCCGCTCACCACGTGCATCAACGTTCACGAACCGAACAACGAGTCGAATCCGTACGGGTTACGCCCCGGCCCCATCACCCCCGCAACCGCCCCAACGCCTCCCCCAACTTCCCCGCAGCGCCCGCGCGGCGCCCTCCGCGTCGCTCTGGTCGGGGGTCGGTGAGGGCCTGTCGGAGGGCGGGGGGAACTCGGCGAAGAGGTCGGTGAGTACGGGGTTATGGGCGGCGGCGACCACGGCGGCGGGCGGCGCGGGCCGTGGCGGGGAACGCGGCCGTGGGCCCGCACCACGGGGGGGGGGGCCCACGGTGGGTGGGGCTCAGGCCTTGCTGAGGTGGGTCCAGAACTCGTCGAAGGAGAGCACCTTGTCCTGGTTGCTGTCCTGCGCGCCGATGACGGCCTCGGCCACGGAGTCGGTCACGTTCCAGTCGCCGCCCTGCGCGAGCGCCTGCTTGAACTCGGCGGCGGTGATGAAGCCGTCCCCGTCCGTGTCGATCCGCTGGAACTGCGCGCGTGCTGCCTCGATGTCCGCCACTGGGTCCACCCCTTCTTGGTGCGTTACTGACGGAGGTCAGATTATCGGGGCCTGTTCCGGTGTCCGTCCGGAGAGTCCGGGTCAGCGGACGAGCTCAGCGGAAGACGCCGGTGTGGCCGAGGGAGTAGCGGCCGGGCTGGGGGTAGACGGCGAGGCCGTGCGGGCCGCCGCCGACGGGGATCTTGGCGAGCTGGGCGCCGGTGCGGGTGTCGATGGCGTAGACCTCGGAGTCGTACCGTCCGGACAGCCAGAGGACCTTGCCGTCGGCGGAGACGCCGCCCATGTCGGGGCTGCCGCCGTCGGGGAGCCACCACTTCTTGGTGAGCTTGTTCTTCGGGAAGTTGAAGACGGAGACGGAGCCCTCGCCGCGGTTGGGGATGTACATCTCCTTGGAGTCGCGGCTGATGTAGAGGCCGTGGGCGCCCTTGCCGGTGGGCATCAGCTTGGGGGTGGTGAACTTCTCGCCGTCGAGGACCCAGACGCCGTGGGCCATCATGTCGGCGATGTAGAAGGTCTTGCCGTCGGGGGAGATCTTGACGTCCTGCGGCATGGCGCCCTCGAAGGGCAGTTTCTGCTGGCCGATGACCTTCATCTTCTGGGTGTCGACCTTGAGGAGTTCGGCGGAGAACTCGCAGGAGACGATGAAGTAGCGGCCGTCGGCGGAGAAGTCGGCGTGGTTCACGCCGTAGCAGCTGACGGGTTCGGTGTGCTCGCGCTTCATGGTGTGCGGGTCGCGGAAGACCAGCTCGCGGTCGAGTGAGGCCATGACGACGGCGTGCTTGCCGTTCGGCGTGAAGTAGAGGTTGTACGGGTCGTGGACCTCGACGTCGGGCCCGCGCCGCTTGGCGGTCTTCGGGTCGATGGGGGTGAGTGTGTGGCCGCGGTTGTTGTTGACCCAGAGCGTCTTGAGGTCCCAGGAGGGCACGACGTGCTGGGGCTGGGTGCCGACGTCGATCGTGTCGATGACCTCGAACTTCTTCGGGTCGATCACCGAGACGGTGTTGGAGTTGGTGTTGGGGACGTACACGCGCGAGGGGAAGTCCTTGACCACCGGGGACAGTTTGTTCGGCCGGTCGGCGGCGTAGAGGTCGTTGGGGTCGAGGACGGGCGGCATGCCGGGCAGGCCGTCCTCGACCTTCTTGGGCTTGGCGGGCTTCTCGGCGAGCGAGGCGCGGGAGTTGTCGTCGGCGGGGGCGGCGCAGGCGGCGAGGGCGGCGCTCGCGGCGAGCAGGGAGGCGCACATCAGGACGCGGGTGCGCCGGGTGAGGGGGAGGCGGGTCTTCGGGTGGGGGTTCATGTGGTCAGCAGCTCCGTGGTGGTCACCGCGCCGAGGCCGCGGCGGTCGATCTCTTCCAGGACGGCGGGCAGCGCGGCGACCGTGTCCGCGTACCCGAAGTGCAGGCTCACCACCGATCCCTTCCTGATCCGGCCGGTGACGCGGCGCACGACGGTCGGTGCGCCCGGCGAGGTGAAGTCCAGGGAGTCGGTGTCGTACGACAGGACGTGCGGGTAGCCGGCGCGTTGGGCGAGCTTGCGCACGAGCGGGCTCGCGTACTGGGCGCGGGAGGGCCGGAACCAGGTGCCGATGGATCCGGTGAGGCGTCGCAGGCGGTTCGCGCAGCCGGTGATCTCGGCGTACGCCTCGTCCTCGGGCAGGGAGTTGATGTCGAGGTGGCGCAGGGTGTGGTTGCCGATCTCGTGGCCGCCGTCGAGGATCCGGTGCGCCATCTCGGGGTGTTCGTCGAGCCAGCGGCCGACGGCGAGGACGGTGACGCGGGCCTCGGCGCGTTCGGCCTCGGCGAGCAGGGCCTTGGCGGTCTTGGGGGCGCCCTGGCCGTGGAAGGTGAGGGCGACGCGGGGGCGGTCGCGGGGGCCGTGCTCGATCTGGCCGGGCAGTCCGGGGAAGCGGCGGGGTCCGGCGGCCGGGGGCGCGGCGGAGGGGGGTGTCTTCTTCTCGGGGGTGCTCCTGGCGGTGTCGTCCGTGCCGCAGGCGGCGGTGAGCGCGCCCGCGAGGGCGAACAGGGCTCCGGTACGCAGGGCGCCGCGGCGGTCCGTTGAAGTCACCCCGCTATTTAAGGGCGAGGCCCCTTCATTGGTAATGATTCACCCAAATTAGGACGTTTACGGGTCACCTGCCGCACAGTTTGCGCTTAACCAACGTTTACAAGGTAGGTGCCACAGGTCACCATGGATTCATTTGGTGAAGCACGCCCGGTCTGCCATAGTTGAATGCATCGACCCCCATTGACCCGGGCCAGGTCGTCTCAGCGGTCGTGGATCACACCCCCGAAGATCCACGGCACGCCCACAGAAGCCCCCGCAACGCCGCGACGCGGCGCGAGGGGGCTTCTGTGCGTACGGGCACACGAGACCGTGCCCGTAAGGGAGTTCAGCGCTCGGTGATGCGCATCTCGAACCAGGTGGTCTTGCCGCGCGGGAGCAGGTCCACGCCCCAGCGGTCGGAGAGCTTGTCGACCAGGAACAGGCCGCGGCCGCTCGTGTCCGTCTCCTGCACCGGCATCAGGCAGGGCAGCCCGCGGGAGGGGTCGCGGACCTCGACGCGGATCCAGCCGGGCCTGCGCCCCATCTTCAGGCCGAAGACGCGCGCGCCCGTGTGCCGTACGGCGTTGCCCACCAGCTCCGAGACGAGCAGCACGACGATCTCCGCGACCTGCGGTGTGAGCCCCCACTTGCGGAGCACGACGACCTGGGCGAGCCGGCGCGCGGCGCCCGCGGACTCGGGGCGGGACGGGAGCGGCACCTCGGCGTCCGTGGGATTGCCGTACAACTCCAGGGCCTTCAGGGCCTGTTCGTCCTCGACGGCCGGGGTCCACCGCATGGCGGTCACTGCGCCGTGCCGCCGCGGTCGTTCACTGCCCTCAAGCCCCGCCATGCACCCATCATGGCGGGCCAGGGCGCCCTCCGGGGCCGTTCCTGCGGAATACGCCCCCCGGAACCACCAATTCCGGGGGTGCGCACCGGCATATGCCTAAGGCACGAATGATGCCGGTGCGCCCCATCTGACCTGCGATGACCGGCAGTTGACGGTCGTACGAACCCTTCAGTGGGCGCCCCGCGCTTAAGGCTGCCTTAAGGAACGGATAAGCCGGAGCCCGCCGATGCCATTCCCCCGGGAGTGTCAACTCCTCGTGAACGTGAGGCAGTTGATACTCCGGAGATGGAAGTGACTCAGAGGAACTTGGCCTTGCCCGGGCCCTCCTCGACGAAGCTGCGCATGCCGCGCTCGCGGTCCTCGGTGGCGAACAGACCGGCGAACCAGGTGCGTTCGACCGCGAGGCCGGTGTCGATGTCCGTCTCCAGGCCGGTGTCCACCGCCTCCTTCGCGGCGCGCAGCGCGAGCGCCGGGCCCTGGGCGAGCCTGGCGGCCCAGGCGTGCGCCTGCTCGTACACCTCGGCGGCGGGGACGACGCGGTCCACCAGGCCGATGGTCAGGGCCTCTTCGGCCTTCACCATGCGGCCGGTGAAGATCAGGTCCTTGGCCTTGGACGGGCCGACCAGGCGGGCCAGGCGCTGGGTGCCGCCCGCGCCCGGGATCAGGCCGAGCAGGATCTCCGGCTGGCCGAGCTTGGCGTTGTCGGCGGCGATCCGGTAGTCCGCGCAGAGCGCCAACTCGCAGCCGCCACCGAGCGCGTAGCCGGTGACGGCGGCGACGACGGGCTTCGGGATACGGGCGATCGCGGTGAAGGAGTCCTGGAGGGCGCGGGAGCGCAGGACCATGGCCGCGTGGTCCATGTCCTGCATCTCCTTGATGTCCGCGCCGGCCGCGAACACCTTCTCGCCGCCGTACACGATCACGGCACGGACGTCGTCGCGCCGCGTCGCCTCCTCGGCGAGCTCCTTGAGCCGGTCCTGGGTGGCGATGTCGAGGGCGTTCATCGGGGGGCGGTCCAGGCGGATCGTGCCGACGCCTGCGGAGACTTCGAGATTCACGGTCATGGACGGCAGGCTAACGGCCGTTCACGGAAAGGGCCCGGTGCAGTGGGTCACACTGCACCGGGCCCCGTACGACAGCGGCTACTTCTCCCACTCGTCCCAGTCGAGGTTCCAGGCGTTGAGGCCGTTCCACCACTGGATCTGCTTGTCCTTGGAGTTCTTCACGACGACCACGTCGCCGATCATCGACTGGTTGTAGAACCAGGCGGCCGGGGTCCCGCCGTCGCCACCGCCGCGCTGGTCGCGCAGGCCGACGCAGCCGTGGCTGACGTTGGTGTTGCCGAACGTGGAGTGCGCCGCCCAGTAGTTGCCGTGGATGAACGTGCCCGAGGTGGACAGGCGCATGGCGTGCGGCACGTCCTTGATGTCGTACTCGCCGCCGAAGCCGACCGTGTCGCCGTTCATCCGGGTCACCTTGTGCTTCTCGGTGATGACCATCTGGCCGTTGTACGTGGTCGTGGCCGGGGCGCCGGACGTGATCGGGATGGTCTTGATGCGCTTGCCGTCGCGCTCGACCGTCATCTTCTTCGACTTGGCGTCGACGGTGGAGACCTGGCTGCGGCCGATGGTGAACGAGACGGTCTTGGCCTGCTCGCCGTAGACGTCGGGGCGGCCCTCGACGCCGTCGAGGTTGAGCTTCACGGTGACCTTGGTGCCCGGCTTCCAGTACTTCTCCGGGCGGAAGTCGATCCGGTCGTTTCCGTACCACTTGTGGCGGATCTCGACCTTCGGCTCGGCCGTGACCTCGATGGCCTTCTCGACGGCCTCCGGGCTCGTGATGCCGCGGGTGAAGTTGACCGAGAACGGCATGCCCACACCGACCTTGGAACCGTCCTCGGGCGTGAAGTGCCCGATGAACGTGTTCTGCGGGGTGAGCGTCGTGAACGTGGTGTCCTTCGCGGACTCGCGGCCCGCGGCGTCCTTCGCCGTGGCGTGGACCTTGTACTTCGTCGAGGCGGCGAGGTGGTGGTCGGGCTTCCAGGCCGAGCCGTCGGCGGTGATCTCGCCCGGTATCTCGTTGCCCTTGGTGTCCGCGACCTCGACCTCGGTCAGCTTGCCCTCGTCGGCGGTTATCTTCAGGGCGCCGCTGGTGGCCACGGACTTCGAGCCGTCCTTGGGCGCGATCGTCACCACGGCCTTGGAGGGCTCGTTGGCCTTCGCCCGGCCCGAGCCGCCCTTCCCGTCGTCTCCCCCCGAACCGCCGCAGGCGGTCACGGCGAACAGTGCCGTGGTCAGTACGGCGGTCAGTACGGCCCTTCCCCGCCCACTGCCGCGGCGCCCCCGCGCACCAACCGACGCCCCCGATATCGGTCGCCCGTTCACGATCTGTCTCCCCTCGCCAGGCCAGATCCGGCCCCGCACCCCTGCGCAACTCGCGCACACCGCAAGATTACCGGCACCACCTGCGACGACGACTCCCCCGGAATGTCACCGTTCCGTTCCAAGTGGCGTCGGGGGGCGAGGGGTTGCGGGCCCGGCGAGGAGAGGCGGGCGGCACCGGTCCGCGCGGCCGGGACGCCAGGTCCTGTCTTCCCTCTCCCGTCGAGGTCAGCGGCGCAGTGCGGAGCCCGCCCGCCACTTCCGCCAGTCCATGTTCCAGCCGCTCAGGCCGTTGTCCGGATCGACCTTCTTGTCCTTGGAGTTGACGACCTCCACCACGTCCCCGACGAGACTCCGGTCGAAGAACCAGCCCGCCGGGGTGTCCGAGTGGCCGCCCTTGACGTCCCTCAGGCCCACGCAGCCGTGGCTGACGTTGGTGTTGCCGAACGTGGAGGACGGGGCCCAGTAGTTGCCGTGCAGGAATGTGCCGGAGGTGGTGAGGCGGATGGCGTGCGGCACGTCCGGGATGTCGTACTCGCCCTTGCCGTCGCCGTCCGTGAAGCCGACGGTCGCGCCGTTCATCCGCGTCACGTCGAGCATCTCGGAGATCACCATCTTGCCGTTGTACGTGGTGTTCTTGCCGCTGCCCGCGGTGATCGGCAGGGTCGAGAGGAGCTCGCCGTCCCTGCGTACCTCCATGGTGTGCTTGGCGGCGTCGACGAGGGAGACCTGGCTGCGGCCGACCGTGAAGCCGAACTGCTTCCGCTGCAGGCCGAACACGCCGGGCGAGCCCTCCACGTCGCGCAGGCCGAGGTCGACGGTGACCTGGGTGTCGGGCTGCCAGTAGTCCTTGGGGCGGAAGTCCAGGCGGGTCTTGCCGAACCAGTGCCCGGCGATCTCCACGGGCGGGTTCGACCGCACCCGCACGGCGCGCTCGACGGCCTCGCGGTTCTCGATCTCCTGGTTGAACTCCAGGGACACGATCATTCCGGTGCCGACGGTGGAGCGGTTCTCCGGCTTCACGTACGCGACGAAACGCTCGTCCGGTACGAAGGTGGTGAACTTGACGTGGCGGGCGTGCCGGCGGCCGTGGCCGTCCAACGCGACCGCGTCCACGGTGTACTTGGCGGCGAGGGCGAGCTGCTGGTGCTTCGGCTCCCAGCGCAGCCCGTCCTCGGAGATCCGCCCCGGTACGGCGGTGTCCTGCGCGTCCTGGAACTTGACCACCTTCACGGACTCCAGGCGCCCGGCGGGCACTTCGACCTCAAGCGCCTGGTCGGCGCTGACGCTGCGCTCGCCGTGGCCGGGGGTGATCCGGATCGCGTCCTCGGCCGTGCCCTTGCCGAACACCGCGTCGACCGAGTCGATCCCGCTGCCGGAGCAGCCGGCGAGGCCGGCCAGAAGGGCGGCGAGGCCCACCCATGTCAGTACTGTCGCAAGCTGTCGTCTCACGCCTGCACAACGACGCTGCCCGCTCAAGGGAAACGTGCCCGCACCGTCGACTGGCGCACCGTCGACTGGCGCACCGTCGATCGCCCTGCGGGCTCGTCCTCAAACTCCCCCAGCCTTCGGCCGGGAGGTGCCCCCAGACGGGCTGGAATGGGTACCGCTCCCGCCCCAGTCGTACCCCCGTATCCACCGATCGGTTGATGCCGCTTCGAGCGCGATGGTGGATGGTCCGCACGGCCCGCCCCCGCGAAGCTCGCATGCATGGCAATCATCGAGGTAAGGGACCTGAGGAAGGTCTACGGGGGCAGGGCCGCCGTCGACGGGGTGTCGTTCGCCGTCGAGGAAGGGGAGATCTTCGGGGTTCTCGGCCCGAACGGCGCGGGCAAGACCACCACCGTCGAGTGCGTCGAGGGGCTGCGCGTCCCCGACTCCGGGCTCGTGCGGGTCGCCGGGCTCGACCCGGTCGCGGACCACCGCGAGGTCACGCAGCTGCTCGGCGCCCAGCTGCAGGAGAGCGAGCTGCAGGCGAAGCTCACCGTGCGCGAGGCGCTGGAGCTGTACAGCGCGTTCTACGAGAAGCCGGTCGACTGGCGGCCGCTGGCCGAGCGGCTCGGGCTCGGCGAGAAGCTGGACTCCCGCTTCGGGAAGCTCAGCGGCGGCCAGAAGCAGCGGCTGTTCATCGCGCTCGCGCTGATCGGCGGGCCGCGCGTGGTCGTGCTCGACGAGTTGACCACCGGGCTCGACCCGCGCGCCCGCCGGGACACCTGGCAGCTGATCGAGGAGGTGCGGGCGAGCGGCGTGACGGTCCTCCTGGTCACGCACTTCATGGAGGAGGCGCAGCGCCTCTGCGACCGGATCGCGGTGATCGACCGGGGCCGGCTCGCCGCGCTCGACACCCCGGCGGGCCTGATCGGGCGGTCCGCGAGCTCCACCGTCATCTCGTTCACGCCGTCCCGGCCACTCGACCCGCGCGAGCTCGCCGAGCTGCCCGCGGCGACGTCCGTGGCGACCGACGAGCGGGACGGCCGGGTCACGGTCAACGGCACGGACGACACCGTCAACGCCGTCATCTCGCTGCTCGCCCGGCAGCACGTCACCGCCCATCAACTCCGTGTCGTCGACGCCACGTTGGACGACGCGTTCCTCGACCTCACGGGAGCCACGACATGAGTGCCCTCGCCACACCCACGCGTTCCCGCCTCACCCCGTCCCGGGCCGACGGGGCCGTCTTCAAGGCGGAGCTGGCGCTGTTCCGCCGCGAGCCCGGCAGCCTGTTCTGGATCATGATCTTTCCGACCGGGCTTTTCGTCGTCCTCGGTACGATCCCCGTCTTCCGCGAGGTCGGCGAGGCCATCCCGGGGATGCGGCTCATCGATGTGTACGTGCCCATCGCCATCCTCACCTCCCTGCTCATGGCCTCCGTCCAGGCCATGCCTCCGGTGATCACCGGCTATCGCGAGCAGGGCATCCTGCGCCGCATGTCGACGACCCCGGTACGGCCCGCCACGGTCCTGGGCGCGCAGATGGCGCTGCACGGGATCGCCGCGCTCGTCTCGGCGGCCCTGACGATCTCCGTGGGTGCGCTCGCGTTCGACGTACCGCTGCCGAAGCAGGGCCTCGGGTACCTTCTGGCGCTCGCGCTCTCGGTGTGCGCGGCGCTCTCCCTCGGCGCCCTGCTCTCGGCTCTCTCGCGTACGTCGAAGGCGGCGAACGCGGTGGGTGCGGTGGCGTTCTTCCCGATGATGTTCAGCGCGGGCCTGTGGATGCCGGTGCAGACCATGCCGGACATGCTGGGCCGGATCATGGAGGTGCTGCCGTTCGGCGCCGCGTCCCAGGCCCTGAGCGCGGCCGGTGCGGGCGACTGGCCGAGCCTGACGCACCTGGGCGCGCTCGCGCTGTGGACGGTGCTCCTGACGGGCGCGGCGGCCCGCTGGTTCCGCTGGGAGTGAGCAGGGCTGTGGACCAGACTGTGGCCATGGGCATCAGGCGCGGCATCACCTCCCGGCTGACCCGAGGGGCGGCGGCGGAGGCCGCGCCCCTCGACGCGGCGACGGCGCACGCCCAGGTCGAGCGGCGCTGGGAGCTGTTCCTGCGCTGGGGCCCGTACGCCCTGCTCGGGTTCACGGCCGTGCTGCTCGTCGCCACGGACGGGTTCCTGCTCACGTCGACGGCCGAGCGGTGGGCGGCGGCCGGCCTGGTCGTGGCGGGGTTCGCGCTGCAGGTGTGGTGGACCCTGGTGAGCCCGCGGCACTCGGCCGGTCCGAGCACCGCGGGGGCCGTGTACTACGGGGTGCGCTGGGCGATCGCGTTCGTGCTGTCGTGGCTGAACCCGTTCGCCGCGTTCTACGCGGTGCTCGGCTACTTCGGCGCGGAGCGGGAGCTGCCGCGCCGCATGGTTCCCGTCGGCCTGTTCGGCACCGCGGTCACCATCGCCGGTTCGCAGTCCGGCGGCTTCCCGCCCGGGGACCGGGCCGGCTGGCTGCTGTTCGCCGCGGTGCTCGCCGTGCACATCGTGCTGATCTACGTGTTCGGGCAGCTCGCCCTGCACGAGGAGAAGCGGGCGACCGTGCACAGGGCGACGATCGCCGAGCTGGAGGAGACCAACGCCCGCCTCCAGCAGGCCCTGGACGAGAACGCGGCGCTGCACACCCAACTCCTCGTACAGGCGCGGGAGGCGGGCGTCGCGGACGAGCGGCGGCGGCTCGCCGCGGAGATCCACGACACGATCGCGCAGGGACTGACCGGGATCATCGCCCAGCTCCAGGTCGTCTCCGGCACCGCCGACCCGGCCCTCGCCGAGGAGCATCTGAACCGCGCGTCCGCCCTGGCCCGGCACAGCCTGGGCGAGGCCCGCCGCTCGGTGCAGAACCTCGGCCCGGCCGCCCTGGAGCACCACGCGCTGCCCGAGGCGCTGAAGCAGACGGTGGCGGAGTGGGCCGAACGCACGGGTGTGCGCGCCCGGTTCACGGTCACGGGTACGGCGGAGCCGCTGCACGACGAGATCGAGGCGACGCTCCTCCGCATCGCCCAGGAGGCGCTGTCCAACGCGGACCGGCACGCGGGCGCGGGCCGGGTGGGCGTGACCCTGTCGTACATGGCGGGGGAGGTCGCCCTCGACGTACGGGACGACGGCCGGGGATTTGAACCCCTTGCCGTGGAGCCGCGTTCGGGCTCGGGCGGCTTCGGGCTCGACGGGATGCGGGCGCGGGCGGAACGGGTGGCGGGGGCGGTGACGGTCGAGTCCGAGCGGGGGCAGGGCACGGCGGTCTCCGCTCGCGTACCGTTGCTCCGCCATGACCAGTGATCGCATCACCCTGCTCATCGTCGACGACCACCCTGTCGTACGGGACGGTCTGCGCGGCATGTTCGCGGCGGCGCCCGGCTTCGACGTGCTCGGCGAGGCGGCCGACGGCGTCGAGGCCGTCCGTCTCGCGGCCGAACTCGACCCGGACGTCGTCCTCATGGACCTGCGGATGCCGGGCGGCGGCGGGGTGGCCGCCATCGAGGAGCTGAGCAGGACCGGGGCCCGCGCGAAGGTCCTGGTCCTCACCACGTACGACACCGACTCGGACACCCTGCCCGCGATCGAGTCCGGCGCGACGGGCTACCTCCTCAAGGACGCCCCGCGCGACGAGCTGTTCACCGCGGTCCGCGCCGCCGCCGAGGGGCGTACGGTCCTCTCCCCCGCGGTCGCCTCGCGCCTGGTGTCCCGGGTGCGCGCTCCGGGGAGCGAGCCCCTCTCGGCCCGCGAGCGCGAGGTCCTCGCCCTGGTCGCGAAGGGCACCCCGAACCGGGAGATCGCCGCGGAGCTGTTCATCAGCGAGGCGACGGTCAAGACCCATCTGACGCACATCTACGGCAAGTTGGGCGTGAAGGACCGGGCGGCTGCGGTGGCGACGGCGTACGACCGGGGCATTCTCGGCTGAAACGGGCAGGACTTGGGCACATCGGGGCCAGGCCCTGTGACAGTTCTGTGACGGCGGCGCATCGGAGCCGTTGTTCTGCATGCATAGCTTCGCAGGACACCTGTTGAGATCTGCCTCTAGGAGGGCACGTGGCCGAGGGGCCTGATCCCGAGAAGCGGTTCGACGACTCCGAACTGCTCGACATGTCCCAGGGCGACCCGGCGCAGGCCCGGCTGCTGCGCAAGTCCCTGGAGACCCTGGCCGCCGGGCACGGTGGCGACGCCCTGAAGGAGATGGCCCGGGAGGTCCTGTCGGGCCGCTCCAGCCTGCGGGAGGCGGCGAACGTCTCCGCGTACTCCGAGGGGCTCATCGAGCAGGCCCGGCCGATGACCGAGAAGTGGGCGTCGATGTCCGACGTCGAGCGCGAGGAGGTGGCCGCCGAGGGGCGGCGCGCCATCGCCGCCGAGCAGGAGCAGATCGACGGGGAGCGGCGCGAGGCGGCCGCGGAGGCGGCGAAGAAGCAGCGGCACGACGGCCGCGGCTGGTCACTGTACTGAGGGGCGGGCACACACCGTGGGTTTCAACGTAGAACCGGGTGCGATCGACGGCTTCGCCTCGCTCGTCTCGCGCGGCGCCGAGGGCGCCACGAAGGCCGTGGCGTACGCGACCAACAACACGGAGATCGACAAGGCGCTCGGCGGCAGCCTCTGGGACACGGTCGCCGGCAGCCACGACGAGTACGTGGAGGGCGCCAAGAAGGCGCTGCGGAAGATGGAGAGCGTCCTCGGCTCGTCCCACACGGAGCTGGCCAAGTCCGCCACGTACTACCGGGAGACGGACCGGGGTGAGGCCGAGCGGATGGACTCCACCTACCCGGGCTCCAAGGCCGGTGGTGGCGGCGCCTCCGAGGGCGGCAATGGCAGCGACTTCGGGGACGCGGAGGACGCCGATGCAACCCTGAAGAAGCCGGACGGCGACAGCGACAACCCGCTGATCGCGTACGGCGAGGGGCACGCCGCGGAGTTCCAGCAGAGCCCGGTACAGAAGACGCTCGGCACGGTGATGGACCTGGGCAGCCCGTCGACGGTGGCCGTGGAGGCGGTGAAACTCCTCTTCGGCGTGGACATCTTCGGCGAGATCAACAACTGGGTCTTCGGCGACTGGAACAAGTACAACGACTGCGCCACCGTCTGGGGCAACCTCGGCTCGTTCTGTGACGCGACGGCGGCGAACCTGAAGAAGGGCACCGGGAATGTCGGGGTGACCTGGCAGGGCAACGCCTATGACGCGGCGAAGGTCTACTTCGACGAATTCGGCGGGAAGCTCGGGCAGTTCAAGGAGACCTTCGAGTCGCTGAAGTCCTGCTACCAGCAGGGGGCCATGCAGGCGTTCCAGCTCGCCGAAGTGCTGAAGGCCGGCATCGTCTTCATCGCCGACATGGCGATCATCTGGATGGCGAACATGGCGGCGGCCACCGCCATCAACGCCATTCCCGTCGGCGGCCAGGTGGCCTCGGTCGCCATGTTCGCGCTCGCCGCCGCGCAGGCCGTGATGATCATCCAGCGGTACGCGGCCCTGGTGAAGGCCTTCGACGCGACGATGCTCGCCATCACCGCGCTCGGCATCACCATGGCCACGGCGGTCAACGGCTTCTCGGCGGCCGACGGCTTCCCCGAGGCCAGCTCCGCCGGCTACGACAACCGTGTGGTCTCGTGATGGGGTTCTCGTTCTCGGACGAGCAGTTGGAGATGTACCTCTCCCGGGCTCGGCTGCTGTCGGCGTTCACGGTGCCCGCGTATCTCGCGCTGTTGTTCTTCTTCGCCAACGAGGAGGGCTGGCGCTGGAGCCTGCTCGCCCTGCTCGTACTGCCGCCGGTGGCTGCGGTGTTGGGGCACATCGGGAAGCGGGACATTCGGCCGGGGCTTGCCACGGGGGCGATTGTTCTGTCGGCTGCGCCGTTGCTGGTGGTGGGTGGGATCGAGGCGTTGTAGGCCCCTCAATTTGAGCCCCTCCGGCGATTGAGGAGCGGGGTCTGGGGCGGAGCCCCAGTTTCGGGAAGGGGCGGGTAGGGGAAAAGCCCGCGCCCGCACCCCTAACGGCGCGTGGCCACCAGGGCCGAAGTCGTCGGCGTGGTCAGAACCTCCGTAGCGGCCAGCGCCCCGTGTGTGAGGTAGAAGACCCGCAGCTCGTCCACCTCGCCCTCGAAGCGGGGCGGCCACTCGGGGGACGGGGTGAAGTCGTCCATGACGAGGATGCCGCCGGGGGCGAGCAGGTCGACCACGGCCTGCGGGTCGTCCCGCTTGCCGCCGCCGTCGCAGAAGAACACGTCGAACGGCGCGTGCTGTTCGAGCAGGCGCCAGTCGCCGGTGAGCACCTCGACGCGCGGGTCGGCCGCGAACACCGCCGACGCGCGGCGCGCCAGTTCCTCGTCCCGTTCGACGGTCACGAGGCGCGCCCCGGCGCCCAGGCCGCTGTGCAGCCAGGCCGTACCGACCCCCGTGCCCGTGCCGCTCTCCGCGATCAGCCCGTGCGGCTTGGACGCGGCCAACGCCCTTAGCAGTCGGCCGACTTCGGGGATGCAGCTCTTCCCGAAGCCGAGGTCGGCGGCGATCCCCTCGGCTGTCGTGACGTGGGGCGGGAGCTCTCGTGCCGCGGTACCGACCTTGCTCATGTCGTCCTTTCCGGGGGTCAGAGCCGCACGCTCAGCGCGTACAGCCCCGTCCTCGCGTACACGATCACTGAGGTGGGTCCCCAACATGCCAGATGAGCGCGGGAGTTGAGAGGGGGTTCACCGACACCCCCCACCCGCGTCCGGATAGCGAACACTCCCCTCCGCCCAACGGACCATTTCCGGCCAACCTGCTGACGTGGTCCTGACATGTTCCGCCTCTGCTGACACTCTTCCCCTGCACCGGACGTGTCTGCTCCCCCACGGCTCCACCGCCGACGCGTTCGTCGCGTACTCCCCCCACCTGCACCGTGCTCTGCCTTGTTCTGCCCGGGCGGCCACCCACCGTCCGGTCCCGTCGGCCGCGCGATCCGCGGCCCGCAGAAGGAGTCAGCTGTGACACGCACCTCCCCACGCACCTCCCCCCGCTCCCGCCGCAGACGCACCGGCGCCGTCGGCGCGCTGCTCGCCACCGCCGCCCTGCTCTCCGTCGGCCTCCAGTCCGGGCCCGCCGCGGCCGCGGGCAAGGCCGACCCGGGCGCGCTGCCCGCGAAGCTCTCCCCGTCCGAGCGCGCCGGACTGCTGCGCGATGCGGACGCCGAAAAGGCCCGTACGGCAACGGAGTTGGGCCTCTCCGCCGCCGAGAAGCTCGTCGTCCGCGATCTCGTCCAGGACCGGGACGGCAGCACGCACACCCGCTACGAGCGCACGTACGACGGACTGCCCGTCCTCGGCGGCGACCTGGTCGTCAGCAAGAGCGAGGCCGGCCGCACCGAGGCCGTGGCGAAGGCGAGCCGGGCCCGGCTTGCCGGTGTCGGCACCCGGGCCGAGGTGACCGCGAAGGCCGCCGAACGCCAGGCGGTCGGGCTCGCGAAGGCCGACGGGGCGACCCGTACGGACGCCTCGGCGCGCAAGGTCGTCTGGATGGGCCACGGCGGCGCGCCCGTCCTCGCGTACGAGACCGTCGTCGGCGGACTGCAGAAGGACGGGACGCCGAACGAACTGCACGTCGTGACGGACGCCCGCACCGGCAAGAAGCTCTTCGAGCGGCAGGCCGTGCACAACGGCACCGGCAACACCCAGTACAGCGGCCAGGTCACCCTCGGCACCGCGCAGTCGGGCAGCAACTACACGCTCAGCGACACCGCCCGCGGCAACCACCGCACGTACAACCTGAACCGCGGCACCTCAGGGCAGGGCACGCTGTTCAGCGGGGCCGACGACGTGTGGGGGAACGGCAGCCCGTCCAACCTGGAGACCGCGGGCGCCGACGCGCACTACGGGGCCGCGCTCACCTGGGACTACTACAAGAACGTGCACGGCAGGAGCGGCATCCGCGGGGACGGCGTCGGCGCGTACTCCCGCGTCCACTACGGCAACAACTATGTCAACGCCTTCTGGCAGGACAGCTGCTTCTGCATGACGTACGGCGACGGCTCCGGCAACGCCAAGCCGCTGACCTCGATCGACGTGGCCGCGCACGAGATGACCCACGGCGTCACCTCCCACACCGCGGGCCTCATCTACAGCGGCGAGTCCGGCGGCCTCAACGAAGCGACCAGCGACATCTTCGCCGCAGCCGTCGAGTTCCACGCGGGCAACGCCCAGGACGTGGGCGACTACCTCGTCGGCGAGAAGATCGACATCCGCGGCGACGGCACCCCGCTGCGCTACATGGACCGGCCGAGCCGTGACGGCGCCTCGAAGGACGCCTGGTACTCCGGCATCGGCAGCATCGACGTGCACTACTCCTCGGGTCCGGCCAACCACTGGTTCTATCTGCTCTCCGAGGGCAGCGGGAAGAAGACCGTCAACGGCGTCGCGTACGACTCGCCGACCTCCGACGGGCTGCCGGTCACCGGCATCGGCCGCGAGAAGGCCGCGCTGATCTGGTTCAAGGCACTGACCACCAAGTTCAACTCCCGCACGGACTACGCGGGTGCGCGCTCCGGCACGGAGGCGGTGGCCGCCGAGCTGTACGGCGCGACGAGCGCCGAGTACAAGGCCGTGCAGGACGCGTGGGCGGGCGTCAACGTCGGTGCGCGGCCGGGCGGCGGCGACCCGGGCGGTGCGGTGTACGAGAACACCGCCGACGTGGCGATCCCGGACAACGGGGCGGCGGTCACCTCGGACGTCGCCGTGGCCGACCGGACGGGGAACGCGCCGTCCGACCTCAAGGTGGGCGTGGACATCGAGCACACCTGGCGCGGGGACCTGGTGGTGGACCTGGTCGCGCCGGACGGGACGGTGTTCAACCTGAAGCCGTTCAGCTCGTCCGACTCGGCCGACGACGTGCGGACCACGTACACGGTGAACGCCTCCGGGGAACGCGCCGCGGGCACCTGGAAGTTGCGGGTGCAGGACCGGGCGGCGCAGGACACCGGGTACATCAACAGCTGGAAGCTGACGTTCCCGTAACCGGCACGGACGGGGGCGAGCGGGCGGCGTCCGGGGCAACTTGCCCGGGGCGTCGCCCAGTTCGCATTTCTGGGTCACCTATCGGGTTTGTGTATCTGGTTCGCGTATCGGGCTTGCGTATGGGGGTTCGCGTCTCGGGTTCGCGTCTCGGGTTCGCGTCTCGGGTTCGCATATCGGACGGAGCGCCACGAGTATTGGTCAAGTTTCGGTCAACCTGGCGAAACCCTCCTGACATGTACGCGCCCTAGGTGAAACTCTCTCCCCGCACGGCACAGCCGCAACACAGCACCCAGCACTACGTACTTCCCCGTCCGGATGGGCCCCCACGCCGTCCGGACACCCCACATCCAGGGAGTAGAGAGTGTCGCCCCACATATCGCGCCACATGTCCACCAGACGAGCCGCCACCGCCGCGGGCACGGCGATCATCGCCGCCGCCCTGATCGGCACCGGCCTCAGCACCGCCAACGCGGCGCCCACCCCTGAGCCGACCCCCGCCGCCGCGCCCGTGAAGCTCTCCGCCTCGCAGCGCGCCGAGCTGCTGCGCGACGCGGACGCCGAAAAGGCCCGTACGGCGAAGGAGTTGGGCCTCTCCGGCGCCGAGAAGCTCGTCGTCCGGGATGTCGTCAAGGACCGAGACGGCAGTGTCCACACCCGCTACGAGCGCACGTACGACGGACTGCCCGTCCTCGGCGGCGACCTGGTCGTGCACGAGACCAAGTCCCGCAAGACGGAGGGCGTCACGAAGGCCCGCGCCGGTGACCTGAAGGTCGACACCGCACGCGCCAAGGCCGCGCCGAAGGGCGCCCGCGCCGTCGTCTGGGCGGCGAGCGGCACCCCGCGCCTCGCGTACGAGAAGGTCGTCAAGTCCACCAAGAAGGACGGCACCCCGAGCCGGCTGCACGTCGTCACGGACGCCCGCTCCGGCAAGAAGATCTTCCAGTGGGACGACATCCGCACCGGTGCCGGCCACACCCAGTACAGCGGCGACGTGGAGCTCGGCGCCAAGCAGGAGTCCAGCGGCTTCTCGCTGACCGACGTCGAGCGCGGCGAGCACAAGACGTACGACCTCGGGGGCGGCACGTCGGGCCAGGGCAAGCTGGTGGCCGGCGAGGACGACGAGTGGGGTGACGGCACCCCCGCCAACAAGGAGACCGCGGCCGCCGACGCGCACTTCGGCGCCGCGCTGACCTGGGACTACTTCAAGAACGTGCACGGCCGCGACGGCATCAAGGGCGACGGCGTCGGCGCGTACTCGCGCGTCCACTACGGCAACAACTACGTCAACGCCTTCTGGGACGACAGCTGCTTCTGCATGACGTACGGCGACGGCGAGGGCAACGCGAAGCCGCTGACGTCCATCGACGTGGCCGCGCACGAGATGACCCACGGCGTCACCTCCAACACCGCGGGCCTGATCTACAGCGGCGAGTCCGGCGGCCTCAACGAGGCGACCAGCGACATCTTCGCCTCCTCCGTCGAGTTCGCCGGGAACAACAAGGAAGACGTCGGCGACTACCTCATCGGCGAGAAGATCGACATCCGCGGCGACGGCACCCCGCTGCGCTATATGGACAAGCCCTCCAAGGACGGCAAGTCCAAGGACGACTGGTACAAGGGCATCGGCAGCATCGACGTCCACTACTCGTCGGGTGTCGCCAACCACTTCTTCTACCTGCTGTCCGAGGGCAGCGGCGCGAAGGAGATCAACGGCGTGAAGTACGACTCCCCGACCGCCGACGGCAAGGCCGTCACCGGCATCGGGCGGGAGAAGGCCGAGAAGATCTGGTTCAAGGCCCTCACCACGTACATGACGTCCAACACCGACTACGCCAAGGCCCGCACGGCGACGCTCGACTCCGCCAAGGACCTGTACGGCGCGGACTCCGCCGAGTACAAGGGCGTGGACGCGGCCTGGGCGGGAGTCAACGTGAAGGCGGCCAAGGGCGGCAAGCACTGAGCCACGGCACCTGACGTTACGCACCTGACGTAACGCACCTGACGTGACGACGGCGGGCGGTACCGGACCTGGTCCGGTACCGCCCGTCTACGCTGACCGCATGAGCGCCCCGCAGCCACTGAGCGCCCCGCAGCCACTGAAAGTGCTCCTCGCCGACGACGAGGCCCTGCTGCGCGCCGGGGTGCGCGCGATCCTCTCCGCCGCCCCCGGCCTCGACGTCGTCGCCGAGGCCGCCGACGGGCGCGAGGCGATCGACCTCACGCTCCGGCACCGCCCGGACGTGGCCCTGCTCGACATCCGCATGCCCCGGCTCGACGGGCTCCAGGCAGCCGAGGAGCTGCGCCGCACCGCGCCCGGCACGGCGCTGATCATGCTCACCACGTTCTCCGAGGACGCGTACATCGCCCGTGCCCTCGGCTGCGGCGTCAGCGGCTTCCTGCTGAAGTCCGGCGATCCGCGTGAACTCCTCGCCGGGGTACGGGCCGTGGCCGACGGCGCCGCCTGCCTCTCCCCCGAGATCGCCCGCCGCGTCATCGCCCACCTGGGCCCGGACCGCCTCACCCGCGCCGCCGACGCCCGCGCCCGGCTCGCCGCCCTGACCGCCCGCGAGCGCGAGGTCGTCGCCCTGGTCGGCGCGGGCCTGTCCAACGCCGAGATCGCGGCGCGTCTGCATGTCGTCGAGGGCACCGTGAAGGCGCACGTCAGCGCGGTCCTGAACCGGCTCGCCCTGAAGAACCGGGTCCAGCTCGCGATCCTCGCGTACGAGGCGGGGGCGGCACACTCGGACGGCCCGGCCTGACGCTGCTCGTCCATGACTTTCGTCGGGGGCCCGGCCGCCGACGATCGGGCAAGGTGGTCGCATGCGCAGCGAACGGCCCCGTGACCGGCTCATCGACCTGGTCTTCTGGGGTGCCGTCAGTGCCCCCGTACTGCTGGTCGGCACCCCGTTCGACGGCCTCGGCGATGCCCTCGCCGTGGCCGTGCTCGGCGGGGCCGTCCTCGTCTCCCGGGCGCGGCCGCTGCTCGCCCTCGCCCTGGTGCTCGGCCTGGTGCTGTGGCTGACGCCGGAACAGTTCCTGGTGCCGTGCTCCCCGGCCCTGGTCGCCTTCGGCTGGCTCGCCGGACTCCGCCTGGACCGGGCCCGGCCGGCCGTCCACCTCCTGGCGGGCACGGGCGCGCTCGGCCTTCCCCTGACGCTGCTGCGTGAACGGCCGCTGCTCTGGGGCTGGTTGACGCTTCTGCTCACGCTCGCGACGCTCGCCTTCGTCCCATGGCTGGCGGGTCGCTGCGTACGGCAGTACGGGCAGCTCGTCCGGTCCGGCTGGGAGCTGGCGGCGCGGATGGAGCGCGAGCAGCAGGTGATCGCCGACCGCGAGCGGGTGCGTGAGCGCTCCCGGATCGCCGCCGACATGCATGACTCCCTCGGGCACGAACTGGCCCTGATCGCGGTGCGCGCGGCGGCCTTCGAGGTCGACCCGGACCTTCCGGGGGACCGGCAGGCCGCGGCCCGGGAGCTGCGCGAGTCGACGGCCGCGGCGACGTCCCGGCTGCGGGACGTCATCGGCGTACTGCGGACGGATGCCGCGCCTCCGTTCTCGCCCGCCGACGAGACGGTGGCCCAACTCGTCGAACGGGCCCGGGAGTCCGGCCTCGTGGTGACGCTGAACGCCTCGCACGGCGGGCCGACGCTCTCCCCGATGACGGATCGCGCCGTGCACCGCGTCGTCCAGGAGTGCCTGACGAACGCGGCGAAGCACGCGCCGGGCACGGAGGTGACGGTGGCGGTGGAACGGGTCGGTCCGCTGGTCCGGGTGCGTTCCGTCAACCCACAGGGCGTACCGGCTGTGCTTCGCGAACGGGCGGTTGGTGTCGAAGTCGGTGCGGCGGTAGGTGCTTTCAGGGCTCGGCGGTAGGTCCTTTCAGGGCTCAGCGGTCGGGCGGGGCCGGGCGTGGGGTGCGGTCGGGGGGCGGCGCGGGGCGTGGTCGTTTCTCGTGTGGCGCCACCGGGCACCTGAACCCCACGCATTCCGGGCAACTCCACCCTGGGCCGCGACGCGCAGTCGGCGGCGGGAAGGGGACCACTACGCATGTCGGAAACCGTGACGCGTTCAGGGACCGCACGGGCCCGGCCCGTCGGCGCCGAGCATCGGCAGCTCGTGGACTCGCTGGCCCCGCTGCTGCGGGACTGGCTGCCGCGGCAGCGGTGGTTCGCCGGGAAAGGGCGGCCCGTCACCGGGTTCGCCCCGGTCTCGGTGACGGCACTTCGGCCACCCTCGGCCGAGCCCGGTCTGCTGCACCTGCTCGTCGACACCCAGCAGCCCGGCCGGGACACGGACTGCTACCAACTCCTGCTCGGCGTACGGCGAACACTCCCGCCGCACCTGTCGGACGCGCTGCTCGGCCGCCCCCGAGGCGGCCCGCTCGCCGGGCTCGCCGTGTACGAGGCGCTGCACGACCCGCTGCTCGCCGGGGAGCTGATCGACCGGCTGCGCACACCCGGCGCCCTCGGCGCACTGCACTTCGAACGCCCCCGCGGACCGGCCGTCCCCGACTCCCTCACGCCCCGCGTCCTCGACGTGGAGCAGACCAACTCCTCCCTCGTGTACGGCGATACGTACATCCTCAAGCTGTTCCGCCGCGTCGCCCCCGGCACCCACCCCGAGCTGGAGCTGTCCCGCGCCCTGGCCGGCGCGGACTGCCCGCGCGTGCCGACCCCGGTGGCCTGGGCCGGGGCGCGGCCGGGCGGTACCGCCGAGCCGTACGTCCTCGGCCTGCTCCAGCCCTTCGTCGCGGGCGCCGCCGACGGCTGGACGCTGGCACTGCGCGCCCTCGACGACGGCGCCCCCTTCACCCGCGAGGCCGCGGCGCTCGGCCGTGCCACGGCCGAGGTCCACCGGGCGCTCGCCCGCGCCCTGCCGATCGCCGCGCTCGCCCGCTCGCGCACGGAGGCCCTTGCCGCCGCGATGACGGAACGGCTCGACGCCACCGCCCGCGCCGTGCCCGCCCTGCGCCCGTACGCCCCCGCCCTGGCCGCCGCGTACACCGCGCTCGGCGCCCTCGACGACACCCGGCGCACCGTCCAACGCGTCCACGGCGACCTGCACTTGGGGCAGTGCCTGTGCGGGGCGGACGGCGCCTGGCACGTGATCGACTTCGAGGGCGAGCCGGCCCGCCCCCTCGCCGAACGCCGCCGCCCGCACCCGGCCGTACGCGACATCGCGGGCATGCTCCGCTCCTTCGACTACGCCGCGTACACCCACCGGGCCTCGGACTGGGCTGCGGCCTGCCGGGAGGCGTACTGCGACGGGTACGCCGAGGCCGCGGGCCACGACCCGCGCGCCGAGCGGACGCTGCTGCGCGCCTACGAGACGGACAAGGCGGTGTACGAGGTCCTGTACGAGGCCCGGCACCGGCCCGACTGGCTGCCGGTGCCGATGTCGGCCATCCGCCGCTTGGCGGCGCCCCGCTAGTACCCGTCCAGCCCGTCTAGTACCCGTCGACGCCCAACTCCGTGATCCCGGCGTATATCCAGGACCACAGCTCGCCGCTGGGCGTGCCCTTGTCGAAAAGGCCGGGGGCGAGTTCGTTCAGCTCGTCCAGGAACACCAGCGTCACGTCGTCCTGGTCACCCTCCGCCGGATAGGGGTGCCAACAGGCGTTGCTGTAGCGGTAGACGGCTTCCAGTGCGCGGGTGAACACGTCGAGATCCGGGGCGAGGGTGACGAGTTCGCCGTTGCTCGGCCCGTCGGAGTTGCCGTGGACGTGCACCGTCCCCTCGGCGCCGTGCAGGTACACCTCGCCGTACGTGCAGGAGCCGAGGGCGATCAGGTCCTCGGGCAGGCCGTCGCCGACGGCGGGCTTCATGGCGTCTGGCGTGTACGTCTCGTACTCGTCGAACGCGCACGACCACCATGCGGGCAGCCCGATGCCCGTCAAGTGGGCTCTGCTCGCCGGGTGTTGCAGCGCTTCGGGAAGATCCTCCGCAGGGATCCGCCGAGCCCACTTCGCGCCGAAGGATTCGTCCACCCGCGCTGCGGTGAGCGGCCCCTCGATCTGTCTGCGGGTCGGCAGAGCAAGGCCTTCCGCCGCGTCGCTCGACGACGGGTCGACCTTCCCGCGCGGCCAGTCGTGCAAGGTCCGGGCGTCGGTCTCGAGGACCGCCACACCGTGCTCCCCGGTCACCAGGTGACGGGACTTGTGCCCCTCGACGGAGAGAACGTCTGCTTCGCTCCAGTTCCACGGCGCGTTCAGCGCCCAGTCCCGCAGCTGTGGGGCGTCCCACAGCCGCGGCGCCCCTTCCTCCGGCTCGGCGTCGGCCGGGATCTGCACCCTGTCCCCGGTCTCGGTCTCGAACCGGACGGGGCCCCGCTGGTCGGCCACCTCCAGCACGTCACGCCCGTCGTGCAGCAACCGGCGCACCCTGTAGTAGTCCCCGTTCAAACTCGGCTGCGCCACGAACCAGTTGACCGGGCGCCACCACGCCCACACCGTCCGCCACGGCATTCCCGGCTCGGCGGCGGCGACCAGCTCCGCGTACGAGGACTCACCCGTCGCCACCGCCGCGAAGTGCAGCCAGGCGGCGAACTCGGCTCTCGGCACGTCCGCGACGCCGAACATCGCCTCCGCTTGGAGGAAGACCTCGCGCCCGACTCCAGGGGATGCCTCCTCTATGCGCGCTCGCAGCGCCGCGCGGTCGGCGTCGAGCAGCCGCGCCGGGTCCGCCAGCACACCGTCCAGTTCGGCTTCGAGTCCGAGTTCGTCCACCTGTTCGCTCATGCCGCCATGCTGCCACCCACCACTGACAATCCTTCCTCGGGGAACGGCAGTTCACGGCTGTGCACGACGCCCAGGCCCTGCGTGGCCCGGGTCAGCGCCACGTACAGGTCGCTCGTGCGGAACGCGCCCGGCTCGACCACCACGACCTTGTCGAACTCCAGCCCCTTGGACTGCCGCGCGTCGAGCAGCACCAGCTGATGTGTGAGGTCGGGGGCCGCGCCCGCGGTGACCCCGTCGAGCACCTCGGCGAGCTCCGCGTGCAGTCCGCGCGGCGCGATCACCGCGAGCCGCCCCTCCTCGGGCAGCTCCCGCGCGACCGCCTCGGCGACGGCTCCGGGAAGATCGTCCGTGCGCCGCACCCACGGCCGCACCCCCGTCGACCGCACGGACCTCGGCGGCTCGAACTCGGGCGACTCGGCGCGCAGCACGTCCGCCGCGACGTCCATGATCTCGGCGGGCGTACGGTAGTTGACGCCGAGCCGGACCATCTCCCAGCGGTCCTCGACGTACGGCGCGAGGATGTCCGCCCACCTGCCGACGCCCGCCTCCGAGCCGGTCTGGGCCGGGTCGCCGACGAGGGTCATGGAGCGGGTCGGGATGCGCCGCATCAGCAGCCGCCAGGCCATCGGCGACAGCTCCTGCGCCTCGTCCACGATGATGTGGCCGAACGCCCAGGTCCGGTCGGCGGCGGCGCGCTCGGCGGCCGTGCGGTGGTCCGCCTCCTCCTGGCGCTCCGCCATCCGCTCCGCGTCGATGATGTCGTGCGCGGCGAGGACCTCGGCGTCCTCCTCGTCCTTGTCCTCGAACTCGTAGGTCCGCGAGGCGTACGAGACGTCGAGCACGCCCTGCGCGTACTCGATCTGCTGCTGCCGCTCGGCCTCCTTCGCGGCCCGCTCCGCGGAGTCGTCGATGCCGAGCAGCTCCGCCGCCTCGTCCAGGAGCGGCACATCCGCCTCGGTCCACGGGGCGCCCGGCGCGCGCCTGATCGCCTCGGCGTCGGCGTCCGGCACGTACCCCCGCGGGTCCTCCAGAAAGTCGGCGACCAGGCCCTGCGGGGAGAGCGGCGGCCACAGCGAGTCGATCGCGGCGTGCACCTCGGAGCTGGTGGCGATCTCCTTGCCGATCTGCGCCATGTCGTCGGGCCCGAGCAGGTTGGGCCCGCCGAACGGGTCGGCGCCGAGCCGGTCCACGAGCTGCTCGGTCAGCGCGTCGATGAGGGCGAACACAAAGTAGGGGCGCGCGAGGTTGTGCGGCAGATGGGTCGTACGGGCCCGCGCGCGGGCGTCCTCGGCCATGCCGCGCTCCAGGTGGAGCGTGCCGTAGTCGTCGTGGTCGATCTCCAGGACCGGGTCGGGCACGGACTGCCGGTCGCGCACGACGGCCGCGAGCGCCTCGGCCATGTCCGCGCGCCCCTTCACGGCGGCGGCCGCCGGAGTGTCCGCACCGGTGGCGTGCACGCCGGGGTACAGCTCGCCGATGGTGGAGAGCAGCACGCCGGTCTCGCCGAGCGAGGGCAGCACCTCGCCGATGTAGCCGAGGAACGCCGGGTTCGGGCCGACGATCAGGACGGCCCGCTTGGCGAGCAACTCCCGCTCCGCGTAGAGGAGATACGCGGCCCGGTGCAGCGCGACGGCGGTCTTGCCGGTGCCGGGTCCGCCCTCGACGACCATGACGCCGCGGTGCGGGGCGCGGATGATGCGGTCCTGCTCGGCCTGGATGGTCTGCACGATGTCGCCCATGCGGCCGGTGCGGGCCGTGTTCAGGGCGGCGAGGAGCACCTCGTCGGCGTTGTGGCCCTCGAATCCGGTGCGGGTCGGGTCGTCGAGGTCGAGGATCTCGTCGTGGAGTTCCGTGACCGTACGCCCCTCGGTGGTGAGGTGACGGCGGCGCCGGATTCCCATCGGGGTGTGCCCGGTGGCGAGATAAAAGGGGCGGGCGACGGGCGCGCGCCAGTCGATCAGGAGCGGGGTGCGCGCGGCGTCGTCGGCGCGGATTCCGATACGCCCGATGTGATGGTGGCCACCGCCGCCACCGCCTTCCGTGCGCGCGTGGTCAATTCGTCCGAAACAGAGACCGGATTCGACACCGGCGAGTTCGGCGGCGCTACGGGCCTGCTCATCGGCGGTGATGTCCCGCTCCAGCTTGGCCTGCCTGCCGTTGCCCAGCTGCGCCAACGCGAAGCGCGCGGCCGCCGCGCGCTCGGCCCGGAGTTCGTCGAGACGGGCGTAGAGGCGGTCGACGAATTGCTGTTCGCGCTGCAATTCAACGGAATCCCCGGTTGACAATTCCACTCCTCATGGGCTACGGTGTCTTTAGTTGGCCACCTTCCAGAGGGAACACCTCAAGGAATGAGTGGCCTTTTCTGTGCGTACACAGAAACACTCAATATAGCCACAGAAATGGACCGGACGTCAAACGCCCGCCCTACGTACCGGCAAACTCCCGAGGTCTCCCGGGGAATTCCGCTGTTCACAGAGCCCGTCGTTCACGGAGCCGTCGTTCACGCAGCCCTTCGTTCACGGACCCCACCGGCTACGCGTCGAGCACCTCCGCGAGCTCCTGCGCCAGCTTCCGCTTCGCCCGCGCCCCCACCATCGACCGCACCGGCTCCCCGTCCCGGAACACGAGCAGCGTCGGCGTCGCCAGCACGCCGTACGCGAGCGTCGTCTCGGGATTGCGGTCCACATCCAGCTGTACGACCTTCAGCCGCTCCCGCTCCTCCCCGGCCAGCTCGGCCAGGACCGGTGCGAGCTGGCGGCACGGGCCGCACCACTCCGCCGTGAACTGCACCAGCACCGCGCGGTCCGCGACGCCGAGCACCTCCGCGCCGAACTCCTCATCGGTCACTTCGACCACCGCAGTCATGTCTCTGTCCCCTCCGTCGTCGTCAGCTCGCATCGCGGGGCCGGGCCGCCAGGGGCCTCCGCCTCCGCCACGAGCGCCTCACGGGCCTGCTCGGCCCGCGCGAGCTGCGCCCCGACCTGCGCCCGCACCGAGGTCAACTCCCCGATGAGCGCGTCGAGTTCGGTGAGCTTGCGGCGGTACACGGCGAGCGAGTCCGGACACGAGTCGCCCTGCGGATGCCCGGCCCGCAGACACTCCACGAACGGCCGGGTCTCCTCCAGGCCGAAGCCGAAGTCCTGCAAGGTCCGGATCTGCCGCAGCAGCCGCAGATCCGCCTCGTCGTACGTCCGGTATCCGTTGCCGTCCCGCCGCGCGGGCAGCAGCCCGCGCGACTCGTAGTACCTGAGCGTCCGCGTACTGGTACCGGCCCGCTCCGCGAGTTCACCGATGCGCATGCGTACGAACGTAACCCTTGACCCTGACGTCAAGGCCAGCCCTGCCGGCGGGGGCCCGGGGAGGGCGGGGTCCCCACCGGCAGGGAGCACGGGCGGCGGCTACGGCTACGGCTACGGCTCCGGCTCCGGCTCCGGCTCCGGCTCCGGCTCCGGCTCCGGCTCCGGCTCCGACTACGGCTACGGCTTGGTCGAAACGGACACGTAGTCCACCACCATCGGCTTGCCCGGCTCCGTGCTCGCCACCGGTGTGGCCTTCCCCGCGACGCCGTCCGGGAACGCGCCGCCCATCGCGACGTTCAGGAGCAGGAAGTACCCGGCGTGGTCCGTCATGTTGGCCCACGTCTCGGCGGAGAAGCGGTCCTGGGAGAGGCTGTGGAACTGCTCGCCGTCGACGGACCACCGCAGCTGGTTCGGGGAGACCGAGCGGTCCCACTCGAAGCGGTACGTGTGGAAGCCGGACTGGCACGTCGAGCCGGGGCAGGCGCGGCTGCCGCCCAGGCCCTGGGTCTCGTTGCAGTCGCCGCCCGGGTTCACGCCGCAGTGCAGCACACCCCAGACCTGGTCCAGGCCGTTGACGTTCTCCATCACGTCGAACTCACCGATGGCCGGCCAGTTGTGGTAGTTCCCGCGGTACGGGGAGCCGAGCGCCCAGAACGCCGGCCAGTAGCCGAGGGCCGCGTCGCCGGTCACGTTGGGCATGTGGATACGCCCCTCGATGGCGAGGACGCCGCCCTCCGGTGCCTTGAAGTCGCTGCGCTTGGTCTCGATACGGGCCGAGGTCCAGTTGCCGGAGCCGTCGCGCAGTGGGGTGATGCGCAGGTTGCCCTCGCCGTCGAGGCTGAGGTTGTCGGGTGAGTCGGTGTAGTTCTGGATCTCCCCGGTCCCCCAATTGGCGGGGCCTCCGGGGTAGTTGTGGCCGAGGTCGATCTGCCAGTTGTCGGCGGAGGGCAGCGACCCCGCTGCGCCGTCGAAGTCGTCGCTCCACTGGACGGTCCAGCCGTCCGGCGGGGGCGGTACGTCACTGGTGGTCGTACCGGATGCGGTGCCGGGTGCCAGCAGGGCGGCGATGACGGCCACGGCGCCGAGTCCGGCGGCGAGTGCGGAGCGTTTGTTGATGCTTCTGCTCATGGAACACCTCCGTGGGGGGAGAGGGGGTGGAAGGTATGAGAGCGCTCTCAGAGTTTTGTAGTTGCAGGCGGGTGGGGCGTCAATGGGGCGGACGCGTCAACTTCTCGAAGCAGTACGGGAGTTGGCCCTACCGGCTGGTCCGCGGCCGCCCGTGGCCGGTCCATGGCGTGAGCCCGGTGCGGCTCCCCGTACGGCCGGGCCCGGACGTGGCAGGGTGGCCGCGGTGCTGTTCGGGGGCCGGAACCGGTCCCTCCGGAAGGCGAGGAGGAGACGGCCATCCGTGTCATGACGTGGAACCTGTGGTGGCGGTTCGGGCCGTGGGAGGAGCGGCAGCGGGCGATCCTGGCGACGCTGGGCGAGCTGCGGCCGGATGTGATCGGCCTCCAGGAGGTGTGGGCCGTGGGCGGCCGGAACCTCGCGGGGTGGCTGGCGGACGAGCTGGGCATGCACTGGACGTGGGCGGCCTCGGAGCTGCCCGGGCCGTGGCGCCGTCGGCTGCCCGACTCGGAGCCGGACCGCGCGGTCGACGTGGGCAACGCGGTGCTCAGCCGCTGGCCGCTCCTCGACCGTGCGGTGCTGCGGCTGCCCGCGCCGGTAAAGCGGGACGACGGGCGGGCCGCGCTGTACGCGCTCCTGGACGCGCCGGGCGGGCCCGTGCCCTTCTTCACCACGCACCTCAACTCGGACGTCCCGGCGTCGGCGCTACGGGTCCAACAGGTGCGGGCGATCGCCGAGTTCATCGCCGAGCGCCGCGCCGCCTCCTCGTTCCCGCCCGTCCTCACCGGCGACTTCAACGCCTGGCCGGACTCCGACGAGATGCGCCTGCTCGGCGGGGTGCGGACGGCGGCGCCGGTACCGGGCCAGATCCTCCTCGACGCCTGGGAGTACGCCGACCCGGCCCAGCCTTCGGCGACCTGGGACGCGGCCAACCCGTACGTGGCCCGGACGTTCAGCCCGACCGTCCGTATCGACTACATCCACGTGGGCCACCCGGGCCCGCGCGGCCTCGGCCACGTCCGGTCGGTCCGGCGGGTGGGACACGGCCCGGTGGACGGGGTGTGGCCGTCGGACCATGCGGGGGTACTGGCGGAGCTGGCGGGCGGCGAAGGCTGAGCCGAACCGTCGAACGGGCCCCCGGTGCCGATCCGTTGAGCCGATCCGTTGAGCGGGTCCGCGGAACCAATCCGCGGAACCAATCCGTGGAACCGCGAGGGACTTTCCGCACGTCACAGGTGTGGAGCGCCCGCCGCGGACGGCCGGGCGCCGCGCATGACGGAGGGGGCGCGCGTGAGCGACGGGACGGGTTACGGCATACGTGCCGGGCAAGTCGGCACTGCCGCAGGCAGGTTGGACACGGCGGCGGACGAGCTGGACACGGTCAAGTCGATCATTCCGCCGGACCTGAGCATGCCCCCGGAAGTGATGGGCGGCGAGGAGGCGGCGCCGGCCTTCAACGCGTTCGCGGAGGCTTGGCAGCGCGAGGCGACCGTGCTGCGGGATGCCCTGCGGGAGATCTCCGGCAAGTTGAACACCACGACGAACAACTACGCCGCGGCGGAGCAGGGAGCGGAGACGCAGCTGCGCCGCGCGGCGCCCGCGCGGGCGGGCCTGTCGGACTTCAACTGACGTCGTCTGCACGGCTTTTGCACCATCAAGAAATCGGGGGATCACGTACATGACGGCAGCCAGGAACACCGTACGCACGGACGACGATCTGGCAGGGCTCGACGTGTCGACGCTGCTGCGGTTCGGGCTGGGTGAGGGCAGCCGGATGCGTACGGCGCTCTTCGGCGACGGGGCGGTGAGCGCGGCTGTGACGCTCGGCCGGGCGGGCGTGTACCCGCGTGCGGTGGCGTTCCTCGCGAAGGTCGTACGCAGCGGGGGCGCGGCGTACGCGGCCGGCCTGCCGGAGCCCGTCCCCGGCCGGGAGGCCGCCGACACGGTCCGCTCCTGGCTGGAGGCCGGGGCGAGCGTGGCGCGCACGGTCGAGGACGACGAGTCACTGGCGCGCTGGCTGTCGGCGGTGGCGGAGATCATGGCGGTACGCGGCATGGCGACCGCGTCGCACGGGGGCCGGGGCTGATGGCCGGCGAGGACACGACAACCCGACGGGCCGAACTGCTCGCCGCGCTGCACGACATCGAGGGCGCGGACTCGAAGAACGACCTGATCGTGGCGATCGACCGGGCACTGGCCGTTCCCGCACCGATGGGCGACCCGGACACGATCGAGTCGGCGGCCCGGGCCTACGGAAAGGCTGCGGACCACTGCCGGCACGAGGTCGAGGCGCCGGTCGAGCAGGTTTCCGACAAGGAGCTCAAGCAGTCCTGGGAAGGCATGGCGAGTCTGACGGCCCAGGGTGTCATCAAGGCTGCCGCCCGCACCGCCCAGCAGATGAGCGAGGCGTTCGACGTCGGCCGGAAGGTCTTGCACCGTTTGGCGGACAACGTCGACAAGGCACAGAAGAAGGACAAGCCGGCCTCCGAAGCGCTGATCCGGGCACGCACCTTGCTCGGCGGTGAAGACGGCTTCTTCGACGACATGGTGGAGAAGGACGCCGAGGAGGCGGAGAAGGAGCGCGTGCGCGGGATCGCCAAGGTCGGTGCCGCGGAGCGGAGGGAGGCTGCCCAGATCGCTGACGACGCCGCGCGTGCCGCGGCCCGTGATCTCAACAAGCTGGCGGCGGAGGCCGGCGCCGGGAAGATGACCGGTAAGGGCCTCAGCGCCGTCGACAAGATGATGCTCGCCGAGGCGTCCACACTCGGCGAGAACAACTCGGACCGCAAGTACAACGAGATCCTCACGGCGAACGATCTCGAACGCTCCAGCGCCCGGCTCAATCGTATGAGCCCCGCCGAACGTGCCGAATTCCAGCGGATGCTGGACGAGGCCGACAGTCCGGAGCAGCAGGCGTACCTGCTGAAGGCACTCGCCGCTGGACACGGCATGAAGACCCTGCAGGACTTCAACGAGGACATCGACGGCAAGAGCGAAGCATGGCTGCAGCGGCATCTGGACCCGGTGGTCGCGGAGACCGACTCCAACGGGAAGTTCGGGACGCACGAGCAGTCGAACGTCTTCCAGGGCAAAGAGTGGGCCCAGGGCGGCGATGGGAACGAGGGCAGCTGTGTGGCCTCGTCCACCGTCCATGCCAGAGCCATGGTCGACCCCGTCTACGCACTGGAGTTGACCGGCGGGCCGGACGGCAACGAGGAATCGGGGGAGGCGTTCCAGCGACGGCTGATCGATGAGCAGCACCGCGTCCACGAGGACGGTGACGGCGTGAACAGCGGATTGTTCGGCACCGGCCCTCCTGAGGGGATGGACGACGAGGGCTGGTCGGAGGTGGCCGACAACGAGCTCAACTCGCCCACGGGCGCGGACTACGAACGCCAGGACCTGGGCAGCGCGAACGCGCGCAGGGGTGCGCTTCCCGAGATCGAACAGGCCGTGGCGGAGGGCAGGCCGGTGCCCATCAAGACCGTGGGTCCCGATGGGGCGCACGCCCTCGTGATCACAGCCCAGGAGGGGAGCATGCTGCAGGTCCACAACCCCTGGGGCTTCACCACTTGGGTCTCCGAGGACGACTTCGTCGACGGCAAGCTGGGCGGGGCGACCAGAGACCGGCTCCCCGAAGCCACTGGCGTCCACATTCCCAGGTGAGGCACGCGTGCGAAAGCTGAGCAAGAAGCTCATCGGGGCGCTCTCCGCCGCTCTCGCCCTGCTCGTCCTCGGCGGATACGTCGTGTACGAGGAGTTCATCGACACGGGGATGTGCTGCGTCAAGCCGACCATCGCCGACATGCCGAAGGGCCCCGACGGGGAGATCGACGTGGCCTCCCAGAGCGTGACGACCCAGGTTCCCGCCGGCTACGACTTCTCCATCCACGTGCGCCCGGGCGGCGGCGCCGACGACTGGCAGGTCGCCGAATCCGGAGAGGCGGGTGGCGTGCTGCGCGCCAAAGGCGCCAAGACCGTCAAGGGCACCCGCTACTTCAAGTTCCGCGCGCTCAGGCCCGGGAAGTCGCGCATCGTTCTGAAGGAGACCGACGGCGAGCGCACCATGACCTACCCCGTCGAGGCCGTGGGCGGCGGCGAATCGACGTACACGGAACCCGACCCCGAAGGGGTGCCGGAGGAAGGCAACGCCCGCGAGTTCGAGCGTGACAGCCGCAGGCTGGACGGCGACTTCGTAGGCACCGTCTCCCTGAGTAAAGGCGAGGACTACCTCATCGCCAACCGCTACAGCAACCAGCCCGGCTACACCTGGACACTCACCGAGGACAGCGACGACGGCCTGACCGTGGCCTCGCCGGACCCTCGGTACACGACGGGCGACCCGGCGGCAGCGCGACAGGACTGGTACTCGCTCAGCTCCCTCAAGAAGGGCACCACCACCCTCAAACTCTTTGGCTGCTACCGCTGCACGTGGGACGACCAGCCCAGCACCCCCGAGAGCAAGAAGTTCTCCGTCACCAAGACCCTCACTGTGGTGGTGCATTGATGCGAGTGAGGCGGTTGATGCCGCTGGGCATGTCGAAGCGGGCCCGTTGGGTCGCGGCCTGCGCGGCCGTGCTGATGCTCGGCGGCGGGTACGTCGCGTACGAGGAGTTCATCGCCGACGACATGATCTGCTGCGCCCTCCCCCCGCCCCTCTACAACGTGCCGCGCGGCCCCGACGGGGAGATCGACATCGCCTCGCAGTCCCTGCGGCCCGAGGTGCTCGTCGACCACGACTTCTCGATCCACGTACGGCCGGGCGGCGACGCCGACGATTGGCGGCTCGCCGAGTCCGGGGAGGCGGCGGGCGTCGTGCGCGCGCGGGGCGTCAAGGACGTGGACGGCACGCGGTACTTCAGGTTCCGCGCCGTGAAGACGGGGACGGCGCAGATCGTCCTGGAGGAGGTCGACGGGAAGCGGACGATGACGTACTCGGTCGAGGTCAAGGAGGGCACTCAGGTGAGCGGCGTCCTCGGCGACCCCGAGGACCGGTACGGCCGCCCCGACGAGGACCTCCCACCGGACCAAGTCCGCACGATCGAAGGGGACTTCGACGGCGCCGTCACCGTGCACCCCGGCGAGACCTTCCGGATCGCCAACCACTACGACAACCAGCCGGGCTACACGTGGCAGATCGTGGGCCCGCCCGACGAGTCGGTCCTGACGGACTACCTGTCCGGCGTGCACACCACCGGCGACGCGGCGACGGTACGCCAGGACTGGTACGAGTTCACCGCCTCCGGCAAGGGCACGACCGAGGTGAAGCTGTTCGGCTGCTACCGGTGCACGGACGGAATCAAGGCAGAGACGGCCGAGAGCAAGAAGTTCTCCGTCGCCAAGACCCTTACGGTGACGGTGCGTTGAACGGGTTGTCCCTGAGGCGACCGTGCCCCGCGGAGCAATGGTGTGCGCAGACCACATGCCCACCCCCGCCTCCACCCCCGGCCCCACCCCCGCCATCGGCACCCTCGTCCGGGACGTACGGCGCGACCGGCTCGGTGAGTTCCGGGGCGAGTGCTGCGGGCGCTGGTTCCTTCGGCCCGTGCGGGGCGGGAGGGAGTGGGAGGCCGCTCCCGAGGACGTACAACTCGCCGACCCCGCACAGCGCCTGCGCGCCGGCACCGCGCGGGCGAACGCGCGCAGCAGAGGGAGGTGCTGTGAACCGTCGAAGCACAGCTCAGGACGTGACCGTCGAGGACGCCGAGGCGGCCCGCCGCGCGCTGGCCGAAGCGCTCACGGAAGCGGGGATCACGCAGCCCTCACTACGGGTCGCCCCCCTCGCGTACGTGGGCGAACCCGCCGTCCCCCTCATGGAGTTGGGCCGCTGCAACATCCCCACCGCGCGAGCGCTCACCGTGGCGCTGAGGGGGGCGTCAGTCCGTGACCCGAGCCCCGATCGCCCGGGCCCGGCGGCGCGCCTCGGGGCTGAGGCCCTTGCGGCGGGGCGAGGTGCGGCGGTTGTACGCGGTGGGCTGGGAGACGTAGCTCAGGGAGCGCGGGCCGGGTTCGGCGATCACGCACGCGAACCGGGGGTCACCCGCGTACACGATCCCGTCGACGCCCTTGCGGGCGATGCGGTCCCAGGGGCGGAGGAAGAGGCCGGACAGCTTCGGGGACACGGACTTCTCCGGCTTGTCCGGGTCGGGCAGGCGAAATTGGGCCTTGCGCCCGCGCGGGTCGTACTGGACGCCGCCCGGCTGCCGCAGCCAGGGGTAGGTCATCAGGATGCGGCGCATCCGCCGGAACTTGCCCAGGCGGTCGCCGGACATCACCGCGTTGTACGCGATCACGCACAGCACCAGGGCTGCCGGAATGGCCGCCCACTCCGGCAGCACGACCACCGTCACGTACAGCACGCCCCACCACAGCGCCCACCAGCCGACGAACTTGGCCGTCTGGCCGGCCACGGAGCGGGACCAGGCGGCGGGAGTGCCCGGGTCCTCCCAGGCCACCGGCCCGGCGAACGGTCCTTCGAGCCCGCCCTGCTTCGCGTACACGCTCACTCCTCGCTCTTCCGGGTCAGCCGAAGTCGGCCGTGATGCCGTCCTTGATGGTGCCGGACTCCCCGTCGGGAGCCGACGGCAGTGGTGCTCAGCGACAGCACCGCCGGCTGGTACCCGGAGGGCGCGGGGATGTACACGTCGCACTGGTAGAGGTCCTGCGCGGGCATCCCCGCGACCGCGGGCGCGGTGACGAGGGTGTCGCAGAACGATCCGCGGCCTCCGCCGGGAAGCCGGAGCCGTTCCACGCGTGGCGTTCTCCCCCGCGGACGCCGCGCGCACAGGCACTTGCCCGATAGGCGCGCCGTCGCCCCGCCGAGCAGATTCCGCTCGGCGGGGCGACGGGACGAAGTGCGTACAGCTGCGCAGCGGCTACGCGCAGTCGTGCGCGCTGGACGTACTGGAGCCGATCACCACATCCGCGCCCGCGAGGGTCGTCAGGTGCACGGCGTTGACCGTGAGGCCCTTGTCGGCGCCCTCCACAGGGATCTGCTCGTTGACCACGAGCTTGCCCGCGAGGCCGAGGTCGACCTCGAAGCCCGGGGTGTCGGGGATCTCGACCGGGTTGCCGGCGACGGTCAGTTCCAGCTCGACGCTGCCGGCCGACGCCTCACAGCTGCTGGTCGACTTCGCGGTGAGCCCGGAGACACCCACGACCGGGAGGCCGGGCAGGCCGATGCTCGCGTCGGCGACGGTCGCGGTCGACGTGACCGCGCTCGGACCGACCTCGGCGGCGACCTCGGCGCAGAGCGCGTCGGCGTTCAGGACCACCGCGTTGACGCTCTCGGCGCACTCGGGGCCCAGGCTCTCCGCCTCGGCCGTACGGAGGGTGCCGGTGTCCGGGGTCGGGTCGATGCTCAGCGGGAGCAGCGGGAGCGGAACCTCGGCGGCGAGACCGTACGAACGGCCCTCCACGTGCTGGAGCTTGAGGTCCGCGTCGGCCGTGGACTTCACGTACGCGTCGTCGCCCGCGAAGGTGGCGGTGAGCGGCACGGTGCCGTCGTCCGTCAGCTTCTGGTCCGCGACCTCGACCGTGCAGCTCGCCGTGCCGTCGGCGTCCGTCTCTCCGTCACAGGTCTGCACGGCGCCGCCGCCGTCCTCGGAGCCGAGCTCGAAGGAGACCTCCCGGCCCTTTACGGGCTCGTCCGACTCCTCGGTCCTCAGCTCGGCGGAGAGGGTGGCTTCGGAGCCGTTGGCGATGCTCTTGTCGCCGGTGTAGGCGAGGGTGGTGTCCTCGGGCTCGGGGTCACCGGGGTCGCCGCCGTCGCGACAGTTGCTGCTGATCAATTCCTTGCGGTTCTCCTGAACCGGGTAGGGCGCCAGGTTCTTTCCCTCCAGGTGGATGTCCACGCCCTCATCGTTTAGCCGTTGGTCGAAGTGAAGGTGCGCGACTGTGGCTTCGGTCGAGCCCAGGGTGCCGATCTGCTGGCCCTGTTTGACCTCCGCGCCCTCCTCGACATCCTGGCTGTCCAGGTGCAGGTAGCGGGTCTGCCAGCCTCCCCCGTGGTCGAGCTCCACGTACTTCCCGGCGCCACCGCCCTCGCCGAGGTGCACGGTGCCGTCGGCTGAGGCAAGGACGGGCTTGCCCCGATCGGCCTCACCGCTGCCCCAGTTGATGTCGATCGCTCCGTCATACTCGTGCTCGGAGAAATAGGTCCAGCCCTTCTCGTCGCACTGGTACGGGGCTTTGAAGTCCGGGCGCTCCTCCAGCGGGTCCGCCGACGCCGTAGGCGCACTCAGCGCGGCCGCCGCCAAGACCCCTCCCAGCACCATGGCTATACGTCTCTTCACTTCTTCCCTCCCCGTCGCGGTACGCCACTTGGTGTGGCCATGACTATGGGAGAGGGAGCGCACCGGCCCCGGCCAGGGGATTACGCCCTGGCGCAAACGGACCCTTCGCCTCCGGCACCGCCGACCCCGCCCCGACCCCCGCCAGCTCCGCCCCCAGCGGGGTGGCCACATGCAGCACCTCGCCGCCCAGCCGCGTGCTGGTGACCAGGCCCGCGCCCCGCAGCGCCGTCGCGTGCCTGCTGGCGCTCGCCGCGGACACCCCGATGCGCAGGGCGAGTTCACTGGTCGAGCAGGGGTGGGCCAGCGCCCGGATCGCCAGCGCCCGCGTGCGCCCGAGCACCGGGGCCAGGCCGTCGACCGGCGCGCGCGTCCGGGCCCGCGCCCCGGGGACTCCCGGCTCCCCCGCCCGGGCCGGATAGACGAGCACCGGCGGCAGCTCCGGGTCGATCAGCGTCACCGGGGCCACACAGAAGTAGGACGGGACGAGCGTGATGCCCCGCCCGCCGAGACGCAGGTCCCGGTCGACCGGATAGTCGGCACTGAGGACGGGCCAGGCCCACCGCATCGTCGGCGACAGCGTGCCGAGCAACCGCCCGACCCCGCCGTCCAGGACGCGCCGCCCGCACGCCGCACGCTCCGCGAACAACGTCTCGTCCAGCTCGGCCAGGCAGGGGTGGACGAGCTCACGGTGGTACACGGCGAGCGCCTGCGCCAGATCGCGCCTGCCCTCCCGGTCGCCGTCGGCCAACTGACGTACCCACAGTGGACGTTCACGGGTACGGAACACCGCAGCGAGGTCGGCGGCGAGCGCCCGGCGCCGAGTGCCGCGGATCAACTCCAAACCGTCCGCCAAGGGTGGCTGGCCCGGTGGAGTGAGGAAGTCCGGAAAGCTGCCGCGCGGCGGTACGAGCGCGGTGAGCCGGCTCAGCACACCCCGCAGGTCCAGCCGCCCGCGCCCGCGCAGCCGGTCCCGTACGTGACCGACCCAGGGTCGGCAGCGGGCGGCCGGTCTGGACGCCTGGAGCTGATGGAGACTGAGCGTCAGCTCCCACATGACGTCCGGGCGCGCGGCCACCGTCGTACGCGCAAGATCCTCCGCCGTGAAGTGAATACGCAGTGCCATGCCGTCCCCCGATCGTGGTCACCACGCGAGCGAAGCCATCACCGTAAGTGATGTCGATAAATGAATGATTGATGCGAACAGGCCCTGAATCGGGCGCGCAGCGGGGCCTGTTCGGACACGGCTCGCGCAGAGAGAGGGCGAGCGACGCCCACCGAGACCCCTGCCGTCGTTGTGCGTTGAGGGGAGCCCGGCGGGTCGCCTCGCTCGTCCCACGCGCCCCGCCCGCCTCGGTTCCGTCCACACCGTGGACGCCCTCGTACCCCTTATGGGCTAAACGATCTCCGCAGGTACATGGCGGGGCCACCGGCTGCGCAGTGTGATCGCGTGACTGTCATCACCGTGCGGCGTGCGGGTTCCGCCGTCCTGTTGTCCCTCGTGCTGCCCCTGCTGCCCCTGCTGCCGGCGGCCGGCGTCGCCGATGCCCGCCCCCGTACGGACAGTTGCGCCTACGCGGGTGTCGATCTGCCGCTCGAAGAGCTCGGCGAGGTGGCACGGGAGCAGGGGGTCAGGGAGGCGGTACGGAGGGCCTGTCGCCGCACGACGCCCTCCCCTCCGCCCCCGCCGAAGCCTCGACCGAAGCCGAAGCCCGAGCCGAAGCCCGAGCCGCCGCGGGTCGCGCCCGAGCCGCCCGCCCCTCCGCCTCCACCTCCGTCCGAGCCGCCGCCCTCGAAGGCCCCGCGCCCGAGTCCCACCCCGACGCCTTCGGCCACGCCCTCCCCCTCCTTCTTCCCGCCCCCGCCGCGCGCCCGGCCGCAGCGGGCCGAGGAGCGGGGCGGCTCGGCGGTCACCCGGACGCTGCTGCTCGTCGCCCCCGCCGTGATCGCCGCCGCCTTCGGAGCGGCCAACGCGAGCGGCGGCGCTACCGGCCGCGCCGGCGGCCGCTCCTGACCGACCACACCCCACCACCAACCAGCAACTCGCCCTGAAGGGACCTCAGTTGAGCAACTGGCTCGCGCTCACCCTCGCCATGGCCGCCGCCTGCGCCGCCGTCGTCATCACCGCGTTCCTGCGCGACCGGCGCGCCTCCGAGGACGAGGACCCGGACGACACCCCCGACGTCATCGAGTACATGACGATGATGATCGGCGTGGTCTACGCCATCGTGCTCGGCCTCGCCATCGCCGGAGTCTGGGAGGGGCGCGCCGCCGCCGAGGACACCGCGCGTGCCGAGGCCTTCGCGCTGCACGAACTCCGCGAGCGCGCCGCCGACTTCCCCGCCCCGACCGCCGACCGCATCCGCTCCGGGGTCGACGCCTACGTCCACCACTCGGTCACCAAGGAGTGGCCTGCCTTCGCCGACTCCGGTGAGCTCACCGACCGCGGCGACCAGCTCCTGACCGACGTCCGCAGGACCGTGCTCGACCACCAGCCGCGCACCGACAGCGAGAGCCGCGCCTCCTACGCCCTCGCCGACCAGGTCACCGCGGCCGTCGAGGCGCGCAATACCCGGGCGCTCGACTCCGGTTCCACCCTCGGCGGGGTGGTGTGGTTCGGGCTGATCGCGGGCGGGCTCGTCAGCGTCGGCATGCTCTTCGCCCTGCAGCTGCGGCGTTCGACACGGGAGTTGATCCTGGCCGGACTGTTCACGGCCCTGATCTCGTTCCTGCTGTTCCTGGTCTGGCAGTTCGACGACCCGGCGGCCCGGGACGCGGCGGGACTGATCGAACCGTTCACCTCACTGTTCCCGGGGGCCACCTGACGCCGTAGATCCCGTAGATCCCGTAGATCCCGTAGATCCCGTGGATCCCGTGGATCCCGTGGATCCCGTGGATCCCGTGGATCCCGTGGATCCCGTGGATCCCGTGGATCCCGTGGATCTCGTGGATCTCGTAGACCCCGGTACTTCTTCCGCGGGGACGGCGGCGAGGAGCGCCCCGGACCCCGTACGCGATCCGTCTGCCCCGAACTCCCTTGACCTCAAGCCCACTTGAGGCTCCATGGTTCTCGCATGGACACACAGCTCACGGACACCCAGCCCACGGACACCCAGCCCACCGACACCGACACCGGCCCCCGGACCGATGCCGCCGATCTCGCGGCCATCGGGCAGGTCGTCGCCACCGTCCAGCGCACCCAGCGCGCCAAGGACGCCGAGGGGTTCCTCGCGCTCTTCCACCCCGACGCCCTGTGGACCACCGGCCACGGCAAGGTCCTCGTCGGCCTCGACGCCATCGCCGAGTTCACGCGTGCCGTGCTGCCGCAGGCCGACTGGGACGGGGAGGTCACGTACGACGTCGTCCACGCGCAGTTCCTGCGCCCGGACGTGGCGGCGGTCAAGGTGCGGCAGGTCTACCACGCACCCGACGGCGACCCGGGCGGGGACACCGAGGGCGCGCCGCTGTACGTGATGAGCCGGCAGAGCGACGGCAGATGGCTGCTGCACGCCTGCCAGAACACGCCGGTCCTCCAGGGCTGAAGGGCCCCGGCGGACACGACTACGACGGCAGTACGGCAGCTACGACGGCGGCGGGCCGCCCCCGGACAAGGGGCGGCCCGCCGCGCATCAGCCACAGAGGCAGAGGGTCAGACAGTTCAGAGAGTCAGAGGGTCAGAGGGTCAGAGGGTCAGAGGGTCAGAGGGCCTTGACCGGCTCCTTCTCCCCCGCTCCCCCAGGCCCCTCCGACTGCTCCGGCAGCTCCACCTCCGAAGCGGGCGCGTGGTCGTCGACCAGGGTGCGCTCGTCGAACGGGATCTGTCCGGCGAGGACCTGCGCGGCGCGCTCCTTGTCGATCTCCTTGGTCCAGGTGCCTACGAGGACCGTGGCGACGGCGTTGCCCGCGAAGTTGGTGAGGGCGCGGGCCTCGCTCATGAAGCGGTCGATGCCGACGATCAGGCCGACGCCGTCGACCAGTTCGGGCCGGTGCGACTGCAGGCCGCCCGCGAGCGTGGCCAGACCGGCGCCGGTGACGCCCGCCGCACCCTTCGACGCGATGATCATGAAGACCAGGAGCGAGATCTGCTCGCCGAGCGACAGCGGGTCGCCCATCGCCTCGGCCACGAACAGCGAGGCCATCGTCAGGTAGATCGCGGTGCCGTCGAGGTTGAAGGAGTAGCCGGTCGGCACGGTGATGCCGGTGACGGGCTTGCTGACGCCGAGGTGCTCCATCTTCGCGATGAGCCGCGGCAGGGCGGACTCCGAGGACGAGGTGGAGACGATCAGCAGGAACTCGCGGCCCAGGTACTTCAGGAGCGTGAAGATGTTGATGCCCGTGACGATCTTCAGGATCGCGCCGAGCACCACGAAGACGAACAGGGCGCAGGTGACGTAGAAGCCGATCATGATGACCGCGAGCGACTTCAGGGCGTCCAGGCCGGTCTCGCCGACGACCGCGGCGATCGCGCCGAACGCACCGACCGGCGCGGCCCACATGATCATGCCGAGGACGCGGAAGACGAGGCGCTGGATGTGCCCGATGCCGCGGATGATCGGCTCACCCGTGGACCCCATCGCCTGCAGCGCGAAGCCGCAGAGCAGGGCGACGAGCAGGGTCTGCAGGACCGACTCGCCGGTGAAAGCGGAGACGATCGTCGTCGGGATGATGCCGAGCAGGAAGTCCGCGGTGGACTCCGATCCGCCCTCGGCCTGCGCCTCGCCGGCGCCGCGTACGGCCTCGGTGAGCTGCAGTCCGTGGCCGGGCTCCAGGATGTTGCCGACGACCAGGCCGATGGCGAGGGCGACGGTCGACATCAGCATGAAGTACCCGAGCGCGAGCCCGCCGACGGCGCCGACCTTGGCGGCCTTCCGTACGGAGCCCACGCCGAGGACGATGGTGCAGAAGATGATCGGCGAGATCATCATCTTGATCAGGTTCACGAAGCCGGTACCGAGTGGCTTCAGCTCCACCGCGATGCCTGGCGCGGCGAAACCGACGGCAATGCCGAGCAGCACCGCGCCGATCACGGCGATATAGAGAAAGTGGGTTCTGTCCCGCTTGGCGGCCACGGTGCCTCCTCGCACATACGGCTCTGTTGACGACCCTGCCGACGCCGGGAGAGCTCCAGCCCACCTCGGAAAACGCGGCTCACGTCCTGACAGCGGTCCCGGTGAATATCCATCACGGCCGTGACCCGGGTCACCCTTGCGTTCATTTAGTTCGTGCTTATACGACCAGGCACCATGGACGTGTGCCCCGAATCCCCCACGTCCCGCACGTCCCCCGCCCGCACGTCCCCCGCCCCCGCAGCCTCGCCGGCCAGCTGTTCGCCATGCAGGTCGTGCTCGTGGCGGTGGTCGTGGCCGGGTGCGCCGTGTTCGCGTACCTCACCGCGCACCGGATGGCCGAGGACGCGGCGGAGCGGCAGGCGGCGGCCACCGCGCGGGCCGTCGCCGAGTCGCCGTCGGTGCGGGCGGCGGTGCGGGAGGCGGATCCGAGCCGGGTGCTGCAGCCGTACGCGGAGAAGGTGCGCAGGGCGACCGATGTGGACTTCGTGACGATCATGAATCCGCGGGGGATCCGCTGGACGCATCCGACGCCGGAGAACATCGGCGAGAGGTTCCTCGGGCACATCGGGCCCGCCCTGGAGGGCCGGACGTTCCACGAGACGTACACCGGGACGCTCGGTCCCTCCGTGCGGGTGGTGACGCCGATCGAGGACCGGGGGCGGATCGTCGGCCTGGTCAGTGCGGGCATCACGATCGAGGAGATCACCGAGCAGGTACGGGACCAGCTGACCGCGCTCGTCGGGGTCGCGGCGGCCGCGCTCGCGCTCGGCGGGCTCGGTACGTACGTGGTGAACGCGCGCCTTCGCCGGCATACGCACGGGATGAACGCGGCCGAGCTGTCGCAGATGCACGGGTACCACCAGGCGGCGCTGCACGCGGTGCGCGAGGGGCTGCTGATGCTGGACGGGCAGCGGCGGATCGCGTTGATCAACGACGGGGCGCGGGAACTGCTCGGGCTCGGTGAGGAAGCGGTCGGCCGGGGCATCGCGGATCTGGGGCTGCCGACGCCGTTGACGGGGGCGCTGCTCGCCGCCGAGCCGCGGGTCGACGAGGTGCATCTGACCGGTGACCGGGTGGTCGTGCTCAACACCTCGCCGGTGTCCGGGGGCGAGCGGCGCGGCACCGTCGTCACACTGCGGGACCACACCGAACTGCAGGCCCTCACCGGGGAGTTGAACCACGAGCGGGGGTTCACGCAGGCCTTGCGCTCGCAGGCGCACGAGGCGGCGAACCGGCTGCACACCGTGGTCTCGCTGATCGAGCTGGGCCGCGCCGACGAGGCGGTGCGGTTCGCGACGGCGGAGCTGGAGCTGGCGCAGGCGCTGACCGACCAGGTGGTGACGTCGGTGGGTGAGCCGGTGCTCGCGGCGCTGCTGCTCGGCAAGGCGGCGCAGGCCAACGAGCACGGGGTGGAGCTGGTGGTGTCCGAGGACAGCCGGATGGACGACGGGCTGCTTCCGGACTCGCTGCCGGCCCGTGACCTGGTGACGGTCCTGGGCAATCTGATCGACAACGCGGTGGACGCGGCGACCGGCACACCGGGCGGTCGGGTTACGGTGACCGCGCGCGCCGCCGAGGCGGAGCTGCTCCTCCGGGTCGGCGACAACGGGCCCGGCATACCCGCGGACACGGATGTGTTCCGGCGCGGCTGGTCCGGCAAGGGACCGGGGCGCGGCCTCGGCCTGGCCCTGGTCCGGCAGACGGTGCACCGGCACGGCGGCTCGGTCGAGGTGACCGACTCCGCGGACGGCGGTGCGGAGTTCACCGTACGGCTGCCGCTGCGACGAGAGGGGCGGCCCCCAGGGGGCGAGGCGTGATCCAGGACGTGTCCGCATGACCGGAGAGGGGCCCGCATGACCGGAGCCGAGGACTCCGCGCCCGCGATCCGGGTGCTCGTCGTCGAGGACGACCCGGTGGCGGCGGACGCGCACGTCCAGTACGTGGACCGGGTGCCCGGATTCCGTACGGTCGGCAAGGCCCACTCGGGCGCCGAGGCGCGCCGGGTGCTCGACCGGACCGAGGTGGACCTGCTGCTGCTCGACCTGTACCTGCCGGACGGCCACGGTCTGCAGCTGGCGCGTTCGCTGCGCGCGGCGGGGCATCACGCGGATGTGATCGCGGTGACGTCGGCGCGTGATCTGACGATCGTGCGCGAGGGCGTCTCGCTCGGGGTCGTGCAGTACGTCCTGAAGCCGTTCACCTTCGCCACGCTGCGGGACCGGCTCGTGCGGTACGCGGAGTTCCGGGGCGCGGCCGGGGAGGCGGACAGTCAGGCCGAGGTGGACCGGGCGCTCGCGACCCTGCGTTCGCCGGGGCCGGTGGCGCTGCCGAAGGGCTTGAGCGCGCCGACCCTGGAGCGGGTCACGCAGACGCTGCGGGCGGCCTCGCCCGAGGGCCTGACGGCGACGGCCGCGGCGGCCGCGGCGGGTCTGTCGCGGATCACGGCCCGCCGCTATCTGGAGCACCTGGTGACATCGGGCCGGGCGGCGCGCAGCCCGCAGTACGGACAGGTCGGCCGCCCGGAGCTGCACTACCGGTGGCTGAGCGGCTGAGCGGCTGAACGGCTGCTGAGCGGCGGATGACGACTGATCGGCTGAGCGGCTGAGCGGCACCCGGGCCGGAGGCCTCGTACCGCGCGCGCAATAACAACGTTGTCACGGAACCTCAGACCCCCTACGCACAGGCATTGACCAGCCTCGGAGCGTCGCCTTACGTTCACCGGGCAGCCAGCGAAGGCGCCCGCCAAGGCCGCCCGGTCACGTATGGCTGGTAGGAGGTCGTGCCGTGCCCCGCCCCAGCGCTCCCGTGCTCCTGACCGCCGCCGCCGTGTTCGCCGCCGCCACGCTCACCGCCTGCGGTGGGGGCGCCGAGAGCGACCCGGACGTCGTGAAGGTCTCGTACAAGCAGTCCACGGACAACCAGATCCGGGTGATGGACAAGTACCTGGGCGAGATGAAGAAGCAGTTCGAGAAGGCGCATCCGGGCAAGAAGGTGAAGCTCGTCCCGATCAAGGCGCCGGACTCGGAGTACTACACGAAGCTGCAGCAGATGCTGCGCTCCCCGAAGACCGCTCCCGACCTCGTGTACGAGGACACGTTCCTCATCAACTCGGACATCACGAGCGGGTACTTGAAGCCCCTGGACCCGTATCTGAAGAAGTGGAAGGACTGGGACCAGTTCGTCGACACCGCGAAGGCGGCGGCGAAGGGCGAGGACGGCAAGACGTACGGCGTGCCGGACGGGACGGACACGCGGGGCCTGTGGTTCAGCAAGGACATCTTCAAGAAGGCGGGCCTGCCCGAGGACTGGCAGCCGAAGAACTGGGCGGAGATCCTGGACGCGGCCCGCACGATCAAGAAGAAGGTCCCGGGCGTCATCCCGCTGAACGTCTACACGGGCAAGCCCGCCGGTGAGATGGCCACGATGCAGGGCTTCGAGATGCTGCTCTACGGCACGGGCGAGGACCCGCTGTACGACCAGGACGCGAAGAAGTGGATCGCGGGCGGCAAGGGCTTCAAGGACTCGCTGGAGTTCGTGGAGACCGTCTACAAGGAGAAGCTCGGCCCCGAGGTCTCCGACGCGCTCGACCCGAACATCGGCACCCGCGCCCGCGGCGAGCTGATGCCCGAGGGCAAGCTGGCCATCAACCTGGACGGCTCGTGGCTGCCGCAGGACTGGCAGGCCGGCGCGGGGCACGAATGGCCCGAGTGGTCAAAGGAGTTGGGCCTCGCGCACATGCCGACGCAGCACGGCCAGGCGCCCGGCAAGGTGAGCATGTCCGGCGGCTGGACGTGGGCGGTCCCGTCGAAGGCGGCCAACCCGGACCTGGCCTTCGAGTTCATCGAGACGATGCAGACGAAGGCGAACGCGCAGAAGTGGTACGTGGCCAACTCGGGCATCGCGGTCCGCGAGGACGTCGCCGCCGACCCGGCGTACGTGAAGGCGCAGCCCGGCATCAAGTTCTTCACGGACCTGGTGGAGTACACGCACTACCGCCCGGCGTATCCCGCGTACCCGAAGGTGTCGACGGCCATCCAGGAGGCGATGGAGGGCGTGACGACCGGGGACGCCTCGGTCGCCGAGGCAGCGAAGGGGTACGACGAGGAGCTGGACTCCGTGACGAACGGTGAAGTGGTCAAGAAGTGACCGCTGCCCCACAGGCCGCCGCCAAGGCACCCTCCCCCGGCCCGCGCCGCACGCTGGCGCGGGCCCTGCCCGCCTCCCCCGGCGTGGTCCTGCTGCTGTTGTTCCTGGCGGGCCCGATCGGCTACTGCGTCTATCTCGCCTTCACGGACCTGCAGTTGACGGGTCAGGCGGAGTCGTCGTTCGTCGGTCTGGAGAACTTCACGAAGGCCTTCGGGGACGAGGACTTCCTCAACGCGGTCTGGCTGACGCTGGTGTTCACGGTGGTCTCGTCCCTGATCGGCCAGAACACGCTCGGCCTCACGCTCGCGGCCCTGATGCGGCGCGCGTCCAGGCCGGTGCGCACGCTGACCGGCGGGATCGTGGTGGTGGCGTGGGTGCTGCCCGAGGTGGTCGCGGGCTTTCTGCTGTACGCGTTCTTCCGCCGCGAGGGCACCCTGAACGAGATCCTGGACTGGCTCGGACTGCCCGGCCAGAACTGGATGTTCACGCTGCCGATCCTGGCGGTGTCGTTCGCGAACGTGTGGCGCGGCACGGCGTTCTCGATGCTGGTGTACTCGGCGGCCCTGAACGAGATCCCGAAAGAGGTCACGGAGGCGGCGGAGGTGGACGGCGCGAGCGGCTGGCGGCGCATGTGGCACATCACGCTGCCGATGATCCGCCGCTCCATCGGCACCAACCTGATGCTCAACACCCTGCAGACCCTGTCGGTGTTCGGCCTGATCTGGGTGATGACCCGCGGCGGCCCCGGCAACCGCAGCCAGACCCTGCCGCTCTACATGTACGAGCAGGCCTTCCAGAACCACATGATCGGCTACGCGACGGCGGTGGCGCTGCTGCTGCTCGTGGTCGGCTCGCTGTTCTCCCTCGTCTACATGCGCCTGCTGCGCACGGAGGCCTGAGTGTCCGACGCCGTGAAGCTCCCCGTGCCCGACGCCGTACGGCGCACCGCTGCCGCCCGCCGCACGACGCGCAGGCTCGCCGCGGACGTTTCGCTCCTCGCCGTGGCGGCCGCGTTCGTCCTGCCGCTGGCCTGGGTGCTGCTCTCCGCCGTGGACGCCGACGCCGATCTGCGGGTGAAGGTGCCGAAGGAGTTCACCTTCGCCAACTTCGACGCGGTGCTCGTCGACGACGTGACGTTCACGCCGCTGCTCAACAGCCTGATCCTGTGCGGCGGCGCCACCCTCCTGACGGTCGCGTGCGCGGCCCTCGCGGCGTACCCGCTGTCCCGCTACCGCTCCCGCACGGGCCGTGCCTTCCTGGCGACGGTGCTGTTCGCGACGTGCCTGCCGATCACGGCGATCATGGTCCCGGTGTACGCGCTGTTCGTCCAGGTGGAACTGATCGACACGATGCACGGCACGATCCTGTTCTTCGCGGCGTCCCAACTGCCGTTCGCGGTATGGCTGATGAAGAATTTCATGGACGGCGTGCCGAAGGAGCTGGAGGAGGCGGCCTGGACGGACGGGGCGTCCCCGTTCCAGTCCCTGCTGCGGGTCGTGCTGCCCCTGATGGGGCCCGGCATCGCGGTCGTGACGGTCTACTCGTTCGTGATGATGTGGGGCAACTTCTTCGTCCCGTTCATGCTGCTGCTCTCCCCCGAGCAGATGCCGGCCTCGGTCAGCATCAACGACTTCTTCGGCAACCGCGGCACGGTGGTCTACGGCCAGCTCGCGGCGTTCTCGATCATCTACTCCACCCCCGTGCTGCTCCTCTACATCCTGATCGCCCGCCGCCTGGGAGCCGGTTTCGCGCTCGGCGGGGCGGTCAAGGGGTGAGGACTTCCGAGTAGTAAGCCGTTACTTGGACCTTCCTACGACGAGTGTGCTCCCTGTAATCCTGGGTGAACGCACCGTAGGCGACTGTTGAGTAGCGTTCTAGCGTGACCGCGTGCATCAGAGCCAGGCTGCAGGCGCCACGCCGCCCTTCAACAACCTTGCTGCCCGGCGGCTGCGTGAGGCGCTCGGGATGGCGCACGGCCATGTCGCGTACAGCCTGCGGGCCAGTTACGGACTGTCGTACGTCACACCGGACACCGTGGCCGACTGGGAGCGTGGCCGGAGTGTGCCCACATCGGCCGAACTCACCGCGCTCGCGGGGGCGTTGTGGTGTGCGCCGGGTGAACTCCTGGGCGCCGCGACGACCCTGCGGGAGCACCGGATCTCCTGCGGGCTCGCCACGCAGGACGTGGCCCGGCAGGTGGGCCTCGAGCACGACGCGTATCTGCGGATGGAGGAGAGCGGCCGGTGGCGGGGCAACGAGCGGCAGTCGGCGGCGCTCGCCGAGGTCCTGTCACTCGGGGTGCGGGACTTCATCACGGTCACGGGCCGCGAGGAGACCCTCGCCGACCTGCTGCGCAGCGCGGCCACGGCCCGCTGGGAGGGCTATGTCCGCCCGGTGACCAAGCTGGTGCCGCTGCCGAAGGCCACGGTGGAGGCGGTGCTCGACGGGCTGCACGGCGAGTACCACGCGCGGATGGTGGCCACGCTGAGCTGGTCCGGCATGGAGGCCGGGGACGAGAACTCCGGGCGGGACTTCCTGGAGCGGATCGTGAAGGAGTTCTGGTCGGCGGTGCGTGACCGGGAGGGCTGACCTCCCCCGAGTACCACGTGCGCGAGCCCCCGGTCTGTGGGGGGCCGGGAGCTCGCGTACGTACCCGCGTCGCGGGAGCGTCAGAAGACCGACTCGGCCTCCGCCATGCGCGCCTGAGGCACCGTCTTCAGTTCGGTGACGGCCTCGGCGAGCGGGACCATCCGGACGTCCGTGCCGCGCAGCGCCGTCATGTGCCCGAACTTCCCGCGGTGCGCGGCCTCGACGGCATGCCAGCCGAAGCGCGTGGCGAGGACCCGGTCGTACGCGGTGGGGACGCCGCCGCGCTGGACATGGCCGAGGATGACCGGCTTGGCCTCCTTGCCGAGGCGCCGCTCCAGTTCGTGTGCGAGGGCGGTGCCGATGCCCTGGAAGCGTTCGTGGCCGAACTGGTCGATGGCGCCCACGCCGTAGTCCATCGTGCCGTCGGCGGGGTGGGCGCCCTCGGCGACGCAGACGACGGCGAACTTCTTGCCGCGGGCGAAGCGTTCCTCGACCATCTTGACCAGGTCGGCGGGGTCGAACGGGCGCTCCGGGAGGCAGATGCCGTGCGCGCCCGCCGCCATGCCGGACTCCAGGGCGATCCAGCCGGCGTGCCGGCCCATCACCTCGACGACCATCACGCGCTGGTGCGACTCGGCGGTGGTCTTGAGGCGGTCCATGGCCTCGGTGGCGACGCCGACGGCGGTGTCGAAGCCGAAGGTGCGGTCGGTGGAGGAGATGTCGTTGTCGATGGTCTTCGGCACGCCGACCACCGGCACACCGGCGTCCGACAGCATGCGGGCGGCGGTCAGGGTGCCTTCGCCGCCGATCGGGATGAGCGCGTCGAAGCCGCTCTTCTCGATGAGTTCCTTGGCGTTGTCGCAGGCCGCGCGGAAGCGGTCGCGCTCCAGGCGGGAGGAGCCGAGGATGGTGCCGCCGCGGGCCAGGATGCCGCTGACCGCGTTCAGGTCGAGGGCGCGGTAGCGGCCGTCGAGCAGGCCCGCGTACCCGTCCTCGAAGCCGATGACCTCGTCGCCGTAGTTGGTGACGGCGCGGTGCACGACCGACCGGATCACTGCGTTCAGGCCGGGGCAGTCGCCGCCTGCGGTGAGAACTCCGATACGCATCGTGCTGTGTCTCCTGCTCCGTAGTCGTAAGCCCGACCGGTTTCCGATTGTTCCACGCGCTCCGGGGGCACGCTTGCGGCGGGCGCTTTATCCACCCGCAAGGGTATTGTCAAGGGGGCATAGCCGCCCTATCGAGTATTTTTGTAGAGCCTTGAGCGAGCGACGAAACGGAGAGCACGCGTGACGCGCAGCGTGTACGTGACCGGGATCGACCGCGGCGACGGCCGCCAGGTAGTGGAGCTGGGAGTCATGGAGCTCCTGACCCGTCAGGTCGACCGGGTGGGGGTGTTCCGTCCGCTCGTGCACGACGGTCCCGACCGGCTCTTCGACCTGCTGCGGTCCCGCTACCGGCTGAGCCAGGACCCGTCGTCGGTGTACGGCATGGACTACCACGAGGCGTCCGCGCTGCAGGCCGAGCGCGGCACCGACGAGCTGGTCTCGCAGCTGGTCGACCGCTTCCACGAGGTGGCCCGGGACTACGAGGTCGTCCTCGTCCTCGGCACCGACTTCGCCGACACCCAGCTGCCCGACGAGCTGTCCCTGAACGCCCGCCTGGCCAACGAGTTCGGCGCCTGGGTGCTTCCCGTCGTCGGCGGCCGGAAGCAGACCGCCGAGTCCGTGCGCGCCGAGGCCCGCAACGCGTACCGCGCGTACGAGGGTCTGGGCTGCGAGGTCCTCGCGATGGCGGTCAACCGGGTCGCGCCCGTCGACCGGGACGCGATCGCGGAGCGGCTCTCGACCCAGCTCCCGGTGCCCTGCTACGTCCTGCCGGACGCGCCCGCCCTGTCCGCGCCGACCGTCGCGCAGATCACGCACACCCTCGGCGGAACGGTTCTGCTCGGCGACGACTCGGGTCTCGCCCGGGACGCGCTCGACTTCGTCTTCGGCGGTGCGATGCTGCCGAACTTCCTGGGCGCGCTGACCCCGGGCTGCCTGGTCGTGACGCCCGGGGACCGGGCCGACCTGGTGGTGGGGGCGCTCGCCGCGCACAGCGCCGGTACGCCGCCCATCGCGGGTGTCCTGCTCACCCTGAACGAGCGGCCGAGCGAGGAGATCCTGCGCCTGGCCTCGCGGCTCGCGCCCGGTACGCCGGTGATCTCGGTGACCGGCAACTCCTTCCCGACGGCGGCCGAACTCTTCGCCCTGGAAGGCAAGTTGAACGCCGCGACGCCCCGCAAGGCGGAGACCGCGCTCGGCCTGTTCGAGCGGCACGTCGACACCTCGGGTCTGCTGAGCCGCCTGGAGGTGTCCCGCAGCGGCCGGGTCACGCCGATGATGTTCGAGCACAAGCTGATCGAGCAGGCCCGCTCCGACCGCCGCCGCGTGGTCCTGCCGGAGGGCACCGAGGAGCGCGTGCTGCGCGCCGCCGACGTCCTCCTGCGCCGCGGGGTGTGCGACCTGACGCTGCTCGGGGACACCGAGGTGATCCGCAAGAAGGCCGCGGACCTCGGCATCGACCTCGCCGACTCGCAGCTGATCGACCCGCAGACCTCGGAGCTGCGCGAGAAGTTCGCCGAGCAGTACGCGGCGCTGCGCGCCCACAAGGGTGTGACCGTGGAGCTGGCGCACGACGTGGTCGCGGACGTGAACTACTTCGGCACGCTGATGGTCCAGGGCGGCCTCGCCGACGGCATGGTGTCCGGCTCGGTGCACTCGACGGCGGCTACGATCCGCCCCGCCTTCGAGATCATCAAGACGAAGCCGGACGCGAAGATCGTCTCCTCGGTCTTCTTCATGTGCCTCGCCGACGAGGTCCTCGTGTACGGCGACTGCGCGGTCAACCCGGACCCGAACGCCGAGCAGCTCGCCGACATCGCCGTCCAGTCGGCCACCACGGCCCGGCAGTTCGACGTGGACCCGAAGGTCGCGATGCTCTCGTACTCGACGGGCACGTCCGGATCGGGCGCCGACGTCGACAAGGTCCGCGAGGCGACCGAGCTGGTCCGCGGGCAGCGCCCGGACCTGAGGATCGAGGGCCCGATCCAGTACGACGCGGCCGTGGAGCCCTCGGTGGCCCGCACCAAGCTGCCGGAGTCCGAGGTCGCGGGCCAGGCGACCGTGCTGATCTTCCCGGACCTCAACACCGGCAACAACACCTACAAGGCCGTGCAGCGTTCGGCCGGCGCGATCGCCGTCGGCCCGGTCCTCCAGGGGCTGCGCAAGCCGGTCAACGACCTGTCCCGCGGCGCGCTCGTCGGGGACATCGTGAACACCGTCGCCATCACGGCGATCCAGGCCCAGACGCCCGCCACCTGACCCCTCACCGAAAGCAGTACCCGTGACAGCGACCCGCATCCTCGTCCTCAACTCCGGCTCCTCGTCGGTGAAGTACCAGCTCCTCGACATGCGCGACAACTCCCGCCTGGCCATGGGCCTGGTGGAGCGCATCGGCGAGGAGACCTCCCGGCTCAAGCACACCCCGCTCACGGGCGAGGACGCCGAGTCGCGCGAGCAGAACCGCCCGATCGCCGACCACGACGAGGCGCTGAAGGCGGTCGCCGCGGAGCTGTCGCACGACGGACTCGGCCTGGACTCCCCCGAACTGGCCGCGATCGGGCACCGGGTGGTGCACGGCGGCCAGACCTTCACGCAGCCGACGGTGATCGACGCCGCGGTCCTGGCGGAGGTCGAGCGGCTCATCCCGGTGGCGCCGCTGCACAACCCGGCCAACCTGACGGGCATCCGTACGGCGATGGCACTGCGCCCCGACCTGCCGCAGGTGGCGGTCTTCGACACGGCGTTCCACACGACGATGCCGGAGTCGGCGGCGCGCTACGCGATCGACGTGCAGACCGCCGACGAGCACCGCATCCGCCGCTACGGCTTCCACGGCACGTCGCACGCGTACGTCTCGCGCAAGGCGGCCGAACTCCTCGGCAAGCAGCCGGAGGACATCAACGTCATCGTGCTGCACCTGGGCAACGGCGCCTCGGCGTCGGCGGTGCGCGGCGGGGTGTGCGTGGACACCTCGATGGGTCTGACGCCGCTCGAGGGCCTGGTGATGGGGACGCGTTCAGGGGACGTCGACCCTGCGGTCATCTTCCATCTGATGCGGGTGGGGAAGATGTCGGCGGACGAGATCGACGTCCTGCTGAACAAGAAGTCGGGCCTGATCGGCCTGTGCGGCGACAACGACATGCGGGAGATCCGCCGTCGTATCGACGAGGGCGACCAGGAGGCGCGGCTCGCCTTCGACATCTACATCCACCGGCTGAAGAAGTACATCGGCTCCTACTACGCGGTGCTCGGCCGGGTGGACGCGATCGCGTTCACGGCCGGGGTCGGCGAGAACGCGGCACCGGTGCGCGAGGCTGCGGTCGCGGGCCTGGAGGAGCTGGGCCTTGCGGTCGACAGTGAGCTCAACGCGGTGCGCTCGGACGAGCCCCGGGTCATCTCACCCGAGTACGCGCGGGTCGCCGTCGCCGTGGTCCCCACCGACGAGGAGCTGGAGATCGCCCGGCAGACCTACGCACTCGTGGCAAACCAGGCAGCCGAACGCAACGACTGAGCACGCCACCGCCCATTTGTAGTTTCCGCCAGATGGAATATTCCTTAGCGAAACAAACCGATAGGATCCGCCTCATGCGCCGTTCCAAAATCGTCTGCACTCTGGGCCCCGCCGTCGACTCGTACGAGCAGCTGAAAGCGCTCATCGAGGCCGGGATGAACGTGGCCCGCTTCAACTTCAGCCACGGCACCCACGCGGAGCACCAGGAGCGTTACGACCGGGTGCGCGAGGCTGCCAAGGACACCGGCCGAGCCGTCGGCGTCCTCGCCGACCTCCAGGGCCCCAAGATCCGTCTGGAGACCTTCGCCGAGGGCCCCGTCGAGCTGGTACGCGGTGACGAGTTCACCATCACCACCGAGGACGTCCCGGGCGACAAGTCCCTCTGCGGTACGACCTACAAGGGCCTGCCGGGAGACGTCGCCAAGGGCGACCAGGTCCTCATCAACGACGGCAACGTCGAGCTCAAGGTGACCGACGTCGACGGCCCCCGGGTCAAGACGATCGTCATCGAGGGCGGTGTCATCTCCGACCACAAGGGCATCAACCTGCCCGGCGCGGCCGTGAACGTCCCCGCCCTGTCGGAGAAGGACGTCGAGGACCTGCGCTTCGCGCTGCGGATGGGCTGCGACATGGTCGCCCTGTCCTTCGTGCGCGACGCCGACGACGTCAAGGACGTCCACAAGGTGATGGACGAGGAGGGCCGCCGGGTCCCCGTCATCGCCAAGGTGGAGAAGCCGCAGGCCGTCGCCAACATGGCGGCCGTCGTCGCCGCCTTCGACGCGGTCATGGTGGCCCGCGGCGACCTGGCCGTCGAGTACCCGCTCGAAAAGGTCCCGATGGTGCAGAAGCGGCTCGTGGAGATGTGCCGCCGCAACGCCAAGCCGGTGATCGTCGCGACCCAGATGATGGAGTCGATGATCACCAACTCCCGCCCCACGCGCGCCGAGGCCTCCGACGTGGCCAACGCGATCCTGGACGGCGCGGACGCGGTGATGCTGTCGGCCGAGTCGAGCGTGGGCGCGTACCCGATCGAGACGGTCAAGACCATGTCGAAAATCGTCCAGGCCGCCGAGGAGGAGCTGCTCTCCAAGGGCCTCCAGCCGCTCGTCCCGGGCAAGAAGCCGCGTACGCAGGGTGGTTCGGTGGCCCGTGCCGCCTGCGAGATCGCGGACTTCCTGGACGCCAAGTCGCTCGTCGCCTTCACCAAGTCCGGCGACACCGCGCGCCGCCTGTCCCGCTACCGGGCCGCGCAGCCGATCCTGGCCTTCACCTCCGAGCAGGAGACCTGCAACCAGCTCTCGCTGAGCTGGGGCGTGGAGTCCCGGCTCGTGCCGCACGTCGACAACACCGACGCGATGGTCGACCTGGTCGACGCCGAGCTGCTCAAGCTGAAGCGCTTCAACGCCGGCGACACGATGATCATCACCGCCGGTTCGCCCCCCGGCGTCCCCGGCACCACCAACATGGTCCGGGTCCACCACCTGGGCGGCGAGAGCGCCTGACGCTCCACTCGTACGAACGCCGAGGGCGCCCTCTTCATCTGAAGGGGGCGCCCTCGGCGTGTGCGGCCGTGCCTGGCTCTGCTGACTCAACTCACAGCTGAATCAGCTCACTTGGTGATCGTCTGGTGGAACCCGGGGACGGTCAGGTTGCCGCCGAACTGGGCCGCCTGCACCACCTTGACGTTCGTCAGGTAGATCGTCGGGATGTTCAGCGGCGGCGGGTGCTCCGGGTCGAACGTGACCGGGATCAGGCCGAAGAGGTGGCCCGAGAGACGCTCGGTGTACATGATCGTCTCGCCACCGCGGATGGTGGACGTCGCACCCTTCGCGGACTGGATGTGGTACGTCTCGCCGCCCGGACCCTCGACCGTCTGGTGCAGGTCGCCGATGTCCGTGCCCTTGCTGATCACGTACTTCATGACCTGCTTCTTCTTGCCGCCGGCCGTCGTCAGATTGACGATGCCCTTGTAGTCGGCGCCCTTGAGCAGCAGCGAGCTGGCCTGCAGGTTCCACGGGTCGTCCGGGATCGGAGCCGGCGGCGTCTCGTCGTCGCCGTCGACCTTCTTCTCCTCGACGCACGGGAACGGCTTCTTGCCGTCCGCGTCCGGGGCCAGCGGGTCGGTCGCCTCCGAGGGCTTCAGGCCATCGGCGGTGTCCTTCGCCTTGTCGGCGGCGTCCTTCGCCCCGTCGGTGACCTTGCCGACCGTGTCCTTGGCGCCGTCGACGGTGTCCTCGACCGGGTCCGTGACGCTGCTCTTCTCGTCCTCGGACTTGGTGTCCTGCGAGGCGGAGGGATCCGGGGACGGCTCCTCGGACTCCTTCTCGTCCGGCGTGAAGACGTCCTTGAGCGCGTCGCCGACGCCCAGCGGGTCGAGCGGGTTCTTGCTCTCGGACGGGGACGGCTCGGGCTCCGGCTCGTCGGCCTTGTCACCGGAGGAGGGGGACGGGGACGGCTCGGGCTCGTCGCCCTGGTCCTTCCCGTCCGCGGACGGCGACGGAGTGGGCTCCTTCGCCTCGTCCTTCTCGCCCTTCTTCTCCTGCTCGGCCTTCTTGTCCTTCTCCGCCTCGTCCGCGTCCTTGTCCGGCGCCGTGACGCAGGGGCCGTCCCTGAACGGGTTGTCAGGGATGGGCTTGGCGTGCGCGAGGGTCGGGGTCAGACCCATGCCCATGAGGATGCTGGTGGGCATGGCGGCGATGGCTATCGCCTTGCCTGCGGGCATGTTCAGCCGCGTGATGAGCGGCTTCTTCGGGGCGGCGTGCCGCGGCCCGGTTCGGTTACGGGAACCAGCCTCGGTGCCCTCGTACTGCACCTCATCACCCGGCACGGTGCCTCCCGTTCGTCTCGTTCATCGAGCCCGTTCCTGTCAGGTCGTCAAGCGCACCGTTCACGGCAGGCTCCGCCCGGTCGTCGTCCGTGGCGGGCCCTTCGGAGTCACGGCTCCGGTGGGCAGCCCGGCCGCCCGCGTCCCCGGCCGGAGCCCAGGAGACGGCGAGCGCACCGCCGATCAGCGCGAGCAGGAACCCGACGAGGAATCCGCCGATGTTGGACACCACCAGGGAGACCAGCGCGAGGAGGATCGCGGCGACACCCGCGAAGACCCGCGAGTGGTGCTGGAACCACATGGTGAGGCCGAGCACGATCAGCAGGACGCCGATGATCAGCGAACCCGCCCCGGCGGTGGTGGCCATGGCGAGCGTCAGGTTGCCGAGCTTGATGTTGCCGTAGGGCAGATAGGCGATCGGCAGGCCGCCGAGGATCGTCAGGAGGCCCGCCCAGAAGGGCCGGCCACCACGCCAGGCCCTGAACTTCCTCCGGTGGATCGTGAGGAAGTGGTCGTTCGGCCCCTCTGTCACGGCGCTCATGGGACAACAGCTCCTTGGAACCGGCGGTACGTGAAATTCAGTGCGGATCTGTGGTGGCGGGCGGGGAGACACAGGACTCCGCGCCCGCCGGGCCAGCAAGCCGACGGCAACCCGGGACCGGAACCGATGCCGGGGGCCGCAGGACTGGGCGAGTGCTTAGAAGCACTCCTTCTTGCCCTTGTGCAGCTTCATGTGGAGACCGCTCAACTTGAAGGTGCCGGCGCTGGTCGCCCACGCCGTCTGCTCGATGTTGCTGAGGATGGCCCGGTCGGCCTCCTGCGCGAAGCCGTTCGGGTTCGCCTGCTCCTTGCCGCCCTTCATGCCGGGGCCCTTGGTGGACTGACCGGCGGCGACACCGATGTTGAGGCCGCGGAACTCCGCATCGGCGTCGAGCTGCGCGACGTCGATGTAGAGGTTCTCGGCCTCGACGGGCTTGCTGCCTTCGCCGCCCGCCTTCAGCTGGAGCGTGATGTCACCGAGCACCGGCACGTGGGACACCACGGACTGGCACATGTTGGTGATCGTGGCGGTCTTGAACGCCGAGACAGAGACGGGGTGGAGGGCCTTCTTGCCCTCCATGTCGACGCCGACGTCGACGCCGCCGTACTGGACCAGACCCTTGCCGTCGAGCTGGTCGGCCGACACCTTGAACGACTGACCCGACACACTGAACGATGCCGCGAGCGCGCCCTGCCCGAGGGCGACGCCTATCGCGGCAGTCGCCGCGACGCTCGGCACCATGACCACGGCGAACCGCTTCCACCTGGTTCCGCCACGAGCCACGGATTCCATGAGTTCCTCCTTCTCGGACGTACATCTCCGGCCGCGACTTGAGCCTTGCGGCGCAGCCGGGCAGGGATGGGAGAAGTGCTACGTCCTCGGGAAGGAGCGCCCGCATCACGGGCGCGACTGCGCCCGAAGCACCGGCGATCACCCCCGAGCGACAACCACTGGTCGCGCCTGCACGCAACCTCTCGGACAGGCCCTGCCGTTCGGCAGAGACCCCCCTGTCCTCGACCGTCGGCGGCGCCTTCGGCCACTCGGTGGGGACCCAGGGGCCCCACGGCCCCGAACTGGTTGTCGGGAGTGCGGGCATGGACCGAGCGTGGCCGATCGTGGTGCATTCCGAGCGCCCGCACAAGGGGGTTCGTTACCCGCTGGTAACGGCTGGATAACCAGGCCACGACGGGGTGGCATCACCCGGCCACACTCGGTGCAGCCAACCCCTGGAACAGATCCGGAAATTGGCTAATGGAACCGGACAGAACCCACCCGTCGACTTACTCCAAGTAACAGCGGCCGCGATTACCAAGTTTTGGTAAAACGCGGCCGCTGAATCGCTCTGTCGTCAAATTTTCACAAGGCCGCTGCGGACCCGGCCGTTTAGGGCCAGGTCATCAACTGGCCCGCGGAGGAAGGCCGGCGGCGCGGTGAAGCGCCGCGCGGAACGCCCGGGTCAGAACAGCGCGCGGGCAAGGGCCGAGCGCGCCGAGGCCACTCGCGGGTCCTCCGCGCCGACCACCTCGAAGAGTTCGAGGAGGCGTACGCGGGCGGCGTTGCGGTCGTCGCCGAAGGTGCGCTTGACCGTGTCGACCAACCGCCCGAAGGCGTCCTCGACATGACCGCCGACCAGATCGAGGTCGGCCGCCGCGATCTGCGCCGCCACGTCGGCGGGCTTCTCGGCGGCGTCCTTGCGCACCTGCTGCGGGTCCAGGCCATGGACGCGCTGCAGGAGTTCGGCCTGGGCGAGGCCGAGCTCGGCCTCGGAGTTGCCCGGGTCGTCGGCGAGCACGTTCTTGTACGCCTGCACCGCACCGCCCAAGTCCCCGGCGTCCAGGGCCTGTACGGCCGCTTCGAGCAGCGCGTCGTACGGGCCGACCGGCTCCTCGGCGGGGGCCGCGTCCTCGGTGGCGTCCGGGTCGACCGTGATGCCGGTGATACCGAACCGCTCCTCGGCGACCTGGACCAGCTGGTCGATGGTCTCGCGGATCTGGGCCTCGGGCGCGGCGCCCTGGAAGAGGGGCAGGGCCTGACCGGCGACGACGGCGAAGACAGCCGGGATGCCCTGGATCCCGAACTGCTGCATCAGCATCTGGTTGGCGTCGACGTCGATCTTGGCGAGGAGGAAACGGCCGTTGTACTCGGTGGCGAGGCGTTCGAGCAGCGGGCCGAGCTGCTTGCAGGGCTCGCACCACTCGGCCCAGAAGTCGAGGACGACCGGGACCTCGGCGGAGCGCTGCAGGACGTCGTTCTCGAAGCCGGCCTCGTCGACGTCGATGACGAGGTTCGCGGGGGAGACGGCGCCGCCGCCGCCCTGCCGCGCGGACTCCGCGCGGGCCTGCTCCGCCTTCGCCTTGGCCTCCTGGGCCGCCTTCACCGCGGCGAGGTCGACGACTCCGCTCATGGACATGTTCCGTGGCTGCATGAGTACATCCTCCCCCTTCCGCGCGCGGCTGTGAAAAGCACGGTGAAAAGCCCTGCCGAATCGCGCGGACGTCCGGCAGAATCCGAGGCCTCGGCGCCGGAGTCGCGGCTCGGTGAGGACCGCGGCCCGTCCGCAGGCCCCCCGCCGGATTGCGAGGCGTACGGACAGGTCACGGTCCGGGTCCCGAGGAGGACCGGTACTGCGATGGCGCGAGGTCCCCACCCCGCACCTGTGGTTGCCGCCCGGGGGCTCCCCGTCGAAGTCCCACGAGCTTTCGCTACGCCTCGTAGCGTATATCTCCGCAGGTCCTCGCGCCCAGCCGTCGTCGGTGATCTCCCTCACGGAATCCGCGTGGGGTGCGCCGGACTTACCGGCGGGTATCGTCGGCCGCATGCGCCGCACAACCCCACCTGCCGGGCGGAAGGGACGCCCCCGGAGCCCCGAGGCCGACGCCGCGATCCTGTCGGCGACCCGACAGGCCCTGGTCGACCTCGGCTGGTCGAAGCTGACGATGGGGGACGTGGCCGCCCGCGCGGGCGTCGCGAAGACGACCCTGTACCGGCGCTGGGCAGGCAAGAGCGAGCTGGTCGTGGACGCGGTGGCGGTGCTCTTCGACGAGCTGGAGCTGCCCGACCGCGGCAGCCTCGCCGCGGACGCGGAGGGCGTGGTCCTGCAGTTCGCGGCCCTGCTCGAACGGCCGGAGGCGCGTACGGCGTTGATGGCGGTGGTCGCGGAGTCCACCCGCGACGAGGCGCTGCGCACGCGCATCCGGCACGCGATCGTGGACCGCCAGAAGCGCCTGGTCCTGGAGGGCCGCAGGCGCGCCCAGGAGCGCGGCGAGCTCCCCTACGAGGCGGACGAGGCGGCCGCCTCGCGCACCGCGGACCTGATCTTCGACGTGGTCGCGGGGGCGGTGGTGCACCGGTCGCTGGTCAGCGCGGAGCCGGTGGACGTCGCGTGGGCACGCAGCTTTACGGTTCTGCTGCTGGGGGGACTGGCAGCGACGTCGGCACCCCCAGGGGGCTCCGCCCCCGGCCCCCCGCTCCTCAATCGCCGGAGGGGCTGAATTTTCAGCCCCTCTGGGGGCACCTCCCAGCGGTAGCTGGGGGAGATTGAGGAGGCCCGTCCGGCAGGCCACGCGGCGTCAGCCGCATATCGACACAGCCGGGAAGGGGCGGGGCGGGGAGAAAATCAGCCCTTCCAGGCGCAACTGCCCAGAGTCACCCGCCCCGACTCCACCAACCCCTCGGCCTCGCGGGCCGGGAGGAGCGTGCTGCGCGAGCCCTTGCAGACGACCGTGCGGGAGCCGTGGCCCGCGAGGTCGGTGAGGATCTGGTCCCAGTGGCGGTACTGGACGTCGTGCCCGGTGTCCGCGTAGCGCCGTACGACCTCACGGCCCGGCAGGGCGTTCTGCCAGGTCTTGAGGGTGGACGGCGGCACCGTCGTGTCCTTCTCGCCCGCGTAGAGGAAGACCGGGGCCCGGAGCGCGGCGAGGTCGGGGCCCGGACGGTCGCAGTAGAGGCGCTGCTCGTGCACCTGCGGGGCCACATCGCCCTGCTGGCCGCGCTGGTTGAAGGTCCGCGCCCCCTCCTCGTACGCGGTGTCGGCGAAGCCGGGGATCGACTTGACGGGGCTGTCGTCGGGGAGCGCCCACCACTTGCGCGGGTCCTTGACCGAGTCCTCAAGGGCCGCGGCGAGCTCGTCGTCGGACAGCGCGCAGTACGAGGGCTTCGCGCCGTACGGGGGCAGGGCGGCCGCCAGGTGGAGGGCGCGGATGCGGTCGGGGGCGCGGGCGGCGAGTTCCGCGGCGTAGGGGCCGCCGCCGGAGATGGCGATGACGGAGACCTTCTCGACGCCGAGCCGGTCGAGGACCGCGAGGGCGTCCTCCGCGAAGTCCCCCTTGTCCAGCTTCGCGTCGAACTCCGTGTCGCCGAAGCCGTTGCGCTCCACGGATATGAGGCGCAGGCCCATCGAGTCCCGGGTGGAGGCGAAGAAGTCCGTCATGTGCTGGGCGCGGGCGGAGGTGCCCGTACCGCCGATGAAGAGCACCGGCCGGCCGTCGCGCGGGCCCGCGTCGGTGAAGTGCGCCGTACGGCCGGAGGGCAGCTTCGCCGCGCGCACATCGGGGCCGAGCGAGTCGAACTCGTCCTGCACCTTCGGCAGTCGGGGCGCGTCGGCGACGACGGGCCCGCCCCCGACCAGGAGCGCGCCGAGCACGGCCAGGGCGGAGGCGCCGAGGGCGGTGACGGCGAAGTGCGTGTGGCGGCGGGGCGCGCTCAAGATGTCCTCCGGGGCAGGTGCGGGTACCGCGACCGCGCCTACCCCGGCGGATGACCTTGAATCCCCCGACCGCGAAAACCTCCCGGGAAGCCGGGGAGCCCCCGGAACTGGTCAGAACCCGCCAGGCTCCAGAACCCGGCAGGCTCCAGAACCCGGCGGGCTCTAGAACCCCGCGGGCTCCGTGTACACCCCCCACTCGTCCCGCAGCGCGTCGCAGATCTCGCCGAGGGTGGCCTCCGCGCGGACCGCGTCCAGCATCGGGCCGATCATGTTGCCGCCGTCGCGGGCCGCGTCGAGCATCGCGTCGAGCGAGGCCCGCACCCGGGCGTCGTCCCGGCCGGACTTGCGGCCGCCGAGCGCGCGCACCTGCTCGCGCTCCACCTCGTGGCTGACCCGCAGGATCTCCAGGTCGCCGGTGACGGACGGGGTGTTGACGTTGACGCCGACGACCCTCTTGTCGCCCTTCTCCAGGGCCTGTTGGTACTGGAAGGCCGACTCGGCGATCTCGCCGGTGAACCAGCCGTCCTCGATGCCGCGCAGGATGCCGGACGTGATGGGCCCGATGGGGTGCTTGCCGTCGGGGTGCGCCCTGAGGCCCCGCTCCTTGATCTGGTCGAAGATCTTCTCGGCGTCCGCCTCGATCCGGTCGGTGAGCTGCTCCACGTACCACGAACCGCCAAGGGGGTCCGCGACGTTGGCGACGCCGGTCTCCTCCATCAGCACCTGCTGCGTGCGCAGCGCGATCTCGGCGGCCTGCTCGCTGGGCAGCGCGAGCGTCTCGTCGAGGGCGTTGGTGTGCAGGGAGTTGGTGCCGCCGAGCACCGCGGAGAGGGCCTCGACGGCGGTCCGTACGACGTTGTTGTACGGCTGCTGCGCGGTCAGCGAGACGCCGGCGGTCTGGGTGTGGAAGCGGAGCCACTGCGCCTTGTCGGTCTTGGCGCCGTAGACCTCCTTCATCCAGCGGGCCCAGATGCGCCGCGCCGCACGGAACTTGGCGATCTCCTCGAAGAAATCGACATGCGCGTCGAAGAAGAACGAGAGGCCAGGCGCGAACACGTCGACGTCGAGCCCGCGCGAGAGCCCCAGTTCCACGTACCCGAAGCCGTCCGCGAGCGTGTACGCCAGCTCCTGCGCGGCCGTCGCCCCGGCCTCGCGGATGTGGTACCCGGAGACGGAGAGCGGCTTGTACGCGGGGATGTCGCGCGCGCAGTGCTCCATCAGGTCGCCGATGAGGCGGAGATGGGGCTCGGGCTCGAAGAGCCACTCCTTCTGCGCGATGTACTCCTTGAAGATGTCGGTCTGCAGCGTGCCGTTGAGCGCGCCCGGGTCGACGCCCTGGCGTTCGGCGGCGACGAGGTACATGCAGAAGACCGGCACGGCGGGCCCGGAGATGGTCATCGACGTCGTGACGTCACCGAGCGGGATGTCCTTGAACAGGACCTCCATGTCGGCGGCCGAGTCGATGGCGACGCCGCAGTGGCCGACCTCGCCGAGCGAGCGCGGGTCGTCGGAGTCGCGGCCCATCAGCGTCGGCATGTCGAAGGCGACGCTGAGTCCCCCGCCGCCGTTGGCGAGGATCATCTTGTAGCGCTCGTTGGTCTGCTCGGCGTTGCCGAACCCGGCGAACTGGCGGATCGTCCAGGTCCGGCCCCGGTACCCGGTGGCGTAGAGCCCTCGGGTGTACGGGTACTCGCCGGGCCAGCCGATGCGCTCGAACCCCTCGTACACATCCCCGGGCCGTGGCCCGTAGACCGGCTCCACCGGATCACCGGAGAGCGTGCTGAAGTCGGCGTCGCGCTTGCGTGCGGCGTCATAGCGGGCCTGCCAGCGGCGGCGGCCGTCCTCGATGGGGTCAGCGTCCATGCACTCCAATTTACTAGGACGTCCTAGTACCTGTCGATGGCAGCCGGGTTCCGGTCTCGCCCGGCACGCGCCTGGCACCCGCCTGGCATCCGCTCGGCATCCGGCGAAAACGGCTCTGACCAGCTGAAAGGCTCTCTTCCAGCCGTCCCTCTCAGGCCCGCAGCGCCGCCAGATGGGCGCTGCGCACCTCCGCCGTCTGCCCCTGCACCACCAGGAAGAGGCCTTCGCGCGCGAGCCGCTGCGCCGGGGCGGAGAGGCTGAAGGCCCGGCCGCCGCCGACCACGATCGCCGCCGTCGTCGCCGCCCGCATCAGGTCGTACGCCCGCGTCTTGACCGCGAGCCGCGCCTGCAGCTCCTCGGCCGCCGGCACCTCGTCGACCAGGGCGTACGCGTCCCGGCGCGCGGCGTCGAGGCGCTCGCGCAGGACGCCCGCCGTGTCCTTGGCCTCGCCGTCCTCGGCGGCGTCCAGCAGGTCGAGGGCGGCGCGGGCGACGCCGAAGACGGCCGGGTTCGTGTTGGTGTTCTTCGGGCGGTCGGCGGCGGCCCACTCCTCGTACGGCTGCCGGATCACCAGGCCTTCCGCGGGCACGGTCAGGCCGTCCAGGACCAGGCCGACCGTGCGGGCGCCGGTGAGCGCGGCCATCTGCAGCGGGGCCGTCGGCTTCAGGCCTGCCTGCTCGCGCGGCTCGGCGAGGACGAAGACGACCTCGCCGTCCTCGGTGGCGCCGCCGAGCAGGAACACGTCGTTCAGGCCCCAGCCGCTGTACCAGGGCACCCGCCCGTCGAAGCGCCAGGAGCCGTCGGGCAGCTCGGTGGCGCGGACCGGCAGCTTCGGGAAGGCGCGCAGATGCGAGAAGGCGATCCCGGCGAGCGTGCGGCCCTCGGCGAGCGGGCGCAGCCAGCGCTCCCGGGCCGTCTCCTCGCCCGCCATGAGGGTGCGTACGGGCGTGTGGTGCTGGGCCTGGATGAAGAACGTGGAGCAGCAGGCGCCCGCGAGGATCTCCGCGACCTCCCGCCCGACGGCCGCGGGCGCCGCCGAACCCCCGTACGCGGCGGGCGCGTTGACGCCGAGCACGCCGGACGCCTTGACCGCGGCGATCGCCTCGGGCGTGACGCCCTCCCGGTCGTGCCGCTCGGCGGCGGGCGCGAGGACGTCGTCGGCGAGGCGACGGGCGGCGTCGGCCAGGGGGTGGTGGACAGGGGGCATGGATGTACTCCTCGCGTTTCCTCGGGTGCCCGGGCGGGTGCGTCCAGGATGAGCACGGCTACCGCATCCGGTGTCAAAGAAAAGACGCGCACGTCCGCGATGCGGGCGTGCGCGCCTCAAGAACGCGGGAGTGGTCAGGCCTTGACGGCTCCGGGGGCCGGGTCGGTCACCTTGGCGGCGAGCTCGGCGGAGATCTTGCGCTCCACGAAGAACGCGGCGGTCGGGATGGTGCCCGCGAGCAGGACCCACAGCTGCTTGCCGACCGGCCACTTGGCCTTGGAGCCGAGGTCGAAGGCGAAGACCAGGTACACGACGTACAGCCAGCCGTGCGCGATGCTGACGACCTTCGTGAAGTCCGCGGCCCCGTCCAGGCCCAGGGCGTACTTGCCGATCATGCCGAGGCACAGCAGGACCAGGAGGACACCGGTGATGTAGGCGAGGGCGCGGTAGCGGGTCAGCACGGATCGCTTCATGCGTACGAGCGTAACCGCCCGTTTTGCGCGATCTTCAGGCGACCCCGCGCAGCGCCGGACGCGCTGTGGCTCAGCTCTCCTCGAAGTCCTGCGCGGCCACCCGCAGCGGCCGCAGCATCGCGAAGATCTCCGCGCACTCCTCGGCGTCGTACGCCCCGAGGCCGAACTCCATGGCCATGAGGTCGCGGGTCGCCGCGTCGACCGCCTCGCGGCCCTTGTCGGTGATGGAGGCGAGGGTGCCGCGGCCGTCGTTGGGGTTGGGGCGCTTGGCGACGAGGCCCGACTTCACGAGCCTGTCCACGGTGTTGGTGACCGAGGTGGGGTGCACCATCAGGCGCTCCCCGATCTTCGACATGGGCAGCTCACCCGCCTTGGAGAAGGTGAGCAGCACCAGCGCCTCGTACCGCGCGAAGGTCAGTCCGTACGGCTTGACCACCGCGTCGACCTCGGCGAGGAGGATCTGGTGGGCGCGCATGATCGAGGTGATCGCGGCCATGGACGGCACGGAACCCCAGCGCTGCTTCCAGAGTTCATCAGCTCGCGCGATGGGGTCGAACGACAGACTGAGCGGCTTCGGCACGCACCCGACCTTACCGGGCGGTCACATGGCGGTCAGCCCCGTCTCGCAGTACGGTCGACGGCCCGCGCACCGGGGGCACTTCGGAGGCCGGAGGGAGCGGGCGCCCGCCTCTCAGCACCCCCTCTCCCCGCCACCTCTCAGCGCCCCCTCTCACGCCTCCTCCCACCGCCCCCTCTCAGCGCTCAGCGGTTCACCTACGGTCCGAGGCTTCGGGCGCAGGGCATACCCCGTACGGCCGACCTCCGCACCCACGCCTGGCCCACCATCGGCCCACTGACCTGGTCCGCTGCGGTGTCGCAACAGAACGGAAGCATGTCCGTTATGCCACGCTTGCCCGGTCCTTTCGTGCGCCGCAGTCCAAGGGGGCAGGATGCCCGCCCACACCACCCGCACCGACCACCGCAGCCGCCGCGGCCGCCGTGCGCGCCGCCGGCTCGCGCGCGGCGCGGCCGCGCTCGCCGCCGTCGGGCTCGCGCTCGGCTGCACCCCGGAGTCGGACGACCCGCAGACCAAGGACGCGGCGCTCGTGCGCGGCCCGTCCAAGCCGGTCGGCGGGAAGTCCGAGTTCTGGGTGGACCCGAGCAGCCCGGCCGCCCAGCAGGTCGCGAGCTGGCGGGCGGAGGGCCGCGACTCCGACGCCGAGGTGCTGCGCCGCATCGCCGACCAGCCGATGGCCGCGTGGCCGGCCGGTGACGACCCGGGTCCGACGATCAAGGCGGCCACGCGCGGCGCCGCCAAGGAGAACCGCACCGCCGTCCTCGTCGCGTACAACATCCCGCACCGCGACTGCGGCCAGCACTCGCGGGGCGGCGCACAGAGCGCGGAGTTCTACCGGCAGTGGATCGACGCGTTCGCCGACACCATCGAGGACAGCAAGGCGCTGGTGATCCTGGAGCCGGACGCCGTCCCGCACGTCGTGGACGGCTGCACCCCGCCCGAGTACCAGGAGGAGCGCTACCAGCTGCTGTCCGAGGCTATCGACCGCCTCAAGAAGCAGCCGAACGTCAAGGTCTACCTCGACGCCGGGCACTCCGCCTGGGTCCAGGACCACGGCAAACTCACCCAGGCGCTGGGGAAGGCGGGCATCGACCGCGCCGACGGCTTCGCCCTGAACGTCTCCAACTTCCAGACCGACGCGGCCACGAAGGCGTACGGCAAGGACCTGTCGAAGCTTCTGGGCGGCAAGCACTTCGTGATGGACACCGGCCGCAACGGCAACGGCCCGATGGCCGGCGACGGCGCCGAGGCCTGGTGCAACCCGCCCGGCCGGGCCCTCGGCAACCGGCCCGGCACCAAGACCGGCGACCCGCTCGTCGACGCCCACCTGTGGATCAAGCGCCCCGGCGAGTCCGACGGCGAGTGCCGGGGTGGGCCTCCGGCGGGCAAGTGGTGGCCGGAGTACGCCCTGAGCCTGGCGCGCAACTCGAAGGGGTAGTCGCTCCCGCACCATCGGCTCGGTTGCCGCCGACCGCCCTGCGGGCTGGGGCCTGTCCGGGGAGGGGCTCAACTACCGCCCGAAGGCGTGCTCGACACCCGGGTCGTGGCCGTGGGGGCGAGTGCGGCCTGGGTGGCCGTCGGGGTGATCTCCGGTACGGGTGATGCGGCCCCGCCCCGTACGGGTTCGGGCGCGACCTCGACCGGCGCGCCCGCACCCGCCCGCCGCCCGCGGAACTCGCCGAAGGCCCAGATGCTGACCGGGGCGAGCGAGATCACCAGGCCGAGGATCGACCACGTCCGCATCGCCGCGTGGCTGTGGCCGAGGAACAGCGAGGCGGCGAGCGAGACGAAGAGCAGCGCCGCCCAGGCCAGATGGACGCGGAACGTGAGCAGCCGGTCGGGGCTGGAGTCGTTGCCCTTGGGGGTGACGACGAACTTGCAGGGCCTGCGCAGGATCGCGGCTCCCAAGGACTTGGCGTAGATCGGCGCGGAGAGCGCGGACATCGCCATCCCGGCGAGGCCGCCGGAGCCCTCGGGTTCGTGCGGGGAGACGTTGTGCCGCCGGTTCCAGAGGTACATGCCCACCTGCAGGGCGGCGGCGTCGCTGTAGAGCATCAGCCAGATCGACGCGGCGACCTGGGTGCCGGACGCCCCGAACCACAGGAACAGGAAGCAGCTGAGGATGCCGAGCGTCCAGTTCACGGCGGTCATCGGGTAGTAGACGAGCATCAGTGAGTAGTTGAAGAACCGTCCGGGAGGCATCCGGAAGGGCGCCCGCCAGTACTGCTTGATGACGGTCTCGTACGTGCCGCGGGACCAGCGGAGCTGCTGCGTGAAGAAGTCGGTCCAGGAGGCCGGGCCCTCACCGACGGCCAGGACGTCCGGGGTGTACACGGAGCGCCAGTGCCGGCCGGTGCGCGGGTTCTTGGTGCGGTGCAGCTCGAAGCCGGTGGCCATGTCCTCGGTGATCGAGTCGTAGAGGCCGCCGACCTGCTTGACAGCGGCTATCCGCACGGCGTTGTTGGTGCCGACGAACATGGGGGCGCGGTAGCAGTTCCCGGCCCGCTGGATCAGCGCGTGGAAGAGGAACTGCTGGGACTCGGCGGCCTTGGTGACGGCGGTGTCGTAGTTCCCGTACACCTGAGGTCCGACGACGAACGCGACATCCGGGTCCCGGAAGTAACCCATCATCCGCTCGAGGAAGTTGGGGAGCGGGACGTGGTCGGTGTCCACCGAGGCGAAGAAGTCGTAGCCGTCGCCGTGCATCGCGATCCAGGCGTTGTAGTTGCCGTGCTTGGTGCGGGACTTGTGGACGCCCTTCTCGCGGTTCCACTCCGGCACCCCCCTGCGGCTGAAGTGCCGTACGCCGAGTTCGGCGCAGAGCGCCTTCGCGTCGCCGTTGTCACCCTCGTCCAGGAGCCAGACGTCGAGCTGTCCCGTGTGGCGTATTCGGGTCGCGCCCTCGAGGGTGGCGCGGACCATGCTGAGGGGTTCCTTGCCGGGAACGTACGTGGTGAGGAAGGCGACGCGGGTGCCCGGCTCGGGGGTGACGGGTATCGGGTCCCGGGCCACCAGCGTCGCGTGGGCTATGGAGACGACGTTGACGAGCATGAACAGCTCGATCAGGCCGATCGCCACGAGCATCGTGACGTCGAGGCCCATGAGCCAGCGGTCGCCGCCCTCGCGCCGCGTCCAGTGGGTCGGCCAGACGAGGTAGACGAGCAGGAGGCCGGTGAGGACGGGGGCGAGCGTCATCAGGAGGACGGCTCGTATTCGGTGCGGCTCGCTGGAGAGGAGCCTGGTGTACTGCACCCGGTAGCCCCCGCCGTCGCCACTGGCCGGCTCGGTGAGCGGCCCGGCGAGTGTGCTGTGAGTGTCGTAGTCGTAGCCCTCCGGCCGCACAGCGCCTCCAGGTCTTCGATGATCTGGCGATGGCAGGTTCTGGTACGAACGAGCCAATACGTCTACAAAAAGGGAGATTTCCTGGGGTGTCGAACCGGACGCGTCCGTGTGAGCGGTTCTGAGGCGAGCCCTATGACCGGGGTTGCGGAGCGGAGCGCCGTTGCTGTCGGGGAGTCAGCGACGAGGGGACGCCGCGCGGGCACGCCAGGAGTGCGCCGGGAGATGCGGCGATTGGTGGTCCCACCCGGCGCGACGGGAACGTGGGCGCGGGTCGCGCAGCGCGTGGGAACCACGCGCCAGCGCAATGAAGACAGCCGTGAAGGCAGCCAGTTCCAAGTGGTTCGGGCTGCCTTTGACGACCTTGATCATGTGACGGTGTATCACCAGGACACCGGCAGCGCCTTGGGACCGCGGATCAGACCTCCCGTCTGCCACTCGATCCGCTCGGGCGGCACGGCAAGCGCGAGTGCGGGGTAGCGGTCGAGCAGGGTGGCGATGATGATCTCGGATTCCATCCGGGCCAGCATCGAGCCCACGCAGTGGTGGGGTCCGTTCCCGAAGGCCATGTGGGCGATGGGCCCCCGGTCGAAGTCCAGTGCGTCGGGGTCCGGGAAAGCCTCGGGGTCGCGATTGGCTGCGAGGTACGACGAGTAGACCGCCTCGCCGGCCCGGACCACGACACCGGCGATCTCGAGGTCCTGCGTGGCGATCCGCGGCAGGCCCACTCCGCTGCGGTGCGGGATGTAGCGCAGCAGCTCGTCGACGGCCTGCGGAATCATGTCCGGCTCGGCGCGCAGCCGCTCCAGTTGCCGAGGATGGGTGAGCAGGGCATACACCATGTTGGCGCTGTTGTTGCGTACGGCGTGCGCACCGCTCACGAGGATGGCGGTGGCCAGGGAGATGGCCTCCGGCTCCGTGATCTCACCGGCGTCGGACGCCGCGGCGAGGACTCCGGCCAGGTCGTCGCACGGCTCCTCGCGACGCCGGGCGAGCAGATCGACGACGCATTCGCGAACGGTCGTCCTGGCGTCGCTGCTCTGCTCCGGGGCCGGACCGGGAGTCATGATCAGGTTCGCCCAGGACGTCATGCCCTCGCGCATGTCCTGGTCCATCCCGAGGAGGTCGGCGACGGCCGCGAGCGGGAAGGGGCCGTGCAGGTGCTCCACGAGGTCCGCCGGTGAGCCGTGCCGCTCCATCGCGTCGAGGAGGCTGTCGGCGGTGCGCTGCGCGGCGGGCCTGAGCTTCTGCATGCTCTTGCCGGTGAACGCCCGCGCCACGACGCGGCGCATGTCGTTCAGTCGTGGCGGGTCGGCGTAGTTGAGGGACGCCTGCTGGGAGGCGATCGCGTGCGGCGAGGAACTGGTGACCGTACGCCCGACCAACTCCGCCCTGCTGAAGCGCGGGTCGGTCGTCGCCGCCTTGACGTCGGCGTAGCGCGCCATGAGCCAGGCGCTGCCCTCGCCGAACGGCAACTGGACCCGAGTGGCCCGCTCGTCCCGCAGCCGGTCGCGCAGGAAGGGGTCGAACTCGAGGCCCTCAAGGTCGTCGAGACTCCAGCAGTGGACCGCCTCGTCCGAAGCCGATTCCGTCTCGAGGCCGAAGGCCGCGCGCGGCTCTGACGTCATGCTGCATCTCCCTGCCTTGGTGTCGAGTTCGTTGCCGCTCCCAGCGGTCGTTTCCGCGGGACGCAGGCTGCGACATGCCTTCCCGCCCGTCGCTCGATCCGCCGCCCGCGCCGCCCAGCGTCACCGGATTGGCCCCGTCAACCCGGCGGATCGATCCCGCGCGCGCAATGCGGATGGGTCCGTGAGGCTTTGTCCGAACAGGAAAGGAGAGCCGCCGTGGCGACTCTGTGCAGACCAACGGTGTCCGTGCCCGAACATGTGATCACCATGGAGCAGACCCTCGACCTGGCCCGGTCCGTGCATCCGGACCATCCGCAGCTCGACCTGGCCCTGCGGTTGATCGAGAACACCGGTGTCGCGAAGCGGCACATCGTGCGGCCCATCGAGGAGACCCTCACGCACCCCGGCTTCGAACAGCGCAACGCCGTCTACGAAGCCGAGGCCAAGGCCCGCGTACCGAAGGTGGTACGTCAGGCGCTGGCCGACGCGGAACTGCGCCCGACGGACATCGACCTGATCGTCTACGTGTCCTGCACCGGCTTCATGATGCCGTCCCTCACCGCGTGGATGATCAACACGATGGGCTTCCGCACCGACACCAGGCAGCTGCCCATCGCCCAGTTGGGGTGCGCGGCCGGTGGGGCAGCGGTGAACCGTGCGCACGACTTCTGCACGGCATACCCGGAGGCGAACGCGCTGATCGTCGCCTGTGAGTTCTGCTCCCTGTGCTATCAGCCGAGCGACCTGGAGGTGGGAAACCTCCTCTCGAACGGCCTGTTCGGGGACGGCGTGGCCGCCGCAGCCGTCCGGGGCCGCGGTGGCACCGGCATCGAACTGCGGCGCAACGGCTCGTACATCATTCCCCAGACGGAGGAATGGATCTCGTACGCGGTCAAGGCGACCGGGTTCCACTTCAGGCTCGACCGGCGGGTTCCCGGCACCATGGAACCGCTCGCTCCGGTGCTGAAGCAGATGGCCAGGGCACACGGTTGGGACGCCACCGCGTTGGATTTCTACATCATCCATGCCGGTGGCCCACGGATCCTCGACGACCTCAGCAAGTACCTCGGTGTGGCATCCGAAGCATTCCGTTTCAGCAGGGCCACACTGACCGAGTACGGCAACATCGCGAGCGCCGTCGTCCTGGACGCGTTGCGCCGGCTCTTCGAGGAGAACGGCACCCGCGACACCGCGCGAGGCCTCCTTGCAGGGTTCGGCCCGGGCATCACCGCCGAGATCGCACTGGGCAACTGGAGCACGGGACGAGAGGCCACCTAGGCGAGACCACTGGGCGAGACCGCGTCACGGAGGAATCGAAACAATGCTGAGGGACGGCCCCGACACGGCGCAGCCACCCATCACCCACTGGCCGGCCCTGAACCTGGACGGGGTCGACTTCGACCCCGTCCTCTCCGGGCTGATGCAGGCAGGACCGGTGACCCGCATCAAACTCCCCAACGGAAGCGGGTGGGCCTGGCTCCTCTGCCGGTACGACGACGTGCGGATGGTCACCAACGACCCCCGCTTCAGCCGCAAGCTGGTCGTCGAGAACGATGTCACCCGCCTGGCCCCCCACTTCATCCCCGTCCCCGGCGCAGTCGGCTTCGAGGACCCGCCCGACCACACGCGGCTGCGTCGCGCCGTCGCCGGGGCGTTCACCACAGGCGGTGTGGAGCGCCTTCGTACGCGGGCACAGGAACTCCTCGACGGACTCGTCGACGGCATCCTGCGCGACGGACCGCCGGTGGACCTGACGGAGCGCCTGCTCGCGCCGTTCCCTCTCGCCGTCGTGTGCGAGTTGATGGGCGTTCCGGAGGCCGACCGCTCCAAGGTGCACGAATGGACCACCCTGATCCTCTCCTCGGCCCACGGCGCCCGGCGCAGCGAGCAGGCCAAGGCGGACATGTTGGCCTACCTCGGCGAACGTCTGCGCGAGGGAGGCGGAACGGGCGGTGACACAGTCCTCGGGCTCCTCGTCAAGGCCGTCGCAGCCGGAGAGGTCACCGAGGAGGAAGCGACCGGCCTCGCCCTGCTCATCCAGATCGGCGGCGAGGCGGTCACCAACAACGTGGGCAACATGGTCTACATCCTGCTCACCCGGCCGGACCTCCTTGAGCGGCTGCGCAGCGAACCCGAGTTGCGGCCCTCGGCGCTCAACGAACTCCTGCGCTACATCCCGCACCGCAACGCCGTCGGCCTCTCCCGGATCGCCCTCGAAGACGTCACCGTCGCCGGCCATCTCATCCGCGCGGGCGAAGCTGTCTACGTCTCCTATCTCGCCGCCAACCGCGACGCGGAGGTCTTCCCCGACCCCGACGAGCTGCGGCTCGACCGCAGCCCCAACCCGCACGTCTCCTTCGGGTACGGCCCCCACTACTGCCCCGGAGCCGTGCTGGCCCGCCTGGAGTCCGAACTGCTCGTGGATGCGCTGCTCGACCGGTTCCCGGAGCTGCGGTTCGCCGTCCCTCCGAACGAACTGCGCTGGCGCCCCGGAGCGCTCATCCGGGGGCCCGAAGGGCTCCCGGTGACCTGGTCATGACCGCACACCTCGCCCGTTCGGGACTCCTCGTGCCGCCCGGCCAGGGCCGGACCCTGATCACTCCCGCCCAGCAGGTCACCTTCAAGGTCACCGGGGAGCACTCCCAGGTGAGCTCGAGCTTCGAGGTCGTCGTACCGCCCGGCTTCGACGTCGGGGCCCACAAGCACACGCGCAGCGAGGAACTCTTCTACGTCCTCGAAGGCGAACTCGACGTGATGGCGTTCGAGCCCCGCGTCCGCACGGGGGACGACTGGCGGCACTGGCAGGCACTCGACGGCCGCCGGGTCGTCCGTGCGACCCCCGGAACCGTCATCGTTGTTCCGCCCGGCTGCCCGCACGCCTTCGCCAATCCCACGGGCGAACCGGCCAGAATGTTCTTCCAGGCCTCACCGCCACCGGATCACGAGCGGTACTTCGAGGAGCTCCTCGCCCTGCTCGACTCCGGCACGTCACCGGACCCCGCGGCGATCCAGGAACTGCGGGCCCGCTACGACATCGAGCAGCTCACTCCGCTGCGTCACGACCTGTCCTGACCGCCAGGACACCCCCACTTCACTCCGCCCTCATGCTCGGGAGATTCCATGCTGCGCACTCGGCGCACGCTGCGCACCGCCATGCGTGTCCTGCCCACCTCAGTTCTCGTCGTGGCCTCGGTGGCCATGGCGCCGGCCCCCGCCAAGGCCCCTCTGCCGGCCCACTGGTGCACCGTCAACGGTGAAGAGGCCCCGCCCGGAGAGAAGGTGACAGGAACGCCGGGCAGCGACACGATCCTGTGCGAGGGGGACGTGCAGAACGTCATCCTCTGGGGAGGCGGCGGCGGGGACAAGATCCGGGTCAAGGGCCTGGTCGTCGACGCGTCGGTCCTGGGTGGCGAGGGCGACGACACCATCCAGGTCAACAACCTCTATCCCCGCAACGCCGACTCCATGGTCCGCGGCGGCGGTGGCGACGACACCATCATCACCGCGTTGGTCGTGGGGACGGCCGAGCACGGCGCCACCGTCCACGGCGACCACGGCGACGACGAGATCACCACGGGCGCCGTGCAGGGCCAGCCCGGTACGTACCAGCGCGGCGGTGGCCAGGTGTTCGGCAACGACGGCAACGACACCATCCGCACCAGCGCGGTCGACCTCGGCGGCCGGATCGTCGGCGGCAGCGAGAACGACATCATCGAGCCCAAGTCCCTGGGCGTCGAGTCCTCCGGGACCATCCAGGGCGGACCGCACAACGACGTGATCCGGGGTCGGGGGGGCGAGGTCCTGACCATCGGCCCCGGTTGGGCGGTGGTCGACGGAGGCCTGGGAGCCGACCGGTGCAACGTGAAGCACGCAGGGGTGGGCGAGCGGATCCGGAGCTCAGTCGCGAGCTGCCCCTGAGGGACGGCGGCCCCGGTGGGCGCCATGGGCGCGCTCCACGGACAGGCCGCCGGGCAGCATGAGAAAGGTCAGGACGGCTCCGGCGACGAAGATTCCCGCCGCCGCCGTGAAGACGGTGTGATAGCTCCCCAGGACGGCCCGCGCCACGACATCGGGCGTGGGCCGTCTGCCCGCCAGATGGGCGGCGGCGGAGCCCGCGGCCAGGGTACTCATGAGAGCCGTGCCGACCGATCCTCCGATCTGCCGCATGGCGTTGACCGTGGCCGAGCCGACACCGGCGTCCCGGGGGTCGATGCCCGCGGTGCCGAGGTTCATGGCGGCCGCCGTGATCAGGCCCATGCCGAGGCCGGTGGCGACCTGGCCCGGCACGATGTCGACGACGTACGGGCGATCCGGTGAGAGGCCCGTCATCCACGCCATGCCGACCGCCGCGAGCAGCATGCCGCCGGTGACGCGCGCACGGGCATCGAGCCTGCGGAACAGGCCCGTGCCGCTGCCGACCGCGCTGATCACGATGCAGCCGGACATGGGCATGAAGGCGAGGCCGGTCCTGGCGGGGCTGTAGCCACGGGTGTGCTGCAGGTAGTACGCGAGGAACAAGAAGACCCCGAACATGCCCAGGCCGGTGATGAACACCGCCACCAGCGCCGTCCCGCGGACGCGGTCGAGCACGATGCGCAGCGGCAGCAGCGGGTGCCGGGCCCTGCTCTGCCACCACACGAACGCCGCGATCAGCACGGCACCGGCCGTGAGGAAGCCCCAGCTGTCCGGAGACGTCCAGCCGTGGACGCCGGCCCCCGCGAGGCCGTACACCACGCAGAAGAGCCCGGACGACGCCAGCGCGGTGCCGGGCAGATCGAGCCTGGGCGGGGCGGTGGGCCGTTGCCGCCTGAGCAGCAGTGCACCGCCGGTGACGGCGACGGCGGCGAAGAGGACATTGACGTAGAGCGTCGAACGCCAGCTCAGATGCTCGGTGAGCAGGCCGCCCAGGAGCAGGCCCACCGCGCCCCCCGAGGCGGCGAGGGCCCCGAACACGCCGAACGCCCTGCCGCGTTCGGGACCGGCGAAGGTCGTCGTGAGCAGGGCGAGCGCGGCGGGTGCGAGGAGGGCCGCGCACACCCCTTGCAGGGCGCGGGCCGTCACCAGGATCTCGAAGGTGGCCGCGGCGCCGCCGAGCGCGGAGGCGGCGGCGAACCCGATCTGGCCGATGAGGAAGGCACGTCGGCGCCCGCACAGGTCGGCCACCCGCCCGCCGAGCAGCAGGAGGGTGCCGAAAGCCATGGCGTACGAGGTCACCACCCACTGGCGGCGGCTGTCGGAGAACCCGAGGTCGGCCTGCGCGGAGGGCAGGGCGATGTTCACGATGGTGGCGTCGAGGACGACCATGAGCTGAGTGAGGCCGATGACCGCGAGGATCTTCCAGCGGCGCGGATCGGGCGGCGGTGCGGCCGCGGTCTGCCCGCGGTCGGTGTGGGTTCCGCCCGTGGGCCCCGTTGCCATGGTGCGACTCCGTGAGGTGCGCGGGATCTGTCTGAGATCCATCTGACCTGCTGCGGGGGCGGGGCGCATCCGGGGGATTCCACCCGGTCGGGGCCGGAACGCCGGAGAGCCCCCCGCCGGCGGGGGGCTCTCCGGGTGCTGCTGATCCGCCGGACAGCTCCTAGTCGGAGAGGTGGCGCTCCACCGTCTCGACCTTCGACGTCATGCCGTCCGTCACACCGGGGCGGATGTCCGCCTTGAGGACGACCGAGACTCGCGGGGCGCGCGCCTCGACGGCGGCGACGGCTCGCTTCACGACGTCCATCACCTCGTCCCACTCACCCTCGATCGAGGTGAACATCGCGTCCGTACGGTTCGGCAGGCCGGACTCGCGGACGACGCGGACGGCGTCGGCGACGTACTCCCCCACGTCCTCACCGACTCCGAGCGGGGTCACGGAGAAGGCGACGATCACGCCTCGACCACGCCTTCGCGGCGGGCGCGGGAGGCGATGACGGCGGCCTCGGCCTCGCTCTTGAGCTTCTTCTCGGCGAAGAAGCCGCCGGTGGGCAGGACGGAGAGGACGAAGTAGAGCGCGGCCCGCTTGACGTCCCACTTGGTGCGGTTCCAGGCGTCCAGCCAGAACAGTACGTACAGGACGAACAGGAGGCCGTGGATCGCGCCCATCACCGGCACCGCGTTGAACTCCGTGGTGCGCTTGAGCACCGAGCAGACGAGCAGCAGCAGGAAGGAGATGGCCTCCGGCGCGGAGACCAGGCGCAGGCGGCGGAGGGCGGAGGCGGTCTTGAGGTCCACGGGTCACCTTCGTCGGGGGGCGAATGCGGTAAAGGGTCGTTCGCCGTGCGGCAGATCATCTTGTGAACGTGCGCACAAGCTCGGCTCCCATTGTGGCAGCCGTACTTTGCCGACTCTTTATCAGGGTCCGATTCCGGGTCGACTACCGTCGGGCCGTGGCACAGTTCCGACTGCAAGGCAGCAAGGTGCTCGCCGTCTCCCTGACGGGCGACAACGTGAAGGCGAAGAACGGCTCGATGGTCGCGTACGACGGCCGGATGGCCTTCAAGAAGATGTCCGGCGGCGGTGAGGGCATACGCGGCATGGTCACGCGCCGCCTCACCGGTGAGCAGATGACAGTGATGGAAGTGAAGGGCCACGGCACCTGCTTCTTCGCCGACCGCGCGAGCGAGATCAACCTGGTCCACCTCCAGAACGACACCTTGTACGTGGAGTCCAGCAACGTCCTGTGCGCCGACGGCACCCTGCGCACCGGCACCAGCTTCACCGGCCTGCGCGGCGCCTCGCAGGGCAACGGCCTGTTCACCACGACGATCGAGGGCACGGGCCAGGCGGCGATCATGTCGGACGGCCCGGCGGTGGTACTCCGGGTCTCGCCGCAGTACCCGCTGACCGTCGACCCGGGGGCCTACATCGCGCACCAGGGAAACGTGAGCCAGAGCTTCCAGTCGGGCGTGAACTTCCGCACCTTCATGGGCGAGGGTTCCGGTGAGTCCTTCCAGATCCGCTTCGAGGGCGACGGCCTGGTGTACGTCCAGCCCAGCGAGCGGAACACCGTCGGCGGGGAGGTCTGATGCCGTTCCGTGAGGTCAACTCGAAGATGGTCGAGGCGACGGTGACGCCGGGCGTGCGGCTGTTCAGCCAGCGCGGGGCGATGCTCGCGTACCGGGGCGAGGTGTCCTTCACGCCCAATGTGCAGGGCGGGCAGGGCGGCGTGATGTCGATGGTGGGGCGCCGGGTCGCGGGTGAGGCGACGCCGCTGATGACCGTCGAGGGCAATGGCACGGTGATGTTCGGGCACGGCGGGCACCACATCGAGGTGATCAACCTCGCCGGGGACACGCTGTACGTGGAGGCGGACCGGCTCCTTGCCTTCGACGGGACGCTTGAGCAGGGCACGATGTTCATGGGCTCGCAGGGCGGCGTGATGGGCATGGTGCGCGGCCAGGTCACCGGTCAGGGCCTGTTCACGACGACCCTGAAGGGTCGCGGCGCGGTGGCGGTCATGGCGCACGGAGGCGTCATAGAGATCCCGATCACCCCGCAGACCCCGGTCCACGTCGACCCGCAGGCGTACGTCGCCCACCACGGGGACGTACGCAACAAGCTGTCCACGGCGCTCGGTTGGCGGGACATGGTGGGGCGCGGATCGGGCGAGGCGTTCCAGCTGGAGCTGTCCGGGAGCGGCTCGGTGTACGTCCAGGCATCGGAGGAGAAGCTGTGAGCGGTCCCGTGGTCCTCGACCCGATGACGCTGCCGAGCGACGACAACGTCAACCCGTACACCTTCTGCGTGGAGCTGCAGGGGAGCCAGTGGTTCCTGCAGAAGGGGAAGATGATCGCCTACTACGGGTCGATCGACTTCCAGGGCATCGGGCACGGCCGCCTGGACCGGCTCGTGCGGACGTCGTTCCATTCGCCATTGCACGCGAGCGACTGGGTCGTGGCGGAGGGCAGCGGCAAGATGCTCCTCGCCGACCGGGCCTTCGACGTCAACTCCTTCGATCTGGAGGAGGGCAACCTGACCATTCGCTCCGGCAATCTCCTCGCTTTTCAGCCAACTCTCGCGCTGAAGCAGAGCATCGTCCCCGGGTTCCTGACGCTCATCGGCACGGGCAAGTTCGTGGCGGCGAGCAACGGCCCGGTGGTGTTCATGGAGCCGCCGATCCGGGTGGACCCGCAGGCCCTGGTCGGCTGGGCGGACTGCCCCTCGCCGTGCCACCACTACGACCACGGGTACATGACCGGGATCATGGGCGGCGTACGGGCACTGACCGGGCTCGGCGGGGTCTCCGGCGAGGAGCACCAGTTCGAGTTCGTGGGCGCCGGGACGGTGCTGCTGCAGTCGTCCGAGGCGCTGATGGCCGAGCAGGCGACCGGGGCTGCGCCGCAGGAGCCCGGGGTGCCGGGCGGCGGCGGGCACGGCGGTCAGGGGGCACCGAGGCTTCCCGGCCAGCTGGGAGACCTCCAGCGTCGCTTCGGGCTGTGAGCGGTAGTCTGCGGAATGTGACGGCTTCGAACAGAAATGTTCGAGCGGCGGAGTTCTGCACGACGTGCGCGCCGTCACATCGGGGAACACTCGTTTACTTTTCAACTTCTTAGGTAGAATCGATACATGGAGACCGAAACGGCCACCCCCTGGCTGACCGAAGCCGAGCAGTGCGCCTGGCGCACGCATCTGGAGGTCAACAGGCTGCTCACGTACCAGCTCGAGAGGGACCTGCAGCCCTTCGGCCTGACCATGAACGACTACGAGATCCTGGTCAACCTCTCCGAGTCCGATGACCAGCGGATGCGGATGAGCGACCTCGCGACGGCCACGCTGCAGTCCAAGAGCCGCCTCTCGCACCAGATCACCCGCATGGAGAACGCCGGCCTCGTCCGCCGCGCGAACTGCGAGTCGGACCGGCGGGGGCTCTACGCGGTCCTGACCGACCAGGGCATGGAGACCATGCAGAAGGTCGCGCCGCACCACGTGGAGTCCGTGCGCCGGCACTTCATCGACATGATGGACCCGGAGGCCCTGCAGCAGCTGCGGGCCACCCTCACCCCGATCGCCGAGCAACTGCGCACGGAACGCGGCAGGCCCTGACTCGGTTCGGCCCGGTTCAGCCCGGTTCAGCCCTTCCTGACGTCAACCCCCGCTAGCCCAGCGGGAGTTCGACCCGGAACAGGGCCCCGCCGGCCGCCGACTCGCCCACCGTGAGACGGCCGCCGTGGCGCTCGACCACGTCACGGGCGATGGCCAGGCCCAGGCCCGCGCCGCCGTCGTCGCGGCTGCGGGCGTCGTCGAGCCGTACGAACCGCTGGAAGATCCGCTCCCGCTCTTCCGCGGGCACCCCGTCCCCGTCGTCCGCGACGGTGAGTACCGCGCGGGTGCCCTCGGCGCGTGCCTCCACCGTGATGCGGGAGTGCGCGTGCCGCTGCGCGTTGTCCAGGAGGTTGCCGAGGACCCGCCCCAACTGCGAGCGGGAACCGGCCAGTTCGGCGCCCTCCACGGCCGCCACCTCCACCGGGAGACGGTCGCCGGAGCGCTGCGAGACCTCCTCGCGTACGAACGCCGCCAGGTCGAGGTTCGCCTCCCCCGGCCGCTCCCCCGCGTCCAGGCGGGCGAGCAGGAGCAGGTCGGCCGCGAGCTGCTGGAGCCGTACGGTGTCCGCGACCGCGCCGTCCACGTCCAGCAACTCCGGGTGCGCGGCGCCCACTTCGAGCTGGGTGCGGAGCGAGGCGATCGGGCTGCGCAGCTCGTGCGAGGCGTCCGCGACGAACCGCCGCTGCCGCTCCACGCTCGCCTCCAGGGCCGTCAGGGTCTCGTTGGTGGTACGCGCGAGCCGCGCCACCTCGTCGTGCGCGTCCGGCTCGGGCACCCGCCGCGACAGGTCCTCCGAGGCCGTGATCGCGGCCATCTCGGCGCGGATCCCCTCCACGGGGCGCAGCGCGCGCCGGGTGACCAGCCAGGTCGTACCGCCGACCACGAGCAGCAGGGCGGGCAGGCCGATCAGCATCGCCGTGGCCGCCGTGCCGACCGCGCTCTCCTGCGCCTCCAGGGGCGCGCCCGCGTAGACCAGGACCGTCTCGTCCCGGACGTCGCTCACCTCGACCTCGGCGAAGCGGTACGCGGCCTTGTCGCCGTCGACGGTCGCCCGGCCGGTGCTGTGCCGGGTGACCTCGCCGAACTCGCCGACCTCCGGATCGTCGTCCTCGTCGTCGTCCCGGTGGGCGCCCGGGTTCCGCACCGGCTTCACCCCGGGCACGCCGGTGCCCTGAATCGCCTCCAGGTCCTCGGAGACCGCGAGGACGCGGTCGTCCTTGTCGACGACCTGCACCGGATGGTCCTCGCCGTCCGGCAGGTCGAGGTCCCGGTACGGCGTACGGGCGGCGATCTGCGAGGCCACCTGGCGGGCCGCGTTGTCCGCTTCGGCGTCGGCCTGGTCGCTCAGGTTGCTGCGCAGCGAGAGCAGCACGGCGAGGCCCGCGGCGACCAGGGCCACGGCGACGACGAGGGTGGCGCCGAGCGTGGCCTTGGCCCGGATCGAGCCGAACACGCGCCTCACCGCGACTCCAGGCGGTAGCCGGCGCCGCGCACCGTCTTGATCAGCGGGGCGCCCAGCTTGCGGCGCAGCGCGCTGATGTAGACCTCGACGATGTTCGGGTCGCCGTCGTACGCGAAGTCCCAGACGTGCTCCAGGATCTCGGCCTTGGACACGACCGTGCCGGCGCGCGTCGCGAGCTGCTCGAGGACCGCGAACTCCTTTGCGGTGAGCGTCACTTCGGCGCCGTCGCGGTGGACCCTGCGGGCGGCCGTGTCGACCTCGATCACGCCGAGCCTGATGACCGGCGAGGGCCCGGCGTTCCCGCGCCGCCGCAGCAGCGCCTTGATCCGGGCGACGAGGACGACGTACGAGAACGGCTTCGTCAGGTAGTCGTCGGCGCCGGTGTCCAGGCCCTCGGCCTCGTCGTACTCGCCGTCCTTGGCGGTCAGCATCAGGATCGGCACCTCGTGTCCGGCGGCGCGCAGGGCGGCGCAGACGCGGTAGCCGTTCATGCCGGGCAGCATGATGTCCAGGACGACCAGGTCGTACACGCCCTCGCCCGCCCGGTGCAGGCCCTCCAGTCCGTCGTGGACGACGTCCACGGCGTAGCCCTCCGCGGTGAGGCCCTTGGCCAGGGACACGGCGAGCCGCTTCTCGTCCTCCACGATCAACAAACGCATGCGCCAAGGGTCCCAAACGCTTCCTGAACCGAACCTGAAGAGGGCTTCAGGCGGCTTCAGCGTGGCTTCAGGTGCGGTCGGTCAGATTGGTTCCCGTCGACACCGCACAGGGCCGACAGCAGCCAACACCACTGATCTCAGGGAGAGTTACCCATGAAGCGCAAGCTCGTCATCGCCACCCTCACCGCGGCCGTCCTGGTCGGCGGCGGCAGCGCGGTCGCCTTCGCGAACGGCGACGACGATGCGGCCTCGGCGGGGCAGGCGCAGGCCACGCAGAAGGTGTCGGTGGACGACGACCGGGACGATGACCGGGACGACCGGGGTGAGCGTGACGACCGTGACGACCGGGACGACCGGGACGACCGGGACGACCGGGGTGAGCGTGACGACGACCAGGTCCGGTCCGGCGACCTGACCATCAAGCAGGCCATCGACGCCGCCCTGAAGTCCCAGTCGGGCACGGCGGTCTCGGCGGACCTGGACGACGACGGCGGCACGCGTGCCTGGGAGGTCGACATCCGCGGCAACGGCACCACCACGTACACGGTCCACGTGGACGCGGGCAGCGGCAAGGTCCTCGCCACGGAGACGGAGACGGCGGACGAGGACTAGGAGCCTTTCCCCAGCCCGCCCCTTCCCGTAACTGGGGCTCCGCCCGGTGGCGTGCACCGGGCCACAGCGCGGGTCGGACCAGCTGAGGCCCTACCCCGACGTAAGCCCCGCCACCAGCTCGTCCGCCGCCGCGTAAGGATCGAGCTCGCCCGCGACGATGCGCTCGGCGAGGGCGGAGAGGCGGCGGTCGCCGTGCAGGTCGGCGATGCGTTCGCGCAGGGCCGTGACCGCGATCGTCTCCACCTCGTGGGCCGCCCGCGAGCGGCGGCGCTCGGCGAGCACCCCGCGCTCCTCCATCCACGCGCGATGCTTCTCCAGGGCCTCGACGACCTCGTCGACGCCCTCGCCGCGCGCCGCGACCGTCTTCACGATCGGCGGGCGCCAGTCGCCGGGGCCGCGGGACTCGCCCAGGCCCAGCATGTGGTTGAGCTCGCGGGCCGTCGCGTCCGCACCGTCCCGGTCAGCCTTGTTCACCACGTACACATCGCCGATCTCCAGGATTCCGGCCTTCGCCGCCTGGATGCCGTCGCCCATGCCGGGCGCGAGGAGGACGACGGAGGTGTCGGCCTGCGAGGCGATCTCCACCTCGGACTGGCCGACGCCGACGGTCTCGACGAGGACGACGTCGCAACCCGCCGCGTCCAGGACCCGGATCGCCTGCGGCGCCGCCCAGGCGAGGCCGCCCAGGTGCCCGCGCGTGGCCATCGAGCGGATGTACACCCCCGGGTCGGAGGCGTGCTCGGACATCCGCACCCGGTCGCCGAGCAGCGCGCCGCCGGAGAACGGCGAGGACGGGTCGACGGCGAGCACGCCGACCCGCTTCCCGGCCCGCCGGTACGCCGAGACCAGCGCCGACGTCGACGTGGACTTGCCGACGCCGGGCGAGCCGGTCAGGCCCACCACGTACGCACCGCCCGCCAGCGGGGCGAGCGCCGCCATCACCTCGCGCAGTTGCGGGGACGCCCCCTCCACCAGTGAGATCAGCCGGGCCACGGCCCGCGGCCTGCCCTCACGCGCCTGAGCCACCAGGGCGGGGACGTCCTGCATCACTGCTCCCGTTCTGTTCGTACGCCTGGGAACTCCAGGGACGGCGGACTGCGCGCGTCAGGCCTTCGGGACCCGGACGACGAGCGCGTCGCCCTGACCGCCGCCGCCGCACAGCGCGGCCGCGCCGACCCCGCCGCCGCGGCGCTTCAGCTCCAGGGCGAGGTGCAGCACGATCCGGGCGCCGGACATGCCGATGGGGTGGCCGAGGGCGATCGCGCCGCCGTTGACGTTCACCTTTTCCGGGGTAACGCCCAGGTCCTTCATTGACTGCACGGAGACGGCGGCGAAGGCCTCGTTGATCTCGATCAGGTCGAGGTCGCCGACGCTCAGGCCGTCCTTCTCCAGGGCGTGCTTGATGGCGTTGGACGGCTGCGACTGCAGGGAGTTGTCCGGACCGGCCACGTTGCCGTGCGCGCCGATCTCGGCGATCCAGTCGAGGCCCAGCTCCTCGGCCTTGGCCTTGCTCATCACGACGACAGCGGCGGCGCCGTCGGAGATCTGCGAGGCGGTGCCCGCGGTGATCGTGCCGTCCTTGGCGAAGGCGGGCCGGAGCTTGCCGAGGGACTCGGCGGTGGTCTCGGCGCGGATGCCCTCGTCCTGGGCGAAGACGACCGGCTCGCCCTTGCGCTGCGGGATCTCGACCGGCGTGATCTCGGCCTCGAACAGGCCGTTCTTCTGCGCGGCCGCGGCCCGCTGGTGGGACTGCGCGGCGATCTCGTCCTGCTCGGGGCGGGCGATGCCGAGGCGGGTGTTGTGCCTCTCCGTGGACTCGCCCATGGCGACGCCCTCGAAGGAGTCGGTCAGGCCGTCGTGCGCCATCGCGTCGAGCATCTCGATCGCGCCGTACTTGTACCCCTCGCGGGACTTGGGGAGCAGGTGCGGGGCGTTGGTCATGGACTCCTGACCGCCGGCCACGACGACGTCGAACTCGCCGGCGCGGATGAGCTGGTCGGCGAGGGCGATCGCGTCGAGCCCGGAGAGGCACACCTTGTTGATGGTGAGCGCCGGGACGTTCATCGGGATGCCCGCCTTGACCGCGGCCTGCCGCGCCGGGATCTGCCCTGCCCCGGCCTGCAGGACCTGGCCCATGATCACGTACTCGACCTGGTCGCCGGCGAGGCCCGCGCGGTCGAGTGCGGCCTTGATCGCGAAGCCGCCGAGGTCGGCTCCGGAGAAGGACTTGAGGGAACCAAGGAGTCGTCCCATGGGCGTGCGGGCCCCTGCGACGATCACCGAGGTCGTGCTGTTCGTTCCGGACATGAGGCACGGCCCCTTGGATGAGGAGTGAACGAGGGTTTACCTCAATGTAGTGAGCAGTACGTCCCCGGTCACCGGCCTTTCGGTGTGATCGCGCGCACGTTGCGTGATCAGGGGCGGCACGCTCCACTGGTGCCATGCTGACACGCATCGACCACATCGGGATCGCCTGCCACGACCTGGAGAAGACCGTCGAGTTCTACACGTCGACGTACGGCTTCGAGGTCTTCCACACCGAGGTCAACGAGGAACAGGGGGTACGCGAGGCCATGTTGAAGATCAACGAGACGTCCGACGGCGGCGCCTCCTACCTCCAGCTCCTCGAACCCACCCGCGAGGACTCCACGGTCGCCACATGGCTGGCCAAGAACGGCGAGGGCGTGCACCACATCGCCTTCGGCACCGCGGACGTCGACGCCGACGCCGCCGCGATCAAGGACAAGGGCGTACGGGTCCTCTACGAGGAGCCGCGGATCGGGTCGATGGGATCCCGGATCACCTTCCTGCACCCCAAGGACTGCCACGGCGTCCTCACCGAACTGGTCACTTCCGCGGCGGAGCCCTCCCAGGACCACTGACCTCCGCATCCCTGGGCCGGTAGGGTTGGGGGCGGCCGTCGCGCGTACCGGGCGGCCGTTGTCCGGGGTCGGGAACACCAGGTTTCGGGTCACTGGCATCGAGCGGCGGCTGTGTCTGGGCGGCAGTCCCTCGTACGCCGTTGATCTGTCACCATTCCCCGGGGGCGTTGTTCAGCGGACGAATGGCGCTCGTACGGAGAAATTTGCGACCAGGGGACGGATGGGACCGCGCAGTGCGGGGCTACGAACGCCAGGACAACTCGCGGGCTGACACCGGCCGGACCGACAGCCTCTCGCGGTTCGAGGCCGAGATGGATCGGCTGAAGACCGAGCGGGAGAAGGCCGTTCAGCACGCCGAGGATCTCGGCTACCAGGTCGAGGTGCTGCGCGCCAAACTGCACGAGGCGCGCCGCAGCCTCGCGTCCCGTCCTGCCTACGACACCGCCGATCTCGGTTACCAGGCCGAGCAGTTGCTGCGGAACGCCCAGATCCAGGCCGACCAGCTGCGCGCCGACGCGGAGCGCGAGCTGCGCGAGGCGCGCGCCCAGACGCAGCGCATCCTCCAGGAGCACGCCGAGCAGCAGGCCCGCCTGCAGGCCGAGCTGCACGGCGAGGCCGTCTCCCGGCGCCAGCAGCTCGACCAGGAGCTCAACGAGCGCCGCCAGACCGTCGAGTCGCACGTCAACGAGAACGTGGCGTGGGCCGAGCAGCTGCGCAACCGTTCCGAGCAGCAGGCCCGCCGCCTCGTCGACGAGTCCCGTACGGAGTCCGAGCAGGCGCTCACCGCCGCGCGCGCGGAGGCCGAGCGGCTCACCACCGAGGCACGGCAGCGGCTCACCAGCGCGGCCGAGACCGGACGGGCGGAGGCCGACGCGATCCTGCGCCGGGCCCGCGCCGAGGCCGAGCGCCTGCTGAACGCCGCCTCGCAGCAGGCCCAGGAGGCCACCGACCACGCGGAGCAGCTGCGTTCGACGACGGCGACCGAGGCCGAGCAGGCCCGCCGCCAGTCCGCCGAGCTGAACCGCACGGCCGAGCAGCGCATGACCGAGGCCGAGACGGCGCTGCGCGAGGCGCGGGCCGAGGCGGAGAAGGTCGTCACCGAGGCCAAGGAGTCCGCGGGGAAGGCGCTGGCCACCGCGGAGGCCACCAACGAGCAGCGCACGCGTACGGCGAAGGAGCAGGTGGCCCGCCTGGTCGGCGAGGCGACCAAGGAGTCGGAGGCCGCCAAGGAGGAGGCCGCCCAGGCCCTGGCCGACGCCCGCGCCGAGGGCGAGAAGCTGATCGCCGACGCCGCCGAGAAGGCTCGTACGATCACGGCCGAGGAGACCGCCTCCCAGCTCGCCGCGGCCGCGCGCAGCGCCGAGGAGTCGCTCAACAAGGCCGCCGAGGACGCCAAGCGGACCACGAAGGCCGCGAGCGACGAGGCGGAGCGGATCCGCAGCGAGGCCGAGGCCGAGGCGGACCGGCTGCGGGCCGAGGCGCACGACATCGCGGAGGAGCTCAAGGGCGCCGCGAAGGACGACACCAAGGAGTACCGCGCCAAGACGGTCGAGCTGCAGGAGGAGGCGCGCCGGCTGCGCGGCGAGGCCGAGCAGTTGCGGGCCGAGGCGGTCTCCGAGGGCGAGCGGATCCGCGCCGAGGCCCGGCGCGAGGCGGTGCAGAAGATCGAGGAGGCCGCTGCCTCCGCCGAGGAGCTGCTCACCAAGGCCCGCGGCGACGCCGAGGAGCTGCGTACCGCCGCGAGCACGGACGCCGAGAAGGTCCGCACCGAGGCCATCGAGCGGGCGACGACCCTGCGCAAGCAGGGCGAGGAGACCCTGGAGCGCACCCGCGCCGAGGCCGAGCGGCACCGCGACGAGGCCCGCGAGCAGGCCGAGGCCACGAAGGCGGAGGCCGAGGAGGCGGCGCGGCAGCTGCGCCAGGAGGCCGACGCGGCGATCGAGCGCCGACAGGCCGAGGCCGCCGGGGAGTTGACCCGGCTGCACACCGAGGCCGAGGAGCGCCTCACCGCGGCCGAGGCGTCCCTCGAGGACGCCCGCGCCGAGGCCGAGCGGCTGCGGCGGGAGGCCGCGGACGAGACGGAGCGGCTGCGCACCGAGGCCGCCGAGCGGATCCGCACGCTGCAGGCGCAGGCCGAGAAGGAGGCCGAGCGGCTGCGCACCGAGGCCGCCGCGGAGGCCTCCGAGTCGCGTGCCGAGGGCGAGGCCGTCGCCGTACGGCTGCGCAGTGAGGCCGCGGCGGAGGCCGAGCGGCTCAAGACCGAGGCGCAGGAGACCGCGGACCGGGTGCGCGCGGAGGCCACGGCCGCCGCGGAGCGGGTGTCGGCGGAGGCGGCCGAGGCGCTGTCGGCCGCCCAGGAGGAGGCCGCGCGGCGCCGCCGGGAGGCCGAGGAGCTGCTGTCCTCGGCGCGGACGGAGGCGGACCAGGAGCGGGAGCGGGCCCGCGAGCAGAGCGAGGAGCTGCTCGCCGCGGCGCGCAAGCGGGTCGACGAGGCGCAGGCCGAGGCGCAGCGCCTGGTCGAGGAGGCGGACCAGCGGGCCGGCGATCTGGTCGCCGCGGCCGAGCTGACGGCGCAGCAGGTGCGGGACTCCGTGGCCGGTCTGCACGAGCAGGCGCAGGAGGAGATCGCGGGGCTGCGTTCGGCGGCCGAGCACGCGGCGGAGCGCACCCGGGGCGAGGCCACCGAGGAGGCGGAGCGGGTCCGCACGGACGCGTACGCGGAGCGGGAGCGCGCCTCCGAGGACGCGACGCGGCTGCGGCGCGAGGCCCAGGAGGAGAGCGAGGCCGCCAAGTCCCTTGCGGAGCGCACCGTTTCGGAGGCGCTCGCGGAGGCCGAGCGGCTCAAGTCGGAGTCGACGGAGCTCGCCCAGCGGGCGCGTACGGAAGCGTCCGAGCGGCTCTCCGCGGCCGAGCAGGACGCGTCCCGGACGCGCGCGCAGGCGCGTGACGACGCCAACCGGATTCGTACGGACGCGGCGGAGCAGGCCGACCGGCTGATCGGTGAGGCGAGTTCGGAGGCCGAGCGGCTGCAGTCGGAGACGCGGACCGCGGCGGAGCGGCTGCAGTCGGAGACGCGGACCGCGGCGGAGCGGCTGCGGTCCGAGACGCAGGCCGCCGCCGACCAGCTCCGTGCCGAGAGCCAGGCCGCCGCCGAGCAACTGCGCGCCGAGACCCGCAGCGAGGCCGACCGGGCACTGGCCGAGGCGAGCGGCGAGGCGGAGCGGCTGCGCGCGGAGGCGGCGGAGACGGTCGGCTCGGCGCAGCAGCACGCGGAGCGGATCCGCAGCGAGGCCGAGCGGGTCAAGGCGGAGGCCGCCGCCGAGGCGGAGCGGCTGCGCGCCGAGGCGCGGGCCGAGGCCGAGAAGGCCCGGGACGAGGCCCGCGCGGACGCCAACAAGCGTCGTACGGAGGCCGCCGAGCAGGTCGACAAGCTCATCACGGAGTCGACGGCGGAGGCGGAGAAGCTGACGTCCGAGGCGCGCGAGCAGGCGCTGAAGACGACGGCGGACGCGGAGACGCAGGCCGACACGATGGTCGGCGCCGCCCGCAACGAGGCGGAGCGGCTGGTCTCCGAGGCGCGCACCGAGGGCCACTCGATGGTCGAGAAGGCGCGTACGGACGCGGACGAACTCCTCGTCGGCGCCCGCCGGGACGCGACCCAGATCCGGGAGCGGGCCGAGGAGCTGCGCGAGCGCATCACCGGCGAGATCGAGGAGCTGCACGAGCGGGCGCGGCGCGAGTCTGCCGAGCAGATGAAAACTGCGGGAGAGCGTTGTGACGCCCTGGTGAAGGCCGCCGAGGAGCAGCTGACCGAGGCGCAGGAGAAGGCCAAGGAGCTGCGGGCGGACGCCGATTCGGAGGCGAGCAAGGTGCGCATCTCCGCCGTGAAGAAGGCGGAGGGGCTCATCAAGGAGGCCGAGCTGAAGAAGGCCGACGCCGTGCGGGAGGCCGAGCGGCTCACCTCGGAGGCGACGGCGGAGGCCGCGCGGCTCGTCGAGGAGGGGCAGCGCGAGCTGGACGTCCTGGTGCGCCGCCGGGAGGACATCAACGCCGAAATCTCCCGGGTTCAGGACGTCTTGGAGGCTCTTGAGTCCTTCGAGGTGCCCTCGGCCGGCGGCAACGGCAAGGCGGGCAGTGGCTCCGGGGGCGGCGTCAAGGCGGGGGCGACGATCGGCGCCCCTCGATCGGGTGGGAAGTCGTCCGAAAACTGACCGGAACGCCATCTTCCGTGCTCGGCAAGGGTGTTGGGACGGCGCGCTGGCAAGCAGTCCGGCCATGAGCCACCCAAAAGGGGTGTCATTCTCCAGATCAAACGGGCAACTGCTCGATGACACGCCGCCATGACCCCTAGGATTCCTCCTAACACCTCACCGGTCTCAGTTGACAGGAACCCCATGAGCGACACTTCCCCCTACGGCTTCGAGCTTGTGCGGCGTGGGTACGACCGCGCTCAGGTGGACGAACGTATCTCCAAGCTCGTCTCCGACCGTGACTCCGCTCTCGCTCGTATCACCGCTCTGGAAAAGCGCATCGAGGAGCTCCACCTCGAGACGCAGAACGCCCAGGCCCAGGTGAACGACGCCGAGCCGTCGTACGCCGGCCTCGGTGCCCGCGTCGAGAAGATCCTCCGGCTCGCCGAGGAGGAGGCCAAGGACCTGCGCGAGGAGGCCCGTCGGGCCGCCGAGCAGCACCGCGAGCTGGCCGAGTCGGCCGCGCAGCAGGTGCGCAACGACGCCGAGGCGTTCTCCGTCGAGCGCAAGGCCAAGGCCGAGGACGAGGGCGTCCGGATCGTCGAGAAGGCCAAGGGCGAGGCGACCGCGCTGCGCACCGAGGCCCAGAAGGACGCGCAGTCCAAGCGCGAGGAGGCCGACGCCCTCTTCGAGGAGACCCGCGCCAAGGCCGCGCAGGCCGCCGCCGACTTCGAGACCAACCTCGCCAAGCGCCGCGAGCAGTCCGAGCGGGACCTGGCCTCGCGTCAGGCCAAGGCCGAGAAGCGTCTCGCCGAGATCGAGCACCGCGCCGAGCAGCTGCGCCTGGAGGCGGAGAAGCTGCGTACGGACGCGGAGCGTCGTGCGCGCCAGACGGTCGAGACGGCGCAGCGCCAGGCCGAGGACATCGTGGCGGACGCCAACGCCAAGGCCGACCGCATCCGCAGCGAATCCGAGCGCGAGCTGGCGGCCCTGACCAACCGCCGCGACTCGATCAACGCGCAGCTGACCAACGTGCGCGAGATGCTGGCCACCCTCACCGGTGCCGCCGTGGCCGCGCAGGCCGCGCCCGGCGGCGAGGAGGAGCCGGTCAGCCGCGGGGTTCCGGCGCAGCAGACCCGGTGACCGCACGGCCGCTGCCGTAAGCCGTTTCCTTCGGGAACGAATCGGCCCCGAGCGGCACGAAGCCCTCTGTCACTCCAGTGGCAGGGGGCTTTGTCCCGTTCTAGCGTGGGCCGCATGATCGAGCTCGAGGGCCTGACGAAGCGGTACGGGGAGAAGGTCGCCGTCAACCACCTCACCTTCACCGTCAGACCCGGTGTCGTCACCGGCTTCCTCGGGCCCAACGGCGCGGGCAAGTCCACCACGATGCGGATGCTCCTCGGCCTGGACCATCCCACCGCGGGCGACGTCCGGATCGACGGCCGGCACTACGACCAGATCCGGCACCCGCTCAAGTACATCGGCGCCCTCCTCGACGCCAAGGCGATGCACGGCGGGCGCAGCGCCTTCAACCACCTGCTCTGCCTGGCGCAGTCCAACGGCATCCCCCGGTCGCGGGTGGCCGAGGTGCTCGACACCGTGGGCCTGACCGCCGTCGCCAGGAAGAAGGCCAAGGGCTTCTCGCTCGGCATGGGCCAGCGGCTCGGCATCGCGGGCGCGCTGCTCGGCGACCCGCAGATCCTGATGTTCGACGAGCCGGTCAACGGCCTCGACCCCGAGGGCATCCACTGGATCCGGAATCTGATGAAGTCGCTCGCGGCGCAGGGCCGTACGGTCTTCGTCTCCTCGCATCTGATGAGCGAAATGGCCCTCACGGCCGACCACTTGGTCGTCATCGGCCAGGGGCGTCTCCTCGCGGACACCTCGATGGCCGACTTCATCCGGCAGAACTCGCGGTCGTACGTACGGCTGCGCTCACCGCAGCAGGAACGGCTCAGGGACGTGCTGCGGCAGGCCGGGATCACCGCCGTCGAGGCCGGAAACGGAACCCTGGAGGTGGACGGGGCGCGGTCGGAGCGGATCGGGGAGCTCGCCGCCGAGCACCAGCTCGTCCTCCATGAACTCAGCCCGCAGCAGGCGTCCTTGGAAGAGGCCTTCATGCAGTTGACCGCCGAGTCGGTGGAGTACCACGCGCATACGGAGACGGGCCCGCCGGACACCAACGGCTGGGCGGGCGGTGCGGGTGCCGCCCCTCCCGGTGCGGGCGGCGCCTGGGGCGAGCAGTGGCAGCGGCAGAAGAAGGCGGGGAGCTGAGCGGATGTCGTCGGGACGCGTACTCAAATCGGAGTGGACCAAGATCCGTTCGGTGGCGTCGACGGTCTGGACGCTCGGTCTCGCCGTCGTCGTGACGATCGGGCTCGGACTGCTCATCTCGATCCTCGCCAAGAACGACTTCGCCACCATGAACGCCCGCGACCGGCTCGCCTTCGACCCGACCGCGATCAGCTTCGCGGGCATGGGCCTCGGGCAGCTGGCGATGATCGTCTTCGGTGTGCTCGTGGTCTCGAACGAGTACAGCACCGGGATGATCCGCACCTCGCTCGCGGCGGTGCCGCAGCGCGCGGCGTTCCTGTTCAGCAAGATCGTGGTGGCCACGGCGCTCGCGCTCGTGGTGGCCATGGTCACCAGCTTCATCGCGTTCTTCGTCGGGCAGGCCGCGATGGGCGAGCACCGGGCCTCGCTGGGCGATCCCGGGGTGCTGCGGGCGGTGATCGGCGGCGGGCTCTACATGACGCTGATCGCGGTCTTCTCGATGGGCGTCGCCGCGATGCTGCGCAGCCCGATGCTGTCGCTCGGCATCCTGATGCCGTTCTTCTTCCTGGTCTCCAGCATCCTCGGCAATGTCTCGGCCACGAAGAAGATCGGCCAGTTCCTGCCGGACCAGGCGGGCCAGAAGATCATGCAGGTGGTCAGCCCGCTGGACGACGACGCTCCGTACGGGCCCTGGGGCGGCCTGGCGATCATGGTGGCGTGGGTGGCCGTGGCCGTTCTGGGCGGGTATGTGCTGCTCAAACGGAGGGATGCGTAAGGTTTGAAGGGCACATCTGTCCCGTCGGGAGGAGGCAGTCGTGAAGGGACGCAGTCTTCGTGAACTCGGGCTCGCCACCGTGCCGTTCGAGCATCCGCTGACCTACCCGGGCCTCCCGGTGCCCTGGCCGGCCCTGCTGCGCGGGGACCGGCTGCTGCGCCTTGAGGGCGGCACGGGTTCGCTCGCCGGAATGTACGTCGAGGGCGGGCCGCGGCTCGACCAGGTCCTGGACGACCTCGACCGCCGCCATCCCGTGCTCGCCGTCGGCTCCAACGCCTGCCCCGCCCAGGTCGCGTACAAGCTCGCGCGGCGCTCCCTCGCCTCGGACGTGCCGATGGTGCCGGTCACGGTGCGCGGCATCGCCATCGGGTGCTCCGCACATGTGGGGCGGGCCGGGTATGTGGCCGCCGCCCCCTACCCGGACCCGGACAGCACCCTCACCCTCGTCCTCAGCTGGCTCGACGACGCACAGCTCGCCGCCGTCGACGCCACCGAGCTCCCGAACTACCGCCGTCGCCCGCTGGACGAGAGCCACTTCGAGGGAGGCGGGCCCGGGGCCTGGATCTACACCGGGGAGCGGGGCGTGCTCGCCGGTCCCGACGGGCGGCCGCTGGCCGGGGGCGAGCAGGGGGCGCTGCTCACCGGGCTGCTCGCGGGATCGGCGGCGCTGCGCGCGCTGCTCGGGCCCGACGCGCGGTCCTGGGTGAGGGCGGCGCGGGCCGACGCGGCCGTGCGCGACACGGCCACGCGGCTCTTCGCAGACGAGGGCCGGGTCCTTCACCCGACTTGGCCGGAACCGTCAAGGCGTGGATATCCTCCTAACCCTTACGGGGGCGTGAGCACTGCCCCGACGTCCTGACCTCTCGATGGGTGCGGAGAATGATCGAGGCAGCCGGCCTGACCAAGCGCTACGGCGCGAAGACGGCCGTGTACAACCTTTCCTTCCAGGTCCGGCCGGGTACCGTCACCGGCTTCCTCGGGCCGAACGGATCGGGCAAGTCCACGACGATGCGGATGATCCTCGGGCTCGACAACCCGACCGCCGGACGCGTCACGATCGCCGGCTACCCGTACCGCAGGCTGCCGAACGCACCCCGCCAGGTCGGCGCGCTGCTCGACGCCAAGGCGGTGCACGGCGGCCGGCACGCCCGCAACCACCTGCTCTCGCTCGCCCAGCTGTCCGGCATCCCGGCCTCCCGGGTCGACGAGGTGCTCGGCGTCGTGGGCCTCAAGGAGGTCGCCAGGAAGCGGTCCAAGGGCTTCTCGCTCGGCATGGGCCAGCGGCTCGGCATCGCCGCCGCGCTCCTCGGCGACCCGCAGGTGCTGCTCTTCGACGAGCCGGTCAACGGCCTCGACCCCGAGGGCATCCTCTGGGTCAGGAATCTGATGAAGTCGCTCGCCGCCGAGGGGCGTACGGTCTTCGTCTCCTCGCACCTGATGAGCGAAATGGCCCTCACCGCCGAGCACTTGATCGTGATCGGCCGCGGCCAGCTGCTCGCCGACATGAGCGTCCGTGAGTTCATCGCGGCCAACTCGGCGGGCTTCGCACGCGTCCGTACGCCGGAAACCGAGCCGCAGCAGCGCGAGAAGCTGACGTCGGCGCTGACCGAGGCGGGCGGCCAGGTGCTGCCCGAGCAGGACGGCGCGCTGCGCGTCACGGGCCTGCCGCTGCCCCGCATCAGCGACCTCGCGCACGACGCGGACGTACGCCTGTGGGAGCTGTCGCCGCACCAGGCATCCCTGGAGGAGGCGTACATGCGGCTCACGCAGGGCGCCGTGGACTACCGCTCCACGGCCGACCAGCTGGGCGGCTTCCAGCAGCCGCAGCCGCCGGGGATGGCGCCGCCGGTGCCGGTGCCGGGCCAGGACCAGCCGGGCTGGTACCCGCCGCCCGCCCCGCAGCAGGGCGGACAGCCGAACCCGTACGCGGGCCAGGCCCCCGCCCCGCAGGCCCAGGCCCATGCCCCGGCTCAGCCGCAGGGCGCGACGCCGCCGGAGCACACGGCGATGCTGCGTACGCTGCCCGCGCCGCAGCAGGAGCAGCAGACGGCGATGCTGCGCAAGCTCCCCGAGCCGCAGCAGGAGCAGCCGCAGGCCCCGGCTCAGGACCAGCCGCAGGCCCCGGCGCAGCCGCTGCCCCAGGAGCAGGCGCCCGCCGCCGAACCGACCAAGAGCGACAACGAGGACGCCACCCGATGAGCACTCCGCCCACGCCCTCCGTGCCGCAGCCGCAGCAGCCCCCGTCCATGGCGCCCGCTCCCCCGCAGCAGCCGCAGCAGCCTCCGCAGGCGCCCCAGGGGCAGCCGGTCCCGCAGCCGCAGCAGCCTCCGCAGGAGCACACCGCGATGCTGCGCACCCTGCCCGCGCCGCACCAGCAGGCTCCGCAGGGCAAGGAGCAGCCCGCCCCGCACCAGGCCCAGCAGCCTCAACAGGCCCAGCAGGCCCAGCAGGCCCAGCAGCAGTGGCAGTCGGGCCCGCCCGTGGAGACGTACGTCTCGCCGATCCCGATCACGAAGACGCACCTCGGGCACGCGCTCGCCTCGGAGTGGACGAAGATCCGCAGTGTGCGCTCCACGATCTGGACGCTCGGCGTGATGCTCGTCCTGGTCCTCGGCATCGGCACGCTGATCGGCATCGTCGCCGCCTCGGCCGACATGGAGCTCGGCGGCAAGTCGGCCATCGGCCTCGGCTCCTTCGGCATCCTGCTCGGCATGCTGTGCGTGATGACGCTCGGCGTGCTGACCATCGGCTCCGAGTACGGCACCGGAATGATCCGTACGACGACGACGGCCTGCCCGTCCCGCAGCCGGATCCTGGCCGCCAAGGCGATCGTCTTCTTCGCCCTGGTCTTCGTCGTCACCACGGTGGCCGCCGCACTGGTGGCCATGGTGCAGACCGCCATGGTCGACGGGGCGAGCGCGACCGGCGAGGAGTGGCTGCGCGGCACGGTCGGCGTGGGCCTCTTCGTCGCGACGCTCGGGCTGCTGTCGCTCGCGGTGGGTGCCCTCGTACGGCACTCCGCCGGAGCGATCACGATCATGATCGGCCTGGTGCTGCTGCCGCTGGTCCTGGCCATGTTCATGTTCTCGAGGTCTCTGGAGGACCTGCAGCTGTTCCTGCTGCAGTACGCCGTCCCCAGCCAGCTGATCGCCTTCTACGGCGACTCGGTGGCCGGCGGCACGGGCCCCACGGGCTGGGAGCCGCTGTGGATCATGCTGGGCCTGACGGCCGTCGCCTTCGGCGGCGCGTTCCTCTCCACCGAGACCAGGGACGTCTGAGACACCGCCGCGAGGTCAGAACCTCGGCGCGTCACGGGACCGCCGCACCCGCGTGGTGCGGCGGTCCCGCGCGTTCCAGCAGGCCTTGTGCCAGTGCCTGCGGTCGTCGACGCCGCCGTGCTCCGGCCAGGCCACCACGTGCGGCACGGACGAGCGGATCTCCTGGTCGCAGCCGGGGCAGCGGTACGTCTTGCCGGGCCCGCCGGAACCCGCGACCTGCCGGACGGTGAACTCCTCGCCCTGCCACGACTCGGTGTACTGATGGCCGCCGTAACGCGGACGGTCGTCGTCCGCTCCCCTGCCGTTGGAGCCTGCGCCCTTGGGGCGGTTGCGGCGCGGAGACACGGAACACCTCACGTGCGTACGGAAGCCGATAAGACCGCTCCAGCCTACGCGCCGCATCCCTGGGTACCCGAGCCTCGGCGGAGGGACCGCCCTTCCGGGGCACTCTCCCGTATGAAAATGGGCCAACCTGTATGCCAGGCCGTGCCCTTGGCACGTGCTGCGCGTTGTTGCCCGTAGGGGAGGCCGCGTCGGCGCCGAGAGGCAGGAGTGCGATGCGTGTAGGAAGTTTTGTACTGGCCGCGCAGTTCCCGGGCCAGGGCCAGGGAGAGGCGCTGCACCGCGCCCTGCGGATCGGCGAGGTCGCCGAGGAGTCCGGGCTCGACTCGGTCTGGCTGGCCGAGCACCACTTCGTCCCGTACGGAGTGTGCCCTTCCGCGGCGACGTTCGCGGCGTTTCTGCTCGGCCGCACCCGAAGGATCCGCGTCGGCACCGCGGTGAGCGTGCTGCCCACCCAGCATCCGGTGGCCCTCGGCGAGCAGGCCGCGCTCCTCCACCTCACCAGCGGCGGCCGCTTCACGCTCGGCGTGGGCCGCGGCGGACCGTGGGTGGACCTGGAGGTCTTCGGCAAGGACATCGGGGCGTACGAGAACGGCTTCCCCGAATCCCTCGACCTGCTCCTGGAGTGGCTGCGCAAGCCTCGGGTCGGCGCCTCCGGGGAGCGGTACGACTTCCGTGAGGTGGCGGTTGTCCCGCGTCCCGACGAGGCGCTGTCCGGGCCCGCCGGTCCGGAGGTCGTGGTGGCCTGCACCTCGCCCGCGAGCGTCCGGCTTGCCGCGGAGCGGGGTCTGCCGATGCTGCTCGGTATGCACGTCGGGGACGAGGAGAAGGCCGAGATGGTGGCGTTCTGGCGGTCGAGCGCGCTGGCCGCGGGGCACGCGCCGGACGCCGTGCGGTCGGCCGGTCATGTCTCGGCCGGAGTGGCGCAGGTCGCGGACCGCGGTGCGCAGGCGGCGGAGACGCTCCTGAAGGCGATGCCGGGCTGGCTGAAACAGGGCCTGGACGCCCATGTCACGGTCGACGGCCGGGAGCGGCGGATGCGGGACCCGCTGGCGTACACCGAGATGCTCTGCGGGATCCACCCGGTGGGCACGCCCCGGCTGTGCGCGGACCGGCTCGCGGCGACCGCGGAGCGCACCGGCATCACGCGCTTCGCGCTGCTCATGGAGGGCTCCGGAGACCTGGCGGCGACGGAGGAGAACGTGCGCCGGCTCGGCGCGGAGGTGCTGCCGCAGCTCGGCTGAGAACTGCGGACGGGTGGGCTGCCGCCCCGGACTAGTGACACCTCCCGCGTACGGGACGGCAGCAACAGGCGTCAGCAGTCCCTGAGTTCCGGCGACTGGTTCAGCAACTGACCCCGTATGGAAGTGAACTTGGCCAGCCGGTCGTCGACCTCGGAGTCGAGCGGGAAGACCGCGACGCGGTGGCAGTTCTGGAACGCGAGACGCACTCCGAAGTGGCGCTGCAGCGCCCCTCGTATCGCGTCACTCGCGAGTGCACGCAGCAGCTGACCACGCGCCTGCTCGTCCGGCGGCGGCGTCTGGTTGTCGGCGAACTCGCCACCGTCCACCTTCAGCTGGGCCACCAGAGAGCTGATCATCTCCCATGCGTAGGGCAGGGAGGTCCGGACGCAGTCGACGAATGCGGCTTCGTCGACCTCGCCTCGCTCGGCCTGTTCCAACAGTGCCGGTGAGACGTCGAGCGACATGGGTTCTCCTCTCGCACCCCCGGGGAGCGGGGGCTGACGGACAGGCAAGGGGGCGACGCATACGCAGCGTGCACGCGTGACGACCACCCGCTTCCACGGTATGCAACCTGTCCTGCCCGCACCAGGAGAATGCGCGCACAACCGGCCATGGGCGAACGGTGTCCTTCCCGGAAAATGGGGCGGATCACCCATCCCCGTTCCTTCCCTGCGGTTCGTTGCACGAGGGCGTTTCGCGTGGAGCGGGGGGTGTCCAGTAGCGTTGCCGACCATGCGTCTCGTCATCGCCCGCTGCTCCGTCGACTACGCGGGCCGGCTCACCGCCCACCTCCCCCTCGCGCCCCGCCTCATCCTCGTGAAGGCGGACGGCAGTGTCTCGATCCACGCGGACGACCGGGCCTACAAGCCCCTGAACTGGATGTCGCCGCCGTGCACCCTGAAGGAGGGTTCGGGGGACGACGCGGGCGTCTGGACGGTCGTGAACAAGGCGGGCGAGAAGCTCATCATCACGATGGAGGAGATCCTGCACGACTCCTCGCACGAACTGGGCGTCGACCCGGGCCTCATCAAGGACGGCGTGGAAGCGCACCTCCAGGAGCTGCTCGCCGACCGGATCGAGACACTTGGCGAGGGATACACCCTGATCCGCCGCGAGTACCCGACGGCGATCGGCCCGGTCGACATCCTGTGCCGGGACTCCGACGGCGCGACGGTGGCCGTGGAGATCAAGCGGCGGGGCGAGATCGACGGCGTGGAGCAACTCACGCGCTACCTGGACCTGTTGAACCGCGACCCGCACCTGGCTCCGGTGAAGGGCGTCTTCGCCGCGCAGGAGATCAAGCCCCAGGCCCGCGTTCTCGCGACGGATCGCGGCATCGACTGCGCGGTCCTGGACTACGACGCCTTGCGCGGCATCGAGGACGACAAGCTGCGGTTGTTCTGAGCGGTCGTATACCGCGGACCGTTCCGCACCGTCGACTCGGTGGCCGTCTGACCGCCCTCCGGGCTCGTCCTCAAGCGCCGGACGGGCTGAAAAATCAGCCCCTCCGGCGTTTGAGGAGGCCCGTCCGGCAGGACTTTCGGGAAGGGGCGGGTCAGGGGAAAAGCACGCGCCGCCACCCTCAAGCCGAGCTCTCCACCCCCGAAGGCTCCCCGCTGCCCGACGGCGCAGCCGCACTGCTGCTGGCCGGTTCGCTGGAGCCGGGGTCCGTGTCCGAGGGCTCCGGGTCCGGGGAGGACGGCGGAGGTGAGGACGTCGGCGGCTTCGTGGTCGTCGGCGGCTTCGACGAGGACGGCGGCTTCGTCGTCGTAGGAGGCTTGGAGGAGCTCGGCGGCTTCGTGGTCGTCGGGTCGTCCGAGGGCGAGCCGCTCGGGCTCGGGGACTCGCTGCCGCTCGGGCTGTCCGAGGGCGAGCCGCTGCCGGGCGAGTCCGAGGTGCTCGGCGTCGACGGCGCGGCCGGGCCGCTGCTCAGCTCGTCCTCCGGCGGGTCCGCGGGCAAGTCGTCGTCCTGCTGTCCGGTCGTACGGTCGGGCCTGACCGTGTCGGGCGGCGTCTCGTCGTCGGAGATCGCACCGAGCGTCACCACGGTGCCGAGGACGACCGCGAGCAGCGCACCCGCCCCGGCCGCGGCGAGATTGCGTCGCGTACCGGCGACGGCCGCCTTGCGCGGGCTCTCCTCCTGCGGCTCGGCCGCCGCCCGGCTCACCACCGTCTGGATCTCGTCCGACGCGAAGCCGGGGCTCGGCGGCGCGGCGGACACCGCACGGGGCGGCGCCGCCCCGTCCGCACGCCGGCTCACCGGAAGGCCCGCGGGCGGTGTGGTGCCGTCGCGGTCGGAGACCAGGGCGAGGGCCCTGCGGCCCGCGACGGTGCCCCGCTTGTCGGCGAGCGCGCCGCGCATCCCGATGGACGCCTCCAGCTCCGTACGGGCCCTCTCCAGCTGGCCGCCGAGGAGCGCGAGGACGCCCAACTCGTGGTGGAAGTACGCCTCTTCGGCCACCTCACCGGCGAGCCTGGCCGCCTCCTGGCCGATGCGCAGGACCCGCTCCCAGGCGCCCCAGGCGAGCCCCGCCGCGAGCGCGGGCGCCGCGGTGCGGGCGAGCAGGACGGCCGAGCCGAGGTGCCCGGACTCGGTGCCGGGCACGAGCACGCCGAGCGCGGCGAGCAGCGCGTCGGACTCGGCGGTGGCACGTTCGGCGGTGACGGAGGGGTGGCCGGCCCACCAGGCGTAGTGCTGGGCGGCGCCGTGCGCGCGGGCGGGCGCGGTGTCCCCGTACCCGGCGGCTTCCAGCTGGGTGAGGACGCCCGCGGCGAGGCGGTGGCGCGCGCCGGTGGGGCCGACGAGCCCGGCGGCGGCGAGCTCGCCGAGCGCGGCGTCCGCGTGCGTGTCCCCGATGAGGGCGGGCAGATGCGCCTGGTGCGGCACCTCGCCGCCGAGCGCGACCGCGAACTCCAGGGTGGCGCGGGCGGATTCGCTGAGCCGGGACGCGAGCAGCGCGGCGGGCGCGGCGGCCTCGGCGAGGGAGGGCAGCGGTACGGGGCCGCCCTCTTCCGGACCGCCCTCGGCGTCCACCGCGTCGGCGAGGAGCCGGTCCCGCTGCCGCAGCAGCGCGCCGGCCTGCATGAAGCGCAGCGGCAGCCCTTCGGACTCGAACCACAGGTCGCCGGCGAGGGCCTCCTCCTCGTCGCTGAGCGGGCGGCCGGTGGCGAGTTCGAGGAGCTTCAGGCCCGCGGCCCGGTCGAGGCCGCCGAGGAAGACCTCCTCGACGTGCGACTCGGCGGACGGCGCGGCGACATCCGGGGTGGCCGCGAGCAGGTAGGCGCACTCGGGGGTGGCGTCGAGGAAGTCCTGCAGGGCGGCGCCGCCGAACTCCAGGTCGTCGAGGACGACGACGGCGCCGATGTCGTGGACGCAGGCGCGGAGTTGGGCCTCGTCGGGCCGGTGTCCGGGCGAGGCGTACACGGCGGCGTACAGCTCGTGGAGGAGTTCGGCCGCGGTGCGGCGGTGGCCGGAGAGCCGGACGACGCCGTCGGGCGCGAGGTCGGCGCAGTCCTCGGCGAGTGCCTCGAGGAGCGAGGTGCGCCCGGAGCCCGCGGGCCCGGTGAGGCGTACGGAGCGGCCGCGGGCGAGCAGCCGGGTGAGCCGTTCGCGTACCTCCTGGCGTTCCAGGAGCGGCGGCCGGACCCGCGCGGGGCCGGGCGGCGGGGGCGGCAGGGCGGCGCTGCGGCGGGCGGCGCGCTCGTCCGCGTCGTACCGCTGCGGGCTCGCGGGCTGCTCGCCGGGCGGGCATGGCTCGATCTCGCTGCCGTCGACGGGGTTGACGGTCAGCAGATAGTCCCCGGAGGTCAGCTGAACTGTCCGTACGGGCGCGGCAGCCCCGAACTCCGGGGTGCTCGGGTAGCCCCGGCTCGCGGAGTTCGGGGAGGAGTCGCGGTGCGGGCCCGCGGGGTGCGCGGGCGTCGCGGGGTCGTCGGGGCCGCGGCCGTGCTGACCGTGCTCCTCGGGTCCCCGGCTCGTCGGGTCCATGGTCAAAGCCCCCAAAAGCTTCGTATGCCTTGGCTTCCCCGGCCTTTCGCATACGGCTCTGTCGCTTCTGGTCCGGCACTCACGGGATAGGGGTGAGCGACCGAACCTTAGACCGTGGCGCGGTATCGCGGAACACCTGGGGTGGCGTGACGTCCGAGACGTCACGGTCTCACCGGATTTGTCGCGGCGGCGCGGCGCCGTGGGCGGCGCGCTCACCCTCGTCCCCGCGCGCGCTACAGGGGGTGCGCCCCGATCCCGCCCTCGATCGCGAGGATGCGGTGCAGCCTGGTGGCCACGAGCAGCCGCTGCATCTGCGGCGGTACGTTGCGCAGCACCAGGCGGCGGCCGCAGCGGCCGGCCTGGCGGTGGGCGCCCATGATGACGCCGAGTCCGGTGGCGTCGAGGGCGGCGAGGTCCGAGAGGTCGAGGACGAGGTCGCCCGCACCCTCGTCCAGGGCGGAATGCAGGGCAGTCCGGGCGTCCGCCGCGCTTCGGACGTCGAGGCTGCCCCCGACGGTCAGCTCGGCGTGGTCGCCCCTGATGTGCATATGCGCTCCCGAGAGTGCTGTGGCGTCGTCGCCACCGTCGTCACGTACGTCCCAACTGTGGTCTCACTGAACTGACGGGCCCACGGACGAGGAAGTTGTCGTCCGTGAGCGAACCGATACGCAATTCACCCCTGAGGGGGACCCGACCGGTGCCCGTACGGGTCGCGTACGGATGTCCGGCCGGGGTACGGCGGTTCAGTGCTGGTAGAACCCCTGCCCGCTCTTGCGGCCGATATCGCCGGCGTCGACCATGCGGCGCATCAGCTCCGGCGGAGCGAACTTCTCGTCCTGGGATTCCGTGTAGATGTTGCTGGTCGCGTGCAGCAGGATGTCGACCCCGGTCAGGTCGGCGGTGGCCAGAGGGCCCATCGCGTGGCCGAAGCCCAGCTTGCAGGCGATGTCGATGTCCTCGGCGGTGGCGACGCCCGACTCGTAGAGCTTGGCGGCCTCCACCACGAGGGCCGAGATCAGCCTAGTGGTCACGAAGCCCGCGACGTCGCGGTTCACGACGATGCAGGTCTTGCCGACCGACTCGGCGAACTCCCTTGCGGTGGCGAGGGTTTCGTCGCTGGTCTTGTAGCCGCGGACCAGCTCGCAGAGCTGCATCATCGGCACCGGCGAGAAGAAGTGCGCACCGACGACCCGCTCCGGACGCTCCGTCACGGCCGCGATCTTGGTGATCGGGATGGCGGAGGTGTTGGAGGCGAGCACGGCCTCGGGGCGCACGAGCTTGTCGAGCGTACGGAAGATCTCGTGCTTGACCTCGAGCTTCTCGAAGACGGCCTCGACTACGACGTCCGCGTCGGCGGCGCCGTCCAGATCGGTGGTCGTGGTGATCCGCGCCAGCGCGGCCTCCGCGTCCTCGGCGCTGAGCTTGCCCTTGCTCACGAACTTCTCGTACGAGGCCTTGATGCCGTCGGTGCCACGGGTCAGGGCCGCGTCGGTGACATCGCGAAGCACCACGTCCCAGCCCGCCTGGGCGGAGACCTGAGCGATACCGGACCCCATGAGTCCGGCTCCGACGACGGCGAGCTTCCGTGCCACTGTGCGATCCCCTTTGACAGTTGCGGTCTTACTCATGGTTAACAACGAACTCTCCGGCGGAGACTAGCGGGCGTGAGGCCCCCTTGGGGCGGTACGAGATACGCGTCACGTCTCATCTGACGGACATCACACGCCGTGGCTCGATCCGCTTGTCCGCACCGCGTAGTTGGGGCGTTTTCCGGCGGAAAGGTCGGCGTCCGCGCGGCGGAGGTCGGGAGTAACCTCGGCCACATGGTCATTCTGTCGCGCATCTACACCCGCACCGGGGACACCGGCACCACCGCTCTGGGCGACATGAGCCGCGCCCCCAAGACCGATCTGCGGATCGCGGCGTACGCCGACGCCAACGAGGCCAACGCCGTGCTCGGCACCGCGATCGCCCTCGGCGGCCTCGACGAGGAGGTCGTGGGCGTCCTCACGCGGGTCCAGAACGACCTGTTCGACGTGGGCGCGGACCTCTCCACGCCGGTCGTCGAGAACCCCGAGTACCCGCCGCTGCGCGTCGAGCAGAGTTACGTCGACAAGCTGGAGGCGGACTGCGACCACTTCAACGAGCAGCTGGAGAAGCTCCGTTCGTTCATCCTGCCCGGCGGCACGCCCGGCGCGGCGCTGCTGCACCAGGCGTGCACGGTCGTCCGTCGCGCCGAGCGCTCCACCTGGGCGGCGCTCGAAGCACACGGCGAGACGATGAACGCGCTGACGGCGACGTACCTCAACCGCCTGTCCGACCTCCTGTTCATCCTGGCCCGCATCGCCAACAAGGAGGTCGGGGACGTGCTGTGGGTGCCCGGCGGCGAGCGGTGACCTTCAGAGCCTGCTGAGTTCCTTCGCGGAGGCCCCGTCGCCGGCACCGGCCGGGGCCTTCTTCGGGAACAGGGTGTACGCGCCGGCGATCACCACGTTGATGCCGATCACGAACAGCATCCGCTGCTGCCACTGCTCAAGCGAGCCGGTCTGCCCCGGGTCCCCCACGTACCAGATCGCGCACTGCAGCAGCCCAAGGGCGATCGCCGAGGCGAGCACCCAGCGGGCCGCCAGCTTCCACTCGTGCAGCGCGCGGGCCATGCCGTACTTCGGGGTGGTGGGCGGCGGGCCGCCGAAGAAGCGGTGGGCGACGCGGACGTCGACCCACTTGACCGTGTAGTGGCCGAGGGCGATCGAGTAGCCGATATAGGCCGCCGCGAGGCCGTGCTTCCAGTCCGGCTCGGCGCCGCCGCGCAGATCGATCGCCGTGGCCACGAACAGGACCACTTCGAGCAGCGGCTCACAGAGCAGGACGGCGACGCTCGCGCGCGGCATCCTCGCCCAGTACCGCAGGGCGAGGCCCAGGGCGAGCAGCACCCAGAAGCCGGCCTCGCAGATGATGATGAGCGTGACGATCACGGGACTCTCCTCTCGCGGTCCCTCCAGCGTCCCGTCCTTGCCGCGCCCCTTCGTCGTCTGCGCTGACGAAGTGCGAGTACATCGAAGGATGCAGTCCCGCACCGTCCCACCTCGATCCGCATACGGAGGCCACGGCGCCGCCCGCCGTGTTGGATGGGGAGCGTGACTTCCGAGAGCCGACCCCGCGAGGCCGACCGCCCGCCGCGCCGACGCGCGGGAGTCGCGGGCCTGCCCCGGCCGCACCGGATCGACGTCCTGATCGCCCTCTCCGGCCTGCTCGGCGGCCTCGCCCTCTGGGGCATCGGCCTCGGCATGCGCACCTCGCCCGTCCCCTCGCTCCCGGACGCCTGGCTCCTCGTACCGCTGGCGCTCATGTCCGGCCTGGAGCTGCTGCGCCGCACGCTGCCGCAGACCGCGCTCGCCCTCGGCACACTCGTGCTGGTGGCCGACCAGTTCACGCCCGGCAACCTCGTGACCGTCATCCTCTTCGCGGACCTCGCGTACGCCGCCGTCCTGTACGGCTCGCCCGCCGCCGCCCGGCGCCTTCCGTGGGCCACCGGGCTCGCCACCGTCGCCGCCACACTCGGATTCCTGGCCTGGTTCCAGCAGCCCGAGGCGGTGCTGCTCGGCCTCATGGTCGGCCTCATCACGTTCACCCCCGCCACCACGGGCGCCATCGTCCGCAACCACCGGGACGCCGCCGAGGCCGCCCGGCTGCGGGCCCAACAGACCGCGCTGCTCGCCGAGATGGACCGCGCCCAGGCCGTCACCGCCGAGCGCGCGCGGATGGCCCGCGAGCTGCACGACATGGTCGCCAACCACCTCTCCGCCATCGCCATCCACTCCACCGCCGCGCTCTCCCTGGACGACCCGGGCACCACCCGCGACGCCCTCGGCGTGATCCGCGAGAACAGCGTCGACGGACTGGCCGAGATGCGCCGCCTCATCGGCCTGCTCCGGGACGGCAGCGACGACCACGAACCGGCGGCGGCGCCCACCCTCGACGGCCTCGCCACCCTCGCCGAACAGGCCCGCACCAACGGCCTCGACGTCACGCTCGACGACCGCCGCACCGACTCCGCCCGCCTCCCGGCCCCGGTCGAGCTGGCCGCGTACCGGATCGTCCAGGAGTCCCTCACCAACGCCCTCAAGCACGCCGCACCCGGCCCCGTCCACGTCGCCCTGAGCCTCGCCGACCGCACCCTGGCGGTGACGGTGACCAGCCCCTTCGGCGACCCCTCGGGGCCGCGCGCGCCGGGCTCGGGGGCCGGGCTCGTCGGCATGCGGGAGCGGGCCTCGCTGCTCGGCGGGGAGTTCGAGGCGGGCCCGCGCGACAGCGCCGAGGGCAAGATCTGGTACGTAGGGGCCGCACTGCCCGCCGGGGAAGCCACCGTGAAGGCCCGCGAAGGAGGAAGCGAATGATCCGGGTCCTGGTCGCCGAGGACCAGTCGGCCGTACGCGCGGGCCTCGTCCTGATCCTGGGCAGCGCCCCGGACATCGAGGTCGTCGGCGAGGCCGCGGACGGCGAGGAGGCGGTGGCCCGCGCCCGCGAACTCCGCCCCGATCTGGTCCTGATGGACGTCCAGATGCCCCGCCTCGACGGTGTCGCGGCCACCCGCAGGGTGGTGGCCGAGCAGCTCGCCGACGTCCTGGTCCTGACCACCTTCGACCTGGACGAGTACGTCTTCGGGGCGCTGCGCGCGGGCGCCTCCGGGTTCCTGCTGAAGAACACCGACGCCAAGGACCTGCTCGACGCGGTCCGTACGGTGGCGCGCGGCGAGGGCCTGATCGCGCCCGCCGTGACCCGCCGCCTGATCGCCGAGTTCGCCGCGGAGCCCACCCGCGCGCAGAGCGCCCCCGACGCCGCTGTCCTGAAGGCCGTGGACGCCCTCACCCGCCGCGAGCGCGAGGTCCTCCGCTGCCTCGGCCAGGGCCTGTCCAACGCGGAGATCGCGGTACGTCTGGACATGGCGGAGGCCACCGTGAAGACCCATGTGAGCCGGCTGCTCGGGAAGCTGGAGCTGCGCAGCAGGGTCCAAGCGGCCGTGCTGGCGCAGGAGTTGAACATCTGAGCACGCTCAGGACCGCCGGGGACGGGAGTCCGAGCCGAGTGTCCAGGCCGCCGGTCCGAGAGTGGCGGGATCCAGTGGTCCAGACCTATTGACGTAAAGTCCAGACCTTTCTACTCTCACGGCACTGCGGTGAGCACAGCACACGTCGACGACGTGCTCACGGGCGTCGCAGGGTCCCCCCACCCCATACGTCCGGACCTCATCCCGAGGAGGCGCACCATGCGCTTCAGGCTCAGATCACGGCAAAGACTCACAGCGGGACTGGCGACCCTGCTGCTGCCGTTCGGCTCGCTCGTCGCACTCGCCGCCCCCACCCAGGCCGCCCCGGCAGCCGCTGCGGCCTCGGAGGCTACCGCCACGTACACCAAGACCCAGGACTGGGGGAACGGCTTCGAGGGCAAGTGGACGGTGAAGAACACCGGCACCACCGCCCTGGCCTCCTGGACCGTCCAGTGGGACTTCCCCGCCGACACCAAGGTCACCTCGGCCTGGGACGCCGACGTCACCCACTCCGGCAACCGCTGGACCGCCAAGAACAAGTCCTGGAACGGCACGCTCGCCCCCGGCGCCTCCGTCACCTTCGGCTTCAACGGTACGGGCACCGGCGCCCCCGCCAACTGCACGCTCAACGAGGCCAGTTGCGACGGCGGCAGCGTCCCCGGCGACAACCCGCCCTCCACCCCCGGCACCCCCACGGCCGCGGACATCACCGACACCTCGGTCAAGCTCAGCTGGAGCGCCGCCACCGACGACAACGGCGTCAAGAACTACGACGTGCTGCGCGACGGCGCCAAGGTCGCGACGGTCACCGGCACGTCGTACGCCGACAGCGGGCTCACCGCCGGCACCGACTACTCGTACAGCGTCCAGGCCCGGGACACCGCCGACCAGACCGGACCGGTCAGCGGCGCCCGCGCGGTGCGCACCACCGGCGGCGGCACCGACCCGGGCCCCGGCCCCGGCGACCAGGTCAAGCTCGGCTACTTCACCAACTGGGGTGTGTACGGCCGCAATTACCACGTGAAGAACCTGGTCACCTCCGGCTCCGCGGCCAAGATCACGCACATCAACTACGCCTTCGGCAACGTCCAGGGCGGCAAGTGCACGATCGGTGACGCGTACGCCGACTATGACAAGGCCTACACAGCCGACCAGTCCGTGGACGGCGTCGCCGACACCTGGGACCAGCCGCTGCGCGGCAACTTCAACCAGCTGCGCAAGCTGAAGGCCAAGTACCCGCACATCAAGGTGCTCTGGTCGTTCGGCGGCTGGACCTGGTCCGGCGGCTTCACGGACGCGATGAAGAACCCGGCCGCGTTCGCCAAGTCCTGCCACGACCTGGTCGAGGACCCGCGCTGGGCCGATGTCTTCGACGGCATCGACCTGGACTGGGAGTACCCCAACGCCTGCGGCCTCAGCTGCGACACCAGCGGCCCGGCCGCGATGAAGAACATGATGCAGGCCTTCCGCACCGAGTTCGGCCAGAACGCCCTGGTCACGGCCGCCATCACAGCCGACGCCTCGTCCGGCGGCAAGATCGACGCCGCGGACTACGGCGGCGCGGCCCAGTACGCCGACTGGTACAACGTGATGACTTACGACTTCTTCGGCGCCTGGGCCAAGACCGGCCCCACGGCCCCGCACTCCCCGCTCACCTCGTACGCGGGCATCCCACAGGAGGGCTTCAACTCCGCCGAGGCGATCGCCAAGTTGAAGGCCAAGGGAGTCCCGTCCTCGAAGCTCCTGCTCGGCATCGGCTTCTACGGCCGCGGCTGGACCGGCGTCACCCAGAAGGAACCGGGCGGCACGGCGACGGGCGCGGCGGCCGGCACGTACGAGGCGGGCATCGAGGACTACAAGGTCCTCAAGTCCAAGTGCCCGAGCAACGGCCTGGCCGCGGGCACGGCGTACGCCCACTGCGGCACGGACTGGTGGTCGTACGACACCCCGGCGACGATCAAGTCCAAGATGACGTGGGCGAAGAACCGGTCGCTTGGCGGCGCGTTCTTCTGGGAGTTCAGCGGGGACACGGCTGACGGTGAGCTGGTGTCTGCGATCAACTCGGGCCTGAGCTAGCCGCTTTGACCGAAGGCCGGGCCACGGGAACGCCCCCTGTGGTCCGGCCTTCTTCCTCTCGCCACCCCAGGAGGGGCGGCCCGGGGCGCAGCCCCGGCCTAAGCGACGTTGACCCGCTGCCCCGGAGGCGCCGCCTCCAACCAGGCCAGGAACCCGGTCAGCGCATCCTCGCTCATCGCAAGCTCGATCCGCGTCCCGTCATGCGTACAACCGAGCACCACCGCATCGGAGAGCAACGCCAGCTCCTCCTCGCCGTCGGGCGCACGCCGGTCCACGACCTCGATCGCGGACCGCTCCAGCACCCGCCGCGGCCGCGGCGCGTACGAGAAGACCCGGAACCAGGCGATGCGGTCGCCGTTGTACCGGGCCACTCCATAGCTCCAGCCCTTGCCGGACGTGTCCCCGGGCTCGGGCGCGTTCCACCGCAGGGAACAGTCGAAGGTGCCGCCGGACCGCTGGATCAGGCGCCTGCGCAGCCCGAAGACGAAGAGCCCCACCAACACGAGCACGATCACCAGCGCGCACACAACCACAGCGAGGATCATCGGCACCGACCTCCTCGCTCCGTCCAGTCACGCAAACCGACCTTGCACCTGCATCGCCTCAGCCGCGGCCCGGTCCGGATCGCTCCGGTCCTGGCCGCGGCTGAGTCACACTCCGCGTCGCGCCGTCGTCAGCGCGCCGCCACCGCACGGAGGCGGACGTCCGCGCGACGCTCGGCGGCCGCGTCGGCCTCCGACTTCGCGCGCTCCAGCGCCCGCTCCGCACGCTGAACATCGATCTCGTCGGCCATTTCCACGGTCTCGGCCAACAGCGACAGCTTGTTGTCCGCGAACGAGATGAAACCGCCGTGCACCGCGGCGACGATCGTGCCGATCTCCTCAGAGGTCGTACGGATCGTCACAGGGCCCGACTCCAGCACACCGAGCAGCGGCTGGTGACCGGGCATGACGCCGATGTCGCCGGAGGTGGTGCGCGCCACGACCAGGGTGGCCTCGCCGGACCAGACCTGGCGGTCGGCGGCGACCAGCTCGACGTGCAGCTCAGCAGCCAAGGTTGGCTCCTCGGGTCACCACCCGGCGGGTTCAGCCGGGTGTTGGGTCAAATTCTAGTAGGCGTACCGGGAGGGGTGGGACGCGCCCACCCCTCCCGTGAGTCAGGGGACTCAGGAGACGCCGAGCTCCTTGGCCTTGGCCTTGAGGTCGTCAATGCCACCGCACATGAAGAACGCCTGCTCGGGGAAGTGGTCGTACTCGCCGTCGCAGATCGCGTTGAACGCGGCGATCGACTCGTCGAGCGGCACGTCCGAACCGTCCAGGCCGGTGAACTGCTTGGCGGCGTGGGTGTTCTGCGACAGGAAGCGCTCGACGCGACGGGCGCGGTGGACAACAAGCTTGTCCTCTTCGCCCAGCTCGTCGATACCGAGGATCGCGATGATGTCCTGGAGGTCCTTGTACTTCTGCAGGATTCCCTTGACACGGCTGGCCGCGTCGTAGTGGTCCTGCGCGATGTAGCGCGGGTCCAGGATGCGGGACGTGGAGTCCAGCGGGTCCACGGCCGGGTAGATGCCCTTCTCGGAGATCGGACGGGAGAGAACCGTCGTCGCGTCGAGGTGGGCGAACGTGGTGGCCGGGGCCGGGTCGGTCAGGTCGTCCGCGGGCACGTAAATGGCCTGCATGGACGTGATCGAGTGACCACGGGTCGAGGTGATGCGCTCCTGGAGCACACCCATCTCGTCCGCCAGGGTCGGCTGGTAACCCACCGCGGAGGGCATGCGCCCGAGCAGCGTGGAGACCTCGGAACCGGCCTGGGTGAAGCGGAAGATGTTGTCGATGAAGAGCAGAACGTCCTGCTTCTGCACGTCACGGAAGTACTCCGCCATGGTGAGCGCGGAGAGCGCGACGCGAAGACGCGTGCCCGGCGGCTCGTCCATCTGACCGAAGACGAGAGCGGTCTTGTCCAGAACCCCGGACTCTTCCATCTCGTCGATGAGGTCGTTGCCCTCACGGGTGCGCTCGCCGACGCCGGCGAACACGGAAACACCGTCGTGCAGCTTCGCCACACGCATGATCATTTCCTGGATGAGGACGGTCTTGCCCACACCCGCGCCACCGAACAGACCGATCTTTCCACCCTTGACGTACGGGGTGAGAAGGTCGACGACCTTCAGGCCGGTCTCGAACATCTCGGTCTTGGACTCGAGCTGGTCGAAGGCGGGGGCCTTGCGGTGGATGGACCAGCGCTCGGACTCCTTGCCGTTCTCCTCCGGGTGGTTCAGCACCTCACCGAGGGTGTTGAAGACCTTGCCCTTGGTGAAGTCACCGACCGGCACGGTGATGCTGGAGCCGGTGTCGGTCACCGTGGCCTGGCGGACCAGGCCGTCGGTGGGCTGCATGGAGACCGCGCGGACCACGCCGTCACCCAGGTGCTGGGCGACCTCGAGGGTCAGCGTCTTCTTCTCGCCCTCGTTCGCCGGGTCGGCGACCTCGACGTGCAGCGCGTTGTAGATCTCCGGCATCGCGTCGACGGGGAACTCCACGTCGACGACCGGGCCGATGACACGGGCGACACGGCCCGTCGCCGTCGCCGTCTCAACAGTGGTGGTCATTACTTGTCACTCCCCGCGGTCGCGTCGGTCAGGGCTGCGGAGCCACCGACGATCTCGCTGATTTCCTGGGTGATTTCGGCCTGGCGGGCCGCGTTGGCAGAGCGGGTGAGCGCTGTGATCAGATCACCCGCGTTGTCGGTCGCCGACTTCATCGCGCGGCGCGTGGCCGCGTGCTTGGAGGCGGCCGACTGAAGCAGCGCGTTGTAGATACGGCTCTCGACGTACCGCGGAAGCAGGGCGTCGAGGACGTCCTGACCCGAGGGCTCGAAGTCGTACAGCGGGCGGATCTCGTCCTTGGTGCCCGCCTCTTCGGCAACCTCGTCGAGGCTGAGCGGCAGCAGCCGGGCCTCGACCGCGTTCTGCGTCATCATCGAGACGAACTCGGTGTAGACGAGGTGGAGTTCATCCACGCCGCCCTCGGCCGTCTCCGTCTCGATGGCCTCGATCAGTGGACCGGCGATCGCCTTCGCGTCCGCGTAGCTGGGCTGGTCCGTGAAGCCCGTCCACTCGCCGGAGATCTTCCGCTCCCGGAAGTTGTAGTGCGCGATGCCACGGCGGCCGACGATGTACGTGTCGACCTCCTTGCCATCGGCCCGCAGCTTCTCGCTGAGCTGCTCCGCCGCCTTGATGGCGTTGGAGTTGAAGGCGCCGGCCAGACCACGGTCGCTCGTGAGGAGCAGGACCGCGGCCCGGGTCGGGTTCTCCACCTCGGTGGTCAGCGGGTGCTTGTCGCTCGCCCCCGTCGACACCGCGGTGACCGCGCGGGTGAGCTCGGTCGCGTACGGCGTGGAGGCCGCCACCTTGCGCTGTGCCTTGACGACACGCGAGGCGGCGATCATCTCCATCGCCTTCGTGATCTTCTTCGTCGCGGTGACGGACCGGATGCGACGCTTGTAGACCCGGAGCTGGGCTCCCATGAGTCAGGTCCCTTCCGTCGTCACTTGGAGACGTCGACGGCTGCCGGAGCGTCCTCGCCGATCAGCTTGCCGTCGGAGGTCTCGAACTGCTTCTTGAACTCGGCGATGGCGTCCCCGATGGCGGTCAGGGTGTCGTCCGACAGCTTGCCGCCCTCCTTGATGGAGGTCATCAGGCCCTGCTCCTTGCGGTGCAGGTGGTCGAGCAGCTCGCGCTCGAAGCGGCGGACGTCCGCGACCGGCACGTCGTCCATCTTGCCGGTGGTGCCGGCCCAGACGGAGACGACCTGGTCCTCGGTGGCCATCGGCTGGTACTGGTCCTGCTTGAGCAGCTCGACCATCCGCTGACCGCGCTCGAGCGACGCCTTCGACGCGGCGTCCAGGTCGGAACCGAAGGCGGCGAACGCCTCGAGCTCACGGAACTGGGCGAGGTCCACGCGGAGGCGGCCGGAGACCTGCTTCATCGCCTTGTGCTGCGCGGAACCACCGACTCGGGAGACGGAGATACCGACGTTCAGCGCGGGGCGCTGACCGGCGTTGAAGAGGTCCGACTCCAGGAAGCACTGGCCGTCGGTGATGGAGATGACGTTGGTCGGAATGAACGCCGACACGTCGTTCGCCTTGGTCTCGACGATCGGCAGACCGGTCATCGAGCCCTTGCCCATCTCGTCCGAGAGCTTGGCGCAGCGCTCGAGGAGGCGGGAGTGCAGGTAGAAGACGTCACCCGGGTAGGCCTCACGGCCCGGCGGACGACGGAGCAGCAGGGACACGGCGCGGTAGGCGTCGGCCTGCTTCGAGAGGTCGTCGAAGATGATGAGGACGTGCTTGCCCTCGTACATCCACTGCTGGCCGATGGCCGAACCGGTGTAGGGGGCCAGGTACTTGAAGCCCGCCGGGTCGGACGCCGGGGCGGCGACGATCGTCGTGTACTCAAGGGCGCCGGCCTCTTCGAGGGCACCACGCACGGAGGCGATGGTCGAGCCCTTCTGACCGATGGCGACGTAGATGCAGCGCACCTGCTTGTTCACGTCACCCGTGCGCCAGTTGTCGCGCTGGTTGATGATCGTGTCGACGGCCAGGGCGGTCTTGCCCGTCTGGCGGTCGCCGATGATCAGCTGACGCTGGCCACGGCCGATCGGGGTCATCGCGTCGACGGCCTTGTAGCCGGTCTCCATCGGCTCGTGCACCGACTTGCGGTCCATGACCGTGGGGGCCTGCAGCTCGAGGGCGCGACGTCCGCTGGTCTCGATCTCGCCGAGGCCGTCGATCGGGTTGCCGAGCGGGTCGACAACGCGGCCGAGGTAGCCCTCGCCGACGGCCACCGACAGGACCTCGCCGGTACGGCTGACCGGCTGGCCCTCCTCGACGCCGCTGAACTCGCCGAGGACGACGGCGCCGATCTCGCGCTCTTCCAGGTTCAGAGCGAGACCGAGGGTGCCGTCCTCGAACTTCAGCAGCTCGTTTGCCATGGCCGAGGGCAGGCCCTCGACCTTCGCGATGCCGTCGCCGGCCAGCGTGACCGTACCGACCTCCTCGCGCGAGGCCGCGTCCGGCTTGTACGCCTGGACAAAGTTCTCCAGCGCGTCCCGGATCTCCTCCGGCCGGATCGTGAGCTCCGCCATCTGGGTTCCCTGCTCTCCTTGTTGGGCCCGAAGTTTTCTTGGGGGGTCTGGGGCTGTTTCCCTTAGCGGCTTGCGCCGCGGGCCCCCAGGAATCCTCTGCACGGCCCAACTCGGGCCGTTAGCAATGCTTGTTGAGTTGGTGTGCGGCGACCTGGACGAACCAGGCTGCCGTCAGCCGGCCATCCGGCGGCTCGCGTCTTCGAGCCGGTCCGCGATGGAGCCGTTGATGACCTCGTCGCCGACCTGCACCCGGATCCCGCCGAGGACCTCGGGGTCCACGTCGAGGTTGAGGTGCATCTGCCGGCCGTACAGCTTGGCCAGCGATCCCGCCAGCTTCTGCTTCTGTCCGTCGGACAGCGGCACGGCCGAGGTGACGATCGCGACCGTACGGTTGCGGCGGTCCGCGGCGAGCTTGGACAGGGACTCGAGTCCCGCTTCCAGGCTACGTCCACGCGGGTGCGTCACCAGACGCGTGACCAGTCGCTCCGTGGGGGCCTCCGCACGGCCGCCGAGCAGGCTGCGCAGCAGCTCGCCCTTGGCCGATCCGGCGGCGCTACGGCTGGTCAGGGCCGCCCGCAGCTCGGTGCTCGAGGAGACGATCCGCCCGAAGCGGAACAGCTCGTCCTCGACGTTGTCGAGCTTGCCTGCACGCTGTGCCGCGTTGAGGTCGGCGATGTTCGCCAGCTCCTCGAACGCGTCCACCACGTCACGCGACTGCGACCAGCGGGAGCGGACGACGCCTGCCACCAGGTCGGCGGTCTCGGCGGAGACCTGCCCACCGAGCACCCGGCCCGCGAGCTCGGCCTTCGCCTCAGCGGCCTGCGCCGGGTCGGTCAGGACCCGACGCAGCGACACCTCGCGGTCGAGCAGCGCGGTGACGGCGGCCAGCTCGTCCGCAAGCGCGGTCGCGTCCACCGACGTGTTGTCGGTCAGCGCGTCGAGACGCTCTCGTGCGGCAGCCAGTGCCTCGCGGCTCGCTCCGTTCATCGCGCGGCCTCGGCCTTCTCCTCGAGCTCGTCGAGGAAGCGGTCGATGGTGCGGCTCTGCCGGGCGTGGTCCTCAAGGGACTCGCCGACGAGCTTGCCGGCCAGGGTGGTGGCCAGCTGGCCGACGTCCTGACGCAGCGACTGCGAAGCGGCCTTGCGGTCCGCCGCGATCTGCGTGTGGCCGGCAGCGATGATCTCCTCACGCTGCCGCTGGCCCTCAGCGCGCATCTCGGCGATGAGCTGAGCACCCTGCTCCTGCGCCTCCTGGCGCAGCCGCGCGGCCTCGTGCCGAGCCTCGGCGAGCTGAGCCTTGTACTGCTCGAGCACGCTCTGGGCCTCGGTCTGGGCGGCCTCGGCCTTCTCAATGCCGCCTTCGATCGCCTCCCGGCGCTGCTCCAGAACCTTGTTGATGTTCGGGAGGAGCTTCTTCCAGAAGAAGAAGAAGACGATGGCGAAGGCGATGGTGCCGACGAGCAGCTCGGGGCCGGGCGGGATGAGCGGGTTCTGCTCTTCCCCGGCCGCCAGCTGCACCAGGTTGGCGATCACATCAGTGCCTTTCGTCGAAAGTGTCAGGTAAGAACGGGTTACTTACCGAACACGAACGGCATAACGATGCCGATGAGGGCGAGCGCCTCACAGAAGGCGAAGCCCAGGATCTGGTTGGCGCGGATCAGGCCGGCGGCCTCGGGCTGACGGGCCAGGGCCTGGGTGCCGTTACCGAACACGATGCCGACGCCGATGCCGGGACCGATAGCGGCGAGACCGTAGCCGATGGAACCGAGGGATCCGGTGACGGCGGCGAGTTCGATGGTCGCGGACATGCCGTTACTTCCTTCTCTTTCATGGACCGGTGGGGGTTGGCCACCGGGCGATCTAGGGGGTGTTGCAGGCGGGGTGGCTCAGTGGTGCTCGGAGACCGCGCCCTGGATGTACGTGCAGGCGAGCAGCACGAAGACGTAGGCCTGGACGGCCTGCACGAAAAGCTCGAAGATGATCATCGCGACGGTCATCACGAAGGAGACACCGGCGGCGGGAATCAGCCAGGAGTTCAGCAGGTACCAGGAGGCGACCGTGAACATCACGAGCATCAGGTGGCCGGCGAACATGTTCGCGAAGAGCCGGACCGCGTGCGTGAAGGGTCGCACCAGGAGGTTCGAGAAGAGCTCGATGAACGAGACGAGCCACTTGATCTGGCCCAGCGAGGGGTCGTAACCCGTGACGTTCTTCCAACCGCCGACGAAGCCGTGGCGCTTGAACGTCAGCGAGACCCAGGTGACGTAGACGATCGCGGCGAGCACGGCCGGGTAGGCGATGATCGAGGAGACCGGGAACTGGGCCAGCGGGATCACGGACCAGATGTTCATGATCCAGATGAAGAAGAACAGCGAGACCATCAGGGGGACGTACTTCTCGCCCTCCTTCTTTCCGAGGGTCTCGTAGACGATGCCGCGGCGTACGAAGTCGTAGCCCGCCTCACCGACCATCTGCAGCTTGCCCGGCACTACCTTCGCCTTGCCGAACGCAATGGTGAAGAACGTGACCACGATGAGCGTGGTGATGAGCGCGAGCAGCATCACCTTGTTGAACTCGAAGCCGCCGATGGTGGCGATCGGCTTGAAAAGGAATGAGTGCAGGCCCGGCGCCGGGAAGCCACATCCGTTGTCGGACATGATGCGGCAGCTCCAGTCAAAGGCGAGCTGTGTCCGGTCAGCACTCACCGCGGGCTCCTTCGGCGTGACGCATAAGTACGGCAACCTCGTTGTGTCGGCGCGGCGTGCAGCCGCGAGTCGGCACCGGTCTGGTGTTTCGGATATGGGGGCGGCAGTCAGGCGTTGAGCCTCGCGATGAAGCAGGCGTCAGCTCATGTGCCCGCGCCCGCAGTGCCGCAGTTGGCACCGGACGATAGCAGGAGTTCTTACGGCTCTTTATCCCGGCCCTACCCCTCATGACGAGGACCCCGACTTGTCGTTCTTCGTAGCGTCCGAAGAGTCGGGATCGACGTAGAAAATCTTCGCCTTGAGGTGGGCGCGGGCCTGTGCGGCAACCCATACAACTGCGGCAACGATGATCGTCGCGGCGAATGTCTTGGGGTTGAAGAGAGTGGTGTCCTTGAAGACGGCGACGAACGCGAACAACACCAGCAACTGCACCACGTAGAGCACGAGGCCCATCGCCTGGAACAGGTGCGGAAAGTGCTTGGCCGCGAACTGGAGGCCGAGAATCCCGAGCCCCATGAAGAGGCACACCACGGCGGTCGCGACGACAGCACCGATCGCTCCCTCGCCGCCCGCCACGATTCCACTGACGACGGCGGCGATAGCGCCGGCGGCGACGGTGGGCACGACGATGGGCACGAGAGTTCGGGCGTCATTGGACTGCATGGCGGCAGCTCCACTTACTGAAGAAGGGGACGAGTTGTCGTCATGGACGAGCGTAAGCCCGGGAACGGAGAGCTCCTGATGGCCAACCAACCGTCGCACTACGGTCCTTCGGCCCTACCCCGGGATCTCGTGAACGGTATCACAAACTATTTGATGAGGTCTTTACCCACCTGGTGTGCCAGCCGTCACACATGAGAGTTAACGCGCGCGTCTGCGCGCGCAGGCAGGCGACATGTCTGTTAATGGGGGCTTTTGCTCAGGCGGATGCGTAGTTGGGAACGGCTCACGGACCTGGACTCAGAAACGTGTGTGGCTCCGACCCACCTGTCGAGGGGGTCGGAGCCACAACGTGCATCAACCGATTAAGCGGTCGCCTGGTGCGAGGTCAGCAACCGACCTGGTAGATCTTCCGCCCCTGGAACCACAGGCCCCCGATGTACCGGTGGTTCTTGGTCTTGCGGGCCTGCGCTGTGAACTTCGGGTCTCGAGAGCTCGGGACGTCAACCTTGAAGCAGACCCTGTGGCTGCAGGAGTTCTTGACCCGGACGTAGCGGTTGTTGTTGGCGGAGTACCACTTCAGGGCCTTCACGCACTTCCGCGCGGACGCATCGACGTTCGCCGTCTCGGCTGACGCCACGGTCGCCGCCCGCGCCTGCGACGGCGTCGCCGCCATCGCGTTGCTCGACATGCCCAGCGCCCCCACCAATGCCACCGTAGCGAGCGAGGTGCTCATCACCCTGCGCATTCTTCCTCCCGTTTTCTGTTTGAAGCGGTCGAACCAGCGGAGGTGGTCGATCTCCGCTTCGCACACGCTATGGGGAGCAGACGGGCCTGGTGAGCGATCTACAGCAGGTTGGCTCAAAAATGATCATGCTGACGGATTGCATACGCCGGGGGACAACTGGTCGCGCCGCTGTCGGCGCAACGACCCCGCTCCGATACCGGCTTCGTCGTGCGTATCGTCCTAGACCCGAGACGAGTGATCCACATCGGCATCTCGCTCAGCAAGGCGCGATCGCCTACCGATGGCCGTGGCCCCGTTTCCACGCGCGGCGATCCCGGGGGTCGGCGGCACGTTGTCCGCCACCTCGTCTCTCGCGTCCGCCCGCTCCGCCTCCGCCTCGCCCCGCCCCCGTCGGTACCGAGGCGGCACGAATGCCTCCATCCAGCGCGGTGTACGTGGCGTGAAGCGCGGCAGCAGCAGCAGGACCAGGCCCACGAAGCTCAGCACCACGACCACCAGGACGATCCACATCGACGCCGAGTGCACCGAGTACGCCAGGGCGCCGAAGGCGATCAGCGCGGACCAGAAGTACATGATCAGGACGGCCCGGCTGTGCGAGTGGCCGATCTCCAGGAGCCGGTGGTGCAGGTGGCCCCGGTCGGCGGCGAAGGGCGACTGGCCGCGCCAGGTCCGGCGTACGACCGCGAGGATCAGGTCCGCGGCGGGCACCGCGATGATCGTCAGGGGCAGCAGCAGCGGAATGTAGACCGGCACCGTCTGGTGCACCGCGGAGCGCTCGGAGCCGGCGAAGAGGTTCATCGCGTCCGGGTCGACCTGACCCGTGATGGAGATCGCGCCCGCCGCGAGCACCAGGCCGATCAGCATCGAGCCCGAGTCGCCCATGAAGATCCGGGCGGGGTGCATGTTGTGCGGCAGGAAGCCCAGGCACATGCCCATCAGGATCGCCGCGAACAGCGTGGCCGGGGCGGCCGACTCGATGCCGTAGCTGAACCAGATGCGGTATGCGTACAGGAAGAACGCCGCAGCCGCGATGCAGACCATGCCCGCGGCCAGGCCGTCGAGGCCGTCCACGAAATTCACGGCGTTGATGGTGATCAGGACCAGGGCGACCGTCAGGAGCGTGCCCTGCTGGTCGCTCAGGGAGACCGATCCCACACCCGGCACCGGCAGCCACAGGATCGTCAGACCCTGCATGACCATCACGCCCGCGGCGATCATCTGGCCGCCCAGCTTGATCAGGGCGTCGATCTCGAACTTGTCGTCCAGTACACCGATCAGCCAGATGACGGCGGCCCCGGAGAGCAGTGCTCTCGGTTCGTTGGAGTTCTCGAAGACCTCGTTGAGGTTCTGCAGATGGTCCGCGACGAGCAGGCCCGCGCACAGGCCGAAGAACATCGCGATGCCGCCGAGCCGCGGGGTCGGTTCCCGGTGCACATCACGCGCACGGATCTCCGGCATCGCACCGGCGACGATGGCGAACTTCCGCACCGGCCCGGTCAGCAGATAGGTGACCGCTGCCGTGACGCAAAGCGTCAGCAGATATTCACGCACGGGCTTCCCCACAGGTATCGCTGGCCATCTCAGCCCCACACCCTAGCTTCGCGCGCATACGGTTGAGGACTTCCGGGTATCGACGATGGTTGCACGAGTCCCTGTCCACCCCGCTGCGCCTACCCCGGATCCGCACGGATACCGCCCACGATGCGCCGGCCCGCGACGCCGGCCGGCGAGCAGTGGCCGACTGCCGACGGCTACCGGCTCGGATACGGCGGGAACCGTCGTACGAGCTCCCGCACCTCGCCCCGCAGCCGGTTCGGTTCCGCGTCCGAGCGCAGGGCCGCGGCGAACAGCTCCGCGATCCGCGTCATCTCCTCCGCGCCCATGCCCTGCGTGGTGACGGCCGCCGTGCCCAGGCGCAGGCCGCGGACGTCGCCGTGCGGCAGGGCGCAGGTGTCGAGGACCAGGCCGGCGGCGGCGAGGCGGCCGCGGGCGGTGCGGGCGTCGAGGCCGTAGCGGCCGGTGTCGGCGGTGAGCAGATGGGTGTCGGTGCCGCCGGTGGTGATCACCAGGCCGCGCGTCGTCAACTCCGCTGCCAGGGCACGGGCGTTGGCGACCACCTTGTGTGCGTACGTCGTGAACGCCGGGGTGGCCGCCTCGCCGAACGCGACGGCCTTCGCGGCGATCGTGTGCATCTGGGCGCCGCCCTGTGTGAAAGGGAACACCGCCCGGTCGATGCGCTCCGCGAGGTCGCCGCCGCACAGCAGCATCCCGCCGCGTGGCCCGCGCAGCACCTTGTGTGTGGTGGCGCACACCACGTCCGCGTACGGCACCGGGCTGGGCGCCGCTCCCCCGGCGACCAGGCCAATGGGGTGGGCGGCGTCGGCGATCAGATAGGCGCCCACGTCGTCGGCGATGTCCCGGAACGCGGAGTAGTCGATGTGCCGCGGGTACGAGATCGAGCCGCAGACCACGGCCTTCGGCTTGTGCGTGCGGGCGAGGGCGTGGATCTGCTCGTAGTCGATCAGGCCGCTCTCGGCGTCCACGCCGTAGCCGACGAACTCGAACCAGCGGCCGGAGAAGTTCGCGGGCGAGCCGTGCGTGAGGTGGCCGCCGTGCGGCAGGCCCATCGCGAGGACCGTGTCGCCGGGGCGCAGGAGCGCGGCGTACGCGGCGAGCACCGCGGAGGACCCGGAGTGCGGCTGTACGTTGGCGTGCTCCGCGCCGAACAGGGCCTTGGCGCGGTCCATGGCGATGCGCTCGGCGACGTCGACGAACTCGCAGCCGCCGTGGTGGCGGGCGCCGGGGTAGCCCTCGGCGTACTTGTTCGCGAGCGGTGAGCCGAGCGCGGTGAGGACCGCGGACGAGGTGAAGTTCTCGGCGGCGATCAACTGCAGGCCGTCCGACTGGCGTTCCAGCTCGGCGACGAGGATCTCCGCCAGCTCGGGGTCCTGCCGGCGCAGCGCGTCGACATCGGGCCCGAGGGCGGGGCGTACGGGTGCGGCGGCGGCCGGGGCCGCGGAGGTGACCGGCATCATCGACTCCGGCGGGGAGAGGGATCCTGGGTCCAATGTAGGCCGCGTCACGGCGGGCCGCCTGGCGTGCGCCCACCGCCTTCGGGCGGATTCTTCCCCCTCCCCGCCCCTTCCCGAAAGCTTGCAGCGGCTGTCGTTCGGCTGTCCCACCGTCGTGGCTGGTCGCGCAGTTCCCCGCGCCCCTGAAGAACCAGCCCCTCCGGCACACGGGGCGGGGTGGGGAAAAAGAAGACCTACGCCGGAAGACCCGCCGCCGGAACCCCCGTAAGCGCCGTGACGACCGGGTCCAACGCCTGGTTGATCTCGTCGCCGATGGAGCGGAAGAACGGCAGCGGAGCGCCGTACGGATCGTGCACCTCGTCCGCCTCCGCGCTGGGCGCGAGCAGCCAGCCGCGCAGCGCGGCCGCGGCCCGTACGAGCGCTCGGGCGCGCTCCAGGACGCCGTCGTCCAGCGGGTCCGGCAGGGTCGCCGGATCTATGGCGCGGACGAGCCGCGTGAACTCCTTCAGGGTGAACGTGCGAAGGCCCGCGCTGTGGCCCATCGAGACGACCTGCGCGCGGTGGTCGCGGGTCGCCGTGAGGACCAGGTCGGCGCGGATGACGTGCTCGTCGAGCAGCTCACGGCCGATGAAGCCGGTGGAGTCCGCGCCGAAGTCGGAGAGGACCGTCGCCGCGTTGGTCTCCATGGCGGCGCCCTCGTGCCCCCAGGTGCCCGCGCTCTCCACGATCAGGCCACGGGTGTCGAGGTCGCCGAGGCGGTGTGCCAGGGCATGACGGGTCAGCCGCTCGGTGATCGGTGAGCGGCAGACGTTGCCGGTGCTGACGTGGAGGATGCGGAAGCTGCCCGTGGACCCGGCGAGAGCGCCGGGAAACGTTTCGGGGAAGCTCGCTATGCCACGCCCCTCGGGGGCCGTCAATTGGCCACCTCGAGGTCGGGTACCACCTTGCGGAGCTCGTCGGCGTCGAGTGCGCCCGCGCGAAGGAGTACGGGGACCTTGCCGGTGACGTCCACGATCGACGACGGCACGATGCCCGGCGTCGGCCCGCCGTCCAGGTACACGGAGACGGAGTCGCCGAGCATCTCCTGCGCCGCGTCGCAGTCCTCCGGCGCCGGGTGCCCGGTGAGGTTCGCCGACGTCACCGCCATCGGGCCGACCTCGGTCAGCAGCTCGATCGCGACCGGGTGCAGCGGCATCCGGATCGCGACGGTGCCCCGGGTGTCCCCGAGGTCCCACTGCAGCGAGGGCTGGTGCTTGGCGACCAGCGTGAGGGCGCCCGGCCAGAACGCGTCGACGAGCTCCCAGGCCATCTCGGAGAAGTCCGTGACGAGGCCATGGAGCGTGTTCGGGGAGCCGATCAGCACGGGCGTGGGCATGTTTCGGCCCCGGCCCTTGGCGGCGAGGACGTCCGCCACGGCCTCGGACGAGAAGGCGTCGGCGCCGATCCCGTAGACCGTGTCCGTGGGCAGCACGACCAGCTCGCCGCGGCGGACGGCGGACGCGGCCTCGCGCAGACCGGTCACGCGGTCGGTCGCGTCGTTCGTGTCGTATCGCCGTGCCATTTAGCGAGCCTCCTCGTACGCGTACAACTTCTCGGTGATCTGCGGTCGTTCGGTCACGGCAGCGCCTTGCGGGCGGTCGCGAAGCGCGGCCGGTTGTTCAGGTCGGGGTGGTCGGCCGCATCGGCCCAGCCCCGTTCCTCGGTGAAGATCCACGGCACCTGCCCGCCCTGGGTGTCGGCGTGCTCGATGACGACGACGCCGCCGGGGCGGAGCAGCCGGTGCGCGGTGCGCTCCAGGCCGCGGATGGTGTCGAGCCCGTCCTCGCCGGAGAACAGGGCGAGCTCCGGGTCGTGGTCGCGGGCCTCGGGCGCGACGTACTCCCACTCGGTGAGCGGGATGTACGGCGGGTTCGAGATGACCAGGTCGACCTGGCCGTCCAGGTCCGGCAGCGCGGCCAGCGCGTCCCCCCGGTGCAGCTGGACCCGCGTCCCCGCCACGTTCTTACGGGTCCACACCAGCGCGTCCTCGGACAGCTCCACGGCATGCACGCGCGAGCGCGGCACCTCCTGGGCCATGGCGAGCGCGATGGCCCCGGAGCCCGTGCACAGGTCGACGATCAGCGGCTCGACCACGTCCATGGCGCGCACGGCGTCTATCGCCCAGCCGACCACCGACTCGGTCTCCGGCCGGGGCACGAACACCCCGGGCCCCACCTGGAGTTCGAGGTAGCGGAAGAAGGCCCGCCCGGTGATGTGCTGGAGCGGCTCGCGGGCCTCGCGGCGGGAGACGGCCTCCCAGTAGCGGGCGTCGAAGTCGGCGTCCTTCACATGGTGCAGTTCGCCCCGCTTGACGCCGTGCACGAAGGCGGCGAGCTCCTCGGCGTCGAAGCGCGGCGAGGGCACGCCGGCGTCCGCAAGCCGCTGGGTGGCCTGAGCCACTTCCGCGAGCAGCACGCTGCGGGGGCTTGGGGGTCGCTCCCCAAAATGTCGCTGCACGCTGGTCCTCCGGTGCTGCAGTACGTGCCGATGGGTGCTGTACGTGGGTCTGCTTGGTTACTGCGCGGCCGCGAGCTTCGCCGCGGAGTCCGCGTCGACGCAGGCCTGGATGACCGCGTCCAGGTCGCCGTCGAGCACCTGGTCCAAGTTGTACGCCTTGAAGCCCACCCGGTGGTCGGAGATCCGGTTCTCCGGGAAGTTGTACGTACGGATCTTCTCGGAGCGGTCGACCGTGCGGACCTGGCTGCGACGGGCGTCGGCGGCCTTGCTCTCGGCCTCCTCCTGCGCCGCGGCGAGCAGCCTGGAGCGCAGGATACGCATCGCCTGCTCCTTGTTCTGCAGCTGGGACTTCTCGTTCTGGCAGGAGGCGACGACACCGGTCGGGACGTGCGTGATGCGTACGGCGGAGTCCGTGGTGTTGACGGACTGGCCGCCGGGCCCGGACGAGCGGTACACGTCGATCCGCAGGTCGTTGGCGTGGATCTCGACGTCGACCTCCTCGGCCTCGGGCGTGACGAGCACGCCGGCGGCGGAGGTGTGGATGCGGCCCTGCGACTCGGTCGACGGCACGCGCTGCACGCGGTGCACCCCGCCCTCGTACTTCATCCGCGCCCAGACGCCGTTCCCCGGCTCGGGCGTGGCGTTGCCCTTGGTCTTCACGGCGACCTGGACGTCCTTGTACCCGCCCAGCTCGGACTCGGTGGAGTCGATGATCTCGGTCTTCCAGCCGATGCGCTCCGCGTACCGCAGATACATCCGAAGGAGGTCACCGGCGAACAGCGCCGACTCGTCACCGCCCGCGCCCGCCTTGATCTCCAGGAGGACGTCCTTGTCGTCGGACGGGTCGCGCGGCACGAGCAGCAGGCGCAGCTTCTCGGTGAGCTCCTCGCGCTGCTCCTCGAGCTCCTTGACCTCGGCGGCGAACTCCGGGTCGTCGGCGGCCAGTTCACGGGCCGTGCCGATGTCGTCCCCGGTCTGCTTCCAGGAGCGGTACGTGGCGACGATCGGGGTCAGCTCGGCGTAGCGCTTGTTGAGCTTGCGCGCGTTGGCCTGGTCCGCGTGGACCGAAGGATCGGCGAGCTGCTTCTCGAGATCGGCGTGCTCACCGATCAGTTCCTCGACCGCCTCGAACATCTCCGGGCTCCTGTACGTGAAGGGGAAGGGTGCGACCAAAAACGCCGGTCCTGGTCGCCCCTGGGCGGGAGCGACCGAGGACCGGCGCTGTGGCTCGCTACTTCTTGGCGGAGCCGGCGGCCTTGCCGAAGCGGGCCTCGAAGCGGGCCACGCGGCCACCGGTGTCGAGGATCTTCTGCTTGCCCGTGTAGAACGGGTGGCACTCGGAGCAGACCTCGGCACGGACGGTGCCGCTGGAGATCGTGCTGCGGGTGGTGAACTCCGCGCCGCAGGTGCAGCTGACCTGGGTCTCGAAGTACTCGGGGTGGATGTCGCGCTTCAAGGTGTCTCCTAGTTTCGGGAGGGCGCCGGGTCGCAGACGCGGGATGCGGGTGCGTGAACCGGGGCCGACGTACCAGTCTGCCAGGACTGGGCCGCATCCCCCAAAACGGGGGGTGGGGCGGGGTTATTCCCTGGGGCTGAAAAAGCAGCCCCTCGCTAGTTGCTGCTCACCACACTGCCCGCATCCCCCTTGTCACCGGCGGAGCCCTTCGTCGCCGAGGCGGGGATCTGCTTGTCGTCGTGCAGCGCGGCCCAGACCTGCTTGCCGTGCTTCTCCAGCGGTACGACGCGGTTCGGGTCGTTCGGGTCGTACGTGACGGGGAGCGTCACCATCTTCATGTCGTTCGACTCGATGCCCTTGAGGCTGTTGGCGAAGCCGATCAGGCTCTTGACGTCGTCGAGCTCGGAGTCGGTGGTAACGGTCCGGGTCGCCGTGTCCGCGAGGTCGTAGAGCTTCTTCGGGTTGGTGAAGACGCCGACGTCCTTGATCTGGTCGAGCAGCGCCTTGATGAAGGCCTGCTGGAGCTGTATTCGGCCGAGGTCTCCGCCGTCGCCCACCGCGTGCCGGGTGCGGACCAGGCCGAGGGCCTGCTCGCCGTCGAGCGTGTGGGTGCCGGCCGCCAGGTTCAGGTGGCTGTCCGGGTCGGAGATGGCCTTCTTGGTGGTGACGTCCACGCCGCCGAGCTCATTGATGAGCTTCTTGAAGCCGGTGAAGTCGACCTCGAGGTAGTGGTCCATGCGGATGCCGGACATCTTCTCGACGGTCTTCACGGCACAGGCCGGGCCGCCCACCGAGTACGACTCGTTGAACATGTGGTGCGGGCCGCCCGGGTCGGTCGTCCCGGCCTCGGTCTCGCACTGGGGCCTGGTCACGATGGTGTCGCGGGGTATGGAGACCACGCTGGCCTTCTTGTGGCCCTCGTAGACGTGCACGACCATCGCGGTGTCGGAGCGCTCGCCCTCCTGGCCGGCGCCGCCGTACTTGGAGTTCGCGCCGGCGCGGGAGTCGGAGCCGAGGACGAGGATGTCCATCGAGCCGTTGTCGACGTTGTCGGGCCGGTCGGTGCCGAGCGCGGCGTTGATGTCGACGCCCGTGATGTTGCCGTTCAGCTTGAAGTAGACGTAGCCGAGCCCGACGCCGCCCGCGAGGACCACGGAAGCCGCGGCCCAGGCGGTGACCACCAGGGCCTTGCTGCGCTTGCGGGGCTTGCGGCGCCTTCCGGTGGCGCCCTTGTCGCTTCGGCGCTGCACCGTACCGGGATCGTCGCTCTCGTCGGCCATGTGCTCCTCAGTCCTCGGTCGTCGGGTACCCCCTGCTCTCAGGGTCTGACGGCTCGACGCCACCGAACGTGACGCTTTGGTGCATCCACTGGTCAGACGTCGAATCCCGAAAAAGGGTTGCACAGGGCGTTAAGCGCTCCGTAAGGCCGAAGGGCCCGAGCTGCCCGGCCGCGGTCCTGCATCCGGGCCGCCGGACATCCCCTCCCACCTGCACGGTCACGGTACGGAACGGACCTCGCGAGCCGCTCCTGAGGGGGCGCTGACCTGTGGCAAAGGTCTCGCGCCATCGCGCCATCCCCTCGCCGCCTCCCCGTCGCCTCCTCGTCACCCCCTCGTCACCACCGCGTACGACAAAGGCCCCGCCCCCTGCCACGAACCGTGACAGGGGGCGGGATCTTGAGCGCGGGGCCCGATCAGTCGTTGCCGTTGCCCGGGGTGGGCGTGGTCTTGGCGATCTGCATCAGGAACTCGGCGTTCGACTTCGTCTGCTTCATCTTGTCGAGGAGCAGCTCGATCGCCTGCTGCGAGTCGAGCGCGTGCAGCACCCGGCGCAGCTTCCAGACGATGCTCAACTCCTCGCCGTTCAGGAGGATTTCCTCCTTGCGGGTGGAGGAGGCGTCGACGTCGACGGCCGGGAAGATGCGCTTGTCCGAGAGCTTCCGGTCGAGCTTGAGCTCCATGTTGCCGGTGCCCTTGAACTCCTCGAAGATCACCTCGTCCATGCGCGAGCCGGTCTCGACGAGCGCGGTGGCGAGGATGGTCAGCGAGCCGCCGTCCTCGATGTTCCGCGCGGCACCGAAGAAGCGCTTCGGCGGGTACAGCGCGGTCGAGTCGACACCACCGGACAGGATGCGCCCGGAGGCCGGGGCCGCGAGGTTGTACGCACGGCCGAGGCGGGTGATCGAGTCGAGCAGGACGACCACGTCGTGACCCAGCTCCACAAGACGCTTGGCGCGCTCGATGGCCAGCTCGGCGACGGTGGTGTGGTCCTCGGCGGGACGGTCGAAGGTCGAGGAGATGACCTCGCCCTTCACCGACCGCTGCATGTCGGTGACTTCCTCGGGACGCTCGTCGACGAGGACGACCATGAGGTGGCACTCGGGGCTGTTGGTGGTGATCGCGTTGGCGACCGCCTGCATGATCATGGTCTTGCCGGTCTTCGGCGGGGCCACGATCAGGCCTCGCTGACCCTTGCCGATCGGCGACACGAGGTCGATGATCCGCGTGGTCAGGATGCCCGGGTCGGTCTCCAGGCGCAGCCGCTCCTGCGGGTACAGGGGCGTCAGCTTGTTGAACTCCGGGCGGCCGCGGCCGGTTTCGGGCGCCATGCCGTTCACGGAGTCGAGGCGGACGAGCGCGTTGAACTTCTCGCGCCGCTCGCCGTCCTTGGGCTGACGGACCGCGCCGGTGACGTGATCGCCCTTGCGCAGACCGTTCTTGCGGACCTGGGCGAGGGAGACGTACACGTCGTTCGGGCCGGGCAGGTAGCCCGACGTACGAATGAACGCGTAGTTGTCGAGGATGTCCAGGATGCCCGCGACGGGGATCAGGACGTCGTCCTCGGACACCTGCGGCTCGTTGACGTCGTCACGGCCGCGACGGCCACGACGGTCGCGGTAGCGGCCGCGGCGACCGCGCCTGCCACCCTCGAAGTCGTCGTCGTCCTGGCGGTCTTGACGGTCCTGACGGCCGCCGCCGCCCTGCTCCTTACGGCCCTGGTTGCCGCCCTGGCCGCCCTGGTCGTCCTTGTTGCGGCGGTTGCGGTCGCGGTCGCGGCGGTTGCCGCGGTCACCGCGCTCGCCGCGGTCACGGCTGCGGCCCTCGGCGCTGTCGGCGGCGCCCTCGGCGCGAGAGTCCGAAGCCTCGCTCTTCGCCTCGGACTTCGACTCGGCCTGGCCCTCCGGGGCTCCGGCCTCGGCGGTGGCGCGACGGCGGGTGCGGCGCTCACCGGCACCGGCGTCGTCGCTCGCGGGCTGGCCCGGGATGTCGATCTGCTGCTGAGCGGCCGGCTTCTCGGCCGTCTTCTGGGTCTTGGCGGGCTTCTCGGCCTTCTCGGCCTTCGCGCTCTCGGCGCTCTCGGCCTCGCCGGTACGGGCCTTGGAAGTGGCCCGGCGCTTGGGCTTGGTCTCGGCGTCACCCGTCGACTTGGCCGGGGCGGAGCCTCCGGCGGCCTGCGCCTCCTTGATGACGTCGATCAGCTGGCTCTTGCGCATACGCGCGGTGCCCCTGATCCCGAGGCCCGATGCGACCTGCTGAAGCTCGGCCAGCACCATGCCCTCGAGGCCGGTGCCGCGGCGTCGCCGCGTGCCGGCCGAAGCACCGGTGGCAGGCGCAGCAGAGGCGTCCGTGGCGGGCGCGCCGGCGGTGTCGACCGCACTGTCGGCAGTCACGCCCATCAGATCGGTGGTGTCGCTCACGAAGGGTCCTTCCCTGGAGCGGACGTCGGCCTGTCTGGCTCGGCGACCGGTTGTGCTGTCCGGCGGGTGCCTGTGTGGTGCGGACCTGCCGGGGCGGTGGTCCCGCCGGAAGTGGCGGAAGAATTCATTGGTGACGGCGCTTCCCGAATCCGTGACACCGGTCGTGCTGCGTCACTCTGCTCGGTTTCACACCGGCTCCGGAGCGTGTCAATGCCACTCGATGCGTGGCATCGAGCAGTTCGGGGGCTCCCGGAAGAAGGTCTGTCCCCTGCTTACCTGACAGGGACACGAGGCACCACGCCATGCAGGCGTCTGGTGCAGACTTGAGGTTAACACTACCGGATCCAACAAATATTCCCCCTCTCTTGCTCCGGCATTCGCGTATCAGGGCGCAAGCGGCAGCACGCTCGCACCTGCCGCGTCGAGGGCGAGGCGGTTGGCCGCCCAGCCCTCGCCCGCGAGGAGTGCGACCTTGTCGGCCGCACTGCGCTCGGCCAGCGCCAGGACCGTCGGGCCCGCGCCGGAGATGACCGCGGGGACACCGTCCGCGCGCAGCCGCTCCACCAGGGCGGCGCTCTCCGGCATGGCGGGGGCGCGGTACTCCTGGTGCAGCCGGTCCTCGGTGGCCGCGAACAGCAGCTCGGGGCGCCGGGTGAGCGCCTCGACGAGCAGGGCGGCCCGGCCCGCGTTGGCCGCCGCGTCCACGTGCGGGACGGTGCGCGGCAGCAGTCCGCGGGCGGTCTCGGTGAGTACCGGCTTGCCCGGTACGAAAACCACCGGAACGACGGAATCGGCGGGGTCCATCCTGATCGCGCGCGCCGATCCGCCCTCCATCCAGGAGAGCGTGAAGCCGCCGAGCAGACAGGCGGCGACGTTGTCCGGGTGCCCCTCGATCTCGGTGGCGAGCTCGAGCAGCGCGGCGTCGTCGAGCTTGGCGTCACCGCCTATGGTCACGGCCCGCGCGGCGACGATGCCTGCGCAGATGGCGGCGGACGAGGAGCCGAGACCGCGGCCGTGCGGAATGCGGTTGGCGCAGACCACCTCGAGGCCGCGGGGCTGCCCGCCGAGCAGGTCGAACGCGGTGCGCAGGGAGCGTACGAGCAGATGCTTCTCGTCGCGCGGCAGGGTGTCGGAGCCCTCGCCTGCGATGTCGACGTGCAGACCGGAATCGGCCACCCTGACCACGACGTCGTCGTACAGACCCAGCGACAGGCCGAGGGCGTCGAAGCCCGGGCCGAGGTTGGCGCTGGTGGCGGGGACGCGCACCCGGACGGCGGCGGCGCGGAAGGCGGGACCGGCCATCGCTCGATGACTCTCCTTGTTGAGCTGCGAGTTCGTGATTCGCAAGGGGAACGACAGAGTTACGGAAATACCCGAAGGCCGCTACCGGCGGCACCGCGGCATATGCGGCGGGGCGGGTTCGGTACAGCCTATCGAAGGAAGGTTGAGTGGCGACATAGGGCGCACAGGAGGCGCACGATGCGTGTCGTAAGCCCCCTGTGCACCCCCTGTTCAGGAATGCGGGCTATGCCCGAAGGGGCATCCGCTCGAAGGGATGCCCCCAACAGGCGCCACTCACACCGGGAGTTACCCCAGACCGAGGCGCTCGGCCGCGGCCGCGGCGTCGACCGGGACCGTGACCGGCTGCGGGGCGCCCGCGACCGCCCAGTCCGGGTCCTTGAGGCCGTTGCCGGTGACCGTGCAGACGATCCGCTGGCCCTTGTCGAGCCTGCCGTCCTCGGCGGCCTTCAGCAGACCGGCGACCGACGCGGCCGACGCGGGCTCCACGAAGACACCCTCACGGGAGGCCAACAGCTTGTAGGCGCGCAGGATCTGACGGTCCGTGACCTCGTCGATGAAGCCGCCCGACTCGTCCCGCGCGGCCTCCGCGAAGGCCCAGGACGCGGGGTTGCCGATGCGAATCGCGGTGGCGATCGTCGACGGGTCCTTGACGACCTCGCCGCGCACGATCGGCGCCGAGCCGGAGGCCTGGAAGCCCCACATGCGCGGGGTGTGGGTGGAGAGGCCGTCGGCCTTGTACTCCTTGTAACCGCGCCAGTAGGCCGTGATGTTGCCGGCGTTGCCGACCGGCAGGACGTGGATGTCGGGGGCGTCGCCGAGGCGGTCCACGATCTCGAACGCGGCGGTCTTCTGGCCCTCGATACGGACCGGGTTGACCGAATTGACCAGCGCCACCGGGTAGTTCTCGCTCAGGCCGCGGGCGAGCACCAGGCAGTCGTCGAAGTTGCCGTCGACCTGGAGGATCTTCGCGCCGTGCACCAGGGCCTGGCCCAGCTTGCCCATGGCGATCTTGCCCTGCGGGATGAGGACGGCGCTGACCATGCCGGCCTTGCCCGCGTACGCCGCGGCGGAGGCCGAGGTGTTGCCGGTGGAGGCGCAGATGACGGCCTTCGCGCCCTCCTCCTTGGCCTTGGTGATGGCCATGGTCATGCCGCGGTCCTTGAACGAACCGGTGGGGTTGGCACCCTCGACCTTCAGGTGCACCTCACAGCCGGTGAGCTCGGAGAGGACCTCTGCGCGTACGAGCGGAGTTCCGCCCTCGCCGAGCGTGACCACGGGCGTCGTCTCGGTGACGGGGAGACGGTCGCGGTACTCCTCGATGATCCCGCGCCACTGGTGGGCGCCGGTGCGGATGGCGGGCTGCATACCCATCGTTCCTCTACTCCCCTTCAACACGCATGATGCTGGCGACACCACGCACGGTGTCGAGCTGCCGCAGAGCGTCGACGGTGCCGGTGAGGGCTGCGTCTGCTGCGCGGTGGGTGACGACGACGAGCGATGCCTCGCCGTCCTTACCCTGCTGGCGCACCGTATCGATCGATACGCCGTGCTCGGCGAAGACCGTCGCGACCTGGGCGAGGACGCCCGGCTTGTCGGCCACGTCGAGGCTGATGTGGTACCGCGTCACGACCTCGCCCATCGGGCTCACCGGCAGGCGGGTGTACGCGGATTCGCCGGGCCCGGTGGCACCGGCGAGCTTGTTGCGGCAGACGGCCACGAGGTCGCCGAGGACCGCGGAGGCGGTGGGGGCGCCGCCCGCGCCGGGGCCGTAGAACATCAGCTGCCCGGCCGCGTCGGACTCCACGAACACCGCGTTGTACGCCTCGCGGACCGAGGCCAGCGGGTGGCTGAGCGGGATCATCGCGGGGTGCACGCGGGCGGTGACGGACTCGCCGTCGGCGGCGCGCTCGCAGATCGCGAGCAGCTTGATGGTGCAGCCCATTTCCTTCGCGGATGCGAAGTCGGCGGCGGTGACCTCGGACATGCCCTCGCGGTACACGTCGTCCAGGCGCACGCGCGTGTGGAAGGCGATACCGGCCAGGATCGCGGCCTTGGCGGCGGCGTCGAAGCCCTCGACGTCGGCCGTCGGGTCGGCCTCGGCGTACCCGAGCGCGGTGGCCTCGTCGAGCGCCTCCTGGTAGCCGGCGCCGGTCGAGTCCATCTTGTCGAGGATGAAGTTCGTGGTGCCGTTGACGATGCCCATGACGCGGTTGATCTTGTCGCCGGCGAGGGACTCGCGCAGCGGCCGGATCAGCGGGATGGCGCCGGCGACGGCGGCCTCGAAGTAGAGGTCCCGGCCGTTCTCCTCGGCGGCGGCGTGCAGGGCCGCGCCGTCCTGGGCGAGCAGCGCCTTGTTGGCCGAGACGACCGAGGCACCGTGCTCGAAGGCGGTGGTGATCAGCGCACGAGCGGGCTCGATGCCGCCGATCACCTCGACCACGACGTCCAGGTCGCCCCGTTTGACCAGGGCGGTGGCGTCGGTGGTGACGAGCTCCTTGTCGATGCCCTCGCGCACCCGGTCGGGGCGGCGGACGGCCACGCCCGCCAGCTCCACCGGGGCGCCGATCCGGGCCGCAAGGTCGTCGGCGTGCGTCGTCATGATGCGCGCCACCTCGGAGCCGACAACCCCGCAGCCAAGCAGCGCGACCTTCAGCGGACGCGTACGCATCATCCGACCTCACTTCTCATTACATCTACGGTTGGACCAGTCTCACCCACCGGAACGAGGTTTCTACCCTCGGTCCGGATCGTGAGACGGAAATTTCACGGGGCGGTCGGTCCCGCCCCGCCGGACCTCGGTCAGCCGACGTCCAGACGCAGGAGATCCTCCTCCGTCTCACGCCGCACGATCACTCGGGCCTCACCGTCCTTGACGGCGACGACCGGCGGGCGCAGCGCGTGGTTGTAGTTGCTCGCCATGGAGCGGCAGTACGCCCCCGTCGCCGGCACCGCGATCAGGTCGCCGGGTGCCAGGTCCGCGGGCAGGAACGCGTCCTTCACCACGATGTCACCGCTCTCGCAGTGCTTGCCGACCACCCGCACCAGCATCGGCTCGGCGTCGGAGCGGCGCGACACGAGGGCCACTGTGTACTCCGCGTCGTAGAGCGCGGTGCGGATGTTGTCGGACATGCCGCCGTCGACGGATACGTACGTCCGCAGTCCTTCGAGCGGCTTCACCGTGCCGACGCGGTAGAGCGTGAAGGCGGTCGGGCCGACGATGGCGCGACCCGGCTCGACCGAGATGCGGGGCGTGGCAAGGCCCGCGGACTCGCACTCGCGCGTCACGATCTCGCTGAGCGCCTTGGCGATCTCGTGCGGCTCGCGCGGGTCGTCGTCCGAGGTGTACGCGATACCGAGGCCGCCGCCGAGGTCGATCTCGGGCAGCTCGACGCCGTGCTCGTCCCGCACCTCGGCGAGCAGCTGCACGACGCGGCGGGCGGACACCTCGAAGCCGGCCATGTCGAAGATCTGCGAGCCGATGTGGCTGTGGATGCCGATCAGCTCGAGCCCGTCCAGCTTGAGCGCCCGTCGTACGGCCTCGGCGGCCTGACCGCCCGCGAGCGCGATGCCGAACTTCTGGTCCTCGTGGGCGGTGGCGATGAACTCGTGGGTGTGCGCCTCGACGCCGACGGTCACGCGGATCTGCACCCGCTGGCGCTTGCCGAGCCGCTCGGCGGTGTGCGCGACCCGCACGATCTCCTGGAAGGAGTCGAGCACGATCCGCCCGACGCCCGCCTCGACGGCCCGCTCGATCTCCTCGGGGCTCTTGTTGTTGCCGTGGTACGCGATCCGCTCGGCGGGCATGCCCGCGGCGAGCGCGGTGGTCAGCTCACCGGCGGAGCAGACGTCCAGGTTGAGGCCTTCCTCCTGCAGCCAGCGCACGATCGCGCGGGACAGGAAGGCCTTGCCTGCGTAGAAGACGTCGGCCTCGGTGCCGAACGCGTCCCGCCAGGCGCGGCAGCGGGCGCGGAAGTCGTCCTCGTCGAGGAAGTACGCCGGGGTGCCGAACTCCTCGGCGAGGCGGGCGACTTCGATGCCGCCGACGCTGACGACGCCGTCCTCGGCGCGGTCGACGGTGCGCGACCAGACCTTCGCGTCGAGGGCGTTGAGGTCGGCGGGCGGGGCGGTCCAGTGACCCTCGGGCAGGACATCGGCGTGACGGGGCCCGGCGGGGTGTGCGGATCGGCTCATGATGCGGTCTCTCTCACAGATGTTCGGGTGCGCTGATGCCGAGCAGGGTCAGGCCGCCGGCGAGCACCGTCCCGGCGGCTTCGGCGAGCGCGAGCCGGGCACGGTGGGCGGCCGAGGGTTTCTCGTCGCCGAGCGGGAGGACGGCGTGCTGGTGTGCGAGCACGGCGTCGGCCCCGCCCACGAGGTGCCGCGCGAGCCGGTCGGGGGCGCGGTGGTGGGCGGCGGCTTCGAGTACGGAGGGGTGGTCGGCGAGGAAGGCGAGCAGCGGGCCGTCCGCTTCCCCCGGCTCCGAGGCGAACCCGAGCTCGGCGGCGTTGCGGAGCAGGGCCCGCACCCGCGCATGTGCGTACCGCACCCGGAACAGCGGGTTGTCCTCGGTCTGGGCGAGCAGCGCGTCCGTGAAGCGCGGGGTCTCCTGCGCCGGACCGCTCAGCATCGCCCACCGGGCGGCGTCCGCCCCGTACCGCTCGAACACGTCGCCCGCGCCGCGCGGTACGGGCGCGACGCGCAGCGTCTGGTCTCCGCCGGGCACGACCCCGGCGCGCGCGCCGAGCGTGCGCAGCAGCCGTACGACGGTGTCGGTGACGATTCCGGCCCGGAGTTCGTCCACGGGCGCGAAGCCGAGTTCCCGCCCGGCGAGCAGATCCGCGCGCCCGTAGGCCTCGCGCAGGGCGAGCACGTCTCGTACGACCTGGCTGCCGCTGGTGTCGCCGAGGGTGAAGTTCAGGAAGCCGGGGCCGGTGATCTCGATGTCGGCGATGCCCGGCTCGTCCGCGAGTGCCGTGCTCAGCAGCTCGGCGACCTCGCGCGGCGGGCGTCCGGCCGGGCCCGCGAGCTGCAGCGCGACGTTGGAGGCGAAGTCCCCGCGCCCTCCGGGCCGCGGCCGCTCGACCACGATGCGTGCCGGAACGACCACGCTCAGCTTCTCGTCCTCGACAGCGCGGCGCACGGCGCGCAGCACGGTACGGGAGAGGTCGGCGGGGGTCACGGGACAAGGGTATGGGAGGAGGGGGGTGGGTATGCGAACCGGTTTCGCTGTCTTCTTGCGATGTGGACGTTGGGCCGGGGCCCCGCTCCGCCCGCCCGGTCACCGCCGGGTGCGCCCGCCGGCCCCTTCGGCCCGCTCCCCCTTGACCTCGCCCCGCCGTCCGTGCTGCCTCAACTGCCGTACGACCCTGAGGAGTTCGGCCGGTTCGAAGGGCTTGCTCAGGAAGGCGTCGACCCCTACGGCGAGGGCGCTCTCCACCTCGTACTGCCCGCAGGCGCTGATGATCGCCACCGGCACGGCCTGCGTCGACGGTTCGGAACGCAGCCGCGCGGCCGTCCGCAGACCGTCAAGCCGGGGCATCACGACGTCCAGGGTGATCACATCGGGGCGCACCTGCTTGACGACGTCCAGGCACTCGGCACCGTCGGCCGCGGTCACGACCTCGAAGCCCTCAAGCTCGAGATTGACCCTGATCAGCTGCCGGATCACCTTGTTGTCATCCACAACAAGGACCCGGCCGGACGCCCCTGGCACAACTCGAGAGTAGGACCGCGGCCACCGCCGCGTCCGGGTTTTCCCTACTTCCGCCCTGGAGGGGGTACGCACCCTCTCGCCTTGACGCGCCACCCCTGCCCACCCGCCCAAATACCCGTTCCTGGCCACCCTCGTGGAGCTGGTAGGGTTCTACCCGTCGCCGCGCCAGCCGCGGTGAACGCCCCCGTAGCTCAGGGGATAGAGCAACGGCCTCCGGAGCCGTGTGCGCAGGTTCGAATCCTGCCGGGGGCACTCCGGAAAGAGGTCCTGGCCAGCGGAAACGCCGGTCAGGGCCTTTCTTGTTCTCTGTCGGCGTTTCTGCCGACGTCCCCTGTCGGCGCACAAGCGACCCTTTGGCCGCGCCCTCGCGGCCCACCTGTGCCCCTGGCCCTCCGCGGCGTCGATCTTCGACCCGGCGATTCACAGCAACTCCGTTGCCGCCAAAGGGTTGAACAAGTTCACCATTAACGTACAACCTGTTCAGGAATAGGCGGAAGCCTCTGGTGGCGGATGCCGTGCGTTCGCATGCCCGCACCCTTTCCTCCGAACCGCAGGAGTGCTCCATGGTCGAACCGCTCTCGCCCGCACCGCCCCGTGAGGCCGCCGGAGCGTCCTCGCGCCCGGTCGAGCGCCGACGGGCCTGGCTGATCGCCGCGATGATCGTGACGTTCATGCTCATCAACTACGCGGACAAGTCCGTCCTCGGGCTCGCGGCCGTGCCGATCATGGACGAGCTGGGCATCAGCAACAGCACGTACGGGATGGTCTCCAGTTCGTTCGCGCTGCTGTTCAGCCTGTCGGGGCTGATCGTCGGCTTCGTCTCGACGCGTCTGTCCAGCAGGGTGCTGCTCTTCACCATGGCCGTGCTGTGGGCGGTGGCTCAGCTGCCGGTGCTGTTCGTGGCCTCGGTGCCGGCGCTGGTGGCGGGGCGCGTGCTGCTCGGAGCGGCGGAGGGGCCCGCGGCCTCGATGTCGATGCACGCGCTGTACAAGTGGTTTCCGGCGGACCGCCGGGGCCTGCCGTCGGCGCTCCAGATCAGCGGCGCCGCCCTGGGCATGCTGATCGCGGCGCCGGTCGTGACCTGGCTGATCACCGGCTTCGGATGGCGCTCCGCGTTCGCGGTGCTCGCGGTGGTGAGCCTGGTGTGGAGCCTGGTCTGGTGGCGGGTGGGACACGACGGCCCGTACGACGAGAAGCGGGCGCCCGGCGCGGCCGCGCATCCGTCTGCCGACGCCGCGCGGGCGTCGGCACCCGGGCAGCGTCTGCCGTACCGGCGACTGCTGCTGAGCGGCACGGTGCTCGGAAGCATCGCCTCCGCCTTCGGCGCCTCCTGGGCTCTGGCGTGGAGTCACGCCTGGCTGCCGGTCTACCTCCGCACGCAGCGCGACATGACGCCGGGCACGGCGGCCACGCTCATCAGCGGGGTCTCCGCCTTCAGCCTGATCCTGCTGCTCTCGGTGCCCCCACTGCTCGACCGGCTGCACCGGCGGGGCCTCTCGCGCCGGTGGGCGAACGGCGCACCGCAGGGTGCCGCGGTGCTGGTCGCGGCCGTGGCCATGGCCGCCTTCCCGTTCGCCGGCGACGGGTGGGTCCACCTCGTCCTGCTCGCCGTGGCGTTCGGCGGGCACGCCATCGTCTTCCCGCTGCACTACATGACCGCGTCCGCCGTGACCCCGCCGCTCCAACGCGGGGCGGTGTTCGGCATCGTGGCCGCGACCGGCACGCTGCCGGGGCTCGTCGCCCCGTATGTGACCGGGCATCTGCTGGACTCCGCCGCCTCGCAGAGCGCCGGTTACACCCAGGCCTTCCAGCTGTCCGCCGTCGTCATGCTGGTCTGCGGTCTTGTGGCACTGGCCACCATCCGGCCGGAGCGGGACGCACGGCGCCTCGGCCTGACCGAAGGGGCCGTCCCTGCCTCCTGAGGTCTCCCCGAGGTCTCCCGAGGTCTCCCGAGGTCTCCTGAGGTCTCAGGCGGACGGCTCGAAGCCGCTGGCCGAGTACCTCCCGCGCACCGCGAGATCGAGCAGCATGCGCACGACCTCCTCGGCGGACAGATACGGGGATTCCTGCTCGACCCACCAGCGCAGTACGGCGATCCGCTCGCCCACCCACACCCGGGCGAGCAGATCGGGGTCGACGCGCGACCGGACCGCGTTGCGCCGCCCGCGGGCGCGGAACTCCTCCCCCGGAGCATCTCCAGGAGCGGCCTGCCGGTGAAGCCGACGGCACTGTCCGCCACCGAAGGGGCCAGGCGCCCAGCCAGCCCGTCGAGGAGATCCACCCACGGGCCCCATCGCTCCGGCTGCGCGCACAGCCCAAGGAGACCTTGACACTCCATAAGTTACTGAACAAGCTGTACGGAAACGATTGGGTCGTACGCATTCGGGATCCCGCCCTACGTGGGCGGTCCCGCCCGCCGCCCCTCTCAGTCCTCTTCAGCCCTCACTCCACCGTTCGGGAGCAGCTCTCCATGAACCTCGGCACCTACCTCTCGCGCAGTGCTCGCTACTGGCCCCAGGCCCCGGCCCTCGTGTCCGGGGACCGCTCCTGGAGCTTCACCGAGCTGGACCGCGCCACCGACCGGCTGGCCTCCGCCCTCACCGCCCGCGGCCTGCGCCCCGGCGACGCGGTGGCCTCGCTCGCGTGGAACCGCGGCGAGCTCGTGGAGGTCGAATTCGGCCTGTACAAGGCCGGGTTGACGCGCGCGCCGATCAACGCCCGCCTCGGGCGCGGCGAGATCGAGCACATCCTGCGCTACGCCCCCGTACGGGTCCTGATCTTCGACGCCGCCCACCGCGAGGACGCCCTCGCCGCCATCGCCGCGGCCGGCACCGGCTGCCTCCCCGTCCCGCTGGACGGCACACCGGAACCCGGTTCAAACGAAGTCGCGTACGAGACGCTGCTTGCCGCGGGCGACGAGGCGCCGTTCCGCGTCGAGGTGGACGAGTCGGAGCCGTGCGTCCTGAACTTCACCTCCGGGTCGACGGGAGCGCTGAAGGCCGCGGTCCAGACGGTCGGCAACCGGCTCGCGAACATGCGCAAGCTGCTGATGTCCGACGAGTCCCGGCCCCGGCCCGGGAGCCGCTACCTCGCCTGCGGGCCCATCACGCACGCCACCGGCATGGGCCTGCTCGCCGGTGTCTTCGGCGGCTCGACCACGTACGTCCTGCCCGCCTGGAACCCGCGCACTTTCCTGGAGACGGTGGAGAAGGAACGCATCACCGCCACGTTCCTCGTCCCCGCCATGGTGAACACGGTGCTCGCCGAGCCCGGCGCCGAGCGGTACGACCTGTCCTCGCTCACGAGCGTGCGCATCGGCGGCGCCCCCATCTCGCCCCAACGCCTGCGCGACGCCGTGGACTTCTTCGGGCCCGTGGTCGCCCAGGGGTACGGCCTCGGCGAGACCACCAGCGTGGTCGCGGGCCTCAGCGCCGACGAGATCGCCCACGCGGTCAAGGCGGACCCCGAGCTGCTGCAGTCGTGCGGACGTGCCTCCTACGACACCGAGATACGGGTCGTCGACGAGGCGGGCCGCGAGCTTGCGCCGCGTGCGGTCGGCGAGATCATCGTGCGCGGACCCGACTGCGTACGCGCGTACTGGCAGGAGCCGGAGCTGTCCGCGGAGGCGTTCCGGGACGGCTGGGTGCACACCGGCGACCTGGCCTGGATGCGGGAGGACGGCTATCTCTTCCTCGTCGACCGCAAGAAGGACATGATCATCTCGGGTGGCTTCAACATCTACAGCACCGAGGTCGAGGCCGCGCTCTACGAGCATCCCGGCGTCCGGGAGGCCTGCGTCGTCGGCGTCCCCGACGAAAAGTGGGGCGAGGCCGTCAAGGCCGTCGTCGTCACGCAGTCCGGCGCGTCCCTCACCGCCGAGGACCTGATCGCCTTCTGCGCCGAGCGCCTGGACCGGCTCAAGAAGCCCCGTTCCGTCGACTTCGTGGCCGAGCTGCCGCACAACCGCAACGGCAAGCTCGACCGCAAGGCCGTGCGCGAGCCGTACTGGGCGGGCGCCGCCCGCCGCGTCAACTGACCTTCGCCCTCACCCTGTTGCCCCAGGAGCACCCGTGTCCTTCTCCCTTCGCCCCACGTACGACGATCCGCGCACGGCCGAACTCGTCGAGCGGCTGCGCGACTACCTCGACGGCGAACTCGCCGACTACGAGCGCGAGCGCGGCATCACCCCGAGCACCCGCCTGACCCGCGCCGACCTCGAACCGGTCTGGCGCCGCAGCCGCGAACTCGGCTTCTACGGCATCCACCTGCCCGAGGAGTACGGCGGGCAGAACCTCACCTACACCCAGCTCGCCGCCCTGAAGGAGGAGGTCGGGGCGAGCGGACGGGTCCTGTCGCACTGCGTCCTGGGCGACATGGGCGGGCCGCTGCGCGCGGGCGACATCCTCAAGTACGCCACCCAGCACCAGCTGGACACCTACCTGCTGCCGCTGATCCGTGGCGAGCGCGCCTGCTGCTTCTCCCTGACCGAGACCGACGCGGGCTCGGACGTCCGCTCCATGCGCACCGTGGCCGTCCCCGACGGTGACGGCTACCGGCTGACCGGGCACAAGGTCTTCTCCTCCGCGGGCCCGTTCGCCGACTTCGCGATCGTCGTCGCCCGCATGGCCGGAACCGGTGAACAGGAGGGCGACAAGCCGCTGTTCTCCGCGTTCCTGGTGGACCTCGACAGCCCCGGCTGCCGCGTCGAGGACGGGGCGACGCCGATGTCCGGGGAGCACATCGAGAGCGACATCGTCCTCGACGACTGCTACGTCCCCGCCGCCAACCTCCTCGGCGAGGAGGGCAAGGGGATGCGGATCGCGCTCGGCCGGGTGACCACCAACCGCCTGCTGCACTGCCCCACCGTCCTCGGCGCCACCCGCCGCGCCCTCGCCCTCACCCTGGACCGCACCCGGACCCGCAAGGTCGCCGGCGGCCAGCCGCTGCTCATGCTGCAGGCCATCCAGCACAAGGTCGCCGACATGGCCACCGAGCTCTACGCCGCGCGCTCCATGACGTACGCCGCGCTCGCCGCGCTCGACGAGGGCCGCGAGGTCCACGCCGAGGCGTTCATGTGCAAGCTGTTCGTCGCCGAGTCCGCCTTCCGCATCCTCGACGAGGCCGTGCAGATCCACGGCAAGGAGGGGCTCACCCAGGGCAACGAGATCGAGTACCTCTTCCGCAAGATCCGCATGTTCCGCGTGCTCACCGGCACTTCGGAGATCCAGCGCAACGGCATCGCCAAGCTGCTCGCCTTCCACCACTGACCCCACCCCCGCTCTCGTCCTGGGAAGGCACCCTCCTCCGTGACCACCACACCCCCGCGCTGGTCCGCCCTGACCGGCAAGCGCGTCCTCGACCTGTCCCGGCTGCTGCCGGGTCCGTACGCGACCTCGATGCTCGCCGACCTCGGCGCGGACGTCATCAAGGTCGAGGACCCCGCCGGCGGCGACCCCCTCCGGTTCGCCCCGCCCCTGTTCGACACGCTCAACCGCAACAAGCGCTCGCTCGCCCTCGACCTGCGCACCGACCACGGCCGGGAGACCTTCCTGCGCCTCGCGCGCACCGCCGACGCGGTGGTGGAGAGCTTCCGCCCGGGCGTACTCGACCGTCTCGGCCTCGGCTTCGACGCCCTGCACGCGGTCAACCCGCGGCTCGTCCTGTGCTCCCTCACCGGGTACGGGCAGACCGGCCCGTACGCCACGAAGCCCGGCCACGAGCTCAACTTCCTCGGGCTTTCCGGCTTCTTCGCCGTGCCCGGCCGCCTCGACGGCACCGTCACCCGGCCCGGCGTCCGCGTCGGCGACATGGCGGGGGCCATGCACGCCGCCCTCGCCCTCACCGCCGCCCTCGGCGGGGGCGGGGGCGGCAGCGAGGGCGAGGGCGGCGGCGGGGGCGAGGGGCAGCACATCGACGTCTCCCTCAGCGAGTCCGTCACCGCCTGGTGCTCGCTGTTCGCCCTCCCGCTCCTCGGCGTCGAAGACCCTCTGGCGGCCGGTCTCGTGCAGGGCGACAACGACGTCTTCACCACGGCCGACGGCCACCTGCTGTCGCTCGCCACCTTCGAGGACAAGTTCTGGCACCGGCTGCGCACCCGGCTCACCCCCGAGTTCCCCGAGTACCCCGCGCTCGACAGCCCGGCCCACGACCGGCGGGCCGACCGCACGGCCGCCAAGGAGGAGGTCCACGACCTGCTGGTGAACGTCTTCGCGGCGCGCGACCACGCGTGGTGGTCCCAGGTGCTCACGGAGATCGACGCACCCTGGGCACCGGTGTTCACCCGCCCCGACGCTCTCCTGACCGACCCCCACACCACCGCCCGCGACCTCTTCGGCAAGCCCGACGGAGACGGTGCCACACCGCAGGCCCGCTTCCCCGTGACGTTCGGCGCGGGTCTCGACACCTTCCGCCGGCCCGCCCCCGCCCTCGGCGAGCACACCGAGGACCTGCTCGACGAATTGTGACCGTGCGTGACGCCGGGTCGCCCGACAGTGCGTTCACATGATGTCGGTCTTGTGCTTCTTTCCCGTCGGGGCCATGGAACCCGGACGAGGGCGCCCATCTCGCTGTTCGACACCTCCGAGGCCCGTGATAACACGGTGTGATCAACTCGAAGGAGAGTACGGCCTCATGGGCATATTCAGCCGTCGTCAGACCGCCGCCGTCGAGCGGCCGCAGCTCGCTGGGTCCCGTGCGACTGCGCAGGGCGGTGCCGGTGGTGTCGCGCTCGCTCCTGCTCTTCGGGCGCTGACCGGGCACTGGAGCATCGACGGGCCGCACAGCCGGATCGGGTTCTCCGTGCGGCACGCGATGGTCACGACCGTGCGGGGTGCGTTCGGTGACTACGACAGCGCCCTGTACTTCGACGGGGACCGGCCCTCCGAGTCGCGGGCCGAGCTGGTCATCCGGGTCGCGAGTGTGGACACCGGGGTCGAGCAGCGGGACGCGCATCTCATCGGTGCGGACTTCTTCGACGCGCACCGCTTCCCGGAGATGGCGTTCCGCTCGACCTCCGCCGTGCACGAGGGCGGGGAGAGCTTCCGTATGACGGGGAATCTCACCATCCGCGACGTGACCCGGCCCGTCGACCTGCAGCTCGACTACCTCGGCTCGGTGCTTGACCCCTTCGGCTACGAACGGGCGGGATTCGACGGGACCACCACCATCGACCGCACCGACTGGGGGCTCGTCTACAACCAGCGGCTCGCCGCGGGCGGCACGATGGTGAGCGAGAGGGTCCGGCTGCAGTTCGACATCTCCGCGGTGCGGTCCGCGGCCTAGGCCGGGCGGGCTACGCGTCCAGGTTCTTCGACTTCCGTACGGCGGCGGCCAGTTGCTCCACGACGTACAGGGCCGCGGCGGTGCTCACGTACGCGACGAGGGTCTCGGGCCTCTTGTCCAGCTTCACCGTGCGGCCCCGGTCGTCCTTGAAGGACCACGGGCCACCGCTGCCGCCCTCACCCATCCGCGAACTCCCCTGCTCCTCCCCACCGTTCCCGCACCCGGCGAGCAACGGCCCGAGCGCAAGCGCCCCACCCATGGCCAGCAGGCTGCGGCCCGTGCACACGGCGGCCGCGACTCCGTCTGCGACGCTGAGCGCATGCTGCTGCCCCTCTCCGCCCGGCTCTGGGCGGAGGACCTCTCCGCCCCGTTGCAGTTCCAGGACTTCGACGCCGGGAGCCCAGCCGCCCGTCAGTTGCTCGAGCGGCTCCGTGGATGTGTGGCCCGGTGAGCCGGGGGCTGCTCCGGTAGGGTTGCCCGTCCACGCAGTGGCAGGAGAACGGGAGGTGAGACCCATCAACGCTGCAGCAAGTCGGGTGCTCTCGCCTCGTCATGGTGTGGCTGCCGGGTGGCGGCGGCCTTGAGGGTGCCCTTTCACTTCGCGTAAAGGTGCATGTCCTTTCATGGTTTCTCCCTCTCACACCGATGTCTCGCCCTCCGTCGTCGATCAACTCCGGCGGGCCGGCTGCGTGTTCGCCGAGGACGAGGCTCGGCTGATCTTTTCCGTGGCCCGGGACGAGGGCGACGTCGGCGTCATGGTCGAACAGCGGGTGCGCGGGCTGCCGTTGGAGCAGGTGGTCGGGTTCGCCGAGTTCTGCGGCCTGCGGGTCGGGGTCGAGGCCGGGGTGTTCGTGCCCCGGCGGCGTACGGAGTTCCTGGTGCGGCAGGCGCTCGACGTGCTGCCCGAGCAGGGGGTCGTACTCGATCTCTGCTGCGGGAGCGGCGCACTCGGTCTCGCCGTCGCGGCGGGCGGGTCGGCCGGTGAGGTGCACGCCGCCGATATCGACCCCGTCGCCGTGGCCTGCGCGCGCCGCAATCTCGCCGGGGTCGGCGGGCAGGTGTACGTCAGCGATCTGTACGCGGGGTTGCCCGCGCGGCTGCGGGGGCGGGTGGACGTGCTCGTCGTGAACGCCCCGTACGTACCCAGCGACGAGATCGGACTGCTGCCGGCCGAGGCGCGGGAGTACGAGCCGCTCGTCGCGCTCGACGGCGGGGGCGACGGGGTCGAGGTGCAGCGGCGGGTGGCCGCCGAGGCGGCCGTGTGGCTCGGCCCCGGCGGGCGGCTGCTGATCGAGACCAGTGAGCGGCAGGCGGACCGGACCGCGCGGGCCATGGTGGCCGGAGGGCTGCTCGCGCGGGTCGTGGCCGATGCGGAGTTCGGGGCCACCGTGGTCGTCGGGGCGGCGCCCTGAGCTTCGACTTCCTTACGCCGAGGTCCTCTTGCGCGACGCGGAGGTCGAGGTCGAGGTGGACTTCTTCGCCGAGGACGATGCCGTCTTCTTCGCCGCCGACTTCTTCGTCGCCGAGGTCTTCTTGGCCGCCGTCGAGGTCGACTTCTTCGTCGAGGACGATGCCGTCTTCTTCGCGCCCGAAGCCGTGGACTTCTTCCCGCCCACCGCCTTCGGGGTCGCCCCCGCCTTCGGAGTCGCCTGCGCCTTCTTGCGCGTACGACTGATGGGCGTGACCTTCGCCGGTTCCGCTTCCTCGCCACGGGCCGCCTGGGCCGCCGCGACCGAGCTCTCCAGGGCGGCCATCAGGTCGATCACCTTGCCGCCGCCGGAGGCCGCCTCGGGGGCCTTCGCCGGTTCGGTGCCCTCGACCTTCGCGGAGATCATCTCCTCGACGGCCTCGCGGTAGTCGTCGTGCAGGGTCTCCAGGTCGACCTCGCCGAGGGTCTCCATCAGGGCGTCGGCGAGGTCCAACTCCGCGTCCCGTACGGTCACTTGGGTTTCGGGGGCGACGTCCTGCGGGGCGCGGATCTCGTCCGGCCAGAGCAGGCCGTGCATGGCGATCACCTCGTCGACGACGCGCAGCATGCCGAGCCGTTCACGGCCGCGCAGGGCGAACTTGGCGACGGCGACCTTCTTGCTGCGCTTGAGCGCCTCGCGCAGCAGCGTGTACGGCTTGGCGGCCGGGACGCCGTTCGCGGCCAGGTAGTACGCGGCGTCCATCTGGAGCGGATCGATCCGTTCCTGCGGGACAAAGGCGACGATCTCGATGGTCTTGGCCGTGGGGATGGGGAGCGAGGCCAGGTCCTCGTCCGTGATGGGGATGATCGAGCCGTCGGCGTCCTCGTACCCCTTGCCGATCTCGGCGGCCGAGATCTCCTTCTCCTCCAGTTCGCAGACCTTGCGGTAGCGGATCCGGCCGCCGTCGGTGGCGTGGATCTGGCGGAAGGAGACGTTGTGGTTCTCGGTGGCGTTGACGAGCTTGATCGGGATGCTGACCAGGCCGAAGGAGATGGCGCCGTTCCATATGGATCGCACAGTGAGAACCCCTTAATGCCTCTTACGTGATCGACTGCTGCCCCCGGCACACGAGCGATTCGCCCGTTATGTCCGTACGGGTCATCCTCATCGTATGACGCCGATCACAGAGGTGGAGGGGCGGCGCCTGGCGCTCACCAATCTGGACAAGGTGCTGTATCCGTCCGTCGGGTTCACCAAGGGCGAGGCCGTCCACTACTACGCGACCTGCGCCGGAGCCCTGCTCGCGCACCTCTACAACCGCCCCGTCTCCTTCCTGCGCTTCCCGGACGGGCCGGACGGCCAGCGGTTCTTCACGAAGAACGTGCCGCCCGGTACGCCCGGCTGGGTGCGTACCGCCGACATCCCGCGCCGCAGCGAGGAGGGCACAGCGACCCTCGTACTCGTCCAGGACATGTCGACCCTGATCTGGGCGGCCAATCTGGTGACCGAGTTCCACACCCCGCAGTGGCAGGCCGACTCCCCCGGGACGGCCGACCGGATGGTGTTCGACCTGGACCCCGGCCCGCCCGCGACGATCGTGGAGTGCTGCGAGGTGGCGCTCTGGCTGCGCGAGCGCCTGGCGGCGGACGGGCTGCACGTCTACGCGAAGACCTCCGGCTCCAAGGGCCTGCACGTGCTCGTGCCGATCGAGCCGACACCGTCCGAGAAGGTCACCGCGTACGCGAAGCAGCTGGCCGTCGAGGCCGAGCGGGAGCTGCCGGGGCTCGCGCTGCACCGGATGACGCGGAGCCTGAGGCCGGGCAAGGTCTTCGTCGACTTCAGCCAGAACGCGGCCGCCAAGACCACCGCGACCCCGTACACCCTGCGGGCCCGCGCCGAGCCGACCGTGTCCGCGCCCGTGACCTGGGAGGAGATCGAGGGCTGCGAGGAGCCGGGCGAGCTGTCCTTCCTCGCCCCGGACATCGCGCCCCGGCTCGCGGAGCACGGCGATCTGCTCGGCCCGCTGATCAACCTCAACCGGGCCCGGAAGCTGCCCCGGGGCTTCCGGTGACGCCGCCTCCCGCACGACCTCCGGCCCCGCCGGTCCGGGTCGCGCTCGCGGAGTCCGTGGCGGAGCTGCCGACGGAGGGGCCGTGGGCGTACGAGCCGAAGTTCGACGGGCACCGGCTCGTGCTGTTCCGGGGAGCGGGCCCGCGCGAGGTGCTGTTGCAGGCGCGGTCCGGGCGGACGGTGACGGCGGCCTTCCCCGACCTGGCCGAGGCGGCACGGGCGCTGCCGGAGGGGACGGTGGTCGACGGCGAGGTGGTGGTGTGGACCCAGGGGCGGATCGACTTCGCGGCCGTGCAGCGGCGGGCGGCGGCCACGCCGGGGCGCGCGCCGGAGCTCGCGCGCACGCTGCCGGCCTCGTACGCGGCGTTCGACCTGCTCGCGGAGGCGGGCACGGACCTGCGCGGGCGGGCGTACGGCGAGCGGCGTGAGCGGCTCGTCGCGCTGCTCGCGCCGCTCGGGCCGCCGCTGCAGCCGGTGCCGATGACGACGGATCCGGAGCTCGCGGCCGTCTGGTACGAGTCGCTGCGCGCGACCGGCGTCGAGGGCCTGGTGATCAAGCGGCTCGACCAGACGTACCCGAGCGGGCGCCGGGCCTGGCTGAAGCTGCGGCACAGCGACACCCGGGACGCGGTCGTCGTCGGCTTCACCGGCAGCCGCGCCCGGCCGCAGGCGCTGGTCCTGGTGCTGCCGGGGGACGACGACCCGCTGCTCTCAAGCCCGCTGGCCCCGGCGGTACGGGCACGGGCCGCCGAGCTGCTGCCCGCGTCGGACGGGGAGGCCGGGATGAACGCGATCGGGTTCGGCGACATCACGTACCAGACCGTGCCACCGGAGCTCACGGTCGAGGTCCGGCAGCAGGCGACGCGGCACCGGACGGCGGCGGTCGTGCGGTTCCGGGGCGGCGGGGCGGAGTGACCACCGCTCCTGTGAGCCGGATCACCATTAATCAAGTTTGACTAATGCTCGTACGCGGCATACCTTTCTTCGAGTAGTCAAGCTTGACCAATCAGTCCGAGCGCTGAGCCGAACCTGCCGGAGGAGCCTGCATGACCGTTCTGCCCGACACCGGATACACCCCCACCGCCGAGGAGCGGGCGAGCCTGGACGCCTGGTTCGCCGAGTACGACGCCGCGAGCGCGCGGCGGGACATCGAGCGCATGGCCGACCTGGCGGTGTTCCCGCTCAACCTGGTGAGCGACAACTCCGCGGGCGACGGCCGGTCGGCGCAGTGGGACCGCAAGCAGTTCGTGGAGACCATGACCCACGTCATGGGCGAAGGCGGCGAGGACATCACGTTCGAGTCCGTCCGCACGCCGGTGTTCCTGTCCGCCGCCATGGCCGTGGTGTTCACCGACTCGACGATGACGATGGAGGGGCAGACCCAGCAGCTCCGGTACGCCGACATCCTGCTCCGGCGCGACGGGAAGTGGGCGTTCCAGACGATGCTGCAGGGCGGCTGGGGCGACAACCTCTAGCCCGACTCGGACAGCCCGACCCGGACAGCCCGACCCATATAGCCCGGCTCGTATAGCCCGGCTCGTACGCCGCTCAGACCCGCGACCAGGTGTGCCGGTCGCGGGCCTGGGCGTACAGGGCGTCGACCTCGGCGGGCTTGAGGAGGCCGCCGCTCGCCGCCAGGGAGGCGAGCTCGGCCGACGGTACGACGCGGACCTCGCGGGAGGGACGGGCCTGCTCGATCCGGGCGGCCTCGACCACGGCCAGGACCGGGCGCACCTCGACCGTCAGGGCGAGAGACGCCCGCTCCGCGTCGTAGGCAAGGCCCCGAAGGAGCGGCTCCGGTTCCGCCCGGCCCACCGCGGCGTACGGCGCCTCGATCCGCACCCGGCGCTTGCGGGCGTACAGGCTGCGCAGGCAGTACACGCCGCCGGGCCCGATCAGCAGGTGGTGCAGGCGGGCGCCGCCCGGCAGCGGTACGGAGTGCAGGGCGCGCCAGCCCGCGCCGTCGAGCCGGTCCAGGGCGTCGCCCACGGCCTGCTCGGCGGCGAGGCCCAGGCGGCGCGGGTCGGCGCGGAGCCGGTGGGGCGGGCCCGGCGCGCGGTCGAGGTCGACGAGGAGGGCCTCGCCGGGGCGGTTCGGGGCGAGGTCGTCGTCCGGGTGCAGGGCGAGGCCGGCCAGCTCGGCGGCGGTGGGCAGGGGCGGCGGGCCGACCGTGACGGGGCCGGTGAGATAGGGCGCGAGCGCGTCCAGGACGCTCTGCCGGTGCTCCTCGCGCAGCAGGCTGACGCGGCCCGTCCCGCGCTCGTAGCTGGCGATGTTCCTGCCGTCCGGCAGCAGCACGTGGTAGAGCTCCCTGCCGTGCCGCCGGGTCGGCACGACGCGCAGTGCGGACATGTCGTCTCACCCCCAATGACCATGGGAACAGCTGCGGGGCGGGTGGGCAACAACGGACCGGTGAAGAGGGGAAGTTGAGCGTGCCGTGCCAGGTCGTGCGCGGAGTCCGGTCCGTACCGCGGTAACCGTCCGTCCCGGACGAGACCTGCACCAAAGGGAACAAGCCTGCGGAGCTTCGTATTCTGGCCTGTGGCGGTCAGATCAAGGACGGCCACCGTACGGACAACGTCATCGTCTCCGCCGACCTCGTCCCGTAACAGAATCCGCAGCCGCAGTCTGGAGTGCCGTGTTCCGAAGCCGCCGGGGGCGTGGCCACGCCGTCCTGCTGCTCCCCGCCCTCGGTCTGCTGCTCGCGGGCTGCGGCAGTGCGGGCAGCCTGGAGAGCGCGGGCCCCACGCCGCAGGCGGTCGGCCCCGCCCGGCTCTGGCCCCAGCTGCCGCCCACGAAGAACGAGTACCCGGACGACGGTGAGGCCGTGGTCGAGGTCGTGGAGGGCATCGACGTACCCGGCCGCGATCTGCACAAGGTCGACCCGCTGGCCGTCGTCAGGGCCGACCTGGCCGCGCACCCGCGCACGGACAGCGGGCCCGACGGGATGCCCGCCGACACCGCCGCGGCCATCGGGCGCTGCCCCGCGGACAAGAAGCCCGACCAGGCGGTACGCGGCTGCCCGGTGCTGCAGGCGTACTACCGGGACCTGACCGGCAGCGGAAAGGACGAGCTGGTCGTCGGCATCCGGTTCTCCCAGGGCGCCCTCGGCATCCGCGTCTACAGCCTCGACGAGGGCCGGCTCATCCGGATCATGTCGACCGCCGAGGAGGTCACCCGCGTCGAGCTGGCCGGCCGCGACCTGATCGTCTACGAGCCCGCGCAGAGCCCCGGCTACGAGTTCCGCTACGCGTGGTCCTGGGACGCGCGGCAGCGCGCCATGCTGCCCGCCCGGATCGAGATCGTCCGCGTCGACCGCGAGGGCAGCCCGCAGCCCGACGAGCCCTCTTCCGGCTCGGCCGCGCCCTCCCGTTCCGCGGACCTGCCGTGAGGCTGCGCCCGCCCGCCTGGACGGCGACGCTCACCTGGAAGGCCGCGCTCTTCATCACGGTGATGTGCTGTGCGCTCGCCACCCTCCTCGGCGTGCTCGTGCATGTCGCGGTCACCCAGCAGACCGTCGACAACGCCCGCGAGAAGGCCCTCACGAAGCTGGCGGACGTCACCCGCCTGTACGAAGCCGGGGACCGGCTCCCGCCGGGCGCGGGCCTCGACCCGCCGGGCCTGCCGCAGTCGCTGCGCGCGCTGGCCGCCGAGGGCCGGCGCGGCACGCTCGTCGCCGACCACCACGGCCGCCCGACCATGTGGGCCGCGGGCCCCGCCGACGGCGGCCGGGCCATCGCCGCCGAGATCGACTACAGCCAGGGCGCCCGGACCATCGACGGCCTGGACCGGGCCATCGCCGGGTCCGCCGTGCTCGCCATCGGCGCGACGCTGCTCTTCGGGGCGTTCGCGGTGACCCGGGTGACGCGGCGGCTGCACCAGACGGCGACCGTGGCCCGCCGGATCGGCGCCGGTGACCTGGACGCCCGCGTCGGCGACCCGCGGACGAAGGATCCCTCGCGCGCCCAGGACGAGGTGGCGACCGTCGCCGGAGCGCTCGACACCATGGCCGCGACGCTGCAGGCCAAGCTGGAGAGCGAGCAGCGGTTCACCGCCGATGTGGCGCACGAGCTGCGCACCCCGCTGACCGGCCTGCACGCCGCCGCCGAACTCCTGCCTCCGGGGCGCCCCGCGGAGCTCGTACGGGACCGGGTGCAGACGATGCGCGTGCTCACCGAGGACCTCCTGGAGATCTCCCGGCTCGACGCCCGGCGCGAGCAGGTCGACCTCGACTGCCATCCCCTCGGCCCGCTCGCCGAGCGCGCGGTACGGGCCACGGGCACGGACACCGAGGTGCGGATCGTGCGGGAGGTGTGCGTGGAGACCGACCGGCGGCGCCTGGAGCGGGTGCTCGGCAACCTCGTAGCCAACGCCCACAAGCACGGTCGTACGCCGGTGCTGCTCACCGTCGACGGCCCGGTCCTCTCGGTGCGCGACCAGGGCGACGGCTTCCCGGCGTACCTGGTGGAGCACGGGCCGCAGCGGTTCCGCACGGAGGGCGGCGCGCACGGCCACGGCCTCGGCCTGACCATCGCGCTCGGGCAGGCGCGGGTGCTGGGGGCGCGGCTGGAGTTCGGCAACGCGGCGGAGGGCGGGGCGGTGGCCACGTTGACGCTGCCGTACGTTCCGGACGAACCGGGCTGCGGGGCGGCTGAGTAATTTTGCGCCCCTCCGGCGTTTGACGGGGCCCGTCCGACAGGACTTCGGGCTACGTTGCCCGACATGACCGGAAGAACCGCTGATGTGACAGACAGGACGGAAACATCCGTTCCGGTGGTTCCGGTCCACCGGCGCCGTGGCACCGAACTCGCCCTGCTCGTCCTCGCGGTGGGCCTGTGTGTGCTCGGCTATCTGAACGTCGGGCTCGCGCGCTACGGGACCGTGCCGGGCAATGTCACCGACTACGGCTGCGGCCTCGGCGCGCTCGCCCTGCTCGCCCACCTGGCGGTGCGGTGGCGTGCCCCGTACGCCGATCCGCTGCTCCTTCCGATCGCGGTGCTGCTCAACGGGCTCGGCCTGGTCCTCATCTACCGGCTCGACCAGGAGACGCCCGACGACCAGGCCGCGCTCGCCCAACTCACCTGGTCCACGGCCGGGGTGGCCCTCTTCATCGTGGTCGTCCTCGTCCTGCGCGACCACCGGGTGCTGCAGCGGTACGCGTATCTGTTCGTCGCCGCCGCGCTCGCGCTGCTCGTCTCGCCGGTGTTCTTCCCGGCCGTCAACGGCGCCCGGATCTGGGTGCGGATCGCCGGATTCTCGCTGCAGCCCGCCGAGTTCGCGAAGATCCTGCTCGCGGTGTTCTTCGCGGCGTACCTCGCGGCCAACCGCACGGCGCTCGCGTACACCGGACGACGGGTGTGGAAGCTGCAGTTCCCGACCGGGCGGGTGCTTGGGCCGATCCTGGCGATCTGGCTGACCAGCGTGGGCGTACTGGTCCTGGAGCGGGATCTCGGCACCTCGCTGCTGTTCTTCGGGATCTTCGTGGTGCTGCTCTACGTGGCCACCGGGCGCACCGGGTGGATCGCGGTGGGGCTGCTGCTCGCCTGCGTCGGGGCGTTCGCCGTCGGCTCGCTCGAACCGCATGTGCACAGCCGGGTCCAGGACTGGCTGCATCCCTTCGCCACCATCGAGGCGGGCCGCGGGCCGACCCAACTCGCTCAATCCCTCTTCGCGTTCGCGGCCGGAGGGCTGCTCGGCACCGGGCTCGGCCAGGGCCACTCCACCCTGATCGGCTTCGCCGCGAAGTCCGACTTCATCCTGGCCACGGCCGGCGAGGAGCTCGGCCTGACCGGACTCTGCGCGATCTTCCTGCTCTACGCGGTGCTCGTCGCCCGGGGCTGCAAGGCGGGGCTCGCCCTGCGCGACCCGTTCGGGCGGCTGCTCGCGATCGGGCTCGCCTCGATCCTGGCGCTGCAGGTCTTCGTGATCGCGGGCGGGGTCACCGGGCTCATCCCGCTCACCGGTATGGCGATGCCGTTCCTGGCCCAGGGCGGCTCGTCGGTCGTCACCAACTGGGTCATCGTCGCGCTGCTCGTGCGGGTCAGCTCCTACGCCCGCTCCCAGCCGCCGGACGCGTACGACTCCCTGTCCGAAGAGGACTGACAACTGCCCGGAGAGGACTGAGGCTTGACCCGTCACATCCGCCGCGCCGCCGCCTTCTGCATGCTCCTGATGCTCGCCCTGGCCCTGAACGCCACCCGCATCCAGGTCTTCGAGGCCGAGTCGTACGACGCCAACCCGGCCAACCGCCGCCAGACCATCGCCCGCTACGGCCAGGAGCGCGGCGACATCTACGTGGACGGGCGGCCGATCACCGGCTCCGTCGACACGGGCGAGCAGCTGCGGTACGAACGGACGTACAGGAACGGCCCGTTGTACGCGCCCGTGACCGGCTACGCCTCGCAGACCTACGGCACGACCCTCCTGGAGGGCGCCGCCGACCCGCTGCTCTCCGGCACCGATCCGCAGCTCGCGCCGTTCCCGATCGTGGACGACGTGACGCGGGCGCGGCGCGCGGGCGGGGCCGTGCACACCACGATCGCGCCGTCCGTGCAGCGGGCCGCCTACTCCGCGCTCGGCGACAAGCAGGGCGCGGTGGCGGCGCTCGACCCGACGACCGGGCGGATCCTGGCCCTGGTCTCCACGCCCTCGTACGACCCGGAACTCCTGTCGGGGAACGGGGTCTCGGAGGCGCGGCACTGGACGGCCCTGAACAACGCGGCGAGCAGGCCGATGCTCAACCGGGCCATCCGGCAGACCTATCCGCCCGGTTCGGCGTTCAAGGTGGTGACCGCGGCGGCCGCCCTGGACGCGGGCGTCGTCACGGACCTGGACGCCAAGACCCGCTCCCCCGACCCGTACACGCTGCCCGGCACGTCCACGAAGCTCACCAACGAGGTCGAGGGCTGCAAGAACGCCTCCCTGCGGTACGCCTTCGAGATGTCCTGCAACACGGTCTTCGCCAACCTCGGCGCGCGGGTGGGCCTGGACGGCCTGGTCGGGACGGCCGAGCGGTTCGGCTTCAACGACGCGGACCTGCGGATCCCGGCGCGGGTCGCGAAGAGCAACGTCAACCGGGAGATGGAGCCGTCGAGCGTCGCGCTCTCCGCGATCGGGCAGTACGACACGACGGCGACGCCGCTGCAGATGGCGATGGTCGCCGGGGCCGTGGCCAACAACGGGGACCTCAAGTCGCCGCATCTGGTGGACCGTACGACCGACGCCTCCGGCCGTGTCCTGTCCAGCACGCACCCCACCTCGCTGCGCCAGACCATCAACCCGGGCACGGCCTCGCTCCTTCGGGAGCTGATGGTCGGCGTGGTCAAGGAGGGCACCGGGTCCAACGCGGCGATCAAGGGGGCCGTCGTGGGCGGGAAGACCGGCACGGCCCAGCACGGCATCGGCAATGCGGGCCTGCCGTACGCCTGGTTCATCTCCTGGGCCCAGGCCAAGGGCGAGCCGCAGCCCGGGGTCGCGGTCGCGGTGGTCGTGGAGGACGCGGCGGCGGACCGGGACGACATCAGCGGCGGCGGCAGCGCGGCACCGATCGCGCGGGCCGTGATGAAGGCGGCGCTCGCCCTGTGAGACGGGTCTGGGCGCGCCCGCCCGCCGTGTCTAGGGTGCGCCCATGGTCAAGGATGTAGCTTCGTACGAACTCGCCCAGGTCAACATCGCCCGCCTCAAGTACCCGTTGGACGCACCGGAGTTGAAGGACTTCGTGGACGCCCTCGATCCGGTGAACGCGGTCGCGGACGCGGCGGACGGGTTCGTGTGGCGGCTGCAGAGCGACTCGGGCAACGCGACGGACGTGCCGGTGTTCGGGGAGTCCTGGCTGATCGTCAACATGTCGGTGTGGCGGGACACGGACGCGCTCACGGCCTTCATGTACCAGGGGCAGCACCGCGAACTGCTCTCCCGGCGCTCCGAGTGGTTCGAGCGGGTCGCCGAGGCGATGACGACCCTGTGGTGGGTCCCGGCGGGCCACCGGCCGACGGTCGCGGAGGCGGAGGAGCGACTGCTCCGCCTCCGCGCGGAGGGGCCTACGCCGTACGCGTTCACGCTGCGTACGGCGTTCCCGCCCGGGAACACCGTTGCCGGGCAGGTCAGTTGAGGGACTGACGCATTTCCTGGCGGACCTTCAGAGTCGTGCGAGCCGCCTCCTTCAGGTCGATCGAGGAGGGGGCCTGGCCCGCGGTGGACGGGTCGACGAGGCCGACGGTGGCGGACGTGTTGTCGTCCGCCCAGGCACACATGGGCAAGGACGCCTTGGTTCCGGCCTGCTCCATCGTGAGCACCTGACAGCGCACGATCTCGCCGTCGGTCACGATGTCCTCCGCGGGCACGGCGATCTTCGCGCCCTCGCTCTCGGCGGCGCCGTCGGACATGCTCGTACGGGCCCGGTCGTGGTCTTTGATGCGACCGTACGCGCCGGAGACGACCAGCACCTTGCCGGCCGCAGCATCCGCGCCGGTGTACTGGGCGGCCACCCCGGTGAAGTCCTGCATGTACGACTCGTCCCACGTCCCGTCGTCCTGGGGCGCCTTGCTGGACATGTCGGCGGCCAGCTTGTACTCGCCGCCGAGCAGGGACTTCGGGAGGGTCAGCTTGTACTCGGCGGGCGGGAAGGAGTCCGAACTCGTGGACGAGCCGCCCGAGTCCCGGTTGCCCCACATCGAGAGGAGCACGAGACCAACGACGATCGCGCACGCGGTGCCGATACCGCCCCAGACGGCCGCCGCATTCTTCCTCGGCGGAGGCGGCGGCCCGCCCCAGCCGCCGGGGCCCGGCGGCGGGTAGGGGCCTGGGCCGTACGGGCCGGGCGGGGGCTGCTGCGGCGGGTACTGCTGCGGGTACGGCTGGGGGTGCTGCTGTTGCGGGAACTGCTGCGGGGGTGGCGGCTGTTGACCGTAAGGGCCTGCCTGACCGTATCCCCCGGCCTGTGGTGGCTGCGGCGTTGACATGACCGGCACATTACGTGGCCGTGCCGTGACGCCGCAGGTCAGGCCCCCGCCTCAATCGCCTCCTCCACCTCCGCGACGCGCTCGGCCTCCTCGGCGGCGAAGCGTTCCGCGTCCAGTTTCTCGGCGATCTCCTCGTCCTGGGCCATCAGTTGGTCGAGGTTGGAGTTGCCCATCTCGAAGACGCCCATGTCGACGTACGCCTCCTGCAGCCGCTTGCCCCACAGGCCGATGTCGCGTACGCACGGGACGATGCGGGAGAACAGCAACTGCCGGAAGAGCGCGAGGTATTCGGAGTTCTCGCTGTACTCGTCGGCCTCCTGCTTGGGGATGCCCAGGTTCTCCAGGACCTCCACGCCGCGCAGCCGGTCGCGCATCAGGTAGCAGCCCTCGATGACGAACTCCTCGCGTTCGCGCAGTTCGGCCTCGGTGAGCTGCCGGTAGTAGTCGCGAAGCGCCATCCGCCCGAACGCCACGTGCCGGGCCTCGTCCTGCATCACGTACGCCAGGATCTGCTTCGGCAGCGGCTTGTCCGTGGTATCGCGGATCATGCCGAACGCGGCGAGCGCGAGGCCCTCGATGAGGACCTGCATGCCGAGGTAGGGCATGTCCCAGCGGGAGTCGCGCAGGGTGTCGCCGAGCAGCGACTGCAGGTTGTCGTTGATCGGGTAGAGCATCCCGACCTTCTCGTGCAGGAACCGCCCGAAGATCTCCGCGTGCCGGGCCTCGTCCATCGTCTGCGTCGCCGAGTAGAACTTGGCGTCCAGGTCGGGCACGGACTCGACGATGCGGGCCGCGCACACCATCGCGCCCTGCTCGCCGTGCAGGAACTGGCTGAACTGCCAGGACGCATAGTGCCGGCGCAGCTCACCCTTGTCCTTGTCGGTCATCTTCGACCAGTGCCGGGTGCCGTAGAGCGTGAGCGCCTCGTCGGGGGTGCCCAGCGCGTTGTGCGGGTCGACCTCCAGGTCCCAGTCGATCCGCTTGGCGCCGTCCCACTGCTTGTCCTTGCCCTTCTGGTAGAGGGCGAGGAGACGGTCGCGCCCGTCGTCGTACTCCCAACTGAAGCGGGCCGATCCAGTCGCCGGAACCTGCCAGAGCGGCTCGCCCGGGTCCTTGCTGTAGAGCTCCTGCGTCGACACCCCTACGCCTCCATCGCCTCGCGAACTGCCGTACGGGACAAGCTCGTTGGCAGGCTCACACGTATGAGACAAGGGGTCAACAAGTCGCGCAGGAGGGATTGACCGCCTTACTGACAAGCAGTCTCATAACCAGGGAACACCGTCCGACGGAGGAGGGAACCCATGACCACGACCGCCGAAGCCCGCACGGCCCGCGAAGCCGCCGAGGATCTCGCGCTGCAGCGGATGCGGGACGCCCTCGGCCTGCTCAAGGGCCGCGAGCAGGTGGCCGAACGCCTCTTGGAGTCCTCGGCCAAGCACTCGTACGACCCCGACACCGAACTCGACTGGGACGCCCCGCTCGCGCCGGACAAGTGGTTCTGGCCGCCGGAGCTGGTCTCCCTCTACGACACCCCGCTGTGGCACCGGATGCCCGAGGAGCAGCGGATGGACCTGGCCCGGCACGAGGCGGCCTCGCTCGCCTCGATCGGCGTCTGGTTCGAGATCATCCTGATGCAGCTGCTCGTCCGGCACATCTACGACAAGCCGCTCGGCAGCAGCCATGTGCGGTACGCGCTCACCGAGATCGCCGACGAGTGCCGGCACTCCATGATGTTCGCCCGCATGATCAAGCGGGGCGGGGCGCCGATGTACCAGGTCACGTGGTTCCAGCACAATCTGGCCCGCGTCCTCAAGACCGTCTCCACGACCCCGGGTTCGTTCACGGCGACCCTGCTCGGCGAGGAGATCCTGGACTGGATGCAGCGCCTGACCTTCCCCGACGAGCGGGTCCAGCCGCTGGTGCGCGGTGTGACCCGGATCCATGTGGTCGAGGAGGCGCGTCATGTGCGGTACGCCCGTGAGGAGTTGCGCCGCCAGATGATCACAGCGCCGCTGTGGGAGCGGGAGTTCACCCGGATCTCCTCCGGCGAGGCGGCCCGCGTCTTCTCGCTCGCGCTTGTCAACCCGCAGGTGTACGAGAACGTCGGCCTGAACCGGCGCGAGGCCCTCGCCCAGGTCAGGGCCAGCGCCCACCGCCGCGAGGTGATGCGCACGGGGGCACGGCGACTGACGGACTTCCTGGACGACATCGGCGTGATGCGGGGGGTGGGGCGGAGGCTGTGGCGCAGCTCGGGGCTGCTGGCGTGAAATCCAGCCCGTCCGGGGGCACCTCCCGGCCGAAGGCTGGGGGAGCTTGAGGACGAGCCCGCAGGGCGATCGACGGTGCGCCGGACGACGGCAAGAACTACTCGAGGGCCCACCCAGCGGAGCGGATACGCTGCGGGCATGTCCCCGGCAGCCACCCCGCGCGCAACGACCCCCGCCTACCGACGGCTCAGCGTGGAGGAGCGGCGCAGCCAGCTCCTCGACGCCGCGCTGTCCCTCTTCGCGCACAGCGCGCCGGAGGAGGTCTCCCTGGACGACGTCGCCGAGGCGGCGGGCGTGTCCAGGCCGCTGGTCTACCGGTACTTCCCGGGCGGCAAGCAGCAGTTGTACGAGGCCGCCCTGCGCACCGCCGCCGACGCCCTGGAGCAGTGCTTCGACGAGCCCGCGCACGGACCGCTCACCGCCCGGCTCGCCCGCGCCCTGACCCGGTACCTCGCGTTCGTCGACGAGCACGACACCGGGTTCAGCGCGCTCCTTCAGGGCGGCAGTGTCGTCTCCACGTCGCGCACGAGCGCCATCGTGGACGAGGTCAGGGCCGTCGCGGCCGCGCGGATCCTGGCCCATCTGCCGGTCACGGAGCCCGGGCCGCGGCTGCATCTGATGGTGCGCACCTGGATCTCCGCCGTCGAGGCCGCCTCCCTGATCTGGCTGGACGAGGGCAAGCAGCCGCCGCAGGAGGAGCTGCGGGACTGGCTGCTCGACCACTTCCTCGCCGTGACGACCGCCACGGCCGCCTCCGACCCGCAGACCGCTCAGGTGCTGCGCGCCGCGCTCGAACTGGAGGAGCCGGACGGTCTCGCCGCCTCGCTGGCCGGGCGGGTGCTGCCCGTGGTGAGCGACGCGGCGCACCTGCTGTGAGACTGGTCGCGTGAGAAGCGAGGACATCCCCTTCGAGGGCGGCCCCCTGGACGGCCGGACCCTCCCCATCCTGCTCGGCCCGACCGGTCAGCCGTCGAAGCTGTACGAGGTCCCGGTGCCGGAGGCGGGGGGTGGGCCTCCGACGGTGCTGGTGTACCGGCGGGAGGCCGCGAGGTTCAGCCGGCGGCTCGGTCTTCCGCGAGGCTGGAAGTACGTGTACGACCCGGAGGGGCGGGGATCCGGCGGGCTCAAGTGGCCGTGGTCCAAGCGCGGCTGAACTTCCCCGCTGTCAACGGCGCCGCACCGCTCCGCGCACACCCCGCCCGGCACGAGTGACCCCGTACCGCCACCAAGCCCCACCCGCCAGGTGAGCCGAGGACCACCGCCGCATGCTCGCGGCGGAGGTGATGGTGTGTCAGGCAAGAGCATCGGCAGAGCCGTCTGCGCCGCGGCGGTGGTGGCGGGCCTGGTGAGTGGGCCCCAGGCCGCGGCTGCCCCCGGGCCCGGGGAGGGTTCCGTCGCGGGGCTCCTCGCGGATCTCCAGGAGCTGTACCGCAAGACGGAGCAGGCCACCGAGACGTACAACGCCACCGCGGAGAAGCTCAGGAAGCAGCGCGCGGAGGTGAAGAAGCTGGGCGCGGAGCTGACGAAGTCGCGTACCGCCCTGCACGACAGCCGCGCCGCCGCCGGCCGCCTCGCGCGGCAGCAGTACCAGGGCGACAGCGAGCTCTCCCCGTATCTGAAGCTGCTGCTCGCCCGCGACCCGCGCCGCGTCCTCGACCAGGGCCACGTCGTGCGGCGCCTGGCGGCCGAGCGCGTCGAGACGGTCGGGCGGCTCGTCGACCGGGAGAAGCGGGCCGACGCGCTCGCCGCCCGCTCCCGGAAGGCCCTGGACGCCCAAGTCGCCCTGGCCGTACGGCAGAAGGAGGACCGGGACGAGGTGACGCGGCGCCTCAAGGACGTCGAGGAGATGCTCGCCGACCTCACCGCCGACGAGCTGGACGCGCTGCGCCGCCTGGAGGAGCAGGGCACCGCCGACGCCCAGCGCGACCTCCTCGACTCCGGCGCGCTCGGCGGCCCGCCCGGCGCACCGGCACGCACCCGCGCCCCCTCTCAGGCGGGCGCCGCCGCGATCCGGTACGCGGTGAAGCAGATCGGCAAGCCGTACGTGTGGGGCGCCGAGGGGCCGAAGTCCTTCGACTGCTCGGGGCTCACCTCGCGGGCCTGGCAGCGCGCGGGCCGGGACATCCCCCGCACCTCGCAGGAGCAGTGGGAGCAGTTGGAGCGCGTCCCGCTGCATCGACTGCGGCCCGGCGATCTGGTCGTGTACTTCCCCGAGGCCACGCATGTCGCCCTCTACCTGGGCGAGGGCAAGGTCGTACAGGCCCCGCGCCCCGGCTCCCGCGTCAAGGTCTCCCCGATCGCGGCGAATCCGCTGCTCGGAGCGGTACGCCCGGATCCGGACGGCCGCCCCGTGTCCGAGTACCGCCCGCCCCGGCTCCCGGAAGGCGCGACGGAGGGCTCGGACCTCGGGTACAGCGAGACGACGGCACCGGACGCGGACTAGGTCGTGTCCGTAAGTCTCGCCTGCCCGGCCTCCGGGCGGACGACGGGACTTTACGGCCACGACCTAGGACCTCTCCGACACCGACCGCAGGTACGCGTCCGTCAGCTCGGGATCGTAGAGGTAAGTCTCGAAGTCGGACGGGTCGTCGAAGCCGTTGGCGATGCGGTGGGCCACCTCGGGGTGGTCCGTGGCCGAGGCGAGGAGGGCCACCGCGTGGGGCGGCAGCGGGGCCAGCATCGTGTTGGTCCAGCGCGTCGTGGGGCGGCCCACAGGCTCCCAGTAGCGGTCGAAGGTCGTGCGCATCCAGGCCTCGTCGAACGGCCTGTCGCCGTGTTCCAGGATCGAGGCGAGGTACGAAGCGGCGCACTTGGCGGCCGAGTTGGCGCCCTGGCCGGTGATCGGGTCGTTGGTGACCACGGCGTCGCCGACGCCCAGGACCAGGCCGCCGGAGGGCAGCATGGCGACGGGGTTGCGTACGACGGGCGGGTAGCGGCCCGCCAACGTGCCGCCGCCGTCCGTGAGTTCGGCCTTGGTGGCGCGCGCGTACTCCCAGGGCGTGTGGCGCTCCATCAGGGACAGCGTCAGGGCGAGGTGCTCGGCCGGGTCGGCGACGCCGCGGAACGCGTCGACCGGGCCGCCCGGCACGCCCTCCCAGAACAGGATGTCGGCGCGGCCCGAGGTCGTCAGCGTCGGAATGACGATCAGCTCGCCCACCCCAGGCACCATGTTCAGCCGCACCTGCCCCGTCTCGGGCCCGTCGGGACGCGGGCCGAGGCCGTGCACGTACGAGGCGGCAAGGGAGCGCTGCGGCCTGGTGTACGGGGAGCGGGCCGGGTCGCGGTCGAAGAGGTCGACGAGCTCGCCCTTGCCCGAGGCGACCAGGACCAGGTCGTACAGGCGGGAGAAGTAGTCGAGGTCGCCGACGGCGGCGCCGTGGATGACCAGCTGGCCGCCGCGCTGCGCGAAGGTGTCCAGCCAGCCGGCGATCTTCACGCGCTGGTCGACGGACTGGGCGACGCCGTCGAGCGGGCCGAGCCAGTCGACGGCGCGGTGGGCGGGGCCGGGGTCGTGGCTGTCGGGGGCGGCGACGGTGACGCCGAGCGCCTCGATGTCCGGGGCCCCGGACTCCCAGAAGTTCAGCTTCAGGTCCCGCTCGTGCCGCAGGGCCGTGCGGAAGAGGACCTGGGTCGACATGACCCGGCCCGCACGGATCTCGTCCGCCGTGCGGTGGGACATGAGGGTGACCTCGTAGCCCTGCGCCTGGAGTCCCAGGGCGAGTTGGAGACCGGACTGGCCGGCTCCGGCGATGAGTATCTTCCGCATGCGGTGGTCTCGCTCTCCTGTGCGGCGGCGGCCTCCCGGGGCCGCGAGCGGTACGGCTACTCCGGGGCGGTGTCGCAGGCGTGCCGCACGAGGGTGAGCAGCGTCTCCACGACGCTGATCCGGCGGCGCGCGTCCATGACCAGGACCGGCACATGGGCGGGCACGTCGAGCGCCTCGCGCACCTCGTCGGCCTCGAACCGGTCGGAGCCGTCGAAGTGGTTGACGGCCACCACGTACGGCAGTCCGCAGCCCTCCACGTAGTCCAGGGCCGGGAAGCAGTCGTCGAGGCGGCGGGTGTCGGCGAGCACGACCACGCCGATCGCGCCGCGCACCAGGTCGTCCCACATGAACCAGAAGCGGGCCTGGCCGGGCGTGCCGAAGAGGTACAGGACGAGGTCGTCGTCGAGCGTGATCCGGCCGAAGTCCATGGCGACCGTGGTCGTGGCCTTCTGCGGGACCGGGCCCAGATCGTCGTCCCCGGTGCCGGCGCTGGCCTCGGTCATCAGGGACTCGGTGCGCAGCGGGCTGATCTCGGAGACGGCGCCGACGAGGGTGGTCTTGCCCGCGCCGAAGCCGCCCGCGACCACGATCTTCGTGGCGATGGGTGCGCGGCTGAGGTCGGACTGCCAGGGCTGCAGGTCTTCTTCGGTTTCCTCGGCTGCGGTGAGCGAGTCAGAGACGGCGGAGTCCACCCAGCACCCTTTCGAGCAGTGCGCGGTCCGGCTGCCCGGGGCCGTGCCCGGTGCCGTAGACCCGGACCCTTCCCTGGTCGGCCAGGTCGCTGAGGAGGACGCGGACCACGCCGAGCGGCATCTTCAGGAGCGCGGAGATCTCGGCGACGGTGCGCATCCTGCGGCACACGTCGACGATCGCCCGCATCTCGGGCACACCCCGGCCGCGCGGCGCCACGGCCGGCCGCTCCTCGGCCCCCGGCGCCTGGCTCGCGGCGACGAAGGTCTCGACGAGCAGGACGTGCGCGAAGCGCGTACGGCCGCCGGTGAGCGAGTACGGGCGGACCCGCGCGGGCCTGCGTCCCCGGCCGCGCACCGGCAGCTGCGCGGCGGCGCCCGGGGCGGTCACCGTCCGGTCTCCATCGACTGCCGCAGCTCGCTGCGGAGTTCGGGGGTCAGGACGTGTCCGGCGCGGCCCACGAAGAGCGCCATGTGGTACGCGGCGACGCTGATGTCGCAGTCCGGCGCGGCGTGCACCCCGAGCAGCGAGCCGTCACTGATCGCCATCACACAGAGGCTGCCCTCGTCCATGGCGACCACGGTCTGCTTGATGCCACCGCCGTCCATCAGCTTCGCGGCCCCGATGGTGAGGCTGCCGATGCCGGAGACGATCGTGGCCAGGTCGGCGCTCGACCCCTTCGGCCCGGCGGCGGTCCGCGGCTCCTGGGCCGCGGCGTTCACCTCCGGGTCGGAGGAGAGCAGCAGCAGCCCGTCGGACGAGACCACGGCCACCGAGAGCAGTCCGGGCACCTCCCGGACCAGGTTGTCGAGCAGCCAGTGCAGGTTCTGGGCTTCGCTGCTGAGACGGTACGCGCGGGACGTACTGGGAGCGGTCAACTGCGGGCCTCCTCGGCTGGGTCCCCCTGATCGGTCCGGGTCGCCCGGTCGGGCACCTCCCCGGGGGTCACGTCGTCACCGGCTTCGGACCGGGTGGTCCGCTCGGCGAGTTCGGCCTGTACGTCTCGGCGGCCGGAGTGGGCTCCCCGGTGGAAGCTGCCGAGCCTGCGGCGCAGCTCCTCCGGGTCGACGGAGCTGCGGCGGGCCACGGGTTCGGGGGCGGGCCCGGTGGCCTTGGGCGTGCGCACGGGCAGCCCCGTCTCGGTGGTGCGCTCCCGCTGCGGCAGGGCCTCGCGCACCTCGCGCCTGGCCTGCTGCGGGACGACTTGGGCGTCGGCTTGGGCGTCGGCTTGGGCGTCGGCGGCCCGCTCGTGCCGCTCGTCCGCCTCGGGCGCGAGCACGGACTCGCTCGCGGGGGCGGGGAGAGGCTCGAGGTCACCGTCCGCCAACTCGGCTTCTGCGCCCAGGAGTTCACGGTCGGCCTCGGCCTCCGGGGAGAAGGCGTCGACACCGAGCGCGGCGGCGAGGGTGAGGGGGGCCGGGGCGGACTGGGGGTCGGGGGCGGGCTCGGAGGCGGGCTCGGGGTCGGGCTCGGAAGCGGCCTCGGGCTCGGGCTCGGAAGCGGCCTCGGGCTCGGGCTCGGGGGCGAGTTCGGAGGCGGGCTCGGGGTCGAGTGCGTGCTCCGGCTCCGGCTCGGGCTCGGAGGCGGCCTCGGGCTCGGGGTCGAGCGCGTGCTCGGGCTCGGGTTCGGGGGCCTGCTCAAGCTTGGGCTCGGGGGCGTGCTCCGGCTCGGGCTCGGTGGCCGGTTCCGGCTCGGCTCCGGGGGCCTGCTCAGGCTCGGGCTCGGGCTCGGCGTCGAGTTCCGGCTCGGCCTCGGGGGCCTGCTCGGGCTCGGGGGCGAGGTCCAGCTCGTGCTCGGAGTCGGACTCCAGCTCGGGCTCTTCGTCCCGCTCGGAGCCGATGGCTTCGGAAGCCTCCGCCTCCGGCACCCCTGCCGACTCCTCGTCCGCCTCATGGTCCGTGGCCGCACCCGGCTCCGCCGCGACCGCCAGCTCGTCGAAGGCCCGCTCGGCGGCGCGGATGAACGGGTCGACCGCCGCCTCCGGCTCCTCGGACTCCTCCGCCGCGTCCGGCTCCTCCGGCTCCTCAGTCGAACGCCGGTCCAGGACATTGGAGTTGACCTCGGCCTCGGCACCGGGCAGATGCACCTGCGGCACCGCGGCGACCGCGGCCGCCTGCTGCGGGGAAGCCTCGGCCGGCGCGGCGGCGAGGATCGACGTGGGCAGGACCACGAGCGCCGCGAGCCCGCCCTGCTTCTGCTCGCGCAGCTCGACCTTCAGTCCGTGCCGGGCGGCGAGCCGGGCCACGACGTAGAGGCCGAGCCCGAGCCCCTCGGACCCGGCGCCCTCCGCGTCGGCGGGCGTCGGCTCGTACGGCTGCAGCGGGTCGAACTCCGCGAGGCGGGCGTTGAGTTCGCGCAGGCGCTCCTCGGGCAGGCCGATGCCCTCGTCGCGTACGGAGAGCATCACGTCGCCGCTCTCCAGGAGCCAGCCGGAGGCCTCGACGGCGGCGTCCGGCGGGGAGAACGTGGTGGCGTTCTCCAGGAGTTCGGCGACCAGGTGGCTGATGTCGTCGGCCGTGGAGCCCGCGAGGTGGGTGTGCGGCGGCAGGGACGCGATCCGGACCCGGTCGTACGCGTCGATCTCGCTGACCGCGGCCCGCAGCACGTCGACCAGCGGCACCGGTCCCGGGTGGCTGTCGCGGTGCTCGGCGCCCGCGAGGACCAGGAGGTTCTCGCTGTGGCGGCGCATGACCGTGGCGAAGTGGTCGAGCTTGAAGAGCGTGCCGAGACGGTCGGGGTCCTGCTCGCGCTCCTCCAGGTTCTCGATGACGCCGAGTTGGCGCTCCACGAGGGTGAGGTTGCGCAGGGCGAGCTGGACGACGGTGCCGTCGCCGTCCTTGCTCGCGCGCTCGGCCGCGGCGAGCGCCTCGTCGAGCTGCTCGCGCAGCTCCTCGCGCTCGTCGGCCAGCTTCTCGCGCTGCCCGACGAGGTGCTTGCGGTCGCCCTCCAGGAAGGTGAGCCGCTCCTGGAGGCGCTGGGTATGCGTGTGCAGGGTGTTGACGGAGCGGACGACGGCGGCGAACTCGTCGTTGCGGCCGGTGAAGCGGATCGGCTCGTCCGCGGCCGGGGTCTCGGCGAGCCGGGCGGAGCCGAGCCGGAGGACGGCGAGCGGGCGGGTCAGCGTACGGGCGACGCCGGTGGCGATGCCGACGGCGAGAAGGAGCAGGACGCCGACGAGGGCGATGCGCACTTCGAGGGCGGTGACGTCGTCGTCGCGGAGCGCGGAGAGGCTCTCGATACGGTCGGCGCCCAGGGTGTTCTCGACGCTGCGCAGCTGCTCGACGCGGGCGGAGAGCGCGGCCTCCACCCGCCGCCGGTCGTAGCGGAGTTCCGCGGCGGAGAGCGTCGGCTGGTCGGTGAGCCGGGCCAGGTACCGCTCGGCGGTGACGACGTCGGGCCCGGTGACGGTGGAGCCGAGCTTGGCCCGGTCGGTGTCGGGTGCGGCGCGCTCGAAGTCGGTACGGGCGGCCTGCTCGCTGACCCTGGCCTGCTGCGCGGCGGCCACGAGGGCGTTGCGGTTGCGGGAGTTGGTGCTGGCGGCGGTCTGCGGGCGGCCGGTGACCGGGTCGATGCCGGTGGCCGGGTCGCGGGGCGTGGCGAGGGCGGCGAGCAGCAGGCCGCGGGTGGCGCCGGCCTGCTCGACGGCGCGGTCGAGGTCGGCGAGCGCGCGGGCGCCGGAGCCGGCGCGGGGCGGCATCTTCTCGGCCAGGTCCTCGACGAGGGCGTGCAGTTCGCCGATGGCCTTGCTGTAGGCGTCGTGCGCGTCGAGGGCGGTGCCGCGGCCTTCGGTGGCGGAGCGGCGGACCGCTTCGAGGGCGTCGAGATCCTTGCGGAGTGCGGCGGGCGCCTCGGCGCGGACTTCCTTGATGCGGCGGTCGACGCTGCCGCGGCCCTCGGTGAGGGCGCTGCGCGCGGCGGGGTCGTCGGGGCGGCCGGCGGCGATGTGGGTGGTGACCTCGTCGCGTTCGTCGGCGAGGGCGTGGGCCAGGGTGACCGCGCTCTTGGTGAGTTCGGCGAGCGTGACGAGTTCCTGGGACTCGGCGAGCTGCGCGGAGGCGGCGGTGATGCCAGGGGCGCCCGCGCCCGCGACGGTGGCGGCGACCACGGCGACGGCCACGACCAGGCGGTTGCGCACCCGCTTGCGGCGGCCCGCGGGGGCGGCGTCGGGCAGCGGCCGCTCGGTGGCGGTGCCCGGCCCCGTGACGCCTTCGCCCGTGGCGGTGCCCGCCCCCGTGGCGGTGCCCTCAGGAGTGTCGGCGCGCGCCTCGGAGGTCGCGCCCTCGGCGTTCTCGGGCCGCTGCGCGGCCTTGTCGCCCTTGCCCCGAGGCCGCTTCATCTGCACCGGTGCTCGCATTCTTGAAGTTCTCGTTCCTCACCGGGGGCACAAGTGACGACGGGTCAACACAGGCCCCTCTGGTACGGCTCATGACCATTCCAGTGCGGTTGAGCAGTGGTCGCCCATCCTCCGCCGGGCCACCCGAAGGAGTGAACATCGACCGGAGTGCCCCGGCAAGTTCCTCTGGCACACGCATCGACCGCACGCGGAGCGCCGGTTGGACGGGCCGGGCCCGCTTTGGCAGGATGCCCCGCCGCTCGCTGCCCGGAGGCTATCAATCCCGGGAAAACCCGGCGTCGGGGCCGCCGTATCCGCCCAAGTCCCGGTGTGTGCAGAGCTCGTGCAGACTGGCCGCATGCGCATCGAACTGGCCACGGAGCCCGGCGACCCGGGGCGCCCCAACGAGGACTACGCGTCGGTCGCGCTCCCCGCGTCCGGCAAGGGCGGAACGCTGGTGCTGCTCGACGGGGTCACGCCGCCCGCGGACGACTACGGCTGTCTGCATTCCGTCCCCTGGTTCACCGCCCGGCTCGGCGGGGCGCTGAGTGAACTGTCCGGTTCGCGGCGAGATCTGAGCTTGCGGGAGGTCCTGGGCGCGGCCATCGCGCGTACCGCCGAAGCGCACCGGCCAACCTGTGACCTTTCTCACTCCCGTACGCCCCAGGCTACGGTGGTGCTCGTGCGGTGGGACGAGGAGCGGGTCGAGCATCTCGTCCTGTCCGACTCGGCGTTGCTCGTGGAGGCGGCCGACGGCACGGTCCGCGCGGTCCTCGACGAGCGCCTCGCCGCCCTGCCCCCGGAGATCGACCGGCTGCGCGCGGCCGTACGCGCCCTGCCGGACGGCTCGCCCGAACGGGCCGCGGCGGCACGGGAGTACGTCGCCGGGGTCGAGGCGCTGCGGAACGCGGAGGGCGGGTTCTTCACGGCGGCGGCCGACCCGGACGTGGCCCGGCGCGCGGTGTGCGGGACGCGGCCGCGCGCCGAGGTGCGCGGCGTGGCGGCCCTGACGGACGGGGCGACGCGCTGGGTGGACCGGTTCGGCGCGGGCACGTGGACGGAGTGCGTGGCGCTGCTGCGCAAGGCGGGCCCGCAGGAGCTGATCGACCGCGTCCGCGCGCTGGAGTCCGGACAGCGGTCCGGCCCGTCGGCCCCGCGCGGCAAGGTGCACGACGACGCGGCGGTGGTGTTCGTGGAGCTGTAGGCGACCGGCCGGAGCCGTACCGGGGGCCAGGGCCCGCACATATGGGGAGACGGGCCCTAGCTCTCCGAGCTGTCGTTCAACTGGCCGAGGAGGCGGGCCAGTTCGGCCACCTCGCGCCGGTCCCAGCCCGCCAGGCGCTGCACGTACTTGGCGCGGCGCGCGTCCCGGACCGTGCGGAAGCGGGCCCGGCCCTCCTCGGTGAGGCGCATCAGGGAGGCCCGTCCGTCGACGGGGTCCGGGTCGCGGGCGACGAGCCCCAGGTCCTCCAGGGCCCGCAGCTGACGGCTCATCGTGGCCTTGCCGACGCCGATGTACGCGGCGAGTTCGGTGGCGCGCTGCGGCCCGCCCTCCTCGAGGCGGACGAGCAGTCCGTACGCGGCGGGCTCCAGGTCGGGGTGGACCGCGCGGGCCATCTCGCCGGAGGAGGCGCGGGCGCGGCGCAGGAAGACGGTCAACTCGCGTTCCAGGGCGAGGAATTCGTGGTCCACACCACTATCGGGGCGCGGCGCGTCTCCGCTCGCTCCGCCGCTCTGGTGCACGTCAGCAGCCATGAATCGCTTTCCCGTTCCTGAAAGTTTCTTCCCGCGACGCCCTATCGCCGCAGCTCGGCCAGTATTCCGCAGGAGTAGACCTTCGGCAGCCCTCGGACCCTCTTCCCTGGCGGGGTTCTACGTGCGTAGCGTCGGGTATGACATGAACACGATCGATTCGTTCGACTCCCCCGGTTCGTTCCAGGTCCCCCCACCGCACCCTTGAGGCCCTTCGGAGGCGCTCCATGCCTGTGCACAGACCCGGATCCCCCACCAGATCGCACCGCTCCCGCAAGCCGGTGATCGCGGTCCTGCTCACCGTCCTCTCCCTCCTCCTCGCCTTCCCCACCACGGCGCAGGCCGCCGAGGACATCCCGCCGCGCGGCTCCGCGCACATGGGCATGGGCGTCATCGAGCACGACGGCGAGGGCCCGCTGCCGCCCGGCTCCCCGCGCGCGGCCGCCGTGCAGACGGAGGGCGTGGACGTCTCCAGCCACCAGGGCAACGTCAATTGGGCGTCGCTCTGGCGCAGTGGCGTCAAGTGGGCCTACGTGAAGGCGACCGAGGGCACGTACTACAAGAACCCGTACTTCGCGCAGCAGTACAACGGCTCGTACAACGTCGGGATGATCCGGGGCGCGTACCACTTCGCCACCCCGAACACCACGAGCGGCGCCGCGCAGGCGGACTACTTCGTCAACAACGGCGGCGGCTGGTCGCGGGACGGCAAGACGCTGCCGGGGGCGCTCGACATCGAGTGGAATCCGTACGGGAGCCAGTGCTTCGGCAAGTCGCAGGCCGGGATGGTCAGCTGGATCTGGGACTTCGTCAACCGCTACAAGACGCGCACCGGCCGCTATCCGGTGATCTACACGGCCACCAGCTGGTGGAAGACCTGCACGGGCAACTACAGCGGCTTCGCGACGAACCATCCGCTGTGGGTGGCCCGGTACAACTCCACGCCGGGTGAGCTCCCGGCGGGCTGGAGCTTCTACACGATGTGGCAGTACACGTCCTCCGGCCCGATCGTGGGCGACCACAACAAGTTCAACGGGGCGTACGACCGACTGCAGGCGCTGGCCAACGGTTAGCTGTCCTGACGGACGGGCCTCCGTAAAAGCCGGAGGGGCTGAATTCTCAGCCCCTCCGGCGTCGCCCTACGCCGCGACCGGCACCCCCAACTCCGCTGGTGCGAGGGCCAGTTCGAGCACCTGGCGGACGTCGGTGACCGGGTGCACGTCCAGCTTCTCCAGGACCTCGGCCGGTACGTCGTCGAGGTCCGCCTCGTTCCGCTTCGGGATGATCACCGTGGTGATCCCCGCCCGGTGCGCGGCGAGCAGCTTCTGCTTGACGCCGCCGATCGGCAGCACGCGTCCGGTCAGGGACACCTCACCCGTCATCGCCACGTCCGTACGGACGAGCCGCCCGGAGAGCAGCGACGCGAGCGCCGCCGTCATCGTGATGCCCGCGCTCGGCCCGTCCTTCGGGACCGCGCCCGCCGGGAAGTGGATGTGCGCCCCCCGGTCCTTCAAGTCGCCTACGGGCAGCTCCAGTTCGGCCCCGTGCGAGCGGAGGAAGGAGAGCGCGATCTGCGCGGACTCCTTCATCACGTCGCCGAGCTGACCGGTCAGGGTCAGCCCCGCCGCGCCCGTCTCCGGGTCGGCCAGGGACGCCTCCACGTACAGCACGTCGCCGCCCGCGCCGGTGACCGCGAGGCCGGTGGCCACGCCGGGCACCGCGGTGCGCCGCTCGGCCGGATCCTGGGCGGACTCGGGCACGTGGTGCGGCCGTCCGATCAGGCCGCGCAGGTCGTCGGCGGTGACGGTGAACGGCAGCTCCCGCTCGCCGAGTTCGCTCTGCGCGGCGACCTTGCGCAGCAGTCGGCCGACCGAGCGCTCCAGGTTGCGGACGCCGGCCTCGCGCGTGTACTCACCGGCCAGCTTGCGCAGCGCGGACTCGTCGAGGACGACCTCGTCCCCGGCCAGTCCCGCCCGCTCCAGCTGGCGCGGGAGCAGGTGGTCGCGGGCGATGACGACCTTCTCGTCCTCGGTGTAGCCGTCGAGCCGGACCAGTTCCATACGGTCGAGCAGCGCCTCCGGGATGGCCTCCAGGACGTTGGCGGTGGCCAGGAAGACGACGTCGCTCAGGTCGAGTTCGACCTCCAGGTAGTGGTCGCGGAACGTGTGGTTCTGTGCCGGGTCGAGGACTTCGAGCAGGGCCGCGGCCGGGTCGCCGCGGAAGTCGGAGCCGACCTTGTCGATCTCGTCGAGCAGGACGACCGGGTTCATCGAGCCCGCCTCCTTGACCGCCCGCACGATCCGTCCGGGCAGCGCCCCCACGTACGTACGCCGGTGGCCGCGGATCTCCGCCTCGTCGCGGACACCGCCGAGGGCGACGCGGACGAACTTGCGGCCCATGGCGTGCGCGACGGACTCGCCGAGCGAGGTCTTGCCGACGCCGGGCGGGCCGACGAGCGCGAGCACGGCGCCGCCGCGACGGCCGCCGACCACGCCGAGCCCCCGCTCCGCACGGCGCTTGCGCACCGCCAGGTACTCGGTGATCCGCTCCTTCACGTCCTCCAGGCCCGCGTGCTCGGCGTCGAGGACGGCCTTGGCGCCCTGGATGTCGTACTGGTCCTCCGTCCGCTCGTTCCACGGGAGTTCGAGCACGGTGTCCAGCCAGGTGCGGATCCACGAGCCCTCGGGGGACTGGTCGCTGGACCGCTCCAGCTTGTCGACCTCCTTGAGCGCGGCCTCGCGGACGTGCTCGGGCAGATCCGCCGCCTCGACGCGGGCCCGGTAGTCGTCGGACTCCTCGCCCTCCGACTCCCCGTTGAGCTCGCGCAGTTCCTTGCGTACGGCTTCGAGCTGGCGGCGGAGCAGGAACTCGCGCTGCTGCTTGTCGACGCCCTCCTGGACGTCCTTCGCGATGGACTCGGCCACGTCCTGCTCGGCGAGGTGGTCGCTGAGCAGCTTCGCGGCGAGCTTGAGCCGCTCCACGGGGTCGGTGGTCTCCAGGAGTTCGACCTTCTGCGCGGTGGTCAGGAAGGGCGAGTAGCCGGAGTTGTCGGCGAGCGCGGAGATCTCGTCGATCTGCTGGACCCGGTCCACGACCTGCCAGGCGCCGCGCTTCTTCAGCCAGCTGGTGGCGAGCGCCTTGTACTCCTTGGCCAGTTCGGTGACGGCGCCCGGCAGCGGGTCGGGCACGGTCTCGTCGACCTCGATGCCCTCCACCCACAGGGCGGCGCCGGGTCCGGTCGTGCCCGCGCCGATCTGCACGCGCCCGCGGCCCTTGATCAGGGCGCCGGGGTCGCCGTCGGCGAGGCGGCCCACCTGCTCGACCGTGCCGAGGACGCCGGTGCCCGCGTACGTGCCGTCGATGCGCGGGACGAGCAGGACCTGTGGCTTCCCCGTCTGCCCGCGGGCCGCCGCCTGCGCGGCCTCCACCGCGGCTCGTACGTCGGGATCGTTGAGGTCCAGGGGCACCACCATGCCGGGCAGCACGACCTCGTCGTCGAGCGGCAGGACGGGCAGGGTGAGCGGTGCGGACGTCGATGCCATGATCTCCCCTTCGGCAGTCAAGTTGAGCTATGTGGACTCAATGCTGCTGAGCTTGGGGATGTTCCCTCGGGCGCGTTCGCCGTGAGCGATCAGACATAGATCCCCTCCCCGCCCCTTCCCGAAAGTCCTGCGGACGACCACGGGCTCCGCCCCGGACCCCGCTCCTCAAACGCCGGAGGGGCTGGATATAAGCCCCGAAGGGGCGAGTTCTTAAGGGGCGCGGGGAACTGCGCGACCGGCCACGACGGCGCCGCGGCCGATGAGCGACCGTGAAGCGGGGTTCGGAGGGGGCGCAGCCCCACGACAACTCCCGCCCCCTTCGGCATGATGCGCCCATGGACCGACTGCGACAGAAGCTCAGCACGATCGCGCACGGCGATCACCCCATCGCCGCCCCGCTGCACGAATCGACGGTGCGCCACCTCCTCGACCTCGCCCTGCCGCACGGCGACGAGCGCGTCCTCGACCTCGGCTGCGGCGAGGGCGCCTGGCTGCTGCGGGCCGCCGCCGAACGCCCCGGCGTGCGGGCCGACGGCGTCGACGTGAGCGAGTCCGCGCTCGACCTGGGGCGCGAACGGATCGCCGCCGCCGGGCTCGCCGACCGCGTCGCGCTGCACCAGGAGGACGCCACGACGTACAGCGCGCCGCACCAGTACGACGCTGTCCTCTGTGTGGGCGCCACCCATGCCTTCGGCGGTCTGCTGCCCACCCTCGAAGCGGCCCGCAAGCACCTCGCGCCCGGCGGCACCCTGATCGTCGGCGACGGTTTCTGGGAGAAGGCGCCGGGCCCCGAGGTGCTCCAGGTCGGCTTCGCCGAGGACGAGTTCATGTCCCTGCCGAACACGGTCGACCAGGTCCTGCTCGACCAGTGGATCCCCGTCCACGGCCACATCAGCACGCTCGCCGAGTGGGACGAGTACGAGTGGGCGTGGACCGGCACCCTCTCGCGCTGGGCCCTCGACCACGCCGGCGACCCGGACAGCGCCGAGGCCCTGCGTGCCGCCGCCCAGCACCGCGAGGAGTGGCTGCGCGGCTACCGCGGCACGCTCGGCTTCCTCACGATGCTGCTGCGCCAGGCGGCCCGCCCGGAACCCCAGCACACCCTGTTCCGGCACTGAGTCCGGCGGGTACGGCCGAAACCCGGTGTCGGGACGGCCTGCGGCTACTGCAGGATGGGCCGCATGCACGACCCGAACGACACCGAGCAGCAGCCCGTCGTCCTCGACCGCCGCACCGGCCCGCACGGCGAGGTGGTGTTGCGCAGGCACGGCGGGCTGCTGCAGATCATCGCCAACGGCACGTTCCTGATGGACACTTCGGACGGGCGTTCCGAGCGGCTGCTCGTGGACGCCGCCCGGGACGCGCTCGGCCCCCTCGACGACAGGCCCGCGCCCTCCGTCCTGATCGGCGGCCTGGGCGTCGGCTTCTCCCTCGCACACGCCGCCGCCGACCCGTACTGGGGCCGCATCACCGTCGTCGAGCGCGAGGCGGCCATCGTCGACTGGCACCGCACCGGTCCCCTCGCCCCGTACACCGCCGAGGCGTTCGCGGACCCGCGCACCCGGATCGTCGAGGCCGACCTCGTCGCCCACCTCCACGAGCCGGCCTCGGCCGAGTATCCGGGGTATGACGCGCTCTGCCTCGACATCGACAACGGGCCCGACTGGACCGTCACCGAGGACAACGACAGCCTCTACTCCCCCGCCGGACTCGCCGCCTGCGCGGCCCGTCTGCACCCCGGCGGAGTGCTCGCCGTCTGGTCCGCCCAGCCCTCCGCCGGATTCGAGAAGGCTCTGCGCAATGCCGGTTTCGACGCGGTACGTACGGAAGAGGTAGCCGTTGCCCGGGGCGTACCGGACGTGGTCCACCTCGGCATCAGGGCTGCGTAGCCGAGGGCCCGTAACTCCCCGTACGCTCTGACCCGACACACGCGGGATCTTTACTGCAGATCCACCGAAGGCATTCAAGGCGCATCTTCAGGGGCGGGGCCATGGAGCAGACACACACCTCCCACAACGGCACGGCGCCCACGCCGGGTGCCCAGCGCCGGGTCCTCGTGGTCGAGGACGATCCGACCATCGTCGACGCCATCGCCGCCCGGCTGCGCGCGGAGGGCTTCCTCGTCCAGACCGCGGTCGACGGCCCGTCCGCCGTGGACACCGCCGAGGCCTGGCAGCCCGACCTGCTGATCCTCGACATCATGCTGCCCGGCTTCGACGGCCTCGAGGTCTGCCGCCGGGTCCAGGCGCAGCGCCCGGTGCCGGTGCTGATGCTGACGGCGCGTGACGACGAGACGGACATGCTGGTCGGCCTCGGCGTCGGCGCCGACGACTACATGACGAAGCCGTTCTCCATGCGGGAACTGGCGGCCCGGGTGCACGTGCTCCTTCGCCGGGTGGAGCGCGCCGCGCTCGCCGCCGCGACGCCACGCAGCGGCATACTGCGCCTCGGCGAGCTGGAGATCGACCACGCGCAGCGCCGCGTGCGGGTCCGCTCCGAGGACGTGCACCTCACGCCGACCGAGTTCGACCTGCTCGTCTGCCTGGCGAACACCCCGCGCGCGGTGCTCTCCCGCGAGCAGCTGCTCGCCGAGGTCTGGGACTGGGCGGACGCCTCCGGCACCCGCACCGTCGACAGCCACATCAAGGCGCTCCGCCGGAAGATCGGCGCGGAGCGGATCCGTACGGTGCACGGGGTGGGGTACGCCCTGGAGACCCCCACTCCGTGAGGGGACGGGCATGAACGGGCTGCGGAGCCGGGCGGCCTCCGCCCTGGCGCAGCGGGGCCGAGCGGCGCGGCCGCTCACGGCACGGCTGCGGCGGCTGCGTCCGCGGACCCGCGGGCGCGATCTGCCCACCGCGCTGCGGCCGAAGCGGCTGCTCTCGGCGGTGCGGCGGCCGAAGACACTCTTCGCGGGACTGCTGCGGCAGCCGGGCGCGCTGCACGATCTGCGGCCGTTCTCGATCAAGACGAAGCTCGGCACCCTCGTCGTCGTCTCCGTCTTCATCACCACCGGCCTGCTGATGATCGCCGTGCGCACCGAGACCGAGCTGCGCTTCATCACCGTCTTCTCGGTCATCGCGACACTGCTGATCACTCAGTTCGTGGCGCACTCCCTGACCGCGCCGCTCGACGAGATGAACACCGTCGCCCGGTCCATTTCGCACGGCGACTACACCCGCCGGGTCCGCGGCGCTGGCCGCCGCGACGAGCTCGGCGACCTGGCCTGCACCATCAACCGCATGGCCGACGACCTGGAGGCCCAGGACCAGCACCGCAAGGAGCTGGTGGCGAACGTCTCGCACGAGCTGCGCACCCCGATCGCGGCGCTGCGCGCGGTCCTGGAGAACGTCGTCGACGGCGTCTCCGAGGCCGACCCGGAGACCATGCGTACCGCCCTGAAGCAGACCGAGCGCCTCGGCCGCCTGGTGGAGACGCTGCTCGACCTGTCCCGTCTGGACAACGGCGTCGTACCGCTGCGGGCCCGCCGCTTCGAGGTCTGGCCGTATCTGTCGGGCGTCCTGAAGGAGGCCCAGCTGTCCGGTGCCGCCGCCGCGCAGCGCCAGGGCATGCCGTCCGGCTCGGGCCGGCACATGCGTACGGACGTCCATCTGCACCTCGACGTCTCGCCGCCGGAGCTGACCGCGCACGCCGACGCGGAGCGCCTGCACCAGGTCGTGGCGAACCTCATCGACAACGCGGTGAAGCACTCCCCGGCGCACGGCCGGGTCACGGTGCGGGCCAGGCGCGGGCCGACGCCCGAGTCGCTCGACCTGGAAGTGCTCGACGAGGGCCCCGGCATCCCCGAGTCCGAGTGGCACAAGGTCTTCGAGCGGTTCAACCGGGGCACGGCCGCGGGCAAGCACGGCCCGGACAACGACGGCGGCACCGGCCTCGGCCTCGCCATCGCCCGCTGGGCGGTCGACCTGCACGGCGGGCGGATCGGAGTGGCCGAATCCACCCGTGGCGCCCGGATCCAGGTCACCCTTCCGGGAATCCCCTGACACCGCGGGTTGACGTAGGGTTCGAGGCGGAAGCACAAGATCTTCGAATCTTCGGCTCGCCGCGAACGAAGCAGCGGGGTGTTCACGAGGAACGACGTCTTCCGTGCCAAGGGTGCGGGCCGACCAGGGGCCGCAGTCGCGGGCGATGCTGCCCAGCCGCAGCGGAACCTCGCTTGTTTCCCGCCATTTACGGCACCGAAACACGCGATCCAATGTGACTTACGCGACCAAAGTCCCGCCCGGTCTGCACCTCTCGGCCACAGAGGCGTAGCCTTTATTCCCGCTGTCCATCACCTTGTGAAGCGGAAGAGGGCGGTTACCGCCGTGTCGCCACAGTCCCCCAGTAACTCGAGCACCACGACCGACCAAGAGGGGCAGGGCAAGAACCCTGCCGCCGCGTTCGGTCCCAACGAGTGGCTCGTCGACGAGATCTACCAGCAGTACCTCCAGGACCCGAACTCGGTTGACCGAGCCTGGTGGGACTTCTTCGCCGACTACAAGCCGGGGGGCGCCACCGCCACCCCGGCCCAGCCGACGCAGGCTCCCGCCACCGGTACCGCAGCCGCGGGGGCTGCGGGGACCCCCACCAAGCCGAGCGCTCCCGCAGGCGTATCGACGCAGACCCCGGCCCCGGCCAAGCCCGCGGCCGACGCCCCCGCTCCGGCGAAGCCCGCGGCCCAGGCCGCGCCCGCCGCGAAGCCGGCCGCCGCCCCGGCGAAGCCCGCCGCCGCGAAGGCCGAGCCGGCCAAGGAGGCCCCCGCGGGCCCCGAGCTGGTCACGCTGCGCGGCCCCGCCGCCGCGGTCGCGAAGAACATGAACGCCTCCATCGAGGTCCCCACGGCCACGTCCGTGCGCGCGGTCCCGGTGAAGCTGCTCTTCGACAACCGCATCGTCATCAACAACCACCTGAAGCGCGCCCGGGGCGGGAAGATCTCCTTCACCCACCTCATCGGGTACGCGATGGTGCAGGCCATCAAGGCCATGCCGTCGATGAACTACTCCTTCGCGGAGAAGGACGGCAAGCCGACCCTGGTCAAGCCGGAGCACATCAACTTCGGCCTCGCCATCGACCTGGTCAAGCCCAACGGCGACCGCCAGCTCGTGGTCGCGGGCATCAAGAAGGCCGAGACCCTGAACTTCTTCGAGTTCTGGCAGGCCTACGAGGACATCGTCCGCCGCGCGCGCAACGGCAAGCTCGGCATGGACGACTTCGCCGGCGTCACGGTCTCGCTGACCAACCCCGGCGGCCTCGGCACCGTCCACTCCGTGCCGCGTCTGATGCCCGGCCAGTCGGTCATCATGGGCGTCGGCTCCATGGACTACCCGGCGGAGTTCCAGGGCACCTCCCAGGACACCCTGAACAAGCTCGGCATCTCGAAGGTCATGACGCTCACGTCGACCTACGACCACCGGGTCATCCAGGGCGCCGCCTCCGGCGAGTTCCTGCGCATCGTCGCCAACTTCCTCCTCGGCGAGGAAGGTTTCTACGACGACATCTTCAAGTCGCTGCGCATCCCCTACGAGCCGGTCCGCTGGCTCAAGGACATCGACGCGTCGCACGACGACGACGTCACGAAGGCCGCCCGCGTCTTCGAGCTGATCCACTCCTACCGGGTCCGCGGCCACGTCATGGCCGACACCGACCCGCTGGAGTACCGCCAGCGCAAGCACCCCGACCTGGACATCACCGAGCACGGCCTCACCCTGTGGGACCTGGAGCGGGAGTTCGCGGTCGGTGGCTTCGCCGGTCAGTCGATGATGAAGCTCCGCGACATCCTCGGCGTGCTGCGTGAGTCGTACTGCCGCACCACCGGCGTCGAGTTCATGCACATCCAGGACCCGAAGCAGCGCAAGTGGCTGCAGGACCGCATCGAGCGCCCGCGCAACAAGCCGGAGCGCGAGGAGCAGCTGCGCATCCTGCGCCGCCTGAACGCCGCCGAGGCGTTCGAGACGTTCCTGCAGACCAAGTACGTCGGCCAGAAGCGGTTCTCCCTGGAGGGCGGCGAGTCCGTCATCCCGCTGCTCGACGCGGTCATCGACTCGGCCGCCGAGTCGCGCCTGGACGAGGTCGTCATCGGCATGGCCCACCGCGGCCGCCTGAACGTCCTCGCCAACATCGTCGGCAAGTCGTACGCGCAGATCTTCCGCGAGTTCGAGGGCAACCTCGACCCGAAGTCGATGCACGGCTCCGGTGACGTGAAGTACCACCTGGGCGCCGAGGGCACCTTCACCGGTCTCGACGGCGAGCAGATCAAGGTCTCGCTCGCGGCGAACCCCTCGCACCTGGAGGCGGTCGACCCGGTCCTGGAGGGCATCGCCCGCGCCAAGCAGGACATCATCAACAAGGGCGGCACGGACTTCACGGTCCTGCCGGTCGCGATCCACGGCGACGCGGCCTTCGCGGGCCAGGGCGTCGTGGCCGAGACCCTCAACATGTCGCAGCTGCGCGGCTACCGCACCGGCGGCACCGTGCACGTCGTCATCAACAACCAGGTCGGCTTCACGGCGGCGCCCGAGTCCTCGCGCTCCTCCATGTACTCGACCGACGTGGCCCGGATGATCGAGGCCCCGATCTTCCACGTCAACGGCGACGACCCCGAGGCCGTCGTCCGCGTCGCGCGCCTGGCCTTCGAGTTCCGGCAGGCGTTCAACAAGGACGTGGTCATCGACCTCATCTGCTACCGCCGCCGCGGCCACAACGAGTCGGACAACCCGGCGTTCACGCAGCCGCTGATGTACGACCTGATCGACAAGAAGCGCTCGGTGCGCAAGCTCTACACCGAGTCCCTCATCGGTCGCGGCGACATCACCCTCGAAGAGGCCGAGCAGGCGCTGCAGGACTACCAGGGCCAGCTGGAGAAGGTCTTCACCGAGGTCCGCGAGGCCACCCAGCAGTCCGCTCCGGGCGAAGTCCCGGGCGCCGAGGCCGAGTTCCCGGTCGCGGTCAAGACGGCCGTCTCGCAGGAGGTCGTCAAGCGGATCGCCGAGTCCCAGGTCAACATCCCCGACCGCGTCACCGTGCACCCGCGTCTGCTGCCGCAGCTGCAGCGCCGCGCGGCCATGGTCGAGGACGACACCATCGACTGGGGCATGGGCGAGACCCTGGCCATCGGCTCGCTGCTCCTGGAGGGCACCCCGGTCCGCCTCGCGGGCCAGGACTCCCGCCGCGGCACCTTCGGCCAGCGCCACGCGGTCCTCATCGACCGGGAGACGGGCGACGACTTCACGCCGCTGCTCTACCTCTCCGAGGACCAGGCGCGCTACAACGTCTACGACTCCCTCCTCTCCGAGTACGCGGCGATGGGCTTCGAGTACGGCTACTCGCTGGCCCGTCCCGAGGCGCTCGTGATGTGGGAGGCGCAGTTCGGTGACTTCGTCAACGGTGCGCAGACGGTGGTGGACGAGTTCATCTCGTCCGCGGAGCAGAAGTGGGGCCAGCACTCCGGTGTGACCCTGCTCCTCCCCCACGGCTACGAGGGCCAGGGCCCGGACCACTCGTCCGCCCGCCCGGAGCGGTTCCTGCAGCTGTGCGCGCAGAACAACATGACGGTCGCCATGCCGACGCTCCCGTCGAACTACTTCCACCTCCTGCGCTGGCAGGTGCACAACCCGCACCACAAGCCGCTGATCGTCTTCACCCCGAAGTCGATGCTGCGTCTGAAGGCCGCGGCGTCCAAGGCGGAGGAGTTCACCACGGGCGGCTTCCGCCCCGTCATCGGCGACGCCTCGGCCGACCCGGCCGCGGTCCGCAAGGTCGTCTTCTGCGCGGGCAAGGTCTACTACGACCTGGAGGCCGAGCGGCAGAAGCGCGGTGCCACGGACACGGCGATCATCCGCATCGAGCGTCTGTACCCGCTGCCGGGTGCCGAGCTCCAGGAGGAGATCGCCAAGTTCCCGAACGCCGAGAAGTACCTGTGGGTGCAGGAGGAGCCGGCGAACCAGGGTGCCTGGCCGTTCATCGCGCTCAACCTGATCGACCACCTGGACCTGGCCGTCGGCGCCGACGTCCCGCACGGTGAGCGCCTGCGCCGCATCTCGCGCCCGCACGGCTCCTCCCCGGCGGTCGGCTCGGCCAAGCGCCACCAGGCGGAGCAGGAGGCGCTGGTGTCGGAGGTCTTCGACGCGTAACGCTGCGCTCTGCTTGAGCGGTACGTGATTCGGGCCGCACCCCCTGGGTTGGGGGTGCGGCCCGATTGCCGTTCGTCTGCCGCGCCGTCGTGGCTGGTCGCGCAGTTCCCCGGCGGTAACCCCGGTCCGCAGCACCCATATCCTGGGCACATGTACTTCACCGACCGTGGCATCGAGGAACTGGAGAAGCGGCGCGGCGAGGAGGAAGTCACCTTCGAGTGGCTCGCCGAGCAGCTGCGGACGTTCGTCGACCTGAACCCGGACTTCGAGGTGCCGGTCGAGCGCCTCGCCACCTGGCTGGCCCGCCTGGACGACGAGGACGAGGACGAGTAGGGCCAGTAAGGCGACCAGGGCGAGCAGTGCCCGGTCAGTCGAGTGGGCGCCGGAGTTCCCGTACGAGACCGAGCGCACCGTGGACGAGGAGCACCGCACCAACCGCCGTCAAGGCCGCGCTGTGGCGCCGTAGACCCCAGAGCGTGAGCGGGAGGCCCGCCGCGAGGTGGGCCGCGGCCAGGGCGCGGGCCGTCAGGCTGCCGCCCTCGGGGGCGGGTTCGGCGCGTACGGTTTCGCGTCGGCCGGGCCACTCCACCGCCTCGGCGTCCGGGAGCGCGCGGGCCGCCGCGCTCAGGGACGCCGCGCTCGCGCCCGGGGTGAGGCCCCTGGGCGCGGTGAGTCCGGCGCGGGTGAGGATCGCGAGCAGTACGCGCAGCCGGTCGTCGGCGTCGGCCGCCGGGTCGGCCCGGGTGAGCGGTTCGAGGGACTGCACGTCGAGGACGGGGTCGAGGCCGAGCCGGGCGGCGAAGGTCCGCATCGCCTCGTCCTCACCGACGGGGGTGCCGTCGGCCAGCCATACGTAGCCGACGCCGCGGCGGAAGCCCGAGGCGAGGAGGTAGCCGCTGCGGTCCGGGTCCCACCAGAGCGCGAGCACCGGCCAGGGTGCGCCGACGGCGAGGGCGGTCGCCCAGCCCGCGAGGACGCGGTCGACGGGCTCACCCGCCCGGGTCCACGGCGTGCCGTCGGGGACGAGGACGCTCCACTCCGGTCCGGCCGGCGCGAGGTGGACGCGTTCGCGCAGGAGACCGGCGACGGGGCGGACGTCAGCGGGTGCGGCGCGGCAGAACAGCAGCGCACCGGCGGAAGCAACGTCGGAATCGGGTTCGCGCGGGGTCGGCACAGATCCACGCTAGGGCAATGTGGCCGCCTTGGCCCTGGTGTGCCAACCAGAGCCCTGGTGCGCCAACCAGATGGGAGCCCGGCCCCCTTGACGTCACCCGTCCGCGATATATCGTGTTGTACGAGAGAACGCGATATGGCGCGTCAGGCGCACCGGCCGAGGGAGGCAACCATGGCGGAGTCCAGCTGGGAGATCGCCGAGCCGCGGAAGTTCAGCTTCGACGAACCGGTGAGCTCGGTGCGCGTCCGCATCGCGCGCGGCGCGGTGAACGTGGTCGGTACGGAGGAGAGCGCGGCCCGCCTGGAGGTCTCCGAGATCGACGGACCGCCGCTGCGGGTGACCCGGGAGGGCACGACACTCACCGTCGCGTACGACGACCTGCCCTGGAAGGGCTTCCTCAAGTGGCTGGACCGCAAGGCCTGGCGGCGGCACGCCGTGGTCTCGCTCGTGGTGCCGTCGGGCACGGACGTCGAGGTCGGCACGGTCGGCGCGACCGCCATGGTCTCCGGCGTCGAGGGCCGCACCGCCGTCCGGGGCGTCCACGGCGAGACCACGCTGGCCGGACTGTCAGGCGATGTGCACGCGGAGACGGTGAGCGGCACCGTCGAAGTGCAGGGCGTGACGGGCGACTTGAAGTTCAGCTCGGTCTCCGGGGACCTGACCGTCGTCGCGGCGGGCGCGTCCGTACGGGCGGAGTCCGTCAGCGGCGACATGATCGTGGACCTGGACGGCTCGGACCGCGCCCCCGACGTACGGCTGTCGAGCGTCTCCGGCGAGATCGCGATCCGGCTCCCGCACCCGGCGGACGCGGTCGTGGAGGCGGACACGACGAGTGGCACGGTCTCCAACGCGTTCGAGGACCTGCGGGTCGGCGGCGGGTGGGGCACGAAGAAGATCACCGGCCGCCTCGGTGCCGGCACGGGCACGCTCAAGGCCACCACGGTCTCCGGCGCCATCGCCCTGCTGCGCCGCCCGCAGCCGGACGCGTACGAGACGCACGAGACGTACGAGACGCACGAGGCGCGCGAGCCACACGAGACACACGAGACACACGGCGAGGGCCCCACCCCCGACGCATCGGCCCCACAAGCGGACGGGAACAATCCTCCTACGGACACGCCCCCGGCGGACACCCCGCCCGCCGGTGACAGCACGACCGGGAAGGTGCTCTGACATGCCCCCCGTCTTCGCCCACGGCCGCCTGCGCCTCTACCTCCTGGGACTCCTCGACGAGGCGCCGCGCCACGGCTACGAGGTGATCCGGCTCCTGGAGGAGCGCTTCCAGGGCCTGTACGCGCCCTCGGCGGGCACCGTCTACCCGCGCCTGGCCAAGCTGGAGGCCGAGGGCCTGGTCACGCACACCACCGAGGGCGGCCGCAAGGTCTACTCGATCACCGACGCGGGCCGGGCCGAACTGGCCGACCGCAGCGGCGAGTTGGCCGACCTGGAGCTGGAGATCCGCGCGTCGGTCGCCGAGCTCGCCGCCGAGATCCGGGACGACGTCCGCGGTGCCGCCGGTGACCTGCGGCGCGAGATGCGGGCGGCGGCGAGCGAGACCCGGCGCGGCACGGCGTCCGGCGGGGCGGGCGGCAAGGCCGACGACGGGGAGGGCTCGTTCGGCGACAGCGAGGCCTGGCGGGCCGCGAAGGAGGAGCTGCGTCGGGCCAGGCAGGAGTGGAAGGAGCAGGCCCGCCGCGCCAAGGACGAGTCGCGCCGCGCCCGCGATGAGGCCCAGCGCGCCCGCCGCCAGGCCAAGGAGGCCGAGGACGAGGCGCGCGACGAGGTCCAGCGGATCGCGAAGCGCGTACAGGACCAGGTGCAGGACCACTTCGCGCGCGGGGACTGGCCCACGGGGCTGCGGGAGGGCCTGGCCGAGATCACCAAGGAGTTCGGGCGCTTCGGCAAGCAGGGCGCTGCCGCGGGCTCTGCCACGCCAGCGGAACCCGCCGAACCGGCGTGGGTACGCGAGGAATCCACCGGCGATCCGGCCCGCGACCTGGACCGTCTCCTGGACCGCTTCCGCGACGACATCCGGGACGCTGCCCGCGACAACGGCGTGACGGAGTCCCAACTCCGCGACGCCCGCCGCCACTTGTCCGCCGCGGCGGCACATATCGGGGCGGTGCTGCGGGGGGCGGACGGGGGCTGAGGCACCCCGGGGAACCCCCAGGGGGCTCCGCCCCCGGCCCCGCTCCTCAATCGCCGGAGGGGCTCAATTTGAGCCCCTCCGGCGATTGAGGAGGCCCGTCCGGCAGGACTTTCGGGAAGGGGTGGGTAGGGGAAGAATCAACCGCCCCCCAACACCCGCACCACCGCATCGTAAGAACCCCCGTACGCCCCCAGCACATCCCGCACAACCCCCGGCCGGACGGCCAGGGCCAGCAGCAGGTGCTCGTCGCCGATGGTCCGGTCCCCGCGACCGATCGCGACCCGCAGCGACTGCTCCAGAACCCCCTTGGACTCCCGGTCGAACGGACGGTGCCCGGTGAAGCGGCGACGCTTCGTGCGCGTACGCCCCAACGCCCCCTCCCCATGGGCCTCTTCGACGCGCGAGACGATCGCGCCGACATCGATGCCGAGCCCGGCAAGGGCCGCCTCGTCCGCCTCGGACACTCCCCCGCGTCGTCGCGCCTCGGCGAGCGCGGCGACGACCGCGGAACGCCGCTCGACGACGCCGAGCTCGGCCAGCGCGTACGCCGCCTTCGTACCCTCGGCGTCGAGGAGGGCAAGGAGCAGGTGCTCCGCGGTGACCGTGGGGGCGTCGGCCCGTTCGGCGTGGCCGACCGCGCCCTCCACGACGTCCCTCGCCCCTTGCGTGAACCGCTCGAACATCACTGCCTCCCGTACTTCTTGTGCACGGCCTGCCTGCTGACGCCCAGCTCGGCGGCGATCTCCTGCCACGACCAGCCCTGGTTCCGGGCGCTGCGCACCTGGACGGACTCGAGCTGTTCGAGCAGCCGCCGCAGTGCGGCGACCGCCCGCAGCCCGATGCGCGGGTCACGATCTCCGGCTCGCTCGGCGAGATCCGTTGCCTCGGTCATGACGTCAACTTACGTTGACACACCTCGACCTGTCAACCTCGATTGACACATCCACGTACATCCACGTACCAGCACGTACGTGCACATACGAGAAAGGCCCGGTCGGCGCGCACGCACGCGCGCGCCGACCGGGCCCCGGGAAGGCTCAGACCGTCAGCACGATCTTGCCGAACTGCCCGCCCTCCGCCAGCCGCTCGAAGCCCTCGCGGGCCCGGTCCAGGGGAAGCTCCTCGTCGATGACCGGCCGGATGCCGGTGTTGGCGCAGAACGCGAGCAGGTCCTCCAGCTCGTCCTTGGAGCCCATCGTGGAGCCGACGACCTTCAGCTCCAGGAAGAAGATCCGGGTCAGCTCGGCGTGCGAGGGCCGGTCGCCGCTGGTCGCGCCGGAGATCACCAGCGTGCCGCCGGGCTTCAGGGACTTCACGGAGTGCGACCAGGTGGCCGCGCCGACCGTCTCGATCACCGCGTCCACGCGCTGCGGCAGCCGGGCGCCCGACTCCACGGCCTCCACTGCACCGAGCTCCAGCGCCCGCTTGCGCTTGGCCTCGTCGCGGCTGGTGGCGAAGACCTTCAGGCCCGCCGCCTTGCCGAGGACGATCGCGGCCGTCGCGACACCGCCGCCCGCGCCCTGCACGAGCACCGAGTCCCCGGGCCGCACCCCGGCGTTGGTGAACAGCATGCGGTACGCGGTCAGCCAGGCCGTCGGCAGACAGGCGGCCTCGGCGAAGCTGAGCTCCTTGGGCTTCGGCAGGACGTTCCAGGTCGGTACGGAGACCTGCTCGGCGAACGTGCCCTGGTAGCGCTCGGTCAGGATCGAGCGGGGCTCGTCCGGGCCGACGCCGTGCCCGGACTGGCCGATGACGGAGTGCAGCACGACCTCGTTGCCCTCGGCGTCGACCCCGGCGGCGTCACAGCCGAGGATCATCGGAAGCTTGTCCTCCCCGAGGCCGACGCCCCGCAGGGACCAGAGGTCGTGGTGGTTGAGGGAGGCGGCCCTGACGTTGACGGTCGTCCAGCCGGGGCGCTCCCCGGGGGCAGGACGCTCCCCCAACTCAAGGCCACTGAGCGGCTGGTCACGGTCGATACGGGCGGCGTATGCAGCGAACATGGCGCTGAGGCTATTGCGGGTACGGGTGCCACGGAACCGTAGCCGGATGTGACACCCCGCACCCGCGACCGATTACGCGTCTCGCCGGTACTGCGCCGGCGACCCCTTGGTCCCCTCGTCCTCGTACGAGCCGACCTCGCCCCGGTCCACATGGAAGCTGGTCAGCGTGCTGACCGGCGACTTCGGGTCGCGGCGGTCGCCGATCACCCGCATATGGGCGGAGAAGCGCTCCGGCGTCACCTCGTACACGTCGTAGCCGTAGCGGTTGCCCTCGAAGTACTTGAGGTGCGGGTTGGCCTTGCCCATCAGGGGGCCGTTGGTCTCGTTCCAGTCGGCGGAGTACGCGCCGGACGTCACCGAGTGCGCCGTGAACTCCGTACCCACGAGCGGCGATTCGGTGTCGTCGAAGTCCACGCGGACGTCGTCCACGAACGCCGAGTGCCAGTCGCCGGTGATGACGACCAGGTCCTCCAGACCGCTCGCGTGGACGTGCCCGAGCACCTCCTTGCGCTCGGCGAGGAAGCCGTCCCACTGGTCGGTGAACATGTACGAGCCGCCGGGCCGGCCGCGCAGCTGGCTCAGCATGATCGAGTTGGCCCAGACGTGCCAGGCGTCCGGCGCCCGGTCGATGCCCTGCTTGAGCCAGGACTTCTGTTCCGCGCCGAGGATCGTCCCGTCGGGCAGGTTCTGCGCGGAGCGGTACGAGCGCAGATCGAGCACCGTGAGTTCGAGCAGATCGCCCCACGTGCGTACGCGGTGGATCTCCGGGTCCGGCAGCGCCGAGCCGCCGAAGCTGTCGCGGTGCGGCATGTGCTCGAACCAGGCCTGGTACGCGGCCGCCCGCCGCTGCATGAACGGCGCCCCGCCGCCCGTACCGCTGTAGTCGTTGACGACCTCGTGATCGTCCCAGGTGAGGAACCACGGGTGGGCGGCGTGCGCCTCGCGCAGGGACGGGTCGCCCTTGTAGAGGGCGTGGCGCCTGCGGTAGTCGGCGAGGGTGAGGACCTCGGGGCCGTCGTGGTCGCGGACGTGCTCCTCGGGGACGCCGCCGACCTGGCCGTGCTCGTAGATGTAGTCGCCGAGGTGGACCACGAAGTCGATGTCCTCGCGGGCGACCGCGCGGTGCGCCGCGTAGTAACCGTCGTGGAACGCCTGGCAGTTGAGGGCCGCGAACCGGACCTTCGAGACTTTTCCGAGCGGAGCGGTACGGGTGCGGCCGACGCGGCTGGTCCTGCCGAGGGCCTTGAACGCGTACCAGTAGTGCCGGTTCGCGGACAGGCCCGTCACGGGTATGTGGACGCTGTGCCCGAGCGTCGCCGAGGCCGGTGCCTTGCCGCGGGCGACCACGCGGCTGAGCTCCGGGTCGGCGGCGACGGTCCACTCGACCTCGACCACCTCGGGCAGCGGCTGCTCGGCGGCGAACGGCTCGGGCGCGAGTCTGGTCCAGAGCACCACGCTCGACGGCTGCGGATCCCCGGAGGCCACGCCGAGCGTGAACGGCGCCGGGTCGTAACGGGCGCCCAGCTGCTCGGCGGCCTCGCGGGCCTGCGCCGGGGTGAGGCCGACACTCAGCGGCCAGAGGGCGCCGAGCGCGCCCGCGACTCCGGCGGCCTTGAGGAGATCGCGGCGGTTGACGGTCATCGGCGGCCTCCGGTGGCGCTCAGGGTGAGGGAAAGGGCGTCCGCGTAACCGTCGTTGGAGGTTCCGCTTCCGGTGCGGGTGAAGACGAGCAGGACGCGTGCGGTGCGCGCACCCGGCGGCACCGCGGCCTCGGCGGTCCGCTCGACCAGGCCGGTCCTCCCGCCGCGTTCGGCCGCGGTGACCGGTCCGAGGACGCTCAGGGCGAGCGGGGTGCCCCGGCTGTCGCGGAACTCCACGGAGAGGCGTACGCCGTCCTCCTGCGCCGCGTAGCCGCCGAGCCAGCCGGTCACGGCGTACCGCACCCGGCCCGCGTCCACGGCGGCCCGCCCGGTGGCGCCCTGCGCGGGCAGTGCGACGTCCTGGAGCAGGGCGGTACGGGGTGAGTCGCCGCCGGAGAAGAAGCGGCTGCCGCGCCGCTCGGGGCCGGGGTCGGCCGGGGTGGGATAGCCGCCGCCCAGGCTGTAGTCGATGAGCGCGGGGGCGCCCTGGACGACCTTCCAGCCGGTGACGGTGGGCACAGGTTCAGCGGTGCCGCCGGGACCGGCCTCGGCGTCGCCGTTGACGACCAGATTCACGCACGCCTCCTGGTAATAGGGGGAGTTGGCGCCGGAATCACATCAGCCGCACGTGAACCTCGGGAAGAGCTTCCGCGAATCTTTCTGTTGGACTTGTATGGACAACTTGCGCTGTGGACGGCGCTGCGGACGTCCGCCTCGGGGCACGTGAAAGGGCCCCGCCTGTCGGCGGGGCCCTTTCAACAGTTCAGCCCGTCAGGGCTCGTACGCCGGGTTCAGCGGCGCGCGACGCCCTCCGCACGGGCCGCGGCCGCGACGGCCGCGGTGACCGCCGGGGCCACCCGCTCGTCGAACGGCGACGGGATCACGTACTCCGCGGACAGATCGTCACCGACGACCTCGGCGAGCGCGTCGGCCGCCGCGATCTTCATGCCCTCGGTGATCTGCGAGGCGCGCACCTGCAGCGCACCGGCGAAGATGCCGGGGAACGCGAGCACGTTGTTGATCTGGTTCGGGTAGTCCGAGCGCCCGGTGGCCACGACCGCCGCGTACTTGTGCGCGATGTCGGGGTGCACCTCGGGGTTCGGGTTGGCCATGGCGAACACGAAGGAGTTCTCCGCCATGGACGCCACCGCGGGCTCCGGGACCGTACCGCCCGAGACGCCGATGAAGACGTCCGCGCCCGCGAGCGCCGCCTCCAAGGGGCCGGACAGGCCCGCCTTGTTGCTGATCTCCGCGAGCTCGCGCTTGACCGGGGTGAGGTCCTCCCGGTCCTTGCTGACGACGCCCTTGCGGTCGGCCACCGCCACGTCGCCGATGCCCGCCTCCAGGAGGAACTTGGCGATGGCGACGCCGGCCGCGCCCGCACCGGAGATCACGGCGCGCAGGTCGCCGAGGGTCCGGTCCGTGAGCTTCGCGGCGTTGCGCAGCGCGGCGAGGGTGACGACCGCCGTGCCGTGCTGGTCGTCATGGAAGACGGGAATGTCGAGGGCCTCCTTGAGGCGGTCCTCGATCTCGAAGCAGCGCGGCGCCGAGATGTCCTCCAGGTTCACACCGCCGAAGGACGGGGCGAGCCGGACCACGGTGTCGACGATCTCGTCGACGCTGGTGGTCTGGAGGGCGATCGGGACGGCGTCCACGCCGCCGAACTGCTTGAACAGAATGGCCTTGCCCTCCATCACGGGGAGGGAGGCTTCCGGACCGATGTCGCCGAGTCCGAGCACGGCGGTGCCGTCGGTGACGACGGCGACGACGTTGGACTTCCACGTGTAGTCGTGGACGAGCTCGGGCTGCTCGGCGATGGCGCTGCACACCTTGGCCACGCCGGGCGTGTACGCGAGGGACAGGTCGTCCTTGTCACGCACAGGCACGGTGGCCTGGACGGCCATCTTGCCGCCACGGTGCAGCGCGAACGCGGGATCGAAGGGCTCTTCCGCGCCCTCCGCACCGGCGTCGCTGCGAGGGTTGACGATCTCCGCTGCCACTTTTGTCTGACCCCTTAAGTCTTATTCGTTGAGGGTGACCACTCCTGGTTTAGGGGTGGGCGGGCACCGCGTCCGTGACTTGCTTCGGCGGTTGGCCCGCCTCCGCAAGGGGAGGTACGCACGCGCGGGCGCGCCGCACACGCGCCCTGAGCCCCGGATGAGGGGTGTAACAGCCCTTTTTACCTGAAGACCGCACGGCCCGGCGAGCGGCATTGGTCACTGACCGGTAAGGCCCTTTTGCCCACCCGCCAAACGAACGATCATCGTTCATCGGGCGGCCACCGGAAATTGCCCCGCACGCTTCCCACCTGCGACGTTCCCCGCACCCCCGACGCCGTACGGACAAGGCACCGGCCGTCCGCTCGTCCGGCAGACCCAACTCGCCCGATAAGCACACAAGGCGCACACTGATTACCCGGAAACAACTGTCCACATGGCGAGATTCGCCGGAGATGGGCAGTTAGCGACTGTTCACCGCCTTGTTCGGCGATTACGCCGCGTTCCCCGCATTGCACGGATCGCTCACCCGACCGCCCGCTATCCGGCACCCGTTATCCGATTTTGACATCGCCGACCCCCTGAAGCCGTGCGTCCGAATGGCAAGATGCGTCAATCACCCGAGGTCGAGGCACTCGAAGCCGCGTGCGGACCGGCCTCATCGCACGGCAGCTCCCTCATCCGCCGGAGGAACCACACATGACCGCAAGCACCACTTGTCGCACGGCCGCAGGCAGGTCACGAATACTCGCGGTCGGCGCCATCGCGGTCGCGGGCACCCTGCTCCTGGCCGGCTGCGGCGACCAGACCGACGCGGCCCAGCGCGCCCGGAGCAGCGAGAGCGCCCCGCTCGCCGACAAGCTCCCGCAGAGCATCAAGGACGCCGGCGTCGTCAAGGTCGGCTCCGACATCGCGTACCCGCCGGTGGAGTACAAAGACAAGGACGGCAAGGTCGTCGGCATCGACCTGGACATCGCCGAGGCGCTCGGTGAGCAGCTCGGCGTCGAGTTCAGCTTCGAGAACGGCACGTTCGACACCCTCCTGGGCGGTCTGCGCTCCAAGCGGTACAACATCGCCATGTCCGCCATGACGGACACCAAGGACCGCCAGAACGGCGTCGACTCGGACACCGGCAAGAAGGTCGGCGAGGGCGTCGACTTCGTCGACTACTTCAACGCGGGCGTCTCGATCTACACCAAGAAGGGCGAGACCCAGGGCATCGAGACCTGGGCCGACCTGTGCGGAAAGAAGGTCGTCCTGCAGCGCGGCACCGTCTCGCACGACCTGGCCCAGGCCGAGTCCAAGAAGTGCAAGGGCGGCAAGAAGATCGCCATCGAGGCCTTCGACAACGACCAGCAGGCCCAGACCCGGCTGCGCTCCGGCGGCGCCGACGCCGGCTCCTCCGACTTCCCGGTCGCCGCGTTCGCCGTGAAGACCTCCGGCGGCGGCAAGGACTTCGAGCTGGTCGGCGAGCAGGTCGACGCGGCTCCGTACGGCATCGCCGTACCGAAGAACAACCCCGAACTGCGGGACGCCATCAAGGCCGCGCTCGACGCCATCATCAAGAACGGCGAGTACGAAAAGATCATCTCGAAGTGGGGCGTCGAGGCCGGCGCCGTCACCGAGGCCAAGGTCAACGGCGGCAAGTGACGACCTCGTGTCGTCGGTAAGGGCATCGGTGAAAGGCAACTCGTGACTGTGGACATCGACAAGAAGGGCCCGGAGGACACCCCTCCGCAGGCCCCGCAGGCCATCAAGGCCGTGCCGGTGCGGCACTACGGCCGCTATCTCTCGGCACTCATCACCCTCGCGGCGCTCGGCGCGATCGTCTTCGCGTTCGCCCAGGGTGAGATCAACTGGGACGCGATCCCCGAGTACTTCTTCGACTCCCGCATCCTCGGCGGCATGCGGGAGACCCTGCTCCTGACCGTGCTCTCGATGGTGATCGGCGTGGCCGGCGGCATCCTGCTCGCGGTGATGCGGCTCTCCAAGAACCCGGTGACGTCGTCCATCGCCTGGTTCTACATCTGGTTCTTCCGCGGCACCCCGGTCCTGGTCCAGCTGTTCGTCTGGTTCAACCTGGGCTTCGTCTTCGAGTACATCAACCTCGGCCCGGTCTACAAGGACGAGTGGTCCGACTTCATGACGCCGTTCCTGACGGCGCTGCTCGGACTCGGCCTCAACGAGGCCGCGTACATGGCGGAGATCTGCCGCGCCGGACTGCTCGCCGTCGACGAGGGCCAGACCGAGGCGGCGCACGCGCTCGGCATGAGCCACTCCAAGACGCTGCGCCGTGTGGTGCTCCCGCAGGCTATGCGCGTGATCGTCCCGCCGACGGGCAACGAAGTCATCAACATGCTGAAGACGACGTCCCTGGTGGCCGCCGTCCAGTACTACGAGCTGCTGCGCAACGCCCAGGACATCGGCCAGAGTTCGGGCGCCACGGTCGAGGTGCTGTTCCTCGCCGCGGCCTGGTACCTGATCATGACCTCGATCCTGAGCGTCGGCCAGTACTACCTGGAGCGCTACTACGCCCGCGGCTCGTCCCGCCAGCTCCCGCCGACGCCCTGGCAGAAGGTCAAGGCCAACATGCTGTCGCTGCGCCGTCCGGAGGTCGCCCGATGAACGCCATGGTCAAGGCCGAGAACGTGCACAAGTCCTTCGGGCACGTAGAGGTCCTCAAGGGCATCGACCTCGAGGTCAAGCAGGGCGAGGTCTTCTGCCTGATCGGCCCGTCCGGCTCCGGCAAGTCGACGTTCCTGCGCTGCATCAACCACCTGGAGAAGGTCAACGCCGGGCGGCTCTACGTGGACGGCGAGCTGGTCGGCTACCGGCAGAAGGGCGACAAGCTCCACGAGCTCAAGGACAGCGAGGTCGCCCTGAAGCGCCGGGACATCGGCATGGTCTTCCAGCGCTTCAACCTGTTCCCGCACATGACGGCCCTCGAGAACGTCATGGAGGCGCCGGTCCAGGTCAAGGGCGAGTCGAAGTCCGCGGCCCGCGAGCGCGCCGGCTCCCTCCTGGAGCGCGTGGGCCTCGCCGACAAGGCGGGCAACTACCCCTCGCAGCTCTCCGGCGGCCAGCAGCAGCGCGTGGCGATCGCCCGCGCGCTCGCCATGGAACCGAAGTTGATGCTCTTCGACGAGCCGACCTCGGCGCTCGACCCCGAGCTGGTCGGCGACGTCCTCGACGTCATGCGTGACCTCGCGGAGTCCGGCATGACGATGATCGTCGTCACGCACGAGATGGGCTTCGCCCGCGAGGTCGGCGACAGCCTGGTCTTCATGGACGGCGGCGTCGTCGTCGAGTCCGGCAACCCGAGGGACGTCCTGACGGATCCGCAGCACGAGCGGACGAAGTCGTTCCTGTCCAAGGTGCTGTAACGCAAGGCAGTTGAATACGAGGAGGGCGGTACGGAAGGTTCGTACCGCCCTCCTCGCATGCTCGGGCTACTTCACGGCAAGCACCAGCGCGTCCGACGGCGAGGCCCAGACCGTACGCGCCTCGGCGAAGCCCTTCTCGCGCAGCACGCGCGCGTGCCACTCGGCGGGCGGGGTGTCGCCGTCGGCGTGCTCGCCGTAGATCTCGAACCGCCGCGCGGTCGGCTCGGCGAGCGCCGGGTCCTTGGCCGCCAGCTGCCACCAGTCCGCCCAGTCCAGGGCGCCCGCGGCCTTGGCCCGGTCCTGGCGCGCGTGCCGCTGGGCGCGGTCGGCGGCGTTGATGCGCGGGGTGGACGGGTCGGGCATGTGGTCGGCGTTCATGAACACCCCGCCGTCCCGGACAAGTTCGGCGACCTGGCCGTAGAGCACGGCGAGCGGTTCGCTGTGCAGCCAGTGCAGCGCGGTGGCGGTGAGGACCGCGTCGTACGCGTCGTACGGCAGCTTCGCGCGCCAGTCCGGGTCCTTGAGGTCGGCGGGGACGAAGGTGACGCGGTCGTCCCCGGCGAAGGTGCCCTCGGCGATGGCGAGCAGCGCCGGGTCGAGGTCGACGCCCGTGCTGACCGCGTCCGGGAACCGCCCAAGCAGCCGGTCCGTGATGCTGCCCGTGCCGCAGGCGAGGTCGAGCACGCGCGGTTGCGGGCCGACGAGGGCCTCCACCAGGTCGAGCATGACGCGGAACCGCTCCTCGCGGTCCGGCATGTACCACTCCTGCTGCCGGTCCCAGCTCGTCTGCCAGGCTTGCCAGTCGGCGACGCCCGCCGTGGTGCCGGTGCTGGTCTCGGTCATGGAACCCTCCCGTACGAAATCACGAGTACGTAATACCCTGGACGCAGCAGCGCCCATTACCTCGGCTGAGGTCGACGATAGCCCGCCCCAGTAAGGACTACAAGTGGAACTGGCCTATTACTCGGACTACGCCGTGCGCCTCGTCAACAGTGAGGAGCCGGCCCGGAACAAGGACTCCCTCACCTCCGTCGAGGCGGTCCGCGAGCTGTTCGGGCCGGGTTCCACGGCGGCCCGCCGCGCCACCGACGCCGACGTGACCCGGTTCCGGTCCGTACGGGCCCGGCTTCGCGCGGTCTTCGAGGCGGCGGACGGCGGCGACGAGACCCTCGCCGTCGACCTGCTCAACTCGCTGCTGCTCGAATTCCCGGTCAGCCCGCAGATCTCCGGGCACGGCCACAGGGATGATGGGGGCACCTCCCTGCTCGAGCGGAGCCGAGAGCTTGGGGGAAACCGGCCGCTGTGGCACATGCACCTCGCCGACCATCCCTCGAACGCGACCGCGGGCTACGCCGCCATCGCCTCCATGGGCCTCGCCTTCCACCTCACCGAGCACGGGGTGGAGCGCCTCGGCATCTGCGAGGCGACGCCCTGCCGCAACGCCTACCTGGACACGTCCACCAACCGCTCCCGGCGCTACTGCTCGGACCGCTGCGCGACCCGCGCCAACGTCGCCGCCTACCGGGCCCGCAAGCGCGAGGAGGCCGACCGGTCGCACAGCACCGGACGTACGGCGGACAGCGCCCAGAGCACCGCACGCAACGGCGAGCGCTGCCCCTCCGAGCGCGGCCTGAACCGGCCCACGACGCGGGCGAGGACCAGCTCCTCGGGCACGGTGCCGTAGTCCGTACTGTCCCCGCCCGCAAAGGAGTTGTCGCCGAGCACCCACCAACCGGCCTCACGGCGCTCGACGGCCCGCTTCACGACGAGCAGGTCCTGCTGGAACGGGTGGCGCAGGACGACGACGTCACCCGGCCGGACCCGCGCCCCGTACCGGACGAGCAGCTGGTCGCCGTGGCGCAGGGTGGGCACCATCGACGGCCCGTGCACCTCGGCCACACCGAACGGCGCCCGCGCCTGACCGGCCCGTCCCGGCTCGCTGCCCTGCTCCCGCATTCCGCACCTCTCGCCCGTCGTTCTCACGCGCGCCGTTCTCACGCGTGCCGTTCTCACGCGTGCCGTTCTGACGCCTGTCGTTCTGACGCCTGCCGTTCTCACGCCTGTCGTTCTGACGCCTGCCGTTCTCACGCCTGTCAACGGATGTCACCAGTCTGCCGTTCGCATCCGTCCCGGGTCCCGGTTCCACCCGGGACTTTTGTCCCAGCCCCTGGGCCCCTCGCGAAATCCCCTCCCTCACGGAGTAATGTCCCCCCTGAGAAGACGATCACGAGGAAGGACAGCTCAATGCTCTCCCGCCTGTTTGCCCCCAAGGTGAAGGTCAGCGCTCACTGCGACCTGCCCTGCGGTGTGTACGACCCGGCCCAGGCCCGCATCGAGGCGGAGTCGGTCAAGGCCGTCCAGGAGAAGATGGCCGGCAACGACGACGCGCAGTTCCAGACGCGCGCCATCGGCATCAAGGAGCAGCGCGCGGAGCTCGCCAAGCACCACGTGTCGGTGCTCTGGAGCGACTACTTCAAGCCCCCGCACTTCGAGAAGTACCCGGAGCTGCACCAGCTGGTCAACGACACCCTCAAGGCCCTCTCGGCCGCCAAGGGCTCGTCGGACCCGGCCACGGGCCAGAAGGCGCTGGACTACATCGCCCAGATCGACAAGATCTTCTGGGAGACGAAGAAGGCCTGACCTTCGCGTTTCGTCACGCACATCGCGTCACACAGAACACCCGGCATCCGCGCGGAGCCGGGTGTTCTGCGTTGTGGGGGGGGTGGCCGACGGGCTGTCTCCGATGGGATCTGGGCCTCCGCGTCACTCGTCCACCTCGACACGGCGGACGCAGTGGACGTGCTCGGCCAGTTCGCCGAACTCCTGCGCCCTGGGGGCGATGTACGTGCGCCTCAAGGCCACTGGCAGCACGGGCTGGCTCGACGAACCCGACGGCCGACGGTGGAACACGGTTGGGACCCGGATGAGTTCGCCGCCGCGGTGGCTGGTGCGGGTTCGCGGTCGACGGTGTGGGCCGGGGCCCGTACGTCGAGGTCTGGGCGACCCACAGCGACTGGCCTCCAGGTCGCGGGTGTGCGATGGAGACGGCCTGACCGGCCCGGCCTCTCAGTGGCGACGGCACACGAGAATGCCGCCAAGACAGTGGATCTCGAACGCCCCGTGTCGGGCGATGTGTTCCTCCAGGAGGGTGCGAGCCCGCGCGATCGTGGACTCGAAGGGCACGTCGTGCTGGTCCGCCCATGCTTGGTACGAGGCCATGTGTGCGACCACGGGGTCGGGATCGGTGACCGTGATGGTGCCGGGTAGTTCGGTCGTCTCGACGCGGCCGAACTCCTCGCCGAGGAAGGCCGGCGCCTTTTCCAGGGAGAACCGGGCGCTGAGCGAGATCCGAGCCGGCCCCCGGTCGGTGCCCAGGACGTCACCGGCCGCCCGTACCCACAGCTCGTCCAGCTCGGCCTTGTCGCGGTCGCTGTTGGTGGAGGCAATCAGCAGGCCGTGATCAGTGACGACGCGAGACAGCTCACGGACTGCCTGCGGGATGTCCGAGGCGTGGTAGAGCATGTGCATCGCTAGAGCGGCGTCGGCGCTCGCCGACGGCAACGGGAGCCTTGCCACATCCGCCACGGCAGCCCCGCCGGGCACGTCGGCGAGGATGCCGGGCGCGATGTCCAGGCCCAGAAGTTCCAGATCGGGTCGGTCTCGGTGCAGACGCTTGATGAACTTGCCGTTCCCGCAGCCGACATCGACGACCCGTCCGTGCACAGCGCTCAGGTGCTCCGTGACAATGCCAGGCAGGTCGTAGCGGGGTCGCTGCCACTGGTAGAGGGACTGCCGGGCGGCGAGGTCCCGGTCACCGTTGTAGGCGCTCCCGGCGAGGCGGTCGCGATCGGTCACAGCGGCGTCGTGGGCGGCGGAGAGGTCGGTCACTTCGGCAGCTCCGGTGGACAGGCGGCGGGCGTGGCCGCGAGAACGGCCGTGTGCTGGAGTCGCTCGCGCAGCTGCGTGGCCTGCGCGGCTCCACCGTACTGCGGACTGTTCAGCTCGCGGCTGAGATCGACAAGTCGCCGGATGATGCTGGCAGAGAGCCTCCCGGGCGGTGCCTCAAACACGAACCGGAGCATGGCCTCGGCGCCGTCGATGTCGGCAAGGAGCAGCTGGCCACGCGCGAGGTCGACATGTGCGGCGAAGAGGTCGCCCACCGACTGGTCGTCGGTCTCCGCATTCCGGTAGAGGCAAACTGCCTTGTCAGCACTGGCGATTGCTTGCTGAACGTGCTCACGTCCTCCGAGGGCCAGGTGCGTCGTCCCGGCGTACGCGAACTGTTTAGCCATCGGGAAGGCGAACACGCCTGGGGCCTCGTCTGCCACCTGCTCCCGCTCGCGGGCACGCTCGGCATCAGCCAATGCAGCGCCCGCCCCTTGCCCGTCACCTGCGATGGCGAGCGCTCTTGCCTCCAGACTGGCCAGGCGCGCTCCGATGCTGCCACCCGCCCGGTGCTGGCGGCCGGCTTGCGCCAGGCGTGCCGCCTGTTCGTACCGACCGGTCCAGTAGGCGATCAACGACTCCACAGCCCGCACCCACGCGAGCAATCCCTCATGCCCAGCAGCCTCGGCACACGCCCGAGCCGTCCGGGCGTGGGTGGCCGCCGAGTCGTAATGGCCGAGGTCCAGACAGACATGGGCAGACAGGCCGCAGAGCCGGGAGGCTGATACGTACAAGTCGCTCGTCTGCTTCGGGCGCTGCCGCCCACGCAGGAGGTTGAACACCCCATCGCGTAACTGCCGGATCTCGACGTACAGCTCCATCAACGGGTGACTGACGTAGGCGCGCGCCAGCCGGGCTACGTCGGCTTCGAGCTGTTCGACCACAAACTCGTCCGCGTTGCGCTGGGCGATGAATCGAGCGAACTCAGCTGACGACGAGGCGTCTGCGGGGGTCTCGTCGGCCGCGGAGCGCGGGGCCGGCGACCACGGCTCACGATTCTCCGGGGCACCAGCTGCTTCCACTCCACTGGCTTTTCTCTTGCTGACTGCGACGGCCCGGTCGAGCAGGGCGACATCGACGTCAAAGACAAGAGCGAGAAATCGCCGGGTGTACGGGACCGGGATGCGAACCTCACGCTCGTAACGCCCGATCTCCTTTCCTGTCTTCGCGGCGCGACCCTCCAGGGCGTTGCACTCATCGGCGACCTGCTGCTGGGTCCAACCGCGCCCGCTCCGCAGCTGAACGAGCAAGGCGCCGATGCCGGTTTCACCCATCCCGACTCCTCGCGGTGTACGAACTGTGGCCCCCATCGTGGCCCCCTGATTGGCCCCCGCGCTGGCTCCCGACCCAAATGAGCTACGACGGTTGACTGTTGGCATGCCCAGCAGAACATGCGACGAGACGAAACAACTCGAAGCGGACAAGAACCAACGGCCCCTGAGCGCCGCCGTCGAACGCCACTCCAGACAATTCACCCGGCGCAAGGCCAATGTGCCCGCCGCTCGAAGGTTCGTCGCGGAGGTGCTCACCCGGTGGGACCACGTGCAACGCCTCGGCGACATCCGCCTGTGCGTATCCGAGTTGGTCACCAATGCGCTGCTGCATGCGCCGGTCGCGGACGGGCTGATCCTCGTACGCCTCGAACTCCACAGCTCGCACGTGCTGCTTGACGTAGAGGACGGCGGAGACGGCACCCCGGCACCGCGCCCTGCCCAAGAGGCCGACGATCACGGCCGCGGCCTACTCCTCGTGGCGGCCCTGGCCGACGCCTGGGGAGTAACGGCCCGACATGGTCCTGGCAAGGGTGTCTGGGCGACGTTCCGGCACAGCACCAGTGACGGCCAACCGACGCCCGCACCCACCCCGCGTGCCACGAACGCCCTCGCGCCCTAGCCGAATGAAGTCCCCTCCGAAGCCAGGGAGTTCCCCATGACCTTCATGCCCGTCTCCCCGAACACCGTGCTGGCCAACGCTCTCACCCATGCCGAGGACGTACTCGCCCCACGCATCCTCGCCGCCCCGCCCGAGAACCTGGTGCTGGTCGTCGGCACGCAGATCAACGGTGCCCCGCACATCGGCACCTCGCTCGTACAGTCCCTCGCCTTCGCCGTGGCAGCCCGCCTCCGGAACCGCTTCAGCCTGCCCGCGGAAGTTCTCTTCGGGGCGCTCGACAACGCGCCCTACGACCTGACCACAGACCCGGCAACCGGCCACCGCTACCAGCGCACCTACGCCCAGGCCCTCGGCGAGCAGGCCCTGGCCGCCTTGGTCGACGGGCTCTACGGACCTCTGCTCGCGATGCTGTCGCGACGCACAGGCATCCCGTTCCGCGTCGAGACGTACACCCAGCAGCAGGCCGGCGAGCACTTTCGCCGAACCTGGTTACGACTCCTCCCTCGCATCGACGCCGCCCGCTGGTGGCTGGCCCCGTCCACCGGGACACCACACGTCCGCGTCCCCTGCCCGAGCCCCGGATGCGGCTGGGCGGAGAAGTACGCCGAGCGCACGCAGGTCAGTCTCGCGGCCCCAGAAGCAGCGGTAGTCAACGCCGTCTGCCTCCACCACGGCCCGTACGACGTCCGCATCACCCCCACCGAAGGCCCTTACCTCGACCTGGCCACCCTGTACCGCAACCTGGTCAAGGAATTGGCCACCGTCGGCCCACCGCATAGCGCCCTGCACGTCATGATCAAGGGCGGCGACTGGGTCTTCGGCTCCCACCTCGTCGACGAGGCCCACCAGGCCGTCGGCCTCACCCGCGCCCAACTCCCGGCTCGCCTCTTCTGCCCGCAGGTCGTCACGGACACCGGTGCCAAGCTGTCCAAGTCCCTGATCCGCGAGGGCCGAGCCCCCTTGCCGGACGGCGCTGCCGACTGGATGCTCGACACCCGGCAGTGGCCCGGCTCGTTGCCCGAGTACGCCGACCGACTGCTCGCCCTGACCGAGACCCTGCTCTCCGACCCGCGGCACTTCTTCCGTTCGTACTCCGCCGCCGAGATCGGCCGCATGATGAACGCCCCAGCAGCCAGGAGCATCCCCGCACCATGACCGACACCACCGCCCGCGTCCATGAACTCCACCTCTACCGCAAGTACTTCGACCTCGTGGCCGCAGGCACCAAGACCATCGAGGTGCGGGTGAAGTACCCGCACCTCGAAGACCTAGCCGCCGGCGACAGCATCCGCTTCCGCATCAAGGGCACCGAGGAGACCTGCGACGTGAACGTCCTCCGCGTCACCGAGTACAAGACCTTCGAAGAACTCCTGGACGGCGAGGGCCCCTCCAACGTCAACCCCAGCTCCGGCCGAGACGATCAGCTCACCAACATCCGCAGCATCTACGGGCCGGAGAAGGAGGCGCTCGGCGCCCTGGCCATCGAGATCGAACTCGCGCGGCCGTAACAGGGAGCTTCGGCAATGCGGTCTCAGACACGAGCGGAGGTGGGGTCAGCCGACTTCGCCTCCGTCTTCAGCCGGCGCGAATCCTTCGGAGCCAGCAGGAAAGAGAGCGCCATCAGAGCGGCTGCGGCCACCGGGACGAACGGAACGCCGAGCGTACCGACGACCGCACCACCCACCGCGGCAGCAACGCCTGTGCCCAGGTAGAGGCCGGAGATGTTCAGGGACAGGGCGGTCATCCCGGCAGCTGGGCCAGCGGCGGCCAGAATGCTGCCCTGTACCGGGGGCGTCAGAGCCCAGGCGAAGACAGCCCAGCAGGCGATTACGGCGGTCAGCACATACCGGTTGCCGAAACCGCTGAAGACGATCCCGGCGGCCAAGGCCAACGCGATCGCGTGCCCGGCAAGGACACGGCGCAGGCTCCGCTGCGGCCCCCAGGAGTCCGCCGCCTTCCCCGAGAGCAGCGCCCCGACCAGGCCGGCGGCGCCGACGAGGAACAGAACGAACGACAGCAGGCCGTACGAGCCATCCGCCACCTCGGCTGTGTACGGACCGAGGTAGGTGTAGAACATCAGCCCACCACTCGCCGCCAAGAACGTCACGGCCACCAAACGCAGCACGGAACGATCTCGCAAAGGGTCGAGGCGCTCGCGCAGCGGTGCCGGGCCCCCGCCGGGCACGGCAGGTGCCGTGGCCAGCAGACCGAACGCCGCGACCGCTCCGACGGCGGCGATCAGCCAGAACGTCGCACGCCAGCCGAAGGCTCCGCCCAGCCACGAGCCCAGCGGTACCCCGCTGAACAGCGCGGCGGTCATCCCGGCCGTCACCACACCGAGGTACCGGCCCTGCGCGCCCTCCGGCGCACCAGCGGCCGCGGTAGTGAAAGCCGCTGAGGCCACCACGGCCGCGCACAGTGCCGCAAGAACGCGCGCGACCATCAGAGTCCAGTACCCGGGCGCGAGCGCTGCCGCCACGTTGGCCACGACGAACAGCGAAAGCCCTACGATCAGCACCGTCCGCTTCGGGAAGCGTTCGCTCACCACGGACAGTGTGGGCGCGCCGACCGCGTAGACCACGGCGAACACCGTCACCAACTGCCCTGCAGCGGCGACGCTCACCCCCAGGTCGTCCGCGACGGCGGGCAGCACACCCGCGATGACGAACTCGTCGGTGGCCGTGGCCAGCAGTGTCAGGAACAGGATGTACAGCCAGCCCGGCAGGGCAGCACTTCTCATCGGTCTACTACCTCCGTGGAACGCGATGCGTCGTCCGCACGCTAGGTAGTGACACCGGTGTCAGGGTCAAGCACTAGAGCGCAGGAGCTCCGCGAAGCCCTCCGTGTCCGCAGCTCCGGCGCGTAGACGGGCGATGTGCGCCACGAGTTCGGCACGGTGCCGCTGCAGCTCCGCCGCCTTGGCCTCCACCACGGCGAGCCGCTGCTCGTACATGGCCAGAACCTCGTCCGGGCTGCCGTCACACGCCAGGAACTCTTCGGTCTTCATGTCCAGACATGGCGCCACGACCCGGATGTCCTCCGCAGTGAGCCCGGCGCCGAGCAACTCTCTGACGTTCAAGACCCGGTTCACGGCACGCTCGTCGTACTCGCGCCAGCCCTTCTGGGTCCGGTCCGCCTCCAGCAGGCCCTGCTGTTCGTAGTAGCGAATGGAACGACGGCTCGCACCAGTGCGCTCGGACAGCTCCCCGATCTGCATGTCGCCTCCTCGTGTAAGCGTTCCTCACGGTACGGGGCTCCTGCTGACCGATCGGAGCACTGTCCCAGGCATGGCCACCGGTCCGCACACAGTCCGCAAGCCACCCACTCAAGACCGTCTCACCCCAACGTCACCAATCACCAAAAGGCCAGGTCAGCGACCTACAGAGAAGATCCCCGCAGGTCACCGACCCGGCCCGTTACTTGGAGACGAAGAAGGCCTGACCTTCGCGTTTCGCCACACGCATCGCGTCACACAGAACACCCGGCATCCGCGCGGAGCCGGGTGTTCTGCGTTGTCCGGACCCTGCGGTCCGCCCTCAGCCCACCAGTCGGTTGGCGAAAGTCGACATCGTGTACGTGCCGATGCCGAGGACGACCTCCAGGGCGTTGCGGCGAGTGTGGCCGTGAGCGAGGAAGTCCGAGAGCTCCGCCTCGGAGACCGCACCGGCCGAGGCCAGTACGGCGAGGGTGAACCGGCGTACGGATTCGAGGCGTTCGTCGTCGAGCGGGCGCTGCCCGCACAGGGCGTCGGCCATCCCCTGCGGGGCGCCGAGCGCGGCCAGCTTCGCGGTGTGCATGGCCACGCAGACTTGGCAGTCGTTGCGTACGGCGACGGCCATGATGACGGTCTCCCGGGCCATCGGGGCGAGCGTGGACTGCTCGAACGCGCTGCTCAACCGCTGGAATCCGTCAAGGAGTTGGGGTGACTCGGCGAGGCGGCCCGCCACGGGCGGGACGTGTCCGAGGTCGCGCTCGATCCGGTGCAGGGCAGGCCGGGAGCCGACCGGCGCGGACTCGACGGTGTGCTCCACGAACGCGACGTCAGGCGACGCGAATTCCATGACTTCCCCCTAGAATCGACAACGTGATTGACGAAAATAAAGTAAAGCAGGTTGTCGATCCTGGCAAGCGCAGCGGAGGCGGGACCCCGGGGTTCGAGCTGCCCCTGCTGCTCTTCGCCGGCTTCCGCACGCTCATAGACAAGCTGCACGCCGAACTCGCCCGCCAGGGCCACCCCGGCATCCGTCCCGCTCACGGCTTCGCCCTGCAGGCCATCGGGCTCGGTCCGGACGCGGCGAGCACCAGCGAGGTCGGCCGGCGCCTCGGCGTGAGCAAGCAGGCAGCCGGCAAGACCGTCGACCGACTGGTCGAACTCGGCTACGCGGAACGCTCCGACGACCCCGCCGACGCTCGCCGCAAGCTGGTCCGCCTCACCGCGCGCGGCCGCGATGCCCTGGCCCGCTCCGCGGCGATCTTCGACGAACTGCGCGCGGACTGGGCCGCGGCCCTCGGCGAGCGCCGCCTCGGCGAACTGGAGGGCGCCCTGCGCGAGGTCACCCCGGCCGACTCCTTCGGTCTGGACGCCTCGGCCTGGCTGCGCGGGTAGGCGGAGTGGTTCCGGGCGGCACGGGATGTACGTGCGCCACGCAGATATCGTGGCCCGTCCGCTGCCCGCACCTTGCCCGTCCGCTGCCCACACACTGCAGGAGACCGATGAGCCCCCTCGCCCCCCGCCCACGCCTCCTCTACGTCACCGACCTCGCGTACGAGGCGCGGGGGCGGCGGTACTGCGACGAGGACATCTTTCTGAGTTCGCGGCTGCGCGCCGGCTTCGGGTTCGAGGTGGCGCTCTGTCACCCCGTGGACGCCGCCGCGCTCCTGGACTCCTTCGATCTCGTGGTCGTACGCAACAGCGGGCCCGTCCTCAACTACGCCGACGCGTACGAGGAGTTCAGGAGGAGCGCGCTCGCCTCCGGGGCAGTCGTCTACAACCCGTTGACCGGCCGGGCCGACATGGCGGGCAAGCAGTACCTGCTCGACCTCACCGCCGCCGGGTTCCCGGTGATCCCGACCGTCGACCGGGCCGCGCACCTCGACCGTCTGCCCGCTGCGGCCGAGTACGTCGTGAAGCCCGCGCTCGGGGCGGATTCCATCGGCCTGCGGGTCGTCCCGCGCGCCGAGCTCTCCCGGTCCCTCGACGACACCGGCCCGGGGCTGCTCGTCCAGCCGCGGATCCCGTTCTCGTACGAGGTGTCCTTCTACTTCGTCGACGACGAGTACCAGTACGCCCTGCGCACCCCCGACAGCGGCGAGCGCTGGCAGCTCCGGTCGTACGAACCCACCTCCGCCGACCTGGAGTTCGCCCGGCGGTTCATCGCGTGGAACACCCTCGACCACGGCATCCAGCGCGTCGACGCCTGCCGCGCTCCGGACGGCCAACTGCTGCTCGTGGAGCTGGAGGACCTCAATCCGTATCTCTCGCTCGATCTGACGGCGCCCGAGGTGCGGGAGGCGTTCGTGGCGCGGATGGCGCGGTCGCTGCGGGAGTGTCTGGCGGCGGCGGGGGCGGCCGGTACGCGCTGATCAGTCCGCGTCCCGCTCCCCCAGCCGCGCCGCACGCGCGCGTAGGTAGCGCATTTCGGGGGCGCTGAGCGTGCGGCGGGCCGCGAGCGCGAAGGCGTCGCGCGCGCCCTCCCGGTCGCCCGCGCGCTCCAGGAGGTGGGCGCGCACGGCGTGCAGCCGGTGGTGGTCGCCCAACGCCCCCTCCAGAGCGCAGAGTTCCCGCAGCCCAGCGTCCGGGCCGTGCACCATCGCGACGGCGACCGTGCGGCCGAGCCGGGCCATCGGCTCCGGGGCGCGCTGCACGAGGAGTTCGTAGAGGGCGAGGATCTGCGGCCAGTCCGTGGCGTCGGCGCGCTCCGCCTCGTCGTGCAGCGCGGCGATCGCGGCCTGCAACTGGTAGGCGCCGACCGGCGGTTGGGCCAGGGCCTCCTCGACAAGGCGCAGGCCTTCGGTGATCGTCGCACGGTCCCAGCGCGTACGGTCCTGCTCGTCCAGCGGGACCAGCTCGCCGTGCGGCCCGGTGCGCGCCGGCGTGCGCGCCTCCGTGAGCAGCATCAGCGCGAGCAGCCCGGTCACCGCGCCGTCCGTGGGCAGCAGCCGACGCACCGCCCTGGTCAGCCGGATCGCCTCGCGCGCGAGGTCCGCGCGGTGCAGGTCGGCGCCCGAGGTGGCCGTGTAGCCCTCGTTGAAGATCAGGTAGAGCACCTGCAGCACGGCCGCGAGCCGCTCGTCCCGGTCCTCGCCGCTCGGCTGCCGGAACCGTACGCCCCTGACCTTCTGCTTCGCCCGGCTGATGCGCTGCGCCATCGTCGCCTCGGGCACCAGATGCGCGCGGGCAATCTCGGCCGTGGTGAGCCCGCCGACGGCCCGCAGGGTCAGCGCGACCTGTGCGGGCGGGGTGAGTTCGGGGTGGCAGCAGAGGAAGAGCAGGGTGAGCGTGTCGTCCTCGGAGGGCGCGCGGCTCTCACCGGGCGCGGGCGCGGTGAAGGCGTCGCGCGGCGTGAGCGCGGCGGCGGTCTCCTCCCGTCGGCGGCGCGCCTCCTCGCTGCGCAGCAGGTCCGTGAGGCGCCGGGACGCGACCCGGATCAGCCAGCCGCGCGGGTTGTCGGGCGGCCCCTGCCGCGGCCACTGCTCGGCGGCGGCGAGCAAGGCTTCCTGTACGGCCTCCTCGGCGAGGTCGAAGTGCCCGTACCGCCGCACGAGCGCGCCGAGGACCTGCGGCGTGTGTCCACGCAGCAGGTCCTCGAGGGGTGCGTTCGACGGCAGGCTCGGCATGCGCGGCTCCCCGTTCTGCGACTGGCCGTTGAGGGGCCGCTCGGCCGGAGGGCGGCTCAGCCCTCGGCGCCCTGGATCGGCCTGATGACCACGGGGTACTCCGGGGCGCCCTGCGGCTGGGGGCACTCCATGATCCGGTTGGCGATCTCGGTGACCCGCTCCAGGCTGTCGCAGTCGAGGACCCAGTACCCGGCGAGCACCTCCTTCGTCTCCCCGTACGGACCGTCGGTGACGACCGGACGGCCGTCCTTGTCCCTGCCGACGTACCGCGTCTGCGCCGGTTCCGCGAGCCCCTGCCCGTCGACCATCTCGCCGGACTCGGCAAGGTCGTTGTTGAGGTTCTCCATGAACGAGAACATCGCCTGCAGGTCCTTCTCGCTCCAGGCCGCCGGGCTGTGCTCGTTCGGCTTGCCGCTCATGGCCTCGTAGTCGGCCTGCGATCCCTGCACCATCACCAGGTACTTCATGGTCCACTCCTTGCTCGGGCCCCTGTGGGGCGACTGTCACAGGGGACGTCGGAGCGTCCCGGCCGTTCTCGACAGCTTCCGCCGAAGTTTGTCGTCCGAGTGTCGTCCCGAGTTTCTGCGGCCTTGAGCGGCGTGCGTTCCGCTTCGCTCCGGGCAGGACGTGGCGGCCGAGTCACCGCCCGGCCCGCCGGTGCCGTCGGGCTCACGAATGGCTCAGCCTGTCGGGGCGCTCGCTACGGCTCGGCTTCCCGTACGACGTGGACTTCGCGTCCCCGCCGCCGCCCTGGTCCACGCACGCGGTGCATCCCTCGTGGTGGCACGGGCCCGGACCCCAGCTCGGCACATACGCCCCGAGCACCTTGCGGCGCTTGACGACCGTCTCCACCGGCTGCTTGCACGCCGGGCAGACATGCTCGGCGCGGCGCGGTGCGGCCTGGTCTTCTTCCTTGGCCATGCGTCCAGGTTATGCCCGTTCGTCACCCCCGACCAGCCGCTCGCCGACGCCGTACGAGCGCCCTACCTCTGCCTGCCGTACGTCCTACCTCTGCCTGCTGTACGTCGTGATCACGTTCCCCCCGCTGAAGGACTTCACCGACTCCAGGGCGAAGTCCCTGATCGCGAACCCGGCCCTGGCCAGCGGCATCCCGGAACCCAGGAAGCAGGGGTACGTCTTGATCACCAACTCGTCGATCTCGTCGACGAGTTGACCTGCCAGATCGGCACCGCCACAGAGCCAGACACCGAGCCCCTCCTGCCGCTTGAGCTCCCGCACCTTCGCGACCATGTCACCGGAGACCAACTCCACCTCCGGCGCGGGCAGCTTCTCGATGCCGCGCGAGACGACGTACTGCTTCAGATGCCCGTACGGACTGGTGACCCCTTGCGGCAGTCCCACCTCGTAGGTGCCGCGCCCCATCAGGACCGCGTCGAACCGCCGGTTCGGCCGGTCGTCGATCCCGAACTGCTGCCGCATCGGCGTCGGCATCATCTCGGGCAGCTCCTCCAGTCCGTACGCCAGATACTCCTCATCCACGTACTTCATGAAGAACTCCGCCGCACCGCTCTCGTCGCCGATGAATCCGTCGATCGACGTGGCGATCAGGTACGTGAGCTTGCGCATAGCGCCCCCCTTGATTCTGCTACTGCGATCGCAGCACTGCACCTATACTGCTTCACTTGCAGTGGTTACGCAAGCCCCCCAGCTCCGCCCCTCACCCTTCGCTCCTCACCCTCCGCTTCTCACCCTTCGCTCCTCACCCTTCGTCCCTCGGCTCCCGCCACATCGGGAACATCCTTGGCCCGTCCGGGAGTTGGACCGCCCTGCCCATGAAGGCGAAGCCCAGCCGCTCGTACAGCCCCCGGCTGCGCTCACTGCTCGCCTCCAGATACGCGGGCATGCCCGTACGGTCGCAGCGCTCCAGGACCGACGTGATCAGCGCCGTGCCGAGCCCCTCCCCCTGCCGTTCCGGAGTCGCCGCGATCAGGAGCAGGTAGTCGTGCGCCCGGTCGTGCGGGTGGACGGCGCCGGTCAACCGCCCGACCAGCTCGGCCCGTTCGTTCTCCGGGTCCGCGATCTCCCGCATCCGGGCGGGGGTGTCGTCCTCCTCCTCCTCCGGCTCCCCGGCCGGCACATGGAGCCAGAGCGCGGCCGCGGCTCCGTCCTCCGTGACGTCGACCCAACCCTCGCTCAGGGCCACGTCGAGGAAGACCCCCATGAACGCGCCGTGCACTTTGCTGCGGTGCGACTCGTCGGGGAAGACCCAACTGCTCACCGGGTCGTACTGGAACGCGTCGTCGAGCAACCGCACCAGGCGCTCCCTGTCACCCTCGCCCGCCCTGCGGATCTCCACGCCCATCTGATCTACTCCCCCAACTGCCGGTGTCTGTCGAGCAGTTGCAGCGTAGATGCGTCTTCCTGGCGGCGGGTGGGCGGCGGAGACACTGGCGCGAACCGGCCGCCGCCTCTGGCCGTCGCCAGACCTGGTTCTGTCGGTGCGCCTCGAACCGGGGGCCGGGCCGTCCCGTCCTCTGGCCCTCGCCTCCTCGACCCGGGAACGGCCGGGCGCGGTCCCCCGGCCCTCACCTCCTCGACCCGGGGGCCGGGCGCGGCCCCCGGGCCTTCACCGCCTCCCCTCTGCTCCTCCCCTCTGCCGCCGTTCGCCACAGCCCCGCCCCCGCCGGGCCTCCCTCCCGGCCGGGGCGGGCCTGACCTCCCTCAAGTCCCTGGCATCCCTCCCCTCACTGACATCCCTCCCCTCTCTGGTCCGGCGACGCGACTCACGACGACGTGCGGCTCACGACGACCGGCGGGTCACGAACTCCGCGAGTGCCAGCAGACCTCCCGCCGCCTCCGGGTCCGGGACCGCGCGGGAGAGCTGGTCGACAGCCTGGGACATCCGCTCGGCGGCCTGGGCCTGGGCCCAGTCGCGGCCGCCCGCACGGTCGATCGCCTCCGCCGCGCGGTCGACATCCGCCGGACCCAACCCCGGGTACATCTCCGCCAGTTCCGCCCCGGCCACCGTGTCCGAGGTCAGGGCCGCCACCACCGGCAGCGACTTCTTGCCGGCCAGCAGATCCGCGCCCACGGGCTTGCCGGTGCGGGCCGGATCGCCCCAGATGCCGATGACGTCGTCGATCAACTGGAAGGCGAGGCCCGCCTGTCTGCCGAAGGCGTCCATCGCCTCCACCTCCTCCAGGCCCGCACCCGCGTACAGCGCCCCGACCGCGCAGGCGCACCCGAGCAGCGCACCCGTCTTCGCCTCGGCCACGCCCAGGCACTCGTCCAGCGTGACCCGGTCGCAGGGCCGCTCCTCCAGGGCCGTGTCGACGTGCTGGCCCTCGCAGAGCTCGACGACGCAAGCGGCCAGCCGTGCGGCCGCAGCCCCCGCGGCAGGGTGCTGGTCGTCGGCGAGCACCCGCAGGGCGAGCGCCTGCAGGGCGTCACCCGCGAGGATCGCGTCGGCGTCACCGAACACCGTCCACGCGGTGGGGCGGTGTCTGCGGGTGCTGTCGCGGTCGATGACGTCGTCGTGCAGCAGCGTGAAGTTGTGGACCAACTCCACTGCCGCGGCCGCCTTCACGGCCTCCGTCGGCGAGCCACCGAGGGCGCGCGCCGCAGCCAGCACGAGCCCCGGACGGATCGCCTTGCCGCTCCGCCCCGCCGCGGGCCTGCCGTCCGCGTGCTCCCACCCGAAGTGGTACGTCACGACGCGCCGCATCGTCCCGGGCAGCGAGTCGACCGCCCTGCGCAGCTCGGGCTCGACGGCCTCCCGAGTGCGGTCGAGGAGTACCGCCGCTTCCTGGCCGTCGGCGCCCGCGTCCGCGCCGCCGGCCCGCTCGTCGTGGACACCCGCTCGCGCCGGGGGAACAACGCCTCGTACCTCACCGACGGTGCGGGGCGCCTCGCCCACCGCCAGCATCCGCTCGCTCACCGCCGGCGCCCGATCTCGACGTTCTCCAGGATGCCCAGCGCATCGGGCACCAGAACGGCCGCGGAGTAGTAGGCCGTCACGAGATAGGACATGATCGCCTGCTCGTTGATGCCCATGAAACGCACCGAGAGGCTCGGCTCGATCTCGTCCGGGATGCCGGACTGCCGCAGCCCGATGACGCCCGCGTCCTCCTCACCCGTACGCATACAGATGATCGACGTCGTACGGGCCTCGCTGATCGGGATCTTGTTGCACGGGAAGATCGGCACCCCGCGCCAGGACGGCACCGCCTGGCCGTCCACCTCGACGCTCTCCGGGTACAGGCCGCGCCTGTTGCACTCACGGCCGAAGGCGGCGATGGCACGCGGGTGGGCGAGGAACAGTTTGGACCCGCGGCGGCGGCTGAGCAGCTCGTCCATGTCGTCGGGGCTCGGCGCCCCGTCGTGGGGCTGCAGGCGCTGGTCGTACTCGCAGTTGTTGAGGAGGCCGAACTCCCTGTGGTTGACCAGCTCGTGCTCCTGACGCTCCCTGAGCGCCTCCACCGTGAGCCGCAGCTGCTGCTCGGTCTGGTTCATCGGCTGGTTGTAGAGGTCCGCCACACGCGTGTGGATGCGCAACACGGTCTGGGCGACGCTCAGTTCGTACTCGCGCGGGGCCGGTTCATAGTCCACGAACGTGCTCGGGATGGCCGGTTCGCCGACGTGGCCGGCTGAGAGGTCGATCTCCTTCTCGCCGTACGTGTTGGTGCGCTGCTGCGGGATGGCCCGCACCTGCGCGAGGTGGGTGCGCAGCGACTCCGCCCGCTCCGCGACCAGTTCGACCTCCCGCCGGGGCAGGACGAGCACGGTGCAGCGCGTCACGGCCCGCGTCGTGTACTCCCAGATGGCCTCCGGGTCGATGACGCAGGCGTCCCCGAAATACGAACCGTCGGCCAGGACGCCGAGCACCGCGTCGTCACCGTAAGGACCCGTGCCGACCTTCTCCGCGCGGCCGTGGGCGAGCAGGAAGACGCCGTCCACCTGGCTGCCGAACGAGGCGAGGGTCTCGCCCGCAGCGAACTCCAGCTGCTCGCACCGCCGGGCGAGCTCGCCGAGAACCTCCAGGTCCTCGTACGTACGCAGGGCCGGCAGCTCGCCCAGCTCGGCGGGGATCACCTGCACCTGGTCCCCGGTCTTGACGAAGGTGACACGGCCGTCACCGACCGAGTAGCTCAACCGTCGGTTCACGCGGTACGTACCGCCCTGTACCTGCACCCACGGCAAACGCCTGAGGAGCCAGCGCGAGCTGATCTCCTGCATCTGGGGCGTGGACTTCGTGGTGGTGGCCAGATTCCGCGCAGCGCCGGTCGCCAGGCTCTGCTGAGCCTGGGCCTGCTCCGTGCGGATCTCTTCGCCTACCGACATGTATGTGCCCTCTCCATCAGTCTTGACCTGCGCCGGGCAGGTGTCGTCCGGTGCGCTCAACCAGCCTTCCAGCACCGCGAGTTGTCACGCCATCACACAAACGAGCGGGAATGGATCACTCATCGGCGGGGCACGTGCACGAAATCCCCAGTTCCGCTTGGGCGCCCTGCGCTCGGGCCACCGACAGCAGGAACTCGAAGATCGAGCCGTCCGTTCAACCCCTCAGAACCCACCGCACCATCGGCACCACGACAGGAGACGAGCCATGGCAGGCTTCCTGGACCGCGCCAAGGAGCAGGCGCAGCGCGGCATCACGCAGGGCAAGCAGAAGCTCGACGAGGCCCAGGCGCAGCGCGCGGGCGCAGACCTCCTGAAGAAGCTGGGCGCCGCGTACTACGCGGAGCGGAACGGCAGCGGCGACCCGCGGGCGACGCTGCAGGCGCTCCAGTCCGTGGAGGCCCACATCGCGGCGCACGGGGACGGCATCCTCCGCGGCTGAACTCTGCGGAGCTGAACTCCTCGGCTGACGGCTACGGCTGACCTCCCCCTGCGACCGGCTCCCGCTCCGACCAGCCACGTCCCGTGTCCGGATCGAGTCGCACACCGCGTCGAAAGCGCCCGAACTACTGGCCCCCGTACCGACGTTCCGGTACAAGCAGGACAAGAGGCGGTGCGCATTCGGCCGCCGCCGCGGTCCATGACGGAGGAGTCATGTCCGATCCCATGTCCGCGGGAACCTTTCTCGACGCCCTCAAGGACGAAGGACTCACAGTCGTCGAAGTGCGCGAGTGGCGCACGCACAACCGCAACCACAAGGGGCCGTGGGGCCCGGTCCACGGCGTGATGATCCATCACACGGTGACCACCGGCAGCGCCGAGACCGTCCGCCTCTGCTACGACGGCCACGCCTCGCTCCCCGGCCCGCTCTGCCACGGCGTGATCACCAAGGACGGCAGAGTCCACCTGGTGGGCAACGGCCGCGCCAACCACGCCGGCCTCGGTGACGACGAAGTGCTGCGCGCCGTCATCGCCGAACGGCGCCTGCCGCACGACAACGAGGCGAACACCGACGGCAACCGCTACTTCTACGGCTTCGAGTGCGAGAACCGCGGCGACGGCGAGGACCCCTGGCCCGCGGCCCAGCTGGAGGCCATCGAGAAGGCGGCCGCGGCGATCTGCCGTCACTACGGCTGGAACGAGCGGTCCGTGATCGGGCACCTGGAGTGGCAGCCGGGCAAGGTCGATCCGCGCGGCTTCGACATGGACACCATGCGGCAGCGCATCGCCGAACGCCTCAAGTAGCCCGCATGCGCGCGTACCACCCGCCGTACGGCACCTCACCGGGCACGCGCGCGTACGACCCGCCCGCACGGCACGCACCACCCGTCGGCCCCGCACACGCGCGTGCGGGCCACGCGGCGACAATGACGACGTGAACGCTCCCGACCGCCCCGACGACCAGCCCGACCAGCCCGACCAGTCAGGCCTAACCGACCAGTCAGACCAGTCAGACCAGTCAGACCAACCCGACCTGACCCGACTGCAGCCCCGGCTCCCCTCGCCGCTGCACGGGCTCGACGACGAGCGCTTCACCCGCCACGGCGTCCGCCTGCTCCTCAAGCGCGACGACCTGATCCACCCCGACCTGCCCGGCAACAAGTGGCGCAAGCTCGCCCCCAACCTGCGGGCCGCCGCCGGACGCCCCGTCCTGACCTTCGGCGGCGCCTACTCCAACCATCTGCGGGCCACCGCCGCCGCGGGCCGCCTCCTCGGCTTCGACACCATCGGCGTGGTCCGCGGCGACGAACTGGCCCACCGCCCCCTCAATCCGTCCCTCGCGCGGTGCGTGGCCGACGGGATGCGGCTGCACTTCATCGACAGGTCGACGTATCGCCACAAGAGCGAGCCGCACGTACTCGCCGCCCTCCTCGCCACGGCCGGGCTCGACCCGCAGCAGGTCCACGTCGTTCCCGAGGGCGGATCCAACTCCCTTGCCGTACAAGGCTGCACAGAGCTCGGCGCGGAGCTGCGCGAGGTGGCCGACGTGGTGTCCGTCGCCTGCGGCACCGGCGGCACCCTCGCCGGTCTCGCGGCCGGACTCGCCCCTGGTCAGCGGGCGATCGGCGTACCCGTACTGAAGGGCGGCTTCCTCACCGCCGAGGTGGAGCGGCTGCAGCGCGAGACGTTCGGCGAGCGCACCGGCGAGTGGCGCCTGGAGGGCCGCTTCCACTGCGGCGGATACGCCCGTACGACCCCCGAGCTCGACGCCTTCGCCGAGGACTTCGAGCGGCGCCACGGCCTGCCGCTCGAACGTCACTATGTCGCCAAATTGCTGTACGCCCTGAAAACCCTCACAGAAGAGGGGGTTTTCCCGAACGGCACGCGGCTCGTAGCGGTGATCACCGGGCGCCCCTGGGAAGCGGCTCAGCCCGCCTCTTCCCGATAGGCCGCCGCTTCTTCGAGGTCGAGCCGGCGCAGCAGCGTACGCAGCATCTCGTCGTCGATCCGCCGCTGGTCCCGTAGCTGTACGAAGACGGCGCGCTCGGCGGCGAGAGTCTCGCGGGAGAGCCTGCGGTACGTGTCGTCGGCGGACTCACCGGTGACCGGGTTGGTGGTGCCGAGGCGCTCCCACACAGCGTTGCGGCGGCGCTCCAGGACCGTGCGCAGGCGGTCGGCGAGCGGCTGCGGCAGGGCGTTGCGCTCGTCGGCGAGCAGTTCCTCCAGGCGTTCCTCGGCCGCCCGCGAGGCCTCGCTCTGCGCCTGCGCCTCGGCGAGCGTCGCGGCCTGCTCGTCCCGGCCCGGCACCCGCAGGACCCGGATCAGCCCGGGCAGCGTCAGGCCCTGCACGACCAGTGTCCCGATGACCGTCGTGAACGTCAGGAACAGCACCAGGTTGCGGCCGGGGAACGGCTCCCCGTCGTCCAGTGTGAGCGGGATGGAGAACGCGATCGCGAGGGACACCACACCGCGCATGCCGGCCCAGCCCACGATGAGCGGCCCGGTCCAGGTCGGGCTGGTCTCCCGCTCCCTGATCCGCCGCGAGAGCCGCGGCAGGAACGTGGCCGGATAGACCCACACGAACCGCGCCGCGACGACCACGAGGAACACGGCCACCGCGTACCAGAGCGCCTGCGGCCCCTCGTACTCGCCGAGATCCCGGAGCACGACGGGCAGTTGGAGCCCGATGAGGGCGAAGACGACGGATTCCAGGACGAAAGCCACCATCTTCCAGACCGCCGCTTCCTGGAGTCTGGTCGCGAAGTCCACCTGCCAGGACCGGTGCCCCAGATAGAGCGCGACGACCACGACCGCGAGCACCCCGGAGGCGTGCACCTCCTCGGCGGCCGCGTAGGCGACGAACGGGATGAGCAGCGACAGCGTGTTCTGCAGCAGCGCCTCTTTGAGGTGCGTACGCAGCCAGTGCAGCGGCACCATCAGGACCAGGCCGACCCCCACGCCGCCGAGCGCCGCGACCGCGAACTCCGCGATGCCGCCCGCCCAGCTCGCGCCCTCGCCGACGGCCGCGGCGAGCGCCACCTTGTAGGCGGTGATCGCGGTGGCGTCGTTCACCAGGGACTCGCCCTGGAGGATCGTGGTGATCCGCGAGGGCAGGCCGACGCGGCGCGCGATGGCCGTCGCCGCGACCGCGTCCGGCGGCGCGATCACCGCACCGAGCACGAGCGCGGCGGTCAGCGGCAGATCGGGCACGAGCAGATGCACCGCATAACCCACCACAAGCGTCGCGAACAGCACATAACCGACCGAAAGCAGCGCCACCGGACGCCAGTTGGCCCGCAGATCGAGGTACGAGCTCTCCACCCCCGCGGTGTAGAGCAGGGGCGGCAACAGCAGCGGCAGGACCACGTGCGGGTCGAGTTCGTACGGCGGCACCCCGGGGACGGACGAGACCGCGAGACCGGCGGCGACAAGCAGCAGGGGCGCGGGAACCGGCGTGCGCCGGGCCACTCCGGCGACGGCGGCGCTGCCGGCGACCAACAACAGCAACGGCAAGACATGCATGGCTCCGGGCCCGTCCCCTTCGGCAAGTCCACTTGTCACAGGTGCGTCGTAACCTGGCCATCATGAACGAGTGCTCGCACGTCCCCCTGCTGCCGCACCCCGAGCCCCCGCCCCTCACCGCCACCTGCCCCGAGTGCGAGGCGGTCGGCAGCCACCCGGTGCAGCTGCGCCTCTGTCTGACGTGCGGGCATGTGGGCTGCTGCGACTCCTCCCCGTTCCGGCATGCCACGGCCCATTTCAAGGACACCGGCCACCCGGTGATGCGCAGCCTCGAGCCCGGCCAGAGCTGGCGCTGGTGCTTCGCCGACGGCGCGATCGTCTGACGGCGACGGACAGTGACGGCCCGCGAGACGACGTCGGACGGTTCGACCGCCCGCCACCTGGGTACGTCAACCCGGCGCGCGCTCTTTCCAATTGGGACCGCGAAACCCCTAGCCACTTTCCGTACCCGTAGACTTACTATGAGTGAACAGACGGGTCCGGGGTCCACCGGGACAGGGAGCGTGGGAGCGCGATAGCGTCACCTGCTGAACACACAGCGCATCACCCGTGCGACGCTGTGCCGGACCGCCGCGAGCGGCGGGCCGAACCCCGAACGTGCTTGTACCACCTTGGAGGTGAGGGTGTCCCAGATCGCAGGCGAGCCCGGGACTCAGGACTTCGTGGAAGTCCGGCTGCCGGCTGCGGGTGCCTACCTGTCGGTGCTGCGGACGGCCACGGCCGGCCTCGCGGCGCGTCTTGACTTCACCCTGGACGAGATCGAGGACCTGCGCATCGCGGTCGACGAGGCCTGCGCGATCCTGCTCCAGCAGGCCGTGCCGGGCTCCGTGCTCAGCTGCGTCTTCCGACTCGTCGACGACTCACTCGAGGTCACGGTCTCGGCGCCCACCACCGACGGCCGCGCCCCCGAGCGCGACACCTTCGCTTGGACTGTCCTGTCGGCCCTCGCGGGCAAGGTCGACTCCCATGTCGCCGACGACAAGACCGTCTCGATCAGCCTGTACAAACAGCGCGGCGCGGGACCCGGGCCGGCGTGACGAACGGGGACGGGCCGGTGCGTGACGAAGAGCGCAGCGCAAGGAGTCTGCCCGCCGAGAACACCGACGGCAGCGACGGAGTGCCCAGGGCGCGGCGCGCCCCGGACATCCCCGAGCAACAGGCCAGGCCGCACCCGGAGGAACCGGGCACGACGGAGCGGGCACAGCGCGATGGCAGGAGCGAGCACCAGGTCGGCGGCGGCCGGGGAGCGCCTCCCAGCAGCAGCTGGGGGAGGGCGGGACACATGACAGAGCACGGGCACCACCACGATCCGCAGGACCGCAGCGGCGCGCGGGCGATGTTCATCGAGCTGCGCAAGCTGCCCGACGGCAGCCCGGAGTACGCGCAGCTGCGGAACCAGCTGGTCCGCATGCATCTGCCCCTGGTCGAGCACCTCGCCCGCCGCTTCCGCAACCGCGGCGAGCCGCTCGACGACCTGACGCAGGTCGCGACGATCGGCCTGATCAAGTCGGTGGACCGCTTCGACCCGGAGCGCGGCGTCGAGTTCTCGACGTACGCGACGCCCACGGTCGTCGGCGAGATCAAGCGGCACTTCCGCGACAAGGGCTGGGCGGTACGCGTACCGCGTCGGCTGCAGGAGCTGCGCCTGTCCCTCACCACCGCGACCGCCGAGCTCTCCCAGCAGCACGGCCGCTCCCCCACGGTGCACGAGCTGGCCGAGCGGCTGAGCATCTCCGAGGAGGAGGTCCTGGAGGGCCTGGAGTCGGCGAACGCCTACTCCACGCTGTCCCTGGACGTCCCGGACACGGACGACGAATCACCGGCCGTGGCGGACACCCTGGGCGCGGAGGACGAGGCCCTGGAGGGCGTCGAGTACCGCGAGTCCCTGAAGCCGCTTCTGGAGGACCTGCCGCCGCGCGAGAAGCGCATCCTGCTGCTGCGGTTCTTCGGGAACATGACGCAGTCGCAGATCGCCCAGGAGGTCGGCATCTCGCAGATGCATGTCTCCCGGCTCCTCGCGCGCACGCTCGCGCAGCTGCGCGAGCGCCTGCTGGTCGAGGAGTAACCACCCACCACCGCGCGGGACCGCCCGGACCCGCGCCATCACCTGCGCACACCGATCACGGACGGCGATCAGGCCCGGGACCGCCCGGCCCTCGCACTCGCACGACGAGCGACGGCTAGGCGGTGTCGCGTCGGCCGATGCCCAGCGCCTGCGTCGTCTCCGGGTTCACAAGCAGCACCAGCGAGGTCACCGCGACCACGGCGAGCGCGATCCCGGCGGGGATCGCGACGCTGTTCGTCTGCAGCAGCTGCCAGGCCACCGGCAGCGCCATGATCTGCGTGATGATCGCCGGACCGCGGCTCCAGCTGCGCAGCCGGAACAGCCCGCGCGCGGCGATCAGCGGCAGCAGCGCGAGCGCGATCATCGTCAGCCCGCCGGTCACGGCGGTCCGCTCGTCCCCCGCACCGCTCAGCCCCTGGACCGCGAGATAGCCGCCCACGGCGACGAGCACCAGGCCTTCGAGCGCGGCGAGCGCCGCGGCGGCGGTCAGGCGCGGCGGGCGCGGGCCTTCGGACTTCGGGGTCTGCTCAGCACTGCTCACCCCTGCAGGGTAGCCCCGCCCCGCGGCCGCCCCCGGGGCAAGGGGCCGAGTGCGGGCGGTGTGCGGGGCCGGGTGCGGACTGCGGGCGGACCTCGGTCTGGGCCACGTAAAGAGCGGTGGGTACGCTGCTTCGCATGCGTGCACTTCTCGTGGTCAACCCGGCGGCAACCACCACCAGTGCCCGCACCAGGGACGTACTGATCCATGCGCTCGCCAGCGAGATGAAGCTCGAGGCGGTGACCACGGAGTACCGCGGACACGCCCGCGACCTGGGCCGGCAGGCCGCGGAGAGCAAGGACATCGAGCTGGTCGTGGCCCTCGGCGGCGACGGCACGGTCAACGAGGTCGTGAACGGCCTGCTGCACAACGGCCCGCGCCCCTCCCTGCCCGGCCTCGCGGTCGTCCCCGGCGGCTCCACCAACGTCTTCGCCCGCGCCCTCGGCCTGCCCAACGACCCGGTCGAGGCCACCGGCGCCCTGCTCGACGCCCTGCGCACCGGCAGTGAGCGCACGGTCGGGCTCGGCCTGGCGGCAGGAACCCCGGGCACCGAGGACGAGGGCGTGCCGGAGCGCTGGTTCACGTTCTGCGCCGGCCTCGGATTCGACGCCAGCGTGATCGGCCGGGTCGAAAAGGAGCGGGAGCGCGGCAGGCGTTCGACGCATGCGCTCTACGTACGACAGATGGTGCGGCAGTTCCTCGACGAGCAGAACCGCAGGAACGGCACGATCACTCTGGAGCAGACCGGCGAGGACCCGGTCAGCGATCTTGTCCTCGCCATAATCTGCAACACCTCGCCCTGGACCTACCTGGGCAATCGCCCGGTGTACGCGTCCCCGCAGGCGAGCTTCGACACCGGGCTCGACGTGCTCGGACTGAGCAAGCTGTCGACCCCCGCGATGACCCGTTACGCGACCCAGCTGCTCACTTCAAGCCCGGAGCGCGGACCGCACGGCAAGCACGCCGCGACGCTGCACGACCTGACGGACTTCACCTTGCAATCCAAGGCCCCGATCCCCTTCCAGATGGACGGTGACCACCTGGGACTACGCACGAGCGTGACGTTCACAGGCGTACGCCGTGCACTGCGTGTGATTGTGTGAGCGGAAGACGCTAAAGTCCTTGCACTCGAACGTTTAGACCAGGATCCACCCCATGGAATGACGGCTGTGACCTAGCCGACACCGAGGAATCAAAAAAAACTTTCCAGAAGGGGTTGTATCCGCCGCCGAGGTTTGCGAATCTTTTCTTGGCGCTCAGGACGGCCCGCAACACCGGCCCCACAGAGAGCCCGAACCCCCTCTCTCACACAGGACCTGCACCAGGCAACTGGTGGTTGGCCCTTCACTTGCGGGGGGATTCGTGAAAGCGTTCACATTCACAAGCAACCTGCACGTAATACCAAGGAGAGGTAGCAGCCATGGACTGGCGTCACAACGCCGTTTGCCGCGAGGAAGACCCCGAGCTGTTCTTCCCCATCGGCAACACCGGTCCTGCGCTGCTGCAGATCGAGGAAGCCAAGGCCGTCTGCCGCCGCTGCCCCGTCGTGGAGCAGTGCCTGCAGTGGGCGCTCGAGTCCGGCCAGGACTCCGGCGTCTGGGGTGGCCTCAGCGAGGACGAGCGTCGCGCGATGAAGCGCCGCGCCGCCCGCAACCGGGCCCGCCAGGCCAGCGCCTGACACCCCCGCCCCGAACGAGCCTGAGCCCGGCGGCGCGTACGGCGAGTACGCATCTCCCGCCCCCGAGCCGCAGCGCGCAGTACCCCCCGATGCGCTCAGCAACGTGAGCAGTAAGCCCCGGACCCACCAGAGTCCGGGGCTTACTGCTGTTCGGGGTGAGTGACCAACTGCCTTAACTGCCTTACGGGAATGCCGAGTTGAGGCAGAGGTCCCGGGTGCGAGTTCCCCGGGGCCCCGTGATCCGTGTTACTTCTCGCCGTGCACCGGGATGTCGAGGATCACCCGCGTGCCCTTCTCGGGTGCCGGGACCATGTCGAACGTGCCGCTCAACTCGCCCTCCACCAGCGTCCGTACGATCTGCAGGCCGAGGTTGCCGGCGCGGCGCGGGTCGAAGTCGGCGGGCAGGCCCACGCCGTCGTCCTGGACGGTGATGAGCAGGCGGGCGTCCTTGCGCGTGCCGCCGCGGACCGCGGAGACCTCGACCGTGCCGGTGTCGCCCTCGCGGAAGCCGTGCTCCAGGGCGTTCTGCAGGACCTCGGTGAGGACCATCGAGAGCGGGGTGGCGACCTCGGCGTCCAGGATGCCGAAGCGTCCGCTGCGGCGGCCGGTCACCTTGCCCGGGGAGATCTCGGCCACCATCGCGAGGACGCGGTCGGCGATCTCGTCGAACTCGACGCGTTCGTCGAGGTTCTGCGAGAGCGTCTCGTGCACGATCGCGATCGAGCCCACCCGGCGCACGGCCTCTTCGAGTGCCTCGCGGCCACGGTCGGACTCGATGCGGCGGGCCTGCAGGCGCAGCAGGGCCGCGACGGTCTGCAGGTTGTTCTTCACCCGGTGGTGGATCTCCCGGATGGTGGCGTCCTTGGTGATCAACTCGCGCTCGCGGCGGCGGAGTTCGGTGACGTCACGCAGCAGGACGAGGGAGCCGATGCGGGTGCCCTTGGGCTTGAGGGGGATGGCGCGGAGCTGGATCACACCGTCGTCCCCCTCCACCTCCGTCTCGCGCGGGGCCCAGCCGCTGGCCAGCTTGACCAGGGCTTCGTCCACGGGGCCTCGGGACGGGGCGAGTTCGGCGGTGGTCCGGCCGAGGTGGTGGCCGACGAGGTCGGCGGCGAGGCCCAGTCGGTGGTACGCGGACAGGGCGTTCGGTGAGGCGTACTGCACGATGCCGTCGGCGTCGAGGCGGATCAGGCCGTCGCCCACGCGCGGGGACGCGTCCATGTCGACCTGCTGGCCGGGGAACGGGAAGGAGCCGGCGGCGATCATCTGCGCGAGGTCGGAGGCGCTCTGGAGGTACGTCAGCTCCAGGCGGCTCGGCGTACGGACCGTGAGGAGGTTGGTGTTGCGGGCGATGACGCCGAGGACGCGGCCCTCACGGCGCACCGGGATGGACTCGACGCGGACCGGGACCTCCTCGCGCCACTCCGGGTCGCCCTCGCGCACGATGCGGCCCTCGTCGAGCGCGGCGTCGAGCAGGGGGCGGCGGCCTCGGGGGACGAGGTGGCCGACCATGTCGTCCTGGTACGACGTCGGGCCGGTGTTGGGGCGCATCTGGGCGACGGAGACATAGCGGGTGCCGTCGCGTGTGGGGACCCACAGGACCAGGTCGGCGAAGGAGAGGTCGGAGAGCAGCTGCCACTCCGAGACCAGCAGGTGCAGCCACTCGAGGTCGGTGTCGCCGAGGGCCGTGTGCTGGCGTACGAGTTCGTTCATGGAGGGCACGTGTGCGAGCGTACCTTTCGGCTCGGACAGCGCGGACGCGGTCGTACGGCCCCCGGAAACACCCGCGGGCCGCGGCGCCCGAGAGGGACCCTCAACCCTCACCGGCACCGCAGCCCGGAGCTGATCCGGCCGTCGGGTGTGCGGTCCCGTGCGGCCGGGAGGCTCCGACGCGGTCAGGGCAGAGAGCGTCGGGCGCCTCAATCCGCTCTTCTGTGCGGGAAGAGCGGAAGCTTTGAAGCTTTACTTGTGCATTGTGGACTAGACCATTATCCGATGTCCATGCGTCGGCAGAGGTTTGTTCTTGTTTCTTTCTCTGAGGACGTCCGGGGTCAACGGTCTCATGGACAGGCCTCGTGGACGGTGGACGGGCCTCATGGAGCCGGGGGCCAGGCGGCCATCGCCAGGTCGGCCACGCGCTCCAGCTCCTCCTGGCTCGCGCCGTCCCTGGCCTGCTGGGACATGCCTTGGAAGACGGCGGCGGTGTACCGCGCGAGGGCTGCGGCGTCGCAGTCCGAGGGGAGTTCGCCGGCGGCGATGTCCGCGCGGATGCGGGAGGCGAAGTCGGCGATGTTGGCGTTGCGGCGCTCGCGCAGGGTCTCCTCGACCTCCGGTGTCGTGCAGTTGGTGGCCGCGTGGATGACGAGGCAGCCGTGCGGTCGGCCGGGGGCGGCGAACTCGGCGGCGGCCTCGCGCAGCAACCGGCCGAGACCGGCGCGGGCCGTCGGCTCCTCTTCGAGGGCCCGCGCAGCGAAGGCGCCGTATCTCTCCACGTACTCCGTGAGGACCTCTTCGAAGAGCGTGCGCTTGTCGCCGAAGGCGGCGTACAGGCTCGGAGGACCGATGCCCATGGCCCGGGTGAGGTCGGAGACGGACGTGGCTTCGTAACCCCGCTCCCAGAACGTCCAGATCGCCTGGCGCAGGGCCTCCTCGCGGTCGAAGGAGCGGGGGCGGCCGCGCTGCCTCGCGCCGCCCGCCGGCTGCTCCGACGGGCGGCCGTCACGTCTCTGCGCTGCCGGGTTCGCCACCATGGTGAGAATTGTATAGCGGACACTAGAGAAACGGGGTGCCGGGCTGTGGATTTCTCCGGAGCCCGTGCTCCGGATCGTCCGAGTCGCCGGTGCGGCGTACGGGGTGTGGAGTGGTGGAGGGAGTGTGCGGTTCACGGGGCGAGGGCCGCGGAGCTCTGTTAGATTGGTCTATACCACCAAGACTCACACGACCCAAGCGCGTGCACATCCACTACCTCAGATCGGCAGGCCCAGCGTGGAAGTTGTCATCGTCAAGGACGCCAAGGCGGGCGGAGAGCTCATCGCGGGGGCCATCGCGGACCTGCTGGCCCGCAAGCCCGACGCGCTGCTCGGCGTGGCCACCGGCTCGACCCCGCTGCCCATCTACGACGCGCTGATCGCCAAGGTGCGCGGCGGCGTCGACGCCTCCCGGGCGCGGATCTGCCAGCTCGACGAGTACGTGGGCCTGCCGGCCGGGCACCCGGAGTCGTACCGCGCGACCGTGCTGCGCCAGGTGGTCGAGCCGCTCGGGCTGCCCGCCGAGCAGTTCATGGGGCCGGACGGCAGCGCCGAGGACGTGCAGGCGGCGTGCTCGGCGTATGACAAGGCGCTGGCCGAGGCCGGTGGGGTGGACCTGCAGATCCTCGGGATCGGCACGGACGGGCACATCGGGTTCAACGAGCCGTGCTCCTCGCTCGCCTCGCGTACGCGGATCAAGACGCTGATCGAGCAGACCCGGATCGACAACGCGCGGTTCTTCGACGACGACATCGAGCAGGTGCCGCACCACGTCATCACGCAGGGCATCGGGACGATTCTGGACGCTCGTCATCTGGTGCTGCTTGCGACGGGTGAGGGGAAGGCTGAGGCCGTGGCGCAGACCGTGGAGGGGCCGGTGGCCTCGCTGGTGCCCGCGTCTGCGTTGCAGTTGCATCCGCATGCGACGGTTGTGGTGGATGAGGCTGCTGCGTCCAAGTTGAAGCTTGCGGATTACTTTCGGCATGCGTTCGAGAACAAGCCGGGTTGGCAGGGGATTTGAGGGGTCCCCCTCCTCTCCCAGGCGCCGGGTCCGTTGGGCCCGGCGCCTCTGCTTCCCCTCCCCACCGGAGGGGCTGGGGAACTGGCAGGCGAACCCCGCCTCGGGGATTACGAGTTGGGGAGCAGGGCCTCCGCCGCCGCTGTCCCGCACACCCGTGCCGCGCCGTAGGTCGCGATGTGGATCGAGCCTCGGGGTGGGGACTGGGGGACGCCCATCTCTACGACCACCGTGTCGGGGCGGGCCGTCAGGAGGGCGTCCACCGTGTCCGACATCCAGGCGTGGCGGTGGGCGTCGCGGACCACGGCCACGATGCGGCGGTCGCCGGACGCGGCGAGGATCTCGGCCGGGTCGGACCCTGCCGTGTAGCTGCCGGTCTCCGTTCCGGGGAGCAGGCGGGCCAGCTCGGCGGCCACGCCCCAGGGGGTCTCGTCGCCGACGGCGATGTTGGCCATCGGCGTCAGCGCGGCCACGTACGCGGGTGAAGTGAGGTGCGGGTGCCCGCCGTTGACCGTGACCGTGAGGGCGCGGCGGGCCGCGGTCAGGCCGATGTCGCGGCCGACGCCGCTCTCCACGCGTACGGCCGACGCGGACCACTCCCCCAGGGCGCGCACCCGGGCGGCGGCGTCGGCGAGGCGTTCCTCGGGGAGTTCGCCGTCGCGTACGGCCGTGACGAGGGCGTCGCGCAGGCGCAGGACGGTCTCCTCGTCGGCGAGGCCGCCGCCCACGCAGATCGCGTCGGCGCCCGCGGCGACGGCGAGGACGCTGCCGCGTTCGATGCCGTACGTGGCGGAGATGGCCTGCATCTCCATACCGTCGGTGACGATCAGGCCGTCGAAGTCCAGTTCCTCGCGGAGCAGGCCGGTGAGGATGGGGCGGGAGAGCGTCGCCGGGCGGTCCGGGTCGAGGGCCGGGAGCAGGATGTGGGCGCTCATGACGGCCTTGGTGCCGGCCGCGATCGCGGCGCGGAAGGGGACCAACTCCCGTTCCCTGAGCACCTCCAGGCTCGCGTCGATGCGCGGCATGGAGTGGTGCGAGTCGACGGCCGTGTCGCCGTGGCCGGGGAAGTGCTTGGTGCAGGCGGCGACTCCGGCGGACTGCACGCCCTCGACGTACGCGGCGGTGTGCCGGGCGACGAGGGCCGGGTCGGCGCCGAAGGACCGTACGCCGATGACCGGGTTGTCGGGGTTGGAGTTGACGTCGGCCGACGGGGCCCAGTTGAGGTTGACCCCGCAGGCGGCGAGGCGGCGGGCGAGTTCGGCGGCGACGTCGCGGGTCAGGGCCGGGTCGTCCACGGCGCCGAGGGCGTGGTTGCCGGGGAAGGAGGAGCCGGAGCGGACCTCCAGGCGGGTGACGTCGCCGCCCTCCTCGTCGATGGCGACCAGGACGTCGTCCCGCTCGGCCCGCAACTGGGCGGTGAGCGCGGCGAGTTGTTCGGGGGACGCGATGTTGCGGCCGAACAGTCCGACCGAGTGCAGGCCCTCGCCGATGCGGCGGAGCAGCCAGTCCGGTGCGCTGGTGCCGACGAAGCCGGGCTGGAGCACGGCCAGGGCGTCCCTGGTCAGAGTGTCGGTGGCGCGGGCGTAAGTCGTCATACGGCGGGGTTATCCCTTCACGGCGCCTGCGGTGAGGCCGCTGACGGCCTTGCGCTGCAGGAAGAGGAAGAGGAGCAGGATCGGGATGGCGAAGAGCGAGGAGGCGGCCATGGTGGCGCCCCAGTCGTCGCCGAAGACGGTCTGGAACTTGGAGATCCACAGGGGCAGGGTCTGTGCCTCGGCCTGCTTGTTGAGGATCAGCACCATCGGGAACTCGTTCCAGGCGGTGATGAAGCCGAACAGGGAGGTCGACATCAGGCCGGGCGCGAGCAGCGGCAGGATCACCTTGACGAAGGCCTGCGGCCGGCTGCAGCCGTCGACCATGGCCGACTCCTCCAGGTCCTTGGGTATCGCCCCGACGAAGCCGCGCAGGGTGAGCAGCGTGAAGGGCAGCACCATCATCATGTAGAAGACGGTGAGCGGGACCAGGCTGTTGAGCATGTCGGCGTCGCGCACGATCAGGTAGATCGCGATGACCATGACCTCCCAGGGCGCCATCTGCGCGAGCATGAACCCGACGATGAAGCCGCGGCGCCCCTTGAACCGCATCCGGGCGAGCGCGAACGAGGCGAGCAACGCGATCACCAGGGAGAACAGCACCGCGAGGACCGTGACGGTCACCGAATTCCGTACCAGCGTCCAGAAGTTGTCCGCGGTGACGGCGGTCGTGAAGTGCTCGAAGGTGAAGTCGACGGGGAACCAGACGGGGTTCTCGCTGATGATGTCGCCGGTCGGTTTGAAGGCCGTGGCGAACATCCAGTAGACGGGGAAGACGAACCCGACGAAGAGCACGAGGGCCACGGCGTTGGGCCAGGCACGGCCAAGGGTCGATCGGGGGCGGCTCACAGCTCGTCCTCCTCTTGCTTGAGCACGATGCGAAGGTAGTACGCGGTCAGGGCGAGCAGGATCACGATGGTGAGCAGCGCGATCGCGGAGCCCATGCCGAAGTGCTGGTTGCCGAAGCCCTCGATGTACGCGTACACGGGCAGGATCTCGGTGAGCCGGTTCGGGCCGCCCTCGTTGATGGCGAAGACCTGGGTGAAGGCCTTGAAGACCCAGATGATCTCCAGGAACGTGGTCGCGTAGAGGAAGGGCCGCAGGAACGGCACGGTGACCGAGGTGAAGCTCTTCCAGGCGCCGGCGCCGTCGAGCGAGGCGGCCTCGTAGAGCTCCTTGGGGATGGTGGTCGTCGCCGCGTACAGGTTGATCGCCACGAACGGGATGGACTGCCAGACGATGAGCAGGGTGACCACGGCGAAGGTGGAGAACTGCGTGGCGAGCCAGTTGTGGTCGGCCATGGAGTGGAAGCCGAGCTGGTCGAGCACCCAGTTGACGACGCCGAAGCGCTGCGCGAACAGCCACTTGTAGACGGTGACGGCCGCGATCGGCGGCATCGCCCAGGCCAGGACGAGCCCGATGAGCAGGGTGAGCCGCATCCGCTTGCCGAGACGCGCGAGCAGCAGGCCGACGAGGGTGCCCAGGATCATGATCAGTACGACGTTGGCGCCGGTGAACAGGACGGATCTGACGGTGACCCGCCAGAAGTCCGAACTGCTCAGCACCTCGGCGTAGTTGTCGAAGCCGTTCCACTCGGTGAGCCGCTGGATCAGCTGCCTCATGTTGAGGTTCTGGAACGACAGGAGCCCGTTCTTGACCAGGGGCCAGCCGAGCAGCAGCAGGGTCGCCGCGAGGGCGGGAAGCAGCAGCAGATAGGGCGCGAGTGCGGTGGTGCGGGACCGCGAGGCCGCTCGGCGCTGCGGTCGCCCTCCCCCACCGTCCGCCCCCCGGACCTCCGCCGGGCGGGAGTCCTGGCGTTCGGTCTGCACGGTCATGCTCGCCATCACTTTCGTACGAGAGGGTTCAGAGCAGGCGGTACGTGCCGGGGGCGGGGGCGGGGAGGCCGGTTCCCGCCCCCGGCACGCGGGTCACTGCTTCTGCGCCAGGCGCTTGTTGAACTCGCCCTCGACCTGCTTGGCGGCGGCCGCGTGCGACTTACCGTTCAGGACCGCGGTCATGTACGTCTTGATCGGGTTCGGCGGGTTCTCCACGGCGGCCCACTCGGGGATCAGCGGGGTGGTGCCGCCGGAGGCGACGGCGGGCGCGGCGGCCTCGCCGGCGGGCTGGCCCTTGAGGTTCTCCTGCAGCGACTCCTTGTTGGGGATGACGCCGAGTTCCTTGGAGAGCTGGCCCTCGAACTTGTCGGAGAGCGCGATCTTCAGGAATTCCTTGGCGAGTTCCTGCTTCTCGCTGCCCGCGGCGATCGCGAGGTTGGAGCCGCCGAGGAAGACGCCCTCGGGCTTGTCCGCGGTCTCACCGGGGATCGTGAAGTAGCCGATGTCCTTCTCGATCTTCGGGTTGGCCTTGATGGCGGTGGCGGCCTCCCAGCCCATGCCGATGAACGCGCCGGTCTTGCCCTTGGCGAAGACCTCGGCCTGCTGCGGCGTGGCTTCGTCCTTGTCCTTGGGGGCGGTGGAGTACGAGGCGTACTTCTTGTAGATCTCCATGGCCTCGCCGACCTTGGGGTCCGCGAGGTTGGAGACCCACTTGTCGCCGTCCTTCTTCACGAGGTCGGCGCCGGTGCCGATGGTGAGGCCGTCGAAGAAGTACCAGTTCTGGCCGGGCATGTAGACGGGCTCGGCCTTGCCCTTGGCCTTGATCTTGTCGAAGGCCTCGAAGAGTTCGGCGCGGGTCTTCGGGATCCCGGTGACGCCGGCCTCCTTGAAGACCTTCTTGTTGTAGACGACGACGCGGTTGGCGGCGAACCAGGGGGCGGCGTACTGCTTGCCGTCGAAGACGGACGCCTCGTTGAGCGTCTCGGTCCAGTCGGCGCCGATGGACTTCTTCAGGTCCTCCAGCTCGGCGAGGCCGCCGGTCTGCGCGTACGCCGGGGTCTGGGTGTTGCCGATCTCGAAGACGTCCGGCGGGTTCTCCTCGGAGAGTGCGGTGGTCAGGCGCTGCTGAATGCCGTTCCACTGCTGGACCTCGAACTCGACCTTGGCGCCGGTCTTCTTCTCGAAGGCCGCCGTCACATCCTTGGTCCAGGTGTCCGGAGTCGAGCCGTCCATGGCCCACACGGTCAGGGTCTGACCCTTGAAGCCGTCCGCCCCCGAGCCCTTGCCGTCGTCCGAACCGCAGGCAGCGACAGACACCAACATGCCCGCTGCACCGATCGCGGCTATGAGCTTGCGCTTCACGTCACCCTCCTCAGGGATGCCAGCAACCCCCCACCCACTTCGGTGACATATGGCAGTGCACTGTTCGTGGGGCTGGGACCTGGTCTTTAATGGTGTAGACCAGTACGGGGAGCTTGGCCTAGACCTTTAGGGGTGTCAAGGGTGTATAAGAGGGGTCCCACATCCCGTTACCTGACCGACACCTGAGCCCTCTCGCCAAGGGAGAGCGACCGGTCGCGGCCGGGGCGTGCCACGATGTGAGCCGCGACAGACGGAGGAGCCGGTGACGGCAGCAGCACAGGAGCCGCAGCAGGGCGCCGCGCGGAAGGCGTCCCCGAGCAGTGGCGGCCGGGAGACGGGTGGGCGAGGGATGGCGACCGAGGCGGGCAGCACGCAGAGCGCGACAGGGACCGAGCCGCAGGGGCCGGGCCGTACCGCGCGCGTGCCCAAGTACTACCGCCTCAAGAAGCACTTGCTCGACATGACGGAGACGCTGCCGCCCGGCACGCCCGTACCGCCCGAGCGCACGCTCGCCGCCGAGTTCGACACGTCGCGGACCACCGTGCGCCAGGCGCTGCAGGAGCTCGTCGTCGAGGGGCGCCTGGAGCGGATCCAGGGCAAGGGCACGTTTGTCGCGAAGCCGAAGGTCTCCCAGTCGCTCCAACTCACCTCGTACACCGAGGACATGAGGGCGCAGGGGCTCGAACCGGCCTCGCAGCTCCTGGACATCGGGTACGTCACGGCGGACGACCGGCTCGCCGAGCTGCTCGACATCACCGCCGGCGGACGCGTCCTGCGCATCCAGCGCCTTCGCCTCGCGAACGGCGAGCCGATGGCCATCGAGACCACGCATCTGTCCGCCAAGCGCTTTCCCGCGCTGCGCCGTTCGCTGGTCAAGTACACCTCGCTCTACACCGCGCTCGGCGAGGTCTACGGCGTCCACCTCGCCGAGGCCGAGGAGACCATCGAGACCTCGCTCGCCACCCCGACCGAGGCCGCGCTGCTCGGCACCGACGTGGGCCTGCCGATGCTGATGCTGTCGCGGCACTCGCTCGACGCCTCGGGCAAGCCGGTGGAGTGGGTGCGCTCGGTGTACCGCGGGGACCGGTACAAGTTCGTGGCCCGTCTGCAGCGTCCGCAGGAGTAGCGGCCGCGGTCGCCACGACGGCTGGAAGTCGCCGCCGCGACCTGCGTATTCCGGCGAAATCCGGACACGCGCGGCGGCGAGATTGCGGTTGGGGACCGATATGCGGACGAGGTCTTCCGCTGTCTTGACACCGTCACCTAGATTTCGTGCGCACCGCACGAGGTCACCAGCGAGGGGGACGGAGCCCGCCGCATGTCACAAGCTTCAGAAGAGAACAGACCACCGGTGGTGACGCCGGTGCGCGTCGTCATCGGCCTCTGTCTCGTCGCACCGTTCATCGCCATGCTGTGGGTCGGTTCCTACGCGAAGACGGATCCGGCCTTCATCGGGCTGCCGTTCTTCTACTGGTACCAGATGGCGTGGGTGCTCATCTCGACCGCGCTCACCGTGCTCGCGTACTGGCTGTGGCAGCGTGACCAGCGCGCGCGCCGGGAAGGCGGAGCCAAGTGAACGACGGCGTGAACGGCGTCGCACTCGCCGTCTTCATCTTCTTCTTCGTCCTCGTCACCGCCATGGGCTTCATGGCGGCCCGCTGGCGCAAGGCCGAGAACGAGAACAGCCTCGACGAATGGGGCCTCGGCGGCCGCTCGTTCGGCACCTGGGTCACCTGGTTCCTGCTCGGCGGCGACCTGTACACCGCGTACACCTTCGTGGCCGTCCCGGCGGCGATCTACGCGGCGGGCGCGGCCGGCTTCTTCGCGGTGCCGTACACCATCCTGGTCTACCCGCTGATCTTCACGTTCCTGCCGCGCCTCTGGTCGGTCTCCCACAAGCACGGGTACGTGACGACTTCGGACTTCGTGCGCGGCCGGTTCGGCTCGAAGGGGCTCTCGCTCGCCGTGGCCGTGACGGGCATCCTCGCCACGATGCCGTACATCGCGCTCCAGCTGGTCGGCATCCAGGCCGTGTTGGACGTGATGGGTGTCGGCGGCGGCGAGGACACCAACTGGTTCATCAAGGACCTGCCGCTGCTGATCGCGTTCGGCGTGCTCGCCGCGTACACGTACTCGTCGGGGCTGCGCGCGCCCGCGCTGATCGCGTTCGTCAAGGACACGCTGATCTACATCGTGATCGCCGTGGCCATCATCTACATCCCGATCAAGCTGGGCGGGTTCGCCGACATCTTCGCCTCGGCGAGCGACAAGTTCACCGAGCAGGGCAAGGGCGGTCTGGTGCCGGACGACGGCGGGCACTGGGGTTACGCCACCCTTGCGCTCGGCTCGGCGCTCGCGCTGTTCATGTACCCGCACTCGATCACCGCGACGCTGTCCTCGCGCAGCCGTGACGTGATCCGCCGCAACACCACGATCCTGCCGCTGTACTCGCTGATGCTGGGCTTCCTCGCGCTGCTCGGCTTCATGGCGATCGCGGCCGGGGTCACGGTGGAGAACGGGCAGCTGGCGATCCCGCAGCTGTTCGAGACCATGTTCCCGGACTGGTTCGCCGGCATCGCCTTCGCGGCGATCGGCATCGGCGCCCTGGTCCCGGCGGCCATCATGTCGATCGCCGCCGCGAACCTCTTCACCCGCAACATCTACAAGGACTTCATCAGGCCGGACGCCACCCCGGCGCAGGAGACCAAGGTCTCCAAGCTGGTGTCGCTCCTGGTGAAGGTGGGCGCGCTGGTCTTCGTCCTCGGCATGGACAAGACGGTCGCGATCAACTTCCAGCTGCTCGGCGGCATCTGGATCCTGCAGACCTTCCCGGCCCTCGTCGGCGGCCTGTTCACCCGCTGGTTCCACCGCTGGGCGCTGCTCGGCGGCTGGGCGGTCGGCATGGTGTACGGCACGGCCGCGGCGTACGGGGTGGCCTCTCCGACGCAGAAGCACTTCGGCGGTTCCTCCACGGAGATCCCCGGCATCGGCGAGATCGGCTACATCGGCCTCACCGCGTTCGTCCTGAACGTCCTGGTCACCGTGGTCCTGACCTTCGTCCTGCGGGCCGTCAAGGCGCCCGACGGCGTCGACCAGACCCAGCCGAGCGACTACACGGCGGACGCGGGCGACCCGGGCGTCAAGGCGGACCTGCCGCCGGCCACGGCGGGCTCCTCGCACTGAACCTGGTCTGAACTCCCGTACGACGACGGGCCGTCGGAGCGATCCGGCGGCCCGTCGTCGTATCCGTACGACCTCGCTCTGCCCTGCCGTACGACACAACATATGGGGGCAGCCGCGAGCACCTCCCCCCACATGTATGCTCGACCTCGCTGTCGCCGCAGGGGAATCCGGTGCGAATCCGGAACTGTCCCGCAACGGTGTATCGGTGCGCTTTTGCGTACCTGTCGAGTCCGAGGACCTGCCGACAGCGCACCCGTGCCGCCCGGTCCGGGTGCCCATGTCGTCCGGGCCTCGCGGAATGGGCCGGTGGACGCGTCACGGTGTGCCGTCCCGCGGTGCCGTGCGCCCACTCCCGCCCGCAGCAGGCCCCGAGCCGAGCGAGGGAGTGCCCCACGTGACCATCGCGCCAGCCGATCCCGTCTCAGCCCAGGCCGAACAGGCCGAGGCCGTCGAAGACGCCCCGGGAACCGCGCTCCTGCGGACCCTGACCGAGCTGACCGCCGACCTGCCCGGCACCGACCCCGGACGCGTCGCCGCCGCCGCGCTGCGCGGCCGGCACGCCGGTTCGGACGCGGCGGAGCTGCGCGACCTCGCCACGGACGCCGCCGCGGGCCTCATCTCCGAGGACCCGGCCTACTCCCGTCTCGCCGCCCGGCTGCTCACCCGCGCCATCGCCGACGAGGCCGCCTCGCAGGGCGTCACGTGCTTCACCGGGTCCGTCGCCGTCGGCCACCGCGAGGGCCTGATCGCCGACCGCACCGCCGCGTTCGTGACGGCGCACGCCGCCCGGCTCGACGCCCTGATCGACACCGGCGCCGACGACCGCTTCGGCTACTTCGGCCTGCGCACCCTGCACAGCCGCTATCTGCTCCGCCACCCGATCACCCGCAAGGTCGTCGAGACCCCGCAGCACTTCATGCTCCGCGTCGCCGCCGGCCTCGCCGAGGACGAGAGCGAGCGCGCCCTCGACGAAGTCGCCGCGCTCTACGGCCTGATGAGCCGCCTCGACTACCTGCCGTCCTCGCCGACGCTCTTCAACTCCGGTACGCGGCACCCGCAGATGTCGTCCTGCTACCTGCTCGACTCCCCGCTCGACGAGCTGGACTCCATCTACGACCGCTACCACCAGGTCGCCCGCCTCTCCAAGCACGCCGGCGGCATCGGCCTCTCGTACTCCCGTATCCGCAGCCGGGGTTCGCTGATCCGCGGGACCAACGGGCACTCCAACGGGATCGTGCCGTTCCTCAAGACGCTCGACGCCTCCGTGGCCGCCGTCAACCAGGGCGGGCGGCGCAAGGGCGCGGCCGCGGTGTACCTGGAGACCTGGCACTCCGACATCGAGGAGTTCCTGGAGCTGCGGGACAACACCGGCGAGGACGCCCGCCGTACGCACAACCTCAACCTCGCGCACTGGATCCCCGACGAGTTCATGCGCCGGGTCGCGGCCGACGCCGACTGGTCGCTGTTCTCCCCGGCCGACGTGCCCGAGCTCGTCGACCTGTGGGGCGAGGAGTTCGACGCCGCGTACCGCACGGCCGAGGCCGCGCAGAAGGCCCGTAAGACGCTCCCCGCGCGGGAGTTGTACGGCCGGATGATGCGCACCCTCGCCCAGACCGGCAACGGCTGGATGACGTTCAAGGACGCCGCCAACCGCACCGCCAACCAGACCGCCGAGCCCGGCCACACCGTGCACTCCTCGAATCTGTGCACGGAGATCCTGGAGGTCACGGACGACGGGGAGACCGCGGTCTGCAACCTGGGGTCGGTGAACCTGGGTTCTTTCGTGGACGCCGACTCCCAGGACATCGACTGGGAACGGCTCGACGCGACCGTCCGTACCGCCGTCACGTTCCTGGACCGCGTCGTCGACATCAACTTCTACCCGACCGAGCAGGCCGGCCGCTCCAACGCCAAGTGGCGCCCGGTGGGCCTGGGCGCGATGGGTCTGCAGGACGTGTTCTTCAAGCTGCGGCTGCCCTTCGACTCGGCCGAGGCCCGGGCCCTGTCCACGAGGATCGCCGAGCGCGTCATGCTCGCCGCGTACGAGGCCTCCGCCGAACTCGCCGAGCGCAACGGCCCGTTGCCCGCCTGGGAGAAGACCCGCACCGCGCGCGGTGTGCTGCACCCCGACCACTACGGCGTCGAGCTGAACTGGCCGGAGCGCTGGGACGCCCTGCGCGCGCGGATCGCTCAGGTCGGCATGCGCAACTCGTTGCTCCTCGCCATCGCACCGACCGCGACCATCGCGTCCATCGCCGGTGTGTACGAGTGCATCGAGCCGCAGGTCTCCAACCTGTTCAAGCGCGAGACGCTCAGCGGCGAGTTCCTCCAGGTCAACGCCTACCTGGTGGAGGAGCTCAAGCGGCTCGGCGTCTGGGACGCGCAGACCCGCGAGGCGCTGCGCGAGTCCAACGGCTCGGTGCAGGGCTTCGGTTGGGTGCCCGAGGAGGTGCGGGCGCTGTACCGCACGGCCTGGGAGCTCCCGCAGCGCGGCCTCATCGACATGGCCGCCGCCCGCACCCCGTTCCTGGACCAGGCGCAGTCCCTGAACCTGTTCCTGGAGACGCCGACCATCGGCAAGCTCTCGTCGATGTACGCGTACGCCTGGAAGTCGGGCCTGAAGACCACGTACTACCTGCGGTCCCGTCCCGCGACCCGGATCGCCCGAGCCGCCGGTTCGAACGCCGCCACCGCCACCCCGATCCCCGCGCAGGCCGCCGACCCCGAGGCCGTGGCCTGCTCCCTGGAAAACCCCGAGTCCTGCGAGGCCTGCCAGTAATGACCAGCCAGAACAAGAACCTGCTCGACCCGGGCTTCGAGCTGACTCTGCGCCCCATGCGCTACCCGGACTTCTACGAGCGCTACCGGGACGCGATCAAGAACACCTGGACCGTCGAGGAGGTCGACCTCCACTCGGACGTCACCGACCTCGCCAAGCTCTCGCCGGGCGAGCAGCACATGATCGGCCGGCTCGTCGCGTTCTTCGCGACCGGTGACTCGATCGTCGCGAACAACCTGGTGCTCACCCTCTACAAGCACATCAACTCCCCCGAGGCGAGGCTCTACTTGAGCCGTCAGCTCTTCGAGGAGGCCGTGCACGTCCAGTTCTATCTGACGCTGCTCGACACGTATCTGCCCGATCCGGAGGACCGCAACGCGGCGTTCGCGGCGGTGGAGAACATTCCGTCCATCAAGGAGAAGGCGGACTTCTGCTTCAAGTGGATGGACTCAGTGGAGTCGATCGACCGCCTGGAGACCCAGGCCGACCGGCGCCGCTTCCTGCTCAACCTGATCTGCTTCGCGGCCTGCATCGAGGGCCTGTTCTTCTACGGCGCCTTCGCGTACGTGTACTGGTTCCGCTCCCGCGGCCTGCTGCACGGTCTGGCCACCGGCACCAACTGGGTGTTCCGGGACGAGACGATGCACATGAACTTCGCCTTCGAGGTCGTGGACACCGTCCGCAAGGAGGAGCCCGAGCTCTTCGACGACAAGCTGCAGGGGCAGGTCACCGACATGCTGCGCGAGGCCGTCGAGGCGGAGCTGCAGTTCGGGCGTGACCTGTGCGGCGAGGGTCTGCCGGGCATGAACACCGAGTCGATGCGGCAGTACCTGGAGTGCGTCGCCGACCAGCGCCTGACCCGCCTCGGCTTCGCCCCGGTCTACGGCTCCGAGAACCCGTTCTCGTTCATGGAGCTGCAGGGCGTCCAGGAGCTGACCAACTTCTTCGAGCGCAGGCCGTCCGCGTACCAGGTCGCAGTGGAGGGCTCGGTCTCCTTCGACGACGAGTTCTGAGTACGTTCCACGAGTTCTGAGTACGTTTCAGGGGTCGGCCCACTCGACGGGCCGACCCCTGAACTCGCTTGTGGTGCTCAGTCGTTGGGCACGACCTCGTAGCGCGGCGTGCCCTCCTCCATCTGCCGCAGGGCGTCCTTGCGGTCGCGCTTGGAGAGGCGGTCGATGTAGAGGTAGCCGTACAGGTGGTCCGTCTCGTGCTGCAGGCAGCGGGCGAAGAAGCCGGTGCCGCGCACGGTGATCGGGTTGCCCTTCTCGTCCTGGCCGGTCACCACCGCGTAGTCGGGCCGGGCCAGCTCGGCGTACGCCGTCGGCACCGAGAGGCAGCCCTCGTTGCCGTCGTCGAGCCGGCGCTGCTCGGCGGGGAGGTCCTGCAGTACGGGGTTGCAGATCACGCCGACGTGCCGCTTGCCCTCGTCGTCGGGGCAGTCGTAGACGAAGACCTTCTTGTCGACGCCGATCTGGTTCGCGGCGAGGCCGACGCCCTCGGCGTTGCGCTGGCTGGCGAACATGTCGTCGACGAGCTGCGCGAGCTCGTCACCGAACTCCGTGACGTCCTTGCACTCCTTGTGCAGGACCGGGTTGCCCACGACGGTGACCGGCCGGGACGTACCGCGCTCGCGGTAGGCGGCCTCGCGCTCCTCGGCGTTCTCCGTGTCGATGACGAAGCCCTCGTCGTCGACGGGGAGCACGCCCGCCTTCGCCGCCGTCTGCTGATCGGTGTCCTGCTGCGCCATGTCCGACGTACGCCTTCCTCAACATGCCAAGTGTGGAAGTACAGCCTACGGGGACCTGCTGGGGAGGTGTCTCGGGTCAGCAGACTTCTTCCAGGTCCCGCCAGTCACGGGTGTCCGGGCTGTCCGCCACCCAGCCGTCGAGCAGCCCGCGCACCAGGCCCGCGGGCGCCGCGATGCCGCACTCCCGCTCCGGGACCCACAGGGCGCCGGGGCTGCGGTGCCCGAGCGGTCCGGGGTGGCCGGGCTCGCTGTGGTCGTGCGGGTCGAGGTGCTCGCCGTCGCCCTCGTCGCTGGGCATCCGGCTCTCCGAGCACATCCGGCAGAGCAGCCGCACCGAGGACGACCAGTCCTCGGCGGCGAAACCGGCGTCCGCCGCGAGCCGCTCCAGGGCGTCCCGGTCGGCCTCGCCCGCCGCTTCGAGGAGCACCACCCAGGTCGGCACCGGTGAGGGCGCCCACAGCTCGATCTCGTCGAAGACCGGGTACGACGGGCCCGCGCCCGTGGTCCGCTCGCCGTGCGGGACGCCGTCGTGCAGCACGACCTCGCCCCAGCGCCTTCCGGACGACGGCAGCGGGATGGACAGCACCTCGATCCGGGCCGGGTCGAGCCGCCGGCCCCAGACCACCTCGGCCTCGCCCTCCGGGGACAGCCGCACGGCCGCGCTGCCGAGCTCCATGCCGAGCGGCGGCTCGCCGCCGACGGGTCCGCCGGGGACCTTCAGTCCGTACGCCTGCCAGGCGCGGCGGGCCAGCGGCCAGTCCTGCAGGGCGGTCGCGGCGATTCCGACGTTCCACCAGTCCGGGGCGCCGGCCTCGCGGTCGAGCAGCGCGACGGCCCGCAGGCCCGCGGCGCGCGCCTGCTCCCAGTCGTGCCGGAACTTGTGCAGCAGGGCGAGGTTGAACCAGGACTCGGACAGCCACGGTTCGAGGTCGGCCGCACGGGTCAGGAGCGCCCCCGCGTCCTCGTACCGGCCGTCTCCGATGAGCGTGAACGCCCGGTCGGTGGCCTGCCGCCAGGAGGCGGAGGGCCGGTGCCGTCCCTTGCCGAAGATCCTCACGATTCCCGCCTGCCCAGGTCGTTCCACTCTCAGTGCAGCATCGGGCCTTTGCCCCCGGACACCCTGCACTTCGCATCCAACCATGCCCGGTCGGACGCCCGCTCATTACCCATGGGTTACCCAGGTGGGACCAGGGAATCCCTGCCCGGGACCGCCGATCCGCGACGCATTCCGGACGCCTTCGTCCGGCCCTTCGTCCGGCCCTTGGCCCGGCCCTTCGCCCGGCTCTCTGTCCGGCCCTTCGCCCGGCCCTTGGCGCGGGCCGTGGCGCTCATCCGCCGACCGGGGCCAGACCGCCCCGGGAGAGCACTCTGGCCAGGGACTCGACGACCTCCGGCTGGTAGTCACGGCCGGTGGCGAGGCGCAGTCGCTCCAGGGCGGCGAGCGGCCCTCCCGGGCCTTCTCCCCGCGCCATCTCGTCGTATGCGTTCGCGGCCCGCACGATCCGCGCCGTGAGGGGTTGGTCACGGTACGGATCGGCCTGCCGCTCGACCACCACCGCGACGTCGGAGGGCACCCCGGTCTGGCGCACCACGGCCCCGCCGAGCAGGGCGATCCGGCGCTGCTCCACGGCGGGCAGCGCGGCCGTGGCGCCGTCCCGCACCGGGTCGACCAGGGAGAGCTGCCCGATGTCGTGCATCAGGGCCGCGTACTCGAGTACGACCAGGTCGAACCCGGAGAGCCCCAGGTCACGGCCGACGGCGCGGCTCAGGGCGGCGACGCGGCGGGCGTGGCCCTGCGGGGTGTACCCGGCGATCTCGGTGGCCCGCGCCAGGGACGTGATGGTCTGCCGGTAGGTCGTACGCACCGCCGCGTACCGGCTGAAGGAGAGCTGGGTGAGCAGCAGCGGCAGGCAGAACAGCGGCAGCGCCCACAGCCCGGCGACGGCCACCGCGAGCGCCATCACCGCGCCGCTCGCCCCCACCGCCGAGCCGATGCCGCGCTTGGCCCGCAGCTCGTCGCGGAGCAGCGGCCCGTACGGCCAGCGGGTGCGGGCGCGGACGAGCGCGGCGGCGAGCACGGCGTCGCACAGCCCGGTGAGCGCGACGAGCGCGACCAGCCACAGCGCGTAGACCGGGCCGTGGCCGATCAGCTCGGCCAACTGGCCGGAGTTGTACAGGGGTTGGAAGAGCACGGCGGCGAAGGCGACGGTCAGGACGCGGCGGGCCAGGTGGTCGGGCGTGGGCGCCCGGCCGCGCGCGAGGTGCGGCACGGACCCGACGAGGAGCGCGGCGACGGTCACGGCGACCACCTGCAGCACGCCGTGGTGCGTGGGGTGCCCGGCGTTCTCGCCGAGCAGGGCGTACGCGAGCGCCCCGGCGGCGCCGAGCGGTGCGGGCTCGCGCTCCTCGGCGGCGCCCTCCCCCGCGGTGCCCCCCTTGCGGGCCAGCTCGCCGACGACGACGAGCGCCCCGAAGGCGAGGGCGACCCCGCGCTGCTCAAGCCCTGACCACAGGACGTGGGCGAGCGCGGTCACCGCGAGCAGTGCGGCCGCGGCGTGCGCGGCCCGCACCATGAGGGGGACACGGACCTGTCGTACGGCCGGCCTGCGGGTCATCGCGGGCGGTCCCCGGCGAGGGGGGCACGGCTGCCGCGCGGCCCCGGCACGTGCGCGGCGGCGACCGCGGCCGTCGTCCGCTGCGGCTCGGGTTCGTCGGAGGTGACGGCGGGGCGCCATCCGTGCCGGTCGAGGGCGCGGACGAGGGCGCGGACCATCTGCGGGTCGAACTGCCGCCCCGCGCACCGCTTCAGCTCGGTGAGCGCGTCGGCGACGGGCCGCCCGCGCCGGTAGGAGCGGGTCGAGGTCATGGCGTCGAAGGCGTCGGCGACGGCCACCACCCGGGCGAACTCCGGGATTTGACGCCCCGTCAGGCCGTACGGGTAGCCGCTGCCGTCGAGCCGTTCGTGGTGGTGCAGGATCGCCGAGCGGGCCTCGCCGAGGAAGCCGATGCCGCGCACCATCTCGTGCCCGTACTCGGGGTGCAGTTCGATGACGCGCCGCTCTTCGGGGGTGAGCGGGCCGTCCTTGCGCAGCAGCCGGGTGGGGACGCCGAGCTTGCCGACGTCGTGCAGGATTCCGGCGAACCGGAGGACCTCGACACGCTCGTCCGCCATGCCGAGTTCGCGCGCGATCAGGACGGAGGCCTCGCCGACGCGCTCGCTGTGCCCGCGCGTGTACTCGTCCTTGATGTCGACGGCCTGCACCAGGGCCCGGATCGTGGCCTGATGGGCGGACCGCTCGCGGTGGTACTGCGCGAACACCCACCAGGAGATGTACATCGGCAGCAGGACGAGCAGCGCCGCCGGCGGTCCGTACGGGCTGCGCCAGAGCACCGCCATCATCAGACCCGCGAAGCCGTGCACGAGGACGGGCGCGAGGGAGCGCGGGAAGAGCCCGCGCCAGGCGGCACGCACCGGGACCCGCTCGGCCGTCGCCAGGATGCCGCCGTCGAGCGCCGCCACGACGAGGGCGAAGACGAGCGCGGCGGCAGCGGCGGGCGCGAGCGCGAGGGGGAAGTCGGGCGCGGCGGGCCTGCCCGCGGTGAGCAACTCCCGCCCGCCGAGGGCGACATGGACGGTGGCCGCGGCCCAGCAGGCGAGGGCGTACCGCGCGGGGCGCCAGATCCGGCGGGGCGGCGCGGGCCCTAGGGCGCGTCTTCCCGATCTTCGCGGATCAGGCCGCGGCGTCATGGGGGTCCCCCCTGCTCGAGCGGAGCCGAGAGCTTGGGGGAGCGTGCTCTCGGCGTGCGCCCGGATCGCCCTCGTACTGGACGTACTTGGGCGGTTCGGGCGTGCGGCGAGTGGGGGTCCCCCCGGCCGGAGGCTGGGGGAGCGTGCCAGGCGTCGTGGACCCGCGAAGATCGGGGAGACGGGCCCGAGCTCGACCCGGGCGAGGGCGGCGCCGGGCACGGCGACGAGGGCGGCCGCGGCGGGCGGCACCAGGAACACCCCGGCGAGCAGCACGGGGAAGAAGCCGACCATGCCGCGCGGTGCCCGTGGCCCGATGCGCCGGAGGCGGGTGATCTGCTCGCACCCGGCGTACAGCACGGCGAGCAGGGCGACCGCGCTCCACGGGGTGCGGGCCGACGGGTCGAGGGCGGGCGCCGCGCAGAGGGCGGCGCCGATCGCGGTCAGGCCGATGTAGACCACGGCCCAGGGGGGAACAGACCGCATCACGCTCTCCTCCCCCTGCGACCGCTGTGCCGTTCAGATTCCGGAGAATAGGACGGCTGCGTGGGCAGCGAGAGGGGATCGGGTGATTCCGCGGCTTATGCGACTGCGGATTCGCACCATCGGGTGACGGGGCCGCACGCGGGCTCGCGATGCGCCCCGCAGAGCCTCAACTCTCCGTCACAGAAACGGAGTTCAGGATTCCAACGGCTGGTGAGCGTCAGGATTCCTGGGGCGAGGGGGACGGCGCGGAGCGGCGCGGCGTGACGGGCTGCTGCGGCTCGGGCGGGGGTGCGGTCAGGTCGTGGTCGGGCACGGCCTCACCGGCGCGGATCAGGTCGATCCGGCCCATCACCTTGGCGCGCAGGTCCGTCGGCACGTCATCGTGTCCGCAGCACCTCTTGACCAGCTTCTTCACGGCCTGTTCGAGGCCGTACTTCTCCAGGCACGGGGAGCACTCCTCGAAGTGCGTCTCGAACTTGGTGCAGTCACTGTCGGGCATCTCGTGGTCCAGGAACTCATAGAGATGGTCCAGGACCTCAGAGCACTCCGTCTCGTGCGGGTCTCCGCAGCTCATGAGCCCGAGCCTTTCGTTCCGTTCGACGACTCTGCCGCGCCGGTCGCGGCACCGGCGGGCACGAGGCCGCGGTCCTTCGCGTAGTCCTCGAGCATGCCGCGCAGCTGTCGCCGGCCGCGGTGCAGCCGGGACATCACCGTACCGATGGGCGTTCCCATGATGTCCGCGATCTCCTTGTAGGCAAAGCCCTCGACATCCGCCAGATAGACGGCGATGCGGAACTCCTCGGGGATCGCCTGCAGGGCGTCCTTCACGTCCGAGTCGGGCAGCCGGTCGAGGGCCTGCGACTCGGCGGAGCGCAGTCCGGTCGACATGTGCGACTCGGCGCGTGCCAGCTGCCAGTCCTCGATCTCCTCGGCCGCGCTGCGCTGGGGTTCACGCTGCTTCTTGCGGTACGAGTTGATGAACGTGTTGGTGAGGATGCGGTAGAGCCACGCCTTGAGGTTGGTGCCCTCACGGAACTGGTGGAAGGACGCGTACGCCTTCGCGTACGTCTCCTGCACCAGGTCCTCGGCGTCGGCGGGGTTGCGCGTCATCCGCAGCGCGGCCGAGTACATCTGGTCGAGGAACTCGAGCGCGTCGCGCTCGAAGCGGGCGTTGCGCTCGGCAGAGGTCTCCTCCGCCGGTTCCTGCGCACGGCCCTCGTCGGTCCCAGTGACCTGACCCACCTCCTCCAGCGACAGGGCGGGATCGAGGCCGACCCCGCTCGAATCGGAGGATAGACGACGATCCGGTCCGCCCGCCGCCCGAATAGGGGCGGTCTTGGCCGCAGCCAGCATCGACCTTCCCAGGTCGGCGGCGCTGGCGCGGCTCGGGCAGGCGATCGAACCCATGCGGCGGACTCCCTCACTCTGTGCGTTCTCGACTGACGTCCGCCACAACAGCAGCCAGGGCCTCAGCATTCCCGAAGCCCCTTCACTCCAGAAGTCCCTCGATTCATTCCAGAAGTCCTTCGATCCAGCCGGAGACCGCGTCTGTGATCAGCGCCACAGACTCCTCCTGCCCGATCTCCGCCCGCTTCGGCACGGCGAACCCGTGATCGCCGTACGGCACCTCCACGAGCTCGTACGCACCGCCGGACGGGAACTCGGCGGGCTTGCCGAAGGGGTCGTTGCCGCCCTGGACGACCAGCGTCGGCACCCCGCTGCCGAGCAGCTCGTCGGCCCGTGACTTCTCCGGCTTGCCCGGCGGGTGCAGCGGGAAGCTCAGCGCGAGCACGGCGTGCGCACCGAGCTCCCGCGCCGTACGGCAGGCCACGCGCGCCCCGGCACTGCGCCCCCCGGCGATCACCGGCAGCCCCGGCTCTTCAAGCGCGGGCCAGAGCGCGCGCCAGCCGGTGTCCAGGGTCTTCGGAGCGGGCGCCACCTTCTTCCCGGCGACCCGCCAGGGCTGCTCGACGAGGGCCACGGTCACGCCCTGCGCGGGCAGTGCGGCGGCGAGCGCCCGCAGGTCGCGGGCCTCGATGCCGCCGCCGGCGCCGTGGCTGACGGCGAGGACAAGCCGCGCCTTGCTGCCGGGGTGCCAGGTGATCCTGGCCGGGCCTGCCGGGGTGTCCACGGTCTGCGTCCTGCTCGACTGCGTCTTGCCTGGCTGTGTCTTGGTCACGTGCCCATCGTGCCCCGCGCGGTGCCGGTCGGCGCACCGCACGGTCAGAACAGCGTGCCCTCCTCCGGGCCCTCCAGCTCCTTCAGCAGCTCGGGCCCGTTGTTGCGGACGTTGCTCACCGCCGTCGACACCGGGTAGGCGCGCATCAGGCCCTCCGGCGGCGGGGCGAGCAGGGAGCGCAGGTCCTCCACGTCGGTGTGGCGCGGGTCGAGCCAGGCGTCCCAGCGGTCCGAGGTCAGCATCAGCGGCATCCGCGGGTGGATGTCGGCGAGCGACTGCGGGCCCTCGGCCGGGGCGACGCCGAGGGGGCCCGTCTCCGCCTCCGTGGTGATCACCGAGCAGGTCACCCACCAGGCCTGCGGGTGGTCGTCGGGGAGCGTGCTGTCGCGCCAGAACTCGTAGAGCCCGGCCATCGCGAAGACCGAGCCGTCCGCCGGGGTGACGAAGTAGGGCTGCTTGCGCGGGCGCTTCTTCTTGCCCTCGACCTCCAGGTCCCGCTCGGTGGAGCCGGTCACCCACTCGAAGTAGCCGTCGGCGGGCAGGATGCAGCGGCGGGCGGCGAAGGCACGGCGGTACGCGGGCTTCTCGTGCACCGTCTCCGCGCGTGCGTTGATCATCCGGGCCGCGCCCTCCGGCGACTTCGCCCAGGACGGCACGAGGCCCCACTTCAGGGTGCGCAGCTGGCGGACCGGGGTGCGGTCCGGCGCGTCCTTGAGGGGACGGTCGAGGACCGCGTACACGTCTTTGGTCGGGGCCACGTTGTAGTCGGCGGCGAGCGCCTCCTTCGGCTCCCACTTCTCGACCTCGAAGACGCCTGCGAGGTCCTCGGGCCCACGACTGGATGAATACCGTCCGCACATCGATGACCACCCCAGTACCAGTGTTGCAAGGCGAGCGGCGACCACCGTAACGGACCACCTGATCGCCTCCGTCCAGAGGTACGGGCGCAGGGCCCAGGTGGTCCGTGCCCCGTGGCCTACGGCACGGGCTGCTGTTGCGTCACACAGTGGATGCCGCCGCCTCCGGTGCCGAGGCGGTCGATGTCCAACTGCTCGACGGTGCGGTCGGGGTAGCGGCGGGCCAGCCTTCGCGGCCTCGTCCGCGGCGGTGTCGCCGAAGTGGGCGCAGACGACCGCGTCGTTGCAGAGGTAGTAGTTGGCGTAGGAGGCCAGGAAGCCCGGGTCGGTGGACCGGATCCTGCCGTAGTCCGGACCCTGCAGCCGGCGCACCTCCATCGGTCCTCCGTCGGCGGTCGTCGACTCGGTGAGGATGCGGTACTGCCGGCGGGCGTCCTCGGCGTAGGCGTCGTCGTCCGAGGCCAGGGGCATCTGGACGGCGGTCAGCCCCGCCGCCGCCAGGAAGGTGCGCCTGTTCGGGCCCGGTGCCGCGTGCGGGCCGACGGTGTCGGCGATCAGGGCGGTGGCTTCCGGGACGTTGAGCAGCAGCCCTCTCGCCTGCCGGGATCGCGCGAGTTCGGCGGTGGTGAACAGCAGCAGCCGGTCACGTTCTGCGGGAGTAAGTGGCATGGGTTCGTTCCTCGCTCCGGGGGTTCCAGGGGTTCCGGGAGCTCCGGGGCCTCGATGCTCGGAGGCTGCCGACGGCCTCACTGTGGCACTGACTGAATTTTCAGTCCAGGGCTCGGGCGGCGGCGAGGAAGAGGTGGGATACGGAGATGGGATACAGAGATGGGCAGGCGGAACGGAACGGTGCCGCGCGGCAGTGCCGGTGCTGCTACTTCCCCTGCAGCCGGGCCAGTTCGGCGTCGATCGCGCCCCGCATCAGGTCGCGCGCGTGGCCGAGGTCGAGGCCGCCGCTGAGCCACCGCATGCTGAGACCTTCGAGGAGGGCGGTGAGCCGCTCACCGGCCGCCGCGAGAGCGGGCGCCGGGGCCATCGGCTGTACGTGCCCGAGGAGGGCCGCCACCTCCTGCCCCCACACCAGGGTCGCCCTCGCGAGGTCCTCGCGAAGCACCTGGTCGAACACGGCGCTCGCCCGCAGTTCGCCCCAGGCGGCGCTGTTCTCCCTGACCTCGGGGGTGTCCTGCAGTTCGAGGAGGAGGATCTCCTCCAGTTCCGCACGCGGTTCGAGCGGTTCGGCGTCCGCAGCGCGGCCCGTCGTGTAGCGCTCGGCGCGATCGTTGATGAACTCCAGCGTGTGGCGCAGGATTCCGGTGCGGTCCTTGAAGTGGTAGTAGATCAAGCCGGTCGAGACGCCTGCCTCGGTGGCGAGTTCTTCGACGCGCAGACCGCGCACACCACGGCGGGCGATGAGCCGTGCGGCCGCTTCAAGGATCTGTGTCGTGCGAGTCGCCATGGATCCGAACCTTACCGGGCCCTCAGCGGCCCGGTGATCTCGGCCGACCGGTGGCCGGACGGGGCGGCGCCCGGCCGAAGGAAGCCCGAACCGGGGCGCAGGAAGCCCGATCCGGGCCGAAGGGGGCGATCCGGGCCGGAGGCCCGTCAGCCGTCCTCCCGGTACCCGCTCAGGACCACCGTGACGGGCCCCTCCCCCGGAACGGCCTCGATCAACCGCAGGACGACGATGCTCTTCCCGTCCGGGCTCCGGACGCAGAAGGGGCGCTCGTCGGCCAACTCGTCGTACGGAAGGGCGGTCACCGGCTCCCGCTCGATGCCCCGTACGCAGTCGTCGGGACTCAGTACGTATCCGGCGGCCACGAAAGCGTCACTGTCCTCGGGAAGGACGAACTCGCCCTCAGCGCGCTCCAGATACCACTGAACGGTCTCGACGGGGACGACCTTGCCCGCCGCGAGGTCGAACTCGTAGTCGGGGTCGGGGGAGGTGAGTTCGGCGTCCGCGTAGTCCGGCACGTACACCGGATCGGGCGCGGAGGAGGACGGGCGGGGCGATGGTGTGGGCGGCCCGGAGGACGGCGTGGGCGACCGGTCGGCCGAGCCGCCCGGGTCTGCCGAGTACGCCGAGTCCGCCGAGGCGCGCTCCGTGCCTTTTCGGTACTCCAGCACGTAGTACGCGGTGCCTCCGGCGGACAGCAGGAACGCGGCCACCAGAGCGGCGACGACCCGGCGTCCGCGGCGCCTGCGGGCCCGGTGTGGCGCGGGCCCTTCCCGTCCGCCGCCGCCGCCGGGAGCGGCCTGGGCGAGCGGGGCAGCGGCGAAGTCGGTGAGCGTGGGCTGGGCGTGGACGTGGACGTGTTCCGGTCCGGGAGGCCGCCCGTCCAGGCAGCGCCGCACCAGGTCGTACAGCTCCGCCGGAACCCGGGACAGGTCTACCTCCTCGTGGGCCACCCGGTACAGCACGGCGGACTCAGGACCGCCGCCGAACGGGAGCACTCCCCCGGCCACGTAAGCGGCAAGTGCTCCGAGCGCGAAGACATCGGTCGCCGGGGTCACGGTCCGGCCCACTGCCTGCTCGGGTGCCATATACGCAGCGGTGCCGATTCTCAGCTCCGTGCCGGTCATGCCGGTGGCGTCAGCCGCGCGGGCGATGCCGAAGTCGATGACGCGGGGCCCGTCCCCGGCGAGCAGCACGTTGGCCGGCTTGAGGTCCCGGTGCACCACCCCTGCCCCGTGAATGGCCTGCAGCGCTTCGGCGATGCCCGCCACGAGCAGGAGCGCCGTCCGCACCGGCAACGGGCCGTGCCGCTCCACCACTTGCTGCAGGGAGGGGCCGGGGACGTAGGCGGTGGCCAGCCACGGCGTGGGGGCGTCCGCTCCGGAGTCCACCACCTGAGCGGTGAACAGGCCGTGGATGCTTCGAGCGCTGGCCACTTCGTCGGCGAAGCGCCGACGGAACTCGGGGTCGGCGGCGAACGCGTCCCGGACCGCCTTGAGTGCGATCGGCCGCCCGCCCGGCGTATGGGCCAGGTAGACGATCCCCATGCCGCCCGCGCCAAGCCGGGCGTGGAGCGGGTAGCCACCGATCTCGCGTGGATCGTCGGCCGACAGAAGGGCGTGGGCGGACTGCGCCCCGGAAGGCTGAGTGGACATGCGAGGGCTCTTTCGGCGAGAGGGTGCCGGGTTTCGGTGCGAGGGGGCCGGTCACGGAGAGGTCGGCTTCCGCACCCGCGCGCGGGGCGGCGGGCCGCCCGCAGTCAATGTATGCTAACTGAAAATTCAGTCAATACTGCACGGCATGGGGGCCGACATGGGGACCGGCATGGCGACCGAGCGAAGGGCAGCCATCCTGGAAGCGGCGGCCGGCGTCATCGCCCGGCGCGGGGTCCGCGGGCTTCGCGTGGCGGACATCGCCGCCGAGGCGGGCGTGTCCACGGCGCTCGTCTACTACCACTTCAAAGGCCGTGCGGACATCCTGCGCCGGACCCTGGAGTTCATCAGTGACCGAGCGCAGCGCTACACCGCCCACCACGCACGGACCGAGGGTGCCGCCGTCCGCGTACAGGCCGCCAACCCGCCCCGCAGCCCTCGGCGAGAGCTGGAGCGCGCGCTCCTGCTGGAGCTCCAGGACCGCGCCGAAGTGCGCGAGAACAGCACGGCCTGGGGCGAGTTGCGCGCCTCCGCCGTCTTCGACCCGGAGCTGCGCACCGCGCTGTCGGACGCGCGGCTGCGCTGGATCGACGCACTCGCCGACACCCTCGGCCGCATCCACCGAAACGCGCCGCCGACCGCCCTCACGGCAGCCGCCGAGCGCCTCACCGCGACCTTGGAGGGCCTCAGCACCCGGTGGCTCGGCGGGATCCTGCCCCTGCCGCACGCCCGCGAGCTCCTGCGCGAGGCCATCGCGGTGGAGCTGAGCCAGCTGAGGCGCACCACTCTGGGACGCACCACTCTGGGACGCACCACTCTTTGACTGAATTTTCAGTTCGTGTCAGAGTCGACGCAGCGAGCGGCTCTGCCCGCATCTCGCCCTTCACGTGTCACGCCCGTCCGTGCCCCGCTCCCACCGGGCGCCCGGCCATGCCGACGGATAGCTTGATCCCCATCACGATGATCGGAGTTCACTCGTGTCTCTCCCCCACCCCTACCTCCCCTCCCGCCGCTCGGCACTCCGGGCCATCGCAGGCATCGGCGCGGTGGTCCTGGGCGCCTCGGCCTGCGGACCCGGCGACGATCTCGCGGGCGCCGCGACCGCCGGCGACGAGAACACGTCCGCCGAGGGACTGCGCATGGGAGCCGAGTGGGAGAGCCACGCACGCACCTTCATGTCGTGGCCCGCCCTGGATTCGGTCTGGGCGGAGGACCTCCCGTACGTACGCGAGGACATCGCGCGGATCGCCCGCGCCATCGCGGAGTACGAGTACGTCGTGATGATGGCCAGGCCCGACCAGCAGAAGGCCGCCCAGAAGGCGTGCGGGCGCGACGTCGAGGTGATCCCACTGGCCGTCGACGACCTGTGGGCCCGCGACACCGTGCCGGTGTTCGTGGAGGACGGCGGCAAGGTCGTCGGTGTCGACTTCAATTTCAACGGCTGGGGGAACAAGCAGGAGCACACCAACGACGCCCGCGTGGGCCGCACCCTCCTGGCCGAGTACGACATCCCGCGCCGGAAGGCGCCCCTGGTCTCCGAGGGCGGATCCTTCGAGACCGACGGCGAAGGCACCCTCCTCATCACCGAGAGCTCGATCGTCAACGACAACCGCAACCGCGGAAAGAGCCGGGACCAGATCGAGGCCGAGCTCAAGAAGACCCTGGGCATGCAGAAGGTCATCTGGCTGGCAGGCGTACGCGGTCAGGACATCACCGACGCCCACGTGGACAGCCTCGTACGATTCGTCGCACCCGGCGTGGTCCTCCTGGACCGGGCGCATCCCGACACTCCCGCCGACTCCTGGTCACGCTCGGCGGACCAGGCGAACGCCGTACTGAGCAAGGCGACCGACGCCAAGGGACGGCCCTTCGAGGTGATCGACCTGCCGCAGCCCGACCTGTACGAGATCACCGGCGAGGGCGACGACTTCGTCTCGACGTACGCCAACTTCTACGTCGCCAACGACTCCGTTTTCATGCCCAAGTTCGGTGACCGGAAGGCCGACAAGCGCGCGCGGAGCATCCTTCAGGAGCACTTCCCCGACCGCGACATCGTGCAGATCCCGATCGACACGATCGCCTCCGGCGGTGGCGGCATCCACTGTGCCACCCACGATCAGCCCGGCAAGCCGGTCGACTGATCCCCTCCCGGCGAAGGACTGTGGTCGCCATGCGACTCCTCCACCGGCCCCGCGGTCTGCTGCTCGCGGGGCTGGTCCTGCTGGCCGTGGCGGCCGCCGCGGCCGTTGGGGTCTGGCTGCAGTTCGGTGAGCGCCAGGACCTGGACACCCGGTACCGCGCGGGCAGTTCGGCTCCCGACCGGGTGGACGTCGACGCATCGGTCCAACGCGTCGACGCCGCGGGCAGGGAGCTGGTCCTGCGGGTCATGGTCACCCCGCGCGGAAGCCTGGGGGAGGCGGGCGGCATCTCGCCCGTACGGAGCCTCACGCTGCAGACCTCGCCCTCGATCCGCACCGACCTCACCTTCCCGGCACACAGCCGGATCGCGACCGTGGACGTACCGGTCACCCTGACAGGCGGATCGATCACGGACTATCCGTTCGACGCCTACGCGGCGGTCCTCGAGTTCGGTGCCGTACAGGGCGGCGAGGCCGTCCCCGTCCGCATGACGCTGTCCAACAACGACGCGCTGTTCTCGGCCCTGGTCGAGGCGTCCGATGCGGACGGCGTCGCGGTGTTCTCCGTCGACCTGGCGCGCTCCAGCAGCGTCCTCGTCTTCGCCGTGTTCATGATGGCCGCGATGTGGGCACTCGCCCTCGCCGTGCTCATCGGCACCTGGTTCCTCGTCAGCCGCGGCAAGGGCCTGACCTGGCCCGCCCTCGGCTGGATGGCCGCCACGCTCTTCGCGCTGGCCGCCTTCCGCAACACGGCTCCCGGCACGCCGCCCATCGGCTCCCTGCTCGACTACATCGCCTTCCTCTGGGCGGAGACGCTCATCGCGTTCTGCGTCGTCACCGTGGTCGTGACGGGAATGCGGGCAGAAGCCGTCGCCTCGGAGCCGCCCGCGCCCTGAGGCGTGCGGCGGGCCACCGGAGGCCGGAGTCAGCACAGGTAGCGCGCACCCCGGATCGTTCCGGGCCTCTCACCCGTCGACCTGGATGTTCGCCGTCAGGAACGGCCGCTGCTCCATCGGCGTCTCAGACAGCATCCGCACATACGTGCCACACTGCCAGATCGTCGTACCGAGACGGGAGCCTGTTCCGCGCATGCACATCACCTCAGCCACAGCCGTGGCGGACCTGTGGGACCGCGTCTTCGGCAGCCAGCCGGACCCGGACCTGTGGCTGGTGATCGCCACGGCGGTGGTCGCCCTCGCCGCGGTCGTCCCGCACGGCCTCTGGCGGCTCAGCCGGAACGCCGTCACCATCGCGCACGAGGGCGGGCACGGCCTGATCGCCCTGCTCACCGGCCGCAAGCTCGACGGCATCCGGCTGCACAGCGACACCTCGGGCCTGACCGTCAGCCGCGGCAAGCCCACCGGCATCGGCATGATCCTGACCGCCGCCGCGGGCTACACCGCTCCGCCGCTGCTCGGCCTCGGCGGCGCCTGGCTGCTCGCCGCGAACCACATCACGCTGCTGCTCTGGCTGGCGACGGCCCTGCTCCTCGCCCTCCTCGTGATGATCCGCAACGCCTACGGCGCCCTCACGGTGATCGTCACCGGTGGCGCGTTCGTGCTGATCTCCTGGCTGGCCCCGCCCGAGGTGCAGGCGCTGTTCGCGTACGTGGTGGTCTGGTTCCTGCTGCTCGGCGGCGTGCGCCCGGCCTTCGAGCTGCAGGGCAAGCGGCGCCACGGCGGGGCGCCGGACTCGGACGCCGATCAGCTCTCGCGGCTCACGCATGTACCGGCCGGGCTGTGGCTGTTCCTGTTCCACGCGGTCTCGATCTGCTCGCTCCTTGGCGGCGGACGGTGGCTGCTCGGGCTGTGAGACCCGCCCCGACCAAGGGCGTTACGGTTCCACGGCGAGCGGGCGAGAGTTATCCACAGGCAAAATCCGGGCGCGGGCGCAGCGATTAAAGTGTGGGCATGACCGAGAATCCCGCGCACACCGCCCTCTGGCCCGCCCCGACCGCGAGCGGAGCCGTCGACGCGACGGTCCACGTGCCCGGTTCCAAATCGGTCACCAACCGCGCCCTCGTCCTGGCGGCCCTCGCCGCCGAGCCGGGCGTCCTGCGCCGCCCGCTGCGCTCCCGCGACACCCTTCTGATGGCCGCCGCGCTGCGCGCCCTCGGCGTCGGCATCGAGGAAGAGACGGGTCCGGACGGCGCCGAGGCCTGGCGCGTGCTGCCCGCCGCCCTGCGCGCCCCGGCCACGGTCGACGTCGGCAACGCGGGCACGGTCATGCGCTTCATGCCCCCGGTCGCGGCGCTCGCCGACGGCCCGGTGCGCTTCGACGGCGACCCGAGGTCGTACGAGCGCCCGCTGCACGGCGTGATCGACGCCCTGCGCGCACTCGGCGCGGAGATCGACGACGAGGGCCGCGGCGCCCTCCCCCTGACCGTGCACGGCACCGGTGCCCTGAAGGGCGGCCGGGTCGAGATCGACGCGTCCTCGTCCTCCCAGTTCGTCAGCGCGCTGCTGCTGTCGGCGCCGCGCTTCGAGGACGGCGTGGAGGTGCGCCACGTCGGCAGCAGCCTGCCGTCCATGGCGCACATCCGGATGACGGTCGACATGCTGCGTGAGGTCGGCGCCCAGGTGGAGGAGCCGGAGTCGGGCGGCGAGAAGAACGTCTGGAAGGTCGCCCCCGGCCCGCTGCGCGGCCGTGACCTGACGATCGAGCCGGACCTGTCCAACGCCCAGCCGTTCCTGGCGGCGGCCCTGGTCACCGGCGGCCGCGTCACGATTCCCGACTGGCCGGAGCGCACCACCCAGCCCGGCGACCAGCTGCGCGAGATCTTCACGGAGATGGGCGGCAGCTGCGAACTGACCGCGCAGGGCCTGGAGTTCACCGGCTCCGGCAAGATCCACGGCATCGATGTGGACCTGAGCGAGGTCGGCGAGCTCACCCCGGTGATCGCCGCCGTCGCCGCCCTGGCCGACGGCCCGTCGACGCTGCGCGGCGTGGCCCACCTGCGGCTGCACGAGACGGACCGCCTGGCCGCGCTCACCAAGGAGATCAACGGCCTGGGCGGTGACGTCACGGAGACCGCCGACGGCCTGCACATCCGCCCCCGCGCACTGCACGGCGGCACCTTCCACACGTACGACGACCACCGCATGGCGACGGCGGGCTCGGTGATCGGGCTCGCGGTCGAGGACGTGCAGATCGAGAACGTCGCGACGACGGCGAAGACCCTGCCGGACTTCCCCGACATGTGGACGGGCATGTTGGAGAAGCTCGGGAACCAGCAGGGATAAGGCACCGCGATGCGCCGCTACGGCAAGAACCCCGACGAGGACGACATCCGGGTCCGCCCCAACCGGAAGGGCAACCGCCCCCGCACCCACATCAGGCCCAAGCACGAGGACGCCGCCGAGGGCATGGTCCTCACCGTGGACCGGGGCCGCCTGACCTGCCTCGTCGAGGACCGGATCGTGATGGCCATGAAGGCCCGCGAGCTGGGCCGCAAGGCGGCGGTCGTGGGTGACCGGGTCGCGGTCGTCGGGGACCTGTCCGGCAAGAAGGACACGCTGGCCCGCGTCGTGCGCATCGAGAAGCGCAGCTCGGTCCTGCGCCGCACGGCGGACGACGACGACCCGTACGAACGCGTCGTCGTCGCCAACGCCGACCAGCTCGCCATCGTCACCGCCCTCGCCGACCCCGAGCCGCGCCCCCGCCTGATCGACCGCTGCCTGGTCGCGGCGTACGACGCGGGCCTCGAACCCGTCCTCGTCCTCACCAAGTCCGACCTCGCCCCGGCCGACAAACTCCTGGAGGCCTACGGCGCCCTGGACTTCCCGTACGTCGTGACCAGCCGCGAGGAGCTGGCCGACGGCGAAGCGGCGGACCGGGTGCGGGAGTTGCTCGACGGGCACGTCACGGCGTTCGTCGGCCACTCGGGCGTGGGCAAGACGACGCTCGTCAACGCCCTGGTGCCGAAGGACCGTCGGCGGACGACAGGGCATGTCAACGCCGTCACGGGACGCGGCCGGCACACGACGACGTCGGCGCTCGCGCTGCCCCTGACGGACGCCGAGGGCTGGGTGATCGACACCCCGGGCGTGCGCTCCTTCGGGCTGCACCACGTCGACCCGTCCCGTGTCATCCACGCCTTCCCCGACCTGGAGCCGGGCACGGCCGAGTGCCCGCGCGCCTGCAGCCACGACGAGCAGGACTGCGCGCTCGACGCCTGGGTGGCGGAGGGGCACGCCGACCAGGCCAGGCTGTACTCCCTGCGCCGACTGCTCGCCACCAGGGAGCGGCGCGAGGGCGACTGACCTCGCCGTGGTGCGCCCCGTGGGCCGAACGGTGCAGGCATAATCGCACCGAGCCGGACACCCCGGCCTGTGACGGGACCAACCGGACACCGGTCCGCGGTCCGCGGTCCACGGTCCGCGGTCCGCGGTCCGCGAAACACGGTTCACCGGTTCACCGGTTCACCGGTTCACCGGTTCACCGGGACACCAAGGCGCAGGAGGCCTCAACCATGGCGTGGCTGCTGGTCATCGTCGCCGGAATCCTGGAGACCGGCTTCGCCGTCTGCCTCAAGCTCTCGCACGGGTTCACCCGGCTCTGGCCCACCATCTCCTTCGCCGCGTTCGCGCTGAGCAGCTTCGGCCTGCTGACGCTCGCGTTGAAGCGGCTCGACGTCGGCCCGGCGTACGCGGTGTGGACCGGCATCGGCGCGGCGGGCACGGCGATCTACGGCATGGTCTTCCTCGGCGACGTGGTCTCCACGCTGAAGCTGGTCTCGATCACCCTGGTCATCGTGGGCGTCATCGGGCTCCAGCTCTCCGGCGGAGCCCACTGAGCGAGCAGCTCACCGCCCCGCCTTCATCGCACCCCGTCTCACCGCCCGCCCCTCACCCCAACCCCTCTCACCGCCTGCCCCTCACCCCAACCCGTCTCACCACCCCACCCCGTACGGAATCGGCGCGACCGCTTCCCGTACGAGTCCTGCCGTACCGCACTCCCCCGCGGGCGCGAGCAGGCACGACAGGGCCAGGCGGAGCGCGACCTCGCAGTCCCTGGCCAGGGCGGCGCGGGCCCCGGCGGTGGACGTCGCGGGGGCGAGCACGGCGACCGCGCGGTCCCGTACGAGGGCGATGACCTCGGCGGGCGTGGGCAGCGGCCCGTCGGCGCGGCGCTGGGCGGGGACCAGTGAGGTGGAAGGGGGTGCGGTGGGCGCCGGAGCGGGCAGCCCTTCCGTCCAGCAGCCAGTGAGTACGGCTCTGAGCAGCGCGTTCTCGCCCGCCCTCGTCACGGTCCAGTCGGCAGCGGCGGGCAACCCGCCCTCGGCGAGGGCCCGTTCGACACCGGCCAGATACCGGTCGGTCTCGCGGCGCACAAGGGACCGGGCCAGTCCGTCCTTGCTGCCGAACTCGTTGTAGAGGGTCTGCCGGGACACCCCGGCGAGCGCGGCGACGTCGACCATGCGCACCGCCGGCCACGGTCGGCGCGCAAGCGACGTGCAGGCCGCGTCGAGCAGGGACTCCCGCGCTGCCGGCATCGTTGCCTCCCCGGCGGGGCGGCGCCCCGGCGTAGGTTGCGGCTTCCTGTGCAGAGTTGACGCGTCCTCACGCACTGTCAAGGGTTCGAGGGCAGGTCCGGAGAGAGGACGGAGCACCGCGCGGTCCCGCTCGGCCGGGAGGGAGCGAGGGCCATGTGGTCCAGCTCGGGCCCGGTCGATACTGTTCGCTCATGCCCGACTATCTCGATGATCTGCGTCTCGCCCATGTCCTCGCCGACGCGGCGGACCGCACGACCATGGACCGGTTCAAGGCCCTCGACCTGAAGGTCGAGACCAAGCCGGACATGACTCCGGTCAGCGAGGCGGACAAGGCGGCCGAAGAGCTCATCCGCAGCCAGCTCCAGCGCGCCCGCCCGCGCGACGCGATCCTCGGCGAGGAGTACGGCATCGAGGGCACGGGCCCGCGCCGCTGGGTGATCGACCCGATCGACGGCACGAAGAACTACGTACGCGGGGTGCCCGTGTGGGCCACCCTGATCTCCCTGATGGAGGCGGGCGAGGGCGGCTACCAGCCGGTGGTCGGCGTCGTCTCCGCCCCCGCGCTCGGCCGGCGCTGGTGGGCGGCGAAGGACTCGGGCGCGTACACCGGGCGCAGCCTGACCTCCGCCACGAAGCTGCAGGTCTCGAACGTCTCCCGGGTCTCCGACGCCTCCTTCGCGTACTCCTCACTGAGCGGCTGGGAGGAGCAGGGCCGCCTCGACGGCTTCCTGGACCTGACGCGGGCCTGCTGGCGCACGCGCGGGTACGGCGACTTCTGGCCGTACATGATGGTCGCCGAGGGTTCGGTCGACATCTGCGCGGAGCCGGAGCTGTCGCTGTGGGACATGGCGGCCACCGCGATCGTGGTAACCGAGGCGGGCGGCAGCTTCACCGGGCTCGACGGCACGCCCGGCCCGCACAGCGGCAACGCGGCGGCATCCAACGGACACCTGCACGACGAGCTGCTCGGGTACCTCAACCAGCGGTACTGATCCGCTCGGGTACGTCATTCGGCGGTACTGATCCGCTCGGGTACGTCATTCGGCGGTACCGATCCTCTCGGGTACCCCATTCGGCGGTACTGACCGGACGGCCCTCGCGCTCCCCCTTGTTGACCCTCCCTTGACCTGCCACTCTGAAAGTCCCCCCACTTGTGAACTTGTGAATCGCTTCTCTTTGAACGGCGAATCACTTTTCGCATCCCTCAGGAGGTGGCTTCAGCCCATGCTCGTCCGCGACGCCATGAGCACGATGGTCCTCACGATCGGACCCGACCACACTCTCCGCCAGGCCGCCCGGCTGATGTCCGCCCGCCGGGTCGGTGCAGCGGTCGTCCTCGACACCGACGCGAACGGCCTCGGCATCCTCACCGAGCGCGACATCCTCAACTCGCTCGCCGCGAACCAGGACCCGGACAAGGAGACCGCGGGCACCCACACCACGACCGACGTCGTCTTCGCCGCGCCGTCGTGGACCCTGGAGGAGGCGGCCGACGCCATGGCGCACGGCGGCTTCCGCCACCTGATCGTGCTCGACGGCAACGAGCCGGCGGGCATCGTCTCGGTGCGCGACATCATCCGCTGCTGGGCCCCGCGCCACCGCCACGCGGGGGCGCTTCAGGCCTGACGAAGCCACCCCCTCGGCGCACGAACGCAAGGAGGGCCGGACTCCCCCACGGGAGTCCGACCCTCCGGCCTACGGCAAACGGCCTGGTCAGCCGCGCAGGGCCTGGACCGCGGTGTCCAGACGCTTGCCGAAGTCTCCGTCCGCGCGACGGAAGTTCTCGATCGCGCGCTCGGCGATCCCGTCGTGCGAGACCTGGGCGATGAAGCCCGCCAGGTTGTCGATCAGCCGGCCCTTCTCGTCCTCGGACATCAGCCGGTAGAGGTTGCCGGCCTGCACGAAGTCGTCGTCCTCGGCGTGCGTGGCGGCCGCGTGGTTGCCGGTGCCGCCGGCCACCGCGCTCGGCGCCCACAGCGGGCGGTCGGTCTGGTGCGGGCCACCGAAGGAGTTCGGCTCGTAGTTCTTCGCACCCTTGTGGCGGCCGTCGTACAGGAAGCCGTCACGCGAGTGCGTACGCGCCTCGGTGGCGTGCGGGCGGTTCACCGGCAGGTGGTCGGCGTTGATGCCGACGCGGTACCGGTGGGCGTCGCCGTACGCGAAGAGGCGGCCCTGCAGCATCTTGTCCGGGGACGGACCGATGCCCGGCACGAAGTGGGCGGGGCTGAAGATGGACTGCTCGACCTCGGCGAAGATGTTCTCCGGGTTGCGGTTGAGCTCCAGCTTGCCGATCTCGATCGGCGGGTAGTCCTCGTGCGGCCACACCTTGGTGAGGTCGAAGGGGTTGAAGCGGTAGTTCTCCGCCTCGGCCGCGGGCATGACCTGCACCTGCACGGTCCAGGTCGGGAACTCGCCGCACTCGATGGACTCGCGCAGGTCCCGCTGGTGCGAGTCGGGGTCCTTGCCCGCGAGGAGCTCCGCCTCCGCGGAGGTCAGGTTCTTGATCCCCTGGTCCGTCTTGAAGTGGTACTTGACCCAGAAGACCTCGCCGGCCTCGTTGTTCCACTGGAAGGTGTGCGAGCCGTACCCGTTCATGTGGCGGTACGAGGCGGGGATGCCGCGGTCACCGAAGAGCCAGGTCACCTGGTGCGTGGACTCGGGCGAGAGGCCCCAGAAGTCCCAGACGTTGTCCGCCTCCTGCGAGCCGCTGTACGGGTCGCGCTTCTGGGTGTGGATGAAGTCCGGGAACTTGATGGCGTCCTTGATGAAGAACACCGGGGTGTTGTTGCCGACGAGGTCGTAATTGCCCTCCTCGGTGTAGAACTTCAGCGCCCAGCCGCGCGGGTCGCGCACCGCGTCGGCCGCACCGAGGTTGCCCGCCACGGTCGAGAACCGCAGGAACGTCTCGGTCTGCTTGCCGACCTCGGAGAGGAACTTCGCCCGCGTGTACTTCGTCACGTCGGCGGTCACCGTGAAGGTGCCGTACGCACCCGCGCCGCGGGCGTGCACCACGCGCTCCGGGATGCGCTCGCGGTTGAAGTGCGCCAGCTTCTCCAGGAGCAGCTGGTCCTGGACGAGCACGGGCCCGCCGACGCCGGCCGTCTCGCTGTTCTGGTTGTCGGCTACCGGAGCACCGGCCTCCGTGGTCAGCGGTCCCTGCGTCACGTGCGCCTCCTGCGTCATTCCCTACCGGTCCTGTCCCTTGGCTATTGCCGTACTCGATCCTACGATAGACATTGTCTAAGTCAAGCAAGCTTCTAGACTCACACCCGATCGGGACTTAGGTCTCCTGGCTGTTAGGCTGACCCCCATGAGTGACCTGTTGGAACGACTTCGCGGACGCGGCTGGCGCCTGACCGCCCAGCGGCGCGTCGTGGCCGAGGTCCTCGACGGGGACCACGTACACCTGACGGCCGACGAGGTGCACGCCCGCGCCGTGTCGAAGCTCCCCGAGATCTCCCGAGCGACGGTCTACAACACGCTGGGTGAGCTGGTCAGCCTCGGCGAGGTCCTCGAGGTCTCCACCGACCGCAGGGCGAAGAGGTACGACCCGAACGCCCACCGCCCCCACCACCACCTGGTCTGCGCCCAGTGCGGCGCGATCCGGGACGTGCACCCGGCGGGCGACCCGCTCTCCGACCTCCCCGACTCCGAGCGCTTCGGCTTCGCGGTCTCGGGTGTCGAGGTCACGTACCGCGGCGTCTGCCCCAACTGCGCGGCGGCCTGACCCCCACGACTCCGAGCGAGGCCCCCGGCACCTGACTGGTGCCGGGGGCCTTCGCGCTGCGGTGACGGGCGGCGGGCAGGCGGCAGGCGGCAGGCGGCAGGGGCAGGGGCAGGCGGCAGCTGACAGGCGGGCCGGTTCGTACCGCCCCCCTTCCCGTATCTGACGACCCGTCATATCGTCTGCGGCGCCACCACCCGTACGCACCGCAGGGAGCACCCGTGGGAGACGATCCGCACCCGACCCCACCCCCCAAACTCCACGCCACCGCCCTCACCCGCACCTTCGGCCGCGGCAGCAGGCGGGTCGACGCGCTCGGCCCGGTCGAACTCGACGTCGCGCCGGGCGAGTTCACCTGCATCGTCGGCCCGTCCGGCTGCGGGAAATCCACGCTCCTGCGCATCGCCGCAGGCCTGCTCCGGCCCAGCGCGGGCCGCCTTGAGATACGTACGGACTCCGCCCGCCCGGCCGCGATGATCTTCCAGGACTACGGCATCTACGACTGGAAGACGGTCCTCGCCAACGTCCGCTTCGGCCTCGACGTGCAGCGCGTCCCCCGCAAGGAAGCCGACGCCCGCGCGCACGCCCTGCTCGCCCGCATGGGCCTCGCCGACTTCGCGCAGGCCTACCCGAGCGCGCTCTCCGGCGGGATGCGGCAGCGCGTCGCCCTCGCCCGCGCGCTCGCCGTGGAACCCGAGATCCTGCTGATGGACGAGCCGTTCGCCGCCCTCGACGCGCAGCTGCGCACGATCCTCCAGGACGAACTTCTCGAACTCACCCAGGCCACCCGCACCACCACCCTGTTCATCACCCACAGCCTCGAAGAGGCGATCGTCCTCGGCGACCGGGTCCTCGTGATGTCCTCGCGCCCCGGCCGCATCATCGCCGAACGCCGCCCGCCCTTCGCCCGCCCGCGCACCGGCGACATCCGCGACTCCCCCGAATTCACCGCACTCAAGGGCGAGTTGTGGGAACTCCTGCGCGGCGAAGTACGTCCGGAGGCGGTGCCCGTATGAGTACGACGACCAAGGCGCCGGGGCCCGACCTGCTCGTCAGAGAGCCGGGCCCGCAGGAACTCGACCCCGTCCGCACCCACCGCCGCCGGCGCACCCTCGAACTGTCCCTCGCGGTCGCCGTGCCCGTGGCCCTGCTCCTGCTGTGGCAACTCGCCGCCGTTCAGGGCTGGATCGACGACCGGATCTATCCGGCGCCGCAGACCATCCTGGAGGACGGCATCGCGCGCGCGGCGGACGGCGAGCTGTGGCCGGACGTGTGGGCGACGCTGAAGCGCGTGCTCGCCGGGTACGCCGCGGGCACCGTCAGCGGCTACGCCCTCGGCCTGCTCATGGGCTCGCTCTCACTGGTCCGAGCCGCCCTGGAACCTCTGCTCGACGCCCTCTACGTCGTACCGAAACTCGCGCTCCTGCCGATCTTTCTCAACATGTTCGGCCTCGGCGAGGGCCCGCAGATCGCCCTGGTCGCGGCGACCGTCTTCTTCTTCGTGTGGATCTCCACCATGGCAGCCGTGCTCGCCGTCCCGACCGGCCACCGCGACGCCGGCCAGGTCTGCGGCGCCACCCCCTGGCAGATGTTCCGGCACGTGCTCCTGCCCGCCTCGCTGCCCGCGGTCCTGGTGGGCGCGCGGATCGCGGCGGGCGTCGCCGTCCTGGTGATCGTCGCCTCGGAGTCCATCGCCGCCGACGAGGGACTGGGGCACCTGATCTTCGACTCCAGGGCGCTGTTCCAGAACGACATCATGTTCGTCGGCATCGTCTGCGTCGCCATCCTCGGCGTCCTCTTCTCCGAACTGGTGCGCCTCGTCGGCCGGTTGCTCACCCCGTGGGCCCCGCGCGACCACGGCCGCGGCCAGTCCTGAACCCCCAACGCCCGACGGAGGCCCCATGCGCACCCGCACCCGTACTCGCATACGTACGAGAAAGACCTGGCCCACCGCGCTCCTCGCCGCAGTCCTGCTCGCCACGGCCTCGGCGGGCTGCGCGAAGGAGGACGACCCCCAGCCGACCGGTGGCCCCGCGAAGCCCCGAGCGATCGAGGCGGTCGAGGGCTGCACCGCGCACGGCTGGACCGACCCCGAGGACCTCGCCCCCGACCGCGCACCCGCCCGCTGCGACAAAGGCGCGCCCGCCCCGCAGAAGCTGAAGAAGAAGCGCAAGCTCACCGTCGCCACCGGAACCGTCAGCGCCGAATACGTCGCTCCGCTCCAAATGGCCGTCGAAAAGGGCGAGTTCGCGAAGGAGGGCCTGGACGTGGACGTCAAGGTGCTGCCCACGCCGGACGCCCTGCCGCTGCTCGCCAAGGGCGACATCGACGCCCAGTGGGCCGCCCCCGAGGCCGCCGTGATGAACGGCATCAAGGGCGGCTTCACCATCAAGTGGGTCGCCGCGAACTACTCCCCCGACCCGAAATCCCGCAGCGGCCTGTGGGTCCGCCTCAAGAACGGCCAGTCCGCGCAGCACGTACCGATGGCCGGCCGCACCCTCGGCACGATGATCGGCAAGGGCTCGGTCATCGCGTACCCGATGAGCAAGACCCTGAAGAAGCACGGCGGCGGCCTCGACAAGGTCGACTTCCGCCAGCTCGGCTCCGCCGACGTCCTGACCGCCCTGCAGAACGGAGGCGTCGACTCCGCCTGGCTGCTCGACCCGGTCTGGCGCAAGGTCGACGGCGACAAGAAGTACGCGTTCCTCGGCGGCCAGCCGCTCGGCGAACCCCTGGGCGGCCTGCTGTTCGGCCCGAACCTGCTGCAGAAGGACCCGGACGCGGGTGTCGCCTTCCTGCGCGCGTACATCAGGACCGTGAACACGTACTTCGCGGGTGACTACAAGAAGGACCCCGGTTTCGTCGCCGAGCTGGCGAAGCTGCTGAAGATCGAGGAGCCGGTCCTCAGGTCGACGCCCTCGCTCCGGATGGACTGGGAGATCCGCTCGGGCACCACGGACCGGCTCCAGGCCGCCTACCGCGAGGCGGGCGTCGCCGAGGGGAAGGCCGTCCCGGAGGACGAGGCGGTGGACCGGAAGCTGTACGCGGAGGCGGTGGGCCACAAGCCGTAGCCGAGCCGCAGCCGGAGCCGGAGCCGGAGCCGGAGCCGCTTCCGTCACGGACATGCCGAAGGCCCGGATCCTGAATCGGATCCGGGCCTTCGGTTTCAGTAGCGGGGACAGGATTTGAACCTGCGACCTCTGGGTTATGAGCCCAGCGAGCTACCGAGCTGCTCCACCCCGCGTCGGTGAACACAACAGTACGCGAGGCTTTCGACCAGCGCAAATTCCTTGGTACGAGGCCTCAGGGGCCCTGCGCGGCACCGTTCTGGGCGACCCGGACGGCCTACGCGGTCAGCTCCTGCTGGAGCGCGTCCCGCAGCCGGCCCGCCCGCTCGGCGACCTCCGCCGGACCGAGCCGCACCGCCTGGGCGCACCACTTCTGCCCCTCGGCAAGATCGCCCCGACGCGCGTAGAGCAGGGCGAGCCGCAGCGCCGCCCGGCCATGACCGGCGTCGGCGGCACGCGTCCACCACAACAGCGCCTCCGGCTCGCTGCCCTCCCGCGCGAGCAGCAGGCCGAGGTTGAACGCGCCGCCGAGGCTGCCGGCCTCCGCCGCCTCGCGGTACCAGCGCGCGGCCTCGACCACGTCGCCCCGGGCCGCCGCGAGCGTGCCGACGCGCACCTGGGCGCGCCGGTGGCCCTGCTCGGCGGCCCGCTCGTACCACTCCTCGCACTCGCTCTTCTCACTGACCGCCTCGCCGAGCACGGTGCCGGCGGGCGCCCGCGTCTCGCTCCGGTCGAGCAGCGTGCCCAGGCGGTACGCGCCCTCCGCGCTGCCGCCGCCCGCCGCGCACCGCAGATGGCGCTCGGCCGCCCGCAGGTCGCCCTCGCGGATCTTGGCGATGCCGACCTGGAGCGCGGCCTCGGTGTGCCCGGCCTTGGCGGCGCGCTCGTACCAGCGCAGCGCGGCCTCCTCGTCGTCCCGACCGGCGTGCAGGATGCCGAGATTGAACGCGGCGTCCACGCTGCCCGCCTCGGCGGCCTTGGAGAACCACGGCTCCGCGCCTGCGGTGTCGCCGACCTGCAGAAGCAGCACGGCGAGCGCGTTGGCGGCCTCGCGGTGACCGGCGTACGCGGCGCGGCGGTACCACTGCTCGGCCTGCGTCGTGCGGCCCTGCTCGGCGCAGAGCAGCCCGAGGTTGTACGCGCCGTTCACATCCCCCGCGTCCATCGCCGCGCGGTACCAGCGCTCGGCGGTCTGCGTCTCTCCGCGCTCCGCGTGCAGGGCGCCGAGCGCGTTGGCCGCGTTGCCGTCGCCGTCCTGGGCGGCCTTGAGCCACCACACCGAGGCGTTCTCCTCGTCGCCCGCGTCACGCAGCAGGAAGCCGAGCGCGCAGGCGGCGCGCGGCTCGCCGTCCTTCGCGGACATGAGGTACCAGCGGCCCGCCTCCTTCAGCTCGCCGCGCTGCTCCAGGATCGCGCCGAGCTGGAGCGCGGCCCTGCGGTGCCCGCGCGCGGCCGCCTGCCGGTACCACTGCTCGATCTCCTCGGCGAGCGTCAGCTGCGCCCCGGCGGCGAGGTCCTCGACCGGCTGTCCGGTCTCCTCGGCGGCCGCCGGTCCGTCGAGCGCGGGCTCGTCGATGCCGATCACCACGGACGCGGAGCGCAGCAGTCCGGCGCCGAACACGACCGGCCGCCCCTCGCCGCCGTCGGCCGCGCGCAGGGTGTGCCGTCCGGTGTGCGGGCCGCCGGTGAGGACGCGGTGCCGGGTGCCCGTGGAGGGGCCGCTGCCGGGCGGGAGCTCCTCGGCGGCGCGGCGCTCCAGGGCACGGGCGAGGCGGTACGCCGCTTCGCGGTGGCCGCGCTCGGCGGCGGCCCGCATCCAGCGCTCGGCGCCGACGTCGCTGCGGTGCTCCAGGAGGTCGGCGAGTGCGTACGCCCCGAGGACATGGCCCTGCTCGGCGGACTGGCGCAGCCAGTACTCGGCGGCCGGCTCGTCGCCGCGCTCGCGGTGATGCCGGCCGAGGGCGTGGGCGGCGGGGGCGGATCCGGCGACGGCGGCGATCCGCCACCAGCCGGCGGCCTCGTCGGCGTACCCGCGCTGGTGCAGCAGGACTCCGAGGTTGTTGGCCGCGGCGCGGTCGCCCTCGGCGGTCGCGCCGCGCAGAAAGGGCTCGGCGCCGTCGAAGTCACCCCGGCGAAGCAACAGGGCACCGAGCACGCTCATCGAGGCGACGTCACCGGCCTCGGCGGCGAGCCGATGACGTGCCTCCTCCGCGACCGCACCGGGGTCGTCCCGGTCATCGGCCGACTGCATAAGTCGCCCTGTTTCCAACAGAGTTGCCTTGTCCCCCATAACGCCCATCGTCGCACCACCCGCAACCCGGGTACACCTGGTATACCCATGCCAGTGAGGTCACTACAACGTTTTGTCGACATGCCCACAGAGAGATAAGTCAAACACAGATCTCTCAACTCGCCCCGCCCGCCGCACAGATGACTTCAACACCCCCGGTCAGCGAGGTGCACCCCTACGCCAAAAGGGGTGTGGGCACGCACGACGAAGGCCCGGATCCTGATTCAGGATCCGGGCCTTCGTCATTCAGTAGCGGGGACAGGATTTGAACCTGCGACCTCTGGGTTATGAGCCCAGCGAGCTACCGAGCTGCTCCACCCCGCGTCGTTGTGTTGCAACCGTACCACGGTGCGGGAGGGGTTCCTGACCAGGTGGTGGGCGGTCGCCGGGACTGACCAGGTGGTCGGAGCCGGTCGCCGGGAGCGAAGGCCCGCTCCCGGCGACGCCGGCTCCAGCCTCTAGCCGCCGTTCTTGTCGCCGGCCTTGTCTCCGCTGTTGACACCGGCCTTGTCGCCGGCCTTGTCTCCGCTCTTGTTGCCGGCCTCTTCCTCGCGGGCCTTGGCCTCGGCGTCCGTCGCGCGCTTCAGGGCCTCTTCAAGATCCTTCTGCGCCTCGCCGTACGCCTGCCAGTCCTGCTTCTTGAGGGCTTCCTCGCCGCGCTCGAGGGCGTTCTGCGCGTCCTCCAGCGCCTGCTGGACCGTCGGGTCGGTGGACGGCGGCTGGTCCGGGTCAGTGGGTGGCTGATCCGGGCTGTCGCCCTCCGCGCCGAAGATCGCGTCGAAGGCCTCGCCGAGGGTGTTCTTGAAGACGGTGTTGCGGTTGTACTGAACGCCGACCTTCTTCAGCAACGGATAGTTCGCGCTGCCACCCTTCACGTACACCGGCTCGATATAGAGGAAGCCGTCGTTCATCGGCACCGTGAGCAGGTTGCCGTAGACGATGTCCGAGTCGGTGCCTCTCAGGTTCCGGACGAACTCGGCGACCTCTGGGTCACCGTTGAGCTCACTCTGCACCTGCGCCGGCCCGGGGACGTCCGACTTCACGTTCAGCACGCTTATCGAGCCGTAGCTGTCGCTGGTGGCGTCGGCGTCCACCGCCATGAACGCGCCCAGGTTGGGGCGTCCGTTGGGCGTGAACGTCGTCGTCAGCGAGAACTTCTGTTCCTTGTCCCCAGGCATCTTCATGCTCAGGTAGTACGGCGGAACCGCGTTCTTCTCGTTGTTGGTCGGGTCGTTGGGGACCTGCCACACGTCCGAGCCGCTGTAGAACTGCGAGGGACTCTCCACGTGGTAACGCGTCATGAGCTCGCGCTGGACCTTGAACAGGTCCTGCGGGTAGCGCATGTGCTCGCGCAGCTCCGGGGAGATCTCGCTCTTCTTCTTGACCGTGTCCGGGAAGGCGTTCATCCACGTCTTCAGGACCGGGTCCTTGTCGTCCCACTGGTAGAGCTTGACCGAGCCGTCGTACGCGTCGACCGTCGCCTTGACCGAGTTGCGGATGTAGTTGACCTGGTTCTCCTGGGCCACCACCGCGCGCTGGTTGTTGGCGGCGGTCAGGGAGTCGGCCGTGGTGTCGCCGAGCGTGGTGCGCGAGGCGTACGGATAGCCGTTGCTCGTCGTGTACGCGTCGACGATCCACTGGATCTTGCCGTCGACCACCGCCGGGTAGGCGTCGCCGTCGATGGTGAGCCAGGGGGCCACCGCCTCGACGCGCTCCTTGGGCGTGCGGTTGTAGAGGATCCGCGAACCCTCGCCGATCGCACCCGAGTACAGGATCTGCGGCTCGCTGAACGCGACCGCGTACGCCGCCCTGTTCACCGGGTTGGAGAGGTTGACCCCGCTGTTGCCCTCGTAGCTGGTGGTCCTCTCGCCGTCGGCCTCGTAGTCCAGCTCCTTCTGCGGGCCGCCCACGATCGAGTACTGCTGGGTCTTCTCGCCGTAGTAGATCCGCTGCTGGTACTCGCCGAGCTGGCCCTTGGTCGGCAGTCCGGCCTCGGTGAAGTCCGGGGAGCCGGCCGGGTCGGCCTTCGGGTCGGTGCCGGTCCCCTTGGCCGTGATCGCGCCGTAGCCGTGGGTGTAGGTGAAGTGGTCGTTGATCCAGTTCCGCTTCGGGATGCCGTCGAGGTCGAGCTCACGCAGACCGATGACGGTGTCCTGCTCCTTGCCGTTCGCGTCCTTGTAGCGGTCGACGTCGAGCGTGGTCGGGAACTGGTAGTACTTCCGCTGGCGCTGCAGCTGGTCGAAGGTCGGACCGACGACGTTCGGGTCGATCACGCGGTAACTCGCCTGCGCGTCCGCGTCCTTGCGCAGCTGCTCCTTGGGTACCTGCTCACCGGTCTTGCCCTTGCCGGAGTAGTCGGTGACCTTGGCGTCCTGGATGCCGTACGCCTTGCGGGTCGCCTCGATGTTCTCCTTGATGTACGGCGACTCCTTCTTCTGCTCGTTCGGCTCGACCTGGAACTTCTGGACGATGGCCGGGTAGAGGCCGCCGATCAGGATCGCCGAGAGCACCATCAGGCCGAAGCCGATGACGGGCAGCTGCCAGGTGCGCCGCCAGAGCGTCGCGAAGAACAGCACGGCGCAGATCGCGGCGATGCAGAAGAGGATGGTCTTGGCCGGAAGGTACGCGTTCGCGTCGACGTACCTGAGGCCCGTCCAGTTGCCCGCCGCCTTGAACTCGCTGGACTTGACCGCGAGGCCGTACCGGTCGAGCCAGTACGCCACGGCCTTGAGCGCGACGAAGATGCCGAGCAGCACCGACAGATGACCGGTCGCCGCGGCCGTGGCACGCGCGCCAGGGCTGGTGACGCGGAGGCCGCCGTACAAGTAGTGCGTGAGGGCGGCGGCGATCAGGCCGAGCACCGCGGCCGCGAAGCCGAAGCCCAACAGGAAGCGGTACCACGGCAGATCGAAGGCGTAGAACGCCACGTCCATGCCGAACTGCGGGTCCTTCTGACCGAACGGGACGCCGTTCACCCACATCAGCCACGTGCGCCACTGGCCCGCGGCCGAGGCTCCGGCGATGAGGCCGACCAGGGCCGTGATGCCGAGGAGGATCCACTTCTTGTACGGAGCGATCCCCATGCGGTACCGGTCGAGGTTCTGCTGCTCCATCGACATGGCGCTGAGCGGCGGGCGCAGACGGTGCGCCAGCCAGATGTTCACGCCGACCGCCACCGCCATGAGCAGACCGAAGACCGCGAAGAGTCCGATCTTGCTCCACAGGGTGGTGGTGAAGACGGAGGAGTACTTGACCGACCGATACCAGAGCCAGTCCGTCCAGAACCCCGCGAACATGACGAAGAGCATGGCCAGTACGGCCAGGACGCCCAGCGTCAGAAGCAGGGTGCGGACCCGCCGGGAGGGTCGGCCCACTCTCATCCGTGGCCCCGATGGGCCTCCGCCGCGGTCCGGCATCTGGAAAGCCAAGGTGCGCACCTCGAAGTTCGCTGTTGGTCGCTGCTGTTGAACTGCTGTTGAACTGCTGTCGATACGGGCTCAGCGATCGTAGAGCCCACTGATGCAACTTACTGAGGCTTTACTCAGTTCCCGATCTCGGGCATGAACCAGGCAGGATATTGCTCATGCCCAACCAGACCCCCTCCGGCCCCCCGATGGCTGCAAGCCCGCTGACCCGCGCCGTGCTCGAGATCGACGACTACGTCGCCGGTATCGGCTGGGACCAGCCCGCCCGTCTCTTCGCCCTTGTCGACACCGCTCAGCTGCGCAGTCAGGAACCCGGCCTCGCCGACCGCCTCGGCCTCGGCGACGAGCAGCCCGCCGGCACCCTCACCCCCATCGAGCAGGAGGAACTGCCCGCGGGCAGCCCGCTCGACGAGTTCCTCGGCACCATCGCCTGGCCCGACGCGGTGGTCGGCTGCGCGCTGTCCGTGGAGCGGCTGATGCTGCCGCCGTCGGCGGAGACCGCGGTCCCGAAGGGCCTGAGCGAGGCCGAGTTGACCAAGTGGGTGGCCGAGCACCCGGACCGTCAGGAGGTCCGGATGTCGGTGGCCGTGCTGCGGGACGGCGCGCGCGAATCGGCGCTGCGGCTGCGCGAGAAGGACTCGCCGACCGAGGTCCTCACGGGCTCGGACCTCGTGCCGGGTCTAGCGGACGCGCTGGCGGCGACGTTCGCGGACTAGGTGTAGCTCAGTTGTAGCTGTAGCTGTAGCTGCCGGTTGTACGTCAGTGGGGGCGCCCTCTTCGTCGGGGGCGCCCCCACTTCGCTCGGCTGCTTCGCTTCGGCTGCTTCGTTTCGGCTACTTCGCGGCCGTGCAGCTCGGCAGGCTGCCGGTCCTGCCCGCGCGGATGTCCTTCAGCGACTTCACCGCGTCGTCGATCGTCTTGACCTTCACGAGCGTGAGGCCGTCGGGGATGTCCTTCGCGGCGGAGCCGCAGTTCTCGGCGGGCGTCAGGAAGTACTCGGCGCCCCGGTCGCGCGCGCCGACCGTCTTCATCTCGATACCACCGATGGGCCCGACCTTCCCGTCCTCGGTGATCGTGCCCGTACCGGCGACGAACTTGCCGCCCGTGAGGTCGTCCGCGGTCAGCTTGTCCACCAGGCCGAGCGCGAACATCAGGCCCGCGCTGGGGCCGCCGACGTCGGCCAGCTTGATGTCGATGTTGAACGGGAACGTGTGGTCGGTGCCCGCCTGGATGCCGACGATGGCGTGCTTGTCGCCCTTCTTCGGGTCGGCCTCCTCGGTGGTGACGGCGACCTGCTCGGTGCCCGTCGGCTCCTTGCCGGCCTTCTCGGCGGCGGCCGCCTCCTTGGCGGGGACGACGCTGAAGACGACCTTCTCGCCCGCCTGGTGCTTCGTGACGATCTTCGCGACGTCGGACGGCTGCTTCACCGCGGTGCCGTCGACCGCCTTGATCACATCGCCCGCGTGCAGCTTGCCCTGGGCCGGCTTGGCCTTCGCGACGGTGGAGACGACGACCCGGGTCTGCACCGGGATGCCCAGCTGCTTCAGGGCGGCGACCTTGGCGCTCTCCTGGGACTGGCTGAACTCCTCGGCGTTCTCCTGGCTGGACTGCTCCTCGGTCTTGCCGTCCGGGTAGAGCGTGTCGTGCGGCACGACGATGTTGTCGTGGGCCAGCCATCCGTAGACCGCCTGGAACAGGTTCATGTTGTAGTCCGCGCTGGTGACGCGGACCGTCGTCATGTTCAGGTGACCGGTCGTCGGGTACGTCTTGTGGCCGCTGACCTGCAGAACCGGTTCGCCGCCGTGCTCCCCGAGCGTGTTCACCGTCGGCCCCGGAGTCATCTCCGAGTACGGGACCTTGATGAGGACTCCCGCACACAGAAGCGCGATCAGCATCAGGGTGGAGGCGAGCATCGTCGCGGTGCGGCGTGGCATGGAACGACAGTACGGGACAGGTCTGTCAGTGCACCGCCGGGGCCGGTCCGTACGAGCCCCGGCCCGGGGTTACGGCGCAGCTCAGGAGGCTCGGGCGGGGTCCGAACCGGAACCTGTCCGCTGCATCCGGGCCGGCTCCGAGACGGCCACGTTCGACAGAGCGGTCCGGTCCTCGTCGGCAGGCTCGACAGCTTCGCTGTCCTCCGCCTTCTCCATGGCCTCGCGGAACTTCGCGTACCCGGCAAGCTCGGAGACGTCACCGGTTCTGCGGTTGCGGGAAGCCCAACTGCCCCACATACCCGCACAGATCGCAGCCATAAGCGGAATCAGCAACCACGCAAGCGCCGCCATGCCGACCTCCCGACCTCATGAGCGACCTCAACCGACTGATCAGCAGATTAACCATCTGCACGGTCAACGCTCGCCTCAGGGGTGCGGTTACGCAACCGGAGCACACTCCCCGACCCCGCGTGTGCAAGGTTCCGCGCCGTGGACCACGGACAACTCACCGATCCGGGCGAGCGTAAAGGGGGCCGTTCGGGCGACGCGGGCGGATCCACCGGGGGTCGTACGGGGCCCGCGCGCGGTCACCCGCTTTCGGGGCGCGCGGGGGCGGATCAGCAGGCGCCGACCCACTCCTCCGTGCCGTCCGAGAAGCGCTGGTGCTTCCAGATCGGCACCTCGTGCTTGAGGTCGTCGATCAGCTTGCGGCAGGCCGCGAACGCCTCCGCGCGGTGCGGGCAGGACACGGCGACGACCACGGCGAGGTCACCCACCGCCAGGTCCCCCACGCGGTGCACCGCGGCCAGCGCGCGCACCGGGAAGTCGGCGACGACCTTGTCGGCCACGCGGCGCATCTCGGCCTCGGCCGTGGGGTGGCAGGAGTACCCGAGCGCGTCCACGTCGGCCCCGCCGTCGTGATTGCGCACCGTGCCCACGAACAGGGCCGTGCCGCCCGCGGTGGGGTCGCCCACGGCCTGGAAGACCTCGTCGAGCGAGAGCGGGGTGTCCCGGATCGCGAGCAGACGGATCGGGTCCGCGTGCTGCTCCGCCGAGGCGTCGAGATCGGGCGTCTGATCGTTCCGTGCTGCCATACCGTCCATGGTGCCGTACGCCACTGACAGGCGGAATAGCGGTTTCGACCGGTCGTACGGGGCTGCTCTAGGAGAGAGATACAGGGAGGAGGCCCGACGGGGGCCCGCAAACTGCACAGTCGAGCACGGGTTCGACCGCACCATCAGGCACTACAGAAGAAGTGCCCGCCCCGCCGGAGCCGCGCCGCTGGGTCCCGGGCCCCTCCGCTAGATCCCGCGCCTCCTCCGCGCCCTGCGGACCACCGCCGCCGCGCCGAGCAGGGCCACCGTCGCGCCCGCCGCACCCGCGGCCGTCGCGTCCTTGCGGCCGAGGCGGCGGCCCGCCACGGTGTGCCGCCCGGAGACCTCCTCCAGGAGCTCGGCGAGCACCTCCTCGTTCGTCCACTGCGGACGCCAGCCCGCCTCGTGCAGACCGGTGCCGCTGACCACCCACGGGTACATCGTGTACGCGAGGTCGCCCGCCGGGGACGGCGTGAGGCCGATGCGGTGCAGTCGCGCGGCCGCACCGAGGGCGACCGTGGAGGGCAGTTCCATGCGGCGGATCCCGCTCAGCTCCTCGACCTCCTCCTGTTCCAGCCACCCGTCACAGCCGACGGCCACCTCGCCCTCGACCTTTTCCAGTACGGCGTACTCCAGCGCACTGCACAGGTCCTCGACGTGACAGAACTGCCAGACAGGACGCGAACCCGCCACTACAAGAAGACGGGGCGATTCGAAGTAGCGCGTCAGGGCCGTGTCCGTACCGCCGACCAGGACGGCCGGGCGCAGAACCGTCACATTGAGGCCGGGGTGGGCGCGCGGCGCACGGCGCGCGAGGCGCTCGATCTCCAGGAGGTCGCCCACCCCCGTCGCCTCGGCGGTGGCCCGCAGCTCGGCGTCCTCCGACAGCGGCAGCTCGTTGTCCTCCAGGGCGCCGTAGACCATCGCCGACGTGCACAGCACGACCCGGTGCACGCCGGCCGCGGCAGCCGCGGTGAGCACCGTCTGCGTACCGCGGACGTTGTACGCGGTACGCGCCGCGGCGTCCGACTCCAGGTCGAGGTCGAGCGCCAGGTGCACGACGACGTCCGCGCCGCGCAGCTTCTCCGCGATGGACGGGTCCCGGACGTCGAGGATGTGCCACTGCGCCTCCGCGCAGTCGCCGCGCCGCTCGTCTATGGCCACGACCTGCTTGATCTCGGCCGAGGCCGCGAGGCGCTCGGCGAGCAGCGCTCCCATGCCCGAGGCGGCGCCGGTCACGGCGACGACGGGGCCGCGGGCGGCGGGTGGGGTTGAGCGGTTTCGCGCTGCGCGAACCTGCGGATCTGGGGAACTCACCAGGCGTCTCCAGCGGTTGTCTTCAGTACGTGCGCGGTCGCCGCGTGCGTACCAGGTGGCATCCATCCTGCCGCAGCCCGGAAGCCGGCGGAGCACCGAGCCCGGAAGCGGTGTCGGTGTCTACGCTGGATGACAAAGTCGGGCAGACGCCGTCGGCACGAAGTCGGCGGCCCAACGAGCCGAGGATTCCCGTGAGTGACACCCCATTCGGATTCGGCCTTCCGCCGGAGGAGCCGGAGAACGGCGACGAGGGCAAGAAGAAGGACCAGCAGGGCGGTGGTGGCCAGGACGGCCCGGCGAACCCGTTCGGCTTCGGCGGCTTCCCCGGCGCCGGCGCCCCCGGCGGTGGCGACAACCCCTTCGCCGCCATGTTCGGGAACATGAACCCGAACGACCTGGGCGCGGCCTTCCAGCAGCTCGGCCAGATGCTGTCGTACGAGGGCGGCCCGGTGAACTGGGACATGGCCAAGCAGATCGCCCGCCAGGTGGTGTCCCAGGGCACCGCGGACGGCACGAAGGACGCGAGCGTCGGCCCCGCCGACCGCAGCGCCGTCGAGGAGGCCGTGCGCCTGGCCGACCTGTGGCTGGACGGCGTGACGTCCCTGCCGTCCGGCGCCGGATCCGCCGTCGCGTGGTCCCGCGCGGAGTGGGTCGAGGCGACCCTTCCGGTGTGGCAGGAGCTGGTCGACCCGGTCGCCGAGCGGGTCGGCTCGGCCATGGGTGACGTCCTGCCCGAGGAGATGCAGGCCATGGCGGGCCCGCTGATCGGCATGATGCGCTCCATGGGCGGCGCCATGTTCGGGCAGCAGATCGGACAGGCCGTCGGCGCGCTCGCGGGCGAGGTCGTCGGCTCCAGCGACGTCGGCCTTCCGCTCGGCCCGGCCGGCAAGGCCGCGCTGCTTCCGGTGAACATCGAGGCGTTCGGCAAGGACCTGAGCGTCGACCTGAACGAGGTGCGGCTCTACCTCGCCCTGCGCGAGGCCGCCCACCAGCGCCTCTTCGCGCACGTGCCGTGGCTGCGGTCGCATCTGTTCGGCGCCGTCGAGGGGTATGCGCGCGGCATCAAGGTCGACACCTCGAAGCTGGAGGACGTGGTCGGCCAGTTCGACCCGCAGAACCCCGAGGAGATCCAGCAGGCGCTCCAGCAGGGCATGTTCCAGCCCGAGGACACCCCGGAGCAGAAGGCCGCCCTCGCCCGTCTGGAGACGGCGCTCGCGCTCGTCGAGGGCTGGGTCGACGCCGTGGTCCACGAGGCCGCCAAGGACCGGCTGTCGTCGGCCGCCGCGCTGCGCGAGACGCTGCGCCGTCGCCGTGCCTCGGGCGGGCCCGCGGAGCAGACCTTCGCCACGCTGATCGGCCTCGAGCTGCGTCCGCGCCGGCTGCGGGACGCCTCGCGCCTGTGGGCGTCGCTCACCGACGCGCGCGGGGTGGACGGCCGCGACGGCCTGTGGGAGCACCCGGACATGCTGCCGACGGCCGAGGACCTGGACGACCCGGACGGCTTCGTGCACCGCGAGCAGCTGGACTTCTCCGAGCTGGACAAGATGCTCGGCGAGGCCGCGGGCGGCTCCTCCCGCACCAAGCCCGACCTCAAGAAGGACACCGCGAGCGACGACCAGGCCGACGAGAACGACGAGGACGACAGCAGCAAGTGAGCCTCCACGACGACGCGATCCTCGTACTCAAGGCGTACGAACGGGACGGCGAGCAGGGCGAGTTGCGCACCGCCTACCTCGATCACCTGGCGGCGCGCCCGGACGGTATGTGGAAGGCCTGCGAGGCGGGGCACATCACGGCGAGCGCGCTCGTCGTTGACCCGTCGCGCGGCCGGGTGCTGCTGACCCTGCACAAGAAACTGCGGATGTGGCTGCAGATGGGCGGGCACTGCGAGCCGGGCGATGACACGCTCGCGGCCGCGGCCCTGCGCGAGGCGACGGAAGAGTCCGGCATCGAGGGCCTGACGCTCCTCCCGGGCGGCCCCGTCACCCTGGACCGGCACCCGATCCCGGCGCCCTGCAACTGGCATCTCGACGTGCAGTACGCCGCGCTGGCCCCGGTCGACGCGGTGGAGGCGATCAGCGACGAGTCGCTCGACGTGCGCTGGTTCGCGTACGACGAGGTGGCGGGCGTGGCCGACGCGTCGGTCGTACGCCTGTTGGAGGCGACGCGCGCGGCGCTGTGACGCGCTGAGCATGGGTAAGGGGCGGTCGCCTGGCGACCGCCCCTTACCCATGCGCTACAGGAGGGTTACTCCCAGGCGTTGCCGCGGTTCTGTCCGCGGGCGCCCTGCTGGCCCATGCCGTACTGCGCGGCCACACCGCCGCCGATGACGGCGTTCTGCGGCGGGAGCAGTTCGCTGGGCTGGACGAGCGCGAAGCCGTTGCCCATGAAGCTGAGCTCCCAGCCCTCGCCGGTGTTGCCGCGGCGGCGGCGCACGCCCGAGGAGTGCGTCTGCGCCTGCATCTGCACCCGCAGGGAGTTGGACCAGGCGACGATCGCGTCCGCGTCGGCGTTGACGTACTTCTCCGGCGTGACCTGCAGCATCAGCGGCTGGCCCGACGTCATCAGGGCGACCTTGCCGCTGCCCGTGATGTTGAGCTGGTACTTGCCGGAGCCGGAGATGCCGAACTGGCTGTCCACAGCGATGACTTCGGTGTGCAGCTGGGAGTCGAGCGCGAGGACATAGCTGCTGTCCACGGTCAGGCCCTGCTGGTCGATGTCGACGATGTGGATGTACTGCGCGAGGTTGGCGAGGTAGACCGTGCCCTGCCCGGAGCAGCGCATCAGGTCCAGGCCCTCACCGGTGTTGGCGCGGGCGCGCCGCTGCCCCTGTGACTGGTACTCGCCGTCGAACTCCATGAGGCCCTGGTAGGCCACCATGGCGCCCTTGCGGGCGAGGATGTCGTCGTGCCCCTCCAGGGAGACCCGCAGCATCTGCGGGTTCTGGATCGCGTAGCGCTCCTGGGTCTGCTGCTCGGTGTGAGCGAAAAGCGGGCTCTGCATGGTGTGTTCGCTCCCCCTAGCCCCGGATCCGGAGACGGTCGCTGCTGTCCTCACTGGGCTGTACGACGACGATTCCCTGACCCGAGAAGGCCATCTGGTACGCCTCGCCGCTGCCCCGGCCGATCATCGAGGAGGCCTTGAAGCTGCGCTTGCCCTTCACCTTGAGGTTCGGGGACCAGGCCACCAGGGCGTCCGGGTCGACGTACGTCTCGTCCTCGCCGCTTCCGCAGTCGACGACGATCGGGGCGCCGCGCGAGGTCAGCGCGACCCAGCCCTGGCCGCCGAGCTTGACGTTCCACAGGCCCTGTCCGGCGAACTTGGCGAGGCCCTTGACGCGTTCGACGCCCCACTGGAGGCTCGCGTCGAAGGCCAGCAGGTTGGTGCCGTTCACCGAGAGCGCTTCGCCGTTGAGGTTGATGACGACGACGTCCGCGCCGTAGTCGGCGAGGTAGAGCATGCCGTCGCCGCTGGCCTTCATCAGCGGCGTGCCCTCACCGGTGATCCACTGCCCGGCGATCTGCCGCACGGCCGGCGGGTTCGGCTCGTACTGGACGAAGCCCTCGTACGCGACCATCGAGCCGGTACGCGCGAAGAGGTCCTGTCCGGACTGCATGGCGATCTTCACCATGCTGCGGCCGTGATTCTCCATCCGGGCCGCGACGGGGGTCGGGGCGAAGCCCGCGAGCTGCTGGTTCATTGACTTCGCTCCCCTTAGATCTCGTAGGGCTGGACGACGACGAAGTTGCTGCCGGGCGCACCGCGGAACTGGAGGTTCACGGTCTCGCCGCTGTGGCCCGGGAAGGCCTGGCGGCGCAGCCGCACCTGGCTGGAGATGATCACCTGTGCGGTGGCGGACCAGGCCACGACGGAGTTGGCGTCCACGAACGTGGTCGGCGTGACCGGCAGCACCACAGGGGTGCCCTTGGTCTTCACGATCACCGTGCCAGTGCCCTGGAACTGCATCGTGAACAGCGCGCCGCCGGGGATGCCGTGGCCCTCGATCCTGCGGACCTCGTGCTGGAGCGACTCGTCGAACGCCATCACGTTCTCCGCGGAGACGCAGATCGCGTCGCCCTGGAGCTCGATCGGGTGCAGATGGGCCTCGTTCTCCGCGAGGAAGACCTGGCCGCGGCCGGTGCAGCGCATCAGCTGCATCTCCTGGCCGGTGGCGTTGCCCACGATGCGGCCGGCGAATCCGGCGCCCTTGTAGCTGAATTCGACCTTGCCCTGGTAGAGCACCATGCTGCCCTGGCGGGCGAGTACGGGCTGGTCACCGGCGGCACCGAGGTCGACGCGGACCAACTGCTCGTTCTGCTGCGTCCAGCGCTGGCCGGTGGGCACTTCGCGGTACTTCTGCAGCGCGACGGCGACACCGCCGGGACCGCCGCCCTGAGGGACGCCCTGGGGGACGCCTTGGGGCTGGCCGTACGGGGACGGGGCGCCGGGCGGCTGCTGGCCGGGGAATCCGGCGGGGGGCTGCTGGCCGTAGCCGGGCGGCGGCGGGGCCTGGCCGGGCGGCATCTGGCCCGGGACCTGGCCGAACTGCGGCTGCTGGGGCGCCTGCGGCGCGGGAGCGGCCTGGCCCGGCTGTCCGTACCCGGGCGGCATGGGCGGGGCCTGACCCGGCGCGGGTGCGATGGGCGCGGCGATGGTCGGCTGCGCGTGCACATCCGGCTGAGCGGGCGCGGGGGGCGGATTGGCTCCACCGGGCGGCGGTGCGAACCCCTGGGCAGGCTGCGGTGCTTGGGGCGCCTGCGGGGCGGGCTCGGGAGCCGGGGCCGGGGCGGGTGCGCCCTGGGGCGCGCCGAAGGACGGGGCCGGGGCGGGCGCGGGCCCTGCCGGGGCGCCGAACGACGGGGCGGGTGCCGCTCCGCCGGGCGGCGCGGCGAAACCGGGTGCGGCGCCGCCCTGCGGCTGGGGCGCGGCGGCCGGCTCCTCCTCGGCGACCTCGCCGCCGAAGTTCTTCAGCAGGGCGTCGAGCCCGCCGTCGAACCCCTGGCCCACGGCGGCGAACCGCCACACGTCCTTGAGGTAGAAGTCGCCCAGCATCACGGCGCGTTCGGTGCTGAACTCCGAGCCGTCGAAGGCGTACCGCGCGACCTCTTCGCCGCCCGCGACGATCCGGACGTATCCGGGCGCGACCTGCGACATCTGGCCGGCGCCGTCGATCGTCGCTGTGAAGGACAGCTTCTGGATCTGCGGCGGAATCCGGTCGAGGGTGACGCGGAAGGACTCCGTGTCCCCGGCCTGGGCGCCGAGGAGCTGAATGGACTCCTCCGGCGACTTCGGCTGGTTGAAGAACACGAAATAACGGTCGTCCGAGAGCTGTTCGTTGGCGTCGAGGCCGAAGCAGCTGATGTCGAACGTCAGCCCCGGGGCGTTGATCTGCACGCCTACGTACAGATCGGTGCCCGAGGTCAGGTCACTGATCTTGGCCTTGTGGCCGCGTTGGAATTCCCTGGCCATGCGTAACGACCGTCCCCCATCCCGAATGTGAATGCGTCGCGCCAGGCTAACCGCTAACGCTGACAACGAGCCAAGCCGGGACCGACCCGGTACACAATCGCTGCCTGCGGCGTCACCCTGCGCTCACAGGTGTTACACAACGCGCGCGTGCAGGGCGTTTTCCCGACGCTCGGCATCGGCTCTGCATCCGCTCGCGACATCCGCTCGACATCCGTGAGAACCAGAGACCGAACGGACGCGCAGCCATGCGTAGGCGTCACACCTCGCGCGTGCCCGGCTGTTCGCCGCGCGCCGCCGGCAGATGCGGAAGCCGTTCGGCCGCGACGACCCCTTCCAGGTAGCCACGGGCCCGTTCGGTACGCGGATACGCCTCGAGGAGTCGCCAGAAGCGCGGCCCGTGACCGGGGACCAGCAGATGCGCCAGCTCGTGCAACAGGACGTAGTCGATGACGTATTCGGGCATCCCCTGCAGCCGGTGCGAGAGGCGGATGCTGCCCTCGGCAGGAGTGCACGAACCCCAGCGCGTGTTCTGGTTGGTGACCCAGCGGACCGAGCTCGGGCGGGCCCTCCCCTGGAAGAACTGCTCGGAGAGCATCCCTGCGCGCTCGGCCAGCTCCGCGTCGCCGAGGAGCCTCTTACTCTCTTGCGCGGCGAGCTTGTCGAGCATCACGCCGACCCAGCGCTGCTCCTCCGCCTCGGACATCCGCGCGGGGATGAGCACGATCGTGCGGTCGCCCTCGCGGTACGCCGAGACCGTTCGCCGCCTTCTCGCGCTGCGTCTCACCTCGACCGCGCTCACCGCCGAGCCGCGTGGCGGCTGGCTTTGCGGGCTGCGCTCAGAGCTCTCGGCGCGCTGCGGTACGTCGGCGGGCACGCCCCGACGTTACCCGCTGGCGCCAGGGGAAGTCCCGACTCCGGCAGGGTTCCCGGCCGATCCGCACGCCCCGGCCAAGATTTGTACGACTAATCCCCCTCGCCTGTGGACAACTCGCGGCACCGTGTCGACGGGACGGGCATGCTGGCAGCGGCTCGGGGGACGAGCGCGGCCGACTCGCATCGGTCGCGCTCGGCTGCACCCATCGGGCCGCACGGTCGCGTCGGCTGCCACGGGAGAGCAGCCGACGCGACCGAACACTCCAGACATTCACGGCATTTCAGGTTTATCGGTTGGGCCACGCGGACCAGAACGGGGGACGGTCATGCATCCGAGGGTGAAGCCCGCACTACGGCGCGGCTGGCGGGACTTGACGACGGTGCAGTTCGGCGTGGCCCGCGCCCACGCCGTGGTCCTCGGCCCGATGGATCCCGCGACGGCCGGCCTCCTCGACCTGATCGACGGCACCCGCGGGCCGGCGATGCTCCGCGAGGAGGGAGAGCGCCTGGGCCTGCCGCACAGCCACGTCGACCAACTCCTCTCCCGCCTCACCGAAGCGGGCCTCCTGGACGATGCGACAGGCGGCGGCGAGCCGGCGCACGCGCTGCGCCAACGCACGGAAGTCCTCGACCGGCTGCGCCCCGACCTCGCCTCGCTCAGCCTCACCGACCGCGAACCGACAGGCGGCATAAGGAGGTTGACGGCGAGGCGCGGGATGCGCGTACAGGTGCGCGGAGCCGGCCGGGTGGGCGCGACGATCGCCGCCTTGCTGGCGGGCGCGGGCGTCGGCCGGGTCGACGTCCTGGACGGTGGCCGCGTCGAGGCCTCCGACGTGGCACCCGGAGGCTTTCCCGCCGAGGCGGTCGGGGAGCGCAGGGACGAGTCCGCGCGACGTCTCGTACGTCGATGCGCACCCCAGCGCGCACCGCGCCGGGCACGGCCTTTCCGCACGGCCCGCTCGCCATTCGCGGAGCTGCCGTCGACGGCCAAGGGGGCCGGTGCGGCCACCGATACGGCGGGCGGTGGAGAACCGTACGCGGATCCCGGGCTCTCGCTGGTCGTCATCGCCCCGCGGGACGGCCTCGCCGCGTACGCCCCCGACCCTCGGCTCTCCACCCCTGTCATGGAGTCGGGCACGCCGCATCTCTACGCGGGAGTCATCGAGGGCACTGGCGTGGTGGGCCCGCTGGTGCTGCCGGGGGCGTCGGCCTGCGCGGGCTGCCTCGACCTCGGCCGCGCGGAGCGGGACCTGGCGTGGCCGCGGATGCTGGCACAGTGGCGGTCGGGGCGGTCCCGTCCGGTGCAGGCCTGCGACCTGGGCCTTGCGACGACGGTCGCGGGGCTCGCGGCCACCCACGCGCTGGCGTTCCTCGACGGCGGCCTGCCGGCCAGTACGGGCACGCGCTGGGAGCTCCCGCTCCCGGAGCTGGACTGGCGACCGGAGCCGGTGGGCCCGCATCGCGAATGCCCCTGCGGCGCTGCCCGACGGAGGAACCCGCTGGGCGAGTGGGAGCGTGTGATGGATGAGAGGGAGGACACCTCCAAAGAAGGCGAACCGCACGAGACAATGGCCGGGTGAGCGTCGAATGCGGCGTGGCAGTCTGGGTTTTGGAGGGGCGCATGTCTGATCTTCCCCGGAAGGCGGTTACCCGTACCGCCAAGCTGGCCGCGCTGCCCCTCGGCATCGCGGGTCGGGCCACCTGGGGCCTCGGCAAGCGGATCGGCGGGAAGTCCGCCGAGATCGTGGGGCGCGAGCTGCAACAGCGCACCGCCGAGCAGCTGTTCAAGGTGCTCGGCGAGCTGAAGGGCGGCGCCATGAAGTTCGGGCAGGCGCTGTCCGTCTTCGAGTCGGCACTGCCCGAGGAGGTCGCCGGCCCGTATCGGGCGGCGCTCACGAAGTTGCAGGAGGCTGCGCCGCCGATGCCGACGGCCACAGTGCACTCGGTGCTTGAGGAGCGGCTCGGGGACGACTGGCGCGAGCATTTCCTGGAGTTCGAGGACAAACCGGCCGCGGCCGCGTCGATCGGCCAGGTGCACCGGGCGGTGTGGCACGACGGCCGGGAGGTCGCGGTCAAGGTGCAGTACCCCGGAGCGGGCGAGGCTCTGCTGTCGGACCTGACCCAACTGAGCAGGTTCGCCAAGCTTCTTGGCCCGCTCATCCCGGGCATGGACATCAAGCCCTTGATCACGGAGCTGCGCGACCGCGTCGCGGAGGAGCTGGACTACGAGTTGGAGTCCCAGGCTCAGCAGGAGCACGCCCGGGAGTTCGCGAATGATCCCGATGTGTTCGTCCCCGAGGTGCTGCACCAGAGCGAGAAGGTGCTGGTGACCGAGTGGATCGACGGCATACCCCTGTCCGAGGTGATCGCCGAAGGCACCGAGGAGCAGCGGGACAGGGCGGGCCAACTCCTGGCCCGTTTCCTCTTCTCCGGCCCGGCCCGCACCGGACTCCTGCACGCCGACCCGCACCCGGGGAACTTCCGGCTGCTGCCCGCCGACGAGGGTGACGAGGACGGCGAGTGGAAGCTCGGCGTCCTCGACTTCGGCACGGTCGACCGCCTGCCCGGCGGGCTGCCCCCGACCATCGGCCACTGCCTGCGAATGACCCTGGAGGGCGAGGCCGAGGCGGTCTACGAGCTGTTGCGCGGCGGAGGCTTCGTCAAGGAGGACATCGAGCTCGACCCCGACGCGGTCCTCGAGTACCTGCTGCCGATCATCGAGCCGGCCCAGGTCGACGCGTTCACGTTCACCCGGGACTGGATCCGCAGTCAGGCGGCGCGGATAGCGGATCCGCGATCTCCGGCACACCAGTTGGGCAAGCAGCTGAACCTGCCGCCCTCGTATCTGCTGATACACCGCGTGACGCTCAGCACGATCGGCGTCCTGTGTCAGCTGGGGGCCACGGTCCGGCTGCGGGACGAACTCGAGTCCTGGCTGCCGGGGTTCCTGGCCGAGAACGAGACGGCGGACGAGACAGGGGACGGGACGACCGAGGCACCTGAGGAGTGCGAGCCGATCGCGGACGGTACTGCCGCTCAGGCCTGAGGCTGAGCCGTGCCGACGCCAACCGTACTGGCGGTACAGGTAGTACTGGCCATGCTCACCACCAGGAGGAGTCCAGGCGGCCCTCGATGGCCCTGAGGTGGGTCCGGGCGCAGTCGTCGCAGAAGTAGCGGCGCATTCCGTCCTCCACGGAGCAGGTCCAGTTGGTGACCTGCTCGCCCTCCGCGCGAGCGCCGCAGCGGGAACACACCACGCTCTCGGCACCCGGCTGCTGTTCAGCTGAGTGATGAGTTCGAGGGTCCATAACGCGACGGTACCGCCGTGTCCGGAGGTCCGTGAGCACAACGCACCGCGGAGGCCGCTCCGTTCGGAACGGCCGCCGCGGGAGTCGGCATCGCAGGCGGGCGCCGGGCTGCCCGGCGCCCGCCTGCGTCACCTCACGCCACGTCTCACCTCACGCCACGACTCACCTCACGCCACGTCTCAGGTGACGTCTCAGGTCACGTCTCACCATGAGACGTGTCGTCGTCGCTCGTCAGTTCATGACGGCCATGGCCAGCGCGCGGCGCGCACGCAGCGAGGCGCGCTCGGCGCGACGCTGCATCCGACGGGCGCTGATCAGCCGCACCGCCTGGCGGTCGGCGTCCGCCTCGCGCATGCGCTCATGCATATGCGCGCGTGCCAGGGCTTCGGGTTGGAGTTGCATCTCACGGGTCCTGTTCTGACGCGAGGAGATCGCGCCGGATTCTGCAGTGGTCTCTGGGATCGCGGAGCCGACGGGCTCACTGGCGAAGGGCTTCATCGGGGCCTGCTTCATGGGGTCGTGCGTCAGGGGGCGGTCGATGGTTCCGGAGGCGTTCATGCGGCGACCGGGTTCTTGCGCGGGCGACCACGCGGCCGCTTGCGGGCAACGACCACGCCCTGGACGAAGAGCTCGCCACCCCAGACGCCCCACGGCTCACGCCGCTCCTTGGCGCCGGCGAGGCAGGCCTCCATCAGCGGGCAGGTGCGGCAGAGCGACTTGGCGTACTCGACGTCGGCCGGCGACTCGGCGAAGAAGACCTCCGGGTCGTAGCTACGGCAGGGGACGGGTACGCCGAGGTTCTCGATGGCGTCGTCGAGCGCAGTGAGCGGAGTCAAGGTCTTCTCCTGAAGGCCGGGCGGGGGGAGCGTCTCTGAAGGCGGTACGGACGGGGCGTGCGTTTCGGTCTGCACGGTTCGTGTCTTCCTCGTCTGGTCGTTCCGGCCGGTCGGCCGGGTGGCGGCTTGGTACCAGGTGCTGCAAGTCCGTCGGCCCCTTCGTCCCGCTCTCCCCGTTCGGAGAAAACAGAAGGGCCGCGGATCCCGGGTGGGGTTCCGCGGCCCTGAAGGCGCCGGCCTGATCGTCGATCAGGCTGGATCACTCCAGGGTTCGAGCCCGCGGAAGGCCCACATGTGCTGCTGCGTCGTCGTCTGCTTCCGGAGTCCGGCACCGGCTGCCGCAAAGGCATAGGCCTGCGCCTGTGCCGCTGCTACTGCTGCTTCCGGTGCCTTGGTCGGTCGCTCATTGCGCTCGCTCAGGGAAAGGAACGCGTGGGACAGGGAGGCCGGACGCGCGGCGGAGAGGCCGACGGGCAGACCGGTGCCCTGGTGCGAGAGACCGAGCGGGCAGGTGGCGACGACCGAGCGATCGGTCATTTTGACGACGTTGCTGTTGAAGCTGGTGTTGATGCTGATCACTGGAATCGCCTCCTCTCGGCGTCTCGGGAACCGGCGCGAACCGGTCCGCTGGCGTACAAGGTTTAAGTACAGCACGGAACCAGGGCTTCGGAGAAGCCGCTGTTTCCGTGGTTAAGAACCTATGGGGATTGCTGCGGCGTACGCAAACTATTTTTTCGACGAGTTTGTATCAGTCACCGTCGTCTGCTCCTCCAAGTCCGAGCGGACGCTCCTCACCTGCGCAGATGGCCAGAACATCGGCTCCGAAGCGGCCCAGTTTGCGGGCTCCGACGCCGGGGATGCGGGACAGTTCGGCCTCGGACTCGGGAACCTGCTCGGCGATGGCGATCAAGGTCTTGTCCGTGAAGACGCAGAACGCGGGCTGACCGAGCTCGGCCGCCTCGTGGGCGCGCCAGATGTGCAGGCGGTCGTACACCCCCTCGTCCATGTCCGAGGGGCAGTCCTCGCAGCGCATCAGCTTCATCTCGCCAGCGGTGCTGAGGGTGCGGCCGCAGACGCGGCACAGGACCGGGCCGCGGGGCTTGCGGTTGCGGGCCGGAGCGCGCTCGACACCGCCGGCCACCGAGGACGTACGCGGAGCCGCCGCGGCGGCCGAGCCCGTGCGCAGGCCGTTGAGGAAGCGGCTCGGGCGCCGGGAGGCACGGCCGCCCGGCGAGCGGGCCAGCGCCCACGACAGGGAGAGGTGCGCGCGGGCACGGGTGATGCCGACGTAGAGCAGGCGGCGCTCCTCCTCGATCTGCTCGTCGGTCTTGGCGTAGGCGATGGGGAGCATGCCCTCGGTGAGGCCGGCGAGGAAGACGGCGTCCCATTCGAGGCCCTTCGCGGCGTGCAGCGAGGCCAGGGTGACGCCCTCGACGGTGGGGGCGTGCTGGGCGCCCGCCCGCTCGTCCAGCTCGGCGACCAGGTCCGCGAGCGTCGCCTGCGGCCGGGCGCGGGCGAAGTCCTCCGCGAGGCGCACGAGGGCGGCCAGGGACTCCCAGCGGTCCCGCACGGCACCGGAACCCGCCGGGGGCTGGTTCGTCCAGCCCTTCGTGGACAGCACGGCGCGGACCTGGGACGGCACGTCCACCGCGTCGTCGAGCAGGGCGTCGTTGGCGCCGAAGCGGGCCGCGCCGCGCAGGGCCGCGCCCGCCTCCCGCACCTCGGTGCGCTCGAAGAAGCGCTCGGCGCCGCGGAGTTGGTACGGGATGCCCGCGTCGGCCAGCGCCTGTTCGTAGAGCTCGGACTGGCCGTTCGTACGGAAGAGGACCGCGATCTCGCTGGCGGGGACGCCGGAGTCGAGGAGCTTGCGGATGCGGCGGGCGGTGCCTTCGGCCTCCGAGGGCTCGTCTCCGTACTCCGTGTAGCTCGGGTCCGGGCCCGCTTCGCGCTGGGAGACCAGCTCCAGGCGGTGCTCGGCGGCACGGCCGTGGGCCTGGGCGAGGACGCTGTTGGCGAGGTGGACGACCTGGGGCGTCGAACGGTAGTCGCGGATCAGCTTGACCAGCGTGGCCTGGGGGTGGCGGTTCCGGAAGTCCAGGAGGTGGTCGGGGGTGGCGCCGGTGAAGGAGTAGATCGTCTGGCTGGCGTCGCCGACCACGCACAGGCTGTCCCGCTCCCCGAGCCACAGCTCCAGGAGGCGCTGCTGGAGCGGGCTGACGTCCTGGTACTCGTCCACCACGAAGTGCTGGTACTGGGCGCGGACCTGTTCCGCGATGTCGTACCGGTCCTGGAGGACTCCGACTGTGAGGAGCAACACGTCCTCGAAGTCGATGACGCCGCGGTCTCGCTTCAGCTCTTCGTATGTCGCGTAGATCTGGGAGATCTCGGCGGGGTCGCGCGGGACCTCGCGGCCGGACTTGACCGCGGCCGCCGCGTAGTCGCCGGGGACGGTCTGGGTGACCTTGGACCACTCGATCTCGCCGGTGACGTCCCGCAGTTCGTTGCGGTCGAGGCGGATGCGGCAGCGGGCGGCGGCGTCGGCGACCAGCTGCACCTTCCGCTCCAGGAGGCGGGGCAGCTCGCCACCGACGGCTTTCGGCCAGAAGTACTGGAGCTGTCGCAGGGCGGCGGAGTGGAACGTACGCGCCTGGACGCCGCTCACTCCGAGCTGGCGGAGGCGGCCGCGCATCTCGCCCGCGGCGCGGTTGGTGAACGTGACGGCCAGGACGCCGTCGGGCCGCAGGATGCCGGCCCGCACTCCGTACGCGATCCGGTGGGTGATCGCGCGCGTCTTGCCCGTACCGGCTCCGGCCAGCACGCACACCGGGCCGTGCAGGGCGGTCGCGACCGCGCGCTGCTCGGGGTCGAGCCCTTCGAGCACGGCGTCCGCGTCCGGCGGCACCGGGGCGTACTGGCCGGCGCCCGGTGCCTGCGAGAAGAGAGTGGAGTGCGTTGCTGCTGTCACCCCGCCATGCTGCCAGGTTCGCGGAGGCGGGCGAGCCGGTTGTCCACAGGCGTGACGCATTGGTCGTACTAATACGGGAATGGAGGCTGCTTCGCTTACGTTCGGTCTGGTGCGACCACGCATCGGACGAGCAATGAGGAGCGCTGGAGACATGCCGGGCACTGTGACGATGTACAGCACCACCTGGTGCGGCTACTGCCGTCGGCTCAAGGGCCAGATGGACCGCGAGGGCATCGCCTACAACGAGATCAACATCGAGCACGACGCGGATTCCGCGGCGTTCGTCGAGAAGGCGAATGGCGGAAACCAGACGGTTCCGACCGTGCTGTTCGAGGACGGCTCGACGCTGACCAACCCGTCGCTGGCCCAGGTCAAGCAGAAGGTCGGCGCCTGAGGCCCGTACCGCCTGGGCCCGAGCCGGCGCTCCGGCTTCTCGGAGACCCCCGCCTTCCCTTTGTGGAGCGGGGGTCTTCGCGTACGGCCTGAGCTCTGAGCCCTGAGCCCTGAGCCCTGGGCCGCCCGGATGTCCTGAGGTCAGTCCTCGCCGCCCGCGACGAAGCCCACCGAGCCGTCCGGCAGGATCGCCTCCACGCGCGCGCCGTGCTCGACGGTGCGGCTGACCGTGCAGTGCTTCTCGTGGGTCAGGCGGACTCCGCGGGCGAAGACGTCGGCGGCGCGGCCGCCGTTGGCGTCGGCGGGGATGTCCAGTTCGTAGCTGACGCGGACCTTGCCGATGCGGCCGTCGTCCTCGGGAGTAGTGACGGATTCCACGACGATGCGCAGGTCGTCGTGGTCCACCGCACGCGCGGTGCGGTCGACGACCAGACCACCGCAGCCGCCGAGCGCCGCGAGCAGCAGCTCCACCGGCGTGAACGACGGCTGGCCCGTCTCGTCGTCGGCGGCCGCCATGCGCACCTCGGCGCCGCGGTCGTTGCGCGCGGTCCACTGGCGGTAGCCGGTGCGGACGGTCTCGATGCGGTAGTCGGCCATGGCGGCGCCCTTCTCTGCGACCTTGATCAGGGTACGGGCCGGGGCAGCGGCCTGCCGTACCAGAGCTCGATGAGGCGGGCGGCGATCGAGATGCCGTACGGCGGCAGGACCTCGCCGGACTCGAAGGCGGCGGCGAGGTCGTCCCGGGAGAACCAGCGGGCCTCCTCGATCTCCTCGCCGTCCACGTCGATCTCCGAGGACGTGGCACGCGCGACGAAGCCCAGCATCAGGCTGGACGGGAACGGCCAGGGCTGGCTCGCCACGTACTCGACGTCCCCGACGGTGACGCCGGCCTCCTCGAAGACCTCGCGGCGGACCGACTGCTCGATGGACTCCCCCGGCTCCACGAAGCCCGCGAGCGTCGAGAAGCGCCCCTCGGGCCAGTGCACCTGGCGGCCGAGCAGGATGCGGTCGTCCTTGTCGGTGACGGCCATTATCACGGCCGGGTCAGTGCGCGGGTAGTGCTCGGCGCCGCAGGCCGGGCAGCGGCGGATGTGGCCCGCGGCGGCGATGACGGTGCGCTCGCCGCAGCGCGAGCAGAAGCGGTGCAGTCGCTGCCAGTTCTCCAGGGCCACGGCGTGCACCATGAGGCCCGCGTCCCGCGGCGACAGGAGCAGTCCGGCCTCCCGCAGGCCCGCGGGCCGCGCCGACTGGTCCATGCGGCCGGGCAGGGAGTCCTTCTGGAGCGCGAAGTAGCTCACGCCCTCGTCGTCGGTGCCCAGGAAGTAGCGGTGGGTCTCGGTGACGGGCGCCTCGAAGGCGGGCGTCGTGACGAGCTCGGTGCGGCCGTCGGGGGTGTCGTCGATCAGCACCTGGCCGCCCGAGACGACGAAGACGCGGGTCGTCGGGTGACTCCAGGCGGCGGCCAGCCACGCCTCGTCGAGCCGGTGGTGGGCGGCGCGGTCGATGCCGCTGGGCGCGGCCAGCGACAGGGGCCGGTCAGCGGTGCGGTCGGTCCAGGTGGTCACAGGTGTTTCCAACTCCCCCGGTGGAACGGGCTGTTCGGCAGGACGGGTACGGCGGTGACGGCGGGGCGTGGGGCGTGGGCCCGCACGTCACGGGCGGCGGGATCAGTCCGGGGCGGGCCCCTCGGGGGTCGTGGTTGCCGACTGCGCAGGCCAGGTCGCGGCGAGATCGCCCCACAGATAGGCGGTGGTTTCGACGCCCTTCAGGAGCAGGTCCAGCTCGACCTTCTCGTTGGGGGCGTGCCAGCCGTCGGACGGCACGGAGATGCCGAGGAACAGCACCGGCGCCTCCAGGACGTCCTGGAGGTCGGCCGCGGGGCCGGATCCGCCCTCGCGCGTGAAGCGGATCGGCTGCTCGAAAGCGCGCCCCATGGCGCGGGACACGGACTGCAGAGCGGGGTGGTCGAGCGGCGTCAGGCACGGGCGCGTGGCGCCGGAGAACGTGATGCTGTGCCCGATCCCGGCGGGCACCTGACCGGCCACCCACGCGCGTACGGCCTGCTCGACCTGGTCGGGGCGCTGCCCGGCCACCAGCCGGAAGGAGAGCTTCAGGAAGGCCGAGGCGGGCACGATCGTCTTGCCGCCCGCGCCCTGGTAGCCGCCGCCCATGCCGTTGACCTCGGCGGTGGGGCGGGCCCAGATCCGCTCGAGCGTCGAGTAGCCGTCCTCGCCGTGCGCCGCGCGCGACTTGGCCGTACGCAGCCACTCCTGCTCGTCGAAGGGCAGCTCGGCGAAGAGTTCGCGCTCGCGGTCGGTGAGCGGCACGATCCCGTCGTAGAAGCCGGGGACCGCCACGCGCGCGTGCTCGTCGTGGAGGGCGGCGGCCAGGCGCGCGGCGGCCGTCGCCGGGTTGGGCACGGCGCCGCCGAACGAGCCGGAGTGGATGTCCTGGTCGGGGCCCGTGAAGGCGACCTCGCACTCGACGAGGCCCCGCATGCCCGTGCACACGGTGGGGGTGGTCTCGGACCACATGCCGGTGTCGGAGACGATCACCGCGTCGGCGGCGAGGCGCTCGGCGCGCTCCTCGACCAGCGCGCGGAAGTGCGGCGAACCGGACTCCTCCTCGCCCTCGATCAGCAGCTTCAGGTGCACGGCGGGGGTGCTGCGCCCGGTGGCGGCGAGGTGGGCGCGTACGCCCAGGGTGTGGAAGAAGACCTGGCCCTTGTCGTCGGCGGCACCGCGCGCGTGCAGCCTGTTTCCGTCGATCACCGGCTCGAAGGGGTCGGTGTGCCAGCCGTCCTCACGGGCGGCGGGCTGGACGTCGTGGTGGCCGTAGACCAGGACGGTCGGGGCGTCCGGTTCGGCGGCGGGCCACTCGGCGAAGACGGCGGGGGCGCCTGCCGTCTCCCAGACCTCGGTGGTCGGGAAGCCGGTGTGCTTGAGCTTGTCGGCCAGCCAGTGCGCGCTGCGGCGTACGTCGTCGGCGTGCTCGGGCTGGGCGGAGACGGACGGGATGCGCAGCCACTCCGCGAGGTCGTCGAGGAAGGCGGCGCGATGCTCTTCGATGTACGCGCGGACGGCGCTGTCCGGGGTGTAGCTCATGCTCTTGAGCCTAGCCGGACGCCGACGTCGTCCGGTCGGCGTCCCCCCTCGGGCCTCGGCTCGGCCGGCCGCGGCCGCCCGCCTCGCGCGCGTGGTGCCGGTTTTCGCCGTGCCGCGCGGTGGCGCGGTCGTCGGCCTCCTCGGCGTCCGTCCCGGCGAGCAGGTGCTCCAGCTCCGCGCGGCCGGGCAGCCGCTCCGGGTAGGTGGTCTTTCCGGTGCGGACGAAGACGAACGCGGCCCTCACCGCCTCCACCGGCAGGCCGTGCTGCTCGGCCCAGGCCAGGCGGTAGATGGCCAGCTGCAGCGGGTCGGCGGCACCGCCGTGGCCCGTCTTCCAGTCGACGATCTCGTACGAGGTGGCGGCGCCGTCGCCAGGACCGGAACCGTCCGTGCGGTACACCGCGTCGATGCGGCCCCTGATCACCCGCCCGGCGATGGCCAGTTGGAAGGGCGCCTCGACGCAGTACGGGGTGCGGTACGCGTACGGGGTGTGCTCGAAGGCCTCCTTGAGGGTCTCCAGGTCGCGCTCGTCGGCGATCTCGGCGTCCGCGCCGGGGAGCTCGTCCGGGTCGAGCATCGGCAGTTCGAGGGCCTCGAAGCGGGACTCGATCCAGGCGTGGAACCGGGTGCCCCTGCGGGCCGCGGGCTGCGGCGGGCGGGGCATCGGGCGCGCCAGCTCCTGCGCGAACGCGTCCGGGTCGGCGGCCATCCGCATCACCTCGGAGGCGGTGAGCGAGAGCGGTACGGGCACGTCCCGCACGCCCACACGCGCGCGCTGCAGCTCCGCCGTCAGGGACTCGAGGTCCTTGTCCCAGGAGGCGACGGCGCGCTCCTCCTCCGGGGTGAGCCGGGGCGCGGGCGCCGGCCGCTGCGGCACAGCGCGCGCGTGCGGGTCGGTTTCGCCGTGCTGGTGGGGGATCTCCGGGCGGGTGTGCGTCCAGGTGTCCCAGGCTGCCGGGTCGTCCTCCGGAGAGCCGGAATCGGTCTCTTCCGGGGGGAGTTCCTCGTACGGGTCCGGGGTGCCGTCGCCGCACGGGTCCGGGGTGCTGTCGCCGTACGGGTCCCCGTGGCCCTCCTCGTAGAGGTCGTCCTCGGACGGCGGCGGGGGCCAGTCCGGGTCGTACGCCTCGTCCTCGGCGGCAGGGGACTGCTGGGGTGCCGTCAGGGCGTCCAGGTGGGCCAGGACGGTCTCGGCGGCGGCGTGGCGGCGGGCCGTCGCGGCGGTGTCCAGGGGCAGGGGCCAGGCGACGTCGGTGGTCTCCTCGCGCAGGGCGGGGTTCTCCTCGTCCGGCTCCGGCGCGTCCGCCCACGCCTCGATCTCGCCGTGGCCTGCGGCGCAGTGGTCGTGCAGGGCGAGCAGGAAGTCGGAGGGGCCGCGGGGGCGCTTCTGGGCCGGGCCCCACCAGTGTCCTGAGCCGAGCAGGAGGGAGCGGGGGCGGGTGAACGTCACGTATCCGAGGCGGAGTTCCTCCGTGCGCTGGTGGTCCTTCATCTCCTCGTGGAAGGCCTTCAGGCCCTTGCTGTCCCAGGCGTCGATGTCGGGCAGCGTCGCCGCGTCACCGCGCAGCTCGTGCGGCAGCACCTTGGAGCGGGCCGTCCACTTCTCGCGGCCTTGGGTGGAGGGGAACGTTCCGGTGACGAGTCCCGGCACCACGACGACGTCCCACTCCAGGCCCTTCGACTTGTGCGCGGTGAGCACCTTGACGGTGTTCTCGCCGCCGGGCAGCGCGTTGTCCAGGCCCTTCTCGTACTGCTCGGCCGTGCGCAGGAAGCCGAGGAAGGCGAGGAGGGACGCGGACGGGTCGTTCGCCGCGAAGGAGGCGGCGATGTCGAGGAAGTTGGCGAGGGTCTCGCGGCGGCGGGCCGCGAGGGCGTGCGGGGACGCCGACAGCTCGACGTCGAGTCCGGTGGTGGCGAGGACGCGGTGCAGTACGTCCATGAGCGGGTCTGCGAGGGAGCGGCGCAGTTCGCGCAGCTCGGCGGCGAGGCGGGCGAAGCGCACGCGCGCGTCGGCGGAGAACGGCAGCCGGTCCTGCGGGCCGTCCGCGTCCAGGAATGTGTCGAGCGCGTCCGCGAGGGAGATCACCTCCGCCGGGTCGACGCCCTCGACGGCCTCGGCGAGGCGCCGGTCGGCGTCGGCGGAATCGTCCTCCACGCACGTGTGCTGCACGAGGAGGCGGGCCCTGCGGCCGAGCAGCGCCAGGTCGCGTGGGCCGATGCGCCAGCGCGGTCCGGTGAGCAGGCGCACGAGCGCGGCGTTGGCCCCCGGGTCCTGCAGCACCTCGCAGACGGCGACGAGATCGGCCACCTCGGGGAGGTGCAGCAGCCCGGAGAGGCCGACGACCTCGACGGGGATGTCACGGGCGACGAGCGCGCCCTGGATCTGCGCGAAGTCGTTCGCCGTACGGCACAGGACCGCGATGTCGCCCGGCTCCTTGTCGGTGGCGACGAGGTGCGCGATCGAGTCGGCGAGCCACTCGATCTCCTCGGCGTGGGTGGGGAGCAGCGCGCACCGCACCGTGCCCGCGCCGACCGCGTCGGGTGCGGGCCGGAGCGCCTCCACGCCCGCGTGCAGGGCGCGCAGCGGGGCCGCCATGCCGTTGGCGAGGTCGAGGAGGCGGCCGCCGCTGCGGCGGTTCTCGCTGAGCGCGTACCGCGTGGCGGGGCTGCCGTCGGCGTGCGCGAAGTGCTCGGGGAAGTCGTCGAGGTTGGCGACGGAGGCACCGCGCCAGCCGTAGATCGCCTGGCAGGGGTCGCCGACGGCGGTCACCGCGTGCCCCGTTCCGGCGCCGAACAGGCCGGAGAGCAGGATGCGTTGGGCGACGGAGGTGTCCTGGTACTCGTCGAGCAGGACGACGCGGAACTCGTCGCGCAGGATGCGGCCGACCTCGGGGCGGGTGTCCGCGAGGGTGGCGGAGAGGGCGATCTGGTCCCCGAAGTCGAGGAGGTCGGCGGAGCGCTTGGCCGCGCGGTACCGCTCGACGAGCTCGGTGAGTTCCTGGCGCGCGGCGGCCGTCTCGGGGACCTTGCGCAGCTCGGCGTTGGAGAGCTTCACACCGTCGAGCACGCTCAGCAGCTCGGTGTCGTACGCGCGGAGCCTGGACGGTCGTACGAGGTGCTCGGCGAGCTCGGCGTCCAGGGCGAGGAGGTCGCTGACGAGGTCGGGGAAGGACCGGGTGAGCGCCGGATAGGGGCCGGGGGCTTCGCGCAGCACGCGCGCGGCGAGCTGGAAGCGGGTGGCGTCGGCGAGCAGCCGCACGCTGGGTTCGAGGCCGATGCGCAGGCCGTGGTCAGTGAGCAACCGCCCGGCGAACGCGTGGTACGTGGAGATCACCGGCTCGCCGGGTGGGTCGTTGTCCGGGTCGATCGTGTCCGGGTCGGTCACTCCGGCCTTGATGAGCGCGGTGCGCACGCGCTCGGCGAGTTCGCCCGCCGCTTTGTTCGTGAACGTGAGGCCGAGGACCTGCTCGGGGGCGACCTGGCCGGTGCCGACCAGCCAGACCACCCGGGCCGCCATCACCGTCGTCTTGCCGGAGCCGGCTCCGGCCACGATCACCTGCGGGGCAGGCGGCGCCACGATGCAGGCCGTCTGCTCCGGTGTGAACGGGATGCCGAGGAGCTCCTTGAGCTGCTCGGGATCGGTGATACGCGAGGACACTCCAGAGAGGCTAACGGCGGCCACTGACAACCCGGGCATCCCGGGAGCCGGCGGCCGCCGCATCGCTCAGCGCACGGGGTCAGGAACCCGCGATGAGGTCCTGCATGTCGGCGATCTCGGAGGCCGGCGGGGCCTCGACCTCGACCTTGTCGTTGAAGTCGGTGAAGTTCATGGTGTTGGGGTCGTCACCGCCCTTGGTGACGGCGCGCAGGAAGTAGGGCTCGCCCTCGGCCGCGACGTAGAAGGTGACGGTCTCGCCGCCGGACTTCTTCTTGGTGAGGGTGGCCGCCTTCTGGCCGTCGACCTCGGAGTCCTCGCCGCGCTTGACGCCCTTGAGGTCGCCCTCCTTGAAGAGGGACTTCAGGTCGCACATGTCGCCGTTCTGGCCGGAGGGCACCTTCACCCAGCGGTCGCCGACCTTCTTGGCGGTGGCCTCGTCGCCGAGGGTGCCCTTCCAGTAGGCGGTGTCGCCCTTCATGTAGCTGGTCTTGTCGATCACGCGGATGTCGACCGTGCCCATGTCGGCGGACTTCATCTCGCCGTTGCAGGCACCGCCCTTGGCGATCTGGAAATCGATCGAGGTGGCCTTGCCGCTCTGCTTGCCCTCGGCCGAGAGCTTCACGGAGTCGACGCCGCTGGTCGCCTTGGACGCCTTGTCGGCGATCTTGTCGGCGCTCATGCCCTCGAAGGGGTCCTTGTCGCCGAAGCAGCCGGTGACGCTGACGAGTGCGGCCGCGCAGGCCACTGCCGTCGCCAGGACCTTCCGATTGGCTGCCATGTGTATGTCCCCTCCTGGGTACCGATGTCGCGGTGTGCTTTACGTGGACTTTACGTCGGTGATAAGTCGGAACCGGTCACTCCGGGCGTGGGATGGATCACGCCCGGCAACATCCCGGATCCGCGAGAAAGCTCACTCCACTACGTGCCGTCCCTCGGCCCGCGCGCTGCACGAGGACCGGAACGAACAGTGCGTGCAGTGCTGGCCGGTGCTCGGCGAGAACCGTTCGTCGAGCACCTTGCCGGCGGCGGTGGCCAGCAGGTCGCCCACCCACTGCCCGGTCAGACCGTCCTGGGTCTGCACCTTGGGGAGCGCCTCGCCGCCGTCCTTCTTGGCGGCGGGCTGGCGCAGCTGCACCAGTTCCGCGCCGCCCGGCTCGGGTCTCTGCCCGTCGAAGACGTCGTCGACGGCGCCTTCGCGCACCGCCAGCTGATAGACGGCGAGTTGGGGATGGCGGTCCACCTCGGCCGCCGTGGGCGCCTGTTTGCCCGTCTTGAAATCGACCACATAGGCGCGCCCTTCGGCGTCCGCCTCCACTCGGTCCATGGAGCCGCGGATCCGCACCTCATAGGAGCCCGCTTCCAACGTGACGTCGAAATCGTGCTCAGTGGCGACCGGCGTACGCCCGGGACGGGTGCCGTTGGTGTCGACGTGCCAGTGCAGCAAGCGTTCGAGCGCCACGCGCGCGTGCTCCTTCTCCTGGGCCGACTTCCAGGGGGCGTCGAAAGCGAGCGCGTCCCACACCGAGTCGAGCCGCTCCATCAGCACCGACAGGTCGGCCGGGGTGCGCCCGGAGGCGACCTCGTCGGCCAGGACGTGCACGACGTTGCCGAAGCCCTGTGCGGCGGTCGCGGGGGCGTCGGCCTTCACCTCGCGGCCCAGGAACCACTGCAGGGAGCAGGTGTTGGCGAGCTGGTCGAGGGCGCTGCCGGAAAGGACGACCGGCTGGTCGCGCTCCCGCAGGGGCACCGCGCTGTGCGTGGGCTCGTACATGCCCCACCAGCGGGACGGGTGCGCGGTCGGTACGAGCGCCCTGCCGTCCTCGTCGCGCAGCGCGGCGAGCCGGGCCAGGCGCTCGGCCGCCGCCTCGCGCAGGGTGTCCGAGACGCGCGGGTCGACGGTCGTGGCGCGCAGCTCGGCGACGAGCGCGGCGACGGACAGCGGGCGGCGCGGGCGACCGGTGACGTTCTGCGGTTCGACGCCGAGTTCCGTCAGGAAGCGGGAGGGCTGGTCGCCGTCGTCCGCCGCGCCCTTCACCGCCGTGACGACGAGCCGCTCGCACGCGCGCGTGGCGGCGACGTAGTACAGGCGGCGCTCCTCCGCCAACAGGGCGCCCGGCGTGAGCGGTTCGGCGAGGCCGTCGCGGCCGATGCGATCCGCCTCAAGGAGGGAGCCGCGGCGGCGCAGATCGGGCCACAGCCCCTCCTGCACGCCCGCGACGACCACGAGGCGCCACTGCAGCCCCTTGGAGCGGTGCGCGGTCATCAGGCGTACGGCGTCGGGGCGCACCGCCCTCCTGGCGAGGGTGTCGGCGGCGATGTCCTGAGCCTCGACCTCGCCGAGGAAGTTCAGCGCGCCGCGTCCGCCGCTGCGCTCCTCCGCACGGGCCGCGGTCGCGAACAGGGCGCAGACGGCGTCCAGATCACGGTCGGCGTTGCGGCCCGCGGCACCGCCGCGCCGCGCGGTCCGTTCGAGGCGGGTCGGCCAGGGCGTGCCGCTCCACAACTCCCAGAGGGCCTCCTCGGCGGTGCCGCCGCCGGCGAGCAACAGCCAGGTACGGCGCAGCAGTTCCGCAAGGCGCCGGGCGCCGCCCGCGTACGACGGATCGTGCGCGACGAGCCTCTCCGGCTCGGCCAGGGCGCGCGCGAGCAGGACGTCCGACGGGGGCGGTACGCGGTTGCCGCCGGCGCGCTCCTCGTCCCGCAGGGCCCGCCCGAGGCGCCGCAGATCGGCGGCGTCGGTGCCACCGAGCGGTGAGGAGAGCAGGGTGAGGGCACGCTCGGTGCTGAGCCAGGGGACGGTCGTGCTTCCGTCCGGGACGGTCGTGCTCCCGTCCGGGGCGGCCTGGTCGGACGCGTCAGACGGGTCGGACGGGTCGGACGGGTCGACGGAGGAGGCTCCAGGCTGCCTCTCTGTGGTGCCGGTTTCGGGCACCTCCTCTGTGGTGCCGGTTTCCGGCGCCCCTGTAGTGCCGGTTTCGGAAGCCTCCGCAGTGACCGCCTCCGCTGCCGCGCGCAGGGCCTCGAGGAGCGGGGCCACCGCGGGCTCCTCGCGCAGGGCCACGTCGTTGCCGTCGACCTCCACCGGGACGCCCGCCGACGTCAGGGCTCGGCGGACCGCCGGGATGCGGACGCCCGCGCGGACGAGCACGGCCATGTCGGACCAGGCGACGCCGTCCTCCAGGTGGGCGCGGCGCAGGATGTCCGCGACGTTCTCCACCTCCGCACCCGGCGTCGGGTACGTGAACACGTCGAGTCGGCCGCCCTCGTCGACCGCGCGCAGCGCGCGGTGGCGCCGTACCTGCTCGGCGGGCAGGCGCGGCAGCGGCATCCGCTGGGTGATCCGGCGCGTGGCCTCCAGGAGGGCGGAGCCGGAGCGGCGCGACGTCGTGAGCACCTCGACCGGGGCCGGGCGGCCGTCGGCCCGGCGGAAGGTGTCCGGGAACTCGAGGATGCCGTTCACGTCGGCGCCGCGGAACGCGTAGATCGACTGGTCCGGGTCGCCGAACGCGACCAGGGAGTGGCCCCCGCCGGCCAGCGCCTGGAGGAGCCGTACCTGAGCGGGGTCCGTGTCCTGGTACTCGTCGACGAAAACCGCGTCGTAGCGCGCGGACAGCTGGTCGGCGACATCGTCCTGGCGGGCGAGCAGCACCGCGCGGTGCACGAGTTCGGCGTAGTCGAGGACGCCCTGCGCGTCCAGGACGTCCAGATACTCGGCGAGGAACGCGGCCGCCGCACCCCAGTCCGGGCGGCCGGTGCGGCGCGCGAAGTCGCCGAGGGCGGAGGGGCCGAGGCCGAGCTCACGGCTGCGGGCGAGGACCGCGCGCACCTCGTCGGCGAAGCCGCGCGTCGTCAGGCAGGCGCGCAGCTCGTCGGGCCACCGCACGCGCGCGTGGCCGCTGTTCTCGAGGTCGATCTCGCCTTCGAGGAGCTCGCGTACGACGACGTCCTGCTCGGGTCCCGACAGCAGCCGCAGCGGTTCGACGAACAGTTCGGCGTCCTGGTGGGCGCGGACCAGGGCGTAGCAGAACGAGTGGAACGTGGTGGCCCGCGGGGCGGAGACGCCGCCGATGCGCTGCGCCATCCGGTCGCGCAGCTCCACCGCCGCCTTGCGGCTGAACGTGAGCACCAGGATCCGCTCCGGGTCGGTGCCCTTGGCGATCCGGGCGGCGACCGCCTCCACAAGAGTGGTGGATTTTCCGGTGCCCGGACCGGCGAGCACGAGCAGCGGTCCGCCCGCATGGTCAACCACCGCGCGCTGTGGTGCGTCAAGACGAGGGGGATCCACTCTGACCGGCGGAGTACGCACCAGTCGGTACGCACGGGTGCCCCCCTGACGCACGGATGCGTCGGGAGCGCGCCGTTCGGAAGTAGAGGAGCTCACGTGGATCGCCGGTCCTGGTGGGTGTGCTGGGTGGAGAAGGGGCCGTGGGCCCCGCTGGTCGTCGTACGACCGCCGCGTCCCGCGCGAGCGGTGGCCGTTGCGGCGGCGGTTGCGGCGGCGGTCCGGTGACTGCCGCGCTCGACGCTACGCCAGTCGCCGGCCGGAACGCGCCGCTTCCCCGGCTTCGCCCGCTGCACCGCAGGCCGGGAGCCTGTCGCCGCGGGCCGGGAGCCTGTCGCAGGCCGGGGGCGTGTCGCCCGTACGGTCCAGCAGGCGCCCGCGGTGGCGCCGCATACCGGAAGCTGTCCCTTGTGAGACCCCGCTCACCCTTCCTTGCTGCGGGACCGCGCTCGGCGGACGCTGCTGCGAGGCCACGCTCAGCCGTCCCCGCCGTCCCAGCCATCCGCGCCGTCTCTGCCATCCCCGCCGTCCCAACGCGCCCGCCTCATGTCGAGGCGCTGCTCGCCGGCGCCCGTGCTGCGCAGCGGGGTGGCCTCGACGCGGTAGCGCTCCAGGGCGCGCCGCTCGTGCCCCGGCAGCAGGTGGCCGTCGGCCCGCACCACGCGCCACCAGGGCACCGCCCCGCCGTACAGCGCCATCACGCGGCCGACCTGGCGCGGGCCGCCCTCGCCCAGCCACTCCGCGATGTCCCCGTACGTCAGCACGCGGCCGGGCGGGATGCGCTCCGCGACCTGGAGCACCCGCTCCGCGTAGTCCGGAAGTTCCGGCAGGCTCTCCTCGCTCATCCGGCCCATATTGCCGCACCCCACCGACAATCCGGGCGGGAGAGGGAGCATGGTTCTGTGAACCCCGGGTGTGCGTATCAGGGACACAGTCCGACGGCTGAATGCACCCTGATGCCCCCTGTTGTCAGCGGGTCGTGCCACCATCATCCGGACGGTGACTGGTGATACGCGAGGAAAACGAGACGGAGAAGGATCAGGGAGTGCAGCCCCCCAAGGACGAGCGCACCCCTGACACGCCGTCGCGCCCGGACACCGACGGCCCGCGCGAGACGGACGACGACGCGCGCGAGAAGAGCCCGGCCGAGCACCCCGAGGCCCCCGTGCCGCACGGCTCCACCGCCTCCACGGCCACCGGCGCCGGCGACGAGGTCGAGGGGGACGAACCGCTGCTGCCCGCGCGCGTGCACCGGCCGTCCGACCTCATGCGGATGCTCGTCGGAATCCTGGCCGTCGTGCTCGTGCTGTCGATCGCGGCCTTCGCGCACGGCACCACGTCCGGCCTCGAACAGGACATCAACAAGGGCACCGACCAAGCGCCCGACCTGCTGATCAAGTTCGCCGGACTGAGCGCCTCCATCGCGGTGCTGCTCGTACCGGTGGCCTTCGCGATCGAGCGGCTCATCAAGCGCGACGGGCTGCGCATCGCCGACGGTGTGCTCGCCGCCGTGCTCGCCCACGGTGTGACGCTCGCCACCGACCTGTGGGTGGCGAAGGCCGCGCCCGACTCGATCCAGGACGCGCTGACCCGGCCGCTCGTGGAGGACCCGGGCTCGCTGACCGACCCGGTGCACGGCTATCTCGCGCCGGTCATCGCGTACATGACGGCCGTCGGAATGTCCCGAAGACCGCGCTGGCGCGTGGTGCTGTGGACGGTGCTGCTGCTTGACGCCCTCTCGATGCTCGTCGCCGGATTCACCACCCCGTTCTCGATCATCCTGACCGTCCTGATCGGCTGGACCGTCGCGTACGGAACGCTCTACGCGGTCGGCTCCCCCAACGTCCGGCCCACCGGGCAGACGCTGCTCGCCGGGCTGCGGCACGTCGGGTTCCGGCCGGTCAGCGCCGCGCGCGCGGAGGACGCGGCGGAGTCCACCGAGGCCGGCGACCGCGGCCGCCGCTACTTCGTCACCCTGGAGGACGGCCCGCCGCTCGACGTCACGGTCGTCGACCGGGAGCAGCAGGCGCAGGGGTTCTTCTACCGCGTGTGGCGCCGGCTCACGCTGCGCGGCATCACCACCCGGCGCAGCCTGCAGTCGCTGCGCCAGGCCCTGGAGCAGGAGGCGCTCCTCTCGTACGCGGCGATCGCGGCCGGGGCCAACGCGCCGAAGCTGATCGCCACGTCCGAGCTCGGGCCCGACGCGGTGATGCTCGTCTACGAGCACCTGGGCGGCCGCTCCCTGGACGCGCTGTCCGACGAGGAGATCACCGACGACCTGATGCGGGACACCTGGCTGCAGGTGCAGGCGCTGCAGTCGCGGCGGATCGCGCACCGGCGCCTCGCGGGCGACGCGATTGTGGTGGATCGTTCCGGCAAGGTGATCATCACGGATCTGCGGGGCGGCGAGATCGCCGCCGGTGACCTGGTCCTGCGGATGGACATCGCGCAACTGCTCACCACGTTCGGCCTGCGCACCGGCGCCGAGCGCGCGGTGGACGCGGCGGTCGGCCTGCTCGGTCCCGACGCGGTCGCGGACTGTCTGCCGCTGCTGCAGCCGATCGCGCTGACCCGGTCGACCCGGGCGACGCTGCGCAAGCTCGGCCGGGAGCGGTCCCAGCGCGAGCGCGACGCGGTCCTCGAGGCGTCCCGTAGCTCCAAGCAGGCGCGCGAGGAGAGCGGAACCGAGTCCGCCGCATCGGAGCGCAAGGCGGCGAAGGGCCACAAGCAGGCCGAGAAGCGGGCCCTTGACGAGGCGCTCGACGTGGCCCGCGAGGAGGATCTGCTCACCCAGATCCGGCACCAGGTGCTGAAGATCAGGCCGCAGGCGCCGGTCGAGCCCGCGCAGTTGGAGCGGATCAAGCCCCGCACCCTGATCAGCTTCCTCGCCGGGGCGATCGGCGCGTACTTCCTGCTCTCGCAGCTCACCGGCATCGACTTCGCGAAGCTCTTCGAAGAGGCCAAGTGGGGCTGGGTGGCCGCGGCGGTGGCGTTCTCGGCGCTCAGCTATGTGGCGGCGGCGATGGCGCTGCTCGGCTTCGTGCCGGAGCGGGTGCCGTTCCTGCGGACGGTGACGGCGCAGGTCGCCGGGTCGTTCGTGAAGATCGTGGCGCCCGCGGCGGTCGGCGGCGTGGCGCTCAACACCCGGTTCCTGCAGCGGGCCGGCGTGCGCTCCGGGCTCGCGGTCGCGTCGGTGGGTGCATCCCAGCTCTTCGGCCTCGGCTCGCACATCCTGCTGCTGCTGACGATGGGTTATCTGACGGGTACGGAGAAGACTCCGGAGCTGACCCCCTCCCGTACGGTCATCGCCGGCCTGCTGACCGTCGCGGTGCTCGTACTCGTCGTGACGGCGATCCCGTTCCTGCGGCAGTTCGTGGCGACGCGGCTGCGGTCGCTGTTCGCGGGCGTCGTGCCGCGCATGCTGGACGTGCTGCAGCGGCCGCAGAAGCTGATCACCGGCATCGGCGGCATGCTGCTGCTCACCGCGATGTTCGTGCTCTGCCTGGACGCGTCGGTACGGGCCTTCTCCACCGACGAGACCGTCTCGCTGAGCCTGGCCAGCGTCGCCGTGGTCTTCCTCGCGGGCAACGCGCTCGGCTCGGCGGCGCCGACGCCGGGCGGTGTGGGTGCGGTCGAGGCGACGCTGACGTTCGGTCTGGTGGCGATCGGCCTGCCGAAGGAGGTCGCGGCGCCTGCCGTGCTGCTGTACCGGCTGCTTACTTTGTGGTTGCCGGTTCTGCCGGGCTGGTTGTGCTTCAACCATCTGACGCGTAAGGGCGCGCTCTAGGCCCTGTCTGAGCCTCACCTGTACGGCCCCCGCCAAGAGCGCCCCCCAAGGCCCCGGCGCAGGATGGAGCCATGCCGAAACGTCCCGCACGCGCGCGTGCCGCCGTCCTCTCCGTGACCCTGTTGACCGCCGCGCTCGCCGCGGGCTGCGGGGACGGCGGGGACGAGGCCGACCTCCCGTCGCAGAAGCCGTCGTGGAAGGACTGCCCGGCGCCCTCGGCCGAGCAGGGCGGCGGCGACTCCCCGTCCCCGCTGCCCGGCGGCGCCGCATGGCAGTGCGCCACGATGAAAGCGCCGCTCGACTGGGACAAGCCGAAGGGCGACACCATCGACATCGCGCTGATCCGCGCCGAGGCCTCCGGCAAGGCGGAGAACCGGATCGGCTCCCTCATCTTCAACTTCGGCGGCCCCGGCGGCTCGGGCATCACGACGCTGCCCGCCTTCGGCGAGGAGTACGCGAAGCTCCGTACCCGCTACGACCTGGTCAGCTTCGACCCGCGCGGCGTCGGCCGCAGCGCCCCGGTGACCTGCCGTACGGACAAGCAGCTCGACGCGTACTACCAGCAGGACGCGACGCCGGACGACGCCGCCGAGGAGAAGTCGTACGTGAACGAGGTGAAGGGCTTCAACGGGGACTGCGAGGAGAAGTCCGGCGAGGTGCTGCCGCATGTGGCGACCACGGACGCCGCCCGCGACCTGGACCTGATGCGGCAGGTCCTCGGCGACGACAAGCTGCACTACTTCGGCATCTCGTACGGCACCGAACTCGGCGGTGTCTACGCCCACTTGTTCCCGAAGAAGGTCGGCAGGGCCGTGTTCGACGCGGTGGTCGACCCCACGCAGAGCGCGGAGCAGGGCTCGCTCGGCCAGACCAAGGGCTTCCAGCTGGCCCTGGAGAACTACGCCAAGGACTGCACGTCGAAGGTGGAGGACTGCCCCGTCGGCGACACCCCCGAGGACGTGCAGGCGCGGATCGCGAAGCTCCTCAAGGACCTCGACGCGAACCCGCTGCCCGGCATCGGCCCGCGCAAGCTGACCCAGACCGCGGCGACCAACGGCATCGCGCAGTCGCTGTACTCGCAGGACTTCTGGGAGTACCTGACGGAGGGCCTGGAGCAGGCGTACGACGGGGACGGGAAGATCCTGATGGCGCTCTCCGACTCGATGAACGGCCGCAGCCCCGACGGCACGTACAGCAATATCGGCGCCGCCAACATCGCCATCAACTGCGCGGACGACAAGCCGCGTTACTCCATGGCCGACGTGAAGGCGAAGCTCCCCGAGTTCCGCAAGGCCTCCCCGCTCTTCGGCGACTTCCTGGCCTGGGGCATGGTCGGCTGCACGGACTGGGCGGTTCCGGGCGCCGCCGACCACCCGGACGTGAGCGCCGCGGGCTCGGCCCCGATCGTGGTCGTCGGCAACACCGGCGACCCGGCGACGCCGTACGAGGGCACCCGCAAGATGGTCGACGCGCTCGGCAAGGGCGTCGGCGTCGAGGTCACGTACAAGGGGCAGGGGCACGGCGCGTACGACAGCGGTGACCGGTGCGTGCGGCAGGCGGTCGACGGCTATCTGCTCGACGGCAAGACCCCGAAGTCGGGGACGGTCTGCCCCTGAGACGGACCGTGTCGGGCGCCCGAAAACCGCCTCTACTATTGCGACACGTTTTCCCAGGGGGGAGGGCGTTTTCGAGGGGAAGCCGTTCATGCCCGCATCTGGTTCCGCTGGTTCCGCTGGTGACATATCGCGTACGGCCGTACGGCGCCTCGCCTCGGCCGTGCTCGCCGGGGCTCTGCTGATCACCGGCTGCAGCGGCTCCGGTCAGGGCGCCGCGCAGAAGGAGCCCGGACCTGCCGACAGCAGGGCGGTCGGCGGGCTGCCCGCCTCCCTCACCGGCCAGCAGCTCGACTGGGGTACGTGCGAGGCCGGCGCCGCCGGTGCTCCGGGCGAGGACTGGGAGTGCGCCACGATGAAGGCGCCCCTCGACCACGCCAAGCCGGACAGCGAGACGATCGACCTCGCGCTGATCCGCAGGCAGGCCACCGACCAGGACGGGCGGATCGGCTCGCTCCTGTTCAACTTCGGCGGGCCCGGTGGCTCGGGCGTGTCCGGGCTGCCCTCCATGGCGTCCCTGTTCACGAACCTCAACTCCCGGTACGACCTGGTGAGTTTCGACCCGCGCGGGGTCGCCGCCAGCTCGGGTGTGCGGTGCCGTTCGGACCGGGAGCTGGAGACCGCGGGCGCCGAGGTCGACCTGACGCCGGACACGGCCGCCGAGGAGAAGGCGTACTTCGCGGACGCCGCGGACTTCGGCGCGGGCTGCGAGCGCCGCTCGGGCACGGTCCTGCCGCACATCGGCACGTCCGACGCGGCCCGCGACCTGGACCTGATGCGGCAGGTGCTCGGCGACGACAAGCTGCACTACTTCGGTTTCTCGTACGGCACCGAACTGGGCGGTACGTACGCCCACTTGTTCCCGAAGAACGTGGGCCGGGTCGTCCTCGACGGGGTCGTCGACCCGAGCGCCGACAGCGTCGGCCACGCCAGGAACCAGACCACCGGCTTCCAGCGCGCCCTGGAGAACTACCTGCGGTCCACCGGCGCCGACCCGAAGCAGGGCACTCGCTCCCTGGTCGGCCTGCTGCGGCGCATCGACGCGGAGCCGCTGCCCGCCGGCGACGGACGCGAGCTGACGGAGAGCCTCGCCCTGACCGGAATCCTCGCGTCCCTCTACAGCGAGCAGTCCTGGTCCTCGCTCACCGCCGCCCTGGACGACGCGCGCGCGGGGCGCGGGGAGAAGCTCCTTGCCCTCGCGGACCAGTACAACGACCGTGACGCGTCCGGGAGTTACGGCACCCAGAGCCACGCCCAGCGGGCGATCTCCTGCGCCGACGCCAAGAAGCGGCCGACGGCGGCGCAGGCCAGGGCCGTGCTCCCGGAGTTCCGCCGGATCTCGCCCGTCTTCGGCGCGTTCCTCGGCTGGGACGTCGCGGGCTGGTGCCACGCCTGGCCGGTGCCGGGCGCGCACGAGACCCCCGAGGTGAGCGCGCCGGGCGCCGACCCGATCCTGGTCGTCGGCACGACCGGCGACTCGGCCACGCCGATCGAGGGCGCCGAGCGGATGGTCGAAGAACTCGGCCCCGGCGTCGGCGTCCAGCTCACCTACGAGGGCGAACGGCACACGGCGTACGGCGGTGGCAACGCGTGCGTGACGTCCACGGTCGACGCGTACTTGCTTGACGGAACGGTGCCGGAGCAAGGGAAGACGTGCACATAAGAAAGGGGCCCGACTCCCGCGTTCGGGAGTCGGGCCCACGTTCAGGCCGTAAGAACCCTTAGTACACCGGCTTGCTCGGCTCGATCTGGTGGACCCAGCCGATCACGCCACCGCCCACGTGGACGGCATCCGCGAACCCGGCCGACTTCAGCACCGCGAGAACTTCCGCACTGCGGACACCCGTCTTGCAATGCAAGACGATCTTCTTGTCCTGCGGCAGGTCCTGGAGGGCGTTGCCCATCAGGAACTCGTTCTTGGGGATCAGCTTGGCGCCGGGGATCGAGACGATCTCGTACTCGTTCTGCTCACGGACGTCGATGATCTCGATCTTCTCGTCCGCGTCGATCCACTCCTTGAGCTGCTTCGGAGTGATCGTGGAGCCGAGCGCGGCCTCCTGGGCCTCCTCGGAGACCACGCCGCAGAACGCCTCGTAGTCGATGAGCTCGGTGACCGTGGGGTTCTCGCCGCACACCGCGCAGTCGGGGTCCTTGCGGACCTTCACCTGGCGGTACTGCATCTCCAGGGCGTCGTAGATCATCAGGCGGCCGACCAGCGGGTCGCCGATGCCTGCGAGGAGCTTGATGGCCTCGTTGACCTGGATGGAGCCGATCGACGCGCAGAGCACGCCGAGCACGCCGCCCTCGGCGCAGGAGGGGACCATGCCGGGGGGCGGGGGCTCCGGGTAGAGGCAGCGGTAGCAGGGGCCGTGCTCGGACCAGAACACGGACGCCTGACCGTCGAAGCGGTAGATCGAGCCCCAGACGTACGGCTTGTTCAGGAGCACGCACGCGTCGTTGACCAGGTAACGCGTGGCGAAGTTGTCCGTGCCGTCGACGATCAGGTCGTACTGGCTGAAGATGTCCATCACGTTCTCGGCTTCGAGCCGCTCTTCGTGCAGGACCACGTTCACGTACGGATTGATGCCGAGGACGGAGTCCTTCGCGGACTCCGCCTTGGAGCGGCCGATGTCCGCCTGGCTGTGGATGATCTGGCGCTGCAGGTTCGACTCGTCGACCTCGTCGAACTCCACGATGCCGAGCGTGCCTACGCCGGCCGCGGCCAGGTACATCAGGGCAGGCGACCCCAGGCCACCGGCGCCGACGGCCAGCACCTTGGCGTTCTTCAGCCGCTTCTGCCCGTCCATCCCGACGTCCGGGATGATCAGGTGGCGGGAGTACCTGCGGACCTCGTCGACGGTGAGCTCAGCAGCTGGCTCGACCAGGGGTGGCAGCGACACGGGAACTCCGTTGATCGGTAATGCGGAACAGTGGTGCTTTCCGTAACGCTGCCACACCCTTCTTCATTCCGAGACACCGCGTCCGATGCGCGAGACGATTTCGTCCCAGTACCCGGGCAGGGCTCCGAAGGGGTCGACCGTGCCGCGCCGGTCCGTGCGGTCCGTGAACCAGATCGTGCCCGCGCCCTGCCAGCGGGCCACCCGCAGCGCCTCCTCCAGGTGGCCGCCGGGTACCCCGTGCACCAGGTGGCAGAACCGCTCGGGCGGATAGTCGGCGGTCCACTCGGCCACCTGCGACCAGCGGTAGTCCGCCCAGGCGCCGGAGAACGTGACCAGCTGGTCGGCCTCCTCCGCGTACCCGGGATACGGGTGGGTGCCGTGCCCGAACACCAGGTGCGCCTCGGGAAGCAGCGCCCTGAGGGTGGCGGCGATGCGCCGGGTCTCGGGCAGGGCGGCGCGCTCGGTGGGCGCGTGGTGCAGCAGGAAGCCGTCGATCCGGTACCAGTCGAGGTAGCGGTGCGCGTCCGAGACCAGCTCGCCGAAGTCGCGGGTGCCGTGGCCCAGGTCGAGGTGGCCGAGGACCCGCACCTCGGCGTTGCTGAGACGCCCGGCGGCGTCCAGGCAGTGCGGGTCGGGGCGGGCGCCCGGGCCGTTCGCGACGTTCAGGACGACCCAGTGCAGCGGGGTGTCGGGGCGGCTCAGCTCGGCCCACTCGACGGGCGCGAGCAGCGGGTGGGCGTAGCCGGGCACGCCCAGGCCCATGGTCGCGCCTGCGAGGGCGTGCGAGGGACCCGTCCGGTCGGTCAGATGCGGCATGCCGCCTCCATCCAGATGTCGGCGAGTGACTCTTCGAGGTTGATCCGGGGCCGCCAGCCGAGCCGGTCGCGCGCGGTGCGCACATCGGCCTGCTGCCAGCTGCCGCAGCCGTCCGGGTACGGGTACACGGCCGGCATCGCGTGGTCCGGGTCGGGCCGCGGGTGTCCGATGGCGGGGCGGCCGGTGGGCCCGGCGTCCAGCTCGTGCAGGGCGCCGCCGTATCCGGCGACCCGGGCGAGCACGGCCGCCGCGTCCCGCAGCCGGACCGCCCGGCCCGAGCCGATGTTGACGACGCCCTGCGCGGCGGACAGGGACGCGGCGTGCACGGCCCGCGCGACATCTCGTACGTCGACGAAGTCCCGCTGCACGCCCAGCCCGGCCAGCTTCAGCTCGCCGTCGCCGGACTGCATGGCCCGGCGCATGGCCTCGGCGAGCCGGCCGAGCGGGGTGGCGGGCGGGGTGCCGGGCCCGACGGGCGAGAAGACCCGCAGGACGACGGCGTCGAGCCCGGAGCCGAGGACCAGTTCGGTCGCGGCGAGCTTGCTCACGCCGTACGGGCCGCCGGGCCGGGGCGCGGCGTCCTCCGCGGTGGACGATCCCGGCTGGCTCGGCCCGTACTCGGCGGCGCAGCCCAGCTGGACGAGCCGCGCCCCGCAGCCGCTGCGGCGCAGCGCCTCGCAGACGGTGGCGACGGCCACGGTGTTGTGCCGGGTGAGCTCGCGGGCGCCGCCGCGGGTGGCGCCCGCGCAGTTGACGACGACGCCGGGGTGCACCGCGTCCAGGAACCGGGCGAGGGCACCCGGGCTGCCGCTGGCGAGGTCGAAGCGTACGTCCGCGTCGTCGCCGCGGCCGAGCGCGGTGAGCTGGACGGCGGGGTCGGCGAGCAGCCGGTCGGCGACGTAGCGGCCGAGGAATCCGTTGGCTCCGAGGAGCAACACCCTCATCGGGCGCCCCCAGGGACGGAAGCTCGGTGAGCGAGGGTGGTCATCTGGCGTTCTCCTTCAAGGTGTTGCACGAGGTGGTGCACGGGGTGGAGGCCCGCGGGGTCGGCCACGCGGGAGCGTTCGGGGTGGTCCGGGGCGGTGGGCTCGGGGTCACGGGGAGTCCCCCGGTCCGGCCGCGTGGGCGGAGGCGCGGGTGAGGCGTCGGGTCGCGGCGACGAGCAGGACGAGGACCCCGGCCCCGCAGGCGAGCGCCGGGACCGCCCCGGCGCCCACCGTCTCGACGGGCACGGCGAGCAGCTCGCAGCCGGGCAGCCGGGCCCCGAACACCGTGGCGACGGCGAGCCCTTCGAGGGCGCACACTCCGCCGAGCACGAAGCCCGGCGCGACGCGGAAGCCGTACGCGGTGAGCATCCGGGCGAGCAGCAGCAGGACGCCGAGCAGCGCGGCCCCGAGCGGTGGTCCGGCCTGGCCGAGGACCTGCCCGGCGAGGACGAGCAGCCCGCCGGCGGCAGCCGCGTACAGCGCGACGAGGGTGAGCAGCAGCGGGCGCGCCCCGGCCGCGAACTCCTCCAGGCCCCGGCTCTGGCCGAGCCGCCGCTGCGCACCCACGGCGAAGAGCCGGGCGCACCAGACGGCGGGCGCGTACGCGAGGGCCAGGCCGAGGAGCGCGGCGGTGTCCGGCGGCCAGGGCGCGTCGGGCCCACCGGCGAGGGCGGTACGAAGGAGCCCGTCGCCGAACAGTGCGTACAGGAGCAGAAACACGGTCCACGCGCGCGTGCCGGGCAGGGTCCCGCTGCGGGTGCGCAGCGGGCCGCGGCGCAGGGCGATCCGCAGCGCGACGGCGAGCGCGAGCATCCCGACGACCAGCGCGGTCAACCGGCCGCGCCCGCCCGTGAGTTCGTACGCGGCCACGGTGCCCGCGCCCACGGCCGGAGGCAGCAGTGCCAGCAGGGCGTGAGCGCGGGGCGACCGGCCTGCGGCGGCTGCGGGGCGCAGGGCGGAGGGGCGCTCGTCACGCGGCACGCGCGCGTACATCTCCTCGGCGAGCGAGAACACGTCCCGGTGCCGGTAGCGCGCGGCGGTCCGGTCGGTGACGCCGTGCGCCTCAAGCCCGGCGGCGATCTCCAGCGGGTCGACGGCGCGTTCGCAGAGCCCGCGGTGGCGGTGGATCAGCGCCTTGACGGGGTCGACGGCACCGCGCCGAGGGGGCCTGCGCTGCGTCACTCCGGCAGCGGATTCGGCTTCGGCTTCGGCTTCGGCCGTGGGCGTACCGTCAGGCGCCATTCCTGTACGAGAGTTGGTCATGCCTGCCCCTCACTCGCCGCTGGAGTGGGACGGCGGTCGGGACGGGGAACGGGAGCGGCGGCGGAGGCGGGCGCACGGACGATTGCGGACGCGGGCGCGGGGAGGGGCGCGGAGGCGTGCGCGGGCGCGGGCGCGAGGACGGGCGCGGGCGCCGGAGCAAGCGCGGCCAGCGCCGCCGCCGAGCGGGTGTCCCAGCTCCCGGGGCTTCGCGGCGTGACCGGCCAATCCCCCACGTCCGTAAGCGACTTGCTCATGCCTCCCCCTCGCTGACCGCGGCGGCGACCACCGGCTCACCCTCAGGCGCGGTCCCGCTCGCGGCCCAACTCGGCCCGCTCCGCGCCCCTTTGCGCGCGGCGAGCCACTGGCCGAACCGCGGCCCGGCTTCGCCGTCCGTGCCGGGTGCGGTGGACCAGCGGCCCGCCACGTGCGTCTCTGCGGGATTGGCGAAGGGCAGCGGATCGCCGTCCTCGTCCAGGACATCCCTGCGTACGGGGCAGTGCGAGACGATCTCCAGATAGATGCCGTGGAAGGCGGCGATGTTCTGCTCCACGGTGAAGAGTTCGAGGGCCCGCGCGCGGGCGGCCGCGCCCAGGCGCTCACGGCGCTCGGGGTCGCGCAGGAGCGCCACGCACGCGTCGGCGAGCGCCTTGGGGTTGCGCGGCGGGACGACGAGCCCCGTACCGCCGATGACCTCGACGACCGCGCCGGTGTCGGTGGACACGGTGGCCCGCCCGCAGAACATCGCCTCGACAAGGCTGATCGGGAAGCCCTCCACGACGCTGGAGAGGACGATGACGCTGCCCGCCGCGTACGCGTCCGCGAGCTCGGGCACCTCGGGGCCGCCCAGCTCCTCGAAGGAGACCGGGTTGTCGCCCACCGCGTGCACGCCGTCCGCCTCGTCCGGGAAGAGCTGCGCGGCCAGGGCGCGGCAGTGCGCGAGATACGTCTCGCACTCCTCGCCGTGCGCCGGTGCGCCGACGATCCGCAGCCGCGCCTTCGGCTCCTCCTTGCGGACCTCGGCGAAGGCGTGCAGGAGTCCGACCAGGTCCTTGGCGGGCTCGATCCGGCCCACCCACAGCAGGGTGTCCGGGTCCGCCTGGTCCGCCCCGGCCTCCCCGACCTCGGCGAACCGGCCGGCGGCCATACCCGGGTAGACGGTGCGCAGCTTGGCCCGCTCGGCGCCGCACTTCTCCTGCCAGCGGCGGGCGTGCGTGTTGCCGGGGGTGATCAGCGCGGCCTGCCGGTACACCTCGGCGGCGAGCCGGCCGTGGAAGGCGGCGAGCAGCGCACGCGCCGGAGCACCCGCCTGCTCACCGGCGCCCGCGAGGTAGTGCGCGCGCAGCTGCACGCCGTACTCCGTGACGAGCAGCGGCACCCCGAAGAAGTGCTGGGCGAGCAGTCCGGGCAGTGCGGCGCTGCCGCCGGAGGCGGCGTGGCAGAGGTCGACGGAGCCGAGCCCGCCCTCCTCGTCCTCGTACCAGTCGAGGGAGAGGGGCCGCAGCGCCTGCTCCAACTGCGCCGCGACGAGCAGGAGATCGGGGACGCGCGCCTCGTGCGCGGCGCGGGTGGCGCCGGGGGCGCGGCAGGCGCGCTCCAGGGCGCGCACGGCGGTCTCGGAGCGCAGCGCGACGGCGAGTCCGCCCTCGTCGCGGGCGAGTTCGGCAAGCCCGTAGAGCGCGTTGGCGAAACGGTCCGCCACTTCCGCCGAGGCCGATCCGTCGCCCGCGGAGCCCGCGGGGCCCGCGCAGACCGCGGCGGCCAGCTCGCCGTAGTGCTCGGCGAAGCGGCGCCGCTGCCGGCGGCGATAGCCCGTGCCGTCGCCGAGCCGGCCGCCGGGCCCGGAGCCGTCGTCGGCGCTCCACAGCGGCGCGGTGCGCACCCGTTGCACCTGGGGCGGGAGTTCGATCCACCCCTGCTGCTCCTGGTGGGCGCTGCGGGTCAGGGCGAACACGTCGAAGGCGTGCTGCTCAAGGCCGCGCACGAGCCGGTCGCACCAGAGCCTGGCCTCACCGGTCACATACGGGTAGCCACCCTCCGTGAGCAGTCCGATGCGCACGAGTACACCCCCGATCTCCCTTGTGGGGGGCCGCCGTTGCTCGGTCGGCCCGCAGCGGGACGAACGTACGCGGGGACGGCGGTGACACGATGGACAGTCGTCCGCCGCGCCACCAAAAGGGGTGAACGGTCGTAACTTTCGCGCGCGAGTAGCGTTCTGTTGCGCTAAGCGCGGATTCAGTTACGGAGCGTCAATTCCCGGGGAAGGCCCAGGGGTTGGGGCGGCACTTGATGCCGTCGTGCTCCAGGAACTTGGTCTGCTGCTGCATGACCGGCGCGAGCGCCCCGTCGTTGCTGCACATCACGTGGTTGTAGCCGAGCCGGTGGCCCACTTCGTGGTTGATGAGCATCTGCCGGTACGGGCGGATGGCGTCGCCGTACGGCTTCGCGCCCTGCGCCCAGCGGTAGGCGTTGATCATGATGCGCTCGGTGGCGGCGGAGTCGCAGGAGACGTTGTCGACGCTGGTGTCGAGCCCGGACTTGGCGCACCACACATCTGTCGTGCCCGGGCTGGCGAGCGTGATCACGAAGTCGGCCTCGCCGCTGGAGACCCGCTCGAAGGTCCTGGCGCCGCCGTGCGCCCAACTCCGTTCGTCGTTCAGGGTCTTCTGCACGGCCTGCGCGAACATCGTCCCGTCGAGGCCGAGCCCCTTCTCGACGTCCACGCGGTACCGGAACTTCTCCCCGGCGCCCGGCGCCTTGTCGAAGCCGCCGATGGCCTCGAACTTCCCGCCGCCCTTCAGCTCGGGGTCGAGCGGGACCTTCTTGCCCATCTTCTGCTCGTACGTCTCCGGCTTCGGCTCGGACGGCGGCGGGCGTTCGGCGTCACGGGACGCGTCGGACGCCGCCTCGGCCTGCTCGCGCACCTCACCGGCGTCCACGGCTCCGGCGCGGGCGTCACCGTCACTGTCGACGACCTGCACGGCGACGACGCCCGCGAGCACGGTCGTCACCGCGGCCGCGGCGATCCCGGCGAAGGCGCGGCCCCGGCCGCTCTTCTCCCGTACGGCATCGGGCTGCTCGGCCGGAAGGTCCTCGGCCTCGCCGTCGGGATCCCGGCCGTCGAAGCCGTCGTACGGGTCGTCCGGGCCGGCGGGCCGCCTGGGCGGGGCGCCCGCCGCGAACACGTCGTCCGGATCGTGCGGGCCGTGGGGATCGAGCCCGTCGAACGCCGCGACGTACTCCCGGCGCGGTCCGGGCACACGGGACGGGGGGCGGGTGGAAGGGTTCGGCGTCACATACGCCCCGGTGCCCAACTCGCCCCAGGCGCCGCCCTGTTCACGGTGCTCGGGGTGCGGGCGCGGCCCCTCGGGCGGCGCCGGGCGCGAGCCCTCCCCGCCAGGAGCCTGGCCCTGCGCGCTGCGCCGGCGGCGCCCGGAGCCGGAACCCGGCGCGGGCTGCGCGACCGGTATGGCCCCGGTGTCGGACTTCTCGGCGGCCCCCCGCCTTGAGTGCCGTCCCACGCGCCCCCTCAGCTTCCCGAAGTCGAGTCGTGTGTCGCGTCGTATTCCGCGAGCAGGTCGCGGAAGGCCGCGGCCACCGTGTCCGGATACTCCATCATCGCCACGTGCCCCGCGTCCGGCAGGGTCAGCAGCCGGGAGTCCCGGAAGGCTCGCGCCGCCTTCTGCGCCATGCGGGACGACACCAGCAGGTCGCGTCCACCGTAGACGAGCAGGGTCGGTGCGAGCACTCGCTCGGCCTGCCGCCACAGTCCGTGCTGCCCGCCGAGCGTGTACGCGTCCACGATGCCACGGGCCGAGCGTGCCATGGCGTCCCAGAAATAAGGGAGTTGAAGCCTGCGCTCCATCTCGTGCACCGCGTGGGCAAGGCCCTCGGGGGTGACACGGCCGGGGTCGCCGTAGCAGAGCCCGAGCACGCCGCGGGTGCGCTGCTCGGGCGTCCAGTCCCTGGTGAGGCGCGCGAAGAGCTGGGCGATGCCGGGCACCGCGAGCAGCGCGGTGGGCACCGCCGTGCGCTGCACCCGCAGCTCGGGCAGGGCGGGCGAGACCAGCGTCAGCGTCCGCACCAGATCGGGTCGTACGGCCGCTACGCGGGTGGCGACGGCCCCGCCCATCGAGTTCCCGAAGAGGTGCACGGGCCCGCGTCCGGCGGCGTCGAGCAGCCGGATCGCCGCGCGCGCGTGCCCGGTCACGGAGTAGTTGCCGTCGTCGGGCGGCGGGGAGTCCCCGAAGCCCGGCAGGTCGAGCGCCTCGCCGTCCACGACGTCCGCAAGCAGCGGCATCAGGTCCGACCAGTTCTGCGAGGAGCCGCCCAGCCCGTGGACGTACAGCGCGGGCGGCAGCCCTTGCGCCGTCCCGGGCCTGGAGCGCACGGACAGCGTGAGCCCCGGCAGGGTCACCGCACGCATGCGCTCCCCCTCGGCGACCCGGACAGGCAGCGTTCTGGGGGTCACCGCGGCGGCGAGGGCTCCCGGCAGCTCGGTCGACGACATGGTGGCAATGTTACGAGACGATCACGCGTTGGATCACGTGTTCGCTGTCACAGGCCTGCTCTGCCACCGCATGTCGGCCACAGGATCACGTAGCGCCACGAAAGGGACTCTCCTAGGCTCATAGAGAGAGCGGGACACTTCCTCGTGCAGAGGGCGCCCGCACCGGAAAGGGGAGCCAGCATGACTGTCGACCCGAGCGACCCCGAGACCTTCGATCCGGAAGAGCCCGAGGCTGACCTCGACGAGGAGACGCCGGAAGCCGACGCCGCCGAGCAGCACACCGATCTGCGCCAGAAGCGCGACGAACCCCTCCCCCACTACGACCCCTCCACCGCGAACCCGGCGGACGCCGCCGAGCAGGCCCGCGTCGTCGACCTGGACGAGGACGACTACCGCTGACCTGCGCCGACCACGGCACCCGCACGCGCGCGTGGCCGTCCTCGCGCGAGCGGATCTGTGGCTTGCCCGACAGCCCGCGATATCAGCTTTTCTCGCCCTAACAGGAGCCTTGTCCCCTGTCCGCTCCGTGAAATTCTCGGTCCGCACCGCGCACACGACGGTTACCGAAAAGTACGATGGCGGCGCGGCAGCACACCGCACACGGAACGGCCCTTGGATGCGTCAAGGCCGTGCTCAATGACATGGGAGGCGGCGTGACAGCCATCGAGCAGACAGATGCGGCGCGCCCGCGGGGCACGCGCCTGCCGCGCCGGGCCCGCCGCAACCAACTCCTCGGCGCGGCGCAAGAGGTCTTCGTCGCGCAGGGGTACCACGCGGCGGCGATGGACGACATCGCGGAGCGGGCCGGCGTCAGCAAGCCCGTGCTCTACCAGCACTTCCCGGGCAAGCTCGACCTCTACCTGGCGCTCCTGGACCAGCACTGCGACGCCCTGCTGCAGTCCATCCGTACGGCACTGGCGTCCACGACGGACAACAAGCTCCGGGTCGCCGCGACGATGGACGCGTATTTCAGCTACGTCCAGGACGAGGGCGGCGCCTTCCGGCTGGTCTTCGAGTCCGACCTGACGAACGAGCCCGCGGTCCGCGAGCGCGTCGAGAAGGTCACCCTGGAGTGCGCGGAGGCGTTCGGCGAGGTGATCGCCGAGGACACCGGGCTGCCCAAGGACGAGGCGATGCTCCTCGGCGTCGGCCTCGGCGGCCTCTCCCAGGTGGTCGCGCGCTACTGGCTCTCCAGCGACAGCAAGGTCGACCGCGACAAGGCGGTGGAGCTGCTCACCTCGCTCGCCTGGCGCGGTATCGCGGGCTTCCCGCTGCACGGCTCGGAGCAGCCGCAGCAGTGACGCGGCGGCGCCGGTCGGCGGGGGGTGTTCGCTGCGAGCGTGCAGCAGCGCGGCTTACCGGTCCCCTCACCGGGCTAATGTGTGCGGAGTACGGCGCGGACGGCCGCGCACATCACTGACCGTCGGAGGGACAAAGCCGTGGAGGTCAAGATCGGCGTGCAGTACGCGCCCCGCGAGATCGTTCTGGAGAGCGCCCAGACCGCCGAGGAAGTCGAGAAGGCGGTGGCCGAGGCGCTGAGCGGCAAGAGCGAGCTGCTCACTCTCGTGGACGACCACGGCCGCAAGGTCCTGGTTCCGGCCGGCAAGCTCGCGTATGTCGAGCTCGGCGAGCCGACCGCGCGCAAGGTGGGCTTCAGCGCTCTCTGAGCACGCGAGCGAGCAGCAAACGCAAGAAGGGCGCGGCCCGGTGGGACACCCACCGGGCCGCGCCCTTCTGCTGCCCGGCCCCCGCCGGGGCTCGTGCCGGGCGGAAACGTCCCCTGACCTGGCGCTCTCGTACGCTGCGGCCGGTCCGCCGGAGCGGTGAGGTGGAGGATTGCATTCCGGCCACCTCGGGTAGGACGGGCTAGGACCGATTGCACCCGGCCGGCGTGGGAGGACACATGATCTGGGAGACGCTCGGCTCCGTACTGCTCGGTCTGGCCCTGGCCTGGGCCGCCGACCACCGGCTCGCCCACCGGCTCCCGGCCCGCAACCTCGTCTTCGCCACCGGCGTCGCGAGCGCCCTCCTCGGCGCTTTCATCACGCACTCGGCGCTGGGTTCCGGCCACGTCCTGGCGACGCTGTTCGGCGCGGCGACCCTGGCGACGGCCCTGCTGTCCCTGCTGCTCCGCCCCCAGCCGAGGCGGACAAGGTCGACAAAGGTCAGCCCCTCCGGCGTTTGAGAAGCCGACGGCACAGAACCGCCCCCGTAAGCCCTCCCCCGTACGAAAAAACCCCTACGCCGCCAGGCCCAGCGCAGCCATCCGCTTGGTGTGCGCCTCCGTGATGCGGGAGAACATCCGGCCGACCTCGGCCAGGTCGAATCCGTCGGCGACGCCGCCGACCAGCATCGTCGACAGGGCGTCCCGTTCCGCGACCACGCGCTGCGACTGCGACAGGGCCTCGCCCATCAGCCGCCGCGCCCACAGCGCGAGCCGCCCGCCCACGCGCGGCTCGGCCTCGATCGCGGCGCGCACCTTCTCCACCGCGAAGCTCGCGTGCCCGGTGTCGTCGAGGACGGCGAGCACCAGCTTGCGGCTGTCGGAGTCGAGGCGGGCCGCGACCTCACGGTAGAAGTCGCTCGCGATGGAGTCGCCGACGTACGCCTTGACCAGGCCCTCCAGCCAGTCCGACGGCGCGGTCTGGCGGTGGAAGCCGTCGAGGGCGGCGACGAACGGCTCCATGGCCTCGGTCGGCTCGGCGCCGATCTCCGCGAGCCGGCCCGTCAGCTGCTCGAAGTGGTGGAACTCGGCCGACGCCATCTTCGCCAGCTCCGCCTTGTCTGCCAGGGTCGGCGCGAGCTTCGCGTCCTCGGCGAGCCGCTCGAACGCCGCGAGCTCGCCGTACGCGAGAGCACCGAGCAGGTCGACGACGGCGGCGCGGTAGGTCGGGTCCGCGGAGGCCGTGGCCCAGTCCTGGGCGGCGATTCCGGTGGGTGCGGCGGTGGCTGCGTCGGTGGCTCCGGTGGTCGCAGCGTCGGTCGCTGCGTCGGTCGCTGCGTCGGTCGCTTCGGTGGCAGCGTCCTTGGCGTTGTCAGGCGTCTCCATGCAGCGCACAATAGCCCGCCGACCCACGCCCGGAAGTCCCTGGTCAGTCCTTGTGACGACGGCTACGAAAATATTTCCCTGCCCCGCGGAGGCCGCTGTTGCGGGGGCCTGTGGGCGCCGTGCGGGGCAATTCGGCCGACACGCCTGCGCCGATCCGGGGTACAGTGGTAATGCGCCCGCCGAGTATGCATGTCAAATCGGCGGGACATCCGTATGAGGATGCCCGGTCGGTGGCCCGATCGGCTCCGACCCGACAGCCCTCCGGGCCTGACGCTCAGTGCGTTGGCAGGAGGGGCCCTCAGCGGCGTGACGCTCGAGCGACGGCAGTGGTCCCGTATGCCACCCGGCCTCGCGATTCAGCGGCCGGATGCAAACCCCGGCTCGGTCACGACCCCCAGCGTTCGCCTCACGCCGCGTCTCACAGAAGAGGCAGCACCCTGACTACGTTCCGAGAGCTCGGGATTCTTCCCGAGACCGCCGAAGCCCTCGAGGCCGTCGGCATCACGTCCCCCTTCCCCATCCAGGAGCAGACGCTTCCCGTAGCGCTCTCCGGCTCCGACGTCATCGGCCAGGCCAAGACCGGCACCGGCAAGACGCTCGGCTTCGGTCTTCCGCTCCTCGAGCGCGTGACCGTCCCCGCCGACGTCGAGTCGGGCCGCGCCGAGCCCGAGAAGCTCACCGACGCTCCGCAGGCCCTGGTCGTCGTCCCCACCCGCGAGCTGTGCCAGCAGGTCACCAACGACCTGCAGACCGCCGGCAAGGTGCGCAACGTCCGCGTCCTCGCCATATACGGCGGCCGCGCCTACGAGCCGCAGGTCGAGGCCCTCACGAAGGGCGTCGACATCGTCGTCGGCACCCCCGGCCGACTGCTCGACCTCGCGGGCAAGAAGCTGCTGAACCTCAAGCACGTGCGCGCCCTCGTCCTCGACGAGGCCGACGAGATGCTCGACCTGGGCTTCCTGCCCGACGTCGAGAAGATCATCAACATGCTTCCGGCGAAGCGCCAGACCATGCTCTTCTCCGCGACGATGCCGGGCGCCGTCATCGGCCTGGCCCGTCGCTACATGTCGCAGCCCACGCACATCCGCGCCACCTCGCCGGACGACGAGGGCCAGACCGTCGCGAACACGAAGCAGTTCGTGTACCGCGCGCACAACATGGACAAGCCCGAGATGGTCTCGCGCATCCTCCAGGCCGACGGCCGCGGGCTCGCGATGATCTTCTGCCGTACGAAGCGCACGGCGGCCGACATCGCCGAGCAGCTGGAGCGCCGGGGCTTCGCCTCGGGCGCGGTCCACGGCGACCTCGGCCAGGGCGCCCGTGAGCAGGCGCTGCGCGCGTTCCGCAACGGCAAGGTGGACGTGCTCGTCTGCACCGACGTCGCCGCCCGCGGCATCGACGTCGGTGGCGTCACGCACGTCATCAACTACCAGTCGCCCGAGGACGAGAAGACGTACCTGCACCGCATCGGCCGCACCGGCCGCGCGGGCGCCTCGGGTACGGCGATCACGCTGGTCGACTGGGACGACATCCCGCGCTGGCAGCTGATCAACAAGGCGCTCGACCTGGGCTTCAACGACCCGGTCGAGACGTACTCCAGCTCCCCGCACCTGTACGAGGAGCTGAGCATCCCGGCGGGCACCAAGGGTGTTCTGCCGCGTGCCGAGCGCACGCGCGCGGGCCTCGGTGCCGAGGAGATCGAGGACCTGGGCGAGACCGGCGGCCGTGGTGGCCGCGGTGGTCGTGGCGGCCGCCGCGAGGCGGAGGAGGAGCGCCCCAAGCGCACCCGTACGCCGCGCCAGCGCCGCCGCACCCGTGGCGGTACGCCGCTGGACGCCGAGGCCACCGAGGCTCCCGCGACGGACGCCACGGACACCCCGGCGGAGGACAAGCCGCGCACCCCGCGCCGCCGTCGCCGCACCCGCGCGGGCGCGACCGCGGAGGCCGAGGCCGCTGCGGTGACCGAGGTGTCCGCGGTGTCGGTGGTGGACACCGCCGAGGGCACGGAGACCGCCGAGGCCAAGCCGCGCCGCCGCACCCGCAAGACCGCCGAGGCCGCGGTGGACACGGCCGAAGGCACGGAGGCCACCGAGGCCAAGCCGCGCCGCCGCACCCGTAAGGCCGCCGAGGCCGCGGTCGACACGGCCGATGGCACGGAGACCGCCGAGGCCAAGCCCCGCCGCCGTACGCGCAAGACCGCCGAGGCCGCGGTGGACACGGCCGAAGGCACGGAGGCCACCGAGGCCAAGCCGCGCCGCCGCACCCGTAAGACCGCCGAGGCCGCGGTGGACACCGCCGAGGGCACGGAGACCGCCGAGGCCAAGCCCCGCCGCCGCACCCGTAAGGCCGCGGAGGCGCCGGTCGCCACGGAGACGGTGGAGACGGCCGACGCCGAGGCCAAGCCGCGGCGCCGCCGTACGCGGGCCGCGAAGCCCGCGGTGGAGTCCACCGAGGACTGACCTCCCCGCACACCGACCGGCCCGGTTCCCCTCGTGGGAGCCGGGCCGTCGTGCGTCCGCGGGGGCCGCCCCGGCCGAAGCCCCCGACCGCCCGTGCCGCTAGCCTCGTCGCATGAGCAGGCCTCCTACGTTCACGCCGCCGCCCGGGACCAGGGCGTACCGACTGGGCACCGTGCGCGGCGAGTTCGCCGTGCACGATCTCGCGCCGGAGGGCGTGCCGCGGGGCACCGTCGTGTTGCTGCCCGGGTTCACCGGCAGCAAGGAGGACTTCGTCGCGCTGCTCGCGCCGATCGCCGCTGCGGGGTATCGCGCGGTGGCCGTCGACGGCCGTGGGCAGTACGAGTCGGAAGGGCCCTCCGACGACCAATCCCCTTACCAGCAGGGCGAGTTGGCGCGGGACGTACTGGCGCAGGTGGAGGCGCTCGGCGGGCGGGTGCATCTGCTCGGGCACTCGCTCGGCGGGCAGATCTCGCGCGCTGCCGTACTCCTGGACCCCGCGCCCTTCGCGTCCCTGACGCTGATGTCCTCGGGCCCCGCGCAGATCTCCGCCTCGCAGCAGGAGCGCGTGAAGCTGCTGCAGGACGGGCTCGCCGTGCTCGACATGGCGCAGGTCTGGGAGGCGATGCAGTCGCTCGAACCGCCGGAGGAGGCCGAGACCGGCGACGGCGACGGCGCCCTGCGGGACCGCTGGCTGCGCCACAGCCCGGCCCAACTCACGGCCACAGGGCAGCAGTTGAGGGTCGAGCCGGACCGCGTGGACGAGCTGGCGGCGCTGCACCTGCCCGTGCACGTCGTGTCGGGCGCCAGCGACGACACCTGGCCGGTCCCGCTGCTCGACGCGATGGCCGAGCGCCTCTCCGCCCGCCGCACGATCATCGAGGGCGCCGACCACTCCCCCAACACGGACCGCCCGGAGCCGACGGCCGCCGCCCTGATCGCGTTCTGGGACGAGCAGTGACGGCCGCCTGACAACGCCCTCCGGAACGGGCCCTAGTACTGCGCGCGCAGGTGCTCCCAGAACCCGTCCCGCAGCGCGCGGCGCAGGTCGGCCTGGCCGCGCAGGGAGTACTCCAGGAGGCGCTCGGCCTCCACGAGCAGGTCCTGGTCGACCGAGCCCGGCAGGTAGGGGTGGCCGGGAAGCAGCTCCGCGAGCGGCTCGCGCCCCCGGGAGGCGAGCCACTCGGCGGCGATCCGGGCGCCGACGAAGCGCACGTCCTCGCGCGCGGGACGCGGCCTCGCCGGGTCGTACGGGAGTCCGGCGCGGCGTGTGACGTACGGCTTGAAGAAGTCCAGCTCAAGCGTGCGCCGGCTGTCGACCTCCCAGAGGAGCGGGTCGGCCTGGTTGCCGCCCTCGGGCGCCTCGATGCCCCAGAGGTGGACGCGGGCGCCGTACCCCTGGGCGGCCTCGACCGCGGAGACCAGGTCCTCGTCGCCGCCGATCAGGACCGCGTCGCTGATGGCGCGGTGCCGGGCGAGGGACTCCAGGTCCGAGCGGATCAGGGAGTCGACGCCCTTCTGCTGGTTGTTGGCGTTGAGGTTGCCGAGGCGGACCTTGACATCCGGGAGCTCGGCGATGGACTGCTGCTCGGCGGTGTGGATACGGCGGCGGGCGCCGTCGTACCAGTAGACGCGCAGCAGCCGGCTGTCGGCGAAGACCGTACGGGCCTTGTCGATCAGGGTGTCGATCAGCCCCTCGGCGTCGAGGTCGAAGGCGCGGCGGTCCTCGGTCCCGGTGGCGAGTCGGCCCGCGGCGGCGTAGAGATAGCCCGCGTCGACGAAGATCGCGTGCGTCGACGGGGTCTTGGCCACTTCGGCGAGCATGCGCTGGAGGAGCTCATTGGTGCGGTCGATCCGGGCGCCGAGATCCACGGCGTCGTACGCCGGACCCTCACGCACCGGCCCTTCACGCAGCAGAGCATCGCTCGCCGGACCTTCGCCCACCGGACCCTTGTTCAAACGTGACCCATTCATAGGGGATCCATTGTCCAGCCGGTCACGCAGCGAGTACAAACGGTTGCGCGACCTGCGATTACTTAGCTCGTCGAAAATTTTCTTTAGCGTAGGGAATGTTTGCAGGGAGCAAGTCGTTGGACCCTGTGGAAGCGCGGTGAGGACACCGTGTGACCTGCTCATAACGGCCGGGCAACCGCCCGGCCGTAAAGCGGGACAAGACTGGAGAACAGTGATCGTCTCGCACAAGTAGTTCTCCTGCAGGAGGATGACCAGACGAAGGGAGAAGCCCTATGCGCTTCGAAATCATGCGCCTTGACGACGTCGACGGCACCGCCGTGGACAGCACCGTCGTGGACGCCGCCTCCGTCAACCGGATCGTGCAGCAGGCCGCCTCGATCGGCCAGCGCATCTATATCCGCCCGACCGAATCCGCGGCTTCGTAACGCCGCAGCACCTGCGGCTCCGTAGCGCCGCACAGCTTCGAAGGCCCCCGCGCGAGCTTCGCGCGGGGGCCTTCGCGTGCCCGGAACACACACGACACCTCAGGCGCCCTGGATGACCTGCCTGACGCCGTTGATGATCTGCTGCACGGCGATCGCGGAGAGCATCATGCCCGCGAGCCGCGTCACGAGGACCACGCCGCCGTCCTTGATCACGCGGATGATCACCAGCGAGTACCGCATGACCAGCCACAGCACCACATGCATGGCGAAGATCGCGCTCCACACCGACAGCTGCCCGCCGAACCCGTCCGCGTCCTGTACGGCCAGGATCACCGCGACGATCGCGCCGGGTCCGGCGAGCAGTGGCATCCCGAGCGGCACGAGGGCGACGTTGACGTCCTTGGTCTGCTTCGGCTCGTCGGTCTTGCCGGTGAGCAGGTCGAGCGCGACAAGGAGGAGCAGCAGCCCGCCCGCGATCATCAGGGCGGGCACGGACACATGCAGATAGTTGAGGATCTGGTGACCGACCACGCCGAACAGGGCGATCACACCGAAGGCCACGCACACGGCCTGGAAGGCCATCCGCCGCTGCATCTTGGCGGGGCGGCCCGCGGTGAGCCCGAGGAAGATCGGGGTGATCCCGGGCGGGTCCATGATCACAAATAGGGTGAGAAAAAGGGATCCAAAGACGGCGACGTCGAACACAGTGAGCCTTGCACTTGCGGAGAAAAGGGAACCGGTGAGAGCGGGGCGGAGGTCGACCGCCGCCCACGCCGGGAGAGGTCCGGGACCACTGGGCCCCGAACCGACAACAGAGATACGGACGTTAGGAGCGCGCTCCCCCGGCGCCCGGCACGGGGAAAGCGCCGGTGGCACGGCGGGTGATCTCGCCGTAGATCTCGGGGTCCGTGGTGAACTCGCCGAGCACGCAGGTCTTGCGGCTGCCGTGGTAGTCGCTGGAACCGGTGACGAGCAGGCCGAGGTCCGCGGCGAGGCCGTGCAGCCGGGTGCGGGTGGCCTGGTCGAGGGCCGCGTGTTCAGGGTGGGCGACCTCGATGCCGTCGAGACCCGCGGCGGCCAGCTCGGCGATGGCGGACTCGGGCACACACGCGCCGCGCTTGACGGCCAGCGGATGCGCGAAGACGGTGACGCCGCCCGCGGCCTTGACAAGGCGGATCGCCTCGAAGGTGTCCAGCTCGTGCTTCTCCACGTACGCCCGGCCGTCGTTCGCGATCCACTCGGGCGTGAACGCGTCCGAGACCGAACGCACGACGCCGAGATCGACGAGTGCCTCCGCGATGTGCGGGCGGCCGACCGAGCCGTCCCCGGCGATCCGCGCGACCTGCTCCCAGGTGACCGGGACGCCCAGCTCCTGGAGCTTGCCGACCATGCCGCGGGCGCGCGGCACGCGGTCGTCCCGGACCAGCTCCCGCTCGCGCAGCAGCTCCGGATCCTCGGCGTCGAAGAGGTACGCGAGCATGTGCAGCGGGGTGCCGTCGAGGCGGCAGGAGAGCTCGGCGCCGGTGACCAGCGTCAGCCCCGTCGACAGCTCGGACAGCGCGGCGGCCGCCTCGGCGTGGCCGCGGGTGGTGTCGTGGTCGGTCAGCGCGACCACGTCGAGCCCGGCGGCGGCCGCGTTACGGACCAGCTCGGCCGGGCTGTCCGTGCCGTCGGACGCGGTGGAGTGGGTGTGCAGGTCGATGCGCACGACGCGTACTCCAGGCTCGGACGGGACGGAAGGGGACGCTCAAGGATAACGGGGCACACGGACACCCCCGGACCACAGCGCCCCCCGGACCACGGCACCCCAGGACCGCAGCGCCCCAGGCCCACGGCACCCCAGGACCGCAGCGCCCCCCGCTCAGCTGTCGAGCAGGCGCGGCGACAGCGCCCCGCACGGCAGCAGCTCCATCCCGGCGCCCGCCTCCCGCAGATCGGTCAGGACCAGCTCGTCGTACATCAGGAGGCCGGACTGCTCGGGCCAGACCACGGCCCACAGCCACAGGCCCCGAGCCTCTCCGGCGAAGACCGCGCGGTCCTCCGGGGTGCCGGAGACATGCCACAGCGGGGTGGGCCGGCCGGCCGCGAGGACCTTGGCCTGCGGGGGCTTCTCGACGCTCAGGTACGGGCCGGGGTCGGGGCCGTCGATGCCCGCGTACCGCGCGCCGAGTCCGACGCCCAGCTCCTCGGCGACGAGCACCAGCTCGCCCACCCCGCCCAGCGGCCCGGGCCCTGAGCACGCGACGGCGGTGGCGCGGCCGCCGCTGCGGTCGTCCCCCGCGCAGGCGACCCCGGTGAAGAGCCAGCCGAGGGGCAGCGGCCACGGCATCCAGACGGGCACCTGTGTGCGGTGCACCACGACGCCGAGCGCCTCGACGCTCGGCGGAACCACGGGCTGCAGCGGATGTACGGCGCCGTGCGCGTCGCATTGCCACGTGTCGGCGAAGAGACCGGGAGCCCTGACCCGGCCACCGCACTTCGGGCAACTGGGTTCGCCCCTCATAGCGTTCAACGGTCCTCCGGAGCCGTCGCCGCGTCAAGGAGCGATCACCCGTCGGAGTGCGGACTGACCCGGAAATATAGATGTAGCTTGCATTAATTAGCTTGCCTAACTTACTATATGTAGACACCACCCATCTGACACACAGCGAATGCAGCGAGGGAGAGGGCATGCGAAGCAGCAACAGCGGCCCGACAGGAGACGATCCGTTGAACGAGGGCCCGGTCAGCATCCTGCGCCAGCCCGGCGCGGTCTGGGCCACGGCCGGCGCCTCCGTCGTCGCCTTCATGGGCATCGGCCTGGTCGACCCGATCCTGCCGTCGATCGCCAAGGGGCTGGAGGCCACACCGAGCCAGGTCTCGCTCCTGTTCACCTCGTACTTCCTGATCACCGCCGTCGCGATGCTGGTGACGGGCTTCGTGTCCAGCCGGATCGGCGGCAAGAAGACCCTGCTCGCCGGGCTCGCGCTCGTCGTGGTCTTCGCCGCGCTGTCCGGTACGTCGGGCTCGGTCGGGGAACTCGTCGGGTTCCGGGCGGGCTGGGGGCTCGGCAACGCGCTCTTCGTGTCGACCTCGCTCGCCGTGATCGTCGGCGCGGCGGCCGGAGGCAGCTCGGCGGCGATCCTGCTCTACGAGTCGGCGCTCGGCCTCGGCATGGCCTGCGGCCCGCTGCTCGGCGCGGTGCTCGGCGACGCCAGCTGGCGCTACCCGTTCTTCGGCACCGCCGCCCTGATGGCCATCGGCTTCCTCGCCATCACCGCGTTCCTGAAGGAACAGCCCAGGCCCGCACGGAAGACCTCACTGCTCGACCCGGTGAAGGCCCTCGGCCACGGCGGCCTCGCCTCGGCCGCGGCCTCCGCGTTCTTCTACAACTACGCGTTCTTCACGATCCTGGCGTTCACGCCGTTCGTCCTGAACATGTCGCCGTACCGCTCGGGTGCCGTCTTCTTCGCCTGGGGCGTGCTGCTCGCGGTGTTCTCGGTGCTCGTCGCACCGCGGCTGCAGAGGCGGTTCGGCTCGCTGAAGGTGCTCGGCGGCTCGCTGCTGCTGCTCGCCGTCGACCTGGTGGTGCTCGGATACGGGAACCACACGGCGGCCGTCGTCGGCACGATCGTCTCGGGCGCGTTCATCGGCCTCAACAACACCGTCTACACGGAGCTCGCCCTCGGCGTCTCGGACGCTCCGCGCCCGGTGGCCAGCGCCGGGTACAACTTCGTGCGCTGGTTCGCCGCGGCGGCCGCGCCGTTCCTCGCGCCGAAGATCGAGGAGTGGACCAACGTCCACATCCCGTTCGTGGTCGCGGCCGTGGCGGCCGTCGTGGGCGCCGGGATCGTCGGCGTACGGCGCGCCTCCCTGCGGCACGAGGCCGAGGAACTCGAACCCAGGCACCGTACGGAGGACGGAGTGGCGGTCTTCGCCAACTGACCTCGACTCCCGTATTCCGTACGGGAGTTCAGTCCAGGGAAACGGACCTGCGCAGTGGATCGCGCAGGTCCGTTCCGCCTGCCAGCCACTTTTCCTGCAGGGCCGCCGCGCCGTGCACACGCTTCCACGCCGCCTCGTTCGGCGTCATCGGCAGCAGCGGCAGGAACTGGACCGGCTCCATCGGCTCGTCCAGGTCCAGGTCCTCCACCAGGCCGCCCGGCTCGGCGACCAGGACCGAGGTGAACTGGGCGCCGGGCCACAGCGGTTCACCCACGTCGAGCGAGGCGCCCGGGGCCACGATCAGGCCCTCGACCTGGGGCGATGCGGCGAGTACGGCGAGGGGCCGCAGCGCCTTGTCGGTGTCGGCGACGCCCGTACGCACGGAGAGGACCAGCTCGGCGCGCGGCCCGCGCACCTGATCGGCCAGGGGAGCAGTGGGGTCGGCCATCGGGGCGGCCGACATACCGAGCGTCGCGTACCGCACGATGTCGCCGTCCACGAACCGCAGCACCTCGATGCGGTCCGTGCCGAGGAACGTCACGGCCGCGCGGGCGTCCGGATCACCGAGGGCGCTGCGCAGCCGGGCTTCGACGAGAGCGAGAACATCAGCCATGCCGCGAGCATAGAACTCGTAGAGAACCGGCAAAGCCGCGGCTTGACACTTCAGTCGGCTGATAGTCTTGGCCGCTGGCCAGGGCAGCACGTGGATCGACCGCTCAAGCGGCGTTCCCAGGCCCGGCGTTGGGACATCCCCCACGGGGGACCGGCCGGAGGAGGTGGGGCTGACATGGATCGAAGTCGACCGTGCAGTAGCACCCGCTCTTCCGCCAAGTAGCAGCGTCCAGCGACCGAGGCTTTCCGTACCCGTTCATACGCCGGGTAAACCGCGAAGTTCACGGCAACCTCATCTCGCGCTCGGCGGACGCTTCCCGGAAGGGCATTCCGTCCCCGCTTGATCTGAGTCAGAGCGAAGGCCGCCACCGCGTCGGACCGGTGCCGCCCGCTTTGCGGACGTGACCTTTGAGCCCTACGTCCCCATTCCGGGCAGTTCCACCCCGCGTGCGTCGGCAGCCGCGCCGCGAAGGAGCCTGCCATGTCGATGATCCGTGACCTGCGTGCCGCCGTCCGCCCCCAGCTCCGCAAGGACGCCGTGCCCGGCAGCCCGTACGAGAGCACCCGGGACTCGACGGCCGCCAGTGCCGTCGTGGACTGCGCCGTCTACCGCGACGGGCGGCGCGTGCCGAGCGAGAAGCCGCTCACGCCGCACGAGGCGATGCTCGACGTCCGCCGTGACGGCGGCTTCGCCTGGATCGGACTGCACGAGCCCACCGAGGACGAATTCTCCGGTATCGCCCGGGAGTTCGGGCTGCACCCGCTGGCCGTCGAGGACGCCGTGCACGCCCACCAGCGCCCCAAGCTGGAGCGGTACGACGACACCCTGTTCACCGTCTTCAAGACCATCCACTACGTCGAGCACGCCGAGCTCACCGCGACCAGCGAGGTCGTCGAGACCGGCGAGGTGATGTGCTTCACCGGGCGGGACTTCTTCATCACCGTGCGGCACGGCGGCCAGGGCTCGCTCCGGGCGCTCCGGCACCGGCTCCAGGACGACCCGGAGCTGCTCGCCAAGGGCCCCTCGGCCGTCCTGCACGCCATCGCCGACCACGTCGTGGACGGGTACATCGCGGTCGCGGACGCCGTGCAGGACGACATCGACGAGGTCGAGATCGACGTCTTCTCGCAGCCCGGCAAGGGCAGCCCGCGCGGCACCGACGCCGGCCGGATCTACCAACTCAAGCGTGAGGTACTGGAGTTCAAGCGCGCCGTCTCCCCGCTGCTGCGCCCCATGCAGCTGCTGAGCGAGCGGCCCATGCGCCTGGTCGACCCCGACATCCAGAAGTACTTCCGGGACGTCGCCGACCACCTCGCGCGCGTGCAGGAGCAGGTCATCGGCTTCGACGAGCTGCTCAACTCGATCCTGCAGGCCAACCTCGCGCAGGCGACCGTCGCGCAGAACGAGGACATGCGCAAGATCACCTCGTGGGCGGCCATCGTCGCCGTACCCACGATGATCTGCGGGGTGTACGGCATGAACTTCGAGCACATGCCGGAGCTGAAGTGGGAGTACGGCTACCCGATGGTGATGGGCAGCATCGGCGTCGTCTGTTTCGCCATCCACCGCACCCTCAAGCGCAACGGCTGGCTGTAGTTAAGCTGCAGGCATGTCTGCCGATTCGTCCGCCGATTCGACTGCCGGTTCACCTGCTGGTTCGCCCGGTTCGCCTGCCGGTTCACCCGGTTCACCTGCTGGTTCGCCCGGTTCGCCTGCCGGTTCGCTGCTCGACCACGCCCTCGTCGAGGAAGCCACGAAGAAGTCGGGCCTGATCTGGGTGCGCGGCTCCGGGCCCGCGCGCGCCCTGTGGCACGTGTGGCACGAGGGCGCCGCGCACCTCGTCGGCGACGGCCCCGGCGAGCAGCCGCTGCCGGACCTCGCGGACGGCGCTGCCGCGGAGGTCACCGTCCGCAGCAAGGACAAGGGCGGCCGCCTCGTCGTCTGGACGGCGCGGGTCGTCGAGCTGGCGCCGCGCTCGGCCGAGTGGGAGGCGGCGGTCGCCGAGCTCAAGGGCAAGCGTCTGAACGCCCCGGACAGCGAGCAGCTGGTGGAGCGGTGGGCGCGCGAGTGCCGGGTTCTGCGGCTTGAGCCTGCGGGGGTGGAGACGGTGCAGCCGGACGGCTCGCTGGCGGCGGCGCCGCTGCCTACGTCTGCGACGACGCGGGGCCCCTTGCCGGGGGCGTTGCCTCGGATACTGTTCCGGCGGCGGAGGAAGGGTTAGGCCCCCTGCGGCCTGTTTGATCCCCTCCCCGCCCCTTCCCGAAAGCCTGCGGCGCTGTCATTCGGCTGACCCGCCGTGGTGGCCGGTCGCGCAGTTCCCCGCGCCCCTGTCGGGGCACGATTCAGCGGAAAAGAGCGCCCACCTCCAGCGCCAGCGCTCTGCTCAGCCAGTCGTGCGCCGTGCCCGGGTTCGGTTCGTCCGGGCCGGTGAGGTCCGTCACCAGTTGCCAGTAGCGGTCGATCCGAGGGTCCGCGGCCAGGACCGCGCTGAGCGCGCGGCGGAACGCCGGAGTGTCCCGTACGCCCTGGGCCGCCGCGTACGCGGCCACGAAGCCGTCCAACTCCTCGCCCGTGTGCGGCGGTCGGCCCGACCGGAGCGCTGGAGCCGCGAGCTCGAAAGCCTCCGCGAGGGCCGTGTAGAGCACCGCCGGGCGGTAGCCGTCGGACACGCGGTGGGCGGCCGGCTGGCAGTCGTCCCGGACCGCGTCGCCGGGGCACGGGCCCGAGACGAAGGCGTGCAGCCGGGCGAAGGCGAGGACCTGGTGCGGCGCCGGATCGTCGGGCAGCTGCGGCACCGCCTGCTCGACCACCGCCGACCGCACCCCGGCCGGGAGCCGCGGCGGCAGCCAGCGGCGCCAGAACCGGGCCAGCGCGTCCGTGCTCGGCGGGACCGTGACCGCGCCGACCAGCCGTAGCCGCTCCGCGCGCTCGCCGGGCGGGCAGTCGTGCAGCAGCCGCAGCGCCGCCTCCCGCCAGCGCAGCGCGGCCAGTTGGGAGCCGATGCCGCGCAACCGGTCCGCGACGACGTCCTCCAGGGCGCCCTCCCCCTCCAGGATCCGCCCCACATCGGGCACCGGCAGGTCGAGGGTGCGCAGCGCGCGGATCGTACGGAGCCGGTCGAGCGCGTCCGAGCCGTACCGCCGATGGCCGCCGGAGCTGCGCGCGGCCTCGGGCAGCAGTCCGCGGTCGGAGTAGAAGCGCACGGTCTTGACGGTGACGCCCGCCTGCTCGGCGAGCTCCCCGATGCTCCACAGACCGTCGGGCGAGAAGGCCCGAGACACGGCTTGCGACACGGCTTGAACCTCCCTCAGGGGGAGTTCCTACGGTACCGGCGAGCGCGGACGGCCGAGGAGGCCCGCCCGCTCGTACGGCTTCGGTCGGAGGAGGAGATGGAGATGGGGACGGAGATGGGGATGGGGATGGGGATGGGGATGGGGATGACGGCGTACGTTCTGGTTCCGGGTGCGCACACCGGCGGGTGGGTGTGGCGGGAGGTCGCCGAGCGGCTGCGCGCGGCCGGGGCCGAGGCGCACCCGGTGACGCTCACGGGGATGCGGGACGAAGCTCAAGCCGCCCACGCGGAGGGGGAGTTCGGGGATGTCGGCCTCGGCACGCACATCGACGACGTCGTCCGCCACATCGACCGGCTGCCCGCCACCGCGGAGGTCGTCCTCGTCGGCCACTGCTACGGCATCCACCCGGTCCTGGAGGCCGCCGCCCGCCGTACGGAACGGGTCGCGCGGATCGTGTACGTCGACACCGCGCCGGCACAGGACGGCGACCCGGCGCTCGCGCTGATCCCGGACCCGGACGTACGCAAGGCGCTGACCGGGGTGGGCGGTCCCGGCTCGCTCGTCCCGCCGCCGGAGCGGGAGCGCTGGCCGCACTGGGGGCATCTGGACGACGTGCCCCGCGCGGCCCTCGACCGGCTCGTGGCCCGTGCCGCGCCGCAGCCCTCCGGCACGCTGACCCGGCCCGTGCGGATCCCGCCGGAGGTGGCCGCGCTGCCCTCGACCGGGGTGCTGTGCACGGCGAACGGCTCGACCCTCGCCGTACTGGAGCAGGTCGTCGGCCTCGGCGAGCCGCGGCTGCTCGCGCTGACCGAGCCGCAGGTGCGCTTCCTCGAACTGGCCGCCGGGCACTGGCCGATGCTGTCCGCGCCCGACGAGCTTGCCGCGCTGCTGCTGCGCGCCGCGGCCGGTGAGGGCGAGCGGCTCACGGCGCCGAGCGGCCAGCCCTCGCACCTGCGGCCGTTCCTGCTCGACCTGCCGGAGCGGCCACGCGAGCGGGTGGGCCGCGTGGACCTCTACCCGCCGGACGAGACGGCCGGGGAGGCTGGGGCGGACACGGCGGACGGGGCGGACAAGGCGGACGCGGCGGACCCGGGGCCGCCCCTCCCCGCCGTCCTGCTCGTGCACGGCGGCCCGGTGCCCGAAGGCGTACCGCCGACGCCCCGCGACTGGCCTGCCTATGTGGGGTACTCCCACTACCTGGCCGGGCAGGGTGTGCTCGCCGCGACCGTCGACCATCGGCTGCACGACGTGGCCGACTACCCGCGCGCCGCCGAGGACGTGGCGGCCGCGGTCGAGCTCGTACAGGCCGATCCGCGCGTGGACGGCGACCGGGTCGCGCTGTGGTTCTTCTCCGGCGGCGGGCTGCTCGCGGCGGACTGGCTGGCGGCGCCGCCCGCCTGGCTGCGGTGCGTGGCGGCGACGTATCCGATCCTGGCGCCGCTGCCGAGCTGGGGGCTCGGCGACTCCCGGTTCCAGCCGGCGCGGGCGATGCGTACGGCGGGTGACCTGCCGTTCGTACTGACCAGGGTCGGTCTCGAGCTGCCCGAGATCTCGGCCACCCAGGACACGTTCCTGACCGCCGCCGAGGCGGGCGCGGCCCGCGTCGAGGTGATCGAGGTGCCGACGGCCCACCACGGCTTCGAGACGATCGACCACACGGACGAGGCGCGGGAGGCGGTGCGACGGGCGGCGGAGCAGATGCTGGGGCCTCCGGGGCTGAGCCCGCTCAGGAGCCCCGGAGGATCCCCGGAGAATTCCCCTGAGGGCTCCCCTCGGAGGTCCGCTCAGGACGTGGGGAGCTGTTTCCCGTAGTCCACCGTGTGGCTCGCGTCCGGCTTGCGGAACGCGAAGTCCTTGCCCCAGTCGGTCAGCAGGAGCGTGCCGGCCCCGCCGGCGCGCTCCAGGCGCAGCGGGTACGCGGTGCCCTCCAGTGACACGTGCAGGGTGCCGCCCGCGCCCTTGTCCCCGCTGACCTCGACGGTGCGCTTGCCGTCGGCGGTGCCGCGCTCGCCCGCCGACAGCGTGCCGTGCAGCGTGAGCAGGCCGTCGAGCAGCAGGCCCTTGTCGGTGAAGCCGCTGAGCTGCTTGTACGCGGGGTCGCCCTCGGGGACCTTCACGTACTTGCCGTCGAGCTTGTCCGCCGCCAGCTCGTCCGCCGAGTCCGGCTTGCCCTGCCCGCGCCCGCCCTGGGAGCTGTCGCCCTCCGAGGCCCAGAAGTCGGCGTCGGCCTTCAGATAGAGCTGGCCGTCGACCCGCAGCAGCTCGAACGTGCGGTTCTTGAACCGGACTTCACCGCTGCCGCCGTTCTCGGTCAGCTTCATGTCGAGCTTGTACGTGGCGCCCTTGCTGACCACCGAACCGGCGAGCCGTACCGAGTTCGCGCTCTTGGCCGCGTTCTGCGCCTTGCGCTGGATCTTCGCGGCGGAGAGCTTGCCGACGCCGTTGGTCCCGGCGTCCGGGTCCTCCTCGGCGCCACACCCGACGAGCCCCGTCATTCCCGCGACCAGGCCGACGCAGAGGGCGCCGGCGAGTGCGGTGCGGCGGGCTCGGCCCAGAGCGCTGGTGGTCACGTGCGGGGCTGCCTCTCGTGTGGGGTTCGGAGCGACAGTACGGCAGAGTACCCGGGCCCCGAGCCCCACCCGGCAGAGAGCCTTCTGCACCGCCCACCAGGGCGTATCCGACCGGGACGGGCTAGCCTGAAGCCCGCAAACGGTCAGATACACGTATGAAGTGCGACATACAGGCACACGGCCGAAAGGAGGCGGGCATGCCGGCTGCTTCCCGGATCTTCGTCTCCCATCTGTCCGGCATCGCCGTCTTCGACCCCAACGGCGACCAGGTGGGCCGCGTCCGCGACCTCGTCGCCATGCTCCGCGTCGGCCGCCGCCCGCCCCGACTGCTCGGCCTGGTCGTCGAACTCTCCACCCGGCGCCGCATCTTCCTGCCCATGACCCGGGTCACCGGCATCGAGTCCGGCCAGGTCATCACCACCGGCGTGCTCAACGTACGGCGCTTCGAGCAGCGGCCCACCGAGCGGCTCGTCCTCGGCGAACTCCTCGACCGCCGCGTCACCCTGGTCGACACCGGCGAGGAGGTCAGCGTCCTCGACGTCTCCGTGCAGCAGCTCCCGGCCCGCCGCGACTGGGAGATCGACCGGGTCTTCGTACGCAAGGGCAAGGCCGGTGCGCTGCGGCGCAAGGGGGAGGCGGTGACCGTCGAGTGGTCGGCGGTCACCGGGTTCTCCCTGGAGGAGCACGGCCAGGGGGCCGAGAGCCTGCTCGCCTCGTTCGAGCAGCTGCGCCCCGCCGACCTCGCCAACGTCCTGCACCACCTCACCCCCAAGCGCCGGGCCGAGGTCGCGGCGGCGCTCGACGACGACCGGCTGGCCGACGTACTCGAAGAGCTGCCCGAGGACGACCAGATCGAGATCCTCGGCAAACTCAAGGAGGAGCGCGCCGCCGATGTCCTGGAGGCGATGGACCCGGACGACGCCGCCGACCTCCTGTCCGAGCTGCCCGAGGAGGACCAGGAGCGCCTCCTCGACCTGATGGAGCCGGACGACGCGGCGGACATGCGGCGCCTGATGCAGTACGAGGAGCGCACGGCCGGCGGCATGATGACGACGGAGCCGATCGTGCTCCAGCCCGACGCCACGGTCGCCGACGCCCTCGCGCGCGTCCGCCAGCAGGACCTCTCCCCCGCCCTCGCCGCCCAGGTCTACGTCTGCCGCCCGCCCGACCAGACGCCCACCGGCAAGTACCTGGGCCTGGTGCACTTCCAACGCCTCCTTCGCGACCCGCCGTTCACCCTGGTCGGCACGGTGATCGACCAGGACCTGCAGAGCCTGCGCCCGGACACGCCGCTGCCCGAGGTCACGAGCTTCTTCGCCACATACGACATGGTCGCGGCGCCCGTCGTGGACGAGAGCGGCTCGCTGCTCGGCGCCGTCACCGTCGACGACGTACTGGACCATCTGCTGCCCGACGACTGGCGTGAGACCGAGTTCCATCTGGCCGGGGAGGTGAACCACAGTGAGTGAGCGCGACCGTGACCGCGAGCGCGAGCAGGCCAGAGCCGAGCCGGGCCGCCCCCGGATCCGCCTGGACCTGCCGCGCCCGCCCCGCCGCAAGCTGCTGCCCGAGTACGACCCGGAGGCCTTCGGCCGGCTCTCCGAGAAGATCGCCCGCTTCCTCGGCACCGGCCGGTTCATCGTCTGGATGACGGTCCTGATCATCCTGTGGGTGCTGTGGAACGTGGCCGGGCCCGCCCAGTGGCGCTTCGACGAGTACCCGTTCATCTTCCTGACCCTGATGCTCTCGCTGCAGGCCTCGTACGCGGCTCCGCTGATCCTGCTCGCGCAGAACCGGCAGGACGACCGGGACCGGGTCAACCTGGAGCAGGACCGCAAGCAGAACGAGCGCTCCATGTCGGACACCGAGTACCTGACCCGGGAGATCGCCGCCCTGCGGATGGGCCTCGGCGAGGTCGCGACCCGGGACTGGATCCGCTCGGAGCTCCAGGACCTGGTGAAGGACATGGACGAACGGTTCGACGTGTTCCCGCCGGAGCAGACCGGCCACCCGGCCCTCGCGCGTGACGAAGGCGACCGCCGATAGGCCTTCCCCGGCCCGTACCCCGTCGCCGTACCATTCCCGTATGGCTACCGACACGTATCCGACCGACGAGGCGATCCGCGAGGCGCTCGCCACGGTCAACGACCCCGAGATCAACCGGCCGATCACCGAGCTCGGCATGGTCAAATCGGTCGACATCGGGGCCGACGGCGCGGTGGCCGTCACCGTCTACCTCACGGTCTCCGGCTGCCCGATGCGCGACACGATCACGAACCGGGTGACCGAGGCGGTCTCCGGCGTCCAGGGCGTCACCTCCGTGGACGTCACGCTCGACGTGATGAGCGACGAGCAGCGCCGCGAGCTGGCCGAGGCCCTGCGCGGCGGCACCGCCGAGCGCGAGGTCCCCTTCGCCAAGCCCGGCTCCCTGACCAGGGTGTACGCGGTGGCCTCCGGCAAGGGCGGCGTCGGCAAGTCCTCGGTGACGGTGAACCTGGCGGCGGCGATGGCCGCGGACGGCCTGAAGGTCGGCGTCGTGGACGCGGACATCTACGGCCACAGCGTGCCCCGCATGCTCGGCGCCGACGGCAAGCCCACCCAGGTCGAGAACATGATCATGCCGCCGTCGGCGAACGGCGTGAAGGTCATCTCCATCGGGATGTTCACGCCGGGCAACACCCCGGTCGTCTGGCGCGGCCCGATGCTCCACCGCGCCCTGCAGCAGTTCCTCGCGGACGTCTACTGGGGCGACCTTGACGTCCTCCTGCTCGACCTGCCGCCCGGCACCGGTGACATCGCGATCTCGGTGGCCCAGCTGGTGCCGAACGCCGAGATCCTCGTCGTGACCACCCCGCAGCAGGCCGCGGCCGAGGTCGCCGAGCGCGCCGGCTCCATCGCCGTACAGACCCACCAGAAGATCGTCGGCGTCGTCGAGAACATGTCGGGCATGCCCTGCCCGCACTGCGACGAGATGGTCGACGTCTTCGGCACCGGCGGCGGCGAGAGGGTCGCCGAGGGCCTCACGAAGACCACCGGCACGCAGGTGCCCGTCCTCGGCGCCATCCCGATCGACGTCCGCCTGCGCGAGGGCGGCGACGAGGGCAAGCCGGTCGTCCTGACCGACCCGGACTCCCCCGCGGGTTCCGCGCTGCGGTCCATCGCGGGCAAGCTGGGCGGCCGCCAGCGCGGCCTGTCGGGCATGACGCTCGGCCTCACGCCGAAGAACAAGTTCTGACCCGGACGTTCTGACCCGTACGCGGGAGGGGGCGCCGTCATCCGCTGACGGCGCCCCCTCCCGCGTATCGGCGACTACTGCCCGTCGTACGCCGCGATGTCCTTGACCACCGAGAAGCCCAGGCCGTACGCGCTCATGCCGCGGCCGTACGCGCCGAGGTGGGCGCCACTCTGCGTGGAGCCGGCCAGGACCCAGCCGAACTCGGACTCGCGGTAGTGGAACGGCGTGGGCACGCCGTCGACCGGGAGGGTCAGCGTCGTCCAGGGCTCGCTCTTGAGGTCGTCCGCGAGCACCCAGGCGGTCTCGGTCTGCTGGTCCAGCCAGTCGTCGCGCAGCGTGTGGTCCATCTGCTGCGGCCAGGTCCGGGTGAGCAGGCCGACGCCCGCGAGCCAGGCGGCCGAGGAGACCGACGTGGCCTCCAGGACGCCGGTGCCGTCGCCGCTGCGGCGGACGGGGTTGGACGCCACGGTCACCACGACCGCGAAGCGGTCCTTGGCGCCCGAATCGTCGGCGCGCGGCGCGGGCTCGTCACCGTGGCCGATGGAGCCGTGCTCGACCGTCCCGTCCGCGCCCGCCCCGACCTGCATCAGCCAGCGCGGACCTGTGAATGCCTCGTCCAGGCCGTACCAGGGGAACGCCGCCGACAAGTAGCCGTCGACCGCGCGTGCCCCGGTGTGACTCGTCGTCTCCATGTACCCGGCCGCCTCCTCGTTCTCTGCCGGTCCGGAGCGGCCCGCCCCCCTCGGGCGTCCTGAGTCCGGACAACAACAGAGCAGAATAGCCACCCCGGTTCGCCGAGTCGGATTCCAGCGGGGTGCGCGGGTCGCACGGGACCCTTGCGCGGAGTGTTCCGTACTTCGGTACGAGGTTCCCGAACGGGATTCGCACGGGGGTCGCGCAGGGTCGTACGGGCGCTCGTACGGGCTCGTACCGGGGTTCGTGCGAGGTTTCCGTACGGCCTCAGGTGGCGTCGGAGTCGAACGGCGGGCGCTCGTCCTTGGCCGGTGGCTGCGGCTTCTTCTGCAGGTCGGCGCCGCCGCCCTTGGTGAGGCTCGGGCCGGACGCGGCGCCGCTCGCCGCCTCGCTCTCGTGCCCGTTCACCGCGTCCGTGACGTCGGCCATCTCCTTGCGGAGGTCGAAGCCGTTACGGATCTCCTTGAGCCCCAGCTCGTCACCGTCCAGCTGCTTGCGGATGAACGTCTTGGGGTTGAGGTCCTCGAACTCGAAGTCCTTGAACTCCGGGCCGAGCTCGTCGCGGATGTCCTTCTTGGCACTGTCGGAGAAGGCGCGGATCTTCCGGATGAAGCCGGAGACGTCCTGAATGACCTTGGGCAGCTTGTCCGGGCCGAAGATGAGCACGGCAAGGACCACGAGCGTCACCAGCTCAAGTGCGCCTATGTCATTGAACACCTTGCAGCTCCTTGCGATGTCCGCGGCCCGGGACAGGAGGGACGGAATCCGGGGTACGGGCCAGTTCCACGGTACCCGGCGATCCTGTACTGCCGGTACTGTCCCGGGGCGGTTCGGTGGCGTCCGGACGAGCGGCGGGTGACGGGGCCGCCTCAGCCGCCCGCCGCGCCCAGCTCCAGGGAGAGCGTGCGCTCGGCGCCGCCGCGTTCCAGGGTCAGTTCCAGGCGGTCGCCGGGACGGTGGGCGCGGATCTTCACGATCAACTCCTCGCCGGAGTGCACCCGTTGGCCGTCCACCTCGGTGATCACGTCGCCCGGCTCGATGCCCGCCTTGTCGCCAGGACCACCCGGGCTGACCGCCGGACCGCCGTCGCCGCCCTGCTTGGCGACCCGGGCGCCGTCGCCCGTGTACCGGGTGTCCAGGGTCACCTCGATCACCGGGTGCGTGGCCTTGCCGGTGTTGATCAGCTCCTCGGCGACCCGCTTGGCCTGGTTGATGGGGATGGCGAAGCCGAGCCCGATCGAGCCGGACTGCCCGCCCTCGAGCTCCGAGCCGTTGCCCGCCGAGCGGATCGCGCTGTTGATCCCGATGACGCGGGCCTTGTGGTCGACGAGCGGGCCGCCGGAGTTGCCCGGGTTGATCGGGGCGTCGGTCTGCAGCGCGTCCACGTACGACACGTCGCTGCCGTCGCCCTCCTCGCCGCCCGCGGTGATCGGCCGCTCCTTGGCGCTGATGATCCCGGAGGTCACCGTGTTGGACAGGTCGAAGGGGGCGCCGATCGCCACCACCGGGTCGCCGACCTGGACGTTGTCGGAGTTCCCGAGCGGCAGGGGCTTGAGCCCGCTCACCCCGGACACCTCGACCACCGCGAGGTCGTAACCGGAGTCCCGGCCGACCACCCGCCCCTTGGCCACCTCACCGCCACTGAACGTCACGGACACCTCGCCGCCGTCGCCCGCGGGCTCCACGACGTGGTTGTTGGTGAGGATGTGCCCCTTGTCGTCGAGCACGAAGCCGGTCCCGGTGCCCTGCGCGCTGTCGCCGCTGACGTGCAGCGTGACCACGCTGGGCAGCGCGCTCGCGGCGATCCCGGCGACGCTCTCCGGCGCCCGCTCCTGGGACCCGGCGTCCGCCTGCGGGAGTTCGACGGTACTGATGCCGCCGTGCCGCTCCAGATAGGCGCCGACCCCGCCGCCGACACCGCCCGCGACGAGCGCGAGCACCAGCGCGGCCACGAACAGCCGCCCCCGCCGCGGCCCCTTCGCGGGCGCGGGCCCGTCGGCCATCAGCAACGGCCGCTGAGCCTGCGGCGCCCGCCACGGGTCGTACTGCTGCCAGTGCCCCGCGGCCTGCGGCTGGGGTTGGGGCTGCGGCTGCGTGCCGTGCGGCGGGGTGGCCTGCGAGGGCGGGCCTGCTGGGGAGTGCTGGGCGCTCTGGTGGGGTGCGGCGGCCGGGTGCGGGGTGCCGTTCGCGGGGGTCGCGGAGGCGGGTGCGGCTGGGGGTGCGGTTGGGGGTGCCGCCGGGCCGGGTGCGGCTGGGGTCTGGGTGGGCGGCACGGCGTACGAGGGTACGGAGGTGCCCTGGGCGGGCGTGCCGTGTGTCGGCGTTCCCTGGGCGGGGGTGCCTTGCGTGGGCGTGCCCTGGGCTGGCGTGCCGTGCGTGGGCTGAACTGCCGTTCCCCGGGCGGGAGTGCCCTGCGCGGGCTGAACTGCCGTTCCCTGGGCGGGAGTCGGCACCGGGCGCTGTACGGGCGGGGCGGGGGCCCAGGGGCCGGGTTCGCCGTACGGCGGCGTGCCGTACGGGTCGGGGTCGTGCAGCGGCTTGGGGCGTGCGGCCGCGGGTTCGGCGGCCTGCTCGGCGGCAGCCGGGTCCTGGGCGCCCTCCCGGCGGGCGCTCGGCCCCTTGGCTATCGTGACGCCACTCCTGGCCTTGGGCAGGGCAGCAGCGGAGGCCTCGGGCTCGGTGGGCGGCTCCGGGGACTGCTCCACGGTCGGCTCGGCGGCGGCCGTACTGCCTTCCGCAGCAGGGGAGTCGGCGGCGGCAACGTCCTCCCCCTGCGCGCCCCGGTCCTCGGATATCTCGCCGCCCGAGGCGCGCTCACGGTCGTCGGACGCGCGTGCGGCCGGGCGGCTCCACCACTTCGCCTTCGGTCCGGTGGGCTTGCCCTCGTCCATGCTCTCCCCACACCTGGTCCGCGGCAGGGCCCGCGGGCGGCCACGCGGCGGTCCGCCGCTCCATCAGAGTCCTCGGTGTCCACGCGCACGCTCAGGTCGCACGAACACCGAGGATTCAACCAGGTTTGCGAACGGCAGGTGCAGGGAGCCGGTTCAGAGAGCCGGTTCAGCGGCCGGAGGAGAGGGCCGCCCCGGAGCCGGGCGCAGCCGAGGGCAGCGCCGTCGACGCCGTGGACTGTGTGGGCTCCGCCGAGTCCGCCGACGAACCGGACCGCTCCCCCTGCTTCTTCGCCTTCGGCTGTGCCGGGTACTGCGGGAACCCGGAAGCCGGACGGCGTATCAGCGGGGAGAGCGCCGAGGAGCCGGTGAGCATCGGTGATGCCAACCAGTCCTGCAGGGCGCGTGGCCGGTGCGGTGCGAGCGGCACTCCCGGCACTTGCGGCGCCGCCACTCCGGTGGCGGCCATCGGTGCCGAGAGCGCCCCGGGTCTGCTGCCCGGTAGCGCCCCTGCGGGATGGCTGCCGCGCCGCCGCTGGGTGTCCCGGGCGCTGTTGCCGTTCGCCCCTTGCGTACGCATCGGGCTGGCCTTGGAGCCGCGGGGGTCCGCCGATGGGTCGGCAGGGACGGGCGCACCCGCGGAGACCCCGCCGAGCGCGATCGCCGCGAGCGAGACGGCGCCCGCCGCCGCGAAGGCGAACCGGCGCCCGCGCGAGGCGGCCGCCCGCTCCTGCAGGGAACGCCCCACGTCATGGATCCGGAAGCCACGCTCCGGGGAGGCATCGGGCAACGCCCTCTCCGACAGCGGCCCATCGGAGAGAGGCCCGTCGGGCAGCGGGCCGTCGGCGAGAGGCCCCTCGGCAAGCGGTCCTTCGGACAGCGGCCCGCCCGGCAGGGCGTCGCCGGGCAGCATCCCGCCGTGGGCACCCGAAGGGTCGTACCCGAAGAGGTTTCCGCCTCTGCCGAAGACGCCGTCCGCGCGCATGCCGAAGAGCGGGTCGGTGACGGGGCCGCTGAAGTCGCCGCGGTCGTCGTCACCGCCCGCCGGTAGTCCCTGCAGGCGGGCCAGGAAGGAGTCGGAGGGGGGTGGGGGTGCCGTGGACGCGAAGTACGACTTCAGGCTGCGCTGGGCGTCGGCCTCCGCCTTGCACTTGGCGCAGGTCGCGAGGTGCGCGAGGACGCGCTCGCGGCTGTCGTGGCCCAACTCGCCGTCCACCAGGGCCGCAAGCCGGTCTCCCAGATGCTGCTCGGCCAGGTGTCGCTCGGCCGGGTTTCGCCGTGATCCGCTCACGCCGTCGCGCCCCCTCCTCCCAGCACGGGCACACCGGTGACCGCGAGCGAACGGCGCTCCGCGCGGGCCTCGGGCGACCGGTGCTGCAGGGCCTTGCGGAGCTGGGACCGGCCGCGGTGGATCCGGCTGCGAACCGTGCCGAGCTTCACGCCGAGGGTCGCGGCGATCTCCTCGTACGAGAGTCCCTCGATGTCGCACAGGACGACGGCGGCGCGGAACTCGGGTGCGAGGGTGTCGAGCGCCTGCTGGACGTCGGCGTCGAAGTGCGTGTCGTTGAAGACCTGCTGGGGCGAGGGCTCCTTGCTGGGCAGCCGCTCCGCCGCGTCGTCTCCGAGGGCGTCGAAGCGGATGCGCTGGCGGCGGCGGACCATGTCGAGGAAGAGGTTGGTCGTGATGCGGTGCAGCCAGCCCTCGAAGGTGCCCGGGGTGTACGTCGACAGCGAGCGGAAGACGCGGACGAAGACCTCCTGTGTGAGGTCCTCGGCGTCGTGCTGATTGCCGGTCAGGCGATACGCCAGGCGGTACACGCGGCCGCTGTGGGTGCTGACGATCTCCTCCCAGGTGGGCGGAGTCCACGCCTGCGATTCCGCTTCGGCGGCGAAGGTCGCGGTCTGCACGGAGTGGGCGGCGCGGGAACGGTCAGCGGTGTTGGTCACGGATTTCGGCCCGACCTCCGACCTGAGGAGACGCCGCAGTCGCGACATCCTTCCCCGGCCCTCGGCCGCAGCCGCACCTCCCCTGTCGGCTCTGGTGGTGTCCAGTGGAGCCCCTACCATAGCCACCTCGCCCGTTAGCTCCGGATAAGCGTTTTTACGTGAATTTGGAAGTCGGGCTGCGGTTCCCCGTGTTCCCGGCTTTCCTTTCCACCCCTTCTTAACGCCCGGTCCCATCTGCGGGTTCCCGGCCCCAACGGATACAGTCACCGGCAGGCCGAAGGCCGTCGACAACGGGGACAGGAGAGGGCGATTACCGGCAACCGTCAGCCGACCTTGGCGTTCGTGGACGCCTTTGTCGTCGAGGACGAAGCGCTGCACTGGGCCCGTGAGCGGGCCCGGGAGACGGGGCTTCGCCCGGTGTCGCCCGGCACCGGTACCGCGTTGCGGATGCTTGCCGCGACCGCGGGCGCCAAGGCCATCGCCGAGATCGGCACCGGAACCGGAGTCTCCGGTATCCACCTTCTCCACGGCATGCGACCCGACGGTGTCCTCACCACGGTCGACCCGGAGCCCGAGCGCCAGCAGTTCGCGCGCCAGGCCTTCCGCGCCGCCGGTTTCGCCAGCAACCGCGCCCGTTTCATCCCCGGCCGCGCCCTCGACGTACTGCCGCGGCTCGCGGACAGCGGATACGACCTGGTGTTCTGCGACGGCGATCGCACCGAGTACCTGGACTACCTAGCTGAATCGTTGCGCCTACTGCGGCCCGGCGGTCTCGTCTGCTTCGAGGGCGTCTTCGCCGACGGCCGCACGGTCGACTCGGGGCCGCAGCCCGCGGAGGTCGTGAAGCTGCGCGAGCTGCTGCGTGCGGTGCGGGAGAGCAGTGATCTGGTGCCGGCGGTGCTGCCCATGGGCGATGGGCTGCTCTGTGCCGTGCGGCGCTAGCCGTGTCTGTCGGTCGTCCGGTCAGCTCGGGTTACCCGTGGCTCGGTCGCGCAGTTCCCCGCGCCCCTGATCAGGCCGTCCGCGGCTCCGCACGCCGTAGCCGCACCGCCCTGCGTGGGTCGGTCGCGCAGTTCCCCGCGCCCCTCTGAAGGTCCCCCGGGGGTCGATACGACACTGCCCCGGCACGCTGTTAGTGTGCCGGGGCAGTTGAAAAGTGGTGAGCGCTTCCGCCTCAGCCGGCGACCTTCATCAGTTCGTCGCCGAGCGCTTTGGCCTCGTCCGGCGTCAGCTCGACCACGAGCCGACCGCCGCCTTCGAGCGGAACGCGCATGACGATGCCCCGCCCCTCCTTGGTCACCTCGAGCGGGCCGTCGCCCGTCCGCGGCTTCATGGCCGCCATGCTCGTTCCCCTTCCTGAAACCAGCTCATCGCAGCCGGCGGCCCCATGACAGGCGCTGTGTCACCGGCATCGAACACATTGCTTCCCGGCCATTATCCCGCATCGCAGGACCCGATGACCAACATCGGTAGGCATCGCTTGCGCAACGCGCTTGACCAAAACCACTCAATTCGGCGATGTGGCTGCGATACTGCGCCACCTCGCACGCCCTGCCGCACATCGATTGTTTGACGCAGGTCACATGCCGGGGCCCATGCCGGGCCGAGATGATCTCCGTCATGCTGTGCGTGAACGACGCCGAGCAGACCCGCGCCCACGGCCGTGAACGGCCGGGAGCCGCACCGATGGAGGGGACCGACATGGCCGACACCGTGCTCTACGAGGTGAGCGACGGGCTCGCGACGATCACGCTGAACCGACCCGACGCGATGAACGCCATGAACACCGACGCGAAGGTCGCCCTCCGGGACGCGCTCCAGGAGGCCGGCGCCGACACCGCCGTACGGGCCGTGCTGCTCACCGCGACCGGCCGGGCGTTCTGCGTCGGCCAGGACCTCAAGGAGCACATCGGCAAGCTCGCCGAGGACCGGGACGCGGGCACGGGCGACACGATGAGCACGGTGCGCGAGCACTACAACCCGATCGTGCGGGCCCTCACCGGGATGCCGAAGCCGGTCGTCGCGGGCGTGAACGGCGTGGCCGCGGGCGCGGGCTTCGGCTTCGCGCTCGCCGCCGACTACCGCGTCGTGGCGGACACCGCCTCGTTCAACACGTCCTTCGCGGGGGTCGCCCTGACCGCCGACTCCGGGGTCTCCTGGACGCTGCCCCGCCTGATCGGCCAGAGCCGCGCCGCCGACCTGCTGTTCTTCCCGCGCAGCGTCAAGGCGCAGGAGGCGTACGACCTGGGCATCGCCAACAAGCTGGTGCCCGCCGACGAGCTCGCCGCCGAGGCGGAGCGCACGGCCCGCGCCCTGGCCGCAGGACCGACCCTGGCGTACGCCGCGCTCAAGGAGTCCCTGGCGTACGGGGCAGGGCACTCGCTCGACGAGGCCCTGGAGAAGGAGGACGAGCTGCAGTCCAAAGCGGGCTCGTCCGCGGACCACCACATCGCGGTGGAGGCGTTCATCGCCAAGGAGCAGCCGAAGTACCTGGGCCGCTGAGGCGCACGGCATGCGGTCCGGCGGGCTACGCGCGCCGGGCCACGCAGTCCCGCAGGTGGTCGTCCACGAGGCCGCAGGCCTGCATCAGGGCGTAGGCCGTCGTGGGGCCGACGAAGCGGAGGCCGCGCTTCTTCAACTCCTTGGAGAGCGCGGTCGATTCGGGCGTGATCGCCGCTACGTCGGAGTGCGTGCGCGGCACCGGTCTGCCGGCCGCTTCGGGGGCGAACGACCAGATCAGCGCGTCCAGTTCACCCGGCGCCCAGTCGACGAGCACCTTGGCGTTGGCGAGCGTCGCGGCGATCTTCGCGCGGTTGCGGATGATGCCCGGGTCGGCGAGGAGGCGCTCGGCGTCGACGTCCGTGAACTCGGCGACCGCGGAGATCTTGAAGTCGGCGAAGGCACGCCGGAACCCCTCGCGGCGGCGCAGGATCGTGATCCAGGACAGGCCGGACTGGAAGGCCTCCAGGCTGAGGCGTTCGTACAGCGCGTCGTCACCGTGGACCGGGCGGCCCCACTCCTCGTCGTGGTACGCGACGTAGTCCGCGGTGGAGAGGGCCCAGGGGCAGCGCAGCACGCCGTCCGGGCCGGGCAGGGCGGTGTCTTCGGTCATGGTCGCGGCTCCTCGGGGGCGTCCGGTGGCGTGCCCGGCTGGACCGGTCTGTTCGGCAGAGTCGGCGGGGCGTCCTGGGGCCCTGGGGCGCCGGTGGTGTCCTCCGGCTCCTCGACCAGTCCGCGGCCCCCGCCCACCGCTATCGCCTGGGCGCCCGCGAGGGCCGCCTCCAGCTCGGCGATCCGGGCGTCCCGCTCGGCCAGTTCGGCGCCGAGGCGGCTGAGCGCGTCGTCGACGTCCAGCATGCGGTACCCGCGCAGCGCCAGGGGGAGGCGGAGCGCCTCGACGTCGGCTCGGTGCACCGGGCGCGTCACCGGCAGCGGGTCGGTGAGCCGCTCGGGCTCCGCGTCGGGCAGCGCGGTGGACTCGCCGCCGCCCACGACGGCGAGAGTGACCGCGGCGACCACCACGACCAGCGCGATGAGCAGGAACCAGAACACGAACAACTCCCGGGTGCGGGCCGCGCGCCGGTCCGGGCCGCCGGACGCGCGAGGAATGCGGACTGACAGAGTCTTCCTGTCGGGCGCGCCGTCCCGCGGGCCCGTCCGGGCGCCGGGGAGGCTCACCACGTCCGATCGTGCCATGCGCCACTGACAGTTAGGGTCGCAGGCGACCGATGCGAGGAGGAATCAGGGGATGGGCAGCCCGCTGCGGCTCGGACGACGCGAGTTCGGCGCGTACGAGCCAGTGATCATGGCGATCGTCAACAGGACCCCGGACTCCTTCTACGACCAGGGCGCCACGTTCCGCGACGAGCCCGCCCTGGCGCGCGTGGAGCAGGCCGTCGCCGAGGGCGCCGCGATCATCGACATCGGCGGGGTCAAGGCCGGACCGGGCGAGGAGGTCACGGCCGCCGAGGAGGTCCGGCGCACCGTCGGCTTCGTGGCCGAGGTCCGCCGCCGCTTCCCGGACGTGGTGATCAGCGTCGACACCTGGCGCCACGAGGTCGGCGAGGCGGTCTGCGAGGCGGGCGCCGATCTGCTCAACGACGCCTGGGGCGGCGTCGACCCGAAGCTGGCCGAGGTCGCCGCGCGGTACGGCGCGGGCCTGGTCTGCACGCACGCGGGCGGCGCCGAACCGCGCACGCGCCCGCACCGGATCGCGTACGAGGACGTGATGGCGGACATCCTGCGGGTGACCGTCCAACTGGCCGAGCGGGCCGTGGAGTTGGGGGTGCCGCGCGAGTCCGTGCTGATCGACCCGGGGCACGATTTCGGCAAGAACACCCGGCACTCCCTGGAGGCGACGCGGCGGCTCGGGGAGATGGTGGACACGGGCTGGCCGGTGCTCGTCTCGCTGTCCAACAAGGACTTCGTGGGCGAGACCCTGGACCGGCCGGTGAAGGAGCGGGTGATCGGCACCCTGGCGACGACGGCGGTCTCGGCGTGGCTGGGCGCGCAGGTGTACCGGGTGCACGAAGTCGCCGAGACGCGGCAGGTCCTGGACATGGTCGCCACGATCGCCGGGCACCGGGACCCGGCGGTGGCCAGGCGCGGGCTGGCCTGAGCGGTCGGGGTCGACCCCGAGTACCCGGGCACGCAAGCAGGCAAGCACGCAAAAACCCCCGCACGCGCGCGTGCGGGGGCTTTTCCCGTACGGCCGGGGGGGGCGGGAGCTACCGCCCGACCTCCTTCGTCACCAGGGACACCGCCTCCTCCACATCGTCCGTGACGTGGAAGAGGTGCAGGTCGTGCTCCGAGGCCTTGCCGCCCGCGATCATGGTCTTGCGGATCCAGTCGACGAGTCCGTTCCAGTACTCGGAGCCGAACAGCACGATCGGGAAGCGGGTGACCTTGCGGGTCTGGACGAGGGTGAGCGCCTCGAAGAGCTCGTCCAGGGTGCCGAATCCGCCGGGCAGGACCACGAAGCCCTGCGCGTACTTCACGAACATGGTCTTGCGGACGAAGAAGTAGCGGAAGTTCACGCCGATGTCGACGTGCGGGTTGAGGCCCTGCTCGAAGGGGAGCTCGATGCCGAGACCGACGGAGATGCCCCTGGCGTCGCGGGCGCCCTTGTTCGCCGCCTCCATCGCGCCGGGCCCGCCGCCGGTGATCACCGCGAAGCCGGCCTCGACGAGCGCGCGGCCAAGGCTCACGCCCGCCTCGTACTCGGCCGAGCCCACCGGCGTACGGGCGGAGCCGAACACGCTGATCGCGGGCGGGAGTTCGGCGAGCGCGCCGAAGCCCTCGACGAACTCCGACTGGATGCGCATGACCCGCCAGGGGTCGGTGTGCACCCACTCGGAGTCGCCCTCGGAGTCGAGGAGGCGCTGGTCCGTGGTGCCGGGCGTGACCTGTTCACGGCGCCGCACGACCGGGCCGAGGTGCTGTTCCTCCAGCGGGCCCTGTGCTTCCGGATTGCCCATGAACATCCCCTTCCGCTGACACTGTTGCCGTTTCAGCGTAGGCGGACAGGGGTGACGAACAACGTCATTACGAGCAAGATCGATGTGAACGCCGGACGAGGCAGCCCCGGGACGATCACGGACTCAGGTCACGGGCTCAAGCCACGGGCTCAGGCACCGGTCCGGCTCAGGAGGCCAGCCAGGCCCGCAGCCGCTCCTCCGCGCGCAGGATCTCGGCGGTCTGCACGCGCTCGTCCGCCTTGTGCGCGAGGAGCGGGGCGCCGGGCCCGTAGTTCACCGCGGGTACGCCGAGCGCGCTGAACCGGGAGACGTCGGTCCAGCCGTACTTGGGCCGGGCCTCGCCGCCGACGGCCGCCATGAACGCGGCCGCCGCCGGGTGGTCGAGTCCGGGCCTGGCCCCGCCTGTGTGGTCGTCGACGACGAACTCCTCGACGCCGCAGTCCGCGAAGTACTCCCGTACGAACTGCTCGGCCTCCTCCATGCTCCGGTCCGGCGCGTAGCGGAAGTTGACCACCACGGTGCAGGCGTCGGGGATCACGTTGGTGGCGACGCCGCCCTCGATCCGGACGGCGTTGAGGCCCTCGTGGTACTGGAGTCCGTCGACGAACGGCTGGCGCGGCTCGTACTCCGCGAGCCGGGCCAGGATCGGGGCGGCCTTGTGGATCGCGTTGTCGCCCATCCAGGCGCGCGCGGAGTGGGCGCGCTCCCCCGACAGCTTCAGGTGGACCCGCAGCGTGCCCTGGCAGCCGCCCTCGACCTGACCGTCGGAGGGCTCCAGGAGGATCGCGAAATCGCCCTCCAGCCAGTCCGGGTGTGCGTCCGCCACATGTCCGAGTCCGTTGAGGTGGGCGGCGACCTCTTCGTTGTCGTAGAACACGAAGGTGAGGTCGCGGTTGGGCTCGGTGACCGTCTGGGCGATGCGCAGCTGGACCGCGACCCCGGACTTCATGTCGCAGGTGCCGCAGCCCCAGAGGACACCGTCGTCGTCGAGCCGGGACGGGACGTTGCGAGGGTTGTCCGCGATCGGCACGGTGTCGATGTGCCCGGCGAGCACGACGCGTTCGGCGTGACCGAGGTTCGTACGGGCCACCACGTTGTTGCCGTACCGGTCCACCGTGAGGTGCGGCAGGGCGCGCAGCGCGGTCTCGATGGCGTCGGCCAGGGGCTTCTCGGTGCCGCTCTCCGAGGGGAAGTCGACGAGCTGGGCGGTCAGCCGGGCGGCGTCCAGGGCGAGGTCAAGTGCGGTTTCGGGCATGCCATGGACCCTACGTGCTCCGTTCACAAGGGCGTTGTGCGAGCCGTATCCCGGACTCCAGTACGGTTGGCGGCGTGTCCGAGCAGCCCCCCACCCGCTTCAGGCGCGGCCGCCTTCTGCGTGCCGGCGCGGCCTTCGCCGTGCTGCTCGCGCTCGCCGGTTATCTGCTCCTGCAGTACGAGGGCGGCGGCCGGCCCGCACCCGGCTGCCGGGTGGTCTCGGCGGCCGGTGACGGGGGCACGTACGAGATGAGCACCGAGCAGGCCGTGAACGCCGCGACGATCTCGGCGGTCGGCACCTCGCGCGGCATGCCCGAGCGGGCCGTGACGATCGCGCTCGCGACGGCCCTGCAGGAGTCGGCGCTCCGCAACATCGACCACGGCGACCGTGACTCGCTCGGCCTGTTCCAGCAGCGGCCCTCGCAGGGCTGGGGGAACACCGACCAGATCATGGACCCGGTGTATGCGTCGGGGAAGTTCTACGAGCACCTGGACAAGGTCCCCGGCTACTCGCGGCTTCCGCTCACCGTGGCCGCGCAGCGCGTGCAGCGTAGCGGCTTCCCGCAGGCGTACGCGAAGCACGAGCCGGACGCCGCGCTGCTCTCCGCCGCCCTGACCGGCCGCGCCGCCGCGACCCTGACCTGCGGCACCGAACCGTCCCGCGAGCCGGGCGAGCCGGAGCGGGTGCGGGAGGCGCTGGTCCGGGACTTCGGCGACGACGTGCTGCCGCGGGCGAAGAGCACGGACTCCAAGCCCGCCGAGGACGGCGGCGCGCAGGCCGCCTCGCCCACGCTGCGGGTGCCGGTCAGCGCGGCGGTGTCGGCGCGCGGCGGGGACGGCCGGCGCGGCTGGGAGCTGGCGCACTGGGCGGTGGCGCACGCGTCCGCGTTGCGCATCGAACGGGTCTCCTACGCGGGCCGCGAGTGGAATGCCGCGGATTCCGGGCACACCTGGCGCAAGGCCTCGGACGGGACATCGGGCGACACTTCGGAGCAGGCCGCGGGTGCGGCGGGCCCCTCGGGCGGTGCGAGCGGTGCCGCGGACGAGGTAGTGATCACGACCGCCCAGTAGTGCGGACCCTCACCCGTTCGAGGGAGCGGGGTCAGCTCGCGTCGACGCCGCACGGGTCTCGGCGCACGTACGTCCGACACTCCTCCGCGAGATCGTCAATTCCCTTGCGTACCAAGCGAAGTGAGGATTCTGCAGAGCGGCCCGCACGGACACCCATTCGGCATTGTTCGTCCGGTTTTAGTCGCAGCCGATAATGCGACGCATTACCAACTCTTTACGTTGCCGTCCCGCAACCTTCGACGGCTTCGAGCGGTAGTCACGGCGTCCGTACGCCGGTCCAGGCCGGAGGCACCACGCGGACACACCAACTGTCTTCCGTCACACAAGGAGCACCATGTCCCTCCCCCTGACCCGCCGGATCGCCCGTGCCGCGCTGCTCAGCGCAGCGGGAGCAGTTTCCGTGGTCGGTGCGGCCGGCTCCGCGAGCGCCGTCGACCTGCCGGGCGCACCCGGCAGCCTCGGTGGCGTGACCGCCCCGGACAGCGGCGGCGTCGGCAACACCGTCGAGGGTGCCGCCGACAACGTCTCCGGGCTCGCGGGCAACGCGAGCGACAAGGCCACCGGGAAGGCCGTGCCGTCGGCGGGCAAGAAGGCGGGCAGCACCGTCGGCAAGACCAGCAAGACCGTCGGCAAGACCGGCAAGAGCACCGCTCCGGTCGCGAAGAAGGCCGCGGGCGGGCTGGTCGGTGGCGCGACCGAGACGCTCGGTGAGACGGCGGGCTCCGCCACGCAGAACGAGCTGCCGGTCGAGACGCTGCCCACGGGTGGGCTGCCGTCGCTCGGCTAGTCACTGCGTGCGGCGTACGACGAGGGGCCCGGGGAGCGTTCTCCCCGGGCCCCACTGCGCTTCTCCCCGCCCCGCCCCTTCCCGAGATCCTGCGGAGCCTCGGGGGCTCCGCCCCCGGACCCCCGCTCCTCAATCGCCGGAGGGGCTGAATTTTGCCGCCGGAGGGGCTAAAAGGCACACGGGGGCTGAAAGATCAGCCCAGCCTCCGCACAGCCTCCGAGACCCGCTCGTCCGTCGCCGTGAACGCGACGCGGACGAAGCGGTCGCCCGCCGGGCCGTAGAAGTCGCCGGGGGCCACGAGGATGCCGCGTTCCGCGAGGTGGGCCACCGTCGACCAGCAGTCCTCGTCGCGCGTGGCCCACAGGTACAGGCTGGCCTCGCTGTGCTCGATGCGGAAGCCGTGGCCGAGCAGGGCCTCGCGCAGGGCGGTGCGCCGGGCCGCGTACCGGGCGCGCTGTTCGGTGACGTGGGTGTCGTCGCCGAGGGCCGCGATCGTGGCCGCCTGCACCGGGGCCGGCGTCATCATGCCGCCGTGCTTGCGGATCTGGAGCAGCTCGCCGAGGACCGCCGGGTCGCCCGCGAGGAACGCCGCGCGGTAACCGGCCAGGTTGGAGCGCTTCGAGAGCGAGTGGACGGCGACGATGCCCTCGTGGGAGCCGCCGCACACGTCCGGGTGCAGCACCGAGACCGGCTCCGCCTCCCAGCCGAGCTCCAGGTAGCACTCGTCGGAGATGAGCAGCACGCCGTGCGCGCGGGCCCAGGCGACCGTGCGGGTCAGCTCGTCCTTGGAGAGGACCCGACCGGTCGGGTTGGAGGGCGAGTTGAGCCAGAGCAGCTTCAGGCCGGCCGGGTCGAGCTCCGTCGGGTCGTCGTACGCCACGTACTCGGCGCGGGCCAGGCGGGCGCCCACCTCGTACGTCGGGTAGGCGAGGCGCGGGTAGGCCACAGTGTCGCCGGGGCCGAGGCCCAGCTGGGTGGGGAGCCAGGCGACGAGTTCCTTGGAGCCGACGACCGGCAGGACGCCCTGGTGGGTCATCCCGCGGGCGCCCAGGCGGCGCTCGCACCAGCCGGTGATCGCGTCGCGCAGCTCGGGCGTGCCCCAGACCGTCGGATAGCCCGGGCTGTCCGAGGCGGCCGTGAGCGCTTTCTGGACCAGCTCGGGCACAGGGTCGACGGGGGTGCCGACCGACAGGTCGACGATGCCGCCCGGATGTGCTGCTGCGGTCGCCTTGTACGGCTCCAGCTTGTCCCAGGGAAAGACGGGAAGGCGCGAAGAGACCGCTCCCACGCTTGGACTCACGGGGGTGCTCACTTTCTCGTACGTACGAAAAAACCGCGGTCCCGTGCGGCAGTCGAGGCCGTACGGGACCGGGGTGAGGTGCTGGACTGGCCGTTACTGGTTCTGCGGCGGCAGGCCGGCGATGAAGGGGTGGTCGCGCTCGATCAGGCCGAGCTTGCTGGCACCACCGGGCGAGCCGAGCTCGTCGAAGAACTCGACGTTCGCCTTGTAGTAGTCCTTCCACTCCTCCGGGGTGTCGTCCTCGTAGAAGATCGCCTCGACCGGGCACACCGGCTCGCAGGCTCCGCAGTCGACGCATTCATCCGGGTGGATGTACAAGGACCGCGAGCCCTCGTAGATGCAGTCGACCGGGCACTCCTCGATGCACGCCTTGTCCTTGACGTCGACACAAGGCTGCGCGATGACGTAAGTCACGCTGTCGTTCCTCCTCGATAGGGCGCTGGCGGGCCTCCTCAGGCTCCGCCGCCTGGCGCGCGGGAGCGCGGCGTCGTCGATGCCCGCACCTAGTATCTCCGTTCCGGGTCATGATCCGAACAGGAGGGGCGGACTGAGCTGTGGAAATCATCGGAGGCGGGCTCCTCGAAGTCCACATCAAGCCTACTGACGTGGGAAAACGCGTGTCGGTTCGGTGCTTGAGCGGGACCGGAATCCCAGGTCAGAAGTTCACCGATACGGTCGGGGTTCTCACATCGTGGACCCAGGGTGTGCTGCTGATCACACGCAGGGACGGGGAGGCCGTCCACATCGCGGAATCCACGCTGGTCGCCGGGAAAGTGATCCCCGCCGCCCCGGCGCGTCGCCGCGGACCCGCCGCCTCCTTCGAGGAGCTCGCCCGGGTCACCGCGCGCGCCTGGGAGCCGGTGGAGAGCGAGCCGCTGGGCGCGTGGACGCTGCGGGGCGCCTCCGGGTTCACACGGCGTGCCAACTCCGTTCTTCCGCTGGGCGATCCGGGCCGGCCGCTCGACGATGCACTCGCGTACGTACGCGACTGGTACGCGCGCCGTGCGCTCCCCGCGTACGTACAGATCGCGACCGGCGCCGAGGGCACGCAGGAGGTGCTCGGCGCGGAGCTCGCACGGCGCGGCTGGGGGCGCGAGGTGAGCGCGCAGGTGTGGATCGGCGCGCTCGCGCCGGTCGGCGACCTGGACGTGGACACGGACCTGGTGCGGCTCGCCCGCTCGTACGACGAGGGGTGGCTGCGGCGCTATCAGCGGTTCGGGACGCCGGGGCCGCACGTGGGCCGGGTGCTCGGCAGCGGGCCTTCGACGTGGTTCGCCTCCGTGCCCGGTACGGGCGAGGTTCCGGCGGCGATCGGGCGGTGCGTGGTGGACGGGCGCTGGGCCGGGTTCATGGCCGTCGAGGTCGACCCGGAGCAGCGGCGGCAGGGGCTCGGCACGGCCGTGATGGCGGCGCTCGCGCGGCGGGCCCTGGACGAGGGGGCGTCGGCGGCGTGGCTGCAGGTCGAGGAGGACAACGAGGCCGCTCGGGCGCTGTACGGCGGCATGGGCTTCTCGGTGCACCACAGCTACCACCACTACCGCGCCGCGGAGTGAGCCGGTCCGGATGACAGGGCACGATGCACCCATGGGATCGGAGTCCACGGACCGGCGGGAGCAGTTCGCGCGGGAGGCCCGCGCGGAGCGGCCCGACCTGGCGCTGCTCTGCCTGCTGCTCGCCGCGGAGGGCGACCCGGCGCTCGACGAGGCGGGCATCGACGCCGCGCAGATGGAGCTCGACCGGCTCGCCGGGCTGCTTCCGTACGGCCCCGGCGGCGCGCGCGCCTGGGCCGCCGCGCTCGCCGAACTCCTCGGCGGGCGCTACGAGTTCCGCGGTTCGGCGGCCGACTACCAGCGCCTGGAGTCGTCCCTCCTGCACGAGGTGCTCCGGCGCAGGCGCGGGCTGCCGATCCTGCTGTCGGTGGTGTGGACGGAGGTCGCGCGCCGGGCGGGTGCGCCGGTGTACGGGGTGGCGCTGCCGGGCCACTTCGTCGTCGGCTTCGGTCCGCCCGGTGACCAGGTGCTCGCCGACCCGTTCGACGGCGGGCGGGTCCTGACGGGCACGGACGCGGAACTCCTCGCCTCGGGGGCGACGGGCCGGCCGCTCGACCCGTCGATGCTGCGCCCGGCCGACCCGCTGGACATCGTCGTACGCATCCTCAACAACATCCGCGCCTGGGCCGCCACCCGCCCCGAGTGCTCGGACGTCGCCCTGTGGGCCCTCGACCTCTCCCTGCTGCTCCCCTCCCACCCGGCCCGGCTGCGCCACGAGCGGGCCCAACTCCTTGTCCAGCGCGGCGAGTTCCTCATGGGCGCGGCGGAGCTGGAGGAGTACGCGGAGGTGGTGGAGCCGGTGGACGCGCAGGCGGCGGAGCGGGTGCGGCGGGACGCGCGGCTTGCCCGGGCCCGGCTGAACTGAGGCACCGTACACATGCGTACGGCACGACCTTCAGGGGTCGTGCCGTACGGGTGGTGCGACTGCGGTGGTGCGGTTGCGGTGGTGCGGCGGCGGTCAGTTCTGCTGCTGCGGGCCGATCTGGACGATGCGCTCCGCGGGCGTCTTGCCGACCAGGGCGCGGTTCACGGCCTGCGCCACTAGCGCGGGTGTCACCGGCTTCTTGGAGCCGTCGGCCATGGTCAGCTGCACGTCGTCGAAGGCGCCGCCGTACAGCTCCTTGAGGGCCTCGCGGTCGTAGTACGGGACGAGGCGGGTGCGGTCCTCGCTCGGCACGACGCTGACGAACTTGTAGATCGACTTCTCCGGGCTGAACGACACCGTGTGGGCGGCGTCCGTACGGACCGTGATGAGGCCGGACATCGCCGGGGTGGCGAACTCCTTCATCATCCGGTCGACCTCGGCCTTCGGGACGTTCGGGTCGGCCGCGGAGACCGGGAGCTGGACCGGCTCGGTGGAACCGGTCTCGACCTGGGTGCGGTAGGCCGCCTCCACGGCCGCCACCGAGCCCTCCGGGTTCAGCTGCTTGCCGGACTTCCCGTACGACGGGACGGCCTTTCCGGGCAGGAACTTGATGGTCGCCTCGGCGGCCGAGCCGGACGTGCCCGCGACGCGCTCCAGGGCGTCCCGCAGCTTCTCCTCGTCGGTCGGCATCACCGGGTCGACCACGCGCTCGGCGCCGAAGAGGGAGCCGATGACGGAGACCGGGTTGTAGTCGCTGCCCGCGGCCTGACGGACCGTCTCCTGAGTGTCGACGGTGAGGCCGGCCTGGCTCGGCTTGAGCGTGGCCTTGTCGCCGTCGACGGCCAGCTGCAGCGACAGGTCGGCGCGCTTCGCGATCGCCGCGTCCAGCTTCTGCACGGCCTCGTCGCGGGTGCCGCCGCCGATGTCGACGCCGAGCACCGTGGTGCCCTTCGGTACGTCGGAGTGGTTCATCAGGAGCCCGGCGCCGTACGCGAGTCCGCCGAGCACGACGACGCCCGCGCCGATCAGGACCAGCTTGTTGCGGCCCTTCCTGGCGTTCTCGGGGGCGGCCGACGTGGGCTCGTCCGCGTACGCGTCGGACTCGCCGTGGTCGCCGCCCGAATGCCGGCCGCGCGGGGCGGGCGGGTCCGGGAGCACCGGCGGGGTGTGCCGGGACTGCGGCGCGGACGGTCCGGGGAAGCCGGGCTCGGCCTGCGGTCCTGACGGCACCACGGGGATGCCGCTGGTCAGGGTGTCACCGGAGACGTGCCGGCCACCGGGCGGCGGTCCGTCGCCGCTCTGCGGAGTGAGTACGGCGGTGTCGTCGGCGGCGGCCGGGGCGGCGGGTCCTGACGGGCCCGCGCTGATGCCGTTGCCGGCGCCCGCGCTCTTCTGGAACGCGGCGGGCAGCACCGGGCCGTCACCGGTCGCCGGACCACCGGTCGGACCGGAGGGGCCCGCGGGTCCGGAGGGGCCGGGCCGGCCGGGTGCCGTCGAGCCGCCCGGTCCCGGCCCGAACAGGCTGGAGCGGGCGAGGGGGTTGTCCGTGCCCTGGTCGCCGGGCGCACCGCCGATGCCGGGAGCACCGCCGGGGCCGGGCGCACCGCCACCGCCACCGCCGGGGCCGCGTCCGCCCGGGCCGCCCGAAGGGCCACCGGGACGTGCCTGGCCACCGGAGCCGCCGGGACCACCCGGCGCACCGTGGCCGCCAGGACCACCCGGACCACGTCCCGGGCCCTCACCGGACTCCGAGAAGTACGGCAGGTCCCCGCGCGTACCACCCGCGGACGGGCCGCCGGGCGCGGAGGGCGGGGGCGCGGAGGGCGCGGAGGGCGCGGGGGCGCCACCGGCGGCGCCTGCGGAACCCGGTGCGCCACCGGGCCCGCCCAGTGCGCCGCCCGGGCCGCCCGCCGAACCGCCGGTGGGCTGCGCGGGCTTGCGCGGGGCGAACCAGTCGCTGGTCTTCTCGGCCGGGGCGTCGGCGGCGGGCGCCGGGGCGCTCCTGGGCGCACCCTGGGAGCCGGTCGCCGAACCACCCGAAGGAGCACCGGCGGGAGCACCCGAAGGCCCGCTTCCGCCGGACGTACCGGGTGACTTGCGGCCACCGATCGGCGACGAGGGGCCACCGGCCTCCGCGTTGTCGCCCTCGCCGACCGGCGTACGCATCACCACGGGCGGGATGGGCCGCGAACCGGGGATGTTGATCCGGATGCGGGTGGTCAGCGTGGTCTGGGTCTCCGGCGACTCCTCCGCCGGGGGCTCCTCGGCCTCGGGCTCGGCGCCCTGCTGCCAGGGCGCGCCCTGCGGAGTGCGGTCGCCGCCTCTGCCGCGGTCGCCGCCGGGCGGTCCGTACGGCGGGGTCCCCGAGGGGTACGCGGCTCCACCGCGCCCCTGGGGCCCGGAGGACGAACTGTCAGTTTCACGACTCAAGGCAGGTTCTCCCGATCGGCTTCACCGCCCCGCCGATCCTCCATCGGCACAAGCACTGTGCCAGCGCGGGCAGCTCGGCGGCGCGCACCACCATACTGGCCGCGCGCGGCGCTCAGCGGGCGACCGCAGTCAATCCCATCCGCCCGGGGAGCCCAGGGCCCGTCTTCCTGCATGTTTGCGGGCCCGCACCTCCCCCAGCCTCCGGCCGGGAGGTGCCCCCAGGCACGGCACCTCGACGCACGCCCGAATCACCCAAGTACGTCCCGTACGAGGCCGATCCGGGCGCACGCCGATGCGCCGCACCAACTGCACCCATCAGCCGCTCCGCGGCGGGCGCGGCCTGATCCGCAAGCATCGGGAAGACGGGCCCTGGTGGCACGTCACTTGCCAAGTCGGCCGTCGGGGCGCATCGGTTGCGAGGGCGCCGCGACCGTGGCGCACATCACAGCAACGGCCATTCCGCCCAACAAGTAGACATACGAGCCAAGTCCGGCACCGAACACGAAGTCGCCCTCGGGCCTGCTCGATGTCAGCAGGATCACCGCGACCAGCCAACCGGCACCGGCCGCGAAGCCGCCGCCCTTGGCGCCGGTGGCGCGCGCCCCGCCGTAGCAGACCCCGGCGGCGCCGAGCAGCGCGAGCAGCAACCCGCCCGGGAACCAGGCCGCTTGGATGAGCGCGCCCGCGGCGCCCGCGACGGCGCCGATGGCGATGAGGAGCAGATGCAGCAGGATCCGGGCGGGCTTCAGGGGCTGGGCCGTGAAGCCTCCGGGGGTGTTTCCTTGCGGGCTCACGTGCTGGTCACCGTTCCTCGGTCGTGCTGCGGGTTGTCCGTGCTGTCGGGGCCGTCGGCGGTGTCCGGCAGGCCCGCGAAGAGGTCGGTCTCGCGCTCTCCCGGTGCCGCGCCGGAGCGGCCGCGCACCAGCTCGTAGTACTCGATGTCGAACAGCGGCTGCGCCAGGTCGTTGGAGAGCGCGAACCACGGCTCCGCCACGGCGATCTGGGTCGCGTGGGCGCGCATCGCGGCGGCCTTGCGGGCGGCTTGGGGGCGGCCGTCGATCGCGGTGGTGATGCGGTCGTCGTCCACCACGCCCGGTACGTCGTCGAGCTGCGCGGCCGCCCACGGGAGTCCGGCGAGGGCGTGCTCGCGCAGGTCGGTGAAGAGGCGCTCGCCGACGGACCGGGGCACGCGGTTCCAGTAGATCTTGGCGATCGTGTGCGCGGCGCCGAGCTCCGGGCGGAAGCCGGTGTCGGCGGCGAGGTCGGCGGCGCGCATCGCGACGCGGTGGGCCTGGATGTGGTCGGGGTGTCCGTACCCGCCGTCGGGGTCGTACGTGACGAGGACCTGGGGGCGCAGTTCGCGGATCACCTCGACGAGGAGCGCGGCCGCCTCGTCCACGTCCGCGGACCAGAAGGCGCCCGCGCGGTGGTTCTGCTCGGCGCCCATCATCCCGGAGTCGCGGAAGCGTCCGGGCCCGCCGAGGAAGCGGTGGTCGGTGACGCCGAGCTCCTTCATCGCCGCGGCGAGCTCCTCGGCGCGATGGGCGCCGAGGGTGTCCTCACGGTCCGCGGCGAGGTGGGCGAGGGCAGGCGGAATCACCTCGCCCTCCTCGCCGAGGGTGCAGGTCACGAGCGCGACCTGGACGCCTCGTGCGGCGTAGGTGGCCATGGTCGCGCCGTTGTTGATCGACTCGTCGTCGGGGTGCGCGTGCACCAGAAGCAGACGCCGGTCCGCCAGTTCCGTCATGCCCCCAGCCTACGAGGCGCGCCGCGCGCCCCCGGGTCCCGTCCTCGTCAGAACTTCAGGTCGCCCAGCATGCCCGCCACATTGGTCGTCACCTCGCTGATCGTGGGAGCGATCGACGAGCTGGCCAGATAGAAACCGAGCAGCACACAGACGAGCGCGTGCCCCGCCTTCAACCCTGACTTCTTGATCAGAAGTACGACGATGATCGCGAACAGCACCACCGCCGAAATCGACAGGGCCACGGCGGTTCACCTCCATAGGACGACGGGACGTCGGGACGTCGGACAGCAAGCGGGCGGCCCGCTCGGACCGCCTCAACACCGGGGCGGCGTACGCCAGTTCGGCACACGCCAGGGGTATACCCACCCAGTGCTACGGATCATAACTTTCCGTGTGTCGGCATGGATCGGTGCATGGCAGCACGAGGGGCGCATGGCGGCGGCACGATCAGTAGCCTCGGGTCATGACCTCCCCACTGCCCCCACAGTCGCCGCAGGCGCCGCACGCGCCGCGGGCGCCGAAACCGTCGTTCCCTCGCCGGCACGCACGCACGCAGCGCTTCTCGCTCGGTGCGCCCCGCGCATTCACCGTCTCACCTGATGGATCGCGGGTGGTGTTCCTGCGTTCCCGCTCCGGGACGGACCGGGAGACCGTGCTGTGGGTCCTCGATCTCGACACCGCCGCGCGGACGGAGCCCGCGGAGCGGGTCGCGGCCGACCCGGCGGCCCTGCTGCACGGCGCGGGCGAGCAGTTGTCGACGCAGGAGCGGGCCCGCCGGGAGCGCAGCCGCGAGAGCGGCGCGGGCATCGTGGGGTACGCCACCGACGCGGCCGTGGAGTTGGCGTCCTTCGCGCTCTCGGGCCGCCTCTTCACGGCCGAGCTGCGCGCGGGCACGGCACGTGAACTGCCCGTACCGGGACCGGTGATCGACCCGCGCCCCGCGCCCGACGGCCGCCATGTCGCGTACGTCAGCGGCGGCGCCCTGCGCGTGGTGGGCGCCGAGGGCGAGGACGACCGGGCGCTCGCCGAGCCGGACCCGGGGCCGGGCGGGGCGCCCGGGACCGTGGCGTACGGCATCGCGGAGTTCATCGCGGCCGAGGAGATGGGGCGTTCGCGCGGGTTCTGGTGGTCGCCCGAGTCCGACCGGCTCCTGGTGGCGCGGGTGGACGACGCCCCCGTGCGCCGCTGGTGGATCGCCGACCCGGCGCACCCGGACCGGGAGCCGTCCCCGGTGGCGTACCCGGCGGCGGGCACGCCCAACGCGGAGGTACGGCTCTGTGTGCTCGGCCTGGACGGCTCGCGCACCGAGGTCGAGTGGGACCGGGCCCGGTACCCGTACCTGGCGCGCGTGCACTGGTCGTCGGCCGGTGCGCCGCTGCTGCTCGTACAGGCACGGGACCAGCGCGACCAGCTGTATCTGGCGGTGAACCCGGACACCGGCGCGACCCGCATGGTGCACGCCGACGAGGATCCGGACTGGCTGGAGCTGCTGCCCGGCGTGCCCGCGTGGACGCCCTCGGGGCAGCTGGTGCGGATCGCGGACGAGGGCGGGGCGCGGGTCCTCACCGTGGGCGAACGCCCGCTGACCGGGCCGCAGTTGCAGGTGCGGGCTGTCCTGGACATCGCGGACGAGGACCTTCTGGTCGCGGCCTCGGCGGGGGCGGCCGCCAAGAGCCCGGAGACCGGCGAGACGCATGTGTACCGGGTCAACGAGCTGGGCGTGGAGCGCGTCTCGCAGGAGCCCGGCGTGCACTCGGCGGTGCGCTCCGGCGGCGTCACGGTGCTCGTCTCGGCGCGGCCCGAGCACCCGGGCGCACAGGTGCAGGTGGTGCGGGAGGGCAAGCAGCTCGCGCAGATCGCCTCGTACGCGGAGCGGCCGGACATCACGCCGAGGCTGACGCTCACCGAAGCGGGCGCACGCCGGATTCCGTGCGCCGTCCTGCTCCCCACGCACTACCGGGAGGAGGACGGTCCGCTTCCGGTGCTGCTCGACCCGTACGGCGGTCCGCATCACGCGCGCGTGGTGGCGGCGCACAACCCGTATCTGACCTCGCAGTGGTTCGCCGACCAGGGTTTCGCCGTCCTGGTCGCGGACGGCCGGGGCACTCCGGGGCGAACTCCCGCCTGGGAGAAGGAGATTCGGGACGATCTGGCCTCGGTCGTCCTTGAGGACCAGGTCGACGCGCTGCGGTCGCTCGCCGGACAGTTCCCCTTCGACCTCTCCCGGGTCGCGATCCGCGGCTGGTCCTTCGGCGGCTACCTGGCCGGTCTCGCCGCGCTGCGCCGCCCCGACGTGTTCCACGCGGCGATCGTCGGCGCCCCCGTCACCGACCAGCGGCTGTACGACACGCACTACACGGAGCGGTACCTGGGCGACCCGCACGCGCAGCCGGAGGTGTACGCGGCGAACTCTCTCGTCACGGACGAGGGGCTGTCGGGGGCGGCGGAGCAGGCCTGCCCGATGATGATCGTGCACGGCCTGGCGGACGACAACGTGGTGATGGCGCACACCCTGCGGCTCTCGTCGGCGCTGCTCGCGGCGGGGCGTCCGCATGAGGTGCTGCCGCTGTCGGGGGTGACGCACATGACGCCGCAGGAGCAGGTCGCGGAGAATCTGCTGCTGCTTCAGGTGGACTTCCTGAAGCGGTCGTTGGGGCTGTAGGGCGCGCGCCGCGGGACTGCGATCGGCCGGGACGACATGGTGCGCCCCGGCCGATCCACGGCACCCGCACGGCCGCACGTTCTTCAGGGTGCGGGTTCGTCGTGTCGGGGGTGCGTCGGGCCCGTTGCGGTGTTGTTTCTCCCCGACCCGCCCCTTCCCGAAAGCCTGCGGCGCTTCGGGGGCCAGCCCCCGGACCCCCGCTCCTCAAACGCCGGAGGGGCTGAATTTCAGCCCCTCCCCCTGGGGTCAGGTGCCGTCGGGGACCACGTGCCGCTCCTCCGCGAAGTGGCACGCCGAGGGATGTGCCCGAGGGCCGTCCGCGAAGGACTCCGGTACCGCCAGCAGCGGCACCTCCACCTCGCAACGCCGCTGCGCCTTCCAGCACCGCGTGCGGAACCGGCACCCCGACGGGGGGTTCGCGGGGGACGGGACGTCCCCGGCCAGCAGGATCCGCTCGCGCTGCTCCCGCGCGTCCGGGTCCGGCACGGGTGCCGCGGAGAGCAGTGCCTGGGTGTAGGGGTGCGTGGGATGCTCGTAGATCTGCTCGTCCGTGCCCGTCTCCACGATCCGGCCGAGGTACATCACCCCGACCCGGTCGGAGATGTGCCGCACGATCGACAGGTCGTGGGCGATGAAGACGTAGGAGAGAGCGAACTCCGTCTGGAGGCGGTCCAGGAGGTTGACCACCTGGGCCTGGACCGAGACGTCGAGCGCGGAGACCGGCTCGTCGGCGACGATGATCTCCGGGCGCAGCGCCAACCCCCGGGCGATACCGATGCGTTGCCGCTGTCCGCCGGAGAACTGGTGCGGATAGCGGTTGATGTACTCCGGGTTGAGCCCGACCACGTCGAGCAGCTCCTGGACCCTGCGGCGGCGGTCGCCCTTCGGGGCCGCCTCCGGGTGGATCTCGTACGGCTCTCCGATGATGTCGCCGACCGTCATCCGGGGGTTCAGGGACGTGTACGGGTCCTGGAAGACCATCTGGATGTTGCGGCGTACGGCCTTCAGGGCGCGGCCGGACAGGCGCGTGATGTCCTCGCCCTTGTAGCGGATCGCCCCCTCCGTCGGCCGCTCCAGGTTCATCAGGAGCTTCGCGACCGTCGACTTGCCGCAGCCCGACTCCCCCACGATGCCGAGCGTCTCGCCGCCGCCCAGGTCGAAGTCCACGCCGTCGACGGCCTTCACGGCGCCGATCCTCTTCTTGAAGACGATGCCCTGGGTGAGGGGGAAGTGCTTGACGAGGCCGCGCACTTCGAGGATCGGTTCGGCCTGCTCAGGCATCACGCAGCGTCTCCCTCCAGAAGTGGCAGGCGCTCCGCCGCTCCCCGTCCTCGGCGGTCCCTGGCCCTTCGACCCGGAACAGCGGCGGCTCGTCCGTACGGCAGATGTCCTGGGCGCGCGGGCAGCGCGGGTTGAAGGCGCAACCCGGCGGAATGGCCATGAGGTTGGGCGGCAGGCCCTTGATCGCGTACAGCTCCTGGCCCTTCTGGTCCAGGCGCGGGATCGAGTCGAGCAGGCCCCGGGTGTACGGGTGCGCCGGGGCCTTGTAGATGTCGTGCACGGGGGCGGTCTCGACGATGCGCCCCGCGTACATCACGGCGATCTTGTCGGCGACGTCCGCGACCACCCCCAGGTCGTGGGTGATCAGGATCAGGCCCATGTGGTACTCCCGCTGCAACTCGGCCAGGAGATCCATGACTTGGGCCTGCACGGTCACGTCGAGGGCGGTCGTGGGCTCGTCGGCGATGATCAGCGCGGGTTCGAGCGCGAGCGCCATGGCGATCATGATGCGCTGGCGCATACCGCCGGAGAACTGGTGCGGATACTGCCCGACCCGTTCCTTCGCGGCCGGGATCCGCACCCGGTCCATCAGCTCGACCGCCTTGGCGCGCGCGTCCTTCTTGGACATGCCGCGGTGCACGAGGAACATCTCGCCGAGCTGGTCGCCGACGGAGAGCACCGGATTCAGGGACGACAGCGCGTCCTGGAAGATCATCGCCATCTCGGCGCCGCGCACCTTGCGCCGCTCGTCCTCCCCCAGCTGCAGCAGGTCCCGGCCCTGGAAGAGGATCTCGCCGCCGGTGATCCTCCCGGGCGGGATGTCGAGGATGCCCATGATCGCCTGCGCGGTGACCGACTTCCCGGAGCCGGACTCGCCGAGCACGGCGAGCGTCTCGCCCGCGTCCACGGAGTACGTGACGCCGTTGACGGCCTTGGCGACCCCGTCGCGGGTGCGGAACTCCACGTGCAGATCGCGTACTTCGAGCAGCATCGCGGCTCTCACCTCAGCTTCGGGTCGAGGGCGTCGCGCACCGCGTCGCCGAGCATGATGAACGCGAGCACGGTGACGCTCAGGGCGCCCGCGGGCCAGAGCAGCATGTGCGGGGCGTTGCGGATGGACTGTGCGGCATTGGCGATGTCGATGCCCCAGGACACGGTGGGCGGGCGCAGTCCGACGCCGAGGAACGACAGAGTGGCCTCCAGGGCGATGTACGTACCGAGGGCGATGGTGGCGACGACGATCACGGGGGCGACGGCGTTGGGGGCGACATGCCGCAGCAGCATCCGCCCGTTGCCCGCGCCGAGCGCCCGCGCGGCCTGCACGTAGTCGTTCTGCTTGGCGGTGATCACCGAGCCGCGGGCGATGCGGGAGATCTGCGGCCAGCCGAGCAGCACGATGAAGCCGACCACCGGCCAGACCGTGCTGCTGGTGACCACCGAGAGCAGCACCAGGCCGCCGAGGATCACCGGGATGCCGAAGAAGATGTCCGCGACCCGGGAGAGCAGCGCGTCCCACCAGCCGCCGAAGAACCCGGCGAGCCCGCCGAGCAGGCTGCCGAGCAGCGCTGCCCCGAGGGTGGCGCAGACGCCGACGGTGATGGAGGCGCGGGCCCCGTACACGGTGCGGGTGTAGACGTCGCAGCCCTGGCTGTCGAAGCCGAAGGGGTGGCCGGGCTGCGAGCCCTCCTGGGCCTTGGCCAGATGGCACTCGAGGGGGTTGCCGGTGGCGATCAGTCCGGGCCAGAGGGAGATGAGGACGAGGAAGAGGATGAGAAGCCCGGAGACCAGGAAGATCGGGTTGCGGCGCAGTTGGTACCAGGCGTCCGACCACAGGCTGCGCGGCTTCCCGGCGGGCCCGGTGCCGAGCGGCCCGCCCGGGGTCTTCGCAGCGCCCTCGACGGCTTCGGCCTCGCTCATCGCCAGGTCCAGCGCGCCGCCGCCACCGTGCGGGGCGATGGCCTGGGAGTCGTACGGCTCAGGCATAGCGGATCCTCGGGTCCAGGACCGCGTAGAGGAGGTCGACGAACAGGTTGGCGAGCAGGAAGACGATCACCAGGATCGTCACGAAGCCGACCACCGTGGGGGCGTTGTTGCGCAGGATGCCCTGGTAGATCTGGTAGCCGACGCCGTGGATGTTGAAGATCTTCTCCGTGACGATGGCGCCGCCCATCAGCGCGCCGATGTCCGTGCCGATGAAGGTGATCACCGGGATCAGCGAGTTGCGCAGCAGATGCCGGGTGATGATCCGGCGCCGCGGCAGTCCCTTGGCGACGGCGGTCCGCAGATAGTCGGCGCGCACGTTCTCCGCGATGGACGTACGGGTCAGGCGCGTGACGTACGCGAGCGACACCAGGGCGAGCACCACGCCGGGCAGGATCAGCTCGCTGAACGGCGCCTCCGGAGAGACCGTCGGCCGGATCACGGCCCACTTCACGCCGAACAGGAACTGCAGCACATACCCGCTGACGAAGGTCGGGACGGAGATGACGACCAGGGTGAGCACCAGCACCGAGGTGTCGACGGAGCGGCCGCGCCGCAGTCCGCTGACCACACCGAGGGTGATGCCGACGACGAGTTCGATGACGAGGGCGACGAGGGTCAGGCGCAGGGTCACGGGATAGGCACTGGCGAGGAGTTCGGTGACCTTCTGGCCGTTGAAGGCGGTGCCGAAGTCGCCCTGGAAGATCTGCCCCATGTAGTGCAGGTACTGCTTCCACAGCGGCTGGTCGAGGTAGAGCTCCTTGCGGATACGCGCCGCGGTGGCGGGGTCGGGCGCCTTGTCCCCGAAGAGCGCGGCGACCGGGTCGCCGAGCGCGTACACCATCACGAAGATCAGGAACGTACTGCCGATGAAGACCGGGATCATCTGGAGCAGGCGCCGGATCACATAGCGTCCCATGAGGGTGCTCCCTGCCTCGGTTGCTCAGCTGACCTTGATCTGGTCGTAGACCGGGACGCTGAACTGGTTGAGCTGGACGTCCGAGACCAGGTCCGAGTAGCCCGCGGAGCCGTTCTGGTACCAGAGCGGGATCGCCGGCATCTGCTCGGCGAGGATCTTCTCGGCGTCCTGGAACTTCGTCACCGCCGCGACCGGGTCGCTCTCCCGGTTGGCCTCGGCGATCAGCCCGTCGAACTCCTTGTTCTCGAACTTGCCGTAGTTCGAGGAGCCGCCGGTCGCGTACAGCGGCTGGAGGAAGTTCTGGATGAGCGGGTAGTCGGCCTGCCAGCCGGAGCGGAACGGGCCCGTCATCTTGAAGCCGGACATCTGGTTCTTGAAGTCGGCGAAGGTGCCGACCGGGTTGACCGTGCACACCGCGCCCTTGCCGAGGGCGTTGTTGATGCTGTTGCAGACCGCGTCCATCCAGTCGCGGTGCGAGCCGGTGTCCACGTTCGACGTCAACTGGACCTTGCCGCCGGGCAGTCCGCCGCCCTCGTCGATCAGCTTCTTGGCCTGCTCCGGGTTGTACGTACAGGCCTCGCCGCACAGGCCGTCCTCGTAGCCGCCCTTGTCGTGCAGGGCGGGCGAGGTCCAGTCGGTGGCCGGGGTGCGGGTCTCCTGGTAGATCTGCTTCGTGATCTCGTCCCGGTTGATCGCCATGGACAGGCCCTTGCGGACCTTCTCCATGCCGGGCTTGTTCCAGCGTTTGTCGTACATCGGGAAGACCACGGTCTGGATGATCAGCGCGGGCTGGTTGATGTACCGGTCGCCGAGGTCGCCCTTGACGTTCTTCAGCTGCTTGGCCGGAACGTCGTCGACGAGGTCGAGGTTGCCCGCCATCAGATCGGTGTACGCGGTGTTGTTGTCCGTGTAGACGACCAGGTCGACGCCGCCGTTCTGCGCCTTGTCCGGGCCCTTGTACCCGTCCCAGGTGCGCAGCTTCATCGACGAGCCTCTGGTGTACGACTCCACGGTGTACGGGCCGTTGCCCACCGGCTTCTTCAGCCAGGCGTCGTGGTCCTTGAAGAAGGCCTGCGGCAGCGGCGAGAACGCCTGGTAGCCGAGGGTCTCCGGCCAGGTGGAGAACTTCTCCTTCAGCTTCACCGTGAACGTCCGCTCGTCCTTGACGACCAGTCCTGACATCGTCTTCGCCTTGGCGTTCCCGGACTCCGGGTGGACGTCGTCGTAGCCCTGGATGTTGGAGAAGAACGGGGAGTTGTTCTGCTTGTTGTCGATGTGCGCGCCGTAGTTCCAGGCGTCCACGAAGGACTTGGCGGTGACCTTCTCGCCGTTGCTGAACGTCCAGCCGGGCTTCAGGGTGACCGTGAAGTTCTGCTGGTCGGTGGTGTCGATCTTCTCGGCGACCATGTCCTCGGCCTCGCCGGTCTTCGGGTCGTACCTCTTCAGACCCCGGAAGATCAGGTCGAGGACCTTGCCGCCCTGGACCTCGTTGGTGTTGGCCGGTTCGATCGGGTTCTGCGGGTCGCCCCAGGAGGAGCGCACGATTCCGGCACCGTCGCCGCCGGTGCTTCCGCCGCCGCAGGCCGTCGCCGCGAGTGCGACGGAGACCGCGCACACGGCCCACTTGGCATGGGTGGCTCCGCGCATGGTGTGCCTCCTCGATGCGTGACGCAGGTAGGCCCCAATACACCCCACACCCGGACAGGCCGCATGTGCACGACCGCCTTCCGTGCGCCCCCGTACGCCAAAACCCCCCGGATGCCCGAGTGGGCTTCCGGGGGGTCGAGGTGAAACAGCGTCAGGCCGATTGCGCGCCATGACACAGGGTCAGGCCGCGTGCACGACGTCCTTCTCCTCGGCGAAGTGGCAGGCCGACTCGTGCGCCGCCGGGGTGTCCGAGCTCTTGAACCGCTCGGGCACCGCGAGCAGCGGCGTCTCCTCGGCGCACTTGTCCTGCGCCTTCCAGCAGCGCGTACGGAACCGGCAGCCGGAGGGCGGGTTGGCCGGCGACGGGACGTCCCCGGTGAGGATGATCCGCTCCCGGCCCTCGCGGGCCTCCGGGTCCGGCACGGGCACCGCGGAGAGCAGCGCCTGCGTGTACGGGTGCGTCGGGTGCTCGTAGATCTGGGCGTCCGTGCCGATCTCGGCCATCTTGCCCAGGTACATCACGCCGACACGGTCGGAGATGTGCCGCACGATCGACAGGTCGTGCGCGATGAAGAGGTAGGACAGGTTGAACTCGTCCTGCAGCTTCTCCATCAGGTTGATGACCTGCGCCTGCACCGACACGTCGAGCGCGGAGACCGGCTCGTCGCAGATGATGATCTCCGGGTTGAGCGCGAGGCCGCGGGCGATGCCGATGCGCTGGCGCTGGCCGCCGGAGAACTGGTGCGGATAGCGGTTGATGTACTCCGGGTTGAGACCCACGACGTCCAGGAGGTCCTGGACCTTGCGGCGGCGGTCGCCCTTCGGGGCCGCCTCCGGGTGGATGTCGAAGGGCTCCCCGATGATGTCGCCGACCGTCATGCGCGGGTTGAGCGAGGTGTACGGGTCCTGGAACACCATCTGGATGTTGCGGCGCACGGCCTTCAGCGCACGGCCCGACAGGCGGGTGATGTCCTGGCCCTTGTAGAACACCTCGCCGGAGGTGGCCGTTTCGAGCAGCATCAGGAGCTTGGCGACCGTGGACTTGCCGCAGCCGGACTCGCCCACGATGCCCAGGGTCTCGCCCTGGTACAGGTCGAAGGAGATCCCGTCGACGGCCTTGACCGCGCCGATCTGCCGCTTCAGGAGGATGCCCTGGGTCAGCGGGAAGTGCTTGACCAGGTTGCGCACCTGAAGGATCGGCTCACCGCGCTCGACGGGCGCCTCGATCGCCTCGACCGCCTCGCTCTCGCTGGCGGCGCCGGACGCGTCCACCTCGGAGACGTTGGGCGTCGCGTCCATCGGCTCTTCGCCCTTGTTCAGCTCAGCCATGGATCGTCTCCTTCCAGAAGTGGCAGGCGCTGCCCCGGCCGGCGATGTCGCCGCCGCCCTGCTCGGTCACCTGGTGCAGGACGGGCACGTCCGTACGGCAGATGTCCTCGGCCTTCGGGCAGCGCGGGTTGAAGGCGCAACCGGTCGGGATCCGGGTCAGGTTGGGCGGCAGGCCCTTGATCGCGTACAGCTCCTGGCCCTTCTGGTCCAGGCGCGGGATCGAGTCGAGCAGGCCGCGCGTGTACGGGTGCGCGGGCCGCTTGTACAGCTCGTGCACCGGGGCGGTCTCCACGATCCGGCCCGCGTACATCACCGCGATCTTGTCGGCGACGTCGGCGACCACACCCAGGTCGTGGGTGATCAGGATCAGGCCCATGTTGAACTCCTGCTGCAGCTCAGCGAGGAGGTCCATGACCTGGGCCTGCACCGTCACGTCGAGGGCCGTGGTCGGCTCGTCCGCGATGATCAGGTCGGGCTCCAGGGCCAGCGCCATGGCGATCATGATGCGCTGGCGCATACCGCCGGAGAACTGGTGCGGGTAGTCGTTCACCCGCTCCTTGGCCGCCGGGATGCGCACCCGCTCCATCAGCTCGATGGACCGGGCCTTGGCCTGCTTCTTGTTCATGCCCTGGTGCACGCGGAACATCTCGCCGAGCTGATAGCCCACCGAGAGCACGGGGTTGAGGGCGGAGAGCGCGTCCTGGAAGATCATGGCGATCTTCTGGCCGCGGACCCTGCGCCGCTCCTCGTTGGACATGGTGAGCATGTCCTCGCCGCGGAAGCGGATCTCGCCGCGCGGGATCCGGCCGGGCGGCATGTCGAGGATGCCCATGATCGCCTGCGCGGTCACGGACTTGCCGGAGCCGGACTCACCGAGCACGGCGAGCGTCTCGCCCGCGTCCACGGTGTAGTTGACGCCGTTCACCGCCTTGGCCACACCGTCACGGGTGTGGAACTCGACGTGCAGATCGCGCACTTCGAGCAGGGGGGCGCCGGACTCGGACCCGCCGCGCGGGCCCGGGACGCTCATGGTCTTGTCGATAGTGGTCACGTACGCCCTCCTCAGCGCAGCTTGGGGTCGAGGGCGTCGCGGACCGCGTCGCCGAGCATGATGAACGCGAAGACCGTGAGCGTCAGCATTCCGGCCGGGAACATCAGCGCGTGCGGGTTGTCGCGGATCGCCTTGGAGCCCTGCGAGATGTCGATGCCCCAGGAGATCGTCGGCTCGGAGAGACCGAGGCCGAGGTACGAGAGCGTCGCCTCCGCCGAGATGTAGCCGCCCAGGGCGATCGTGGCGACCACGATGGTCGGCGCGATGGCGTTGGGCAGCACATGCCGGAAGAGCATCCGCGTGGTGCTCGCGCCGAGGGCGCGGGCCGCCGTCACGTAGTCCGCCTGCTTGGCGCTGATCACCGAACTGCGGGTGACACGGGCCATGGAGGTCCAGCCGAGGAAGGCGAGGGCCAGCACCACCACGTACACCTTGCGTTCGGTGAACGCGTTCAGGACGACCATCGCGCCGAGCAGGAACGGGATGCCGAAGAACATGTCCGTCAGCCGGGAGATGATCGAGTCGACCAGTCCGCCGAAGTACCCCGCGACCAGGCCGAGCAGGCCGCCGACGAGCGTCACCGCGGCGGTCACGCCGACGCCGACGAGGATCGAGGCGCGGGTGCCGTAGATGACGCGGGCGTAGATGGAGCGGCCCTGGCCGTCGTAGCCGAACCAGTCGGGCTGGAAAAAGTGCGTCAGCTCCGGCTTGCTCAGGAAGTGGTTCGTCAGGTCGCCCTTGGTGGGGTCGGCGCTGGTGAACAGGCCCGGGAAGGCGGCGATCAGCAGGAGCAGTACGAGGAGCGTGGCCGACACCCAGAACATGGGCCGGTGCCGCAGCTCGAACCAGGCGTCTCCCCACAGGCTGCGGGGCTTGCGCTGCTCGGGCTTCGACACGGGGGCGGCGGTGTCGCCGCCCGTCTTCTCGGCTGCCGTGAGCGTGGTCGATGAGGTGTCAGGCATACCGGATCCTCGGGTCCAGGACCGCGTACAGCAGGTCGATGACGAGATTGATCAGGAGGATGACGAGCACCAGGACCGTCACCACACCGACGATCGTGGTGCCCTCGCTCGTCTGGATGGCCCGGAAGAGCACGTTGCCGACGCCCTGAACATTGAAGATGCCCTCGGTGATGACGGCGCCGCCGATGAAGGCGCCGACGTCCGTGCCGATGAAGGTGATCACCGGGATCAGCGAGTTGCGCAGCAGGTGCACGCCCACGATGCGGCGCCGCGGCAGGCCCTTGGCGAGCGCGGTGCGCATGTAGTCGGCGCGCAGGTTCTCCGCGAAGGTGGTCCGCGTCAGCCGCGCCACGTACGCCATGGAGAGCATGGCGAGGACGAAGGCCGGCAGGAACAACTGCCCCCAGTTCTCGGAGTCCTGGACGTTCGGCGCCACCCAGCCGAGCTTGTCCGCGAGGACGAAGCGGGCGAGGTAGCCGAGCACGAACACCGGGATGGAGATCACCAGGAGCGTGAAGATCAGCACGCCGGAGTCGGGGGCCTTGCCGGCCTTGAGACCGGCCCAGGCGCCGAGCCCGATGCCGACGACGATCTCGATGGCGATCGCGAAGAGCGTGAGGCGGAGCGTCACGGGGAACGCCTCCGACATCACGTCGATGACCTGCCGGCCACCGAAGGTCTTGCCGAAGTCTCCCTGGAAGAGATTCAGCATGTAGTCGATGTACTGCTTCCAAACAGGCTGATCGAGCCCGAACTCATGGCGCAGCGCGGCGACCTGAGCGGGGTCGGCCGCCTTGTCACCCCACATCGCCCGGATGGGGTCTCCGGGAAGGATGTGGACCATGAGGAAAATCAACAGAGTCGTCCCGATGAAGATCGGGATCATCTGGAGCAGTCGCCTGGCGGCGTAGCGCCCCATCATGCCTCCATGCCGTGAGGGGTCCGGCGCAGCCTGGCACTCATCAACCGCTGGTGGGGGGTGGAGAGTTACGGGCCTACGCCTGTGGCCCGAGGCCGCCGCACCCCGTCGAAGGGGGCGCGGCGGCTCGGGCCTGCGGTCCCGGAACTTACTTCTTCTTCACCTGGACGTCGGTGAAGATCGGGTCGCCGTCCTGGCCGTAGGGAATCTTGCCGAAGACGTTGGTCGACTGACCGCTGTTGACCTTGTAGAACCACAGCGGGATGGCCGGCATGTCCTTGACGAGGAGCTGCTCCGCCTCCTGGTAGAGCTTCACCGTCTCGTCGAGGGTGGGAGCCTTGTCCGCCTTGGCGGCGAGCTCGTCGAACTCCTTGTTGGAGTAACCGCTGGTGTTACCGGCGGCCTTGCTGCCGTACAGGTCCCTCATGAAGTTCGAGTTGACCGGGTAGTCGAGCACCCAGCCACCGCGGTACATGGACTTGACCTGCTTCTTGTCACGCGCGTTCAGGTCGGCCTGGAAGGTCGGCTTGGAGTCGCCGACGCACTCGACGCCCACGGACTGCTTGATGGAGTTGCAGACCGCGTCGACCCAGGGCTTGTGGTCCTGGTCGGCGTTGTACTGGATGGAGATCTTGTTCTTCGGGACGCCGCCACCCTCCTTGATGAGGGCCTTGGCCTTCTTCGGGTCGAACTTGGCGACGTCGCCGAGAGCGCCCGGCTTGTGGCCGATGACGCCGCGGGCGACGAAGGAGTCGGCCGGGGTGCGCGAGCCGTGCAGCACCGTCTTGGTGATCTGCTCACGGTCGATCGCCATGGACAGACCCTGGATGACCTTCGGGTCGATGTCCTTGAACTGATCGGTGTAGAACGCCGGGACGATGGACTGGACCGCCGAGTACTCCTCGTCGATCGCGCGCTTGCCCAGGTCGTCCTTGTAGTTCGTCAGGGCCGTGGTCGGGACCTGCTCGATCCAGTCCAGGTTGTCCGAGCGCAGGTCCGAGTAAGCGGCGTCCGCGGTCGTGTAGTTCTTGAAGTCGATGCCGCCGTTCTTCGCGGCGTTCGGGCCCTTGTAGTCCTCGTACTTGCGGACCTTGATGAGCTTGTTGTGGTCCCACGAGACGAACTTGTAGGGGCCGTTGCCGATCGGCTTCTCGCCCGCGGCCTTCGGGTCCTTGAAGAAGGACTCCGGCAGCGGGGCCCAGACGTCGTAGCCCAGCTTGTACGCGAAGTACGAGACGGAGCCGGTCAGGGAGATGGTGAAGGTGTGCTCGTCGACGACCTTCAGGCCGGACATCTTGTCGCTCTTGGGGTCACCCTTCTCCGGGTGGACGTCCTCGTAGCCCTTGATGTCGGCGAACCAGCTGGAGTTGGTCTGGTTGTTCTTGACGTTGGCCGACCAGTTCCACGAGTCCACGTAGGACTGCGCGGTGACCGGGGTGCCGTCGTGGAACTTCCAGCCCTTCTTGAGCTTCACGGTCCAGACGGAGGAGTCCTTGTTGGGCTCGACCGACTCGGCGTTGATGTTCTGCAGCTTGCCGGTGCCGGGCTCGTAGTCGACGAGCGTGGCGAACACCGTGCGCAGGACGCGAGAGCCCTGGCTCTCCTTGGCGTTGGCGGGCTGGAGCGGGTTCTGCGGCTCGCTCAGCTGGGCGGTGACGATGCCCTTGGGATCGGCCGACCCCTTGTTCATGTCGTCACTGCCGCTGTTGCCGCCGCCGCCACAGGCGGTCGCACCCAATGCGACGACGCTGGCTATCGCGACCCATTTGGCGCTCTTGGCACCGCGCATGGGTTCCTCCTCATGAGTCCACTTGTTCACTACAAGAGAGGGCACGCGACATCCCACCGACACCCCTGACGGCGCGAGTTGAGTGCCCCAGTGTGCTCGTGAGTCGGCGCTCCCCACAGCGCGTGACCCATTGACCCGAGCTCTTCGCGCTCAACTATTAGCCATGGGGTTCGGCCCGGCCACACCCTTTTGGTCTCGGTTCGATCACACCTGACACGTACATCTTCCGAAATGTGGACAAACCGATCCTAGATAGATGGCCGCGAAACGGACTCGTTACCCATCTATCGGTCAGCTACGTCCGGTATTCGGACGGCCCGTGAGACAAAACCTGTTGCGCGTACGGCGCCGCGGGTCACTTCCGTTCAAGGCGCGTAGACCCGACGCCGGGAACGACCCCGGAAAACGCCGACTGGCCCGACTCTACGCCGAGTTGGGCGTGGAGTCGGGCCAGTCGGAAAGGCTCTGGCGGAGCCTCAGGTGTGCTGGGGTGCCTCAGCTGTGTTCGGTGCCTCAGCTGTGCTTGGCGCGCGAGGCGTTGCGGGCGCGCTCGGTCTTGTTCAGGTTGACCTTGCGGATACGCACGGCCTCCGGGGTCACCTCGACGCACTCGTCGTCGCGGCAGAACTCCAGGCACTGCTCCAGGGAGAGCTTGCGGGCCGGCACCACGTTCTCGGTGGTGTCCGCGGAAGCCGCACGCATGTTGGTGAGCTTCTTCTCCTTGGTGATGTTCACGTCCATGTCGTCGGCGCGCGAGTTCTCGCCGACGATCATGCCCTCGTACACCTCGGTGCCGGGCTCGGTGAACAGGACGCCGCGCTCCTGCAGGTTGATCATCGCGAACGGGGTGACCGAACCGGCGCGGTCGGCGACCAGCGAACCGTTGTTACGGGTCGTCAGCGTGCCGAACCACGGCTCGTGGCCCTCGTGGATGGAGTGCGCGATACCCGTACCGCGGGTGTTGGTGAGGAACTCCGTACGGAAGCCGATGAGGCCACGGGACGGGACGACGAACTCCATGCGGACCCAGCCGGAGCCGTGGTTCGACATGTTGTCCATGCGGCCCTTGCGGACGCCCATGAGCTGGGTGACGGCGCCCATGTGCTCCTCGGGCACGTCGATCGTCATGCGCTCGACCGGCTCGTGCGTCTTGCCGTCGATCTCCTGCGTGACGACCTGCGGCTTGCCGATGGTCAGCTCGAAGCCCTCGCGGCGCATCTGCTCGACCAGGATCGCCAGGGCCAGCTCACCGCGGCCCTGCACCTCCCAGGCGTCGGGGCGCTCGGTGTCGAGGACGCGGAGCGAGACGTTACCGATCAGCTCGCGGTCCAGGCGGTCCTTGACCTGGCGGGCGGTGACCTTGCGGTCCTTGACGGCGGCCTTCGCGTCGGCGCCCTTGCCGGTGCCGCCGCGGCCGACGAGCGGCGAGGTGTTCGTACCGATCGTCATGGAGATCGCGGGCTCGTCGACCGTGATCAGCGGCAGCGCGACCGGGTTCTCCGGGTCGGCCAGGGTCTCGCCGATCATGATGTCCGGGATACCGGCGACGGCGCAGATGTCACCGGGGCCCGCGACCTCGGCGGGCTTGCGGGTGAGCGCCTCGGTCATCATCAGCTCGGAGATGCGGACGTTCGCGACGGAGCCGTCGCGCTTCATCCAGGCCACGGTCTGGCCCTTGCGCAGCTCGCCCTGCTCGACGCGGAGCAGCGCGATACGGCCGAGGAAGTTGTCGGCGTCGAGGTTCGTGACGTGCGCCTGCAGCGGGCCGTTCTCGTCGAACTTGGGCGCCGGGACGTGCTCCAGGAGCGTGGTGAAGAACGGCTCCAGGTTGGTGGAGTCCGCCGGGACCGTGCCGTCCTCCGGCTTGGTCAGCGACGCGACGCCGTCACGGCCGCAGGCGTAGACGATCGGGAACTCGATCTGGTCCTCGTCGGCGTCCAGGTCGAGGAAGAGGTCGTACGTCTCGTTGACCACCTCGTCGATCCGGGAGTCCGGGCGGTCCGTCTTGTTGATGCAGAGGATGACGGGCAGCCGCTGCATCAGGGCCTTGCGCAGCACGAAGCGGGTCTGCGGCAGCGGGCCCTCGGAGGCGTCGACGAGCAGGACGACCGCGTCCACCATCGACAGGCCGCGCTCGACCTCGCCACCGAAGTCGGCGTGGCCGGGGGTGTCGATGATGTTGATCGTGATGGCGTCGCCGCCATCCTTGGGGTGGTACTTCACCGCCGTGTTCTTCGCCAGGATCGTGATGCCCTTCTCACGCTCCAGGTCGTTCGAGTCCATCATGCGGTCGTCGAGCGACTCGGCGGCGTGCGCGGCGAATGCACCCGCCTGCTTGAGCATGGCGTCGACGATGGTCGTCTTGCCGTGGTCGACGTGGGCGACGATGGCGACGTTACGAATGTCATGGCGCGTGGGCATACTTGCGGCGCTTCTCCCGGGAAGAGTGGTCGGCTGGCGCGTACGGTCCGGTACGCGAGCCCTGCCGGGCTGGACACGCCACGGCCTCACCCCATCCTACGTTGACCTCGCAGGGGCGGCATGGGCGGGGTCCGCGAGGAGGTCCGGGGCAGGCGCCCCGAACCCCCTCCCACGTCGCTACTTCTTCGGCTTCCCGGCCCCCGGCTTCACGTAGCCGATGTCCTCGAAGTGCGGCGTCTCGAAGCCGAAGGCGCCCGCGTTCGCGAGGTTCGGCCGCGCCGCGTACAGCTGCGGCCGCTGGTAGAGCGGGAGGGAACCGGCCGCGGCCCAGATCCGGGCGTCGGCCTTGCGCACCAGCTCCCGCGCCTTCGCCTCGTCCAGCTCCGCCACGGCCTGCTCGAAGAGCTGGTCGATGTGGTCGGTGCCGACGCGGGTGTAGTTCTGCTCGACGTTCAGCGACCCGTCGGCCGCGGGCACCGGCTTGGCGAAGATCGGCCGGCCGTCGGTGGCCGGGTAGGCGGAGGCGGGCCACGAGTAGAGCGCCAGGTCGTACTGGCCGGACGCGATGTGGTCCTTGAAGTAGCTGTCGTCCTCGACCTTCTCGATCTCCGTACGGACCCCGATCCGCTCCAGCATGCGGGAGATCTTGTCGCCGACGGTACGCAGCGACTCCGAGCCGGGACCGGAGGGGAGGACGAAGCGGAGGGTCAGCGCCTTGCCGTCCTTGGCCATCGGCCCGGAGGCGGGCTTGGCCGCGGAACCCTTGGCGCCCTTCCCCTTCTCCTTGTCCTGCTCCTTCTCCTTGTCCTTCTCCTTCTCCTTCTTCTGTGGCTCGGCTTCCTTCTTGTCCTTGGCCTTCTCGCCGTCCCCCTCCTTCTTCTCCTTCTCCTTCTTCTCCTTCTCTTCCTTCTCGTTCTTGGCCTTCTCGTCCTTCGGGGCGGCCGTGCCCTTCGGGGCGTACGCGCCCGGGACCGCGTCCCTGCTCTTCGCCTGCTGCCGGTCGTCCCGGTCGGCGGGCTTGTCGTCCTGGCCGACGATGTACGTGCCGTCGCCGGACTCGGACTCGGAGCCGGACTCGGAGCCGGACGAGCCGGCCTCGGACTCCTTCTCCGACTTGCCCTTCTCCTTCTTCTCGGACTCGGAGCCCGCGCCCTTCTCCTCGAGCACACCGCCGCGCTCCCAGCCCGCCTCGGCGAGCAGGGCCTGGGCCTCGGCGGTGTCCTGGCTGCCGAGGGCCTTGCTGTTGTCGGCGTACGCGTACTGCCCGGCGAGGGCGAGGTGGCTGCCGACCGGCTTCGCGGGGAGGCCGAGCGGCTTGAGCACGGTCTCGGCGATCTCGGCGCGGTCGATGGCGCGGGCCACGGCACGGCGGACGCGCTCGTCGGCGAGCGGGCCCTCGGCGCCGTTCAGGGCGAGCTGGGTGTAGGCCGGTTCGAGGGACTTGCGGACCTTGAAGCCGCGCAGGCCGTTCTGCTGTTCCGCGTACTGCTTGATCGCCTTGCGGTTCTTCTCGCGGGCCTCGATCTCCTCTTCCGCCTGCTCCTCCCCCTTCGCGCCGTGTGCGATCGCCCAGGAGCGCAGCGCCTGTGCGGGGGTCAGGTCGGCGCCGGGGCCGTGGGTCAGCGGGCCCTTGGCGCCGGCCTCGCGGCGGGCGAGCTCGATCCGCTCCGCATCGTTGGCACCGATCTCGGCCAGGTCGACCTTGCCCTCGGCGAGCGCGGCTGCCCGTTTCGCGCGCGGTACGGCACGGAAGACCAGCTTCTCCAGCTTGGCGGGCTCACCCCACCAGCGCGGGTTGCGGACCAGCGTCATCTCGCCGGCCTTGCGGTCCGTCTTCGCGATGCTGAACGGTCCCGCGGAGACCTTCAGCTTGCCGCGCGCCCCGTCGTTGAAGCTGTCCGGCGTCCCCATGACCTCCTTGGGGTACAGCGGCGAAAACAGCGAGCGCCAGTCCGCGTACGGCTTGGCGAAGGTGACCCGTACCTCCAGGTTGTTGGCGCCGCGCTCGACCTTCTCGATGCGGTCGTACCCGGCGTTGCGGGCGGTCCAGTACGCGCTGTCCTTGCCGGACAGGGCACGCCACTGGGCGGCGAAGTCGGCGGCGCCGATCTCCCGGCCGTCGCTCCAGACCGCCTGCTGGTTGAGCTTGTAGAGCACGACCTGCTTGGGCTCGCGCTCGATGACCTCGGCCTTCTCCAGGAAGTCCGGGTTGGCCTGCGGGCGGCCCTTCTCGTCGAGCGTGAACATCGACGGGAGTACGGCGCCGGCGACGCGGTTCGTGGCCGGATCGGCGTCCGCCTGGAAGGAGTTGAGGGTCTGCGGCAGTCCGTCCACGGCCCAGGTGACCTTGCCCCCGTCGACGAGTCGGTCGCGTGCCGCGGGCGCGATGTCCTGACCGGCGGTGGGGGTGCCGGACTCGTCGCTCGAGCCGCAGCCGGCCAGGGCGGGCACGGCGAGGACTCCCGTGGTGAGGAGGGCGGCAGCTCTGCGGACATGGCGCTTTCTGACGCCGGCCGAATCGATTCGGGCCATGGCTAGGTACCTCCGGGGCTCGCCCGGCCGCCCGAATCCGGTGTAGGCCGGGTTTGATCACGTTTGGCGGTATAAGGAGTTGATCACACCTATCGCCCCCACTGAAGGTGACCGGTGCGCGCCCGCGCCACAGACACGGCGACACGCCGCCCGAACCCCACCCACCCGGCCCAACAGCGCCCCATTGGCCGAGGGTGGGGCAGGCCGTCGAGGCGTACCGTCGGAAGTGGGACGGCGGGCCGTACAGCTGAGGGCCGGCCGCCCTGCCGCGAGCGAGAGCGCGGCCACCGGAGGTCGATCGCGGGCGCTGAGCGCAAGGGACCGGCCACTCGGTGCACCGAAGCGTTCAATCCGCGCGCATCCCTTCACAACCCAGGATGTGACGCGCGACACTCGCAGGCGCATGAGGATGCCACCGCACCACCGCGGAAGTGAGGGCAGTCATGTCTCTTCAAGACGATCTGAAAGCCGCGCAGCGCTCCCTGGACGAGCTCGGGCGCTCCGTCGACAGCCTGGAGCGGCAGGTCGGCGACACCCTTGACGTACGCCGGGTGCGCGCCGACACCGACCATCTGCGCGCCAGCCTCGCCCAGCTCCGCGAGGCCGCACCCGGACAGGGCCCCGGCGCCCGCCCCGAGGTGATCCGGATCCCGGACAAGCCGTACGACAGCTCTCTGTGGTCGGACGTGGACGACGAGGGCCTGGGCGCGAAGGACCGGCACGCACCCTGACAACCGGCCCGGGTGGAACCCACCCCCGTCCCCCACCGACGACCGGTAGCTCTCCCCACTGGAGATCCCGTTGGCCACTGGCACCGAACCCGACCTCGATCCCGCGGGCGGGGTGCGCGGCGCCTCGCGTGCCGCCATCGCCGCCCCGCATCTGCGCACCGACCGCTGGTGGCTTTCGCCCGCGCTGACCGCCGCGGGCCTGCTCGCCTTCGTCGTCTACTCGACCTGGCGGGCCTTCGCGAACGCGGACTACTACGCGGCGCCCTATGTCTCGCCGTTCTACTCGCCGTGCCTGGCGGAGAACTGCGTCCCCATGAAGGGCGGGCCCAACTGGGAGATCTTCGGGAGCTGGTGGGGCCTGTCCCCCGCTCTCCTCATCCTGATCTTCCCGCTCGGCTTCCGGCTGACCTGCTACTACTACCGCAAGGCGTACTACCGGGGCTTCTGGGCCTCGCCGCCCGCCTGCGCCGTGGCCGAGCCGCACAAGAAGTACAGCGGTGAGACGCGCTTCCCGCTGATCCTGCAGAACATCCACCGGTACTTCTTCTACGCGGCCGTGCCGGTCGCCGTGATCCTCACGTACGACACCGTGCTCGCCTTCCGGGACGAGAGTTACGCGTGGGGGCACATGGGGCTCGGCACCGTGGTGATGCTGGTGAACATCGGGCTCATCTGGGCGTACACGCTGTCCTGTCACTCCTGCCGGCACATCGTCGGCGGCAAGCTGAAGCACTTCTCGAAGCACCCGGTGCGGTACCGGATGTGGCAGTGGGCAGGGAAGCTGAATGCCCGTCATATGCAGCTCGCCTGGGCCTCGTTGATCAGCGTGGCCGTCGCCGACCTGTACGTGTATCTGCTCGCCACCGGCGCCTTCGCCGACCCGCGGTTCTTCTAGGAAGGGTGCCTCGATGACTCAGGTGGAGCGGCAGCAGTGGGACGTGGTCGTGGTCGGCGCGGGCGGCGCCGGCCTGCGCGCCGCGATCGAGGCGCGCGAGCAGGGTGCTCGTACGGCCGTGATCTGCAAGTCGCTGTTCGGCAAGGCGCACACGGTGATGGCCGAGGGCGGCATCGCCGCGGCGATGGGCAACGCCAACGAGCACGACGGCTGGCAGGTGCACTTCCGCGACACGATGCGCGGCGGCAAGTTCCTCAACCAGTGGCGGATGGCCGAGCTGCACGCGCGCGAAGCACCGGACCGCGTATGGGAGTTGGAGACCTGGGGCGCGCTCTTCGACCGGACCGCGGACGGGCGGATCTCGCAGCGGAACTTCGGCGGGCACGAGTACCCGCGGCTCGCGCACGTCGGCGACCGTACGGGACTTGAGCTGATCCGCACGCTGCAGCAGAAGATCGTCGCCCTGCAGCAGGAGGACTTCCGGGAGACCGGGGACTACGAAAGCGGGTTGAAGGTCTTCCAGGAGTGCACCGTCACCCGGATCGTGAAGGACGCCGACGGCCGGGTCGCCGGAGTCTTCTGCTACGAGCGGGAGTCCGGGCGGTTCTTCGTCATCGAGGCGTCGGCCGTGGTGATCGCGACCGGCGGCATCGGCAAGTCCTTCAAGGTGACGTCGAACTCGTGGGAGTACACGGGTGACGGCCACGCCCTCGCCCTGCTCGCGGGCGCGCCGCTGCTCAACATGGAGTTCGTGCAGTTCCACCCGACGGGCATGGTCTGGCCGCCGTCCGTGAAGGGCATCCTGGTCACCGAGTCGGTGCGCGGCGACGGCGGGGTGCTCCGGAACTCCGAGGGCAAGCGGTTCATGTTCGACTACATCCCGGACGTCTTCAAGGAGAAGTACGCGGAGTCCGAGGCCGAGGGCGACCGCTGGTACGACGACCCCGACAACAACCGCCGCCCGCCGGAGCTGCTGCCCCGCGACGAGGTGGCCCGCGCCATCAACGCCGAGGTGAAGGCCGGCCGCGGCTCCCCGCACGGCGGGGTGTTCCTGGACGTGTCGACGCGGATGCCCGCCGACCGGATCCGGCGCCGGCTGCCGTCCATGTACCACCAGTTCAAGGAGCTGGCCGACGTGGACATCACGGCCGAGGCGATGGAGGTCGGCCCGACCTGCCACTACGTCATGGGCGGCATCGCGGTCGACTCGGACTCGGCGGCGGCGCGCGCCGTGCCGGGCCTCTACGCGGCGGGCGAGGTGGCCGGCGGGATGCACGGCTCCAACCGGCTCGGCGGGAACTCGCTCTCCGACCTGCTCGTGTTCGGGCGGCGGGCCGGACAGCACGCGGCGCAGTACGCGGCCGGGCTCGGTGAACGGCCCGCGCTCGACGAGGGCCAGGTGGACGCCGCCGCGGCCGAGGCGCTGCGGCCGTTCTCGGCGGAGGGTCCCACACCGGGCGAGGCGGACGAAGGGCGGCCGCCGGAGAACCCGTACACCCTGCATCAGGAGTTGCAGCAGGCCATGAACGATCTCGTCGGGATCATCCGGCGGGAGCCCGAGATGGAGCAGGCCCTTAAGAAGCTGGCCGATCTGCGGGTGCGGGCGCGGCGGGCCGGGGTCGAGGGGCACCGGCAGTTCAACCCCGGCTGGCACCTCGCCCTGGATCTGCGGAACATGCTGCTCGTCTCGGAGTGCATCGCGCGGGCCGCCCTGGAGCGCACCGAGTCGCGCGGCGGGCACACGCGCGAGGACTGGCCCGAGATGGACCGGCAGTGGCGGCACGCCAACCTGCTGTGCCGGCTCGCCGATCCCACCGGCGGGCTCGCGGCCACCGACCCGGTGCGCGGCCAGATCCGCCTCGAACGCGAGGAGACCGAACCCATCCGACCCGACCTGCTCGCCCTGTTCGAGAAGGAAGAGCTGGTCAAGTACCTCAGCGAAGAGGAGCTCGGGAGTTGAGTTCGTACGAAGCGGGCTTCAGGGTCTGGCGCGGGGACACCGAGGGCGGCGGCCTGGAGGACTACAGGGTCGAGGTCAACGACGGCGAGGTCGTGCTCGACATCATCCACCGGCTGCAGGCGACGCAGGCCCCCGATCTGGCCGTGCGCTGGAACTGCAAGGCGGGCAAGTGCGGTTCGTGCTCGGCGGAGATCAACGGGCGGCCGCGGCTGATGTGCATGACGCGGATGTCGGTGTTCTCGCGCGAGGAGACGATCACGGTGACGCCGCTGCGGGCGTTCCCGGTGATCCGCGATCTCGTCACGGATGTGGGCTTCAACTACAAGAAGGCGCGGGAGATCCCCTCGTTCGTACCGCCGCGGGAGCTGGGGCCCGGTGAGTACCGGATGACGCAGGAGGACGTGGACCGCTCGCAGGAGTTCCGCAAGTGCATCGAGTGCTTCCTGTGCCAGGACACCTGCCATGTGGTGCGTGACCACGAGGAGAACAAGGGCGCCTTCGCGGGCCCCCGCTTCCTGATGCGGATCGCCGAGCTGGACATGCACCCGCTGGACGCCGCCGACGCCGAGGGCCTCGACCGCAAGACGACCGCGCAGGACGAGCACGGCCTCGGCTACTGCAACATCACCAAGTGCTGCAGCGAGGTGTGCCCGGAGGGCATCCACATCACCGACAACGCCCTGATCCCGCTGAAGGAGCGGGCCGCCGACCGGAAGTACGACCCGCTGGTGTGGCTGGGCAACACGATCCGGCGGCGCGGGCGCTGAGCCCCACAAGGGGTTCCACGGCGCCCGGTCGCGACCGGGCATAACGGGACATACGCTCCCCCATGTGACGTCTTCCCGTTCGCTGCCCGGCGTGGCGCTCGTCGCGACAGCACTCGCCGCGTTCGGCCTGTTCCTGTTGGCCCCGCCGCCACGGGCGTACGCCGACGACCCGGTCAGGCTCACCGGCGGCGGGCAGATCACCGACAAGGTAGGAGCGCTCGGCAACCGCGAGGACGCCGTCGAGCAGGCACTCGACCGGCTCTACGCGGACGGCGGGGTTCAGCTCTTCGTCGCGTACGTGCAGGACTTCTCCGGCCGTGACGCGCGGAGCTGGGCCGACGCGACGGCCCAGCGCAACGGCCTGGGCGCGGACGACGCGCTGCTCGCCATCGCCACCCGGGACCGGCAGTACGCCACCTCCGTGGACCAGGACTCGCCGCTCACCGACGCCCAGCTGCGGGAGGTCTCCCGTACCGCGATCGTGCCCGCGCTGCGGCAGAACGACTGGGCGGGCGCCGCGATGGGGGCCGCCGACGGGTACCTGGCCGTGCTCGCCGGGCAGCCCGTGCCCACCCCGAGGATCACGCCCGGCCTCGCCGATCCCGGCTCGGGCGCGAAGGGGATCACCGGGGACCTGGTGCTGCCGATCGTCGTGGTCGGCGGCGCGGGGGCGCTCGCGGCGTATGCGTACACCCGGCGCAAGCGGCGGGCCGCCACCCGCACCACCCCGCACGGCGGCGAGCGGGGCCCGCCGGTGGCGCCGCTCGACGAGCTCGACGCCGAGGCGAAGCGGCTGCTCGTCGCGACGGACGACGCGGTCCGCACCAGCACCGAGGAACTCGGCTTCGCCCGCGCCCAGTTCGGCGACGAGGCGGTGGCGCCGTTCGGTGCGGCGCTCACGTACGCGAACAGCGAGCTGACGGCGGCCTTCCGGCTGCGGCAGCGGCTCGACGACGCGACGCCGGAGAACGACACGACACGGCGGCGGATGCTGGAGGAGATCGTCGCCCGCTGCACCACCGCCGACCGGCGGCTCGACGCCGAGGCCGCCGCCTTCGACCGGCTGCGCGACCTGGAGAAGCACGCGCCGGACGCGCTCGCCCACGCCGGGGAGGAGTACCGGCGGGTCGGCGCACGGGCCGACACCGCCGCCGCCACGCTCACCGCGCTCAGCGGCCGGTACGCGGACTCCGCCGCCGCGCCCGTCGCGGGCCATGTCGACGAGGCGCGCGATCGGCTCGTCTTCGCCGAGGCCCAGCTGGCTCCGGCCCGGGAGGCGGTGAGCGCGGGTGACAACGGGCGGGCCGCGGTCCATCTGCGGGCCGCCGAGGGCGCGTTGGACCAGGCGGGCACGCTCGTGGACGCGGTGGACCGGCTCGCGCAGGAGATCGCCGAGGCGAGCGGGAAGCTGCCGGGTGCGCTCGTCGAGACCGACACGGACCTGGCGGACGCGCGCGGCCTCCTCAAGGGCACGGCGCCCGGGACCTCCACGGCCGACCTGCAGGGACGGATCGCGCGGGCCGAGTCGGTCGCCCAGGACGTGCGCGCGGAAGTGGCCGCCGGGCGCTACGACCCGATCGACGCGCTGCGCCGGGTCGAGGAGGCCGACGCGGCCCTCGACGAGGCGCTCGCCGGCGCGCGCGAACGCGAGAGCGCGGAACGGCGCGCCCGCGCGCTGCTCGACCAGGCCATGCTCACCGCGCGCAGCGCGATCGGCGCGGCGTCCGACTACGTGACGACCCATCGCGGCGCCGTCGGCAGCGGCGCCAGGACCCGGCTCGCCGAGGCCGAGCGGCACCTCGCGCAGGCGGAGTCGCTCGCCGCGGACGACGCCTCGGGCGCCCTCGCCACGACTCAGCGCGCGGACGCCCTGGCCAGGGAGGCACGGCAGCTCGCGGAGCAGGACGTGGGCGGGTTCGAGAGTCCGTACGGCGGCGGGTTCGGCGGTCCGACCGGCACGGTCGGCGGGCGCGGCGGGGGCGGGATGGGCGGCGCGGTGCTCGGCGGGATCATCCTCGGCGAGCTGCTGGGGGGCGGGCGGTCGCGCGGAGGCGGCGGGTTCGGAGGCGGGTTCGGGGGCGGCGGGTTCGGCGGCGGCTTCGGCGGGGGCGGGCCGGGGAGTTTCGGGGGCGGCGGGACGCGGGGGCGCAGGGGCGGCGGGGGGCGCTTCTGACTCGTACGCCTGCCAGGTCCCTCTCGTACGGCTTACCCCTTGTGCAAGGAGACAGAGATGAGCAAGCAGACCATCCTCGGGCGGGTCGCCCAGCTCGCGAAGGCCAACATCAACGCGTTGCTCGACCAGGCCGAGGATCCGCAGAAGATGCTGGACCAGCTGATCCGCGACTACACGAGCAACATCTCCGAGGCGGAGGAGGCGGTGGCCACGACCATCGGCAATCTGCGGCTCCTGGAGGCGGACCACCGGGAGGACGTGGACGCGGCCGGCGAGTGGGGCGGCAAGGCGCGCGCCGCCAGCAACAAGGCCGACCAGCTGCGCGCCGCCGGCGAGGGCGCGGACGCCGACCGCTTCGACGCGCTCGCCAAGGTGGCCCTTCAGCGGCAACTGCAGTCCGAGCGGGAGGCGAGGGACGCGGAGCCGACGATCGCCGCGCAGACGGAGGTGGTCGAGAAGCTGAAGTCGGGGCTTGACCGGATGAAGGGGAAGCTGACCGAACTCCAGTCGAAGCGCGACCAGTTGGTAGCTCGGGCCAAGACCGCGCAGGCGCAGAACCAGATGCTGGATGCGGCCCGGAGCATCGACGTACTCGACCCTACGAGTGAGCTGGGGCGGTTCGAGGAGAAGGTGCGGCGGGAGGAGGCGCGGGCGCTGGGCAAGGAGGAGTTGGCGGCGTCCTCCCTTGACGCGCAGTTCGAGGAGTTGGACGTAGCGTCCGACCAGGCGGAGATCGAGGCGCGGTTGGCTGCGCTGAAGCAGACGGCTTGATCCCTTCCCCGCCCCTTCCCGAAATCCTGCGGAGCTTCGGGGCTCCGCCCCGGACCCCGCTCCTCAAACGCCGGAGGGGCTGAATTTGAGCCCTAGAACATGCTCAACAGCGCCTCCACCGAAGGCTCCTCCGTAGGACCTCCGTCCGGCAGTGGCAGTTCGAACCAGACCGTTTTGCCGCGGGGGGTGCGGCGGGAGCCCCAGGCGGCGCTGAGGAGGCCGACCAGTTGGAGGCCGCGGCCGCCCTCGTCCGTGTCGCGGGCTCGGCGGCGGCGGGGCTGGACCAGGCCCGCGTCCCAGACCTCGCAGACGAGGCTGCGGTCGAGGAGGAGGCGGAGCCGGATCTCGCCCTCGCCGTAGCGCAGGGCGTTGGTGACCAGTTCGCTGACCAGCAACTCCGTGGTGTCGACGAGGGGTTCGAGGTCCCAGGCGAGCAGCTGGGCGCGGGCGTACTCGCGGGCGCGGCCGACGGAGCGGGGCTCGCGCGGGAGCGTCCAGTCGCCGACGGACTCGCCGGGCAGGCCCTGGACGCGGGCCATGAGGAGCGCGATGTCGTCCTCGCCGTGGTGGGTGTCCAGGGTGTTCAGGACGTGGTCGCAGGCGTCCTCGAGGGAGCGGGGCTCGCCCGGGGTGTCCGCCGGGGGCGTGATCGCGTCGCGGAAGGCGCGCAGGCCGTCGTCGAGCGGGTGGTCGCGGGACTCCACGAGGCCGTCGGTGTAGAGGGCGAGCAGGGCGCCCTCGGGGAGATCGATCTCGACCTCCTCGAAGGGCTCGCCGCCGACGCCGAGCGGCATCCCGGGCGGCACCTCCAGCATCAGCGCCGGCTCGCCGGGCTCGACCAGGACGGGCGGCAGATGGCCCGCGTTGGCGAATGTGCAGCGCCGGGTGACCGGGTCGTAGACGGCGTACACGCAGGTCGCGAGGTACACCTCGGCCGGGTCGATGTCGCGGCCCTGCAGCGCGCGGCGGGTGGACTGCGGGGACTGCGGCGGGCGCAGCTGGTTCCCGGCGGTGTGGGCGGGGTTGCCGAGGCCGCGGGCGATCTCGTCGAGGGCGGAGAGCACTTCGGCGGGTTCGAGGTCGAGGAGCGCCAACGTCCGTACGGCCGTACGGAGTTCACCCATGGCGACGGCGGCGCGCAGGCCGCGGCCCATCACATCGCCGACGACGAGCGCGGTGCGGTGTCCGGGCAGTTCGATGACGTCGAACCAGTCGCCGCCGACCTCGGTGGCGGCGTTGCCTGGCAGGTAGCGGCAAGCGATGTCGAGCCCGGACGCCTCGGGGTCGCCGGGCGGGAGCAGGGAACGCTGCAGGATGAGTGCGCGCTCGTGCTCTCTTCGGTACAGGCGGGCGTTGTCGATGCAGACGGCGGCGCGGGCGGCGAGTTCCACGGCGAGGGCGCGGTCGCGGTCGCCGAAGGGTTCGCTGCCCTTGGCGCGGGAGAAGCGGGCGAGTCCTACGACGGTGTCGTGGGCGACCATCGGCACGGCGAGCGTGGACTGCACCAGGCCGTTCTCGTCGCCCCCGGAGATCGTCACCGGGCGGGCGGTGCGCAGGGCGTCCGCGCAGGGCGAGTTGAAGGCGTAGCGGTGCACGGCGCCGACGGTGACGGGCGTGGCGCCCGCGTCGGCGAGCGGGGCGTCGGAGACGGCGCTGGCGAAGGCGACCCGGCGCAGCTCGGCCGAACCGTCGGCGAGGCTTCCGACCTGCGCGGACTCGTCGCCGTCGAGGAGGCCCTGGTAGAGGTCGACGGAGGCGAGGTCGCAGAAGACGGGGACCGTGACGTCGAGGAGTTCGCGTGCGGTGGTCTCCAGGTCGAGGGAGTTGCCGATGCGGGCGCCGGCCTCGTTGAGGAGGGCGAGGTTGCGGCGGGCGTTCGCGGCCTCGCGGGCGGCGGCTTGTCTGCGGGTGACGTCGGTGCCGAGCCCGGCGACGCCGATGGGCCGGCCGCTGCCGCTGTGCACGCGGTAGAGGTTGATCGACCAATGCCTGCGGTCGTTGTTGGAGCCGGGCGCGGGGCCGACGAGCTGCATGTCCGTCACGGACTCGCCGGTCTCCAGGACGTGCCGCAGCGCGGCCTGCATCCGCTCGGCCTCCTGCCGCGGCAGGTAGTCGTGGACGGTGCGGCCGCGGTGCTCGTCCGCGCCACCGCCGAAGACGGCCGCGAAGCGGCGGTTGGCGCGCTGCACCTTGAGGTCGGTGCCGAAGAGCAGGAAGCCGAAGGGTGATTGGCCGAAAATGGCCTGGGACGCGGCGAGGTCGGTCTCGATCCCGCGCAGGGCCCGTACGTCGACGACGATGCAGACCGCGGCCCGGTCGCCGTGCTCGGTCTCGGTGGGCATCACGTACACCTCGGCGATGCCGTTCAGGGCGCGGTCGCCGGGCATCCGGAAGGGGACGACGCCCGTCCACTCACGCCCGTCGAGTATCTCGGCGACCTTGCGGTGGCCGGCTGCGCGCAGGTCGGCGGGGACGAACGCCTCGATCGGGTCCTTGCCGACGGCCTCCCGCGCGGGGATGCCGAAGAGCTGCTCGGCGCGGAGCGACCACTGGTCGATCAGCCCGTCGGGGCCGAGGGCGAAGGACGCGACCTTGATGTAGTCGTAGATCGAACCGGGCGGGCTCGACTGCCACGTGATGTCGCCGGGGGCACCCTCGGCGGCAGTTGGCCGAGTCTCGCCCCTTCGCTGCTCGGGCGTCCGCGCCCTGGCTGGTATCTCGCTCACGCGACCGTCCCCTCCAGCTCACCGCCACCGACCAGGCCCATCGGACGGCTAGCCCGCAGTATCCAGCACTACGGCCGCACGCAACACCGCGTTCACATCTCCTGTCCGTCCCGACATATTCCGGCCGTGTGCCGTCGGGGCGTTCGAGGAGATCGGCTCTCCCTCACCTTCTAACCAGGCAGGGACACCTCGAACCACACGGTCTTGCCCGTCCTGCCTTGTCGAGTACCCCAGCGGCGCGCGGAACAGGCCACCAGCTGCAGTCCGCGCCCGCCTTCGTCATCGGGTTCGGCACTGCGTTCGCGGGGTGGATCCGGAAGCGGGTCGGACACTTCCACCCGCAGCGGATCGGAGCCGTTCACGGGTCGTACGAGGCGTACGCCGATGGGTCCGGTGGCGTGCCGCAGGGAGTTGGTGACGAGTTCGCTGACGAGCAGCACGGTCATGTCGCCGACCTCGTCGAGCCCCCAGGCGTCGAGTTGTTTGCGCACGCGGGCGCGGGCGGTGCGGACGGCTCCGGGTTCGGCGGGGAAGTGCCACTCGGCGCGCTCCGGGCCCTCGGCTCCCTCAGCGCGGTCGCCGTCGCTGTCGATCACGCCGATCACTTCCAAAAGGACCAGGGGGAAGGTGGCAGTACCCGTCCGGTTTCATGGGGTTAATCAGCACATACCCGATATCAAGAGGGCCCTACCGTATGCGCGGGCGCACGGTGGAGCGAACGGCGCGACGAGTTCCGCGCCCGCCACCTCGCACGCCCCCTGCCGATGGGTCCTCACGAGCGATGCGCGTGCCAGCGTGCCGCCTCCGTCACCGCCGGCCGGTCGTGCTCCAGCCAGTCCACGTCCCAGAGCTCGTCGGGCGCGAGCCAGCGCAGCGCGTCGTGGTCCTCCAGGGGGCGTACGCCCTCGGGGCTCGCGGAGATCAACTCGGCGGCCCAGACCCGCAGGACGTACCCGGGGCGCTCGAGCGGCCACTCGCCGGGGACCCGTTCCAGGAGCTTGACCTCGACGCCGAGTTCCTCGCGCAGTTCGCGCACGAGGGCCTGCTCGGGGTCTTCGCCCGGTTCGACCTTGCCGCCGGGGAGTTCCCAGCGTCCGGCCAGGTGGGCGGGGGCGCTGCGCCGGGCGGCGAGCAGGCGCCCTCCGGCGTACAGGGCGCCGCCGACGACGAGGATGCGTTCCGTCATGCGCCGGAGCCTAGGCGCACTCCGGCGCCGGGCCGGAACGCCAGGGGCAATCCCCGGCCGTCGCGGACCCGCAAAGACCGGGAGACGTCCCCTGGGTCACGCGGTCTTCTGGCTCAGCCGCTCGATCACGTACAGCTGCTTGTGGCCGCGGTTCTCCAGGCTGTCGGCGACCTGCTGGGCCTCCGACCTGGTGGCGTACCGGCCGACGCGGTAGCGGTTGCCGTTGTCGTCCTGGCGTATGACATGCCACGGGAGCATCGTGCTGCCTTCGTTCATCGCACCTCTCCCCCCGCCGCCGGCCGTGGCCGTCTCCCGTCCGCTGACGCAATCCCGTGACGCATATGCCCGAGCGTACGCCCGGACTTCACACAGCGGATACGGAATAGCACAAAGAGATACGCAATCGGCCAGGACCGGACCAAGTCCGAGGGGGCGCACGGCTCGCGTGCGCCCCTCAAGGCCTGTGCGTCAGCACCGAAGACCGTACGCGGGCGGGGAGTTGAGCCCCCGTCACGGGCGGGGGGCGCCTCGCTTCACGGGCTCGCGGTCACTTCACCGGCAGGTGGTACGCCACGCGGTACCGGTCGGCGGGCACGACCACGTCCGCCGTCTCGACAGGGCGGCCCGAGGCGAAGTACGTCCGCTCGATGACGAGGACGACATGGCCCGGCACGCCGCCGAGCGCGAGGAGCTCCCCGGCGAGGCCGGGGCGGGCGCCGACCTCCTCCGCGACGTTGTCGACGATCACGTCGATCGCGGCCATCCGCTCGACCACGCCGCAGCCGCCGAGCGGGCCCTCCTCGGGGAGCATCACCGGCGTACGCCCCGTGACCGCCAGGGGCTCCCAGGAGGTGGAGAGCATCATGGGCTCACCGGCGTCCCGGAAGACGTACTTCGTCCGCATCACGCGGTCGCCCGGCTTGATCGCGAGCCGCTCGGCGATCTCCGGGTCGGCCTCGACCTGTTCGCTGCGGGACTCCCACGTGCCGCGCGCCCCGGCCTCGGCCTGCTCCTGCCGGAAGGGCGTGGAGCCGCTCGACCGGTACGCGGAGCGGGCGACGCGGCGCGGCACCGGGCGCTCCCGCACATAGGTGCCGGAGCCGGAGCGGCCCTCGACCAGGCCCTCGGCCATCAGGACCTTGCGGGCCTCGAGGGCGACGGTGTCCGAGACCCCGTACTCCTCGCGGATGCGTGCCTGCGAGGGCAGCCGGGTGTGGGGCGGGAGCGCGCCGTTGACGATCTGCTTGCGAAGATCGTCGGCAACGCGCAGATACGCCGGCTGCTCACCGATTGTCACGAGCCACTCCCATCAGGTTGACAGACAGCAACAGCCTGACAACCCACGGTTGAGGACCGCAACCTTAGGCCAGAGAATCACCCGAAGTGATGACTTGTCTTGACGGAGACCGCGGCACCCTCACCGGGGTTGCCGTCGAGGCCGCCCGGGTCGCCTTCGAGGCCGCCCGGGTCGCCGTCCTGGCCCCCGGTGGATCCAGAACCTCCGTCGGACCCGCCGCCCGTCGTGTCCCGCAGCGAGCCGGTGAGCTTGCCGCCGTCCTCCGCGCCGACGAGGCAGGTCACGGTGCGGTCGCCGAGGGACCAGCTCCGCGCGGTCGGGTAGAAGTAGTAGTCGTAGACGTTGCCGGAGGACGCCGCGCGGTCACCGAAGTAGCCCTCGGAGAAGGCCGCACAGCGTTCCTCGGCGAGGCGGCTGATGCGGTCCACGCCGGGGTAAGGCCCTTCGTCGAGGCGGAAGTTGCCGTACGCCTCGCCGTCATGGGGCTGCGCGCAGTCCACGATGTCCACGTCGTAGGTCTCGCCCTCCAGCTTGCCCGTGGGCGAGTCGAAGCAGTCCCCCTCCGCCAGCGAGAACGCCGAGCGGTCGTCCCGCGACTCCTCGGCCGCGCCCGTGAAGCCGCCCCAGAAGCTCGCGGCCCAGCCGAGCGAGAAGGCGAGCACGACGAAGGCGGTACCGATCGAGGAGAGGGTGACGCCCGCGACCGCCATGCCCTTGCCGCGCTGCCCGTTCCGCTTGATCTGCGAGAGCGCGACGAGCCCGAGGACCAGGCCGAGCGGCGGCAGGAAGCACAGGATGCCGAGCACCATCGACGTGACGGCCAGCCCGTTGGTCGACTGCGGCTGCTGCGGGTACGGATAGGGCGGCTGCCAGCCGTACGGCGGCGGAGCGCCCTGCCCGTAAGGCGGCGGCTGCGGGCCCTGGGGCGGCGGGGGTATGGCCACGGGTACGGTGCTCCTGGTCGGGATCGGACGGCGGTACATGCGAACGGTCGCGCGAATCGTACGTCGGGGCAGCGGGGCCGGGGGCGGCAGATGGCCGTGAACCGGGGGACGGGTGCGGGCGCTGAACGCGCTCACGGCCCGCTGGGCGGACGCCGCGAGGGATGCAGGCAGGGGCACCGTGTTCGCGGCCGCCGTTGTGTGGCCGCTCCTCGGACTGCTCGGACTGCTCGCGGAGGGCGCGGACGCGGCGGTACGGGGCGAGTTGGCCATGAAGCACAGTTGACAGGCCGTCATACAGGAAAGGGGCCCGGAACGTTGCCGGCGCCGGCAACGTTCCGGGCCCCTTCAGGCAGCCGGACCCGAGCGCGCTAGAACTGCAGCGCCCAGGAGTCGATCTTCCCGGTGTCATAGCTCGCGTTGTCGCTGACCCGGAGCTTCCAGGTGCCGTCCGCCGTCTCGGACGAGGCGTTCACCGTGTACGTGGTGTTGATGTCGTTCGCGCTGCCGCCCGTGCCGTACCCCTTCAGCGTGTACGCGGTGCCGTCCGGGGCGATCAGCTGGACGCGCAGGTCGCCGATGTAGGTGTGGGCGATGTTCACCGGCACCTGCAGCGCGGCCGGGGCCCTGCCGGAGACGCCGGTGACCGGGAGCGGCGAGTCGACGGTCGCGTTGTCGTTGATCGCGTAGTCCGTGGCGTTCTCGAAGCGCTTGCCGGGCGGCGTGGTGTCGCCCGGGCCGACGTTCAGGAGACGGTTCGGCGAGCCGCTGCCGGGGCTCGTGACGACGCCCGTGCTGGCCGCGGCGACCAGCGCGTCCCGCACCTGCGCCGGGGTGGCGCTCGGCGCGCCCGCCAGGTGCAGGGCCGCCGCGCCCGCGACGTGCGGGGCCGCCATCGACGTACCGGAGATCGTGTTGGTGGCGCTGTCCCCGGTGTTCCAGGTCGATGTGATGGACGAGCCCGGCGCGAAGATGTCCAGGACGCTGCCGTAGTTGGAGTAGCTCGCCTTGGCGTCCGTGCTGGTGGTGGCGCCTACGGTGATGCCCTCGGTGACGCGTGCCGGGGAGCGGGTGGAGGCGTCGGTGGACTCGTTGCCCGCCGCGAGCGAGTAGGTCACGCCGGAGGCGATGGAGTTGCGGACGGCCGTGTCGAGGGCCGAGTCCGCGCCGCCGCCGAGGCTCATGTTGGCCACGGCCGGCTTCACGGCGTTGTTCGTGACCCAGTCGATGCCCGCGACGACACCCGCGGTCGTGCCCGAGCCCTGGTTGTCGAGGACGCGGACGCCGACGACCTTCGCCTTCTTCGCCACCCCGTGCGCGGTCCCGGCCACCGTGCCCGCGACGTGCGTGCCGTGGCCGTGGCCGTCCTGCGCGGTGTTGTCGTTGTCGACGGCGTCATAGCCGTACGAGGCACGGCCGCCGAAGTCGCTGTGGCTGATGCGGACGCCGGTGTCGATGACGTACACGGTCACACCCTCGCCGGCCTTGTCCGGGTAGGTGTAACTCTGGTTCAGGGGAAGGGACTTCTGGTCGATCCGGTCCAGGCCCCAGGACGGCGGGTTGGGCTGCGTGGCGTCGATGGTGAAGGTCCGGTTCTGGACCACCGAGGCCACCGCCGGGTCGGCCGCGAACCGCTCCGCCTCGGCCTTCGATGCCTCGACCTCGTAGCCGTTCAGCGCGGCGGTGTACGTGCGCTCGATCTTCGCGCCGTACCCCTTCGCCAGGCTCTTGCCCTTCGCCGAACTCGACTTCGCCGCGCTCTTCTTGAGGGTCACGATGTAGCTGTCCGCGATCGCGCCGGGCGCCCCGGCGTTCTCGATGGTGCCGACTCGGGCGTCGGCCGCTCCCGCCTGGGGTGCGGCGAGGACGCCGAGCGCGAGGGCCGCGACGGCGAGGCCGGTGGTGCCTGCGAATCTTCGCCGTGCGGTTCTCTTCAGTGCCATCTGAGGGATCCTCCTCGTCGATGGTGCGCTGGTGGGGGTGGTGGTGCAGGTGTGCACGCCGAAGCGCCGATCGGGCAGGAGAGCGTGAAGCACGAGCACGAGCAACGAACTGGGCGAGCGTGCACAAGGAACACGACCAGGCCCGCCGCACAGACGTTCTGGGCCGGTCGCCGTCCGAAAGATTGGCTGATCCACAGGATTCCCACAAGAGGCCGGTACGACGTAACCGTGCTGCCACGCCGCCGACATGATGACCAGTCAGCACCATTCGTGCACTAATCGCCAACAGTCGCTATCAGTCAGCACATGAGCGGATTCACGGCACTTGAAGATCTAAGGTCGGTTCATGATGTCTCTGCCGGACTTCGTCTGCCCAGCGGACGGCACCCGGGTGCGCGCGGGCTCCCTCGCCTGGTGCTGCCCGGTCTGCCGCGGCCCCCTCGACCTGGACTTCCATCCGACGCCCACCGATCTCAAGGCGCTCGCCGGGCGGGTCAACTCGCTGTGGCGGTACTCCGGTTCACTGCCGCTCGCCGCGCCCGAGGTGAGCCTCGGCGAGGGCCGGACCCCGCTCGTCGACCTGACGGAGACGATCACGGCGAAGCTGGACTTCCTGATGCCGACGCTCTCCTTCAAGGACCGCGGCGCCGTCCTCCTCGCCGAGCTGGCCCGCCGCCTCGCCCCCGAGCGGGTCGTCGCCGACAGCAGTGGCAACGCGGGCACGGCCGTCGCCGCGTACACCGCCCGCGCCGGCCTTGACTGCACGGTGTACGTGCCCGTCACCACCTCGCCGAAGAAGCTGGAGCAGATCCGGGCGCACGGCGCGCACGTCGAGACGGTCCCCGGCGACCGCGAGGCCACGGCGCTCGCGGCCCGCGCGGCGGCCGACGAACCCGGCACGTTCTACGCGTCCCACGTGCACAATCCGTACTTCCTGCACGGCACGAAGACGTACGTCCTCGAACTCTGGGAGGACCTCGGCGGCCGTCTGCCCGATGTCCTGGTCGTGCCCGTCGGCAACGGCACCCTGCTCCTGGGCGCCGCGCTCGCCCTGCGCGAGCTGCACTCCGCCGGGCAGATCGGGCGCTTCCCGGCGCTGTACGGGGTGCAGGCCGCGGCCGTCGCCCCGGTCGCGGCGGCCTGGGCGGAGGGGGCCGCCGACCTGCCGCCGGAGCCGTACCCTTCGCGGCCCACGTACGCCGAGGGCATCGCCATCCCCCGGCCGCCGCGCGCCCGGCAGATCCTGGCCGCGGTACGGCAGTTCGGCGGCGGCTTCCTCACGGTCCCGGACCCGGCGATCGCCTCCGCCCAGCGGGATCTCGCCGAGCGCGGCCTGTTCGTCGAGTCGACGGCCGCGGTGTGCTGGGCGGCGGTACGGGGCGGGCGCTTCGGGGAGCGGACGGTGGCGGTGCCGTTGTGTGGGGCGGGGGTGAAGTCGGGGTTGGTGCGGGAGCCCAGGTGGGCGTGAGGGTGCCGTCGACTCGGGCCCCGCCACGGGGGGCTCCGCCCCCGGACCCCGGCTCCTCAATCGCCGGAGGGGCTCCCTTTGCCGTCGTTCGGCTGCCGCGCCGCCGTGGCTGGTCGCGCCCCGCGGCGGAGCCGCCGATGTCACAGCCCCGCGCCCCTATCGGGGCAGCGCGTCCCGCAGCAGCTCAGCCAGGTGCCGGGCCCGCCGGGACGACAGCTGATCGATCTGCGTACGGCAACTGAACCCGTCCGCCAACACCACCGCCTCATCCGGCGCCGCCCGCAACGCAGGCAGCAGCGCCTGCTCTCCGACCTGCACCGACACGTCGTAATGCCCCCGCTCGAAGCCGAAGTTGCCCGCCAGGCCGCAGCAGCCGGAGTCGAGGCGGCCGCTGTCGACGCCGACGCGGGCGAGGACCCGGTCGTCGGCGGCGCTGCCGAGCGTGGCGTGCTGGTGGCAGTGGGTCTGGGTGAGGGCCGTGGTGTCCAGGCGGGCGAACGGGGCGTCGGGGGCGCGCCGGTCCAGGAGCTCGGCGAACGTCAGGGTCTGCTCGGCGGCGCGCCGGGCCCGTTCATCCCCGGCGAGGAGTTCCGTACCGTCGCTGCGGAACAGGGACGTGCAGCTGGGCTCCAGGCCGACCAGGGGGATCCCGCGGCGCAGATACGGGTCGACGGCGTCGAGCGTGCGGCTCAACCGCCTGCGCGCGGCGTCGAGTTGGCCGGTGGTCAGCCAGGTGAGGCCGCAGCAGAGCCGGTCGGGAGGCAGGAGCACCTCGAAGCCCGCGCTCTCCAGGACCTCCACCGCTGCCCGTCCGACCTCGGGCGTGAAGAACTCCGTGAACGTGTCCGGCCAGAGCAGGACCTGCTGCCGTTCACCCTCCGAGGCAGGTGCGGGACGGGACTCGAACCAGCGGCGGAACCGCTGCGTCGCGAACAGCGGCACCGCGCGCTGCGGGGCGATCCCGCCCATCCGCTTGAGCAGGGCCGCCGCGGCCGGGTTCTGCGTCACCGCGTTGGCGAGGCGCGGCGCCTTCCCGGCCAGCCGGGCCCACAGCGGGAGCCGGCCCAGGGTGTAGTGCGTGACGGGGCGCAGCCGGCCGCGGTAGTGCTGGTGCAGGAACTCCGCCTTGTACGTGGCCATGTCGACGCCGACCGGGCAGTCGCTCTTGCAGCCCTTGCAGGACAGGCACAGGTCCAGGGACTGCCGTACCTCCTTCGAGCGCCAGCCGGCCGTGACCACGTCGCCCTGCACCATCTCGTAGAGGACGCGGGCGCGGCCGCGGGTGGAGTCCTTCTCGTCGCGCGTCGCGCGGTAGCTCGGGCACATCACGCCGCCGGACGACGTGCGGCACTTGGCGATGCCGACGCAGCGGCGCAGCGCGCGGCTCAGGTCGCCGTCGTCCTCGGCGAGGGCGAGGGTCGTGGTGAGCGGCAGTTGCGGCCGGTGCCCCGGCCGGATGCGGAGGCGTTCGTCGGCGGGGCGGGGGTGGACGAGGATGCCGGGGTTGAGCCGGTTCTCCGGGTCCCACACGTCCTTGAAGTCGGCGAACGCGGCCATCGCCTCGGGGCTGTAGACCAGCGGCAGGAACTCGGCGCGGGCCTGCCCGTCCCCGTGCTCCCCGGACAGCGTGCCGCCGTGCGAGGCGACGAGCCGGGCCGCGTCCGTCATGAACTGCCGGAACGTGCGCAGACCTTCCGGCGTCTCGTGGTCGAAGTCGATCCTGATGTGTACGCAGCCCTCGCCGAAGTGCCCGTACGGCGTGCCCTGCAGTCCGTGCCGGGCGAGCAGCGATTCCAGGTCCCGCAGATAGTCGCCGAGGTGCTCGACGGGGACGGCGGAGTCCTCCCAGCCGGGCCAGGCCTCCGAGCCGTCCGGGGCGCGGGTGGCGAGGCCCGAGCTGTCCTCGCGGATCCGCCAGAGCGCGGCCTGCTCGGCGGGGTCGGCGACGAGCCGGACGGCGATCGCGCCGGTGTCGCGGCGCAGGGCGGCCGCCAACTCCTCGTCGGAGTGGGGGTCTTGAGCGGCGATGTCGGAATCGGAGTACCCGAACTCGCAGAGCAGCCAGCCCCGGCCCTCCGGCAGGAGCTTCTCCGGTTCGGCGTCGGGAACGTTGCGGCGCAGGGCCGCCACCTGGTCGCCGCCGAGGCCCTCGCAGGCGATCGGGTGGTGCTCCAGGACGTGCCGGGCCGCGTCGCCCGCCGCGGGCAGGTCGGCGAAGCCCAGGGCGACGAGGGTGCGGCGGGCGGGCAGCGGGACGAGCCGGACGGTGGCGGCGAGGACGACCGCGCAGGTGCCCTCCGTACCGACGAGGACGGCAGCCGGGTCGAAGCCGCGCTCGGGCAGCAGATGTTCCAGGCTGTAGCCGGACACCTGGCGAGGAAAGCGGCCGAACTCGGTGCGGAGCAGGGCGAGATGGGCGTCCCGCAGGTCCCGGAGCCGGGCGTGGATCTCGCCGCGCCGGCCGCCCGCCTCGATGACCCGCAGCAGCTCCTCCTCGCTGAGCTTCCGCAGGGTCATGCGGTGTCCGTCGTACGTCACCACGTCGAGCTCGACGACGTTGTCCGCCGTGCGGCCCCAGGCGACGGAGTGGGTGCCGCAGGCGTTGTTGCCGATCATGCCGCCGACGGTGCAGCGGGCATGCGTCGACGGGTCGGGCCCGAACCGCAGGCCGTACGGGCGGAGCACCTGCTGCAGGTCGTCGAGGACCACGCCGGGCTCCACGCGCGCGGTGCGGACCTCGGGGTCGACGTCGAGCACGGCGCCGAGGTGGCGCGAGGTGTCGACGACGACGCCGTCCCCGACCGCCTGCCCGGCGATCGAGGTGCCCGCGCCGCGCAGTGTGACGGCCATGCCGTACCGGTGGCAGACCGCGAGCGTGTCGACCAGCTCGTCGGTGGAGCCGGGCAGCACCACGGCGGCCGGGACCTGCCGGTAGGTGGAGGCGTCCTGGGCGTACTCGGCGCGGCGGCGGGCCCCGAAGGCGACCTCGCCGCTCACGACGGCGGCCCGCAGGTCCCGTTCCAGCCGTGCCAGGGTGCGCCGTGCGGGGGTGTCGGTGCGCGGCTCGGCAGAGGTGGACATGCGGGCTCAACTCCTCGGTGTACGGGGTGACTTGGCGGTGGGGTGGGTCAGTGCGGCCTCACCCGCCCAGGACCGCGTCCACGGACTCCGTCCACAGCCGCAGGCCCTCCGCGACCTCGCCCTCGTTCACGACGAGCGGCGGGATCATGCGGACCACCTGGCCCTGGGTGCCGCAGGTGAGCAGCAGCAGGCCGCGCTCCCCCGCCGCGGCGTGCACCTTCGCGGCGGTGGCGCCGTCCGGCTCGCCCTCGGCGTCGGTGAACTCGGTGCCCGCCATCAGGCCGAGCCCGCGCACGTCGCCGATGCCGGCGCGGCCCTCGCCCGCCGCGTGCCGCGCGGCGACCTCGCGCAGGCCCGAGAAGAGCTGGGCGCCGCGCGTGGCCGCGTTCTCGACGAGCTTCTCGTCCTGGATGACGTCGAGCGTGGCGATGGCGGCGGCGCACGCGACCGCGTTCCCGCCGTACGTACCGCCCTGCGAGCCCGGCCAGGCCTTCGCCATCAGCGCCTCCGGGGCGGCGATGGCCGACAGCGGGAAGCCGCTGGCCAGGCCCTTCGCGGTGACGACGATGTCGGGCCTGCCGCCGAAGTGGTCGTGGCCCCAGAACTTGCCGGTGCGGCCGAAGCCGGTCTGCACCTCGTCCAGGATCAGCAGGATGCCGTGCCGGTCGGCGCGCTCCCTGAGCCCCTGGAGGAAGGCGGTGTTGGCCGGTACGTACCCGCCCTCGCCGAGGACCGGTTCGACGATGAACGCGGCGGTGTCGGCGGGGGCCGTGACCGTGGCGAGCAGCTGGTCCAGCTCGCGCAGCGCGAAGCGGGTCGCGGTCTCCTCGTCCCAGCCGTAGTGGAAGGCGTTCGGGAACGGGGCGAGGGCGACGCCGGGCATCAGCGGGCCGTACCCGGAGCGGAACTTGGTGGCCGAGGTCGTCATCGAGGCGGCAGCCATCGTGCGCCCGTGGAAGCCGCCCTGGAAGGCGACGATGTTGGGCCGCCCTGTGGCCTGCTTGGCCAGGCGCATGGCCGCCTCGACGGCCTCGGAGCCGGAGTTGACGTAGAACAGCGAGTCGATCCCGGCGGGCAGGACCTCGCCGAGGCGCTCGGTCAGGGTCAGCAGCGGCTGGTGCAGGACCGTCGTGTACTGGCCGTGCACCAGCTTTCCGACCTGGTCCTGCGCGGCGGCGACCACGCGCGGGTGGCAGTGCCCGGTGCTGGTGACGCCGATCCCGGCGGTGAAGTCCAGGTGGGCGCGCCCGGATTCGTCGTAGAGGTGGACACCCTCGCCGCGTACGGCCAGGACCTGCGTTGCCTGCTTCAGGACGGGGGACAGTGCACTCATGGGACGTCTCCTCGGACGCTTACGGCACGGCTCTCGGTCACCCGAGGGACTTCCCGGGGCGTGCCCGGGGGCCTCTCGGGGCGTTCTCAGGACTGTCGATTCATCGTAGGATTGTCAACAACCTGCACGCATGCAAGCATGCCATTTCAGACGCTGTCCATAGGCGAGTTGAGCGGGAGTACGCGTGAGCACTTGGACGCAACACGAGCGGGCCGTCGTCGACGCCGTGCCGGACGGACTCTTCATCGGCGGGAGCTGGCGCCCGGCCGCCTCCGGGGCGCGGTTCCCGGTGGAGGACCCGGCCCTCGCCCGCGAGCTGCGCACCGTCGCGGACGCGGACGCGCAGGACGCCCGCGCGGCGGCCGAGGCGGCGGGCGCGGCGCAGGAGGCCTGGGCGGCGACGGCTCCGCGCGAGCGCGGCGAGATTCTGCGCAGGGCCTACGAACTGCTGCTTGAGCGCAAGGACGACCTCGCGCTCCTGATGACCCTGGAGATGGGCAAGCCGCTGGCCGAGGCCAAGGGCGAGGTGGCGTACGCGGCGGAGTTCTTCCGCTGGTTCGCCGAGGAGGCCGTCCGGATCGACGGCGGGTTCCAGACCTCGCCCGACGGCAAGGACCGCTTCGTCGTGATGCGCCGCCCGGTGGGCCCGGTGCTGCTGATCACGCCGTGGAACTTCCCGCTCGCGATGGGTACGCGCAAGATCGGCCCGGCCGTCGCCGCGGGCTGCACGATGATCGTCAAGCCCGCCGAGCAGACCCCGCTGTCGCTGCTCGCGCTCGCCGGGATCCTGCGCGAGGCGGGCCTGCCGGACGGTGTGCTGAACGTCCTGACGACCAGCCGCCCGGGTGAGGTCGTCGAGCCGCTGCTTCGCGGCGGGATCATCCGGAAGCTGTCGTTCACGGGGTCGACGGCCGTCGGGCGGCTGCTGTTGGAGCAGTCGGCCGCGCAGGTCCTGCGGGTCTCCCTGGAGCTCGGCGGCAACGCCCCGTTCCTGGTCTTCGAGGACGCCGACCTGGACCGCGCGGTGGAGGGCGCCCTCGCCGCGAAGATGCGCAACATGGGCGAGGCCTGCACGGCCGCCAACCGCCTGTACGTCCACGAGAGCGTCGCCGGGGCCTTCGCCGAGCGCCTCGCCGCCCGGATGGGCGCCCTCACCGTGGGCCGCGGCACCGAACCGGGCGTCGACGTCGGCCCGCTGATCGACGCGGACGGCCGCGGCAAGGTCGACGAGCTGGTCGAGGACGCGGTGGGGCGCGGTGCGAAGACCCTGGTCGGCGGCGAACATGCCCCGGGCGACGGGTACTTCTACCGGCCGACGGTCCTGACCGGCGTCCCCGCCGACGCGGCGATGCTGCACCAGGAGATCTTCGGGCCCGTGGCCCCGGTGCTCACGTTCACCGACGAGGACGAGGTGGTCGCCGCCGCCAACGACACCCCGTACGGACTGGTCAGCTATGTCTTCACGCAGAGCCTGGAGCGGGCGTTCCGGCTCGGCGAGCGCCTGGACACCGGCATGGTCGGGCTGAACAAGGGCGTGGTGTCCAACCCGGCGGCGCCGTTCGGCGGGGTCAAGCAGTCGGGCCTCGGCCGTGAGGGCGGCACCGTCGGTATCGACGAGTTCCTGGAGACCCGCTATCTCGCCATGCCGCTGAGCTGATCCCGAGCCCGGCCCCGCACGCCTGTCGGCCCGCCCGCACCCACCGCATCGGAGAGTCAAGCCCATGGCCCGCCACATCGAGGTCTCGCTGCCCAAGCGCGGCGTCACCTGCACCGCCCTGCTCCTCGACGACAAGGCCCCGGTCACCTGCCAGGCCGTGTGGAACGCGCTGCCGCTCGGCGGCGACGTCTACCACGCGAAGTACGCCCGCAACGAGATCTACACCCTGGTCCCCCCGTTCGCCCCGCAGGAGCCCCCGCTGGAGAACCCGACGATCACCCCGATCCCGGGCGACCTCTGCTACTTCACGTTCACGGACACGCAGTTGAACACCTCCTCGTACGGGTACGAGGCGGCGGCCGAGCAGCAGGGCGGGCAGGCCGCGCACGCCGAGCGCAGCACGGTCGTCGACCTCGCGCTGTTCTACGAGCGCAACAACCTCCTGATCAACGGCGACCAGGGCTGGGTGCCCGGCATCGTCTGGGGCACGATCGTCGACGGCCTCGACGAGATGGCGGAGGCCTGCCAGGACCTGTGGCGGGCGGGCGCGCTCGGCGAGTCGCTGCAGTTCCGCAGGGCCTGAGCACAGGTGAAGGGGCGGGCCGTCCGGCCCGCCCCTTCACCTGTGATGTCTCACTGTGTCATCACTTCTCGGAGGGGACACGTCCCGGGGGTCAGCCCACCGGGTCCGTGCTCACCACGCCCTCCCGCAGCAGCTCCTGCTGCAGCAGATGCGCGGCCCTGAGCACCAACGCGTCCCCGTGCCGCGCCGCCACCAACTGCGCGCCCACCGGCAGCCCTTCGTCCGTCGTCCCGCACGGCACGCTGGCCGCGGGCTGCTGCGTCAGGTTGAACGGGTACGAGAACGGCGTCCACCCGGTCCACCGCGCCAGCCCGCTGCCCTCGGGGAACTCCACGCCCGCCGCGAACGCCGTGCACGGAACGGCCGGCGTGAGCAGCAGGTCGTACGTCTCGTGGAAGGCGCCCATCAGGACGCCGAGCGCCATCCGGGTGTCCACCGCGCCCAGGTAGTCGAGCGCGCTCTTCTCCGCGCCCTCCGCGACGATCTCCTGAAGGCCCGGGTCGAGCCGCGCGCGCTGCTCGGGCCCGAGGTGCTCCACGACCTTCGCCGCGCCGGTGAACCACAGGGTGTGGTACGCCTCCACCGGGTCCTCGAACTCCGGTGCCGCCTCCAGGACTTCGGCCCCGAGACCGGCGAGCAGCTTCGCCACCCGCGCCACCCGCGCGGCGATCTGCGGGTCGACCTCGGCGTCCGCGAGCGTCGGCGCGTAGGCGATGCGCAGGCCCGCGAGCGAGTCGGCCTCCAGGGCCGCGCGGAAGCTCCCCTCGGGCAGGGCGAGCCCGGACCAGTCGCGGCTGTCCGCCCCGCACACCACGTCCATCAGGAGCGCCGCGTCCGCGACGGTCCGCGTCATCGGGCCCGCGTGCGCGAGCGTCCCGAACGGGCTCGCGGGGAACAGCGGGATCCGCCCGTACGTCGGCTTCATGCCGAAGACGCCGCAGAACGCCGCCGGGATGCGCACCGAACCGCCGCCGTCCGTACCCACCGACAGCGGCCCCATCCCGGCCGCGACGGCCGCCGCGCTGCCGCCCGAGGAACCGCCCGAAGTCCGGCTCGGGTCCCAGGGGTTGCGGGTCACGCCGGTCAGCGGATTGTCGGTGACGCCCTTCCAGCCGAACTCCGGCGTCGTCGTCTTCCCCACGAACACCGCGCCCTGCTCCCGAAGGCGAGCCACGCACGGCGCGTCCGCGTCCCAGGCCTGCTCGGCGGCGATGCTGAGCGAACCGCGCAGCGTCGGCCAACCCCGGGTCAGGAACAGGTCCTTGATGGACGTGGGCACGCCGTCGACCAGTCCCTGCGGCTGCCCGCGCCGCCACCGCTCGGCGCTCTGCTCGGCCTGCGCGAGCGCCGCGTCCCGGTCGACCAGGCAGTACGCGTTGACCCGCGGGTCCACCTCCGCGATCCGGTCGAGCACCGCCTCCGTCGCGGTCACCGGGGACAGCTCACCGGACGCGTACCGGTCGATCAGCTCGGTCGCGGTGAGCGCCGCCGGTCCGGACAGCGAACCGCCGGGCACGCGGGCTTCTTCCTGCACGTTCGTCATCGGAGCACTCCATCAGCAGGGGCGGCGTACGGGACGTAACCGAGCTTCTTGTCGACGACGTTGCGCAGCGGGCAGCCCGCGCGCCAGCGGCCGAAGTTGTCGACGAACACCGCCGCCAGGTCGTCCAGCCACGTCGTGGTGTCCGCCGACATGTGCGGCGAGACCAGGAGCCCCGGCGCCTCCCACAGCGGACTGTCGGCGGGCAGCGGCTCCTCGCGGAACACGTCGAGCGCGGCGCCGCCCAACCGCCCGGCGCGCAACGCCTCCAGGAGGTCCTCCTCGACGACGAGCGGGCCGCGCCCCACGTTCAGGAAACGGGCCCCGCGCTTCATCAGGCCGAAGGCGCGGGCGTCGAACATGTCCCTGGTCTGCTCGGTCAGCGGCGCCGCGCTCACCACCCAGTCGGCCTCCGGGAGCAGCGCGTCGAGCTCGGCGAAGGCGTGCACGCGGCCCACCTCCGGGTCGTCCGCGCGGGCCGTCCGGCCGACCAGGGCGACCCGCAGGCCGAGCGCGCCGAGCGTGCGTGCCGTGGCCCGGCCGATGGGCCCGCCGCCGACGACCACGGCGCGGGTGCCGCCGACCCGCTCCGTGACGCGGTGCTGCCAGACGTGGTCCCGCTGGCGGGCGTACGTACCCGCGAAATCCTTGGCGAGGGCGAGGATCTGGCCCGCGACGTACTCCGCGATGGGCTGCTCGAAGACGCCGCGCGCGTTGGTGAGGACGGTGTCCGAATCGACCAGGGCGCGGAACATCAACCGGTCCACGCCCGCGCTCGCCGTGTGCACCCAGCGCGGTCCGCCCGCGCGCGGCCAGGCGGCGGGCAGCGCGTCGGTGGCGAACTCCCAGACGAGCAGGGCGTCCGCGGCGGGCAGTTCGGCGGCGAGCCGGTCCTCGGTGACGAGGCGCAGCTCGGCCCGGCCGTCGAGCGGTTCGAGGCCGGGCGGCGGTTCACCCGAGAGGACCAGGACGCGCGGAGTGGTGCTGTCGGTCATACGGCAGGCCGCCCTTCGATCGCGGTACGAACGGCCCCCAGTCCGGCCCTGGCGCCGCGTCAGGGGCCGTTGGAGGCGTCGTCCCGGGGCCGCGCGCCAGGGCCGGACCAGGGCGCCAGGGCACGGGATACGACGCCCTCAGCAGGGATTGACACGCTAGGCAGCAGATCTTTAGATTGTCAACAATCTACCGTGCCGGTGGCCGCGCGAACAGGCCGCGCCGGGCCCGGAGACCGCCACGGCCGCACAGCCCGCGGGGCACCCCCACGCCCCCTGCTGCGACTTCCCCGGCACGGGTGCACACCACAACACCACTCCATGTCCACCAGGGCGCACGGCCGACCGTGCCCGTGCGCGTGCAGCGTCGAAGGGGAACTGCGTTGGACATCACCACCCTGGGCGGTCCACTGCCCCAGTGCGGCGTCGGCGTCGTCGCACCGTTCGACTTCGCCCTCGACCGCGAGCTGTGGCGCTGGGTCCCGGACGAGGTCTCCCTGCACATCACCCGCACCCCGTTCGTCCCCGTCGAGGTCAGCCTCGACATGGCCCGCCTCATCAGTGAGCACGAGACGCTGCGCGCCGCGGTCTCGGCCCTCCAGGAGGTCGAGCCGCGCACCCTCGCGTACGCCTGCACCTCGGGCAGCTTCGTCGCCGGGCTCGCCGGGGAGCAGGCCATGTGCGCCCAGATGAGCAGCGCGTCCGGCGGGCTCCCGGCGGTCACCACGTCCGGGGCGCTCCTGGAGGCGCTCGCCGACCTGCGGGTGCGCAGGCTCGCCGTGATCACCCCGTACACCCGCTCGGTGACGGACTCGCTCGCCGACTTCCTGCACCAGGTCGGCATCGAGGTCACCGGCCGCGAGTATCTGGGCCTGACCCGGAAGATCTGGGCGGTGCCCTACCGGGACGTGGTCGAGATGGCCCGCCACGTCACGCTCGGCGGCGCCGAGGCACTCTTCATCAGCTGCACCAATCTGCCCACCTACGACGTGATCCCGCAGCTGGAGGCCGAGCTGCGGATGCCGGTGCTGTCCGCGAACCAGGTCACGATGTGGGCGGCGCTGCGCCGCATCGGGGTCAAGCCCGTGGGCGACTACCAGGCCCTGATCGACCCGCAAGCACGCGTGGCGGCCGTGCCGCCCCCACCCGTCGAGTCCGGCGCGGCCTCCCCCGCGGCGCCCGCCGAGTTGGCGTCCGACGTGCCCTCCGACCTGCCGTACGACCTGCCCTGATCCCCCGGTGCCGATGATCGGCCGCTCGCAGATTGTCGAATGTCTACAACTTTTCGTCGTCTCGTCGACAGCGGGCTAAACTTCCCGCGCGAAAGGAAATCGAACCCATGCCTGACCGGACCACCTGCGTCGGATTTCTGTACCCGGGCCACTCCGCCGAGGACGACTACCCCCGCCTCGAAGCGCTGCTCGGCGACGGCACCCGACTCCCCCTGGTGCACACGGACATGGGCGAGGACGCGCACCGCGTGGACGCCCTCCTGGAGATGGGCTCCACCCACCGCCTCGCCGACGGCCTCACCGAGCTCTCCCGGCACAGCCCCGACGTCGTCGTCTGGGCCTGCACCAGCGCCAGCTTCATCTACGGCCCAAAGGGCGCTCTCCGCCAGGTCGAGGAACTCGCCGAGGCGGCGGGACTGCCCGTGAGCCGCGCCTCCTCGACGTCCTTCGCCTTCGCCCACGCCGTCCAGGCGCTCGGCGTGCGCAGGCTCGCGATCGCGGCGACCTACCCGGACGACGTCGCCGGCTACTTCGTACGCTTCCTCGAAGCCGCCGGGGCCGAGGTCGTCCAGGTCTCCGGGCGCGGCATCATCACGGCCGCCGAGGTCGGCACCCTCACCCGCGACCAGGTCCTGGACCTCGCCCTGTCCAACGACCACCCGGACGCGGAGGCGGTCCTCCTGCCGGACACGGCCCTGCACACCATCGCCTACCTCGACGACCTCGAACAGGCCCTCGGCAAGCCGGTCCTGACCGCCAACCAGGTCTCCGCCTGGGAGGGCCTGCGCCTGGCGGGCGACGCGAAGCCGCGCACGGGCCTCGGCGCGCTGTTCGCGCTCTCGCACCATCCCCGTATCACCACCGGCGTGGCCTGAGCCCGGCCGCGCCCCGACCAAGGACAAACCGAAGATGGCGGAAGTGAAGAGTCTGCGCCCCGTGAAGCGGGAGCCCGCGGCCATCGCGATCGCGGCCCAGCTCACCCAGGCCATCATGGACGGCAGCCTGCCGCCCGGACACCAGCTCGGCGAGGCCGAGCTGGCGGCCCAACTCGGCGTCAGCCGGGGGCCGTTGCGGGAGGCGATGCAGCGTCTCGTGCAGCAGGGCATCGCGGTGAGCGAGCCGCACCGCGGCGTCTTCGTCACGAAGCTCGACGAGGGCGACGTACGCGACATCTACTTCACCCGTTCCGCCATGGAAGCCGCGGCCTGCCGCCTCGTCCTGCGGCAGGACCCGCAGCGCACCGCCGACCGCCTCGCCAAGGCCCACCGGGCGATGGCGACGGCGGCGCGGCGCGGGAACATGACCGGGCTCAGCGCCGCCGACATGGAGTGGCACCAGATCCTGGTCGCCGAGTCCGGCAGCCGCCGGCTCGCCCGGATCGCGGAGACCCTCTTCGTCGAGACCCGTATGTGCCTCTCGGCCCTCACCCACCGCCACCCCGACCCCCAGGCCATGGTCGAGGAGCACGCCGCCCTGATCGAGGCCCTCCGCGCGGCGGACGAGCCGCGGTTGCTGACGCTGCTTGAGGCTCATATGCAGGATGCGGTGGATCGGTTGACGGGTGGGGAGGGTGGGGCCGAGGCGGGCTAGGTCGACCTGATCCGTTCCGTCGGCTCGGGCACCGTCGATCGCCCTTCGGGCTCGTCCTCGAGCTCCCCCAGCCTTCGGCCGGGAGGTGCCCCCAGACGGGCTGAAATCACCGCCGGGCTTCGGCGCCGCAGAGCCTCCACCGCCACCGTGACCGCGATGTTGGCCAGCAACGCCGGCAGCCCCGGGTCGACCGTGCCGATGTCCACGCCCCCGAACGTCAGCCAGCTCAGGACCGCGACGCCGGTGAGGATCCCGCTGAGCGCGGCGGTGGCGCTGAGCCGGACGCGGCGGGCGAGGCCCATCACGATCGCCGGGGCGAGCTGGGTGAGACCGCCGTACGTCAGCAGCAGCAGGTTGGACAGCAGGTCGGGGCGGGCGAGGCCGAGGACCAGGGCGAGTCCGGCGGCGGCGATCGCGACGGCGTGCGTCACCCGCAGCTGGGCCCGGTCGCCCCGGACGCCGAGGAGGTTGCGGGAGACCAGGCTGGAGATGCCGACGATGATCGCGGCGGAGGGCACCATCGCGGCGGAGGCCGCGGCGACGGCGACGAGTCCGACGAGCCACCCCGGCAGGGTCTGTCCGGCGAGGGTCAGGGCGACGGCGTTGCCCGGCGAGTCGGGGGCGAGGCCGAGGACACCGGCGAAGCCGACGATCACCGGGATCATCAGGGCGAGTTGATACAGCGGCAGCCAGATGGCGTTCTTGCGCAGCGCGCGGCCGCTGCCTGCGGCGAGGACCGGCGGCCACAGATGCGCCATGGTGCCGAGGCCGCCGCCGATGCCGGAGATCACCACGGCGCTGATGAACCAGGCGGTGTCGTACCCCTCCTGGTCGAAGCCGAGCAGGGCCGGACGCTCCTCTCGGATCGTGGTGAAGAGCCCGCCGAGGCCGCCGTCGAGGGAGGCCAGGACGCCGACGGCGAGCACGATCAGGCCGATCACCATCAGGAAGTCCTTGAGGTAGGCGACCCGGGCGATGCCGCGGATGCCGGACCACAGGACGAAGCCGACGGTGAGGACGGTGGCGAGGACCATGGAGAGCCGTCCGCCCGCCGCGCTCCCGGTGGCCAGTTCGACGATCATGCCGAGTCCGGTGATCTGGAGCTGGAGGTACGGGAGCAGGAAGACGGCTCCGACGACGGCGACGACCTTGCCGAGCAGCGGGCTGCGGAAGCGGTCGGTGAAGAAGTCGGCCTGGGTGAGATAGCCGCCCTGGACGCCGAGTTCACGCATCCGGGGCATCGTGAAGTACTGCAGGATCAGGTTGATGGAGAGGTAGCAGAGGGCGAAGCACGCGGCGACGCCGCCGCCGAAGGCGATCCCGGCGAGGCCGAGGAAGCTGAAGGTGGTGAACGCCTCGCCGGCCTGCAGGAACCAGGTGGTGAAGGCCCCGAAGCCGCGCTTGGCGACGGTCCATTCGCCGATGCCGTCCTGCTTGCGGCGGCGTCCGCCGATGCCGACGGCGGCCAGGCCGACGATCCCGATGAGGGTGACGACGGTCGTGGGGTCGAGGCTCATCGGCCGGCCTCCTCGGTGGCTCCGGCCGACGGGGCGGCGGCGAGGTCGTCGTCCCGGTCCATCCGGGCGAGCCGTTCGGTGAGCGCGAGGCAGACGGTGGTGCCGGCGGTCCAGGACAGGCACCAGACGAGGACGGACGGCAGCCCGAACCACAGGTGCGGGCCGTTGACGAACGGCAGGAACGGCGTACTGAGGAACCCGAGCACGGGCAGCACGGCCCAGAGCAGGTGCGGTCTTCTCAACGTGACTCCCGGGGAGAGGCGGGGACGAGCCGGAGAGGGTGGTACGAGAGAGGCGTTGGACAGGTAGGGGTGCGGACCGGCCGCCGGTGTTACGCGGCGGAGTCCAGGTCCGGGCGGCGGCGGCCGTGGCCGGTCGCGGCCTCGTACACCGCGCCGATCTCCAGGACCGCTCGCTCGGCGCGGGGGCGGCCGACGATCTGCAGGCCCACGGGGAGACCGCCGGGCGTGAAGCCGGCGGGGACGGCGAGCGCGGGGGCGCCGACTACGGAGAGGAAGTACGCGGAACGCATCCAGTCGAGGTAGGTGTGCTGGGGAACGCCGTCGACCGTCTGCGGGTACTCGGCGTCGACGTCGAACGGGACGACCTGGCTGACGGGGGCGAGCAGCACGTCGTAGCGCTCGAAGAAGGCGGTGGCGGCGAGGTGGATGCGGGTGTGCTCCGCGTGGGCGCGGGCGATGTCGGCGCCCGTGAGGCCGCGGCCGGCCTCGATGTTCCAGATGAGGCTGGGCTTGAACGCCTCGGGGTGCCGGTCGAGGAGCGAGCCGAGGCCGAGGTGGAACTCCTGGGCGCGCAGGGTGCGGAAGACCTCCTCGGCGCCGTCGAGGTCGGGGCAGTCCTCCTCGACGTGGGCGCCGAGCTCCTCGAAGACGGCGCGCTGGGCGGCGAACACGTCCCGGACGTCCCGGTCGACGGGGACGCGGCCGCCGAGGTCGGGGGCCCAGGCGACGCGCAGTCCGGTGAGGTCGGCGCGGGTGAACGGGGCGCGGAACGCGGCGGGTTCGGGGCTGTCCAGGGAGAGCGGGGAGCGTGCGTCGTGACCGGCCATCACGGAGAGGAGCAGGGCGACGTCGGCGACGGAGCGGCCCATCGGCCCGGCGACGGCGAGGGTCTCCCAGAGGTTGGCGGCGGGCAGGGCGGGGACGCGTCCCGGGGTGGGGCGCAGGCCGACGACGTTGCAGAAGGAGGCGGGGTTGCGGAGCGAGCCGCCCATGTCGGAACCGTCGGCGAGTGGCTGGAGCCCGGCTGCCAGGGCCGCGGCGGCGCCTCCGCTGCTGCCGCCGGCGGAGCGGCCGGTGTCGTAGGGGTTGCGGGTGGCGCCGAAGACGGTGTTGAAGGTGTGCGAACCGGCGGCGAACTCGGGGACGTTGGTCTTGCCGACGCGGATCGCGCCGGCCGACTGGATGCGGTCGACGAGGAGTTCGTCCTCGTCGGGGACGTGGTCGGCGAAGAGCGGGGAGCCGTGGGTGGTGCGCATCCCGCGGGTGAGGTGGGTGTCCTTGAAGGCGAGGGGCAGCCCGTGCAGGGGACCGGTGGCCTCGCCCCGTACGAGCTGTTCGTCGGCTCTGGCGGCGGCGGCGAGCGCGCCGTCCGCGTCGACCGTCACCAGGGCGTTGAGGCGGGGGTTGAGGCGTTCGATGCGCTCCAGGTGGGCGGTCACGACCTCGCGGGCGGACAGCTCCCGACGCCGGATGCGAGCGGCGAGTTCGGTGGCGTCGAGCAGGCAGGGGTGATCGGTCATCGTGGTGTCCCGAGGGCAGGGGTGGGCGGCGCGCGAACGGGCGCGCTCGCACAGAGGTGTGCGGTCCCACACTGCGATCCTCTGACGAGAAACATCAATATGCAGGTCTGGATGAACTTTTCAGACGCTTACGAATCCCCAGGGAATGTTTCAGTCACCTTTGAGCAGTGCGGTCGGGGTTCCGCTGCGCTTGAACGCCTCCACGACCAGGTGTGACTGCACGGACTCGACGTGGCTCACCCAGGGGCGCCGGGTCAGGAAGTCGTGGAGCGCCTCCTTGTCGGGCTGCGTGACGTCGACCAGGAGTTGGTGTTCGCCCATGACGACGGCGGCGTACCGCACCAGTGAGTCCTCGACGAGCATCCGGCCGACCGTCTCGACCTCGTCCGGCCGCGTGCGGATCCACAGCATCGCCTCGACCGGAAGACCGAGCAGTGCGGGTTCGACCGCCGCCCGGATGGAGACCGCGCCCGAGGCGATCAGCGACTCGACCCGGCGGCGGGCCGTGGCGACCGACACCCCGGCGAGGGCGGCGAGTTCGTCGTGGGTGCGGCGGCCGTCCTCGGCGAGGGCGAGCAGGATCGCCTCCTCGTCGGGCACCCACGGGCCGTGCTCGGCGCCGACCCCGTCGGCGAACGGGTCGACGCCGCCGAGCTCCGCCACCTCGTCCGCGTCGAGGATGTCGGGACGCCACTCGTGCACGGTCCTGAAGTACCGCAGGACCGGGGTGATCTGCTGGCCCGCGAGGCCCGGGAGCGCGGGCACCTCCTCGTACATCAGCTGCGCGAGCCGGCGCGGCGTGCACTGGATCTCGGCGACACAGTCGACGGATCCGGCCAGGACGTACGAGAAGACGGTGTCCTCGCGGCGGGCGGCGGCGACGGCGGTGTCCCGCACCCGTCCCGGCAGACAGCCGAGCCGTGCGATCACCGTCTCCCCGCGGACCACGAGGCCGGTGACGGCGACCGCCCCGCCGTCGAGGAGCCGCGCCCCGCGCCGGGCCACCTTCCGCTCGGGCTCGCCGAGGGCGGCGGCGATCCGGCGCCACGAGGCACGGCCGTCGATCTGGAGGGCGGCGACGATCCGGCGGTCGAGCGGGTCGAGCGGGTCGAGGGGCCCGGAGGGCCAGGGGGCGGTGGAGGTCACGCGTCGACCTTAACGAGGGCCGGGCGTCCACGGATCGGACGCATCTGGAAAACAGATTGCCTACCCCGAAAAGATCTGTTGGACAGGCTTTCCGGCTCGGGCCAAGGATGTTCATGCGGTAGCGCGCAACGCGACACCTCGATGAACTACCGCCCGAGTGGAGGCTGAAGTGCCGAGTGAACAGACCGAAGTCGTCGTCGTCGGGGCCGGACAGGCAGGCGTGGCGATGAGTGAGCACCTGGGGGCGCACGGCATCCCGCACGTGGTCCTGGAGCGGCATCGCATCGCCGAGCGCTGGCGGTCGGAGCGCTGGGACTCGCTGGTCGCGAACGGGCCCGCGTGGCACGACCGGTTCCCGGGCCTGGAGTTCCAGGACGTCCACCCCGACGCCTTCGCGTCGAAGGAACAGGTCGCGGACTACTTCGTGGCGTACGCCGAGAAGATCGGCGCCCCGGTCCGGTGCGGGGTCGAGGTGACCTCGGTGCGCAGGCACGAGGGGCGGCCCGGTTTCCGGGTCGAGACCTCCGAGGGTGTGATCGACACCCGCTTCGTCGTGGCCGCGACCGGACCGTTCCAGCGGCCCGTGATCCCGCCCGTCGTACCGGACGGCGCCGTGCCCGTGCAGATCCACTCCAGCGCGTACCGCAATCCGGGCCAACTGCCCGAAGGGGCCGTGCTCGTGGTCGGCGCCGGGTCGTCCGGAGTGCAGATCGCCGACGAGCTGCGGCGGTCCGGGCGCCGGGTGTTCCTCTCCGTGGGCCCGCACGACCGGCCGCCGCGGCAGTACCGCGGCCGGGACTTCTGCTGGTGGCTCGGCGTGCTCGGGCTCTGGGACCTGGACACGCCCCCGCAGGGCGCCGCACACGTGACGATCGCGGTCAGCGGTGCCCGCGGCGGCCACACCGTGGACTTCCGCGCCCTCGCCGCCGACGGCATCGAACTCGTCGGCATGACCGCCGCGTACGAGGACGGCGTTCTGCGCTTCGCCCCGGACCTGGCCGAGAACATCGCGCTCGGCGACGAGAAGTACCTGGAACTGCTGCGCGCCGCCGACGCCTACGTCGAGCGCAACGGGCTCGACCTGCCGGAGGAGCCCGAGGCGCACGTCCTCGGCGCCGACCCGGCGTGCGTGACCGAGCCGCGGCTCGAACTCGGCCTGGCCGAGGCGGGCGTGACCTCGATCGTCTGGGCGACCGGCTTCGCCGCCGACTACAGCTGGCTGGACGTCGACGCCTATGACGCGAACGGCCGGCCCGACCAGCGGCGCGGGGTGTCCGCCGAGTCCGGCGTGTACTTCCTGGGCCTGCCCTGGCTGTCCCGGCGCGGGTCGAGCTTCATCTGGGGCGCCTGGCACGACGCCAAGTACATCGCCGACCACATCACGACCCAGCGCGGCTACCTCGCGTACGGCGCGGACGAGAACTGAGGAGCAGCAGAGCATGACCTCCACGAACCAGCCCATCGTCGCCGGCGGGCACACCCGGGTCCGCCCGTTCAACACCCGCGACACGTACCCGGAGCAGAGCCTCGACAACGACCTCTGCCAGGCCGTCGTCGCCGGCGACACGGTGTACGTACGCGGCCAGATCGGCCAGGACCTCGACACCAGCGAGTCCGTCGGCATCGGCGACGCCGAGGCGCAGGCCGAGCAGGCCATGGCGAACATCAAGATGCTGCTCGAGGAGTCCGGCAGCCGGATGGAGCACCTGGTCAAGCTGACGATCTACCTGATCGACCCGCGGTACCGCGAGGCCGTCTACCGCACCGTGGGCCGCTGGACCAAGGGTGTCCACCCCATCTCCACGGGTCTGGTCGTCTCCGCGCTCGCCCGCCCGGAGTGGCTGTGCGAGATCGACGCGATCGCCGTGATCCCGCAGGCCTCGAAGGCCTCGCAGGCCGCCCCACAGGCCGCGCAGGCCTCGCAGGCCTCGCAGGCCTCGCAGGCCTCGCAGGCCTCGCAGGCCTCGCAGGCCTCGAAGGAGGAGCGGGCATGACGTTCTCCCTGGTGGTACGGGACGGCGAGCGGTTCGGCATCGCGGCGAGCTCGTCGAGCCCCGCCGTCGCCGCCCGCGTCGTCCATCTCCGGCCCGGCATCGGCGCGGCGACCTCGCAGAACGTCACCGACCCGACGCTCGGCCCCGGACTGCTCGACCGGCTCACCGACCACGGCGACCCCGAGCGCGCCCTGGCCGAGGTCACGGGCGCGGAGCGGAACCAGAAGTCCATCGCTTACCGGCAGTTGACGGTCCTCGGGCGGTCCGGGTCCGGCTTCGCGTACAGCGGCGCGCAGACCCTGGGCACCCACGCCTCGGCCTGCGCGGACGGTGCGGTCGCGGCGGGCAACATGCTGTCCGGGGAGCACATTCCCGGTGTGCTGCTCGACGCGTACGCCGCGGCCACCGGCGAGCTGGAGGAGCGCCTGGTCGCCGCGATGCAGGCGGCGCTCGCGGCGGGCGGCGAGGAGGGGCCGGTGTACTCGGCGGGCCTCGCGGTCGTCGCCGACGTCGGCTGGCGCGTGACCGACCTGCGCGTCGACTGGGCCGAGGACCCGCTCGACCGGCTCGGCGAGCTCGTCGACGTCTGGCTCCCGCAGCGCGACGACTACGTGCGGCGCGGGCTCGACCCGGCGTCGGCTCCCTCGTACGGCGTTCCGGGTGATCGGTGATGGGCGCGGTGATGGGCGCGGTGATCGGCGCCGAGCAGATGAAGCGGGGCGCGCGGGAGGCCGTGGAGCGGCGGGCGGATCGACTCGTCGCGCTCTCCGAGCAGTTGCACGCCGATCCGGAGACCGCGTGGGAGGAGCACCGGGCGGCCGCGGCCGTGCCCGAGCTCCTCGACCGCGCCGGGTTCGACGTGACCTCGGCCTATCTGGGCCTGGACACGGCGTTCCACGCCCGCTTCGGCAGCGGGCCCGTGCGGATCGCGCTCTGCGCCGAGTACGACGCGCTGCCCGGGCTCGGACACGCCTGCGGGCACAATCTGATCGCCGCGAGCTCGGTCGGCGCCGCGCTCGGTCTGGCCGCGGTCGCCGACCAGGCCGGGCTGACCGTGGAGGTGTACGGCACGCCCGCCGAGGAGGGCGGCGGCGGCAAGATCGAGCTCCTTGACCGGGGCGCGTTCGCCGGGGTGGACCTGGCGATGATGGTGCACCCGGCGCCGGTCGACGTGGCCGAGGCCCGCCCGTTCGCGGTCAGCCACTCGAAGGTCTCGTACACCGGGAAGTCCGCGCACGCCGCCGCGTACCCGGAGGCGGGGATCAACGCGGCCGACGCGTTCACCGTCGCCCAGGTCGCCATCGGCCTCCTGCGGCAGCAACTCCCGCAGTCGGCCAGGGTGCACGGCGTGGTGACGCACGCCGGGGACGCCCCGAACGCCATCCCGGAGCGGGCCGACGGCCGGTGGTACGTACGGGCCGAAACCCTCGCGGAACTCGCCGAGTTGGAGCCACGCGTCATGCGGGCCTTCGAGGCGGGCGCCCTCGCGACGGGCTGCGACCTGGAGATCGAACCGGAGAGCAAGCCGTACGCGGAGTTCCGCGCGGACGAATCGGCGCTCGCGCACTACCGCGCCAACGCCCTCGCCCTGGGGCGGGAGTTCGCGCCGCCCGGACAGGCGGCCCGGATGAACCGCGCCTCCACCGACATGGGCAACGTCTCGCAGGTGGTCCCGGCCATCCACCCGTACATCGGCATCGGCTCCCTGCCCGCCACCAACCACCAGCGGGAGTTCGCGGCCCACTGCGTCGGCTCCGCCGCCGAACGGGCCCTCCTCGACGGGGCGCTGGCGCTGGCCTGGACGGGCGTGGACCGTGCGGGGGCGGCGTCATGACCGGCGAAGGGTTCCGTACGGAGTACGACATGCTCGGCGCCGTCGACGTACCGGCGGACGCCTACCACGGGGCGCACACCGCGCGGGCCGTCGCCAACTTCCCGCTCACCGGGGAGACCCTGGCCGACCGCCCGCACCTGGTCCGCGCCCTGGCCGTCGTCAAGAGCGCCGCCGCGCGGGCCAACGCCGAGGTCGGCGCCCTCGACCCCGCGCTCGCCGACGCCATCACGGACGCCTGCGCCGAGCTTCGCCAGGGCGCCCTGCACGAGCAGTTCGTCGTCGACCTGATCCAGGGCGGCGCGGGCACCTCGACCAACATGAACGCCAACGAGGTGATCGCCAACCGCGCCCTGGAACGCCTCGGGCACCCCCGCGCCGCGTACGACGTCCTCCACCCCCTCGACCACGTCAACCTCGGGCAGTCCACCAACGACGTCTACCCGACCGCCGTGAAGCTCGCCCTGGACGCGCACATCGGCGAACTGCTCGCCTCCCTGGCGCAGTTGGGCGAGGCGTTCGCGGCGAAGGCGGCCGAGTTCGCCGACGTACTGAAGATGGGGCGCACCCAGCTGCAGGACGCCGTGCCGATGACGCTCGGCCAGGAGTTCGGGGCGTTCGCCGCCACCCTCGCGGAGGACCGGGACCGGCTCGCCGAGGCCCGGGTGCTGCTGCACGAGCTCAACCTCGGCGGCACGGCGATCGGCACGGGCCTCAATGCCCGCCCCGGCTACCGGGAACGGGCAGTCGAGCACCTTCGCCTGCTGACCGGCATCCCCACGCTCGTCTCCGCGCCCGACCTGGTCGAGGCGACGCAGGACGTCGGGGTGTTCGTCCAGCTGTCCGGGGTGCTCAAGCGGATCGCCGTGAAGCTGTCCAAGATCTGCAACGACCTGCGGCTGCTCTCCTCGGGGCCGCAGGCCGGGTTCGGCGAGATCGCGCTTCCCGCGCGGCAGGCCGGATCGTCGATCATGCCCGGCAAGGTCAACCCGGTGATCCCGGAGGCGGTCAACCAGATCGCGTTCGAGGTGATCGGGTACGACGTGACGGTCACCCTTGCCGCCGAGGGCGGGCAGCTCCAGCTCAACGCCTTCGAACCGGTCATCTACCGCGCCCTGAGCGCGGGCCTCGACCACCTCACCGCGGGCATCGGCGTCCTCACCGAACACTGCGTGCGTGGCATCACCGCCGACCGGGACCGGCTCGCGGCGACCGTCGCCGCGTCCACCGGCCTGGTCACGGCGCTCAGCCCCGCACTCGGCCACGAGACCGCCTGCGCCCTGGCGTTGGAGGCCCACCACACCGGCAGACCCGCGCTCGACCTGATCCGGGAACGGGCCCTGCTGACCGAGGCGGAACTCACCGCACTCACCACTCCCGCCGCGCTGACCGGCCTGCCCGCGCTCTGAGGGCACGGCACACCGGCGGCACCCGCCCATCAGCTCCGCTTCTCCACCCATCCACAAGGAGGCGTGCAATGCCTACCTCTCACACCGGCACCACGACGACCGAGCCCGAGTCCGGGGCCGGGGTCGAGGCGGCCACGGACGTGGTCACCCTGCGCAGGAGCGTCGCCGCGGGTGCCGTCGGCGTCTTCGTCCACTGGTTCGACTGGGCCGCGTACGCGTATCTCGCCGGCACCGTCGCGACCGTGTTCTTCCCCGCCGACGACAGTACGACCGGACTGCTCGCCGTGTTCGGCGTGTTCGCCGTCTCCTTCGGCATCCGGCCCGTCGGCGCCCTGGTCTTCGGCCCGCTCGGCGACAGGATCGGCCGCAAGCGCACCCTGTCCCTGGTCATCTTCACGATGTCCGGAGCGACCCTCGCGATCGGCCTGCTCCCCGGGTACGACTCGATCGGCATCGCCGCCCCGGTCCTCCTGATCGTCCTGCGCCTGATCCAGGGGTTCGCGGCGGGCGGTGAGTTCGGCAGTGCGGCCAGCTTCCTCGCGGAGAGCGCGCCGCGCCGACGCCGCGGATTCGGCGTGGGCTGGCTGGAGGTCGGCTCGCTACTCGGCTTCCTCGCCGGTTCGTTCGTGTTCCTGCTGCTCTCCACCGGGCTCGACGAGGCCCAGCTCACCGCCTGGGGCTGGCGCATCCCGTTCCTGATCGCGGCCCCGCTCGGCGTCATCGGCTTCATCATCCGCAACAAGATCGAGGACACCCCCGAGTACCGGGCCCTCGAAGAGAACGACACCGTCCCGCGCTCCCCCGCCCGCGAACTGCTCCGCTCCCACCGGCGCCAACTCCTCCAGGCGGCGGGCCTGATGGCGGCCATGCACGTCCCGTTCTACGCCGTCCTCACCTACCTGGTGACGTACGAGACCGACCACCTGGGCCACTCGGCGGACAGCGCGGCTCTCCTCTCCACGGTCATCTCGCTGCTCGGCCTCGCCCTCGTGCCGCTGTTCGGCGCGCTCTCCGACAAGGTGGGCCGCAAGCCGGTGTTCGTCGGTGCGACGACGGCGCTCCTGATCGTGGCCACGCCCGCGTTCTGGCTGATGCGTACGGGCAGCGCCGGGACGTGGATCGCGGGGCTCGTGCTCGGCGTGATCCTGGCGGCGATCCTCGGCACGTACGCGGTGTGGTCGGCGGAGATCTTCCCGACGCGGACGCGGCAGAGCGGACTCTCCATCGCGTACAACGTGACGGCCGCGCTGTTCGCCGGGACGGTCCCGTACCTGATGACGGTGCTGATCTCCGCGACGGGCAGCACGCTCGTACCCGGCCCCTACCTGATGGTGTTCGCACTCGGCGGTCTGATCGCGGCGCTGTCCCTGAAGGAGACGGCCGGTTCACCGCTGCTGCACGCCGAGGACGTGGCCGCCACGAGCGTTCCCGCCGATGCTGCGCCCGGCCGCCAGTAGCCGTCTAGGGTCGGGCCCGGACACGGTTCACCGGGCACGAAGGTCTCGTATGACGTCACCGCTGGGGTTCACCCTCGTACAGCTCCGCTACTTCCTGGTCGCCGCCGAGCGCGGTTCGGTCACGGAGGCATCGGTGGAGCTGCACATCGCGCAGTCCGCGGTGTCCGCGGCGATCCACAACCTGGAGCGGGACCTGCAGGTGCAGCTGTTCATCCGCCGCCGGGGCCGGGGCCTGACCCTGACCCCCGCCGGGGAGCGGCTGCGCCAGCAGGGCCGCGACCTGCTCGCGCGCGCCCGCGAGGTGGAGCGGGAGGCGCGGGGCGACGGCGAGACGGTCTCGGGCCCGGTCTCGGTGGGCTGCTTCGTGACGTTGTCCCCCTACTACCTGCCCGCGCTGTTCAGCGAGTGCACCCGGCGCTTCCCTGACGTCGAGATCGACGTGGTGGAGGCGGAGACCGACCAGCTCGTGCACGCCCTGGCGACGGGCCGTATCGACTTCGCCGTGACGTACGACCTGGGCCTGTCCACCGAACCGGAGGTACGCAGCGAGACGATCGCCCGCGCCCCGGCGTACGTCATCGTCGCGGCGGACCATCCGCTGGCGGGGCGGGACAGCGTGGAGCTGTCCGAACTGTCGACGGAGCCGCTGGTCCTCCTCGACCTCCCGCACAGCCGCGACTACTTCCGCTCCCTGGTCGCGGCGACGGGCACGGCACCGGATGTCCACTACCGCACCCAGTCGTACGAAACGGTCCGCTCCCTTGTCGCGCGCGGCCTCGGCTACTCCGTCCTGAACCAGCGTCCGGCTACGAGTCAGACGTACGGGGGCGGGGAGGTGGTGGAGCTCGAACTCCGCGGGGCGGGGCCTGCGTTGGAGGTCAGGCTGGCCGTCCTGGCCGGGGTGGCGCAGTCCGCGCGGGCGCGGGCGGTGATGGATCTGCTGCGGGAGATCGCGCCCCGGCCGGCGTAGGGGTCGTTCGGCTACCGCGCCGTCGTGGCTGGTCGCGCAGTTCCCCGCGCCCCTAAGAAACAGCCCCCGGCTACAGCGACGCGCACCCCGTGACCGCCCGCGCATGCGCAAGCACCAGCTCCCGCGCCCGCTCCGGCCGCACGGCCGCATTGTGACTGACGATGTGCAAGCCGTACCCGTCCTCAAGGGCGACCAGCCCATGCGCCAGATCCTGCGCGGACGCGGCCAGTGTGAACACCCCTGTCGCCGCGCCGACTTCGAGAGCCGTCGAGTAGAGCCCGACCTCCCGCGCGAACAGCGACGTCATCAGCTCGGCATGGCCGGGGCTGCGGCCCGCACGGCGGTGCAGTTGGTAGAGGAGTCCGTGCAGGGAGTCCTCCGGGCTCTCGGGCAGCCCGCTGTCGACGAGCGCCCGCAGCCGCACCGCCGGATCCGCCCCCGCCTCGTCGTACGCCCGCTGCCGGGACGTAACGAAGCCCTCCACCGCGCCGCGGTGCACCTCGAGGACGAGGTCGTCCAGCTCCGGGTAGTAGTACAGGACCGAGCCCTGTGAGACGCCCGCCGCGTCCGCGATGTCCTTGATGCGCAGGCCCTCAAGGCCGCGCTCCGTGATCGCCTGTCCCGCCGCGGAGACGAGGGCCTGCCTGCGCGCCGTCTGGTTGCGCGGTCTGCCGACTTTGCTCATGGCGGTCCATTCTCTGCCACCCGAACCATCTTTCGCAAGAAGATCTCGCCCAGAGCATTGACGATCCCGTCACCTATTGTTTGAATTTCGACTCAAAGAATTGCTCGGGCCGCCCCCGGCGCGCCGCCCAGGCCCCTTCCCCTCGGCCCGCCCCCGGCCCCTCCCCGCAATTCGCCCTCCCCGCAATCGAAGGCCACAGCATGACGACGTACTCGCACTGGCGGCAGCGCGCCGCCGAGCTCGTCCCCCGCACCCGCCTCTTCATCGACGGCACCTGGTCCGACCCCACCGGCGACGACCCGTGGCTGCCCACCGTGAACCCGGCCACCGGCAAGACCACCGCCCACGTCGCGATCGGCTCGGCCGCCGACGTGGACCGGGCCGTGGCCGCCGCCCGCGCCGCCTTCGAGGACGGCCGCTGGTCGCGCACCGCCCCCGCCGAACGCAAGCGCGTCCTGCTCGAACTGGCCCGCCTCATCGAGGCGCACGGCGAGGAGCTCGCCCTCTGCGACACCCTCGACATGGGCAAGCCGATCGCCGAGTCGTACGGCACCGACGTACCCGGCGCCGCCGGCGTCTTCGCCTGGTACGCCGAGGCCCTCGACAAGCTGTACGACGAGGTCGCCCCGGCCCCGCCCGGCAACCTCGCGCTGGTCCGCCGCGCCCCGCTGGGCGTCGTCGGCGCGGTCGTACCGTGGAACTTCCCGCTGGACATCGCGAGTTGGAAGCTGGCGCCCGCGCTCGCGGCCGGCAACAGCGTCGTCCTGAAGCCCGCCGAGCAGTCACCGCAGTCGGCGCTGCTGCTCGCCGAGCTTGCCACGCGGGCCGGTCTCCCCGACGGCGTCCTGAACGTCGTCACGGGTCCCGGCGAGATCACCGGGCGCGCCCTCGGACTGCACCCGGATGTCGACTGCCTGGCGTTCACCGGCTCAACCGCCGTCGCCAAGCGCTTCCTCGGCTACGCGGCCGAGTCCAACATGAAGCCGGTCTGGCCCGAGGCCGGCGGCAAGAGCCCCAACCTGGTGTTCGCCGACGCCGACCTGGAGGCCGCCGCCGAGCGCGCCGCCTGGGGCTTCGCCTACAACGCCGGGCAGGTGTGCTCCTCCAACACCCGGCTGCTCGTGGACGCCTCGATCGCCGAGGAGTTCACCGCCCGCGTCGCCGAGCACGCCCGCGGCTGGCTGCCCGGCGACCCGCTCGACCCGGCCACCCGCCTCGGCCCGCTGGTCGACGAGGCCCAGGCGCGGCGCGTCCTCGCGGCGGTCACGTCCTCCGGGGGCACGGTCCTGTGCGGGGGTACGCGGCCCGAGCGCGAGGGCGCGTACGTCGACCCGACCGTCGTGACCGGACTCTCCCCGGACTCCCCGCTCGTACGCGAGGAGCTCTTCGGTCCCGTACTCGCCGTCCTGCCGTTCCGCGACGAGGCAGAGGCCGTCCGGCTCGCGAACGACTCCGCGTACGGACTCGCCGCCTCCGTGTGGACCCGGGACCTGGGCCGGGCGCACCGCGTCGCCGACGCGCTCCGGGCGGGCACCGTCTCCGTCAACACGGTCGACGCGCTCAGCCCGTTCACGCCCTTCGGCGGCTTCAAGCAGTCCGGCCACGGCCGCGACCTCTCGCTGCACTCCTTCGACAAGTACACGGGCCTCAAGACCACGTGGATCGCGTACGAGGCCTGACCGGCCCCGCACTACCCAAGTTCGCTCACGAAAGGCACCAGACATGACCCTCGACGCCGCCGAACTCGCCCGCCTCGACCGGGCGCACATCATCCACCCCTACCTGCCGGGCACCGCCACCGAGCGCGTCGTGATGACCGACGGCGCGGGCTGCCGCCTCACCGACACCGAAGGGCGCAGCTACCTGGACGCCACCGGTGGACTGTGGCTCGCCCAGGTCGGCCACGGCCGCACGGACCTCGCCGACGTCGCCCACGAGCAGATGAAGAAGCTGGAGTACTTCACCAGCTTCTGGGACTTCTCCAACGACCGCGCGATCGAACTGGCCGCCCGGCTGGCGGAGTTGGCGCCGGACCCGCTGAACCACGTGTACTACACCTCCGGCGGTTCGGAGGGCGTCGAGGCCGCGATCAAGATGGCCCGCTACTACCACCACCGCCGCGGCGAGAGCAGCCGCACCTGGATCCTGGCGCGCAGCAAGGCGTACCACGGCGTCGGCTACGGCGGCAGCTCCGCCGCCGGATTCCCGCTCTACCAGGAGGGGTTCGCCCCGATGGTGCCGCACATCTCGCACCTGACCCCGCCGTGGCCGTACCGCACCGAGCTGTACGACGGGCAGGACCCCACCGACTTCCTGATCCGCGAACTGGAGGAGCGCATCGCGGAGATCGGCCCGGAGAACATCGCCGCGATGGTCGGCGAGCCCATCATGGGCGTCGGCGGCATGCTCGTACCGCCCGCCGACTACTGGCCGCGCGTGCGCGAAGTCCTCGACCAGCACGGCATCCTGCTGATCTTCGACGAGGTCGTCACCGCGTACGGGCGCGTGGGCGAGTGGTTCGCCGCCCAGTACTTCGGCACCACGCCCGACATCATCGTCACCGCCAAGGGCATCACCTCCGGGTACGTCCCGCTGGGCGCCCTGCTCGTCGCGGACCACGTCGCCGAGGCGCTCCTGCGTGAGCAGGGCTTCCCGATGGGCTACACGTACAACGGCCACCCGGTCGCCACCGCCGTCGCCCTCGCCAACCTCGACATCATCGAGAAGGAGGGCCTGCTCGCCCGCGCGACCACCCTCGGCTCCTTCCTGCACGCCGAACTCCAGTCGCAGCTGGGCGACCTGGAGGTTGTGGGCGAGGTCCGCTCGGTCGGCATGATGCTCGCCGTGGAACTCGTCGCCGACCGGGCCACCCGCGAGCCGCTGCCCCTCGACCCCGACCGGATGCCGCACGACGTGATCCGCCGCGAGACCGGCGTCATCGTCCGCGACTCGGCGCACAGCCTGGTCCTCTCCCCGCCGCTGATCATGACGGAGGCTGAGGCGAAGGAGGCGGCGTCGGCGCTGCGCGGCGTCCTGGAGCGTACGGAGCCGAACGGCCGGATCCGCCAGGCCTGACGACTCGCGGGGAGGCCCGTTCCCCCGCCGGGCCTCCCCTCCCCCGTACCGGCACAGACACGCACGTCCCCCGTACCGGCACAGACACGCACGTCCCCCATATCGGCACAGACACGCACGCGCCCGCACGCAGTCCCCGCAGTCCCCCGACTCCCGCCCTAGGAACTGCCCGTGTCCACCAAGCTCTCGTCCCCCGACCTGCCGGCGCCCGAGGCCACCCCGGGCCTGCGGCGCAGCCTCAAGCGCTTCGACATCACCGCCATGGCCATCGCCGCGGTGATCTCCTTCGACACCGTCGGACAGATCGCCACCGGCGGCGGTGAGGCCGCCACCTGGACGGCGGCCATCGCCCTGTTCTTCCTCGTCCCGTACGCCCTGGTCTTCGCCGAGACCGGCGCCGCGTTCCCGCAGGAGGGCGGCCCGTACATGTGGGTCAAGCTCGCCCTCGGCCGACCCGCCGCCGCGCTCACCACCCTCTTCTACTGGGTCACCAACCCGATCTGGCTGGGCGGTTCCCTGGTCTTCCTGGCCGCCGAGACCTGGGACGGCTTCGTCTCCCCGCTGGGCTCGGGCACGGTCGCCGACTACGCCTTCAAGCTCGTCTTCATCTGGGCCGCCATCCTCACCGCGGTCGTCTCCCTCAGCCGCGGCAAGTGGATCACCACGGCCGGCGCGATCGTGAAGGTCCTCTCCCTCGCCCTGTTCACGTTCACCGCCGTGCTCTACGGCGCCGAGCACGGCTTCCAGGGCCTCACCGACGCCGACTTCACCCCGACGACGGCGGGCTTCCTCGCCCTCGTACCGATCCTGCTCTTCGCGTACGTCGGCTTCGAGGCGCCGAACGCCGCCGGTGAGGAGATGCACGACCCGCAGCGCGACGTGCCCGCCGCCCTCGGCCGCTCCGCGACCGTCGCGGCCTGCTGCTACCTGCTGCCGGTCCTCGCGCTCCTCGCCGTCGTCCCGGCGGGCAGGGTCACCGGCGTCGGCGGCTTCATGGAGGGCGCCCGGCTCGTCTTCGGCGTGTACGGCGGCGCGGCCGGACCGCTGCTCACCCTCACCGCGGTCATGTTCGTCTTCGCGCTCCTCACCCAGGGCAGCGCCTGGATGATCGTCAGCGACCGGATGCAGGCCATGGCCGCGGCCGACGGCGGCTTCTTCTCCCGCGCGCTCGGCGCCTTCCACCCGAAGCTCGGCACGCCCATGCGCACCAACCTGCTCTCCGGCGCCGTGGCCACGCTGTTCATGGTCGCGGCGATGCAGCTCGCGGACGGCGACGCGGCGGCCGTCTTCACCGTGGTCCTGACGGTGGCGGTGACCACCCTGCTGCTCTCGTACCTGGTGGTCGTCCCCGCCCTGATCGTCCTGCGCCTGCGCCGCCCGGAGGTGCCGCGCCCGTACCAAGTCCCCTTCGGCAACCGGGGGTTCGTGACCTGCGCGGTGGTCGTGTACGTGTGGATCGTGGTCGGCTCCTGGTCGGCGCTGTTCCCCGGCGTCCTGGAGGGCCTCTTCGGCATCGACTACGTCTTCACCGACGTCTGGGGCGTCTCCCGCCTCGCCTTCGAGACCTTCACGCTCGGTACGGTCGCGCTGCTCCTCCTCATCGGGGCGGCCGGCCTCGCGGTGGCCCGGCGTGAGAACAACAACACAAGGTCTGACAACTGAACGCAACTGCTCACCTAACGAACAGGGCCCGGCTCCACGAGCCGGGCCCTGCCAGGCTTGCGGGCCTCTGCCCTTCCTTCATCGCGCGCAGAGGTGACCCTGATCACCGGCTCTTTCGCGTTCAAGATCCGAACAACTGGTCAGTAGAGTGAACAGAGAGCCCCTGTGACACGGGAGCGCACCGCACCACCGAGAGGACCAGATGAGCGACGACGCCGCCGCACCGGACGCCCTGACCAACAAGTCCGTGGTCAAGGCGGCCCGACTGCTGCGCGAGCTGGCGTCGCAGCCACGTTCGGGCGCCACCGCCACGACCCTCGCCAAGGCGGTGGGCGTCTCCCGGCCGACGGTCTTCCGGCTGCTGCAGAGCCTCGAACACACCGGGCTCGTCGACCGCGTCGACAACAACTACACGCTCGGCTGGGAGCTGGCCCGGCTCGGCCGCTTCGCCGATCCGTACACGGGCATGGTCAGCCGCGCCAAGCCGCTCCTTCAGGATCTGGCCGACCGCTTCAACGAGTCCGTGACGCTCTCCGTGCCCACGCCGCAGGACGGCATCGAGCTGGTCGCCGAGGCGTACGGCTCGCATGTGGTCGGCGTCATGCACCAGGGGATGATCGGCGAGCACTATCCGCTGCACGCCAGCTCCACCGGCAAGGTGTTCCTCGCCGACCTGCCGCCGGAGCGGGCGCGGGCGCTGCTGCCCGAGCGCCTGGAGGCGTACACGGAGCAGACGATCACCGACCGCGTCCAGCTCCTGCGTGAGCTCGACCGGGTCCGCGAGCAGGGCTACTCGATCATCGACAACGAGCTGGAGGAGGGCCTCCTTTCGCTGTCACGGCCGGTCCACGACCCGTCCGGTGTGCTGATCGCGATCCTGACGCTCAACGGCCCCCGCTACCGCCTCAGCCGGGACCGCATCCCGGGCGCGCTGCAGCAGATGCAGGAGACGGTGGAGCGGCTGAGGTCGTCCCTCTGGGACGAGCAGGCCTGAGCCGGAGCAGGCACCGGCGGGCCAGGCTCTTGCTCAGGCCGGTGCGCCGCGCGAGTTCGGCGGGGCTCGCGGGCGCGCCGCCCGCGGCCAGCTCGGAGGCGATCCGGCGCATGGCCCAGGCGGGCGGGTCCTTGGTGTCCATGGCGGATCTCCTGGTGGGGGTTGTCTTTCGCTGCAGTTCCCCGCGCCCGTTCAGGGGCGCGGGGAACTGCGCGACCAGCTCAGGACGGCCCGCACGCGGCGACGAACCGGACCGCCCCGAACCGAACCGGACCCGGAACGCTCAGCGCAGGCTGTCCCGTACCTCGCGGGCCACGCGCACCGCACTCTCCGCCGCGCCGTCGATGAAACCGGCCCAGATGTTCGCGTAGTCGCCGCCCGCGAAGTGCACGACCCCGGCGGGAGCCTGCAGCGCGCGGTGGTGGCCGGTGAACTGGCCGGGGCGCTGGATCAGCCAGGTCTCGCGGGAGTACGGGTCGGCCATCCAGTCGTGCCCGCCCACCTCCAGGACCTCCAGGTCGTCGCGCCAGACCCGGAGCGCGGCGGCGATCGCGTCCCGGTCGGTGACGTCGATCCGGGTGGAGTCCGCGCCGAAGGCCACCAGGACCGCGTCGTCCTCGCCGATGAACTCGGTGCGTACGACGGACAGCGGGTGGGCCTGCGAGGAGTACGCGAAGAACGGCTTGATCGGGCCGCGCACCCGGATCCACGCCTTGGCGCCCTGCGACGCCGTCTTCTCGCGGGCCGGGACGAGCTTGTCCTCGGGCAGGGCCGGAGTGACGTCGAGCCCGTCGAGCAGGTTCTGGCCGAGGGTGACGACGACGCGGCGGGCCCTGACCGTACGGCCGTCCCCGTACGTGACGGTGGCGCCGTCCGCGTCACGGGCGATCGAGCGGACGGGGGCGTTCAGGCGGATGTCGGCGCGGCCGGTCCCGCGGGCGTCGGCGGCGACGGCTTCGACCAGGCCGCGGGTGCCTCCGGCCAGGCGGAAGATCGCGGACGACTCGTGCATCAGGTGCCAGGAGCCCGCCGTGGCCGCCGTCCAGCGCAGGGCGGAGACGAAGGAGCACTGGTCGAGCGGGGCGTTGAAGTGCCCCACCCAGGCCGCTTCGTTGGCGTTCTTCTCGTCCTCGGAGAGCTTCAGGTCGTCCAGCTTCTCCTGGACGGTGTACCGGTCGGCCTCGGCCAGGTCCGGGTTGCGCAGCGGGTCGTCGGGGCGCGGGATCCACCGCATGGTCTCTTCGAGCAGCCGGGTCATGCCGGGGTCGATGAGGTTCATGAAGTCGTCGAGGGTGCCGCGCCTGACCTCGTCGCCCGCGAGCCAGTACGTCTCCTCGGAGCGCGGCCCGCGGGTGACCTCCAGGCCGTAGCGGTTGACCTCGGCCCAGGCGTGCGGCTGCAGCCAGTGCAGCCAGGTGCCGCCGATCTCCAGGTCGCGGCCGAGGCGGTGGTCGGTCCAGGTGCGCCCGCCGATGCGGTCGCGTGCCTCCAGGACGACGGTGTCCAGGCCGTCGCCGGCGAACTCGCGGGCCGCGATCAGGCCCGCGACTCCGGCTCCGACGACGACTATGTCTGCTTGCTCGTGCTGCATGGGTGGTCTGCCTTCCGGGGCCGGGGCTTGTTCTTGTACGGGGGCCTGTGCGGGGAGGGGTGGAACGGCGCGCGGTGTCGGCCGCGCGCCGTGGTCTCACGCGCTATCGGTCTCACGCGCCATCTGCCTCACGCGCCATCGGTCTCACGCGCCATCTGCCTCACGCGCCATCTGCCTCACGCGCCTTCGGTCTTGCCGTCGACGGTGCGCACCAGCTGCAGCGGGTTGTCCTCGCGCAGCGCGGCGGGCAGCAGCTCCGGCGGGGCGTCCTGGTACGCGACCGGGCGCAGGAAGCGCTCCACCGCGTACGCGCCGACCGAGGTGTGCGGCGAGGTGGCGGCCGGGTAGGGGCCGCCGTGCTGCTGGGCCCGCGTGACGGCGACGCCGGTGGGCCAGCCGTTGAACAGCACCCGGCCCGCCTTCTGCTGCGCCAGGTGCACCAGCGGCGCGAGCGTCTCGCCGTCGCCCTCGCCGGTGTGGAAGGTGACCGTGAGGCTGCCCTCCAGACGGTCGAGGAGGCGGGCGGCCTCGTCCGGGGGATCGTACTGGACGAGCAGCGCGCTGGGCCCGAAGCACTCCTCCAGGAGGTTGTCCGCCTCGCGCAGGAACTCCTCGGCCGAGGCGACGGAGAACAGGGTCGGCGAGGCCTGCGGGCGGCCGTCCCCGTCGGTGGTCAGGGTGCCCTCGACCAGGGTGCGGGTGCCGGTGGCGCGGGTGACCTCGTCGAGGCGGCGGCGGTAGCCCTCCGCGATCGGCGCGGACAGCATCGCGGCGGCGGCGCCGGGGCGGACCTGCGCGGCGATCTCCTCGACGGCCAGCGGGTCGCGGGGCAGCAGCAGGATGCCCGGCTTGGTGCAGAACTGCCCGGCGCCCAGGGTGAACGAGCCCGCGAAGCCCGCGGCGATCTCCGCCCGGCGCTCGGCGAGGGCGGCCGGAGTGACGACGACCGGGTTGACGCTGCCGAGCTCGCCGAAGAACGGGATCGGCACGGGCCGGGCGGCCGCGATGTCGAAGAGCGCGCGCCCGCCGCGCACCGAGCCGGTGAAGGCGGCGGCCCGCACGCGCGGGTCGCGCAGCACGGCGACACCCGCCTCACGGCCGGTGAACAGCGCGAACGTGCCGAGCGGCGCGCCCGCCGCGGCCAGCGCCTCGCGGACCAGGGCGGCCGTGGTGGCCGAGGTGCGCGGGTGGCCGGGGTGCGCCTTGAGCAGGACCGGGCAGCCGGCGGCGAGCGCGGCGGCGGTGTCGGTGCCCGCGACGGAGAACGCGAAGGGGAAGTTGCCGCCCGCGAACACCTCGACCGGGCCGAGCGGCACCTGGTGGCGGCGCAGCTCGGGGCGGGGCGGAGCGGCGGCGGGGTCGGCGTGGTCGATGGTCACGCCGAAGGGGGCGCCGGAGGCGGCGTACGCGCCGTAGCCGCGCAGTTGGCCCGCGGTGCGCTTGACCTCGCCGCTCAGTCGGGCGACGCCGAGCCCGGTCTCCCGGTCGGCGATGGCGACGAGGTGTTCGCTGTTCGCCTCCAGGGCGTCCGCGACCGCGACCAGAACGGCGGCACGGGCCTGCGGAGTGTGGGCGGCCCAGAGCGGTGCGGCCTCGACGGCCTGGACGATCAGGGACTCGATCTCCCCGGCGGGCGTCTCGGGTTCGGCGCCGTGGGGCGGGGTGGTGCTGAGGTCGTTCACGGGGGTTCCCCTGGGGTCGCGGGTGGTTACGGCCGGGTGGGCGGACGGTGCGTGGTCCGGCGGGTGGGCGGAGGTACCGGCCGGGTGGCGGGACAAGTACGGGCAAGGCGCCGAGCGGGTCTCACCCGGGGGCGGGGGCTCAGGCGGCGGCCGGGGCGCGGTAGCCGCCGAGCTTGCCCTTGTGGAAGACGAGCGGTTCGCAGGCGCCTGCGGACATCCGCAGGGCGCGGCCGACGACGATGACGTGGTCGCCGCCGTCCAGCTCGTGCAGCAGCTCGCAGTCGATCCAGGCGGCGGCCCCGGTGAACTGCGGGGCCCCCTCCGGCGAGGCGACCCAGTCGACGCCCTCGAACTTGTCCCCGGTCCTGCGGGACAGCGCGCGGCAGACGTCGGTCTGGTGCTCGGCAAGGACGCTGGCGCTGAACCGGCCGGTGGTGCGGATCTTGGGCCAGCTCGTGGAGGAGCGGTCCACGCTGAAGGTGACGAGCGCGGGGGTGAGCGAGAGGGACTGGAAGGTCCCGACGATCATTCCCGCGGGCCGCCGGCTCTCGGCCTCCAGGCCCGTGATGGCCACCACGCCGGTGGGCAGATGGCCCATCACGTCGCGGAAGAGGCGCTGGTCGACGGCGGCGTCCGCGCCGGTGGCGGTGGTGATGACAGTCATGGCGATTCCTTCGACGTCGTCGTACGGGGAGTTGGGGGACGAGAGGAAGTTCGGGACGAGAGGAAGTTCGGGGCGTACGGGAGCGGCGTCGGACTACGCGCGGCGGACGGCCGAGGCCGGGTGGTCGGGCAGCGTGAGGCGGCTGCCGTAGAAGGTCTCGCGGAGGGTGGCGGCGTTCGTGTCGTACGCCTCCGGGAGCAGGCCCTCCGCGCGCAGGACGGGCTGGGCGAGTTCGATGAACTCCTGCCAACTGCCGCCCTTGGTGGTGTAGCTGAGGTTGATGCCGTCGATGTCGGCGGTGTCGCGCCACTTGCGCAGCTCGGCGGCGACGGTCTGCGGGGAGCCGACGACGACGGCGCCGCTGCCGCCGATGCCGATGAACTCGGCGATCTGGCGGGTGGTCCACTTCCGGTCCGGATCGGCCTTGGAGAACATCTCGACCATCGAGCGGGAGCCGTCGACCTCGACGTACTCGAGCGGGGTGTCCGGGTCGACGCCGCTCAGGTCGATGCCGGTCCAGCCGGCGAAGCGGGCCAGGGCGCCGTCGTAGGAGACGTTGCGGACGTGCTCCTCGTACTTGGCCTGCGCCTCGGCGTCGGTGCGGCCGACGATCACGGTCATCAGGGCGAGGACCTTGACGGAGCGCGGGTCGCGGCCGGCCTCGGCGACGGCGGTGCGGACCTTGTCGACGCTGCGGCGGGTCGTCTCCGGCGTCATCGTGTTCACGAAGACGGCCTCGGCGTTGTGCGCGGCGAACCGCATGCCGCGCGAGGAGGCCCCGGCCTGGAAGAGCATCGGTGTGCGCTGCGGCGACGGCTCGCACAGGTGCAGGCCCGGCACGTCGAAGTAGGTGCCCTTGTGCCCGATGGGGTGGATGCGGGACGGCTCGATGTACGTGGCGGAGGCCGCGTCCCGGACGACGGCGTCGTCCTGCCAGGAGCTCTCCCACAGCTTGTAGACGACCTCCATGTATTCGTCGGCCATGTCGTACCGCTTGTCGTGCGGGATCTGCGTGCCCAGGCCGAGGTTGCGCGCGGCGGACTCGTTGTACGAGGTGACGATGTTCCAGCCGACGCGGCCCGCGGTGAGGTGGTCCAGGGTGGAGAACTTCCGCGCCAGCGCGTACGGCTGCTCGTACGTCAGGGAGGCCGTGACGCCGAAGCCGAGGTGGCGGGTGTGCGCGGCCATCGCCGAGACGACGAGGCTCGGGTCGTTGATCGGGAACTGGGCGGCGTCGCGCATCGCGGCGTCGGGGGACCCGGCGTACACGTCGTGATAGCCGACGGTGTCAGCGAAGAAGATCCCGTCGAAACGAGCCTCTTCCAGCATCTTCGCCGTGTCGGTCCAGTACGCGAGGTCCGTGTACCGGAAGCCCTGGTCCGCGGCATCGCGCCAGGACCCCGCTGTCAGGTGCGCGGGCGCGCAGACGTCGAAAGCGAAGAGCTTGAGGGGCTGGTTGCTCATGCTGTCCTCCCGGATCCACAAGATCGTGGACGTTCACCATGCGAACGTCACGTTCAGTTTGAGCGGATGGAATGGGATCGGTCAAGAGGGGGGATGGGAAGGAGGTCAAGAGCCTTGCGCCCGCCGATAGAACCCTTGAGGGCCCTTGAGGGCCCTTGACAGTGCGGAAAGGCCGTGGAAGCTTTCGATCGCCTGCGAGTCCGTTGAATGAACGTGACGTTCACATAATTCGAGGGTCCGACGTGGCGCTGAGCTCGCTCCCCCGCCCCTTCTCCAGCAAGGAACCCCCGCCGTGGAACAGCACCTCATCTCCCTCGCCGACCGCATCGAAGCCGCCCGCCGCGAGCGCCGGCCCCTCCCCCCGCTCACCGACGAGCTCCCCGACCTGGCGCTCGCCGACGCCGTCGCCGTACAGCGGCACAACGTCCGCCGCCGCATCGCCGACGGCGACCGCCTCGTCGGCTACAAGCTGGGCAACATCGCCAAGGTCATGCAGCAGGCCTTCGGCGTGGACCAGCCCGACTACGGCCACCTGCTCGCCTCCGACCTGCACCTGGAGAACCTGCCGGTCCGCCTCGACCGGTTCATCGAGCCGTTCGCCGAGGTCGAGCCGGCCTTTCTGCTCAAGGGCCGCCTGGAGGGCCCGAACGTCACGGTCGCCGACGTCATCCGCGCCACCGAGTACGTCCTCCCGGCCGTGGAGATCATCGACTCCCGCTTCAAGGACTGGCGCATCCGGATCGCCGACACCCTCGCCGACAACGGCTCCGTCGGCGGCATCGTCCTCGGCACGACGCCCAAGCCCCTGACCGACCTCGACTTCTCCACGATGCACGGCACGCTGCACTACGACGACGAACAGGTCGGCTCCGGCCCGGCCTCCGCCGTCCTCGGCAACCCGATCGCCGCGATCGCCTGGGTCTGCAACGAACTCTCCCCGTACGGCATCGCCTTCGAGCCGGGCCAGATCGTCCTCCCGGGCAGCTGCCTGGAGGCGGTCCCCCTGCGGAAGCCGGGGACGGTACGGGCGGAGTTCGGGGGGCTCGGGCGGGTGCAGTTCGAGGCGGTCTGACGTCCGCGTCGGCACAAGGGCCACTCCCGGGGGCCGGGGCCCCGGAGGCCGCGCTACGCCAAGTCGAGGAAGCTCCAGCGCGCTTGGGGCTGTGCACCGCTGAGCCAGGCTCCGCAGTTCTGCAGCACCACCGGACTTGAGGTGATGTGCTGGGAACCCGTGCCGAGGTCGCGCAGGAACCGGTCGATCGGCCCCCGACGGATCGCCGCTGTTCCCGCCCATCGGTGGACCGCCCTGCCCACGTCAAGGGCGGTCGACGTCGCGTGGTTGAGCGCCAGCCTCAGCAGGGTGTCCTGGTCGGTGCTCGGCAACTCCCCGGATTCCAGGGCGACTTCGATGCCGCGCCAGACCTCCGTCGCCCAGGCCCGTGCGGCCCGGAGCTTGGCTTCCGCGGTCGCGTACTCCGCGTGGAACTGGGAGGTGTCGACGGCGGCGTTCCGTGTGCCGGTCCGGGCCGCGGCGACCGACCTCAGTTCGTCGAGCAGGCGCCGCCCGACACCGAACGCCCAGCCGGTGTGCCCGATCGCGGACAGGTTGACCAGGCCGAGACGGTAGATCGCGCCCCCGTTGGCGGGGGTGGTCGTGGTGGCGGGATAGGTGTGCGTCGACGGGACGTACACATCGGCGCAGTGGTAGTCGATGCTGTGCGTCGCGCGCAGCCCGAGCACGTCCCAGTTGGCGTCGAGTACCACCTGCGACTTGGGCATCGCCAGTACGCGCAGCTCCCCGGTGCCCTCGACCTGGATCGCGCTGTGGACGTGGGAGGCGTGCGCCATGCCGGAGGCGAACTGCCAGGCGCCGCTGACGAGGAAGCCGCCGTCCACCGGGACCGCCCGGCCGGGACGGGTGCCATGACCGGCGAGGAGCGCGTACTTCCCGCCGGCGACATCGGGGAACAGGTCAGCCGCCGCGGCGGGACCGAGGAAGGCCGCGGTGGTGGCGGTCATCACCTGCAGCGCCTGCATCGTCCAGCCGGCGGCTGCGTCGTGGTAACTGACCCGCTCCACCATCTCCATCAGCTGGCGCGGGGAGAACTCGTACCCTCCGAGGCTCTTCGGCAGCTCGGCCCGGACGATCCCCGCGTCGAGCAGGGCCCGCGCGGTGCCCTCGGTGTGCCGTCCGAGTTCCTCGGCCGGCCCCGCGTTCGCGTCGAGGGTCGCGCCGAGCTCCTCTATTCGCTCCAGCACTGCGGGAAATTCCGGGCTGATGTGCAGTCCGGCCGTGGCCGCCATGGCGGGTCACTCCTTGCTTCGACGTCCGAGTCTCTGCCAACTCCGTTGAGTCTGGCGCACGTTGAGTGCCGCGACCGGTCCGGACACTCTCAACCGGTGTGTCAGATACGTCATGTGCCGACTGTGAGCCCGAAGGGGCACCGCTTGCCATCCCGTGAGCCGAGGCACGATCCTGATCGGGTCAACGAACGAACCCCGCAGCGGGCGTACGCTATACCGAACGATGACTGAAGGTGAAGGGGCAGGACGTGAGCGTCTCCGAAGGTTCCGTTCGGGACATGCTGGCCACCAATCTCCGGCGCGCCCGGACCGAGCGGGGGCTGTCGATCTCCGAGCTGTCCCGGCGCTCGAAGATCGGCAAGGCGACGCTCTCGCAGCTGGAGTCCGGCGCCGGAAACCCCACGATCGAGACGGTGTTCAGCCTCTCCCGCGTCCTGGAGGTCCCCCTCTCCGACCTGCTCGACGCGCGCCCCACCAGCGGGCTCACCGTGGTGCGCGCCGAGGACGTGGACACCCTCAGCGGCGAGGGCGTGGACCTGCGCCCGCTCCAGCGGATCGAGTCCGGCGACACCGTCTTCGAGGTCTTCGACCAGCAGGTTCGCGCGGGTTGCCGACAGGAGTCCCTCGGCCACGTGGGCACCGAGCACACCATCGTGCAGGCCGGCCGGCTGCACGTACAGGTGGAGGGGCAGGAGGTCGAGCTCGGACCGGGCGACTACGTCGGCTTCGACGGCTCGCTCCCGCACAGCTACACGGCGAACGACGAGACGGTCCGCTCGGTGCTGCTGCTCCAGTACCGGGCCGACCAGCGCCTCCACCTCTCCGAAGCGGCCCCCGCCGACCCGTCCCCGACGGCGGACTGAGCACCGCGGGCCGCGAACGGCCCGCCCCGCGGGGGAAGTTCGGCCCGACGTGCCCGTTGACACACCCTGAGCCCCGTCGTACGTTCCCATCGTTCGGTTTAACGAACGAGGAGGGTTCGATGTACGGAACGCGGGTGGCGGTGCTCGGCGCCGGGATCGTCGGCGCCGCCTGTGCTCGCGAGCTGGCCCTGGCCGGGCTCGACGTCACCGTCGTCGACCGCGGCGCGGCCGCCTCCGCGACCACCGCCCACGGCGAGGGCAATGTGCTCGTCTCCGACAAGGGCCCGGGCCCGGAGCTCGAACTCGCCCGGATCTCCCGGGAGTTGTGGCCCGAGGTGCTCGCCGGCATCGCCGAACGGTCGGCGCACGCGGCCGCCGCCGTCGAGTGGGACCCCAAGGGCGGCATCGTGGTGGCGACCACCGACGCGGGCGCCGAGGGCCTGACCCGCTTCGCCGACGGCCAGCGCGCGGCGGGCGTACGCGCCGAGGTGCTCGCCCCCGACGAGCTGGCGAAGGCCGAGCCGTACGTCACCCGCGAGCACACCGCCGCCCTGCACTACCCCGAGGACGCCCAGGTGCAGCCCGCCGGGGCGGCCGCCGCGCTGCTCGGCGACGCGCTCGCCGCGGGCGCGCGCCTGCGGACCGGCTGCGAGGTGCTCGGCGCGGTCACGCGCGGCGGCCGGATCACCCAAGTCCGCACCTCCACCGGCCTGTTGGAGGCCGACTGCTTCATCGACGCCGCCGGGCCCTGGGCCGGTGAACTCTCCGCCCGCCTCGGCGCCCCGGTGGACGTCCGGCCCCGGCGCGGCGACGTCCTGGTCACGACCCCGCTGCCGCCGACGGTGTTCCACAAGGTGTACGACGCGGACTACGTCGGCGCGGTCGGCAGCAGCGCCGAGGATCTGCAGACGTCGGCTGTCGTGGAGTCCACGCACGGCGGCAGCGTCCTGATCGGCTCCTCGCGCCGCCGCGTCGGCTTCGACGACCGGCTGCGCCCCGACGTCCTGTCCGCCGTCGCCGCGAAGGCGCTCCGGCTCTTCCCGACGCTGGCGCACGTGCCGGTGATGCGTGCGTACGGCGGCTTCCGGCCCTACGTACCCGACCATCTGCCGGTCATCGGCGCCGATCCGCGCCTCGACGGCCTCTGGCACGCGGGCGGTCACGAGGGCGCCGGGATCGGCCTGTCGGTGGGCACCGGACTGCTGGTGCGGAACCTGCTGCTCGGCGAGGAGCCGGTCATGGACGCGAGCCCGTTCCGGGTGGACCGTCCGGCCGCCCTGGTGCAACGGTGAGTGAGGAGACGGCATGAGCCCCAGACGTGTCCGCGCCGAGTCCGACGCCGTCGGCCGGCAGGACCGCCCGCTGCGGATCACGGTCGACGGCGAAGCTGTCGACGGCATCGCGGGACAGACCATCGCGGGCGTCCTGCTCGCCGCCGACCGCCTGGCCTGGCGCCGGGGACGCTCCGGCGCTCCCCGCGGGGTGTTCTGCGGGATCGGCGTCTGCTTCGACTGCCTCGTGACGGTGGGCGAGGAGCGCGACGTACGGGCCTGCCGCCGCCGGGCCCGGGACGGCGACATGGTGACCACCCAGACCCGCGAACCTCAGCCCCGCGAACCCTCGACCGGTGAACCCTCGGCCGGTGAACCGGCCCCGGCGCCACAGGAGTTCCCCGCCTCACCCGACGAGCCCGACGCATCCGCCCCACCCGACGCACCCGACGCACCCGGAACGGAGGAGCGATGACGTCCCGTCATGTCGTGGTGGTCGGCGCGGGGCCTGCGGGCCTCGCCGCCGCCGAGGCCGCGCTGGCCGCAGGCGCCCGGGTCACCCTGCTCGACGCGGCGGACCGGCCGGGCGGCCAGTACCACCGGATGCTGCCCGAGGCGTACGACGCCGCCCGCCCGGAGGTGCTGCAGCACGGCTGGACCGCCTTCGACCGGCGGCGCCGCCGGGTGCTCGCACACCCGCGGTGCGCCTGGTGGCCCGAGAGCCCGGTGTGGTCCCTGGAGCGCCCGGACCCCGCGCGGCCGGGCCCGCCGCGCGTCCATGTGCTGCGCGGTCCGGCCGACGGCGGCGGCCGTCCTCGTACGGCACTCGATCCCGACGCCCTGGTGCTTGCCGTCGGCGCCCACGACCGTGTCCTGCCGTTCCCCGGCTGGGAGTTGCCCGGTGTCTTCACCGCGGGTGCGGCCCAGGCCCTCGCCAAGGGTGAGCGGGTCGTGGTCGGCGACCGTGTGCTGGTGGCGGGCACCGGACCGTTCCTGCTCCCGGTCGCCGCCTCACTCCTGGAGGCCGGGTCCGAGGTCGTCGGGGTCCTTGAGGCCAACACCCCGGGCACGCTCGCCCGTGGCTGGGCGCGGCGGCCCTGGGAGCTCGCGGCCCAGGCCGCCAAGACCGGTGAACTCGCCGCGTACAGCGCCTTGTTGCTGCGCCGCCGCGTCCCGTACCGCACCGGCCGCACCGTGGTCGAGGCGCGCGGCGACGGGCGGGTCGAGGAGGTCGTCACCGCACGGCTGCGCCCGGACTGGTCGGTGGTGCCGGGCAGCGAGCGCGCGGTCGCGGTCGACGCGGTGTGCGTCACGCACGGCTTCAGCCCGCAGCTGGAACTGCCGCTGGCCGCCGGGTGCGCGCTGCGCCGCACGCCGGGCGGGGAGTTCGTGGACGTCGACGGCGACCAGGCCACCAGCTGTCCCGGCGTGTACGCGGCCGGTGAGATCACCGGCGTCGCGGGCGCCCCGGCCGCCCGTGCGGAGGGCGCGCTCGCCGGCTGGCTGGCCGCCGAGGGAGCCCCGGACGCGCGGGCGCTGCGTGCGCTGCGCCGCAGCCGCGACCAGGGGCGCGCGTTCGCCGAACGCCTGGCCCGCGCGCATCCGATCGGTGCGGCCTGGCCCGGCTGGCTGCGCCCCGAGACCGTGGTGTGCCGCTGCGAGGAGACCGACTACGCCTCGGTCCGCCGGGTCGCCGCCGACCGGGCGAGCTCGGGCACCCGCGTCGCCAAGCTGGAGACACGGGCCGGGCTCGGGCCCTGCCAGGCCCGGATCTGCGGCCCCACGGTCGCGGAGCTGAACGCCCGCCTGTCGGGCGAGCCCGCCGACCGGCCGGTCGAGGGCCTGCCCGCACCCGCACCCCACCGGCGCCCGATCGCCCAGCCCATCCGGCTCGGCGAACTGGCGTCCGCGCCGGATCCCCCGTACCACCCGTACCACCCCTGACCCGCCCCCTCCGGCTTTCTCCGTACCGTCAACTCCCTTACCAAGGAGCACAGTTCATGAGCGAGTCCCCCCAGCAGTCCCTCTCCCTCGGCGGCGTGATCGTGGCGACCGCCCTGCCGTACTACGAGGACGCCGCCGCCCCCGCCGGACTGGCCGTCGACCACGACAAGTACGCCGAGCACTGCCGCTGGCTGGTCGAGAACGGCTGCCGCGGCGTCGGCCCGAACGGCTCGCTCGGCGAGTACTCGTCGCTGACCGACGACGAGCGCCGCAAGGTCGCCCGGACGGCGATCGAGGCGGTCGGCGACTCGGGCACCGTGGTCGTCGGCGTGCACGGCGCCGGCGCGCACCAGGCCAGGCACTGGGCCGAACTCGCGGCCGAGGACGGCGCCGACGGGCTGCTCTGCCTGCCGCCGACCCTGTACCGCGCCAACCGCGGCGAGGTCCTCGCGCACTTCGAGGCCGTGGCCTCCGTCGGCCTGCCGGTCATGGTCTACAACAACCCGATCGACACCAAGGTCGACCTGACCCCGCACCTCCTCGGGGAGATCGCCCGGATCGACAACGTCGTCGCCGTCAAGGAGTTCTCCGGCGACGTACGCCGCGTACTGGAGATCAAGGAGCAGGCGCCCGGCATCGAGGTGATCAGCGGCGCCGACGACGTCGTCCTGGAGAGCCTCCTGATGGGCGCCACCGGCTGGTTCGCCGGCTTCCCGAACGTCTTCCCCGCCGAGTCGGCGCGCCTGTACGAACTGGCCGTGAGCGGCAAGCTGGAGGAGGCCCGTTCGCTGTACGAGCCGCTGGTCGCCGCGTTCCGCTGGGACTCCCGTACGGAGTTCGTGCAGGCCATCAAGCTCGGCATGGAGGAGGTCGGCCGGTTCGGCGGCCCCTGCCGTCCGCCGCGCGGGCCGCTGACGCCCCAGCATCGCGAGCAGGTGCGGGCCGACATGGCCCGCGCGATCGCCTCGCTCGAGCAGCGGCCTGCCTGATGCGGTCCGTCCGTACGCTGAGCGCCGTCGACTCGCACACCGAGGGCATGCCCACCCGCGTCGTCACCGGCGGGGTGGGCCCCATCCCGGGCGACACGATGGCCGAGCGCCGCCGGTACGCCGTGCAGCACCTGGACGGTCTGCGCCGGTTCCTGGTCGACGAGCCGCGCGGGCACTCCGCGATGAGCGGGGCGATCCTGCAGCCGCCGACCCGCCCGGACGCGGACTGGGGCGTGCTCTACATCGAGGTCAGCGGCTTCCTGCCGATGTGCGGCCACGGCACGATCGGCGTGGCCACCGTCCTGGTGGAGACCGGGATGGTCGAGGTCACCGAGCCGGAGACCTTGGTCCGCCTGGACACCCCCGCCGGCCTGGTCGAGGCACGGGTGACGGTCACCGACGGCCGTGCCGAGAAGGTCACCCTGCGCAATGTCGACTCCTTCGCGCTCGAACTGGACGCCTCGGTCAAGGTCCCCGGAATCGGCGAGGTCCGCTACGACATGGCGTACGGCGGGAACTTCTACGCCATCGCCCAACTCGACCAGCTGGGGCTGCCGTTCGACCGGGCGCGCAAGGACGAGATCCTCGCCGCCGGACTGGCCATCATGGGGACGATCAACGAACGGAACCGTCCCGTGCACCCGGTCGACCCGCTCATCGGCGGCTGCAAGCACGTCCAGTTCCTCGCCCCGGACTCCACGGCACGGCACTCCCGCAACGCGATGGCGATCAGCCCCGGCTGGTTCGACCGCTCCCCCTGCGGCACCGGCACCTCGGCCCGGATGGCGCAGCTGCACGCGCGCGGTGAACTGCCGCTGCACACCGAGTTCGTGAACGAGTCGTTCATCGGCACCCGGTTCACGGGCCGCCTCCTGGAGGCCACCGAGGTCGGTCAACTCCGCGCGGTGGTACCGGAGTTCTCCGGCCGCGCCTGGATCACCGCCACCGCGAACTACCTCCTCGACCCGACCGACCCGTTCCCGCACGGCTTCGTGCTGTAGGGGGCGCCCCGTTTTTCGGGGCGCGGCGAACTGCTTTTCAGGGGCGCGGGGAACTGCGCGACCAGCCCCCACGCAGCCGCACCCGGCAACGCACGAAGAGTCCCCCCACGAGCCCCGTAGGGGCCCGCACACGAAAATCCGTACGTCTCACGGAGGGACCCCCATGTCCCGCACAACCCCGCCCATACCCCGTGACCGGAGAACCCCGCCCGGCCAGGGCCTCCTCACCCGGCAAGGCATCTTCCGCCTGAAGCCCGTCGACTCCTCCGAGGAGGAGACCCCCGGCGGCCTCCGCCGGACCATGGGCCTCTGGCAACTCGTCGCGCTCAGCCTCGGCGGCCTCGTCGGCGCGGGAGTCTTCTCGCTCGCCGGTGTCGTGGCCCACGAGGACGCCGGGCCGGGCGTGATGATCTCCTTCCTCGTCGCGATCGTCGCCAGCACCGCCGCCGCCCTGTGCTACGCCGAGTTCGCCGGCACCATCCCCAAGGCGGGCTCCGCCTATACGTACGCGTACGCCTCGCTCGGCGAGGTCGTCGGCTGGCTGATCGGCTGGGACCTGCTCCTGGAGTACACCGCCATCGTCGCGGTGGTGGCCATCGCGGTGTCCGGCTACTTCTCGTACATCCTGGAGCGGATCGGTCTCGACCTGCCGTCCTGGATGCTGGGCGCGCCCGGCACCGGCCCCGGTCACCAGGTCGACCTGTTCGCCGCGGTGCTCTGCCTGCTGCTCGCGTTCGTACTGTCGCGCGGCACCAAGGAGTCGGCCCGGTTCGAGACCGTCCTGGTGGTCGTCAAGCTCGGCATCGTCGCCCTGGTCGTGATCGCGGGCGCCTTCCACATCTCGGCGGGCAACTACTCGCCGTTCCTGCCCTTCGGCATCGGCGGCGCGTTCACCGGCGCGGCGACCGCGTTCTTCGCCGTGTACGGGTACGACGCGATGAGCGCGGCCGCGGAGGAGAGCGCCGAGGCGAAGAAGGTGCTGCCGAAGGCGATCCTGATCTCGCTCGCCATCGCCGCGGTCGTCTATCTGCTGGTCTGCGTCGTGCTGTTGGGCATGCAGGACTACCGCGACATCGACACGCAGAGCCCGTTCTCCAGCGCGCTCGGCGCGGTCGGCCTCGGCGGTCTCGGCATCGTCGTGGCGGTCGGCGCGATCATCGGCATCACCACCTCCGCGTTCGCCAACATGCTGGCCGTCTCCCGGGTCTGGTACTCGATGAGCCGCGACGGGCTGCTGCCGCGCTACTTCGCCAGGAACCACCCGAAGCGGCACGTGCCGACGCGGGTGATCTGGCCGGTGGGCATCGGCTCCGCGTTCATCGCCGGGTTCCTGCCCATCCGGGAGGCCGCCGACCTGACCAACATCGGCATCCTGGCGGCGTTCTCCGTCGTGGCCATCGCCGTCGTGGTGCTGCGCCGGACACGACCCGACCTGCCGCGCTCCTTCCGCACGCCGCTGGTGCCGCTGGTGCCCGCCGTCGGGGTCGTCTTCTCCATCTGGCTCATCGCCAACCTGGACCCGGTCACCTGGCTCCGCTTCGCCGGCTGGATGGCCCTCGGACTGCTCGTCTACTTCGTGTTCGGCGTCCGCAACTCGCAGGAGAACAAGCCCCGTTCCGCTCCGCGGGACACCCTGCCCGAGCCACGCGACGGGAGCTCCGCATGACCACCGCCCGCTCCACCCCTGATGGCACAGGCACAGGCACCGGCACCGGGCCTGGCCACGACCCGAAGACCGTCAGAAAGGTGATGACGGCCTCCGCGATCGGCCACTTCGTCGAGTGGTACGACTTCGCCGTCTACGCGTACGCCGCCCCGGTGATCGCCACCCTCTTCTTCCCCGACGCCCACACGTTCGTCGCCCTTCTCTCCACCTTCGCCGTGTACGCGGTCGGGTTCGTGATGCGCCCCATCGGCGCGTTCTTCCTCGGCAGCCTCGGCGACCGGATCGGCCGCAAGAAGGTCCTGGCCGGCGTGATCCTCATGATGGGCTGCGCCACGACGGGCATCGGCCTGCTCCCGACATACGCCCACATCGGCGTCCTGGCGCCGGTGCTGCTCGTCGTCCTGCGCCTGGCCCAGGGCTTCTCGGCCGCGGGCGAGACCATCGGCTCCAACTCCTTCGTCGCCGAGCACGCACCGCCGAAGCGCCGCGGCTTCGCGGTCGGCATGGTCTACACGTGGTCCAACCTGCCGCCGGTCCTGGCCGCGCTCCTCGTGTACTTCCTCACCGGGGCGATGAGCAGCGGTGCGTACGAATCATGGGGCTGGCGCGTGCCGTTCCTGCTCGGCGCTCCGCTCGCCGTCGTAGGCCTCTACATCAGGACGCGCGTCGACGAGTCCCCGGCGTTCGCCGCGGTCAAGGAGGCCAAGCGGGTGTCCCCCGCGCCGATCCGCACCGTGTGGCGCGAGCACCGCAAGGAGATGGTCGTCTGCTTCGCCGTCGCGGCCGTCGCCAGCCTCGGCTACTACTCGCTGACCGGCTACTTCTTCACGTACCTGACGGTCACGATCGGCATGGGCGAGTCCGCGGCCCTGCTGTCCAACGGCGTCGCCCTCACCCTGACCTTCCTCACGGTGCCCCTAGCGGCCGCCCTGTCGGACCGCATCGGCCGCAGACGCGGACTGCTGCTCGCCGCCGCGCTGAACGCGCTGGTCGCCGTGCCCGCCTATCTCCTTGCCGGGCAGGCGAACCTGACGAGCGCGATCATCAGCCAAGGGCTTCTCGCCTTCAGCCTCGGCATGTTCTTCGGCCCGGCCGGCGCCGCGTTCGTCGAGCTGTTCCCCGCCCACACCCGCTATTCAGGCGCGTCCGTCAGCTACAACCTGGCGTTCACCCTCTTCGGCGGCACCGCCCCGCTGCTCTCGATCTTCCTGATCGAACAGACCGGCAGCACCATCGCCCCGGCCTGGTACGTCGTGGCCGTCTCGATCACGTCCCTGATCGTCATCGCCCGCATGCCGGAGACGGGCGGACGCTCGATGCTGCCGGAGACGTGACGGGCTCCCGCCGGGTGCGGGGGCAGAAGCACCAAGGGGCCCAGCCTCGAAAGGCCGGGCCCCTGCGTGTCCCGCCGGCCGGGCGGGGTGGTCGTGCCGAACAGCGCCGGCAAGGGCCCGAGGTCTCACCGACTCCCGCGCCCCGCCTGCCATCCGCCACTCACAGTGGCCAGGCGGTCAGCAAATCGCCGGGGCCGTAGGTGGCGTCAAGCCCCGGACAGTCGACTCCACTGCGCGAAACCGCCACGACTGGAACGGGTTCGCCGGTGAGGGCGGCCCGATGTCGATGGAGAGCTGCCAGGTCATGCCGGTCGAAGGGTGACCGCTCCAGCCACTTGATGGAGCCGAGGAAGAACAGCTCCTTGGCAATGGGGGAGCGGTCCGCCCCGACGATGTCAATCTCAACGTCGTTGGTACGGGTCCAGTAGCCGCCCACTGCGGGGGCGGCGGGCAGCCGGTCGTCGGGCAGTATCCGCGCCACGGCCTCACGGACAAGTGGCTCGACGGCCCGGCCGCGCCAGCTGGTCCAGTTCTCCCGGATGCGCGCCAAGGTCAGATCGCCCCGCCCCCGCTCGATCTCCTCCATGGACGGGCCGAGCAGATGCAGCCAAAACCTCAGGTAGGGATCTGCCACCCGGTAGCGGCGATCCTTCGACGGACGCAGCGATACGGGCAGTTCCGCAGCGACGATCCGCTTGTCCGTAAGCAGCTCCAGCGCTCGCTGCAGCGGCGTGGCCCCGATTCCGCCGGCTGCACGGGCGATGTTGGTGAAGGTCCGCTCGCCACTGCCGATGGCCGCCAGCACCGTACGCGCCTGAGCCTGCGGGGGAAACTCGGCAGCCAGCGAGCGCTCGGCCGACACCAGCAGGGCCGAGACCGGATCACTCAGCGCCTCGCCGAGGAAGTCCCACAGCCCTGCGCCGCGCGGCCATTCCGCGCAGATCAGCGGCAGCCCGCCGGTGACCAGCGCGGCGTCGAAGGCTTCCGCCGGATCCAGCCCAAGCATCTGCCCCACCTCTGCGGGGTTGAGCGGTCCGAGCACCATCTCCCGGCCGCGCTGATGGAAGGGACGTCCGTAGCTGTTCAGCGCCTCCATCATCGACAGATCGGAGCCGATGAGGACCAGCAGCACTGGCTTGGTTTCCAGAACCCGATCCCAGGCCCGCTGCAGCATCCCCTCAAAGGCGCCAACGGTATCCATCAGGTACGGCACTTCGTCGATGACCAGCACGCTCGGCCGGTCGGCGGGCAGCGCCGCGGCCAGCACGTCGAACGCGGCATCCCAGCTCTCCGGCCGCGCGGCGGCCACCAGCCCCGCCAACGGAAGCGTCGATGCTTGGGCGTCCCGGGCCAGCCGTGCCAGATCATCCCTGGGGGACGCGCCGGTCGCCGCGTAGAACAGGAACGGGGCTCCGGAGCGCTCCGCAAACCGGTCGACCAGTCGCGATTTGCCCACCCGGCGCCGCCCACGCAACATCACGCACCGACCGGGTCGCTCCCCGCCAACCCCTGCCGCCACTTTCTGCAGCTCTCGCTCCAACGTCGCCAGCTCCTGCCGACGGCCTACAAAATCCACCACGTCTGTCGACCTCCACGCATGATACTAACGGCGATGTCACTAACATTGACATTAGTAGATCGCGTTCGCCAGTTGTCACTCACGGTCACGAGTCATCCCGTGGGGGGTCTTGATATGCAGTGCAGCCACACGCTATGAATGTAGCGATACAGACGTAGCGAATGGAGGTTGTTGTCGTGATCGACGTCGTCATCGTGGGAGCCGGCCCCGCCGGCCTGATGGCCGCCTGCGAGCTGGCCCTGACCGGCGTGTCCTGCACGATCGTGGACAAGCGCGGCAGCGAGTCCAACGTCACCCGGGCCTTCGGTCTGCACGCCCGGGCCCTGGAACTGCTCGACGCCCGTGGCATGGGCGACGAATTGGTGGCGCGGGGCAACCCGCTCCGGACGGTTTACCCCGCCTACGCCTCACGCGTGGACTTCGGCCGACTCGACACGCGGTACCCGATGCTGCTGATCGTGCCCCAGAACGGCACCGAGAAGATCCTGCAGCAGCGTGCTGCCGAACTCGGCGTGGAGATCCGCCGCAACGCCAACGTCATCGGTCTGGCACAGGACACCGAGTCCGTGCGGCTGACACTTGAGGACGGAACCGAGCTGGCCGCCAAGTACGTCATCGGCGCCGACGGCGCCCACAGCGCCATCCGCGACCTGGTGAACGTGGGCTTCGCCGGCGCGACCTACAGCCTGCCCATGCTGCTGGCCGACGTGCGCATCCCCACCTCCGAACCGCCACCCATCACGCAGGTCGGCACACAGGGCGTGGTTGTGACCCTCCCGTTCGGCGACGGCTGGTTCCGGGTCGGCGCATGGCTGCTCAAGGAGCCAAACAACACGGACTTCGCCCAACTCCGCAATGCCTTCCGGCACATCGCCGGCACCGACTACGACATGAGCGAGCCGCGCTGGTTCTCCCGCTTCACCGCCGAGCGCCGGCAGGCCCGCAGCTACCGGTCAGGGCGGGTCTTCCTGATCGGGGACGCCGCCCACGTGAACTCGCCCATCGGCGGCCAGGGCATGAACACCGGCATCCAGGACGCCGTCAACCTGGGCTGGAAGCTCGCCGCCGACCTGCACGGCTGGGCCCCGCCCTGGCTGCTCGACACCTACCACGCTGAGCGGCACCCCGTCGGCTCCGCCGTCCTGGCCCTGACCGACCACCTCACCGGCCTGGTGCTGGGCGGATCAAGACTGCGCCTGGCGATCAACCGGCGCATCATGGCGACTCTGCTGCACACCGGTGCCGGCCGCCGGCGCATCCTCGGAAGGCTGTCCGGCCTGGAGTTCGCCTACCCACCCGGCGAGCCGGAAGCCCACCCGCTGGCCGGGCACCGCGCCGCTGACGGTCCGACGGATGCGGGCCGCCTGTACGAGGTGCTGCGTGCGGGGGCCTTCGTCCTGCTCTCGGATGAGGCCGTGCCCGCCCCTTGGCGGAATCGCGTACGACCAGCCAGGCCGCTCCGCAGCACCGGGCTGCAGGCGACACTGATCCGCCCGGACGGCTACGTGGCCTGGGCCGGTGACTACGACGGCATCGAGGCGGCTCTGGTGAAATGGTGCGGCCCAGCCAACCACACCGAACCGGAAGGCCCCCGTGCCAGCACCTAACCCACAGCGCCGCGCCCGTCTGGAAGACGCGGCCATCGCCGTGCTGGCCGAGCACGGGTCACGCGGACTGACCCACCGAGCCGTCGACACCGCCGCCGCCGTCCCGGCCGGGACCGCCTCGCGCTACTTCCGCACCCGCGACGCGCTGCTCAACGGGGTCATCGAGCGGATCACTCACCGGCTCAACGCACGAGTGGACTCCTATACCGTCCGCCCGATCTCGCCCGCCGACCTGGAGGAAGCGCTTGTCGCCGTCCTGACCACGCTGCTGACCGACGGCCGACATGACCCATTGGCCCTGTTCGAACTGCACTTGGAGAGCACTCGCGCGCCCCGCCTGCGGGCCATACTGACCGACGCTCTGCGCAGCCGCATCGATCTCATCGTCCGGCAATGCCGCGCCGCCGGGATCGATATCGGCGAGGACGATGCCATGCTCCTGGAGGTGAGCGTCCTGGGCATCCTGTTCACCGCCTTGACCACGGGCGTCCCCGAATCCCCAGGCGAGTCGATCCGCACCGCCGTACGAACTCTCCTGGCCCCTCATCAGAAGCTGACGACGTCGTAGCGGGTGAAGCCGCCGGCGACGCAGACCAGCCTGGGCTCGCTCCACAGGACCTGGGCTGCGACTGCGCCCCAAGCGTGCATGTTTGCCAGATTGGCGACGTGGCGATACGTCAGCCGCTACACGTTGAAGCGGAACTCCACCACATCCCCGTCCTGCATCACATACTCCTTACCCTCCATCCGCGCCTTCCCCTTCGCGCGGGCCTCGGCGACCGAGCCCATGTCCACCAGGTCGGCGAAGGAGATGACCTCGGCCTTGATGAAGCCCTTCTGGAAGTCCGTGTGGATGACGCCGGCCGCCTCGGGGGCCGTGGCGCCCTTCTTGATGGTCCAGGCGCGGGATTCCTTGGGGCCGGCCGTCAGGTAGGTCTGGAGGCCGAGAGTGTCGAAGCCGACGCGGGCGAGGGTCGCCAGGCCCGGCTCCTCGGCGCCGACGGACTGGAGGAGTTCGAGGGCGTCCTCCTCGTCGAGCTCCGCGAGGTCCGCCTCCAGCTTGGCGTTGAGGAAGATCGCCTCGGCCGGGGCGACCAGGGCGCGCTGCTCCTCCTTGAACGCCTCGTCGGTCAGCTCGTCCTCGTCGACGTTGAAGACGTACAGGAAGGGCTTCGTGGTGAGGAGGTGCAGGTCGTGCAGGAGCTCCTCGTTGTCGCCGCCGTTGACGATGCCGGCCGAGAACAGCGTCTGGCCGGATTCGAGGATTTCCTTGGCCTCCTCGACCGCCTTGACCTTCGGGGCGATGTCCTTCTTGATGCGCGACTCCTTCTGGAGGCGCGGCAGGACCTTCTCGATGGTCTGGAGGTCGGCGAGGATCAGCTCGGTGTTGATCGTCTCGATGTCGCTCTTCGGCGAGACCTTGCCGTCGACGTGGACGACGTTCTCGTCGTGGAACGCGCGGATGACCTGGCAGATGGCGTCCGACTCGCGGATGTTCGCGAGGAACTTGTTGCCGAGGCCCTCGCCCTCGCTCGCGCCGCGCACGATGCCCGCGATGTCGACGAAGTCGACCGTCGCCGGGAGGATCTTCTGGGAGGCGAAGATCTCCGCCAGCTTGTCGAGGCGGGGGTCGGGGACGCCCACGACGCCGACGTTGGGCTCGATGGTGGCGAACGGGTAGTTGGCCGCCAGCACGTCGTTCTTGGTCAGGGCGTTGAACAGGGTCGACTTGCCGACATTGGGCAGGCCGACGATTCCGATCGTGAGCGACACGTTGCGACTTCCCGTACGTGAGGTCTGGTGGAGGACCCGTATGGCTGCCGGGCCGATCCACCAGTCTACGGCGCGCCACGAGTCCGGCCGCCGCCCGCCCGCGAGCCCGTGGCCGGTACGCGTCGAACGCCGGGCCAAGGTGCGCCAAAAGGCGTGTCCAAGGGCGGTTTTCCGGGCGCAGCCGACCTAGGTTGGAGCGGTGGAGCAACACAGGACGCGACCGCCCGGGGACAGAGCGCGACGAACCGCACCCCTCCCGCCGCAGGCCGGCGGGCCGCCCGTCCGCCGCCGGCCCGTGGCCGGGCGGAGCCCCGGCAGCGGAAACGGAGACGGCACCGTGTACCGGGCCGCCGCCCGGCCGCGTCTTCCCGGCGGCGGATCGCCGGTCGTCCGCGGGGTGCGCGCCGTGGTGCGGGCCGTGCGGAGGTTCGTGGCCGCGGTGCGCGCCCTGCCCAACCCGCGCCTGACCGGGCTCGGCAGCGGACTGTTCTGCACCGTGGTGATGCTGCTGACCGGCTTCCTCGACCGCCTCCTTTTCGGCGGCTCCGGTCTCGCGTACGGGCTGCTGTTCCTGCCCGTCAGCGCGCTGACCGCGGTGTGGGTGCGGCCGGCGGACCTGGTGACCGCGCCGGTCGCGGTACCGATCGCGTTCGCCGTCGGGACGCTGCCGATCTCGGGCGGCACGGACGGCTTCGGCGGCCAGGTGATGGGCCTGTTCACCTCGCTCGCCGTGCACGCCGGGTGGTTGTACGGCGGCACACTGATCGCCGGAGTGATCGCTTCCGTACGCAAGATCCGGCTCATGGGGCGGAAGCGGGCGCTGCGCGCGCAGGCGGCTGCGAGTTCGGGCCGGCCACCACAGCGCCGGATGCCCGCCCAGCATTCCTGAGATCCGGACCCGGCCGACCCTCGTTACGCGGCTCTCTCCCCCGCCGCCATCGCCGCGCCCACGATGCCCGCGCTGTTCTGCAGCTCCGCGGGGACGATCTCCGCCTTGATGCCCTCGATCAGGGGCAGGAACTTCTGCGCCTTACGGCTGACTCCGCCGCCGATGATGATCAGCTCCGGCGAGAACAGCATCTCCACATGCGCGAGGTACTTCTGGAGTCGGCGGGCCCAGTGCTCCCAGCTCAGCTGTTCGTCGTCTCGGGCCTTGGTGGAGGCCCGCTTCTCCGCGTCGTGACCGTGCAGCTCCAGGTGGCCCAGCTCGGTGTTGGGGACGAGGACGCCGTCGATGAAGAGGGCGCTGCCGATGCCCGTGCCGAGGGTGAGCATCAGGACCGTGCCCTTGCGGCCGCGGCCGGCGCCGAAGTGCGTCTCGGCGACCCCGGCGGCGTCCGCGTCGTTGAGCACCGTGACCGGGCCGCAGCCCGTGCGCTCGCCGAGCAGGGCGCGGGCGTCGACGTCGATCCAGGACTTGTCCACGTTGGCCGCCGTGCGGATCGTGCTGCCGCCGGTGACGACGCCGGGGAACGTGACCCCGATCGGGCCCGACCAGCCGAAGTGGCCGATGACCTGCTTGACGCCGTCCGCCACCGCGTCCGGCGTCGACGGGTGCGGGGTCAGGACCTTGTGCCGGGGCTCGCTGAGCTCGCCCCGGTCCAGGTCGACCGGGGCGCCCTTGATACCGGATCCGCCGATGTCCACGCCGAAGATCTGCATGGACACCACGTTACGACGCGGCACTGACAGTCACGACGGGAACGATGTGAACGGCGGGAACGGCGGGAACGGCGGCGCCGGGCGACCGCCGCGGGGGCCGCGGCCGCGGCCCCCGCAGGTCAGGACTCCGTCGTACGCCCCGTGCGCTCCTCGATCAGGGTGGCGGCCTCGGCGCGCAGGTCGCGGCGGAGCTCCTTCGGCAGGGAGAACGTGAGGGACTCGTCGGCGGTCTTCACGATCTCGACGTCGCCGTACCCCTTCTCCGACAGCCAGGCCAGGACCTCCTCGACCAGGACGTCCGGGACCGAGGCGCCCGAGGAGACGCCAACCGTGCCGACGCCCTCCAGCCAGGTCTCGTCGATCTCGCTGGCGAAGTCGACCAGGTACGCGGCGGGGCAGCCGGCCTGCTTGGCGACGTCGACCATGCGCTGGGAGTTGGAGGAGTTCTTGGAGCCGACCACGATGACCAGGTCGGACTGCTGGGCCAGCTCCTTGATGGCGATCTGGCGGTTCTGCGTGGCGTAGCAGATGTCGTCCGAGGGCGGGGAGATCAGGTTCGGGAACTTCTCCTTGAGGGCGTCCACCGTCTCCATCGTCTCGTCGACGGAGAGCGTGGTCTGGGAGAGCCAGACGACCCGGGAGTCGTCGCGCACCTCGACGTTGGCGACGTCCTCGGGGCCGTCGACCAGCGTGATGTGGTCCGGGGCCTCGCCCGAGGTGCCGATGACCTCCTCGTGGCCCTCGTGGCCGATGAGGAGGATGTCGTAGTCCTCGTTCGCGAAGCGGACGGCTTCCTTGTGGACCTTGGTGACCAGGGGGCAGGTGGCGTCGATGGTGGCGAGCCTGCCCTCGCGGGCCTCGTCGTGCACGGACGGGGCGACGCCGTGGGCGGAGAACATCACGATGTTGCCCGGCGGGACCTCGGTCGCCTGGTCGACGAAGACCGCGCCCTTCTTCTCCAGGGTCTGCACCACATATTTGTTGTGCACGATTTCGTGCCGGACATAGACGGGAGCCCCGTACTGCTCCAGGGCCTTCTCGACGGCGATCACGGCGCGGTCCACGCCCGCGCAGTAGCCGCGGGGGGCGGCCAGCAGGACGCGGCGGGCTTGGGTCTGTGCAGTCATGCCCCCCATCGTAAGGGCGTCCCCAGCGCGTCAAAGATCCACACCTTGGGGAGACTGGAGCGGGCGGTCCGCACCGGGCGGGCGGGGCCAGGGAGGCGCACGATGTCGGGTGACGGCGGCAGCACCGCAACCGGGGGCGGCGAGCCCGTCACGGGCGACACCCATGTGGGCCTGCGGCGCAGCCTCGGCTTCAAGGATCTGGTGGTCTACGGGCTGCTGTTCATCGCCCCCATGGCGCCGGTCGGCGTCTTCGGCACCCTGGACGCCAAGTCGCACGGCGCGGTCGCGCTCGTCTATCTCGTCGCCACGGTCGCGATGGCGTTCACCGCGTACAGCTACGCCCAGATGGTTCGGGTCGTCCCCCAGGCGGGTTCGGTCTTCGCCTACGCGCGCGTGGCGCTGGGTCAGGGGCCCGGTTTCATCGCGGGCTGGATGGCGATGCTGGACTACCTGCTGATCCCGGCGGTGGCCTACCTGTTCTCCGGGATCGCGATGCACGAACTGGTCCCGTCGGTCTCGCAGTGGGTGTGGACGGCGCTCGCGGTGGTGGTCACCACGGCGCTCAACCTGTGGGGTGTACGGGCCGCCGCGCGGGTCGGTTTCGCCGTCCTGGCGATGGAGATCGTGGTGCTGCTCGTCTTCGTCGTGGCGGCACTCGTCGTGCTCGTACAGGACGGGGCGCAGCGCGGGTGGCTGACGCCGCTGACCGGTGACGGCACGTTCGCGGTGAGCGCGATCCTCGGGGCGGTGTCGATCGCCGTGCTGTCGTACCTGGGCTTCGACGCGATCGCCACGTTCGCGGAAGAGGTCACCGGGGGTTCGGCGAAGGTCGCCCGCGCGGTGCTGTTCTGCCTGGCGCTTGCGGGCTTCCTGTTCGTGGCGCAGACGTATCTGGTGGCACTGCTCGAACCGGTGTCGTCGGCGCAGCTCGCGGCGGAACCGGGCAAGCAGGGATCGGCGTTCTACGACGCCGTGGACGCGTCGGTCGGGGCCTGGCTGCACGATCTGGTGGCGGTGAGCAAGGCGATCGGTGCCGCGTTCGCGGCGCTCGCCGGGCAGGCCGCGGCCGGTCGCCTCGTCTTCGCGATGGCCCGCGACCGGCGGCTGCCGAAGGTGCTCTCCCGTACGGACTCGGGCGTTCCGCGGGTGGCCATCGGGGTGGCCGCGGTGATCACGCTGGTGGCCGCGGTGTGGGCGGCGCGGCGGGACGACGGCATGGACCACCTGGTGTCGGTGGTCGACATCGGCGCTCTGGTGGCGTTCACCATGCTGCACGCGTCCGTGGTGTCGTGGTTCGCGGTGCGCCGGCAGGGCGGTGCGGTCAGCTGGTGGCGGCACGGGCTCATTCCGGTGCTCGGGGCGGCGATCACGATCGCGGTGATCGTGGAGGCCTCGCGCACAGCGCAGATCGTGGGGGCGGTGTGGTTCTTGGTGGGGCTTGTGGTGCTGTTCGCTCAGCGCGGGCGGCGGGTTCTTACGTAGCGGGTTCTTACGTAGCGGGTTCTGTGCCGTCGGCTCGGGCGCCGTCGCATAGCCCTGCGGGCTCGTCCTCAAGCGCCGGACCGGCTGATTTTGATCCCCTCCCCGCCCCTTCCCTAAGGACTGCCGTCGGCTGCGGGGGCTCCGCCCCCGGACCCCCGCTCCTCAAACGCCGGAGAGGCTGAATTTGCCGGGGCGGCGTTGTCAGTGGGGGCGACTACGCTCCCCCCATGGCTCTCAACACCTCCCCCGAAGCCCCCCTGCCCGTGGGCGAGGTCTCGCGGCTTATTGGCGGGTGGATCGACCGGCTCGGCGCGGTGTGGGTCGAGGGGCAGATCACCCAGCTGAACCGCCGCCCCGGCGCCGGGGTGGTGTTCCTGACGCTGCGCGACCCGTCGTACGACATCTCGGTGAGCGTGACGTGCTACCGCCAGGTGTTCGACGCGGTGGCGGACGTCGTGTCCGAGGGGGCGCGCGTGGTGGTCCTCGCGAAGCCGGAGTGGTACGCGCCGCGGGGGCAGTTGTCGCTGCGGGCGGCCGAGATCAAGCCGGTCGGTGTGGGTGAACTGCTCGCGCGGCTCGAGCAGTTGAAGAAGGCGCTGGCGAGCGAGGGGCTCTTCGCGGCCGAGCGGAAGAAGCCGCTGCCGTTCCTGCCGCAGCTGATCGGGCTCGTCTGCGGGCGTGCCTCGGCGGCCGAGCGGGACGTCCTGGAGAACGCCCGGCACCGCTGGCCCGCCGTCCGCTTCGAGGTGCGCAACGTCCCGGTGCAGGGCGTGCACGCCGTGCCGCAGGTCGTGCAGGCGGTCAAGGAGCTGGACGAGCACCAGGGCGTGGACGTGATCGTCGTCGCGCGCGGCGGCGGCAGCGTGGAGGACCTGCTGCCCTTCTCCGACGAGCAGTTGGTGCGCGCCGTGGCCTCATGTCGTACGCCGGTGGTGTCGGCGATCGGGCACGAGCCGGACTCTCCGCTGCTCGACCTGGTCGCGGACCTGCGCGCCTCGACGCCGACGGACGCGGCGAAGAAGGTCGTCCCTGACGTGGGCGAGGAGTACGACCGGGTGCGGCTGCTGCAGGAGCGGGCCCGGCGCGCGGTGGGCATACACCTGGACCGTGAGGAGCGCGGGCTCGACGTCGCGATGTCGCGCCCCTCGATGGCGCATCCGCACCGGATGATCGCCGAGCGGGAGGAGCAGGTCACAGCCCTGCTCGACCGCGGCCGCCGCACCCTCGGCCACCTCCTGGACCGCGCCGACTCGGAGCTGACGCACACGCACGCGCGCGTGGTGGCCCTCTCCCCGGCGGCCACCCTCCAGCGGGGGTACGCGGTGCTGCAGCGCCAGGACGGCCACGTGGTCCGTGACCCGGGCGAGGTGGAGGCGGGCGATGCGCTGCGGGCCCGGGTCTCGGGCGGAGAGTTCAGGGTCGCGGTGGCCGAGGCGCCGGACGCGGACTCCGGCGGGCAGCGGTAGTCCTGCCGCGACCCCCGCGACTTAGTCCTGCCGCAACATCGTCTTCGTATCGGAAATCTAGGGTGGAGCACATGAGCAGTACGGGTACCGAGACCGCGACCCAGAGCGCGCTCGGCTACGAGCAGGCGCGGGACGAACTGATCGACGTGGTGCGGCGCCTGGAGGCGGGCGGCACGTCGCTCGAGGAGTCGCTCGCCCTGTGGGAGCGGGGCGAGGAGCTGGCGAAGGTGTGCCGGCGCTGGCTCGACGGCGCGCGGGCCCGGCTCGACGCGGCGCTCGCGGAGCGGGAGGACGGGGATGAAGGGGCCGAGCAGGACGCGTAAGCAGGTGGCGGCCCCGCCCGGTCTGGCGCGCGCGGAGGAGCCGCCTCCGCTAGCAGGAGCCGCCCCCGCCCGACCTGTCGCGTTTGTGAACCCGATCACGCTGCTCCGATTTTGGTTGAAACTTAAACCTATCTGGGAGTAAGGTGATCACCGCAAGCGTTCCCACGATCGTCTTCTCGAGAAGGTTGACCGCATGTCCCTCGCCCTCGACGCCGCCGCCCAGGACCTCCTCTTCCGCGAGGCCCGCACCGCCAACACCTTCACCGACGAGCCGGTGAGCGACGAGCAGGTCCAGGCCATCTACGACCTGGTCAAGTACGGCCCCACGGCCTTCAACCAGTCGCCGCTGCGCGTGACCCTGGTCCGCACCCCCGAGGCCCGTGAGCGCCTGGTCAAGCACATGGCCGAGGGCAACCGCCCGAAGACCGCCACCGCCCCGCTGGTCGCGATCCTCTCCGTGGACAACGAGTTCCACGACGACCTGCCGAAGCTGTTCCCGCACGCCCCCGCCGTGAAGGACGCCTTCTTCGCCGAGCGCCCGGTGCGCGAGCAGGCCGCCGCCCTGAACGGCGCGCTGCAGGCCGGTTACTTCATCGTCGGCGTGCGCGCCGCGGGCCTGGCCGCAGGACCGATGACCGGCTTCGACTTCGCCGGCGTGCAGAAGGAGTTCCTGGACGACGACCACACCCCGCTGATGGTCGTGAACATCGGCAAGCCCGGCGACGACGCCTGGTTCCCGCGCTCCCCGCGCCTCGACTACGACGAGGTCATCACCTCCGTCTGACCTCGCTCTGAGCCGCATACGAAGGGGCCCCGGCGATTCCCGCCGGGGCCCCTTCATGTCTGCCGTATCCGCGTCACTTCAGCGCGCCCGCCATCTCCGCGAGGGTCTTGAAGGAGGCCGAGCCGGTGACCACCGTCGTCGCGCCCTTCTCCGTACGCACAAGCGCGTCGTACGTCTCGCCCTCGTAGCGCGTCCACGTGGAGCCGTCGATGCGCTCGCTGCGGGCCGTCTCCTCGGCGCCGCGGGTGACATCGTCGACGAAGACCGGGGCCTTCTCGGTGGACTGCTCGACCGCGACGTACTTGCCGTCCGGGGCGTGGAAGCCCAGGTGCCAGTGGTCCCGCTCGTCGCCCTGGAAGCGGACCGAGGTCGCCTTCCAGTCCTTGCCCAGGCCCTCGGGCGCGAGGACCGGGTACGCGGCCGCGCGCTGGGCCGTCGCCAGCTCGACGTCGTAGGTCACCGTCTTGACGGGGCTCTGGGACTCGTCGTGCGGGATGAAGATGTAGATGACCGCCACGACTGCGCCGATCACCGCGAGGGACAGCAGCATGTCCCGAATCGTCTTGGTGCCTCTCGTACCTGCCACGCACCCATCGTCGCAGGTGCCCCCTCTGCTCATGCGTGGGGGCCACTGCTCAATTTGTCGGCCTCCGGATAGAGTGCGAACCACACCCTCCTCGGCCGCCCACCCGACGCCCGCCACGCCCCTCGGCACTTCGGGCGCGGCCTGCTGGTCGTATCAGAAAGGTGCGCTCCGATGACCGAGCATCACTTGCCGTCCGCTCTGGAGGTCTCCCCCGAGGCCCCCGACCGCAACCTCGCCCTGGAACTGGTCCGGGTCACCGAGGCCGCCGCCATGGCCGCCGGGCGGTGGGTCGGCCGCGGCGACAAGATCGGTGCCGACGGCGCCGCCGTGCGCGCCATGCGCACACTCGTCTCGACCGTCTCGATGAACGGCATCGTCGTCATCGGCGAGGGCGAGAAGGACGAGGCCCCCATGCTGTTCAACGGGGAGCGGATCGGCGACGGCACCGGCGCCGAGGTGGACATCGCGGTCGACCCGATCGACGGCACCACCCTGAACGCCAAGGGCATGCCGAACGCGATCGCCGTGCTGGCCGCCGCCGACCGCGGCGCGATGTTCGACCCGTCCGCCGTGTTCTACATGGACAAGCTGGTCACGGGCCCGGAGGCCGCGGACTACGTGGACATCAACGCCCCGGTGTCGGTGAACATCCGCCGGGTCGCCAAGGCCAAGCGCTCGGCGCCCGAGGACGTCACGGTGGTCATCCTGGACCGGCCGCGGCACGAGGGCATCGTCAAGGAGATCCGCGAGACGGGCGCCCGGATCAAGTTCATCTCGGACGGCGACGTGGCCGGTTCGATCATGGCGGTCCGCGAGGGCACCGGCGTCGACCTGCTGATGGGCGTCGGCGGTACGCCCGAGGGCATCATCTCGGCCTGCGCCATCAAGTGCCTGGGCGGCACCATCCAGGGCAAGCTCTGGCCCAAGGACGAGGCGGAGAAGCAGCGCGCCCTGGACGCCGGGCACGACCTGGACCGGGTGCTCTACACCCACGACCTGGTCTCCGGCGACAACGTCTTCTTCGTCGCCACCGGCATCACCGACGGCGAGATCCTCCGCGGGGTGCGCTACCGCGCCGAGACCGCGACCACGCAGTCCCTGGTGATGCGCTCGAAGTCCGGCACGATCCGGCAGATCGACTCCACGCACCGCCTGGAGAAGCTGCGCGCGTACAGCGCGATCGACTTCGACCGCGCCAAGTAGGCCGCCAGGCCGCCGGGCCTGGCTGATACGACGCCAACGGGGTGCCCCTGTGCGGAGGGGCACCCCGTTCGCGTACGCACAGGCCGTCAGCCGGCGGCCGCTATCGCCTCGGTCTGGGCAGCCGCCTGGGTCGCCTTCTTCAGCTCCATGTCGCGGCGCCTGCGGCGGGCGAGGACCACGCGGCGCTCGGCGGCGGTGAGCCCGCCCCACACTCCGTACGGCTCGGGCTGGAGCAGGGCGTGCTCGCGGCACTCGACCATCACGGGGCAGCGGGCGCAGACCCGCTTCGCGGCCTCTTCGCGGGCCAGGCGGGCGGCCGTCGGCTCCTTGGAGGGGGCGAAGAAGAGACCGGCCTCGTCCCGGCGGCAGACCGCGTCCGAGTGCCAGGGCACGTCCTGGTCCCGTGCCGGGGCGCCCTCCTGCCCCTGACTTCGCGTCGCTGGCGCCCTTCCCCAAGCTCTCGACTGCGCTCGAGCAGGGGAGACCCCAACCGCCGGAACGGCGGCGACCTGCAGGGACTGATGCGGCGTTTGCAGCACGGTCTACTCCTGACGACGGCTTCGCGAGCGAGAAGAAGGCGACGAACCGTCCCTACCCGCTGTACGCGGCCCTATGCACTGAGTTCCCATGCGTCGCCCGGATCAACTTCCCACCCAGCCACGGAGGTTGACGCCGTCAGAGGTGCTTGCGCAGGTGCTTGGCCGTGTACCGGCCGACGTACTTGTGCAGGTCGGCGATCAGCTTGCCGCGCTTGGGCTTGGCCTCGATGCTGCCGAAGACGGAGTAGCCGTCGACGAAGACCACCGGGGCCTGCGCGTCCTCCGCCTCCTGGGTGTCCACCTCGAAATTGCCGAAGACGCCGCTGCCGGTGCCGCGGAGCGTGACGTTCTCCGGGACCCGGACCTCGACGCTCCCGAAGACCGACCAGGCCTTGATGACGATCTGCGGGTACTCGAAGATCGCCTCGGTCAGGTCGATCTCCACGCTCCCGAACACCGCGTACGCATGCGTCCTGCGGCCCACGCGCCAGCGGCCCCTGCGGGTGGCGCCACTGAAGACCGCGACCAGGTTCTCGTCCGGCTCCGCGGGGATCGTGCCAGGCAGGGGCGCATCGGTGTGCGGCGCGGGGGCCGGACGCGACTGGTGCGCCCCGGGCAAGTCCCTTACGTACGGCTCGAGTTCGGCGAGGGTCTTCGCGCGGTACACCCCGTCGATGCGGTCGGCGTGCTCCTCCGCCGTGAGCCGGCCCTCGGCCATCGCCTCGCGCAGGATGTCCGCCGTGCGATCGCGGTCGGCGTCGGACGCGCGCAGGTCGGTCGGCTCCGCGGCGGGGGCGGTCTGCTGAGGGCGCTTTTCGAGGTCCACCCCACCAGCGTACCCAAACGCGATAGATCGCGACTAGACGTAGGGAAAACGCACGGGAGAAGAGGACCGGAGGCACGGGGGGAACGAACTGAGCCTTACCTCACAGACCCGGCCGCCGCGCCAGGTTCTACGCTGGTTGGCGCTGCCACCGGAGGCCAGCTGCTACCTGTCGAGTGAGGAATGGGCGAGATGCCTGAGTTCGCGTACACCGATCTGCTCCCCCAGGGCGAGGACACCACCCCGTACCGCCTGGTCACCGCGGAGGGTGTCTCCACCGCCGAGGGGCCGGACGGCCGTACGTTCCTGAAGGTCGAGCCCGAGGCGTTGCGCAAGCTCGCCGAGGAGGCCATCCACGACATCCAGCACTACCTGCGCCCGGCGCACCTCGCGCAGCTGCGCCGCATCGTCGACGACCCGGAGGCGTCGGGCAACGACAAGTTCGTGGCGCTCGACCTGCTGAAGAACGCGAACATCGCCGCGGCCGGCGTGCTGCCGATGTGCCAGGACACCGGCACCGCGATCGTCATGGGCAAGCGCGGCCAGAACGTCCTGACCGAGGGCGAGGACGAGAAGTCGCTCTCCAAGGGCATCTACGACGCGTACCAGAACCTGAACCTGCGCTACTCGCAGATGGCCCCGCTGAACATGTGGGAGGAGAAGAACACCGGCTCCAACCTCCCGGCGCAGATCGAGCTGTACGCGACGGACGGCGGCGCCTACAAGTTCCTCTTCATGGCGAAGGGCGGCGGCAGCGCCAACAAGAGCTTCCTCTACCAGGAGACGAAGGCCGTCCTGAACGAGGCCTCCATGATGAAGTTCCTGGAGGAGAAGATCCGGTCCCTGGGGACCGCCGCGTGCCCGCCGTACCACCTCGCCATCGTCGTCGGCGGCACCTCCGCCGAGTACGCCCTGAAGACCGCCAAGTACGCCTCCGCGCACTACCTCGACGAGATCCCGTCCGAGGGTTCCGAGCTCGGCCACGGCTTCCGGGACAAGGAACTGGAGGAGAAGGTCTTCGAGCTGACGCAGAAGATCGGCATCGGCGCGCAGTTCGGCGGCAAGTACTTCTGCCACGACGTACGCGTGGTGCGGCTGCCGCGGCACGGCGCCTCGCTGCCCGTCGCGATCGCCGTCTCCTGCTCGGCCGACCGCCAGGCGACCGCGAAGATCACGGCCGAGGGCGTCTTCCTTGAGCAGCTGGAGACGGACCCGGCGCGGTTCCTGCCGGAGACCACGGACGAGCACCTGTCCGAGGACACCGAGTCCGACGTGGTGAAGATCGACCTGAACCAGCCGATGGACGCGATCCTCGCCGAGCTCACCAAGTACCCGGTCAAGACCCGCCTTTCGCTGACCGGCCCGCTGGTCGTGGCCCGTGACATCGCGCACGCCAAGATCAAGGAGCGGCTCGACGCGGGCGAGGAGATGCCGCAGTACCTGAAGGACCACCCGGTGTACTACGCGGGTCCGGCGAAGACCCCGGAGGGGTACGCGTCGGGTTCGTTCGGTCCGACGACGGCCGGGCGCATGGACAGCTACGTGGAGCAGTTCCAGGCGGCCGGCGGCTCGAAGGTCATGCTGGCCAAGGGCAACCGGTCCAAGCAGGTCACCGACGCGTGCGACGCGCACGGCGGCTTCTACCTGGGCTCGATCGGCGGCCCGGCGGCCCGCCTCGCGCAGGACTGCATCAAGAAGGTCGAGGTCGTCGAGTACGAGGAGCTCGGCATGGAGGCGGTCTGGAAGATCGAGGTCGAGGACTTCCCGGCGTTCATCGTCGTGGACGACAAGGGCAACGACTTCTTCCAGAACCCGGCGCCCGAGCCGACGTTCACGTCCATTCCGGTGCGCGGCCCGGGTCTCGCCTAGGGTCCTAGCCGGATGTCGTACGGGCCGTACGGGTCGCGCCGCTCGCACGGCCCGTACGAACCGTGCGGCCCGCAAGGAACCGTTCCCCCGCGCTCGGCGCCGCCAGCGCGAGGTCGCGGTGGACGCGGCGCAGCATCATGCGCGCCATCGTGGGGTGCACCGGCCTGACGACGCTCCAGTAGAGCCGGGCGCGCAGCGAGTCGGGGGCGGCGACCGTGCACAGCGTGACGTGATCCTCGTCGACGAGGATCGACGCGCGGGCCGAGAGGCCCGCCGTGTCCACCCGCATCAGCAGCTCCCCGCCCTCGCGCGCGATGACCGGGAAGGCGTCGCGCAGCACCCCGGTCCACGCCGCCGGATCGCGCGGCAGCCCCGGCTGGAGTTGCATGCGGTACGCGTCCTGGTAGGCCGGGCGGTCCAGGGCCGTACGGATCAGGCGGGCGTGCTCCGGGACCGCGACCGTCTCCGGCCGGGCCCACAGGGCCTTGCGGAGCAGCCGTACGCGCGCGGAGTGGCGCACCGGATGCGGGAGCGAACCGGTCGCGACCAGCTCGATGTTGTCGAAGAGCTCCTCGATCATCGTGTCGTGCACGGGCCGGATCGCGCCCAGCCAGGCGAGCCGCATGAGGCCCGGGAACTCCATCTCCAGGACGTGCCGCACCCGGCAGCGCCCGTCGCCCAGAGGCTCGACCGACAGCTCGTGGTGGCCGTCCCAGGGCGGGGTGCCGTCGAACCGGACGCGGCGCCCCGGCTCGTACTCCGTGACCTCGTAGGCGACCGGGCCGTGGCCGCCGCGCGCGCCGACGCCCAGCGGCCGGTCGAACCGCATCGGGTCCCAGACGGGCACCGGGAAGATCGGGTCGTCCTCGGCCGAGAGCCGGTCGAGGAGCGCCCCGACGGCCGCCGCCGGGGCCTGGATCTCACGCTCGTGGACATTGCGGACCGCACCCATCACGCACCTCCATACGCTGCCGTATGGTTTCACCGTACGGTAGCGTATGGTCATGGCGCAACGGCAGCAGCGACCGCGGCAGGACAGCGGCAGGAAGCCCCGGTTGACGGCACAGGACTGGGCGGACGCCGCGCTCGCGGCGATCGCGGAGGGCGGGCTCGCGGCCGTCGCGGTCGAGCCACTCGCCACCCGCCTCGGCACCACGAAGGGCAGCTTCTACTGGCACTTCGCCAACCGGGACGCCCTGATCGACGCGGCACTCGACCGCTGGGCCGAGATCAACACCGAGGGCACCATCGCCGAGGTCGAGGAGGAGTCCGACCCCGAGCTGCGGATCCGGCGCCTCTTCGCCTTCGCCGTCGAGGCCGCCGCCGACGACCCCCTCGAGGTCTCCCTGCTCGCCACCGCCGCGCACCCCCGGGTGGCCGCGGCGCTCCACCGGGTCACCGAGCGGCGGGTGGCGTACGTGGCGCAGCTCTTCGCCGCCCTGGGCTTCCCACCGGCGGAGGCACGCCGCCGCGGCCTCCTCGCGTACTCCGTCTACCTCGGGCACGCCCAACTCCGCCATGCCGCACCGTCCGTGCTGCCCCCGGCGGAGGACGGAGAGTTCCGGGAGTACCTCGACGAGGCGCTCGGGGTGCTGATGCGGCGCTGAGGACGGCACGTCGTACGGGCATCGCACGAGCCTTTGAAGACGTGCATGCCGCCTCCCCGGGTTCGCTGTCACCCCGGTATTTACTCGGCGGTAGGGCCGAGGGAATAGGCCGAACACGACAAGTGCTCAACTTTTAGAGCGACTTCGGAGGCGTACGGACATGACGAACGACCGCACGGATGAGACCGCGTACCGCGTCGAGCACGACTCCATGGGCGAGGTGCGCGTCCCGGCCCATGCCAAGTGGCGGGCCCAGACCCAGCGTGCCGTGGAGAACTTCCCCATCTCCGGACAGCGTCTGGAGCGCGCCCACATCGAGGCCCTGGCCCACATCAAGGGCGCGGCGGCCAAGGTCAACGCCGAGCTCGGCGTGCTCGACGCGGACCGCGCGCGGGCCGTCCAGGAGGCGGCGGCCGAGGTCGCCGAGGGGCGCTGGGACGAGCACTTCCCGGTGGACGTGTTCCAGACCGGCTCCGGCACCTCGTCCAACATGAACACCAACGAGGTCATCGCCACCCTTGCCACCGAGCGCCTGGGCCAGGACGTCCACCCCAACGACCATGTGAACGCCTCCCAGTCGTCCAACGACGTCTTCCCCTCCTCCATCCACATCGCCGCGACCGCCGCCGTCACGCGGGACCTGATCCCCGCCCTCGACCACCTCGCCGCATCCCTGGAGCGCAAGTCCGCCGAGTTCGCGGAGGTCGTCAAGTCGGGCCGGACCCACCTGATGGACGCGACTCCGGTCACCCTGGGCCAGGAGTTCGGCGGATACGCGGCGCAGGTGCGGTACGGCGTGGAGCGGCTGCGGTCCGCGCTGCCGCGCCTGGCCGAACTCCCGCTCGGCGGGACGGCCGTGGGCACCGGGATCAACACCCCCGCCGGTTTCTCGGCCGCCGTGATCGCCGAGGTGGCCCGCGCCACCGGCCTCCCGCTGACCGAGGCGCGCGACCACTTCGAGGCGCAGGGGGCGCGGGACGGCCTCGTGGAGGCCAGCGGCCAACTCCGGGTCATCGCGGTGGGGTTGACGAAAATCGCCAACGATCTGCGCTGGATGGCCTCGGGCCCGCGCACGGGTCTGGCCGAGATCAACCTGCCCGACCTGCAGCCCGGTTCTTCGATCATGCCCGGCAAGGTCAACCCGGTGATCCCGGAGGCCGTCCTGATGGTCGCGGCGCAGGTCGTGGGCAACGACGCGACGGTCGCCACGGCGGGCGCCGCGGGCAACTTCGAGCTGAACGTGATGCTGCCGGTGCTCGCCAAGAACGTACTGGAGTCGATCCGGCTCCTCGCCAACGCCTCACGCCTGCTCGCCGACCGCACGGTCGACGGCATCACCGCCAACGCCGAACGCGCCCGTGAGTACGCGGAGTCGTCGCCGTCGGTGGTCACGCCGCTGAACAAGTACATCGGGTACGAGGAGGCGGCGAAGGTCGCGAAGCGGGCGCTGGCCGAGCGGCGGACGATCCGGGAAGTGGTCCTGGACGGGGGGTACGTGGACCGCGGGGACCTCACGGTCGAGCAGTTGGACGAGGCGCTCGACGTCCTGCGGATGACCAGGCCGTAGCGGAACGGGCCCGCAACACCCCTACTAACATCACTTCATGACAGACAAGACGATCAGGAGATGGGCCCCTGGCACCCCCGTCCTGTGGCGGTACCGGGACAACGCGAGCCCCCGCTTCCACATCTGCCGTCCCGTCACCGTCGTGCAGGACACCGATGAACTGCTCGCCGTCTGGCTCGCGCCGGGCACCGAGTGCGTCAGACCCGTGCTCCGGGACGGCACTCCGGTCCACGAGGAGCCGCTGGCCACCCGGTACACAAGCCCGCGCACCGTGCACCGCGACCGCTGGTTCGGCACCGGTGTGCTCAAGCTGGCCCGGCCCGGCGAGCCCTGGTCCGTCTGGCTGTTCTGGGAGCCGGGCTGGCAGTTCCGCAGCTGGTACGTCAACCTCGAGGAGCCGCGCACCCGTTGGACGGGCGGGGTCGACTCGCAGGATCACTTTTTGGACATCTCCGTGAGCCCGGACCGCAGTTGGCGCTGGCACGACGAGGATGAGTTCGCGCAGGCCCAGCGCGACGGCCTGATGAGCTCCCGACAGGCCCGTGCGGTGCGCTCCGCGGGCCGTGCGGCGGTCGAGTCGATCGAGGCGTGGGGGGCGCCGTTCGACTCCGGCTGGGAGGAATGGCGTCCCGATCCGGAGTGGAATGTGCCGTTCCTGCCGGTGGACTGGGATCGTACGCCCGCGCATGTGTCCCCATGAGACCCTTGCTGCGCCCCCATGGTCCAAACGTAGGATCGTCGTCCACAAGGGCGCGTAGTACGGCGCGGAGCGAGGGCAACTGACCAGGCCTTCGAACTTTCTGACCGTACGTCATCGAGGGGCGGCAGAGACGTGAGCGAAGGGTACGAGGGGTACGGCGGCGCCGCGCCGGACCGTACCGGGCAGGCCGAGGCCTTCGACGCCATCGGCGCGCGGTACGACGAGGCCTTCCCGCACAAGGAGGGCCAGCTCGCCGCCGGTGAGTGGCTCGCCAAGACGCTGCCGCCCGGCTCCCGGGTCCTCGACGTGGGCTGCGGCACCGGCGTCCCCACGGCACGGCAGCTCGTGGACGCCGGGCACACCGTCGTCGGCGTGGACCTGTCGGCAACAATGCTGGACCTCGCCCGCCGGAACGTGCCCGAGGGCGAGTTCCACCAGCGGGACATCGCCGGGCTGCGGGCCGAAGGGCCGGGCGGGCTCGGCACGTTCGACGGCATCACCTGCTTCTTCACGCTGCTGATGCTGCCGCGCGCGGAGATCCCGCACGCGCTCGTGAGGCTGCGCTCGCTCCTTCGCCCCGGTGGCCTGCTCTCGCTGTCGATGGTCGAGGCCGACCTCGACGACACGGCGATCCCGTTCCTCGGCCGGACGATCCGGGTATCGGGATTCCGGCGGGACGCCCTGCGCGAGGTCGTGGGCGCCGCAGGCCTGGACATCGCCGGTGAGGACGCGTACGCGTACGAACCGGCCGGACCCGACGCCCACCCCGAACACCAGCTGTTCCTCAACTGCCGACGCGCGTGAGGCACTTCGCAGGCCCCCACTCTCGGCGCGCGCCGCGCGCAGCCCCGGACGGACGGATTCAGAACGCGTGACGGAGCACCCCACCTCCCACGAGGGCAGGCAGCCGCGAGCTGCCCGGCCGAACCCCGCGGACCCTCGCGGGGCGCTGCTGCGTTCCCCGGACTCCGCCGAAGGACCGGAAGGCCCGGGCCACGGTGACGGCGCGGAGGCCTCCGGCACCCGGCCCGCCGAGCACTCCGGCACGGCCGCACCTCGGACCGCCGCCGCCTTACCGTCCCAGAACCGGACCGGCGGCGACGACGGCGAGCACCGCAAGTCCGGCCCCGCCGACACCCCCGAACCGGACGCGCACCGCCCGCGCCCCGGGCCGCTGCCCGTGCCCCCGGCCCGGATGGGCGGTACGGGCGGCGAGAGCGGCCACCCCGGCCCGTCCGCGCACCCCGCGCCCTCCGCGCACCCCGGCGCCTCCGCCGCCGTACCCTCCGACGGCCGGGCGGACGGACTGCCGCCCGCCCCGCCCGTACCGCCCGCGCCCCCGTCCGGCGACGGCGACGCGGCCCGGCACGGTGGGGACCGGCTGCGGTTCGTGGGCGCCGCGACCCGGCGGATCGCGCGCGGCATAGACCTCGACGAGATCGTGATGGGCCTGTGCCGGGCCACCGTGCCCACGTTCTCCGACGCGATCCTCGTCTACCTCCGCGACCCGCTCCCGGTCGGCGACGAGCGGCCCGTCGGCCCCGTCGTGCTGCGCCTGCGCCGCACCGACCGCATACCCGACGAGATGGACGACACCGTCTCCGAGGGCGGCAGCCTGCTCGCCCCGCTGCCGGTGCCGCCCGATGCGACGCCGAGCCTGCAGCTCCGCTGGAGCCGGGGCGAGCCCAACGCCGCCGAGCTGTGCGAGGTGCGGACCGGCGGCGCGCTCGCCGAGGTGCTGCGCGGCGTCCGTCCGGTGTTCGGCGACACCCCCGCCGCGCGCGCCGCGCTGCCCGAACTCCTCGGCGAGGACCACACGCTGCCGGAGGGCCGGCGCGCGATCCTCGCCCCGCTGCGGGGCCGGCGGCGGGTGATCGGCGCGGCCGTGTTCCTGCGCCGCCCCGAGCGCGCCGCGTTCGAGCAGGACGACCTGCTGGTGGCCGCGCAGCTCGCCACGCACACCGCGCTCGGCATCGACAAGGCTGTGCTCTACGGCCGCGAGGCGTACATCGCGGACGAGCTGCAGCGCACGATGCTGCCCGAGACGCTGCCGCAGCCCACCGGCGTCCGCCTCGCCAGCCGCTATCTCCCGGCCGCCGAGACCGCCCGCGTCGGCGGCGACTGGTACGACGCGATCCCGCTGCCCGGCAGCCGCGTCGCCCTGGTCGTCGGGGACGTCATGGGCCACTCCATGACCTCGGCCGCGATCATGGGCCAGCTGCGCACCACCGCGCAGACCCTCGCCGGGCTCGACCTGCCGCCGCAGGAGGTCCTGCACCACCTCGACGAACAGGCCCAGCGTCTCGGCAGCGACCGCATGGCGACCTGCCTGTACGCGGTCTACGACCCGGTCGCGCACCGCATCACCATCGCCAACGCCGGGCACCCGCCGCCCGTACTCCTGCACATCGGCGGGCGGGCCGAGGTCCTGCGCGTACCGGCGGGCGCGCCCATCGGGGTCGGCGGGGTCGACTTCGAGGCCGTCGAGCTGGACGCACCGGCCGGGGCGACGCTGCTGCTCTACACCGACGGCCTGGTCGAGTCCCGGCTGCGCGACGTGTGGACCGGCATCGAGCAGCTCCGCGAACGGCTCGCCGCCACCGCCGAGTTGACCGGACCCGACCACGCCCCGCCGCTCGAAGCGCTCTGCGACGAGGTGCTCGACATGCTCGGCCCCGGCGACCGGGACGACGACATCGCGCTGCTCGCCGCCCGCTTCGACGGCATCGCGCCCAGCGACGTCGCGTACTGGCAGCTCGACCCGGAGGACTCCGCGCCCGGCCGGGCCCGGCGGCTCGCGCGGCGCGCCCTGGCCGCCTGGGACCTGGAGGACCTCACGGAGTCGGTGGAGCTCCTGGTCAGCGAGGTCGTGACGAACGCGGTGCGGTACGCGTCCCGGCCGATCACGCTGCGGCTGCTGCGGACGGACGTCCTGCGCTGCGAGGTCGGGGACGACGTTCCGCAGCTGCCCCGGCTGCGGCAGGCGCGGGCCACGGACGAGGGCGGGCGCGGCCTGTACCTGGTCAACCGGCTCGCCCGGCGCTGGGGTGCGACGCGGCTCTCCACCGGCAAGGTGGTGTGGTTCGAGCTGAACCGGGGCTGAGGGGCCCGTCCGAAGGTGCCTCGGCCAAATGTTGCCGACGCCGCGTCGGCGGCGTTGACTGGCGTGGTGAACGAAGCGGCCGCCGCCTCGCTCCGAGGCGGTGGCCCACCACCTCCGAGACCCTCTCGACGGGAGGACTCGTGACCGAGGCACCGCAGAAGGCCCCGTACACCACATCGAACACCGGGATCCCGGTGGAGAGCGACGAGCACTCGCTCACCGTCGGGCCCGACGGACCGATCCTGCTCCAGGACCACTACCTCATCGAGAAGATGGCCCAGTTCAACAGGGAGCGGGTCCCCGAGCGGGTGGTCCACGCGAAGGGTTCGGGGGCGTACGGCTTCTTCGAAGTCACCAACGACGTCAGCCAGTTCACCAAGGCCGACCTCTTCCAGCCGGGCCGCCGCACCGACATGCTGGCCCGCTTCTCCACGGTCGCCGGTGAGCAGGGCTCCCCCGACACCTGGCGCGACCCGCGCGGTTTCGCCCTCAAGTTCTATACGGACCAGGGCAATTACGACCTGGTCGGCAACAACACCCCGGTGTTCTTCGTCCGGGACACCATCAAGTTCCAGGACTTCATCCGCTCCCAGAAGCGCCGCCCCGACAACGGGCTGCGCGACCACGACATGCAGTGGGACTTCTGGACCCTGTCGCCCGAGTCCGCGCACCAGGTCACCTGGCTGATGGGCGACCGCGGCATCCCGAAGACGTACCGCCACATGAACGGCTACAGCTCGCACACCTACATGTGGATCAACGGCGGCGGCGAGCGGTTCTGGGTGAAGTACCACTTCAAGACCGACCAGGGCATCGACTTCCTCACCCAGTCCGAGGCCGACGAACTGGCCGGCTCGGACCCGGACCTGCACCGCCGCGACCTGTTCGACGCGATCGCGGCCGGCAACGCCCCGAGCTGGACGCTGAAGGTCCAGATCATGCCGTTCGAGGACGCGGCGGACTACCGCTTCAACCCCTTCGACCTGACGAAGGTGTGGCCGCACGGCGACTACCCGCTGATCGAGGTCGGCCGCATGACCCTCGACCAGAACCCCGAGGACTACTTCATCCACATCGAGCAGGCCGCGTTCGAGCCGTCCAACATGGTCCCGGGCGTCGGACCGTCCCCGGACAAGATGCTCCTCGGCCGGCTCTTCTCGTACCCCGACACCCACCGCTACCGCATCGGCCCCAACTACGCCCAGCTGCCGCCCAATCGGCCGCGCTCGCCCGTCAACTCGTACGCGAAGGACGGACCGATGCGGTACGCGCCCTCGGAGGCCGCGCGGCCGTACGCCCCGAACTCGTACGGCGGTCCCGAGGCCGGGTTCACCGGGCGGTTCGGTGATCCGGCGGGCTGGGAGACGGCGGGCGAGATGGTGCGCGAGGCGACCGAGCGGCACGCCGAGGACGACGACTGGGGCCAGCCCGGCACGATGGTCCGCCAGGTCCTGGACGACGCGGCGCGCGAGCGGTTGGTGTCCAACGTGTCCGGCCACCTGCGCGATGGCGTCTCGCGGCCGGTCCTGGACCGGGCTGTGCAGTACTGGCGCAACATCGACAAGGCGGTCGGGGACCGGATCGCGGCGAAGGTCAACGGGGGCTGAGTTCCTCAAACGCCGGAGGGGCTGCTGCATCAGCCCCTCCGGCGTCTGGACTAGTCCCGGCCCGGCTTGTCCGGTTTGCCGTTGCCGTTGTCGTCTTCCGGGTCCGTCGGGATGCCCCAGGAGCCGGAGGGGTCCGGGCTCGTGGGGAGGTCCGTCGGGCCGTCCGTCGGCGGCTCGGTCGTCGGGCCGTCCGTGGGCGGCTCCGTCGTCGGCGGCGTGGTCGTCGGGTCCTGTGAGGTCGGCGGCGCCGTCGGTGTATCCGAAGGATCGGTCGACGGGGCCTCGCTCGTCGGCTCCGCCGGAGGCGAAACGCCCGCGCCCATGTCCGTGTCGAGGTCGAACCGCGCGTCCGAGCCGCCGTTCAGGGCGCCCAGGGTGTACGCGGCCCAGATCCGGGACGGGAAGCCGCTGCCGTGGATCTTGCCGTCGCCACCGGCACCGGCGAGCGAGACGTGGTCATTGGTCTTCGCGGGCGACTTGTCCGGCCGCTTCAGATCGCCGCCGCCCTCGGGCGCCTCACCGAACATGCCCACCACGGTGACCATCTCGGGGGTGTAGCCCGCGAACCACGCCGAGACGTTGTTGTCCGACGTACCGGTCTTGCCCGCGGCCTCGTACTTGCCCGCGTACCGCCCCGAACCGACCACCGAGCCGGTGCCGTCGTTGACCACGCCCTGCAGGACGGAGGTCACGGAGTCGGCGGTGGTGCGCTGGACCACCTGTTCGCCGAGCGGCTCCGGCTGGATCTTCTCGCGGTCCTTGTGCGTGGCCGACTTGAGGATGGACGGGGTGACCTTCTTGCCGTGGTTGTCGAGCGTCGCGTAGACGCCCGCCATGTCCATCGGGCTCGCGCCCATCGAGCCGAGCGTCATCGCCGGGTCCGTGGTGATCTTCTGCATGCCCAGGTCGGAGGCGGTCTGCGCGACCCGGTCCATGCCGACGTCGGCGCCCATCTGCGCGAACACCGAGTTCACCGAGTTGTCCATGGCCTTCTGGACGGTGACGTCGCCGTAGTCCTTCTTGCCCTCGTTCGGCGGGGCGTACGGCTTCTCGCCGCCCTCGACCGGACGGCCGCTGGTGCCGTCGTAGACCGTGCCCGCGCGGATCGGGGTGCCGTCCTGCGTCTGGGCGTCGTTCTCCAGGGCCGATGCGAGGATCACGGGCTTGAAGGTCGAGCCGGGCTGGTAGTCACGGCGGGTCGCGTTGGACTGGTAGTGCTTGAGGTAGTCCTCGCCGCCGTAGAGCGCGACGACCTCGCCGGTCTTCGGGTCCACGGAGACCGCGCCGGCCTGCACGGCGGCGTCGACCTTCCGCTGGTCCGTGTCCAGCTTGTCGTTGAGCTCCGTGTCGACTGCCTTGAGCAGGGCCTTCTGCTTCTTCGGGTCGATGTTCAGGGTGACGGTCCAGCCGCCGGCCTCGACCTTGTTGAGGGCGTCCTCCCGGGTGTCGCCCCGGCGCACCAGCTCGTCCACGATCTGCCGGTTGGCGGCGTCCACCAGGTACCCGGCCTGCCCGGCCTTGCCCGCCTCCGGCTTGGGCTTTCCGGGCTTGTCGAAGGTCATCCCGGACCGCTCGCCCTGGTCCAGCCAGCCCTGCTCGACCATGTTGTCGAGTACGTAGTTCCAGCGCTGCTTGACGAGCTTCTTGCTGGCGGGCGACGCGGCCGTCCAGTCGTACTGGCTCGGGGCCTGCAGCAGCGCCGCGAGATAGGCGCCCTGCTCGACGGAGAGCTCCTCGGCGTCGACGCCGTAGTAGGCCTGGGCGGCGGCCTGGATTCCGTACGCGCCGCGGCCGTAGTAGCTGGTGTTGATGTAGCCCGCGAGGATCTCGTCCTTGGACTGCTTCTGGTCGACCTTGAGGGAGATCACCAGCTCCTTGAGCTTGCGGGTGACCGTCTGGTCCTGGTTCAGGTAGTAGTTCTTGACGTACTGCTGGGTGATCGTCGAACCACCCTGCTTGCCCTTGCCGGTGAGGGTGTTGACGACGCCGCGGGCGGTGCCCTTGAGGTCGACTCCCTGGTCCTTGTAGAAGGACTTGTTCTCCGCGGCCACGAAGGTCTTCTGCACCGGCTTCGGCACCCGGTCGAGACCGACGATCTCGCGGTTCACCTCTCCGGTACGGGTGATGACGCTGCCGTCCGCGTACTTGTAGACGTTGCTCTGCTGCTCGGCCTGGGCGTTGGCCTCCGGGACCGGCACCAGCAGGTACAGCGCGACGAAGCCGGCCATCGCGAGCAGGCAGAGCCCGAAGAGGGTGCCGAGGACGCGCTTGAAGGTGAAGAAACGGCGTATGCCGCCCTTGCCCTTGGCGGCCCGGCGGGCGCCACGGGGGCGTATGCCATCGGACTGCGACCGCGCCGCCGCCCGGCGTGCTCCGCCGCGCTGCCGCGCTCGTCTCGCTTCCGCTCGGCCCATTGCTCCGTCGCTCCAGTCAGTTCGGCTCCCCCGGGTCAGCTCATGAAGCTAACACCGGCCATGCGGACAAAGGACTGCTGATCCGGCCTTTTCCGGACGTGACAATCAGCACCTGCCCTAGGGGAACCGACTCATCGGGCGCACGAAGGGTTGCCCACGGGATGTGTGGAGGGTTGGCAACGGACTGCTGGCAGACGGTTGGCAGACAGGTTGGCAAGAGAGTGCAGAGAACGCTAAAGTGCTATCACTTTGCTTCTCCATTGAGAGCACACAGAATCGGGGACCGCCATGACCAGTCACGACCACATCCCAACCCAGGACCGCACCCCAACCCAGGACCGCACCCCCGCCGCCGACACCCCCGAGGTGCCCGAGCCCCGCGTCCGGGAGTTCGCCGCGCACTCCATCGGCGGCGGGCTCGCCCTCCTCCTCGGCCTGCTCGGACTGGCCGCCGGCATCGCTCTGGTGGTGTTCGGCACGATGGCCGGATCGGCTGGGGCGAAGGCGGTCGTGATCGTCGCGGGTGTGCTGATCGGCATCGCCGCGTTCCTCGCGATGTGCGGGCTGAACATGGTGGCGCCGGGCGAGGCGCGCGTCGTCCAGCTCTTCGGCCGGTACCGCGGCACGATCCGTACGGACGGCCTGCGCTGGGTCAACCCGCTGACGTCCCGGGTGAAGATCTCCACCCGGGTCCGCAACCACGAGACCGCCGTCCTCAAGGTCAACGACGCGTACGGCAACCCGATCGAGCTGGCCGCGGTCGTCGTATGGAAGGTCGAGGACACCGCACAGGCCTCGTTCGAGGTGGACGACTTCCTGGAGTTCGTCTCGACACAGACCGAGGCGGCCGTGCGGCACATCGCGATCGAGTACCCCTACGACGCGCACGACGAGGAGGGCCTGTCGCTGCGCGGCAACGCCGAGGAGATCACCGAGAAGCTGGCGGTCGAGCTGCACGCGCGCGTGGAGGCGGCCGGTGTGCAGATCATCGAGTCCCGCTTCACGCACCTCGCGTACGCACCGGAGATCGCCTCGGCGATGCTGCAGCGCCAGCAGGCCGGTGCGGTGGTCGCGGCGCGGCGGCAGATCGTGGACGGCGCGGTCGGCATGGTCGAGGCGGCGCTCAACCGGCTCACCGAGCAGGACATCGTGGAACTCGACTCGGAGCGCAAGGCGGCGATGGTGTCCAACCTGATGGTGGTGCTCTGCGGTGACCGCGCGGCGCAGCCGGTCCTCAACACGGGGTCGCTGTACCAGTGACTCCGCCCGAAGCCGGGGACCCCACCCCGAAGCGGAAGCCGCAACAGCAGCGCAAGCAGGTGCTGTTGCGGCTCGATCCGTCGGTGCACGATGCGTTGGCCCGGTGGGCCGGGGAAGAGTTGCGGTCCACGAACGCGCAGATCGAGTACCTGCTGCGCAGGGCACTGTCGGAGGCGGGCCGCCTCCCGGGCGAGGCGAAGCCGATCCCCAAGCGGGGCCGCCCACCGAAGCCCCGGTAGGGGCGCGGGGAGGTGCCCCTTCAGGGGCGCGGGGAACTGCGCGACCAGCCACGGCGGCGCTGCACCCGCCGACGGCGCGGACTCGGCAGACGCGTCTGCTCTGTGCTCGCCGTTGCCGCGTGCAGCGCCGTCGTGGTCGCTCGCGCAGTTCCCCGCGCCCCTGAAGGGGCACCACCTGAACCGGCGACTAAAGGGGCACCGGGCGCACCGGCAACGCCGACATGGCCCGCCTCAACTCCGCAGCCAGCGCAGCGTATTCCGCCCCGCGCGCCGCCCCCGTCCGCATCGCGAGAGCGATCCTGCGGGTGGGCGCGGGCTCCGCGAAGTAGCCGGTGAGCAACTGGCTGGAGCGGCTGGTCTCCACCTTGACCGCGGTACGCGGCAGCAGCGTCACCCCGAGCCCGCCCGCCACCAGCTGCACGAGAGTGGAGAGCCCGGCCGCGGTCGTCGTCACGGGGGCGTCCCCGCGGCCCGCCTCCCGGCAGATGTCGAGGGCCTGGTCGCGCAGGCAGTGGCCCTCGTCGAGGAGCAGCAGGTTCAGCTCGCGCAGCGCCTCGCGCGGGATGCCCTCGCGGCCGCCGAGCCAGTGGTCGAGCGGCGTGATGAGGACGAAGTCCTCGTCGAACAGCGGGAGTTCGGTCACCCCGGGCACGCCGAGCGGCACGGCGAGCAGCAGCAGGTCGAGGCGGCCTCCGAGCAGTCCGTCGACGAGGGACGCGGTCTGCTCCTCGTGCACCTGGAGGTCGAGCTCCGGGTACCGCTCGTGCACCAGGCGCAGCACGCTCGGCAGCAGATACGGCGCCACGGTCGGGATCGCGCCGAGCCGCAGCGCCCCGGTGAACGGCGCGCGCACCGCCTCGGCCTCCTCCATCAGCGCCCCGACCGCCTCCAGCACGTCCTTGGCGCGCGCGGCGAGCCGCTCCCCCGCGGGCGAGAGCAGCACCTTGCGCGTGGTGCGCTCCAGGAGCTGCACGCCGAGCGCCTCCTCCAGGGCGGAGACGGCCCCGGACAGCGCGGGCTGGCTCATTCCGATCGCCGCTGCGGCGTCCCGGAAGTGCAGATGTTCGGCTACGGCGTCGAACGCCCGCAGCTGCGCGAGGCTCGGCTGCTTGGCACCCCGTGCGGCAGTCCCCTTACTCACGGCCACTGATAGCCACCTCCGATCAACATGACCAAGTCTAGCTATTTCTGCGATCAATGCAGGTTGTGCCAGGATCAGCGCGAACGTCCAACCCTCAGGAAAACCCTAAAAGAGGGTTTTCCACACCTCGCAAGGAGAGCGCGTGCTCACTGTCGGTGACAAGTTCCCCACGTACGACCTGACCGCCTGCGTGTCGCTGGAGAGCGGCAAGGAGTTCGAGCAGATCAACCACAAGTCCTACGAGGGCAAGTGGCGCGTGGTGTTCTTCTGGCCGAAGGACTTCACCTTCGTCTGCCCCACCGAGATCGCCGCGTTCGGCAAGCTGAACGACGAGTTCGCCGACCGCGACACCCAGATCCTCGGCGTCTCCGGCGACTCGGAGTTCGTGCACCACGCCTGGCGCAAGGACCACGACGACCTGCGTGACCTGCCCTTCCCGATGCTGGCCGACTCGAAGCACGAGCTCATGCGCGACTGCGGCGTCGAGGGCGAGGACGGCTTCGCGCAGCGTGCCGTGTTCATCGTCGACCAGAACAACGAGATCCAGTTCTCGATGGTGACCGCCGGTTCCGTGGGCCGTAACCCGAAGGAGGTCCTGCGGGTCCTCGACGCCCTGCAGACCGACGAGCTCTGCCCCTGCAACTGGTCGAAGGGCGAGGACACCCTCGACCCGGTCGCCCTCCTGTCGGGCGAGTGATCTTCAGATGGCACTCGACGAGCTGAAGTCCGCGGTCCCGGACTACGCCAAGGACCTGAAGCTGAACCTCGGTTCGGTGATCGGCAACTCCGACCTGCCGCAGCAGCAGCTGTGGGGCACGGTGCTCGCCTGCGCGATCGCCTCGCGTTCGCCGCGCGTGCTGCGGGAGCTGGAGCCGGAGGCGAAGGCGAACCTGTCGCCGGAGGCGTTCACCGCGGCCAAGTCCGCGGCCGCCATCATGGCGATGAACAACGTCTTCTACCGGACGCGTCACCTGCTCTCCGACCCGGAGTACGGCACGATGCGCGCCGGCCTGCGGATGAACGTGATCGGCAACCCCGGCGTCGACAAGGTCGACTTCGAGCTGTGGTCGCTCGCGGTCTCGGCGATCAACGGCTGCGGGATGTGCCTGGACTCGCACGAGCAGGTGCTCCGCAAGGCGGGCGTGGACCGCGAGACGATCCAGGAAGCGATCAAGATCGCGGCCGTCCTTCAGGCGGTCGGCGCGACGCTGGACGCGGAAGCGGTTCTGGCGTAAACGGTTCAGGTTTGTGGCCCTCACCAGGTACGTCCAGGTGGGGGCCGCTTGCGTTCTCCCCTCCCCTCCCCTCAAGCGCCGGAGGGGCTGTTTTTCAGGGGCGCGGGGAACTGCCCGACCAGCCACGACGGCGCAGCAGCCGAACGACAAGCTGCTGCAAGCTTTCGGGAAGGGGCGGGGAGGGGATCAATCCGCCGGAGGCGGGGACGGCGGAGCGCCAGGGGCGACGTCCACCGCGGTGGACCCGTGCGGGCGGGGCGACATCCGTAGCGCCTGCTCCTGCGAGTACGCCCGCAAGTACCCCACCACCGTGTTCGCCACGGCGACGAGCGGGACCGCGACGACCGCGCCGCCGATTCCGCCGACCATCCCCCCGGCCGCCACGGACAGCACGACCGCCAGCGGATGCACCCGTACCGCGCGGCCGAGGATGAACGGCTGCAGCACATGGCCCTCGATCTGCTGCACCGCGAGCACCACGATCAGCGCCATGAGCGCCGTGAACACGCCCTGCGTCACCAGCGCGACGACCACCGCGAGCGCACCCGAGATCACCGCACCCACGAGCGGGATGAACGCGAACAGGAAGATGAACACGGCGAGCGGCACGGCCATCGGGACGTCGAGGAAGTAGATGCCGATGCCGATGAAGATCGCGTCGATGAGGGCGACGATCACCGTGCCGCGGACGTACGCGGTGAGGGTGCGCCACGCCTTGGGGCCGGCCCCGGCGACTCCCGGACGGGCCTGCGCCGGAACGGCCTTGAGGGTCCAGTTCCAGATGCGCTTGCCGTCGTAGAGCAGGAACAGCGTGCAGAACATCGCGAGCAGGATGCCGGTGAGGAACTCCACGACCACCGTGACGCCTTCGAGGCCCGCGGTGGTGATCTCCTCGGTGTTGGTGCCGACGGCGTCGCGCAGGTTCTTCGCGATGTCCTTGATCTGGTCCTCGGTGACATGGAAGGGGCTCTCCAGGAGCCACTTCTGGAGTTCGTCGATGCCCTCCTGGACGCGTTCGGAGAGGGTGTCGATGTTCTCCATGACCTGCCAGACCACGAACCAGCCGACCAGGCCCATGATGACGAAGCCGGTGATGAACGTGACGGCGGTGGCGAGTCCGCGCGGCAGGCCGAGGGAGCGCAGCCGTCCGACGGCGGGATGCAGCAGTGCGGTGATGAGGAGCGCGGCCAGGAAGGCCATGACGACGAGCTGGATCGAGGTGATGGCGCGCGCCAACACCCAGACCGCGGCGGCGAGTACGAGCAGCCGCCACCCCGCCTCGGCCGCGACCCGCAGCCCCCAGGGCACGGCGGCCACGGGTTCGAGCCGGGCGGCGACCGCGGGCGCGTAGGCGGGCGGCAGGGGCACCTGGTCGGGAGCGGAGTCGGGAGCGGGCTCGGGCCCCGCGTCGGGCGGGTAGTCCGGCGGCGCGGGCACCTCGCTGCGGTGCGGTTCGTCCTCCGCGGCGGCGCGGCGCTCCTCCAACCGCTCTCCCATACGGGTCAGTCGGCCCCCGAGCCGGCCCAGCCACCCTGGCACTCTCGTCATCGGCTTTCCCTTGTCCCCCGGATTTTTCCTCTGTGACCGTACATGCGTGGAGCCCCCCACCGTAGGACGGTGAAGGGCTCCACGAAGTTGAGCGTCAGGCGTAACGCCTTTGTCTCAGTACCAGTTGTTGGCCTGCCAGAAGTCCCAGGCACCGCAGGGGCTGCCGTACCGGTCGTTCATGTAGCCCAGGCCCCACTTGATCTGCGTGGCCGGGTTGGTCTGCCAGTCGGAACCGGCGGAGGCCATCTTGGAGCCGGGCAGCGCCTGCACGAGACCGTAGGCACCGGAGGACGGGTTGGAGGCCCGGTAGTTCCAGGTGGACTCGTGGTCCACGATGTTGCTGAAGCACTGGAACTGGTCCGCGGGAACCATCTGGCGAGCGATCGCCTGGGTCTCCGCGACGGTGTACGAGCTCTGCTTCGCGATGTCGGAGATGTCCGCACGCGCTTCGGAGCGGCTGGCCTTGAGCTCCGCCTCGCGCTTCGCGGCGGCCTTCTCGTCGGCGAGCTTCTGCTCCGCGGCTTCCTTCTTGGCGACCGCGTCCTCGGCGGCCTTCTTGCGCGCCGACTCCTCCGCGGACTTCTGCGCGGCGGCATCGGCGGCAACAGCCTGTGCGTCGGCCTGCTGAGCCAGAGATGCGGTCTGCACCTCGGCCTGCTGGCCCGCGGGGATGTCGGCGAGCAGCGTCCCTTCGCCCGACGCTGCCGTCGCCTCCATGTCGTTGGAGGGCTGGGTGCTGCCCGAGGCAACGCCCACGACGGCGCCGACAGTGGTGACCGCTGTGGCCGAAGCCACCGCGAATCCCCGGACCGAAATCCGGCTCACATGCATTCCTTCCAGCATCGCCCGGTCGGTGACCTTTCGGGCGCAATCGTGCCCCTGGCGCTGGCCACCCACTGCACATGGTCACGGGCGGCACGGACCCCAGGGGCAACTCCCTTGCGGGAGTGGGCTCCTGTGAAGCGGGTGGCATGCGGCGGTCTCTATGAAGTTCTGGTGTTCCACACCGCTGGGGGTGCGCAAGTGCCGCATGCGGGGCCTGACAGGACCACGACTCTGCCGGAACGGGATGCCGCGAGGCAATTCTGCGTTGCGTGTGAAAGCTCACACCCCGTTTGCCCCAGGAGTTTTGAGGAAATGCGCGTACGCCGAGACGCCGCCCGGCTAAGCTCTTCGGCTTCGCCGGACGGCGCCAACTCCCGCGTAGATAGGCGGAGGTACTGCTTTTCGGGCATCGCACACATGGTGCCCATGACCCGTCAGATGTGACCGTCCTCCAGCATTTCGGTCACGAGCGCCGCGATCTGCGAGCGCTCGGAGCGGTTCAGGGTCACGTGCGCGAAGAGCGGATGGCCCTTCAGCTTCTCGACCACGGCGACGACTCCGTCGTACCGCCCCACCCTGAGGTTGTCGCGCTGGGCGACATCGTGGGTGAGGACGACCCGGGAGTTCGCCCCAATACGGGACAGAACGGTCAACAGGACGTTCCGCTCCAGGGATTGCGCCTCGTCCACGATGACGAAGGCGTCATGGAGGGAGCGGCCGCGGATGTGGGTGAGCGGCAGGACCTCCAGCATGCCGCGCGCCGTGACCTCCTCGATGACCTCGCGGCTCGTGACCGCCGAGAGCGTGTCGAAGACCGCTTGCGCCCACGGGCCCATCTTCTCGGCCTCGCTGCCGGGCAGATAGCCGAGCTCCTGACCGCCGACCGCGTACAGCGGCCGGAAGACCATCACCTTCTGGTGCTGCCTGCGTTCGAGCACCGCGTCCAGACCCGCGCAGAGCGCGAGCGCCGATTTGCCGGTGCCCGCCCGGCCGCCCATCGACAGGATGCCGATGTCCGGATCGAGCAGCATGTCGAGGGCGATGCGCTGTTCGGCGCTGCGGCCCTTGATGCCGAAGGCCTCACGATCGCCGCGTACGAGACGGACGTTGCCCTCGGGCGTGACCCGGCCGAGCGCCTTGCCCTTCTCCGAGATCAGCGTGAGCCCCGTGTGCACGGGCAGGTCCGCCGCCTCCGGTACGTACAGGGTGTCCTGCTCGAAGAGGAGGTCCACCTGCTCACCGGACAGGGCGAGTTCGGACATTCCGGTCCAGCCGGAGTCCGTGATGGCGAGTTCCGCGCGGTACTCCTCGGCGAGGAGCCCGACGGAGGACGCCTTGATCCGCAGCGGCAGGTCCTTGGATACGACCGTGACGTCGTACCCCTCCGCCTGCAGGTTGCGGGCGACCGCGAGGATGCGGGAGTCGTTGTCCCCCATTCGATAGCCGGCCGGAAGCACTCCGGGATCCGAGTGGTTGAGCTCGACCCGCAGCGTCCCGCCCAGTTCGCCGATCGGGATGGGGGCGTCGAGCCGCCCGTGCCTGATCCGGCAGTCGTCCAGCATGCGCAGGGCCTGCCGGGCGAAGTAACCGAGTTCGGGATGGTGCCGCTTGGCCTCTAGTTCCGTGACCACCACGATCGGAAGCACTACTTCGTGTTCGTCGAAGCGGTTCATGGCGTTCGGGTCAGCCAGCAGCACGCTGGTGTCGAGAACGTAGGTGCGCCTGTCGGGAGTGCGGCGCTTTGTGCTGGTCACCACGGAAGGACGTACCCCCTCGGATGAGGTAGGGGAGCGACGGCGTCGCGGGGGGATGGACCGGGCTCGTGCCCCTGCGCGCGGGCCGAGCGCCGGCCCTCCACGAGTCCGTACGACGTACGGTCCTTGAGGTGCAAAGGGCCTCCCGGGCGGGCAGCCCCGTGCCACCCGCTGAGATGCGACTCCCCTGGCCGGGGAGTCACTTGACATGGGTATGCCCTCGAACGGGGCAAGGCATGCGGGGGCGTACGACGACGCGTTGATGAACGTCCGGTGACCTGCGGTCTCGACGGGGTGTCAGGAGCCGTAACGCCGGTGCCGTGCGGCGTAGTCGCGCAGGGCGCGCAGGAAGTCGACCTTGCGGAAGGCGGGCCAGAAGACTTCGCAGAAGTAGTACTCGGAGTGCGCGGTCTGCCAGAGCATGAAGCCGGACAGGCGCTGCTCGCCGCTGGTGCGGATGACGAGGTCCGGGTCGGGCTGGTCGCTGGTGTAGAGGTGGCGGCCGATCATGTCGGTGTCGACGACCTCGGCGAGCGCCTCGATGGGGGTGCCCTTCTCGGCGTGCTCGATGAGCATCGAGCGGACCGCGTCGGCGATCTCCTGGCGGCCGCCGTAGCCGACCGCGACGTTGACCGTTATGCCGTCGACGTGCGCCGTGGACTCCTCGGCCTCCTTGACCGCGCCCCGCAGCTGGGTGGGCAGGATGTCCGGGGTGCCGACGTGGTGCACGCGCCAGCGGCCGTCGGAGGCGAGGGTGCGGACGACGTTCTCGATGATGCCGAGCAGCGGGCCCAGCTCGTCCGCCGGGCGGTCGAAGTTGTCGGTGGAGAGCAGCCAGAGAGTGACGACTTCCACATCGGTCTCGGAGCACCAGCCGAGGAACTCGGAGATCTTCTCGGCCCCGGCCTGGTGGCCGTGCACGGTCGTGCTGCCGGACGCCTTCGCCCAGCGTCGGTTTCCGTCCATGATGACGCCGATGTGCTTCGGCACCGCGGAGTGGTCGAGGCGGCCTTCCACCCGGCGTGCGTAAAGCCCGTACACCAGGTCGCGCAGGTTCACTCTCTTCAGCCCCTCGGTGCAGATGGCAGATGCGGCCCCCGAAGGCGCCACCTTACCGCCGGTGGCGGCGCTCTCCGTCCAAGGGTGCGTCCCGCCTGGCGGGTAGCTTCGTACCCATGAACGACAACCGTGTGTACCGCGCCGCCGGTGACCGTTACGACGCGATGGAGTACCGGCGCACCGGCCGCTCCGGCCTGAAGCTGCCCGCGATCTCGCTCGGCCTGTGGCACAACTTCGGCGACGACAAGGGCCTCGACAACCAGCGCGCGATCCTGCGCCGCGCCTTCGACCTCGGCGTGACGCACTTCGACCTGGCGAACAACTACGGACCGCCGCCCGGCTCGGCGGAGCTGAACTTCGGCAAGCTCCTGAAGCAGGACTTCGCGCCGTACCGGGACGAGCTGGTCCTGTCCACGAAGGCCGGCTATCTGATGCACCCCGGCCCGTACGGCGAGTGGGGCTCGCGCAAGTACCTGATGTCGTCCCTGGACGCCTCGCTCAAGCGGATGGGCGTGGACTACGTCGACATCTTCTACTCGCACCGCTTCGACCCGAACACCCCGCTGGAGGAGACCATGGGCGCCCTGGCGTCCGCGGTGCAGCAGGGCAAGGCGCTGTACGTGGGCGTCTCCTCGTACACGAGTGAGCAGACGCGGGAGGCCGTGCGGATTCTTGACGACATGGGAGTGCGGCCGCTGATCCACCAGCCGTCGTACTCGATGATCAACCGCTGGACCGAGGACGACGCGCTGCTCGACGTCCTGGAGGAGGCGGGCATGGGCTGTATCTCGTTCGTGCCGCTGGCGCAGGGGCTGCTCACCGGGAAGTACCTGAAGGGCATCCCGGAGGGGTCGCGGGCGACGCAGGGCAAGTCGCTGGACCCGGACCTGCTGAGCGACGAGGTGCTGCGCCGCCTGAACGGCCTGAACGACATCGCGGCCCGGCGCGGCCAGTCGCTCGCGCAGCTGGCGCTGACCTGGGTGCTGCGGGACGAGCGGATGACGTCGGCGCTGATCGGCGCGTCCAGCGTGAAGCAGCTGGAGGAGAACGTCGCGGCGCTCAGCGGTGCGAAGCTCGACGACGAGGAGCTGGCCGAGATCGACAAGTTCGCGGTGTCCACGCCGGGGACGAACATCTGGGCCGGGCGTCAGTAGCACCGGAGCCAGGGCAGAAAAAATCGGGCCGGTCCATGGGGGGGGGGAGATGGACCGGCCCGAGGGGGGGTTTCCACCATAACCCTTCGTGAGCGGCATGGCGTGCAGCGGCGTGGCGGGCTATCCGGCGAGCGCGCCACAGAGGAGCCCGGTGGCGGCTCCGGCGAGCATGCAGGGCCCGAGCGGCATCGCTGTCCTGCGGCCCGCTCGCCCGCGCAGCACCAGGGAGAGCGCGTATCCGCCGCCGTATCCGATGCCCGCGACGAAGCCGAGGACGAGCACGCCCCAGCCGTACCACCCAAGGGTTACCCCCAGGACGACCGCCAGCTTGACGTCGCCGAAGCCCATGCCGGTGGGGTGGGCGAGGAAGAGCAGGAGGTACGTGCCGCCGAGGGCGAGGCCGCCGAGGAGCGAACCGGTCCAGGAGCCGGCCGCGCCGTCGAGGGCCGCGGCGGCGCCGAGCAGGACGAGGGCGGCGGCGGCGAGCGGCAGGGTGAGGACGTCGGGTAGCCGGTGCACGGCGTGGTCGACGGCGGCGAGCAGGACGCCGAAGGGGACGAGGGCCAGCCAGACGGCGAGTTCGGGGCGCGGCCCCGAGGCCGCGGCGAGCGCGGCGCACAGGAGTGCGGTGAGCGTGGCGAGCAGCGGGGTGCTGGGCCCGTACCAACGGGGCGCGGGCGGCGGGCAGTCGGAGCAGCGGGCGGTGCCGAGCCAGCCGTTCGCGGGGCCGCTGAGGGGGTGGCCCTGGGGGCAGTCGGCGCGCCAGGGCTCGTCGTAGGTGACCGCGAGGCGGTGGGCGGCGCGCGGCAGGAGCACTCCGGCGAGCGCGCCGTAGACGGCGGCGAGGGTGGCGAGCAGCGCGGGCACGAGGTGACTTTAGGGTGCCGCGGGTCACGGCGGTAGGGAGGTGTGCGGGGTGTACGACCCCCGGAGAGAGGCTCGCGGCACCGCCCGGCCCCCTCCACCGTGCGGTGCCGCACCGCGTGGCTTTGCCGACGCGAATTAGCCTTGGTCTGAACTTACGTGATGCCTACAGGGTGATCGACCGGTTCAGATAACAATGCGGAATCGAAGAGGGGGACTTGTCCGAGTTGTTCCCAATGTGACCGCCTTCTTGCGTGGGGTCCTCCGCGTTGTTCCGTTTTGAACTACCGCTGTCCGGTGCCGAATCGCGTGACTCCGGCTGATAGTCCCCCTACGCGGACGTATCCGTACCGATGAAGCCCCGCTCGGACAGGAACGCCAGGGCCGCCTCGTCGGGCGTGTGGCCCTCCAGGTCGACCATGCCGTTCAGCTCGATCATCCGCTCCTCCGTCAGGGCGTCGCCCAACTTCTCTGCCAGGGCCTTGAGTTGAGGGTGATCGGCCGCTGTCTCGTCGCGTACGGTCACGGCTGCCAGCTCGGTGGTGAAGTGGCCGCGGTCGTCGTCCAGGACCTCCAGGTCGAGCGAGGTGATGCGGGCGTCGCTCGTGAACACCTCGGCGAAGCGGCAGGGGCTGGCCTTGGCGACGTTGACGTAGTTCAGGGCCAGGGCGTTCTGGTAGGTCAGCTCGGGCGGGAAGCGGGCGTCGTACGTCTTCTGGAAGGAGCGCAGTTCACGGTCGAGGAACTCCGACGCCCCGCACAGGGTGGCCTGCTCCGGATGGTTCCGGGTGAACTCCGCCAGGTCCGACAGGGTGTGCACCTCGCCCGCCGCTCCGCTCGCGTCCTTGGCGCGGGCCAGCGCGTACTGGTTGCCGAAGCGTGCCGGTGCCAGCCAGGTGACGCCGTTCTTCGCGTGGTCCTCGCGGGCCGTGGCGCGGAACTGCCGCTGCGCCCCGCGGATCGGCTTGTCGTGCTGGAGGAACTGGGTCCAGCCGGTGCCGGAGTACTCCCAGTAGATGTCGACCTGGCCCTGCTTCAGGGCCTGGCGCACCACGTTGGTGCCGTTCAGGCCCGTCTGGTCCGTGGTCCTGGCGCCCGCTGCGCGCAGCGCGTACAGGAGGATCTTGCCGAGGATCTGCTGCTCGGTGAACTCCTTGGAACCGACGGTGAGCCGGACGCCGTTCAGGTCGAAGTCCCGGGCCAGGGAGCCCTGTTGGAGCTGCGTCGCCGAGGGCCCGGTGGCGGACGGGCCGCAGGCCGTCGTGAGGGTCGCGAGGACGAGGGCCGTCGCGGCCAGGGCCCTGCGCCGGGCTGCGCGTGGGGTGCTTCGGGGCACGGCGGTGTGCCTCCCTCTTCCGGTAGGGGCTTGTCCGTACGTGCGGGCTCAGAGCCCGCGGGGGCGCAGGGTGTCCTCGGCGATCCCGGCGAGCCAGTCGACGAGCAGCGCGAGCACGGCGACCAGGACGGACCCGGTGACGAGGACCAGGTTGCGGCCGGAGTTGATGCCGTTGGAGATGACGTCGCCCAGGCCGCCGGCGCCGATGAACGTCGCGAGCGCGACCGTGCCGACCGTGATGACCAGGGCGGTACGGATCCCGGCCAGCATCACCGGTACGGCCAGCGGCAGTTCGATGCGCCACAGCACGGTCGAGCGCCTCATGCCCATGCCCAGCGCCGACTCGATCACGGCCGGATCGACCTGCTGCAGCCCGGCGATGGTGTTCCGCAGCACCGGCAGGACGCCGTACGCGACGAAGGCGATCAGCGCGATCTGATGCACGCCGAGGCTCACGAACACCACGGCGAGCAGCACGATCAGGCCGATCGACGGCACGGCCTGCGCGATGTTGGCCACCGCGAGGATCGGGCCCGACAGGGCGCGCGCCCAGCTCCGGGTGAGGAGCACGCCGAGCGGCACGGCGATCGCGAGGATCAGGGCCGTAACGGCGGCCGTCAGCTCCAGGTGGGTGAGCGTACGGCTGATCAGGTAGGCCGAGTTGAGGCTGCGCTGCTCGATCAGGTCGTGCGGCCGCCCCGCCACGTACCAGAGCAGCAGGGCCAGGGCCGTGCCGAGGCAGAGCGGGGTGATCGCGTACGCGGCGGCGCGCGGCAGGCGCGAGGTCGCGGTGGTCGGTGTGGTGGCGGTGGTGGCCGAGGCGGTGGTGGTGGCCGACATTCTCAGGCCTCCTGGAGCCGGGCGTGGGTGGTACGGGTCTGCTCGCTGTTGATGAGCTCCCGCACCGTGTCCATCTCCAGGACGCCCCGGTAGCGGCCCTCGCCGTCGACCACGACGACCGTCGACGTGTCCGCGGACAGCATCAGGTCGAGCGCGTCGAACAGGGTGCTGTGCGGGCCGAGGGTGGAGAACACCGGGAAGTGCGACGGGGGTTCGGTGTCGGCCTCCGCGGTGGGCAGCCAGCCTGCGGGGCGCCGGTCGGCGTCGAGCAGCAGGCAGTACTCCCGGTCCTGCGCACGCGCGACGGCGAGGCGCCGCTCGGCGTCGGCGTCCGCGTCGACCGTGGGCCACTCGGGCACGTCGAGGGTGCCGAGCCGGGTCAGGGAGAGGCGGCGGACGGCCGCGCCCGAGCCGATGAACGCGGCGACGAACTCGTCGGCGGGCTCGGCGAGGATGCGCTCCGGGGTGTCGTACTGGCGCACCTTGCCGTTCTCGCCGAAGACCGCGATCAGGTCGCCCATCTTGCAGGCCTCGTCGATGTCGTGGGTGACGAACACGATGGTCTTGCGGACCGTGCGCTGGATGCGCAGGAACTCGTCCTGCAGCGCCTCCCGGTTCTGCGGGTCGATCGCCCCGAACGGCTCGTCCATCAGCATCACCTGCGGGTCGCCGCCCAACGCCCGGGCCACGCCCACGCGTTGCTGCTGCCCGCCGGAGAGCTGCTTCGGGTAGCGGTCGCGGTACGTAGCCGGGTCCAGGCCCACCATGGTGAGGAGCTCGTCCACCCGCTCCGTCACCCGCTGCCGGGACCAGCCGAGCAGCCGGGGCACGGTGGCGATGTTGTCGGCGACGGTGCGGTGCGGGAAGAGCCCGGAGGACTGGATGGCGTAGCCGATGCGGCGGCGCAGTTCGTGCACGGGCAGTTCGGTGACGTCCTGCCCGTCGAGGTGGATGCGGCCCGAGGTCGGCTCGATGAGGCGGTTGATCAGCTTCATCGTCGTCGTCTTGCCGCAGCCGGACGGCCCGACGAACGCGACGATGCGGCCCGCGGGTATGTCGAGGGTCAACTCCTCGACCGCCGCCTGCTCCTGGCCCGGGTAGCGCTTGACCAGCCGGTCGAGGCGGATCATGGGATGCTCTGCCGCTTCCGTACCGGGGTGCTCGGCCGCTTCCGTACCGGTGCGCTCGGCCGTTTCCGTACCGGGGTTCTCGTCCGTCATGTCAGGCACCCAGTCCCTTCGCAGTGGTGAGCCGGTTCAGTCCGGCGAAGAGCAGATCGAAGACGACGGCGAGCAGCACGATGCCGAGGCAGCCTTCCACGGTGAGGTACGCGGCGTACGGCGTACCGGCGCTGGCCAGGCCGTCGAGGATGAGGTTGCCGAGTCCCGGCCCGTTCACGGCCGCGGCGATCGCGGCGATGCCCAGGAGCAGCTGGGTCGCCACCCGCAGGCCGGTGAGCAACACCGGCCAGGCGAGCGGCAGTTCGACGGTGACGAGGACCCGTAGCCGCGTCATGCCCATCGCCCTGGCCGACTCCACGACCGCCGGGTCGAGTCCGCGCAGGCCGACCACCGCGTTGCGGAGCACCGGCAGCAGCGCGTACATCGTCAGGGCCACGACCGAGGGCCCGGTGCCGAGCCCCAGTGGGGTGATGAGCAGCCCGAACAGCGCGTACGACGGGATCGTGAGCAGCAGTCCGGCGAAGCCGAGGACCGCGGTGCGCGGGGCGCCGGTGCGGTAGGTGGCCACCGCGACCGGCACCCCGATGAGCACCGCCAGACCGAGTCCCTGGAGCACCAGGACGGCGTGCGCCAGCGTGGCGTCGGCGACGTCCGTCCAGTTGGACGCGAAGTAGTCGAGGAAGGTCATGACGGGCCGACGGGATCAGTGCGCGTCGGCGGCGGCGGTCACGGGCTGCGGCTGCTGTTCCTGCGCGAACGCCGAGCCGAAGAACGCGTCGAGGTCCTCCACCACCGACTTGAAGGTCGGGTCGTCGTCGAACATCCACTCCGTGTGGCCGCGCCCTTCGAGGAACTTGAGCTGCTTGGGCTCCTTGGCGGCCGCGTACAGCGCCTCGGCCTCCTCGGGCTTGTGCAGCTCGTTCTCGGCGCCGTGGATGATGAGCAGCGGGCGCGGCGAGATCCGGTCGGCGACCGCCTCGGCGGAGAAGCGGAGCAGCAGGTCGGCGGATTCCAGGGAGACGCCGGAGCCGAAGCCGGGCGCCTTGTACAGCTCCTCGCCGACGTATCCGTCCGTACGGCCGTCCAGGTCGAGGCGGATGATGTCCCAGGGGCTGGTGATCTCCGAGCGGCCGTGCTCGGCGCGGTGGCCGCGGTCGGCGGCGACCCGCTCGACGAGGCTGTTCCAGGACTCCTCGTCGTGCATGCTGCGGGTCGAACGGCGGCCGTCCGAGATGCCGTTGAGGGAGGCCACGGCGCGCACGCGCGGGTCGTCCGCCGCCTCCGCGACGACGACTCCGCCGCCCATGCCCCAGCCGATCAGTCCGATCCGCTCGGCGTCCAGCTGCTCGGCGGCGGCGGCCCGGTCCACGGCGGCGCGCAGGTCGTCGGCCCACTCCTGCGGGGCGAGCCGGCCGCGCTCGCCCTCGGAGAGGCCGAAGCCGCGGTAGTCGAAGGCGAGGACGGCGTAGCCCCGCTGGGTGAGGGCGCGGGCGAAGCGCTCGGGGTGGATGACCTTCAGGCCCTGGTAGCCGGAGGACGGGATGAGCACGGGGTACGGGGCGCCGGCGCCGTTGTCGTCGGGCAGGTGGAGGTCGGCGTCGAGGCGGATGCCTTCGCTGAAGAAGGGGAAGGGGCGCGTGATCACGGGGGCTCCTCGGTGAGCGGGGTGTGAGCTGGATGTGAGCGGGATGTGAGCTGGATGCGAGCTGGATCTGGGCAGGGGTGGGTAGGGCGGTGGCGTACGAAGGGGGTGCGGGCGGTCGGGCCAGGTCAGGCCGGGCCAGGTCAGGTCAGGTCAGGTCAGGTCACGTGCGTACGGGGGACAGCCCCGCGAGGGTCGGCGGCCTGGCCCCGCCGGTTCCGCCGATGCCCGCCATGGCGCGGGAGAGCTGCTCGGCGGCGGCCTGGGTGAGCCGGCCCGCGCGGTCGAGGTCCCGGCTCATGCGGTGGGCGGGCGCCGAGACGTTCACCGCCGCGACGACCCGGCCCCGGAAGTCGCGCACCGGGGCGGCGGCCGCGACGAGTCCGGCCTCGAACTCCTCGTCCACCAGGGCGTATCCGGCCTTCCTCGCCTGGTCGACGCGGGCGATCAGGTCGTCGGCGTCACGGGGTGCCCGCGACGCTCCCGGTGCGTCCGCGCCGTACGAGCCGGGTCCGAAGGACAGGTCCGCGCACAGCAGCCGGATCTCGTCGGGCGAGTGGTCGAAGAGCAGGGCGCGGCCGGACGAGGTGGAGTGCAGGGGGGTGACCCGGCCCACCCAGCCGGTCGCCTGGATGGCGCGCATGGGGCTCTCGGAGAGGACGGTCAGGACTCCGTCGCCGCAGAGCACGGTCACGTGGACGCGCTCCTTGAGCACGGAGACGAGCCGCTTCAGGACGGCCGGTCCCTCGGCGAGGAGCCGGGGCCGGCCCGCGTTGGCGGCGAGGGTGAACATCCGCCAGCCGAGCCGGTAGACGAGGGAGTGCGGGTCGCGCTCCACCAGTCCGGTCTGCTCCATCGACTTGAGGGCCCGGGACACCTGGCTCTTCTCCTTGCCCACCCGGCGGGCGATCTCGACGACCCCGAGTCCGCCCTGCTCGGCCGCCTCGTCGGACCCCAGCACCGTCAGGATGGCGACGGTGCGGTGGAGCCCGGACGATCCCTCAACTGTCATGGCTGGATCATGTCCGTGGCGCTTCATCGAGGACAACCCTTGTTGTCGTGTGAGCAACTTCATCCCGCGGCTGCCGTGGGCCCGCATCAGGGCGTCACCAGTGCCTCGGGGATCTCTCCCGCGCAGGCGGTCAGGGCGCCGCGGTCGAGGCCCTCGGCGGCAAGCGTGCCGATCAGCAGCCGCAGGGCCTCCGGCGGCGGGGGCGAGTCCGGCTGGCCCGCGTCGGAGGACAGCGCGATGCGGTCGAGTCCGACGGTGCGCGCGAAGTGGGCGAGGCGGGCGGGCGTCATGCCGGGCTGGTGCAGGAGCTGGTAGGTGGTGATCTCGGCGACGGCACCCTGGGCCGTCAGTGCGGCGGCGAGCTCCGCGTCCATGCCGGGCACGGTGTACGAGGGGTGGGTGAGGAGGATCCGGCGGACCCCGGCGGCCCGCGCCTCGGCCACCAGCCACCGGCACTCCTCGGCGGACAGGTGCCCGGTGGCGAGGACCGCGTCGGCCTCGGCGACCATGCGGCACACGGCGCGCGCGGCCTCGCCGGTGGCCGGGTCGACCGGCGGTACGGCGTAGGTGTGCGGGGAGAGTCCGGTGCGCAGTCCGCAGAGCCGGGGCAGTCCGGCGGTCTGCTGGGTGTGGGCGTCCGCCGTCGGCATCCACACGACGCGCGCCCCGGCGTCGAGGGCGGCGGCCACGGCGGCCGGGTTGACGCCCCCGGCGTGCTGGTTGAGGGCGATGCCGCCGTAGACCTTCAGGGGTGCGGCGCGGGCGGCGGCGGCCGCCCGGCCGACGGTCGACTCGTAGTGGGCCTTGAGCACGCAGCCGGTGAACCCGGCTGCGGCGTACGCGGAGACCACGTCGTGGTCGTCGGCGAGGCGGGGGGTGACATCGGGTGCGGCGTGCACATGGAGGTCGAACACGGCGCAAGCCTGCGCCGCGGCCGACGCTCAGGACAACGGCAGTTGCTGCGTCGACAACCGCCAGTGGGCGGGGCTCAGTCCACGCCCTCGCTCATCAGCCGAGGCGGCGCTGGGAGTCCAGTCGGCTGCGCAGGCTCAGTCCACGCCCTCGCTCATCAGCCGTTGCACCTCGCGCGAGACGAGGCCGAAGCGCGGCTCCTCGATCAGCGGCATCTCCCGGCGCCGGCGGCGGACCGCGGAGATGTCGAGGTCGACCACGGTCAGCGACTCCCGGTCGCGCGGCGCCTCGGCGACGACCTCGCCCCACGGGTCGAGCACCCGCGAGCCGCCCCAGAACGTGGCCTTGCCCTCCTCGCCGACGCGGTTCACGAAGACCACCCAACACTGCTGCAGGCGGGCGATGTTGAGCAGCAGGCTCTGCCAGTACTCCGCGGTGTCGATGGCGCCGGGCGCGAGTCCGACCCCGCTGTTCGTCGGCACGAACAGCACTTCCGCGCCGTCCTGCGCGGCGAGCCAGGGCAGTACGGGCTGCCAGGCGTCGTTGCAGATCAGGGTGGCCGCGCGGGCGTGCGGGGTGTCGAAGGCGCGCAGCGCGTGGCCGGGGCTGAAGTGCTTGCGCTCCTCCCAGTCGAGGTAGTTGGGCAGGTACAGCTTGCGGTGCGTGTGCAGCGGCGTACCGGCCGACAGGTACACCGCCGAGTTGTAGCGCCGCAGCCTGCCGTCCTCGTGCAGGCCGACCAGGACGTCCGGCCCGTACCGGGACAGCTCCGCGAGCCGCGGGTCGTCGTGCGGCAGGGAGATGTCGCCGGGTACGGAGCCGAGGGCGTACCCGTGCAGGCTCAACTCGGGGAAGACCACCAGGTCCGCCTGCTGCTCGGCGGCCTCCTGGGCCATCCGCGCCGCGGTCTTCAGATTGGCGTCCAGGTCGCCAAGGACGCAGTCCGTCTGCGCCAGTGCGATGCGCACGGCCACCCACCTCGTTCTCGTCGTCGGGCTTTTTTGTCGGGGGTTCGCCCTTCTACGCGAGGACGGCCTACGTCGACAATCCCGGTTGCTGTGACGACAACGAGCCGGTCTACCAGGCCTTTTCGCGCAGCAGCCGCAGCCCGTTCAGCGCGACGAGCACCGTCGAGCCCTCGTGGCCCGCCACACCCAGGGGCAGCGGCAGATGGCCGACCAGGTCCCAGACGGTGAGGATCGCGATGCCCACCCCGGCGATCACCAGGTTCTGGGTGACCAGGCGGCGGGCGCGGCGGGACAGGCGCACCGCCCTGGGTACGGCGGCGAGTTCGTCGCGTACGACCACGGCGTCGGCCGTCTCCAGGGCGAGGTCGGAGCCCGCGCGACCCATGGCGACGCCGGTGTGGGCGGCGGCGAGGGCGGGGGCGTCGTTGACTCCGTCGCCGACGACGAGCACGCTCCTGCCCGCCTCCGCCAACTCCCGTACAGCTGAGGCCTTTTCGTGCGGCAGCAGGCCCGCGCGCACATCCGCGATGCCGACCGCGGACGCCACGCCCGCCGCGGCCGCCGGGCCGTCGCCGGTGAGCAGGACCGGGGGCGTGCCGGTGAGCTCGGCCAGGTCGGCGACGGCCGCGGCGGCGTCGGGCCGCGGCCGGTCGGCGAGGGCGAGGCGGCCGGCCGGGGCGCCGTCGACCAGGACGAGGACGGTGGTGTTGCCGTCGTCGGGTTCCGCGTGCGCCGGTTCCGCGTGCGCCGGTTCCGCGTGCGCCGGGAGCAGTCGGGCGGGGGCGCCCACCTCGACCTCGCGGCCCGCGACGGTGGCGGTCACGCCGCGGCCCGGCGTCGAGGTGAAGTCGTACGCCTCCGGGAGCCGCAGGTCGCGCTCGCGGGCGGCTTCGGTGACGGCGCGGGCGATGGGGTGTTCGCTGCGGTGCTCGACGGCGGCGGCGAGGGTGAGCAACTCCCGCTCGCCGAAGCCGGGTTCGGGGCGGACGGCGACGACGCGCGGGGTGCCTTCGGTGAGGGTGCCGGTCTTGTCGTACGCGACCGTGTCGATCTCGCCGAGGCGCTCCATCGCGACGGCGGATTTCACGAGGACGCCGTGCCGGCCCGCGTTGGCGATCGCGGAGAGCAGCGGCGGCATCGTGGCGAGGACCACCGCGCACGGCGAGGCCACGATCATGAAGGTCATCGCGCGCAGGAGTGCGCTCGTGAGGTCCGCGCCGAAGGCGAGCGGGATCCCGAACACGGCGAGCGTGGCGACGACGACGGCCACGGCGTACCGCTGCTCCACCTTCTCGATGAACAGCTGCGTCGGCGCCTTCGTACGGGAGGCCTCCTCAACGAGCGTGACGATCCGGGCGAGCACGGTGTCGGACGGGTCGCGCAGCACCCGCACCCGCAGGGCGCCCGCCGGGCCGTTGACCGTACCGGCGAACACCTCGTCCCCCGGCCCCTTCGGCACGGGCAGCGACTCTCCGGTGATGGTGGCCTGGTCGACCTCGCCCGCGCCGTCGACGACCTCGCCGTCGGCGCCGATCCGCTCGCCGGGGCGGACCAGGATCTCGTCGCCGACCCTCAGCCGCCCGGCCGGGACGGTCTCCTCTGTCTCCTCCATCCCCTCCGCCTCTCCGGTGACCCGGGTGGCGGTCTCGGGTGCGAGGTCGAGGAGCCCGCGTACGGAGTCCTCGGTACGGGCGGTGGCCAGGGCCTCCAGGGCGCCGGACGTGGCGAAGATGACGATGAGCAGCGCACCGTCCATGACCTGCCCGATCGCGGCGGCACCGAGGGCCGCGACGATCATCAGGAGGTCCACGTCGAGGGTGCGCTCGCGCAGCGCGCGCAGCCCTTCGAGCGCGGGCTCCCAGCCGCCCGCGGCATAGGCGACGGCGTACAGCGGCGCCCACCACCAGGCGCTCAGGCCCGCGAGGTGCAGCGGCAGGGCGAGCAGGAACGCGACCAGGGCGGCCCCGGCCCAGCGCACCTCGGGCAGGGCGAGCAGACGGGTGCGGCGGGTGGGGGTGACGGGGTGGGCGGCGGATACGGCCGGTACGTCGACCGTCGATTCCCGTACGGACGCGGGCATGACGAAGGAGCCCCTCAGCTTGGCGGCGAGCAGGATGCTTCCACCATACCCGCATACATGAACAGCTCTTCATTCATTTGGGGGTGGTGGGTGGCGGCTCGCTACGATGTGCGTATGGGCCACGGAGTCGACAAGGAGCGCGCCGGCATGCGCGCACGTCTGGACACCGTCGGCGCGGCCGATGTCGCCGCGACCCTGCAGGCCCTGGCCACCCCTTCCCGGCTGCGGATCCTGGCGCGGCTGCAGGAAGGGCCGTGCGCGGTGAGCGAGTTGGCCGAGGCGGCGGAGCTGGAGCAGTCGGCGTGCTCGCACCAGCTGCGGCTGCTGCGCAACCTGGGCCTGGTCACGGGCGAACGCCGCGGCCGCTCGATCGTGTACGCGCTGCACGACCACCACGTCGCGGAACTCCTGGAACAGGCGCTGTTCCATGTCGAGCACCTGCGACTGGGGCTGCGGGACACGACGTAGCCCCCGGGGCTGCGCGATTCCGCGTGGCCTGCGGATGGCCACGGGGGCAGCCCCCGAACGCCCGGGCTTGGCCTGGAGTGGGCTCCAAGGCCTAGCGTCCGTAGGGGTCAGCGGGTCATCACGGACGAGAGGAACCACGGTGCGTTACACCCTGTTCGGCAGGACCGGTCTGCGGGTCAGTGAACTCAGCCTGGGTGCCATGACGTTCGGCGGTGATCCCGGCTTCGGTGCCGACAAGGGCACCAGCGCGGAGATCTTCCGCGCGTACACCGACGCGGGCGGCAACTTCATCGACACACCTCGACGCGTCCGCGGTAAGCCGCCCAGACGAGGCGAGCGAGATCCCCCTCGGCTTCCCGCACGCGTTCCTGAGCGAGCCGCAGGTCGTGGGGACGGTGTACGGGGACCAGGGGGCGCGGATCGAGGACCGGAGGTCGACTTATCGGCGGACGCGGACGGAGGTGCTGTAGGACCGGCAGTCGGGGGCTGCGGGGCTCAGGGTGTGAGGCTCCCCAGGTCGATGTCCATCACGAACGGCACTGTCGTCTTGAGTCGGCCTCGGTGGATGCCCGTCGGGACGTAGGAGTGCGTGACCTGGTCGAGCTCGTAGACGTGCACGGCCGGCTCGCCGTCCTCGTCCTCCACGCGCCAGAAGTGCGGGATCCCGGCCTGGGCGTACTTGAACGGCTTGGTGTTGCGGTCGCGGTCGGCGGACTCCTCGGAGACGACCTCCACCACGAGTGCGACCTCCTCCGGGAGGTAGCTCGTCCGGTCCGGTTCGTAAGCCGCGGCGGCGACCAGGACGTCGGGTTCGGGTCGGCTCTTCTTGTCCAGGCGGATGGTCATCTCCCGCGCCGTATCGAAGCCGTCGGGAGCGGCCTGGCGCAGGGCGAAGGTCAGGTTCTCCACGAGGCGGGCGTGCCAGGACCGCTGCGGGGACATCATGAAGATCAACGCTCCGTCGATGAGTTCAGTGTGCCGGGGCGCCTGGGGAAGGTGGTCGAGGTCGTCCGCTTCCCATCCGCTCGGGCGGGGGGGATACATCCAGTCGGGCAATTCTGCGGTCATGGTCTCCTCCTCCGACTACTCTAGGCGGCCGACGTCCGCCCCGTCCCGCCTCGAAGGACGAAGCCGACCCGCACCGCCGCGCCGTAGCCGAGTCATGCCGTCACCGGGTCACGTCGTCACCGCTCACGCCGTGAGGCCCTGAAGGATCCCCGTGAGCGCGCCGCCGCCCAGGACGCAGACGAACGCCAGGGCCATCAGCTTCCGGCTGCGCGCACGGTGCGCCCGTACCGCCGCGAGGATCGCGAGAGCGCCGACGACCACGGGCGCCAGTCCGGCGAGGCGCGACCCGGTCGAACCGCCCGGCGAAAAGAGCATCGCAATTCCGGCAAAAGCCAGCAATCCCCCGATGCCGCCCGCAAGCATCGCCATTCGATTCCAAATGCGATCCCAAACTTGTGCCCGCGAGTTGTCGCCCATATCGTTCATCAGCATGCTCGGCAGGCTACGTGATTTCACGTGATCAACAAAGGCCGGGGAAATGCATTCAAGATCAAGAATGCACGCAGTAATCACGCGCGGGGCAGTAATCACTTGCGAGAAGGGCGAGCGAGGCGACGTGACGGATTTCAAGGTCAAGCCTGACGACATCGGCAGCTACTCGACCCAGATCGGCCGCGCCGCGGACGACGTGCAGGCCGCGAAGAAGTACGTCAACTCCCACACCGAGGTCGGCTGGTACGACAACGGCCTGATCAGCAACCTCGCCAACTCCCACGACAGCCTGGTCACCCAGCTGGGCGAGGCGCTCACCAAGACCGAGTCGATCCTGCGCGCCTGCCAGACCGAACTCACCGCGGTCTCCCGTTACTACGACGAGACCGACCGGGGAAACGCGTCCGACCTCGACGCCAAGTACCCAGAAAGCAAGCGGTAGTTCGAGGCGCCGCCCCGCACTGCACCATAATTTCCCAGGAGTTCGACTCGCATGTCCGGATTCAGCGATGTCTCAGAGCCTTCGAGCCATCTGACCGCCCCGAACGAGAGCCCCGAAGAGTTCTCCCAAGGCGTTCTGGTCGACATCTTCAATGATCTCGGCGACCTGATGAGCCCCACGTGGTACGTCACCGAGGCCATCAACCTCGTCTTCGGATTCAACCCGCTCGAAGAGGTCATCGACTGGTACAGCGGCGACTGGGAGACCTTCCTCAGGTGCGGCGAGGTGTGGACGAACGTCGGCAAGGCCTGCGACGCCGTCAGCGCCAACGTGAAGTCCGGCAACACCGCGCTCGACGGCACCTGGAACGGCAACGCCGCCGACGCCGCGTACGTCTACTTCGAGGAGCTCGCGAAGAAGCTCGGCGAGCAGAAGGCCACCCTGGACCAGCTCCAGGAGGCCTACCAGCACATGGCGCACTCCGCGTACCTCAGCGCCGAGGGCGTGAAGGGCATCCTGTCCGGGATCATCGACGGTCTCCTTATCGTCGGCCTGGAGATCGCGGCCGGCACGGCCCTGTCCTGGACGGGCGTCGGCGCCGTCGTCGGCTGCGGCCTCGCCGCCCTGGAGATCGCCAACATCCTGCGCCAGTGGAGCACCGCCACCGAGGCCATCACGCAGGCCCAGCAGCTCGCCCAGCTCACCGCGAGCGCGGTCGAGAACCTCGCCAACGACCTCGGCAACTCCTTCAAGAACTTCCCCACGCCCGGCTCGGCGTACGACCACCCGAACAAGGCGATCGCCTGAACTCGCGCACCAGCGCGGACAGTTGGAGCTGAACACCATGGCCGAAGACCGCCAGGACCGCCAGATCGGCGACGCCGACCTCACCTCGATGACCGGCGGCGACGAGGCCCGCGCCCGCGCCCTGCGCAAGACGCTGCAGCGCCTCGCCGACAGCGACAAGGCCGGCCCCGCCCTCCAGGAGATGGCCCGCGAGGTCCTCTCCGGCCGGGTCGGGCTGCGCGAGGCGATGCGTGTGGGCGCGTACGCCGACGCGCTCGGCGAGAAGCTGGCCGAGGGCCGCCGCGCGTACGAGGCGATCCCCCGCGAGGAGCGCGAGCGCCAGATGGAGGCGGCCCGCGGCTACCTCGCCCAGCAGCGCGCGGAGATCGACCGCGAGCGGTCGGAGGCGGCGGTGCGGCGGGGGCAGAAGCACAACCGGTGACGGCCGTCGCAGCCGTGCCGGGGCCTGGTCGGAGCCCGAACGGCGACCGTGGCACCTCGCCCTCAGCCGAGGACCAGCGACTCGTCCCCGAAGTCGGCGACGATCGTGAGGCGTCCGCCGAGGGCGGCCACATAGGCGGCGAGGGTCTCGACCTCGGTCCGAGTGACCGCCCCCTTCTCGATCTGCGAGACCCGCCCCTGGGTGACACCGAGCACCTCGGCCAAGGCGGCCTGGGTCATGTGCTGCCGCTTGCGGACTTCGGCCAGCCGGTGGGCGCGTACCTCGGCGAGCATGTCCGCCGCCTGCTTCTCAACGCTCACCTGCTCGTCCGGAGTGAAGTCGAGCTCGCCCCTGAGTTCGCTCCAGTCCGCCGATTCAGCCTTCTTCGGCTTGAGAGTGCTCACGATTCCTCCTCCAGATACGCCTGATAGGCAGCTTCGGCTTCCTTGATGGCCGTCCGGTACCAGCCGCTCCAATTCCCGGATTTGTCACCTCCGACGAGCACCACGGCGTTGCGTGCGGGATCGAAGGCGAAGAGCAGGCGCACCTCGGTGCTGCCCTTGGAGCCCGGACGTAACTCCTTCAGGTTGGGGAGGTTCGATCCAGCAACCCGATCGACCAGCGGACGCCCCAGGGCCGGACCCTCGACCTGGAGCACGTCGAGCGTACTTCTGCCGTGTCGCTCACGTCGGCCTCCCGCACTCGGCCCACAGCAACTTCCCCGCCCCGCCGCCCATACCGTCCCCGAGCTCGTACGCGCCCCACCGCTCGGCGCACGTCCCGACGAGGAAGAGGCCCCTGCCGGTCTCGTCCGTGTCGGGGACGGCTACGGGGATGCGCTGGTCGCGGAAGGGGGCGGGGATCTCGGGGTTGGTGTCCCAGACGCTGACCCGCAGCCGACCGGGGGTCATCTCGCGCAGGCGCAGGGTGTACGTGCCCAGGGAGTGCAGGTAGGCGTTGGTGACCATCTCGCTGGCCAACAGCTCGGCGCTGTCGGCCAGTTCGGCCATACCGTGTGAGTCGAGGACGGCACGGAGGGTCGTACGGGCTACGCCTGGGGCGCGGGGATCACGTGGGAGTTGGAGGGTGTAGGCCCAGGGTGGGGTTACGGTTTCCATCGGAAGTCTCCGCTCAGGTAAGGGAGTTGGATGTGCCACTGGTGGCCTGCCCCGCCGTCGCGGGGTGCACTTCCAGGTCGGCAACCACCTACGAAGGTAGCGGGACCGCTTAAGCTATGACCCGGAGTTCGACAAATCCCTAACCCTTCCACTCGTGTGGGTGACAAGGAGCACGATGCCGCTGCGGAGCAACCCGACGGGCCGACAGCTACGGCTGGGCAGCGAACTGCGCAGAATGCGTGAGCGCGCCGGACTGACCTCCACAGAAGCCGCTCAGATCCTCGGCATCAAGCAGAACCAGGTCAGCAACATCGAGGCAGGCCGACTCGGAGTCAGCGCCGAACGCATTCGGAAACTGGCCTGTCAGTACGAGTGCGACGACAAGGCGCTGGTCAACGCGCTCACCAACATGACGAGCGACCGCCTACGCGGCTGGTGGGAGGAGTACCGGGACATCCTCCCCGCCGGACTCCTCAACCTGTCGGAGCTGGAGCACCACGGGCAGTCGCTGCGTACGGCGCACACCTCAGGCATCCCGGGTCTCCTCCAGACGCGGGATCACGCCCGCGAGGTGTTCCTCCAGGTGGTCCCGGAACTCTCGCCTCCTGAGGTGGAGCACCGCACGTCGTTCCGCATCAAGCGGCAGGCCGTCCTCTTCCAGCAGGACTGTCCCCCGTACCAGGCGGTCATCCACGAGGCGGCCCTGCACATGCGCTTCGGCGGTCGGGATGTGGCACGCGGGCAGCTCAAGCACCTGCTCAAGATGGGCGAGTACCCCAACATCTCGATCCTGGTGATCCCGTTCGATGCAGGTGGCTACCCAGGCTCTGGTCAACCCATCTACTACGTGGGCGGCCCCGTACCCCAGCTGGACACCGTCCAGCTCGACCAGTCACATGGGATCGCACTTCTCGACGCCGAGGCCCAACTCGCCAAGTACCGCACGATCCTTGACCGCCTGGCCTCGATCTCGCTGACCGAGATGGAGTCCCGGGGGCTCATCCATCACTTGATCCAGACGCGCTGAGAGGTAGTGAGTCAGCTATGACCGTCACGAACTGGCAGAAGTCGTCCTACTGCGGCGAGGGCGAATCCTGCGTACACGTCGCTTCGACAACGGCAGGATCGGTTCTCCTGACCGAGAGCGACGATCCCACCGGAGCCGTACTCACCACCACGCCCAGAGCCTTCGCCTCCCTCCTCACCCACCTGAAGGGCGACGGCCAAAGCCCCGGCATCGGCATCGCTCACGGCCCCGCCGACCAGATACGGCTGCACACCCCGGACACCGTCGTCACGACCACCCGGGACAAGTGGCACACCTTCACCCTCGGCGTACGGGCGGGCGAGTTCGACCACTTCGCCGCCTAACCGCCCTCCCCGCGCGGGAAGGACACCTCCACCCGGCGGTTCTTCTTGCGGCCCTCCTCCGAGGAGTTGGACGCGATCGGGTAGTCCTCGCTGTAGCCGCGGACCTCGAAGGTGATCTCCGGGCCCAGGTCCTTGGCGAGCTGGTCGTGCACGGCGTCCGCGCGCTCCTTGGAGAGCTTCTTGCCGTGCGCGTACGAACCCAGGTCGTCCGTGAAGCCGAAGACGCGGACCTTCGTCGAGTCCTGCGTCTTGATCTCCTCGGCGATCGCCCGGATCCGCGCGTCCGCCTCGGGGTTGAGCTTCGCGCTGTCCTTCGGGAACAGCACCTCCGCCTGCAGCGCGAACTTCACGTCCGAGTTCGTGTCCTCGCGGCGCTCGGTGCCGCCCATGTCCTCGACGACGGACTTGATGTCAAGCACCTTGGCGGGCGCGAGCTTCGCCCCGTCGGCGAGCTTCAGCCCCGGCGCGGCCGGGTCCACCTCCGGCGGCGGCTCACTGGTCACGGAGCCCGGCGGGACGCTGGGTTCCTCGTCGGCGTACGCGGGGCCGGCCAGGGCTACGACGGCCAGCGTGGTCAGGGTCGCGAGGGTGCGGCGATGGGAGGACATGGGCGGTCACTCGCCCTCGGTGATCTGGATGTCGGCGGGGGGCATGTCCGCGATCTGGAATGTGATGTCGGTGGTGGATTCGGGTGGGGCGGGGAATTGGGCGTACCAGCTCTTCTCCTCACCGGACTTGAAGGGGGTGAAGGCTGTGCAGAGACAGCGGCCTTCGGTGTCGCGGAGGATCAGGTAGCGCTTCTTGCCAGCCTTGTCGACCAGAGTGGCGCCTGCCATGGAGGCCGCGTTGCGCTGCAGCTCTTGCTCCTCACCGCGCCAGGCGTTGGCGATCCATCGCCCCGAGCTGCCGTTCTTCACCTTGCCGCTCACGGTCAGGAACCCGCCCTGGTCCCGTACTGCGGAGTTGAACGTGAGGGTGATGCCCTCGCCACCGGTGACTTCGGCGAGGACTTCGTCCTGCACCGGCTCACTCGGTTCGTCCGTCTCCTCGTTCCCCTGGCCCTTGGACGACGACGTCGACTCGCTGCTCGACCTCTTCTTGCCGTCAGCCTCGTCATCGCCGCAACCAGCCATGGTGAGGACCAGGCCGGTCGTGAGTGCTGCTGCGGTCAGAGCCCTTCGGGCCTTCATCGAGACTCCTTCGTAGACATCAGTCGGCCAGGTGGACAGCGAACAGGTCCTTGGCCTCGGGGAGTTCGACATCCCCCGGGTCCTTCGGGTCAATCTCCCAGTCCCCGCTGCCGTCACAACGGAACTTCACTTCCTTCGACGGCTCGACATCCACGTCGATGGTGCAGCGGGGTTCGATCACCGCTGTCGCTCCGGCCTTGGCGCGGATGTTTTCCGTACCGGGAATCAGAGAGTCGCCGACGGTGTAATTGGTCTCCACTCGGGCCTCGAAGGAGGGGAATCCGTTCAGAGATCCGGTGTTGAGGCTCGTGACTGTCGCGTTGTTCGCCGCCGCCAGGTCGATGGCCGCCGCCCGGCCATCACCGAGGAACTCCTCGCCGCTCAGCCAATCCTCCCAGTCTCCGGATTCGAGACCGTCCAGAAACCGGTCCGTCAGCTCGTCCCGCACTTCCTGGGCAGCAGCGAGTGCCGCCGCATCAGCAGCGGATTGTGCTCCGTTGCGTGCCACCGCCCCTTTGGCGAAGACGAAGAACAGGAACGCAACGAAAAGCAGCATCCCGACCAGCCATACGTACAGCGGAATGGCCGAGCCGCGATCATCGCCGAGGTGGGCGTGTGTCAGTCGCCGGTGATGGAGGCGACGGCGTCGTCGATCGCCGAAGAGATCGTCTCGTCCAACCCCAACCCCATAACCGCAGTAACAATCGCCGCGATCAGAATCAACAGCCCCGCATACTCGACGAACCCCGCCCCCGCGTCGGACGTCCTGCCGCGCATCCGCGCGATGACCGCGCTCTTCCAGGTGCGGATCCTCGACATGGCTTTCCCCTCCGGCCCCTCGGGCCCACTTCGCCCGTACAGGAGAAACGTACGCCGAAAACCGGCGTTTTCCAGAGGGGCCCTTGGGCCAACTCCGGTCACGGGTGTGTGCCGTTGGCTTCATCGCGGCCCCCTCCCCCGGATCCGCCTCGCAGAGACGACGCTCGGCAAGACTGTCGCACAACACGTTGCAACCGCGAAGTGGGTCCCCGGAGTTGATGCCGATTCGAGACACGCTCAGCCTCCCAGGATCGTGCCGAAGTCGGTGTCCGAGCCGAGGAACATTCCGCAAACAATCAGGATCAGCGTCGCCGGGACCATGAAGATCAGGGTGACCAACGTCGTCTTGGGTACGGTTTTGGCCGCGCGGCGGCGGGCGTTCTGGGCGTCGGTGCGGCGCATGTCGGCCGCGATCTGGATCAGCGTCTCGGCGATCGGGGCGCCGAGTTCCTCGCCCTGCTGGAGGGCCGTGACGAACTGGCTGACCTGTTCGCTGGTGTTGCGTCTGCGCAGTTCCTCGAAGGCCTGGCGGCGGGAGACGCCCATGTCCATCTGGCGGAGCGTGATGGAGAGTTCGTCCGCCCAGGGCCCTTCGTACCGGTCCGCGACCCGTTCCAGGGCCTGGCGGAAGCCGAGGCCTGCGGAGACGACGACGGCGAGTACGTCGAGAAAGTCCGGAAGTATGCGTTCGATCTGGTCCTTGCGGTCACGGACCGCCTGCCAGATCAGGGCGTCCGCGGCGAACAGGCCGAAGGCGAGCGCGCAGAAGCCGAGGAGCGGCACCCCGTTCACGAAGAGCGAGAACGCGCAGACCGCGCCGAAGATCCCGTAGACGGCGCGGCGGGCCGCGTACCGGTCGACCGTCAGGCCGTTCGGGTTGCCCGCCTGGTCGATCTTGCGGCGCTTGGTGTCGACCCGCTTGGGGCCCATGAGGCGGAGCACGGCGGGCGCGAACCGCATGCCCAGGCGGTCCACCGCCGAGTCCGCGACCGAGACCCGGGACGAGCCGACCTCGAGGGCGAGCGCCAGGTCGTCGGGGAGTTTCGTCTCCGAGCGGTACATGCGTACGCCGAGGAAGACGCCCAGGACGGACAGGGCGAACAGGCCGGCCAACAGGAGTGCCCACACGTCTACTCAGCCCTCACACTTCGATCTTGCCGAGGCGGCGGATGACGACGAACCCGGCCGCGTACAGGCCCAGGGAGACCAGGATCAGGATCTGCCCGAGCGGCGATCCGGTCACCTTGGCGAGGGCGCCGTCGTTCATGGCGTTCAGCATCAGCATGGCGCCGATGCCGAGGCACGGGATGGTGAACGCGGTGGCGTTGACCTCGGAGAGCATCGTGCGGACCTCGCGCCGGGTCTCCTTGCGCTCCTCCAGGGTCTGGGTGAGGTTGCGCAGGCTGTCGACGATGGTGCCGCCCGCCTTGTTGGAGAGGATCAGGGTGGTCACGAGGACGCTGAGTTCGCGGGAGGGCAGCCGCTCCGCCAGCTCGCCGAGCGCGTCGTCGATGGAGCGGCCCACCGCCAGCTGGTTGGAGACGACCGTCAGCTCCTCGCCCGCCGGGGCCTCCAGCTCCTCCGCGGCCATGGCGAGCGAGGTGCGCAGGGCCAGGCCCGCCGAGGTGCCGTTGGCGAGCAGCCGGGCCAGGTCGGGAAGCTGGTTGATGAAGGCCTCGATGCGCTTCTGGTGCTGCCAGTTGAGGAACGCGTTGGCCCCGGCCACGGCCGCCACCGCGGCGATCGGGCCGAAGAACGGGGCCAGGAGCGCGCCCGCGATCAGCCAGAGCGCGATCGCTCCGGCCAGGAGGTAGACGAAGAACTCGCCGGGCGTGACGTCGAGTCCGGTGGCCGACAGTCTCTGTTGGATGCGGCGGCCCACTCGGGTGCCGCGCAGCCGCCGGTCGACGGTGGTGAAGCGCCGCTGCCGGCCGAGCGGCAGCGGCCCGTCGTCGGTGAGCCGGTCGACGAGCGCCTGCCGCTGCGCCTTTCCGGAGGCGTACGCGTGGACTCCCGCGACGGCGAGCACTCCGCACAGCAGGGTGGCGCCGAGGACGAGGAGCGTGAGGCTGCTCATATGCCGCTTCCCTCCCCGGAGTTGAGTACGTCGACGCCGTCGATCACCCCGTACGAGGGCGGGATCGGCTCGGCCGCGAGGTAGAGGCGGTCGGCGACGCGGCGGGGCAGGGGCAGGTGCTCGAAGGCGCCGCGGACGATCCGGTCGGAGCCGATCGGGGCCGGGGAGAAGCGGGCCACCGGCACGGTCCTGAAGGGCTCGCGACCGTACGAGACGAGCAGCGAGATCTCGGTGATCTTGCGGGAGCCGTCGGCGAAGCGGGTCAGCTGGGCGACCACGTCGACCGCCGAGTTGATCTGGTCGCGCAGCGCATCGAACGGCACGTCCACGTTGGACATCGAGCCGAGGGTCTGCAGCCGCATCAGGGCGTCCGCGGCGGAGTTGGCGTGCACGGTGGCGAGGGAGCCGTCGTGTCCGGTGGACATGGCCTGGAGCATGTCGAGGGTCTCGCCGCCGCGGACCTCGCCGACGATGATCCGGTCGGGCCGCATGCGCAGGCTGTTGCGGACCAGGTCGCGGATGGTGATCTGGCCCTTGCCCTCGACGTTCGGCGGGCGGGATTCGAGGCTGATGACGTGGGCCTGCTGGAGCCTGAGTTCCGCCGAGTCCTCGATGGTGATGATGCGTTCGTGCTCGGGGATCAGCGCCGAGAGGGCGTTGAGGAGCGTGGTCTTGCCGGTGCCCGTGCCGCCCGCGACGATCACGTTGAAGCGGGCCCGTACGAAACTGCTCAGCAGCATCAGCATCTGCTGGTCGAGGGTGCCGAGGTCGATCAGCTCGCTGAGCTTGTACGCGCGGGGGAAGCGGCGGATCGTCAGGGTGGGGCCGGTCAGGCTGAGCGGCGGGATGATCACGTTGACGCGCTCGCCGGAGGGCAGGCGGGCGTCGACCATCGGCGTGGACTCGTCCACGCGGCGGTTCACGGTGGAGACGATCCGCTCGATGGTCTGCATCAGCTGCTCCTGCGAGGCGAAGCGGAGCGGGAGTTGCTCGACCCGGCCGGAGCGCTCGACGAAGATCGCGTCGGGGCCGTTGACCATGATCTCGGTGATCGAGGCGTCCTCCAGGAGCGGTTCGAGCACGCCGAGCCCGAGCGCCTCGTCGACGACCCGGCGGATCAGCTGGGAGCGCTGCACGGTCGACAGGACCGGGCCCTCGCGGCTGATGATGTGGCCGAGTACGCGCTCCAGGCGGGCGCGGCGCTCGGCGGCGGCGAGGCCCGACATCTCGGCGAGGTCGATCTCCTCCAGGAGCTTCGACCGGTACGCGGCGACGATGTGGTCGTCCTCGTGGCCGGGCCCGACCTCCTCGGGCGGGGCCATACGGGACCTCAGGCTCATCGCGTACTCACTCCTCTCGCTCCTCGCTCACTGCTGCTCAGTCCTCGCTCACTGTTCAGTCCTCGCTCACTGCTGCTCAGTCCTCGCTCACGGCGGCTCAGTCCTCGTTCAGTCCTCGTCGGCGGGCATGGTCACGGTGCGGGTCGCGGTCCAGCCCAGGTCGACGAACGGGATCAGGGTCGGGATGTCCACGGTCACCTCGGCGGTCACGAGCTCGGCTCCGCCCACGGCGACCTGCGGCTCGTACCAGGCGCTCATCGCGGCATCCGCGGCGCTCTGCCCGGCGCCGGGCTCCAGGGACTCGGCGCGCGCGGCGGCCCGTGCGCCGGATCCGGCCTGCTGGAACGAGTAGCCGACCAGGCCGAGTTGGATCACCGCGAGGCCGACGAGCAGCAGGGTGGGCAGGAAGCCGGTGAATTCGAGGAGGATCGAGCCGCGGTCGTCGCGGGCCCGTTCCCGTACGGCCGACGGGAGCCGCCCTCGTATCGCTGGGAGGGTTCTCACTCCGCTCCCTCCTGCGCCGCCCCCGCGTCCCCGCTCACGTGCCAGCCGGCGTCGAAGCCGGGGAGGAACAGCGGGACGTCGACCTCGACATGGGCCTGGTAGACGCCGCCCGCCGAGCCGCAGGACGGGGTGAAGCCGCCCTCCCAGGCGCTCGGCAGGTGGGCTCGGGCGGCCTCGGCGCAGGCGCTCGCCGGGTCGTCCCCGCGTACGGCCGCGACGGCTCCGGCGCGGGCGCCCTCGTCCGCGGCGTTCCCGGCGAGGGACCAGGTGTAGCCGAAGAGGACGCACTGCCAGAGGATCGCGACGACGGCGAGGATCAGCGGGGCGAGGCCCGCGAACTCCAGGGTGGCGGCGCCCTTGTCGTCGAAGCACCGGCTGCCGTCGGAGGACCGGCTGCCGTCGGAGGACCGGCTGCCGTCGGAGGACCGGCTGCCGTCGGAGGTCCGGCTGCCGTCGGAGGAGCGGGTGCCGTTGGAGGAGCGGCTGTCGTCGGCGGTCCGGCGGCGGAACGGGCCGAGCGCGCCGCGGTCGCCCTGGAAGCGGGTCAGCGCCTTGCGGCCGGAGGACGGGCCGGGCTCGGACGCGCCCGCGAGCAGGCCGAGTTCGGCGGCGAGGCCCCACAGGGCCTGTCGTACGGTGCTGCGGCCGTCGAGGTCCTGCATCCGGCCCGCGTCGACGGCGGCCTGGAGTTCCTTGTACTGGGACGGGATGACGGTCCGGGCGACGCGGGTGCCGGTGATGCGCTCGACGAGGGGCGGCTGAATCTCAGTGAGGCGCGCGTTCCGGTTGACCACGGTGAGGGTCTCCTCGGCCTTGCGGATCTGCAGCCGGTCCCACATCCGCACCATGCGCTTCGCGGCCCGTACGGCGACGACGTCGGGGGTGACGACGAGCAGGGCGCGGTCGGCCATCTCGACGGCGGCGGCGTTGGCGCCGTTCATCTGGGTGCCGCAGTCGACGATCACGACCTCGTACCTGCCCCGCAGGGCGCCGATCACCTGGCGGGCGACCCGGTCGGTGACCTCCTCGCCGCGTTCGCCCTCGGCGGGCGCGAGCAGCAGGCCGAGTCCGGTGGGGTGGCTGAACACGGCGTCCTGGAGCACGCGGGTGCCGATCTCCCCGATCCCGGCGAGGTCGACCACGGACCGCCGGAACTGCACATCCAGGTACGAGGCGACGTCCCCGGACTGCAGGTCCAGGTCGAGCAGGGCGACGCTGCGGCCGGACGCGCGGGCGGCGAGGGCGAGTTGGACGGCGGTGAGGGTGGCGCCGACGCCGCCCTTGGCTCCGGTGACCGTGACGACGGTGCCGCCGGGGCCGCCGCTCGCCTCCTGCCCCCCGGCGAGGTGCCGCCGTACGCCGTGCGACCAGGACGCGGCGCTCTGCACGCGGGCCGCCAACTCCTCGTATCCGAGGGGTAGTCCGACGAGGCCGCGGGCGCCCGCGTCCATGGCGGCGGAGAACAGCCCGGCGCTGGCGTCGCTGGTGATGAGGACGACGCCCACGGCGGGGAAGCGGAGGGCGACCTCCCGGATGAGGTCGAGGGCGGGTACGGGGCCGATGCGCTCGTGGACCAGGACGACCTCCGGCAGCTCGTCGAGCGACTCGGCGGCGAGCTGCGCGAGGGTGTCGAGCAGCGCGGTCGAGTCGGTGACGGGCAGCGCGGGCTCCGCGTCGGGGAGCTGGCCGATCAGGGACGTCAGGGAGCGCGCGGCGTCCGCGTCCCCGATGGCCGGGAGGATTCTGGTGGTCACGGGTGCCCTCACTTGTCCTCGTCGAGGGTGTAGCTCCGGTCGTCGGCCGACACGGGGGTCTCGGCTCCGCCGCCGACCAGGGCGAGACGTACGTGGGTGGCGAACGACTCGGCGTAGGCGACGCGTTGGGCGTCGGCGGTGTTCAGGGCGAAGGTGATCGGCACGGCCTCGGTCTCGGAGCTGCGCGTGCGGGCGCTGTTCTCGGAGTCCCGCGGCTCCAGGGCGGTGAGCTTGCCGACGTCGACGACCTTGGCGTTCTCGACGATGACCTTCGACTGGTCCTTCTGGCCCTGCTGTTCGCCCTGGAACGTGGCGAAGATGTTGACGGTCGAGCCGGGGGTGATCTTCCCGGCGACGCCGGTGGCCGCGTCGATCATGATGGCGATCTCCTGCTCGCCCTCCCCGACGGCGGGCCGGTCCACGATCATGTCGCTCTGCAGCAGCGAGCCCTTGCGGAGCTGGGTGACGGCGATCTTCCCGCGGAGCTCGTCGAGGTCGGTGACGGCGTTCTCGGACAGCCACCGCTCGGGCATCTCGATCTTCTCGAACTGGCCCGCGCTGAGCGGCTTGTAGGGCGCTATGTCGCTCTTCAGCCGGTACGCGGAGACCTCGGGCCCCACCTTGGAGTTCACGTCGCGGATCACCGTGAACACGCCGGCGAAGGCGCCGAGGGCGCACAGGACCGACAGGAGCAGGAGTATGACGCCGCGGCGCTGGCGAGAGTTCATGGGGCGAACTACCTCGATCGAGAACGGGTACGGACGGGGCGGACGAGGGCGGGGCGGACGAGGGCGGGGCGGGCGGCTCAGGGAACGGCGGCTGGACTCAAGGGCCTATGGCCCTTCTCGCCCGGGCGGGCCCGGGGGCGAGCACCCGCGTGTCCCCGGCGGCCAGTTCACGGCCTTCGGCCGCCGGGTGCGGACGACCGCGCTGCTCGCGGGGCAGCAGCGGTGCGGTGCAGAAACCGCAGCGGTCGCCGATCAGGTCGAGCCCGCACCAGTGGCAGTCCTCGCGCTTCACGGACGACACCAGCTGGTAGAGCATTGTGATGTCGGGGATGGCGGCGGCGAACTCGACGAGCTTGCCGGTGGCCCACCAGCGCCCCGACTCGGCGGGCAGCGGCGCCTCGGCCACGCCCTGCACCTTCCAGGCGGGCGCGAGCCGGGCGGTGACCCAGTCGGAGTTCAGCTGGCCGCGGGCGATGAGGAGCTGCGTACCGAATCCGGGGCCCTGGAGCAGGGTCGGCCCCTGGACGGCGGCGTTGCCTCCGCTGACCTTGACCAGCTGGGGCGCGGGGGTGGCGAGCACCGCGAACTGGGAGCCGGGGACCCAGGACTTGGCGTGCGAGGTGAGGCTGACGGGGACCCGGTCGAGCTTGGCGACGGAGCCGAGGAGGGCGCCCGCGTAGATGTAGTGCGACAGGAGCCGGGCGGCGGAGGCGAGCACGCCGGGGCTGAAGTCGCAGAGCGCGAGCTGGCGCAGCTGCAGGGCGAGCGTGGCGAGGCCGAGCGGCGGCAGGTCCAGGCGGAGCAGCGCGATCCGGTCGGACTCCAGGAGGGCGCGCGCGGAGTACAGCCGGTGCACGGTGCGGTCGGGGAGCGACGCGGGGTACAGGACGATCACATACCCGTGCTGGTCGAGCAGGGTCTGCAGTTCGGCGAGCGTGTGCTCAACGGTGTGGTCGCGGCCGGGTGGTTGGAGCACGGCGGCGGGCGGCGTCTGCCGGTCGGGCGGCGGCAGCACGAGGTCCGCACTGGTGACGGCTATCGCGGTCGGCACTTCCCCACACCCCCACACCCCGTTCACTTCGGCAGATGCGGCCATCGTCCGCGTCTGCACCATATCCAGCAAGCAGCGCCTTCAACACTGGATCGCCCCTCGATCGTGAGGGCTCGGTCAGGTGCGGGGCGCGCGAGGGGGCGAGGTTCACCAGCGGCGGGAGTTACCGCGAGTCAGACCCGAAATTCCCCGCGCGGCAGCCGAATTGGCCCGTGTGCGCGTGATGGACGTCTCATCCTCGGCGCCGACCGCGGCGACCTGGGCGCATACGGAAACTGCATCAGAGATGCGGAGGAGCGGCTTGCGGGGCGGGTGGGGGGTCTATGTAATTCCCGGTGTCTGTTTGCACGCTACGCGCACTGACCAGCGCGTATGAGCCATAAGGCGGGGGAATGCCGGAAAAACGTCTGACGGAAAAACTCGACCAGTTGACACCCACCACCACCCCCGAGGCACAGGGCGGCCGCAGCAGGTTCATTCCGCTTCTCGCCCTCGGCACGTTCGCCCTCGGCGTGGACGCCTACGTGATGGCCGGGCTGCTGCCGCTCGTCTCGGACGACCTGCACATCTCGGCGTCGTCCGCCGGGCAGATGGTCACCGTGTTCACGGTCTGCTACGCGCTGGGCGGGCCGGTCTTCGCCACGCTCCTCGCCAAACGGTCCGCGAAGGCCGTGCTCGCCGTGGCCCTGACGGTGTTCACGGTCGGCAACGCACTGACCGCCCTCGCGCCCTCGCTTGCCGTCCTGCTGATCTCGCGGGCGATCGCGGGCGTCGGCGCGGGCGTGTACTCCCCCATCGCCGCCGCCACGGCGGCGGGCCTCACCGCCCCGGAGCGGCGCGGCCGCGCCCTGGCCACCGTCATGGGCGGACTGAGCATCGGCACCGTCATCGGCGTCCCCGCCGGGATGCTCCTCGCCTCGCACATCGGGTGGCGCGGCACGCTGTGGCTGATCACCGCCCTCGGCGTGGTCGCCCTGCTCGGCATCACCCGCCTGCCGAAGATCGAGGTCAGCCCGCCGCCTCCGCTCGGCCAACGGGTACGTGCCCTGGCGAGCGGCCGGATCGCCGGGATCGTCGTCGTCTCGCTGCTCGGCGGCATCGCCAGCCTCGGCCTGTACACGTACCTCGCCGAGTTCCTCTCCGACGCCGCCGACACCTCCCAGACGGTCTGGGCCATGTGGGCCTGGGGCGCGGGCGGCATCATCGGCAGCCTGCTGATCGGCCCCGTCGTCGACCGCACCCGTCGGCCGTTCGCCGCCGTCACCTGGATCCTCGTCCTGATCGTGGCCGCCCAGTTCGCGCTGCCCGCCGCCGCTCGGACCTCCGCGGTCCTGGCGATCGTGCCGCTCGTGGTCTGGGGCGCGGCCGGCTGGGCCGTACAGGTGCCGCAGCAGCACCAGTTGATCGCCGCCCAGCCGCAACAGGCGCCGGTCGCCGTGTCGTTGAACAGCTCCGCCGTCTATCTCGGCAGCGGCATCGGGTCCGCGCTCGGCGGTCTCGTCCTGGGCCTAGGCGTCGGCCCGTCCGCCCTGCCGTACTACACAGGCGCGCTCACCCTGCTCGCGCTCGTCCTGCACCTGACCGTCGTGCGGAGCACCACCCGGCGGGCGGGGCGGACCGCCGCTTCAACTCCCTGACCTGGGAAGACAGTCGCGGATGTGGTGGCCCTGCCGTCAACTCCCCCCGTCGGGGTTTTGAGGGCAGGGCATAGCATTACCGCCCATGGATATCGGTCTGCGTCATCTGCGTTGCTTTCTCACCCTTGCCGAGGAACAGCACTTCACCTGGGCCGCTGACCGCCTCGGCATCTCCCAGCCCACGCTCAGCCGGCACGTTCAGCGCCTGGAGGGAGTGCTCGGCCGGGACCTGGTGGACCGCAGCACCCGCCACCCCCGCCTGACCGCCGAGGGCCGCCGCCTCCAAGCCGAACTCCAGGTCCTGCTGCCCCAGTTGGAGACCGCGCTGCGGCCCACCGAGCCGCGGGCCTCGCTGCGCCTCGGGTACGCCTGGGGCTTCCCCGTGCAGCGCGGCCGCCAGGCCCTCGCCACGCTGGAGGAGCGACACCTCGTCCTCGTCCAGACGGTGCGCCGCGACGACCGCACCGCCGGGCTGCGCGGGGGCGAGGTCGACGCCGCCCTGCTCTGGGACGCCGCCCCCGATCCGCGCCTCGTCACCACCGAGATCCTGCGCGAGCCGCGGATCGCCGCGGTCTCCCGGAGCTCCACCCTGGCCGTGCGCGAGCGCGTCAGCTGGCGCGACCTCGGGCGCCGCTGCCTCGTCGTCAACACCGTCAGCGGCACGCTCACGCCGCAGGACTGGCCGGCCGACGCCGCTCCCGAGATCGGCGCGGAGACCTCGAACATCGAGGAGTACCTGCACGCCGTCGCGGCCCGGCGCGGAGTCGGCGTCCTGCCGGTCTCGGTGGCCGCGCAGCACCCCGACCCGGACATCCTCTACCTGCCGCTCGACGGCGCCCCGCCCGCGGTCCTCACGTACGCCTATCCCCGCTCCGATCCGCACGCGTACGCGGCGACGTTGGGCGAAGTCCTGCGACAGGACCGGCCCGGAGCACGAGCCGCCCTCGCGATGGACCCGAAGCCCACGCAAGACCCGGACCCCGCGAAGGCCTCAGCCCGTTCGAAGGTGCTCCAGAGGTCTTGACAAGACCATTGGCCTAGACCAGTTTGTACGGCGCAGCACCAGCGGTGGCCACCGTCCCAGCACCACTCCTGCTTTCCCCGACTCCCCCCACAGGAGGCAGCAGTGCACCGCTCCACGCACAAAGTCAGGAACAGAGTGCTCGGCGCGAGCGTCGCGGCGGTCGCCGCGGGCGCGCTCGCGTTCGCCGGTACGGCCACGGCCACGCAGGTCGGCGGCGGTTCGGCCGAGGAGGCCGGGTTCCAGGTCTCGGTCGGCGCCGAGGCGGTCCCGAAGCACGCGGTGACCGGCTACTGGCAGAACTTCAACAACGGCGCCACCGTGCAGAAACTCGCCGATGTCCAGGACGAGTACGACATCATCGCCGTCGCCTTCGCGGACGCCACCGGCACCCCGGGCCAGGTGAAGTTCAACCTCGACTCGGCCGGGCTCGGCGGGTACACGGTGGACGCCTTCAAGGCCGACATCAAGGCGAAGCAGGCCGCGGGCAAGTCCGTGATCCTGTCCGTCGGCGGCGAGAAGGGCACGGTCGCGGTCAACGACGCGGCGTCGGCGACGGCGTTCGCGGACTCGGTCTACGCGGAGATGCAGGAGTACGGCTTCGACGGCATCGACATCGACCTGGAGAACGGGCTCAACTCCACATACATGTCGCAGGCCCTGAAGTCGCTCGCGCAGAAGGCGCCGGGGCTCGTCATCACGATGGCGCCGCAGACGATCGACATGCAGTCGCCGCAGAACGAGTACTTCAAGACGGCGCTGAACATCAAGGACATCCTGACCGTCGTCAACATGCAGTACTACAACAGCGGTTCGATGCTGGGCTGCGACGGCAAGGTCTACTCGCAGGGCACCGTCGACTTCCTGACGGGCCTCGCCTGCATCCAGCTGGAGAACGGCCTCGACCCGTCGCAGGTGGGCATCGGCACCCCCGCCTCGCCGAAGGCCGCGGGCGGCGGGTACGTCGAGCCCTCCGTGGTGAACGCCGCCCTCGACTGCCTCGCCAAGGGCACGAACTGCGGTTCGTTCAAGCCGTCGAAGACGTACCCGGGGATCCGGGGTGCGATGACGTGGTCGACCAACTGGGATGCGGCGGCGGGCAGTTCGTGGTCGGGCACGGTCGGGCCGCACGTGCACGCGTTGCCGTAGGGCGCCGAGCCTCGCCGGAGGGGCTCGAATGTGAGCCCCTCCGGAGATCGAGGAGGCCCTCCGGCAGGACTACCAGGGCAGCTCCCGCATCTGCTGCACGCACAGGACGATGAACAGCAACCCCGCCGCAGCCAGCATCACATTGCTGAGCCAGCCGTTCCGCCACTCCCCCGGCGTCCGCGAGGAGTTGAGCAGCCAGAGCAGCGTCGCCGCCAGGAACGGCATGAAGAACGCCCCGAGCACGCCGTACACGATCACCAGGCCGAACGGCTGGTCCAGCCAGAGCAGGGCCATCGGCGGGAACGTCAGCCACAGCACATATCCGCGGAACGCCCAGGACCGCTCCCGCTCGCCCGTCGCCACCTCGGCCACCCCGGCCTCGCCGGCCCCCTCGCCCCGCAAGCGGCCCACGAAGTCGGCGAACATCAGGCTCACGCCGTGCCACACGCCGATCAGGGACGAGAACGACGTGGCGAAGAAGCCGACCAGGAACAGCTTGGCCGTGGCGGCCCCGTACCGCTCCTCCAGGATCGTGCCCAGGTCGATCAGGCCCTTGTCGCCCTGGGTGAGCGCGAGACCGGTCGTGTGCAGCAGCTCCGCGCCGACGATCAGCATCGCGACGACGAAGACACCGGTCGTGACGTACGCGACCCGGTTGTCGAGCCGCATCACCTTCATCCAGCCGGGGTTGGTCCAGCCCTTGGCGTTCACCCAGTACCCGTACGCCGCCATCGTGATCGTGCCGCCGACGCCGCCGACCAGGCCGAGGGTGTAGAGCAGCGAGCCGTCCGGCAGGACCGGGACCAGGCCCGCGAAGGCCTCGGCGAGGTTCGGCGTGACGCGGATCGCGACGTAGACGACGACCACGAACATGACGCCGATCAGGACCGTCATGGCCTTCTCGAAGACCGCGTACTTGTTGAACCAGACGAAGACGAGGCCGACCAGGCCCATCCCGATGGCCCACACCTTGAGGTCGGGCCCGTCCGGGAAGAGCGCGACGAGCGGCAGCGCGGAGGACGACATCGCCGTGGCGCCGTAGACGAAGCCCCAGATGACCACGTAGATCGCGAAGTAGACCGTGGTCCACTTGCCCAGGCTCTGCCAGCCGTCGAAGAGGGTGCGGCCGGTGGCGAGATGCCAGCGGCCCGCCGCCTCCGCCAGGGAGATCTTCACGAGGCAGCCGATCACGGCGGCCCACATCAGCGTGTATCCGAACTTGCTGCCCGCGATCAGCGTGGCCACCAGGTCACCCGCGCCGACACCGGTCGCGGCGACCACGATGCCCGGGCCGATATAGCGCCAACTGGACTTGCGCGGCTGCGCACCGTCTTCCACTGCCCCGCCTCTGATGTTGCCGTTCGTGTCCGCCATGCCGCCTCCCCGTCGTCCGGGGCTCGTCCCCGAGTACGAGTACGTCAGTGATCGTGGTCACCAAAGCGTGAACCCGCAGATCGCACAAGGGGTTTGACCGACGGCCGTCTTGACTGCCCCTTTACTCCCACCCCTTGCTCTTGACCCGTCCATGCCAGGGGCCCACGATGAGCGGCTGAGCACCACCCCCCAAATGGTTCCAACAGACGCTCCACCCCCCACATTTCAGGAGAGCTCATGCGTATACGCGTACGCAGCAAACGCGGTGCCGCCCTGGCGGCGCTCGTGGCGGTGGCGATAGCCGCACCGCTGACCGCCAACGCCACACCGTCCGGCGACGATCCGAAGCCGCGGGCCGAGGCCGCCGCGAAGGCCGACGACCAGCGGATCAGGCAGTACGAGATCCACGGCCCGTCGACGGCCGCCGACCGTACGAAGATCGCCTCGTCCGGGGTCTCGGTCGACGAGGCGCGGGACCACTCCGTGGTCGTCTCCGCCACCGCCGAACAGGCCGAACTCCTGCGCGGCCAGGGCCACAAGCTGAAGGCGCTGGCCGGACCGCCCTCCCGCCTCGGCGGCAAGGCGGCCGAGCCGAAGGACTTCCCGGCCGAGGACGCGAAGTACCACACGTACGCCGAGATGAACGAGGCGATAGACAAGCAGATCGCCGCGCACCCGGACCTGATCAGCAAGAAGGTCATCGGCAAGTCCCACGAGGGCCGGGACATCATCGCGGTCAAGCTGAGCGACAAGGTCGCCGAGGACGAGGCCGAGCCCGAGGTCCTGTTCACCCACCACCAGCACGCGCGCGAGCACCTGACCGTCGAGATGGCGCTGTATCTGCTGAAGACCTTCGGCGACGGCTACGGCTCCGACGAGCGCGTGACGAAGATGCTCGACGAGCGCGAGGTCTGGATCGTCCCGGACGTGAACCCGGACGGCGGCGAGTACGACATCAAGACCGGCGAGTACCAGAGCTGGCGCCTCAACCGGCAGCCCAACGAGGGCGGCGACACCGGCACCGACCTCAACCGCAACTGGGCCTACAAGTGGGGCTGCTGCGGCGGCTCTTCGGACGTGCCGGGCTCGGAGACGTACCGCGGCAGCGAGGCCGAGTCGGCGCCGGAGACCAAGGTCGTCGCGGACTTCGTGCGCGGCCGTGTGGTGGACGGCAAGCAGCAGATCAAGGCGGCCATCGACTTCCACACGTACAGCGAGCTGGTGCTCTGGCCGTACGGCTACACCACCGACGACACCGCTGAGGGCCTCACGCAGGACGACCGGGACGCGCACGCCGCGGTCGGCGAGGCGATGGCCGAGTCCAACGGGTACACGCCGCAGCAGTCCAGCGACCTGTACGTCACGGACGGGTCGATCGACGACTGGCTGTGGGGGGACCAGAAGATCTTCTCGTACACCTTCGAGATGTACCCGTCGTCGGCCGGCGGGGGCGGCTTCTACCCGCCCGACGAGGTGATCGAGAAGGAGACCAGCCGCAACAAGGACGCGGTGCTGCAACTCCTGGAGAACGCCGACTGCATGTACCGCTCCATCGGCAAGGAGGAGCAGTACTGCAAGGGGTGAACTCCCCTATTGGGAACGGCCGTTGAGGTAGAAGCCGAGGACCGGGGCGAGCTCCGCGAACCACTGCTGGAGCTGTTCCGGTCGCTTGGCGTCGACCATGCACTCGACGAACGCCCCGCTCGCGTGCGTCACGCCCACGCGCAGGCAGGTGCCCTGGCCGGTGAAGTGGACGTTGCCGACCTCGTGCCAGCCGAACTCGGCGGTCTGGCCGAAGTTCTCGAAGCACACCCCGACCGCGTCGACGACGACGGCCCGGCCCTTGTCGGTGGCCAGGAATTCCGGGCCCTGCGGGGGCGGAGGCTGCTGCGGAGGGTACGCGGGCGGGGGCGGGCCGAATGACATGCGGAAATCCTAAGCAATCGCCGGACGGGCTCCACATGGAGCCCGTCCGGCGATTGAGGACAGTGGGTAAGCCCCGCTAGACCAGCAGAGCTAGACCAGCAGACTCAAGAGCGCGGCCACCGCGAAGCCCGCCACGGACAGCACCGTCTCCAGCACGGTCCACGACTTCAAGGTGTCCCGCTCGGAGATGCCGAAGTACTTGGAGACGATCCAGAACCCGCCGTCGTTGACGTGCGAGGCGAAGATCGAACCGGCCGAGATGGCCATGATGACCAGGGCGAGGAAGGGCTGCGAGTGGCCGCCGCCCTCCACCAGCGGGACGACGATGCCGGCGGTGGCGACGATCGCGACGGTCGCCGAACCCTGCGCGACGCGCAGCACCACGGAGATCAGGTACGCGAGCACGATGACCGGCAGGCCCATGCCGTTGAAGGCGTCGGCGAGCGCGTCCGCGATGCCCGAGCCCTTGAGGACGGCGCCGAAGACCCCGCCCGCGCCGACGACGAGCAGGATGTTGCCGACCGGCTTCAGGGACGCGGTGGAGACCTGCTCCAGGGACTTGCGGTGCCAGCCGCGGCGGATGCCGAGCAGCCAGTACGCGAGCAGCAGCGCGATCGTCAGGGCGACGAAGGGGTGGCCGAAGAACTCGATGACGGAGCGCAGCGTGGACTCGTCGAGGGCGATCGAGGAGAACGTCGCGGCGAGGATCAGGAACAGCGGCGTACCGATGATGGTGAAGACCGTGGAGAGCGCGACCGGCTTCTCCGGGGCCTTGGCGCCGGACTCTGCGCGCTCGGCGGCGACGGCGGCCTTGGCCTCCTCGGTGGCCTCCAGCATGTCGTGCGGCACGGGCACGAAGAGGCGGTTGCCGATCCAGGCCGAGTAGGCCCAGGCGGCGAGCACGGCGGGGATGCCGCAGACGATGCCCATGATGATGATCCAGCCGAGCGAGACGTTGAACAGTCCGGCGGCGGCGACGGGGCCGGGGTGCGGCGGCAGGAACGCGTGGGTCATGGACAGGCCCGCGAGCAGCGGCATGCAGTACAGGAGCATCGACTTGCCGGAGCGCTTGGCGGCGGCGTACACGATCGGCGCGAGGACGAAGATGCCGACGTCGAAGAAGACCGGGATACCGAAGATCAGGCCGGTCATACCCATGGCGAGCGGGGCGCGCTTCTCACCGAAGAGCCCGAGCAGCCGGGAGCTCAACACCTCGGCGCCGCCGGAGACTTCGAGTATGGCGCCGAGCATGGTGCCGAGGCCGATGATGATCGCGACGTGGCCGAGGATGCCGCCCATGCCGGACTCGATCATCGAGACGGCGTCGGACTTCTGGACGGTGCCGAAGAGTTCCGTGACGGAGAGGCCGGCCGCGAGTCCCACGGCGATGGAGACGGCGAGCAGGGCGACGAACGGCTGCAGCCTGACCTTGATGATCAGGAAGAGCAGCAGGGCGATACCGAGAACGGCGACGGTGAGCAGTCCCGCGGTGCCGTCGATGAAGTGGAGCAGTCCACCGGTGTGGGGTGGCGCCTCGGCGGGGGGCGCGGCGGCGGCAAGCAGCATGTGAGTAACTCCATTGTCCAAAAGGGGGATTGAGGGTGTGGGGGGTCACGGCACGGCGCGCCCGGGGGGAGCGACGCCGTGCCGTGGGCCTGGTGGAGCGGAGGGTCTAAAGCCACGTCAGCCGAGGACGGCCAGGGCGTCGATCTCGATGAGGAGGCCCTTGGGGAGACCGACGTACACGGTCGTACGGGCGGAGGCGGGGGCCTTGAGGCCCTGCTCCTCGAAGTACTCGTTGTAGATCTGGTTCATCTCGGCGAAGTGGTCCACGTCCGTGAGGTAGACGCGCATCATCATCACGTCGTCCCAGGTGGCGCCGCCCTCTTCGAGGATCGCCTTGACGTTCGCGAAGGTCTGCAGGGTCTGCTCGCGCAGGGTCGGGCCTGCCGGGGTGGGGGCCTTGCCCTCCTCGGCGGGCAGGAAGCCGACCTGGCCGGCGACCTGGAGGATGTTGCCCTTCTTCACGCCGTGCGAGAACTTCGCGGGCGGGGCGGTGTGGGTGGCCGGGGTGAGGGCGGTCTTCTCGGTCATGAACCTTCTTCTTTCTGAGGGGTGTGGGTACGGCAGGTGCCGACGGGCTTCGACGGGCCTACGCGGGGGTGTGGCCCGAGTACTCGCGGCTGATGGCGTCCGCGGTGCGGCGCACCTGCGGCAGCAGGGTGAGGAGTTCCTCGGCGGTGACGACGACGTTCGGCGCGGAGACCGACATGGCGGCGACGACCCTTCCGTCCGCACCGCGGATGGGGGCCCCGATGCAGTTGATGGACTCCTCGTGGCCACCGAGGTCGGTGGCCCAGCCCTGTTCCCGTACGGTCGCGAGTTCCTTGAGGAAGGCCGCGGCGTTGGGTATCGAACGGGCCGTGTACATGGGGTAGTCGAGCTTCTCGGCGACGGCGCGCCGCTCCGGCTCGGACAGGTCGGCGAGCAGCAGCTTGGCCACGGCGGCGACGGTGATCGCGACGGGCTTGCCGATGCGGGAGTACATCCGCACCGGGTAGCGGCTCTCCACCTTGTCGATGTAGAGGACCTCGTTCTCCTCGTACACGGCGAGGTGGACGGTGTGGCCGATCTGCTCGTTCAGCTCGACCAGGTGCGGGTGGGCGATCTCGCGCACGTCGAGGTTCTCCACCGCCTCCTGCGCGAGGGCGAAGAGCCGGGCGCCCAGGCGGTAGCGCTGGTCGGACTGGCGGTACACGAGGCCGTGCTCGTGCAGCGTGCGCAGGAGTCGCAGCGCGGTCGACTTGTGTACGTCGAGCCGCTCGGCGACCTGCCCCAGGTCCGCGGGTCCCTCCGCGAGCAGCGGCAGGATGCTCAGCGCCCGGTCGACGGTCTGGCTCATGTGGTCACTACCTCCCCGGCCCAGGTCTTGATCGTGTCCGGGCCAAGGCGCAGTGTCCCCCACGCCTCGGCCGGCAGAGCGGCAAGCCGGTCGGCCTCGGCGCGGGCGGGCGGTGCGCCCAGGTCGCCGGGGACGAGCAGGGCGGCGGCGGCCATCAGGTGGCCGTGGCGCAGCCGCTCGGAGTCGGTGAGTCCGCGCAGGGTGGCGGAGAGGAACCCGGCGGCGAAGGCGTCACCCGCGCCGACGGAGGCGACGACGTCGACCTTCAGGGAGGGCTCGTACGTGGCCTCCGTACCGCTGAAGACCGTCGCGCCCTGGGCGCCCTGCTTGACGACGAGGGTGCGGGGCTCGGGCAGCGCGGCGCGGATCGCGGCGGGCCCGCCGGTGATGCCCCAGGCGGCCTCGGCCTCGTCCTCGCCGACGAACACGAGGTCGCTGCCGCGCGCGAGGTCGAGCAGGACGGGTCCGGCGTGCGCGGGGTCGGCCCACAGGTGGACGCGGTAGTTGACGTCGAAGGAGACCAGCGGCCTGTCCGGCCGGGGCGCGGTGAGGCTCCGCATCAGGTCGAGGCAGTCGGCGGAGAGGGCGGCGGTGATGCCGGACACGTGCAGGATCTCGGCGCCGCCGAGGGAGTCCGGGGTGATGCTCTCGGGGGACATGGCGGAGGCGGCGGAGCCGGCGCGGTAGTAGGCGACTTCCGCAGGGGGCTCAAATTCAGCCCCTCCGGCGTTTGAGGAGCAGGGTCCGGGGCGGAGCCCCGTGTCGGCGGCGAGGTCGACGGCCCGCTCCCCCGCCGTACGGAAGTAGATCCCCGTAGGCCGGGAGGGGTCGACGGCGACGGCAGACGTATCGACCCCACACGCGCCGATCGCCGAGATCAAGTGCTCGCCGAACCCGTCCGCACCGACCCGGCTGACCCACCGAGTCCGATGCCCGGCCAGGGCCAGCGTGCAGGCGACGTTGGACTCCGCGCCGCCGATGCCGCGCTCGAAGGTCGGGACGTCGGCGAGCCGTCCGGGGCGGGAGGGCCGGAACGTGACCATGGACTCACCGAGGCAGACGACGTCGGTACCGACGTGTTCCGCCCCCTTGAGGGGTCCTGACGCGTTCACGGTGGGCACGCTCGATCTCCTTCGCCGCTGGGCCGGGCGCCATTGACCCGGTATTGGCTCGGATGTTAGACAGCAGTAAGCGAAATGCGCAATGGCCATTGCAGAGAATGCAACGAGCCGGTGCGGAAAGCCCTGAGGAGGCCCCCTATGGCAGCCGACAACGCGGTCGGACAGCGCGCGGCGGGACACACGTCCCGGACTCAACTCGCCGACGAGCGGGTCGACTTCCGCTTCAAGGGGCTGCCCCCGGACGCCGAGGGCCTGACCGTCGGCGAGCTCGCCGCCCAGCGCCGCAACCTCTTCACGGACGGGTTCACGACGCCGGTCCTCGCCCTCTCCGCCGAGCGCGTCGAGCACAACCTCGCCCTGATGGAGACGTACTCCACCCGCCACGGCCTGGCCTTCGCCCCGCACGGCAAGACCTCCATGGCCCCCGAGCTCTTCGCCCGCCAGGAGGAGCACGGCGCCTGGGGCATCACGCTCGCCGTCCCGCACCAGGTCCGGGTGGCCCGCGCGTACGGCGTGCGCCGGGTCTTCCTCGCCAACGAGCTGGTCGACGCCGCCGCCCTGCGCTGGCTGGCGGGCGAGCTGGACGCGAACCCCGACTTCCGCTTCATCTGCTACGTGGACTCCGTACGCGGCGTCGAGCTGATGGACGCGGCCCTGAGCGCGGCCGATGCCTCGCGCCCCGTCGAGGTCGTGGTGGAGCTCGGCGCGGGCGACTCGGCCCGTACCGGTGTGCGCACCGAGGCCGAGTGCGCGGCGATCGCGGACGCGGTGGCGGCCACGACCACGCTGCGGCTGGTCGGCGTCGCCGGGTACGAGGGCGAGGTGCCGGACGCCGACCCCGAGCGGGTGCACGCCTGGCTGCGCCGTCTGGTCGCGCTCGCCGTGGACTTCGACAAGTCCGGCCGCTTCGCCGGGCTCGACGAGATCGTGGTCAGCGCGGGCGGCAGCGCCTGGTTCGACGCGGTCGCGGATGTCTTCGCGGAGATCCCGCCCCTCTCGGTCCCGGTCCTGAAGCTGCTCCGCTCCGGCGCGTACGTCTCCCACGACGACGGCCACTACCGGCACCTCACGCCCTTCAACCGGGTCCCGGACGAGGGCGCCCTCCAGCCCGCCTTCCGCCTCTGGGCCCAGGTGGTGTCCCGCCCCAACCCCGAGCAGGCCTTCGTGAACGCGGGCAAGCGGGACGCGGCGTACGACCTGGACCTGCCCGAGGCGCAGGTGGTTCGCGACGCGGCGTCCGGCGAGATCCGCGAGGCGGCGGGCATCGAGGTCACTGGCCTCTCCGACCAGCACGGCTGGGTCCGTACGTCGACGGGGGCCGCGCTGGAGGTCGGCGACTGGGTCGGCATGGGCCTCTCGCACCCCTGTACGTCCTTCGACAAGTGGCAGCTGATCCCCCTGGTCCAGGCCGACGGCACGGTCACGGACTACATCCGCACGTATTTCTGACCCCCCACTCCGCGTCCCGCCGTTCCCGCCCTGCGGGCCCGCGGCGCCAGCCGCGTATCGGACGCTGCGGGAAGGGGCGGGGCGGGGAGAACAAAGAACCCAGAGAGGCAGAGCACCCCATGGACCTGGTCATCCGCGACGCCCGCGTCATCGACGGCACCGGCGACGCCTCGTACCGCGCAGACGTAGCCGTACGAGAGGGCCGGATCGCCGAGATCCACCGCGAGGGAGACGGCGCGCGCCCGACCGGCGCGAAGGAGATCGACGCCGACGGCCTCGCCCTCTCCCCCGGCTTCATCGACATGCACGCCCACAGCGACCTCGCCCTCCTCCGCGACCCGGACCACAGCGCGAAGGCCGCCCAGGGCGTCACCCTCGAAGTCATCGGCCAGGACGGCCTCAGCTACGCGCCCGTCGACGACCGCACCCTCGCCCAGGTCCGCCAGGCCATCACCGGCTGGAACGGCGACGGCTCCGACATCGACTTCTCCTGGCGCACCGTCGGCGGCTACCTCGACGCCCTCGACAGCGCCCACGGCGGCCAGGGCATCGCCGTGAACGCCGCGTACCTGATCCCGCAGGGCACCGTCCGGATGTACGCCGTGGGCTGGGACGACCGCCCCGCCACGGACGAAGAGCTGGACCGGATGCGGCAGTTGGTCGCTGAGGGCATGGAGCAGGGCGCCGTCGGCATGTCCTCGGGCCTGACCTACACGCCCGGCATGTACGCCAAGGACTCCGAACTGGCCGAGCTGTGCCGGGTCGTGGCCCGCTACGACGGCTACTACTGCCCCCACCACCGCAGTTACGGCGCGGGCGCCCTCGACGCGTACCGGGAAATGGTGGAGCTGACCCGGGACGCGGACTGCGCGCTGCACCTGGCGCACGCCACGATGAACTTCGGCGTCAACAAGGGCAAGGCCCCGGACCTGCTCGCGCTCATCGACGACGCCCTCGACGGCGGCGCCGACATCAGCCTCGACACGTACCCGTACACCCCCGGCTGCACCACGCTCGTCGCGATGCTGCCGAGCTGGGCGAGCGAGGGCGGGCCCGACGCGATCCTGTCCCGCCTGAAGGACGACGAGACCGCCGAGAAGATCCGCCACCACATGGAGGTCATCGGCGCCGACGGCTGCCACGGCGTGCCCATCGAGTGGGACACCATCGAGATCTCCGGCGTCTCGGACCCGGGCCTCGCCTCCTGCGTGGGCAAGACGATCGCCGCGTCCGCCGCCCAGCGCGGCGAGGCCCCCTGGATCACCGCCCGGCGCCTGCTCATCAACGACAACCTCGGCTCGACGATCCTCCAGCACGTCGGCCACGAGGACAATGTGCGGGCGATCATGCAGCACCGGGTGCACACCGGCGGCTCGGACGGCATCCTCCAGGGCTTCAAGCCGCACCCGCGCGCGTACGGCACGTTCCCGCAGTATCTCGGCCGGTACGCAAGGGAGTTGGGGGTGATGGGCCTGGAGGAGACCGTCGCCCACCTCACCTCGCGCCCGGCCGCCCGCCTGCGCCTGCCCGACCGCGGCCTCGTCCGCGAGGGATACCGGGCCGACCTGGTCCTCTTCGACCCGACGGCAGTCGCCGCAGGCTCGACGTTCGAGGCGCCTCGGACCCTGCCGGTGGGTATCCCGCACGTACTGATCGACGGCAAGTTCGTGATGCAGGACGGGCGGCGCACGGACGCTCTGGCCGGGCGATCGGTGCGGCGCCCCTGACAGGGGCGCGGGGCTGTGACATTTGCGGCTCCGCCGCGGGGCGCGACCAGCCACGACGGCGGGTCAGCCGAAAGACAGCGCCGCAGGCTTTCGGGAAGGGGCGGGGTGGGGTAAGTCACTCGCCTCGCCCCAACCCACGGTTCGCAAGCCCGCACCCCCGCCCCGACCGGCATTCCTCTGCCGCCCCCCGCAGGGACCATGCGATGGAAGGCCCACTTCCGCGCACTGGCCCCGCACGGACCCACGTGGCCGTAAACACCAGGCGCCGTCCCGAAACGCCCTCGTAAAGTTGCCGCATGCAGCTGATCCAGTCGACGAAGCTCGCGAACGTCTGCTACGAGATCCGGGGCCCGGTTCTCGAGGAGGCCATGCGGCTCGAAGCAGCAGGCCATCGCATCCTCAAGCTCAACACCGGCAACCCCGCGGCATTCGGCTTCGACTGCCCGCCGGAGATCCTCGAGGACGTCCTGCGCAACGTCGGCTCGGCACACGGCTACGGCGACGCGAAGGGCCTGCTCGCGGCCCGCCGCGCGGTCGTCATGCACTACCAGACCCTCGGCGTGGAGTCGGACGTCGAGCACGTCTACATCGGCAACGGCGTCTCCGAGCTGATCGTGATGGCCATGCAGGCCCTGCTCGACGACGGCGACGAGGTGCTCGTACCGGCCCCGGACTATCCGCTGTGGACCGCCTCGGTCTCGCTCTCCGGCGGCACCGCCGTGCACTACCGCTGCGACGAGCAGTCCGACTGGATGCCCGATCTCGCCGACGTGGAGCGGAAGGTCACCGACCGCACCAAGGCGATCGTGATCATCAACCCGAACAACCCGACGGGCGCGGTCTACAGCGACGACGTACTGCGCGGCCTCACCGACATCGCCCGCCGCCACAATCTCCTGGTCTGCTCGGACGAGATCTACGACAAGATCCTCTACGACGGCACCACGCACACCCCGACCGCCGCCCTCGCCCCCGACCTGCTGACGCTGACCTTCAACGGCATGTCGAAGGCGTACCGCGTGGCCGGTTACCGCACCGGCTGGATGGTGATCTCCGGGCCGCGGGCGCACGCCGAGTCGTACATCGAGGGCCTGACGATCCTGGCCAATATGCGGCTGTGCGCCAATATGCCGGCCCAGCACGGCGTGGTCGCGGCGCTCACCGGGCGGCAGTCGATCAACGATCTCGTACTGCCGGGCGGCCGGCTGCTCGAACAGCGCGACACCGCCTACGAATTGCTCACCCAGATCCCCGGCGTGACCTGCGTGAAGCCCAAGGGTGCGCTGTATCTGTTCCCGCGCCTGGACCCGAAGGTGTTCAAGGTCAAGGACGACCGGCAGATGGTGCTCGACCTGCTGCGCGCCGAGAAGATCATGGTCGTGCACGGCACCGGCTTCAACTGGCCCGAGCCCGACCACTTCCGCGTCGTGACCCTGCCGCAGGCCTCGGACCTCGCGGACGCGGTGACCCGGATCGGCAGGTTCCTGGACGGCTACGGGCAGCCCTGACCTGGCTCTTCTCTACCCGGCTCAACTTTAGATTGAATCTAAGCTAGGATGGCTTCCTGAAACGTCAGGAGGCCGTCCCATGTACGAACCGATCCGCAGCAAGTCGGTCCACGCGCTGGCCGGCCGAGGACAGGCCCCGGGGCAGGACTTCCCGCACCGCTCCCGCGAGGAGGAGCTGGACATCCAGCTCGCCGGGCATCTCGCGGCCCTGCTCGCCGTCACGGACGAGCTGCGCGCGGTGGCCCCGTCCGCGGACCTCGCCGACGCGGCCGAGCGGCTGGCCGGGGAGATCGCCCGCCTGCGCGGCGGCGAGCCGCCCGTCCGCTCCGCGGTGGCCGCGGCGATCCACGAGCCGTACCCCGCCGGTCTGCACCGGCGCGCGCACGCGCTCGCGGGCCGCGCCCTGGTGGTCGCCGCCTCCCGCGCGGATACCGCCGCGGCGATCCTCGCCGCCGAGCGGATGGACGCACACACGGCAGCTCTGCGGGACCGGGAACCCGCGGGCGCCGCCCACTGACGGCCCCGGCCCGCAGCCGGGGAGGCTACGGGCCGGGCGCCACGTTTTTGGGGGCGCGGGGAACTGCGCGAGCAACCCGCGAAAAGCCGCAGTCGCGTCTGCTCATGTACCACGCAGATGCGACTGCGGCTTTCGTCGTGGCTGGTCGCGCAGTTCCCCGCGCCCCTGGGCTATCGCCCTGAAAGATCAGCCCAGGCGCTGCACGAGTGCGCGGTACTCGTCCCACAGCTCCTTCGGCGTGTGATCGCCGAACGTGTTCAGATGCTCGGGCACCAGCGCCGCCTCCTCACGCCAGACCTCCTTGTCGACCGTGAGCAGGAACTCCAGGTCGGCGTCGGCCAGTTCGAGGCCCTCGGTGTCGAGCGCCGCAGGCGTCGGCAGCACGCCGATGGGCGTCTCCACACCCTCCGCGCGGCCGTCGAGCCGGTCCACGATCCACTTGAGGACACGCGAGTTCTCACCGAAGCCCGGCCACACGAACTTGCCGTCGGCGTCCTTGCGGAACCAGTTGACGTAGTAGATCTTCGGCAGCTTCGCCTGGTCCTTGCCCTTGGCGACGTCGACCCAGTGGCCCATGTAGTCGCCCATGTTGTAGCCGCAGAACGGCAGCATGGCGAAGGGGTCGCGGCGCAGCTCGCCGACCTTGCCCTCGGCGGCGGCGGTCTTCTCGGAGGCGACGTTCGCGCCGAGGAAGACGCCGTGGTTCCAGTCGAAGGACTCGGTCACCAGCGGTACGGCGGAGGCGCGGCGGCCGCCGAAGAGGATCGCCGAGATCGGCACGCCCTTCGGGTCCTCCCACTCGGGCGCGATGATCGGGCACTGCGAGGCGGGGACGGTGAAGCGGGCGTTGGGGTGTGCCGCGGGGACGCCTGACTCGGGCGTCCAGTCGTTGCCCTTCCAGTCCGTCAGGTGCGCGGGCGTCTCCTCCGTCATGCCCTCCCACCAGATGTCGTTGTCGTCGGTGAGCGCGACGTTGGTGAAGACCGAGTTGCCCCACAGGGTCTTCATCGCGTTGGCGTTGGTGTGCTCGCCGGTGCCGGGCGCGACGCCGAAGAAGCCGGCCTCGGGGTTGATCGCGTACAGGCGACCGTCCTCGCCGAAGCGCATCCACGCGATGTCGTCGCCGATCGTCTCGACGGTCCAGCCGGAGATGGTGGGCTCCAGCATCGCGAGGTTGGTCTTGCCGCAGGCCGAGGGGAACGCGGCGGCGACGTACTTCGACTCACCCTGCGGGGGCGTGAGCTTCAGGATCAGCATGTGCTCGGCCAGCCAGCCCTCGTCGCGCGCCATGACGGAGGCGATGCGGAGCGCGTAGCACTTCTTGCCGAGCAGGGCGTTGCCGCCGTAGCCCGAGCCGTACGACCAGATCTCGCGGGACTCCGGGAAGTGCGAGATGTACTTGGTGGGGTTGCACGGCCACGGCACGTCCGCCTCGCCCTCCTGGAGGGGGGCGCCGAGGGAGTGCACGGCCTTCACGAAGAAGCCGTCCTCGCCGAGCTCGTCCAGGACGGGCTGGCCCATCCGGGTCATCGTGCGCATCGACACCGCGACGTACGCCGAATCGGTGATCTCGACGCCGATGGCGGAGAGCGGGGAGCCGAGCGGGCCCATGCAGAACGGCACCACGTACATGGTCCGGCCGCGCATCGAGCCGCGGAAGATTCCTCCGTTGCCCTCCTTGCCCTGGAAGAGCTCCCGCATCTCGGCGGGGTCCTTCCAGTGGTTGGTCGGGCCGGCGTCCTCCTCCTTCTCGGCGCAGATGAAGGTGCGGTCCTCGACGCGCGCGACGTCCGTCGGGTCGGAGGCGGCGTAGTACGAGTTGGGCCGTTTGACCGGGTCGAGCTTCTTGAAGGTGCCCTTGGCGACGAGTTCCTCGGCCAACCGCTCGTACTCGGCCTCGGAGCCGTCGCACCAGACGACCTGATCCGGCTGCGTGAGTTCGGCGATCTCTTCGACCCAGGAGATCAGTTCCCGGTGGTTGGTCGGGACGGTGCTGGGAGCCGCGTTGTCGCGCGCCACGATTGCTCCTTGATGAAGGGGGCTATGAGGGGTGTGTTCATGTATGCCCCGTGGGGGCTGCGACCCGGATGCGTCATGGCTGCTCATCCGGTGCCGACCGCACTCATTTGATCATCCGACCCGAGTGCCCATATGTCCAGAGGGTCGCACACCTGAGCAGACGTGAGCATCGCCACTCAAAAACCCGGCCCGCTCCGGACCGCACAGAACCGTACGAACCTCTCTCGATGATCTTGACGGACCACCTCTGACACGCAACCTACGGGCCCGTAGCTACCATGCGGCGTATGACTGCGCCTGCCCACCCGTCCCCCGACCCCAGCACCGGCGGGCCGACGCCCCTGGAGCTCCCGGACCCCGTGAAGCCGAAGCTGCGCGGCTGGCTGCACGCCGGCATGTTCCCGGCGGTCCTGATCGCCGGGATCGTGCTCACCGTGCTCGCCGACTCCACCCGCGCCAGCATCGCCTGCGGCATCTTCACCCTGACCGCCTGCCTGCTCTTCGGCGTGAGCGCGGTCTACCACCGGGGCAACTGGGGCCCCCGCGCCACCGCCGTCCTGCGCAGGCTCGACCACGCCAACATCTTCCTGATCATCGCGGGCACCTACACCCCGCTGACGATGCTGCTGCTCCCCGAGTCCAAGGGGCAGTGGCTGATGTGGGGCATCTGGGCCGCCGCGGCCGCGGGCATCGCGTTCCGGGTGTTCTGGGTCGGCGCCCCGCGCTGGCTCTACACGCCCTGCTACATCGCGATGGGCTGGGCCGCCGTCTTCTTCCTGCCGGACTTCATGCGCGCGGGCGGCATCGCCGTCCTGGTCCTGGTCATCGTCGGCGGACTGCTCTACAGCGCGGGCGGGGTGATCTACGGGATGAAGCGCCCCAACCCGTCGCCCCGCTGGTTCGGCTTCCACGAGGTGTTCCACTCGCTCACACTCGCCGCGTTCGTCGTGCACTACGTCGGCATCTCGCTCGTCGCCTACCAGCACGCATGACCCAGGCTCCCACCCCTCCTCCCACCCCTCCCCGCGCTCCCGGGCTGCGCGAGCGCAAGAAGCTCAAGACCCGGTCGGCGATCAGGGGGGCCACGTACGAGCTGATCGCGGCGCAGGGGTACGAGGCGACCACCGTCGAGCAGATCGCCGCGGCCGCCGAGGTCTCGCCCTCCACCGTCATCCGGTACTTCCCGGCCAAGGAGGACATCGTCCTCGGCGCGGAGTACGAGCAGCCCCTGGAGGCGGCCCTCCGCTCCCGCCCCGCCGACGAGCCCGTCCTCACGTCCCTGCGGTACGCGATCAAGGCCCAGCTCGGCGCGGACCTCGACGACGCCGGGCTGCACCTGCGCTGCCGCCTCCTGCGTGACGTGCCCGAGGTCCGCGCCCGTATGACGGAGTCCCTGACCGGCACCGCCCGCCGCCTCTGCCCGATCCTCGCGGAACGCACCGGCCGCCCCACTACCGACCTGCAGCTCCGCGTCCTCGTCACGGCCGTGGCCCAGGCAGTCCTGGAGGTAGCCCTGCACTGGGAGGAGGGCGGCCGACGGGAAGACCTGACGCGGCTGGTGGACGAGGCGCTCGACGTGTTCGCGGACGGAATCTGAGCCCGAGGACGAACCACGCGCCGGTCCGCCGGGCGGCCTAGGTCCTGTCTTCAATCTCCCGTCGTCGCCCGAAGGGCGGCCCCGCGGCGTCAGGTGCGTGCTCTCGGCGCGCCGGGCAGGCGCCCTCGTACTGGACGTACTTGGGTGCTTGCCCG
>NZ_JAVIFW010000003.1 GCF_031157275.1 Streptomyces sp. LHD-70
TGGCGATCAACAAGGACGCCGAGGCCCCGATCTTCGACCTGGTCGACTACGGCGTGGTCGGCGACCTCTTCGAGGTCGTCCCGCAGCTCACCGAAGAGGTCAACACCCGCAAGGGCTGAGCCTGTTCGCACCGAAGGCCCCCGGGACCTCCCGGGGGCCTTCGCGCGTCCCCGTACGCCTACGCGAGCGTGAGCGTGGCCCGTACGGGCAGATGATCCGAGCACGCTTGAAGGGCGAGCTCTCGCGAGCGCGGCGTAGATTGAACGACATGGTGCGCAGCCTGCCGAGGCGCCGGTGGCCAGGGAGTGGCGAGGGCCGCGCCGAGGGTGGTCCTCAGGCCGAGTCTGCGGCTGAGGGGGCGGTCGTGGGGCATGCGTTCTCCTTCCGTCGCGGAACAGCGTGGGGGGAGCGCCGCCGATGCTGTGAGGTTCGCGCGAGACAGAAGTGAACGGATCGGGACCGGAGTGGTGAACGGTGCAGGTCCGGGGAGAAAGGGGGTGTTGACCAGATGGAAGGTACACAGATAACTTCGCCATACGGATTGTTGATTCCGTGAAGCGGAAAAGCGTGACGTGGAGGGTGTAAGGATGGGTCAGCAAGAGCAGGTGGCGACGAGCCTCGCGGGCGCGGTCAGCGAGGGCATCAGCGCGTCCCTCGCCCCGGTGGACGCCGAGTTGGAGCGCCGCTATCCCGGAGACCCAGGCACCCGCCAGCCGGTCCACACCGTGTACGTACCGGGTGAGGTCTTCGACGCGGACACCGTCCGCAGCTGGGGCGACCGCGCCCTCGCCGCCCTCGACGAGCACGCCCCGGACGCCGCCACCTTCGCCGAGGCCGTCGGCCTGAGCGACGAACTGGCCGAGCCGGTCTACGCGCGCGTGCGCGCCAAGCTGGAGCGCGAGCCGATTGAAGACCTCCGCGTGGACTTCGAGGACGGCTACAAGGGCAAGGACGAGGACCACGACGCCGCCCGCGCCGCCCGCATCATCGTCGAGGCGTACGAGAACGGCACCGCCGCCCCGTACATGGGCATCCGCATGAAGTGCATGGAGTCCCCGGTCCGCGACCGCGGCATCCGCACGCTCGACGTCTTCCTCACCGGCCTGATGGAGGCCGGCGGCCTGCCCGAGGGGCTCGTCCTGACCCTGCCGAAGGTGACGTACACCGAGCAGGTCACCGCGATGGTGCGGCTCGTCGAGGAGTTCGAGAAGGCCCGCGGCCTGGAGCCGGGCCGGATCGGCTTCGAGATCCAGATCGAGACCAGCCAGTCCATCCTCGCCGCCGACGGCACCGCCAACGTCGCCCGCATGATCGACGCCGCTGAGGGCCGCGCCACCGGCCTGCACTACGGCACCTTCGACTACAGCGCCTGCCTCGGCGTCTCCGCCGCGTACCAGGCCAGCGACCACCCGGCCGCCGACCACGCCAAGGCGATCATGCAGGTCGCCGCCGCCGGCACGGGCGTGCGCGTCTCCGACGGCTCCACCAACGTCCTGCCGGTCGGCTCCACCGCCCACGTCCACGAGGCCTGGAAGCTGCACTACGGCCTGACGAGGCGCGCCCTGGCCCGCGCGTACTACCAGGGCTGGGACATGCACCCGGCGCACATCCCCACCCGGTACGCCGCCGTGTTCGCCTTCTACCGGGAAGGCTTCGAGGCCGCCGGCAAGCGTCTCTCCGCCTACGCGAACCACGTCGACGGCGACGTGATGGACGAGCCCGCCACCGCCAAGGCCCTCGCCGGCTACCTGCTGCGCGGCCTCGACTGCGGCGCGCTCGACATCGCCGAGGTCGCCCGCCTCACCGGCCTGACCCGAGCCGACCTCGAGGGCTTCTCCTCGCCGCGCCGCGCGGCCCTCACAGCATCGGCCCAGTAACGGCCGCACGCGGTGTCACTGCTGCCCCTTAGTCTGTACGCGTCTTGGCAGTAGGCCGTACAGAGGATCGGGGCAGCGGTGGCTTCGGGGGAGAACCAACAGGGTGACGGCGTCGGCCGCCTGCTCGCGGGCCGGTACCGCGTCCAGGAGCAGCTCGGCCGCGGCGGCATGGGCATCGTCTGGCGGGCGGTCGACGAGGTCCTCGGCCGCCCGGTCGCCGTCAAGGAGCTGCGTACGTTCACGGACGCGGCCGCGACGGAGCTGTCCGCACTCCGCACCCGTATGCAGCGCGAGGCCAGAGCCGCCGCCCGGGTCCGGCACACCGGCGTCATCGCCGTGCACGACGTGGCGGAGGTCGACGGCCGCCCGCTGATCGTCATGGAGCTGGTCGACGGCCCGTCCCTGGACGACGTCCTGCGCGAGCGCGGCACGCTCCCGCCGCGCGAGGCCGCCGCCATCGGCGCCAAGGTCATGGAGGCGCTCGCCGCCGCCCATCAGGCGGGCGTCCTGCACCGCGACGTCAAGCCGGGCAACATCCTCCTGGAGCGCGGAGGGCGCGTCGTCCTCACCGACTTCGGCATCGCCATGGTCGACGACCCGGGGGACGGCAACTCCACCAACCTCACCCGCAGCGGCGAACTCGTCGGCTCCCTCGACTACTTGGCGCCCGAGCGAGCCCAGGGCCACGAGCCCGGCCCTGCCTCCGACATCTGGGCCCTCGGCGCGACGCTCTACGGCACGGTCGAGGGCAACGCCCCCTTCCGCCGCACGTCCACCTGGTCGACGCTCACCGCGATCGTCAGCGAACCGCTGCCCGCCCCGGTCCAGGCCGGCCCCCTCGCGCCGGTCCTCCAGCAGCTCATGGCGAAGGACCCGCAGGCCCGCCCCGACGCCGAGACGGCCGTCCGGCTCCTCACCGCCGTCGCCGAGTCGGACCGGGACGACGACACCACGGTGCTGCGCCCCGGCGCCCGGCCCACCCCCGGCGTCCCGCCCGTGCACGGAGCGCCGACGGTCGGCTCCGGCGGCTTCCCCGTCACGCCCCCGCCGGTCGGCAGCGGGCCGCAGTCACCCCATGGCCCGTACGCACCGGGCCCGTTCGGCGCGCACGGCGCGGACACCCCCAACGGCTCGGACACCCCGCTGGTCACTCCGGTCCCCGGCGCCCCGGCCGAGCGGGGGCGGCGCCGTGCGCTGATCGTCGCCGCTGCGGTGCTCGCGGTCCTCGCGGCGGGCGGCGGTGGGTACGCGTGGCTGGCCGGGGGAGACGGGCAGCGCGTCGAGGCGGGCGGCAGCGGAGGGCCGAGCGCGCCCGAGTCCCCGTCGAAGGAGGCGGGCCCGAGCGCGTCGGGCAAGCCCAAGCCGACCGAGCAGGGCGACAAGTCGCCTTCCCCCTCGGCGAGTTCACCGGACGGCTCCGCGGACAAGCCCGGCGAGGACGCCTCGAAGCCCGCGGCCGAGGGCGGCACCACGAGCGGCGGCTCCGACGGAGGAGCGGGCGGCGGCTCGGACGGCGGCGGCTCCACGGGCGGCGGTTCGGGCGGTACGTCGGGTGGCTCCGGCGGCGCCTCCGGAGGCTCGGGCTCGTCCGGCTCCTCGGGCGGCGGCGGAGAACCGGCGCCGGTCTGCCACCCCGCGGGCGGCGGCAAGTACAACTGCGACGTCTGGCGCACGGCCGACTCGTACACGGCGTCCGGTGCCAAGGCCGGCGTCCTCAACGCGGGCACCAACTACTTCTACTGCCAGCAGAACCTGGGCCGCCGCGAGACCTACCAGGGCTGGACGAACGTCTGGTGGGCCAAGACGGACGACGACAGCGGCAACACGAACGTGTTCGTCAGCGACGTCTACATCAAGGGCGGCGAGAACGACAAGCCCCTGCCGGGGTTGCCGGTCTGCTGAGCGGTGCCTACGCCCGCCCCCCCGAGCGGCCGCTGCAGCAGCAAGTCCGCCGCGTCCGCGAGGACTTGCTTGCGGGTGCGGTCGCCGTGGTCCGCGAGGAGGAAGTGTTCGCCGATCGCCGCGCAGAAGGCGAGCAGGCTGCGGGCCTCGACCTCGGCGGGGTCGGAGCAGAACGTGCCGATCATCTCCCGCAGCAGGTCCATGCGCCGGTTGTCCACGCGCCGCAGCCGCTCGGCGACGGACTCGTCGCGCCGGGCCCAGTCGCGGACGGCCAGGTCGAGGGGGAGCAGCCGGTCGTCGGAGAAGGTGAGGGCGGCCGCGCGCTGGATCCTGGTCTTGGGGTCGCCGCCTTCGTCCTCCACGCGGGCGATCACTTCGTCGATGCTCTCCCGCTCCCAGGTGTCGAGCATCTCCGTCAGGAGCGTGTCCCGGTCGGCGAAGTACCCGTAGAACCCGCCCTTGGTGACGCGCCGAGGGCCTTCGCGAGGGCCTCGACGCGTACGGCGTTCGGGCCGCCGGCGGCCAAAGCCCGCAGCCCTTCCTCGATCCACTTCTCACGCGGCGTACGGGGAGCGGCCACGGGGTTCCTACAAACACTGCTCAGGGGTCGACAGGGGACAGCGGGCAGGGGCCGGGGGGGGCAAGGCCCCGACTCTCAGTCCACCGGCGGGAGTTCGCCCGAGCCGCGCGTGACGAGCCGGGTCGCCAGCTCGAAGCGCTGGGCGGTGTCGGGCGCGCCGTCGAGCCGGTGGAACAGGCGCTCCGCCGCCGTACGGCCCAGCTGGGCGGCGTCCTGGGCGATCACCGTCACGCCGGGGCGCAGCAGGTCCGCCAGCTCGAAGTCGTCGAAGCCGACCAGGGCGACCGGGCGTTCGAGGTCGGCGAGGACCCGTACGACCGTGACCGTCACGCGATTGTTGCCCGCGAAGATCGCCGTGACCGGCTCGGGTCCGGAGAGTATGGCCTCGGCCGCCGAGCGGACCCGCTCCGGTGCCGTGGAGCCGAGCGAGACCCAGGAGTCGTGCACCGGAAGACCCGCCTCCGCCATCGCCGCGCGATAGCCGCGCAGGCGCTCGGCGGCCGTGTGGATGCGGGGCTGGTCGCCGATGAAGCCGATCCTGCGGTGACCGTGCGCGATCAGATGGGCCACGCCGTCGCGCGCGCCGCCGAAGTTGTCCGAGAGCACCACGTCCGCGTCGATCCGCCCGGCCGGGCGGTCCACGAAGACCGTGGCGACGCCCGCCTTCAGCTCCGGCTCCAGATAGCGGTGGTCGTCCCCGGCCGGGATCACCACCAGACCGTCGACCCGGCGCGCGCACAGGGCGAGCACCAACTCCTGTTCGCGGTCCGGGTCTTCGGCGCTGGAGCCGTTGATGAGCAGGGCGCCGTGCGCGCGGGCGACCTCCTCGACGGCGCGGCTGAGCGGACCGTAGAACGGGTCGGCGAGGTCCTCCAGTACGAGACCGATGCTGGCCGTGCGACCCTTGCGCAGGACCCGGGCGCTGTCGTTGCGCCGGAATCCGAGCGCCTCGATGGCTTCCTGGACGCGGCGCTCGGTGTCGGGCGTGACGCCGGGTTCGCCGTTGACGACGCGGGACACCGTCTTCAGGCCGACGCCGGCGCGGGCTGCGACGTCCTTCATCGTGGGACGGTTGCCGTAGCGGTGCTCGGGTCGGGCGGTCTCGGCCACGTGTGCTGTCCTGTTCTGGTGCAACGGAGCCCCGTGGGGCTCGGAGGGTCGGGGGTCGGCGGGTTCGACGGCTGTGCCGTCGAGCATAGAGCCTAGACAACGTTGTCAGTCTCGGTGGAGACTGTCCGTAGGTCCCCCCACCAGCGGAATGCCCAGCGGAACGCCCAGCAGAACGACCAGGAGATCCGACTCTGATGCAGAACGACATCGTCGCCGCGCTCGACATCGGCGGCACCAAGATCGCTGGTGCGCTCGTGGACCTGCACGGGCGGATCCTGGTGCGGGCCCAGCGCCCGACCCCGGCGCAGGAGGACGGCGAGACCGTGATGCGGGCCGTCGAGGCCGTCGTCGCCGAGCTGTCCACGTCGTCGCACTGGCCGCGGGCCCGCGCGCTCGGCATCGGCAGCGCGGGCCCCGTCGACGCGTCGAAGGGCACGGTCAGCCCGGTCAACGTACCGGGCTGGCGAGGCTTTCCGCTGGTCGAGCGCGTGGTGGCGGCGAGCGGCGGGCTGCCCGTGGAGCTGATCGGCGACGGTGTGGCCATCACCGCGGCCGAGCACTGGCAGGGCGCCGCGCAGGGGTACGACAACGCGCTGTGCATGGTCGTCTCGACGGGCGTCGGCGGCGGCCTGGTCCTGGGCGGGCGGCTGCACCCGGGCCCGACGGGCAACGCCGGGCACATCGGCCACATCAGCGTGGACCTGGACGGCGATCCGTGTCCCTGCGGGGCGCGCGGTTGCGTGGAGCGGATCGCCAGCGGGCCGAACATCGCGCGCCGAGCCGTCCGCGACGGCTGGGTTCCCGGGCCGGACGGCGACAGTTCGGCGGCCGCGGTCGCTGCGGCGGCGCGTGCGGGCGACCCGGTGGCGCGCGCCTCCTTCGAGCGCGCCGCCCAGGCGCTCGCGGCCGGGATCGCCGCGACGGCCACGCTCGTGGAGATCGACATCGCGGTGATCGGCGGGGGAGTGGCCAAGGCGGGCGACGTCCTGTTCACCCCGCTGCGCCGCGCCCTGCGCGACTACGCCACGCTCTCCTTCGTCAGCGGCCTGACCGTGACCCCGGCCGTCACCGGCACCGACGCGGGCCTGATCGGCGCGGCGGCCGCGGCCCTCGGGGCGCCGGGGCGGCGGCGGGACATGGTGGTGGGCGGCGGGGCGTGAGGGTTCTCTGCGCGGGCTGCCCAACGTACGTGTGACGTAGGGGAGTTGAGGCCCGCGCGCTCGCACCGGGCGCCACCGCGGGGGGTGCGCCCGCGTGCTTCCCGGTCTGCGTCACTGGCAGATGCCCGTATGGGAACCACGACCGGGGGAGAGCGCGTGCGGGCCGGGCAGGCGGGGATGGACTACATACGGCTGGCGGCCGTGCTCACCGACCCCGGAATGATCACCGAGGAGACGGCCGGGAGCGTGCTGGGATGGCCCTCGAGGTGCTGCGGTCGGCGGACGACCCGCGGGGGTTCCGCTGCGTCGAACAGCGGCGGGCGATTTTCGACGACGACATCATGGTCCTGGCCACAGCCGAGCAGCGCGAGGGCCTCAGCCGCGCACTGGGGCTGACGTTCCAGGCCCCGCTAGGCGGCTGCTGACCCCGAGGGGCCGAGTTCCGGCTCACCTAAGGCACGCCGGGCACGCCGGGCACGCCGGGCACGCCGCACTCTGCCGTCAGAACAGCACCACCGAACGCAGCACGTCCCCGCGGTGCATCCGCTCGAAGGCCGGCTCGACCTCGTCGAGCGCGATCGTCTCGGTCACGAACGACTTCAGGTCGAGCCGCCCCCGCAGATACAGGTCGATCAGCATCGGGCACCGTCGTCTCCGTACAGGCACCTCCCGCAGCGGGTCGCCGCCGTCGATGAACAGCCGTCCGCCGGGCGCGAGCACGGCCGCCGCGGACCGGTCGATCGCCACGACGTGCCCGGTGTCGAGCCGCGCGGCCACGGCTCGCGCGGCGGCGCCGGGTCCGCAGCCGATCTCCAGTACGCGCAGCTGCGGTTCGAGCGGGAGCGCGTCGACGGCGCGGGCGAGGCGCGGGGAGAGGGCGGACATGGCATCGACGGTACGCCGGGCCGTCCCCTCCGGCGCGTCGCAGAAACGGCTGGCGGGCGTCGGTGCGGCCTGGGTAGCGTCCCGGCTCGTGACCTCTTCCGTGCCGTCTTCTGTGCCGTCTTCCGTGACGCCTGCCGTGACGTCTTCAGTGGCCTCTTCCGTGCCCTCTTCCGTGAGCCCGTCAGGCGCTCCGGCCACGGCAGTTGAGCCGTTGCGGCCGGCGTCCGGTACGCCGCGTCTGCGCACCCGCCGCCTCTGCCTCGACCCGTACGTCCCCGGCGACGAGGACGGGTTCGTCGCGCTGTTCGGGGACCCGCGGGTGCATCGGTGGATGGGCGACGGCACGTCGTCGGAGGACGCGGACCGGGCCCTGTTCGGGCGGATCTTCAGCAAGGTGTACGCGCGGCGGCTCTTCGACGTATGGGCCGTGCGGTACGAGGCGCGGCTGATCGGGCACGCCGAGATCAAGCCGACCGAGGAGAGCGGCGGCCACGAACTCGTCTACGCCCTGCACCCCGACACCTGGGGCCGCGGCCTCGGGCGCGAGCTCGCCGGGGCGATCGCAGCCCACGGCTTCGGCACCCTGGGACTGACCGAGGTGCACGCCACCGTGGCCGCGCCGAACGAGGCCTCGCTCGCGCTGCTGCACCGGCTCGGCTTCGTCCACGTCCGCGACCTCACCGAGGACGACGGCAGCACGACCCGGCTCCTCACCCTGCACGCCGCCCCGCTCCCGTAGGTCCTGTCTTCAATCTCCCGTCTGCCCCGCGGCGCCATGCACGCACTCTCGCCGCACCGGGCGAAGACCCAAGTAGCTCCGCTACGAGGGCCTGCGCCCGGCACGCCGAGAGCACGCACCTGATGCCGCGGAGCCGCCCTTCGGGCGACGACGGGAGATTGAAGACAGGACCTAGGCCCGCGCCCCGCGCGACACGCCTGACATGCAGGGGCAGCGCGGGCCGCTTACGGTCGTGGCACGTGCTCGAACCCGTGCGCGACCGCCCGCCGCCGCTGAACCCGGCGGCCACCACAGACCGGTTCCCGGCCACCACAGACCGGTGGACCGCAGAGCGGGCGGGGAGGTCCGTTGAGGCCCGGACTTCCCCGCTCTTCCTTGGACGAGGGCGTCAGTGCTGGTCCGCGAGGCGGCGGCCGCCCTCCAGGAGGGTCTTCAGGGCCGAGAGGATCATGATCCAGCCGCCACTGACGCTCTCCAGCATCTTGCTGTCCGGGCCGTCGAAGCCGTCGTGCGTGATCGTCAGCTTCACCCCGGCCGAGTCCTCCTCGGCGGGCTCGATGTCGAAGGTGACCTGGGAGCGTTCCTTGACGGCCTGCTCCCACTCCTCGTCCGAGGTGATGCCGATCATCTCGCGGTGCATGGGCTGCAGCGTGTGCCAGGTGTACGAGAGGCGCCGGCCGGGGACGGCCTCCAGGACCCGCTGGCCGAGCTCCTCCGCCTCGCCGTCGGGGCCCATCTTCCACTTGACCGTCGAGCCGACCTCCCAGGTGGACTGCGGACCCCAGCCGTCCATGTACTCCTTGATGAACTCCCAGTCGGTGAGCGCCTCGTAGAGCTTCTCCGGGGTGGTCTGGATGTACGTCACGTAGATGAACTCGGGCTTGCTCATGGTGCTTCCTTCCAGATTCCGCTTGAGGCGGGAGAGGCTCGCGAGGCGGCCCCGTTCGTACTGTCCGATCCAGCGGTCGGCGATCTCCTGGATCGGGACCGGGTTGAGGTAGTGCAGCTTTTCGCGGCCGCGCCGGACGGTCGATATCAGCCGGGCCGACTCCAGGACCGCCAGGTGTTTGCTGACCGCCTGCCGGCTCATGTCGAGCCCCTCGCCGAGCTCTCGCAGGCTCTGCCCGTTGCGGTCGTTCAGCCGGTCGAGCAGTGCCCGGCGACTCGGATCGGCGAGTGCGCGGAACACGTCGTCCATCGTCACGTCCGCCATTATAGGCAACCATTTGGTTGCCCTTCAAGCGTCGCTGTACGGGGGCCCGACGGGGCAGGGGAGTGTGCGGGACTCAGGCCGTCCAGTGGCCGGGGCGCGTCACCGTGTCCGGGAGCTGGGTGTGCTCGTCGCCGCGCGCCGCGTTGACCTGCGCCTGGGTCAGGAACAGCGCGCCGCGCAGGTCCGCGCCGGACAGGTCGGCGTCCCGCAGGTCGGCGCCGATGACGTCGGCCGTGCGCAGGTCCGCGCCCGCGAGGTCGGCGGCGATCAGGAGGGCGCCGCGGAGGTTGGCGCCGCGCAGGTCGGCCTGGCGGAAGCGGGCGCCGATGAGGTCGGCGCCGCGGTGATTCTTGTTCTTGCGCGGCTTCTTGCCCGGGGTCTTGCCCGAGGTCTGGCCTGTCTTCCGGTCTGTCTTCTGGTCTGTCTTCTGGCTTGGCTTCCGGCTGTGCTTCTGGCTTTGCTTCTCGTCCGTCGTCCGGCCCGGCTTGTCGTCCGGTACGGCGGCACGCGCCAGCTCGCTCGCGCGCAGCAGCAGGACGTTGATCTCGCCGCGCAGCGCGGCCACGTCGACCGCGATCACCGTCTCGGCGTCCGCGCGCGTCAGGGCCCGTACGTCGTCGAGGGCGCTCCGGAGGTCCGCCCGCAGGGGCCGGGAGGTCGGCAGGGCCAGGGCCTCGTTCACGTACCAGAGGAGTTCGTGCAGGTGGCGCATCACCGGGAAGACCGCGAACATCTGCCGCGAGCTGTCCGGCTCGGCGCGCCAGTCGCGGCCGCCGAACGTCACCTGCGAGACCTGCTGGCCGGCGCCGAAGCAGTCGTAGACCGTGCAGCCCGGGTAGCCGCTCTCGCGCAGCCGGGCGTGGATGCCGCAGCCGAAGTCGGTGCGCAGATTGCCGCAGGGCGTGCCCGCGGCCTTGTCCGCCGCGAAGTCCGAGGAGGCCGCGAACGGCAGGGCCACGCAGCAGAGCCCGAAGCAGTTGGCGCAGTCCGCCTTCAGCTCGTCCCGGGCGACTCCGACCGCCGAGGGTTCTGCTGCGGCGCGGCGGTCAGGGGCGGCGGCGGACGCGGACTGCTTCGACAAGGCGGTGGGTCTCCAGATACGGGACGTGGCGGGCGGCATGCCCGGGCGGGAGCGCCGGACGTCCATTGTCCCCGACCGGCCACGACGGCCCGCACCGGGAGAGCCCACCCTGGCCGCACCGGAGCGCCCCCGGTCAACCCTCGCGCGCAGTGCGCCTGCGCGCCAGGACGTCCTCCACGTCGTACGGCTTGATGCCGAGCGGTGGGCCGGGCGGCGGGCGGAGGAGCATGCTGGTGATCTTCTTGTTGATCTCCGTCAGGATCCTGCGCGCGGTCGCCTCGGTCGGTGCCGCCTCCGCCGCCGCGAGCGCGTCCTCGGCCTCCTTGCGGAGAGCCAGGGCGGGCGGGAGCACGGAGATGTTCTCGCGGCGCATCTTCTCCTTCAGCCACCACTGTTCGTCGTAGGGACGGTCGAGGCCGGGGAGCGGCCGGCCGATGCCGGGCAGCTCGGCGAAGTCGCCGCGCTGTTCCGCCTCCCGGATCTGTCTGTCGACCCAGGACTCGAAGCTGACGGCGGGGGGTTTCCGCTCGGTCACCGTGCGCTCCTCTCGGAGATCGGAGGTCGGAGGTTGGAGGTCTGTCTACGCGTATCCCCACGGTACGTCGGGCCGGTCACCGCGTGCGGCGGACGTGGGTCGCGTCCGTACGGCGGTCTCCGTACGGGTACCGCGTGATTCGCGTGGGGTTCGGCCGGGAAATGGCGCGATGTCGCCCCAACGTCCGGGATGGGGACGTAGGTTGGCGGTGCGGGGGAGTGTGACGGCGCAATCGGTGCGTTTCAGGCCGAGTGGCGCCGTACCGTACCCCAGGGGGCACACGAGCACGGACCGCGCACGCGGCGCCCGCTCGCGCGCATCGACACGGGCCCTCGCCCGGCAGCCGGACGGAGGAGCGATGTCCACGCAGAGCCACCGCCTGACCATCACCGAGCTCTCCGCCCGGCAGGAGTCAGCCGTGCTGCGCGTCAGCGGCGAACTCGACCACAACGTCGAGCAGTTCTTCCTCAGCACCCTCGGCACGAGCGTCGCCGCCGGTCGTGTGCACCTCGTCCTGGACGTCACGGCCCTCGCGTTCTGCGACTCGCGCGGCCTCAACTGCCTGCTCGCCATCCGCTGGCTGCTCGCCCGGCGCGGCGGTCTGCTGGTCCTCGCGGGGGTGGGCCGTCGCCTCGCCGAACTCCTCGCCCAGACCGGAAGCACGGAGCTGCTGCCCGCCCGCCGCACCGTCGCCCAGGCGCTCGCCGACCTCCCCGAGGAGCACCGCCCCGACTGGCCGCCGCACCGTGACGACACCGGCGCGCAGGAGACCCGCGCGCCGGTCGGCGAGGGCTAGGGACGGGCCTGAGTCCGCCGCGCACTGGCCGAAACGCCGATCAATCGTGGCTGATCGACCAACTGTGCCCTTGTATACGTCGGTTGAAGGGATGAACCGGCCAGGTCTGGACAGGCGATGCACGCGGGCACCGTGACCGTCCGCGAACGCAAGGCACTCGCAGGCATCCGACGATCGAAGGGTTCTCCCACATCGTGCGACCGGCCCAGGAGTTCGGCGACAACCCCGTCGCAGTCAGGCAAACCGGCCACTACACGGAGGAATACGTTCCCAGCTTCGTCGAGAAGTGGGACTCGCTCATCGACTGGCAGAAACGAGAGGAGAGCGAAGGCAATTTCTTCGTCGATCTGCTGCGCAAACGAGGCGTGAAGAGCGTCCTCGACGTGGCGACCGGCACCGGCTTCCACTCCGTGCGGCTGCTCGCCGCCGGCTTCGAGACCGTCAGCGCCGACGGCAGCGCGGAGATGCTCTCCAAGGCCTTCGCCAACGGCATGAAGGACGGCGGCCACATCATGCGTGTGGTGCAGGCCGACTGGCGCTGGCTCAACCGCGACGTGCACGGCGAGTACGACGCCATCGTGTGCCTCGGCAACTCCTTCACGCACCTCTTCGCCGAACGCGACCGCCGCAAGGCCCTCGCCGAGTTCTACGCGATGCTCAAACACGACGGCATCCTCGTCCTCGACCAGCGCAACTACGACGCGATCCTCGACGACGGCTACACCAGCAAGCACAAGTACTACTACTGCGGCGACGACGTCGAGGTGGAGCCGGAGTACGTCGACGACGGGCTGTGCCGCATGAGGTACCGGTTCCCGGACGAGTCCGTCTACCACCTCAACATGTTCCCGCTGCGCAGGGACTACACCCGCAAGCTCATGACCGACGTGGGCTTCCAGCGGGTCGAGACGTACGGCGACTTCCAGCACACCTACCGGGGTGAGCAGCCGGACTTCTTCGTGCACGTCGCGGAGAAGGAGTACCGCGTCGACGACACCGACGCCCGCTACTCCGGCGCCGTCAGCACCGCCCGTACGTACTACAACTCACCCGACGCCGACACGTTCTACGCCAAGGTGTGGGGCGGCGAGGACATCCACATCGGCCTGTACGAGCAGCCCGGCGAGCCCATCGCCGACGCGAGCCGCCGCACGGTCGAGCGGATGGCCGGCAAACTCCCGCTGACGAAGGAATCCGTGGTCCTCGACCTCGGCTCCGGGTACGGCGGGTCCGCCCGACTGCTCGCCGAGCGGTACGGCTGCAAGGTGCTCGCCCTCAACCTCAGCGAGGTCGAGAACCAGCGGCACCGCCAGCTGAACGCGGCCCGCGGCCTCACCGACCGCATCGAGGTCGTGGACGGCTCCTTCGAGAGCATCCCGTACGGAGACGCCGAGGTCGACGTCGTCTGGTCCCAGGACGCCTTCCTGCACAGCGGCAACCGCGCCACGGTGCTCCGGGAGATAGCCCGCGTCCTCAAACCGGGCGGCCGGCTGATCTTCACCGACCCGATGGCCACGGACGACTGCCCGCCCGGGGTGCTCCAGCCGATCCTGGACCGGATCCACCTCGACGACATGGGCTCACCCGGCTTCTACCGCAAGGAACTTCGCGACCTCGGCTTCACCCCCGGGGACGCGGCCGACGCGGACGGCTTCGAGGAGCATCGCGAGCAACTCTCCACGCACTACGCGCGCGTGCTCGCGGAAACCAACCGCCAGGAGAAGGAGGGCCTCGCCCGCGAGGTGAGCCACGACTACCTCGCCCAGATGAAGAAGGGCCTCGGCCACTGGGTCGACGGCGGCCGGCGCGGACATCTGACGTGGGGGATCTTCCACTTCGTGCGCGGCTGAGGTGTGACGGGGACGGCGGCGCTCACCGTACCTTCGGTGGTGCGCCGCCGTTCTCGCCCCAAGTCCCCTGTGAGACACGCCATGTGACGGTAATTCAGAATCCGCTTGCACCCCTCCCGGCGTGCCGCGATATTGATCCCCTGCCGAGTCGCCACACCGTCGTGGCTGCCGGGCGCGGGAGGGCGGGGCATGGCGCAGCAATGGCCGGGCAGGTCCACGCGGGACCAGTCCGTACACGCGTACCTGAAGGCCCGGGTGCTGCCGCAGGGACAGGCCGCCGCGGAGCGCCGGACGGCCGCCGCCGGAGTCCCCTTCACGCTGATCCTCGGCCCGCGCGGCAGCGGCAAGACCACCTTGCTCGACGCGCTCGCGGGGCACGCCGCACTCCTGCCGATGGCACACCTCGACCTGATGCGGTTCGCGCAGGGCGACAAACAGCCCGTGGACGTGCTCCACGAAGTGGCGTTCACGCTGCAGGCGCGCCGTGAGCACCCGCCCCATCTGACCCTCAGCGGCTACGAGTTGACCCGCAGGGCGCTCGCCGTCCCCGTAGGTCACATGGGTCGCGAGGACGCCCGCCGCGCCATGGCCGAGGCGCTCGCGATCCCGCTGGGCAGACGCCTCGCCACGGCCATCGAGGTCGGGCAGATAGCCGGGCCGCTCGTCGGCCTGCCACCGCTCGCCACCGCCGTCCTCCAACTCGTCCCGCTGGCCGAACGGACCAGGGCCTGGGGCCGGTTGCAGACCTCGCTCGGCACCCGCGGCAGCCTCACGTCCACGGTCTCCGCCCTGGACAAGCTCGTCGCCGTCAGCAGCGACTACCACGTCACCGAACGCGGCGGGAGGCACCGGGCCGAACGCGAGATCTTCGACGCCTTCCTCACCGACCTGGTACGCGCCTACGAGGACAAGGAGTGGGCCGCCCGCTGCCTGGTCCTCCTCGACAACGCCGACAACCGGCTCGGCCGCCGCTTCCTCGACCTCCTGGAGGCCGCCCGAACCCCCCACCCCGGCGACCCCCTCGTCCTCTTCGCCACCACCGGCAGCTACCCCGGCGCAGCACCCCAGCCCGGCCCCACCGCCGTCGGACTCTGGCCACCGGGCAGACCCTTCGCACCCGAACCGCTGGAGAGCGGCCGGGTCCTCGGGCGGCTGCGCAACCTCACCCGCGCCGAGGTGCAGGAACAGGCCGCCGAGGTGCTGGGGGCCGTGCCCGCGCCGACCGGGCCGCCCGCCCTCGGCGCCGTCGGCGTGAGCTGGCTCGGCTGGATCGTGCACGAACTCACCCGCGGCCACCCCGCCGCCACAAGCCACGTCCTCGACGAACTCCTCGACTGCCGCGCCACCACCCCCTGGGACGAACGCCTGCGCCGCGTCCTCGAACCCGGCCCGCGCAGCGGCCAGTTGCTCGACCGGCTGCTGCCCCTCGGCCTCTCGCACGAGCTGCGGCGCATCCTGCGACAGGCCGCCGTCGCCCCCGACCTCGCCGAGTCCCTGGTCTCCGACGGCCTGCCCGAAGGCGCCGCGGGCCCGCCCGCCGGACTCTTCGAGTTCTGCTCCGACCCGCTGCGCACCCTGCACATCGACACGGGCGAGGAACGGCGCGACGGCGGCCCCGGCGTGCCCCACCCCGCCCTGCGCCGCCTCCTCCTCGGCGGCCTCGGCGGGCTCGGTGGCCTCGGCGGGCTCGGTGGCCCTGACGGCCCCGGTGAGCCTGGTGGCCCCGGTGGCCCTGGCGGCCCGGTCGCCGAGCACACCCGCCGCCGCGCCGCAGCCCACGCCCGCGCCGACCGGCGCGCCGAGGCCTACCACGCCCTCGCCCTCGGTGAACTCCCCTTCGCCGCCGCCTACTTGGACGACACCTTCGGCACCGGCGACGTCCGCGACTGGTGCGCCGACCTCTGCAGGCTCCGCCGCGCCCCGCTGCCCGCCCCGCGCGAGGACGACGACCACCGGCCGTGGCGACGGTACGAGCACCTCGTACGGCATCTCGACGACGACTCGGTCGGCCCGCGCCTGCGGACCATCACGCGCCTCCTCGCGGCGAGCTGGATCAGCCCCGAGCCGCCCGAGGACCCGGCGACCGACCTGGTCGGTGACCCGTACGGAGACCCGCTCGCCGATCCGTACGCCGAGCTCTATCCGGAGATCAACGCCCGTTTCAACACCTTGGCCGCAGCGCACACCGGGGACGTCGTCTGGGTGGCGACCCTGTTGCAGAAGGCCCAGCAGTACAGCAAGGAGCCGTGGTAGCCGTGAACGCGCATGCCGGGGACGACCGCAACGACGATCCTGAACTCCCGTACGGGCCGGGCCCCTTCGAGCCCGAGCCCGGCGACGTCATCCGCCCGCCGAGCGCGCCCCCGAGGCGTGGCCTGCGTGCCCTCGTCGTGGCGTTCGCCGTGCTCGTCGCGGCCGTCGCCGGGTACCTCCTGCTGATACGTGAGCCCGAGTGCGCCGACGGCATCGCCGAGACGTCGGACGGCCAGTGCGTCGGCATCAGCGACGGCGCGCACGCCTTCCCCGGACTCGTCGGCATCAGCGCGAAGATCCACGAGGAGAACCGGCGCGTCGCGGACGAAAGCCCGTCACCGTCGTCCACATGGAATCCATGTCCGGCGGCTCCGCCGACCGCGGCAAGGAAGCCACCGTCGAGGCCGTCACCGGCGCCCACCTCGCCCAGCGCACCGTCAACCACGAGCGCGGCACCCTGCCCCGGATCCGGCTGCTCCTCGCCAACACCGGCAACAACGACGCCCACGCCGACGACGTCGTGGACGCCATCCTCGCACTCAAGGAGACCGAGCGGCTCGCCGCTGTCGTCGGCGTCGGGCAGAGCAACTCCCGCACCCTGAAAGCCGTACGACGCCTGCGCGACGCCGGGGTGCCGACGGTCGGCGCGACCGTCGCCGCCGACCAGTTCGTGTCCTCAAGGGCCGGGTTCTTCCGCGTCTCCTTCCCCGCGAGCGACCAGGCCCAGGCGGCCGCCGCGTACCTGAAGAAGGAGCAGGACGCCGCCGAGGCCGCCGCACGGAAGAAGGGCGAGAAGGCCGACTACGACGTCCAGGTCGTCTGGGACCGCAAGGAGGACGACGGCTACAACAAGGCGCTGCGCGAGACCTTCGAGAAGGCCGCGAAACAGCGCGGCGTGCATGTCAGGCCCGGCTTCATCCCCGTCTGGTCCGACGCGGGCGGCGGCGCCGGCAACGCCCTGCACGGCGCCGCCGACAAGATCTGCCGCGAGGGCGAACAGCGTCCCGACGCCGTGTACTTCGCGGGCCGCGGCCGGGAGATCCGCAGCCTGATCGAGGCGGCGGGCGAGGGCGGCCGCAGCTGCCCGGTCACGCTCGTCTCCGGCTCCAGCGCGGTCGGCGTCTTCTTCGACACGACCGGCGCGAGCCGCACCGAGGAGCTCAGGACCCTCGGCGAACGCTGGTCCGCCTCGGGCATGAAGGTCCTCTACACCGCGTTCACCCACCCCCGCGTCGCCGCGAAGACGTACGGCGACGGCGCCAACTCCCCGTACCCGAAGTTCGAACGCGACTACCTCGCCGTACGCGGCGGCACCCCCGCCCCGCTCGCCGACGGGCAGGCCATGCTCGGGCACGACGCGCTGCTCGCCGTGGGGCGCGCCGCGCGGGCCGCGTACGCGCACTACCCGGGCAGCAAGGACGTCGCCGCCGACGTGCGGGCGGAGCTCGGCCAGCTCAACAACGGGAACGCCGTGCGCGGGGTCACCGGGAAGGTCGCCTTCCACGAGCAGACCGGCGAGCCCGTCGAACGCCCCATGGCCCTGGTCCGGCTCCACCGGCCGGGGACGGAGGAGGGGCGGTTCGAGTACGTGGAGGCGCTGTACCCGTAAGGCTCAGGGGAGACGCTGTACCCGTAAGGCTCAGGGGCGCGGCTCGTCGGGCTCGTGGAGGAGGACGTCGTCCTCGGCGGGGGACCAGTCCAGGAGGCGTACCTTCGCCACCGTCCGGACGTGGCGCCGCATCGCCGCCGCTGCCGCCGCGGGGCGGCGCGCCTCGATCGCGTCCAGGATCGCGTGGTGCTGCGCCAACGACCGCTCGGGGCGGCCGGGTTGGCGCAGCGACTCGTGGCGGCTCTCGGTGATCTGCTCCGCGATGGACCGCATGAAATCGGCGAGCAGCGCGCTGTGCGCCGCCGCCGTCACGCCCGCGTGGAACCTGCGGTCGCCCTCCGTGCCGTGCCCGTCCGCCGCCAGCTCCTCCGCCATGTGATCGAGGGCCGCGCGCAGCACCGCCAGATCCTCGTCCGTGCGGCGCTCGGCGGCGAGTTCGGCGAGCTTGGTCTCCAGGGCCTCCCGCGCGTCCAGGACATCGGGCAGCCTGCGCCGACGCTCCACCAGCTCCTCGACCGGCTCGACCTCCAGGCTGTCCTTGCGGAGGTACGTACCGCCGCCGTGCCGCACCTCCACCAGGCCCTGCACTTCCAGGACGACCACGGCCTGCTTCACCGAGGCCCTCGACACCCCCAGGCGCTGGGCGAGTTCACGCTCGGCGGGCAGCCGGTCGCCCGCGCGCAGGCCGCTCTCCGTGACGTGGTCCCGCAGCCGGTCGACGACCTGCTCGTACAGCCGCGTCCTGGCCATCGGCCGCAGTGCGTCGCTCATGGTCCACCCCCACCGGATCTCATGGTCCACCCCCACCGGATCTCATGGTCCACCCCCACCGGATCTCATGGTCCACCCCCACCGGATACGGATCCGCAGCGTAGCAAGGGGCCTGGCTGTGTGGCTGTGTGGCTGAGTGGTTGAGCCAATTTGCGTCCGCTCTCTTGACGGCGGGATCCGCGCGCCCGAGTCTGAGGGGCACTTGGGCGCAAGTGGCCCAGCCACTCTGCCAGTTGAGCCCCTCCGCCGGTTGGAGCTGCCGTGTCCGCAGAACTCATCTCGATCCTCGTGCTCGCCGTGGTCTTCGTGATCGCCACGACCCGCTCCATCAACATGGGCGCACTCGCCTTCGCCGCGGCCTTCGGCGTCGGCGAACTCGTCGCCGGTATGGACGCGGACGGCATCTTCGCAGGCTTCCCCGGCGACCTGTTCGTGGTCCTCGTGGGCGTCACGTACCTGTTCGCGATCGCCCGCGCCAACGGCACCACCGACTGGCTGGTGCACGCCTCCATCCGGCTCGTGGGCGGGCGGATCGCGCTGATCCCCTGGGTGATGTTCGTGATCACCGGCGCCCTCACCGGGATCGGCGCGGTGAGCCCCGCCGCCGTGGCCATCGTCGCGCCGATCGCCCTCAGCTTCGCCGCCCGCTACGGCATCAGCCCGCTGCTCATGGGCGCGATGGTGGTGCACGGCGCACAGGGCGGCGGCTTCTCGCCGATCAGCATCTACGGCTCGATCGTCAACGGCATCGTCGCCCGCGAACAGCTCCCCGGCAGCGAGCTGTTCCTCTTCCTCGCCTCCCTCGTCGTGAACCTGTTGATCGCCGGGATCCTCTTCGTCGTACTCGGCGGCCTGAAGCTGCACGGGCAGGACCTGACGGCGGGCGAGGAAGACGACGAGGGAGAGGGCGTGCGGCTCAACCCGGCGCGGATCGCCACCCTGGCCGCCCTGGTCGCCCTCGTCGTGGCCGTGCTCGTCCTCGAACTCGACGCGGGACTGAGCGCGATCACCCTCGCCGTGCTCCTCAGCGCCTGCTGGCCCGCCGACAGCAAGCAGGCCGTCGGCGCCATCGCCTGGCCGACGGTCCTGCTGATCTGCGGTGTCCTCACCTACGTCGGCGTCCTGGAGGAGATAGGCACCATCGAGTGGGCGGGCGAGGGCGTCGGCGGCATCGGCGTACCGCTCCTCGCCGCCGTACTCCTCTGCTACATCGGCGCCCTCGTCTCGGCCTTCGCGTCCTCCGTCGGCATCATGGGCGCCCTCATCCCGCTCGCCGTGCCGTTCCTGGCGCAGGGCGAGATCGGCGCCGTGGGCATGGTGGCGGCGCTGTCCGTGGCCGCGACGGTGGTCGACGTGAGCCCCTTCTCCACGAACGGCGCCCTCGTCCTCGCCGCCGCCCCCGACGTCGACCGCGACCGCTTCTTCCGCCAACTCATGGTGTACGGAGGCCTGGTGGTCGCCGTCGTACCGGCTGCGGTGTGGCTGGTGCTCGTGGTACCAGGGTGGGCATGACCTCTCACCAGGACCGGGAACAGGGCCGTTACCAGGACCAGGACCAGGACCCGCGCGTCGGCCCACCGAAGCTCGGCGGCGAACGCGAGACGCTGCGGGCCTTTCTCGACTACCACCGGGCGACCCTCGCCCTGAAGTGCGCGGGCCTGACCGACGACGAACTGCGCCGACGATCCGTGCCGCCCTCGACGCTGACCCTGCTGGGCCTCGTACGACACCTGGCCGAGGTCGAACGCGCCTGGTTCCGCCGCCCGTTCGAGGACCAGAACGCGCCGATGGTGTGGTCCGACGAGATCGACTTCCAGGCCGCGTACGACGTGAGGACCTCGACCCGCGCCGAGGCCTTCGCCGCCTGGGAGGCCGAGGTCGAGACCTCGCGCCGCATCGAGCGCGCCGCCGACTCCCTCGATGTGGCCGGATTTCAGCCACGTTGGGGCGAGGAGGTGTCCTTGCGGATGGTGATGGTCCACGTCCTGCTCGAGTACGGCCGCCACAACGGCCACGCCGACTTCCTGCGGGAAGGGATCGACGGGGCGGTGGGGGCGTAACCATCGGAGGCTGAACTTCCTTTACACATAGGGACGTTGAGCGGATAGCGGTAGCACGTCGACGGGCAATTCCGGTTCATTGCCCGGACTCAATCACGCACCCGGTCCAAGCCGCTGATGGGCGTGCTATCTCCGTATCGGTCCCTTCCGCGGAGTGCACGCGATCACCGGAGTCGTAAAGCGGGGTGCATGCCGCCGGGGCACGGCATATGCCCACCGTGTCGTGCCTTCGGCGAATTCCCGAAGACCGCCCGCCGCGACTTCGACGTCCTCACCGAAAATGCCCAACCAGACCGTGTTGTACGGCAGTTGTGAACGGAACCCTTTCCACCGGCTATTCCGGCAGACGGAGTTCCCGGCCCCGCGCGATTCCCGCAGCCGGAACGCGCTCTATGGTGTGCCCTGCTCTGCCGGTGGTTTTCCCGGCACAGTGGAACGGGCAAGCCACAGTGGGCCAAGAGAAGAGGGGGAACCGTGATCATCTGGATCAACGGTGCGTTCGGTGCGGGCAAGACCTCCGCCGCACGGGACCTTGTCGAACTGATCCCGAACAGCACGCTCTTCGACCCCGAGGTCATCGGCCGCGGGCTGCGCCACCTGTTGCCCCAGAAGCATCTGGACGAAGTGAGCGACTTCCAGGACCTGACGATCTGGCGACGCCTCGTCGTCGACGCCGCCGCGGCACTCCTCCACGAGGTCGGCGGTGTCCTCGTCGTCCCCATGACCCTGCTGCGCCAGGAGTACCGCGACGAGATCTTCGGCGGCCTCGCCGCCCGCCGCATAGCCGTACGCCATGTGCTGCTCACCCCGGCCGAAACGATCCTGCGCGCCCGCATAGCCGGCCTGCCCGCACCCGAGTGGGCATACGACCACATCGAGCCGTACCGGGCGGCGCTGGCCGGTTGGCTCACCCGCGATGCCCATCCCGTCGACACCAGCGCCCTCACCCCGTACGAGACCGCCGAGCGGATCGCCGAGGCCGTCCGCAGCTCGGATCTCGGGCTCTGCGACATCGTGCAGACCCCCGAGCCCACCTCCGAGACCCTCGCCTCGGGCGTGCTGCTCTTCGACGAGCGGGACCGGGTGCTGCTCGTCGACCCCACCTACAAGCCCGGCTGGGAATTCCCGGGCGGCATCGTCGAGTCCGGCGAGGCTCCGGCGGTGGCCGGGGTGCGCGAGGTCGCCGAGGAGACCGGCATCCGACTCGACCGGCTGCCAAGCCTGTTGCTCATCGACTGGGAGGAGGCCCAGCCTCCGGGGTACGGCGGGATGCGGCTCCTCTTCGACGGCGGACGCCTCGACAGCGCCGCCACGGAACGTGTCCTGCTGCCCGGCCCCGAACTCCGTGACTGCCGTTTCGTCACCGAACAGGAGGCGGCGAGCCTGCTGCCCCCGGTGCGCTACGAGCGGCTGCGCTGGGCCCTGCGCGCCAGACGGCAAGGCCGACCGCTGTACCTGGAGGCCGGGGTGCCGGTCGGATGAGTCCCCCTACCGGGCTCAGTCCTCGTATCTCCCCGCCGCCGCGCGCAGCATCGCACCCGCGCCTGTCAGCACCGGCTCGCCGTGCCCGAAGCAGGCCACTTCCGGGTCGAGCGCGGCCAGTTCACGGAAGGAGGCCAGGGCCCGCTTCCGGTCGACGTTGAAGACGCCGAGGATCACCTCGCCGTCCATCGGTGACACGGCGATCGCGTCGCCGGTGAACAGCACGCCGTGGCGCGGGAGATGGATGCCGATGCTGCCGTCCGTGTGGCCCGGCGCACCCACGATCCGGGCGCCGCCGCCGAAGTCCAGCACGTCCCGGTGCTCCACCTCGTCGACGGCTTCCGCCGGGACCGCGGTCGGCGGATCGGCGGGCAGCAGCTTCGCCACCTCTCTCCGTATCGGCACCTCCCAGTCCTCGAACACCGGCTGCGGGCCCGCCGTCTCACCGCGCACGAACGGGGCGTCGAGGCGGTGCACGTACACCCGCGCCCCGCTCAGCTCGGCCAGCTCGGCGGCTCCGCCCATGTGGTCCTCGTGGAAGTGGGTGACGACGATGCGGCGTAGGTCGGAGACGCGGTGACCGAGTGCCGTCACGACCTCGACCGTGCGGGCGGCGGAACCCACCGGGCCGGCGTCGATCAGCGTCAACTCGCCCTTGTCACGCCAGAGATAGGCCTGGCCCACGACGAAGCGCAGCAGATACAGCAGCCCCGGCAGCAGCTCGACCACGTCGGGCCGCTCCACTTCGACACGCGCGCCCGCACCGGCGTTCACGTCCGCGGTGCGGGTGCGCAGCTCGTTCTCGTCCATGCCGCGAGCCTAGGCAGCCCACCGCCCGACGCGACAGGGTCCTCTGCTGACAGCAGAGGACCCTGGGCAAGCGCCTGACTTGGTGGTTTCGTGGGCGGGCGGTCAGCTCGTCGCGTACTTCTGCAGGACGCTCGTCGCGTACCTCTGCAGGAACAGCGCCTCCGTCACCGAGAGGCGCTCCAACTCCTCGGGCGAGACGCTCTCGTTGACCGCGTGGATCTGCGCCTGGGGCTCGCTCAGGCCGATCAGCAGGATCTCCGCGTCCGGATAGAGGGAGCTGAGCGTGTTGCACAGCGGGATCGAGCCGCCCTGCCCGGCGTACTGCATCTCCTCACCGGGGTACGCGATCCGCATGGCCTCCGCCATCGCCGCGTACGCCGGGCTCTTGGTGTCCGCGCGGAACGGCTGGCCCTGCCCGATCTGCTCGGTGCGGACCCGCGCGCCCCACGGCGTGCGCGCCTCCAGGTGCGTGCGAAGCAGCTTCGCGGCCTCGGCGGCGTCCACGCCCGGCGGCACCCGCAGGCTGATCAGCGCCCGCGCGCTCGCCTGCACGGAAGGCGTCGCGCCCACCACGGGCGGGCAGTCGATGCCGAGCACGGTGACCGCGGGACGCGCCCAGATCCGGTCGGCGACGGTGCCGTCACCGATCAGCTCCACGCCCTCCAGAACCTTCGCGTCCTTGCGGAAGTCGCCCTCCGCGTACTGCAGTCCGTCCCACACCTGCCCGCCGTCCAGGCCGTCCACGGTCGTCGAACCGTCGTCGGCGCGCAGCGAGTCGAGCACCCGCACCAGCGCCGCCAGCGCGTCCGGAGCGGCACCGCCGAACTGGCCGGAGTGCAGATTGCCCTCCAGGGTGTCCACCTCGACGCGCACCAGCGTCATCCCGCGCAGCGTCGACGTCACCGTCGGCAGACCCACCCGGAAGTTGCCGCTGTCCCCGATCACGATCGAGTCGGCCTTCAGGAGTTCGGGGTGAGCCTCCGCGTACCGTTCGAGGCCGCCGGTGCCCTGCTCCTCGGAGCCCTCCGCGATGAACTTGACGTTCACCGGAACCCCGCCGTCCGCCTTCAGTGCACGCAGCGCCAGCAGATGCATGATGACGCCGCCCTTGCAGTCCGCGGCCCCCCGCCCGTACCACCGCCCGTCCCGCTCGACGAGTTCGAACGGCGGGGTCGCCCAGGCCGCCTCGTCAAGGGGCGGCTGCACGTCGTAGTGCGCGTAGAGCAGCACGGTCGGCGCGTCCGCGGGGCCGGGCAGGAATCCGTACACCGACTGCGTACCGTCCGGGGTGTCCAGGAGCTCCACGTCCCGGAAGCCCTCCGCGCGCAGCGCGTCCACCACCCAGTTCGCGGCGGCCTCGCTCTCGCTCCTCGGGAACTGCGTGAAGTCCGCCACCGACTTGAACGCCACCAGCTCGGCCAGCTCCGCCCGCGCGCGCGGCAGGAGGGAGGCGACGGTCTCGGCGATCTGCTGCGACGGCATGGGCACGCTCCTTGTGGGTGCGACGTTGTGTACGTAGGAGTGCGTGTGCGCACTTCGAATACGGGCTCGATCTTCCCACAGGCGGGTGTGATCGGTGCCCGCCGTAGGATGCCGTGGACAGCGGCGGAAGACAGCTGGATCGGAGCAGCAGCCCATCGTGAGCAGCGAGAACTCGAGCGAGAAGCCGACCGACGAGCGGCGGGAGCAGCCGGGCACGGGACCGGACGGCACGACCCCCGAGGAGGCGCGATCGCCCGAGGTGGACCGGACCGCGGAGGCGGAGCGTTCGCCCGAGGTGGACCGGACCGCGGAGGCGGAGCGGGCTGTGTGGGACGTGATCGTCGTCGGCGCCGGGCCCGCGGGAGCCTCCGCCGCCTACGCCGCAGCCGTCGCCGGACGCCGCGTGCTCCTCCTGGAGAAGGCCGAACTGCCGCGGTACAAGACATGCGGCGGCGGGATCATCGGCCCCTCACGCGACTCCCTGCCGCCCGGCTTCGAACTGCCCCTGCGCGACCGGGTGCACGCCGTCACCTTCTCCCTCGACGGCAAGTACGCGCGTACGCGCCGCTCGAAGCAGATGCTCTTCGGCCTCATCAACCGCCCCGAGTTCGACCATCAGCTCGTCGAGGCCGCGCAGAAGGCCGGCGCCGAACTGCGCACCGGCGCCACCGTCTCGCGCGTGGAGCAGCACGGCCCCGCGGTGCCCGACCGGCGCACGGCGGCGGTCGTCCTCTCCGACGGCGAGACCCTCCTCGCGCACGCCGTGGTCGGCGCCGACGGCAGCGCCAGCCGCATAGGGGCGCACGTCGGCGTCAAGCTCGACCAGGTCGACCTCGGCCTGGAGGCGGAGATCCCGGTTCCGGAGACGGTCGCCGAGGACTGGGCGGGCCGCGTGCTCATCGACTGGGGCCCGATGCCCGGCAGTTACGGCTGGGTCTTCCCCAAGGGCGACACCCTCACCGTCGGCGTGATCTCCGCCCGCGGCGAAGGCGCCGCCACCAAGCGGTACTTGGAGGACTTCATCGCCCGCCTCGGCCTCGCCGGTTTCGAGCCGAGCATCTCCTCCGGGCACCTGACGCGCTGCCGCAGCGACGACTCACCGCTCTCCCGCGGCCGTGTCCTGGTCTGCGGTGACGCGGCGGGCCTCCTGGAGCCGTGGACCCGCGAAGGCATCTCGTTCGCTTTGCGCTCCGGGCGGCTCGCGGGGGAGTGGGCGGTCCGGGTCGCGGAGGCGCACGACGCGGTCGACGCCCGCAGGCAGGCCCTCAACTACGCCTTCGCCGTACGAGCGGGCCTCGGCGTGGAGATGAGCCTGGGCCGGCGCATGCTGAGCGTCTTCGAACGCCGCCCGGGACTGCTGCACGCGGTCCTGACCGGCTTCCGCCCGGCGTGGAACGCCTTCGCGAAGATCACCCGCGGCTCCACGTCCCTCACGGAGCTCGTCCGCACCCACCCGCTGGCCCGGCGCGCCCTCTCGGCACTCGACCGCGAGGAGAAGCAGGGGGTCCGGGAGGGGACTGAGGAATCGGCGTAGCCCACCAGCGGGCTCGCGGTACTCCGCCTACCCCGCGTACTCCCCAGGTAGTACCCCCGATGACCGCGCACGGCGGACGTCGGGGAGGGGAGGTCCGGTCTAGCGTGGCCGGTATGGACGAGGAGCACACCCGCAGGCCGGGCGGCCCGGTGCCCTGGCGGCACGCGGGGCCGCCCGGTCTGCGGCGCTGGGACGACGGTGAGCAAGGGGCGGCGGACGGGAACCGGCTGCCCTGGGTCTCGACACTCTTCGTGACCGTGTTCCTGCAGGTCGGATCGGGTTTCGCGGAGCATGGCCAGATCGGCGACCGGACGCCGCTCGACGGTTACGGCCGGGCGTTGCTGCTCGTCGCGGGAGCGATCCTGCTGCTGCGCCACCGCTTCCCGGTGGTCGTGGCCTTCGCGGCGTCGGCGGTCACGTTGGTCTATCTCGGGGCGGGGTATCCGTACGGCCCGGTGTTCCTGAGCGCGGCGCTCGCCTGCTTCGCGGCTGTGGTCGCCGGGCACCGGCACGCGGCGTGGGGAGCGCTCGGCCTGCTGTGGGCCGGGCATCTGCTGATCTCGCACTGGCTGTACGCGTGGCTGCCGCCGGACGGGGACCGCGCGGCGCCCTGGGCGCAGGAACTCCTCGTCGTGGCCTGGGTGGTGGCGATCCTCGCGCTGTCCGAGCTGGTGCGCGCCCGCCGCGAGCAGTGGGCCAGGGAGCGCGCGGAACGGCAGCAGGCCGCGAAGCGCCGCGCGGACGAGGAGCGGCTGCGGATCGCCCGCGAGCTGCACGACGTACTGGCGCACTCGATCTCCGTGATCAACGTCCAGGCGGGCGTGGGACTCGCGCTCCTCGACAGCGACCCGGAGCAGGCGCGTACGGCGCTGACCACCATCAAGTCGGCCAGCAAGGAGGCGCTCGGCGAGGTACGGCAGGTGCTCGACACCCTGCGCACGCCGGGGGACGCGCCCCGCGCTCCCGCGCCCGGCCTCGACCGACTGCCGGAGCTGGTCGAGCAGGCGGCGAGCGCGGGGCTCACCGTGGAAGTCGCCCGCGAGGGACGGGAGTCGGCCCTGGCGCCCGGCGCCGATCTGGCTGCGTTCCGGATCGTGCAGGAGGCGCTCACCAACGTCGTACGCCACTCCGGTTCGCGCCGCGCGTCCGTACGGGTGCGGCACACCGAGGCGGCCGTGGAGCTGACCGTCGACGACGACGGTCCCGCGACCCGTACCGACGCGGGCGGCAGCGGCAACGGCCTGGCCGGAATGCGGGAGCGGGCCGCCGCTCTGGGTGGCACGATCGAGGCGGGCCCGCGCCCGGACGGCGGTTTCCGGGTACGGGCCGTCCTGCCGCAGCGCCCCGAGGGGGGAACGACGTGATCCGCGTACTGCTCGCCGACGACCAGGTGCTCGTACGAGCCGGATTCAAGGCGCTGCTCGACGCCCAGTCGGACATCGAGGTCGCGGGGGAGGCGGCCGACGGCGAGGAGGCGGTGCGTCTGGTGCGCGAACTGCGGCCGGACGTGGTCCTGATGGACATCCGCATGCCGCAGCTCGACGGCCTCGCCGCGACCCGCGCCGTCACCGGGGACCCGGACCTGGAGCAGGTCAAGGTGGTCATGCTCACCACCTTCGAGCTGGACGAGTACGTCTTCGAGGCGATCCGCTCCGGCGCCTCCGGCTTCCTCGTCAAGGACACCGACCCCGATGAACTGCTGCGCGCGGTACGGGCGGTGGTGCACGGTGACGCGCTGCTCTCGCCCGGCGTGACCAGGCGGCTTATCGGCGAGTTCGCGGCCCGCTCCAAGGAGCCCGCGGCGGCGGACGCGCTGAGCCAACTCACCGAGCGGGAGCGGGAGGTGATGGCGCTCGTCGGCATCGGCCTGTCGAACGAGGAGATCGCCCGCCGCCTGGTCGTCAGCCCGCTCACCGCGAAGACCCACGTCAGCCGCACGATGGTCAAGCTGGGCGCCCGCGACCGTGCCCAACTGGTAGTCCTCGCCTACGAGTCGGGCCTGGTCCGGCCGGGCTGGCTCGGCTGACCCGCTCTCTCCCCTACGACCAGGTGACCGCCGAAGTCTCCCGCCACAGCCGGGCGAGGCCCGGGTCGCCGGTGAGGCGAGGGGCCGGGAGCCGGTTCCACAGGGAGAGGTAGACCCGCGCGGCCGGGCCGCTCAACTCGCAGTCGGCCTCGCCCTCCTCATCACGCGTGGTGACCGGGGCGTCCTGCGAGAGCCGTACGGTCCACACGTCATCGGTGTCGGTGGCACGCACCCGCAGCACCGCGGGCTTCTCGGTGCGGACCTCGCTGCGCCGGCGGGCGTGGAAGCCGCGCAGGAGTTCGTCGATGCCGTCGACGGCGAAGCCGGGGGAGATCGCCACATGGCTCGTGCTCAGGCGGGCCGACTCGGCGTCCACCCGGTGCACGGTCGTCTCGTGCGCCTGCCGCCGGGCCCAGAACGCCAGCGGGGACGGCGCGGGCAGGAACGTCCAGCAGTCCAGGTCGGCCGGGGCCGAGGTGAGCGCGTCGACGAGGGCGGCGTGGCCGGTGCGGAACCATTCGAGCAGCTCCTTCCCGTCGAGGTCGGGGAGGCCGCCGTCGGGGTGGTACGAGGTGTGCCCCTCGGCGACGTACGCGGTGGCCCAGCGGTGCACCATGCCCGTGTGCCGCAGCAGGTCACGGACCTGCCAGCCGGGGCAGGTGGCCACGGCCGCGCCGGGCCCGGCCTCCTCCGCGGCATGGGCGAGCAACCGGCCTTCCCGGTCCAGGACTTGGACGTGTTCGACAGTCTTCATGGCCAGATGATGCCCCCGCTACAGGTGGCTAGGCGGCGCTGTCCCACGTTCCGGAAGGTTCACTCCCGTACGCCCGCGCCCCGCACCGCGTACCCGATCACCGCCGAGACCGCGGCCAGGACCGCCACGCTGGTCAGGGCCACGGGCAGCGAGAACCAGTCCGCCATGAAGCCGATGGCGGGCGGGCCGAGGAGCATGCCGCCGTAGCCGAGCGTGGACGCGGCGGCGACCCCGCTCGGGCCGGCGAGAGCACCGGCGCGCTCGATCGCGACCGGGAAGATGTTGGCGAGGCCGAGCCCCGTGATCGTGAAGCCGACCAGCGTCGCCCCCACCGAGGGCGCGAGCGCGCCGACGAGCATGCCGACCGCGGCCGTCGCGCCGCCCGCCACCAACGTCCGGGTCTGGCCGAGGCGTTCGAGGAGCGTCGTGCCGGTGAGGCGGCCGACCGTCATGGCGAGCGCGAACACCGAGTACCCGGCGGCCGCGACACCGGGGTGTGCGCCGAGGTCCTGCTGCAGATGCAGCGCGCCCCAGTCGGCGAGCGCGCCCTCGCCGTACGCCGTGCACAGCGCGATCAGGCCGAAGACGGCGACGATCCAGCGCGTACGGCCGCCGGGGCGCGGGGACTCGGCCGTGGCCGGCCGGTCGGCGGAGGCCGGGATGGAGTGGCGCAGCAGCGTCGGTGCGGCGGCCGCGGTGATCAGCAGGCCGAGGACGGTCAGGCCGAGCAGGTGCCGGGTGGGGGAGAGGTGTCCCGCGACCAGGCCGCCGAGACCGGCGCCGAGCATGCCGCCGAGGCTGAACGCGGCGTGGAAGCTGGGCATCACGGGCCGGCGCAGGGCGCGGACGAGGTCGACGGCGGCGCTGTTCATCGCCACGTTGATGCCGCCGTAGGCCGCGCCGAAGACGAGCAGCACCGCGCCGAGCGCGAGCGGGGAGCCGGTCAGCGGGGGCAGCGCGACACTGAGCGGCATCAGGACGCCGCAGGCCACGGTCACGGCACGGCTGCCGTAGCGGCGACAGAGCCGGCCGGTCAGGGTCATCGTGATCACGGCGCCGGCCGAGACGCCGAGCAGGGCGAGCCCGAGATCACTGGCGGACGCCCCGGTCTGCTCCTTGATCGAGGGGATCCGCACGACCCAGCCCGCGAAGATGAACCCGTCGAGCGCGAAGAAGGCGGTCAGGGCGAGCCGGAGGCGCTTGAGGGTCGCGGTGCGCGGGTCGTCGGACGCCGTCGTCCTGAGTTTGTTTAGTATCGGCACAAAATCAGCGTACGGGCCGGGCGGGGGTACGGGCAAAGCGCCCTGGACAATGGGAACCATGCAGGACCGCCCCGAGCGCCCCGGCCGCCCCGAGCGCCCCGATGAGCTGTTCGCCCTCCCCCGCGAGCGGACCGAGATCGCCCCCGGCGCCGTGCACGTCCCGGACTGGCTCGGCCCGCAGCGGCAGCGGGAGTTGGTCGCCGCCTGCCGTGACTGGTCGAGGCCCCCCGCCGGACTGCGCACCGTGCGCACACCGGGCGGCGGCGAGATGACCGCCCGGCAGGTGTGCCTGGGCTGGCACTGGTACCCGTACGGCTACGCCCGCACCGTCGTCGACGGGGACGGCGCCCCGGTCAAGCCGTTCCCCGACCTGCTCGGCAGGCTCGCGCGGGAGGCCGTGCGCGCGGCGTACGGACCGGACCTCGCGCCCGGCGCGTACGACATCGCGCTGGTCAACTTCTACGGCGAGCAGGCGCACATGGGCATGCACCGCGACAGCGACGAGCGGGCCGACGACCCCGTGGTCTCGCTCAGCCTCGGCGACACCTGCCTGTTCCGCTTCGGCAACACCGAGTCGCGGGGCCGCCCTTACACCGATGTGGAACTGCGCAGCGGCGACCTCTTCGTCTTCGGCGGACCCTCGCGGTTCGCGTACCACGGCGTGCCCAAGGTGTGGCCGGGCAGCGGAAGCGGCGCCATCGGGATGGAGCGAGGTCGGCTCAACATCACACTGAGAGTCTCCGGACTCCAGGGCTGAGCCGTGCCCGATCATGGGAGACTCGCCTGCATGAACGGCAAGGCGGCGTCCGGTGAGGCGGCTCAGGTGGCCACGCGGAATCGACTGGAGAGAGGGCGCGGCGCACTCGGCCCCGCACTCGAACTCGTACACACCGGACGCGCCCCCACCCGCGCCGTCCTCACCGCCGAACTGGGCGTCACCCGCGCCACGGCGGGCGCCGTCGCCGCCGAGCTGGAGGCGCTCGGCCTGATCCGCGTCGAGCCCGGAGCCGCCGCCGGCGCGCAGGGCCGCCCCTCGCACCGCCTGGTGGTCGCCGACGACGGCCCGGTCGTGCTCGCCGCCCAGGTGCACGCCGACGGATACCGCGCGGCGCTCGTCGGCCTCGGCGGCACCATCGCCGCCACCGCGCCCGGCTGCGAGACCATCGACGCCGACCCGGCGCAGATCCTCGGCTCGCTCGTCGAGGCCGGAGTGGAACTCCTTGAGCAGACCGGGCGGCGCTGTGTCGGCGCCGGGCTCGCCGTGCCGTCGGCGGTCGCCGAGCCCGAGGGCCAGGCGCTCAACCCGCTCCACCTGGCCTGGCCGGTGGGCGCCCCGGTCCGCGAGATCTTCGCCGAGCGGGTACGGGCAGCGGGCCTCGCCGGTCCCGCGTTCACCGGCAACGATGTCAACCTCGCCGCGCTCGCCGAGCACCGCCACGGCGCCGGCCGAGGCTCCGCCGACCTGCTGTGCGTGGCGACGGGGCACCGGGGCGTGGGCGGCGCGCTCGTCCTCGACGGCCGTCTGCACACCGGGAGTTCGGGCCTCGCCCTGGAGGTCGGCCACCTCACCGTCAACCCCGAGGGCCGCCCCTGCTACTGCGGCAGCCGCGGCTGCCTGGACGTCGAGGCCGACCCGCTGGCGTTCCTCACCGCCGCGGGCCGCGCCCCCGGCCCCGAGGTCTCACTCCTCAAGGAGTCCCGCGAACTGCTCACGCACGAGTACGACGACCCGTCGGTACGCGCGGCCGCCGCCGAGCTCATCGACCGCCTCGGCCTCGGCCTCGCCGGCCTGGTCAACATCCTCAACCCGGACCGCATCATCCTCGGCGGCCTGCACCGCGAACTCCTCGCCGCGGACCCGGAACGCCTGCGCGCCGTGGTCGCCGACCGCAGCCTGTGGGGCCGCAGCGGCGGCGTCCCGATCCTCCCCTGCACCCTCGACCACAACAGCCTGGTCGGCGCGGCGGAACTGGCCTGGCAGCCGGTGCTCGACGACCCGCTGGGGGCGCTGGCGGGGTAGGTCGGGGAGCGGGGAGCGGGGAGCGGGGGTCGGGGGTCGGGGGCCGGGAGTCGGGGGCCGGGGGGCGCCGGAAGGGGCGCGCCTACCGCCACTCCACCCCGAAGGCCCGAGCCGCGTTCTCCGTCAGCAGGCGGTCCAACTGGCCCTTCCCCAGGGCGAGTTCGAGCCGCGGACGCAGCCGCCGCAACAGGTACGCCATGCCCGGAGTCTCCGGCGTGGTCGTGTCCCCGCCGAGCAGCAGCCGGTTGCCGAAGCCCGCCTCGGCCAGGGCCCGTCTCCCCGATCTTTGCGGATCAGGCCGCGGAGATCGGGGAGACGGGCCCTGGCGCCGTCAGCTGATCCGGCAGGCGCCAGTCCGTGGCGTGGTGGGCGCGCGAAGGGCCGTCGAACACCAGGAACGCACCGCTGCGCGCCGCCTCCCGCTGCTCGACCGGATCCGGCGACTGCCCCAGGTGCCCGAGCAGCACCCGCTCCGGCGCCACCCCCAACTCCCCGCAGAGCAGGTCGAGTACGTCGAGGGCGCCGGTGCCCAGCTCCAGGTGTACGGCGATCGGCGCGCCCGTGCGGTGGTGGGCGCGCGCGGCCGCCGTCATCGTGCGCCGGGCGTGCGCGTCGACCCCGTGGAAGGCTCCGGCCACCTTGACGAGACCGGCCCGTACCGACGTACCCGCGATGCCCTCCGTCAGCTCGGCGGTGAACAGCTCGGCGAGCCGGTCCACGTCGAGGCGGTCCAGCAACTCCCGGGCGTACTGCGCCGCTTGGTGCAGCCCGGTCGCCGCCACGATCCGGACGCCGCTGTCGGCCGCGAGGCGCGCGAGCTCCGCCGCCCCGCGCCCCATGCCGTACGGAGTCCACTGCACCACCGCGTTCCCGCCGAGCTCCCGGAACGCGCGCAGCCGGGCGGCGGCCTCCTGCGGATCGTCGAGTTCCTTGCCGGGCAGGTGCGGGCTGCGCAGGAAGAGGTGGTCGTGGGCGTCGCACACGCCTAGTTCGGCGGGCGGCAGATCGCCGAGCACGGTGCGGACGGCGGGCGTCGTCGTCATCGCGACCCTCCCGCGAGCGCGGCGCGTTCGGGCGCGGACACATGCAGGACGCGGTACACCTCACCGCTTGGGGCGGAGGGCGGCGGCGCGGACCACAGCGAGAAGTGCGTCAACTCCCAGTGGTGCGGGTCGAGTACGACCGCCGCACACACGGCACCGGTCTCGTCCGCCGTCTGCCGGGCAATGTCCGAGGCTGCCCCGAGCGCCTCCGCCACGTCCGCGTCGACCGGCAGCCGCTCCCGCAGGCGTACGGCGAACCGCGCCTCCTCGCCGGCCGCGCGCCCCTCCACGTACACGTGCCCGTTGCCGTGCCGAACCGTCGGGCGGCCGAAGTCGGCGCACAGGCCCCGGAATCCGGGCCCGGCGAGGAACGCGGCCATCGGGGCGGAGCCGGACCAGAGGTAGAACGGCGCGTACTGGTTCACCGGCGAACCGTCCTGGCCGCGCTCCCGCACCAGATAGGCCTTGAACCCGAGCCCGGGCAGGTCGTCGAGCGGATGGCCCTTGGTCTTCACGCGCTCGTGGATGACGCCCATGTCGTAGTCGGCGGGAAGGGTGATCTCGTACTGCATGGCGTGCACGGGCGGCTCCTCGGCTGCGTCCGGGACGGGGTGTGCTCGGGCGGGTCAGGTGTGGGGTGTGCTCGGATGGGTCAGGTGTGGGGGCGGAGCAGCGCGAGCGCGCCGCGCACGGCCGTGTCGAACGCCTCCGGGCTGCCCGACGAACGGGCCAGGACATAGCCGCCCTGGACGGTGGCCACGAGCAGGGCGGCGGTCTCGTCCGGGTCGAGACCGGGCGGGAACTCGCCCTGGTCCAGGCCCTCTTGGACGATCTCCGCGAGCCGGCCGCGGAGCCAGCCGAGCGTCTCGTCCACGGGCGCGCGCAGCCGGTCGTCGGCGACGACGTCCGGGTCCATCGTCAGCCGCCCCACCGGACAGCCCCGCAGCACGTCCCGCTCGCGCGTCAGATACGCCGCGATCCGCTCGTACGCCGAACCCGCACCGCCGAGCGCACGCTCCGCGGCGCCGCGCAGCTCCTCCGCGGTCCGGGTGATCGCCGCGAGGGCGAGGTCGGGCTTGCCCTTGAAGTGGTGGTACATGCTGCCCTGCCCGGCGCCCGCCCGCTCCTGGATCGCCTTCGGGCTGGTGCCGACGTACCCGCGCTCCCAGAGAAGCTCGCGCGTGGACTCGATGAGTCGGTCCTGAGTGCTCATGACAGCAGTTTACATACTAGTAGGTACAGATGGGGGAGAGGTGCTCTGAGCAGAGCGGGAAGCAGCCCGCGCCCCCTCCCGTACTCCCCGGGAGGTACGCGGACTGCCGCTGGCGGTACGACGACTCGGGCCCCCTCCGCGAGCGAGTCTCGATGCATCACCAGCCATTACGGCGCGGCACTCGCCGCCACCGAGGAGATGAATCGACATGCAGACTCTGGCGAATTGGGACGGCGGGCCCGGCCCGTGGATCCTGTTCTTCCCGCTGATCTGGGCCGCCGTGATCGTCGGCGTCGTGACCCTGCTGCGCCGCACCGTCTGGCGCGGCCGGGGTCGCGGCCCGCAGTCCGGGCCCGACGCACAGTCGCCGATCACGGTGCTCGGCCACCGCTTCGCCTCCGGCGAGATCGACGAGGACGAGTACTGGCGGCGCCTGTCCGTCCTGGACGAGCAGTTCGGACGCAGCGCCGGCGGGCGCGGCAAGAAGGGCGGTGCGGCGTGAACACCGCGCCCGCCCCAGATGTCGCGGCCCGGGTCGTCGACGCCGTGAAGGTGTACGGCAGCGGCGACACCGAAGTGAGGGCCCTGGACGGGGTGACCGTCGGCTTCCCGGCCGGCCGGTTCACCGCGATCATGGGGCCCTCGGGCTCCGGCAAATCCACCCTCATGCACTGCGCCGCCGGACTCGACACGCTCACCTCCGGCAGCGCGGCCATCGGCGGCACCGAACTGAGCTCCCTCGACGACCGCCGGCTCACCGTGCTCCGCCGCGACCGCGTCGGCTTCGTCTTCCAGGCGTTCAACCTGCTGCCCACGCTCACCGTCGCCGAGAACATCACGCTCCCCCTCGACCTCGCGGGCGCACGCGCCGACGCCGAGTGGATCGACGCGCTCGTGGACGTGGTCGGCCTGCGCGACCGGCTGCACCACCGGCCCTCCGAGCTCTCCGGCGGACAGCAGCAACGCGTCGCCGTGGCACGGGCGTTCGCGGGCCGACCCGATGTCGTCTTCGCCGACGAACCCACCGGCAACCTCGACTCCCGCTCCGGCGCCGAGGTCCTCGGACTGCTCGCCCGCGCCGTACGGCAGATGGACCGCACCGTCGTCATGGTCACCCACGACCCGGTCGCCGCCGCCCACGCCGACGAGGTCGTCTTCCTCGCCGACGGCCGGCTCGTCGACCGCATGCCCGAGCCGACCGCGGAGCGCGTACTCGACCGCATGAAGGCCCTGGACGGCGCCCGCGGTGAGGCGGACATTCCGGATCGCCACACGCAAGGAGTGCCGTCATGAGCTCCGCGTCCGCCACCGCGCGGATCAGCCTCACCTCCCTCCGCGCCCACAAGCGCCGCTTCGCCGGTACGTTCGCGGCCGTGCTGCTCGGCGTCGCCTTCCTGACCGGCACCCTGGTCATGGGCGACACCCTGCGCGCGAGCTTCGACTCGATGTTCGCCGGGGCCACGAGCGGCACCGACGCCGTCGTCCGCAGCGCCGACACCATCACCACGCCCGGCCAGTCCCAGGGCGTGCGCGGCCCCGTCGACGCCGACCTGGCCACCCGCGTCGAGCAGGTGCCCGGCGTCGCCGCTGCCGCCCCGAACGTCCAGGGACCCGGTCAACTCGTCGGCGCCGACGGCGAACCCATCGGCGGCCAGGGCCCGCCCACCCTCGCCGGGAACTGGATCGACGACAGCCGCCTCAACCCGTACCGCCTCGCCGAGGGACGCGCACCGGAGCGCAGCGGTGAGGTCGTGGTGAACCGGGGCGCCGCCGAGACGGGCGGGCTGACGATCGGCGACAGCACGGTCCTGCGCACCCCCGACCCGGTGCGCGTCACGATCGTCGGACTCGCCACCTTCGGCGGGGCCGACGGCATGGCGCAGACCACGTTCACCGGCATGACCAGGGCCGACGCCGAGAAATACCTGACGCCGCAGCCCGGCGAGGCCGCCTCGATCCAGGTCCGCGCCGGTCCCGGCACCAGTCAGCAGGAGCTCGTCGACGCACTGACTCCCGTACTGCCCAAGGGAGTCGAGGCCATCACCGGCGAGGCGGCCGCCGCCGAGAACACCGACATGATCTCCGGGCAGTTCCTCGACCTGTTCACGACCTTCCTGCTCGTCTTCTCGGGCGTCGCGCTGCTCGTCGCGACGTTCTCGATCCACAACACCTTCGCCATCGTCGTCGCCCAACGCACCCGCGAAAACGCCCTGCTGCGGGCGCTCGGCGCGGCGCGCGGGCAGGTCGTGGGCGCCGCGCTCGCCGAGGCCGCCGTGGTCGCCGTCATCGCCTCCGCGGCCGGGCTGCTCGGCGGCATCGGGGTCGCCGCCGGACTGCAGGCGCTCTTCCCGGCCATCGGATTCCCGTTCCCCGAGGGCGAGTTGGTGATCAGCGCACTCTCGCTCGGCCTGCCGCTCGCCGTCGGAATCCTGGTCTGCCTCGGCTCGGCCCTGCTCCCCGCCGTGCGGGCCGGACGCACCGCGCCGCTCGCCGCGCTCCGGGAGACCGCCGTCGACCAGTCGGGCACCGCCCGCGGCCGTACCGTCGCCGGACTCGCCCTCGCGCTGGTCGCCGTCGGCACGACCTTGGCCGGGGTGCTCGTCACCCCGTCGATCTGGCGCGCAGGGGCCGGAGCCGTCCTCGCGCTCGCCGCGTTCGTGGTCCTCGGGCCCGTCGCCTCGACCGCAGTGCTCCGCGTACTCGCCCGCCCGCTCTCCCGGCTGCGCGGTGTCACCGGAGGCCTAGCCGGGCGCAACGCGCTGCGCAGCCCCAAGCGCACCGCCGCCACCGCGAGCGCGCTCATGATCGGCGTCGCCGTGGTCGCCCTGTTCACGGTCTTCGGCGCCTCCCTCAAGGCCACCATGAACCAGACCGTCGACCGCTCCTTCGCCGGCGACGTGGCCGTCAGCGCCCCCTCGTTCGGCGCCGGCGGCAGTGGCCTCAGCCCCGCCCTCGCGGACCGGGTCGCCGAGCTGCCCGAGGTCGAGAGCGCGGTCGGGCTCGGCCGCGGCGTCGCCGAAGTCGACGGCGCGGGCCGCCAGTTGACCGTCACCGACCCTGTCGCCCTCGCGCAGGGCCTGGACCTGGGCGCCGTACGCGGAGACCTGGCCGCCCTCGGCACCGACGGCCTCGCGCTCTCCGCCCCCGAGGCCGAACGCCGCGGCCTCGCCCCCGGAGACCGCACCCAACTCGCCTTCACCGACGGCACCCAGGCGAGCTTCACCGTCCGCGCGGTCTACGCACAGCCCGAACTCGCCGGTGACTACGTCCTCACCCGCGAGGCCTGGGCCCCGCACCGCGGCCAGGACTCCGACACCGTCGTCGCGGTCACCTTCAAGGACGGTGTGGACGCCGGTTCCGGCAAGGCCGCCGTCGAGAAGACGGCCGCCGCGTACGGCAATCCGGAGGTGCAGACCCGCGAGGAGTACGCGCAGTCCTCGGCCGGCGGCATCGACATGATGCTGGCGCTCGTCTACGCGCTGCTCGCCCTCGCGGTCCTGATCGCGCTCCTCGGCATCGCCAACACCCTGACCCTCGCCGTCCACGAGCGCACCCGCGAGCTCGGTCTGCTGCGCGCCGTCGGCCAGACCCGCGCCCAGCTGCGCGCGATGGTCCGCTGGGAGTCGGTCCTGGTCGCCGCCTTCGGTACGGCGGGCGGGCTCGCGCTCGGCGGATTCCTCGGGTGGGTCCTCGTCCAGGCCTCGCAGGGCACCGGCGACACCGACTTCGCGTTCGCCGTGCCGCCCGCGCAGCTCGCGGTCGTCGCCCTCGTCGGGCTTGCCGCGGGAGCGCTCGCCGGGTGGCGTCCGGCCCGTCGCGCGGCCCGTCTCGACGTACTGCGCGCGATCGCCACGGAGTGAGCCGACGCGGTGGGCCAGGTGGACTCCCTACCGCGGACGGCTTCTCAACCGCCCGGTCAGCCGACGAAGGCCGACCGGGCGGGAGCCTGTGGTGCGTAGGCGCTGCGCGCGGGCGTGGCCACGTCGGACGCGAGCGCGGGGAGGGTGAACCAGACGACCTTGCCGCGGTCTCCCTCGGGCCGAACGCCCCAGGTCTCGCTGACCGCCGCGATCAGGGCGAGACCGCGCCCGCAGGTGTCGAAGGCGGCGGCCGCGCGCAGTTCGGGCATACGGGGATCGCGGTCGTGCACGGAGACCGTGAGCCGGTCGAGCAGCAACTCGATCTCCACGGTGCACTTCTTGTCCGGGCCGGCGTGCCGGTGGACGTTGGTGAGAAGCTCGGTGACTCCGAGTTCGGCGAGCTCGATCAGCGGATCGAGGTGCCAGTGACGCAGTTGGGCAGAGATGATTCTGCGGACTTTTCCGATGCGTGACGGCAGGGCTTGGAGCTCCACCGTGCAGTGCCTGCTCGGCTTGCTGATCACGGCTGCGACTCCCCGAATGGTGAGGTCCGGAAGAAGACGACATACAGATCCGGGAACGCAGAGCGCCCCTGGATCCCACAGTGCTGCCTGCTGCTGGGCGGTGGACGCCGGTTCACAGCGTGACCGCCGATAAACCCTGAGTGATGTGTGACCAGAGTGACTCAGGGGGTGCAGCTCCGCAACTCGGCGTCCGTTCACGCCTCTTGCGCGCTGTGGTGCCCGCCCGTTCCACCCTCGCGAGCCGTGCTCCGCGCCGGCCCGGATATCCGCCGGTCAGGCGCCCGAAAGCCGCCCGCCCGCGCGGTGCACCGCGTCGATGAACCGCCGCACCGACGGCGGGCCCGCCTCACCGGGGCCGGGATCGTCCTCGCCGAGCGTCAGCGAGTACCGCGTGCCGTTGACGGTGGCCTGCGCCTTGCCGTCCGGGCCGAACCAGGGGCGGCCCGCCGAGACGGCGGCGAGCGGGGCGCTGTCGATCTCGCTGCCGTAGCTGGTCAGCAACTCCAGGCGGCCGCCGCTGATCCGCACCTGTCCGGCCCGGGTCAGCGAGCGCAGCCGCCGCCCGATCCGCACCCCCTTGGCCGTGAACTCCGGCTCCGCCATCCCGCCCGCCCCCTCGTCCGATCGTGCACCGTCGATCTGAGTGTGCCCGCCCGCGAGGTCGAGCACCAGTGCCTCCAACGACGGTACGTGCCCGGCCATTCCCGCCGGGGCGCAGGGGTTCTGTGCGCGCCCGGACGTGCGCCCGGAGGTGCTCTCGTACGTGCCCTCGTACGTGCCCTCGTCCGTGCTCCAGTACGTGAGCCCATGCGCACGCCGGACGGCTGTTCCCACGGTCTTCCTTTGGGCTGCCCAAAGAGGTGTTTATGCAGGTGAGAAGCGTGCGGAAGGTGTCTATCATCGAGCTGACCGACCGGGTCGCCGAGCCGTCCGACCGGTCCCGCACCGGATCTTCCAGGGCCGGGCACGACGCCAAGGAGCGAGCGCGTGAGCACCACACAGCAGCCCGGGGCCCCGAAGGCCATGAGCACCCTCGACGTGGACCGCAGCGACGCGGCCTACCGCGACTGGCTGAAGGAAGCCGTACGCAAAGTGCAGGCGGACGCCAACCGCTCCGCCGACACCCACCTGTTGCGCTTCCCCCTCCCCGAGGAGTGGGGCATCGACCTGTACCTGAAGGACGAGTCGACCCACCCCACCGGCAGCCTCAAACACCGCCTCGCCCGCTCGCTGTTCCTGTACGGCCTGTGCAACGGCTGGATCCGCCCCGGCCGCCCCGTCATCGAGGCGTCCAGCGGCTCGACGGCCATCTCCGAGGCGTACTTCGCGAAGCTGATCGGCGTGCCCTTCATTGCCGTGATGCCGCGCACCACCAGCCGCGAGAAGGTCCGCCTGATCGAATTCCACGGCGCCCGCTGCCACTTCGTGGACGACTCACGGAAGATGTACGAGGAGGCCGCGGACCTCGCCGTCCGCACCGGCGGCCACTACATGGACCAGTTCACGTACGCGGAGCGGGCCACGGACTGGCGCGGCAACAACAACATCGCCGAATCGATCTACCAGCAGCTGCGGTTGGAGCGCTACCCGGAGCCCGCGTGGATCGTCGCCACCGCCGGCACGGGCGGCACGTCGGCCACCATCGCGCGCTACGTCCACTACCTGCAGCACGACACCCGCATCTGCGTGCCCGACCCCGAGAACTCCTGCTTCTTCGACGGCTGGGTCAACGACGACCCGGACTGCACCAGCGACTGCGGCTCCCGTATCGAGGGCATCGGACGCCCGCGCATGGAGCCCAGCTTCGTGCCCGGCGCCATCGACCGGATGATGAAGGTGCCGGACGCCGCCAGCGTCGCCGCCGTACGCGCCCTGGAGCAGGCCATCGGCCGCAAGGCGGGCGGTTCGACGGGAACCGGGCTGTGGAGCGCCCTGAAGATCGTCGCCGAGATGGTCGCCGAGGGCCGCACGGGCAGCGTCGTCACTCTCCTCTGCGACCCGGGCGACCGCTACCTCGACAAGTACTACTCGGACAGCTGGCTCGCCGAACAGGGCCTGGACATCCGGCCGTACACCGCGACGATCGAAACCCTGCTCGCGACCGGGGTGTGGCCCCAGGAGTAGGCCGCGTTCAGCTCTGCGAGGAGTTCGCCGCGATCCGCTTGTCGAGCCGGCCCGCGGCATCCTGGAACGAGCGCCCCATCCCTGGCCGCGCCACCTTCAGCAGGGCCCGCAGTGGTGCGGACCCGTCCGCCGCGAAGGTCCACTGCACCCGCGTCCCGGTCCCCGCCGGGGTCAGCAGCCACTCCTCGACGAGCGCCCGCAGACCGGGTGCGTTCACCGTGTCCACGCGGTACGCGTACCGCTGGTCCGGTTCGGTGGCCAGGATCGTCTCCTGAAGGTGCCCTCCGCCGACCAGCTTCACCTCGCGGCCCGCACCGTCGGCCGTCGGCCGGCACAGCGTCACGGCCCTGAACCACGCGGGCCAGCCCGTCACGTCCTCGGCGAGCGCCCGGTACACGGCGGCGGGCGGTGCGGACAGCTGCCGCGCGAACACCAGGCGCACCGGAGCGGTGCCGACGAAGTCGAGCCCCACGGGGCTCAGTTGGCGGGCCATGGACTCAGCACCCCACGGGGACGGCAGTCGATCGGGCCCGGTCACCATAGCTGGCAGCCCGTCAGATGTCTCTAGGCGCGGGTGAGGCGTCGGGCGCAACTCCCGGATGCGGCAGGGGCATTCACTCAGGCCTCCACCGAAGCGCCTCCGCCGCTCTCCTGCCCGCTCTCCCGCCCGCTGTCCTGTCCACTCGCGTCGCCGCTCCGCTCGCCCTCGCCGTCCCCCGACACCTCGCCCGCGACGACCAGTCGGTTCAGCCGCTCGGAGATCTCCGTACGCACCTCTGCCGGAAGCCCCGTGTCCGTCACCCACGTGTCCACCTGCTCGAGCGACGCGAACGAACTCAGGCCCACCGTCCCCCACTTGGTGTGGTCCGCGACCACCACGACGCGGCGCGCGGACTGCACCAGACTCCGGTTCGTCTCCGCCTCCGCGAGGTTCGGCGTGGAGAGCCCCGCCTCCACCGAGATGCCGTGCACCCCGATGAACAGCAGGTCGAAGTGGAGCGTACGGATCGCCTGGTCCGCGACCGGGCCCACCAGCGAGTCCGACGGCGTGCGCACCCCGCCCGTCAGCACCACCGTGGCGCCGCTCTGCCCCTTGCCTGCCAGCCGCTGCGCCGTGTGGAACACGTCCGCCACCCGGACCGAGTTGGTCACCACCGTCAGATCCGGCACGTCGACCAGGCGATGCGCCAGTGAGTACGTCGTCGTACCGCCCGAGAGCGCGATGGCGCTGCCAGGGGCGACCAGTGCGGCCGCCGCCCGCGCGATGTCCTCCTTCGCGCTCAGCTCCAGGCCCGACTTGGCCTCGAAACCCGGCTCGTGCGTGCTGGCCTCGACGATCGGGACGGCCCCGCCGTGCACCTTCTCCAGGACGCCCTGCCGCGCGAGCGCGTCCAGGTCCCGCCGCACCGTCATGTCGGACACGCTCAGCTTGCGGGTGAGTTCGTTGACCCGCACTCCGCCCCGGCGTCTGACCTCGTCCAGGATCAGGGCGCGGCGCTGCTCGGCGAGCAGGTTCTGGTTCTCGCTCACGCCCGGTCCCGGTCCTTCCGTCGCGTACGGTCCTCGGCCTCGGCCCTCGTGCGCCACCTCGGCGGGCGGCCTCCGATACCGCGCCGCCAACTGGCATTCATCCTCGCACGCTGCACTGACAGCGGTTCCATCGCCCGTACGTGCGGCGGGACCGTACACCTTTGGGAGATTCCGTGACGAGGGGTGCCCAGCGGGCCCGCGAACGAGGATCCTGGTCACGCACCATGAACTGCACAGTCACGGGGGGTCGGGGGACCAGTGGGGCGTGGGAACGACACAGCTGAACAGCGGGGACAGGACCAGTCGCCGCCGGACCCGTCCGCACCCGGCGAGGCCGGCGAGGCCGGCGACCGCATCGCCCTGGAACTCCTCGTCCACGGAGTCGGCGGCACCACACCGCAGGAGATGCTCAACGACCCGAGCACCGTGCGGATCACCGGCGACAGGACCGCCGCGGTCCACCGCCGCGCGGACGACGTCGACGCCGAGGAACGCCCCCAGGACTACGCGGACCAGCCGGTCGCCGAGGCGTACGTCTGGTCCAACCTCACCTCGGGCAACGGCGCCCGCGCCCTGTGGCTGCTGCTGCTTCCGTTCATGGTGGTCAACCTCGCCCACTGGATGCGCCCCACCGCCGACGGCATGCGCCGCGCGGTGAGCGTGTACGGCATGCTCGTGCGGCTCGTCGCCCTCACGCTCACCGTGCTGCTCGTCGCCGCCGTCTGCGAAGTGGCCCTCGACCTCACCGCCTGGCAGTGCGCCGGCACGCGCGCGTGCGCCGAGGACCGTGCCTGGCTCGCCTTCCTGGCGCCCAGCGAGAGCGGCACCGGCTGGTGGACGCAGCCCGGCCGTCGCCTCGCCCTCGCCGCCCTGGCCCCCGCGGCCCTCACCGCCCTGCTCTGGTACCTCGCGCAGCGCACCTGGAGCGCGTACGAGTCCCAGCAGCCGCTGCCGCACCAGAGCGAGCCCGAGGAGGACGGCTCGCGCAGCGCCCTCAGCCGCCCCGGCTTCTGGTACGGACGGCGCCTGGTCGCCCGCCTGCGCGCCGCGCACACCGCCGCGGGCCTGCTCACCGTCGCCGCCGCCGTCGGCACGTCTGCCGCCCGCTACGACCGCACCGCGGACAGCGCCGCCCTGCACGCCTTCGGCGTCGTACTCGAAGCGGTCCTGGCCCTCGGCGCCGTGATCGTCGTGGTCGTCGTCTGCCGCCGCGGCCGCAGCGAGTCCACCCTCGACGACCACCTCGACCGCGTCGTGCGGACCCTGCCGCTCGCCTCCCTCGCCGTACTCCTCCTCGCCGTGGTCTACGCGGGCCTGGACCGTCCCGAATGGCGCTCATCGGGCCGGCTGCCGGGTGACGAGACCTTCGGCGTGATCGCCCTGGTGCAGGGCCTGCTCGTCCTCGCCCTCGCCGGAGTCGCCTGGGCCCTGCACCGCCGAAGTGCCGTACCGGGCACGGTACTTGGCGGCCTCGGCGGCCCCGCTGTCGCGATGCTCGCGTGCGCCCTCGGCGGCGTCATGTCCGGCGGCGTCGCCCAGCGCGTCGGGGACTGGCTGGACGACGGCAGCACGCCCGGCGCGGACGGCGCCGCCTTCCTCGGCCCGCCCGTCGTCCTGACCTGGCAGTCAGCGGTCATCCCCGTCCTGCTCGCCGTCGTCCTGCTGCTCGCCGTCGTCCTCGGCCTGCGCACCCGCCGACGCAGCCGCCTGGAGATCGCCCGCGTGCCGAGGGACTACGCGGGCGAGCGCCCCGACACCGAACGCACCCGCCGCATCGCGGGCACCCGCGCCCGCGCCGCCCTCACCGACCACGCCCCAGTCATCGTCGGCATCGTCTCCGCCCTCACCCTGCTGCTCGGCGCCGCCGCGCTCGTCGGCGCCTGGGGGACCAGGGAGGTGCCCGGCGAGGCCGCCGAAGGCACGCACGCGTTCATCGAGGGCGTCGCGGACACCACCCAGGCGCTCGGCTCCTGGCTGATCGGCTTCGGCTTCATACTCTTCGTGACCTGGGGCCGCCGCGCCTACCGCGACCCCTCGGCCCGCCGCACCATCGGCATCCTCTGGGACGTCGGCACGTTCTGGCCGCGCGCCGCCCACCCCTTCGCCCCGCCCTGCTACGCCGAGCGTGCCGTGCCCGACCTGACCTGGCGCATGGCCACCTGGACCCGGCAGACCGGCGGCCGCCTGGTCATCTCCGGCCACTCCCAGGGCAGCGTCCTCGCCGCCTCCGCGCTCTGGCAGCTCCGCCCTTCGGTGCGCCGCCGCGTCGCCCTGCTCACGTACGGCTCCCCGCTGCAGCGCCTGTACGGCCACTGGTTCCCCGCCCACTTCGGGCCCGCCGCCCTGATGTCCCTGCACCGCGAGGTCGACTGCTGGCGCAATCTGCACCGGCCCACCGACCCCATCGGCGGCCCCATCGGCCTGCCCGGCGCCTGCGGCCCCGACGTCGACCACGCCCCCCTCAAGGACCCCCTCGCCTACGGCCGTACGGAGAGCCAGCCGCTGCCCGCGCCGATCCTCGGGCACGGCGACTACCAGGCGGACCCGGTCTTCGCCGAGGTCCGCGGCACTCTCCTGGCCCGCCTGCGCCCCGGAGCCGGACGCCGGCAGAGCCACGACTGCGTCGGCGACAGGACCGCCGCACGGGCGGTGTCACCGGCCGGCCTCCCCGCGCCGCGCGGGGACGGCGGTGAGCCCGTGGCCGCCGATCCCGCATCCGGCGCCGCGGAGCCCCGTCAGGGCAGCTCGGGCAGGTCCTCCGGGTAGAGCAGCGTCAGATCGTCCGTGCTCGCGTCGGCGAACTGGGCGACCCGGCCCGCGTGCCGCTCCACCATCGCCTCGAATGTCTGGCGCGCGGTCCGCCCGTTGCCGAACGCCGCGCCTCTCGGCAGCACCGTGAAGTACTTGAGCAGCGCCTCGGACGTACCACTGCCGAGGCGGTACTCGTGCTCGTCGGCCTGCTGCTCCACGATGCGCAGGAGCTCCTCCGGCGCGTAGTCACCGAAGGTGATGGTGCGTGAGAAGCGGGACGCCACACCGGGGTTGACCGAAAGGAAGCGCTGCATCTCCGCGGTGTAGCCCGCGACGATCACCACGACCGAGTCCCGGTGGTCCTCCATCAGCTTCACCAGCGTGTCGATCGCCTCACGGCCGAAGTCCCGCCCGGAGTCCTCGGGGGACAGCGCGTACGCCTCGTCGATGAACAGCACTCCACCACGCGCGCGTTCGAAGGCCTCCTGTGTACGGATGGCCGTCGAACCGATGTGCTCGCCGACCAGATCGACCCGGGACACCTCGACCAGATGCCCCTTGCCGAGCACGCCGAGCGAGGCCAGGATCTCGCCGTAGAGCCGCGCCACCGTCGTCTTTCCGGTGCCCGGCGAACCCGTGAAGACCAGGTGGCGGCGGACCGACGCGGCCTTGAGACCGGCCAATTGACGCTTCCGGCCGACCTCGATCATGTCGGTGAGGGCACGCACCTCGCGCTTCACGCTGTCCAGGCCGACGAGCGCGTCCAGCTCACCCAGAACGTCCTGCGAGCTGCGGACCTGCTCCGGCTCGGGCTCGACCGCCGGCTCCGTCGGCCGCTGCTCGGGCACGCCGCCGAGCAGCCCCGCCGACTGCGTGGCCCGCTGCACGACGGGCTCGGCCTGGGACGGCGGGCGGACGCCGCCGCTCTCGTCGCTCGTGCACTCCTCCACCTGGGGCCCTGCCGTACCGCCGGAGGCCTGGGCGCCGCCGTCCCCGAACTCGTAACCACCGCGCGCGCAGCGCTCCGTACGGCAGCGGCGGAGCGTGGCCCGGCAGCCGTCGAGGACATGGAAGCCGTAGCCACCGCTGCCCGTCACCCGGCAGTTGACGAAACTGCCGCGCCCCTCGGCCGACACATAGAAACCGGCCTCCGAAGGAGAGGTGACCTCGCAGCGCTCCACCGTCGGATCGGCGCCCTTGGTGACGATGACGCCGGTCTGCGCGCTGTCGATCGTGCACCCGGCGAGCGTTCCCCCGCTGCCGTGGTCGCGGAACCAGGCGCCGGTCGCGACCTCGCGGATCCGGCAGTCGTCCAGCTGCGCGATCGCGCCGTCGCTCACCGACACCGCCGTGTTGCGGACCTGCGCGAGGTCGCTGTCCACGACGTCCACGCGTGAGCCGCGGTCGAGCACGAACAGCGCGTCCGGCACGTCCCGCACGCGGCAGGCGTCGAGCACCGCCGTCGCACCGTCGCTGACCCACACCGCCGGGTAGTCGCCCGTACTGCCGTGGATCTCCGACTGGTTGGCGTCCACGCGCGTGCCCGGGTCCCACACGGAGAGGCCGTTGCGGCCGAAGCGGCTGATCGTGGAACGGGTCAGCGTGAGCACGGAGCGGGAGCGCAGGTCGATCGCGTTCTCCGGGATGTCGTGCAGGCGGCAGTCGGCGAGGGTCAGCACCGCGTCCGTGTCGAGCGTGATGCCGTCCGCGCTCGTGCGGTGCACCTCGCAGTCCGTGAGGTGGGCGCCGGCCCGCCCGGTGATCTGCACGCCGGCGCCCTTGACCTCGTACACCTCGCAACCCAGGCCTTCCAGCTGGGAGTTCTCGCCGGTGACCGAGATTCCCGTGCCCGAGGCGTGGTGCACGCGGCAGCGCTCGAGTCGGGGATGGGCGCCGCCGCGCACGGTCACACCGCTCTGCCCGGCCGCGACGACCTCGCAGTCCTCGAAGACTCCGCCCGCGCCGTCGAGCACGGCGATGCCGATGCCCGCGGGGTTGTCGACCGTGCAGCGCCGCACCGTCGGACGCGCCCCGGAGCGCACTTCGAGCCCGGCGGCGGACCGCGTGACGATGCGCACGTCCACCAGCTCGGGGGCGCCGTCCTCGACGAGCAGCGCGGGCGCCGCCCCGTCCTGCCCCTCGAACTGCAGGTCCTGCAGTACGGCCGAGGCGCGCACGGTCAGCGGCACCCCGTCGGCCGGAGCTATCCGCACCGATCCGGGGGAGCCCTCGGGCCCACGCAGCGTCACCGCCCGCTGCACCACGAGGTTCTCCCGGTACGTCCCGGGAGCAACGCTCAGCACGTCACCGTCGCCGGCCGCCTCGAGGGCCGCGGCGAGCGATCCGTACTCGCCCGTGCGGCGCCGCCACCGCGAAGTGCCGGTGTGCGTCACCTGGACCGTGCCCTGTGCCATGGCGTTGCTGTGCCCCCACCTCGTGCGATCCCGTCGGACAGGCGTCCACCGTAGCGTGCGCGGGGGACGGGAGTTGACCGCTCACCCCGGTCTGTGGATAACCCGTCCCGAGCGGCCCGGGGAGGTGTTGTGATGCTGCGGTGTCGGGCCGATGAGCGGGGCGCGCAAGCCGGGTCGAGGAGCGGCAGGCACAGGGCAGTTCGGCGCGCTCATGGTCGGTGGGCGCAAGGGTGCGTGCCGGACGGCCGGGCTCAACTCCCGGTGCCCGTACGGCCCCAGTCCGGTCCTGCGGCCGCCCACTCGCGGTCCCAGTCCGCGTACCGGCGGCACACCAGCCGCCACAGGACGAGCCGTCGGGCGCCCTCGATGGTCGCTCCGGTGGCCGCGGCGACGCCGAGTCCGGCGAGCACGGCGTGCACCGTGGCCGTCCCGGGGTCCATCGGCCGCGCGACCGGCCGGCCGGCGTGATCGGTCCACAGCGGGACGCGGTCGCCGGGGGCGGCGACGGCACCGGCGGTCACGGTGCCGGAGTGCTGACTGCCGTCGGGAGCCGTCCAGTTCGCGATGACGCGGCGATGGCCGTCACGCGCGGTAGCGGTTTCCGGGTCGGGGTCGACGGGTGGCTGCGTCACGGTTCTGACCACCGTCGCCGTCACCTTGTGGCGATTTTCGTGCTGTGCCCGCACCGCCTGGTGCAGGGCGTCTTCGGTGAGTCCACCCGCGACAGAGCCGACGAAGGGCGCGGCCACTGCGATGAGTACCGCGGCCGCCAGGGCCACCAAGGCCTCTACGAGATCGGTTTTACGGCGCAACGGGTTGTGCCGCCAGCGCCAGAGTCCCGCGATCGCCCGCACGATCCTGCACCTCCCCCTTCCGCGTCCGTCATTACCGCCAACGGCACGGCCCAAGCGCGAGTGGCGCCGAGAGAGAGCGAAATCACCCTTCCCGGCGGCCGACCGCGCACGCGTCCGGCTCGCCGAGCCGTTCCGCGTCGCGAACCGGATCGACGCCCGGTGGCCGCATCTTCGCGGACCGAGTTCCGTACCGCCTCTTGCCCAGTGTGCGCCTGGACGCTTTCGGCCACACCCCGGGATGGGTGGCGGCGACGCTCCGGATCGGGCCGGTGCCGTGCGGTTGTGCTGATGGGTGCGGCCGCCGATGTCGCGTCGGTGGTGTCGTCCGACATCAGGAGAGGGTCGACGACCGTCCGCAGGGGAGCGGGTTCCCGCGGAGGAGCGCCCTATTCGAGGATTTTCACGGGATCGCCGACGTGGATCGTGCCCGTGCTCTCGGGCACCAGGTTCTGGCCGAAGACCAGCTGGTCACCGAAGCGCCGATGCCGGGCGAGCGTGCGCAGCGGCTCCTTGCCGCGCTCGGCGGTGCGCTGGTCCGTGGTCGTCACGACACAGCGGCCGCAGGGCTTGGCGACACGGAAGGTGAGCTCGCCGATGGCGATGCGTGACCACTCGTCCTCGGCCCAGGGCGCCGTGCCGTCGACGACGACATTGGGCCGGAAGCGGTTCATGGGAAGCGGGCCCTCGTCGGCATGATCGCCCTGCTCGATGAGGGAGTTGAGGGCGTCGAGGGAAGACAGCGCGGCGAGCAGCAGCGGGAATCCGTCGGCGAAGCTGACCGTCTCGCCCGGCTGCGCGTACCCCGGGTCGAGGGGGCGGCGGTGGGCCGGGTCGTCCATGTGCACCAGGCGTATCCCGGCCTCGAGCCACTCGCTCAGCCAGGCGCTCGCGGACTCCTCGGCGGGGACGGCCTCCACCTTGTCCCGCCAGACCTCCACCGGGACCGTGCGGGACGCATCGGGCACCGGGACGGTCAACGGCGCGCGCCCCGGTGCGGTCAGGCGCAGGCCGCCTCCGGGCAGGGGTTCGGCGGTCACCAGTGCGAGCCGTGGCTGCTGGCGCTGTGTGACGGACCGGCCGTCCGGCTCGACCACCATCCACCGGCGGTCACCGGTGAGCCCCCAGGGCTCCACGACGGCCTCCGTCGTGGCATGCCCCTGCACCGATTTGAGCGGGTGGATGTGGATCGAGCGCAGCGTTGGGTTCGGCATGGGGCCATCCTGCCAGGAGGCACTGACAGCCCCAGGAGCCGGTCGAGCCGTCAGTACCCGCGGCCGGGGTGCTGGCGGTAGTACGGGTCGTCATACGGGTTGGGTGCCGGTGCGGGGCGCGGTGTCGCCGGGCGCATCGCCTCGTAGCCCGTGCCGCCGAACGGCCGTTGCTGCTGCGGCTGTCCGCCCGCGTACCCGCGCGGACCGGAGGCCTGCTGCGGGATGTGCGGAGCGGGCGCCGACTGCATCGGGGCCTGCTGCTGCGGATAGCCGTACGAGGAGGTCTGCGGGGAAGGCGCGGCCGGCAGGGCGGGCAGCGCCGACGGAAGCGCCGGCAGGCTGCTTCCGGTGTCGTAGGCGGAGGGGACCCGGATCGGGGCGATTTGCGGAGTGCCGCGCTCGGCCACGAGCGAGTCATAGATCGGGGTGTCCGGGAAGGACGGCGCGGAGTAGTAACCGCCGCCATAGGTGGAGCGGGGGGAGGTCATGGCACATAAGTTAAGCCCAAGATGTGCTGGTTGGGGAGACCGATAAGAGGGTTGCTTTACGTGTCGGTAGTGACCGGGGATCCCCAATCCGAGCGAACTCGGCTAAAAACGGTCGCCCCTGAGGGTGTTGATCGTGTAAAGGGCACGTTACCGGCGGTTGACCAGTGATCTTCGTGCCCCCGAGTTGGGGCCCCCGGATCCTCGGGGAATAGGTTGGCCGTAACTAATCGGTCGCTCCTGGGCGGCCGTTCATGAACCCTTCCCGACCCGACCACTCGCAATGGGGGCGGACATGTCAATGCCCAAAGGATCGAATGTTCCGGTGCCCGCGCCGGCGGTGCGCGTCGAAATCGGCTGGCAGTCCGGCCCCGGCGTACCGGACGCGGACGCCTCGGCGTTGCTCCTCGTGTCCGGAAAGGTGCGCTCCGACAGCGACTTCGTCTTCTACAACCAGGCCGAGCACGCCTCGGGAGCGGTGCGGTACGAGGGCAAGCGGCCCGCGGGCGGCCAGGTGACGGACGCCCTCGTCGTCGACCTCGCGCGCGTGGAGCCCGATGTCGAGACCCTCGTCCTGGCCGCTTCGGCCGACGGCGGCACCTTCGGGCAGATCCCCGGCCTGCACATCCGGCTGCTCGACGCGGCGAACGGCACCGAACTCGCCCGCTATGACAGCGGGGACGCGTCCGTGGAGACGGCTTTCGTGCTCGGTGAGCTCTACCGGCGCCAGGGCGCCTGGAAGTTCCGCGCCGTCGGCCAGGGCTACGACAGCGGACTCGCGGGCCTCGCCACGGACTTCGGGATCGCCGTGGACGAACCCCAGGACACCTCACCCGCCCCGGCCTCCGCAGTGCCCACCGCGCCGACCGCCACGCCCGCCCCGGCTGCCGTGCCGCCTCCGCCGCCCTCCGCCCCAGCCGCGCCGATCAGCCTCAGCAAGGTCACGCTCACCAAGGAGTCCCCGGCCGTCTCCCTGACCAAGCAGGGCGGCACCTCCGGCGCGATGCGGGTCAACCTCAACTGGCAGGTCCGCAAGCCGCAGGCGAAGGGCTTGATGGCCAAGCTCAACAAGGCCGTCGCCGCCGCCCAGTCCGGCGGACTCGACCTCGACCTGGGCGCGCTCTACGAACTCACCGACGGGCGCAAGGGAGTCGTGCAGGCGGTCGGCAACACCTTCGGCGCCCTGCGCGAGCCGCCGTACATCCATCTCGACGCGGACGACCGCACCGGTGCGCGCTCCAGTGGCGAAAACCTGACCATCAATCTGGATCACTCGAACGAGTTCAAGCGCATCCTCATCTTCGTGACGGTCTACGAGGGCGCCCGGAGCTTCGCCGACCTCAACGCGACCGTCACCCTCTCCCCGCAGCACGGCGCCCCCATCGACTTCCACCTGGACGAATGCACGGTGCCGTCCACGGTGTGCGCGCTCGCCCTGCTCACTCAGGAGGGTGGCGAGCTCGTCGTGCGCCGCGAGGCCGCCTATCTGGTGCCGGAGCGCGGCGTCAGCATGCAGCGGACCCTCGACTACGCGTACGGCTGGGGCATGAACTGGAGCCCTGGACGCAAATAGCGGACTACAAGAAGGGGCGGGTTTCACGGAAGGGCGCGCGGTTGCGGTCCCTCACTGGTCGGGTGCGGCCTCGGCACGGTCCGGGCGCTTATAGGTGCGCCCTTTCCACGCGGCGCCCTTTCCTCTGTAGTGCTGGAACGCGGAGTCCACGGTCATGAGCAGATAGAGCAGCGCCGTCATCGGCAGCAGCGGCGCCAGCCACAGCGTCTGGCTGTAGTAGCGGAGCATCGGCAGATACGTCGCGATCATGATCAGCCACGCCGCACCACCCGCCGCCGCGGCAACCGGCTCGTCCCGCACCAGGCCAGCCACCAACGTGACCGGCGGCGCCAGATACACCACCGCGAGCCCGAGCACCGTGCCCACCAACAGCGCCGGACTGTGCCGCAGTTGGGAGTACGCGCTGCGCGAGATCATCTGCCACAGGTCGGCGAGACGCGGATAGGGGCGCACGCTGTCGACCCGCTCCGCGAGGCCCAGCCAGACCCGGCCGCCACAGCGCTTCACCGCCCCCGCCAGCGCCACGTCGTCGATCACCGCGTGCCGGATCGCCTCCGGCACCCCCGCCCGCTCGGCTGCCTCCGTCCGCAGCAGCACACAGCCACCCGCCGCGGCCGCCGTCCGCCCGCCCTCCTTCGCCACCCAGCGGAACGGATACAGCTGCGCGAAGAAGTACACGAACGCCGGGACGACCAGCTGCTCCCACACGCTCTCCACCCGAAGCCGGGCCATCTGCGACACGAGATCGAACCCGCCGGAACGCGCCGCGGCCACCAACTCCCGCAAGCTGTCCGGCTCATGGGCGATGTCCGCATCCGTGAGGAGCAGATACTCCGGCGCCTTCCCGGTCGCGTCGTATCGGCCCTCGCGCCCGGTCGCACGCGCGCGTGGTCCCTGTTTCCGCTCGCCCGCCGCGCGCGCGTAGGCGATTCCGTGCCGCACCGCCCACAGCTTTCCCGTCCAGCCCGCCGGAGGCTCACCCGGCGACGTCACCGTCAGCGGAAGGCCCCGATGACGGTCGGCCAGGGCGCGCGCCAGACGGCCCGTACCGTCCGAACTCCCGTCGTCGACGAAGACGATCTCCGCCCGGCCGGGATAGTCCTGCGCGAGCAGCGACGGCAGGCTCTCGCGCAGCACGGCCGCCTCGTCCCGCGCGGGGACGACGACGCACACGTACGGCCAGTCCTCGGGGTCGCGGCGCGGTGGCAGGCGCAGGTCCGTGCGCCAGAACAGGCCCTGGCCGAGCAGCAGCCAGAGCCAGGCGGCCAGGGATACGAGGGCGGTCCACGCAACGGCGCTCATCCCCGGGAGTCTGCCCCACAGGGCAGGGCCCGCAAGGCCGATCGACTATGGTGACCGGGTGAAGATCGCGCTAGTCGACTCCGGAATCGGACTCCTCCCGGCCACCGCGGCGGTACGCCGTCTGCGGCCCGACGCCGACCTGGTCATCTCCTCGGACCCCGACGGAATGCCCTGGGGACCGCGTACGCCAGAGGACCTCACACAGCGCGCCCTCCTCGCCGCCGAGGCCGCCGCCGCGCTCGGCCCCGACGCGCTGATCGTCGCCTGCAACACCGCTTCCGTACACAGCCTGCCGACGCTGCGCGCCCGTCTGGAGCCGCAGCTTCCGGTGATCGGTACGGTGCCCGCCATCAAGCCCGCGGCGGCCGGCGGCGGACCCGTCGCGATCTGGGCCACGCCCGCCACCACCGGCAGCCCCTACCAGCGCGGGCTGATCCGGGACTTCGCCAACGGCGTCGACGTCACCGAAGTGCCCTGCCCCGGCCTCGCCGACGCGGTGGAGCAGGCCGACGAGAGCGCCATCGACCGCGCCGTCGCCGCGGCCGCCGCCCTCACGCCGCCCGAGGTGACGACCGTCGTCCTCGGCTGCACCCACTACGAACTCGTCGCGGAGCGTATTCGCGCGGCCCTGCAGCAGCCCGGCGCGGAGCCGCTCGTGTTCCACGGCAGCGCCGGTGCCGTCGCCGCCCAGGCGCTGCGCCGTATCGACGTGCCCGCGCAGCCCGACGCCGAGCCGACCGGGTCACTCACCGTGCTGCTCAGCGGGCGCGAGGCAGCCCTGCCCGGCCGTGCTCTGCACTACGCCGAGGGGCGTCTGCTCGGTCAGCTCAGCACCGCTCGCTGACACCGTCCGCCGTTCTCCGGAGCGGGCTCTCGACCTGGCTTTCCCTGCGCGTCATCACGCTCGGTGATGTCCTGCCTGCGGAGCGGGACACGAGTAGCCTTTGCGTATGAGGCACCATCCGCACACCGCGCGGGGCGCCCACGAGCCCCCGCCGGACGTCTGGACCGGACACGCGACCAATCGCATGCAGTGGCTGCTCGCCCTGGCGGGCGCCGCGTGCCTGGCGCTCGGTATCAAGCTCGCCGTCGACTCGTCCTGGACCACGGGATTCGGGGCGCTGATCATGGCCGTGGTCGGCTGCGTCGCCGTCGGACTCCTGGTTCTGTTCGGCACGCTCGCGTTCGTGAACGTCGCGGTGCGCGTCGACCAGGACTCGCTCGAGGTGCGCTGCGGTCACATGGGTCTGCCCCGCCGCCGTATCCCGCTGTCGCACATCGTCGGCGCCGAGTTCGTCCCGGATGTGTGCCCGCGCCAGTGGGGTGGTTGGGGCTACCGCTGGCGGCCGGAGAAGGGCACCGCCGTGATCGTGCGACGGGGCGAGGCCGTGGTGCTGAACCTCGGTGACGGGCACAAGTTCACGGTCACGGTGGACGACGCGGAGTCGGCGGTCCAGGTCATCAAGGACCGGCTGCGGATGCGCTCTACGGGGCCCGCTGCAGGAGTCTGAGGGGTCAGCGTCCGTCGGCGTCCGCCCAGTCCTCGTGCAGTGGACGGGCTGTGGCAAGGCCCGCGAGCACACCCACGCCGACGGTCACCGCCGCGAAGCTCAGAGTGTTGCCGACCGTAGCCGTCGCGGCGACCGAGGCCAGCGCGAGTCCCGCCGTCAGTACGAACGGAGTGGACCGCGACGAGCGCCACAGGGCGTGAAGGAGCCAGCAGAACGCGGTCGCCGAAAGTGCCACACCTATAAGGCCCTGTTCTGCGGCGAGCTGCAGAGGTGCGGAGTGCGGCCTGATGTCGGAGTGGAGCAGCTGTTGGGCCGCGGCGCTGAACTCGGCGTACCGGCCTGGCCCGACGCCCAGTGCCGGGTCGCGCTCGGCCAGCAGCAACGCGTCCTGCCAGAGCGCCACGCGATGGCCGGACAGTCGAGCCGTGAGGGTGTCGGCCAGACCGCCGGGGATTGCCGAGGCCGCCGCCGCCCAGACCGTCGCGACCAGCAGTCCGACCGCTAGTCCGAGACCGGCGAGGGCCCTGCCCCGGTGTGTGACGCGTGCGGCGGCGAGCGAGCACAGCAGCACCGCGACGCATCCGACGAGACCGGCCGCCGAGCCGAGCGCCGCCGACACGGCCGCCGTCCCGAGCGCGAACAGACGCAGGACGAGCCGGAGCCCGCCCCTGCCCGTCGCCCAGGCTCCGCAGCACGCGGCACCGGCGGACAGCACCAGGAGTGCCGCCACCGGACTTGTGTGGCCGAGCGGGGACGTGCTGATCCCGGACATCCCGGTACGGGAGGGGTCGGCGCTCGACACGGCGGGGGAGGCGGTCACGGCGAGGTACAGGCCCGCGGCTGAGGCCATGGCACAGGCCCCGACGGGCAGCACCGCGCCCCCGATCCGCCCGCAGGCGTACCCCGCCGCCAGGGCGAGAACGGCGAGCAGGACTCCTTCGGGCCCACCTCCTCGCGCTGTCGCGGTGATCAACGCCCATAACGCGCAGCAGGCCAGAATCGCCATGCCCGCGACATCGGCCGCGCCGCGGCGGGCGGACGCACCGTCACAGATGCGGACCGTCGCAGAAGTCATCGGCTGTTTCCCCCCCCCCCCCGGTCGCCCCCGACTGCCTCCCCGTCCGACCGAGCCGGGCAACAGCGCCGGACAGCCGGTCGGAGGCACGGGCACACGGTAATGGCTGGGGTGCGGATTTGTGCCCCTGTCACGGGGATGCGGAATCTTGTAGTGCAGGCATACGGAGGTTGAAGGGCGGCGGAGGATGATCAGCGCTGCAGGGACGTGGCGTTCAGCGGGCCGCACGCGCGCGTGCCGATCGCTCGCCCTCGGGGTGCTGCGCGGCCCGGACCACCATGCGGCCCTGTCAGTGCCGCGCCGTAGACTCCGCGAGGTGACAGCCACCACCACCTCCACCGACGTGCCGGGCCCGCAGGAACCGGATTCCGGGCGTTCCGCGCGCGACAAGCTGCTGCGGCGGTTCGCGCCGCCCGTGGCCGCCGTGGTCTCGGGACTGCTGATGTACGCCGCGTTCCCGCCCCGCGAACTGTGGTGGCTCGCACCGATCGCCTTCGCCCTGTTCGGCCTCGCCGTGCACGGTCGGCGGGCGCGCGCCGGGTTCGGACTCGGCCTGCTCATGGGGCTCGGTTTCCTGGTGCCACTGCTGTCCTGGACCGGCGTCGACGTGGGCCCGTTGCCGTGGCTGGCGCTCGCCGTCACCGAGGCGGTTTTCGTGGCCCTGGGGGCGGCGGGCATCGCCTTCGTGACCCGGCTGCCCGCCTGGCCGCTGTGGGCTGCGGCCGTGTGGATCGTCGACGAGGCGCTGCGGGCCCGGTTCCCGTTCGGCGGCTTCCCGTGGGGCAAGGTCGCGTTCGGGCAGCCCAGTGGTGTCTTCCTGCCGCTGGCGTCGATCGGCGGCACGCCTCTGCTCGGGTTCGCGGTGGTCCTGTGCGGGTTCGCGCTGGCCGCGCTCGTACGCGTAATCGTCACTACAAAGGGGGTGCGGGACCGGGCAGTCATCGCAGCGGGGGCGCTGACCGTGGCGCCGGTCGTCGCCGGGGCCGCCGTGCTGCCGGCGATGTCGAACGAGGCGGAGAACGGCACCGCGCGGGTGGCCGTCATCCAGGGGAATGTGCCCCGCATGGGCCTCGACTTCAACGCCCAGCGGCGGGCGGTGCTGGACTACCACGTACGCGAGACGATGAAGCTCGCCGACGCCGAGGTGAAGCCCGACCTGGTGGTGTGGCCGGAGAACTCCTCGGACATCGACCCGTACGTCAACGCGGACGCGTACGCCGAGATCGACAAGGCCGCCAAGGCGGTCGGGGCGCCCATCTCCGTCGGTGCCGTCGTCACGGCGGAGGACGGCACCGCGCGTAACCGCCAGATCCTCTGGGACCCGAAGACCGGTCCCGGGGCGGTGTACGACAAGCGGCAGTTGCAGCCCTTCGGGGAGTACATGCCCTACCGCGGCTTCTTCAGGATCTTCAGCAAGGACGTGGACCGCGCGGGCAGCTTCGTGCCCGGCGACAAGCCCGTCGTGTTCGACATGGCGGGCACCGGGATCGGTCCCGTGACCTGCTACGAGGCCGCGTTCGACGGGGTGGTGCGGGACCAGGTCGAGGCCGGTGCCGAGATCCTGTCCGTGCCGAGCAACAACGCGACCTTCGGGCGCAGTCAGATGACGTACCAGCAGCTCGCCATGGACCGGGTGCGGGCCGTCGAGCACGGACGCGCGGTGCTCGTTCCGGTCACCAGCGGCGTCAGCGCGGTGATCCGCCCCGACGGGTCGATAGCGCAGGACACCGGGATGTTCGTGCCCGACACGCTCGTCGCCGAGGTGCCCAAGCGCACCTCGCAGACCGTGGCCACGCGCGTGGGTGCCTGGCCGGAGGCGCTGCTTGTCGCGGTCGGCGTGGGCGGACTCGGCTGGGCCCTGGCGCGATCGCTCAAGGCACGGCGCCCGGCGGCCTGACGCACCGGGCGGGCAGTGTCGTAGGTGGCCGTTAGGGTCGTCGGCATGGCGATTCCTGAGTTCCTTCGTGAGATCCGCGCCTCGGCGGGGCACCAGCTCCTCTTCTTGCCGGGCGTCACCGCGATCGTCTTCGACGACGAGGGCAGAGTGCTGCTCGGACGCCGCTCCGACACCGGCAACTGGGCGGTCATCGGCGGCATCCCCGAGCCCGGCGAGCAGCCCGCCGAGTGCGCGGTCCGCGAGGTGTACGAGGAGACCGCCGTGCGCTGCGAGGTCGAGCGCATCGTGCTGGTGCAGGCGCGGGAGCCGATCCAGTACCCGAACGGCGACATCTGCCAGTTCATGGACATCACACTGCGCTGCCGGGCGCTGACTACTGAGTGCTATGTCAACGACGATGAGTCGCTTGAGGTGGGCTGGTTCGAGCCCGACGCTCTGCCACCCCTGGAGGAGTTCGGCATTCATCGAATCAAGCAGGCCATGGAGAATGGGCCGACTTGGTTTGAAGGTAATGCGTCGGTGTGAAGCGGTCTTGGGGCACCGTCGGTGCGGGAGGTCGAGTCGACGAATTGCGCGGGAATGGGAAGGCGTTCCTTCAGGTCTTCGAGGAACCTGGGAACCGGAATGTCGCGCCACTCGCCCGCTAGGCGGTGCTTGAGGGGAGAATGGAGGGCGACGTACTTTCCGGATCCGTCTTTGACGCGGGTAATCTGTCGGCGAGTGCGCAGAGTCCCCTTCAGGAAATCGCCAGGCAAGACTCCCAAGGATCCCCCGATTCGCAGACCGGCGCCCGCCATGAGCCAGACGGCAGGCTCAAGTCGTGGACCGATTTCCTGAGCGAGTGCGGCTACTTCAGCTTCACTCGGAAGTGATCGCTCGTCCACGGGCAAGGTGGGATTGTCCGGCTTCTTGGCCTCCTGCACAGGATTGTTGGGGATGCGCTTAGGCTGCACAGCGTGCGAGAACAGGCCGGAGAGCGGTATGCGTCGAGCCTCGATGGTGTTGGAGGCCGCCCCATCCCGGCGCCACCGGGCGTACAGCGCTTCCACGTCCGAAGCGGGGCCAGCCACTCATCGGCATAGTGATGGACCGACACCTCGCCCGCAGCAGGATCGATGTAGGCATTTTCGCGCTTCGGCGACTGGGTGATGTTGTATTCGATAAGTCCGGCCAAGCCAAACGTGTTTGGGTGACACAGACCTGGCTCCGAGGGCATGGAGGTCTTATTTGCGAAATCGTGGGCCCGGATCGGAGCCGTTCCGGTCCGATAGACTCCTGAAGTCGTAGAGGCTGACTGCCTCGGGACGTACGTCATGAAGTTCGCTGGTCGGGCGCCCTGAGCTGCGGTTCTGACCGCAGTCGGGCGCCTGACCTGCAGCGACGTGCCTTTCTGGAGCTTTCACAGTCGTTCGCATTTATGCGGCCGGAACTCCCCACAGCCTCCCCCACTAGGGCCGATCTCCCCAGGAACTCCCCAAGGAAACGGATGGACAGCTGCCCCCGGGAGGGTCCGGATGTTAAGTGATCCAGGCCTTGGGGCGGCGGCTCTGTCGGTTTGGCCCCAGGCCGTGTCCCACAGTGGATCGCTCGTTACTCCGTTCGTGGCGTGTCGACATGAACTGACGGATGAGGTTTGGGGTGTTGATCGAGCCGTTGCTGGCGCCGGGGCGGATGGGCAGGCCGGTGCGGGACCGGTGCCAGGTGGTCAACGGGATTCTGTGGAAGCTGTTCACGGGGGTGGCATGGCGGGACCTGGCCGAGTGCTTCGGGCGGTGGAAGACGGTCTACGAGCGCTTCCGGCTGTGGTCGGCCGACGGGCGCTGGGACGGTCTGCTGGCTCACGTCCAGCAGTACTCTGATGCGGTCGGGGCCGTGGACTGGGCGATCGTCTGCGTCGACTCGACCACGGTGCGGGCCCACCAGCACGAGGCCGGGCCCGAAAGGGGGGAACTGGCCGGGTGAGGCGATCGGCCGGTCCAGAGGCGGGCTGAACACAAAGATCCATCTGGCCTGCGACGGCCATGGCCGGCCCCTCGCCTTCACCCTCACCGGCGGGAGCGTCAACGACTGCACCCAGTTCGAGGCCGTCCTGAACCGCATCCGCATCAACAGGCCGGGCCCGGGCAGACCCCGGACGGGTCTCCTGGAATGACTTCCTCGCAGCGGTCGTCAGTCGGGGATTCGCGGCCTGAGGGCGGCTGCGGAGCAACGTCGACCGATGGTGCAGGTAAGGGGTGGTTGAGCCTTCCGGAAGGCTCAACCACCCCTTACGCGCGCATCGCCGCCAGTCGTCACTGGAAAGCCGGCATGACCTCCTTGATGAACAGTTCCAGGGACTTGACCTTCTCCTCGTGGGGCAGGCCGGTGTCGATCCAGAAGCTGTACTCGTCGATGCCCATCTCCTCGTACGCGCGCAGTCGTTGGACGACCTCGTCCGGGGTGCCGATCATCGCGGTCTTGTGCAGGGCCTCCGGGGCGAACTCGGGGCGGTCCGCGAACTTCGACTCGGGGCTTGGCTGGAGGAAGCCGTCGACCGGGGCGTTCTTGTTGCCGAACCAGGCGTCGAAGGTGCGGTAGAAGCGGTTGATCGCCTCCGCCGCCGGGCGCCAGCCCTCGGGCTCGTCGGGGGAGTGGACGTGGGTGTGGCGCAGGACCATCAGGTCGGGTCGCGCCACCTCGGGGTGGTTGGCCACCGCGGTGTCGAACTTGCCCTTGAGGTCGGCGACTTCCTCGTCGCCCTTCATCAGCGGGGTGACCATGACGTTGCAGCCCTGGGCCACCGCGAAGTCGTGCGAGTCGGGGTCGCGGGCGGCGATCCACATGGGCGGCGTGGGCTGCTGCACCGGCTTGGGCACGCTGGTCGAGGTCGGGAACTTCCAGATCTCGCCGTCGTGGGCGTAGTCGCCCTGCCACAACGCCCGTACGGCGGGCACGAGTTCGCGCAGGTGCTTGCCGCCGTCACGGGCTGAGAGGCCGTCGGCGAGGCGGTCGAACTCGAACTGGTAGGCGCCGCGGGCGAGTCCGACCTCCATCCGGCCGTTGCTGATGACGTCGAGGAGCGCGCACTCGCCGGCGGCACGGACCGGGTGCCAGAACGGGGCGATGATGGTGCCCGCGCCGAGCCGGATGGTCGACGTCTTCGCGGCCAGGTGCGCGAGCAGCGGCATCGGGCTCGGGGAGATCGTGTACTCCATCGCGTGGTGCTCGCCGATCCACACGGTGCCGAACCCGCCGGCCTCGGCCATCAGGGCCAGCTCGGAGAGGTTCTCGAAGAGCTGCCGGTGGCTGACCTCCTCGTCCCAGCGCTCCATGTGCACGAACAACGAAAACCTCATGACTGCTCCTCGTGTGCGGGGGTGCTCGGGCCGTTCAGCTCGGTGTCCATCTCGGTGAGCGTGATGTCACCGGTGGCCCAGTGCGTACGGGGGACTTCGTGGACGACGACCCGGATGTGCTCGGGGCGGGTGCCGGTGGTGCGCAGGACTGCGGTGTGCACCTCGTGCAGCAGGTCCCGGATCTGGGCCGGGGTGCGGCCCTCGGCGAGGGTGATGGCGACCTGGGGCATGTCAGCTCCGCATCGTGAACGGGTCGGCCACGGGCTCGTCGCTCGTGTTGATCCAGACGCTCTTGAGCCGTGTGTACTCCTTGATGGACTCGGTGCCGTGCTCGACGCCGACGCCGCTGGTCTTGAAGCCCTGGCGCGGGGACATCGGGGACATGGCCCGGTAGGTGTTGACCCATACGGTTCCGGCGTCCAGGCAGGCCGCCATGCGGTGCGCCCGTGCGAGGTTCTGCGTCCAGACCCCGGCGGCGAGCCCGTAGTCGGTGTCGTTGGCCAGGCGGACGACCTCGTCCTCGGTGTCGAACGGCATCACGGCCAGGACGGGGCCGAAGATCTCCTCGCGTACGACCCGCATGTCGTTGTGGACGTCCACGAGGACGGTGGGCTCGTAGAACCAGCCGCCGAGGCCGCCGTCGGTGGGGTTGCCGCCGGTCAGCACGCGGGCGCCCTCCTCGCGACCGAGGTCGACGTACCCGGCGACCTTGTCCCGCTGCTCGGCGAAGGCCAGCGGGCCGAGTTCGGTGTGCTCGTCCATCGGGTCGCCGATCCGGATGGCCTTGGCGCGCTGCGTGACGCGCTCGACCAGCTCGTCGTAGACCGACCGGTGTGCGAAGACGCGGCTGCCCGCGATGCAGGTCTGGCCCGCGGCGGCGAAGATGCCCGCGACCACGCCCATCGCCGCGTTCGGGATGTTCGCGTCGTCGAAGACGATGTTCGGGGACTTGCCGCCGAGTTCGAGCGTGGAGCCGATGAAACGGCTCGCGGTCGCCGCGGCGATACGGGAGCCGGTGGCCGTGCTGCCCGTGAAGGAGATCTTCGCCAGGTCGCGGTGGTCGACCAGGGCCTGTCCGGCCTCGGCGCCGAACCCGGTGACGACGTTGACGGCGCCCGGCGGGAACCCTGCTTCCAGGGCGAGTTCGGCGAGCTTGAGGACGGTTGCCGAGGTGTACTCGGAGGGCTTGATCACCACAGTGTTGCCCGCGCAGAGCGCCGGGGCCAGCTTGCTGCTGGTGAGCGTCAGCGGAGAGTTCCACGGGGTGATCGCGCCGACGACGCCGAGGGGTTCGCGGGCCGTGTAGTTGAGCACCTGGCGGTCGGAGGTGGGGATGAAGTCGCCGTGGATCTTGTCGGCGAGGCCGGCGTAGTAGTGGAAGTACTCGGGCAGGGTGGCGAGTTGGCCGCGCATCTCGCGCAGCAGCTTGCCGTTGTCCCGGGTCTCCATCCGCGCGAGTTCCTCGGCGTTCTCGGTGATCAGGTCACCGAGCCGGCGCAGCAGATGCCCACGCGTGGTCTGGCTGAGGTTCCGCCAGCGCGGGTCCTCGAAGGCGAGGCGGGCGGCGGCCACGGCCCGGTCGACGTCGGCGGCGTTCCCGCGCGCCGCCCGGTAGAGGGGCTGCCGGGTGGCCGGGTTGGTGCTCTCGAAGTACTCGCCCGACGCGGGCTCGACCCACGTACCGCCGATGAAGTGCTGCAGCGTGGTGAGTTCAGACATGTGCGCGCTCTCCGATGAACGTGGTGAGGGAGTCGACGAACGCCTGCGGGCGTTGGACGGGCAGCATGTGCCGCGCTCCGGGGACGACGACCGCGCGGCAGTGCGGCAGCGCCGCGGCGAGCCGGTGCGTCATCTCGGGCGTGGAGCCGGGGTCGTCCGCGCCGGTCACGGCAAGCGCGGGTACGGCGATGTCGCCCAGGTGCGGGGCGAGTTCGGCGTCCGCGGTGGCGAAGACGCGGTAGCAGCCGAGGAAGGACCCCACGTCGTTGGCGAGCAGCGTGGCTTCCGTACGGGCGATCCGGTCGGCGTCGACGTCCGTGCCCGCGTACCAGCGCTGCAGGGAGGCGGCCGTGCTCGCCGCGCAGTCGGCCTCGGCGGCGCGCAGCCGGTCGAGGACGGACGCGCGCTCCTCGGCCGTCCGCGCGCACACCGAGCTGACCGACGTGAGCGTGGCCACCAACTCAGGGTGGTGCAGGGCCAGTTGTTGTGCGACGAGCGCGCCGAGCGAGAACCCGACCAGGTGCGCGCCGACCGGGATCTCGCCGGCGACGCCGTCGGCCAGCTCGGCGAGCGTCACCCCGTCGTGCACAGGCGGGCGCGCGCCGTGGCCCGGCAGGTCGGGGGTGATCACGGTGAAGCGGTCGGCGAGGAGCGCGGCGGCGGGCTCCCACATGGTGTGGTCGAGCCCGACGCCGTGCAGCAGCACCAGGGGCGGCTTGGTCATACGGGCCTACTGTTCGGTGGAGAGCGGGGCCAGGCGCTGCTGCGGGCGGCCTTGGGCGGCGGCCGCGAGCGCGATGACGATCTCGCCGGGGTGCGGCGCGTCGGGGATGCGGACCTCGATGGTCTGGTGGTGCGAGCGGATCGTGGCGTCGGTGATGTGCTTCAGCGGGATGTCGAAGACCACGCCGGCCGGTCCGCGCTTCTCCACGGCGGGCAGCAGGGTGGTGGCGTTCGCGGCCTTGCGGAAGTGGTCGCCGAACTTCAGCGTGTGGATCAGCGCCGAGCCGTGTTCGACCTCGCCGTCCAGGCCGACGATCGCGGCCTTGCCGTACGCCTCGGCGGGTGCCTGCAGGGCGTCGAGGACCTCGGGGGCGAGTAGCGCGCCGATGTCGGAGGCGGTGGCGTCGATGCCGGGGTTGAGGTCTTCGACGAAGCCCTGCCCGGCCCACGGGTTCTCGATGATCGCGGCGACGACGGCGACCCGGGCGGGTGGGCTGACCGGGCGGCCGCCCTCGCTGCGGATCTCTTCGACGTAGGTCACGATCTTGCGCACGTTCATGAGGGAACTACCTCCAGGGTTTCGGTGGTGACGACGGGGTCGGTCATGCGGTCCCCGATGCGGGGGTGCGGGCGCGGGCCGGTGGACGCGGCCGCGATGACGACGAGTTCGTCGGCGCGCGGTGCGTCGGGGACCCGGGCGCCGATGGTCTGGTAGTGGCTGCGGGTCGCGGCGTGGGTCTTGTGCCAGAGCGGGACGACCAGAGTCTCGCCCGCTTCGGCCCGGTTGTCGGCGAAGCAGATGATCGACTCGCCCTGCAGGTACTCGCGGACGAGATTGCCGAAGTACGGGGTGTGGATCAGCGCACCGGCGTGTTCGATCTCGCCCGCCGTGCCGACGACGGCGGCCTTCCCGAACGCCTCGACAGCATCGACGCCGCCCAGTGCGCCGACGAGACGGTCCGTGAGGAACCTCGCGAGCGTCGGGGCGATGCGCAGCTGCTCCGCGGTGAGGTCGACTCCCGGTCCGGAGCCCACCCAGGGATTCCGGATGACGGCGGCGACGCTGGCCCGCCGGGCCGGCCGCGCGGGCGCCTCGCCGGCCTCGGTGAGGACGACCTCCTGGTGGAGCACGAGCTTGCGGAGACCGATGCCCGCGTCGGCGACGACGGACGGATCGGATTGGTCAGACGGATGCAGACGATCCTGGATGCGCTCTTGCATGCCACAGGACGTTAGACATCCGGCTAAGCCTCGGTCAAGAGGGTGCCTGTAGTGGATTTCCCGGAAGGGTAAGAAATGGGTACAGACTGCCCCAGTGGAAGGCTTTGACCTGGGCATTAACCCTGTATGTGGGCGCCTTGGGAATTCATTCCGCTCGACCTCTTGACGCTCAATCTGTGACATGCCTTACTGCTTCTTGCATGCCAACGCCGTGGCCTGTTGGCCCCGCGGACTCAAGGAGTTTCATGGCAAGTCACCTTCGAGCAGACGCGGAGACGTCCTCCGCGCAGCCGCCGGGGAGCACGGATGCAGACACCGGCGACGGTCCCGCCTGTAGCACTACCGTCAGTCCGGAGAATGGTCGTGAAATCGGTTCCGTTTTCTGGGCCTCACTCGGCCTGTCCGCCGTCTTCGTGGCCTGGGCCGTGCTCTTCACGGACAACCTGAACAAGGTCACCAGCGCCTCCCTGAACTGGGTCACGGGCACCTTCGGCTGGACCTATCTGCTGGTCACCCTCGCCATCCTGGTGTTCCTGGTGTTTCTCGCGTTCAGCCCCGCCGGAAGCATCCGGCTCGGCAAGGACGCCGACCGCCCCGAGTTCTCTACGCCGGCCTGGATCGCCATGATCCTCAGCGCCGTCATGGGCATCGGCCTCATCTCGTACGGTGTCGCCGAGCCGGTCTCACACCTCTCCACCCCGCCGCACGGGCTCGCCGAGCCGGGCACACCGTCGGCGGCGGTGCGGGCCCTGCAGTACTCGTACTTCGACTGGGGCCTGCACGCCTGGGCGATCTTCGCGGTCTTCGGGCTCGCCATCGCGTACTCGACCCATCGCAAGCAACGCCGCACGCTGGTCAGCCAGTTGTTCGTGCCACTGCTCGGCGACCGCGTCAACGGGCCTGTCGGCAAGGCCATCGACGTACTCGCCGTGTTCGCGACGCTCTTCGGCACCACGACCTCGCTCGGTCTGGGAGCACTTCAGATCAACAACGGCCTGGGCACACTGTTCGGGATCCCGGTCAACTCGGTGACCCAGGTGCTCATCATCGCCGCCGTCACTGGGCTCTTCACGCTCTCTGCTGTGACCGGCGTCAGCAAGGGCATCAAGCTGCTCAGCCAGGGCAGTTCACTGCTCGCCGTCGGCCTTTTCGTGTTCATGCTGGTGGTCGGCCCGACCGTGTTCCTCGCGAACCTGTACAGCGAGGCGGTGGGCCAGTGGGCCACCGACTTCTTCCGGATGAGCCTGCAGGGCACCGCCTTCGGCGGGCTCGAATGGATGCAGCTGTGGACCTACTTCATGATGGCCTGGTGGGTCTCCTGGGGCGCCTTCGTCGGCGTCTTCCTCGCCCGCATCTCGCGCGGCCGCACCATCCGCGGCTTCATCGTCGGCGTCCTCGCCGTCCCCAGCGTCGTCTTCTTCACCTGGTTCACGGTCTTCGGCGGTACGGCGATCCACGTCGACCTCTTCGAGGACGGCGACATCGCCCAGCAGACCGCCGCCGACATCAACTCAGCCTTCTTCGCCACGCTCGACCACTTCCCGCTCGCCTCGGTCACCTCGGTGATCGCGATCGTCCTGGTCGTGATGTTCTTCGTCTCCGGCGCCGACGCCAACACGTACGTCCTGTCGATGATGACCTCGAACGGCTCGCTCACCCCGCGCCGCCCCGTGCTCGTCCTCTGGGGAGTCCTCACCGGCGTCACCGCCATCGTCCTCATGCTCGCGGGCGGACTGAACGCCCTGCAGAACACCGTCATTGTGACGTCCCTGCCGTTCCTCGTGATCATCGCCGGCCTGGCGGTGTCCTTCTGGAAGGAACTGGACGCCGACCGAAAGGAAAAGACCCATGTCGCACGCTGAAGCCCGCCGCCTGCTCATCGAGAAGGTGTGGAACGCGGCCTGGGGCGAGGGCGACGCCGACGCACTCGACACGCTCCTCGGCCCCGGCTACCTCCGGCACGGATCGGACCCGCAGCCGCAGGACCTCACAGCCTTCAAGGCCGCGATCGTCTCCACCCGGGCCGCGTTCCCCGACCTGACCACGACCGTCGACGAGATCGTCGTGGACGGCGACCGCGCCGCCATCCGCTGGCACAGCAGCGGCACCCACCTGCACTCCTTCCTCGGCGTCCCCGCCACCCGCCGCCGCGTCGACGTCAGCGGTGCCACCTTCGCCCGCTTCGAGGGCGACCGGATCGTCGAGGAACACGTGACGTGGGATCCGCGGGCACTGCTCTCGGCCCTCGGCATCATCCCCGTAGGACAGGACTGAACGCGTGTCGGACGACGACGGCACCCCCACCCCGCACAAACAGCAACACGGCATGGCCGGAACGACAAGGAGCACGCACATGACCGCACTCGCCACGAAGCCCGACATCGACGTGATGAAGCAGGTCAACCGGCAGTTCGTCACCGGAGTCACCGTCGTCACCGCGATGGACGGGGACACCCCGCGAGGGCTGGCGGTCAACGCCTTCTCCAGCATCTCGCTCGACCCCGCGACCGTGATGGTGTGCGTCCAGCGCACCTCGTCCACCCACGACTGCCTGTTCCGCGCCGGCCACCTCGCGATCAACATCCTGTCGACGGACCAGCTCGACGTCGTCGGCACGTTCGCGGGCAAGTCCGACGACAAGTTCAAGGACCTGGACTGGGAGAGCGGACCGTTCGGTAGCCCGCTGATCGCCCGGAGCAGCGCGCGGATGGAGGTCGAGATCCGCGAGCGGCTGCAGGCCAGCACCCACACCGTCTTCATCTGCAGGGTCGTGCACGCCTCAGCGTCCGAGCTCCCCGCGATGGTCTACAGCGCGGGTAAGTTCTACGACGGCGGCGCGCTCGCCCCCCTGGCATGACCGGCGGGCCGCTCACGAGACGGAGGAGGAGTCGGTGAACAGCGGAAAGAGCCCGGCGAAGAACGGCTCGGCGCAGGGCCGGGTGATAGCCGAGATGCGGCGGCGCATCATCGAGGGTGGCATCGAGCCCGGCGCCCCCCTCTCGGAGCTCGCCCTCGCCGACGAGTTCGGAGTCAGCCGTACACCGGTACGCGAGGCCCTCAAGCAGTTGCAGACCGAGGGCCTCGTCGAGATCCGGCCCCGCGTCGGAACCTTCGTCACCACCCCGTCCCGGCGTGAGATCACCGAACTCTTCGAGATGAAGGAACTCCTGGAAGGCGCCGCTGTCCGCCTCCTCGCCCAACGCGGCCGCGTCCCGGAGCTCGACCTCCTCGAACGCAACCTGCGCGAGGCCGACGAAGCGGTGGCCCGCGACGACCGGGAGCGGTACGCCGAGCTGGTCCGGGAGTTCCACGACCTGCTCATCTCCGGCGCCGACAACACCAAGTTGGAGGCGCACTACCGCATGCTCATGAACCAACTCGCCTACTCACGCCTCGTGAAGACCTCGCTCAGCCAGCCGGGCCGCGCCCTCCAGTCGGACCGCGAACACCATCGCGTACTCGAGCTGATCCTGGAGAAGGACGGCGACAGCGCCGAGCAGGTCATGCGCGAGCACGTCCGCGCCAGCCGACGCGCGTTGCTGGCGGGCCTGCCCACCAGCGGTCGGCAGACGCCGGGGGGCTCCCCATGACCCAGTCAGCTGCTCGGCAACTGACGCCCATGACCGCGTCGTACGCCTCGACTCCGACCATGGTCGCGCAGACGGCCCGACCCGGCATCGTCGTGGCCGTCGTTCTCACCTGGCGCGGGCGCATCGGCCTGTTCAAGCGGAGCCGCGACGTCGGGCACGACGCCGGCCACTGGCACTGCATCACCGGTCACCTCGACAACGGTGACTCCGCGCACGCCCAAGCGCTGCTGGAGCTTTTCGAAGAGACCGGGATCCCGGCCGCCGAACTCACCGACTTCCGCCCTGGGCCGGTCCTGGAGCTCCCTGATGCCCGCGGCCACTGCTGGCGAGTGCACACGTTCCGTGCCGGGACCACACGCCGAAAACTGCGGTTGAACTGGGAACACGACGCGTACCGATGGGTGCGTCCCCAGGACGTTCCGCGCTTTGACGGTCAGGTGCCGTGGCTGCGCAATGTCCTGGAAGCGATTGCTGCCTGATGGAAAAGGACCGGGACGGTTTGGGGGCGACCCGGCCGCCGCCTACGCGGGCCTGCTCTTCGAGCGCGACGACGTCCACTACGCCGGTGCGCGCATGGACTACGGCCGGGAGTCGATCGTCCGCGACGACTGGAAGAAGGTGTTCTAGGACGAGGAGCTCGCCCGCGATGCCTGCTTAAGCGTCGTCCAGTTCGTCACCGTGGGTCGTCCAGTGCACCGGACATCAGCTGCTCGAGCACCCCGGTCAGCAGATCGGTCCCGGCGCAAACGTCCCGGTCGTGGGTGTACTCGCCCTCGTTGTGCGAGATGCCCTCGACGCTCGGCACGAAGAGCATGATCGAAGGCGCCACGTCCTTCATATTGACCGAGTCGTGGCCAGCCACGGTCATGACGTTCTCGTGGCTCAGCCCCAGTTCATCGGCTACCCGGGCGGCGAGCTCGACCCCTGCGGCGGGGAAGGGCGCGACGCCCCAGCCATGCGTCTGTACCTGTTCGATGCTGACCGAGGCGCGCGCCTCGATCTCCGGGATGGATTCGGCCAGCTTCTTGGCCGCTTCGTCGAGCAGGGCCTCGTCGGGCGAGCGCAGATCCACATGGAGTCGGACTTCACGGGCCACCACCACAGGGGAGTTGGGCAGGATGGTCATCTCGCTCACCGAGGTGTGCAGCGGGATGTCCGTGCTCTGCTCGGCCAGTTCGCGCGCGGCCACGACCAGGAGGGACGCGCCCACGAGAGCATCTCGCCGGTCCGCCATGATCGTTGATCCGGTGTGAGACTGCTCGCCACGCACCACGATCTGGTACTTCCGCGCCGCCCAGGTGGAGTCGACGAGTCCGATCGAGGTCCCCTCGTTCTCCAGGCCTCGACCCTGTTCGATGTGGATCTCGGCGTACGAGGCCACGCTGGGACCCTCGTAGTCGCCGATGGTCCCGATCTCTTGGAGCGCGGACCGCACCGTCGTGCCGGCGGGATCCGTGGTCGCGAGTGCGACATCGGCCGGAAGCTTCCCAGTGAAGACGGCGCTGCCCATCATGCTGGGCTTGAACCGTGAGCCTTCCTCGTTGAACCAGTTGACGACGGCCACGTTGTAGCGCGGGCTGCTCTCCGAGTTCTCCGCATGGCGGACGGCCCGGTGTGCGGCGTGAGCTGAGGCGAGGACGCCGTACGCGCCGTCGTAACGGCCGCCGAGCGGCTGGCTGTCGAGGTGCGAGCCACTCAGGACGTACGGCGCTCCGGGAGCGACGGTGAAGAGACCGAACTGGTTCCCGATGTTGTCGTAACGCACCTCGAATCCGCGGCTGGTGAGCCACTCATGGAGCCAGGCGCGCTGCTCGCCGTCGGCTGTGGTGGCGGCCTGGCGGTCGACCCCGCCGCCGGGAGTGGCTCCGAAGGCCGAGAGCGTGGCGAAGTCGTTCAAGAAGGCTGTGTCGTGCTCGTTCGGGGTGAAGGCCGGGCTGTCAGAGTGCGTGCGATTGTTCACGATCGTGTCCTTCGTGTCCGTATTAGCTGTGGGCCGGGGTACTGCTCGTCAGGAACGGTGGTCGGGGGCGATGCGGTCGGCGAGGCGCTGCAAGGCGGCCCAGGCCAGGTCCCAGTTGTCGCTGTTGTCGTGGTCGTCGGCACCCTTGGGGAGCTCGTTGTTGAGCTGGCGGGCCGTGTGCTCGGCGATGTCGTGCGACGGCAGGTTGAGCTCCAACCCCGCCGATTGCGCGGCGATTTGGATCTCGCAGGCGCGCTCCAGGTAGAGCATCCGCAGGAAGGCTCGGCTCGCGCTCTCGCCCACGGTGAGCAAGCCGTGGTTGCGCAGGATCATGGCGTTGTGGTCGCCGAGGTCTGAGACGAGGCGGGCCTTCTCCTCGTTGTTGAGGGCCACGCCTTCGTAGTCGTGGTAGGCGAGACGGCCGTAGAACTCCATCGACATCTGATTGACGGGCAGCAGCCCGTCCTTCTGTGCCGCGACTGCGCATCCGTAGCGGGCATGGGTGTGCAGGACGCTGTGCGCATCCGGCCGGGCCTGGTGAATCGCGCTGTGGATCACGAAGCCGGCGGGGTTGACTCGGTGCCCGCTGGGGGACACCAACTGGCCGTCGATACCGACGACGACGAGGTTCGACGCGGTGATTTCCTCGAACAGCAGGCCGTAGGGGTTGATGAGGAACCGGGGCTCCTCGCCGGGCAGCCGCAGCGAGATGTGGCTGAAGATGAGGTCTGTCATCCGGAAGTGGGCGACGAGGCGGTATACCGCGGCGAGTTCCACTCGGAGATTCCACTCGTCTGCGTGGGTCGTGAGCGTGGGGTCAGGGGTGCTGATCCCCGCGTGAGATGCGGCCATGGTCATGACCAGGCTCCTTCCCTGCCGTTGATGGAGAGGCAGCTGAGAGTGGGGGCCTGCGATCAGTGCTTGAGGCCGGCCTCGTGGACGCTGTAGCGGGGGGTGAGCACGCCACCGACGAGCGCTATGGCGCCGATCAGCACGAGGATGGCCGCGCTGGGCCACAGGGTGTCGCCCGTCCTGGTCAGAATGGCGGTCGCGACGAGTGGAACGCAGCCACTCAGGAGACCGGCGAAATTGGAGGAGACGGCGACTCCGCTGTAGCGCACCTGTGCCGGAAAGAGGCTGGTGAGGACCGCTCCTGCGACAGCGTAGGGGTAGGAGACGGCGGCGACCGCGACAGTGATCGCTACGACGACGACGATCGGATTCGCCGTACCGATCGCCCAGAAGACGGGGAAGGCGAGCAGCATGGTGGCCAACGCTCCGCCGATCACCACGCGGCTGGACCCGTAACGCTGTCCGAGGCGCCCGCCCGAGACGATGACCGGGATTTCGACGACGGCAGCGATGACGGTGGCGAGCAGCAGCAGGGAGGAGCTGAGGCCCAGGACTCGCTGGCCGTAGCTGATGACGAAGGTGGTCACGAGGTAGAAGCCGCCGGCGCCGATGAACATCACAGCCGTACCGATGAGCAACTGACGCCAGTCACGCCGGAAGACCTGGCGCAGAGGCGCCTCGGCCACCGTGTCCTCCTCCTGGAGAGCCTTGAAGGCCGGGGACTCCTCGAGCTGGCGCCGGATCACGACCGAGATGGCGAGCATGGGCAGGGCCAGCAGGAACGGTATGCGCCATCCCCAGGCGTCGAAGCTTTCCTTGGTGAGCAGCACCGAACAGAGGAAGAACGCACCAGAGGAGAGGACGGTGCCGACCGGGGAGCCGAGCTGGGGGACGCTGGCGTAGACCGCACGGGAAGCGGCAGGCGCGTTTTCGGCGGCGATGGTGACCGCCCCGCCCCATTCGCCGCCGACGCAGAGACCCTGCAGGAAGCGGAGCGAGGCCAGCATGATGGGGGCGGCCACACCGATCGTGGCGTAGGACGGCAGCAGACCGATGAGCACGGTGGCCACGCCGATGCCGACGATCGTCGTCATCAGCACCCGCTTGCGGCCGACCCGGTCACCGAGCCAGCCGAAGAGGAGCGCGCCGACCGGGCGGGCGACGAATCCGACGGCGAGGGTGGCGAACGATGCCATCGTGGCGGTGAGGGCGTTGTCCGACACGAAGTACTGCACGTTGAACACGACTGCCGCGGCCGTGGTGAAGAGGAAGAAGTCGTACCATTCCATGGCTGTGCCGACGAAGGCCGCGACGGCCACACGGCGCGCGACTGCGCGGTCCGGGGATGCCGGATCGGCGGAGTGGGCGGCCGTGACTGTGTCGCTCATGGTGAACTCCGGGGGAAGACGGGCCGGATGTTGGCTGACATCCATTCGACCCGGGGCCGGGCATCTGGAACATTGCCGTCCGCCTCTGATATCAGCAAGATGCTTGTGCACTCGCACACCCTCGAGGCTTCGTCAGGGAGGCACGGATGAAGAGCCTGGAAGCCCGTACGAGCGACTCCCTGCCGCGCTGGCGGGAGCTGGTCGGGTCTCTCGCCCTGGAGGTGGACACCCTGGCCGAGTCATTCCTGGCCAGGCTGAATGAAGCCGGGGTTTACCAATCGGGGCTCGTTCCTGAAGAGCATCTGCGTGCATCGGCGCGCGACTCCCTCGCGTTGATCCTGCGCGCCCTCGCCACTGACTCGACCACGACGAAGCTGAGCGATCTGCCCAATGAGCTCGGGCGACTCCGCGCCCGCCAAGGTGTACGGGGCGAAGATCTCGTCGCGGCGGTACGGCTCGACTTCAGCGTCGTCTGGTCCGCGATGCTGGCGCAGGTACGCCCCGACGACATGGCAGTGCTGGCCTTGCACGCCGAGAGCCTGTGGCGGGTGGTGGACGACTATGCCCGCGCCGTCCAGCAGTCCTACCTCGAGGAACGGGCTCTCATGGCCGCAGCCACACGCGACGAGCAGATCACCTATCTCGCGGAGTTGCTGGCGCCCGGAGGCCAGGCTTCCCGGAACGTGCCGAACATCGCCCGAGCCCTGGGCGTCGACGCCGATGACACGTTCCGTGTGGTCGTGGCGGAGACAGCTGCCTCCCACGACGCGCATCGAGCGGCGGCGCAGGTCAGCGCGCTCGGAGAGCGCCTCTTCGTGCTCAACCAGCCGGGAAGAGTCGTCCTCGTGTGGCCGGCGGGCACGTCGGGCCCCGAACACGATCTGCAGCAGCGGCAGTTGCGGGGCATGCAAGGTGGCCTGGTCCCTGACGTCGAGGGACTGGGAGCCGTCCCTGCGGCGGCTGCGACGGCGTACGAGATCTGCCGGACCCTCCGGCCCGAGGACACCGGTCTGTTCACGCTTGCTCAGACATGGACCCGCGTCACCAAGAGCCAGCTCGACGAGCAGCACGGCTTCTCCACCGAGCTGCTCAGCAGGCTTCAGGCGGTGGCGGAACCGGATCGGAGCGTGATCGTGGATACGGTCCGTGCCTACCTGGCAACAGGAAGTCTCACCGGCAGTGCCGAGAGGCTGTACTGCCACCGCAACACGGTGTTGAACCGCCTGGGGCGATTCCAGAAGCTCACCGGCCTCGATGTCACGATCCCGGAGCAGGCGGCCATCGCACTTGTTGCTCTGGCTTAGTGAGGCGGTGCGGAGGAAAGTCCGCAATCAGGGCAGGGCTGCCCAACAAGGCGCAGCCCACGCTGCACTCAACTGACGGCCGATTCAGAGCCAGCGGTGGTCACCGCGCCTCTGACTACCCAGGGTGCTGGAACGGGGTTATGAGCCCGTCCGGTAGGCGTTCCGGTAATCGGGGCGGGGCAGTTGGTGTCGACGAGCCGACCCGGCCCACGTCGGGTCGAAGTCTCCGTTCGCTCATCAGAATGCAGAGCGTCATGAGCACGATGCTTCCGCCACGCCCCAGCGACGACATCGCTTTGATGGTCGCCCGAACTCGGAGGCTGGCGGCGGACAGGGTTTCCGAGTGGTCGGTGCCGTCGGATCCGGCAACTGTCGGCCCGATCCGCTCTCAATGCATCCGCAAGCTCGAGTCGTGGGGGCTGGACGGGATCGCGTTCACAGCTGAACTCGTACTGAGTGAGCTGATCACCCATGCCATCCGCGGCCATCACTGACGAGGGTGGGCGCGGTCTGTTCCTCGTCGGGCACTATGCCGAACGTTGGGGCATTCGCTACCCGCCTCGGGGGAAGGTGATCCGGGCCGAGCTGTCTGCGCACGCACAACAGGAGGAGCCGAGCGTTGAGTTGACGGACGACTTCCTGGACCAATGGGATGACTCTGAGCTGTAGCCTGCCCCGGCAGCGCCGGGGGACCCCGCCAAGTCATGTTCTCCGTGACGCCCCGATGCCCCGATGCCCTGATGCTCCGATGGCTGTCACGTCTGGTGCAGACGATTCGCGCTGAGAGCCAGGGCCACCAGTGCCGCGTCCTCGGGACGTCGTGGATCGCGACCGGTGAGTTCGGCAAAGCGGTTGAGGCGCTGCTGGATCGTGTTGCGATGGCAGTACAAGGTCGCAGCTGTGTCAGCCACGGACCCGCCGCCCGACAGGTGAACCTGGACGGTTTCCAACAGCCGGTCCGCCTCCACACAGGGAACTCCGCTGTGCAGCCCGCCCAGTATGTCTGCCGCCAAATACCGACCCAGGTCCTCGGCCCGGTGGACCAGGACATCGATCCAGCTGTCCTCAAGTCGTCGCGGTCCAGCGGCGTCGGGCGGCAGTACTCGGGCAGTAGCGGTGGCCAGAGCCACTGCACGGGGCACCTCGGCCAGCCCTGTCACCACCGGGGAGACCCCGCACGGTGCCCCGTGGAGCTGTGCCAACAAGGCATCTCGGGTCAGCCGAGGGCTCAGCTGAACGACCAACACCATGTCTGAGGCGATCGCCTGGTGCTGCAGCGGGGCGTCGAGACTGCGGAGAGCGCCGGCGACTCCCCGAAGAATCCCCTCGCGCTCTCCGGACGCGACCGCACACACGAATTGCTCGGACATATGGAACCCGAGAGCCCGCGCGGCGTCCTGCACCACGGTGGAGTTTCGTCCGCCGCTGTCGAGAAGCCGACTGAACCACAGGCGCCGCTCATCCTCCGTACGGCGCCCCATCTCCAGAACGGTGCGCTGATAGGCGGTCATGATGCCGGTGACATGCCGCTCGACCGCCTCCCACACGTAGTAGGCGGAGTTGACCAACTGCGCTCGACCCGCATCTCCCGCGTGCCGCACCAGGGCAGCCCAGACGACCCGGAAGTCGACACGAGCAGCCTGCAGCAGCGCGTCCAAGGGAACGCCTTGTCGGGCGCGCTGTTCCCCGACCCGCTCGGATACTCCGGTGATGCGCTCCGGCACCGGCAACTGGGCGACAGTGCGCAGCAGGAGTTCGAACGCCTGCCAGGCGCTGTCCCGGAACTCCTCGTGCGAGACCAGGTCGGAGTAGGACGCACGCACGGGCCGGACGTATCCGGCCCACTCGTCGACCAAGTCGTCGATCTCCTCCAGGCATTCGCGCGCCAATGCGACGGCATGGCGGTCCGGCGGGGGCAGGGCGAAGTGCGACGTGTGCATGTCTTCCATCGTGACGTTGTCCTCACCTGGCTCAACGAACGTCGTTGCTTGTCCCAGCGCCCACTGCCCCCGTGCTGCACCGAGGCGCACTTCAACTTCTCGCGCAGTTCGAGCGCTCAGCCACGCACCCGGATCACCTTCCGATTGACGAACTCGCTCATTCCGTAGGCGCCTAGCTCCCGTCCCACGCCGGAGAGCTTGACGCCACCGAAGGGAAGATCCTCCTGAGTGTCGGAGGGACCGTTGATGGAGACCATGCCGACGTCGAGCGCATCGGCGACCGCCCTCGCTGCAGAAGCCTCGCGGCCGAAGACGACACTGCCGAGGCCGTACGGTGTGTCGTTGGCGAGGCGAATCGCCTCCGCGGTGTCGGGCACGCGATGGACGACCGCAACCGGACCGAAGATCTCCTCGTGGTACGCAGGCATGTCCGGTGTGACGCCGGTGAGAATGGTGGGTTCGACGAAGGCGCCGCTGCGCAGCGGGCGCGCGCCTCCTGTCACCGCCGTCGCGCCGCGCTCAACTGCGTCGTTCACCTGCGCCATCACTCTGAGGGCGGCCTCTTCGGAAGAGAGGGGGCCGAAGGAGACGCTGTCGTCCGTGGGTTCGCCAACTGTCAAAGACCGGACCGCGTCGGTGAAGGCGTCCAGGAACCGGTCGTAGACGGGATCGACCACGATGAACCGTTTCGAGGCGGTGCACGCCTGGCCCGCATTGCTCATCCGGCCCTGGACAGCAGCACGGACCGCCGCCTCCAGGTCGGCGTCGGGAAGGACGATGAACGGGTCGGAGCCGCCGAGTTCGAGGACGTACTTCTTGAGGTGACGCCCGGCGACTTCCCCCACTGCGCGGCCGGCACGCTCCGAGCCTGTGAGGGACACACCCTGAACCCGCTGGTCGGCGACGATTCGAGCGACCTGTTCATTGGTGGCGTACACGTTGACGTACGCGCCGGCCGGCAGGCCGGCTGCTCTCATCACCTCCTCGATCGCCTGGGCCGACTCGGGGCAACTCGGGGCGTGCTTGAGGATGATGGTGTTGCCGAGGACGAGGTTGGGAGCGACGAAGCGGGCGACCTGGTAGTACGGGTAGTTCCAGGGCATGATCCCGAGCAGTGCGCCGAGCGGCTCCGAGCGGACGACCACGTCGTCACCGCCGCGGATGTCGAGCCGTTCGTCAGCGGCGAAGGCGGGGCCGCGTTCCGCGTAGTACGCAAAGATTGCCGCCGCGAGATCCACCTCGGCCAGCGCTTCGCGGGTGGTCTTGCCCATCTCGCGCGTGATGGTCGCGGCCAGCTCGTCCCGCCGGTTCTTGAACTCATGGGAGACGGCGAGGACGGCGTCGGCTCTGTCCTTGATCGAACGTCGCCGCCAGTCCGCGAACTCCTCCGCGGCGGCCGCGATCGCGCGGTCCACCGTGCCCTCGTCCGATGGTGCGTATCGGCGCACGACAGTGTTCGTGGCCGGGTCGACGACCTTGTATTCCGTCACGTGATCTTTCCTTCGCTACTTCTGGCGGCCGGCGTCGGGCAGCTCGGTGCTGCGGTCTGGTCCTCGATCAATCGACATGGAGGAGCGTCCGGAGGTCCTCGCCCGCTCTGATCCGGCGGAGGAGCTCGGGTTCGGCCGCGTCGGAAAGCTCCGCCTGATGTACGACGACGGCCAGTGAGGACGCCGGCAGGGCGATCACCCCGTTGGCGTCGCCGAGGACGAAGTCCCCGGGAGTGACGCGGACGCCGCCGATGTGCACGGGAACCTGGCGTCGCTCCCGCCGGCCGTCCAGCCTTTTCGTGGTCAGGCAGCTGGTGCCGCGGGCGTAGACGGGCAGGCCGGAGTGCGCATCCCTGAGCGCTTCCACGTCGGTCACCACACCATCGACGACGATGCCCGCCGCCCCGCGTGCTCGTGCGGCAGCCACTGTGACGGCGCCGATAGGGGCGTGGGTATGGTTGCCGCCCATGTCGACGACCAGGACCTCGCCAGGGTTCAGCTCGACGAGAGCGCGGTTCACCGCTGTGGCGTCGGGTGCGTCCAGGGCGAGGGTGACGGCGGTCCCGACCATGCGCCGCCGTTGGCCGAGCTGCCGGACAGCCGAGCTGACGAAGCCCTCTTCGAGCAGATGGCCGAGGGTGGGGAGGTCGACGCAGCGGAGGCGTTCCAGTAGGTCCGCCGATGATCCGAGTCCGGCCGAGAGCGGAGAGATGGTCACTGGTCGGCCCCCGGCTTGACCACGGCGATGCAGTCGATCTCCAGGGATACGCCCCACAGCCCCACGCACACCGTCGTCCTCGCGGGCCGGCGGGCGGCGAAGTGCTTCTCGTACACCTCGTTGTAGGGGGCGAGCTGGTCCGGTGAGCTGAGGAAGGTGTTGACCTTGACGACGTGGTCGAGATCCGAACCCGCCGCAGTGAGAACGGCCTCGAGGTTGCGCAGCGTCTCCCGCACCTCGTCCTGGAACGTGCCGATCGACACCCCCGGCGCGGCGGGTATCTGACCTGTCGTGAAGACGAACCCGCCGGCGCAGGTCGCCTGGACGTAGGGGCCGACAGCGGCCGGGACGCCCGGTGCGGAGTCGATGCGCGTGATCTCGCTCATGCCTCGGCTCCCGTCAGGCGTGCGGCGGGCTGGGGCTCCAGGCCGGGCTCGTCGATGTCTCCGAACCGGGTCTCGGCCAGCAGGAGCAGGGCCAGCAGGGACAGGGAAGCGGCGCCAAGGATGTACCAGGCGATCGAGGAGCTGCTGCCGGTGAGCGTGAGCAGCCATGCGGTGATGGCGGGGGTTGCCGCGGAGCCCAGCAAGCCCGACAGCATGTAGGCGACCGAGAGCCCCGAATACCGCACTCGGGCGCCGAAGAGTTCCGCGAGGAAGGTCGCAATCGGCCCGTAGTTGGCGGAGAACGCGAGCATCATGAGTGCGTACGCGACAAAGACCAGGGGCACCGACCCGGTGTCCAGGAGCCAGAAGAACGGGAAGGCGAACACGGCCTCAGCGGCAATGCCCGCGTAGATGACGGGCTTGCGGCCGACGCGGTCGGACAGGCGGCCGAAGTACGGGATTGCCAGGAACGCGATGACGCAGGAGAGCATGACCGCCCACAGCATCAGGCCCTTTGAGTGGCCGAGGTCCTTGGTTCCGTAGCTCACGCCGGAGGCGACCAGCAGGGTGAAGGTCGAACCCGTGGACAGCGTCGTGACACCGCCCAGCAACACCTGGCGCCAGTGCCGGCGCATCAGCGCGACGAACGGGATCTTGGCCTTGGCCCCCTCCTGCCGGACTGCTTGGAAGGACGGCGTCTCCTCGATGTTCAGCCGGATGTAGATGCCGACGCCGACGAGGACCGCCGAGGCCAGGAACGGAATCCGCCACCCCCAGGAGAGCAGCGCAGCCTCGCTCAGGCCCGAAGCCACCAGCAGGAACGCGCCGTTGGCGAGCATCGTCCCGATGGGCACGCCGACTTGGACCATGGAACCGAAGAATCCGCGCCGGTGTTCGGGTGCGTGCTCGACGGTCATCAGTACGGCGCCGCCCCACTCACCCCCGAGCGCGAGGCCTTGCACCAGGCGCAGGCCGAGCAGCACCAGAGGCGCGGCAACTCCGATGGTGTTGTAGTCGGGGACGAGGCCGATGGCGAAGGTTGCCACGCCCATCGTCATCAGGGAGACCAGCAGCATGGACTTTCGTCCGACACGGTCGCCGAAGTGACCGAAGAATACGGCACCCACCATGCGTGCCAGGTACGCGGAGGCGAATGTCAAGAACGCCAGAATTGTACCGACTGCGCCGCCGAATTCAGGGAAGAATACTTTGTCGAACACCAGCGCAGAGGCTGTTCCGAACAGAAATAGGTCGTACCACTCGACCGTGGTTCCTATTACGCTGGCGACGGAGATTCTCCGCATCTTCTTCGCGTCGAGTTGGCTGTCGGCGGTTGCCGAGGAGCTGGACGGTGTCATGTGAACTCCGGTTGAGCAGAGAGATCGTCGGAGGTGAAGTGGGCGCCGTGCGGTTCGCCAACGGTGCCTCCGCGAGCTGGCTGGCCACAAGAAGCAGGAGCACATCGCCGCAGGCCGATGAGTGTGCAGTTGAACAATGAGTCACGTCGTAGCGCTGAAGCCCAAGTGAAGACTCCCCGTGACCGGCGACGTGTGTCGGCCCGGTCCTGTTCACCTGCACATCGCCGTGCCGTTTTCCGGGGGCTTACGCCTCGTGTCTTCCGGATCCAGGAAAGGAAAAATGGTCGGGTAACCACGGTCTCAACAAAAGGAATCAACTCCGATGTCGAACGCCGAATCACCTGAGCGCCCCCTTTCTGCGGGCCACCTGATCGTCGCGCAGCTGGAGCGTGAAGGAATCCAGCGGGTGTACGGCGTTCCCGGAGAGTCATTCCTTGACGTTCTCGACGGCCTGCACGACTCGCCGATCTCAACGGTGGTGACCCGGCACGAGGGTGGTGCGGGGTTCATGGCGTTGGCGGAGGGGAGGCTGACGGGGTTGCCCGGGGTGGCCATGGTCACCCGGGGCCCGGGCGCAGCGAACGCCTTCATCGCCGTCCATACCGCGTACCAGGACGCCACGCCGATGATCCTCTTCGTCGGGTTGATCCCGGTGGCCGATCGCGGACGGGAGGCGTTCCAGGAGTTCGACCTGAGCGGATGGTTCGGCAGCACAGCAAAGAAGGTCGTCATGCTGGACGACCCCGCTGCCGCGTCACGAGTCGTCGCTGAGAGCGTCCATACGGCGTGCAGTGGCCGGCCCGGGCCGGTGGTGATCGGCCTTCCCGAGGACGTTCTCACCCAGCCGACGGGCACGTCCCGCACGGTTCAGCCGCTCGAGGTGCCCCGGCCGCGCGTTGCCGAGGCGGACGTGAAGGAGCTGGTGCACCGGTTGGAGCGCGCGAAGCGGCCCCTCGTTGTGGTCGGGGGCGAGGGATGGACCGCCGAGAGCGGACAGGAACTCATCCGCTGGACGACGGATCACTCGATCCCCGTCCTCGCCGACTTCCGCGCCTACGACGCCGTCCCCCACGACCTCGAGGGTGCGGGGTCGTTCGTCGGCTCCCTCGGATACGGTCGCAGCGACCACGCGGCCCGGCTGCTCGACGAGGCCGACCTCACGGTCCTTCTCGGTACTCCGCGCGGCGACGTACTCAGCGACGGATACACGCGCGGACTGGACTCGGAGACCGTGCTCGTACTCCCCGGCGACGCACGCGGCCACTGCGGCCGCATCGACCAGTTCATCGCCGCCCACGCGCCGTCCCTCGCCCTCGATCTCGTCACCACACCTACAGCACCGGATGCCGATGTCGCCTGGTTCAAGGCCGCAAGGGTGGCCCACGACCGCTTCCGCACTCCCGTCCCCGAATCCGCCGCGGACAGCGCTCACGTCGACCTGACCGCGGTCATGGCTGTACTTCGGGAAGAGCTCGCACCCGATGCCGTCATCACCTACGGCGCAGGCAACCATGCCCTGTGGCCTGCCCGTTACCTCTCGCACGGGAGCCCGGCCTCGCTCATCGCACCACGCAACGGTGCCATGGGCATGGGAATACCGGCCGCCGTAGCCGCTGCACTCACATTCCCCGAACGCGAAGTTGTGTCCGTCGCGGGTGACGGCTGCTTCCTGATGAATGGTCAGGAAACGGCCACTGCAGTGGGGTACGGCGCAGCTTTCGTAGCTCTCGTCGTCGACAATGGCTGCTATGCGACGATCCGGGAGCACCAGGAGAACGCCTACCCGGACCGTCCGTCGGGCACCCATCTGACCAATCCGGACTTCGCGGCGTGGGCCCGCTCGTACGGCGCCTACGGCGAAACCGTGCGGTCGGCCGACGACTTCCGCGAGGCATACCGGCGCGCCCGCGCGAGCGGGCTCCCGGCGGTGCTCCACCTGGTCCAGGACCCCGCTGTCCGCGCGCCGGGGAGCGCAGACTGAGCCGCGATGTTGCGACCTTCGCCAGCCCGAAGGCGTCCTCGTCGCCGCGCACCATCGCAGTCAGCCACTGGTGAACTCGCGTACTCGCCCCCGGAGGTGATGGCGATCTTGCAAGGCTGGCGGTGGCCTCAAGTCCTGCGCCGGTCCTCGTGTGGTGGCGCGCGCCGCGCTGTGCCGAAGCCCGGCCTCGGATCGGTTCCGGGGCCGGGCTGGGGGCTGACAGGCCACGCGTGGTTCGCCGTTGGTGATGGGGCCGTTCAGTTGGTGAGGCATTTCGCAGCGCTGGCCTGGTCTCGTTCTGCTTGGTCGGCCACCTCTCGCTCGGCTGCGTCGAGTCGTGCCGCCAGGTTGGTCCGTGCTTCGGCGATCGCACCGCTGGCCAGAAGCTGAGCGAACCTCTTGTGCTCTGCGAAAGCTGCTTCGAAGTCCGCTTCGGTCGCGGTGATGACCAGTCGCAGTTGTCCATCAAGTGCCGGTGTGCTGCACCGACAGCAAGGAGATGCTGGGAGCCCAGAAGCGCGACTACTTCTGAGGCAGAGCAACTCGCGTACTGAACTCATGAGTTGAAGGAAGGCTGCGACCCTAACTTTGACGTGGGTCCGACTCTGCGGCGCAGTGCCCTCACGTGCATCGGGCCGGACTCCCGGGCAGAACGCCGGGCCGCCCTCGACACCCTGGGATGGAGCAGGAACTACCCCGGAACAAGACTGTGTTGGAGGCATGGAAAGCTCATCCGCGCCCTTGGTAACGATCTCCGAGGGCGCGGATTGACGCGTGTGGCCGACCCTGGTCGGGGGCGACCTCTCGCCGATGCGATACGTGAAAGCAAAACGGGGTCTGCGAGGCGAACCCAGAAGCAGATCCCTAGGCCAGTCGGATCGGCTTCAGTTCATCGAAGCGGTCGCCGGGGCCAGGGTTGGCGGCGCTGCTCTTGCCGCCCAGTTGGGTCATGACGCCCCAGACGGCGTTCAGGCCGGTCGTGACGGCGCCTTCGGCCCAGCCACCGGTCCATGACACGTCGTCACCCGCTAGGAAGATGCCGCGGTGGGCGGGGTCGAAGCGGTCTTGCATGAAGTGGGTGTAGAGGCGTTCCTGGTAGCGGTAGTGGCCGGGCAGGTTGTCGCTGAAAGCGCCCATGAAGTCAGGGTCGTCCTCCCAGGAGATGGTGACGGGCTCGCCGACGATGTGCGAGGCGATGTCGACGTTCGGGTAGATCTGCTTCAGGGAGTGCAGCATCAGCCGGACGCGCTCCTCGACATCGAGCGGCAGCCACTTCAATGCGTCGTCGTTCCAGGTGTACGAAAGGCAGATCAACGCCGGCTTGTCGGGGCCGTCGTCCAGCAGGTATGTGCCACGGGTCAGGCGGTCCGTGAGGGTTGTGCTGAGCACGTGCTGTCCGGTCTCCGGGTCGATGTCCTTCCAGAAGGGCCGGTCGACCACGACGAACGTCTTGGACGACTGCATGTAGTGCGTGCGCTCGATGGCAGTCCACAACTGGTGGCTGAACAGCGACTCGTCCGTATCGATTCGGGCGGACAGGAGCCACGACTGGCAGGTGGCGATGACTGCGGGATAGGCCGACGTTTTTCCCCATCGGTCGGTCACCTCGATATGACGGCCTGGCCCGTCGCCCGTCCGCCTGATCTTCCGCACCGCGCTGAGAGGCGAGCTGCCGTGCAGAGAGGCGAGGCTGGTCCCGGCCGGCCAGTGCGCCAGGTGCTCAGGGGCGTGCTGCCACAGGAGTTGGGGAAGGCGCTGCGCGCCGCCGAGAATGCGATGTTGGTCGTCCTCGGCTCCCACATAGACGACGCGCAAGATCTCGAGCATCGAGTCGGGGAAGTTGGTGTCCCAGCCGCCCGTGCCGAAGCCGACCAGCCCGAACGCTTCCCGGTACTCGAACGGGAGGGCGGAGAACGCCTTGGACGTGGCGAGGTAGTGCGACAGGGACATGTCGTCCAGTTGCGGCACCAGCTCGTTCCAGAGCTGCTTGATCGTGCCGTAGTCGCGGTCCGCTATCGCCCGTTGCATGGAGCCGAAGTGGGACCGCTCCACCAGACTGTCGTGCCAGGCAGCAGCGACGTCGTGGAACATCTGCGGCAGATCGGCGGCGGACTCGGCGTAGTGCTTGCGTCCGGCGATCTCGATCACGGTGCTGTCGGAGGCCGGGGTGAGGGGGTTCGGGAACGGCTTTGTGTCGAGGCCGAGCATGCCGATGTAGTGGAAGAGGGCGCGAGCGGACCGGGGGAACCGCATGCCTCCCAGGTCTGCCACCGGATGGTCGGTGCCCGCCTGACGTGCGCCACGCATCCGACCGCCGAGCTGGGCGGACTCGTAAACGACCGGTTTGAGGCCGAGCTTCATCAGCTCGTACGCGGCGACCAGACCGGACATGCCGGCGCCGACGACGGCGATCTCCGTGCCGTGGTGCTCGGGCGGGATCCAGCCGAGCCCGTCGGGGTGGGCCAGGTACTCGTCGTAGGGGAAGGGGAAGTCCGGGATCAGCATGCTGATCCCGCTGTGCGGGGGCGTGTTCACGGGCTGTCCTGAAGGTTCGTGCCGGGGACGGCCCGGCGCGGATCGGTTGTGCGAGAGAGGTCGTACGGAATGAAGGGGCGTTCTGAGACGTGGCGGTCAGCCGCGCCGGGAGAGGTAGTCGGTGTCGTGGCGCGCCGCGCGCAGAATGTGCCGGCTTACCTCGCCCACCACGAGTGCCTCACCGGACTCACCAGCCGCGACGCGTTTCCCATACGGGTCGCTGAGGCAGCTCAGTCCGGCGAAAGTGGGCCCGGCGTGGTTGGCGTATGCGATGAAGATCTGGCTCTCGAGTGCCCGCGTCGGCACCACCATGCCCGGCACGAGCCGGGTGTCGAACGGCGCGGGCCGACCGTCGACGGGCACCCGCAGCGGCACCGCCGTCGGTACGCACAGCAGCTCGGCGCCGGACAGCGCCACGTCACGGACGAACTCGGGGAACTCCACGTCGAAGCAGATGCCGAGCGCCACGCGGACGCCCCGCAGTTCAACGACCTGAGGCCGTAGCCTGCCGGGCGTGAAGAACGCGTTCTCCGCAGCCCCGAAGAGATGGGCCTTGTGGTACCTGCTCAGTTCCCGCCCGTTGCGGTCGAAGAGCGAGGCGCTGATGAAGCGTTCACCATCCTGGTGGTCGACGGTGGACGCCACGATCGCCACCCCAGCAGACCGCGCCACGGCCGCGAGCTGCTCCCGGTGACGGGAGCCGTCGTCGTCGGCTACGGCCGCCGGGCCGTAGCCGCTGGCGAACAGCTCCGGTGTCACCAGAAGCTCTGCACCGCGAGCGGTCGCCCGATGCGCGAATTTCTCGACAGTCGCCAGGTTGCGGCTGGCGTCGCCGACGATGCCGGTCGCCTGCATCACGGCCACCCGCACGGCTCCGGGCTCAGTCATCTAGCGCACCCTCGCACAGCCGCCGGACCACCTCGGTCAGCACGTCGACTCCGGAGCACAGGTCGCCGTCCTCGGTGAACTCGCCCTCGTTGTGGCTGATCCCGTCCTGGCTCGGGACGAACAACATGACCGTCGGCACGACGTCGTTCATGTTGATGGAGTCGTGTCCGGCCAGCGTGTACACGGGCCGGCTGGTGAGACCGAGGGAGTCGGCACACTCACGCGCCAGGTCCACACCGGCTGCCGGGTACGGACGGACACCCCAGGCATGAGCTCCGCGTACCTCGACCCGGACGTCGGCCTCGTCTTCAATGAGCTTGATGCCGTCGTCCAGCAGCTGCTTGGCCTCGGCGAGGATGTCCTCGTCGGCGGAGCGGAGATCCATGGTGAGATCGACCCGACGGGGAACGACGACGGGGGAGTTGGGCAGCACGGTGAGCTGTCCGACGGAGGTGTGGAGAGCGCCGGCGGGGTAGTGGTCGGCCAGCTGGCGCAGCAGCACCACCAGGCGGGAGGCCCCGAGCAGGGCGTCGCGGCGGTCGGCGATGACCGTGGACCCGGTGTGCGCCTGCTCGCCGTGCACGGTGACGGTGAACTTCTCCGCTGCCCAGCAGGAATGCACGAGCCCGATCGTGGTGCCGGAATCCTCGAGCGACCGACCCTGCTCGATGTGGATCTCCGCGCACGCGGCGGGCACCGGCCCGGTCCCCGACCCGGAGTGCCCGATGGCGCCGAGGGCATCGGCGACCGTCACGCCCGCCGCGTCCCGCGTGCTGAGGGCGTCCACCGCGGTCATCTTCCCGGTGAAGACCGAGCTGCCCATCATGGACGGGGCGAACCGGGAACCCTCTTCGTTGAACCAGTCCACAATGGCCAGGTTGTACTTCGGCCGATGACCGGGATCGTGGCCCTCGGCTAGCCGTCGGCCCGCATGCAGGGCTGCTGCGACCCCGTATGCCCCATCGAACTTGCCGGCGAGGGGCTGACTGTCGAGGTGGGAGCCGACCAGCACGTAGGGCGCACCGGGGTTCCACTCCAAGAGGCCGAAGATGTTTCCGATCGCGTCGACCTCGACCGTGAAGCCGTACTGGTTCAACAAGCTGGTGAACCAGGCCCGTGACTGGGCGTCGGCGACGGTCGCGGCCTGCCGGTCGACGCCTCCTCCGGGTGTCTCGCCGATCGCGCTGAGCGAGCGGAAGTCACGCAGGAACAGGTCTGCGTCGGAGCCCGTGGTGGTGTGCTTGAGGGTCATGTCTGCCTCCTCAGGAGAGAGTCTGGTCAAGGGAGTTCGGAGGGCCTCGGCGCGGAGGACCGGGCCCGGTCCTCCGCGAGGGCGAGGACGCGGCCGCGTACGCAGTACCAACCGAGAACGAGAGCGGGGACGATGAAGATCAGCGTGCCGATGGTGTAGGTCCCGACCGGGTAGTCGAAGACCATGAGGACGAGGACCCCGAAGAGGAACAGAAGCGTGAGGTAAGACGTCCAGGGGGCGCCGAACAGGCGGAACGCGGGTCGGGCCACCTTGCCCTGCTGGGACCAGCGATACAGCCGCAGTTGACAGAGGACGATCGTCGCCCACGTACAAAGGATCGCCAGGGCAGTCGCGTTGATCGCGATCTCGAATGCTTGCTCCGGGACGATTGCATTGAGCCCCACTCCGAGGAGCGCGAGCACTGCTGTGAAGAGGACCCCGCCGTACGGCACGCCCTGACGGCTGAGGCGGCCCATGAAGCGGGGAGCGGTGCCGGTGCGGGCCATCGAACGGTAGATGCGTCCCGTGGAGTACAGCCCCGCGTTCAGGCTGGACAGCGCCGCAGTGAGTACCACCAGATTCATCGCCCCGCCGGCTCCGGGGACACCGAGCTTGGTGAACACCGTGACGAACGGCGACTCGTTGGCCTGGTAGGAGTCGTACGGCAGCAGAAGTGCGAGCAGAACGGTCGAGCCGACATAGAACACCGCGATCCGCAGGATGACGGCGTTGACTGCGCGCGGCATCACCTTGGCCGGGTTCTTCGTCTCCCCGGCCGTGACGCCGATCAGGTCGATGCCGGCGTAGGCGAAAACGATGCCTTGCACGACGATCACCACGGGGAGGATTCCATTCGGCAGGATGCCGCCGTGCTCGGTCAGCACCGACACGCCCGTGCTCTGGCCGTCCGCCGGGAAGCCGGCGGCGAGGATGACGCCTCCGACGACGAGGAAGATGGCGATCGCCACCACCTTCACCAGGGCGAACCAGAACTCCAGCTCGCCGAAGAGGCGAACGGAGACGAGGTTGGCGCACGTCACGACGAGCAGTGCGGTGAGAGCAAGCAGCCATTGCGGGACGCTGGTCAGTGCCGGCCAGAAATGGAAATAGGTGGCGACCGCGGTGATGTCGACTATGGCAGTGAGCGCCCAGGATATCGAGTAGACCCAGCCGGATACGAAGGCGGCCTTCTCGCCGAAGAATTCACGCGCGTAGGAAACGAAAGAACCAGAATTTGGGCGATGAACAACCAACTCGCCTAGGGCCCGGAGGATGAAGAAGGCGAAGACCCCGCAGAGAGCGTAGACGATGGCCAGCGCCGGGCCTGCCGAGGCAAGTCGTCCCCCCGCTCCCAGGAAGAGTCCTGTACCGATCGCGCCCCCGATACCGATCATTTGTATCTGGCGGTGCGACAACCCCTTCTGGTATTCGGGTTCTTCGCTGTCGGAGCCTCTCGGTCGTGCTGTGTCCGTGCCCGTTTCCACAGCCACGAGTGCCTCCTTGTGTCGCCGTTGAACTGGGTGCGAACGGAAGGTTGCCAGCGGCCGTGTGAACCGACAATGAAATGCTGCACCGTGCGCGGAGCCAAAAATTAGGCGCATGCACAAAACTGCGGCGGGCGATCTCAGAGATGAGGGGTGATGTCCGCGCGTGCGAGCGGCGACGTAATATTTCGAGGCCCTGGGCGCCCATGGGAAGGAGACGTGCGTGACCGATGAGGACGAACGGCGATGGGACGGCCTCATCGAGCAGACGCGCGGTCGTTTGGGTGCGATGGTGGAACAGTTCCTCGCTCGCACGATGGCGGACCCGTCCTATGCCGATTCCGAACTGACGGCAGAGGATTTGCGCCGGGCGAGTGTGGAGTCGTTCACGGCGCTACTGGACAGTCTGTCTTCGGACGGGACCACTAATGGGCTCGCCGTCATCGCCGAATCGCTGGGCACCCGGCGCGCCCGACAGGCCGTTCCGCTGGACAGCCTGCTTCGCGCTGTCCGGTTGGACGCGACTGTGCTGTGGGAGCACCTGGCGGAGCCGTCGTCCGGGGTTGACCCGACTCTGCTCGTTCGCAACGCCGGACGGGTGTGGGGCACGGTGGACGAGTTCGTGCTGCATGTGCAGGACGCCTATCTCGCGGAACAACTGGCCATCGAACAGGCCAACGCCGATCTCCAAAGGCAGTACCTGTCCCAGCTGTTCGCGGCGACAAGGCCGACCGAGGCCGCCCTGGAGCGCATCGCCGGGGCGCTGCGCATCTCTCTGTCCGGAAATTTCTGCGTGGCCGCGGTCTCCCGTGACGACGGAGCAGTGGTGCGCCGGCGGATCCGCGGCAAGGCGCGGAGCGCGCATGCCTTCTTCGCCTACGACATGGGCCATCACACGCTGTTCGTCTGGCCGACAACCGAGGCTGCCCTGAGACGGCTGGTGGCCCCTGCGAAAGAACTCTTCGCCGACATGGCTGTCGCGGTCGCACCCGTGGCACGAGGGCTGGCGCGGGTGAGGGAGTCCGCTGCGGCTGCCCGAGAGATCATGATCGACCTACCGATGGACAGCTCGGGCGTGGCCACCTTGTCGGATCGGTGGCGGTCGGTCACTCGGCACCTTCTCGCCGGTGTGGGTTGCGACTTGGGCCAGATCGTCTTCCCACACCTGGAGAATTGCACGGATCTCGAGCGCAGGAAGATCTTGGAAACAGTCAGCACCTACCTGGACTCCGGGAGCTTGGGGGAGACGGGGCGGGTTCTGCACTGTCATCGCAACACTGTTCTGAATCGGCTGAATGCCTTCGAGAGGTACACAGGGCTGGACGTGCAGCGTCCCTACGACGCTGCGGCCGTGATCATCGCTCTGGAGAAGCACGGAGCACGGCCCTGACGGACGAAGCTGAGGAAGTCTAGGAGGGATTGCTTCCGGTGCCGGTTGCGCTGTTTTTCAGCGAGATGATCCAGAGTTGAATCCCCTGGCGCGACGTGGGTGAGACGCAGCTGCGAGGTGAACCGGCGTCAGAAAGCTGGAGGCGTCCGCGACCTCGCAAGTCAGCGTGGACTGGAGGATCATCCGCAGACTGACGGGCGGTCGTCCATAGCGGATCGCGTTCATCACGAGTTCGCTGACCATGAGCTCTGTGCTGAAGGCCAGGTCGTCCAGGTCCCAGGCGGCCAGCCGGTCGGTCGCGTAGGTGCGCGCGATTGAGGAGTTTGTCCGGCATCAGGTCGATGTCCGCGAGCGTGCGTACGGCCGTGCGCAGCCGCCCCATGATTGCGGAGGCATACAGACCACGGCCCACCACGTCGCCGATGACGAAGGCGATCCGGGCGCCGGAGAGCGGAATCACGTCGTACCAGTCGCCTCCCACACCCGCCCGTGCGCTGGAGGGCAGATAGCGGGCGGCCGTCTCCACAGCGCCGTGTCTGGGCATGCGGGTCGGGAGCACGCTCCGCTGGAGAGCCAGGGCGGTCGTGCGTTCATGGATGTACTGGCGGGCGTTGACATAGGTATGTGGAGATACCTATGTTGTCATACATGCTTCCTGGCAGTGCTCCCGAACAGCGCATCGACCGTGTGGCCTCCGAGCTCGCGGCGTGCCTGCCTGCGCTGCACCGGGCACTTGAGCGGCGGGTGGCAAGGGAGTACCCCCACCCCAAGCCGCCCGAGGGGCAGCTCGCGCTGCTGCGGTTCGTCGCGCAGCGCGAAGGCGCCACGGTCCGCGAGGCGGCCGATGCGCTGCTGATGAAGCCCAACAACGTCAGCGCCCTGGTCTCTCAACTCACGGAGCGGGGCGAACTGGAGCGCCGGCAGGACGCCGCCGACAAGCGGATCGCGCGCCTGCACCTCACGGCCTCCTCCCGGCAGCGGATCGCCGAGGTGACCGCCCTCGAAGAGGGGTACCTCCGCGAGGCGCTGCCGTCCCTCACCGAGGGCGAGATGGACGCGCTCGGTTCCGCCGTCCATGCGCTGAAGTCGCTGACGCGCCACCTTCACCCCACGGCGGGCTGACGGGGCAGGGGCGCCGGCTCACACATCCGCGTGTGCCGAGGCGTTTCGCCTTCCGTGTTCTTCCTGTGCCGAGGGCAGTTCCCATGGGGACTGCCCTCGGCACAGGCCCGTCCTGCCCTCGCCCCGTCCCCTTGTCGGCCGGCGGGGCCGCCCCCGTACCAGCTGTGGCAGTACCAGCTGTGGCAGCACCGGCTGTGACCGTGGCGATGCCGCGCTTCGTGCTGCTCGTACAGCCATCCCCTTCAAACTCCCTTCAAAAGAAACGGCCTCTTCATGGTGTCCATTTCCATGGGCAACTCCGCCCCGGCCACGGCTGCTCCCGAGCAGCCGAAGTCCGTGGGCCGCCGGGGCAATCCCTGGCTTGCTCTGATCGCGGTGTCGTTCGGCCTGCTCATGGTGCAGCTCGACGGCTCCGTCGTCGCCATCGCCAACCCGGCGATCGGCAAGGACCTCGGGGCGAGCACCGCGGAGCTGCAATGGGTCACCAACTCCTACCTGCTCGCCCTCGCGGCTTCGATGATCCTCGGCGGCAAGCTCGGTGACCGGTTCGGCCGGCGCTTCTACTACCTCTTGGGTGTCGGCGGATTCGTCGTCACCTCGGTCGCCATCGGACTCGCGAGCAGCGTCGAGGGTGTGATCGTCTTCCGTGCTCTGCAGGGTCTGTGCGGAGGCATCCTGATGCCCAACACCCTGGGCATCCTGCGCGCCGTGTTCCCGCCGAAGAAGTTCGCGCTCGCGGTGGGTATCTGGGGCATGGTCTCGGCCGTGTCGACCTCGCTCGGGCCGATCATCGGCGGCCTGCTCGTCGAACACGTCGACTGGACCTGGGTGTTCTACCTGAACGCGCCGATCGGCGTCGTCGCCCTGCTGTTCAGCATGGCGGTCCTCGCGGAGTCCAAGAGCTCCAGCGGACGGGAGCGCTTCGACATCGCGGGTGTCGTCCTGCTCGCCGCCGGTCTGCTTGCGCTCGTCTTCGGCATCGTCAAGGGCGAGACCTGGGGCTGGTCCTCCGTCGGAACCCTCGGTTCCATCGCCCTCGGCCTGGTGCTCCTGGTCCTCTTCTGCCGGTACGAGACCCGGCAGGAGCACCCGCTGCTGCCGATGCGCCTGTTCCGCAACCGTTCGCTGACCACCGGCGCGGTGATGACCCTGCTGAACTTCTTCGTGATGCTCGGCGGCATCTTCTTCATCATGCTGTACCTGCAGAACGTGCGCGGCTACACGCCTGTCGAGGCCGGTATCAGCACGCTGCCGATGTCGATCGCCTCGCTGTTCGCCTCCCCGATGGGCTCCCAACTGACCACCCGCTTCGGCCCGCGCGTCACCATCCCGCTGGGTCTGGTGCTCTCGGCCGCCGCCATGTTCTCTATGCTCACCTGGACCGTCGACTCGTCCTACGCGACCATGTGGCCGGCGTACGTCGCGATGGGTCTCGGCGTGGGCATCGTGCTGCCCGCCACCGCCGCGGCGATCATCGGCAACGCGCCGGTCAGGGACGGCGGTGTGGCGTCCGGCCTGCAGTCCACCATGCTGCAGATCGGTGGTGCGCTCGGCACCTCCGTGCTGGTCACCGTGATCGCGGGCAAGGTCGGTTCCTCGCTGTTCGGTGAGCTGACCCGCGCGGGCGTTCCGGTCTCCGTGGCCCACGAACTCGAGCAGGCCGAGGACGCCGTCACGATGGGGATCGCCCCGGTCTCCTCCGACATGACGGCACAGCTCAAGGCCGCGGTCGTAGAAGGCAGCGGCCAGGCCTTCGTGAGCGGTCTGCACTCCGCCGTCACCGTGACCGGCATCCTCTGCCTGATCGGCGCCGTCGTCGCCGTCGTCGGGATCAGGAGCCGCGCCGAGGAGGCGAAAGCCGGAGACGGGGACGTGGTGGTCGTCGCTGCTCATTGAGCACCGCCACCCGCGTGGGACGGCGCTGCCGGGGCGCGAATCGGCCCCGGCGGCGCCGTCCCGGAAGTGGAGCACGGCGTCGAACCGGTGGCTCGCCCGGCTTGCTCCACGTCGCGGCGGGTGACGGCGCCTCGCCCCGCTCGGCCGCGGACGGCTCGGCCGCTGACCGCCCGACCGCCCGCCCAGGCTCACCGCCGCTCGACCAGGTCCTCTTCCAGTGCGTGTGCCGCGGCGTTCAAGGTGGAGACCAGGGACTGGAGGTCGTGCGGGTCGTAGCGCACGCCGGGCATGGACACGGACAGGCCCGCCAGTGCGGTGCTGTCCCGGTCGCGCACCGTCACGCCGACGGCGACGAGGCCGCGTTCGGACCGCTCCCGGTTGACGGCGAAGCCGTTGCGGCGCAGTCGCCTCAGCTCGGTCCGCAGCGCGGAGAGGTCGGGGCGATCGCCGGGACGGTCGCGGTAGCGCTCGGGGGCGTACACCTCCTCCAGCTGCTCGTCGGGAAGTTCGGCGAGGAGCAGCAGTCCCGCCGTCGTGCGGTGGGCCGGGAACACCATGCCCTCCCTGGAGCCGACTCGCAGGGCCTGCCGGCACTCGACGCTGGCGATGAACCGTGCCGTGTCGCCGGTGCGGACGATCAGGTTCGCGGTCTCGTCCACGAGGCCGACGATCCGCTGCAAGTGGGGCAGGGCCGCCGTGCGCAGCCGCGACACCAGGGATTGGGAGTGCGCGGCCAGCTCCAGTACCGGGCCCGCGCGGTAGTGGCGGTCCTCGTCCTGCACGGCGAAGTCCCGGTAGACGAGCATCGCCAGGAGCCGGTGGGCGGTGGAGCGGGCGACTCCCAGCCGCTCGGCGATCTGCGAGACCGTCACGCCGCCCTCCATCTGCAGGATGGTCGCGGCTCGCAGTGCGTGATCGACACTCGCGATCGGGTAGGGCGGTGGCGTCTTGAGCGGTTTGTCCATGGCCTGCCTTCACGTTCGCGCCGTTACGCGTTCTGCGTTCTGCTCTCCAGAATCTACGTGTTCCGCTGAGCAGTTCGATCCACGCTGAGTCGCATGACTCAGTCCTCCATCGCCCACGCCACGGGTTCCCCGGTCCGGCTCCAGGCCGTCACGGCGGAGGGGCAGCCCGAGGTCACCCCGGCGCTCGAAGAGCTGTACCGGGGCTTCGAACAGGAACTGCTCGTCCCGTTGTGGACCGAGATCGGTGACCTGATGCCGGCCCACCCGCGCTCGCGCGCCGTCCCGCACGTGTGGCGCTGGGAACAGCTACGCGCGCTCGCGGCGCGGGCCGGCGACCTCGTCCCCGTCGGACGCGGCGGCGAGCGCCGCGCCATCGCGCTGGCCAACCCTTCGCTGGGCGGCCGACCGTTCGCCACGCCGACCCTGTGGGCCGCGATCCAGTACCTGATGCCGGGGGAGGACGCCCCGGAGCACCGGCACACACAGCACGCGTTCCGGTTCGTCGTCGAGGGGGAGGGCGTCTGGACGGTCGTCGGCGGCGACCCGGTGGCCATGCGACGCGGCGACTTCCTCCCGCAGGCAGGCTGGAACATGCACGCGCACCACAACGCCACCGCCGAGCCGATGGCCTGGATCGACGGTCTCGACATCCCGTTCCAGTACGGCACCGAGACCCAGTTCTTCGAGTACGGCCGGGACGAGATCGGCGACGCCGAGCGGATCACCCCCGAACGTTCGCGCTCCGAGCGGCTGTGGGGCCACCCCGGCCTGCGCCCGGTGTCCGCCCGCACCACCCGGCCCGGCTCACCCCTGCTGGCGTACCGCTGGGAGCACACCGACAGCGCCCTGAACGATCAACTCGCCCTGGAGGCCGAGGACTTCGAGGGAACCGTCGAGCCCGGCCACGCCGCCGTCCGGTTCAGCGACCCGGCCACGGGCGCCGACGTACTGCCCACCATCCGCGCCGAGATGCACCGCGTCGCGCGCGGCGCCGAGACCGCGCCGGTCCGCGAGACCGGCTCGTCCGTCTACCAGGTCTTCGATGGCTCCGGCACCGTCACCGTCGGCGAGAAGACCTGGTCCGTGACGCGCGGCGACCTGTTCGTCGTCCCCTCCTGGCAGCCGCTGTCCGTGCGCTCCGAAGCCGGTACCACCGACTCCGACTCCGGCGCCCTGGACCTGTTCCGCTTCAGCGACTCCCCGATCTTCGAGGCCCTCCGGCTCGACCGTACCCACGTGGAAGGAACCACCCGATGAAGCTCGCCACCCTGCGCACCGGCGGCGCCACCAAGGCCGTCCGGCTCGACGGCGACGTCCTGATCGACCTCGGCGTCCCGGACGTCGGCACCCTCCTCGCCCAGGACGACTGGGCCGATCGAGCCGCCGCGGCCACCGGACCGGCGTACGACGTGACCGGAGCCGACTTCGCGCCCCTGGTCCCGCAGCCCTCGAAGGTGATCTGTGTCGGCCTCAACTACCGCAACCACATTCAGGAGATGGGGCGGGACCTGCCCGAACACCCCACCCTGTTCGCGAAGTTCGCCGACGCGCTGATCGGCGCCGGCGACAACATCGCCCGGCCGGAGGAGACCGACGAGTTCGACTGGGAGGTCGAGCTCGCGGTGGTCGTCGGCAAGCGGGTGCGCCGCGCCCGGGGCGAGGAGGCCGAGCAGGCGATCGCCGGGTTCACCGTCCTGAACGACATCACCTGCCGGGACTGGCAGTTCCGTACCCGCGAGTGGCTGCAGGGCAAGATGTGGGACTCCAGCACCCCGGTCGGCCCCTACCTGGTCACACCCGAAGAGCTGCCCGGCGGCGTACGCCCCGCCCTCGACGTCCGCCTGACCGTGGACGGTGCGGTCATGCAGTCCGACACCACCGCCGACCTGCTCTTCGACCCGGTCGACCTGGTCGAGTACGTCTCGACGATCGTGCGCCTGAACCCGGGCGACATCATCGCCACCGGCACCCCGGGCGGTGTCGGTCACGCCCGCAAGCCTGCCCGCTACCTGCTGGGCGGTGAGACGGTCGTCGCCGAGATCGACGGCATCGGCCGCCTGGCGAACCGTGTCGTCAAGGAGAAGTCCGCCTGATGTCCCGCACGTTCGAGGAAGCCAGGCGCTGGGCGCGGCTCGGAACCGATCTGTTCGTCCGGGCGGCGGATATTGGTGAGGCCGGTCTTGACGCGCCGAGCGCGCTGCCCGGCTGGACCCGCAAGCATCTCGTCGCGCACGTCGCCGCCAACGCCGATGCCCTGGGCAACCTCGTCCACTGGGCGGCCACAGGCGACCGCAAGCCGATGTACTCCTCCCCGGAGGAGCGCGCCGCCGGGATCGAACGGGGCGCGGCCATGCCCGCCGCCGAACTGACCGCGTGGCTCCGCCGATCCGCGGACGAGCTGGCCGCGTCGACGGGCTCGCTCAGTGACGAGCAATGGCGGTCCCCGGTCGTCACAGCACAGGGCCGCACCGTGCCCGCCACCGAACTGCCCTGGATGCGTTCCCGTGAGGTGTGCGTCCACGCGGTCGACCTCGGTACCGGTCTGACCTTCGCCGCCCTGCCGACCGGCTTCCTCGCCGCGCTCTGCGACGACGTCGTGGCCAAGCGCGCCAAGGACGGCGGCCCCGCGCTGCTCCTGGAGGCCACCGACACCGGTGCTCGCTGGGAGCTCCCCGGGGAGGGCGAACCGGCCGGGCTCACCGCCCCCCTCCACGAGATCACGGCCTACCTGACCGGGCGCGAGCACGCCCTCACGGCCCCCGGCGGTGGTCCGGTGCCTGCCCTGGCTCGCTGGCTCTGACCGCCGGGCCCCACGAAGACTCCTGCCACCCGAACACACGAAGACTCCTGCCACCTGAACGCACGAAGACTCCTGCCACCCGAACACACGAAGACTCCTGCCACCCGAACACACGAAGACTCCTGCCACCCGAAGAAGAGACAGAGACGATGAACCCTGCGACCCCTCCCGCTGGCGACCAACCCGACGTGATCATCGTCGGAGGAGGCATCGGTGGCCTCAGCTCCGCGTTCGCCCTCGCCCGGCAGGGGTTGCGCGTGCGCGTCCTCGAACGGGCCCCGGAGTTCGGCGAGGTCGGCGCCGGCATCCAGATCGCGCCCAACTGCACCCGCATCCTCGACGAGTACGGCCTGCTCGACGAGGCCAAGGACCTGGGCGTACTCCCGGAGAACATGGTGATGCGCGACGCCCTCGACTCCCGGGAGCTGACCCGGCTCGACCTGCGGGACCTGGAGCGGCGCTACGGCTTCCCGTACATGGTGATCCACCGCAGCGACCTGCACGGCCTCTTTCTGCGCGCCTGTCAGCGGGCCGGTGTGGAACTGCTGACGGACCAGACGGTCGTGGACTACGAGCACACCGACGGCGGCGCCCGGGTCCATCTGGAGAACGGCCGGACCTACGAGGCGCCGGTGATCATCGCCGCCGACGGCCTGCATTCGGTGGCCCGGCGCAAACTGGTCGGCGACGACGTGGCCAGCTCCGACTACGTCGCCTATCGCGCGGCCGTCCCGATCGACCAGGTACGCGACAACGGCATCGCGGAGAAGGACGTCACCGTGTACGTCGGGCCGCGCTGCCACTTCGTGCAGTACGCCCTGCGCGGCGGCGACATGTTCAACCAGGTCGCCGTGTTCGAGTCGCCGAAGGCGCTCGCCGGGAAGGACGACTGGGGCACACCGGACGAGCTGGACGCGGCCTTCGCGGACACCTGCGACACCGTACGCAAGGGCATCCCGCTGATGTGGCGTGACCGCTGGTGGCAGATGCTCGACCGGGACCCGATCGAGACGTGGGTGCATGGCCGGATCGCCCTGCTCGGCGACGCCGCCCACCCGCCGCTGCAGTACATGGCGCAGGGCGCGATCATGGCGATCGAGGACGGCTGGGTCCTCGCCCAGCACGTCACCGGCCAGACTGCCGGAAACACTGGAAACGTCGGAGCACCGGACTGGGACGCCGTACTCGCCTCCTACGAAGCCGTCCGCGTCGAGCACTGCCGCCGGGTGCAGTCCACCGCCCGCGCGTGGGGCGAGCTCTGGCACCTGGACGGCGAACAGCGGCTGCAGCGCAACGCGATCATGCGTCAGCGTGACACCCACGACTACGACTTCACCGACTGGGTGTACGGCCCCACCGCGCTGTCCCCGGACGAGGAACCCGCGATGTTCACCCCGATCCCGCTGACCACGGCCGGAGGCGTCACCCAGTGAGCGACGCCTACCTCTCCATGCGGTGCTCCTCGCCGGACTGCCGGTGAGCGTGCCCGCCACCACCGTGAACCGGCTCTCCGGCTCCAGCCTGGACGCGGCGATCATCGCCTCGCGCACCCTGGAATCCGGCGATGCGGACATCGTCGTAACCGGTGGCGTGGAGTCCATGACCCGCGCACCCTGGGTGCTGCCCAAGCCGGACCGCGCCTACCCCGCCCGCGACGCCATGGCCGTCTCGACGACCCTGGGCGATACGGATCCCTGGCAACTCGCCGCCCTGAAGCCGTCGTTCCGCCCGGACGGGACGATCACGGCAGGCAATGCCTCCCCGCTGAGCGACGGCGCATCGGCCGTGCTCCTGGACACCGAGGCGGCAGCCGACCGCATCGGGCTGCGGCCCCTCGCCCGGATCGCGGGCCGCGGAGCGCATGCCGTCGAGCCGCGGATGTTCGGGTACGCACCCGTCGAGGCCGCCGGGTAGGCGCTGCGACGGGCCGGGATCGGCTGGGGTGACGTCGGCGCGGTCGAGCTGAACGAGGCGTTCGCGGTGCAGTCGCTCGCCTGCGTGGACGCCTGGGGCATCGACCCGGAGCTGGTCAACACCCGGGGTGGCGCCATCGCCCTCGGGCATCCGCTGGGCGCCTCGGGCGGCCGGCTCCTCGGCACCCTGGCGAAGGTGCTGCGCGAGCGGCGTGAACGCACTCGATCCCGGGCCACACGCCCGGATCGGTCGCCTACGCCGTCGACGGGCAGCGCTCGGTGTTCGTCGGCGACGCCGTGCAGGTCCACGGGGCCGCCAACGGCTTCCCCGGCTACGTGGACCCGGCCGCCTACCGCACCAGCCTGGAGTACGTGCGTGACGAGCTCCGGCCGCAGCACCTGTACCTGGGGCACCCGTACCGCCGCGCCGACGGCACGCCGTACGGCGTCGAGTTGGACGCCGCGCAGGCCCAGGAGGCCATCGCCCAGAGCATCGCCGTCGAGGGCAGTGTCGGGGAGGCGGCCTGCGGCTGTCTACGGGCCGGCCTGGAGGAGACAGATTCGCCGTACTCCCCGTTCGCCCGCGCCGCCGAGGAACTCGGCTACACCGGCGACCCCACGCTCGAGCCGTCGCCCTTCTTCACGTCGATGCACGGCTACCGCGAGCACCTCTCCCAGAACCCGCAGCACTCGTAACACAGGAGCTTCGCACTCATGACTGACTTCCAGACGATCCGGGCGGGCGAGCAGACGATCGCCGTCCGCAAGGACCTCCGGGTGCCGATGCGCGACGGCGTCGAACTCGCGGTGGACGCCTACGAGGGCCCGGACGACAAGCCGCGCCCTGCCCTCATCGCGATGAGCGCGTACGGCAAGGAGCTGCAGGCCCTCGCCCTCACCACCCCGCCGCAGCTGCGGCCCAGCCCGATGTGGGACGGCTGCATCGAGGCCGGTGACATCGCGCGCGTCGTCAAGGAGGACTACGTACACGTCATCGGTGACATGCGCGGGACCGGTGACTCCGGCGGCGTGATGATCGGCAACTACAACTTCGGCGGCGTCTCCCAGGGCCAGGACCTGTACGACCTCATCGAGTGGGTCGCCGCGCAGCCGTGGTGCGACGGCAACGTCGGCATGATCGGCATCTCCTACTTCGGCTCCATGCAGGTGCTCGCCGCCGCCGAACGGCCCCCGCACCTCAAGGCGATCTTCGTCAGCGGCGGCCACTACGACTTCTACGAGACCACCTACCACGGCGGCGTCATGTGGTTCATGCCGCGCGCCGCCCGTGAGGGACGCGGCGGCGACTCCGGCATCGCGCACACCGACGTCAAGTCCCGTATGCAGGAGGTGTATTCGCCCGAGGAGCTGAAGAAGCTCGTCGACGAGCGGCTGCGGGACCCGGACGTGGCGGCCTGGCCGAACCTCGTACACGTGCTCAAGTACCCGAAGAACCGCGAGTTCTGGTTCGACATCGTGATGAACCCGCTCGACGGCGACTGGTACGAGGAGCGCAACCCGATCACGCTGGCCGAGAACATCGACATTCCGGTCTACCTGCAGATCGACCAGGGGCGCGGCTGGACCCTGGACGGCCACATCGAGCTGTTCGACGTCCTGAAGGGGCCCAAGAAGCTGGACATCGGCTCCTACCCGCCGATGCAGTCGCGCCCCTGGGTCGAGGACACGACAAGATGTTCCGCTGGTACGAGTACTGGCTCAAACACGCCGCCCCCGACGGCTTCTACCAGGCACCGCTCACCGTCACCGACAAGGTCGAGGTCCTGAACTGGAGCACCGCGGCCTTCGAGGAGCCGACCGAGCTGATCGGCACCGGCGCGGCGCACCTGTTCGCGGAGATCGACCAGGACGACACCAACTTCATCCTGCGCATGTGGGACGAATCCTCGGGCGGCGCCCGCCAGTTGATCACCAGCGGCTACCTCAAGGCCTCGCACCGCGAGCTCGACGAGGAGCGCACCAGCGAGGGGAACCCGTACCACCCCCACACCCGTACGGTGCCGGTGGAGCCCGGGAAGATCGAGGAGTATGTGCTGCGGCTCTACCCGTTCGCCGCCACGTTCAAGGCCGGTCACCGCCTGGTGGTGGAGGTCTCGAACAACGAACCGCTGGCCGACGCGCACAACGCGCTGCTGCCCCCGGACGCCTTCCACCTGCCGGTGGGCCGCCCCGTCACCCACAAGATCTACCGCGACGCCGCGCACCCGTCCCGGCTCGTGCTGCCCTTCACGACGGTCACGAAGGCATGACCATGCTCAGCGCGGACGGACCTCCAGCCGATGGTGGGCCGGATCGACGAGTACGTTCTCTCCCTTCCCCGCGTGCAGGTCACGCCACGCGGCCAGGCCTCCGGACAGCGTCCGTGTCCAGTCCGACTCGGTGAAGGGAAGGCGGGCGCCGGCGGCCAGGCCCAGCACTCCCGTGACCAGATGCGGATCGACCAGCTCGGCCCAGTCCGCATCGGCGAAGCGCGTCGCGTACTGGAGCGTGAACAAGGCCACGAGGTCCTCACGGCCCGCGTCTTCCCTCCCGGCCGCTCGGTAGGTCGGCCGGAAGACGTCCGGAAGCATGAGTTCAGTGTGGGGGGACCAGCCGAGGTAAGCGGCATGGGCGAGGCAGAGCACCGGAAGGAAGCGGTACCCGGCGGTTCCGTGCGCGGAGTCCACCAGCGGCCGACCGAGTTCCTGCCCTGCATGACGCAGGACGTTCGCGGGATACCCGGATGCGTCCAGATACTGGTGGAATTCGACGTGGAACACGGATCGTTACCCGATTCGTTCCTGCGAGCGGTCGCCGCCCCACCTGGTGTGGAAACTGCCTTCCCGGTCAGTGCGGCGGTAGGTGTGCGCTCCGAAAAAGTCCCGCTGTGCCTGAATCAGAGCGGTCGGCAGGACATCGCTGCGCAGCGCGTCGTAGTACGCCAGCGCAGCGCAGAAGCCGGGGGTGGCGATGCCGAGCCGCGCGGCGGTGCCGATCACTTCGCGCCAGACGTCCTGCGCCGCACCCAGCTCCTTGGCGAACTCCTCGTCGGCCAGCAGGGACGGCAGGCGCGGATCCGCGGCGTATGCCGCGCGAATGCGGTTCAGGAAGTCGGCGCGGATGATGCAGCCACCGCGCCAGATCGTCGCCAGCCGGCCGAGGTCGATGTCCCAGCCGTACTCTTCCGCGGCGGCCGCGATCATGTGCCAGCCCTGCGCGTACGAAACGACCTTTGAGGCGTACAGCGCCTGTTCCACCTGCTCCGTGAACCGGGCGGCGTCCTTGGGGGAGAGCGCCTGCGGTGTCGGGCCGGGCAGCGTCCGCGCTGCCGCTCGAACGGGAGCGTGGCCGGAGAGCGAGCGCGCAAAGACGGCCTCGGCGATGCCGGAGACCGGAACGCCGAGGTCGAGCGCGGTCTGCACGGTCCAGCGGCCGGTGCCCTTCTGGCCCGCCTGGTCCGCGATCACGTCGACCAGCGGCCTGCCCGTGTCGGCGTCGGTGTGGCCGAGGACCTCGGCGGTGATCTCGATCAGGTAGGAGGCGAGTCGGCCGCCGTTCCAGCGGCGGAAGGTCTCCGCCAGCGCGGCCGGATCCTGACCGCCGGCCCGCCGCAGCAGGTCGTACGCCTCGGCGATGAGCTGCATGTCGGCGTACTCGATGCCGTTGTGCACCATCTTCACGAAGTGGCCGGCGCCGTCCGGCCCCACATGCGTGCAGCAGGGCGTGCCCTCGACGCGCGCGCTGACCTCGGTCAGCAGCGGCGCGACCTTCTCGTACGCGGCAGCCGTTCCACCCGGCATGATCGACGGGCCGTTCAACGCGCCCTCCTCGCCGCCGGAGATGCCGGCGCCGACGAACTCGATGTCCCGCTCGCGCAGCGCAGCCTCGCGACGGCGGGTGTCGGCGAAGTGCGCGTTGCCGCCGTCGATGATCACATCGCCCGGCTCCAGGAGCGGCGTGAGCTGCTCGATCACCGCGTCGGTCGGCGCGCCGGCCTGGACCATGATGACAAGGCGGCGGGGTCGGGTCAGGGCGCCGACGAAGGCGTTCAGGGATTCCGTGCCGACGAAGGTTCCCTCGTGTCCGAACTCCTCGACCAGGGAGTGCGTCTTGGCTTCGGAGCGGTTGTACAGGGCCACCGCAAAGCCGTGACGGGCGAAGTTGCGGGCCAGGTTACGGCCCATCACGGCCAGGCCGATCACGCCTACATCAGCGTTGTTGGACATGGTGACTGAATCCTATCGATGTGTCCGGAGAGGTTGGGCAGGGTTGTGCCGGGAGGCGGGCATGGCCGGGACGGGCTGCTTATGCGAACAGCTCCGCGACCGATGCGTAGGAGGAGAGCAGAGGCGGTATCGCAGCCCGCACATTCCGGTACACCTCGGCGTCAGCCGGGGAGACGGGGACGGGATCGCCGGTGTCCGGCGAGGGAGCGCCCAGCAGCGCGGGTGCGTCTGCGAGGCGGGGGGCCCGCCCCAGTGCATGGAGTCCGAGCGCTGCGGCACCCAGCGCGGATCCCTCGGCGTCGGCGACCAGGTGGACAGGCCTGCCGAGCACGGAGGCGATCACCGAAGTCCACAGCGGTGAGCGGAACGCGCCGCCGGTGACCTGCACGGACTTGACCGGCTCGATGCGGTCCAACTCGTCGACGACGGTGGACAGTTGCAGTGCCACACCCTCCATGGCCGCCCGTACGAAGTGGCCGCGGGTGTGCGAGTGGCGCACTCCGAGGTAGGCGCCGGGCACATCGGGGTCCCACAGCGGGGCCCGCTCCGCCAGGAGGTACGGAAGCATCACCAGGCCGTCGCAGCCGGCCGGCACACTCTCGGCGAGCGAGAGAACAGCCTGGTCGGACAGCGCGCCGTCATCACCGGACCCGCCGCCGAACGTGCGGCCCGCCCAGCGCATCACGACGCTGCCGTTGCTGACCGCGCCGCCCACCACCCATGCGGTGTCGGTGAGCGCGTAGCAGAACAGCCTGCCGCCCGGAGCGACGAACGGCTCCGGCACGGCGGCGCGGACCGCGCCGCTGGTGCCCAGGGACAGGCCCACGGTGCCCGGTGCCATCGCCTGCGAACCGAGATTTCCCAGCGGGCCGTCGGCGGCGCCCACGCACACCGGCGTGCCGGGCGGCAGGCCGCTCTCCCCGGCCGCCCTGGCGGCCAGCGGCAGCAAGGAGGTGGTCGGCAGGACGTCCGGCAACTGGTCCGGTTCGATGCCCGCCAGGTCCACTGCCGCCGGCTGCCAGGTCCGGGTGGACAGGTCCAGGAGGCCGGTGCCGGACGCCGAGGACAACTCGGTGACAAGGGAGCCGGTCAGGAGCCACAGCACGTAGTCCTTGAGCCCCACCCACCAGCGCACCTTGGCACACAGCTCAGGCTCCGCCCGGTGGAACCACATCAGCTTGGTCAGTGGTGTCATCGGATGGACCGGAGCGCCGGTGGACTGGTGCAGCGCGGTCGCGCGTCCGGTGGCCCGCAGCTCCGCCGCCTCCCCACGCGCACGGTCGTCCGCCCAGGTCACCAGCGGGGTGAGCGGCCGGTGACCGGCGTCCAGACCGATCAGGCCGTGCATCGCGGCGCTGACCGAGACGGAGAGGACCCGAGAGCCCGCGCACTGCTCGGCACACGCGCGCAGGGCCGAGAAGACCGCGGCGGCGATGGTGCCCGGGTCCTGCACCTGTTGGCCACGCCTCGGAGTGAGCAGGGGGTACTCGCGGACCGCGGTACGGCGCCAGGTGGACCCCACACCGAACGCCACCGCCTTGACCGCGGTCGTGCCCACGTCGAGCCCGATGACGATCTCGCCGGGGGAGCGGTCGGTCGCGTTCGCGGTCATGATGCGGTCAGCTCCTCGCCGCTCAGCTCGGCGGCTTGTTCCCGTACTGCTGTCACCACAGGGATGTCGGCCGCGAGTGCCGGATCGAGGTGGCCGAGCACGGCGCGTACGGCGTCCGGGAGCGAGCCGTCGACCCGTGGCAGCGCAGTTCCGGCGGCGTCGTTCACCGGTGCGCCCAGGCCTCGGAGATGGCACACCCAGGCGGCGAGCACCCGCGTCGCACCGAGGGGAAGCACGCCACGCGCACGCTCCTGACGCAGTGCCGGGAGGACGCGGACCGGCAGCTTCTGCGAGCCGTCGGCGGCGATCTGCGCGAGCGCATGCCGGATGCGGGGGTTGCCGAACCGCTCAAGCAGCGCGACCCGGTAGATGTCCAACTCCTCCTGCGGCAGCGTGAGATGCCGGCAGGCGGAGTTCCACCACTCCTCCAGCCACTCGCGGCAGACAGGGTCGGCCACGGCCTCGGCGACCGTCTCGTGACCGCGCAGTGTGCCCGCGTAGGCCAGCAGCGAGTGGGCGCCGTTGAGCAGCCACAGCTTGCGTTCCTCGTACGGCGTCACATCGTCGGTGAACGTGGCCCCGGCGTCCTCCCAGCGGGGGCGCCCGGCGGGGAACGTACCGCTGATCACCCACTCGCTGAACGGTTCGGTGACCACGGGGGAGGCGTCCACGAGGCCTGTCCGCGCCAGCACGGCGGCGCGATGCTCATCGCTCGTGGCCGGGGTGATGCGGTCGACCATGGTGGTGACGTACGCGGCCCCCTTGTCCGCGGCCTCGACCGGTTCTGGGCGGCCTGTCCGTTCCGCCATCTCGCGCACGAGCCGCTCCAGTACCGCGCCGTTGCCCGGCAGGTTGTCGCAGGGCACCAGGGCGACCGGGCCGAGGCCGGCGGCGCGGCGTGCCTCAAGACCGGCCACCAGCTTGCCGACGGCAGTGCGGACGGGGGCGTCGGGGTGCTCGCGCAGCGCGTGGATGTCGGCATGCACGTCATCGCGGTCGATGGCCAGGAAGCCGTCCGCGTCACGGGCGTAACCGGCTTCGGTGACGGTCAGGGTGACCACCGCGAGCGCCTCCTGCCGCCAGTAACCGAGCCATGCCGCGTGGTCGTCGCCCGGGTGCGTGGCGGACAAGGCTGCCGGAACGTCGAAGCGGTCGCCGTCCGGCCCACGAGTGATCAGGGCGTAGAGCCCGTCCTGTGGGCCCAGCAGTTCGGCGGCAGCGGGGCGCCGGCCGGTGAAAGCCGCGATGCCCCACTCCGCGGCATCCGGCGCGCGGTCCGTGTACCAGGCCTGATGTGCGCGGAAGAAGTTGCCCAGACCCAGGTGCAGAATCCGGACCGGGGCCGTGGGGCGGCCGTCGTGTGTGGCGCGGGAGAGACGGCGGACCACGCGCGAGGTGGCGTTCACAGCTTGAAGGCCTTTCGCGGATTTCCGGCGACGAGGCCGACGGCGGTCTCCAAGGCCTCGTCCTCGTCCAGGCGGTGCTCGGCGACGAGTTCTGCCAGCACACCACTGTCGAGCCGGCGGGACATGTCGTGCCGGGCCGGGATGGAGCAGAACGCCCGGGTGTCGTCGATGAAGCCGGAGGCGCGCGAGAACCCCGCGGTCTCCGTGACGGCCCTGCGGTACCGGCGGATCGCGTCCGGCGCGTCCAGGAACCACCAGGGAGCACCCGCGTACACCGACGGGTAGAAGCCGGCCAGCGGTGCGATCTCGCGGGAGAACACTGTCTCGTCCAGGGTGAACAGCACCAGCTGGAAGTCCGGATGAGTACCGAAGGCGTTCAGCATCGGCTGCAGGGCCTGCGTGAACTCCACCTGGACGGGGATGTCGTGGCCGGTGTCCGCCCCGAAACGCTCGTAGGTGGGCGTGTGATGGTTGCGGTGCACCGCCGGGTGCAGCGTCATCACCAGGCCGTCCTCGGTGGACATCCGCGCCATCTCGAACAGCATGTTGCGCCGGAAAGCGGTGGCCTCGGCAGCGGTCGCGGTGCCGCCCAGCGCGGCGGCGTAGATCCGCGCGGCCTCGTCGGCGGGCAGCGGCTCCGCGCGCACATCCAGGTGGCTGTGGTCGGCGGAGGTGGCGCCGTGCTCGACGAAGTACCGGCGGCGGGCCGCAAGGGCGCTGAGGTAGCCGTCGTAGCTGCCGGTGTCCACGCCCGAGACCTCGCCGAGTCGGGTTACGGACTCCCGCCAGTCGGCCCGGTCCGGCTCCAGGTAGCGGTCGGGCCGGAAGGTCGGAATGACGCGGGCGCTCCAGGCGGGGTCGTCGACCAGGGCACGGTGCGCGCTCAGGTCGTCGCACGGGTCGTCCGTGGTGGCCAGCACCTCGATGCCGAAGCGCTGGAAGAGCGCGCGCGGCCGGAACTTCTCCTGCGCGAGCCGCTCGGCGATCTGGTCGTACAGGCGGTCGGCGTTGTCGGCACTGGGGCGCTCGGTGACGCCGAAGATCTCCGACAGCTCGGCGTCGAACCAGTAGCGGACCGGAGTACCGCGGAAGGCAGCCCAGTGGGAGCACAGATGCCGCCAGGCCCGACGGGCCTCCGGCTCGGGGAGCGGGCCGCGGCCCACTCCCAGCTCGGCCAGCGGCACGCCGCTCGCGTGCAGCATCCGGGTCACGTAGTGGTCCGGGGTGACGAGCAGGCTCGCCGGGTCGCGGAACGGCTCGTCGGTCAGCAGCAGCCGGGGGTCGACGTGACCGTGCGGCGAGATGATCGGCAGCTCACGCACGGCGTCGTACAGCCGCCGCGCAATGGCGCGTACGCCCGGGTCGGCAGGAAGGAGACGGTCGGGGTGCGGCTGCAAAGGGGATGTGGAACGCGGCATACCCAGGAGTGTCGACACGCCGGAAGGGCTGTGGCAATCGGTTGCCATAAGTTGTCTCGGCGCCTTGCGCGGCTGCTGCCGGAGCGCCATCGTGCGGCCATGGATGACAGTGCAATCGTGACGGCCGAACAGCTCCCGAGGACTGCCGCAGCGGCTTCGCAGGCCGCCCATATCGGCGGGCCGGACACGGTCCTCACCGATGCCCAGGTGGCGGAGTTCGTCACCGAGCAGCTCTCCGGCGCAGACCTGGACGGGCAGAGTGTCTGCGTCGTCGTGCCCGATGCCACGCGCAGCTGCCCGCTGCCGCTCCTGCTTTCCGCCGTGCACGGCGCGCTGGCCGGGCGGGTGAGCCGACTGACGGTGCTGATCGCTTTGGGCACCCACGCGGCGATGGGCGAGGTCCAGCTGGCCAGACACCTCGGTTACCCGGAAGGCGACCTGGCGGCTCGGTACCCGGGCATGACCGTCCTGAACCACGAGTGGTGGGACCCGGAGACCTTCGCCTCGCTCGGCACCATCTCCGCCGACCGGATCGGGGAGCTGTCCGGCGGACTGCTGCGCCACGCCGTCGACGTCCGCCTCAACCGTGCAGTCGTCGACCACGACGCGACCCTCGTCCTCGGCCCGGTCTTCCCGCACGAAGTGGTCGGGTTCTCCGGTGGCAACAAGTACTTCTTCCCCGGCGTCGCGGGCGCCGACATCATCGACCTCTCGCACTGGCTCGGCGCACTCATCACCAGCGCCGACATCATCGGCACCCGCGGCATCACCCCCGTACGCGCCCTGATCAACGAGGCGGCCGGTCTCATCCCCGGCCGCCGCCTGGCGCTCTGTGTCGTCGCGCAGTCCGGCTCGGGTGCGCTGCACTCCGCGTCCTTCGGTACACCCGAGGCCGCCTGGGCCGCAGCCGCCGACGTCTCCGCCGAGACGCACGTGCGCTATCTCGAAGCGCCCGTCAAGCGAGTGCTGTCGATCATGCCGGACAAGTACGAGGACATCTGGACGGCCGCCAAGGGCTTCTACAAGCTGGAGCCGGTGGTGGCCGACGGCGGCGAAGTGATCCTCTACGCCCCGCACGTGACCACCATCTCCGAGATGCACCCGGAGATCGCCGAGATCGGATACCACTGCCGGGACTACTTCACCAAGCAGTGGGACCGCTTCAAGGACCTGCACTGGGGCGTGCTCGCACACTCCACCCACCTGCGGGGGGCCGGTACGTACGACGAGGAGACCGGTGAGCGTCTGCGCGTCACCGTCACGCTCGCCACCGGCATTCCGGAGGAGGTCGTACGAGGGGCGAACCTCAACCACCTCGACCCCGACTCGGTGGACATCGCGGCGTACGAGGCCGATCCGGACACCATGGTCGTCCCTCAGGCCGGCGAGGTCCTGTACCGGCTGAGGGACGACCACGGGGAGTCGTAGCGCCCGCGCACGAGCTCAAGGGGCGGGCGTCTCGGAGGCCTGCGTGGCCGACGGCTTCCGCCCCCGGCGCGCCGTCGACTGCCGTACCACCAGGCGGGTCGGCAGGATCGCCGACTTGCCGGGGTGCGCCTGGGAGTCGCCCAACTCGGCCAGCAGTGTGCGGACCGCGGTGTGGCCCTGTATGCGGGCCGGCGTGGCAATCGTCGTCAGCTCCGGCGTGACCAGTCCGGACCCGCTGATGTTGTCGAACCCGACCACACTGAGTTCGCGCGGCAGTTGAACGCCGGAGGCCTGCAGCCCGCGCATCAGGCCGATGGCCATCTGGTCGTTGTACGCGATGACCGCGGAGGACTTCGGCCGGCCCAGCTCCCCGGCGGCCTGCAGCCCACCCGCCACCGTCGGAGGGTACGCAACGGTGCGGTTCACCCGTACACCCAGGTCCGACGCCGCCTCGCGCAGCGCGCGCCAGCGCACCCCGCTCGCCCAGGAGGCCTCGGGCCCCGACACGTAGGTGATCGTGCGGTGGCCCAGCTCGCTCAGGTGTTCCGCAGCCTGGCGCATCCCGTCCATGTCGTCGTTGACCAAGCTCGTGACATCGCTGACCACGCGGTTCAGCACGATCAGTGGCCGCTGTTTGGCGATCATGCGGATCGCCGAGTCCGACATACGGGAACTGGCCAGCACGATCCCCTCCACCGCAGGCAGGGTGCGCTCCAAGGACTCGCGCTCCAGCTGGTCCGACTCCTGGGCGTCCACCAGCAGGATCAGGTAGCCGGCCTCGCGTGCGGCCTTCTGCGCCCCGATGACGATCTCCGCGAAGACCGGATTGGCGATGTCGGCGATCACGCAGGCGATCAGCGTCGTGCGGCCGGTCGGCAGTGCGCGGGCCAGCGGGTTCGCGTGGTAGCCCAACTCCGCGGCGACCTGCCGGATGCGCTCTGCCGTGGCGGCGTTCACGCGGCCGGGGCGGGAGAATGCGCGGGAGACCGTCGACGGCGCCACGCCTGCGGCCGCCGCCACGTCGTAGATGGTCGGCGAGCGGGAGGCGCCCCCCTGCGGAGACGGTCTGTCTGCCACGAAAAGCTCCTGGTGGTCAAGGTTCTGTCGTGTCGGCGAGCGGATGGTGCGCAGGGCGGTGCCCAGTGTGTCCATGGGGAGTGCCCCGCTCCAGGGCAATAGATGGCAACCGCTTGCCAGTCTCCTGCTCGCGATCAATTAATTGAACGTTATACCCGGTACACACCGCCGCGGCGATGCTGCATGACAGTCAGGAGCACGGAATGCTGAGGCCCCAGGACACCGCAACGCGAGAGCGCAAGAACCTCAACGGACTCTGGGCCTTCCAGCTGGACGCTGAGGGCACAGGCCGGTCGGCGGGCTGGTGGCGGGATGCGCTCCCGGCATCGCGCGAGATGCCGGTACCGGCGAGCTACAACGACATCGTCCCCGACCTCGCGGTCCGCGACCACGTCGGCGACGCCTGGTACCAGACCACCGTGCGGGTCCCGAAGGGCTGGGCCGGCGACCGCGTCGTCCTGCGCTTCGACTCCGCCACGCACCGCGCCGTGGTCTGGGTGAACGACATGGAGGCCGCACGGCACGAGGGCGGCTACACACCCTTCGAGGCGGACATCACCGACCACGTCACACCCGGCGCGGAAGCCCGCGTCACCGTGGTCGTCAACAACGAGCTGACCTGGGAGACGCTGCCGCCCGGCAAGGTCGAGGAGACCCCGCAGGGCCGCAGGCAGAAGTACTTCCACGACTTCTTCAACTACGCCGGCCTGCACCGCTCCGTATGGCTCTACTCCACTCCCGTCGCACACGTCAGCGACATCACCGTGGTCACCGGCCTGGAGGGCGCCGCGGGCACGGTGCGGTACACCGTGGTCGGCGAGGGCGCGGCGGACCACGCGGTCCGCGTCACGCTGCGCGACGCGGACGGCGCGACCGTCGCGGAGGGAGAGGGCGCCGAGGGCACGCTGCGCGTCGAGGACGTGCACCGCTGGGCGCCGGGGGACGGCTACCTCTACGACCTGGAGGCCGCCCTCGTCGCCGCCGACGGCACGGTCGTGGACAGCTACCACCAGAGCGTCGGCGTCCGCACCGTCGAGGTCGACGGCACCCGCTTCCTCATCAACGGCGAGCCCTTCTACTTCACCGGCTTCGGCAAGCACGAGGACGCAGCGATCCGCGGCAAGGCGCACGACGACGCGCTGATGGTGCACGACTTCGAGCTGATGGAGTGGCTGGGCGCCAACTCCTTCCGCACCTCGCACTACCCGTACGCCGAGGAGGTCCTGGACTACGCGGACCGGCACGGCATCGTCGTCATCGACGAGACGGCCGCGGTCGGCATCAACCTGGGCGTCGCGGGCGGCATTCTCGGTGACGTCAAGGGCGTGACCTTCTCCGACGACACCATGGGCGAGCCGCTGCAGCGCACCCACCTGCAGGCGATCCGCGAGCTGATCGCGCGCGACAAGAACCACCCGAGTGTCGTGCTCTGGTCCATCGCCAACGAGCCGGAGTCGGACACTCCCGAGTCCCGGAAGTACTTCGAGCCGCTGTTCGCCGAGGCCCGCAGCCTGGACCCCACCCGCCCGATCGGCTTCGTCAACGTCATGCTGGCCCCCGCCGGCAAGTGCGTGGTCAGCGACCTCGCCGACGTCCTCATGATCAACCGCTACTACGGCTGGTATGTGAACACCGGTGATCTGGCGGCCGCCGAGGCCGCCCTCGAAACGGAGCTGCGTGCCTGGGTGGAGGGCCAGGGCAAGCCGATCATCATGACCGAGTACGGTGCGGACACCGTCCCCGGCCTGCACTCCGTCGTCGACATGCCCTGGAGCGAGGAGTACCAGGACAACCTGCTGGCGATGTACCACCGGGTCTTCGACCGCATCGACGCCGTCGTCGGTGAGCAGATCTGGAACTTCGCCGACTTCGCGACCTCGCCCGGCATCTTCCGGGTCGACGGCAACAAGAAGGGTGTCTTCACCCGCGAGCGGCGCCCGAAGGGCACCGCGTTCACCCTGCGCCGCCGCTGGAACAAGGACGCCTGACCCGCTCCCTCCCAGGCGTGGCCGCCCGCCGCTCCGCCCTCCGCAGACCGGCCCGTCGGCCCGTCTGCGGAGGGCGTCTGCGTTCATGGGCTGGGGCGCGCGGCGCCCGGGGTGGCCCGGGTCGGCGCTTCAGAGGGGAACGGCGGCCGTGTGCGAGCCGCGCGGACGGCCCGCCGGGCAACAAACGGCAACCGCTTGCCAACGCTCACGGCCGGCTCATTAATGGACTCTTACATCCCCGTGACACCACCGGTCATCCAGCCACTCAACGGCAACGACCGGACGCCACCGGCTGCCGCGCGGGCTCTTCTCACGCGGCACCGCGGATCCAAGCCGCCCCCCCCGCGCGTCCGAGCGCCGACAGGCGCCAGGGCACTGCTCAGCCCCGCCCCTTACCCATCAGGCAACGATGCCTGCCCACTCAGGGAGCAACAGTATGAAGCTCCGCGCCTCCACCGTCCTCGGCTACGGAGCCGGTGACGCTGCGAACAATCTCGCCTTCAGCCTCTCCGGCATGTTTCTCCTGCTGTACTACACCGATGTCGTAGGGCTTTCGGCCGCAGCCGTCGGCACCTTGATTCTCCTCGTACGCGTATGGGACGCCTTCGCCGATATCTTCGCCGGACGCATGGTGGACCGGATGAGCTCCCGCTGGGGCAAGTTCCGGCCCTTCATCCTGTTCGGCGCGGTGCCGCTGCTCCTGCTGAACGTCGCGGTCTTCAACGTCCCGGACATGTCCCAGGGCGCCCAGCTGGTCTACGCATACGTCACTTACGCCCTGCTCGGCCTCGCCTACAGCCTGGTGAACATCCCCTACGGTTCACTCGCCACCGCGATGACCCAGGAGCCGTCCGAACGCGCGAAGCTCGCCGCCATCCGCGGTGTCGGCGCCCAGGCGGTCATCATCGTCCTGGTCATCGCGATCTCCCCCGCCCTCAAGAGCAGCGGCAGTGGCCTGCAGAGCTTGTTCACGAACATCACCTGGATCTTCGTGGGCGCCGGCGCGCTGCTTTATCTGTGCACCTTCCTCACGGCCAGGGAGCGCGTCGAGCGCAGCGTCGTCCAGGTCTCCTTCCGCCAGACCGTGGCCGCGCTCAAGGGCAACCGGCCCCTGTACGTCCTGTGCGCCAACACCGTCGTCGTCCTGAGCGGCCTGTTCGCCCTACAGGCCGCGGGCGCCTTCTACGCCCGCGATGTGCTCGGCGACCCGAGGCTCTACATCGTGCTCTTCCTCGTCAGCGCCGTGATGAACTTCGCGATCGCACCGCTGATGCCGCGCATCGTCAAGTCGTTCGGCAAGCGGAACGCCTACATCGCGGCGGGTGGACTCACGGTCGTCGGCGGCGTCGGTACGTTTCTGCTGCCCGCCACCCCGGTGGCGCTGCCGATCGTCGCCTGGACTCTGCACAGCACGGGCTTGGCCATCGTGTCCGCCCTGCTCTGGGCGCTCGAGGCGGACACCGTGGAGTACGGCGAATGGAAGAGCGGGGTTCGGACGGAGGGCGCCACATACGCGGTGTTCTCCTTCACCCGCAAGATCTCCCAGGCCATCGGTGCGGCCGTCGCCTCGTACGCCCTCGCGATCGGCGGGTACGAGGCCGGCGCAGCGCACCTGACCGACGGAGCCCTCACGGGCATCCGCTTCGCTGCCGGCGCGGTGCCCGCGATCACGGCACTGATCGCCATCGCGATCATGTGGCGATACCCGCTGACCGACAGCAGGTTCCAGGAGATCGTCCGAGAGATGGCCGAGCGCCGGGAGAAGGAGTCCAGGGACGCGGCGCCCGCCGTCGCACCCATGTCCAGTACGGCGTAGTGAAGTCGGCGGAGGCGCCACCCCGGCGGAGGCGCCACCGCCACGACGGCGCGACCTTGAAGCGGTGGCGCCGCCGCTGACCCTGATGTTGATGGAGGCAAGGATGACAACCCACGATGCGCACCGCCTCGACGGTGCCGACGCGGCGGCGGCGGCCGCTGTCACCGAACTGCTGCATGGCGCCGCGCCACTCGGCGTAGCCTTCTCCGGCGGCGTGGACTCCTCCCTGCTGCTCGCTCTCGCCGTACGTGCACTCGGCGCCGGTCAGGTCGTCGCGGTCCTGGGCGTCTCACCCAGCCTCGCCGCCGACGAGCGCATGGCAGCACATGACGTGGCTGCCTACGTAGGCGCTCGGGTCGTCGAAGTCCACACGTACGAAGGGGAGTCGGCGGCCTACCGTGCCAACGGCCCGGACCGCTGCTTCCACTGCAAGGACGAGCTGTTCACCCGGATCTCCGACGAGGTCGTCGCCGCCCACGGCTTGGCCGCGGTCGCATACGGCGAGAACGCCGACGACGCCCGACGTCCTGACCGGCCCGGCAGTCGTGCCGCGACCGACCACCGGGTGCTGCGGCCGCTCGCCGACGCCGGTCTCGACAAGGCGGCCGTCCGCCGTCTTGCCCGCGCCCTCGGACTGCCCAGCGCCGACAAGCCCGCCGCGCCCTGCCTGGCATCCCGCATCCCGCACTTCGAGGAGGTCACGCCCGCCAAGCTCGGCCAGATCGAGCAGGCCGAAAAGGCCCTGCGGGCACTTGGCTTCACCGACTCCCGGGTCCGCCATCACGGCGACATCGCCCGCCTCGAACTGCCCGCTCACGACATCGCTCGCGCCGCCTCGCCCGACCTCCGCGGTGCCGTTCTGGACGCGGTGAAGGCCGCGGGTTTCCGTATGGTCGCGGTGGATCTGGCCGGCATCCAGTCCGGTGCGTTCACCCTTCCGCTGGTGGGCGTGAAGGGAGGCACGGACCGTGTCTGAGACCACTCGCGACGAGGCCGTACCGCACCGTCCCTCCGACATCCGGCAGCCCCCTCCGGACCTGGCCGCCATCGCCGACCTCGACCACGGCCGGGCCGGCCGTCGCGGCTACCCGGAAGCGATCTACTGCGAAGGGAAGACGCCGCCCCAGGTCGCGGCCATCGCCGCCGCTGTACGGGAGCGAGGCTCGGGACCGGTCACCCTCTTCACCCGTGCCGATGAGGAACACGCCAAGGCCGTCCTCGCCGAACTGCCCGACGCCCACTACGACACCGAAGCCCGGCTGCTCGCCTGGCCGCCCACGGCACCCAGTCCCACCGGCGGCAAGGTGGTCATCGCCTGTGCCGGAACGTCCGACATCCCTGTGGCGCGTGAGGCGTTGCTGACCGCTCGCTACCTCGGCCGCGCCACCGAGCTGATCGTCGATGTCGGAGTGGCGGGTCTGCACCGCGTCCTGGGGAAGCTCGACGTCCTGCGCGCGGCGCGGGCGGTGGTCGTCGTCGCGGGGATGGACGGTGCCCTGCCCAGCGTGGTGGCCGGGCTGGTCGCCGCTCCCGTCGTCGCGGTACCGACTTCCGTCGGCTACGGCGCTGCGTTCGGCGGGGTGGCACCGCTGCTGTCCATGCTCAACGCCTGCTCACCGGGCGTGGCGGTCGTCAACATCGACAACGGTTACGGGGGAGGGCACTTGGCCGCCCAGATCGCCGCTCCGTCCGACGGCTGACCGGGGGCGGCCCGAGCTGTCGTTCGGTGTCGCGTCACGCTCCGTCCGACGGTTGACCGGGGGCGCCGGAGGTTGTCCTCCGGTGTCGCGTCACGCTCCGTCCGACGGCAGCTCCGCACCCGGGACCAGCCCCTGCGCCACCGCAGCCGCGTTGGCGGCGTCCAGTACGGTGACGACCGGAAGCCCCTGCGTCGTGGCCAGCGCGACCACGTCCTCGAACTCCGGCGTGGCCCGGACGATCGTCCCGCCGCGGTGGGCGACCTTGACCGGCACGGTCTGCCCGTCCAGCACAGCGGCCGGCACCCACGTACGCTCCAGGGCGGTCTTGTGCACGGCCCAGTCACGTACCCCGATCGTGCTCGTCTCGCGGAACATCCGCTCACGCACCGCGGCGACCCGCGCCACCGGTACCAGCACGCGCAAGGTGTGCGCCGGCCGGCCCTTCTTCATCAGGATCGGCACCAGCCAGGCATCCGATGCCCCGTCCGTGAGCAGGGCCGTAAGGACGCCGGGCCACAACCGCGGATCCATGTCGTCGACATTGGCTTCCAGGACCACATCGGTGGCATCCCGGCTGCTGTCCGGGGCCGCCGGCATCGGCGTGCCGAGCACGGCCCGTACGACATTGGCACGGCCCGGTGTGTCCTTCGTGCCCGCGCCCATACCGGTCCGCTGCACAGTCAGCGCGGGGAGGGTTCCGCACTGCTCGGCCAGCGCGGTCACCAGGGCCATGCCGGTCGGTGTGGCCAGTTCGCCCTCGCCGCCGCTCAACACCTGCCAGCCCGCGGACAGTTCCAGTACGGCGGGCACCGGCACCGGGATGTCGCCGTGGGCCGCGCGCACCCGGCCGGAGCCCAGCGCGACGGGGCTCGCGGTGATCCTGGTGACACCGAGGTCGTGCAGGGCGGCACATACCCCCACGACATCGGCGATCGAGTCCCATGCACCGACCTCGTGGAAGTGCACCTCGTCGACCCCCACCCCGTGTACGCGGGCCTCCGCCCCGGCCAGCCGGCCGAACACCACCAGCGCCCGGTCCCGTACCGGACCGGGGAGACCGGCCTGTGTGATCAGGTCCCTGATGGTCTGCCAGGTGCGGTGCGGATGGTCTTCGGCCAGCGGCTCCACCGCCACCTTCGTGGCGCGCAGTCCGGCGCGCCGAACGGTCGTCTGCGACAGCCGGACGGTCCCAGGGATCACGGCGTCGACCGCCGCCTGCACGACCGCCGGCCCGGCACCCGCATCGATCAGCGCGCCGAGCAGCATGTCGCCCGCTGCACCGGCCGTGGCGTCGATCCACACCTCCTGGTGCTGGGCGTTCGCCGCGTGGGATTCAGGCGGTTGGGCAGCAGGAATGCGCATGTCCGCAGTCTACAAACTGGCGATTTCGCCTCCTGCAGCCCCTGCCTCGGAGGGCCGTGGGCCAAGCCGAACTCGTCGGGTGCGGCCCCGAGTTCAGCACGGGCTCAGCTACCGACGGGCTGCCTCGGTTTCACCGTCCCTCCAGCGCGGTCATCTTGCTGTACGGGCTCGGGATGCGCTGCTGCGTCGAGCCGAAATCGACGAGCACCGCGAGCCCTTCCTCGATGCCGATGACCCGGCCGAGGCCGTACGTGTCGTGCGTGACCTGATCGCCTACGGCGAAGTGCTTGGGAGCCGGTGTATCGGGGACCTTGAAGGGACTGGTGGGCAGATGACGCTTCGGTGCAGCGGGCTTAGTCATTGCCCCCAGTATGCGCCTGTCGGCGCGCTGCTCCGTACGGTTGTCGATATCGCCCGTTTGCTGGGCAGGGCTCAGACGCAGGTGGAGGAACGCGCGGCGGTGGCTGCGCCGCCGACGGCGTGGCCCCCCACAGCGGTCCGTGACGGGTCGACGAGCCGGGCGCCGTCCCCCCCTCGCGTGTTCCGCGGTCCGGTCTGTTCATGGGACGTCGTCACGCACAGAGCCAGGCAGCCCCCAGAAGGAGCCGTGCAGGCCGACCTGGGTGAAGTAGGCGCCGGCGGCGGCGGGGTCGCGGCGGGTGTAGCCCGGGTCCAGGCGTCCGGTGTACCAGTCGCTGGCGAAGCGCCACAGGGTGCCGAGATCCATGACGTAGCCCCGCTCCTGGCCCGTCTCCTGCAGCCAGGTGTCGACGCAGTCGGTGGAGCAGAACAGGCGCTGGTTGGCGCAGGTGTGCACGACGTCGTCCCAGGCCCGGTGCATGGGGGTGAGGAAATGGGCGACCTGGTCGCCCTTCGGGGGTGCGTCTCGGCCGACGACCCAGGCGTGCGGGGTGTCGCAGGCCGGGCAGCGGGTGGCGACCAGGACGTCGGGCTCGTCCTTGAGCAGGTGGGGCAGGGCGAACGAGTCCCAGGCGCAGCCGCCCCACCACAGGGTGTGTGCCCCCATGACGGAGAAGCCGAGCGGCACGGAGGCGAAGGGGTGGGCCATCACGACGTGGTCGTCGTCCTGCGGGTTCAGGACCACATCGTGGCTCTCGTGAAGGGTGCGCAGTTCCTGACGTACCTGGCCGGGGGCGAGTCCGGTGAGTGCGGCGAGTTCCGGCACGCTCGGAGCCTTTCCGGTGCGCGCGAATCCGTTGTAGACGGCCAGGCGGACCCGCTCCGTCCCGTGGAGGTCCATCGGTGCCGCTGAGAAGTTCTCGGTCATTCCTGTGGTTCCTTCGCTGGTTGAGGCGCTCTGTCCAGCGTGCGCCTGGAGCAGGCCCGGGGCTTGAACGCTCGTGCGGAACAATGGGGACATGACGTCTTCCGGAGAACGCGCCGCCTACTGGCGGGTTCCCGGGCTTGCGCTGGAGGCCATGCGTGCCCGCTTTGAGTACTAGGCCTATCCGATGCATGCCCACGACACGTACTCCTTTGGAGTCACCGACGACGGCGCGCAGTCGTTCGTGTGCAGGGGGGAAAGACACGTCAGCGCGGCCGGGCTCGTCATGACGTTCAACCCGGACGAGCCGCACGACGGCCGCACCGCCGGGCTGCTGGCGCTGTCCCGCGATGCCGCGACGAGGCCGGCGCGGCTGCCGGACCTGCGGGGACGGGTGGACCTGGCCGCGATGGCGCGGGCCCGAAGCCTGCTGCGGCAGTGGTTCGCCGACAACGTCGGCGCCGACGAACTGGCCCGGGTCGCCGGATGCAGCCGCTTCTCGTTGTACCGGGGCTTCCGCGCGGCGTACGGCTTTGCACCCAGCGACTACCAGCGCGATCTGCGGCTGCGCCGAGCCCGCGCGCTCCTGGCCGACCCTGGAACTCCTGCGCTCCACTCTGAGGGGCCGCGTCATGCAGGGACTGGTCTCGGAGGTCGCGGCCGACCCCGAACTGGCGAAGGCCTACCGGGAGCGCGTGGTCAACCGCCGACGGGCGGACGTGCGCAGCCTTGTGGAGCGGGGAATTGCCAGGGGTGAGATGCGCCCGGACCTCGACCCCGAGATGGTCACCGACCTGCTGCTGGTGCCCATTTACTACCGGCTCTTCCTGAGCGGCCCGCCGTTGGACGAGGAATTCGGGAAGCAGCTGGTTGCGGCTGTCATTGCGCACTGCCGCATGGAGGGGAACGGCCCGGAATGACGCGGGCCGGGTCCGGGAAGTGAGACGCGGGGCGGCATCGCCCGTCGCGATGAGCCGCTTCCCGCCTCCGCGGAGGGGTGTTCCCCGACTCCGGTCGCCCGTGGCAGGCCTCGGGGGCCACGATTGTCCTCACCGGGGCGGATCGCGTCCGGTGACCATGCTCACGTGTGCAGACAGGGCTGTCTGCGGCGGGTGGCGGGTACGCAAGCTCCTGCACTTCCCAACCACTTTGCTTTCCCCTGACGTTGAGGATTCGCATGTTCACAAAAGTGCTCGTGGCCAACCGTGGAGAGATCGCGATCCGGGCGTTCCGGGCAGCGTTCGAGCTGGGGATCTCGACGGTGGCGGTGTTCCCGCACGAGGACCGCAACTCACTGCACCGGGCGAAGGCCGACGAGTCGTATCTCGTGGGGGAGCGCGGCCATCCCGTGCGGGCGTACCTGTCGGTCGACGAGGTGATCAAGGCCGCGCGCAAGGCGGGCGCGGACGCCGTCTATCCCGGTTACGGCTTCCTCTCCGAGAACCCGCACCTGGCAGCCGCGTGTGCGGAGGCGGGCATCACCTTCGTCGGCCCGCCCGCGGACGTCCTGCACCTGACGGGCAACAAGTCCCGCGCGGTCGCCGCGGCCCGCGAGGCCGGGGTGCCGGTCCTGGCGTCGTCCGAGCCGACCACGGACGTGGAGTCGCTGCTCGCCGCGGCCGACGACATGAACTTCCCGCTGTTCGTCAAGGCCGTCGCGGGCGGTGGTGGCCGCGGCATGCGGCGCGTGGCCCGGCCCGACGAGCTGCGCGAGTCGATCGTCGCGGCCAGCCGGGAGGCGGAGTCCGCCTTCGGCGACGGCACCGTCTTCCTCGAACAGGCCGTGGTGAACCCGCGCCACATCGAGGTGCAGATCCTCGCCGACGCGGACGGCAACGTCGTCCACCTCTACGAACGGGACTGCTCGGTACAGCGCCGGCACCAGAAGGTCGTCGAGATCGCGCCCGCCCCGAACCTCGACCCGCAGCTGCGCGAGCGGATCTGCGCCGACGCCGTCGCCTTCGCCCGGCACATCGGGTACGTCAACGCGGGCACCGTCGAGTTCCTGGTCGACGAGCGCGGCAACCACGTCTTCATCGAGATGAACCCGCGGATCCAGGTGGAGCACACGGTGACCGAGCAGGTCACCGGCCGGGACCTGGTGATCGCGCAGCTGCGGATCGCCGCCGGAGCCACCCTGCCCGAACTCCGGCTCACCCAGGACGACATCGTCCTCAACGGCGCGGCCCTGCAGTGCCGTATCACCACCGAGGATCCCGCCAACGGCTTTAGGCCCGACACCGGGACCATCTCCGCGTACCGCTCACCGGGCGGCCCCGGCGTCCGGCTCGACGGCGGCACCGTGCACACCGGCGCCCAGGTCAGCGCACACTTCGACTCGATGCTGGTCAAGCTGACCTGCCACGGGCACAACTTCGGCAACGCCGCCCGCCGGGCCCGCCGTGCCATCGCCGAGTTCCGTATCCGCGGGGTGTCGACCAACCTGCCGTTCCTGGCCGCCGTCCTCGACGACCCCGACTTCCAGGCCGGGCACGTCACCACCAGCTTCATCGACGAACGCCCCCAGCTGCTGCGGGCCCGCCCCTCGGCCGACCGGGGCAGCCGCATCCTGCACCACCTCGCCGAGACCACCGTGAACAAGCCGCACGGACTGCGGCCCGTCGTGGTCGAGCCCGCCGACAAGCTTCCCGTCACGGACCTCACCACCGAGCCGCCGTCCGGTTCGCGGCAGCGTCTGGCCGAGCTCGGTCCCGAGGCGTTCGCCGCGGATCTGCGGCGGCGACGCTCGGTCGCCGTCACCGACACCACGTTCCGCGACGCCCACCAGTCCCTCCTCGCCACCCGCGTACGCACCCGCGACCTGCTCGCCGTCGCCCCGCACGTGGCCCGTACGGCACCGGAGCTGCTGAGCCTGGAGTGCTGGGGCGGCGCCACCTACGACGTGGCGCTGCGGTTCCTCGCGGAGGACCCGTGGGAGCGGCTCGCGCTGCTGCGTGAAGCCGCGCCGAACCTCTGCACCCAGATGCTGCTGCGCGGCCGCAACACCGTCGGCTACACCCCGTACCCGACCGAGGTCACCGACGCGTTCGTCGCCGAGGCCGCCGCCACCGGCATGGACATCTTCCGCATCTTCGACGCGCTCAACGACGTCTCGCAGATGCGCCCGGCCATCGACGCCGTACGCGCGACGGGCACCGCGGTCGCCGAGGTCGCCCTCTGCTACACCGGCGACCTCAGCGACCCCGGCGAGCAGCTCTACACCCTCGACTACTACCTGCGTCTCGCCGAGGAGATCGTGGAGGCCGGGGCGCACGTCCTGGCCATCAAGGACATGGCCGGGCTGTTGCGTCCCCCGGCGGCCAGAAAGCTGGTCACCGCGCTGCGCGAGCGGTTCGACCTGCCCGTTCACCTGCACACCCACGACACGGCGGGCGGCCAGCTGGCCACGCTGATCGCGGCGGTCGACGCCGGGGTCGACGCCGTCGACGCGGCCGTGGCGTCCATGGCGGGCACCACCAGCCAGCCGTCCCTGTCCGCCCTGGTCGCCGCCACCGACCACACGGACCGCGCAACAGGCCTGTCCCTGCAGGCAGTCGGCGACCTGGAGCCGTACTGGGAGGCGGTACGCAAGGTCTACGCGCCCTTCGAGTCCGGCCTGGCCTCGCCCACCGGACGCGTCTACCACCACGAGATCCCCGGCGGACAGCTGTCCAACCTGCGCCAGCAGGCGATCGCGCTCGGCCTCGGCGACCGCTTCGAGCTGATCGAGGACTGCTACGCCGCGGCCGACGCGATGCTCGGCCGCCTCGTCAAGGTCACCCCGTCCTCCAAGGTCGTCGGCGACCTCGCCCTGCACCTGGTCGGGGCCGGGGTCGAAGCGCGTGACTTCGAGACCGACCCGGCCAAGTTCGACCTGCCGGACTCGGTGATCGGCTTCCTGCGCGGCGAACTCGGCGACCCGCCCGGCGGCTGGCCCGAGCCCTTCCGCACCCGCGCCCTCGAAGGCCGCCCCGAGAAGGCCGAGGCTGCGCACCTCTCCGACGAGGACAAGAAGGGCCTGAGCGAAGCCCGCCGCGCCACCCTGAACCGGCTCCTCTTCCCGGGCCCGACCAAGGCGTTCGACGCCCACCGCGAGACGTACGGCGACACCTCGGTGCTGTCCACCAAGGACTTCTTCTACGGCCTCGAACCCGAAACCGAGCACACCGTCACGCTGGAGCAGGGCGTGAACCTCCTGATCGAGCTGGAGGCCATCTCGGAGGCCGACGAGCGCGGCTTCCGCACCGTCCTCGCCACTCTCAACGGCCAGCTCAGGCCCGTCGCCGTGCGCGACACCTCCATCGCGACCGACGTGAAGGTCGCCGAGAAGGCCGAACGCGGCAACGACGGTCATGTCGCCGCCCCCTTCGCCGGTGTCGTCACCCTGCAGGTCGAAGAGGGGGCCTCCGTCGAGGCCGGACAGACCGTCGCCACGATCGAGGCCATGAAGATGGAGGCCACGATCACCGCCCAACGCGGCGGCAAGGTCGGCCGCCTGGCGATCGGCTCCATTCAGCAGGTGGAAGGCGGAGACCTGCTCCTTGAGATCCACTGACCTCACCTCGTCCCGGGCGCCTTCCTGAAGGCCGTCCGCGTCGTCGACCGAGAGGCGGGCTTCGAGCCGCACGGCTCGAAGCCCGCCTCCCGGTCTCCCGTGCCCGGATCTCCCGTGCCCAGGCTTCCCGTGCCCGGATCTGCCGTGCCCGGGTCTTCCCGTGCCCAGGCCTGACGGGCCATCAGGGCCGCACGCCGAGCCACTGCTCCGCGCCGTACTCCTCGAACCGCGCCACCTCGGTGAACCCCAGCCTCACCGCGAGCCGCATCGCGCGGTCGTTGGCGGTCCGGGTGCACAGCACGACGGGCTCGCCGGGAAGCGCCTCGGCGCACCAGTCCAGTACGGCTGCATGCCTCGGCGGCGTACCCGTATCCCCACGCCTGAGGCAGGAGCAGGAAGCCGAGCTCGGCTTCCCCGGCGTCAGGACGGACATGACCCGGACGCTCCGGGGCGCGCCGGTCGAGCGTGACCGTGCCGATCATCACCCCGTCGAGATCGACGACGAAGAGCCCGGGCCGCCGCCCGGGCACGGGAGGGACGACCCGTTCGAGCTCAGCCCGCGGCCGGGGACCACCGAGGTGGGCGTGCACCTCTGACGAGGCGAACAGCTCGATGAACGCCGCCCGGTCGCGAGCCTCCGACTCACGGAGCACGAGCCGTTCGGTTCGTACGGGGGCAGGGGGCCAGTCGGCCGATCCGGGTCCAGGCATGGCGGGCAACTTATCGCCCGGCAGGGCCGGTTCACCAGGGTGAGATGGGCTGTACCCCGGTCCGCAGGCCCTCGGTGTCCAGGAGGTGGCCCATGCGCTTGACCGTGTGCAGGCCGACGATGCGGTCCGCGATCGTCAGCGTGGGCAGGCGGGCGCAGAGGGCCGTCTCGCGGCGCTGGATGTCGGCCATGTCGTGGACCCAGAGGGTGGCGAGGACATTGGCCGGTCCCGTGACGCCCGCGACGAGCCGGCACTCGGGCAGGGCCGCGAGCGTGCGGTGGACGGCGCCCATGTCGCGCGCCGGGGTCTGCGCGAGGAGCGTCACCGGCACGGGATGGCCGGCCAGCGGGGCGGCCACATCGCAGCGGAAGGCCAGCACGCCCGCGTCGGTCAGGCGCCGCAGCCTGCGGCGGACCGTGGCGGGGCTGGTGTCGGTGCGCTCGGCGAGCTCGGCCAGGCTGAGCCGGCCGTCGCGGACGAGGGGGTCGAGGAGGGCGCGGTCCACGGTGTCCAGGTCGAGCGTGCGGACCTGATCGGCCGCCGTGGACGAGGAGTTGCCGAGCGCCGAGAGCTGGGCGGGGTCGAGCGAACGCAACCGCCAGCGGCTTCCCTCGACGTACAGCGAGGTCGCGAAGAGGCAGGCGATCGACGTGATGCCGGGCAGCCGGTCAAGCGTCTCCGTGACGAACCGGCCGAGCGAGGCCAGGTCGGGGGCGAGCACGTCGAGGAAGAGATCGGCGGTGCCGGGCGCCGTCACCTCGATCGTGGCGGCCTCCGTGTACGCGCTGAGCCGCTCGATCAGCCCGGAGCGGGCGCCCGGCTCGCAGCGCAGCAGGACGAACGCGGTGCACCGGCTGCGGGTGAACTCGCGGCCCGGCACCGCGTACACCCAGGCGAGCCCGGTGTCGCAGAGCCGTTCCCAGCGGCGGGCCAGGGTGCTCGCGGTGACGCCGAGCAGCGGCGCCAGCTCGGACCAGGAGGCGCGCGGGCGCAGTTGCAGGGCGTTCACGAGGGCGAGGTCGAGCTCGCTGACGGCGACCGCTGCCGTTTCCCCCACCTTCACTCCCTTGTCCGCCGTTCCTCGCCGCGGTGACCCTGCGGTGGCCCTGCGGTGGCCCTGCGGTGGCCCTGCGGTGGCCCTGCGGTGGCCCTGCGGTGGCCCTGCGGTGGCCCTGCGGTGGCCCCGCGGTGGCCCTGCGGTGGCCCTGCGATGGCCCTGCGGTGACCGTTTCTCGCACCGCACCAACCGCGTACGCACGAATCCTTCGATCTGCGAGGGCACTCGCGCCTCGACCCGCACAGTAGCCACCACTTCCGGTTCCGGCCACCACAAGGGGTGAGGCATTGTCCAGGCGCGCATCGGAATTCCGCATGCTTCCGGCCATGGCCGTCGTCGTGCTGTTCAGCGGCATCGTGCAGGGCTATCTCACGCCCCTGCTCCCTGAACTCGGGGAGCAGCTGCACATCGGCGGCGTAGGCCAGAACAACATCTATCTGCTCTCCCAGCTGGCGTTCGCCGTGATGACGCCGCTGATCTCACGCCTCGGCGACCTCTACGGCCACCGCAGGCTCCTGCGTATCGCCCTCGCGATGGTCGCGGGCGGCTCGCTCCTGATGGCCGTGTGGCCGACGGCCATCACGCTCGCCGTCGGTGTGGTGCTGCAGGGCGCCCTCGTCGGCTTCTTCCCGCTGCTCGTCGGGATCCTCAGGTCCCGGGCGCCCGAACGGAACCGCACCGGGATCTCCCTGCTCGTCGGCGTCCTCCTCATCTCCATCGGCGTGGGCGGCCTGGTCGCGGGCGCGCTCAGCGAGCGGCACGCGGCGGCGGGACTGTGGGCGGCCGTGCCCGTGGCGGCGCTCGCCCTGCTCGCCGGAGCGGTGCTGCCGGACAGTGACGTACCGCGCGGCGGGCGCTTCCACTACGGCGCGGCCACGCTGCTGACCGGCGGGCTCATCGCGCTCGTCCTGGTCCTCGCGCAGGGCAGCTCCTGGGGGTGGGCCGCGCCGTCGACCCTCGGCCTCGCCGCGGTGGCCGTCGTACTGCTCGCGGCCTGGGTGGTGGTCGAGCGGCGGTCGGAGCATCCGCTGGTCAGCGTGCGGATGCTGGCCAACCCGCGGCTCGCGGTGGTCAGCGGCTACACCTTCTGCGCCGCGTTCGGCACGATCGGCTTCCTCGGCGCCAACGCCCTGTTCCTGGGCGCATCCCCGGCGGACGCGGGCTACGGCATGGACCTCGGCCCGCAGACGATCGCCACCGTCTCGCTCGCCATGGTGATCGCCGGCTTCGCCGGTTCGACGCTCACGCCCCGCATCGCCCGCAGCGTGGGCGACCGCGCGGTGCTTGCCGTCGGCGGTGGCCTGATCGCCCTTGGCTTCGTGGGGATGGCGCTGTTCCACGACACCCTCGGCCAGTACCTGGCCGCCGCACTCGTCGTCGGATTCGCCACGGGCCTGTTCGAGTCGATCACGCGCACGCTCTCCGCCGAGGTCGTCCCGGAGCACGAGACCGCGCTCGCGGTCGGCCTCAACGAGCTGGCCCTGTCGCTCGGCGCGGCCATCGGCGCCGCCGTGATCGGCGCGTGCTTCGCCGCGCACCCCGCGCCCGGCGGCGGACACATCGGGGAGTCCGGCTTCCTGTGGGGCTGGGGCGCCTGCGCGGCCGTCGCCGTCCTCGGCTCGGCCCTCGCCCTGCGCTACCGCACACCCCAGGGGGCGGACGCCCCCGCCGTACGACCGTCCGAGCAGGCGGTGGAGACCGGAGGACTGGCATGACGACGCACACCCACGACATACGCGACATCCATACCGCTGCCGACGAGGTGTCGGGGGCCGTGGAGTCAGCCGTACGCACCTACGCCGACCTGCTGGTCGGACTCAGCCACAGCCTCCACGACGAGCCCGAGACCGCACTCCAGGAGCACCGCTCGGCGGCGAAGATCGCCGACCTGATGGCGGACGCAGGCTTCGCGGTGACCCGCGGCGTGGGCGAACTGCCCACCGCCCTCGTCGCCACGTACGGCACCGGAGACCTGGTCGTCGCCTTCTGTGCCGAGTACGACGCGCTGCCCGGCATCGGCCATGCCTGCGGCCACAACGTCAACGGTGCGGCGGCGGTCGGCGCGGCCCTCGGTCTGGCCGCGGTGGCGGACCGGCTCGGCCTGACCGTCAAGCTGGTCGGCACGCCCGCCGAGGAGGACATCGGGGGCAAGGTGCTGCTCCTGGACGAAGGGGTCTTCGACGACGTCGCCGCCGCGATGATGGTGCACGCCGCCCCGTACGACAGCGTCGGCGCGTCCTCCCTGGCCATCGGCGCCTGGGACATCGCGTACACCGGCACCCCCTCGCACGCGGCCGTCGCCCCCTGGGAAGGCGTCAACGCCCTCGACGCGATGGCCCTCGCCCATACCGCGATCGGCCTGCTCCGCCAGCAACTCCCGCCCGGCGCGCTGGTCCACGGCATCGTCACGGAGGGCGGCCAGGCCGTGAACGTCATCCCCGCGCGGACCACCGCGCGCTACGAGGTCCGGGCACCTTCCCTGGAGGCGCTCTCCGCCGTACGCGACCGGGTCCGGGCCTGCTTCGAGGCGGGCGCCCTCGCCACCGGAGCCGAGCTCGAACTGCGCGTCCACGGGCGGGACTTCGCCGAGCTGCGGCAGGACCCGTACATGACGGGGGCGTACGTCCGTGCCGCCGAGGCGCTCGGCCGCACGGTGGCGGCACGCCACGGCGAGACGCTGGCCTCGACGGACATGGGCAACGTCTCGCGCCTCGTGCCCACCATCCACCCGACCATCGGCTACGAGACCGACGGCGCCCTGCAGCACACCCCCGAGTTCACCGCCCACGGCAAGACCCCCGGAGCCGACCGCGCCGTCCTCGACGGCGCCACCGCACTCGCCCTCGTGGGGGCCGAACTCGCGGCCACGGAGGAACAGCGGAGCCGCCTCCTCGCGGGGGTCGCGAGCCGCCATGGTCGATGAACCCACGTGGTTCGACCCCAGCTCTCAGCCCTGAAGTATGGGTTCTGACCATATGAGGGCGGTCAGATGTGCTGCCTAGGGTGCCTGCATGAGCGCCTCACCCGTGACCCGCACCCCGTCCGACGGACCGGTCGGCGGCGCCTACGCTGCCGACCGGTCCGCCCCGGCCCCCGCCCGCGTCGCCGAGGAGCCGGCCGGCCGTACGGTCGCCGTCGACCTCAGCGGGCGCACCGCGCTCGTCACCGGCGCGGCCTCCGGCATCGGCCGCGCCTGCGCCCTGCGCCTGGCCGCCGCCGGGGCGCGGGTCCGGGCCGTGGACCGGGACGCCGACGGGCTCGGCACGCTCGCCGCGCTCGCCCAGGAGCGGGGCGACGGCGCGGGCGGCATCGAGGCGTACGCCCTTGACCTCACCGACCTCGACGCCGCCGAGCGGGCCGCCGCGGGCAGCGACATCCTCGTCAACAACGCCGGGCTCCAACTGGTGCGCCCCATCGAGGAGTTCCCGCCCGAGGTCTTCCACACCGTCCTCACGGTGATGCTCGAAGCGCCGTTCCGCCTGCTGCGGGGCGCGCTGCCGCACATGTACGCGCAGGGCTGGGGGCGCGTCGTCAACATCTCGTCGGTGCACGGGCTGCGCGCCTCGCCGTACAAGTCCGCCTATGTCGCAGCAAAGCACGGGCTCGAAGGGCTGTCCAAGACGGCGGCGCTCGAAGGCGCCCAGTACGGCGTGACGTCGAACTGTGTGAACCCCGGATACGTCCGCACGCCCCTCGTCGAGAAGCAGCTCGCCGACCAGGCGGCCGCGCACGGCATCCCCGAGGAGCAGGTGCTCAGGGACGTGATGCTGCGCGACAGCGCGGTGAAGCGGCTGATCGAACCGGCGGAGATCGCCGAGGCCGTGGCGTACCTGTGCGCCCCGCAGTCCTCGTTCATCACCGGCACGTCGATGGTCGTCGACGGCGGATGGACGGCGCACTGACCTGCAGGGGCCTGATCCGCCCGACAGCCCCCTGGCTCACCCGCCCACACGTTGGGAAGGAGTTATCCACAGGCCTGGCGGCGATGTCGGCCGTGTCGGTCATGCTGTCCTCATGTCCATCGATCACCCGCCGACCGCCGTGAGTGCGGAGGCACCCTTCCTCGAGCTGCTCGCGCGGGACGCCGACGCCGAGGCGTACGAGCAGCCGGTGCGCCTCGCCCGAGCCGAGGGCGCGTCCGCCGACCGCATCGCCGCGCTCGATCACGCCAAGCTCCTCGCGCTGCGGGTGCGCGCGGAGCTCGAAGGCCGCAGACGGCGGGAGGCGGAGCTGTCGGCGCTGTTCGAGACGGCCCACGACCTGGCGGGGCTGCGCGATCTCGACGAGGTGCTGCAGGCGATCGTCCACCGCGCGCGTTCCCTGCTCGGCACGGACATCGCGTACCTGTCCCTCAACGACCCGGCCGAGGGCGACACCTACATGCGGGTCACCGAAGGCTCGGTCTCCGCCAGGTTCCAGCAGGTGCGGCTCGGCATGGGGGAGGGGCTCGGCGGCCTCGTCGCCCAGACCGCCCGGCCCTACGTCACCGACGACTACTTCCGGGACGAACGCTTCCGCCACACCCGGTCCATCGACACGGCGGTGGAGGACGAAGGCCTCGTCGCGATCCTCGGCGTGCCCCTGCTGCTCGGCACGGAAGTGATCGGAGTGCTCTTCGCCGCCGACCGCCGCGCACGGGTCTTCGAGCGGGAACAGATCGCCCTCGTCCGCTCCTTCGCCGCACTCGCCGCCGCGGCCATCGACTCGGCCCACCTGCTGGCCGAGACGCGCACGGCCCTCGCCGACCTGGAGCACGCCAGCGAGATCATTCGGGACCGCAGCGGCGTCATCGAGCGCGCCTCGGACGTGCACGACCGCATGGCCCAGCTCGTGCTGCGCGGTGGCGGAGTGCAGGACGTGGCGGCCGCGGTGTCCGAAGTCCTCGACGGCACGGTCGAGTTCAGGGACAGCGCGAACGCCCCCGCCCAGGCCCTGGAGCGCTCCCGCGCCGACGGCCACGCCGTGCCGCACGGCGACGACTGGATCGCGGCGGTCGCAGCCGGCGGCGAACTGCTCGGCGCCCTCGTCATGCGCGGCCACCCCGCCCTTGACCCGGTCGACCAACGCACCCTGGAGCGCGCCGCGATGGTCACGTCGCTGCTGCTCCTGGCCCGCCGCTCGGCGGGCGAGGCCGAGCGGCGGGTGCGCGGCGAACTCCTCGACGACCTGCTCGACGGCCGGGACCACGACCCCCGGCTGCTCCGGGAACGCGCCGCACGCCTGCAGGCCGACCTGGACTCCCCGCACGTGGTGCTCGCCGCCCACCTGGGCTCCGGTGCGGCGGCCGGTGACCGCGAGGGCGCGGCCCGCGGCCGGCTCTGGGCGGCGGCCTCGCACCTGGCGGCCACCCGGCACGGTCTGGCCGCGGAACGCGACGGCGGTACGGTCCTGCTGCTCCCCGTCGAACAGCCCCGTGCCGAGGCCGAGTTGGCGCAGGAGGCGGCGAAATCCCTGAGCGGTGCCGCGCGGGAGCCGGTCACCGTGGGCGCCTCAGGACCGGTGAGCGCCCCGGCGGCCGACCCCGAGGCGGTGTCCGTGGGGTACGCGGAGGCGCGCAGATGCGTGGAAGCCCTGCGCCTCCTCGGACGTACGGGACAGGGCGCGGCCACCGAGGACTTCGGGTTCCTGGGACTGCTGCTCTCGGACGGCCGGGACATAGCGGGCTTCGTGAGCCGCACCATCGGCGAGGTCGTGTCATACGACGCACGCCGAGGCACGGACCTCGTCCGCACCCTCGACGCGTACTTCTCCTCCGGCATGAGCCCGGCCCGCACGAAGGACGAGCTCCACGTCCACGTGAACACGGTGGCGCAGCGCCTGGAACGCATCGGGCGCCTCCTGGGGGAGGACTGGCAGAGCCCGTCCAGAGCGCTGGAGATCCAACTGGCGCTGCGCCTGCATCGGTTGGGCGCCGCGGTCGAGCGCTAGGGGCGCGGCGGTCGAGCGGTAGCGCGCGACGCCGAAGGTCTCTCCGATCCGCCGATCCGCCGATCCGCCGAGCCCCCTCGGTCCGCCCCGAACACCGCTCCGCCCCGCCCGGTTCGACGGTCGGTGTGACCGGTCGAGCCCGACGGGGCGCGGCAGGGAGGGAACGGCGGCAGGTCCGGCGAGCGGACGGGTCAGACGGTGCGGGCGTCCGCCGGGGCCGGGGAGTCGTCGGTCGAGGCCTCGGAGTGCGGGTCGACGTCGGACAGGTCGCGGTGCCGGGTCTCGCGGGCCACGCCGACGGCGAGCAGGGTGAGGAGAGCCGCGGCGATCACGTACAGCGCGATGGGGGTGGAGCTGTTGAAGTCCGCGAGGAGAGCGGTCGCGATCAGCGGTGCGGGGGCGCCCGCGGCGACGGAGGAGAACTGGGCGCCGATGGAGGCACCGGAGTACCGCATCCGGGTCGCGAACATCTCGGAGAAGAAGGCCGCTTGGGGTGCGTACATCGCCCCGTGCAGCACCAGGCCGACGGTGACGGCGAGGAGCAGGCTGCCGAAGCTGCCGGTGTCGATCAGGGAGAAGAACGGGAACATCCAGGCGCCGATGCCGGCCGCGCCGAACAGATACACCGGCCTGCGGCCGATCCGGTCGGAGAGGGCGCCCCAGGCGGGGATGACCGCGAAGTGCACGACGGAGGCGATGAGTACGGCGTTGAGGGCGGACTGCTTGGACAAACCGGCGGAGGTGGTGGCGTACACGAGGATGAAGGCGGTGACGACGTAGTAGCTGATGTTCTCCGCCATGCGGGCGCCCATGGCGATCAGGACGTCCCGCCAGTGGTGGCGCATGACGGCGACCAGCGGCATCTTCTCCACCTGCCGCTCGTCCCCGGCGGTGGCCTTCTTGGCCTCGGCACGCGCCAGGGCCTCCTTGAACACCGGGGACTCGTCGACCGAGAGACGGATCCACAGGCCGACGATGACCAGCACACCGGAGAGCAGGAACGGGACGCGCCAGCCCCATGAGGTGAAGGCCGATTCGGAGAGGAGCGCGGTGAGCGCGGAGAGGACACCGGTGGCGAGCAACTGCCCTGCGGGGGCGCCGGTCTGGGGCCACGAGGCCCAGAAGCCGCGGCGGCGGGCGTCACCGTGTTCGGAGACGAGGAGTACGGCGCCGCCCCACTCGCCACCGAGCGCGAAGCCCTGGACCAGACGCAGCACGGTCAGAAGGACCGGCGCGGCGGTGCCGATGGTCGCGTGGGTGGGCAGCAGACCGATGGCAAAGGTAGCGCCGCCCATCATCAGCAGGCTGAGCACGAGCAGCTTCTTGCGGCCGAGCCGGTCGCCGTAGTGGCCGAAGACCAGGGCGCCGAGCGGGCGGGCGGCGAAGCCGACGGCGTACGTGAGGAAGGAGAGGAGGGTGCCGACGAGCGGGTCGGAATCGGGGAAGAACAACTGGTTGAAGACCAGGGCGGCGGCCGAGCCGTAGAGGAAGAAGTCGTACCACTCGATCGTGGTGCCGATCAGGCTCGCGGCGACGATGCGCTTGAGGTTGGCGGGTGGTGGTGGAGCGGTTGCTGCGGAGGCCATGTGCACCACTTCCAGGCGGTGAGCGGGGACGAGTGTTCGCTGGTACGTGCTGGCACAAGGTAGGAACACGCAGGTCAGTGGCACATGTGGTGGGACCCCATAGTTCGGAGGGTGTCTATGGCGTCGCACTCCGGATGACGGCGGCGAGGCTACGGTCTCATGGCCGATATGCGTGATATGCGCGCCGCCGGTGAACTGTGGGATGACCGTCTGGCGACCACGTCTGGGGGATGCTCTTCGGGCTGATCTTCCTCATGCCGCTGCTCGGAGCCGCGATCGGGGCGGCCTCGGGTGCCCTCGGCGGCAAGCTCGCCGACGTGGGGATCGACGACGACTTCATCGACACGGTGAAGTCCAAGGTCACCCCGGGCACGTCGGTGCTGTTCCTGCTGTCTCAGGACGCCGTCGTCGAGCGGGTGCGGGAGGCGTTCCCCGGCGGTCACGCCCAGCTGATCCAGTCCAACCTCGACTCCGCGCAGGAGGCGAAGCTGCGCGAGGTCTTCGCGGAGTGACGCGCCGCCCCCACGCGTGCCCGCCGACCGCGACGCGACTCCGCGCCGCGGCCGACGGACCGGGGGCGACCGCACGGTGAAGCTGACTTCGGGCGCGGGCGAACCAGGTCCTGCTTGGTGGGCCGGCGCCGGTAGATCGCGGGCTTGCCGACACCGGCACGGGCCGCGACGGCGTCCATGGTCAGCGCGCCCATGCCGCGCTCCGCGACCAGCTCCGCCACGGCGTCGAGCACGGACCGGGTGACCCGCTCCTCACGCAGCCGCCCCGGCCCCCGCCGTACCTGCTCCGCTCGCTCCATGCCGCGACCCTGCGCTGCTCCGCTCGCTCCATGCCGCGACCCTGCGCGGAGCCGGCCGGCGTGACGCAGGAGGGCCTACGGCCCCTCGGGTGCAGCCAGTTCGGCGCGCAGGACGTGCTTGGTGATCTTTCCCGACGGGGTGCGAGGGAGTTCGGTGCGGAGGATCAGCTCACGCGGCAGCTTGTAGCGGGCGATCCGGCTCTCCAGCCAGGCCCGCAGCCCCGCGAGGTCGAGCCCGGCGCCCGCGCGCGGCACCACGACGGCGACAATGGTCTCGCCCCACTGCGCGTGCGGGCGGCCCACCACGGCGACGTCGAGGACGTCGGGGTGGCCGCGCAGGGCACCCTCGACCTCCTGCGATGCGACGTTCTCTCCGCCGGTGATGATCACGTCCTTCATCCGGTCGACGACGGTGACGAATCCGTCCCCGTCGATCCGCCCCAGGTCACCGCTGCGGTACCAGTCCCCGGCGAACGCCTCGGCCGTGGCCGCCTCGTCGTCCAGGTAGCCGACCATGCGGGTGTCCGCGCGCAGCCAGATCTCGCCGGTCTGCCCCGCCTCGGCGTCGGTCCCGTCCGGCTTCACCACCCGCAGTGCCACTCCGGGCATCCCGCCGCGGCCGATCGAGCCGGCCTTCTCGACCTGCTCGGCGGGGGAGAGGGAGGTGCCGACGGGGCCCATCTCGCTCATCCCGTACACCTGGTGGAAGTCGTCCGAGCCGTAGGCCTTCATCAGACGGCGCGCGGTGTCCGCGTCCAGGGGGCCCGCTCCGTAGATCCAGGCTCGTACGGAGGACACGTCGAAGTCGGCGAAGTCGGGGACCGTCTGGACCGGGGCGATCAGGGCGATCGGGGCGCCGAACAGGGCGGTGATCCGCTCGCGCTCGATGGTCTCCAGCATGGCGCGCGGCTCGTACTCGCGCTGCAGCACCACGGTCGCGCCGAGCAGCAGGGTGCTCAACGTCCAGTTGTTGAGCGGGGACGCGTGCCAGATCGGCATGCAGACCAGGAAGCGGTCGTCGCGGCGGAGCGGGATGGACGTCGCCGTGTACGTGGCGGTCAGGGCGATGCCGCGATGGGTGTGCACGCAGCCCTTGGGGCGGCCCGAGGTGCCGGACGTGTAGAGGATCTGCGCGATGTCGCCGTCAGGGCCGGGCTCGCCCCGCCACGCCTCGCCCCGCCACGCATCGCCCCGCCACGCATCGCCCCGCCACGGCTCGGCCGCCGCGACGAGGGACTCGAAGGAGTCGGCCGGGCGCTCCTCGGAGGTGGCGTCCGGGTGGCTGACCAGCCAGCGCACCGGAGCGTCCGCGGCGGTCGCCCGCTCGCCGATCTCCGCGTCCACCACGGCCAGCTCGGCCCCGCAGTGCCGCAGCTGGTACGCCACCTCGGCCGTCTGCAGCTTGTGGTTGACCGGCACGAGCGTGGCCCCCGCGTACCAGGCGCCGAACGCGGCGAACAGGAACGCGGGGGTGTTGTACGTCATCACGGCGAGGCGGTCGCCCGGGCGCAGGCCGGCCTCCCGCAGCACGGTCGCGGCGCGGCGGGCGGCGTCCGCGAACTCCCGGTAGGTCCAGTGCTGTTCGCGGTAGGTGAGGGCTCGCCGGTCGCCGGCCGAGCCGACGGCGTTGTCCAGCAGGGTGCTGAGGTGCATCACGTTCTCCTGACGGGCGGGCGCGGGTCGCCGGAGCCGGGGGAGTGAGGTTCCTGGCGGAAGCGCTCGCTGCGGGAAGGGCTCTGGCGGGAAGCTCTGAATGATGGTTCACTTCTTTCATGGCCTACCGCAAGACCCCTGCCGAGATCCGCCGCCTCGAAGCCACCCGCGAGCGGCTCGTCACCTGCGCCACCGAGGTCGTCACCGAGGTGGGCTGGGCCCAGGCCTCCGTCTCCGCGGTCGCCGACGCGGCCGGGATCGCCGCCGGCTCCGTCTACCAGCACTTCCCGTCCAAGTCGGCCCTCGCCGTCGAGGTGTTCCGGCGTGCGGCGGGGCGCGAGGTCGAGGTGCTCGGCGAGGTCCTGCACGCGCCGGGCGACCCGGTCGAGCGCCTCAGCCGCGCCGTCGAGGTGTTCGCCCGCCGCGCCCTGCAGAACCGCGGTCTCGCGTACGCCCTGCTCGCAGCCCCCGCCGAACCCGCGGTCGGCGCCGAGCGCCTGGAGTTCCGGCGGCGCTACCGCGTGCTCTTCGCGGAGGTGGTGCGCGACGGGATGACGCAGGGAGCGCTGCCCCAGCAGGACGACGAGATCACCGCGGCGGCACTCAGCGGCGCGATCGGCGAGGTCCTCGTCTATCCGCTCGGCGACCCCGAGAAGCGCGCCGTCGACACCTTCATCGCCGAGCTGACCGCCATGGCACTGCGCTGCGTGGGCGCCCCACACGACTGACCGACCCCGAAGTCCTACGGAAGTCCCCCGAAGTCCTACGGAAGTCCCACGCAAGTCCTACGGAAGTCCCGCGAAAGCCCTACGGAGGAGCCCCATGACCACGGCCGCCGCCCCGAGCAGCCACCCCACCGCCGTGACCCACCAAGTCACCAACCAGGCACCCCCGTTGACGGGCCACGACGCCGCCGACGACCCGGTCCTGATTGAGGGCGTACGCCGCGAGGGCGCCGCGTGGCACCTCGACGACCTGCACACGTTCGGCCGGTTCGCCGGCAGCGAGGAGGCCCGCACCTGGGCCGACCAGGCCAACCGCTTCGAGCCTGAACTGCGCACCCACGACCGCTACGGCAACCGCGTCGACGAGGTCGACTTCCACCCCGCGTACCACTCCCTGCTCACCGCCACCGTCGGCGCGGGCGCGGCCGGTTCCGCGTGGGCGGACGAGCGGCCCGGCGCACATGTCGCGCGCGCCGCGACGTTCATGGTGGCCACCATGCTGGAGCAGGGCCACATGTGCCCGGTCTCCATGACCTACGCCGTCGTCCCCGCCCTGCGCCACGCCCCCGACCTCGCCAAGACGTACGAGCCGCTGCTCACCAGCACCGTCTACGACCCGGGACTGCGCACCCCCACTGGCAAGCGCGGGCTGCTCGCCGGGATGGGCATGACCGAGAAGCAGGGCGGCACCGACGTCCGCGCCAACACCACCGCCGCGACCGAACAGGCCGACGGGACCTGGCGGTTGCGCGGCCACAAGTGGTTCACCAGCGCCCCGATGAACGACCTGTTCCTCGTCCTCGCCCAGGCGCCCGGCGGGCTCTCCTGCTTCCTCGTGCCGCGCGTCCTGCCCGACGGCAGCCGCAACACCTTCCGCATCCAGCGCCTCAAGGACAAGCTCGGCAACCGCTCCAACGCCTCCAGCGAGCCGGAGTTCGACGACACCGTGGCGTGGCTCGTCGGGGCCGAGGGCAAGGGTGTGCGGACCATCATCGAGATGGTCACGATGACCCGCCTCGACTGCGTCCTCGGCTCCGCGGGCCATATCCGCGAGGCCCTCGCGCAGGCGGCCCACCACACCCGGTACCGCTCGGTCTTCGGCGCCAAGCTCATCGACCAGCCGCTGATGCGGAACGTCCTCGCCGACCTCGGCCTGGAGTCGGAGGCGGCCACCACCCTCGGCCTGCGCCTCGCCGGGGCCGCCGACCGGGCGCAGCGGGGCGACGCCCAGGAGCGCGCGTTCCTGCGCCTGGCCACCGCCGTCTCCAAGTACTGGGTGTGCAAGCGCCAGCCCACGATCGTCGCCGAGACCCTGGAGTGCCTCGGCGGCAACGGCTACGACGAGGCCTCCGGCATGCCGCGGCTCTACCGCGAGGCCCCGCTCAACGGCATCTGGGAGGGCTCCGGCAACGTCAACGCGCTCGACATGCTGCGCGCCATGACCCGCGAACCGGAGTCCCTGGAGGCGTTCCGTACGGAGATCGAGTCCGCGGCCGGCGCCGACGCCCGACTCGACGCGGCCTGGCGGGAGTTGCAGGACCAGCTCGTCCTCACCGAGGACGCCCCGCTGCGCGCCCGCCGCGTCATCGAACGCGCGGCGCTCGTCCTACAGGGCTCCCTCCTCGTACGGCACGCGCCCGCAGCCGTCGCCGACGCGTTCTGCGCCTCCCGACTCGCCGGTGACCAGGGCCTGGCCTTCGGGACACTGGCGCCGGGGACGGACTTCACGGCAATCCTGGAGCGGCTGCCCGCGTGAGCGGTGGGGCCCGATAGGGGCGCGGGGCTGTGACCTTTGCGGCTCCGCCGCGGGGCGCGACCAGCCACGACGGCGCGACAGCCGAACGGCCGCGAAGCGGGGTCCAGGGGCGGCAGCCCCGGGAAGGGGGCCCGGGGCGCAGCCCCGGAGCTGTCCGCTGAGGACTTTCGGGAAGGGGCGGGCAGGGGGACAATCACCCCTCGCGCCGCACCATCCACCCCGCCAACTCCTCCGCCGTACGCGGCAGTTCCCCACCACCCGGCACCAACCCCCGCCCCCGCAGCAGCGACTCCACCGCCACCCCCCACGGCAACCGCAACCCCGCCTCCGCAAGGCGGGAACGGTCGGCCAGCATCACCGGGCCCGGACCGCACCGCACCCCCGACGGAGTCAGCAGCGCCGCGTCATCCGCCCAGCGCAGCGCGAGGTCCACGTCGTGGGTGGCCATGACGACCGTCGTACCCGTGGCCCGCAACCCCTCAAGCGTGTCGAGGAGCCGCTCCTGCCCGTCGGGGTCGAGCCCGGCCGTGGGCTCGTCGAGGATCAGGACGCGCGGCCGCATCGCCACGGCCCCGGCGATCGCGGTGCGCTTGCGCTGCCCGTACGAAAGGAGGTGCGTGGGCCGGTCCGCGAGGCCGGTGATGTCGAGGGCCGCCAGGGCCTCGGAGACCCGGGCGCGCACCTCCGGCTCGGGCAGCCCCAGATTGAGCGGACCGAACGACACGTCCTGCGCGACGGACGCCGCGAACAGCTGGTCGTCCGGGTCCTGCACCACCAGCTGCACGCTGGTGCGCAGCCGGAGCAGCCCCTTGCGGCCGTACGTCACCGGGGTGCCGTCGACGCTCAACTGCCCTGCGTCCGGCCGCAGTCCACCGCTGAGCAGCCGCATCAGCGTGGTCTTGCCGCTGCCGTTGCGGCCGAGCAGGGCGAGGGCCCGGCCCTCGGGGACGTCGAAGTCGAGCCCGTCGAGCACGGTCGGGCCGTCCTCGTAGGCGTAGCGGGCACCCCGCAGGGAGACCAGGGGCACGCTCATGGCAGCAGCCTTTCCAGTACGAGAGTGAGGGCCGCCAGGGCGAGCAGCAGCGCGAGGCTCGCCCCGACGAAGCGACGCGAGACCCGCACGTCGGGCACGAGCACATGCAGAGTGCCGTCGTACCCGCGCCCCGCGAGCCCCGCCTGCAGCCGGCTCGCCCGGTCGAAGGCCCGCACGAACGCCGTCGCACCGAGCCCCGCGAGGGACCGCCAGGCCGCCGCGCGCGTGGTGTGCCCGAGCCGCGCGGCCTGCGCCTGCCGGACGCGGCTCATGGAGTCGAGGAGCAGAAAGCTCATCCGGTACGTCACGAGCGCCACGTCCACCACCGGCGCGGGCACACCGGCCCTGACCAGTCGCGGCAGCAGATCCGACAGCGGCGTGGTGAACGCGAGCAGCAGCACCCCGAGCGAGGCCGCCGACGTACGCAGGAGCAGCTCACCGGCCCGTACGGGACCGCCGTCCGCCAGACCCACAAGGCCGCCCGGCCCGCCGACCTGGACGAGGAGCGTCAGGGCGCCGGTCACGCAGAAGCCGAGCGGGATCCGGTACGCGCGCCAGAGTTTGCGAGGCGGCACCCCGGCCGGCCCGAGCAGCAGCGCGAGCGCGGCGGCGAGCACCAGCGCGGCACCGGGCCACGGCGGCAGGGAGATCGCGAGCACGGTCAGGCCGAGCCCGAGCACGGCCTTGTCCACGGGGTGGCGGCGGCGCCAGCGACTGCTGTGCGCCGCCGCGTCGATGGGCAGCACGAGCGGCTAGCCCTGCTCGGACCCGGCCGAGGGTCCGGGCTTCGCGGATGTGGCCGAGGGTCCGGGCTTCGCGGATGTGGCCGAGGCGGCGCGCTTCTCTGTGGCCGAGGCGGCGCGCTCCTCGCCCTGCCTCCGGCCCTTGCGCAGCCCGAAGTAGTACGCGAGGACGCCCGCGCCGATCGCCGCCTGCAGCGCGAAGAGCGCCGACTCGACCTCGCCGGACGGCGGTTCGTACAGCGGTGAGAACCAGGGCTCGTAGTCCGGGTCGATCTTTGTGATGGCGGTCTCGGCCTCGGCGTCGGCGCCCGCGAACGGCTCCTCCTTGTGGTCGCCGAGGCCGAGGGCCAGGGGCAGCACCGCGAGGGCGGCGACGACGAGGAGCAGAATCGTATTGATCTTGGCGTTGCGGCTCATCAGGCGTCGGCCCCCGTCTCTTCTTCCTTCTCCTGCTTGTCCTGCTGCTTGCGGGTCAACAGCACGCCGAGCCGGGTGAGTTCGCCCTTGCTCGACTGCACCAGGAGGCGCATCACCAGGACGGTGAGCAGGCCCTCGCTGACGGCCAGCGGGATCTGCGTGACGGCGAAGATGGAACCGAACTTGGCCAGCGCGCCGAGGAATCCGCTGCCCGGGTCCGGGAACGCCAGGGCGAGCTGGACGCTGGTGACGCAGTACGTCGACAGGTCGGCGACGAACGCCCCGAAGAACACGGCGACCATCAGCGGCACGTCGTACCGCCTGAGCAACCGGTACACGGCGTACCCGGCCCAGGGCCCGACGATCGCCATGGAGAACACGTTGGCGCCCAGGGTCGTGAGGCCGCCGTGGGCGAGCAGCAGCGCCTGGAACAGCAGCGTGATCGTCCCGAGGACGGCCATGATGGGCGGCCGGAACAGGATCGCGCCGAGCCCTGTGCCCGTCGGATGCGAGCAACTGCCCGTCACCGAGGGGATCTTCAGGGCGGAAAGGACGAAGGTGAAGGCCCCGGAGGCGCCGAGGAGCAGGGTGCTCTCGGGGTGTTCCTTGACTTCACGTGTGAGGGAGCGCACTCCCTGGACGACGAACGGGGCGGACGCGACGCTCCAGGCGATCGCGTGTGCCGGTGGCAGAAAACCTTCGGCTATGTGCATGGCTCAGCAGACCCTCTCCAGCACCTCGTGGATGGCAACGTGCCTTGGCCGGTCTCCTGGCTTACGGGTCGTACCGCCCGGACTCCGCCTTCCCGGGCGCTGACGCGCCCAGTGGCTGCCCCTGAGGGCTGGAGCCGGACTTCCCGATCACAGTGGCGAGGGCCGCACCGGCATCACACCGGCTTTCCCGTACACCAAGGCGACGCGACCCTACACGAACTTCCCAGACCTGCCCTCCCCTTGTCCGGCAACCAGAACGGCCCACTCGCGTGACCCACCGGAGCCCCACCCCCGGGGCCTAGGACCATCGCCTGTTCAACAACGGCACCTTCCCGCTGTTAGCGCGCAGGCTGCACATGATTTGCAATAAGGCGGGCCAGGGCCGCGCGCGGACCGATGTCCGCCAGGCACCGGTCGTTCACCCTTGCCGTGCCGGGGAGTTCTCCCTTGCCACGGGAGCGGATCGTTCCCGCCGTCACCGCCTGCGCGGACGCCTTCCTCGACCCGCCCATCGCCAACCTCGGCCACCGTGGCATCGCGAAGGCCGGAAAGCTGGTGCGCACCTGGCTCCGGCGCACCGCCGCCCCGGAACGGGACCTGCCCCGGGCGGCGCTCCTGATGGAGAAGGCCGGTACCGGCGGCGCCCTGTTCCGCAACCTCTACCGGGACTTCCTCGCCGAGTGCACCCAGCACGTCGACGACAGCCACCTGCGCACCGGCCACCGGATGTACACCGAGGCGGCCGCCCTCTGGACGGAGGTCGCGGCACTCATCAGCGCGGCCGGTGAAGCGGGCGACCAGCAGGGCCTCGACCGGGCGGGCAGGCTCCTCGGCGAGCTGTCCCGCCTGGAGCGGGAAGCCATGCAGGAGTTGAGCCGCCTACGCGAGTGAGGCCCCACGCCCAGCCGGGGTTGAGCTGTTCGGTCATGCCGCTGGTGTACTGGCAGTCCGCCTGCGGCGGGAAGAAGCTGTACTCCAGCGTGCGCGGGGGAGTTGGTCATCCGCGCACCCTGGCCGGGGCCGCGCGCAGGCCGGTTCAGGGTTCGATCAGGCCTGAGCGGATCGCGTACCGGGTGAGTTCCAGGCGGTCGCGCAGGCCGAGCTTCTGCAGCAGGTTGGCGCGGTGGCGTTCGACGGTCTTGGGGCTGATGACGAGCAGGTCCGCGATCTGCTGCGAGGTGTGGCCCTCGGCGACCAGCTTGAGGATCTCCTCCTCGCGGTCCGTGATCGTCCTCGTCGGGAGGTCCGCGCCGTCCTTGGCCCGGTCCAGGAAGTTGCGGATCAGGGCGTTGACCGCACCCGGGTAGATGAACGGCTCGTCGCGCATCGCCGCCCGGCAGGCCTCGACGAGGTCGCGGTCGGCGACGGACTTGAGGACATAGCCGCACGCCCCGGCCCGCAGCGCCTCGAAGAAGTACTGCTCGTTGTCGTACATCGTCAGGATCAGGATCCGGGTCTGCGGCAGCAGCCGGGCCAGCTCGCGGGCCGCCTGGAGGCCGGTGAGCCGGGGCATCGCGATGTCGAGGATGGCCAGGTCGGGGGCGTCCGCACGGGCCAGCTCGATGGCCTCGGCACCGTCCCCGGCCTCCGCGACCACCATCAGGTCCGGCTCGCTGTCGAGGATCAGGCGCACCCCTCGGCGGACGAGCGCGTGGTCGTCCGCGAGCAGGATCCGTGTGGGCGGCGTACGCGGCGTACGCGGGAACCGCTCGGGCGAAGTGCCGGGCGTGGCGGCGGAGTTGGGGAGCTCGGGCATGGTCACTTGGCCCTCTCGCGCAGCGGCGTCATGAGTCGGATCTCCGTGCCGGCGCCGTCCGGGCCCGGCCCCACGTCGAGGTGGGCGTGGCGGGCGCCGGAGTGGCGCACGATGTGGGTGAGGCTCTCCTGCGCGACCCGGTGGAGCACCAGCTCCTCGTCCGGGCCGAGTTGCGGCAGGTCGGCGTCGAAGTGGTGGCGCACGGTCAGGCGGTCCGGGGTGGTGCTCTCGCCGGACAGGGTCCGCAGCGCGCTCGTCAGGCCCAGCTCCTCCAGGACACCGGGGCGCAGGCGGCGGGCGATCCGGCGGATCTCGTCGAGGCTGCTGCGGGTGGTCTCCTGCACCTGGTGCAGCTCCGCGCGGAGCGTGGCAGGGGCGTGGTCGGCGGCGGTCTTCAGGCCGAGCAGGACCACGGTGAGGGACTGGCCGATCTCGTCGTGCAGCTCCTGGGCGATCCGGCGGCGCTCCGCCTCCTGCGCGGACAGGGCGAGCCCGCTGCTCGCGGCCCGCTCCGCCTCCAGGCGGTCCAGCATGGTGTTGAACGTCTCGATCAGGCCCGCTACCTCGCCGTGCCCGGACACCGCCGGGCGGCTGCCGGGCCGCGGACGGTCCGTCGTGGTCATCGCCCGCGTCAGCCGCTGCAACGGCGCGAGCCCGACCCGCAGCAGCGCGGCGTTGGCGATCAGCATCACGACGAGCCCGGCACCCAGGATCAGCGCCTCGGTCAGGAGCACCGGCGTGGACACGGTGACCGGCCCGAGCAGCAGCAGCGAGGCGGTCGCGAAGAGCACCGAGGCGTTGAGCAGGAAGATCCGCCAGAACAGGGACACGGGTGTGCGGGCTCCTCGGGGTCGATGTCCGTCGTTGGTTGCTGCACCAGGTCCGTCGTTGGTTGCTGCACCAGCCAGCCTCCGCGCCGAGCAGTGGATCTGTCCATCGGGGCCACCACCCATCTGGTACGGGAGCCGTGTGAGACGCCCGCGTGAGCGGGAGCCCTCGCGGCGCACGAGGTGCGCGAGGTGCACGTTTCCCCCACCCCGATATGGGTGCCCGTGCCGACCCCGATGGTTCCGGGCGGGGGGTCGCAACGAGGGTGGAATGGCGGCCTCCGCGCGCTGGGCCCTAGAGGAGCCGACGGCAGGGCTGGGCCCTTGAGGAGCCGACGACGGGGCTGGGCCTTGAGGAGCCGACCACAGGGAGGAGCGGCCATGAGCCTGACCGCCTGGCTGGCCGTGGCCGTCTTCGCCGTCGTCTACGTGCTGATCGCCACCGAGTTCGTGCACCGGGTGGCCGCCGCGCTGGGCGGTGCCGTCGTGATGCTGGTGATCGGGGCGACCGACCCGGAGCACGCGTTCTTCTCCGAGCACGCGGGGATCGACTGGAACGTCATCGTCCTGCTGCTCGGCATGATGCTCATCGTCGCGGTCCTCAAGCGGACCGGGATCTTCGAGTTCATCGCGATCTGGGCGGCGAAACGCGCGCGCGGCACCTCCTGAATACCGTCTTCGTCCTGGTCGCCTTCTTCACCCTGGTCCAGGGCCCGACGCTGCCCGCCGTAGCCCGCGGCCTGGGGCTGACCCGCGCGGACGCGCTGCACGACGTACAGGTGGAGACCGCGCTCCTGGACGTCCTGCACGCCGACCTGCTCACCGCGACCGTCCCGCCCGGATCACGGCTCGCCGGCGTCGCCGTCTTCGAGCTGCGGCTGCCGCAGCCGACCGCCGTCACCCTGATCGTCCGCGACGGCACCGCCCTCGTACCGGGACCGGACACGGTGCTCCGCACCGGCGACGAGCTGCTGCTCATCACCACCCCGGAAGCCGGCGAGCGCACCGAGCGCCGCCTCCGCGCCGTGGGCCGCCGCGGCCGCCTCGCCCACTGGCTGGGCGAAACGGGAGATCCGGAACAGAACGGGACCTGGCGGGAGGCGGTACGGGGTGCGGGGCGGGGCTGAGGAGAGGGGCCCGCGCAGGAAAGGGGACGCGCCGGGTATCAAGGAGTCATGGCCACATCCGCGAACCGTTCCGTCCGCTCACTCCGCGGCCTCCTGAGGCACGCCGACCACACCGTGTTCCGGCAGGTCGCGATGCGGCCCTGGCCGGCCGCCGAGCCGGTGCTGCCGCGGCTGAGCCGAGCCGCCAACCACGGGCTGCTCTGGGGCGGGGCCGCCCTCGGCATGTGGGCGCTCGGCGGGGCGCGCGGGCGGCGGGCGGCCGTGCGCGGTATCGCCTCGCTCGCCCTCGCCTCGGCGACCGTGAACACGCTCGGCAAGGGCGCCGTGCGCCGCACCCGCCCGGTCCTCGACGCCGTCCCCGTCATCCGGCACCTGCCGCACCAGCCCCTGACCAGCAGTTTCCCGTCCGGTCACTCGGCGTCCGCGGCCGCCTTCGCCGCCGGTGCGGCCCTGGAGTCGCGCGGCTGGGGCGCGGTCCTCGCGCCCGTGGCGTTCTCCGTCGCGTTCTCCCGCATCTACACCGGCGTGCACTACCCGAGCGACGTCCTCGTCGGGTCCGCCCTCGGCGTGACCGCCGCGTTCGCCGTGCGCGGCCTCGTGCCCTCCCGCGACCAGCTCCCGCCGCCCGCCCGCCAGCAGGAGTCCGCCCCCGCGCTCCCGGACGGCGACGGCCTGTACGTGGTCGTCAACCCCTCGTCCGGCGCGCAGCCCCAACTCGTCGATCCCGTACGCCAGTTGAGGTCGATGCTGCCGAGCGCCGAGATCATCCTGTACGACGACGAGGCGGGGCCGCTGCCCGATGTCCTGGAGGCGGCGGCTCGGGACGCGGCCCGCAAGGGCGGAGTGCTGGGCGTGTGCGGCGGCGACGGCACCGTCAACGCGGCCGTCGAACCGGCCCTCAGGTCCGGGGTCCCGCTGCTCGTGCTGCCCGGCGGCACGTTCAACCACTTCGCGTCCGACCTGGGCGTCGACACCATCCCGGACGCCTGTACCGCGGTTGCGAACGGGCACGCCGTACGCGTCGACGTAGGCCGCATCACCCCGCTCACCGACCAGGCCGCCGCGCCGGACGCCGAGGCCGAACCGGCGTACTTCCTCAACACGTTCAGCCTCGGCGCGTACCCGGACCTGGTCCGGCTCCGCGAGCACTGGTCGCCCAGGATCGGCGGCCCCGCCGCGACGCTGCTCGGCATCGCGAAGGTCCTGCGCACCGCGCACCCGATGCGGGCCGTGGTGAACGGCCGCCGCCGCGCCATGTGGCTGCTGTTCGCCGGCAACGGCGTCTACCAAAGCCTCGGCATCACCCCGATGCGCCGCCACGACCTCTCCGACGGCCTCCTCGACATCCGCATCGCCCACGGCGGCCACCTCGCCCGCACCCGCCTGCTCGCCACGGCCCTGGTCGGCGGCGTCGCCAGGACCCGTACGTACGCCGCGGCCCATGTGCCCCGCCTCCTGGTGTCGGGCCTGGCCGAGGGCACGCGGATGGCGTACGACGGCGAGGTCACGGACGCCCCGAGGGCCTTCCGCGTCGACAAGCTGCCGGAAGCGCTGACGGTCTACCGACCGCTCACGGAGTCCCCGCGCCTCGACCACTGAGCCGCGCGCCGGGGCCGGGGCCGGGTCAGTTCGGTTCGATCCCGGCCCGCCGTGCCTGCAGTTCGGACCTGACGAGTTCGAGGAGCCGCCCCGACCAGTTGCGGCCCCGGCCGCCGTTGTCGCCCCAGAAGTGCGAGTCGTCGTCGTAGATCACGGTCGCGTCGTCCGTGGCGAGCAGGATCTCCGCCAGGTCGTCGTGCGTGAACTTGGCGCGCAGCAGCCCGGTCATCACGGCCGTACGGGCGTGCGTCCAGCCCTCGCGGCGTGGGGCGTCGGCGGCGAGCGTACGGGCCGCGTGCTCGGTGTCGGCCTCCGCGATCGCCGCCCGTACGGAGAGGTCGTCGACGGACAGGGCCCAGTAGGCGTGCGCGACGGACGGGTAGCCGGCGCCCGCCACGGTGATCGGGGCGGGGTACTCGTGGCGCAGAGCGCGGGTGCCCGGGTCCTCGACCCGCTTCATCGGGAACGACTGGTAGAGCTTGATCGCGGGGGCGAACGAGGCGTCCGGTCCGTCCACCGGGACGCGCGGGGGCTCGGCCCGCCAGGCCGCGCGTTCCGCGAAGTACGCGAGGGCCTCGTCGTACTCCTCCTGCGTGACCGGCTCGTCCGGCCAGTCCTCGGTCCTGCCGCCGACCCCGGCCACGAGGACCTGCAGCGGGCCGTCCTTGCGGTCCATGTCGCCAAGGGCGTAACGGCGTTGGGTGACGGGGATCGCCCGGTACGCGGCGCGGGCGGCGGCCCGGTTCTCCTCGGTGCGCTCGACCAGGAAGACGTCGACGGCGGCGAGGCAGCGGGCGGTCGAGTCGGGGCGGCGGTTCAACTGCTCGATGGTGTCCCGGACTTCGGCCAGCAGGATCTCCGGCGTCAGCCAGGTGCTCGGCTCGCTGAACTGCCAGGCGGCCAGCTCGTGCCCGGACGCCCTGGCGCCTTCGGGGAGTTCGGTGGCGACCCAGCCCTGGCGCAGCTTCTCGGCGAACTCCTCGACGGTGACGAGGCCCCAGCAGTCGATCAGGCCGTCCGCGTAGATGAAGAGGTCGGTGAGGTGGTAGTCGAAGTTGTGGATGAAGGCGTGCCGCCAGGTGCCGGGTATGCGGACGCCGTCCGCCGTGCGATGGATGATCCGGTTCTCGCGCATCCGGCGATTGTGCCGCAGCGCCCGGCCCGCCACCCCCGTAGGGGCGGCGGACCGGGCGCTGCGGTGAACCGGGAGCCCGGAGCGGCGGATCAGGCAGCCGGGGCCGGGTATGTCGGGTACTCGACGCCCGAGACGTGCTGGACGACCCGGATGACCTGGCAGGAGTAGCCGAACTCGTTGTCGTACCAGAGGTAGAGGATCGCGTTGTCGCCGTCGACCTTCGTGGCGCCGGCGTCGACGATCGAGGCGTGACGCGAGCCGACGAAGTCCATGGAGACGGCGTCCGGCGCGGTCGTGAAGTCGATCTGGCGCTTCAGCGGCGAGTTGAGCGAGACGTCGCGGAGGTACTCCAGGACTTCCTCGCGGTTGGTCTCGCGGCCCAGGCGCAGGCTGAGGATCGCGATCGAGACGTCCGGCACGGGCACGCGGATCGAGGAGCCGGTGATCGGCGCCTTCAGGTCCGGCAGGGCCTTCGCGACGGCCGACGCGGCGCCGGTCTCCGTGATGACCATGTTCAGCGGCGCGGAGCGGCCACGGCGGTCGGCCTTGTGGTAATTGTCAAGCAGGTTCTGGTCGTTGGTGAACGAGTGCACCGTCTCGACGTGACCGCGCAGGACGCCGTACTCGTCGTCCATCGCCTTCAGCGGCGGCACGATCGCGTTGGTCGTGCAGGACGCGCAGGACAGGATCTGCTCGTCCGGCTTGATCATGTCGTGGTTGACGCCGTGCACGATGTTCGGGACGTCGCCCTTGCCGGGGGCGGTCAGGACGACCTTGTCGATGCCGGGGCGCAGGTGCTTGGAGAGGCCCTCGCGGTCCCGCCACTTGCCCGTGTTGTCGATGAGGATGGCGTCCTTGATGCCGTACGCCGTGTAGTCGACCTCGGACGGGTCGTTGGCGTAGATCATCTTGATCTCGTTGCCGTTGGCGATGATCTTGCCGCCCGCCTCGTCGACGGTGATCGTGCCCTGGAACTGGCCGTGGATCGAGTCGCGGCGCAGCAGCGAGGCGCGCTTCACGATGTCCTCGGCGGCCCGCTCGCCGCCGCCGCGCACGACGATCGCGCGCAGCCGCAGGCCGTTGCCGGAGCCCGCCTTCTCGATGAGGAGCCGGGCGACGAGACGGCCGATGCGGCCGAAGCCGTAGAGGACGACGTCCCGGCCCTCGCGGCGCTCGATCTTGTTCTCACCGGTGGCGCCGGCGACGGCCTCGGCGGTGAACTCCTCGACGGACAGACCGCGGTCGTCGGCCCGGTGCGCCTCGGCGAGCAGACCGATGTCCACCTGCGAGGGGCCGAGGTCGAGCGTGGTGAGGGCCTGCAGGAACGGCAGCGTCTCGGTGACCGAGAGCTCCTCGCCTGCGATCTGCCGCGCGAACCGGTGCGTCTTCAGGATGCTGACCACCGACTTGTTCACCAAGGAGCGGCTGTGCAGCAGGACGGTGACGTCCCGCTCGCGGTGCAGCTTCCCGATGATCGGGATCATCGACTCCGCGATCTCCTCGCGGTTCTTCCAGTTGGTGAACGAGTCCTCGTTGACAGTCACGTTTTTATCTTTCGAGCTAGGCGGTGCTCATATGCTAACCCTCCCGGTTCCGGGCACCGCCACGGGCCTCGGTGGGCCTACTCGAAGGGCGTCGTCGGGCCAGCGCCCCTGCGGACGATCTCGGCCTCGCCGCCCGAGAAGTCGATCACCGTGGTCGGCTCGGTGCCGCAGTCGCCGGAGTCCACCACCGCGTCCACGGCATGGTCCAGTCGCTCCTTGATCTCCCAGCCCTGGGTCATCGGCTCGTCCTCGTCGGGCAGCAGCAGCGTGCTGGAGAGCAGGGGTTCACCGAGCTCGGCGAGGAGCGCCTGGGTGACGACGTGGTCGGGGATGCGCACGCCGACCGTCTTCTTCTTCGGGTGCATCAGCTGACGCGGCACCTCCTTCGTCGCGGGCAGGATGAAGGTGTAGCTGCCGGGGGTGGCCGCCTTGATCGCGCGGAACACGTCGTTGTCGAAGTAGACGAACTGGCCGAGCTGCGAGAAGTTCTCGCAGACCAGGGTGAAGTGGTGGCGCTCGTCGAGGTCGCGGATGGACCGGATCCGGTTGATGCCCTCGCGGTTGCCGAGCTGGCAGCCGAGGGCGAAACAGGAGTCGGTCGGATAGGCGACGAGGGCGCCGGAGCGGATGCTGTCCGCCACGTTGGTGATGATGCGCCGCTGCGGGTTGTCGGGGTGCACGTCGAAGTACTTCGCCATTGGCCGAGCGTATGGGATCGGACCCGCGCGGGGGCCGTCACGCGCGGATCGGGGCCGGTGCCTGCCGCCCGGCAAGGGTCGGGCCGTTTGCCCGCGTCTCCCGCGGCCCCCGCGTCTCCCGCGTCTCCCGCGTCTCCCGGGCCTCCCGGGCCTCCCCGGCCTCCCGCGCCTCCCGGGCCTTACGCGCGGATCGCGCCGAGCAGCGTGCGGGCGCACAGCTCCCTGACCTCGTCCCGTCCCAGGTCCGGCTCGTCCAGCCAGTCCAGGCAGACGGTCACCAGGAACGACAGCCAGCCACGCACGGCGAGCCGTGTCGCGGAGCCGTCCGCCGTGTCGGCCGAGGCGGTCGAGAGCGCGCCCAGGATCTGCTGCTCCTGCGCGGCCAGGGCGGCCCGATACACCTCGCGCACCGTCGGATCGCCCGCAGCCTGCGCCCGGTGGAAGGCGCGGAAGCCCTCCGCGTGCTGCTCGACATAGGAGAGGAAGAGGTCGATGCCCGCGTCGATCTGCTCGCGCAGCGGGCGGCCCGGAACGGCGGCGGTCAGGCGCAGCATGCGCTCGCTCTCGTGCCGTACGACGGCGGCGAAGAACTCCCGCTTTGTCGGGAAATAGTGGTACAGGAGGCCGCGCGAGACTCCCGCGATCTCGGCGACCTGCTCGATCCACACGTCGTCGTACGGACTCTGCGCGAACAGGCGCGAGCCGACCGAGAGCAGTTGCTCGCGGCGTTCCTCGGTGCTCAGCCGGCGGCGGGTGCGTGAGCTGCGGTTCGCTGGCATGGCAGGACCGTACTCGACGCCGTTCCGCGCGGGGAGCGAGGTTCCCCGCCGTACGTTCTTGACGGCGATTCGGCGGCGTGACCACACTGGTGACGTCTATTGAACCGAGATGCAATAACGCAATCGGCGGGCATGGCAGGGGAGTTGGGGCAGATGGCGCAGATCACCGAGGCGGCGGCGCGCGACGGGGGAGCCGCTCTGCCCAAGGGCTTCCGCAGCGCGCAGCAGGGCTGGCCGGAGCTCGACCGCATCCCGCACCCGCCCCGCCGAATCCCGCTGATGGGAGACGTCGTCGGGGCGAACGTGCGCACCCCCGTGCAGGACTCCCTGCGCATCGCCCGCGACCTCGGCCCGATCTTCCGGCGCAAGGCCTTCGGCAAGGAGATCGTCTTCGTCGGCGGGGCCGGGCTCGCGGCGGACATGGCGGACGAGTCCCGGTTCGCGAAGCACGTCGGGCTCGGCGTGGCCAACCTGCGGCCGGTCGCCGGGGACGGACTGTTCACCGCGTACAACCACGAGCCCAACTGGCAGCTGGCGCACGACATTCTCGCGCCGGGGTTCAACCGGGACGCCATGGCCGGATACCACCGGCTGATGCTCGACGTGGCCGGCCGGCTCACCGAGCGCTGGGACGAGCGGGAGCGCACCGGGAGGGCGGTGGACGTGCCGGGTGACATGACGAAGCTCACCCTGGAGACCATCGCGCGCACCGGATTCGGGTACGACTTCGGCTCGTTCGAGCGGGAGCGCCCGCACCCCTTCGTGACCGCGATGGTCGGCACCCTCGCCTTCGCCCAGCGCCGCAACACGGTGCCCGCCGCGCTCGCCCCCGTCCTCCTGCGTGCGGCGACCCGGCGCAACGACGCGGACATGGCGTACCTGAACCGCACCGTCGACGAGGTCGTCGCCGCGCGCCGGGCCGAGGGCGGCAGCGGTGAACTGCGGGATCTGCTCGACCGGATGCTGGAGGTCGCCCACCCGGAGACGGGGGAGCGGCTCACCGCCGAGAACATCCGGCGGCAGGTCATCACGTTCCTCGTCGCCGGGCACGAGACCACCTCGGGCGCGCTCTCCTTCGCCCTGCACTACCTCGCCCGCCACCCCGAGGTGCTCGCCCGCGCGCAGGAAGAGGTGGACCGGGTGTGGGCGGGCAAGGACGTCCCCGCGTACGAGGACGTGGCGAAGCTGCGCTATCTGCGGCGGGTCCTCGACGAGTCCCTGCGCCTGTGGCCCACCGCGCCCGCCTTCGCCCGCGAGGCCCGGCACGACACCGTGCTCGGCGGCGAGCACCCGATGCGGCGCGGGGCGTGGGCGCTCGTCCTCACCATGACCGTGCACCGCGACCCGGAGGCCTGGGGCGAGGACGCGGAGGTGTTCGACCCGGACCGCTTCGACCCGAAGGCGGTACGGGCCAGGCCCGCGCATGTCTTCAAGCCGTTCGGCACCGGGGCGCGGGCCTGCATCGGGCGGCAGTTCGCGCTGCATGAGGCGGTGTTGGTGCTCGGTCTTCTGCTGCGCCGGTACGACTTGCAGGGTGATCCCGGGTACCGGTTGCGGGTCGCGGAGCGACTCACGTTGATGCCGGAGGGGTTGAGGCTGCACCTGGCTCGGCGCTGATTCTTCCCCTACCCGCCCCTTCCCGAAAGCCTGCGGCGCTGTCGTTCGGCTGCTGCGCCGTCGTGGCCGGTCGCGCAGTTCCCCGCGCCCCTTTCGGGGCACATTCAGCCCCGGAGCACGCGCGGTCGGACGGGGTTGGGGTGCGGCGGTCCTGGACCTTGGTGCGGTAGAGCCACAGGCCCACGCCCGCCGCCATGACGCCCAGCGCCACGGCGAGTTCGCGGTAGCCCCCGTACCCGCTGATCTCGAAGCCGGTCGCGCCGACCACCAGGACCAGCAGAAGCAGCGCCGCCAGCAGCCAGGCGATCGGTACGAACACCGCCGGGAGGCGGATCGGGCGGGCCGCGTCCGGACGGTCGCGGCGAAGCAGGGCGAAGCCCGAGAGGGCCAGGACGTGCGTCAGGATGTAGCCGAGGTTGCCGGTCACGATGATCGCCAGCGGCGTCTGCAGGACCGTGATCGCCAGGACGTTGAGGACGAGGGCGACCCACAGGGCCCGCGCGGGCACCCCGCGCCGGGTGAGCACCCCGGCCTGCCGGATCGTCGTTCCCCGGACGCCCATGTGGTAGAGGACCCGGGAGCCGTCGGCGAGGCCGGTGATCATGATGAGCAGCAGCGAGCCGATCAGGAAGACCACCATCAGGTCCGCCCCGCCGCCGATCAGCCGCTGGAACGCCCCCACGTAGAACGTCACCGGCTCCGCCGAGATCTTCGCCTCGCCCAGATATCCCGAGAGCGACAGCGGCATCAGCAGGAACACCCCGAGGCAGAACAGCACGCCGGCCCGCAGCGCCCGCGAGGTGTCGCGCACGGTGTCCTTGTACTCGGGGGCGAAGGTCAGGCAGACCTCCACCGCGAACGACGTCCACGCCATGATGTACAGCCACACCAGCGCCTCACGCAGACCTGCGGCGCCGTGCAGGTTCCAGTGCAGGCCCGCGGCCGACCAGTCACCGCTCACGAACGGGCCGACCACGAACACCGTGAGCGGGACGAGGAGCATGCCGCCCGTGACGTACACGACCCACATCGCGGCGTGCAGTCCGGCCATGGCGGCGCCGAAGAGCAGCACGATCACCACGAGGCCGACCGCGATGGGGAAGTCCACGGTCGCCGGGCCGAACGAGTACGACCAGTCCTGGTCGGGGAACCACTGCGCCTGGACGAGCGAGCCGACGATGCTCGCGTAGATGGCGAGCGCGGTCGTCCAGGGGAACCAGTAGCCGATGCCGGCGATCGGGCCGACGACGGGGGCGCGGGACTTCCATGCCTCGGCGGCGTAGTCCGCGATGCCGCCGGAGGACTCGGGGAACATCGCGGCCAGTTCCTGGTAGATCCAGTTGGCGGCGGCCGCGAGGACCATCGAGACGGCCCAGAGCGCGAGCGCGCCCCAAGCGCCGAGGCCGCCGATCGAGGCGCCGAGCGAGGCGATCAGCGCGGCGGGCATCGCGAGGGTCAGGGCGAAGCCGTCGTACCAGTGCATCTTCTGGGGCAGCGCGGGCATTCGGTCCGGGCCGCCGGGGTTCGGGGATGACATCAGAGGCCCCCTTCGGGGAGCGCGGGAACGGGAACGGGATATGGGGAGAGGCCCCCTGCACAGGAACGTGCGGGCAGGCAGGGGCACATGGGGAGAGGAGGCATACGGGGGCGGGTGGTCGCCGTGGTCACAGGTCGAGGACCAGGCGCTCGCCGGCGCAGCGGGAGACGCAGATCATCATCGTGCCGCCGCTCGCCCGCTCCGCCTCGGTGAGCAGGTCGTCGCGGTGGTCGGGGACGCCGTCGAGCACCTTGGTCTCGCAGGCCCCGCAGATGCCCAGCTCGCACGAGGAGTCCGCCTCGACCCCGGCCGCGCGCACGGTCTCCAGGACGCTGCGGTCCGCCGGCACGACCAGATCGAGGCCGGAGCGCTCCAGGCGGAGCGCGAAATCGGCCGGTCCGCCCGCGCCCGGCCCGTCCTGCGGCGGCCCGCCCGCCGGGGCGAAGCGCTCGGTGTGCACCGGCCCGGTGTGCAGCGCGCGGACGGCGTCGAGGAGACCCCCGGGGCCGCAGGCGTACGCGGCCGCGTCCGGCCAGGAGGCGAGGAACGACGCCAGGTCGGGCCGGCCCGCCTCGTCCTCGGGGACCACCGTGACGGCGTCGGCGGGCAGTTCGCCGAGGAACGCCATGCTCGCCCGTGAACGGCCCCCGTACAGCATCTTCCAGGGGCGGCCGAGTGCGGTGAGGCGGTGGGCCATCGGCAGCAGCGGGGTGATGCCGATGCCGCCGGCGACCAGCAAGTACCGCTCGGCGTCGGCCAGTCGGAAGGTGTTGCGGGGCCGCGACACCGGCAGTGTGTGGCCGGGGCGCAGCACCTCGTGCACCCGCGCCGAGCCGCCCCGGCTGTCGGGGACGCGCAGCACGCCCACGCGGTAGCGGCTCGGGTCGGCCGGGTCGGAGCACAGCGAGTACGGGCGGACCAGGCCGGGCGCCAGGTGCAGATCCACGTGGGCGCCCGGCTCCCACGGCGCGAGCCGCCCGCCGTCGGGGTCGGCCAGGGTGACGGCGAGCACGCCCTCGGCCGCCCGCTCAAGGGCATCGACGCGCAGCACCGGCGGCGCGTCCGGGGTGGTGGCCATCGCGTTACCCCTCGGCCCCGGCGGGCGCGGCGGCCCGGCGCATCAACTCACCGAACGCACGCCGGTAGTTGAGGGTGAACAGGTCGGCGGGGGCCGAGAACTCGGGGGCCTCGCCGTCCCACGGCACCTCGCGCGGCTGGATGTTCTCCACGATCGGCAGGTCTTCGAGGTACACCATCTCCTCGACGCGCAGACACTCCTCAAGGGAGTCCCCCTTGAAGTCCCGCTCGTTGGCGACCCCCCAGAAGATCTTCACCTCCTCGTACGAGACGGGCGAGGGGAAGCCGGCCACGATGCGCAGCCCGGCGATCTCGTAGTGGTAGCTGATGCTGGCGAAGCCCGGCGCGGTGCACTGGTAGTCCATCCGGCAGTCGCCCTGCGCCGCCCAGTCGCCCGAACTCGCCTCCAGGGGGCGGCTCATGTGCACGTCGAGCCCGTCCCTGCGCACCTCCAGGGGCTCCACCACCTCGGGCGTCGGGCCCATCGACACCTGGTGCACGAACGGGAAGTGCGCCACGTCCCGGAAGTTCTCCACGGCGACGGCGACGCCGGTGGGCGAGTGCAGCGGCTCGGCCGCGAGCCACTCCAGGTCCCGGCCGCGCCAGGCCGCCGGGTCGTACAGCTCTACGACGGGCTCGTCGAGGACCGTCCACACATGGCCGAAGCGCTCGACGGCGGGGTGGACGCGCACCGCGGCCTTCGCCGGGATGCGGCTCTGGTCGGCGAGCGAGGGGATCCGGGTGCAGCGGCCGTCGCCGCCGTCGAACTGCCAGCCGTGGTACGGGCAGCCGAGGGAGCGCCCGTGCACCTTGCCGAGGGAGAGGTCGGCGCCGCGGTGCGGGCAGCGGCGGGCGGTGACGCGCGCCGTGCCGTCCTCGTCGCGGTAGACGACGAGCTGCTCGCCGAGCAGGACGGCGGGCTGCGGGGTGTCGAGGTCGACGGAGCGTGCCACCGGGAACCAGGAGCGCCGCATGGCGTGCTCGGCCTGCTCCCGTTTGGTGAGGGTGGAGGTCATCTGGGGTCCTTCCAGGGGGTGTTGGGGCTGACGACGGCACAGGAGTGGGCTAGATGCCCACGAGGAGGGCGCCGCCGTTGACGGGGACGGTCTGGCCGGTGATGAAGGCGCCGGTGTCCCCGGCGAGGAACGCGACCACGTCGGCGATCTCCGAGGGCTGCCCGAGCCGGCCGACGGGCACGGCGGCGACCTCGGCGTCATGGTTCTCCGGCGGCACCATGCGGGTCGCGATCGCGCCCGGCGCCACGGCGTTGACCATGATCCGCTCCGCCGCGAACTCCTGGGCGAGGGTCTTCATCAGGCCGAGCTGGCCCGCCTTGGACACCATGTAGCCGTAGCTGTGGCCGTCGGGGACCTGCCCCCACTGGGAGTTGATGAAGATCACCCGGGCCGCGGGGCTGCGCCGCAGCTCGGGCAGGGCGGCCCGGGTGAGGTGCAGCGGCGCCCAGATGTTCACGGCGAGCAGCCGGGCGACGTCCTCGTCGGCGGTGTCGGCGAGGCCCGTCATGCTGTGGATCAGGCCCGCGTTGTGCACCAGGATGTCGAGCCCGCCGAGTGCGGCGACCGCCTCGGCCACCAGCTTCTCGGCCTGCTCGCGGTCGGTGATGTCCGCGCCGAGTGCCACCGCGGTGCCGCCCGCGGCGCGCACCGCCTCGGCGGTCTCGGCGAGTTCGGCCGCGTCGATGTCGGCGAGGGCGAGGTCCGCGCCCCGGGCGGCGAGGGCGAGCGCGTGCGCGCGGCCCATGCCGCGGGAGGCGCCGGTGATCAGGGCGCGGCGGCCGGTCAGTTCGGCCGCGGTGGGAGTGTGACCGGCGGCGGGGGTGCGGTCGGCGGCGCTCACGCGGTCACCTCGGCCTGGTGCGGCTCGGTGACGTAGAGCATGTTGCCGTCGGGGTCGTAGAAGGGGCGGTAGCGGTACCAGGTGCCCGACGGGTGCTTCCAGACGATCTGATCGTCCGTCACCCACTCCACGCGGCCGTCGAGTTCTGCTACGGCCGCGTCCAGGTCGTCGACCTCGAAGGCGACGGAGTCGAAGCCGGGTGCGTTCTCCGCGTTCACCTCGGTGCGGCGCGGCTCGTGCCGGCCGGCCTCCGACTTGAAGAGGTAGAGCGTGAGATTGCCCAGGTCGATCGCGGCCCACTCCTCGGCCGCCGCGTAGGGCAGGTGGAACGGCAGGCCGAGGGTGCCGTGGTAGAAGTCCACGAGTCGCTGGACGTCGTGGGTGAGGATGTCCATGTTGTCGATGCGCTTGAGCCGGATCATGCGGCGCTCCTTGTCGGTTCGGGGGACGGGGCGGGGTCGGCTGTCTCGGGTCCTGGGCCGGATCCTGACCCGGATCCCGGGTGCGGTTCCGGGCGGTGCAGGCAGGGCGGTCCGGAGGTGATGTGCAGGGCGCGGGTCGCGAAGTCGATCCGTACGGTGGCGAGCGTGCGGAACGCGTCCGGCCGGTCGTCGGGTGCGTGGGCGCAGAGCCCGCCGGTGTGGTCGCAGAGCGCGTCCACGGCCGCTTCGGTGGTGAGGGTGGCGCCCTTGCCGTGCAGGGCGCGGCGCAGCACGTCGTACCGGACCAGGGTGTCGGGGTCGGTGACCGGCTCGGTGTCGCCGTCGCTGCCGGGCCGGGTCAGGAAGTGGTTGGTGTGCAGCAACAGCCCGTCGGCGTCCGGGAGTACGTGCCCCGGGCCGCCCGGCCACAGCTCGCAGGCGATCGCGGTCCTGCCCGCCGCGAGGCCGCCGACCACGGTCAGGGTGGTGGACGCGGAGACCGGCGCGGTGCCGGCGGTGCGCAGCGCGTCGGTCACCGTGTACGCGGTGTCGAGCAGCCGCCGGGCGATCACATGGACGGGAACGCCGCCCTTCGGCCGGTCCTCGCGGTGGTGCAGGATGTTGAACAGGCAGCCCACGCCCCGGTCGTTGACGCCGATCTTGCCGACGACGCCGAACTCGGTGAGGGTCGTGGTGCGCCGCCCCTCGGCCTGCGGGATCTCCCACTCCAGCCAGTTGTCGGCCAGGCCCGCGTACCAGTCCCAGTTCTGCACGGCCACAGGCTCGGCGCCGGGGCCGCCCAGGGCCACCACGGTGGAGCACTCGCCCCCGCCGCGGGCGCCGGCGAGGATCTCGGTGCGGGCGTTCACGGCGGCCACGTCGGTGACGGGCAGGGCCGCGCCCTCGGCGATGCCCCGGATCTCCGCGGCCAGTTCGGGCGCCCAGCGCTCCACGGCGGCGAGCGCGTCGGCCCCCGGCCCGGCCAGGTCGTGGACGCCGCCGCGGGCGAACAGGTCCCGGTAGCCGGCCACCGTGGCGGCCACCCGGCCGCGCCAGGTCTCGCCGAACTCGCGGCCGCGCTCGCGGGGTTCGGCTTCCGTGGAGACGAACCGGACGGGCGGCTGCGGCGGGACCGTGCTCACTGCACGCTCCCCGTGGCCTGAGGCTGGGCCGGACGAGTCCGTACCCGGGCGGCGACGTCGGCCAGCGGCGCCTGCCACGAGCCGCCGCGGCGGGAGATCTCCTCGACCAGGCGGACCAGTTCGACGAAGCGCTGGGGCCGGCCGATGACCTCGGGGTGCATCGTGTAGATCACGTGCCGCCGCTCGGCCCGCGCGAACGTGTACTCCGCGAGCCAGGAGGTGTAGAGCTCGCCCGGGGCGGCGGTGTTGCCGCCGGTGTCGATGTTCCAGCCGTACCGGGGCCAGTCGTCGAGGGACCAGTGCACCGGGAGTTCGAGCAGCGCCCGGCCGTCGTGCACCTCGTAGTACGGGCGGTCGTCGCCCATGCAGGAGGAGTCGTACCCGAAGCCGTGCTCGACGAGCAGGTCGAAGGTCTCCGGGGTCAGCTCCCAGGACGCGGAGCGGTAACCCACCGGGACGGGTGCGCCGGCCGAGGCGAGAGCGGCGAGCCCCTTCTCGATCTCGGCGCGCTGGTCGGCGGGGGAGATCTTGTCGCTGCGCAGGTGCAGGTGCCCGTGGTGAGCGACCTCGTGCCCGCCCTCGAGGATCTCGGCGACCAGTCCGGGGTGGACCTCGGCCGTGTGGCCGGGGACGAAGAAGGTGCCGCGGATGCCGTGTTCGGCGAGCAGGGCGAGGATGCGGGGCATGCCGCGGACGACTCCGTAGCGGCCCTCGGAGAGGGTGGTCAGCCTGCGGGCGTAGGACGGGTCCTCGCCGAGCCAGCCCGCTTCGGCGTCCACGTCGAAGGTGAAGGACACGGCCGCCTCGGCGCCGTCCGGCCAGTCGAACTCCGGCTCTTCGGGTGGCTCGGGGGAGGGGGAGGGATGCGGCAGCGGCATGAGGGTCTCCTGGTGTTGCGTAGCCAAGGACGTACACAGATGCGCGATGCGCAGGTGAGTGCTCGAATCGATGCGCATTGCGTCGCGCCAGGAAACATAGGGTGCGCGATCCGTGAACTTCAAGAGGTCGGACCTGCGCGATGCAAAGAATCTTCCGCGCTTGGCTACGCATGTCGTGGATCAAGGGCCGTTCCGGCACCGCAACGCGTGATCCACATCTAGGATCGAGCCCATGACCGAACTGGATGACCTCGACCGCGCGATCATCGCCGAGCTGGAGCAGGACGGCCGCCGCGCCTTCCGTGAGATCGCCCGCTCTCTGGACGTCTCCGAGGGCACCGTGCGCAGCCGCTTCCGTCGCCTGGAGGAGTCCGGCGTGCTCAAGATCACGGCCTTCGCCGACCCGGGGCGCTTCAGTCAGGGCCGCCTGGCGCAGATCTTCCTGCGGGTCGCCCCGGACCACCACGATGCGGTGGTCGCGGCGCTCTGCGCGTGCGTCGAGATCAGTTACGTCTCCACGACGCTCGGCCGTGCCGACGTCTTCGCCCAGGTCCTCGTCGCCGACGACCGGGACCTCTGGGAGTTCCTGCACCGGCGTGTGCGCCCGCTCGAAGGCGTCACGGACGTCGAGTCCGTACTCGAAGTGGCCGTGCACAAGCTCTGGTTCGACGGGCAGCGGCCGACCGAGGAGGGCTGAGGCCGCCGTCGGGAGGGGGCGTTCGCCTCCCGTGTGTCACGCTCGCCCGGATAGGCCACCGGGCACGCATGATCAAGACCAGCCCGGAGAGGGCAAGGTCACAGCTGTGGGCACTGCTGCTCATGAGTGAACGTGCCCTAACATCCGAGCCATGACGGTCCTGCCTGACGACGGGCTTTCGCTGGCCGCCGAGTTCCCTGATGCGACCCACGAGCAGTGGCAGGCCCTTGTGTCGGGCGTACTGCGCAAGTCGGGTAAAGAGTTCTCGGGCACGGCGGCCGAAGACGCCCTCTCCACCGCACTCGAGGACGGGCTCAGCACCCGCCCCCTCTACACCTCCCACGACCCCGCGCCGGACACCGGCCACCCCGGCTTCGCCCCGTTCGTCCGGGGCGGCAGGCCGCAGGGTGGCACGGCCGGTGGCTGGGACGTCCGGCAGCGGCACGCCGACGCCGACCCAGAGCGCGCCCGCGAGGCGGTCCTCGCCGATCTGGAGAACGGCACCACCTCGCTGTGGCTCGCCGTCGGCCCCGGCGGCGTCCCCGTCTCCGGCCTCTCCCGCGCCCTCGACGGCGTCTATCTCGACCTGGCGCCGATCGCGCTCGACGCGGGCGCCGAATACGCCGACGCCGCACAGGAGTTGCTGCGCCTGTACGCCGAGCGCGGAGTGACCGCCGACCAGGCGAGCGGCACCCTCGGCGCCGACCCGCTCGGCCACGAGGCCCGCACCGGTCAGGAGTTGGACGCCGCACCCGCCGCAGAACTCGCCGCCCGCTGCGCCCGCGAGTACCCCGGCATCCGCACCCTCGCCGTGGACGCCCTGCCGTACCACGAGGCCGGGGCCTCCGCCGCCGAAGAGCTCGGCTGCTCCCTGGCCACCGGGCTCGCCTACCTGCGCCGGCTCACCGCGGCCGGGCTCGACCTGCAACAGGCCCTGGGCCAGTTGGAGTTCAGGTACGCGGCCACCGCCGACCAGTTCCTCACCATCGCCAAGCTGCGTGCCGCGCGCCGCCTCTGGGCGCGGATCGCCGAGGTGTGCGGGGCGCCCGCCGACGGCGCGCAGCACCAGCACGCGGTCACGTCCTCGGTGATGATGACCCGCCGCGACCCGTGGGTGAACATGCTGCGCACCACGGTCGCCACGCTCGCCGCAGGCGTCGGCGGCGCGGACTCCGTGACCGTCCTCCCCTTCGACGAGGCGCTCGGCCTGCCCGACGCGTTCGCCCGCCGCATCGCCCGCAACACCTCCACCATCCTCCTGGAGGAGTCGCACCTCGGACAGGTCATCGACCCCGCGGGCGGCTCCTGGTACGTGGAGCGACTCACCGACGAACTCGCCCACGCCGCCTGGGAGTTCTTCCAGGAGATCGAGCGCGAGGGCGGCCAGGCCTCCGCCCTGCGCTCCGGTTTCGTACGCGAGAGGCTGGCCGCCACCTGGGCCGCGCGCAGCGCCAAGCTCGCCACCCGCCGCGAACCCGTCACCGGAGTCAGCGAGTTCCCGCACCTCGCCGAGAAGCCCGTCGTCCGCGAGCCCGCGCCCGCACCGCTCACCGGCGGCCTGCCGAAGGTGCGCCGCGACGAGGCGTACGAGGCGCTGCGCGCCCGCTCCGACGCGCACCTCGACGCGACCGGGGCCCGCCCCAAGGTGTTCATCGCCGCACTCGGCCCGGCCGCCGCGCACACGGCCCGCGCCACGTTCGCCGCGAACCTCTTCCAGGCGGGCGGCGTCGAGCCCGTGCACGACCCGGTATCCATCGACAACACGGCCGCGGAGTCGGTCGCCGAGGCGTTCCGGGCGAGCGGTGCGGGCGTCGCCTGCATCTGCTCCAGCGACGCGCTCTACGACGAGCAGGCCGAGGCCGTCGCGCAGGCACTCCAGGACGCGGGCGCCCAGCGGGTGTTCCTCGCCGGGAAGCCCGCCGAGCGCACCGGAGTCGACGCGCACGTGTACGCCGGCTGCGACGCGGTCGCCGTCCTCACCTCCACCCTCGACCGCATGGGAGTGGCGTGATGCCGAACCAGCAGCCGAATCAGCAGTCGGACCAGCAGGCGAATCAGCAGAGCTCGCACACCCCGCAGATCCCCGACTTCTCCGTGATCGGCCTGAACACCGGCGCCCCCGCGGGCTCCGACGACGAGTGGCGCGCCGCCGTCAAGGAGTCCACCGGCAAGTCGGTCGACGACCTGACGTGGGAGACCCCCGAGGGCATCGCCGTCCAACCCCTCTACACCGGGCGGGACTTGGAGGGCCTGGACTTCCTCGGCACGTATCCGGGTGCGGCCCCGTATCTGCGCGGCCCGTACCCGACGATGTACGTCAACCAGCCCTGGACGATCCGGCAGTACGCGGGCTTCTCCACGGCCGAGGAGTCCAACGCCTTCTACCGGCGCAACCTCGCGGCGGGCCAGAAGGGCCTGTCCGTCGCCTTCGACCTGCCCACGCACCGCGGGTACGACAGCGACCACCCGCGCGTCACCGGTGACGTCGGCATGGCGGGCGTCGCCATCGACTCCATCTACGACATGCGCCAGCTCTTCGACGGCATCCCGCTGGACAAGATGACCGTGTCGATGACGATGAACGGCGCCGTTCTGCCCGTACTGGCGCTCTACATCGTGGCGGCGGAGGAACAGGGCGTACCGCCCGAGAAGCTGGCCGGGACCATCCAGAACGACATCCTCAAGGAGTTCATGGTCCGCAACACCTACATCTATCCGCCGAAGCCGTCGATGCGGATCATCTCCGACATCTTCGCGTACACCTCGCAGCGGATGCCGCGCTACAACTCCATCTCCATCTCCGGCTACCACATCCAGGAAGCGGGCGCGACGGCCGACCTGGAGCTGGCGTACACCCTCGCCGACGGGGTGGAGTACCTGCGGGCCGGGCAGGAGGCGGGCCTCGACGTGGACGCGTTCGCGCCGCGGCTCAGCTTCTTCTGGGCGATCGGCATGAACTTCTTCATGGAGGTCGCCAAGCTGCGCGCCGCCCGCCTGCTCTGGGCGAAGCTGGTCAAGCAGTTCGACCCGAAGAACGCCAAGTCTCTCTCCCTGCGCACCCATTCGCAGACCTCGGGCTGGTCCCTCACCGCGCAGGACGTCTTCAACAACGTCACGCGTACGTGCGTCGAGGCCATGGCCGCCACGCAGGGCCACACCCAGTCCCTGCACACCAACGCGCTCGACGAGGCACTCGCCCTGCCCACCGACTTCTCCGCGCGCATCGCCCGCAACACCCAGCTCCTCATCCAGCAGGAGTCGGGCACGACGCGGACGATCGACCCGTGGGGCGGCAGCGCGTACGTGGAGAAGCTCACGTACGACCTCGCGAACCGCGCCTGGCAGCACATCCAGGAGGTCGAGGCCGCGGGCGGCATGGCCAAGGCCATCGACGCGGGCATCCCCAAGCTGCGCATCGAGGAGGCCGCGGCCCGCACCCAGGCCCGGATCGACTCCGGACGGCAGCCCGTCATCGGCGTCAACAAGTACCGCGTCGAGAACGACGAGCAGATCGACGTCCTCAAGGTCGACAACTCCTCGGTCCGCACCCAGCAGATCGAGAAGCTGCGCCGCCTCCGCGAGGAGCGCGACGGCCAGGCCTGCCAGGACGCGCTCGACGCCCTGACCCGCGCCGCCGCCGAATCCACCGGAAACCTCCTGGAGTTGGCGGTGAACGCGGCCCGCGCCAAGGCGACGGTCGGTGAGATCTCCGACGCACTGGAGAAGGTGTACGGGCGGCACGCGGGCCAGATCCGTACGATCTCCGGCGTGTACCGCAACGAAGCAGGCCAGTCGCCCTCCGTGGAGCGGACCCGCGCTCTCGTCGACGCCTTCGAGGAGGAAGAGGGCCGCCGCCCGCGCATCCTCGTCGCCAAGATGGGCCAGGACGGGCACGACCGCGGCCAGAAGGTCATCGCGTCCGCCTTCGCCGACCTCGGCTTCGACGTCGACGTCGGCCCGCTGTTCCAGACCCCGGCGGAGGTGGCGCGGCAGGCCGTCGAAGCGGACGCGCACATCGTCGGCGTCTCCTCGCTTGCGGCCGGGCACCTCACCCTCGTACCGGCGCTGCGCGAGGAGCTGGCCGCCGAGGGGCGCGAGGACATCATGATCGTCGTCGGTGGTGTGATCCCGCCGCAGGATGTGCCCACGCTCCTGGAGATGGGCGCCACCGCGGTCTTCCCGCCCGGCACGGTCATTCCGGACGCGGCGTACGACCTGGTGGAGCAGCTGGGCGAACAGCTCGGCCACGAGTCCGCCGCCGGTTCCGCCGCTGCCGAGCGCTGAGCCGATGCCCAAGCCGATCGACATCGACAGCTATGCGAAGGGCGTGCTCGACGGGAAGCGCGCGCACATCGCGCGCGCCATCACCCTCGTCGAGTCCACCCGGCCCGATCACCGCGCCCACGCCCAGGAGTTGCTGACGCGGCTGCTTCCGCACTCCGGGCGGGCCCGGCGGATCGGCATCAGCGGAGTGCCGGGCGTCGGCAAGTCGACGTTCATCGACGCGCTCGGCACGCTCCTCACCTCGCTCGGCCACCGGGTCGCCGTCCTCGCCGTCGACCCGTCCTCGACGCGTACCGGCGGCTCCATCCTGGGTGACAAGACCCGGATGGAGCGCCTGTCCGTCGACCCGGACGCGTTCGTCCGGCCCTCACCGACCGCGGGCACGCTCGGCGGGGTGGCGAAGGCGACGCGCGAGTCGATCGTGGTGATGGAGGCCGCCGGGTACGACGTGGTGCTGGTGGAGACCGTCGGCGTCGGCCAGTCCGAGACGGCCGTCGCGAACATGGTCGACTCGTTCCTGCTGCTCACCCTGGCCCGTACGGGAGACCAGCTGCAGGGCATCAAGAAGGGCGTCCTGGAGCTGGCCGACGTGCTCGCGGTCAACAAGGCGGACGGCCCGCACGAACGCGACGCCCGCTCGGCGGCACGCGAACTCGCGGGCGCGCTCCGCCTCATGCACCCGGCCGACGCCGCCTGGACTCCGCCCGTCCTGTCCTGCAGCGCCCGCGAGTCCACCGGTCTCGACACGGTCTGGGAGCGCCTGGAGCAACACCGCGCACTCCTCGACTCCACGGGCCGCCTCGCCGCCAAACGCCGCGACCAGCAGGTCGACTGGACCTGGACCATGGTCCACGACGTCCTCCTGGAACGCCTGCGCGCGGATCCGAAGGTGCGGGAGCTGTCGCCGGAGCTGGAACAGCGGGTCAGGGAAGGCGAGTTGACGGCCACGCTGGCGGCGGAGGAGATCCTGCGGGCGTTCCGGGGCTGAGGTCCGTCCCCCGGGGCTCCGCCCCGGACCCCGGCCGTCTTCTCGGCTTTCCCGCCGTCGTGGCTGGTCGCGCCCCGCGGCGGAGCCGCAAGTGTCACAGCCCCGCGCCCCTGAAAAACCGGCCCCCCGGGGCTCACGCCGATGCCATGGCCGCCACCATCAGGATCATCTGGACCACGGGCAGCAGGGCCATCGCGAGTGCGGTGCCCGCGGCGACCATGCGCCACTCGCGCTGCGAACGGCGGTGCGGGAGGAGCCAGGACACGGCGAGCAGCACCAGGGAGGTCAGGCTCATCGCCTCGATGCCGCTGGTGTAGCCGTCGCCCCAGAACGTCAGGAACTGCCAGACGAGCAGCGGCAGTCCGGGGATCGATGCGGCCAGGGGCGCCTTCCACCAGGTCGCGTGGGGCCGAAGCTGAACGTCGTTGATCATCATGCGGCCACTGCAGCAGCCGTACGGGCCGCACGACATCCGCTCGCGTACTCACTTGGACAGGGTTCTTGGCAAAAAGGAACCAAGAACGATCACCACACGTCACATCCGCGCCGTATCGTCGCCCTGCGACGCCCCGCGCTGACCACGTTCGGGCGCCGCACCGCGACACAACCCCCCACACAGCACCCCCCACAGGAGCTACAAGTGTTCGGCGCCACACCCCCCACAGGCATACCCGAAAACCCCAACTCCCCGCTCGGCGCATGACCCCCACCAGGCGGCGCGGACGCCGCAACCGCCCGGTCTTCATCGAGCGTTCGGGGCGGCGCAGACGAGTGCTGCGCTCCGTCGCCGCGGTCCTCGGCTGCGCCTGCGCCGGGTATCTGCTGTTCCTCGTCGTCCTCGTGGACGCCGTACGGCAACCCGCCGGCACCGCACCCCCGCGCATGGACGTACCGCTGCAGACCACCCACGCCCGCCACGACACCACCGTCCCCGACGAGCAGACCCGACCGAACCGGCCACCCGCCCCCACGCCCACCACGACCGCCCCCGCCTCGCCGCGGGATCGGGGGTGAGCCCCCGGCACGCGCTGCGCCGTACCCCGCGAGGGCACTGGATCCTGCTGTTCCTCGTGCTGCCCGTGGTCACCATCAGCCTGCTCTTCGAGGGCTGGACCACGCACGAGGTCGACGCCGCGCGCGAAAAGGAGCCGTGCACCCGGCCCGTGCCCGCCGCCGCCGACGACGGCCAGCCGGTGCTCCGCCTCGACGGCGACCGGATCGAGACCGCGGGCATGCCGCCGCGCACCGCAGCGCTCACCTTCAACGGCGGCCCCGACCCGCACTGGACGCCGCGCCTGCTCGACCTGCTGCGCGAGCACGACGCGCACGCGACGTTCTTCCTGTACGGGGCACGCGCCGCCCGGCACCCGGCGCTCGTCCGCCGGATCAGGGCCGAGGGGCACGAGATCGGCTCGTACACGTACACCGGCGGCGACCTCGGCACCGCGTCCACGCTCCGCGCCCGGATGGAGCTGGCGCTCACGCAGACCGCGCTGGCCGGTACGGCCGGGGTCCGCACGCGGCTGCTCAGGCTGCCGCACACCACCGCCGCCGACACCCTGTGCGGCGCCGAGTGGCGGGCCGCCCAACGGGCCGCCGCCCAGGGCTACTTGCTGGTCGCCGCCGACCACAAGTCCCGCAGGCCCTCCCAGGGCGTGATCCGGCAGTACAGCCACACCGACCTCGGCTACCGGGAGGCGCGGGCCCTGCTCGGCAACCCGCGCATGGACAAGTTCAGCACCGTCACCGCCGGGCTCGGCCGGCCCACGCTCACCACGCCGGTCGGCGTCACCGAACGCCTCAAGGGCGAGGGCCTGTTGTGGGCGCAGACCCTCGGGCACGCCTTCACCCGCGCCATGGCCTGGGTGCTCGGCGTGGCGGGTGTGCTCGGTGTGGTGCGGCTGCTGCTTCTCGCCGTGTTCGCGCGCGCCCATGTGCGCCGCGTCGACCGGCTGCGTCCCGGCGCACCCCGGCTGCGGGAAGTGCACGACCCGGTGACCGTCCTCGTACCGGCGCACAACGAGGAGGCGGGGATCGGCGCCACCGTGCGCTCCCTGCTGGCCTCGCTCTACCCGCGCCTGCAGATCGTCGTGATCGACGACGGGTCCACCGACCGCACCCCGCAGATCGTCGAGGCCATCGACGACCCGCGCGTGACGCTCGTCCGCAGGCCCAACGGCGGCAAACCCCGCGCCCTCAACACCGGCCTCGCGCACGCCCGGCACGACATCGTGGTGATGGTCGACGCGGACACGGTCTTCGAGCCGGACGCGCTCTACCGTCTCGTCCAGCCGCTCGCCCACCCGGCCGTCGGCGCCGTCAGCGGCAACACCAAGGTCGGCAACCGCCGTTCCCTGCTCGGCCGTTGGCAGCATCTGGAGTACGTGATCGGCTTCAACCTGGACCGGCGGATGTTCGAGGTCCTGGAGTGCATGCCGACCGTGCCGGGCGCCATCGGCGCGTTCCGCCGGGACGCCCTCATGGGTGTGGGCGGCGTCAGCGAGGACACCCTCGCCGAGGACACCGACCTCACGATGTCGCTGTGGCGCGCGGGCTGGCGCGTGGTGTACGAGGAGTCCGCGATCGCCTGGACCGAAGTGCCCGGCACCATCGGCCAGTTGTGGCGCCAGCGCTACCGCTGGTGCTACGGCACGCTGCAGTCGATGTGGAAGCACCGCAGGTCCCTGGTCGAGATGGGCCCGGCGGGCCGCTTCGGGCGCCGCGGCCTCACCTATCTGACCCTGTTCCAGGTGGTGCTTCCGCTGTTCGCGCCGGTCGTGGACGTGTTCGCGCTGTACGGGCTCTGCTTCCGCGACCCCACCGAGGCCCTGCTGGTGTGGCTGGGCTTCCTCGTCGTACAGCTGGTCACCGCCGGGTACGCGCTGCGGCTCGACGGGGAGCGGCTGCGTGAACTCTGGGCGCTGCCGCTGCAGTTGTTCGTCTACCGGCAGCTGCTCTACCTGGTGGTCATCCAGTCGGTGATCACCGCCCTGCTCGGCACCCGGCTGAAGTGGCACCGCATGCTCCGCACCGGCACCGGCGACCAGCACCTCTTGGAGGAGGCCGACCGCCACTCGCCGGCCTCCGCCCGTTGACGAGGGGAGAAGAACCCATGCAGGACCCGCACCCCGCAGGACCGCAGTACGGGCAGGGACGGCGCGCGGGCCCGGTGATCGCCGTGACCGGGCCGCTCTGGCAGGACGAGGACGAGGTACTCCTGCGGCCACCCCCGCGCCGGGCGCGTTCCCGGCCGCGCCGCCGCAGGCGCCGCAGGCCGCTGCGCCGCGCGATGCTGTTCCTCCTCGCGCTGCTCCTCGCCACCCCGCTCGGCACGTACGCCTGGGCCGAGGCCCGCCTCAACCGCGACGTCGACCTCGGCACGTACGGGAACCGCCCGCCGCCCGGCAAGGGCACCACGTATCTGATCGTCGGCTCCGACAGCCGCGCCGGGCTGACCGCCGAGGAGCAGCGGGACCTGCACACCGGGGCGGTGTCGGGGCGGCGCACGGACTCGATGATCCTGCTGCACACCGGCGCCTCCGGCACCACCATGGTCAGCCTGCCGCGCGACTCCTGGGTGACCGTGCCCGCGCATCTGCGCACCTCGACCGGCAAGCGCACCAAGCCCGCGAAGAGCAAGCTCAACGCCTCGTTCTCGCGGGGCGGGCCCGAACTCCTCGCGCGTACCGTCGAGTTCAACACCGGGCTCCGGATCGACCACTACGCGGAGATCGGCTTCGCCGGGTTCGTGAAGATCGTCGACGCGGTCGGCGGCGTACGGATGTGCCTGCCGCGCGCCGTCCGCGACGAGAAGTCCGGGGCCGACCTCCCGAAGGGCTGCCAGCAGTTGGACGGCGCCGACTCCCTGGCGTTCGTACGGCAGCGCCACCAGGAGGCCGAGGGCGACCTGGGACGGACCCTCAACCAGCAGAAGTTCCTCGCGGCCCTCGCGAAGCGCGCCGCCACCGCGGACACGGTCCTCGACCCGACCGTCCTCTACCCGGCACTCGGCGCGGGCCTCGACACCCTCGTCGTCGACCGTGACATGACGCTGCGTCAACTCGCCGCGATGGTACGGGCGGTGCAGGGCGTCACGGACGGCCGCGGGCGGCGCATCAACGTACCGGTGGCGGCCGTCGGCATACCCACGCCCCAGGGCAGCGCGATCCGCTGGGACGAGGACGGCGCGCGGGAGCTGTTCGGGCGGCTGCGGCACGACCTGCCGGTGCCGGAACAGCTCCCGCGGCGCTGAGGGTCAGGCGTCGTGCGGGGGAGCGGTGGCGGCAAGTGGAGTGCGGGGGAGGGGAGTTGAGGCCTGTGCCGGGTCGTCGGCGTCCGTGGCGGCCTCGTCGAGGGTGCGGCCCCGGGTCTCCTCCGCCCAGGCCACGCACGCCAGGAACCCGACCGCGGTGACGGCCGCGCCCGCGTACATCGTGCCCGAGACCCCGATGTGCAGGAGGGACAGCGGGACCAGGTAGGTGCCGACCGCCGCCCCGATCTTGCTGAACGCCACCACCATGCCCACGGCGCTCGCCCGGATCGACGTCGGGAACAGCTCGTTGGGGTACAGCCATTCCAGGATGCCCGGCGCCCCGGCGAAGAACGCGTACAGCGAGAAGCAGCCGAGCACGACCGCGACCGGCGCGTCCGCCCACAGGCCGAGGACAAGGAGCGGAAGCGCCATCAGGGCGAAGGACCAGGTGATGACCGGGCGGCGGCCGACCGTCTCCAGGAGGCGCATCGCGGGGACGCAGCCGATCAGGAACAGCAGGCTGACCAGGGCGGCCCCGAGTGTGCCGACGGAGTGCTCGTCGAAGCCGAAGGCGCCCAGGAGTTGGGGGCCGAAGATATAGATGGCCCACATGGGGACGACCTGGCAGGTGTAGAAGAGCGAGACGAACATCAGGCGGCGCAGGTACTTCCCGCGGAAGAGCGTGCGCAGGTCCCCCTTGCCGCCCTTGTCCTTCTCCGGCGCGGACAGCTGCTCGCTCGGCACGTCCCGGCCGAGTACGCCGCGTACCAGCTCGCGCGCCTCCTCCACGCGGCCCTTCTCGATCAGCCAGCGCGGCGACTCCGGGATGCCGTGCCGCAGGAACAGCACGATCAGGCTGAGGACGGCCGAGCTGGCGAGCATCCACCGCCAGCCGCCCTCGGGCACGGCGAGCGAGATGGCGTATCCGACGACGTACGCGGCGAGCGCGCCGAAGTACCAGGACATGATCACCCAGCCCATGGCCCGCCCGCGCATGCGCCGGGGGCACCACTCCGTGAGCAGGGCCGTGGCGATCGGATAGTCCGCGCCGATGGCGAAGCCGATCAGGAACCGCAGCGCCACCACCTGCCAGGCCTCGACCGCGACGACGGAGGCGAGCGAGGCGACGAGGAGCACCGTCAGGTCGATGGTGTACATGCTGCGCCGGCCGAGCCGGTCGGTGAGCGGCCCGATCAGCAGGCCGCCGAAGAACATGCCCACGATCGCGGCGACGCCGATCACGGAGGCCGTGGACGTGCTGAGATCGAGATCCCGGCTCATGTCGACGAGCGCGACGCCGACGATGCTCAGCAGATAGCCGTCGAGCAGGGGGCCACCGCAGCAGGCCACAAGCAGCTTGCGGTGGAAGGGACTTGTGGGCGCCTCATCGATCACGTCGATGGTCAATGTTGCCTCCTGCGGAGGGGGATTCGTATGCGTCGGCCGAATTTCCGGGCGGCGGAAAACGGGGTGCCTTTCGGACGCGGGGTGGCGGCGAATTCAACTTGGCAGTCGGGTAAAACCGGGTCAACGGCACCGCTGAAATGGGCCAGACCGAAGATGAATTCCCCCGGTAGAAAAGGGCTATGGCCCCAGGAAAACGGCCCGTCGCTCAGGGAGCGGCCCGTACCGAGTCCACGAACGCCTGCGCCGCCGGCGACATCGGGCCCGATCGCCAGACGAGGCGGCCGCGAAGGAGCAGCCGCGGCCGTGTGGGCAGGACGAGCGCACCGCGCGCGGACGCGTCCACGGCCATCGAGCGGGTCAGCAGGGCGGCCCCGGCCCCGGCGAGGACGAGGGGCACGATCATCGCCCGGTGCGCGGTCTCCACGACGATGCGCGGGGTGACGCCCGAGGCCGCGCAGGCCTCGTCGAGGACGCTGCGGGTCGAGGTCCCGGGCGGCGTCGAGACCAGGTCGAGGGCGGCAAGCTCCGGCATGCCGACGTCGTCGCCGGCCGGGCGTTCGCCGCCCGGCGGAAGGACCACGAACAGCTCCTGATCGGGCACGTCCCGGCCCCGCAGGTCCGCCGCGGTGTCCCGTTCGGCCACCGTCGCGTCCACCAGGCCGAGCTCGCACTGTCCGCTGCGCACCATCTGCAGCACCTCGGAGCCCCGCTCGGGGTCCACCACCCGTACGGCGACCCGCGGATGCGCCTGCCGGAAGCGGCCGAGCAGCCCGGCGAGCGGGTCGGCGGCGAGGGTGGTCTGGGAGACGATGTCGAGTCGCCCGCCCTCCAGACCGAGCACCTCGCGCACCGACGACGTGGCGGTGGACAGGTCACGCATCACCTGCCGGGCGGGCCCGATCAGCGCCTCGCCCGCCGCCGTGAGCGTCACCCCGTGCGGTACGCGATGGAACAGGCGCCCGCCCAACTCCCGCTCCAGGGCCCGGATCGCGTGCGAGAGGGAGGGCTGCGCGACGTGCAGGGCGTGCGCGGCGGCGGTGAATCCCCGGTGCTCGACCACGGCGATGAAGTATTCGAGTTGGCGTCGCTCCACGAAAACCACGACCTCCCTGCCCCTGGTGGCCCAGGCGGTGTCTTCGACAGGCGGGAGTTCGAAGACAGGGCCTGGGGCGCCAGATCATGTCGTACCGCGAGAGCGGCCGACCGGGCCGCCCACATTCCGGACGACTCGCGCGGGATCAGTCCGCCGCACACCGGAAGCCGACGTTGCCGGTCGCCGAGTCCGGGGCGAGTCCCTGCCGGGCGGCGACGCGATAGCGGAGGCAGTACGACTCGTGGCACAGGTAGGAGCCGCCCTTGGCGACGTACGTCGTGGGGCCCGAGGAGAACGGGTCCGCGCACCACTCCCACACGTTCCCCGTGGTGTTGTGCAGCCCGAGCCCGTTCGGCTCGAACGCGTCCACCGGGCACGTCCCGTACCAGCCGTCGTCCTGCGTGTTCCGGACCGGGAACTCGCCCTGCCAGACGTTCATCCGGTGCCGGCCGCCCGGCGTGAGCTCGTCGCCCCACGGGAAGACGCGGCCCTCCAGGCCACCGCGGGCCGCCCGCTCCCACTCGGCCTCGGTCGGCAGCCGCTTGCCCGCCCAGGCGCAGTAGGCGAGCGCGTCCCGCCGGTCGACGTGGACGACGGGATGGTCCGGCCGGTCGTCCATGGAGGAGTGCGGTCCCTCGGGGCGCCGCCAGTGGGCGCCCTCGACCTGTCGCCACCAGGGCGCGGCGGCGACCCCGCGCGTCGGCGGGAAGTCGTCGGGCAGCAGGCCCCCGAAGACGAACGACCAGCCGATGCGCTCCGCCGAGGTGCGGTGCCCGGTCTCGGCCACGAACCGCGCGAAGTCCGCGTTGGACACGGCACACGCGTCGATCCGGTACGCGCCCGTGGACACCGTACGAACCGGCCCCTCCCCGTCCGCCGCATAGGCCGACTCGTGCTCGCTGCCCATCCGGAACTCCCCGGCCGGCAGGAACACCATCCCCGCGCGCGAAGCCGTCCGCGTACGGGCGGGAGCGGCGGCCGGACCCGCGTCCGGCCGCCGCCCGCCCGAGGGGGCGCAGCAGCTCACTGCGCCCCCATGACGCGCCGGTGCAGTCCACCCTCGTAGTCCTGCTCGTGCCCGGCAGGACCTTCGAGGTCGATGCGCACGGTGTGCACGGTCCCGGTGAACTCGTTGTCGATGACCGCGTACTCCTCGCTGACCGGGGTGCCCAGGTCCACGCCGACGTTCAAGGTCTCGTCGAAGGAGAAGTAGTACGGGATGGTCTGCTCGACGCGTCCCGTGGCCTGCTCCTTGCCGTCCACGGTGAGCGTGACCGCGCCGCCCTTGCCGAGCCCGCCCCCGTCGTAGCCGAACTCCAGGCGCACCTCGTGGCGGCCGGGGGAGAGCGGCAGGGCGGCCTCGATCCGGTAGCGGTGCAGGTCGAACCAGTTGTACTCGTACGCGGGCCGGCCGTCCTTGACGTACAGGGTCCAGCCGCCGAAGCGGCCGCCCTGCGCGATGAGCACGCCCCGCGCGTCCGGCTCCGGCGTCTCGATGTCCGCGGTGATGCTGTGCGAACGGTTCTTGACGTTGGGCGTGGTCTCCTCCGTGAAACGGCGCATGCCGCCCCGGTACGTCACGGAGGTGCGGTCGCCGAGCAGGTTGATGCGGCCGGCCACGGCGGGGTTCTCGCGTTCGGTGACGCGGTCGTCGAGGGGGAACACCTGGTGCTTGGCGGCCTCGATGAGGAACAGGTCCTGCAACCGCCGCAGTTTTTGCGGGTGTTGGGCCGCTAGGTCGTGGGCCTGGCTCCAGTCCGTGGTCAGGTCGTACAGCTCCCAGACGTCGTCGGCGAAGGGCCGGTCCTTGTCGGGGACCATCTCCCAGGGCACGCCGTGCCGGGTCACGGCCATCCAGCCGTCGTGGTAGATGCCGCGGTTGCCGCACATCTCGAAGTACTGCGTGCGGTGCCGCTCGGGCGCGTCCGCGTCGGTGAGCGTCGCGTGCATGCTCGTGCCCTCGACGGGCTGCTGCGCCACCCCGTCCACGCTGTGCGGCTGCGGGATGCCCGCGCAGTCCAGGACCGTCGGCAGCACGTCGATGACATGCGTGAACTGGTGCCGCAGACCGCCGCGTTCGGGCGCGCCCTGCGGCCAGTGCAGGATCATGCCGTCCCGGGTGCCCCCGAGGTGCGAGGCGACCTGCTTGGTCCACTGGTACGGGGTGTTGAGCGCGAGCGCCCAGCCGGCCGGGGCGATCGGGTAGCTCTTCGGCCCGCCGATCTCGTCCAGGTGCCCGATCATCTCCTCCGGGTCGTCCACCACCCCGTGCCCGAGCCGGTGCTCGACGACGGTGCCCTCGATGCCGCCCTCGCCGGAGGCGCCGTTGTCCCCGAGGATGTACAGGAACACCGTGTTGTCCAGCTCGCCGAGCTCCGCCAACACGTCCACGAACCGGCCCACTTGGGCATCGGCGTGCTCGGTGAACCCGGCGAAGGTCTCCATGAACCGGGCGGTGAGGCGCCGCTGGGTGTCGGACAGCTCGTCCCAGCGCGGCACGCCCTCGGCCCAGGCCGCCAGTTCGGTGCCGGGCGGCACGACCCCGAGCTCCTTCTGCTGCTCAAGGGTCAACTCCCGCTGCCGGTCCCAGCCGTGGTCGAAGCGGCCCTCGTACTTCTCCTGCCACTCGTGGGCCACGTGCAGCGGGGCGTGCGAGGCGCCGAGCGCGAGATACGTGAAGAACGGGCGGTCCGGGGTGAGCGTGCGCTGCGTGCGCACCCAGTCCACGGCGTGGTCCACGAGGTCCTCGGTGAGGTGGTAGCCGTCCTCCGGGCGCCGGTCCGGCTCGACCGGGGTGGTGCCCTGGTAGAGCTGCGGGTACCAGTGGTTCATCTCGGCGCCCATGAAGCCGTAGAAGGTGTCGAAGCCCTCCCCGGTGGGCCAGCGGTCGAAGGGGCCGACGGCGCTGATCTCCCGCGGCGGCGTCTGGTGCCACTTGCCGAACGCGGCCGTGCTGTAGCCGTTGCCCTGGAGGATCTGCGCGAGGGTCGCGGCACTGCGCGGCCGGAACCCGTTGTAGCCGGGCGCGGCGGTGGCCATCTCGGTGGTGCCGCCCATGCCGACCGAGTGGTGGTTGCGGCCGGTCAACAGGGCCTGCCGGGTGGGCGAGCAGAGCGCCGTCACATGGAAGCGGGTGTAGCGCAGGCCGTCCGCGGCGAGCCGGTCGGCGGTCGGCATCTCGCACGGCCCGCCGAAGGCGCTGGACGTGCCGAAGCCGAGGTCGTCCACGAGGACGACGACGACATTCGGCGCACCCGGCGGTGGCGGGACCGGGCCGATGGGGGAGAAGGCGCTGTCCTGTTCGTGCACGTCCATCGCGGTGGACACCGGCGTACGCAGGTCCGGCTGGGGCAGTACATGGCGTCCGGCAACGAAGTCCGACAAAGGTGCCTCCTCGAGCGTCAGCTGTTCGCCGTAAGAAAGGGGGGCTGCGATGTCAGAAAAATGGCAGCCGCCGTCCTGGCCGGTCAACAGATTCCCGAGGAGGAGCCGGGACTCAAATTGAATGCGCCCGGTAGAAAATTTCTATGGAGCAGAGGAATTCCCTATTCCCGCCCCTGCACCCCGCCCCTGCACCCCGCCCTTGCACCCCGCCCCTGCACCCCGCCCCCTACACCACCGGAACCGGCGAGAACCGCCCCGCGATCCGCAGATCCGCCTCGATCCGCGCGGCCGTGGCCCGCAGCTCCGGCAGCACCTCGTCCCGCACCTGCGCGGGCGTACGACGACTGCTGTGCATGGCGACGTTCACGGCCGCCACCGCGCGCCCGGACGCGTCCCGCACGGGCACGGCGAGGGAACGCAGCCCCTCCTCCAACTCCTCGTCGACCAGGGCATGCCGGGCCGCACCCACCTCGTCCAGGAGGGCGTCGAGCGAGGCCCGGTCGGTGACGGTGTGCGGGGTCAGCGCCCGCAGTTCGCTCCGGTCGAGCAGGGCGGCACGCTCGTCCGCGGGCAGGTCGGCGAGCAGCACGCGGCCCATCGACGCGGCGTACGCGGGCAGCCGGGTGCCGATGGTGATGTGCACGCTCATGATGCGGCTGGTGGCGACCCGCGCCGTGTACCGGATGGCGTCCCCGTCGAGCACCGCGAGCGACGCCGAGTCGTGCACCGTCCGGACCAGGGCGGCCAGATGGGGCGAGGCGATCTCGGGCAGTGTGCTGCGAGAGAGCGGCGCGTGCCCGAGGTCGAGGACGCGCGGCGTGAGCCGGAACTCGCGGTCGTCGCGGCGGACGAGCCCGAGGTGCTCGAAGCTCAGCAGGGCCCGGCGGGCCGTCGCGCGGACGAGCCCGGTGGCCTCGGCGACGGCGGTCAGGCTGAGCGCGTCCCGGCCCTCGTCGAAGGCGGTCAGCACGGTCAGGCCCCGGGCCAGGGACTCCACGAACCCGGAACCCAGCTCCTGCTTGGACGCCGTGGTCCAGTCGGTGAGCCGCGCCTCAGGCCGGGTGCGCGGGGCGGCGGGTGCCCGCAGCAGCCGCTCCATCGCGGCCACCGTGCGGCGCGCGCCGGGCAGCAGCGAGCGGCGCAGGGACGCGGCGCTGTGCCGACTGGTGTGGCTGACCACGCTGAGCGCGCACACCGTACGGCCCTCCGGGTCGCGCACCGGGAGCGCGACGGCGACGAGTCCCGGCTCGATCAGCTGGTCGTCCACGGCGAGCCCGGCGTCCCGAGCCTCGGCGGCGCGCCCCTCGAACTCCTTTACAGAAGAAGCAAGTTGAGGGGACTCGGCCTCGGTCTCGGGGCGGCCGGGGATGGCGGGAAAGCCCCGGTCGAGCGGGTCGGCGGCGCGCCGTTCACGCCAGTGCGTCCACTGCTCGTCGGTCCAGTCGGCGGCGAACAGGGCGCCGGGCGCGGTGCGTTCGGCGGGCAGCAGGTCGCCGATGCGGAAGGAGAGCGACATGGCGCGGCGCCGTGTCGACTGGTGCACGAAGCGGATGCCGTCGCCGTCCGGCACGGCAAGGGACACCGACTCGTCCAGCTCGTCGGCGAGTTGCTCGGCGAGCGGCCCCAGCGGCCCCGGCACGTGCAGCGCCCCGAGGAAGGCGTTGCCGAGCTCCATCAGGCGCGGGGCGAGTGACGCGGTGTGCGCGTCGAGCCGTACGTACCCCATGCGGGCCAGGGTCGCGGTGACGCGGTCGACGGTGGAGCGGGCCAGGCCGGTCGCGCGGACCAGCTCGCCGACCGGGCAGCGACCGTCGGCGGCGCCGAGCGCACGCAGCACGGCGACCCCACGCAGCAGCGGGCCGACGGCCTCGGCCGGCGGTCCGCTCGGGTCGGCGGGCGGGGGTGTGACGGCCATGGCTCCTCCGCTGCGATGCCGGTCGAGCCGTACGGAACCGGCCGTTGACATCGGGACCGGCCGCGCGCAGACTCGGGGCGCTCAAGAATGAACACAAGTTCACTGGGCGAACGCAGCCTAGCACTGCGGCGCCCACGCCCGAGCGCCCCGCACCGAGGAGGACCCTGATGCACCCCGAGCACACGCGTGTCGCCATCGTCGGCGCGGGGCCGGCGGGCCTGCTGCTCGCCCGCCTGCTGCACCGCGCGGGCGTCGACACCGTCGTCCTGGAGAGCCGGGACCGGGCGTACGTCGAGCGCCGCCAGCGCGCCGGAATCCTGGAGCAGGCCACCGTGGACGCCCTGCGCGCAGCCGGAGCCGGTGACCGCATGGACCGCGAGGGCATCCCGCACGACGGCATAGAGCTGCGCTTCGGCCGCCGCGCCCACCGCGTCGACTTCCCCGCCCTGACCGGCGGCCGGCGCGTGATGGTGTACGCGCAGACCGAGGTCGTCAAGGACCTCGTCTCCCTCCAACTCGCCGACGGGGGGCCGCTGTTGTTCGAGACCGAGGTGCGGGAGGTCACCGGCGCCGACACCGCCCGCCCCGTCGTCCACTACCGCCACGAGGGCCGCGACCGCACGCTCAGCTGCGACTACGTCGTCGGCTGTGACGGCTTCCACGGCGTCGTCAGGAACGCCGTCCCGGAGTCGGTGCGCAGCACGTACGAACGCGTCTATCCGTACTCCTGGCTCGGCATCCTCGCCGAAGCGCCGCCCGTCTACGACGAGTTGATCTACGCCCACTCGGAGCGCGGCTTCGCCCTCGCCAGCATGCGCTCGCCCCAGGTCGGCCGCCTCTACCTCCAGGTCCCGAACGGCACCGACCCCGCCGACTGGCCGGACGACCGCATCTGGGACGAACTCGACGCCCGCTTCGCCCTCGACGCCGAGCCCGCCCTGAAGCTGCGGCGCGGCCCGATCACCGCCAAGTCGGTCCTCCCGATGCGCAGCCACGTCACCGAACCCATGCGGTACGGGCGCGTGTTGCTCGCCGGTGACGCCGCCCACATCGTCCCGCCGACCGGCGCCAAGGGCCTCAACCTCGCCGCCGCCGACGTGATCGTCCTCGCCCGCGCCCTCACCGCCCGGTACCGCGACGGCTCGACGGCGCTCCTCGACTCGTACTCCGACACCTGCCTGCGCCGGGTCTGGCGCGCCGAGCACTTCTCGTACTTCATGACGACGACGCTGCACGCCGACCCGGACCAGAGCGCGTTCGACACCCGTCTCCAGCTCGCCCAGCTGGAGCGGGTGTCGACCTCGACGCACGCGGCGGCCGAACTGGCCGAGAACTACACGGGGTTGCCGATCTCGGACTGAGCCGGGGCGGGTGCGCGGCGGTCGGCGAGTCGGCCTGCGAGGGGGACCAGGGCGATCGCCGCCGCACCCACCAGGCCGGCCACCGCGAACGCCGTGAAGCCCCAGCTCTCGTTGCCGTTGGCGGCGAGCGCCCCGCCCAGCCACGGGCCGAGGACCGCGCCGGTACGCCCGACCCCGGTCACCCAGCCGAGCCCGGCGGCCCGCTCGCCGGCGCCGTACACGGTGTCGGTCGCGGCGTACACCATCACCTGCGCGATGAACAGCCACACACCGGTGATCGCCACGACCACGTAGGTGACGCCGAGCGGCAGCTGCTCCCTGAGGAGCAGCGCACCCGCGGCCGTGAGCACGAACCACAGCGCCGACACCCGCACCGCGCCGAACCGGTCCGCGGTACGGCCCGCGATCAGCATGCCGACGATGCCGCCCGCGTTGATGACCATCAGGAAGCTCACCGAGGACGTGAGGCCGTAGCCGGAGGCGCGCATCAGCTGCGGCAGCCACGTCGAAACCCCGTACACGAGCAGCAGCCCGCAGAACGAGGCGAGCCAGAGCAGCGGCGTCGACCCGCGCGTGCCCGGCGCGAACAGCGCGCGCACGGCGGCCAGTCGGCCCTTCACGCCGCTCGCGGGCGCCTCCACCGGCGTGGGCTCCGGCAGCCCGTACCGCACGGCCACCTCCCGCGCCCGCTCCCGCTGACCGCGCGCGAGCAGCACACCCGGCGACTCGGGCAGCAGCTTCAGGAGCAGCGGTACGGCGATCAGCGCGGGCGCGACCCCCGCCCAGAACACCCAGCGCCAGCCGACCGCGGGCGCGACGGTCAGGCCGAGACCCGTCGCCGCCCGCGTGGTACGAGGTCATCAGGACGCCCGTGGTCAGCGCGGCCCGGCGCGGCGGCGCGAACTCCAGGACCATCGCCAGGCACAGCGGCATCAGACCGCCGAGCCCGAGCCCCGCCAGGAACCGCCCGGCACCGAAGAGCCCCGGCGACATGGCGAGCGCGCACACGGCACTGCCGAGCGAGAACAGCGTCACGCTCGCCACCAGCATCGGCCTGCGCCCCAGCCAGTCCGTGAGGTTCCCGGCGACCAGCGCGCCGATCAGCATCCCCAACGTGGTCCAGCTCCCGATCGTCCCCGCCGACGCGGGCGTCAGGCCGAGCCCCGGGTCGTCGAGCATGTGCGGCATGACGGCGCCGTAGATGTTCACGTCCATGCCGTCGAAGAACACGGCGAGCCAGCACAGCGCGAGCACGGGAAGGACGGATCGGAAGGTGTGTGCGGGGGCCGGGCCGGGCGGCTGCGGCTCGGCGGACGCGCGGGAAGAAGTCATGGCAGTCCCTGAATCCCTGGGAACGAGCGGCTTGTTCGCGTGGCGAACTTCGCTTCACTGTTAGGAGCTGCATGAGTGTCGGGGCGGCGGGTGTGGCTGTCAATGAGTGGGACACGCCCTTTTCACACGCCCTTTTCACGCGCCCTTCTCGCGAGCCCTTGGTGGCCGCCCCCGCCCCGCTGCGAGCAGCGTCACGACCCGGTACGGGAATACGAACGTCCCACCGCACCTTGCACGCGACATGACCGCAGCACACCCCGCCCTCGACCCGCACGCCCCGACGCCCTCGGCTCCGCACCCCCTGGACCGGCCCACCCGCTCCGCGCTCACCGGGCCGCAGGCCCACCTCGCCGAGCGGCGCGGGCGTGTGCTGCGCTTCCCTGCCGACGTCTCACCCTGGCTCGCGCTGCCCGAGGACCCGCGGGCCGAGGACTGGGCGGATCTCGCCGCGCTCGTCGGCCCGGGCGGCACGTTCGCGCTCGCCGCGACGACGGACGTGACACCGCCTTCCGGCTGGGCCGAGACGTTCCGCGTCCCCGGCGTCCAGCTCGTCGACGACGGCGTGCGGGCTGCTCTCGATGAAGAGGCCGTACGGCTCGGCCCCGCCGACGTCCCGGAGATGCTCGACCTCGTGGAGCGCACCCGCCCCGGACCGTTCCTGGCGCGCACCGTCGAACTCGGCGGGTACGTGGGCATCCGCCGCGGCGGCGCCCTCGTCGCGATGGCCGGGGAGCGGCTGCGGCCCCAGGGGTACGCCGAGATCAGCGGAGTCTGCACCGACCCCGCACACCGCGGCCAGGGCCTGGCCGCCCGGCTCGTCCTGGCCGTCTCGGCGGGCATCAGGGCACGCGGCGAGCTGCCGTTCCTGCACACCGGCGCCGAGAACACCGGAGCCATCCGCCTCTACGAATCCCTCGGCTTCCGGCTCCGCAGAGAGCTGCTGTTCTTCGGCCTGGAGGTCCCGGTGACGGCCTCTTAGGCGTGCCCCTCTAGGGGCGCGGGGCTGTGACATTTGCGGCTCCGCCGCGGGGCGCGACCAGCCACAACGGCGCGGCAGCCGAACGACAGCCTCGAACCGGGGCCCGGGGGCGAAGCCCCCGAAGCCGACGGCAGTCTTTCGGGAAGGGGCGGGGCGGGGAACTAACCCAGCCTGTCCGGCGCTTGAGGGCAAGCCCCCGGGGCGGCCGACGGCACCGAGCCAACGGTGCGAGGACAGCCCCGGAGACTCAACCCTTCCGCCCCCGATGCCGGTAGAACTCAGCGGTGGACGGCGCCAGCGGCGTATTGCCGAGAATCAGATCGGCCGCCTTCTCGGCAAGCATCATGACCGGCGCGTAAATGTTGCCGTTCGTCAGATACGGCATGGCCGAGGCGTCGACGACGCGCAGCCCCTCGACTCCGTGGACCCCCATGGTGGTCGGGTCCGTCACCGCCATGTCGTCGATGCCCATCTTGGCCGTGCACGACGGGTGGTACGCGGTCTCTGCGTCCCGGGCCACCCACTCCAGGACGGCCTCGTCGTCGCTCACCTCCGGGCCGGGCGACATCTCTCCCGCGTCGAACTCCGCGAAGGCGGGCTGCTTCAGGATGTCCCGGGCGACCTGGATGGCCTCGATCCACTCCTTGCGGTCGTTGGGCGTGGAGAGGTAGTTGAACCGCAGCGCCGGGTGCTCGCCCGGATGCCCCGACTTGATCTTCACCGAGCCGCGCACATCGGAGTACATCGGCCCGATGTGCACCTGATAGCCGTGCTCGGCGTCCACCGGCGTGCCGTCGTAACGCACCGCGATCGGCAGGAAATGGAACATCAGGTTGGGGTAGTCCACCTCGTCGTTCCCGCGCACGAACCCACCGGCCTCGAAGTGGTTGGTGGCCGCCGGGCCCGTATGGGACGTCATCCAGCGCATTCCGACAGCGGGCCGATTGCGCCATTTGATGAGGGGGTTGAACGAGATGGGCTGCTTGGAGGCGTGCTGCACATACACCTCCAAGTGGTCCTGGAGGTTCTCGCCGACGCCCGGCAGTTCATGCACCATCTCGATGCCGAGCCGGGTGAGTTCATCGGGATTGCCGACACCGGAGAGCTGAAGGAGCTGCGGGGTGTTGATGGCTCCGCCGGAGAGGATCACCTCGCCGCCGAACACCTCCTTCTGCTGCTTTCCGTACCGGCGATAGGCGACACCGACCGCCCGCTTCCCCTCGAAAAGCACCCGGTCCACCTGCGCGAAGCACTGCACGGTGAGATTGGCGCGCTTCATCACCGGATGCAGATACGCCTGCGCCGCGGACCACCTGCGGCCGTCCTTGATGTTGCGGTCGAAGCGGGCGAAGCCCTCCTGCTTGTAGCCGTTGACGTCCGGAGTCAGGTCGTACCCGGCCTGCTGAGCGGCCTCCAGGAACGCCTCGAACAGCGGGTTGTCCGCCTTCCCGCGGTCCAGCCACAGCGGGCCGCCCTGACCGCGCCATTCGTCGGCGCCGGCCGCGCAGTGCTCCATCCGCTTGAAATACGGCAGGCAGTGCGCGTAGTCCCAGGTCTCCATTCCTGGATCGGCGGCCCAACGCTCCAGGTCCATGGGATTTCCGCGCTGGAAAATCATTCCGTTAATGGAACTCGAACCGCCCAGCAACTTGCCGCGCCCGTGACTGACCCTGCGGCCGTTCATGTGCGGCTCGGGCTCCGACTCGTAGCACCAGTCGTAGAGCGGATTGCCGATGATCATGGTGAGGGCGGCCGGCATGTGCGTAAGCACGTCCCACTTGTAGTCCGGCCGTCCGGCCTCCAGGACCAGCACCCGGTTGGCGGGGTCCGCGCTCAGCCGATTCGCCAGGGCGCACCCCGCAGAGCCGCCGCCGACAATGATGTAGTCAAATTCTGCCCGGCCCATGTCGCTCCCTGGTTTCTCGTCGAACGTCTCGTTGCACGCCCCCGCGGCACGCGCCCAACGTAATGCGTAATCAATTCATCGCGCACAACGGAAGAGCCGAATCCGGCGCAACCGAGAAGGGAATTCCCACGTCCAGTCTGTATATCGACGGAGAGTGGGTGGCGGCAGCCGGGAGCCATGCGCGAGATCATCAATCCCTACGACCAGTCCGTGGTCCGCACCGTGGCCGAGGGGGGCCCGGCCGACGCCGAGGCCGCCGTGGCCGCCGCGCGGAAGGCCTTCGACGGCGACACCTGGCCGTCCTGGACCCCGCGTCGGCGGGCCGAACCGCCGCGCCGTACGGCCGAGTTGCTCCAGCGGGACCGCGAGGAGATCGCCCGCCTCTGCAAACGTTCCGGCACCGGGGCCCTTAGGCCCTGTCTTCAAACTCCCGCCTGCCCCGAGACGCCCGGCACGTACGGACCGGCGCTTGAGGGCGGTGCGGACCACCCGGTCCCGCACCGCCCCCGCCTCGGGGGCCACGCACCGTGAGCGGTCGGCGCGCGATTGTCAGTGCCGGGTGCCACGCTGAACTCACCGACGACCCACGGAAGGAACCGCTTCATGATCACTACGGACTTCGCCAACGGCGCCCCCTGTTTCCTCGACCTCGGAGCTCCCGACGTCCCGGCCGCCACGGCCTTCTACGGCGCCGTGCTGGGCTGGGACTTCGAGTCCATGGGCGACGGCGGGGACATGGAGGGAGGCATGTTCCGCAGCGACGGCAAGCTCGTCGCCGGGCTCGGCAAGCTCACCGAGGCAGGCGCCCGCTCCGCCTGGATGATCTACTTCAAGGTCCCCGACGCGGACGCCGCGAAGCAGTCCGTCGAGACCGCGGGCGGCACCGTCCGGGTCGAGCCGATGGACCTCGAGGACTGGGGCCGCATGGCGCAGTTCAGCGACCCGCTGGGCGGCCAGTTCGCCGTCTGGCAGCCGGGCAAGGACTCCGGCGTCGAGAAGGTGGACGAGCCGGGTTCGCTGTCCTGGACGGAGCTCTACACGACCGACGCCGCGGCGGCGAAGGAGTTCTACACCAGCGTCCTCGGCTGGCAGTACAGCGACATGGACCTGCCCGGCGGCGGAGGCACGTACGTGCTCATCACCCCCGCCGACCAGCCGGAGGAGCGGATGCACGGCGGCATCATGCAGATGCCCGCCGAGCACCTCTCGCTGGCGAACGGCAAGCCGTACTGGCACCCGGTCTTCAACGTCACCGACTGCGACGCCGCGGTCGCCAAGGTCACCGAGAACGGCGGCAGTGTGCAGATGGGGCCGGAGGACGCGGAGGGCGTCGGCCGGATGGCGGTCTGCGTGGACCCGGCCGGAGCGGACTTCGTCGTGCTCAAGCCGTCCGAGAGCAGCTGATCCTCGGGCGCGGATGTCGAGAACGCCCGGCCGGTTCCGCCATGGACGCACCAGCGTGCCGGACGGGCCACTCGACGCCACCGACGAAAGAGCGATCGCGATGGAACCGACCGAGATCACGGAGGTCCTGAACCGGCCGATCAGCCAGGATCTCCTGGCCCGCGCCCTGACGCGCCTGGCCTATGTCGCCAAGGACGGCACACCGCGCTGCGTCCCGATCGGGTTCACCTGGAACGGCTCGGAGCTCGTTCTCTGCACCGCGAAGAACGCCCCGAAACTGCACGCGTTGCGCCAGAACCCGATGGTCGCCCTGACCATCGACACCGAGGTCCACCCGCCGAAAACTCTGCTCATCCGCGGGCGTGCCGAGCTGGACACCGTCGACGGCATCCCGGACGAGTACGTCCAGGTCAACGGCAGTTACGAGATGACACCCGAGCAGCGCGTCGAGTGGGAGGCCGAGGTCCGCTCGCTCTACGACGGCATGGTGCGCATCGTCATCACGCCGACGTGGGCGAAGCTCATCGACTTCGAGACGACCCTGCCCAGCGCGGTCGAGGAGCTGATCCGGCAACGCGCGGAGCGCCAGCGGGCCTGAGGGCTCTCGGTGCGCCGCCCCACGAGGCTGTACGGAGGAGGGCCCGGCCGGTGCACACCGGCCGGGCCCTCCCGTCGTATCCGGGGGGCTCACTCCTTGCGGTAGCCGTACGCCTCGCGGGCCGCCGTCTCCACCGCGTTCAGGTCCGCGCCCGCCGAGGCCGTGACCACCGCCGCGACCGCGCCCTCCACGAACGGGGCGTCCACCAGGCGTGCGCCGTCCGGGAGTTCGTCGCCCTCGGCGAGCAGGGCCTTCACGGTGAGCACCGCGCTGCCCAGGTCGACCAGGAGCGCGACGCCCGCGCCCCGGTCCACGGAACGGGCCGCCCGCGCGATCAGCTCCGAGCTCGTACCCAGGTCGCCGCCCTCCGTGCCGCCCGCCGCCGCGACCGGGGCCGTGCCGGCGCCGCCCGCGAGGCCGGTCGCCAGCTCGGCGACGGACGAGGCGACGGCCGCGCTGTGCGACACCAGGACGACGCCCACCTGCTTGCCGTCGCTCATACGGCGCCCCCGGCGGTCTCGGCGGTCTCGGCGAGCGCGGTGAACAGCAGGGCCGAGGACGTCGCGCCGGGATCCTGGTGGCCGATGCTGCGTTCGCCCAGATAGCTCGCGCGACCCTTGCGGGCCTGCAACGGAATCGTCGCCTCCGCTCCCTTGTCGGCGGCGTCGCGCGCCGCGTCGAAGGAGGCCGGCAGGGCGTCGACCGCCGGAATCAGCGCGTCCAGCATCGTCTTGTCGCCGGGCGCGGCCCCGCCGAGCTTCGCCACCGCGTCGACGCCCGCGCGCAGCCCCTGCGCCAGCTCCTCGCGCGACACCTCGCCCGCGTCGCCGAGCGTCTTGCCGGTGGTACGGAGCAGCGTGCCGTAGAGCGGGCCGGACGCCCCGCCCACCTTCGAGATCAACTGCCGCCCCGCCAGGGCGAGGAGAGCACCGGGCGCGGTGGCGTCGCTCCCGTCGAGCGCCTCGGTCACGGCCGCGAAGCCGCGCCGCAGGTTGGCGCCGTGGTCCGCGTCGCCGATCGCCGAGTCGAGCTCGGTCAGCCGGTCCGCCTCCCGGTCCACGGCCGATGCGGCGGTGGTCAGCCAGCGGCGGAAGAAGTCGCCGTCGAGCACGTCGAGCACAAGTCCTCCAAGTTCGGTGGTCACCGGCCTGTGCGAGCTCCGGGTTCCCTGGTCACATGCCCCAACGCAGCCCGGGCGTACGCACCGGAGCGTCCCACAGGCCGAGGAGTTCCTCGTCGATCTGGCACAGGGTCACGGAGGCGCCCGCCATGTCGAGGGACGTCACATAGTTGCCGACCAGGACGCGGGCGACGGCGACGTTCCGCTCCGCCAGGACGCGCTGCACCTCGGCGTGGAAGCCGTACAGCTCGAGCAGGGGCGTGGCACCCATGCCGTTGACGAGCAGCAGCACCGGGTTGCGCGGCCGCAGGTCCTCCAGGACGGCGTCCACGGCGAAGTCGGCGATCTCCCTGGACGTCATCATGGCGCGCCGCTCCCGGCCCGGCTCGCCGTGGATGCCGACCCCCAACTCCAGCTCACCGGCAGGCAGTTCGAAGGTCGGGCTGCCCTTCGCGGGTGTCGTGCAGGCGCTCAGGGCGACGCCGAGGCTGCGGGAGTTCTCGTTGACGCGCCGCGCGATCGCCTCGACCCGCTCCAGGGGCGCCCCGGCGTCGGCGGCCGCGCCCGCGATCTTCTCGACGAAGAGGGTGGCGCCGGTGCCGCGCCGGCCCGCGGTGTAGAGGCTGTCGGTCACGGCCACGTCGTCGTCGACGAGGACCTTGGCGACCTGGATGCCCTCGTCCTCGGCGAGTTCGGCGGCCATGTCGAAGTTCAGCACGTCACCGGTGTAGTTCTTCACCACGAACAGCACGCCCTTGCCGCTGTCCACAGCCGCAGCCGCCCGCACCATCTGGTCCGGCACGGGCGAGGTGAACACCTCCCCGGGACAGGCCGCCGACAGCATCCCGGGCCCCACGAACCCCCCGTGCAACGGCTCGTGCCCGGACCCGCCCCCGGAGACGAGCGCCACCTGGTCGGCGACGGGCGCGTCCCGCCGTACGATCACCCGGTTCTCGACGTCGACCGTCAACTCGGGGTGCGCGGCCGCCATCCCGCGCAAGGCGTCGGCCACTACGGTCTCGGGGACGTTGATGAGCATTCTCACGGGTACCTCCGACAGATGTGCGGGGTTCGGCGGGCTGATACCGAGCCGATGCCGCGTCTGGTGACGGATCGTCAGGTGTTGGGCTCGGCTCACGGGCCTCAGTATCGATCGGCTTCGGCCGCGGGTCACGGCTTTCGGCGGGCCGTCTGGAATGTTCTCGGTCGGCGCGCCTGCTACCCGGGACGAGCGGGTGCTCCCTCGCGACCGCAGCGGTGCGGAATCCGCAGTTGCCGCTGCTGGATCCGGGGGTGTTGGCCGAGCGTGCGGCCACGCGGTAGCGGTGGCAGAAGGAGTCGTGGCAGAGGTAGGAGCCACCTCGGATGACTCGACGGGTCCCGCTGTCGGGGCCTTGAGGGTCCTGGGCCGGCGCGTGGGTGTAGTAGTCGGCGGCGAACCAGTCCGCGCACCACTCCCACACGTTGCCGCTCACCTCGTACAGGCCGAAGCCGTTCGGCGGGTACGAGCGCACCGGAGCGGTCGCGAGCCATCCGTCGTCGCCCGTGTTGGCGTGCGGGATCTTCCTCTGGGTCCTCGTCATCCTGATGGCGGTCAACGGCGCCTTCCTCACGCTCCTTTACGGGACGTACGCCAAGGACGTCACCCGCGTCCAGGAGGAACCGGACCGGCGACGGACGGCAGCCCTCGCGCCCTGAACTGCGAGCCGTCGCATGAGCGTTGACGTCCTGACGATTCGGTGTGAGGAACGCCCGAGCGGCACAGAGCTCTCAGCGAACAGCCAGCGGACGCTTCCCCCGCAGGTCCTCCGCGTCGTACGACCCGGACCCGTCGGCCAGCGTCAGCGTGAACGTCGAGTAGACCTTCCTGCCGTCGACCGTCCTGGGGTCCGCGAGGCGGAGGGTGGCCTTCAGCGGCTTGTCCATGCACGTGGAGAGGCACCAGCTGCCGGTGACCAGGCCCGCGCCGACGGCCCTGCGGGCGTCCCACCGCGCCCAGTTGACGTCGTGGACGCTGGTGAACTCGGACAGCACCAGGCGTTCGGGGCGGCGCCCGGTGCTGGTCCGTGCGGTCTCCTCGCCGGAACGCTGTACGACATAGGGGGTCGCCGAGGACCGTTCGGCCCGGTCGCTCGTGCCCGGGGCGGCGTTCGCCGACTGGGGCGGTGCGAGCAGGGCGAGTCCGGCGACGGTGGCGAGTCCGGCCGTCAGGGCGGCGTTCGACCGGGGCTTCCTGGTCATCGTGGTGCGGTCCATGCTGCGGCTCCGTACGCGTGGGGGGCGACGACTCGGAGGAACGTGTGCTGGGTCTCTAAGTCGACATAGCGGGGGGAAAGTTATCGCGAACGTGCGCGGACACGATCCCGACCCGCCGTACCGGGCAATCCGTACGGAGCGCGCACGACGGCGGCGGGGCACGTGCGCCGCCGAGGCCCGCACGCGCCCCGCCGCAGGGCTTTCCGCCGGTGTCAGACGCGGTCCGCCGCGATCAGCACGTACTGGAACGACCCGTCCCTGTACGCGTTGATGAACGCCTCCTCGATGCCCGTGACCAGGGACGACGTGGCCCGCAGCTCCCAGTACGGGAGGGTGTCGGGGGTGAGGTCGACGACGGCCTGCGGGACGAGGCGGTTGTCGGCCATGGCGCGCAGGTACTCGCGACGCGAGTGGATGTTGCACTCGAAGTGCGCGTTGATCTGGGAGACCCACTTCGAGGGCTGGCCGTACCGCGGATTCCAGCAGCCGGTGATGGTCACATAGCGCCCGCCGACCTTCAGGACGCGGGAGTGCTCGGCGAACAGGTCGTGCAGGTCGACGTACATGGTCGACTCGTTGTTCCACGAGGCCGCCGCCTGGCCCGTCTCCAGGGGCGTGGCCAGCATGTTGCAGACCCGGGCGCGCACCCGGTCCTCGATGCGGAGTTCACTGGCGCGCTTGTTGGCGAAGTCGGCCTGCTTGGCCGACAGGGTGACGCCCTCGACCTTGCAGTCGAAGCGCTGGTGCGCCATGACCATCGAGCCGCCGCGGCCGCAGCCGGCGTCCAGGAGGGTGTCGTCCCGACCGATGTCCCCGAGGTGCCCGAGCAGGAGGTCGGCCTGCGCCGACTCGAGGCGGTGCAGTTCGGCGATGAGCTTCTTCTCGCTCTCGCTGTCCTCGGGGTCGCCGAGGGAGGCGTGGTCCACCTCGCCGATGCCGTAGTGGTGGTGGTAGAGACCGTCGACATCGCCGAGCCGGAGGTTCACCGGCCGCGCCTCACCGTCCCAGTAGCGGGCGATGTCCCCCTGGTAGGGCGTCGCCGGGCCCGGGATGCGCGGAGTGCCGGTGCCGGTGGCGGTGGCGGTGAGTTCGGTGCTGGTCACAGATGAATCCATTTCTCTAACCGGAACTTCTCTTACCAGAAGTCGGGCAGGCTGTAGCGGTAGGTGTTGGTCCGGTGCCAGTAGTGGTTGCCGTCGACCCAGGCGGCCACGCCGCGCAGGAAGCGCAGCACACTCGGCACCGGGCAGGCCGCCGCCAGGGACGCGGCCTCGGTCTCGAAGGCGTGCATGAGCTCGTTGTGGACCTCGACCGACTTCAGGTACCCGTCCTGCTCGGACAGGCTCTCCCGTTCGGCGATCACCACGGGCAGGTTCAAGTGCAGCCCGGGCGTACGGAGTTCCTTCGTGTACGAGTACAGGTCGTTGACGATCGTCGTCGCGTTGCCCGCGAGCGCGATGACCTTCTGCATCGCCTCCTGGGCGTGCAGGTCGGCCGGCAGTTCGTAGCCGCCGACGGTGTCGGTGATGGTCGGGCAGGGACGGAAGTTGTTGAACTGGCGCATCGCCAGGTACTCCCAGACCTCCGGGACCTTGTCCTCCTGCGCCCAGGCGGCCTCCGCGAGGTAGCCCATGTGCAGCCGCGCCATGTCGTGCCGGTACCGGTCGGCCTGGGCGGGGCTGCCCGCCTGGACGAAGTACTCCATGGCGGAGCGGTACGCGCGCCGGGGCGCGTCCGAGTGCAGCGACTCAGCCCACTGCGACTGGTACTCCCGCGTCGTGTAGAGGGGATCGAGCGCGGTGTGCGCGAGCAGCAGGCGCTCGCCGAGGCCGAAGGGCGATCCGCCGTGGTCCTCGCAGTAGCAGTCGTCCACCGCGTTCTCGGCCACCATCAGGCGGGTGGCGATCATCAGGTGGTCGACGGTGGGCGCGTCCGGATGGCAGGCGACCATGTAACGGCCCACGGAAAAACCGTCGAACTCCTCCTCCCAGTCGTCGGGATACAGCGAAACCTCGTCCAGGGCCCAGGACTTGATCCGCCGGCTGACCTCCTCGACCCGCACCGGATCGGGCTCGGGGATCGGGTGGAAGTAGAGCCCCGGGACGGGCCTCCCCTCGGCGGGGTCCGACGGTTCCGGCGCCGTCGGCGGTGCGCTGCGCGGCGTCAGGCGCAGGCCCTCCGTACCGAGACCGCTCGGGCCGGCAAGGACCCGCGCGAGACCCGCACCCGGAACCGGAGCGGGAGACGGTACGGGCGGCGGCGGTACGGGCGGCACGGCTGGGGCGGGCGGGGAAGGCACGGTGGGCCGGCCGCCGGTGACGGCCGTCATGTCGTGGACGCGGGCCGCCGCATCGGCGAGCACTTGCGCCCCGAGGTGAGACGCGGCGGCCGGCAGACTCGACGTCGGAGGTGTCGGCTCAGGCGCGGGCATCCGTTGCTCCTTGGGAAGATGGGCGGCAGTCCCGGGCCCCGCGGGCGGTGCGGGTGGCGGGGCGTCCGGGCGGTGCCAGTCGCCGCGCCGTGCCCGCGGGGCCGGGGCCGTTACCTGGACCAGTGGCCGATCTGCACGTTCTCCAGGACGCCGACCGCGTCCGGCACGAGGATGGCGGCGGAGTAGTACGTGCTGACCAGGTACGACGTGATCGCCTGCTCGTTGATGCCCATGAACCGGACCGACAGGCCCGGCTCCAGCTCGTCCGGCAGACCGGTCTGGTGCAGGCCGACGACGCCCTGGTTGTCCTCGCCGGTACGCATGCAGAGGATCGAGCTGGTGCGTTCCTTGGTGATGGGGATCTTGTTGCACGGCAGGATCGGCACCCCGCGCCAGGCCGGGACCTGCTGACCGCCCAGGTCGACGTGGTCCGGGTAGAGCCCGCGCGCGTTGAACCCGCGCCCGATCGCCGCGATCGTCCTGGGATGCGCGAGGAAGAACTTGGAGCCGCGCCGGCGGCTGAGCAGTTCGTCCAGGTCGTCCGGGGTGGGCGGGCCGGAGTGGGTCTGGAAGCGCTGCTTGAAGTCGGCGTTGTGGAGCAGGCCGAACTCCCGGTTGTTGACCAGCTCGTGCTCCTGGCGCTCCCGCAGCGCCTCGACGGTGAGCCGGAGTTGTTCCTCCGTCTGGTTCATCGGGTGGTTGTAGAGGTCGGCCACCCTCGTGTGCACCCGCAGAATCGTCTGGGCGACCGAGAGTTCGTACTCGCGCGGCTTCAGCTCGTAGTCGACGAACGCGCTGGGCAGCTCGTGCTCGCCGGTGTGGCCGGCCGACATGGCGATCTCCGCCTCGCCGCGGTGGTTCTGCGGCTGGTCGGAACGCGACCTGAACTCCTCGACGTGGTCCCGCAGTTGCGGTGCCGAGGCGAGGACCGCCGCGAAGTCCGCGCGGGACAGGGTCAGGAGGGTGCCGGAGGTCTCGGCGATCGCGGTGTGCTGCCACCGGGCGTCGTCGTCGAGCAGCGCGTGCTCGCCGAACCGGTCGCCGTCGGCGAGTACGTCGAGGGCGACCTCGTCGCCGTAACTGCCCTCGGAGGTCTGGCTGACGCGGCCGTGCGCGATCAGGTGGAGCTGGTCGGCGGGCGCACCGCGCACCACGAGCGTCTCGCCGCTGCCGAAGTCGCGCTGCACGCACCGGTCGGCGAGGGCCGTCAGCACGTCCACGTCGGCGTAGCCGCGCAGCAGCGCCAGTTCGCCCAGCTCGCGCGGGATCACCCGGACGTCGGCGCCGTCCTGGACGAACTCCACGCGCCCGTCGCCGACGGTGTAGCTGAGGCGGCGGTTCACCCGGTAGGCGCCGCCCTTCGTCTCCACCCAGGGGAGCATCCGCAGCAGCCAGCGGGAGGTGATCTCCTGCATCTGCGGGGCGGACTTGGTGGTGGTGGCGAGGTTGCGGGCAGCCGCCGTACCCAGGCTGCTTTGCCGAGGCGGCTCGAGGCGCGTTTCCGGGCTGGATTCGACAGTCATGTCGGACGAACTCTCCTTGTTCAAAGCGGAGGTGGCGCACGGGGGCGCCGCGGAGCGAAGAGGGGGGAGGGGGAGAGGGCGGGGCATGCAGGAGTGGGGCTTCGAGATCGCTGGGAACGCTAACGGCCGTTCCACCCGCCCGGCCATGCCGAATCGGCGACATTAACTCGAATCGATGATCATGCTCGTCCGGGTGTTTGCGCAGGTACCGATGAGATTCAGCCGGGTTCGCTCGGCCAGGTCCGCGATCTTGGGCGGCGCGTGCACAGCCAGGAGGGGGAATTCAGCCAGGACCGCGCTTTCCGCGCTTGACGTGGAGGGGCAAACGCATGCGGCGCCCGGAGGTCCGGGCGCCGCACGGTGTTCAGCGGTGGTGCTGCTCGATGCTCAGGGGTTGCACTGCGCGGGCCACGCCTGCTGGGACCACGCGACCCAGGGGCGCCACGACTCCAGGTTGTACGTCCCCCACTCGAAGGGGTTGAAGGCGACGTGGCAGCGCAGCTGCTCCTCGATGGTCGGCGTGAGCAGATGCCCCTGCGTCCCCAGTTTGGTCCGCATCTCGCTGGTGTGCGCGAAGTGTGCGGCCGGACCGCTCCACGCCCTGCCCCAGCCGGTCGGGTCGACGTTGATGACGTAGCCGCGCGGGTCCTGTGTGACCCAGGGCTGGTGCATCAGGTCCCGGCCCAGCCAAGGGTCCGCGACCACCGGGTACGCGGACTCGGGCAGCGCCCGGTGGTCCACTTCCTGGACCAGGGTGTTCCCCTCCACCTCGTATCGCGTCGGTACGGCCCGGCCCTGCGCGGTCTTGGCCCACGGGGCGTTGAACCCGCCGAGGAACTCGCCCTTCGCCCCGGTGATCGCGACACTGCCGTCCTCCCACTCGTCGAGCGAGGCCCCTTCGGGCACTTGGACGTCGTACGCGTAGGACTCGGGCGCCCGGCCGTGTTCGATGACGGTCGCGATCTGCGCCGAGCCGTCCCCGGCCGCCGGACGCGCCGGTCACGGCATCGTCGAACACCTCCGGCGCCACCCGCTCGATCGCCGCCTTCGCGTCGACACCACCGTCACCGGCTCCCGTGGTCGCCCCCGTCGGTACGGCGACGGACAGGGCCACCGTCAGCGTCGCGGCCACGGCCGCTGCCTGCCTGATGCGCATGTCATCCCCCTCGATCTTGAACGTGCTGTGCCCGCACCATCCTGCTGAGGGACCGTGGAAGAAACCTTGAACAGACCTTGGACGCCGGGACGGCTCCGGGGAGCGTTCACCTACGTGTGGCGCCATGTGGTGTCGAGTGGCGCCACCGCCAGCATTCCAGTGCCGTCGAGTCGTTGACATTGCGCTCAGCTGTGCGTGGCACCACCGATGATGCGTCCTCTTCGGGCTGGTTTCCGCAGCTCAAGGCCCCTGTAAGAGGGCACTCGTCGGCGTCGGCGCCAGAAGGGCTTGCGTGTGGCGCCATTGTGGTGCCATCATGACGTCATGAACCTCACTCCGTACGTCGACACCCTCCGCCGCGAGCTCGCGGTGGCCGCCGAAGTCGGCGGGGACGGTGGGTGCGAGATCGCGGAGCGGCTGATGGTGCCGCTGGAGTCGGCCACCCGGCTGACGCTGCTCGACGCGCTCTCCGCCGCCATGGACGAGATCACGCGTGAACTCGCCCCCGGCTCCGTCGACGTACGACTGCGCGGCCTCGACCCCGAGTTCGTCGTGGTGCTGCCGGACGGCGGGCGGGCGGAGGCGCCCGCGACGGTCCCGGCGGTCGCCGGTGCCGACGAGGCCGCCACCGCCCGCGTCAACCTGCGGCTGCCGGCCCCCCTCAAGGCGCGCGCCGAGGAGGCCGCGCGCCGGGACGGGCTCTCCGTCAACGCCTGGCTGGTCCGGGCCGTCTCCGCCGCGGTCGGCGGCGACGACCGGCCCCGGCCGCGTACGACCGACGGGGGCCGCGCCGTCGGAACGCACCACACGGGCTGGGTGCGCTAGCCGCACCCGCCGCGACCCCAACCTCCCGCAGCACTTCCCACACCACGTCCCACCCGCAGGGACACCCCGACGAGCCAAGAGGACGGCACAGCCATGCCTGCTTACGACACCCCCGCACCCATCTCCGTCACCGCCCGCATCAGCGCCGGCACCATCCACTTCCTCGCGGGCGACCGCACCGACACCCTCGTCGACGTCAAGGCCCGCGACCCGAAGCGGGACCTGGACGTACGGACCGCCGACCAGACTCAGGTCTCGTACGCGGGCGGCGGCCTGACCGTCAGGACACCGAAGGCGAACAAGCTCGGCCGCACCGGCACCGTGGACGTCACGGTCGAACTGCCCGCGGGCTCAGGCATCGACGTGGCCGGCGCCTGGACCCAGGTCCTCGGCGAAGGCCGGCTCGGTGACGTCCGCGTGAAGACCGCGACCGGCGACGTGCGCCTCGACGCGACCGGCCCGCTGCGTCTGGACACGGCACACGGATCGATCACCGTCGACCGGGTCGATGGCGCCGCCGAGATCAGCACCAGCTCCGGCAGCCTGCGCGTCGGCCTCGTCGAGGGCCCCGCCGTACTGAAGAACTCGCACGGCACCACGCTCGTCGGCGCCGCGACCGGGCAGCTCACCGTGAGCGGCGCCAACGGCGACATCGACATCACGCGCGCCGAGGCCTCGGTCACCGCCACCACCGCCCACGGAACCCTGCGCCTGGCCGAAGTGGCCCGCGGCACCGCCGAGTTGGAGACCGCCTACGGCTCCATCGAGATCGGCATCCGCAAGGGCACCGCCGCCTGGCTGGACGTCAACTCCCGCTCCGGGCACGTACGCAATCTGCTCACCTCGGCCGAGGCGCCGGACGACACCGAGGAGACCGTCACCGTCCGCGCCCGCACCCGGCACGGCAACATCGACGTCCGCCGCGCCAAGGCCTGACGCCCCAGCACTCGCCCAGGACCCGCCCGGCCCCACCACCAACACCACACCTCCACCACACCTTCCACCGGGAGAGCCCATGCCTTCCTCAGCCATGCCCGCCACCAGGCGCCCCGTCGACGGCCACGCGCCGCTCGCCATCTCCGCCACCCGACTGCGCAAGTCGTACGGCGACAAGCTCGTCCTCGACGGCATCGACCTGCACATCCCCGCCGGTTCGGTCTTCGCCCTGCTCGGCCCCAACGGCGCCGGCAAGACCACCGCCGTCCAGATCCTCTCCACCCTCATCGCCGCCGACCCCGGCTCCGGCGCCCTGCACGTCGGCGGCCACGACCTGGCCGTCGACCCGCAGGCCGTGCGCGCCGCGATCGGCGTCACCGGACAGTTCTCCGCCGTCGACAACCTGATCACCGGCGAGGAGAACATGCTCCTCATGGCGGACCTGCACCACCTCACCCGCCGCGAGGGCAGGCGCGTCGCCGCCGAACTCCTGGAGCGCTTCGACCTGGTGGAGGCCGCGAAGAAGCCCGCCTCCACCTACTCCGGCGGCATGAGGCGGCGCCTCGACATCGCCATGACGCTCGTCGGGAACCCGAGGATCATCTTCCTCGACGAGCCGACGACCGGCCTCGACCCGCGCTCCCGGCACAACATGTGGGCCATCATCCGCGGCCTCGTCGCCGACGGTGTCACCGTCCTGCTCACCACCCAGTACCTGGACGAGGCCGATGAACTCGCCGACCGTATCGCCGTGTTGAGCGACGGCAGGATCGCCGCGGAGGGCAGCGCCGAAGAGCTGAAGCGGATCGTCCCGGGCGGGCACGTCCGCCTCCGCTTCACCGACCCGGCCGCGTACCGCCACGCCGCCCTGGCCCTGGGCGAGTTCGGCCGGCACGACGAGTCGATGTCGCTGCAGGCACCCAGCGACGGCAGCCAGCGCGAACTGCGGTCCCTCCTCGACCAGTTGGACGCCGTCGGCATCGAGGCGGACGAGCTGACCGTGCACACCCCCGACCTCGACGACGTGTTCTTCGCCCTCACCGGCACCGACACCCGCGTCCCCGCCCAGCAGACCAAGGAGACCGTCCGATGAGTACGAGCATCACCACGCGCCCCGTACAGCGCCCCGCCCCACGGGCCCACGCCGTGCGCGACTCGGCCACTATGCTGCGCCGCAACCTGCTGCACGCCCGACGCTACCCGTCCCTCACCCTGAACCTGCTGCTCACGCCCATCATGCTGTTGCTGCTCTTCGTCTATCTCTTCGGCGACGTGATGAGCGCCGGCATCGGCGGTGGCGGGGCGGACCGCGGCGAGTACATCGCGTACATCGTTCCGGGCATTCTGCTGATGACCATCGGCGGGACCGTGGTCGGCACCGCGGTGTCCGTGTCCAACGACATGACCGAGGGGATCATCGCCCGCTTCCGCACCATGGCGATCCACCGCGGCTCGGTGCTCATCGGGCACGTCGTCGGCAGCGTGCTGCAGGCGATCATGAGCGTGATCCTCGTCGGCGCCGTCGGCGTGGCCATCGGCTTCCGGTCCACGGACGCCACGGCCCTGGAGTGGCTGGCCGCGCTCGGCCTGCTCGTCCTGTTCGCCGTCTCCCTCACCTGGATCGCCGTCGGCATGGGCCTGATCAGCCCGAACGCGGAGGCGGCGAGCAACAACGCGCTGCCGATGATCCTGCTGCCGCTGTTCTCCAGCGCGTTCATCCCGATCAGCACGATGCCCGGCTGGTTCCAGCCGATCGCCGAGTACCAGCCGTTCACCCCGGCCATCGAGACCCTGCGGGGGCTGCTGCTCGGCACGGAGATCGGCCACAACGGCTGGCTGACGGTCGCCTGGAGCGTGGGCCTCGCGATCCTCGGCTACCTCTGGTCCACGTCGCGGTTCAACCGCGACCCGAAGTAGACACCGGGCAGGTCGCATCGACCCAACTCGCCCGGCTGCAGGGCGGCGTACCCCGACCGCGTCGGTGGCGCGCCGCCCCGCGGGCTCTCCCGACCACGTCAGTGGCGCGCCGCCCCGCGGGGCTCTCCCGACCGCGCACCGTTCCCTTGCCGGGAGGAGAATGGAGCCACGGCAAGCCCCGCCCACCCGCCGGAGGAGAGCTGCCATGACCGAATCGATCGACGCCGTCGAAGCCGACCGCGCCCTGAAGGCCAAGCACCGCAAGATGTGGGCCCTCGGCAACTACGCGAACGTCGCCACCCAGCTCATCCCGGACCTGGGCCCCGCCCTGGTCGAAGCCTGCGGCGTGCGGGCCGGGACACGCGTCCTGGATGTCGCCGCGGGCGCGGGGAACGCCGCGATCCCGGCCGCCGCGGCCGGTGCCGAGGTCGTCGCCCTGGACCTGACGCCCGAGCTGTTCGACCCCGGCCGTGAGCGGGCGGCCCAGCTCGGCGTCAGCGTGGAGTGGCGCGAAGGTGACGCAGAGGCACTGCCGCTTCCCGACGACACCTTCGACACCGTCCTGTCCTGCGTCGGGATCATGTTCGCCCCGCATCACCAGGCCGCCGCCGACGAGACGGTCCGCGTCTGCCGGCCGGGCGGCACGATCGGGCTGATCAGTTGGACGCCGGAGGGCTTCATCGGCGAGATGTTCGCGACGATGAAGCCGTACGCCCCCGCCCCTCCGCCCGGCGCGCAGCCGCCCCCGCTGTGGGGCCGTGCCGATCACGTACGGGAACTCTTCGGCGACCGCGTGACCGGCCTGGACGCCCAGAAGCGCACCGTGCGGATCGACCTCTTCCCGAAGCCCGCGGACTTCCGTGAGTTCTTCAAGGCCAACTACGGCCCGACGATCGCCGTCTACCGCAACATCGGCGACGACCCGGACCGCGTGACCGGCCTGGACGACGCCCTCGACGCCCTGGCCCAGCGCTCCCTCGACGCCTCCGGCTCCGACGGCATGGAGTGGGAGTACCTGCTGGTCACCGCCCAGAAGGCGTAACGCCTGCGGTCGCCGCCTCCTTGCCCAACAGTGCGGCCGTGAAGGGGTGTCGAGGGGCGGCCAGGACGCTGCGGGTGCTGCCCTCCTCGACCGTCTCGCCCGCGTCGAGCACCGCGATCCGCGAGGTCAGCGCCGCCGTGTCCAGGTCGTGGGTGATCAGGACCAGACACAGCTCGGCGCGCTCGCGCCGGAGCGTGTCGAGGGCGTCGAGGAGGCCGCGCCGGGTGACCGTGTCGAGGCCCGAGGTGATCTCGTCGCAGATCAGCACCCTGGGCCGGGCCAGCAACGCCCGTGCCAGAGCGGCCCGTTGGAGTTCACCGCCGGACATCCGGCCGGGGCGCCGCCGTACGACCTCCTCGGTCAGGCCCAGGCCCGCGAGGGTGGTCACCGCCTCCGCGAGGGCCGCGTCCCGGTCGAGCCCGCGCAGCCGTACCGGCGTACGGGCCACCTGGTCCAAGACCGGGCGGTGCTCGTCGAACGCGGCGCTGGCGTCCTGGAACACGTACTGAACGGCGGCGAGTTGCTCGCGGCTGCGCGCGCGCAGGCTGCGGGGCAGGGGCGTGCCGTCGAGGAGGAGCGTGCCGTCGTGGTCCCGGTGCAGCCCGGCCAGGCAGCGGGCCAGGGTGGTCTTGCCGCTGCCCGAGCGGCCGACGACCGCCAGGGACTCGCCCGTACGGAGGGTCAGGGCGGGCGCGCGCAGCACCGCCGTACGGCCATGGCGTGCCGTGAACCCGTGTGTGCGGAGGACTGCTCGGCCTTCCCCGCCTTCCGGCTCGACCGGCTCCTTCGTGCCGTCCGCCGCCAGGAGAGCCGCCGTCCAGGGATGCCGCGGCGCCGACCACAGGCGGGCGGCCGGGCCCGACTCGACCACCTTCCCCTCGCGCAGCACGAGCACCTCGTCGGCCAACGCGCGCACCACGTCCAGGTCGTGGCTGAGCAGGACGACGGCGATGCCCGCCCGGCGCAGCGCCGCGAACCGTTCGACGACATGCCGTTTGGTGACGGCGTCCTGCCCGGTCGTCGGCTCGTCGGCCACCACCACGCGGGCGCCGAGCAGCAACGCCTGGGCCAGGACGACGCGTTGCTGCTGGCCGCCCGAGAGCTGATGCGGGTAGCGCAGCAACATCCCATCTCCATCAGGGAGTTGAGCTTCCTTCAGGGCGGCCAATACGCGTTCACGGGCCGCCTCCCTGCGCTCACGTCGCGGCAGGTGTCGCACCTGGGTGTGCGCGATGTCCCACAGCAGGGCGCCGACGCGGCGCACCGGGTTGAGGACCGCGCCCGGATGCTGCGGGACGTAGCCCACGAACCCTTCCGGCGCGCGTACGTCACCGGTCACGCGGGCGTCCTGCGGGTACTCGCCGAGCAGGGCGAGCCCGGTCGTCGTCTTGCCGCTGCCGGACGCGCCGACGAGCGCGGTGACCGTGCCCGGCCGCACCCGCAGCCGCACTCCGTCGACGATCGCCCGGCCGTCGACCTCCACCCGCAGCCCGTCGATCTCCGCGACGCATTCCGTGATCATTTCTGCCTCTTCCTCCGCTGGTCGAGCGCTGAGTCGACGAGCAGGTTGCCGCCCATCGTCAGCGCGACGATCAGCAGGGCGGGTACGACGACGGCCCAGGGCTGCACGAACAGGCCGGTGCGGTTGCGGTCGACCATCACCGCCCAGTCGGCCGCGTCCGGTTCGACGCCCACGCCGAGGAACGCGGCCGTGGCCACCAGGTACAGGACTCCGGTGAAGCGGACACCCGCGTCGGCGGCGAGGGTGCGCGTCGTGGAGCGGCCGACGTACCCGACGGCCGTGCGCCACCACGACTCGCCCTGCATGCGCAGCGCCTCGACGGCCGGGCGTGCGGCGGCCTCCGCCGCGGTGGCGCGGACGATGCGGGCCGCGTCCGGGATGTTGACGAGTGCCACAAGCAGCGCGAGCCCCACCGTCCCCGGCGTGAACACGGCCGCGACGAGCAGGATCATCAGCAGCGACGGCACCGCGAGCAGCACGTCCAGGGGCCGCATCAGCAGCTCCTCAAGCCAGCCCCGGTGGGTGAGGGCACTCGCAAGCCCGAGCGGCAGCGCCACCACGTACGCGAGAACCGTCGCGGCCAGCGCGACCAGGACCACCGAACGGCCGCCGAGCAGCACCTGCCGCCAGACGTCACGGCCGACGAAGTCGGTGCCGAGCCAGTGCCCGCCGCCCGCCGTGAACGAGGCGGCACGCGGCCCCGGTTCGCCCGCGAACAGCGGACCGAGCAGGGCGAGCAGCAGCGGAACGCCGACGATCAGCGCGCCGAGCAGAAAACGTGAACTGCCTTGCTTCGTAAGGGACTTCACGCGGCCACCTCCCCGCGCGGCGCGAACCGGCGGGCGACGAGGTCCGCGCCGATGTTGAGCACGACGGTGAACACACCGAAGACGACCGCGAGGCCCTGCACGACGGGGAGGTCGCGTTCGGCGACGGCGTTGATGAGTACGGTCCCGAGTCCGGGGATCACGAAGAGCGCCTCCACGACGATGACACCGGACAGCAACCAGTCGACGGTGCGGGCGAGTTGCTGCGTCGCGGGGGTGACGGCCGCGGGCAGGGCGTGCGCGTACCGGACGCGGGCGCCGGAGACGCCGTAGCGCCTGGCCTGGGCGACGTACGGCGAGGCGAGCGCGTCGATCATGCCCGCCCGCACGAGACGGGCGAGGGTGCACACCGGCCGGGAGAGCAGCACCAGGACGGGCAGGACGAGCGCGGCCGGATGGGCGAGCAGGTCCGTGCCGTAGCCCACGGCGGTCGGCGGCAGCCAGCCGAGGCGGATCGCGAACACGGTGCTGAGGAGCACTCCGCAGGCGAACTCCGGTACGGCGTAGAGCCCCAGCGTCGCCGAGCTGACCAGGCGGTCCGGCCACCGGCCCTCGTGCCGGGCGGCAAGGACGCCGAGGCCGACGCCGAGCGGGACGAGTAGCGCGACGGTCAGCGCGGCGAGCAGCAGCGTCGGCCCGAAGCCGTCGGCGATGTACGTGCTGACCGGCCGCCCCGAGGCCAGCGACGTACCGAAGTCCCCGTGCGGCAGGCCCGCCGCCCAGTCCGCGAGGCGCTCCACGGCGGGCCGGTCCAGGCCCATCGCCTCGCGGATCGCGGCGATCCGGGCCGGGTCGGGCTGGTCCCCGGCGAGCGCGACGGCGGCGTCACCCGGCAGCGCCTCGGCGAGCGCGAAGACGAGCAGCACGACCGCCGCCGTCTGCACCGCACCGAGCAGCAGCCGCCGGGCGAGGAGGTGTCCGTAAAGTCCCGTCGTCCGCCCGGAGGGCGGGCCCTGCGGCGTCATGGGTGTGCCCCCTGCTCTGGGGGCACCTCCCGGCCGGAGGCTGGGGGAGCGGGCCAGGCGTCGCGGGGCTGGGGGCACCTCCCGGCCGGAGGCTGGGGGAGGGACTTTCCCGACACCTCCTCGCCAACGACGCAGTCCGCTCACGCGAGCCACACCTTGTCGAAGCGCGCCCAGTCCAGGGAGTTGGCGGGTGCGTCGGTCTCGACGCCCCGGACGTTCTTCGCCGTGCCGAGGATCCAGTCCGCGAAGCCCCAGACCAGGAAGCCGCCCTCCGCGTACAGGCGGCGCTGCATCCGTTGGTAGACGGCCGCGCGCGCCTTCTTGTCCTTGGTGGACTGCGCCTGCTGGTAGAGGGCGTCGAAGTCCTGGTGCTTCCAGTGCGTGGCGTTGGTGGTGGAGCCGGTGAGCAGCCGCTGCGAGATGTGCGTCTCGATGGGCATCGCGCCCGAGCGGTACGAGCAGAGGGTGCCGCCGTCCAGGATGTCCCGCCAGTAGCTGTCCTTGCTGCCGGTCCTGACCTTGATCGTCACGCCCGCCTCGGCGGCCTGGTCGCGGAAGATCGAGGCGGCCTCGGTGAACCCGGCGGCGACCGGCGAGGTGTCGAGCGTGACCGTGAGGTCCTCGGCGCCGGCCTTCTTGAGCAGGGACTTCGCCCGGCCGAGGTCCTGCTCGCGCTGCGGGAGGCCGTCGGCGTAGTACTCGTACCCCTTGCCGAACAGGTCGTTGCCGATCTCGCCCGCGCCCGAGAGCGCGCCCTGGACGAGTTCCTCGCGGTCGGCGATCAGGAAGAACGCCTCGCGGACCCGGGGGTCGTCGAAGGGCTTGCGGTCGGTCTTCATGGCGAAGGACTGCATGGCGCTGTTACGGAGCCGGACGATCCTGATCTGGCCCGAGCGCTCATGGGTGCGGCCGGTGGTCGGGTTCAGCTCGTGGGCGTACTCGACCTGGCCGCCGAGCAGGGCGTTGATCCGCGCGGACTCCTCGTTGGCGACGACGATCTCCAGCTCGTCGAGGTGCGGGGCGCCCTCCCAGTAGTCCGGGTTGCGCTTGAAGACGGCGGACCTGCCGGGCGCGAAGGAGACGAAGCGGAACGGGCCGCTGCCGACCGCCTTCTCATCGAACTCCTCGGCGCCCTCCGGGACGATGTACGCGCCGAACGTGGCCAGGACGTTGGGGAATTCGGCGGTCGGGCGCTTCAGGACGAACTCGACGGTCCGCTCGTCCACGGCCCGGCTGGCTGTGAGGTCGATGGGTTCCAGGGACGCCTTCGCGCGGAACGCCTTCTTCGGGTCGGCGATGCGGCGGTAGCTGTAGAGCACGTCCTTCGCGGTGACGGGCCTGCCGTCGTGGAAGGCCGCCTTGCGCAGGGTGACCTTCCAGCGGTCGAGGCCCGCGTTGGGCTCCCAGCCGGAGGCCAGGCGCGGCTCGGCGGACAGGTCGGCGCCGTAGTCGGCGAGCTTGTCGAACAGGGCCTTGGCGCGGGCGACGTCGGCGAACAGGTTGGCCAGATGCGGGTCGAGGGTCTCGCTAGCCCCGCCGCCCGCGAAGGCGGCGCGCAGCCGGCCGCCCCGCTTCGGCTTGCCGTCGCCCGTGCCGCCGGCCGCGGTGTCGGTGCCGGAGCCGCAGCCGGTCAGGGCGAGCGCGCCGAGCCCGGCGGCTCCGGAGACGGCGAGGAAGCCTCTGCGGCCAAGGCCGGGGAAGCGGGAGTCGGGCGTGTGGTTCATGGTGATGTCCTTGTCGTGGGATACGCGAAGTGGCGTGTGTCGTACGTCAGTTGAGGCGGGCTACCAGGTGCATCCGATCGGCGTCCGTGGCCGATCCGGGCGCGTCGCCCTCACGCCAGGCCGGTTCCGTACGCGGCCCGGGGCCGTCGTGCAGGGCGAGCACCTCGAAGCCGTGGCCGGCCAGGACGTGCCGCAGCTCCTGCGGGAACAGCAGCCGCCAGGCGGAGCGCTGCTCGACCGGCTCCGAACCGTCGTCGGCGGTCCACACCCGGGTGCGGCGCAGGAGCTGTGCGGTGCGGTCGACGGACAGGGTGGTGGTGGACTCGTACGCGACGCCCTGCCACGTGAAGCCGTTGACGCGCGGGGCGTCGAGGAGTTCCGTACGGCCCAGGAAGAACGCGCCGTTGCGCATCTCCGCGACCAGGAGCCCGCCGGGGGCGAGGCTGCGGCGCACCGAGGTGAGGAAGCCGTCGAGCTCGGTGTTGGTGTGGCAGTAGAGCAGGGCACTGTCCAGACACACCACCGCGTCGAACTCCCGTGCCGGGAGCGTGAATCGGCGCAGGTCCGCGTGCAGATACTCGGGCCCGGCATGCTGGACACGGGCGTACGCGAGCATCGCCTCGGAGAGGTCGGCGCCGGTGACGGTGCGGCCCGCGCGGTGCAGGTGGGCGGCGTCCCGCCCGGTGCCGCAGCCCAGGTCGAGGACGCGGGGGCCCGAGCCGTACCGGCGCAGGCAGTCCTCGGCCCAGCGCCCGGCGAGCTGCTCGGGGTCGGGGAAGCGGGCTTCGTACAGGGCGGGGTTGTCGGTGAGGAGGTTCTCGGTGCTCGTACGCGCAGTCATGCTGGGCTCGTTCCTGCGAGGCTCGTTCATGCCGGGGCCTTCGTGGATTCGGTTGCGGGGAGGGCGTCGCGCCGGTGCAGCCAGGCCACCGCGGCGGCCGAGGTGAGGCCGAAGGCCAGACAGCACACCCAGGGCAGCCAGCCGAGGCCGGTGCGCGTGCCGGTGTCCATGGCCCAGCCGACGACCGCGTTGCCGACGGCGGCCGCGACGCCCGACACCACGTAGAACAGGCCGAAGTACGTGCCGGTCAGCTCGGGGCGGCCGAAGCCCGGGATCAGCTCCAGCACGAAGGGCTGGGCGATCATCACGCCGAGGTAGAGCAGCAGGGCACCGGCGAGGACGGGCAGCGCCCGCAGGACCGCGTCCGCGAGCCCGTCCGGGGCGCCGTCGTACAGCGTCACCGCCAGCGGAGGCACGAAGGACAGACCCGTCAGCGCGACCCCGAGACTGATCCAACGTGCCCTGCTGCCACGGGACTTGAGCGCCCGCGTGAGGCGCAGTTGCAGCCAGAGGTTGGTGAGCGTGCCGACGAGGAACACGATCCCGGCGGCGCCGTCCCAGCCGGTGGCGCGGCGGGCGCCGTCCGGGAGCAGCAGATACAGCTGGTTCTCCATCGTGAACAGGCCGACCATGGCGAGCGAGAACGCCACGAAGCGCCGGTTGCCCACGACCTCCCGCCAGTCCGCGACGACACTGTTCCCGCTGGCCGCGACCTTGCGGGCGGGGAGTACGAGCGCCTGCGCGACGGTGAGGGCGGCGAAGATCCCGGCGGCGGTGAGCGCGGAGGTCCGGAAGTCGACGAGGAGCAGCGCGCTGCCGAGCAGCGGGCCGATCAGCGCGCCGGTGGTGGCGAACACGTTGAACAGCGCGAACGCCTCCGCCTTCCGCTCGCCCGCCTCCAGGGCGAGATAGGCGCGGACGGCCGGGTTGAACAGCGCCCCCGCCAAGCCGCTGAGCACGGAAGCGGCGAGCAGGACGGGCAGCCCGTCGCCGAGCGCGAACAGCCCGAAGCCGACGGTGCGCAGGGCGCACCCGGCGATGATGACCCCGCGCGCCCCGAGCCGGTCCGCGGCCGAGCCGCCGATGAGGAACAGGCCCTGCTGGCTGAGGTTGCGCACGCCGAGCACGATCCCGACGACCGCCGCGGAGAGCCCGAGGTCGTCGCCGAGGTGCAGGGCGAGATAGGGGACGAGGAGGTAGAAGCCGGTGTTGACGCCGAGCTGGTTGACCAGGAGCAGCCGGATCGCGAGCGGGAACGCGCGCATCTCACGCAAGGTGTTCACGCCCGCACCCCCGCACGCGGCCGTACGCCAAGTCCCGGACCGGCAGGGGCGGTTACGGTGCCGTCGGCGCCGCCGATGCCCGTCCACGGGTCGTCCGCGAGCAGCAGATGCCCGTCGAGGTCGACCCAGCGGGCCCGGTCCACGAGGTGCACGGCCGGTGCGATGCCGAGGGTGCTGGCGGTCAGACAGCCCAGCATCAGCGCGGTGCCGGTGCCCTCGACCAGCTCGGCGATCCGCAGCGCCGCGCTCACGCCTCCGCACTTGGCGAGCTTGATGTTGATGCCGTGCACGCGCCCGGCCAGGCGCCCGGCATCTCCAAGATCCACGGCGTCCTCGTCCGCGATGACGGGCAGCGGTGAGGCCTCGGCGAGCCGGGCCAGCTCGTCGGGGGTGCCGGGCGGCAACGGCTGCTCGACGGCCTCCACACCCAACTCGGCGAACCTAGGCAGGAGTTGGAAGGCGGTGGCGAAGCTCCAGGCCCCGTTGGGGTCGAGCAGCAGCCGCGCCCCGGGTGCGGCGGCCCGCACGGCCCGTACGCGCGCCAGGTCGTCGGCGGGGTCCGGAGTACCGGCCTTCACCTTGAGGACGGAGAACCCGGCACGGACCAGTTCGGCGGCCTGTGCTGCGGCGGCCTCCGGCGTGGTGATGCCCAGGGTGCGGGCGGTGGCGGCGGACGGGACTCTGCGGACACGGCCCAGGAGCCGGTGGACGGGAAGGCCCGCGCGCTTGCCGACCAGGTCGAGCAGCGCGGACTCCACGGCGGCGGTCACACTCGGCGGAACGCCGGGCCTGCCGCGCTCACGCAGGGCTTCGAGGGCGCTCTCCGGACCGGCGAAACCGCTCAACCACCGTCCGCTGTCGTGCAGTTGACGTTCAAGTGCCGCGGCGTCGAGCCCGTAGTAGACGCTGCTGACGGCCTCGCCGTGGCCGTACAGACCGTCGTGCTCGACGGTCAGCCACACGGCGTCGCGGGCGGCCATGGTGGAGCGGGATATTCGCAGGGGTTCGGTGAGCTGGAGGCGCACGGTGCGCAGGCTGGACTTCACTGGTGTTCTTCCACTGGGGTGCTGGGGCCGGACCCGACGGTTTCCACGTGGGCGGCGAGCGGGTCGGTGACGGTGCGGCACCGGACCCAGCCGGTGGCCTCCACGGCACGCGGGTACGGGATCTCGACGGGGCGTACGGCGGCGGTGGCGCGGTCGATGCCGTGCGCGGCGGCGAAGTCGTCGTCGTACACGCTGTTCAGGTAGCGGTGCGGACCGTCCGGGAAGACCGTCGCGACCACCGCTCCCGGGTGGACGCGGGCCGCCCAGGCGGCGACGAGCGCGGCCGCCCCGGTGCTCCAGCCGCCGCTGACGAACGCACCGGCGGCAAGGCGGCGGCAGGCGTCGGCGGCCTCGGCCGGGCCCACCCAGTGCACCTCGTCGAACGCGTCGTAGGCGACGTTGCGCGGATGGATGGAGCTGCCCAGGCCGCGCATCAGGCGGGGGCGCTGGGGCTGGCCGAAGATCGTCGAGCCGGTGGCGTCCACGCCGATCAGGCGCAGGCGCGGCCAGTGCCGCCGCAGCGGACCGATGACGCCCGCACTGTGCCCGCCCGTGCCGACACTGCACACCAGCACGTCCAAGTGGTCGAGCTGTGCGGCGAGTTCGGCGGCGAGCGAGGCGTAACCCGCGGTGTTGTCCGGGTTGTTGTACTGGTCCGGCCAGTACGCGTCCGGGAGCTGCGTGAGCAGGGCGCGCAGCCGGGCAAGGCGCGCCGCCTGCCAGCCGCCCTCGGCCTCCGGCCGGTCGACGATCTCGACCCGGGCACCGTGCGCCCGCAGCAACTGCCGCATGGAAGGCTCCAGTTCGGCGTCGCCGACGAGCACGATGGGATGGCCGAGCGCCTGTCCGGCGAAGGCCAGACCGACGCCGAGCGTCCCCGACGTGGACTCCACCACCGGCGCGCCGGGCCGCAGCTCGCCCCGCTCACGGGCGCCGAGCAGCATCGACACGGCCGCCCGCGCCTTCATGCCGCCCGCGCCGAGCCCTTCGAGCTTCGCCCAGAAGCCGGGCTGCGGACACGGCAGATCGACGCCGACGTGCGCGAGCGGAGTGCCGCCGAGCAGTCGCAGCAACTCCCGGTTGCCGGGCGGGTGTTGGAGGGCCTGCGTGGGGTGCGCGGTCGTCAGGGCGGTCATCGGCCCGCTCCGTAGCGGTGCACGGTGCCCGGCCCGCCGTCCAGCCAGAAGAACGGGTACGGCTCGGCGCAGACCGCGCTCACACCGGAGCCGATCAGCCGGGGGAGTACCGCGCTCCCGGTCTGCGCGAACATCACGAGCTGCCTGCCGTGCCGCCGCGCATGCTCCCGCAGCGGCTCGAAACTGCCGTTGCCGAGCGTCATCCCGGACGCGAGCACCACGTCACAGCCCTCCAACTCGGCGAGCGCGTCCGTCCGTACGGGCTCGCCCCACTCGGTCGTACCGCCCTTCAGATCACACGGCACATACGCGAGACCGCGCGCCCGCAGCGCTTCGAGCAGCGAGTTGACGACGCCCACCACGAGCACGGTCGCCCCCGGCTCGGCGTCGATCAGCTCCACCACACCCCGCGCCCGAGCCCGCGACTTCTCCAGCGAGCTCCCGGCGGGCAGGGCGAGGGGCCGCGCGCCGCTCCCGGGACCGTGCGGCCATGCCCGCATCAGATACGCGTCGAGCGCCGCCACCCGCACCGAAAGGCTCGGGTGGCCGAGGAGTTGGGCGATGTCCGCACCCACACACTCCTCCACCGCACCGTCGGCCAGCGTGCCCGGCTCGACCGCACAGGACCCGACGGCCTCGCCGAGGCGCAGGCTGAGCACCTCGTTGCGGTACCCGCCGCTGCGTCCCTCGTGGCGTACGGCCTGCCGCGTGGTGAACGCGACCGAGACCCGCTCGGCGCTCGGGTCGGGCCCGAACTCCCCGCGCAGCACGCCCGCGACCAGGTCGTCGTACGACGAGGCAGTGGACCGTATGCGGGGGACATGGGTGATCGTGCTCATCGGGCGGCCTCCACCTTCGGGCAGAGCGCGGCGAGCAGCGCCTCGACGCGGCTCCGTGCGCCGGGCCCGTCCGCGTCACCGGCCATGACGTGCCCCAGGTACTCGTTGTTGCTGCCCGCGGCCTTCACGGCCTTGCCCGCCTCGGCGAGCTGAAGCCCCAACAGGCCCTCGGCACCCCGCACTTGCTCCGCCCCCTCGATCTCGGTCAGCGTCCCCGCCGCCTGCGGTACGAGGAAGCCGATCGCGGCGCTGCTCAGCCCGGTCGCCCTGCGTTCCAGGTCGGGTGCGCGGCCGAGCGCGACGTCCACCGCGGCCGCGGCGAGGTCGATGCCGGTGACGTGCCGGACGAGTTCGGTGATGCGGTTGCCCGCGGGCCGGGGGTTGACCTCCACGACGCGCGGTCCTGCGGCGGTCAGCTTGATCTCGGTGTGCGCCACGACCTCGTCGAGGCCGAGCGCCTTCAGGGCCGCGAAGGCCGTCTCCACGGCGGCCTCGGCGTCCGCCGCAGCGAGCGCCGCGGGGAACATGTGCCCCGTCTCGATGAACGCGGGCGCCCCGCCCACGCTCTTGTCGGTGACGCCGACGACGTGCGCGGATCCGCCGAACGACACGGTCTCGACGCTCACCTCCGGCCCGTCGAGCAGCTCCTCCAGGAGGACTACGGGGTCGCGGCGCTGGCCGCGGGCGTTGACCGGGAAGTCGGCGAGGGCGCGGTGGGCGCGGGCCAGCTCCGCCTCGTCGTCCACCCGGCGGACGAACATCCCCGCGCACAGGTCGACGGGCTTGAGCACCAGCGGAAAGCCGAGCTCACGCGCCGCGTCCGTGGCCTCGGCCAGGCTCCCGCACAGCGCGAACCGCGGCCCCGGCACCCCGGCGTCGGCCAGGACCCGGCGCGTCCTGTCCTTGCGGCAGGCGCTCTCGACGGACTCCGCCGTGGGGCCGGGAAGCCCGAGCCGGTCGGCGATCCGGGCGGCCGTGGGCAGGTAGTAGTCGCACGACGTGATCACCCCGTCGAAGCGCAGCGCGTCGTGGGCCCGCTCGACGAAGGGCAGCAGCGCCTCGGTGTCGTTGGTCTCGGCGGTCAGCACATGGCGCGCTCCGAGCAGCGGGTGCGCGGTGCCCTCGGGGGCCGAGCGCAGGTAGTGGTGCAGCTCCCGTGTGAGGAACGTGAACTCGTGACCGGCCTCACGGACGGCCCGAGGCAGCAGTCTGCTCATCGATCCCACCCAGCTCTCGATCATCAGCAGATGTGCCACAACGTCCCCTTTTCACCGCGTGATTGAGCATGACGGCCCTCTGCGCGAGGGCACTCGACCGGCCCGTCGGCTTGACCGAGAGGGACCTTATCGACAATCGTTTTCATTGTCATCTGCTGCTGCCGCCTCGGCGGCGCCCCCCCCCTTCCCGGAAACGCGAGACCCGTGCCCCCTGCCGTACGCCCCGGCCGCAGCGTGCTCTGCGCCGCCACCGCCCTCACCGCCGCCTTCGCCACCCTGGCTCCGGCACCACCGGCCCGAGCCGCTCAGGCCGCTCCCGCCCTCCGCTTCGGCGCCTGCCCGGACTCGGTCCCCGCGCCGCCCGCGCCCGACCGTGTCGAATGCGGCGCACTCGACGTGCCCCTCGACTGGAGCGAGCCGCACGGCAAGCGCATACGCATCGCCGTCTCCCGCGTCCCCGCCTCCGGCACACCCGCCGAACGGCGCGGCGCGCTGCTCGTCAACCCCGGCGGACCGGGCGGCTCCGGGCTCCCGTACGCGGTGACGAAGCGGGCGAAACTCCCCGAGAGCGTGCGCCGCGCGTACGACGTCATCGGATTCGACCCGCGCGGCACCGGGCACAGCGCCCCCGCCGACTGCGGCGCCATGGGCGGCCTCTTCGACAGCCCGGCCGCCGACCCGGTGCCGGTCGGCACGGCAGCCGAGACCGCGTACCTGGACTCCCTCGACCGCATGGCCGACGACTGCGCCGCCGGTGTCGGCGATGCCCTGCCGCACCTGTCGACCACCGCGACCGCCCGCGACATGGACGCCCTCCGCGCCGCGCTCGGCGAGCCGCGCACCCACTTCCTCGGCGTCTCCTACGGCAGCTACCTCGGCGCGGCCTACGCCCACCGATTCCCGCACCGCGTCGGCCGGATGGTGCTCGACAGCGTGGTCGGACCGTGGTCCTGGTACGACTTCGACGTCCGGCAGAGCCGCGAACTCCTGCGCCAGCGCGCGGTGTTCTTCACCTGGACCGCCCGGCACACCTCCCGCTTCGGCCTCGGCGGTGACGCGTCGGACGTGCGAGACGCCTACGAACGCACCCGCCGAGGGCTGGCGAAAAGTCCCCAACACGGCTTCGGCGCCGCCGAGTTCGACCGCGCCGTGTACCGCGCGCTCGGCCGCACCGAACGCTGGGAGCCGCTCGCCGACGGCATCCGCACCTATCTGCGGGACGGTGACGTCAGCGGGCTGCGCCCCTCGGACCCGCACGACAGCCCCGAGTCACGCACCTTCGAGGCCGCCAACCGCACCGTGAAATGCGCCGACGGACCCGGCCCCACGCCCGCCCGGATCCTCGCGGACATCCGCGCCACCCGCCGCGCCGACCCGCTGCCCGTGCTGACCGGCATGGAGGCCTCCACCTGCGCGTACTGGCACCACGAGCCGGCCGCGCACACCCCGCTCGGCAGCCCCGAGGCCCCGCCCGCACTCCTCGTCGCCTCCGCACACGACCCCGTCACGCCGATCGAGGGCGCCCGCCGACTCGCCCACCGGCTCCCCGGATCGCGCCTGATCACCCTCCACGACGACTACTCGCACGGCGTGTTCGCCAGCCGCGGCAACGCCTGTGTGGACAAGGCGACGGCCGCGTACCTGGTCGACGGAACCGTGCCGGACAAGCCCGTGCACTGCACGGGACCGGGACTCCCCGAACCGACCCCTTGATTCCCCGAATCTCTGATCCCTTTCCAGCCCCGCCACGACGACCCGGAGACCTGCCATGGGCCACCCCCTGCCCCCGACGTACACGATCCGCCCCGCCACCCCGGACGAACTGCCGGACGCGCGCCGACTGATGCTCGACACCTTCTACCGGGACTTCGGCTACGGCTACGTCCCCGCGTGGCACCGCGATGTCATCGACCTCGCCGAGACCTATCTGGACGAGCCGCGCCACCTGCTCCTGGTCGCGCTGCACGAGGGGAACGTGGTGGCCACCACGGGCGTACGGTCCGCCGGGCCCGCCCACCCGCCGCACCCCCAGTGGCTCGCCGAGCGCTACCCCTCCGGCACGACCGCACAGCTCGTCCGGGTCTACGTCCATCCGGAACACCGGCGGCACGGCCTCGCGCGGACGCTGGTGCGACAGGCCTGCGCGTTCGCCGCGACGACCCCCGGCTACGACTGCGTCTACCTGCACACCAACGTCAACGCCCCGGGCGCGGAAGGCTTCTGGCGCAGCCTGGCGAAGGAGGTCTTCGACGCCCGCACGACCGGCGAGCACGGCCCCGGGGTGGGGACGGTGCACTTCGAGATCCCGCTGCCGTAGGCCCTGTCTTCAATCTCCCTCCCCCAGCTACCGCTGGGAGGTGCCCCCAGCCGCGCGGCGCCATGCACGCTCCCCCAGCCTCCGGCCGGGAGGTGCCCCCAGAGCAGGGGAGACCCCAATCGAGGGCCTGCGCCCGGCACGCCGAGAGCACGCACTGGGGTCCCCCCGGCCGAAGGCTGGGGGAGCCGCGGGGCCGCCCTTCGGGCGACGACGGGAGATTGAAGACAGGGCCTAGCGAGACGAGAGCTCAGCCCTTGCGGTAGAGGCTCGTGAGGAGTTCGACCGCCGCCTGCGTCGCCGGGTGCGCGTCGTCCCGGCACCAGGCGAGGCGTACGGCGATGGGTTCGGCGTCGCGCACCGGACGGTAGACGATGCCGCGGCGGGCGTACTGGTGGGCGGTCGCCTCCGCGGTCATGCCGACGCAGCGGCCGCTGGAGATCACCGTCAGCCAGTCGTCCACGTCGTGCGTGTCCTCGGTCCGGGGGCGGGCGCCCTGCGGCCAGAGTTCGGCGGTCGTGGTGCCCGTGCGCCGGTCGACGAGGATGGTGCGCCCTTCGAGGTCGGCGAGGCGGACCGAGCGGCGCCGGGCCAGCGGGTCGTCACCGGGCAGGGCGCACAGCCGCCGTTCCAGGCCGACGATCGCGGAGTCGAACCGCCGCTCCTCCAGTGGCCTGCGCACCACCGCAAGATCGCAGGCGCCCTCGGCAAGCCCCGCGGTCGCGGAGTTGACCCGGACCAGGCGCAGCTCCGTACCGGGATGGGCCTGGGCCCAGCGGCGCTGGAACGCGGCGGTGTGCTTGCCGAGCGCCGACCAGGCGTACCCGACCCGCAGGAGCGTATGGCCCGAAGTGGCCTCCTCGACCAGCGCCTCCGCCTCCCCGAGCACCCGCCGGGCCTGCGCCACCACCCGCAGTCCGGTCGCGGTCGGCGCCACCTCGCGGGAGGTGCGCCGGAGCAGCCGTACGCCCAGGGCGCGTTCGAGCGAAGCGAGCGTACGGGACACGGCCGCCTGGGAGACGCCGAGGGCGATGGCGGCGTCCGTGAAGCTGCCCTCGTCGACGATCGCGACGAGACAGCGCAGCTGCCGCAGTTCCAGATCCATAACCCCATCGTATAGATGTCCCATGGCACGCATTTTGCGTATGGCTGGAGCGGGCGCACGCTCGGCTCATGAGCGTCACCCGAGCCTCCGAGTCCCCGGCCGTCCACTCCGGGCCCGCGGCAACCGCCCCTGCCGGTGGGCGGATCGCCGGTGCGGCCGCGATGGCCGGCAGCGGGCTGTCCAACCAGACCGGTGCCGCCATCGGCTCGCTCGCCTTCCCCGCCCTCGGCCCGGTGGGCGTCGTGGCGGTACGGCAGTACGTCGCGGCCCTCGTCCTCTTCGCCGTCGGCAGACCGCGGTTGAGGTCCTACACCTGGGCGCAGTGGCGACCCATGCTGCTGCTCGCCGTGGTGTTCGGGACCATGAACCTCTCCCTCTACAGCGCCATCGACCGCATCGGCCTCGGCCTCGCCGTCACCCTGGAGTTCCTCGGCCCGCTCGCCGTCGCGCTGACCGCCGTGCGCCGCCGCGTGGACGCCTGCTGTGCGCTGATCGCCGCCGCGGGAGTCGTCGTCCTGATGCGGCCGCAGCCCTCCACCGACTACCTCGGCATGGCCCTCGGCCTGCTCGCCGCGGTCTGCTGGGCCTCGTACATCCTGCTCAACCGCACCGTCGGCAGCCGGGTGCCCGGGGCGCAGGGGAGTGCGGTCGCGGCCGGGGTCTCGGCGCTGATGTTCCTGCCGGTCGGGCTCGTCGTGGTGCTGCGGAACCCGCCGGGCCTCGCGGCCGTCGGCTTCGCCGTCACCGCGGGGGTGCTGTCGTCGGCGGTCCCGTACCTCGCCGACATGTGCACGCTGCGCCGGGTGCCCGCCCAGGCCTTCGGGCTGTTCATGAGCGTGAATCCCGTGCTGGCCGCCCTGGTCGGGTGGATCGGACTCGGACAAGGGCTCGGGTGGACGGAGTGGGCGAGCATCGGCGCGATCGTCGCCGCCAACAGCCTGAGCATGCTGACGCGGAGATGAGCAGGCTCGGCGGCCGGGCTGTCCGCCGCGCAACGATGGCCCGCCGCGCAACGATGGCCCGTCGCCCAACGATGGCCCGCCGCAACCGCGCGGTGGGAAAATCATCGTAATGAGAGATTCGCGGCGTTCTCCGACCCGGTCCACAGCGGGGCGGGACCTGCCGCGCCGTTCGCCGGGCCGGCGGCTGCGGTCGCTGTTCAGCCCGCGGAGCGTCGCCGGGCAGGTGTTCCTGCTCCAACTGGCCGTCGTCGTGCTGCTCGTCGCCGCGACGGTCACCGCGCTGGCCCTGCAGGCCCGGCACCAGGCCACCGAGGCCGCCCGCGACCAGGTGCTCAGCACCGCCGAGGCGTTCGCGAACGCGCCGGGCACGGCCGAGGCGCTCGACGGCCCCGACCCGACCGCCGTGCTCCAGCCCCGCGCCGAAGAGGCCCGCAAGCGGTCCGGCGTCGACAACATCGTCGTCTCGACCGCCGAAGGCATCCGCGTCACCCACCGCGACCCGCAGCTGATCGGCAAGCATGTGGTCGGCCCCTACAAGGCGGCGGCGCGCGGTGAGCCCTTCACCGAGATCTTCGACGGCCCGATCGGCGTCTCCGTGTACGCCGCCGTCCCGGTCTTCCGCCCCGACGGCTCGGTCGCCGGCATCGTGTTCCCCGAGATCACCGTCCAGAACGTCAACGAGGCGGTCGGCCGGCAGCTCCCCGTCCTCTTCACGGCCGGCGCCGGCGCCCTCGCCCTGGCCGCCGCAGGGGCCGCCCTGGTGAGCGGCCGCCTGCGCCGCCAGACCAGCGGCCTCGGCCCGACCGAGATCACGCGGATGTACGAGCACCACGACGCGGTGCTGCACTCCGTCCGCGAGGGCGTCCTCATCGTCGGCGGCGACGGACGGCTGCTCCTCGCCAACGACGAGGCCCGGCGCCTCCTCGACCTGCCCGAGGACGCCGAACGGCAGGTGAAGGAGGCGCCGGGCCTCGTCGACCTCGGCCTGGCCCCCGGCATCGCCGAACTCCTCGCCGCCGGACGCCGCGCCACCGACGAGGTGCACCTGGCGGGCGACCGGCTGCTCGCCGTCAACGTCCGCCCCGTCGACCGCGGCGGCAGCAGCTCCACCGGCACCGCCGGATGCGTCGCCACCCTCCGCGACACCACCGAACTGCAGGCCCTCACCGGCCGCGCCGAGATCGCCCGCGAACGGCTGCAGCTCCTGTACGACGCGGGCGTACGCGTCGGCACCACCCTCGACGTCGTCCGGACCGCCGAGGAGGTGGCCGAGGTGGCCGTGCCCCGGTTCGCCGACGTCGTCACCGTGGAGCTGCTGGAACCGGTCCTGCGCGGCGAGGAGGCCGACGCTTCGGCGACGCAGATGCGCCGCACCGCCATCGTCGGCCTGGAGGGCGACCACCCCCTCTACCCGGTGGGCGAGCTGATCCGCTTCACGCCCACCGCGCCCGCCGCCGCCGGGATCCTGCGCGGGCACGCCGTACTCGAACCGGACCTCGGCAGCGACCGGACCTGGCGTGCGGGCGACCCGGACCGCGCCCGGCGGGTCCTGGAGCACGGCTTCCACTCGCTGATCGCCGCGCCGCTGAGCGCCCGGGGCCGGACCCTCGGCACGGCCACCTTCTGGCGCAAGGACTCCTCCCCGCCGTTCGACGAGGACGACCCCTCCTTCGCCGAGGAGCTGGCGGCCCGCGCGGCCGTCGCCATCGACAACGCCCGCCGCTACACCCGCGAGCACACCCTCGCCGTCACCCTGCAGCGCAGCCTCCTGCCCCGCGCCCTGCCCCAGCAGTCCGCCCTCGACGTGGCCCACCGCTATCTGCCCGCGCAGGGCGGCGTCGGCGGTGACTGGTTCGACGTGATCCCGCTGCCCGGCGCGCGCGTCGCCCTCGTCGTCGGTGACGTCGTCGGCCACGGACTGCACGCCGCCGCGACCATGGGCCGCCTCCGTACGGCCGTGCACAACTTCTCCGCGCTCGACCTGCCGCCCGACGAACTCCTCGCCCACCTGGACGAGTTGGTGGCCACGCTCGACACGGAGGAGGCCACCGACTCCGACGCCCCGGACGTCACCGGAGCCACCTGCCTGTACGCGATCTACGACCCCGCCGCCGGCGTGTGCACCGTCGCCCGCGCCGGACACCTCGGCCCGGCGCTCGTCCACCCCGACGGCTCCGTCACCTTCCCCGACGTACCCGTGTCGCCGCCCCTCGGGCTCGGCGCGGGCCTGCCCATCGAGACCGCGACCCTGCACCTGGCCGCCGGCTCCCGCCTTGTCCTCTTCACGGACGGGCTGATCGAGCGCCGGGACCGCGACATCGACACCGGACTCGCCCTGCTGCGCGACGCCCTCGCCGCCCACCCCGGCAGCGATCCGGAGACCACCTGCACGGAAGTCGTCGACGCGCTGCGGCCCGAGCACCCCCTGGACGACATCGCGCTCCTCGTGGCCCGCACCCACCTGCTCGAACCCGACCAGGTGGCGCTCTGGGAGGTGCCGGACGATCCCGCCGCCGTGCCCCGTATCCGCGCCGAGGTCACCCGGCGCCTGGAGGACTGGGACTTCCGGGAGATCGCGTTCACCACCGAGCTGATCACCAGCGAACTCGTCACCAACGCCATCCGCTACGGCATCCCGCCCATCCGGCTGCGCCTCCTGCACGACACCAACACCCTGATCTGCGAGGTCGCCGACGCCAGCAGCACCGCCCCCCACCTGCGCCGCGCGGCCACCACCGACGAGGGCGGACGCGGCCTGTTCCTGGTGGCCCAGTGCGGCACCCGCTGGGGTACGCGCTACACCGCGCGCGGCAAGGTCATCTGGGCCGAGCAGTCCCTGCACGAGCCGACCGCCGAACCGGAGATGTCCGCGGACGACCTGCTCGACCAGTGGGCGGACGACGAGCTCTGACGGCACCCTGCCGCGGTGGGCGAGCTGCCCGTATTCACCCCGGGCCTGTTGCCCGAAACGGTCAGGTGCAGCGAGTACATCCGCCTGTGGCCGCGCCCTGCTTGCCTCTCATGCCCGTTTGCCTGTCCGTACGGGCAAAAGATCTCACACTTTCTGTGATCTCAACGATTGATTTAACGTTTACGTCGTGGTTACAGTCCCGGCAACCAATGGCGGAGTCAGGAGCAACCCGATGCGTGCAGTTCTGGTCAGCGGTCCCGGGCAGGTCGCGGTGGTCGAGCAGCCCGACCCCACTCCGGGGCCCGGCGAGGTGGTCGTCGAAGTGACGTCGTGCGGTCTGTGCGGGACGGACATGCACATCCTCGGCGGTGAACTCCCGTCCGCCACCTACCCGTTGGTGCCCGGGCACGAGCTGGCCGGACGCGTCGTCGCCCTCGGCCCCGGCGTCACCGGACCGAAGGCCGGCACCCGCGTGGCCGTCGACCCCAACATCCCGTGCGGGGCGTGCCACTACTGCCGGATCGGCCGCGGCAACCTCTGCGAGGACTACCGCGCGGTCGGCGTCACCCGCGCCGGAGGCTTCGCCGAGTACGTCGCCGTACCGGCCCGCTGCGCCTACGTACTGCCCGACGGGCTGTCCGACGCCGCCGCCGGCCTCGTGGAGCCGCTCTCCTGCGCGGTGCACGGACTGAACCGGCTGCCGCGCCGCCCCGGCGAGCACCATCTGATCTACGGCGCGGGAACGATGGGCCTGATGATGGCCGCCGTCGTACGGGGCGCGGGCGCCGCCTCCGTCTCGATGGTCGACCTCAACCAGGACCGGCTTGACTTCGCCAAGTCCTTCGGCGCGGACCAAGTGGCCGTCGACGCCGACGCGTTCGACCGCCCGCACGGCTTCGAGGTCGTCATCGACGCCACCGGCGCCATCCCCGCCATCGAGGACGGCCTCGGCCGGGTCCGCAGGGGCGGCACGTTCCTGCAGTTCGGCGTCAGCGACCCGGCGCGCAGGGCCGCGTTCTCCCCGTACGCCGTCTACAACAGCGAGATCGACATCATCGGCTCGATGGCCGTGCACCACAGTTTCGAGCCCGCCATCGACCTGCTCGCCGCCGGACTCGACCTCGACCCGCTCGTCAGCGACGTCTTCGGGCTCGACGCCTTCGACACCGCCGTCGACACCTTCCGGGCGGGCACCGGCCGCAAGGTCCACATCGCGCCCAAGGGGGTGGCCGGGGCATGAGCACACCCACCGCCGTGGACGCCCGCCACCCACTCGACCGGATCGGCATCCCCAAGCAGCTGATCTGGGGCTATGTCGGACTGCTGTTCTTCATGATCGGCGACGGCATCGAGACCAGCTACCTCTCCAAGTACTTCGGCAGCGACCTCGGCTTCTCCGAGACCGGCGCGGGCGCGATCATCACCGTCTACGGCGTCACCGCCGCGATCGCCTCTTTCCTCGGCGCGGGCCTGCTCTCCGACCGCTGGGGGCCGCGCCGCGTCATGGCCGTCGGCGCCGGCATCTGGATCGCCTTCCACATCCTGATGCTCACCGTGGCGATCCCCGCCGAGAGCTACCCGCTCGTCATGGCCACCTACGGAATCCGCGGCTTCGGCTATCCGATGTTCGCGTACGGATTCCTCTCCTGGATCATGGCCGTGGCGCCGAAGGACCACCAGAGCAAGGCAGTCGGCTGGTTCTGGTTCTTCTACAGCTCCGGCTACCCGATCATCGGCTCGTTCCTCTTCGCCGCCGCCATGCCGCTCGTCGGCTTCTACGCCACGCTGTGGGTCTCCCTCGCGGTGATCGCGATCGGCACGGTCATCGTCCTCGTCCTGCTGCGGGAGCGCACCGGCTTCACGGGCCTCGCACCCGGCCGGGACTCGCGCGGCGAACTGGCGGGCACGTTCCGGATCCTCTTCGAGAAGCCCAAGCTCGGCGTCAGCCTGATCATCCGGCTCATCAACACGACGCCGTCGTTCGGCATGTGGGTCTTCATGCCCTTCTTCGTCCGCGACCTCGGCTTCAGCGACGGCCAGTGGAACAGCCTGCTCGTCATCATGATGGTGACCAACCTCGGTGCCCTCCTCGTCTTCGGCGTCCTCGGCGACAACTGGAGCGGCCGCAAGACCTGCGCCCTGTTCGGCGGCGTCCTCGGCGCCGTCGGCTGCCTGGCCTGCTACTACCTGCCCGCGGCCGCCGGATACAACTTCCTCGTCGCGGCGATCGCGGTCGCGGTCTACGGAGCGGGCCTCGCCGGGTACGTCCCGCTGCCCGCGATGATGGTCGCCCAGGCCCCGGAACGCCGAGGCCAGGTCATGGGCGTCTACACCCTCGGCGCGGGCCTGAGCGTCGCCGTCGGACCCCTCATCGGCACGCTCTCGTACAGCACTTGGGGCTTTCAGGGCCTGATGTGGATCTACGCGGGACTGCTGCTCGTCAACGCCGTGCTCTGCCTGTACGTGACGTCGCCGGGGGACGGCATGCCGGACGAGGACGCGGTTCCGGGCGACCGTCCCGAGCAACTCCCGGCCGTCCCGGCCGCCTGACGAAAGGCCCCCATGTCCCCCCTCCTCCCCACCACCATGCGCGCCGCCGTCCTGCACGGCCCCGAGCAGCTCGTCGTCGAGGAGCGCCCGGTCCCGGCCCCCGGCCCGCGCCAGGTCCTCGTACGCGTCGACGCGGTCGGCACCTGCGGCTCCGACGTCCACTACTACCGGCACGGCCGCATCGGCGACTTCGTCCTCGACGCCCCGATGATCCTCGGCCACGAGCCGTCCGGCACGGTCGTCGCCCTCGGCCCCGGCGCCACCCGCCACGAGGTCGGCGGGCGCGTCTCCGTCGAACCGGGCACGCCGTGCGGCACGTGTACGGAGTGCCGCCTCGGCCGCTACAACCTGTGCCCGCGGATGGTGTTCTACGCGACCCCGCCCGTCGACGGAGTCTTCTGTGAATACGCCGCGGTGCACGAGGAGTTCGCCCACCCCGTGCCCGACACGCTCGGCGACGAGGCGGCCGCGCTCCTCGAACCGCTCTCGGTCGGCGTGTGGTCCTGCCGCAAGGCACGGGTCGCGCCGGGGGACCGGGTCCTGGTCACCGGGGCGGGACCCATCGGCCTTGTCGCCGCGCAGACCGCTCTGGCCTTCGGCGCGAGCGAGGTGGTGATCACCGACATCGTGCCCCAACGCCTCGCACTGGCACGGGAGTTGGGCGCCACGGCGGTGGACGTGTCGCGTACGCCGCTCGCCGGCCTCTCGTACGACCCGGACGTCCTGCTCGAATGCAGCGGGGTGCCCGCGGTCATCGGGGATGCGGTCCGCTCGATGGCGCGGGCGGGCCGGGTCGTCCTGATCGGCATGGGCGGCGACGAGGTGCCGCTGCCGCTCGCGAAGGTGCAGAACTACGAGCTGGAGGTGACGGGCACCTTCCGGTACGCCAACACCTGGCCCACCGCGATCGCCCTCGCCGCCTCCGGGCAGGTCGCCCTCGACCCGCTGGTCACCCACCGCTTCGGCCTCGCGGAGACGGAACGGGCGCTCACCGTGGGCGCGGAGGACCCCACGGCGATCAAGAGCGTGGTGCTTCCCCAGCGCTGACCCGGGTGACGCCGACCCCGAGCGCGCGGATCGCGTCGGCCTCCGCGTCCGGGGTCCCGGCGTCGGTGACGACCTCCTCGTACCGGGCGGCGGTGCCGTACGCATACGTGGCGGTCTTGCCGAACTTGGAGTGGTCGGCGAGGAGCACGGCCCGTCTGGCGGAGTCGAGCATGGCCTCCTTGACCTCCGCGTACTCCTGCAGCGGATGGAACAGCCGCCCTTCGAGCACGGCCGTCGCCGACATCAGCGCCAGGTCGGCGTGGATCCGGCCGAGGGCGCGGACGACGTCGGGCCCGGTGCAGGAGTTGAACTCGCCGTGGAACCGGCCACCGAGCAGGGTGACGCTCAACTCCTGTGCCGTACCGAGCCGTTGGGCGAGCCCGACCGAGTTGGTGACGACGGTCAGATTCCTGACGCCTCGGATCAGCTCCGCCAGCGGGAACAGCGTGGACGAGTCGTCCATCAGCAGCGTCGCCCCGGGGGTGATGCGCTCCGCGACGGCGGCGCACAGCGCTTCCTTCACGACGACGTTGCTGCCTTCCCGGAAGCGCGTCGCCGTCTCCATGGTGAGCGCCGGGAACGCCACGGCCCGCCCCCGCACCTTCCGCAGCAGGTGCCGCCCGGCCAGGTCGTCCAGGTCCCGGTGCATGGTCATGAGGCTCACGTCGAACCGTTCGGCGAGCACGTCGATCCGTGTCTCCCCGTGCTCGGCGACATGCCGCAGAATCTCCTGCCGACGCTGCTCTACGGCGGCTTGCGACGGCCTGGGCACGGGGAGTCTCCTTTCGCGGGACGCCCCTGAGATGTCGCACGGAGTGCACATCTCAGGGGCGCGGGGAACTGCGCGAGCAACCACGACGCGGCCCGCAGTCGGCGACGGACCGTCGTCACTACGGCGCTGAGCCGTCCCACGATCGTACGGGGGCCTCAGTCCGTGCCCGACTCCATCGCCGCGCGGTCCAGCGCCTCATCCTCCGCGGAGACCTCCCCGCGGGACGCGATCGCCTCGGCGCCGCCCTGGGGCATGTCCGGCATCGTGCCGATCAGGCCCGTCGCGGCGGCCTGGTCCGCGCCGATCGCGGGGGTGGACGTGCCGATCAGGCCGATGCCCGCGTACTGCTCCAGCTTCGCGCGGGAGTCGGCGATGTCGAGGTTGCGCATCGTCAGCTGGCCGATGCGGTCGAGCGGGCCGAACGCCGAGTCCTCGGTGCGCTCCATGGAGAGCTTGTCCGGGTGGTAGCTGAACGCCGGGCCCGTGGTGTCGAGGATCGAGTAGTCCTCGCCGCGCCGCAGGCGGAGCGTGACCTCGCCGGTGACGGCGGCGCCGACCCAGCGCTGCAGCGACTCACGGACCATCAGCGCCTGCGGGTCCAGCCAGCGGCCCTCGTACATCAGGCGGCCGAGGCGGCGGCCCTCGTTGTGGTACTGGGCGAGCGTGTCCTCGTTGTGGATCGCGTTGACCAGGCGCTCGTAGGCGGCGTGCAGCAGGGCCATGCCCGGTGCCTCGTAGATGCCGCGGCTCTTGGCCTCGATGATCCGGTTCTCGATCTGGTCGGACATGCCCATGCCGTGGCGGCCGCCGATCGCGTTGGCCTCCATCACCAGGGCGACCGCGGACTCGAACTTCTGGCCGTTGATCGTCACCGGGCGGCCCTGGTCGAAGCCGATCGTCACGTCCTCGGTGGCGATCTCGACCGACGGGTCCCAGAACTTCACACCCATGATCGGGTCGACGGTCTCGACGCCGGTGTTCAGGTGCTCGAGGACCTTGGCCTCGTGTGTGGCGCCCCAGATGTTGGCGTCGGTGGAGTACGCCTTCTCCGTGCTGTCGCGGTACGGGAGGTCGTGGGCGACCAGCCACTCCGACATCTCCTTGCGGCCGCCGAGCTCCGTCACGAAGTGGGAGTCGAGCCACGGCTTGTAGATGCGCAGGTGCGGGTTGGCGAGCAGCCCGTACCGGTAGAACCGCTCGATGTCGTTGCCCTTGTACGTCGAGCCGTCGCCCCAGATCTGGACGTCGTCCTCGAGCATCGCCCGGACCAGGAGGGTGCCGGTGACGGCGCGGCCGAGCGGGGTGGTGTTGAAGTACGCGCGGCCGCCGGAGCGGATGTGGAACGCGCCGCAGGTCAGTGCGGCCAGACCTTCCTCGACCAGGGCCGCGCGGCAGTCGACCAGACGCGCGATCTCGGCACCGTAGGTCTTCGCACGGCCGGGCACCGAGGCGATGTCGGGCTCGTCGTACTGACCGATGTCGGCGGTGTAGGTGCACGGGACGGCGCCCTTGTCGCGCATCCACGCGACCGCGACGGACGTGTCGAGGCCGCCCGAGAAGGCGATGCCGACGCGCTCGCCGGCCGGAAGGGAAGTGAGGACCTTGGACATAGGAAGATTATGCATGGTCGCGCATGGTCATGCAAAGTCGGGCCGCATAAAGCTGCCGTCGCCGCCCTGGAGCGAGAACGCGGGGGCGGCGACGGCAGGCTTACGGCACAGCCGTGATCAGACGATTCCCTGCGCCTGCATCGCGTCCGCGACCCGCAGGAAGCCCGCGATGTTGGCGCCCAGGACATAGTCGTCGGGGGCGCCGCCGTACTCCTCGGCGGTCCGGCGGCACTCGGCGTGGACGTCCCGCATCACGGCGGCCAGGCGGGCCTCGGTCTGGTCGAAGGTCCAGCGGTCGCGGGCGGCGTTCTGCTGCATCTCCAGGGCCGAGGTGGCGACGCCGCCCGCGTTGGCGGCCTTGCCGGGGCCGAAGAGGATGCCCGCCTCGCGGAACACCTCGACGGCCTCGGGGGTGGAGGGCATGTTCGCGCCCTCGACGACGGCGAGCACCCCGTTCTTGGTGAGCGCGACGGCGTCCTCGCGGCGGATCTCGTTCTGCGTCGCGCACGGCAGGGCCACATCGCAGGCCACGTCGTAGATCGTGCCGCGGGCCGAGAACCGAGCCGTCGGCCTGGCCTCCGCGTACACGGAGAGGCGCTCGCGGCGCACCTCCTTGAGCTCCTTGAGGAGTTCGAGGTCGATGCCGTCCTCGTCCACCAAGTATCCGGAGGAGTCCGAGCAGGCCACGACCCGGCCGCCGAGGGCGTGCACCTTCTCGATCGCGTACAGGGCGACATTGCCCGAGCCGGAGACCACGACCCGGCGCCCGTCGAAGGACGCCCCGCGCGTGGCGAGCATTTCCTCCGCGAAGAACACCGTGCCGTAACCCGTGGCCTCGGTGCGGGCGTGCGAGCCGCCCCAGGCGACCGGCTTTCCGGTCAGCACCCCTGCGTCGAAGCGGTTGGTGAGGCGCTTGTACTGGCCGAAGAGGTAGCCGATCTCGCGGCCGCCCACGCCGATGTCGCCCGCCGGGACGTCCGTGCGCTCGCCGATGTGGCGGTACAGCTCGGTCATGAACGACTGGCAGAACCGCATCACCTCGGCGTCGGAGCGGCCGTGCGGATCGAAGTCCGAGCCGCCCTTGCCGCCGCCGATGCCCATGCCCGTCAGTGCGTTCTTGAAGATCTGCTCGAAGCCGAGGAACTTCACGATGCCGAGGTTCACGCTCGGGTGGAAGCGGAGCCCGCCCTTGTACGGTCCGAGCGCGCTGTTGAACTCGATCCGGAAGCCCCGGTTGACTCGCACCGCACCCGCGTCGTCCACCCACGGCACCCGGAAGACGACCTGCCGCTCGGGCTCGCAGAGCCGGTCGACGACGGCGCCGCGCACATACTCCGGGTGCCGCTCCAGGGCCGGTCCGAGAGAGGACAGCACCTCGGTGACGGCCTGGTGGAACTCAGCCTCGCCGGGGTTGCGCCGACGGACCTCCGCCTGGACGGCCTCGATGTGCGTGCTGACGTCCATGAAATGACTCTCGCTCTCTCGTGCCGGGCGGCCTGGCTGGCTCTGCTCGATCGTCGTCGTTCGAACCCGCAGGTGGCAAGGGTGCCCGGGGTGTGTGGAGCACCACGCCGGCCGGGAGCCGGCGGGTTGCCGCTACGAGCGTACGGCCGTCACCAGCCACGCCGTGCTGCGCAGCCGTACGCCGTCCCGCTCCCCGTCGCGCGCCCCGCCCCGCACCTCGTGGCCGCGCAGATGATCCATGAGTGCCGCGCGCGCACGCTCGGCCGCCTCGGCGGAGACCTGGCCGGTCATATGGCGTCCGGGTCCGGTCTGCAGCATGAAGTCCGCCGCGTCCTCCGCGTCCCGCCCCCACGTGCCGTACGCCTCCACATGCTCCGTCCGTACGTTGGTGAACCCGGCCTCGGAGAGCACGGCGCGGACCCGGTCCGGGTCGGAGAAGGCGAACATGCCCGGCAGGCCCGGCGTGCCGAACTCACCGACCGGCAGGTACTCCCGCAGCGACAGCATGGCGCCCAGCCACCCGTTGCCCTCGGGCTCGGCCGGGCACACGAACGCGAGCCGGCCGCCGGAGCGCAGCGCACCGCCGATGTTGGCGAACGCGGCGACCGGGTCGGTGAAGAACGTCACCCCGTACCGGCTGACCGCCGCGTCGAAGGCGCCGGGGGAGAAGGGGTGGACCTGGGCGTCCGCCCGTACGAACGTGACGTTGCCGAGGCCCTCGCGCGCCGCGCTCGCACGGGCCCGGTCGAGCATCGGGGCCGACAGGTCGACGCCGAGCACCCGCCCGTGCTCCGCCCGCCGCGCCGCGAGCCGCGAGGTCTGCCCGGCGCCGCAGCCGATGTCGAGGACCTGCCCGTCGGCGCCGAACCGGGCCGCGTCGAGCAGGGGTTGGTTGAAGCCGGAGTTGATCGCGTCCCAACGGTCCTGGTGCTGTGCCCAGTACGCCCCCTCGGGACCGTTCCAGGACTCTTCCTGCTCGGTGTTGACGACGTCGCGCATCGGATGCCTCCTGCTCGGGTCCGCTGCCGCGAACCTATGATGGGCGTACGCCCAAACAGTATGGGCGGATGCCCAAACTCGCAACGCCCTTTCGGTGCACGGAGGTTGGCGTGGCGTACGACAGTGAGCGAGGTGGTCCCGTGGCACCGCGGGGAGTGGCGATACCGGATGCGCGGGAGCGGCTGTTCGCCGCCGCCGAGCGGGTCCTGGAGCGGGACGGGCCCGGTGCCCTGAACAGCAGGGCGGTCACCGACGAGGCCGGTTGCTCCAAGGGTCTGCTGCACACCCACTTCGCGGGGCTCGACGACTTCGTGGCCGAGCTGTGCCTCGACCGCTTCGCCCGCACCGCACGGCAGGCCGAGCGGCTCCCGGCACGCGCGGGCGAGGGGTCCGTGGCCCGGACGCTCGGCGAGGTCGCGCTCGCCCTGCTCCGCTCCGGCGGGCCGACGATCTCGGCGCTCGCGCTGTCCCGCCCCGCCGCCACGCTCCGGATCCGGGAGGCCCTGGAGTCGGGCGCGCCCGGCTTCGATGCGATCGAGGAGGCGATCGCGTCGTACCTCGACGCGGAGCGGCGGCTCGGCCGGATCGCGCCGGACACCGACACCGCCGCGGCCGCGCTCGCCGTGGTCGGCGCGGTCCACCACCTGCTGATGACCGCCCGGCCGGGCGGCGCGGACCCGGCCCGGCGGGTCGAGCGGGTGGTGGCCCTGCTCGTGGGCGAGGCCACCGGTCCGCTGTCCTGAACTGGGGCTTTCCCGTTGACCGTCCGTGCCTGTGCACGCTCCGGCCGGGAGTGTACGTTCGTACGCTTGGCTTGTAGGGTCGCGCCATGACTGTGGACGTCGACGTACTGGACCGGCCCGTGCCGGCCGTGCGGCGGGCTCGGGTGGCCGTCGCCGTGCTGTTCTTCACCAACGGGGCGCTGTTCGCGAACCTGTTGCCGAGGTATCCGCAGATCAAGGCGGACCTGGGCCTGGCCAACGCGAGTTACGGCCTGGCGGTCGCGGCCTTCCCCGTCGGCGCCATCGTGGCCGGGCTCGCGGCGGGCGCGCTCATCCGGCGGTTCGGCTCGGCGCGGGTGGCCGTCCTCGGCACGCTCCTCACCGGAGCGGGGATGCTCGCCGCGGGGTCCGCGCACACGGCCGCGCTGTTCGCGGGCGGGCTGTTCCTCGCGGGGGCGATGGACGCGATCGTGGACGTGGGGCAGAACGCCCAGGGCCTCGAGGTGCAGCGCCGCTACGGCCGCTCCATCATCAACTCCCTGCACGCCATCTGGTCCATCGGCGCCGTCACCGGCGGGGCGATGGCCGCGGGCGCGATCGCCCTCGGCCTGTCCCGCACCGCCCATCTGACCTTCTCCGCGCTGCTGTTCAGCCTCGCCGCATGCGTCGCGCTACGGCACTGCCTGCCGGGGGCGGGAAGTACGGAGGAGCCCGAGGCCTCGTCCGGCGCCAATCCGGTCGCGCCGCGCCCGGCGTCCCGGCTGCGCCTGTGGTCCGTACTGGCCGCGCTCGTCCTCATCGCCACCGCGGGCACGCTCGTCGAGGACGCGGGCAACTCGTGGGCGGCCGTGTACCTCGCCGACTCGCTAGGCGCCTCCGCGACTCTCGCCGCCTCCGGCTTCATCGCCCTCGTCGGCGCGCAGTTCGTCGGCCGGATCCTCGGCGACCGGCTCGTGGACCGGTTCGGGCAGCGGGCGGTGGTCCGCGCCGGGGGGCTGCTCGCCGCGGCCGGGATGGGGCTCGCGCTGGCCGTGCCGACGGTGTGGGGCACCGTACTGGGCTTCGCCGCGGCGGGGTTCGGCGTGGCGACGACGGTGCCTGCGGCGATGCACGCGGCCGACGAACTCCCGGGGCTCCGCCCCGGAACGGGGCTCACGGTCGTCTCGTGGCTGATGCGGCTCGGGTTTCTCGTCTCGCCACCCGTGGTCGGTCTTGTCGCTGACGCGAGTTCGCTCCGCGTGGGGTTGGTGGTTGTTCCCCTGGCCGGGGTGCTGGCGCTCGCGCTGGCGGGGGTGTTGGGGGTGCGGCGGAGTTCTGTGTGAGTGCCGGGTGCGGGCCGGTGGGGGTTGCTTGCGCAGTTCCCCGCGCCCCTGAGATGGGCACTGCGTGCACCATCTCCCGGGGGAGGCGCGGCGCAGCCGCATGCCCCCAGGGGCGCGGGGCTGTGACATATGCGGCTCCGCCGCGTGGGCGCGAGCAACCACAAGGCGACCCGCACCCGGCCACGCAACAAACACCTCAGCGGCGCGCAGCCCTCGCCTCCCGCGGCGGTGCGACGAACTGCAGCTCAAGCGCCGCCGGGGGAGCCGCGAGGCCCGGGCCTCCCGCTGTGACCCAGGCGAGCAACTCGTCCGTGCAGTCGTCGTCCATGGCGAAGCCGATCCACTGAGCCCTGCCGCCCGCCTGCCGTCCGGCGGTCGAGGGCTGTACGACGATGACGTTGGCCTGGTCGCACGGGCCCAGGCAGTCCGAGACCCGTACGGCGAGCCGGCCGCCCGAGTCGGCGGCGGCCGCGCGGAGCCGGTCGAGCTGCCAGTCGTGGTCGGTCCCCGGGTACTTGCGCGGGTTGCCGCAGCAGCACCCCCGGCACACGACCAGGGTGCACGGCCGCGCCGCCGCACCGACCCGGAACGTACGCCTGGGCTGTGCGGCGGTGGGTGCGTCGGTCATCGGGGGCGGGCTCCTTCGGGGGTGGTGTGGGGCGTACGTCCCGATCCCATCAGACTCGGGTGCGGCGAGGGCGGGCGGGTCGGCCGGGAGGTACAAGTCGACCGGGTGAGCGGAGAGTTGCCGCCCCCATGGGGTGCCGGAGGCGTGGGTAGGCTGCGCGCGGACGGGGAGTCGGGTGAGAGGGATGGCGGAACTCATGGCGCGTCAGAAGTGGTGGGGGCGGGGCTTGGCCGTCCTGGTGGTGGTCGCCGTGGCGGGGTGTGCGCCGGCGGGTGGGGAGGGCGGCGCCGGTCCGGAGGCGACCGACGCCAAGCCGTCGGCGGGCGGCGGCGCGGGCGGCGGTGGAGGCGATGAGCACGTCGGGACGCTGCCGGGTGTGCCGACCGTCGACCAGGCGCGCACGAGCCTCGCCGGTCTGAAGGTCGCGCCGCACGGCTCCATGTCCGGTTACAGCCGCGAGAAGTTCCCGCACTGGTCCGCACAGGGCGAGAACTGCGACACCCGCGAGGTCGTCCTGGAGCGCGACGGCACCGACGTGCGGCGGAACGAGGAGTGCCGGGCCGTCTCGGGGACCTGGAAGAGCGCGTACGACGACGAGAGGTTCACCGACTCCTCGGACCTGGACATCGACCACATGGTGCCGCTCGCCAACGCCTGGCGCTCCGGCGCGGACGACTGGACCCAGACCCGGCGCGAGGAGTTCGCCAACGACCTCACGCACCCCCAGCTGATCGCCGTCTCCGCCTCCTCCAACCGCTCCAAGGGCGACCAGGGCCCGGACGAGTGGCAGCCGCCCGCGAAGACGTACTGGTGCGTGTACGGGCGGGCCTGGGTCTCCGTGAAGTCCACGTACGAGCTGACCGTGACCGAGGCCGAGAAGCGCGAGCTCGACGAGATGCTGGACACCTGCGGGGCATGAGCGTGAGCGAGCGGCGACTCGTGGCCGACGTGCGGGCCGGGCCCGGTGGGGTCATGACGGACGAAGTCGGCGTCGTCACGGGGGAGTTGACCGTGGCCGCCGAGGAGCTGCCGGACGGCGGCGTGGCCGTCACCGTCCAGTACGCCGGTGCCGAGGAGTGGTACACGGTCACCGGCAGCCCTGTCCCCGCCCGGCCCGAGGGTCTCGCCGCTGTGCACGAGGAGATGTTGGCCAGGGTGCGGCGTGGCGGGGGAGCGACGGTGCGGGGCTAGGGCTTCTCTCTTCTCCCCGCCCCGCCCCTTCCCGAATCTCCTCAATCGCCGGAGGGGCTGAAAATCAGCCCCTCCGGCGATTGAGGAGTGGGGGTCCGGGGGTGGAGCCCCCGAAGCGCCGCAGGCCTTCGGGAAGGGGCGGGGCGGGGAGAAACACCAGGCCGTGCGCGTCCCGGGTGAGACGCGTCTCATCCGCCCAGCCTCGGCTTGCTTATGCAACAAGTTGCATAGCAGGATCCCTCGCATGGCGATCGAGCACGCGATCCTCGTGTCCCTCCTGGAGCGGCCGGGCTCCGGCTATGAGCTGGCCCGGCGGTTCGAGCGGTCCATCGGCCACTTCTGGACGGCGACCCACCAGCAGATCTACCGCGTGCTCAAGCGGATGGAGAACGACGGCTGGGTCGATGCGCTGGTGGTTCCGCAGCACGGGCGGCCGGACAAGAAGCAGTACTCCGTCGCCGACCTCGGCCGGGCCGCGCTCACCAGCTGGCTGCACGACCCGATCGAGCCCGAGACCGTGCGGCACGACCTCGCCGTGAAGATCCGGGGCGCCGCCTTCGACGATCCGAGCGCCCTGATCCGCGAGGTCGAACGGCACCGGCAGGCGCACACCGACCGGCTCGCCCACTATCTCGCCGGCGAGGAACGGGACTTCGGGCACGACACCGACGGCGGCCCCTACGGACCTGAGGACGCCGAGCGGGAACTGCAGCACGCCGTGCTGCGGGGCGGCATCGCGTACGAACGCATGATGATCGCCTGGCTCGACGACGTGCTCGCCACCCTCCACCGCTTCCGCGACGACCGCCCCAGCGCCGACCCCTCCAGCGCCGACCCCTCCAGCGCCGACCCCTCCAGCGAAGACCGCTCCCGCGCCGACCGCTGAACTCCGACCTCCCACCCCGCGAAAGGCGGCACCCCTCATGGCCGACCAGCTCCTCTTCAACCCGCACACCTACGACCCGGCGCACTTCGACCCCGAGACGCGGCGGCTGCTGCGCGCCACCGTCGACTGGTTCGAGGCACGCGGCAAGCGGAGGCTGATCGAGGACTACCGCGACCGCGCCTGGCTCGCCGACTTCCTCGCCTTCTCCGCGAAGGAGGGCCTCTTCGAGACGTTCCTGACCCCGGCCGCCGAGGAGGGCGAGGGCGCGCCGGACAAGCGCTGGGACACTGCCCGGATCGCCGCGCTCAACGAGATCCTCGGCTTCTACGGCCTCGACTACTGGTACGCCTGGCAGGTCACCATCCTCGGCCTCGGCCCGGTCTGGCAGAGCGACAACGCCGCCGCCCGCGCCCGCGCGGCCCAACTCCTCGCGGAGGGCGAGGTGTTCGCGTTCGGCCTGTCCGAGAAGACGCACGGCGCCGACATCTACTCCACCGACATGCTGCTCACCCCCGACGGCGCGGGCGGCTTCCGCGCCACCGGCTCGAAGTACTACATCGGCAACGGCAACGAGGCCGGTCTCGTCTCCGTCTTCGGCCGCCGCACCGACATCGAGGGCCCCGACGGCTACGTCTTCTTCGCCGCCGACAGCCGCCACGACGCGTACCACCTGGTCAAGAACGTCGTCGACTCCTCCAAGTACGTGAGCGAGTTCCGCCTGGAGGGCTACCCGGTCGCCGCCGACGACGTCCTGCACACCGGGCGCGCCGCCTTCGACGCCGCGCTCAACACCGTGAACGTCGGCAAGTTCAACCTGTGCACCGCCTCCATCGGCATCTGCGAGCACGCGATGTACGAGGCCGTCACGCACGCCCAGAACCGCATCCTGTACGGGCGTCCGGTCACCGCTTTCCCGCACGTGCGCCGGGAGTTGACCGACGCGTACGTCCGGCTCGTCGGCATGAAGCTGTTCAGCGACCGCGCCGTCGACTACTTCCGCACCGCGTCCCCCGACGACCGCCGCTACCTCCTCTTCAACCCGATGACGAAGATGAAGGTGACCACCGAGGGCGAGAAGGTCGTCGACCTCATGTGGGACGTCATCGCCGCCAAGGGCTTCGAGAAGGACAACTACTTCGCCCAGGCCGCCGTCGAGATCCGCGGCCTGCCGAAGCTCGAAGGCACCGTGCACGTCAACCTCGCCCTGATCCTGAAGTTCATGGGCAACCACCTCCTGAACCCGGCCGAGTACCCGCCCGTGCCGACCCGCCTCGACGCCGCCGACGACGCCTTCCTGTTCCGCCAGGGCCCCGCCCGCGGCCTCGGCTCGGTCCGCTTCCACGACTGGCGGCCCGCCTTCGACGCGTACGCGCACATGCCGAACGTCGCCCGCTTCCGCGAACAGGCCGACGCGCTCTGCGAGTTCGTCCGCACCGCCGCGCCCGACGAGCAGCAGAGCCGCGACCTCGACCTGCTGCTCGCCGTCGGCCAGCTCTTCGCGCTCGTCGTGCACGCCCAACTCGTCCTGGAGCAGGCGGGGTTGACGGACCTTGACGCGGACGTCCTGGACGAGCTCTTCGCCGTCCTCGTCCGCGACTTCTCCGCGCACGCCGTCGAACTGCACGGCAAGGACTCCGCCACTGAGGCGCAGCAGACCTGGGCGCTCGGCGCGGTCCGCCGCCCGGTCGTGGACGAGGCCCGCTCGGGCCGCGTGTGGGAGCGCGTGGAGGGGTTGTCCGGGGCGTACGAGATGAATCTCTAAGTCACCGTGTGGTTGGTGCGGCAACAGCATGCACCGTTCCCGCACCAACCAGGTGCCGACTCGGGGGCCAGCCCCCGGACCCCCGCTCCTCAAACGCCGGAGGGGCTGAATTTAGGACTTGGGCACCCGCAGCAGATCCCAGCTGACCTTGCCCGGGATGCCGTCCGCGTCCTTCCCCTTGAAGCGCAGATGCTGCTGCCACGCCTGGTACGACCTGCGGTCCGCGTCCGTCCACTCCGGGCTCGGGCCCACCTCGTACCGGCTGCAGCCCTCCTCCACCAGGCGCTTGCCCATGGCCTCGATGACCGGGTGCACCTGGCCCACGTGGAAGAAGCCGCTGCCGGGGAACGCCGCGTAGCCCGCGGGCTGTTCGGGCTTCGGCCGGGGCTTCGGCTTCGGGTCCGGCTGCGGCTTCGGGTCCGGGGCGTCGCCGTCCCCGCCGCCGCGCAGCCGCTCCGCGATGCGCCCCCGCATGCTGTCCATGGTGAAGCCGCGCGGGTCGATCTTGCCGGGCTGCCACTCCTTGTGGCCGATCACCGAGCGCTCGTTCCAGCCGTGCGCCCGGCAGATCGCCGCCGACACCCGCTCGATGGCCTCCTTCTGCGCGGCCGGCCACTCGTCCTTGCCGTTGCCGAGGTTCACGCACTCGAAGCCGTAGAAGTGCCGGTTGCCGTCCGTGTCGGCCTCGTCGTCGGCGGGCAGCCGCCGCTCGTCGACGACCGCGTTCAGGACGTCCCGGTCGCCGAGGCCCGCGTGGTTGGCGCGGCCGTTGCCGACCAGGTGCACATGGCCCTTCTTGTCGATCACGCCGTGGCACAGCGGGCCGGGCAGGCCCGCCCGGCCCTCGTAGCAGAGGTTCACCGAGCCCTCGGTGCCGGAGGACGCCGTGTGATGGATCATCACACCGTTCACCGGACCCCACGGCCCCTTCGCATTACGGTGGTGGCGGCGCCAGTTGCGCACCTCGTGGACCGTGAGGCCCTCGGCACGCAGGATCTCCACCAGCTTCCCCGCGGACAGCGGTTTCGCCATCACAGCCCCCCTTCGTCGACCGCCGCCTCCGCGGCGGACGTCGTCTCCGACCTGCTCATGCCGGACGGCGCCGCGTTCTCCGCCGCGTACTCCTCGTCGCGTGCCCGCGCCTCCGCCGCGAGCTCCGCGTCGCTCGCGTGCGGGATGCTGCGGGTGGCGAGCGCGCTGAACGCGAGCCGCAGGTCCACCGGCTCCTGCTCGCCCTTGACCAGGGCGAGCGGCGCGTAATGCCGCACGATGCCCGCGGGCCGGGCGAGCAGCGGCTTGCGGGCGGCGTTCACCGGCCACTCCACGTCCCCGGTCGCCGTGCGCGCCGCGACCGCCCAGTAGTCACCGGTGCGGTAGCGGCCGCCCTTCTCGAAGTACACCTCTACGCCGTCCTCAAGGGGCAGCCACGTGCCCTCCTCGACCTTCACAGCGCCGCCGCGCAGCGCCGCCGTACGGCCCTTGCGGCGCACGCCCTCGCGGTGGTCCCAGCGGCGCAGGAACGGGTGCAGCTCCGGTCGGCGCCCCACCCGCGCGTCCGGCTCGGCCGAAAGACGCACCCGGCGCCCCGGCAGGTCCAGCTCCTCCACCCGAAGCAGCGGCAGCGGCTCAAGGCGTGACACGTACGCGGTGTCCCCGAACTCCACCAGGTCACCCACGTCCAGATCCAGCTTGTCGTCCTGCCCCAGCGAGGCCAACTCGACCCAGGTGCCGTCGAGTTCCTCGACCGGGAACACCACCGAGCCGTTCTCCCGCGACCACTTGAACGTGGCCTCGCCCGCCGCGCCGCCCTCGTGGATCTCCACGCGGTACAGCTGGTTCTCCGGGCCCCGGTAGCGCGCGTCCGGCTTCACCAGGCACGGGTCCTCGTCGGCGTGCTCGGGCCGCTGCGCACGGGCCGCGAACCGGCCCGTCGACGCCTGCTCCCTGGCCCACCTGTCGAACGCGGAGCGCACCTCGGCCGGGTCGGCGCCCTCCGGGTCGTCCAGGTCGAGCGCCGACGCGGGCAGCGGCAGCGCCTGCCACACCACCTTCGCGCGCGCCGCCGTGTCCACCAGCGCCGCGCCGAGCGCCACCTCCCGCAGCGCCGGGTCCTCCACGGCCGTCACGGACCGCTCCCACACCTTCAGATACATCACGTACGGGTACGTGGTGGGCAGCCGGTCGCCCGGCCGCTCCGGGTCGCGGTACGCGTCGGGCTGGTCCCAGTAGTGCCAGACTGTCGGTGCCTCTTCGCGGGCGTCGTCGTCCTCCGAGCCCTCGTCCGGGACCGCGTCGCCGTCCGTGGGCCGGTCGGCGTCGCAGAGGATGCCGTCGACGTAGTAGCGGCCGCCGTGGATCTCCAGGTCGTCGATCTCCCGGTTGCCGCCCGGGAAGTGGATGTGGAAGCCCGCGTTCTCGCGCGGCCCGCCGTGCCGGCCGATCAGGTCGGCGGCGAGCGTGCGCGCCTGGTGGAGCTGGATCGCGGCCTGCTCGTTGGCGTCGGCGTCCAACTGCACGCGGCCCTGCTGGGCGAGGACCGCGGAGTAGTGCCGGCCGGGCCGGAACGTCGAGCGGGAGAGGTCTGCGTGCATGAAGGGGGTCCCCCTGGTTCAGGAATGTGCGGTTCAGCAAGTCGGTGGCGGGCGGCCCGTGGTGGTCGGGCGCCGTGGTTCAGGTCCCGTGGTTCAGTTCCGGTTCAGTTCCCGTGGTTCACGTCCCTGGTTCACGTCACGAAGAAGATCCCGGCGTCCGCCCCGGCGGGCACGTACTCGGCGAGCCGGGCGCGCAGGCTGTCCTCCCGCTGCGGGCGGTACAGCTCGTGGAACGCGCCCAGTTCGGCCCCGTCGTCCGCGCCCCGCCGGATCTCGGGCGCGCAGCGGTCCGCCAACTGCCCGTACCACGGTGTCCCGTAGCGCTCCGAGGCGAACAGTGGGCGCACCCGTGCCGCCTCGTCCGGGCCCACCAGGTCGGGCTGGCAGCGGTGCCGGCGCGGGGTGCGCGAGCCCGGCGGAACGTAGCTGTACCGGACGCAGCCGATGCCGCGCCGGGCCACGTGCACCCGGCCGGTGAACACCGCGTTCTCCGCGATCTCCACGGCATGCGTGTGCACCTCGCCGATCACCGTCGAGCGGTGCAGATGGAGCACGGCGTGCGCGTGGCGGCAGTCCGGCGCGGACAGGGCCTCCCGGTCGCTGCCGGTCGCGTCGAGGATGCTGTCCCGGATGTGGATGTCCAGGGGGTCCTCGGACACCTCGTCGCCGATCACCTCGATCGTGCCGAGGATGCTGTCCTCGACCTGAAGGCAGGCCGTGGTCCGCTCCAGGACGATGCTCGGCTCCTCCGGCGCGTGCGGATCGCACTCCGGCTCAAGTGACCACCCCGGTACGAGAGTCGAGTGCCGGACCACGACCGCGTCCACCGGCCCGGTGACGTTGATCCCGCGCCCGGCGACAAGGAGCCCGTCGAGCGTGACCCGAGGCCGCTCGCCGGGGGCGCAGTCCTCCGACAGGCCCCGGACGTTCAGCGCGTCCGGCCGGTTGCTGTACCAGTCGAGCAGCCGGATCACCGGCCGCGCGCCCTCGGCGGCCCGCAGCTCGAACCGGTCGCCCGGATCCAGGTCGAAGTCCAGCTGCTCCTGGTAGGCGCCGCTGTGCGTGATCTCCACGATCCCCTCGGGACCGCACCGCCCGGCCCTGCGGTCGTGCTGCCAGGCCCGGAAGGCGTCCATGATGCGCTGGTACGGCTGGTCGGGCCCGACCCGGTAGAACTCCGCGTCGGGCCGCTCGGGCCGGGTCCGCTCGTACTCTCCGCCGCCCATGTCGGCGCCGTACGCGTAGTGGTAGTCCACCCACACGCCCTGCCGGGGCGCGGAGCGCGAGCCGAACGCGATCCGGCCGAGCTCCGGGTCGACCGCCACCTGCCCGCGCTTCGGCCGGTAGCGCCAGTCCGACAGGTCCGCGACGACGATGTCCGACAGCGGCACCGGCCGGTCCTCGCCGTCGCGCCGGATCACGAAGCTCTTGCCGGGCCCGTAGTAGTCGGCGAGCCGGTCGTGCAGCTGGCGGCGCCGGATGAACGCCGGGACGTTGTCGACGGTCGCTATGTGGGTGGGCGAGGGCTCCGGCACCGGCTTGGTCACCAGCGGGCTGTCGTTGCCGAGGATCGAGAACGTGTACAGGTTGCGCGCCCGGTCGATGCAGTACGCGGGCGACGACGTCAGCGCGTACGCCTTCAGCCGCCACACGAAGAGCGCCACCCCGGCCGGACTCGAACTGCCCTGCCTGCGCGCCGAGTTGGCGCTGCGGACGTCGACCGTGCGGGCCGTGGTCCCGAACGGGCCGCCCGCCAGGTCGAGTTCGGCACCTTCCCGCACGTCGGCGAGGCGGCCGCGCGCGGCCCGGTGCGGCGCCCCGTCGGCAAGGAGTTTCACCGGCTGCTGGTGTGCCACGAGCCGGGACAGCTCCACGGCCCGCGCGGGCCACGCCGCGACCTGCTCGGAGATCTCCTCCAGGAGGTGCAGCGTGCCCTTGCGCCGCCGGTGCGCGACCGTCGCCGCCACATCCGCGCGCGGTGCAAGGGCCTGTGCGAGAGCCGCCGGGCTGGAGCCTCGAAGACCCGTCGTGAGGACCCGCTCGTACCCGGGCAGGGAACGATGCCCGACGAGATCGCCGATGTACGGCAGCACCCAGGGCGCCGCCGTCTCCACGAACAGGTCCTCGTAGCCCTGCTCCACGCCGTCCCGCACCCGGTCCAGCTGCTCCGCAAGCACCGCGAGCAGCGCCCGCAGCGGCTCACCCTCGGTGGAGTCCCGCAGCCGGTGCCACTGCGGCAGCAGCTCGGCGAGCCCGTCCGGTTCCCTGGACATCACATGACCTCCCACTCGAACTGCGCATCCAGGGCCATCACTTGACCTCCGTAAGAATCAACGTGTCCGCCGCCCGGGGCGACAGCAGCGCCAGCTGGGCCGGGCGGATCCCGCGGAACACATACACCGAGCTGCCCTTCTCCAGGCGGCGCGTGTCGGTGATGTCGGGGTTGAGGCGGAGCAGCTCGGCGAGCGGCAGCCCGTACCGCTCGCAGACCGACGAGAGCGTCTCCCCGCCCTCCTCGCGCACCGTGTGTACCCGCTCGTCGTACGTCGCCGTGCGCGCCGGAACCGCCGTGCGCGGCTCGCCGGGGTCGCGGACGATGTCGAGCAGTTCGGCGGGGGTCGCGGACGCGGGCACGCCCGTGAACACGTCGACGTCCACGTAGTCCACGCCCGGCACCGAGTGCGCCGCCGCGAGGACCTCGGACAGGGCGGCCGGCTGCCCCAACTCCCGCCCCTCGAAGCCGAGTCGGCGCAGGAGCGCCTGCCGGAGCCGGGGCTCCACCAGCGACCAGGTGTGGTCCGGCGCCACCTTCACGCGTGCGGCGAGCAGCAGCAGCACCAGCTCCCGTACGTCCACACGCACCGCGAGCCGCGGGTCCCCGTATTCCGAGAGGGAGGACCTGAGCGCCCGCAGCACATCGGCGTCATCCGCGATGGGAACGTCGTCCGTGCCCGCCACCGTGACGTGCAGGAGGCGGCGCCGGCCGTCGTACAGCTCGCGGGCCGAGGCGCGGCCGATGCCCGCACGGGAGCGCGCGAAGTCCTCGTAGTCGACGGGGGAGACGAGCCGGTCGAGTGCCGCCACCGCGAGCGGCACCGTGCGCCGGGTCAGGCCGGGCCCGTCCGCGTCCGAACCGCCCGTCGCGGGCACCGGGTTGGTGACCGCGGTGACGCCGAGCGGACGCGTCACGGCCTGCGTGATCCGGTCCGCGGGCACGTTCGCCGCGCGGCCGGTGCCGAAGCGGTAGCGGGCCCGCACGTTCTCGTGCCCGCTGGGAAGCCGCGCCCCGTGCACCCCGTCCCCGAACGTCACCGTCGTCCGGCCGTCCGAGGTGGACCCGGTGATGTAGACGCGCTCGCGCGGTCCGCGTCCGGCGAGGCTGTCCACCTCGTGCCAGAGCACCCCGTCGACCCGCACCTCCAACACCGGGGTCGCGCCAAGGGGGTTGTCGGCCGCCAGCCAAGTCAGCGGCGACTGCCAGAGCGCGAACGTCTGGTTCGTCCGGTCCGAGTCGCCGCTGCCGATCGGCTCGTCCCTGCCCTCGCCGTGCGTCGCCGCCACGACGTTGCCGAGCACCTTCACCGTCTCGCGGCGGTAGCGGTACGCCAGGTCCGTGGTGAGCGTGAGGCGGGTGTGCGGCGCGCCGCCGGGAGGCACCTGGTCGGCCACCGGGTCCGCCCTGTCGAGCACGACCACCTCGGTGGCCTCCACACCCGTCACCCCGGGCACGTCGCTGCGCTCCCCGGACACGATCAGCGTACGGCCGGGCTGCAAGCCCTCGTACAGCTCGGCCAGTTCGATCTCATTGCCGTGCACGTCCTCGCCGAGCGGCTCGTCCGCCATCCGCAGCACCTCGCCCGCCGCGTGCACGGTGGTGTCCCTGATATGCGAGAGCAGGACGTCGAACTCGTCCAGCCACGGGTCCGCGAGCACCAGTTCCGTACCCCGGCCGGTGATCCCGTAGTTGGTGTACGCGGCCGTACGCACCGCCTTGACCTGCGTCGTCACGAACGCCAGCTTCGGGTCGCCCGGGATGCCGCCCTCCTTCGGGTCCTTGCCCTTGCGCGGCCGCTCGATCGCCACCCAACTGCCCACCGTGATCCGGTCGTACACAGAGTCCAACTGGAGCACGTTCCGGTTCAGCGGCTCCGGCTTCGTCGCGATCACGATCTCCACGTTCGCGGGCGCACTGCCCACCGTGTACGAGACCGCCACCTCGTACTCGCCGTGCGTGAACTGCCGGGACTCGCCGGGCCTGAGCGTCTGCGGCTCCGTACTGCCGTTGTGCAGCAGCACCTGCACATGGCCCTCGTCGTCGGGCCGGGACACGAACAGGCCGCGCTCGGGCAGGCCCGCGAGCAGCCGGGCCGTCACGCCGGGCTCCTGCGAGTCGGTCGGGCGCCGCCCCAGCCAGCTCAGCTCCCGGTCCTGCCCGGCCCGCGCGGACAGCCGCACCCGGCCGGGCCCGAGCGGGAACTCCACCGGCTGCGCGCCGATCAGGTTCTCCGAGCGCTGGTCCGTGCCCGAACCCTCGACGTACTGGAACTCGGCCTTCTCCGGCACCTTCCCCGACGTGTCGAAGACGACCCGCATCGACGTCAGGACGGCCCCGGTGAGCGGCCAGTCCGCGGTGCGCACCACCCGGCCCCGGTCGTCCTGCACGGGCTTGAGCGGCGCGGTCGCACCGAACGGCGTCGCCCGCGCCCGCATCGCCAGGATGGCGCGCAGCAGTTGCGCCCCCGCCCCCGGCGCCTTCACGCCCCGCCACGCGCGCTGCAACGGGCCCCGCAGCTCGGGGTGCAGGGCCGCGAGCAGCCGTACGGGATCGGCGCCCGGTACTCCGCCTCCCGTCGTCCGCACGCGAGCTGACGCCTTGCCGCTGAGCGCGGGAAGCAGCCGCCCGAGCGCCGCCAGCGGATCGCCCTCCGTGGGCTCGGCGCGCAGCGGCCCCGGAGCCTCCTCCCGCTCCACCGGCTGCGCGGGCGCCAACTCCATCGCTCGCTCGGCGAGTTCGGCGAGGACCGCCTCCAACCGCGCGAACCACGCGGCGACATCCTCGTACGCCCCGGCGAGCACCTGCGCCTCACCGAGCCGCTCGACCGGGCCCGCGAGCCGCGCCGCGAACCGCTCCGGGGTGCCCGCCGACGGCAGGGTCTCCCGCAGCGGCGCGAGCACCTGCTCGTCGAAGTCCTCGATGTACCGGCTGATCGGACGCGGGTTGGGCACGTCGGGTGTGGGAGGCTCCTCGCCCGGCTCGCCGGGGCCCTGCGGCGCCGCGATCCAGCGCTGCGCCTCGTCGACGAGCTCCTGGAGCGTGGGCGGCGCCGAGCGCGGCAGGGCGAGCGCCGTCACGTCGTCGTCCCGGTCCACGCGCACCCGCGCCACCGGCAGCAACTTCCGTACGCCGCCCGCCTGTTCACCGAAGACGAAGAGCAGCTGGTCGCCGGTCTGCAGGTGGGTCGACGTGCCTTCCACGAACAGCTCGGAACGGCGCTCCAGGTCGTCCGGGGTGAGCAGCGTGGGGCGCCGGCGGCGCACCTTCAGCTCGTTCCAGTCCCAGCGCGCCGTGAGGTCCTCGGCCGTCTCGAAGGTCTGCGCGTCCTCCTCGGCCGACGCGGGCACGCTGTGGCTGCGCGCCCCCCGCGGGACGAGCACCTGCAGCGACTCGGCCCGCGGATCGCGGTCGAGGCGGTACGCGAGATGCGTGGACGCGGCGACGCCGGGGCGCGGCCGGTGCCCGACCAGACGCCCGAGCAGCACGAGCGAGCGGTGCTCGTTCGCGGTCCGCAGATAGGCCTCGTCGGCGATCCGCTCCGAGTGGAACGTGAGCAGGTCGCCGAGGACCGCCGTCGCGTCGAGCAGCCCGATCGCCGGGTCGTCCGGCGTCCGGACCGTGAGCCCTTCGAGCGCCGGATACGCGGGCGAGGCGAGCCGGTCCAACTGCGCGGCCAGGAACGAACCGTACGTCCCCACCCGGTAGTTCAGGGCCGTACGGCCGGGCGGATTGTGCGGGGCGACGGGAGCCCGCCGCTCGTCGTGACCGGCGGCGGCGCCGCACGCGCCGCCGCAGGAGCAGGCGTCGCTCATCGGGCACCCCCCAGGGATATCTGAAGCAGGCCGTTCTCCGGCCGGTCCGGGTCGTTGTCGCACCTGGCGATCTCCAGCGGGCCGAGCCGCAGCACGCCGTCCTCCCTCTCTCCGCGCTCCTCGTGGAACAGCCGCTTCAACCGGGTCACCCGCACGCTCTCCACCCCCGGCACCGCCGCCGCGACGGCCACCAGACGGCTCAGCCGCACCGGCTCGCCGAACGTCAGCGCGTCCGGGTGGAAGAAGCCGAGCCTCCCGCCGGAGAGGCGGCCCGTGCCGAGGACGCGGTACAGCTCGGCGAGGATCTGCCCGTGCTGATGCCCCGGCAGCGCGCACACCGTGAGCGCGATGTCGAGCGGCACCGTCCGGGCCGGGCCCACCACCAGGTCGTGCCCGATCCGCCGGTACGCCTCCAGGGAGTGCGCCACCGCGTCGAGCAGCTCAGGGCCGGGCGTGCCCGTGCCGTGCGCGTCGATCGCGACGTGCGCCTCCTGCACACTGCCCGTCCAGCGGATCTCGGCCGCCGCACGCTGCACACCGGGCAGGCCCGCGGCGAGCGCCGCGTAGTCCTCGGCGGTCACCGCACGGAGCCGGGTGCGCCGCAGGTCGAGCGGCGCCAACTGCCGTACCTGTTCCAGGGGTTCGGGCTCCACGCCACCCCTCGCGGCCAGCGGATTGCGCACCCCGGCCACCGGAACGTCCCCTGACTCCTCCGGGGCCCGGCACACCACCAGATGGTTGATGGCCTCCGCGCCGACGTTGCCGCCCGTGCCGCCGCCGAGCCGGTAGCGCAGCTCCAGACGGGCACCTGGAGTGGGCCGCGCGCCGTGCACGCCGTCGCCGAAGCGCAGCGCGAGGCGGCCGTCGTCCTCCAGCTCGCCCACGAAGTGCCGGTCGCGCGGCCCGGAGCCGAGCAGGTCACGGCGCGGCTCCCACACGTGCTCGCCGTCCCGCAGCCGTACGGCGGGCAGCGCGCGCCGCGGGTCCTGGTCGAGGGCGGCGCTCGCGGAACCGCGCAGCACCGGCTCCTCTGGGTGCAGGCCCGCCGCGTAAGCCGGGCCCCAACTGTGCGCGATCTCCCACGCGATGTGCCCGTCCAGGACCGTGCCCGCCCGCGCCCGCGCCGTGAGCACCTCGATCCGGCGCCGCTTCTGCGCGAGCAACTCGTCCTGCCGGTAGAGGAGTTCACGCAGCGCCCGCACCGGATGGCGGCGAAGCTCGTACTGCTCGACCACCTTCAGGCCGAACACCACGGTCAGCTCGTCGATCTCCTCGTCCCTGAGCCCGTCGCTGTCCCGCGCGCTGCGCCACAGCTCCACCAGGCGCCCGCGCAGCCGCTGCGGGATCGCCGCGAGCCGGTCCGCCTGACCCGCCGCGACGAGCGCCGGGTCCGGGTACGGGCCGACCTGCGCGACGGGGGAGCGGGACAGGCGCGGCCTGAAGCGCGGCACGAGCCCCGGGTACACGGACTGCGCGAGCAGCGTCCTGAGCGCCGCGGCCTGCGCGTACGCCGTGCCCGGCACCACCCGCTCCTCGCGCGTGCCCGCCCGCTCCAGGCCGATCCCGGCCCGGGTGACCGCCGCGTCGCCGACGACGGCGAACAGCTCGCGTACGTCGTCGGCCGTGAGCTGCGTACCGCATTCGGCCTTGTCCGTAAGGGAGTTGATGAGCCGCCCTGGCGCATTGCCCTCATCGTGGTCCACGCACCCGATCGCGGGCGGTGTGCAGTCACCCGCCACCGCCGGGTCGTGCGGCACCGTCAGCGTCTCCGCGAGCCCGTCCCCGCACCAGTCGAGGGTCCGGCCGTGGTCGACCAGGCAGACGTTGCCGCGCGCCAGGGTCACGTCCTCCACCGGCTCGCAGTCCCGCCCGCCGAGCGTCGCCAGCCGCAGCGGGAAGCGCAGCGCGTCCTCGACCGCCCAGGTCACCTCCAGGACGGGCTGATCCTCGACCCGGTCGAGGCCCGGCGTCACCGAGGTGAGCCGCACGACCTGCCGGTGACGCGGATCGGCGTCACCGGGAGTGCCGGTCCGCGCCCCCTTGACCTCCTCCAGAATCAGCAAGTCCCCTGTACACAGGTCGAGTTGACGCTCCGCGCAGGTCTCCGGGTCCCGCCAGGCGTCCCGCAGCGTCGCCCCCGTCGCGCCCTTCGGCAGCGCGCACACGTCGCCGCCCCACGTCCACAGCCGGATCGCGTTGTGCGCCGCCCGCAGCCGCAGCGGCTCGTCCACCGCGACCGGCTCGAACACCTCGACCGAGCCCCGCTCGTCCAGGTCCACGAGCTCGCCGTCGTCGACGACCGTGCCCGGCTCGGGCCGGTCGTGCGGGTCGAGCGAGCGCACGTCCACGGAGGCGAAGCGGTACGTCCCCGGCAGCAGCGTGTGCTCGCCGACGGTCTCCACGGACACGTACGCCCGCGCCGCCTGCCCGTCGTGCATCGCGTAGTCGATCAGCCGCACATGCCGCCGCACCGAGACGCGCCGCCGCGCCGTGTCCAGATACGCCTCCGTCGCCACCGCGTCCTGCTGGTAGCTGATCTGGTCACCGGTGTACGCCAGCAGCTCGACCAGCGTCATGCCCAGGTCGGCCGGGTTGCGCTCCACCCAGTCCGGCGTGGTCAGCGCGAGCCGGTCGAGCAGCAGCTTGCGGATCGTGTCGTAGTCACGCGCGGTGTAGTCGACGACGGGCGCGGCGGGAAACTCCTGCTCGCCCTCCGGCCGGCCCTTGCAGTCGAACGGCGTCGGACAGTCCGGCAGGAAGCTGAACTCCGCGCTGTGGTACCGCTGTTCGAACCCCCGGAACGGCACGTCACCCGGCCGCCCGTACGGATCGGTCTCCACGATCGACAGCCGGTACCGGGAGGTGTCCCCGGCCTTGTCGACGGTGACATACAGCCGGTCGTCGAGCTCCGGGTCCTCCTCCCGCTCCACGCTGATGTCCACGGCCGCGATGTCCGTGATCCGGCGCCCGCCGTCGATCCGCACGTTCTCGGCACACAGGCCGTGCGGCGCCTTCCCGAGGAACGTGACGGTCAGGATCAGCCCGTCGTCGCTCACCTCGACGGCGTCGACGCCGTTCAGCTGAGCCGCCCGGATCCGCGCCCGGCGGTTCGTCGTAGCGGTGCTCACGCCCCCGTCCTCCCCTCGAATACTTCGTCCCGTACGGTCCCGGTGGCCCGTACGGCATACGCCAGACTCACCCGTACGACGTTCTCCTCACCGGACACGTCCAAGGCCTCCACCTCGATCAGCTCGCCCAGCCAGCGCTGCAGCGACGCCTGCACGGACAGCTCCAACGTGCTCGTCAGCTCAGGGCTGTTGGGCGCGAACACCAGATCCAGGAGCCCGCACCCGAAGTCGGGCCGCATGACCCGCTCGCCGGGGCTGGTGAACAGCACCTGCTCGATCAGGTCACGTACGTGCTCGTCGTGGGCCGCGTGCGCGGTGCGTCCCCGCCGGTCGATCCGGAAAGGAAACGCCCAGTCACTGCGTATGCGGGTACGGGCGGTCATCGGATGCTCACCTCTCGCTGCGCGCTGTGGACGACGGGTGGCCCCTGCGGCACGAACGCCGCTGTGAGGCACTGCGCCGCCGAGGTGTCGAGCAGCACCGGGGCGCCGTCGACGGTCACTCCCGTCTCGCCGGCCGTCCACCGCACCGTCACACAGGGCGACGGCACGCCGTCCACGGTGTGCGAGCAGCCGGTGACGGCAAAGCTGTGCGCGGCGGTGGCGACGGGCATGCCGTTGATGCGCACGGCCGAGGCCCCCGCCGCGGCAGTGGCCCGGCCGCCGTGCGGACAGCCGACCAGCGCACCGGCGCCAAGCAGATTCCCGGATATCCCGGACACGTCTCTTCGTCCCCCGTCTCTATCGCTTCGCAGCGACGTTGAACTGGCCGTCGTTGAAGATGACTTGGTCGCCATCAAGGGTGATCTTCGCCCCGGCCCCGTTGGCGATCACCACGGTCTCCTTGGTGATCCGGATGTACGCACCGTTCTGCGCCTGCAGCAGGATTCCCTGATCGGGCCCCGCCGGATCACTCATCACGATCTTGTGCGCGCCGGGTGTCTCCACGACGACGGGCTTCACCTGGGAGGCCCCCTGCACGAGCCGCCGCGCGTCCGGCGGCAGCTCGTCCTCCTCCCCGTACCAACACCCCGTCCAGATGGGGAAACTGGGATCCCCCTGCTCGAACTCCACCCACACACCGGCCCCCGGCGACGGCACCACGAACTGCCCCGCCTGCGGCCCGGTGAACGGCAGACAGGGCAACGCCCAGGTCGACGGCTCGTCCCCGAGCACGTCCGGTACCTCGACGGTGACCCGCCCGATGTGCAGCGGATCGTTGTTGTCCACGACTCGGCCGCGGAACTTGCCGAGGTAGCGGTTGCTGGGTGCGGCCATCCTGGGGTGCTCCTGATGTGTGCGGTGTCTCTGTCTGCTGGTCTACGGGCGGACGTAGGCGCTGCGCGCCTCCAACCCCTCCCGGCTGAGGGTGAAGTTCTGCTGGAAGGACCCGGGCCGCAGCACATGGGTCACGGACTTCACGTAGTAGTCCCCGTCGTACGCCCGCCCGGACCCGCGCACGCCGACGAGCTGGCGCGGCTGCAGCAGATATCCGTGCCGGTTGACGTCGAGCGACCCGGACCCCGAGATGACGTCGGCGGAGGTGGCCGCCCGGGCGAGCAGCTCGGCCTCGGCCTGCTCGGGCTGGTACTTGGCGGTGCCGGACAGCCTGCGCTGCTTCAAGGCCGGAGTCGGCCGCTTCCCGAGCGGAGGCCGCAGCGGGCTGATCGACGGCTGGGGGAGCGGCGTGGACTGCCGGGTGCTCGGATCCTGCCAGCGCGCCTGCGGCTCCTCGCGGGCGGTCCCGTCGTACGCGAAGGTCAGCTGGTCGACCGTCGAGTTGGCGTCCATGTTGACGTTGAGCGCGTGCTGGCGGATGCCGACGCGGACCTCGGGTCCCCAACGGGCAGAAGACTGCCCGGGGTTGGGCCCCGGCTCGAGATAGAACACATACCCGTTGGCCTTGGCCAGCTCATTGATGTACTGCAGATCGGTGCTGGTCTGGTAGTGCACCCGCAGGTTCTCGCGCGGCGGCTGCGTGACCTTCTCGGCGTAGACGTCGGGCCGGATCCCGTACCCGGAGTACCGGCGCAGGATGTTGAGCACGCGCTGCGAGGGCGGCAGATTCGGGTACTTGTCCGTCCGCTCCTGCAGATCCATGGCGAGGCAGAGGTCTTCACCCGTGACGGTGAGGGTGGAGTGCCCCGGCTGGTTGCTGGCGCCGACCTCCTGGCGCACGATCAGCCCGTCGAAGAGGACTTCGGGGGTGCCGCGGACGGTGACGGTGATGATGAGGCGGGTTTTGGGGTCGAAGAAGCCCTGGGGGAGGAGGGTTTTGCTGATGAGCCCGTTCTTGGTCAGATCGAAGGCCAACTGGAACCCAGAGCGCTCCCCGGCGGTGGCGGTGATCTGCGCGGAGAGGAGTGCTTCGGCGACCTCGGCGGGCACGGGGCGGGCGAGCTTGGGCCCCATGTGGAGGGTTACGTGAACGGGGCCGCGCCCGATGGGCAGTTCAGCCACGCCTGTCCCCCCGGGGGAAGTGGCCGGCGAGGGGAATGTCGACCTCGTGGCCGGGCTCGTCGGTGAGTTCGCGTGGGTCGATGACCGGGTTGGCGTCGGCGATCTGCCACCACTGCGCGGGGTCGCCGAAGTACCGCTGGCCGAGGAGGTCGGGGCGCTCGCCGGTGCGGACGGTGTGCGTCTGCGTCTCGTCCTCTTCGAGCGGTGGCAGCAACCGCCGCTTGGCGTACCGCACTTCGGTCCCGTCGGGCAGTCGGTGCACGCCTATCTCGGCGTCGTGGTAGCGGCTGGTGCGGGGGTACGGGTGGGCCCCCGGTATCGCGTCGAGTGCGCTCTCGTAAGGCTCGATGCCGTCCATGGTGGTGTGGTCAGCCCCTTCCCGCGCCTATGTGACCGGAGTTGAGCCCGAGCGTCCCGAGCCCCGCCGTCCGTGCGGCCCCGGCGAGCCGCTCCTTCTGCGCGAGGTGCGCGTAGTACAGCTCGGCGCCGCGGTGCCCCATGGGCAGATCGCTGACGGTCAACACCTTCAGCCCAATACTGAGACTCGCTCTGATCGGGTTGAGGTTGACGTCGAACGCGGACTCGTTGATGGACAGCTCGGAGAGCCGCACGGGCATGACGCGCTTACTCCCCCAGGTGAAGAGGGTCAACGGCATCTCGATCGGCGAGATCTCGATGGTCCCCTTCTTCGACTGCCGGCTGGCTTCGCGTAATTGCGCAGAGGTCGGCTGCACGAGCATTTCGAGCACGGCGAGTTGGGGGTGAATCCCATCGGGCGCGGCGATCTCGAACTGATCGGTGGCGTCGATCTCGGCAGTGAACTTCCAGGTCTCCTGGGCGGGCCCCTTGAGCCGCAGGGCCTCGTTCCGGTCACCGCTACCGGCCCCGCCCCCGCCGGAGTCCCCTCCACTGCCGGCGGTCTGCGGTGAGAGGCTCCGCTCCAGCGTGTCCGGGTTGAACTGCAACACGATGGCGCGCTGCGGCGTACCGAGTTCGGGGTCGACCAGGACTATCCCGGAGCGGATGGGTTTGGGGATGTTGGCGTAGCGGGTCATCAACGCCCTCCTTCAGCCTGTTGGATCGCGTCCAAAGCCTTGCGGGCCTCACCAGCGATTTCGGGATCCGAATCTGATGAGGCGATACGAGCGAGGTCTTCCCGGTACTCGTCCCACTCTGAATAGATCATCGCCCATACTGAGGCCCGTCGGACTCGAGGATCCCTGTGGTGTGAAGACTCGCGGACTCGCTCCATCAGGCCGTCGTCCGGGAGCGCTGGAGAAATAAGTCCCAGGAGCAGGACGGACTTTGCCCGCGAAGGTGCGAACGCGGCGGCACCATAAGAGCGGAACGCTTCGTCGAGTGACCAGACCGCCAGTGACTGCTCAATGATCGCGATGACCCGTTCGGCCGTTCTCGGGTCGCTGTCCATGGCCACCATGTAGCTTTGGCAGGCATAGTCATCCACGATGTAATGCAGCGACCCGTCCTTTCCAGTGGCCCACCTGGCCTCGTAGAAGGTGCCTTGCGCAGGATCTGGCTCCACGTCCCCCGCGTATCGCCATTCATTCCGCTCGGTAACCTCGAAGATATCGTCTTCAGTGACGGAATCCCGGAGAATTACTTTACGGCTGATGCAGGGTTCGGCTGGCATGTGAATGGGCCCTCGCGTTCTTTCGGTCACTTGCTCTTGATTCCGTTGACCCGATAAACTTCTTCGCGGATCTTATCCACGAGCTTCTGCTTCGCGTCCGCCTCATCGGCGAAGTCCAACTCTAGCGACTTGGCCCAGCGCTGAAGGTAGTCGATTTCACGAGCAGCCATCTTCTGTCCGCCCGCTGTGTCGTTCACCTTGCCCTGCTGTGCGGCCTCGCTCCATGCGTGTTGCGCGTATATTTTCCTCCATTCCCGCATCTTCTGCCTGGCCTCCTCACGCGCAGCAGCATCCGGAGTTCCGTCATCCTTCTTTGCGCTCTTCTGCTTGGATATCCTGGAGTACTCTTCAGGAGTTATTCCATGCTCTCTCTTCAGGTAGGTCCTCATTGTGCTCTTGGTGCCGGTAAGTTTCTTTACTTCCTTGTCCGTCAGGCCTTCCTGCATGGTCATGTCCACCATATCGCGGGCAACGGATTCCCTGCTGCTGCCCATGCTCACCCTGTCCTCGAACGCCAGCCTGAAGTCCAGTTGGCGGGCTATGGATTGCGCCCCTTCCTTCTGACGCTTTGTCTTCCCGTTCGGCTGCTTGATATTTGATGGCAGAGACAGCGGGAGCTGTTCGAGAGCCTCTCCGAGAGTTCCCAGGCCCGCTTGCCGCTGCGCATCGGTTACCTGGCTGCCCGAGCGGGCTCCCAGGGAGAATGCCAGTGACCGGTAGACGACATCGCTGCGGGAGCGATTCTCCTCCACTGCGCCGAGGGTGTGTTGAAAGGTGCGTTGGTGAACAGGTGCTTGCCGACCAGAACTCTGGCCCGACATGTCATCAATTATTGACTGTGCGAGGAGCGGCTGATCCAGAGTGGTGCCGAGATCCCCGTTGGAGAACATTTCGGCGTAATCATGACTGAACTTCTGGTTCTCGTCGACGCCGGGTTGCTCCACGAATTGGTTTCTCGGTGAGCTTGCATCCTGCTTGAGCGAAGTCTTGTTCACGCCGCCGGCCTGGACTCGGGCGTATTCTCCACCTTGGAGAGGATTGGCGCGAAGGTGTGCTGCGAGACCACGCGTCTGTGGCGTTCGCCCGACATCGATACTTCCGTCGCTGCCACGTTTTATTCGACGCTGCTGCCTGTATACCTCCGGAGACCCCTGGACCTCTTCTGCTATTTCGCGAACGATCCTCAATATTTCGTCGGAATCGATGCGAACACCCGCAATGACTGTGTCCTCGGGGTTCAGGGCCGCTTCGATGTTGAAATGGTCTCCGCTCGAAATTGCAAGACGCGTGAGGCGGTACCACATGCGGATCGGCGGCAGAGTAGATTTGAGGGAGGAGTGCTGTACCCCCATCTTGAGTAGCTTCCTCAGGACTGGCCGGATGCGCGCGATGATTTTACGAAGTCGCGCATCCTTGGATTCCTTGGAATCCTCGTCCTTCTTGCGCTTCTCCTTTTCGGGCTTCGACCTGGGGCGTCCTGGACCAGCCTTCTCCGGCTTCGGCTTGGGCTTGCCTGGCCCCTTCCCGTCCGGCCGGCCCTTCGGCCTGCCAGGGGCGTCCTTGTCCGGCTTGGGTTTCTTGCCGTCGCCGTCCTTCGGCTTGCGCGTGCCAGGGGCGTCCTTGCCGTCCTTGTCCTTCGGCTTGGTCGGGGTGTCCTTGCCGTCGCCCTTCGGCTTGTTGGGGTCCTTGGGCTTCGTCGGGTCCTGATCCTTCGGACGGTCCTTGTCCGCGGCCTTGCCGTCGGCGTCCTTCGGCTTGTCCGGAGCGTCCTTGTCGTCCTTGGACTTATCGGGCGTCTTGTCGTTCGGGCCCTTCGGCTTTGCGTCCGGGTCGGGCTTGGGCTTCGGCTTGGGCTCCGGCTTCGGCTTCGGGGCCGGGGTTGGGCGGGTGTCCGGCTTGTCGTCGTCCTTCTTGTCCGGGCCGGGCTTCTTGTCCTGGCCCGGCTTCGAAGGGGCGTCGGCCTTGGGGTCCTTGTCCTTCGGGGGCGTGGGCTTCTTCGGGTCCGGTTTCGACGGGGGCCTCTTGCCGGGCGGGACGTTGGACGGGCTCGGCTTGGCGGGGGCGTCCTTGTCCTTGGGCTTGTCCCCGCCGGGGCGGTCGCCCTTGCCGTCCTTCGTCGTCGGCTTCTCGTCCTTCGGCTTGTCGCCGGCCTTCCCGTCCTGGCCGGGCTTCTTGCCCTTGTCGCCGCCCTTGTCCTCGTCCCCGCCCGAACCGTCCTTGCCCTTGTCCCCGTTGCCGCCCTTGTCCTTGCCGAGGTTCTGCGCCACGCCCTTCAAGCGGCGGCCGACCTTCGAGACGTACTTGCCGATGCCGCTGAGCAGGGCCTCGTAGGCTAGTTCGAGCAGGGCCACGATCCCGGCCGCCACCGCCTTCGCGAAGAGCACGCCGGCGCCGCCCCTGCGGACCGACTTCAGCCACTCGATGACCGCGCCTATCGCACGCAGGATCTCGCTGAGCGCGCCGATCGCCGTCTTGATCGCGTCGATGACGGCCATCACCCAGCCCGCGCCGGGGATCAGCTTCGCGATCACCTTTGTGATGACGATCTCGCCGATGATGAACGGGAGCATGGGGACGATCGCGTCCCAGGTCTCCTTGGCGATTTTCTCGAGCGAGTAGCCGCCCTTGATGAGCTTGTCGAGGATGGCCTTCGGGACGCCGATGATCTCTTCGATCTTGGACTGGAACCAGTCCTTCACCGCGGACTTGACCTCGCGGAACAGATGGTTCTTCGCGCCGTCCACCGCGGAGTTCTTCGCGCCGCTCAGCCAGCCGCCCGGGTCCGACATGAAGTCGACCGCGATCATCATGAACTCGCCGAGGGCGCCCAGGAGTTTGGACGCGTACTCAAGGACCGTCTTGATCGCGTCCACGACGGCCTTGACGACGTCCATGAGCATCTTCTTCAGGACGCTCAGGATGCTGCTCAGCGCCTTCGCGATGCGGTCGAGCAGGTCCGTGATGGCCTTCTTCAGGGCCGCCGCGAGCTTCGTGACGAACGCGATCGCCGCGGCGACCAGGTCCGTGATGAGCTTCCAGATCCGCTTGGCCAGCTCGACGATCGCCTTGACCAGGTTCTTCGCGAACTCGATCAGGTCTTTGATGAGCTCCGTGACCGCTTCGACGATGGCCTTACGGGCCGCGTTGATCCAGCCCTCGACCCGCTCCTTGAACTCCTTGATCTTTGTGACGATCGCCCTACGAGCGGCCTTGATGGCCTCGACGATCTTGTTCTTGATCTCGATGACCTTCTTCTTGATCCAGTCGAAGGCCTCCGAGACCCAGTTCCCCGACTCGTTCGCCGCGGTCTTGGTGTGGTTCTTGGCTTCGTCCTCGCCCTGCTTTCCCCTCTTCTGGATCCTTCCGTCGTTCTCCTTCTCCTCCGTCTTCGCCTTGTCGTCGGTCTTCTTCTCTTCGTCCTCGACGTCCGTACGGGCCTTCTTGTGGCGCTCCGACTTCTTCGTGCCGAGCTTCTTGAGCTCCGCGTCCTGGTCCGTACGCCACGTGCCGCGCTCCGTCTTGACCTCGGCCTTGGCCTTCGCGCGCTCGTCCGCCTGTTCCCTGGTGCTCTTCGCTACCTCAGTCTTGACCTGCCGCTTCTGCTTCTGCTCCGACGCGCGGAAACCCTGCTCCTTGGTCTTGCGCCCCTCGGACACGCCCTGCGCGCCCTTGCTGAACGCCCCCTGGAACTCGGCCTTCCGGTCGTGTTCGGCCACCTTCGACGCGGCCTCCGCGGGCACCGCGCCCGTCGACGCCTTGCCCGTACGCACCCCGCCCTTGCCGGCCTCGCCGCCCGGCACCTTGGCCTTCAACTGCTCCTTGGGCGCGTCGGGGTAGACCTGGTCCTCGCCCATCGAGCGGCCGGCGTCGTCCCGGCCGGTCTCGACCGCTTCCTGGCCCTTGCTGTCGACCGCCTCGCCCTGCTCGTTGGCCTTGTCGTCCGCGGCGCCCTTCATCTCCACGCCCGGCGCCTGGCCCGACTTGGCCTCCTTGAGGGCATCGTCCCCCGTCGGCAGACCGGCGAACTTGGCGGCCAGTTTCTGCTCGTCCACCACGGGTTCGTCGGCGCCGAAAACGCTCGCGATCCCGTTCACGAGCTTCCCGCCGACGAAGCCCAGGCCCATCATGAAGGTGTCCCAGCCGCCTGGCTCCTCCATCTTCTCGGCGTCGATCTGGCCCTCGGGGTTCTTCGCTCCCTTGACCTCGGCCTTCTCGTCCTTGGGCGCGTCGGACTTCTTCGCCGCGTCCTCGTTGTACTGGGCGGGCGCGTCGGTCTTCGGCTTCCCCTCCAAGGTCTCCGGCGAGCCCGCCGGACGCTCGACGTTCGGCGGGGCCGAGGCGAGCTTCTTGTGCTCGTCGCCGACCGTACGGTCCACCGAACCGCCCACGCCGCCCATCGCCTCAAGTGCCCTGTGCGGCTTCAGTTTTGACGCCGACGACAGGCCGGCCTCCGGCGACACCTGGGACAGGTTCGGGGCCGGGGGAGATTCCTTGCTCTTGCCCTTGCCGCCCCCGCCTCCCTTGGCACCGCCTCCGCCTCCGCCACCGCCGCCCGGCGTCTTGGGCGCAGGGGCCGCCTTGGGCGACGCGGACGCAGGTTCGTCCTTCGCGGCCGGCTCTTCCTTACGTGCCTTCGTCTCCTGGGCGGAACTCTTCGGCGGGTCCTTGGGCTCGGGCGCCGGCTCCTTGGGGGACGCCTTGGAGGCCGGGGTCTTCGTCTCCTTCGGCTCCTTCTCGGCCTGCGCTGAGCCTGACTCCTGCGCCGCCCCGGAACGCGACCCGGAATCCGTCCCCGACTCCGTCGAGCTGTTCGAGCCGCCGGTGACGTGTGAATCCCGTGCGGGGGACGGGGACTTGTCGTCCTGCTGCTTGCCGTCGGCCTGGCCCGCCGAGTCGCCGCCGCCCTGCTCGGCCTGGCCCTTGGACGCGGGGTCCGACTCCGACTTCTGCTGGCCGTCGTTCTTCTGCTCGTCCTTCTTCGGCTCCCCGCCCTTGCCGGCCGTCTCCGAGGCGGCCGCCGTACCGCCCGCCGCCTGCTGGGAACCCTTCTCCGGGGCAGCCCCCGCCTTGTCGCCTGCGGCCGGGGAGCCCTTCTCCTCCTTGGCCGCGGGCTCCTTGGCCTCGCCGCCGCCCTCCGTCTTGCCCGGCGCCTCCTGCGCCACACGCTGCGCGGCGGCCGGACCGGCCTTCGGGTCGGCCCCGTCCTTCGGGTCCTTCGACGGTGAGCCCGGACCGGGACGCTGGTCGGCGCCCTCCAGGCCCGCCCGCTCGTCGCTCTCGGGGCTGCCCTCCGTCTCGACCGACCGCTCGGGCTCCGCGGCTCCCTCCGCCTCCGCCTCCTCCGGTTCGGCCTCGGCCTGCTCGTCCTCGGCGTCCTCCGCGTCCCGCTCCGCCTGCACCTTGTCGGCCTTCGTCGGCGGCGGAGCGGGGAACGTCGGGGCCTGGGCCGTACTGGCCGAGCCGGGGCCGATCTTGTCGGCGGTGGGCACGCCGGACACGTCGAGGTCCTTCTCCGGCAGGAAGTCCTCCGGGGCCAGCTTGGTGTCCCAGGCGCTCTTCTCGGCGCCGCCGACGTCCACCTCGGAGTCGCTGCCCGACCCGAACGGGTCCTCGTCCGCCCGTTCCTCGTCGTCAAGGAAGTCCTGGTTGCGTACGGCGTCCAACCTGCTGGTCCTGCCGGGGAGTTGAGTGTCCCGGCCCGCCGCGGGAGAGCCCTCCGGCTGCTTCGCCCCGGCCTTGTCCTCCTGCTTCTCCTGCTGACCCGCGGCGAGCACGTCGGCCGCGCCGGGACGGTTCTTGGCGGCCGACTCCTCCTCGCTCTCGGCCTCCGCGGCCTGCTGCTCGGGCTGCTCCACGCCCTGCTCGCCGGCCTTCTCCCCCTTGCCGGCGTCGTCCTTGCCGCTCTTGCCGGAGCCGCTCTTGCCCGAGCCGTCCTTGTCGGAGCCGCCCTTCTCGGAGCCGCTCTGCTGGGAGTCCTGCGCGCCGGACTCCTGCTGCTCGCCGCCCTTGGAGACACCGCCCGACGTCTCCTGGTTGGGCGCCTCGGACTCCTGGGCCCCCTGCCCGCCGCCCTGCTCCTGCCGGCCGCCGGCCTGCTCCGGTGACCGTGAGCCGCCGCCGCTCTCCGTCCCGGAGCCCGGCCGCTCCTCCCGCTGGTCCTCTTCACCGCCGCGCGGCGCATCCGCGCCCTGCGGGGTGCTCCCGCTCCGCGGCGTACCGCCGTTCTGCGGTGTGCTGCCCTGCGCGCCGTCCGCTACGGCACGGTCCTTCTCCGGGCCCGGCGCCGCGTCCGGCCGTTCCTCCTCGGCCTGCAACTCCGCGGCCGTCTCCTGCTCGGCGGTACGGTCGGCCCGCAACTCGCCCGCCGTGTCCGCCTCGACCGCCGGTGCGTCCTGCGCCGCCCACTCCGCCGAGTCGGCGCCCAGCTCGCCCTGCGCCTCGATCTCAGCGATGAAGTCGAGCACCCGGTCGTGCTCCGAGCCGAGCAGCCGGTTCTCCAGGCGTACGAGAACTTCGTCGACGAACTCCTCGGGCAGCCGGGCAAGCCGCCGACGGGTCCGCTTCGACAGGTCCTCCGGGTCGCCGCGCAGCGAGCGCACCACGTCGTTCGCCAGGCGGTCCACCAGGGACGACGGGTCGATCTGCTCGGCGCGACTGCGGTCCGCGTCGACCGTCGCGTACCGCAGCCAGCCAGGAGTGCCCTGACCCTCCTCGACGTCGACGGCCGCCCCGTCCCCCTCGGCCCGCTCCGCCGACGAGGGTTCCACCAGCGCCTGCGCCGCCGACTCCGCCTCCCGCTCGATCGCCTGCTGCGGCAGGCTCACCGCGCCCAGGTCGCGCCCGGCCCGAAGCGCACCCAGGCCGTGCGGGTTCTGCACCGTGTGCAGGAGCTCGTGCGCGAGCAGGCGGCGGCCCTCGTCCGTGCCGGGCCGGTACGCGCCCTCGCCGAAGAAGATGTCCTTGCCGACGGCGACCGCGTCCGCGCCGAGCAGGTCCGTGAGGGCGCCCGCGTCCCGGTCCGTGTGCAGGCGGACCTGGCTGAAGTCGTGGCCGAGCTGCTCCTCCAACTCCCGCCGCACGCCCACGTCGAGGGGCTGGCCCGCGCCGCTGACGATATTCTTCGGCTCGGGTGCGCGGTTCTTCGCGGACCGCTCCTTGCGTTTGCGGCGCCGCTCGGAAGCCGCCTGCTCGGCGGCCTGCGCGTCCTGCGATGCGGAAGTCGTCACCGTGCCACCTCCCCCCGCCCCGACAACCCCGAGTGCACCGCGCGCGCCAACTCCTGGCCCAGGCGGCGCGCCGACAACCCCGCGGACAGCGGCGGAAGCCCGGAAAGGGCATCCACGGACAACGCCCCGGACGCCGCGAGCGGCACGCCGTGCTCGCGTACGAGACGGGTCAACTCCCGTTCGAACGAGGCCGATACGCGCCCCGGGTCCACCCCTGGCCCGAAGCCGTCGAGGACCAGCTCGCCGATGTCCACTCGGATCTCGCGAGGTTCTCCTGTGCCGTTCACACCCATCCGCGGACCTCCGTCGGCGTCAAGGAGCGCTCCAGTTTCAGATACTCCGTACGGGCCGCCGCCAGCATGTGCCGCATCTGCAGCCGGTCGCCCTCCTCGGCGGCGAGGAACGCACCGGACAGGGCGATGTTGCGGATCGAGCCGCCCGCGACGGTGAGTTGGGCGAGGAGGGCCGGGTCGATGCCCTTCGTCGGGGTCTGTGGCGGCAGCACCCGGCGCCAGATCTCCGCGCGCTCGTGCTCGGCGGGGAACGGGAAGTCGACCACGAAGCGGATACGGCGCATGAACGCCGTGTCCAGGGCCTTCTTCATGTTGGTGGTGAGGATCGCCAGGCCCCGGTACGCCTCCATGCGCATCAGGAGGTAGCTGACCTCCAGGTTCGCGTACCGGTCGTGGCTGTCCTTGACCTCGCTGCGCTTGCCGAACAGCGCGTCGGCCTCGTCGAACAGGAGGAGCGCGCCGCCGCGTTCGGCCGCATCGAAGACCTTGCGCAGGTTCTTCTCCGTCTCGCCGATGTACTTCGACACCACCTGCGACAGGTCGATGATGAACAGGTCGAGGCCCAGTTCCTTCGCCATCACCTCGGCCGCGAGGGTCTTGCCGGTGCCCGAGCCGCCCGCGAACAGTGCGGTCACGCCGAGGCCGCGCCGCAGCGTCGCCGCGAAGCCCCACTCCTGGTGCACGGTCGCCCGCTGCCGTACGTGCGCCACGATCTCCCGGAGCACGCTCGTCTGCCGCTCGTGCAGCACCAGATCGCCCCAGCCCGCCTCGGGTTCGATACGGCGGCCCAGTTCGTCCATGCCGATCCTGGCCTCGTCGAGGGCGGCGTTCCAGGCGAGTCGCGCGGGGTCGGTCTCGTCGTCCGCGGTCAGCCCGGGCGTGTCGCGGCTGACGATCGATGCGGCCGTACGCACGACATGCGGCGGCAGCTGGAACTGGGCCACCAGGGAACGCAGTCCGTGTTCGTCGATGTCCGCCACCCCCTCGAACGCGCCCGCCCACAGGCCGAGTTGCTCCTCGTCGTCCAGGTGCGGCACCGTCACGCGTTCGCCGCGGGCCTGTTCCGTACGGCGCGGGTCGGGGCTGGACACCACCATCGGCACGGCCGCGCCCGCGAGGAACGCGTCGGTCGCCGCGTGCTGGTCCCGGTCCAACTCGCCGACCTCGACGAGGAGCGCCGCGGGCAGCAGGATCGCCTCGCGCTGCCAGAGCCGGGCGAGCCGGTCGCGCTCGGCGGCGTCCGTCGGGATGTCGTCGGCGGCCATCGCGTACAGGCCGAGCCCCGAACGCGCCGCCGCCGCTGCCGCGATGTCGGCGCGGCTGCGCAGGTCCCCGCCGACCACCTCGACGAGCATCGGCGTGTCGGGCCGCGCCCCCGCCGTCCACGCCCCGGAGAGCCGGCTCGCGGCCAGGTCGTACGACGGCGGCAGCGTGTCCGGCACGGGGGCGCGGCGCAGCTGGCCGTGCAGCCGGGCGTCCAGGTACGGCGAGTCGAGCAGGAAGTGCAGGATCCGCTCGTCGAGCCGGAGCCGGGAGGTCGTCAGCCGGGTCTCGTCCTCCAGGTCGAGCAGCCGCCAGCGCCGCAACGGCGCGACCGGCGTGAGCGCGCTCCAGTGCGGCTCGCCGAGCGCGGCGAGCGCGAGCGAGAACGTCGGGTACGCCCGCTCCGGATCCCCGCTCGCGGCGGCACACCGCGCGGCCGTGGTCGGGTCCAACTCCTGTGCGGCGGTGAGGAGTACGAGATCCCGCTCGAACGTGGAGAGCCCGAAGCAGGTGGCCAGCGCGGTGAGGGGCGCGGAGGCGGTGGGAACGGCCGGGGTGGTGTCGGGGAGCGGGGTTTCGGCAGGCTCGCTGGTTCGGTCCTTGTCCTCCCGCGTGTCGCGGCCGCTCGCCCGCTCCGCGTGCCCGTCGATGCGCGCCAGTACGCGGGCGATCTCGGCGGACAGCGGCAGCGCGCCGCCGCGTATGTGCGCCGAGTCGCCGCTGCCGCCCGCCGCCATGTCCTCACCTGCCCCGGAATTCGCCACGCCGCCGCCTCAGCTCTCCGTGTCCGAGCCGGTGCTGGTGCCGGTGCTGGTGCTGGTGCCGGTGCCGGTGCCGGTGCCGCTGTCCGAGTCCGTACCCGTGTCCGTGCCCGTGCCCGAGTCGGACTGCGCGCGCTTGCGGGTGCGGGGGCTACGGGACTCTCCGGACGTACGGGAACCACCGGTCGTACCGGAACCACCGGTCGTTCCGGAACCACCGGTCGTACGGGAGGAGGAAGCGGCCTTCTTCGCCGACCGCTTGGCCGGAGCCTTCGTCGGAGCATCAGCCTTGGCCGGGGCCTTCTTGGGCGTGTCGGACTCGTCCGGAGAGGCGCCGGGAACTTCGGCCTCGGGCGTGTCGGCGGCTGCCGGACCGGAAGGCGGTTCGGAAGACGGCTCGGGAGACGGCCCGGACATCCCCGGCCGTTCCGGCGCCCCCGGAGCCCCGAACGGCGCCACCCGTACGGTGTGCCGCTCCACCGGCCGCGGTGGCTGCGGCACTTCGCGCCCCTCGATGAAGATCAGGGCCGCCTGGTACACCACGGACAGCGTGTACGGCGTCTGGTGCAGCATGCCCCACAGCTTGGACGTCTCGTCGATGTCCATGACCGTCGGCGTGAACCGCACCCGCTGCACCGCCTCGGCCAGGTCGCTGCCCGCCAAGTACGGGCGCTCACCGGCGAGTTCGATGACATCGGCGGGAAGGACGGGTATCTCGTGCAGCGTCCGCACCACCGAACCGATCAGCCGCTGTCCGACGAGCTCGCTCTCCTCGCCGTACGCGCTGATCAGGAAGTGCACGTCGAGCGCGGCGGCGGGCCGCTTGAGGAGCGTGCCGTCCGAGGACCGCGTGGGCAGGTCGTTGTTCCGCTGCGAGGTGTTGGGCGTGACCTGGTACGGGAACACGGTGATCGTCGGTTCGGTCGGAGGGTCGGCCGGGGGTTTGCGCGGCTCGACCTTCACGGCCATGTCGATCTCGGGCTGCAGGTTGGCCTCGATGAGCAGGGCCAGGGCCTGGGTGACGTGGGCGATGGCAAGTGCGTTGCTCATGGGGTCGGTTCCTCGCGTCCCTCGTGCCCTACGGATTCCACCGTGCGTACGTCTACGGCGTCGTTCACTCGCGCCCCCGTGCCAGGTAGTCGGAGAGGTTCACCGTCGCCTCGCGCCGCTCCCGCGCGGCCGGGCGCCGGGCCGTGGGCGTCTGCCCCCCGGCGGTGACCTCAAGGCGCCCGATCTGCACCTGCACGACCTGCTCCGGGGGCTGCCCCCGGCGTCGCGCACCGCTCTGCCGTACGGCCTCCCGGGCCGCCGCCGTGTCGACGCCGCTGGGGCGCAGGGGAGTGGCGGGGCCGGGCGTGACGGTGCCGTCGGCGGCCGAGGGGTGGAGGGGCGCGGGCGTGTCGCGTCGTACTGCGGAACCGGCGTCGCTGTCCGTGTGGCGTGTCGCGTCCGGTACGGGCCGCAGCCGGGGCGCGGCGGCGGCCGCGGGGCGAAGGAGCGGCGCGGGGAGGGTGGCAGGGGCCGCCGGACGCGGTCCCTGCGCGGGCTCCGCCGCACGGTCCCGCTCCGTGCGGACGACGGTCCGCTCCCGCTCGGTCAGCTGCCGCACTTCGCGTACGAGCGGCCCCAACTCCCCGTCATGAGCGGCAGGTTGAGCTGATGGCGGCCACAGGGGTGCCGTCTCCTCCGGCTCCTCCGCGGCCCCGCGTACCGCCTCGACGCGCTCGAACGGACCGGTCAGGCGCGGCTGGACGCGTACGACACCGGGGCGCGCCGGAGCGGCCGGCCGGTGCCGGGCGAGCAGCCGGTCGAGGAAGTCGGGGGCAGGTTCGGGGGACGCCCCGGTGGAGTCGGTCATGGTGCACACAGCTCCAGGTAGTAGCGGCGCCGCAGCGGGCTGAGCGCCAGGATCTGGGGTTCGCTCCAGCCGTAGGCGGTGGCCAGGAGGTGGACGTCGAGGAGTACGTCTCGGGCCCAGGCGTCCAGTTCGGTCCACAGGTAGGAGGCGATGTCGAGTTCGGCGCGGGTTGCCGTGGCGCACTCGGGGCAGCTGATCGTGAGGTTCACGTCGGCGGCCGGGTCGGCGGCCTCGGCGGCCTCGGCGACGCGCCGCTCCAGCGCGGCGGGCAGCGAGTCGACGGGCAGGTGCTCCCCGTCACGTACGACCGCCGTCACGCAGCTGTGGAGCAGCGCACGCCGTGGGTCGGGCAGCCGGGCCGCCGCCGCCAGATCGGCGACGGCCGGCAGCCTGAACTCCACGTTCCAAGGGCCATCGGAGATGCTCAGGGCCCCGTCGTCGGCGGCCGGGGTGCGATCCGGGCCCGGCTCCAGGGAGCGCATGAACTCCCCGGCGTCCAGCTCCAGTTCGAGGTCCTCGCCACACGCCGAGCAGTCGAGCCGCACCTGCATCCGGTCCCCGAAGAGGGCCCGGCGCAGCGCGAACAGATCGGCCTCGCGCGCCCCGACGGGCAGCGCGAGCAGTGCCCCGCTGTCCCCGGCGAACTCCGGGCGCGCGATGCGGTGCAGGAGCAGGGCACGCCCGAAGCCGTCCTGCCCGAGCCCGGCCTCCCAGGTGGCCAGGAGGTCGGCGGCCTGTGTGCTCGCCATGCCCGCCCCCGTTTCCGTACCGCGTCGCCCCGACTGTGCTGGTGGTGCCGTTTCCCCCGAACCTCAACCAGCCCTGGATCAGGCTGGGTTGAGGAAGGAGGGCTCTTGCGGTTCGGGGACTTCGTAGTCCCGCTCCCAGCCCTCGCACTCCAGCTTCAATGACTGGATCGCCACCGCGTTGGCGTTGGCGTCCATCTCGCCGAGCACCTGGTACTCGCTCGGCCAGCTGCGGTACAGCTTGTGCGAGACGGCGACCTGACCGGCTTCGTTGAGGACCTGGATGACGATGTCCTTGCGGAAGTCGGCGAGCGACACCTCGGAGCCGAGCCCCGCGCCGACCTGCCAGACCTTGTTGGCCCAGCGGTCGAACTCGGGGTCGTGTGTGACACCGCGCTCCAGGGTGACGCCCTCGAACTCGGAGCGGCCCGGTGACTTGCGCGGCGAGCTGGGGTCGCCGCCGTGCCGGTGTTTGACGACCTCGGTGGTCCGCTTCAGCGGGCTGATCTTGCTGATGCCCGCGACCGTCCGACCGTCCCACAGGACCAGGAACTTGAAGTTCTTGTACGGATCAAAGCGTTGGGCGTTGACTGTGAACTCAGGCATCGGATTCCTTCTCGGTCTGGCTCAGACTGGCTCAGAGCGCGAACTGGCCGGCCGTCTGCTGGAGTTTGACGATCACGAACTCGGCGGGCTTCACCGGCGCGATGCCGACCAGCACGTTCACCACTCCGTTCGCGATGTCCTCGTCCGTCGTCGTGTCGTGGTCGCACTTGACGAAGTACGCCTCGCGCGGCGTGCCGCCCTTGAAGGCGCCCTGCCGGAACAGGTTGTGCAGATACGAGGAGGCGCTGAGGCGGATCTGCTGCCACAGGTTCTCGTCGTTCGGCTCGAACACCACCCACTGCAGGCCGCGGTGCAGGCTCTCCTCGACGTGCAGCGCGAGCCGCCGCACCGGCACGTACGCCCACTCGCTGTCCAGGGCGTCGGAGCCCTCCAGGGTGCGCGCGCCCCAGACCAGCGGGCCGACCATCGGGAAGGTCCGCAGGCAGTTCACGCCCAGCGGGTTGAGCAGGCCGTTCTCCCGGTCGGTGAGCTTGACCGTGAGCGAGTGCACGCCCGCGAGCCGCGCCTCGGTGCCGGCCGGTGCCTTCCATACGCCGCGCTCCGCGTCCGTACGCGCGAACACGCCCGCGAGGGCGCCGGACGGCGGGAAGGAGCGCAGCCGGCCCGTGAGCGGGTCGGTGACCTGGATGTGCGGGAAGTACAGGCCCGCGTGGTTGCCGCGCACCGGCTCGAACGCGGCGAGCCCGGCCCGCGCGGTGTCGACGCTGACCCAGGTGCTGGGCGCGTCCACGAGCAGGAAGATCCGCCGCTCCTGGCACAGCCGCTGCGCGGCCGACACGACGGTGAGGATGTCCTCGACCGATTCGTACGCGGCCAGCTCGGGCAGTACGAGGAGGTTGACGTCGGGTTCGTCGCGCAGCGCCTGGATGCCGGTCTTGCCGGACTCGCTGCCGATGAGGTCGCGCGGCCCGGGCGGGTCGCCGTCCTCGCCGCCCTCCAGCGGGAAGACGGGCGGGTTGACGGAGGCTTCGAGGCCCAGGTCGTTGGCGCACTCGCCGACGAAGCGGACGACGTCCTCGGGGTCGGTGGAGCCCGCGACGACCTGGATACGGCGGCCGAACGCGGTGACCTCGGCGCCCGCGAAGGCGTGCTTGCCGGGCGCGTCCGGCAGGGCGCGCAGCTTGCGCTCCAGGAGCTGGGCGAGCTCGGTGACGTTGCACGGCGCTTCGCCGTCGCAGTCCGGGTCGTAGAGCGTGAACTCGCGCTCCACCTCGCCGATCTTCACCGTCAAGTCGACGGCCAGATCGGGGAGTTCATGCCCGAACGGCTTGGAGACGGTGCCCGACGGGTCGGGCCTGCCCTCGTCCACCGCTTCCACGCGGATCAGCCGGGAACCGGAGTTGATCACCGTGGGTGCGTACCGGCCGTGCGAGGCGTCCATGGACAGGCCGGTGAAGGCCTCGCGGGCGCCGCCGCGCGCGTCGTACACGCGCAGGTTGAAGGTCTCCTCCGGGCGGGGCGTGTCGTAGTCGACGGCGACACGCAGTCCGTTGCCCCAGACGCCGGGTTCCTTGGCGTGCACTTCGAGGACGGGGCACTCGCTCTTGCCCTCGGTGGACTCCAGCGTGACGCAGGCCGCCTTGCCGCTGCGGGCCTTGGCGACCCGGACGAGCACGGCGACGGTGCCGCCGTTGCCGAAGAACTGGTGCACCGCGTAGCCGACGGCGCTCTGCGAGCTCAGGCCACCGAAGCGGCGCTCGAACTCGGCGAAGCTGGTGATGCGCACCGGCTCGTTGAGCGGGCCGCGCCGGGTGTGTCCCACGAACGCGGTCACCGAGGTCGTGACGGTCGAGATGGTGCGGGCACTGCTGGGAAGCTCTTCGACGTAAACGCCGGGATACGTCGGCTTGGCAGCGCTCACTGCATGCGTCGGCATTCCCCCTCCTATCCCTTCTCAGGCACCGGTTGACAGGCACCAAGAGGCGGCAGAGGGATGCGACACCACGCCGCGCGCCGCCGCGTCTGGCCGGACGCGGCACCACGCGCACTTGATCAGTTTCCCCCGTCAGTGCCCGAGCGTTTCGATCGATCGGGCCAAGCTGTGCGCTTGTGACTCCTGATGCTCGAGTGCTGAACGCAGTATTAGACGCGGGGAGTTGACGTAACAAGGCGTCTTCAGGACACCTCGAGAGGAGGTTGTGTGAAGAGTTGCGCCGTGGGCGTTACTCCCCTAACTCCGCGGCAGATAAACGGAGTTGGTCATCTCCGTCTCGGCGTGGCGGGGTTGACACGGGAAGCCTGGGTCATCGGTCGTCAGTCGTCTGTCATCGCTCACCGGTCGTCGTGGCATGACGTCCCCTCAAGAGGTGGTGCGATGCGCGCCGTTGCTCGAACGCCCCGCCGCGCCCGATCCGGGCGGCGCGCCGCACGCGGCGCACGGCTCTCGTGGTGCGTCCAGCTCGGGGGGCAGCGCCTCCCAGTTCGAGAAGCACGGTTCGAGCCCGGTGAGCAGCAGGACGCGGCGGACTCGGGGGATGCCGCGGACAAGCCGCACCTGGGCGTCGCGCGCCGTGCAGTGGCGTCTGATGCGGACGAGCAGCCGCAGTCCGCTCGCGTCCAGAAAGGTCACCGGACGGAGGTCCACGACGACTTCACGCCAGGGCAGTTCGACGAGCAGACCCGTCAGGCGTGGCGCCAGTACCTGATGGGCCCATGCGTCGATCTCGCCGTACAGGACGAGCACGAGCGTCTCGCCCACTGAGCGGTGCTGGAGGCCGAAGGCCGGCTCAGAGAACTTCATGGCCCACCTGGAAGACTCAGCTCCTTATACGAGGAGTGACGAAAGCGGGAGTGGCGCTGGCTGTTGCTCCGGCGCCCGTGGCCCCCCGTCAGCCGGGGAAGCGCGACCGTGTCGAAGGCATCATTCCCGCTCAGGGCGTTCGTAAGCGTGTTCCGTCGGTACGGGCGCCGCTTCGGCGTCACATAAGGCGCGTGTCAGCATCGACTACGCACGGTAGCGGTACGGGAGTTGGGGTGAACGGCACCCCAACACCACCCGGATGTACGGGACTTGACGCCTGCGGCCTGCCCCTTCCCTATTCCTGAAACGCGTTCTACCGTGTGCGCCGCCGCAGGACCGCGAGAGTCTGGAGGGGCCGTGCACCTCGAATACACGCCTGAGCAACAGCGGTTGCGCACCGAGCTGCGCGCCTACTTCGCGGAGCTCGTACCGGATCAGGCCTACGCGCGCTACGAGGACCCCGCCGAACAGAAGCGGTTCTACCGCGAGACGGTGCGCCGCCTCGGCTCCGACGGCTGGCTCGGCGTGGGCTGGCCGAAGGAGTACGGCGGCCGGGGCCTGAGCCCGATGGAACAGTTCATCTTCTTCGACGAGGCCGCGCAGGCCGGCGTGCCGCTGCCGCTGATGGCGCTCAACACCGTCGGTCCGACGATCATGCAGTTCGGCACCGACGAGCAGAAGGCGTACTTCCTGCCGAAGATCCTCGCCGGTGAGATCGACTTCGCCATCGGCTACAGCGAACCCGAGGCGGGCACCGACCTCGCCGCGCTGCGGACGAAGGCGGTGCGCGAGGGTGACACGTACGTCGTGAACGGCCAGAAGATCTGGACCACCAACGGCGACACCGCGGACTGGGTGTGGCTCGCCGTGCGCACCACCGTCCCCGAGGAGGGCGTGCCGCCGCACAAGGGAATCACCATGCTCCTGGTGCCGACCTCGGACCCCGGCTACTCCTGCACCGTCATCAACACCCTCGCCTCGCACGACACGACGGCCAGCTACTACGAGAACGTCCGCGTACCCGTGGCGCACCGCGTCGGCGAGGAGAACAAGGGCTGGCGCCTGATCACCAACCAGCTCAACCACGAACGCGTCACCCTCGCCGCGCACGGCACGATGGCGATCCGCGCCCTGCACGACGTCCAGCGCTGGGCGGCCGGAACGAAGCTCGCCGACGGCCGCCGCGTGCTCGACCTCGGCTGGGTCAAGCAGCGCCTGGCCCGCACGCACACCAAGCTCGACGCGATGAAGCTCCTCAACTGGCAGATGGTGAACGCCGTCCAGAACGGCACGCTCACCCCGCAGGACGCCTCGGCGGTCAAGGTGTACGGCTCCGAGGCGCGGCGTGACGCGTACGCGTGGCTGATGGAGGTCGTGGCTGCGGCGGGCCCGCTGAAGGAGGGGTCTGCGGGGGCGGTCCTCCACGGTGAGCTGGAGCGCGGTTACCGGTCCGCGGTGATCTTCACCTTCGGTGGCGGCAACAACGAGATTCAGCGGGAGATCATCTCGTGGATCGGGTTGGGGATGCCGCGGGTTCGGCGGTGAGGTGCGGCTCCGCCCCGGTTGGATTTCTCCTCCCCGCCCCTTCCCGAAAGCTTGCAGCGGCTGACATTCGGCTTGCCCGCCGTCGTGGCTGGTCGCGCAGTTCCCCGCGCCCCTAACGGGGCCCGTGAACCGCGCCTCAGCCCGCAGCCGCCCGACGCAGCGCGTCAAGCACCGGTCGAATCAGCGGATGCGCCTCCGCCCCGTGCCGTACCGCCGCGAACACCTTCCGCTCCGGGGCCACCGCGTCCACCGGACGTACGGCCGCCTCCGCCAGGTCCACCCCGCGCAGCGCCGAGCGCGGGACCAGGGCCACGCCCGCGCCCGCCGACGCGAGGGCGACCACCGCGCGGAAGTCGTCCGACGAGTGCTCCAACTGCGGGGAGAAGCCCGCGTGTTCACAGGCGAGGACGACCACGTCGTGGCACGGGTTGCCGGGGTAGGGCCCGATCCACGTGTCCTGCGCCAGATCGCCGAGCCGGATCCACTCCGAGTCCGCGAGCCGGTGCGTGGCCGGAAGCACCGCGTCGAAGGGCTCCGCGTAGAGCGGCACGCGCGTGATGCGGTCGTCGTCCGCGCCGGGCGCGCCGCGGTACTCCACCGCGACCGCGACGTCGATCCGCCGGTCGAGCAGCAACGGCAGGCTCGCGTCGCCCTCGGCGTCCTGGACGCGGACCCGGATGCCGGGGGCGGAGACCGCGAGGTGCCCGAGGGCGGGGCCCACGACCAGGCCGATCCCGGTCGCGAACGAGGCCAGCGTCACCGTGCCCGCCTCGCCCGTGCTGTACGCGGCCAGCTCCGCCTCCGCCCGCTCCAGCTGCGCGAGGACGGCGTTGGTGTGGGTCAGCAGGATCTCGCCGGCCGCGGTGAGCCGGACACCCCGCGCGCCCCGCTCGACCAGCTTGTGGCCCGTCTCCTGCTCCAGGGCCGTGAGCTGCTGGGATACCGCCGAGGGCGTGAGGTAGAGCGCGGCGGCGGCCGCCGTCACGGTGCTGTGGTCGGCCACCGCCCGGAGGATGTGCAGCCGCCGCGCTTCGATCATGTACCCGATTGTCCCAAACCGGTCAGCCGAGCTGCGCCCGGGCGTCGACGAAGGCGTCCACGGCCCGGTTCACGTCCTCGGTGGAGTGCGCCGCCGACAGCTGGACGCGGATCCGGGCCTGGCCCTGCGGGACCACCGGGTACGAGAAGCCGATCACGTACACCCCGCGCTCCAGGAGCAGCTCGGCCATCCGCCCGGCCACCGAAGCGTCGCCGATCATGACGGGCGCGATGGCGTGGTCGCCGGGGAGGACGTCGAAGCCCTCCTCCGTCATGCGGGTGCGGAACAGCTTGGTGTTCGCCGCGAGCTGCTCGCGCAGGTCACCCGCCGACTCCAACAGGTCGAGGACCTTGAGCGACGCCGCGGCGATCACCGGGGCGAGGCTGTTGGAGAAGAGGTACGGGCGCGAGCGCTGGCGCAGCAGGGCGACGATCTCCGCGCGCGCCGCGACGTACCCGCCGGACGCGCCGCCGAGGGCCTTGCCGAGAGTGCCGGTGATGATGTCGACACGGTCCATGACGCCGTGCAGCTCGGGCGTGCCACGGCCGCCGGGGCCGACGAAGCCGACGGCGTGCGAGTCGTCGACCATGACCATCGCGTCGTACCGCTCCGCGAGGTCGCAGATCTCGGCGAGCGGCGCCACGTAACCGTCCATGGAGAACACGCCGTCGGTGACGATCAGCCGGCGGCGCGCGTCGGACGCGTCCTTCAACTGCCGTTCCAGATCGGCCAGATCACGGTTGGCGTAGCGGAAGCGGCGGGCCTTGGAGAGGCGGATGCCGTCGATGATCGAGGCGTGGTTGAGGGCGTCCGAGATCACCGCGTCCTCGGGGCCGAGCAGTGTCTCGAAGACCCCGCCGTTGGCGTCGAAGCAGGAGGAGTAGAGGATCGTGTCCTCCTGGCCGAGGAATGCCGACAGCCGGGCCTCCAGCTCCTTGTGCACCTCCTGCGTACCGCAGATGAAGCGCACCGAGGCCATGCCGTAGCCCCAGCGGTCCAGGGCCGCGTGACCGGCCGCGATCACCTCGGGGTGGTCGGCGAGGCCGAGGTAGTTGTTGGCGCAGAAGTTGAGCACCTCGCCGGGCCGCCCGCCCGAGGTCACCTCGACGCTGGCGGACTGCGGGGTGCCGATGACCCGCTCGGGCTTGTGCAGACCGGCCGCGGTGATCTCGTCGAGGGTGGTGCGGAGGTCGTCTCGTACGTTCTCGAACACGGTGAAAGTCCTTCGGGGAGTGGGGAGTTGAGGGCGCGAGGGGATGCCGGGCTCAGGCGGTCCAGTCGAGGATGACCTTGCCGCCGCGGCCGCTCGCCGCGTCCTCGAAGGCGGCGTCGAAGTCGGTGTACGCGTACCGGCCGGTGATCACGGGGGACAGGTCGAGGCCGCCTTCGAGGAGGACCGACATCGCGTACCAGGTCTCGAACATCTCGCGGCCGTAGATGCCCTTGATCGTGATCATCGAGGTGACGACGCGTGCCCAGTCGACGGCGAAGTCCTCCGCGGGCAGGCCGAGCATGGCGATCCGGCCGCCGTGCGTCATGTTGGCGAGCATCTCGCGCATCGCGGCGGGGTTGCCGGACATCTCCAGGCCGATGTCGAAGCCCTCGCGCAGTCCGAGTTGGCGCTGCCCGTCGGCGATCGTGGACCGCGACACGTCGAGGGCGAGGCTGACGCCGACCTTGCGGGCCAGTTCGAGGCGCTCCTCGCTCACGTCGGTGACCACGACGTTGCGGGCCCCGGCGTGCGCCGCGACCGCCGCCGCCATCAGGCCGATCGGCCCGGCGCCGGTGATCAGCACGTCCTCGCCGACCAGCGGGAACGACAGCGCGGTGTGCACGGCGTTGCCGAACGGGTCGAAGATCGCCGCGATGTCCAGGTCCACGGGCACCCGGTGCACCCACACATTGGACGCGGGCAGCGCCACGTACTCGGCGAACGCCCCGTCGCGGCCCACGCCCAGGCCGACGGTCGCGCGGCACAGGTGGCGCCGCCCGGCCTGGCAGTTGCGGCACGTCCCGCAGACCAGGTGGCCCTCGCCGCTGACGCGGTCGCCGATGTCGATCCCGGTCACGTCACGGCCGGTCTCGACGACCTCGCCGACGAACTCGTGCCCGACGACGAGCGGCGCCGCGATCGTCGACCGCGCCCAGCCGTCCCAGGCGCGGATGTGCAGATCGGTGCCGCAGATCCCGGTCCGCTGCACCTTGATCAGCACGTCGCCCGCGCCGATGGCGGGCTCGGGCACGTCCGCGAGCCACAGGCCCGGTTCGGCCTTCTCCTTGACCAGTGCCTTCACGGCTCGACTCCTTCTCGTCGCGCACGCGGGCAGGGCAGGGCACGGCCCGGTACGGGGAGAGCGATGGGTGGGATGGCGGCCGTCCCACCGCCGCGCATGACTCTTCCGTACGGGCGGCCCGGGGTCCATCGAGGTTTTCTTAAGCGCGGCCGCAGCTTTCCTGCACGCCTGCTCCTGCGAAGCGCCCCACGAGGTGCCTCAACCGCCCCCGGCGGGCCGGACAGTGACGCGTACATGCTTCATGATCGGCTGATCGCTCTGCGTGCTGTAGTCACCGAGCGCGCACAGCACATTCATCTCCGGCATGTATCCGGCCGCGCAGCCCCGCGGAATGTCGTACGGCACCGCCAGATAGCCCTCGACCGACCTCTCGCTGCCGTCGCGCGCCGTGCTCGTGATGTGCACCGGCGCCATGTCGTCGATACCGCGCTCCCGCATGTCGGCCCGGTTCATGAAGACGAGCGTGCGCAGGTTCTTGATGCCGCGGTAGCGGTCGTTGTCGGAGTAGATCGTGGTGTTCCACTGGTCGTGCGAGCGCATCGTGCCGAGCGTGAGTGTGCCCGGCTCGGGGACGACGTTCGGCAGGGGAGCGGCGGAGAACTCGGCGCGCCCCGACGGGGTGCGGAAGACCAGCTCGCGGGCGGGCTGCTTGATGCGGAAGCCGAGCGGCAGCCGCACCCGCCGGTTGAAGTCCTCGAAGCCGTCGAGTGCTTGGGCCATGGTGTCGCGGATGCGGTCGTAGTCCTCGATGTACCAGTCCCAGGGCGTCTCGCTCTCCGGCAGCGCGGCGCGCGCGATGCCCGCGACGATCGCCGGTTCCGAGAGCAGATGCTCCGACGCGGGCCGCTTCATGCCGAGCGACAGATGCACCATGCTCATCGAGTCCTCGACGGACGTCCGCTGGGCACCCTTGCGCTGATGGTCCTTCTCGGTACGGCCGAGGCACGGCAGGATCAACGCCCGCTTCCCGTGCACCACATGACTGCGATTCAGTTTCGTGCTGACCTGCACGGTCAGCGAGCAGTTGCGCAGCGCCTCGTACGTGACGGGCGTGTCCGGCGCCGCCAGGGCGAAGTTGCCGCCCATGCCGACGAACACCGTCACGTCACCGCGCCGCATCGCCTTGATCGTGGCCACCGTGTCCAGGCCGTGCTCGCGGGGCGGCTCGATCCCGCAGACCTCGGCGAGCCGGTCGAGGAAGGCTTCGGTGGGCCGGTGGTCGATGCCGCAGGTGCGGTTGCCCTGGACGTTGCTGTGCCCGCGCACGGGGGAGGGGCCCGCACCCTCGCGGCCCAGATTGCCGCGCAGCAGAAGGAGGTTGACGATCTCCCGGACCGTGTCGACACCGTGCTCGTGCTGCGTCAGGCCCAGGCACCAGCTGACGATGGACCGGTCCGCCTCCTCGTACACGCGCGCCGCCTCGAGGATGTCGGCGCGGCTGAGGCCCGACTGCTCCTCCAACTCGTCCCAGGACGTGGACGCGCAGAGCGCGCGGTACGCGTCGAAGCCCGTGGTGTGCCGGTCGATGAACTCCCGGTCCAGGGCCTTCGGGTCCTGCGCCGACCGCTCCAGGATCGCCTTGGCCATCCCGCGCAGCAGCGCCATGTCGCCGCCGATGCGCACCTGAAGGTTGAGGGTGCTCGTCCTCGTCGTCTTGAACCGGGCCATGTCGAGGAAGTCGTGCGGCACGATCGTGCGCGTCGCGGCCGCCTCCACCAGCGGGTTGACGTGCACGATCTGCGCGCCGCGGTGGTACGCCTCGGCCAGTGCCGTCAGCATGCGGGGCGCGTTGGAGGCCGCGTTGACGCCGAGGATGAACAGCGCGTCGGCGGACTCCCAGTCCTTGAGGTCGACGGTCCCCTTGCCCGTGCCCAGGGCGGCCTGGAGCGCGCGGCCGCTCGCCTCGTGGCACATGTTGGAGCAGTCCGGCAGGTTGTTGGTGCCGAGCTCGCGGGCCATCAACTGGTACAGGAACGTGGCCTCGTTGCCGAGCCGCCCCGAGGTGTAGAACGCGGCCCGGTTCGGGTCGTCGAGCTCCCGCAGATGCCGTCCGAGCAGCTCGAACGCGTCCTTCCAGCCGATCGGGACGTAGTGGTCGGTGTCCGGGTCGTACACCATCGGCTCGGTCAGCCGGCCCTGGTCCTCCAGGTCGTGGTCGCTCCACTCGAACAGCTCCGTCACGGAGTGCGCGGCGAAGAACGCGCGGTCGACCCGCTTCGGGGTCATCTCCCAGGTGACGTGCTTGATGCCGTTCTCGCAGATGTCCAGATGCAGGCCCTTGGTGTCGTCCGGCCAGGCGCAGCCGGGACAGTCGAAGCCGGTCCGCTCGTGGTTCATCTTCATGACGGCCCGCGGCCCGTCCACGAACGCGTGCTCGCGTACGAGGAACGACGTCACGCTCCTCGCGGCGCCCCAGCCCGCGGCGGGGTGGTGGTACGGGCGGAACTCGGGCTGTCCGTCGGGGGCGGGACCCACCTCGGGCTCCCGGACGTCCGGTCGCTCCTCGTCGATGCTCAAGACTCTCAACCCTTCCCGTGTACGGGTGCGAGGTGGCCCCTGTGGGGGTGCGGGGTGACCCCTTGTGCGGGCGCGAGGTGGCCCCGCAGGCGGGCGCCCCGGCAAGCGGTCCGGTCCTCGGGGTGCGTACGCGGGGCTGCACCCTCGGGCGGCCCCGCCTAGGCTGACGCCGACCAATCGGTCCGCTTTGTCACCGTTTGGTGACGTTCTCTGTCATTCTCCGACGGGAGTCCCATGGTCGCAGCGCAACCCGTCATCACCCCGCCCGCGAAGGCCGCGGTCTTCCTGGTCGCCACCGTGAACCCCGGCGGCGAGGACGCGGTGCGCGAGACGCTCCAGGACCTCGCCGGGCTGATCCGCTCGGTCTCCTTCCGCGAGCCCGCGGCGGGCCTCGCCTGTGTCGCCGGGATCGGCTCGCACGCCTGGGACCGCCTCGCCGGCGGGCCCCGCCCCCGCGAGCTGCACCCCTTCGAAGCCCTCCAGGGCCCCCGGCACGCCGCCCCGGCCACCCCCGGCGACCTCCTCTTCCACCTGCGCGCCCGCCGCCTCGACCTCTGCTTCGAGCTGGCCCGGCTGATCGTGGACGCGCTGGGCGACGCCGTCACCGTCGTCGACGAGGTGCACGGATTCGGCTACTTCGACGCCCGCGACCTCCTCGGCTTCGTCGACGGCAGCGAGAACCCCACGGGCGGCGCCGCCCACGACGCGGTCCACATCGGCGACGAGGACCCGCCCTTCCGCGGCGGGAGTTACGTCATCGTGCAGAAGTACGTGCACGACATGGCCGCCTGGAACGCGCTCAGCGTCGAGGAACAGGAACGCGTCATCGGCCGCAGCAAGGCGGACAACATCGAGATGGCCGACGACGCCAAGCCCGCCGACTCGCACGTCGCGCTCACCACGGTCGAGGACGACGACGGCACGGAGCGGAAGATCGTCCGCGAGAACATGCCGTTCGGGCAGGTCGGCCAGGGCGAGTTCGGCACGTACTTCATCGGCTACGCGCACACGCCCGACGTGACCGAGCGGATGCTGCGCAACATGTTCATCGGCGATCCGCCCGGCACCACGGACCGCATCCTCGACTTCTCCACGGCCGTCACCGGCGGCCTCTTCTTCGTACCCAGCGCCGAGCTGCTCGAGGACTTCCCCGCCCCGCCGTCCGCTTCCGCTTCCGCTCCCGCTTCCGCTCCCGCGTCCGAGTCCGGGCAGGCCCCGGAGCCCCAACCCGCTGGAGCCTCCCTCGCAGACCCCGACCCCGGCCCGTCCGCCGTGGCGGTCCTGCCCACCGAGTCCGTCGAACTCGCCGAGCCCGCCGCACCCGCCGCACCGGCCGAGGCGCCCGAGCCCGCCCCGCAGCCCGTCCGCAGCGGCTCCCTCGGCATCGGCAGCCTGAAAGGAACGCCATGACGCCCCCCGTCGTCACCAACCTGCACCGCGAACTCGCCCCGATCACCCCGGCCGCCTGGGCCGAGATCGAGGAGGAGGCCCGCCGCACCTTCCGCCGCCACGTCGCCGGCCGTCGCGTCGTCGACGTCCCCGACGCCGGCGGCCCCCAGCTCTCCGCCGTCGGCACCGGCCACCTCATCGACATGACCCCGCCCGCCCCCGGCGTCACCGCCCGGCTGCGCGAGTGCAGACCGCTGGTCGAGCTGCGAGTGCCGTTCACCGTCGACCGCGCCGCCGTCGACGACGTGGACCGCGGCGCCCAGGACTCCGACTGGCAGCCCGTCAAGGACGCCGCGCGCACCATGGCGCACGTCGAGGACCGCACGATCTTCGACGGGTACGCCGCCGCCCAGATCGACGGCCTGCGCGCCTGCTCCTCCAACCCGGTCGTGAGCCTCCCGGCCGAGGCGCGTGACTACCCCGACGCGGTCAGCCGCGCCCTCACCGAACTCCGCCTCGCCGGGGTCGACGGCCCGTACCAACTCCTCCTGGGCGCCGAGGAGTACAGAGCCGTCAGCGAGACCTCCGACCACGGCTACCCGATCGCCGCCCACCTCGCCCGCATGCTCGACGGCACCCCGATCTGGGCCCCCGCCCTCAGCGGCGGCTTCGTCCTCTCCACCCGCGGCGGCGACTTCGAACTCCACCTCGGCCAGGACGTCGCCATCGGCTACGCCTCCCACGACGCCCACCACATCGAGCTCTACTTCCACGAGGCGCTGACGTTTCTCGCGTACACGGACGAGGCGGTCGTCGTGCTCGAAGCCTGACCGCACCTCCCAACCCCCTTACCCGGCACCGGAATCGACGTTCGGAGGCCGTACGTGATGGAATCCCCCACGAAACGGCAGGTAGACGGGGGAGGACCTCAGGTGGGCAGGGCGACGGAGCGGACGCGGGCCGCGGTCGAGCGGGCGCGGGACCAGGTGCCGGCGGGGGAGGCGGTGCGCGGGGCGCATGTGGCCGCGGTGGCGACGCGGGCGCCGAAGCCCGGGAGGTTCCGCCGACCCCGCGTCCTGCGGGGTGAGTGGCGCACGCTCTTCAGCTGGTGCCTGACCCCGTTGAACGTCTACCTGGTGCTCTCGACCCTCACCCTGGTCCCGGACCCGTCCGGCGGCAGGAAGAGGCCCGGCGGCAAGCCCTTCAGCGGCGGCTGGGACAGCCTGGCCGGGCAGCTCGCCCGCGCCCTGCACCCGCGCAGCAGAAACGGCGTGGACACGGTCATGCAGGTCACCGACCGCCGCCTCCAGCTCGTGTACGTCTCCCACGCGGGGTCCTTCCGCGGCACACCCCGCCGCGTCGAGGCCGGCTGGTCCATGGACGTGCGGCATGTCAACTGGATCCGGGACCGCAGCGACGACGTCGGCGGCTGCCACGAGATCGGGTTCTCCGACGGCTCGTGGTGCTCGGTGCAGTTCCAGGGCCAGGGCTGGCACAAGATGTCCGACGCGTTCCCGTACCGCCTGAGCCACCTGGACCCGCACCCGTACGGAGGCTGAAACCCGCCCCCTCCCGCCCGGCGGGCCACGCGCCTACCCTGGGTAACAAGCGGCAGGAGGCGCGACCGTGCGGGACGTGAGCAGCGGCGAGGGCGCGGATCCCGGGTTCTTCGGGCCCGGCACCGTGACCTGGCAGATGCACGCCGACCCGATGATGTGGATCGCGGGCGTCCGCGCGCTGTACCTGCAAGCCCTGCACCCGCGCGTCGTCCGCGGCGTCCTGCAGAACTCGGACTTTCGCCGGGACGCCTGGGGCCGCCTGCTCCGTACCGCGGACTTCGTCGGCACCCTCAGCTACGGCACCGCACAGGACGCCGAACAGGCCGCCGCCCGGATCCGCCGCATCCACCGCCGGCTCAAGGCCACCGACCCCGACACCGGCGAGGTGTACCGCGTCGACGAGCCCGAGCTGCTCCTGTGGGTGCACTGCGCCGAGGTCGCCAGCTACGTCGAAGTGCTGCGGCGCTCCGGCTTCCCGCTCACCCCGTCCCTCGCCGACCGGTACATCGACGAACAGCGCGAGAGCGCCCGCCTCGTCGGCCTCGACCCCGCCGACGTGCCCGCCGACCGGGCCGAGATGCGGGCGTACTTCGCGCGCGAACGGCCCCGGCTCGCCGTCGGCGCAGAGGCGCGGGAGGTGGACGACTTCCTGCGGAGCCCGACCACACCGCCGCTCCTCGTCCCCGCGCGCGACCTGCTCTGGCGGCGCGTGGCGAACCTCGCGTACGCCGCACTGCCCCCGTACGCCCACGAGTTGTACGGCCGGCGCGCGCCCGAACAGGGGGTGGTGGACCTGCGGTTGCGCGCCGCCGGTAACATCCTGCGCTGCGTTCCCGCATATCTGCGCTGGCAGCTGCCGCCCAAGCACATCCTGCGGGCGATGGCGCGGCTCGGCCCCGGCAGCCGACCCGCACCGTACAAACTCCGCGGACAGGCAGCCATACTGGACGGGCCGGGGAGGGCGATGCGAGGCGACGGGGGCGATACCACGAGATGGCGGACACCAGGCTGATCCAGGGCCGGTACCGGCTGCTCGACCGGATCGGGCGCGGCGGCATGGGCGAGGTGTGGCGCGCCCACGACGAGTCGCTCGACCGGCATGTCGCCGTGAAGTGCCTCAAGCCGCTCGGCCCCCAACAGGGCGACCCGGGCATCGGCAAGGTGCTGCGCGAACGCTTCCGGCGCGAGGCCCGCGTCGCCGCGTCCCTGCAGCACCGCGGCATCACCGTCGTGCACGACTTCGGCGAGGACGACGGCGTGCTCTACCTCGTCATGGAGCTCCTGGACGGCCGCAACCTCAGCCAGCTGATGGACGAGAACGGCCCCGGTCCGCTCTCCGTGCCGGACGTCGTCGACGTCACCGAACAGGTCGCGCACGCCCTCGCGTACACCCACGACCAGAGCATCATCCACCGCGACCTGAAGCCCGCCAACATCATGCGGCTCACCGACGGCACGGTGAAGATCTGCGACTTCGGCATCGCCCGGCTCGGCCACGACGTCGGCTTCACCGCGAAGCTCACCGGCACCAACATCGCCATGGGCACCCCGCACTACATGTCGCCCGAGCAGATCGGCGGCGAGCCGATCGACTACCGCAGCGACCTCTACTCCCTCGGCTGCGTCCTGTACGAGATCGCCACCGGCGCCCCGCCCTTCAACCACGGCGACGCCTGGGCCGTACTCCTCGGACACCGCGACACCACACCCGATCCGCCCCGCAGCCACCGGCCCGAACTCCCCGAGTTCCTGGAGCGGATCGTCCTGGACCTGCTCGCCAAGTCCCCCGACGACCGCCCCGGCGACGCCCGCGAACTCGCCCAGCGCATCACCGCCGCCCGCGGCGGCACCCTCGCCCACCCGGCCCCACGCCCGGCCGCACCGCAGAAGGCCAACGCCCAACTGCCGGACTGGACCCGCGGCATGACCACGGGCCCCAAGGCCACCGGCGCCGTCGACCTGCGCGCCGTCCCGCTCGACGCCGCCGCAGGCCTCACCGGCGAGTGGATCTCCCGGATCGACGGCCGCCGCACCCCCGACGCCGGACAGCCCCGCCGCGCCGAACGCTCCACCGCACCCCCGGAGTTGCTCTCCGTCCTCGCCACCCGGCACACCGCGGGCCTCAGCCTGAGCCGCCTCGGCCGCTGGGACGAGGCCGTCGAGGTGCACCGCGAAGTCGCCGCCGAACGCGAACAGGCCCTCGGCGCCGGCCACCCCGACACCCTCGCCAGCCGGTACGAAGTGGCCTTCACCCTCAGCCGCACCGGCCGGCCCGGCGAGGCCCTGCGCGAGTTCGAGCACGTCGCCCGCGGCCGCGAACGCGCCCTCGGCGCCGACCACCCCGACACGCTCGGCGCCCGCCAGGAGGTCGCCTACGTACTCGGCCAGCTGGGCCGGCACTTCGAGGCGCACGAGGTCTACTCGGCCGTGCTCGCCGGCCGCGAACGCTCCCCGCGCCTCGGCCCCGACCACCCCGACACTCTGCGCTGCCGCCACAACCTCGCCTACAACCTCAGCCGCCTCGGCCGCCTGGAGGAGGCGCACCGCACGGCCGGCGAGGTGGCCGACGCCCGCGCCCGTATCCTCGGCCCACTGCACCCCGACACGCTCGTGACGCGGTACGAAGTGGCGTACGCCCTGGGCCAGTTGGGCCGCTGGGCCGAGGCGCTGCAGACCTACCGCGAGGTGGCCGAGGCGCGCGGCCAGGCCCTCGGGCCCGAGCACCCGGACACGCTCGCCGCGCGCTACGAGGTCGGCATCAGCCTCGGCCGCCTGGGCCACAGCGCCGAGGCCCTCGCCCTCTACCGCGACCTGGCCGCCGACCGCGCCCGCGTGCACGGCCCCGAGCACCCGGAGACGCTCCGCGCCCGGCACGGCATCGGCGTCAACCTGGGCCGCCTCGGCCGCTGGCAGGAGGCCCTGGCGGAGGCCCAGGAGGTGTGCGCCGCGCGCGTACGGGCCCTGGGCGCCGACCACTCCGACACCCTGGTCAGCCGCCGCGAGGTCGCCGTCGGGTGCGGCTGGCTCGGCCGCTGGGATGAGTCGCTCGCCGAGTACCACCGGATCGCCGACTCCCGCGAACGTGTCCTGGGCACCGGCCACCCCGAGGCCCTCGCCGCCCGCCACGACGAGGCGCAGTGCCTGGAGCAGCTGGGGCGCGGGGCGGAGGCGGCTGAGCTGTACGGACGGATCGCGGCGCAGCGGGGGAGGTAGCGGTTCGCTGGGAGGTGCCCCCAGGACGGGCTGAACGGGTGGCCCCCACCCCACCCCCGTGTTAGCAAGAGCCATGCCCACCTCGACCAGCAACACCTACGACGCCGTGATCGTCGGCGGCGGCCACAACGGCCTCGTCGCCGCCGCCTACCTCGCCCGCGCCGGACGCCGTGTCCTCGTCCTGGAACGCCTCGACCACACCGGCGGCGCCGCCGTGTCCCGTTACGCCTTCGAAGGGGTGGACGCGCGCCTCTCCCGGTACTCGTACCTGGTCAGCCTGTTGCCGAAGAAGGTCGTGCGGGACCTCGACCTGTCCTTCGCGGTCCGCAAGCGGGACGTTTCCTCGTACACGCCGGTCAGCCGCGGCGGCCGCGACACCGGGCTCCTCGTCACCGGGCAGGCCGCCCGCAATCGCGAGGGCTTCCGTGAACTCACCGGTTCCGAACGGGAGTTCACGTCCTGGCAGGAGTTCTACGCGAGGACGGCGCGGCTCGCCGAGCGCGTCTTCCCGTCCCTGACCGAACCGCTGCCCACCAGGGCCGAGCTGCGCGAGCGCATCGACGACGAGGCGGCCTGGCGGATGGTGTTCGAGGAGCCGATCGGCGCGGCGATCGAGGAGCACTTCGACGACGACCTCGTCCGCGGAGTGGCCCTCACGGACGCGCTGATCGGCACGTTCGCCGACGCCCACGATCCATCCCTGCGGCAGAACCGCTGCTTCCTCTACCACGTGGTCGGCGGCGGCACCGGCGACTGGGACGTGCCCGTCGGCGGCATGGGCGCGCTGACCGACGCACTCGCCGAGTCCGCGCGCGCCGCGGGCGCCGACCTCCGCACCGGCCACGAGGTGCTGCACATCGACACCGACGGCAGCCGTGCCGAGGTCACCCACCGCACCCCCGACGGCACCGAGGCCACGGTCACCGCACGGCACGTCCTCGTCAACGCCTCGCCCGAGGCCCTGGCGTCCCTGCTCGGCGAAACCCCGCCCGAGCCCCCGGCGGAGGGCGCCCAGCTCAAGGTCAACATGCTGCTCAAGCGGCTGCCCCGGCTCCGCGACAGCGCCGTCGACCCGCGCCGCGCCTTCGCCGGTACGTTCCATGTCGCCGAGGGATACGGGCAGTTGGCCACCGCGTACGCCGAGGCGAGCGCGGGCCGGCTGCCCACCGCGCCCCCGTCGGAGATCTACTGCCACTCCCTGACCGACCCGTCGATCCTCGGCGCGGAGCTCGCCGCCGAGGGCTACCAGACCCTCACCCTCTTCGGCCTGCACGCCCCGGCCCGCCTGTTCACCGCCGACAACGACGCGGCCCGCGAGGCACTCCTGAAGTCGACCCTCGCGCAGCTCGACTCCTACCTCGACGAGCCCCTCGCGGACTGCCTGGCGGAGGACGCGCAGGGCCGCCCGTGTATCGAGGCGAAGACCCCGCTCGACCTGGAACGGGACCTCAGGCTGCCCGGCGGCAACATCTTCCACCGCGACCTGTCGTTCCCGTACGCACAGGAGGGAACCGGGCGGTGGGGTGTGGAGACCTCGTACGCCAACGTCCTGCTGTGCGGGGCGGGCGCGGTGCGCGGCGGGGGCGTCAGCGGCATTCCGGGACACAACGCCGCGATGGTCGTTCTGGGGCACTGACCAGGGGCGGAGGAGGCCCGGCCGGTGTGAAAGGGTGACCCGACGGCGGAACGTGCAAGGTCTGCCCGCCGGGGAGGGAGAACCGTGAGCACTGGCCAGGTCCGCACCATGGTGAGCCTGATGGCGCAGGGGGCGCCCGTCGAGGTCACCAGCATGTGGGCGACCGTGGGCAAACTGTCCCGACTCGCGCACCTCGGTGAGCAGTTCGGCTACCAGTACGCCGACGCCCGCTATGTCAGCAAGGGCACCCAGCTCCTGATGGTCCCCGACACGCAGCCGCAGGCGCAGCAGCGTGCGCAGCAGGCGTGGGCGCAGTTCCCGCAGGCGGCGGCCGGCGGTCAGCTGCCGCCGCTGCCGCAGCAGGCGCCCGAACTCCTCAAGACGCAGGTCCACTTCGACCTCAGCGGCCGGCACAACGAGAAGCGCCGCGTCCTGGCGGTCATCCCGATCACGGTCGTGGTGCTGCTGCGTCTGATGCGGGACGGTGCGGACGCGGCGGCGTTCTGGATCCCGTTCTGGGTTTTCGCGATGTGCCTGGCTGTGGGGATGGTGTTCTACCACCGCAAGCAGCACGCCAAGTACGGGGCGCAGTTGCAGGCGGCCGGGTATGTGCAGGTCCCTGACCCGACGGGCCGGGTGCATTACGTCCCTGCGGGCAGCTCGCTCGCGGCCCATGCGGTGCCGATGGGGCCGCCTGCTGGGCAGGTTCCGCCGCAACAGCAACAGCCGTACGGCGGGCAGCAGTTCGGCAACCAGGCGCCGCAGGTTGCGCAGCAGCAGTATCAGCAGCAGCCGCCGCCGCAGCAGTATCAGCAGCAGGAGCCGCAGCAGTACCAGCAGCAGCCTTACGCGCCGCAGCCCCAGCAGCAGCCCCAGCCTCCGGCTTACGGTCAGCAGCAGCCGTACGGCGGTCAGCCGCAGCAGCAGCCGTACGGGCAGCAGGCGCCGTATGGACAGCAGCCTCCGCAGCAGTACTGAGGTCGGGCCGGGCGGGCCAGGGCGTTCCTTTCCCCTGCCCGCCCCTTCCCGAAAGTCCTGCGGACAGCGGCACCGCAGATCGCCCTTCGGGCGCGTCCTCACACGCCGGACGGGCTGAAATAGGGGCCCGTCTCAGTCCGACGACCGCCCCCACCCGACCGCCACAACCCCCGCCGCATCCCCCGGACGGGCCTCGTCGAAGACCGTCCGTGCTCCGTCCTCCACCCGCACCCCGTCCACGTACACCCCCCGCCCCACGTACAACCGATCCGTGGCGTACCGCCACCGCAGCCGGACCTGACCGCCCCGCCACCGTGCGAGATCCGCCGTCAGGCGGTGCCAGACGCGGCCCGCGTAGCCCGAGACGGAACCGGACGTGTGGTGCTCGGGTTCCTGACCGGCGCGGCGGGTCGTGAAGGGCACCGGGTGCCAGGTCGTGCCCCCGTCGTCGGACGCCTCCAAGTGCAGCCGGTCGGAGCCGGGCTCGGTGTCCCACCACAGGGAGCAGCGCAGCCGGGCGCGGGTGGAGGAGAGGCCGAGGTCGGGGAGCGTGAGCGTGGCCGTGGTCGAGCCCGCCATGCCGGAGTACCAGGCGGTGCGGCCGTGGGCCGGTCGTACGGGAACGGCGCGGGCGAGCCGGTTCGCCGCGGCCACCCGGGGCGCCGAGCCCGAGCGCCAACTCCGCGCCGGATGAACGGAGTTGCCGAGCATCACCAGGAACGAGTCGGTGGTCGGGTCGAGGACCAGGCAGGTGCCGGTGAAGCCGGTGTGGCCCGCGGTGCGCGGGGTGGCCATCGCGCCCATGTACCAGTGCTGGTAGAGCTCGAAGCCGAGGCCGTGCTCGTCGCCCGGGAAGTCGGTGTTGAAGTCGGTGAACATCAGCTCCACCGACTCCGGCCGCAGGATCCGGGCCCGGCCGTACGAACCGCCGTTGAGCAGCGTGCGCCCGAGCACGGCGAGGTCCCAGGCGCAGGAGAACACGCCCGCGTGCCCGGCGACCCCGCCGAGGCTGAAGGCGTTCTCGTCGTGCACCTCGCCCCAGACCAGTCCGCGTTCGAGTCCTGACCAGGGCTGCCGGGCGTCCTCGGTCGCGGCGATCTTCGGGCGCCAGGACGCGGGCGGGTTGTAGCGGGTGCGGCGCATGCCGAGCGGTGCCGTGATCTCGTCGCGGAGCAGGGCGTCGAGCGGCCGTCCGGTGATCTTCTCCAGGACCAGCTGGAGGGAGATCAGGTTGAGGTCCGAGTAGAGATAGGCCGTGCCGGGCGGGGCGAGCAGCTGCTCGTCCCAGATGAGCTGGAGCTTGCCCTCGTACGTCGGCTCCTTGTAGAGCGGGATCCAGGCGCGGAACCCGGACGTGTGCGTGAGGAGTTGGCGTACCGTCACGTGCTGTTTGCCGCCGGAGCCGAACTCCGGCAGATGCTGCGCCACCCGGTCCTCGAGCCCCAGTTCGCCCCGCTCGATCTGCTGGACGGCCAGGATGGACGTGAACAGCTTGGAGACGGACGCCAGGTCGTAGACCGTGTCGGCGGCGGCCGGGATCTGCTGCTGGGCGGGAACTCCACACCGGTGTCGGTCTTCTCCTCGTACGCGGAGTAGCGCACGGCCATGCCGATCGGCTGGTGCAGCGCCACCGTTCCGCCGCGCCCGGCGAGGAGCACAGCGCCCGCGTACCAGGGATGCCTGGGCGAGGGGCCGAGGAACTTCTCGGCGTCCGCGACGAGTTGGCGCAGCTCGCCGGGGAGCAGCCCGGCGCGTTCGGCGGAGCCGTGGCGGAGTGTGGGCCGGTCGCCGGGGGCGTCGGGCGCGGCCTCCGGTGGGGCCGCCGCCGCGGGGCCCGCGGGGAAGGGGGCGAGCGCGACCGCCCCGCCCAGGGCCATCAGGCCGGTGCCGAGGCGGCGCCGGGTGAGGCCTCGTCTGTCGCCGTCCGCGCGGCCTTCCCCCATGTGCCCGCCTCCCCGCGTGAAAGTATCTTTCGTACGCGCCCTCGACAGCTGAAACTTTCTTGCCGGGCCTGGTCGGTGTCAACCCCGTGAGCCGAAGTGGCGGCAGCCGCAGGGAATCTGACACTGCATCAGAAAATCTCTTCCGTCGGCCGACGCGCTGCGGCATCCTGCGCGCATGCAGACGGAGCTGAGCAAGAAACTCGGAGTCGAGCACGCCATCTTCGGCTTCACGCCCTTCCCCGCGGTGGCCGCCGCCATCAGCAGGGCCGGCGGTTTCGGCGTGCTCGGAGCAGTCCGCTACACCGCCCCCGACGACCTCAAACGCGACCTCGACTGGGTGCACGCCCACACCGACGGCAAGCCCTACGGCCTGGACGTGGTGATGCCCGCCAAGAAGGTCGAAGCCAAAGGGAATCAAACACTGTCCGAGGCCGATGTCGAGGCGATGATCCCGGCCGGGCACCGGGAGTTCGTCCAGGCCACCCTCGCCAAGCACGGCGTACCCGAACTCGCCGAGGGGGAGGCCTCCGGCTGGCGCATCACGGGCTGGATGGAACAGGTCGCCCGCAGCCAGCTCGACGTCGCCTTCGACTACCCGATCAAACTCCTCGCCAACGCCCTCGGCTCGCCGCCCGCCGACGTCATCGAGCGCGCCCACGCCCACGGCATCCTCGTCGCCGCCCTCGCGGGCAGCGCCCGGCACGCGCGCAAGCACGCCGACGCCGGGATCGACATCGTCGTCGCGCAGGGCTACGAGGCGGGCGGCCACACCGGCGAGATCGCCTCCATGGTGCTCACACCCGACGCGGTCGAGGCGGTCGCCCCGCTCCCCGTCCTCGCCGCCGGCGGCATCGGCAGCGGCGAACAGATCGCCGCCGCACTGGCGTTGGGCGCGCAGGGCGTGTGGACCGGCTCCATCTGGCTCACCACCACCGAGGCCGACCTGCACTCCCGCAAGCTCACCGAGAAACTCCTCGCGGCCACCTCGTCCGACACGGTCCGCTCCCGCGCCCTCACCGGCAAACCCGCGCGCCAGCTCCGCACCGAGTGGACCGACGCCTGGGACGACCCGGCCGGCCCCGGCGCCCTGCCGATGCCCCTCCAGGGCCTGCTCGTCGCGGAGGCTGTGTCCCGGATCCAGAAGTACGAGGTGGACGCGCTCCTCGGTACGCCGGTGGGGCAGATCGTCGGCCGGATGAACGCCGAGCGGAGCGTGCGGGGTGTCTTCGACGAGCTGACTCGGGGGTTCGAGCGGGCGATCGATCGGATCAATCGGATAGCGGGCCGTTGAGCCGCGCTCCCCTGTTTCGTTGTTTTCCGCGGGCAGGTGGGGGCTGGTCGCGCCCACGCGGCGGAGCCGCATATGTCACAGCCCCGCGCCCCTGAGGGGCCCGGGAGATGGCGCACGAAGTGCCCATCTCAGGGGCGCGGGGAACTGCGCGAGCAACCACGACGAAAGCCGCACCCGGCCAGGAACAGAACTCCGCAGAAGGGATGCCGCACATGCCCGACCACCCCAACGGCTTCTGGGCGCAGGCCCAAGCCGACCAGGACCGCACGGTCCTGCACGCCCCGGACGGGGAAGAATGGTCCGCAGCCCGCCTGCACGCCGCCGCCAACCGGATGGTCCACGCCCTCCGCGAGGCGGGCCTCGAAAAGGGGGACGCCTTCGCCGTCGTCCTCCCCAACGGAGTGGAGTTCTTCACCGCCTACCTCGCCGCCGCCCAGGCCGGCTTCTACCTGGTCCCCGTCAACCATCACCTCGTCGGCCCCGAGATCGCCTGGATCGTCTCCGACTCCGGTGCCAAGGTCCTCATCGCCCACGAGCGCTTCGCCGACGCCGCCCGCGCCGCCGCCGACGAGGCGAAGCTCCCCGACAGTCGGCGGTACGCGGTCGGCACGGTCGAGGGATTCCGTCCGTACGACCGACTCCTGGACGGGCAGCCCGAGTCCGCGCCCGCCGAACGGACCCTCGGCTGGGTCATGAACTACACCTCGGGCACCACCGGCCGCCCCCGGGGCATCCGCCGCCCGCTCTCCGGAAAGCTCCCCGAGGAGTCGTACCTCGGCGGGTTCCTCGGCATCTTCGGCGTCAAGCCCTTCGACGGCAACGTCCACCTCGTCTGCTCGCCGCTCTACCACACGGCCGTGCTGCAGTTCGCGGGCGCGTCGCTGCACATCGGGCACCCGCTCGTCCTGATGGACAAGTGGACGCCCGAGGAGATGCTGCGCCTCATCGACCGGCACTCCTGCACGCACACGCACATGGTCCCCACCCAGTTCCACCGGCTGCTCGCGCTGCCGCAGGAGACCAAGGACCGGTACGACGTGTCCTCGATGCGGCACGCCATCCACGGCGCCGCGCCCTGCCCGGACCATGTGAAGCGGGCCATGATCGACTGGTGGGGGAGCTGCGTCGAGGAGTACTACGCGGCCAGCGAGGGCGGCGGCGCCTTCGCCACCGCCGAGGACTGGCTGAAGAAGCCCGGCACCGTCGGCAAGGCCTGGCCGATCAGCGAACTCGCCGTCTTCGACGACGACGGCAACCGGCTGCCGCCCGGCGAACTCGGCACCGTCTACATGAAGATGTCGACCGGCGGCTTCGCCTACCACAAGGACGAGGACAAGACCCGGAAGAACCGGATCGGGGACTTCTTCACCGTGGGCGACCTCGGCGTCCTCGACGAGGACGGCTATCTCTTCCTGCGCGACCGCAAGATCGACATGATCATCTCCGGGGGCGTCAACATCTACCCGGCGGAGATCGAGTCGGTGCTCCTCGGCCACCCCGCCGTCGCCGACGCCGCCGCGTTCGGCATCCCGCACGACGACTGGGGCGAGGAGGTCAAGGCCGTCGTCGAGGTCGCCGACGGCCACACCTCCGGGGACGCGCTCGCCACCGACATCCTCGCCCACTGCGAGGAACGCCTCGCCGGCTACAAGCGGCCCAAGTCCGTCGACTTCATCGCCGCGATGCCCCGCGACCCCAACGGCAAGCTCTACAAACGACGGCTGCGCGCACCGTACTGGGAGGGCCGCGAACGCGCACTCTGAGGACTGTCCGCGCGGCCGGGCTCCGGTACGACACCGCTGGTCACAGCCGTGTGGGCCACCTCGCGAACCGTGCGTGTCGGGCCAATTCGGGCAGCGGATCACGCGGTCGCCTGAGAGCGTGTGCTCATGGCTTCACAACCCGGTCCGCTCACCAAGGTCGGCACGATCGTGGTGCCCCTGCTCGCCGTCGTCGTCCTCGTCTTCACCTGGGGACGCGATCTGCCGGGGCCCGTCGTGGTGCTTGTCGCGGTCGTCCTCGCGGGCGCGGTGCTCTCCGCCGTGCACCATGCCGAGGTCGTCGCGCACAAGGTCGGCGAACCCTTCGGGTCGCTGGTGCTCGCGGTCGCCGTGACCGTCATCGAAGTGGCCCTGATCGTCACCCTGATGGCCGACGGCGGGGCCAAGACGTCCTCGCTGGCCCGGGACACCGTGTTCGCCGCTGTGATGATCACCTGCAACGGCATCGTCGGCCTCGCCCTGCTCGTCGGCGCCTGGCGCGGCGGCGTCGCGCCCTTCAGCACCGAGGGCACCGTCGCCGCCATCGCCACCATGGCGACCCTCGCCACGCTCAGCCTGGTCCTGCCGACGTTCACCACCAGCAAGCCGGGGCCGGAGTTCACCGGCGCCCAACTCGCCTTCGCCGCCGTCGTATCGCTCGCGGTGTACGGGCTCTTCGTGGCCATGCAGACCGTCCGGCACCGTGAGTACTTCCTGCCCGTCACCCGCGACGGCGAGGTCCTGGACGAGGAGGACATCGCCCACCCGCCCAGCGACAAGGAGGCGCTTCTCAGCCTCGGCATGCTGCTCATCGCCCTGGTCGCGGTGGTCGGCGACACCAAGACCATCTCGCCGGTCATCGAGTCCGGCGTCGAGGCGGCGGGTCTGCCGCAGGCCTTCGTCGGCGTGATCATCGCGCTGATGGTGCTGCTCCCCGAGACCCTCGCCGCGCACCGCTCCGCGCTCCGCGACCGTACCCAGATCAGCCTCAACCTCGCGCACGGCTCCGCCATCGCGAGCATCGGCCTCACCATCCCGGCGATCGCCATCGCCTCCATCTGGATGGAAGGACCGCTGGTCCTCGGCCTCGGCCCGACGCACATGGTGATGCTCGCCCTGACTGTGGTGGTGAGCATCCTGACCTTGGTCACGGGCCGCGCGACGCTGCTGCAGGGCGGCCTGCACCTGGTGCTGTTCGCCTCGTTCGTGTTCCTGGCGATCAGCCCCTGACCGTGATGGCGGCCGCCGGGCAGAGCCCCGCCGCCAGCCGGGCCGCGGCGCGCTGTCCGGGTCCCGGCCGAGGGGTGAGCAGCAGCACGCGGCCGTCCTCGTCGTCCTGGTCGAAGACCTCGGGCGCGGTCAGGGCGCACATGCCGGAACCGGCGCAGCGCTCGCGGTCGACGGTGAGCTCGGTGGATTCCATGACCCTCTTCCTCTCCTCTGCCGTCCGGCGTGTCCTCTGCCGTCCGGCGTGTCCTCTGTCGTCCGGCGCGTGTTCAGTCCCGGTCCCAGGTGACCGGGAGGCTCCGTACGCCGTAGATGTTGTTCCGCTCGCGCATCGGGACCTCGGACGGGTCGACCGCGAGACGCAGCGTCGGGAAGCGGCGCAGCAGGGCCGGCAGCGCGATCTGCATCTCCACGCGGGCCAGTTGCTGCCCGAGGCACTGGTGCACTCCGTGCCCGAACGCGACATGACCGGCGGCCCGGCGGCGCAGGTCGAGCCGGTCGGGCTCGGGGAACTGCGCCGGGTCGCGGTTGGCGGCCTGGAAGGAGAGGGTGACCGTCTCGCCCGCCCTGATCAGCCGCCCGTCCACCTCGACGTCCTCCAGGGCGGTCCGCACCGCGGGGTCGGCCACCGTGAGGTAGCGCAGGAGCTCCTCCACGGCCGGGCCCGCGAGTTCGGGTTCGGCGCGGAGCGCGGCGAGCTGCTCGGGGTTGCTCAGGAGCGCGAACGTACCGAGGGCGATCATGTTGGCCGTGGTGTCGAGCCCGGCGGCGAGCAACAGGCCGCCCACACCGGCCAGTTCCTCGTCGGAGAGGTCGGTCTCGGTGAGGTCGCTGAGCAGGTCGTCGGTCGGCTCGGCCCGTTTGGTGGCGGCGAGGTCCTTCACGTACGACTCGACCGCGCCGTAGGCCGCGGCCTTGTCCTCGGCGCTCGCGCGCTGGTCGAAGAGCGTCGCCACCTGCCCGGTGAACCGCTCGCGGTCGGCGTACGGGACGCCGAGCAGCTCGCAGATCATCTGAGCCGGAACCGGGTGCGCGTACGCCTGCACCAGGTCGAGGCCGGGGCCGTGCGCGGCCATCGCGTCCAGGTGCGTGGCGGTGATCTCCTCGACCCGGTCGGTGAGCAGGCGCATCCGGCGGACCGTGAACTTGCCGGTGAGCAGGCGCCGGTAGCGGGTGTGGTCCGGGGCGTCCATGCCGGTGAAGTCGCCGGGCCCGGCGGGCGGTATCTCGACGCCCTCCAGGCCCGGCATCGGCAGGTGCAGCAACTCGTACCGGGCGCTGAACCGCTGGTCCGCCATGATCGCGCGGACCGCGCCGTGCCCGGTGGCGAGCCAGCCGTGGTGCCCGTCCGGGTACGTCATCCGACGCAGCGGCTGCTCCTCGCGCAGGGCGGTGAGCTCGGCGGGCGGGTCGAAGGGGCAGCCGGTGTGGCGTTCCGTGGGGAAGGCGGTCACGTCGGCGGGGGTGGGCGTGGGCGTGGGCTCTTGCGTCATGGGGTCCTCCGTACGACGGCAGGTCGGTGAGCGAGAGGCTCGGTGACGCCATAGTGGCACATGTATGGCGCCAATGCGAGCAACCTTGGCGCACATGCGGCGCCAAGGCGTCAAGGTGTCAAGGCGTCAAGAGGGTCAAGAGCGCCAAGAGGGCCAAGAGCGCCAAGCGTCAAAAGAGAAGTGGGGCCGGTGAACCGGCCCCACTCGACGCTCACGTACCGTCCCTCGCCCCGCCTACCGCTGCCGCACCTTCACCACCTTCAGCTCGGGCGAGGCGAGGATGTCCCGCTCGCAGAAGCGCGAGGTCGCCCAGCGCTTCTGTGCGTAGAGCCGGGTCTGGTCGCTCAGATGCGGCGACTTCGGGTTCTCGGACTGGGAGTACGTCAGCAGCGTGCGCGCCACCGGGCAGCGGCTGCCGTCGAAGCCGACCGCCTGGATGTAGCTGGAGCCGTGCGCCACCTCCGTATAGCCGGCGGCCGGGTCCCATGTGGGCTCCAGCTTGTTCCACACGCCGAGCGACTCGGTGCCGCCGTGCACCGGGATACGCTCCCCGGCCCGCTCCACCGTCTGGTGTGCCGACAGCGGCGCGTCCGGCGCGATGCCCGCCCGGTCCAGCTCGGCGACCGCGTCCGCGAGGGCGCGCGCGAAACCGGGGTGCGCGGTGTCGAGGCTGTGCGGGGTGCGCACCGGGTCGGCGGCGGAGAACGGCACCTTCCACCGCTCGGCCGCCGGAACGCCCGCCGTCAGCTTCCGCCAGAACCGGTCGAAGAGCAGCGCGCCCCTGCTCTCCGGGTTCATCGTCCGGTCCCAGGCGCCGATCGCAGCACAGGCCGCTCGCACATCAACTGCCTTGCCGTCACTGCCCGTTGCTCTGCCGTCGGGCAGCGCCGCGCAGGCCTTCGCCACGTCCTCGGCGGTACGGTCACCGGCCGGAACGCGGTTCGCGAACTGCTGCTTCTGCAGGTCGCGCACCGTGAGCCGACCCCGGTCCGCCATCGCCGCCACGTCCTCGACGGCGCCCCGCGTCCGCATCGACCGCTGCGTGCCCACCGTGCCGAAGATCCGCTCGTACCCGGTCAGCGGCCGGTCCAGGTTGGCCAGCCACGCGCTGTCGTTGGAGTTCTCGGCGTACGGCGCGTCCTCCAAGGTCGGCATCCGGCTCGGCCCGAACACGCCGGGCTGCAGCGCGTCCGGGTCCTCGCCGAGCGCGCACTCCCCGCGCGAACCGTCGAGCACGGCGAGCCCCGCACTCGGGTACGTGGCCTCGCCGAGCGCCGTCGAACAGCGCTCCGCCAGCTCGTCCGTGATCCTCGGCAGCACCTGCGACTGCGTGAACAGCGTGTGCCCCGCCGAGTCGGCCGCGATGGTGTTCACCCACGGATGCCCCTGCGTACGGGCGAGCGCCGCTTTGATCTCCTTGGTGCTGCGCGCCTTGTTGAGCGCGAGGGAGGCGTCGCTCAGGCGCATATTGGCGGCGTTCGGGTCGTTCAGCGCGTACGCCGTCGACTTCGTCCAGGGCAGCGGAAGGCCGGCGCCGAGCGAGGTGACGACCGGGCCGTAGCGCGTCCACCACTGGGACCGGGTGACCTGCTCGCCGCCCTCGGTGCCGACGGTGACCGTCCGCTTCTTCATACGGTGCCGCTCGCCGTCCACGAGGTACGTCGTCGGGTCGGACGGGTCGAGCTTCAGCTCGTGCAGGTTCATCGGCACGCCGGTCGCCACGGTGTGGCTCCACGCGACGGACGCGTTGTGCCCGATCGACACGGAGGTGGCGCCGAGCAACGAGCCGCCGGAGACGTTCAGTTCACCGGGAATCGTCTGCTGCGACTGCCAGAACCTGCGGCCGCCGTGCCACGGATAGTGCGGGTTGCCGAGCAGCAGGCCGCGCCCGTTCGCCGTGGTCGAGCCCGCGAAGGCGACCGCGTTGGAACCCATGTCGGCGTTCTGCGCGGGGAACAACTCGCGTGCGGCATCGGCCACTTGGTCCCGGTCGGGCGCCGCGGTCGCCGTACGCGCGGTCGTCGCCGTACGCGTCGTTGCCGTACGCGCAGTTGTCGTACCCGTGGTCGCCGTCCGCGTGCCCGTCGGCGGCTGTGCCGACGTGATCGCGTCGGCCGCGCGGCCCTGGCCGCCGAGGACGGCGAGCGCGAAGGCCCGCCGGGCCACGTCGAGGGAGGTGATCGGCCGCACCCACGGCGCGCCCTTGCACGCCGGGTCGGTGATGGGGTTCTGCTCCAGCCAGGCGTTGTAGCCCGCCGCGTATCCGCGCATCAACTCCCGCACCTCGTGCCCCGGACCGACCGGCGCGTCCACGGCGAGCAGCTTCTCGACGGTCTTCGCGTCCCGCACCCCGCGGAAGAACAGGTCACTGGAGAGATTCGTGGACGCGGACGACAGCGACTGGTCGGGCTTCCCCTCCGCGCCGAAGAACTTCGACCGCTCGCCGCGCAGCGTCACATGGCCGTCGGCGAGCGTGCACACCTGGTCGTTCGCCTGCGCCCACCCGGTGCCGAAGCCGAGGTTCGCGTAGTCCTTCGCCACGATGTGCGGAATGCCGTACTCGGTGTACCGGATCGTCGCGGCGAGCCCGCCGCCCGAGGCCCGCTCCGCACTCCCGCTGCCGCCCCCGGCGTCGGCCGGGGCGGGGGACGCGGTGGCGGCTACGGACAGCAGCGCGGTGGCCAACAGAATGAGCCGTCTCCAGCGGTTTCGCATGGCACTCCCAACAGGTCTGCGGGCAGGGCCGGTTGAGCGTACTAAGCGGTAGGTCAGTTGGTACAGGGTCCGGAACGGACACGCCCGACACGGCACACCCGGCACCCCCGACGTCTTGACCACCCGTCGTGCGGCGACCGAGGATCACGCCATGACGGACGTACGAGGCGAGAGCCCGGCGCACGGCGGCGCGCGGGGCGACACGGTCGACGGGATGCTCCGGCGCAGCGCCCGCCGCACCCCCGACCGCACGGCACTGCGCTACGCCGACCGCACCTGGACCTACGCCGCGCTCGACGACGCGGTCTCCCGGGCGGCCCGCGTGCTGCTCGACCAGGGCCTGCGCCCCGGCGACCGGGTCGGCGCCTACGGGCACAACTCCGACGCGTACCTCATCGGCTTCCTCGGCTGCGCCCGGGCCGGGCTCGTGCATGTGCCCGTCAACCACAACCTCACCGGCGACGACCTCGCGTACATCGTCCGCCAGTCCGGCAGCGCGCTCGTCCTCACCGACCCCGATCTGCGCGAGCAACTCCCGCAGGACGTACGGGCGTTGGCGCTGCGCGACACGGACGACGCGCTCCTGTCCCGGCTCCCGGCGGCTGCTCCGTACGACGGTCCGCAGCCCGGCGCCGAGGATCTGGCGCAGCTGCTCTACACCTCGGGGACGACGGCCGACCCCAAGGGCGCGATGATGACGCACCGGGCGCTCGTGCACGAGTACGTCTCCGCGATCCACGCGCTCGACCTGGGCGAGGCCGACCGGCCCGTGCACTCGCTGCCGCTGTACCACTCGGCGCAGATGCATGTGTTCCTGCTGCCGTATCTCGCCGTCGGCGCGGAGAACACCATCATCGACGCCCCGCAGCCGCAGCAGATCTTCGACCTGGTCGAAGCGGGCCGCGCGGACAGCCTGTTCGCGCCGCCGACGGTGTGGATCGCGCTCGCCAACCACCCCGAGTTCGCCACGCGCGACCTGGGCCCGCTCCGCAAGGCGTACTACGGCGCCTCGATCATGCCCGTACCGGTCCTGGAGCGGCTGCGCGGACGGCTGCCCGGGCTCGCGTTCTACAACTGCTTCGGCCAGAGCGAGATCGGCCCGCTCGCCACCGTCCTCGGGCCCGACGAGCACGAGGGGCGGATGGACTCGTGCGGGCGGCCCGTCCTCTTCGTCGAGGCGCGGGTCGTGGACGAGTCGGGCAAGCCCGTCCCGGACGGCACGGCGGGCGAAGTGGTGTACCGCTCCCCGCAGTTGTGCGAGGGCTACTGGGACAAGCCGCAGGAGACGGCGGAGGCGTTCCGCGACGGCTGGTTCCACTCCGGTGACCTGGCGGTACGGGACGCGGAGGGCTATTTCACCGTCGTGGACCGCGTCAAGGACGTCATCAACTCCGGCGGCGTCCTCGTCGCCTCGCGCCAGGTCGAGGACGCGCTCTACACCCACCCGCAGGTCGCCGAGGTCGCGGTGATCGGCCTCCCGCACGAGCGGTGGATCGAGGCGGTCACGGCGGTGGTCGTACGGCGCGGTGCGGTGGACGAGGCCGAACTCGTCGCGCACGCCCGAGAGTCGCTGGCCGCGTTCAAGGCTCCGAAGCGGGTGGTCTTCGTGGACGAGCTGCCGCGGAACGCGAGCGGGAAGATCCTGAAGAGGGAGCTGCGGGATCGGTGGTCGTGAGGCTCCGGCGACTCGGGTGCCGTTGATCGCCCTGCGGGCTCGTCCTCAAAGTCCCCCAGCTACCGCTGGGAGGTGCCCCAGGGCGGGCTGATTTTTCACATGGGGAACGAGCGCAAACGCAGCTCCCCGGCGGGCCACCCCGCGCCGTTCCCGTCCTCGTCCTCCCGCAACGCCGTCCACATCGTGCGCAACGGCATCACCACCGGCCCGGCGTGCTGCTCGACCAGAACGTCCTGCTCAAGCAGGTGCCAGCCGAGCCGCCCGTACAGCGCCACCAACGGCGGGCGGCAGAACAGCAGGGCGTGCCGCGGCCCCATGGTGCGGGCGTGGTCGAGCGCCGCCGCGAGGACCTGCCGGGCGAGACCCCGCCCCCGCACATCGGCGGCGACCGCGACGCCGCCCACGCCGACCAGCTCCTGTTCGTCGTCCCCGACCGTCACCGGCAACCGCAGCAGACCGGCGTGCGCCACCAGGCGGCCGTCGAGCCTGATGCCGAAGTGGACCTCCTTGGGCAGCCAGGTCAGGCCCGTCTCGGCGACGCCGAAGGGGTCGTCGCCGTCGCCGAGGATCTCGACCTGCTCGGCACGGGAGTAGGAGTCCAGCCGAACTGCACGCAGACCCAGCGCGGTTGAGGGGGTCACAGGTTCCGTCATGCGCCCATGGTCGCGTACGGGGGTCACTTCGGCCGTTCGTCCACGATCCGATCCGCCGGGACTTCGTACGGGCGGGGTCACTTCGGCCGCTCGTCCACGATCCGCCGGAACTTCCCGACCGACCGCTCCAGCGTCTCCGGGTCCACGATCTCCACGGCCACCGAGACACCCACCCCGTCCTTCACCGCCGCCGCGATCGAGCGCGCCGCCTCCGCCCGCTGCTCGGGGCTCGCCTGCGCACGGGCCTCCGCGCGGACCGTCAGGGCGTCGAGCCGGCCCTCGCGGGTCAGACGGAGCTGGAAGTGCGGGGCGACGCCCGGGGTGCGCAGGACGATCTCCTCGACCTGGGTGGGGAAGAGGTTCACCCCGCGCAGGATCACCATGTCGTCGCTGCGGCCCGTGATCTTCTCCATGCGGCGGAACGACGGGCGGGCCGTGCCCGGCAGGAGGCGGGTCAAGTCCCTGGTCCGGTAACGGATCACGGGCATCGCCTCCTTGCTGAGCGAGGTGAAGACCAGCTCGCCCTGTTCGCCCTCGGGCAGCACCTCGCCGGTCAGCGGGTCGACGACCTCAGGGTAGAAGTGGTCCTCCCAGATGTGCAGGCCGTCCTTGGTCTCCACGCACTCCTGCGCGACGCCGGGGCCCATGACCTCCGACAGGCCGTAGATGTCCACCGCGTCGATCGCGAAGCGCTCCTCGATCTCCCGGCGCATCTGCTCGGTCCACGGCTCGGCGCCGAAGATGCCCACTTTCAGGGATGTGGAGCGCGGGTCGACGCCCTGGCGCTCGAACTCGTCGAGCAGCGTCAGCATGTACGAGGGCGTCACCATGATGATCTCGGGGCGGAAGTCCTGGATCAGCTGGACCTGCCGGGCCGTCATGCCGCCGGACGCGGGCACGACCGTACAGCCGAGCCGTTCCGCGCCGTAGTGCGCGCCGAGGCCGCCCGTGAACAGGCCGTATCCGTAGGCGACATGGACGATGTGGCCCGGTCTGCCGCCCGCCGCGCGGATCGAGCGGGCCACGACGTCCGCCCAGACGTCGAGGTCACGGTCCGTGTACCCGACCACCGTCGGGCGGCCCGTCGTACCGCTGGAGGCGTGGATGCGGCGCACCCGGTCGCGGTCCACGGCGAACATGCCGAAGGGGTAGTTGTCCCGCAGGTCGGCCTTCGTGGTGAACGGGAAGCGGGCCAGGTCGTCCAGGGAGCGGCAGTCCTCGGGGCGCAGGCCGGCCTGGTCGAAGGCGGCGCGGTAGAACGGGACGTTCTCGTACGCGTGCCGCAGGGTGGCGCGCAGCCGCTCCAGCTGGAGGCTGCGCAGGCCGTCCGGGCCGAGCTGCTCCGCCGCGTCGAGTTCCGCTGCCGTCATCGCGCTTCTCCGTCCCACAGCCATTACGGTCAATCGGCCTGAATCGGACGACCGATCATTCGGTTGCTCTGCTGGGGTTCAGTTATCCAGGGGGTGGGCGGGGGCGTCAAGACGTGTGACGTGATCTTCGTGCGGTCAGACGTAATCCTCGATACGGGCCACCGCGAAGCCCTGCTCGGTGATCGTCCGCAGCAGCTCCACGGTGACCTCGGTGAGAGTCCTGTCGCCGAGTCGTTCGGGCGGGAAGAAGTGGAAGAGGACGATCTCGCCGGGGCGGAGCCGGTCGGTGCCGTTGTCGTAGCGCAGGCCGTCGGGCTGCATGTTGACGCCCCACATCACGGAGGCGCGCAGCCCGCAGTCGGCGACGGCGCGCAGGGTGGTGGGGTCGTAGTGGCCGCGCGGCGGACGGAAGAGGGTGGGCCGCTCGCCGAACTCCCCCTGGAGCCGCTCCTGTTGACCGCAGATCTCGGCCCGCTGGCGTGCGTACGGCAGTCCGGCGAGGCTCGGGTGGGTGAGGGTGTGGTTCTGTACGCGGTTGCCGCCGCGCCGCAGCCGGTCGAAGTAGCCGTAGTCGTCACCGGCCATGGAGTCGGTGAGGAACATGCTGAACGGCACCCGGAGTTGCCGCATCAGGTGGGCGAACTCCGGGTCCTTCGCGATGCCGTCGTCGATGGTGAGGAACACGACGCGGTCGCGGGTCGGCACGCGGTCGAGCACGGGGGCCGACCCGTGGGCGGGCGGGAGCGCGGGCTTCTCGCGCGGTGGCGGCGGGGGGTCGAGGAGGCGGGGGAGTGCGGGCCGGGTCGAGGGCGCGGGCCGCCCCCGCTCCGGGGTGCCTGGGTCCGTGCCCTCGCCTGCGCAGCCGCCCGCGAGGAGGGCGGTGGCGAGCAGCGGGGCGATGCCCCGAAGCACTGCTGCCGCCCGCCGCACCGGTCTCGCTCCCGTTCCTGTTCCGGTTCCTGTTCTCGTTCCCGTTCCCGTTCCCGTTCCGTACGCTCCCACGTACGGACCCTGCCACCGCTTGGGCCGCAGCTGGGTGAGCGGCAGGTGAACTTACGGTTCCGGGGCTTCGCGGCGCGGTCAGCCCATGAACGCGAGGACGGCCACGGTGAGCAGCAGGACGGAGACCGGGGCGACGACGGAGCAGAGGACGCGGCGGTGGGACAGGCCCGGGTGGCGGACCAGGGCCCAGGCGATCCACAGCAGGCAGAAGGGCACGAGCAGCCCGTAGCGGAAGATCCCGATGGGTAGCGAGGCGGGCGAGCCCGAGTGGTCCTCGACCGCGGAGGCGCCGAGGACCACGAGGAAGTGCGCGAAGAATGCCAGCGGCAGTGTGACGGCCGTGGAGAGCAGTGGGCCCACCCAGGCGAGACCGATGCGGGTGTCGGCGGCGTCGGGGCCCAGTGCAGGGGCGGCGGCTTGGGGCTGGGAGTTGCTCATACCTTCATTCAACCCGCTCGCGGCCGCGGCCACATGAGTCGTCGTACTCAGAAACCAGGGGCCGCGGCCCGGGAGGTCCGCCCCCACGAGCGCACCTCCCGGGCCGTGTCGTGCGCGGAGCCTCAGCCCTTGACGCGGTCCCGGATCCAGATGCCCGCCTCCTTGAGGACGTCCGTGCCCGTCCACTGGTCGCCGGAGCAGGTGCCGGGCTTGAAGACCGCGCCCGAGCGGTCGTCGTCGGAGTAGTTCCAGTTGGTCCAGGAGATGCCCTTCTCCGCCATCAGGTCGATGTACTTCTGGGCCATGGTGAAGTCGTTCGCGCCCTCGCCCGCCGAGTTCTGGGTGCCGAACTCCGTGACGAACATGGGGAGTTCGTCGGCGGCGCGGGACAGCGTGCGCAGGTACTCGTCGCCGTGCGAGGCCGCGTAGAAGTGGAAGGTGTACATGATGTTCTCCGCGTCGACCGGGTTGTCGATCACCTCCCGCTCGTCGCCGTCCTCCGAGACGCCGAGTGAGGACCAGGCGCGGGTGCCGACGAGGGCCACGCCGTCCGGGTCGTGCTGCCGGATCACCGGGATGACCTCCTCCGCGTACGACTTGATCTCCGCCCAGGAGACCCCGCTGGGCTCGTTGGCGATCTCGTAGAAGACGTTGGGCTGGTCCTTGTACTTCGAGGCCATGTCCGTGAAGAACCGCTTCGCCGAATCGGTGTTGGCGTTCGGGTCGCCAGGGTTGAGCTGGTGCCAGTCGATGACGGCGTACATGCCGCGCTCGATGGCCTGGTCGACGACGCGCTGGGCGAGCTGCGTGAACTTCGCCGGGTCGGTCTCGTAGCCGCCCTCCTGTACGTACGTCGAGACGCGCAGCACGTCGGCGCCCCAGTCCTGGGCGAGCGCGTCGAGGGAGCCGTCGGTGAGGCACTGCGCGTACCACTGCGTGCCGTGCGAGCTCATGCCCCTGAGCTGGACGGCCTTGCCCTGCGCGTTGCACAACTTCTCGCCACAGACGCTGAGTTGACCGTTGCGCGCGACGGCGGAACCGGCCGGGGCGGTGGCGTCGGGCGTCGATCCTGCGGTACCGGCGCCGGCGCTGAACTGGGAGGCGAGGGTGAGGAGCAGTGCGCCCGAGAGGGCGGCTCCGAGGGCCGCCTTCGCGGGGCGCCTGCGGGTGGGGGAGTGCTTGGCCATGGCGGTGTGCCTCCTGAGGGGGCGTCCGGTGGGGGGTGGGCCGCGCTGTTCCGTGGGGGTGGCAGGTGGCGGGAAAGTTAGGGATGTTTCCCAGGGGAGTCAAGGGGTTAGGAAAGTTTCCTTACGATTAGGGGCTGCGGGCAGGCCGCCCCACATCGCCCCGCGCAAGTGCAGGGGGACCCCCAACTCAAACGCCGGAGGGGCTGATTTCTCAGCCCCTCCGGCGAATCAGGAGGCCCGTCCGGCAGGAACGCCCCCAGCGGCCTCAGCCCCGCCCATCCGCCTCCGCCGCCACCGCCTTCGCCCACCGGTAGTCCGCCTTGCCGCTGGGTGACCTCTGGATGTGGTCGGTCACGACGAGTTGCCGGGGGATCTTGTAGCCCGCGACATGGGTGCGGCAGTGGGTCTGGATGGCCTCAAGGGTCAACTGCGCCGCGCCCGCCCGTAGTTGGACCACCGCCGCGACATGGTTGCCCCACTTCTCATCCGGCACCCCCGCCACCAGCGCGTCGTACACATCCGGGTGCGACTTCAGTGCCTGCTCGACTTCCTCCGGATAGACCTTCTCGCCCCCGGAGTTGATGCACTGCGAGCCACGGCCGAGCACCGTGACGATGCCGGCCTCGTCGACGGTCGCCATGTCGCCGAGCAGCACCCAGCGCTCGCCGCCCTTCTGGAAGAACGTCTCGGCGGTCTTCTTCTCGTCGTTGTAGTAGCCGAGCGGCACGTGACCCCGCTGCGCGAGGCGCCCCGGCTCGCCCACGGCCACCGGCTCGTACGTGACCGGGTCGACCACCCGCGTACGCGCGTTGACCTCCAGGCGGAACCCCTTCTCGGGGCCGGAGTCGTCCGTCGCCTTGCCGTTGGAGCCGGACTCGGACGAGCCGAAGTTGTTCAGGAGCAGCACGTTCGGTACGAGGGCCTGGAACTCGGCGCGCACCGTCTCCGACATGATCGCGCCCGACGAGGAGACGCTGAACAGCGACGACATGTCGGTGCCCTTGCAGGGGCCGTTCAGCGCGTCGATGAGCGGGCGCAGCATCGCGTCGCCGACGAGCGAGACGCTGGACACCCGCTCCTTCTCGATCGTACGGAGCACCTCTTCGGGCGCGTACTTGCGGTGGATCACCACGCGCTGGCCGTAGTTGAACGCGATGAACGAGGTGAGCGTGGACGTGCCGTGCATCAGCGGGGGAGTGGGGAAGAAGGTGATGCCGCTGCCGCCCGCCGCGACCTTCTCGGCGAGCTCCTCGGGGCGCGAGACCGGCTCGCCCGCCGGGTCGCCGCCGAACAGGCCCGCGAAGAACAGGTCCTCCTGGCGCCACATCACGCCCTTCGGCATGCCGGTGGTGCCGCCGGTGTAGATGATGAACAGGTCGTCGGCGGAGCGGGGCCCGAAGCCCCGCTCGGGCGAGCCGCTCGCCTCGGCCCGTGCGAACGGCACGGCGTCCAGTTCGGGTGCGCCCGCCGGGACCGTACCCACCCGCACGAGGTGGCGGAGCTTGTCGGTGCGCGGCGCGGCGGCCGCCACGCGCTCGGTGAACTCGGCGTCGAAGACGAGCGCGGCGAGGTCGGCGTCCCGGTAGAGGTAGATCAACTCCTCTTCCACATAGCGGTAGTTGATGTTCACTGGGACGATCCGGGCCTTGAGGCAGGCGAGCACGGTCTGCAGATACTCGACCCCGTTGTAGAGGTGCAGGCCCAGCTGCTCGCCGGGGCGGATGCCGCTGTCGACGAGGTGGTGGGCGAGGCGGTTGGCGGCCGCGTCGAGTTCCGCGTAGGTGAGGCGGCGTTCCGAGCCGGTGCCGGGGTGGTCGACGTAGACGAGCGCCTCGCGGTCGGGCACCACGTCGACGACGGACTCGAACAGGTCGGCAAGGTTGTACTCCACCGCTCCTCCTGACCCCGGAAATTGTTGGCTCGGCCGTCATTAGAGCGTCGCCCGGCACAACTGGGAAGGGGTGCCGTCAAGAAATCTGACTGGCTGTCAGAAAGCTATTGAACTGGGACCCGTGCTCCTGCAACCTGTTCTAGGTCTGAGACGGGAGGACCCAACCCATGGGACCAAGTGGTGGGACGGAACACCTGGACGTACGGCGCGAAGGCGCCACTCTGGTGCTCACACTCAACAGGCCCGAAGCCAAGAACGCGCTCTCGCTGCCCCTGCTCGTCGGGCTCCACGACGGCTGGGTCGAGGCCGACGCGGACGACGGGATCCGCTCCGTCGTCCTCACCGGCGCGGGCGGCGACTTCTGCGCCGGAATGGACCTCAAGGCCCTCGCGGGCCAGGGCATGGCGGGCGAGCAGTACCGGGACCGACTCAAGGCCGACCCCGACCTGCACTGGAAGGCGATGCTCCGGCACCATCGCCCGCGCAAACCCGTCATCGCCGCCGTCGAGGGGCACTGTGTCGCCGGCGGCACCGAGATCCTCCAGGGCACCGACATCCGCGTCGCCGGGGAGTCCGCCACCTTCGGGCTCTTCGAGGTCAAGCGCGGCCTGTTCCCCATCGGCGGCTCGACGGTGCGGCTGCAGCGGCAGATTCCCCGTACGCACGCGCTGGAGATGCTGCTCACCGGCAGGCCGTACAGCGCCGCCGAGGCCGCGTCCATCGGGCTGATCGGCCAGGTCGTGCCCGACGGCAGCGCGCTTGAGGCGGCCCTCGCGATCGCCGAGCAGATCAACGCCTGCGGTCCGCTCGCCGTGGAGGCGGTCAAGGCGTCCGTGTACGAGACCGCCGAGATGACCGAGACGGACGGGCTGAGGTCCGAACTGGAGCGCGGCTGGCCGGTGTTCGCGACCGAGGACGCCAAAGAAGGTGCCAAGGCCTTCGCGGAGAAGCGGCCCCCCGTCTACCGGCGAGCCTGACACCCTAAGGAGTACGAGCGTGCCCGAAGTCCTCAAAGCCCCCCTCATCGTCGAATTCCCCTTCACCCGCTCCCTCGGCCCCGTCCAGAGCGCCTTCCTCACCGGACTGCGCGAGCGGACCGTGCTCGGGGTGCGGACCAGTGCGGGGAAGGTGCTCGTCCCGCCCGTCGAGTACGACCCGGTGACCGCCGAGGAGATACGCGACCTCGTCGAGGTCGGCGCCACCGGCACCGTCACCACCTGGGCCTGGAACCACGAACCGCGCCCCGGCCAGCCGCTCGACACCCCCTTCGCCTGGGTCCTGGTCGAACTCGACGGCGCCGACACCGCCCTCCTGCACGCCCTCGACGCCGAAGGCCCCGACAACGTCCGCACCGGGATGCGCGTCCGGGTCCGCTGGGCCGCCGAACGTGCCGGCACCATCAACGACATCGCCTGCTTCGAGCCGTACGACGGTGAAGCGGAGGCTCAACCTCAGCCGCACAGCGGGGAGTTCGAGGACGCCGTCACCGGAATCGTCGCGCCCGCGCGGCTCGACTACACCTACTCGCCGGGGCGCGCCCAGACCGGCTACATCAACGCGCTCGCCGAGCGACGCGCCGTCGGCGAGCGCTGCCCCTCCTGCCGGAAGGTGTACGTGCCGCCGCGCGGAGCCTGCCCCACCTGCGGCGTCGCCACGAACGAACAGGTCGAGACCGGTCCCGCCGGGACGGTCACCACGTACTGCATCGTCAACATCAAGGCGAAGAATCTCGACATCGAAGTCCCGTACGTCTACGCCCATATCGCCCTCGACGGCGCCGACCTGGCCCTGCACGGCCGCATCGCCGGGATCCCGTACGACCAGGTCCGGATGGGGCTCAGGGTCGAGCCGGTGTGGCGGGAGGGCGGGCGCTATCCCGATCACTACCGGCCCACCGGTGAGCCCGACGCCGACTACGAGACGTACAAGGAGCTGATCTAGATGGCCGCCGCAGGGCCCCTGAGGGACGTCGCGATCGTCGCCTTCGGGCAGAGCGACCACACCCGCACCAGCGACGAGCACTCCGAGGTGGAGATGCTCATGCCCGTCCTGCACGACGTCCTCGCCCGAACCGGCCTGAAGACCAGCGACATCGGCTTCACCTGCTCGGGATCGTCCGACTACCTCGCGGGCCGCGCCTTCTCCTTCACCATGGCCCTCGACGGCGTCGGCGCCTGGCCGCCGATCTCCGAGTCCCACGTCGAGATGGACGGCGCCTGGGCGCTCTACGAGGCCTGGGTGAAGATCCTCACCGGCGAGGTCGACACCGCACTCGTCTACTCGTACGGAAAGTCCTCACCCGGCTCCGTGCGCGACGTCCTCACCCGGCAGCTCGACCCGTACTACGTGGCCCCGCTCTGGCCCGACTCCGTCGCGCTCGCCGCGCTCCAGGCGCAGGCGCTGATCGACGCGGGGGAGACGGACGAGGTCGCGCTCGCCGGGGTCGCCGCCCGCAGCCGGGAGTCCGCCCTTGCCAACTCCCATGCCCAGGTGCGCGGTGCGCGCCCGCAGGGGGACTATCTCGTACGGCCGCTGCGCACCGGGGATGTGCCGCCCGTCGGGGACGGCGCGGCCGCCGTGATCCTCGCGGCCGGGAACCGGGCCCGTGAGCTGTGCGAGCGGCCCGCCTGGATCCGGGGCATGGACCACCGCATCGAGGCGCACTCGCTGGGCGTGCGCGACCTCACGGATTCGCCGTCTGCCCGCCTGGCCGCCGAGAAGGCAGGCGCCTTCCAACGCCCTGTCGACACGGCCGAGTTGCACGCCCCGTTCACCTCCCAGGAGGTCGTCCTGCGCAAGGCCCTCGGGCTCGGGGACGAGGTGGTGGTGAACCCCTCGGGCGGCGCCCTCGCCGCCAACCCCATGATGGCCGCCGGGCTCATCCGGCTCGGTGAGGCCGCCGCCCGCATCCAGCGCGGCGAGTCCGACCGCGCCCTCGCCCACGCCACCTCCGGGCCGTGCCTGCAACAGAACCTGGTCGCCGTACTCGAGGGGGAGGCGCGATGAGCGTGTCGTCGAAAGAACCCGTGGCCGTCGTCGGCGTCGGCCAGACCAAGCACGTCGCGTCCCGCAAGGACGTCTCCATCGCCGGACTCGTCCGCGAGGCCGCCCAACAGGCCCTGGAAAACGCCGAGTTGACGTGGGCCGACATCGACGCCGTCGTCATCGGCAAGGCGCCCGACTTCTTCGAGGGCGTCATGATGCCGGAGCTGTACCTCGCCGACGCGCTCGGCGCCGTCGGCAAACCCATGCTCCGCGTGCACACCGCCGGTTCCGTCGGCGGCTCCACCGCGCTCGTCGCCGCGGGCCTCGTCGCCGCCCGCGTGCACGGCACCGTACTCACCCTCGCCTTCGAGAAGCAGTCCGAGTCCAACGCCATGTGGGGGCTCTCGCTGCCCGTGCCGTTCCAGCAGCCGCTGCTCGCCGGGGCGGGCGGCTTCTTCGCCCCGCACGTGCGCGCGTACATGCGGCGTACCGGCGCCCCGGACACGGTCGGCTCGCTCGTCGCGTACAAGGACCGCCGCAACGCCCTGAAGAACCCGTACGCGCACCTGCACGAGCAGGACATCACCCTGGAGAAGGTGCAGGCGTCCCCGATGCTGTGGGACCCGATCCGCTACTCGGAGACCTGCCCGTCCTCCGACGGGGCCTGCGCGATGATCCTCACCGACCGTGCGGGCGCGGCCCGTTCACCCCGGCCGCCCGCCTGGATGCACGGCGGCGCCATGCGCAGCGAACCCACCATGTTCGCCGGGAAGGACTTCGTCTCGCCCCAGGCCGGCAAGGACTGCGCCGCCGACGTCTACCGGCAGGCGGGCGTCAGCGACCCGCGCCGCGAGATCGACGCCGTCGAGATGTACGTGCCGTTCTCCTGGTACGAGCCGATGTGGCTGGAGAACCTCGGCTTCGCCGCCGAGGGCGAGGGCTGGAAACTCACCGAGTCCGGCGTCACCGAACTCGACGGAGACCTTCCGGTCAACATGTCCGGCGGCGTCCTCTCCACCAACCCCATCGGCGCCTCCGGCATGATCCGCTTCGCCGAGGCGGCCCTGCAGGTGCGCGGCCTGGCGGGCGAGCACCAGGTCGACGGGGCCCGCAAGGCACTTGGGCACGCGTACGGCGGCGGCTCGCAGTTCTTCGCGATGTGGCTGGTGGGGGCGGAACCGCCGACGAGTTGAGCGGGGGCCGTACGGGACAGGTCCGGCCAGGGTCCTCCTCCCGTGGCCTGTCCGGCGCCCGCGCCGCTCGCTAGGCTGGGCGCGGACCGAACGGGCAGTACCGGGAGGAGCACGGACGTGGCCGAGAGCACCACCGCCCAGCAGACCTTTGCGAGTTGGCAGAAGCCCGACCTCGATCTCAGCGACGCCGCCTGGCAGTCCAGCAGTCAGGGACGCGGTGACGTACAGATCGCCTTCGTCGAGGGCTTCATCGCGATGCGCAACGGCGGCAGTCCGGACAGCCCGTCCCTGATCTTCACGCCCGCGGAGTGGCGGGCCTTCGTGATCGGCGCGCGCGAGGGCGAGTTCGACCTCACCTGAGGTCGCCCCCGCCGGGGCTCCGCCCCGGACCCCGTTGAAGGGGCGGGGTGGGGGAAAACCCTGCGGGACCCGGGAGACCAGGGAGCAACACCCCCTAGTTCACGACATCCTGTGGCCGCTTGCCCTCCAAGTACGCCGCCACATTCTGCGCCGCCGCGATCGCGATGCGTACGACCGTCTCCCGGGTCACGCCGCCGACGTGCGGGGAGAGCACCACGTTCGGCGCGCGCAGCAGGCGCAGGGTCACCGGAGGGGGCTCCGGGTCGAAGACGTCGAGGCCCGCGCCCGCGAGCGCACCGGACTCCAGGGCGTCCGCCAGCGCCTCCTGGTCGATCAGCGCGCCGCGCGCCGTGTTCACGACGAACGCCGTGGGCTTGAGGAGAGCCAGGCGCTCCGCGGAGAGGAGGCCCCGGGTGGCGTCGGTGAGCGGAGCGTGCAGGCTCACGTAGTCCGACATGCGCAGCAGCTCGTCCAGGTCCACGTGCCGGGCGCCGAGCCGCTCCTCGACAGCGGGTTCCGCGCGGCGGCGGCCCGCGTACACCACGTCCATCGAGAACGCGCGGCCCCTGAGCGCCACTTCCTGCCCGATCTGCCCGAGGCCGACGATCCCGAGGGTCTTGCCGGACAGTTCGGTCAGGGACGGCTTCAGGCGGGGCAGCGCCCAGTCGCCCTCGGCCAGCGCGGTGTGCGCCGGGACCAGCTGCTTGGCGAGGGCCAGCATCAGCGCGAAGGTCTGCTCGGCGACGTTCTGCTTCTCCGCGCCGCTCGAACCGATCGTGCACACCGGTATGCCGCGGCTGCGTGCCGCCGCCGTGTCCACGTAGTCGAAGCCGTGGCTGGAGCATTGCACCAGCTCCAACTCCGGTGCGGCGGCGAGGTGTTCGGCCGTCACCGGGGCCAGCGCGGTGATCAGCACGCGGGCGGTGCGCAGTGCCCGCGGGTCCTCGTCGACGGACTCGACGACCGTGACCTTCGCCGGGGGCGGCAGCAGGGCCGCGAACCCGGTCCCGGCCGCGCGCCCGCCGACGTGCGCGGGGACGACGGCGAGGACGTGCTGCTCCCCGGCGGCTGCGGATGAGGCGGTTGCGTCGGTTGTGTCGGTTGAGTCGGTTGCGTCGGTCATGCGGTCTCCGTCTCCAGATCGTCCGCCGACACCGTGCCCGGCGCGGCGTGCCCGGTCAGGGCGAGGGTGAGGTCCAGCTCCGCGAGCAGGCAGCGGATCACGTGCTCGACACCGGCCTGACCGTCGAGGCCGAGCCCGTACGCGTACGGCCGCCCCACGAGCACCGCCTGCGCGCCGAGCGCCAGGGCCTTGAACACGTCGTCCCCGGTGCGTACGCCGCTGTCGAACAGCACGGTCAGCCGGTCGCCGACCGCCTCGGCCACGCGCGGCAGGGCGTCGGCCGCGGCGACCGAACCCGCCACCTGGCGGCCGCCGTGGTTCGAGACCACCACGCCGTCCATGCCCGCGTCCGCCGCGAGCCGTGCGTCGTCCGGGTGCAGGATGCCCTTCAGGACGATCGGGCCGTCCCAGTTCTCCCGCAGGAACGCCAGGTCGGGCCAGGTCTTCGCCGGGTCCGAGAACATGCCCACGAAGTGCATGACCGCCGCGTTCGGGTCCTCGTGCACCGGCTTGGCCAGACCGGCCTGGAACGCCGGGTCGGTGAAGTAGTTCGCGGTGCCCACACCGTGCAGGAACGGCAGGTACGCCTGGTCCAGATCGCGCGGCCGCCAGGCGAGCAGCGGGGTGTCGAGCGTGACGAGCAGGGCCGTGAACCCGGAGGCCTTCGCACGGTCGAGGAAGCTCTTCGTCACCTCCCGGTCCTTGGCCCAGTACAGCTGGAACCACCGCTCCGCGTCGCCCATCGCCTCCGCGACCTGCTCCATCGGCGTGCTCGACGCCGAGGACAGCACGAACGGGACGCCCTGCGCGGCCGCCGCCCGCGCCGCGGCGGACTCCGCGTCCGGGTGCATGATCGACAGGACGCCCACGGGCGCCAGCGCGAGCGGCGCGGGCAGCGAACGCCCCAACACCTCGACGGACAGGTCGCGTTCATGGACGTCCCGCAGCATCCGCGGCACGATCCGGCGCCGCTCCAGGGCCGCCCGGTTCGCCGCGGCGGTGCTGCCGCTGCCCGCGCTGCCCGCCACGTAGCCGACGGGCCCGGGCCCGAGCCGCCGCTCGACCAGCTCTTCCAGGCGCGTCAGATCCGTGGGCAGCCGGGGCACGGCCCCCGTCATGCCGTTCAGGTAGATCTCGTACTGAAAGTCCGCCCAGTGCTGCGCCATCCGAACTCCCGCCTCCCGGGTCGTGTGTCCCGCGTCGTGCGTGCTCCGGGAGATCTTGGCACGGAGTGCCGGGCGGGAAGTAGGGCCGGGCCGCAGGGATTTCCGTGGCCGGGGCGGGTGGTCCAGGCGCTCATCAGCGGGAGCGGCGCGCCACCCGGCGGCGCAGCCCCCGCAACAGCCCGCGCCGCGACCGCACCCGCCGCGGGAGCCGCCCCCCGGCACCGGTGGGCCCCGCCGGGCGGGCCACGGGCCGCCACTCCTCGTCCGGCGAGAGCAGCGGACTCTTCCGCCGCGCCTGCGCCTGCACCTCCACATGCGCCTCGTACGACGTCACCTTGAACGCCTCGTCGTACGCGGCCATCGCGGCACTCACCCCACCGCCCGCCGCACCCCGCCGCCGCACATGCACCGCGAGCCAGCCGCAACCGGCGAGGACGGCCAGCATGCCGAGCGCGATCAGGAGCAGGGGCAGGGCTTCACTCATGACGTCGAGGGTACGGGGGCGACCCGTACGCCGTACGAGAACTTCCACGCCGAAGATCGCCAAGGCTTGGAACCGCGACCGCCTCTCGGGCACTCTTGCCTTCCGTGTCATCCGTACCGCAGCAGCAGACCCAGTCAACTTCCGCCGCGCCCCGCATGGTTGTGTGCGGCGACGACGCGCTCGGCCAGCGGCTCGCCGAGGAGATCCGCGAGGTCTACGGGCAGCAGGTGACCCTTGTCGTGCCGACCAGCGGGGACAGACGGGGCCAGCCGCTGTCGGTGCGCACCCGGGCCAGCACCTTCTTCGGACGGTTCACCGCCGCCGTGGGCCGGGCGGCGGGCAACACCGCTGACGACGACGAGCCCGCCGACCACTCCGCGGGACCTCTCATCGAGGCATCCGAGCTGACCGACGAAGTCCTCCTGGAAGCGGGCATCGCGCAGGCCGAGGCGCTCGCCCTCGTCAACGACGACGACGAACTCAACATCAGGGCCGCCCTCACCGCCCGCCGCCTCAACCCGCACCTGCGCCTCGTCATCCGGCTCTTCAACCGCAAGCTCGGCCAGCACCTCGCCGAACTCCTCGACCAGGCCAGCGCGTTGGCGTCCCCGGACCTCGACACCGCCCACGCCACCACCACCGTCCTGTCCGACGCCGACACGGCGGCGCCCGCACTCGCCGCCACCGCCATCGCCGCCACCAGCAAGGTCGTCGAGGTCGACGGACTGCTCCTGCGCGCCGCCGAGCGCGCCCCCACCCGCAGCGGACAGCGCGCCGACGGCGGACTGTGCACCCTGGCCCTCCTCTCACCCCCCGACGACGCCCCGGGACGGCGGGGCGGGGGCGCCGTGGAGTGCGAGCTGCTGCCCGACGACGAGGCCGTGGCCGCCGCCGCCGGACGCGGCACCGTCGTCCTGGAGACCGTCGAGTACAACGGGCCCGAAGCCGCCCCGCGCCGGGTGCGCGGTGTGCCCATCGGCCAACTGTTCTCCCGGCGTCTGCGCTGGACCGTCGCGGGCCTGTTCGTCTGCGCGCTCGCCCTCGCCGTGGCCACCTGGCTGACGCAGGAGTACAGCCCGCTGCACGCCACCTACGTCACCGTGCTCGACATGTTCGCCATGGGCGACCCCGCCGAGGACGAGCCGCGCAGCCGCCGCGTGCTCCAACTGCTCTCCGGATTCGCCGGGTTGCTGCTCCTGCCCGTGCTGCTCGCCGCCGCACTCGAAGCCTTCGGCACGTTCCGTACGGCGTCCTCGCTGCGCCGCCCGCCGCGCCGGCTCTCCGGGCACGTGGTGCTGCTCGGCCTCGGCAAGATCGGCACCCGTGTCCTCGCGCGGCTCTTCGAGCTCGGCATCCCCGTCGTCTGCGTCGAGGAGGACCCGGAGGCCCGCGGCGTCGACCTCGCGCGGCGGCTGCGGGTCCCCGTCGTCCTCGGCGACGTCACCCAGGAAGGCGTCCTGGAGGCCGCCAAGATCAAGCGCGCCCGCACCCTGCTCGCCCTGACCAGCATCGACAGCACCAACATCGAAGCGGCCCTGTACGCCCGCTCGGTGAAGTCCGACGTGAAGGTGTCGCTGCGGCTTTACGACGACGAGTTCGCCACCGTCGTCAACCGTACGCTGCGCTCGGCCCACCCCAACTCCCAGACGCTGAGCCGCAGTTGCACCCATCTCGCGGCGCCCGCCTTCGCCAGCGCCATGATGGGGCGGCAGAACCTCGGCTCCCTCTCCGTGGAACGCCAGGTGCTGCTGTTCGCCGCCGTGAACGTCGCGGGCCATCCGCTGCTGGAGGGCTGCACCGTCGGGGAGTGCTTCCGGCCCGGCCGCTGGCGCGTGATCGGCCTCGACGCCGCCGACCCGGCCGAACGCCGCCCCGACCTCGCGGCCCCCCAGCAGGACGCCGAGGAACGCCCACCGGGCCTGGTCTGGAACCTGCACCCCGGGTACGTCCTGCGCTCAACGGACCGCGTCGTGGTCGCGGCGACGCGGCGGGGGCTCGCGGAGCTGGTGGGGCGGCGTCGGGTGGTGGGGGTTTCCTAGTGGAGGGGAAATAGCCCTGAGCTATCGCGGGCATTGGGCAATCACGCATTGTGGGCGCCCCGCACCTGGGCGAGCCTGACCGAGGCTGCCGGCGGCGTGTCGGCGCTGTCCAGCGAAGGGGAGGGCAACAAGTGGCACAGCACCTTCGGCTCAACTTCGTCGACGGGCGATGGGCCCCGGCGGAGTCGGGGCTCACCCGGGAGAACGTCAACCCGGCCGACTTCTCCGACGTACTCGGGGAGTTCGCCGAGTCCGGCGGCGTGGACACCGACCGGGCGGTGGACGCGGCGGCGGCCGCGCTCCCGGCCTGGCGTGCGCTCGGCCCGATCCGCCGGGCCGCCCACCTGACCGAGGCCGGACGGCTGCTCGCCGCGCGGGCCGAAGAGGTGGCCGCGGCCATCACGCGGGAACAGGGCAAGCTCCTCGCGGAGGCCCGCGGCGAGGTGCAACGGGCCCTTTCCGTACTGGAGTTCACGACCGGCCAGGCCCGGCGGCTCGGCGGTGTGACGGCACCCGCGGAGGACGAGCGCACCTTCGCGTACACGTTCCGCCGCCCCATCGGCGTCGTCGGCCTCGTGACGCCGTGGAACTTCCCACTCGCCATCCCGATGTGGAAGGTGGCGCCCGCGCTGCTCTCGGGCTGTACGGCGGTGCTCAAACCGTCGCCGCTCACCCCGCTCACGTCCGCGCTCCTGGTGGAGGTGTTCCAGCAGGCGGGCGTGCCGGACGGGGTGCTCAACCTCGTCCAGGGCGACGTGGCGGCCGGTGAGGCCCTGGTCGCCAACCCGGCCGTCGCCGGCATCAGCTTCACCGGCTCCCTCGGCGTCGGCACCGCCATCCACACCGGCGGCGCCCACCGACTCCTGCGTACCCAGCTGGAGTTGGGTGGCAAGAACGCGGTGGTCGTGTGCGACGACGCGGACCTGGACCGGGCCGTGGACGCGGTGGTGCACGGCGCCTTCGGGCAGGCGGGCCAGCGGTGCAGCGCGACCAGCCGGGCCGTCGTGGACGTCCGGGTACGGGACCGGTTCCTGGACCGCCTGGTGGCGCGGGTCGCGGGCCTGCGCGTGGGGCCGGGCGACGATCCGGCCTCGCAGCTCTGCCCGGTGGTGAACACCGTACGCAGGGACGCCGCGCTCGCCGCGATCGAGGGCGCGCAGCGCGACGGCGGCAAGGTGCTGTGCGGCGGCGGACCCGAGGTGCGGCCGGGGCTGCCGGAGGGCTGCTACGTCCAGCCGACGGTGATCCGGGACGTGCCCTGGGACAGCGAGCTGGCGCAGGAGGAGGTGTTCGGGCCGGTGCTCGCGGTCGTCGACGCGGATGGATTCGACGACGCGATCCGGATCGCCAACTCCGTCAAGTACGGGATGAGCGGCACTGTGTTCACGGCCTCGCAGGCGCGGGCGTTCGAGGCGGTGGAGCGGTTCGAGGCGGGCATGCTGCATGTGAACCGGGCCGGGGTCGGGGCGTATGCGCATCTGCCGCATACCGGGGCGAAGGCTTCGCAGTACGGGCCTCCGGAGTGCTCGCCGGAGGTCTTCGAGTTCTACACTGCGTGGCATTCGGCGTGTATCGGGTACTGAGGTACTGCTGCGCAGACGGAGGCCCGGCGGGGTGGTTCCCGCCGGGCCTCCTGCTTTTCCCCTCCCCGCCCCTTCCCGACTGTGTCGATATGCGGCTGGCGCCGCGTGGCTGCGGAGCTTCGGGGGCTCCGCCCCCGGACCCCCGCTCCTCAATCTCCCCCAGCTACCGCTGGGAGGTGCCCCCAGAGGGGCTCAATTTGCCACCACCTCCTCCGCCAACCCGAACGACAGCGTCATCCCCGCCCCGCCGACGCCGTTGACCACCGTCACGCCCGGCTCGGGGGACACCACCAGTTCCGTGCGGCCGTCGCGCAGGGACGGGTAGTAGCCGGTCCAGCGTTCGGTGACGCGGGGGTCGGGGAGGTCGGCGAACGTGCGCAGGTAGTCACGTACGGCCTCGTTGATGCCCTCGTCCTCGAAGGGGTCGTGCGTCGTGCCGTAGGCGTGGCTGTCGCCGATGGTCAGGCGGCCGTCGGCGGTCTGGGAGAGCAGGACGTGAATGCCGTGCTCGCGGTGGTGCGGCAACTCCTCGCCCATCCGCTCCGCGAGCGCCTCCCGCGCCGTGAGGCCGTCGAACGCCGCGTAGTGCAGCAGCGTCAGACCGCCGCACAGCATCGGGCCGAGCGGCCGGCCGCCGGGCTGCACCCCGGTGCGCATCATCTGCAGCTTGCAGCGCACCAGACCGCTGTCGGCGTACACCTCCGGGTAGAGCGTCGCGAAGTCGTTCCCGCTGCACACGAAGACCCGCCCGGCCCGCCACTCGCCGGCCGTGGTGGACACGGTCGGCAGGTCCACGGAGCGGACGGTCGTACCGAAGCGGATGTCGACGTCGTACTCCGAGACGAGGTGCTCCGCGACGGCGGGGAGCGCGAGCCGCGGGTCCACGTTGAGCTCGGTCGGGCTCCACATCGCCGCCAACAGCCCCTCGGGACGGGCCACATGGCTTCTCTCCAGGGCCTCACGGGGCGTCACCATGGTGACTCCCCGTTCACGGGCGGCGGGAGCGGAGGCGACGAACTCCTCCAGGACCGCCACCTCGTCGGGGCGGTGGGCCAGGTGCAGGGAGCCGCTCGGCTCGGCCCAAAGCCCGGTCTTGGCGGCTATGTCCAGCCAGATCTCCCGGCTGCGCAGGGCACGCCGGTAGATCGCGCCGCGCTGCTGCCCCACCGCCCAGATCATGCCGAAGTTGCGGATGGAGGCGCCCACGGCGAAGTCGTCCCGCTCGAAGACGACGACGCGTTCTCCGCGGCGGGCGGCGGCGAGGGCGTGCGCGAGTCCGACGATGCCCGCGCCGACGACGACGGTGTCGGCCTGGTTGACGCTCATGATGGGGAAACCTCTCTCAGTACGGACGGGTCCAACGAGGGGAGGAAGTGGGGGAGTCGGGGTCGGCGCGGCTCAACTCGCCGTGCGCGGGCGCCGGTTCCAGTGCGGCAGCATCAGCAGTCCGGCGAGGAGGGCGGCCCCCGCGAAGCCGGTGAACAGCACACCGCCGGAGAGGAACCCGGGCAGCAGCCCGCCCAGGATGGCCCCGACGGAACCGCAGCCGTTGACGAGCCCGGCGGCCGTGCCCGCGCCCTTGTCGGTGCCGAAGTCGACGGCCGCGACACAGGAGATCATCGAGTCGGCGGCGTACACGGTGAGCCCGATCACGGCGAGCACGGCGATCATCACGGGCACGCTGCCGGTGGCGGTGAGCGGCATGAACAGCGTGAGCGTCACCGTCAGCAGGCCCAGGGCGAGTACGCACGGCGGCACACGGCGGGAGCCGAACAGCTTGTCCGAGAGCCAGCCCACCACGATCGGGGCGAGAACTCCCGCGACGCCGAAGGAGATCGGGATGAGGACCGCGCCCACCTTGTCCACATCGGGCAGCCGCCGGCTGACGAGCACCGGGCCCCACAGCAGAATCGCGTAACGGGCGGGCTTGAGGAGGAAGTAGGCGGCGCCGAGCGTGAGCACCATCCGGTCGCGCAGCGTCTCCCGGTAGAGCGCGAGCCCGGTCCTGCGTGGCTCCGGCGGCTCGGCGGGTCCGGACTCCTCGGCGGATCCGGGCTTCTCGGCCGCGGCGACCGGCTGGTCGGGCTCCTCGGCCGCGGCGACCGGCTCGTCGGCCTCCGCTATCCCCGCGTCGTACGGGGAGTTCTTCTGCAGCAGCACGAACAGCAGCAGGACGACGGCGAGGGTCGCCGCGCCCGCGAAGAACGCGATCCGCCAGCTGTCGAACAGGGAGTAGGCGACCCAGCCGAGGAACGGCGGTGCGGCGAGCCCGCCGAAGGCGTAGTTGGTGCTCCACAAGCCGAGAACACGTCCCCGTTGGCGTACGGGGAAGAAGCTGCCCATGTTCTTGCACAGCGGCGCCCAGCCCGCGGACTGCGCGAGGCCCTGCACGACCATGGCGCCGCCGAAGACGAGCAGCGCACTGCTCACCCCCATCACACACGCGGCGACGATCGCGCCGACCATGCCGCCGATGACGACGACCCGCGGCCCGAACCGGTCGGCCCACATGCCCCACAGGAACTGGCCCACCGCGTACGCGGCGAGATAGACCGCGTCGATGACGCCGAGAACCTGCTCGGTGAGGACGCCGCCCAGCGCCGGGTCCTCCAGGATGCCGAGTTTGGCGACCGAGAAGGCCTGGCGTACGAAGTAGAAGCCCGCGTACGCGAGCCAGGTGACGGCGAAGATCCGCCAGCGCCAGCGAGTGGCTTCGGTGCTCCCCCTGTCGGTCCGTGAACTGCCTTGCAGTGGTGCGAGGTCGGCCATGGCGGTGTCCTGTCCCTCGTCCTCGGTGCCGATACGGATGCGTGGGGGGTGGTCGTTTCCTGGAGCAGCGGCGGGTCCCGCGCACGGGCGCGGGACCCGGTCGCTCAGGCGGCGGGCAGCGGTTCGCCCGCGGCGACGGCGGTGCCCACCCAGTACGCGTCGAAGTTCCGCAGCCGGTGTCCGGCGGGCAGGCCCTCGACGGGCGCGTTGACGAGGAACGGCACCTTCTGCTCGCTGAGTCCGCCGTGTGAGCGCAGCGGTTCGGTGAAGCCGGAGATGTCGTGCCGGGCCGGGGTGGTGCCGAGGGCCGTGTTGCGCTCGGCGATGACGACGAGGTCGCCGATCCGGTCGCCGGGCAGTTCGAACCGCCCGCAGGCCGCCTCGCGCGTCAACACCTCGTCCACGCCGTCGAGTCGGGCGAGCCCGGCGGCCACGACCTCCCGGTCCGCCGAGTCGGGCAGATGCACGGTCGCGTACGAGCCGAGCGCGCCGTGGTGCACGGTGTACGGGTCGGTGATGGGCAGCACGACCCGCGCGGCGCCCGGTTCGAGTCGGTCGTCCAGGGTGTCCTGGAGGAAGACGACGCGTGCGGCGCCCGCGCCGTCGGCCTTGGCGTTCATGCCGTGGTCGGCGGTGACGACGAGGACGGCGCCCAGGGCGTCGATGCGCTCGAAGTACTGGTCGAGCATGGCGTAGAAGTTGTTCGCGACGGGCGAGCCCGGCGCGTGCTTGTGCTGGATGTAGTCGGTGAGCGACAGGTACATCAGGTCGGGGCGGTCCTTGTCGAGGATGTCGGCCCCGGCTGCCATGACGAGTTCGCTCAGCTCGGCGCTGTACACGGACGGCAGCTCCATGCCCGTACGCTCCAGCACCTTGCCGATGCCGTTCTCCTCCTCGGTGGCCTGGTCGGCCTTCTCGGCGGAGAAGCAGATGCCGTCCTTCAGTCCGCTGCCGAGCAGCCGGCGCAGCTTGTCCTTCGCGGTGATGACGGCGACCTTCGCCCCGCGCTGCGAGAACGCCGCGAACAGCGTGGGCGCGCGCAGCAGTTCGGGGTCGTTCATCATGACCTCGGTGCCGGACGCGGTGTCGTAGAAGTAGTTGCCGCAGATGCCGTGCACGGCGGGCGGCACACCCGTCGCGATGGACAGGTTGTTGGGGTTGGTGAAGGACGGCATGGTGCAGTCGGCGCGCAGGTCGGCGCCGCCTCGCAGCATGCCTTCCAGGAACGGCATGCGGCCGTCCGCGATGGCCCGCTCGTGGTAGGCGTCCTCGCTGCCGTCGATGCACACGACGACTACGGGCCGGTGGGGCCGGTGGTAGTGGCGGCCGTTCACAGTCAGCGGCTCGGTCATGTACGGATCCACCCCTGAGGTCGAAGTCTCGCGGCCGGCCTCCTCGTTCACCGTGCCGCGTCTCCATGGGTAGCACCGGCGGCCGGGCCGGAAGAACCACCGGATTCGCTATGGCGGCCATAGCCCCCCGTTCCGAGAGCGGGCAGGTCCGGGGCCTCCCCGGCGGGCCGGGGGCGGGCTAGGCTCGGCGCCCGGTGATCGGCTGGAGTGGGCCGGGTGATCTACGAGAGCGTGGGGCGAGGGGGCGCGTGGAACTCAACCTCCACCGTTTGTGGATCTTCATGCAGGTCGTGGAGCACCAGGGCTTCTCCGCGGCGGCGCAGCGGCTCTACATGAGCCAGCCCTCCGTCTCCAACCAGGTGCGCAGGCTCGAACAGTCCCTGAAGGTCACCCTGATCGACCGCTCGGGCTCCCGCGCCCGGCCCACCGCCGAGGGCGAGGTGCTCGCCGAGTACGGCAAGCGCGTGTTCCTGCTCGCCGAGGAGGCGGTGGCGGCCGTGCAGCAGGTCAGCGGCCTCGCTTCGGGACGGCTCCTCGTGGGCGGTTCGACGACGGTCGGCACCTATCTGCTGCCGTCCCTCCTCGCCCGCTTCCAGGAGCGGCACCCCGGCATCGAGTGCGATGTGTTCGTCGGCAACAACGAGGCCGTGCTGGAACGGCTCCTGGCCGGTGACATCGGCGTCGCGGTCGTCGCGGGTGTGCCCACCGCCTCCCAACTCCTCACGGAGACCGTCCTCGACGAGCGCCTCGTCCTGGTCGCGTCCCCCGCACACCCCCTCGCCGGGCGCGCGGAGGTACGGCCGCAGGACCTCGCCGACTGCCGCTTCCTGCTCCGCGAACCGGGCTCGCAGACCAGGGTGCTGCAGGAACAGGCCCTCTCCGAATGGGAGTTGGACGCCGTGTCCCGCGGCGCGGTGTGGGGACCGGAGGCCGCGAAGCAGTGTGTGGCGGCGAGCCTGGGGATCGCGCTGATCTCCGAGCACGCGGTCGTCGACGACGTACGCGCGGGCACGCTGACAGTTCTCCCGGTCAGCCCGGCGCCCCGCCCCCGCCCGGTGAACCTGGTCCGCCGCCGCGACCGCCTGCTCTCCCCGGCGGAGCGCGCCTTCATCGACCTCCTCCGCTCGGCGGGGGGCTGGCCACGCGAACTGCCTGCTTAGGGCCTTAGGCCGCTAGGTTCCTAGGCCGCACCGGGTTCCACATCCGCCAGGACGACCATGGCCCGCTCGGCATCCGCCTGGACGAGCAGGCCGCCGCCCGGCGACCACAGCCCGGAGCGGCCGCAGCCGGTCCAGGGGCCCGCCGGGCCGACGTGGTTGGCGAGGACGACGTGCAGGCCGAACGCCTCGGCGATGCCGGGATACACCCTCGCCAGCTCCTCCACCCCGCCGCTCGTGCCGTACAGAGAGCTGGCGAGGAGCACCTGGCACCGGTCGGCGGCGACCCGGGAGAGGAGGGCGGAGAAGTGGTTGTCGAAGCAGGTGGCCAGGCCGAAACGCAGTCCGCCGAACTCGAACCGCCCGTCGTGCCGCCCCGCCACGAACGCTTCCTGCTCGTGCTCGAACAGATGCTGTTTCCGGTACGTGGTGAGCAGGTCGCCTTCCGGCCCGAAGACCAGTGTCTCGATGGCGGGCCGCTCCTCCTCGGTGGCCGCGACGCAGTTGACGACGATGCCGATGCCCGCCGCCCGAAGCGCGTCCAGGCGGGCGTCGTCCGGCCGGATCCAGAGGTCGCGCCGGGACAGTACGGCATCGAGCTCGTACCCGGTGAGGGCCAGCTCGGGGAAGACCACGAGCTCGGCGCCCCGCCCGCGGGCCTCTTCGGCGAGGCCGCCGAGCTGCTTCAGATTCCCCGTGAGGTCGGCAGGGGTGCAGGTGAGCTGGGCTGTCGCGATCTTCATGGAACCGCAGCATGCCAGTACGCCGCGTCGCCTCGGACACGGCCTAGGCCGGTTCGGGCCCGGGGCGGCGGGCCCGCAGGGCGACCGCGACGAGGGCCGCGTCGTCGGGGCGGCGTGGGTCGCGGCCGGTGAGTTCGTGGAAGCGGGCGAAGCGGTGCTGGACGGTGTTGCGGTGGCAGTAGAGGGCTTCGGCGGTCTCCGCGATGGAGCCGCTGCCTTCCAGGTGTGTCCGTACGGTCTCCAGGAGCCGGGCCGCCTCCGAGCGTGAGACGGCGGGGGCGTCCAGGCCGCCCAGGACGTCGTCGGCCAGATCGCGCGCGAAGTCGCCCGCGCGGTGGGCGAGTACGTCGAGCCAGCAGTCCTCCAGGAGGCGTGGTGCGTGCGCCTGAGGCGGCAGCACCTGTGCCGTGGCGATGGCGAGACCGGCGGCGCGGGGTACGGCGGCCAGGCCCGCCGCTTCGGGAGCGATCCCGCACGGCGAGTCCGCGAGCAGCTCGGTGACGCGCTCGCGGGTGGTCTGGCGGCCCAGTTGGACGACGAGCACCGCGTCGCCGCCCACCATCTGCTGCTGCACCGGAGCACCGGCGGCCCGCAGCGCCGTCGCCGCCTGGTGCAGCCCCGGCCCGGCCGCCGCGGACGACGCCGCGCACAGGAAACGGCCGTCCGCCGCGAACCCGAGGGCGAGCCCGGCGTCCCGTACGACCGTGGGGTTGTGGCCCTCGCTCTCCATCAGCCGCGCGAACCACATGCGCCGCTCGTCCGCCTCGCGTCGGCCCATCTCCAGGACCGTGCGCTGATAGGCCGTCATGATCCCCGTGACATGGCCTTCGACGGCTTCCCACACGTGGTAGGCGGAGCCGACGAGTTCGGTCATGTCGGCCGGTTCGGCCCGCCGTACGAGCGCTGCCCACACCACCCGGAAGTCGAGGCGCGCGGCTTCGAGGAGAGCGTCCAGGGGAACGCCCTGCAGAGCCCGGTTCTCGCCGACCCGGCGCGAGACGTCGGCGATGTGCGGCGGCACCGGCAGCTGAGCCACCGTGCGCAGGAGCAGCTCGAAGGCCTGCCACGCCGAGTCGCGGAACTGGGCGTCGGGCACCCGGTCCGCGTACGAGGACCGCACCGGGTGGACCATGTCCAGCCAGTCGCCGATGAGCCCGTCGATGTTGTCCAGGCACTGCCCCGCCAGCTCGGCGATCCGGGGCGAGGGTGCGGGGAGCGTGGGGTCCGGCCCCGGGGAATTGTGCATGTGCCCAATTCTGGGGGCCGTACGGGTGATGTTTCCACCTTGGATTTGTGCCTGCCGCCCCCGAAGCTGAGGCGGTCCCGAGGCCGACCGCCCGGGTCCCACCGATCAGGAGGGCCACTCGACGTGCATCTGACCCCTCGCGAGCAGGAGCGGCTGCAGATGTTCACCGTGGCCGAACTCGCGCGCCGCCGCCGTGCCCGAGGCCGCCTCCTCAACGCCCCCGAGGCCATCGCGCTGATCTGCGACGAGATCCTCGAGGCCGCCTGGGACGGGCTGAGCCTCGACGAGGTGATCGAGGTGGCCCGCCGGGTGCTGACCACGGACGACGTGCGGGACGGCGTCGCCGCCATCGTCTCGACCGTGCAGGTCGAGGCGCTGTTCCCGAGCGGCACCTCGCTGGTCGCCGTCGACCACCCGATCAAGGCGGGCGGCCCGGCCGCGCAGAGTGGTGCCGAGCCGCCCGGTGCCGTACGGACCGGCGAGACCCCGGTGGAGATCAACGTGGGCCGCCCGCGCACCACCCTCACCGTGCGCAACACCGGCGACACGGTCGTCTACCTCTCCTCGCACTACCCGCTGCACGAGGTCAACCGGGCCCTCGACCTCGACCGGGAGGCCGCCCGGGGCCTGCGCCTCGACATCGCCGCCGGGACCGCCCTCGCCTTCGAGCCCGGCGAAGAACGCGAAGTCGTCCTCGTCCCGGCCAGCCGCAAGACTCAGGAGCGCGCATGACCAGCGTCGACCGCCGTACGTACCAAGCGCTGTACGGGCCCACCACCGGAGACCGGATCCGGCTCGGCGACACCTGTCTGTGGGTGGAGGTCGAGGCCGACGACGGCACCCCGGGCGACGAACTCCTCGGCGGCTGCGGCAAGACCGTCCGGGACGGGCTGCTCGCCTCGCCGCGCTCCGACCGAGAGTCCGCCCTCGACATGGTCGTCGCCGGGGTGGTCCTGATGGACCCGGTGCTCGGTGTGCGCAAGACCGACATCGGGATCAAGGACGGGCGGATCGTCGCCGTCGGCGGCGTCGGCAACCCCGACGTCATGGACGTGGACTACGCCATCGACTCGCACACCTCGGTCGTGCCGGGGGAGGGCCTCATCGCCACCCCCGGTGTGGTCGACAGCCATGTGCACCTGTCCTCGCCGGAGGTCGCCCCGGCCGCGCTGTCCGCCGGGGTCACCACGCTCGTCGGCATGGGGCTCGGGGGCGTGTGGGAGATCGGCTGCAACCCGGCCCACAATCTGCACACCCTGATGAGCGCCTGGCAGGGCACGCCCCTCAACATCGCGTTCCTGGCCCGGGGTTCGTCGAGTTCGAGGGCGCTGCTCGACGAGATCACCCTCGCCGGGGCCGGCGGCTTCAAGATCCACGAGGACTTCGGCGCGACCCCGCGGATCATCGACACCTGCCTCGACACCGCCGAGCAGGCCGACCTGCCGGTGGCCCTGCACACCGACTCCATGAACGAGTCCGGGTACTTGAGGGACACCGTGGGCGCCACGCGTGGCCGGACCGTGCACGCGTACCACGTGGAGGGCGGCGGCGGACACCCCGACCTCCTGGAGATCCTCTCCGAGCCGAACATCCTGCCCTCGTCGACGACACCCACCGTGCCGTACACCCCGAACACGGTCGGCGAGCTGTTCCCGATGACGATGACCGTGCACCGGCAGAACCACCACTCCGCGAGCGATGTGGCGATCTCCAAGGGGCGCATCCGCGAGCACGCCATCGCCGCCGAGAACGCCCTGCACGACCTCGGCGCGATCTCCATCGTCAACTCCGACTCGATGGGCATGGGCCGGATCGCCGAGACCGTACGCAGGACCTGGCAGCTCGCCCACGTGCAGGCGCGCGCGAACGGTGGCGGGGGAGCGGAACGGCCCGAGAACGCACGGGCGTTGCGCTACCTCGCCAAGATCACCCTCAATCCGGCGCTCGCGCACGGCCTCGCCCACGAGGTCGGCACCGTGCAGGCGGGGCGGATGGCGGACCTCGTCCTGTGGGACCCCAAGTGGTTCGGCAGCAAGCCCGAGTTGGTCATCAAGGCCGGGTTCGTGGCGTGGGGCAACACGGGCTCGGGCTCCGGCTCGACCCGGCTCACCCAGCCGCGCGTCTACCGCCCCTACTTCGGGGCCCTCGGCGCGGCGCCCGCACGGCTCGCCAAGGTCTTCGTCGCCGAGGCCGCCCTCACCGACCGGGCCGCGCGGGCCGCGCTGCCGTCCGGTCTCACGTACGCGCCGATCCGCGACAGCCGCGGCCTCACCCGGGCCGACATGCTGCACAACACAGCGACGCCCCGCGTGGTCGTGCCGCGCGAGCCCGCGCCCGTCCTGGTCGACGGCGTCGAGACCGGCACCGCGCCCGCCACGGAACTGCCGCTCGCCCAGCTGCACCACTTCGCCTGAGCCCCTATCCGGAGGCGCCCCGCCCATGCGACTCGACCTGCTCGTCCGCAACGCCCACATCCGCACCCTCGACCCGGACCACCCCACGGCCCACACCCTCGGCGTACTGAACGGCCGCGTAGTGGGCCTGGACGACGACGTGGCCGCCCTGCCCGCGCGGCGCGTCCTCGACGCGGGCGGCGCCACCGTGCTGCCCGGCTTCAACGACGCGCACTGCCACACCGCCTGGTTCGGCCTCAACCTCACCCAGCTCGACGTCTCCGGCTGCCGCACGGTCGAGGAGGTCTACGCCGCGGTCGCCACCCATGCCGAGCAACTCGCCGCGGATGCCTGGGTGTTGGGCGCCGGGCTCGACCACAACAACCTCGGCGGCCACTACCCGCACCGTGACGCCCTCGACCGCGCGGCGGCCGGCCGTCCGGTGTGGATCAAGCACACCTCCGGGCACGCCTGCGTGGTCAACACCCCCGTGCTGCGCACGGCCGGAGCCCTGGAGGACGGATTCCCCGACCCGGACGGCGGTCTCGTCGCCCGCGATCCGGACGGCCGCCCGAACGGACTGCTCGAAGAGACCGCCCAACGGCTCGTGCAGGACCAGGTGTTGCCGTACCCGGCGGAGGCCGTCGCCGACGCCGTGGACGCGGCGACCCGGCACTATCTGACCGAGGGCGTCACGAGCTTCACCGAGGCGGGGATCGGCGGCGGCTGGATCGGGCACACCCCGGTCGAGCTCGGCGCCTACCAACTCGCCCTGGAAACCGGCAGGTTGCACACCCGAGCCCAGCTCATGGCCGCCTCCGACGTCCTGCACCCGCTCACCGCGCACGCCGACGACGCGATCACGCTCGGCCTCGACCTCGGGATGCGCACCGGCTTCGGCGACGAACGGCTCTCGCTCGGCCCGGTCAAGATCTTCCTCGACGGTTCACTGCTCGGGCGTACGGCGGCGGTCACCGAGCCCTTCTGCGGCTGCCCGCACAACGAGCAGCGGCCCACCGGCTACTTCCAGGGCGACGCCGACGCCATGACCGACCTCGTCGTGGGCGCCCACCGCTCCGGCTGGACCGTCGCCGCCCACGCCATCGGCGACCGCGCCGTCGACCTGGCGCTCGACGCGTTCGCCCGCGCCCACAAGGAGCGGCCCCGCCCCGGCGTGCACCACCGGATCGAGCACGCCGGCATCGTCCGCCCCGACCAGCTGGCCCGCTTCGCCGAACTCGGCGTCGTGCCCGTACCGCAGCACAACTTCCTGCACACCTTCGGCGACGCCATGGCCGCGGCGCTCGGCCCCGAACGCACCGCCTGGTCGTACCGGATGCGCTCCTTCCTGAACCTCGGACTGCCCGTCCCCGGCAGCTCCGACCGGCCCGTCGCCCCCGGCGCGCCGCTCCCCGCCATCCAGTCGATGGTGACGCGGCTGACGGAGACGGGCGTCCCGTACGGCCCGGACGAGAGCATCCCCGTGCTCGCCGCGCTGCGCGCCTGGACCGACGGCTCCGCCCGCGCCACCGGCTTCGGCGGCCGCAAGGGACGGCTCGTCCCCGGGCAGCTCGCCGACCTCACCGTCCTGGACGGCGACCCCGTCCGCACCGACCCCGGCCGCATCGGCGATATCGGGGTCCTCGCCACCGTCGTGGGCGGCGATCCCGCCCACGACCCGCACGGCCTCACCCGCGCCTGAACCGCAAACGGCCGCACCCGCACCCGCATCCCCACCCGCATCCGACCCGCACGCTCCGGTCCCCCGTCCCCTCGGCCCGCCCGCGGCCGCACCTCCCCAGGAGTACGCGTGAGCACGCCCACCAAGCCAGAACTCAAGGACATCAGAAGACTGCTGACAGCGGCCTTCAGCGGCACCGCCCTGGAGTGGTACGACTACTTCCTCTACGGCACCGCCGCCGCGCTCGTCTTCAACAAGCTGTTCTTCCCCGAACTGGACCCGGCGGTCGGCACGATCGCCGCGTTCGTCACCTTCGCCGTCGGCTTCGTCGCCCGGCCCATCGGCGCCGCGATCTTCGGCCACATCGGCGACCGCTACGGCCGCAAGGTCTCCCTGATCATCACCGTCGTGATGATGGGCGCCACCACCGGCTGCATCGGCCTGCTGCCCACGTACGACACCATCGGCATCTGGGCGCCCGTCCTGCTCTCCGCCTTGCGCTTCCTCCAGGGCGTGTCCGTCGGCGGCGAGTGGTCGGGGGCGATGCTGCTCACCCTGGAGCACACCCCGAAGGAGAAGCACGGCAGCTACTCCGCCGTCCCCCAACTCGGCTCGCCCGTCGGCACGTTGCTCTCCTCCGGTGCCTTCGCGCTCGTCGGGATGCTGCCGGACGACGCGTTCTACTCCTGGGGCTGGCGCGTGCCGTTCCTCGTCGCCTTCCCGCTGCTCGGCTTCGCGCTCTGGCTGCGCGTCCACATCGAGGAGTCCCCGGTCTTCCGCGAGATGCTGGCCGACGCCGAACAGAACGGCCCCAAGCCCGCCCCGCTCGTCCAGGCCTTCCGCCGCACCTGGGGCCGCATGATCATCGGCATCGGCGCCGCGTTCCTCGGCGTCGGCGGCTTCTTCCTGATGAGCACGTTCATCATCTCGTACGGCACCGACCAACTCGGCATCGACAAGCAGACCATGCTCAACGCCACGGTCATCGGCGCCGTCGTCGAGATCGTCGTCCTCGTCCTCGCCGGACGACTCGCCGACCGGATCGGCGCCTGGCGGGTCTGCGCCCTCGGCGGCCTCGTCACGATGGCCGTCGCCTTCCCCGCCTTCTGGCTCGTCGACACCGGGCAGACCGGCCTGGTCTACCTCGGCGTCTCGCTCGGCATCGGCGCCCTGTCCATCCCGTACGCGCCGATCGGCGCCGTCGTCTCCGGCATGTTCCCGGAGGAGTTCCGCTACAGCGCCGTCGCCATGTCGTACAACCTCGCGGGCGTCGTCTCCGGCTTCGTGCCGCTCATGGCCGCCGCCCTCACCGGTGCCGCCGGCGGCGCCTCCTGGGGCGCCGCGCTCCTGCTCATCGCCATCGCCGCCTGCACCGTCGCGGGCTCCCTCGCCGCAGGCCGGGTCCTGCGCCGGCGCGGCGCCGCCCTCTCCACCCCGTCCGAGAACGTCGAGGTCCCCGCATGAACCCGCCCCACCCTGTCCGCACCGGCGGACAGGTCCTGATCGACCAGCTCGTCGCGCTCGGCGTCGACACCGCCTACGGCGTGCCCGGCGAGAGCTACCTCGCCGCGCTCGACGCCCTGCACGACGCCCCCGTACGCATGGTGGTGTGCCGCCACGAAGGCGGCGCCGCCTACATGGCGGAGGCGCACGGCAAGCTCACCGGCCGCCCCGGGGTCTGCTTCACCACCCGGGGCCCCGGCGCCACCAACGCCCTGGTCGCCCTGCACACCGCCCACCAGGACGCCACCCCGCTCGTCCTGTTCATCGGCCTCGTCCCGCGCGGCCACACCGACCGGCACTCCTTCCAGGAGCTCGACCTGCGCGCCACGTTCGGCGCCAGCGCCAAGCTCGTCGAGACGATCGACGACGCCACGCGCATCCCCGAGTACGTCGCCCGCGCCTTCGCCGTGGCGGAGGGCGGGCGGCCGGGCCCGGTCGTCGTCGGCCTGCCCGAGGACATGCTCACCGACGTCGTCCGCGTCCCCGACCTGCAGCCCGCCGCCCCCGCCGAAGGGGCCGTCTCGGAGGCCGAACTCACCCTCCTCGACGAGCTGTTGAGCACCGCCGAACGCCCCCTCGTGCTGCTCGGCGGCAGCCGCTGGACCGACGCGGCCCGCGCCGACGTACGGGCCTGGGCCGAAGCCTGGCGGCTGCCCGTCGCCACCGACTTCCGCTGCCAGGACCTCATCGGCCACGACTCCCCGTCGTACGTCGGCGCCCTCGGCTACGGCCGCGCCGACCACCTCGCCGAGCGGCTGCGCACCGCCGACCTGGTCATCGCGCTCGGCGCCGCCCCCGGCGACGTCCCCACGGACGCCTTCACACTGCTGCCCACCACCGGCGGCGGACCCCGCCTGGTCACAGCGCTGCCCGAACCGCTGCCCCCGGGCGTGCTCTACGCGCCCGACCTGCCCCTGCTCGCCGCCCCCGCCGCCGTAGGCCGCGCCCTGCGCGGACACCGCCCCGACTCCACCCCGCCCTGGGCCGTCCGCACCAAGGAGGACCGGGACGCCCATCTCGCCTTCCGCGCCCCGCTGCACGACGCCGACCCGCTGGACCTCGGCGCCGTCTTCGCCACCCTCGACGCCCGGCTCCCGTCGGACCGGGTCGTCACCTTCGGCGCGGGCAACCACGCCATCTGGGCGCAGCGCTTCCTCGCCCTCGACGAGGGTGCACGCCAACTCGCCCCGCGCAACGGCTCGATGGGCTACGGCGTCCCGGCCGCGGTCGCCGCCGCGCTCGCGCACCCCGACCGGACCGTGGTCTCGGTCGCCGGTGACGGCTGCTTCCTCATGAACGGCCAGGAACTCGCCACCGCCGTCGCCGAGGGCGCAGCCCCGCTCGTCCTCGTCCTCGACAACAGCCAGTACGGCACGATCCGCCAGCACCAGGAGCAGACCTACCCCGGCCGGGTCAGCGGCACCGCGCTCGGCAACCCGGACTTCGCCGCGTACGCCCGTGCCTTCGGCGCCCACGGTGAAACGGTCACCGCCACCGAGGAGTTCGGGCCCGCCCTGGAACGGGCCCTGGCCTGCGGCCGGGCCGCGCTGATCGAGCTGAAGGTGACCGAGGGCAGGCTCGCGCCCGGCGTCACCGTCGCGGGCCTGCGCCGGGAACACACGCACGTCACCGTCGCGGGCCTGCGCCAGGAACACACGCACAAGGAGACCGCCGATGTCTGACCTCACTCTGCACAACATCGTCGACGGCGCCCCGGTCAAGGCCGCCGACCGGATGGAGCTGACGGACCCGTCGACGGAAGCGGTGTACGGCACGTCGCCCCGTTCCTCCGCGGCCGAGGTGGACGCCGCCGTCGCCGCCGCCCGGCGCGCCCTCCCGGCCTGGCGCCGCAGCACCCCGGCCCGCCGCCAGGAGGCACTGCTCAAGCTGGCCGACCTCGTCGTGGCGCACGCCGACCGGCTCCTCGACGCCGAGGTGCGCAGCACGGGCAAGCCGCGCGAGGCGACCCGTACGCTCGAAATCCTGCGCGGGGCCGACCAGTTGAGGTTCTTCGCCGGGGCGGCCCGAGTCCTCGAAGGCGTCGCGGCCGGGGAGTACGCGGAGGGCCACACGTCGTACGTACGACGCGAGCCCGTCGGCGTCGTCGCCCAGGTCACGCCGTGGAACTACCCGTTCATGATGGCCGTGTGGAAGCTCGGCCCCGCGCTCGCCGCCGGCAACACGGTCGTGCTCAAGCCGTCCGACACCACGCCCTGGTCGACCGTGCTCCTCGGTGAACTCGCCCAGCAGGCGTTCCCGGCGGGCGTCGTCAACATCGTCTGCGGCGACCGCGACACGGGCCGCGCCCTCGTCGCCCACCCGGACGTCGACATGGTCGCCATCACCGGCAGCACCCGCGCCGGCTCCGAGGTAATGGCCGAGGCGGCGCACGACGTGAAGAACGTCCACCTCGAACTCGGCGGCAAGGCCCCCGCGATCGTCTTCGCGGACGCCGACCCGGTGCGCACGGCCCGCGCCCTCGCCCCGGCGGCCTTCTTCAACGCGGGCCAGGACTGCACGGCCCTGACCCGCGTACTCGTCCAACGCCCCGTCCACGACGCCCTGTTGAGGGAACTCGTGGAGAGCGCACGGGCCACGCGAGTCGGCGGGCCGGACGAACCCGACGCGTTCTGCGGGCCGTTGAACAGCGCCGCCCACGCGGAACGGGTGGCCGCGGTCGTCGCGGACCTGCCCGCCCACGCCCGCGTCGAGACCGGCGGCCGCCGCCTCGACCGCCCCGGCTGGTTCTTCCCGCCCACGGTCGTCTCCGGCGTACGGCAGGAGGACGACGTGGTGCAGCGGGAGATCTTCGGGCCCGTGGTCACGGTCCAGCCCTTCGACACGGAGGCCGAGGCGATCGAGCTCGCCAACGGGGTGGACTTCGGCCTCGCGTCCAGCGTGTGGACGACCGACCTCGCCCGCGCGATGCGGGTCAGCGCGGAGCTGGACTTCGGCTGTGTGTGGCTGGGCTGCCACCAGGTCATCCCCGCCGAGATGCCGCACGGCGGCTACAAACAGTCCGGCATCGGCCGCGACCTGAGCCGCTACGGCCTCGACGACTACACCCGCGTCAAACACGTCATGGCCGCACACGGCGCGGTCTAGAGCTCGGCTCCCTGATCTTTGCGGATCAGCCCGCTGCCTCTCTGGTGCAGTGCATCGGCTTGCGCCCGGATTGCCCTCGTACTGGACGTTCTTGGGTGATTTCGGTGTGCGGCGAGGTGCCGTGCCTGGGGGCACCTCCCGGCCGAAGGCTGGGGGAGTCGCGGCCCCGCAGAGATCGGGAGACTGCCCTAGCGCCCCTGGGCGACCCGCTTGGCGCCGAGCAGTACCCGCTACGGCTCCCGCCCCGCGAACTCGGCCAGTGACCACACAACGGGCCGCCCCACCTCCGCACGCAGATGCAGTACGGCGTCGTCCCGGCCCACACCCCCACGTGGCGCCGTACGGGTCGCGCGCTCACCACAACACCACACACCCCCGTGCGGAGAGCCGCGCCTCCGCCTCGGCCGGAACCTCCACCGGGTTCCACCGCAGATCCAGCTTCTCCAGTACGGGCAACTCCTCGACCCAGTCCGGCAGTTCACGCACCGCGTTCCCGCGCAGATCGATGCGCCGCAGCAGCGGAAGCCCCCGCAGCGGCTCCGGCACGGCCGTGAACCGGTTCTCCCGCAACTCGATCTCCCGCAGCCCGCGCAGCTGTCGTACGGAGCCGGGCAACGTCGTCAGCCGGTTGCCGCGCAGCCACAGCTCACGTACAGCGGCAAGGTCACCGACGGACTCGGGAAGTGCGACGAGGCGGGCGTCCTGTGCGCGCAGCTCCACCAATTCCCGCATCCCGCCCAGGGCTTCGGGTAGCCGGCCGAGCGGGTTCTCGCCGACGTTCAGGTAGCGCAGCCGAACCAGTCGGCCCAACTCCTCGGGCAGCGCGGCGAGTTGGTTGTCGTGCAGATACAGGAAGCCGGACAGCCCCCGCAGCTCACCGATCGCCTCCGGCAACGCGACCAGCCGGTTGTGCCCGAGGTCCAGGGTCCGCAGCCGGGTCAGCTCCGCAAGGCGCGGGGAGACGGACGTGAGGAGGTTGTCCGCGAGGATCAGCTCCTCCGCGTCCACGCGCGCCCACACGGACTCCGGTACGCGCGTGAGCCCCGCCTTCCAGTGATCGATCCGCTTCCGGGCCATCCCCGTACCCCCTCGCCGCCGGACGCCGAAGCTAGCATCGAGCCCATGCCCGCACACCGGCTCGTCCTCGACCTCGCGCTCACCGTCCGCCACGACGGCAAGGGCGGAGTCGCCGACGATCTGGACGGGGCCGACGGGCTGGCCCGCTGGGTCGCCGCGCACAGCGATGAGCTCGCCGAGGCCGGGGCGCCGCTCGACCCGTTCGCCGCCGACGCGGACGCCCTCGCCGCCGTACGCGCACTCCGCCAGGCCGTACGCGCACTGTTCGCCCGGGCCGTCCGCCCCGGGCCGCCCAGCCCCGCCGACGCGCAGCGGCTGCTCCCCGACGCCGAGGCCCTCGACCGGCTCGCCGCAGCCGCCGCCCGCGTCCCCGTCGCGCCCCGCCTGACCTGGCCGGAGTCCGCCGCACCCGAGATCACGTACGCGCCGACCGCCCCGGCACCGCCCGCCGACCTGCTCGTGGCCGCGCTCGCCCGCACCGCCACCGTCTTCCTCGCGAGCGACGACCGCACCCGGCTGCGGGCCTGCCACGCCCCGCGCTGCGTGCGCTATTTCCTCAAGGAGCACCCGCGCCAGGAGTGGTGCAAACCCTCCTGCGGCAACCGCGCCCGCGTCGCCCGCCACCACGACCGCCACCGCACCGAGAACGCCCAGGGGACCTCTTCCCGGACGGCCTGAGCCGAAGGAAACGACCTAGGCCGTGTCCGTAAAGTCCCGCCTGCCCGGCGACGCCTGGCACGCTCCCCCAGCCTCCGGCCGGGGGGACCCCCACTCGCCGCACCGGACAAAGGCCCAAGTAGCTCCGCTACGAGAACCTTCGCCCGGCACGCCGAGAGCACGCACCAGACGCCGCCGGGCCGCCCTCCGGGCGGACGACGGGACTTTACGGACACGACCTAGCCTGACCCCATGCCCCGGAACCACAAGCCCGAACGCGACCTCACCCGCCTCCTCACCGGCCTGCGCCCCCACCTGGACCCGCATCGGTACGTGTACGCCACCGTCACCGGAGCGACCCCGCCCGGCCTGGACCCGGTCGTCACGGTCCGCGAGGACGAGGGCCGCACCCTCGTCGTACGGCAGGAAGAGGCGGACCGGGCCGGGCTGCCGTACGCGTACGTCGCCGGGTGGGTCACGCTCCGCGTGCACTCCGCGCTCGACGCCGTCGGCCTGACCGCCGCCGTCGCCGGTCTGCTCGCCGACGCGGGCCTCAGCTGCAACGTCGTCGCGGGCTTCCACCACGACCATCTGTTCGTGCCGTACGAGCGGGCCGAGGAGGCCGTGGACCTGCTCAAGCGGCTGGCCGCGGACGCGGGGGCTTGAGGAGAGCCAACCCGTGAACTCGCTCGGGTCCGGCCGGTGTTGTGTCCCGAACAGTCGGGCGGCCCGTCGCCCACAGGGGTTCTGACCGGCCCGCATGCGCTCCGTGACGGGCATCGGGCCGGTCGGGGCCCGGCGTCCGGCCGTGTCGAAAGCCACGTACCATGGACGGCATGTCCTTCCTCCGCCGCCGAAGCGCCCCCACCCCCGCCGGCCCGGACTTCGACGTCCTGGCCATGGACCCGGGGGACTGGCCCGGCAACCTCGGCGCGGGCCTCCTGCCCGCCCCCGACGGCAGCTGCCAGGGCGTGTTCCTGCGGTACGACCTGTTCGGCGGCCGCGGACCCGCCATGGTCATCGGCAACCTCCCGGAGGGCTCCCCGGCCCGCGAGATCGGCGAGAAGGACGTTCCGTTCGAGGTGGCGCAGCTGCTGCTCGCCCTGGAGAACGACGAGGACATCGAGGTCGTCGAGACCGAGGACGTGCCCGTCATGCAGGGCGACAACCTGCTGATCGTGCGCCGCCTCAAGCTCTCCGAGAGCCGGATCTCCTGCGTCCAGTTCGACCGCAGCGACAACGTCCTGGTGACCATCGCCGCCTGGGACCGCCCGATCACGGACGATCTGTACGCGCTCCTGAAGCCGCTGCCCGCGGAGCTCTTCCAACAGGGCTGACCGCCCACCCGCCGACACACATACGCCGGGCCCGGACCTGCCCCCACGCAGATCCGGGCCCGGCGAGTTTCTCCTAGGCCCTCCTACGAACCCGAGGGCACGACCCGCACGTCCGCGGCCCGTACGAACGCGATCCGGTGACCGAACTGGATCTCGTAGTACGTGTCCTTGCCGCGCACCACCTGGTGGTCGGACGTGTCGAACGTCGCCGCGTAGTAGTACTCGCCCGGGACCTTCCCGCCCGTCGCGTACTTCTGGCCCTTGAGCACCTTGTACGGCAGCGGCGACACCGGCTGCGGCTTGATGTCCGACGGGTAGGCCGAGCTCTCCGGGTACGGGCGCCCGTACACCGGGATCTCCTCGGCTCCCGCCTTCGGGGTGATCGTCGGGCCCGCCGCGTCGACCGCGGTCGGCTGCTTCTTCGGGTTCTTGAACCAGGCCTTCTGCCCGAGGAACCAGACCGCCGTCCAGTCGCCCTCGCGGTCCGCGACCGCGTACTGCTGGCCCGTCGACAGGCGCGAGCCGAGGTCGTTCACGCCGGTCGTCGAGTCACCGCCGCCGGGGCGCAGGCCGATGTCCTTGACCAGCGGGGCGTCGTCGCGCGGCTCGGTGTGCACCCGGACCGCGCTGGAACCGTGTGCCGGGCACGTGTCGCCGGGCTCCTCGCAGCTGGTGAACTCCGGCTTGTGCGCGTCGTATTGGGGCGCCACGGTCACCAGGCCGCCGTCCGGTCCCGCCGTCCGCTTGAACGGCTTGCCCATCAGCGTGAAGTAGTGCTGCCAGTCCCAGTACGGGCCCGGGTCCGTGTGCATGCCCGGGATCGTCGAGGTCGTGGTGCCCGGCACGGTGTCGTGGCCGAGGATGTGCTGTCGGTCGAGCGGGATGTCGTACCGCTTCGCGAGGTACTTCACCAGGCGGGCCGAGCTGCGGTACATCGCCTCCGTGTACCAGGCGTCCGGCTGGGTGAGGAAGCCCTCGTGCTCCAGGCCGATCGACTGCGCGTTGACCGCCCAGTTGCCCGCGTGCCAGCCGACGTCCTTCAGCTTCAGGTGCTGCGCGATGTGGCCGTCCGTGGAGCGCAGCGTGTACTGCCAGGACACGTACTCGGGGTCCTGCACCAGCTTCAGGGTGGTGTCCCAGGTGCCCTCGGTGTCGTGCACCACGATGTACCGGATCTTCTGGTCCTTCGGCCGGTCGGCCTTGTCGTGGTTGCCGTAGTCCTCGTCGCCGAACTCCTCGTACGGTGCCGGGATCCACTCGCAGGAGATCGTCTCCGGGCAGTCCGTCGCGGCTGCCGAGGCGCGGCGCAGGCCCAGCTTCTCCATCCGCGTGGCGTCCGGCTCCAGGCCCCTGGTGGCGGCCAGCCGGACGCGCTGGCCCGCGTCGGTGGTGCGGGTCTGGCCGTCGCGGATCACCGCGAACACCTCGTTGGCGTACGGGGCCGCGGAGGCCTGGTCGTCGGCGCCGGAGAACTTCGCGACGGCCGCGTACCAGTCCGCCGGGTCCGCGCTGTCGGTGTCCGCCCCGGCCTCGCGCTGCGCGGCGGCGAGCAGGGCGGCGCCGCCGCGGACGTTCGCCGCCGGGTCGGTGCGCAGCTCGTCGGCGTCGATACCGGTCAGCTCGGCGGCCTTCGGCAGGGTCCGGAGGCGTTCGGGCAGCTCGGACGCGTCGGGCAGCTTCGCCTCGGGCACCCGGGCCGGGCGGCGGGTGTCGCCGCGGGCGTCCTCCTCACCGTGGCTGTGGTGCGGGGCCTCCTCGATCGCGGTACGCGCGTCCGTCAGATGCATCGGGCCGTAGCCGCCGCTGACGCTGGGGGCGCCGGCGTGCCCGTCCCAGCGGGACTGCAGATAGGAGACGCCGAGGAGCACGCTCTGCGGCACCCGGTACTCGGCGGCCGCCGCGGCGAACGCGCTCTGCAGCCGCGCGGACGAGGCCACCGGGGAGCTCTCTGACGGCGCCGCCGCCAGCAGGGGCAGCAGCAGGGCGGCCGATGCCACGGCGCCCGAGGTCCTCGTCAGACGTCGGCGCACGGTCACATCTCTGGCAGGGGCTGACCTTCGCAATGCTGCCTCCCGGGGCGATGGTTCGCGATGGGGCGTGCGGGGCCGAACGTGGGTGTCAGTGGTACCGGCTCTCCGACGATCCGTCAATCATGCCTACGGCACCGGGATTTCCCATGTCAGGACGGTTCCCGGCGGGTTTCCTCCGCGCACGTCGGCCCGCCTGCGCCCCGTCAGTGGCCTGGACCATTGAACGCCCGCTGAGCAGGCCCGACACGGACCGCTGAGCAGGCCCGACACGGACCGCTGAGCAGGCCCGACACGGACCGCTGACCACACCGGGCCGGTTCAGCGCGCGGCGCCCGCCAGGGCCCGGTCCACCTGTTCGGGGGAGAGCGCGTGCTCGATGGCGAGGATGCCCGCGCCGACGGCCGCGGCGTTCTCTCCCGTACGGCTCGGCTCGATGCGCAGGACGTGCGTGGCCAGCGGGTGCGAACGGCGGTACACGGCTTCCCGTACGCCCGCGAGGAGTTGGTCGTGGACCGCGGCGAGGGCGCCGCCGAGAACCACCGCGTCAGGGTTGAAGAAGTTCACCAGACCGGCGAGCACCTCGCCGACCGCGCGCCCCGCCTCGCGCACCATCCGCACCGCGTCCCGGTTCCCGGACTGCACCAGGCGTACGACATCGCTGCCCGAGGACGCGTCCAGGCCGAGGTCGGCGAGGCGCCGGGCGAGGGCCGCGCCGCCCGCGACCGCCTCCAGGCAGCCCGAGTTGCCGCAGCGGCACGGGTCGTCGAGTTCGCCGACGCGGATGTGCCCGATGTCCCCGGCGCTGCCCTGCGCCCCGCGGTGCAGCCGCCCGTCGGCGACGATGCCGCAGCCGATGCCCGTACCGACCTTCAGGTAGAGCAGGTAGCGGGTGTCGGGGAAGGCGCGGCGCTGCTCGGCCAGGGCCATCACGTTCACGTCGTTGTCGACGAGGGCGCGGGCGCCGTAGCGGGACGCGAAGAACTCCGGGATCGGGTACTGGTGCCAGCCCGGCATGATCGGCGGGTCCACCGGGCGGCCGGTGGAGAACTCGACCGGACCCGGCACCCCGACGCCGATCGACCGCAGCCCGTGCCGCTCGCGGCCCGCCTCCGCGAGCAGGCCGTCCAGGGTCCGCTCGACATGGCCGAGCACCGCCTGCGGGCCGTCCGCGATGGACAGCGGGTCCTCGCGCAGGGCCAGCATCTCGCCGCCGATGTCGAGCAGCGCCACCCGGCAGTGCGAGGCCCCCAGGTCGACGCCCGCGACCGCGTGCTCGCGCGTACGCAGCCGGAGGCGGCGGGGCGGGCGGCCGCCGGTGGAGCCGCCGTCGGCGTTGTCCTCGTCGAGGAAGCCGTGCGCGACCAGGGCGTCCACGCGCTGCGAGACCGTCGAGCGGGCCAGCCCTGTCAGCCGGGCTATGTCGGCGCGGGTCGCCGCCGCCCCCGAGCTGATCAGCGAAAGCACCTCGCCCGGTGAGTACGCGGAGGACAGCGGGGAGTGGGCGGGAGGGGCGGCCGGGGCCGGCGCGGAGGCGTACTCCGGGGCTGGGGACATGCCAGTCACCCTAGGGACGACTTCGGCCACTCACAAGGCGTGCAATGTTCGGCGATCGACCTAAGTCTCCGTCAATTTCCTTGTGAAGAACGGTGCTTGAGACCTTGACAGGTCAAACCAGGGCCAGCACATTGCTCCGCGGTGCGCTTCCGCGCCCGCTGTCGAAGGAGAGCCGTACGAATGCCGGCGATGCTGACGATGCAGGGTGTGTCCAAGAGCTTTCTCGGAGTACGGGTGCTGCACGGTGTGGACCTCGACCTGGAGGCGGGCGAGGTGCACGCCCTCGTCGGTGAGAACGGCGCCGGCAAATCGACGTTGATGAAGGTCCTCGCCGGGGAGCACGTCCCGGACGAGGGCGTCATCCGGCTCGACGGCACCGCCCACCGCTTCGGCCATCCCGCCCAGGCCCAGGCCGCCGGGATCGGCATCATCCACCAGGAGTTCGCGCTCCTGCCGCACCGCACGGTCGCCGAGAACGTCTTCCTCGGCCGCGAGCCGACCCGCCGCGGCCTCGTGGACCGGCGCGCGATGCGCGAGCACACCGCGCGCCTGCTGACCGAACTCGGCATCGGCGCGGCGGAGGGCCTCACCCCGGACACACCCGTCCGCGAGCTCTCCGTGGCCCGCCAGCAGACCGTCGAGATCGTCAAGTCCTTGGGAGGCGCCTCCGACGTACGCGTCCTCGTCATGGACGAGCCGACCGCGCCGCTCGCCGACCACGAGGCCGGACTCCTGCATGACCTCGTACGCCGACTCGCCGCCCGCGGGCTCGGTGTCCTCTACATCTCGCACCGGCTCCGCGAGGTCTTCGAACTCGCCGACCGCGTGACGGTGTTGAAGGACGGCCGCCGCGTCACCACCACCCGCACCGCCGACACCGACACCGACCGGGTCGTCCGCGCCATGGTCGGCCGCGAGCTCAGCGCCTACTACCCGCCGCGCGCCCGCCCCGAGGAGCTCGGCGCGCTCCGGCTCACCGTCACCGGCGGGGGAAACGACCGGCTGCACGCCATCGACCTGCGCCTGCGCGCGGGCGAGATCACCGGTGTCGCGGGCCTCCAGGGCTCGGGCCGCACCTCCCTGGCCCGCGCCCTGTTCGGCGCCGCGCCCTTCACCCGCGGCCGGATGACCGTCGGCGACCGGGAGTTGCGTCCGAGCCGCCCGCGCCAGGCCATCCGCGCGGGCCTCGCCCTCGTCACCGAGGACCGCAAGACCGAAGGGCTCGCCCTGCGCCAGTCCGTACGGGACAACGCCCTGCTCGTCACCCGCGCCGTCACCACGAAAGGCCCGCCCGCAGGCCGCTCCCTGGCCGGGCTCCTCGACCGCGTCAGGCTCCAGGCGCGCGGCGAGGACCAGCAGACGCAGTATCTGTCCGGCGGCAACCAGCAGAAGGTCGTCATCGCCAAATGGCTCGCCGCCCACCCGCAGGTGCTGATCGTCGACGAGCCCACGCGCGGCGTCGACGTGGGCGCCAAGGCCGCCATCCACACCCTGATCCGCGAACTCGCCCGCGACGGCCTTGCCGTGCTGCTCATCACCTCGGAACTGCCCGAGCTGATCGGCATGAGCGACCGCGTCCTCGTCATGGCCAAGGGCCGGATCGCCGGTGAACTGCCCGCGGGCGCGGGCGAGGAGGACATCATGCGGCTAGCCACCTCGGCCGCGGAGAGACCAGCGACGTCGGCCGCGGAGGGAGCCGTATGACCGGCACCGCACTCGCCCCCGCACCGGTCACGTCCCCGCCGCGGAAGGCATCCCGGCTCACCGACCCCGTCGTCGGCGTCTGGCTCGCCGCCCTCGCCGTCACCCTGCTCGGCTGGCTCGTCGTCACCCTCGACGGCGGTACGTTCCTCACCCAGGCCAACCTCACAAGCATCCTGCAGAACAGCGTCGCCCTCGGCCTGGTCGCCGTCGGCCAGAGCGCCGTGATCCTCACCGGCTCCCTCGACCTGTCCGTCGCGTACCTCATCGGGCTCGGCACGCTCGTCGCCGCCGAGACCATGCAGAGCGGCAGCGTCGTCACGGCCGTGCTCGCGGTGCTCGCCCTGTCGGCGGCCGTGGGACTCGCCAACGGGCTCGTCGTCACCGGGCTCAAGGTCAACGCGTTCATCGCGACCCTCGGCACCGCGTTCATCCTGCGCGGCTGGATCGAGCACCACTACACCGGCCCCGCGGGCAAGGTGCCCGCCTCCTTCCAACGGCTCGGCTACGACCGCATCGGCCCGCTGCCCGTCTCCCTGTTCCTGCTCGCCGCCGTCGCCGTCGCCCTCTGGCTGATCACCCGGCGCACCCGGCTCGGCCACCACATGTACGCCACCGGCGGCGACGAGCACGCCGCCCGCCTCTCCGGCGTCCGCACCCGCCGCACCGTGATCGCCGCGCACGTCCTGTGTTCCCTGTGCGTGGGCGCCGCCGCCCTGTTCCTCGCCGCCCGGCTCGGCGCGGGCTCCCCGTGGGCGGGCACCGAGGCGCGGTACGACCTGGAGTCCATCGCCGCCGTCGTCCTCGGCGGCACCGTCCTCGCGGGCGGGCGCGGGGGAGTGACCGGCACCCTCGGCGGCGTCCTCGTCCTCGCCGTCCTGGACAGCGTCTTCAACCAGCTGTCCGTCGACCCGTTCTTCAAGAACGTCGTACGCGGCGTCGTCATCATCGCCGCCGTCGCCCTGTACGCGCGGCGCGGCGCGAGGAGGTCCGCATGACGGTGGCAACTCCCGTACGCGGCAAGCGCGTTGGGATTACCTTCGGCCCGGGTGCACCCGTGTACGTGCTGCTGATCGTCCTCCTCGCCGCGCTCGCCCTGACCGATCCCGGCTTCTACGACCCGGACCGCTTCCTCGCGTTCGTGAAGCGCGCGGCGCCCCTCGTGCTGCTCGCGGCCGGTCAGTACCTGGTCATCGTCAGCGGCGAGTTCGACCTGTCCGTCGGCGCGATCGTCACCGCCGGAGTGGTCGTGGCGGCCGAGCTGTACGGCTCGTACCCCGGCGCGCACTGGCTGCTCGTGACGCTCGCGCTGCTGCTCGCCGGAGCGGTCGTCGGCCTCGCCAACGGGCTGATCAGCACCGCCCTGCGCGTGCCCTCCTTCATCACCACGCTCGGCATGATGCTGATCCTCGAAGGCGCCGTCTTCTACTGGACCGGCGGCTCCCCGCAGGGTGTGCTCCCCGAGGAGTTCCGCGCCCTGGGTCGCGGCACCGCCTTCGGGTGGCTGCCGTGGGCCGTGCTCGCCTGCGTCTCGGCCGCCGTGTTCGCGGTGTGGCTGATGCGCCGCGACTTCGGGCGCACCCTCATCGCCACCGGCGACAGCGAACGCACCGCGGCCCTGTCCGGTGTACGGGTCCACCGCGTCCGCGTCCTCGCCTTCGTCCTGTCCGGGGTGGCCGCCGCGCTCGCCGCCGTCCTGGTCGGCGGCTTCTCCGGGGTGTCCGCGCAGGCCGGGCGCGGTATGGAGTTCGAGGCGATCACCGCCGTCGTGCTCGGCGGGGTGGCGCTCGGCGGCGGGCGCGGCTCGGTGCTCGCCGCGATGGCCGGGGCGTTCTCGCTCCAGGCCCTGTTCACGCTGCTCAACCTCCAGGGCGTCTCCGGCGCCCTCGAATCCACCGTCCAGGGCGTCATCGTCATCGCCGCCGTAGGCATCGGGGCCGCGGACTTCGCCCGCCTGCGCCGCCGCCGTACGCAGTCCGCGGCGCGCAGCCCACGTACGCATTCCTCGGAAGGAAGTACGCCATGAGCCGCCCCCGCCCCCTGCTGATCGGCTCGGCCGCGGCCCTCGCCGCCGCCCTCCTCGCCTCCTGCACCAGCGACGTCCCGCCCGAAGCTCCCGCCGCCGCATCCCAGAGCAGTGGCTCGGAGACCGACGGCAAGCAGTCCGAGTTCTTCCAGCAGGCCGAGTACGAACGGCAGTTGAAGCTCGCCGAGGCCACACCGGAAGGGCCCGAGGGCAAGCCCTGGGAGCAGATGCTCGAACCCGAGATGAAGGACACGTCGCAGTACGCGAAGAAGGGCTCCGGCGGCGTCCACCTCTGCTTCTCCAACGCCGGGGTGTTCAACCCGTGGCGCCAGGTCGGCCTGAAGACCATGAAGGCCGAGGTCGAACTCCACGACGAGATCAGCGAGTTCACCGTCCTCGACGCCCAGGGCAAGGACGACAAGCAGATCTCCGACATCCAGGAGCTCACCGGAAAGGGCTGCGACGCGCTGATCGTCTCGCCCAACACCACCGCCACCCTCACCCCCGCCGTGAAGGAGGCCTGCGGCAAACTCCCCGTGATCGTCTTCGACCGGGGCGTGGAGACCGACTGCGCCGTCACCTTCATCAACCCCATCGGCGGATACGGCTACGGAGACGTCGCCGCCGACTTCCTCGTCGACAAGGTCAAGCCCAAGGGCAAGATCCTCGCCCTGCGCATCTCGCCCGGCGTGGACGTCCTGGAGAACCGCTGGTCCGCCGCGAAGGTCGCCTTCGACAAGAGCGAACTCGACGTCGTGGACGTCAAGTTCACCGAGGGCGACACCGCCAAGACCAAGTCCGTCGTCGCCGACGCCATCTCCCGGCACGGGCAGATCGACGGCGTCTGGATGGACTCGGGCGCCACCGCCGTCGCCGCCGTGGAGGCCTTCGAGGACGCGGGCGTCGACGTACCGCCCATCACCGGCGAGGACCAGCAGGACTTCCTCCAGGCCTGGAAGGACAAGGACCTCACCGCGATCGCCCCCACCTACCCCACCTTCCAGTGGCGCACCCCGGTCATCGCCGCCTTGCGCGTCCTCGACGGCAAGCAGGTCCCCGAGGAGTGGAAGCTGCCGCAGCCGACCGTCACACAGGACAACCTCGACACGTATCTGAAGGACGGCATGCCGCCGCTGCACTACGCGATGTGCGGCTGCGAGAAGCTGCCCGGCTTCCCTGAGGACTGGGGAGGCAAGAAGTGACCGCCCCCGCCAGGCAGTTGGGCGCCAACCCGTGGATCTGGCACTCGCCCGTCACCACGGAAGCCCTCGCCGAGACCCTGCCGCGCCTCGCCGGCTGGGGCTTCGACTGCGTCGAACTGCCCCTGGAGGCGGCCGACGACTGGGACCCGGCGAGCTGCGCCAAACTCCTCGACGCCACCGGCCTCTCCCCGGCCGCCGTCATCGGCGTCATGCCACCCGGCCGCGACCTCGTCCGCACCACACCGGACACGGTCCGCACCACCCAGGACTACCTGCGCCGCAGCGTCGACCACGCGCACGCGATCGGCGCGCCCGTGGTCGCCGGGCCCCTCTACGCGGCCGTCGGCCGGACCTGGCGCATGGACTCCCGGGAACGGTCGGCCGCGTACGCCGAGTGGCGCGAGCACCTCGCGCCCGTCGTCGAGTACGCCCGGCGCGCCAGTGTCCGCCTCGCCGTCGAGCCCCTCAACCGGTACGAGACCAGCTTCGTCAACACCGTCGCCCAGACCCTCGACGCGCTCGACGGCCTGCCCGCCGACGGCATCGGCCTCGCCCTCGACACGTACCACCAGAACATCGAGGAACACTCGCTGCCCGCCGCCGTGTACGCGGCCGGTGACCGCATCGTGCACGTCCAGGTGTGCGCCAACGACCGCGGCACCCCCGGCGCCGACCACCTCGACTGGCCCGGCTTCCTGCGCGCCCTCGCCGACGTGGCACCCCAACTCCCGCTCTGCATCGAGTCGTTCACCGCCCACAACGACGCCATCGCGGTCGCCGCCTCCGTATGGCGCCCCCTCGCCCCCACCCAGGACGCCCTCGCCACCGAAGGCCTCGGCTTCCTGCGCCGCACCCTCGCGGCACTCTGAGCACCCACTGATTTCCGGCACGCACCACCATCCGGCACCACCTCACCCGTACGACGAGAGAGGAACGGTCCATGGGTCGTCACCCACGTGCACTGCCGAAACGCATACGAAGAACACTGCTCACCCTGCTCGCCGCCCTGGCGCTCGCGCTGACCGCACTGCCCGCCACCGCCGCGGGCAAGGCACCCGAGTTCCGCGCGCTGCTCTTCACCAAGGCGGTCGGATACGTCCACGACTCCATCCCCGCCGGAATCCAGATGTTCAAGGAAGAGGCGGAGGACAACAACTTCGAAGTCGTCCAGACCGACGACGCCACCGTCTTCGCCGACGACAAGCTCAAGGACTTCGACGTCATCGTCATGCTGCAGAACTCCGGCATGGTCTGGGACACCGACGCCCAGAAAGAGGCGATACAGGACTACGTGCGCTCCGGCAAGGGCGTCGTCGCCCTCCACAACACCCTCGACATGGGCGTCGAGGAGGAGTTCCCGTGGTGGGACGAGACCATCAACGCGGGCGCCCACATGCCCGCGCACTCGCCCGGCGTCCTGAAGGGCACCGCGAAGGTCGCCGACCGCGTCCACCCCTCCACCAAGGGCCTCCCGGAACGCTGGGAGCGCCCCGAGGAGTGGTACAACTTCGACCGGAACCCCCGCGGTGAGGTGCACGTCCTCGTCACGGCCGACGAGACCACGTACGACCCGGGCGGCTCGGCCATGGGCGCCGACCACCCGATCTCCTGGTGCCGCACCACCGAGGGCGGCAAGGTCTGGGCCACCGCGATGGGCCACGACAAGGCGTCCTACAGCGAGGCGTACTTCCGCGAGCACGTCATCGGCGGCGTCAAGTGGGCCGCGGGCAAGGCGAAGGGCGACTGCGGCGGCACCGTCTGGAACGGCTACGAGAAGATCACCCTCGACGACAACACCGCCGACCCGATGGAGCTGGACGTCGCCGCCGACGGCAAGGTCTTCTACGCCCAGCGCAACGGCGAGGTGAAGATCTTCGACCCGGCGTCCCACCAGACCACCAGCGCGGGCCAGTTGGACGTGTACACCGGCGGCGAGGACGGACTCGTCGGCCTCGAACTGGACCCGAAGTTCAAGGACAACCACTGGATCTACCTCTACTACGCGCCCGCCGGGTCCAAGGACGACATCAACCGCCTGTCCCGCTTCACCGTGAAGGACGGCAAGCTCGACAAGGCCAGCGAGAAGCAGCTCATCGACGTCCCCGCGTACCGCGACCGCACGTTCCCCGAGCCCGGACACACCGGCGGCGCCGTCGAGTTCGGCCCGGACCGCACCCTCTACCTGTCCACCGGCGACGACGTGCCGCCCAACCTCGACCCGAACTGGCAGGGGTACGCCCCGCTCGACTGGCGCGAGGGCAAGCACATGCTGGACGCCGCCCGCACCGCCGGCAACACCAACGACCTGCGCGGCAAGATCCTCCGCATCAAGCCCAAGGACGACGGCGGCTACAGCATCCCCAAGGGCAACCTCTTCGCCGAGGGCACCGACAAGACCCGCGCCGAGATCTACGCGATGGGCTTCCGCAACCCGTTCCGCTTCACCGTCGACCCGAAGACGGGCTATGTGCACGTCTCCGACTACGGGCCCGACCGCGGCGCCCCCACCACGGACCGCGGGCCCGAGGGGCTCGTCGAGTACAACGTCATCAAGAAGCCCGGCAACTACGGCTGGCCGTTCTGCCACGGCAACAACCAGGCGTACGCCCCGTACAACCCGGACACCCAGGAGGTCGGCGCCAAGTTCGACTGCGCCAACCCCACCAACCCGTCCCCGAACAACACCGGCCTGAAGGACCTGCCGCAGCTCGTCCAGCCCGAAATCTGGTACGGATACGGCGAGTCGAAGGAATTCCCCGAGATGGGCTCCGGCGGCTCGGCCCCGATGAGCGGACCCGTCTACCACTACGACGCGAAGAACCCGTCGAAGACCAAGTTCCCCGCCTACTTCGAGGGCGCGAGCTTCTTCTACGAGTGGGCGCGCAACTCCGTCAAGGAGATCCGCTTCGACCAGGACGAGAAGCTCCTGAAGATCAACGACTTCATGGACTCGGTGAAGTTCAACAAACCCATGGACATGACCTTCGGCCCCGACGGCTCCCTCTACGTCCTCGAATGGGGCTCGGAGTTCGGCGGCGGCAACAACGACTCCGGCCTCTACCGCATCGACTACGCGCAGGGACAGCGCAGCCCCCTCGCGAAGGCCAAGGCATCCGCCACCAACGGCCCGACACCCCTGAAGGTCGACTTCTCCAGCGAGGGCACCAGCGACCCCGACGGTGACGCCCTCACCCTGGCCTGGGACTTCGACGGCGACGGCACCTTCGACTCCACCGAGGCCAACCCCAGCCACACCTACACCACGAAGGGCGACTTCACGGCCCAGCTGAAGGTCACCGACTCCACCGGCAAGACCGGCTTCGCCAACATCCCGATCACCGCGGGCAACACCGCCCCCACGGTCAAGGTGGAGACCCCGCTCGACGGCAAGCTCATCACCTTCGGCGACAAGATCCCGTACAAGGTCACGGTCACCGACCCGGAGGACGGCACCGTCGACTGCTCCAAGGTCACCGTCAACCCGGCCCTCGGCCACGACGACCACGAGCACCCGACGACCGACATCCCCGGCTGCGAGGGCACCGTCGACACCGGCGACCTGGGCGGCCACCCCGAGGGCGCGGACCTCACGTACGTCCTCAACGCCAAGTACACCGACCAGGGCGCCGAGGGAACATCGGCGCTCACCGGCTACGGGCGCTCGGTGCTTCAACCCCGCCACAAGCAGGCCGAGTACCGCGACGACCAGTCCGGCACCCGCATCGTCTCCCAGGCGGGCGCGGAGAACGGCAAACGCATCGGGGACATCAGCAACGGCGACTGGATCGCCTTCGACCCGATGAGCCTGGACGGCGTGGACCAGGTCAGCTACAAGCTGTCCTCGCCGTACGGAGTGGGCGCGATCGAACTCCGCGCCGGCGCCCCGGACGGCAAGCTCCTGGCGACCACTCCGGTCCCGAACACGGGCGGCTGGGACACCTATCAGGAGACGCCCGCGGTCCCCGTCGAAGCCCTGTCCGGCGGCGGCCACAAGCTGTACCTGGTCTTCACGTCACCGCAGGACAACGCCTTCGACGTGGACGCGGTGCAGTTCCACAGCGGTACGTGACCGACACCTGACGGCACCAGGGCCCGTCTCCCCGATCTTTGCGGGTCCGCGACGCCTGGCACGGCACCTCGCCGCACGCCCGAATCACCCAAGTACGTCCAGTACGAGGGCGATCCGGGCGCACGCCGATGCACCGCACCAGACGCCGCGGGCTGATCCGCAAAGATCAGGCAGACGGGCCCTGGCCGCCGAACGCGCCACCAGCAGCGCCCGCGCCCTGTCCGCCCAGGAGGACGAGCGCAGCCGGGTCGCGCGCGAACTGCACGACGAGGTGGGCCAGACCCTCACGGCCGTCCTGCTCCAGTTGAAGCACACCGCCGACCAGGCCCCCGAGCCGCTCCGCGAGGAACTGCGCCAGGCCCAGGAGGCCACGCGGGCCGGGCTCGACGAGATCCGCCGGATCGCCCGCCGGACGCTGCGCCTGCTCGTCCGGGACGACGGCCGCGGCATCGGCACGGCCGAGGAGGGCGCGGGCATCCAGGGCATGCGCGAACGCGCCCTGCTGATCGGCGCGGGCCTGCATGTGGGGGCGTGCACCCACGGAGGTACGGAGGTGCGCCTCGACGTGGTGATTCCCCTGACCCGCCCCTTCGGCGACTGAGGCGACTGAAGACAGGGGTGCCGGGGCCTGAGCCCCGACACCCCTGTCCTCCCTCAGCGAGTGCCGACCGCCGCGCGCACCGCCCTGCGGGCCAGCGCGCAGTCGTCGTGCAGCCGCCGCAGAAGCAGCCGCTGCTCCTCGCCGGACGGCGCAGCACCGGCTTGGGCCTGACCCGGTGCTGCCGGGGTCTGGTCGTGCATGGCGCGCTGCACGGCCGTCTCGTACATGCGGATCTCCCGGGTGAGGACCAGCATCAGGTTCACCAGGAACGCGTCCCGCGCCGCCGGGCCCGCGGACTGGGCGAGCTGGCTGATCTGACGGCGTGCCAGGGGGGCGTCACCGAGACAGGACCAGAGCGTCGCCAGGTCGTACCCCGGCAGGTACCAGCCCGCGTGCTCCCAGTCGACGAGGACCGGGCCCGCCGGGGAGAGCAGGACGTTCTGCAGCAGCGCGTCGCCGTGGCAGAACTGGCCCATGCCGCTGGGGCCCGCGGAGACCGCGATGCCGTGCAGCAGCTTCTGCAGGTCGCCCAGGTCCCGGTCGGTGAGCAGACCCAGCTCGTGGTAGCGCGAGATCCGCGAGCCGTAGTCCAGCGGGGCGTCGAACATCCCCGCCGGCGGCCGCCAGGCGTTGAGCCGGCAGATCGCGCCGAGCGCCGCACGGATGTCCGCGCGCGGCGGCGCCTCCACCGGGTGCCGCTGCACGGCCGCGACCCTTCCCGGCATCCGCTCGATCACCAGCGTGCCGCCCACCGGGTCGGCGGCGATGAGCCGCGGCGCACGTACCGGCGGACGGTGCCGGACGAACGCGCGGTATGAAGCTATTTCGTGCTGGAGCCGCTCCGACCACGCGGGGGAGTGGTCCAGTAAGCACTTGGCGACCGCGGTGGACCGTCCGGTCGTACCGACCAGGAGTACGGAGCGTCCGCTGCGCCGCAGCACCTGCACCGGGTTGAACTCCGGGCAGATCCGCAGCACGGACGCGATGGCCGTGCGCAACTGCGCGCCCTGGGCGCCGGACAGGTCGAGTCTGCCGCTGAGGGGTTGCGTGCCGGGGGCCGGGCGGCGCATCCGGCCGCCTATGGCGGGGACCGCCTGCCGGGACGGTGCCAAGTACGGACCGCTGCCCTGACGGTGGGCCTGCGGCCGGGGCGGAGCGGACACGGAGGACGATGCTGCGTACATGGGCGAGACAGATCCCTTCGTGTGCCGACGAGTCACATACGCCACCCGCCCGGCTGCAGTGCAGCACCCTGGGGAGTGCGGTACGACCGCCGGGGCGGGGTGGCGCATATCTACCTGACACCTCCCGGCGCCTGGCACACCATGTGGCGCACCCTGGCGAACCCTGGCGAATAGTCGCACCGCATCTGACAGGCGGTTACTGTCAACTCAGCCGAGAACCTGGGGGCTTGACGTGAGCAGCGAACCCAACACTCGCCTGCAAGACCTGTTCGGCCTGGCCGGCTGGTCCAAGGGCGAACTGGCGAGACTCGTGAACCGGCAGGCGGCGGCCATGGGCCATCCGCAGCTGGCGACCGACACCTCGCGGGTGCGGCGCTGGATCGACATGGGAGAGATCCCGCGCGATCCCGTACCGCGGGTCCTGGCGGCCCTGTTCACCGAGCGACTCGGCCGTGTCGTGACCATCGAGGACCTCGGTCTGGTCCGGCACGGGCGTACGGGAAAGAGGCAGAGCAAGGGGCAGCAGGACAACCCCGACGGACTGCCTTGGGCGCCCGAGCGGACTGCTGCGGTCCTCACCGAATTCACGGGAATGGACCTCATGCTCAACCGACGCGGCTTGGTGGGCGCGGGCGCCGCGCTCGCCGCGGGATCCGCACTCAGCAGCGCCATGCACGACTGGCTGCACACCGACCCGGCCCTGACCGCCGACGCACCCCGCTCCCACGACCCCCTGCATGCCGACCCCGCTGGGTACGACCGGTACGAGGCCGCCCCCATCGGGTCGCAGGAGATCGAGGAGCTGGAGCGTTCGGTGGAGGTGTTCCGCGCCTGGGACGCCTCCCGTGGCGGCGGGCTGCAACGCAAGGCCGTGGTGGGCCAGTTGAACGAGGTGGGCGGCATGCTCGCCTACCACCACCCCGACCATCTCCAGCGGCGCCTGTGGGGCGTCGCCGCCAACCTCGCGGTCCTCGCGGGCTGGATGTCGCACGACGTGGGCCTGGAGCCCACCGCCCAGAAGTACTTCGTGATCGCCGCGCACGCGGCCCGCGAAGGCGGCGACCGGCCGCGCGCCGCCGAGGCGCTCTCCCGGGGCGCCCGCCAGATGGTGCACCTGGGCCGGCCCGACGACGCCCTGGACCTGATGAAGCTCGCCAAGTCCGGCTCGGGCGACCAAGTCCTGCCGCGCACCCAGGCGATGCTGCACACCATCGAGGCCTGGGCGCAGGCCGCCATGGGCAAGGGCCAGGCGATGCGGCGCACCCTCGGCGAGGCGGAGGAACTCTTCGTCTCGGACAAGGGCGATGTGCCGCCGCCGAGTTGGATGCAGATGTTCGACGAGGCCGACATGCACGGCATGCAGGCCCTGGCGTACCGCACGCTCGCCGAGCACGACCCCGGCGCCTCAAGCATCGCCCAACGGCACGCCAAGGAAGCCCTGGAGCTGCGGGTCGGCGGGCGGCAGCGCTCGAAGATCTTCGACTACATCTCGCTGGCCTCCGCCTGCTTCATCGCCGACGACCCGGAGCAGGCCGACCGGTACGCACGCCTGGCCCTGGTGTCCATGGGCGAGACCTCCTCGCACCGCACCTGGGACCGGCTGCGCGAGATGTACCGGCTCACCGGCCAGTACGCCTCGTACCCGAAGATCCAGGATCTGCGCGAGGAGATCGAACTCGCCCTGCCCAAGGTCCAGTCGAAGGGGAAGGGCAAGAGCATGAGGGCATGACGACCCTTGACGGTCGGCCGGACTGCGGGGCCTCGTCTGCCGGGTGGCCGTTCGTCGCCGGGTGCGGGCCCGTGGCCCGTCCTCGCGCCCACGCGGCGCCAGCCGCACATCGACACAGCCCCGCACCCCTGAGGGCGCCCCCTCAGGGCGTTCCCCTCAGGGCGCCCCGATCCTCGCGACCAGTACGCACGCGTCGTCCTCGCGCTCGGCCTGTCCGAACTCCTCGACGACCGTGCGTACGCAGTCCTGCGCGCCGCGCGCCCCGGCGAACCGGGGGGCCAGGCCCAGGAGGCGCTCGGCGCCCGCGGTGCCGTCACGTCCGGGCACGAGGCCGTCGGTGTGGAGCAGCAGCAGATCGCCGATCTCCAGGCGCTCTTCGGCCTGTTCGTACACCGCGCCCGAGGTGGCGCCCAGAAGCACTCCGTCCGGCGGTGTCAGCGCGCGCCCCGTCCCTCCGCGGAACAGCAGGGGGGCGGGGTGCCCGGCCTGCGCCCAGGTGAGCGTGCGGTGCACCGGGTTGTACCGGCAGCACACCGCGCTGCCCAGGGCGGGCTGCACGGCGGTGTCCAGCATCTGGTTGAGGTGGCCGAGCAGCGGTCCTGGCTGTGAACCGGCGATCGCCATCCCGCGCAGCGCGCCGAGCAGCATCGCCATGCCGGAGGTGACGGTGACGCCGTGCCCGGTGAGGTCGCCGACGCTCAACAGGGCGTCACCGTCCGGGAGTTGCAGGGCGTCGTACCAGTCGCCGCCGATCAGCGCGCTGGAGGAGGACGGCAGATAGTGCGCCGCCAGGTCCAGGGCCGCGGGGCTGCCGTGCGGGAAGCGGAGCGAGCCGCGCCAGGGCGGCAGCACGGCTTCCTGCAGCTCCACGGCGACGCGGTGCTCGGTCTGCGCCAGCTGCTGCTGGCGCTGCAGGGACTCCTGGCTCTCGCGCACCGCGAGCTGGCTGCGGCGCAGTTCGCTGACGTCCCGCAGGACGGCCCACATCGACGCGGTCATGCCGTTGGCGTCGAGTACGGGCTCGCCCATCATGTGCACGGTGCGCACGTCGCCGTCGGGGCGGACGATCCGGAACTCGCCGTCGATGGGCCGCCCGTCGACGAGGCAGTCCGTCACCATCGTGGTGAGCAGGCGCTGGTCCTCCGCGTGCACGAGGGCGGGGAGTTCGTCGAGTGTGAGGGGCTGCTTGGCCTGGTCCCAGCCGAATATGGCGTAGAGCTCGCCGGACCAGGTGACCTCGTCCGTCAGGAGGTTCCACTCGGCGCTGCCGACCCTGCTGAGCAGGGATCCGCGCTGCGGTTCGGGCCGCGACGGGGTGGCCACGGCTGCCTGGCGGCCGTCCTGCAGGGAGTCGGCCGGGACGCCGGCGCGCAGCTGGCCCAAGTGGGTGTTGAGGTCGTCGAGTTGGTGCACGGCGAGTTCGCACAGGGCGCGCTGCCAGCGGCCCCGCGGGTCCATGGCGTCGGGCACGGTGTCGCGGCGCACGGCGTCCACGTCCCCGCGAAGGCGCTGCGTCTGGGAGATGAGCGCGTCGACCGTGCCGCGCTCGGGCGGCTGAGGTGCGGGGCGGTCCGCAAAGAGAGGGGACGGCATGACGTACTCCGATGCAGGCGCGGTGCGACCAAGGCTGACGGAAGAGCCGGTTACGACTGTTGCACAGGCAGCCATGCCCCGTAAGGGATTTGGCAACACACGATCCGGTGGTGCTGTCGGCATATGCCGGTGTCCTCGCATGTGTCTTGTCCCGATTCGCGCGGTTTGCCGGGCGCTTTATGGTGTTGCGCAGGGCCCTCAACTGTGCCTGACGGTGCGGTAGTTGAGGCCGAAAATCGCCGTTTGCCCCGGGCGGGCGACGCGCCGGGGCGGATCCGGTTCAGCTGCGGGGCGCGTACCGCAGAAACGTCGTGCCGCCCGCGAAGCGGCGCTCTTCCAGCAGTTCGAGGCCGCTGCGGAACCCGGCGGGAAAGGCCCGCTTGCCGCCGCCGACCAGGCAGGGGACGAGGAACACCCGGCACTCGTCGACGAGCCCCGCGGCGAAGGCGTGCCGGGCCAGTTCGGGCCCGCCGACGGCGAGGTCGCGGGTGGCCGACTCCTTGAGCCGCGCGACCGCCCCGGGGTCGAATTCGCGCTCGATCCGGGTGCGCGCGGTCGAGACCTCGCGCAGGGTCCGGGAGTACACGATCTTGTCGGCTTCGAGCCACTGCCGCGCGAAGTCCACCGCCACGGGTGGCTGACCGGGCTCGTCGAGGACGGTCTCCCAGAACTGCAGCACCCCGTACATGCGCCGGCCGAGGAGTTGGGTGCCGACCGAGCGCTCCTGGTCGTTGATGAACGCGTGCACCTCGTCGTCGGGCGCGGCCCAGTCGAAGGAGCCGTCCTCGTCGGCGATGAAACCGTCGAGCGAGGTGATCACGGTGTACAGCAGACGTGCCACGGGTCCTCCGGTCGTCCGGCGGGGTGCGTACGTCCATTGTGGCGCCGCCGGGCGGTGAGCACCCGTCGTCCCGTCACAGCGGCAGCGCGCACACCGCCCCGGGGGAGGCGAAGCCCTCGCCGACGGGCCGCAGCGCGCCGTCGGCCGGGTCGACCGTGAAGGTGCTGACCGTGCCGGAGCGCTGGTTGGCGGCGAAGAGGAGGGTGCCGTCGGGGGAGAGGGCGATGTGGCGGGGGAAGTCGCCGCCCACGGGGACCGTGTCGAGCAGCCGCAGGCGGGCGCCGCCGGACTCGATCCGGTACCGGGTGAGGCTGTTGTGGCCGCGGTTGGCGAGGTAGGCGTAGGAGCCGTCGGGGGTGACCGCGAACATCGCCGGATGGCTGGTGCCGGACCCGGTGCCGGTCTCCTGCGGCTCGCCCGGCGTGAGGCGGCCGCTCGCCGGGTCGTACGCGCAGACGACCGCGGTGTTGTCGAGCTCGGCGGCGACGTACGCGTACCGCCCCGAGGGGTGGAACGTGAGGTGCCGGGGGCCCGCGCCGGGCCGGAACGCGGCCGATGCGACGCGGGTCAGGGTGCCCGCCGACGGGTCGAGCCGGTACGTGTAGACGGTGTCCGTGCCGAGGTCGGTGGCGAGCAGATGGCCGCCGTCGGGGGCGGTGAGGAACTGGTGGGCGTGCGGCCCCTGCTGCCCGGGGCCCGGCGGCGGGCTGTCGTGGGTGACGAGGTCGGCGCGCTCGCCGAGGGCGCCGGACGCGTCGATCGGGTGGACGGCGACGCTCCCCGAGCCGTAGTGGGCGCTGAGCAGCCACTTTCCGCTCGGGTGCACCGACAGGTGGCAGGGGGCGGCGCCGCCGCTGTCGCGCCGCCCGATCACCTCGTGCGGGCCGCCCGGCCGGAAGCGGATCGCGGTCAGACCGCCCTGCTCCTGCTCGTTCACCGCGTAGTACGTCCGCCCGTCCGGGTGGACCGCCAGATACGACGGGTCGTCGATGCCGGTGAGGGTCTCGCCCTCGGTGATCGTCCCGTCGGCCGGGTCGTACGAGGTCACGCCGATGCCCTTGCCGCCGGCCCCGGCCGAGGTGTACGTGCCGATGAGGAGGGGGCGCGGGCCGGTCTTCTCGCGGCGGGGCGGCGCGGGCTGCGGGCGGCGCTGCGACGGCGGGGGCGCGGGCGGGGCGCTCGCCGCGGACAGTGTGGCCAGGGCGCCCACGGCCGAGAGCGCGCCGAGGAAGCGACGCCGGCCGGGGCTGCCCGTGGGGGTGGGAGGTGTGGGGCCATCCATGGGGACACAGTGACGGGTGTGGCTCACGCCCGGCAAGTACCGCAATTCGAATTGCACGCTCCGCAACGGGAGTTGGGGTACCCGGGGTCGGTCCGCTGCCTCAGCGCCCCGCCCCCACCCGGTCCCGTACGTCGAGCCGCTGTGCCGCGACACCTGTTCGTCCCGGTGCCACATCGGGTCGCAGCACCAGATCGCCGTCGTGGTCGCCGCCCTGCTCGTGCCGGTAGCGCAGCGGCTCCTCGTCCGCCAGACCGCGCAGCCGGTCGCTCAGGGCCTCGGTCGTGGTGTGGGCGCCCGCCGGGGTCATCCGGTCGGCGCCGTAGACGGTGAACGGGGCGAGCGGGGTCATGCCCGTGTACCAGAACGTGCCGTGCAGGAGCGGGAACAGCACCTCGTCGATCGGGCCGTGGATGCCGCGCGGGCCGAAGCTGGACTCGCGTGCCCCGACCGACGTGACGATCAGGGCGCGCTTGCCCGCGAGCCCGCCGTCCCCGTACCGCAGGGTCGTGCCCGCCTCGTCCTTGAGGCCGAAGGCGAAGCCCTGCACCAGGACCCGGTCGAACCAGCCCTTCAGGATCGCGGGCGGCCCGAACCACCACAGCGGGAACTGGAGGACCACGGTGTCCGCCCAGGCGAGCTTCTCCTGCTCGGCACGGATGTCGGCGCTCAACTCCCCTCGTCCGTACGCCTGTTCCTGTGCGGCGCCGACGACGAGCCGCTCGTGCCCCGGGGCGGCCGACTCGGTTCCGGGCTCCCGGAAGTCCTCCGCGTCGACGACGGCCTTCCAGCCCATCGCGTACAGGTCGGACATCCGGTGCTCGTGGCCGAGGGAGTCGAGGGTGCGCAGTCCCGCGTCGAGCAAGGTGCCGTTGAGGGAGTGCCGTTCGGGGTGGGCGTAGATCCACAGGATTCTCATGCCTCGATCCTCCATCTGGCCCCCAGGGCGAACCAGTGGCCAGATAGACCCGTACCGCAAGCATCTGGCCATCCCGCGGTGCCCGGAGTGCGGTCCGCCGCGCCGGGAGGGGCGGCCGGACCCCCGGTCGGCCGAGGGCCAAAGTCCCTACGGTCATCCAGGACTAATGTCCGGACTCGTCATAGAGTGCAAAACGTGCAAAACGCCCATTGGTGGGTGTCAGGGTCGCTGCCGTAGTGCCTCATGGGGAGTTGTCGATGGGATACCGTCCGAGCCGCCGCACCACCAGGGTCCTGATGGGCGGCGCCGTCGTCCTTGTCCTCGCGGGGACCAACGCCCCGGCGGTCTACGACTTCGCCTCGGAGCGGTATCACGCGTACGAGATCGATCAGCCCGAGTACAAGGCGAAGAACGGCCAGTGGAAGGTCGTGGACGTACCGGAGAAGTACCGCATCAACACGATCCACGCCGCGCTCCTGCACACCGGGAAGGTCCTCCTGATCGCGGGCTCGGGCAACAACGCGAAGATGTTCGACGCGAAGACCTTCCGCACCGTGCTGTGGGACCCGGTGAAGAACACCTTCGAGAACGTGCCCACCCCCGCCGACCTGTTCTGCGCCGGACACACCCAACTCCCGGACGGGAACTTGCTGGTGGCGGGCGGAACACAGCGCTACGAGTCGCTCAAGGGCGACGTGGAGAAGGCCGGCGGCCTGATGATCGTCTACAACGAGAACCCGGACAAGCCGAAGACCCTGCCCGCCGGCACCCGCTTCACCGGCCAGGAGAACGGCAAGACCTTCGAGTCGCAGGTCAGCCTGGTCGTGCCGCGCGCGAAGAAGACCACCGACCCGAGGACCGGCAAGCCCAAGGTCACCGCGAGCAGCGCGCGCGTGTACGTGGAGGCACTGGAGAAGGGCGAGAAGCATCAGACCGGTAGCCAGGACCAGTACCGCATCTCCGGCCTCAAGGGCGACGAGCGGCAGAACATCTACGGCATCGCGCAGAAGCTGTCCTTCGACAAGAAGGACTTCCAAGGGATCAAGGACGCCTACGAGTTCGACCCCGTCGCCGAGCGGTACATCAAGGTCGACCCGATGGGCGAGGCCCGCTGGTATCCCACCCTGACCACCCTGGAGGACGGCAAGGTCCTCTCCGTGTCCGGGCTCGACGAGATCGGCCAGGTCGTGCCGGGCAAGAACGAGGTGTACGACCCGAAGACCAAGAAGTGGCGCTACCTCCCCAAGTCCCGCTTCTTCCCCACCTATCCCGCCCTCTTCCTCGCCGACGACGGGCGGCTCTTCTACACCGGCTCCAACGCCGGGTACGGACCGGACGACCAGGGGCGCGAGCCCGGCCTGTGGGACCTGGACTCCAACGAGTTCACGAAGGTGCCCGGCATCAGTGACCCCGACATCCTGGAGACCTCGATGTCGGTGCTGCTGCCGCCGGCCCAGGACCAGAAGTACCTGGTGCTCGGCGGCGGTGGCGTCGGCGAGTCCGAGAAGGCCACCGACCACACCCGCATCGCCGACCTCAAGGCGGCGAGCCCGCGCTTCGTGGACGGGCCCGACCTGTACGAGAAGGCCCGCTACCCCACGAGCGTGATCCTCCCGGACGACAAGGTGCTCACCACCAACGGCTCCGGCGACTACCGCGGCAAGGGCGACACCAACGTGCTCAAGGCCGCCCTCTACGACCCGGAGAGCAACAAGTTCACCTCGGCCGCCGCCCCGCTCGTGGGCCGCAACTACCACTCCGGCGGGCTGCTGCTCCCGGACGGCCGGGTGATGACCTTCGGCTCCGACTCCCTCTTCGCCGACAAGGCCAACTCCAAGCTGGCCACGTTCGAGCAGCGCATCGAGCTCTACACACCCCCGTACCTCCACCAGGGCGGCGAGCGGCCCGAGTTGCGGGATCCGAACGGCGGGCGCAGCAGTGTCGAGCTGGGCAAGAAGAAGACGTTCAGCAGCAAGGACGCCGCGTCCATCAAGAAGATGCGGCTGATGCGGCCGGGTTCCTTCACGCATGTCACCAACGTCGAACAGCGCTCCATCGCCCTCGACTTCGAGCGTACGAAGGACGGCGTCGAGGTCACCCTGCCGAAGAACCCGGCACTCGTGCCGCCCGGCTGGTACATGGTCATGGCCGTCGACGACCGCGGCGTCCCCTCGGAGGCGGCCTGGCTGCACGTCCCGGTGAGCGAGGACGCCCCCACACGCAAGACGACGGCGAAGATCCCGGCTGCGGCGCACTGAGGATCGGTGGGGGCCTGCGGCCCCCGCGCCCCTGCCCGGGGCTGCCGCCCCTGGACCCCGCTTCGGGGCTCCGCCCCGGACCCCGTATCGCGCTGAGGCGCTCGTCCTCAAACGCCGGACGGGCTGGGTTTGATAGGGGCGCGGGGCTGTGACATGTGCGGCTCCGCCGCGGGGCGCGACCAGCCACGACGGCGCGGCAGTCGAACGACAGCCGAACGACGGCCTCGAAGCGCGGCCCCGGGGGTACCGGCGAGCGACCTGGCCAACGTCAGCCCCCACTTTCCGCATTGGCACCTCCTTCCTCGGGTACCGGGAAGGAATGCGTATGGGAGTGATCGATGTCGGTTCGAACACGGTGCGTCTGGTCGTCGCGGACACGGACGGCGCCGTCCCGTTGCCGGTGCACACCGCGAAGCGGGCACTGCGCCTGGCCGAGCACGTCGACCGGGGCGGCCACGTGCCTGACGACCAGGTGGACCGGATCGTCGACGCGGTGGCCGCGGCCCGCGCCGAGGGCCGCCGCTGGGGCGTGACCGAGCCGTTCGCCTTCGCGACGGCCATCGTCAGGGACGCCCCCAACCGCACGGACGTCCTCCGCAAGGTCGCCGCCCGCACCGGACTCCACCTGAACGTGCTGCCCGGCGAGGTGGAGGCCGAGCTGACCTTCCTCGCGGCACGCCGCTGGATGGGCTGGCGCGCCGGGCCCCTCGCCATGCTGGACATCGGCGGCGGCTCCCTCGAAGTGGCCTTCGGACGCTCGAAGTTGCCGGACTTCGCACTGTCCCTGCCGCTCGGCGCGGGCCGCCTCACCCGCGAGTTCTTCGGCGCCCAGGACCCGCCCGCGCCCCGCCGCATCAAGGCGCTGCGCCGCCACGTACGCCACCAGATGCGGGACGCCTCCGCGCGGGTCCGCTGGGAGGCGCCCCGGACGGCGGCGGCGACCTCGCGTACGTTCCAGCAGCTGGGGCGGCTGTGCGGGGCGGCGCCGGGACGGTTCGGGCCGTTCACGCCGCGTCGGCTCGCGCGCGCGGATCTGCGCGTGGCCCTGGACGAGTTGGCGCGGCGCACGAGCGCGGAGCGGGCCGAGCTGCCGGGCATCTCGGCGGCGCGGGCCCGGCAGTCCCTCGCGGGCGCGGTCGTCGCGCACACCGTGATGAAGCTGACCGGCATCGACGAGCTGACGATCTGCCCCTGGGGCCTGCGCGAGGGCATCCTGCTGCGCTGCATCGAGGACGGCGGTACGGAGTGGTGGCACCGGACGGCGGACGTCGGCCTCGCGGAGCCGGGCGGCGACCCCGGAGCGCAGTCCGCGTGGCCCGTGCCCGCCCTGCAAGGTGTCCTGGTCGAGCAGGGCGCGGGCGACCGGCACAACGGCGCCTCGGTGTGCGGCGCCTGACGGGGCGCTCTCCCGGGCCCCGGCGCTCCGTTCACATCGACGTGGTCGATGAGCGCCGGTGCGCCGGGTCGGGTGCCGTCCCGTCTCCATGGGTGGCGGCACCGCGGTCGACGTCGCACTCGAACACCCCGGACTCGTACGGGCGTTGGCCGTAAGCCGCCTGGGTCGAGGCGTTCACGCGTATGGCGCCCGGGCCGAAGCGTTCCTTCGACGACAGGGACGCCCAAGTCCGCGCACTGCTAGGGGAGATGACCGCCCGCACCCTCGCCAAGCACACCGCCGACGAGCCCGATCCGCGGATCCCCGTCACCGACACCTGCCGCCGCGCACTACCCCAACCTGGAACGCCCCGAGCTCCACAACACCCTCGTACGGGACTTCCTCGCCGCAATTCCGGAAGGCTGAGCGGCGCGGGCCCGCGTACCATCCGGCCATGCGACCCGCCCAGTACAGCGATGACGACCTCGAACAGCACTCCCTGCGGCGCCGGGTGTCCGACGACGGGCAGCGGTCCGGCTTCGAGCACGACGTGGACCGCATCCTCTACTCCACGCAGTGGCGGGCCCTCGCGGGCAAGAGCCAGGTCGTCGCGAGCGGTGAGCTCGGCGCGTACCACACCCGCCTCACCCACTCCATGAAGGTGGCCCAGCTCGGCCGCCGCATGGCCGAGCGGCTGCAACGGCGGTACGGCGGCCCGAACCCGGCGCTCGTCGAGGCGGCCTGCATGGCGCACGACATCGGGCACCCGCCGTTCGGCCACGCGGGCGAGACCGCGATGCGCGCCACGATGGACGAACTACGCGGCCGGGACAGCCAGTTGGACAGCTTCGAGGGCAACGCGCAGACCTTCCGCGTGGTCACCTACCTCGCCGCGCACAAGTACCCCGGCCACCGCGGACTCCACCTCACCCGCGCCTGCCTCGACGCCGCGACCAAGTACCCGTGGGAGCGCGCCCCGCTCGCCGAGAACCCGGCCCGCCACGTCAAGTGGGGCGTGTACGACGCCGACCTGGCCGCCTTCGCCTGGGTGCGGAACGGGCGCGCCGACACCGACGTGCCCGTCGAGGAACAGCTGATGGACTGGGCCGACGACGTCACGTACGCCTGCCACGACGTCGAGGACTTCTACCGCACCGGACACATCCCGCTCGCCTCCCTCTTCCCGCCGCCCGGCGCCGCGGGCGGCGACACCGAGCGCGAGGTGCGGCGCTTCCTCGACTACGTGCAGGGCAAGAGGTCCCGTGCCGGTGAGCCCTTCGACCGTGACGCGGCCCAGGGGCTCCTCACGGAGATCGGCAAGCGGCTGACCGTACCCGCGCCGTACAGCGGCAGCCACGACGACGCCGTCGCCGTCAACCGCCGCACCTCCGACCTCATCGACTACTTCACCCGCGGCATCACCCTGGACATCGGCGGCAGTGCGCCCATCCGCTACGGTGCCCGGCTCGTCATCCCGGCCGAGCGGCGCGCCGCCTGCGATCTGCTCAAGGAACTGGTGTGGGCGTACGTCATCGACCGGCCCGCCCTCGCCACCCAGCAGCACGGCAAGCGGCGCATCGTCGGCGAACTGCTGCGCTGGACCCACGAGTCGCCCGAGCTGCTCCCGCCGGAGCGGGCCGATGAACTGGCCGAGCACGGCGATGTGCTGCGGGCGGCGGCCGACCATGTCGCCTCGCTCACCGAGGACCAGGCGGTGGCGCTGCATCGGCGCCTCTCCGGCACCGGCCTGGGGTCGGTCAACGACAACGTGGGGCTGTGACCGGACCGTAGGATCAACTCCCATGTACATAGCCCTGGTTTCCATGATCGCTGTCGTCGTCCTCTTCGCCTGCAGCGCCATCGAGAGCAAGATCAGGCGAGTGGAGAGCAGGACCGCCCGCGTCGAACGGAAGCTGGACCTGATCATCGAGCACCTGGGCGTGGACGCGGGCGGCCTGATGCCGAACCTCGCCCCGGTCCACCTGCTCCTGGAGCAGGGCGAGCGGATGAAGGCGATCAAGGAGTACCGGAAGATCACCGGCGTCGGCCTGAAGGAAGCGGTGGACGAGATCCAGCGCCTGACCGGGACCCACCGCTGATCGCCGCGCACTCGGATACGTACCCGCGCGAGGAACCCGAGGAGCGCCGCGTCATCGACACCGGCCGCGCCTGACGGACTCACCGTCGGGCGCGGCCGGCCTCCGTCTACGGCTCAACTCACCGCCGACAGGCAGGTGGTGGGCTTCGCGTGCTCCGGGTCGAGTGCGTTGGCCACCTCGTGGAACGCGAGCCGGTCGGTCAGGCCGATCGCCACGTGCTCGGAGAGGTCCGCCGCGCACTTGTCCTGGATCAGCACGTTGGTGACGCCGGGCCCGTCGAGGAACTGCGAGGCGTACGGCGTGACGACCTGGTCGTACTTGGTCGCGATGACCGTGTACGTGACGCCGGGCACCGTGTCGCCGCCCTCGTTCAGCTTCGTCAGGAACGGCGATCCGGCGATCTGGTCGGTGAGGGCGGGGGTGTTCTCGTCCACGAACTCGCGGGCGCCGGGGAACACGTCGAGCAGCTTGGTGAGGCCGCTCATGGTCGTGCCGTGGTTGCTGGGCGCGATGCCGACGAGCGCGTTCACCTCGTCGGCGCCGCCGAGGAACTTCAGGTAGTGGCGCGGCATCATCCCGCCCTGTGAGTGCCCCACGAGGTCGGCCTCGCGGGCGCCGGTCGCGGCGAGCACCTTGTCGACGTACGCGTCCAACTGCTCGGCGGACTTCTCGACCGGGCCGAGGCCGTGGAACAGCGGGACGTTCGGCAACTGCCCGTAGTCCAGGGAGAAGACGCAGTAGCCGCGCTTCACCAGATACGGGGCGAGGCCCAGCCAGTTGTCGACGGAGTTCCCGAACGTGCCGTGCACGAGCACGATCGGACGGGGGTGCGCGGCGGACGGCCGGCAGTCGTAGTCGTTCCAGCCGCTGCTCGGCGCGGCGGCTGGTGCGGTGGGTTCGGCCTGGGCGGCGGTGACCGGCGTCAGTGCGGCGGCGGCCAGGAGCAGGGCGGTGAGGGGGCGCAGCGCGCGCCGGAAACGGGAACTGGGTGGCATCGAACGGACTCCCTTGCGGCTGGTGGGGGAGGAGCGTCGTGCGCCAGCCAAGTTACGGGCGGGTAGGCGTAGCGGGGAAGTAACGGGTCGGCAAAATTGACACAGAGTCAATAACGAGGGCCGGCGGCTAGGGTGGCGGAATGTTCACCTCCAAGGGGCCGACCCTGCGCGAACTGGCCGAACAGGCGCTGACCTCCGTGGAGCGGGGCTACGACCTCCTCGCCCCCAAGTTCGACCACACCCCGTTCCGCACCCCGGACCGCTTCCTCGAAGCCACCGAGTCCGCGCTCACCCGCCTCGGCCCCTTCGACTCCGGCCTCGACGTGTGCTGCGGCACCGGCGCCGGGCTCGACGTCCTGCGCGCGGTCTGCCGTCGTCGAGTCACGGGCGTCGACTTCAGCGCCGGCATGCTCGATCGGATCCGGGGGGACGAGCCCGGCCCGCCCGCCGTGCATCGCGTACGGGGCGACGCCCGCGCACTGCCGTTCGGCGCCGCCTTCGACCTGGCGGTCAGCTTCGGTGCGTTCGGCCACTTCCTGCCGGCCGAGCGGCCCGGACTGTTCGCCGAGGTGCACCGGGTGCTCCGGCCAGGCGGCGTCTTCGCCTTTCCGGTCGCCGCCCCGCCCCGAATCGGCACCCCGATGCACTGGACGCTGCTCGGCTTCGACGTGGCGATGCGGGTGCGGAACCGGGTGTGGCGGCCGCCGTTCGTCATGTACTACCGCACGTGGCCGCTGGGCGCGGTCCGGGCGGATCTGGAGCGTGCGGGGTTCGTGGTCGAGCTGCACGCTCTGGAGGAGTTCGGCCGCAGGGCGGACGGGAGTCCGCGGTGCCGGTTGGTGGTGGCCCGCAAGCCGGGGTGAGGTCACCCGTACGGCCGTGTGATCTTTTCCCCTCCCCGCCCCTTCCCGAAATATGCGGGCCAAATTCAGCCCCTCCGGCGATTGAGGAGCGGGGTCCGGGGCGGAGCCCCGAGGCCGACCGCAGGTCTTTCGGGAAGGGGCGGGGAGGGGATACACAACCCGCCCGGCCCCGGATGCGCCAGGTGCACCACTCCGCGATGCTCACCCCGTACCGCCATGCGACGAGAGGTGTGCCGGAATGCAGGACGACGCCCACGACCTCCCCGCCACCGTCGACGCCCTGATGGACGGCCTCCGCTCCGACCTCGAGGAGCTCGCCGCCATCCCGTCCGTGGCCTTCCCCGGCTTCCCCTCAGGGCCCGTCCACGAGGCCCACGACCTGCTCGTCCGGCTGCTGCGCGAGGCGGGCGTCCAGAACGTCGACCGCATCGACCTGCCCGACACCGCGCCCGTCGTGTTCGCCGAGATCCCGCCCCCCGACCCGGCCGCGCCCACCGTGCTGCTCTACAGCCACTACGACGTCCAGCCGCCCGGCGACGAGTCCCTGTGGCTCTCCCCGCCCTTCGAGCCGACCCGCGTCGACGGCGGACTGCGGGCGCGCGGCATCGCCGACGACAAGTCCAACGTCATCGCCCACCTCGGCATGCTGCGGGCGTACGGCGGCAGGCCCCCGGTCGGCGTCAAGATCGTGTTCGAGGGCCAGGAGGAGTACGGCAGCGCCTTCGACACGTATCCGCAGACCAGGCCCGAGCGGTTCGCCTGCGACGCCATGGTCATCGCCGACCTCGGCAACCTCCGCCCCGGAACGCCCACCCTGACCACCGGACTGCGCGGAGCGAGCGAGGTCGTCGTCGAGGTCCGCACCCTCGAAGAGCCGCGCCACAGCGGCGGGTTCGGCGGTGCCGCACCCGACGCCCTGCTCGTCCTCATCAAGGCCCTCGCCACCCTGCACGACGTGCACGGAGACGTTGCCGTGGAGGGCCTGCGCCGCGAATCCTGGCCCGGCACCGGCTACACCGAGGACGAGTTCCGCACCCTCGCCGGAGTCCACGACGACCTGCCGCTGCTCGGCTCCGGCGAACTCGGCGAGCGGCTCTGGAGCGGGCCCGCCATCACCGTCATCGGCCTGGACGCGCCGACCGTCGAGGGCGCCGCCTCCGCCGTCGTGCCGTACGCCCGCGCCAAGCTCAACCTGCGCTTCCACCCCCGGCAGGACCCGACCGAGGCACAGGCCCGGCTCGTCGACCACCTGCGCTCGCTGCGCCCCTTCGGCGTGCCCCTGACCGTCACCCCCGGCGACACCGGGCCCGGTTACGAGGCCGCCACCGAAGGACCCGCCTACCGCGCCGCCCGCACCGCCCTCCAGGAGGCCTGGGGCGAGGACGCCGCGTACGTCGCGAGCGGCGGCTCCATCCCGCTGGTCAACGGGCTCGCCCAGGCCGCGCCCGACGCCGAGGTGCTGCTCTTCGGCGCGCAGGACAGCATGTGCAACCTGCACGCCCCCAACGAGCGCGTCCTGTTCTCCGAACTGCGCAACACGGTCCTCGCGATGTGCGCGTTCGTACGGGAGTACGCGACGGACTTCCGTAGGGACACGGCTGGATGAGCAGGCCCGTCGGTGGTGCTGCCCACCTGCGGTTCGTCCGGCCGCTCCTGGCCATCCTGTCCGTGCTGATCTGCGCCTTCGTGGCGCTCGGCGCGATCATGACCTGAGGTGTTGGCGCTCAGTCGGCCAGCGCTGCGAACATGCCCGGCTCGTACGACCCTCCAGGGTTGTTCACGATCACGTTCAGCCGCGTGGCCGCGTTGATCACGGCGATCACGCAGACGAGGGCGCCGATCTGGTCGTCGTCGAAGTGCTTCCGCGCCGCCGCCCAGGTCTCGTCGGTCACGCCCCGGCCGTCGAGCAGCGTGCCCTCCTCGGCGAGCGCGAGCGCGGCCCGCTCCGGTTCCGTGAACACCGTGGTGTGCCGCCAGACGGCGACCAGGCCGAGCCGCAGCGCGCTCTCACCGGCCGCCGCGGCCTCTTTGTTGTGCGCGTCGACGCAGAAGCCGCAGCCGTTGAGCTGCCCGACCCGCAGCTCGACCAGCTCCCGCACCGCCTTCGGCAGCGTCGACTGCTCCAGCGGCAGTGCGGCGTTGAAGAACCGCTTGGCGACCTTCGCGGCGGTCGGGCTGCTCGTCATCAGGTTGAAACGGGGTTCCATGGCGTACGTCCTCCCGGCCTTGGCGCGGGCTCGGTGCGCCGCGCCGTACGCACATAGGACGCCGGGACCATCTGTTCTGTGACAGCAGGGTGTGTGACGTGGGTCATACTTCGGTGCTTCCGGAGCGCATCTCGGGCCCGCTGGCAGATCGGGCGCAGCCCCCCGGAGCGCTGGCCGCGGAGGACTTCAGGGAAGGGGCGGGGAGGGGAGACCGCGATCGCGCAACCCCGCCCTCACGCCGCCCCCACACAAGACCGCAGCGCCGAGATCAACCGGTTCGCCCGGTCGTCCCCATGGCCCACCATGCGATTCGCCACGTACGCGAAGCCCACGCCGAACTCGTCGTCCCCGAAGGCGAATTGACCTCCCGCACCGTCATTGCCGAAGCTGCGCGCCCCGAGCAGCGGGCGGAACGACGGAGAGTCGAGCAGGAAGCCCGAGCCCCAGCGCACCCCCATGTCGAGCCCCAGCCACGAAGGCCCGGACGACACCTCCCGTACCGCATCGGTCACCGTCGACTCGGACAGCAGCCGCGGCGCGCCGTCGATGCCGGTCGCGGCGGCCGCGTAGAGCCCCGCCAGGCCGCTCGCCGAGGCCAGCGCCCCGGAACCCGGCAACTCCATGGCGAGCAGCGCCGGGTCGTTCCAGCCGTGCGGCTGGTCCAGGCCGGGGAAGGCGAGCGCGCCGTTCATCGTCACGATGCGCGTCAGCAGATGCTCGGGCCCCGGCATCGCGGGCCGCCCCTCCGCCTCCACAAGGCGGGCCCGCCCGGCCAGTTCGGCCTCGGACGCGCCGATCCACGCGCGCAGCCCCAACGGCTCGGCGACGGTCCGGCGGAAGTGGGCGCCCGGCGTGTACCCGGTGATCCGCCGCACCACCTCACCGAGCAGGAAACCGAGCACCTGCCCGTGGTACTCGTACGCCGAACCCGGCTCCCACAACGGCTTCTGCTCTTCGATGGCCTGGACCACGGGCGTCCACGCGGCGATCTCGTCGAACGACAGCGACGCGTCGAGCGCCGGCACACCCGCCCGGTGCCCGAGGACCATGCGGCAGGTCACGGACTCCTTGCCGTTGCGCGCGAACTCCGGCCAGTAGCGGGCCACCGGCGCGTCCGGATCGAGCAGTCCCTGCTGCGCGAGGAGGTGTACGGAGACGGCCACCAGGCCCTTCGCGCAGGAGAACACCGGCACGACCGTGTCCTGCTGCCAGGGCCGCCCGCTGCGCTCGTCGGCCACCCCGCCCCACAGCTCCACGACCTTGCGGCCGCCCACGAACACCGTGGTGGCGGCGCCCAGTTCGGGGAAGTCGTCGAAGTTCCCGGCGAAGGCGTCGGCCACGGCGCCGAACCCCTCGTCCACCCAGCCCTGCTGCGCTGCCACTGCCGTCGTCCGTTCCTGGTGTGCGTACGCGGATCTCCGTCCGCCGGTGCGAGGGCAGACCGGCGCACGCTATGCGCTCGCGCGCGGGGACTGCCACCGAATTACGCGCGGGAGCGCACGAATCAGGTGAGGGACCGGCTGAAGCGGAGTGCCGGTTCCTCGCTGAAGGGCGACTCGCCGACGCTGAGGGTCGTCTCGCCGACGCAGCGGAAGCCCGTACGCGTGAGGACCGCGCGTGAGCCCGCGTTCACCCGGGTGGTCTCCGCGAACAACAGGTGCAGGCCGTACGAGTCGGCGGCGAGCCGGAGGATCCTGTGCACGGCGGTGGTGGCCAGGCCGCGGCCGGCCGCGCGTTCGGCGATGCGGTAGCCGAGGTGGGCCGTGCCGTCCTCCACGTCGACGAGGTTGATCCGGCCGAGCACCGAGCCGTCCTCGTCGACCACGACGTGGAAGTGGCAGGCGCCGGCGGCCTGTTCGGCGAGCCGGGCCTGATGGAGGTCGGCGAACTCCGTGAAGTACGCGTCGCCCCGGTCCGGAACCCACTGCGCGAAGTAGGCACGGTTCTCCCGCTCGAAGTCGAGCAGAGCGGGGGCGTGTTCGGGGCGCAGGCGCTGGAGTTCGGGCATGGCGCCACCGTAACGGCTGTGGGGTACGGGTCGACGGCCGCTCGATCGTCTGATCTTTGCCCGAAGTGTTCGAATCGGGCCCGCGAATTGCCCCGTCTCGAAAGCCGAGTTGACCAGCGCCGATTACGCAGGGCGAAGAACTCCCGCAGCGGAGGCCTTGGTTCCGTCACCCATGTGGGGCAATGGGGCGCATCCCGCGCTTATGGCGATTCTGTGAAACTGCATTCCTATCCGATGACCGGGGTGCCGGACGTCGCGGCGTGGACGGGGTGGTGCGCGCCGCGGCCCCACGGCGGTCCCGGGCCGGATGCGCGTATGCCGGACGCGGCTGGCTCGGCATACGCGGCGGGGGCTCCGGCGCACCACGGAGCCCCCGCGCAACTTCCCTCCGGCGACTGTCTCCTGTCAGTGGCCGCTCCCGCCCCCGGCCCGCAGGCGCTCCTGGTCGGCGTGCTCGATCGCGATGATCTCCGGATGGTGCAGATCGAACGCCGGGGACTCGGACCGAATGCGCGGCAGCGCCTCGAAATTGTGCCGGGGCGGCGGGCAGGAGGTGGCCCACTCGAGCGAACGCCCGTACCCCCACGGGTCGGCCATGCCGACCGGCTCACCGTATTTCGTCGTCTTCCAGACGTTGTAGAGGAACGGCAGAACCGAGAGGCCGAGCAGGAACGCGCTCATCGACGAGACCGTGTTGAGGGCGGTGAATCCATCGGCCGCGAGATAGTCCGCGTACCGCCGCGGCATGCCCTCCGCGCCCAGCCAGTGCTGCACCAGGAAGGTGCCGTGGAATCCGACGAACAGCGTCCAGAAGCAGACCTTCCCGAGCTGTTCGTCCAGCATTTTCCCGGTGAACTTGGGCCACCAGAAATGGAATCCGGCGAACATCGCGAATACCACGGTGCCGAACACCACGTAATGGAAGTGCGCCACCACGAAGTACGAGTCGGAGACATGGAAGTCCATCGGCGGCGAGGCCAGGACGATGCCGGTCAGGCCGCCGAACAGGAACGTGACGAGAAAGCCCGTCGTCCACAGCATCGGCGTCTCGAAGGAGAGGCTTCCACTCCACATCGTGCCGATCCAGTTGAAGAACTTCACCCCGGTCGGTACGGCGATGAGCATCGTCATGAACGAGAAGAACGGCAGCAGCACCCCGCCCGTCGCGTACATGTGGTGCGCCCAGACCGTGGCCGAGAGCCCGGCGATGGCGATGGTCGCGCCGATCAGACCCACGTAGCCGAACATCGGCTTCCGCGCGAAGACCGGAATGACCTCGGAGATGATCCCGAAGAACGGCAGCGCGATGATGTAGACCTCCGGGTGCCCGAAGAACCAGAACAGGTGCTGCCACAACAGCGCACCCCCGTTCGCCGGGTCGAAGATGTGCGCCCCGAACTTCCGGTCCGCCTCCAGAGCGAAGAGCGCCGCGGCCAGGACCGGGAACACCATGATCACGAGAACGGCCGTGAGCAGGACGTTCCAGCAGAAGATCGGCATGCGGAACATCGTCATTCCCGGTGCCCGCATGCAGATGATCGTGGTGATGAAATTGACCGAGCCGAGAATCGTGCCGAATCCGGAGAACGCCAGGCCCATGAGCACCATGTCCGCGCCGATATCGGGCGAGCGAACCTCGCCCGAGAGCGGCGTGTACATGAACCAGCCGAAACTCGGCGCCCCGTCCGGCGTCAGAAAAGAGCCCACGGCGATCAGCGAGCCGAAGAGATACAGCCAGTACGCGAACATGTTCAGCCGCGGAAAGGCCACGTCCGGCGAGCCGATCTGCAACGGCATGATCCAGTTCGCGAACCCGGCGAAGAGCGGTGTCGCGAACATCAGCAGCATGATCAGGCCGTGCATCGTGAACGCCTGGTTGAACTGCTCGTTGGAGATCAAGTGCGTGCCCGGACGCGCCAGTTCCGCACGCATCGCGAGCGCGAGCAGACCTCCGAACATGAAGAACGCGAACGACGTGACCATGTAGAGCGTTCCGATGGCCTTGTGGTCCGTGGTCGTCAGCCACTTCACCACCGTGAGTCCGCGCCCGGTCTGCCGTGGCGCCGCCTGTGCGTGCGGGGCGCCCTCCTCGGACGCGGGCTGCGGGGATGGGGACGGGGGATGGATGGCCACGCGAACACCAGGCCTCTCTGCATGGACGACATCGGCACGGGAGCCCGCCCATGACGGACCCCCGCGACGACGATGTCCCCGCGCGACCGCACGACGCACGGAGCCACTCGGGTGCGTCACCCGGACAGCTCGCCCGTCCGGGTGGCGCACGCCGGGACGACTCAGGCGGTGTGCAGCGTCAGCCCGTACCGCCCGAGTATCTCGTTCACCGGCTGGAACCAGGTCTCGCCGCCGCCGGAGCAGTTGCCCCAGCCGCCCGAGGTCACGCCCTGCGCCTGGTCGCCGCTGATGAACGAGCCGCCGGAGTCGCCCGGTTCGGCGCACACGCTCGTCTTGGTCATCTGGTGCACGGCGCCCTGGCTGTAGTTCACCGTCTCGTTCTTGGCGAGGAGCGTGCCGCAGTGCCAGTGCGTCGTGGAACCGGAACGGCAGATCGACGCCCCGACCGGCGCCTCGGCCGAACCGCGCACCAGCTGGTCCGGGACCGTGCCCCAGCCCAGGACCACGGGCACCGTCCACCAGCCGTTGCCGACACTGACGTACGCGTAGTCGTCGCCCGGGAACGACGAGCCCTGGAAACTGCCGATGTCACTGCCGTCCCAGCCGCGCACACCCGCCCCCGTCGGCCCGCAGTGCCCGGCGGTCACGAACCCGCCGTGCACGGAGAAGCCGATCGAGCAGCGGACGTTGCCGGTGTAGTACGGGTCGCCGCCCACGGTCCCGGCCGCGAACGTGGCCGGAGCCTCGGCGACCGCAGCGACGCGTACGGGAACGGCGGCGGTGGAGCGGGCACGCTTCAGGAAGGACCTGACATCGTTGTCGCCCTGCTGCCCTTCGACCACGCTCACGACGAGCCGGTTCTCCTGCGGGGCCACATGCCAACTCGCCACGCCGCTCGGTGCGTTCAGCCGGTCCACACGGGCCTTGGCGGCGTCGAGCCGGGCGGCGCTGCGCTCGACGATCCGGACGGCGGCGCCGGTCGCCCGTACCGCGTCGGCCTTGTCCTTGCCGGTGAGGGCGACGGTCAGCCGCCCGTCGGCGCCGCTCCTGGACGGCGTGAACCAGGACCCGCCGTAGGCCGCCCCGGCCGCCTTGCGCGCGGCGCGCTCGGTCCGGGTGGCTTCGCGTTCGGCGCCGAGCCGGGTACGGGCCTCGGCGGGCGTCAGGTCGAGGTCGCGCCGGAGGGCTTCGAGGAGTGAGCCGGAGGCGGCTTCGGGCGCGGGCCCGGGCGGGGGAGCGGCGGCGGCGGAGGGGGCGAGGAGGGCGGCTGTGCAGGTGCCGGCGAGGAGTAAGGAGGAGAGGGCGATCCGGGTAGTGGTCGTACGTCTGGTCTCGCGCCCGGTCTCGCGTCTCGTCTCGCGTCTTGTCTTGCGTCTCACGATGAGGACCCTTTCGTCGTTCCCGGAGACGGGGTGGAACAGGGTGGGGTGAGAGCGCTCTCAGAACTGGCCGAGGCGGAGCTTAGAAGAGCCGCCTCGGCCATGTCCATACCAAGTCGTGAAGTTGTACGCGGAGGGGGTGTGCCCGGGGGATCCCTTACGCGCAGGGGGAGTTGGTCCCGCTCATACGCGGCCGGTGCTCATGCCCGAGGGCCACGGCAGGCTCTCACGCGTACGGATTGTTGCCCTGCGACGGGCCGCCGGACTGCGGCTGGCCGGGCGCGCCCTGGATGCCCTGGCCGCCCTGGCTGCCGGAGCCGTGCGCGAGCAGGCCGTCCGCCTGGTCCTTCGGCACCTTGTGCTCGGTCCCGCAGAACGTGCACTGCGTCTGGTACGACGTGGCGATCGGGAACAGCGGCACGAAGAACAGCGAGAACTTCGTGACCTTCTTACGCAGTGAATGGGCGGCGGGATTGCCGCAGTTGCCGCACACCAGCGTGACGATGGCCAGCTGGTACAGATAGCTCTTCGTGCCGAAGATGATCACGGGCAGCCCCTCCCGGTCCCGGTCGGCCGCCTGCCTTGAGCGACGGCTTGTGCGGTCATCGTACGTGGGTGCTGTACGGGCGGGCACACGGTCGCGAGAGGGAGGGTACGCGGCGCGACGGTGGCGGCACGCTACGGGGTTCTGCGTAGGGAGAACTCGTTGCGGTCCGGGTCGAGGAGCTGGGCCCAGGGCCCAGCTGCGTCGGCGTCGGTGCACGTGGCGCCGAGTGAGCGGAGGCGGTCGATCTCCCCGATTCCCGAACTCCACTGGTCTACGCGGCTGTTCGCCCTCCCGGCAGGTGGGCTGCTCGCCCTCGCGGGCAGAGCCTAGGTGCGGACGTCCGCTGCCGCGTCTGAAATCCGCCGCCGGGCCCAGGTGGAGACCCGACGCGGGGCGAAGGCCGCACGGAACCGGTGCTGGACCGGCGGACGCTCGTCTGCGCACGCTTGCTCCCGTGTCAGCCGACTCCGCAGAAACGATGTCCTCCGCCTCCCGTACGCCGATGTGGTGGTCGCACGCCGCCGCCCGCTCATGGACCTGCGCCCCCGCACCCGCCGAGGCCCGCGCCTTCCACGCGGCGCTGCCCGGCTACGGCCCGACGCCCCTGGTCGAACTCCCATCCCTGGCCGATGAGTTGGACCTGAGCCGCGTCTTCGTCAAGGACGAGTCCGCACGCCTCGGGCTGCCCGCGTTCAAGGCGCTCGGCGCGACCTGGGCCGTGCACCGTGCCCTTGAGGGGCGGGCGGCGGGCGCGGTCACGTTGGTGTGTGCCACCGACGGCAATCACGGCCGCGCCGTGGCCCGTACGGCCCGACTGCTCGGTGAGCGGGCCCACGTGTTCGTGCCGCAGGGCGTCCACCCCGACGCCGTACGCGCCATCGCCGCCGAACAGGCCGACGTGACCCGGGTCCGGGGCCCGTACGACGACGCCGTGCGCCGCGCTGCCGAAGCCGCCGCCGCGCCGGACGCGATCCTGATCCAGGACAGCGCGTGGCCGGGGTACGAGCAGGTGCCCGCGTGGATCGTCGAGGGGTACGCCACGCTCTGCGCCGAGATCGACGCCCAACTCGCCACTGCGGAAGCCGGGTTGCCCGGGCTCGTCGCCGTACCGGTGGGCGTGGGATCGCTGGCGCAGGCCGTGGTCACGCATTACCGCAGCCGCCCGTCCGGGCCGCCTCCGGCGCTCCTCTCCGTCGAACCGGACTCCGCGGCCTGCGTCCTGGAGAGCCTCGCGCACGACGAGCTCCGCACCGTCACCACCGGCGAGACGACGATGGCCGGACTGAACTGCGGTACGCCGTCCAGCCTCGCGTGGCCCGTCCTGCGCGGCGGCCTCGATGCCGCGATCGCCGTCACGGACGCCGACAGCGCCCGCGCGGCGGCCACCCTCGCCGCGCTCGGCGTCTCCTGCGGCCCGTGCGGCGCGGCCCCGCTGGCCGGGATCCGCGCGGCCCTGACCGGCCCGGGCGCGCAGGACCGCCGCACCCTGCTCGGCCTCGACCGGGACTCGGTCGTCGTACTCCTCAGTACGGAGGGAGCGGCGGCGAATCCGCAGCTACCGGAGGTCGGGCATACGTGAACAAGTGATTGGGCGTACGTGAACAAGTGAAGGGGCAGGGGCGGAGCGGGCGGCCCGCCCCGGAGCGTCCGCCTCCGCCCGGCATGTGATGTACCGCACGAGACGTGTGGAGTGTGGCGTACGCCGCAAGGACGGGGTGCTGGGCCGGGCGGGCGGAGTGATCTGCGTCATGGGGAACGGCGTATTCCGGCCATGATCGGGTGCGTTGAGGGATGTCCTGTCCCGGAATGGGGTCATGTTTCCGTCCCCGCCCGTGACCATTTGGTGACGAGGAGTTTTATCGACCCCCCTGCAAAGCGGGGAAACGAGCTCGTAGACTCACTCCTCGCTGTCGCCAGGCAGTACGAAACATGTCCCCGAGGGAAAGAGGCTTCACGGTGAGCCCCGCTGACAGTGCCGAAGCTCCGATCTACGCCGACCTGGTGGAAGAGAGGGGAGACGTTCCCGCTGCGGCGCGCCAGGCCGCCGAGGAGACCCTGCGCGAAGCCGACCGCGTGCTCGACTTCAGCACCCTCGAAGTGACCGCGGCCTAGCCCCGCCTACGGTCGGTCCTGGGCGGCGCACTGCCCAGTGGCCGAATACCGTCTGCGGGCGAGCAGCTGGGCCTGCGGTATGCCCTCGCCCTCACTGGGCGGGCGCACCATCCGCGTACACGGCTCGAATCCTGCCTCGCTCGCAGCGTCCAGATGAGCCGTCACCCGGCCCTGGCCGCAACACCCCTCCACCACGCGCCTCCACGACCGGCCCACCCCCGCCGGTCCGCACCAGCGCGGCGAAGAGCGCGAGCACTGCTCTGTCCGGAGCGGTGAGAGCACCACTCTGTCCGGAACGGTGAGAGCCCCGCTCCGTCCGGACGGCGAGCCCCGCTCACCCCAGCGGCACACTCGCGCAGATGCGCTTGCCGCCCGCCCGCTGCTCCACCGTCACGGCCCGGCTCAGCGCGTGCACGATCTCCAGGCCGTGCCGGGAAGGGCGCAGCGCGTCCGGCGCCGCCATCACCGGCAGGGCCGGTTCCGTGTCCCAGACGCTGATGTGCAGGGCGTCCGCGGTCAGTTCGAGCTCCAGGACACACGGGCCCGACGCGTGCTTCACGACGTTCGTCACCAGTTCCGTGACCACGAGGAGCGCCGCACCGAGCGCCTCCGCCGGCACCGTGAACGCGGCGCTCGCACGCAGCCGGGCGACGAACTCCGACACCAGATCCCTGGCGTGCACGGCGCTGTCCGTACGGCCCTCGAAAGCCGCACCCGCGTAAGTGCTGCAGCCGGTCGGCATGATCGCGGCCCTCTCCTGTGGTGCTTGTTCAGTCCTGCGGCCCGCGCTGATGAAGCGACGGGCCGGTGCGGCGCGCCTCGGGTACGGACCCCGTACTCCCCAGGCACCTCTCACCTGGAACGCGGATACCCGCCGCGTGCCACCGCATGCATGTATCGGGCAAGTGAATCTCAGCTCACATCGGTGAGTCTCCGCTCGCGTCGGCTCTCGACGGGGCGCCGCTCACAAGGTCCTCACCCCTGGCCTCCGATTCGTACACAGTGCCTGGTCGTCGCCGCACTGCGGGGTAGAGGCGGAGTGCTCGATACCGCATAGGGGGCACCGCAGTTGGAGGTTTCGCTGTTCCCGTTGCAGTGACGATTCTGCAAGGGAGGGTGGTTCGGGCCGGACCCGCTTGTGCGGCGGCCGTGTGCGGGGAGTGAACGGGGAGTCGGAGCGTGCGCAAGCACCAGCGTGGGGCGGGACGCCGGGGCGGTGAGGGGCGCGTACGGGCTCCCGTGGCGCTGGTGGGACGGGACACGGAGCTGGCGACGGTGCGCGGGCTGCTCGCGTCGGGCCGGCTCGTCAGCGTCGTCGGCACGGCCGGTGTCGGCAAGAGCAGCGTCGCCCGCGCCGCGGCCACCCTCGCCCGCCGCTCCCTGCCGCCCGAGGCCGCGGTGGCGCGCGTCCTGCGGGTGTCCTGCTGGCAGGACACCCCCGGCGGGCGTTCGGGCGGGACACCGGGTGGCGTGGTGAGCGCGCTCGCGCGGGCGCTCGGGGGCGGGCCCGGGCCCGCGGGCGTACGGGACGTGGTGGACCGGCTGCGGTCGCGCCGGGTCCTGCTGGTGCTCGACGACATCGACCCGGTCCACGCCGAGGGCATCCACCTCGTCCAGAGCGTCCTGCAGCACGCGCCCGGCGTACGCGTCCTCGTCACCGGGCGCCAGCCGCTCGGGCTCGGCGAGGAGCAGGTGGTGCGGCTCGGCGGGCTGCCCGCGACGGCGCCGGACGGCGGGGACGGGCCGGCCGTCGAGCTGTTCCTGCGGCGGGCGCGGGCCGTGCGGCGCGGGTTCACGGTGGACGGCGCCGGGCGTCGGCTCGTACGCGGTCTCTGCGAGCGGCTCGACGGCCTGCCGCTGGCGATCGTGCTCGCGGCGGCGCAGGTGGCGCGCTTTCCGCTGCCCCGCCTTGCGCGGCTGCTCGACGCGGGCCAGTGCTGGCTGCGCGACGAGTCGCTCCCGGCGCGGCGGCAGCGCTCGCTGCGGGCCGCGATGGAGGCGCAGTACGCGCTGTGCGACCGCTCGGCCCGGGTCGTCTGGGCCCGACTGTCCGTCGCCGCGGGGGACTTCGCGCTCGACGCGGCGGTGTTCCTGTGCCAGGGCGGTGGCCTCGACCCGCGGGAGGTCCCGGCCTGCCTGGCCCGGCTGGCCGCTGCCGCGATCCTCGAACCCGTACGGGAAGCGGGCGGGGTGCTGCCGCCGCGCTACCGCATGACCGCCGCGGCCCGGGACTTCGGCGCCGAACGGCTGCACGCCGCGGGCGAGTCCGAGGAGGCGGTCGACCGGCACCTGCTCTGGTACAGCAGGGTCGCGACCGACGCGCACGATCTGTGGCGCGCCGGTCAGCCCACCCGCGCCACACTCCTCGTACGGGACGAGGCCGCCAACATCCGGGCGGCCCTCGACCGGGCGCCGCGCGACGAGATCCAGGCCGGTATCGCCCTGGCCCTGGTGCTCGACCTGTGGTTCTGGTGGGCGGTGTGCGGGCACGCGGCGCACGGGCGCGAGGTCGTCGAACGGCTCCTTCCGCTCACCGACACGACCGGACCGCTGTACGGGCGGGGGCTCTGCCTCGCCGCGTGGCTGGCGGCCGGGACCGGGGGAGAGGGCGTCGAGGAACTCCTCCGCCGGGCCTGGGAAGCGGCGGTGCCGGCCGGGGACGCCGCCACGGCCGGTCATGTCGCCCTCGTCCAGGGCATGGTGGCGCTCGGCGCGGGCGAACTCGACCGGGCGGCGACCTTCCTGGCGGACGCCGCCCACATCGTGCCCGCCGCCCCCGCCTACGGCCCGCCCGCCGCGTTGAGCCTGCTGCTGCTCGGCGTGACGCGGGCGTTGCGCGGCGACCCGGCCGAGGGCCTGCGGGACATCAGGCGCGCGCTGCGGGACCCGGCCGCGCAGCCCGATCTGCTGATCCGCTGCCTCGGGCAGTACGGCCTCGCCCTGGTCGACCACCTCACCGGCCGCCGCAGCCGCGCCTGGCGCCGCGCCCACCGCGCCCTCGCCCAGGCCGTCTCGCTCGGCTGCCCGTCGGCGGTGTTCGCCACCCAGCATCTGCTGCAGGACCTGGAACGCGGCACGGCCGGTACGGTGCCGCGTCCACCGGGGCTGTTGTGCGAGGCGGCGGCGGAGAATTGGTGAGGGCGGGCGGGCGGCGGCGCGTGTCAGAGGTCGTGGCGGGACCGGTCTGTCAGCGGCCGTGGCGGGGCCGGTGGTGGTCAGCGGCCCTGGCGGGGCCGGTGGTTGTCAGCGGGCGTGGCGGGACCGGTGGTCACAGGCCGTGGCGGCCGGTGCTTCCGACCCGCTCGCAGACCTCGCGCTCGTCCCTCGCGGAGAACGGGGCGTACGAGGCACGCGGCAGGGCGGACACGGCGTCGGCCGGGGCGAGTTCGGGCTCGGCGACCGCGCGGCGTTCCGCCACCGCGGCCCGGGTGTCCTCGGCGATCAGGTCGGCGTTGACCGCCGCCCCGGCCCGCAGGCCCGCGGCCGCCGCGACCATCACCTGGCCGCTGACCTCGACCACATTGCCCGCCGCCCACACGCCCGGTACGTCCGTCTTGCCCAGCGGGTCGGCCGGGATGTGGCGGCCGACGACCGTGCCCTGGACGACCTGCTCGGCGAGTTCGAGGCCGAGCGGCGCGAGCCAGTCCGCGCGGGCGTTCATCCGGGTCGCGACGGCCAGGGCCGCGACGTCGAACACCCGGCCCGAGTCGAGCCGCACCCCGGACAGCCGGCCATCGGCCCGCACCAGCTCGTCGACCGTCCCGTCCACGACCGCGATGCCGCGCGCCGCCAACTGCTCGTACTGCTCGTCGTCCGGCTCGGGACCGGTGTGCAGGAAGAGCGTCACGTCGTCGCTCCACTGCCGCCACAGCAGCGCCTGGTGCACGGCGAGCGGTCCGGTCGACAGGACGCCGATGCGCTGGTCCCGCACCTCCCAGCCGTGGCAGTACGGGCAGTGCAGCACGTCCGAGCCCCACAGCTCCGCGACCCCCGGCACCTGTGGCAGCTCGTCGACCAGACCCGCCGTCACGAGGAGCCGCCGGGCCCGTACGGCGGTGCCGTCCGCGAGGGCCACCCGGAAACCGGAGCCGTCGCGCTCGGCGGAGACCACCTCGCCCGTGCGCACCTCCGCGCCGTAGCGGCCGATCTCCTCGCGGCCGTCGGCCATCAGCTCGGCGGGCGGGGTGCCCTCCCGGCCCAGGTAGACGTGCACGCCGTCGGAGGGCGCGTTGCGCGGCCGCCCCGAGTCGATCACCAGGACGGAGCGCCGCGCCCGGCTCAGCGCGAGGGCCCCGCTCAGGCCCGCGGCTCCGCCGCCGACCACCACCGCGTCGTACACCTCTGCTTCCACCGTCGCGCCGGTTGTGGCTGCCTCGTTCATCGCCGTGTTCATCGCTGTGCTCCTTCGGCTCGTCGTCCGGTGCGGTCAGAGTGCGCCTGGCCGTACCGTCTTGACAAACCTTGTTGCCGAGACAGCAAAAGGGGCAGGGCGAGCGCATGCACCTACGACGCCGTGCCCCGGCCCACCACCATCGAAAGGACCTGCGGCAACGGGTACCAGTCCGACGACACCACGCTCGCGTGCCGCCCCGCCAGCTCGACGACCCGGTCACGGGCCGCGGACTCCGGCGGGTGCACGCCGTCGATCGCGGGCGGCACGTTGTGCGCGTCCGTCATGACCAGGAGATAGCCGTTCCGCGCGTACCAGCCCGTGTCGATCGAGCCGTTCGCGTACGCCGACGCGTCCCCGTCGAAGACGACGAACCACGGCCGCAGCGAGGCGTCCTCGTACCGGCCGCGCGGATCGCCGGACTCCGCCTTGTGCACCGCGGGGAACGCGCCCGCCTCGCCGAGCCGGCCGGCCGCCGCCAGATCCCGCAGGTGCGTCGCGTACTCGCGGTCCGTCCACAGCGAGTCCGCCGGGTTGCCCTCCTCGACCGTGCCGGGGATCAGCTCGACCACGAACTTCCCCGCCAGCGCGTCCCGTTCGGGCCAGCCGTCGGCCCGTACCGCGTCGTCGAGGGTCGCGTGCCCGGCCGCCAGGTCGCCCGGACGGTACAGGGCGTCGCCCAGCTTCGCCGAGAGCAGCGCGTCGAGATCCGCGGGGCCGCGCCCGTGCCTGCCCTGGAAGCCGTCCTTCAGCTCCATCTTGATCAGTACGGGCCGGTGCCCGGGGTGCGCGTCGTGCCAGGCGCGTATGTCGGCCAGGCAGCCGCCGAGGTCCTGGTCGCGCGCCTTGGTGCGCAGCTCGGCCGGGCTCGACGCGTTCTCGCAGTTGTTGTCGTTGCCCACCGGGTTGTCGTGCGAGACCCGCCAGGACGGGCCGAACGCATTGGTCCACACGTCGAGTTCGAGCATCGCCGCACCTGAGTCGAGCGCATCGGCGAAGTACGGGTACGAGCCCTTCTCGTACGCGTTGTGGACCCCGACCCCGGTCGTCGCGCCGTACGAGCCGGCGGCCCGCTCGGCTCCCTGCGCCTGCGTGCCCGCCGCCACCCCGAGGCCGAGCCCGGCGGCCACGCCGGCGGCGAGCACGCCCCGCAGAGCCCGTCCGCCCCCCGGCCTTCCTAAGACCCGTGTCATTCCGCTCCTTCGTCCAGGCCGCACCGGCGGCACCGCATCGCTTCAACGTGGCGGCACAGTAAGGGAGTTGGGTTACGGGGTTACGGATACTCGACGAGGTTGGCCACATTCGACGTCGAATTCGACGGCCCGCCCTGGTCGTTGACGACATGCCGGATCGTGCCCGTGCCGCCGAGCGACACGGTGACCATATTGCGGAAGCGCACGTCAGGACGGTTCGGCGCCGCGATCGCCCGCTCCGCCGTGACCCCCGGGTTCACGTTGAAGTAGCAGTAACTGCCCAGCCCGTACGCCTGATGCGAGGTGACGGAATCGGCGACCCGGTACGCGGCGTAGCCCTGCGTCCCGCCGTCCATCCAGGCGGCCTGGTCCGGCGGGTCGTACGGCATCTCGTTCTGGAAGAAGTACGTGCGCCCGCCGTTGCCGTTCCAGATCGTCTGGTCCTTCTGGTAGTGCTCGACGAACAGGCCGTACATCGTCACGTCGTCGCCGTTCACCACCAGGCCCGTGTCGACGGTGTTGGTGTTCCAGCCGACGCCCTCGCCGTGGTCGGCCCGCCAGATCCAGGTGTGGTCGCCGATCACGTCGTCGCTGTGCACGACCAGGCTCTTCGTGGCCTTGCCCGCGGCCGCGCCGCCGACCCGGAAGTACACGTCGTGCAGCGAGGTGGGGTCGGCCGCGTGGTCCGCGTCCGCGCCCTCGGCGCCGACCTCCATCAGGGTCTCGGAGTTGGTGGTGCCCGCGTCGAACAGCACGCCCGCGACCTTCACCCCGTCCACGTCGGCGACCGTCATCGCCGTGATGCCGCCGTCGGGGATGAACGTCGCCAGGCCGAGGCCGAGGACCACCGTGCCGGGCTTCGACACCTTCAGGGTCTCGTCGAGGTGGTAGACGCCGGGCGTGACCAGGAGATGCTTGCCCGCGTCGAGCGCCGCGTTGATGTCGCCCGCGCTCGCCCCCGGCTTCACCACGTAGAAGTCCTCGATCGGCAGGGACTCACCCTCCGCCGCACCGCCCGACCAGCTCGTCCCCGCCGACTCCTTCCGCAGCGCAGGCACGAACACCTGGTACGCGTCCGACTCGTCCACGTGCAGGAACGGCTTCTCACGGGAGACGGGCGTCTTGTCGACCCTGGTGTACGGCGGGTTCGGGAACTCGCCCGCCGGGGCGTTCCGCGCGCCGACGAACACCATGTTCCAGTTGGAGCCCTGCCAGCCGCTCCACTCGGTGTTCCGCGACAGCCACTGCTGCTGCGAACCCGAGCGCACCTGCCCGTCCACCTTCGTGTCCGCGAGCAGCCCGCCGCTCGACCAGCCGCCGTCGTCCAGCTGCAGATCGCCCTTCAGATGCATCCGGCGGTACGGCGCCGCCTGCGACACCGCCCAGCGATCGGCGCCGCCCTCCGGTGTCACGGCCAGATTCTCCGCGCCCCGCCAGAAGTTCTGCGTGGCGTTCCCGTCGAACCAGTCGGCCTCCGCGTGCACCGCACCGTTGATGTTCGTGTCGTCCGGACTCGCGCCGAGCCCGGCCACCTGCGTGTAGAACCCGACGTTCGCCTTCACGTCGTACGAGCCCGGCTTGAACAGCAGCGCATGCCGCTCGCTGCCGAACTGGTTGGTCTCCTGTGCCTTGAACACCTCGTCGAGGCGCGACTGGATCTGCTCCTTCGGCATCGACGGGTCGAACACGTCCACGTTCGGCCCGAGATCGGGAGCCGCTGCGGCGGGTTCGGCGCCCGCGCGCTGTTCTACGCCGACGGCGAGCAGGCCGGACACGAGGACCAGTCCTGCCAGCGCCATGGACAGTGGGGTGCGGCCGCGTGGGCCGGAGTGTTTGCGCATGGGTCTTCCTCGGGGGTGGGGGGTGGAAGGGTGCGCGGAAGAGGTTGGTCCGGACTTTCCTTGGCGCTTGAGTTAAGTGGTGAGGGAGTGACCCGTCAAGGGGTGTGCGGGGTCCTGGTGGGTTCAACTCTTGAATTAAGTCGGGGAGTTGGCGGGGGCGGCGCGGCTCGGCTGTGGCGAGTGAGAGGTGCTCGGTGGGCGGTGGTGGACCGGCAGGGCGAAAACGATTGCGTAAACGTTTACGTCTTGCGTTCCATGAGGTAGGTTCGGGCCCCGATCGAGACGGGCGAAGGGCTGGGAGAGCTGTGGCGACGATGGTGGATGTGGCGCGGCGCGCGGGCGTGTCCGTGGCCACGGTGTCGCATGTCGTCAACGAGACCCGGCCGGTGCGGCCCGCCACCCGCGCGGCGGTCGTGGCCGCGATCGACGAACTCGGCTACACGCACAACACGTTGGCCCGCTCCCTGGTGACCTCGCGTACGCACTCGATCGGGCTCGCGGTGTCGGCGACGGCCAACCCGTACTTCACGGACATCCTGCGCGGCGTCGAGTCCAGCGCCCTGGAACACGGCTACAGCCTGCTGATCGCCGACCCGCACGACGACCCCGAGCACGAGCTGCGCGCCGTGAAGCTGCTGCACGAGCGGCGCGTGGACGGACTCGTCGTCGCACCGTCCGCCCGGCCCGACGCGCTCCTCGACTACGTACGGCGCACCGCGCTCCCCACGGTGTTCCTCGACCGGCTCGCGGGCGACGGCCACGACCAGGTGTGCGCCGAGAACGAGGAGCCGGTCGCCCGCCTCGTCACGCATCTCGCCGCGGCAGGACACCGCAGGATCGCCCTGGTCGCGGGCGCGCCCGGCCTCTCCACGACCACGGAACGCATCGCAGGCCACCGCATCGGACTCGACCGGGCGGGCCTGCCGTACGACCCCGCCCTGGTGGTCGGCGGCGAGTCGAGCGCCGAGGGGGCCGAGCGGGCCACGGGCGAGCTGCTCGCCCTCGACCGCCCGCCCACCGCCCTGGTCACCGCCAACAACACGATGACGATCGGCGCGCTGCGGGCCCTGCGGTCGGCGGGGCTCAGGGTGCCGGATGACATGGCGCTCGCCGGGTTCGACGACTTCGCGTGGGCGGATGTGTTCGAGCCCCGGCTGACCGTGGTGGACCAGCCCAGCCGCGAGATCGGCGCCACGGCCCTGCGCCTGCTCGTCGACCGGCTCACCGAACCCCAACGGGCCCCGCGCACCGTCCGGTTGCCCTGCGCCTTCGTCCATCGCGAGTCCTGCGGCTGCGGCCCGGACGGGGCGTGACACGCCCACGCCCCGGCCCGAGCCCCGTCCCTTCCTGTCCCGCCTCCGTCCATCCGTACTGCCACCAGAAAGGCCAGCCCATGATCGTCGTCGCCGGCGAAGCCCTCATCGACCTCGTCCCCGCGGGGCCCGCCGCCGAGGACGAGCTGCCCGCGCTGCTGCCCAAGCGGGGCGGCGGCCCGTACAACACGGCGGTCGCGCTCGGTCGGCTCGGCTCACCGGTGGCGTTCTGCTCGCGGCTCTCCACCGACCACTTCGGTACGGCGCTGCTCGGCGGGCTCGCCGCGGACGGGGTCGACACCTCGCTCGTGCAGCGCGGTGACGAGCCGACGACGCTGGCCGTCGCCCATGTCGCCGCCGACGGCTCGGCCTCCTACAGCTTCCACGTCGAGGGCGCCGCCGACCGCCTCTTCGCCCTGCCCGCCGCGCTGCCGGAGGCCACGCGCGCGGTGTCGTTCGGAACGTGTTCGCTCGTCCTGGAGCCGGGCGCGAGCGCGTACGAGGCTTTGCTGCGGCGGGAGTCGGAGCGGGGCACGTTCACGGCACTCGACCCGAACATCCGGGCCGGGCTGATCGCCGACCCGGACGCGTACCGGGACCGGTTCCGCGCCTGGCTGCCGTACGTGTCGCTGCTCAAGCTGTCCGAGGAGGACGCGGTGTGGCTGGCGCAGTCGGACGATCTCGTCGCGGCGGCGAAGGGGTGGTTGGGGCTCGGGCCGTCGGCGGTGGTGCTCACGCGCGGCGGAGACGGGCTTACGGCGCTGACGCGTGCGGGTGGCCGGATCGATGTGCCCGGTGTGCCGGTGGAGGTCGTGGACACGATCGGGGCGGGTGACACGGTCAACGCGGCGCTGCTGCACCGTCTCGACAGCCACGGCGCGCTGGCGGATGCGGGAGCGGAACTCGGTGCGGAGCAGTGGCGGGACGTGCTCGGGTATGCGGCGAGGGCGGCTGCCCTCACCTGCTCCCGGGCGGGGGCGGAGCCGCCGTATGCGGGGGAGTTGGGGTAGGGGAAAAGTGCCCCTAGTCCGCCGGGAGGGCCGGGTGGGAGGGTGTGCGGGTCGGGCCGAAAAGCAGGGTGCCCAGGGCCACCCCGATGACCCCGCCCGCCAGTTGGGCTGCGACGAAGCCCGGCAGGGACGCGGGGGAGATGCCCGTGAAGGAGTCCGTGAAGGCGCGGCCGATCGTGGCCGCCGGGTTCGCGAAGGAACCGGACGAGGTGAACCAGATCGCCGCCGCGATGTACGCCGCCACCGCGACCGGCGTGAGCTGGGGGCGGCCGATGCGGGGCAGGCCGTAGATCAGCAGCACCAGGCCCGCGGTGGCGACGACCTCGCCGAGGAGCAGGCGGTCGCCGATGCGCGCCTGCGTCGACCAGGCGATCCTGGCCCGCCCGAACATCGCCTCCGCGAGCAGCGCGCCCACCACCGCGCCCGCGGCCTGGGCCGCGACGTACGCGGCGGCGTCCCGGGCGCGTGGGCCCGAGCCGTCGTGCCGCCCCGCCCACCAGGCGGCCAGGGTCACCACGGGGTTGAGGTAGCCGCCGGAGACCGGTCCGAACAGGACGATGAGCAGGCCGAGTCCGATCGCCGAGGCCAGTGAGTTGGCCAGGAGCTGTACGCCGATGTCGGCGCTGAGCGAGGCGGCCTGGATGCCGGAGCCCACGACGACGGCCACGAGCGAAGCGGTGCCGATGAGTTCGGCGGCGGCTCGTCTGACCAGCGGGGCGGAGCCGTGGGGCAGCGGGGCAGGGCTGTGCAAGGCCTCTCCTTCCAAGGGTGCGCGGAATGCCGTCGGTGCACAGGATGGTCACCTGCTGCGCGAGATAGCGGAAAATATATTCCGCAGTTCGGAACCGCGCTAGATGCGTGGGAAGGAGTGGCCGGGAGTAGTCCCGCACCGTCGACTCGGGCGAACGCCGGACGGGCTGATGAATCAGCCCGTCCGGCGTTTGAGGAGCTCGGCTCAGACGTTGAGGAGCTCAGCTCAGACGTTGAGGAGCTCGGCTCAGACGATGCTCTCCGAGATCTCCGCCTGCTCCCGCTCCGAGCCGTACGCCGAGGGCGTGCTGTACGAGCCGCGGGCGGCGAACCACCAGGCGGTGGCGAGGATCAGGACGACGGCCAGGGCGATGGCCGCGTAGTTCATCGAGTCGGCCGTCACCGGCGCGGACTGCGGCAGGCAGAACAGGATCGTCACGAAGCCCACCCAGACCACCGCGACCCAGCCGATCGGCTTGCTCCACCGGCCCAGGTTCCACGGCCCCGGTGTGAACCGGTCGCCCGCGCGCAGCCGCAGGAAGATCGGGATGGCGTACGCGGGCGTGATGCCGATGACGTTGATGGCCGTGACGGCGCCGTACGCGGTCGCCGAGTACAGGGAGGGCGCCGCGATCAGGGCGGCGAGGCCGACGGAGAGCCACACCGCAGGGACCGGGGTCTGGTTGCGCGGGCTGACCTTGCGCCACAGCGCCGAACCGGGCAGCGCGTTGTCGCGGCTGAAGGCGAACACCATGCGGCTGGCGGCGGCCACCTCGGCGTTTCCGCAGAAGAGCTGGGCCACGATCACCACGAGCAGCAGGCCCGTCGCCCCGGTCGTACCCACCGCGTCGATCATGATCTGGGCGGGCGGGACGTCGGCCGCGGCGGTCTTCTCGTAGTCCTGGATGGCGAAGGTCAGGCCCGCGAGGAGGACGAAACCGGCGATCCAGGAGGCCCAGATGGCGCGGACGATGCCGCGCGCCGCCGACACCGAGGCGTTGGAGGTCTCCTCCGACAGGTGCGCGGAGGCGTCGTAGCCGGAGAACGTGTACTGGGCGAGCAGCAGGCCGATGGCCGCGACGTACAGCGGGTTGGACCAGCCGGTGTCGTTGACGAAGTGGCCGAACACCTCGCCCGGGGTGCGGTGGCTGTCCGGGGCGATGATCAGGACGCCGACGATCAGCGCGACGCCGGCCACGTGCCACCACACGCTGATCGAGTTGAGCAGGCTGACCAGGCGGACGTCGAACAGGTTGAGCAGGGCGTGCAGGAGCAGGATGCACAGGAAGATCACGAAGGTCGAGCCCGGCGTCGCCTGGAAGCCGAACTGCAGGTCGAGCAGCGCGCCCGTGAAGAGCGCGGCGCCGTAGTCGATGCCCGCGATCGCGCCGAGCAGACCGAGCAGATTCAGCCAGCCCGTGTACCAGCCCCAGCGGCGCCCGCCGAGCCGGTCCGCCATGTAGTAGAGGGCGCCCGACGTCGGGTACGCGCTCGTCACCTCGGCGAGCGCGAGCCCGACGCACAGCACGAACAGGCCGACGCCCGCCCAGCCCCACATCATCACCGCGGGCCCGCCGGTGCCGAGGCCGAAGCCGTACAGCGTCATGCAGCCCGACAGGATCGAGATCACGGAGAAGCTGATCGCGAAGTTGCCGAAGCCGCCCATGCGGCGGGCCAGGACCGGCTGGTAGCCGAGCTCCCTCAGCCGGGCTTCCTCGTCCCGCACCTGTGGGGGCGGTGCGGATTTCGACAGGGTGGGGCGGGACACGCGCGTACCTCCGGAGGGGGACAGGGTGAGGTGGGGGATCGGGCGGTGTGCGGGTCAGGAACGGTCGCGGCTCCTGCGTCCGACGGCGGCCCGGCAGCGGGAGCGGGCCTGGACGAACAGGTCGGCCGCCGCCTCGGACGAGCCGGGAGAGGCGGTGCGGTACGACCAGGGGACGACCGTGAAGTACGGGTCGAGTGCGTCGAACACCCGCAGCGCGTCGTGGAATTGGTGCGCGCCCCACAACGCGTGCGCGAGGTGCCCCAGGTCGAGCAGCGACCGCGTGCCCGGCGCGGAGTGGTCGAACCACAGGCGCAGCGCGTGCACCGCGCCCCGGGTCGCCTCCTCGGAGATCCAGTGCAGGTCGAGGGCGCGCTCGTGGCCGCCCTCGCGGCGATAGCGCTCCACGCGCGCGTAGAGCGGGAGCAGGTGCAGGGCGGAGCCCGCAGGTGACGAAGAGGCCGCCCACTGCACGAAGTTGACGGCCGCCGTCATCGACGCGCCGGGCCGGTGCTGGTAGGCGAACTGCAGCATCCGGTGGTACGCCTCGCGGTTGCCGGGGTCCCGCTTGTCGGCCTGCGCGAGGAGCTGCCAGGGGCCGTCGAAGAGCATCGGCTCGGGCGCCGGGAGGCGGTGCTCCTCCCAGCGCCTGCCCTCGTCGAGCTGGGCGAGCGCCAGGAGCCCGATCCACGGCACCGGGTCCTCGGGGGAGGCGTGTGAGGCGTGTCGGCAGGCCTCGGCCGCCTCGCGCCACAGTTCGACGGTGCGCTGGTGGCCCGAGCGGTGGGCGCGCAGGGCCCGTTCGACCGCCACGCGCGCGTGCAGCACGGTCAGGACGACGCTGTACGGTTCCTCGGCGCGCCACGCCAGCAGGACGTCGGAGCCGGCCGCCGCCGTGGCGAGGATCTGCGTGCGCTGCGTCCACACGCCCCAGTCGGCGGTCTCGGCGAGCAGGGTGCGGGTGGAGACCCAGCGGCCCGCCCTGAGGTCCTCGAGGACGGCGCGCAGGGCGGCGTCGTGCCCGGCTGGGTGGTACACCGGGCGGGCGGGCGGCATAGGCATGAATCCTCTGGTCAACCCCTCTTCCCCGAGGGCGGGCAGGACCGGGCGCGGGCCGTCCGTGCAACGTCGCGCGAACTCCCTTACAGCAGAGCCTGGTTGGTCGGCGATCAGTGTAGAGCGGAAGGTTCCGATTCTGGCCGGGCCGGGGAAACTGTCTTGATCGAATCCGTCAAGTACGGGTCCAGGCATGAACGAACGAGGTAGGGGGCAGGTTCTCTTGACTGGGCCGCGAACCCTGTTGCACGCTGCCGCGGTGATCACAGCCGACCGCGCAGCACAGCCCGACCGCCCGGTGCTCGCCGTCGACCAGGGCACGTCCGGCACGAAAGCCCTCGTCGTCTGCCCGGAGCGCGGCGTGATCGGCATCGGCTCCGCGCCCGTACGCCCCCGCCATCTGCCCGGCGGGCTCTGCGAGGTCGACCCCGCCGAGCTGCTCGGCTCCGTCGTCACGGCCGGTCGCGCGGCCCTCGCCGACGCGGGCGAACCCGTCGCCGCCGTCGGACTCGCCAACCAGGGCGAGACGGTCCTCGCCTGGGACCGGGACACGGGTGAGCCGCTCACCGACGCCGTCGTCTGGCAGGACCGCAGAGCCGCCCCGCTCTGCGAGGAACTCGCCCCGTACGCCGAGGAGTTGCGGCATCTCACCGGCCTGCCCCTCGACCCCTACTTCGCGGCGCCCAAGATGATGTGGATCCGCCGCCACCGCACCCGCCACGGCGCCGTCACCACCAGCGACGCCTGGCTCGTGCACCGGCTCACCGGCGCCTTCGTCACCGACGCCGCCACCGCGGGCCGCACCCAGCTCCTCGACCTCGACACGGTCACCTGGTCGCCGCGCGCCCTCGACCTCTTCGGACTCACCGACGAGCCCCTGCCCCGGGTCGTCGACGCCGCCGGACCCGTCGGCACCACCACCGCCTTCGGGTCCGAACTCCCGCTCACCGGGCTGCTCGTGGACCAGCAGGCCGCCCTCCTCGCCCAAGACGTCACCGAACCCGGCGGCGCCAAGTGCACCTACGGCACCGGCGCGTTCCTGCTCGCGCCGACCGGCGAGCGGCCGCGCCGGGGCGGCTCGGGCCTCGTCAGCTGCGTGGCCTGGCGGCTCGACGGCCGCAGCAGCTACTGCCTCGACGGCCAGGTCTACACGGCCGCCTCCGCGGTGCGCTGGCTCACCGAACTCGGCGTCATCGGGGGCGCGTCGGACCTGGACCTGGTCGGCGCGGGCGTCCCGGACGCGGGCGGCGTCACCTTCGTGCCCGCGCTCGCAGGGCTCGCCGCGCCCTGGTGGCGGGGCGACGTCCGCGGCTCCCTCACCGGGCTCGGCCTCGACACCACGCCCGGCCATGTCGTACGCGCCCTCTGCGAGGGCATCGCCGCGCAGGTCGTCCAGCTCACCGACGCCGTCGCCGCCGACCTCGGCACCCCGCTGCGGTCCCTGCGCGTCGACGGCGGCCTCACCGCCTCGTCCCTCCTCATGCAGACCCAGGCCGACCTCCTCCAACTCCCCGTCGAAGTAGCCGAGTTGCCCGACGCCACCGCACTCGGCGCAGCCGCCGTCGCCCGCATCGGCCTGAACCCGAAGCTCACCCCGGGCGAGGTCGTCCCGCGCCGCGGAGGCGGCACCGTGTACGAGCCGCGGATCGGCGCCGACGAGGCCGCGCACCGCCTCGGCCGTTTCCGCGAGGCCGTCGCGGCACTCGTCGAACGGAGCCCGGCGTGAACGCTCCGGCGGCCGAAGGCCGCGTCACCCGCTACGGGCCCCTCCAGGGCTCTGTCCCGTACGACGTCGTGGTCATCGGCGCCGGTGTCGTAGGCGCCGCCATCGCCCGCGAACTCGCCCGGCACCAGCGGCTGCGCATCGCGCTCGTCGAGGCGTCCCACGACGTCGGCGACGGCACGTCCAAGGCCAACACCGCGATCCTGCACACCGGGTTCGACGCCACCCCGGGCACCCTCGAGGCCCGACTCGTCCGCGAGGGCCACGTCCTGCTCGGTGCGTACGCGGCCGAGTGCGGCATCCCCGTCGAACCGGTCGGCGCGCTCCTCGTCGCCTGGGACGAGGAGCAGCTCGCCGCCCTGCCCGGCCTCGCCGCCAAGGCCGCCCGGAACGGATACGAGGCGGCCCGGATCGTCGACGCCGACGAGCTGTACGCCCGCGAGCCCCACCTCGGCCCGGGGGCACGCGGCGCGCTCGCGGTGCCGGACGAGTCGATCATCTGCCCGTTCACCACCCCGCTCGCCTACGCGACCCAGGCGGTACGCGCGGGCGTCGACCTGCACCTCAACTCCCGTGTACAGCACGTCACATGGGACCCCGAACCGGCGAGCGGCGGCCACGCCCTGCACACCGAACGCGGCCCGCTGCACGCCCGCTGGCTCGTCAACGCGGCCGGACTGCACGCCGACACCGTCGACCGCATGCTCGGCCGGACGACCTTCACCGTCACCCCGCGCCGGGGTCAGCTCGTCGTCTTCGACAAGCCCGCCCGTGATCTCGTACGCCACATCCTGCTGCCGGTGCCGACGGCGCTCGGCAAGGGCGTCCTCGTGGCGCCCACCGTCTTCGGCAACGTGCTGCTCGGCCCGACCGCCGAGGACCTCGACGACAGGACCGCCACCCACTCCACCGAACAGGGCCTCACCGCACTGCACACGCAGGGCGCCCGGATCCTCCCCGAGCTCCTGGAGGAAGAGGTCACCACGGTCTACGCGGGCCTGCGCGCGGCCACCGAGGAGGACGACTACCGCATCGACTCCTGGGCCGAGCAGCGGTACGTGACGGTCGGCGGCATCCGCTCCACCGGCCTCACCGCGTCCCTCGCGATCGCCGCCCACGTCACCGGCCTCCTCGCCGAAGCGGGCCTCGACCTCGGTACGCCGACGAGCCTCCCGCCCGTCCGCATGCCGGGCCTCGGCGAACACTCCCCGCGCCCCTACCAGGACGCCGAACGCATCGCCGCCGACCCCGACTACGGCCGCATCGTCTGCCACTGCGAGCGGGTCACGCTCGGCGAGATCCGCGACGCGCTCGGCAGTACGGTGCCACCGGCGAGCCTCGAAGGTCTGCGGCGGCGGACCCGGGCGCGCGGCGGGCGGTGCCAGGGGTTCCACTGCGGGGCCGCACTGCGCGACCTCCTCGACGGTGAACTGTCCCGACAGAGCGGGGAGTTGACGCCGTGGTGAGGCAACCTGCGGGGAGGCGGACACGCGAGGTCGACGTGCTGATCGTCGGGGCAGGCCCGGCCGGTCTGACCGCCGCCGAGCATCTGGCCGCCGCCGACTGCGGCACCGTCGAGGTGCTCGAACGCGAGCGGCAGGCCGGCGGCGTGCCGCGCCACTGCCACCACGGGGGCTTCGGCACGCCCTGGACCAGCGGCCCGCGCTTCGCCGCCGCCCGGTCGCGTGCCGCGACGGAGGCCGGCGCCGTCGTCCGCACCTCCACCACCGTCACCGGCATCCCCGAGGCCCGCACCGTCGACGTCACCGGCCCCCACGGCCTGGAGCGCATCACCGCGCGCGCCCTCGTCCTCGCCACCGGCGCCCGCGAACGCCCCCGCGCCGCCCGCCTCGTGCCCGGCACCCGCCCCGCCGGGATCCTCACCACCGGCGAACTCCAGCAGGCCGTGCACCTGTACGGGCAGTACGTCGGCCGCCGAGCCGTCGTCGTGGGCGCCGAGCCCGTCGCGTACGCCGCCCTGGACACGCTGCGCCGTGCGGGCGTCACCGTCGTCGTCCAGCTCACGGAGCTCGACGGGCCGCAGGTCCCACCGCTGCGCGCCGCCGACGCCCGGCTCCGCCACACCGTGCCGCTGCTCACCCGCACCACGCTCACCGAAGTGCTCGGCCGCGGCCGTCTGACGGGCGTACGCCTGCGGCACGCGGACGGCCGTACCGCCCAAGTCCCCTGCGACACCCTGGTGTTCACCGGCGACTTCGTCCCGGAGGCCGAACTCGCGCGCGGCGCAGGACTGCGCCTGGACCGTGCGACCCGCGGCCCGCTCGTCGACACGGCGTTCCGCACGGACGACCCCGGGGTCTTCGCCGTCGGCAACGTCCTGCACGCCGCGGAGCCCGCCGCGACCGCCGCCGCCGAGGGACACACCGCCGCTGCGGCCGTACGGCGCCTGCTCGCCCACGAGGACCGCCCGCACGCGTTCGGCCCGCGCCTGGTCGCCGCCCCACCGCTGCGCTGGATCACCCCGGGCCGCCTGCCGCGCGACGCCCCCGCCGACGACACGCTGCGCTTCCTCGCACGCGCCGCCGAGCCGCTGCCCGCCCGCGGCGGCGCCACCCTCACCGTCACGCAGGACGGCTGTACGCTGCACAGCGAGCGGGTACGCGGCCCGGTGCGCACGGGCAACTCCCTTGAAATCACCGGCACTTGGGTGCGAAACGCCGCCCCGGACGGCGGTCCGATCCACGTCACGCTCGCCGCGCCGCGCCGCTGACCCGCCGGACAGGTCCCTAGAGCTCCTGCTCCGTCCGCGCGATCAGCTCCCGCGCCTCCGCCTCCCGCTGGTCGTACCGCTCCGGGTACGCCGAGACCTGGACGGCCTGCGCCAGCTCGCCCGGCGTGAGTGACGGGTCCTGCCCTTCGACCGTGAGCGCCCGCGTGAAGAACTGGCGTGCGGCGTACGCCACGTTCGTCACCTGCTCCGGCGAGCCCCAGCCCTGACTCGGGCGCTGCTGGAACACGCCCAGCGAGTCCTCCAGGCCGTGGTCGAGGTTCTCCATGCCCGACTCCACGAGTGCGGCCTCGAACGACGACAACAGCACCTTGTCGCTCGCTCCGAGCTCCCGGCCCACCCGGTACACGACCACCGCCACCGCGAGATCCGGCTCCCCGGTCCCGGGGCCCGGCGGCGGCCCGTCGTCGTCCGCCGCCCCGCGTCGCTCGCCCGCTGCCGTGTCCTCCATCGCGCGCCCTCCCCGTCGTGCGCTGTCGTGTCACCTCGACCGTACGCACGGGGGCCCGGAGGGGGAAGCCCGAATGCGCTGCTGCCGAACTCCGCTATCTGGCCGCGGAGTTCGGACCACTGTCGGCGGCGCGGCGGAGCGATCAGCCGCTGTCCGCGTGCAGTTGACGCCCGCCCCGAAGACTCGTGCGTACGTCCGATAACGTGCCCCCGAAAGATCGACACGGAGGGGAAACGGCATGGACACGGCCGACGGGGGCTCAGCGCAGGAGCACGCACACGACGTGCAGGACGTGGACCACGACGAGGGCTTTCCGCAGATCCCCGACCCCGAGGACGGCGCCCGCTGGCTCGCCCCGACAGACGTCGAGCAGCACCTGTACCGGCTGAGCCGCCGCGACCACACGTACGCCTATCTGCGCACCCTCGCCGCCGAGGGCGTCTACTACCCGGTCTGGCGGGAGGACGCGGACGCCGCGGGCGAGGACGAGTTCCCGATGTTCACGCGCGAGCGCGACGGCAGGCTCTGGGTTCCCGTCTACACCGAGGGGCTGCTGCCCCGCCCGCACCCCGACATGGTCTTCGAGTTCGCCAACCTGGCGCGCCTCGCCCGGATCGTGCCCGCCGAGGCCGACGTCCTCATGGTCAACGCGGGCACGCCCTGCCAACTGCTGCTCGCCGTGGACGAGGAGGAGCGCGACGCCTGGTACGAGCTGAGCGGCGATCTCTTCGACCCGGACGACTTCGGCGCCCGCGTCCTGACCCGCCGCAGCGGCAACGGCGTCCCCGACCTCGGCCCGCTCCTGCACGGCCTCGCCTGCGGCGCCCACCTCTGCTACGGCAACGGCGACGCCTGGAACACCCTGCACTGGCACGGCACCGGCTACCACAACGAGATCGAGCGGCTCAGCGAGTGGTGGGGCGTGGACAGCCGCGCCGACTGGCTGGAGATCCAGGAACGCCTCCTCACCCGCCAAGTCAGCCCCTGGTACTGGGACTTCGTGCTCGCCGCACGCGACAAGCTGCTGCTCGCAGCCCCCGGAATCGTCGAGGAGGCCGCCTGGCGCGACACCGTCGAGTCGACGCTGCGCGAACGCCTGCGGCGCGGCGGCCGCGATCACCGGCCGGGCGCGGACGCCGAGTTCGACGCGTTCGTCGTCGAACTCCGCGGCCTCGTCGGCAAGATCATGCGGTACGAGGCCCGCTTCCGCGCCGACGGACTCCTCCCGCCCGGCGGCATCGTGCGCACCGTCGCCGCCTGGGACGTCGGCCGCGCCTCGAAGATGGCCCGCTGGGGCCGCGGCGCCCGCTACGCCACCGAGCCGGAGACGTACGAGGCGATCGAGCGGGCCGGCGCCGGGGCGCGCGCCGCGTACCACTCGTGGGAGGAGTTCTCCGCGGGCTATGTCCTCGGCCGCTGTCTGCACTTCGACGAGGAGGAGTTCGGCCGCTGGTACACCACGGTCCTCGACGCCCACCGCGCCCTCGTCACCGACCCCGACAGCCCGTGGCTGACGGTGCCGTTCCTGGGCGGTGCTGTCCGCGGACGGTGAGCGGGGTGAGGCCGGTGAGCAGGGTGGGGCTAGAGAGCGGGGTGAGGCTGGTGAGCGGCGTGGGGCCGGGGCATGCACGGCCGGGCTTGACCGCGCGGTGCCCCGGACCGCAGGATGAGCACGTGATCGCGCACCTGACCTGTACCGCAGCCCGCTCCGGCACCCTGCCGGACCGCTGCGGCTGTGCGCGCAGCGGCTTGTAGCGGACGTCTTCCCGTCCCTCGCCGCCGACGGCGACCACACCACCACCCCCTTCCACCGGCGGGGCGCACCGCGTCCCCTCCGGGCCTTCCCCGTACCCCCGGATCCGCAACCGCCGTGCCCTGCACGGCGCATGCGCCACGACGGGCCGGGACGCCCGGCCGGACGTGCCGCCGCCCCGCCCTCAGCCCCCGGGAGCATGCCGATGACGCCGACCACCACCCCCGCACCCGCCGCGCCCACGCTGCGCACGGCCCAGATCCCGCCGAACGGCCTCTACGAAGGCCGACGCGTGCTGCGCCGCCTGCCGGACGGCGTGGCCGAGCGGCCGTACGAACTCTTCGCTCTCGTACCGCAGTCCGCGACCATCGGCGCCGAGATCAGCGGCGTCGACCTGTCCCGGCCGCTGACGACCGAGCTGCGCGACGAGCTGAACAGGGCGCTGCTCGAATGGAAGGTGCTGTTCTTCCGGCAGCAGCACCTCACCTCCCTCCAGCAGCGCCAATTCGCCCGCAACTGGGGCGAGTTGGAGACCAACCCGCTCCTCGAACCCGGGGACAGCGACGACGTCGTACGCTTCGACAAGAGCGCGGGAGCCACGCCCAGCTTCGAGAACGTGTGGCACACCGACGTCACCTTCCGGCCCCGGCCCGCCATGGGCGCGGTGCTGCAACTGCGCGAGGTGCCCGCGCGGGGCGGCGACACGATGTGGGCGGACATGGCCGCCGCGTACGACAACCTGCCCGAGGGCGTGCGGGCCCGCATCGACCGGGCCACCGCCGAGCACGACTTCCTGCCCGGCTTCCGCCGCTTCTACGGGCCCGAGCGGCTCGCCCCGATGCAGGACGTGTTCCCGCCCGTGACCCACCCGGTGGTGCGCACCCACCCCGCGAACGGGCGCCGCATGCTGTTCGTCAACACCTCGTTCACCACCCGGATCCACGGCCTTGAGCGCGCCGAGAGCGACGAACTCCTCCGGCTGCTCTTCCAGCAGGCGCACGTACCCGAGTTCCAGGTGCGCTTCCGCTGGCAGGCCGGCGACATCGCCTTCTGGGACAACCGCGCCACCCAGCACTACGCCGTGAACGACTACGGGGACGCGCGCCGGGTCGCGGAGCGCGTCGCGATCGCGGGGGACCGGCCGTACTGACCTTTCCGACACGGCAGTTGACGTTCCGTCAGGCGCGTCTCGTACGGGGCCACTCGGCCCGGTCGCTCAGGCGCGCCGCACCACAATGTCCCCCGCACTCGTCGTCGCCCGGACCTCCACCGTCTCGTCCGTGCTCCGCGGGCCCTCCGCCGTGCCGAGGGAGTTGAGGACCGAGCCGACGGCCGTGCTCACGTCCAGCCACGCCGCCGTGGACTCACGGATGCCGACCTCCAGGTCACCCGCCGCCGTCCGCAGCGTGATGCGGCCACGGGCCACGTCCCCGACCCGGATGTGCCCGCTGGCCGACTTGGCGTCCACGGAGGCGTGCGCGACATCCACCGAGATGCGGCCGTTGGACGAGTTGGCCTTCAGGTCGCCCACCGCCTCCCCGATCGCCGTGTCGCCGTTGCCGTTGCGCACCGTCGCCGCGGCGCCCAGGGTGCCGATCTCGATCCGGCCGGAGCCGTTCACCTCCGCCGCACCGTCGACCCGGCCCAGGGTGAGGTCGCCGTGGCTCGTGCGCAGCCGTACCGTGGCCGCCTGCTGCACGTGCAGGTCGCCGAGCGAGGTCTTGAACTCGCAGTGCCCGAGCGGGCCTTCGCAGACCAGGTCGGCCATCGGGGAACCGCCCTGCAGGCCGGAGCCGGCGGGCACCTCGATCGTGATGTCGAGGCTGCCCGGCCTGCCGAAGAGCGACCGCTTCCGGGGCCCCTTGACCAGCACCTTGCCGCCCGAGCAGGTCACCTTGGTCTGCTGCGCCGCCTGTACGTCGTTGTCGTCCGCGCCGTTGCGCGGCAGTACCTCCACGACGGTGTCGCGGCGCTCTCCCGCGACGATCCGTGCGGAGCCCAGGTCGAACTCGAGGGTCACCGAGACCGGTCCCGGGGTGTCGAAAGTCGGCATGGCCGTCCTGTCCTTGTGGTGGTGGCTGCGGGCTCCTGCGGTTCGGTCCGGCCGGTCAGCGCACCCAGCCCGTGAACCCCTGGTGCCCGCGGCCGCGCCCACGCGCGGGGGAGTGCGCGGCCGTATTGGTGTCCATCGCCGTGGCCACCGCCCGTACCAGCCATGCGTTCACGGACAGGCCCTCGCGCCCGGCCGCCTCCTCGACACGCGCCTTGAGATGCGCGGGCAACCGGAAGTTGATGCGCGACGTGCCGCCGTCGTCCCCGTCGACCGGAGCGGGCGGCGCCACCGGAGGCGCGGGCGGCTCGGCCCTCTCCTCGTACGCCTCAGGCCCCGCCGGGGCCGTCACCACGAACTCGGGGTCGCGCCCGCGCAGCCGTACGTCGACGGAGCCGGGCGCCAGGTCCTGGGTGACCTCGGCCATCGCCGCCGACAGCGCTTCCAGCAGCGTGAGGCGGGTGGCGGACTCCAGGGGCGCGGAGAGACGCTCGGCCAGCGCGCGGCTCTCCTCGCCGCCCGCCTCCGCGGCGACGGCGAGCTCTTGGCGGAGGTGGTCGACGTAGGGCGTGAGATCCATGGCGCCAGTATGGTGTCACGGTGGCGTCAGGACAAGTTTCCCGATGCGGTCCGCCGGTGCGACGTGGCTGGTCACGGCCATGCCGCCGGTTCCGTGGGGGCCGAGGCCCCGCCGCTGTGATTGCGCGGGTGCCCCCGCGCCCGCGATGGTGGCAGAGCGGGCCGGAACCGCAGCCCGGCCCGTAAGAGCGCTGTGCGCACCGTGGGAACCGCGCGGGCAGCGCGGACCGCGACGGAGAGGACGCGCTGTGCGCACCGTGGGAACCGTGCGGGCAGCGCGGACCGCGACGGAGAGGACCGGCCGTGAACGCCACCGAACGCGATGACGGGAGCCAGAGCGACGGCAACGCCGCGTACGGGCACAAGAAGTTCAAGCGGTCCAAGAGCCACTTCGCCGACCGCGTCACCGCCGACGGCCGCGACGGCTGGCCCGTGGAGCCCGGCCGCTACCGGCTCGTCGTCAGCCTCGCCTGCCCCTGGGCCAGCCGTTCCCTGGTCTCCCGGCGCCTGCTCGGCCTCGAGGACGCCCTGTCCCTCGCCGTCGCCGACCCGATCCAGGACGACCGCAGCTGGCGCTTCACCCTCGACCCCGACGACCGCGACCCGGTGCTCGGCATCCGCTACCTCCACGAGGCGTACGACGCCCGCGAGCGGGACTACCCGGGCGGGGTCAGCGTGCCCGCGATCGTCGACGTGCCCAGCGGCAAGCTCGTCACCAACGACTTCCAGCGGATCACCCTCGACCTCGCCACCGAGTGGACCGCCCTGCACCGCCCCGGCGCCCCCGACCTCTACCCGGAGCCGCTGCGCGACGAGATCGACACCGTCATGGAGGGCATCTACCGCGACGTCAACAACGGCGTCTACCGCGCCGGATTCGCCAGCGAGCAGAGCGAGTACGAGAAGGCCTGCCGGGACGTGTTCCGCCGCCTCGAAGAGGTGTCGCAGCGCCTGGCCGACCGCCGCTGGCTCGTCGGCGACACCATCACCGAGGCCGACATCCGGTTCTTCACCACACTCGTCCGCTTCGACGCCGTCTACCACGGCCACTTCAAGTGCAACCGCTACAAGATCTCCGAGGACCCGGTCCTCTGGGCGTACGCACGCGACCTCTACCAGACGCCCGGCTTCGGCGACACCGTGAACTTCGACCACATCAAGCGGCACTACTACCAGGTGCACACCGGCATCAACCCCACCGGCATCGTCCCCCTCGGCCCCGACCCGGCGGGCTGGACCACCCCGCACGGCCGCGAGGACCTCGGCGGCCGCCCGTTCGGCGACGGCACGCCCCCCGAACCCGTCACCTCCACCTCCGAAGACCTGAGCCACCTGAGGAGTTGAGCCTCGTCCACGGCACCGCAGCACGCACCGGACCCGCCCGCGGCGGCACGTACAACCGATCGCGCCCCTCGCGTGTCACACCGGACAACGCCCGTACGCATCCCTGGAACTGACCCTTCCGACCGTGAACCGACCCTTCCGACCGTGAACCGCGAGGGAACCGCCATGCTCACCCGCACCGCCACCACCGCGCTCGCCGCGGCCCTGCTCCTCACCGCCGCAGGCGCGGCCGCCGCCGCTCAGCCCGCTACGCCGGACGCCCGCGGCAAGGGCACGCCGCAGTGCCGCGCGAACCAGGTGCGGGTGGCCGCCGAGACCGTCGAACCGGAGTCCGGCTCGTACCCGAACGTGCTGCACATCCGGGTCACCAACGAGAGCGCCAAGAAGTGCGCCGTCGACCGCATCCCCACGGTCATCTTCGGCGACCTGGACGGCCCTGCCCTGCCTGTGCCGCTCGGCGAGAGCGGCCCGTACGACCTGGCCCCCGGCAAGACCGGGCACGCCGCGGTGCGGACGATCGAGGACGCGGCCGACCCCGAGACCCGCCAGGTGGACTACATCACCGTCGCCGGCGCCCCCGCCCACCCCGGCGCCCGCTTCACCGCCGACGACCTGGACATCACCGGCAAGATCCGGGTCTGGGAGCCCGTCACGACCTGGTGGCACCCGACCTTCGTGGAGGCGGAGGAGGTCCTGGCCAACCGGTTCCAGGCGTAGGCCGTGTCTTAAGGGCGTCTCCGCTGCACCCGGGTGTACGACGGGCCGGGACCGCCTCCCTGTACGGGGGCGGTCCCGGCCCGGACGTTTCGCGGGGGCGGTGCCTGTGGCGGTCAGCGGCCCTGTTCGGCGGCCTTCTGCGCCTGCTCCGCCTTCTTCTCCTTGAGGCGGATCGCCTCCTTGCGGACCTCGGCCTGCGTGGCGCGCTCCTTCTGCAGCCACTCCGGGGACTCCTGCTTCAGGGCCTCGATCTGCTCCGTCGTCAGCGGCTCCGTGACACCGCCGCGGGCGAGCCCGGCGATGGAGACACCAAGCTTCGAGGCGACCACGGGACGCGGGTGCGGGCCGTTGCGGCGCAGCTCCTGGAGCCACTCCGGCGGGTCGGCCTGCAGCGCGCTCAGCTCCGCGCGGGAGACGACACCCTCCTGGAACTCGGCGGGGGTGGCCTGGAGGTACACACCCAGCTTCTTCGCCGCGGTCGCGGGCTTCATCGTCTGGGAGTTCGCTTGCGTCGTCATGGTGTCAAGGGTAACGAGCCGATCGGCCTCCCTCTGACCACGGGGAACGGCCTCCCCTCCGACCACGCCCGGTGACGTGCCCGCGACCAGGCCCGGTAACCTGGCGGAGTGACTGGCTCGGAAGCAACCCCTTCGTTCCGGCTCGCCTACGTCCCCGGCGCGACCCCCGCGAAGTGGGTGCGGATCTGGAACGAGCGGCTGCCCGACATCCCCCTGAACCTCGTCGCGGTCCCGGCCGCCGAGGCCGCCGACCTGCTCCGGGACGGCGAGGCGGACGCGGGCCTCGTACGGCTGCCGGTCGACCGGGACTACTTCAGCGCGATCCCGCTCTACACCGAGACCTCGGTCGTGGTGATCCCCAAGGACCACCTCGCGGCCGCCTTCGACGAGGTGAGCGCGGACGACATCGCCGACGAGATCGTCCTGCACCCCTTCGACGACCCGCTCGACTGGGAGAAGCCGCCGGGGCAGCCCGCGTTCGAGCGGCCCGCGACGACCGCCGACGCCATCGAACTGGTCGCCGCCGGCATCGGCCTCCTCGTCGTCCCGCAGTCCCTGGCCCGACTGCACCACCGCAAGGACCTCACGTACCGGACGATCACCGGCGTCCCGCAGTCGCAGGTCGCCCTCGCCTGGCCCGAGGAGCGGACCACCGACCTCGTGGACGACTTCATCGGGATCGTGCGCGGCCGCACCCTGAACAGCACCCGTGGGCGCCGGGGCGGGCAGGAGGACGACAAGCCGGCGAAGAAGGGCGCGGCGTCCCCGGGGAAGTCCGGCTCGTCGCGGACGGGAAAGCCCGGCGGCAAGACCCCGCGCTCCGGCGCCAAGTCCGGCGGATCCAGGGCGGGCGGCGCCAAGGCGGGCGGCGCCCGGCCCGGAAGTGGCACCAAGCGGGGCAAGCCGCGCCGCAAGTCGTAGTCCTCCCGGGGGGCTGGGACACCAGGCCGCAGCCCCCGAGATCTCGGACCTCAGAGCCCCTGAACCGACGCCTCCACGAACCGCTCCCGGCCACCCGCGCCGCCCTCAAGCGGCTTCCAGTCTGCGGTGACGTGCCCCTGCGGGGCCTCGCCCTCCGCGGACTCGTGACGCCCGAGCACCCGGCGGATCCGCAGCTCCACGCGAGCGGCGGGGTCCGCGGTCTCCACGACGACCCGCGTGCCCTCCGCATCGTCCACCGCGGACAGCGAAGCGATGCCCGTGCCGAGCGCCGCGGCCTCGAACCGCGCGACCACCGACCGGTCCGGTACGGCCGTTTCGCTCTGCGCCTGCGCCTGCGCACGCCCCGCGAGCAGCGCGAGCAACTCCGCGGCGCAGACCGGGTCGTGGGCCGCGTCGTACACCCAGCGCTTGCCGAGCACTCCGTGTTCGAGCGTGCCGACGAGACCGTCCTCGGCGCCGTCGAGCGGAGCGCCCCGGTAGGTGAGCGGCACGTGGTACGGGACGGGCGTCCCGCCGGAGGTGTCGGTGACCACCATGAACTCGATGCCGACCTCACCCGCCGGGTCGTCGAGGCGGAAGCCGCCGGCCTTGCCGAGTGCGGGAGCCGTCCCCGTACCGGCGTACCAGGCGCGCGTCGGCAGCCAGTTGGTGAGGAGTTCGAGCTTGGTGGGCTTGACGGTGGTGTGGTGAATGACAGCCATGCCTGATGGATACCACCCGCACCTCACCGCGCGTCGAGCAGCCCTCCGTCCACGAGGTCACGCGGCAGCCCGTGCGTGTCGTGCAGATAGGCGTAGTCCTGTTCGGTGAGCGGGCCGTGGTACGCGCGGCGGGCGAGGACGCGTCGTCCGCGTTCCAGGAGCCGGCCGAACCGCTGTTCCTCGGCGCGCAGTTGGTCCCGTACGACGTCGCTGTCGGTGGACTGCCGGAAGTGGTGCAGGGTGTGCTCGACGAGTTCCACCGGCAGATCGCCGACCGTGTGCTCCGGGTCGTCGCGCCACAGCGTGGTGAGCAGCCTGCGCGTGAGGCGCCGCAGTACGTAGCCGCGCCCGGTGTTGGACGGACGGACGCCGTCGCCCAGCACGACCACGGCGGAGCGCAGATGGTCGCTGACCAGGCGCAGCGAGGGCCCGTCGAGGTCCCACAGCTGCGGTACGCGGGACATCCACGGCTCGAACAGGTCGGTCTCGTACACCGAAGTGCGCCCCTGCAACACCGTGACCAGGCGTTCCAGGCCCATGCCGGTGTCGACGGACGGGCGGTCCAGGGGTTCGAGGCGGCCGTCGGCGTGGCGGCGGTAGCGCATGCTGACGTGGTTCCACAGCTCGACCCAGCGGTCGTCGGTGGTCGGAGTGCCCTGGGGCGGATTGCCCTCGGGGTCGGTCCACACGAAGATCTCCGAGTCGGGTCCGCAGGGCCCCGTGGGGCCGTTGGACCACCAGTTCTCGTCCCGCGTCCGCTCGACGGGGAGGCCCGACTCCCGCCAGATGTCCAGGGACCGGGTGTCGGGGCCGACCTGTTCGTCGCCGCCGAAGACCGTGGCGTACATCCGCTCGACGGGGATGCCGAAGCCGTCGCGGAGCAGCTCGAAGCCCCAGCGCAGGCTCTGGCCGTGGTCGTAGTCGCCGAGCGACCAGGAGCCGAGCATCTCGAAGACGGTGAGGTGGGAGGAGTCGCCGACCTCGTCGAGGTCGGTGGTGCGCAGACAGCGCTGCACGTTGACGAGCCGGCGGCCGAGCGGATGCGGGCGCAGGCCCTCCAGGTAGGGCGTCAGCGGATGCATGCCGGAGGTCGTGAAGAGCACCGGGTCGCCGGGCGGGGGCAGCAGCGAACTGCCGGTCAGGGCACGGTGCCCGCGCTCCTCGAAGAACTCGACGAACGTACGCAGCGTGTGCTCGGTGCTCCTGCTCCCAGGGTTCTGGACGGGCTCGTTCTGGACGGGCTCGCTGTTCATGGCGCTGTTCATGGCGGTGTTCATGGCGGTGGCCTTTCGGTTCGGGGGACCGGAAAGGGGCCGCCATGGGCGCGGGCCGGGGAGAAGGGGTCGATCAGGTTCTGCGGCGCACCGGCGATCCGTTTCCGGTCGCCGGGGGAGAGGGTGAGGTCAGGCGGCGGCAACCGGCGAGCTGGTCGCTCGCGCGGTCGCGGTGCTGATGCGGACGCTGTTCCTCATACGGTCCACGGTAACAAGGCCCGCCGCGCCGCTCACCGGAATTACGTGCCCGCTCCGGCGTCCCGGGGAGCACCCGCGCGGCTCTTGGTGTACTCGAGCTTGGCGGGCCCCTCGCCGCCCTCGATGCGGCCGCCGAGGACCCAACCGCAGGCCTCGTAGAAGGACTTGGCGCTGGTGTTCCCCGGGAAGGTCTCCAGACGGATGTCCGGGTACCGGGCCAGGAGCGTCTCCTCCGCGTGCCGCAGCAGCAGGCGCCCGAGCCCCCGCCGGTGGTGATCCGGGTCGATCATCATCAGGTCGACCGTGGGGCCGTCGAGGACGGAGAGGCCGATGATCCGGCCGTCCTCGGTGAGGCAGTGCACGCCGCCCTGCTCCAGGTGGCTCTTCACGTGCGCGTCGGAAGCACCGCTGCCGATGAACCAGTCCACCGCCTCGTCACCCAGGAACCCTCGGTAACAGGTGTCGATCGTGCGACGCGCGAGCGCCTGGAGAGCACCGAGATCGGCCCCGGTGGCAGGGCGGACGGCGGGGCGGACGGCGGGGCGCTGGGGGCCCGCTCCGCTGGTCACCCCGGTCACGGTGATTCGCCCTTCTTCCGTGAGGCGTCCCGGAAGCGCCCGAAGGCGTTGGTCAGGGTGGTCGTCAGCGTCGAGCCCTCGGGCCGCGGCATCGGCGCGGCGGACGGCCTCGACTGCTGTGCGGGCAGCGGCGCGGACTCGCCGCGTTCCGCCAGCGCGGCCTGGGCGAGCTCGGCCGCCTCCCGGTACAGATCACGGGATTTGGTCATCGCTTCGAGCGCGTCGGCGTACTTGGTGACCAGTTCGCGCGTGCGGGCCAGCTCCTCCTCGATCGTCAACAGGTGCCAGCGGCGGCGCAGTTGCTCCACGGCCTGCTCCGCGTCGGCGGGCAGCGGACGGGGCAAGGACGCGAACTCCGTGATCTTCTCGATGAGTTCGGTGGGCTCGGAGCCGTCCAGGAACACGCTGCGCACGGCGAAGCGGTCCGCGTCGTACCCCGGCGGGGGCGGCGACGGCGGCAGGACGACGGCGCCGCCGCGCGGGACCCGGACGTCCAGGTCCTTCATGGCCCAGTTGACGATGTCGAACTGCTCGGGCGCCGCGCGGTGTTCGACCACGCGGTGGCGCAGGCTCGGCGGCAGAAACGGGGTGAGGGGTTCGAGGCCGCGCGCGTCGGGCGTCATCGCCTCGTGCACGACGACGTGGATGTTCCAGCTGCTGCGCGTGCAGTTCTTGAGCAGGCGGCGCAGATCCTTGTCGTCGTCGGCGACGAGGCGGTGCGTGCTGCGCAGGCGCGGGCCCGGCACCACGTCGTGGTCCCAGGGCGTCAGGTCGCTGTCGGGCCAGAACACCGTGGCCGGCGAGAGCCAGTCCAGGTCCCAGGGCCGCTCCGCCTCGGCGGCGATGCCCCACGACACCGCAGCCCCCGCGGAGCCGCCGCGCCTGCGCCCCGGGGCGTCGTACGTCGTCAGCTGGGCGCGCACCGTGACGTCCTCGTCGACCCGCCAACGGGCCTCGAAGAGCCGGCGCGCGGTGGGGGCGGGGGCCGCGGCGTCGTCGTCGGACGCGAAGGGGTCGGGCAGGCCTGCCACGTCGCCGGGGGACGAGTCGTCGGGCGCGAGGTCGAGGAAGTCGTCGATCAGGCCGATCGACTTCAGCGCGATGAGGTTGCGCCGGACGTCCTTCTCGGGCTCGGGCCCGAGGTGGCGCCCGTGGCCCAGCCATGTCGTGTCGGGGGCGGCGGTCACGGATGAGCTCGTCTTAGGCATGGAGTCGTTCTGTGGGTGGTCGCGTGGAGGCTCCAGTATGGGCCAGTCGCCCGGTCGGCGGTACGGGGAGGGGGAACGACATGCGGTGATCGCATCCCCGTCTCACAGTGCGGGCAGATCGGTCCGCGCCGTCGAACCCGTCCCGCCCGTCCCCCATGTGCGCACCGTTGACCGTCGTACGTGTCCGGCCTAGGTTCAAGGGGACGGAAAGCGCTTGCTGTCCGCTGGACAACGGCCCGTACCCCCGGAATTCCCTTGCCGGACTTCCCGTATCCCGGACTTTCCCGTACCCCCGGACCTTGAGGAGTGCCCGTGGCGACGACGTCCTCCGAACAGCGCGCGCCCGAAGAACCCGCAGGCCCCGCGGAAACCGCGGCCGAGGCGCCGGAATCCTTCACCGGACTCCCCGGTTCCGTGGCCGTCTCGCATCTCAGCGTCTACCACTGGCCCGCCGCCGACGGCCGTCGCGGCGGCACCCCGCACATGCATCTGACCTGCAGCGAGGGGTACGTCGTGACGGCCGGCCGGGGTGCCGTGCAGACCCTGACCGCCTCCGGGTACGAGGAGACCCCGCTGGAGCCCGGCACCGTCGCCTGGTTCACGCCCGGCACCATCCACCGCCTGATCGAGGCGGACGGCCTGCGCATCGTCGTCCTGATGCAGAACAGCGGACTGCCCGAGGCCGGGGACGCCGTGCTCACGTTGCCCCCGGAGCATCTGGCCGACCCGGAGGCGTACGCGACGGCGACCGCGATCCCGCCGGGCGCACCGCGTGCCGAGCAGGCGCGGGCCGCGCGCGCCCGCCGGGACCTCGCCCTCGACGGGTACCGCCGGCTCCGCGACGCCCGCGACCCGCAGGCCCTCGCCGAGTTCCACGCCGCGGCCGCCTCGCTCGTACGCCATCGGCTCGGTGACTGGCGGGAGCGCTGGGAGCGGGGCGCCGCGGCGGCCGCCGCGGCCACCGGGGAGCAGCTCGACCGGCTCGCAACCGGTGACGTCTCGCATCTGGCCGACGCGGCCGTACGGTCCCGACGCCCCGCGGAGCAGGGCAAGTTCGGCATGTGCGGGTACCTGGACGTGTACCGGTTCTGACGAGCGGGTGCGCGCGGCGGCCCGCCCGGACGCCTTCCGGCCCGCCCGTACCTGGCGCCTTTCAAGCCCTTGCTTACGGGGCGATCAAGCCGACGGAATGCTCGTACGTATGCACGGAGCCGACCGTTCCGTGGGCCTGACCTGGTGTGGCGCGCCCGGCCCCGGGCGCAGGGGGCAGGGGGCGGCGGGAACCGGCCAACGCTGCCGCTCGGCCATCTGGCCGGTGCGAGCGTGGACCTCTTAGGTGCCTCGGGCATCCAATGGAGTCGGCAACAACGGCCGAACGCTTGCGAGGTCAGCATGACGGATGTGCGCACGACTCAGGCAGTCGCCTTCCCGCAGAACCGCACCTGCCCCTACCACCCGCCCCAGGCCTACCAACCCCTGTGCGACGCCCGGCCGTTGAGCCGCGTCACGCTGTACGACGGCCGCTCCATCTGGGCCGTCACCGGGCACGCCGTGGCGCGTGCGCTGCTCGCCGACGGCCGGCTCTCCAGCGACCGTCGCAACGCGGCCTTCCCCATGCCCACCGAGCGTCTCGCGCAGATCAAGTTCGACGACCGCCGCGTCGCCCTGCTCGGCGTCGACGATCCGCTGCACAACACCCAGCGCCGCATGCTGATCCCCAGCTTCTCGGTCAAGCGGATCGCGGCGCTGCGGCCGCGCATCCAGGAGACCGTCGACCGGCTGCTCGACGCGATGGAGGAGCAGGGCCCGCCGGCCGAGCTGGTCGAGTCGTTCGCGCTGCCGGTTCCCTCGATGGTGATCTGCGCGCTCCTCGGCGTCCCGTACGCCGATCACGAGTTCTTCGAGGAGCAGTCCCGGAGGCTGCTGCGCGGGCCCAAGTCAGCCGATGTGGAGGAAGCGCGCGACCAACTCGACGCCTATTTCCTGCAGTTGATCGACGAGAAGCTGAAGCGCCCCGGCGAGGGCCTCCTCGACGACCTCGTCGCGCAGCAGCTCGCCACCGGCGCCGTGGACCGCGACGAACTGGTCGCGATGGCCACGATCCTGCTCATCGCCGGGCACGAGACCACCGCGAACATGATCTCCCTCGGTACGTTCACCCTGCTCCAGCACCCCGAACAGTTCGCGGCGCTGCGCGCGGACGACGGCCTGATGCCCGCGGCCGTCGAGGAGCTGCTGCGCTTCCTGTCCATCGCCGACGGCATGCTGCGCGTGGCCAAGGAGGACATCGACATCGACGGCGCCACGATCCGGACCGGCGACGGCGTCGTCTTCTCCACCTCGCTCATCAACCGCGACACGGAGGTCTACGGCGCGCCCGAGCAACTCGACTGGAACCGGGGCCCGTTGCACCACCTCGCGTTCGGCTTCGGCATCCACCAGTGCCTCGGGCAGAACCTGGCCCGCGCCGAGATGGAGATCGCCCTGCGCACCCTGTTCCGCCGCCTGCCCGGCCTGGCGCTCGCGGTGCCCGCCGAGGAGATCCCGTTCAAGCCGGGCGACACCCTTCAGGGCATGCTCGAACTGCCCGTCACCTGGTAGGAGTTGGCGCGACGATGGACCATCAGATGCGGGTACAGGTCGACCGGGACCGGTGCATGGGCGCGGGCATGTGCGCCCTCACCGCACCCGGAGTCTTCACGCAGGACGACGACGGCCTCAGCGAGGTGCTGCCCGGCCGGGCGGACGGGGGAGGGGACCCGCTCGTACGGGAGGCTGTGCGGGCTTGTCCTGTGGGGGCTGTGCGGGTGGAGGAGGCGGGGTAGGTCTACTGGGCGCCCGCTCCTCAATCTCCCCCAGCTACCGCTGGGAGGTGCCCCCGGAGGGGCTCAAACTGAGCCCCTCCGGAGTAACCCGCCCTAGAAGAACACCCCGCACCGCAGCAACACGTTCGCGTACGGCCGAGCCTCACCCGTGCGCACGACAAGGCGTGCCCCGGACGTCAACCGCTTCAACTCCTCGTGCGGTACGTGCCGCAGCTCAGGCACCCGCTCCGCGAGCAACCCCGCCGCCTCGGGATTGGCGTCACCGACCTCGACCGCCGCCACCCCGCCCTCGATCACCAGCTCATCGAGGAGCCCGTCGAGGACCTCCGCGAAGGACGGCACGCCGGCGCGGAAGGACAGGTCGACCACGCGCGGGCCGTCGGGTATCGGCATGCCCGCGTCGCACACGAGGACACCGTCGCCGTGGCCCAACTCGGCCAGGGCGCCCGCCAGTTGACGGTTCAGGATGCCGGAGCGCTTCACTTGAAGTCCCCCACGTTCTTCGACGTGACGACCTTGACGTCCACCTTGACGTCGTCGGGGACGTCCTTGCCCTGGGCCGCGCGGACCGCGTTGCGTACGGCGATCCGGCCCAGCTGCTCGGGCTGCTGGGCGACCGAGGCGTACAGCGTGCCCGCCTCGACCGCCTTGATCCCGTCGGGCGTGCCGTCGAAGCCGACCACGGCCACCGACTTGCCCGCCTTCGCGCCGAGCGCCTTGGCCGCGCCGAGCGCCATCTCGTCGTTCTCGGCGAAGACACCGTCGATGTCGGGGTGCGACTGCATCAGGTTCGTCATCACGTCCAGGCCCTTGGTGCGGTCGAAGTCCGCGGGCTGCTTGGCGACGACCTTGATGCCCGGGTACGCCTTGATGCCCTCGGCGAAGCCCTGGCCCCGCTCCCGGCTGGCCGAGGCGCCCGGGGTGCCCTGCAGCGTGACGACCGTGCCCTTGCCGCCGAGCTTCTCGGCCAGGGTCTTGGCCGCCTGCTTGCCGCCCGCGACGTTGTCGGACGCGACGAACGTGGTCGTCTTCGCCTTGTTGACCCCGCGGTCGACCGCGATCACCGGGATGTCGCCCTTGTTGGCGGCGCGTACGGACGGGCCCGCCGCGTCCGAGTCCACCGGGTTCACCACGATCGACTTCATGCCCTCGCCGCTGAAGTTCTGCAGCTGGTTGGCCTGCTGCGACGGGTCGTTCTGCGCGTCCGTGACCGTCAGTTCGACGCCCGCCTTCTCCGCCTCCGCCTGCGCGCCCTTCTTCATCTGGACGAAGAAGGGGTTGTTCAGCGTCGACAGTGACATGCCGACCTTGGTCGTCGTACCGGCAGGACCGGAGTTGAACAGCGACATCGCGCCGAGCACCGCGGCCACCACGACCGCCGCGAGCGCCAGCTTGAACGCGCCGCGCTTGCCGCCGTTGCCCGCACCACCGGCACCCGCACCGCCGGCGCCCGCACCCGCGGCACCCGCCGAGCCGCCACCGGCCCTGCGTCGCACCGTGTCCAGGAGTACCGCGAGAGCGATCACGACACCGATGACGACCTGCTGCCAGAACGCCGACACCGAGAGGAGGTTGAGGCCGTTGCGCAGGACCGCGAGGATCAGCGCGCCGATCAGCGTGCCCGACGCCTTGCCGACACCGCCCGCGAGGCTGGCCCCGCCGATCACTACGGCGGCGATCGCGTCCAGCTCGTACCCCTGCGCGGCCTGCGGCTGCGCCGAGACCAGGCGGGAGGCGAGCACGATGCCCGCGACGGCGGCGAAGAGACCCGACAGGGCGTAGATCACGAGCTTCTGCCGCTGCACGCGCAGACCGGAGAGCCGCGCGGCCTCCTCGTTGCCGCCGATCGCGTACATCGAGCGGCCGATGAACGTACGGCCCAGGATCAGCGCAGTGAGGAGGCCCGCCGCGATCATCACGAGCACGGGCACCGGCAGCCAGCCGCCGAGGGTGTCGCCGAGGACGGAGACCGAGTCGGGGAACGGGATCGGGCTGCCCTGCGAGATGACGAGCGAGAGACCGCGGCCGATCGACAGCATCGCCAGCGTCGCGATGAACGGCGGGAGTTTGCCGTACGCGACGAGCGCGCCGTTCACCAGACCGCAGGCGATGCCCGTGCCCACGGCGAGCAGCACCGCGATCCACACCGGCACGCCCTCCGAAGTGGCCGTCCAGGCGAGGACGGTGGCCGACAGGGCCGCCACCGAGCCCACCGACAGGTCGATGCCCGCCGCGACGATCACGAACGTCACACCGAACGCGAGGATCGCGGTGACGGCCGCCTGCACGCCGACGTTGAGGAGGTTCTGGGTGGTCAGGAAGTCGCCGGAGAGCAGCGACATCGCCACCACCAGGACGATCAGCGCGCTCAGGGCGCCGTTCTCGAGCAGAAAGCGGCGGACCGCTCCGGCGCCACCCGCGCCCGTCTTGCTCTGGAGCGTGTCAGCGGCCATCGGAGTCCTCCACGTCGTCGTAGGTCTTTTCAAGGGTGAGGTCGGTCGCCGCGCCTGCGGCCTGCGGGTTGGAGACGGCCAGGGCCATCACCGCGTCCTGGCTCGCCTCCTCGGCGCTGAGCTCGCCCGCGAGCCGGCCCTGCGCCATCACGAGGACCCGGTCGCTCATGCCGAGCACCTCGGGCAGGTCGCTGGAGATCATCAGGACGGCGTGGCCGGACGCGGTCAGCTCGTTGATCAGCTGGTAGATCTCGACCTTCGCGCCCACGTCGATGCCGCGCGTCGGCTCGTCCAGGATCAGCAGCCGCGACTTGGCGAGCAGCCACTTGCCGATGACGACCTTCTGCTGGTTGCCGCCCGACAGGGTGCGCACATGCTGGTCGATCCCCGCCATCCGCACGCCGAGCTGCTCGGCGACGTCGACGGCCGCGGCCCGCTGCCCCTTCAGGTCCACGAGCCCCGCACGCGTGGCCGCCCGCAGCGTGACCAGGCCGAGGTTCTCCTGCACGGACGCGTCCAGGACGAGCCCCTGCCCCTTGCGGTCCTCCGGTACGAGGCCGATCCCGGCGCCCATCGCGGCGTTCACATCGTGCCGCGGCAGGCGCTCGCCGAGCACGTCCACCCGGCCGTCGTCGTACGGGTCCGCGCCGAACACCGCCCGCGCCACCTCCGTACGACCGGCGCCGACCAGCCCGGCGAGGCCCACGACCTCACCGGCACGCACCTCGAAGCTGACGTCATGGAACACGCCGTTCCGGGTCAGCCCGCGGACCGACAGCAACGGCCGCTCCCCGTCCGCCTCCTGGACCGGTCCGCGCTCGCGCGGGTACTGCTGCTCGATGCTGCGGCCCACCATCAGCCGGACGAGCTCGTCCTCCGGAGTCGACGCGGGCACCTGGTCGATGCTCCGGCCGTCGCGCAGCACGGTGACACGGTCGCCGAGCGCGGCGATCTCCTCCAGGTGGTGGGTGATGAACACGATGCCGACGCCGTCCTCGCGCAGCCTGCGCACGATCGCGAAGAGCTTCTCCACCTCCTCCGAGGTGAGCACGGCCGTCGGCTCGTCCATGATCAGGACGCGCGCGTCCAGGCTCAGCGCCTTGGCGATCTCCACCATCTGCAGCCGGGCGATGCCCAGTTCACGCACGCGGGCCCGCGGCGACACCTGCACGCCGACCCGGTCAAGCAGCTCGGCGGCCTCGGCCTCCATGCGCTTCCGGTCGACGAGACCGAAGCGGCGCGGCTGGCGGCCCAGGAAGATGTTCTCGGCAACCGTCAGATCGGGAACCAGGTTGAACTCCTGGTAGATCGTGGCGATGCCGAGCGCCTCCGCGTCCTGCGCGCCGTGGATGCGCACTTCGCGCCCGTCGGCGAGGACGCGGCCGCTGTCCGGCCGGTACGCGCCCGACAGCATCTTGATCAGCGTGCTCTTGCCGGCGCCGTTCTCGCCGAGCAGTACATGCACTTCACCGCGGCGCAGGTCGAAGTCGACGGAGTCGAGCGCGACCACGCCGGGAAAGGTCTTGCGTATCCCTTCGATACGCAGCAACTCCTCCGGATGACTCACGGGTTGCTCCTCGGTCGGGGACGGGAGGACAGTGCTGCCGCAACGGCCTGCGCGCCGCACGAGCGGCGCACGACGAGCCGCGCGGGCAGCGTCACGGACCACGCGGGGCGGCCCTCGATCAGGGCGATGAGCGCGCGCACGGCGGCGCGGCCCAGCTCGCGGGTCGGCTGCGCGATCGCCGTGATCGGCGGATCGGTGTGCACGAACCACGGGATGTCGTCGAACGCGGCCAGCGCGATGTCACCGGGTATGTGCAGCCCCCGGGCGCGGATCGCGTCGAGGGCGCCCAGAGCCATCAAGTTGTCGGCGGCGAAGACCACTTCGGGCGGTTCGGGCAGCGCGAGGAACGCCTCGGTGACGCGCCGCCCGCTCTCCGCCTGGAAGTCGCCCTGGCCCACGTACGCCTCGGGCAGCTCCAGGCCGTACTCGCCGAGCGCCGCCCGGAACGCCGCGACGCGCTCGCTGCCGGTCGTGGTGGCGGCCGGGCCCGCGATGATGGCGAGCCTGCGGTGGCCGAGGCCGTGCAGGTGGGCGACCAGATCACGGACCGCGGTGCTGCCGTCGGCCCGTACGACCGGCACGTCCACTCCCGGAATCCAGCGGTCCACGAACACGGTCGGCGTCCCCGCCCGCGCCGCGTCGAGCAGCTGCGGCGAGCCGCCGTCGGTGGGGGAGACGAGCAGGCCGTCGATACGGCGGTCGAGCAGGGTGCGCACGTGGTCGTCCTGGAGCCGCGGCGACTCGTCGGCGTTGCCGATGATCACGCTGTAGCCGAGGGCCCGCGCCTGCTCCTCCACGGAGCGGGCCAGCTCGGTGAAGTACGGGTTCATCACGTCGCTGATGATCAGGCCCAGGGTGCGGGTCTGGGCGGTACGCAGGGAACGGGCGACGGCGTTGGGCCGGTAGCCGAGCTCCTCCACGGCGGCGAGTACCCGCGCGCGGGCGTCCTCGCTGACGGAGGGGTGCGCGTTGAGTACGCGCGAGACCGTGGCGACGGACACACCAGCCGCGGCCGCGACATCTTTGATGCCCGCCATCTCGGGACCACCTCTTCGTGGGTTCCGTGGAATCGATTACACGGAGGATTGGAAACGATTACACGGGGCTGGGGCAAGGGGGTGCGAGGGAGCGAGATTCAATTGTGATGTGGGGGGCGCAGATGAGCGGGGCGAGGGCCGCGAGCTGTGTCGGGGCGAAGGTGCCGAGGGGGCGCGTATATCAGGAGCGAGCAGCCATGAAGAGCAGCCGCGCAGGGTGGACAGGGTGCTCGCCAGGGAGAGGACCGCCAGGCCGATGGGTACGTTCCTGCGGAAGTGGCGGGGCCGTGCCGACAGGGATGCATTGTGGTTCATGCCTCCAGTGGAGCCGGAGGGCGGTTGCGGGGGCGTATGCGGTTTTCGATACGCCCGCGATACACGGCTCGGCCGCCGCCCGGCCTTCGGAGGCCGTCGACCTGGCCCTCTGTGCGAGACCTTCAGGACCGGCTGCCGGTCAATTCGCGCACAGGGCAAGATGGCGGGATGAGTGATCTGGTGTGGGCCGACGTCAAGCGGTTCTTCGACCCTGAACTCATGGGCGCGCTCCCGGATCTCCGCGTCCCGGAAGTCTCCGTCGCGGGCTGGCAGGCTTTGCTCGATCTCGTTGTGGAGAGCGACTGGCCGTTCCAGTACATCGAGGGAGAGGCCACGCTCCCCGTGCCGCGCGCGAAGGACGTGCTGTCTCGTCCGTACGGAACTGCCTATCCGCAGCTGCGCGTCTGGCCGGCCGCTGACATGCTGGCGATCTTCCGATTCACGGCGGCCGACGAGATCGACTTCGACGTGGACCTGCGCCAACTCCAAGGCCAGGAACGCCTCGACCTCTTCTGCCGATTCCTCGCGGCGATCGGCCGAAGACTCGGGCGGCCCGTCCTGATGAACCCCGAAGGCGGCAGCGGGAGTTGTGCCGTCCTGGGGTTCGACGTCGAGGCCGAGAGGGTCGCGCTGAGGCGGGGTGGGTAGGGGCGGGCGCAGCCCCCCACCTCACCCCCTAGCCAGCCCCCCCCAACTCCCTACGCCCCCTGCCGAACCCCGTCCCCAACCATCGCGTCCGCCACCAGTTGGAACAGGCGGCGTTCGTTGCCCGCCAGGCCTGCTGCGCGTAGGGCGCGGTCGGTTTCGGCCATGGGCTCGTGGAGCAAGGGTGGGGCGCCCGTGGGGTGCGATGTGTCGTCCAGCGTCGCGCGCACGCCCTTCATGAGCCTCACGTACGCCTGCACTGCCGCAAGTTCCAGGTCCGTCATCGTCCGTCTCCTCCTCTGAGCGTCGGACCTCCCAGTCTTGCGTGCACCACTGACAACGGGCCCGACCCGGGCCGTCGGTGCACGCGGACGGACCAAGATCCGCAGTCACCTCTCCGTGCACGGAACAGGACCAGGACCAGGACTCACGGCGTGACGATCGCGAAGTTCTTGTCCGGCTTGTCCAGGACGGAGAGGAGCGCGGTGAGCAGTGAGCGGTCGCCCTTCATCGTGATGCCCTCCGTGCCCTTCCCCGCGAGCAGTGCGAGGAGTTGAGGCTTCGTCATGGTCATCGTCAGGCCCGCGTCCGGGGCGGCGTCCTCGTCCTCGGTCCAGGTGAGGAGGCCGTGGGCGAGGCGAAGATGCCAGTAGCCGTCGCCGATGTGCCAGTCGACGGCCAGTCGTACGTCCCATGCCTTGGGGCCGTCGACGCGGACCGCGATGCTGTCGATCAACTGGCCTACGGTGAGGGCGAGATACATGTCCGGGCCCACCGTGGAGCTCTCGCCCGGCGTGACGCCCTCGGTGAGTTCCTGGGCGCCGGTGAGGAAGAAGTTGCGCCACACCGCGTTCTCGCTGTCGTGGCCGAGGCGGGTGTAGAGCGCGGCGAGCTGCCGCTTGGCCTTGGTGTCGTCGGGGTCGTTGAACACGGCGTGGTTGAGCAGCGTGACCGCGAACCGCAGGTCGCCGCGCCGCTCGTACGCACGCGCGCGTGCCCGTACCGCCGACTGCCCGCCGAGGCACTCCACCCAGCGCCGCGCCTCCTCCACCGGAGGGTGCTCCCAGAGATGCGCGGGGTTGCCGTCGAACCAGCCCATGTAGCGCTGGTAGACCGCCTTCACGTTGTGGCTGAGCGAGCCGTAGTAGCCGCGGTTGGCCCACACCTCGCCGATCTGCGGCGGGAGTTGGAAGGTCTCGGCGATCTCGGTGCCGGTGAGGCCCTTGTTGATCAGCCGTACGGTCTGGTCGTGCAGGTACCCGTACAGGTCCCGCTGCTGCGTCAGAAGCCCCACGATCGCGTCGTTGCCCCAGGTGGGCCAGTGGTGCGAGGCGAAAGCGACGTCGGCCCTGCCCTCGTACAGGCCGATGGACTCGGTGAGGTAGCCCGCCCAGGCGTGGGCGTCGCGGACCTGGGCGCCGCGCAGGGTGAGGATGTTGTGCATGGTGTGGGTGGCGTTCTCGGCCATGCAGACCGCGCGCAGCTCGGGGAACAGGAAGTTCATCTCCGCGTGCGCCTCGGTGCCCGGCGTCATCTGGAACTCGATACGGACGCCGTCCAGGGTGAGTTCGTCGCCGGTGGCCTCGACGTGCCGGGTGGGTGCGATCAGGCCGACCGTGCCGAGGGAGACGGTGAGGCCGAGCCCGCAGCCGATCTGGGCCTTCGCACCGGTGGGAAGTTTCGCCCCGTACATGTAGCCCGCACGGCGTGACATGGCCGGGCCCGCGTAGATGTTCTCGGTGACCGCGTGTTCCATGAAGCCCTGCGGCGCCACGATCGGGATGTCCCCGGAACCATCGGCACCCCCTGCACCTTCAGGGAGGATTCCTCGGCAGCCGCCGAAGTGGTCGACGTGCGGGTGGGTGTAGATCATCGCCCGGACCGCGCGGTCGCCCCGGTGCTCGCGGTACAGGGCGAGCGCCGCGGCCGCGGTCTCGGCGGAGATCAGCGGGTCGATGACGAGGATGCCGGTGTCGCCCTCGACGATCGTCATGTTCGACAGGTCGAGCCCGCGGATCTGGTAGATGCGGTCCGTGACCCGGTACAGGCCCTGTTTGGCGAGGAGTTGGGCCTGCCGCCACAGACTGGGATCGGCGCTTTCGGGGCTGCTGCTGCCGTCGCCCGCTCCTTTGCCCCCCTTCGGCCCCCGCAGGAAGTCGTACGCGCCCGGGTCCCAGGCGACGCGACCGTCCTTCGTCTTGATCGGCCCGCCGGTGAACGCGGAGATGAACCCTTTGTCGGCGTCGTCGAAGTCACCCCGGTCGTCGTACGGCAGTGCTTCCGTATGCGTGGGGGTTTCGCCCGCGTCGGCGGGACCGTCCGCCGCGAAGGCGGTCCCCGTCGTGAGCGGGTTGAGCGAGACGGCGGCGGCAGCGGCGCCCGCCGTGGCGGCGACGAAGCCGCGCCGATTCATCGGAGTCATCGTGAAGTCGCCTTCGGGATGAGGGTGTTGGACGCGCAGGGCACAGCGGAGCCGCCGCGTCGTGGGGGCGGGATCGGGGCTCCACGTCCGGCCACTATTGCATTGCTGCTGCAATAGGAGTCAAGGGTTTGGCAGGCGGCTTGTTGCAGGCGTAATGAAATAAGGGGTGGAGCTTTTCCCGCGCGTCGGACGTGCCGCAGGACCCGGACCCGGACCCGGACCCGGACCAGGATCAGGACCCGGGCCAGGATCAGGACCCGGGCCAGGATCAGGACCCGGGCTAGGACCAGGGCGGGTCCCCTATCGCCCCAGGGTCACGTCGGCAAGGAGCGCGCTCAAGGTGCGGCGGATCGCCGCGCGCGTCGGGGCCGGGTCCAGGCCGCGCCGGGTCCGCAGGTGGTCCCAGGCCGCCCAGGAGGAGGAGGCCTCCAGCGCGTCCAGGAGGCCCCCGGCCCTGCGGGCGCCCGGGGCGTGCCGGAGTTCCGGGGCGAAGGTGGCCGCGAGGTCGGCGCGCAGCCAGGCGTCGCCGTCGGCCATGACCCGGCGCAGGCCGGGCGAGTCGGGTTCGAGTCCGAGGCCGACCTTGCGGATCGGGGTCATCAGCTCGTACATCCGGCCGCGTTGATCGAGCAGCACCCGCACCTTGCGGTCGGTCGGCCACTCGGGCGGTACCGGCTTCGACAGGCACTGCCAGCGCTCGGCCTGACGCTCGGCGGCGCTGACGTAGAGCGCCTCGCGGTCGGCGAAGTGTACGAAGACGGTGCGTTCGGAGACGCCCGCGCGTTCCGCGATGGCCTTGCGGGTCGGCTCGCGGCCGTCCTCGGCGGTGAGTTCCAGCATCGTGTCGACCAGCGTCGCCCGTGTCCACTCCGGATCACGCCGCCAACGCCGGCCCGTCGTCTCCCCGTCGGCGGCACGTCTGGTCACGGGGCCCATCCTCGCACTCCGGGGGAGGGGCGGGCCAAGGGCGGTGCGTGCTTACGTGGCCGGGCCCGCCTTGGCCGTACGCAAGGGAGTTGCCCCGTGACGGCGACCGCCGAGCCACGCCCACGCCTCGGCCGTACGCAAATGGGGTTGCCGCCGCGACGGTGACCGCCGAACCATGGACCCATGACCGCCGACCCCGTGATCCGCCAGATCCGCCCCGACGAGTGGCCCGAGGCGAAGGCGCTGCGCCTGGCCGCACTCCGCGACCCCGCCGCGCCCCTCAGGGGCCGTCTCCCCGATCTTTGCGGGCCCGCGACGCCTGGCACGCACTCTCGCCGCACCGGGCAAAGGCCCAAGTAGCTCCTTCCCCAAGCTCTCGGCTCCTCCCCCAGCCTCCGGCCGGGAGGTGCCCCCAGAGCAGGGGAGGCCCCAATCGAGGACCTTCGCCCGGCACGCCGAGAGCACGCTCCCCCAAGCTCTCGGCTTCGCTCGAGCAGGGGGGACCCCCATGACGCCGCGGTCTGATCCGCAAAGATCGGGGAGACGCCCCCTCGCCTTCAGCGAGACGTACGACGTGGCGAGCACCTGGCCCGAGCAGTTTTGGAAGGACCGTACGGCGAAGGGTGCCCAGGGCGGGCCGCACCGGCAGTTCATCGCCGAGGGGCCCACGGGCGTGTGGGTGGGGACCGTGACCGTGCTCGTGGAGGAGCCCGGCAGCCTCGATGTCACCGGCCGCCGGATCGAGCGCCGCCAGGCCCACCTCGTCGCGGTCTTCGTGCGACCGGAGCACCGGGGCGGCGACATTACGCGCGGGTTGTTCCGGGCCGCCGTGGACTGGGCACGGGCGGAGGCGGGCGTGGAGCGGGTCCGGCTGATGGTGAACCGGGAGAACGGCCGGGCGGAGGCGTTCTACCGCAAGGCGGGGTTCGTTCGGGTCGCCGTGGTGGGGGACGAGTACGAGATGGAGTACCGGCCGGCCAGCGGGTGACTCACCTGACTGAGCGCGCGGTCGCCGCCGCTACCGCTTCGGTCCCGCCCCCGTGGACCCCCGTACCACCAGCTCCGGCAGGAACAGGAACTCGCCGGGCGGTGCCGGGGTGCCCGCGAGTTCTTCGAGCAGGGCGCGGACGGCGGCCTGGCCCATGGCGTGGACGGGCTGGCGGACCGTGGTGAGGGGCGGGTCGGTGAAGGCGATCAGCGGGGAGTCGTCGAAGCCGACCACGGAGATGTCGCCCGGGACGTTCAGGCCCAGGTCGCGGGCCGCGCGGATCGCGCCGAGGGCCATCAGGTCGCTGGCGCAGACGATGCCGGTGCAGCCGCGGGCGAGCAGGGTGGCGGCCGCGGCCTGACCGCCCTCCAGGGTGAAGAGGGAGTGCTGGATCAGCTCCGCCGTGTCCTTCTCCGGCAGGCCGAGGTGTTCGTGCGAGGCGCTGCGGAAGCCTTCGATCTTGCGGATCACGGGCACGAACCGCCGGGGGCCCACGGCAAGCCCGATCCGGGTGTGGCCGAGCGTCGCGAGGTGGGTGACGGCGAGGTGGGCGGCGGTGCGGTCGTCGGTGGAGACGAAGGGGGCCGTGACGTCCGGTGCGTAGCCGTTGACCAGGACGAACGGGACGCCCTTGCCGCGCAGCACCTCGTAGCGGGCGGGGTCCGCGGCGGTGTCGGCGTGCAGGCCGGAGACGAAGATGATGCCGTGGACGCCGCGGTCCACGAGCATCTCGGTCAGCTCGTCCTCGGTGGAGCCGCCGGGCGTCTGGGTGGCGAGCACGGGCGTGTACCCCTGGCGGGTCAGGTCCTGGGCGATGACCTGGGCGAACGCCGGGAAGATCGGGTTGTCCAGCTCCGGGGTGATCAGTCCGACGAGGCCCTCGCTGCGGCGTCGCAGCCGCACCGGGCGTTCGTAGCCCAGGACGTCGAGGGCGGCGAGGACGGATTCGCGGGTGCTCACGGCGACGCCGGGTTTGCCGTTGAGGACCCGGCTGACGGTGGCCTCACTGACCCCCGCCTGGGCTGCGATGTCGACGAGCCGTGCGGTCATGGGCGGACTGTACCTGCCATCCGTCGGCTTGCCCACCGCTCTTGCACGCTCTTTCCAGCAGGTTCTTGCAAGCGTCTTGCAGCGCGGTGGTGGCCGGATCGCGGAGGGTTCCTCGGCCGGTAGTCGCCGTCCGGGATCGGCCAAATCTTCCAGTTCTTCTGGGTTTTACGGAGGTGCTTGACGGTGTACGAGGGGGCGTGAGGCCTCCTTCATCGCTCTGGTCGGCCGCACCCAGGACACGCGGATGTAACGATCGCCGTTCCTTGCAGAAATTTCTCGCAATCTCTTTCGGCTGCTTTTCATCGCTGTTACGTTCCTGGCAACCCGGCGCCGCGTCGAGAGCGGCCCGCAGGAGATGCCCGGTTTCGGGGCGATCTCCCCCTGTTCCGGGATCAGTTGAAGGAGTTCACATGCGGCGTGGCATAGCGGCGACCGGCCTCATCTCGGCCCTGGCCCTGACGGCGACGGCCTGCGGCGGCGAGGACACCACCCAGAGCGGCAGCAAGGGCGGCAAGCTCTCCGGCACCGTCACCTTCTGGGACACCTCGAACGACGCCGAGAAGGCCACGTACGAGAAGCTCGCCAAGGGCTTCGAGCAGCTGCACCCCGGCGTGAAGGTGCGCTACGTCAACGTGCCGTTCGGCGAGGCCAACGCCAAGTTCAAGAACGCCGCGGGCGGCAACTCCGGCGCCCCCGACGTGATGCGCACCGAGGTCGCCTGGACCCAGGACTTCGCCTCGCTCGGCTACCTCGCGCCGCTCGACGACACCGCCGCGCTCGACGACGAGACCGACTACCTGAAGCAGGCCGCGGCCAGCACCAAGTACCAGGGCAAGACCTACGCGGCGCCGCAGACCATCGACACGCTCGCCCTCTTCTACAACAAGAAGCTCCTCAAGAAGGCCGGCGTGGGCGTGCCCAGCTCGGTCGACGACATCAAGTCGTCCGCGAAGAAGATCAAGGCGAAGACCGGCAAGACCGCCCTCTACCTGCGCGGCGACGACCCGTACTACTACCTCCCGTACCTCTACGGCGAGGGCGGCGACCTGCTCGACGTCAAGAGCAAGAAGGTCACCGTCGACGGCTCCGAGGGCGCCAAGGCGTTCTCCGTGATGAAGGACCTCGTCGACTCCAAGGCCGCCGTGACGGACGCGAGTGACGGCTACAACAACCAGCTCAACGCCTTCAAGGACGGCGACGTCGCCATGGCCCTCGACGGCCCCTGGTCCATCGAAGGCGCCCTGCAGGGCAAGGAGTTCAAGTCGGACAAGGGCAACCTCGGTGTCGCCCCCGTGCCCGCCGGCACCTCCGGCGGCCAGGGCTCCCCGCAGGGCGGCTGGAACCTCGCCGCGTACGCCGGGTCGAAGAACCTCGACGCCTCCTACGAGTTCATCAAGTACATGAGCTCCGCGAAGGTCCAGCAGCAGACCACCGAGAAGCTCAGCCTGCTGCCCACCCGCACCTCCGTCTACGAGCAGCAGTCCGTCAAGGACAACCAGATGGTGCAGTTCTTCAAGCCCGCCGTCGAGAAGTCCGTCGAGCGGCCGTGGATCCCCGAGAGCAACGCCCTGTTCGAGCCGATCCGCCTCCAGCTGGAGAAGGTGCTCAGCGGCAAGGCCTCGCCCGCCGAAGGCGCCAAGGGCGTCGGCGACGCGTACCGCAAGCTCCTCAAGGACTACAAGTAGCCCGTCGCCCCCCAAGAAACGTGAACCGGGAACGTGAAGAACGGGATCGTGAAGAACGGGATCGTGAAGAACAGGAGGGCTGAACGCCCCATGGCTGTCGACACCGGCCGGCCTGTGGTGCGGGCCGCGGACGCGAAGGGCGTCCGCGGCCGCGGCCACCACGACGGCAAGAACCCCGGCGGGAAGCACCCCGGCCGGCTGCGCCGCTCGCTGACCACCCACTGGTACGCGTGGTGCATGGTCGCCCCCGTCGTGCTCGTCATCAGCGTGATCGTCGGATACCCGCTGGTCCGCGGCATCTACCTGTCGACGACGAACGCCAACGAGGCCAACGTCGAACGGCACATCGGCGTCAACCACATCCCCGCCACGTACGAGTCCGTCGGCCTCGACAACTACACGGCGATCCTCAGCGACGGGGTCTTCTGGGACCGGCTCGGCTGGACCGTGGTGTGGACGGTGTCCTGTGTCGCCCTGTCCTTCGCGCTCGGCCTCGCCCTCGCCACCATGCTCAACCGCAGGCTGGCGGGCCGTTCCTTCTACCGGATGGCGCTGATCCTGCCCTGGGCGGTTCCGGCGTTCGTGTCCGTCTTCACCTGGCGGCTGCTCTTCAACGAGAAGAACGGCATCCTCAACCAGCTCCTCGCGGGCGGCGGCATCGACGCCATCCCGTGGCTCAACGACCCCACCTGGGCCAAGCTCTCCGTCATCACCGTCAACGTCTGGCTCGGCGTGCCCTTCATGCTCGTCGCCATGCTCGGCGGACTGCAGTCCATCCCCAGCGAGCTGTACGAGGCCGCCGAGATGGACGGCGCCAACGCCTGGCAGCGGTTCCGGCACATCACCCTGCCGGGACTGCGCACCGTCAGCAGCACCGTGGTCCTCATCAGCGCCATCTGGACGTTCAACATGTTCCCGGTGATCTTCCTGCTGACCAGGGGCGGTCCCGGCGACGCCACCGAGATCCTCGTGACGTACGCCTATCGCCTCTCCTTCGTCGTCAGCCCACGGGACTTCTCGGGATCCGCCGCCTGGGGCGTGCTCATCCTGCTGCTCCTGTCGTTCTTCGCGGTGATCTACCGCCGCGCGCTCCGCAAGCAGGGAGAGGTGTGGTGACCCCGGTGACTACGACTGCCAAGACCGAACTTGCCGCTCCCGTACGGAAGTTCAGGCCGCGCGGCGAGCGCGGGCCGCTGGCCTCCGTCGTCCTGCACGTGACGCTCCTGATCGCCTCGGCCGTCGCCGTGCTGCCGCCCCTGTGGCTGCTCGTGACGTCGTTCAAGCCGAAGAGCGAGGCCTTCTCCACTGCCCTTGTGAAGGACTTCACCCTCGGCAACTACGACCACGTCCTGAACGACACGTACTTCCTCAGCTGGCTCGGCAACTCCCTGCTCGTCGTCGGACTGACCACCGTCATCGGCGTGTTCATCTCCGCGACCACCGGATACGCCGTGTCGCGCTTCAAGTTCCCCGGCATGCGGCCCTTGATGTGGCTGCTGCTCATCACGCAGATGTTCCCCGTGGCCGTGCTGATCGTGCCGCTCTACAACCTGCTCGCGAGCCTCGGCCTGCTCAACCAGCCGGTGGGCCTCGTCATCACGTATCTGACGATCGCGGTGCCGTTCTGCGCCTGGATGATGAAGGGCTACTTCGACTCGATCCCCGTGGAGATCGACGAGGCCGGCCGGGTGGACGGGCTCAACCCCTTCGGCACGTTCTGGCGGCTGATCGTGCCGCTCGCCAAGCCGGGCCTCGCCGTCACCGGGTTCTACAGCTTCATCACCGGCTGGGCCGAGGTCGCGTACGCCTCCGCGTTCATGACGGGCGAGGAGAACCTGACGCTGGCGGGCGGTCTGCAGACCTTCGTCAACCAGTACACCAGCGACTGGGGTTCGCTGACGGCGGCGGCCGTGATCGTGGCCGTGCCCGCGGCGCTGATCTTCGGATTCGCCCAGCGGCACCTCGTCTCCGGACTCACGGCGGGCGCGACGAAGTCCTGAGCCGACCCTCACGACGCCGACCCTCACGACGCGACGCACCCCCCACCTCACACGAACCCAGGGAAGACATGACCCAGCATCTCGCTGCCCCTGCCGCCACAGCCGCCACGGAACCCGCCGCCACGGAACCCGCCGCCACGGAACCCGCCGCCACCGAAGCCGCGACCACCGAGGCCGCCCTCAGCGCCGGGCAATCCTCCGACTGGTGGCGCCACGCGGTCATCTACCAGGTCTATCCGCGCAGCTTCGCCGACGGCAACGGCGACGGCATGGGCGACCTGCGCGGCGTACGCGACCGCCTGCCGCACCTGCGCGACCTCGGCGTGGACGCCGTCTGGCTCAGCCCGTTCTACGCGTCCCCGCAGGCCGACGGCGGCTACGACGTGGCCGACTACCGCACCATCGACCCGATGTTCGGCGACCTCCTCGACGCCGACGCCCTGCTCCGCGACGCCCACGCGCTCGGTCTGCGCGTGATCGTCGACCTGGTGCCCAACCACTCCTCCGACCGGCACGAGTGGTTCAAGCGCGCCCTTGCCGAGGGCCCCGGATCGCCGCTGCGCGAGCGCTACCACTTCCGCCCCGGCAAGGGCGCGAGCGGCGAACTCCCGCCCAACGACTGGGAGTCCATCTTCGGCGGCCCCGCCTGGACCCGCGTCGCCGACGGGGAGTGGTACCTGCACCTCTTCGCGCCCGAGCAGCCCGACTTCAACTGGGAACACCCCGCCGTACGCGACGAGTTCCGCTCCATCCTGCGGTTCTGGCTCGACATGGGAGTCGACGGATTCCGCGTCGACGTCGCCCACGGACTGGTCAAGGCGGAGGGGCTCCCCGACATCGGCCGCGGCGACCAGCTCAAGCTGCTCGGCAACGACCGTATGCCGTTCTTCGACCAGGACGGCGTGCACGAGATCTACCGCAGCTGGCGCACCGTCCTCGCCGAGTACGCGGGGGACAAGGTCCTCGTCGCCGAGGCGTGGACGCCCACCGTGGAACGCACCGCGAATTACGTCCGCCCCGACGAGATGCACCAGGCCTTCAACTTCCAGTATCTGGGCACCTCTTGGGACGCGGCCGAGCTGCGGGCCGTCATCGACAGCTCGCTGGCCGCGATGCGTCCCGTCGGCGCCCCCACGACCTGGGTGCTCTCCAACCACGACGTGACCCGGCACGCCACCCGCCTCGCGAACCCGCCCGGCGGCGGCACCCAGCTGCGCACCCCCGGCGACCGGGCACTCGGCCTGCGCCGGGCCCGCGCCGCCACCCTCCTGATGCTGGCCCTGCCCGGCTCCGCCTACCTGTACCAGGGCGAGGAGCTCGGCCTGCCCGACGTCACGGACCTGCCCGACGAGGTGCGCCAGGACCCGTCGTTCCACCGCGCCGACGGTCAGGACGGCTTCCGCGACGGCTGCCGGGTGCCGATCCCGTGGACCGTCGAGGGCTCCTCGTACGGCTTCGGGGCCGGGGGCAGCTGGCTGCCGCAGCCGGACGGCTGGGGCGAGTTGAGCGTCGAGGCGCAGACCGGCGACCCGGACTCCACCCTGGAGCTGTACCGCAGCGCGCTCGCCGTGCGGCGTGCGCGGCCCGGGCTCGGCGCCGGCGAGTCGGTCGAGTGGCTGGACGCGCCCGAGGGCGTCCTCGCGTTCGCCCGGCCCGGCTTCGTGTGCACGGTCAACACCACCGCCCAGGCCGTACGGCTGCCCGCGCCCGGTCAACTCCTGCTCGCAAGCGCGGAGTTGGCGGACACGGAAGGCGGAGAGACGATCCTGCCCGGCGACACCACCATCTGGTGGGCGGTGTGACCCTGCCGGGCGTGAGGGAAGAGGCGAGGGCGTCGCGAACGGCGCCGCGCCTCGCCGACATCGCCGTGCAGGCGGGCGTCAGCGAGGCCACGGCGAGCCGGGTGCTCAACGGCCGCGCGGGGGTCGCGGCCGCCACCCGGCACCGGGTCCTCGCCGCCCTCGACGTTCTCGGCTACGAGCGTCCCGTACGCCTGAAGCGGCGCAGCGCGGGTCTGGTCGGCCTGGTGATCCCCGAGTTGACCAACCCGATCTTCCCGGCGTTCGCGCAGGTCATCGAGCAGGTCCTGGCCGGGCACGGCTACACGCCGATGCTCTGCACGCAGATGCCGGGCGGTGCCACCGAGGACGAGCTGGTCGGCCATCTGGAGGCGCGGGGTGTCAGCGGCATCGTGTTCATGTCGGGCCTGCACGCCGACACGTCCGCGGACCCGACGCGCTACCGCGAACTGGTGCAGCGCGGCACGCCGTTCGTCCTCATCAACGGCTTCAACGAGCAGATCCCGGTCTCCTGCGTCTCCTCCGACGACCGCTCGGCGGTACGGATGGCGGTACGGCACCTCGTCGACCTGGGCCATGAGCGCATCGGCCTCGCGGTCGGCCCGACGCGCTATGTGCCCTCGCGGCGCAAGGCGGAGGGCTTCGCGGCGGCCCAGGGCGAACTGCTCGGCCTCGAACCCGAGGAGGCCGAACTCCTCGTGGAGCGGACCCTGTTCACCGTCGAGGGCGGCCAGGCGGCAGCGGCCGCGCTGCTCGACCGCGGCTGTACGGCGATGGTGTGCGGCAGCGACATGATGGCGCTCGGCGCGGTCCGCGCGGTGCGCGAGCGCGGCCTGTCGGTGCCGGGGGACGTGTCGGTGGTGGGCTTCGACGACTCGCCGCTGATCCCGTTCACCGACCCGCCGCTGACCACCGTGCGCCAGCCGGTGCAGGCGATGGCGACGGCAGCGGTCGGGGCGCTGCTCGAGGAGATCGACGGAAACCCGGTGCAGCGCACCGAGTTCGTGTTCCAGCCGGAGTTGGTCGTCCGTGGTTCCACCGCGGCCCGCTCCAGGAATGACCGGCCCGACCGGCCGGGCGCGTAGGCCCCTCGCGGGGCTCTCGGCCGGCCGGACCGGAGTCTCTGCCCGGGAACGTAACACCGATGCAATGTCTTGCGGAAGAACTTGCGAACCGTTGAAGTCCTGTCCGCGCGGCCTCGGTCGATCGAGGCGCGCCCCACTCCGCGCGCCTTGGTCGATAGAGGCGCGCCCCACCCTGCGCGCCTCAGTCGGTAGAGGCGCGCCCCACAGACCGGCCGCCCGGCCCATCCATGTCCCCGCATGCCGGGCGGCCACCCACCCCTTGAGGAGAATCCCGTGACCGGCTCACCCCGACGTCGCACCGCGGCAACCGTGGCCCTCGCCCTGCTCGCCACGGCCGCGCCCCTCACCCTCACCGCGAGCGCCACACCGCTCGTCGCCCCCGCGGCGGCCGTCGCCGCGGCGCCCCTCGACGTGACGAAGTCCGCGGCCCAGTGGATCGACCGCGACACCCTCGCCTGGAAGCCCGCGGGCTCCGCGGAGGGTGCCGTGCACGCGCTCCGGTACGCGCCCGACGGCGGTCTCACCGTCAAGGACGGCGCACTCCACGGCGAGGCCGAGCGACTGAGCCTCACCCCGGTCGAGGGCGGCCTCACGGACGCGCAGCGCGCCAAGTACCCGCATCTGAAGGGCTATGCGGCCTTCCACCTCGACCCGCGCGACCGTGACCGCGTACGCGAGGCGCTCACCGGCCAGCTCGTCGCGACCCGGCACACCGCCGACGGCACCCTCGCCGCCGCGACCGGCGTGCAGACCCAGGGCGTCCTCGACGACCTCTACAGCGACCGCGCCACCAGGGCCGCACTCGGCCCGAGCTTCGCACCCGGCCGCACCACCCTCGCCGTCTGGGCGCCCACCGCGCAGCGGGTCTCCCTGGAGATCGGCGGACGCACGGTGACCATGCGCCGCGACCACACCTCCGGTGTCTGGACAGCGACGGGGCCCGCGAGCTGGGCGGGCAAGTCCTACCGCTATGTCGTCCAGGTGTGGGCGCCCAGCGTCCAGAAGGTCGTCACCAACAAGGTCACCGACCCGTACTCCACCGCCCTCACCGCCGACTCGCGGCGCAGCCTCGCCGTGGACCTCGACGACCCGAAGCTCGCCCCGAAGGGCTGGAGCACCCTGCGCAAACCCGCCGCCGCACCGGCCCGCGAGGCGCAGATCCAGGAGCTGCACATCCGCGACTTCTCCGTCGAGGACCGCACCAATGAGCACCCGGGCGAGTACCTGGCGTTCACGGACGAGGACTCCGACGGCATGCGGCACCTGCGCGAACTGGCCCGCTCCGGCACCTCGTACGTGCACCTCCTGCCCGCCTTCGACATCGGCACGATCCCCGAGCGCAAGGACCAACAGGCCTCTCCTGACTGCGACTTGGGGTCCTACGCGCCCGACTCCGAGGCCCAGCAGGACTGCGTGAGCAAGGCCGCACCGAAGGACGCGTACAACTGGGGCTACGACCCGCTGCACTACACGGTCCCCGAGGGCTCGTACGCCAGCGACCCCGACGGCACCCGCCGCACCGTGGAGTTCCGGCGGATGGTGCAGGCCCTCAACGGCTCCGGTCTGCGCACCGTCATGGACGTCGTCTACAACCACACCGTCGCGAGCGGCCAGGCCGACAAGTCGGTGCTCGACAAGATCGTGCCCGGCTACTACCAGCGGCTCCTGGAGGACGGCACCGTCGCCACCTCCACCTGCTGCGCCAACACCGCGCCCGAGAACGCCATGATGGGCAAACTCGTCGTGGACTCCCTGGTGACCTGGGCGAAGCAGTACAAGGTCGACGGCTTCCGCTTCGACCTCATGGGGCACCACCCGAAGGCCAACATCCTCGCCGTCCGCAAGGCCCTCGACGCGCTCACGCCGGAGAAGGACGGCGTCGACGGCAAGAAGATCCTGCTCTACGGCGAGGGCTGGAACTTCGGCGAGATCGCCGACGACGCCCGCTTCGAGCAGGCCACCCAGAAGAACATGGCGGGCACGGGCATCGCCACGTTCTCCGACCGCGCCCGGGACGCGGTGCGCGGCGGCGGCCCCTTCGACGAGGACCCCGGCGTGCAGGGCTTCGCCAGCGGCCTGTTCACCGACCCCAACTCCTCGAAGGCGAACGGCACTCCGGCCGAGCAGAAGGCCCGCCTGCTGCACTACCAGGACCTCATCAAGGTCGGCCTCACCGGCAACCTCGCCGGCTACACCTTCAAGGACTCCTCGGGCCGCACCGTCAAGGGCTCCGAGGTCGACTACAACGGCGCCCCCGCCGGTTACGCCGCCGACCCGGGCGACGCGCTCGCCTACGCTGACGCGCACGACAACGAGACCCTGTACGACGCGCTGGCCTTCAAGCTCCCCGCGACGACCAGCCCCGCCGACCGTGCCCGGATGCAGGTCCTCGCCATGGCCACCGCCGCACTCTCGCAGGGCCCGGCGCTCTCCCAGGCAGGCACGGACCTGCTGCGCTCCAAGTCACTCGACCGCAACTCGTACGACAGCGGCGACTGGTTCAACGCCCTGCACTGGGACTGCCGCGACGGCAACGGCTTCGGGCGCGGACTGCCGCCCGCCGCCGACAACAAGGACAAGTGGCCGTACGCCCGGCCACTCCTCGCGCGTGCAGCTCCGGGGTGCGAGGAGATCAACGGCACCTCGGCCGCGTACCAGGACCTGCTGAAGATCCGCAGCACGGCACCGGAGTTCAAGCTCGCCACGGCGCAGGAGGTGCAGAAGGCGCTGGCCTTCCCGCTGTCCGGCACGGCGGCGGAGACCCCGGGCGTCATCACCATGACCCTCGGCGACCTGGTGGTGGTCCTCAACGCCACACCGCAGGAGCAGCAACAGCGAGTCGAGTCCGCACAGGGAACCTCGTACGGCCTCCACCCCGTGCAGGCGTCCGGCGGTGACGAGACGGTCAAGTCGGCGCGCTACGAGGCGAGTTCGGGAACGTTCACCGTGCCGGGAAGGACGGTGGCGGTGTTCACCCGAGGCTGAGCCCGCCAAAGCCAGCCCGTCCGGCGCTTGAGGACGAGCCCGCAGGGCGACCTGCGGTGCCCGAGCCCACGGCGCCGGACGTGCTGCGGTCGGCTAGCCCTCCGCGCAGGCCAGCCGGACGCACACCGTCAGCGCGACGATGGCCTCCTCCAGCTCGGCGAGGCCCGGGTAGCTGGGCGCGATGCGGATCGTGCTGTCCTGCGGGTCGCGGCCGTACGGGTGCGAGGCACCGGCCGGGGTCAGCGCGACCCCGGCCTCACCGGCGAGCCGGACGACCTCACGGGCGCGGCCCTCACGGACGTCGAGGGTGACGAAGTAGCCGCCCTGCGGACGCGACCAGGTCGCCAGGTCCGTGCCGCCGAGCTCGCGCTGCAGGATGCGCTCGACCAGGTCGAACTTGGGGCGAAGCAGCTCGCGGTGGTGGGCCATGTGCGCCCGTACGCCGTCGGTGTCGCGGAGCACGCGGACGTGCCGCAGCTGGTTCAGCTTGTCGGGGCCGATGGTGCGCTTCGCGGCGTGCTTCAGGAACCACTCGACGTTGGCGGGCGACGAGCCGAAGAACGCGACGCCCGCACCGGCGAAGGTGATCTTCGAGGTGGAGCCGAAGACGAACGCCCGGTCCGGGTGGCTCGCGTCGGCGCAGGCCGCGAGCAGGTCGGCGACCTCGACTTCCTCATCGGTGAGGTGGTGCATCGCGTACGCGTTGTCCCAGAAGATCCGGAAGTCCGGCGCGGCCGTCTCCAACTCGGCGAGCCTGCGCACGGTCGCCTCGCTGAAGGTGATGCCCGACGGGTTGCTGTACTTCGGCACGCACCAGATGCCCTTGATCCGGGGATCGCCCCCGGCCAGCTCGGCCACCACGTCCATGTCGGGGCCCTCGGGCGTCATCGGCACCGGGATCATCTCGATGCCGAACCGCTCGCACAGGGCGAAGTGGCGGTCGTAGCCGGGCACCGGGCACAGGAACGCGATGTCGGGTTCGTCGCTCCAGCGCCGCTCCGCTCCCGGCAGCTCGCTCAGCAGCGCGTGCACGATCGTGTCGTGCATCAGGGCCAGGCTGGAGTTGTCCATCGCGACCAGCTGGTCGGCCGGTACCCGCAGCGGTCCGCTGAATATCTCCCGCAGCTCGGGCAGGCCCTTCAGACCGCCGTAGTTCCGGCAGTCGGTGCCGTCGGCCGCGTTGTGGTCGGACAGGTCGCAGGAGAGCAACTCTCCCGCCAGGTCCAACTGGCGCGGGTCGGGCTTGCCGCGGGTGAGGTTCAGCGCGAGTGAACGGTCGAGCAGGGCCGCGTAATCGGCGGCCGCCTGCTCGTGATCGATGGCCGGGCTGCTGGACTGCGGGAGCGTGGACATGTGCTGCTTCCCTCCGGGGTCGGCTTGCGGCGCGAACGATACCCGCAGCCCACCCGGTCATGACCAGGGCGTTTCTCACCTGCTGAGACGTTCGGGGGTCTTGCCCCGATTCGGATCCTGCGCCGGTTCGGATCCTGCCCCGGTTCGGATCCTGCCTCGGCTCGGATCTTGCCCGGTTCGCGTTCAGGCCTCGCGCGCGAGTGCGGCCGCCGTGGCGCGTACGAAGCCCTCCGGGTTGTCCAGCATGACGTTGTGCCCGCAGTCCGGCACCGCCACCACGGCCACCCCCGCGTCGACCAGCCGCCCCGCTCCCCGCACCGGCCCGTCCGCCTCGGGATACAGGAACGTACGCGGGATCCGCAGGCCGAGCAGCAGCTCGCGCATCGTGGGACGGGAACCGCGGACCAGCTCGACTGCGCTGCGGTGCAGGGCCCTGCCTCCCGCGAGGCGCATCGTGGACCACCAGTGCTCCCCGGCCTGCTCCCGCACCTCCTCCAGGCCGCCCGCCAGGAACTCCTCCTCGCCGTACGCGGCGATGCCCCGGCTGCCGAGCGCGCCGTGCTCGGGCTCCAGCGGGTCGAGGTTGGCGTCGACGAGCACGAGGCGGGACACCAGGTCCGGATGCCGGGCCGCGAGCACCACGGCAACCGAGCCGCCCATGCTGTGCGCCACGACCTGCGCATCCGCCACACCGGCCGTACGCAACGCCCCGGCCACGGCGTCCGCGTGCGCCTCCAGGGAGTACGAGAAGGAGTCCGGCCGGTCGCTGAGGCCGTGGCCCAACAGGTCCAGGAGGAGCGAGCGGTGCCCGGCGAGCGGTGCGCGGGTCGCCACGTCCGCGAAGTAGGCGGGCGAGGTGGCGCCCAGGCCGTGCAGGTACACGCGGGCGGGAAGGCCGTCCCGTCCCGGCAGTTCGACCCAGCGGATCCGGTCGCCCTCGGGTGTCACCTCGGCGCTGCGCATTCCTGCCCCTTCCTGCCGCTGCCCGCGCTCAGGCCGCGCGGCCGTGGACCGCCCGCCACTCCGGCGCGAGCACCGACCAGATCTCCATGTCGTGCCGCTCGCCCCGGTACAGGTAGCTCTCCCTGAGGACGCCGTCACGCGTCATTCCCAGGCGCCGGGCCACGGCGATGCTCGGTGCGTTGGCCGAGGCGACCCACCACTCGACGCGGTGGATGCCGCGCTCCTCGATCGCCCAGTCGATCAGCAGCCGCACGGCCCGCGTCACGAGTCCGCGGCCCGCGGCGGCCGGCTCCAGCCAGCAGCCCGCCTCCGCGACGCCCTGCGCCACGTCCATCGTGCGCAGGATGACCGCGCCGACGAGGGTGCCGTCCGCGAGGCGGATGCCGCAGATCCGGCCGGAGTCGGTGGCGGTCTTCTCCGCGTACGCCCGCAGATAGGCCCGGCTCGACTCCATGTCCCGTACGACGTCCGGGAGTTCGTTGTACCGGCCGATGAACTCGCGGCCCCGGTCCATGTGCGCGAGGAACTCCTCGGCCTGCCACGGCTCCAGCGGGCCAAGCGTCGCACCGTCATCGCCCAGTGACCTGGCGTACATCGCCACCCCTCCTGTCTCGACCGACGGACGATCTTCTCATGGGGTGCGGGCCAACTCCGGCTGGGGTGGGAGAAGTTGATGTCTCACTGTGACGTCACCTTGTCGTGGGGGGGTGGGGCGCCGGACTGAGCAGCCGGTGATCCGCGGTGCGGCGGGCGTGGGTCTGACGGCGGTCCCCGGTCCGACACAATGCCTCCCGGCCCCGACTCCACAGGAAGGCGGTCCGCATGACGGCTCCGATCCCGCCGAGCGCAGACTTCGCCGCGCCCATCGACGACCGCTACTACGAGGACTACGTCCCCGGCTCCACGTACACCTTCGGCCGCATCGCACTCACCGAGGGGGAGATCCTCGACTTCGCCCGCCGCTTCGACACGCAGAGCATCCACACCGACCCGGAGACCGCCCGGCACGGCCCGTTCAAGGGTCTGATCGCGAGCGGCTGGCACACCTCGGCTGTGATGATGCGCCTGTACGCCGACCACTTCGTGAGCAGGCCGGCGAGCCTCGCGTCCCCGGGCGTCGACGAACTGCGCTGGGTCCGGCCGGTGCGGCCCGGCGACGCCCTGGCCATCCGCACGACGATCCTCGACGCCCGCGTCTCCCGCTCCAAGCCGGACCGCGGACTCGTGCACACCCGCATCGAGGTCCTCAACCAGCGCGACGAGATCGTGCTCACCCTCACCGCCATGAACCTGTTCCTGCGCCGCCCGGATCCGGCCGTCTGAACCAGAGTCCGCACTCCGCCGGTGTGTGTGCTGCGCGGCACCGAGGCAGGAATGACCGGCACCGGCGCGGTGTGGTCTGGGTGCTCTCCGCGTAGGGGCGAGCGGAACGGTGGAGGGGAAGGAGCACCGGCCCCTTCCCCTCCACCGCACGTGACCTACGGGGTCAGCCCTGCGCAGCCGCCCTACGGCGCCGTACGACGAACACCGCGCCCGCGCCGACCGCCACGGCACCCGCGCCCGCGAGGGCGAGCGGCAGCGTGGCCGACGAGGCACCGGTCTCAGCGAGGTCGCCCCCGGCCTCGCCACCGGCCTTCCCGTCGGCCCCGGACTTCGCCGACGCACCGGCACCGCCCTGCGCGGAGGTGCCCTTGTTCTGTTCCGTGCCGGTCCCGCCCGGGCCGGGGCGCTCGTCGTCACCGCTGCCGGGCTTGCCGGGCTTCGCGTCGTCGACGTCGCCGGGCTCGCTGCCGACGGGCAGCACCTCGAAGTCGTAGCGCTTCATCGGACCGAGCACACACGGCTTGTACGCGTCGAAGGCGTCGGCGGCGAACAGCGCGAAGCCCTCGGCGTTCTTCGCGCCCTTCCCGACGGCCTTCGCGTCGACGGTGAGCCGCATCTTCACCTCGCTGCGCGCACCCGGCTTCAACTCGTCGATACGGCCCAGGTGTTCGGCACCCTCGTCCTGGTCGAGCGCGTGCCACGCGGAGCCGTCCGACCACTCCACCTTCAGCGCCTCGTCGAGCCGCGCGTCCTTCAGGTGCGCACCCGCCAGGGGGTCGACGCTCAGCGTGCGCGTGCCGCCGTTGGTGATGCGGAACGTGAAGCCGACGCTCTCGCCCGCCACCACCTTCGCGGGCAGTCCGACGGCGGCCGAGGTCAGCGCGTTGTCGCGGACGCACTCGCGGGCCTCTGCGAGCGCCTTGTCGGCGGCCTCCTTGGCCGTGCGTGCCTCGCTCAGCGCCTTCTTCACCAGGTGGTACTTGCGGGTCGCGGCCACCCGCGCGTCATCGAGCTCCGTGCGGGCGGCCTTCGCCTTGCCGCGTGCCGTCTCCAGCGCCTCGACGGCCTCGGCCTGTGCGGTCTCCGCCGCGTCCAGGGCCTTCTGCGCCTCGGCCTTCTCGGCCTCGCTCCCGGCCGCTTCGAGCGCCGCCTTCGCGTCCGTCACGTCCTGGTCGGCCGCGTCCTTCGCCTCGGCGGCGTCCTTCGCGACCTTCTCGGCGTCGCGCCAGGCCTTGTTGAGCGGGTGCGATTCGGACTCCAGCGCCTTCATCGTCGCCTCGACCTCCTTGCGGCCTTCGCTCTCGGCGACCACGGCGTCGTCGTACGCCGTCTTCGCCGTCGCGGCTGCCTTCTCGAGGTCTTCGTACGTGGGCACGTTCTCGTCGCCCGACGCGCTCGGCCGGGCGGCGGCCTGCGTCACGGGGGTGCCGTGGGCGAACGCCGGTGCGGCGGCCGCGAGGACGACGGGCGCGGTCACGGCGGCCACGACGGCGGTGGCAAGGGCGCGGTTCAGCGTCACAGGGGACCTCCCTGGTCGGGCGGAGTGGCTGGAGTGCGATGAGTGTAGGGCGCCCTCGGACCGCTCCCACCTGCGATTTCCGCCGGTACGAGGGGATCGGGCACCCTCGGCGTCACGCGAAGCGGGCATACCGGGAAGGTTGTGCACGGTGCAGGCGATTCTTCTGTGACTCATGCCATAGGCGGGGTTGGTGGTCCAACTCCCGCCCCGCGCAAGGGTGAGGTAATCCCGTTCGGTGGACGTCGGGCACACCCGCGTGAGTAGCATCCGGGCACACGACTCCAACAACTCGATGAAAGGGAGCCGTTGTGTCTGACGAGAATGTCACTTCCTCGGTCCAGGACCGGTACGCCCCGCAGTTCGCTCAGGAACTGGCCCGTAACGAGCAGGAGCAGAAGGAGCTCGAGGCGCGCCTCGCCCAACTCCGCGAGGACCACACGGCGTTGAGCGGAATGCTCGCCGCGCTCGGCCACGAGACCACACCCAGGAGCGAGCCCGAGACGGCAACCCCCGCATCCGTGACGGACGAGGCCAAGGCGGCGGGGGAGTCGGTGCCGCAGCAGCGAAGCTCCGGCAAGAAGCCGACGACGGCCAAGAAGTCGTCCGTCACGAACAAGGCCTCGGCGACGAAGAAAACTCCGGCCAAGAAGACCACGCCGAAGACGGCCACGAGCAAGGCAGCCACGAGCGATACGGCTACGACCAACACGGCCACGAGCAACACGGCCACGAGCAACACGGCCACCAAGGCACCAAGCGGCAAGACAGCGACCAAGGCCCCCGGAGGCCCCACCCTCCAGGACGTCATCGCGGGCCTGCTCGGCGGCCACTCCCCGGAGCGGCGCACCGTGCGGGAGATCTTCGACGAGCTGAAGCAGAAGCACCCCGAGCGCGCCTCCAGCACCCAGTCCGTGCGCAACGCCCTCAACGGCCTGCTGCGCAAGGGCGCCATCGAGCGCGAGGAGAAGCAGGGCGCGGTCTGGTTCGGCACGCCCGCCACCGCCGCCCCGACCGCCACCTCCACCGCCCCCTCGGCGACCACCACACCCGCAGCCGAGTCCGCCGACGAGAAGCCCAAGGCCCCCGCAGAGGCCTGACGGACGGAAGCGGGGGGCCGGGTAGGGCTCAGCCCAACATCCGGCCCAACTCGGCAAGTTGACGCTCCACCGGCCCGAACGTCAGCAACCCGCCGCCCGGCCCAGCACACACCACAGCGCCTCGTTGAGCAGATCCCGCGGCGGTGCGGGCGCCGTGCGCAGCCCCGTGCGGCCTCGTCGATCCGCCCGAGATCGGCGAGGAGCAGCGGCCGGACCCAGGGCTCGTGCGGACCCTGATCGGCGTCGGGGTCAACGGTGGCCGTCGTGCCGTGCAGAACGTCCACGGAGAGCAGGGCCAGCGGCAGCAACCCCTCGGAGAGGCCGGGCATCCCGGCGCCTTCGAGGGTGCGGGCCGCCTCGCGGTACGCGGCACGGGCCGCGTCGGCCGGTTGCGTCAAGGTCGTGCGCAGCCCCCGGTGCGGCCAGCGCAGCGCGGCGACGACCGGCAACCGCCTCACCATGCCCGTCACCGTCCTCCAGCAGGACTGGCGCCGCCCTCGGCCACGAGGCGGCCGCGCTGTGGGGAGCGTGGGCCGACAACCTCGACCACACCACCGTGACCTGCGGCCACTTCATGGCCGAGGAGGCCCAGAAGGAGGTCGTACGGGCGCTGCGCGCACTCCTCGCGCGGGCATGACACCGGGCCTCCTCGCGCGGGCATAACGCCCCCGCAGGGGCCAGGCGGCATCTGGGCAGCCGCAGTGGGCGCCGGTACGTTCCTCGACGACCCCACCTCGACGACCCCACCTCGGCCGACCGCTCGCCCGCACGGCCTGCGCCCAAGGAATGCGAGGTACCGACATGACACCGCCCCCGCCTCCCCCGCCGCCCCCCGACATCACCCGCAAGGCGCTCCTGAAAGCCGCCCTCGTCGCCGGAACCGTGCCCCTGCTCACCTCCGGCGGCACCGCGCTCGCCCGCGACACCGCCGCCCGCGGCGGCCCGCTCGCACCCACCCCGACCTGCGACGACGGCGACGGTCCCACCCATGAGCAGATGGAAGGGCCGTACTTCAAACCGAACTCGCCGCTGCGCAGCGACCTCGCGCCGCCGGGCACCCCCGGCATCCCGCTCACCGTCAGCGGCTATGTCTTCAGCCGCACCTGCACCCCGCTGCCCGGCGTGCTCCTCGACTTCTGGCAGGCGGACGACAACGGCGCCTACGACCTCGCCGGATACGCCTTCCGCGGCCACCAGTTCACCGACTCCACCGGCGCCTTCGCGCTCACCACGATCGTGCCGGGCCTCTATCCGGGACGCACCCGCCACCTGCACGTGAAGGCGCAGGCCCCGGGCGAGGCCGTACTCACGACGCAGCTGTACTTCCCGGACGAGCCGCGCAACCACACCGACGCCCTCTTCGACCCCGCGCTGCTTATGACCGTCCAGGACAACGGAACCGACCGGCAGGGCACCTTCGACTTCGTCCTTGACGTGGCGCCCGCCGCCCAACAGCGTTGACCCTGTGGGGGGTTGACCTCGTCCGGGCGGGCGCACCACACGCGCAGGCGCGCCCGCCCGTCACGAGCTGCCCCTCCCGCACGACCGGTCCAGCCGCCACAATCTGTGACCGAACCCCCCGCACGACGCCTGTGCGAAGCTGGACGGGTGAGCAATCTGGAGGACCTCGTACGGCTCCGCAAAGCCCGTGACGTCATGGACCGCGACTACGCACAGCCACTGGACGTGGCGGCCCTGGCGCGGGTCGCCCTCATGTCGCCGGGCCACTTCTCCCGCAGCTTCCGCGCCGCGTACGGGGAGACTCCGTACAGCTATCTGATGACGCGCCGCATCGAGCGCGCCAAGGCCCTGCTGCGGCGCGGCGACCTGTCCGTGACCGAGGTGTGCTTCGAGGTGGGCTGTACGTCGCTCGGCTCGTTCAGCTCGCGCTTCACCGAGCTGGTGGGCGAGAGCCCCAGCGCCTACCGGGCCCGTGACCACGCGGACGGGGCCGCCGTCCCTCCTTGCGTCGCGAAGGTCTACACCCGACCGGTCAGGAACGGAGAAGCGAAGCCCGTGCCCGGCGCCTAGCGTGAAGCGCATGGACATCAACCTCACCACCTGTTTCATCGCCGTCGACGACCACGACAAGGCACTGCCCTTCTACCGGGACGTCCTCGGCCTGGAAGTACGCAACGACGTCGGCTTCGAGGGCATGCGCTGGGTGACCGTCGGCTCGCCCGACCAGCCCGACGTGAACATCGTCCTCGAACCGCCGCTCGCCGACCCGAACGCCCCCGCCGCCGACCGGCAGGCCATGGCGGAACTCCTCGCCAAGGGCCTCCTGCGCGGCGTCATCTTCCAGACCGACGACGTCGACGCCACCTTCGAGCGGATCCGCGCCGCCGGCGGCGACGTACTCCAGGAGCCCGTCGACCAGCCCTACGGCGTCCGCGACTGCGCGTTCCGCGACCCCGCCGGCAACATGCTGCGCTTCAACCAGGCCCGCAAGAGCTGATCCCGCGGCCCCCGCGGCCCACACGCCCCCACCCTCACGGAAAGATCTGCTTGCTCGCGTCCCGGATCGCCGCCAACTCCCGCTCGTAGAAGGCGTGGAGAGGCGATCCGGGACGGTACGCGTGGCACGGCACCGACTGCCGGTCCGGCTGCGCGTGGTACTGCGTGACCACCAGCGCCTCGTCCATGCGGTAGATCGTCGACGCCCGGAAGCCGGGACAGGCCCAGATCTCCACCGCCCCGGCCGGCGCGGTCCCCGCGAGCCGGACGCAGTCGGCCACCGCCTCCTGGACCTTCGCGCGCACGTCGTGCTCCGTGTAGACCGGGTGGAAACGTGCGCCGAGCGCGGTCACACATGCAGGGTCGGTGTGGTCCGCGAGGAAGAACCTGACCTTCGCGCCCGGCCTGCGCACGAGCCGCAGCAGCTCCTCGCGGTGCGCGCCGCGCCAGGTCGTGGACCAGGCGCAGGACACGTCGAGGGTGCGGGTGCGGGCCAGGTGGTGGTCCCAGTCGAGCAGGTCGAGGTAGTCGGCGCCCACGGCGAGCAGGCCGCTCTGCTCGACGTCGTGCCGCAGGCCGATCGCCTCGGTCAGCTCCTGCCGGTCGCGGCGCCTGCCCGCGAGGTTCACGAGTACGGCGATGCCCACCGAGGTGATCAGCACCTCCCCGGCGACGGACCGGAGTTCGGCCGCGGACGGCCCGCTGGAGAGCAGCAGCACCGCCCCCGCGGCGAACGCCGCCGCCCCCAGGAACCAGGTGGCCAGACTGTTGAGCTGTCGATAGGGGAGCGCGGGCGCACGCATACGGGGTCGGTCTCCGTACGGATTCGGGGGGATGGGGAGCGGCCCCGGACCGTGCCGTCGCACGTTCCGGGGCCAGGCCGGGGCCCGTCAGGTGAGCAGACGCAACAGCGCCGCGCAGGCCTCGGCCTCCGTACTGTGGTGGGTGATCACTTCGTACATGCCGCGCTCGTACGCGCCGGTCTCCCACGCGCCATCGGGTGACCTGCGCAGGAACAGGAAGTCCGGGGGCGTGGGGGCCGGTTCGTGGACGCCTTCGATGCGGTAGTGGCCGTCGGGCACTCCCGCCGCGGTCAGCGCGGCACGCAGGGTGGTGCGGTTCATGGCGCGTCCGGGGCGGTCACTGCGGGACGGGGGCGAGGTAGCCGTGCTCCAGGAGCCACTTCACGTTCAGCCGCTGCCCCTCGCCCGGGTCGAGGAACACCGCGTCCAGCTTGATCTGCTGGCCCCCGCCGGGCTGCTCGAACCACGGGGCGATGCTGCCCTGCCACACCCAGAACGGCTTGCTGACCTTGTACACGCGGTAGTCGCAAGGGGCGCTCGCATCACGGGTGTTGAGGTTCTGCGGCGGCAGCGCCCGCTCCTCGTACGGGTCACCGGCCGGGGCGAGATACGCGCCGTACTCGGAGCCGAAGCGGTCCAGGCGCTGTCCCTCGCGGAGCTTGGTGGGCTCCTTGTCGATCTCGCCGTTCTTCTCGGCGAAGCCGTCGTTGGGCGGGTACTTCCAGCCGCCGCCGTCCGCCGGGCCCTCCCAGTACTTCTTCAGGTACGCGTCGTCGGAGAGGCCGCCGGTCCTGTTCCAGTTCTTGAGCAGCGGGCCGACCGGAGCGTGCCACTGCTTCGGCAGCCGCTTCGGGCCGAGGCGGGCGTCGCCGTGGTACTCGCCGGTGCACGTCGCGCCCGGTGCGGCCGCGGCGCGGGTCTGACCCGGCGCTTCGGGCGCGGCGGCGGCCGACGGCGCCAGGGCCACGGTGACCGTGACACCCAGGGCGGCGAAAACGATGCGGAGCGGGCCGGTCGGCTTCACTCGGGTCCTCCTCGTACGACACAGGGGCGGCCGTCCGGGCCGCCCACTCGAAGTACGCACGGTAATCACCGTGTCGCCGTGTGCATCCGCCGCAACGCCGAAGTGGCTTGATCCGTACGGCAGTCGACCGTGCGGAGACGCGGGTACGAGAACGCCGACCCGCCCTGCCGCGACGCACGGCCGGGGGGACCGTGGTGTCGGGCGGGGCGGGTCGGCGGGGCCGGAGGGGGTCCGGCCGGGGGAGGCCCGCGGTGGTGCGCGGGCCCGGCTAGATGATCAGCGAGAGCAGCAGGACCAGGGCACCGGCGACGACCGAGATGATCGTTTCCATCACCGACCAGGTCTTGATGGTCTGGCCGACGTTCATGCCGAAGTACTCCTTGACCAGCCAGAAGCCCGCGTCGTTGACATGGCTGAAGAACAGCGAGCCGGCGCCGATCGCGAGGACGAGCAGGGCGGTGTGCGCGGTCGACATGTCGGCGGCGAGCGGCGCGACCAGACCGGCGGCGGAGACCGTCGCGACGGTCGCGGAACCCGTGGCCAGGCGGATGACGACGGCGATCAGCCAGGCAAGGAGCAGCGCCGGGATCGCCCAGTCCTTGGAGATCTCCAGGACCATCTCGCCTACGCCGGAGTCGATCAGCGTCTGCTTGAAGCCGCCGCCGGCGCCGACGATCAGCAGGATGCCCGCGATCGGGGCGAGCGACTTCTCGACCGTGGCCGTGATCCGGCCCTTGGAGAAGCCGGCCGCGCGGCCGAGCGTGAACATACCGACGACGACCGCGGCGAGCAGGGCGATCAGCGGCGAGCCGATCACGTCGAAGACGCGCTGCACGGTGTGCTCGGGGTTGTCCACGACGATGTCGACCAGGGCCTTGGACAGCATCAGGACGACGGGAAGCAGCACGGTCGAGATCGTGGCCCCGAAGCTCGGCAGCTTGGCGACGTCACCGGAGGGGCGCTTGTCCAGCGCGTCGGACGAGCCGTCGGAGCCCACCATCTTCTCGGGCACCGGGATGTCCACCCAGCGGGCCGCGACCTTCGAGAACAACGGACCGGCGATGATCACCGTCGGTATGGCGACGAGCACGCCGAGCGCGAGCGTGACACCGAGGTTGGCGTCGACCGCGTCGATGGCGACGAGCGGGCCGGGGTGCGGCGGGATCAGGCCGTGCATCACGGAGAGGCCGGCGAGGGCCGGGATGCCGATGCGCATCAGCGAGTAGTTGCCGCGCTTGGCGACCATCAGGACGACCGGGATCAGCAGCACGATGCCGACCTCGAAGAACAGCGGCAGTCCGATGACGCTGGCGATCAGCACGATCGCCCAGGGCATGGACCGCCCGCCGGCCTTGGCCAGGATGGTGTCGACGATCTGGTCGGCGCCGCCGGAGTCCGCGAGCAGCTTGCCGAGGATCGCGCCGAGGGCGATCAGCACGCCGACGCCCGCGACGGTCGAGCCGAGTCCGGCGGTGAAGCTCGTGATGGCCTTGTCGAGCGGGGCACCGGCGAAGGCCCCGAGCGCGAGCGACCCGATGGTCAGCGCCAGGAACGCGTGCACCTTGAACTTGGTGATGAGCAGGACGATGACGGCGATGCCCGCGAGGACGGCGATCCCGAGCTGGGCGTGGCCCGCCGAGGTGATCGGCTCGACGGCATCCGCTGCCAACGTCTCGACGCTGAGACTGGTCACGGTGTTTTCCCTTGCAGGAGAGGGGTGGTTACGGGGGAGGAGGGTGCTACGGGGAGGGCGGTGCGCCGCCGTCCGCCGCGTCGAGGGTGCGGAGGGCTTCGACGGCGCGCTCGGTGATCTCCGCGGGGCTGCCCGCCACGTCGACGTCGACGCCCGCCTCGTCCGCGCCGAGCGGCTGGAGCGTGGCGAACTGCGAGTCGAGCAGCGCCGTCGGCATGAAGTGGCCCTGGCGGTGCGACATCCGGTCCTCGATGAGCTCGCGCGAACCGGTCAGGTGGACGAAGACGAGGCCGGGTGCGGCCGACCGCAGCCGGTCCCGGTAACTCCGCTTGAGCGCAGAGCTGCTGACCACGCCGCCGAGACCGGACCTGCCGTGGGCCCAGGCGCCGATGGCGTCCAGCCACGGCCACCGGTCGTCGTCGGTCAGCGGGGTGCCGGCCGACATCTTGGCGATGTTCGCCTCGGGGTGGAAGTCGTCGCCCTCGGCGTACGGGACGCCGAGCCGGGCCGCGAGCAGGGGGCCGATCGTGGTCTTGCCGGTTCCTGCCACGCCCATGACTACGACGACGTGGGGGGTGTGCATGGCTGCGCCTCGCTGTCTTCTTCGACATCCGTTCACACGGCCGCGGTCGTGCGTTACGCCACTGAAACTCATTAGGTCAGAGGAATTCAAGACTCTGTGACTTAAAAGTCAGACTTATTGTCGCCGAGCTCGCCTCGTAGGCTTACGCCATGACTGCACAGGTCCGAGGACTGCACGCCCGCGTACTGGAGAGCCTCGGGCCCGCCATCACGGGCGGCGCGTACCCGCCCGGCAGCGTCCTGAGGATGGACGAGCTGTCGAAGGAGTTCGAGGTGTCGCGCTCCGTGATGCGCGAGGCGGTGCGCGTCCTGGAGTCCATGCACCTGGTCGAGTCGCGCCGCCGCGTGGGCGTGACGGTCCTTCCGGCGCCCGAGTGGAACGTCTACGACCCCCAGGTCATCCGCTGGCGACTGGCCGGCGCCGACCGGCCGCGGCAACTGCGCTCGCTGACCGTGCTGCGCTCCGCCGTCGAGCCGACGGCCGCGGGCCTGGCCGCCACCCACGCGACCGCCGAGCAGTGCGCGGCCCTCACCGAGTGCGCGATCGGCATGGTCTCCCACTCACGCGGACGGCAGCTCGAGGGCTATCTGATCCACGACATCGAGTTCCACCGCACGATCCTGCGGGCCTCGGGCAACGAGATGTTCGCCCGCCTCGGCGACGTGGTCGCGGAGGTCCTCACCGGACGTACGCACCACCAGGTGATGTTCGAGGACCCGGACCCGGCGGCGGTCACGCTGCACGTCAAGGTCGCCGAGGCCGTACGGGAGGGCGACGCGGAACGGGCTCAGGAGCTGACCCGTGAGATCACGCTCGGCGCCCTGGAGGAGCTGGACGTTCTGGCCCCCTAGGCCCTGTCTTCAATCACCGCCCTTCGGGCGACGGCGGGAGATTGAAGACAGGGCCTAGGTCCGTCAGGCGAGTTCGAGCGTCCAGTTCTGGCCGACCAGGTCGTGGCCGAAGCTGTGGTGCGGGGACTCGTCGGCGAGCGTGAAGCCGTGGGCCTCGTAGATCCTGCGGGCGGAGACCAGTGAGGAGTTGGTCCACAGCGTCACCCGTCGGTACCCGGCCGCGCGGGCCAGGTCGAGGCAGTGCTCGACGAGCCGGTTGCCGAGGCCAAGGCCGCGCGCCTTCGGGGTGACGAGAAGGGTGCGCAGCCTCGCCGTGCCGGGCTCGTCGGCGGCCACCAGGAACACGCAGCCCGCCCGCTCCCCGTCGACCTCGGCGATCCAGGCGGCCTCGCGCGCCGGGTCGTGCCCGGCGGCGTAGTCGGCCACGATCCGGGCGACCATCGCCTCGAACTCTCCGTCCCAGCCGAACTGTTCGGCGTAGCACTCGCCGTGGGCCATCACCACCCAGCCCAGATCCCCGGGTCGGTCCGCGGGGCGTACGACGACGTGCGGGGGTCCGTCCTGAGGTGACATGGGGTGCTCCCGTGGCCTGTGCTCGCGCCTCCCGGCGCCCACTGACACGACTGTTTCAGTAGCTCTAGGCTAGGCCCATGTCCGAGGAAGCGACAACCCCCTCCGCCCGGCAGGTCGAACTCCTTGAGGCGGCCTACGCGTACGCGCTCACGCACGGCCTCGCCGACCTCTCGCTGCGCCCCCTGGCCGCCGCCATCGGCTCCAGTCCGCGCGTCCTGCTCTTTCTCTTCGGCAGCAAGGACGGTCTCGTACGGGCGCTGCTCGCGCGGGCCCGCGCCGACGAGCTGGCCCTGCTCGACCGCTTCGGCCCCACCGGGCGGAAGGAGTCCATCGGGCTCGTGCGGGCGGTCGAGGAGGTGTGGGCCTGGCTGGCCGCGCCCGAGCACCGGCCGCTGCTCCGCCTGTGGGCCGAGGCGTACGCCCGCTCGCTCGTCGAACCCGACGGCGCCTGGGGCGGGTTCGCGCGCCGCACCGTGGGCGACTGGCTCGACGCCCTCGCCGGCTGCCAGCCCCCGGCCGAGCGGAACAGTGAGCAGGGGGCGACCCGCCGCACCCTCGCCCTCGCCGTGCTCCGGGGCGCACTCCTCGACCTGCTCGCCACGGACGACGAGGCGCGCGTCACCGCGGCCGTACGGGCTGAGTTCGATCTGCTCGGGTCCGGGGGTGAGGAGTCCCGGCGCATCCGCTAGTCTAGGTAGACCTATCTACCTAATTAGTGGAGTGCGCGATGACGGGAACCGGCTCAGGCGCGGCGGGTGCGGGACGGCGGAGGCCCGCGAGGGAGCGGCTGCTCGCGGCTGCCGCCCGGCGCTTCTACGCCGACGGCGTGGCGGCCACCGGCATCGACACCATCACCGCGGAGGCCGGTGTCGCGAAGATGAGCCTCTACAACAACTTCGCGTCCAAGGCCGAACTCGTCGGCGCCTACCTCGACGCCCGGCACGAGGAGTGGCTCGGCCTCTACCGCGCCCGCCTGGAGCAGGCCGACGGTCCGCGTGCCGGAGTGCTCGCCGTCTTCGACGCGTACGCCGACCACGCCGCGTTCGCGTACGAGCAGGGCTTCCGGGGGTGCGGGCTGCTCAACGCGGCGGCCGAACTGCCCGCCCGGGACCAGGGCCGCGCGGTGGTGCGCCGCCACAAGGAGGAGGTCGAGCGGCTGATCGCGGATCACCTCGCCGAGCTGCTGCCCGAACAGCCGGACCGCGCACGGGAGTTGGCTGAGCACCTCGCGTTCCTCCTGGAGGGTGCGATGGCCCGCGCCGGCCTCGAAGGCGACGGCGCCCGCGTGCAGCGCGCCCGTACCCTCGCCGAGTCCCTCCTGGACACTCTGTGACCGGCGCGGTGGCCCAGCGGTCCGTGGGCCTCGGCGCGCTCTGCGTCCTCGCGGCCTCCGTGCTGTGGGGCACGACCGGTACGGCCGCGACCTTCGCGCCCGGCGTGGGCCCGCTCGCGATCGGCGCCGTCGCCATGGGCCTCGGCGGACTCCTGCAAGCCCTCATCGCCGCACCCCTGATCACCCGTCATGCGCCCGCCCTGCGCGCCCGGCGCGGCACCGTGCTGCTCGGCGCGCTCGCCGTGGCCGTCTATCCGCTCGCGTTCTACAGCTCGATGCGGCTGGCCGGGGTCGCGGTCGGCACCGTGGTCTCCATCGGTACGGCGCCACTCGCCTCCGCCCTCATCGAACGCGCCGTGGACCGGAGGCACTTGACCCGCCGCTGGAAACTCGGCGCCGCCCTCGGCCTGACCGGCACCGTCCTCCTCTGCCTCGCCGAAGCCGTGCACGCCCCCGCACCCGGCGGACCGGACGGCCGCTCCGTGGCGGGCACCCTCCTCGGCGTGGGCCTCGGCCTGATCGCCGCCACGACGTACGCCCTCTACTCCTGGACCGCCCACCGGCTCATCACCGACGGCATCCCCTCCCGCGCCGCGATGGGCGCCGTCTTCGGCGTGGGCGGGCTGCTGCTCGTGCCCGTGCTGCTGCTCACCGGTGCCCCGCTCCTCGCGTCGTGGTCCGCCGCGGCCGTGGGGGCGTACATGGCGCTTGTCCCGATGTTCGCCGGGTACGTGCTGTTCGGCTGGGGGCTCGCGCACGTACCGGCGAGCACGGCCACCACCCTGTCGCTGCTAGAACCGGCCGTCGCCGCCGTCCTCGCCGTCCTGGTCGTCGGCGAACGGCTGCCTGCCGTCGGCTGGGCCGGAGTCGCGCTCGTCGTCGCCTGCCTGGCCGTCCTCACCGCGCCGGGCCGCCGGCCGGCCGTGCGTGGGCGTGGGGCACGTGTGGAGACGGCGGTCGCGGAGAGAATCAGGGACGCATCACCGTCGTAGCGCCCTGAACAGGAGTGAGTGACCGTGACCATCCGCCGCGCCATGCCCGACTTCCGCACCGGCGACCTGGAGCAGAACCGGGACTTCTACGGCAAGTTGGGCTTCCAGGAGGTCATGAACCAGGGCTGGATCATGACGCTCGCCTCGCCGTCCAACCCCACCGCCCAGGTCAGCTTCATGACGCACGACAAGACCGCGCCCGTCGTGCCCGACCTCAGCGTGGAGGTCGAGGACGTGGACGCGGTCCATGCCGCGCTGCAAGGCAGCGGCGCGGAGATCGTGCACCCGCTGCAGGACGAGGAGTGGGGCGTACGCCGGTTCTTCGTGAAGGACCCCGACGGGCGCGTGGTGAACGTCGTCAGCCACCGCTGACCACGCTCACCGGGACCGGACCTTCGGCATACGGGCCTCCGTCACCACCCCGTCCGGCCAGTCGATGCGCGCCAGATGCCCGCCGTCACCGTCCGGCCGCACCTGGAGCGCGGGGTGGTGCGCGGGCGCCTCGCGCCTCAAGGTGACCGTGGCGGCGAGGGCCGTGCCGGGCGCGGGGACCTCGGCGGTCAGCCACGGCACGGCCGTGAACCGCCCGAGCGGACTGGTGCCTTCCTCCGTGTGGACGCCCGCCCAGGCGAAGCCCGTGAGCGCGTGCAGCTGCGACGTCAGCCCCTCCGTCGAGGCGGTCGCGTACGGCTGCGGGGCGTGCCCGGAATCCGATCCCGGCAGCGCGTCACCGGTCAACGGCCAGCCGCCCAGGCGGAGTTGGACGGCAGGACCCGGCGGACCCTCGACCCTGGCGAGGCGGACCTCGACCCCGTCGCGTACGACCGACGCGACCGTGACCACCGGACCGGGAACCGCCGGGCCGGTGCGGCCGGAGCCGTGGTCGAGGCCGGTGTCGCCGGTGAGGTCCACCCAGTGCACCCGGCCCGAGGAGAGCGCCATCAGGGCGCCGTCCGGGAGTTCCCGCGTGCCGTGGGCGTCGAAGCCGGTGCGGTGCGAGGCCCGGCCGTCGGCGTCGAGCAGAGCGACCGTGTTGTCCAGCGGGTCCGCGACGGTCGGGCCGGTCAGCGGCGGCAGCGTGGCCGTGGAGTAGCCGAGGCGGGCGTAGACCGGGGCGTCGGAGCGGACCGTGCCGGGCAGGGCGTGGTCCGTACCGTGGTTGAGGACCGTGACGATGCCGTCGGCGCGCCGGGCGGAGACCAGCCAGCCGGGCGCCTCGACCGCCCTGGACTGGTCGGACTCCTCCAGCGGCAACGGCTCCTCGACCGCCGTCCACACCGGATGGTCGGCGGGCAGCGCGAGCCCGAGCATGCCCTTCGCCGCCCAGTACGGCGATCCGGGGCCCGAGTAGGACTGCCGCATGCCGGGCCAGGCGTGATGCCAGCCGAGCGTCAACAGGCCTTCGGCGTCCGGCACTTGGCGTCGCGCGAAGTGGTCGAGCATGCCGCTCGCCGCGCGCCGGGTGAGCCCGGGGGCGAGCCGCCCGGCGCCCGTGTACGCGCCCACCCACAGCGGGGCCGCGGCCGCGTACCGGTAGATCAGGCTGCGGCCCTGCAGCAGCGGCGCACCGTCGGCGCCCACCAGGCGGACCGCGTCGTCCAGATACCGGGCGAGGTCCGCCTCCCAGCGGGCCTGCACCTCAGGCGGGCAGAGCGAGCCGGTGACGTCGAAGAGGCGGGTCCACAGCAGCGGGTAGGTGTGCAGCGCCCAGCCCACGTAGTGGTCGTAACCGCGCTCCTCACCGTCGGCCAGCCAGCCGCCCGCGCGCCGCATCGAGGCGTGGAACGCCAGGTCCTCCTCGATGTCCGTGGCCGACCAGGGCCCGCCCGCCTCGCGCAGAAAGGACTCGGTGACGATCCGGAACCACACCCAGTTGTTGCGTACGTACGGCTGGTTCACCACCGTCGACAGCCAGGCCACCGTCGCCTCGCGCACCCGGTCGTCGAGCTTGTCCCACAGCCAGTCCTTGGTCAGCTGGAGGATCAGGGCAAGGGAGGCGGCCTCCACCTTCGCCTGCCCCACCAGGTCGGGGCGCGGCCAGGCCTCGGGGTGATGCGGGTCGGTACCGGCGGCGAGCCCGGCCGCGTACCGCTCGATGAGGTGGTCCGGGTCGGCGCCGCGCTCGCCCGCGATCCGGAATCCGGCGAGCAGCAGGGAGCGCGCGTACCCCTCGAGGCCGTCGGAGTCCGGGCCCGACGAGCTGTACGGGCCGGGCAGGAGGATGCGGGCGCCGCCGGGGGAGCGGTGGGCGTCGAGGGCCTTCAGCATCCGGTCGGCGAGCGCGGCCCAGTGCCGCCGCTCCCAGCCGGTACGGGGAGAGATACGGGAGCGTGCGGGTACGTCAACTCCGTTGTGCGGCTTCATACTTACTCCTCGCGCGCGGCTCAGGCCTGCCTGGTCAGGGAGTCCCGGGTGAGGGGGGCGAGCGGGGGCCGGCCGTTCGTGAGGCGTTCCAGCTCGGTGAGGGCCATGCCGCTCATCCGGCGCGCCTCCGAGCCGAGGGAGCCCGCGATGTGCGGGGTGAGGATGACGTTCGGCAGCGCGTACAACGGCGAGTCTGCGGGCAGCGGTTCGGGCTCCGTCACATCGAGGATCGCGTGCAGGCCCGCGGCACACGCCTTCTCCAGGGCGGGGGTGTCGACGAGGCTGCCGCGCGCGGTGTTGATCAGGACCGCGTCCGGCGGCAGCGCCGCGAGTTCGGCCGCGCCGATCATGTGCCGGGTCTCGGGCAGGGCGGGCGCGTGCAGGCTCAGCACGTCGGCCTGCGGCAGGGCTTCGGCGAGGCTCACGGGTTCGGCGCCCGCCGCGCGTACGGCAGCGGGGTCGGCCACCGGGTCCACGACCAGGACGCGCGCCAGGTCGAGTTCGCGAAGGAGCCGCACGAGACGGCTCCCGATCCGGGAGAAGCCGACGACGACCACGGTCCGCCCCACACCACTGAGTTCGCCGCGCCCCTCGACGTACCGCAGATCTTCTCGGTACGTACGGGCGTCCTGCGCGAGGAACGGCGCTTTCTTGAACGCCCACAGGACGGCCGCCAGGGTGAAGTGCACTACGGGCTCGGCGTTGGCGTCGGCGGCCGTCGTGACGAGGATGCCCCGGTCGAAGACCGCCTCGGTGACATGCCCGCGCACGGAACCGGCCGCGTGCAGGACGGCCCGCAGGCGCGGTGCCGCGTCGAGCACGTCCGCATCGAGGCGCGGGCAGCCCCACGAGGTGATCAGCACCTCGGCCCCGGCCAACCGGCGCCGGGCCTCGGGCGAGGCCAACTCACTTACGGAGAGGGGCTCTTCGACGCGTGCGAGGGCGTGCAGCCGGGCTTGCTCGGCCGGGCCGAACTGCATGGCGAGCGCGCGGTCCTCCATGACCAGGAGGGCGCGGGGGCGGGGCGACTCGGCGGACGACACGGACGACACGGGCGACACGGACGACACGGACGTCACGGATGACGCGGGCGACACGGGCGACACGGATGACGCGGGCGACACGGGCGACACGGACGACACGGACGTCACGGATGACGCGGGCGACACGGGCGACAAGGGGCCTCCAACGGAAGGTGCCGGAAGGTGCGAGCTTCATCGGGGAACAGTCTGCGGCCGTGAACATCACCAGGGCAGGGTCCCGCGCGAACGCAGGCCGTCCGCCGTACCCCTCTGGCCCCGGACCGCCCCCCGGGGTACTTCGTCCGGCCCCCGCCGGGCGGCGCCGCACCGCCGTGCTCCCTAGCGTCGCTTGAGGCAGGGGCATGCCTCGACGCAGTGCAGGGGTGCCCGCGGACCAGCGGGAAGTGAGGGCGCGCACGATGCGAGCAGAGGTACGGGGCGCGGCGGGAATCCTGGCGGCGTGCGCGCTGACAGCGGCGGCGGCACCGGTCGCGACGGCCGACAGCACCGGCTCCTGGAGGGTGAGCGTCACGCCGAGCACGGTCGCCCCCGGCGGGCAGGTGACGCTCAGCTCCAGCGGCTGCCAGGTGCCCACGGTCAAGGTGGATGCGCCGATCTTCGACCCGGTCGAACTGAACGAGGGCCACTCCGCCACCGCACATGTCTACCCGGACGCCAACCGGGGTGCCGAGTACGAGGTCACGTTCACCTGCAAGCGCAAGACGAAGACGGTGCCGCTGAAGATCGCCGGAGGCGGCCACACAGGCGGACAGACGGGAGGGCACACCGGCGGCCGCACCGGCGGCCAGCACACGGGCGTGCCCCACCGAGGCGTGAAGGCGGGCGAGGGCGGCGCCTTCTCCGACATCAGTCCCACCCAACTCGCCCTGGGCGGCGCCCTGGTGGCGGGCGTCCTCGGCTTCACGGTGATGCAGGTACGGCGCAGGGACGAGTGAGCCGCGAGGCCCCGCCCGGCCCTCACCGGCCTCCCCCGCCACACGAGGCGGCCTCGTTCAGCTCAGGTGCCGGGTGAAGAAGCGGAGCGTGCTGTCCCCCTCGAACGCGGGGATCTCTCCGTGCTTGCCGGGGTTGGCGTGCAGCGTCTTCTCGGCCGAGGCCAGGGCGTCGAACAGCGCCAGGCTCGCGGCCCGGGGCACCCGCTCGTCGTCCCACTGCACCAGGAACTCCACGGGCACGGTGACCCGCCCAGCAGCCGACTCCGACTCCGACTCCGACTCCGACACCGACACCGAGTCCGACTCCGGCACCGAAGCCCCGCCCAAGCCCAGGACCGCCGCGCGGACCCGGGGCTCGGCGGCGACGAACGGGACGCCGAGCCCGCAGCCCAGCGACACTCCCCAATAACCCACCGGCCCGGCGCCGACGTGGCCGAGTTCCTGGACCGCGTCCAGGACCGCCCGCCATTCCGGGACCGTCCGGCGTGCCACCATCGCCTGGAAACCGGCGATCAGCGGAGCCAGTTCCTCCCCGGCCGCCACGCGGGCCGCGTTCCCGGTCGCGATCCGGTCGTACTCCTCGTCCTTCGGCCGGTCGCCATGACCGGGTACGTCGACCGCCACCACCGCGAAACCGCACTCGGTCACGAAGCGGCGGGCGCGGAACTCGATGCCGGGGGCCTTCTTGTGCTGACCGCCGCCGTGGCCCATCAGGATGAGGGGCCGCGTACCGGCGGCATCCGTCGGTGTCCACAGCACGCCGGGAATCTCACCGAGGGTGAAGAGCTGCTCGGACACACCGTCCGACGACGTCTGAGAGGTGAAGCGCATAGCGTTGCAAGCCTTTCGGGATGCCTTACGCGGGCACTCCCCGAGCCATGCGGGAGAGGGAGCCCCGACCTGTCACACCGTTGATCGGTCTCACCTCCTCGGTCCGCAGCGACGCACAGCGGCGGCGAACGTACCACAACCGCCTTCACGCGCCCCTGTGTTGGGTAAGGCCCCGCACCCCGTAGAACAGCGCACCCGCCCCGAGCACCGCACTCCCGGCCACCACCGAAGCGGTCGGCAGCGCGAAGGCGAGGAGCGCGCACCCGGCCAGGCCGGCCAGCGGGACGATCCGGGGCGGGCGGCCCTCGGCCGGAGTCAGCGTCCGGGCCGAGGCGTTGGTGACGGCGTAGTACGCGAGGACGGTGAACGACGAGAAGCCGATCGCCTCCCGCAGGTCCACCGTCGCCGCCGCCACCGCGACGACCGCGCCGACGGCGAGTTCCGCGCGGTGGGGCACCTGGAAGCGAGGGTGGACGGCGGAGAGCCCGTGCGGCAGATTGCGGTCCCTGGCCATCGCCAGCGTCGTACGGGAGACGCCGAGGATCAGCGCGAGCAGCGAGCCGAGCGCGGCCACCGCCGCACCCACGCGCGTGACCGGCACCAGCCACTCGGCATCCGCCGCGCGCGCCGCGTCCGCCAGCGGGGCGGTCGCCTCCGCCAGACCAAGGGGCCCGAGCGCGGCGAGCACCGCCACCGACACGGCCGCGTACACCGCGAGCGCGATGCCCAGGGCGAGCGGGACGGCCCGGGGGATGGTGCGCTGCGGATCGCGTACCTCCTCGCCGAGCGTCGCGATCCGCGCGTACCCGGCGAAGGCGAAGAACAGCAGCCCGGCCGCCTCCAGGACCCCGCCGGGTGTTACGCCGTCCCCGAGGGCGAGGCGGTCGCTCCACGCCGGCCCCGAGGACGTCCCCACCGAGACGGCGACGGCGATCACGACGGACGCGAGGACCGCGAGGACGACCGTGACGATCAGGCGGGTGAGGAGCGCGGACTTCTGCACGCCCGCGTAGTTCACGGCGGTCAGCACCAGGACGGCCGCCACCGCGACGGCATGCTCCCGCCCCGGCCAGACGTACGCCCCCACCGTGAGCGCCATCGCCGCGCACGACGCCGTCTTGCCCACCACGAAGCCCCAGCCCGCGAGGAACCCCCAGAACTCGCCGAGCCGGGCGCGCCCGTACACATAGGTGCCGCCCGACGCCGGGAAGCGGGCGGCGAGCCGCGCGGACGACGTCGCGTTGCAGTACGCCACCAGCGCGGCGATCCCAAGGGCCGGCAGCAGGGCCGATCCCGCCGCGCGCGCCGCGGGGCCGAGCGCGGCGAAGATGCCCGCACCGACCATCGAGCCGAGCCCGATCACGACCGCGTCGGAGAGCCCCAACTGCCTTCGCAGTGCCCCGGGTTGACTGTCTCCGCTCGCTGCCTCGTGCATGTCCTCACTCCGTTGCCCGTTACCCGTACTGGAAGAATCTTCTAGAAATCTGTTCCACTCGACCTGTGCCGAGGGTCATACTTCTCGGGGCCGCCGGAGTTCGGGGGACCGGCGGCCCTCGGTGGAAGGTAACTGCTCCAGGTAACGGGGCGCCGTACGGAGGGCGTTGGTGTCTGACCTGCTGGGGGCGGTGGTGTACGGGGTCGTCGCCGGGATGCTGCTCGGTCTCGCGGTATGGGGGTTCGTGAGGCGGCGCAGGGCGGCCCCGGAGTCGCCCGGGCACGTGGCGACCCGGCCCGAGGAGGAGACGGCGCGCACCGAACTGCGCCGCCTCGCCCGCCAACTCGACCGCGACCGCGACGAGTTGAGCGCCCAGGGCCACAAGGCGGAGGCCGCCTACCGGGCCCGGGCCGCCGTCGCGCAGTGGCAGCGGCTCGTCGCGGCTCAGCCCGGCCGTTACCAGGGGGAGCGGCACGCCGCGCTCGTGCGCCTGAGTGAACTCCTCGTGGAGACCGGCCGGCCCGAGGAGGCCGCCCGGGTACGGCAAGAAGCCGCCGAGGTCGCCTGGCGCGGCAGCCGCGGCCCGACCCTGCCCGGCCATCCGCCGCCCGCCCGCCCGGGCCCGGATACGGCCCCGCCGAAGCCGCCCTCGTCCGGCACCGGACGCCGAGGCTGAGCTGCGGCAGCGGCGCGGAGGTGGGCCGTGACTCCGCTTCACCGCTCCGGATGCCTGGTCGCGCCCACTTCGCCCGGCCCGGCTCCGACTCCCGCTACAGCGAGGGCGGATCTCCCCAAGGCGCCTCCAGGGCCGACCGCAGCGCGGCCACGTGCTCCTGCCCGATCCGCTCCGCTAGCACCTGCTCCAGCCGCGCGAGCGTGCACCGGGCCTGCTCGTGGGCGCGCTCGCCCGCCGGAGTGCGGCGGATCAGACGCCGGCGGGCGGAGTCCGGGTCGGGGGCCTGTTCGAGCAGGCCGAGAGTGATCAGGCCGTGCACCGCCTGATGGGTGGACTGCCGGGTCACGCCCATGCGCCTGGCCAGCTCGGAGACCGTCGTGCCGCCCTCGTCGAGGGCCGCGAACACGGCCGCCTGCGTGGGGGAGACGGGCTCGGCCCCGGCCCGCGCCAGCGCGTCGAACAGGGCTTCCTCGAACCAGCGCCTGGCATCGCCGAGGAGCTGCGGGAGCTGGCGACCGGCTGCGGGCATCGCTTCCTCACCTACGGAACGGGGCGGAGGGCGGGCGGGGAAAGGGCGAGCCTATCGCCCGGGACCCGCGGGCTTCCCGCCGATGACTCACTGCGTCAGGCTGCCTGACATGAACCCGAGCCCCTCGGCAGCAGGAGAAGCTGCTCCCGCCCGGCGACTTCGGGTTCGTACCGAGGAACTGTTCCCCGCCTGGTAGGCGACACGCGGCAGCTGGGTGACGGTCGCGGAACAACGGGGGCCGAAGAGCTACACGTATGACTTATGACTGCACGCATCTCTCGCACCCGCGTGGCGCTCGCCGCCGCGCTCTGTGCGATCGCCCTCGGGGCGCAGCCCGTCGCCGCCGCCTCGGATTCGGCACCCAAGCCGATGCGGCCCGGCGCGAAGCTGACCCTGATGAAGCACGACGGTCGCTCCAGCACCGTGCCGTCGGAGGCGTCCTTCGCGCTTCTGACCTGCAACCCTCCCGGTGGCACCCACCCGACGCCCCAGGCCGCCTGCGGGCTGCTGCGGGATGTGAAGGGGAACATCCACAAGCTCGACAAGAACCCGAACCAGATGTGCACCAAGCAGTACAAGCCGGTGACGGTGCACGCCTACGGCCACTGGCACGGCCGCTATGTGAACCAGTGGAAGACCTTCGCCAACGCCTGCGAGGCCAAGGCGGCCACCGGCGAGGTCTTCACCTTCTGACCGCCGCAGCTCGCCACCGAGGAGCCGTGCCGCACCTGCCTGCGGCACGGCTCTTCCGTTGCCCGCCACGACCGCACCGGACCCCTCTCGTTCACAGAGGGAAAGGACCGAAGGAAGCACGATGCGAGGAAGCAGCCGCCCGTGACCCTCTCCACGACGCTCCAGCCCCTGCGCCGCCGCCTCACACCGACCGGACCACCGGCCCCGCCCGGACGCGACCCCTTTTTCGACAACGCCAAGTTCCTGCTCGTGGTCCTGGTCGTCATCGGCCACAACTGGGCCGTCCTCGTACGGGACATGGAGACCGTCAAGGCCGCGTACACCGTCCTCTACCTCTTCCACATGCCGGCGTTCGTGCTGCTCTGCGGCCTCTTCTCGCGCGGATTCACCGGCACGGGCCCACAGATCAGAGCCCTGCTCACCCGCGTCCTCGCGCCGTACCTGCTCTTCACCGTCGCCTACAAGGCACTGCAGACCCTGATCTACGACGCCCCGTTCGCGCTCACGCCCACCGAACCCACCTACCTGCTGTGGTTCCTGGTCGCCCTCTTCCTGTGGCGCATCACCGCGCCCGTGTGGCGGGCCGTGCGCCACCCCGTCGCCCTCGCCGTGCTGATCTCGCTCGCCGCGGGCCTCACCGGCATCGGCTACGAACTCGCCCTGCCCCGCGTCCTGATGTTCCTGCCCTGGTTCGTGCTCGGGCTCCGGCTGCGCCCCGAGCACTTCCACCGCCTCCGCACCCGCGCTGTGCGCCGCTCGGCCCCGCTCGTGCTGCTCGCGGCACTCGCCCTCGCGTACGCCATCGCACCGCACATCAACGCCAACTGGCTCTACATGCGGAACAACAACGCCGAGCTCCAGACCGGCTCACTGGAATACCTCGCGATCCGGCTCGGCCTGTTCGTCGTGTCGGCCGCGCTGATCGTGGCGTTCTTCGCGCTGGTCCCCGCCCGTCGCACCGTGTTCACGGCACTCGGCGCGGCCACCATGTTCCCGTTCCTGGTGCACGGCCTGCTCGTCCAGACGGGACAGGCGTACGGGATGTACGAGCTGGTCGGACGGCTCGGCGCCGGGGCGCTGCTGCTGCTCGCGCTGTTCGGGGTGGCCGTGACCGCGGTGCTGTCCAGCGCGCCGGTCCGCCGCGTCCTGCGCCCCGTGGTCGAACCTCGGTTCCCCCGGTTCCTGATCCCCGACGATTCCCTTACGGTCCGTCAAGAAGCGGCGGGAGAAAGCTCGGTGACGTCTCGTCAGGACGCGACGCGTGCGGCGCGCAACCAGTCGTAGGCCGCCTTTGCCGTGAACTCTCGCTGTCCGCCCGGGAATACGAGACCCGCCGTGGCGAACGCCGGGTCGTCGGCGGTCGCCGCCACATACGGGATCGCGATACAGCCCATGCCCGCCTTGTGCGCGGCCACCGCGCCCGGCGCCGCGTCCTCCAGGACGACACAGTCGGCGGGCGCGACCCCGAGGCGGCGGGCCGCCTCCAGGAAGACATCGGGCTCCGGCTTCCCCTGCGGCACCTCCTCGGCCGAGACCAGCGTGGTCAGCAGCGCGTCGAGGCCCGTGCCCCGCAGGATCGCGGTGATCGCCGCCCGCGACGAACCCGACGCCACGGCCATCGGCACCCCCTGCGCGTGCAGCAGCTCGACGAAGGCCCGCATCTGCGGGTACGCGTGCGTCTCGGCCGCCGCCAGCTCCAGGTACAGCCGGTTCTTCTCGGCGAGCAGCGCCTCGAGCGGCGTGCTCAGCGCGTACTTCTCCCGCCAGATCGCCAGCGTCTCGGCCGTGCTGATGCCCACGTACGTCTCGTGCTCCTGCCACGTGAAGTCCGGGACGCCCTGCGCGGCGAGCAGCTGCCGGCCGGCCTCGAAGTAGTTGGGCTCGCTGTCCACGAGTGTGCCGTCGAGATCGAAGACGACGGCGGTGTGCGCGAGGCCGGGGGCGCTGCTGCTCGGAGTGCTCATGCCTCCCAGCATGCCAAGACGGGGCAGAAGTCGGCCGTGCGGGTGGGGACCGGGCTCAGCGCCGCTCGCGCCGGTCCGCCGCCGCCCCGACCGACGCGACGAGCGGCAGCAGCCGGTGCGGAACGCGTTCGCGCAGGGCGACCTCGGTCCGGGTGCGGACCACGCCCGGCAGCTGGATGAGCTGCTGGATGAGGTCCTCCAGATGCGCGTTGTCCCGCGCCGCGACACGGGTCAGCAGGTCGCCGCCGCCGGTGATCGAGAACGCCTCGATGATCTCCGGAACCGCCGCCAGGGCGTCCCCCACCTCGTCCAGGTGCCCCTGCGTGACCTCGACGTGCACGAACGCAAGCACCGGATGCCCGAGCGCGGCGGGCGAAAGCGTCGGCCCGGTCCCCGTGATCACGCCGTCCCGCTCAAGGCGGTCGAGCCGCGCCTGCAGGGTGCCCCGCGCGATGCCGAGCATCCGGGCGTACTCCCGCACGCTCGTGCGCGGCTGCTCCAACAGCAGCCGGAGAATACGGGTGTCGAGTGCGTCCACCGCCATGTCGCCCGGCCTCCTGCCCCCGCCCGGACGGTGTGCTCCGTCCGCGTCGTCCCTTGCCTCCGTACGCAATTCGATCCGTACGTACGCGATGTCCCGCCTCGAATGTACCAATGGCCCGCATACCCGGCCTGGCGATGGGCCAACGGCCGGCAGTCCCGGACCGGATCTGAGGCTGTGTGCGAACGGAGGGGTGCTCCGGACGGCGGCGGTCGGCGTGCACGGGGGGCGGGTGAGCCCGTGTGCTCGTTCGTATGGCCAACGAGGTGAGCTACCACAGCAGCACCGCGCAGCAGGCCCCGGCGACCCCGGGCGTCTGCTCCGCGGCCCCGAACGCGACACGGCGCCGGGCGCTCGGACTGGCGGCCGGGCTCCTCGGCGCCGGCGCCCTGGGCTTCCGCCTGCCGGTCCCCGAGAGCGCCCTGCTCGACCCCGCCGACGCCGGTCCGCTGACCGGGGGGTGCAGCGCGTACTACGACCACGAGTACGAGGAGCTGCTCGCGGCCGTCGACGAGTCACGGTTCCGGCTGACCGACGCGGATCTCCGTGACCCCGGACTCGCGGGCGGTTGCGCCGACCCCGCAGCGCAGGACCGCGGCGCCGGCTGGGAGCCGGGCGGCGGCACGGACTGGGCGCGCGAGACCGCACCCACCGGACCCTGGTCCTGGACCGGCAGCGGCGAGGGGCGCGGGAACGACGAACGGTCCCTGTGCCCGGCGGAGTCCGCCGCCGGTCCCGAGGCCGCGGGCGCCCCGGCGGTCGGCCGCCCCTGGGCCCGGCCGCTGACCCGCAGCTACCGCATCACCACCGGCTACCGCGTCCGCGGCGACTGGCTCGCCGGGTACCACACCGGCGTCGACCTGGCCGTCCCGCAAGGCACGCCGGTCTATTCGGTCGCCGCGGGCGTCGTGGTCCTGGCCCGCCGGTCCGGTGCGTACGGCAAGGCCGTGACGATCAGGATGCGGGACGGTCGCTACGTGCTCTTCGCGCACCTGTCCCGGATCCGCGTGAAGGCCGGAGCCCGCGTCCACGCCGGACAGCGGATCGCCGACAGCGGCAACACCGGCCGTTCCACCGGCCCCCACCTGCACCTGGAGATCCGCGCCCGGCGCGGCTACGGATCCGACATCAACCCCCTCACCTATCTGAAGAAGCGCGGGATCCGGATCTAGCGCGCCGCGCTCACGGGACCGCGGCAGTGGTCCGTTGGCCCTCCAGTGGTCGAGAGGGAACGCCCCGCACTGGGCCATTGGCCCAGCCGTTACGCCTGCTGTTGAACCATCAGCGGTCCAGGTGTTGAGATGTACGAGTCGATGGCGCTGCGGTTCCTCCGGGATCTCCGCGGCGCCTTTCTCATGTCGCGGTGCCTGCGGGCGCGGAAGGGGCGGGGCAACTTGCTGAAGAAGGCGTTCGTGACGCCGGACCCGGGGCGGGTACGGCTCCGGTTCGCGACGCGCGGCGTGCTCGGGATCGCGCTGGCCGTCGCGCTGTGCGGAGCCGTGGGGCATTCGCTCGTGGCGGCGATCACCGGCGGCCTGGCCGCGCTGCTCGCGCTGTTCACGGTGACCGACGCGACGGTGCGCGGACAAGCGGTGACGACGGCGCTGCTGCCGGCCGTCGGCCTTCCGGTGCTCGCCCTCGCGGCCGTGCTGCACGACGTCCCCCTCGCCCGTGACCTGGCCTTCCTCGCGACCGTCGGGGCGGGCGTGTACGCGCGCAGGTGGGGGCCGCGCGGGCACTCGCTCGGCGTGTTCGCGTTCATGACCTTCTTCGCCGCACAGTTCCTGCACACCGTGCCCGCGCAGCTGCCCGAGCTGTACGCCGCCGTCCTGCTCTCGCTCTCCGCCGCGGCCGCGGTGCGCTTCGGGGCGTGGTGCTACGAGCGCCGGTCGCCCGCCCCGGCGGCCGTGCCCGCGCCGACCGGCGGGACCGGGCTCAGGCGGATCACCACCCGGCAGGCCGTACAGGCCACCGTCGGCGCGGGCTTCGCGCTCGCGATCGGGCAGGTGCTGTCCGACGAGCGGTGGTACTGGGCCGTCGGCGCGACCTGGTGGGTGTTCGTGAACACGAGCTCGCGCGGCGAGACCGTCGTGCGCGGGTTCCGCAGGTTCCTCGGGACCGTCCTCGGCATCGTGCTCGGATTCCTCGTCGCCGTACCGCTGCACGACGAGCCGGTCGCCGCCGCCGTCATCGTCGCCCTGAGCGTCTTCGGGATCTTCTACACGGCGGCCGTCTCGTACACGTGGATGATGCTCGCCGTGACCGTGATGGCGAGCATGCTGTACGGCCTGCTCGGCGTCCTCGACCCGGCCCTGCTCGCGCTCCGGGTGAGCGAGACCGCTGTCGGTGCCCTCGGCGCCGTCCTGGCCGTGCTCCTCGTCCTGCCGGTCACCACGCACTCCGTGACCGACGCGTGGGTGGAGCGCGCTCTGTGGTCCGTGCACGCCTGCACCGCGGAGGCCGCCGCCCGGCTCGCGGGAAGCACCGAGGCGGACCCGGCCGCCAGGGTGGCGGAGCTCGAGACGAATCTGGGGCGCGTACGGCTCTCCCTCGCGCCCCTCGTGCATCCGTTCAGCCCGATGAAGGCACGCAAGGGGCGCGCCCGGCAGGTGCTCGCGCTGCTCGACGACTGCGCGCGCGAGGCGCGCGGGCTCGCCGCTGTCGCCGCCGACCCGGAGGCCTCGCACGACGCGCGGCTCGCCGCGGCGTGCTGGCGGGTGGAGGCCGCCGTCGAGGCGCTGACCGATGCGCCGAGCACCGGGGGAACTCGCCGCCCGGGCGCGACGCCCGCCCCCGAGCCGACCGGCACCGAACCGGTGCTCGCCCACCTCCGTGCCCTCGAGCACTCCCTGCTCGAACTCGCCGTGCCGCTGCGGCGCTCCGACCGGCTGCCGGTGGGCGCCTGACGGCGGGACGGCCGATCTTCGACCGCCTGGTCTAGACCTACTGCTACGGTCGTGCCCCGACAGGCACCGCCGTCGCAGGACGAACTCGCAGGGGGTCACACGTGGGCAGCGCCAGGGCGTTCATCGGTTCCTTCACCTCCGCCGGAGGGCGCGGCATCACCGCCGCCGCCGTCGACCCGGACAGCGGAGCCCTGACACCCCTGGCCTCCACCGCCACCGTCCCCGACCCCTCATACCTCGCCCTCACACCCGGCGGGGACGTCCTGTACGCGGTGAGCGAGACCGAGGACGGCGCGGCCGCCGCCTTCTCCGTACGCGGTGACGTACCGGAGCTCATCGCCCCACCCGTCCCTGTCCAGGGCGCGGGACCCACCCACCTCGCGCTCGCCGCGGGCCACCTGCTCACCGCCAACTACGGCTCGGGCAGCGTCTCCTGCCTGCCCTTGGGCCCCGACGCCGCACCCACCCCCGGTCACGTCCTCCGGCACCGCGGGGCGGGCCCGGACCCGGACCGGCAGGACGGCCCGCACGCCCACCAGGTGCTGCCCGCCCCGAGCGGCGGCTGGATCCTGACCGTCGACCTCGGCACCGACACCGTGGACGTCTGCACCCTCACCGACGGCACGCTGCGCGTCCACGGGCGAGCGGCCCTGCGCCCCGGCAGCGGGCCGCGCCACCTGGCCTTCCACCCCGACGGACGGACCGTCCACGTACTCCACGAGCTCGTCCCGGCCCTCACCGTCTGCGACTGGGACCCGGCCGCCGGCCTGCTCGCGCCGCGCGCCGAGATCCCCGTCCTCGACACCGTCCCGACCGGCGACGCCTACCCCTCGGCGGTTGTCGTCGCGCCCGACGGACGCTTCGTATGGACCGCGACGCGCGGCCAGGACGTCATCTCCGCCCTGGCGGCCGACCCGGACGCGGCGGACGGCTCGGGGCTCCGCCTCACCGCCACCGTCGACTGCGGCGGGCACTGGCCCCGCGACCTGGCCCTGCACCCCTCGGGCCGGTTCCTGTACGCGGCGAACGAGCGCTCCGGGGACGTCACCTGGTTCACCGTCGACCCGGACTCGGGCGTTCCGCGGCGCGGCGGCTCCGTCGCGGCCCCGGCGGCGTCCTGCGTGGTCTTCGGCTGAGCCGTCGTAGTCGGCGGGGGCGGCGCGGTCGGCGGGGTCCCGCGCGGGCACGAGGTGTACGCGAAGGGCCCGTCACCCGGCATCCCGGGGGACGGGCCCTTGGAGGCTCTGTCGGACGATAAAGCTGAGGCGCTCAACGCGACTGCGGGGCGCCCTGCGCCTGCGGCGGCGTGATGCCGAGAGCGGCCATGTACTGGGAAAGGGCCAGCTTGCCGATCGCCGGGTACGCACCCAGGGCCTCGGCGTAGGCGCAGCCCGCGTCCTTCGCGGCGGCGTCGAGGAGGCCCTCGGGCACCTCGGGGCCGATCAGGTGCGGGGCGAGCGCCAGGTGCGTGGAACCGGAGCCCCGCAGCTGCTCGGCGGTCGCGGCGATCGCGCCGTCCTGGTCGAGCGCGGCGGCCATCACCGGCACCGCGAGGCGCGCGGCGAGCAGCATGCCGGTGATCCCGGCCGCCTGCACCGCCTCCTCGCCGCCGATGGTCGCGAGGATGATGCCGTCCGCGGCCGTGGCGACCGTGAAGAGCCGCGCCCGGTCGGCACGGGCGAGCCCGGCCTCCGACAGGCGCACGTGCAGCGCCTCGGCGAGCAGCGGGTGCGGGCCGAGCACATCGGTCAGCTCGGCGGCCACGCGGCTGTCCATGACGGCCTGGCGGACCTGGCGCATCAGCGCGTTGTCGGGCCCCGCGAGCAGCGGTACGACGACGGCGACGGGGCCCTGCGGAGCGGGCACGTCGTGGCCGGCGGCGAGCGCCTGCTGGTGGCGGGCGGTGCGCTGCTCGGCGGCGTGCGCGAGCACGGTGGGCAGCGTCGGGTACTCGGCGTCGTCGCCGTCGAGGTAGCCGATCCTGGCGTCCAGGCCGGGCAGCTCGGAACGGGCGATGCTGACGACCTCTTCGGCGAGACCGCGCGTCGCGGCGGTGGGTGCGCCGGGCACGGCGAGAACCAGCGCGGGTGCTCCCTCGGGAGCCACCGCGGGTTCCGGACGGCGGTGCCGACCGGGCTGGCGAGGTCGCGGCATTCGTACGGGCAGGCCGTTGTCGGGCCCAGTGGGGGAGCTCATGGCGCCGCATGCTACTGGTTTCCCGCATGCCCTTGTTCGGGCAGGTGGCACCTGAGTGGTATCCGTCCGGTTTTTTCCGTTACGCGGCGAATTCCGCAACTGCCGGAATCCGCGCCCGAGTTGACGCGCATCGACACACCCGCAGGTCAGGAGCGGTGAACGTCACAGGGCGCGAGCCGCTGTGACGTTCCTCCCTCGTGCTGCTCCCCTCTTACGGCAGGTGCAGCATGCGCCCGTCGTGCGGCAGCCGCAGCGAGCCGTCCGCGAGCGCCCGCGCGAGGACCACGGCGCCGTCGAGCGGGTCCCCGTCCGCCACCACGGCGCGCGCGGCGGGCAGTTGGGCGGCCAGCTCGTCCTCGAGCGGTACGAGCAGGGGCGCGCCCATCTTGAACAGGCCGCCGGTGAGGGCGACTTCGCACTCCGTCCCGCCCGGGCTCACGGCGACCGCCGCCTCCGCGATATGCCGTGCCGCGTCGCGCAGAATCCCCGCGGCGACCTGGTCGTGCGGCGCGCAGCGGGCCACGTCGGGCGCGAACGAGGCCAGGACCGCGGGCCGGTCGGTCCGTGGGTAGAGCTTGCCGGGCAGCTCGTTCATCGGCCCGTCGAACCTCGCCTCGGCGCATGTAAGCAGCGCCTGTGAACCGCCGCGCCGACCGTCGTACGCACGCATCGCCGCGTCGAGTCCGGCCCGCCCGATCCAGGCGCCGCCACCGCAGTCGCCGAGGAGATGTCCCCAGCCGTCGGCCCGCCGCCAGGTCTCCAGATCCGTGCCGAGCGAGATCAGGCCGGTGCCACCGGCGACGACGGCGCCCGGCCGTTGCCCGAGCGCCCCCGCGTACGCCGTCACCGCGTCCGCCGCGAGCGCGAGCCGTCGTACCGCGAAGGTCTCAAGCAGCGCAGCGGGCAGCCGCTCCCGCAGGTCGTCGCCGAGCGTCGCCATGCCCGCGGCGCCCACGGCCACGGCGGCGACCGCTCCGCCACCCGCGCCCTCGATCAACTCGCGGGCCATCGGCGTCAGTTGATCCAGCAGATGCCCGGCGTCGATCCCCGCCGCGCCCGTGCGCACGGGCGTACGGGAGGCCAGGCTCTGGTGGCGGCCGCCCGCACCGTCTGCCGGTGCCAGGGCGACGCGCAGGCCGGAGCCGCCGGAGTCGACACCGAGCACCCAGGACGCGGCAGCGGTCACGGCAGCCGCCAGTCCACGGGCTGCGCGCCCTGCCGGGCCAGCAGGTCGTTGACGCGGCTGAACGGGCGCGAGCCGAAGAACCCGCGGTCCGCGGACATCGGCGAGGGGTGCGAGGACTCCACGGCCGGAAGGTCGCCGAGCAGGGGACGGAGGTTGCGCGCGTCCCGCCCCCACAGGATCGACACCAGCGGGCGGCCCCGCGCGGCCAGGGCGCGGATGGCCTGCTCGGTGACCTCTTCCCAGCCCTTGCCGCGGTGCGCCGCCGGGCGCCGGGGGGCCGTGGTGAGCGCCCTGTTGAGCAGCAGCACACCCTGCCGGGTCCACGGCGTGAGGTCGCCGTTGCCCGGCTGCGGCAGGCCCAGGTCGGAGCCGAGCTCGCTGTAGATGTTGATCAGGCTCGGCGGCAGGGGCCGGACCTCGGGCGCGACGGAGAAGCTCAGCCCCACCGCATGCCCCGGCGTCGGATACGGGTCCTGCCCGACGATGAGCACCTTCACCTCGTCGAAGGGCTGCTGGAAGGCTCTCAGGACGTGCGCCCCGGACGGGAGGTAGGTCCGGCCCGCGGCGATCTCCGCGCGCAGGAAGTCCCCCATCCCGGCGATGCGTTCGGCCACCGGCTCCAGCGCCTGGGCCCACCCTGGTTCGACGATTTCTTTCAACGGTCGTGCTGCCACGGCGTCACCCTACTGGTGCAACGGACCCGGCGATCAACCCCGAGATCAACCCGGTGCCTGGGCACGAGATCAGCCCGGAGACCATCGCCGGAGTCCGCCGTCGAGCCGCCCGTCGCGATCCCGCCCGTGGGCCCCGTTGGCCCCGTACCCCCGGATCCCCCCGGGGCCGGATCCCTCCCGCCCCGATCAGTCGTCGATCACCGCCGCCCGTACGCACAGCACGTCCGGCAGGTGCGAGGCGAGGAGTTGCCAGCTCTCGCCGTCGTCCGCGCTCGCGTACAGCTCGCCGTTGCGGTTGCCGAAGTAGACGCCTGCCGGGTCCGCGTCGTCCGTGCAGAGCGCGTCTCTCAGCACCGTGCCGTAGTGGTCGGTCTCCGGGAGGCCCTCGGAGAGCGGCTCCCAGGTCTTGCCCGCGTTCTGCGTACGGAAGACGCGGCAGCGGTGCTCCGCGGGGACCCGGTCCGCGTCGGCGTTGATCGGGAAGACGTACGCCGTGTCCGCGCGGCGCGGGTGGGCGGCCACCGCGAAGCCGAAGTCGGAGGGCAGGCCCTCGCCGATGTCGGTCCAGCGGGCGCCGCCGTCGTCGCTTCTGTAGACCCCCCAGTGGTTCTGGAGATAGAGCCGGTCCGGGTCGGCCGCGTCCCGCGCGACCTTGTGCACGCACTGGCCGAACTCGGGGTTCGGATCGGGCAGGAACACCGCGGACACCCCGGAGTTGGAGGGCGCCCAGCTCTCCCCGCCGTCCGCGGTGCGGAACACCCCGGCCGTGGAGACGGCGACCGTGATCGCCGCCGGGTCCCGGGCGTCGGTCAGGATCGTGTGCAGCCCCTCGCCGCCACCGCCCGGCTCCCAGCGCGAGCGCGTCGGGTGCTCCCACAGCGGCCGGACGAGCTCGAAGCTCTCGCCGCGGTCCTCCGAGCGGTACAGGGCGGCGGGTTCCGTGCCCGCGTACACCACGTCGGGTTCGGCCGCCGAGGGGTGCAGCTGCCAGACGCGCTCCAGCGAAGCCCCGGTGTCCTGGGGGAACTTGACGGGTGCCTTGGTGGGCTCGGTCCAGGTGGCGCCCAGGTCGTCGGAGTGGAAGACCGACGGGCCCCAGTGCGCACTGTCCCCGCCGGCCAGGAGGCGGGGGGTGGCGCCCCGGGTGTCGATCGCGACGGAGTACACCGCCTGCGCGTTGAAGTGCGGTCCGTCGAACTCCCAGGCGACGCCTCGCCTGCGTCCGAGGAAGAGTCCCTTGCGCGTGCCTACGGCGAGCAGAACATCGGTCGGCATGCCGACCACCTCCGGTGCATGTCGGTTGACCTCGTTGTCCACGACATGCCTCAGTCTGCACCCGGCCACTGACAACGGCCCGGAAAACACCCCGGACCTGCGACGACCCTGTAGATCGGCGTCGAGGGACCGTCTGCTGAGTGGTTGTGGAGCCTGGCGGTCCGGTCCGCCGAGCCGTCGTGGAGCCAGGTGTTTCGTTGCGGCGAGCGGTCGCGGGGCCTGGAGGCCCGGAGTCGGGCGGGCGGGGCTCCTGGTGCTCCGCTCCGTCGAGGCGTACTGGAGTCCGGAGGTCCGGTCCGTCGAGGCGGCGCTGAGCTTGGCGCTCCGCTACGTCCAGCCGTCGCGCAGCCTGGCCCTCAACTACGCCGAGCGTCGCGGGCCCCCTGGCCACACCACCGAGCTGATCGCCGCGATCTCCCCGGCCCGACCCGGCAGCAGCCGCGGAGTTCGCTGCCGTCAGCTCGTGACACCGAGCCTTGCGGGGCCTGGGGGTCCGGTTCGCCGTGCGGTCGTGGGGCCTGGGGGTCCGGTTCGCCGAGCGGTCGGGGAGCCTGGGCGTTCGGTTCGCCGAGCCATCCCGGAGCCAGGTGCTCCGGCCCGTCGAGCCGCAGCGGGGCTGCCCGGAGGATCGGCCCACCAAGGCGGCGCGGAGCGGCGGGCCGGTCCGTAAAACCGGCGCGGAGCGACGCGCTTCGCCACCTCCAGCCGTAGCGCACCAGGTCCTCCGTTACCCCGACCGGCCGCGGACCCCTCCCACCACCGAGCCGATCGCCGCGATCTCACCGGGGCCGACCCGGCAGCAGCCGCCCACGAGTCGTGCGCCCGCGTCCACCCAGCCCTGTACGCGCTCGGCCGAGAACGTGGCGGGGCCGCGCCAGGCGCGGGCCGTCGCGTCCCAGTGCTCGCCGCTGTTGGGGTAGACCACGACGGGCTTGCCGGTCACCCGCGCCGCGATCGGCACGGCCACGTCGGCGTCCTGCGGGCTGCAGCAGTTGACGCCGACCGCGAAGATCTCGTCGCACTCGGCCGCGAGCGCGAAGGCCTCCTCCAGGGGCTGCCCGGCCCGCGTCCGCGTCCCCGCCACGCTGTACGAGAGCCAGGCGGGCACGCCCAGGCCGCGCACCGCGCGCAGCAGTGCCTCCGCCTCGTCCGTGTCCGGCACGGTCTCCAGGGCGAACGCGTCGGGCCCGGCCGCGGCCAGGGCCTCCAGGCGGGGACGGTGGAAGTGCGCGAGCGCGTCGACCCCGAGCCCGTACCGGCCGCGGTACTCCGAGCCGTCCGCGAGCATCGCCCCGTACGGCCCGGCGGAGGCGGCCACCCACAGCGGGCGGCGCACTCCGGCAGCGAGGGCGCGCGCGGCGGCCTCGCGCGCCGACTGCACACTCAGGTGCAGCAGTTCGCTCGTGCGTGCGGAGTCGAAGCCGTACCGGGCGAAGCCCTCGTACGTGGCCTGGTAGCTGGCCGTGATGGCGACGCTCGCGCCCGCCTCGAAGTACGCGGAATGGGCCTCGGTGACGGCCTCCGGCAGGTCCGCGAGCAGCCGCGCCGACCACAGCGCGTCGCTCAGGTCGTGCCCGGCGGACTCCAGCTGGTTCGACATCCCGCCGTCGAGGACCACCGGCCCCGCGGCGACCGCCTCGGGCAGTGAGGGCCGCACGCGCGGCGGTTCCGTTGCTCTTCCCATACGTCGAAGCTAACGCGGACGCCCGCCGCGGGACCCCTGCGGACCCGGCCGTACGCTGGGGCCATGGCAACGGTACTGATCCTCAACGGCCCCAATCTGAACCTGCTCGGCACGCGCGAGCCCGGCATCTACGGGGCGCAGACCCTGAAGGACGTCGAGGCCCTGTGCGAGGAGGCCGCGGCGGGGCTCGGCCTGACCGCGGACTGCCGGCAGTCGAACCACGAGGGCGAGTTGATCGACTGGATCCACGAGGCGGGCCGCGAGCAGGCCGAGGGCCGGCTCATCGGCGCGGTGATCAACGCCGGTGCGTACACGCACACGTCGGTCGCGCTGCACGACGCGATCAAGGGGGTCGGGCTGCGCGCCATCGAGGTGCACATCTCCAACGTGCACGCGCGCGAGCCGTTCCGGAACCACTCGCACCTCTCCCCGGCCGCCGCGGGCATCGTCGTCGGCTTCGGCACGGAGGGCTACCGCCTGGCGATCGAGGGCCTGGACCGGCTCGCGAAGTCCGCAGCCGCCTGACCCTCGTCGTACGGAAGTCCTACGGAGTCGTACGGAAAAGGGGCGCGCCCGGGCGGGCGCGCCCCTTGCGCGTCGGGAGGGCAGCGGCTCAGCAGCGTGCGGTGAGCCGGACTCCGCACTTCGGGTCGAGGACCGGCTCGTCGGGCGCGGGGCCCACGCGGGAGAGCAGAAGCAGCCAGCCGTCGGGGACTTGGACCCAGGTGCGAGTGCAAAGAACCCGGGCGCTGAACGCGTGTCCGCGCCAGTGGCCCGAGGCGCTGAGCGTGCGGCGGGTGATGCCGGCGCGGCCGTTGACGGTCGCGATGGTCTCCTCCGGGACGAGCTCGGACACGACCAGGCGTCCGGTGGACAGTTCCTCTATCTCCGCGCTGCGATCGAAGCTGCGGCCGTCCGGGCGGACGGAGACGAATTGCGGGTGCAGCATCCGGTCGAGGGCGTCCATGTCCCGGTCCAGGACGGCGGCGCCGAGCCGCCGTTCGGCACCGATCAGGGCCTCAGCGGGAAAGATGTCGTCCATTGCGCCGATCGTACGGGTCCGTCGGGTCCCGTGGGAGGGTCCGCGGGGATGTGCGGCATGCACTTGCAACGATCATGCTCGCCCGCGGGCCGTCCGGCGGGCGCGGCGAGGGTCGGCCGCGCGGGCGCGTCAACTCCCTTGTTCGGAGGGTGACATGCGGAACGCCGAGGCGATCGACGCACCCCTGAGTGTCGGGCGGGCCGCCCGGAGCACTCATGGCGTACGTCGATCGCCTCACTGACGCGTCCGCGTACCGTCGACGGGTTCGCTGCTCAGATCGCCCACGCGTACTGGTTCGGAACGCGTATGTCCGCGTCCAGTTCACGGGCCGCGTGCAGCGCCCACGAGGGGTTGCGCAGCAGCTCGCGGCCGAGGAGGACGGCGTCCGCCTCGCCGTTGTCGAGGAGCTTCTCGGCCTGCTTGGCCTCGGTGATCAGGCCGACCGCGGCGACCGGCAGCCCGGCCTCCTGCTTGACGCGGGTGGCGAACGGCGCCTGGTAGCCGGGCCCGACGGGGATCGTGACGCCCGTGGCGTTGCCGCCGGAGGAGACGTCGAGCAGGTCGACGCCGTGCTCCTTCAGGTCCCGCGCGAACCGCACCGTGTCGTCGGCGGTCCAGCCGCCCTCGTCCAGCCAGTCGGTGGCCGAGACGCGGAAGAACAGCGGCTTGTCCTCGGGCCACACCGCCCGTACGGCGTCGACGACTTCGAGGGGGAAGCGGGTGCGGTTCTCGTACGAGCCGCCGTACGCGTCGGTGCGCTGGTTGGAGTGCGGGGAGAGGAACTCGTGGATGAGGTAGCCGTGTGCGCCGTGCACCTCGACGACCTCGAAGCCGGCGTCGAGTGCCCGCCGGGCCGCGTCGGCGAACTGCCCGACGATCGCGTGAATCTGGTCGACCGTCAGCTCGGTCGGTACGGGGTGGTCGTCCCGGAACGGCACCGGGCTCGGGCCGAGCGGCTGCCAGCCGTGCTCGTCGGCGCCGACCGGGGCGCCGCGGTTCACCCAGGGGCGCTCGGTGGAGGCCTTGCGCCCGGCGTGCGCGATCTGGATGCCGGGCACGGTGCCGTGCGCCTTGAGGAACTCGGTGATCCGGCGCAGGGCCGCGACCTGGGTGTCGTTCCAGATGCCGAGGTCGAAGGGGCTGATCCGGCCCTCCGGGCTGACGGCGGTGGCCTCGAGGAGGATCAGCCCGGTGCCGCCGGTGGCGCGGGCGCCGTAGTGCGCGAAGTGCCAGTCGAGGGCCACGCCGGCGTTCGGGCCGAAGACCTCCGCCGAGTACTGGCACATGGGCGCCATCCACACACGGTTGGGGATGGTCACCGAGCGGAGGGTGTACGGCTCGAACAGGGCACTCACGGCGGAACTCCATTCGTGGACGGTTTCCGGCGCCGCGGGGGCGGCGCCGGTTCGTTAGTACGATAGCCACCGTAGTACGAGAACTGTCAAACTACGAGAGTTCTCGTACAATGAGTTTCCGAGGGACTTACGGACGACCGGGACCATGGAGTGGAGCCGCAGTGACCCCCGCCACGAAGAGCGCGGCCGGCAGCCGCACGCTGGAACACCCCGCACTCGAAGAGATCCGGCTGGAAGGCGTGCTGCACGCGCTCTCCGACCCGATGAGGCTGCGTATCGTCACCGAACTGGCCTGCTGCGAGGAGGAGTTGGCCTGCTCGTACTTCGAGCTGCCGGTCACCAAGTCGACCACCACGCACCACTTCCGGGTGCTGCGCGAGAGCGGCGTGATCCGGCAGTGCTACCGGGGCACGGCCAAGATGAGCGGCCTGCGCCGCGACGACCTGGACGCGCTCTTCCCCGGACTCCTCGACAGCGTCCTCGACGCGGCCACGCGGCAGGCGGACCGGCTCGGCGGAGCCTGAACCCTCGGCCGCCGCGCTGGGGCGGTTGGCGCGTCAGCCCAAGTCCAGGGTGTCCAGCCAGTCGACGAGCAGGCGGTTCACATCGGCGGGCCGTTCCTGTTGCACCCAGTGTCCGCATCCGTCGAGCAGGTGGGCCGCGTGCAGGTTCGGCACGGTTTCCGGAAAGGCGGCGACGGCGTCGGCGAGCCAGCGCGTGGAGGCGTCGAGTGCACCGGCGACGTACAGCGCGGGCTGCGTGACCGGTGCTCCGTCCCAGGGCGCGAGCTCCTCCCAGTCGCGGTCGGCGTTGCGGTAGCGGTTGAGGGCACCCGTGAAGCCCGTAAGGCTGAACTCAGCGGTACGGGCGTCGAGTTCGGCCTCCGTCAGCCAGGCGGGCAGGACGGCTTCGGGGAAGCGCTCGGACATGCGGGCGCCGGGCGGGACGAAGAACGGCGAGGGGCCGTCGTGCGCCATGGTGTCCGCCGAGAGCGCCGCGTAGAAACCGGCGAGCCAGGACCGTACATCGGACTCGATCTCGGCCTCGGCCCTGCCCGGCTCCTGGAAGTACCGGACGTAGAACTCCTCGTCCCCGCCGATCCCGGCGAACGCCTCGCTGGGCCGCATGGGACCGCGCGGGCTGTACGGCACCCCCAGCATCCCGACTCCGGCGCACACGTCCGGCCGGGCGAGCGCGGTATTGGCCGCGATCGGCGACCCCCAGTCGTGGCCCACGAGCACCGCGCGCTGCGCGCCGAGCGCCCGTACGACCGCCGCGTTGTCCTCGACTAGTTCGAGCATCCGGTACGCGGCGGGGTCGGCGGGAACGGTGGATCGTCCGTAGCCGCGCACGTCCAGCGCGACCGCGCGGTACCCGGCGGCGGCGAGCGCGGGCAACTGGTGGCGCCAGGACGACCAGCTCTCCGGAAACCCGTGCAGGAGCAGCACCAGCGGTCCGGTGCCCTGTTCGACGAGGTGGAGGGGGCCTGCGGGGCCGTCGACGTGGCGGTGCCTCGGCTCAGGGTGAGGCGTGGGTGCTGGCATGGGCTCTCCGTAAGTTGTTAGGCGGCCCGGGAGGGCTGGCACGGCACCTCGCCGCACGCCCGAATCACCCAAGTACATCCAGTACGAGGGAGATCCGGGCGCACGCCGATGCACCGCACCAGACGCCGCGGCCTGATCCGCGAAGATCCGCCGGACAGGCCCTAGTCGCTGTTCCGCGCGCCCTCGCGTGCTGCCGCGAACAGCCCTTCCCAGTCCGGGATCTTCACCGGGCCGCGGCCGAGGGAGGTGCCGAGGGCTGCTTCCGCGCGTTCGATGGACTCCCAGCCGGACCATTCGACGGGGCGGAGGCCGAGGGCGCGCAGGGCGGTGAGGGGGTCGTCCGCGCGGTCACGGACCGCGCGGGGGCGCGCGGCGGCGTCCTCCAGAAGGGAGTTGACGGTCTCCTTCGCGCAGGGCCGGTTGGTGCCGATCACTCCGGTGGGGCCGCGCTTGATCCAGCCCGCCACGTACTCACCGGGGGAGACATGCCCCGCGCGCAGCACGCGGCCCGCCTCGTGCGGCACCGTGCCCGACGCGGGGTCGAACGGCATCCCTTCCAGGGGAACGCCCCGATAGCCGACCGAGCGCAGCACCAACTCCGCCTGGACGTCCTCGAATTGGCCTGTGCCCCGGACGCCGCCCGCCCCGTCCGGCACGGTCCGCTCGAACCGCACCGCACCCACCCGGCCCCCAACTTCGAGGAGTTCGACGGGCCGCAGAAAGAAGCGCAGATGGATCCTGCGGGTGGCCTCGGACCCGGACCCGGACCCGGACCCGGAACCGCTCCCCGCCCCGCCGTGCGGCGGTTGCTCGGACCAGCCCTTGAGCACATCTACGTTGCGACGGTTCGCGGCAGGCAGGGAGGAGGGGTCGGCGCAGGCGGGGTCAAGCGCCAACTCGGCCGGATCGACCAGGACTTCGGCGTCCGCGAGGGTGCCGAGCTCCCGCAGCTCCTTGGTCGTGAACTTGGCCTGCGAGGGGCCGCGCCTGCCCACCATGTGCACGTCCCGCACCGCGCTCCCGGCCAGCGCGTCGAGGGCGGCCTGGGGCATGTCGGTGGGCCGGAGCTCGTCGGCACCGCGGGCGAGGATGCGGGTCACGTCCACGGCGACGTTCCCCACACCGATCACGACGGCCGAGCGCACATCCCGTACGAAGGAACGACCGCGGTGAGGGGAGCCATGCGGGGAGCCGTTCGCGGTGGCGTCCGGGTGGGCGCTGTACCAGGACACGAACTCGGTGGCCGACCAGCTGCCCGGCAGGTCCTCGCCGGGAATGCCCAGCTGCCGGTCGGTGGCGGCGCCCACGCAGTACACCACCGCGTCGTACAGCTCCAGGAGCTGTGCGGGGGAGAGGCGGCCGGGGCCGACCTCGACGCCGCCGAGGAAGCGTACGTGCGGGTCGTCGAGGACCGTGCGCAGATTGTTCTGCAGCGATTTGATCTTCTCGTGGTCCGGCGCGACACCGTATCTGACCAGGCCGTACGGGCATGGAAGCCGGTCCAGGACGTCGACGCGGACGTCCTCGCCGGCCCGCGCGGCGCCCGGCTCGCCGGGGTCCGCGGACCGTGCGTGCGCCACCAGGGTCTGGGCGGTGTAGACCCCGCTCGGCCCCGATCCGACGACGGCGACATGCAGCACGGCGGCTCCTTCCGAGAGGTGGTGCCCCGGGTGCTTCCAGCATCCCACCGCCGCCTCCGCAGGGGGAGGTGCACGCGCGGCCCGCCTCAGGAACCCTCGAAAGGCCCTGAGTCACCGCTCGCGGGCGGCTCAGGACATGCCGCGCATCCGGTTGATCTCGGCGGTCTGCTGGGCCACCGTGTCGTTGGCCATCTCCTCGATCTGGATGTTGTTGCCCTCGGCCAGTAGATCGGTGGCCATCGTCACGGCGCCGCCGTGGTGCGTGATCATCAGCTTCAGGAACAGTTCGTCGAACGCCGCGCCCTCGGCCGCGCGCAAGGTCTTGAGCTGCGCCTCGCTCGCCATGCCGGGCATCGGGGCGTCACCGTGGCCGTCTCCGTGGCTGTGGGAGCCGCCGTCCTCGCCCTCGCCCTTCCCTTCGTCCTGCCCCTGGTCCTCGCGCTGGTGGGCGTCGTGCTTCTTCAGCCAGCCCTTCATCGCGTCGATCTCGGGCCCCTGGGCGGCGCTGATGCGTTCGGCGAGGCCCTTCACCTTGGTGGACTTGGCGCGTTCCGGGGCGAGTTCGGTCATGACGAGGGCTTGCGCGTGGTGCTCGATCATCATCTCGGCGTAGGCGAAGTCAGCCGAATTGGGGGTGTCGTCGTCGCTCTTCGCGGCGGCTTCCTCGGGCGAGAGCCGCTCGTTGTCCTCGCCGGGCTTGCCCGGGGCGATCACGGACGGGCCGCCTTTCCCGGCACCCTCCGCGGACGCCTTGTCGCTCGCCGATGAGGCGTCACATCCGGTCAGGGCAAGGCTGATGAGGGCCACCGCTGCGGCTGCGGTGAGCACGTGGGAGCGCATCGGACTGCGGCGGTTCGGCACAACTGCCTCCAGTGGCACACGTGTTGTCGGACGAGACGAGAGGTGTGTGGGCCCTGTGGAGAAGGGCCGTCGATCGAGACCGTCCTAGCACGTTTCCGTAAGTGGATGATCAAAAACTTCCATTACAAGTACGTTGCCATCTGTTGATATGGGCATGGCGAGCACGATACTGCCGGTGTCCATGAACCGTTCAACCATGAACGGCGACAAGGGAGGGGACGCAGTGACCCTGTTGAACGAACCCCGAGCGAGACGCAGACGCCTGGGAGTCTTCGCCGCGGCCGCCGGGCTGGCCGCAGCGCTCCTGACGGCAGGACCTGCCGCGGCGACCCCCGATCCGGGCGATGCGCCCACCAAGCGCGAGGTCTCCAAGAGCGAGCAGGCCGAGGCCGAGAAGGCGATCAAGAGCGGCGAGATACCGGGGCAGGACGAGATCGTCCACTCCGACAACATCGAGCACCTCGGCAACACCCCCAAGGACGCGCTGAAGGGCACCAATTCGGACCTGGCGTTCCAGGGGCGGTACGCGTTCGCAGGCAACTACGACGGCTTCCGCGTCTTCGACATCAGCAACCCGAAGAAGCCGAAGACCGTCGCCCAAGTGCTCTGCCCCGGCTCGCAGAACGACGTGTCGGTCTCCGGGAACCTGCTGTTCCTGTCCACCGACTCCTCGCGCAGCGACAGCAGTTGCAACAGCACCACCCAGCCGGCGACCGAGAAGTCCTCGTGGGAGGGCATGAAGGTCTTCGACATCAGCGACAAGCGCAACCCGAAGTACGTCTCCGCCGTCGAGACCGCCTGCGGCTCGCACACCCACACCCTGGTGCCCGAGCGCAAGAACGTCTACGTGTACGTCTCCTCGTACTCGCCGAGCGCCACGTTCCCCGACTGTCAGCCGCCGCACGACGGCATCTCCGTCATCAAGGTGCCGCGCAACGCGCCCGAGAAGGCGAAGGTCGTCGGCTTCCCGGTGCTCTTCCCGGGTGACGGCCAGGACGGCGGCGGCAACCCGGGCGGGCCCACCAACCCGGGCGTCTCGAAGACCACCGGCTGCCACGACATCACCGTGCTGCCCTCCAAGGACCTCGCGGCGGGCGCGTGCATGGGTGACGGCATCCTCTTCGACATCGAGGATCCGGAGGAACCGAAGGTCATCGACCAGGTGCAGGACAACGTGAACTTCGCGTTCTGGCACTCGGCGACCTTCAACCAGAAGGCGAACAAGGTCGTCTTCACCGACGAGCTCGGCGGCGGCGGCGCGGCCACCTGCAACGCGGAGATCGGACCGGACCGCGGCGCCGACGGCATCTACGAGATCAAGGGCAGCGGCGACGACCGCAAGCTGGTCTTCAAGAGCTACTTCAAGATCCCGCGCCACCAGGCGGACACCGAGAACTGTGTCGCCCACAACGGCTCGATCATCCCGGTCAAGGGCAAGGACCTGATGGTTCAGGCCTGGTACCAGGGCGGCGTCTCCGTCTGGGACTTCACCGACTCGGCCAAGCCGAAGGAGATCGCGTACTTCGAGCGCGGCCCGCTCTCCACGGACGCCATGCAGTCGGGCGGCTCGTGGTCGGCGTACTACTACAACGGCCACATCTACTCCAACGACATGGCCAAGGGCTTCGACGTACTGAAGATCAACGACAGGCGTACGGACCCGGCCGAGCGCGTCCGGATGCACGAGCTCAACGTGCAGACGCAGCCCGACTACTTCGACTGATCCGACTGCACCATCTGATCCGTCGGATCGGTCTGATTCGTTCGATGCGCCTGATCCATCCGATCGGTCTGACGGGCATCGGTGGGCCGCGGGACGATCGTCGGCTCGCTCGTCGCCCCGGTGTGCGGCCTCGCGCCGCCCACCGGGGCCTGCGTCGTCGAACGGTGACCGCCGGGCGGCTTCTCGCCCGGCGGGAACCCGGACTTCCAGTCGAGCCCGTACCGCTGGAACAGCTCGGCGCGCAGCGTGCCCGCGGGCATCGGCGCACCCGGCAGCAGCACCGCGACCACGGCGCCCATCAACAGGGCGCGCAGCAACGGGTATTCGACGTCCACGTCCTCGGCGCCGTATCGCTGCACCGTGTCCCTCAGGAGCTCCGCGAGCCGCTGCTGCTCGGGGCACTGCACGAATCCCTCGGCTTGCAGGATGCCCGCCATGTGCGTGCGCATCAGGAGCGGCCGGTCCTGCGCGAGGCCCAGGATCGCGTCGATGGCGCGGGCGAGCCGCTCGCGTCCGTCGTCGGTACGGGGCTCGCGCTCCAGGGCGGCTTCGAGGGTGAGGTGCATCAGGCGGTGCACGGCGGACTGCAGGAGCTGTCGCTTGCCGGGGAAGTAGTACGAGACCAGGCCGCGGGCCGAACCGGCGAGATCCGCGATGTCACCGAGTGTCGTCGCCTCGTAACCACGCTCGTCCACGAGGGTCACCGTCGCGTCGAGGAGCCGCTCGCGGGACCGGCGCCGCAATTCCTCGTTGACCGCTGCGCTTCGCGGAGACATCCTGTAACTCCTGCGTTGACTGGCTCACAGCCAACTATACTCAGCGCGTGCCGGTCGGATCCCTTCGGGACCCGGTCCGGCCAGGCCGTTCGCATTTCGGGCGACGCGGGGGATCGCCCGAAATGCGGCGGCGTTTTGCTGTGCGGGGGAACTCACCCCGATCGCGCCGTCTCACGTGCCCCGACAGGGGCGCGGGGAACTGCGCGATCAGCCACGACGGCGCGGCACCCGATCGACGGCCTCGTGGCCGGGTCCAGGGGCGGGCGGGGGAGAAGCCGTGCCGTCAGCCTTCGTCCGGCGTCAGGTCCGGAATCGTGAGAGCACCGTCGGCGGACAGGGGGAAGCCCGGGTTGTGGGCGACCTCCCAGGCGTGGCCGTCCGGGTCGAGGAAGACGCCCGTGTAGAAGCCGAGTTCGGAGAGCGTGCCCGGCTTCGTGATGCGCGCCCCGGCCCGCCGCGCCGTGTCGAGCAGGTCGTCCACCTCCGCCGCCGAGCGGACGTTGTGCGCGAGGGCGATGCCGCCGAAGCCCGGGCCGCCCGGAGCCTCGGCGGGCTCGACCCCGCAGTCCGCGGCCAGCTTCTCGCGGCCCCAGAGGACCAGGCCCTGCCCGCCGGCCTGGAAGAAGACGGTCTCCTGGACCTCCTGGCCGCGCCACCCGAGGGCTTCGTAGAAGGCACGGGAGCGGGCCAGGTCGCGGACACCGAGCGTGATCAGACTGATGCGCTGTTCCATCCGGTCACCGTAGTACCGGAGTTGGGGCCGACCGCGGCTCAGGCCACCGGTCGGCGTACGCACAGCGCGTCGAGGCCAAGCGTGAACGACGCCGGATCCGTCACCGACAGGCCGAACACCTGCTCCCGGTCGAGGCCCACCGTCACGTGCACGCAGAACGCGACCACGTACATGAACCCCTCGGTCTCCTCGTCCTCAAGCACGAACAGCAGGTGGTAGTCGTACCGCGTGCCCTCGTCCGTCTCGTGCAGGACCAGGTGCGGGGCGTCGAGCTGGTCGCCGAGGCCGATGAACGCGCCCGTGAGGGTCTCCTCGACGTCCTCCCAGAACGCCTCGTCGCCGAGCGGCAGGGACAGCGCCTGGCGCACCGCCTGCTTGAGGGTGAGCACCATGACGTGCGTGGGGGCCTGCTCCTGCAGCGCGAAGCCGGGGATGATCCGGACGATCGACGCCCCCGGCAGCTCCTTCGCCGCCGCCTGCACCGGACCGAAACGGAACGCCCCGGACGTACCGGAGGACTCGGTGGCCTCCGCGAGCGCCGCCTGGAGCCGGGCCTCGGCAGCCCCCGCCTGCTCGGCGCAGGCGGGGGTCACCGCGATCAGGGGCTTGAAGGCGACAGCGGCGAGCCGGTCGGTGGACTGCCCGGCCTGTGCGCTGCCGTGGTCCGTCGTCGTGTCCGTCATCGGCTTCTCCCCTGTGTCCGGCCTGGCTCTGTGCCTCGCGTGATCAACTGGCGGGCGACAGTATGCCTTTGGCGGTGTGGTGTGGCACACACCGTCTCGCGGGGCGGACGGTCAGCCTGCCTGCGGCTGCCGCTCCGGTACGCCCGCCGGCGCCTGAGCGGCCGACTCGGCCAGGTGGTCCGACACCCTGTCCGGGTCGGTCAGCCGGCCGAGTCGCCCCGGTACGTCGAAGCCGACCAGGACGACGACCAGGACCGTTCCCGCGAACGTCAGCACCGCGAGCGCCTGCCCCAGATCCATGCCGGACGCCAACTGCGCGCCGAGCACCGGCGCGACGGCACCGCCGAGGGCGCCCACGTTGTACGTGAAGCCGAGCGCCGCACCCCGTACCTCGGTGGGGAAGTGCCCGCCGATGTAGCGGGGCAGCAGGCCCGAGATGCCGAAGCTGAACGCCTGCAGTACGAAGAGGAGCCCGCCGAGGAGCAGCAGGTCGTCCTGGACCGCGAACACCGGGAACACGAAGGCCAACGACGCGAGCAGCGTGAACGCGTACGCCTTCTTCGTACCGATCCAGTCGCCGACGAACCCGGCGAGCCAGCAGCCGGCCATCGTGCCGAAGCCCGCGAAGTAGAGGACGTCCGTGACCTGGTCCGGGCTGTAGCCGAGGTCGGTCTTCAGGTAGGTGGGCAGCAGGGCCTGGATCGGCCAGGTGTAGAGGAACGCGAAGAACACCGTGACGATCATCGCCAGATACAGCGGCCAGCCGCGCCGACCGCCCAACTGCACGGCGAACGCGGCCAACGAGAGCCCGGCGAGTACCGACAGGACCGGCACCAGACCCGCGCCGAGCGGGGTGAACACCGCGAACAGGGAGACGGTGGCGACGACCGCGAGCACCGTGTTCACGCTCGCCCGCGTCCGGTCGGCGAACAGCGGCCGGAACGGGTTCGGCTTCGCCTCCCGCTCCCCGACGGCCTCGGTCCACTCGGCGGCCTCGGGCAGGGCGCGGCGCATCCAGAGGGCCATGACGATCGGGATGAGGCCGATGTAGAACATCCAGCGCCAGCCGAGCGTGGGCACGACCCAGTTGTAGACCTGCGCGGCGAGCACCGAGCCGACCGAGAAGCCGGAGATCAGGAAGCCGCTGGCCCGGTTGCGGACGCGGGCGGGCCAGCTCTCCATGACGTACGTCGCGCTCGCGCTGTACTCACCGGCCATGCCCATGCCGATGGCGAGCCGGGCCACGAACAGGCTGGTGTAGTCCCAGGCGAAGCCGCAGGCGAACGTGCCGACGGAGAACAGCACGATGCTCAGGACCATGGACAGCTTGCGGCCGTAGCGGTCGCCGAGCGCGCCGAGCACCGCACCGCCGAGCCAGCGCGTGATGAACGCGCCGGACACGAGGCTGGCGGCCTGGACGGTGCTGAGGCCGAACTCGTCGCTGATCTCGGTGAGGACGAGGGAGATCAGGACGAAGTCGAAGCCGTCGAGGACATAGCCGATCCAGGCGGCGGAGAAGGACTTCCACTGCGTACGGCTGACTTCGCGGTACCAGGGGAGCGGGCGGGGTGGGGCGATGTGGGACACGGTTACTCCAGAGTGCCGGATCGTCTCGCCGATGAGACGACCGGGTCGGCCGGGACAGGGGCAGGCAGAACTCGGGACGTGCGGGACTTAAAGGGATACGGAGGTCAGGGGCGGCGGGGCGTCCGGCCCTCGACGGCTTCGGCGAAGCGGCGCGTGAGGGCCGTCGGCGCGGTGATCGCGGTGCCGACGACGACGCTGTGCGCCCCGCGCGCGAGGGCCTCGGTGGCCTGCTCGGGGGTGTGCAGGCGGCCTTCGGCGACCACCGGTACGGACACGGCCGCCGCGAGCGAGGCCACCAGGCCGAGGTCGGGACCGGCCTCGCGCGGGGAGCCGGGCGCGTACCCGGACAGGGTGGTGGAGATCAGGTCGGCGCCCTGCGCGGCGGCGGCGAGACCCTCGGCGTGGGTGGCCACGTCGGCCATCACCAGGGCACCGGCCGCGTGGACGGCGGCGACGAGCTCGGCGAACGTCGAGCCGTCGGGGCGCGGTCGGTCCGTCGCGTCGGCGGCCACCACGTCGGCGCCCGCCTCGGCGACGGCCAGGGCGTGCCGGACGGTCGGCGTGATGTAGACGCCGGTGTCGACGCCCGTGTCGCCGTCCTTCCAGAGGCCGACGACCGGCAGGTCGACCTCGGACCGGATCGCGGCGACGGCCTCCGGTTCATTGGCCCGGATCGCGGCGGCGCCGCCCGCGTGCGCGCAGCGGGCGAGCAGGACGAGGGCGGCGGTGTCCCGCATCGGGTCACCGGGTGGCGCCTGACAGGAGACGATCAGCCGTCCGGCGAGGGCGTCGAGCAGGGTCTTCGGATCTCGTGGGTACGGCGATGCCGTCATGGTCACTCCGGACAGAGAGGGGACAGAGAGGGGACAGAGAGGGGACAGAGGAGGGGCAGAGGAGGGGCAGAGGGGTGGGACAGCGGTGTTCGTGGCGGCCGGTCGTCAGGCCGGGTGGTGCAGCGGCGCCGTGGAGGTGAGCAGAGCCGCACCTCGTACGGCCGCATCCGCGCCGAAGCGAGGCGGCTCGGGGAGCAACTGCCTTAGTGCGGGGAGGAGTTCGGCCGCGAACGACGCGGCGAGCGGGTCGAGGTAGCGCGGGCCGAGGCCGGTCACGCCGCCGCCGACCACGACCCGGTCGGGTCCGAGCGCGTTGGCCAGACCGCCGAGTGCGCGGCCCGCGGCTCGCGCCCCGACCGCGATGGCCTCCGCGGCGGCGGCGTCCCCTCGGTCGGCCCGTGCCGCGACCGTCTGCAGTCGCTCGGCGCGCCGCCCGGAGAGCCGCTCGTACAGGGCCGTGATGCCGGGCCCCGCCGCCACCCCCTCGAGGTGACCGACGGCGCCGCAACTGCACGGCACGCCGTCCGCCTCCGGGCTCGGCAGATGCCCGAGGTGCCCGGCGACGCCCAGACGTCCGTGCGCCATCCGGCCGTCGACGGCGACCGCACCACCGATTCCGGTTCCGACCGCCAGGTACAGCAGCGAGGAGCCTTCGGGCAGCGCGGCGAGTTCCGGTCCGGCCGTGGCGCGTACGTCGTTGTCACAGGCCACAGGCGTGCCTAGGCGTGCGGCGAGGGCCGGGGCTAGCGGGGTGCCGCGCCAGCCGCTGATGGTGTCCGTGGCCCCGGTGACCGTTCCGCTCAGCGGGTCGATCACCCCGGCGGCGGCGACGCCCACGGCAGTGGCCTCGGCGCCGGACGCCACCTCGGTCGCGGCAGCGGCGAGCGCGTCCAGGACCGCGGTCGCGCCCTCGGTGGCCGGGGTCGGCCGGGTGTGGCGGGCCAGGACCGTGCCGTCGGCGGCGACGAGCGCGGCGGCGATCTTCGTACCGCCGAGGTCGAGGCCGACGACGGGGCCCGGAGTGCGCCCGCGGGAGGGGCTCATCGCACCGGCACGAGAGCGGCGCCGCGCAGCCGCGCCGCCACCTCGGCCACCGAGTCGTCGTCCAGCGGGATCTGCGGGCGCGCGGTCGCACGGCAGTCGACGATGCCGAGCAGCCACAGCGCGGCCTTGAAGGAGCCGAGCGCGGACGAGCTGCGCCCCATGTCCGCCTCGGGACCGCAGTCCACCATCCCGAACAGCTCGACCAGGCGCTCCTGCTCCTTGGCGGCGAGCTCCAGGTCGCCCGCGCGGACGGCGTCGTAGAGGCGCACGTACCCGGCCGGGTCCACGTTGCCGATGCCCGGGACCACACCGTCGCAGCCCGCCAACAGCGCTGCGTCGACGGTCAGTTCGGAACCGGTGAGCACGGCGAAGCCGGGCGCGGGACCGGTGGCGCGGCCCTCGCGGCCGCCGAGCCCGACGAGCAGCCGGCGCAGCCCACCCTCGTCGCCGCTGCTGTCCTTGAGCCCGGCGAGCGTGCCGTCCTCGGCGAGCTCACGGACGAGGCCGGGGCTCAGCTTGCTGTGCACGGCGACCGGGATGTCGTACGCGAACAACGGCAGGTCCACGGCGGCCCGCAGCGTGCGGAAGTGGTCGGCGATCTCCTTGGCGTGCGTGCGGGTGTAGAACGGCGCGGTCGCGACCAGCGCGTCGGCGCCGAGCCGGGCGGCGGTGCGGGCGTGCTCGATGACGCGGGCGGTGGTGGTGTCGATGACGCCCGCGAGGACGGGGACGCGTCCGGCCGCGGTGGCGACCACGGTCTCCAGGGCGGTGGCCCGCTGCGCGTCCGTGAGGTAGGCGACCTCGCTGGTCGAGCCGAGCGCGAACAGCCCGTGCACCCCGCCCGCGATCAGATGCTCGACGAGCCGCGCCAGGGACGCGGTGTCGACCTCGCCTTCCGGCGTGAGCGGGGTGCAGACGGGCGGGACGACGCCCGTGAGGGGCGAGGCGAGGGGCATGGCGGTGGCTCCCGTACGACTAGAGGTAGGACGTAGGATGTCCCATGTCGGGTCACCATAGACCGGCGTGCACGTGGCAGGTCAAGAGGTGAAGACAGGGGAAACGGAAGATGGCGCGCGAGAATCTCAGCGAGACGGCACAGGCACGGATCAGGCAGCTGATCCTCGACCGGAAGCTCGGCCCCGGCGATCCGCTGCCCACCGAGTCCGAGCTGTCCGCGCTGCTCGACATGAGCCGCAACTCCGTACGCGAGGCGCTCAAGGCGCTGCAGGCCGTGCGCGTCATCGAGATCCGGCACGGCTTCGGCACGTACGTGGGCTCGCTCTCGCTCGACCCGCTGGTGGACGGGATCGCCTTCCGCGCCGCGGTCCGGCACCGGCGCGGCGAGCCGAGCCTGTACGAACTCATGGAGCTGCGCGAGGCGTTGGAGTCCGGCGTGATCGCCACGGTCGCCGCGACCGTGCCCGCCGACGACCTCGGCATACTGGACGATCTCGTACGGCGGATGGAGGCCGAGGCTTCGCGCGGTGCCGTCGACGCCGCGACCGACCGGGCCTTCCACCTGGCCCTCTACCGCTCGCTCGGCAACCACCTCCTGAGCGAGGTGCTCGACGCGTTCTGGGCCGCGATGCGGCAGGTCCGCGACGATCTCGCCGACGACCACCAGGACCCGCACCGCACCTGCGCCCAGCACGCCGAGATCGTCGCGGCGCTGCGGGCCGGGGACGGGACGTGGGCGGCGGAGGCGATGCGGCGCCACTTCGACGGAATCAGGAAGCGGCTGCCGACGGTGTGAGGGGCCTGGGCTGAGGGCCTGGGCTGGGGGCCTTGGCTGACGGTGCGGCAGACATCGGAGCGATGACTCGGTCGTCGGGCAACTCCTCGGAAGCGATGGCCGGTTGACCCCGTTGACATCCGATGTATTCGTCCCTACGTTCCCCAGCGATCCGCCGCACACGGAAGCGTTCCGCCGCCCGCAGACGCATACAGGAGCCGCCCCATGCGCACACCCCGCAGCCGCACCAGGCGAAGAGTCATCGCACTGACCCTGCTCCTCACCGCCGCGCTCGCCGCCTCGGCACTGCCCGCCGCCGGCGCGGCACCGGCTCCGAGCCGGTCGGCGCCGGGGCCCGGCACGGACCACGCCACCGACGACCCGTTCACCGCCGACCGCACCAGCTGGTTCCGGCAGGACCGCTTCGGCATGTTCATCCACTTCGGCGCCTACTCCAACCTGGAGGGCGAGTACACCCGGCCCGACGGCACGGTCTGCCGCAACGCCGAGTGGATCCAGCGGGAGTGCGGGATCCCGAAGGACGCGTACGAGAAGCAGGCCGCGGCATTCGACCCGGCGGACTTCGACGCGCGGGCCGTGGTGGCCGCGGCCAAGGACGCGGGGATGAAGTACATCGTCATCACGTCCAAGCACCACGACGGCTACGCGATGTGGCCGACGCGGGTCAACTCCTGGAATCTGCGCGACCATTCGGCCTTCGACCAGCGCCGCGACATCCTCGCCGAGCTGAAGGAGGCAGCCGACGACGCGGGCATCAAGCTCGGCTTCTACTACTCGATCTGGGACTGGCACGACCCGGACTTCCCCGACCCGGCGACCTTCCCGAAGTACGAGAAACGCATGTACGCCCAACTGAAGGAGCTGGTCGACCGGTACGACCCGGCGCTGCTCTGGTTCGACGGCGAGTGGGACACCGACCGGCCGCACAACCCGTGGACCGCGAAGGACGGCGAGCGCCTGGAGTCGTATCTGCGTGATCTCGACCCGGAGTTGATCATCAACAACCGGGTCGGCAAACGGCGTGTCGTGGACGGTGACTACGGCACGCCCGAGCAGGAGATCCCCGACGGGCCGGTCGACGGCCAGCTCTGGGAGTCCTGCATGACGCTCAACGACCACTGGGGCTACGCCCGTTACGACGAGAACTGGAAGTCCTCCACCACGCTCGTCCGCAACCTCCTGGCCACCACATCGCGCAGCGGCAACTACCTCCTGAACGTCGGCCCCGACGCCCGCGGCCGCATCCCGGAGCCGTCCCTGAACCGCCTTGCGGAGATGGGGAGTTGGCTGCGTACGGACGGGCAGGGCGAGGCCGTGTACGGGGCGCGGTACGCGGGGCTCGTCGAGGAACCCGCGTGGGGAGCGGTGAGCCGCAAGGGCGACAAGTTGTACGCGGCGGTCACCCAGTGGCCCGAGCCGGGCGGCGCGCTGCAGCTCACGGCGCGTACGCCGTTCGAGGTGGAGTCGGCGCGCGTGCTCGGCTCCGACCAGAAGGTCGCGGTCGGGAAGACCGCCGACGGATACGCGCTCACGCCGTCCGGCGCGGCCACCAACCCCACCGCCACCGTGGTGGAACTGGCCGTCGACCCGGGCCCCACCGCCCCCGAGGGCCGCGGCAAGGGCCTCAGGCAGGAGGTCTTCGACAACCCGGAGCTCACCGGGAAGCCGAAGGTCACGCGCGTGGACGCGGACGTCAACCACGCCTGGAAGTACGCCGGTTCACCCCACCCGGGCATCCCGTCGGACGGCTTCGGCATCCGCTGGACCGGCACGCTCGAACCGCGCCGCACCGAGACGTACACCCTCACCACCGTCTCCGACGACCGGGCCCGCGTGTGGATCGACGGGGAACTGGTCATCGACGCCTGGGACCCGCACGGCCCCCGCGTCGACAAGGCCCAGGTCGCCCTGGAGGCCGGCACCCGGCACTCGGTCAGGATCGACTACGCGGAGCAGAGCGGCGAGGCCCACATGAAGCTGCTCTCGTCCAGCCCGGGGCAGGAGCAACAGGTCGTGCCGCAGGCGCAGTTGTACGCGAAGTGACACCTGTGGCCGCCGCACCGGTGCGGGTGCGGCGGCCACAGGTCGCGGGCGTCGGGCCGGTCAGCCGGTGGCGGGGTGGAACGCCACCGCCGACTTCGCGGGCAGCTCGACCTTCGCCTTGCCACCGGAGACGGTCACCTCGCGGGCGGTGTCCCCGCTCAGCACGTCGCGGTAGGTGCCGTCGGGCACCTGCGTGCTGAACTCGGCGGTCACCGCGCCGCCGGTGTTGTTCACGGCGACGAAGCCCTTGTCGCCGCGGCCGAAGCCGATGACGTTGCCCTGCGGCGACTGGAAGTCGGTGACATCGGCGTCGCCGACGGCCGCGCGCCAGCCCACCATGCCGGTGATCCGCGGGTCGCGGTCCAGGCAGTACCAGGCGCCGTTGCCGCAGTCCGTGTCCGTGACGAAACCGTCGCCGTTCGCGGGCGGCGAGGCGTCCTTGTTCTCGTACGTGAAGCCCGCGTAGACCGCCGGGTCGGCGTGCTTCCAGCCCAGCTGGAAGACATTGGCGAGCACCGCCGTGTCACCGTCCTTGTAGGACAGATGGCGGCCCTCGCGCTCGGTGTCGTGGTTGGTCACGAACGACACCGACTTGTCGGCGGGCAGCTGCCCGTTCCCGAAGTCCCTCAGGGAGGCGATGTCGCCCTGGAACGCGGACTTGAGCCGGTCGGCGGCGGAGAAGTCGAGTACCTTGCCGCTGCCGTAGTACTCGTCGGGCGGGGGCGTCGGCCCGGGGAACACCTCGTGGAAGACATACGGGCGCGAGCCGTCCGAGGTCTTGTCCAGCTTGCCGACGATCGCCTCCAGGTCGGCCGCCGGCATGTGCTTCGACGCGTCGATGCGGAAGCCCGAAACGCCCAGCGCTATCTGCGAGTTGAGATATCCGGCGATCTTCGAGCGGACCGCCTCACTGCCCGTCTTCAGGTCGGGCAGGCCGAGCAGCTCGCAGTTCTGCACCTCCCACTTGTCGCTCCAGTTGCTGATGGTGCGGTTGCAGACATCGACGTTGTAGTCGCCGCGCTGGTACATCGCGGGCTGGTACTTGTCGTTGACCTGGGTGCCGCCGTAGCCGGTGCCGGTCAGGGCCGCGGTGTGGTTGACGACGGCGTCCGTGTAGACCTTCACCCCGGCGTCGTTGCACGCCTTCGTCATCGCGGCGAAGGCTTCCTTGTCGCCGAAGCGGCTGTTCAGCTCGTAGTTGACCGGCTGGTACACGTCCCACCAGTTGCCGTCCGGCTGGGCGATCGACTCGGCGGGCGGCGCCACCCACACGGCGGCGTAGCCGGAGGGGCCGAGGACGTCGGTGCACTCGGCGCCCACCGACTTCCAGTTCCACGACCACAGGTTGGCGATCACGTCCTTGCCCGCTGCGGCCTTGGGTGCCTTCGGCTTGGCCTTCGACTCGGCGGCGGGGGCGGGGCTCGCGTTCGCGGGCTGCAGTACGGCGGCGCCCAGGAGGGCGGCCGAGCCCGCCGCGGCGGCGGCGACCAGGGACCTGCTGAGCTTGCTCATGGGGATCCTTCTCTGTGGGGGCGAAGGGAGGCAGGCCTGCGGAACATCGATCGTGCGGGATGAGCCATGCAACCCTCCTCGGCGGGAGAGCCGACGCGCCACGGCCCCATCGGTGTCTGGCGAATCCTTCTGCAAGATCTTGCAAAAGGATTCATCGTGCGGCGCTGAAGTTAGTCCCGGCTTGAAGGAGAGGTCAACCCTTCGCGCAGGATGGGGCGGTGGAGTGGCGAGGCGGTAGCGGGCATTCAGGGCGAACGGTGCGTCACGACCCTGTGCAAGCTTGCGTAAGGGATTGCAGTGCTCTGGTCAGCCCGACGCCGCGTCCTGGGGCTGCTGTCGAATCCGGGCGGCGAATTCCGAAACGTGACGGGAGCTCAGGAATCGGTAGAGGCGTACGAGATAGGTGATTTCGCGCGGCATGGTGGACTCCGAGCCATGCACTTCCGGAAGCAGCCCGGAATGCACCTCCTCGTGGCGGCGCGGCTCACCGGCCAAGGCGTCTCGCCGGGCCGCCTCGATCCAGCAGGCCGTGGCCAACAGCCTTTCGCGTTCCCTGAGTTCGCTCTCCTGGATATGCCGCGCGGCCTCCCGCAGCAGTTCCTCGGAGGCCCAGCCGTCGCGCAGGAAAATGATGCTGTCGCGAATGTCGATGACCCGCTGGTGCAGCAACTCCCAGGAATTGCGGAACGTCAGCAGATCGGAGAGCCGTGACTGCGGAGTGACGACGAGGAGTTCCGGAGTGGCCTGCCGCAGGAGTCGCCACAGCCGGAAGAGCCGCTGCCGACGGTAATAGAACAGCGACGCCTTCCGCAGTGGGTCGATCGCCGCCAGCGAGCAGCCGAGCGCGACCAGGACGAACCGCGCGAACGAGCACCAGAACCCGGCGAGCGCGAGCGCGGGCGAGGCGTCCGGATCGAACCAGCGCAGGCCGCGGATCACCAGGTACGGAACCTCGGCGCTGGTGCCGAGCGCGAGCAGCAGCATGCTGGCGCGCAGCGTCGGGCTCAGCATGCGCAGCCCGTACCGCCAGAAAACGGCCGCCGCCCCGACCGCGGTGACCAGGCCGTATCCGACCCAGACGAGCGCGTACGCCACCCACCAGCCGTGCGCCTGCTCGCCGTACCGGTCCTGTTCGTCGGCCAGGACGAAGAACGCGAAGGCGGCGCCCGCCGTGACGAGGGCGCAGCCGAGGGGGGCGCGGCGCAGCCAGGCCGGTGTGGGCCGGTCCACGGCGCGCAGGGTGAGGGCGAACCACCACACCACCGCGAAGTCGGTGAGCGCGATCAGCGTGACGGCCAGCTCACCGGCCTTCGGCACGCCCGTGACCTCGTCGACCCAGGCGCCCATCTGGGCCTGGATCAGGAGGGAACCGGCGGCGAGCACCAGAAGCACCGCCCAGACCGGCCGTTGACCGGAGCGGCGCAGTGCGGGAATGCGCAGCACGAGGACGGTCCACACGACGGCGAGGACCACCCCGCGCATCGTCTCGACCCATGCGGGCACGTCATGCACGGGTGGCTCCCAGGAGTTCGGCCGCGCGCTGCTCGACCGCGCTCACGTCACGGGGACGCAGCCGGCCGGCCCGCTTCAGGGCGAGCGAGGCGAAGGTCTCGGCGAGCTCCTCCTCGGGGGGGCTGTGGGCGAGCAGCGGCGCGGGCGCGGCGGGCCGGTCGGCGGCGCGCAGGGCGATGGCCGGGCGGTCGCCGTCGGCCGGCGGCACGACCCGCCGTACCGCAGGGTGCCGTTCGCGGGCGACGAGGAGATGGCAGATCTCATGGAGCACGATGTGGTCCCGGTGATATCCGGTGGCGGACGAGCGATACAGGATGCGGTCGCCGCGCCCGTCGTCGATCCACATGCCGAAAGGAAATTCCGGAAGGTCGACGGAATGCAGGGTCAGCGGTCGGCCGCCGATGCGTGCCAGTTCCTGGCAGAGCACATCGACATTCCATGGCCGTGGAAACTCGGGCAGGCACGCGAGAAGGCCCTTCGCGGCGAGCCGCATATGCCGGTGAGTTATGGCCAAGGACCCTTCCCTGCGTGTCCGCAGGAGCCTTTGCCTGCGTGTACGGACGCCGGCGGCTCGTCGCTCTGACGATTCGCGTGCATGGCGAGCGAAAACGCACCCGGCGGGCCCCATGTAACCGGTTCGGCGAAGTGCGAACCAGCAGAAATCAAGACAGGTACTGCGCGGGATGTGGCAGAAGAACGCCGACCGGGCGGCTGGTACGCCGGTGATCAGGCGCGCAGGGTGAGGGGCGGCGGGGTGCCGTTGAGGTAGTGGTCGCCGATGGCGCGCAGCCGGTGGCCGGGGGAGTCGAGCGCGGTCAGCATCCGCGCGTTGCGCCAGAACCGGTCGAGTCCGGTGGCCCGCCCGGTCGAGTCGGCGGCGGCGGTGAGTTCGAGGATGCGGGCGGTGATGCGGAGCGTCGACTGCGCGGTGACGGCTTCGGCGGCCGCGACCAGGACCGCGATCTCGGCGCGCTCGTCGATGCCGAGCGCGGGCCCGGCGAGCAACCCGCGCGCGAGCGCCTCCGAGGCCCGCTCCACCACGGCGGCGGCGGTGTGCGCGGAGGTCGCCAACTCCCCGTAGGAGAGCAGCAGATACGGGTCCTCGGGCAGCGGGTCCGGGTACGCCGCGGGTTCCGTGGGCTCCGATGTCCCGCCCCAGCCCGGCGCGCCCAGGCCGGAGAAGCGGGCCGTGACCGGTGAACTCCCCTGCGGGTGAGCCCGGTTGACGTCACGCGCCTCGGCGAGGGCGCCCTCGGCGTTGCCCAGGCCGACCTGCGCGAGCATCAGCCGCAGCGCGAGCGGGGCCAGCGTGGTGAACGGCGAGATGGCGTGCTCGTCACGCGGCACGGACCCGAGTACCTGCGCCGCCGTCACCGGTACGTGCGCGAAGGTCACCGTTCCCGCGCCGGTGAGCCGCTGGCCGAGCCGGTCGTCCCGGGGGAGCGGGGTGACGCCCGGGTGCGCGGGGTCGACCAGGGCGACGAGGGTCCCGCCCGAGTCCGCGTGCGGGGCCGCGAGCACATACCGGTCGGCCACTACGCTCGCGGCCGCCAACTCCCGCCGTCCGTCCAGGAGATGGCCTGCGGGGGTGGGCGTCAGCGTGAGGCGCTCGGCCGACGACCGGGACGCGGCGGCCTCCGTGGCGCCGCCCCACAGCCACTGCTCCGCCACGGCACGCTCCTCGATCCGGGCCGCGCTGCGGGCCCCCGCGAACAAGCGGGGCGACCAGGCCAGGACGTAGTGCCTGCCGAGGAGTTCGCCGATTGAGCTGTCGGCGGCGGCGATCTGCCGTACGACGGTACACGCGGTCAGCCAGTCGCAGCCCCGGCCGTCCGGGCCCGGCGGTGCGAGGAAGGCGAGCAGCCCGCTCTCGCGCAGCCGGGCCACCTCGTCGAACGGCGGCTTCCCGGCCCGGTCCCGTACGGCTGCGTCCACCGCGAGGTCGTCGGCCACTTCGGCGGCGACCCGTAGCCAGGTGCTCCGGTCCGTGGGGGAGTCCACGCCGGCGGAGCCCAGGTACGGAGAGGAGCCGCTGGACGCATCGGACACGGTGGACCTCCGTGGTGCGGGGTGTGGGGGGTTCGCGGGGTGGTGCGGGCGGGGAGACGGCCCTAGGTCCTGTCTTCAATCTCCCGTCGTCGCCCGAAGGGCGGCCCCGCGGCGTCAGGTGCGTGCTCTCGGCGCGCCGGGCAGGCGCCCTCGTACTGGACGTACTTGGGTGCTTGCCCGGTGCGGCGAGAGTGCGTGCATGGCGTCGCGGGGCAGACGGGAGATTGAAGACAGGGCCTAGGTCAGGCGGAGCTGCTGCCGCCGCCCGTCCTTGCGGCCACCTCGGTCTGTGCCGATGCGCCCTCGGCGCGGGCGGCCTCGGTCTCCGGCGCCGTCTCCGCATCCGTCCCCGTATCTGTCCCCGCGTCCGCCTTCGCAGCCGTCTTCGCCTCGGGAGCGATCCGGGTCTGCTTGCGGTGCTCGCGGAAGGAGTGGGCGACTGCCGCGGCCCACAGCACGTAGATGAGCGCGTACACCACCCACTGCGTGGAGTCCGAGGCGTTCAGCCAGTCGCTCTTGAGGAGCGTACGGATGTTGGTGAGGACGATGACGCCGCCGACCGCGGAGCCGAGAAGGCGCGGCGGTACGTGCCGGACGAGCCACGCGGCGATCGGCGCGGCGATCAGGCCGCCGACGAGGAGGGCACCCGCCCACGCCAGGTCGACGCCCTCGGAGCCGAGGCCGAAGAGGAAGCCGAGGCTGGCGGCGACGGCGACGAGGAACTCGCTGGTGTCGACCGAACCGATCACCTTGCGCGGCTCCAGGCGCCCGCTGGCCAGGATCGCCGGGGTGCCCACGGGGCCCCAGCCGCCGCCTCCGGTGGCGTCGAGGAAGCCCGCCACCACGCCGAGCGGTGACAGGAACCGTTTGCGCAGCGGCTTGTTGAGGTTGCCGGTCGGCAGGCCGAGGAACGTGAACCGGGTCAGGACGTACGCGCCGAGGCCGAGCAGGATCAGCGCCATCACGGGCTCGGCGAGCTCCGTCGACAGGTTCGACAGGACGGTGGCACCGGCGAACGCGCCGACCGCGCCGGGCAGTCCGATCTTCGCGACGACACGCCAGTCGACATTGCCGAAGCGCCAGTGCGCCACGCCGGAGGCCAGCGTGGTGCCGATCTCCGCGAGGTGCACGGTCGCCGACGCGGCCGCCGGGTTTGTGCCGAAGGCGAGGAGCAGGGTGGTGGACGTGACGCCATAGGCCATGCCGAGGCTGCCGTCCACGAGTTGGGCGCCGAGCCCGGCGAGGGCCAAGAGGATGAGCGTTCTCACGACGGCACGTACCTTCCCTAGTTTTCCCACTGAATTAGTAGGGATAGTGTCCGTGAACTGCCGTACGAGCAAGCGGGTGTTCAGCAAATGGACAAAATCGTCTTGCTATTCGGGAAGCGGCAGGTCAGAAGTGTGCCGCTGGAGAGTGCCGCACGCGGGAGTTGCTCAGGGATTCGTCCACGCCGACGGATTGTCCGCCAACTCCGCGACCTCGGCGGGCAGTCCGGTGCACGCCACGTCCTCCAGGGAGACGCCGTCAAGGATCTGCCGGACGTTGGCGCGCAGCGCGATCCACAGCGGCAGCAGCGACTCGGCCGGTCCGGAGTACGACAATTCGGGCGGGCGCACTCCGCGTACCGATACCAACGGGCCGTCGACCGTGCGGATCACGTCCGCGATGCTGATCTCCGCGGCGGGACGTGCGAGACGGTAGCCGCCGTTGCCGCCGCGCTGACTGGTGACGAGGCCGCCGCGGCGCATGTCGTTGAGGATGCCCTCGAGGAATTTGTGCGGAATCTCCTGGGCCGCGGAGATCGTCTCGGCCTTCACGGGGTCGGTGTCCGTGCAGGCCGCGAGCTGCAGGGCCGCCCGTACCGCGTAGTCCGCTCTGGCTGAGATGCGCATGCCCGCATTATCGCCCACTGGCGGCGCCGGGCCATTTCCTACTACTCTGATAGGAAAGTGTGGCCGTCCGTCGGCCACTGGCACTTCGACGCGGGTCCGCGAGGACGCGCAGTAGGGACGCCATGTCACGCAACCAGCAGCCGCTCGTACGCCGTCGGCACGTCGACTTCCGTCGCGTCGCCAGCGCCGTCTGCGTCGTCTGCTGCGCGTGCTGTCGCGACTGACGCACCCCTGCTCCGCACCTCCGCCCTCCCTCCGGACCCAGCGAATCGAGAAGCCATGACCACGGCCACACCCAGCCGCACCACCACCCCCGCCGCCCCGCGTGTCCCGCAGGCGACCCGCCACCTCCGGCTCGTACGTGAGGACGCCCGCGAGTTCGTCGGATATCTGGTCCTGCTCCCGGCGGGCGCCGATCCGACCGAGCTGTTCGCACGCAGCGGCATCCGCCCGGAGGTGCACGCCCTCGCCCCCACCGGCACCCCCCGCACCGGCCCGCCGCCCGCACCCGAATCCCGCGCGGACGCCCCGCACGGCAACGCTCCGGTCGACGCCCCGCACGACACCCCGCCCGACGCCCTGCGCCTCGACGCCGAACGGCGCGTCGCCGTGCTCGACGGGCGTGAACTCGACCTGACCTACCTGGAGTTCGAGCTCCTCGCCCAGCTCACCGGGCATCCGCACCGGGTGTACTCCAGGGAGTACCTCGTCGGCCACGTATGGGGTTACGGACACGTCGGCGACGGCCGCACCGTGGACGTCCACATCGCCCGCCTGCGCCGCAAGTTCGGCCCGACGCACCGCGGCCGGATCGTGACGGTGCGCCGCGTCGGATACAAGTACGTGCCGGACGCCTCCTGAGACGCCCGGCACGCACTCAGCCCTGCCATCGAACGAACCGGTGTCACTCCACCCGCAACTCGCCGATGCCGGGCCTGTCCTCGGATCCCGCGCCTTCCGACGTGCCCCGGACGCTCACGCGGACATGGCGTGCCACCACGCTCTGCGCCAGCTCACCCGAGTCCGGGTCGACGGTGACACGCTGCCAGTGCCGTCCGTCGAGGGAGGTCTCCACGCGGTGCGACGCGGGGCGCGGCTCGGTCCACGTGATGTCGACACGCCGGAGTGTGGCGGGGCGGGCCAGGCCGACACGCAGGCTGTCCTCGCGCGCCTCGGGCACCCACGCCGTGGCCGTGCTGCCGTCGACGGCGGCCTCCGCGTACCGGCCGGGCTCGGGCGTGTTGCCGCTCACCGGGCGGCAACGGGCCAGGTTCGCCGTCGGTTCGAGGTCGGGGCGGCGGGTCTTGAGGATCGCGGGCGCCCCCTGGCTCACCGTCACGCGGCCCTGCGGCCCCGTCACGTCGAACGGCTTCCCCTCGACCAGGCGCACGGCACTGGTCCGCGGTCCGAGCTCGATGTCGAAGGTCCGGCCCTGCCAGCGCACGCCACGCAGGTTGACGCCACTCTTCAACTGCGGCGGCAGCATGGGGTCGACGCGTACGTGGTCCTCGCGCCAGCGCAGTCCCGTCAGACCGTGTGTGAACACTTGGAGGAAGCCGCCCTTGCCGGTGAGGAAGTCCTGCGCGGGCGAGCCCGCGAGCGGGTCCTCCGCGCCGGCCTTGTCGCCGCGCGCCTCGGAGAACTGCGCGAACGGGCCGCGGACGAACGGCTTGATGGACCGCAGCAGATACGTGTACGCCGAACAGCCCGGCTCGCCGTTCGTGGCGGCGCCGATCGCGTGCACCGAGTCCGTCATCGCGGGCCCGTCGGGGTCGGTGCGCGCCGCGTAGTAGTCGAGCGTGTTCCTCGCCGTCTCCGCGGACATGGGACACTCCAGCGGGTACTGAAGGAGCACGGTGTCGGCCTGCTTGATCGTCGAGCCCTTGTACCCGTCGTACTGCAGGAAGACCTTCTTGTCCTTGTCGTACGGGACACGGAGCTTGTCGGCGATCAACTCCCAGCGGGCGGGCGCCTGTTCGCCGACGAGGGCGGCCGCGCGGGTCGCGTTGCGCAGGGCCGTCGCGGCACCGGCGTTGGTGAACGCGCCGTCGTTCACGCCGTTGCTGTACTCGTCGGGACCGGCCACGTCGTGGACGGAGTAGCTGCCGTCGCCGTTGCGCTCCGCGCGGTCGGCCCAGAACTCGGCGATGCCCTTCAGGACCGGCCAGCCGCGCTCGCGCAGCCAGGTGCGGTCGCCGGTGCCCTGGTAGTACTGCCACACGGCGAGCGCGATGTCGCCCTGGAGGTGGTTCTGGGTGCGGCAGTGCGGCGGGTCCCAGCTGTGGCACTCCTTCCACAGATCGCCCTTCGCCCCGCTGGTCCAGGCGTAGAACAGGCCGGAGTGGCCGAGTTTGCGGGCGTTGGCGCGCGCTGCCGTGCGGGTGCGGTAGCGGTAGTCGACGACGGAGCGGGCGAGTTCGGGGTCGAAGGCGAGCAGGCTCGGGAACATCCACGTCTCGGCGTCCCAGAACACCAGACCCGCGTAGTTGTCGCTGGTGAGGCCGGTGGGCGCGATGCTGTCGGACGCGCCCGCGCGCAGGTTGGAGAGCAGGCCGTAGCGGGCGGAGCGGGCCCAGGCCTGGAGGTCGGGGCGGCCCGGGATCTCGACGTCGCCGCTCCACAGCCTCCGCCAGGTGTCGCGGTGCGCGGCGAAGGCGGAGTCCCAGCCGCGCTCGGCGGCGCGCCGCGAGGCCCGCACCGCCGACACGCCGGGGCGCGGGGAGGTCAACTCCGTGTCCACACCTACGTACTTGGTCAGGTCGTAGCTGCGTCCCGCCCGGACCGGGAAGTCGACGGACTGACGTGCGGTCAGGTCGGCGGCGGCCCGCGGAGCCGACGCGGGTCGGGCCTCCACTCCCCGGCCGGGGCGCAGCGTGGAGGCCACGGTCCCGTCGACCTTCGTGCCGTCCGTGCGGAACGACACGCCTACCGTGCCGTTCTCCGTCCGGGGGCCGCCGGTCTGGCTCATCCGCCGGGCGCCACGGCCGTCCAGTACGTCGGTGACGGTCGCGTCGCCGTTCCAGTGCGGTGTCATGCGCAGCCGTACGGCGCCCACGTGCGGGTTGTTGCGGTCGGCGAGGACGTCGTACACCAGGTCGGTGCTGCGGCCGTCGGCGGAGGTCCAGGTGAACGAGGTGCGGACCAGGCCGCAGGCGAGGAACTGGGTCTGCCGGTAGCGGCTGATGCGCGAGGCGGGTGTGCCGGGGCCGAAGGTGTCCTTTCCGGTGTTGACCGTCAGGCCCGACCAGTTGGGCAGCGCCGCCACGGCCTGGAGGTTCTTGGCGGTCTCCGGGTTGTTCGCGTACAGGCCGGAGACGAAGGATCCGTCGTAGCGCGGGGTGAACAGCGGCCAGCCCGTCTTGGCGTCGGAGTCGGCGTAGCCACTGCCGCGCGGCGGCACGCGCTGTCCGAGGTAGCCGTTGCCGACGTAGGCGTGGTGCAGCTCCTTCGGGTCGATGCGGGAGGACGAAAGCGCCCAGTCGTCCGAGGAGCGGGGGTGGCCTTCGGCCGGGCAGCTACCGGCCGACGGGCCATGGGAGGGGAGCGCCTGGGGCGCCGGCGCGTCGGGCTTTGCCGACGCCACCGGTGGGACGGCCCCGGCGAGCAGCGCGGTGAGCGTGCAGGCCAGCAGGCGCGAGGAGTACTTCATCGCTACTCCGTGCTCTGTGCGGTGAGGGTGGAGGGTGGTGCGAGCGGTGGTGCGGGGGAATGCAGGTGAGCCGACCGTAGAGAGGTGAACGGAACACGTCAACCATCCCGTCACATCGTTCAACTATTGAAGAGTTGAGTCGCGATTCCCGCTCCGCCCGCACCGCGCGGCGAACCCAGCCCTCACTTTGTGAAGCGGGCCTACGCCAGCCCTTCCGGGTTGAGTTCGGAGCGGCGCACCGCCTCGGCGGGCAGGCCCCAGCGCTTGAGGGCCGCGCGGTACTCGCCGATCACGGTCCTGTCGTCGGTCGCGTAGAACGTCAACGGCGGCGTGGAACCTGCCGAGTTGACGACTTCGAGGGTGCCGCAGCCGGTCCCGGCCGAGTGGCTCGACCTGGCGCAGAAGCACCGGGTGCACCGCACCACCTGGTGCCCAGCACCCGGTCGCCGGGCGCGACGCCGAGGCCGGTCAGGCCCGTACCGACCCGGGTGGCCCGCTCGAACAGCGGGCCCGAGCGATGGACACGGCCGTCATACACCAGCGCCTCGTGATCACCGAGGCGTTCCCGTGCGTTCTCGGCGAGGAGGGCGAGACTCGGAGAGCGATCGAGCATCGGGGCACCTGCCTTCCGGGGCGGAGCGGCTCGGACTCCGCGCCATGCTGCCGGAACTCGCGGGGCCGGTAAGAGACCGGGAGCGGCACCTCCTGCCGGAACCGGCCAGGCCCACCTGGGTGCCCCCACGCGGCGTGCGCCCGCCGGACCGCCGAGGATCGTGCCATGTCACCGCCCGCCCGACGGAGCCCCGAGCGCGGTGCGCGCGCCCTGCTGCCCGCCGCGGCACGGGCCGGCCGCCGCACGGCCGAGCTGCCCTGGCGCGGTGCCCTCATCGGCCTCGTCGTGCTGCTCGCCCTGTTCGGCACCGGTGTCGGCCTCTACCTCGACGAACGCTCCGTACGCCAGCGGCCCGTGCACGTCGGCGCCCACCGCGAGGACGACCGCCTCGACGTCGAGGTCACCGTGCAGCGCACCAGCCCCGGCGACCGGCGCATGACCCTGCAGCTGTACGCGCAGGCGCGCGGCAAGTACGCGGATCCGGTCGGGAACCCCGACACGGACATGACGATCCTCACCAACGACCCGGACCACGACGAGCTGAAGTTCGACAAGGAGAGCCCGGTCTGGCGCAGGGAGTTCCAGCTCACCCTCTCCGCGGGCACCCCGTCCGACTACCCCTTCGACCGGTACGAGACCCACCTGGCGCTGACCGCGACCACCACCGGATCGGACGCCGTGCCGATCGCCCTCACCTACCGCGACGAGGACCCGAACTTCGCGATCGACCCGGGCGGCACGTCGTACGACGACGCGGTGGCGGGCATCGAAGGCACCGTCAAACGCTCCCGGTCCACGTTCATCATGGCCTGGTTCATGATCGCCGCGATGTGGGCGATCGCCCTCGCGGTGGCCGTCGCCTGCTGGCTGGTCGTGGGCCAGCGCCGCGGCCTCGTCTGGCCCGCGCTCGGCTGGATGGCGGCGAGCCTGTTCGCCCTGGTCGGCCTCCGCAACGCGGCCCCCGGCTCACCGCCCAACGGCTGCCTGCTCGACTACGCCGCGTTCTACTGGGCCGAGGCGCTCATCGCGCTCAGCCTGACGCGGCTCGTCTTCCACGGCATCCACCTCGAACACCACACGGGCGGGCCCATCGACCCACTGCTGTCCGGCAACGGCAACGGCAACGGCAACCGCAACCGCAACGGCTCGGGCTCCCGTGGGCCGACACGACTGCGCCGCCGCGGAACACCGGCAGGAAGCCGGGTCCGCGGCGGCGGACGTCGTACGGGCGAGGACGCGGCGTAGGGCCCTGGGGACTCTGCGGAGACCCGGCGCGTCCGGAGGGCTCAGCGCGCGCGGTGCAGTGTCAGCGGATCGAAGCCGCCGGGCCGGGCGAGGACGGACGGCAGCCGGGGGTCCTCGCTCGTCACGACCCAGCACTTCTGGCTCGCCTCGTCCGGCCACGGCACCCGGCGCCGCCAGGTCCGCGCGGCCACGACCCGCGACTCCTTGCCGACCGGCCCGTCCGCGGCGTCCTCGGCGTCTTCGCCATCTCCGTCTCCGTCACCGTCGCCGAACAGCAGCTCGACGGCCACACCGGACGGCAGCTTCACATCCGCCCGGCGGACCGCCGTGACGCCGCGCCACGGACCGGACTTGAGGACACGGGCGACGAGCAGCGTCCACTGGAGCTTGCGCGCCGGGCGGATCAGCAGGAACGCGGTGATCATCGACAGGAAGGCCGCGAGACCGGTGACGGTCTGGCTGCCGTCCCGGTCGGGCCCGACCATCGCCGTCACCAGGAGAGCGACCCATATGACGGACCTGACCAGGAAGTTGACGAGCGTCAGGCGGAACGACTTCGACCACAGCTCACGGGTCGCGGCGTCGTCGAACGCGTACTTGGCCAACGGCAGGGGGACCTGCGTCTTCACGCACTGCTCCTTCAGATGAGGTGTACCGGCTCGGTGCCGGGTGGGGGAACTCGGGGGACAAGGGGACAGGGGACAGAGAACAGGGGGACACGGAGCGGGAGGAAGGCGTGCCGAGGAAGGGGCGGGGTCAGCGGCGCAGTCCCGCGCCCAGCGAGGCGAGGCCCGCCCGCTTGGCGCGTGCCATCCGCTCCTTGTCGCGGGCGATCGCCCGGTACTCCTCCAGGGGCGTACGGCTGCCGCGTTCGAGCGTCATCAGCTCCCGGCCGCCCGGCTCGGCGATGACCCCGCCGAACTCCGGGTCGCCCGCGAACCACGCGCCCTGCTCCATCACGCCCGTCCAGCGCTTGCGCTGCAGCGGGTTGATCGCCCGCATCGCCTTCGACCACTCCGCGTCGGGCTCCGCCCGCAGCTGCACCGGCAGCGCCATCACGTCCTTGACGCCGGGACAGGGGCGTACGGCGGCGCGGTACTCCCACGGGTACGCGCGAAGCACCCGGCGGATCCGGCGCAGCCGCAGCACGGGGCCGAGCGAGTACAGGGCGGCCGCGAACACGAACGGCGCCGCCACGAGACAGACGAACCCGGCGATCCGCATCCACATCGGAGGTGAGCCGTGCCGGTCGCCGAGCAGCCCCATCACGGTCAGGGTCGCGAGCAGCAGCAGGACGACCAGGGGCAGCGCCGCCCCGGCCCGCAGCCGCGCCCGCTGCCAGTTGCGTCGCGTCGCGGCGTGATCGAAGGCGCACTCGTCCGGCGGGACCTGCACGGCGGATGGCATCTGTTGGGCTCGCTCCTGCTTCGGGTGCTGCGAGTCTAGGACACGTGTCCGGCGCCACTTCGACGGCCGTACGCAGGTCCGCGTCAACCCGGTGCGCATAGGATGCGTGCTTTGTTCGTTGTTCGTCGGAATACCGCCAGGAGCGTTCCCTGTGACCGTAGCGACCGTCCCCGCCACGCCGGATTCGGCACCCGTCGACCCGCAGCAGAGCCAGGCCGACCTGCCCCGGCAGGCCGCGGCCGAGCCCGCGGAGCAGCCGGTCGCCGCGACGGACGCCGAGCTGATCGCGGGCGCGGAGTGGGCCCCGGGGACGGACGAGGACAACGCCCCCGACGCCCCCGACGCCCCCCACGCCCGCGACGGCTCCGACCCCTCCGACGTGGACGAGCGCATCGCCCGCGACGCCCAAGAGTTCGGCGTGTACGCCCGTACCGGAGGCTGGACCTTCGCCCTCAAGGTGGCCCGGAGCGTGCGGCCCGGCGGGCAGGCGGCGGGGGAGACCCCGAAGGTGTCCGCGAAGCGGTTCGGCGAGCTGGCCGGCTGCTCGGCGGAGCGCGTCATGCGCTTCTACAAGGCCTGGGACGCGGCGGCCGACGACGGTCTCGTCCCGCAGTTCGAGGCCCTCGAACCGGGCGCCGAGGTCGAGCTCCCGGACGCGGACGTCTGGCTCTCCTACTACGTCTCCCGCAACAGCGCCACGTCCGTGCGCGGCACCGCCATCACCGCCGCAGCCGAGGCCGAGGGCATCCGCCCCACCAAGGCCCTGGAGGTCGCCGAGAACCCGACCGCGCTGCGCGCCGCGATCCTCGCCGACCCCTCCACCGCCCAGGCCGCGCGCGCCGCACTGCTCGACCGGATCAAGGAGGATCCGGCGCTGCAGACCGAGCTGGCCCGCGACGTCGCGCGTACCGACGTCCTCAAGAAGGCCGTCGCGCAGGAGGCGAAGGCGGCCGACCGGATCGGGTTCGTGCGGCAGATCGCCGAGCAGGGCGAGCTGAAGACCCCGGCGGGCCAGAAGCTTCAGGCACCCGCCGAGCTGCGCCAGGAGGCCGAGCGCCACCTGTCCCTGCTCGACGAGCTCGACGACGGCGAAGAGGCCGGAGCGTGGACGACGGAGGCGTACGACACCGTCAAGGACCTCGCCGCTCAGGCCGTGGAGCAGGCCGTCGAGCGCGACCCGGAACTGCGCGTCCAGGAACGGCGGTCGAAGTTCTACAGCAGCCTGGAGAAGGCGACGAAGGTGTTCGAGGAGCTGACCCTCGACGACGCCGACGACATCTACGAGGACGACATGGTGCAGCGCCTCGAAGAGCTGCAGCGCTCCATCGGCGCCTGCATCACGGCCCTGCGGAAGGCGAGCGACGAGCAGCAGTGACCGCGGCCCGCGCGGGGACGGCCGGTCGTACGGCTGTCAGTGGTACGGCTGTCAGTGGTGCGGGGCACACTGGTCGCATGTCGTCGTCTCCGCGCCGGGCCTGTCCGGAGTGTGCCCGTGAAATCGCCGTCGTGGCGGGCCGGTTGTCCCGCCACGACCCGCCCGCGGGTGTGGGCGCCGCGTCCCTGGTGTCCTGCCCCGGCTCGAAGCGGCGCATCGCCCTCGACTCGGGCCGGCGCACGCTCGACGGGTACGTGGTGCCGGACTTCCCGGGGCAGCTGCCGCTGTTCTGAGCGGGCGATCCCCGGCCCGGTCCGTGGCGTTCCGGCGCACTCCGCGAGCCTGGCATGATCGAGGGATGTCTGAACGCATGATCGCGGCCTGTGACGGCGCCGCGAAGAAGAATCCCGGCCCGGCCGCCTGGGCGTGGGTGCTCGCCGACCCCGCGGGCGCCCCGCAGCGCTGGGAGGCGGGCCCGCTCGGCGTCGCCACGAACAACGTCGCCGAACTGACCGCGCTCGCCGAGCTGTTGGAATCCACCGACCCGGCGGCGCCGCTGGAGATCCGGATGGACTCCCAGTACGCGATGAACGCGGTCACCAAGTGGATCGCCGGCTGGAAGCGCAACGGCTGGCAGACCGCGTCGAAGAAGCCCGTCGCCAACAAGGACCTGGTGGTCCGCATCGACGCGCTGCTCGACGGGCGCGACGTGACGTTCGTGCACGTCCTCGCCCACCAGGTCGACGGCGACCCGCTGAACGCCCTCGCCGACGCCGCCGCCAGCACCGCGGCCACCGACCAGCAGGCCGCGGGCACCGCGCACGGCTCGGACGGCTTCCCCGAGCCCGGCCCGCAGACCGAGGACAAGCCGCGCACGGCCCGCCCCCGCAAGAAGGCGGCGCCGCGCGCCGGCGGTGGCGCGGTGATCAAGGCGAAGTTCCCGGGCCGCTGCAGCCACTGCCAGTCGCGCTACGACATCGGCGAGAAGATCACCAAGATCGCCCGCGGCTGGGGCCACGAGGGCTGCCGCGAGACGGCTCCGGCGACCTGAACAAAGCCCTCCCCCGCCCCATTGACGAAAGGTCTGGACCAACTTACCTTTTCCGTGCCCACCGAAGCGCGATTCCCCAACTCGCCTGCGCCGTACGTCCGTTGACGTCGGCCGGAACGGAGCACGGCATGCTCGCTCGACCGGTGCGTCTCCTGGGGGCGGCGCTCGCCCTCGTCGCCGCCGCCCAACTCCCCGCCGCCGCGGCGCCGCCCGCGCCGCAGGACGAGGTGTGCGCGGTCAAGCCGAAACCCACGGGAAAGGTGCTGCAGGGCTACTGGGAGAACTGGGACGGCGCCGCCAACGGCGTCCATCCGCCCTTCGGCTGGACGCCCATCGACGACCCGCGGATCGGACAGCACGGCTACAACGTCATCAACGCCGCCTTCCCCGTGATCCGCTCGGACGGCACCGTGCTGTGGGAGGACGGCATGGACTCCACGGTGAAGGTCGCCACCCCCGCCGAGATGTGCGCGGCGAAGGCCTCCGGCGCCACCATCCTGATGTCCATCGGCGGTGCCGCCGCGGGCATCGACCTGGGGTCGAGCAGCGTCGCCGACCGGTTCGTCGAGACCATCGTGCCGATCCTGAAGAAGTACAACTTCGACGGCATCGACATCGACATCGAAACCGGCCTCACCGGCAGCGGCGACATCAACCGGCTCTCCGCCTCCCAGGCCAACCTGATCCGCATCATCGACGGCGTCCTCGACCGGATGCCCCCCGACTTCGGCCTCACCATGGCCCCCGAGACCGCGTACGTCACCGGCGGCAGCGTCACGTACGGCTCGATCTGGGGCGCCTACCTGCCGATCGTCAAGAAGTACGCGGACAACGGCCGGCTGTGGTGGCTCAACATGCAGTACTACAACGGCAGCATGTACGGCTGCTCCGGCGACTCCTACTCCGCGGGCACCGTCGAAGGCTTCGTCGCCCAGACCGACTGCCTCGACAAGGGCCTGGTCGTCCAGGGCACCACCATCCGCGTCCCGTACGACAAGCAGGTCCCCGGACTCCCCGCCCAACCCGGCGCGGGCGGCGGCCATATGACGCCCGATCAGGTCGCCCAGGCCTGGCGCCACTACAACGGCTCCCTCAAGGGCCTGATGACCTGGTCCCTCAACTGGGACGGCTCGAAGAACTGGACCTTCGGCGACAACGTCAAGGCCCTGCAAGGACGTTGACACGTCGACCGGAGAGACGCCCGCTACGGAACGCCGGGCGGCACCGCCTCCCACGGCTCCGCGATCGTGCCGCCCGGCTCCCAGCCGTACCGTTCGAGCCGGTCCGCCGCGTCCGCGCGGCCCGCGCCCCGCAGCAGGGCCACAGCTTGGGTGAGGGCGAACACATGGCCCGCCTCGGCCGCGCGGTAGTACCAGGTCAGCGCCTCGTCCGTGCGCCCCGCGCGCTGCAGCAGCTCGCTGCCCTGGCGCAGCGCGCTGGCATCGCCGGCCTCGACGGCCCGCTCGTACCACTGCAGCGCCTCCTCGGTGCGGCCCGCGTCCTGGGAGAGCTCCGCCGCCCAGCGCAGCGCGAACGTGTCACCCGTCTCCGCCACCCGGCGATACGCGGCGAGCGCCTCGCGCGGGCGGCCGCTCTCCTTGAGCAGGTCACCCACCAGGGACAGCACGAACCCGGCCCCGTCGTCCGCCCGTCGCTCCAGCCAGGCCACCGCCTCGTCGACCCGCCCGGCCTCCCGCATCAGATGCGCCGCCTGCCACAGGGCATCCACGTCACCGGCCTCCGCCGCCCGCCGGTACCAGTCGACGGCGCGCTCCCGGTCGCCCGCCGTGTGCAGCGTGTACGCGGCCTGCCACAGGGCCTCCGTGTCCCCGGCCGCCGCCGCCCGCTCGTACCAGCGCAGCGCCTCGTCGAGCCGGTCCACCTCGCACAGCAGCGTCGCCCCCTGGCCGAGCGCGCTGATCTCCCCGGCCTCCGCGGCGCGCTCGTACCACCGCAGCGCCTCCTCCGTACGGGACTCGCCCTGCAGCAGGAACGCGCCCTGCCACAGCGCGTCCACATCGCCTGCCGCGGCCGCCCGCTCGTACCACTCCAGGGCCTGCGCGGTGCGGCCCTCCTCGTGCAGCAGCTCGGCCGCGCGCGACCGCGCGTCCGCGTCGCCCGCCTCCGCCCAGGCCCCCAGCCGGTCCACGGCTTCCTCGAACCGGCCCGTGTGGCGCAGGAGTTCGATGATCTGGTCCGAGGCGTCCTGCTGCCCCGCCGCGACGGCCTTCTCGTACCAGTGCAGGGCCTCCTCGTCACGGCCTGCGCGCCGCAGCAGGTCCCCGGCCTGCAGCAGGGCCGAACCGCGGCCCGCCTCGGCCGCCCGCCGGTAGCAGTCCAGGGCCTCGGCCGTGCGGCCCACCGCCTCCAGGAGCGCCGCCGCCTGCCACAGGGAGGCCACGTCGCCCGCCTCCGCCCAGCCGTGCAGCCGCTCGATCGCCGCGTCCGCGCGGCCCGCCTCCAGGAGCAGATCGGCACTGCGCCGCCGGGCGCTCGGGTCGCCCGCCTCGGCCCACACGTGCAGGACCGCCACAGCCTCGTCCGTACGGCCCCGCTCCACCAGGAGGTCCACCAGCGGCCGCCGGGCGGCGGTGTTGCCCTCCTCGCACCACTGCCGCAGCCGCTCGACCGCCTCGTCCTCGCGGCCCGCGTCCCGCAGCAGATCCACCGCGTCAAGGAGCGCCGACTCGTGCCCCGCCTCGGCCCGCTCCCGCAAGGTCTCCAGGGCCTCCTCGACGAGCCCCGCCTCCCACAGCAGCCGGATCCGCTGCTCGAACGCCCGCGTGTCCCCGGCGCCGGCGCGGCCCTGCAGCCAGTCGAGCGCCTCGTCCGTACGGCCCGTCCGGCGCAGCAACCCCACGGTCCTGTCGACCGCTTCGGTGTCTCCCGTGCCCGCGGCGCGCCGGAACCACACCAGCGCCTCGCCGTCCGCGCCCGCCTGTTCCAGCAGGGCCGCGGCCCGCCGCATGGCATCGATGTCCCCGGCCTCGGCTGCCCTCCGGTACCAGGTGAGCGAGTCCCGCGGCTCGCCCGCCGTCTGCAGCTCGTACGCGAGCCGCCGCATCGCGTCGATGTCGCCCGCCTCCGCGCGGCGCCCCAGCCAGGCCTCCGCCTCGGCGTCCCGGCCCGCCGCGCGCAGCAGGCCGAGGACCTCGTCGAGCGCATCCGCGTCGCCCGTCTCGGCCGCCTGCTGGTACCAGCCGATCGCCTCCTCGGTGCGGCCCGCCTCCCGCAGCAGCGCCGTCGTCTGCCGCAGCGCGAACGCGTCCCCGGCCTCCGCCGCCCGCTGGTACCAGCCGATCGCCTCCCGCGAACGGCCGGACTCCCGCAGCACCTTGGCCGCCTGCAGCAGCGCGAACGTGTCCCCGTGCGCCGCCGCCACCGCGTACGCCTGAACCGCGAGCCGCTTGAAGCCGCGCAGCTGGGCCGATCGCGCGATGTCGACATGGCCGCTGCTGGCGTGCTTCACCAGCGCGTGCCACAGCTGCGCGGGCGGCCCGACGGTACGGCGGCTGGCGCGGCCCTCCTGCTCCAGGAAGTCGGCGAGTACGTAGTGGGGTTGCGCCGGGTACGGGTCGCCGGGGCGCGGCCGGATCCGGGTGAGGGGACCGCGCGCGCCGTGGCAGGGCGAGGCCGTGAACGCGAGGGCCTGCTCCAGCCAGTCCTCGCCGAGGGTGTCCCACTGGCCGTCGGTGAGATAGCCGGGCGCGGCCGTCTCGAGGAGCGCGTGCGGCAGCGCCCGGTCGTGCCCGAGCCGCCGCGCGTCCATCGCCGTGTCGATCAGCGCACGCGCGGGCGGCGGCGCCACCCGGTACCGGTCCCTCAACGACGGTGCTCCGGCCAGGTATTGAGTGATCTGCCCCTGCTCGGCCTCCGCCGCGGCCCGCGCGAGCCGCGGGTCGCCGTCGGCCAGGTCCCGCAGCGCCCGCAGCGTCGGCCCCGAGAACGTGTCCGGCACCGGCACGACCGTGCCGCTCAGCAGGGCACGCGCCTGCGGATGGACGTCCGGCACACCCGAGGTGGGCGTGTCCGTGAGGTTGGCCCAGTACTCCGACCACATCGTGCCGAGGACCAGCACCGGGGCGCGGTCCGGGTCCGCGAGCAGCCCGCGCAGTCCGGCCGCGGCGCGCTCCCCGAGGGCGTCGGTGGGGGAGAGGAGGTAGTGCTGCGTCTCGTTCAGCCACACCACGGTCCGCGGTGTCACCGAACTCAGCCCGCGCAGCAGTGCCTCGGCCCGTTCCGGTACGAGGGGATGCCACAGCCGCCAGCCGGACGGCAGCCCCTGGACCGCCTCCCAGCAGGCCCGCGTCTTCCCCGACGAGGACGCGCCGACCAGGACCAGGAACGTGCTGATGCCCTCCGTCGCCCGCCGCACCGCCTCGCGCAGCCGGTCGTCGTGCTCGCGCTCGACGTACGCGGGCAGCACCGGCAGCGGATCCGACCCGGCCGTCGGCGGCACGTCGATCGCCCGGTGCACTTCGAGCGCGTACGGGTCGAGGAGATCCGCGAGCGGGCGCCCGGCGGCGTGCGGTGCGCCGTCCGAGGGCGCGCCCGGCCCGCCCGGCGGGTATCGCGCTGGCACGAGGGCCGTACGGGATGCTCCCGCCGTCACCTCGTCCTTCGCTGTCCCCTCGTCCTCCGGTGCGGCCTCGGCGGGCGTGCTGGGCTCCGCGGCCATCAGCGCCGCCCACCGCCGGGGCACGGGTGCGGGCAGGTCCGCCCAGCGGGCCAGGACCCGGGCGACCATCAGCAGACCGTCGAGGTTGCGCGGGGCGTGCTTGCGGTTGAACCAGTCACTGATCGTCTTGACCGAGACACCCGACTCCTCGGCCAAACGGCTGCGCACGAGCCGGAGTTCACGCTCCGCGAGGCGGGCCTCGGCGGCTCCGCGCAGCCGGTCCAGCTCGTCGAACACCGGGGCGCCGCGGCCCTCCTGGCGTTCCGCCCCCGCTGTCATGCCCCTCCTCGCCCGCTCCGCTTCCGACTCGGAATTCCGAAGGAACCCCTGACATGCAGGTTACGCAGTCGGAATCCGAACTGTTCCGAGTTGCCTGGGAGTTGAGCCAGTGCGCCCGTTCACTGATCCGTACCCGCAGCAAGGATCAGAGGAAGAAAGGCGGCACCATGCACACCCCCGACGGCCACAGCAGCCCCCGTACGACGGGAGACAAGGCCCGTACCACCGAGCCCGAGGCGCGTACCACCGGAGCGAGGTTCCGCCGCACCGGCCGGCGCCTCACCCGCGCCGCCCTCTTCAGCGCCGTGCGCGGCGCCGCCATGACAGCCGGGTCGACCGCCATGGCGGCGCTGGTGTGGTGGGTGCAGTCCAGGTGAGGGGGGCGGTGCGGTCCGCGCGGTCAGTGCGGTCAGTGCGAGAGGTCGCAGCAGCTCCCGCGCCGCATCCGCTCGCCCACCTCGTGCCAGTGCTCGTCCGCCGCGCGGCGTGCCGTGGCGTGAGGTGCGGGAAACGCGGCGACCAACTCCCGTTGCGTGTACGGGACTCCGCCCCGCAGCACCGACTCCGTCCGGACGAGTGAGTCGAAGTCGGTGAACGGGTCGCCGTCGACCACCACCAGGTCGGCGCACCGCCCCACCTCCAGGGTGCCCAGGTCCCGCTCGGCGCCGAAGGCGCGGGCGGGGAGGACGGTCGCCGTGCGCAGGGCCTCGGCGGGGGAGAGGCCGTAGCGGTGCAGGGCGCGGAGGGCCAGATGGAGGTGAAGGCCGACCGCGACCAGGGGCTGGTCCGTGCCGAGGGCGACCAGACCGCCGTGCGACAGGATGCGGTGGTAGATCCGCACCTCGGAGCGGATCGTCGCCAACTGGGCCTCCGTGGGCGGCTTCGCGGCCCCCTCCTCGACCGTGGCGACGTCCCAGGGAGGCATCAACCGCGTCACCCGCTCGTCGCGCGCCAGGGACGGGTCGGCGCCGATCAGCGGGGCGGCCGTGAACGGCGTGGCCACCAGGTGGAAGTCGCCGTGCGTGTAGATCTCCGTGACGTCCTGCGCGGAGCGCCCGCCCGCCGTGAGGGAGCGTCCGAACTCCTGCCGCTGCGTCGCCTGCAGATGGGTCGTCAGATCCTGGCCGAGCTGCATGCCGGGCGAGAGCAGGTGGCTGCCCGCGCGCACACCCAGCTCCTCGTGCGCGAACCGCGCGGCCTGAGCCATCACCCAACCCGGCGCCCGTACATACGTCTTGACGAAGTCCCACTCCAGGGCCGCACCCCGCCGCAGCGAACGGCGAAGGCCCGCCTTGGTGGTGTGCGCCCTGCTCATCCCGTACGAGGGACGCGGGCCGTCCAGGAGTTCGCCGGTCGTCAGGAGCCGGGGTCCGGCCAGTTCACCGGCGGCGACGGCCTCGCGCAGCCGGGCCTGCTCGTAGGCGAAGCCGCCGAAGGAGACCGCGGTCGTGATGCCGTACGCGAGCTGCAGCGCGGTCTGCCGGCCGCCGTACGTGGCCTGCCAGGGGTGCGTGTGCGCGTCCCAGAGGCCGGGGAGCACGGTGTGCGCGGACGCGTCGACGCGGTGCCGGGCCGAACGGCCCGCCCGGTGCGGCTCGACGGCGGCGACGCGCCCGTCGCGCACCACGAGGTCGACGTCCTCGCGCACGGACGCGTCGCCGCCCGTGCCGTCCCAGAGGCGGCCCGCGTGCACGACCGTGTCGGCGGGCGTGGGGCGCCGGTGATCGAGGGGCACGCGGACCGTGCGCGTACGGCCGTTCCCGAGGTCCGCGAGGCGGAGGCGGCCGGCCGACTGGTACAGGACGCGGCGGCCGTCCGCCGACCACGACGGGTGGTCGGCCGGCTCGTCGCCCAGGAGCTTCGGCGTCCCGTCGGGCGTGCCGTCCGCGCGGATCGGGAGCAGCCACAGCGCGGACTCGGCGACGAGCGCGAAGTGCCGCCCGTCCGGCGACCACACCGGGCCGCTGCCGTAGCGGTCCGAGAGCGACTGGTGCGGGGCGAGCGCGTGCAGCCGCGAGGAGCCGTCGTCGACGCCGACGATCCGGATGACGTTGTAGCCCTCGCGGAAGCGCTGGTTGAGCCGTGCCAGATCGCACAGCGCGATGTGCCGCCCGTCCGGAGACCAGCTGGGCCGCCCGGGTGCGCCGCCCGCCCCGAGCGGCTCGGCCACCTTCCGCTCCTCGCCGGAGTCGAGGTCGAGGACCATCAGGTTGTACGCCATGTCGAACGTCGCGAGCCGCCGCCCGTCCGGCGAGAGGGCGGGGTGCACACGCCCGCCGCGTACGAGGACCTCCTCGCGGCCCGAGTCGAGCTCGCGTCGGACGACCGCGTGCAGCCCGTCCCGGTCGTCCGTGTAGAGCAGCGAGCGGCCGTCGGGGGACCAGCTCGGCGCGAGCGGGTAGCGCGTCGGTGCGGAACGGACCAGTCGACGCGGCGCCCGGCCGCCCGAAGTGTCCGCCAGCCAGAGGGAGTTGAGCGCCGCGAACGCCACCTGGCGGCCGTCCGGGGACAGCGCGGGCAGATGCAGCCCCCGCACCGGACGCCCGGCGCCCGGGTCGAGGTCGTACCGCTTGGCGCGGTAGCGCGGCCGGTCCACGGAGAGCTCGCCGCGGAACGGGATCGCCTCGTACGTGTCCGGCCGTTCGGGGCGGACGAGCCGGAACGCGCCGTCGACGGTGAGCAGCAGCTCGTCGCGGCCGGTCCAGCGCGGCGGCACCGGATGCACATCACCGTCCACCGCGACCGCCGCGCCCGCCACGAGGAGCGTGCACGAGGCGCTCGGCGAGGGCGTGGTGCGCAGCACCGCGAGCGTCCCGGCCGGGGAGACGGCGGGGGCGACCAGCTGGGTGCCGGTGCGCTCCTCCGCGTACACGGCGGTCACGGGGCCCGTGCCGTCGGCCCGCACGGACGCGACCGTACGGGAGTCGAGCCCCCGGCCTTCCGGCAGCACCCGGCCCCGCACGAACAGCACGCGTGTCCCGTCCGGGGACCAGGTCGGGTCGAAGTCCTCCCAACGGCCGTCCTGGTGCGGCCCTTCCTGCCCCGGCACTCCCGTCAGGCGGGTCAGCGCGCCGGAGTCCAGGTCGAGCACCCAGATCCGGTACGGGCTGCCCGCCACCGGGTCGCCGCCGCGCTCGGAGGCGAACGCGATCCGGCGGCCGTCCGGGGACCAGGCAGGCCCCCGGTCGTCCCAAGGCCCGTCGGTGCGCCGGGTGAGGTCCGAGCCGTCGGGCCTCAGCGTCCAGATGTGGAACGTGCCGCCCCGGAACGCGCAGACCGCGAGCAGGCTCCCGTCGGGCGAGAACACCGGCCGCGTGGGCTCCAGTTCGACCGGCGTGAGCGGCGCCGCGGCGCCGCCCGAGCGCGGCACCGACCAGAGCACGCCCTGCACTTCGGCGACCACGGCACCGGACGGCGCGAGCGTCGCGGCGCCGTTGGTCGCGGCCGTGAACGTGTAGCCGACCTCCCGGCCCGAGGCCGCGGCCGCGGGCCGGGGGACGGCGACCGTCGAGGCCAGGGCGGCCGTGGCGGCGGCACCTTGCAGGAAGCGGCGTCTGCTGACCTCGCCCGGATCCGCGTCGGCCGGGGACTCGGGGTGGCGGGGTACGTCCGAGAAGTCCAACGGGTCCTCCTGTGGCCGTGATCACGTGTGCGGGCGAGTCTGCCCATGCGTGCGGGCCGCGCGGAACACCACGTTGAGCCGTTGGAGGAGTGCGGACCGGTCGATTCCGGCCAGTTTGGGAGGCCAGTTCGGGAGGCCGGGCCGCGGGCCGGACTACGCGGCGGCGGAACCGGACTCTGCTCCGGAGGCTCCGGGAGCCCTGGAACCTCCGGCCTCCGCACCGTCGCCGCGCCGCGCGCCGGGGTTGCGGCCCTCCGCGTACCACTCGCGCACCAGCGCGTCGTAGATCGGGGTGCTGGTCGCCGGAACGGCGGAAGGGGAGGAGGCGGGCGAGGCGGTCGGGGCGGTCGGGTGCGGGGTCTTCGTCATGTTCATGGGTGCGTTGGGGAGAGGGCTCATTGCTTGTGTCACCGCGGCACCGTACGGCACCGGGCCTGCCCGAAGCTGTGACCGATCTCTCCCGCTGTGGTCACCCCGCCGGACCCCTCAACTGGGTTTGCCCGCATGCGTCAACGTCTCCCACACGTGGCTTGCAACGGTGCGGCCGTCTGCTGCCGCCCAGGTCAGGGGCAGCACGCTCCCGTACGGGTGACGGCGGGGCGTGCCGAGTGGGCGTCGGGGTGCGGCCGGACCATGATCACCGCATGTCACTCCTCCCCACCACGGCGCCGCTGCGCCGCCGCCTCCTGCTGCCCGCACTCGCCGCCGTCTCCCTGTTCACCGCAGTCGTCCCGGCCGCGGGCACCGCTCAGGCACACCAGGCGGGCCTGCGCTGCCCGCACTCCGCCTGCGGGTCGACGAGCGTCGGGCAGCCCTCGCTCGCGCCGCCGTCGCAGGAAACGTGCACCAGCAAGGAGCAAGTCGTCTGCCGCATCCGGGAGATGACGCCCACCGAGCGGTACGAGGCCCGGGACGTACGCGTCCGCTACCACCAGCTCCTCACCGACATGGGCCGCAGGCGCTGCGAGTTGGAGAAGGCCGGGGCGAGTCCCGAGACCGTCGCCCGCGAGCTCGTCCGGATGCGCAACGAGGCCAAGGACATCGCCCGCGCCGGCATGACCCCCGCCCAGGTCGCCGCCCTGGAGGAGCGCAACCGCAAGAAGTACGGCAACCCGCTCGGCCCGACCGCCGACCAGCTCCACGCCAAGTACGGCTCCTGGGAGCAGGTCGTCGAGTCGGCGGGCCGCACCAGCGCGGCCGTCGACGGCGAGCTGGGCCTCGCGTACAAGGCCTGCCCCTGTACGCACACGCACCAGCAGGCGCACGCGGCCTGAGCGCTCCACGGCGGCGGCCCGGCACCCACGCGGGTGCCGGGCCGCCGTGTGTCGAGAGGTTCTTACGAACTGCCCCGGCGCTTGTTCCACACGTCGATGCCGACCGCCGCGAGCAGCACGAGCCCCTTGATGACCTGCTGCCAGTCGGTGCCCACACCCACCAGGTTCATGCCGTTGTTCAGCACGCCCAGGACCAGGCCGCCGATGATGGCGCCGAGCACCGTGCCGACGCCGCCGCTCATCGACGCGCCGCCGATGAACGCGGCGGCGATCGCCTCCAGCTCGAAGTTCAGACCCGCCTGCGGCGTACCGGAGTTGAGCCGCGCCGCGAACACACAGCCCGCGAGCGCCGCGAGCACACCCATGTTCACGAACACCAGGAACGTGACGCGTTTGTCCTTCACGCCGGACAGCTTGGCCGCGGCCTTGTTGCCGCCGAGCGCGTACACATGCCGGCCCACCACCGCGTTGCGCATCACATAGCCGAGACCGAGCAGCAGGCCGCAGACGATCAGCATGATGACCGGCAGGCCGTGCCAGCTCGCCAGGGTCAGCGTGAACGCGAGGACCGCGGCGACGATCGCCACGCACTTCATGATCCAGATGTTGCGCGGCAGCACGTCGAGCTCGTACGCGCGCTGCCGCCGACGGTCCCGCACCTCGCGGATCAGCAGGAACGCCACCACGGCCAGACCGATCAGGAGGGTCGGGTTGTGGTACGGGCCGATGGCCTCCGTACGCAACTCGATGAAGCCCAGGTTCAGATGGAACTCGAAGGGCAGCGGGATGCTCCACGCCGGTCCCGCCTCCGGGACGACGCCCTTGGCGAGGTTCTGGAAGCCCTCCGGGAACGGCGAGAGCGACTGTCCTGCCAGGGTGATCTGCGTGAGCCCGCGGAAGAGCAGCATCCCGGCGAGCGTCACGATGAACGACGGGATGCCCAAGTACGCGATGAAGAAGCCCTGCCAGGCGCCCGCCAGAGCGCCGATGAGCAGCGAGAGGACCAGGGCGACGCCCCACGGCAGATCGTGTTTGATCATCATGACGGCCGATATCGCGCCGACGAACGCGGCGACCGAACCGACCGACAGATCGATGTGCCCGGCGATGATGACGATCATCATGCCCATGGCCAGGATCAGGATGTAGCCGTTCTGCTGCAGCAGGTTGGAGATGTTGCCGGGGCGCAGGAGCGCGCCGTCCGTCCAGAACCCGAAGAGCAGCACGATCAGGGCGAGCGCGGAGAGCATGCCGTACTGGCGGATGTTGGTGCGCAGGCCGTGCAGGAGCAGAGCGCCGGTCGACGGTGCGGCCGTCCCGGCGGTGGCCGCCCCCTCGGGCGGTGTGGTCGTGGTGGTCATGGCTGGCCTCAGCTTCTGTTCAGGGTCATGTGGCGCATCAGGACTTCCTGGGTGGCGTCGGCGCGCGCGACCTCACCGGTGAGGCGGCCCTCGGCCATCGTGTAGATCCGGTCGCACATCCCGAGCAGCTCGGGCAGCTCCGAGGAGATGATCAGCACCGCCTTGCCCTGCGCGGCGAGCCGGTCGATCACGGTGTAGATCTCGTACTTGGCGCCGACGTCGATGCCGCGCGTCGGCTCGTCCAGGATCAGCACCTGCGGATCGGCGTGAATCCACTTGCTCAGGACGACCTTCTGCTGGTTGCCGCCGGAGAGCCGGCCCACCTGCTCGTGCACCGTGGGCGCCTTGATGTTCATCGACCTGCGGTAGCGCTCGGCGACGGACCGCTCGTGGTGCTCGTCGACGGCGCCCCGGCGCACCATGCCCGGCAGCGAGGCCAGGGAGATGTTCCGGTTGATGTCGTCGATCAGATTCAGGCCGTACTGCTTGCGGTCCTCCGTGACATACGCGAGGCCCGCCTCGATCGCCGCAGGAACGGTCCTCGTCTGTACGGGCCTGCCGCCCACCTCGACCGACCCCGCCACGTAACTGCCGTAGCTGCGGCCGAAGACGGACATGGCGAGCTCCGTGCGGCCCGCGCCCATCAGGCCCGCGACGCCGACGATCTCGCCGCGCCGCACGGTGAGCGACACGTCGTCCACGACCAGGCGCTCCCGGTCGACGGGGTGGCGCACCGTCCAGCCGTCGATGTGCAGGGCGGTCTCGCCCGCGTCGTCCCCGGCGTACGCGGTGCGCTCCGGGAAACGGTGGTCGAGGTCCCGGCCGACCATTCCCCGGATGATCCGGTCCTCGCTCAACTCCGGTTCCGTGCCCGGGTGTTCACGTACGGTAAGGGTCTCGATGGTGCGGCCGTCGCGCAGGATCGTCACCGAGTCGGCGACGGCCCGGATCTCGCCCAGCTTGTGCGAGATGACGATGCAGGCGATCCCCTGCGCGCGCAGCTCCAGGATCAGATCGAGCAGCTTCGCGCTGTCCTCGTCGTTCAGGGCGGCCGTCGGCTCGTCCAGGATGAGCAGCTTCACCTCTTTCGCGAGTGCCTTCGCGATCTCCACCAACTGCTGCTTGCCGACGCCGAGTTCACTGATCGGCGTCTGCGGCTTCTCCCGCAGCCCGACCCGTGCGAGCAGCTTCGCGGCCCGGCGCAGGGTGCCGTTCCAGTCGATGAAGCCGCGTGAGGACTGCTCGTTGCCGAGGAAGATGTTCTCCGCGATCGACAAGTGCGGTACGAGCGCCAGCTCCTGATGGATAATCACGATTCCGCGCCGCTCGCTGGCCCGGATGTCGCGGAACGCGACCGGCTCGCCCTCGAAGGAGATCTCGCCCTCGTAGCTCCCGTGCGGATGCACCCCGCTGAGGACCTTCATCAGGGTCGACTTGCCCGCGCCGTTCTCGCCGCAGATCGCGTGGATCTCCCCGGCCCGCACGGTCAGGTTGACGTCGCTGAGCGCCTTGACGCCCGGGAACGTCTTGGAGATGCCCGCCATCCGGAGGACCGGCTCGGCCTCCCGCGGCGCGCTCGCTCGATCCGGGACGGCCGCCGTCACTTGAGCTGTCCTGCCGTGAAGTACCCCTCGTCGACAAGGAGTTGGGTGTTCTTCCTGTCGATGCTCACCGGGTCGAGGAGGTACGACGGCACGGTCTTGACACCGTTGTCGTAGTCCGTGGTGTTGTTGACCTCGACCTTCTTGCCGGTCAGTGCCGCATCGCCCATCTGCACCGCCTGCCGGGCCAGCTTCCGGGTGTCCTTGAACACCGTCTGCGTCTGCTCGCCCCGGTTGATCGACTTCACCGACGCCAGCTCCGCGTCCTGCCCGGTCACCACGGGCAGCGGCTGGTTCTTCGTGCCGTAACCCGCGCTCTGCAGCGCCGAGATGATGCCGATGGAGATCCCGTCGTACGGGGAGAGCACGGCGTCGAGCCGCTCCTGGCCGTAGCTCTTGGTGATGATGTCGTCCATGCGCTTCTGCGCGGTCTCCCCGCTCCAGCGCAGCGTCGCCGCCTTCGCCATGGTGGTCTGCTTCGAGCGCACGACCAGCTGACCGGACTCCAGGTACGGGCGCAGCACGTTCTGCGCGCCGTTCCAGAAGTACTTGGTGTTGTTGTCGTCGGGCGACCCGGCGAACAGCTCGATGCTGTGGCTCCTGCCGCCCTGGTCCGGCTTCCCCAACTCCAGCGTGTCGACGATGTACTGCGCCTGCAGCCGGCCGACCCGCTCGTTGTCGAACGACGCGTAGTAGTCGACGCTGTCGGTGCCCATGATGAGCCGGTCGTACGAGATCACGGGGATCCCGGCCTTCTCCGCCTGCTCCAGGACGTCGGAGAGCGCGGAGCCGTCGATGGCGGCGACGACGAGCAGCCCGACCCCCTTGGTGATCATGCTCTCGATCTGCGCGACCTGGTTCTCCACCTTGTCGTCGCCGTACTGCAGATCCGTCTTGTACCCGGCCTTCTGGAACTGCTTCGCCATGTTCCGGCCGTCGGCGATCCACCGCTCCGAGGACTTCGTGGGCATCGCCAGGCCGACCGTGACGCCCTCACCGCCCTCCGGCTGGTAGCGGCTGCCGCCGAGTGCCTCCTGGCCGCAGCCGGCCAGCGACAGGGCGAGCAGTGCGGCCACGGTCGCCGCGAGCGGGGCGCGGCGCGTGCGGGTGCGCATGTCAGTCTCCTTCGGGTACGGGGAAGCGCCGCAGCACACCCGGGTCGCGGGAGCCGAGCGGCGACATCCCGCCGTCGGCGCCGTGCCGGGCGAGCAGATCGAGGGCGAGGCGGCCGCGCCGCACCCGCTCCCGTGCCGTGGCGAGTGCGGTCTCGCGCAACTGGGCGCCGTAGGGGTAGATACCGGGCGACCTGCTCAGCCCGAACTTCAGATACAGCGGGGCCCCGCGCCGGATCAGCTCGGCGGCCTCGTACATCCGGACATAGCCGCCGAGGTCGTCGGGCGCCTCCACGTACAGGTCGAGCGGGGCGCGGCTGACCCGGCGGATCTCGGTGAAGTGGTCGAGCGACAGGTCCGACGGGACGTTCAGGGAGTCGGCGCCGAGCTGCTCGAAGACGCCGTACGAGGCCGGGTTGACCGGCCCGATCAGGGCGGACACCTTGAACGTGGTCGTGGCCGGGAGCGCCCCGGCGGTACGCATCCGGTGCAGGGTCCACAGCACGCCCTCGTCGGCGACGAGCAGGCACGTCACGCCCAACTCCGTTGCCCGCAGGGCGTCTTCGACACAGCCCGCGAGCGCGTCGTGCCCGCGTGCGCGCAGCCCGGCGCCGCCGGAGTCGGTCCGGGTCGCGGCGCCGGTGTCCCAGGTGCCGCGCGGCCCGGTGAACAGGCAGAGCTCGATGCCGCGCTCCGCGCACGACTCCACCATCTCGGTGATCTCGGCGTCCGTGAGCATCCAGACGCCGCTGCCCTGGCTGATCCGGTGGACCGGCACGTCGAGCCGCGCGCTCTCCTTGAGCACGGTGGCCAGCGCTTCGGGCCCTTCGACGGAAGGGATCTCGGTACGCCAGGTCCCGCCGTCGGGGAACGTGTGCGGGGAGGCGTCGTCCGGGTCAAGGACGGGGGAGGGGTGCCCGATGCGGTCGAGCGCGGTGAGGCCGGGGCGGCGCGGGAGGGTGAGGGAGGGCTCGGTCATGGGGCTCCTTGTTCTGCTGTTCCGATACGGGGTTCCACGCTCAGGGGGTGAGCAACACCTTCCCGACCTCCGAACTCCCGCTCCCCACCAGGGAAATGGCCTCCTCGAACGCTTCCAGCGGAAACTCATGCGTGACCAGCGCCGCGGGCGCGAGAAGACCGAGCGAGAACGCCCGCACCGCGTCCGACCACGCCGCCGACGGCGCACCGAAGACGCTCCGCACCTCCAGCTGGCTGAGCGACAGATGGACGGGGTCGATGCCCTCCGCGCCCGGCGTGAACATCCCCGTGAGGGCGACGCGCCCGCCGCGCCGCGCGAGCCGGCAGGAGGAAGCGGCGGTCGACGGCGCGCCCGCCGTCTCCACCACCAGGTCGAACCGGCCCTCCAGGGCGGCCGCCTGCCCGGGTGTGTGCGCCTCGGTCGCGCCGAAGTCGAGGGCCTGCTTGCCGCGCGCCGCCCGCGGGTCGACCACGGCCAGCTCGCCCGGGGACGAGGCGGCGAGCAGCTGTACGGCGAGCAGTCCGAGCGTCCCCGCCCCGACGACGGCGACGCGTTCGCCGGGGGCGGGCCGGCCTGCCCGTACCGCCGCCGCGACCACCGCCGCGGGTTCGAGGAGTGCGGCGGCCCGCAGGTCCGCGTCGTCCGGCAGGAGGTGCAACAGCCGGGCGGGGACGAGGAGTTGGTCGGCGAACGCGCCGGGCTCGGTGAACCCGGTCTCCGCGTACCCGCCCTCGCACAGGCTCGTCTCACCGCACCGGCAGCGGGCGCACACCCCGCAGGCGCGGAAGCCCTCGGCGACGGTGCGGCGCCCGACGAGCCCGGGGTCCACGCCCGCGCCGACCGCCTCGACCGTGCCGGACCACTCGTGGCCCGGCACCACCGGGTAGCGGACGTACGCGGCGTCGCGGTGCCCGTCGTACACCTCGCGGTCGCTCATGCAGATCCCGGCGGCGGCGACCCGCACGCGCACCTCGCCCGGCCCCGGTTCGGGTACCGCGGCGGTGACGAGGCGGTGGCTGCCGGGGCGTTCGACGACCACGGAGCGGCCCGTACGAGAGGTCATGCGGGCTTCCTCTGCTCCCAGCCGTCCGCCCACAGGTCGAAACGCGCCTGCTGCTGCGGGAACTCGGCCGCCGCGTCGACGTCGAACTCCACGCCCAGACCCGGCGCGTGCGAGACCTCGAAGCAGCCCGTCTCCGGGTCGACCGCGGGAGCCCCGCGCACCACCTTCTTGATCTCCGCGTCCGCGAAGTCGTTGAAGTGCTCCAGGATCTTGAAGTTCGGCGTGCAGGCGGCGAGTTGGAGCGAGGCCGCGGTGAGCACCGAGCCGCCCACGTTGTGCGGGGCCACCAGCACGTAGTGCGTCTCGGCGGTCGCGGCGAGCTTGCGGGTCTCCAGAATGCCGCCGATGTGCCCGAGGTCCGGCTGGATGACGTCCGCCGACTGGTCCTCGAACAGCTCGCGGAACTCGATCCGGTCGTGGATGCGCTCACCCGTCGCCACCGGCAGGTCGACCCGCTCGGCGACCTTCTTCAGCGCCTTGAGGTTCTCCGGCGGCACCGGCTCCTCCAGCCACGCCGGGTCGAAGGGCGCGAGCTCGCGGGCGAGGCGGATCGCCGTGGCGGGGGAGAACCGGCCGTGCATCTCCAGCATCAGCTCGGTGTCGGGGCCGATCGCGTCCCGTACGGCCTCGATCAGCGAGACCGCGTACCGGGACCGCTCGGCGTCCAGCTCGAAGTGGCCGGTCCCGAACGGGTCGATCTTCAGGGCCCGGTAGCCGCGCGCGACGACCTCCTGCGCGGCCTTGTGGTACGCCTCCGGCGTGCGCTCCGTCGTGTACCAGCCGTTGGCGTACGCCTTGACGCGGTCGGTGACCTTGCCGCCGAGGAGCTGCCAGACCGGTACGCCCAGGGCCTTTCCCTTGATGTCCCAGCAGGCCATTTCGATCACCGCGATGCCGGACATCACGATCTCGCCGGCCCGCCCGTAGTCGCCGTACTTCATGCGGCGGACCAGGTCCTCGACCGCGAACGGGTCGGAGCCCGCGACGTGGTTGGCCTCGGCCTCCCGGAGGTAGCCGATCAGGGCGTCGGTGTGGCCGAGCATGCGGGCCTCGCCGACGCCCGTCAGACCCTCGTCGGTGTGCACGAGCACATACGTCAGATTGCGCCAGGGGGTTCCCACGACATGAGTGCTGATTCCGGTGATGCGCAAGGCAAATGACCTCTCGCGTGTTCGGTATATCGTCAGTCGTTCGAGATGGTGGCGTGAACGTAAACAGCCCCTCCAAGAGGTGTCAATGGGTCGTGCGGCGGGGAATCGGCTTGCGGGTGCGGGGATCGGCTGCGGGCCCATTGCCCGCCGAACTCGCCTGTGCATAGCCTGTGTTCGTGATACCGGCAGCCTGCCGGGGTTTCGAACAGAACAGAGGGGTGGGTGAGCGGACATGGGCCGACTCGTTCCGGCGGTGACCCGGGCGCTGGACATCATGGAACTCTTCCTGGAGGGAGACGGCACCCTCTCGGCACCCGACATCGTGCGAAAACTGGGCCTGCCCCGTACGACGGTGCACGAACTCGTCACCACGCTCGCGGCCCGCTCGTATCTCGTCCCCGTGCCCGAGCAGCCCGGCCGCTACCGCCTCGGCGTGCGCAACCACCAGCTCGGCAGCCGGTACGCGGAGAAGCTCGACCTCGCCGCGGAGGGCCGCCGGGTCGCGCGCGAGGTCGCCGAGACCTGCGACGAGACCGTGCACATCGCGATCCTCGAGGACGTCGACGTCATCTACATCGCCAAGGTCGACTCCACCCACGCCGTCCGCATGGTCTCCGCCAACGGCCGCCGCCTGCCCGCCCATTGCACCTCCGTCGGCAAGATGCTGCTCGCCTCGCTGCCCGAGGAGGAGCTCGAGGCCCGCCTGGAGGAGTGCGAGGAACTCGTCGCCCTCACCCCGAACAGCATCACCGGCTTCGCCGCGCTGCGCGAGGAGCTCGCCACCGCCAGGTCCCTGGGCATAGCCGTCGAGCACCGCGAGGCCAACCCCGACGTCTCCTGCGTGGCCGCGCCCGTACGCGACAGCACCGGCGCCGTCGTCGCCGCCCTGTCGATCTCCGTGCCGATGGTGCGCTGGAGCGAGGACCGCGAACGGGAGCTGACCGAACTGGCCGCCAAGGGCGCGGGCGACCTCTCCGTCAGCCTCGGCCACCGGGGCGCCTGGTGAGGCCCGAACTCGCGGTCCGTGCCGAGGCCGAGCTCGGCGAGGGCCCCACCTGGGACCCGGCCGCACAGCGACTGATCTGGGTCGACATCCTCGGCTCCCGCGTCCACACGTACGACCCGGCCACCGGCCGCCGCACCGTCCTCGCCACGGAACAGCACGTCGGCGCCGCCAAACCCCGCAGGGGCGGCGGCCTGGTGCTCAACCTCCGCGACGGCATCGGCGCCTACGACCCCGACGGCACCTTCTCCTGGCTGCACCGCGACCCCGTCCCCGGCCGCCGCGGCAACGACGCCGCCGTCGCCCCCGACGGCGCCCTCTGGGCGGGCACCATGCGGTACGACGAGACCCCCGGCGGCGGCAGCCTCACCCGCATCGCGCCCGACGGCACCGCGACCGTCCTCCTCGACGACGTGACGGTCAGCAACGGCACCGGCTGGTCCCCCGACGGCACGCTCACCTACTACGTCGACAGCCCCACCCGCCGTATCGACGTGCTCCGCGCCGACGGCCAACACGTCCTGGAACGCAGGGAGTTGACGACCGTCGAGCCCGGCGCGGGCTTCCCCGACGGGCTCACCGTCGACGCCGAGGGCTGCGTCTGGGTGGCCCTCTGGGACGGCGCCCAGATCCGCCGCTACACCCCGGACGGCCGCCTCGACCGCACCGTCCCGCTCCCCGTCGCCCGCCCCACCGCCTGCGCCTTCGGCGGCTCCGGCCTGCGCGACCTGTACGTCACGACCGCCCGCGTCGGCCTCGACCGCCCGCACCCGCTCGCCGGATCGGTACTCGTCCTGCCGGACGCGGGCCAGGGCATGGAGAGCCCGGCCTTCGCGGGCTGACCTCCCGTTCCCCGACGCACGTACGCGGCCCGTCCCCGGTGAACCGCACCGGGAACGGGCCGTACGCACCAGGCAGTTGACGCTACTCGAGGGTGCCGTCCACCCGACGCGGCACCCCGTACGGGTTCGCGTCGAGCAGCGGGGCGGGCAGCAGCGCCTCCGGCACGTCCTGATAGGCGACCGGCCGCAGGAACCGGTCGACGGCCAGCGAGCCGACCGACGTGGTCCGGCTGTCCGAAGTCGCCGGGAAGGGACCGCCGTGCACCATCGCGTGCCCGACCTCGACGCCCGTCGGCCAGCCGTTGAACAGCACACGGCCCGCCCGGCGTTCGAGCAGCGGAAGGAGCGCACGCGCGTCGCCCAGATCGGCCCCGGCAGTGTGCACGGTCGCCGTCAACTGCCCGTCGAGGGACCGCAGCACCTCGGCCACATGCTCCAGATCGCGGCAACGCACCACGAGACCGGCCGAGCCGAACATCTCCCGCCGCAGCTCGGGGTCGGCCCGGAACGTGTCGCCGTCCACCGACATCAGCACCGCCTGGCCGGGGCTCGCCGACTCGGCGGCGGCGGCGCCGCGCGCGAGGACCCGTACGCCCGGACGCGCCGCGACCGCCTCGACCTCGCGGTGGTACGCCTGGGCGATGCCCGGCGTCAGCATCGTCGCGCCGACATGCTCGCCGACCGCCGCCGCTGCCGCCTCCTCGAACGCGTCGAGGTCGTCGCCCGCCACACCGACGAGAAGGCCCGGGTTGGTGCAGAACTGGCCCGCACCCAGGGTCAGCGACCCCACGAACGCGCCCGCAAGGTCCTTCGCCCGCTCGGCGAGGGCGCCCGGCATCAGCACCACCGGGTTGATGCTGCTCATCTCCGCGTACACCGGAATCGGCTGCGGCCGCTCCGTCGCCGCGCGCAGCACCGCGAGTCCCGCCGCCCGCGACCCGGTGAAGCCGACGGCCTGGATGTGCGGATCGGTCACCAACCTCGTGCCCACGACCGGCCCTTCACCGACCAGCAGCGAGAACACCCCGTCCGGCATCCCCGTCTCCACGACGGCCGCCCGCACCGCGCGCGCGGCCAGCTCCGACGTGCCGAGATGCGCGTCGTGCGCCTTCACCACCACCGGGCAGCCCGCGGCGAGCGCGGCGGCCGTGTCACCGCCGAGCACGGAGAACGCCAGCGGGAAGTTGCTCGCCCCGAAGACCGCCACCGGACCCAGCGGCACCCGCCGCTGCCGCAGATCGGGACGCGGCAGCGGAGCACGATCGGGCAGCGCCCGATCGATCCGTACGCCATGCAGCCCGCCGTCCCGCAGCACCTGCGCGAACAGCCTCAACTGGCCCGTCGTACGGCCCACTTCACCGGTCAGGCGGGCGGTCGGCAGCGCCGTCTCCAGGTGGGCGCGCGCCACCAGGGCCTCGGTCGCCTCGGTCAGGTGGTCCGCGATCCGCTCCAGGAACCGGGCACGCGCCTCGGGCTCGGTCGCGCGGTACGCGTCGAAGGCACCCTCGGCGAGCCGGCAGGCCCGCGCCACCTCCTCCTTCCCGGCGCTGCGGTAGGGCGGGTCGAGCTCGGCGCCGGTGCGCGGGTCACGGGAGCGCAGGACGGGGCCCTCGCCGACGACACGCTCGGCCCCGAGGAACAGGGCTCCTTCCAACTGCTCGGTGTTGTCCTGCACTTGCGGGGTGGACGTCACATCGGTCCTTCCGTACGGGGTGTGCTGTCTCGGTTCGGTTCTTACGCGGCGGCCGAACCGGGCAGCTTCGCGATCAGCGCGCGCAGCTCCTCCTGCTCGGCGGCGGTCAGGTCGGTCAGCGGGGCGCGCACCGGACCCGCGGGGTGCCCGACGGCAGTCATCCCGGCCTTGACGATGCTCACCGCGTACCCGGCCTGCCGGTTGCGGATCTCCGTGTACGGCAGCACGAACTCGTTCAGATACGTGCGGACCGCGGCGTGATCCCGGCCGCGCACCGCCGTATAGAAGTCCAGGGCGAACTCCGGCAGGAAGTTGAAGATCGCCGACGAGTAGGTGGTGACGCCGAGTTCGAGGTACGGCAGCGCGTACGTCTCCGCCGTGGGCAGGCCCCCGACGTAACCGAGGCGCTCGCCCAGGTGGGCGTGGATCCGCGTCATCGCGTCGATGTCGCCGATGCCGTCCTTGTAGCCGATCAGGTTCGGGCACGCCTCGGCGACCCGGGCGAGGGTCTCGGCGCTGTAGACGGCGTTGGCCCGGCCGTACACGATGACGCCGAGCGAGGTCGACCGGCACACCGCCTCCACGTGCCGGGCGAGCCCCTCCTGCCCGGCCTCCGTGAGATACGGCGGGAACAGCAGGATGCCGTCCGCCCCGGCCCGCTCGGCGGCCTGCGCGTACGCGATCGCGGTGCGGGTGCCGTACCCGGCGGGCGCGAGGATCGGCGTGCCCGCCGGGGCGGCGTCCACGGCCGTGGCGACGACGCGCTCGGTCTCCTCGGCGGTCAGCGAGAAGAACTCCCCGGTGCCGCCCGCGGCGAACAGCCCGCCCACCTCGTGGCCGGAGAGCCGCTCGATGTGCGCGCGGTACCCGGCCTCGTCGAACTCGGACGCGGCGTCGAAGTGCGTGACGGGGAACGACAGCAGACCGGAGCCGATGCGCCGGGCGAGCTCTGCCGGGGTGAGCGAGGACGAGGTCATGGTGCTGCTCCTGTGGCGAAAAAGGGTTGTCGTGAAGAGGGGCCCGGAGGGTTGTCGTAAAGAGGGGCCCCGGCGTTCAGGGGCGGGTGCCCGCCACGTGCGTGGCCTGCGTCCAGGCGCGGGCCTGCTCGCTGAGCGTGATGCCGAGACCGGGCCGCGCGGAGAGGTGCATCCGGCCGTCGCTGATCGCGAGCCGCTCGTTGAACAGCGGCTCCAGCCAGTCGAAGTGCTCCACCCACGGCTCGATCGGGTAGGCGGCGGCCAGGTGGAGGTGGATCTCCATCGCGAAGTGCGGGGCCAGCTGCAGCTGATGGTGCTCGGCCAGCGCGGCCAGCTTCAGGAACTGGGTGATGCCGCCGATGCGCGGCGCGTCCGGCTGGATCACATCGGCGGCGCCCTGCCGGATCAGCTCCCAGTGCTCGGCCACGCTCGCCAGCATCTCCCCGGTCGCCACCGGGGTGTCGAGCGAGGCGGCGAGCGCGGCGTGGCCCGGTGCGTCGTACGCGTCGAGGGGCTCCTCGATCCACACCAGGCCGAACTCCTCCAGAGCGCGGCCCATGCGCTGCGCCGTCGGCCGGTCCCACTGCTGGTTGGCGTCGACCATCAGCGGCACGTCCTCGCCGATGTGCTCGCGCACCGCGGTCAGGCGCCGCAGGTCCTGCTTGCCGTCCGGATGCCCGACCTTGATCTTGATCCCGCCGATACCGCTGGCCAGCGACGCCGAGGCGTTTTCAAGCACCTGCTCGGTCGGCGTGTGCAGAAAGCCGCCCGAGGTGTTGTAGCAGCGCACCGAATCGCGGTGCGCGCCCAGGAGTTTCGCCAGCGGCAGCCCCGCCCGCTTGGCCTTGAGGTCCCACAGCGCCACGTCGTACGCGGCGATCGCCTGCGTCGCCAGACCGCTGCGGCCCACCGAGGCGCCCGCCCAGACGAGCTTCGTCCAGATCCTGCCGATGTCGCTGGGGTCCTCGCCGATCAGGTTCCCGGCGATCTCCCTGGCGTGCGCGAACTGGCCGGGACCACCGGCCCGCTTCGCGTAGCTGAAGCCGATCCCCTGATGGCCCCCGGCCGTCTCCAGCTCCACGAACAGGAACGCGACCTCGGTCATCGGCTTCTGCCTGCCGGTGAGGACCTTCGCGTCGCTGACCGGGGTGGCGAGCGGCAGCGTGACCGAGGAGAGCCTGATCCACGCGATCGTGTCGAGGGTCGCCTCGCCCGTACGGTGCGCGGCCTTGGCAGTCGTCTGCGTCATCGTCACCACTTCGAGTCCCTGTGTGTGCCCGTTGCCTTCCCCCTGAAGCTAAGGTCGACGATTGATCCACGTCCAACATTGTTTTTGGATGGACCCATACCCGCAGGGTATGGAAACCGGAAGGGGGAGGCCCGCATGTTCACGCTCACGCAGCTGGTGAGCTTCGTGGCCGTGGCCGAGGAGCTGCACTTCACGCGGGCCGCGGAGCGACTGCGCATGACACAGCCGCCGCTGAGCCGCCAGATCCAGCTCCTGGAGCACGAGTTGGGCGTCTCCCTCCTCGACCGCACCAACCGCTCGGTCCGGCTGACGCCCGCCGGACGGGCCTTCCTCAACGAGGCCCGCCGCATCCTCCGCCAGGCCGACTCCGCCGCGCTCGCCGCCCGCCAGGTCTCCACCGGGGAGGCCGGGGCGATCGCCATCGGCTTCACCGCGGCCAGCGCGTACCGCACCCTCGGCACCCTCCTCGACGTGGCCCGCTCGGCCACGCCCGGAGCGGAGCTCGTGCTGCGCGAGATGGTCACCCGCGACCAGCTGGAGGCGATCACCGAGGGCTCCCTCGACCTCGGCATGATCCGCCCGTCCAGTACGGGACCCGACCTGGACACCCGGCCCGCGATGCGCGAGGGCCTGCTCGCCGCCGTGCCGCGCGAGCATCCGCTGGCCGGGGGGGAGGGGCCGCTGCGGGTCGGGGAGTTCGACGGGCAGCACGTGCTCATGTACTCGCCGGTCGAGGCCCGCTACTTCCACGAGCTTCTCGTCAGCATCTTCCGCGCGGCCCGCGTCACCCCGGTGTTCACGCAGTACCTCAGCCAGGTCCACAGCCTCCTCGCCATGGCCAACGCGGGCTGGGGCATCGCCCTCGTACCGGAGGCGGCGGCGCAGATGCGGTTCCCGGGCATCACGTTCCGCGAGCTGCAACTGATCGACCCGGAGCCGGTCGAGCTCCATCTCGTCTGGCGCCGGGCCAACGACAACCCGGCGATGCATGCGTTGCTGCGGCATCTGTAGGGGCTGTTGCTTCCCCTCCCCGCCCCTTCCCGAAAAAATCAGCCCCTCCGGCGTTTGAGATGGGGGTCCCCCCTGCTCGAGCGAAGCCGAGAGCTTGGGGGAGGGGGTCCGGGGGCGGAGCCCCCGCAGCCGACGGCAGTCTTTCGGGAAGGGGCGGGTAGGGGAGGAAAACCAGCCCGTCCGGCGCTTGAGGACGAGCCCGCAGGGCGACTGCGGTGCACCCGGCCGACGGTGCGGGTACGCCCCCGGAATGAACCGTTTCGAAGGACACGCAGCCCTGATCACCGGTGCAGCCCGCGGCATCGGCGCCGCCACCGCCGCCCGGCTCACCGAGGAAGGCGCCGGTGTGCTCGTCACCGACGTCGACGGCGACGCGGCCGACAAGACAGCGGCCGCACTGCGCGAACAGGGCGCCGACGCCCGGGCGTTCACCTGCGACGTGGCCTCGCGCAGCGACGTGGAGGCGGCCGTCGCCCAGGCCGTGCGACACTTCGGCCGACTCGACGTACTGGTCAACAACGCCGCCTCCTGCGCGCTCGACCAGGCCCGCTTCGAGGACGAGCAGGACGAGGTCTGGCAGCGCGACCTCGACATCACGCTCAACGGCGCCTACCGCTGCGCCCGCGCCGCACTGCCCCACCTGGAAGCCTCCGGCCGCGGCGCGATCGTCAGCGTCGGCTCGGTCAACGGCGAGGTCTCCTTCGGCAACCACGCCTACAGCGCGGCCAAGGCGGGCCTCGCCTCCCTGACCCGTACGCTCGCCGACCACGCGGGACCGCGCGGCGTACGCGTCAACCTCCTCGCCCCGGGCACCGTGCGCACCACGGCCTGGGAGGGCCGGGAGGACCGGCTCGACGAGGTGCGCCGCCTCTATCCGCTCGGCCGGATCGGCGAACCCGAGGACATCGCCGCGGCGGTCGCCTTCCTCGCCTCCCGCGACGCCTCCTGGATCACGGGCACGACGCTGCGCGTGGACGGCGGCCTGCTCGGCGTGAACACGGTGTTCCGCAGCCCACGGGAGGAGTGAGGCCACGGGAGGAGTGAGCCGACGGGAGGAGTGAGGCCGCCTCGGGGGAGCGCGCGGGTCTACGGTCTGGTGGCCTTCCCGTCCAGCCACAGCGTGTCCGACGCATCGCTGTGCGAGCCGCCCGAGCCGACATGCTTCGCGTCGATCTTCGGGCCCTTCGTGATGACGTGCACCAGCGCCATCCCGTGCCCGCGCCCCAGGCCGTACTCCTCCTTGAGCCAGGCCAGGATCGTCCCGGCCTTGACGTCCGGTTCCTGGAAGCCGCGCTCCTCGGCGAGCGCGATGAACCGGCGCGGCGTCAGGCCCGTCCTGTCCTCGATGGTGTCGAGATACGCCTGGAACGACATGGGTGATCCTCCGGATCCGCAGGGGGAGTTGGTTGAACTCGGCTGTCGCTGGTGCAGACCCCGGGCGTGATCGAAAATCATCGCAGTCCTACGAAGAAGTTTCCGAAGAAGTTTCCGAAGAAGTCTCCGAAGCCGGGCCCGACGCGGGCCCGCGGCGCAGGAAAGGCACAGCCCCATGAGCGACCTCCTCGACGTGACCGTGGACCAGGGCACCGCCCTGCTCACCCTCAATGACCCCGGCCGCCGCAACGTCATCTCCGGCGCCCTGGTCGACCGCGTCTGCACGGCCTTCGACGAGCTGGAGGCCGACCCCACCGTCACCGCCGCCGTGATCACCGGAGCGGGCAGCGCCTTCTGCGCCGGGGCCGACCTCGCGGACCTGCTTGCCGCGGCCGACGGCGACTCCGCGGGCGTACGGCGCGTCTACGACGGCTTCCTGCGCGTGGCCCGTTCCCCGCTGCCGACCGTGGCCGCAGTCAACGGGCCGGCGGTGGGCGCCGGATTCAACCTCGCCCTCGCCTGCGACGTACGCATCGCCGCGGCCTCCGCCTGGTTCGACACCCGCTTCCTGAAGATCGGGCTGCACCCGGGCGGCGGCCACACCTGGATGCTGCACCGGCTCGTCGGCCCGCAGACCGCCGCCGCGCTCGTGCTGTTCGGGGAGCGCCTCGACGGCGCCGCCGCTGCCGCCGCGGGCCTGGTCCTGCGCTGTGTGCCCGACGAGGAACTCCTCACCGCCGCCCTGCAGTTGGCGGGCCGTACGCAGGGCGTCGACCCCGAGCTGGTCCGTCGTACGAAGCAGACCCTGCGCACCGCGGGCGACGGGCGCGGCCACGACGACGTCCTCGCCGACGAGACCCGGGAGCAGCTCTGGTCGCTCGGCCTGCCGGACACCCGCGAGCGCCTGGACGCCTTCCGCAAGGAACTCGGCAGCTGACGGGAGTGAGCGGGAAACGAAGAGGCGGCCGGGTGTTCCCGGCCGCCTCTTCCTGAAGTGCGGTGGTGTCAGCCCTGGCCGGCCCTCGCGCGGGCGCGGGACCGTGAACGGCCGCCGTCCGGCGCCGACTTGTCCAGAGCGGCCGCGTCCCGGCGGAACGCCCACTCCATCTTCGGTTCCATGGACCAGCGGAACATGCGCTGCACCGGTGCCGTGCACAGCACGGTGACGACCGTCCCGGCGAGGAGCGTGAGGGCGATCGCGCCGAGCGGCGTGTGCATCCAGTCGGCCTCGTACCAGTCCCAGAAGCGGGAGCCCTTGGCGAGGAAGCCGTGCAGGAGGTAGCCGTAGAGCGTGCCCGCGCCGAGGGCCGTGAACCAGAAGTGGCGGCGGGGGATCCAGGCGAAGAAGCAGGCCACCAGGATCAGGGAGCAGGCGAACATGCCGAGCGTCATCGGCACGCCGACCCAGCCGGGGACGCCGAGTTCCTGGGCGCTGTCGCGGCGGTAGAACCAGGCGGCGTTCATGCGGGGCGCCGCCCAGTACGCGAAGACCAGGGCACAGGCGGCCACCGGCAGCGCAAGGATACGGACCTCGCGGCGGCGCACGAGCTGGAAGTGCTCCGGCTTCAGGCACAGGCCGAGCACGAAGAACGGCAGGAACTGCAGGACGCGCTGGAGGTCGAGGTCGTCGCCGATGTCCGGGGAGACGGAGGCCAGGACCGCGATCGCGAGCGAGAGGGGCAGCGGCCAGCGCACCAGCTGCCAGAGCGGAGTCGTCAGCCGCCACACGAACAGCGCGCCCAGGAACCACACCAGGTACCACGGGTCGAGCAGGCTGATCGGGTAGGTGGGGTCGTCGTCCGCCCAGCGCTTGAAGAAGGTGTACGCGACCTCGAACACCACGTACGGCACCGCGATCCCGGTGACGAGACGCTTCAGGCGGTTCGGGCTCGCGTCGAAGCTGCGTGAGAAGTAGCCGGAGATGATGATGAACGCCGGCATGTGGAAGGTGTAGACGGCGATGTAGAGCGCGGCGGCGGCGCGGCTGTCTGCGCGCAGCGGCTCCCAGGCGTGGCCCATCGCGACCAGGACGATCGCGAGGTACTTCGCGTTGTCGAAGAACGCGTCCCGCTGCTTGGCCGGCCGCCCCGAGCCCGCCGCACCCGTGGAACCGGATGAATCCACCGAACCGGACACCGAACCGGACTTTCCGCCCGCCCGTGCCGCGGCTCTCCTGGACGCTCTCCCTCCCGACGGGGCGGCCGGACCGGAGGCCGGTTCGGCCGTGGGTACGGCTCTCGCCGCGGGCAGCGGTGCCCGCTGATACCCGTCGGTTCGCAGAATGTCGCTCACGGGCCCTCCTGGAGGGAACCCGGACCGACGATTCCGCCTCTTACAGGGCTTGAGGGTGAAACGTCAGCGCCAAACATCCCCAGCACCCTAGTCATCGGACTCGGCACGCGTACAACCCTGTTGAGTGTGGGGTTGACCACGGAGGGTCGAAATCCGCCACGAGCCCGGCCGCGACGTGAAGACCCGCGCCAAGGCGAAGATGCCGAGGAGGCGCTGGTGGCCGTGGGCGAGGCTGCGGGGGACAGGCCCATGGCCCGCCCCGTACGACGGACCTACGATGGCGCGATGAGCCACGAGACCGAAGGCGCGGCGAGCGCCGAAGCGCCGTGCGGAAGCGGCCGTCCGACGCCCGCGCAGCCCCCGGTCTCCCCCTGGCTGGGGCGACTTGCCGTGCTCGCCCTGATGCTGACCGCACTCAACCTGCGGCCCGCCGTCACCGGCCTCGGTCCCGTGCTCGAAGAGGTGCGCGCGGGCCTCGGCATGAGTGCCACCGCTGCCGGGCTGCTGACCTCGATGCCCGCGCTCTGCTTCGCCCTCGTCGGCTTCGCGGCGCCCCGCCTCGCCCGCCGCCACGGCCCCGACGCGGTCGTCCTCACCGGCATGGCCGCCCTCGCCGCCGGTCTCGCGGTGCGGCCCTTCGCCTCCGGCACGGCGATGTTCGTGGCGCTCAGCGCGGTCGCGCTCGCAGGGATCGCCCTCGCCAACGTGCTGTTGCCGGTCGTCGTCAAGGAACGCTTCCCGCACCGCGTGGGCGCGATGACCGGCTGGTACGCGATGTCGCTCAACCTCGGCGCATCCGCCGCGGCCGCCGTCACCGTGCCCCTCACCCGCACCTTCGGCGGGGACTGGCGGATCGGCCTCGCCGCCTGGGCGCTGCTCGCCGCCTTCGCCGTGCCCCCGTGGCTCGCCCTGATCCACAACAGGCCGCGCACAGAAGGCAGTTCGGGCGCGGCACGGCAGGTCCCGCAGCCCGGCAAGCCCCTCACCCGCAACCCGACGGCCTGGGCGCTCGCCGTCTTCTTCGGGATGCAGGCCACCGCCGCGTATGTCGTCATTGGCTGGCTGCCGCAGATCTTCCGCGACGCCGGGCTCTCCGCCGCGACCGCCGGGGTGCTGTTCGCCGCGGTGTCGGTGCTCGGTGTGCCCCTGTCGTTCGTGCTCGGGGCGGTCGCCGGACGCGTGCGCTCGCAGAGCGGGATCGCCGTCGTCATCGGCCTGTTCGGGCTCGCCGGGTACGCGGGGCTGTGGGCCGCGCCGGCCGCCGCGCCCTGGCTGTGGGTGGTGCTGCTCGGCGTCGCCAACTGCTCGTTCCCGCTCGCGCTCACGATGATCGGCCTGCGCGGCGGCGACGGCGCGACCGTGATCAGACTCTCCGCCTTCGCCCAGTGCACCGGCTATCTCCTGTCCATCCCCGGCCCCATCCTCGTGGGCGCGCTCTACGAGACGACCGGCGGCTGGGACGGGCCGCTGCTGCTGCTCGGCGTGCTGATGGTCCCGCAGATCGTCTCCGGCTGGTTCGCGGGCCGGGACCGGCAGGTCGGCGCCGCAACCTGAAGACGCCTTCAGGCGGCTTCAGGAGGGCTTCAGCTTCGGTGCGCGACATTGGTGCCCGTCAACAGAACGACAGGGGAGGCACCTCATGAAGCGCAACATCGTCATCGCCACCGTGGCGGCCGCGGCCCTGGTCGGAGGCGGTTCCGCGCTCGCCTTCGCCGGCGGCGACGACGGCGGCACGGGCCGCTCCGACGCCCGCTCCCAGCACAGCGACTCCCAGGTCACGCTGCAGGACGACAGCGCAGAGGCGAAGGACGACCGCCGGGACGACGCTCGCCGCCCCGCCGGCGCGAAGCTCACCGCCGCCGAGGCCGTCGAGGCGGCGCTCAAGCACCAGTCCGGTACGGCGGTCTCCGCGGAGCTCGACGACGAGGACTCGGACGACAGGGACTCCGACGACAGGGACTCCGACGACGATGACTCCGGCGAGCGCCTGGCCTGGGAGGTCGACATCCTCGGCCAGGGCGAAGCCTGGCACACCGTCCACCTGGACGCCGCCACCGGCAAGGTCATCGGCAAGGAGACCGAGGACGAGCGCGACGACGCCCGCGAGGCCCGTGCCGCCCTGAAGGGTGCGACGACGGACGCCGCGCAGGCCGCGCGGAGCGCCTCGGAGAAGGGCTTCGTCACCTCGATCGACCTGGACGACGACGGCCGTTCCGGCCATGTCGCCGAGGGCTGGGAGATCGAGACGGCCGCCTCCGACGGCCGGGACGGCGAGCGCGACTGGAACGTCGACGCCCGCAGCGGCAAGCTCACCGTCGACCACGACGACCGCCACGACCACGACCACGACGACCGGGACGACCGGGGCGACCGGGGCGACGACAACGACTGATCGCTCAGCCCATTACCAGAACACGAGTTGTGCGGGAACAAAGCGGAAGAGTTCCGTGAGCATGAGCGCACATCCGGTACGTGGCTCACTCGTCTGGGCCTATAGTCGGTCGCATGGCCCAGAAGGTAATTACGACATACGTGGACGACCTGACCGGCGAGGAGTCGGAGCAAATCGCCACGCACAGCATTCTCGTCGACGGTGCGGGTGTGGAAATCGACCTCACCGACGAGAACTACGAGAAGCTGCTCGAACTGCTCAACCCTTATCTGCACGCGGACGGTGCCCGTCGAATCCGCGGCGGCTCCAAGCCGAAGGGGAAGCGCAAGCCGGCCACGGGAAAGTCCGACGACTCGTCGGCGATCAGGGCCTGGGCGAGGGAGAACGGGTACGAGGTGAGTGAGCGCGGCCGCGTCCCCGCCGCGGTCCGCGAGGCCTACGAATCCGCCCGCTGAACCACCGATTTCAAGGAGTGCCGCCCTCGCGGGCGGCACTCCTTTTATGTGTGGCCATTCGCATGGCTCCTTGAGAAAGCCACGGAGAATGACTGGGAGGCATCGCCGCCCGCACCTCAGTCGAGTTCGATACGCGAGCGACTCTGCGCGGCATCACGCGCCCGCGCCTCGGCCGCGGCCCGTACGACACATTCGTACTCCTCGTACGGAAGCATCATCGTCAGTCCGAACATCACGGCCCAGGCGACATCGGATTCCTCCAACGTGCCGGGAATGTCAGTGCGGTAGAGCTCGCGGCCGAGATGAGCTGTGGGTAGTTCGCGTGGCTCGGGCGACGCGGCGTACTGGTCCAGGGCGCGGACCGCGCAGTCGAGGAACGTCCCGTACGGGGCATCGCCCAAGAGCTCTTCCAGCTGGCGCAGTTGTGCGTGGGCCACGCGGACCCGCAGGGGCCAGGCGCGGCCGGAGCCGAAGCGCTCTTCGAGCACGGTCGTGAGCGTGATCTGCTGGAAGAGCGTGTCGAGAAGGTCGTTGCTCATGATCCGCATGTTCCGACCCATGATCGGGAACACGGCGAGGCACACCGCGACGCGCGGACCACGACACCCGATTGGCATGACGCGGCCCACGGCTCCGGGCGTGACACAGCCGCCGTCCCGAGGGGGAGCGGCGGCTGTGAGTGGGCGCGGTGCGAGGCGACTCAGGCGGGGAGCGCGCCCTCGACGGCGGTGGTCAACTCCGGGGCGTGCGGCTCGGTCTGGGGCGAGAACCGGGCCACGACCCGGCCCTGCGGGTCGACGAGGAACTTCTCGAAGTTCCAGCGGATGTCCCCGCTGTGGCCCTCCGCGTCGGCCGTGGTGACGAGTTGCTCGTAGAGCGGGTGGCGGTCGGGGCCGTTGACGTCGGTCTTCTGCGTCAGCGGGAACGTCACGCCGTACGTCGCCGAGCAGAACGTGGCGATCTCGTCGGCGGTGCCGGGCTCCTGGCCCATGAACTGGTTGCAGGGCACACCGAGCACGGTGAAGCCGCGCGGACCGTACTGCTCCTGGAGCTTCTCCAGGCCCGCGTACTGCGGGGTGAGGCCGCACTTGGAGGCGACGTTGACGACCAGGACGGCCTTGCCGCGGTACTGGGCGAGGTCGGCGGGGCCGCCCTTCAGGGCGTCGATCTCCACGTCGTGGATGGACATGCTGCTCCTTGTGTCCGGTGTCGAAGCGGTGGCGGTACCCGTCGATTGTCCCTCGCCGCCCGGCCGCCCGGCAGCCCGGACGGCCGCCGCCGGACTGAGAGTCCTCCGGCGGCGGCCGCGGGGCGCCGGGCGCGCGGTGCTCCCCTCCGCGGCGCCCGGCGCGCGCCGTCCTCACCGGCGGTGGGGTGCGCGGGAGTTCACCCCTGCGATACGTGCCGGGAGGACGGGCCGGAGCCGTGGCCGATGTCGGCGTGGCCACGGCTCCGGCGACCAGGCCCTGTCCGGGTCGTACGCGTGGACGGGGCGTACGGATGGACGGGTCGGACGCGCGGACGGGTTCCGGGTCCGCGTCCGCGCGGGGCCGGTCCCGCGCCCTCACCGGATCGTAGGACCGGCGGTGCGGCCCTGCCCAGGACCCGCGCGTACTGCCTGGCCGGGCGGCGTGGGCGCACGGCCCCCTTTCACGCGGACGGGCGGTGAAGGCGAGTTGAACGAAGTTCGTTACCGGGGGTAGGCCACGCGGGGTGCTTGTTATACGGTCTGTCTAACAAGCGGATGGCGCACCTCTGCCACGCCGCCCGTGCGCCGCGCGCACCGCACCGCTCTGCACCGCAACCGGAAGAACTCAGCAAGCACCACACCAGACACGCTCGACGCGAGGAGCCGCAGCATGGCCGGCAGTATCACCGGGTCCCCGGCACAGACCGGGTCGCCGTCGCAAGCACCGTCGTCGCCCGACTCCGACGTCGCGCAGCGCCTCCTGGAGTCCTCGGCGACGCTGTCGTACGACCCGGCCACCGAGGTCGACTGGGAGACGCCGCTCGACAAGGACTTCCACGGCGCGAGCCCGGAGTGGAGCACCCTCTACGGCACCGCGTACTGGCGGGAGTTGACCGAGGAGCTGCGCAAGGAGCTGACCCGGCAGGAGGCCGCCTCGGTCGCCAGCACCGGCATCTGGTTCGAGATGATCCTGCAGCAGATGATGCTGCGCGACATGTACGCCAAGGACCCCACGGACGCGCGCTTCCAGTGGGCCCTGACCGAGATCGCCGACGAGTGCCGGCACTCCATCATGTTCGCGCGCGGCGCCAAGAAGCTGGGCGCGCCCGCGTACCGGCCGCCGCGGCTCGTCGTCGAACTGGGCCGCGCCTTCAAGACGATCGCCTTCGGCGAGGCCGCGTACGCCGCGATCCTTGTGGCCGAAGAGGTCCTCGACGTGATGCAGCGCGACTGGATGCGCGACGAGCGTGTCGTGCCGTTCGTGCGGACCATCAACAACATCCATGTCGTCGAGGAATCACGGCACATGAAGTTCGCCCGCGACGAGACGCGCAGGCGGCTCGCCAAGGCCGGGCCCGTGCGCCGGCAGATCAACGCCCTGGTCATCGCGATCGCCTCGTACATCATCGTCACCAGCATGGTGAACGCCGAGGTCTACCGGCATGCCGGGCTCGACCGGAAGCGGGCCGTCAAGGAGGCCAGGGCCAACGAGCACCACAAGTCGATGATGCGCGCCAGCTGTTCGGGCCTGATGGAGTTCCTCGCCTCCGCCCGCCTGCTCACCAGGCCCGCCCTGGCCTTCTACCGGCGCGCGCACCTCGTGTGAGTACGCGGACCGACTCCGGCCGACCCGTACCACCGAGCAGCGACCGATTCGGATTCGAGCGAACCAGATGACCTACGCCATCACCCAGACCTGCTGCAGCGACGCCACCTGCGTCGCCGTGTGCCCGGTCAACTGCATCCACCCCACCCCGCAGGAGCGGGCCTTCGGCAGCACCGAGATGCTGCACGTCGACCCGAAGGCCTGCATCGACTGCGGGGCCTGCGCCGACGCCTGCCCGGTGGACGCGATCTTCCCGGTGGACAGCCTGTCCCCGTCCCAGGCGCAGTACGCGGAGATCAACGCCGCCTACTACGCGGACGACGCGGACGAGGCCGATGCCGAGCCTCAACAGGCCGCCGCGGGGCCGAACTTCCACACCTGGGAGGAGCCGACGTTCGAGCGCAGCCTGCCCTCCGACTTCGGGCCGATCCGCGTCGCGGTCGTCGGCACCGGCCCTGCCGGGATGTACGCGGCGGAGGATCTGCTCCTGCATACCAACGCCGAGGTCACCCTGATCGACCGGCTGCCCGTCGCGGGCGGGCTCGTGCGGTACGGCGTCGCGCCGGACCACCCGCGCACCAAGAAGGTCTCGGAGACCTTCGCGCGGTTCCACGACCACCCGCGGGTCCGCATGGCGCTCGGCATCGAGGTGGGCCGCGAGGTCACCGCCGAGGAGATCGCCGCCCACCACGACGCCGTGATCTACGCGGTGGGCGCCCGTGCCGACCGCCAACTCGGCATACCCGGCGAGGAGTTGAGCGGAAGCATCGCCGCCGCCACCTTCGTCGCCTGGTACAACGGCCACCCCGACACGGCCCCGGACGCCGTCGACCTGAACGCCGAGCGCGTGGTCGTCGTCGGCAACGGCAACGTCGCCCTCGACGTCGCCCGGATCCTCGTCGCCGACCCGGACGAGCTGGCCCGTACCGACATCGCCGACCACGCGCTCGCCGCCCTGCGCGCGAGCAGCGTGCGGGAGGTGGTGCTGCTCGGGCGGCGCGGCCCCGAGCACGCGGCGTACACGAGGTCCGAGCTGATCGCCCTCAAGCACCTGCCCGGCGTGGAACTCGTCGTCGACGACGAGGACGCGCGTACGGCCGCCGCCATCGCGGCGGCCGGACCGCAGGACAAGGCGGCCCTGCTCTCGGACGTCCCGCGCCGCGCCACGGACTGGTCGGCCGCGCCCGCGGCGGGCCGCCGGATCGTCTTCCGCTTCCACTCGGTGCCGGTCGAGGCCACGGGCGGCGGTGCGGTACGGGGCGTGCGCGTGACGGGGCCGGCCGCCGAGGGTCAACAGGCGGGCGGGGAGCGGGAGATCGCGGCCGGGATGCTGCTGCGCGCCGTCGGCTACCGGGGCGTGGCCGTACCCGGACTGCCCTTCGACGAGGCGAGCGGAACCGTCCCGCACGAGCGCGGACGCGTGCGGGGCAGGGCGGGGACGTATGTCGTGGGCTGGATCAAGCGCGGGCCGTCCGGCGGGATCGGCGCCAACCGCACCTGCGCGGCCGAGACCGTCGGCACGCTCCTCGGCGACGCGGTGGCCGGTGCGCTGCCCGCGCCGACCGGCACGGCGCGCTCGTTCCAGCGCCTCGCGCGCAGCCGCAACCGCCGCCTGGTGGACGCCCGCGGGCAGGCCGCGATCGACCGCGCGGAGATCGCCCGCGGCCGCCGCGACGGCCGCCCCCGCGCGAAGCTGACGACGATCGCGGAGCTGGTGTCGGCGGCACGGGGCGGGCGCTGGACGCTGACGCGGTGAGGCGAGCGGGGGCGCAGCCCCCGTAATGAGGTAGCCAGGCTGCCGGGGGCGGGGCTAAAGTCGCACACGTGACTGCCGGGTCGGCCATGTGCCATGTACGAGACGGGTTCCCGGCCTCGGCTTGAGCCCGAGGCGGGCCAGAGCCCCGCCCCCATCCTTCGTGTCCCCTGTTTCCCGTACGGACATACGGACGTACGGAATCCCAGACCCGAAGGAATCTCATCATGTCTGAACTCCCCAGCACCATCGCGCAGTTGAACCACACCGCCGTCTTCGCGACGGACCGTCAGCTCTCCGCCGAGTTCCTCGCGGTGATCCTCGGCCTGAAGGTGAGCGCGCCGTTCGGGCTCTTCCTGCCCGTCGACCTAGGCAACGGCGTCACGCTCGACTACTACGAGATGACGAACGAGCCCATCCAGTCCCAGCACTACGCCTTCCTCGTGCCGGACGAGCAGTTCGACGGCATGATCGCCCGGCTCGACGCCGTCGGCGTCACGTACTACGCCGACCCGAGCCACACCGAACCCGGCCGGATCAACCGGCTGTTCGGCGGCCGCGGCGCGTACTTCGACGACCCCGACGGCCACAACATGGAGATCATGACGCGGCCTTACGCGCGCCCGTAGGGCGTTTCCCGCCGACCTCAGGGGGTGCGATGTGCATCATGCATGTCACATGTACGATGCATGCCACCGCAGTCGCGGAAGTCCCCCCTCAGGAAGGCGAGGCGGCGCAGGGGGGGCGGGGGGGGGGGGGGGGGGGGGGGGGGGGGGGGGGGGGGGGGGGGGGGGGGGGGGGGGGGGGGGGGGGGGGGGGGGGGGGCGGGGA
>NZ_JAVIFW010000004.1 GCF_031157275.1 Streptomyces sp. LHD-70
TACCCGGACTCGACCTCGACGCGCTCCGCGCGCGGTACCGCGCGGAGCGCGAGCGCCGGATCCGGCCCGAGGGGAGCCGCCAGTACCGGTCCGTCACGGGCCGCTTTGTCTCGTACGACGAAGACCCGTACGCCGAGGGGGAGTTGAGCCGCGAGCCGCTGCGCGACCGGGTCGAGGTGCTGGTCGTCGGCGGCGGCTTCGGCGGGCTGCTCGCCGGCGCCCGACTGCGTCAGGCGGGCGTCGAGTCCGTACGGATCGTCGAGAAGGGCGCCGACTTCGGCGGCACCTGGTACTGGAACCGCTACCCGGGCATCCACTGCGACATCGAGTCGTACATCTACCTGCCGCTCCTCGAAGAGGTCGGCTACGTACCGCGCTGGAAGTACGCGCCCGGCGAGGAGATCCGCGAGCACGCGCGGGCCGTCGCGCGGACCTTCGGGCTGTACGCGGACGCCTGCTTCCGTACGCAGGTCACCGAGCTGCGCTGGGACGACGACGCCGATGAGTGGCTGGTCGGCACCGACCGGGGCGACCGCATCCGGGCCCGCTACGTCATCACCGCCACCGGCACCCTCAGCGAGGCCAAGCTCCCCGGCATCCCCGGCATCGAGACCTTCGCCGGGCACACCTTCCACACCAGCCGCTGGGACTACGCGTACACCGGCGGGAACGCCGACGGGAACCTCCTGGGGCTCGCCGACAGACGTGTCGCACTCATCGGCACCGGCGCGACCGCCATCCAGTGCGTGCCTCATCTCGGCGCGCACGCACAGGAGTTGTACGTCTTCCAGCGCACCCCGTCCTCCGTCGACGTGCGCGGAAACCGGCCCACCGACCCCGACTGGGCGGCCGCCCTGGCCCCCGGCTGGCAGCGGCGGCGGCGCGACAACTTCCTCACCCTGGTGACCGGCGGGCGCGCGGACGAGGACCTCGTCGACGACGGCTGGACCAGCAGCGCCCGCCTCCAGCAGAAGCTCATCCCGAGCGACAGCTACCAGGACGTGCCCGCCGACGAGCGTGAACGCGCCTACGAGCTGGCCGACTTCCAGAAGATGGACGAGATCCGTGCCCGCGTCGACGCCGTGATCGAGGACCCGGAGACGGCTGAACTCCTCAAACCCTGGTACCGCTACATGTGCAAGCGGCCCACGTTCAGCGACCACTACCTCCAGACGTTCAACCGCCCCAACGTCACCCTCGTCGACACGGCCGACAGCCACGGCGTGGAGAAGATCACCCCGTCCGGGGTCGTGGTCGGCGGCGTCACGTACGAGGTGGACTGCATCATCTTCGGCACCGGCTTCGACGTCGGCCGCTCCGGCATCACCTCCGGCCGGCTGCCGGTGCACGGCCGCGGCGGCATCGGCCTCGGGGAGGCCTGGCAGCACGGTCCGCGCACCCTGCACGGCTTCCTGACCCGCGGCTTCCCCAACCTGTTCCAGCTCGGCCCGATGCAGAACGCCGGCTCCGTCAACTACGTGCACATCCTCGACGAACAGGCCACGCACGTCGCCGAGATCGTCGCCGAGGCGCGCAAGTGCCAGGCCCGGTACGTGGAGCCGAGCGCCGCGGCCGAGCAGGCCTGGGTCGACACGATCCGCGAGAAGGCCGCCGACCTGTACGCCTTCCACGCCGAGTGCACCCCCGGCTACTACAACAACGAGGGCATGCCCCGGCCGCGCAACGAGTCGTACGGCGACGGCCCGGTCGCCTTCCACACGCTGCTGCGGGAGTGGCGGGCGGGCGGCGGCATGAAGGACGTCCTCGTCCACACGGACCGCCAGGAGCGGGCGTGAGCGCGCCGGGCAGCCGCTTCGGCGCGGTCACCGGGCCCACGTCCCGCACCGGCCGGAGCGTTCACCGCCTCGGCCGCCCCAACCCGCTGTGGGGCTCGAACGGCGTCGCCTTCGGACCCGACGGACGCCTGTACGTGGCGCAGTTCCTGGCCGGCCGGATCAGCGCCCTCGACCCGGCGACCGGGGAACTCGACGTCGTGGAACCCGTCGGCGGGCCCGTGCAGTCCCCGGACGACCTGGCCTTCGGGGCCGACGGTTCGATGTACGTCGCGGACCTCGTGCCCGGACTGGTGTGGCGGCGCGCGCCCGACGGCACGTACAGCGTCGTGTCCGACGAGGTGAAGGTGCCCAACGGCATCACCTGCGTCGGCGACCGGCTCTTCGTCAACGAGATGCGGATGGGCGGCAGGCTCCTGGAGCTGTTTCCCGACGGCGGCGCGCCCCGCGTCCTCACCGAGGGTCTGGCCCTCGGCAACGCCATGCAACTCGGGCCCGACGGCCGGCTGTACTACCCGCACATGGTCACCGGCGAGGTCTGGCGCATCCCGCCGGACGGCGGCGAGCCGGAGCGCGTGGCGCGGGACGTCCACGAACCCGTCGCGGTCCGCTTCGACCAGGCGGGCGTGATGCTCGTCCTGTCCCGGGGCGTGGCGGGCCTCGTCACCCGCATCGACCTGCACGGCAGCGGCACGCGCACGCTCGTCACCAGTGGCCTGGCGGGGCTCGACAACGCGGCCTTCGACGCCGAGAACCGCATGTACGTGTCGAGCTTCGCCGCCGGCGGCATCACCGAACTCCACCCCGACGGCCGCACCCGCACCCTCGTCCCGCCCGGCTTCGACGGCCCGTACGGCGTGACGATCGACCTGGGCGGCAGGGTCCACGTGGCCGACCACTACCGCGTGGCGACCGCACCGGCCGCCGACAACCCCGCCGAAACCGTCCTCCTCCGCCCCTTCGCTCACGGCATCACCGCCGACGCGGGCCTGCTGCACCTCACTTCGCAGTACGGGGAGGTCATGACGTACGACCCCGAGCAGGGCGGCACGCGCGTGCGGGCGCGCGGCCTGCGCAGGCCCACCGGGATCGCCGCGAGGGACGACGGCACGCTCGTCGTCGCCGAGACGGACGCGGGCCGGGTCGTCGCCCTCGATTCGGAGGACACGGTGGCGGTGCTCGCCGAGGGGCTGCTCGGGCCGGTCGACGTGGCGCTCGACGCGGACGGGCGCTGCTACGTGAGCGACGAAAGGGCGGGCACGGTCCTGCGGATCGACGACGGTGAGCCGGTCGCCGTGGCAGTGGGCCTCGACGCGCCCCAGGGCATCGCGCTCCGCGGCGACGACCTGTTCGTGGTCGAGGCGGGGGCACGGCGGCTCGTGGCCGTGTCGCTCAGCACCGGTGAACTGCGCCTGGAAGTCGAGGAGTTGGCGGTCGGAGCTCCGCTCGCCGAGGGCGCCCCACGTACCGACCCGGCCCTCTTCACCCACGGCATGCCGGGCCTCCCACACGCCTTCGCGGGCCTGGCGACGGGGCCGGACGGTACCTTGCTGCTGTCGGCCAACGGGGAGGGCACGGTGCTGCGGATTCTCCCCTCCCTGCCTGCAAGGGCTAAAGCTGCCGCAGATGGTCCCGCAGCGTCCGCGCGACCTGTGCCATCAGGCCTCCGCGCCCGGCTGCACCTGGGCCGGTACGCGGGACTCCGTGAGCACGGCGACCGCGAAGGCCTGACCGTCGGCGTGCTCGACGACGCCGATCTCGTGCCGCAGATTGAGCAGGGTGGCCGTCTTCGAGGACCAGGTCGTCGCGTCGGACGCGAAGTCCGGGGCGAGCCGGTGCCGCAGCACGTTCTGTGCGAGGAGGTCCCGTAGCCGCGCCGCCACCTCGGCCGGGATCCGCGACGGCCGCCACAGGGCCTGGAGCAGATCCACGTACGCGCGGGCGCTGCCGTTGCTCGCGTGCGTGATGTCCAACTGCGGTACCCGGTGGCTGCTGCCGCCCGTACCGGAGTCGATGGCCAGGGCGTGCGCCAGATGCGCCTGCGCGGCGTCGAACCGCTCGGCCGGTGTGTCCGCCAGCTCCCGCATACTGTGCCGTACGGTGATGCCGCCGATCCCGAACTCACCCATGATCTGGGCGACTTGAGCGGGCGGAGTGAGGTCGAACAGCGCCTCGGCGGCCGCGCTGTCGCTGAGACACGTACTGAGGTACAGCAGGTCGTCCACCGCGATCCGTACGGGGTGCCGGAAGCGGCTGATGCCCGTGGGGCCCGGCGTCGTCACCCGGCCGGGACGTACGTCGAGCGCCATCGCGCCGTCGAGCTCCCCGCGCCGGATCCGCTCCACCGTCGCCAGCGCGAGCACGACCTTGACCAGCGACGACGACGGCAACGGCGTGTCCGGCTCGATGCCCAGCTCCGTACCGGTCTCCAGGTCCCGTACGAGAATCCGGCCGCGCAGTCCGCCCTCGTCCAGCAACTCCCGCATGTCGCGCAGCAGTTTCTCGGGGCTGTTCATGACGTGACCTCGTACGTCCGTGGTGTGCAGGTGGCGCCCGGGGTGGATGCGCCGAGACATCGGGCGATCGCGTCGCCCAGCCGCTCCCGTACCTGCTGCGGCCTCTCGTCCGCCGCGGCCGTCAGGGCGAAGCCGCGCACCAGGCTCGCCTCGCCCAACGGCCGCCAGTGCAGGCCGAGTTCGTCGGCCTGCGTGGCGGAGCAGACCAGCAGGTCGCGGGAGCACAGGACCTCGGCGGTGGCCGTCGGCAGGTCCGCGCCCACGGCGAGCTGCGCGGGCCGAAGCCCGATCGCGTCCCGCAGCCGGGTCAGCGGATCGCGGATGTGCGGCACGTCGTCCTCCGGCTGCACCCACAACCGGCGGGCCGGTCCTGAGCCCGTACGCCCCACGCGCAACGTCTCCAGATACACGCGCCGCACCCCGGGGTCCCGCGCCGCGGCCACGCCGAGCGGAACCGACCAGGTCGCGTCCCGCTCCGGCACGGCGAGCAGCGCGGCCCGCACCTGCTGGGCGTGGAGCAGGTCGATGCGCTCCGCCGGACCGGCCACGCGCAGGTCGAGCGTGACGCCGTGGCCGCGCGCCTCCGCCACCAGTCGGGCCAGACTGACGGCGGGGCAGATCCCGGGCACCGCCAGGCGCCACGGCTTGCGGCGCGCGGCCTCCGCCTCGTGCCGCAGCACGTCGGCCGCCTGCACGAGGCGGCGCGCGGCGGGCAGCATGTCCCGGCCGAACGGCGTGAGCAGCGCGCGCCGCGCCGTCCGCTCGAACAGCCGCTCCCCGAAGTGCTCCTCAAGGGCGGCCACGCGCCGGCTGGCCACCGGCTGCGAGAGCCGTGCCGCCGCCGCGCCCACGGTGAAACTGCCGCACTCACTCACGGCGATGAACGCCCGGCACGCCCCCACGAGATCCACGACCAGGACCTTATGCGAGTTCGGCATGGAATCGCACGGGAACGTATTGGACCGCATGGCAGTGCGCCGGTGAGAGTGGCCTCCGTACCGAAGAGAAGGCCCAAAGCGGCTCTCTTCGTCCCATTTCCCTTCCCCGTGTCCGGGTGGCGCGGGGTCGACCCCGGAGGTAGGCACATGCGGCACTCCCGTGTACGGCGCACCGCGCACCGCGCAGGCATCGCGCTCGCCACGTTCGCCCTCGTCCCGCTCACGGCCTGCGGTGCCCCGGAGCAGGCGAAGAGCGACTCGGCATCGGCCGCCACCACCGGGGGGTCCGGGTCCACCCCATCGGCCGGTTCCGCCGAACAGGCCGCCGCGGCACGGAAGTTCAAGCAGCTGGAGCGGAAGTTCGACGCCCGCGTCGGCGTCTACGCGATCGACACCGGCAGCGGCGAGCAGGTCACGTACAACGACCGCGAACGCTTCTCCTACGCCTCCACGTTCAAGGCCCTCGCCGCGGGCGCCGTCCTGGACAAGCACGACGACCGCGGCATGGAACGCCTGGTCCGCTACGAGAAGAGCGACCTGGTCAAGGCGTCGCCGGTCACCGAGAAGCACGTCGACACCGGCATGACCCTGCGCGAACTCTGCGACGCGGCCGTCCGGTACAGCGACAACACCGCCGCCAACCTGCTCTTCGACGACCTCGGCGGCCCCAAGGGCCTCGACGGCCTGCTCGCCGAGCTCGGCGACGACGTGACCCGCATGGAGCGCGACGAGCCCGGCCTCAGCGTCTGGGACCCGGACAGCGACCGCGACACCACCACCCCGCGCGCCTTCGCAGAGGACCTGCGCGCCTACGTACTCGGCGACACCCTCGGCAAGCGCGACCGCGCCCAGCTGACGAAGTGGCTGCGCACCAACGTGACCGGGGCGGAACTCATCCGCGCCGGAATGCCGAAGGACTGGGTGGTCGGCGACAAGAGCGGCCAGGGCAGCAACTACGGCATCCGCAACAACATCGCGGTGGTGTGGCGCCCGGACGAGGCCCCGCTCGTCGTCGCCGTCCTGACCAACCGCACCGAGGAGACCGCCGAGCACGACAACGTCCTGGTCGCCGAGGCGGCCGCGGTGGTGGCGGACGCGTTCCAGTAGGTCGCAGCCGTCAGTGCGTAGGCCGCAGCCGTCAGTCCGAGGTCAGGACCGCACGCACGGTCTTCCCGGCGCCGTCGCTGTCCCGTACGACGGAGAGGCGGCGCGACAGGGCCTGTACGAGGGCGATACCCCGGCCGCTCTCGGCCGTGGTGGAGTACGGCGCGAGCTGTGGGCGGCCGGGACCGCGGTCGTGGACCTCGACGACAAGGCGGTCCCGGCTGTCGAGCGAGAGCCGCAGGCGGCAGGAGCCCTGGCCGTACCGCGTGGCGTTCGTGACGAGCTCCGAGACCACCAGGAGCGCGCTGCCGGGGTCGGCCTTCCCCCGGCAGCCGGGACTGGCGGGCCCGCACCCGCTCAGGAACAGACGGGTCAACTGCCGTGCCCTGCGGGGGGAACAGGACTGCTGCGGCAGGTGGTACTCGACGCGTGCGGTGCGGCGACCGGTGCGCCCGGTGGCACGCATGATGTCACTCCCTCTCCGTGGGTCGGCCGGCGCACGGGGCGAACCACCGAGGTCATCCGCGCCGTGACGGCGGCGACAGCCGGACGGTCTCCGTCTCTCCTTCCCGTATCGACGGACCCCGAACCGGCACCGCGCCGAACCCGCACAACCGGTACCGCCGCACCCGGTCCACCGCGCGGCCGCCCCGGCCCCCCGGCTGTTTCGGACGTGAAGGTGGCGTGGAAGGGATGCCCGCATGGCTGGAGTACAACGGCGTACCGTCCTCGCGGCGATCGGCGGCACAGCCGCCCTGGGTGGCGCGGCCACCAGTGGGGCGCTCGGCGGCGGTACCGCTCGGGCCGCGGAGGCCACCGGTACCGCTCGGGCCGCGGAGGCCACCGGTACCGCTCGGGCCGCGGAGGCCACCGGTACGAAGGACGCCGCGCCGACGCGCGAGGGGCCCCGCGCGGCCGGACGGTCCCGGCGGGCGGCAACGGCGCGACCGGACGACGACGAGATCGCCGCCCTCCTCGACCGGATGACGGTCGAGGAGAAGCTCGGCCAACTCCAGCAACTCTCCTGGGCGTTCGCCACCGGACCCGGCAACCCGGACAACAAGAAGGTCGAGGAGGCCGCCCGCGCGGGACGCCTCGGCTCGGTCCTCAACATGTTCGGCGCCAAGGACAGCAACCGGCTGCAGCGCATCGCCGTCGAGCGGTCCCGGCTCGGCATCCCGCTGCTCTTCGGCCTCGACGTGATCCACGGCTGTCTGACCACCTTCCCCATCCCGCTCGCCCAGGCCGCGAGCTTCGACCCGGCGGTGACCGAGCGGGACGGCGCGGTGTCGGCGAAGGAGGCCCGGTCCAACGGCGTGCACTGGACGTTCTCGCCGATGATGGACGTGACGCACGAGCCGCGCTGGGGCCGGATCGCCGAGAGCTGCGGCGAAGACCCTTATCTCACCGCCGAGTTCGCCGCCGCCAAGGTCCGCGGCTACCAGGGCGAGGACCTGTCCGCAGCGGACCGCGTCGCCGCCTGCGCCAAGCACTTCGCCGCGTACGGGGGAGCGGAGGGCGGGCGCGACTACAACACCGTCGATGTGTCCGAGTCCCGGCTGCGCAACCTCTATCTGCCTCCGTTCCAGGCCGCGTTGGACGCCGGAGCGGCCACCGTGATGGCCGCGTTCAACACCGTCAGCGGCGTCCCCGCGCACGGCAACAGCCACCTCCTCACCGAGATCCTGAAGGAGGAGTGGGAGTTCGACGGGGTGGTGGTGAGCGACTGGAACGGCGTGCAGGAGCTGATCGCCCACGGCTTCGCCGCGGACGCCGCCGACGCCGCCCGGCTCAGCCTGAACGCGGGCCTCGACCTGGAGATGGTCAGCACCACCCTCGCCGACCACGGCAGGCAGCTCCTCAAGGAGGGCCGGATCCCGCAGGAACGCCTCGACGACGCGGTGACCCGCATCCTCCGCCTCAAGGCGGACCTCGGCCTCTTCGACCAGCCGTATGTGAAGGAGTCGCAGGCCGTCGAGGCGCCCTCCCCGCAGGCGCGCGCGGCCGCGCGCGAGGCGGCCGCGCGCTCGATGGTGCTCCTCAAGAACGACAAGAGCACGCTGCCGCTCGACCCGGCCGCGGCGGGCATCGCCGTCGTCGGCCCCTTCGCCGACTCCGCCGACCTGCTCGGCACCTGGAGCTTCCCCGGAGCCCAGAAGAAGTTCCGCTCCGGGAAGGTCCTTGACGCGGTCCGTGCGGTGGCGCGCGACGCCGAGGTGACGTACGCGCGGGGGGTTGACCCGGCGGGCAAGGACACCTCGGGCATCGACGAGGCCGTCGCGGCGGCGGAGGCGGCCGAGGTCACGATCGTCGTCGTCGGTGAGGCGCCCGCGATCAGCGGTGAGGCCGCCGTGCGCAGCGAACTCGGCCTTCCCGGCGCCCAGGAGCAGCTGATCACGGCGATCGCGGAGACCGGCAAGCCGTTCGTCGTCGTCCTCGTCAACGGCCGCCCCCTGACCATCGGCGACTGGCTGGACCGCGCGCCCGCCGTCCTGGAGGCCTGGCACCCCGGCATCGAGGCGGGCCACGCCATCGCCGACGTCCTCTTCGGCACCGTCGCCCCCGGCGGCAAGCTGCCCGCGTCGTTCCCGCGCAGCGTCGGCCAGATCCCCGTGCACTACAACCACGAGAGCTCGGGACGCCCGTACGCGGCGGACAACAAGTACACCTCCCAGTACCTCGACCTTCCGCACGGCCCGCAGTTCCCCTTCGGGTACGGGCTCAGCTACACCACGTTCGCGGTGGGCGAGCCTCGCCTGAGCACGCCGCAGATCGACGCCGACGCCCTGCGCGGCGGCGACACCGTCGAGGTCGCCGTGGACGTACGCAACACCGGGAAGCGCGCCGGCGACGAGGTCGTGCAGCTGTACGTCCACGACCTCGCGGCGAGCATCGCCCAACCCGTGCGCCGCCTGCGGGGATTCCGCCGGGTCACCCTGCGACCCGGCAAGAGCCGGACCGTCCGCTTCCGCCTCGGCGCGGAGGACCTGGGCTTCTGGACCAACGACCCGACGGGCGAACTCCGTATCGAGCCCGGCCCGATCAATGTGTACGCGGGCAACAGCTCGACGACGAAGGCGAAGGCGACGCTGACGATCGGTTAGGGCGGGGCCGCCGCCTGGCCTCCGGCCTGCTCCCCAAGAAGTTCCGGCTGAGCTGTCACATCTCCTCACGCCGCCGGGTCAGGGAAGTGACAACGCACCGGGTGGCCCGGTCCCGCGCCGTAACTCGTGGGACCGAGGCGGCGCCGGTGCCCGGCTGATGAGGAGATCGAAACATGTCTGTCGCACTTGTGGTCGTCACCGTGATCGCCGCCCTGATGGCGGGCTTCTCCGGCTTCGCCCTGCTCACCCGCGCCGACTGGGTCGTCCAGGCCCTGGTCGCGTACGGCGTGCCCCGCACCTGGTGGAACCTCCTCGGCACCGCCAAGGCCGCGGGTGCCGCCGGGCTGCTCGCCGGACTGTTCGTGCCGGTCGTGGGGGTGGTCGCCGGGGTCTGCCTGGTCCTGTACTTCACCGGCGCCGTCGTGACCGTGCTCAGGGCTCGCTCGTACTCCCATGTGCCGTTCCCCCTGGTCTACGCGGCGCCGGTGGTCGCGGCCCTGGTGCTCGGTGCCGCCGGGTGAGGCCCGCCGGGGGCGGCGACAGGGCGGCGAGCGGCGGACCCGCACGGGTACCGGCCTGACAATGGCCCCGCCGCGCTTCTGTTCCTCCTGCTGCGGCTCTTCGCGGTGTCGCACTACTACTGTCCGGATTCCTCAAAGTGCTCACCGCGCGGGACCGGGAGTTCCTGATCCTGTCGGACGGGTGGTCACCTCACGCGAGGAGGCGTCGGGCGGGCACGGAAGCGCCTGCCCTGTCGCGCCTCACCGCGACCGGACGCGACGCGGGTCGACCGGTGTGAACACCCCGAGCCGGTCCTCGATCGCCTGGGCCGCGTCCAGGCACAGGTCCTCGCGGAAGGCGCGGCCCACCACCTGGACGCCCGCGGGCACGCCGTCGACGAGCCCGGTCGGGACTGCCACGCCCGGCACGCCGACGAAGCTGGTCGCCGTGCACAGGCGCATGCCCCGGGCGACTCGGTCCCGCCCCGCCGTATCCCGCGACTCCAGGCCCGGCTCGACCGGCGCTTCGGTGAAGACGGGACCGAGCAGCAGCGGGTACGTGTCCAGGAACTCGGCCCAACTGCGCCGGATGTTCATCCACGTACCCATCAGCTTCATGAACTCCGGCACGCTCGCGGGTCCTGCCTGGTCCATCGCCAGCTGGATGTACCGGTCGCCGCCGTCGCCGAGCAGCGTGCGCACCACTGGCCAGGCGGCGGAGAACTCGGTGAGCGTGATCCGCCCGTACGCCTCGAGGGCCTCGTCGAGCCGCGGCACGTCCTCGACCTCCCGGACGTCGTACCCGGCGTCGCGCAGCGCGCCCGCCGCGCGCTCCACGGCTCCACGGATCGCCGGGTGCACCCCCTGCCCGCCGGGGTCGGCGACGACGGCGACCTTCACGGGTCCGGGGAGCGGCGGGCCGTACGCGGGGACCGGCACCGCGCGGGGGTCGCGCGGGTCGGTCCCGGCGAGCACCTCATACGCGCTGCGCAGATCCCGCACGCTGCGGCCAGCGGGCCGTCGACGACGAGGTTCTGCGAGGCAGGGCCCGGGTCGTCGGGGCCGGCCATGCGGTGGTCGGCGGGAAAGCGGCCCGTGGTCGGCTTCAGGCCTGCGACCCCGCAGAACTGGGCCGGGATGCGGATCGAACCGCCGGAGTCGTTGCCGAGGCCGAGCGCCGCCATGCCGGTCGCGACGGCCACGCCGTCCCCGCCGCTGGTGCCGCCCGGCGTGACCTCCGGGTCCCAGGGGCTGAGGGTCTCGCCGAAGAGTTCGCTGCGCGGGTGCATGCCCGCGAGGATCAGCGTCGGCATGTTGCTGTGCCCGATCGGAATGGCCCCGGCCGCGCGCAGGCGGGCCACCGGGGGAGCGTCCGCCGGTGCGACCAGGTCGCGGAAGCGCGGCGACCCGTACGTCGTGGGCACGCCCTCGATCGCCGTCGTCTCCTTGACCGTGAACGGCACACCGGCGAGCGGCCCGAGCTCCTTGCCCGCCGCGCGGCTCCGGTCGACCTCCGCGGCCGCCTCGCGCGCCTGCTCCCCGAGGAGCTGGGTCACGGCGTTCACCTGCGGGTTCGTCGCGGCGATGCGCTCCAGGTGGCTGTCGACGAGTTCGACCGCGGAGATGCGCCCGTCCCTTACGGCCGCGGCTTGTTCGGTGGCGGTCATGCGCCACGGAGACGCTGGTGCAGAGGTCGGGTTCACGGAGGTGTTCATGGCGGGCCTTCCGGCAGGGCAGGTCTTTTCCGATGCGCTTGCATCGGAACCGTATCCGATGAACTGATGCGCTTGCATCGAATAAACTCGCCCGCAGCGGTACAGAACCCGGCACCAGAGAGAAGCCGAAACAGGCACCACAGAGAGAGAAGCGCCCATGCCCAAGCAGGTGGACCACGAAGGCCGCCGCCGTCAGATCGCCGAGGCCGTCTGCCTGCTCGCCGACGAACGCGGCCTGGAAGGCGTCACGTTGCGCGACGTCGCCGAGCGCGCGCAGGTCTCCATGGGGGCCGTGCAGCGCTGCTTCCGCACGAAGGACGAGATGCTCACCTTCACGCTCGGGCACGTCGGTGAGCGCGTCACCGAACGCGTGCGGGCCCGGCTGCTCAGCAGCCCCGCCCAGTCGGCGGGGAGCGCGCTCGGGTACGCGGCCACCGAGGTCGCCCTGCTGCGTGCGGAGCACCGCACCGAGGCGCGCGTGTGGCTCGCGTTCGTCGCGCAGGCCGCCGTCAGCGAGACGCTCGCGGCGACGCTGCGCGCCAACTACGCCGCCCTGCAAGGCCTGTTCACCGACCTCATCACGGAGGCGTCCGGCCGCCGGCCGGCCGACGGCGTTCAGCCCCCGGACGCCCAGCGCGCCGCCCGTACCCTGCTCGCTCTGACGGACGGCCTCACCGCGCACGTCCTCATCGGCCACCTCACGCCGAGCGAGGCCCATGGCGTCCTGCACGCCCACCTCGACGCGCTCTGGAACCAGCCGGGCGAGGCGGACCGTGCGTAGCGCCCCACGCGCCCCACGCGCCCCACGGGCCGCGGCGTCACCCTCCTCGCCGGCTGCTACCAGCTCGGCGGCGCCCACACCCCACCCGAGGACGTACGAGCCGTAGCCCACGCCGTCGAGCTCGACAACCTCAACTCGTAGAACGCCCCGGCGGCCTGCTCGACCAGGCCGACGCCCTCGCGTACGCCTGCCTCCTGGCCCGCGCGGTGCACGCCCGGGGCGACGTGGAGTACGACCGCGGCGACTGCGAGGCCGCCTGTCGCACCTGACCTGGGGCCGGAGTTTGTCCGTCACCCCGCGCGACCGCGACGTCCGGCCCGCTGGTGCTGCCGGTTTCACTAGGCCCTGTTGTGCCGGGAGTTCCGACGTCAGGCCAGCGCCCGTACCGCCGCGAGTGCCCGGTCCGCGTGGGCGCTCATGCGGAACTCGCTGCGGACCACCTCGACGACGCGGCGCCCGGCGCCGATGACGAACGTCGCCCGCTTCGTCGGCAGCAGCGCCAGGCCGCGCGCCACCCCGAAGCGGCCCCGTACGACACCCTCCGGGTCCGAGAGCAGCGGAAAGCCGAGGGAGTGCTTCTCGGCGAACTCCTGCTGCCGCGCCACCTCGTCCGAGCTGATGCCGACCGGCCGTGCGCCCGCCGCCGCGAACTCGGCGGCCAGGTCACGGAAGTGGCAGGCCTCGGCGGTACAGCCCGGGGTGAGGGCGGCCGGGTAGAAGAACAGCACCACCGGGCCCTCGGAGAGGAGGCCCGAGAGCGATGTGGGCTGCCCCTGCTCGTCGGGCAGCGAGAAGTCCTCCACCACGGAGCCGACTTCGACCCGACGGCCACGCTGCTGTGCACTCATACGGCACCCTCCGAGGACCGGGCCACGCTGCGGGCCCACAGGATCAGCGGCGCCTGCAGCGGTACGCGCGCGTACGCGACGTTCCGCAGCGGCGCCGGGCGGTTCCGCCAGTCCACCGCCATCTGCACGTTGGCGGGCAGCACCCCGACGAAGAACCCCGCCGCGGCCTTCGCGGCGACCGCGCGCGTACGCGGCACCGCGACGCCCGCGGCCAGGGCCAGTTCCACCGCACCGCTCGCGTACGTCCAGGCCCGCGGCGAACCGGGAAGGGCCCTCGGCACGAGCGCGTCGAACACCTTCGGCGCGACGAAGTGCGCGGCCCCCGCACCGGCGAGCAGACCGGCCAGGAAAACGGGGGAGCGGGACGTCCGGGACGCTCGGGGCGTCCCGGGGGCGGGAGTTCGGGGCGTACGCACAGAGGCCTCCGAGGCAGGGGGAAACGGCACCGACGGAAGTGCGGCGCCGTGCCGCGACGTTACCGGAGAGTATCGGTGCGGTCGACGGCGCGGCCCCCGGGGCCGCCGCTCCACACCCGCGCCCCCGCGCACAACCCCCGCAGCAGGTCCCCGCCCGAGCTGTGGGCAACCCCTGGGCCGCCTGGGTCTGCGTCGTCGCCATGAACGCCCTCGGCCCGGTCTACGCCTGGCTCTCCCGCCGCCTCGCCTTTCCGGTCGCCCTGGACGGCGGTACGGAACGGGTGCCCGGGCAGTCCCGCAGCGACGTCACAGCGCGGCCCAGCCCCCGTCCACCGGAAGCACCGCACCGTTGATGAACGAGGCCTCCTCGGAGGCGAGGAAGACGATCGCGGCCGCCTGCTGCTCGGGTGTGGAGACCCCGTTGATGAGTCCGAGCACCGGGGCGATGGCGGCCGCGCCGGGGGAGTCCGGGGCCACGTCGACCTGAATGCCCGTCATGGTCGGCCCCGGGCCGACGGCGTTCGCGCGGATGCCCTGGTCGCGGTACATCGCCGCGACGCTCTTCACCAGGCCGACCACCCCGTGCTTGCTCGCGGTGTACGCGGCGCCCGCGGCGCCTCCGCGCAGCGCCGCCTCCGACGCGGTGAACACGATCGAGCCCCGCCCCGCCGCCACCATGTGCGGCAGCACGGCCCGCGTCAGCAGGAACGGCGCGGTCAGGTTGATCCGTACGACCCGCTCCCACTCGGTGTCGTCGGTCTCGCCGAGCCGGGACATCCGGTCCATGACGCCCGCGTTGTTGGCGAGGACGTCTATCGCGCCCAACTCCTCGACGGCGGTGGCCGCGACGCGGTCCACGACGTCCTGCTCGCTGAGGTCACCGACGACCGCGCAGGCGCTGCCGCCGGCCGTCCGTATCTCCTCGACGACCGCACCGGCCTGTTCCTCCCGCAGATCCGCGATGAGCACCTTGGCACCCCGGCGGGCGAAGTCGAGCGCGGCGGCCCGGCCGATGCCGGACGCGCCTCCGGTGACGACGACGCCGCGGCCTGCGAAATTCTGGGTGCTCACGCTGCTCCTGGGAAGGTTCGGTGCGGTACGAGGGGGAGGAGGCGGGGGGAGTCCCCGGGCCCGAGTGCTTCGGCCCGAGGGCTTCAGGGGCGCGGCCAGGGGCGGCCGCCGATCCGCTCGATGTCGGTGTTGAAGCGCTTCAGGTAGGCGGCGAACTCGGCCACGTCCTCCTCCGCCCAGTCGGCCATGATCGCCTCCAGGCTCTCGACGATGCCCTCGCGCTCCGCGTCGAGCCGCTGCTCTCCCTCGGCCGTGATGCGGAACTTGCGGGCCATCCCGCCCTCGGGGTCAGGGATGCGCTCGACAAGTCCTGACCGCATGGCCGCCGCCGTCTGCCGGTTGAGGGTGGACGCGTCGAGCCCGAAGGCGTCGCAGAGCTGCCCGATGGACATCGGCCCCTGCATCCGGATCCGGCTCAACAGGATGTACGCGCTGCGGTCGAGGGTGCTGCCCTTGCTGCGGCCCTTCGACTTGTGCAGGTGCAGATAGCGGCCGAGCAGCATCTGCTCGTACTCCACCTGGCGTGTGGCGTCGGCGTTGTCCATGGGGTCGGTCTCCTTGTTGCCGTCCGGGAAGCGTGACGGTCGCTCCCCGGCGCCATGTCTACCACGGGCCGTGCATCATCCATACGGCATGGATCGTACATGGAGTATGCATGATGCACATCCCCGTCGGGCGGGCGTAGGGGAGTGGAGACCGGCCCAAGGCCGGCCCGTGTGGTCTCACACGCTGTACCCGCCGTCCACGGCCAAGGTCTGCCCCGTGATGAACCCGGCCCGGTCCGAGGCGAGGAACGCCACCGCCTCGGCGATGTCCTGCGCGCGGCCGAAGCGGCGCAACGGGATGTTGCGCCGCGTCACCGCAAGGGCCTCCTCGTCCAGTTCGCCGCTGTCGATGAGCCGGGCCGCGATCCCGTCGGTGAGCATCCCCGGGCCGACGCAGTTGACCCGCACCCCGTAACGCCCCTCCTCCGCCGCGAGCGCCCGCGCGACCGCCTCCACCGCACCCTTGGTCCCCGTGGAGAGCCCGTCGCGGACGGGGAATCGGCTGGTGGCGGCCGTCGTGACCGCGACCAGAGTGCCGCTGCTCGCGCGCAGGGCGGGCAGCGCGGGGTGGACCAGCTGGTAGAACGCCGCGGCGTCCGCGTGCAGTTGCTCCCGGTAGCGGGCGGGCGGGACCTGGCTGAGGTGCACCATCGGCACGTGCGGTCCGGCCGCGTACACCACGGTGTGCAGTCCGTCGTGCCCGCCCGCCGCCTCGTCGACCGCCCCCGCGGCCGCCGCCTCGTCCGCCAAGTCCGCCCGCAGTGCGCGCACATGGAGCCCTTCGGCGGCCAGTTCGGAGACCAGCCGGTGCGCGGCGACCTCGCTGCTGCGGTACGTGAACACCACCTCGCTGCCGCGCCGCGCCAACGTACGCACGATCGCCGCGCCGATCCCGCCGGTGCCGCCCGCGACCAGGGCGGCGCCCTTGCGGCCGGAGAAATCCTCGACGCTCATCGGACCTTCATCGGCGGTGCCGCCTTCCCTTCGGGGTCCACCAGAATGCGGGAAGGTGGTCTGGACAACAAGAGTGAGTTCCCGTCAGAAACCGTCCCCAGCAGGGATGTTGTGTGGGAGGAGGCCCGTGGTTCGAACGCCGAGTTGGGGTCGTCGTACGTCCGTGGAGGGGGCTGAGGCCTCATCCGTCACGCCGGGCAAGGCAGTGACCGTCCCCCGCCGTACGGGCCACCGCATTATCCCGGCACCGTACAAGACCGGCCACCGCTCCCACGCCCCCTGACCAGGCCCGTACCGTACGGCGTTGCGTCTGCGGCCCGGGCGGGCGAGGGTCGAGGGGAGGGACGAGCCGAGCCGGAACGCGAGCAGGAGGAACTTCATGCCCATCGCCACCGTCAACCCCGCCACGGGCGAGACGCACCGGACGTTCGAGGCGCTCACCCCCGAGGAGGTGGAGCGACGGCTCGCCACGGCCGAAGCCGCGTACCGCGAGCACCGCCTCACCTCCTTCGCCGACCGGAAGGCGCTCCTGGAGCGCGCGGCGGACCTCCTGGAGGCGGACGCGGAGGACGTGGCCCGCACCATGACCCTGGAGATGGGCAAACCCCTCAAGGCGGCCCGCGCGGAGGCCGCGAAGTGCGTGAAGGCGATGCGCTGGTACGCGGCCAACGCCGAGTCGCTGCTCGCGGACGAGAAGCCGGAGACACGGGACGTCGAGGACTCGGGCGCCGTCCGCGCCGTCGTCCGCTACCGCCCCATCGGCCCCGTCCTCGCCGTGATGCCGTGGAACTTCCCGCTGTGGCAGGTCGTACGGTTCGCCGCCCCGGCCCTGATGGCGGGCAACGTCGGACTGCTCAAGCACGCGTCGAACGTCCCGCAGACCGCCCTCTACCTGGAGGAACTCTTCCGGCGAGCCGGATATCCCGAGGGCTGCTTCCAGACGCTCCTGGTCGGCTCGGGCGCCGTCGAGGGCATCCTGCGCGACGCACGCGTGGCCGCCGCGACCCTGACCGGCAGCGAACCCGCGGGCCGTGCCGTCGCCTCGGTCGCCGGTGACGAGGTGAAGAAGACCGTCCTCGAACTGGGCGGCAGCGACCCGTACGTGGTGCTCCCCAGCGCGGACGTCGACAAGGCGGCGAAGACGGCGGTCACCGCGCGCGTGCAGAACAACGGCCAGTCCTGCATCGCCGCGAAGCGGTTCATCGTGCACGCCGACGTCCACGACGCCTTCCGGGACCGATTCGTCGCCGGAATGCGGGAGTTGACCGTCGGCGACCCGATGTCCGAGGACACCGACGTCGGCCCGCTCTCCTCCGAGCAGGGCCGCAAGGACCTGGAGGAGCTCGTCGACGACGCGGTCGCCAAGGGCGCCACCGTGCTGTGCGGCGGCAGCCGCCCCGACCAGCAGGACCGCGGCTGGTTCTACACCCCCACCGTCCTCACCGACATCACCGAGGAGATGCGCATCCACCGCGAGGAGGCCTTCGGCCCGGTCGCCACCCTCTACCGCGTGGAGAGCCTCGACGAGGCCGTCGCCCTCGCCAACGACACCCCGTTCGGCCTGAGCTCCAACGTCTGGACCCGCGACGAGGACGACATCGCCCGCTGCGTACGGGACATCCAGGCGGGCGGCGTCTTCCTCAACGGCATGACGGCCTCCCATCCCGGCCTCCCCTTCGGCGGCGCCAAACGCTCCGGATACGGCAGGGAGTTGGCGGGGGAGGGCATCCGCGAGTTCTGCAACGCGACGACGGTCTGGTACGGGGGGTAGGGCGCGGCCGGGTTGTTCCCCCGGAGCGGGGCAGCAGCAGCGGTGTGGCCAGGAGGAGGAGTCCGGCCAGGGCGAGGGCTGTGCGGGTGCCGGTCAGCGCGGCGATCAGGCCCCAGAGTGCGGTGAGCGCGGCCGTCGTGACCTTCACGGAGATCGACCAGGCCGACAGGGTGCGCGCCACGCGGTCGTCGGGCGTGTGCTCCAGTCGGTGGGTGGCCTGGACCGGGGTGAACACGGCCGCGCAGGTGATCAGGCCCAGCTCGACGGCCAGGACGAGGACTAGGCCCTGTCTTCAATCTCCCGTCTGCCCCGCGACGCCATGCACGCACTCTCGCCGCACCGGGCGAAGACCCAAGTAGCTCCGCTACGAGGGCCTGCGCCCGGCACGCCGAGAGCACGCACCTGACGCCGCGGGGCCGCCCTTCGGGCGACGACGGGAGATTGAAGACAGGGCCTAGCCCGCCGGTGCCGGGGCCCACGAACGCCAGGCCGATCGACCAGCAGGCGCGCAGCGTCCCCGCCGTACGCAGGACGCGGTGCCGGCCGAAGCGCGCGACGAGCGGCCGGGCCAGGCGCGAGCCGACGAGACCGCCTACGCAGGGCAGCGCGAAGGCGAGCGCGTACTGCCAGGGGGCGAAGCCGAGCGGGCCGAGCAGGAGTACGGCGAGCGGCGGGTGCATGGCCATGATCAGACCGTTGACCAGGGCGGTGTTGAAGAACAGCGGGCGCAGTGCCGGACTGCCGAGGATCGTGCGCCAGCCGTCGAGCAGGTCGCCGCGCCGCAGCCGTGCCGGAGCGCCGGTCCCCGCCGGGTGCGGTTCGTCGCCGCCGATGGCCCGGACCCCGACCGCCGAGAGGAGATGGCTGACAGCGTTGGCGGCCACGGTCACCACGGGCCCGGCCATCCCGACGAGGGCGCCGCCGAGCGGCGGCGCGAGCACCGTCGCCGTCCAGGTGGTCGACTCGAACCGGCTGTTGGCCACCAGGAGCTGGTCCCGCTCCACCAGCGACTTGAGGCAGGCACCGGCCGCCGCCGTGAACGTGATGTCCGCCGCCGCGACCACCACCGACACCAGCAGCAACTGCCCGAAACCGAGCCCGCCGAGGACATACGCGGCGGGGATGCTCAACAGCGCCGCACACCGTACGAGATCCATGGCGATCATCACGGGACGCTTGCGCCGCAGATCCACCCACGGCCCGAGCGGCAACGCCACCACGGCCCCGACGAGCAGACCGGCGGAGGCGAGCAGCGACACCTGCGTCGGCCCCGCGTCGAGCACCGTCACGGCGATCAGCGGGAACGCGTCGAAGGCCAGCCACGTCCCGAACGTGCTGGCCCCGTACGCCGCCCACAGCCACCCGAAGCCCCGGCCCAGCCTGCCTTGCACGTCCCCGAACCTCTCACCGCCGCCCTCGAAGCCAGCGATCGTACGGCATCGCAAAGCGGCGCCGGGCGGGCCGAGAAGCTCAGCCCGCCCGGCGCCTCAGGGCCTTCGGCTCCTTCGGCTCAGACCAGCTCGCCGTCGCGCGCCACGACCCGGCCGCCGTGCACGACCAGGTCGCGCTGCGGCATGTCCACCACGACCTGCGGCGCGCCCTCGCCCTTGACGAGGACGAAGTCCGCGGGCGCACCGGGCTTCAGGTCGGCGCGGTCAAGCCTCATGACGTCCGAGCCGCCGTGCGCGGCCACGTCGTACACATGGTTCAGCTCGTCGTCCAGGCGGACGTCGGTGACCCAGCCGAGGATGTGCGCGCGGTGCAGCATGTCGGCGTTGCCGAACGGGCTCCACGAGTCCCGCACCCCGTCCGAGCCGAGGCCGACGCGCACGCCGTGCTCCTGCAGCTTGCCGACGGGCAGGACGAGCGACTCGTTCGGGGCGACCGTCGTCAGGGAGATGTCCAGATCGCTCAAGTCCGCTGCCATCGTGCCGAGTTCGGCGTCGGACAGGCCCGGCAGGCAGAAGACATGACTGACCGTCACCTTGCCGCGCAGGGACAGCGCCCGGGTCCGCTCGATGATCGCCCGCATCACCTCAAGCCCCTTCTCGTCCCGGTCGTGCAAGTGGATGTCGACGCCCACGCCGTGCCGGTCCGCGAGACCGAAGACCAGGTCGAGCTGCTCGTCCATCGCGTGGTCGAAGCTGATCGGGTCGATGCCGCCGACGAAGTCGATCTGTCCGCCGCGCGCCGCCTCCTCAAGCAGCTCCGCCGTACCGGGCGTACGCACCACACCGTGCTGCGGGAACGCCACGATCTGCACGTCGAGCGCGTGCTTCAGCTTCCCGCGGGCGTCGGCCACACCCTCCACACCGGCCAGGTCGTACGCGGGCGCCACGTCCACATGGGCGCGCATGGCGCGGGTGCCACGGGTCACGGCGTGCGCCATCAGGCCGTACGCACGCTCGCCCACCGGGCGCTTCTGGCTCTTGAACAGCTCGACGTCCTGCTCGCAGTACTCGGCGATGCTGCTCGCCGGCTTGCGCGAGACCCAGTCGCCGCCCCACGACGTCTTGTCCGGGTGGATATGCGCGTCCACCAGGGACGGCAGGGCGACCCGCCCGCCCCCGTCGACGACACGCGCGCCGCGCGGGGCCGGTCCTTCGACGATCCGGCCGTCGACGACGGTCAGGTCCACCGCTTCGGCCGCACCGAACGGGCGCACGTCGCGGAACACCACGGCCCGGCTCGGGCGGTCGTCGTGCCGCTCCCGGGGAGCGGCGGACGTGGAAGCGCCGGACGACAGCGCGGTGGCGGTACCGGCCATGGCGGCGGCGCCGACGATCATGCCGCGACGGGACAGAGGCGTCATGGGGTTCTCCTTCGGGATCGGGCGAGGACATGTACGCGACGCAGGGCTGCACGGGCGTGCAGCCGTACGGGAGGAGAGGTCAGAGCGCGACGCCCGAACGGACCACGCGCTTCGGCGACTTGAGGACCGTCACGTCGGCCAGCGGGTCGCCGTCCACGAGCACCACGTCACCGGCGTAGCCACGCGCGAGGCGGCCGGCCTTGCCCTCCAGGCCGAGGAGCTTCGCGGCACCGGTGGTGGCGGTGCGGATCGCGTCGAGCGCGGGCAGCCCGGCCGCACGCATCAGCTCCACCTCGCGGCCGATCGGGTCGACCTCGCCACCGGAGGAGTCGGTGCCCGCGGCGAGCGGCACACCCAGCTCGTGCGCGGCGAGCGCCCTCTTCTTGGCGTCCGCCAGGAACGTGCGGCCACGCTCGGCGAGGATCGGGTCGGGGGAGTCGACCATGCCCGCCATCGCGGTCAGGGTCGGCGTGAAGCAGGTGCCCCGGCGCTTCATCTCGTGCAGGGTGCGCTCGCCGATGTACGCGCCGTGCTCGATGGACCGCACACCCGCCATCACCGCGTCGTGGCAGCCCTTCTCGCTGTAGCTGTGGCACAGCACGCCCTTGCCGCCGCGCCGCGCCGCCGCGACCACGGCCGACAGCTGCTCGCGGTCGTACACCTGGGCCATCGGGTCCTGTTCCGGCAGTCCGGCGCGCTCGTTGACACGGGTCTTGATCACGTCGGCGCCGCGGGCCAGGTTGACCTCCACGACGCGGCGCAGCGCCTCGGGGGAGCGGACGCCGTCCTTCAGCCTGGCCAGCGGGGTGAGGTCGGGGTCGGCGAGGATCGTGTCGCCCAGGTCGGGCGAGACGAAGACACCGGCGGCCCGCAGCCGCGGCGCCAGCTGCGGCGCCTGCCGCGCCAACTCCCGTACGGCGACGTCCTGGTAGAAGTTGGTCGAACCGCTGCGCGCGCTGGTGGCGCCCTTGAGGACGGCCTCGCGCGCCTCCTTCGCGGTGTTCAGGTGGATGTGCGCGTCGACGAGCCCGGGCAGGATCCAGCGGCCGTGCGCGTCGAGCGTCTCGATCCCGTCGGGGACGTGCGTACGGCTGCGCGCACCGGCGGCCCGCACCACACCGTCGACGATGACGACCACCGCGTCCTCGGTGACCTCTCCGGTCGCCGGGTCGAGCAGCGTGCCGCCCTCGACGACCAGGTCACCCGTCGTGCCGCGGCCGGTGCCGGGTGCGCGCCCCGGACGGTCGGCGGCAGCCGCGGTGGCGGGCCCGGCGGCGGCCAGCGCGGCCGTGGTGCCGGCGAGCGCCGCGGCACCCGCGAGGATGCCGCGCCGGGTCAGCCGGGACGAGGGGGGCGGGGTGTTCTCGACGCACATGGGTGGCTCCAGGACGGGTGAGCGGGCGGTCGTACGGACGTATCGGCGTACGACGGGAGCGGAGGGACCGCGTCCGCCATTTTGTATACCGAGCCCGGCCGCTCCGCAAGGAGTCGTCCAGCGATTAGGCGTTGCTGTGCGTGGATTGTCGGAAAGATCCGAGAGGTTCAGGGGTCCTGGTATACCGCTGGGCTCAGGACTCGTCCTCGAACAGCGACCGCAGCGCCACGGCCCGGCTGTCCCGTACGTGCAGGAGCGTGCTCGCCGCCGCCGTCTCCTCGTCGCCCGCCGCGATGTGCCGGAAGATCAGGTGGTGCTGGGCCCGCATGTGGTCCGGTTCGGCGCGCATCCCGAAGAGCAACTGCAGCTGCCAGCTCAGCTGTTCCATCATCCGCTCGAGCAGCGGATTGCCGGCCAGGGCGACGATGCCCTCGTGGAACGCGGTGTGCGCGGCCACCTCACGCGCCCCGTCGTCGGACCGCGAGGCGGTGTCCGCGTGTTCGAGGGTGCTGCGCAGCCGCGCGAGACCGGCCGCCTCGCCGGGCGCGTGCTCGGCCACCCGCCGCGCCGCGAGCCGCGAGGCCTGTACGGCGAGGGGCTCCCACACCTCGTACAGGTGCTGGACGTCGCCGCGCTCCAGGCGCCGCACCCGCACTCCGCTGTGCGGCAGCAGTTCGAGCAGGCCCTCGGCGACGAGCGCGCGCAGCGCCTCCCGGACGGGCACGCGGGACATCTGCAGCTCTTCGGCGATCTCCCGCTCGACGAGCCGTGAACCCAGCGCGTACCGCCGGTCGACGATGCGGTCACGGACCGCCTCGCGCGCCTGGGCGCTCAACGACATCCGCTCCGTACCACCCGCACTGCTCGTCACCGCATCGTCCCTACGTTCACCTGTCGGCCCCGCAGTGGAGGATACGGCGCGGCCGACCGCACCCGGCCCTGCGTCACCCGGCCCTGCGTCACCCGGCATCGGCGGCCGGGGCCGGGGCAGGCGCGGGGCGCAGTGCGGCCTCGGTGACGTCGGCGGCCAGCTCGACGACGTCCGGCCCGTACGCCTCGGGGTTGACGACCTTCAGCATCAGGCAGAACGGACCGGTGCCGTACTTGCGGATCAGGCTCCCGTGGTTGCGGGCGAGATAGCGCACCGCCGCGTGGTTGGTGTTGGAGTGCTGCCCGGAGGCGAGGAAGACGGGGCGGGCGTCCGGGGCGGACCGGCCGCCGGTGAGCCGGGCAAGCAGGACGTACTCGCTGGCGCCGCGCTCCCAGCGGTAGGGACGGCCGCCCACCCGTATCGCACCGCGGTCGGGGCCGCGGTCCGCCTCCGTGTCGACCTCGACGCCGGGGAGCAGCGTGCGCAGATGCGCGGCCATCCGCTGGTTGGAGACGGGGCCGCCGATGCAGAACTCCGTGTGCTCCCCGAAGCCCTGCCGCATCGCGTCGTGCGCGACGATCTGCGCCTTCGCCCCGCAGTCCTTGATCAGCGCGTACAGCTCGAGCAGCGCGAACACGTCCCGCCGCGCGACCGTCCAACCCCCGCTGCCCGCCGACTCGTTGACGACGAGGAGGCACTCGGAGTTCTCGGGCAGCCCGAAGAAGCGCTGTTTGCGCCGCAGCCTGCGGCGCCACAGGTACGTACGGGCGAACCACCCGAGGGCCGTGGCGACCCCGGTGGCGATCACCCCGAGCACGATGTTGCGCACGTCGTCGTTCATGCTTCGCGATCGTACGGGCCACCACTGACAGTCCGTACCGGGCAAGGGAGTTGCGGTCCCAGCACGGCGCGCGGGCCCGGCCGACGGTACCGGTCCGTGCGGCACCGGCCCGTGCGGCACCGGCCCGTGCGGCGATGCGTCTCAGCGGCGGCCGAGCGTCGACTCGGCCGCCCGCAGCGCCTGTTCCGCGTACGACCGCCCGAACAGCACCGTATGCACCAGGAGCGGGAACAGCTGATGCAGCCCGATCCGGTCCCGCCACCCGTCGGCGAGCGGCGCCTCCTCCTCGTAGCCGTCGAGGATGCGGTCGAGGTGCGGGCAGCCGAAGAGGTGCAGCATCGCCAGGTCGGTCTCGCGGTGGCCGCCGTGCGCGGCCGGGTCGATCAGCCAGGCCTCACCGTCCGTGTCCCACAGGACGTTGCCGCTCCACAGGTCGCCGTGCAGGCGGGCCACCGGCTCGGCCGGGCCCGCGAGTTCGGGCAGTCGCGCGCACACCTGCTCCACCACACGCGCCTCGTCGGCCTGCACCGTGCCGGAGTCGACGGCACTCCGCAGGTACGGCAGCACGCGCTGCTCCGCGTACCAGCCGGGCCAGTTGGCGCCCGGGACGTTCCGCATCGGCGCCAGACCGATGGCCGCGTCCACGGGCCCGCCCGGCGGCGGCGCACCGAACGCGTCCGCGCCCGCGGCGTGCAGTGCGGCCAAAGCGCACCCGAACCGGACTGCGCCCGCCACGCTCGCCCGCCCCGACGGCACCCGGTCGAGCACCAGCCAGATCGCGTCGTCCCCGTGCACCGCCGGCACCCGCACGCTCCCGGACTCGGCCAGCCACCGCAGCCCCGCCGCCTCGGCCGCCACCGCCCCCGGGCCCGCGGCCCGCTTCACGATCACCGACTCCCCGCCGTCCAGGGCGACTTCGGTCAGTGCCGACGACAACGGCCGCTCACCCGCCACGGAACACCCGGTGAGCCGCGCGGCGACGGAGCCCGGCGACTCCCCTCCGGGACGGTGACTGCTGCAGTACGTGGACATGCGGCAGTTGTACGCCAACGCCGCTCGGTCGTACGCGAACCACGGCTCGCCTGTCGTGACGAACCCCCGACGAACCCCCGACGAACCCCGATGAATCCCAGCGACCTCAACGACCCCCAACGCCCCCAACGAACCCCAACCACCCCTGCCCGCCAGCCCTTTCGGGCTCGTCCGAAACACCTGGCGCTCCGGCCGCCCCCGCCGGGACACTCGGGCCCGCAAGAACCGTGCGACCTCAAGCAGCGTGCAGCAACATGATTCGGGGGACTCATGGCGAACGCGGCACACGCCCGAAGGGCATCCGACCGCTCCGCTCCGGGCGCGAGGGACAAGCCCGCCGGACGGGCGTCGAGAGGTGCGCACGACCGGTCGGGGGCCGGTGGCCGCCCCCGGTACGGCTGGGGGGCCGTGCCGGGAGGCGGCAGGCCGGACGGGGGAGTGCGAGCCGCCGCGTCCGGGGCTCGGGCGGCAGCGGGCTGAGCACCTCGTACGCCCGGTCAGCCGCGCAGCGCCGTGTCCAGGACGGCCCGTGCCGCCTGCCGGGCGTGCCGTGCGGCGTCCGTGTCACCGGTGAAAGTGGCCACCGCCATCGCGCCGTCGACCAGCACGGCCAACTGCGCGCCCACCGCGTCCGCGTCCCGCACGCCGGTGCCGGCCACGAGAGCGGTCACGAGCTCGCGCAGGCCCTGCTTGTGCGCCCGCACCGCGCTCACCACGACGGGGGCGGCGGCGCTCCCTTCGCCGAACGCGCCCGCGAACACACAGCCGTGGAAGCCGGGTTGGCGGAACCATTCGTCCAGGAAGTCGAAGACGGCCAGCGCCCGCTCGACCGGGTCGTCGCACTTCTCGGCGCGCTCGGCGATGGCGGAGCGCGCGATCCGGTCGCGCCGCTCCAGGCTCGCGGCGAGCAGCACGTCCTTGGACGGGAACATGCCGTAGAGCTTCTTCAGCGGCACCCCGGCCTCGGACCGTATCCGCTGCATCGTCACCGCGTGCACGCCGTGCGTGAAGAAGAGGTCGTCGGCCACCGCCACGACCTGGTCGCGCGGTCCACCATCCACGAGGCCATCCATGAGCTGCCGAGTCCTTCCGGAACGCGGGTTGCACGCCCCGAAGCGGCGTGAGAACCATCATTCTCACCTGTCCGGAACTGCCCTGTCCATGGGGTACGGGCGGGACGGCGCAGGGCGTACGGGGCGAACGGCTCAGGGCGTACGGAGCGGTCGGCGCAGGGCGTACGGAGCGGTCGGCGCAGGGCGTGCGGGCGCTTCCCGGCGTGGCCCGAATGCGCCGGTACCGCCCCTCGCGCCCCGTTCAACACCTTGAGAACCGCGGTTCTCAAGCACTACAGTCGCGAAAGAGAACGGTCATTCTCCCGGTCGGCAGGACCGGGGCGGGGGAGGGCCGCTTGAGTACCTTCGGGGGACTTCGGGGGAAGTCGTGCTGCGAATGCACTTCAGCGCCGGTGACCTGGCGCGCACCAGGATCGCGGACGGGCCCGACCCATTGTGGGAGACCGTCCTGAGCATGCAACAGCTCCACGAGCCGCGGCCGGAACCGCTGCTCGACGCCTGGCGGCGCAGAGCCTGCCGCCGCGGCCGGTCCGCCCAGCGGATCCTGGCCCCGCTGATGCCGAAGCGGGGCTACTTCCCGGACTTCCTCACGCCCGCGGCGGCGGCCGGAGGCCTGGAGGAGGGCATCGACGCCGTACTGAGCACTCCGCGCCGTCAGTTGCGCGCCGAGGTCGGGATGCTGGCGGACGCCAACGCCCTTCCGTCCTGGGCCCGTTCACTGGCCGACGGCGAGACCGGCACGCTGCGGCGGTTCGGCGGTGCGCTGCGCCAGTACCACGCCTCCGTGCTCGGCCCCGCCTGGCCGGACATCGCGGCCCGCGTCGAGCGCGACCGGCTGCACCGGTCGGGGACGCACAGCCGCGGCGACACGCACGCGATGCTGCGCACGTTCGCCCCGATGCTGAGCTGGCAGCCGCCTGTGCTCTGCGCCGACTACCCGGTGGACCGTGACGTGCACCTGGAGGGCCGCGGACTCCTCCTCGTACCCTCGTACTTCTGCCGCCGTACCCCGGTCGCGCTGCTCAACGAGACGCTGCTGCCCGTGCTCGTCTACCCGGCCAGGGCGCCGCGGCAGCAGCAACAGCTCACGCCCTGCCGCAGGTTGGCCCCGCTGCTCGGCCACACCCGGGCGGCCGTCCTGCAGACGCTCCAGGAGCCGTGCACCACCAGTGAGTTGGCGCAGTTCGCCGGAGTCTCGCTCTCGTCGGCCAGCGAACACGCCGCCGTGCTGCGCCACGCGGGCCTGATCAGCAGCACCAGAGAACGCCATCGCGTACGCCACACGCTCACGCCCCTCGGCATGGACCTGCTCGCCGGGCGGGCCTGAGCGGACCTGAGCGATCCTGAGCGAGTCTCAACAAGCCTCAGCAAGGCGGGACTTCATGGACACGGACCAGCCGACCGCTCCCCGCCCCGGACGTCAATCACCCGCACGCGCGGTCCCCACCGGACGCCCGCCGGGATGCCGGTGCCGCCAGAACCAGAACACCCCGCTCGACACCAGCGCCCACCCGGCGAGCACCAGAAACGGGAACACATGCTGATGCCCGCCGAAGTACACCGCCGTGTGCTGCGCGTTCACCGACGCGCCCGGCGGCAGCCATTGGCCGATGTGCCCGAGCGGCGAGGGAAGCAGCGGCCAGGACACCGCGCCGCCCGAGGACGGATTGCCGAGAAGCACCATCAACCCCCAGGTGGGCAGCATCGCCCAGCGCCCGAAGAGGGTGTTGAACATGGTGAACACCATCCCCGAGGCGAACATCGTCAGCGCGAGGATCAGCCACGACGCCACGAACGGCAGGTCGACCGCCCCCAGCCACCAGTCCACCACCGCCGCGATCGCGAACCCGCCGAGCAGCGCGTACGCCACCGTGAAGCCGATGCGCTCCAGCGGATTGAGGCTCCGCGCGTGCACCGACAGCTGGATCGCGCCGACGAAGCCGATGATCACGGCCGCGAGGGAGACGTAGAAGATCGCCAGGCCCCGCGGATCTCCCGGCTGCATCGGGTTGACGTCCCGCACCGTCACCGGAAGCCGGAGCTCTTGGCCCACCGACTCGCCCGCCTCCGCGAGCAGTTGGGCCACCGAGGCGCCCGACGCCCCGGACACCGAGAGCGTCACCCGCTCCCGCCCGTGCACGTCCAGGATCGCGAACGCCCGCTGCTCGTCCACCGACTCCTTCGCCTCGGCATACGTGTCGTACGAGGTCAGGGCGAGCGTCGCGTCCAGGGCCCGCTCCATGCCGTCCACGAACGCCCGCCCGCGCGCCGATTCGTGCGCACCCACGACGGCGGCGGGTACGTGCCGGGGCGTCGGGTCGGCCATCGAGTACGTGTAGCTGCCCGCGAACAGTCCGGCGGCCGCCGCGAGGATGAGGACGAGGACGGTCGCGGGCAGGAACGGTGACTCCTTGAACGCCCGCCACCGCTCCCGGCCCGAGGGCACCCGCCCGTGCGCTCCGTGCGGAGGAGGGGTGCGCTGCGCGCCGCTGGGTCCGTCGCTCGGCTCGTCCATGCCCTCACGTTAAGCAGCCGTACGCGGGCACCCCTACCGGTGAGGGCCCGTCCGGGGCTCCCCGGGCAACAGCCGCTTACGGAACAGGTCGAGCACGCCGTCGAGGGCCGCCCGCGTCGCCTGCCCCGGCTCGTCGATCAGGTGCTCCGTGAGCACGGAGTGCGGGTCCCGCAGGCCGTCCGGGTTGGCGTCGGCGTCGTCCAGTTCGACGGCCACGAACGCGTCGCCCAGCTCGCGGCGGAGGAACGCGAAGCGCTCGTCCGGCACGAGCCGGTCGCTGCGGAACCGCAGGCCGTGCACCGTGAGTCCGTCGCGCGCAAAGCGGTCCTTGACCTTGGCGAGGTCCGCGGGGGAGATGTCGATGCCCGCGCCGCGCCGCCCGGTCACGGGCATCGGGAGCGAGGGCTGCGAGAGGACCGGTGCCAGCATCCGCTCGTCGGCGGCCATCGCGAGCGCGAACCCGCCCGTGAAGCACATCCCGACGGCGCCCACGCCGGGCCCGCCGCACCGCTCGTGCTCGTACGCGGCGAGACCCCGCAGCCAGTCCACCACCGGGGAGCTGCGGCCGATCGCGAAGGCGGTGAACTCCCGGCTCACGCAGACCCGCAGGATGCTCGACGCCATGTACGCCTGGGACTTCAGCCTGCCGTGCGCGCTCGGGTTCGGATCGCGTCCCGGCCGGCCGAACAGTACGGGCAGCACCGCCGTGCAGCCGATCGCGGCCACGCGCTCCGCGAACGCGAGCACCTTCGGCGTAATACCGGGGATCTCCGCGATGACGACGACGGCGGGCCCGCTGCCGCGCCGCAACACCTCATGGGTGACACCGCGGTACGTGAACGAGTCGCGCGCGAACCCGGACAGATCGTGGTCGGCCATCGTGGCGTCCCCCATCTCCTTTGCGGACAGCGGTGGTTGAGCCCCCCAGCGGTTGCGTACGGGCAGGCAGGACCGAGCATGCCACCTCGACGATCACCGCACCCCGGCCACCAGGACTCTGCGACGGACGCCACACGCCACCACGGAAAGCGCCCGAACCCGCGCAGCGACACAGGTGAACCCGGGTCCGATCCGCTCGGCCATGCGGAGCAGTTGCCCGGCGGGCGCCGACCGGCCCGCTTAGAACCGATGCAGAGTCACAACTCCCATTCCCTCCCCGAGGGAGAAAGGGCGGTGCGCGTCGTGCAGTCGCGACTGTCTTTCGCCACAGGGCTGGCCTGCTCCACGGCCCTGGCCGGTCAACTACTGGCCTCATCGCCGGCCCTGGCCCAGGAGGGCCCGTCCGGAAGTGCCCCGGAGAAGCCCTGCACCTCCGGGTCCGGCGCCTACCAGTGGCAGCTGGAGAAGAAGTTCGGGCTGCCGCAGGACGGCGTCCAGAGCACCCGGGACTGCATCGTCATCCGCAGGGCCCAGCGGTTCCTCGGCATCAAGCCCGCCGACGGCAAGGCCGACCTCAGGACGTACCGCCTGGTCCTGGTCTACGAGGTCAGGAAGAACCCCAACGCCCAGGGAAAGTGCCCGGTCCGCAAGTACCGCGTGACGTGCGTGGACCTGAACCGGCAGATCATGTGGGTGCAGACGGGCCGGAAGATCGTCTTCGCGCCCGTCCCGATCCGCAGCGGCAAGGACGGGTACGAGACACGGCGCGGCTGGCACAAGATCTACCTGAAGCGCGCCCGGCACTTCTCGACGATCTACAACAACGCCCCCATGCCGCACTCGCAGTTCTTCAACGGCGGCCAGGCCTTCCACGGCACCTACTCCGACCTGTTCAAGTCCGGCTCGCACGGCTGCGTCAACATGTACGCGGCCCACGCGAAGCGGCTGTTCAAGCTGCTGAAGGTCGGGGACCGGGTGTACGTCTGGGGCACCAAGCCGGGCACGGGCAAGCGCCACGGCGTCTACTCGGACGACGTCCTGATCGCCCAGGGCTTCGGCTCGTTCGGCATCGCCGAGGACCCGACGGCCGAACAGCCGCCGACGCCACAGGAACTGGAGGCGGCGCTCGACGAGTGACCGCGCGGCCGTCCGCAGAGCACCAGGACTGATCGGACGACGGAAAGGGCGGGCGGGGCGGCTCATCAGCCGCCCCGCCCGCCCCGTTCAGGGAGAGGACGTCAGTCCTGCTTGCCCTTGCCCTTCTCCTCCGGGATCACGAAGCGCACGTAGCGGTGGTTGCCGTCGATGACGATGTTGCCCTTGCAGCGGGGCTTGGGCATCTTGTAGCCGTCCGGGACGTCGGTCACGCAGACCGCGTACCTGCCGGCCGGCAGGTTCGGGAACGTGCAGTAGCCCATGGAGTTGCCCGTGCACGAGGGGGCGAGGGCGCGCTGCTTGTACTTCTTGAGCTCGAAGGCGACGCCGCCGACGCGGTCACCGTACTTGTCGACCGCGTAGGGGGTGATCGCGCCCTTCTTCTCCGCCTTGCCCGGCTTGCAGGTGGCCGACGCGAGGACGATGTCGCCCTTGAGCGGAGACTTGGGCGCCACCTTCACGTGCACGGCGTTGACGGTGAGGGAGCCGTCGGGCTTCCTGATCTGCTCGTTGAGGGTCACCGAGCCAAGACCCGCGGGCAGCGTCAGCTTGGTGTTGGGCGCCGGGTTGACGGGGAACTTCACGTTGCCCACGCCGAGCCGGGTCTTGGCGGCGCCGTTCAGGATGAGGGTCTTGCCCACCGGGCGCGAGCCGGGCTTGGCGTAACAGGTCGCGCCGATCGCGTCGGCGGTGACGGCGGCGAGGCGGAGGTTGAGCCGCACCTCGGCCGTCTTCGCGGTCGACCAGGTGGTGCCGTTCTCGGCGTTGCCGTTCGCGGTGGTCTTGATGGCCTTGACCGTGCCGACCGTGGGAATCGACAGCTGGGCGAGGGTGGCGGCCGGGGGACCCGCGGTGTACCGGGACTTGGCCACCTCGGCGATCTTGATCGGACCGAGCGAGGCCTTGGCGCCGTAGGCCGAGCTCATACCCGGGGCGGCGTGCGCCGTACCGGCGGTGGTCGCGACCAGGGATGCGGCGAAAACGGTGCCGAGCGCGGCCCGACCCGCCACACCCATCTTGACTGAGGCCATGTCTTTCCCTTCGTGAGGACCAGGAGCGCGCGGGTGTCCGCCGGGGCCGTGAGGCGCCGGAGTGGAGACGCGCGTCCTGGACGTCGGACACGGCGTCCGACGTCGGCCACTGATACCCGCCCGAAGGGAGCGATCTATCCGATGCACAGTCAAATGGTGTGTTTATTCACCTGAGTGGTGACATCGCCCTCGGCGTGGCGCGGTGCGTCCTCTCTGTCGCTCCACTGCTCCACCGCCCGCGCGGCCGCGGTGGCTACGTGCACGGCCGGTCGCCCGAGGCAAGCAGTCCCGGCTCAACTCCCCTGCGGGGCGGGGGACATCGGGCCACGCTTCAGAGTGCGGTCGCCCGGTGGGTCGGTCGGCCGTCGAGGACCGTCAGGAGCACCGGCAGATCGGGCAGTTCTGTGGCGCCGGTGGTCAGCGGGCTCTCCGCGAACACCGTCAGGTCGGCGCGGTGCTCGACGGCGAGGCGCCCGGCCCGGTCCTCCTCGCCCGCCGCGTACGCGGCGTTGACCGTCATGGCCCGCAGTGACTCGACCGCGGTGAGGGCCTGCTCCGGTCCGTGCGGAGGCTGCGTCAGATCGCGGCTCGGGCGGCGGTGGCGGGCCCCCGCCATCACCTGGAGCGGAGGGTAGGGGGCGATCGGCCAGTCCGAGCCGAGCACGACCGTGGCCCCCGAGTCCCACAGGTCGCGGCAGCGCCAGGCGCGCGCGGCCCGCTCCTCGCCGAGCCGCCGCGACCAGTTGTCGCTGTGGTCGGCCCGCGTGAAGTCGCAGCAGTGGGTGGGCTGCATGGACGCGACGACGCCGAGCTCCGCGAAGCGCCGCAGCGTGTCGTCCGGCACGGTCTCGATGTGCTCCACCCGATGCCGTACGCCCGAGTCCTGGCCGCCGCCCGCGAGGGCCACCGCTTCGAGGACGTGCCGCACCGCCGCGTCGCCGATGGCATGGGTCGCCGTGGGCACACCGGCCCGGTGCAGCTCGGCGATGACACGGCTGAAGGCCGCGGGGTCGGGCCAGAAGGCGTGCGTGGACTCGCCATGGCAGTCGGGGCGCTCCAGCCACGCCGTGCCATTGTCGATCGTGCCGTCCATGAACAGCTTCACGCCGTCCACCCGCCACAGCGCACCGCCGACGCCCTGCTGCTCGACGAGCGCACGGACCCCGTCGGCGTCCACGCCCGGCTGGCACCACGGGGCGACGCGCAGCCGCAGCGGCAGTTCACCGGCGGCCTCGAGCTCGCGGTAGAAGGCCAGGCTGTCGCCGCCCGCGTCCATGGCGTGCCCGCCGGTCAGCCCCGAAGCGGCCATCTCCCGCAGTACGGTGGCGAGTTGAGCCCGGCGCTCCTCGCGGGTCGGCTGCGGCGCGGCGCGTTCGACCAGCTCGCAGGCCGCGTCCTCCAGGAGCAGTCCGGTGGGCCGGCCCGCCGCGTCGCAGACGACCTCGGCGGCCTGGTCGAACCGCCGCGGCCCGTCCACCCCGGCGAGTTCCAGGGCGCGCGGGCTCGCCAGCATCGAGTGCGCGTCGAAGAGCTGGAGCAGCGCGGGCACGCCGTCGAGGACGGGCCCGAGCGCGGCCGACTCGACGGGCAGGTCGCCGAACGCGTTCGGGTCGAGCCCCCACCCGCGCAGCCACTCCCCGCGCCGCAGCTCGCGTGCGGCAGCCGCCAGGGCCTCCCGTACGTCGTCGAGGCCCGCGCAGCCCGAGAGGTCGAGGCCCTGCGTCATCTCCGCGCCGGAGACGGGGTGCAGATGCCCGTCGACCAGGCCGGGTGTGACGACGGCTCCGCCCAGGTCGATCACCTCGGTCGAGGCGTCGGCGAGGGCACGGATCTCCCGGTCGTCGCCGAGCGCGGCGATCCGCCCCTCGGACACGGCGAGCGCGGTCTGCGGCAGCGGCTCGCCGGTCAGCGGGTCGAGCAGGCGGGCGGAGAGGAGGACGAGGGGAGTGCGCACGAAGGCTCCAGGAGGGGGTGCGGGGGAGGGCTGCGGGGGGTCAGGAGTGCGGCTCGTCCCGGGCTGGGTCGTGTCCGTGAAGTCCCGCCGTCCGCCCGGAGGGTGGGGGAGGGTTACGGACACGGTCTAGGTCCGCCTCGGTCAGCTTGTCGGCGAGACGGCTCAACGTCCCGTTCTCCAGGCCGAGTTCACGCTCGGCCGTGGTCACGGCGAGCTGGGCGACGGCCTGGGGGCGGTCGACGGTGCCGCTGTTGGCCTGGGCGCCGAGTCCGTCGAGCACGACCAGGATGTGAATGGCCGTCAGGAGCGGGCTGTCGGTACGGAATCCGTCGTCCCGCACGCCGTCCTCGATCACCGAGGCGAACCGCTCGCGCCAGGCCGCCTCCTGCACCCCGACCCGCTCGCGCAACGCCGGCCGGTAGCGGCTCAGATGCCGTGCGTTGATCCAGAGTCGGGAGACGTCGTCGTACGCGGCGCCGGTCGCGAGTGCGAAGAAACGGGCCAGGTAGCGGGCGGGGGAGCCCTCGGCCCGCTCGTTCGGCAGGAGCGCGTCGAGCTCGCGCCCCGCGGCCCTGCCGAAGGCCTCGGCCACCAGTTCCTCGGCCGACGGGAAGTAGTGGCTGATGAGCCCGGGGCGTACGTCGAGATCCTCGGCGATCCGGCGGAGCGTGATGCACTCCAGGCCCTCGGTCAGCGCCACCTGGGCGGCTGCGGCGACGATTTCCGCACGTCGGGCGGCTGGAGATTTTCTGACTCGCTTGCGCTGAACGCTTGACGGCATACGAGGGATGCTATTGAGTGCTCGACCAATAAGCAAGCAGGTGGATAGTACGAGCACCCGGAGGGGCCATGGCGTCCACACTTCCCGAACCGCGTCCCGCCGCGCGAGAGTCGGCCGACCCGGCCGGATCGGAGCGCGCCACCCATGTCGAGGCGCACGGCATCGACCACATTCCCGAGGGCGAACGCCACGGCCGGCCGCGCCAGTTGTTCGCCGTGTGGGCCGCGGCAGGCGTGACGTATCTGAGCCTCGTGGTCGGCGGCGCCCTCGTCCTCATGGGCCTCAACCTCTGGCAGGCCCTCGCCGTGATCGTCGTGGGCAACCTCGGCTGGCTGCTCACCGGGTTCCTCGCCATCTCCGGGCCCGCCTCCGGCACCCCGAGCGAGGTCATCACCCGCGCCCTCTACGGCGTCCGCGGCAACCGCGTGAACAACGCCGTCACCGGCTGGATGATCTCCGTCTGCTACTTCGCCCTCAACCTGGCCGCCGCCGCGACCGCGGGCTTCGCCCTCGTCGAACGGGCCGGGATCAGAGCCACGACCGGCGTGCAGATCGCCGTCGTGATCGTCATCGCCGTCCTCACCCTCACCATCAGCGTCTACGGCCACGCCCTGATCCTGAGGCTCTACCTGCCGATCACCCTCGCCCTGACCGCGGTGTTCGTCGCCGTCGGCATCGCCGTCGTCCAGCACACCGACTTCGCGTACGCCCCCGCCGCACCGCTCACCGGCACCCGGCTGTGGGCCGTGCTGCTCGCGGGCGTCACGCTCATCGCCTCCGGGCCGCTCTCCTACACCACCAGCGCCGACTTCTCCCGCTACCTGCCGCGCACCAGCTCCGCCAGGGCCGTCCTCGGCTGGACCGCGCTCGGCGCCTTCCTGCCCGGGGTGCTCGTCTCCGCGCTCGGCGCCATGGCCGCCACCACGCTCGACATGAGCGACCCGCAGACCGCCCTCGAATCGATCCTGCCGAGCTGGTTCTCGCCCCTCTTCCTCGTCGCGCTCGTCCTCGGCACCATCGCCATCAACGCCCTCACCGCGTACAGCGCCGGTCTCGCCCTCCAGGCCGTCGGCGTCCGCATCCGCCGCTCGTACAGCGTCCTCGTCGACGGCACGGTCGCCGTGGCCCTCACGCTGTACGCGCTCCTCGTCTCCAACTTCCTCGACACCGTCAGCAACATCCTCCAGCTGACCGTCGTCCTGCTCGGCCCGAGCATGTCGATCTACGCCGCCGACATCCTGCTGCGCCGCAACCGGTACGACGGCTCCGCCCTCACCGACGAGTCCCGCCGGAGCCCCTTCTGGTACCGCGGCGGCGTCAACTGGGCCGGTGCCTGCGCCCTGACCGGCGGCGTCACCGCCTCCGCCCTGAGCGTCAACACCCTGTACACCGGCCCGATCGCCCAGGCCCTCGACGGCATCGACGTCGCCCTGCCCGTGGGCCTCGTCGTCTCGCCGGTCCTGTACGCCCTCCTCATGCGCACCCCGCTCGGCGGGCCGCACCGCATCGGGAGCACCTGACCCCGAGCACCCCGCCGCGCCCCTTACCTGCCGGTCTCCGTACGCGAATGGCGACCGCCCCACCCGATGGGGATGATGGAGAGATCTTCGGCCGCGCCGGAGGGCAGACAGGAGACGCGACCTCGGGGCAGACTCGGGAGGCCGACAGGCGGCGGTCGACAGGAGAAGGGAGCGGACCGATGCGTGCTGCGGACGCTCTGCCTCCCGGACCCGACCCGGAGGACTCCGACCCACTCCTGGAACCTGGGGGCCTCCTCGATGTGCTCGGCGTCGCCGCCGTCGTCCTCGACTCCGACGGCCGTATCGCCCTGTGGAGCCCCCAGGCCGAGACCCTCTTCGGGTACACCGCCGCCGAGGCCCTGGGCCGTCCCGCCGCCCGGATCCTCGTCGACGAGGAACACCTCGACCTGGTCCTCTCCCTCTTCACCGAGGTCATGTCCAGCGGCCAACCCTGGGCGGGGGTCTTCCCCGTACGACACAAGGAGAACGGCACCCGCCTCGCCGAGTTCCGCAACATGCGCCTGGAGGACAAGCGGGGCAACGTCTACGCCCTCGGGCTCGCCTCCGAGCGCGCCACCCTGCAGCGCATGGAGCGGGACCTGGCACTCTCCCTGCGCCTGTTCAGCCAGTCCCCGATCGGCCTCGCCGTGATGAACACCGATCTGCGGTACGTCATGGTCAACCCGGCCCTGGAACGCATCAACGGCATCCCCGCCGCCGAGCACCTCGGGCACACCGTCTCCGAGGCGCTGCCGTTCCTCAACGGCGAGGCCGTCGAGTCCGCGATGCACGAGGTGCTCGCCACCGGCACCCCGGCCCTCGACACCTTCACCGTCGGCCGCACCCCCGCCGACCCGGAGTCCGAGCACGCCTGGTCGGTGTCCCTGCACCGCCTGGAGGACCCCGGCCAGAAGCGGGTGATCGGCCTTGCCGTGTCCGTCGTCGACATCACCGAACAGCACCGCGCCGCCACCGCCGCCGCCCGCGCCCAGCGCCGCCTCGCGATGATCGCCGACGCCACCGAACGCATCGGCACCACCCTCGACCTCGACCGCACCGCCCGGGAACTCGCCGACTGCCTGGTGCCCGAGTTCGCCGACATCGCCGCCGTCGACCTCCTCGACAGCGTCCTGAAGTTCGGCAGCCCCGCCCGTCCGCCCGCCACCGGAGGCGCCCTCGTCCGCGCGGTCGCCGTCGCCAGCGCGGCCCACCCCACCTTCGCCGAGCGCGCCTCCGAACCCACCGGGCGGACCTCCCGGTACGAGTCGAACCGCCTTGTCTCCCAGTGCGTACGCTCCGGGCGCCCCACCCTCATCGCCAACGTCAGGCAGCAGGACCTCGCCCGGATGGGCCGCGACCGTGACGTGTCGGCGCTGCTCGAAGAGGCCGGGGTGCACTCGTACATGGCGATCCCGCTGCGGGCGCGCGGCACCGTGCTCGGCGCCCTCACCCTCGCCAGGACCCGCAACCCGCTGTCCTTCGACCACGACGACCTGCTGCTCGCCGGGGAACTCGCCGCCCGCGCCGCCGTCGCCATCGACAACGCCCGCGGCTACCAGCAGCAGAGCCACGCCGCGCTCTCCCTGCAACGCCACCTGCTGCCGCACCGGCCGGTCAAACCCCCGGGCCTCGACATCGCGTACCGCTACCAGCCCGCCACCACCGCGGGCGAGGTCGGCGGCGACTGGTTCGACGTCATCCGCCTCGCCGGGGAGAGCTCCGCCCTCGTCGTCGGCGACGTCATGGGCAGCGGTATCAACGCCGCCGCCTCCATGGGCCAACTCCGCACCGCCACCCGCACGTTGGCCGGACTCGGCCTCGCACCCGCGGACGTCCTCACCCACCTGGACCGGATCGCGGGCGAGCTCGACGAGACCCTCGCCACCTGCGTGTACGCCGAGTACGACCCGCACACCGGCCGGTGCCGCATCGCCACCGCCGGCCACCTCCCGCCCGTACTGTGCCGCCCGGACGAACGCCCGCAGCTGCTCTCCCTGCCCACCGGCGCGCCCCTCGGCGTGGGCGGAGTGCCCTTCGAGGCGGCCGAGTTCACCCTCACCGACGGCGACGAGCTGCTGCTCTACACCGACGGCCTGGTGGAGATCCGCGAAGAGGACATCGGTACCCGCCTCGCCACCCTCATCGACCTGCTCGACCAGCCACGCCGCTCCCTCGAGGAGACCTGCGACCTCCTCCTCACCCAGCTCCGCCGCCACGGCGACCCGGACGACGTGGCCGTCCTCATCGCCCGCACGCACCCCCTGCCCCCGGCCGACGGCAGCTGACCGCCAGGGCCTGTCCGGCCGACCGGCCGGGTCAGTGCGGGCGCGTACCCCCGCGCGCGAGTCGGCCGTCGCCGCCGAGCTCCGCGTACCGGGTCGGTGAGCCGGGACGCTTCCGCGGTACGAGCCGACGGTCCGGCAGCGGCGGGGCAGAGGCCGGAACGCGCTGGATCTCGGCGAGCAGCCGCTCGACCACGACCGTCCCGAGCGGGTTGCCGAGCGCCTCGGCGTCCGCCAGCGCACGCCGCGCCCGCCGCCAGGCACGGGAGGGCCGCTCCGCCAGATGGTCCACGAAGGCCAGCGCGTACCCCGTCACGCAGCGCGCCCACCGGTCGTGGCGGGTGCGCCGCAGTGCCACCGCGCGGCGCACGGAACGGCGGGCCGCGGCGATCGAGGTGTGCGCCTGGTTGCAGGCGAGGACCGCCCAACTGTGCGCCACCGAAGGCCCGTAGAACACCTCCTCCGGAATGAGCTGCACCGCCTGCTGCAGACAGGCGACCGCCAGCTCCCGGTCGCCCGCGAACGCCGCGAGCACCCCGGACGCGTCCGCGACATGCCCAAGCGTCGTGTCGTCGCCGACGAGCACCGCCACCTCACCGGCCTCGCGCAGCGCCTCGGCCGCGTCGTCCTCCCCGCACCGCACCGCGATCCACCCGGCCAGCCACAGCGCCCGCGCCCGCAGCAGCGACACCTCCGGAAAGAGGGGCAGCAGCCGTTGCAGATACGAGCGCCCCTGCCCGGTGCGCCCGCACACGCCCCACCAGAACCAGAGCGCCACCACGGCGTGCAGCGCGGTCTCGGCCTGCGCCGCCGTCCGCGGCGACCGGACGAGCGCGGCCCGCAGATTCGCCTCCTCGGCGCGTACGAGCGCGATCGCCTGCTGCTGCAGCCCCACCTGCCACAGCCGCTGCGCGGACTCGGCGGCGTCCCGGCACCACAGCAGATGCCGCTCGACCGCCTCGGGCGCCTCGCCCGCGTCCCGCAGCCGCTCGAAGCCGAACTCGCGCGCCGCGGTCGCCATCCGGTACCGGCCGGGCCGTACGCCACCGGGGTCGCGCACCGGCTCCAGGACCGAGGCGAGGGTGAGCCGGGCCAGGCAGGCCGGGATGTCCCGCGCGCGCAACTGCCCGCCGGCGGCCACGCGCACCGCGGTGTCCTCGTCGAAGTCGCCGCCGAGCACGCTCAGCCGCGCCCAGGTGATGCGGTCGGCCCGCTCGCACAGGGTGTAGCTCGCGCCGAGCGCGGTGTGCAGCGAGCGGTGCCGCCAGGTCCCGGCGGGGTCCCCGGCGAGCCGGCACTGCGCGGACTCGACCAGGGTGGCCACCTCCGCCAGCGGCCGTCGGCCCACCTGCTCGGCCGCGAGGCGCAGCGCCAGCGGCACGCCCTGCACGCGTGCGCAGATGTCGAGCACGGTCCGGCCCGCGGCGCCCGTACCGATCCGCTGCGACGCCCGCGGCGGCAGCCGGGACAGGAACATCCGGGCCGCGGGACTAGGTCTGCCGTCGCCGGACGGTACGAGGGAGAGCGGGCCGAGCCGCAGCACCTCCTCCTCGCCCAGGCCGAGCGGCTGCCGGCCCGACGTGAGGACGCGCAGCTCGGGCAGCGTCTGCAGCAGCCGCTGGACGAGGGTGAGGCAGCCGCCGCGCACCGGGTCGATGTCGTCGAGGAAGAGCAGCCGCGGCCCGCCGTCCAGGGCTCGGGCGACCTCGTCGAATCCGGCGGCGACGGGCAGGCCGAGTGCCGTGGCCACTCCGGTGAGCGCGTCCGGGCCGCCGGCCGGGCCCTCGGTCCACCAGCGCGCCCGGGTCACCTCCACCTCCCGCCGCTCCGCCGCCGCACGGGCGAGGCGGCTCTTGCCGACCCCGGCCGCGCCGGTCACGGTCACCAGCCGGTGCCGGTCCAGGAGCCCGTCGAGGCGCGCCAACTCCGCCTCCCTGCCGACCAGTTCACCCGGCGCGCCCGCTGCAGGCCGCCGCTGCCTCTGACCTCGGCCGTGCCGAACGGACGAGCCGCGAAGGCGGTCAAACACTGTCCTGCTCCTGATCACTTCCGTGCACCGGCGCGAGACGAACTGCGTCTCCCGGGCCGAATCCGGCCGCAGGAACGCTCCTGCAGTGAGCCGACCACAGAGGGAACTGGTTCGGGCCGCAAGGGGTAGCGACCCCGGACTCCCCCTCACTCAGGGCGGCGACGAGGGGAACGCCCGTACGGGCAACGCCCTTCGCCCGTCCGGCCGTTGCGCGGGGGTACGGACACCCCTTGGGGCGACCGCGTCGCGGGCCTCCGTACGCCGAGAATGACCGCTCCGGAGCAATCGGCTTCCGGAAATTGAATGCGTGTGGGTGATTTCTTGCGCGTGTAAAGAGCATTGGCGTTCATATGGCTTTACTTCGGTGACGCTGTGACTTCGCGCCCGTTCTCCGTCGCGTGTGCCCGCGACTCGATGTGTGAGAGGTCGACCCATTCGTGCGGAGCAGTAACCGTCAGTACCTCGTGTCGGTGGATCACCTGCGGGCCTTCGCCGCCGTGCTCGTGCTCCTCTACCACGGCACGTACATGATGCTCACCGAGATCGACAGGGACCGCGAGGGCTGGCTCTACGCGGACAATCCCTTCGGCGCGCTCGTCGCGGAAGGGCACACCGGTGTCGCCCTTTTCATGGTGCTCTCCGGATTCATCTTCACGATCGGCACCCTGGGCAAGGACATCCACTACGGCCGCTTTCTCGGCAATCGCGTCCTGCGGATCTTCCCGCTCTATGTGGTCCTGATCATCATGGGAACCGGCGCGTACCGGGCCGACGCGGATCTGCTGTCCGTCCTGCAGTCGCTCATCGGACTCGGCAATCTGCCGGGCTCGCTGCACCTCGGCAATGTCTCGCACATGTGGTGGGCGATCGCCGTCGAGCTGCAGTTCTACCTGCTGTTTCCGCTGCTCAGCAGGATCCTCACGCGCCGCGGCCCGACCGCCCTCGCCCAGCTGATGGCCGCGATCGCGGTGATCCGCGCCCTCGTCTGGCTCTCCGGCGGCGGCAAGATCGCCGCGAACAACCTGCTCTACTACAGCCTCGCCGGCCGTATCGACCAGTTCCTGCTCGGAATGCTGGCCGCCTGGCTCTTCGTCCATCACCGCGAACGGTTCCAGGGACCGGTGAAAGTGCTGATCGCCTCGACACTCGCGATCGTCACGATCTGGTCGTTCAACCGCAGCCACGCCTATCAGGAGGGTCGCACCGTGCGGCTCATCTGGATCGATGTCGAGGGATTCGTCTGGGCGCTGCTCGTTCTCACGTACGTCGCCACGGTGACCTCGACCTGCCTGGCTTCCCGGGCGGTCGCGAAAGTCGGCGAGATGAGTTTCTCGCTCTATCTCCTGCACTTTCTCGTCATCACGGTATTCCTCGCCCGTAACCGCTGGATCGAGCCGACCGGAAATCCCGTGTGGGACGCGTTCTTCACGACGGTTCTCGGTGTGCTGCCGGTCAGCCTGGCCATCTCCGCCGTGACTTTCCACGGCATCGAACGGCCCTTCCTCCGCTGGCGCCGCCCCTATCTCGACCCGGACCAGCCGAAGATCGCCGCCCAGGCGGACGGCACCAGGCCGGTCCCCGACCCGGCCGCGGCCGAGCCCGCACTCCGGCCCCGGAAGGCCCAGGTCGTTCAGACCGCTGATCGGTAGGCTCAAGGGCATGGCGCAGAGCAGGGCGGCGGATGTGGACACGTACCTCACCGAGGTGCCCGAGGAGCGGCGCGAGGCGCTGACCCGGCTGCGGCAGCTGTGCCGCACCGAACTCCCGGGCTTCACCGAGGTGATGGCGTACGGCATGCCCGCCTACGAGCGGGACGGCCGCGGCGAGATCGCCTTCGCCGGCCAGAAGCAGTACATCTCGTTCTATCTGATGCGCGACGACGTCCGGCAGGCGTTCGCCGACCGGCTCGCCGCCCAGGACATGGGCAAGGGCTGCCTCCGCTTCCGCCGGGCCGCGCAGATCGACTTCGATCTCGTACGCGACCTGCTGCGTGCCGTCGCCGCCCGGCCCGGCCCGGTCTGCTGACGTCGCGGTGACCTCGTGCTGACCTGGTAGCGCGCCGCCGCCGACGGTCCCGGGAGCCGGGCTGTCATCCGTTTGGGTCACCATTTCACGGCGCTCGGCGTGGGAGCTTGCTCATCATGTGGAAGGGGACCACACCGGACGAAGGGCTCCCATGAACACTCTGGCCATCAATTTCACGCAAGGTCTCGACGATGCGTGGTCCAAGATCGCTACGTTCGTGCCGAAACTCCTCGGCTTCCTGGTCATCCTGGCCATCGGCTGGTTCGTTTCCAAGCTGATCGTCCGGGTGCTCGACCGGGTCCTGCGCAAGGTGGGCTCGGAGCGGCTCGCGGAGCGGTCGGGTGCGGCGCGCATGCTCGAAGGGTCGAAGTTCGACCTCACGGGCCTCGTCTGCAAGATCATCTACTACGCGCTGATCCTGATCACGGTCCAGCTGGCCCTCGGTGTCTTCGGTCCGAACCCGATCAGCACGATGATCAACGGCATCGTCGCCTGGCTGCCGCGCGCGATCGTCGCCGTCGTCCTGGTCGTGGTCGCCATGGCCATCGCCAACGCGGTCCGCTCGATCGTCACCAGCGCCCTGTCCAGCGCCTCGTACGGCGAGATGGTCGGCAAGATCGTCTGGGCGGCCATCGTGGTGATCGGCGTGATCGCGGCGCTGGGGCAGGCGGGTATCGCCACCGCGGTCACCCAGCCGATCCTGATCGCGGGCCTCGCGGCCGTGGCCGGCATCCTCATCGTCGGCGTCGGCGGAGGCATGATCCAGCCGATGCGGCAGCGCTGGGAGCGGTGGCTGGACAGCGCCGAACGCGAGACGAGCCGCGTCCGCCCCGGCGTCTCGGACTACCAGGCCGGCCGTGAGGACGCGATGACCAACCAGCCCGTACAGGAGCGGGAGCAGCACCCCAGGGGCCCCGAGATGTAAGGCTCCGCTCCGCTCGTACAGCAACGAGATCGACCCCGTCCGCCCGAGTCCCGGCACTGTTCCGGGCCTCGGGCGGACGGGGTCGAGGGCTGTCTAGGGGGCGGCGCCCCTAGCTAGGGGCGGGTCCGACCCGTCAGTCCCTGACTTCGGGGAGCAGGTCGTGGGCGTGGACGAGCCAGCTGATGGCGGTCAGCCGGCACACCGCGTAGTCGTGCCCGACGGGCTCACGCCAGTCGATCTCGGTCAGCGCGTCCAGGAACCCGAGCGCGTAGTCGCCGAGCCGCTCGGCGTCGGGGGTCGCGGGTTCGAGCTCCGGGCCGTCGGCGCCGAGGCGCGTACGTACGTCAGCGACATGCTGATCGACCATGGCGACGAACGCGGGCTCGAATGCGAACTCCGCGAACCGCGTCCGGTACGCACTGCTGATCTCGGCCAAGGAAAACACCTGTCAACGGTAGGCCGCGCCCGGTCCACGAAATACCCGAAACGGGCATGAGGTGCGTCACGTCGAACGAAGCGGCCGGACGCGCGCCCCCGCAGACCTGGCCTACCCCCGCACCGCCACCGCGTCCACCTCGAACAGCATGCCCGGCAGGGCGAGGGACGCGACGCCGCTCAGGGTCTGGGCGGGGAGGCGGTCGCCGAAGCGGGACTGCAGGGCCTTGCCGAGCACCTGCAGCTTGTCCAGGTCGTGGTCGACGATGAACGTGCCGAGCCGCACCACGTTCTCGTACCCGAGGCCGACCCCGCGCAGGGCCGAGAGGAGGTGGTCGAAGGCGAGCTCCACCTGCTCGTCGAAGGGGCCGGGGACGACGGCGCCGGTGGCGTCGGACGCGTACTGGCCGCCGATGAGGACGAGCTCGCCGGGTGCGGAGACCGCGTGGCTGTAGCCGAACGGGGTCGGGTCGTGGAGCGTGGGCGGGTTGGTGAGGGTGCGGTGATCCTTGGTCATGGTTGCTCCCAACCTCCGTACGCGCGTGCGTATTCCGCCGCGGGGAGGCACCCGTCGGGAGCCAACTCGGCTTCAGGGAAGCGGAGTTGACTGCTCCGTTGACGCCTCGGCTATTCCGGGTGGGGAGAAGGCCGCGGGGGACGGGGAGGCCTCGGCCGTCGGTCGTTCCGTGGGGGCGGGCTCCGACTCCTGGAGGACGACTCCGGGGCGGTCGGCCTGCGGAGCCGGGGCGTTGGGCAGGTGCGAGACCGTCGCCAGAACCGCGACGAACACGGCCACGGCGCCCAACGCGCGCGCCGTGCGGCCGAGTCGGCCGCGGCCGTCGAGGTCGCGCCACGCCGCCCGCTCGCGCTCCGGGCGCGGGTGCCACAGTTCGCCGATGGCGTCCCCGCCCGCGGCCGAGGGGGCGACCGCCGTTCCGGGCATGGTCGCGCGCTCCCGCGCGGAGGGCTCCCTGGGCGCGGTCCGGCGTATCGCGGCCTCGCTGTCGTGCAGGAACCTCTGCCACACGTCGTCCGGCAGGCCCGGCTGCTCGTCCCGCCGCACGTCAGCCGCGCCCGGGGGAGGAGTCGAGGCGTACGAACGGGATCCGGCGGCCCGCGTCGCGGTACGACTCCACGCTGCCGTCCACGTCGAAGCCCATGAAGGCGCACAGGCGGCGGGCGGTGCGCGGGTGCCGTGGCGCGTACCGGGCCATGACCTCGCCGCCCTCGTCCTCGCTGAGGAATTGCGCGGTGACCCGGTGGCGGCGGTTGCCGACCTGGATGGTGGTCGTCGGCGTCCTGCGGAGGTTCTGGTACCACGCGGACTTGGGGCCGAAGCCGGAGGCGAGGGTCCAGCTGCCGCGCTCGCGGTCGTGGGCGACGACCTCCAGGACCACGCGCCGGTCGAGTCCGGTGCTGCGGCCGACGTGATGGAGCAGCAGCAACCGCCCGCCGAACAGCGGGCCGAGGCCCACGCGGTACAGGGCGATGGGCAGTCTGGCGAGCAGTCGCCGCCAGCCGCGCGGGAGTTGGGGCCGCCCACGGCCCGCCCGCCGGTCGGATGCCATCGACGCCCCTTCCCCCGACAGGTCGTTCGCCGGACTCGATCGGGTAACGAGCACCCGGTGTCCGCAATGGTTCTACGCAATCTTTGCATAGTCTAAACGCGGAGGAGGCTGCCCGCCATGGGTGGCCGTACTGCTCGTGCGGAAACCGCACGTGCGCATCTGCGACGACCTGGCTGGGGGTGCCGTGACCGCTACGGAGTACCGGGAAGGCCATGCGGAGGGTCGCCGGGAGGCCCGTGCCGTGCTGACCTGGCTGCCGACCGGGGTGATGGCGGTCGTGACCGTCGCCGACGTGATCGGGGGGCCCGGCGTGGGCCTGCTGCCGCTCGTCTCGCTCGGCCCGGCCTTCTCCGGCCTGATCGGCACCTGGCGGCGCACCGCCGTGACCGGTGCGGTCGCGCTGCTGCTCTGCCTCGGACTCGGCGTCTACAACGGCCTGTTCGACACCCGGCGCGGCTACACGGCGCTCGCCTCGGTCGCCGGAGTCACCGGCGCGGGCATCGCCGCGGCCGTGATGCGCGGGCGCCGCGAGGCCGAACTCGCCAGCGTCCGCTCGGTCGCCGAGGTCGCCCAGCGCGTCCTGCTGCGCCCGGTGCCACGCAGCGCCGGACCGCTCCGCGTCGCCGTCTCGTACACGTCCGCCGCCGCCGAGGCCCGGATCGGGGGCGATCTGTACGAGGTCGTGGCCTCGCCGTACGGCGTGCGCGTGATCGTCGGCGACGTACAGGGAAAGGGACTCGGCGCCGTGGAGACCGCGGCGCTCGTCCTCGGCTCGTTCCGCGAGGGCGCGCACGAGGAACCCGACCTGGCGGCGCTCGCCGCGCGCCTGGAGCGCAGCGTGGCACGCGAGTTGAACGGCGAGAAGTTCGTGACGGCCGTCCTCGCCGAGATCCGCGCCGACGAGGAACGGCTCGTCCTGGTCGACTGCGGCCACCCGCCGCCCATGCTCGTACGCGGCGACGGAACCGTCGAGTTCCCCCCGCCGCCCGCGTACGCGCTGCCGCTCGGCCTGGGCGTGCACGGGGGCGAACCGCCGCTTCCGTACGAGGTCCGCTTCGCGCCCGGCGAGCAGCTGCTGCTCTACACGGACGGCGTGACGGAGGCACGGGACGCCGCCGGGACCTTCTACCCGCTGGAGGACCGGGCCGGCCTGCTCAAGGACCCCGACGCGCAGACGGCCCTGGAGGCGCTGCGGGAGGACGTGGTCCGGCATGCGAGCGGCCCGCCGCACGACGACGCGGCGATGCTGCTGCTGCGCTATCAGCGGGGGTGAGGCGCGGCCCCCCGCGCTGGACGGCTGGGTGCGTGGTGTCGGGGGCGTGGGGCCGCGCGGTACAAAGAGGTATGGCTGATCGAAACGGCGCGGGTGAGGGTGCGGTCGATGTGGACGAGGTCACGCGGGCCGTGCTGACGGCGTCCCGCGTCCTGGTCGCCGTCTCCGCGCGCTCGCTCGCCGCCGTCGAGGACCGGGTGACGCTGCCGCAGTTCCGGATGCTGATGGTGCTCTCCAGCCGCGGCGCCACCAAACTCGTCCACCTGGCCGAGCTGCTCGGCGTCGCGCCCTCGACCGCGATGCGCATGGTCGACCGGCTGATCGCCGCGGGCCTCGCCGACCGCCGCGTCAACCCCGACAACCGCCGCGAGACGCTCCTGCAGCTCACCGACGACGGCCGCCGCATCGTCACGGACGTCACCGCGCGCCGCCGCCAGGAGATCGCCGCCATCGTCGAACGCCTCACGCCCCAACGCCGTGCCGCCCTCGTCGCCGCGCTCACCGCGTTCAGCGAGGCGAGCGGCGAACCACCGGCCCCGGCAGTCGACGAGGCCTCGGGCCCGCACCCCTTGGGCTGGGCCCAGTGAACGCCCTCCCCGCCCCGACCAGCACACGGAAAGGCACCGCCATGACCGAACTCGGCGCATCCATCCCGCGGTTCCACCTGGCCATGCCCGTCGACGACCTGACCGCGGCCCGCCACTTCTACGGCGAGGTCCTCGGGCTCGACGAGGGCCGCAGCGCGGACACCTGGGTCGACTGGAACCTGCACGGCCACCAGTTCGTCACCCACCTCGCCCCCGCACGCCCCGAGGGCGTGCGCAACCCGGTCGACGGCCACGACGTCCCCGTACCGCACTTCGGGCTGATCCTGGCGATCCCCGACTTCCAGAAGCTCGCCCAGCGGCTGCGCGACGCGGGCACGGAGTTCGTGATCGAGCCGTACGTCCGCTTCGAGGGCCAGGTGGGCGAGCAGTGGACGATGTTCCTGCTCGACCCGGCGGGCAACGCGCTGGAGTTCAAGGCGTTCGCGGACGACGGGCAGGTTTTCGCGGTGTGAGGCGGCAGGGATCGGGGCCGGTCAGCGGAGGAGGGTTCCCGTGCCCTGTTCAAGGACCGATCCGATCCGCTCCCAGGTGGCCATGTCCCCTTCCAGCGGCGGTAGTTCGCGTCCCTCGCCGAGGTTCCAGCTCCGGGCCACGGCGACCGGGTCCGCGCCCGTGACCGCCGCGTGCGCGAGGGCGGCGGCGCCCAGGGCGGCGAGCTCGGTGGCCTCGGGGAGGATGACCGGGCGGCCGGAGAGGCGGCGTACCGTCTCGACCCAGGTGCGGCCTCTCGCGCCGCCGCCGACCAGGCGGAGGGGGAGCGCGGCCGGGCCCGGGGCGGTGGGGTCGAGGCCGCAGGCGCCGAGCAGGGCGTCGAGGGCGCGCAGGACCGTGAAGACGGCGCCCTCGTAGGCCGCGCCGAGGAGCTGCCCCGGGGTGCTGGCGTGCCGCAGCCCGGTGAGCAGGCCCGTGGCGTGCGGGAGGTCGGGCGTGCGCTCGCCGTCGAGGTACGGCAGGAGCACCAGGCCGGCGCCGGGTTCGGCCGACTCCCGGTCCAGGCCGAGGAGTTGGGCGACCTTGTCGACGGCGAGGGTGCAGTTCAGGGTGCAGCCCAGGGGCAGATGGTGGCCGTCGGCCGAGGCGAAGCCGGCCAGCTCGGGCACGGCCGGCCGGGTGCGGCTCGCCGCGAACACCGTGCCGGAGGTGCCCAGGCTGACCACCGGGTGGTCGAGCAGTCCCGCACCGCCGAGTCCGAGGCCGACCGCGGCGGCCATGTTGTCGCCGGTGCCCACCGCGACGGGCAGACCGGCGGGCAGCCCGAGGTGTGCGGCGGCCGCCCTGGTCAGATGCCCGGCGAGACGGCCGCCGCCCGGGGCGACGGGGGAGAGCAACTCCTCGTCCATGCCCGTGAGTTCGAGCAGAACCGGGTCGTACGCGGAGTCCGCCGTGGACCACCAGAGGGTGCCGGAGGCGTCGCCCGGGTCCGTGGCGGCGGTGCCGCACAGGCGCTCGGTGAGGAAGTCGTGCGGCAGTCGCACCCCGGCCGCCGCTTCGGCGAGGTGCGGCTCGTGCTCGCGCAGCCACTGCCACTTCGTCGCCGTCATCGACGCGACGGGCAGCGCGCCGGTCCGGTCCAGCCAGCCCTGGGTGCCGAGCTTCTCGGCGAGGGCCCGGGCCTGGGGCGCGGAGCGGGTGTCGTTCCACAGCAGGGCGTCGCGCAGCGGGCGGCCCGCGGCGTCGAGGACGACGAGGCCGTGCTGCTGCCCCGCCACCGCGATCCCCGTGACCTCCCGCGCCTCCGTGCCCGCGGCGCGCAGCCCCTCGGCGACCGCCGCGGCGAGCGCCCGCCACCACACCTCCGGGTCGGTCTGGCGGGCACCGTCCGCCCCGGTCACGGTGTGCGGGGCGCGGCCGACGGCGAGCAGCGTGCCGGTGCCGGCGTCGGTGACGGCGGCCTTGGTGGACTGGGTGGAGCTGTCCACGCCGATGACCACGGGTCCCCTGCGGACACGGATCGGTGGACCGGGAGGGTGCGTCATCTCGTACCTCAGGGTTGACGGGAGAGGCTGCTTGCGTATTAGTAAGCATAGAAAACAAATTGCTCGCGCAGAAGGGGCGACCATGACGGACCGCTTCACCCCGACCCCCGACGACAAGTTCACCTTCGGTCTGTGGACCGTGGGCTGGCAGGGCGTCGACCCGTTCGGCACCGCCACCCGGCCCGCCCTCGACCCGGTCGAGTCCGTCGAACGGCTCGCGGAGCTCGGCGCGTACGGCGTGACCTTCCACGACGACGACCTCGTGCCGTTCGGGTCCTCCGACGCCGAGCGCGAGGCCATCGTCAAGCGGTTCCGCGCCGCTCTGGAAGCGACCGGCATGAAGGTGCCGATGGCGACCACGAACCTGTTCACGCACCCCGTCTTCAAGGACGGCGGCTTCACCGCCAACGACCGCGACGTACGCCGGTACGCGCTGCGCAAGACGATCCGCAACATCGACCTCGCCGTCGAACTCGGCGCCACCACCTACGTCGCCTGGGGCGGCCGAGAGGGTGCCGAGTCGGGCGGCGCGAAGGACGTGCGGCTCGCCCTCGACCGGATGAAGGAGGCCTTCGACCTGCTCGGCGAGTACGTCACCGGCCAGGGCTACGACCTGCGCTTCGCCATCGAGCCCAAGCCGAACGAGCCGCGCGGCGACATCCTGCTCCCCACCATCGGCCACGCCCTCGCCTTCATCGAGCGCCTGGAGCGCCCCGAACTCGTCGGCGTGAACCCGGAAGTGGGCCACGAGCAGATGGCCGGCCTCAACTTCCCGCACGGCATCGCGCAGGCCCTGTGGGCGGGCAAGCTCTTCCACCTCGACCTCAACGGCCAGTCCGGCGTCAAGTACGACCAGGACCTCCGCTTCGGCGCGGGCGACCTGCGCCAGGCGTTCTGGCTCGTCGACCTGCTCGAGGACGCCGGGTACGCGGGGCCGCGCCACTTCGACTTCAAGCCGGTGCGCACCGACGGCTTCGACGGGGTGTGGGAGTCCGCGAAGAACTGCATGCGGAACTACCTGATCCTCAAGGAGCGCGCGGCCGCCTTCCGCGCCGACCCCGCCGTGCGGCAGGCGCTGCGCGACTCCCGCCTCCACGAACTCGCCGAACCCACCGCGGCGGACGGTCTGTCCGGCCTGCTCGCGGACCGGGGTGCGTACGAGTCCTTCGACGTGACCGCGGCCGCCGAGCGGTCCATGGCCTTCGAGCGCCTCGACCAGCTGGCGATGGAGCATCTGCTCGGGGTGGCGTGAGCCCGCCCTCGGGGTGGCGTGAGCCCCCGCCCCCGCGGGCTCAACTCCGCATTGGCGTACGGCGGTTCGGCAGTAGAGTCCGGGTGGGTCTGTACGAGGGTTCAGGACTCGGCGCGGTCCGCGTACGCCAGGGGGTCCGCGAGGACGTCCCGCACCACCAGGGCCGCTGAGCCGCGCGCCGCGTCACCGGCCGAGGACGAGGCGCGCAGCCGGCCGCTGTCCTCGGCCCACAGGCCCGACACCACGCGCCGCTCGAGGCGTTCGGCGATCGGCGGGGCCAGCCACGGCATCAGCGGGCGGAAGGTGCCGCCGAGCACGACCGCCTCCGGGTCGAAGAGGTTCACCGCGCCGGACAGCACCAGGCCGAGGGTGCGCCCCGCGCCGGTGATCGCGGCGACCGCGGCCCTGTCCCCGTCCCGCGCGCGGCGTTCGAGCTCCGTGACGCCCGGCAGGCCCGCGTCCTCGGCCAGACCGGCCGCGCGCAGCAGCGCCGCCTGCCCTGCGTACTGCTCCAGGCAGCCGTGCGAGCCGCAGCGGCACAGCGGGCCGTCCTCGTCCACCACCATGTGCCCGATCTCGCCCGCGAACCCGTGGGCGCCGCGCAGCAGTTCACCGTCGACGACGAGTGCGCCGCCGATGCCGATCTCGCCCGAGAGGTACAGAAAGCTGCGCGGCCCGCGCCCGCTGCCGTCGCTGCGGCCGCCGAACCACAGCTCGGCCAGGGCCGCCGCGTCCGCCTCGTTGCCGGAGCCGACCGGCAGCGGCCGCGGTGCGCCCCCGGGGGACCGCGGCCGCAGGCCGGACAGGGCCTGCGCGAAGATCCCCTCGGCGGCCACCCGGTTCCAGCCCAGGTTCGGGGCCTGCCGGACGGTTCCGCCGGACACGAGGCCGGGCAGCGCCAGATGCGCCCCGGCCGGACGCAACTCCCGCGCGGCCGCCGACTCCAGCGCCCGCGCGGTGATCCGGGCGGCCCGGTCGAGGACGTCGCCGGGCGGTGCGCCGCGGTTGTCGAGGTGCTCGGTCAGGCGCACGCGATCGGTACCGGAGAGGTCCACGACGCAGACCGTCACATAGTCGACGTTGATCTCCACGCCGACGCCCGCGAACCCCGTACGAGCCACCTTCAGGACCGTGCCGGGGCGGCCGGCCTGGCCGCTGAACGACTTCCCGGACTCGCTGAGGAAGCCGCTCGCGAGCAACTGCTCGACCAGCGAGGACACGGCCGCGCGCGTCAGCCCCGAACGCCCGGCGACGGCCGCCCGTGTCGTCTCGCCCTCGTCGTGCACGGCCCGCAGCACCAGGCTCAGGTTGTGCCGCCGCACGGCGGCCTTGTCGGCCTTGGGCTCCAGGGGCGCGAGGTGGTTGCTCATCGTGCGGCCGAGCCTAGATGATTGAGTCCGATGTCTGGGCTGGTCGCGACCATGGCGAAGGGCGCCCGTTGGCCTGAGTGTGACTTCCGACCTGGACGCCCTTCTGGCGGCACTGTACGTGTTCATCGACGA
>NZ_JAVIFW010000005.1 GCF_031157275.1 Streptomyces sp. LHD-70
CGTCGATGAACACGTACAGTGCCGCCAGAAGGGCGTCCAGGTCGGAAGTCACACTCAGGCCAACGGGCGCCCTTCGCCATGGTCGCGACCAGCCCAGACATCGGACTCAATCATCTAGGGGCTGGATTCGAGCGCCGATGCCCGTCTGGCGCGGTACAGGAAATCCGCCACACGCGCGGTGTCGGGTTCCGTAGGGAGGGGGCTTCCGGACGCCGCTGCCCCCGCCTCCTCGGCGAGCAGGTTCATCCGGGACTCCACCTGCTCCCACGGCACCTCGCCGCGCTTCACGGCGAGCAGTTGGTCGCGGGCGTCCCCCACGTCGACGACGAGCTCTCCCGTACGCAGCAGATCGCGGCAGGACATCAGGAGCCGCAGCAGGTGCATGGCGTGCTTCCAGCGCGGGGCGCCGTGGGCGCGTACGTCCGCGTCGAGCTTCTTGCGCTGGCCGAGCGCGTACCGGGCGAAGGTCTCGTGCGCCCTGCGGGACAGGAACGCGCCGCGCAGGGCGAGGAGTTCACGGCCTGTCGCGTCGCAGTGCTCGACCAGCGGCGAGTGCAGGCACTCCAGGATGTTCGGGTTGGCCCGCAGTGCCAGCTCGCAGAACCGCTCCAACTCCCAGGAGAACTGCTCCTCGTGCGGCCCCTCCACATGCGTCGGCGGCTTCTGGAAGTGCCAGTACGACGACGTGGGCGCGAGGAAGACACCACGGCGGTCGGTGTCGCTGGTGTCCGTCGCGAGGCCGAAGGCGCGGGAGCCCATCACGCAGGCGTACACGGTGTGTTCACGCACCAGGTCCTCGGGGCTCGGCACGTCGTCGGGGTCCATGCGAGGGGAGCGTACGCGAGGCACTGCGCCGGGTGGCGGGGCGGTGGGCGGCGGGCGACATGGGAACCGTCCGGGCGGCCCGCCGCGGGCCCCCTCACGAAAGGCGACGACGCTCATGGCAGGCAACGATCTGGGCGGACTTCTCGGCGGCGGTCAGCAAGGCGGTACGGGTGGGGGCGTTCTCGGTGCGCTGCTCGGCAGCCTCCTCGGTGGCGCCGGGAACGGACGAGCAGGCAGTACGGGCGGCGGCGGAGACAACCCCCTCGGCGGCCTCCTCGACATGCTCACCAGGTCCGGCCTCGGCGACCGGGGCCAGCTCGACTCCTGGGTCGGCACCGGCGAGAACCAGCCGCTCAGCCCCGAGCAGGTCAAGCAGGCGGTGCCCGACGAGACCCTGGACAGGGTCGCCACCGAGGCCGGTGTGAGCCGCGACCAGGTGGCCGACCAGGTCGCCCGGGAACTGCCGCAGGTCGTGGACAAGCTGACGCCCGAGGGGCAGGTCCCCAGCGGCTCCCTCCAGGACCTCATCGAGCAGCAGCGCCTCTGACCGGATGCCGCTCCGGTACACGCGCGGTGCCCGTCTCGGCTGACGGGCGCCGCGCGTGTGTGTCCGAGCGGCTGACTACCCTTGGCCCGTACAGGTCTGGAAGATTCCGGCACGGTTCCGGAGGGCCCGTACGGGTTCCGACGGATTCAGCAGGCAAGGAGCAGCAGCGTGGCGGTACGAGCGGTCCGGGGCGCCGTCCAACTCGAGCGGGACGACGCGCGGCACATGGACGAGCAGGTGGGCGCCCTGCTCACCGAGGTCCTCGAGCGCAACGACCTGACGCAGGACGACCTGATCAGCGTCTGGTTCACGGCCACCCCCGACCTGCACAGCGACTTCCCGGCGGCCGCCGCCCGCAAGCTCGGCATCACCGACGTACCCCTCATCTGCGCCCAGGAGCTGGACATCGAGGGCGCCATGCCCCGCGTCGTACGGCTCCTCGCGCACATCGAGTCCGACCGGCCCCGGTCCGAGGTGGCGCACGTCTACCTCGGGGCCGCGGCCGCCCTGCGCAAGGACATCGCCCAGTGAGAACCGCCGCCGTCATCGGAACCGGCCTGATCGGCACCTCCGTCGCCCTCGCCCTGGCCGGCCGCGGCGTGACCGTGCACCTCGTCGACCACGACCCCGAGCAGGCCCGCATGGCCGCGGCCCTCGGCGCCGGCATCGACAGCCCGCCCGAGGGGCCGGTCGACCTCGCCGTCGTCGCCGTACCGCCCGCGCACGTGGCGAGCACCCTCGCCGAGCTGATGGGCCGCGGGGCCGCGCGCGGGTACATCGACGTGGCCAGCGTCAAGGGCGGGCCCCGCCGTGAGCTGGAGGAGCTCGGCCTCGACCTGACGGCGTACATCGGCACGCACCCCATGTCCGGCCGGGAGCGCTCCGGGCCGCTCGCCGCGACCGCCGACCTCTTCGAGGGCCGGCCCTGGGTGCTGACGCCGACCAGGGACTCCGACACCGAGGTGCTCAACCTCGCGCTCGAGCTGATCTCGCTGTGCCGGGCCGTCCCGGTCGTGATGGACTCCGACGCGCACGACCGCGCCGTCGCCCTCGTCTCGCACATGCCGCACCTCGTCTCCAGCATGGTCGCGGCCCGCCTGGAGCACGCCGAGGAGACCGCGGTGCGGCTCTGCGGCCAGGGGATCCGGGACGTCACGCGGATCGCGGCCTCCGACCCGCGCATGTGGATCGACATCCTGTCCGCCAACCCCGGCCCCGTCGCCGACCTGCTCGCCGAGGTCTCCGCCGACCTGGACGAGGCGGTGCGGGCGCTGCGGGCCCTGCAGTCCGCGGACGAGGAGAAGCGGACCGACGGCGCGCAGGGCGTCGAGCGCGTCCTGCGCCGGGGCAACGCGGGACAGATCCGGGTGCCCGGCAAGCACGGCTCGGCCCCGGTGTCGTACGAGATCGTCACCGTGCTCATCGACGACCAGCCGGGCCAGCTCGCGCGGATCTTCGCGGACGCCGGCGCGGCCGGGGTCAACATCGAGGACGTCCGTATCGAGCACGCCACCGGCCGCCAGGCGGGCCTGATCCAGCTGACGGTCGAGCCGAACGCGGCCCCGGTGCTCACGGCGGCGCTGCGGGAGCGTGGCTGGTCGATCCGGCAGTAGCCGACCGGCTTGGCGGGGGTCGCAGGAGCCCCCGTCACCTGCCGTACCCGGGGTTGTCCACAGCCCCGTGAAGAGCCGCGCCCCGAGCCAGTAACCTTGTCCGGGGCGTTTCTCGCGCCCACCACCTGCCCCGTGCACTGAGAAAGGTGTCCGTCCCCCGTGGAAACCGCCGCAAACGCCGCCCCGGCAGCAGTGATCGTCGCCATCGACGGCCCCTCCGGCACGGGCAAGTCGAGCACCTCCAAGGCCGTCGCCGCCCAGCTCGGCCTCAGCTACCTGGACACCGGCGCCCAGTACCGCGCGATCACCTGGTGGATGGTGAGCAACGGCATCGACATCGCCGACGCCGCCGCCATCGCCGCCGTCGCCGAGAAGCCGGAGATCGTCTCCGGCACCGACCCGTCCGGCCCGACCATCACGGTCGACGGCACGGACGTCGCGGGCCCGATCCGCACCCAGGAGGTCACCTCCAAGGTCAGCGCCGTCAGCGCCGTGCCCGAGGTGCGCACCCGCATCACCGAGCTCCAGCGCTCCATCGCCCGCGGCGCCGCGCGCGGCATCGTGGTCGAGGGCCGTGACATCGGTACGACGGTGCTGCCCGACGCCGACCTGAAGATCTTCCTCACCGCCTCGCCGGAGGCCCGCGCCGCCCGCCGCAGCGGTGAGCTCAAGGGCGCCGACGTCAACGCGACCAGGGAAGCCCTGATCAAGCGGGACGCCGCCGACTCCGGCCGGAAGACCTCCCCGCTCGCCAAGGCCGGGGACGCCGTCGAGGTCGACACCACCGAGCTCACCCTGCAGCAGGTCATCGAGTGCGTCGTGACCCTGGTCGAGGAGAAGCGGGCCGCCGCGTGACCGCATCCGTCCCGCCCTCGGAAAAGGGCGCGGAGGTCGGCCGGCGGATCGGCGTGGGCCTGATGTACGGGCTGTGGAAGCCGCGCGTCCTGGGCGCCTGGCGGGTGCCCGCGAGCGGCCCGGTCGTCCTGGCCGTGAACCACGCGCACATCCTCGACGGCCCAATGCTGATGGGGACGGCGCCGCGGCCGGTGCACTTCCTCATCAAGAAGGAGGCGTTCGTCGGCCCGCTCGACCCGTTCCTGCGCGGCATCGGGCAGCTGAAGGTGGACCGGTCGAGCACCGACCGCACGGCGATCACGCAGGCCCTTGACGTCCTGTCGGAGGGCGGCGTGCTCGGCATCTTCCCCGAAGGCACCCGGGGCGAGGGCGACTTCGCGTCGCTGCGTGCGGGCCTCGCGTACTTCGCGGTGCGCAGCGGGGCGCCGATCGTGCCGGTGGCGGTCCTGGGAAGCGGAGAGCGCCAGGGACGGTTGATACGGGGGCTGCCCCCGCTGAAGAGCCGCGTGGACGTCGTCTTCGGCGAGGCCTTCGAGGCCGGTGACGGGAGCGGGCGGCGTACGCGCAAGGCGCTCGACGAGGCCACCGTGCGCATCCAGGAGCGGCTGACCGGCCACCTGGAGAACGCCAGGCGCCTGACCGGGCGCTGAGCGAGACTTTGAGTAGTGGACCGCGGACTTGCGGTCCATCGATGACTGATGACAGAGGTACGGACTTCATGAACGAGCAGATCCACTCCGGCGGCTCGGACGAGCACGACCACGGAGCGCTTGGCGACGCCGAGTACGCGGAGTTCATGGAGCTCGCCGCGGAAGAGGGCTTCGACCTCGAGGACGTCGAGGGCGCCATCGAGGAGGCGGGCCACGGCCCGCTGCCCGTGCTCGCCGTCGTCGGCCGCCCCAATGTCGGCAAGTCGACGCTGGTGAACCGCATCATCGGCCGCCGCGAGGCCGTCGTCGAGGACAAGCCGGGCGTCACTCGCGACCGTGTGACCTACGAGGCCGAGTGGGCCGGCCGTCGCTTCAAGGTCGTCGACACCGGCGGCTGGGAGCAGGACGTCCTCGGCATCGACGCCTCCGTCGCGGCCCAGGCGGAGTACGCCATCGAGACCGCCGACGCCGTGGTCTTCGTCGTCGACTCCACGGTCGGCGTGACCGACACCGACGAGGCCGTCGTACGCCTGCTGCGCAAGGCCAAGAAGCCGGTGGTGCTCTGCGCCAACAAGGTCGACGGCCCGAGCGGCGAGGCCGACGCGACCGCGCTGTGGGGCCTCGGCATCGGCGAGCCGCACCCGGTCTCCTCGCTGCACGGCCGCGGCACCGGCGACATGCTGGACGCCGTCCTGGAGGCGCTCCCCGAGGCGCCGATGCAGACCTTCGGCGGAGCCGGCATCGGCGGACCGCGCCGGATCGCCCTGATCGGCCGTCCGAACGTCGGCAAGTCGTCCCTCCTGAACAAGGTCGCGAAGGAGGACCGCGTCGTCGTCAACGAGATCGCGGGCACCACCCGCGACCCGGTCGACGAGCTGATCGAACTCGGCGGCGTCACCTGGAAGTTCGTGGACACCGCCGGTATCCGCAAGCGCGTCCACCTCCAGCAGGGCGCCGACTACTACGCCTCCCTTCGTACCGCCGCGGCGGTCGAGAAGGCCGAGGTCGCGGTCATCCTGATCGACGCCAGCGAGTCCATCTCCATCCAGGACCAGCGCATTGTCACGATGGCCGTCGAGGCGGGCCGCGCGATCGTCGTCGCGTACAACAAGTGGGACACCCTCGACGAGGAGCGCCGCTACTACCTGGAGCGGGAGATCGAGACCGAGCTCGGCCAGGTCGCCTGGGCGCCGCGGGTCAACGTCTCGGCGCGCACCGGCCGGCACATGGAGAAGCTGGTCCCGGCGATCGAGACGGCCCTGGACGGCTGGGAGACGCGCGTGCCGACCGGCCGCCTGAACGCCTTCCTCGGCGAGCTGGTCTCCGCACACCCGCACCCGATCCGCGGCGGCAAGCAGCCCCGCATCCTCTTCGGCACCCAGGCGGGCACCAAGCCCCCGCGCTTCGTTCTCTTCGCCTCCGGCTTCATCGAGCACGGCTACCGCAGGTACGTGGAGCGCCGTCTGCGCGAGGAGTTCGGCTTCGAGGGCACGCCGATCCATATCTCGGTCCGCGTCCGCGAGAAGCGCGGCCGCAAGAAGTAGCCCTCCGGCTGCGGAAGCAGACACAGCGACGCGTGCGCCGTACGGCACCGGGAACCCGGTGGCGTACGGCGCACGCGTCGTTGGGTGAGTGACGTCCGTGCGCGGTACGGGAGTTCTGCGCGGGGTACGGAGTTCAGCTCTCGTGGCGCCGGGCCGGCGGGAGGGCGGGCTGCGGCCGGTCGCGGTCGCCGGCGGGGCGCTGCGGGGCTTCGCTGAACCAGAAGCCGGGCGGGGTGTGCCCGGTGGGCGCGGAGCCGGAGTGGGTCGAGCCCGTGCCGGGATATCGGGGGCCGCTGGAGAAGCCCCGGAACCTCAGATCCTCCTCGCCACTCCGGTCTCCCGGCAGGGCTCGGAAGAACCGGCGCCACTCCGAGTAGAGCGCGTCGTAGATCGGCGTGGCCGAGCGGTCCGTGCTGGTGTCACGGGCCGGACGCATCGGGGGAATCTGGTGGTGGGAGGGGTCGTATGGCGGCACGTATCTGCCAACGACCCGGGGGCCCGATCGGATGCGGTGCACCCCAAGGCGATCACGCAAGGTGAGCACGGAAAGTGAGCACGGAAAGTGAGCACGGAAAGTGATCGCGAGGGTGATCGAGAGGGTGAGTGCGGAGTGAGCGCGGGAGGCGCGTCACGGAACGTCCGTCGGGCCCCGATGGAACGGCGGCGGTGGATCAGGTGCCGGCGAGCGGCATCGTGGCCGCCGTCAACAGGCCGTTGGCCGCGGCCTTGTCGAGGGCGTCGCGCAGGAGGTCCTCGCGCGGCTGGCGGCCGATCGTGCCGACCGGGGCCGCGAAGACGATGACCTTGCCGAGCTTGGACGCGGCGGTCCGCCAGCCGTCGGTGACCTGCAGCGGCTGGTGCGCCTGCCACCAGGCGACGGGCGAGCCGCCGTTGCCCGGCTGCAGCACGGCGTGCAGCTGGCCGACGGCGAGCAGTACGGACCAGCCGGGGAGGACGGCCGGGACCTCCTGGATCTGGCCGAGGGGCTGGAAGCCCTGCTCGCTCAGGAGGGCCAGGAACTGGTCCTCGCCGCCGGTCGTGCCGGGGCGCGCGATGGGGCCGGTGGGCTCCACGACGAGGGCGGGGTACAGCTCGTCGCCGAGCAGCACGAGCCCGCTGGTGATGCCGAGGACGGCGGGCTGCGGCTGGCCCCCGGCCGCCGCGGGCGCCGCGGGGGCGGTCTGCGCGGCGGCGGCCGGGAAGCCTCCGGCGGCGTCGCTCTCGCCGGTGATGGACCGCACGGCGCCCTGCAGCTGCTCCTCCGCGACCTTGACGACCTGGGAAGGCAGGCAGGTGGCGTGGGCGAAGGCCAGGACCGCGGTCTCGTCCCCGATGAACAGCACGGTGCTGGTGCGTTCCTGCGCCGAGTCGCCGGGGGTGCGGCAGGAGGTGCAGTCGTAACTGCCCGGGGAGTTGTCGCCGGCGAGCAGCCGGTCGGCCTCTTCGTCGCCGATCTCGGCGCGTACGTCGTCGCTGACGTCGAGCATGCGCGGCACGGGTGCTCCTAGGAGTTCGGTACGTCGTTCGATGCGTGGACGGCCGGACGGAGCCCGGCTCATGCAGAGTTCAACGGCGTGCCTGCGGGCAAGTCACGCTGGACGGCGTACGGAATCACGCCATCCGCAGCGGGATGCGAGGGTCCTCCCGGAATCGCCGAGTCCGGACAACCCCCGGAGCGCGTACGGAAGTTGATCTTCCGCTTCATGGGGGCGGGGCCCGGCTCCCGCGGTCGGGACGCGCAGGCCCACGTACGCCCGTGACGTACGGGCCCCCCGCTGCTGCAGCCGGATGCCGCCCGACCGGGTGGGGTACGGGGCGGCGGGGCGCGGCGGACCGGCGGGCCGGACGGCGGTTGCTTAGCTGACGCGATGTCGAACACTCGTGTCTGGTTCGTTGCCCTCGCCGCAGCTCTCCTCTCGTGTGCGCCGCTGACCGCCTCCGCCGCCGAGCCCACGCCCCCGGTGGGCGACCCCGTACGGGACGGCGCGGCCGGAGCACCCGGCGCGGGCTCCGCCACCGCGCCGGCCGTGAAGAAGCCGCGCAAGTGCGGGCCCGGGAAGTCGCCTTGGACCTGTCTGGCCGAGTGTGAGAGCAGCGGGCGCTGGGACGCCAACACCGGCAACGGCTTCTACGGCGGCCTGCAGTTCTACCAGCCGACCTGGAAGGACCACGGTGGCCTGAAGTACGCCCCGCGCGCGGACCTCGCCACGCCCGAGGAGCAGGTCAGGGTCGCCGAGAAGGTACTCGTCAGCCAGGGGCCCAAGGCGTGGCCGGTGTGCTCGAAGGGCATCCGCTTCGATCGCCGTATCCACCGGGTCGTGCCCGGCGACACCCTCAGCGGGATCGCGCGCCGCTACCACGTGAAGGGCGGCTGGCAGGCGCTCTACGAGGCCAACCGCAAGGTGGTCGGCCCGTCCCCGGACCGGATCTCGGTCGGCATGCTGATCGTCGTCCCCGACCTGGACGCGAAGGGCCGAATGATCTGAGGCGCCCGCAGCCCGCAGCCCGCAGCCCGCAGCCCGCAGCCCGCAGCCCGGAGCCCGGAGCCCGTAGCCCGGAGCCCGGAGCCCGCAGCCCGCAGCCCGGAGCCCGGAGCCCGGAGCCCGGAGCCCGGAGCCCAGCGTCCGTAGCCCCGTAGCCCGGCTCCCGGATCTCGCTGTCCGGCCCCCCGGAGAGCTACCTCACCTCCACCGCCTCCCCCCTGAACACCACAGCCCCGCGCCGCAGTTCGAGTACGAGAACCGGGCGCGGGGCCGCGTGCAGAGCGGCGGGAAGGTGCTGCTCGGCCAGGACGAGGGTGGTCGGCAGGTCGGCCAGCAGGGCGTACGTACGGGCCGCGACGGCGGGGGACATGCCCTGGGTCGGCTCGTCGAGGAGCAGGACGCGGGCGGGGGAGAGCAGGGCGCGGGCGAGGGCGAGCATGCGCTGCTCTCCGCCGGAGAGGGTGCCTGCGGTGCGGGGGAGGAGGGGGCGGAGTTCCGGGTACGTGGCGAGGGCCCGGGTGAAGTCGGCCTGGTGCGCGGCGAGTCGGAGGTTCTCGGCGACCGTCATCGAGCCGAACACCGCCTCGCGGTCGGGCACGAGGGCGAGGCCGCGCGCCGCACGCGCGTGAGCCGTGAGCCGTGTGACGTCCCTGCCCCGCCACAGGACCGCGCCCTCGGACAGCCGAACCGTACCGGCCAGCGCGCGCAGCGTCGTCGTACGGCCCGCGCCGTTGCGGCCCAGGAGGACCGTGACGGCGCCTGCGGCCACGGTGAGGCTGACACCGTGCAGCGCCTCCAACGGGCCGTACCGCACGCGCGCGTGGCGCAGTTCGAGCTCCGTGCTCATGGCTCCGCCGGACCTCCTCGGGGGGTGTCCGCCCGGGCGGGGGTGAGCGCGTCCAGGACCTGGTCCGGTGGGCCGGAGGCGACGATGCGGCCGGCGGCCATGACGTGCACCGTGTCGGCGAGGTGGGCCACCAGGTCCAGGTCGTGCTCGACGATCAGCAGGCCCGTGCCCTCCGCCGCCAGAGCCCGCAACACCTTGGCGAGGGCGGCGACTTCGACCGTGTCGAGGCCCGCGGCGGGCTCGTCGAGGAGCAGCACGTGCGGGGCGCCGGCCAGCGCGCGGCCGAGCTCGACGCGGCGCAGCGTCCCGGTCGGAAGGCGCGCCGCGGGCCGGTCGCGTACGGGCCCGTCCAGGCCGAGCAGGGCCAGGGTGCGGCCGACCGTCCGGGCGTCGCGCACCCGCCCCTGCTCCGCGCCGACCGCGACGTTCTCGGCGACCGTCAGGGACGGGAAGACGGCGAGCTGCTGGAACGTACGGGCCACGCCGAGCCGGGCGCGGGCGTGCGCGGGCCGGTCCGTGAGGTCGAGGCCGGCGAAGCGCACCCGGCCTGTCATGTCGGAGTGTCGGCGGACCGTACCGGCCAGGCAGTGGAACAGCGTGCTCTTGCCCGCCCCGTTCGGCCCGACCACGGCAGTGATCCGCCCTGGCGGGACCTCGACGTCGACCCCGTCGAGCGCGGTGAACCCGCCGTATCTGACGGTCAGTCGGCGGCCGGAGAGGGGTTCTTCGGGGGTGGGGGTGTGGGGTGGTGCGGGGGTGGGGGCGCGTGCGGGTTCGGCCGGTGGGGGCGGAGCGGCCCGCTGCGGGCGCAGGTGGGATGCCACCCGCTCGCCCAGCGGGGTGAGGGCGACCTGCCTCCGCCGTGGGCGCAGCCGGGCCGACGCCGCGCGGAGCGCCTCGTACGGGCCGCCGGGGAAGCGGCCGATGAGGACCGCGAGGAGGCCGATCACCGCCGCCGCGACGCCGCCGCGCGTGCCCTCGTCGAGGCCCACCAGGAGTGCGGCCGCGAGGAGCGCGCCGAGCAGGGAGTCCGCGCCGAGCACCACCACGGCCGCGAACCACAGCAGGCCGCGCACCGGGTCGAACGCCGCCGGGTCGAAGGCGCGCACACCCAGGCCGAGCATGCCGCCGCCGAGCGCGGCCAGGGCGGCGCCCACGACGAACGCGCCGACCTTCAGGCGCGGCACCGGGACCCCGGCGGCCGCCGCCCCCGCCTCGTGGTCCCGCATCGCGGCGAGCGCGCGTCCGGTACGGCCCCGGCGGAGTGCGGCGACGGTGAGCAACGCGGCGCCGAGCAGGGCGAGTTCGAGGAGGTAGTAGGCCCGGTCGCCGCCGAGTCCGGCCGGGCGGTCGAGGCCGAGCCCCGAGGTCGCGTACGGCTGGTCGAAGACGAAGCGGCTGACACCCACGCCGACCGCGAACGTGGCGAGCGCGAGCGCCAGGCCGTGCCGCCGGATCGCGGGTCCGCCCGTGAGCAGGCCGAGTGGTGCGACCAGGAGTACCGCGAGGCCGAGCGCCGCGAGGGCCGGGAGTGCGGGAAGGCCGGGGAACCGGCCGGCCGCGAGCAGGGCCGTGAACAGGGCGCCGAGACCCGCGTACGCCGACTGCCCGAGGGAGATCTGGCCGCCTCTGCCGGTGACCACGACCAGCGAGAGCAGGACCACGGCGAGCGCCGGGACCTGGACGGCCGTGTGCAGGTCGGAGCCCGCGAAGCCGAGGGGCAGCAGGAACAGCACGCCCGCCACGAGCCACGCCCCGAGCGGGGTGCGCACCCGCGCGGTGGCCGTGCGCGCCGGGGCCTCGTGCCCCTGCCCGGCTCCGTCCCCGGGCCCGCGGACCCGCCCCGGCGCGGGCAGCACGAGCGCGGCGACGAGCAGCGCCACCACGAACAGGTTCGCCCCGACCGCCCGCAGCAGCGGCTCGCCCAGGCCCGAGGGGTGCAGCCGGGTCAGCTGGGCCTGCGCGACACCGATCCCGAGCGCGACCAGGACCGCGAGCGGCAGGCTGCGCATCCCCGCGGCCACGGCGACGGCCACGACCTCCATGACGAGCAGCGGCAGCCCGTACGGGTCGAGGCGTACGTGCGGGGCGAGCAGGACGCCCGTCAGGCCGGCGGTGAACGAGCCGAAGGCCCAGCCGGCCGCGGCGACCCGGTCCGCGTCGATGCCGCCGAGCACGGCCAGGGAGCGGTTGTCGACGACGGCGCGCAGCTCGCTGCCGAAGCGGGTCCAGCGGCTCACCGCGCCCACGGCGGCGGCGAGCAGGACCACCACGGCCAGTTGTCCCCAGGGCGCGCTGTCACCGAGCAGCTCGGGCGCGTCCGCGCGCGCCCCCGGCCCCCACACGAGCGCCGCCCCGCCGACGAGCAGCACGAACACCCCGATGGACGCCACGAGGGTCTGCGCGGGCCCGGCGCCGAGCACCGCGAGCGGCCGGAACACGGTCCGTTCCAGGACGAGCCCGATGCCGGGCGCCGCCACACACAGCGTGACCAGGGCGGCGAGCCAGAGCGGCCAGCCCCACTCGACGGTGAGCTGGCGCAGCAGATACGCGCAGACCATGGCGACGGCGCCGTGCGCGAAGTTGAGGACCCCGGTGGCCCGGTACGTCACGATCAGGCCGATCCCGGTGAGCGCGGCCGCGCTGCCGACGGCGAGTCCGGCGAGCGTGAGGTCGTACGTCAGGGAGTCCATGTCAGGGCTCCGGGTCCGCCTTGTCGGGCTCGTGGACTGGCTTGCCCGGCTCACGTACGGGCTGGTCCAGCTCACGCCCGGCCTTGTCCGGCTCAGGCACGGGCTCGTCCTGGTGCCGGGCCGTACGCACCGGCGGCTCGCAGATCGGGCACGGGGTGAGGCCGGGACGCGGGTCAGCCGGTACGGCCTCGGGCTTGCCCTCGACCAGCGGGCAGTCGGCGCGGTGGTACAGCGTGCCGCCCGGCACCAGGACGAGCTCGTCGCTGCGGGCGCCCGGCGCGGCGGGCGTGGCCTCCGGGGCGCCGGGGTCGGCCGCGACGAGCAGCTCGTAGAGCTCCTGCACCCGCGCCGTGGCCAGGGCGCCCTGGCTGCCGACGAGCAGGACGGCGCCCGCCACGATCAGCGCGGCACCGGGCAGCGTGCAGGACGCGAGATACGGGACCTGCCGCTCGGCGAAGCGCTCCCCGGAGACCCCGTACCAGCCGAGCACGCACAGCACGGCGCCGACGGCGAGGGCGGCGGCACCGGCCCAGAGCAGGGGGTGGGCGGTGCGGAGTCGGCTGGTGCGCATCCGAGGCTCCCGGGGGATGAGAGTGGCTCTGTACCCATTTGTTCATGTCAAGAGAACGCTTGCACTCTGCCTCCGGTCGGCCGACCCTGAAAGCACCGGGCGGTCTCTGCCCGGAATATCGACCCGGCGGTGAGCCAGATGGTGCTCGGGAGCAGTAGGCGCAGGCGGGGCGGGACTCGGATCGCGGCTGTGGCGGCCGCCGCGATGCTGACGATCGGCATGGCCGCCACGGGGTGCGGGGACGACGGCGGGGGCACGCCACCGTCCGATCCGTCCGTCGAGCGCACCGAGGAGGCCCCGGGCGACACGGAGGACGCCGCGGCGGCGGAGCGCGAGATCAAGGCGAACTGGGAGAAGTTCTTCGACGCGGCGGTACCCCTGAACCAGAAGGAGGAGGTCCTGGAGAACGGCGCCGAGATGCGTCCGGTCCTTCAGGCCTTCAACGCCGACCCGCGCGGCAAGCAGACCGAGGCGAGCGTCACGGATGTGGAGCTGACGTCGAAGACCGAGGCCGACGTGACGTACACGCTCTCCCTTGACGGACAGCCGGCGCTGCGGGACGCGGCCGGTGTCTCGGTGAAGCAGGACGGCACCTGGAAGGTGTCGGTCAAGTCGCTGTGCGCCCTGGTGCAGATGAGCAGCGGCAATGCCTCGCCGGTTCCGGGCTGTTGAGGTCCTCGTCGCGGCGCTGATGCTGCTGTTCGGCGCCGCCTGCGGCAGTCGGCTGCCCGAGAGCGACTTCACCGGGCGCGGCGCCGCGAGCGAGCCGCCGGCGCGCGCCGGGCCGCTCCGCGTCGGCATCGTGACCAGCGCCACCAGCCCGGTCGGCGGCCGCGCCTTCACCGGCCCGCGCGACGGGGCGGTGGCGTACTTCGAGCGGCTGAACGCGCGCGGCGGCATCGACGGCCGCCGCGTCGAGGTGCACACCTGCGACGACGGCGGCAGCGGCGTCGGCAACAACGAGTGCGTGCGCGAGCTGGTCGACGAACAGCGGGTCGTCGCGCTCGTCGCCACCGCCGTCCTCGACTACGCCGCCGCCCCGCGCGTCTCCGCCGCCGGGGTCCCCGACATCGGCGGCCAGCCGGTCGGACCCGCGTACGAGACGTATCCGCACCTCTACTCGATCTACGGGAGCCTCGCGCCGCGCACCGGAGGCAAGCCGGGCTGGGACGGAAAGCTGTACGGCGGCACCGAGGTCTACCGCTACTTCAAGCGCGAGCACGGCGCCCGCACCGCCGCCGTCGTCTCCTACAACCAGTCCGCGTCCGCCGCGTACGCCCGGCTCGTCACGCAGGGGCTGCGGGCCGAGGGGTACGAAGTGGTCACCGAGCAGGTCGACTTCGCGCTGCCCAACTTCCGCGCCGTGGCCGCCGACCTCAAGGAGCAGGGCGCCGACCTGGTCTTCGACGCCCTCGACACACACGGCAACGCCCGCCTCTGCGCGGCGATGGACGACGTCGGCGCCCGCGTCACGGCGAAGGTCACCAACGCCCAGAACTGGACGGACACGGTCGCCGAGGACTACGAGGACGCGCCGGCCTGCCGCAACTCCCTCTGGGTGACCGGGTCGAGCCGCAACCACCAGGAGACCGGGCACCCGGCCGTAGCGGAGTTCCGGGACGCGATGAAGGGCCGGCCGCTGTCGCAGTGGGCCCTCGAAGGCTGGGCGGCGGCCATGTGGTTCACGGACGCGGCGAAAACGTGCACACGCGCGGAGCCCGAAACCGCCGCCACGCGCGCGTGCGTGGACGCGTACCTGGAGAAGGGCGAGCCCTACGACGCCGACGGACTGCTCGTCCCCGTCGTCTTCGAGCACCGCGAGGAACCGCCGAAGACCCGCACCACCTGCCTGTCCGTGGCCCGTTGGCGCGACGGCGAGGGCTGGGTCACGCAGAGCGGCGACATGAACCGCAACTGCTTCGACGTACCGCAACTCGCGTACAAACCCTGAACATTCGGGTACGAGCCCCGCGCACAGGCCGTACCGCGCATACGCCCACACTGCCCCTGATGCGGCAGAGCACCCCCAGGTTCCCGAAATCACCTACCAATAGCGCAACTGTTCAAGAACAAGATGATGATGCCGCCCAACCCTCACCCCCTGGTTTCGGTCTAACCCTGCGGTAGGCGGACGAGACAGGACTGTCCGCGGGGAAGCGTGGGATACGGGGACGCATGCATATTTCTTTCCTGATACACAACGCGTACGGAATCGGGGGGACGATCCGGACGACCTACAACCTGGCCAACACTCTGGCCGAACAGCACGACGTGGAGGTCGTGTCGGTCTACCGGCACCGCGACGACCCGGTGTTCCAGGTCGACCCGAGGGTGCGGGTGCGCCACCTCGTCGACATCCGCAAGGGCGCGCCGGGCTACGAGGGCGACAGCCCCGAGTACCAGCGCCCCGCACAGGTCTTCCCGCGCGCGGAGGGCCGTTTCCACCAGTACAACGCGCTCACCGACCGCCGCATCGCCGACCACCTTGCGACCGCCGAAGCCGATGTCCTCGTGGGAACCAGGCCCGGGCTGAATGTGCACATCGCCCGCCAGGCCCGCCGCGGCCCGCTCCGCGTCGGCCAGGAACACCTCACCCTCGACAGCCACTCCAAGGCCCTGCGCACCCAGCTGCGCGGCGTCTACCCCCGCCTCGACGCGCTGACCACGACGACCGAGGCCGACGCGGGCGCCTACCGCGACAAGATGCGGCTGCCCGGAGTGCGCGTCGACGCCATGGCCAACCCCGTACCCGCCCCCGAGGTGGCGCCCGCCGACGGCACCGGGAAGTGGGTCGTCGCGGCCGGCCGGCTCGCCCCGGTCAAGCGGTACGACCTGCTGATCAGGGCCTTCGACCTGGTCCGCGCCCAGCGCCCGGACTGGCGCCTGCGGATATACGGCGGCGGCCGGCAGAAGGACGCCCTCCGCACCCTGATCGACGAACTCGGCCTCTACAACCACGTGTTCCTCATGGGCCCCGCCCATCCCATCGACCCGGAGTGGGCCAAGGGCTCCGTCGCCGCGGTCACCTCCAGCCTGGAGTCCTTCGGGATGACCATCGTCGAGGCCATGCGCTGCGGCCTGCCCGTGGTGGCCACGGACTGCCCGCACGGCCCGGGCGAGATCATCGACAACGGTGTCGACGGCCGCCTGGTCCCCGTCGGCGACGTCAAGGCGATCGCCGGCGGCCTCCTGGAACTGATCAACGACGACGACCTGCGCGGCCGGATGTCCGCCGCCGCGCTCCTCGACTCCCAGCGCTTCGACCCCGCGCGGATAGCGGAGCGCTACGAATCGCTGTTCACCGATCTGACCGCACGCGGCCCCGCGGGACCGCTCGGCCGCTTCCGGGGCTCGCTGCACCGCACCCGCGGCGCGATGCTCGGCGGCGCCTACGCGGTCAGGGACGCGGGGCGCACCGCCCTGAGAAAGGGACGGACCGCATGAGCGCTCTGCTGCCCCCGCCGCTGCCCGACGAGGTCCACGAGGCCGACGGCACCACCGACGTCGAGCCCCGGGCCGACTGCGTCGCCGACTCCGCCGGCGGGCTCACCTTCGACCTCGCCGACCTGGGCCGCCCCGGCGCCGCGTATCTGCTGCTGCGGCTGCGCGAGCGGCAGCCGCACCGCGCCCCCACCGAGACCCGGCTCCCGCTCACCCCGGCCGCCGACGGCAGGCTGCGCGCCGTACTGCCCAGCAGCGTCCAGCTCGCCGAGGGCCGCTGGGACGTGTACGCCGACCACGGCGACACCGCCCCGCGCCGCCTCTCGCCCGGCGTCAACGACCTGCGCTCGCTCGTCGACCGGATGCCCAGCGGCACCCGCCCGCACGTCGCGGTGCGCATCCCGTACGCCACCAAGCACGGCAACCTCACCATCCGCGCCTGGCACCGCGCCCCGCACGCCGAGGCCGGTGAACTGCACATCGACAGCGCCGAGTTGACCGTACGAGGACGGCTCCTCGGGGCGCCGTTCACCCCGGCCGGGTACGCGGAGCTGCGCGGCCGGGCGCCGGGGCAGGCCCCGCGCCGGGTCGAACTCGGCGCGTCCGGCGGGGAGTTCGGGCTCACCGTGGCGTACCCGGAGCTGGCCGGAGAGCCCGGGATCTGGGACCTGTGGCTGCTGCCCCAGGGCCCGCACGGACCGCAGGCGCGGGTGGCCCGGCTGCTCGACGACGTGGCCGACAAGAAGCCGATCTTCACGTACCCGGCGGTCCGCACCGGCCCGGTGGCCGTCGGCCCGTACTACACCCGCGACAACGACCTGTCGCTGCGGGTGACGGAGGCCGACTGACCCCCCACGTTGCTTTCGCGGACCGTAGCTGTCCGCAACGGCTGGCAGACTCGCCCGCATGTTGGAGACCTCGGCACGACTCCTGCGGCTCCTCTCGCTGCTCCAGGCCCACCGCGAGTGGTCCGGCGCCGGCCTCGCGGACCGGCTCGGCGTCACCCCGCGCACCGTCCGCCGCGACGTCGACCGGCTGCGCGAGCTCGGCTACCCCGTGCACGCCTCACCCGGCACCGGCGGCGGCTACCAGCTGGGCGTGGGCGCCGAGATGCCGCCGCTGCTGCTCGACGACGAGGAGGCCGTCGCCGTCGCGGTCGGCCTGCGCACCGCCGCCGGCCAGGGCATCGAGGGCATCGACGAGACCTCCGTACGCGCCCTGGCCAAGCTGGAGCAGGTGCTGCCGGACCGGCTGCGGCGCCGGGTCGGCGCGCTGAACGCCTTCACGGTGCCGATGCTGCGCGGCCGGCAGCCCGGGGCTGTCGACCCCGAAGTGCTCACGGAACTCGCCCACTTGTGCCGCGACGGTCAGCGCCTGCGCTTCGAGTACGGCGACCACGCGGGCACCACCACCCGCCGCACCGTCGAGCCGCACCGCCTGGTCTGCACCGAGCGCCGCTGGTACCTCGTCGCCTGGGACCTGGACCGGGAGGACTGGCGGACCTTCCGCGTCGACCGCATCACCCCCAAGCCCCCGCACGGCCCCCGCTTCACCCCGCGCACACCGCCCGCGAAGGACCTGGCCGCGTACGTCTCCGAGGGTGTCTCCCGCAGGGTGTACGCGGAGCAGGCCCTGGTCCGCCTCTTCGTGCCGCTCGCCGAGGCCGCCGTGGACATCTCGCCGTCGGCCGGAACCCTGGAGGACGAGTCCGCGGCTACGTGTCTGCTGCGCACCGGAGCGGCGAGTCTCGACGTGATGGTGATCCATCTGATGCTCCTGGGCCTCGAGTTCGAGGTCCTGGAGCCCGCGGAACTCACCCAGCACCTCAGGTCGGCCCGCGACCGTCTCTCGCGGGCTCTGGAGCGCTCGGACACCCGGACCTGAAAATGATCCGGGGAATTGCCTGGGCCTGTCGGGAAGCGGCCGATGGACGCGTTCCTAAAAGGCTGACGTATTCGATCTTCGGCAGGCGGGCTCCCGAATTGCCGGGCGGACACAGGTAATTGCCGGGCAGCCCGGAACAATTCCGTACCGCCCGTTCGTGTGAAGCGGGAATCGGCAAGCACATGTGGCGATCCTGTGACACAAGCGTGACCTCGAAGGTGCAGATGACCCTGGGTGCCCGCCCCTCGCGGCTTTTCGGCGGCCCTTTCACTTCCCGCCGCGAGCGGCCTACGGTGACGGCATGGCACCCACACCCACACCCCCCGCAGAACCGCAGGACACCCCCGACGCGTACGTCGGACTCGACGCCGAGGGCGCCGAGCGCCAGGCCCGCGAGCGCGGCTGGTCCACCGTCAGGGCGCTGCCCCCGGGCGCGATCGTGACCATGGAGTACCTCGCGGGACGGCTGAACTTCGAGGTCAGCGAAGGCACCGTGAAGCGCTGCTGGAAGGGCTGAACGGACCCGGTACGGGACCCGGTACGGACCCCGAAGGGACCCGGTACACGACACGGCGAAGGCCCCGGCCCCCTGATCAAGGGGAGCCGGGGCCTTCGCATGCGGGGGAGTTGTGCGTACCGCCCCCGCGGCCTCGGGTCAGCCGCCCGCCACCGGGCGGGCCGGGGTGGAGCGGCCCGTGCGGGTGGCGCTGTCGGCGTGCGCGGGCCGGCGGCTGCCGGTCGGCGTGACGGGGGAGCGCTCCGAGCGCACCGTGTACCGCTGCGTGCTGAAGTGCGTCGGCGTCCTGCCGCCGTGCGGCGCGGCGCCCACCGGTTCCAGTACGGGCTCGGTGGCGGGGCCCGGCTCCGGGAGCAGCGGGGGAGCACCGGCCGGCGCGGGTGCCGTGGCGCGGCCGCGCAGGCCCGGCAGGTACCGGTCGCGCTGGGCGAGGATCCAGGCCTCGGCGCGGGTGACCAGCGGCTCGAACCAGGGCAGCGCGAGCAGGATGAGGAGCCCCGCGGCCCAGCCGAGGAGGACGTCGCTCAGCCAGTGCGTGCCCAGGTAGACCGTGCTGAGGCCGACGCCGAGCGAGACCACCGCGGAGAGCGCCGAGAGATAGCGGCGGGTCCGTGCGGTGGAGGCGAGGTAGGCGAGGATGCCCCAGGTCACGACGGCGTTCGCGGTGTGGCCCGAAGGGAATATGTCGCCGGTCAGCCACATTTCGTTGGAGCCGATGACGGTGGCGTAGTGCGGACCTTCCCGGCCCATGCTCAACTTGGCCGCGCCGACGGTGACGTTGAGCAGCAGCAGCGAGGTGCCCAGCATGAGCAGCGGGCGCAGCGTGTGCTGCCGCCAGGACCGCCAGCCCAGCCAGGCCGCGACCATCACGGCGGTGGGGCCGCGCTGGCCGAGCACGACGTAGTAGTCGATGAACGCGTGCAGTTCCTGCCACTGCTGGTAGGGCCGGAAGAACATCAGCTGCCAGTCGAGCCGGACGAGCCAGGACGTGTTGATCACGGCCACGACGATGAGCAGGTAGAAGACCAGCGTCGAGCCGAACAGCACGATCCGGTGCGGACTCATACGAGGCACTTCGAGGCCCGCCGGCCGTTCGGGTTCCCGGTCTAGCCGGGCAAAGAGCCGGTCCAGACGGGTCAGGTTTGGTTCGGTACGCACTCAATCGACGCTACAGCGAGTGAGCGCCTGACCCGGCCGAATCAGAGGGTTTGTGATGACGATGTGATGTGGGATTGATCTCAGGCGCGGAGTTATTCAGGAGTCCCGAGTAAAAGCTGATGACCTTGGATCGCTATTTATTCGATCTTCATCTGCTGTGATTTCGGATGGCGTCTGAATTCATTCCGTACGAGGTGATGTGAATTCCGCCGACGGCACGCCGACGGTACGCCGACCGGTGACACGGCGTGTACGGCCCGTGGTCGCGCCCGCGCCGGGACGGCCCGAGTCACGGCGGTCCCGACCCGTTCAGCCAGAACGCCCCGTACACCGCCGAGCCCACCGCCACCACCGCGAGCAGCGCCGCCGCCCGCGCGGTGCGCCACCGCGCCAGGCCCACCGCGAGCGGCAGCAGCAGCGGGAAGGCGGGCAGCAGCAGCCGCGGCTTGGAGCCGAAGTAGCCCGAGGCGCAGAGCGCGAGTACGACGACGATCCCGCAGTACACGAGCAGCGCGGGCGGCTGCCCCCGGCGCACGCACACCACGTACAGCCAGATCACCAGGCCGACCCCGACGGTCAGTCCGAGCCCGGCGAACACCGAGGGGAACGAGGTCAGCATCCCGCCGACGAACCGCGCGAAGGCGAGGCCGCCGTCGAAGCCGTTGCCCCACTGCGCCTGGACGTCGAGATAGCCGAACAGTCCGTCGCCGGTGCGATGCCCGACCCACAGCACGTACCCCGCCGCCCCGAGCGGAGCGAGCAGCACCCCGAGCACGAGCCGCCATCCGGCCCGCCGCTCGCGCGCGACCGCGATCGCCGCCGTCACCCAGACCGCCGCCATGACCGCGGCGCCCACCGGCCGGGTCAGCCCGGCGAGCGCCGCGAGCACGCCCGCCCACACCCACCGCTCGCGCAGCACCGCGTACAGCGCCCAGGCCGCGAGCGCCGTGAACAGCGACTCGCTGTACGCCATCGACTGCACGATCCCGACCGGCAGCACCGCCCACAGCGCCACGGCGCACACGCCCGCGCGCAGCCCGTGAAGCCGCTCCGCGATCAGGAAGATCCCGAGCGCCGCCGCAAGCGAGGCGAGCCAGGCCACGAGCAGCCCGGCATCCGCGTACGACAGCGGGGTCAGCGCGTGGCCGAGCCGCTCCAGCCACGGGAGCAGCGGGAAGAACGCCAGGTTGGAGTGGACCGAGCCGTCCGGCAGGCGGGTCTCCCAGCCGTAGCCGAAGTCGGCGACGCGGGTGTACCAGAGCGAGTCCCAGCGCGCGGTGAGCAGTCCGTGCGCGCTCTTGCCGTTCGCCGCGGACCACCCCGCGAGCACCACGAGCCCGAGCGCGCGCACCCCGGCGTACACCAACAGCGCGGGCGCCGCCCGGCGCAGCGCACTGCGGACCCGGTCGCGGCGGACGGTCGGAACGTACGGGGCAAGATCGGTCACGGGCTCGATTATGGGTGGAAGAGGGAACCGCATACCCCCGGGCGGTCGTTTCACCAGACGGGGACGACCAGTTGGGACGGGGGACTTCGGACGGCGAGGCGTGGCGTACGCCACACCGCGTCGTTCAGCTACGTGAGAGGTGGGCCACCCAAGCCCGCTGTGAACTCGCGTACGCTGACTGCTCACTCGTACACCCGGTCGGGCCCATTGCCGCTGGCAGAGCCGCCGCCCGCCGACCGCCTGAGTACGGGATCACTGGGAGGTACTACATGACCGGGACGACCACGGCTGCTCCGAAGCGGCCCTCGGCATCCCGGTTCCTGGAGCGCATGGGCATCGGACGCCCGGAAGGCGCCAACCGCTGGGTCGTCCTCATAGTCCTGTGCGTGAGCCTCGCGATCGTCGCCATCGACTCGACGGTGCTGCACGTGGCGGTTCCGGCCGTCACCGAGGACCTCAAGCCCGGCGCCATCCAGCTCCTGTGGATCGTCGACTCGTATCCGCTGGTCTGCGCCTCGCTCCTGATCCTCTTCGGCACCCTCGGCGACCGCGTCGGCCGCAGAAAGGTCCTGCTCCTCGGGTACGGCCTGTTCGGCTTCGCCTCCGCGATGGCGGCGCTCGCGCACGAACCCAAGACCCTGATCGCGGCCCGCGTCCTGCTGGGCGTCGGCGGCGCGATGATCATGCCCGCGACGCTCTCCATCGTCCGGCAGGTCTTCCCCGACCGGCGCGAGCGGGCCCTCGCCATCGGCATCTGGAGCGCGGTCGCCGCCGTCGGCGCCGCCGCCGGACCGCTGCTCGGCGGCTTCCTCCTGGAGCACTTCTGGTGGGGCTCGGTCTTCCTCATCAACATCCCGCTGATGTTCGCCAGCCTCCTGGTCGGCCGCTGGCTCCTGCCCGAGTCCACCGGCGACCGCAACGGCCCGTGGGACGTGGTCGGCGCGCTGATGGCCGCGGCCGGACTCTTCGGCGTCGTGCTCGGCATCAAGCGCGCGGGCGGCGGTGAGGGCGTCGTCAGCCCGATGACCCTGGTGCCGCTGATCGTCGGCGCGCTGCTCCTGGTGCTCTTCGTCCGCCGCCAGCGCCGCCGCAAGCACCCGCTGGTCGACCTCAGCCTGTTCTCCCGGCCGGCCTTCGGCACCTCCGTCGGCTGCATCATCATCGCGATGCTGGCGCTCGTCGGCCTGATGCTGATCGCCGCGCAGTACCTCCAGCTGGTGCTCGGCCTCTCGCCGCTGGAGACCGGCCTCAGGATGGTCCCGCTGACCCTCGCCGCCATGGCCGGCGGGCTCACCGGATCCTGGATCCTGCCCCGACTCGGCCCGCGCGTGATGGTCTCGGCCGGCTTCTGCCTGACCGCCGCAGCTGTCCTCACGCTCACGTTCATGGGCCGCGAGGACAACCTCGCGCTGCTCCTGACCGGCTTCGTCCTGCTCGGCTTCGGCCTGCAGACCACGCTCTTCGGTGCGTACGAGTCGATGCTCAGCGACGTCAGCCAGGGCCAGGCGGGAGGCGCCGCGGCCATCGGCGAGACCTCGTACCAGCTGGGCAGCGGTATCGGCATCGCCTTCATCGGCAGTGTCATGAACGCCGCCTACGGCCCCCGCCTCGACTCGGTCCCCGGCGTCCCCGGCGGCGACGTCGCCGCCGCCCGGCACTCCCTCGGCGAGGCCTACGAGATCTCCCACGGGCTCGAATCCGGCGCGGGCGCCGCCCTGCGCGCCGCGGCCCGCGACGCCTTCGTGCACGGACTGCACGTCACCCTGTACGCCAGCGCGGGCCTGCTCCTCATCGGCGCCCTGGCCGCCCTGCGGCTGCCCCGCGCCATGGACCTCTCCGCGTCCCCGGCGGACGAGGACACCACCCCCGCGACCAGCGAGCGCGGCCTGCGGAAGACCGCCCCGGCCCAGCGGGACCGCGAGGCCATCACCGCCGAGTCCTCCGCCTGACACCGCCCGCGGGGCACACTCTGGACGTGCGGCTTCCCGGGGCCGTACCGTCGGCACCACCGTAACTAACGCTGCTAGTTTTACGTGTCCGGAGGCCCGTCCATGTCGTCCTCGTCCCGCCCCGCCCTGCCGCCCTTCGACCCCGCCGACCCGCTCGGCCTCGACGATCTCCTCGACCCCGAGGACCTCGCCATCCGCGACACCGTCAGAACCTGGGCCCAGGACCGCGTCCTGCCGCACATCGCCGACTGGTACGAGCGCGGTGAACTGCCCGGCGTACGCGAACTGGCCCGGGAGCTCGGCGGGATCGGCGCCCTCGGCATGTCCCTCACCGGCTACGGCTGCGCGGGCGCGAGCGCCGTCCAGTACGGCCTGGCCTGCCTGGAGCTGGAGGCCGCCGACTCCGGCATCCGCTCCCTGGTCTCGGTCCAGGGCTCGCTCGCGATGTACGCGATCTGGAAGTTCGGCTCCGAGGAGCAGAAGCAGCAGTGGCTGCCGCGGATGGCGGCCGGCGAGGTCATCGGCTGCTTCGGCCTCACCGAGCCCGACCACGGCTCCGACCCCGCCGCGATGCGGACGCACGCCAAGAAGGACGGCACGGACTGGATCCTGACCGGCCGCAAGATGTGGATCACCAACGGTTCGGTGGCCGGTGTCGCGGTCGTCTGGGCGCAGACGGACGACGGCATCAGGGGCTTCGTCGTCCCCACCGACAGCCCCGGCTTCTCCGCCCCCGAGATCAAGCACAAGTGGTCCCTGCGCGCCTCGGTCACCAGCGAACTCGTCCTGGACGAGGTGCGGTTGCCCGCCGACGCGGTCCTGCCCGAGGTCACCGGCCTGCGCGGCCCGCTCAGCTGCCTGAGCCACGCGCGCTACGGCATCGTCTGGGGCGCGATGGGAGCGGCCCGCTCGTCCTTCGAGGCGGCGGTGGAGTACGCGAAGACGCGGGAGCAGTTCGGCAGGCCCATCGGCGGCTTCCAGCTCACCCAGGCCAAGCTCGCCGACATGGCCGTCGAACTGCACAAGGGGATCCTGCTCGCCCACCACCTGGGGCGCCGCCTCGACGCGGGCCGACTGCGGCCGGAGCAGGTCAGCTTCGGCAAGCTCAACAACGTACGAGAGGCCATCGAGATCTGCCGCACCTCACGGACGATCCTCGGGGCCAACGGGATCTCGCTCGAATACCCCGTGATGCGGCATGCGACGAATCTCGAATCGGTGCTGACCTACGAAGGCACCGTCGAGATGCATCAGTTGGTGCTCGGCAAGGCGCTCACCGGGCTCGACGCGTTCCGGTAGACCGGACGGTCCGGGGGGAGTCGGTGAGCGGCCTGCCGGCTAGCTCTGGTTGAAGAAGCCGTCCGAAGGCCGGGCGGCCGCTTCGCCGTTGACGACCGCGGTGTCGGCCGGGCTGAGCAGGAAGACCCGGGTCGCCACCCGCTCGATGGAGCCGCGCAGGCCGAAGGTGAGCCCGGCCGCGAAGTCCACCACGCGCTTGGCGTCGCCGGGGTCCATCGACGTGAGGTTGATGATGACCGGGACGCCGTCCCGGAAGAGCTCGCCGATGGCGCGCGCGTCCCGGAAGCCGTCCGGGGCGATGGTGCCGATCCGGCGGCCGGCCTCCTCGGCCTGCTCGCCGGCGACCCGCACCCGGGGGTCGGTCACCCAGGTCTCGCCGGACTCGGGGCCCTCGGCCGCGTCGTCCTCGTAACCGTCGTAGTAACGCTCGTCATCGTTGTCGTCGACGAGGCCAAGCCAGGCACTCGCCTTGCGCACCGATCCCATGGACGCCTCCTCTCAAGCGGTCCTGCTGTCCGCACCCCTATGGTCGTCCATGATGCGGAAGGCGCGTCGCTCCGACCAAGCGGTTAGTCGCGCCGCGCGCCTTTCGTGACGGTACTGGTGCAGAACGCACCCCCATTCTCCAAGGGTCCTGCCAGGCAGGGCTGCTGACAGTGAGTGAAATATGACTTGTCGGCGCGTCCGGGTGACGACGGGCGTGTCGAGCTGCTGAGCGTGGCCGATACGATGCGGTCGCACGTCATCAGCGACTCACGGGGGAGCCGTCTTGTTCGGCATCGTCAGGCCCTGCAGCCACCGACTCGGTGAGGGCCTCAAGACGCAGTGGATGGCGCATCTGTGCGGGCTCTGCCTCGCGTTGCGCAGCGATCACGGCCAGTTCGCGCGGGTCGTCACCAACTACGACGGCCTGCTCGTCTCGGTTCTGACGGAGGCTCAGGTCGAGCGGACCACGGGGTGGCGGCGCACCGCCGGGCCCTGTCCGCTGCGCGGGATGCGCGGCGCCTCGGTCGCCCAGGGCGAGGGTGCGCGCCTCGCCGCGGCCGTCTCGCTCGTCCTCGCCTCGGCGAAGGTACGCGACCACGTGGCCGACGGGGACGGGGTGTTGGGGCGCAGGCCGGTGGCCCTGGCGGCGCGCCGGGTGGCCCGCTCCTGGGACCGGGCCGGGGCGCGCACCGGGGCCGACGTCGGCTTCGACACCGCCGTGCTCGTCGACGCCGTGCGGCGGCAGGGCGGCATCGAGGCGCTCGCCGGGCCCGGCACCTCGCTGCTCGTCGTGACCGAGCCGACCGAGACCGCGACCGCCGCGGCCTTCGCGCACACCGCGCACCTCTCCGGACGGCCGGGCAACGCGGCACCGCTCGCCGAGGCCGGCCGGCTCTTCGGGCGGCTCGCGCACCTCCTGGACGCCGTCGAGGACCGCGAGGAGGACGCCGCACGCGGGGCGTGGAACCCCCTCTCCGCGACCGGGACTTCACTCACCGGGGCCCGCAGGCTCGCCGACGACGCGCTGCGCGGCATCCGACTCGCCCTGCGCGACGTGGAGTTCACGGACGCGGGGCTCGCGCACCGGCTGCTCGTGCACGAACTGCCGCGCTCCGTCGACCGCGCCTTCGGCACCACGGGCTGCTCGCATCAGCAGCCCGGCGTGCCGCACGCGGCGCACCCCGGTTCCGGTGGGCCGGTCGGTCCGTACACCTCGTACCCGCAGCCCGGTCCGGGCGGTCCCGGTGGCCCCGCCGGTCCGTACGCTCCGCAGCAGCCCGGGCCCGGTGGCCCCGGCGGTCCTGGTGGTCCGTACGGGCCGGGGCCCGGTGGGCCTGGTGGGCCCGGTGGGCCTCGGCCGCCGCGCCGTGACCGGCGGGGGCTGATCGCCGGGTGCCTGGTGTGGGCGGGACTCGCCTGTACGTGTCAGCTGTGCTGCGGCACGCACGAGGACCCGTGGAGCCGGGAGCGCAAGGAGGGGCCGTGCAACGACTGCTGCGGCGCCTGTGACTGCTGTTCCAACTGTTCCAACTGCTGCAGCTGTTGCGGGGGAGACGGGGAGAGCGGCGAAGGCGACGACGGCGGGTGCTGTGACGGCTGCGACTGCAACTGCGACTGCGGCTGCGGCTGAACCGCCACCACCGTCGTCGCCGCCGCCGCCGCCACCGCCACCACCGCCACCACCGTCGCCACCACCACCGTCGCCGGTACGGAGGTCATCCGGAGCGGCGACTTCCGGCCAGGTCCCGGCCCCGGACGGACGCGGGCGAATCGGTTCATCCTTCAACTCCCGGCCGGATGGCGTGAGTTGAGGGTGCGCCCTGCCGCATCCCGGTGTGGAACCCCGAGCGGCGCCCGTACGTCACACCCTCGACGAGCGACCCCGACGGCACCCGCGGAACACCGCGACGGACCCGCCGCCGGGGCCGAGGTGTGTCATGCGCAGACGGCCGAAAGCTGGCCTTGTGCGGCCCTCACGCCGACCGAATACTCCGAGCCAGCGCTTGTCAGGGGCACGGCCAAACCGGATTCCGGACACCGGACCCGGGCGGCCCGCCCTCGGCTGCGCCTCACGGGCCCGCTCCTCCCAGGCGGGCCCCCGATTCCCTCGGAGGAACGTGAAGTGAGGATCAAGCGCACCACCCCCCGCAGCGGCGTCGCGAGACGCGCGTCCCTGGCCGTCGTGGCCGGATCCCTCGTCGCCGCCGGAGCGTTCGCCGCACCGGCCGCCAGCGCGGACGAGGCCACCACCTTCAGCAGCGCCCAGCTCAGCGAGGCGAGCGACGCGGTGCTCGCCGCCGATGTCGCGGGCACGGCCTGGAACGTGGACCCGAAGACCAAGCGCGTCCTGGTCACGGCCGACAGCACCGTCTCCCGGGCCGAGATCAACAAGATCAAGCGCGAAGCCGGTACGAACGCCGGAGCCCTCAAGATCGAGCGCACCCCCGGCAAGTTCAGCAAGCTGCTCTCCGGCGGCGACGCGATCTACGCCTCCAGCTGGCGCTGCTCGGCAGGCTTCAACGTGCGCAGCGGCAGCACGTACTACTTCGTGACCGCCGGCCACTGCACCGACGGCGCGGGCACCTGGTACACCAACTCCGCCCGTACCACCACCATCGGCCCGACGGCCGGATCCAGCTTCCCGGGCAACGACTACGGCCTGGTGCGCTACTCCAACACCGGGCTCTCCCACCCGGGCACCGTCGGCGGCCGGGACATCACCAGTGCGGCCGACGCCACGGTCGGCATGTCCGTCACCCGCCGCGGCTCCACCACCGGCACCCACAGCGGCTCCGTCACCGGCCTCAACGCGACGGTCAACTACGGTGGTGGAGATGTCGTTTACGGCATGATTCGCACCAATGTGTGCGCCGAGCCCGGTGACTCCGGTGGCCCGCTCTACTCCGGCAGCCGGGCCATCGGCCTCACCTCCGGTGGCAGCGGCAACTGCTCCTCCGGCGGTACGACGTTCTTCCAGCCCGTGAAGGAGGCGCTGAGCGCGTACGGGGTTTCCGTGTACTGATCCAGTACGGGACCCCTCCCGCGCCTCTTGAGCCCCTGCCCGAACTCCCGGGCGGGGGCTCGTTCTTTTCCCCTATCCGCCCCTTCCCGAAAGCCTGCGGCGCTTCGGGGGCTCCGCCCCCGGATCCCCCGCTCCTCAAACGCCGGAGGGGCTGATTTTGAACCGTCGTCGGGAAGAGGCGGGAGGGGAAAGAATCGGCCAGCCCTGCATCGAGTTGCGGAGGGCCCGCCACGTGCAAGCGAAGGTTTCGTGAATGCCCGGGGACCGCGCCGTGGTCGTCGAGTGCGCGTCCGGAACTCGACCTTGTGTGCGCCCTGTGAACGTGGCAATAGTGACTGTCACCCTTCAGGGCCCGGTGAACCCCACCGATCCGGACCCGACCCCCCACAGGAGGACGTGACTTGAAGCACCGACGCATACCCAAGCGCCGTGCCGCCATGGCAGGTGCGGGCATAGCCGCACTGGTCGCCGCCGGCGTCACCTTCCAGACCGCGAACGCGAGCGACGCTCCCGCCACCCCGGAGCTCAAGACCCTCACCGCCGCCGCGGCCGGCAAGCTCGGCTCGGTTCTCGGCCAGGACCTCGGGGCTGACGCGGCCGGCGCCTACTACGACGTCAAGTCCAAGTCGCTCGTGGTGAACGTCCTGGACCAGAAGGCCGCGGACGCCGTCGAGCAGGCCGGCGCCAAGGCCAAGGTCGTCGAGAACTCGCTCGCCGAGCTCAAGACCACCCGTAGCGACCTGATCGAGAAGGCCAGCACCAAGGGCGTCTCCTGGGCCCTCGACCCGAAGACCAACAAGGTCGTCGTCACCGCCGACCGCACGGTCAAGGGCGCCGAGCTCGCCAAGCTCACCCAGGCCACCGAAGCGCTCGGCTCGCAGGTCGAACTCAAGCGCAGCCAGGGCGAGTTCAAGAAGTTCATCGCCGGTGGCGACGCCATCTGGGGCGGCAGCGGACGCTGTTCGCTCGGCTTCAACGTCACGGTCGGCGGCGAGCCGCACTTCCTGACGGCCGGCCACTGCACCGAGTCGATCCAGGAGTGGTCCGAGGAGCAGGGCGGCCCGGTCATCGGCACCAACGCCGGGTCCAGCTTCCCCGACAACGACTACGGCATCGTCAAGTACACCGGTGACACCGCGCACCCCAGCGAGGTGAACCTGTACAACGGCTCGACGCAGGCCATCGCGCAGGCGGGCGACGCCACGGTCGGCCAGCAGGTGCAGCGCAGCGGCTCCACCACGCAGCTGCACGACGGTGAGGTCACCGGCCTCGACGCCACGGTCGACTACGGCGGCGGCGACGTCGTCAACGGCCTGATCCAGACCAACGTCTGCGCCGAGCCCGGCGACAGCGGCGGCGCGCTCTTCGCGGGCGACACCGCGCTCGGTCTGACCTCGGGCGGCAGCGGCGACTGCTCCGGCGGCGGCGAGACCTTCTTCCAGCCCGTCCCGGAAGCCCTTGAGGCCTTCGGGGCCGAGATCGGCTGACGGTCCGCTCCCTCACGCTCCACGGCTCGGCCCACTTCGGTGGGCCGAGCCTTAGGTGTTTCTGTTGCGTCGTTCCTGGCGTAGCAGCGAAAGGAGCAGGGTGACCGCCGCCGACGCGACCGCCCACGCTCCGAGGACCAGGAACGGGCCGCCCGCGCCGTTGCCCTTGAAGTACGCGATGGAGCGGGCCGCGAACGTGCCCGCGCCGGGTGGGAGTACGGGGCCGAGGCCGCGCCAGAAGCCGGGGAGCAAGGGGTACGGGTAGGCGCCGCCCGCGCTCGGGTTGCCGAGGACCACGACCACGATGATCGCCAGGCCGATGCCGACCACGCCCGCGATGCCCTGGAACGCGAGCGTGAGCGCGCCGACCGCGAAGACCAGGAGCGTGCCGAGCCCCCACAGCGCCAGCACGCTGCCGGGCAGCGCGTCCAGCCACGGGCCCGCGATCACCGCGCCGAGCAGCCCCGCCGCGACCGCGTACAGGAGCATCACGCAGAGCCGGATCAGGGCGCGGGCCGGGTTGGCGGGCTTGGCGCCCGCGCTGATCGCCAGGGCCGAGGCGCACAGATAGCCGCCCACGCACCAGCCGACGACGAGGTAGAAGGAGGACAGGCCGCGGGCGTCCCCGGCGGCGCCCGGGACCACGTCCCGGACCGTCAGCGTGCGCTTCTGGGCCTTCTCCGCCGCGCCGACGACCTCTTCGAGCGCCTGCGAGAGGCTGCCGCCCGCGGCGCTCGCGACCAGGAGCCGGTCGCCGGGCGCGCGCGGGTCGACGATCAGGGCGCCGTCGACCTCCCGGTTCCGGATCTGCTCGACCGCCTCCGCCTCGCCCCGGACCGCGCGCGGCTTCAGCGGCTCGCCCGGCAGCGCGCGCAGCTGCTCCACGGCCTGCCCCGTGACCTGGGTGTTCGGTCCCGTCACCGCGATCGGGATCTCGTGCGGCACGGGCTTGTGGAAGGCGCCGATGTACGAAGCGATGAAGGCGAGCTGCACCAGGAGCACCCCGATGACCAGGAGGCCGGTGCGGGCGCTCACCGCGTCCCTGACCTCGTGGAGAAATCCGGTGCCCGGGTCGCCGTCCAGGCCGCCGCCGCGTGTGGTCCTCGTCATGCCCACCACGCTCGACGGGGAGCCTGCGGCCCGCAGCAGGGCGGGACCGAACGGGTGAGTACGGGGAGACGCCCCCTCGGGGCACACCTGCGGTCCACCTGGGGTCGTACGTACGTTCGAAACTGGTCTATGGTGGGGAAGGGGATGCGGAGAGCGATGGTTCAGGCGGGTTCAGGAGGTGCGTGTGCCGGGGTTCACGCATCTGCACACCGTCTCCGGGTTCTCGTTGCGCTACGGCGCCTCGCACCCGGAGCGGCTGGCCGAGCGCGCCGCCGAGCGGGGCATGGACGCAGCTGCGCTCACCGACCGGGACACCCTCTCCGGGACGGTGCGCTTCGCCACGGCCTGTGAGAAGGCCGGGGTGCGACCGCTGTTCGGCGTCGACCTCGCGGTGGCACCGGCCGTACGGGAATCGGGCTCCGCGCAGGAGAAGCGGCGCACCCCCGTGCGCGGCGGCGCCTTCGTCGACGAGTCCGCGCCCCGCGTCACCTACCTCGCCCGGGACGGCGCCGCCGCCTGGGCCGAGCTCTGCCGGATGATCACCGCCGCCCACGCGGACGCCCGCGACGCCTCGGCGCAGCCGCTCCTTCCCTGGCCGGACAACCACGGCGACGGCCTCACCGTGCTGCTCGGCCCCGCCTCCGACGTGGGCCGCGCCCTCGCCGCAGGGCGTCCCGACCGCGCCGCGAAACTCCTCGCGCCCTGGCGGGAGCGGTACGCCGGCGCGCTCCGCCTGGAGGCCGTCCACCACGGGCTGAAGGGCACAGGACCCGGATCGCTGCGGCTCGCCGCCCGCACCGTGGGCTTCGCCGCCGAGCAGGGCGTACGGCCCGTGCTCAGCAACGCCGTCCGGTACGCCGACCCCGGCCAGGGCCCCGTCGCCGACGTCCTGGACGCCGCCCGGCGCCTTGTGCCCATCGACCCGCGCAAGGGCCTTGACAGCGGCGAGCGCTGGCTCAAGGGCGCCGACGCGATGCTGCACGAGGCGGAGCGGGTCGTGGAGGCGGCGGGCTACCGGCGCGAGGCCGCGTACCGCCTGCTCGAAAGCACCCAGCAGACCGCCGCGGCCTGCCTCGTCGACCCCGAGGACGACCTCGGCATCGGCTCCGTGCACTTCCCGGAGGCGCGGCTCGTCGGCGCCGGGCGGCGCACCGCGCAGCGCGCCCTCGCCTCCCGCGCCGCCGCCGGAATGCTGCTCCGCGGCTACGGCGACCGGCGCACCTACTGGGAGCGGATGCACCAGGAGCTGGACGTCATCGCCCACCACGGCTTCGCCTCGTACTTCCTGACGGTCGCTCAAGTCGTCGACGACGTACGGGAGATGGGAATCCGGGTGGCCGCGCGCGGCTCGGGGGCCGGGTCGCTCGTCAACCATCTGCTCGGCATCGCACACGCCGACCCCGTCGAGCACGGGCTGCTGATGGAGCGGTTCCTGTCCACGCGGCGCTCCGTCCTTCCCGATATCGACATCGACGTGGAGTCCGCCCGCCGGATCGAGGTGTACCGGGCGATCATCGACCGCTTCGGCGCCGAACGGGTCGCCACCGTCTCCATGCCCGAGACCTATCGCGTACGGCACGCCATCCGGGACGTCGGCGCGGCCCTGTCCATGGACCCCGCCGAGATCGACCGGCTCGCCAAGGCGTTCCCGCACATCCGGGCCAAGGACGCCCGCGCGGCGATGGACGAACTGCCCGAGCTGAAGGACGTGGCCGAACAGAAGGAGAAGTACGGGCGGCTCTGGGAGCTGGTCGAAGGGCTCGACGCGCTGCCGCGCGGGATCGCCATGCACCCGTGCGGGGTGCTGCTCTCGGACGCCTCGCTGCTCGCCCGTACGCCCGTGGTGCCGACCAGCGGCGAAGGCCTTCCCATGTCCCAGTTCGACAAGGAGGACGTGGAGGAGCTCGGACTGCTCAAGCTCGACGTGCTCGGCGTCCGCATGCAGTCCGCGATGGCGCACGCCGTACGAGAGGTCGAACGCGCCACGGGTGCCTCCGTCGACCTGGACGCGGTCCCGCCGGGCGACCCGGCGACGTACGAACTCATCCGCAGCGCCGAGACGCTGGGGTGTTTCCAGATCGAGTCGCCGGGCCAGCGCGACCTGGTCGGGCGGCTGCAGCCCGCGACCTTCCACGATCTCGTCGTGGACATCTCGCTGTTCCGGCCCGGACCGGTCGCGGCCGACATGGTGCGGCCGTTCATCGAGTCCCGGCACGGCCGCAGGCCCGTCAGCTATCCGCACCCCGACCTGGAGGAACCGCTGCGCGAGACGTACGGCGTCGTGGTCTTCCACGAGCAGATCATCGCGATGGTGGACATCATGACCGGCTGCGGCCGAGGCGAGGCCGACCGGGTGCGGCGCGGGCTCTCCCACCCCGAGTCGCAGGGCCGGATCAAGGTGTGGTTCGCCCAGCACGCGGCCGTGAACGGGTACGACGCCGAGACGATCCAGCGGACCTGGGAGATCATCGAGGCGTTCGGCAGTTACGGATTCTGCAAGGCGCACGCCGTCGCCTTCGCCGTGCCGACCTACCAGTCCGCCTGGCTCAAGGCCCACCACCCGGCCGCGTTCTACGCCGGGCTGCTCACCCACGACCCCGGCATGTACCCGAAGCGGCTGCTGCTCGCGGACGCGCGGCGGCGCGGGGTGCCGGTGCTGCCCCTCGACGTGAACCGGTCCGCGGCCGCTCACAGCATCGAACTGGTGTCCGATGGAGGTGGGTCCGGTGGCCGCTGGGGCGTGCGGCTCGCGCTGTCCGACGTGCACGGGATCAGCGAGGCGGAGGCGCGGCGGATCGAGGAGGGCCGGCCGTACTCCTCGCTGCTCGACTTCTGGCAGCGGGCCAGGCCCAGCAGGCCGGTGGCCGAACGGCTCGCTCAGGTGGGCGCGTTGGACGCGTTCGGCGGCAACCGGCGGGATCTGCTCCTGCACCTCGCCGAACTGCACCGCGGCGCCCGCGGCTCGTACGGCTCGCAACTCCCCCTCGCGGGCGGCCGGAAGACCGCCGCCGTCGGCCTGCCCGACCTCGGCGAGGCCGAGCGGCTCAGCGCCGAGCTCGGCGTCCTCGGCATGGACGCCTCCCGGCACCTCATGGGCGACCACCACGCGTTCCTGCGGGAACTCGGCGTGACCTCCGCGAAGCGGCTGCGGCTGGCCGAGAACGGGCAGACCGTCCTGGTCGCGGGCGCCAAGGCGGCCACCCAGACGCCGCCCATCCGCTCCGGTCGCCGCGTCATCTTCACCACCCTCGACGACGGCACGGGCCTGGTCGACCTCGCCTTCTTCGACGACAGCCACGAGCGGTGCGCGCACACCGTCTTCCACTCCTGGCTGCTCCTCGTCCGAGGCGTGGTCCAGCGGCGCGGCCCGCGCAGCCTGTCCGTGGTGGGCGCGGCGGCGTGGAACCTCCAGGAGCTGGTCGAGCTGCGCGAGACGGGCGGGCTCGAAGCGGTGGGGGAGCGGTTGGCCGCCCCTGCCGCTGTCGCCGACCCGGGTGCGGACGCTGATACGGGACGTCGGATCCGTATGCCCACCGGCTACGAGATGAACCCGTGGGCCGACCTTCAGCCACCCGGCGAAGGGCCCCCGGGAGGACGGAAGTTGTGGCACCGGAGCCAGGGGAGCGCGGGATGATTCTTTGTGTACGGTTCCTGACGGGCGCGGACGGTGAGGCTCTGCTGCCCGAACTCATCGCCTTGCTCGGCGAGTTGACGCCCGCCGTCGAGGCCGCGCCGCCCGACACGGCCCTCGCCGACGTGCGCGGCGCCCTGCGCTACTTCGACCGGGACGCCGAACAGCTCGCCGCGCTCGTACGGGTCCGCGCCCTCGCTCTGCACGGCGTGGACTGCGTGATCGGCGCGGGCCCCAACCCGATGCTGGCCAGGATGGCCGCACGGGAGGCGGGCCCCGGGCAGACCCGGGTGGTGCCGGCGACGGCCGACGGCGTACGGGAGTTCCTGGACCGCAAGCCGGTCGTCGCCCTCGAAGGCGTCGGCCGGGCCACCGCCCGCACCCTGTGCACCTACGGCCTCGACTCCGTCGACCGCGTCGCCGCCGCACCGCTCGGCACGCTCCAGCGGATCCTCGGGGCGAAGGCGGGGCGCGAGGTGTACGAGAAGGCGCGCGGCATCGACCGCACCCCCGTCGTACGCAACGCCGCGGCCCGCTCCCTCGCCGCCGAACGGCCCTTCGCCCGCGACGAGTTGGACCCCGCCAGGCACCGGCGCGCCCTGCTCTCGCTCACCGCGGAACTGGGGGCGCGGATGCGCGGCGCGAGCCAGGTGTGCCGCTCCCTGACGCTGACGGTGCGCTACGCCGACCGCTCCACCACCACCCGCTCCCGCGCCCTGCGCGAACCCACCGCGCACTCGGCGTCCCTGACCGCCACCGCGTACGGCATGTACGAGGCCCTCGGCCTGCAGCGCGCCCGGGTGCGGACGCTCTCCCTGCGCGCGGAGGGCCTGGGCCCCGCCGAACAGGCCGCCCGCCAGCTGACCTTCGACCCGGTCGACGACAAGGCCCGCCGCCTGGAGGCCGCGACGGACCGGGCGCGGGCGCGGTTCGGGGAGGGGGTGGTGGGGTTGGGGGCGTTGGCGGCGTAGGGCTGGATCTGTTCCCTTCCCCGCCCCCGTCAAGCCAGCACCTTCCGCAGCGCGTACCCGAACACCACCCGGCCCGCCCGCGCCGTCAACGCGTCCAGGAACCTCGGCAGGGGCCGTACCCGCAGATCCTCGCGCCATACGACGTACGAGCCCGTGCCGACGGGGCGTACCTCGATCTCGGCCCAACCCGTCAGGAACGAGCCCGTCTTGACGAGGCGGCAGCGGCCGAACGGGGCGATGGCGCCCGGGGGTTGCCAGGCGGTGACCTCCATCGGGTCGTCGAAGGCGAGCCGGCCGACTCCCGTGCGGGCCACGAACCGGGTGCCGCGGCCGGTCGGCGGTGGGGTCAGGACGGTCGTCCTGGTGAGCGGCACCTGCGCGGCGTGCCGCGGCCAGTCGGTGACGCGTCGCCAGGCCTCGGCGGGGGCGAGCGGGCAGCGGTGGGCGATCCGGAACTCGGGCACACGGCCAGGGTACGAGCGGTGGGAGCCGTGGACGCAGGGCTGCGCCGCCGCCCCCCGAGGTGAAGGAAGGGGAGCGGCGGCGCGGCGGAACCGGCGTGCAGGCGCCGGGGTTCGGGGCGGGTCGGCGTCAGCGGCTGTGGCGGCCGCCAGCGGTGGCGCGACGGCGGACCGAGCCGAACAGGGCCGCGGCGCCGACGGCGAGGGCTGCGGCGCCGCCGATCGCGATGTACGGGGTGGTGGAGTCCCCACCCGTCTCGGCGAGTTCGGTGCCGGTGGCGGCCGCGGGCTCGGCGGCGCCGTTCGCCTCGGGCGCGTTGCCCGTGTCGTCCTGCGGCGCGGCGGGCTCGGCGGCTCCGGCCTCCTGGTGCTGCGTACCGTGCTCGGCGTGGTCGCCGCCATGGCCGGAGTGGTCCACCGTGGACTTATCGGCGCCCGCGTCGATCTGGTCGCCCGACGGGGCCTCGGCCTCCGGGGCCTTCGCGGCGCTGCCGCCGTCCTTGCCGAACGTCACGTCCGAGCAGGTGTAGAAGGCCTCGGGGGAGTCCGAGCGCTGCCAGATGCTGTAGACGAGGTGACGCCCTGACTTGTTCGGAACGGTGCCGTCGAAGACGTACTCGCCGTTCTCCAGCTTCGGGTCGGTGACCTTCGCGAACGGCTCCGACTCCAGGTCCGACCACTTCAGCGGCTTGCTCGGGTCGTAGCCGTCCTTGGTGATGTACAGCTCGAAGGAGCCCTTGTGCGGGGCGGTCGCCTTGTAGCGGAACGTGTGCTTCCCGGCGCCGAGTTCGCTGGAAGGCCAGTCGGCGCGGGGCAGGTCGAGGCCCTTGTACTTGTCGCGGCCCGCGCTGCAGAGCTTGCCGTCCGGGATGATCTCGCGGTGCTTGCCCGCGGCGTTCGCGATGTTGACCTCGTTCCAGTCGTAGAAGGCCTGCGCCCCGCTGGCCTCGACCGCGGCCTTGCAGGCGGCCGACGTCGGCGACTCCGGGCCCTCGGCGAAGCAGGCCGAGACGCGGCTCACCGGGTCCGTCATCGAGCCGTGCGCGGCGGCGGGGGAGGCGGCCAGGGCGGTCAGCGCGAGCGGAGCTATACCGAGGGCGGCGACGGAGGCGACGGTGCGGCGCGTGGTCATTGGGGGGTCTCCTCGAAACGGTTCAACAGGGTCGAGCCCTGGGGGTCGGCGAGTTCGAAGCTAGCCCCTGGGAACCGTGAAATCGCCTGCTGAGGCCGGGTCTTGGAGATCCTTATGGTCGCTTTAAGGGTCGGCTCAGAGGTGGTTAAAGACAGGGTGCGGAACGTCCGGTTTTCTCCCTGGAGCCGCGCTCGCCGGAACTCACCCCACCCACCGGTACCGCCGCTCCGGCCGCCCCGTCCCCCCGTACTTGAGCGTCACCTCGACCCGGCCCCTGTCCGCGAAGAACTCCAGGTAGCGGCGGGCGCTGACCCTCGAAAGGGAGCCCGCCTCGGCGCACTGCGTCGCGGACAGGCCGCCCGGCTCCGCGCGCAGCACCCGCTCGACCAGGTCCGCCGTATGGGCCGCGAGGCCCTTCGGCAGTTCGCGGGAGCCCGGCGGGCGGGTGCCGAAGATCTGGTCGACGTCCTCCTGGCGGGCCTCGCCCAGGTCGTCGAGGCGGGCCCGCAGCGCGGCCACATGCCTCAACTGCTCCTGCAGCGCCGCCTGGTTGAACGGCTTGATGAGGTAGTGCAGCGCCCCGGCGCGCAGCGCGGAACGGATGATGTCGCCGTCCCTCGCGGCCGTGATGAACAGCGCGTCCACCCGCGGCCGCCCGGGATCACGCTCCTCGGCGGCGCGCAGTTCCCGCAGTACGGAGATGCCGTCCATATCCGGCAAGTACACGTCGAGCAGGATGAGATCGGGGCGCAGCCGCTCGGCCGCGCGCAGCGCATCGGCGCCGCTGTGGGCGACACCGACCACCGTGAATCCGTCCATCGCGGACACGCAGCGGCCGTGCAGCTTGGCCACCATGAAGTCGTCGTCCACGACCAGCACCTTCGTCATCGCCGCAGGCTAAGCGCGTGACCGCAACGACCACAACGTCCGTTGCTTGCGGAAGGGAGACAGCTTGTTAACGCACGGGCAACATGTGGGCCACCTCACAAGCCTTCACGGCACCTTTATCTGTGAATTCCGTCAACGAATTCCGTCCGCGAATTCCGTCTACGTACCGACAGGTGGTGGCACACGTGCGCCTGCGCACACCCCTCGCCCTGCTCGGGGCCGCGCTGCTCGTGCTCGCCGGGCCGCCGCTGCTCACCCCGGGCAGCGGCGCCGACACCGGCACGCAGATCCCGGGCCTGCGCTTCATGGTCCCCAACACCCCGGGCGGCGGCTACGACATCACGGCCCGCACCGCCGCCAAGGACGCCGAGGACGCCGGTCTCACCCACAACATCGAGGTGTTCAACCTGCCCGGCGCGGGCGGCACCGTGGGTCTGACCCGGCTCGTCGGCGAGCACGGCAACGGCAAGCTCGCCATGTCCATGGGCCTGGGCGTGGTGGGCGCCGCACGCTCCAACGACTCGCCCAAGACCCTCGCCGACACCACCCCGATCGCCCGCCTCACCGAGGAGCAGGACGTCGTGGTGGTCGCCAAGGACTCCCCGTACAAGACCATCGAGGACCTGATCGACGCCTGGAAGAAGAATCCGGGCAAGATGCCCGTGGGTGGCGGTTCCTCGCCCGGTGGGCCCGACCACATCGCGCCCATGCTGATGGCGCGGGCCGCCGGGATCGAGCCGAAGAAGGTCAACTACGTGCCGTTCGACGGCGGCGGTGAACTGCTCGCCTCCATCCTCGGCAACAAGGTCGCCTTCGGGGTGTCGGGCGTCGGCGAGTACCTGGACCAGATCAGGTCCGGGGAGCTGCGGCTGCTCGCGGTGACCGGGCCGAAGCGGGTCAAGGGCCTGGACGGTCCGACCCTCAAGGAGTCCGGCTACGACGTGAACTTCACCAACTGGCGCGGCATCGTCGCCCCGCCCGGCCTGAGCGAGGCCGAACGCGAGAAGCTCACCGGCCTCGTGGAGAAGCTGCACAAGTCCGAGCAGTGGCAGAAGTCCATGAAGAGGAACGGCTGGGAGGACGCCTTCGCCACCGGCGACGAGTTCGGCGACTTCCTCAAGGCCCAGGACAAGCGTGTGGTGTCCGTACTGAAGGAGCTCGGCCTGTGACGACCGTGACCCCTGAATCCCCTGAGTCCCCCGAGGCGCAGCCCCAGCCGCGCCGGTCCTGGCTCCAGGAGCACTCCGAACTCGGCGTCTCCGTCCTGCTGTTGGTGCTCGGCCTGCTCGTCCTCACCGATGCCCTCACCATGGACGTCGACATCGCGCAGCGCGGCCCCATCGGCCCGAAGACCGTGCCGATCGTGGTGGGCGCCGGACTGCTCCTGATCGCCGTACTGCTCGCCGTCGACGTGCTGCGCGGCGGCCGCGGCGAGGCCGAGAGCGGCGAGGACGTCGACCTGTCCGAACCCGCCGACTGGCGCACGGTCCTGCTGCTCGCCGGGGTCTTCCTGGCGACCGCCGTCCTGATCGACCCGCTGGGCTTCCCGGTCGCCGGGGCGCTGCTCTTCTGGGGCGCGGCCTTCGCGCTCGGCAGCCGCCGTATCGACCGCGATCCGCTGATCGCCGCGGTGCTCTCGCTGCTGACCTACGTCGTCTTCAACAACCTGCTCGGGGTGCCGCTGCCCGGCGGTCCGCTGATGGGAGTGCTGTGACATGGATGCTCTCAACTCCCTGATGGACGGCTTCGGTACGGCGCTGTCCCCGCTCAACCTGCTGTGGGCCGCCATAGGCGTGCTCCTCGGCACCGCCATCGGCGTCCTGCCCGGCATCGGCCCCGCCATGGCCGTCGCCCTGCTGCTCCCGGTGACGTACGGACTCGACCCCACCGGCGCGTTCATCATGTTCGCCGGGATCTACTACGGGGCGATGTTCGGCGGCTCCACGACCTCCATCCTGCTCAACACCCCCGGTGAGAGCGCCGCCGTCGTCGCGGCGATGGAGGGCAACCCGATGGCCAAGGCCGGGCGCGGCGCACAGGCGCTCGCGGCCGCCGCCATCGGCCACTTCACGGGCGGCATGGTCGGCACGATCCTGCTCGTCGCGCTCGCCCCGAAGATCGCCGAACTCGCCGTCGACATCGGCGCACCCGACTACTTCGCCATCATGGTCCTCGCGTTCATCGCGGTGACCAGCGTCCTCGGCTCCTCCCGCATCCGCGGCATGGCCTCCCTGCTCATCGGTCTCACCATCGGCCTGATCGGCCTCGACCAGATGACCGGACAGCAGCGCCTCACCTTCGGCTCGCTCCAACTCGCCGACGGCGTCGACGTGGTGATCGTCGCGGTGGGCCTGTTCGCGATCGGCGAGGCGCTGTGGGTGGCCGCCCATCTGCGGCGGGGGAGCGCCGAAGCGATTCCGGTCGGCCGCCCCTGGCTCGGCAAGGCGGACGTCAAGCGGTCCTGGAAGTCCTGGCTGCGCGGCCCCGCCATCGGCTTCCCGTTCGGCGCGATCCCGGCGGGCGGCGCGGAGATCCCCACGTTCCTCTCGTACGTCACCGAGAAGCGGCTCTCCAAGCACAAGGACGAGTTCGGCAAGGGCGCCATCGAGGGCGTCGCGGGCCCCGAGTCCGCCGCCTCCGCCTCCGCCGCCGGAACGCTGGTCTCCATGCTCACCCTGGGCCTGCCGACCACCGCCGTCGCGGCCGTGATGCTCGCCGCGTTCCAGCAGTACGGCATCCAGCCGGGCCCGCTCCTCTTCGAGCGCGAGCCGGAACTGGTGTGGGGCCTGATCGCCTCGCTGTTCGTCGGCATGGTGCTGCTGCTCGCCCTGAACCTGCCGCTGGCCCCGCTGTGGGCGAAGCTCCTGCGGATCCCGCGCCCCTACCTCTACGCGGGCATCCTGTTCTTCGCGGCGGTCGGCGCGTACGCGGTCGGCGGTGAGGCGCTCGACCTGGTGATCCTCCTGGTCATCGGCCTGATCGGCTTCGGCATGAGGCGCTACGGACTGCCCGTCCTGCCCGCCGTCATCGGCGTCATCCTCGGCCCGGCCGCGGAACAGCAGCTGCGCCGCGCCCTGCAGATCAGCGACGGCAGCGTGACGGGCCTCGTCAATACGCCGTTCTCCGTGACGGTTTACGTCGTGGTCGTGCTGCTCCTGGCCTGGCCGCTGCTCAAGAAGCTGATCAAGAGGGGGAGTTCGGACCGTACCGTGGACGCATGACGACAGCCGCCGACATCAGGCCCGCCACCTCCGCCGACGGACCCGCCGTACGCGCGGTGACGGACGCGGCGTACCACCCCTACATCGAGCGCATCGGGCTCAGGCCCGCGCCGATGGACCGGGACCACGCCGCGGACGTGGCGGCGGGCCGGGTGTTCGTCACCGGTGACCCGGTCACCGGCCTGGTGGTCCTGGTCCCGCACGAGGACCACCTCTACCTGGAGTCCATCGCGGTCCACCCCGACGCCCACGGGCGCGGGGTGGGCCGCGCGCTGCTCACGTTCGTGGAACAGCGCGCACGTGACCTGGACCTGCCCGAGGTCCGCCTCCTCACGAACGCCCTGATGCGGGAGAACCAGAGGATCTATGCGCGGTACGGGTACGAGGTGGTGGAGCGGCGCAGGGACGGGGTGTATGACCGGGTGCATTACCGGAAGCGGGTGGGAGAGGGGAAGTGACCACGTCGGCGGTCAGCTCTCCGGCCACCACGTTCTGCGAACGTCCTCGCGGATCTCGGGGCGTGGCCGGCCGGCCTCCTCGCGGCGCTCCTCGGCGCGGCGCTTGGCGGGCCTGGGCAGGGGCTTGTGCAGGGTCTGGCGACGCATGACGGCCTCCTAGGGTGGAGCAGGCCTGGTTCCGCGTTCCGGAGGCAGACCCGGAAGAGGAGCGTCACCCATCGCCGCACCTCTGTCTGTGGCCTACGTCACTCCCTCGGGTGCGCGAACCCGCGCGCAGAGGTGTGGACCCCCGTTCTACGGGGCTGTTCCTGCGCCCCGTGCGCCCCCTGTGCACTCCTGTGACGGGACGGACACGGAGCGCGTCCGCAGCCGCTGTCGCGTACCTCAACTGCCCTGTGCACGGCGGCAGTACGGACCGGGAGGCCGTTGTCAGTGGTGGCTGCGACCATCGGGCTCATGACGATGGACATCGATGACCTCGGCAACGTCGACTGGGACGAGGCCGCCGCCCGTTTCGACGACGCTCCGGACCACGGCCTGCGGGACCTGGGCGTCCGCGCCGCCTGGGCGGACCGGCTCGCGCAGTGGCTCCCGCCCGCCCCGGCGGACGTCCTCGACCTCGGCTGCGGCACCGGCAGCCTGGCGCTCCTCGCCGCCGAGCGGGGACACCGCGTCACCGCCGTCGACAGCGCGCCGCGGATGGCCGAGCGGGCCCGCGCGAAGCTCTCCGGGACCGGCGCCGAAGTGCTCGTGGGCGACGCGAGCAGACCTCCGCTGGACGGCCGCCGCTTCGACGCCGTCCTGGTCCGGCACGTGCTGTGGACGCTGCCCGACCCGGAGTCCGCCCTGCGCCACTGGTGCACCCTGCTCCGGCCCGGCGGGCGGCTCGTCCTGATCGAGGGCGTGTGGGGCGAGCAGAGCCCCGTCGGCCTCCCCGCCGCCCGGCTCACGCGTGCCCTCGCCCCGCTCGCCGGCCGGGTGCACACCGAGTCGCTGTCGTCCGACGCCCGGCTGTGGGGCGGCCCGGTCACCGACGAGCGGTACGCACTGGTGGCGGTCGTGGACGGCCCGCGCCGCCACAGAGAGGTGGTCGACGTCCACCTGATCGTCCGCAGGGGCGGCGAGGTGCTGCTCGCCCGCCGCGCGAACACCGGTTACGCGGACGGCCTGCTGCACGCACCCTCCGGCCACACCGAGGACGGCGAGGACGTGCGGGAGGCGGTGATCCGCGAGGCCGAGGAGGAGGTCGGCCTGCGCCTGGCCCCTCAGGACCTGCGGGTCGCCCTCGTGATGCAGCACCGCGGCCCCGGCACCGCACCCCGCATCGGCTGGTTCTTCGAGGCGGACCACGGCGCGGGCGGCACCCCCGTCAACGGCGAGCCGGACAAGTGCTCCGAGCTCGGCTGGTACGCACTGGACGCGCTGCCGGACGACATGGTCGCGTACTGCAGAGCGGGCCTCGACGCGTACCGCGCGGGCGAGCGCTTCGTCCTCCACTGGCACGAGGACGACGACCCGATCGCGTACGACCCGAAGAGCCCGCGGGCGGTCCCGCTGCCGATGAGCGGGGGTGAGGGCGGTGCCCGGTGGCCGGAGTGAGCCGCGCGGCCCCGGGATGCCGGTCCCGCTCAGGCGCTCGTGCGCTCGTGCGCTCGTGCGCTCAGGCGGTCAGGCGCTCAAGCGATCAGGCGCTCAGGAGCGGGCTCAACCCCGCGCCCCGGGCGAGGAGTTCGAGCTCGTCGAGCGCCGCCACGGCCTGCCGCGCGGCCGAAGGGTCCCGCTCCGCGAGGCCGCTCTCCGCGAACTCGTCCTCGTCCAGGCGCAGCACCGACCTGCGGTCGGCGGACACCCACAGGTCGAGGTCCAGGTCCTCCACCACGACCCCGGCCGCGCCGACCTCGGCCGGCCGGGTCACGTCGCAGTACCAGCCCTTCAACTCCCCGCCGCCCGACCGGACCTCCTTCACCGCGTACCACCGGTCCCGCCAGTAGTGCTCGGTGAACACGTCACCCGGCTCGAAGCGTACGAAGCCGAAGTCGCGCACGCCCGCGCCCGCCCAGGCCGCCCGCACCACGAGATGGGTGCCGTCGTCGCTGAGCAGCGTCGCCGGATAGCTGATCTTCGTGCGCCCCGCCTTGCGCAGGACCACGTCCACGGCTGCCTCAGCCGACACCGAGTTCTCGGACATGCCGTACCTCCGTCGCACAGATTTCGTAACCGAACCACTTGTTGACCGCCAGCATCGGCTGGTTCCCCGCGTCGTTGCCGGTGAACGCCTCGGTGAGGCCCGCCGCCCGCGCCCGGTGCAGCGAGTGCGCCTTGACCAGCTTGGCCAGGCCCTTGCCGCGGTGGGCGCGCGTCACGCCCGTCATGCCCGAGGTGTACCGGCTGACCCGGTCCGTGCGGGCCGCGGTGAACGCCGCGGGCACCCCGTCCACCACGGCCACCACCGTGAGGTCCCGGTCCAGGCCCGGGTGACCCCAGGTGCTGGTCAACCAGTCCTCGTAGTCGTCGAGTTGAGCACCGACGTCGCTCGGCTCGTCCGCCGTCGTCTCCGCGTCGAGGGCGAACAGCGGCCGCGGATCGCCCGCGAACTCCGCCGCCGTACGCAGCTCCACCCCGGCCGGGGCCTCGGGCAGCGGCGGGAGCGTGCCCTCCGTCAGGCCGAGCCGCAGGAAGCGCGCGGAGCGGCGCGCCAGGTAGCCGCGCCGCTGAGCGAAGGCGCGGTTCCCGGGCTCGTCGAGCACCCAGGAGTAGACGGAGCTCGCGCCCGCGAACGCCAGATGCTCCTCGGCGGTGCGCACGAGCAAGGAGCCCGCGCCCTGCCCGAGGTGCTCCGGGTGGACGTACACGTTGGCGTACGCCTGCCCCGGCGTGCCGCTCTCGTACGCGAGGCCGACCTGGGCGCGGCCCACCACCCGGCCGTCGATCTCGGCGACGAGCAGCCGATAGGCGCTCGCCGGGTTGGCGTGCGCCACCGACCACACGATCTCCTGGGGCGTCGTCACCAGGAACGGGATGGCCGCGCGCAGCACTTCGGCGGTCGCCTCGGCGTCCTCGGGGCGGAATTCTCTGACGAGCACAGTCATGGTGACGGACCGTACGACGCGAACCGCTGCCCGCGCCTTCGAATTTCCGGCCCGTACGCGAGAATCGAACCGTGACCCTCAAGATCCACGTCGACCACGAAGCCGGTGCGCCCTACGAGCAGGTGCGCGCCCAGATCTCCGAGCAGGCCAGGTCGGGCGCACTGCCCGTGGGCCACAAACTCCCGACGGTGCGCGGCCTCGCGGAGGAACTCGGCCTCGCCGCGAATACGGTGGCCAAGGCATATCGCGCGTTGGAGGCGGACGGGGTGATCGAGACCCGTGGCCGCAATGGGACGTTCATCGCGGCGGCGGGGGATGCGGCGGAGCGGCGTGCGGCGGCCGCCGCACAGACGTATGCGGCGGAGGCCCGTCGCCTGGGCCTCGACCAAGGAGCCGCCCTCGACGCGGTGCGGGATGCGCTGCGGGCGGCGTACGAGTAGGCCCGCGAACCAGGATCCGCACCGTCGGCTCGGTCACCGCCGAGCCCCCTACAGGTACAACCCCGAGTCCGCCCCGTCCCGCTGGTCCGGGACCGATGTGGGGCTCGTGCCGCGGCGCAGGGCGAAGAGTTCGGCGAGCGTCGCGCCGTCGCGGCCCACGGCCTCCTCGGCGGCGGGGAAATCCGCGCCCAGCCAGTCGAGGGACTCGGCGCGGGTCAGTCCGCCCACCTCGATCCGGGCCAGGCAGCGCCCCGGCCGGACCACGGCCGGGTGCAGCCGTTCCAGGTCCTCGTTGGTGGTGACGCCCACCAGGACGTTGCGGCCCTGGCCGAGCAGTCCGTCGGTGAGGTTGAGCAGCCGGGAGAGGGCCTGGCCCGCGGTGTGCTTGGCCTCGCCGCGGATCAGCTCGTCGCAGTCCTCCAGGAGCAGCAGCCGCCAGCGGCCGCCCGCCGCGTCGTCCTCGCCGATCGCGATGTCCATGAGGTAGCCGACGTCGGAGAAGAGCCGCTCCGGGTCGAGTACGCAGTCCACCTGGCACCAGTCGCGCCAGGAGCGGGCGAGGGTGCGCAGGGCGGAGGTCTTGCCGGTGCCGGGCGGGCCGTGCAGGAGGAGCAGGCGGCCCGCGATGTCCTCGGGGGTGGTCTTCATCAGCCGGTCCATGGCCTCGGCGACCGGCGTCGTGTAGTTGGGGCGGACCTCGTCCCACGTACCGGCGGCGATCTGCCGGGTGGTGCGATGCGGGCCGCGGCGCGGCGACACGTACCAGAAGCCCATCGTCACGTTCTCGGGCTGGGGTTCGGGCTCGTCGGCGGCGCCGTCCGTGGACTGCTTCACGATCTCGCGGGCGAGCTCCTCGGTGACCGCGGTGACGGTGACGTCCGCGCCCCGGTTCCAGCGGGAGATCAGCAGCGTCCAGCCCTCGCCCTGGGCGAGGGTCGCGCTGCGGTCGTCGTCGCGCGCGGCGCGCAGCACGGTCGCACCCGGCGGGATCAGGGTCAGGCCGGACTTGACGCGGTCGATCGACGAGCTGTGCGCGTACGGCTGCTCGCCCGTCGCGAAGCGGCCGAGGAACAGCGCGTCGACGACGTCCGAAGGGGAGTCGCTGTCATCGACGTTGAGCCGGATCGGCAGGGCACCGTGAGGGTCGTCAGCAGGCATGCGGCCCATGATCCGGCACGCCCGCCGGTCCCGCACCGCATTTCCTCAAGGCCCGGCCGTGTTCCGGGGCGCGCCGGGCCTCGTGGTCCAATGAGGCGGCCCGGCGCCGGAACCACCACCGCCGGGGCCGGAAGGACCGTACGGGCGGGGGAGTTGACGTGGCGGGTTCAGCGAGGCCGAAACGGCGCAGGGCGGCACCTTCGCCGTTGGCTGCGGCACCGCGCGCACCCCGGCCACGGAGTGAGCGAGGCGGCGGCGAGCGCGGCGCCTCCCGTGACCGAACCGGCTCCCGTGACCGAACCGCCTCCCGCATCTGGCCCGCCATCACGCTCATCGTGCTCGCCCTGATCGCCTCCGCGACGGGCACCTTCTTCTGGTCGGCTCCGCTCTGGGGCACCCTCGCACCGCACTGGCCCGGCGGCGGGTACGGATTCGCCGTCACCGTCGGCCTGTTGCTGCCGCTGGTGATCGGCGGGGCAGGCGCGGCGTGGCTCCGGATGCGGGGCGGCGACGGGGGCGCGGGCGGGGCGTCCGGGCCTGTCGGGGTGCTCGGCTGGGGAGCGGGGGTGTGCGCGGGCGGTGCGGCGGCGGTGTTCCTGCTCGCGCTTCAGCTCGGGGCGATCCGGCCCAAGCGCCGCAACCGGGACGCCGATTGCTACGAGGTGGGCGGGGCCTGCTGGATCGGTGAGCAGTATCCGCTGGCCTGGCTCGCCGGGGTGCTCGCGATCCCCGTCGGCATCCTCCTGCTCCTCTGGTGCGCGGGCCGCATCCGCAAGCGGCGCGGGACGGAGGCACCGACCGGGGACAGAGGCACCCACCAAGACCCCTGAGCCCACCGAACTCCCTGGTAACTGAGCCTTCCTCATTTCCCGCCCCCACCAAGGAAGTTGTCCTGTGAAGGGGCGGATCCCAGGTCAAACCTGTTCCGAGTGAAGGTCCCCACACCGAACCTTCTTGGCATGGACACTCCCAGCGTCACCGGCCGCGTGCTACCACGGCTTAGGCAGAGATCCTGCTAAAGGGAGGTTCCATGAGACTGTCCCGAATCACGGCTTACGCCTCGTCACTTCTCCTTGCCACCGGCTTAGCTCTCACCGGAGCAGGCACGGCAGGGGCCACCGAGGGCGCGGCGGCCGAGGCCTATGTGGCGCTCGGCGACTCCTACTCCTCGGGCCTCGGCGCCGGCAACTACGACAGCGGGAGCGGTGGCTGCAAGCGCAGCACCCGCGCGTACCCCGTCCTGTGGGCCAACTCCCACTCCCCGTCGTCCTTCTCCTTCACCGCCTGCTCCGGCGCCCGCACCGGCGATCTCATCAACAACCAGCTGGGTCCCCTCAACTCCGGTACGACGCTCGTCTCCCTCACCATCGGCGGCAACGACGCGGGCTTCGCCGACGTCATGACCACCTGCGTCCTGCAGTCCGAGAGCACCTGCATCGCCCGAGTCAACGAGGCGAAGCGATACGTCGACACCACGCTTCCCGGCAACCTCCACAAGGCGTACAGCGCGATCCGCGGCAAGGCCCCCAACGCGCAGGTGGCCGTGCTCGGTTACCCCCGCTTCTACAAGCTGAACGGCAGCTGCGTCGCAGGGCTCACCGAGAACGAGCGCGCCGCCATCAACGGCGCCGCCGACCACCTCAACGCCGCCACCGCCAAGCGGGCCGCCGACCACGGCTTCGCCTTCGGCGACGTGGCCCCGGCCTTCACCGGACACGAGATCTGCTCCGGCGACTCCTGGTTGCACAGCGTCAACTGGGGCAACATCGGCGAGTCCTACCACCCCACCGCGGCCGGTCAGTCGGGCGGATACCTGCCCACCTTCAGCGGCACCGTGTGAGCCCGACCGGCCACACCAGCCGCGCGTTCCCACCCCCACCCTGAATGACGACTGCCACACGCGGGCAGGAGCTCCCGTACGACCGGGGCTCCTGCCCGCACCGCGTCGGCGGACGGTGCGTCAACTCAATTCGTACGAGCGGGACTTGAGGACCGAGTTCGGCGCGGAGCGTGACGGCGGGTGCGCGCGGGGTAGTAGTTGGGCCCCGCGATCCGCCTTCGTAAACATCGCCACGCCGGAAGTGGTGATCATCACAGACTGCAAGGGCCCCGCGTCGCGTTACGGTCCATACGGGGCCGCCGGGACACGCCGCGTTCCGCCATCTGGAGGCACGGGCGAACAGGCTCCCGGCCGCCCCTGGGGTGACGGCCGGTCACTACGAGTCGGTCGCGCCCAACTTGTCCAACTCGCCCTGGAATCAGGCGTATTCAGAGAGTGAGCGTCAACATCCTTAAGGTGGAAGTGAATCCCGCGACCGGGATACGCGAGTGTCAGTGCGGGGCGATAGGGTTAACCTGCCCGGGCCGGGTGCCCTCGTACGGGTGGGGAGTGACATGGAACAGATAACAGTGCGCAGCAGGGCGCGAGTCCCTGCGATCACCTGCGGGAGCAGTGCGACCAGCTCTCGTCTCGACCGCCATCTGTCGGTGCTGGGCGGCCCCGCCGTCCCGCAGCGGGAGTCGGCGGACGCGACGCTGCTGATGCGCGAGCTCACGACGCGTGATGTGGCGCACGAGCGCACGAGCCGTGTGGCCCGTGTGCGCAAGGTCTCTCTCTTCGCGCCGCTCCGGCGGCTGACCCGCTCGCTCTTCGGCGGCCACTGAGCCGTCTGCGGCGGCCACCAGGCCGCCGTACGAAGCGAGCAGGACAGAGCAGAGCACGACAGTGTGAGCCCGCAGCCCGCGGGCCACACCCCGGCCCTTCACACGCACAGGCCCGTCACGCCCACAGGCCCGTCACACGCACAGGCCCGTCACGCTCAGGCGACCACACCGTCCCGGCGCAACGCTGCGATCTCGGCGTCCGACATCCCCACGGCACGCAGCAGCGCCCCGGTGTGCTCGCCGAGCGCGGGCACCGCTCCCATCGCCGGATCCGCCCCGCCCGGCAGCGTCACCGGCGGCAGCAGCGCCCGCAACGACCCCACCGGCGACCCCACCTCGCGCCACCGCCCCCGCGCCGCCAGCTGCGGATGCTCCGCCACCTCCGTGACGTCCCGCAGCCGCGCGCACGCGATCCCCGCCTTCTCCAGGCGCGCCAGCGCGGTATCCACATCGAGCCGGCCCAGGGCCTTCGCCACCAGCTCGTCCGTCGCCGCCCGGTGCGCCGTCCGCGCCGCGTTGGTCGCGTACGCCGGATCATCCGCCAACTCCGGCCGCTCCAGGACCATTTCGGCCAGGCGCCGCCACTCCCGGTCGTTCTGCACGGAGAGCAGCACGCGCGCCCCGTCCGCGGTGGCGTAGGCGTCGTACGGGGCGATCACCGCGTGCGCCAGACCCGTGCGGACCGGCGGCTCGCCGCCGTGCATCGCGTGATGCAGCGGGTGGCCCATCCACTCCGCGAGGGCCTCCAGCATGGAGACCTCCACCGGGCCGCCGAGCCCCGTCGTCGACCGCCTGAGCAGCGCCGCGAGCACCCCCGAGAACGCGTACATCGCCGCCGCGATGTCGGCCGCCGGGATACCCGCCTTCACCGGCTGCTCCGGCGTCCCCGTGACCGACACCAGGCCCGCCTCGCACTGCACGAGCATGTCGTACGCTCGCTTGTCCGCATACGGGCCACCCGCCCCGTACCCCGAGATGTCCACCGCCACGAGCCGTGGATGCTCCGCGCACAGCGACGCCGCGTCCAGGCCCAGGCGGGCCGCCGCACCCTGCGCCAGGTTCTGCACGAAGACGTCCGCCTCCGCGATCAGCGCCCGTACGGCCGCGAGGCCCCGCGGATCCTTCAGGTCGACCGCGAGGGACTCCTTGCCGCGGTTCGCCCACACGAAGTGCGAGGCCAGACCGGCCGCCGCCGTGTCGTAGCCGCGGGCGAAGTCGCCGCCGTCCGGCCGCTCGACCTTGATCACCCGGGCGCCCAGATCGGCCAGTTGACGCGTGGCGAACGGTGCCGAGACGGCCTGCTCGACGGCGACGACGGTGATGCCGTCCAGGGGTAGCGGCTGCTGCGGCTGAGGGGGACGCGGAGAGTTCTGCATGGCTCATGATCCTGAACCCCGCGTAATGGCTTTGTCACCCCGGATGTTGACGTGGCAACGATCACGGTCCAAGGTGCTGATCACCGCAAGCGCATGGCAGGTACACCGAACTGTGGTGTGCCCGTGCGCTTTTGTCCCCATATGCCGCGATTCGCCGGCGTCCTCGCCACCGCCCTCACCCCCGGAGGCCCGCGTGTGTGACCTGCACGATCAGCACGAGCACGACCACGAGACCGCCACCGCCGGACACCCCGCGCTCAGCCGTCGGCGCGTGATGCAGCTCCTCGGCGCCGCGGGCGTCACGGCCGCCGCGATGAGCGCCGACGCCGACCCCGCGATGGCCGCCGCGGCTGAATCCGCCGATACGGACGGCTCGTACCAGGCACCCGAAGGGCTCGCCGAGGACAGCGCCGCCAAGCGGACCGCGCTCGGCTGGATCACCTCACAGGCCGACCGGATCACCGGCCTCAACGAAGAGATATGGGAGCTGGCCGAGCTCTCCCTGCGGGAGTGGAAGTCGTCGCTCGCCCAGGCCGACTTCCTCAAGAAGGCCGGATTCCAGGTCGAGTTCGGCACCGCCGGCTTCCCCACCGCCTTCACCGCGACGTACCGGCACGGCTCGGGCGGACCGGCCATCGGCTTCAGCGGCGAGTACGACGCGCTGCCCGGCCTCTCCCAGAAGAAGGGCGTCGGCCACCACGACCCCCTGGAGTACGTGCACGACCCGTACGCCCCCTCGTACGGCCCCGGCCACGGCTGCGGGCACAGCGCGCTCGGCACGGCGGCGGCAGCGGCGGCCGCAGCCGTGGCGCGGGCCGCGGAGAGGCACGACCTGCCCGTGACCGTGAAGTTCTTCGGCTCCACGGCCGAGGAGACCCTGGTCGGCAAGACGTACGCGGTCTCGCAGGGCGTGTACGACGGACTCGACGCCTTCCTCGACTGGCACCCCTCCACCGCCAACGCCACCGGCTGGGGCTCCACCACCGCGATGACCGCGGTGACGTTCACCTTCCTCGGCGTAGCAGGGCACGGCGGCACCCCGCTCGGGAACAAGTCGGCCCTCGACGCCGCCGTGATGATGGCGACGATGTCGGAGTTCCTGCGCGAGGAGAACCTGGCGCCCAGCGGCCGGCTCCACTGGGTGATCAACAACGGCGGCGACATCCCGAACGTCACCCCGGAGATCGCCGAGATCTCGTACTACGTACGCGAGGGCAGCCCCGCGCGCGTGCAGGTGCTGCTCGACAAGGTGATCGCCGTGTCCGAGGCGGCGGCGAAGGCCGCGCAGACCAAGGTGAGCCACCGCATCACCGCGGCCTGCTGGAACCAGCTGCCGTCCAGGTCCTTCGCCGAGCTCCTGCACGACAACATGCGCCAGATCGGCCCGCCCGAGTTCTCCGGCGAGGCACAGGAGTTGGCGAAGGAGCTGCAGAAGTCCCTCGGGCTTCCCGAGAAGGGCCTGCACGCCGAGATCGGCGCGCTCAACCCGCCCAACCCGGTCTTCATGGGCGGCGGTTCCACGGATGTCGCCGACATCAGCTGGAACGTGCCGACCGTGTCCATGGGCGCGGCCCTCGCGCCCATCGGGACCAAGATGCACACCTGGTCCACGGCGGCCTGCGCGGCGGCGGCGCCCGGCCGGGCGGCGGTGCTCGCCGCGGCGTCGTATCTGGCGGCGACGGCGGTCGACCTGCTGACCCAGCCTGCGCGGCTGAAGGCGGTCAAGGAGGAGTTCGCGGAGCGGACGAAGGGGGTGGAGTGGAAGACGGCGCTCCCGGAGGGGTACGAGCCGCCGATGTACGAGCCGCCGGCGTGGTTCCTCAAGCAGACGGGCCAGAAGTGGCCCCCGAGCAACATCACGTGGCCGCCCAGGCGAGTGGTCTCGCAGGAGCAGTTCTCTTCTTTGGGGCCGGAGTTGGCGCCGCAGAAGTAAAGGCTGCTGCCCCAGGGACTTAGGGTTACGGACGTGCCCGCGTACGCCGCCAACACGTTGCTGCCCGTCAACCTCACCCTGGGCGCGGTCCTCGCCGTGCTGCTCGCGGTGGCCGCCTGCGTCGCCGCGTTCGCCCGGCTCAGCCCCGCCGAGGACCGGGGCCGCGCCCGCGAGATCGTCGTCGCCGGGCTGCGCGCCGCCGCCCAGCTCGCCGCCGTCTCCCTGCTGATCGGCTGGGTGGTCCGCTCCGTACCGCTGCTGCTCGGCTTCCTCGTCCTGATGTACGTGGTGGCCACCCGCACCGCCGGACGCCGGATCACCGCCGACGGCAGCTGGTGGTGGGCGGCGGTGCCCATCGGGGCGGGCGTCGTCCCCGTGGTCCTGGCGCTGCTGCTCACCGGGCTCGTGCCGCTCAAGGGCATCGCGCTGATCCCCGTCACCGGCATCCTCATCGGCGGCGCGCTCACCGCCACCGTGCTCGGCGGCCGTCGCGCCCTGGACGAACTCGACGCCCGCAAGGGCGAGGTGGAGGCGGCCATGGCCCTCGGCCTGAGCGACCCCGAGGCCCGCCTCCTGGTCGCCCGCCCGGCCGCGTCGGAGGCGCTGATCCCCGGCCTCGACCAGACCCGTACGGTCGGCCTGGTCACGCTGCCCGGCGCGTTCGTCGGCATGCTCCTCGGCGGGGCGTCACCGGTACAGGCGGGCGCGGTACAGCTCTTCGTGCTCGTCGCGCTCATGGCGGTGCAGGGGGTCGCGGTGGCGGGGGTGCTGGAGCTGGTGGCGCGGGGGTACCTGCATCGTGGCGTGGCCTAGAGGCTTACTTTTCCCCTCCCCTCCCCGCCCCTTCCCGACTGTGTCGATCTGCGGCTGGCGCCGCGTGGCCTGCCGGACGGGCCTCCTCAATCTCCCCCAGCTACCGCTGGGAGGTGCCCCCAGAGGGGCTCAAATTGAGCCCCTCCGGCGATTGAGGAGATTCGGGAAGGGGCGGGGAGGGAAGAAGGAGCAGCCGCCCCTACAGCAGCGCGAACTGCCCGCCCGGGCCCTCCTCCTGGTGGTCCAGGACCGAGGCAGGGCGGCGGGACGAGTCCGGCACGGGCAGGACTTTCGCCGTGCGCAGCTCGCCCGCGCCGAGCGGAGCTTCCCCCGCCGCGCGCACCAACTCCTCCTGCCGCGGCCGGACTTCCGCGAGGAGCGACAGGACCGTGATCAGTTCGAGCAGCTCGGACGTCCAGGCCTGCGGCCACGCCGACGGCCGCAGCGCCTCCAGGCCCTCCGGCTGCTCTGCCCACGAACGCCGCTCGAACCACAGCTGAAGGACCCGCACCCCGCACACGTGGAAGTCCCAGGCCGCTGCCGGGACCGGGGAGATCCGGCCCTCGCCGATGTGCAGGGCCTCCTCCTCGCGGTCGTAGAGCAGCTCGGTGGGGCGGGCGGGCAGCGCGGAGCGGACGTACGGGCGGCGGCCGCCGGGGAGTTTGGGGCGCTCGCCGGTGCGCAGATGCAGCCACAGGATGCGGTGGCCGAGGTCCACGCCGTGCGCCCACACGTCCGGGTCGGCGGTGAGCGGGACGCGGCAGCCGGACGGGGTGCGGCGGGCCGCGGCCAGGCACCAGGCGAGCAGTTCCTCCGGGCCGGTCTCGGTGCCGAGGCGGTCGGCGAGCGCGTCCAGGAGCCCGGGCGCCAGGTTGGGCTCGGTGCCGCCGGGGCGCCGGTAGAGCGGGCGGATCCGGCCGGGGCGCCCGGCGGGGGAGCGGCCGTCGGGCAGCAGCGCGGTGGCGACCAGGGCGGGGCCGCCGGCCTCCGGCACGTGCCCGGGTTCGACGAGGAACAGCTGCTCGACGTCCGCGACCCGCCACAGCTCGGGCCTGGCCGCGTCGATCAGCCGGTGGTCGGGCAGCAGCCACTGCTCGTCGAACGGCCCGTGCAGCACCCGCACGGGCTCGGGGCACGGCCCGGACTCGTCGGCGAGCGGGCGCGTTCCGCTGCTCTGGCCGGGGAGTTGGGCGACGGAGGTGATCAGGGTGCGGGACCGGCTGGGGTGCAGCAACACCTGACGCTGCTCGGCCTCGGCCCGTACGAACGCCGCCCAGCGCGCCTTCAGTGACGCCGCGTCCGGTGCCATCGGCCAGCCGCGGCCGAGCCGCAGCGGAGCGACCGACCAGGGCAGCAGATCGTCGAGCAGCGGGGCGGCGGAAACGGCTGCCACGTCCGAGTGAGTCACGCTCCGATCGTACGGCGTGATCAGTGGGCGTCCAGGGTGACCGTGAACGAGAAGCGGTCACCGCGGTAGTGGATGCGGGCGACGTCCAGGACCTCGCCGTCCTCGTCGTAGGTGACGCCGGTGTAGTGCAGGATCGGGCTGAGCAGCGGGACCTGGAGCAGGGCGGCCGTCTCCGGGTCCGCGAGCCTCGCCTCGACGGTGTCCGTGATCCGGCTGATGCGCAGCCGGACCAGGTCGCGCAGCACCTTCGTCATCGGCCAGCGCTCCAGATCGGCCGGATCGATACGGGCGGCGACGTCCGGGCGGACGTAGTTGCGCGCGTGGTTGGTCGGCTCCCCGGTCTGCTCGTCGCTGCGCAGCCGGTGGTACGTGGCCACTTCCGTGAGGCCCGGGAAGTACGCGGCGACATCCGCCGGCGCCGGGCCCTCGCCATGGCTGAGCAGCTCGGTGCGCATGCCGGACTGCTGCGCCACGATCGCGTCGACGGAGCCCAACAGCCGTACCGGAGCGCCTCGTTCGGCGCTCGGCTCGATGAACGTGCCGCGCCGCCGGTGCCGGCTGATCAGACCCTCGTCCTCCAGCTCCTTGAGCGCCTGGCGCATGGTCAGGACGCTCACGCCGTAGTGCACCGCGAGCTGCTCCTCGGTGGGCAGGCGCAGCGGCGCCTCCGGGGTGCGGCCGAGTATCGAGGCGCGCAGCGACTGCGACACCTGGTACCACAGCGGCAGCTTGCGGTTGAGGACGATCGAGTCCGGGGCAAAGGCGGTCACGGCTGCTCCGCTCCGTATGGATCCGCTCCGTCTTACAACCGGTTCATGACGGAATGCATGGGACTGAGTTCAGGGGTTTCCTGAGTCTCAGACATTTCCTGGCCGGAAATGACGCTGGAGACCCTGCCACACATCGTCGTAGCCCGTCTGCAGGTGGGACGCCTCGGCCGCCTGCGGGGCGAGTGTCACGGGCCAGCGGGTCTCGAACATGAACGCCAGGCCGTCGTCGATCTTCTGCGGCTTCAGCTCGGCCGCGGACGCCTTCTCGAACGTCTCCCGGTCCGGTCCGTGCGCCGACATCATGTTGTGCAGCGAGCCGCCGCCCGGCACGAAGCCCCCTGGACCGGCAGTTTTCGCGTCGTACGCGCCCTCGATCAGGCCCATGTACTCGCTCATCACGTTCCGGTGGAAGTACGGCGGCCGGAACGTGTCCTCGCCCACCAGCCAGCGCGGCGCGAACACCACGAAGTCGACGCCCGCGAGCCCCGGGGTGTCGGTCGGCGAGGTGAGGACCGTGAAGATCGACGGGTCCGGGTGGTCGTAGCTGATCGAGCCGATGACGTTGAAGCGGTGCAGGTCGTAGACGTACGGGACGTGGTTGCCGTGCCAGGCGACGACGTCGAGCGGGGAGTGGTCGTAGACCGCCGACCAGAGGTTGCCGCAGTACTTGTTGACCACCTCCACGTCCCCTTCCACGTCCTCGTACGCGGCCTCCGGGGCCCTGAAGTCCCGTGCGTTGGCGAGGCCGTTGGCGCCGATCGGGCCGAGGTCGGGGAGCTGGAAGGGCGCGCCGTAGTTCTCGCACACATAGCCGCGGGCGGTCGCGTCGAGCAGTTCCACGCGGAAGCGCACCCCGCGCGGGATCAGGGCCACCTCGCCCGGCTCGGCGCGCAGCAGGCCCAGTTCGGTGCGGAGCAGCAGGCCGCCGTGCTCGGGGACGATCAGGAGCTCGCCGTCGGCGTTGCTGAACACCCGCCGTTCCATGGGGGAGTTGGCGTGGTAGAGGTGTACGGCCATGCCGGTGCGCTGCGTCGCGTCGCCGTTGCCGCCGACCGTCCACAGGCCGTCGAGGAAGTCGGTGCCGGGCGCGGGCTCGGGCAGCGGGTTCCAGCGCTGCCGGTTCGGGTCGGGCACGGACTCGGTGAACGGGGCCGTGCGCACCGCGCCGTTGTCGATCCGTGTGAACGCCGGGTGCGCGGCGGAGGGGCGGATGCGGTACAGCCACGAGCGGCGGTTGTGCGCCCGCGGCTCGGTGAACGCGCTGCCGCTGAGCTGCTCCGCGTACAGGCCGAGGGGGGCGCGCTGCGGGGAGTTCCGGCCGTGCGGCAGAGCGCCGGGGACGGCCTCGCTGCTGTGCTCGTTGCCGAAGCCGGAGAGGTACGAGAGCCCCTCCGCCGTCTTCCGCGCCTGCTCGGTGCCGCTCATGTGTGCTCCCCGCTGCCGTAGGAACCTGGAATCCTATGGACCACCGTAGGATTGCTGAGGGGTCCCGTCAACGGGGCAGTCGGACGGCTTCTCCGGTGGTTACGCTCACGCCCATGTCCTGGACCCCCGACCCCGACCCGAGCCGGCTCAGGCGCGCCCCCGTGCAGCAGCGCAGCGCCGAGCGGCTCAACCGGATACTCGACGCCTGCGCGGGCCTGCTCGACGAGGCCGGGTACGAGGCCCTGAGCACCCGTGCCGTGGCCGAGCGCGCGGACGTGCCGATCGGTTCCGTGTACCGCTTCTTCGGCAACAAGCGCGCCATGGCCGAGGCCCTCGCGCAGCGCAACCTCGACCGGTACGCCGAGCGCATCTCCGGGCGCCTCGCGACGGTCGGGCGCGACGACTGGCGGACCGCCGCCGACGCCGCGCTCGAGGAGTACCTGACGATGAAGCGCACCGTCCCCGGCTTCGCCCTGGTCGACTTCGCCGGGCCCGTGCAGGCGCCGTCCGAGGCCAACCACCTGCTCGCCGACCGCCTGGCGGACCTCCTCGCCCGGCACCTGGGACGCTCCCTCGACGCCGGTCTGCGCCGCTGCCTCCTGGTCGGTGTGGAGGCCGCCGACGCGGTGCTCCGCCTCGCCTTCCGCCTCCGGCCCGAGGGTGACCCCGAACTGATCGCGGAGACCCGGGAGTTGCTGCACGCGTATCTGGCGCGGGCGCTCGACTGAACCTGTGGGGAACGGAGCCCGAACCTTCCCCGCACCCCTCGCCCCCATGCGTACCGGTCGGTATGCTCGCAGTGGAGAGTGCGCCGCCGTTGCCGCCGCCCAGGGAGGGCCCCGTGTCCCGCAACACCCGAACCGCGCCCCTTACGGATTCCCGTACTGATTCCGGTACCGAATCCCGTACCGATTCCGGTACCGAATCCCGTACCGCGCTCCGGATCTGCCCCCTCTGCGAGGCCACCTGCGGGCTGACCCTCACCATCGAGGGCACCCGTGTCACCGGCGCGCGCGGCGACCGCGACGATGTGTTCAGCCGGGGCTTCATCTGCCCCAAGGGCGCCGCCTTCGGCGCGCTCGACAGCGACCCCGACCGCCTCACCCGCCCCCTGGTCCGCCGCGACGGCACGCTCCAGGAGGCGAGTTGGGAGGAGGCCTTCGACGCGGTCGCCGCGGGCATCAGGCCGCTCGTCGAGGAGCACGGGCCCGACGCGATCGGCGTCGTGCTCGGCAACCCCAACGTGCACACCATGGCCGGCGCCCTCTACCCGCCCGTCCTCATGAGCGCCCTCGGCACGCACAGCCTCTTCACCGCCAGCACGCTCGACCAGATGCCCAAGCACGTTGCCAGCGGACTGCTCTACGGCGACCCCCTCGCCATCCCCGTGCCGGACCTGGACCACACCGACCACCTGCTGCTCCTCGGCGCCAACCCCCTCGAGTCCAACGGCAGCCTCTGTACCGCGCCCGACTTCCCCGGCCGCCTCAAGGCCCTGCGCGAGCGCGGCGGCACGCTCACCGTCGTCGACCCGCGCACCACCCGCACCGCCGAACTCGCCGACCGGCACCTCGCGATCCGCCCCGGCGCCGACGCCCTGCTGCTCGCCGCGCTCGTCCATGTCCTCTTCGAGGAGAGCCTGATCTCGCTCGGCCGGCTTGAGCGGTACGTGGAAGGGGCGGACCAACTCCGGGACGCCGTGGGCGAGTTCAGCCCCGAGGCCGTCGCAGGCGCCTGTGACGTACCGGCCGCCGAGATCCGCGCCCTGGCCAGGGAGCTGGCCGCCGCGCCCACCGCCGCCGTGTACGGCCGCATCGGCACCTGCACCGTCGAGTTCGGCACCCTCGCGAACTGGCTCGTCGACGTCCTGAACGTCCTCACCGGCAACCTCGACCGGCCCGGCGGCGCCCTCTTCCCGCTCTCCGCCACCGACCGCGCACCCCGCCCCGCCGCGCCCGGCAAGGGGTTCCGGACCGGGCGCTGGCAGAGCCGGGTGAGCGGGCACCCCGAGGTCAAGAGCGAGCTGCCCACCGCCGCGCTCGCCGAGGAGATCGACACCCCGGGCGAGGGCCGGATCCGCGCCCTGCTCGTCCTCGCCGCCAACCCGGTGCTCTCCGCGCCCGACGGGGACCGCCTCGACCGGGCGCTCGCGGGCCTGGACTTCATGGTGAGCGTCGACCCGTACCTGAACGAGACCTCCCGGCACGCGCACGTGGTGCTGCCCCCGCCGCCGCCCGCGCAGAGCGCGCACTACGACTTCGCCTTCAACGCCCTCGCCGTACGCAACCAGGCCCGCTACACGCGCGCCGCGGTCCCGCTGCGGGACGGCGCCCTGGACGAGTGCGAGATCCAGGCCCGGCTCGTCCTCGCCGTCTCCGGGATGCACGGGGCGCCTGCGCACGCCGTGGACGACATGGTCATCGAGCGCGCCCTCGGCAAGGCCGTCGCCGACCCGCACCAGAGCGTGCCCGGCCGCGACCCGAAGGAACTCGCCGCGCAGCTCACCGGCGACAGCGGCGCCGAACGCCGCCTCGACCTGATGCTGCGCCTCGGCCCGTACGGCGACGGATTCGGCGCCGATCCCGAGGGCCTGAGCCTCGCCAAGCTGCTCGCGAACCCGCACGGCATCGACCTCGGGCCGCTGGGGTCCCGCCTCCCCGAAGTGCTCCGCACCCGCAGCGGCAGCGTCGAGCTGCTGCCCGAGCCGATCGCCGCCGACCTGCCGCGGCTGCGCGCCGCCCTGGACCGCGACCCCGCCGAGCTCGTCCTCGTCGGCCGCCGCCATCTGCGGTCCAACAACAGCTGGCTGCACAACGTCCCCGTCCTCAACCGCGGCACCAACCGCTGCACCCTGCACATCCACCCCGAGGACGCCGCCCGCGCCGGGATCGCCGACGGGCAGCCCGTCCGTATCAAGGGCGCCGGGGGAGAGGTCGAGGCGCCCGCCGAGGTCACCAGGGCCGTGCGCAGGGGCGTCGTGAGCCTGCCGCACGGCTGGGGCCACGACCGGCCCGGCACCCGTACCGCCGTCGCGACGGCGACTCCCGGAGTGAACAGCAACCAGCTGCTCGACGGGACGCTCCTGGACCCGCTGTCCGGCACGGCGGTGCTCAACGGGGTGCCGGTTCTGCTCACGCCCGTCGGCACAGAACCGCAGGCAAGGCTGTGACCTGGAGTTTTGCTCTTATTGCTCGCGTGTCAACATCTTGTTAACGCTGAATAGCGGGTCTTAACGTCGTCCGAACCGCCGGCCGTGGTGGGTGTTCAAGGGCGAACGTGAGAGGCCCCAAAATGCTGACAATCCTTGGCTTCGCCATGATCGCGACCTTCCTGGTCCTGATCATGATGAAGAAGATGTCGCCGATAGCGGCACTCGTGCTGATCCCCGCGCTCTTCTGCGTAATCGTCGGACAAGGAGCGAAGCTCGGGGACTACGTCCTCGACGGCGTCACCGATCTCGCGCCCACCGCGGCGATGCTGATGTTCGCGATCGTCTACTTCGGCGTGATGATCGACGTCGGCCTGTTCGACCCGATCGTCCGAGCCATCCTGCGGTTCTGCAAGGCCGACCCGATGCGGATCGTCGTCGGCACCGCACTGCTCGCCGCGATCGTCTCGCTCGACGGCGACGGCTCCACCACCTTCATGATCACCGTCTCGGCGATGTATCCGCTCTACAAGCGCCTGAAGATGAGCCTGGTCGTGCTGACCGGTGTCGCCGCCACCGCCAACGGCGTGATGAACACCCTGCCCTGGGGCGGCCCCACCGCCCGCGCCGCGACCGCCCTCAAGCTGGACGCCACCGACATCTTCGTGCCGATGATCCCGGCGCTCGCGGTCGGCCTGCTCGCCGTCTTCGCCCTCTCGTACGTCCTCGGCCGCCGCGAGCGCAAGCGCCTCGGCTACCTCTCCCTCGAAGAGGTCACCGAGACGGTCACCGAGACCGCCGACGAGAAGGTCCTCGTCGGCGCGGGCTCCGGCAACGGCGAGGGCGCGGGCAACGGCAAGGGCTCCGGCTCCGGCAAGGCCACCGGCACCGGCGGCGACCACAGCGCCCCCGCGTACGAGAACGAGGACGGCGAGACCTTCGCCGGGCTCGACCCGAACCGCGCCACCCTGCGCCCCAAGCTGTACTGGTTCAACGCGCTCCTGACCGTCGCCCTGCTCACCGCGATGATCACGGAACTGCTGCCCATCCCGGTGCTGTTCCTCATCGGCGCCGCCCTCGCGCTCACGGTCAACTTCCCCAACATGACCGACCAGAAGGCCCGGATCGGCGCCCACGCCGAGAACGTCCTCAACGTCTCCGGCATGGTCTTCGCCGCCGCCGTCTTCACCGGCGTCCTCACCGGCACCGGCATGGTCGACTCCATGGCCAAGTGGATGGTCAGCTCCATCCCCGACGGCATGGGCTCGCAGATGGGCCTGGTCACCGGCCTCCTCTCCCTCCCGCTGACCTACTTCATGTCGAACGACGGCTTCTACTTCGGCATCCTGCCCGTCCTCGCCGAGGCGGGCGCCGCCCACGGCGTCGCCCCCGTGGAGATCGCCCGCGCCTCCATCGCCGGCCAGCCCCTGCACATGTCGAGCCCGCTGGTGCCCGCCGTGTTCGTCCTCGTCGGCATGGCCAAGGTCGAGTTCGGCGACCACACGAAGTTCACCGTCAAATGGGCCGCGCTCACCTCGCTCGTGGTGCTCGCCGCCGGAATCCTCTTCGGGATCATCTGACCCATGCGGAACGGCAGTTCAGGGCCCGGAAGGGCATGGCTCCTGCGCCTCGTCATCGCCTTCGGCTTCGCCCAGGCGGCGGTGTCGATGGCGCGGCCCGCCGTGTCCTACCGGGCCCTGTCGCTCGGCGCCGACGAACGCGCGATCGGCGTCATCGCGGGCGTGTACGCGCTCCTGCCGCTGTTCGCCGCCGTCCCCCTCGGCCGCCGCACCGACCACGGCCGGTGCGCGCCACTGCTGCCCGTCGGCGTCGTCCTGATCGCGGGCGGCTGCGCCCTGAGCGGCGCCGTGAACTCCCTGGCCGCCATGGCCGCGTGGAGCGGCGTCATGGGACTCGGGCACCTCTGCTTCGTGATCGGTGCCCAGTCGATCGTCGCCCGGCAGTCCGCGCCCGCCGAACAGGACCGTAATTTCGGCCATTTCACGATCGGTGCCTCACTCGGCCAACTCATCGGCCCGATCGCCGCCGGACTCCTCATCTCCGGGCAGGACGGGGCGATGGCGAGGACCAGCGCACTCGCCCTGACCGTCTCCGCCGCGGTCGCCGCCGTCGCCTTCACCTCGCTGTGGCGCATCGAGCACCGCACCGAGTCCGGCACCCGCAGGGACCAGGGCGCCAAGGTGCCCGTCCACCGCATCCTGCGCACCCGCGGCGTCCCCGCGGGCATCTTCATCAGCCTCGCCGTGCTCTCCGCCACCGACATCCTCACCGCCTACCTGCCGGTCGTCGGCGAGCACCGCGGGATCGCGCCCGCCGCCATCGGCCTCCTCCTGAGCCTGCGCGCCGCCGCGACCATCGCCTGCCGACTGGTCATGACGCCCATGATCCGGCTGATCGGCCGCACCGCCCTGCTCGTCACGACCTGCCTGCTCGGCGGCCTGCTCTGCGCCGGGATCGCCCTGCCCGTACCGGTGTGGGCGCTCGCCCTGATGCTCGCCGTGCTCGGCTTCTGCCTCGGTGTGGGCCAGCCGCTGTCCATGACGACCGTCGTCCAGGCCGCCCCCGAGGGAGCCCGGTCCACCGCCCTCGCGCTGCGCCTCACCGGCAACCGGCTCGGCCAGGTCGCCACCCCCGCGTCCGCCGGACTCGTCGCCGGAGTCGCGGGTGCCGCCGCCCCGTTCCTGATGCTCGGCGCGCTCCTCGTGGCCGCCGCCGGGCTCGCGACACGCGCAGGTCTGCGGTCGCAAAGCACGACCGGCGTAAGGGGTTCAAATTCGGCCACGAAGGATCACGCACGGCACTGACCAGCGTGAATCCAGCCACGCTCCGCCGCCTGGTTAACCCGCCGTTCACACGGCAACTTGCACACTGGACACAGCACTTGGGCACAATGGTGATCACCGCCTGGCGGCACACCGCGCGCCCGAGCGTGAGCTGCGTTTGCCGTTCCAGGCGTGAACCGTCCAGAGGTGCAAGGGGGTTGAGATGCGTAGGTGCCGGACCCTCCTCGGTGTTCTGTTCACCGCCCTGAGCGCCTTCCTCGCCCTCGCCGTCGCCACGGGCAGCGCCGTGGCTCACCCGGGCGACCCGACCTCCGCGGCCACCATCCCGTACGCCGCGGCCGCCGCAGCGCCCGCCTCCTTCGGCGCCCCCGCCGCGGCGGGCCAGGGCCACGGCGCGTCCAATGTCGAGCAGGACCGCAACCCGGGCCCGTTCGACGACTGCCGGCACCGGCGCGCGATCCGCGCCTCGGTCGCCGCGCCCCTGCCGCAGCCTTGCGCGGCCTGCGCGGCCTGCGCGGCGCCAGGGCCCGTCGCACACCCGGCGGGCACCCCGAGAACGGCCACCGGGCACGCCGCCGTCGCCGCGGTCCTCGACCCCGGCGAACGGCCCGCCCTCCTGCAAGTGTTCCGCTGCTGAGCCGCACCTTTCTCCGGGACGCCCGCCGAACGTCACCCGCGGCGCCCACCTCCGTTCACCCCACGTGAGCCGTGAGGTCGCGCGGCCCCAGCACCTTCGGTGCGGGAATCCGCAGCAGCGCCGGTGCGGGAATCGGCACCACCGGTGGTACGGCAATCCGCAGCACCCCGCCGAACGTCCCGGCCCCGCACGTCACTTCACACCCTTCACTTCACACCCTTCACTTCACACCCTTCACTTCAGCGCCCCCGACCACGTTTCCCGACGGCCGGACGACAGCGCGTACCCCGAGGCAGCGTCGCCCCGGTGATGCGCCCTGCCCGACCGCCCGACGTGGAACGCCTGGAGGAACCTTCATGCACTCGTTCATCGACCATGCCCGCGACTTCCCCGGCCGCATCGCCGCGGCGGGGGAGGAGCGCGAGGCCTTCGGCCGGCTCGCCGAAGGGCAGTCCCCCGAAGCCCTGTTCATCACCTGCTCCGACTCGCGCGTCATCCCCTCCCTGTTCACCGGCGCCCGCCCCGGCCAGCTCTTCGAGCTGCGTACCGCGGGCAACGCCGTACCCGATTACGCGGAGGGCGCCAGTGGCGAGGCCGCCACCATCGAGTACGCGGTGAGCGTGCTCAAGGTCCCCGACATCGTGGTCTGCGGGCACTCGCACTGCGGCGCCGTCCGCGCCCGCGTGCACGGCGAGGACCTCGCGGCCGTGCCCGCCGTCGCCGGCTGGCTGGAGCGCCAGCTGCCGCACCTCCCGGTCCGCGAGCCCGGCTCCGGCATCGACGACGACGCCCAGGTGGCCGGCTCGGTGCAGCGCCACGTCAAGGCCCAGCTCGACCGGCTCCGCCAATACCCCTGCGTACGCGAGGGCTTGGCGGCCGGACGGCTGCGCCTGCACGGCTGGTACTACGCCATAGACACCGGCCTCGTGATGCAGCACGACCCGGCGGCCGACGCCTTCCTGCCGCTGTGAAGGGAACGAACACCATGTCTGCTCCCCCCTCGGAAACCACTCCCGACACCCGTGGCGGCACCCTCCGGTACGACCTGACCGCCTCCCTCGTCGTCTTCCTCGTCGCGCTGCCGCTGTGCGTCGGTGTCGCCGTCGCCTCCGGCGTCCCCGCCGAGCTCGGCATCGTCACCGGCATCGTCGGCGGCCTCCTCACCGGCTTCCTGCCGGGCAGCTCCCTCCAGGTCTCCGGCCCCGCCGCCGGCCTCACCGTGCTCGTCTACGAAGCGGTGCAGACGTACGGGCTGGCCGCGCTCGGCGTGCTCGTGCTCGCCGCCGGAGCGCTCCAACTCGCCATGGGCGCCCTGAAGCTGGGCCGCTGGTTCCGGGCCATCTCGCTCGCCGTCGTGCAGGGCATGCTCGCCGGAATCGGCCTCGTCCTGATCGCCGGACAGGTGTACGCCATGGCCGACCTGGAGGCGCCCAGCAGCGGTCTCGCCAAGATCGCGGGCCTGCCGGGGCTCGTCCTCGACGTGGCCGCGTCGCCCGAGGCGCTCGCCGCGCTCTGCGTCGGCGTCGGCACCATCGCGCTGCTCGTCCTGTGGCCGCGCTGGAAGCCCGCCGCCAAGATCCTGCCCGCCCCGCTGGTCGCCGTCGCCGCCGCCACGCTCGCCGTCGCCGTGTTCGGCCTGCCGGTCGCCCGGGTCGAGGTACAGGGTCTGTTCGACGCCGTACAGCCGCCCGGCGGCGCCGAGTTCGCCGCGCTCGCCGATGTCGCGATGCTCGGCACCGTCGTCGCGTTCGCGCTGATCGCCTCGGCCGAGTCCCTGTTCAGCGCCGCGGCCGTGGACCGGATGCACGACGGTCCGCGCACCGACTACGACAAGGAGCTCATGGCGCAGGGCGCGGGCAACGCGGTCTGCGGCGCCCTCGGCGCGCTCCCGATGACGGCGGTGATCGTCCGCAGCTCGGCCAACGTCGCGGCGGGCGCCCGTACGAAGGCCTCCCGGATCCTGCACGGCGTCTGGCTGCTGATCTTCGCGGCGGCCTTTCCGGCGGCCCTCGGCGTCATCCCGATCGCCGCGCTGGCCGGTGTCCTGGTGCACGCCGGGGTCAAGCTGGTCCCGTGGAAGGACCTGAAGCCGCTGTGGCGCGAGCACCGGGGCGAGCTGGTGATCCTGGTCGTCACGGCCGTCGCGATCGTCGTCGGCAACCTCTTCGAGGGCGTGCTCATCGGCCTGTTCCTCGCCATCGCCAAGACGGCCTGGGAGGTCAGCCACGTCCACATCGACGTCACCGAGGAGCCCGTGGCCGAGGAGGGCGCACAACCCGCCCTGAAGATACGGGTGTTGGGCAACGCGACCTTCCTGCGCCTGCCCAAGCTCGTCGACTCCCTGGAGGCGCTGCCCGCCGACCGTGAGCTGCACATCGACCTCAGCGGTCTGCGCCACGTCGACCACGCCTGCGCGATGGCCCTGGCCACCTGGGAGGAGCGGCACAACGCCCTCGCGGGTGCGGCGCCGCCCGTGAAGGTCACGAAGCCCGAACCGAGGGCCGAAGCGATGGCCGGAGCGAAGGCCTGATCCTCGCTGTCCTGCGGAACGGCCCGGCGGTGCACCCCACCGCCGGGCCGTTCCATGCGCCCGTACGCTGCACCCAGCCCCCCGGATCCCGGGCACGGGCCCAGCGGCCCCTGGCGCCAAAAAACTAACACCGCTAGTTTGGGTCGCGGACGACGGAAGCAGGCGCGGAAGGAGTGCCATGAAGGCGCACGACGGCATGTACATCGGTGGCGTGTGGCGGCCCGCCACGGGCGCGGACACCATCGCGGTGGTCAACCCGGTCGACGAGCAGGTGATCGCCCACGTCCCGGCCGGCACCGCCGAGGACGTCGACGCCGCGGTCGTGGCCGCCCGCGCCGCGCTGCCCGGCTGGGCCGCGACCCCGCCCGCCGAGCGCGGGGCCGTGATCGGCGCCCTGCGCGACGCCCTGGCCGCCCGCAAGGACGAGATCGCCGAGACCGTCACCGCCGAGCTGGGCTCCCCGCTCCCGTTCTCCCAGACGGTGCACGCGGGTGTGCCGATCGCCGTGGCGGGTTCGTACGCCGAGATCGCCGCCTCGTACGCCTTCCAGGAGAAGATCGGCAACTCCACCGTGCTGCTCGAACCGGTGGGTGTCGTCGGCGCGATCACGCCCTGGAACTACCCGCTGCACCAGATCGTCGCGAAGGTCGCGCCCGCGCTCGCCGCCGGGTGCACCGTCGTCCTCAAGCCCGCCGAGGACACCCCGCTGGTCGCGCAGCTCTTCGCGGAGGCCGCGCACGAGGCGGGCGTCCCGGCCGGGGTGTTCAACCTCGTGACCGGGCTCGGCCCGGTCGCGGGGCAGGCGCTCGCCGAGCACGAGGGTGTGGACCTGGTCTCGTTCACCGGCTCCACCGCCGTCGGCAAGCAGATCGGCGCCACCGCGGGCGCCGCCGTCAAGCCCGTCGCCCTGGAGCTGGGCGGCAAGTCCGCCAACGTGATCCTGCCGAGCGCCGACCTCGCCAAGGCCGTCAACGTGGGCGTGGCCAACGTGATGTCCAACTCCGGCCAGACCTGCAGCGCCTGGACCCGGATGCTGGTCCACGCCGACCAGTACGACGAGGCGGTCGAGCTCGCCGCCGCGGCCGCCGCCAAGTACGGCGAGCGGATCGGCCCGGTCGTCAACGCCAAGCAGCAGGCGCGGGTGCGCGGTTACATCGAGAAGGGTGTGGCCGAGGGCGCCCGGGTGGTCGTCGGCGGCACTGAACCCCCCCATGACAAGGGGTACTTCATCACGCCGACCGTCTTCGCGGACGTACGCCCGGAGATGACCGTCGCCCAGGAGGAGATCTTCGGCCCGGTCCTGTCGATCCTGAAGTACGCCGACGAGGACGAGGCCCTGGCCATCGCCAACGGCACCGTCTACGGCCTCGCCGGTGCGGTGTGGGCCGGTGACGAGGCGGAGGCCGTCGCGTTCGCCCGCCGTATGGACACCGGTCAGGTCGACATCAACGGCGGCCGCTTCAACCCGCGGGCCCCCTTCGGCGGTTACAAGCAGTCGGGTGTCGGCCGCGAGCTGGGCCCGCACGGCCTGGGCGAGTACCTCCAGACCAAGTCCCTGCAGTTCTGAGCCTGTTCCGGAATTCCGAGGAGTACGCCGTGGTCCGCGCCGCCGTTCTGCCCGCTGTCGACTCACCCCTGGAGATAAGGGAGATCGCCCTCCCCGAGCCCGGCCCCGGCCAGGTACGGGTCCGTCTCGCCGCCGCCGGGGTCTGCCACTCCGACCTGTCCCTGTCCAACGGCACCATGCGGGTGCCCACGCCCTGCGTGCTCGGCCATGAGGGCGCCGGCACCGTCGTCTCCGTCGGCGAGGGCGTGACCCACGTCGCCCCCGGCGACGGTGTCGTCCTCAACTGGGCGCCCTCCTGCGGGAGTTGCCACGCCTGCGCCCTCGGCGAGGTCTGGCTCTGCACCAGCGCCCTCGCCGGAGCCGCGAACGTCTACGCGACGCTGCCCGACGGCACCGAGCTGCACCCCGGCCTGAACGTCGCGGCGTTCGCCGAGGAGACCGTCGTCGCCGCCAACTGCGTGCTGCCCGTGCCGGACGGCGTACCGCTCACCGACGCGGCCCTGCTCGGCTGCGCGGTCCTCACCGGGTACGGGGCGGTCCACCACTCGGCGCGCGTACGCGAGGGCGAGTCGGTGGCCGTCTTCGGCGTCGGCGGCGTAGGCCTCGCCACCCTCCAGGCGGCCCGGATCGCCGGGGCGGGCCCGATCGTCGCCGTCGACGTCTCCCCGGAGAAGGAGGAGCTGGCCCGCGCGGCCGGAGCCACCGAGTATGTCGTCGCCTCCGACACGACCGCCCGCGAGATCCGCAAGCTGACCGGCGGCCAGGGGGCGGACGTGGCCGTCGAGTGCGTGGGCCGCGCGGTGACGATCCGTACCGCCTGGGAGTCCACGCGGCGCGGCGGCCGCACGACGGTCGTCGGCATCGGCGGCAAGGACCAGCAGGTCAGCTTCAACGCCCTGGAGCTGTTCCACTGGGGCCGCACGCTCTCCGGCTGCGTGTACGGCAACTCCGACCCGGAGCGCGACCTACCGGTCCTGGCGGAGCACGTCCGTGCGGGGCGGCTCGACCTCACGTCGTTGATCACGGACCGCATCACCCTGGACGAGATCCCGAAGGCCTTTGAGAACATGATCGAGGGCAAGGGCGGGCGCGCGCTGGTGGTCTTCGACTAGGCGCTCCCTCAAACGCCGGAGGGGCTGATAAATCAGCCCCTCCGGCGTTTGAGATGGGGGTCCCCCCTGCTCGAGCGAAGCCGAGAGCTTGGGGGAGGGGTCTGGGGCGGAGCCCCAGTTTCGGGAAGGGGCGGGTAGGGGAGAAGCCCGCCCCGCACGCGCCCGCGCCACCCCGACCCCACCCCCACCCCGACCGCACCCCCCCCCGCGGCCGGGGCCTTCGTGCTGCCCGCGTGAGGGCCACGTACATGCCGCGTACAGGCAAACCCCCGGCAAAAAACTGTGACCGCACGACCCGTTGACCGCGCACCGACTGGTCGGTACGTTCCCCGCATCTCACGGCGCCGCCCCCCGATTCCACCATCCCCGCACCCACCGGAGTGTGCATCCGCATGGACTCGGCACCTTCCGCAGTCACGCCAGAAACCGCCCAAGGACCGACGGACAAGCACCGCCGCAGGGTGGCCACCGCGGCCGCGCTCGCCTCCGCCGTCGAGTGGTACGACTACTTCGTCTTCGGCATCGCCGCGGCCCTCGTCCTCGGCGAGCTCTACTTCCCCGCCGGCAGCCCCTCCGCCGGCGTCCTCGCCTCGTTCGCGACCTTCGCCGTCGGCTTCCTGGCCCGCCCCATCGGCGGCGTCATCGCCGGCCAGCTCGGCGACAAGCGCGGCCGCAAGCCCATGCTGGTCATGGCCCTGACCCTGATGGGCCTCGCCACCACGGGCATCGGCCTGCTCCCGACGTACGAGACGATCGGCATCGCGGCCCCGCTGCTCCTGGTCTTCCTGCGCATCCTCCAGGGCATCGCCGTCGGCGCCCAGTGGGGCGGGGCGATGCTCATGGCCACCGAGTACGCCCCCGAGGGCAAGCGCGGCCTCTACGGCAGCCTCGTCCAGCTCGGCGTGCCCATCGGCGTCGTGACGGCCAACACCGTCTTCCTCATCGCCGGCGCCCTCACCAGCGACAGCGCCTTCGCGGCCTGGGGCTGGCGACTGCCGTTCCTGGTCGGCCTGCTGGTGCTCGGCCTCGCCTGGTACATCCACGCGAAGGTGGAGGAGACCCCGGCGTTCAAGGAGGCCGAGCAGGCGCTCGCCGAGCAGGAGAAGGGCGAGGGCGCCAAGCGCTCCCCGCTGCGCGCGATCCTGCGCGAGCACCTCGGCACGGTGCTGCTCGCGGGCGGCTCCTTCGCCGTGAACACCGCGACCTTCTACATCATCATCACCGGCGTCCTCGACTACACGACCCGCGAACTGGGCATGGAGCGCGAGTCCGTGCTGATGGTCTCGCTCTGCATCAGCCTGACCCAGCTCGCCCTGATCCCGCTCTCCGCGGCCCTCTCGGACCGCATCGGCCGGATCAAGATCTACGGGTTCGGTGCGGTCGGACTCCTGGTGTGGGCGGTGCCGATGTTCCTGCTCATCGACACCGGCTCACTCCTCTGGCTGGCCGTCGGCACGTTCGTGTGCAGCTGCTTCCTGAGCATCATGTACGGGCCGCAAGCCGCCCTGTTCGCCGAGCTGTTCACGGCCGAGATGCGGTACACCGGCGCCTCGCTCGGCTACCAGATCGCGGCCGTCGCGGGCGGTGGGCTCGCGCCGTTCGTGATGGTGCTGCTGCTCGAACTCACCGGCACGTCCATGTCGGTGTCGGCGTACATCATCATGCTCGCCGTCGTCGCCCTGATCAGCATCAAGGTGCTCGCCGGGCGGGCTGCTCAGCGCTGACGCCGTCCGCCTCGGGGGCGGTGGTGGTGGCGGTGTCGCGGGACCGGCGCGGCCGGGAGCGCGACACCGCCACGCCCGCGAGGCAGAAGAGCCCGCCGAGCAGCGTGAGCCACCCCGGAACCTCGTCCAGGGCCAGCCAGGACATCAGGACGACGATCGCCGGCACCGCGTACGTGGTGGCGCCCATCTTCCCCGCGGTCGTACGGGCCAGGGCGTACGCCCAGGTCGTGAACGCCAGGGCCGTCGGGAAGACGCCCAGGTAGACCATGTTGAGCGTGGCCGGCAGCGGGGCGCGCGCCCCCTCGTCGAGCAGCTGCCCGGCGAACGGCAGGCAGGCCGCCGCGCCGATCGCGCAGCCGAACGTGGTGACCTGCAGCGGGCTCGCGTACCGCAGCGCGGGCTTCTGCGCCACGACCCCGCTCGCGTACGAGAGGGCCGCGACCAGGCAGAGCGCGACGCCGAGCAGTGAGGCGTCCCCGCCGCCCGACATGGACAGGCCCACGATCGCCGCGCCCGCGAACGACACCGCCATCCCGGCGAGCAGCCGCCGCGGCAGCCCCTCCTTCAGGAGCCAGCCGCCGAGCAGCGCCATCAGCAGCGGGCCGACGTTCACGACGAGGGCCGCGGTGCCCGCGTCGACCAGCTGCTCGCCCCAGTTGAGCGCCACCATGTAGAGCCCGAACCACAGCACGCCGGCCACCGCGATACCCGGCCACGCGGCCCGCGGCGGCAGTCCTTCCCGGCGCAGCGCCCAGATCAGCCCGATGACGACGGTGCCGGAGAGCAGCCGGCCGAGCGCGAGCGCACCTGGCGAGTACGCCTCGCCCGCGCTGCGGATGGAGACGAAGGCCGAGGCCCACAGCACGACGGTGACGGCGGCGGCCGCGATGGCGAGAGCTTCGGGGCGACGCCCGCTCTGAGAGGTGGAAGAGCTCATGGGCCGAAACTAGAGCCGGAACGCTTCGGTGCCGAACGAATTGACGGGAGCCGTCAAGCGTCGGAGCCGGGCTGCTCCGGGGACGTGTGCGCCACCGCCTCGTACTGCACCGCGAGCCCGTCGAGCAGCGCCTGCAGGCCGGTCTCGAAGGCGCGCTCGTCGACCTTCTCCTGGCGCTCGGCGAGCAGATGGGCCTGGCCGAGGTGCGGGTAGTCCGCCGGGTCGTACGCCGTCTCGTCGTCCACGAAGCCGCCCGCGAACGAGCCGAGCGCGGAGCCCATCACGAAGTACCGCATCAGGGCGCCGATCGACGTGGCCTGCGCGTGCGGCCAGCCCGCCGCGGTCATCGCGCCGAACACCGCGTCCGCGAGCCGCAGTCCGGCCGGCCGGCGGCCGGGGCCCTGGGCGAGCACCGGGACGATGTTCGGGTGCTCGGTGAGCGCGGCGCGGTACGAGACGGCCCAGTCGTGCAGGGCGGTACGCCAGGGCCTGCCGTCCTCGAACATCGACAGGTCGACCCGCGCGCTCACCGAGTCCGCGACCGCCTCCAGGATCTGGTCCTTCGTACGGAAGTGGTTGTACAGCGAGGGTCCGCTGACGCCCAGTTCGGCGGCGAGGCGGCGGGTGGAGAGGGCAGCGAGCCCTTCCGCGTCCACGAGCGCGCGTGCCGTGTCGACGATCAGATCTCGGCTGAGCAGGGGCTTGCGCGGTCGGGCCATGCGGCTCATAGTAGGCCCTGCTGGAAGAAAACTAGCAGTGGTAATTAAAAGTGGGGTGGACCGGGTGAACCTGGAGCAGAGCGAGGAACAGAACGCCGTCCGACAGCTCGCACGGGACTTCGTCGACCGGGAGATCGCGCCCCATGTCGTCGAGTGGGACCGGGCCGAGAGCGTCGACCGGGGCATCGTGAAGAAGCTCGGCGAGGTCGGCTTCCTCGGCCTCACGGTCGACGAGGAGTACGGCGGCTCGGGCGGCGACCACCTCGCGTACTGCCTGGTGACCGAGGAGCTGGGCCGGGGCGACTCGTCCGTGCGCGGCATCGTCTCCGTCTCCCTCGGCCTGGTCGCCAAGACGATCGCGTCCTGGGGGAACGAGGAGCAGAAGCGGCAGTGGCTGCCCGGCCTCACCTCGGGGGAGTACGTCGGCTGCTTCGGCCTCACCGAGCCCGGCACCGGCTCCGACGCGGGCAACCTCGCCACGAAGGCCGTACGGGACGGCGACTCGTACGTGATCGACGGCGCCAAGATGTTCATCACGAACGGGACTTGGGCCGATGTCGTCCTCCTCTTCGCCCGCACCGGCGCCGAGCCCGGCCACCGCGGCGTCTCCGCGTTCCTGATCCCCACCAGCGCCCCCGGCCTCACCCGCCGCACGATCCACGGCAAGCTCGGCCTGCGCGGCCAGGCCACCGCCGAGCTGGTCCTGGAGGGCGTGCGGGTGCCGGCGAGCGCGATGCTCGGGCCCGAGGGCAAGGGCTTCTCGGTCGCCATGTCGGCGCTCGCCAAGGGCCGGATGTCGGTCGCGGCGGGCTGTGTCGGCATCGCGCAGGCGGCCCTGGACGCGGCCGTGACGTACGCGGGCCAGCGCGAGCAGTTCGGAAAGCCCATCGCCCAGCACCAGTTGGTGCAGGAGCTGATCAGCGACATCGCCGTCGACGTGGACGCCGCCCGCCTGCTCACCTGGCGCGTGGCCGACCTCATCGACCGCGGGCAGCCCTTCACCACCGAGTCCTCCAAGGCCAAGCTCTTCGCCTCCGAGGCGGCCGTCCGCGCGGCCAACAACGCCCTTCAGGTCTTCGGCGGTTACGGCTACATCGACGAGTACCCGGTCGGCAAACTCCTCCGCGACGCCCGCGTGATGACGCTGTACGAGGGCACGAGCCAGATCCAGAAACTGGTCATCGGCCGCGCGCTGACGGGGATCTCGGCGTTCTGAGTACGGAGTTGAGTAGCTGTACGGATGGGGGAGGCCGCCGCTCCGGACGATCCTCTGGGGCATGACATCCGAAGCGCCGAACAAGAACCAGAACACCGCCGCGTACTACGGCATGGCGGTGGCGTCCTTCGCGGTGGCCCTGGCCGCCGTCGTGATCGCCGTCCTCTACATGGACGTCGACGCCTGGATCCGGGCCTTCCTCGCGATCGCGATGCTCTACCTCGTCACCTCGTCGTTCACGCTCGCCAAGGTCGTCCGCGACCGGCAGGAGGCGGGAGCGCTGGTCAGCCGGGTCGACCAGGCCAGAATCGAGAAGATCCTGGCGGACCACGACCCCTTCAAGACGCCGTAGCCCGCCAGTCTCGAGCCCCTCTGGGGGCACCTCCCAGCGGTAGCTGGGGGAGATCGAGGAGCGGGGTCTGGGGCGGAGCCCCAGTTGCGGGAAGGGGCGGGGAGGGGAAGAAGCCCGCCCGCAGGGCGGTGTACGGTGCCGCCGTCGACAGTTCCCGGCCCCAACCCTAAGCGCTTGCTCACCCCCACCAGGTAGGGTGTGCGTCCTGCGAGAGGGAAGGGGCCTGTGATGAGTACGGCGGAGGAGACCGGCGGCGAGAACATGCCGTGGGGCGAGGTGACTCCGGACGCGGCCAGGCGGCTGCTGATCGCCGCGGTCGAGGCCTTCGCCGAGCGCGGGTACCACGCGACGACCACGCGTGACATCGCCGGTCGCGCCGGCATGAGCCCCGCCGCGCTCTACATCCACTACAAGACCAAGGAAGAGCTGCTCCACAAGATCAGCGCCATCGGTCACACCAAGGCGCTCGCCATCCTGGAGTCCGCCGCGGACGGCACCGGCAGCGCCGCCGACCGCCTGGTCGAGGCCGTGCGCTCCTTCGTCATCTGGCACGCCGGCCAGGCCACCACCGCGCGCGTCGTGCAGTACGAGCTGGACGCGCTCGGCGAGGACCACCGCGCCGAGGTCGTCCTCCTGCGGCGCCGCTGCGACGCGGCCGTACGACGGATCCTGAGCGACGGCGTCGACGCGGGCGAGTTCGAGGTGCCGGACGTCTCCGGGACCACCCTCGCCGTGCTCTCCCTCTGCATCGACGTGGCCCGCTGGTTCAGCCTCGACGGGCGCTGGACGCCGGACGAGGTCGGCGCGATGTACGCCGACCTCGTGCTGCGGATGGTGGGCGCGCGGACCGGGCCCGCGCGCTCCCAGGACTAGAAACCGCGCGCTCCCAGGACTAGAACCCGCGCGCTCCCAGGACTAGAACCCGCGCGCTCCCACGACTAGAAGTAGAAGCGCGACACCGACTCCGCCACGCAGGCCGGCTTGTCGGCGCCCTCGCGCTCGATCGTCACGGTCGTCGTGATCTGCACGCCGCCGTCCTGCGTGGGCGAGACGTCCTTCAGCGTGCCGGTCGCGCGCAGCCGCGAGCCGACCGGGACGGGGGAGGGGAACCGCACCTTGTTCGTGCCGTAGTTGATGCCCATGCGTACGTTCTCCACGCGCATGATCTGCGGCACGAGCGTCGGCAGCAGCGAGAGCGTGAGGTAGCCGTGCGCGATCGTCGTGCCGAAGGGGCCCGCGGCGGCCTTCTCGGGGTCGACGTGGATCCACTGGTGGTCGCCCGTGGCGTCGGCGAACAGGTCGATCCGCTTCTGGTCGACCTCCAGCCAGTCGCCGCTGCCCAGCTCCTCGCCGACCGCCGCCTGCAGCTCCTCGACCGACCGGAAGATCCTCGGCTCCGCCATGTTCCATGCCTCCCACGTGAGTATGTCTAAGCGCTTGCTCAGCATGCTCGCCGGTATGTGTGCCTGTCAACGGATCACGCAGGTAGGGTCGACGGGGTGGCGCAGATTCCAGAGAAGGTTCATGAGCTCACCGTCGGCCAGCTGTCCCAGCGCAGTGGTGCCGCCGTCTCGGCCCTGCACTTCTACGAGTCCAAGGGCCTGATCGGCAGCCGCCGCACCAGCGGCAACCAGCGCCGGTACGCCAGGGACACGTTGCGCCGGGTCGCGTTCATCCGGGCCGCCCAGCGCGTCGGCATCCCGCTGGCCACCATCCGGGACGCCCTCGCGCAGCTCCCCGAGGAGCGCACCCCGAACCGCGACGACTGGGCGCGGCTCTCGGAGAACTGGCGCTCCGTGCTCGACGAGCGGATCAAACAGCTCGGCCGCCTGCGCGACCACCTCACCGACTGCATCGGCTGCGGCTGCCTGTCGATGGAGACCTGCGTGCTCTCCAATCCGGACGACGTGTTCGGTGAACGCCTCACGGGGTCGCGGTTGTTGGCGGAGGGACGGAAGTCGGGCTGACCGGTCCGGGGGTGGCAACCCCCGGAGCTGCCCGCTGAGGGCTTTCGGGAAGGGGCCGGGTGGGGAGAAAATCTGCAGGCCCGCCCCCCACACCAACGCCCCGAAACCGAAAACGAGGAGCGCCGATGAGCCTGGTGATCTGCTCACTGCTCTGGGACGCCGCGCAGGGCGGAAAGCAGTCGGTCAGCTACGACAACGACGGCTACCACCTGGTCCGCTTCCCGTACACCTCCGCCCAGGAGTCGTACGACCCGTGGAAGATGCACGATCCGGCACACGGCGGCAGCACCCCGTCGAAGTTTCCCGACGCGCGCTCCGGGCTCATCTGGCCGAGCCACGACGGCTGGGGCATGCTCTCCGCGCTCGTGTTCTGGGAGCCGGACTCCCGCCCCAACGAGTACCGCGCCAGATTCGTGCGGGATCCGCTCGGCGCCGGCTCCGGCTACGACTCGACGGCCACGACGGACTCCTCGCCCACCGGCGGCGGCCAGTACCGCAGTTACGTCTGGCAGATGTTCGTGCACAAGGGCACGCCGCTCGGCTTCAAGGTGTCCGCGCGCGACACCGGCGACGTGAAGGTCAAGACCCCTTTGATGCACGCCCAGTTCAAGCTGGCCATCCACACGGACGTCAAGGTGCCCTGAGCCCCGAGCGCACGGGGGTGCGTCCCGGTCCGGCGCACCCCCGTCGTGCTCACGCCGTCACGAGCGTCCTGAACTGCCGGGCCCGCGCGAGCGATCCGGGTACGAGGACGGGCTGCGGTACGACGATGCCGCAGCCGGTGCACACCGGTCCCGCGGAGGGTTCGTGCGCCAGGTCGTACTTCCAGACGATGTCGGCCGACGCGCAGACCGGGCAGCAGCCCCCCGGCTCCCGTTCCAGGGCCGCGATCAGCCTGCGCAGGACGTCGGCGAGCGGTTCGGTGGGGTGGACGTGCGGGTCGTCGCACCAGGCGATGCCGTGGCCGCCCCAGGTCAGCCGGTGCCAGTCGTCGACGGTGCCGGGGCGGCGGAGTCCGTCGTGCTTCTCCTGCTTGCGCCGGTGCGCGAACTCCGTCTCGTACGCGAGCCACACCGCCCGCGCCTCCTCGAGTTCGTCGAGCGCGGCCGTCAGGCGGGCCGGGTCGGGGGACCGGTCCTCGGGGCCGAAGCCGGCCCGTGTGCAGAGGTGGTCCCAGGTGGCCCGGTGGCCGTAGGGAGCGAATCGCTCCAGGCATTTGCGCAGTGAGTACCGCCGCAGGGCCAAGTCGTGGTGTCCGTCGCGGACCTGTCTCGCGAGGCTTCTGAATCCAGCCACCTCATCGCACCTCCGTCGCTGCTGCTTCGGCTACTTCGGCGTCGGCGAAAGACGTCGCCTCATAGACGTATCGACTCGCGATCCGGCTCCATCCGATTTCCGATGGCACCCATCACGATCCGTCACGGCTGCTCGGCGCGCGCGGAACGCCGAGGGAACGGGAGTCCATCACAAGGGCCGTGGGATTCACGTAAGTCCGCCGTCGACTGTGGTGATTCGGAAAAAGTGACTGTTGTTCATCTTCAGTTCCCTCCCCTACCGCCGGTAACCTCCCGGCCACCGTCTTCGGGAGGAGCAGGAATGCAACGGCGCATCCCACGCAGAGTGATCCGCAGAGGCCATCGCGTCCGCGGCGGGCCCGGCGTCCTGGTCGCCGCGGCGGCCCTGCTCGGCGGGCTGCTCGCGCCGCTGCCCCAGGCCGCCGCCGCGGAGCCCGCGCCGACCGCCGCCGAGGACTACTGCGGCAAGCAGTGCGCCGACATCCTGCCGCCCGGCGCCAACGGCAGCGCCACCCTCGCCGAGATCCTCGGCCACCGCCTCTTCGGCACCAAACCGGCCCACAGCGACGACCAGTTGGGCCCGTACGACGCGCTCTCCTCCGGCTACGGCTCCCTCACGGACGACCGGCTCACCGACTTCTTCCGGGACTCCTCCTTCGGTGTCCCCGAGGGGCAGGCCGCCTCGGTCACCAAGCCGCGCGAGGACGTCACGATCACCCGCGACAAGCAGAACGGCGTGCCCCACATCAAGGGCACCACCCGCTACGGCACCGAGTTCGGCGCGGGCTACGCCGCGGGCCAGGACCGGCTCTGGCTCATCGACCTGTTCCGGCACATCGGCCGCGGCGAGCTGACCTCCTTCGCGGGCGGCGCCCCCGCCAACCAGGGCCTTGAGCAGCAGTTCTGGCCGCAGGCCCCGTACACCGAGAAGGACCTGGAGAACCAGGTCGAGTGGCTGCGGAAGAACTCCGGTCCGCGCGGCGAGCAGGCCATGAAGGACGCGCAGGCCTACGTCGACGGCCTCAACTCCTATCGGGAGAAGGCGAAGAAGGGCCGCTACTTCCCCGGTGAGTACGTCCTGACCGGCAAGGTCGACGCGATCACCAACATCGGCGAGATCGAACCCTTCAAGATCACCGACATGATCGCGCTCGCCTCGGTCGTCGGCGGCCTCTTCGGAGGCGGCGGCGGGGGAGAGGTGGACGCGGCGCTCTCCCTGCTCAAGGCGCAGGAGAAGTACGGCGTCGAGAAGGGCACGAAGGTCTGGGAGTCGTTCCGCCAGCGCAACGACCCGGAGACCGTCCTCACCGTCCACGACGGCACGAGCTTCCCGTACGCGGGCAAGCCCGAGAAGGCGCGCGGCACGGCCATGCCGGACGCGGGCTCGGTCGAGCGCGAGCCGCTCGTGTACGACCGGGAGGGCGCGGCGAAGACGGGCGCCAAGGACCCGGTGAAGGCCCCGGAGAAGCTGAAGAAACTGCAGGGGATGTACGACGACGGGGTCCTGCCCGAGGACACCTTCAGCGGGCCCAACTCCACGTCCCGCAAGGGCATGTCGAACGCCCTGCTGGTCTCCGGGAAGCACACGGCAAGCGGAAACCCGGTGGCCGTGTTCGGTCCGCAGACCGGCTATTTCGCGCCCCAGCTCCTGATGATGCAGGAGCTCCAGGGGCCGGGCATCAGCGCCCGCGGCGTCTCCTTCGCCGGCGTCGGCATGTACGTCCAGCTCGGCCGCGGCCAGGACTACGCGTGGAGCGCGACCTCCGCCAACCAGGACATCACCGACACGTACGCCGTCGAACTCTGCGAACCCGACGGCTCGGCGCCCACCAAGCAGTCCACGCACTACCGCCACCGCGGCGACTGCCTGCCCATGGAGATGCTGGAGAAGAAGAACGCCTGGAAGCCCACCCTCGCCGACTCCACGGCCGCGGGCTCCTACCGCCTCCAGGTCTTCCGCACCAAGTACGGCATCGTCACGCACCGCGCGACGGTCGACGGCAAGCCCGTCGCGTACACCTCGTTGCGCTCCACCTACCAGCACGAGGCCGACTCGATCATCGGCTTCCAGATGTTCAACGACCCGTCGTACGTCAAGGACGCCGAGTCCTTCCAGAAGGCCGCCGAGCACATCGGCTACGCCTTCAACTGGTTCTACGCCGACTCCCGCGACACCGCGTACTACAACAGCGGATCCAACCCGCAGCGCGCGGAGGGCGTGGACCCGTCGTTCCCCGTGAAGGCCGAAGAGGCCTATGAGTGGCGGGAGTTCGACCCGACGCACAACACGGCCGCGTACACCCCGCCCGCCGAGCACCCGCAGTCCGTCAACCAGGACTACTACATCTCCTGGAACAACAAGCAGGCCAAGGACTTCAGCGGCGCGAACTTCAGCTACGGGGCCGTGCACCGCGGTGATCTCCTCGACGACCGGGTGAAGGAACTCGTCGACGAGGGCGGCGTCACCCGCGCATCGCTCACGCGCGCGATGGCCGAGGCCGCCGTCACCGATCTGCGCGGCGAGCAGGTCCTGCCCGAGCTGCTGAAGGTGCTGCGCAGCAAGCCGATCACCGACCCCCAACTCGCCAAGGCGGTACAGCAGTTGGAGTCATGGCGGAAGGCGGGCGCCCAGCGCAATCAGACCTCGGCGGGGTCGAAGACGTACGCACACCCGGATGCGATCCGCGTCATGGACGCCTGGTGGCCGCGGCTCGTCGAGGCCCAGTTCAAGCCGGGGCTCGGCGGTGACCTGTACGAGGCCCTGACCGGGCAACTCGCCGTCGACGAGGCCCCGTCCGCGGCCCACGGCCCGACCGGCGCGCACGCGGGCTCGGCCTTCCAGTACGGCTGGTGGGGCTATGTCGACAAGGACCTTCGCAAGGTCCTCGGGCAGCCGGTGAAGGGCGAGTTGGGCGCGAACTACTGCGGTGACGGGAAGCTTGACGCCTGCCGCGACGCCCTCCTCGCAAGCCTCACGGAGGCGACCGCGCTGTCCGCGGAAGAGGTCTACCCGGGCGACGACAGCTGCAAGGCGGGCGACCAGTGGTGCGCGGACACCATCGTCCACCGCGCGGTCGGCGGCATCACACACGAGCCGATCCAGTGGCAGAACCGGCCTACGTATCAGCAGGTGGTGGAGTTCCCGGCGCACAGGTGAGGCCCAATCGCCGGAGGGGCTCAAATTGAGCCCCTCCGGCGATTGAGGAGGCCTGTCCGGCAGGACCCTCAGCCCAGCTCCCGCTCCCGCGTCTCCGGCAGAGCCAACACGCACACCAAAGACACCACGGCCATGGCGCTGACGTACCACCCCACCGCCCCCGACCCAAAGGACTCCTGCAGCCGCGTAGCCACCAGCGGAGCAACCGCCCCGCCCGCAACCCCACCCAGGTTGTACGCGAACGACGCCCCCGAGTACCGCACCCGCGCCCCGAACAGCTCCGGCAGGTACGCACCCATCGGGCCGTACACCACACCCATGCAGAACAGCGCACCGCCGAGCGCGATCGCGATGAGGACCGGCTGCTCGGTGTCCATCAGCGGGAACAGCACGAACCCCCACACCACCGCGAGCCCGCTGCCCGCGAGGATCAGGCGGCGCCGTCCGCGCGCGTCGGAGCGGGTCGCCGCGAACCAGGTGCCCGCGGCGAGGAACACGCAGGCCACCAGGGAAAGGCCGAGCATCGTGTTCCGGGAGACGCCGAGCGTGTTCGTCCCGTACGCCAGGCAGTACGTGGTGGCCGTGTAGAAGAGGCCGTACGCGACGACCATGCCGCCGGCGCCGAGCAGCAGCTCGCGCGGGTGCCGCTTGAACACCTCCAGGGCGGGGGCCTTGCTGGCCTCCTGAGCGGCCATCACACGCGCGAAGACCGGGGTCTCGCTGATCCTGAGCCGCACGAACAGGCCGACCGCCACCAGGAGGAACGACAGCAGGAACGGCACCCGCCAGCCCCAGCTGCGGAACGCCTCGTCGTCGAGCACGGACGAGAGCAGCCAGAAGATGCCCGTCGCCGCGAAGAACCCGACGGACGGGCCGAGTTGGGGGAACGCCGCGAACATGCCGCGTTTGCCGCGCGGCGCGTGTTCCACGGCGAGCAGCGCGGCCCCGCCCCACTCGCCGCCGAGCCCGACGCCCTGCAGGAAGCGGAGGAGGACGAGCAGCAGCGGCGCCCAGATGCCCCACGTACCGTAGCCGGGCAGCAGGCCCACGAGCGCCGTGGAGAGCCCCATCAGGAGCAGCGAGGCGACCAGGACGGACTTGCGGCCGACCCGGTCCCCGAAGTGGCCGAAGACCAGCGAGCCGATGGGCCGCGCCGCGAAGGCCACCGCGTACGTGGAGAACGCCGCGAGCGTGCCGTTGACCGGGGTGAGGTTCGGGAAGAAGGCGTCGTTGAGGACGAGAGCGGCGGCCGTTCCGTAGACGTAGAAGTCGTAGAACTCGATGGCGGTGCCGATGAAGCTGGCCACCGCCACCCGGCGCAGGCTCTCCGGACTCTCGTCCGTGGAGGCGGCGTCGCCGGGGGCGGTGGCCTTGCTGAGGTCGGTGGTGGGGTCGTCGTTGAGCACGTCGGCACTGTGACGATCGGTGTAGCGTGCAGTCAATAGGCGGGACGGTCGGTCTCGGTTAATGAGACCGCGCGCATCAATCTCAGCGGTACGCCAGATACCTCCTGCGCACCGCACGGAACTCCGCCAACTCGCCCTGCCAGGCGGCCACCACGTCCTCCGCGTCCGCGCCCGCGTCGATCATCGTGCGCACCTGCGTCGACCCGGTGAGCTTGTCGATCCAGTGGTCGCTGCGCCAGGCGAAGCCCTTCCAGGTCCGCTTGGCCGTCACGAGCAGCCCGATCCCGGTCGCCACCGCGTCGAACGCCTCCCGGTCGTGCACATGCAGCTGCACACCGCCGACGGTCTTGCCCTGGAACTTGGAGAACGTCGGCGCGAAGTACGCCTCCCTGAAGTGCACGCCGGGCAGGCCGAGTTCGTTCGCGGCCTCGGCCCAGCCACGGTCGATGCCCTCGGCGCCGAGCAGCTCGAACGGCCGCGTCGTGCCCCGCCCCTCCGACAGGTTGGTGCCCTCGAAGAGGCACGTACCCGGGTACACGAGCGCCGTCTCGGGCGTCGGCATGTTCGGGCTCGGCGGCACCCACGGCAGGCCCGACGCGTCGTAGAACTCGTCCCTGCGCCAGCCCGACATCAGCACGGTCTCCAGCTCGACCGGGCGCTCCAGGAACTCCGCGTTGAACAGCCGCGCCAGCTCCGCCACCGTCATCCCGTGCGCCTGCGAGATCGGCTCGCGCCCCACGAACGTCGCGAACTCCTTGTGCAGGACCGGCCCTTCCGCCGACCGCCCGGACACCGGATTCGGCCGGTCCAGGACCACGAACCGCTTCCCGGCCAGCTCGGCGGCCACCATGCAGTCGTACAGCGTCCAGATGTACGTGTAGAAGCGCGCGCCCGCGTCCTGGATGTCGAAGACGACGGTGTCCACGCGCGCCTCAGTGAAGATGTCCGCGAGCGCCTGCCCGCTCTTCCGGTACGTGTCGAAGACCGGCAGGCCCGTCGCCGGGTCGTCGTACCGGCCCTCCGAACCGCCCGCCTGCGCCGTGCCGCGGAAGCCGTGCTCGGGGCCGAACACCGCGACCAGGTCCACGCGTGCGTCGGCGTGCATCACGTCCACGATGTGCCGGACGTCGCGGGTCACGCCCGTCGGGTTGGTGACCATGCCGACGCGCTCGCCGTCGAGGAGGCCGTAGCCGTCGTCGGCGAGCTGCTCGAAGCCGGTCCGCAGCCGGCGCCCGCCCGGCCGTGCCGTACGGCCCGCGTCCGCAGCGAGGGCGGGGGAGGCGGCGGCCGTCGCGGCGACCGCTCCCGTACCGGCGGCGAGCAGGCTCCGTCTGGAGAGATTCATTCCATGACCTCCGTGACATCGATGAGCGCGGCTGACATGCGCACGCACGCTAACGCGCGCACGCCCCGCAGGGAACGAACCGGACAGCGGTCGTCTCGTCCGTCCCCTTCCCCCACGGCATACCGACTGGTTAGTCTGCGATCGCGTCGAGGCTGTTGACGAGTCGTTCACGAGGGGAGACACGAAGGTGGAGAGCATGCGGGACAAGGCAGTTGTCGTCACGGGGGCGGGTGCCGGCATCGGCGCCGCACTGGCCCGCCGGTTCGCGGCCGAGGGCGCCCGGGTGGTCGTCAACGACCTGGACCCCGACAAGGCGAAGGCTGTGGCCGAGGAGATCGGTGGCATCGCCGTACCCGGGGACGCCTCCGCGATCGTCGAGCCCGCGCGCGAGGCGCTCGGCGGCACCGTCGACGTCTACTGCGCCAACGCGGGCCTCGCCTCCGGCGGCACCGAGGCCGCCGACGAGCAGGTGTGGGCCACGGCCTGGGACGTGAACGTGATGGCGCACATCCGCGCCGCCCACGCCCTGCTGCCCGGCTGGCTGGAGCGCGGCGAGGGCCGCTTCATCTCCACGGTGTCGGCCGCCGGACTGCTCACCATGGTCGGGGCGGCGCCGTACAGCGTCACCAAGCACGGTGCGTACGCCTTCGCCGAGTGGCTCTCGCTGACGTACCGGCACCGCGGCCTCAAGGTGCACGCCATCTGCCCGCAGGGCGTGCGCACCGACATGCTCACCGCCGCCGGCTCGGCGGGCGAACTCGTCCTCGCGCCCAGCGCCATCGAGCCGGAGGACGTCGCCGAGGCGCTGTTCGCGGGCATCGAGGCCGACCGCTTCCTGATCCTGCCGCACCCCGAGGTCGGGGGATACTACGCGGCACGCGCCTCGGACCCGGACCGCTGGCTCGGCAACATGAACCACATCCAGCAGAAGTGGGAGGCGGCCCAGTGAAGCCAGCCGGAACGCAGTCCTCGGGCATATACGCCGCCAAGCCCTGGCTCGGCCGCCTCAGCGAGGCCCAGCGCGCCCCCGCCGACCCGCCGCCCTCCGTCGTGCACGCCTTCCGCCAAGCCGTCGGCAGGGCCCCGCGGCACACCGCCCTCGCCTACTTCGACGGCCGCCTCTCGTACGCGGAGACGGACGCGCTCAGCGACTCCGTCGCCGGACACCTCGCGGCCCGCGGCCTCGGCCCCGGCGACCGGGTGGCGATCATGCTGCAGAACACCCCGCACTTCGTCCTCGCCCTGCTCGGCGCCTGGAAGGCCGGGGCCACGGTCGTCCCGGTCAACCCGATGTACAAGTCGGGCGAGGTCCGGCACGTCCTGCACGACGCCGAGGTCACCGGGCTGATCTGCTCCGACCGCGCCTGGGAGTCGTACCTGCGGGAGACCGCCGCGGACTCCCCGGTACGGATCGTGCTCACCGCCTGCGAGCTGGACCTGCAGACCCGCGGCGACACCCGCGTCCTCGGCTTCGAACGCCTCCCGCAGGCGGCCGACGCCGACGACCTGCTGACCGTCGCCCGCGCCGGCGCCGCAGCGCCCACCGACCGCGAACCGGCCGCAGACGGCATCGCGTTGATCAGCTACACCTCGGGCACCAGCGGCACCCCCAAGGGCGCCATGAACCTGCACGGCAACATCACGTACAACGCCGAACGGCAGCGCGGCGGCCACGGGATCGCCGAGGGCGCGACCTACTTCGGGCTCGCCCCGCTCTTCCACATCACCGGCATGGTCTGCCAGCTCTCCGCCTGCTTCGCCAACGCGGGCACGCTGGCCCTCGCGTACCGCTTCGAGGCGGGCGTCGTCCTGGACGCGTTCGTGGAGCACCGGCCCGTGTACACCGTCGGCCCGTCCACCGCGTTCATGGCGCTCGCCGCGCACCCGGACGTCACCCGCGACCACTTCTCGTCCTTCGAGGTCATCTCCTCGGGCGGCGCCCCGCTGCCGCCCGCCCTGGTGGAGAAGTTCCGCGCCGGCTTCGGCCCGTACATCCGCAACGGCTACGGACTCACCGAGTGCACCGCGCCCTGCGCCTCCGTGCCGCCCGAGCACGAGGCGCCCGTCGACCCGGCCTCAGGGACGCTCTCGGTGGGCGTGCCGGGCCCGGACACCGTCGTACGGATCGTCGACGAGAAGGGCGCCGACGTGCCGTTCGGCGAGCACGGCGAGATCGCGGTGACCGGACCCCAGGTCGTCCCCGGCTACTGGCGCCGCGCCGAGGCCACCCAAGCCACCTTCCCCCAGGGCGAGTTGAGGACCGGCGACATCGGCTTCATGGACGCCGAGGGCTGGCTCTACGTCGTCGACCGCAAGAAGGACATGATCAACGCCTCCGGCTTCAAGGTCTGGCCCCGCGAGGTCGAGGACGTCCTCTACGGCCACCCGGCGGTCCGCGAGGCGGCCGTCGTCGGCGTCCCCGACAGCTACCGCGGCGAGTCCGTGAAGGCGTACGTCAGCCTGCGCCCCGGCGCGAGCGCGGACCCGGACGAGCTCGGCGCGTACTGCAAGGAGCGGCTCGCCGCGTACAAGTACCCGCGCGAGGTGGAGATCCTGCCGGAGCTCCCGAAGACCACGAGTGGGAAGATCCTCCGACGGGAACTGCGTTCCCAGCCGTAGATCGCATACGGTTTCCCGCTGACCGGTACACACAGCAACTGGCACACGTACGAAAGGCAGGTGGCGGCCATGGCCAAGGTGACGGACTCCGATGCCGGCACGCCCGTCCCCCAACGGCTCCTGGCCGCCGCCACCCGGCTCTTCGCCGAGCAGGGCTACGACCGCACCTCCGTACAGGAGATCGTCGAGGCGGCCGGCGTCACCAAGGGCGCCCTCTACCACTACTTCGGCTCCAAGGAAGACCTGCTCCAGGAGGTCTACGCGCGTGTGCTCCGCCTCCAGCAGGAGCGCCTCGATGCGTACGCGGACTCCGACGCCCCGATCGAGAAGAGGCTGCGGGACGCCGCCGCGGACGTCGTCGTCACCACCATCGACAACCTCGACGACGCCGCCATCTTCTTCCGCTCCATGCACCAACTGAGCCCGGAGAAGAACAAGCAGGTGCGCTCCGAACGCCGCCGCTACCACGAACGGTTCCGCGCCCTGATCGAGGAAGGCCAGAAGGCCGGGGTGTTCTCCACCGCCACCCCGGCCGACCTCGTCGTGGACTACCACTTCGGCTCGGTCCACCATCTGTCGACGTGGTACCGGCCGGGCGGCCCGCTCACGCAGCAGCAGGTCGCCGATCACCTGGCGGACCTGCTGCTGCGCGCGCTGCGCCCCTGACCCTCAGGTCACAGGTACTTCTTCAACTCCCGCCGGGCGAGCGACCGCTGGTGCACCTCGTCCGGGCCGTCCGCGAGCATCAGCGTGCGCGCCCCGGCCCACAGCTCGGCCAGCGGGAAGTCCTGGCTCACGCCGCCCGCGCCGTGCAGCTGGACCGCGCGGTCGAGGATGTCGACGACCGTACGGGGAGTGGCGATCTTGATGGCCTGGATCTCGGTGTGCGCGCCCTTGTTGCCGACCGTGTCCATCAGCCAGGCCGTCTTCAGGACGAGGAGCCGCAACTGCTCCACGGCGACCCGCGCGTCCGCGATCCACTCGTGCACCACGCCCTGCTGCGCGAGCGGCTTGCCGAACGCCGTACGCGACACGGCCCGCTTGCACATCAGCTCGATGGCGCGCTCCGCCATGCCGATCAGGCGCATGCAGTGGTGGATACGGCCGGGGCCGAGCCGCGCCTGCGCGATCGCGAAGCCGCCGCCCTCCTCGCCGATCAGGTTCGAGGCGGGCACCCGCACCTGGTCGAAGACCACCTCGGCGTGCCCGCCGTGCCAGTGGTCCTCGTAGCCGTAGACCGTCATGGCGCGCTTCACCGTGAGGCCCGGGGTGTCGCGCGGGACCAGGATCATCGACTGCTGCCGGCGTACGTCTTCGTTGTCCGGGTCGGTCTTGCCCATCACGATGAAGATCTTGCAGTTGGGGTTCATCGCCCCGGAGATGTACCACTTGCGCCCGGTGATGACGTACTCATCGCCCTGGCGCTCGATCCGCGTCTCGATGTTCGTCGCGTCCGACGAGGCCACCTCGGGCTCCGTCATCGCGAACGCCGAGCGGATCTCACCGGCGAGCAGCGGCTCCAGCCACTGCTTCTTCTGCTGCTCGTCGCCGAACTGCGTGAGCACCTCCATGTTGCCGGTGTCCGGCGCCGCGCAGTTCAGCGCGGTCGGCGCCAACTGCGGGACACGGCCGGTGATTTCGGCCAGCGGCGCGTACTGGAGGTTGGTGAGCCCGGCCCCGTGCTCGGCGTCCGGCAAGAAGAGGTTCCACAGGCCCTGCCGGCGTGCCTCCGCCTTCAGGTCCTCCACGATCTGCGGGACCTTCCAGGGCGAGTCGAGCTGCGCGTGCTGCTCGTGCAGCACCGGCTGCGCCGGGTACACGTACTCGTCCATGAAGGCGAGCAGCTTGGTGCGCAGCTCCTCGGTGCGGGCGTCGAATGCGAAGTCCATGACGGATCAGCCTTCCTGAAGGGTGGTCAGGCCGTGCTCGATGAATTGCGGGACGAGCTCGCCGATGCGGTCGAAGCCCGCGCCGACGGTCTGCCCGAGCGTGTACCGGTAGTGGATGCCCTCGAGGATCACGGCGAGCTTGAACCAGGCGAACGCCGTGTACCAGGAGACCGCCGACACGTCGCGCCCCGAGCGCGCGGCGTACCGCTGGATGAGCTCGCTCGCGTCCGGGTGGCCGGGAGCCGAAGCGGTCGTGGAAATCGGGGAGTCGGGGAGTTCGAGCCGCGCGCTGTACATCGCGAGCAGCCCGAGGTCGGTCAGCGGGTCGCCGAGCGTCGACATCTCCCAGTCGAGGATCGCGGTGATCTGCTCGCGGTCGTCGATCAGGACGTTGTCGAGCCGGTAGTCGCCGTGCACGACGGTGGCCGCGGGGGAGTTCGGCAGCTCCCTGCCGAGCGCCGCGTGCAGCTCGTCGATGCCCGCGAGGTCACGGTTGCGGGAGGCGTCCAACTGCTTGCCCCAGCGCCGCAGTTGGCGGTCGAGGAAGCCCTCGGGCCGGCCGAAGTCGCCGAGCCCCACGGCCTGGGGGTCCACGGCGTGCAGCTCGACCAGGGTGTCCACCAGGTTGAAGGCGGCGGCCCTGGTCCGCTCGGCCCCGATCGCCGCCAGCTCGCCCGCGGTGCGGTACGGCGTGCCCTCCACGAACTCCATGACGTAGAACGGCGAGCCGATCACCGACTCGTCCTCGCACAGCAGCACCGCCTTCGGCACCGGCACCGCGGTGTCCTGCAGCGCGCTGATCACTCGGTGCTCGCGCTTCATGTCGTGCGCGGTCGCGAGGACGTGGCCGAGCGGCGGGCGGCGCACCACCCAGCGGTCGGTTCCGTCGGTCACCGCGTACGTGAGGTTCGAGCGGCCGCCCTCGATCAGCCGTCCTTCGAGAGGGCCGCGCACAAGTCCGGGGTGCACACGGTCGAGGTGGCCGCGCAGTGCTGCGAGGTCGAGGCCCGGTGGCTGGTCTGAGGCCATGCTGTCGCTCCCTGTGTGTTGACTCCAGGAGCATCATGCCGACCAGTCGGTATGCCGTCTACCCTGTGGGCCGAAAGTGATCGGGCTCTCGTCCGGAAGGGCGAGGTGCGTAGGTGGTGGTCGTGCGTAGGTGGTGGTCGTGCGGAGGCGTTGCGGTGGTCGCCGTTACAAGAACCCCCGCCCACCGCACCCTCTCGGCAGAGCCTGCCAGTCGGGGCGGGAGCGGGGGAAGTACGGCTCGGGGCCGGTACTCAGTGGTCGTCCCAGTGGCCGTTGTGCTCGGCGTGCCGGTGTCCGTCGTGCACGTAGTCGACGTGGTCGCCGTGCGAGACGGTCTGGTGGCCGCAGCCCTCGCCGTGCTGGTGCTCGTGCCCCTCGTGGGCCTGATGCCCGGCGGGCTCGCACTCGTCCCAGTGGCCCTCGTGCTCGCGGTGCAGATGGCCGTCGTGCGCGTAGTCGATGTGGTCGCCGTGCGTGACCGACGGGTGCCCGCAGCTCTCGCCGTGCGTGTGCTCGTGGGTCGGGTGCTCCAGGTGGAGGGTGGTCATGCGGCTCACCTTCGGTGTACAGGGGTGGATGACAGCACCAGGCTAGACCTGTATGTCGGATTCATCCGGTTGTGATGGTGGGGATTGGTGGGGCTTGGTGGCGAGTGGCGGGGGCGTCCGGGTGCACGGTGGCGCGCACGGAAGGGCGCGCTCCGCCCGTGCGCTCCGCGCGCCACGCCCGCGCGCCACGCCCGCGCGCCACGCCCGCGCGCCACGGCCGTGCACCACGCCGTGCACCACGCCGCCCACCACGGCCGCGCACCAAGGCCACGCTCGGCGGCTCAGCCTCAGCTCAGGACGGCGGCCTCAGCGCACCACGGCCACCGCGAAGACCGCCAGCCCCACGGTGCAGCCCGCCGCCCCCAGCGCCGTACCCCACCGCATCGACACCGGCCGGGCACTCACCAGGGCATGAATCCGCCGGTTGGCGACCACCACGAACACCAGCCACACGACCAGCGAGAGCCCCGCCGCGGCAAGAGCGAGCGGGCCCGCCCCGCCGTGCAGCGCCTGCTTGCCCGCGAGCACGGCGGCCACCGTGCAGGACAACGTCGTACGCCGCCACGCGAGTCGGGTCCGCTCCGGCTGAAGTCCCGGGTCCCGCTCAGGAGTTGCCGGTGGTACGGGGTGACTCACCCCTCCGCCCAGCCGAAGAGCACGACCACCACCATCGCGAGGGCGACGAGCCCGACCGCGAGCGCGAGCAGCGCCGGGAACCGGGACACCGGCAGGTCCTCTCCGCGCCGCATCGCCAGCTCGCACCGCATCCAGTGGTTGACGGCCCGCAGCGCGCACAGCACACCCACCACGAGCAGCGCGAGGGCCAGCGCGATCCGCCAGCCCCAGGACAGGTCCGGCAGGAACTGGTCTACCGCGAAGCCGCCGCCCACAAGCGCGAGCGCCGTACGGATCCAGGCGAGGAAGGTCCGCTCGTTGGCCAGCGAGAAGCGGTAGTCCGGCGTCTCGCCCTCTTCCCGCACCCGCGCGGGGGCCAACCACAGCCGCAACGACTCCACGAACCCGATCACGCCCCGCACCCTACCGGCGCCCGATCACCGCGCACGCCAGGCCCTCAGCCGCTCGTACGCCGCCAGGCCGTCGGGCACCCACTCCCACTCGCCGAGCGCGCGCTCCAGGTCGTCCTCGGGCAGAAACGTGTGCCAGTCGACCTCCTCGGCCTGCGGGGACACCGGGAGTTCGCAGCGCACCTCGTAGACGTACGACCACCAGGTGTGCTCGTCCGTCTCGTACAGGAACTTGAACAGCGGGACGGGCTGCGGGAGTCCACGGACGCCCAGCTCCTCCTCGGCCTCGCGCAGCGCCGCCGTGTCGTACGCCTCGCCCGCTCCGACGACGCCGCCCACGAACATGTCGTACATCGACGGGAAGACCAGCTTCGTCGGCGTGCGGCGGTGCACGAAGACGCGGTCCTTCGCGTCCCGGGCGAGGATGAAGACGCAGCGGTGGCGCAGGCCCTTCGCGTAGGCCTCGCCGCGCGGCGCGGTGCCCACGACGCGGTCCTGCTCGTCCACGATGTCGAGGATCTCGTCAGCGCTCATGCGGCCATCCAACCCGCGTCGCACCAGGCACGTCCAACGCAGCGGTTGACGCCCCGCACATGTGTCCCGAAGATCTAACCCATCGGTAACCCATCCCTGAGTTCCCTGCCCGACCCCCGTGCCTTCTCCCCGAAGCGCACCGCCGACAGGACGGATGACCATGGCGTACGACGCTGATGTGATCGTGATCGGGGCGGGCCTCGCCGGTCTCGTGGCCACTGCCGAACTCGTGGACGCGGGACGGAAGGTGATCCTCCTCGACCAGGAGCCCGAGCAGTCCATCGGCGGGCAGGCGCACTGGTCCTTCGGCGGACTGTTCTTCGTCGACTCCCCGGAGCAGCGGCGGATGCGGATCAAGGACAGCCACGCGCTCGCCCTACAGGACTGGATGGGCACCGCCGCCTTCGACCGCGAGGAGGACCACTGGCCGCGCAAGTGGGCCGAGGCCTATGTGGACTTCGCGGCGGGCGAGAAGCGCTCCTGGCTGCACGCGCAGGGCGTGCGGTTCTTCCCCGTCGTCGGCTGGGCCGAGCGCGGTGGGTACGACGCGACCGGGCACGGCAACTCGGTGCCCAGGTTCCACATCACCTGGGGGACCGGGCCCGGGCTCGTCGCCCCCTTCGAACGGCGCGTGCGCGAAGGGGTGGCGCGCGGCCTGGTCGACCTGCGGTTCCGGCACCGCGTGACCGGCCTCGGCCGCAGCGCGGGCGCCGTCGACACCGTGAGCGGCGAGGTGCTCGAACCGTCCGACATCGAGCGCGGCCAGGAGTCCGGCCGCACCGTCACCGGTCTCTTCGAGCTCAAAGCCCAGGCGGTGATCGTCACTTCGGGCGGCATCGGCGGCAACCACGAGCTGGTCCGCGCCAACTGGCCCGAGCGCCTCGGCCGCCCGCCGGCCAGGATGCTCTCCGGGGTGCCCGCGCACGTCGACGGACTGATGATCGGCATCGCGGAGGACACGGGCGGCCATGTCGTCAACCGCGACCGGATGTGGCACTACACCGAGGGCATCGAGAACTGGAACCCGATCTGGAACAAGCACGGCATCCGCATCCTGCCCGGACCGTCCTCCCTCTGGCTGGACGCCCGCGGCAAGCGCCTCCCGGTGCCGCTCTTCCCCGGCTTCGACACCCTCGGCACCCTCGACCACATCATGCACAGCGGCTACGACCACACCTGGTTCGTGCTCAACAAGCGCATCATCGGCAAGGAGTTCACCCTCTCCGGCTCCGAGCAGAACCCGGACCTGACGGGCAAGTCCGTGCGCGACGTGATCGGCCGCGCGCGGGCCGACGTGCCCGGCCCGGTGAAGGCGTTCATGGACCACGGCAACGACTTCATCGTGGAGAACGACCTCGCCGCCCTCGTCCGCCGCATGAACGCGCTCACCGACGAGCCGCTGATCGACGAGGCCGAACTGCGCCGCGAGATCACCGCCCGCGACCGGGAGATCGCCAACCCCTTCACCAAGGACCTGCAGATCACCGCGATGCGCGGCTCCCGCAAGTTCATCGGCGACAAGCTGATCCGCACCGCGTCCCCGCACCGCATCCTCGACCCGAAGGCGGGCCCGCTCGTCGCCGTACGCCTGAACATCCTCACCCGCAAGTCCCTGGGCGGCCTGGAGACCGACCTGACCTCGCGCGTGCTCACGGACGGCGGCGACCCCCTGCCCGGGATGTACGCGGCGGGGGAGGCGGCCGGGTTCGGCGGTGGTGGCGTGCACGGCTATCGCTCCCTCGAAGGCACGTTCCTCGGCGGCTGCATCTTCTCCGGCCGCGCGGCGGGTCGGGCGGCGGGTCGGGCGGTGGGGTAGGGCGGTGAGGTAGGGCGGGTTCAGTCAGTCAGGCGCGCGACGACCCGGAAGCGCTCCGCGACCACCTGTGTGGTGTCGGCGACCGTGAACTCCGGGTCGCCGAGCGCGGCCCTCATCTCCGGGGAGTGCCAGAACTTCTCGTGCTCCACCCGCCATTCGGCCACCGACGTGTACCCCTCGCCCTCGTCGAGGGCGTGCCGCAGGTCGATCTCGGCGAGCGGCATGACCTGCGCTCCGGTGGTCTCGACGACCGCGACGGGCCGGTCGTCGGAGTCGATCAGCGCATAGCGGTTCCCGGGTCTCGGCAGGGGCTCGCCCTCCAGCTCGTACTCCACCAGCAATCCCGTCGTCGATGTCTTCTCGCCCGCGAGCACTGCCGCGACCAGGGTGTCCCGGAGCGGTCCTGGGAAGGCGAGGCCCAGGGGCGGGAGGTCCTGAACGTCCTGGTGCGGGTCGGTCGGCTGCATGGCGCTGCTCCTTCGGTCCTGCGGTGGTCCGCTGCTGGTCCTGATCTCCACTCGCGAGACTACGACCCCCCACTGACAATCGCCCCAACCCCCCAATTCACCCTGTGGACAAGCCAGTTGGCGAATCGATTCCTCCCGGCCCGGCCTTGACGGAAGGGACCCCTGCCGCTTAGCTGTCCGTGATCATCCGGTCTGCGGTGCGTGATCGCCGCAGGCTCACGACCACAGACCCGCAGCAACCGTCCACACCCTCCGCTTGACCACCGTGATGGGAAGGACTCACCGAGGTGTCCCCACCGCCTCCTCCGCTCGGGCGTGCCCGCAAGCGCGCCACGTACGACTTCGACCCCGCCCTCGACGACACCGAACTGACCGCCGCCCGCGCCGCGTTGGAGCGCGGCCGCTGGGCCGACACGCGTGCCCTGCTCGCCGCCACCGGCCCCGACTGGGACCGCAGAGGCCACCGCCTCGTCGTCCTCGGACAGTCACCCGCCACGCGCGCGTGGGCGCAGGAGTGGCGGCTCGTCGAGCCGGAGAGCGCGGACGCCGCGGCCCTGTTCGCCTGCGCCTCGGTCTGGCGTGCCCTGCGCGGCAAGGAGCGCCCCGAGAACGCGCAGGACGCCTGCCGCGCCGCCGCCTCGCTCGCCCCCGATGACCCCACACCGTGGCTCGCCCTGCTGCTCCTGGCCCGCACCCTCGGCTCCGAGGAGGACGTGGTCCGCCTCTTCGACGAGGTCCGCCACCGCCACCCGCAGCACCACCACGCCCACCACCTCATGGTCGGCCGCCTCGCCGAACGCCGCGCCGACCTGGGCCAGGACCCGCTGCACGAGGTGTACGACTTCGCCTCCTGGGCCGTCGACCAGGCGCCGCCCGACTCCCCGCTCGCGATCCTCCCGGTCGTCGCGCACGCCGAGCGGTACCGCGTCCTCGCCGGTGCCACCCGCGCCGCGTCCCCGCCGGAGCGCTCGGGCCACTGGTCCGGACGGCTGGCGCGCCTCGTCCTGAAGGGCGCGTTCGACTGGTGGCTGGAGTGGGGCGGCGACCAGCATCCGCGCGGCCGCATCGACCTCAACTTCCTTGCCCACGCCAAGTTCTGCGAGGGCCGCGCGGCCGAGGCGGCGGCCCTGTTCCACCGCATCGGCCGAAACGCGACCGAAGACCCCTGGTCGTACCCCGGGCGCGACCCGGCACAGGCCTTCGGCGCCGCCCGCAACGCAGCCCTCGGCGCCGCCTGACCCGCCCGGCAGCCGCCGGGTGCGCGACCCGACCCGAGCCCCACCGATCCGCCCCCCCACCCCCGAAGGAACCGGAGCGACCATGTCGACGGGCAGTTCGAGCACCACCGACACGACAGGAACCGCAGCAACCCCCACCGCGCGCGACAGCCGGATCAACACCTACAAGGGCGAGGAGCGCGCCCTGCGCGCCGACCGCCTCGGCACGGCGGGCCTGCTGCTCTCCGTCCTCGCCGCCAGCGCGCCCCTGATGGTCGTGGCCGGAGTCATGCCCACCACGTTCGGCGTGATGGGCATGGTCGGACAGCCGCTGCTCTTCGTCATCCTCGGCCTGGTCCTGGCCCTCTTCAGCGTCGGATACGCGGAGATGAGCCGGCACGTCCACAACGCCGGCGCCTTCTACGCGTACATCTCCCGCGGCCTCGGCGGCACCGCCGGTGCGGGAGCCTCGCTCGTGGCCCTGGTCGCGTACAGCGCCATGCAGGTCGGCATCTACGGCATCTTCGGCTTCGAGGTCTCCACCCTCTTCGCCACCTACCTGGACATCCAACTGGCCTGGTGGATACCGGCGTTGGCGGCCGTCGCGCTCGTCGCCGCACTCGCCTGGCTGAAGATCGACCTCAACGCGCGCGTGCTGGGCGTGCTGCTGCTCATCGAGTGCCTCCTGGTCGTCGTCTTCGACGTGGCGGCGGTCGCCGAGCCCGCCTCCTCCGGGCTCGCGCTCACCGCGTTCGACCCGGACTCCCTCACCGGCGCGGGCTTCGGCACGGCCCTCTGCTTCTGCATCGCCGCGTTCGTCGGCTTCGAGCAGGCGCCGGTGTACGCGGAGGAGACCAGCAGGCCGCAGGTGGTCGTCGCCCGCGTGATGTTCCTGGCGGTGGGCTTCGCCGCGCTGTTCTTCGCGCTCAGCTCCTGGGCGCTGACGGTGGCGGCCGGTCCGTCCGGGATCGTCGACGCGGCCCGCGAGCAGGGCCCCGGCCTGCTGTTCGGCCTCACCGAGGACCGCCTGGGCGCCGGCTTCACGGACGTCCTGCACATCCTCTTCGTCACCGGGATGTTCGCGGCGATGCTCAGCTTCCACAACGTCGTCGCGCGGTACGCCTTCGCCATGGGCCGCGAGGGGCTGCTGCCCGCCGCGTTCGGCCGTACCAACAAGGCGAGCGGGGCGCCCGGTTCGGGCTCGCTCCTGCAGACGGTGATCTCGGTGGCCGTCATCGCGGCCTTCGCGGTCACCGACGACAAGCCCATCGGCGACCCGACCGTTCCGGTGCTGCGGCTGTTCACGTGGATGGGCAACGTCGGCGCCCTCGGCATCATCGCCCTCATGGCCGCCGCCTCCCTCGCGGTGATCGTCTTCTTCGCCCGCCGCGGCGCCGCCCGCGCCCAGGCCTGGCGGCTGGTCGCCGCGGCCCTCTCGGGCCTGGCGCTCCTGGTGATCGCCGGGTACACGGTGAAGGACTTCGACGTCCTCGTCGGCGCGGGCCCCGGCTCCGCCCTCGCGTGGGTGCTGCCGGGCGTGATCGGCCTCGCGGCGGTCGTCGGCCTGGTGCACGGCGCCGTCCTGCGCGCCCGGCGCCCGGAGGCCCACGCCCGGATCGGTCTGGGCAACGAGGCATTCCAACTTGAGCAGGCGACCCAGCGCACGCACCCGTAGGGGCGCACCGCAAGAGATGACGAAACCCTGACGAAGCCCCGCGCCCCCTGGTCCGACCGCGTCCCGAGTGCTGAACTCGGGGATGTGAACCCCACCCCGCCCGACGACGTCCACGACCGGTCCGACGACGCCTCCGGCGCACCCATCGGCCGCCGCGTCGTGCTCGGCATGCTCGGCCTGGGCGCGGCCGGAGTCGCCGCCGCCCCGCTCCTGCAGCGCGGCGTCGAGGCGCTGGCCCGGCAGGACCCGACCGGCCTGACCGACGCCCTGCCCGCGGGCGGCGCCTTCCGGTACTACTCCGTGACCGCGTCCGTACCGCCGAAGAACGCCCGCACCTACCGCCTGCGCGTGGACGGCCTCGTCGACCGCCCCAGCACGTACACGCTGGCCGGGCTGCGCGCCGAACCGCAGACCCGGATCGTGCGCGACGTGCAGTGCGTGACGGGCTGGCGGGTCCCCGAGACCCCCTTCGAGGGCGTACGTCTGTCCCGGCTCCTGGACGCCGCCGGGGTCCGCCCCGAGGCCCGCGCCGTCCGCTTCACCTGCTTCGACGGCGCGTACAGCGAGAGCCTCACCCTCGAACAGGCCCGCAGGGACGACGTGTTGGTGGCCCTGCGCATGCAGGACAAGCCGGTCAGCCACGAACACGGCGGGCCGGTACGCCTGTACGTCGCGCCCATGTACTTCTACAAGTCGGCCAAGTGGCTCTCCGGCATCACCGTCACCGAGGACGTCCGGCCCGGATACTGGGAGGAGCGAGGCTATGACGTCGACGCCTGGGTCGGCCGCTCCAACGGCCGCGACGACACCCCGACCGCCTGAACAGGCCGTGCACGCAGGCCGCTTCAGCCCCGCCGAACGCTGGGCGCACGGCGCGACCGCCGCCCTGACGCTGCTCTGCATCGCCTCGGCGGCCTGCCTCTACGTCCCCGCGCTCGCCCAGCTCGTCGGCCGCCGCGCCCTGGTCGTCACCGTGCACGAGTGGACGGGCCTGCTGCTGCCCGTGCCGCTCCTCGCCGGCCTCGCCTCCCGCGCGCTCCGCGCCGACCTGCGCCGCCTGGACCGCTTCGGCCCGCACGACCGCCACTGGCTGCGGGCCGCGCTCCGCCGCGAGCGGGGGCCGCGCCCGCAGGGCAAGTTCAACGCGGGCCAGAAGCTGTACGCGGCGTGGATCGCGGGCGCGGTCCTGGTGATGCTCGGCACCGGCATCCTGATGTGGTTCACCGGCCTGGCCCCGCTCGCCGTACGCACCGGCGCGACCTTCGTGCACGACTGGCTGGCCCTCGCGGTCGCGATCGTGGTGGCCGGACACATTGGCATGGCCGTGCGCATGTGGTCACAGCGGAGCGAGGCGCGTCAACTCCGCGAGGGCAGGAGAGACCTCAAGGACACGGTCTAGGGCTCCCGCCTCCCCGGCCCTTGCGGGTCCGCGCCCCTCGGGGCGGCGGTCCCTGGCCCGGCGCCCCGCTACTCGTACACATCCCCGTCCACGTACACCCACGCCCCGTCGAGCCGCTCGAACCGGCTGCGCTCGTGCAGCGCGCCCGCCCGGCCGCCGTCGACGTACCGGGCCCGGAACGTCACCGTGCCCGTGCTGTGGAACGCGCTGCCCTCCGCGCTGTCCAGGATCTCCAGGCCCGTCCAGCGCATCGACCCCCCGGCCTCGAAGCCGACCCTCGGCGGGCGGGTGCGCGGATGCCAGGTCCGCAGCAGATACGCCTCGTCCTCAACGGCGAACGCCGCGTACCGGGAGCGCATCAGCTCCTCCGGAGTGGCCGCGGCGGCCTTTCCGGAGTGCAATCTTCCGCAGCATTCCGCGTAGGCGAGCGGCTGTCCGCAAGGGCACGGTGAGGTCGTACGACGAGACATGCCGCTCATTCTGCCGTGCCTGCGGCGAGGCGGCTCGGGCGACGTGCAGGCAGGTCACCCCTTGTGCCTGAGCAAGATTTGGTATCCCATTTACCCACCAGTTCCAGCCCATACCTGAGGCTGTTACTGCACGCTGCGGCCTTGATCGCCCCCCGTTCACCTGTGGTTTTCTCCCGCGAACCTCTTGACCGGTACGCGAAACCGGTCGTAGCGTCCTGGCTCACCTGCTTCGAAAAACTGATTCCGTATACCGGAACTCCCGGATACCGGAACTCCCGGAAGGGTGACTGGTGTGACCACAGCACAGGACGCAGCGCACACAGGAGAGTCGTCTTCGGACGCCTCGCAGGCGACTGCCACGGGCACCAGTACCCGGCTCTACAGTCCGGACCTCGCGCCCACGAAGAAGGAAGGCCGCAACTGGAGCGGCTACAGCGTCTTCACCCTCTGGGCCAACGACGTGCACAGCCTCGGCAACTACGCCTTCGCCCTGGGCCTGTTCGCTCTCGGGCTCGGCGTCTGGGACATCCTCGCGGCGTTCCTGCTCGCCTCGCTCTTCCTGTTCGCCCTGCTCAGCCTCTCCGGCTACATGGGTTCCAAGACCGGCGTCCCGTTCCCGGTCATGAGCCGCATCGCCTTCGGCGTCAAAGGCGCCCAGCTCCCCGCCGTGATCCGCGGCGGCGTCGCCATCGCCTGGTTCGGCATCCAGACCTATCTGGCCGCGACCGTGCTCTCCGCGCTGCTCAAGGCGCTCATCCCGAGCCTCGCGAGCTGGGAGCAGACCTCCATCCTCGGCCTCTCCGCGCTCGGCTGGGTCTCGTTCCTCGGCCTGTGGGTCATCCAGGTCCTGATCGTCAGCTTCGGCATGGACGCCATCCGCAAGTACGTCGAGCTGGCCGCGCCCGCCGTCCTCATCACGATGCTCGCGCTCGCCGTGTGGATGTTCGCCAAGGCCGACATGTCCATCGCCATGGACGCCGGCAACGCCTTCACCGGCGCCGACCGCTGGCTGCACATCCTCGAGGCCGCCGCGCTCTGGGTCGTCATCTACGGCACGTTCGTGCTCAACTTCTGCGACTTCACGCGCTCCGCGAAGAGCAACCGCTCGATCAACGTCGGCAACCTCGTCGGCATCCCCGTGAACATGCTCTTCTTCGCCGGCATCGTGGTCGTCCTCAGCGGCGCGCAGTTCAAGCTCGACGGCAGGGTCGTCACCAGCGCCTCCGACATCGTGCAGACGATCCCGAACACGTTCCTGCTGGTCCTCGCCTCGCTCGCGCTGATCGTCCTGACCGTCGCGGTCAACCTGATGGCCAACTTCGTCGCGCCCGTCTACACCCTGGTCAACCTCTTCCCGCGCAAGCTCAACTTCCGCCGCGCGGGCGTCGTCAGCGCCTCGATCGGGCTCGTCATCCTGCCCTGGAACCTCTACAACAACCCGGTCGTCGTCAACTACTTCCTCGGCGGACTCGGCGCGCTCCTCGGCCCGGTCTTCGGCATCGTCATGGCCGACTACTGGCTGATCCGCAAGACCCGGGTGCACGTCCCGCACCTCTACACCGAGCACCCCGAGGCCACGTACGCGTACCGCAAGGGCATCAACCCCCGCGCCGTCGGGGCGTTCGTCCCGGCCGCCGCCCTCGCCGTGGTCATCGCGCTCGTCCCGGCCTTCCAGGGCATCTCCGGCTTCTCCTGGTTCATCGGCGCCCTGCTCGCCGCCCTGCTCTTCGTCGTCCTGCCGGGCCGCCCCGCGGTTCCCGAGGAGGACGTCGACGGCGAGGACATCGCCGTACCGAGCGTCTGAGCGGAAGCCCGCCGCACCTGTCCCACCCGTCCCACCCGCACCGTCACGCGAGAAAACAGGAACACCACCCCATGCGACTCCTTGTCATCAACGTCAACACCACCGAAACGATGACGAAGAGCATCGGTGAGCAGGCCGCGAGCGTCGCCGCCCCCGGCACCGAGATCGTCCCGCTCACCCCGGCCTTCGGCGCCGACTCCGTCGAGGGCAACTACGAGAGCCACCTGGCCGCCATCGCCGTCATGGAGACCGTCCGCGCCTACCCGGAGCCCTTCGACGCGGTGATCCAGGCCGGCTACGGCGAGCACGGCCGCGAGGGCCTGCAGGAACTGCTCGATGTCCCGGTCGTCGACATCACCGAGGCCGCCGCCTCGACCGCCCAGTTCCTCGGCCGTACGTACTCCGTCGTCACCACCCTCGACCGGGCCGTGCCCCTCATCGAGGACCGCCTCGCCCTCGCCGGCCTCTCCGACCGCTGCGCCTCCGTACGCGCCAGCGGCATGGCCGTCCTCGACCTGGAGCGCGACCCGGCCGCCGCCGTGGAGGCGATCGTGGAGGAGTCGGCCCGCGCCGTCGAGCAGGACCGTGCGGAGGTCATCTGCCTGGGCTGCGGCGGCATGTCGGGCCTCGGCGAACGTGTCGTCGAGCGCACCGGCGTCCCCGTCGTGGACGGCGTCGCCGCGGCCGTGACGATCGCCGAGTCCCTGGTCCGCCTCGGCCTGAAGACCTCCAAGATCCGGACGTACGCGCCTCCCCGCCCGAAGCACTTCAAGGCGTGGCCCCCGAGCAACTGACCGCTCCCACGAACCCCGCCCCGACCGGTGCGCCCCGAGCCCGGCCGGGGCGGACGTGTGTCCGGGCATCGAACCGGCCGCGCCCGTACGGGAGTTGAGCCGCAGCCCAACGAAAAGATCCCCCGGCTCCAGTGGAGCCGGGGGATCTTCGCTGTGTCCGAGGGGGGACTTGAACCCCCACGCCCGATAAAGGGCACTAGCACCTCAAGCTAGCGCGTCTGCCATTCCGCCACCCGGACCGGTGACCCGCGGTTTCCCGCGGCGACGTGGAAAACCATAGCAAACATTCGGGGTGCCCTGATCACACCCCTGGCCCACCCCTGGCCCACCCCGGCCCACCCCCGCCCGGCCATGAACGGCGCATTACGGGCGGTGCCCTGCCTTGGGGTGAGCGGGGTCGGCGCGCGAGGATGTGGGGGACCAGCAGCGGCAACTCGGGAGGAAGCAGCGTGAGCGAGTCGAGCAGGGGCGAGAAGGCACCGTCGGTCTCCGGCGAGGACGAGGTCGTCGACCTCTGCCGGGACCTGATCCGTATCGACACCAGCAACTACGGCGACCACTCGGGACCGGGCGAGCGCAAGGCCGCCGAGTTCGTGGCGGAGAAGCTCGCCGAGGTCGGCCTCGAACCGAAGATCTTCGAGTCCCACCAGGGCCGTGCCTCGACCGTCGCGCGCATCGAGGGCGAGGACCCGTCCAAGCCCGCGCTGCTGATCCACGGCCACACCGACGTCGTACCGGCCAACGCGCAGGACTGGACCCACCACCCCTTCTCCGGCGAGATCGCCGACGGCTGCGTCTGGGGCCGGGGCGCGGTCGACATGAAGGACATGGACGCGATGACCCTCGCGGTCGTACGCGAGCGCATGCGCAGCGGCCGCAAGCCCCCGCGCGACATCGTGCTCGCCTTCCTCGCGGACGAGGAGGCCGGCGGTACGTACGGAGCGCGCTATCTCGTCGACAAGCACCCGGACCTCTTCGAGGGCGTCACCGAGGCGATCGGCGAGGTCGGCGGCTTCTCCTTCACCGTGAACGAGAACCTCCGCCTCTACCTCGTCGAGACCGCCCAGAAGGGCATGCACTGGATGCGGCTCACCGTGGACGGCACGGCGGGCCACGGCTCCATGACCAACGACGACAACGCCATCACGGAACTCTGCGAGGCCGTCGGCCGCCTCGGCCGGCACAACTGGCCGATCCGCGTCACCAAGACCGTCCGCTCCTTCCTCGACGAGCTGTCCGACGCCCTCGGCACCGAGCTCGACCCGGAGAACATGGACGAGACGCTCGCCAAGCTCGGCGGCATCGCCAAGATGGTCGGCGCGACCCTGAAGAACTCCGCCGCCCCCACCATGCTCGGCGCGGGCTACAAGGTGAACGTCATCCCCGGCCAGGCCACCGCCCACGTCGACGGCCGCTTCCTGCCCGGCTACGAGCAGGAGTTCCTGGCCGACCTCGACCGCCTCCTCGGCCCGCGCGTGCAGCGCGAGGACGTGCACGCGGACAAGGCCCTGGAGACCGACTTCGACGGCAAGCTCGTCGACGCCATGCAGAGCGCCCTCAAGGCGGAGGACCCGATCGCGCGGGCCGTGCCGTACATGCTCTCCGGCGGCACCGACGCCAAGTCCTTCGACGACCTGGGCATCCGCTGCTTCGGCTTCGCGCCGCTGCAGCTGCCGCCGGAGCTGGACTTCGCGGGCATGTTCCACGGCGTGGACGAGCGGGTTCCGGTGGACGGCCTCAAGTTCGGCGTGCGCGTCCTCGACCGGTTCATCGACGCCTCGTGACTTCTCGGGGAGCCTCGGGGCGTCTCGGAACGCCTTGGAGCGTCTCGGGGCGCCTCGTGACGCCCCGGGAAGGCGTCGCGCTCGCGTCAAGAATCGTCTGCGTGTGCGCAGTTGACTGAAACGGGTGAATGGGGCCGTTCGGTCGTAGCCCCCGTCACCTCTCCTCGTTACAGGTGGTGCAGTCCGCGGCTGGGACTGCATTGCCAACAAGGAGGAATAATGATCAAGAAGGTCGTCGCTGCTGCGGCTGCCACCGGTGGTCTGGTGCTCGCCGGCGCGGGTATCGCCGTCGCCGACGCCGGTGCTCAGGGCGCTGCCGTCAAGTCTCCGGGCGTGCTCTCGGGCAACGTCGTCCAGGTGCCCGTGCACGTGCCGGTGAACGTCTGCGGCAACACGGTCTCCGTGATCGGGCTGCTGAACCCCACCTTCGGCAACACCTGCGTGAACAAGTGACGTTGTGCCTCACCCCTTGAGGGGTTGAGTCCCGTGGCCCCGGAGTGTGCGCCATGCACTCCGGGGCCGTTGGGCATTCGGCGCACGTCCCGCTGTGGGGTGTGCGCGTTCCCAGTAGTTCCAAGACAGGGAAGTACCTATGCGACAGGTCACGCGTAAAGGCCTGATCACCGTGGCGGCCGCGTCCGGCGTCTTCGCCGTCACCGGTTACGCACACGCCGACTCGGGGGCCCAGGGCAGCGCCCACGGGTCGCCCGGCGTCGCCTCCGGGAACAGCGTTCAGGCACCGATCGAGGTGCCGGTCAACGTCTGCGGCAACACCGTGAACGTCGTCGGCCTCCTCAACCCGGCGGCCGGCAACGACTGCAGCAACTCCTCCAAGGGAGGCGGCAGTTCATCAGACCAGGGCGGAAGTTCCGAGCAGGGCGGCGGTTACGGCGAGGGCGGCAGCGGTTCCCAGCGGGGATCGGGCGGCGGAGCGACCGCCGAAGGCGTCACCTCCGGCTCGCCCGGCGTCCTCTCCGGCAACAACGTCCAGGCTCCCGTCGAGGCGCCGGTCAACGCCTGTGGGAACGGCGTCTCGGTTGTCGGCGCCCTCAACCCCACCACCGGCAACGACTGCGGCAACGGGGAGGCGGCGCCTCCGGACAAGGAGGTCCCCGGCAAGCCGCAGGACCCCCGCGACCCGGTCGCCGAGGAGCCCAGCAAGCCCCCGAACGAGCCGAAGACCCAGCTCGTGACGCCGGTCGAGGAGATCGAGACCCTCGCGCAGACCGGCAGTGAGCTGCCGCTCGGTGTGGCGGTTCCGGTGGGTGCGGGCATGCTGCTCGCCGGCACCGTGCTGTACCGCAAGGCCCGCGTGCGCACCTGACGCACCCGGGAGCACGACGACGGAGTGGGCGCCGTCAAGGACGGCACCCACTCCGTTCGCATGTCCGGCAGCCTGACATCCGGCAGCTCCTTACAGGCAGCTCCTTACGCCAGGCACCTCAGGTCCGGCGGCTCCTGCCCGGCAGCCTCACCAGGTGGCGCGCACCTGCCGGATGATCCGGCGGCGCAACCGCACCTTCCGGCTGCCGTCCCTGCGCAGGCTCAGTCGGTCCAACTCCCAGTGTCCGTACTCCGCGTGGTCCGTCAGTAGTCGCGTCGCTTCCTTGCGGGACACCCCGCGCGGCACATACACATCGACAAATTCGTATTCCGGCATCGCATCTATTGTGCGGGCAGCGCCCCGGTACGGATAGCGTCTGCACTATGTCTGATGCTGCGCAGCCCACAGCTGCCGAGGTACGTGCCGCCGCCGAGGCGGTCAAGGCCGCGCTCGACGCCCACCTGGCGGCCGTCGAGCGGAGGTCGGGGGATGACGACTCGGGAGTCCATGAGGCGTTCAACCAGCTGGCCGCGGCGGCGGAGGTGTACGACGAACTGCTCTACGACGCCTACGACGAGGTCACGCCCTTCGAGATCCCGGGCGCGGAGGACGGCCTGCCGCCGTACACCGGGCCGGAGGAGCCGAACGCGGTGAGCGTGTTGATCCGCCGGGACTACACCGTGATCGAGCCGCAGCGGCTGCGGGCACAGGCACAGCGCGTCGCGGATCTGGACACCGACACCGCGGCGGGCGAGCCCTCGGCCGCCGGGGTCGTGGGCCACAGCGTGCACGCCGCGCTCGGTGTGCTCTTCGGCGAGTTCGAACCGGACGAAATCGCCTCGCGGCACAAGGAGTTCGGCCTCGAGGAGGGCGACTCCACGCTGTGGGTGGCGGCCGCGGACGAGCCGGCCGAACCGGGGGAGTGGCTGGACGCGCCCTTCGAGCAGGCCGACCCGCAGCAGATCGTGTGCCGCTTCGACGTCAGCTCGGTCTTCGACGAGGACCTGGAGGACGACGTGGACGAGCCCCGCCCCGCGGCAAGCCGCGGAGTCGCCCGTACGGCATCGCAGGAAGTCGACGGGCTCGCCTGAGGCCGACGCCGGGCGCCCTCTGCGCCCGGCCCCTCACCGCCTGCCGTCGGTCACGGCCGACGCCCGACGGGTTCTTCCCGTCGGGCGCCGCCGTGCGTGCGAGGTCAGGCGTCCTGGGGCGGTGTGGCCTCGGGCGAGGGGACCTGCGTACGCAGCAGCGTCTGCAGCCGGGTCGTACGCGGCTTCGCCGGGCGCTCCGCCACGGCGCGCGGGAGGGCCTGCTCCACGCCGTGCACCACCGACAGATGCCGCTCGCCCCGCCCGAACGCGGTGTAGACCCACGCTCTGGTCAGCCCCTTGGCCGCGTCACCGGGCAGGACGACGACGGCTGCGGGCCAGCGCTGTCCGACGGCCTGCTGAGCGGTCAGCGCCCAGCCGTGGCGTACGGACTGCTCCACCCGGTCCTTGCGGACGACGACCGGTCTGCCCTCGCACTCCACGTGCAGCCCGTCCGCGTCGGCCCGGACCACCTGGCCGAGGACGGTGCGGTTGGGCGCCGGGGAGTACGCGATCCGGTCGCCGGGGTCGAAGCCGCCGAAGCGGCCCGGTCCGGGGTTGAGCCGCTCCTTCAGCGCGGCGTTCAGGGCACGGGTGCCCGCGGCGCCGCCGTGGCCCACGGTGATCACCTGCGTGGCGCCGGCGGGCAGGCCGAAGGCGCGGGGCACCGACTCGGCGACGAGCTGCACCGTACGGTGCACGGCCTCGCCCGCGTCCCGCACGGGGACGATCACAACTTCCTTGTCCGGCGCGGCCACTTGGTTCAGCTCGCCGATGCCGATGCCGGAGACCAGCTCGCCGATCGGGCCCTCGTCCGGGACGCGCGAGACCACCACGGGGCAGACGCGGGCGCCCAGGAGGTCGGCGAAGACCCGACCCGGGCCCGCCGACCACAGCGCCCCCGGATCGCCGCTCAGCACGAGCCGGGCACCGTCGGGCAGCGACTCCACGAGCATTGCCGCACCCTCGACGTCCAGCTGCGGGGCGTCGAGCAGCACGAGCAGGTCAAGGTCGAACGCGCCCTCGGCGTCCCGGCCGGGGCCCTCCGCGCCGGAGAGCAACTCGGCGACGGTCACGGCGGCGCCCTCCGCGGTGCCGCCCGGCGTGGACCCGGCCTCCGCGGACTCGCTTGCCGCACCGGTCCGCGCGGCGACGGCCTGCCGGAACGTCCTCTTCCCGTACGGGGTGTGGGAGGCGGCGCAGACCCGGAGTCCGGCGGCTGCGGCGGCGGCCACCAGGGCGGCGGGCTCGGCGCGGGCCTCCTCACCTCCGGTGTGCAGGACGAGGCTGCTGCCCGCGACGGCACGGATCAGCTCGGCCGTCGAACCACGGGCGGAACCGGCCGCCGCGAGCAGGGCGGACCGCTGCGGACTCTCCTCCTTGGCAAGGGAGTTGAGCACCCTGGCCAGGCCGTCGGCGAGGCTCTCCTCCGCCATGGCGTAGCGCTCCAGGCCGACGAGGACTCGGACCGGCCGCTCCTGCTCTTCCGCCTCCTCGCCCTCGCCCTCGCCCTCGGCTGCTGCGGTGGCGGGCGCGGCCGGGGCGCCCGGGGCGTTCTCCAGCGCGTCCTGGAAGACCAGCAGGTCGCCCTCGGCGATCGCGCTCTGGACCGCGGCGTCGGCGTCCGCCACGCCGTACCGCCCAAGCGTGGATTCGAGCGCGGGGGCGTCCAGCGCCGTGTGGCCGGCGACGGCCGCCTGCTCCAGGAGCCAGACGGCGACCGCGCGGTCGCGGCGCTCGTCGTCCGGACGGCAGGCGTCGCCCAGCAGGGCGCGGGCGAAGCCGTCGGCCTGCTCCGGGCGCACGCCCGTGACCCGGAGGAGCTGCCAGGGGTCCTCGCGCAGCACGGCCTCGGCGCCCTCGCCCAGGGCCGTGGCCGTCTGCTCGGCGAGCGCGGCGGGGGCACCGCCTTCGGCGAGGACCGCGCGGACCGCGTCCACGGCCTCGGCGGCGGGGCCCGCAGGAGTGCTCACCGGCGCCGGGCGCTCGGGCCTGCGGGCCGGCTCGGGGGCCGGGCGGCGGGGTGCGGACTCGGGCTCGAAGACCGCTCCGGCCGGCTTCTCGCCGCTCTCCACGGCGCGGACGGCGGCCAGGAGGTCGGCCGCCGTGCCGCTGAGTTTCGTGCCGCTCTCGATCGGGGCGTCCCGCTCGGCCTTGCGCCGCTCGATCCGCTCCCTGAGCTCCCGCTGCGCGGCCAACTCGGCCTCGGTTTCGGAGGGTTGGGCGGCGGCCTCCTCCTTGGTGGCGTCGGTGGCGCTCTCCGCGGCGGTCTCCTCAGCGTCTTCCTGGGTGCCGTCGGCGGCGCTCTCCGCTGCGTCTCCCTCGGTGCCGTCCGAGCCGTCCGAGCCGTCCGAGCCGCCCCCGCCGGGGGCCGCGGCGTTCTCCGCGGGCGTCTCGGGCAGGGCGTCCTCCGCGGCCGGCTCGGGTGTGGTGCTGCCGGTCTCGTCCGGGGCGGCGGACTCCGTACTCACAGGGTGCTCCAGTCCTGGTCGGGGTAGCGGTGCACGGGCGCCGACACGTCGTCGAGAGCCCGGCAGATCTCGTCAGGAAGACTAAGGCTCTCCACTGACAACGCGGCCGTGAGCTGCTGTGCGTTGCGCGCGCCCACGATCGGCGCGGCCACCCCCGGCCGGTCGCGCACCCACGCGAGGGCCACCTGCAGCGGTGTGGCCGCGAGGCCGTCCGCCGCCGTCGCCACCGCGTCCACCACGCGGCCCGCGGCCTCGTCGAGATACGGCTCCACGAAGGGCGCCAACTGCTCGGAGGCGCCCCGCGAGTCGGCGGGCGTGGAGTGGCGGTACTTGCCGGTGAGGACGCCCCGGCCGAGCGGCGAGGAGGGCAGAAGCCCGACGCCCAGGTCGAGCGCGGCCGGCAGCACCTCCCGCTCCACACCGCGCTGCAGTAGCGAGTACTCCATCTGCGTACTGGCCAGGCGGGTGCGCACGCCCGGGGCCGCGAGCTGCCAGGTGGCGGCCTTGGCGAGCTGCCAGCCGCAGAAGTTGGACACCCCGGCGTAGCGGGCGCGGCCGCTGGAGACCGCGATGTCCAGGGCCTGCAGGGTCTCCTCCAGGGGCGTCGACGCGTCGAAGGCGTGCACCTGCCACAGGTCGACGTAGTCCGTGCCGAGCCGCTGCAGCGAGGCGTCCAGGGCGGCGAGCAGATGGCCGCGCGAGCCGTCGAAGCGGCGCTCCGGGTCGGGGACGCTGCCCGCCTTGGTGGCGATGACCAGCTCGCGCCGGGGCACCAGGCCCTCGACGAGCTGCCCCAGGACGTACTCCGCCTCGCCGCCGCCGTACACGTCCGCCGTGTCGACGAGCGTGCCGCCCGCCTCCCAGAAGACCTTCAACTGGTGGGCGGCGTCGTGCTCGTCGGTGTCACGGCCCCAGGTGAGGGTGCCGAGGCCGATCCTGGACACGCGCAGGCCGGTGCGGCCGAGATGCCTCTGCTCCATGGGCGCTGAGGTTACTGCTCACGTGCCGAACCCGGGCGGGCCTGTGGATAACCGTTCGCCGGAGCCTGTGGACAGCCACCCGCTGACGGATCGCACCGCGGCGCGCTAGAGTCCGGACAACAGGCACGTTACTCATGGGTAAGGGGTTCGGCGCATGCGACTCGGGATCAACCTCGGCTACTGGGGCGCCGGGATGGACGCGGACAATCTCGCCGTCGCCAAGGAGGCGGACAGGCTCGGCTACTCGGTCTGCTGGGCGGCCGAGGCATACGGCTCGGACGCGGCGACCGTGCTCTCCTGGGTCGCCGCCCAGACGGAGCGCATCGACGTCGGCTCCGCGATCTTCCAGATCCCGGCCCGGCAGCCGGCGATGACCGCCATGACGGCGGCCACCCTCGACTCCCTCTCCGGCGGCCGCTTCCGCCTCGGCCTCGGCGTATCCGGACCGCAGGTCTCCGAGGGCTGGTACGGCGTGAAGTTCGACAAGCCGCTGGCCCGCACCCGCGAGTACGTCGACATCGTCCGCAAGGCGATGAGCCGCGAGCGCCTCTCGTACGACGGCGAGCACTGGACGCTGCCGCTGCCCGACGGCCCCGGCAAGCCGATCAAGCTCACCGTGCACCCGGCCCGCGAGCACATCCCCGTCTACATCGCCGCGATCGGCCCGAAGAACCTGGAGCAGACCGGCGAGATCGCCGAGGGCGCGCTGCTGATCTTTCCTGCCGCCGAGCACATCGAGGACACCGCGCTGCAGCACATCCGCGCGGGCCGCGAGAAGGCCGGACTGACGATGGACGGCTTCGACGTGTGCCCGACGCTGCCGCTCGCGCTCGGCGACGACGGCGACGTGAGCGCGCTCGCCGACACCTTCCGCCCGTACACCGCGCTCTACGTCGGCGGCATGGGCAGCCGCAAGCAGAACTTCTACAACCAGCTCGCGCAGCGCATGGGGTACGAGAAGGAAGCCGCCGAGATCCAGGACAAGTACCTGTCCGGCGACAAGGACGGCGCGGCCGCCGCGGTGCCGCAGCAGCTGATCGACTCCACCACCCTGCTCGGCTCCGTGGAGCGGATCGCCGACCGCATGCAGGCCTACGCGGAGGCCGGAGTGACGACGCTGACGCTCGCACCGGCCGGCTTCACGCTCGACGAGCGACTGGCCGCGCTGCGCGCGGGCACCGAGGCGCTCGATCGGGCCGGACTGGCCTGACGCGGGGGATTTCCGGGAGACCGGAGCAGTGGGGAGTTCTCCGGGGAAGTTCCCGGGGGAGTTCCCGGGGGAGTTCTCTACGGCCGTGGTGGGGGCTCGGGGGTCTTCCCCGCCACGGCCGTTACTCCGTACAACGCCGCACAAGCCCGTCGGTTACGCCTCAGACGGGCTCTGGCGGGGTCTCACGGGCTCGGACGGGCTCCGGGAGGTCTGCCGCCCGTCCTGCTCTCCGTGGCGCTCACGAACCATCTCGAGTTGCCCGCCGCCTCGCACCGCATTTGACTCGTTCTTCGCGGGGTCACTTCGCGGGCGCCCCCAGGAGGTGGCAGTGATGCTTTCGGCCAAGAGCCTGTTCTCCGAGATCCTCGACGACGACGAGTCGTTCCGGCTGTTCTGCTCCATCGCGGCCGGCGGCGAGTCCCAGGGGGGCTGGGAGAACGGCCGGATCGCCGCGCTCGTACCGGAGAGTCAGCGCGACCTCGCCCCCAGGATCAGGCGGCACGGCGCGGACGAGGACAAGCATGGCCGGATCTTCAACGCCCTCCTGAAGAAGCGCCGCCTCGAACCCTGCCAGGTCCCGCCGGAGACCGACTACACCCTGCTCCTGGAGCGGAACGGCATCGGCCTCGCGCATGAACAGCTGAGGGCCGAGCGGCCGCTCGGCGAGCAGGACATCATCATGTACCTCGCCCACAGCCGCGTCACCGAACAGCGCGCCTCCGAGCAGATGGACCTGCTCCGCAGACACTTCGCCGACCACCCCGACGTCGGCCGCGCCGTCAAGATGATCTCCCACGACGAGGACAACCATCTCGCGTACTGCCACGAGGAGTTGCTGCGGTTCGCGTACGCCGGGCACGGCCGGGAGATCCAGCGGATCCTGCACGAGTGCGCGCACGCCGAGATCCGCATCTACCGCGATGTGAGCCTCGCCGTCATGTCCCACATGGGCCGCATCCTCGGCTGGCCAGGCCCCAAGGCGGCCCTGCTCGCGGCCGGTATCCACGCCATCTACGCGTACGAGCGGGCCGGCGGGTGGCGGCGGATGGTGTCCCTGAGGATGCCGGAGCGGCGCAACGCCCTTGGCGAGCCCGCGACTTCGGCCCCCGAGTTCGCCTGACGGGCCCCGCGGGCCCGAGGCTTACAGCCAGCCGCGGCGTTTGAACAGCCGGTAGAGCCCGTACACCGCACCCGCCATGAGCGCCACCACGGCCGGGTAGCCCCAGGTGTGCTTCAGCTCCGGCATGTGCTCGAAGTTCATGCCGTACACGCCCGCGACCATTGTCGGGACGGCGGCCATGGCGGCCCACGCGGAGATCTTGCGCATGTCGTCGTTCTGCCGCACCCCGGTCTGCGCCAGGTGCGCGGAGAGGACGTCCGAGACGAGGCGGTCCAGCCCCTCGACGCTCTCGTTGGCGCGGGTCAGATGGTCGGCGACGTCGCGGAAGAACGGCTGCGACTCCGCGTGCACGAACGGCACGGCCGCGCCCGCGAGCCGGGTCATCGGGGCCGCCAACGGCATGGTGGCGCGGCGGAATTCGAGGACCTGGCGCTTGAAGTTGTAGATGCGGCCCGCCGTGTGCCGGGTGTCGCCGCCGGTCGGCTCGAAGACCTCCGCCTCCAGGCCCTCCAGGTCCAGGTGCAGTTCGGCGGCCACATCGATGTAGTGGTCCACCACGGCGTCGCTCACCGCGTAGAGCACCGCCGTCGGACCGTGCCGCAGCACCTTCGGGTCCGCCTCCAGACGCTTGCGTACGGCCGCGAGCGGTGCGCCCTCGCCGTGCCGCACCGTCACCACGAACGCGTCGCCGACGAAGAGCATCAGCTCGCCCGAGCTGATGCTGTCCGCCGCCTCGTCGTAGACGATCGGCTTCAGGACCATGAACAGCGAGTCGTCGTACACCTCCAGCTTCGGCCGCTGGTGCGCCTTGAGGGCGTCCTCGACGGCCAGCGGGTGCAGGCCGAACTCGTCCGAGACGTGGTCGAACTCCCGCTCCGTCGGCTCGTGCAGGCCGACCCACAGGAACGCGTCACCGCTGGCCCTCGCCTCTGCGAGGGCCGTCGAGAAGTCCTCCGGGCCCTCGGCGCGGCGGCCGTCGCGATAGATGGCGCAGTCCACGATCATTGCGGGCATTCTCCCGTGATCCGGGCCTGTACGCACCCCCGTGGCCCGGTCCGCCTACGCTGGCAGCCATGCCCACCCTGATCCTGGTCCGGCACGGCCGGTCCACCGCCAACACCGCGGGCGTGCTCGCCGGACGGACGCCGGGAGTGGTCCTCGACGAGCGCGGCGCAGCCCAGGCCGCCGCCCTGCCCGGGCGGCTCGCCGAGCTGCCCCTCGCCACGGCCGTGAGCAGCCCCCTGGAGCGCTGCCGGCAGACCCTGGAGCCGCTGCTCGCCGCCCGCCCGGAGCTCACGCTGCACACCGAGGAGGGCATCAACGAGTGCGACTACGGCGACTGGTCGGGCCGCAAGCTCGGCGAGCTCGCCGACGAACCCCTCATGCGGGTCGTCCAGCAGCACCCCTCCGCCGCGGCGTTCCCCGGCGGCGAGTCCATGCGCGCCATGCAGCACCGCGCCGCCGAGGCGGTACGGGAGTGGAACGCGCGCGTGGAGCGTGATTTCGGATCCGACGCCCTCTATGTGATGTGCTCCCACGGCGACATCATCAAGTCCCTCGTCGCGGAGGCGCTGGGCCTCCACCTCGACCTGTTCCAGCGGATCTCCGTCGAGCCCTGCTCGGTCACCGTGATCCGGTACACGCGGCTCCGCCCCTTCCTCGTACGCCTCGGGGACACCGGTGACCTGGGCGGGCTCGCGCCGCGCGACAACGGGGCCGACGCCGGGCGGGGCGACGCGACAGTCGGGGGCGGTGCGGGCGCACCGTGATCGTCGCCCGCAGTAGGGTGACCCACGTCGACCGCGGCCAGGGCCGCAGCACATCAGGCCGTCGTACCCGATGGCCGGCAGTACCCGACAGCGAGCAGACAGCCGCAGTACCCGATACCGAGGGAGAGGCCAGGACGTGTCCCGTCAGGTGTTCCTCTACGACCCGCCGGAACGTTTCGTGGCCGGCACGGTCGGGCTCCCCGGGCGCCGTACGTTCTTCCTGCAGGCCTCCGCCGGTGGCCGGGTCACGAGCGTTGCCCTGGAGAAGACCCAGGTGGCCGCGCTCGCCGAGCGCATGGACGAGCTGCTCGACGAGGTCGTGCGGCGCAGCGGTGGCAGCGCCCCCGTGCCGGCCGTGGCGCCCAGCGAGATCGCCGACAGCGCGCCCCTCGACGCCCCCGTCGAGGAGGAGTTCCGCGTCGGCACCATGGCGCTCGCCTGGGACGGCGAGGAGCAGCGCATGGTCGTCGAGGCCCAGGCGCTCGTCGAGCTGGACGCCGACGACGACGAGGACCTCGCCGAGGCCGAGGAGCGACTGCTCCAGGACGACGAGAACGGCCCGCCGATGCTGCGCGTACGGCTCTCCGGAGCGCAGGCCAGGGCCTTCGCCAAGCGCGCCCTCGACGTCGTGAACGCGGGCCGTCCGCCGTGCCCGCTGTGCAGCCTGCCGCTCGACCCGGAAGGACACGTATGCCCGCGTCAGAACGGATACCGGCGCGGCCTGTGACCGCCACCGCGGAAGCCGTCGATCTGCTGACGCACGGCGAACTCACTGTGCTCGGACGGATCCGCGAAGCCTCCAACGCGGTTCTCTACTGCTCGGTCGAGCACGAGGGCGTCAGCGCCCACTGCGTGTACAAGCCGGTCGCCGGTGAGCGTCCGCTGTGGGACTTCCCCGACGGCACGCTCGCCCAGCGCGAGGTCGCCGCGTACGAGGTGTCGCGGGCCACCGGCTGGGATCTCGTACCGCCAACCGTCCTGCGCGACGGGCCGCACGGCGAGGGCATGTGCCAGCTGTGGATCGAGCCGGTCGCCCCGTCGGAGGCGGACTCCGCGCCCGAACTCCTCGCGCTCGTCGACGGGGAGGAGCCCGACGAGGGCTGGAAGGCCGTCGGCTTCGCCGAGGTCTCAGAGGGGCGCACGGCCCTGCTCGTGCACGCCGACGACCCGCGCCTGCGCCGCCTCGCCGTCCTCGACGCCGTGATCAACAACTCCGACCGCAAGGGCGGCCATCTGCTGCCCGCGCCCGGCGGCACGCTGTACGGCATCGACCACGGCGTCACCTTCCACGTGGACGACAAGCTGCGCACCCTGCTGTGGGGCTGGGCCGGTGAGCCGCTGACCGCGGAGGCCGTCGAGGTTCTCGGCACCCTCGCGCGGGACCTCGCCGAGGGTGCGCCGCTCGCGGACCGGCTCGTGGAGTTGATCACTCCGGCCGAGGTGGACGCCGTACGCGAACGGGTGGCCGAATTGCTGCGGTCCGGGGTGCACCCGGTGCCGAACGGATCGTGGCCCGCGATTCCGTGGCCGCCCGTGTGAGCCCTGCCCACGGCGATCCATGGGCGCAGGGCGATGGATCGGCGCTGCACATCGGCGGCCGAGACGCAAGAGGGCCTTCCCGGCCAGAAGATCCGGTCCGGTTCGTATCCGGAAGGGGCGTCCGGTTAGTCTCGAAGCATGCATGCCTGGCCCGCTTCCGAGGTCCCCGCCCTGCCCGGCAAGGGCCGCGACCTCAGGATCCACGACACCGCGACCGGTGGGCGCATCGCCCTTGACCCCGGTCCTGTCGCCCGTATCTACGTCTGCGGCATCACGCCGTACGACGCGACCCACATGGGTCACGCGGCGACCTACAACGCGTTCGACCTCGTTCAGCGCGTGTGGCTCGACACCAAGCGGCAGGTTCACTATGTCCAGAACGTGACGGACGTGGACGATCCGCTTTTGGAGCGGGCCGTGCGCGACGGCGTCGACTGGACCGGGCTCGCGGAGCGCGAGACCGCACTCTTCCGCGAGGACATGACCGCCCTGCGGATGCTTCCCCCGCAGCAGTACATAGGCGCCGTCGAGGCCATACCCGGGATCGTCCCGCTGGTCGAGCGACTGCGTGACATGGGCGCCGCCTACGAACTCGAGGGCGACGTCTACTTCTCCGTCGAGTCGGACGCCCACTTCGGCGAGGTCTCCCGCCTCGACGCCGCCGCCATGAAGGCGCTCTCCGCGGAGCGCGGCGGCGACCCGGAGCGCCCCGGCAAGAAGAACCCCCTCGACCCGATGCTGTGGATGGCCGCCCGCGAGGGCGAGCCCAGCTGGGACGGCGCCAGCCTCGGCCGCGGCCGGCCCGGCTGGCACATCGAGTGCGTCGCCATCGCCCTGGAACACCTCGGCATGGGCTTCGACGTTCAGGGCGGCGGCTCCGACCTGGCCTTCCCGCACCACGAGATGGGCGCCTCGCACGCCCAGGTCCTCACCGGCGAGCACCCCTTCGCGAAGGCGTACGTGCACGCGGGGATGGTCGGCCTCGACGGCGAGAAGATGTCGAAGTCCAAGGGCAACCTGGTCTTCGTCTCGAAGCTGCGCCGCGACGGCGTCGACCCGGCCGCGATCCGGCTCGCGCTCCTCGCCCACCACTACCGCGCCGACTGGGAGTGGACCGACCAGGTCCTGCCGGACGCCGTGGACCGCCTGGGCCGCTGGCGCGCCGCCGTCTCCCGGCCCGACGGCCCGGCCGCGGAGGCGCTCGTCGAGGAGATCCGCGAGGCCCTGTCCGACGACCTCGACGCCCCGAAGGCGCTCGCGGCCGTCGACCGCTGGGCCGCGCTCCAGGACTCCGAGGGCGGTACGGACGAGGGGGCGCCCGGCGTAGTGTCCCGTGCCGTGGACGCGCTGCTTGGTGTGGCGCTGTAGTACCTGCGTACGCAAAGGCGCCGGACGAGAAGTGCTCGTCCGGCGCCTCTGTGGTGCCCGGGGTGTTGCGTCGGCCGGTCAGTCGTCCTTGCCGGGGGCGCCGGTGCTGCTGCCGCCGTCTTCGCGGTTCTCGGTGTCCTCGGGGCCCTGGGTGTCCTGGGTGGCCGGGGTCTCCTGGCCGTTGTCGTCGGAACCCGCGTCCGAGTCTGCCTCCGCCGCTGCCTCCGCATCCTTGGCGGGCTGCTCGGGCTGGTCGTCCCTCTGCTCGGGCTGCTCGGTCTGGTCCGGGCGGTCCTGGGGGTGCGGGGGCTTCGGCGGGCGCGTGCGGTCGCTCGCGGTGTCGCGCAGGAACGGGCCCGCGTCGCTGCCGTCCGTCGCGTGCCCCGGGCCCGTCGGGCCGCCGTCACGCCGACGGAGGTAGCGCTCGAACTCGCGGGCGATCGCCTCGCCGGACGCCTCGGGCAGCTCCGCCGTGTCGCGGGCCTCCTCCAGGCTCTGCACGTACTCCGCGACCTCGCTGTCCTCGGCCGCCAGCTGGTCCACGCCCAACTGCCAGGCGCGCGCGTCCTCCGCCAGCTCGCCGAGCGGGATGCGCAGGCCGATCAGGTCCTCCAGGCGGTTCAGGAGGGCCAGGGTCGCCTTCGGGTTGGGCGGCTGCGAGACGTAGTGCGGGACGGCCGCCCAGAGCGAGACCGCGGGGACGCCCGCGTGCGTGCAGGCCTCCTGGAGGATGCCGACGATGCCGGTGGGGCCCTCGTACCGCGTCTCCTCCAGGTTCATCGTGCGGGCCAGGTCCGGGTCGGACGTGACGCCGCTGACCGGGACGGGGCGGGTGTGCGGGGTGTCGCCGAGCAGGGCGCCCAGGATCACCACCAGCTCGACGCCCAGTTCGTGGGCGAAGCCGAGGAGTTCGTTGCAGAACGAGCGCCAGCGCATGGACGGTTCGATGCCGCGCACCAGGACGAGGTCGCGCGGTTTGTCACCGCCGACCCGGACGACGGACAGGCGGGTCGTCGGCCAGGTGATCTTGCGGACGCCGCCGTCCAGCCACACCGTGGGGCGGTTGACCTGGAAGTCGTAGTAGTCCTCGGCGTCGAGGGCGGCGAACACCTCGCCCTTCCACTCCCGGTCCAGGTGTGCGACCGCGGTGGAGGCGGCGTCGCCTGCGTCGTTCCAGCCCTCGAACGCGGCCACCATGACCGGGTCGACCAGCTCGGGAACCCCCTCGAGCTCGATCACCCAGCGCCTCCTTCCGACGTTCCCCCAGAGCCTTGTGGGCCTGGGAGGGACCCCACTCGCGTACGCCCCAACCTTACGGCGTCCGCGGGGGGCCTCCGCAGCCCCCTTGCATGCCCCTGGCACGCCAGAGGTGATGCATACGCCTCTGTGCAGAGGTCTATTCGTCCGAGCCGTGGATGGTCAACTGTGCGAGGTGACTGGGGGAGTGGTGGTGCTCACAGCGTCGAGCGCAGCCACTGCTCGACGCTCGCGATGTGCACCGTCGCCCAGGAGCGGGCCGCCTCGGCGTCGCGGTCGCGGAGCGCGGTGAGGATCATGCGGTGTTCGTGCAGGGTCCGGCTGACCGCGTCCTCCTGGGTGAGGCCGCGCCAGACCCGGGCCCGGGTCGTCGGCCCGGACAGGCCGTCGAGCAGCGAGCAGAGCACCGAGTTGCCGGAGGCCTGGACGATGCCGCGGTGGAACTCCAGGTCGGACGCGACCAGCTCCTCGACCGAGGGTGCCGGGCCGAGGGCGTCCAACTGGGCCTCCAGAAAGTCCAGTTCGGCGGCGTCGATCTGCTTGCAGGCGATCGCCGTGGCCGCCGGTTCCAGGATGCGACGGACGGCCAGGAACTCCAGGACCGTGTCGTCGCGGTGGAAGTCGACGACGAAGCTCAGGGCCTCCAGGAGGAGTTGGGGGTCGAGACTGGTGACGTACGTGCCGTCGCCCTGGCGTACGTCGAGGATGCGGATCAGGGCGAGGGCGCGCACCGCCTCGCGCAGGGAGTTGCGGGACAGGCCCAGGTCGGCGGCGAGCTCGCTCTCCTTGGGCAGGCGGTCGCCGGGGCGCAGCGCGCCGGAGACGATCATGCCCTTGATCTTCTCGATCGCCTCGTCCGTGACCGCCATGGTGCCCCCGCCTCGACCAGTCGGCGCGCCCGCGTCCTCGCCGTATCCTCGCCGAGGCCGTGCGCGCCGGTAGACATCCGATGTATCGGCCTCATTATGGCCCCGGGCGGGGGAAGGGCGTATGTGTTTCAGGGCTAAGATTTCTTCGACGGCTCGACGGAGCCGCCACGAGGGGAAGGCAGGCAGTCGCACATGACGGGGAAGAACGCCGCGAAGAACGGGGCCGTCCGCAAGGACGCGGTCGCGTCGATCATCGAGGACTGGGCGCGCGAGCGGCCCGAGCTCGACACCTCGCCCCTGGAGGTCCTCGCGCGGCTGCATCGCACCTTCCTGCGCTACAACACCCGGCTGACCTCCGCGATCGACCAGCACGGCCTGGCGGTGGCCGGTTTCGACGTACTGACGGCGCTGCGCCGCGCGGGAGCGCCGTACCGGCTCACGGCCGGGCAGTTGGCCGACTCGGGGCTCGTCTCGTCGGCCGGGGTGACGCTGCGGATCGACCGCCTGGAGAAGGACGGGCTCATCGTCCGGGAACGGGACGCCGACGACCGGCGCGTCGTGTACTCACGCCTCACGGACGCCGGTCTGGCCAAGGTCGACGAGGTGTTCGCGGAGCACCTGGACAACGAGCGCCGCATGCTGGCCGGCATGTCTCCTGCGGAGTGCCGTCAACTGGCCCGGTTGCTGTCGAAGTTGGAGCGGTCCATCGAGGAGTCGGCGGAGGGGCCGGGCGAGGGGTGAACCCCGCGCCCCCGAAGGGGCGCGGGGAACTGCGCGAGCGACCACGGGCGGTCCGCAGGCGGGGGCGAGGCACCAGCCTGGCAGGGCTCAGACGCTCCCCTGCGCCTCCGCCCCAGCCCGGTAAAGGCGTCGCAGCCGCACCACGCCCAGGTCGTGCTGGTACAGGTTCTCCTGCTGGTCGGCGTCGGACGGCATCGCCTCCAGCATGACGCGGTCCTGTTCCAGGACGGCCCAGTGGCGTTCCTCGATCAGGGTCTTGTAGAGGAAGCGCCAGCTGTCGCGCTGCCAGCCCTGGACCTTGCGGTAGCGCCAGAAGAACACCGCGCAGCGCTCCTCGTCGACCGGGCGGACCATGCCGACGATCCCGAACGGGCCGCCGGGGCCCGCCGACGGCGGGTACGGGATGGACAGATCCACCCAGTCCACGCCCGTGCGGCACAGCTCCACCCAGTCGAAGTTGACGCCCCGCTGGTCGGTCTTCTCGAAGAAGTAGCCGCGGTCGGTCTCCCGGATGCGGAACTTGGCGGTCGTGTCGCCCTCGAACATCGTGTGCGAGTCGTGGTGCAGGAACGCGCCGTGCATCGGGTCGAGCAGGTTCTCCACGGCGTACCGCCACGGCACGTTCCACTCCGCGTAGCAGAGGAACGCGTCGACGTCCGGGTCGGTGAGGGGCTCGGGGAGCGTCAACTCGACCGGCTGCGGCTGCTCTTCGGAGCCGAAGTACGCGAGGACCGCGCCCGCGGCCTCCCGCACCGGAAGGGAGCGGACGAGCTGCTTGCCCTCCAGGTTGCAGCCGGGCAGGCCGGGCACCGACGACACCGTGCCGTCGGTCTCGACCTCCACGCCGTGGTACCAGCAGGCCACCCGGTCGCCCAGGTGCTTGCCGAGGGAGAGCGGGGCGCCGCGGTGCGGGCAGCGGTCGGCGAGCATGCTCAGGGTGCCGTCGGAGCGGCGGAAGAGCAGCCACTGCTCGCCGAGGACGGTGACCTTGCGCATCGCGCCGGGGGCGACGAAGTCGGAGGGGCAGACCGGGTGCCACTGGCCGCGCAGGCCGGTCGCGTAGATCTGGTCAGCGGTCAGGGTCATGGTGGTCACGCTCCCAGTCGGTGCATCTCGGCGCGGAAGGAGTCCTCGGTCCACGGGGCGCCGTCAGGGGCGTGGACCTGGCGGGCGTTCAACCCCCGCACGACATCGGCGAGTTCATGGCCTTCCTTGGTGAAGACCTCTTCGAGGGTGGCGGCCAGCTTGTACTCGTACGGGGAAGGCTCGTGCGTACGGGACTGGTGCACGTCCAGGTACGGCCAGGTCTCTACGGTGTTCATGTCGGGTGCTCCCAAGGGCTAGAGGTCGAGGGCGAGGCGGCCGGACGCGCAGCGCGAGACGCAGATCATCATCGAGGCGTTCGCGGCGTGCTCGGCTTCGGAGAGCAGGAAGTCGCGGTGGTCGGGGGTGCCGTCGAGCACCCGGGTCTCGCAGGAGCCGCAGATGCCGTCGCGGCAGGAGCTCTCCACGGTCAGGCCGGCCTGCTCGGCGGCCTCCAGGATCGAGGTGTCGGGTCCGACGGTCAGGGTGAGTCCCGACGTGCGGCACTCCACCTCGAACTCCCCGTCGTCCGTGGCGCGTTCGACGACCGGAGCCGCGAACCGCTCCACCCGGAGGACCTCCGCCGGGCAGGCGGCCTCCACGGCGGCGAGCAGCGGCTCGGGCCCGCAGCAGTACACGAGCGTGCCCTCCGGCAGCTCCGCGAGCGCACCGGCCAGATCGATATGGCCCTGCTCGTCCTGCGGTACGAGAGTCAAGTCGCCGCCGAGCGCGGCCAGTTCGTCGGCGAAGGCCATCGAGGCGCGGCTGCGACCGCCGTACACCATGCGCCACACGGCCCCGCGCCGGGCGGCCTCGCGGGCCATGGCGAGGATCGGGGTGACGCCGATGCCGCCCGCGAGGAACACGTACGCGGCGGCGTCCTCCAGGGCGAAGTGGTTGCGCGGCTCGGACACGGTGACCCGCTGGCCGGGGCGCAGCACGGTGTGCACATGGCGCGAACCGCCGCGCGAGGAGGGCGCGTCGAGGACACCGATGCGGTACGAGCCGCACGCGGCCGGGTCGCCGCACAGGCTGTACTGGCGGATCTGCCCGCCCACGTGCACGTCGATATGCGCACCCGGCGCCCAGGCGGGCAGCGGCTTGCCGTCCGGGTGGACGAGCTCGACGGACAGGACGCCCTCGGCCTCCCAGGTCATCCGCCGGACAAGCAGCTCCAGTTGACGTTCTTCGCTCATGGCGGCCTCCCTACGCGGTGGGGATCTTGACGGGCGGGGTGAACGGGTTCTTCATCGGGCCGAGCGCCGTCAGGTCCACCTCGACGAGCACGGGCCCGTCGGAGGCGACGGCCTGGTCGATCACCGGCCCGGCGTGCTCGGCGTCCGCGATCCGCAGATACGGCAGCGCGCAGGCGCGGGCGAGGAGTTCGAAGTCGGGCGTGGCCAGGTCGACACCGGAGCGGCGGTCGGCGTACCGGTCCTGCATGTTGCGCAGCACGCCGTAGCCGCCGTCGTTGAAGACCAGGAGGGTCAGGCGCGGGCGCTCCTGGGCGAGGGTGAGGAGTTCGCCGAGGTGGACCGCGAGGCCGCCGTCGCCGGCGATCACGACCGTCGGCCGGTCCGGGGCGGCGAGCGCGGCCCCGATGCCCATGCCGAGGCCCTGGCCGATGCCGCCGCCGCGCGGGAAGACGTTCGCCCTCGGGTCGTACATCTCCAGGAGGCGGTTGCCCCAGCTGCTGGAGGCGATCGTGACGTCACGGGCGACCACGGCGTCCCGGGGGAGCGCCGCCCGCAGCGCGTCGCAGATCGCGGCCTGCGGGCCGATGTTGTCGTGCAGGGCCGACCGGACGTCGTCCCGCACCTGCCGCACGCGTTCGGTCCACGCGGGCTCGGCGCGGCGGGCGTGCGGCAGCAGGGCGTTGAGGGTGTCGGCCGCGTCGCCGTGCAGGGCGTGCGTCGCCGGGTACACGCGGCCGAGGGCTGCCGCGTCGACGTCGATCTGGATGTGCTGCTCCGGAACCTGCAGCCCGTAGTCGGCCGTCTCGTTGGACCGGAAGTGCGTGCCGACGGTCAGGAGCAGGTCCGCGTCGGCGAGCAGCGCGCGGCCCGCGGGGGTGGTGGCGAAGTTGCCGATGACCTGCGGGTGGTCCTCGGGGACGCTGCCGCGCCCGGAGTTGGAGGTGAGCAGCCCGGCGCCGGTCGCCTCGACGAGCGCGGCCAGTTCGGTACGGGCCTGCACCGCGCCGCCGCCCGCCCAGATCAGCGGACGTTCGGCGGAAGTCAACAGCTTTGCTGCGGCGGCGAGTTGAGCGGGGTCGGGGGACGGGGAGGGCTCCGCGTCCAGCGCGTCCGGCGAGTCCGTCTGGGCCGCGAACTGCAGGTCGATCGGCCACTCGACGCTCGCCGGGCCGCCCGGCGCGGCGAGCGCGGCGGCCGCCGCCTCGCGCAGGATCCGGCCCGCCTCGTCGGCGGAGCGCACGGTCGCGGCGTACTTCGAGACCGCGGTCAGCATGCCCAGCTGGTCCTTGGTCTCGTGGATGAAGCCCCGGCCGCTGCCCAGGAATTCGGACTCGACCTGGCCGGTGACGTGCAGGACGGACGTCCCCGAGGCCAGCGCCTCGACGAGCGAGCCGGCCGCGTTGCCCGCGCCCGTGCCCGTCGACGTCAGCGCGCAGCCGATCGAGCCGCGGGCCCGGCCGTAGGCGTCGGCCGCGTTCACGGCGGTCGCCTCGTGCCGGACGGGCACGAAGCGCAGCTCGCGGTCGACGGCCTCGACCAGCGGCAGATTGTGCACCGAGACGATCCCGAAGACCGTGTCGATGCCGAGTTCCCTCAGGACGGCGACGAGGAGCGCGCCTCCATGGTCGTAACGCATGCGCAGTACTCCTCAGAGAATGCCGCGGCCGACTCCGCCGCAGACGTCGATGCTGGTTCCGGTGATGTACGAGGCCCGTGGCGAGAGCAGCGAGACGATCGCGTACGCGACCTCCTCGGCCCGGCCGAGCCGCCCGAGCGCGATGCCCCGGTCCGCGGCGAGCTCCGCCTGCCAGTCCTCGTACGAGAGGCCGGAGTTGGCGGCGGCGTGCCGTCGGGTCCACTGGCCGGTGTCGACCAGGCCCAGGCAGACCGAGTTGACCCGGATGCCGTCCGAAGCCAGCTCCTGGGCCAGGGACTTGGACAGGTTGAGGATGCCGGCGCGGGCCGCGCTGGTCGTGATGAGGCGCGTCTCGGGCTGCTTGGCGAGGACGGCGTTGACGTTGACGACGGACGCCGCGTCCGAGGACTTCAGGTGCCCCCGGGCCGCCTGCAGCGGGTGGAGGACGCCCGCGAACTTCAGCTCCAGCTCGTCGCGCCAGTCGTCCGCGGTCGTGTCGTCGAGGCGCTTCATGCGGGACTGCCCGGCGTTGTTGACGAGCCCGTCCACGCGCCCGCCGAAGGCCTCGGCGGCGCTGTCCACGAACTCCCGTACGGCGGTGGCGTCCCGTACGTCGCACACCGCGGTGAAGAGCCGCTCGTGCTCCCCGATGCGCTTCAGACGCTCGGCGTCGCGGCCGCAGGTGGCGACGTTCGCGCCCTCGTCGAGCAGGGCGCGGACCGTGGCCAGGCCGACGCCCGAGCTGCCTCCGGTGACCACATAGGTCCGGTCGGCGAGGCCCAGATCCATAATCCTTCTCCAGTACGTCAGTTGGTTCAGTGCATGGTGAAGCCGCCGTTGACGGCGACCACCTGTCCGGTGAGGTAGCGGGACTCCTCGGAGAGGAGGAACGCGGCGAGCCCGACCAGGTCGTCCGGCTGCTGCGGCCGGGAGATCGCCCGGTTCGCGGCGTACAGGCCGTGCCGCTCCTGCGGGACCGTCTCCGTCGCCTCGCACTCGGTGAGGCCGGGCGCGAGGGCGTTCACGGTGATCCCGCGCTCGCCCAGCTCCCGCGCCATGGCCCGGGTGAGGGCGATGACGGCGCCCTTGGACGCGATGTAGTGGGCGAGCCGGGGCGAGCCGTAGAGCGCCGCGTCCGAGGCGATGTTCACGATCCGCCCGACCGGCCCGAAGTGCGGGTGCAGGGCCTTGGCGACGAGCCAGGGGCCGCGCGCGTTGACCGTCATCAGGCGGTCCCAGGTCTCGATGTCGATGTCCTGGAACTCCTTGCCGCCCACCCCGTTGGCGAGCGCGGCATTGTTGACGAGACCGTAGAGACCGCCCAACTCCCTTACGGATTCGGCGAGTCCGGTGACCGAGTCCGGGTCGGCGACATCGCAGCGTACGAAGTGGGCGTCGATGCCCTCGCCCCGCAGCTGCTCCGCCGCCGCCTCGCCCCGCTCGGCGTCGACCTCGGCGACGACGACCCGGAAGCCGTCCTCCCCGGCCCGGCGGGCCATGGCCAGTCCCAGGCCGCGGCCCGCCCCGGTCACGACGACCAGGGGGCCGTCAGTCACGGGTGATCCCGTACAGCGGGGAGTACTCGGGGTACGTCGGGACCTGCGGCTTCTGCGTGCCGATGACGACGCAGAACAGGGCGTCGGTGTCGCCCTCGTTCTTCAGCGAGCGGGTCACGCCGGCCGGGACCACGATCATGTCGCGGTAGCCGAGCGTGCGGTACTCGACCTCGTCGGGGCCGCGGTGGACGCCCACGCGGACCTCGCCCTCCAGGACGAAGAACGCCTCTTCGACGTCGTGGTGGGTGTGGGCCGGGCCCTCGCCGCCCGGGGGCAGCAGCATGTTGGAGAACGTGAAGCCGCCCGACGGCAGGATGCGGTTGTCGCCCTCGTGGTTGCCGGTGGCGCCGGAGCCCACGTACCGGATCTGCGCGCGCTTGTACTGCGGGCCCGCCTTCTCCTGGAAGGAGAGGGTGCCCCAGTCGGGCTCGCGGGACTCCTTGGAGGCGATCAGCGAGTCGGTGTACTTGCCGAGGTCGCCGCCGTTGTCGTACTCGGTGGTGGTCAGAGGCATGGCTCAGCCCTTTCGCTGGTGCGTGCTTCGCTGGTTCGTGACGATGTGCAGGTGGGACAGGACCCAGGCGTTGAACCGCTCGGGCTGTTCCTGGTTGGCCAGGTGACCGGCGTCCTTGACGATCACGTAGGCGCATTTGTGCAGGCCCCCGGCGAGGACCTGGGAGGCCTCGACTCCGGTGACCGTGTCGCGGTCGCCGCAGACCACGAGCGTGGGCGCGGTGACGGCGGACAGTTCGGGGCGCAGGTCGGCGGCGGCCATCGAGGCGGCGGCGTGCCCGTAGCCGGGCAGCCGGACCGCGCAGGACATGGTGTCGACGACCCGCTGGACCAGTTCGGCGGGCGCATCCGGCGAGACGAGCCGGGGGCCGCGCTGCGCCGCGAAGGCGCGCGGCCCGAGCTCGGCCAGCTCCGTGGCGCGCGCCCGCATGCCCGCGGCCTTCTCCGGATCGGTACCGGAACCGGCGCTGGAGTCCGCGACGATCAGCGAGGCCACCAGCTCCGGGTGCCGGGCGGCGAGCCGCAGTGCGATCACGCCGCCCCAGGAGACGCCGAGGACGTGCGCGGGCTCGCCGTACGAACGGATCGCCTCGGCCGCCGCGTCCGCGAACCCGTCCAGGTCCAACTCGCCGTCCGGGTCCGGGGACTTGGCGTACCCGGGCGCGTCCCAGGCGACCACCCGGGCGTACGCGGAGAGCGCGTCCAGCTGCGGCGCGAAGGCGGCCGAGGACGAGCCGATGCCGTGCAGGCAGAACAGCAGCGGCCCGTCCGTGCCCGCCTCCTCCAGATGGACCGGGGTCACAGGATCTGCCCCGTCCGCCCGGCGAGCGCCGCGAGCGAGCGCAGGACCGCGTACGGCACGACCTGGCTGGTCGCCGGGTTGCCCGGGTCGGGCGCGTGGGCCACCTCGAAGCGGTACGCGCCGTGCGTGCCGGAGGCCTCGACGACGTGCCGCGTGCGGGTCGCGCCCGGGTCCGCGACGACCCGGACCCGCACAGCGTCCAGGTCGCCGACGGCCAGCGCGACCGAGGCCGCGACGTTGGTCGACTTGGGGAACTTCACCGGGACGTCCCGCGCGGTGCCCGCCATGACCTCGACCGGTCCGGTGGCCGACCTCATCCGGGCCAGCAACTCCTCGTCCATCCACGGCTGTTCGAGGGTCGAGGGCAGCTTGGTGGTGGTGAGGCGGACGTCTTCGAGCGGGCCTAGGTGCCGTACGGCCTGCAGCAGATCGAGTCCGCCGACGGCGCCGCCCGTGAAGTACACCCGGCCGGGCCCGGCCGCGAGCAGCCGCTTGGCCAGCTCGTCGTCGGTGAGGGCCCCGGTGGAGGCGATCAGCAGATCGGTGCCGGAGGTGAGGACACGCTCGGCCCACTCCCGTACGACACCCTGGCCCGCGGCCTCCACGATCAGGTCACATTGCTCGACGGCCTCCTCGAAGGAGACCTGCGGCGCGGGCGCGGCCTCGCCGAGCGGCCGGTTGTCGACGAGGCACGTCAACTCGGCGCCCTGAACGTCCCCTTGGGTCAGCGCGGTGCCGACGACGCGGCCGATGGCGCCCCAGCCGACGAGCCCGACCTTCAGAATCCTGGTCACTTCTGCTCTCCTTCCGGCCGACCGGCCATGTGGCAGCGGATCTCCTTCGACGGCGGCCCGGCCGTGCCCCACAGGTCGGACAGCTCCGGCACCCGCCGCCACACCTTCGCGATCCAGCGGTCCTCGACGACCTGCGCGACCTCGGAGGTGTACTCGCAGACGAGCCCGGTCGGGTCGGTGAAGTAGGAGAAGGTGTTGTTGCCCGGCCCGTGCCGGCCCGGCCCCCACTGCGGCACGATCCCGTGGTGCCGAAGGCGCCCCAGGCCCCGCATGAAGTGGTCGACCGAGCTCATCTCGTACGCCACGTGGTTGAGGGAGACCCACTCGGCCTGGTTGAACGCGATGCAGTGGTGGTCGGCGTTGCAGCGCAGGAACGCCATCTGGTGCTCGGACCAGTCGGAGACGCGCAGGCCGAGCACGTCGCAGTAGAAGGCGACGGCCGCGTCGATGTCGGGGGTGTTGAGGACGGTGTGCGTGACGCCGACCGGCACGGCGGCCTCCCGGCCGCGCGGGGCGACCGCCCAGGTGTCGGCGGACAGCTCGATGAGGCGGCCCTCGTGGTCGTGGAAGCGCAGGCCGTAGCCGCCGCCGACCTGGTCGAGCGGGCCAGGACCGGCCACGGGCGTGATGCCGCGGGCCTCCAGCCTGCGGGCCGCCTCGTCGATCTCGGCCGGGGTGGCCACGGCGAAGACGAGCCGGCCGAGCCCGGTGCGCTCGGAGCGGGACAGTTGCAGGGCGTGGTGCTCCTCGCCGGTGCCGCGCAGCCAGCTCGCGCTGTGCTCGGACTCGACGACCTCCAGGCCCCAGGCGTCCTCGTAGAAGTCGGTGGCCTCGGCGAAGGCCGGGGTCAGCAGCTCGACGGAGCGCAGGGCGCGCAGCCGGGCGATCGGGGGATGATTGCTCATATGAACTCTCCGACGGGGGTGGTCAGGGCCTGTCGTTTGGGTCAGGCCGGATCTGGTCGGCGGTGCCGGTCGGTCGAGGTGAGCGGGGTCTGGTGCGTGCAGCTGCAAGGCGGAGGAGGGCGACATGGCGGAGCCATGGCAACCGACGACAACGCGGCAGATGTGCGTGCCAGGGCCCGCGCCCCCGGCAAGATCCAAACGGCAGGCCCTAGTTGGCCCAGGGCAGCGGGGACGTGGAGGTGCCCCAGTAGAGGGACTTCTGGCGCTGGTACTGGCGGATTCCGTCCCGGCCCTTCTCCCGGCCGAGGCCGCTGTCCTTCATGCCGCCGAACGGCGTGGAGATGCTGAACTGCTTGTACGTGTTGATCCAGACGGTGCCCGCCTCGATCCGGCGCGCGATCCGCCAGGCGGCCCGGTGGTCCCGCGTCCAGATCCCGCAGGCCAGTCCGTACACGGAGGCGTTGGCCCGGTCGACCAGGTCGTCCTCGTCGTCGAAGGGCAGCGCGACGAGCACGGGCCCGAAGATCTCCTCCTGGCAGACCCGGGCGTCGTTGCTCAGGCCGTCGAGCACGGTCGGCAGGTAGTACGCGCCGTCGGCGTACTCGGGGCCCTCCGGCACCGCCCCGCCGGCGAGCACCCGGGCGCCCTCCGAGCGGGCCAGATCCACGTACGCGGCGACCGAGTCCCGGTGCTTGTGGTGCACGAGCGGCGCGACCTGCGTGGCCGGGTCCGTACCGGGGCCCACCCTCAACTTGCCGACCCGCTCGGCGAGTTCACCGACGAAGTCGTCGTACAGCGCACGCGCCACGAAGAGCCGGGAACCGGCGATGCAGGACTGGCCGCTGGACGAGAACACCCCGAACATCACCCCGGCGAGGGCCTGTTCGACGTCGGCGTCGGCCAGGACGACCGTCGGTGACTTGCCGCCCAGCTCAAGGGAGACCGGCATCAGCTTCTCGGCGGCCGCGTGGGCGAGGGTGCGCCCGGTCGACGTGCCGCCGGTGAACGACACCTTGCCGACCCGGGGATCCCGCACGATCGCGTCCCCGACCACGCTGCCGCGCCCCGGCAGCACCGCCAACAGGGCGGTGGGCAGGCCGAGTTCGTCGAGCGCCCGGGTCACCAGGCGGCCGAGCGCGAGCGACACGAGCGGCGTCCAGTCGGCGGGCTTCAGGAGCACCGCGTTGCCGCCGGCGAGGGCCGGGGCGAGCTTCTGCGCGTCGCTGGCGACCGGCGAGTTCCACGGGTTGATCGCCCCGACGACGCCGATCGGCTCGTACACGCTCATCGTCACGTACGCCCCGCGCGCCGGGGTGAGGGACTCCTCGGCGGTCTCCAGGGCGGCGGCGGTGTACCGGAACGTACCGGCCGCGCTCGCGACCAGGGCACGCGTCTCGGTGAGCGACTTGCCGGTGTCGGCGGTCTGCAGCGCGGCCAGGCCGTCCGCCTCCGCGTCGATCAACTCCGCGATACGGGTGAGGAGTCGGGCGCGCTGGTGGGGGAGCAGGTCGCGCCAGCGGGGGTCGGCCGCCGCCTCGGCCGCGGCCTCGGCCGCCTCGGCGACCTCCTCGACGGTGGCCGCGTGCACGGTGGCGAGCGGGCGTCCGGTGGCCGGGTCGACGGTCTCGGTCGGCGCGCCCGCGCCGCGGCGCCAGGCTCCGGCGATCAGTGCCTCGTCCGGGGGGACCGGGAGCGCCTCGTCCGGGGGAGTCGGGTTCATGCGGGTCTCCTTGCAGCGGCTTGCAGCGGCGGTCCGTCTCAGCACTAGAAATCTAAGGGCTTAAGTATTTTCGGCGCAAGACCCTGTCGTGACTTCTTTCGCTGCCCAGACTCTTGACGACCCACGGGAGGGGGGCGATACAACTTAAGCGCTTAGAAACTTTGCGCTAACCCGAAACGTCCGCTCGGGTTCCGTACACCGGCGACAGCGAGCAGAATCTGCGCTGCGCCGTCCTCTCCCGTGACCCCTCCCGTACCCCGTTCGACGTTCCCGCTCCCTCATCGCCGCGGAGTCCCCGTATGACGCTCAACGCCCCCGACTCGCCGCCCCCCACGCCGGGCAGTGCCGTCCGGGCCTCGATTTCCGCCCGCTTCGAGAGACTGCCGCTCAGCCGCTGGCACGTCACCGTCCGCCTCATCGTCGGCGCCGTGACCTTCTTCGAGGCCTTCGACCAGCTCCTCATCGCCTACGCGATGCCCGAGCTGCGCGCCGAGTGGCAGCTGTCCACCTCCGCCGCCACGCTGATGCTCACCATCGGCTCCCTCGGCATGCTCGTCGGCGCGCTCCTGTCCGGCCGGCTCGCCGACCGCATCGGCCGCGTCAAGGTCATCGCCCTCTGCATCGGGATCTCCAGCCTCGCCAACCTGGCCCTCGCCGCGACCACCTCGCCCGAGCAGTTCATGGCGCTGCGCTTCGTCCAGGGCCTGGCGATCGGCGGTGAGGTCCCGGTCGCGGCCACCTTCATCGCCGAGATCACCCGCACCCACAAGCGCGGCCGCTTCGTGCTCCTGTACGAGCTGGTCTTCCCGGCGGGCCTCACCGTCGGCGCCCTCGTCGCGGCCTGGGTCGTGCCGATCCTCGGCTGGCGCTGGATGTACGCGCTCGCGGCGATCCCCGGGGTCCTCTGCATCCTGGTCCAGAAGATGGTCCCGGAGTCCCCGCGCTGGCTCGCCGACCACGGCAGGACCGAGGAGGCCGAGGCGACCATGGTCCGCATCGAGACCGCGGTCGAGCGCGCCACCGGCAAACCGCTGCCCCCGGTCGGCGAGGCCCTGCCCGTCACCCCGCCCGGCAAGGGCTCCTCGGGCCTGCGCGGCCTCTTCAGCGGCCGCTACCGCCGCCGCACCCTCATCGTCGGCGCCCTCTGGTTCTGCGGCTACTTCGTCAACTACGGCATCTCGTCCTGGCTGCCGACGATCTACCTGAACCGCTACGACCTCTCCCTCTCGGACGCCCTGCTCTACTCCACGGTCACGTCCTGCGCGGGCCTGCTCGGCTGCCTGGTCGTCGCCCTCACCGTGGACAAGGCCGGTCGGCGCAAGGTCATCACCGCCTGCCTGGGCGGGGCCGCGGCCGTGCTGCTCCTGCTCGCCTGGCTCGGCGCGAACACCCCGGTGCAGGTCCTGATCTGGTCGTCCCTCGCCGCGGTCTTCTTCTTCGGCGCCAACATCTGCCTGTACGTGTACACGCCGGAGCTCTTCCCGACCCGGATGCGGGCCCTCGGCAGCAGCGTCGGCGGCGCCTTCAACCGCCTCGGCGTCATCTCCGGCCCGATCGCGGTCGGCGCGGTGTACGCGGGCGGCGACATCGGCACGGTCTTCCTGGTCCTGGGCGGAGTCGCCCTCGCGGGCGCGGTCGTCGCGGGGATCGGCGCGGAGGAGACGGCGGGACGCCGCTTGGAGGAGGTCTCACCGTGAGGCCCGGCGGGGCGTGATCTTCCCTTCCGGGTCTCACCGTGCGGCACCGTCGTTCGGCTGCCGCGCCGTCGTGGCTGGTCGCGCCCCGCGGCGGAGCCGCACATGTCACAGCCCCGCGCCCCTATCGGGGCACGAGCATGCGTGAGGGGCGGTCCCCCGGTGACCGCCCCTCACGACTCCCTTGCCGGGAGGCCTACTTCTTCGCGTCCAGCATGGACTCGACCCCGCCCCGCACCTCGTCCGTGGCCAGGCCCCGGATCGTCAGGGTCGTACGGCGCCGCAGCACGTCGTCCGCGGTCTCGGCCCACTCGTGGTCACGGGCGTACGCGACCTGCGCCCAGATCTCCGGGGCGTCCGGGTGTATGCGCTCCGCGAGCGCCGGGTCCTCGTTGGCCAGGCGCGCGATGTCGAAGGACAGCGAGCCGTAGTGCGTGGCCAGGTGCCGCGCCGTGTCGGCCGACATCCGCGGACCCGGCGTACCGCCGTCCACGAGCAGCCGGTGTGCCACCGCGTTCGGGTTCGAGATACCGGGCAGCGGCAGCTTCTTGGGCAGCTGCGAGATCGGCTGCATGTCCTCGCCGAGCGGGTGACCGGGCAGCTCCGCCAGCTTGTTCATGATCGTGCGGCCGATGTGCCGGAACGTCGTCCACTTGCCGCCCGCCACCGACAGCATGCCGCCGCGGCCCTCGGTGACGACCGTCTCGCGCTTCGCCTTGGACGTGTCGCCGGGACCGCCCGGCAGCACCCGCAGACCCGCGAAGGAGTACGTGATCAGGTCACGGGACAGCTGCTGGTCGCGGATCGAGAACGCCGCCTCGTCCAGGATCTGCGTGGTGTCCTGCTCCGTGACGGACACGTCCCGCGGGTCGCCCTCGTACTCCTCGTCCGTGGTGCCGAGCAGCAGCATGTCCTCCCAGGGCAGGGCGAACGTGATGCGGTACTTGTCGATCGGCGTGGCCAGGGCGGCCTTCCAGGGGGCGGTGCGCTTGAGGACCAGGTGCGCGCCCTTGGAGAGGCGGATGGAGGGCGCCGCGTTCTCGTCCTCCATCCGGCGCAGGTGGTCCACCCACGGGCCGGTGGCGTTCAGCACAAGCCGGGCGTTCACGCCGAACTCGTCACCCGACTGGCGGTCCTTGAGCTCGGCGCCCGTGACCCGGCCCTTGGTGAAGCGCAGGCCGGTGACCTCGGCGTGGTTGAGGACGACGGCGCCCGCCTCGACCGCGGCGCGGACCGTCATCAGGGCCATCCGCGCGTCGTTCATCTGGTCGTCGCCGTACACGGCCACGGCCTTCAGGTTGTCCGTGCGCAGCTCCGGCACGTCCTGCGCCGCCTTCGACGGGGACAGCAGGTGCCCGACGCCGTCGCCGAAGGCCGACAGGGCGCTGTACGCGAAGACGCCCGCGCCCAGCTTCGCCGCGCCATGCGGGCCGCCCTTGTAGACGGGCAGGTAGAACGTCAGCGGGTTGGCGAGGTGCGGTGCCACCTGGCGGGACACCGCACGCCGCTCGAAGTGGTTCTCCGCGACCAGCTTGACGGCGCCGGTCTGCAGGTAGCGCAGACCGCCGTGCAGCAGCTTGGAGGAGGCCGACGAGGTGGCACCGGCGAAGTCACCGGAGTCCACGAGGGCCACCCGCAGGCCGGCCTGCGCCGCGTGCCAGGCGGTGGAGATGCCCAGGATGCCGCCGCCGACGACGAGCAGGTCGTACGTCGCCTTCGCCAGCTGCTCGCGAGTCTCCGCGCGGCTCGGGTGGGAACCGCCCGCCGGGCGCAGCCCGAGCGCCGGGTAGGCGGGGCCGTTCTGCAGAGTGGGGGTACTCATGGGTGTTTGCTCCTCGTCAGCTCGTCCTCGAGGCCGAAAGCGCCGGGTCAGTCCCCGGAGGTCTCGTCCTCGATCCAGCCCATGGTCCGCTCGACGGCCTTGAGCCAGTTCTTGTACTCGCGGGCCCGCTGGTCCGCGGGCATCCGGGGGGTCCACTCGGCGGCCCGGCGCCAGTTGGCGCGCAGGGCGTCGGTGTCCGGCCAGAAGCCGACGGCGAGGCCGGCGGCGTAGGCCGCACCGAGGCAGGTGGTCTCGGCGACCATGGGGCGCACCACCGGCGCGTCCGTGAAGTCGGAGATCGTCTGCATCAGCAGGTTGTTGGAGGTCATGCCGCCGTCGACCTTGAGGGCCGCGAGGTCGACGCCGGAGTCCTTCGTCATGGCGTCGGTGATCTCACGGGTCTGCCAGGCGGTGGCTTCCAGCACGGCGCGCGCGATGTGCGCCTTGGTGACGTACCGGGTGAGACCGGCGATCACACCGCGGGCGTCGGAGCGCCAGTACGGGGCGAAGAGACCGGAGAACGCCGGGACGAAGTACGCGCCGCCGTTGTCGTCGACCGACGACGCGAGCGTCTCGATCTCGGCGGCGGACTGGATCAGGCCCATCTGGTCCCGCATCCACTGCACGAGGGAGCCGGTGACGGCGATGGACCCCTCAAGGGCGTAGACGGGCTTCCTGTCGCCGATCTGGTATCCGACCGTGGTGAGCAGTCCGTTGTACGAGTTCACGGGCTCGTCACCGGTGTTCATCAGCATGAAGGTGCCGGTGCCGTAGGTGGACTTGGCCTCGCCCTTCTCGAAGCAGGTCTGGCCGAACAGGGCCGCCTGCTGGTCGCCGAGCGCGGACGCGACGGGCACGCCGTCGAGGACGCCGCCCTTGGTGTGTCCGTACACCTCGGCGGAGGAGCGGATCTCGGGGAGCACGGCGGCGGGGATGCCGATGGAGCTGAGGATGCGCTCGTCCCAGGCCATCTCGTGCAGGTTCATCAGGAGGGTGCGGGAGGCGTTGGTGACGTCGGTGACGTGCACGCCGCCCTCGGTGCCACCGGTGAGGTTCCAGATGACCCAGGAGTCCATGGTGCCGAAGAGGATGTCCCCGGCCTCGGCGCGCTCGCGCAGGCCTTCGACGTTGTCGAGCAGCCAGCGCACCTTCGGGCCCGCGAAGTACGAGGCGAGCGGCAGGCCGGTCTCGCGGCGGAAGCGGTCCTGGCCGACGTTGCGGCCGAGCTCCTTGCAGAGCGCGTCGGTGCGGGTGTCCTGCCAGACGATGGCGTTGTGCACCGGCTCGCCGGTGTTCTTGTCCCACATCAGCGTGGTCTCACGCTGGTTGGTGATGCCGATCGCCTTGACGTCGGCGGAGGTGATCCCGGCCTTGGCGATCGCCCCGGCGACCACGCTCTCGACGTTGGCCCAGATCTCCTTGGCGTCGTGCTCGACCCAGCCCGGCTTGGGGAAGATCTGCTCGTGCTCGCGCTGGTCGACGGAGACGATCCGGCCGTCCTTGTCGAAGACGATGCAGCGCGAGGACGTGGTGCCCTGGTCGATCGCCGCGATGAACGGGCCTGCGGTGTGTGCGTCGGTCACTGTGTGCTCCAGAAGTCTCATGTACGGCGGCGCTGTGCGCTCGTCCGGTCGGTGGTCCGGTGGCTGCTCAGGCGAAGGCGACGTTGTAGATGCCTGCCGCTATGGCACCGCCCAGGAGCGGGCCGACGACCGGGATCCAGGCGTACCCCCAGTCCGATCCGCCCTTGTTGGGCAGCGGAAGCAGCGCGTGCACGATGCGCGGGCCGAGGTCGCGGACCGGGTTGATGGCGTAGCCCGTGGGCCCGCCCAGGGAGAGACCGATACCGACGACGACCAGGGCGACGATCAGCGAGCCGGCCCACGAGACACCCTTGCCGTCGTCGCTGAGGCCCAGGCACAGGATCGCGAGCACGAGCACGACAGTGGCGATGACCTCGGTGACGAGGTTCTGCAGGGGGTTGCGGATCTCGGGGGAGGTGAAGAAGACGCCGTGCACCGGCCCCGGGTTGGCGGTCTTCTGCTCGGCGACCTCGGGGTCGTTCAGGTGCAGCTTGAAGTGGCCGTAGTACGTGAGCCAGACGAGCACCGCGCCGATCATGGCGCCGAGCAGCTCGCCCCCGAAGTACGCCGGGGTGTCCGCCCACGTGGGAGCGCCCTCACCGCCCCTGAGGACGATGCCGACGGTCACCGCCGGGTTGAGGTGCGCGCCGGACTGGGCGGCGATGTAGGCGCCGGTGAGGACCGCGAAGCCCCAACCGAACGTGATGGCGACCCAGCCGGCCTGGAAGGCCTTCGAGCGCTTCAGCGTGACGGCGGCGCACACGCCACCGCCAAGGAGGATCAGAACAGCGGTACCGATGGTCTCGCTGATGAAGATGTCGGAGCTGGACACCCGCGACTCCTTTGTCCGTCCAGGGGAAGGCGAACCACGGGTCCCGCCGGTGGTTCGCGCCCTCAGGCTGAGGGCGTTGGCCCGATCCGCCTTGCGACACCCTACCTTGCATTACCGGTAGGTGTTCGACAATGCCGACCGATGAACGGCAGTTTTGCCTCCGGGTTAACTGGACGTCAAGAGGTGGGGGAGGGGTGTCGCGATCGTTATCGGCGGCCGGTCACGGGGGGTGCCGGAGCGCGCACGTCCGGCGGTTGAACCAAGCCCGTCCGGTCTCGGAGGAGCGGGGCCAAATCCAGCCCGTCTGGGGGTACCTCCCGGCCGGAGGCTGGGGGAGCTTGAGGACGAGGCCGCAGGCCGAAAGGGGAAGCGGGGTCCGGGGGCGCAGCCCCTGGGGGTGCCGAGCCCCGGACGACGGTGCGGGTACGAGCCCGGCTAGAAACGCCCCGCGCCCAGATCCCGGGAGACGGCACGGGCGCAGTCACGTACAGCCGCGACCAGCTCCGACCGCAGCTCACCACCCGCACAGACCCGCTCAACCGCACCCGTGACACCCACCGCGCCGACCGGCATCCGGCGCCGGTCGTGGATCGGCGCCGCCACCGAGGCCACGCCCTCCCACGTCTCCTCGACGTCGTCGGCCCAGCCGCGCGCCCGCGTCAGGTCGAGGGTCCCCTCGAACGCGTCGAGCGCGGTGACCGTACGCGGAGTGAAGTCCTTGCGCTCGGCCTCGACGGCCTCGCTGTGCGCCACCGGGTCGTACGCGGAGAGGACCTTGCCGAGGGCCGTGGAGTGCAGCGGCTGCATCGCGCCGACCTCAAGGACCTGGCGGCTGTCGTCCGGCCGGAAGACGTGGTGCACGATCAGGACGCCCTGCTGGTGCAGCACGCCCAGGTAGACGCTCTCGCCGCTGGAGCGGGCCAGGTCGTCCGCCCAGACCAGGGCGCGGGCGCGCAGCTCGTGCACGTCCAGGTAGCTGTTGCCCAGGCGCAGCAGTTCCGCGCCCAGCTGGTAGCGCCCGGAGGCGGCGTCCTGCTCGACGAAGCCCTCCTGCTGGAGGGTGCGCAGGATGCCGTGCGCTGTGCCCTTGGCGAGGCCGAGCGAGGAGGCGATGTCGGAGAGGCCGAGGCGTCGCTCGCCGCCCGCGAGCAGGCGCAGCATGGCCGCCGCGCGCTCGAGCGACTGGATGTTCTTCGCCATCGCGTCGGCTGCCTTCCCTCTGTCGGGGCGTACGTCCGCCCGGTCCATCCGTCGGTTCATGCCCTGTTCGGCAATGCTGAACACTATCGGCCCATGCCGAACTTGTCCTAACCCGTGACGCGGTCTTCTGCCGTTCCGCGTGCGGTGGTTGTGGGCGTGTCGCCCGCGAGATTGTGCCTGTAGCCGGATCCGGGCCCCGCGCCGGGTGTACTCGAACGCGACCTGGCAAGGTCGCTGTCTGCCAGCTGGACGCCCTTCACAGAGGGGGTGGCCTCCCGGCTACCCTGGCGGCGTGCGGCTTCCGCCGGTAGCCGCAAAGCCGACAGCCGTCGCACTCCAGGGAGATCGTCCATGGCCTCGCAGCCGACCCCCGTACTCACCAGCGCCGCCCGAGCGGACGCCTTGCGTGCCGCCCTCGCCTCCCGTGTGGTGGTGGCCGACGGAGCGATGGGCACCATGCTCCAGGCACAGGACCCCTCGATGGAGGACTTCCAGCAGCTCGAGGGCTGCAACGAGGTCCTCAACATCACCCGGCCCGACATCGTCCAGTCGGTGCACGCCGAGTACTTCGCGGTCGGTGTGGACTGCGTCGAGACCAACACGTTCGGCGCGAATTTCGCGGCCCTCGCCGAGTACGACATTCCCGAGCGGGTCTTCGAGCTGTCCGAGTCGGGCGCCCGCATCGCCCGCGAGGTCGCCGACGAGTACACCGAGTCCACAGGGCAGCAGCGCTGGGTCCTCGGCTCGATGGGCCCCGGCACCAAGCTCCCCACCCTCGGCCACGCCCCGTACGTGAAGCTGCGCGACGCCTACCAGCAGAACGCCGAGGGCATGATCGCGGGCGGCGCCGACGCCCTCCTGGTGGAGACCACCCAGGACCTGCTGCAGACCAAGGCCGCGATCCTCGGCGCCCGCCGCGCCCTCGACGCCACCGGCGCCAACCTGCCGGTCATCTGCTCGGTCACCGTCGAGACGACCGGCACGATGCTCCTCGGCTCCGAGATCGGTGCCGCGCTTACGGCCCTGGAGCCGCTGGGCATCGACATGATCGGCCTCAACTGCGCCACCGGCCCGGCCGAGATGAGCGAGCACCTGCGCTACCTCGCCCGCCACTCCACGGTCCCGATCGCCTGCATGCCCAACGCGGGCCTGCCCGTCCTCGGCAAGGACGGCGCGCACTACCCGCTGTCCGCCGAGGAGCTGGCCGACGCCCAGGAGACCTTCGTCGGCGAGTACGGCCTGTCCCTGGTCGGCGGCTGCTGCGGTACGACGCCGGAGCATCTGCGCCAGGTGGTGGAGCGGGTGCGGGACTTGACGCCGACGGTGCGTGAGCCGCAGCCCGAGCCGGGCGCCGCTTCTCTCTATCAGACGGTGCCGTTCCGTCAGGACACGTCGTACATGGCGATCGGTGAGCGGACGAACGCGAACGGGTCGAAGAAGTTCCGTGAGGCGATGCTGGACGGCCGCTGGGACGACTGTGTGGAGATGGCGCGGGACCAGATCCGTGAGGGCGCGCACATGCTGGATCTGTGTGTGGACTATGTCGGCCGGGACGGTGTGGCGGACATGGAGGAGCTGGCGGGCCGTTTCGCGACCGCGTCCACGCTGCCGATCGTGCTCGACTCGACTGAAGTGCCGGTGATTCAGGCGGGGTTGGAGAAGCTGGGTGGCCGTGCGGTCATCAACTCGGTGAACTACGAGGACGGTGACGGGCCCGAGTCGCGTTTCGCGAAGGTCACCGAGCTGGCCCGCGAGCATGGTGCGGCGTTGATCGCGCTGACGATCGACGAGGAGGGCCAGGCCCGCACCGTCGAGAACAAGGTCGCCATCGCCGAGCGGATCATCGACGACCTCACCGGTAACTGGGGCATCCGTGAGTCGGACATCCTCATCGACACGTTGACGTTCACGATCTGCACGGGGCAGGAGGAGTCCCGTAAGGACGGTGTCGCCACGATCGAGGCGATCCGGGAGTTGAAGCGCCGCCGCCCGGACGTGCAGACCACGCTCGGCCTGTCGAACATCTCTTTCGGTCTGAACCCGGCCGCGCGGATCCTGCTCAACTCGGTGTTCCTGGACGAGTGCACCAAGGCGGGTCTGGACTCGGCGATTGTGCACGCCTCGAAGATCCTGCCGATCGCCCGCTTCGACGAGGAGCAGGTCACCACGGCCCTGGATCTGATCTATGACCGTCGCAGCGAGGGTTACGACCCGCTGCAGAAGCTGATGGCGTTGTTCGAGGGCGCGACGGCGAAGTCGTTGAAGGCGGGCAAGGCGGAGGAGCTGGCCGCGCTGCCGCTGGAGGAGCGGCTCAAGCGGCGGATCATCGACGGTGAGAAGAACGGCCTGCAGGCCGACCTCGATGAGGCGCTGCAGGACACTCCGGCCCTCGACATCGTCAACAACACGCTGCTTGAGGGCATGAAGGTTGTCGGTGAGCTGTTCGGCTCCGGGCAGATGCAGCTGCCGTTCGTGCTGCAGTCGGCCGAGGTGATGAAGACGGCGGTGGCGCATCTGGAGCCGCACATGGAGAAGTCGGACGCGGAGGGCAAGGGCACCATCGTCCTGGCCACCGTGCGCGGCGACGTCCATGACATCGGCAAGAACCTCGTCGACATCATCCTGTCCAACAACGGCTACAACGTGGTCAATCTGGGCATCAAGCAGCCGGTCTCCGCGATCCTGGACGCCGCCGCGGAGCACCGGGCGGACGTGATCGGTATGTCCGGGCTCCTGGTCAAGTCCACGGTGATCATGAAGGAGAACCTGGAGGAGCTCAACCAGCGCAAGATGGCCGCCGACTTCCCGGTCATCCTGGGCGGCGCCGCCCTCACCCGCGCCTACGTCGAGCAGGACCTCCACGAGATCTACGAGGGCGAAGTCCGCTACGCCCGCGACGCGTTCGAGGGCCTGCGCCTCATGGACGCCCTCATCGCCGTCAAACGCGGCGTGCCCGGCGCGACCCTGCCCGAACTCAAGCAGCGCCGCGTCAAGGCCACGTCGAACGCCGTGGTCGAGGAGCGCCCCGACGAGGGCCCCGTGCGCTCGGACGTCTCCGTCGACAACCCGCTGCCCGAGCCGCCCTTCTGGGGCACCCGCGTCGTCAAGGGCATCCAGCTCAAGGAGTACGCGTCCTGGCTGGACGAGGGCGCGCTGTTCAAGGGCCAGTGGGGCCTCAAGCAGAACCGCACCGGTGACGGACCCACGTACGAGGAGCTCGTCGAGACCGAGGGCCGCCCGCGGCTGCGCGGCTGGCTCGACCAGCTGCAGACCAAGAACCAGCTGGAAGCGGCCGTCGTCTACGGCTACTTCCCGTGTGTGTCCAAGGGCGACGACCTGATCCTGCTCGGCGACGACGGCAACGAGCGCACCCGCTTCACCTTCCCCCGCCAGCGCCGCGGCCGCCGCCTCTGCCTCGCGGACTTCTTCCGTCCCGAGGAGTCCGGCGAGACCGATGTGGTCGGCCTCCAGGTCGTCACCGTCGGCTCCAGGATCGGCGAGGCCACCGCCGAGCTGTTCGAGGCCAACTCCTACCGCGACTACCTCGAACTCCACGGGCTGTCCGTGCAGTTGGCCGAGGCCCTCGCCGAGTACTGGCACGCGCGCGTCCGTTCCGAGCTCGGCTTCGCCGGTGAGGACCCGGCCGCCATCGAGGACATGTTCGACCTCAAGTACCGCGGCGCGCGCTTCTCCCTCGGCTACGGCGCCTGCCCCGACCTGGAGGACCGCGCGAAGATCGCCGACCTCCTGGAGCCGGGCCGCATCGGCGTCGAGCTGTCCGAGGAGTTCCAGCTGCACCCCGAGCAGTCCACCGACGCGATCGTGATCCACCACCCGGAGGCGAAGTACTTCAACGCCCGGTAGGAACCGGCAACGCCGGTAGGAACCGGCAACGCCGGTAGGAACCGGCAACGCCCGGTAGGAACCGGTGGCGGCTTTATAGCGAGGCACTTCGACCAGCGGGGACGTACACTGGTCGGTCCAGCGCAGGCCGGTCGGCGACGGAGCGGGTGAACCTACCCGCGACGCTCCCGACCGGCCTTCTCGTCCCTTACGGAGGTGTGCCCGGATGACCAGTACGGTCCCCGTAGTCGGTACCCGAACGGCCGAAGGCTCTGCCCTGCAGGCAGTGCTCCTCGACATGGACGGCACGTTGGTGGACACCGAGGGCTTCTGGTGGGAGACCGAGGTCGAGGTCTTCGCGAAGCTGGGCCACGCCCTGGACGACTCCTGGCGGCATGTCGTCGTCGGCGGGCCGATGACCCGCAGCGCCGGTTTCCTCCTGGAGGCCACCGGCGCCGACATCACGCTGCCCGAGCTCACCGTGCTGCTCAACGACGGCTTCGAGGACCGCATCAGCCGCAGCCTCCCGCTGATGCCGGGCGCCGCCCGCCTGCTCGCCGAGCTGGCCGCGCAGGACGTACCGACCGCACTGGTCTCCGCCTCCCACCGCCGCATCATCGACCGCGTCCTGGACTCCCTCGGCCCGCAGCACTTCGCCCTCACCGTCGCGGGCGACGAGGTCGAGCGCACCAAGCCGCACCCCGAGCCGTACCTCGCCGCCGCCGCAGGGCTCGACGCCGACCCCTGGCGCTGCGCCGTCGTCGAGGACACCGCCACCGGGGTCGCGTCCGCCGAGGCCGCCGGATGCCGCGTCGTCGCCGTACCGTCGGTCTCCCCGATCGCGCCCGCAGGGGGCCGTACGGTCGTCTCCTCGCTCGAGGACGTCGACCTTACGTTTCTCCGCGGCCTGGTCCAGTTCCCCATCGGCTGAGGCGGCATCGGCGGACTGCCCCGGAATGACGGGAGTTCAGCCCGCACGACACATCCGGGCGTGAGCTTTGTCACGTATGTGCCGGTCGACAAGGCTCGCCCGATGTGCTGAGGGGCTTACGGGGCAAGGGACTTGCGTGACCTTGTGTCCCGATTCATCGCCGCGTGCACGAAAACTTCCCCGGTTCGGTATTCGGTGCGTCCACATCCGCTGTCACTGCGTGATTACCGTCCAACTCCGGGCGTCTCCAGCGTTCCTGACAGCGCGGACTAATCTCGTCGCGAGAACATCGCCCTGCCTCCCGTGCCTCCCCGACCCACCCCTGTCGCGGAGACCGCGGGAATGAACGTTGGAGAAATCCGAGCATGAACCGCAAGACTCTGGTGCTGCCGGCCGTCATCGGCCTGCTCGCCCCGGTCCTCGCCGCCTGCGGCGGACCGGACGGCGGCAGCGCGAGCGACGACGCGATCGTCGTCGGCACCACCGACCGGTTCTCGGCCTCGGGCGACACCCCCGCCCCCTTCGACCCGGCCTACGCGTACGACGCGAGCTCCTGGAACGTACTCCGGCAGACCGTGCAGACCCTGATGCACCTGCCCCGCGGCGGCGGCGAACCCGAGCCCGAGGCGGCCGAGCGCTGCGGCTTCACCGACAACGGCAACGAGCGCTACGAATGCACGCTCCGCAGCGGCCTGAAGTTCTCCGACGGCAGCGAGCTGACCGCCGACGACGTCAAGTACTCCATCGAGCGCGTCCTCGCCATCAAGGACAAGAACGGCCCCTCCGGCCTCCTCGCCGACATCGACACCGTCGAGACCAGCGGCGAACGCAAGGTGATCTTCCACCTCAAGGCCGCCGACGCCACCTTCCCGTACAAGCTGGCCACCCCCGCCGCCGGCATCGTCAACCCCGACGCGTACGACGCGAAGGGCCTGCGCAGCGGCTTCGACATCGACGGATCCGGCCCGTACACCCTCAAGACCGAGGTCGAGAAGAACACCGTGGTGAAGGCCGTCTTCACCAAGAACCCGCACTACAAGGGCAACTTGACGCCCAAGAGCGACAACACCATCGAGCTGCGCCCCTTCGACGACGCCGACTCCATGGGTGACTCCCTCAAGAGCGGCGACATCGACCTGATGGCCCGCGGCGTCACGCCCGAACAGATCCGCACCCTCTCCGGTGACGCCGACGACCAGATCGACGTCGTGGAGATGCCCGGCCTGGAGATGCGCTACCTCGGCTTCGACACCGACGCCCCCGCCGTCAGGAACAGGGCCGTCCGCCAGGCCATGGCCCAGCTCGTCGACCGCGGCGAGATCACCTCCAAGGTGTACGGCACCGCCGCCGAGCCCCTCTACTCCCTCGTCCCGGCCACCATCACCGGACACACCAACTCCTTCTTCAACGAGTACGGCGACCCCAGCACCGCCAAGGCCCGCGCCCTGCTCGACAAGGCCGGCGTACAGACCCCGGTCGAGCTGACCCTCCACTACACGTCGGACCACTACGGCCCCGGCACCAAGGAAGAGTTCGAGCTCCTGCAGAAGCAGCTCAACGCCTCCGGCCTCTTCGACGTGGACATCAAGGGCACCGACTGGCTGAAGTTCCGCCCCAATGAACTCGACGGCGAGTACGCCGTCTACGGCATGGGCTGGTTCCCCGACTTCCCCGACGCCGACAACTTCATCGCCCCGTTCCTCGACAAGGACAACTTCCTCGCCTCCCCGTACGCGAACAGCAGGATCCGCAACACGCTGATCCCCGAGTCCCGCCAGGAGACCGACCGCCTCTCCGCGGCCGAGCCCATCGAGGACGTCCAGGACATCGTCGCCCGCGACGTGCCGGTCCTCCCGCTCTGGCAGGGCAAGCAGTACGTCGCCGCGCGCGACGACATCACGGGCGTCGAATGGGCCCTCAACTCCTCGTCCAACATGCAGCTCTGGGAGTTGGGCCGCGGCGTCGGCGGCTGACCCCGCAGACCGTGCCCCCGCCAACACCCCTGTGCACAGCACCAGTTGAACCCGCACCACTCGAACCACTGCGCACCAAAGGAACGAAGAACCACGTGAACAAGCGCACCCAGCGGTACGCCCCGTTCCTCGCGGCGGGACTCGCCGCCGGACTGCTCACCGCCTGCGGCACCGACCAGGGCGACGCCGCCGACACCGGCGGCGGCGTGGTCATGGGAATGTCCGACGCGGTCCTCGCCACCGACCCCGCCGCCGGCTACGACCCCGGCTCGTGGATGCTGTTCAACAACGTCTTCCAGTCGCTGCTCAGCTTCCCCAAGGGCGGCACTCAGCCCGAGCCCGACGCGGCCGAGGAGTGCGGCTTCACCGACGCCCACACCCGCGTCTTCCGCTGCACCCTCCGCTCAGGACTGAAGTTCAGCAACGGCAACGCGCTGACCTCGAAGGACGTCAAGTTCTCCTTCGACCGCACCCGCGAGATCAACGCCGCCGACGGCCCGGCCGGCGCCATGCTCTCCTCGATCGACCACATCGAGACCCCCGACGCCCGCACCGTCGTCTTCCGTCTCAAGGTCCCCGACGCCACCTTCCCCAGCAAGATCGCCTCCGGCGCGGGCTCCATCGTCGACCACCGCGAGTACCCGTACGACCGGCTCCGCAGCGACCACAAGGCCATCGGCTCCGGCCCCTACACCCTGGAGTCCTTCAGCGACGACCAGTCGGTGTTCAAGGCCAACCCCAAGTACCGCGGCCCGGCCGAGCACAAGAACTCCGCGGTCACCCTCAAGTTCTTCCACGACGACCAGAAGAAGCTGAAGCAGGCCGTCCTCGACGGCGACATCGACCTCGCCTACCGCGGCCTCGCCGCCGAGGACATAGCCGACATCGAGCAGCAGGGCGACGAGTCCGGCGTCGAGGTCGTCGAAGGCTCCAGCGCCGAGGTCCAGCACCTCGTCTTCAACATGGACCACCCCGTCACCGGCAAGCCCGGCGTCCGCAAGGCCCTCGCGTACCTCCTGGACCGCGACGCCCTCGTCGAGAAGGTCCACAACGGCACCGCCACCCCGCTGTACTCGATCATCCCGTCCGGCATCACCGCCCACACCACCCCGTTCTTCGACACCTACGGCGCCCGCCCCCAGCGCGACAAGGCCGCCGCCGCCCTGCGCGAGGACGGCGTGCGCGGCAAGGTCGACCTGACCCTGTGGGCCACCCCCTCCCGCTACGGACCCGCCACAGTCCAGGAGTTCAAGGCCATCGCCGAGCAGCTCAACGACAGCGGCCTCTTCGACGCCAAGGTCAGGTCCGTACCGTTCGAGCAGTACGAGAAGGACATCAAGGCCGGGAAGTACGGCGTCTACGCCAAGGGCTGGGTCCCCGACTACCCGGACCCCGACAACTTCACCCAGCCGTTCTTCGGCCACGACAACGTCCTGCAGAACAACTACACCAACAAGACGATCACCGACCGGATCCTCCCCGGAACCGCCGGAGTCAGCGAACGCTCCGCCACCGCCGAGGACTTCGGCGAACTCCAGGACATCGTCGCCGACGAACTGCCCCTCCTCCCCATCTGGCAGGGCAAGCAGTACGCGGTGACCTCCGACCGCGTCACCGGCGTCGAATGGTGCCTGGACGCCTCCACCGTCTTCCGCTTCTGGGAACTCGAGAAGCACTGACGCCAGAAACACGAAGGTCCGGGGCCGACATCACTCACCGGCCCCGGACCCTTGACGTCCGCTACAGCAGAGCCTCGACGTTCCGCTCCCGCGGACCTTCGACGTTCCGCTCTCGCGGACCCTCGACGTCCCCCTACTGCGCCCCGGGGCGCACCAGACCGCTCTCGTACGCGTACACCGCCGCCTGCACCCGGTCCCGCAGGCCCAGCTTCGTCAGCACATGACCCACATGCGTCTTCACCGTCGTCTCGCTGACGAACAGATCCGCCGCGATCTCGGCGTTGGACAAGCCCCGCGCCACCAGCTTCAGGACCTCGACCTCACGCTCGGTCAACGTGTGCAGCGTGTCCGGCACCGGCTCCTCGCCCGACGGCAGATGCCCCGCGTACTTGTCGAGCAGCCGACGCGTGATGCTCGGCGCCAGCATCGCCTCACCCGCCGCGACCACCCGGATCGCCTGCACCAGCTCGTGTGCCGGAGCGTCCTTCAGGAGGAAGCCACTGGCACCCGCCCGCAGCGCCTCCACCACGTACTCGTCGAGGTCGAACGTCGTCAGGACCAGCACCTTCGCCGGACCGTCCTTCTCCGGACCCGTGATCTGCCGGGTCGCCTCCACCCCGTCCATCCGCGGCATACGGATGTCCATCAGCACCACATCGGGCTGCAGCGCACGCACCTGATCAAGCGCCTGCAGCCCGTCACCCGCCTCACCGACGACCGCGAGATCCTGCTCGGCCTCCAGGATCATCCGGAAACCGGTGCGCAGCAGCGGCTGGTCATCGACCAGCAGGACGCGGATCGCCACGAGAAAACTCCTTCGACAGGCCTAGACCGGGCCGCCCATTCTGCCCTGCTCCTCCCCACCGGAGCCGGGCGCCCCGACCGGAAGCGGATACGGCGGGGGAGTCCCCCCGAATTCCGGGCATACCGCCTGGTGGTCGCACCAGCCGCACAGCTTCGTCCGCCGCGGCCGCCAGTCACCCGACTCGGTCGCCTGCCGGATCGCGTCCCACAACGCGTGCAGCTTCCGCTCCACCCGCTCCAGATCCGCCGGCACCGGGTCGTACGTCAGCACATCACCGCTGCCCAGATACACCAGCTGCAGCCGCCGCGGCACCACACCCTTCAGGCGCCACACCACCAGGGCGTAGAACTTCATCTGGAACAGGGCACCCTCCGCGTACTCGGGGCGCGGGGCCTTGCCCGTCTTGTAGTCGACGATGCGGACCTCGCCCGTCGGCGCCACGTCCACGCGGTCGATGATGCCGCGCAGTCTCAGGCCTGACTCCAGCTCCGCCTCCACGAACAGCTCCCGCTCGGCCGGCTCAAGCCGCGTCGGGTCCTCCAGGGTGAACCAGCGCTCCACCAGCGCCTCGGCCTGCGCAAGCCACTCGGCCATCCGCAGCCCCGCGCTCTCCTCATCCGCATCGCCGAACAACTCCGCCAACTCCGGCTTGGACGCCCGCAGTCGGTCCCACTGGCCGGGCACCAGCGACTTCGCGCGCGGCGCGGTTCGCTCGGCCGCCGGGGCGTCGAAGAGCCGCTCCAGGACGGCGTGCACCAGCGTGCCGCGCGTCGCCGCCTCGCTCGGCTTCTCCGGCAGCTTGTCGATCACCCGGAAGCGATAGAGCAGCGGGCACTGCATGAAGTCGCTCGCCCGGGACGGCGAGAGCGACGCCGGGGGGACTGCGGCCACGGCAGCGGCGGTGCTGTTTTCCATGGAGAAGACCCTACGACCCGGCACTGACAGCGGACGCATACCATCGACGTCGAACCCTCTCGCACTGCATGATCAGAGAAGCAGCGGCTCACGGCGCCCCGTTGGATGCGCCGGCCGGAAGACGGGCGGGCGCGTCACACGGCGGCGGAAGACGCTTCGAACGAGGAGACAGGGTCACAGTGGACGAGAGCGGCCAGCCGCGCTCCCGCACCGGGGGAGCGGCCCCCGGCACCGACGAGAGCACCGAGAACGCCGAGCGGTCGGCGGATCTTGCTGCGCCCGCGGACGATACGACGGACACGGCGGCGGACACGGCCACGGACACGCACACGGACACGGACACGCACGCCGCGGAGTCCTCCGCGGCGTCACAGCACGAGCCCGACCGGGAGCCCGATCCGGAGCCGGACCCGAAGCGCGAGCCCCACCGGGAGCCCGATCCGGACCCGAAGCAGGAACTGGACCCGAAGCAGGAACTGGACCCGAAGCCCGAGCCGGACCCGAAGCAGGCACCAGAACCGAAGATCCAGCACCCGAGCCCGAACGCCCCGGACCCGCAGCCCATCGCCCTCACCAAACCCACCAGCCCGAAACCCCCCGCCCCCAAGCCCGACCGCCCCCGCGGCGGCATCGTCATGGGGCGGATCCTCGGTGTGCCGATCCACGTCGCACCCAGCTGGTTCCTCGTCGCCGCCCTCATCACCTGGGTCTTCGGCGCCCAGCTCGACCGGATCCTGCCCGAGCTCGGCGCCCTGCGCTATCTCGTCTCGCTCTTCTTCGCGGTCGCCTTCTACGCCTCCGTACTCGTCCACGAGATCGCCCACACCGTCGTCGCGCTCCGCTACAAGCTCCCCGTCCGCCGCATCCAACTCCAGTTCTTCGGCGGCGTATCCGAGATCGAGAAGGAGTCCGAGACGCCCGGCCGCGAGTTCATGCTCGCCTTCGTCGGCCCGCTGCTCTCCCTCGTCCTCACCGCCGCCTTCTACGCCGGGATGTACGTCGTAGAACCCGGAACCGTCCCCGGCGTCCTCATGGCCGGCCTGATGATCTCCAACCTCATCGTGGCGATCTTCAACCTCCTGCCCGGGCTGCCCCTCGACGGCGGCCGCATGCTCCGCGCCGTCGTCTGGAAGATCACCGGCAGGCCGATGGCCGGCACCGTCGCCGCCGCCTGGGTCGGCCGCGCCCTCGCCGTCTCCGTACTCATCGGACTCCCGCTGCTCACCCAGTCCGGCATCCTCGGCGGCACCGCCCCCCGCAGCGTCGGCATGGAGACCGTCACCGACGCCCTGCTCGCCGCCATCCTCGCCGCGATCATCTGGACCGGCGCCGGCAACAGCCTCCGCATGGCCCGCCTGCGCGAACACCTCCCGCAGCTCCAGGCCCGCACCCTCACCCGCCGCGCCGTCCCCGTCACCTCCGACACCCCCCTCTCCGAAGCCCTCCGCCGCGCCAACGCCGCCGGCGCCCGCGCCCTCGTCGTCGTCGACACCGAGGGCGACGCCACCGCCGTCGTCCGCGAAGCCGCCATCGTCGGAGTCGCCGAACACCGCCGCCCCTGGGTCGCCGTCAGCGGACTCGCCCAGGACCTCACCGACGGCATGCGCCTCTCCGCCGAACTCGCCGGCGAAGACCTCATCGACACCCTGCGCGCCACCCCAGCCACCGAATACCTCGTCGTCGAACCCACCGGCGAGATCTACGGCGTCCTCTCCACCGCCGACGTGGAACGCGCCTTCGTCAAGGCCATGGCCCGCACCCGCTGACCCACCGCCGAGCCCGCCGCCCACCCCTCGTGGTCCGCCGCCCGCGACCGGGCCGGTACGCTGGTCGCATGTCCGAACCGACCGGTGCCGCCCGCCGACGCGGGCCCTTCAAGGTCGGGGACCAGGTACAGCTGACCGACCCCAAGGGCCGCCACTACACGTTCACGCTCGAAGAGGGAAAGAACTTCCACACCCACAAGGGTTCCTTCCCGCACGACGAGCTGATCGGCGCACCCGAGGGCAGCGTTGTCCGCACCACCGGCAACGTCGCCTACCTCGCGCTGCGCCCCCTGCTCCCCGACTACGTCCTGTCCATGCCCCGCGGCGCCGCCGTGGTCTACCCCAAGGACGCGGGGCAGATCCTCGCCTTCGCCGACATCTTCCCCGGCGCCCGCGTCGTGGAAGCCGGCGTCGGCTCAGGCTCGCTCAGCAGCTTCCTGCTGCGCGCCATCGGCGACCAGGGCATGCTGCACTCCTACGAGCGCCGCGAGGACTTCGCCGAGATCGCCCAGCAGAACGTCGAGCGCTACTTCGGCGGCCCCCACCCCGCCTGGCAGCTCACCGTCGGCGACCTCCAGGACAACCTCACCGACAGCGACGTCGACCGCGTCATCCTCGACATGCTCGCCCCCTGGGAATGCCTCGACGCCGTCTCCAAGGCACTCGTCCCCGGCGGCATCCTCTGCTGCTACGTCGCCACCACCACACAGCTGGCCCGCACCGTCGAGTCGATCCGCGAGATCGGCTGCTTCGCCGAGCCCCAGCCGTGGGAGTCGATGATCCGCAACTGGCACGTCGAAGGCCTCGCCGTCCGCCCCGACCACCGCATGATCGGCCACACCGGCTTCCTGCTCACCGCCCGCCGCCTCGCCGACGGAGTCGAGCCCCCCATGCGCCGCCGCCGCCCCGCCAAGGGCGCGTACGGCGAGGACTACTCCGGACCGAACGCCGACGGCGGAGCAGCAGCCGCCGGCCGCTGACCGCACACAGAAGCACCTCAACGAACAAGCGCCGCCGCCGAGTTCCCGTACCGACCACGGAACTCGGCGGCGGCGCTTCGCCGTTGACCGCTTATACCCGACAGCAACTCATCGCACCCCGCCGTTCCACCCCACTGTGACGTATGGCACCATGCTGGGCACCCCTCCCACCGGCACAGCCCACAGGAGACGCTCCTAGTGCAGCACCCCGCCGTCCCGGAACTGGCACACACAACCCCCCGCCCCGTGCACTGGCTCGCCACCGCCACGGCACTGGCCGCAGTCGTCGCGGGCTCCTCTTTCCTGCAGCCCGACCACGCCACCGCAGCCCAGGCAGGCCCCCCGGCCGCCACCAGAACCACCGCACCCGACCCCAAGAACGTCGAATACCCCCTGCAGTGCGGAGTCACCGCACCCCAGATCCAGAAGCACGCCACCGGCGACCTCGACGGCGACCAGAACCCCGAAACCGTCGCCGTCGTCCGCTGCGCCTCCGGCTCCGGCACCCCACCCAGCGGCGTCTACGTCATCGCCAACCCCACCGAAGGCAACCCCCGCGTCGTCGCCACCCTCGTCGACCCCAAGGACCGCCTCAGCGTCACCGACTTCGCCGTCCGTGACGGAGCCGTCACCGCCACCCTCCTCGGCTACTCCTCACCCGATGTCCCGAGCTGCTGCCCGGACACCCAGGACAAGGCCAAGTGGCAATGGCAGAACGGATCGTTCGTACGCAGCGAACAGCCCGACGAGCCCGCAGCCAAGAGCGTCTGACCCCACCGGAACCCAGCACCACCCGAGGTGTACGGACCGCTACTCCGCGTCCGGTCCGTACACCTCGACACGGTCCGTCACACGCCGCACATGAATGCAGTCGCCCGGACACTCCTTCGCCGAGTCCGCGACATCCCTCAACAACGGCAACGGCACCCGCGTCGTAGCCCCCGGATCCTGCAGCAACTCGTCGTCAGCGCTCTTCACATACGCCAGACCGTCGATGTCGAGCTCGAAGACCTCCGGCGCGTACTGCGCACAAATGCCGTCACCGGTGCACAGGTCCTGATCGATCCAGACCTCCAGCTCCTCGCCGACAGCCGCTCCCCGGGCCTCCTGCTGCACGCTCATGTCTCCTGCTTCACTCACAAGTCGGCCCCGTACGGACGGGTGTTGGACCTTCCGACCCTACAACCGCTCGCTTTTTGATGTTGTTCCGTGGGTATTCACCTGGCGTGAGGGAGTACGCAAGGGTGAAGATCGGACACACCCCAGACCTCTTTGTGATCTAGGGGTTTCAATCCGTACCTGCCCAGGTAGGGTCAGGAAGCGTCCAGCTCCCCTTGGAGGAGGTGAGGACCGTGGCAGCCCACGACGACGACATGAACCGCGGCATCCGCCCGGGTCGAGGGTCCGACGACCCTGCCGGTCAGATTGCCTATCTCGAGCAGGAGATCGCCGTCCTGCGACGCAAGCTCGCCGACTCTCCGCGGCACACGAGAATTCTCGAAGAGCGGATCGTCGAGCTGCAGACGAACCTGGCCGGAGTCTCCGCCCAGAACGAACGGCTCGCGAACACGCTCCGTGAGGCCCGAGACCAGATCGTGGCCCTCAAGGAGGAAGTCGACCGGCTCGCACAGCCCCCCGCCGGCTTCGGTGTCTTCCTGCAAGCCAACGAGGACGGCACCTGCGACATCTTCACCGGCGGCCGAAAGCTCCGCGTGAATGTCAGCCCCAGCGTCGAGCTCGACGAGCTCAGGCGCGGCCAGGAATTGATGCTCAACGAAGCGCTCAACGTGGTCGAAGCCATGGAATTCGAGCGCGCCGGCGACATCGTCACCCTCAAGGAGATCCTCGAGGACGGCGAACGCGCCCTCGTCGTCGGACACACCGACGAAGAACGCGTCGTCCGGCTCGCCGAACCGCTTCTCGACATCACCATCCGCCCCGGCGACGCCCTCCTGCTCGAACCCCGCTCCGGATACGTCTACGAAGTCGTGCCCAAGAGCGAAGTGGAAGAACTGGTCCTCGAAGAGGTCCCGGACATCGGCTACGAACAGATCGGCGGCCTGGGAAACCAGATCGAACTGATCCGGGACGCAGTCGAACTCCCCTACCTCCACCCCGACCTGTTCAAGGAGCACGAACTCCGCCCGCCCAAGGGCGTGTTGCTCTACGGCCCCCCCGGCTGCGGCAAGACACTCATCGCCAAAGCAGTCGCCAACTCCCTTGCCAAGAAGGTCGCGGAAGTCACCGGACAAGCCGCCGGCAAGAGCTTCTTCCTCAACATCAAGGGACCCGAACTCCTCAACAAGTACGTCGGCGAGACCGAGCGGCAAATCCGCCTCGTCTTCCAACGTGCACGCGAGAAGGCCAGCGAGGGAACCCCCGTCATCGTCTTCTTCGACGAGATGGAATCCCTCTTCCGCACCCGCGGATCCGGCGTCAGCTCCGACGTGGAAAACACCATCGTCCCCCAGCTGCTCGCCGAGATCGACGGCGTGGAAGGCCTGCAGAACGTCGTGGTCATCGGCGCCTCCAACCGCGAGGACATGATCGACCCCGCCATCCTGCGTCCCGGCCGCCTCGACGTGAAAATCAAGATCGAGCGCCCGGACGCCGAGGCCGCGAAGGACATCTTCGCCAAGTACATGAAGTCCACGCTGCCCCTGCACGCCGACGACCTGGCCGAACACACCGGCGACCGCGACGCCACCGCAGCCGCCATGATCCAGTCCGTCGTCGAGCAGATGTACGCCGAATCCGAGGAGAACCGCTTCCTCGAAGTCACGTACGCCAACGGCGACAAGGAAGTCCTCTACTTCAAGGACTTCAACTCCGGCGCAATGATCGAAAACATCGTCGGCCGCGCCAAGAAGGCCGCCATCAAGGCCTTCCTCGACCAGAACCAGAAGGGCCTCCGCGTCGCACACCTGCTCCAGGCATGTGTCGACGAGTTCAAGGAGAACGAGGACCTTCCCAACACCACCAACCCCGACGACTGGGCCCGAATCTCCGGAAAGAAGGGCGAACGGATCGTCTACATCCGTACCCTCGTCACCGGAAAGCAGGGCGCCGACACCGGACGCTCCATCGACACCGTGGCGAACACCGGGCAGTACCTGTAGAAAGCAGGGCGGCTGCGGGTGCCCCACACGGGCCACCCGCAGCCGACTGCTTTCCAGGACAACACCCGAGCCACAGCAATGACCGAATTGATCTCCCCACCAGCGCAAAGGCGTTCTAGGCTCTTCCGTACCGCCGAAAGCGCAGTGCGGGGACGGGCACCGCACACGCACCGGAGAACCAGCGGTACTTGAGCGCCGTTCCCACCGGGGAACGCCGCCGGGCAAGGAGGGCCGCATGACCGTACGGCGAGTAATGGGCATCGAGACGGAGTACGGGATCTCCGTCCCCGGCCACCCCAACGCCAATGCCATGCTCACCTCGTCCCAGATCGTCAACGCCTACGCGGCGGCGATGCACCGGGCCCGCCGGGCCCGCTGGGACTTCGAGGAAGAAAACCCCCTGCGGGACGCCCGAGGCTTCGACCTCGCCCGCGAGGCCGCCGACTCCAGCCAGCTCACCGACGAAGACATCGGCCTCGCCAACGTCATCCTCACCAACGGCGCCCGCCTCTACGTCGACCACGCACACCCCGAATACAGCGCCCCCGAAGTCACCAACCCGTACGACGCCGTCCTCTGGGACAAGGCCGGCGAACGCATCATGGCCGAAGCCGCCGAACGAGCCGCCCAGCTCCCCGGCGCCCAGCCCATCCACCTCTACAAGAACAACACCGACAACAAGGGCGCCTCCTACGGCACGCACGAGAACTACCTGATGAAGCGGGAAACCCCCTTCTCCGACATCGTGCGCCACCTCACGCCCTTCTTCGTCTCCCGCCAGGTCATCACCGGCGCCGGACGCGTCGGCATCGGCCAGGACGGCCACGAACACGGCTTCCAGATCAGCCAGCGCGCCGACTACTTCGAAGTCGAAGTGGGCCTCGAAACGACCCTCAAGCGCCCCATCATCAACACCCGCGACGAGCCTCACTCCGACGCCGAGAAATACCGCCGCCTGCACGTCATCATCGGCGACGCCAACCTCTCCGAGATCTCGACGTATCTGAAGCTCGGCACCACGGCCCTGGTCCTGTCGATGATCGAGGACAACTTCATCGCCGTGGACCTCGCCGTCGACCAGCCCGTACGCACCCTCCACCAGGTCTCCCACGACCCGTCCCTGCAACACCTCGTCACCCTCCGCAGCGGCCGCACCCTCACCGCCGTACAACTGCAGATGGAGTACTTCGAGCTCGCCCGCAAGTACGTCGAGGAGCGCTACGGAGCCGACGCGGACGACCAGACCAAGGACGTCCTCACCCGCTGGGAAGACGTCCTCACCCGACTCGAGACCGACCCCATGAGCCTCTCCGGCGAGCTGGACTGGATCGCCAAACGCGAACTCATGGAGGGCTACCGCCGCCGCGACAACCTCGACTGGGACGCCGCACGCCTGCACCTCGTCGACCTCCAGTACGCCGACGTGCGCCCCGACAAGGGCCTCTACAACCGCCTCGCAGCCCGCGGCAAGATGAAGCGCCTCCTCGACGAGCCGGCCGTCGAACGCGCCGAGACCAAGCCCCCGGAGGACACCCGCGCCTACTTCCGCGGCCGCTGCCTCGAGCAGTACGCGGACGACGTCGCCGCGGCCTCCTGGGACTCGGTCATCTTCGACCTCCCGGGCCGCGACTCGCTCCAACGCGTCCCAACCCTCGAACCGCTTCGCGGAACGCGAAATCACGTCAAGGAGCTGCTCGACCGGTGCAGGACGGCCGAAGAGCTCGTACGCGTACTTTCCGGCAGCTGAGCGGCGGCTGAAAGCCCGGGAGCTGGGAATCACTGGGGTGGGCCCCGCGCGTTGAACGAACTGCGGGGCCAATGTCGGACCCAGAACGTAGGGTCTGATCAAGAACGTCGAACGTCGACACCGAGCGGGGTGAGTCAGATGGCTACCAAGGACACTGGCGGCGGACAGCAGAAGGCGACGCGTTCCACCGAGGAGGTCGAGGAGCAGGCGCAGGACGCCGAGGCCTCGGAGGATCTCAAGGAGCGCCAGGAGAAGCTGAGCGATGATGTCGACTCGGTGCTGGATGAGATCGACGACGTACTCGAGGAGAACGCAGAGGATTTCGTCAGGTCATTTGTGCAAAAGGGCGGACAGTAACGGACATGTCGGACTCGCTCGATCGGAAGCGCTGCCCAAAGTGTGAGCGGGTGCTTCCGGTCGCGTCGTTCGCCAGGGACAAGAACCGCCGGGACGGGCTGCAGGCGCACTGCCGGGAGTGCGTGGCGAAGTACAGCGCCGCGCACTACCGGCGCCGCCGCGAGGCCGAGGGCAAGGTCGTCAGAGTCAAGATCCCGGTGCCGCGAGGTCACAAGCGGTGCCCGCAGTGCGGCGAAGTGAAGCCGCACGCGCAGTGGGAGCGCAACAAGACCTCCTCCGACGGCTGGGCCAGCTACTGCCGTGAGTGCCGTGCGGAGCGGAACCGGATCGCGTACTTCAAGCGCAAGTACGGCCTGACCCCTGATGAGTTGGACGACCTCAAGGCCCAGCAGATGGGCGTCTGTTGCATCTGCCTCACGGCTCCTGCAGAACATGTTGATCACTGTCACGAGACGGGTAAGGTCCGTGGCGTGCTGTGCTTCAGCTGCAATGCGGGCTTGGGTCAGTACAAGGATCGACCGGACGCCATGAGGCGGGCCGCCGCTTACCTGGAAGGAAACTCGTGGAAGCCAATCCTCGTAGCACCGGGCGTCTACCAGCTGCCTTCCTGACGCCTGGGTCCTCGTCCTTCGTGGACTTTCTCTCCGAGCACCAGCCGGAGTTGCTGCCGGGCAATCGTCAACTCCCGCCGGTGAAGGGCGTGATCGAGGCGCCGCACGGCACCACGATCGTCGCCGCGACCTTCCCGGGCGGTGTCGTGCTCGCCGGTGACCGGCGGGCGACGATGGGGAACATGATCGCGCAGCGCGACATCGAGAAGGTCTTCCCGGCGGACGAGCACTCGGCGGTGGGTATCGCCGGCACGGCTGGTCTGGCCGTGGAGATGGTGAAGCTGTTCCAACTGGAGTTGGAGCACTTCGAGAAGGTCGAGGGGGCGACGCTCTCGCTGGAGGGCAAGGCCAACAGGCTCTCGACGATGATCCGTTCCAACCTCGGCATGGCGTTGCAGGGCCTGGCCGTGGTCCCGCTCTTCGCGGGGTACGACCTGGATCGCGAGAGGGGCCGCATCTTCTCGTACGACGTGACGGGTGGCCGTTCCGAGGAGCAGGGGTACGCGGCCACCGGTTCCGGGTCGATCTTCGCTCGTGGGTCGATGAAGAAGCTGTACAAGGACGATCTGACCGAGGAGCAGGCGACGACGCTGGTCGTGCAGGCGTTGTACGACGCGGCGGACGACGATTCGGCGACGGGTGGGCCTGATGTGGCGCGCCGTATCTATCCGATCGTCACTGTGATCACTGACGAGGGTTTCCGTCGGCTGAGCGATGACGAGGCTTCGGAGATTGCCCGCTCGATTCTTGAGCGGCGGCTCGAGCAGCCTGATGGTCCGCGTGCTGCGCTTCTTTGAGCCGGTTCCGGAATTGTGATCGTCCAGCCACTGACAGAAAGGGACGGATAGCCGGTGTCTACGCCGTTCTATGTCTCACCCCAGCAGGCCATGGCCGACCGGGCGGAGTACGCCCGTAAGGGCATTGCCCGTGGTCGCAGCCTGGTTGTGCTGCAGTACGCCGATGGCATCGTGTTCGTCGGCGAGAACCCGTCCCGTGCGTTGCACAAGTTCAGCGAGATCTATGACCGGATCGGTTTCGCCGCGGCCGGTAAGTACAACGAGTACGAGAATCTGCGGATCGGTGGCGTCCGTTATGCCGATCTGCGGGGGTACACGTACGACCGGGACGATGTGACCGCTCGCGGTCTGGCGAACGTCTATGCGCAGACTCTGGGCACCATTTTCTCGAGTGCGGCGGAGAAGCCGTACGAGGTGGAGTTGGTGGTTGCCGAGGTCGGTGAGACGCCTGAGGGTGACCAGATCTATCGGTTGCCGCATGACGGCTCGATCGTGGATGAGCACGGTTCGGTCGCGGTGGGTGGCAATGCCGAGCAGATCAGCAGTTATCTGGATCAGCGGCATGAGGACGGGATGAGTCTTGCCGCGGCGTTGAAGCTGGCTGTGCAGGCGTTGTCGCGGGAGCCGAACGGCGGGGAGCGGGAGATTCCCGCCGAGCGGCTCGAGGTTGCGGTGCTTGACCGTACGAGGCCGCAGCAGCGGAAGTTCAAGCGGATCGTCGGTCGGCAGTTGGCGCGTCTTCTGGAGGCGGATGGTGCGGCGTCCGCGCCGACGGATGCGCCTTCGGATGAGGAGGAGGGCGAGGAGTAGTCCCGCCTGGAGGTCCTCCGGCCGGTTTCGGCCAGCCGTAGCGTGTGCCCTGTGCCCCGTGTCGCTCTTGGAGCGGTGCGGGGCACAGGGCGTTTTGGGGTTCAGGCGGGGGGTGGTGGGGCGGTGGAGTCGCGGATGACGAGTTGGGTGGGGAGTGCGTCGATCTGGGGTGTCCGGCCGCTGAGGAGGGCGGTGAGGGCTTCCATGCCGCGTTCGCCGACGCGTTCGGCGGGGAGGCGGACGGTGGTGAGTTCGGGGTCGACGGCGGTGGCGAGGGCGAGGTCGTCGAAGCCGGTGACGGAGAGGTCCTGGGGGACGCGGAGGCCCATGCGGCGGGCGGCTTTGCAGGCGCCGGCGGCGATCATGTCGCCGTCGCAGATGACGGCGGTGGGGCGGGGGCCGGGGGCGGCGAGGGCCTGGGTGGCGGCGGCGCGGGAGTAGGCGGCGGAGAGGGGGGCGTGGGCGGTGCGGAGGGTGGTGTGGGGGGTGGTGCGGAGGGTGTCGTGGATGGCCTGGGCGCGGGCGGCGAAGGTCCAGGAGTCGATGTCGGCGGCGAGGTGGAGGAAGTGGCGGTGGCCGAGGGTGAGGAGGTGTTCGGTGGTCTGGCGCATGCCGTCGGCGACGTCGAGGTTGACGTGGGCGCCCGCGGTGGGGTCGGTGGGGTCGCTGTCGAGCATGACGAGGGGGAGGTCGGCACCGCGGAGTGCGGTGAGGGCGTGGGCGGCCATGGAGGAGGCGATGACGCCGTCGAGGGCGGTGCGGGCGGAGGCGAAGGGGTCTTTGGCGGGGCCGGTGCCTTCGGGGGAGGGGTAGAGGACGACTCCGAAGCCGTGCTCGGTGGCTTTGCGGGCGGCACCGGTGTAGACGCGGGCGAAGAAGTCGTTGGTGAGGGCGGGGACGACGAGGAGGGCGGTGCGGGTGCGGCCGAGGCGGAGGTTGCGGGCGGCGAGGTTGGGGCGGTAGCCGAGTTGGCGGGCGGCGTCGCGGACGCGGTCGGCGGTGGTCTCGGAGACGCGGCCGCGCCATTTGTCGCCGAGTACGAGGGAGACGGCGGCCTGGGAGACTCCGGCGGCCTTGGCGACGTCCTTGCTGGTGGGCCGTGCCACGTCGAGCTCCGTTCTGGTGGCGTGTGCGCGAGGTGGGGCGGTCTGTGTGGGGTGGACCGGGGGTCCGCGCTCATGGTACGTATGGAGCGGCGTTATACGTAAAACTTCCAGGGGGCAGGACATGGCCGCGGGATACGTGGAGCTGTTGCGGACCCGGCATGCGGCGCGGCTGCTCAGCGGCACGCTCGTGGGCCGGCTGCCGAACGCCACGGGGCATATCGCGATCGTCCTGTTCACGCGCGCGGAGGGCGGCAGCTACACGCTCGCGGGGGCGCTGGCCGCGGTGTACGGGCTCGCCACGGCCGTCGGGCAGCCGCTGCTCGGCCGTGCGGTCGACCTGCGGGGCCAGCCGCCGGTGATGCTGCCCGCGGCGGTGCTGTCGGCGCTCGGCATGGCCGCGTTCGCGTTCGTGGGGATCGGTTCGCTGCCGCTCGCGTACGCGGCGGTGGGCGTGGCCGGTCTGTTCACGCCACCGCTGGAGGGCGGCCTGCGGGCGTTGTGGCCGAGTGTGCTCGGGCGGGCGGACAAGGTGCATGCGGCGTACGCGTTGGACGCGGTGGCGCAGGAAGTCATGTTCACCGTGGGGCCGTTGCTGGTGACGTTGTTGGTGGCGCTGTGGTCGCCGGGGGCGGCGTTGCTCGTCATCAACGTGATCGGGGTGCTCGGGGCGCTGTCGGTGGTGGTGTCGGAGCCGTCGCGGAAGTGGCGGTCGGCGCCGCGGGAGGCGCACTGGCTGGGGGCGTTGCGTTCGCCGGGGCTGCTGGCGCTGCTCGGTTCGTTCTTCTTCGTGGGGCTCGCGCTTGGCTCGATCACGGTGGCGGGTGTGGCGTACGCGGACGACCAGGGCCAGGACGCGGTGTACGGCTGGCTGATGGCGGCGCTGGGTCTGGGTGCGCTGCTCGGCGGTGTGGTGTATGGCGCGCGGCAGTGGGCGGGGGTGCCGGAGCGTCGGCTGCGGGTGCTCGTGGGCCTGTTGGCGTTGGGCTATCTGCCGTTGGCGCTGACTCCGGGTGTGCCGGCGATGTGTGTACTGGCCGCGGTCGCCGGGGTGTTCCTGGCGCCGTCGCTGGCGTGCGCGTTCATCGTGGTGGACCGGCACGCTCCGCGGGGCACGGTGACGGAGGCGTTCTCGTGGCTGGTGACGACGTTCGGTGTGGGTGCCGCGGTGGGAACGGGCGTTGCGGGACCGGCGATCGAGGGCGGTGGCACGGCCCCGGGGTTCGCCGTCGCGGGCGCCGGCGGGGTGGCCGCGCTCCTTGTGCTCCTCGGCACGGTTCGGGTGCTCTCTGCACCGGTGAGCGGTGGGCGTGTCGCGGGCTCGGCGGAAAGTGATCGAAACGGTGCGGTCGAACCCGGTTTCAGTGCGGGGCATCAGGCGTAATGTTCAGTCATGGACCGCCGCATTTTCGGGCTGGAGAACGAGTACGGCGTCACGTGCACGTTCAGGGGACAGCGCCGTCTGTCGCCTGACGAAGTGGCGCGCTACCTCTTCCGCCGAGTCGTGTCATGGGGCCGCAGCAGCAATGTCTTCCTGCGGAACGGCGCCCGCCTGTATCTCGACGTGGGTTCACATCCGGAATACGCAACGCCCGAATGTGACAACGTGACCGAGCTGGTCACCCACGACAAGGCGGGCGAGCGCATTCTCGAGGGCCTGCTCGTCGACGCCGAGCGTCGCCTGCACGAGGAAGGAATCGCGGGCGACGTCTATCTGTTCAAGAACAACACCGATTCAGCGGGCAACTCCTACGGCTGCCACGAGAACTATCTGGTGGCCAGGCACGGGGAGTTCTCCCGGCTTGCCGACATTCTCATTCCGTTCCTCGTCACGCGGCAGTTGCTGTGCGGGGCGGGCAAGGTGCTGCAGACGCCGCGCGGTGCGGTGTACTGCGTGAGTCAGCGTGCCGAGCACATCTGGGAGGGCGTCAGTTCCGCGACGACGCGTTCCCGCCCGATCATCAACACCAGGGACGAGCCGCACGCGGACGCCGAGCGCTATCGGCGCCTGCATGTCATCGTCGGCGACTCCAACATGTCGGAGACGACGATGCTGTTGAAGGTCGGCGCGACCGACCTGGTGCTCCGCATGATCGAGGCGGGCACGGTGATGCGGGACCTGACCCTGGAGAACCCGATCCGGGCCATCCGCGAGGTCAGCCACGACACCACGGGGCGCCGCAAGGTGCGCCTGGCCAGCGGCCGGGAGGCCTCGGCCCTTGAAGTGCAGCGCGAGTACTACGAGAAGGCCGTGGACTTCTGCGAGCGCCGCGGTATTCGTACGGGCACCGTGGAGCGGGTCCTGGAGCTGTGGGGCCGTACGCTCGACGCGATCGAGCAGGAGGACCTGGACAAGATCGACACCGAGATCGACTGGGTCATGAAGTACAAGCTCATCGAGCGGTACCGCGCCAAGCACAACATGACCATGTCGCATCCGCGGGTCGCGCAGATAGACCTCGCGTACCACGACATCCACCGGCGTCGTGGGTTGTACTACCTGCTGGAGAAGAAGGGTCAAGCGGCGCGTATCTGCAACGACTTGAAGATCTTCGAGGGCAAGTCGGTGCCTCCGCAGACCACCAGGGCGCGGCTGCGCGGTGATTTCATTCGCCGGGCGCAGGAGCAGCGGCGGGACTTCACGGTGGACTGGGTGCATCTGAAGCTCAACGACCAGGCGCAGCGCACGGTGTTGTGCAAGGACCCGTTCCGTTCGGTGGACGACCGGGTGGAGAAGCTGATCGCCGGAATGTGATCGCCGGAAAGGTGATCGCCGGTATGGGATGAATCGCCGCTGTTTCCAGGCTGGTTGGGCCGGGAACGCAACGCGGGGCGCCGTACGTTTCTCGTACGGCGCCCTTCTCACGTCGTAGAGTTGCGCGCACCCCACACAAGATCTATCGATGATGAGGCCCCCAGTGCGCCGACGCTCGCTGCTTCTCGCCGTTCCCGCCGGACTGTTGACGCTCGCCGGCTGCGGCGACGACAAGGCCGACAAGTCCAAGTCCAAGGCCACGGACGGCGCTTCCAACTCGGCGGACGCCGCCGCGAAGATCGTGGACGGGCCGCTGCCCCAGATCACCAAGGGCGACAAGTTCGGTACGAAGCCGACGGTCGCGAAGGGTTCCGGCGATCCGTCGAAGAACCTCGCGGTGAAGGTGCTGATCGAGGGCAAGGACGCGAAGGTCGCCAAGGGTGACTATCTGCAGGCCGACTATCTGGGGCAGATCTGGACGTCGGCGAAGGTCTTCGACAACTCCTACGACCGCGGTACGCCGGCGATCTTCCCGATCGGTGTCGGCCAGGTCATTCCGGGCTGGGACCAGGGTCTGGTCGGCAAGAAGGTGGGCAGCCGCGTCGAGCTGGGCATTCCGCCGGCGCTCGGGTACGGCGAGCAGGGCCAGCCGCAGGCGGGCATCAAGGGTACGGACACGCTGGTCTTCGTCGTGGACATCGTGGGCACCTTCAACGCCAAGGCGTCCGCGAAGGGCAAGGACGTCGCGCAGGACAACATCGACCTGCCGAAGGTGGGCATGAACACCGACGGCAAGGCGCCGTCCCTCGACGTGCCGAAGAAGGACGCCCCGAAGAAGCTGGTGTCGAACTATGTGATCGAGGGCGACGGCGAGGCGCTGAAGGCCTCGGACACCGTGCTGGTGCAGTACAAGGGCGTGCTGTGGGACGGCGGCAAGGAGTTCGACTCCACGTACAAGCGCTCGCAGCTCGCGCAGTTCCAGCTGGCGGGGGTCGTCAAGGGCTGGTCGCAGGGGCTGACGGGCAAGAAGGTCGGCAGCCGGGTGCTGATCGTGGTGCCGCCGGACCTGGGGTACGGCGACGAGAAGAAGCAGGGCATTCCCGCCAAGTCGACGCTGGTCTTCTCGGTCGACATCATCGCGAAGATGTGAGTCCGGCCGGCCTTGAGGAAATGTAAGACTGTCCTCGCTGCACATTCGAAGAAGCAGGAGCAATACACGTGAGCATCGACAAGCCCGAGGTCGACTTCCCCGGCGGCGAGCCCCCGGCGGACCTGGAGATCAAGGACATCTGGGAGGGCGACGGCCCTCAGGCCAAGGCGGGCGACACCGTCCAGGTCCACTACGTCGGCGTCTCCTTCTCCAGCGGTGAGGAGTTCGACGCGAGCTGGAACCGCGGCACCCCGCTCGCGTTCCAGCTCGGTGCCGGCCAGGTCATCGCCGGCTGGGACCAGGGTGTGCAGGGCATGAAGGTCGGCGGTCGCCGTCAGCTGGTCATCCCGCCGCACCTGGCGTACGGGGACCGGGGCGCGGGCGGCGGCCGGATCGCTCCCGGCGAGACGCTGATCTTCGTCTGCGACCTGGTCGCGGTCTGATCCGGGTTCCGCCCGAGGGCCCCATGCCTCCTGGCATGGGGCCCTCGGCTTTGCCACGACCCTCCGTAGCGGTACGGTCGAGCGTCGTAGAACAGCGTGCGTGGCAGGTGGGAGAGGGCGTCGATGGCGATTGCCAAGGCAGAGCGGCTGATGAATCTCGCGCTGTGCCTCCTGGGGACCCGGCGGCCGCTGAGCAAGCGTGAGTTGCGCGGCTCCATCGAGGCGTACCTCGAGGCGGGTTCCGACGACTCCTTCAACCGGATGTTCGAGCGGGACAAGGACGACCTGCGGGAACTCGGCCTGGTCATCGAGACCGTCGAGAACATCGACGGCGACGTGGGCTACCTCGCCCGCCGCGACAGCAACCGCCTCCCGCCCGTCACTCTCGATGCCGAGGAGGCCGCCGCGCTGGGCCTCGCCGCGAAGGTCTGGCAGCAGGCCCGCCTCGCCGGTGCCGCGAGCGGTGCCCTGCAGAAGCTGCGCGCCGCCGGACTTCCGGAGGAGGTCGATCCGTACGAGCCGCACAGTGCGCTCGAACCGCGGATCCCCGTGCACGAGGCGGCGTTCGAACCGCTGATGCTGGCCTGCCGCGACCGCCGTCCCGTCGTCTTCGACTACCGCAAGGCCACCGCGGCCCGCCCCGAGGCCCGGCATGTGGAGCCGTGGGCCCTGGAGTGCTGGCGCGGCCACTGGTACCTGGCCGGCTGGGACCGCGACCGGGGTGCCGAGCGGCTGTTCCGACTCTCCCGGATCACCGGCAAAGTCCGTTCGCGCGCCGGGAAGTTCACCGCCGAGGTCCCCGATGTCGTGACCGTACGGGAGACCGTGGCGAGCTGGGCCGGGGAGATCGCCGACCGCTCGGCGAAGCTCAGGCTGCGTGCCGGGGCGGGCTATCCGCTGCGCGCCAAGGCCACGTCGGTACGTGAACTGGGCGACGGCTGGGACGAGTTGGAGATTCCGTACGGGCACGGCATGGATGCCTGGCTCGTCGAGTTCGGGCCCGACGTGGTGGTGCTCGAACCCGCCGAGCTGCGGGCGGACGTCGTGGACCGGCTGCGTGCCGTGGCCAAGGGCTGAGGGGGAGACGGACAGATCATGGCCGCGAACGCGATCGACCAGACCCGCAGGATGCTGTCCCTGGTGACCTATCTGCGCGAGCGCCCCGGTGCTCGTATCGCCGATGTGGCGCGGGCGTTCGGCATCAGCGAGGACGAGCTGATCTCCGACCTGGACGTGCTGCCGCTGTGTGGGACCAGCTTCCGGGGCGGTGACCTGCTCGACATCGACACCGACGGTGAGCGGATCTGGTGGCACAATCCGGCCGCCCTGTCCGCGGAGGCGGCGGCTCCGCTGCGGCTCGCCGCGGACGAGGCGACCGCGCTGCTCGTCGCCGCGCGTGCGGTGGCCACGCTGCCGGGGCTGCGCGAGGGCGACCGGGAGGCGCTGCTGCGCGCCACCGCCAAGCTGGAGGCGGCGGCGGGGGAGACGGCCGGGGCGAGCGACCGGCTGTCGGTCACCTTCGAGTCCGAGGGCGGGGTCTTCGCCGAGGTGGACCGGGCGATCTCCGAGCGGCGCCGCCTCTGGGTGCGCTACTACTCGCCCGCGCGCGACGAGCTGACCGAGCGCGAGGTCGACCCGATCCGGCTGTTCGCGCTCGGCCACACGTACATGGAGGCGTGGTGCTACCGCTCCGAGGCGCGGCGCACCTTCCGCCTCGACCGGGTCGCGGAGATCCGCATCCTGGACGAGCCGGCGGCGCCGCCCGAGCTGGAGCTGCGCGATCTGTCCGAGGCGCTGGTGCAGCCGTCCGCCGACGATCCGGAGGTGGTCGTCGAGGTCGGGCCCGGCGGGCGCTGGGTCGCCGAGTACTACCCGCACGACAGCGCCGAGGAACTGCCCGACGGCGGATTGCGGATCACCCTGCGCACCCCCGACCCGACGTCGCTGCGCAGGCTGGCCCTGCGGCTCGGCCCGGACGGGCGGATCACCGCGCCCGAGGACCTGGCGCAGAGCGCGCGCAGCGCGGCGGCGGAGGCGCTGGCCGCGTACGAGGCCTCCGGCGGGCAGGGGGTCTGAGCGTGCCGGACGACAGGTCGACCATGGCTGATACGTCTCCGAGATCCGCGCTCGGCGCCGTGAGTGTGGAGCGTACGCAGTGCCCTACAGAGGGTCACTCCGAGCCCGTCGTCCCGCGCCGGCCCGGCCCCACGCGGTTCAAGGCCGCCTGCCCCGACTGCCGGGCCCGCTTCCAACTCGCCGCCGGTGCCATCAGGTTGGCCATCGGCGCCAGCCGCCGTACGACCTTCTACTCCTTCATCTGTCCCGAGTGCGACGCCTCCGTCCGCAAGCCCGCAGGTGAGCGGATCGTCGAACTCCTTACGCGCGGTGGGGTGCGGACCCTGCGGCTGCACTCCACGGTCTAGGGTGGCGCGCATGTTCTGGCCCATGATCGCGATCGCCCTGGGGTTCTGCGGGCTCGCCGTCCTCGGTGTTCTCGCCGTACGCGTCTTCCTGGAGGTCAGACGCCTCGGTGCCCAAGTCGCCGACACCGCAGGGAAGATCAACCGCGCCGCGGAGGACCTGGAGCGGGCAGCCACGGACGTGGCGCGGACGGGGCGAGAGACTCTCTAGGGCTCACCTCTCGGAGGCGGGTTCACGGCGCGGGCGCCGAGCGAACGAGGGGCCCGACGGCAAGGCGGTGGCGCCAACCAGGAGTACGCAAGGGGATTGCCCTGCGTTTACTCCAGGGGGTTACGATCGCAGTGAAGCGCGGTGGTCGGATGCCTGTCCAGCCCACCGAGCATCTGATCCTGTCGCCTCGGTGAAGAAGGTAAACGCTATGGGTAGGCTCGGCCCCACCGAGATCATTCTGATCATCCTCGTCATCGTCCTTCTTTTCGGTGCGAAGAAGCTGCCCGACATGGCCCGTTCCCTTGGCAAGTCGGCCCGCATCCTCAAGAGCGAGGCCAAGGCGATGAAGAGCGACGAGAAGCAGAGCGCTCCCGCAGACCCGCCCAACCCGGGCACGGACCAGTCCGCTCCGCGTACGATCCAGGCCGCTCCCGGCGACGTGAACAGCGCGCGCCCGGTGAACGAGCCGTCCGACCGTACGACGCAGCGCTGATCCGGAGCAGGCCGGAGCAGGCCTGCCGCACGAGATGAGGACGTGGGTTGCTCAAGTCTGCCCGCCAACAGGAGAAGGACCCCGAGGGGCGGATGCCCCTCGCGGAGCATTTGCGTGAGCTCCGCAACCGGCTCACCAAGGGAATTCTCGCCATCGTCGTAGTCACGGCCGTGGCCGCGTTCTACAGCGGGGAACTCATGGCGTTCCTCACCGAGCCGGTGCCCAGCTGCAAGGGGGGCCTGGGCGAGTCCACCGGCGGCAACTGCGCGGTGGTCTCATTCAATACGCTGCTCTCGCCGTTCACCACCACGGTGAAGGTCAGCCTCATGGCCGGTGTGATCGTCGCGAGCCCGGTCTGGCTGTACCAATTGTGGGCCTTCGTCGCACCCGGTCTGCACAAGAGCGAGAAGAAGTACACGTACACCTTCGTGGCCGCCGCCGTACCGCTCTTCGCAGCCGGCGCCTACCTCGCGTACATCGTCCTGCCGGTGAGCATGAAGGTGCTGCTCGGCATCACGCCCGAGGGTTCAGCGAACATCCTCGCGCTGGACGACGTCCTTGACTTCACCGTCCGCATGGTGCTCGTCTTCGGTCTCGCCTTCGAGCTGCCGCTGCTGCTGATCATGCTGAACCTGACGGGCATGGTCACCGGGCGCCGCATGGCCGGATGGTGGCGCGGCGTCATCATGGGTGTCTTCGTCTTCGGCGCCGTCGCGACCCCGACCACCGACCCGGTCGGCATGATCGCCCTCTCCGGGCCCATCATCGTGCTGTTCTTCGCGGCCGTCGGAATCTCCCTCCTCAACGACAAGCGCCGAGCCCGCAACAACCCCGACGCCGCCCTCTCCGACGACGAGGCCTCCGACCTCGACCTCACCCCCGAGGCCGTCGGCGACATCGAGTCCGTGCCGGCCGCGCGCGCCCTGCCCGAGCAGGCGAGCACCGACTCCAACGACCGCAGGGCGAACGGTTTCGACGACGTCACCTGATCTTGTAGGGTCCTGCCCCCACACCGTCCCGAGGGGCCCGCAGTGACCAGCGAGATCACACTCTTCGTCAATCCCACCGCAGGACGCGGCCGGGGCGCGCACGCCGCGCAGCCGGCCGCTGCCGCGCTCCGGGCCGCCGGATTCTCCGTACGCACCCTCGTCGGCAACGGCCCCGATGACGCCCTGCGGCGCGCCCGCGAAGCCGTCGACGCAGGCACCGGCGCCCTCATCGCGGTCGGCGGCGACGGCATGGCGGGCCTCGCCCTGCAGGCCGTCGCCGAAACCCGCACCCCGCTCGGCGTGATCGCCGTCGGCACCGGCAACGACTTCGCCCGCGCCCTCGGCCTTCCCATACGCGACCCCGCGGCCGCCGGGAAGCTCGCCGCCGAGGCCCTGAAGAGCGCGCGCATCCGGGACGTCGACCTCGGCCGGGTCGACGGGGAGCGGGCCGACGGACGCTGGTTCGGCACCGTGCTCGCCTCCGGCTTCGACTCGCGCGTCAACGACCGCGGCAACCGCATGCGATGGCCCGCCGGACGCTTCAAGTACGACCTCGCGATGGTCGCCGAACTCGCCGCGTTCCGGCCCGTCCCGTACCGCATCCGGCTCGACGACGGGCCCGTCCTCGAAGTCGACGCCACCCTCGTCGCCGTCGGCAACGGCAGCTCGTACGGGGGCGGCATGCGGATCTGCGCCGGGGCCGTGCTCGACGACGGGCTCTTCGACATCACCGTCGTCGGCGACTGCTCACGCACCACGCTGCTGCGGGTCTTCCCGCGCGTCTACCGGGGCACCCACCTCGACCACCCGAAGGTCACCGTGCACCGGGCCGCCAAGATCAGCATCGAGGCGCCGGACATCACCGGATACGCCGACGGGGAGCCGCTCGGTCCGCTGCCGCTGACCGCGCGGTGCGTGCCCGGAGCCGTCCGCGTCCTCGCTCCCTGAGGCCCCCGTGGCCCGCTCCCCGCAAGGGCGGCGGTCGAAAACCTGCACCCTGAACAAAGATCGCGACGCTGTCAGTGGGGGCGGGTAGGCTCGAAGACAAGATGACAGAGGACCTCTCACCGGCCGAGCGGTACGCGGCAGCACGCAAGCGGGCTGTCGAGCAGGCCACCGCACTCGCATCCTTCCGCGAGATGTACGACTTCGGGCTCGACCCCTTCCAGATCGAGGCCTGCCAGGCGCTCGAAGCGGGCAAGGGCGTGCTCGTCGCGGCGCCCACGGGCTCGGGCAAGACGATCGTCGGCGAGTTCGCCGTCCACCTCGCCCTGAGACAGGGCAAGAAGTGCTTCTACACCACGCCCATCAAAGCCCTCTCCAACCAGAAGTACGCCGATCTGGCCCGCCGTTACGGCCAGGACAAGGTCGGCCTGCTCACCGGCGACAACAGCGTCAACGCCGACGCCCCGATCGTGGTCATGACCACCGAGGTCCTGCGGAACATGCTGTACGCGGGCTCCCAGGCCCTGCGCGGCCTCGGGTACGTGGTGATGGACGAGGTGCACTATCTGTCCGACCGCTTCCGCGGCGCCGTATGGGAGGAAGTGATCATCCACCTCCCCGAGTCGGTGACGCTGGTCTCCCTCTCGGCCACGGTCTCCAACGCCGAGGAGTTCGGGGACTGGCTGGACACCGTCCGCGGCGACACCGAGGTGATCGTCTCCGAGCACCGGCCCGTGCCGCTCTTCCAGCACGTGCTCGCCGGACGGCGGATGTACGACCTCTTCGAGGAGTCGCAGGAGTCCGGCAAGCGCGCCGTCAACCCGGACCTCACGCGGATGGCCCGCCTCGAGGACAGCAGACCCTCGTACGGCAGGGACCGCCGCAAGGGCAAGCGGATCCGGGAGGCCGACCGTGAGCGGGAGCGGCGCTCCAGGTCCCGGATCTGGACGCCCGGCCGCCCCGAAGTCATCGACAGGCTGGACTCCGAGGGCCTGCTCCCGGCCATCACGTTCATCTTCAGCCGCGCGGCCTGCGAGGCCGCCGTCCAGCAGTGCCTGTACGCGGGCCTCAGGCTCAACGACGAGGAGGGCCGCCAGAAGGTCCGCGAGATCGTCGAGGAGCGCACGGCCTCCATCCCCGACGAAGACCTGCACGTCCTCGGCTACTTCGAGTGGCTGGAGGCCCTGGAGCGAGGCATCGCCGCCCACCACGCGGGCATGCTGCCGACGTTCAAGGAGGTCGTCGAGGAGCTGTTCGTGCGCGGCTTGGTGAAGGCCGTGTTCGCCACCGAGACCCTCGCGCTGGGCATCAACATGCCCGCGCGCTCCGTGGTGTTGGAGAAGCTGGTCAAGTGGAACGGCGAGCAGCACGCCGACATCACCCCCGGTGAGTACACGCAGTTGACCGGCCGCGCGGGCCGCCGCGGCATCGACATCGAGGGCCACGCCGTCGTGCTCTGGCAGCGCGGCATGAACCCCGACCACCTCGCGGGCCTCGCCGGCACGCGTACGTATCCGCTGCGCTCCAGCTTCAAGCCGTCGTACAACATGGCGGTGAACCTGGTCCACCAGTTCGGCCGGCACCGCTCGCGCGAGCTGCTCGAAACCTCCTTCGCGCAGTTCCAGGCGGACCGCTCGGTCGTCGGCATCTCCCGCCAGGTGCAGCGCAACGAAGAGGGCCTTGAGGGCTACCAGGCCTCCATGACCTGCCACTTGGGCGACTTCGAGGAGTACGCGCGGCTGCGCCGCGACCTGAAGGACCGCGAGACCGAGCTGGCCAAACAGGGCGCCGTGCAACGCCGGGTGGCCGCGGCCGCCGCCCTGGAGAAGCTCAAGCCGGGCGATGTGATCCATGTCCCCACCGGCAAGTTCGCGGGCCTCGCCCTCGTGCTCGACCCCGGGCTCGCGGCCGGGCGGTCCAACGGCCACCGCGGCTTCGAGAACCACGACGGGCCGCGGCCGCTGGTCCTCACCGCCGAGCGGCAGGTCAAGCGGCTCGCGTCGATGGACTTCCCGGTTCCGGTCGAGGCGCTCGACCGGATGCGGATCCCCAAGTCGTTCAACCCCCGCTCGCCGCAGTCCCGTCGGGACCTGGCCTCCGCGCTGCGCACCAAGGCCGGGCACGTCCGGCCGGAGAAGCACCGCAAGGGCCGCTCGGCCGCCGCGGACGACCGCGAGATCGCCCGGCTGCGGGCCGCGCTGCGCGCCCACCCCTGCCACGGCTGCGACGAACGGGAGGACCACGCCCGCTGGGCCGAGCGGTACCACCGGCTCAAGCGCGACACCCGGCAGCTGGAGCGCCGCATCGAGGGGCGCACGAACACCATCGCGCGCACCTTCGACCGCATCGTCGCCCTCCTCACCGAGCTCGACTACCTGCGCGGGGACGAGGTCACCGACGACGGCCGCCGCCTCGGCCGGCTCTACGGCGAGCTGGACCTGCTCGCCTCCGAGTGCCTGCGCGCCGACGTCTGGGAGGGCCTCAACCCGGCCGAACTCGCCGCCTGCGTCTCGGCGTTGGTGTACGAGGCCCGTGCCGCCGACGATGCGCTCGCGCCCAAGCTGCCCGCCGAGCCGGCCAAGGTGGCGCTCGGCGAGATGGTGCGGATCTGGGGCCGGCTCGACGCCCTGGAGGAGGATTTCCGCATCAGCCAGGCCGAGGGCGTCGGCCAGCGCGAGCCCGACCTCGGCTTCGCCTGGGCGGCGTACATGTGGGCGTCCGACAAGGGCCTGGACGAGGTGCTGCGCGAGGCCGAGATGCCCGCGGGCGACTTCGTGCGCTGGTGCAAGCAGGTCATCGACGTACTCGGGCAGATCGCGGCGGCCGCGCCGAAGGACGGCAGCACCGTCGGCAAGAACGCCCGCAAGGCGGTGGACGCGCTGCTTCGGGGGGTTGTGGCGTACTCGTCGGTGGGGTGAGCCCGGTCCACCGGTCGGCGGGGGCGGCTCGCGCTCAGTGCGTGGCGCCCCCGGCCCAGCCCTCGTGGTCCGTCCACGCCCGCAGGGTGCGCTCGCTCTCGAAGCGGTGCGCGCGGCCGGTCAGCGGGTCGGTGAACTCCAGCGTACGGGCGAGGAGTTGGAGCGGCCGGGAGTAGTCATCGGGCGCGGGGTCGGCGACGACCGGGTACACCGGATCGCCGAGGATCGGCACGCCGAGCGCGTTCATGTGCACCCGCAGCTGGTGGGTGCGGCCGGTGCGGGGGAGCAGCCGGTAGCGGGCGAGCGGGGCGCCCGGGCCGTGCGCGCGGTGGTCGAGGAGCTCGACGCGGCTCTCGCTGTTGGGCTCGCCCGGCACCTCGTACGCGGCGATGATCCCGCGCTCCTTCACGATCCGGCTGCGCACTGTGCGCGGCAGGTCGAGCTCCGGGTTGTACGGGGCGATCGCCTCGTACTCCTTGTGGACCCGCTTCTCGGAGAACAGCCGCTGGTACGCGCCGCGTTCGGCGGGGCGCAGGGTGAACAGGACCAGGCCGGCGGTGAGTCGGTCCAGGCGGTGGGCCGGGGAGAGCCGGGGCAGGTCGAGCTCGCGGCGCAGCCGGGCCAGGGCGGTCTCGGTGATGTGGCTGCCGCGCGGGGTGGTGGCGAGGAAGTGCGGCTTGTCGACGACGAGCAGATGCGCGTCGCGGTACAGCACGCGCGGCGCGAACGGCACGCGGGGCTCGGGGGCGAGCGGGCGGTGGAACCAGACGTGCGCACCGGGGACATATGGGCTGTCGCCGCTCAACGGGCCGTCCACGGCCGCCACTTCACCGGCGGCGAGCAGTGCGTCCACGACGTCCGGGCCCACGGGAAGCCGCTCCACGAGGTAGTCCCGCACGGTCTCCCAGCCTCCGTCGGGCGGGAGCTTCAGGTGTACCGCGTCGATCCCGTCACGCTGGGCGAGGGGCGAGGGCGGAACGTGCGGCTTGCGTCGGGGCACGGGGGCAAGGGTACGGGCCCTCGCGGGGGCGGTCCTCGCGGAGGGAGCTTGCCGCAGACGGGTCGGCACCGTCGACTCGGACCTCGCCGATCGCCCTGCCGGCTCGTCCTCAGGCGCCGGACGGGCTGGATTGGCCGCCCCCGCCCCGGCCCCGGGGTGGCTCAGGCCGCGTTCGCGCCGACCGGCGACTCCTGTTCCGCCTCCACCTGGGCGTTCCACTCGCGCTTGGCGGACTGCCAGCCTTCTTCGTTGTGGCCGAGGCGCCAGTAGCCGGAGATGGAGAGGCGCTCGCGGGGGATCTCGCGGTCCAGGCGGAGATGGCGGCGGAGCTCCTTCACGAAGCCGGCCTCGCCGTGGACGAAGGCCTGGACGTCGCCGGGCGGGAAGGGGAGGTCGCGGACCGCCGCGACGAGGGCCTCGCCGACCGGGCCGGAGCCGCGGTGCAGCCAGGTGATCCGGCTGCCGACGGGGGAGGAGGCGACGTACTGCTCCTCCTCCGGGCCCGAGACCTCCACGAAGGCGTGCACCGGCGCGCCCGCCGGCATCTGCTCCAGGGACGCGGCGATCGCGGGCAGGGCGCTCTCGTCACCGGCGAGGAGGTGCCAGTCCGCCGCGGCGTCCGGTGCGTACCCACCGCCGGGGCCGAGGAAGCGCAGCTGCTCGCCGGGGCGCACGGCGGTGGACCACGGTCCGGCCAGGCCCTCGTCGCCGTGGACCACGAAGTCCACGGTCAGCTCGCGGAGTTCGGGGTCCCAGGCGCGCACCGTGTACGTCCGCGTCACCGGCCACTGGTCGCGCGGGAAGTCCGCGCGGATCTGCTGGATGTCGAACGGCTCGGGGTAGCTCACGCCCGCGGCCGGGAACAGCAGCTTGATGTAGTGGTCGGAGTGCGTGCCCGCCTCGAACTGGTCGAGCCCGGGGCCGCCGAGCACCACCCGCTGCATGTGCGGGGTGAGCCGCTCCGAGCGGAGCACCTCCGCGAGATGGGCCGTCTGCGCTTTGCGGGCCGGACGTTCTGCCACGGAGGCCTCCCTGACCAGTGAATTGCTTAGGTAAGCCTAAGTTAACACTTCACCGTTCGAGAGTGCTCACCGTTCGAGACCGCTCACCCTTCGAGAATGGAGAGCAGCCGCTTCACGCGGCCGGTCAGGCCCCAGCGGGTGGCGAGTTCGTCGAGCGCCGCCGGGTCGCGCGGCTCGCGGGGGAGGGCGAGCGGGACATCGGGGACGGGGACGTCCGTGGCGACGCGGACGACCTTCGGCGCCACCGCGACATACGGACGGGACTCGTCCAGGCGCTTGCGCTGCGAGGGCGTGAGCTTCGACTTCGGGTCGTCGACGGCGGCCATGATCGCGCCGAGGTCGCCGAACTCGGCGATCAGCTTGGCCGCGGTCTTCTCGCCGATGCCGGGCACGCCGGGCAGTCCGTCGCTGGGGTCGCCGCGCAGCAGCGCCAGGTCGACATAGCCGGGGCCGTCCACCGCGTACTTCTCGCGCAGCCACGCCTCGTCGGTGACCTGGAGGGTGCCGACGCCCTTGAGGGGGTACAGGACGCGGATCTCGCGCTTGTCGTCCACGAGCTGGTAGAGGTCGCGGTCGCCGGTGACGATGTCGACCGGGCCGGTGGCGCGGGCGGCGAGCGTGCCGATCACGTCGTCCGCCTCGTACCCTGCCGCGCCGATGCGGGCGATGCCGAGGGCGTCCAGGACGTCCTCGATGATCGGGACCTGCGGGGACAGGGTGTCGGGGATCTCCTCTTCGTCCGCGCCGCCCTGCACCTCCTCGGCGACGCGATGCGCCTTGTACGAGGGGATGAGGTCCACCCGCCACTGCGGGCGCCAGTCCGCGTCCATGCAGGCCACCAGCTCGTCCGGATGGTGGTCGAGGACCAGGCGCGTGATGAACTCGAGCAGCCCGCGCACGGCGTTGACCGGCGTGCCGTCCGGGGCCCGCACGGATTCCGGGACGCCGAAGTACGCCCGGAAGTACAGGGAAGCGGTGTCGAGGAGCATGAGCCGTTGTGTTTGCTGCGTCACACGGGCATCATGCCGCACCCCACTGACAGCGCACCGGCGCCGACCGCGGCACCCGGAAACGATCACGCACCGTGTGCGGTCGTACGCGTAAACGGAATGTGAACGCCCTGCCCTGTGAGCTGGAACACTCTTGCGTTTCAAGCCACTTGGCCAGGGCAGGCGGGCAGCCGGAGCGAACCGATTGACGGATTCAACTAGTCCGTTTGAAACGGTGAGCGGGAGGATTCCGCGCCGCTCCACGGCCCGCCGGCGGGGGAGGCGGGCCGTCTCACGTACGAACCGAGAGGCTTTATGTCCAGGCTGCAGGCCGAGCACCTCTACAAGGTGTTCGGCAGACGACCCGACGACGCGGTCCGCAGGCTCGAGAGCGGCGCCGACCGCGACGAGCTCCGCTCCGAAGGCACCACCGCGGCGGTGATCGACTCCTCGTTCACCGTTGAGCCGGGCCAGATATTCGTCGTCATGGGTCTGTCCGGATCCGGCAAGTCCACGTTGCTGCGCATGCTCAACGGACTGCTCGAGCCGACCGCGGGCCGGGTGCTCTTCGACGGTGAGGACATCACGCACCTCACTCCGCGCAAGCTGCGCGAGGTGCGCTCGACGAAGATCAGCATGGTCTTCCAGCACTTCGCCCTCTTCCCGCACCGCAGCGTCCTGGAGAACGCCGGTTACGGCCTCGAGGTGCAGGGCGTGAGCCGGAGCGAGCGCGAGAAGCGCGCCACCGAGGCGCTGCGCCTCTGCGGCCTGGAGGGCTGGGAGAAGTCCTGGCCCGACGAGCTGTCCGGCGGTATGCAGCAGCGCGTCGGCCTGGCCCGCGCGCTCGCCACGGACGCCGATCTGCTGCTCATGGACGAGTCGTTCAGCGCGCTCGACCCGCTGATCCGGCGCGATATGCAGGACCAGCTCCTGGAGCTGCAGAAGACCCTGAAGAAGACCATCGTCTTCATCACCCACGACCTCAACGAGGCCATGCGTCTGGGCGACCAGATCGCGGTCATGCGGGACGGCCGGATCGTGCAGATCGGCTCTTCCGAGGACATCCTCGTGCGGCCCGCCAACGACTACGTCGCGTCCTTCATCCAGGACGTGGACCGCTCGCGCGTGCTCACCGCCGGTGCCGTCATGGAGCCGGTCGACGGTGCAGTCGACGCCGTGCGCGCCGCCGCGCCCGCGACGGTCACCGAGGACACCCCGCTGGTCGAGCTGTTCGCGCTGTGCGCCACCACCGACGCCCCCGTCGCCGTGGCCGACGCCGCGGGCGAGCTCGTCGGCCAGGTCTCGCGTACGCGCCTGCTCGCCGCGCTCGGCGAGGAGAGCTCGGCCGAGGCCGCCGTACCGCAGCAGCGGAACGAGGCGCCGACGCTGACCAAGCAGGCCGACAAGGCCGACAAGGCCGATGACGCCGAGCCCGTCGAGGACGTGAAGCCCGACGAAGGCGAGGCCGACGAGGCCGAGGAGGTGTCCGCGCATGCCTAGGGTCCCCCTCGGAGACTGGGTCAACAGCGGAGTCACCTGGCTCCTCGACCACATGAACTGGCTGTTCGACGCCGTCAAGGCGGTCGTCACGGGCCTCTACGACGGCATCATGGCCGTCCTGTCCGCCCCCGAGCCGCTGCTGCTCGTCGGCATCTTCGCCGTGGTCGCGTTCTGGCTGCGCGGGCTGCTCGCCGGTGTGCTCACGCTCGCGGGCTTCGGGCTGATCATCTCGATGGAACTCTGGGACAACGCGATGATCACGTTGTCCCTGGTGCTCGTCGCCACGATCGTCGCGCTCATCCTCTCGGTGCCGCTCGGCATCTGGGCGGCGCGCTCCAGCACCGTCAGCGGCATCGTCCGGCCCGTCCTGGACTTCATGCAGACGCTGCCCGCGATGATCTACCTGATCCCGGCCATCCTGTTCTTCGGCATGGGCGCCTCCGCGGGCATCATCGCGACCCTGATCTTCGCCCTGGCCCCCGGCGTCCGCATGACGGAGCTGGGCATCCGCCAGGTCGACAAGGAACTGGTCGAGGCGGCCGAGGCGTTCGGCACCACGCCGCGCAACACGCTGCTCCGCGTCCAGCTCCCGCTGGCCCTGCCGACGATCATGGCGGGCGTCAACCAGGTCATCATGCTGGGCCTGTCCATGGCCGCGATCGCGGGCATGGTCGGCACCGGCGGTCTCGGCGGTGACGTCAACCAGTCCATCGGCCAGCTCGACGTCGGTCTCGGCGCCGAGGCCGGTTTCTCCATCGTCATCCTCGCCATCTACCTCGACCGCATGACCGGTTCGCTCGGCAGCCAGGTCTCCCCGCTCGGCCGTCGCGCCGCCGCCAAGGCGCGCGCCGCGCAGGGCCTGAAGATCTGGAGCTACCGCCCGCGCCCCGCGTTCGCGGTCGTCGGCGTTGTGATCCTCGCCCTCGTGGCGGGCGGCCTGAACTTCATGGGCAAGGCCGACACCGAGGCGGCCGGCGACGGCACCAACGTCGGCCAGGGCAAGAAGATCTCCATGGGCTACATCCCGTGGGACGAGGGCGTCGCCTCCACCTTCCTCTGGAAGGAGATCCTGGAGCAGCGCGGCTTCAAGCCCGAGGTCAAGCAGCTCGAGGCCGGGCCGCTCTACACCTCGCTCGCGCAGGGCCAGCTGGACTTCCAGACCGACGCCTGGCTGCCCACCACGCACGCGGAGTACTGGAAGAAGTACGGCTCCAAGCTGGAGGACATGGGCGACTGGTACGGCCCGACCTCCCTGGAGCTCACCGTGCCCTCGTACATGAAGGGCATCGATTCGCTCGCGGACCTCAAGGGCCAGGGCAAGAAGTTCAAGGGCAAGATCATCGGCATCGAGCCCAGCGCCGGCATGATGAAGCTCCTCAAGGACAAGGTGCTCAAGGAGTACGGCCTTGAAGCCGAGTTCGAGGTCGTCGACGGCTCGACGCCCGCGATGCTGGCCGAGCTGAAGCGCGCGTACGCCAAGAAGGAGCCCATCGTCACCACGCTGTGGTCGCCGCACTGGGCGTACAGCGACTTCGACCTGAAGAAGCTCAAGGACCCGAAGGGTGCCTGGGGCGAGGGCGACCAGGTGCACACCGTGGCGCGCAAGGGCTTCTCGAAGGAGAACCCCGAACTCGCCAAGTGGATGAAGGACTTCAAGCTCACCGAGAAGCAGCTCACCAGCCTCGAGTCGGAGATCAACAAGACCGGCAAGGGCAAGCAGCAGGACGCCGTCCGCGCCTGGCTGAAGAAGAACCCGGGTCTGGTCGACAAGCTCGCCCCCGTCCAGAAGAAGGCGCCCACCGAGGGCGGCAAGGGCGAGGCCGCACGCCCGGTCAACGTGGCCTGGTTCCCGTGGGACGAGGACGTCGCCGTCACGTACCTCTGGAAGAACGTCCTGGAGAAGCGCGGCTACACGCTGAACCTGAAGCAGTCCGACGTCGGCCCGGTCTTCGCCGGACTGTCCCAGGGCTCTCTGGACGTCAACTTCGACGCCTGGCTGCCGACCACGCAGAAGCAGTACTGGGACAAGCACAAGAACGACCTGACCAAGCTCGGCTCGTGGTACAGCCCGACCTCCCTGGAGATCGCGGTCCCCTCGTACGTCAAGGGCGTGAAGTCCATCGAGGACCTCAAGGGCCGCTCCGGTGAGTTCAACGGCAAGATCATCGGCATCGAGCCGGGTGCCGGGATCATGACCAAGATGAAGGACAAGATCCTTCCGGGCTACGGCCTCGACAAGGAGTACGAGCTCGTCGAGGGCTCCACCCCGGCGATGCTGGCCGAGCTCAAGCGGTCGTACGCCAAGAAGGAGCCGGTCGCCGTCCTGCTGTGGACGCCGCACTGGGCGTACAGCGAGTACGAGCTGACCAAGCTCAAGGACGGCAAGGGCCTGTTCGGCGAGGGCGACAAGCTCTACAACATCGCCAACAAGAACTTCCCGAAGCAGTACCCGCAGCTCTCCAAGTGGCTGAAGAACTTCAAGATGAGCGAGGAAGAGCTCGCGAGCCTGGAGAACGTGATCAAGAAGCGCGGCAAGGGCGAGGAGGAAGAAGCCGTCGCCGCGTGGATGAAGGACCACCCGGGCATGGTCGACCGGATGGCACCGATCGAGTAACCCGCGTTCCGCGCACCACCTCCGAGGGGTGGGTCTCCCCAGGCCGTACGGCCTGCGGCGAGGCCCACCCCTCGGGGCGTTCCGGGGCCGTGCGCAGCGAAGGGGTCCGCGGGCTGATCTTCTGGCGCACACTGGAAGGGTGAACCAGACGGTGTACGGGCCGCGCCTCCGGCCGGTACGGTCCGAGCCCGGCCGGTTTGCGACGGGTGCCCGGAGCAGCAGGACCGTTGGCAGGGCGCGGGCCGGGCTGCTTGCGTAGGGTGCTGAGCACACGATCGGACCGAAGCGACAGAGGGGGGCCGGACCATGGACGACAAGGAATCCGCGCGGGTCGGCGTGGCCATCCGGCGCCGCCGCCGCGCACTGAGCCTGACGCTCGCCGCCGTGTCGGGGCGCAGCGGCCTGTCGGTGCCCTTCCTCAGTCAGATCGAGAACGAGCGGGCCCGCCCCAGTCGTACGTCCCTCGAGCGCGTGGCGGACGCCCTCGGCACCACCGCCGTCGAGCTGCTCTCGGCCGCCGACGCGGAGCGCACCGTCGAGGTGGTCCGCGCCGAGGCCGAGCAGCCGGTGCCGAGCACGCGCCGCCTCGTGCACGGCCAACACCAGCTGCACGCCCTGGAGTTCGTCGGCGACCACGACTCGGGCCGCGAGTTCCAGCACCGCAACGACGAGCTGATGTATGTCGCCGAGGGCGCCGTAGAGGTCGAGGCGGAGGGCCGGGCGTACCGGCTCGCGCGCGGTGACTCGATGTTCCTGTCCGGCGGTGTGCGGCACCGGTGGCGGGCCGCGGTGCCCGAGACGCGTGTCCTGGTCGTCGCCGTGGGTGAGCACATCAAGGCCGAGCCGGAGTGAGTCCGCGGCGGGTCGTCTCGCTCGTGCCCTCGCTCACCGAGGCGGTGGCCCACAGCGCGCCCGGCCTGCTCGTCGGCGCCACGGACTGGTGCAGTCACCCGGCGGACCTGGACGCGGCGGGCGTCGTACGCATCGGCGGTACGAAGAACCCCGACGTCCCCGGCATCGTCCGCCTCGCCCCCGACCTGGTGATCGCCAACGAGGAGGAGAACCGCGCTCCGGACCTCGCCGCGCTGCGCGCCGCCGGGCTCGACGTCCTCGTCACGGAGATCCGCGACCTGCCGTCGGCGCTGCGGGAGCTGGACCGGGTCCTGGTGCGGGGGTGCGGGCTCGCCCGGCCGGGCTGGCTCGACGAGGCCGCCGACGCGTGGCGGTCACCGCCCGGACCGCTCGGCGCCCGCGCCCTCGTCCCGATCTGGCGCCGCCCGTGGATGGTCCTCGGCCGCGGCACCTTCGCCGGCAATCTCCTGGCCCGGCTCGGGGTCGCGAACGTGTACGCCGAGCACGCCGAGCGCTATCCCCGGGTCCCGCTCGACGCGCTGCGGGAGTCCGGGGCGGACCTGGTGGTCCTGCCGGACGAGCCGTACCGCTTCACGGCCGAGGACGGGCCCGAGGCCTTCCCGGAGCTGCCCGCCGCGCTGGTCGACGGGCGCCAACTCACCTGGTACGGGCCGTCGTTGGTGCGTGCGCCAGCCGTCCTCGGCGCTCAGCTGCGGGCGGCGCTCACGGCCCGCTGAGGAGGCCGTACGGGCTCGCGTACGGGCTCGTATGCGCTCACGCACGCGCGGGCGCGGCAAGCAGCCGGCCTGCGAGCAGCCCCCGGAACGTGGCGGTCGCGGCGATCAGCCAGGCGGCGACCAGGAAGACGTACAGCGCGGTCGCGAGCCAGTCGTACGCGGCGAGGCCGGTGTGCCGGGCCAGGCCCGCGGCGCCCGTGACGCAGGTGCCGACCGGGAACGTGAAGCCCCACCACGTCATGCTGAAGCGCAGTCCGGCACGGGCGGCGCGGACCACCATCGCGAGCGCGATCGCCAGCCACAGCAGCGCGAACCCGAGCACCGGCACGCCGTACACCACCGCGAAGGACTCGAAGGCGCCCGCGTACGAGCCGCCGATGGCGGTCGGGGCCACGTCGGCCAGGGAGTTGACGGCGGTCGTGGACTGGCCGAGCGGGCCGAGGACCAGGAACAGGGTGGGCGTCAGGGCGAGCGGCAGCGGGCCGTGCACCACGAGCCGGCCGAAGATCAGCGGCAGCATGAGGAGCGTGGCGAGCAGGCTCAGGCCGAACATCGCGTAGCTGCCGAGCAGCATGGCCTCCTGCCACTGGCCGGCCGGGAGATGCGGGAGCAGCAGCGGACCCTGCGAGGCCGACACCATCGGCGCCACCACGGGCAGCAGCCACACCGGCGACGCGGTGCCCGGGTCGACCTTGTGCCGGGTCACCATCAGATACGGGATCGCGGCGGCCGCGACCAGGCCGATCGCCGTACCGGCCGTGAACAGCACCACGTCGACGGCGACCGCCGTGCGCTCCCCGATGACGCCCCCGCCGAGCGTGAGCGTGCCGCCGCCGACCGCGAGCAGCGCCATCGACAGGCAGCCGTAGAACGGCGCCACCGCCGGGTCCAGCAGATGCGCCCTGGCCTGGTCCCGGTGGCGCAGCCAGTGCCCGGCGCGGGCCACGAGCAGCACCGCGAGCAGCAGCGCGGACAGCGCCCACACGGCGACGGCGGCGGCGTGCGGCACCGGGGAGGGCAGCGCGACCCCGGCCGAGGCGACGATCGCGGTGCCCATGACGGCCGCGTACCAGTTGGGGCCGAGGTATCGCAGCGGGGAGGTGGTCCTGCGGTCCGCCGCGAGTGCGGGGGCGGGAAGGTGCTGCGGGTGCGCGTAGCTTGCCATGGCCTCAGCGTCCCGCCGCCGTCCCGCCCTCACCAGGGGGGATGTTGCTATGAGGGCATAAGCTGGAGTTATGAGCAACAGGCGGGACGAGGGGACGGCGGCGGGCGTGACGGGCTCGGCGAACGGCTGGGGCAACGGCTGGGGCAACGGGGCCGGGGGTTCGGCGGGGGACGCGCATCTCGCCCACCGGGTGCCCGAACTCGGCGCGCTGCAACTGCTTCTCGCCGTCGCCCGGCTCGGCAGCCTGGGCCGCGCGGCCGCGGAGCTGGGCATCAGCCAGCCCGCCGCGAGCAACCGGATCCGGGCCATGGAACGGCAGTTGGGCGTCGGCCTGGTGGAGCGTTCGCCGCGCGGCTCGCGGCTCACCGACGCGGGCGTGCTCGTCACGGACTGGGCGCGCCGCGTCGTCGAGGCCGCCGAGGCGTTCGACGCGGGCGCGCAGGCGCTGCGGTCACGCCGCGACTCCCGGCTGCGGGTCGCGGCGAGCATGACCGTCGCCGAGTATCTGATGCCCGGCTGGCTGATCGCGCTGCGCCGGGAGCGGCCGGACACCGCGGTGTCCTTGCTCTCCGGGAACTCCGCGGCCGTCGTGGAGCGGCTCCTCGCCGACGAGGCCGACCTCGGCTTCGTCGAGGGGCTCACCGCGCCGCGCGGCCTGCGCGGCGCGGTCGTCGCCCGGGACCGGCTCGTCGTGGTCGTCGGGCCCGACCACCCGTGGGCCAGGCGGCGCGCACCGCTGGCCCCGGCCGAACTCGCCGCCACCGGGCTGATCCTGCGCGAGGAGGGCTCCGGCACCCGGGAGGTCCTGGACGCGGCACTCGCCGAGCACGGCGGCCTCGCCGCGCCCCTCCTCGAACTCACCTCGACCACGGCGCTCAAGGCCGCCGTCGCCAGCGGCGCGGGCCCCGCGGTGCTCAGCGAACTCGCCGTGGCCGAGGAGCTGGCCGCGCACCGGCTCATCCAGATCCCGGTCGAGGGCGTCGACCTGCGGCGCGCCCTGCGCGCGGTCTGGCGCTCGGGGCAGCGGCCCACGGGCCCTGGACGGGACCTGCTGTCGCTGACGCGACGGTCTCAGTGAGACCTCAGTAAGACTTCAGTGAGACCTCAGTGGACCCCAGGCGGGCCCGAAGCCTCCACCAGCGCCCGCATCACCCGCACGTCCACCCCCATCTCCGGATGCCACTGCACCCCCAACACCCAGGCGAGTCCCGGCAGTTCGACCGCTTCCACCGTGCCGTCGGCGGCGTGCGCCGAGGCCACGAGGTTCCGGCCGAGGCGGTCGACGGCCTGGTGGTGGTACGTCGGTACGTCGTCCTCGTCCGGCACGATCGAGGCGTAGCGCGTGCCCGGCACCGGCTTGACCGGGTGGCTGCCGAAGACGCCCTGCTCGACGGCGTGCCCCTCCAGGTGCTGGACGAGGGTGCCGCCGAGGGCGACGTTCAGGAGCTGCATGCCGCGGCAGATGCCGAGCAGCGGGGTGCCGGAGGCCAACGCGGCGTCGATCAGGGCGAGTTCCCAGGTGTCCCGGGCCCGGTTCGGCGGGCCGGTGCGCTGCTCGGGCTCGGCGCCGTACCGCACCGGCTCGACGTCCTGGCCGCCCGCGATCACCAGACCGTCGACGCGGGCGACGGCGGCCGCCGCGTACGCCGGGTCGTCCGGCGGCAGCATCGCGGCGACACCGCCCGCCGACTGCACCAGGCGCGGATAGCCCGCCGGCAGCAGCGCCGTCTCCAGCTCCCACACGCCCCAGCGCGCGCTCGCCTCCAGATAGGTGCTGACTCCGATCAACGGCCTGACAGCCACCGCTCACACTCCCTCGTCCCGCGCGACTAGTTCCGTTCCAACTCTGCCTCGGCCGCGGCCAGCGCCGCGAACTCCTCCTCCGGCGCCCGCGCGACCAGGTGCCTGCGGCTGTAGAAGCCGAAGTACGCGATCGCCACCACGTACACCCCGAGCGCGATGAGCGCCGCCGTCACATCGACCAGGAACGTCGCCACCAGCGCCGCGCAGGCGAGGACCAGCGCGACCGACGAGGTCAGGATGCCGCCGGGGGTGCGGTAGGGGCGGTCGAGGTGCGGCTCGCGGCGGCGAAGGACGATGTGCGAGAGCGACATCAGGGCGTACGAGATGGTGGCGCCGAAGACCGCGACGTTCAGCATGCGCGCGCCGTTGCCGCTGGCCGCCGCGAGGGCGAAGCCGATCGCGCCTGGCACCAGAAGGCCCAGGTAGGGGGCCTTGCGGCGGCTGGTCAGGGAGAGAAACTTGGGCAGGTAGCCGGCCCGGGAGAGCGCGAAGAGCTGCCGCGAACCGGCGTAGATGAGCGAGAAGAACGACGCGACCAGACCGGCGAGGCCCGCGTAGTTGACGATCCGGCTGAGCGTGGTCGGCTCGCCGTCCGGCTGCAGCGCCTCCACCAGCGGGTTGCCCGCCGACTGGATCGCGGCGGAGCCGCGGGCGCCCGCCGAGGCGAAGAACGTCAGCAGGGCGAGGCAGACCAGGATCAGCATCGACCAGCGGATCGCCTTCGGCAGTGTGCGCGCCGGGTCCCGGGTCTCCTCGGCGGCCAGCGGCACGCCCTCGACGCCGAGGAAGAACCACATCCCGAACGGGAACGCCGCCCAGATGCCCAGAATCCCGTACGGCAGCCAGGAGTTGGCGCCGAACGCCTCCGGGTCCACCTTGATGTCGTTCAGGCCGGACGCGTCGAACTCCGTGAACGCGCCCACCGCGAAGACGAGCAGCGCCGCCACCGCGATACCGGTCACCACGAAGCTGAACCGCAGCGCCTCGCCGACGCCCCACAGGTGGATGCCGATGAAGATCACGAAGCAGGCGAGGGTCAGCGGCCAGCCCGACTCCAGGCCGAACAGGCCGAGGGACTCGACGTAGTCGCCGATGAAGATGGAGATGGCGGCCGGGGCGAGGACGTACTCGATGAGGATCGCCGTACCCGTGAGGAAGCCGCCCCAGGGGCCGAGGGCGCGGCGCGCGAAGCCGTAGCCGCCGCCCGCCGTCGGCAGGATCGAGGACAGCTCGGCGAGCGAGAAGACCATGCACGTGTACATCACGCCCATGAGCACGGTGGCGATGGCCAGTCCGCCGAAGCCGCCCTCCGCGAGGCCGAAGTTCCAGCCGGAGAAGTCACCGGAGACGACGTACGCGACGCCCAGGCCGGTGAGCAGCAGCCAGCCGGCGCTGCCGCGGCGCAGCGCGCGGCGCTCCAGGTAGTCGTCTGTCGGCGTGCCGGGTGGTGCGGTGGTGTGTTCGCGCTCGGGCCGTGCTTGCGTCATGGCAGGGGCTCCCGCGTTGGCCAATGGAGTGGTTCCATACCTTTGCGGGGTGGGTGGGTGCGGCGCAAGACCTGCGGCGCCTTTTCTCCCCGCCCCGCCCCTTCCCGAATGTCCTGCCGGACGGGCCTCCTCAAACGCCGGAGGGGCTGAATTTTCAGCCCCTCCGGCGTTTGAGGAGGAGCCCGCAGGGCGATCGGCGGTGACCGAGTCGACGGGTCGGGGCGGGCCACGGAACCCCTACGCCAAGAACCCCCGCAACAGCGCCGCCGTCCCGCAGCAGTGCTCCCGCATCGCGCGCCGCGCCGCCTCCGGGTCGTGGTCGAGGACCGCCGCCACCAGCGTCGCGTGCTGCTGCTGCGAGTGCTCCAGGTTGCGTACGAGCAGCGGGATGCAGTCGAGCAGGTCGTTCACCGTGGCCCGGACCGCCGCGTACTGCCCGGCGAGCGTCGTCGAACCGGACAGTTCGGCGAGTGTGAGGTGGAAGAGGGTGTCCAGGCGCCGGTAGTCGGTGAGCGGCGCGTCCTGCGTGGCCGAGAGCGCGTCGAGCAGCCGGTCCTCCTGCTCCTTCGACAGCCCCTGCCCGGCGCAGAGCTCCGCCGCCCCCGTCTCCAGGACCTCGCGGAAGCGCAGCACGTCCTCCAGGTCGACGTCCTTCAGGCGGCGCCGCAACTCGTCCTCGCCGCCCGCGCCGCCCTCGCGGGGCAGCACGAACGTGCCGCCGTACCGCCCGCGCCGGCTCTCCACCAGGCCCTGGTCCTGCAGCACCTTGAGCACCTCGCGCAGCGTGACCCGGCTGATGCCGAGCTGCTCCGCCAAGTCCCGTTCCGCGGGCAGCCGTTCGCCCGCGGGCACGAGGCCGAGCCGGACCACCTGGAGGATCTGCTCCAGCGCCTCCTCGAAGCCGTTGCCCGCGCGCACCGGGCGCAGGACGCGCGGGAGGCGCTGCGCTCCCTCAGTCGTGGACATCGAGCGTTTCCCCCTTCCCAAGGAATGGTTCTCGTGCATACCTTAAAGCCTCCGGACCGCCCAAGGAGGAGACCCCCGTGGCAGACCGCACACCGCCGCTCACCGTCGAGGAGCTTCGCGCCCTCGTCGCGAGCGGCGAGATCGACACCGTCGTCCTGGCCTTCCCGGACATGCAGGGGCGCCTTCAGGGCAAGCGGTTCGCCGCCCGCTTCTTCCTCGACGACGTCCTGGAGCACGGCACGGAGGGCTGCAACTACCTGCTCGCCGTCGACGCCGAGATGAACACCGTCGACGGATACGCGATGTCCAGCTGGGAGACCGGCTACGGCGACTTCGCGATGGTCCCCGACCTCGGCACCCTGCGCCGCGTCCCCTGGAACGAGGGCACCGCGATGCTGATCGCGGACCTTGCCTGGAGCGACGGCTCGCCCGTGGTGGCCGCACCCCGGCAGATCCTGCGCCGCCAGCTGGACCGGCTCGCCGAGCTCGGCTACACCGCCCAGGTCGGCACCGAGCTGGAGTTCATCGTCTTCAAGGACAGCTACGAGCAGGCCTGGGACGCCGACTACAAGGGCCTGACCCCGGTCAACCAGTACAACGTCGACTACTCCGTCCTCGGCACCGGCCGCGTGGAGCCGCTCCTGCGCCGTATCCGCAACGAGATGGCGGGCGCGGGCCTCACCGTCGAATCCGCCAAGGGTGAGTGCAACCCTGGTCAGCACGAGATCGCCTTCCGCTACGACGAGGCCCTCGTCACCTGCGACCAGCACGCGATCTACAAGACCGGCTCGAAGGAGATCGCCGCCCAGGCGGGCCTCTCCCTCACCTTCATGGCCAAGTACAACGAGCGCGAGGGCAACTCCTGCCACATCCACCTCTCCCTCGCCGACGCCGACGGCACCAACGTCATGCCGGGAGACGACGAAGGAGGCATGTCGCCCGTCATGCGGCACTTCCTCGCAGGACAGCTCGCCGCGCTGCGCGACTTCTCCCTCCTGTACGCCCCCAACATCAACTCGTACAAGCGGTTCCAGCCGGGCTCGTTCGCGCCGACGGCCGCGGCCTGGGGGTACGACAACCGCACCTGCGCCCTCCGCGTCGTCGGCCACGGCCGCTCGATGCGGTTCGAGAACCGGCTGCCCGGCGGTGACGTCAACCCGCACCTCGCGGTCGCGGGCCTGGTCGCCGCGGGTCTGTACGGCATAGAGCAGAAGCTCGAACTCCCCGAGGCCTGCCCCGGCAACGCCTACACCGCGGACTTCGAGCACGTCCCCACCACCCTCAGGGAGGCCGCCGAACTCTGGGAGAACAGCCCCATCGCCAAGGCCGCCTTCGGAGACGAAGTCGTCGCCCACTACCGCAACATGGCGCGGGTCGAACTCGACGCGTTCGACGCCGCGGTGACCGACTGGGAGCTGCGCCGCTCCTTCGAACGCATGTGAGGCCCCTGTTGTCGTACGAGCACCACGTACTGAACCCGGCCACCGAAGAGCTGGTCGCGACGGTCCCGGCGACCACCGTGCAAGAGGTCGACACGGCCGTCGTACGGGCCGCCGCGGCCCAGCAGAAATGGTCCGCCCTGGCCCCCGCCGACCGGGCCCGCGCCCTGCGCCGCTTCGCCGTGAAGGTCGACGAACACCTGGAGGAACTGGCCCAGTTGGAGGTCAGGCAGGCCGGGCACACCATCGGCAACGCCCGCTGGGAGGCGGGCAACGTCCGCGACCTCCTCGACTACGCCGCCGGGGGAGTGGAACGCCTCAGCGGCCGCCAGATCCCCGTACCCGGCGGCCTGAACGTCACCCTCCTCGAACCCCTCGGCGTCGTCGGCGTCATCGCGCCCTGGAACTTCCCGATGCCGATCGCCGCCTGGGGCACCGCACCCGCGCTCGCGGCCGGCAACGCCGTCCTCCTCAAGCCCGCCGAGACCACCCCGCTCACCGCCCTGCGCCTCGCCGAACTCGCCCTGGAATCCGGCCTTCCCGAGCACCTCTTCCAGGTCCTGCCGGGCGCCGGGGACGTCACCGGGAACGCGCTCGTCGAGCACCCCGGCGTCGCCAAGATCGTGTTCACCGGCTCCACCCGGGTCGGCAAGCAGATCATGGCCAAGTGCGCGGACCGCGTGAAGCGCGTGACCCTCGAACTCGGCGGCAAGAGCCCCAACATCGTCTTCGCCGACGCCGACATCGAGGCGGCAGCCGCCGCCACCCCGATGTCCTTCCTCGACAACTCCGGCCAGGACTGCTGCGCCCGCACCCGCATCCTCGTGCAGCGCTCCGCGTACGACCGGTTCATGGAGCTGCTCGGCCCCGCGATCGACTCCGTCGTCGTCGGCGACCCGGGCGACGAGAAGACCCAGATGGGCCCGCTGATCTCCAAGGTCCAGCTGGAGCGGGTGCGTTCGTACGTCACCGGCGGCCTGGACACGATCACCGGCAGCGCGCCCGAGGGGCCCGGCTTCTGGTTCCCGCCGACCCTCGTCACCGGCGTCGACCCGGCCGCGCCCGTCGCCGCCGAAGAGGTCTTCGGGCCGGTCGCCGTGGTCCTTCCGTTCGAGGACGAGGCGGACGCGGTGCGGCTCGCCAACGCCACCGAGTACGGCCTCTCCGGCTCGATCTGGACCCGGGACTCGGGGCGCGCGATCCGCGTCTCGCAGGCTGTCCGCGCGGGCAACCTGTCCGTCAACTCGCATGCCAGCGTGCGCTATTGGACCCCGTTCGGCGGCTACAAGCAGTCCGGCCTCGGCCGCGAACTCGGCCCGGACGCCCTGACCGCCTTCACCGAGACCAAGAACGTCTTCATCAGCACGGAAGGTTCCGCACAGTGACTGAACAGAGCATCTGCCGCCGCCTCGTCGGCCGCACCGCCGTCATCACCGGAGCAGGCAGCGGCATCGGCCTCGCCACCGCCCGCCGCCTCGCCTCCGAGGGCGCGAACGTCGTCTGCGCCGACATCGACGAGACCGCGGGCAAGACGGCCGCCGAGGAGGTCGGCGGCACCTTCGTGCAGGTCGACGTCACCGACGGCGAGCAGGTCGAGGCGCTCTTCAGGACCGCGTACGAGACGTACGGCAGCGTCGACATCGCCTTCAACAACGCCGGCATCTCGCCCCCCGACGACGACTCGATCCTGGAGACCGGCCTGGAGGCGTGGAAGCGCGTCCAGGAGGTCAACCTCACCTCGGTCTACCTGTGCTGCAAGGCCGCCATCCCGTACATGCGCGAACAGCGCCGCGGCTCCATCATCAACACCGCGTCGTTCGTGGCGCGGATGGGCGCGGCCACCTCGCAGATCTCGTACACCGCGTCCAAGGGCGGCGTCCTCGCCATGTCCCGCGAGCTGGGCGTGCAGTTCGCCCGCGAAGGCATCCGGGTCAACGCGCTGTGCCCCGGGCCGGTCAACACCCCGCTGCTTCAGGAGCTGTTCGCCAAGGACCCGGAGCGGGCCGCGCGCCGCCTCGTGCACGTCCCGGTGGGCCGCTTCGCCGAGGCCGAGGAGATCGCCGCGGCGGTCGCGTTCCTCGCCAGCGACGACTCGTCGTTCGTGAACGCCACGGACTTCCTCGTCGACGGCGGCATCGCGGGCGCGTACGTGACGCCGCTGTAGGCGTCCCGCCCCCCGGCGCCGTACGGGCCCAGAGCCCTGCTCGTACGGCGTCCGAGGGCTCCCTCCCCGCCGGGCGGCACCCCACTTAAGGTGTGCGGATGAGCATGACGACCCCGCCCGGCTGGTACCCGGACCCCGCGGCACCGTCCCTGGAGCGCTGGTGGGACGGCGCCGCGTGGACCGAGCACACCCGCGCCGCGGGTACACCGGGCGCGCCGGGCCCGGCCGACGCGGCAGCACCGCAGCCCCCGGCGCCGACCGGTGAGGCGTCCGGCCGGGCCAAGGTCGTCGCGCTCGGCGCCGCCGGACTCGTGCTCGTCACGGCGATCGTCACCGGAGTCTTCGCCCTCGGCGGCGGGGGCGAGCCGGGCCCCGGCCCCGGGCCGACCACTTCCGCCCCGGAAAGCCCCACCGACCCGGAGTCGACCCCGGCGACCTCGCCGACCGCGAGCCCCACCACCGACACGAACGCCCTGGTCGACCAGCTGAACGGCATCTCGCTGCCCCTCCTCGACGGCTGGGAGCGCGCCGAGCGCCCCGCCGACCGGGTGCCCACCGCGGTCACGGAGGACGAGTACGAGTGCCCCGGCACCACCGCCCTCTGCCGGACCGGCCGGGTCGGCACGTACTCCGTGACCGCCGACGGCAACGCCACCGCCCGCAGCGTCGCCGAGCAGGACATCGTCGAGGCCGCGGAGCGCGCGTACGACCGCGACAGCATCGGCCGCAGGCCCTACAACGGCATGAAGGACCACCGCGAGGTCGACTCGGGACGCGTCGAAGTCGCGGGCGCCGCGGGGCACTTCGTGCGCTGGCGGGTCACCACCGCGTCGGGCCCCGGCGGATACGTGCAGTCCCTGGCCTTCCCGGCACCCTCGGGCGCCGCGGGCAGCATGGTCGTCGTCCGCTTCGCCTTCGACGCGGGCCCCGACGGACCGCCGCTCTCCGCCATCGACAGGATCACCCACGGGATCCGCTCCACCCGCTGACCCGGCCCAGGGCCCGTAAGGGGAAGGTCCGGCCCCCTCAGAGGAACGCCCGGCCCCTCAGAGGAACGCCCGGCCCCTCAGAGGAACGCCCGGCCCCTCAGAGGAACGCCCGGCCCTCGCCCCGGTACGTCGGCACCGACTCCGTGACCCGGTCGCCCTCCACCAGGTGCAGCTGCTCGAAGCGCTCGCACAGCTCGCCCGCCTTGGCGTGCCGGAACCACACCTTGTCGCCGATCAGCAGATCGTCCGCGGGCGAGCCGAGCAGCGGCGTCTGCACCTCGCCCGCGCCCTCCTGGGGGTCGTACCGCAAGCCCTGCGGCAGATACGGCACCGGCAGCCGGTCGCGGCCCGCCGCACCGGACGCCGGATAGCCGCCGCCCAGAACCGTCACCACACCCACACCGGGCCTGCGCACCACCGGCTGCGCGAACAGGGCCGCCGGACGGCCGCTGAACGACGTGTAGTTGTCGAAGAGCCGCGGGACGTAGAGCCCCGAGCCCGCCGCGATCTCCGTGACCGCCGCCTCCGCCGCCGTGTGCTGCACACTGCCCGTGCCACCGCCGTTCACGAACTCCAGGCCCGGCTCGACGGCCCGCACCGCGCGCACCACCTCCGCCCGCCGCGCCGCCAGCTCCCGCCGCGCCGCCGCCTGCATGGCCCGGATCGCCCGCGAGCGCACCGGCCGCCCGGCGAGCAGATCGCCCACCCCGGCCACATGCCCCTCGTACGCCATCACGCCCACGAGCCGGAACCCCGGCCTGCGCGCCACCGCCCGCGCCAACTCGGCGACCTGCGCGGGGGAGCGCAGCGGCGAGCGGCGCGCACCGATCCGCACCCGGCCGCCGAGCAACTGCAGGGCCGTGTCCAACTCCAGGCAGACGCGCACCTCTTCACGCCCGCGGTCGCCGTCCCGCGCCGCGTCGATCAGCCGCAACTGCGCCGGGTCGTCCACCATCACCGTGACCGCCGCGGCCAGCTTCGGGTCGGCGGTCAGCTCCGCGAAGCCCGCACGGTCCGCCGACGGATACGCGAGCAGTACGTCCTCGAAGCCCGAGCGGGCCAGCCACAGCGACTCGGCGAGCGTGAACGACATGATCCCCGCGAACCCGTCCTTCGCCAGGGCCCGTTCGAGCAGCGCACGGCAGCGCACCGACTTGCTCGCCACCCGGATCGGCTTGCCGCCGGCCCGGCGCACGAGGTCCGCGGCATTGGCGTCGAACGCCTCCAGATCCACGAGGGCGACGGGGGCGTCGAGGTGGGCGGTGGCCCGGTCGTAACGGGCGCGATCTGCAGCGAGAGCCGTCATGAACGCAGCCTGCCAGACCCCTCTACCCAGGGGTAGGGGGATGATCCGGACAGATCACCCGCGGCCCTCGGACGGGTTCCCGCCCGACCTGCATCAGCCCGTAGAGTGACGCGCAGGCAGGGAAGAACGGGCCTGTCTCCGACGGCTGTACCCGACGGAGGTCGAACAGAGCCCGCGCTCGAGGACGGGGGGTGCATGAGCACAGACGCGCGCAGTGCCGGAGTCCCCCCGCGCCCCTCCTCGCCGCCCCCGCCCAACCCGTCGACCCGGCTGCCCGACGAGCCGCCCCGCACCGAGACCGCCCTCCCGATCCACCGCACGGAGACCGGCGCACCGGTCCATCGCGCCGACGCCGGTCAGCGCCCCGAGCCGGCCGAACCCACGCCTCCGCAGCGCCCGAACCCGCCGGCCGGCGCCCCCGTACAGCCGTCTGCGCCCGCGAGCGGTCCCGCCACCCCGGCTGTCCCTCCGCTTCCCACCGGTGACGCAGGCATGCCGAGCCCCAGCGGCACCGGCCGCATCCCCGCGCAGCCCGCACCCCCTGCGGCCCCCGCCCCGCGCCCCAGCGAGACCACCGCGCGGCTGCGGCCCGTGCCCCCGGCCCCCGGCGAGCAGCCCGCGCGCCGCGGCGGCTCCGCGCCCCTGCCGCCCGAGACGCCCCGGCACCCGCAGCCGCCGCCGCGTCCCGCGGAGCCGCCCCGCCCCGCCCCGCGCCGCCGCCCCGTCGGCTCCGTCGACCTCAGCCCGCAGCCCGGCGCCGGCCGCCCCATCCACTTCGGCCGGCCCGCCGTCTTCGACGACCGCACCGCGCGGCTGCGTCCCGTCCCCGCCCGCACCAAGCCCCGGCTCGCCGCCGTCGCCGCCTGCCTCGTGCTCGGCTTCGGCCTCATCGGCGGTGCGGTGACCGGGAGTTGGCTCACCGGCGAGGCCGACGGCGCCCCCAGCTCTGAGCGCGTCTACAGCGCCGCGGGCGCCGCCTGGCACAACGAGAAGGTCGACACCCTCTTCCCGCCCCGCGTCAAGGGCGACGGCGCGGGCCCCGGCGGCGCCGACCGCGTCTGGACCCGGATCGCCGTCGCCCCCGACAGCGGCTGCAAGACCGCCCTCGACCCGCTCCTGCGCAAGGCACTCCAACCCGCGGGCTGCGAACGGCTGTTGCGCGCCACGTACACCGACGCGACCCGGAGCTATGTCACCACCGTCGGCATGATCTTCACCAGGGCCGACGCCCCCTCGATGGGCTCCCTGCGCACCCGCTTCACCGAGGAGGGCCTGGACCAGCGCGACGACCTGATGCCACGGCCGTACGCGAAGAAGGGCACCGTCGCCGCCTCGTTCGGGGACGAGCAGCGGGCCAGCTGGACGGTCTCGGTCCTCACCGACGCCCCCGTCGTTGTCTACGCCGTCTCCGGCTTCGCCGACGGCCGCGAGGTCTCCGAGCCCGAGCCCGCCGCCGAGGCCATGGAGTCCGGCGCCACCAGCGCCCCCGCCCAGTCCGGCCTCGGCCACGAGGCGAAGGGGCTCACGGACCAGGTGGAGCGCGCCCTGCGCAAGACGGCCAAGGCGGCGTCGGAGGAGGAGCCGTCATGAGCGCCCGTACGAGAACGGCTTCCCGTTGGACCGGCCCGCTGAGGAAGGGCGGCACGCTCCTCGCCGCCGCCGCGCTCGCCCTGCTGCCCGCCGCCACCGCCCGCGCCGACGAGATCCGCACACAGGAGTGGGGCCTGGCCGCGCTGCACACCGCCGAGGCCTGGGAGAGCACCCGCGGCGCGGGCATGACCGTCGCCGTCCTCGACACCGGCGTCGACGACCAGCACCCCGACCTGGAGGACAACGTCCTGCCCGGCAAGGACATGATCGGCTTCGGCGCCACCCGCGGCGACCGCCCCTGGGCCCGGCACGGCACCGCCATGGCCGGAATCATCGCAGGTCACGGCCATGGAGCCGGAAACGACGAGGGAGTGCTCGGCATCGCCCCCGAGGCCAAGATCCTGCCCGTGCGCGTGATCCTCGAAGACGGCGACAAGTCCCGCAAGAAGGCCCGCTCCACCCGCGCCGGCGCCCTCGCCCAGGGCATCCGCTGGGCCGCCGACAACGGCGCCGACGTCATCAACCTCTCCCTCGGCGACGACAGCGAGTCCGCCCACGCCGACCCCACCGAGGACGCCGCCGTCCAGTACGCCCTGAAGAAGGGCGTCGTCGTGGTCGCCTCGGCCGGCAACGGCGGTGAGAAGGGCGACCACATCTCCTACCCGGCCGCCTACCCGGGCGTCATCGCCGTCGCCGCCGTCGACCGGTACGGCGACCGCGCCCCCTTCTCCACCCGCCGCTGGTACGCCACGGTCAGCGCCCCCGGCAAGGACATCGTCATAGCCGACCCGGACCGCGAGTACTACCGAGGCTGGGGCACCAGCGCCGCCTCCGCCTTCGTCTCCGGCGCCGCCGCCCTGGTCCGCGCCGCCCACCCGAACCTCCAACCCGCCCAGATCAAGCGGCTGTTGGAGGACACCGCCCGCGACGCCCCCGACGGCGGCCGCGACGACTCCCGCGGCTACGGCCTGGTCGACCCCGCCGCCGCCATCGAGGAGGGCGGCAAGCTCAAGCCGGAGAAGCTGAGCCCGGCGGCCTACCAGGACGAGTACTTCGGCGGCGGCCCGGACCCCGACCCCGACGACACCGCCGCGGCCTGGCTCGGCCCCCTCGCCGGCAGCCTCGGCGCGGTCTGCCTGGTCGCGGCCGTGGTCCTGTGGCGCGGGCGCCGCGATACGTACTGAACCACCCCCGGTAGGGTCGAGGACCGTGGCGAACAAGAACATCCCGGACTCCGGATTCTCCGACGACGACGGCTCCGCCGACCCGAAGCTGAGCGCGGCCCTCGCGGCCTGGGCCGAGCAGCGCTCCCCTTCGAGCGGCCGGGACGTCCTGGAGGCCCTGCCGGGCACCCGGCTCCTGGTACCCGTGGTCGCCGTGCTGGGGGAAGTGGAGACGGACGAGAACGGGCTTCGCCGCGAGAAGACCAGCGACATGGCCGTGCCGATCCTGAAGGCCGGCGACCGCAGCGCCCTGCCCGCCTTCACCTCCACCGAGGCCCTCGCCCTGTGGGACCCCGAGGCCCGCCCCGTCGCCGTACCCCTGCACCAGGCCGTGCAGGCCGCCGTGCACGAGAAGGCCGACACGATCGTCCTCGACGTCGCAGGACCGGTGCCCTTCGAACTCCCGCGCCCCGCCCTGCTCGCCGTGGCCGAGGGCCGCACCTCCACCGACCCGCTCGCCGACCCCGCCGTCACCGAGGCGGTACGCGCGATCGTCGCCGCCGAGCCCGCTGTGCTCCGCGCCCACCTCGGCCCGGGCAGCGCCGACGGCACCCTCGCCCTCGTCCTCGGGCCCGACCAGGCCCCCGCCGAGGCCGCCCGCCGCATCGCCGAGGCCCTCGCCGCCGACGAAACGCTGAGGGCCCGCCTGGTACGCGGCCTCGACCTGGCACTCCTGCCCGCCGAGGCGACGCCACCGGGCGAGCCCCTCTACGTACGCGCCTGATGACCTACGCGCCTGACTATGTACGTGCCTGCCTACGTACGCGCCTGATCGCGCGCGTGGGCCGTCAGCCGAAGACCGGGCCCGTGTACTTCTCGCCCGGGCCCTGACCCGGCTCGTCCGCCACGAGCGACGCCTCGCGGAACGCCAGCTGCAGCGACTTCAGGCCGTCCTTCAGAGGAGCGGCGTGGAACGAGCTGATCTCGGTGGTGCTCGCGTCGAGCAGTCCGGCCAGGGCGTGCACCAGCTTGCGGGCCTCGTCCAGGTCCTTGTGCGCGGCGCCCTCCTCGGTCAGACCGAGCTTCACGGCGGCGGCGCTCATCAGGTTCACGGCGACCGTCACGATCACCTCGACCGCGGGGACCTCCGCGATGTCACGGGTCATGGCGTCGAAGTCGGCGGAGGTCTCTTCGCCGGGGGCGGGGGTCGCGTCGCTCATGGCTTGCTTCTACTTCCTGGCTGCTGCTACAGAGGGGTCCGGCGGCTGCCGGGCCGCACCAGCCTAGGCCCCAGGCCCTGTCTTCGATCTCCCTCCCCCAGCTACCGCTGGGAGGTGCCCCCAGCCCTGCGGGCGACGACGGGAGATCGAAGACAGGGCCTGGCATCGGCGTGGCGTCCGCGCCCCCGAACGCTGGTATGCTGGTGAACCGACCGGCCGGACATGTCTGGTTTCCTCGCTGAAGGAACCAGTCGCACCGGCCCACAAGTGGAGGCTCCGCTCTCCCACCTGATCGCCCCCAGGGCGGCGGGTCACCGGTCCGACGGCCACCCCGAGTGGCGGTCCTCGCGCCCCGCGTACGACGCGGCGGTGCTCCGGTAAGTGATGGAGCCCCGCATGTGATCGTCTCCGGGGCATTTTTCTTGCGCCGGCGCGGTTAGGTCTTACGAAAAGAGACGTTACGCGGCAGTCCGCCAGGCCGTCGCGTGGTGCTACCGAGGAGGATCCATCAGCGCCGAGCCCCGCATCAACGACCGGATTCGCGTTCCCGAAGTGCGACTTGTCGGTCCTAGCGGCGAGCAGGTCGGGATTGTTCCGCTTGCCAAGGCCCTTGAGCTTGCTCAGGAGTACGACCTCGACCTCGTCGAGGTGGCGGCGAACGCCCGTCCGCCCGTCTGCAAGCTCATGGACTACGGGAAGTTCAAGTACGAGTCGGCCATGAAGGCCCGTGAGGCGCGCAAGAACCAGGCGCACACGGTCATCAAGGAGATGAAGCTCCGGCCGAAGATCGACCCGCACGACTATGACACCAAGAAGGGTCACGTCGTCCGGTTCCTCAAGCAGGGCGACAAGGTCAAGATCACGATCATGTTCCGTGGTCGCGAGCAGTCCCGGCCGGAGCTCGGCTTCCGACTGCTGCAGCGCCTCGCTTCGGACGTCGAGGACCTCGGGTTCATCGAGTCCAACCCGAAGCAGGACGGCCGAAACATGATCATGGTTCTCGGTCCGCACAAGAAGAAGACCGAGGCGATGGCCGAGGCCCGTGAAGCCCAGGCGGCCCGCAAGGCGGACGCCCCCGGCACCACGACCCGCCGGGACCGCGCGACGGACGAAGAGCCCACCGCGGAGGAGTCCGCCGCGGAGGAGTCCGCCCAGGAATCCGCCGAGGCCTGATCCGAGACCTGGGGTGCGAGCCCCGGACGTCCTGGACGCAACCGATACAACTGACGCTCCCGCCAGCCCGACCGGTTTGGTGGGAGCGCCACTGACGAGGAGAGAACGGCGCTATGCCGAAGAACAAGTCGCACAGCGGTGCCAGCAAGCGCTTCAAGGTCACCGGCTCCGGCAAGGTGCTCCGTGAGCGCGCCGGCAAGCGCCACCTGCTCGAGCACAAGTCGTCCCGCGTGACGCGTCGCCTCACCGGCAACGCCGAGATGGCCCCGGGCGACGCCGCGAAGATCAAGAAGCTTCTCGGCAAGTGACGTCGCGGCCCCCGAGGCAGGGGGCCGGACGCCTGGACCGGGACCTATTCGACACCGGGCCGTGTGACCACACCCACGGCCCCGCTACAAGGAGTTAACAAGTGGCACGCGTCAAGCGCGCAGTCAACGCGCACAAGAAGCGTCGGGCGATCCTCGAGCAGGCCAGCGGCTACCGCGGCCAGCGTTCGCGCCTCTACCGCAAGGCGAAGGAGCAGGTCACCCACTCCCTCGTCTACAACTACAACGACCGCAAGAAGCGCAAGGGCGACTTCCGTCAGCTGTGGATCCAGCGCATCAACGCCGCTGCCCGCGCCAACGGCATCACCTACAACCGCTTCATCCAGGGTCTGAAGGCCGCCAACATCGAGGTGGACCGCAAGATGCTGGCCGAGCTCGCGGTCAACGACGCCGGTGCGTTCGCCGCGCTGGTCGAGGTTGCGCAGAAGGCGCTGCCGAGCGACGTCAACGCGCCGAAGGCTGCCGCCTGAGTTACGGGTTGAGCTGAGCCCTGTCGGACCCGCAGACCCCTCGTGGTCTGCGGGTCCGACTGCGTCCGGCAGCCCGTCTGCCGATGTCCGTTCGTCGCCGCCCGCCGGTTGTGGTGGGTTGATCGCGCAGTTCCCCGCGCCCCTGACGGGGCTCCCCTCAAGGTTGGATTCATGGGTGCCGTACCCGAGTTGATCTCCCCCCGTTCCCCGCGCGTCAGTGCCGCGCGGCGGCTCGGCAAGCGGAACTTTCGCGGCAAGGAGCGGCTGTTCCTCGCCGAAGGGCCGCAGGCCGTACGGGAAGCCGCCGGGCATCGCGGCGACGCCGGGGCGACGCTCGTCGAGCTGTTCACCACCGTCGAGGCCGCCGAGCGGTACGCCGACATCGTCGGGGCCGCGCGCGACGGCGGCGCCCGGGTGCACCTCGCCGACGAGGCCGTGATCGCGGACATCTCCACCACCGTCACGCCCCAGGGGCTCGTCGGCGTCTGCCGCTTCCTCGACAAGCCCTTCGCCGAGATCCTCGCCGCCCGGCCCAAGCTGGTCGCCGTACTCGCCCACGTACGCGACCCCGGCAACGCCGGCACCGTGCTGCGGTGCGCCGACGCCGCGGGCGCCGACGCCGTGGTCTTCACCGACGCCTCCGTCGACCTCTACAACCCGAAGGCCGTACGCGCCTCCGTCGGTTCGCACTTCCATCTGCCGGTCGCCGTCGGCGTGCCCGTCGAAGAGGCCGTAACGGGCCTGCGGGAAGCGGGAGTTCGGGTGCTCGCCGCCGACGGGGCCGGGGACCGGGACCTCGACGACGAGCTCGACCACGGCACCATGGGCACCCCGACCGCCTGGGTCTTCGGCAACGAGGCCTGGGGGCTGCCGGAGGAGACCCGCGCACTCGCCGACGAGGTGGTGCGCGTACCCATCCACGGCCGCGCCGAGAGCCTCAACCTCGCGACGGCCGCCGCCGTGTGCCTCTACGCCTCCGCCCGAGCCCAGCGCACCGGGAACCCCCGCTGAAGGGGTCCGCTCCGTTACCCCGAACTAGTAGGGTGACGGGCTCGGGGGCCCCGCACGTCAGGCCAGGACCCAGCCCGCACCGGTGGACCCCAGCCCAATCGAGAGGTGGGGTACGGGGATGAGCGTCGGCACCAGCAGGCCCAGGGGAGTGCGTGGCTCCGCCGTGCGTCCCCCCGCCTCACGGCCCGACGACCCGTACGACGGCTCCCACGGGCTCGGCCTCGACCCCGACGACCTGCCGGACGGCCTGGTCGTCGCCGACGAGTCCGGCCGCGTCGTCTGCTTCAACGCCGCCGCCGTACGCATCACCGCGGTCAGCGCCGCCGACGCCATCGGCGCACCCATCGAGCGCGCCCTGCCCCTCGAGGACCTCGAAGGCCGCCGCTGGTGGACGCTGACCGATCCGTACGGCGGACTCACCACCCGCATCGGGCAGCCCGAGCGGAACCTGCTCCTTCCCGGCGGCCGTGAAGTCCTCGTCACCGCGCGGTACGTACGGACCCGGCCCACCGGACCCCTTCGCAGCCTCGTCGTCTCGCTGCGGGACACCGAGGCGCGGCGGCGTACCGAGCGCAGTCACGCCGAGCTGATCGCGACCGTCGCGCACGAGCTGCGCTCGCCGCTGACCTCCGTGAAGGGCTTCACGGCGACGCTGCTCGCCAAGTGGGAGCGGTTCACCGACGACCAGAAGAAGCTGATGCTGGAGACCGTCGACGCCGACGCGAACCGGGTCACCCGGCTCATCGCCGAGCTGCTCGACATCTCCCGGATCGACTCGGGGCGCCTCGAAGTGCGCCGCCAGCCCGTCGACATAGCCGCGGCCGTCGGACGCCACGTGCAGGCCCACGTCGCCGCGGGCAGTGCCGCCGACCGCTTCCTCGTCCGGGTGCGGCGCCCGCTGCCCGATCTGTGGGCCGACCCCGACAAGATCGACCAGGTGCTCAGCAACCTGCTGGAAAACGCGGTGCGCCACGGCGAGGGAACCGTCACCATTGACGTCGAGCCCATCGACCCGGTCGGCACGACCGTCACCGTCAGCGACGAGGGCCCAGGCATCCCGGAGGAGTCCATGAACCGCGTCTTCACCCGCTTCTGGCGGGGCAGCAAGCGCGGCGGCACCGGGCTCGGCCTGTACATCGTGAAGGGCATCGTCGAGGCCCACGGGGGCACGATCACCGTCGGGCGCGGGCCCGCGGGCGGCGCCGAGTTCCGATTTACGTTGCCCGTGGCGGCGCCGGCGTATCTCACCAGCTGAGCCAGGGCCACCACGGGCGCCTTCGCCAGCCTCACCCCCGTTAGACTCGACCTTTGGCACATTGCGTCTTCACGTCTGAGTCGGTTCATCGGTCAGCGATCGAGTCGTGGACGGGGCCATCCGCCAGCCAATCGGAAGCACGGGAAGAGATGTCGGCACCGAACAAGTCGTACGACCCTGTCGAGGTCGAGGCACTGAAACCGGAAGAGATCGAGCGCATGCGGGACGAGGCGCTCGCCGCCTTCGCCGCCGCGGACTCGCTCGACGCTCTGCAGGCGGCCAAGGTCGCGCACGCCGGCGGCACCTCGCCGCTGTCGCTCGCCAACCGCGAGATCGGCGCGCTGCCGCCGCAGGCGAAGGCCGAGGCCGGCAAGCGCGTCGGCCAGGCCCGCGCCGCCGTCGGCCGGGGCCTCGCCGCCCGCCAGACCGAGCTGGAGGCCGAGCGGGACACGCGGGTCCTGGTCGAGGAGGCCGTGGACGTCACGCTGCCTTACGACCGCACCCCCGCGGGCGCCCGGCACCCGCTCACCACGATCATGGAGCGCGTCGCGGACGTCTTCGTGTCCATGGGATACGAGGTCGCCGAGGGCCCCGAGGCCGAGGCCGAGTGGTTCAACTTCGACGCCCTCAACTTCGTGCCGGACCACCCGGCGCGGCAGATGCAGGACACGTTCTTCGTCGAGGGCCCGGAAGGCACCTCCGGCGACGAGTCCGGTGTCGTGCTGCGCACCCACACCTCGCCGGTGCAGGCCCGCGCGCTGCTCGACCGGGAGCCGCCGGTCTACATCGTCTGCCCCGGCCGCGTGTACCGCACGGACGAGCTCGACGCCACGCACACCCCGGTCTTCCACCAGATCGAGCTGCTCGCGATCGACGAGGGCCTCACCATGGCCGACCTGAAGGGCACCCTCGACCACATGGTCAAGGCGCTCTTCGGTCCCGGCATGAAGACCCGGCTCCGCCCCAACTACTTCCCGTTCACCGAGCCGTCCGCCGAGATGGACATGGTGTGCTACGTCTGCCGTGGCGAGTCCGTGGGCAACCCCGACCGGCCGTGCCGCACCTGCGGCAGCGAGGGCTGGATCGAGCTGGGCGGCTGCGGCATGGTCAACCCGCGCGTGCTGACCGCGTGCGGCGTCGACCCCGAGAAGTACAGCGGATTCGCCTTCGGGTTCGGCATCGAGCGGATGCTGATGTTCCGCCACAACGTCGAAGACATGCGAGACATGGTCGAGGGTGACGTCCGGTTCACCCGGCCGTTCGGGATGGAGATCTGATGCGGGTCCCGCTTTCTTGGCTGCGGGAGTACGTCGACCTGCCGGCCGGTGCGACCGGTCGCGACGTACAGGAGAAGCTCGTCGGAGTCGGCCTCGAGGTCGAGACCGTCGAGCAGTTGGGCGCCGACCTCAAGGGTCCGCTCGTCGTCGGCCAGGTGCTCACCATCGAGGAGCTGACGGAGTTCAAGAAGCCGATCCGCTTCTGCACCGTCGACGTCGGCACCGCCAACGGCACCGGTGAGCCGCAGGAGATCGTCTGCGGCGCCCGGAACTTCGCCGTCGGCGACAAGGTCGTCGTGGTCCTGCCCGGCGCCGTTCTGCCCGGCGGCTTCGCGATCTCCGCGCGCAAGACGTACGGCAAGAAGTCGCACGGCATGATCTGCTCCGGCGACGAGCTGGGCATGGGCGACGACGGCAGCGGGGGCATCATTGTCCTTCCGCCCGAGCACGAGGTCGGCACCGACGCGATCGAGCTGCTCGAACTCGTCGACGAGGTCCTGGACATCGCCGTCACGCCCGACCGCGGCTACTGCCTGTCGATGCGCGGCGTCGCCCGCGAGACCGCCACCGCGTACGGGCTGCCGCTGCGCGACCCGGCGCTGATCGACGTGCCCGGCCCCAACGCGCACGGCTACCAGGTGGAGGTCTCCGACCCGGCCGGCTGCGACCGGTTCACGGCCCGCACCGTCACCGGCCTCAACCCGGAGGCGCACTCGCCGATCTGGCTCAAGCGCCGCCTGCAGAAGGCCGGCATGCGCCCGATCTCGCTCGCCGTCGACATCACCAACTACGTGATGCTGGAGCTCGGCCAGCCGCTGCACGCCTACGACCGGTCCCTCGTGGAGGGCACCATCGGCGTGCGCCGCGCCGAGCAGGGCGAGAAGATCACGACCCTCGACGGCGCCAAGCGCGTCCTGGACGCCGCCGACCTGGTGATCACCGACGAGCGCGGCCCGATCGGCCTCGCCGGTGTCATGGGCGGCGCCCACACCGAGATCGCCGACGCGGAGCCGGACCCCGAGACCGGTGAGGTCAAGGGCACCACGGACGTAGTGATCGAGGCCGCGCACTTCGACCAGCTGTCCATCGCGCGCACGGCCCGCCGCCACAAGCTGGCCTCCGAGGCGTCCAAGCGCTTCGAGCGCGGCGTCGACCCGGAGGCCACGTCCGCGGCGGCCCAGCGCACCGTCGACCTCCTCGTGCTGCTCGCGGGCGGCACGGCGGAGGCGGGCGTCACCGAGGCCATCGCGCCGAGCGCCCCGCGCACGATCACGATCCCGGCCGACCACCCGGACAAGGTGGCGGGTGTGGCGTACGGCCGGGAGACCGTCGTACGCAGGCTCCAGCAGGTCGGCTGCGATGTGTACGGGCAGGACTCTCTGACCGTGACGGTGCCGTCCTGGCGGCCCGACCTCACCGACCCGAACGACCTGGCCGAAGAGGTCATCCGCCTGGAGGGGTACGAGAACCTGCCCTCCACGCTGCCCTCCGCGCCCGAGGGCATGGGGCTGACCCAGCGGCAGCGCACGCACCGCCGCGTCGGCATCGCGCTGGCCGGAGCCGGGTACGTCGAGGCGCTGAACTACCCGTTCATCGGCGAGCCCGTCTTCGACGACCTGCTGCTCGACGCGGACGACTCCAACCGCCGCGTCGTGAAGCTCGTCAACCCGCTCTCCGACGAGGAGCCCGCGCTCCGTACGACGCTGCTTCCGGGCCTCCTGGCCGCGCTGCGCCGCAACGACAGTCGGGGCAGCCACGACTTGGCGCTCTTCGAGACCGGCACCGTCTTCCACCCGAGGCAGGAGCAGCGCACCGCGGTGCGGCTCCCGGTGGACCGGCGCCCGACCGAGGAGGAGCTGGCGGGCCTGGACGAGGCGCTGCCGTACCAGTGGCGGAACGTCGCGGTCGTCCTCACCGGCGCCCGTGAGCAGGCCGGCTGGTGGGGCAAGGGCCGCCCGGCCGACTGGGCGGACGCCGTCGAGGCGGCCCGCGTCGTGGCCCGCGAGACGGGGGTCGAACTCACCGTCCGCAAGGGCCAGTACGGGCCGTGGCACCCGGGCCGCTGCGCGGAGCTGGTGATCGTGGCCGACGGTGCCGAGAAGGTCGTCGGGTACGCGGGCGAGCTGCACCCCCGCGTCATCAAGGCCCTCGGCCTGCCCGCGCGCACCTGCGCGATGGAGCTGGAGCTCGACGCGCTCGTCACCGACGAGGTGCTTCAGGCGCCGCGGATCTCCACGTTCCCGGTGGCCACGCAGGACGTCGCCCTGGTCGTCGACGCGGACGTGCCGGCCGTCGAGGTCGAGGCGGCGCTGCGCGAGGGCGCGGGCGAACTGCTCGAATCCCTCCGCCTGTTCGACGTGTTCACCGGCGAGCAGCTCGGCGAGGGCAAGAAGTCCCTCGCGTACGCGCTGCGTTTCCGGGCCGCCGACCGGACGCTGACGGTCGACGAGGCCAGCGCGGCCCGTGACGCCGCGGCGGCCCTCGCGGGCGAGCGCACGGGCGCGGTCGTACGCGGCGCGTAGCGACCACGGCGGAGCGCTCGCAAGAGCGCAAAGTCCCTGATGAGGGGCGCACTTGGGAGACCGGGTGCGCCCCTCACTCGTTTCGGGTGGCAATGCCGGGGATCCACTCCTGCGCAAGGGGAGTTGAGCCTGCGTCGTCCGCCGGACCGCGGACGTACCTGGCAGACGGTCCGACGGGCGACGCGTGGGTGGGCCGCCGCTGTGTCGAGGGGGGAGCCGACGGCCCGGCCTCTCTGGCTCGGCCAGAGACCCGGCCCAGGGGGAGCCGGACGGAGCCCAGTCAACCGAGCGCGGGCCGCCGGGGGCAGAGCGCGTGCCGTCCCGATACGGGCACTTGGTTCACACCCCGTGTGAAGCGGGCTCAACTACGCTGAGCGCACAAAGCACTTGAAACGACGGACAACGACGCGGACAACGACGCGGACAACGACGGACCCAGGACGAGCCATCGAAGTCAGGGCTGAGACGCAGCCCGGAGGGCGAGATGCAGCCCAACACCCTGCTCGACGCGATCCTCGACGAGGCCGGAATCTCCCACGCGGGCCTGGCCGCCCATGTCAACCACGCGGGCAAGGCCCGAGGCCTGGCCCTGCGCTACGAACACACCGCCGTCGCCCGGTGGTTGAAGGGCCAGCGGCCGCGCGGCCAGGTGCCCGACCTGATCTGCGAAGTGCTCGCCGCCCGCCTGCACCGCAGCGTCACGCTCGACGACATCGGCCTGGGTGTGCCCGGCCGCCCCGCCGACCCGCACGCGGGCGGCACCCTCGGTGGGTTCGTCGAGCGGGCCACCGCGCTGTGGCGCTCCGACGAGCAGCAGCGACCGCACATACTCGGCGCCCCCGCCGTCACCGGAACCCCCGCCGTCATGCCCGTATGGGAGTGGGAGAACCCGCCGGAGGACGTGGACGTGTCCCGGGGCGGGCGGCACCGCGTCAGCATGACCGACATCGAGATGCTGCGCTCCGCGCGCGCCCACTACGAGCAGATGTACCGCAAGACCGGCGGCATCGCGACGCGCGCCCGCATCGTCGGCTTCCTCAACGCCGAGGCGGCCCCGCTGCTCCGCGGTTGCTACACCGACGCCACCGGACGCCAACTGCACCGCGCCACCGGCGGGTTGGTGGCCGTCGCCGGGATCTGCGCGTACGACTCGGACGCGCACGGGCTCGCGCAGCGCTACTTCCACCAGGCCCTGCGGCTCGCCAAGGCCAGCGGTGACCGGGGGCTCGGGGCGTACGTGATAGCGCTGCTCGTCAACCAGTCGCTGTTCATGCGGGAGTTCCGGCAGTCCGTGGCGTTCGCGGAGGCCGCCCTGCGCGCGGCGGGCCGGCACATCACACCGGCGCTCGCGGCCGACCTGTACGCGATGCAGGCCAAGGCGTACGCACACCTCGGCGACGGCAGCAGCGCGCTCTCCTGCATCCGGCGGGCCGAGTCCGCGGCCGAGCGCATCCACCGCCGCAGCGAGCCGGACGAGACGGGGTACGTGCAGCCGGGCCTCGTCAACGTACAAGTGGCGGAGGCGCTGTTGAGCCTCGGGGACCTGTCTGCGGCGCGGGAGCACTCCACGGCGGCCGTGGACACCCCGGCGCACGACCGGGGCAGGGTGCACCGCCTCGCCGTGCTCACCCAGATCGAGCTGCGGCAGGGCGAGGCGGACAAGGCGGTGGTCACGGCCGTCGAGATGGCCGAGCAGGCGCGGGGCATGGAGTCGCGGCGGCTGCGAGACCGGCTGCGCGCCGTGCGCGAACACCTCGTACGCAACGGCTGTTCGGGCACGGCCGAGGCGGCGGCACTGATCGACGGGGCGCTGCGCGTGCCGCTGTAGCCGGGCTGCGCGGCTCCCGAACTCCCGTCCGCTGCTGCGATATTGCCACTACTTCGGCGGAAGGTGGCAAAACCGTGCAGTGGACGAACCTGAAAGAACAAACTGTGTACGAGAACCGCTGGTTCCAGGTGAACCTGGCGGATGTCGCGTTGCCCGACGGCCGGCATCTCGACCACTTCCTGATCCGGATGCGGCCGGTCGCCGTGGCCACGGTGGTCAACGAGGCGAACGAGGTCCTCCTGCTGTGGCGGCACCGCTTCATCACGGACAGCTGGGGCTGGGAACTGCCCGCGGGGGTGGTCGAGGACGGCGAGGACATAGCCGTGGCGGCCGCGCGGGAGCTGGAGGAGGAGACCGGCTGGCGGCCGGTCTCCCCGATGCGGCACCTGATGAGCGTGGAGCCCTCCAACGGACTGTCCGACGCGGTGCACCACGTGTACTGGTCGGACGCGGCCACGCACCTCGGCCCCCCGCAGGACGCCTTCGAGTCCTCCCGGCGCGAGTGGGTGCACCTGAAGCTCGTGCCGGATCTGATCGCGCGGGGGGAGGTGCCGGGGGCGAACATGGTGGCGGCGTTGTTGCTCTTGCAGCGGCTTCGGTTGGGGTGAGCCATCGCCGGAGGGGCTCACATGTGAGCCCCTCCGGGGGCACCTCCCAGCGGTAGCTGGGGGAGTTTGAGGAGCGGGGTCAGGGGCGGAGCCCCGTGGCCTCAGCGCCCCACCGCCTGCCAGATCGCGACGACCAGCGCGCCGAGTGCCGCGAGTACCGCCAACGCAGGCAGCGGCCAGCGATTGCGCTCCAGGGCCGCGACCCGTGCGCTCAGGTCGTCCAGGTCCTTGCTGCTCTGCTCGTCGCGCTGGGTCAACAGGGCGAGTCTTCCGTCCACTTGGGCGAGACCCACGTCGATCGAGCGTCGTAACTCCGCGTGTTCCTCCGGGATCACGGTCTGCTCGGGGTCGGCGGTCACGAGTGCACTCCTTTCCGGCCGGAATCCGGCGTCGATTCACATCCCCCTGACGCGCACGCACAGTCAATACCGCTGGTCGTCGCGGAGGAAGCGAGTGCGCACGGCATATGCGGGCCCGGCGTGCACACCCTGTGTGAAACGAAGGGGCCCGGTCCGCGCGAAGCGGTGCCGGGCCCCTCTGTGACGGCCGTTTCTGGCCGGATCGATACGCAGCGTGGCTGGAACATGTGTTCCCGGCCGCGCGAGGCGGATCGGTTCGCGTGCTCAGTACGTGTAGAAACCCGAGCCTGTCTTCCGGCCCAGGCGGCCCGCGTCCACCATGCGCTGCAGCAGCGGGGGAGCGGCGTACAGCGGCTCTTTGTACTCGGCGTACATCGAGTCGGCGACCGAGGCGACCGTGTCCAGGCCGATCAGGTCGGCCAGCTTCAGCGGGCCCATCGGGTGGGCGCAGCCCAGCTCCATGCCGTTGTCGATGTCCTCGCGCGAGGCGATGCCCGACTCGAACATCCGGATCGCGGAGAGCAGATACGGGATGAGCAGGGCGTTGACGACGAAGCCCGAGCGGTCCTGCGCGCGGATCGCGTGCTTGCCGAGGACCTTCTCGACGACGGCCTCGGCCCGGCTGATCGTGCCCTCGGAGGTGGTGAGCGCGGGGATCAGCTCGACCAGCTGCTGCACCGGGGCCGGGTTGAAGAAGTGGATGCCGATGACCTGGTCCGGGCGGGAGGTCGCGACGGCCAGCTTGACCAGCGGGATCGAGGAGGTGTTGGAGGCGAGGATCGCGTCCTGCCGGGTCACGACCTGGTCGAGCACCTGGAAGATCTCGGTCTTGATCGCCTCGTTCTCGACCACGGCCTCGATCACGAGGTCACGGTCGGCGAACTCGCCGAGGTCGGTGGTGAAGGTGAGGCGGGCCAGCGTCTCGTCCCGCTCGGCCTCCGTGATCTTCCCGCGCTCCGCCGCCTTCGCGAGGGAGTTGTGCAGCCGCGTGCGGCCGATCTCCAGGGCCTCGCCGGTGGTCTCCGCGACCTTGACCTCCAGGCCGGAGCGGGCGCAGACCTCTGCAATGCCCGCGCCCATCTGGCCACAGCCCACAACTCCGACGCGTGCGATATCGCCCATAAGGTCGGTCACCTTGTGCCTTTCCATCATCTTCGGCCCGGCAGCGACGCCGTTGTACAGCGCCGGCCTCGGCCCAGACGTTACTCCGCGCCTCCTGGTGCCCCGTGGGCCGGGGCGGGCATCCTGTCCCTTCACACATGGACATCGGTCGCAAGGGGAGGCATTCGGTGCGAATCTCTCGCAGGGCGTTCGGAGCGGCAGCGGCGGCGGTGGTCAGCGGGCTCGCCGTGGACTCACCGGCGGTGGCGCAGGGGCGCGGAGAACCCGGGCGGCAGGGCGAACGGCACGGCGGGGACGGCGGGCGGCGGGAGATGCGCGGCATGTGGCTGGCGAGCGTCGACAACCGGGACTGGCCGTCGGCGCCGGGGCTCGGGGCGGACGAGCAGCGGGCCGAGCTGATCGCGTATCTGGACGGGGCGGTGCGGCGGCGGCTCAACACCGTGATCTTCCAGGCCCGCCCGGCGGCCGACGCCCTGTGGCCCTCGCCGTACGAGCCCTGGTCCGAGTACCTGACCGGGGTGCAGGGCCAGGACCCGGGCTGGGACCCGCTGGGCACGGCCGTCGAGGAGGCCCATCGGCGCGGGCTCGAACTGCACGCCTGGTTCAACCCCTACCGGGTCGCGATCCACGGCGACCTCTCCCGGCTCGCCCCCACGCACCCCGCGCGGACGCACCCCGAGTGGGTCGTGCCGTACGGCGGGAAGCTCTACTACAACCCGGGGCTTCCGCAGGTCAGGCGGTTCGTGCAGGACGCGATGCTGGACGCCGTGCGCCGCTATGCCGTGGACGGGGTGCACTGGGACGACTACTTCTACCCGTATCCGCATCCGGGCGAGGTGTTCGACGACGACGAGGCGTACGCGCGCTATGGCGCGGGCTTCCCGGACCGGGCCGACTGGCGCCGGCACAACACCGACCTCCTGGTGCGCGAGATGGCGGCGCGGATCCCACGAGTGCGGCGCGGGGTGGAGTTCGGGATCAGCCCGTTCGGGGTGTGGCGCAACAGCAGCACCGACCCGCGCGGCTCGGACACGGCGGCGGGGGCGCAGGCCTACGACGACCTGTACGCGGACACCCGGTCCTGGGTGCGGCGAGGCTGGATCGACTACGTCGTACCGCAGCTGTACTGGAACATCGGCTTCCCGGCCGCCGACTACGCGCGGCTGCTGCCGTGGTGGGCGGACGTGGTGCGCGGCACGGGCGTACGGCTCTGTCCGGGCGAGGCGCTCTACAAGGCGGGCGATCCGGCGCAGCCCACCCCTTGGCAGGACCCGGGGGAGCTGTCCCGCCATCTGGCGCTGGCGAGCGGTTTCGGTGAGGTGCGCGGTCACGCGTTCTTCTCGGCCAAGGAGGTCGTCCTCGATCCGTTCGGTGCGATGGCCCGCGTGGTGGCCGATCACTACGAGCGGAGCTGAGGGGCGCGGCGGGCGGCGCCGGCCTTGCCGGTGCCGCCCCCGCTCACGCGCGACGACGCCTCGCGTCCCGCTGCGCGCTGACGCCTATGCCTGTTCCTTGTGCTGTACGACGGTGTCGGGGCCCGGTGACAGGACTGCCTCGTGACCGTCGTCGAACTTGACGCGGTACGGGGGCTCGCCTGCGGAGCCGAGCACTTCGACGACCTCTGCGACGTGGTCGTGCTGGCCGACGATCCTGCCGTGCACCAGGAGCGTGTCGCCCACACTTGCCTGCATCGGTGGTGACCTCCCTGTCCGTTCGGAGGGTGCTTGCGGGGGTGCCCACCGCCCTGTTGTCCGGTGAGCGATCCTGGCCGTAAGTCTACGGCGGGGGAGCGATTCGGGCGCCCCAGGAGTCCGGAGCGCAGGCTCTCGTACGGGCTTGGATGCGGCGCCTGCTTACGGCCTTGCGTACGGCCTTGGGTACCGCCTTGCGTAAGTCCGCGTTCTGTATGCGGGTGCCGTCGTCAGCTCCGGGAGCGCTGGGTGACCGCGATGCAGACGAGCACGGCCACGGCGGTGAGCGGCGCCGCCCACGTCATGTCCTCGCCGAGCAGCAGCACCGACCAGACGAGCGTCAACAGCGGCTGGGCGAGCTGGAGTTGGCTGGCCTTGGGGATGCCGATCGCGGCCATGCCCCGGTACCAGACGATCAGGCCGACCCACTGCGAGCCGACCACGAGCCAGGCCATGCCGGCGACGCTGCGCGCGGTCAGCTGCGCGGGTTCGAGGCCGACGGCGACCCAGGTCGCGACGGCGGCGACCGGCAGGCAGAGGACCAGGGCCCAGCCGAGGACGTGCCAGCCCGGCATCACCCGGGACAGCCGGCCGCCCTCGGTGTAACCGGCCGCGCAGATCAGCAGCGCGCCGAAGAGATACAGGTCGGCGGAGGTCAGGGCGCCGCCGCTCTGCTCCACGGTGAAGGCGATGACGGCGGCGGCCCCGGCGAGGGCCGCGACCCAGAACGTGCGCGAGGGCCGCGCGCCGGTGCGCAGCGCCGAGAACAGGGCCGTCGTCAGCGGCAGCAGGCCCACGACGACGGCGGCGTGCGCGGTCGTGGAGGTCTCCAGGGCCAGGGTCGTGAGCAGCGGGAATCCGACGACCACTCCGGCGGCGACGACCGCGATCCCGGCCCAGTGCCGGCGCTCGGGCAGTCGTACCCGCAGCGCGAGGAGGCAGGCGCCCGCCAGCAGTCCGGCGAGGAGGCTGCGCACGGCGACCAGGGCCCAGGGGCCGAAGCCGTCGAGGGCCCAGGCGGTGGCGGGGAAGGTCAGCGAGAACGCGGTGACGCCGAGCGCGGCCTGCAGGGTGCCGGACGAGGGGCCTCGGTCGGCGGGTTCCGTGGGGCCGGGGCCTGCGGTGCCGGTCGTCGAGGCGACTGCTATCCGACTCGGGGGAGTAGCGCTATCCTGTGCTGTCATGCAAGAGCGTAGCAGCGTGGGTGATCTGGCAAAACTGCTCCGGGACGAAGTGAAGCGCTACTCACCTGGTGGGAAGCTGCCGTCGAGTCGGGCGCTGGTCGACCGCTATCGGGTCAGCCCTGTCACCGTCTCGCGCGCCCTCGCCCAGCTCTCCGCCGAAGGCCTGGTCGTCACCCGGCCCGGCGCCGGGGCCTTCCGCGCCGAGCCGCACTCCGCTCCGCAGCCCGCGGGGGACACGTCCTGGCAGCAGCTCGCCCTGAGCGCGGACGCGACGGCCGAGCTGGTGCCGCGCGCCGTCGACGCGAGCGGCGTCCTGGCCAGCCTGGCCGCGCCGCCCGCCGGGGTCATCGAGTTCAACACCGGCTATCTGCACCCGTCCCTCCAGCCCGAGCGCGCCCTGGCCGCCGCGCTCGCCCGCGCGGGCCGCCGCCCCGGCGCGTGGGCGCGGCCACCGCTCGACGGCATCCCCGAGCTGAGGGAGTGGTTCGCGCGCGGCTGCGGCGGCGCCATCACCGCGTCCGAGGTGCTGATCACCGCGGGCGGCCAGTCCGCGCTCACCACCGCGCTGCGCGCCCTGGCCCCGCCCGGTGCGCCCGTGCTCGTCGAATCGCCCACGTATCCCGGCATGCTGGCGATCGCGCGGGCGGCCGGGCTGCGGCCCGTGCCGGTGCCGGTCGACACCGACGGGGTGCGCCCCGAGCTGCTCGCCGCGGCCTTCGAGGCGACCGGGGCGCGGGTGTTCGTCTGCCAGCCGCTGTTCCAGAACCCGACCGGCGCGGTGCTGGCCGCGCACCGGCGGGGTGAGGTGCTGCGGATCGCGCGCGCGGCGGGGGCGTTCATCGTGGAGGACGATTTCGTCCGCAGGCTCGCGCACGAGGACGCCGGGCCGCTGCCCGCCCCGCTGATCGCCGAGGACCCCGACGGTGTCGTCGTGCATGTCTGCTCCCTCACCAAGGCCACCTCGCCCAGCTTCCGGGTCTGCGCGCTCGTGGCCCGCGGGCCGGTCCTCGAACGGCTGCGGGCGATCCAGATCGTCGACAACTTCTTCGTACCGCGACCGCTGCAGGAGGCCGCGCTCGAGCTCGTCGGGTCACCGGCCTGGAACCGTCATCTGCGGTCCGTGGCCACGCAGTTGAGGGACCGCAGGGACGCGCTGGCATCGGCGCTGCTGCGTGACGTCCCGGAACTCGCCCTGTCGCACGTCCCGTCCGGCGGCTACCACCTGTGGCTGCGCCTGCCCGACGGCGCCGAGGAGGCCGCCCTCGTCGGTGCCGCGCTGCGCGCCGGGGTCGCGATCACCCCTGGCCGCCCGTACTTCTGCGCCGAACCGCCCGCCGGGTACGTGAGGCTGAGCTTCGCGGGGCTCGCGGGGGACGCGGAGATCGCGGAGGGGGTGCGGAGGCTGCGGCGGGCGTGCGACGAGGTGCTGGGGTGAGCCGCAGGCCTCAGTTGCTCGGTTGCTCAGGACAGCGCCGGAAACTCGGTGGCCCGGCCCTTCCCCACCTGCGACTCTGCCGCCATGACGACACACGGGGCCACCGAGGCCACCCCCGCCGAGACCGCGCCCGGATACGAGATCTCCTCCGACCCGGCCCGCATCGACGCCGACCGCGTCTACGAGTGGCTCTCCACCGACGCGTACTGGGCCGTCGGCCGCAGCCGCGAGAAGCAGGACCGGGCGATCGCCGGGTCGCTCAACTTCGGGGTGTATGAGGAGAGTTCAGGAGAACAGGTCGGGTACGCCCGAGTCGTGACGGATCATTCCGACTTCGCCTGGCTCTGCGATGTGTACGTGGCCCCGCAGGCTCGCGGCAAGGGGCTCGGCACCGTCCTCGTCGCCGCCGTGCGCGCGGAGCTGGAGCCGTACGGTCTGCGGCGCATCCTCCTGGCCACGGCCGACGCGCACGGCGTCTACGAGAAGGTCGGCTTCCGGCGCGTCGACAACCCGGAGGCCTGGATGGTGTACGGCAGGCACTGAGCGGGCGGGGAGGGCGGTCGCCGGTGGCGGTCGTCGGTGGGGCGGTCTGCACCTCACCCCCACCTTCCTTCACGCCACCAACACTTGACCTGCGCAGCTCCTCCCAGCACGATCGCCGACATGCATGTACGGGTCACCTTCGTAGCCGCCGCCCGCAGCTCCTCCCTGCTCGCCGAGCACTTCGACGACGACCGGCCGCTCGACCAGGCCGGCTGGCACGAGGTGCAGCTGGCCGCGCACGGACTGGTGCCCCTTGCCGCCGCCGAGCTGCGCTACTGCTCGCCGACCCCGCGCAGCCGCGCCACCGGCGACGCGCTCGGCTACGCCCCGCTCGCCCAAGTCGCCCTGCGCGACTGCGACATGGGGCGCTGGCGCGGGCTCACCCTGGCGGAGGTCACGGCCCGCGAGCCCGGCGCGGTCGACGCCTGGCTCGCCGACCCCCGCTCGGCCCCGCACGGCGGCGAGTCCCTGCTCTCCTTCATCGCCCGCGTCGGCCAGTGGCTCGACACCCGCCCCGCCGACGACGGCGGCCGCGTCCTGGCGGTGGCGGAACCCGCGGTCGTACGGGCCGCGCTGGTGTACGCCCTCAAGGCGCCCCCGGCGACGTACTGGAACATCGATGTCCGCCCCCTGTCGACGGTTGCCCTCACGGGCCGGGCGGGCCGGTGGAGCCTGCGGCTCGGGGGCGGCGGGGGGCTGGAGGCGGCGTAGCCGGAACACGCGGGCGTCTTCGGCACGAGGAATTCGCGCAGGCTTCGCCGACAGCGAAGAGGGCCCTGTCCGCCCGGCCCCCGGCACGAGATATCTTGATGTCGAGCAATTCCGACCGATGCAGTAGACGTGGAGCGGAGCACCCGGTGACTGACTCGACCATCATCTACACCCACACTGACGAGGCCCCGGCCCTGGCGACGCATTCGTTCCTGCCGGTGGTCCAGGCGTACGCCTCGACGGCCGGTGTCGCCGTGGAGACCCGTGACATCTCCCTGGCGGGCCGGATCATCGCCCAGTTCCCCGAGTACCTCAAGGAGGAGCAGCGCATCGGCGACGCCCTCGCCGAGCTCGGCGAGCTGGCCAAGACCCCCGGCGCCAACATCATCAAGCTGCCCAACATCTCGGCCTCGATCCCGCAGCTGAAGGCCGCGGTCGCCGAGCTGCAGGCGCAGGGCTACGCGCTCCCGGACTACCCGGACGACCCGAAGACCGACGAGGAGCGGGAGATCGGCGCCCGTTACGACAAGGTCAAGGGCTCCGCCGTGAACCCGGTCCTGCGCGAGGGCAACTCCGACCGCCGCGCTCCCGCCTCGGTGAAGAACTACGCCAAGGCCCACCCGCACCGCATGGGCGCCTGGACCCCCGAGTCCAAGACCAACGTCGCCACCATGGGTGAGAACGACTTCCGCTCCACCGAGAAGTCCACCGTCATCACCGAGGACGGCGCCCTGCGCATCGAGCTGGTCGCCGAGGACGGCACCACCACCGTGCTGCGCGAGTCCGTAAAGGTCCTCAAGGACGAGGTCGTCGACGCCTCCGTGATGCACGTCGCGCCGCTGCGTGAGTTCCTCTCCGCGCAGATCGCCCGCGCCAAGGCCGAGGGCGTGCTGTTCTCCGTGCACCTCAAGGCCACGATGATGAAGGTCTCCGACCCGATCGTCTTCGGTCACGTCGTCCGCGCCTTCTTCCCGCAGACCTTCGCGAAGTACGGCGAGGCGCTCGTCGCCGCCGGCCTGTCCCCGAACGACGGCCTGGGCGCCATCCTCAAGGGCCTGGACTCCGTGCCGCACCTCGGCGCCGAGATCAAGGCGTCCTTCGAGGCCGAGCTCGCCGAGGGCCCCGAGCTCGCGATGGTCGACTCGGACAACGGCATCACCAACCTGCACGTCCCGTCGGACGTCATCGTGGACGCCTCCATGCCCGCGATGATCCGCACCTCCGGCCACATGTGGGGCCCGGACGGCGACGAGCACGACACCCTCGCGGTCCTGCCGGACTCCTCGTACGCCGGCCTCTACCAGGTCGTCATCGACGACTGCCGCGCCAACGGCGCCTACGACCCGTCGACCATGGGCTCGGTCCCGAACGTCGGCCTGATGGCGCAGAAGGCCGAGGAGTACGGCTCGCACGACAAGACCTTCGAGGTCCCCGTGGCCGGCACCGTCCGCCTGGTCGACACCGCGGGCAACGTCGTCCTGGAGCAGCCCGTCTCGGCCGGCGACATCTTCCGCGCCTGCCAGACCAAGGACGCGCCGATCAGGGACTGGGTCAAGCTCGCCGTCACCCGTGCCCGCGCCACCGGCGACCCGGCCGTGTTCTGGCTGGACGAGACCCGCGCCCACGACGCCCAGCTGATCGGGAAGGTCAACCAGTACCTCACGGAGCACGACACCGAGGGCCTGGAGATCAAGATCCTCGCGCCGGTCGACGCCACCCGCTTCTCCCTGGAGCGCATCCGCCGCGGCGAGAACACCATCTCCGTCACCGGCAACGTCCTGCGCGACTACCTCACCGACCTGTTCCCGATCCTGGAGCTGGGCACCAGCGCCAAGATGCTCTCCGTGGTCCCGCTGATGAACGGCGGCGGCCTCTTCGAGACGGGCGCCGGCGGCTCCGCCCCGAAGCACGTGCAGCAGCTGGTCAAGGAGAACTACCTGCGCTGGGACAGCCTCGGTGAGTTCCTCGCCCTCGCGGTCTCCTTCGAGCACCTCGCGCAGACCACGGGCAACGCCCGCGCGCAGATCCTGGCCGACACCCTGGACCGCGCCACGGCCACGTTCCTGGGCGAGAACAAGTCCCCGGCCCGCAAGCTCGGCAGCATCGACAACCGCGGCAGCCACTTCTACCTGTCCCTGTACTGGGCGCAGGAGCTGGCCAAGCAGACCGAGGACGCCGCGCTCGCCGAGGCGTTCGCGGAGCTCGCCAAGACCCTCACGGAGCAGGAGCAGACGATCGTCGACGAGCTCCTCGCCGTGCAGGGCTCCCCGGCGGACATCGGCGGCTACTTCCAGCCGGACGTGCAGAAGGCCTCGGCGGTCATGCGCCCCTCGGCCACCCTCAACCAGGCCCTGGACACCCTCGCCTGATCGAGGCTCGCTCCACCGCTCACGGGTACGCCCCGACCGGACACTTCCGGCCGGGGCGTACCCGTTTCCGCGTACAACGGCCACCGCCCGTCCGCCCCGGGGGAGTCGCCGCCCGGGGTAGGCACTAGGAGCGCCGCCCCCGGCCGGGTTCCGCCGTGAGCGGGAGGTTGCGCAGGGGGAGCGAAGTCGGCGGGGGCAGCGGCGAGTTGGTCGCGTCGGCGCGGAACGACTGGAGCAGGTAGGCCACGAGCCGCCGGGACGCCGCGGCGTCGTCCGGCAGCGCCGTCACCAGACCACAGTGCGCCAGCATGACCACGGCGAGGTCGGACGGCTGGAAGTCGGCCCGCAGCCCGCCCGCCGCCTGGGCCCTGCGGACCAGCGTCATCAGGTCCCGTTCGGCGCGCGCCCGGTCCTGCGCGTGCTCCACCGCACTGTCCGGGAAGGCGGCCAGGAAGGCGGCCGGGAACCCGCGTTCCTCCCGCTGCAGCCTGCAGAGCGTCTCGATCAGGCGCTGAAAGCCCCACCACGGGTCGGGGGCGGCCAGTGCCTCGGTGAGCGCCTGCGCGCAGGTCTCCATCTGCTGCTCGAACGCGCCCCGCACGAGGGCGTCCCGGGTCGGGAAGTGCCGGTACAGCGTCGCCACACCGACCCCCGCCCGGCGGGCCACCGCCGCCATCGGCGCGTCGATCCCGTGCTCGGCGAAGACCGCACGGGCGGCGACGAGGACGCGCTCCCGGTTGCGCCGGGCGTCCGCCCGCAGGCCCTCTGCGTCGCCGATCCGAGAGGAATCCGCCATCACTGTCTCTCGCTTCCCGTCCAAACGGACGATCTCGTCCACTTAGAGCCTACGGTCGACAGCAGATCCCCCTACAGCCCCCTACAGCCCCCTACAGCCCCGTACGGCCCCGTCGCGAAGGCAGCGTCAGACCATGAACGACCCCACGATGAAGGCAGTTCTCTTCGACCGCTACGGCCCGCCCGAAGTGCTCTACACAGGACGGCTGCCACGCCCCGAACCCGCCCGTGGCGAGGTCCTCGTGCGCGTACGCGCGTTCAGTGTCAACGGCGGCGAACTGGCGGCCCGCGCCGGGCGGGTCCGCCTCGTGACCGGCCGGACCTTCCCTCAGCGGATCGGCCTCGACCTCACGGGGGAAGTCGCCGCACTGGGCGCCGGCACGGCGGACTTCGCGATCGGCGACCGCGTCTGGGGCGTCCTGGGCCGCACCTCCGGGTTCGGCAGCGCGGCCGAATACGTGAGCGTGCCCGCCGGGCGGCTCGGCCGGGTCCCCGAGGGGCTCGACCTGGCGGACGCCGCCGCGCTGCCGGTCGCCACCACCGCCGTCACCGCACTGCGGGACAAGGCCGGGCTGCGCCCGGGGGAACGCCTCCTCGTACGGGGCGCGGCGGGCGGAGTCGGCCACGCGGCCGTCCAGCTCGGACGGGCGTACGGCGCCGAGGTCACGGCCCTCGCACGCGCCGCCAACCTGGGCTTCGTCCGGGAGCTCGGCGCGCACCGGGCCGTCGACCACCGGACGGTCCCACTGGCGGAACTGGGCCGCTTCGACGTGGTCCTGGACACGGTGGGGACCGACCTGCGGACCTTCCGGCGCCTGCTGAATCCCGGCGGGCGCATGGTCACCATCGCCTTCGACCTGGACCGGCCCGCCGCATCACTCGGCACCCTCGCGGCCGGCACGGTCCACGGGCGCGGCCGGGTGCGCTTCTTCAGCGGCAATCCCCGGCGGAAGGATCTCGACGACCTCGCTCGCCATGTGGCCGAGGGGAAGCTGCGCCCTGCGGTGGACGCGACCTTCTCGCTGGAGGAGACGGCGGCCGCGCATCGTGCTCTTGAGGCGGGCGGTGTGCGGGGAAAGTACGTGGTCAGGGTCGCCTGAGGGCCGCTCCGCGCCTCCTCGCCGTCTCTCCTCGCCGTCTTTCCTCGCCGTCCCCCCTCGGCCGTTCCGTCGAGGTGTCCCGCCCGGCTCCACCCAGCCATACCGCCGAGGTTTCTGCCCGGCTCTCACCCGGCCGTACCGCCGAGGCCGGGCCCGCACCGTCCTCGGTGCACCGTGTGTGCGTACGGGCCCGTGACCTCAGGGGTGTTGGTCGTCCGACTCGCTCAGAGTCCGTCCGACTGGCTCAGAGTCCGAACTCCTGCGGCGACACGTTGAGGGCCGCGCACGCCTCCCGCAGCACCTGCTGCTCGGCCGGGGCGACGAAGCCGTCCGCGCCCGCCACGACGAAGCCGGTCTGCACGACAGCCCTGGCCTCCGTCGGCTTCTTCGCCGCCTTGGCGATCTCCTGCATGACCCCGGCCTTGCCCTGCTGGAAGTTGAACGACAGCTGGTCGACATGCTTGTTGAAGCGCTGCCGCAGCTGCTCCGGCGGGAAGTTCTGCAGCACGTCGTTCTGCAGGATCAGGGACTCGATCTGCTGCCGCTCGGCCGGGTCGACCGAGCCGTCGGCAGCCGCGACCAGGGCGCACATGGCCATGCTCGCGTCCCGGTACGAACCGCTCTTCAGCTCCGTCTTCAAGGACGTGAGCTGGGTCTTGAGCATGCCGACGAGCTGGGCCTTCGACCCTCCGCCGCTCGACCCGGAGCCCGGATTCGCCCCGGCCCCCGGCTGTCCGTGTCCGTGCCCCTGTCCCTGGCCGCCGGAGCCGCGCGCTCCCTGTGCCTGCTGCTGCAGACCCTTGGCCTGGTCCTTGATCCGGTCCCACATCGCCATCCGTGCCACCTCGGCTAGCCGTTCACTGGTACGTGCGCTCACACGACGCATCGCTTTGCCAACGCCTTACCTTTCCCTGAAGTTCCTTCCCGGGCAAACGCGTTGGGTCCGGGCAGGTGGGCGCGGGGTGCCACCGCCCTGCTAAAGTCCCGGCAGCAGTTGAGCCTTCTCGGCGCGGATCCCGATCCGCCGAGGAGGCTTTTTTGCGTTCATCCCAAGGAACTTCCCGGAAAGCCCCCGGAGAGCGGAGAGCCCCGTCATGAGCCGACAGACGAACACCCGGACCACGTGCGGCACTTGGCGCCTCGGCGGCGAGCTGACCGTCCGCCGCATCGGCCTCGGCGCGATGCGGCTCACCGGCACCGCACCCTTCGACGGCGGCGCCCCGCGCGACCGGGAGCAGTCGATCGCCGTGCTCCGCAGGGCCGTCGACCTCGGCGTGAACCACATCGATACGGCCGCCTTCTACTTCTCCGCGACGCGCTCCGCGAACGAACTGATCAACCGGGCCCTCGCGCCGTACCCGGACGATCTGGTCATCGCGACCAAGGTGTGGCCGGGCCGTGACCCCTCGGGTGCCTGGTGGTGGGCGAACGCGGCGCAGCTACGCGGCCAGGTCGAGGAGAACCTGCGCCAGCTCGGCCGCGACCACCTGGACGTGGTGAACCTGCGGGTGCCTCCGAGCCGGCGGAACGGCTCGATCGCCGAGCACTTCGGCGCGCTGGCCGAACTCCGTGACGCCGGGCTGATCCGCCACCTCGGAGTCTCCAACGTGACGTCCGCGCAACTCGCCGAGGCCCTGGACATCGCTCCCGTCGCCTGCGTCCAGAACCCCTTCGGGATCGGCGCGTCGAGCGAGGACCGGGCGCTCCTCGACCGCTGCGGACAGCTCGGCATCGCCTTCGTGCCCTTCTACGCGATCGCGGGGTCAGCGGGCGACGCGGGGGCCGCTGCCGAGCAGAGCCCGGAGATCCTGGCCGTCGCCCGCGCGCACGGCGCGTCCGCCGCTCAGATCCGGCTGGCCTGGACCCTGCACCAGGGCCCGCACGTCCTGGCGATCCCCGGCACGGGCGACCTGGACCACCTCGAGCAGAACACGGCAGCCGCCGAACTACGCCTGTCGGAGGCGGAGTCAGCCCTCTTGACCGATGCGGCACGGCAGCGACCGGCCGGCGACCAGGGCCCGTCTCCCCGATCTTTGCGGGCCCGCGACGACCAGGGAGACGCCCCTAGGTCCTGTCTTCAAGACAGGACCTAGCCCGTGATCCCGACGTCCCCCTCCACCACCGTCTGAATGATCTGCGGCCGGTCCCACAGGGCCAGGATCTCGTTGGCAAGGGCCACTGTGGACAGCACCTCCTGGTTCCCGTGTGCGGTGATCGCCGCCGCCGACAGGCTGCGCGGGACCGCCCCCGCGTCCAGCAGCACGCGCCAGTCCTGCGGGGAGAGTTCCAGGTACTCCAGGCCCTTGAGCCCGGCTATCTCCAACGGGTCGGCGAGCGTGCCCGGGTACGCGACCAGCGTGCGCAGGCGGGGCAGGCCGAGCACCGGGGCGAGGCTCAGCGGCTCGGCCTCCCAGACGCCGATGGACAGCACCTCGAGTCCGGGGTGGGCGGCGGCCTCGACGCCGGGCAGGCTCCTTCGGTTGACGTGCGCCACGGCCGGCGGCCCGTCGGGGCCCGAGCCGCCGCTCGGCCCGCTCTCCCGGCCGAGGATCAGGTCGGTGAGCGAGTCCGCGATCAGCTCGGCCCCGATGTTCAACTCGTGGCTGAGCAGCACGATCTGCCCGACGTACCCGCGCGGGCCGGGCGTGAGGTCCACCGCGAGCCGGTCCCCGCCGCCGGTGTCGCCGAAGACGATCCAGCCCGGCGAGCCGACCAGGCCCTGCACCGCGTCGTCGTCCCGGGTGACGACCGCCTCCATCGCCGCGAACTGCCAACGGGTGGCCCGCGACGCCGCGTTCGCGACGTACACCTCCTCCAGCGGGAAGAGCTCGCAGCCCACCGACCGGTACGCGCGCTCCGCCGCGTCGGCGCCCTCGCCCCAGTCCTCCCCCTGTCCACGCGTCACGCGATAGAGCGCCTTCAACTCCTCCGGCAGCGGGACGCCGAGCCGGGCCTCCGCCGCCCCGAGCTCCGCGTCCGTGGCGCCGACGGCACCCGGCGGCATCCGGTCACGGAGGGTCCGTACGAGGAGCGCCGGGTCCGCGGAAGGGGCGGGGCCCGACTCCCGCACCGGCTCGGGCAGTCGGCGCCAGGGCTCCGGAACCGCGCCCTCCACCAGCAGCAGCGCACCCGGATGCGCGCTGCCGATCCCGGACTCCACGGCCGGGCTCCGCCCGAGCACGCGCAGCGTCACCGGCCCGGCCGCCGAGAACTCGGCCGTGAACGTGACGTCCTCGACCCCGGCGACGGCCAGCGCCCGCCGCACCGGATCCACCGCCTCCGCCTGCGCCCGTATCCCCGCGTCCCGCGCAAACCGGTCCGAACGCGGAACGTCCTCGCGTGAAGGCAGGCTCCAACTGCCCTGCCCGATACGGCCCGACGCGTACGAAGGCGTGCCGTCGCGCCCCGGTGCGCGCCAGACCCGCAGCAGGCGCAGCAGCGGCTCCCACGTCGAGAAGGCGTGCACCGAGGGCGAGTTGGCGTCCTGATCAGTCATGCCCCCGACCGTACGTGCCACCACTGACAACGAGCCCGCACCCGCCCCGCGACCGGGCTCAGGCCCCCGGCTTGCGCCCCCACGCCGAGATCATCGGCGATGTCGCCAGGTCGAGGCCGCCCTCAGCGACGTTGGCCAGATGGGACTCGATCTCCGCCCGCGTCGCGAGCCCCTTGGCGACCAGCTGGTCCCGTACCTGCTCCACCGTGGCGCGTTCGAGCTCCGCGCAGGCCGGCCCGGTGACCGGGAAGTACGCGTCGGCGCGCACCTCGGTCAGCCCCGCCCCGCGCAACAGGCGCGGCAGCCGCCGCCCGTACGAGAGGTCCGCGCCGCGCTCGGTGAGGAGCGCGCGGAAGCCGTGCTTCAGCTTGTTGGCGAGCCGCTGCTGCGGGCCGGACTCGTCGGGGCAGACGAGGGGCTGGAGCGCCGGGTCGGCGTCCTCGATCAGCAGGAATCCGCCGGGCCGCAGGGAGTCCACCAGGACGCGCAACGCCCGCTCGCGGTCGGCGACATGGACGAGGACGAGGCGGGCGTGGACGAGGTCGAAGGGGCCGGGCGGCGGCTCGTCGGCGACGACGTCGTGCCGGCGGACCTCGACCTGCGGGGCGGTGGCCGCGCGCGTCCACGACGTGTCGATGTCCGTGGCCAGGACGTACCCGTCGGGCCCGACCCGCTCGGCGAGTCCGCGTACGACGGAAGGACCACCGGCCCCCACCTCCCAGCAGCGCCAGCCCGCCGTGACGCCGATGGTGTCGAAGTGGCGGAAGGTGGAGGCGTCGAAGAGGCTCGCGAAGGCGTCGAAGCGCTCGCCCGCCTCGGACTGCCGGTTGTCGAGGAGGTAACCGTCGCCGGAGTGCTGCGTCATGCCCCGATCATGCGTCAAGGCCCGGCCCGCCCCGGATGCTCGACCTTGCTCGACCTCCCGTGGACCCTCTGCATCGCTTTGCATAAAACTTCGAAGCTACGTATAGTCATGCCATCACCGAGGAGGATCCGATGGCAGTACGTGCGGCAGTCGCAGGGGCGAGTGGATACGCGGGCGGGGAGCTGTTGCGTCTGCTGATCGGGCACCCGGACGTGGAGATCGGCGCCCTGACCGGGCACTCCAACGCCGGGCAGCACCTCGGCGCGCTCCAGCCGCATCTGCTGCCGCTCGCCGACCGCGTCCTGGAGCCGACCACCGCCGACGTGCTCTCCGGCCACGATGTCGTGTTTCTCGCGCTGCCGCACGGCCAGTCCGCCGCCGTCGCCGAGCAGCTCGGCCCCGACGTCCTGGTGATCGACATGGGCGCCGACTTCCGGCTGCAGAACTCCGCGGACTGGGAGACCTTCTACGGCTCCGAGCACGCCGGCACCTGGCCGTACGGACTGCCCGAGCTGCCCGGCGCCCGCGCCGCGCTCGGCGGTACGAAGCGGATCGCCGTGCCGGGCTGCTACCCGACGGCCGTCTCGCTCGCCCTCGTCCCCGCGTACGCCGCCGGACTCGTCGAGGACGAGGCGGTGATCGTCGCCGCGACCGGCACCTCCGGCGCGGGCAAGGCGCTCAAGCCGCATCTGCTCGGCTCCGAGGTGATGGGCTCCATGTCGCCTTACGGCGTGGGTGGCGGGCACCGGCACACCCCCGAGATGATCCAGAACCTCAGCGCGGCCGCAGGCCGGAAGGTCTCCGTGTCCTTCACGCCGACGCTCGCCCCGATGTCCCGCGGCATCCTCGCCACCTGCAGCGCCAAGGCCGCGCCCGGCACGAGCGGCGACGCGCTCCGCGAGGCGTACGAGAAGGCCTACGCGGACGAGCCGTTCGTGCGGCTGCTCCCCGAGGGGCAGTGGCCGGCGACCGCCTCCGTGTACGGCTCGAACGCCGTGCAGCTGCAGGTCGCGTACGACGCGAGCGCGGGCCGCGTCATCGTGATCAGCGCCATCGACAACCTGACCAAGGGCACCGCGGGCGGCGCGGTGCAGAGCATGAACATCGCCCTCGGCCTCGACGAGGCGACCGGGCTTTCCTCGATCGGAGTCGCACCGTGAGCGTCACCGCTGCCAAGGGCTTCACCGCCTCCGGCATCGCAGCAGGCATCAAGGAGAACGGGAACCCCGACCTGGCCCTCGTGGTCAACAGCGGGCCCCGACTGGCCGCCGCGGGCGTCTTCACCTCCAACCGCGTCAAGGCCGCCCCGGTCCTGTGGTCGGAGCAGGTGCTCAAGGGCGGCCAGGTCCAGGCCGTGGTCCTCAACTCCGGTGGCGCCAACGCCTGTACGGGCCCGAAGGGCTTCCAGGACACGCACGCCACCGCCGAGAAGGTCGCCGAGGTGCTGAACCTGAACGCGGGTGAGGTCGCCGTCGCGTCGACCGGCCTCATCGGGGTGACGCTGCCGATGGACAAGCTGCTCCCGGGCGTGGAGAGCGCCGCCGCGCGGCTGTCCGAGCACGGCGGCGAGAAGGCCGCCATCGCCATCAAGACCACCGACAGCGTGCACAAGACCGCGGTCGTCTCCAGCGAGGCCGGCTGGACCGTCGGCGGCATGGCGAAGGGCGCGGGCATGCTCGCCCCCGGCCTCGCCACCATGCTGGTCGTCCTCACCACGGACGCCGACGTGGACACCGCGGACCTCGACAAGGCCCTGCGCTCCGCGACCCGTACGACCTTCGACCGGGTCGACTCCGACGGCTGCATGTCGACCAACGACACCGTGCTGCTTCTCGCCTCCGGTGCGTCCGAAGTCGCCCCGGAACAGGCCGAGTTCGCCGAGGCCGTACGCGAGGTCTGCGCCGATCTCGCCCGGCAGCTGATCGGGGACGCCGAGGGTGCGAGCAAGGACATCCGGATCGAGGTCGTCAACGCGGCGAGCGAGGACGACGCCGTCGAGGTGGGCCGCTCCATCGCCCGCAACAACCTCCTCAAGTGCGCCATCCACGGCGAGGACCCCAACTGGGGCCGGGTGCTCTCCGCGATCGGCACCACCTCCGCGGCCTTCGACCCGAACCAGCTGAACGTCGCCATCAACGGCGTCTGGGTCTGCAAGGAAGGCTCGGTCGGCGAGGACCGCGAGCTGGTCGACATGCGCTACCGCGAGGTCGCGATCACCGCCGACCTGGCCGCGGGCGACGCCGAGCCGGTGGTGATCTGGGCCAACGACCTGACCGCCGAGTACGTGCACGAGAACAGCGCCTATTCCTCCTGACGCCCATTCCTCCTGACCCCCGGGGACCCCGAGCCGATGAGCACTCGTAAACACACCGCACTGCCCAAGGCGCAGATCCTCGTCGAGGCGCTGCCCTGGCTGACCCGGCACCGCGGCAAGACCGTCGTCATCAAGTTCGGCGGGAACGCCATGGTGGACGAGGAGTTGAAGGCCGCGTTCGCCCAGGACGTGGTGTTCCTGCACCACGCCGGACTCAGGCCGGTCGTGGTGCACGGCGGCGGCCCGCAGATCAGCAAGGCACTCGACCGGCACGGCATCGTCAGCGAGTTCAAGGCGGGCCTGCGCGTCACCACCGAGGACGCCATGGACGTCGTACGCATGGTGCTCGCCGGACAGGTGCAGCGCGAGCTCGTCGGGCTGCTCAACCAGCACGGCCCGCTCGCCGTGGGCCTCACCGGCGAGGACGCGCACACGATCACCGCGACCAAGCACCAGCCGCGGATCGAGGGCGAGTTGGTGGACATCGGCCGGGTCGGCGAGATCACCGAGATCGACACGGGCGCCATCGAGGCGCTCCTGGAGGACGGCCGCATCCCGGTCGTCTCCTCCATCGCCCGCTCCGAGGACGACCACCATGTCTACAACGTCAATGCCGATACGGCGGCCGCGGCGCTCGCTGCCGCCCTTGGCGCCGAGACCCTCATGGTCCTCACCGACGTCGAGGGCCTCTACGAGGACTGGCCGAACAGCGACGAGGTGATCAGCCGCCTCTCCGCCGCCCAACTGGAGAAACTCCTCCCGGAGTTGAGCTCCGGCATGGTGCCGAAGATGGAGGGCTGCCTGCACGCCGTCCGCAACGGCGTGCAGACGGCCCGCGTGATCGACGGGAGGGTCCAGCACTCGATCCTCCTGGAGATCTTCACGGACGAAGGAATCGGCACGATGGTCGTGCCCGACGAGCCCGAAGGGGGAGCGCAGTGACCGGCGGCAGCAACCAGGAGTACGCCCAGCGCTGGCAGGGCGCGCTGATGGACAACTACGGCACCCCGCGGATGCCGTTGGTGCGCGGCGAGGGCCTGAAGGTCTGGGACGCGGACGGCACCGAGTACGTCGACTTCATCGGCGGCATCGCCGTCAACGCCCTCGGCCACGCCCACCCCGCGGTGGTCCGCGCGGTCAGCGACCAGGTGGCGACGCTCGGCCAGGTCTCCAACTTCTTCATCGCCGAGCCGACCGTCGCCCTCGCCGAGAAGCTCCTCCACCACTTCGGCCGCACGGGCCGGGTGTTCTTCTGCAACTCCGGTACGGAGGCGATCGAGGCGGCCTTCAAGATCGGCCGCCTGACCGGGCGTTCGCACATGGTCGCCACGGAGGGCGGCTTCCACGGCCGCACGATGGGTGCCCTCGCGCTCACCGGCCAGCCCGCCAAGCGGCGGCCGTTCGAGCCGCTGCCGGGCGACGTCACGCATGTCCCGTACGGCGATGTCGAGGCGCTGCGGGCGGCCGTCACCGAGGACACCGCGCTCGTCGTGATCGAGCCGATCCAGGGCGAGAACGGCGTGGTCGTGCCCCCGGCCGGCTATCTGAAGGCGGCCCGCGAGATCACCTCTGCGACCGGCACGCTGCTCGTCCTCGACGAGGTGCAGACCGGCATCGGGCGGACCGGCCACTGGTTCGAGTACCAGGCCCACGAGGGCGTTCAGCCCGACATCGTGACGCTCGCCAAGGGCCTCGGCGGGGGCCTGCCGATCGGTGCGACCGTCGCGTTCGGCGCCGCGGCCGACCTCCTCAAGCCCGGCCAGCACGGTACGACGTTCGGCGGCAACCCGGTGGCGTGCGCGGCCGGAGTCGCCGTACTCGACACGATCGCGGCGGACGGGCTGCTCGACAACGTCAAGCGGCAGGGGGAGCGGCTGCGCGACGGGGTCGAGGGTCTTGGGTCTGGACTGGTCGGCCACGTCAGGGGCGCGGGACTGCTCCTGGGTATCGTGCTCACCGAGCCGCTCGCACCCCAGGTGCAGCAGGCCGCCCAGGACGCCGGTTACCTGGTGAACGCCCCCGCGCCCGACGTGGTCCGCCTGATGCCCGCGCTGACCCTCACGGACGCCGAGACGGAAGCGTTCCTCCAGGCCCTGCCCGGCATCCTCGACCGGGCGGCGGGCGCGGCCGACGGGGACGGACGATCCGGAGAATGAGACGACGATGAGCCTGCGCGACAACGAGCCCGGTGCGGAGGGCGGCCCCGCCGTCCCGCAGACCCGCACGGCCCGGCACCGCCGGATCGTGGACATCCTCAACCGTCAACCGGTGCGCTCCCAGAGCCAGTTGGCGAAACTGCTCGCGGACGACGGCCTGTCCGTCACGCAGGCCACGCTCTCCCGCGACCTGGACGAGCTCAACGCGGTGAAGATCCGCAACAACGAGGGCGACCTGATCTACGCGGTGCCCAGCGAGGGCGGCTTCCGCACCCCGCGCGCCCCGCTCGGGGAGTCCGCGAAGGAGGAGCGGATGCGCCGCCTCTCCGGCGAGCTGCTGATCTCCGCGGAGGCCTCGGCCAACCTGGTCGTCCTGCGCACTCCGCCGGGCGCCGCGCAGTTCCTCGCCTCGGCCATCGACCAGGCCGAACTGCACGACATCCTCGGCACGATCGCCGGCGACGACACGCTGATGCTGATCAGCCGCGAACCGGACGGCGGCCAGGCCCTCGCGGACCACCTGCTGTCCCTCGCCCAGAACGCGCGCTGAGCAGCCCTCCATACGTACGACGAAGGCCCCCGCGGCAACTCGCTGCGGGGGCCTTCCTTTTGCGTACGTACGCTCAGGCCCGGCGCGAGCGGCGGGCCATCCACGCGGCGACCACCGCGCCGGACACGTTGTGCCAGACCGAGAACACCGCGGCGGGCAGCGCCGCCAGCGGGCTGAAGTGGGCCGTGGCGAGGGATGCGGCGAGGCCGGAGTTCTGCAGGCCGACCTCGAAGGCGAGCGCACGGCTCGCGGGCTGCCCGAGCCGGGCCACCTTGCCGACCGCGTAACCGAGAGTCAGGCCGAGGCCGTTGTGCAGCACGACGGCGAGGAAGACCACGGCGGCGGCCGACTTGATCGCGGTGGCGCTGCCCGCCACGACCACGGCGACGATCACCGAGATGGTGACCGCGGACAGCCATGGCAGGGCGCCGAGGACGCGGTCCACGTACCGGCCCGCGAGGAGGCGCAGGGCGAGGCCCGCGAGGACCGGCAGCAGGACCGTCTTCAGGATGTCGGTGGTCATCGTGCCCGCGTCGATGGGCAGGAACGCGCCCGCAAGCAGCAGCGTCAGGGCGGGTGTCAGGAGCGGCGCGAGCAGGGTCGAGACGCTGGTGACGGAGACGGAGAGCGCGACGTCGCCGCGGGCCAGGTAGGTGACCACGTTGGACGCGGTGCCGCCCGGCGCGCAGCCCACGAGGATGATACCGGCGGCGAGTTGGGGCGGCAGCGAGAGGGCCTGCGCGATCAGCCAGCCGAGGCTCGGCATCACGAGGTACTGGGCGGCGAGCCCGAGCAGCACCACCCACGGCCGCTTGGCCACGCCCTGGAAGTCCGCCGGGGTCATCGTCAGGCCCATGCAGAACATCACGATGCCGAGCAGATACGGCACGGACGCCTTCCAGTCCGTGAAGGCGCCGGGTATCAGCAGGCCGAGCGCGCCGGCGGCGAGCACGAGCAACGGGAAGACGGTGACGGCCCGGCGGGCGGTCCGGTCCTCCGACGCGGTCGTGCTGGGGTTCGTCTGTTCGGTTTCCACGCGAGGATGCAACGCGCTGCCGCCCTGGGCCCGCAATCCCGTCTCGATATGTGGTCCATGCACCGACCCCGGTGCGGGGCGGTCGCTCAGGCGCTGGGCGGCAGGGGCAGCGGCACTCCCGGCAGTCCGTCCATGCTCCGGGCGATGGTCCGCTTCTCGAAGTACGCGCTCAGCGTGGTGTCGTCCTCGCGCGCGAAGCGCTTGGCGTGCAGGTCGCGGTCCTCGTCGTACGTCATGAAGGGCACGCCGTACCCGCAGCTGTCGCGGATGTGCTCGGCGGAGACGACGATGATCGCGCGCAGTCCGTGCAACGCCGGGTCGACGTCGGGGAAGTGGGTCAGGAGCTCGGCGAAGCGCGGGTCGTCGCGGAAGACGGGCTCGCCGCGGCCGTGCACGCGGACGATGTTCGGCGGGCCCTGGAAGGCGCACCACATGAGGGTGATGCGGCCGTTCTCCCGCAGGTGCGCGACGGTCTCGGCGTGGCTCCCGGCGAAGTCCAGGTACGCGACGCGCTGCTCGTCGAGGACCGCGAAGGAGCCGGTGACGCCCTTGGGGGAGAGGTTGATCGTGCCGCTCTCGTCGAGCGGCGCGGTGGCCGTGAAGAACACCGGCTGCGCCTCGATGAAGGTACGCAGCCGGCCGTCTATGCGCTCGTAGGTCTTTCCCATGCCGGTGATTATGGTCCCGAAATCCTTCGCCTGTCTAACGACTTCCTCGGATCCGGAACCGCGGAAATTGACGAAACATACGGTCCACTGCATACTCATGCATAGCGGCGGCATGAGGATCCGAGCAGTAGCGTGAGCCGCACATCCACCACCCCGAGGAGCAGAGCAGTGAGCAGCAACAGCGGTGACGTACGGCTGTGGGGCGGTCGTTTCGCCGACGGGCCCGCCGAGGCCCTGGCGAAACTCTCCGCCTCCGTGCACTTCGACTGGCGCCTCGCCCCGTACGACATCGCGGGCTCCCGGGCCCACGCGCGCGTGCTGCACGCGGCGGGCCTGCTGACGGCGGACGAGCTGGAGCGGATGATCGCCGGGCTCGACCTGCTCGAACAGGACGTCGCCAGCGGCGAGTTCACCGGCACCATCGCCGACGAGGACGTGCACACCGCCCTGGAGCGCGGCCTCCTGGAGCGGCTCGGCCCGGACCTCGGCGGCAAGCTGCGCGCCGGCCGGTCCCGCAACGACCAGGTCGCCACGCTCTTCCGGATGTACCTGCGCGACCACGCCCGGATCGTCGGCGGTCTGATCGCCGAGCTCCAGGAGGCCCTCGTCGGCCTGGCCGAGGCCCACCCGGACGTGGCCATGCCGGGGCGCACGCACCTCCAGCACGCCCAGCCGGTGCTCTTCGCCCACCATGTCCTCGCGCATGTGCAGTCCCTGTCCCGGGACGCCGAGCGGCTCCGTCAGTGGGACGACCGGACGGCGGTCTCCCCGTACGGCTCGGGCGCGCTCGCCGGCTCCTCGCTCGGCCTCGACCCGGAGGCCGTCGCGCGGGACCTGGGCTTCGAGCACGGCAGCGCGGGCAACTCCATCGACGGCACGGCCTCGCGTGACTTCGTCGCCGAGTTCGCCTTCATCACCGCGATGATCGGCGTCAACCTCTCCCGGATCGCCGAGGAGATCATCCTCTGGAACACGAAGGAGTTCTCCTTCGTCACGCTCCACGACGCCTTCTCCACCGGCTCGTCGATCATGCCGCAGAAGAAGAACCCGGACATCGCCGAGCTGGCGCGCGGCAAGTCTGGCCGCCTCATCGGCAACCTGACCGGCCTGCTCGCGACCCTCAAGGCGCTGCCGCTCGCGTACAACCGCGACCTCCAGGAGGACAAGGAGCCGGTCTTTGACTCCTGTGACCAACTGGAGGTCCTGCTCCCGGCGTTCACCGGCATGATGGCCACCCTCACGGTCAACCGGGAGCGGATGGAGGAGCTCGCCCCGGCCGGCTTCTCGCTCGCCACCGACATCGCCGAGTGGCTGGTCAAGCAGGGCGTGCCGTTCCGCGTCGCGCACGAGGTCGCGGGCGAGTGCGTCAAGGAGTGCGAGCAGCACGGCATCGAGCTCGACCAGCTCACCGACGAGCAGTTCGCGAAGATCTCCGAGCACCTCACACCCGAGGTGCGCACGGTCCTGAACGTGCCGGGCGCCCTCGCCTCGCGCTCCGGCCGCGGCGGCACCGCGCCCTCGGCGGTCGCCGTCCAGCTCGCCGAGGTCAAGGCCGACCTGTCGGTCCAGCAGGCCTGGGCCACCGCCAAGCAGCAGTAACACCCCTGTTCGGGGCGGTAGGGCCCGCCGTACGTCTGCGTACGGCGGGCCTTTCTCATGCTTAAGAATGAGACATCTGTGTCTCACTTGGGTTATGGTCGTCTCATGGCAGTCGATCGGGAACAGGTGCTGCGGGCCGCAGCGGGCCTGCTGAGCCGCAAATCCACCGCGACCATGGACGAGGTCGCCCGCGCCGCAGGCATCGGCCGCGCCACCCTGCACCGGCACTTCGCCGGGCGGGAAGCGCTGGTCAGGGCCTTGGAAGAGATGGGCATCCAGGAGCTGGAGGCCGCCATCGACGCGGCGGCGCTCGACGAGGGTCAGGCCGACGACGCCGTACGACGGCTCGTCGCCGAAGTGGAGCCACTCGGCCCGCTCCTGTCCTTCCTCGTCAGCGAGAACCAGCTCTTCGAGGGCGACCAGCAGAACGAGGGCTGGGCCCGTCTCGACGCCCGCGTCTCCCGCCTCTTCCGGCACGGACAGGAACAGGGCGTCTTCCGGATCGACCTGACCCCGGCCTGGCTCACCGAGGCGTTCTACGGACTCGTGGGCGCGGGCGCCTGGGCCGTCCAGGACGGACGGGTCGCGGCCAAGGAATTCCAGTACATGATCGTCGAGTTGCTGCTCGGCGGCGCCCGGCGGAGCGTGGAGAAATGACCAGCACAGCGCAGCATGTGACGAAGGAGCAGGAGGGGCGTCACCCGGGCCGCTGGCTCGCCCTCGCCGTGCTCGTCCTGGCCGTCCTGCTCGTGGCGGTGGACGCGACCGTACTCGGCCTCGCCACCCCGTTCCTCAGTGAGGACCTCAAGCCGTCCGGCACCCAGCTGCTCTGGATCGGTGACGTCTACTCGTTCGTGATCGCCGGTCTGCTCGTCTCCATGGGCAGCCTCGGCGACCGCATCGGCCGCAAGAAGCTGCTGCTCACGGGCGCGGTCGCGTTCGGCGCGGTCTCGGTGCTCAACGCGTACGCCACCACGCCCGAGACGATGATCCTGGCCCGCGCGCTGCTCGGTGTCGCGGGTGCGACGCTGATGCCGTCCACCCTCGCGCTGATCCGGAACATCTTCCACGACCCCAAGGAGCGCAGCGTCGCCGTCGGCATCTGGGGCGCCGCCGCCTCGGCCGGCGCCGCGGTCGGGCCGCTCGTCGGCGGCACCCTCCTCAACCACTTCTGGTGGGGCTCGGTCTTCCTGATCAACCTGCCGGTGATGGCGGTCCTCGTGCTCGTCGGCATCAAGCTGCTTCCCGAGTCGCGCGACCCGAACCCGGGCCCGTGGGACCTGCTCAGCGTCGCGCTCTCCCTGGTGGGCATGGTCGCGGTGGTGTACGCCGTGAAGGAGGCGGCCGTGCACGGATTCCGCTGGGACATCGCGGTCGCCGCGGTGGTGGGCGTCGTCGGCCTGATCTGGTTCGCCAGGCGGCAGTTGACGCTCGACTCGCCGCTGCTCGACATGCGGCTCTTCCAGCACCGCGGCTTCTCCGGGGCGGTCCTCGCCGACCTGCTGACCATCCTCGGCCTCGCCGGTCTGGTCTTCTTCCTCTCCCAGTTCCTGCAACTGGTGCAGATGCGCTCGCCGTTGGGCGCCGGGCTGATCGAACTGCCCGCGGCCCTCGGCGCGGTGGGCACGGGGCTCGTCGCGGGTCTCGTCGCCCGGCGGACCTCGGTGCGGCTCACCGTGTCGGCCGGGCTCGCGGCGGTCGGCCTGGCGCTCGCCGCGTGCACGGCGCTTGACGCGCACACCCCGGTGCTCCTGATGTGCGTCGCGCTGTTCCTCGGCGGCGCCGGCGCCGGCCTCGCCTTCACGGTCACCGCCGACGTCATCCTCTCCAGCGTCCCCAAGGAGCAGGCGGGCGCGGCGTCCGCGGTCTCCGAGACGGCGTACGAACTGGGCTCGGCCCTCGGCATCGCCCTGCTCGGCTCGGTCGTCACCGGTATCTACCGCGGCTTCACGGTCCCCGAGGGTGTACCGGCAGAGGCGGTCACCGCGGCCCAGGACTCGCTCGGCGGAGCGGTCGAGGTGGTGAACCAACTGCCCGCGGAACAGGGCGCGAAGCTGCTCGCGTCGGCGCAGGCCTCGTTCACGACGGGCTTCGAGACGGCGGCGGGCGTCGCGGCGGCCGTGCTGTTCGCCACGGCGGTGGCGGCGTGGTTCATGCTGCGGGGGCAGCGGCTGGAGAACTGAGCCCGTCCGGCAGGACGGTTACGCCGCCTTCGCCTTCGTGGCGTACATGTCCACGTACTCCTGCCCGGACAGCGCCATGACCTCGGCCATGACGGAGTCCGTCACCGCGCGCAGAACGTACCGGTCGCGGTCCATGCCCTCGTACCGCGAGAACTCCATCGCCTCGCCGAAGCGGACCGTGACCCGGCCCGGGCGCGGCAGGCCCGCGCCGCCCGGCTGGAGCTTGTCCGTGCCGATCATGGCGAACGGCACCACCGGGGCGCCGGTCATCAGGGTCAGCCGGGCGATGCCGGTACGGCCGCGATACAGGCGGCCGTCGGGGGAGCGGGTGCCCTCCGGGTAGATGCCGAAGACGCGGCCCTGCTCCAGGACGCGGCGGCCGGTCATCAGCGCCGCGACACCGCCGCGGCCGCCGTCCCGGTCCACCGGGATCATGCCGACGCCGGTGAAGAACCATGCCATCAGGCGGCCCTTGAGGCTCTTGCCCGTGACGTACTCGTCCTTGCCGATGAAGAACACCTGCCGGTCGCAGACCAGCGGCAGGATCATCGAGTCGATGAACGTCAGGTGGTTGCCCGCGAGGATCACGGGGCCGTCGCCCGGAATGTTCTCCGCGCCCTCCACCCGTGGACGGAACATCAGGCGCATGACCGGTCCGAGCACTGCCTTGATGAACGCGAAGCGGGACAACGGTTCCTCCGGTGTCAAGGGTCTTGCAAGGGCGACTGTGCAGGTGAGGACGATACTCGCGGACACGTCCGGATTGCACACCGGGGTTCACCCACTGGATACACATTGTTGATCCGTGTTGGCTCTCCGTTGGTCGCTCCTTGGTGCCAGGGGCTCCCTTCCGCCATCTGACGGGCCCTAACATCTGCCCGTCAGCCGACAGACGCGTGCACACGACGAGCGCGAGGAGCGCATATGAGCCACGGAGAGCAGGGCCGGCAGGGTCAGCGGGACATGGCGGGGGAGCGGTCGGGCGCGGGCGGACCCGGCAGGCGTTCCCTGCTCGGCGCGGCGGTGCTCGGCGCGGGCGGAGCCGCGTTCGGGCTGGCCGGCACGGCGAGAGCCGACGACGGCGGGAGCGGTTCAGGAGGTCGTGGCGTCGCCTCGCTGCCGGTGCCGACGGTCGTCGCGCACCGCGGCGCCAGCGGGTACCGGCCCGAGCACACCCTCGGCTCGTACCAACTCGCCCTGGACATGGGCGCGCACGTCATCGAGCAGGACCTGGTGCCCACCAAGGACGGCCATCTCGTATGCCGTCACGAGAACGACATCACCGGCACGACCGATGTCGCCGACCACCCCGAGTTCGCCGGCCGCAAGGCCACGAAGTCCGTCGACGGGGTGTCCCTGACCGGCTGGTTCACGGAGGACTTCACGCTCGCCGAGCTGAAGACGCTGCGCGCGAAGGAGCGCATCCCGAAGAACCGCCAGGAGAACACGGTCTACGACGGCCGCTGGGAGGTGCCCACGCTCGAAGAGGTGCTGCGCTGGGCCGAGAAGGAGGGGCGCAGGCGGGGCCGTCCGGTCTGGCTGCACATCGAGACCAAGCACCCCACGTACTTCCGGAAGCTCGGCCTCGGCCTGGAGGAGCCCCTCGCGAAGCTGCTGCGCCGGTACGGGCGGCACAAGGAGCACTCCCCGAACTTCGTCCAGTCCTTCGAGCCGAGCAGCATGCAGCGGATGAGCAGGCTCATCGACGGGCCGCGCGTGGTGCTGCTCTCCAGGGCGTCCAGCCGCCCCTGGGACTTCGTGGAGTCGGGCGACCCGCGCACCGTCGCCGACCTGGTCAAGCCCGAGGGCCTGAAGTGGATCGCCTCGTACGCCCAGGGCATCGGGCCCACGCTCGACCTGGTCATCCCGCGCGACAAGGAGGGCCGCCTCACCGAGCCCACGACCCTGGTCCGGGACGCCCACGCGGAGAACCTGCTCCTCCACCCGTACACGATGCGCAACGAGAACATCTTCCTCCCGCTGGACTTCCGCAAGGGCACGGACCCCAACGCCTACGGTGACGTCTTCGGCGCACTCAAGACGTACTTCGCCACGGGCATCGACGGAATCTTCTCCGACAACCCGGACACGGCGCTGCTCGCGGCGGAGGATTTCGCCGACAGCTAGGCGGAGCAGGTCGTCAACGGGCAGGTGGGCAGGGCCCGTTGAGGTGAGCGTGCACCGTCCCGGCAACCCGCTGTCGGGACGGTGACGTCACCAGCGGCATGATCACCTTGACCGCGGAACACCTGGTGGCCACCCTCCGACCCCTGCTGACCGCCGAAGCAGCCGCGGCGGCGCCGGCCCTCGGTGCGGACCCCGGCGACCTCGAACAGGCGGTGTGGTTAAGGCTGTTGGAACGCCTCCACCTAATCGGCCCGCCGGCGGACCCGGAGGGGTGGTTGCGGAACGCGGTCCACGCGGAGGTGTGCCGGGCGGAGTGGGCGGGTCTGCGGGAGCGGGCCTACAGAGGTGAGCCCGCCACCGCGGACGACGTTCCCGAACAGGTCCTCGTCCGCGTCGAGCGCGACCGCCTCCTCCGGAACGCCGTGCGGCGGCTGCCCGGGAGCTGTGCCCGGCTGGTCGCTGCCTTCCTGTCACCGAGGGACCTCACGTACCGGGAGATCGCCCGGGAGCTGGGCCTCGCGCAGGGCAGCGTGGGCCCGGAGCGTGCCCGATGCCTGGAGAGCCTGCGCAGGCTCCTCGCGCCGGAGGACTTCGACGTCGGGTGATCTGACGGACCTCCCCATGTACCCCCGAATCCCAGGGAAGTCGGCTATCTCACAAGGCAGTTTGGGGCTGGAGCGTTCCCGGGGCCTGGGATGCGTGCGCAGAATGCTCGCGGAGGTTGCGGCACCCGGACTGTTGGGGAAAGGTGCGAACAAGGGCAACCGGCGGACAGGTGAGCGGGAGGCGTGCGCACATGGGCATGAGCGTGACCATCTCAGCGGCGGAGACTCAGGACGCCGAGCAGATTCTGAAACTGCAGTACCTCTGCTACCAGAGCGAGGCGGAGCTGTACGGCGACTACTCCATCGAGCCGCTCACCCAGTCACTCGACTCACTGCGTGCCGAACTGGACGCCGGCTGCGTCCTCGTGGCCCGGCTCGGCACGGAGGTCGTCGCCTCGGTGCGCGGCGGGGTCGACGCCGACGGCACGGCCCGGATCGACAAGCTGATCGTGCACCCGCGGATGCAGCGCCACGGCCTCGGCGGCCGGCTCCTGCTCGCGATCGAGGAGCGCCTCACCCTCGCGGGCGCCGTCAAGAGCTTCCAGCTCTTCAGCGGCCACCGCAGCGAGAACAACCTGCAGCTCTACCGCAAGCACGGCTACGCCCCCGTCGGCACCCGGCAGGTCAATGAGCGCCTCACGCTCGTGACCCTCGCCAAGGACGCCACCGACCCGGCGGCGTACGCCACCAGCGCCTGAGGCACGCGGACGCCGTGAGCTGTCGAGGGCCGGTGCCTTCGACAGCTCAGGCCGCCGCCCGTACCTCCGTACGAGACCTGCGCAGCCAGAACAGCGCCGTCACCGGCAGCAGCACCGGGATGAACAGATAGCCCATCCCGAAGTCCGACCACACCGTGGCGTCCGGGAAGGCCGACGGCTCGACCAGCGTCCAGGCCCCGACCACGACCACACCCACCAGCTCGGCCGCACAGCACGCGAGCGCCGCCCGCCGGGCCGTCTCGCCGCCGCGCACCAGCGTGTACGTGATGAACGCGTAGACGAGCGCCGCGAGCAGCGAGAGCGAGTAGGGCAGCGGGGCCCGGTCGAACTCCGTGGAGATCTGGTAGACCGAGCGCGACAGCGCGCCGACCACCATCACCCCGTACAGCCAGACGAGCAGCAGCCCCGGGCCCTTGATGAGCCGTGTGCGTTCCGCGGCCATCTCAGGCACCCCAGATGTCATAGAGCCGGACCTGCAGCACCGCCAGGACCACGCCGGACGCCGCGACCGTGATCGAACCCCAGCGGGTGCGCTCGGCGAGCGAGAGGAAACCCGCCGCCGGGACGCACGCTGCGCAGCCGATCAGATACGCGACGAAGATCGTCGTACCCTGCTCCGGCTCCTGACCGCGCGCCAACTGCACGATTCCCACGACGAGTTGGACCACGGCGAGCAGGGTCACCACGGCCATGCCGATGAAGTGCCAGTCCTTGGTGGGCTGGTCGCGGAAGGCCGCGAACCCGCACCACGCGGCGAGCAGCAGGGCGGCCACGGCGGTCGCGACCGTCAGGGCGATGAGCATGCCGAGACCCTATTACGGGACGAAAGTCCCCTCGCGCCCGGCCCGGGGTCCCACGGTGAGGGCCGGGGGTCCGATAAGGGGCGCGGGGCGTTCCGCTTACGCTCGGAACCATGAAGATCCAGGCCGAGGCCCTCCTTTTCGACAACGACGGAACGCTGATCTCCTCCATGGAGTCGGTCTACCGCTGCTGGCGCCGCTGGGCCGAGGAGTACGGGATCTCCGCGGCCGACTTCGAGCGGGTCGAACTGCACGGCCGCCCCGCCGTCGAGATCATCGCCGAGCTGCTGCCCGAGGAGCGGATCCCGGGCGCCCTCAAGCGGATCGAGCAGCTGGAGGTGGAGGACGTGGCCGGCGGCGTCGTACTGCTGCCCGGCACCAAGGAACTCCTCGGCTCGCTGCCCCGCGACCGCTGGGCCGTCGTCACCTCCGCCACCCGCCCCCTCGCCGAGGCCCGGCTGCACGAGGTCGGCGTCGACTTCCCCGCGATGGTCGCCGCCGACGACATCACCCGGGGCAAGCCCGACCCCGAGCCCTTCCTGCTCGCCGCCGAGAAGCTGGGCGTCGACCCGGCCCGCTGCGTGGTCTTCGAGGACGCGCCCGCAGGTCTGGCGTCCGGCCGCGCGGCCGGCATGAGGACCGTGGCGTTGACCACAACCCACACCGCCGAAGAGCTAGTCGCCGACGTCGTCGTGACCGACCTCTCGGCGGTGTCCGCGCAGGCCATCGAGGGTGGCGTCGAGATCGTCACCGCCGGCTGAGGCCCCTCGCGCGCTGTCCGGACAGCGGACCGAACGAGTCCGCTATTCGGACAGCCGTGATCGGCTCGTACGCCTGTCTGCTTTACTGGTCCGCATGACCACGACGAGCTACCGCACCCCTGCGACCGAGGCGAACGCAACGCCCGGTGCTCGTTGTATGTGTCGAATGTGCGCCTTCTGAGGGCCCCCGCACCCCCGCCTCGCGCCCCGAAGCGAGCCCGCGAGCCGTGTCCGCGCACCATCCCCGAGCGGAACGAGCACCGCCCCGCGCACGCGTTACTCCCCGGTTCCTCCGTGCCCCGTACGAGAGTGCCCCGTACGAGAACCGTGCCCGGCTTCCGAAGAAGAATGCCCCGTGCCCGGCGCGCACCCCGCGCCCGCACTCGACAGTGACGGAAACCCCAGTGATCACCACTTCCGGCCTGACCAAGGTCTACCGCTCACGCGGTCGTGAAGTAACCGCACTCGACGGCGTCGATCTGCACGTGCGCGAAGGGGAGGTGTACGGCGTCATCGGCCAGTCCGGCGCCGGCAAGTCCTCGCTGATCCGCTGCGTCAACCTCCTCGAACGCCCCACCTCCGGCACCGTGACGGTGGACGGCGTCGACCTCACCGCCCTCGCCGGCCGCGGCCAGCGCGCGAGCAAGGAGCTGCGCCAGGCCCGCAGCCGCATCGGCATGGTCTTCCAGCACTTCAACCTGCTGTCCTCGCGGACCGTGCAGGACAACGTCGAGCTGCCCCTGGAGATCCTCGGCATCAGCGGCCGCGAGCGCTCCCGCAAGGCCCTCGAACTCCTCGACCTCGTCGGCCTCTCCGACAAGGCCAAGAGCTACCCGGCCCAGCTCTCCGGCGGCCAGAAGCAGCGCGTCGGCATCGCCCGCGCCCTGGCCGGCGACCCGAAGGTGCTGCTCTCCGACGAGGCCACCAGCGCCCTCGACCCGGAGACCACCCGCTCGATCCTCCAGCTCCTGCGCGACCTCAACCAGCAGCTCGGCCTGACCGTCCTGCTCATCACGCACGAGATGGACGTCGTCAAGACCGTCTGCGACTCGGCCGCCCTGATGGAGCGCGGCCGGATCGTCGAGTCCGGCACGGTCGGCGAACTCCTCGCCACCCCCGGCTCCGAGCTGGCCGCCGCGCTCTTCCCGGTCAGCGGCGAGGCCTCCGGCGACGACCGCACCGTCGTCGACCTCACCTTCCACGGTGAGACCACCACCGAGCCGGTCATCTCGCAGCTCTCCCGTACGTACAACATCGACATCTCGATCCTGGGTGCCGCGATGGACACCGTCGGCGGCAGGCAGGTCGGCCGGATGCGCATCGAACTGCCCGGCCGCTTCGAGGAGAACGTCGTGCCCATCGGGTTCCTGCGCGAGCAGGGGCTTCAGGTGGACGTGGCCGGACGCGCGGAGCTCGCCTCGGGTGAACCGCAGCTCGTGAAGGAAGGTGTCGCCAAGTGACCTGGTCGGAAATGCAGCCCCTGCTGGAGCAGGCCTGTCTGGACACCTTCTACATGGTGGGCTGGTCCACGCTCATCGCCGTCGTCGGCGGACTGCCGCTCGGTGTGCTCCTCGTCCTCACGGACAAGGGCGGCCTGCTGCAGAACACCTTCGTGAACAAGGTGATCGGGCAGGTCGTGAACATCGCCCGCTCGATGCCCTTCATCATCCTGATGGTCGCCCTGATGGGCTTCACGCGCGCCGTAGTCGGCACCACCATCGGCGTGGAGGCGGCGATCGTGCCGCTCGCCGTCGGCGCCATCCCGTTCTTCGCGCGCCTCGTCGAGACGGCCGTACGCGAGGTCGACCACGGGCTCGTCGAGGCCGTGCAGTCGATGGGCGGCAACACCTGGACCGTCGTACGCAAGGTCCTCGTGCCCGAGTCGCTGCCCTCGCTGATCTCGGCGACCACCACGACGATCGTCGCGCTCATCGGCTACTCGGCCATGGCCGGCACGGTCGGCGCGGGCGGCCTCGGCGACATCGCGATCCGCTACGGCTACCAGCGCTTCGAGTCCAGCCTGATGTGGATCACCGTCGCGGTGCTCGCCGTCGTCATCTCGCTCATCCAGTTCGCCGGTGACAGCGGCGCCCGGGTCCTGCACCGCCGTGCGGGCAAGGGCGGCGAACCGCTCCGCTTCCGCGCCTTCACCGGCCTGCTGCCGGGCGGCCCGGCCACCTCCGAGGCGACCGCGACCGCCGGATCCCCGGCCAAGTCCGGCTGACACCTTCCTGCTTCCCGTCTTCCCCGTTGCCACCGGCGGGGTGTACCACCCATGGAGAAAGGCACTTTTCGTGCGTAACACCACCAAGATCACCGCAGCAGTCCTCACCACCGGCGCCCTCACCCTCGGTCTGACCGCCTGCGGCGGCGGCGAGGACGAGAAGGCCAAGGCCTCCGACCCGCTGATCGTCGCCGCGACCCCCGTGCCGCACGCCGAGATCCTGAACTACATCAAGGACAACCTGGCGGCGAAGGAAGGCCTCAAGCTCGAGGTCAAGGAGTTCACGGACTACGTCCAGCCGAACCAGGCCACCGAGGACGGCTCCGTCGGCGCCAACTACTTCCAGACCCAGCCGTACCTCGAGGACTTCAACAAGAAGAACGGCACGCACCTCGAGTCCGTCGCCACCGTCCACCTGGAGCCGCTCGGCCTCTACTCCGAGAAGCTCAAGAAGGCCGACGACCTGAAGAAGGGCGCCACCATCGCCCTTCCCAACGACGCCGACAACGAGAGCCGCGCCCTGCGCTTCCTCGCCGCCAACGACCTCATCACCCTGAAGAAGGGCGCCGAGGCCACCGCGACCCCGCAGGACATCGCGAAGAACCCGAAGGACCTCCAGTTCAAGGAGGTCGAGGCCGCGCAGACCCCGCGCTCCCTGAAGGACGTCGACGCCGCGGTCATCAACGGCAACTACGCGATCGGCGCCGACCTCAAGCCGGCCAAGGACGCGCTGTTCCTGGAGACCACCAAGGGCAACGACTACAACAACGTCCTCGCCGTGAAGGAAGGCGCCGAGAACGACCCGCGCGTGAAGAAGCTCGCCAAGCTGCTGACGTCGCCCGAGGTGAAGAAGTTCATCGAGGACAAGTACGCCGGCTCCGTCCTGCCCTCCTTCTGAGCCGAACGCTGAGCTGAGAGCACGGAACGACCATGCGCACCCGCACCCTGCCCCTCGCCGTCCTCGCCGGAGCCCTCGCGCTCGGCCTGACGGCCTGCGGCACCGGCGGCTCGGGCTCCGGCTCCGACGACAAGAGCGGCCCGCTCGTCGTCGGGGCCACCCCGACCCCGGCCGGTGAAGTCCTCACGTACGTACAGCAGAAGCTGGCGAAGAAGGCCGGACTCGACCTGGAGATCAAGGAGTTCACGGACTACGTCCTGCCGAACACCGCGCTCCAGGACGGCACCCTCGGCGCCAACCTGTACCAGCACAAGCCCTACCTCGACGACTTCAACGAGTCCAAGGGCACCACCCTGAGCGCGGTCACCGAGGTGTACCTGCCGCCCATGGGCCTCTACTCCGAGAAGGTCAAGCGCCCTGGTGAGCTGAAGAAGGGCGCCACGATCGCGCTGCCCAACGACACCACCAACGAGGGCCGGGCGCTCGAACTCCTCGCCTCCGAGGGCCTGATCGAGCTCAAGAAGGACGCGGGCGCCGACGCGAGCCCCGAGGACGTCGCGAAGAACCCCAAGGGCCTCACCTTCAAGGAGATCGAACCGGCCCAGCTGCCGCGCTCGTTGAAGGACGTCGACGCGGCGATCATCAACAACAACTACGCGCTCGACGCCGGGCTCAGCCCCAAGAAGGACGCCATCCTCCTTGAGTCCGTCGAGGGCAACCCGTACAACAACGTCCTCGCCGTCAAGAAGGGCGACGAGGACGACCCGAGGGTCAAGAAGCTCGCGAAGCTGCTGACTTCGCCCGAGGTGAAGCAGTTCATCGAGGAGAAGTACCAGGGCTCGGTCCTGCCGGTCACCGCGAACTGAACAGCAACTGACCCACCCTCACGTACCACGGGGCCCGTACCTGCCAAGGTACGGGCCCCGTAGTGCAGTTCGGTGGGTGCATGCTGCATGCTGGGCACTTCGGCAGCAGACCAGCAGTGGTTCGGCGGCAGACCAGTAGTGACGGAGCGGCACGATGACTACGGCCAACTCGATGTTCCCGGACATCTCCATCAGCACGGAACGCCTCGTGCTGCGCCCGTTCGAGGAAGCGGACGTCGACGGCCTCACCGAGATGATGAACGACGAGTACGTCGTCGCCTGGACCACCGCCCCGCAGCCGTACACCGAGGCCGACGCCCGCGCCTGGGTCACCGAACTCGCCCCCGCCGAGCGCACCGAGGGCCGCGGCATCGTCTTCGCCGTCACCGAGTTCCTCACCCAGCGCCTCGTCGGCCTCGTGCATCTGCGGCACACCGACTGGCGGGTCCGCGCCAGCGAGATCGCTTACGTCGTCGCCCCCTGGGCCCGCGGCGAGGGATACGCGTCGGAGGCCGCGCTCGCCGTCACCCAGTGGCTCTTCCGCGACCAGGGCTTCGAGCGCCTCGAACTGCGCACCGCCGCCGACAACGTCGCGTCCCAGCAGGTCGCCCAGAAGATCGGCTGCATCAGCGAGGGCATCCTGCGCGGCGCCTGCATAGCGCGTACGAGAGACGACGGCGGCGTCTGGAGCGACACCCGCACCGATCTGATCGTCTGGAGCCTGCTGCCCGAGGACCTCGACGGCATCGCCGACCAGCTGGCCGAGGCCTCCGGATACACCGCCTTCTCCGAGTGGAACTGACGCCTCAAGTCGCCCGGTCCCGCCCTGCCCCTACCGGCCCGGCCCGCCACGGATCCACCAGGTACGCTCACCAGGCCCGCCCCGTCCCTTCACGACCGGCGGCCGCCCACTGACGACCTGCGAGCACCCCCAGGAGACTGACGACGATGGCCGACCGGGTCACGGTGATCGGCTGGGACGGCTCGCCCCTGACGGAAGCGGCCCGCTCCGCACTCGGCGCCGCGACGCTCGTGGCGGGCGCCGCCCACCACCTGGCGCTGCCCGAAGTGCCCGCCCGCGCCGAGCGCATCCGGCTGGGCAGTGTCTCGCTCGCCGCCCGCCGTATCGCCGCCCACCGCGGCACCGCCGTCGTCCTCGCGGACGGCGACCCCGGCTTCTTCGGCGTCGTACGCACCCTGCGCGCCCCCGAACACGGCCTCGAGGTCGAGGTCGTCCCCGCCGTCTCCTCCGTCGCCCAGGCCTTCGCCCGCGCCGGCATGCCCTGGGACGACGCCCAGATCGTCGTCGCCCAGAGCCGCACCCTGCGCCGCGCGGTCAATGTGTGCCGCGCCCACACCAAGGTCGCCGTCCTCACCTCACCGGGCGCGGGCCCCGCCGAGCTCGCCCTGCTGCTGCAGGGAGTGCACCGCACCTTCGTGGTCTGCGAGGAGCTCGGCACCGACCGCGAACGCGTCTCCGTACTCACCTCCGACAAGGCCGCCGACGTCTCCTGGCGCGACCCCAACGTCGTCATCGTCATCGGCGGAACCGTCGGCCAGGACCACACCTGGATCGCCGGCCGCGACCCCGCCGCCCGCCCCCGCGGCTGGGCCCTGCCCGCGGACGCCTACGGCGAGGACGGGCCCGGCGAGGGCGAGAACGACCGCCTCCGCGCGGCCCAACTCGCCCGCCTGGGACCGCGCGTGGGCGACCTGGTCTGGGACATCGGCTCCGGCAGCGGCGCCTTCGCCGTCGAGGCCGCCCGGTTCGGCGCCGCCGTCATCGCCGTCGACCGGGACATCGCCGCCTGCGCCCAGACCGACCGCAACGCCCGCCGCTTCGGCGTCCCGCTGCAGATCCTCCGCGGCTCGGCCCCGCACGTACTGGAGGACCTGCCCGAGCCCGATGTCGTACGCGTCGGGGGCGGCGGCGCCGCCGTGGTCTCCGCCGTCGCCGACCGCAGGCCCGAACGGATCGTCACCCACGCCTCCACGCGTGACGAGGCCGAGTTGATCGGCCGCGACCTCACCGAGCACGGGTACGTCGTGGAGTGCGCGCTCCTGCAGACCGTCGAACTCGATACGCGCGCCTGGACGGAACGCGAACGCGCGGTCGCCTTCCTGATCTGCGGAGAGTTGGAAGCGCGCGGCGAGTCGCCCCGCTGACGAGGGGCACCGGGTGGTATCGCGCCCCGTGACCTTGCGACCCCGCCGCGCGCGGTAGGCTGGCCGATCGTTGTACCGCTCCCGGACGTTCGTCGGTTCGTACGTCAATGTCCGGAAGACGTGCCCGGTTTGAGGCGTGTGTGGTACGGCGTGGATCGGAGGACGCGCGACGTGGCGTAGTCCACAGCGGGCCGTGGCGGATCTTGGCGACACGGCGGTGGTCCGACCGCGAGAATGCCTGTGGCGTCAGACGCCAAGGGTGGGTACGCGGCCGTTCCGTGCCGCGCGGCGCGCACGCTCGTTCTTGTCCATGGGCGGTTGCCGCCGCCACGGGCGAGCCGGCCGAAGGAGAACGACCGATGGGCGAGGGGTACGCATGACCGACACCGGCCAGGTTCCGGGCGAGGGACTGCCTTCGAGCGCAGGCACGGTGGACCAGCCGGGCGTTCCCGCACCCGGCGCGTACACCTACCTCGACCCCGCCGGCACCACCACCGAGGACGACGACCTGCTCTTCATGCCGGGCGCCCAGGGCGCCTGGACCGAGGGCCAGCCCGGCTACGCGCCGGAGGCCGCGGGCTTCGACCAGCCCCAGGCTCCGGGATACGAACAGGCCGCGGCCCCCGCCGAGTCGCTCCCGTACGAGCAGGCTCCGCAGGTGATGGGCGGACAGCAGCCGCTGCAGATGCCGTACGAGCAGCAGGCCATGTCGTACGAGCAGCAGGCCTCGCAGGTGCAGTACGAGCAGCAGGCCGTGGTGCAGGAGGTGTTGGCCCCCGAGGCTCAGGGGCAGGCACAGGCTCAGGCCGTGCCGCAGGCGGCGGTGGCTCAGGACCTTGCCCAGCACGCACCGGCCCAGGAGGCCGTGGCGCAGGTGCCCGGTCCGCACGAGATGTCCGGCCGCGACAGCGGTTCGGTGAACCTCGCGGACGTACGGCTGCCCGGCCCCGCCTCCGCACAGCACGGCGGTACGCACGGCGGACAGCAGCTCGCGTCGGCGCAGTCCAACGGCCACGGCCGCCGTCCGCTGCACCTGGGCCCGCCCGCCCCGGCCGCCACCGCGAGCCCGGTCCGCTCCCTCGCCGACCGCGGCCCGGCCACCGCCACTCCGCCGCACCCGGTGCAGGTGCAGGACTCCGGGCAGACCCTCGCCGGTCCCGAGTACCTGGACGTGCCGCGCGCCGAGAACGGGGTGCCGCAGGAGCCGCAGCTCGGCGAGATCCCGCTCCAGGGCGCGATGCCGTGGTCCCCGCAGCCGCCGCAGGGCCCGCAGTCTCCGCAGGGCCCGCAGTCTCCGGAGGTCCCTCAGGCCCCGGAGGTCCCTCAGGCCCCGGGTGCAGAAACGGTCGTCCCGGAGGCGGTCCCCGTCGCCCCCGTCGCGGGTCAGGCCGTGCCCGAGCCCGTACAGCCTTCTCCCGCCGCGGGTACGCCGGTGCCTCCGGCCCCGCAGCCGATGTCAACCGGCCCTGGCGAGCTGCCTGTTGAGGCGCAGCCGGTCGGCGAGTTCGTGCCGGTGGAGGGCTCCATCCCGTCCACTCCGCACCTCGCCCCGACCCCGCCCCAGCCACTGCGGATCCCGCAGGAGGAGGAGCCGGGCCAGACCCCGGAGCAGCTGGCCCCGGAGCAGCCGGAGTCGGAACAGCAGGAGCCGGAGGCCTCCCAGGTCCCCGCGCCCCGCGACGGCGAGAACGCGGCGCCGGACGCCGCCGCCACCCCCCAGCACATGCACGAAGCGGAAGCCGAGACAGAGATCAAGACCGAGCCCGCCACCGAGCCCACGGCAGTCGAACAGCCCGCACCCGCCCCGGAAGCGGAAGTCGCACCGGACAGCGAGACAGCGCCCGCTGCCGAGGCCCCGGCCGAGGAGCCCGCCCTCCAGGCCGCCGAGCCGGAGGCCGAGGCGCAGCCTGCCCCGGAGGCCAAGGCCGCCCCCGAGCCGCAGGCGCAGCCCGAGCAGCAGCCTCAGCCCGTACCGGAGGCGCAGTCCGTACCGGAGGCGCAGCCCCTCGCCGCCGAACCGCAGCCCGAGGCCGCACCTGAGCCCGAGCAGGCCCCCGCCCCTGAGCAGGCCCCCGAGCCCGTCGAGCTGACCGAAGCGGCCGAGGCCACGGACATCAACGAACTCGTCGAGGTCACCGAGGCCGACGACGCCGTCGCCGAGCCCGAGCCCGCCGTCGCGCCCGAGGCCCAGCCCGTACTCGCGGAAGCCCCGGAGGCAGAGGCAACCGAACCGGCTCGCGAGGCCGAGGCCGAAGTCGAGGCCGAGGAGATTCAGCCGACCGAACCGACCGAACCGACTGAGCAGTCCGCAGAGGTCGAAGCCGCCGCCGAGGAGGCCACCCCCGCCCCGGAGGCCCCCTCCACCGAGATCCCCGCAGCCGCCCCCGCTCCCGCCTACGACGACGCCGAGCGCGAGGCCGTCCTGCGCGTGATGCGCGAGCGCCGCGACATCCGCAACGGCTTCCGCAGCGACCCGATCCCGCACGACGTGCTGCTCCGTGTCCTGGAGGCCGCCCACACGGCGCCGTCCGTCGGCCACTCGCAGCCCTGGGACTTCGTCGTCATCCGCTCCGCCGAAACCCGGCGCACGATGCACGAACTGGCCATGCGGCAGAAGGACGCGTACGCCAAGTCCCTGCCCAAGGGCCGCGCGAAGCAGTTCAAGGAACTGAAGATCGAGGCCATCCTCGACACCCCGGTGAACATCGTCGTCACCGCCGACCCCACCCGCGGCGGCCGCCACACTCTCGGCCGCCACACCCAGCCGCAGATGGCTCCGTACTCCTCCGCGCTCGCGGTCGAGAACCTGTGGCTCGCGGCCCGAGCCGAGGGCCTCGGCGTCGGCTGGGTCAGCTTCTTCGACGAGCGCGAGATGGTCCGTACGCTCGGGCTGCCCGAACACCTCGAAGTCGTCGCGTACTTGTGCGTCGGATACGTCGACGAGTTCCCGGACGAGCCCGAGCTGATGCAGGCAGGCTGGTCCAAGCGCCGCCCGCTGTCCTGGGTCGTGCACGAGGAGACGTACGGCCGCCGCGCCCTGCCCGGCGAGGAGCCGCACGACCTGCTCGCCGACACCGTCGCCAACATCCGTCCCCTCGACGCCAAGGCGCTCGGTGAGGCGTGGGAGCGGCAGAAGCGGATGACGAAGCCCGCGGGCGCCCTCGGCATGCTGGAGATCATCTCCGCGCAGCTGGCCGGGCTCTCGCGGATGTGCCCGCCGCCCATCCCGGAGCCCGCCGCGGTGGCGATCTTCGCGGGCGACCACGGCGTGCACGCCCAGGGCGTCACCCCCTGGCCGCAGGAGGTCACCGGCCAGATGGTCGCCAACTTCCTCGGCGGCGGCGCGGTCTGCAACGCGTTCGCCAATCAGGTGGGCGCCGAGGTGTGCATCATCGACGTGGGCGTCGCCTCCGATCTGCCCGCGACGCCCGGCCTCCTGCCGCGCAAGGTCCGCGCCGGCACCGCCGACATGACCACAGGCCCCGCGCTCACCCGCGAGGAGGTCAAGGAGGCCATCGAGGTCGGCATCGACACCGCCCGTGACCTCGTGGCCGCCGGCAACAAGGCGCTGCTCACCGGCGAGATGGGCATCGCCAACACCACGGCGTCCGCCGCCCTGATCTCGGTGTACACGGGCGCAGACCCGGCCGAGGTCACCGGACGCGGCACCGGCGTCAACGACGAGACACTGGCCCGTAAGACCGATGTCGTACGCCGGGCCCTGGAGCTGCACCAGCCCGACCCGGCCGACCCGATCGGCGTCCTCGCGGCCATCGGCGGCCTCGAACACGCCGCCATGGTCGGCCTGTTGCTGGGCGGCGCCTCGCTGCGCACCCCGGTGATCCTGGACGGCGTCAGCGCCGGAGCGGCCGCCCTGGTCGCCCGCGCCGTCGCGCCCGAGGTCCTCGCCGCCTGCATCGCCGGTCACCGCAGCGCCGAGCCCGGCCATGTCGCGGCCCTCAACAAGCTGGGCCTGCGCCCGCTCGTCGACCTCGACCTGCGCCTCGGCGAGGGCACGGGCGCGCTCCTCGCGCTCCCGATCGTCCAGTCGGCGGCCCGCGCCATGCACGAGGTGGCGACGTTCGACTCGGCCGGGGTCACGGAGAAGTGAATCAGCCCGTCTGGGGCACCTCCCAGCGGTAGCTGGGGGAGATTGAGGACAGAGGCCGAAGGCCGATTCGGGGGTCCGGGACGAAGCCCCCGAGGCTGTCCGCCAGGACTTCAGGGAAGGGGCGGGGAGGGGAAAGAACCCCCCGCCGCCCCACGCCGTACCCTGTACCCGCACCACAAATCCCCACGTCAGACCCGTGCCGCTCCACCGCCGCAGCGGCGCACGCCCTCCGCATGAGGAGCCGCAGCACATGGCTGAACACCCCGCCTACCCCGTAGGACTCCGCCTCTCCGGCCGCCGCGTGGTCGTACTCGGCGGCGGCTCGGTCGCCCAGCGCCGCCTCCCGGCCCTGATCGCTGCGGGCGCCGACGTCCACCTCGTGTCGCCGTCCGCGACGCCCTCGGTCGAGGCGATGGCCGACTCCGGCGAGATCACCTGGCACCGCCGGCCCTACGCGGCGGGAGACCTCGCCGACACCTGGTACGCCCTGATCGCCACCAGCGACCACGCCGCCAACGAGGCCGCGTCCGCGGAGGGCGAGGCGGGCCGCGTCTGGTGCGTACGCTCCGACGACGCCACAGCCGCCACCGCCTGGACCCCGGCCACCGGCCACTCCGACGGCGTCACCGTGGCCGTCCTCGGCGACTCCCCGGACCCGCGCCGCACCGCCGCGATCCGCGACACCGTCGTCGAGGGCCTGCGCGACGGCACGCTCGTCGCCCCGCACCACCGCCCGCACGCCCCTAGCGTCGCCCTCGTCGGCGGCGGGCCCGGCGATCCGGACCTGATCACGGTCCGCGGCCGCCGCCTGCTCGCCCAGGCCGACGTGGTCATCGCCGACCGGCTCGGCCCGCGCGACCTGCTCAACGAACTCCCGCCGCACGTCGAGGTGATCGACGCGGCGAAGATCCCGTACGGCCGGTTCATGGCGCAGGAGGCGATCAACAACGCGCTGATCGAGCACGCCAAGGCCGGCAAGTCCGTCGTACGTCTGAAGGGCGGCGACCCGTTCGTGTTCGGGCGCGGCATGGAGGAGGCGCAGGCGCTGGCCGAGGTGGGCATCGCCTGCACGGTCGTGCCGGGCATCTCCAGCTCCATCAGCGTGCCGGGCGCGGCGGGCATCCCCGTCACGCACCGCGGCGTCGCGCACGAGTTCACCGTCGTCTCCGGCCATGTGGCGCCCGACGACGAGCGCTCCCTGGTCGACTGGGCGGCGCTCGCCCGGCTGCGCGGCACCCTCGTCGTCCTCATGGGGGTCGACAAGATCGGCAAGATCGCCGAGGCCCTGATCGCCAACGGCCGCGCCCCCGAGACCCCCGTCGCCCTCGTCCAGGAGGGCACGACTGCGACCCAGCGCCGCGTCGACGCCACCTTGGCCACGGTCGGAGAGACGGTCACCGCCGAGGACGTGCGCCCGCCCGCGGTCATCGTGATCGGCGAGGTCGTGGGCGTCGGTGTCCCGTCGAAGCCCGAGGCGTGACCCCGGCGACCACCGATCTGTAACCTCGGGTAACTCTCTTCTCCCGAGCCGTTGGCACCACCCCTTGGACAAGGCAGTATCACCCTGTGGCTGATCTCATCACCGTCGACGACCCCGACGACCCGCGCCTGAGCGACTACATCGGCCTGACCGACGTGGAGCTGCGCCGCAGGCGCGAACCCGTCGAGGGCCTCTTCATCGCCGAGGGCGAGAAGGTCATCAGGCGCGCCCGGCACGCCGGTTACGAGATGCGCTCCATGCTGCTCTCGTCCAAGTGGGTCGACGTGATGCGCGACGTCATCGACGAGGTCCCGGCCCCCGTGTACGCGGTCAGCCCGGACCTTGCCGAGCGCGTCACCGGCTACCACGTGCACCGCGGCGCCCTCGCCTCCATGCAGCGCAAGCCGCTGCCCACGGCGGGCGAACTCCTCGCGGGCGCACGGCGCGTGGCCGTCATGGAGGCGGTCAACGACCACACCAACATCGGCGCGATCTTCCGCAGCGCCGCCGCCCTCGGCATCGACGCGGTCCTGCTCTCCCCGGACTGCGCCGACCCGCTGTACCGCCGCTCCGTCAAGGTCTCGATGGGCGCGGTCTTCTCGGTCCCGTACGCACGGCTCGAAGCCTGGCCGAAGAGGCTGGAGTCGGTCCGCGAGGCGGGCTTCAAGCTCCTCGCCCTCACCCCGGACGAGAAGGCCTCGACCCTCGACGACCTGGCCCCGCACCGCATGGACCGCGTGGCCCTGATGCTCGGCGCGGAGGGCGACGGCCTCTCCACCCAGGCCCTGGTCGCCGCCGACGAATGGGTCCGCATCCCGATGGCCCACGACGTCGACTCCCTCAACGTGGGCGCGGCGGCGGCGGTCGCGTTCTACGCGGTGACGACGGGCCGGCCCGAGAACTGAGGCCCAGGGCCCGTCTCGGGGGAGGGGAGCGCGGCGTGGACACCGCAGTCCTGGAACGGCTGCTCGACGACACCTTCGACCACGCCGTCGTGCACCACGGCTACACCACCTACCTGCGCGACTACGAAGTCGCCATCCACGCCACCGCCGACCCCCGCACCGGCATCGAACCGGCCTGTCTGCGCTACCTGTTCAGATACTGCGTCAAGGCCCACTGCACCTCGACGGTGGCACCCGAGACCTGGGCCGTCTCCCTGGACGACCGCCTCACCGACCACGAGAGCGCCGCCGACCTCGACGGATACGTCTGGGGCGTGAACTGCCACAGCCTGTACCCCGGCGCGCGCCTGCTCCCCGAGTCGGAGGCCACCCGCCGCTGGTCACAGGCGCTCGGGATCGACTTCCACGAGGTCTGCATCGAGACCGACGCCCACCGGATCACACTGCTCTTCTCGGAGCTGCAGGTGAGCGAAGTCCCGGTCGGATACGCCCCGTTCGTGACGGACTAGCGTTCCGCAGAGATCAGGAAGACGGGCTGCCGGAGCCCACGGCCGCAGCACCCGCCGCCGGGGCCCCGAGCTCCACCCGCTCCGCGGCACCGCCCCGTACACCCGGCCCGTCCTGCAAGGAGATCCGCGGCAACCCCTGCGCGGGCCCCTGGCAGCCCTGTGCCGCCGCGATGCCCAGGGCGACGAGCAGCGTCACGACCACGAACACGATCAGCCGCTGCCGCAGCAGCCGCGGGTTGGCGGGGCCGCGACGCCCGGTGCCCGTGGTGCGCGGCGGCGCCGTACGCCCGCCGTTGCTGCGCGGCGCGGGCCTGCTCCCGGACCGCCCACCCGTACGCGAGGGCCCCGGGCCCCGGCCCGCGCGCGAACCGTTGGTCCGGGACGGCGGGGGAGTGGTGGGCGCCCGCCGGGTGCGCTGCGCGGCGTGGTCGGCGGCGCGGTCCGGGCGCTGCTGCTCGGCGAGCCGGCCGGACGTACGCTCGACGGGCCGCTCGCCCGGACGGTCGGCGGTGCGCCGCGGCGCGGGCGGACGCGCATCCACGGCACCGAGCCCCTGCGCCTCCCGGGCCGCGATCTCCTTGAGCCGCAGGGAGAGTTGCAGCGTGCTCGGCCGCTCCTCCGGATCCTTCGCGAGGCAGGCCCGGACGAGCGGAGCAAGCGCGTCCGGCACCCCGGCCAGCTGCGCCTCCTCGTGCACCACGCGGTACAGCATCACCTCGGAACTCCCGTGCCCGAAGGGCGAGTCACCCATCGCCGCGTACGCGAGCGTCGCCCCGAGCGAGAACACATCCGTCGCCGGGGTCACCGCGGCCCCGCGCACCTGCTCGGGCGCGAGGAAGCCGGGTGAGCCGACGGCCGTGCCCACATGGGTCAGCGTGGAGGCGCCCGTCGCCCAGGCGATGCCGAAGTCGATGATCCGCGGACCCTTGGGCGAGAGCAGGATGTTGGACGGCTTGAGGTCACGGTGGACGACACCCGCCTCGTGCACCGCGACCAGGCCCTCGGAGAGCGCGGAGCCCACGGACGCCACCTCGGCGGCGGTCAACGGGCCGTCCTCCGCCACCTTGTCGTGCAGCGAGGGCCCCGGTACGTACTGCGTCGCGAACCACGGCCGGTCCGCCTCCAGGTCGGCGGCGACCAGACGGGCCGTACAGCCGCCCCTGATCCGGCGCGCGGCGGACACCTCGCGCGCGAACCGCGACCGGAACTCCTGGTCCTCGGCCAGATCGGGCCGGATCACCTTCAGGGCGACCCGCTGGCCGCGCCGGTCGGAGCCGAGGTAGACGACGCCCATGCCGCCCGCGCCGAGCCGCCGGTGCAGCCGGAACGAGCCGACGACACGCGGATCCTCGCGCCGGAGCCGCATCATCGCCATCCGAATCCCTGCCGCCTCGTCACCTGTTGCCCTGACCAATTGACGTGCCACAGCTTACGTATCCGCGCCCGCGTGCGCTCATAGGCCGCGCCTTCGCGGCCAGGTCGATTGTCAGTGCCGGGTGGGAAAATCGAAGCGTGGTCAGGAGAGTTGGCCGCCGGGGCAGTTGGGCCTGCGGCGGACCTCAACGCACCGTCGCACAAGGGGGATTGACGCCATGAAGGGTGACCGGGTCGAGATAGTGGTGGACGCCGGAGACACGACAAGGACGTACGAGGTGGTGGCGAGCCGAGCCGGCCGCCGGGTGGAGACCAGCGTCCGCAGGGGAGTGGTGGAAGTGAGCGAAGTCACGCGCAACGGCACCGCGGTGCGCACGGCCCGCTTCATGGCGGCCCGCGTGCTCGCCCTCGTCGAACAGCCCGTCCCGCGCGAGGACACATCCGAGACAGAGGAAGGCCGATCCGCCCGCCCCCTCCGGGAAGACCCCAGGTCCTAGACCCCCATCTCCACCCAGGGGAGTACGAATCACGTCCCCGGGTCATCCTGCGGGAGGCCCGCCAATCGGTACGAGGGCATGACGTCACGGCCCGCTCCCGCCCCTAGATTTGAGGTCAAGCGGCGGGTGCAGCACTCGTCCCCCGAGGTCAAGCACCCGCCGCTGCCAGAGACGACAGGAGAGGGACCATGGCGGACACGGCAGCGCGGACAGTCCTCCGCACGCAGGGACGCAAGGCTTACGCCGCGTTCGGCGGCCGCCGTTCCGGCACCCGTCACCCCTTGGTGGCGACGGCCATGGTGCTTCCCCTGGCGGCCCTGCTCGTAGTCGTCTTCGGCGGCTGGGAAGCAGTGGTCACACAAGCGTCGTCCGTGGGCGTGATGCTGGGGCGCTGAGCGGCACCCCAGGCCCGGAAGAGCGGTCCGGGCGGGGACATCCGGCCATGAAACCCCGTGGGGACGGGGGTGCGGCGGACGGCACCGAAATGCCCGCGCAGCTGGGGAGCTGCGCGGGCATTTTCCTGTCCGGGGGACAGGGACGATCTGCCCGGACGTCGGCGTAGGCTCGCAGGTCGGCGCGCTCGACCGCGCCGCGCCAGGGCAGACCACAGGGGGATCCGTGAGCACTTCCGTCACGCGGGCGCTGACCGCCACCGCCAGAACGGCGGCCCACGGCCCGTATGCGGAGTGCGCCTGCCCCGCCCGCCCCACGGTCCTCGCCGACCGCGACGACGGCACCGTCGTACGCCACGGCGCCACCGTCGCGAAGGCCCACGCCCGGGACGCCGACCGCCCCCGGCTCGCGACCCGCCTCGCCGTCGCCGCCCACCCCGCCCTGTCCGACGTCCTGCTCGCCCCGCTGAACCTCCCCGCCACCGAACTCGACGGCCGCCCGGTCACGTTCTGGCCGTACGGCACCCCCCTGGACCCCGACGCTCCGCAGTCCGCGCCCTGGGAAGAGGTCGGCGCACTCCTCGCCCGCCTGCACGCCACCCCTGTCGAGGCCCTGCCCGGCCCTCTCCCGGCGATGCGCGGCCCGCACAAGGCCGCCCTGGCCGTGTCCCGGATGCGCCGCGCCCGCCCGCCCGAGCCGGTCGCCGCCGTCGTCGAACGCGCCTGGTCCGCCCTGCCGCCCTGGGCCCGCGCCGAGTCCGCACCGCCAGGACCGGCCCACCTCTGCCACGGCGACCTGCACCTCGGCCAACTCGTCCGGCACCCGGGCGCGCACGGTCGCTGGCTCCTCATCGACGTGGACGACCTGGGCCTCGGCAACCCGGCCTGGGACCTGGCCCGCCCCGCGGCCTGGTTCGCGGCCGGACTGCTCGCCCCCGAGGAATGGCTGCGCTTCATCGGGGCCTACGCGGCGGCAGCGGGCCCGGCCGTCCCCTCCGAGACGGACCCCTGGCCCGTACTCGACGTCCCCGCGCGTGCCCTCACCGTCCAGACCGCGGCCCTCGCCGTGGCCAAGGCGACCGTCGCACGCCGTGATCTCGACGAGATAGAGCTGGCCCTCCTCGACGCCTGCGACCGAATGGCCGCCGTACCGCCGGAGTTGCCCGCCGAGGCCGCCAAGTAGGGTTTCCACCAAGGCGACCGGGCACCGGTCCCGGTGAAGCAGTCCCGACCGGCGAGGAGTTGAGCCGACGATGCAGTGTCCCAAGTGCCGTGCACCCATGCAGACGTACAACCGCAACGGCGTCCAGATAGAGCAGTGCAACGGCTGCCGGGGGATCTTCCTCGACTACGGCGAGCTGGAGGCCCTGACCCGCCTGGAGTCGCAGTGGGCCCAGCAGGCCCCGCCCGCGGCCCCGCCGGCCGCCCCGGCCCCGGCGCCCGCCCCGCAGGCCTACCCGGCCGCGCAGCCCCCGGCCTGGGGCGCCCCGCACCCGGGCCACGGCCACCACGGCCACTACCGGCAGAAGAGCTTCGGCCGGATGCTGTTCTCGTCCTGACGCTCGGGAGGGCTCGGGCACACCGCCCGAGCCCCAGCGTCCCCGGACACCCGTACAAGAGAGCCCCTTGCGCCCGTACGAGCACGAAGAAGCCCCCGACCAGAAGGCCGGGGGCTTCAACTACGCGTGGACGATACTGGGATTGAACCAGTGACCTCTTCCGTGTCAGGGAAGCGCTCTCCCGCTGAGCTAATCGTCCTCGAGACCATGAACCCGGAGGTCATGGGCGTTGCGTGCGCGATACTGGGATTGAACCAGTGACCTCTTCCGTGTCAGGGAAGCGCTCTCCCGCTGAGCTAATCGCGCGGAGCCCGTGCAGCGTACAGGAGTACCGGGCAGTGGACGATACTGGGATTGAACCAGTGACCTCTTCCGTGTCAGGGAAGCGCTCTCCCGCTGAGCTAATCGTCCTTGGAGGTGGAGACGGGATTTGAACCCGTGTAGACGGCTTTGCAGGCCGTTGCCTCGCCTCTCGGCCACTCCACCAGGAGCGTGGGAGTTCGGGAAGATCCCCCACATCCTGAGCGGACGACCAGGTTCGAACTGGCGACCTCAACCTTGGCAAGGTTGCGCTCTACCAACTGAGCTACGTCCGCTTGCTCTCCGAGGCGCTTGGCGCGTCCCGGCGACGTGTTGAACTCTAGCGGATTCCGGGCCAGGTACAAAAATGCGTTTGCGCAGCGTGCTGCGCTGCCACCCGGCCCGGGGCGGTCCGCGGCACGCCGCCATAGACTCGCAGCCGTGCACAACGCCCCGTCCATGCTCTCGCCGTACCCCCCGATGGCACGTTTCGGCAGCCTGGTGGCCACCGACCTGCGTGATGTCACCAGCGACCCCACGGCCCTCGACTCCTCCGGCTTCTGGGCCGTGACCGCGGACTTCGAAGGGCGCCTCGTCTGCGCCCGCTTCGACCGCGTACGCGAGGAACCCGTGCCGCTCCCGGCGCCCGGCCGCTGGCACGGCCCGGCCGCCGGCGACTGGACGACATCGCTCGACCGCGCCGCGTACACGGCGGGTGTACGCCGCATCCGCGAACACATCGCGGCCGGCGAGGTCTACCAGGCCAACCTCTGCCGCGTGCTCTCCGCGCCGCTCCCGCAGGACGCCGACGTGGACGCCCTCACCGCCCTCCTCGCCCGCGGCAACCCCGCCCCTTACGCGGGCACGATCCGCATACCCGGGCACGGCGTCGAGATAGCCACCGCCTCGCCCGAACTCTTCCTGCGCAGGCGCGGGAAGATCGTCGAGTCCGGGCCGATCAAGGGCACCGGGCGGACCGAGGCCGATCTGCTCGACAAGGACCACGCCGAGAACGTGATGATCGTCGACCTGGTCCGCAACGACCTGGGACGGGTCTGCGCCACCGGCTCCGTGACCGTCCCCGAACTCTGCGTCGTCGAGAAGCACCCCGGCCTCGTGCACCTCGTCTCCACGGTCCGCGGAGAGATCGCCGAGGGCGCCGGCTGGGCGGAGCTGCTCGCCGCGACCTTCCCGCCCGGTTCCGTCACCGGGGCCCCCAAGTCCAGCGCGCTGCGGATCATCGACGCCCTGGAGACCGCGCCCCGAGGCCCGTACTGCGGCGGCATCGGCTGGGTCGACGCGGACCGCGGCACCGGCGAACTGGCCGTCGGCATCCGCACCTTCTGGGCCGACCGCGCCGACGGCGTGCTCCGCTTCGGTACCGGCGCCGGCATCACCTGGGGCTCCGACCCCGAGCGCGAGTGGCGGGAGACCGAGCTCAAGGCGGCGCGACTGCTCGCGGTAGCGTCGGGAACGTACGACGCACTAGGAGGAAGCCTCACGTGAAGATCTGGCTCAACGGCGGGCTGCAGGAGCTCGACACGGCACGGGTGTCGGTCCTCGACCACGGACTGACCGTGGGCGACGGCGTCTTCGAGACGCTCAAGGCCACCGAGGGACGGGCCTTCGCGCTCACCCGCCACCTCGACCGCCTCGCCCGCTCCGCACGCGGACTCGGCCTGCCCGAGCCCGACCTCGACGAGGTGCGCCGCGCCTGCGCCGCCGTGCTCGAGGCCAATCCGATGCCGCTCGGCCGGCTGCGCATCACGTACACCGGTGGCCTCTCGCCGCTCGGCTCCGACCGGGGCGATCAGGGCCAGACCCTCGTCGTCGCGCTCGGTGAGACGGACCGCCGCCCGGACAGCACCGCGGTGATCACCGTGCCCTGGACGCGCAACGAACGCGGCGCGCTCACCGGCCTGAAGACCACCTCGTACGCGGAGAACGTGGTCGCACTCGCGCGGGCGAGCGAAGCGGGGGCCAGCGAGGCGCTGTTCGCGAACACCGTGGGGCAGCTCTGCGAGGGCACCGGCTCCAACGTCTTCGTCGTGCTCGACGGCGAGATCCACACCCCGCCCGTCGCCTCCGGCTGCCTCGCCGGGATCACCCGTGCCCTGGCCGTCGAGTGGACCGGCGCCCGCGAGAGCGACCTGCCGCTCGACGTGCTCGACCGCGCCGACGAGGTGTTCCTGACGTCCACGCTCCGTGACGTCCAGGCCGTCCACCGCGTCGACGACCGTCAACTCCCGGGCGTCCCGGGCCCGGTGACCGCCAAGGCCATGCGGATCTTCGACGAGCGCTCGGGCGCCGACCTCGACCCGTGAGCGGACCCGCCGCGTCCCAAATCGGATGACGAAGGGCCCGGCAGCGGGTAGAAACCCCGTGATGACCACGACTCTGCGGCCGACCGGGCCGATCCAGCGCGATACGGACGGAGTGCGTTCACGCACCTACCAGGTGTGCGTGAACAGCCGCCCCGTGGGCACCACCGAGATCGCCACGCACGCCGTCTTCGGCCCCACCGTGGGCCACCTCCGGTACCTCGCGATCGACGAGCCGGACCGGCGCCGCGGCCGCGGCACGGTCGCCGCGCTCGCCGCCGAGGAGGTGCTGCGCGGCTGGGGCTGCACCCGTGTCGAGGCGGCGGTCCCGGCCGCGGCCCCGGCGGCCCTGAGCCTCGCCACGGCCCTCGGGTACGTGGAGCGCAACCGCCGCATGGCCAAGCCGCTCCCCGCCGCGGGACCGCCCGGACTCCCGCCGGGCAGCACGGCACGGCCGATGTCCGACTCCGAGTACGTGCCGTGGCTGACCCACGCCAAGGCCTCGTACGCACGCACCTGGATCGACCGCGGCGTCCCCGAGGACCAGGCCCGCGCCAAGTCCGACGACGACCACGCCCGCCTCCTGCCGGACGGCCCGGCCACGCCCGGCATGCTCCTGCACGTCCTCGCGCACGAGGGAGCGGACGTCGGCACGCTGTGGCTGGCGCTGCAGGACGACGGCGCGTTCGTCTTCGACGTCGAGGTGTACGAGCGGCACCGCGGGCACGGTCACGGCCGCTCGCTGATGCTCCTCGCCGAGCGCGAGGCCGCCCGCGAGGGCGCGAGCACCATCGGCCTGAACGTCTTCGCGGGCAACACCCCGGCCCTGCGCCTGTACGAGTCGCTCGACTACCAGCCGCTCTCGTACTACCTCTACAAACCCCTGCTCTGACTCAGGGGCCGCCGGCGGTCCGGAGCCAGGTCAGTCGGCGAGCAGCCGGTCGACGATCTCCTCGATCCGCTCCCGCAGCCCGTCCTGGCTCTTCCCGCCGTCGAGCCGCTCGCCGTCGATGACGTACGTGGGGGTGCCGGTGACGCCGATCGCCTTGCCCTCGGCCTGGTCGGCGTCGACGATCAGGATGTGCCGGCCGTCGATCAGCGCGGTGTCCAACTCCTCGGCGTCCAGGCCGATTTCGCGGGCCACGTCGATGAGCAGCGCCTCACCCTTGCGGTCGAACTCCTCGACGCGGGCGAGCACGGCCTCCACATACGGCCAGGCCTGGCCCTGCTCCGCGGCCTCCTCGGCGGCCTGGGCGGCGGCGAAGGCGTGCTTGTGCTTCTCCAGCGGGAAGTGCCGCAGCCGCAGTTCGAGCCGGTCGCCGTAGCGGGCGCGCAGGGCGCGGACGTCGTCGAGGGCGGAGCGGCAGTCGGGGCACTGGAGCTCGCACCAGATGTCGAGGACGGGGCGGGCGGCGGGTTCGAGGGGAGAGGAGTCGCTCATGGGGACAGTCTCACAGGAGTGCCGCAAGGCCCCCAACCCGGACCTGACCCCGACCCGACCCGGACCTTCGGAGGAGGCGAACCCGGAGATCTCCCTGAGGTCCGGCCGGATCGTGGCCCCGAGGACCCCGGCCGGTGCACGATGGAGGGAGGACGTGACCCCGAGACCCCCGCTGGAGGACCGGATGCTTGCCGAGACCATCTGCTCCGCCGTGTCCGCGGCAGGCCTGGGCATCGCCGCGATCACCGCGTACCGCAAGCGTTTCCTGACCGCGACCCGCATCGCGGCGTACTCGCTCGTGCCGATCGGCCTGGTCCTGACGGGGGCCGTGGAGTGGGTCTCCGACCTGGTCTTCAAGCCGAGCACCTGGATCGGCGTCGGACTGCTCGGGATCGCCTGGGCGCTGTTCATGACGACGCGCGCGGTGGAGCGCCGCAGAGCCGTGCGCACCACCCAGGAGGACGCCGTGGCCCCGCAGGCCTCCGCCCCCTCCCTCGGCGCCGGCCGTACGGCGGCGACGCCCACCCCGAAGCGCAAGGAGAAGCATCCCAAGCCCGGATCCGCCGCACCGGCGGAGGACTTCTCGGACATCGAAGCGATTCTGAAGAAGCACGGCATCTGAGAGCCGCCTCGAAAACCACGTGATCCGGCGAACTCCCGCTCCAGCCGGGCGTGTTGATCCTGCCCCCGCCCTGCCCTGCGCCATCATCGCCGCGAGATGCAGGAAACACCCCGGGGCCAGGTCCCCGCACCCACGTCCGAGCCGCGAGGCTGTCTCTTCGCGCTCTCCCAGCCGCCCCTGATGATCTTCCTCGGGGTGATCGGCTGCCTCCTCCTGGCGGCGGCGATGCACGACCTCTACTTCTTGTGAATCCCCGCCGCTCCCGGTGGCCTCTCAGCCCGCCGCGGCCTCCTTGCGCCGGGCCCGGTACGCGGCGACGTGCAGGCGGTTGCCGCAGGTCCGGCTGTCGCAGTAGCGCCGGGAGCGGTTGCGGGACAGGTCGACGAAGGCGTGCCGGCAGTCCGGCGCCTCGCACCGGCGCAGCCGTTCCTGCTCCCCGGCGACGATGAAGAAGGCGAGCGCCATCCCGCCGTCGGCGGCGAGATGGTCGGCGACGGAGGCACCGGGCGCGAAGTAGTGCACGTGCCAGTCGTAACCGTCGTGGTCGGTCAGCCGCGGGGTGGTGCCGGCCGCGGCGACCAGGTCGTTGATGGTCCGTGCCGCCGCATGTGCGTCGGCCGCCTCGAAGACCTCGCCGAACCGGGCTCGCACGCCCCGGACCGCCGCCAGGTCGCCCTCGGTCAGCCGCCCGACGTCGCTGATGGCATGCGCGCGTACGAAGGTGTCGAGGGCCGCGATGTCCGGGAGCCCGTCGGGGCTGTCGTCCTCCGGCGAGGAGTTCACCAGTGCGCACACCGCATCGAGTGCGCACCGGGTGTCGTGGGTGATCAGCACGAATCGCTCCCTGGCCTTGGGTCGGGCGGGCGCCCGCTGATGCTGGCCGATGCTAGCGGCTCGACTCGAACACATCGGCGCCGCCGCTGCGGGCGAACCCACGGCGACGGCGCCGAACACTGCCGTGATGCGGTTGTCGAGGCCCGCGCCGTCGCCCCGAGTCGGACGGCTACGGGCTGCTTTGTTGTCGGGCCTCGTCAGCTCTCGGCGAGGATGTGGGAGAGCTCCGTGTCGAGGTCGAAGTGGCGGTGTTCGGTGCCTGGCGGCACCGCGGCATCCGTTCGCTTCAGGAAGGACTCCAGGGCCCGCGCCGGGGCCTCGAGCAGAGCCTCGCCCTCCGGGGAGCTCAGGGCGATGCAGACGACGCCCTGACCGTGACTGCGGGATGGCCAGACACGGACGTCGCCGGTGCCCGTGGGCCTGTGCAGGCCCTCCGCGAGAAGGTCGCGGGCGAAGACCCACTCGACCGTCTCTTCGGCTCCGGTGTGGAAGGTGGCGTGCACGGCGTAGGGATCGGCCGTGTCATACCGCAGTCCTGCGGGTACAGGGAGTGAGGACTCGCTCGACACAACGAGGCGCAGGTGCAGCTCGCAGCTGACCGTGGTGTTCATAAGCGCCAGGGCCTTTCGCTCAGTGTGCGCTCGGGGATTCGCACGTCGGCGAAATCGACATGCCACCTACGGTGCCGTTGTAAACCCCTCTGAGGGATTTGAGCGGCTTTCGGTAGCTCGTACAGCCGTCGGGTCGTTCGTTCATACGTCCATTCCGGTGACGCGTTCCTGTCCGGTAATGTCGGCTGCATGAATACGGGGAGTGACGAGCGCAGCGAGGTGGAGTCCGCCGGCAAGGCGGCCGACTCGCAGGACGAGCAGGGGCTCGGGTCCAAGGCGCCGAAGTTCATCAAGAGTCGTCGTGCGCTGCACCTGAGTTGGCAGGTCGGCGTGTTCGTCGTGGGCCTGGCCGTCGTGGTCGCGGGCATCATCATGCTGCCGCTGCCGGGGCCCGGCTGGGTCGTGATCTTCTGTGGCATGGCGATCTGGGCGACGGAGTTCGTCTGGGCGCAGCTGGTCCTGCGCTGGACCAAGCGCAAGGTGACGGAGGCGGCACAGCGCGCACTCGATCCCAAGGTGCGCAGACGGAACATCATCCTGACGTCGATCGGCCTCGTGATCATCGGCGTCCTGCTCGGGATCTACGTCTGGAAGTTCGGCATCGTCATGCCGTGGAAGATCAACGAGTGACGGAACTCCTTGCAGGCGTGGTCCAAGGCCCGTCTGAAGTGCGGTAATGTTCTCCGTGCGCCCGGGCGATTAGCTCAGTGGGAGAGCGCTTCGTTCACACCGAAGAGGTCACTGGTTCGAACCCAGTATCGCCCACCCGGCCGAAGGTCCGTGAGACATCTCGTCTCACGGACCTTCGTCGTTTCCCGCCGTTCGCGGCGGCCTCAGTGCATGCGCCCCAGGGCGTCCCGCAGCCGTCGGGCGTCGCGCAGGCGCTGTTCGTACGTGGCGCCCACGCCGAGGAGCAGCAGTCCGGCCAGGGCCGGGGGCAGCCAGCGGGGGAGTGCGCCGACGACCTGGACCACGTACGGGGCGAGCTCGTGCGTCGCGACCAGGGCGAGCACCGTGCCGCCGAGGGCCAGCGGGGCCTGGAGGCGGTGGTGGGCGCCGAGCAGGGTGAGCGCCAGGGCGGCGAGCCCGAGCAGCAGCGGGCGCAGCCAGTGCGGGTCGGACCAGGCGGCGATCAGGCTCGGCAGCAGGGTGGCGGCCAGGCCCGGTCCGTACGTGGACCACGAGGACGCCTCACGGTCCTTGCGGCGGCGCAGGAACCCGACGGCGAGGGCCAGGGCCGTGACCGGCAGCGTGTACGCCTCAGGGGCCGTGACGTCCCAGGCGGCCAAGCGCACCCAGCAGGCCGCGGCGAACAGGGCGCCCGCGGCGTACGACACCGGGCGGCGGTCGGGGCGCAGGGCCGTGGCCGCCGCGATCACGCCGGACAGGGCGAGGGTGAGCGCCAGGCTCGGGGCGTGGCCGACGGAGAGGGCGATGGCCAGTCCGGCCGCCGCGGCGCCCGCGATCTCCAGGGGTACGGCGACGCGGAGCGTGCGCAGCCGGGCGGCGAGCAGCGCGGCGGCGACAGGTACCGCGAGGACCACGAGTGCCGTGCGGTGCGGCGGCAGGTCGAGGGCGGCCGGTGCGGCGACGGTGAGGGCCGTCGCCCAGAGCGTCGCGGCGCAGGCGAGGACCGCCCGGCGGGCGCCGTCGGCGTGCAGTGCGGCGGCGACCGCGCTGCCGGCGAGCAACACCGTGAGCACCATGAACGTCGCGGGCTGCGTGGCGAGGGACAGCAGGGCCGCGCACGCCGCCGAGGTGAGGCCGCAGCCGAGGAGGACCCACGCGAGGTGCGGCCGCGCCGACCGTGCCAGTGCGGTGGCCCATCCCAGGGACGCCAGGGCGAGCGCGGCGTGCGTGACGAGGGCGGCCGCGTAAGGGAGTTGGAGGGACAGCGGGAGGGTGGTGAGCGTGGACCAGAGGAGGGCCGGGGCAGCGCAGGCGGCCGTGGTGCTCCAGGCGCGCCGGGACTCGTCGGCCCGTATGAGGCGGTGCGCGGCCCAGGCGGTGGCGGCGAGCGCGAGCAGTGTCACCGGGACCGCCGGGCCCGCGGCGACCGGAGCGTCCAGGTACGCGAGCCGCGGCGGGCCCGCCCACGTCCGGTCCGCCCAGCGCGCCAGTCCCGCGACGGAGAGGACCAGGTTCGGCAGGGCCCACAGCAGCGCGACGCCGATGGGCGCCGCGGCGGCCCCGGCCAGGCCGCGGCGTACGGGGAGCGGAAGTCGGGTGCGTACGACCGTCAACAGGGCGATGCCGCACAGGAGATGGGCCGGGACCGTCCACGTGTCCGGGACGGCCGTGCGCAGGGCGCCGCCGGTGGCGAGGACCGTGGCAAGGCCCGCGACGGCGGCGCAGGTCGCGGCCAGGGGAGCGTGGGGTGTGGGCAGGGCCGCGCCCAGGGCGATCGCCGCGGCCGCAAGGAGCAGCACGCCCGCACGCGCGGCCTCGGCCGGGTCGGAGGCCGTCCAGGACAGGCCGGTCGCCGTCGTCAGGGCGATGAGGCCGAGGAGTGCGGCGGCGCCGCCGGCCGTGGCGCGGACGGACGTGCGCGTGACCAGCAGGGCGAGGGCCGTGTCGGCGGCGACAGTGGCGAGCAGGGCCACGGTCAGGGTGTGCGCTCCCGCGTCTGCCGCCAACGCGCCGAGGAACAGCGGGAGTTGGGCCGCGGCGACGGCGGCGGGGAGTGGTGCGTGCAGCCGGGGCAGTGCCGTTCCGTACGCGGCCCAGACGGCGGCGAGTACGGCCGAGGCGATCGCCGTGTAGGCCGCGCCGTCCGCGTCCGGCACGGCGACGCGGTGCAGTGCGTACGCGTCGAGCACCGTCAGGACCAGGCCGAGCGCGGCCACCGCCTCGGCCGTCGCGGTGAGGCCGCGGCGCTGCAGCAGGACGGGCACGCCGAGCGCGGCCAGGGTTACCGCGCCGAGCACGGCCGAGCGGCCTCCGATGCCCATGTGACCCCAGCTGACCAGCGTGAACGCCAGCGCCGCGACGGTCAGCAGGAGGCCGCCGAGGACGAGCAGGACGTTCTGGACGCTCGGCGGGGACGACTCGGCGCGCGGGCGCGGCCCCCAGGCGGGCGGCGGACCGGAGGCGGGCGGCGGACCGGAGGCGGGCGGCGGACCGGCGGGCCGCACCGGCGTCGGGGGCTGCTGCTCGGCCAGGACCGAGACCAGCCAGGCCCGGCGGGCCAGCAACTGGGTGCGGCGCGCATCCAGTTGGACCAGCTCGCGGTCCAGGATGCGCAGCTCTTCGGCCGGTGGCGGAAAGGTGCTCATGGCTGCAGTGTGGTCCGCGTCACGGCGCCGGGCATGGGTGCACCTACTCAGTTCCGGCTGAGTAGGTGCCCGCCGTCCCGCAGACTCGGGGCATGGACTGGTGTCACTACCGCTTCCGCAGCGTCTGGAACGTGCCCGCGCGCCCCGAAGCGGTCTTCGCGGTGCTCGAGAACGCCGAGGAGTACCCGCGGTGGTGGCGGCAGGTGCGCGAGGTCGTCCCGATCGACGACCGCAGCGGCCGCGCCCGGTTCCGCTCCGTGCTGCCGTACGACCTTCGTGTCACCGCCCGCGAGCAGCGCCGCGATCCCGCCGGCGGGATCCTGGAGATCGGCATGACCGGCGACCTGGACGGCTGGGCGCGCTGGACGCTGACCCCGGCCGGCGGCGGCACCCGCGTGCTCTACGAGCAGGAGGTCGACGTGCGCCGTCCGTTGCTGCGGCGCTTCGCCGTGCCCGGGCGGCCGGTGTTCCTGCTCAACCACGCGCTGATGATGCGCTCGGGGCGGCGCGGACTGATCGGGCATCTCGGTACGACCTGACGGCGGGCGCCCGGCGTTCGCCGGAACGGCGTCCGGATCCGGTTCGATCGGCGTCCGGATCCGGTTTGGAGGAGGGGCGCCCGGGCCTGTATGGTTCAGTGCGTTCCCGGGCGATTAGCTCAGTGGGAGAGCGCTTCGTTCACACCGAAGAGGTCACTGGTTCGAACCCAGTATCGCCCACCGGGAAAGACCGGTCCGTCGCTGACGGGCCGGTCTTTTTGTGTGCGCCGAGCCCCTGTTCTTCGCGTACGACGCCAGGGCTTCTCTTCTCGTACGGGGCCGGTCCTCTCGTACGACTCTCAGGCCGCGGCCGGGAGTTCCGGGCGCAGCGGCCAGGCCGGGTCGACCGCCTCCGGGGTGCCGTTGCGCGTGAACCACGCCTGCAGGCCGCGCGCCTGGGCCGCGTGCCACACCGCCTGCAGGGCGTGCAGCTCGGCCGCCGAGAGGCGTTCGAGCCGGGCCGCGAAACGGCGCCCCACCGCGCGTACGACCTCGAGAGAGGCGAGTGCGTCGGCCGCAGCGTCGTGGGCGTCCGCCAGCTCCACCTCGTACTGCGCGCACAGGTCGGTGAGGGTGCGGCGCCCCTTGCGGTAGCGGTCCAGGTGTTTGTCCAGGACCCGGGGGTCGAGGACGCACATCGGGCGGCTCCCCAGGTAGTGCGAGAGCGACGACGCGCGGTGGCGGCGCAGCTCGCGGTCCAGGAGCGTCAGGTCGAACGGCGCGTTCATCACGACCAACGGCCGCCCCGCGGCGGTCAGATCGGCCAGCTCCCGGCCTATCTCCTCCATCACCGGCGCGGGCCAGCGGCCGTTGCGGTGCAGATGATCTTCCGTCAGGCCGTGTATCCGCGCGGCCTCTTCGGGTATCGGCACGCCCGGGTCGACCAGCCAGCGCGTCGCCCGCGCCCGGCCTCCCGGGGTGTCCTGGACGACGATCGCGGCCGACACGATGCGGTCGCTCTCCACGTCCACGCCCGTGGTCTCGGTGTCGAATGCGGCAAGTGGTCCCTCGTACCAGCACGTCATGGCGATGCAACTCCCTGTGTCCGCAGGGCAGTTCCGCGTGCGGCCCGCCCGCCGCCCACCCGTCGCCGGTGGCGCCCTCGGTCCTCGCGCCCCGCCTGCCTGCCCGAACTCGTGATACCCGGGCTGTTTGCCCGATACGCCCAGCGGTGACAACACAGGTGACGGACCGGTGAGTTGGGCGGTCCGGGGGTGTGTGACGCGCACTCCGCTCCGGCGTGCGCGGCGTACGCGCCCCGATGCTCCCCGACAACTCCCCGTCCCGAAAGGCTTGTTCGCCATGGCGCTCGCGCAGCCCGAACAGGGTGGGCTGCTGCCTCAGCGGATCGCACCGCTGCGCGGCACGCTCGCCACCACCGCCTGCATGGAGACCCTCCAGGTGGGCTATCTGCACGCCGTGGCGGCAGCGGCGGGCTGTTCGCTCTCGCAGCCCTTTCCGGACAACGGCATCGACTGGCACGTCAGCCACAGCGCCCCCGGGCACACGGTCGACGACGAAGTCACCATCAAGGTGCAGCTCAAGTGCACGTACCAGCTCGCGCCGAACCCCCCGGGCCCCGCCTTCTCCTTCACGCTCGACAACGCGCACCTGGAGAAGCTGGCCCGGACCCCGGTCTCGGTGCACAAGATCCTGGTCGTGATGATCGTGCCGCGCTCCCGCGACGACTGGCTGCGCGCCGGGCACGACCGGCTCGACCTGCGGCACTGCTGCTACTGGACCAACCTGGCCGGGCACCCCGTGCGGGGGCGGCACAGGACGACGGTGCGGATCCCGACCTCGCGGATATTCGACGACAGGGCCCTCTGCGAGATCATGACGCGCGTCGGGACGGGAGGGAGACCCTGATGCACCGCCCGATCGACGAACCCCCACACCTGGTGGGCAGCGCCCTGCCCGACCCGGACGCCGCGCGTGTGGACCCCGGAGTCCTCGGCGCCCTCCTCGACCGGCACGGCTGGCGGCGGCGAGGCGGCGCGGCCGGCCGGTACACCCGCTGGACCCCGCCCGACGGCACCTCCGGCACCAGCCTCCTGGTACCCGAGAGCCGGGCCTTCCCCGACAGCGACGATCTGCTCGGCGAGGCCCTGCTCGCGCTCGCCCGCAGCGCCGCACCGTCCGCGCGCGCCGTGCTCGTCGGCCTCGCGGTGCCCAGCGACGAGCTGACCTGGACCCGTGACGTACCGGCAGGCCCGGCGGGCACCGCCGCCTGGGGTGTCGAGGAGCAGCTGCGGAACTCCGTGCGCCAGGTGCTGCTCGCCGGGGCGCTGGCCGTGCGGGACCGGGCCGGGTACTACGGGGCGCGGCACCGCAGGGCGGCCGCCGCCTCGCTCGGCCACGTCCTGGTGGGGCCCGTGCACGGCGGCCGGCGCCTCACCGCGTTCGTGCCCGCCGCGACCGGCCGGGCCCTCGCCGTGCGGCTGCACCACGCGCTGGCGGCGGCCCGCGAGGCCGTCGACTACCGCCGGGCCACGGGCGGCATGGAGGCCTTCGACACCGCCGTCGAGGCAGGCGTCAGCCACGAGTTGACCGAGGCCCTGGTGAGCCTGGTGCGCGGTACGGAGGGAGCCTGCGTCGACCTCGCGTGGGCGCCCGCCGCCGGGGTGCCCGAGGGGTGCGCGGCCCGGCCCGAGCCCGTCGAGTTCTCGCCCGGCGACCTTCCGGTGCTGCGCGAGGCCTCCGTGCGGTACCGCACCGCCGAGCCCTCGCTCCCCGTCCGGATCACCGGGACCGTCGTACGGATGCGCCGGGCCGGGCCGCGGGGGAGCGGCACCGTACGGCTGCGGGTGATCGCGGGCGCGGACGTCCCGCACGTGCGGATGAGCCTCGACGAGGAGGCGTACCGGATCGCGGGGCATGCGCATCTGGTGGGGCTGCCGGTGCGGGTGCACGGCCGGCTCGAGAGCCGTGGCGGCTTTCGCCGGCTGACCGGGGCTTCGGACGTGGTGCCGGTGCAGGTGGACGAGGCGGAGCGGGACCGGATGCTGAAGTCGCTGCAGGAGAACATCGACTTCTTCGAGGAGGCGTGCAGCGGGGACCTGGGGGAGCTGGAGGACTGACGCGTACGTGTGCGCCCGCCTCTTCCGTGACCGTTTCGCGAAGGGCTCCGCGCTCTCGGTACGATTCCTCTTGCGTGCGCACGAGGTGAGGCGGCGCATCCACCTTCAGGCAGGAGAGACCGGTGTCAGACGTCCGTGTGATCATCCAACGCGATTCCGAGCGGGAAGAACGCGTGGTGACGACGGGCACTACGGCCGCCGAACTCTTCCCCGGTGAGCGCACCGTTGTCGCCGCCCGCGTGGCCGGCGAGCTGAAGGACCTCGCGTACGCCGTGCAGGACGGCGAGGAGGTCGAGCCCGTCGAGATCTCCTCCCAGGACGGCCTCAACATCCTGCGGCACTCCACCGCGCACGTGATGGCGCAGGCCGTGCAGGAGCTGTTCCCCGAGGCCAAGCTGGGCATCGGCCCGCCGGTCAAGGACGGCTTCTACTACGACTTCGACGTCGCCGAGCCGTTCACGCCCGAGGACCTCAAGCGCATCGAGAAGAAGATGCAGGAGATCCAGAAGCGCGGCCAGCGGTTCTCCCGCCGCGTCGTCTCCGACGACGACGCCCGCGAGGAGCTGGCCGACGAGCCGTACAAGCTGGAACTGATCGGCATCAAGGGCTCCGCCTCGCACGACGACGGCGCGGATGTCGAGGTGGGCGGCGGCGAGCTGACCATCTACGACAACCTCGACGCCAAGACCGGCGACCTGTGCTGGAAGGACCTCTGCCGCGGTCCGCACCTGCCCACGACCCGCAACATCCCCGCCTTCAAGCTGATGCGGAACGCCGCCGCGTACTGGCGCGGCAGCGAGAAGAACCCGATGCTGCAGCGCATCTACGGCACCGCCTGGCCGTCCAAGGACGAGCTGAAGGCGCACCTGGAGTTCCTCGCCGAGGCCGAGAAGCGCGACCACCGCCGCCTGGGCAACGAGCTCGACCTGTTCTCGATCCCCGAGCAGATCGGCTCCGGCCTCGCGGTCTTCCACCCCAAGGGCGGCATCGTCCGCCGCGTCATGGAGGACTACTCGCGCCGCCGGCACGAGGAGGAGGGGTACGAGTTCGTCTACACCCCGCACGCCACGAAGGGGAAGCTCTTCGAGACCTCGGGCCACCTCGACTGGTACGCCGACGGCATGTACCCGCCCATGCAGCTCGACGAGGGCGTGGACTACTACCTCAAGCCCATGAACTGCCCGATGCACAACCTGATCTTCGACGCGCGCGGGCGTTCGTACCGTGAACTGCCGCTGCGCCTCTTCGAGTTCGGCACTGTGTACCGGTACGAGAAGTCCGGTGTCGTGCACGGCCTGACCCGCGCGCGTGGCTTCACGCAGGACGACGCGCACATCTACTGCACCCGCGAGCAGATGGCGGACGAGCTCGACAAGACGCTCACCTTCGTCCTCGGCCTGCTCCGCGACTACGGCCTGAACGACTTCTACCTGGAGCTGTCCACCAAGGACCCGGAGAAGTACGTCGGCTCGGACGAGGCCTGGGCCGAGGCCACCGAGGTGCTCGCTCAGGTCGCCGAGAAGCAGGGCCTCCCGCTGGTCCCGGACCCGGGCGGCGCCGCCTTCTACGGCCCGAAGATCTCCGTTCAGGCGAAGGACGCGATCGGCCGCACCTGGCAGATGTCGACCGTGCAGCTGGACTTCAACCTGCCGGAGCGCTTCGACCTGGAGTACACCGGCCCCGACGGCACCAAGCAGCGCCCGGTCATGATCCACCGCGCGCTCTTCGGCTCCATCGAGCGGTTCTTCGCGGTGCTCCTGGAGCACTACGCGGGCGCCTTCCCGGCGTGGCTCGCGCCCGTGCAGGCCACCGGCATCCCGATCGGCGACGCGCACGTCGACTACCTGCACGAGTTCGCCGCCAAGGCGAAGAAGCAGGGCCTTCGGGTCGAGGTGGACTCCTCCTCCGACCGCATGCAGAAGAAAATCCGTAACGCACAGAAGTCCAAGGTGCCCTTCATGGTCATCGCCGGTGACGAGGACATGGCCGCCGGCGCGGTCTCCTTCCGCTACCGCGACGGCTCGCAGGAGAACGGCATCCCCGTCGACGAGGCCATCGCGAAGATCGCGAAGGTCGTCGAGGAGCGGGCGCAGGTCTGAATCCCCGGGACTCAGGTCTGAACGCCTGACATCCGGTTCGCTCCACGGCCTCGGTACGCGCTCCTGCGTGTGCCGAGGCCGTCCGCTTGCCGACCCCTGACCCGGAAGAGCACCCGGCCCTTGACCCGGCAGAGCACCCGGCACCGCCTACGCCATATGCTGCACATCATGACGAGTGACCCGGAGCAGCAGAACGGAGTGGGGACGCAGGACGCGTTCCAGCGCCTGTGGACGCCCCACCGGATGGCGTACATCCAGGGTGAGAACAAGCCGACTGGCCCGGGGGCCGGAGACGGCTGTCCGTTCTGCTCGATCCCCGAGATGTCCGACGAGGACGGCCTGATCGTCGCACGCGGCAACCATGTGTTCGCGGTGCTCAATCTGTACCCGTACAACGGCGGGCACCTCATGGTCGTGCCCTACCGGCACGTCGCGGACTACACCGAGCTCTCGGCTGCCGAGACCGTGGAGCTGGGCGAGCTCACCAAGCAGGCCATGGTCGCGCTGCGCACCGCCTCCGGCGCGCACGGCTTCAACATCGGCATGAACCAGGGCACCGTCGCCGGCGCCGGGATCGCCGCGCATCTGCACCAGCACATCGTGCCCCGCTGGGGCGGCGACACGAACTTCATGCCCGTCGTCGGTCACACCAAGGTGCTGCCCCAACTCCTGGGCGACACCCGCAAGATGCTGGCGGACGCCTGGCCTCGGGTCTGAGCCTTTCTCGCCTCGCGGTCGTGTCCCCTCGACCGCCGCCCGGCCCGCCCGGCCCGCCCCGCCCCGTGGCGCTCACGTTCTGTCGTACGTGAGCGCCATCGCGCGTTTTCGGAGCAGGCGGAGGCAGGCGCAGCACGAGGGGAGGCGGAGCAGGCGGCAGGCGGGACAGGCCGCCCGAGCGGTGTGTGCGAGCCCTACGCGTCGTACACGTCCGCCTTCGTCGGGGCCGCGTCCTGGACGAGGTTGCTGAGGAAGAGCGAGCGGGTGCCGAAGCGCGCCGTGTCCACGCCGTTCTCCTCCAGGACGCGCATCGCCGCGGCGTGCACGACGCGCAGCACCGGGGTGGCCGCGCGCAGCGCGTCGTCCGCCATGAAGCGGTGGCGCCACGGCTTGTCCGCCCAGGCGTGCCGCAGGCCGAACGGCTCCGGCAGGGCCAGCTTGCCGCCGAGGAAGTCCAGGATCGGCGGGAACCAGGTGAACGGTGCGCGGGCCGCGAGCCGCACCACGTCATCGGCCTCTATCAGCGGCAGCTTCACCTCGCGCGTCTCCCAGAACTTCACCGTCTTGGAGACTTCCTTGGTCTTCGCCTTGGGCTTCGTCGTGAACAGGGAGTGCACCGGGCCGAGCGCGTGACCCGTGACCTCGATGCGCAGCGTCTCGTGCAGCACGGTGACCGTGATCAGCATCGTGATCACCAACTGGCCGTCCCAGAGCCGGAACTGGACACCGAGATAGTGCCGGTCGCCGCTGCCGAACTGCTGCTCGTTGCAGATCCGCTGTATCTCGTGCGGCTTGACCTGGAAGGCCTCCACATCCGTGCCGGTGGGGCGCGCGACCTCCGTCGCACCCTCGGCGACCGGGGAGACGATCCAGTGGCGTATCGACGGGGTCGGGAAACCGCCGGTGTGCAGCGGGCCGCGCTCCAGCATGCGCAGCTGGTCGTGGATCGCGCGCACCACGTCCCAGCTGCGGAACGGGTGGATCTCCGACGTGCCCGCGCGCGGGACCAGCTCCTCCGCCAGCTGCCAGCTGCCCCAGCGGGTCCCCATGCCGAGGATGCCCTTGGGGCCCGCGTAGAACACGGAGTTGGACTGCTGCTCGGCGGTGAGCCGGGCCAGGCCCTGGCGCAGCCGCTCAGCCGCCGTCTCACCCGGCGAACCCGGCACCGCCTCAGGGATCTTGGCGCCGATGCCGCCACCGGCGAGCAGGCTCTCCCAGCGGCCGCGCAGGTCCTTCGCCGTCCGCTCACAGATCTGCTTGGCGAGCAGCCAGCCGATCACCGGGGCGACCACCATCGCCCGCAGGTACATCCCCAGGAGACCGGTGAACGGCAGCTTGATCAGGAAGAGGACGGCCAGCGCGCAGACGGCGACCAGCAGGGCCGTACCGAGCGCGGTCTTCTTCTTGTCCTTGCCCTCGCCGAGGCTCTTCTTGAGCTGGAAGATCAGCAGCCACAGCAGCAGGCCGGGCAGGAACAGCACTCCGAACAGGGCGGTCACCGCGGTGAGTCGGGTGTCCCGCTCCTTGCGGATGCGGGTGGCCGCCAGGCAGTGCTCGACCACGGCCTGCGGCTCTATGCCGAAGGACTGGATCAGCGGCTTGCGGGCACCGCCGAGCATCCGGACCTGCACGGCGCGCGCGAAGGCCTCGCCGAGGTCCGGCTTGAAGAGCGACAACTTGCCTTTCTTCACCTCGGACTTATGCCACTCGCTGTTCGCCTTGAGTATGTCGTCGACATCGCTGTCCCGGTACGCCGCCGATGCCAGGGCGTGCGTCGCCGCCGTCTCGCCCTCTGCACCGGAGAGCGGCACCTGCGCCCCCGGCCTGAAATCGAAGGCCGAATCGAAGTCGTCCGCCACTGCAAGCCCCCATCGCCGCACCGCCGCTGCTCTGCGGCCCTTCCCGACTTCCTTACCCCGCAAGGCCGTTGACCGCACCGCCGAGCAGATCATCAATGTATCGGGGAGCACTGACATCCGTCATCGGGCGGCCGAATGCCGCCCGTCCCACCACGGGCGGGGACGGGCGGCGGGCCCCCGGCACCCCCTCGCTGCGCTCAGCGCACCGCCGCCGTGCCCTGCCGGATCGCGGCGGCGGACGGGGCCGGGGCGGTCAGGTGTCCTGGTCGGCCGCCTCGCGCAGCTTCGCCGCCAGCTGGGTCGGCATCGGTTCGTGCCGGACGTAACTACGGCTGAATCGGCCCGTTCCGTGGGCGAGCGAGCGCAGATCCACCGCGTACCGGCCGATCTCGATCTCCGGAACCTCGGCCCGTACGAGCGTGCGACCGCCGGGCGACTGCTCGGTGCCGACGACTCGGCCGCGCCGCCCCGACAGATCGCTCATCACGGAGCCGACGTACCCGTCGCCGACGAGCACCTGCACCTCCGCGACGGGTTCGAGGACATGGATGGGGGCGTCCGCCGCGGCCTCGCGCAGGGCGAGCGCGCCGGCCGTCTGGAACGCGGCGTCGGACGAATCGACGGAGTGCGCCTTGCCGTCCAGGAGCGTGATGCGTACGTCGACCAGCGGGCTCCCGCCGATGCCGCGCAAGGCCTGGGCACGTACGCCCTTCTCGACGGACGGGATGAACTGGCGTGGCACGGCGCCGCCCACGACCTTGTCGACGAACTCCACGCCGCTGCCGACGGGCAGCGGCTCCACCTCGATCTCGCAGATCGCGTACTGCCCGTGCCCGCCGGACTGCTTCACATGGCGGCCGCGCCCGGAGGCCTTCGCGCCGAAGGTCTCGCGCAGGGCGACGCGGTGCGGCACCACGTCGACCTGGACGCCGTAGCGGCTGCGGAGCCGTTCGAGGGCCACGTCCGCGTGGGCCTCGCCCAGGCACCACAGGACCACCTGGTGGGTGTCCTGGTTCTGCTCGAGGCGCATCGTCGGATCCTCGGCGACCAGACGGGCCAGGCCCTGCGAGAGCTTGTCCTCGTCCGGTTTGCTGTGCGCCCTGATCGCCAGCGGAAGCAGCGGGTCCGGCATGCTCCACGGCTCCATGAGCAGCGGATCGTCCTTGGCCGACAGCGTGTCCCCGGTCTCCGCGCGGTTCAGCTTCGCCACGCACGCCAGGTCGCCCGCGATGCACTGCGACAACGTGCGCTGGTGCTTGCCGAACGGCGAGGTGAGCGCGCCGACGCGCTCGTCCACGTCGTGGTCCTCATGGCCGCGGTCGGCCAGGCCGTGCCCCGAGACGTGCACGGTGTCGTCCGGGCGCAGGGTGCCGGAGAAGACCCGTACCAGCGAGATCCGCCCCACATAGGGGTCGGAAGAGGTCTTCACGACCTCGGCGGCCAGCGGGCCCTGCGGGTCGCAGGAAAGCGCGGCACGCGCGGTGCCGTCCGGGGTCGTGACGGCCGGTGTCTCGTGCTCCAGAGGAGTCGGGAAACCACCCGTGATCAGCTCGAGGAGCTCGACCGTGCCGAGGCCCTGCCGCGCGCCGTCGGCGGCCGGGGCCGCCGCGAGCACCGGGTGGAAGACGCCGCGCGCCACCGCGCGCTCCAGATCCTCCACCAAGGTCTTGTAGTCGACGGTTTCGCCGCCCAGATAGCGGTCCATGAGGGTCTCGTCCTCGCTCTCCGCGATGATCCCCTCGATGAGCCGGTTGCGGGCCGCCTCGATCCGCGCCTCCTGTTCGCCGTCCGGCTCCAGCTCCTTGCGTTCGCCCGACGCGTAGTCGAAGACCCGCTGCGAGAGCAGCCCGACCAGGCCTGTCACCGGAGCGTGCCCGTCCGGGCCCTCGTCCCCGTACTGCGGCAGGTACAGCGGAATCACCGCGTCCGGGTCGTCCCCGCCGAAGGTCTCCGCGCAGCCGCCGGTCATCGCGTCGAAGTCGGCGCGGGCCGCCTCCAGGTGCGTGACGACGATCGCCCGCGGCATGCCCACCGCCGCGCACTCGTCCCACACCACGCGGGTCGCGCCGGTGATGCCCTCCGTGCCCTCGGCGGCCGAGACGACGAAAAGGGCCGCGTCCGCAGCGCGCAGACCGGCCCTCAACTCGCCGACGAAATCGGCGTATCCGGGGGTGTCGAGCAGATTGATCTTGATGCCGCCCCATTCCAGCGGAACCAGGGACAGCTGGATCGAGCGTTGCTGCCGGTGCTCGATCTCGTCGTAGTCGGAGACGGTGCCGCCGTCCTCCACGCGGCCCGCCCGGTTCACCACCCCCGCGGTCAGCGCGAGGGCCTCCACCAGAGTCGTCTTGCCGGAACCGCTGTGGCCGACCAGCACCACGTTCCGTACGGAACGGGGGTGGTCGGCCGTGGGTGCCCTGCCGGCGGCCCCGGAGTGTGCACCTGCTTTGTCGCCCATGCTGTGCCTCCCGAAGGCTCACGATTTCTTGCACGGTGAGGGGAGAAGGGCGCGGACACGCTTGGGACCGCGTGTGCTGGCGGCTCCGACGACGCCCGCGGTGTCTTCGAGCTTTCCACTCCCGTCACGGTGCGTCCATACGTCGTACGAGACCGCGCTGCCGGGAGACGCGCACGGGGACCGAAGGGGCTCACGAGGTCGAGTGACAGGGTCCGTGGCTACGATGGGGCGGCCGGTGGCCGCAGGGGTCGCGCGGCCCGCCACTCCCCTTGGGAAGGCTTCAAGGCCATGCTGAACAAGTACGCGCGTGCCTTCTTCACGCGTGTCCTCACACCGTTCGCCGCGTTTCTGCTCCGCCGGGGAGTCAGCCCGGACGCGGTCACGCTGATCGGCACCGCCGGTGTCGTGGCGGGTGCGCTGGTCTTCTTCCCCCGGGGCGAGTTCTTCTGGGGCACGATCGTCATCACGCTGTTCGTGTTCTCCGACCTCGTCGACGGGAACATGGCCCGGCAGGCGGGCGTCTCCAGCCGCTGGGGCGCCTTCCTGGACTCCACGCTCGACCGGGTCGCCGACGGCGCGATCTTCGGCGGCTTCGCGCTCTGGTACGCGGGCCGGGGCGACAGCGACATGATGTGCGCGGTGTCCATCTTCTGCCTGGCCAGCGGCCAGGTCGTCTCGTACACGAAGGCGCGCGGCGAGTCGATCGGCCTGCCCGTCGCGGTGAACGGCCTGATCGAGCGGGCCGAGCGGCTCGTGATCTCGCTGGTCGCGGCCGGGCTCGCCGGACTGCACGCCTTCGGGGTGCCCGGTATCGACGTCCTGCTGCCGATCGCCCTGTGGATCGTCGCCGTCGGCAGCGCCGTGACCCTCGGGCAGCGCGTCGTGACCGTACGACGGGAATCCGCGGAGGCGGACGCGGCAACGCCCGCTGGTGGGTCCCCTGCCGAGGGGGCGAAAAGCGGCACAGGCGAAACTGGCACCAGCGGGACGAAAACCGCCACAGAAGAAGTAGAGCCGAGCGGCAGCCGAGGCGGCAGCGAGGCACGGGGGAGCGAGGCCACGTCATGAGCAAGGCACAGGAGAAACTCACCGACGCCCTGTACGGGCTCGGCTGGTCCGCGGTCAAGAAACTCCCCGAGCCCGTCGCCGTCCGCCTCGGGCGCACCATCGCCGACATCGCGTGGAAGCGCCGCGGCAAGGGCGTCCAGCGCCTGGAGGCCAACTACGCGCGCGTGGTGCCCGACGCGAGCCAGGAGCGGCTCGCCGCCCTGTCCAAGGCGGGCATGCGCTCGTACATGCGCTACTGGATGGAGTCCTTCCGGCTGCCCGCCTGGAGCAAGGACCGCATCAGGAACGGCTTCGTCCCCAAGGACGTGCACTATCTGACGGACGGCCTCGCCTCCGACAAGGGCGTGATCCTCGCCCTTCCGCACCTCGCCAACTGGGACCTCGCGGGCGCCTGGGTCACCACCAAGCTGGAGACCCCGTTCACCACCGTCCAGGAGAGGCTCAAGCCCGAGACGCTCTACGACCGCTTCGTGGCCTACCGCGGCAGCCTCGGCATGGAGGTCCTGCCGCACACGGGCGGCTCCGCCTTCGGCACGCTCGCCCGCAGGCTCCGCGCGGGCGGCCTGGTCTGCCTCGTCGCCGACCGGGACCTGTCCGAGTCCGGCGTCGAGGTCAAGTTCTTCGGCGAGACCACGCGCATGCCGGCCGGTCCCGCGATGCTCGCCCAGCAGACCGGCGCACTGCTGCTGCCCGTCACCCTCTGGTATGACGAGAGCGCCGTCATGAAGGGCCGGGTCCACCCACCCATCGACGTACCGGAGACAGGTACACGGGTCGAGAAGACGTCTGTCATGACACAGGCGCTGGCCGATGCCTTCGCCACCGGTATCGCCGATCACCCGGAGGACTGGCACATGCTGCAACGGCTGTGGATCGCCGACCTGGACCCCGCCAAGGCGCCGAACGGGTCCGCGTCCGAGGTGACCGAGTGAAGATCGGCATCGTCTGCCCGTACTCCTGGGACGTGCCGGGTGGCGTCCAGTTCCACATCCGCGATCTCGCCGAGCACCTCATCCGCTGGGGCCACGAGGTCTCCGTCCTGGCACCCGCCGACGACGACACTCCGCTTCCGCCGTATGTGGTCTCCGCGGGGCGTGCGGTTCCGGTCCCGTACAACGGCTCCGTGGCGCGCCTGAACTTCGGCTTCCTGTCGGCCGCGCGCGTGCGGCGCTGGCTGCACGACGGCACCTTCGACGTCATCCACATCCACGAACCGGCCTCGCCCTCGCTCGGCCTGCTCACCTGCTGGGCCGCACAGGGGCCGATCGTCGCGACGTTCCACACCTCCAACCCCCGCTCACGCGCGATGATCGCCGCGTACCCGATCCTTCAGCCCGCCCTGGAGAAGATCAGCGCGCGGATCGCGGTCAGCGAGTACGCACGCCGGACGCTGGTCGAGCACCTGGGCGGCGACGCGGTCGTGATCCCGAACGGCGTCGACGTCGACTTCTTCGCGAAGGCCGAGCCGAAGCCGGAGTGGCAATCGGAAGGGGCGCGCAGCTCGGATACGGGTGGCGGTGGGCGACGGGGGGGCACCATCGGGTTCATCGGGCGCATCGACGAGCCGCGCAAGGGCCTGCCGGTGCTCATGAAGGCGCTGCCCCGGATCCTCGAGGAGCGGCCGCAGACCCGTCTGCTCGTCGCAGGCCGCGGTGACGAGGAGGAGGCCGTCGCGACGCTGCCGCTCGACATGCGCTCGCGCGTGGAGTTCCTCGGCATGGTCAGCGACGAGGACAAGGCCCGCCTGCTGCGCAGCGTCGACGTGTACGTGGCGCCCAACACCGGCGGCGAGAGCTTCGGCATCATCCTCGTCGAGGCGCTCTCCGCGGGCGCGCCCGTGCTCGCCTCCGACCTCGACGCGTTCACCCAGGTCCTCGACCACGGCTCGGCAGGCGACCTGTTCGCCAACGAGGACGCCGACGCGCTCGCGGACGCCGCCCTGCGCCTCCTCGGCGACCCCGCGCGCCGCGAGGGACTGCGCGAGCGCGGCAGCGCCCACGTCCGCCGCTTCGACTGGTCGACGGTCGGGGCCGACATCCTCGCGGTGTACGAGACGGTGACGGACGGCGCGGCATCGGTCGCCGCCGACGAACGCACCGGACTGCGGGCGCGGTTCGGGCTCGCCCGGGACTGATCCCCGGCCGCCGGACCGGCGTTGTCAGTGGTCCGTCCTAGCCTTCAGGCATGCAGCTGATCCACGGCGGCCCGACCGCCTCCGACTCCACGGTGCCGCGCACCGGCGGCACCCCGCTCGTGCCGGAGGGCTTCGTCTGGCCCGTGTGCGGGGAGTGCGCCGGAGCCATGCAGTTCCTGGCCCAACTCCCGTTCCAGGACGGCGTGATAGCGGCGTTCTTCTGCCAGAACGACCCTGGGATGTGCGACGACTGGGACGCGAGAGGCGGCGCCAACCGCGCCTTCGTCTTCACCGGCGAGCTGGCACCCGCTGCCGTACCCGCCGAGGGCGAGACGCTGCTCGGCGCCGTCACGGCCCTCCGGCCCGCGAAGACCCCTGCCGAGGACATACCGGCCCTCGGCCGGCTCGGCGGCGAACCGGAGTGGATCCAGGGCGACGGGACGCCCGACTGCCCCTCCTGCCACGCCCCCATGACGTTCACGGCATCGCTCGAAGAGGGCCACCACCACCGCACGGCGGCCAACTTCGGTGGCGGCGGCCGGAGTTATGTCTTCGGCTGCGCGCCGTGCGGAGAGGCGGCCTTCCTCTGGCAGTGCTGACCGCCGCCGCGCGGTCGGCCACCGTCGTGCACGGGTAGCCTTTCCGCCCGTGACCTCCACTTTGATCTGGATCGCGGTCGCCCTCTTCGCGATCGGCCTCTACCTGAGCTGGACGGCGGGCCGTCTCGACCGGCTGCACGCGCGCATCGACGCAGCCCGCGCCGCCCTCGACGCACAGCTGCTGCGCCGGGCATCGGTCGCGCAGGAGCTCGCCACCTCGGGCGTACTCGACCCGGCGGCGTCGATCGTGCTCTACGAAGCGGCGCACGCGGCCCGGCAGGCGGAGGAGGAACACCGCGAGGTCGCCGAGAGCGAACTCAGCCAGGCCCTGCGGGCGATCTTCGCGGAGCGCGGCCAGATGGACGTCGTACGGGAGGCTCCCGGAGGCGAGGACGCCGCGAGCGAACTCGCCCAGGCCGTCCGCAGGGTGCCGATGGCCCGCCGCTTCCACAACGACGCCGTACGCGCGGCCCGTGCCCTGCGCAGGCACCGCAAGGTGAGGTGGTTCCGGCTTGCAGGACACGCGCCGTTCCCGATGGCCTTCGAGATGGACGACGAACCGCCGGCGGCCCTCGCGGACCGGCCCACCTCGTAGGGACCCCACGAAGCGGTACGCGGGACGGGCCCCTGGCCTCCGGCTCTGTCGCCTCGTGGGGAAAATGAGCCACCGCCTCACCATTGGCCCTTGTAGTGGCCTGAAGTGGACGGTTGGCTGCGGAGCAGCAAGATTTCCCTTCCCTCCAGTGAGGTCACCCGTGTCCAGCACGCCCACCAACAGCACCCAGCAGGCCACCGACACCCCCGCGACCGGCACCGCGCGCGTGAAGCGCGGCATGGCCGAGCAGCTCAAGGGTGGCGTGATCATGGACGTGGTCAACGCCGAGCAGGCGAAGATCGCCGAGGACGCCGGCGCGGTCGCCGTCATGGCGCTGGAGCGGGTCCCCGCCGACATCCGCAAGGACGGCGGCGTCGCCCGGATGTCCGACCCGAACATGATCGAAGAGATCATCGAGGCCGTCTCCATCCCGGTCATGGCCAAGTCCCGCATCGGCCACTTCGTCGAGGCCCAGATCCTGCAGTCGCTCGGCGTGGACTACATCGACGAGTCCGAGGTCCTGACCCCGGCCGACGAGGTCAACCACAGCGACAAGTTCGCCTTCACGACCCCCTTCGTCTGCGGTGCCACCAACCTGGGCGAGGCCCTGCGCCGCATCGCCGAGGGCGCGGCCATGATCCGCTCGAAGGGTGAGGCCGGCACCGGCAACGTCGTCGAGGCCGTCCGCCACATGCGCCAGATCAAGAACGAGATCGCCCGCCTGCGCGGCTACGACAACAACGAGCTGTACGCCGCCGCCAAGGAGCTGCGCGCCCCGTACGAGCTGGTCAAGGAGGTCGCCGAGCTCGGCAAGCTGCCGGTCGTGCTGTTCTCCGCCGGTGGCGTGGCCACCCCGGCCGACGCCGCCCTGATGCGCCAGCTCGGCGCAGAGGGCGTCTTCGTCGGCTCCGGAATCTTCAAGTCCGGCGACCCGGCCAAGCGCGCCGCCGCCATCGTGAAGGCCACCACCTTCTACGACGACCCGAAGATCATCGCCGACGCGTCCCGCAACCTGGGCGAGGCCATGGTCGGCATCAACTGCGACACCCTGCCCGAGTCCGAGCGCTACGCCACCCGCGGTTGGTAACACCCATGAACACCCCTGTGATCGGCGTCCTGGCACTCCAGGGCGACGTACGGGAGCACCTCATCGCCCTGGCCGCGGCGGACGCCGTGGCCAGGCCGGTGCGGCGCCCCGAAGAGCTCGCCGAGGTCGACGGGCTCGTCATCCCCGGCGGCGAGTCCACCACGATCTCCAAGCTGGCCGACCTCTTCGGCCTCGCGGAGCCGCTGCGCGAGCGGATCAGGAACGGCATGCCGGTCTACGGCAGCTGCGCCGGACTGATCATGCTCGCCGACAAGATCCTCGACCCGCGCTCCGGCCAGGAGACCTTCGGCGGCATCGACATGATCGTGCGCCGCAACGCCTTCGGGCGGCAGAACGAGTCGTTCGAGGCGACCGTCGAGGTGGCCGGCGTCGGCGGCGTGGAGGGCGTCTTCATCCGCGCCCCGTGGGTCGAATCGGTCGGCGCCGCCGCCGAGGTGCTCGCCGAGCACGACGGCCACATCGTCGCCGTGCGCCAGGGCAGCGCACTCGCCACGTCCTTCCACCCGGAGCTCACCGGTGACCACCGCGTCCACGAGCTGTTCGTGGAGATGGTGCGGGAGAAGCACCCGGCAGGGTCCCGGTAGGATCTCTGTCGTTCGTACAGAGATTGGTTACGCGAAGGAGACAGGCAGATGTCCGGCCACTCTAAATGGGCCACGACTAAGCACAAGAAGGCCGTGATCGATGCCAAGCGCGGCAAGCTCTTCGCGAAGCTGATCAAGAACATCGAGGTCGCTGCGCGCATGGGCGGTGTCGACATCGAGGGCAACCCGACCCTCTTCGACGCCATTCAGAAGGCCAAGAAGCAGTCGGTCCCGAACAAGAACATCGACTCCGCGGTCAAGCGCGGCGGCGGTCTCGAAGCCGGCGGCGCCGACTACGAGACGATCATGTACGAGGGCTACGGACCCAACGGCGTGGCCGTCTACATCGAGTGCCTCACCGACAACCGCAACCGCGCGGCGTCCGACGTCCGCGTCGCGATGACCCGCAACGGCGGCTCGATGGGCGACCCGGGCTCGGTCGCGTACCTCTTCAACCGCAAGGGCGTCGTGATCGTCAACAAGGGCGAGCTCGACGAGGACGACGTCCTCGGCGCCGTCCTGGAAGCGGGCGCCGAAGAGGTCAACGACCTCGGCGAGAAGTTCGAGGTCGTCAGCGAGGCCACCGACCTGGTCGCGGTCCGCAGCGCCCTGGTCGACGCGGGCATCGACTACGACTCGGCCGAGGCCAGCTTCCTGCCCACCATGCAGATCGAGCTGGACGAGGAGGGCGCGCGGAAGATGTTCAAGCTCATCGACGCCCTCGAGGACAGCGACGACGTCCAGAACGTCTTCGCCAACTTCGACGTCTCCGACGAGATCATGGAGAAGGTCGACGCCTGATCGCGCACTACGCGCTGCACGGCGAACTCCGCTTCACGGCAAGGGCCGACGGGACACACGCCCCGTCGGCCCTTCCCTTTGCACCCGTTGTCAGTGGCAGCCGATAGCCTGCACAAACAGATGAGCGAAGGAGGGGGCGCGTGCGTGTGCTCGGTGTGGACCCAGGTCTGACCCGCTGCGGTGTGGGAGTGGTCGAGGGCGTCGCGGGCCGACCCCTCACGATGCGCGGCGTCGGAGTCGTCCGCACGCCCGCCGACGCCGAGTTGGGACACCGCCTCGTCGCCATCGAGCAGGGCATCGAGCAGTGGCTCGACGAGCACCGGCCCGAATGCGTCGCCGTGGAGCGGGTGTTCAGCCAGCACAACGTCCGTACGGTCATGGGCACCGCTCAGGCCAGCGCCGTCGCCATGCTCTGCGCCTCGCGCCGCGGCATCCCCGTCGCCCTGCACACGCCCAGCGAGGTCAAGGCCGCCGTCACCGGCAGCGGCCGCGCGGACAAGGCCCAGGTCGGCGCCATGGTCACCAGACTGCTTCGGCTCGCCGCGCCGCCCAAGCCCGCCGACGCGGCGGACGCCCTGGCCCTCGCCATCTGCCACATCTGGCGCGCCCCCGCGCAGAACCGACTCCAGCAGGCCGTTCAGCAACAGGCAGCCCTGCAAGCATCGAAAGGCCGTACGCCATGATCGCCTTCGTCAGCGGACCCGTGGCCGCTCTCGCCCCCGACTCAGCGGTGGTCGAGGTCGGCGGAATCGGCATGGCCGTGCAGTGCACGCCCACCACGCTCTCCGGCCTGCGCGTGGGCCAACAGGCCAAGCTGGCCACGTCGTTGGTGGTGCGCGAGGACTCCCTCACGCTGTACGGCTTCGCCGAGGACGACGAGCGCCAGACCTTCGAGCTGCTGCAGACCGCGAGCGGTGTCGGCCCGCGCCTGGCCCAGGCCATGCTCGCCGTGCACAGCCCGGACGGGCTGCGGATGGCGGTCTCCACCGGTGACGAGAAGGCGCTCACCGCTGTCCCCGGCATCGGCAAGAAGGGCGCCCAGAAGCTCCTCCTCGACCTGAAGGACCGCCTCGGCGAACCCCTCGGCACCGCAGGCCCCGCGATCGGCACGGCCGTCACCGCCGGCTGGCGCGACCAGCTGCACGCGGCCCTGATCGGCCTCGGGTACGCCACCCGCGAGGCCGACGAGGCGGTCGCCGCCGTCGCCCCGCAGGCCGAGGCCGCCGAGGGCACCCCGCAGGTGGGCCAGCTCCTGAAGGCCGCCCTCCAGACCCTCAACCGGGCCCGCTGACCGGGCCGGGGTCCACCTGAGCCCGTCATCACCGGCGACCCCGGCCGCGTACCCGCACACCCCATACGAACGCACCCACAACCCCCGAGGCCTCCACCGTGAACTGGGACTCCACACCGACCGACACCGCCGCCGACGGCCGCCTCGTCGGGGCCGCCGCGGACGGCGAGGACCAGGCCGTCGAGGCGGCCCTGCGGCCCAAGTCCCTGGCCGAGTTCGTCGGCCAGGAGCGGGTGCGCGAGCAGCTCGACCTCGTCCTCAAGGCCGCCCGGCAACGTGGCGCAACGGCCGATCACGTCCTGCTCTCGGGCGCCCCCGGCCTCGGCAAGACCACGCTCTCCATGATCATCGCGTCCGAGATGGAAGCCCCGATCCGCATCACCAGCGGCCCGGCGATCCAGCACGCGGGCGACCTGGCCGCGATCCTCTCCTCGCTGCAGGAGGGCGAGGTCCTCTTCCTCGACGAGATCCACCGCATGTCCCGCCCCGCCGAAGAGATGCTCTACATGGCGATGGAGGACTTCCGGGTGGACGTCATCGTCGGCAAGGGCCCCGGCGCCACCGCCATCCCCCTCGAACTGCCGCCCTTCACCCTCGTCGGTGCCACCACGCGCGCCGGGCTCCTGCCACCACCCCTGCGCGACCGTTTCGGCTTCACGGCGCACATGGAGTTCTACGGCCCCGCCGAGCTGGAGCGCGTCATCAGCCGCTCCGCCGAGCTGCTCGACGTGACGATCGAGGCCGACGGCGCCGGCGAGATCGCGGGCCGCTGCCGTGGCACGCCCCGTATCGCCAACCGCCTGCTGCGCCGCGTGCGGGACTACGCCCAGGTCAAGGCGGACGGCATCGTCACCCGAGAGATCGCGGCCGCCGCCCTGAAGGTGTACGAAGTGGACGGCCGCGGACTCGACCGCTTGGACCGCGCGGTCCTCGAAGCCCTGCTCAAGCTCTTCGGCGGCGGCCCCGTCGGCCTGTCCACCCTCTCTGTCGCGGTGGGGGAGGAGCGTGAGACCGTGGAAGAGGTCGCCGAGCCCTTCCTCGTAAGAGAGGGACTCCTCGCCCGTACGCCCAGGGGGCGCGTCGCCACCCCCGCGGCCTGGGCGCACCTCGGGCTCACGCCCCCACAGGGCGGAGGAACGGGAGGAACGGGGCAAGGGGACCTGTTCCGCACCTGACGGCGCGGATGGTCGCGGGGCCAGGAACCCCAGTGCCATGCTGAGCGTTGTTCCTTAGGCGCGGGCTCGCTTAGACTCCGCCGATGCCGCCCTCCCGGGCGGCGTGCCCACCCCCAATACACAGGCCGCTCTACGCGCGGTCGCGCGAAGGAAAATTACGTCCCGTGGATATCGTGACCTTCCTCCCGTTCATCGTGCTCATCGGGGCCATGTTCCTGATGACGCGCTCCGCCAAGAAGAAGCAGCAGGCGGCGGCGAAGATGCGCACTGAGATGCAGCCCGGCACCGGCGTCCGCACGATCGGTGGCATGTACGCCGTCGTCAAGGAGGTCACCGACGACACGGCCACCCTCGAGGTGGCGCCCGGAGTCCACGCGATCTACGCCAAGAACGCGATCGGCGCGGTCCTCGACGACGAGGAGTACAACCGCATCGTCCACGGCGCCGAGCAGGACCTGAAGTCGGACACCCCCGTCGTGCCGGACGACGCCTCCTCCCTGACCCAGGACGGCGAGCCCGCCGCCTCCGACGACGCCCCCGTGGATCTCGGCAAGAAGGACGCCGACGCCGAGAAGGGCGCCGGTGCCGAGAAGGACGCCGACGCCGAGAAGGCCGTCGAGGCCGACGCGGACGAGGACGCGCCGAAGAAGGCCGAGGACGCGCCGAAGAAGACCGACGGCGAGGCCGACGCGAAGTAGCCACGACCGAGGACCGCGGAGCGCCCCGAGCGCCCCGCGGTCCTTCGGGCGTGCTGGCTTCGTCCGGTTTCACCCCCCACCACTTCATGGCCGCCCACGGCGCGTGTTCGGGTTCCGGGCGGTTGGACAGGGAGAAACGACAAGGTGGCAGCACCGAAGAAGGGCCGGAGGCCGAGCGGCCAGGGCAAGCCGGGCAGGGCCCTGGCGTTCATCCTGATCGCCATGGTGGCGCTGACCGGAGGGATGTTCTTCTCCGGTCACACCACTCCGCGCCTGGGCATCGACCTCGCGGGCGGTACGAGCATCACGCTCGAGGCCAAGAACGAGCCCGGCAAGCCGAACGCGATCAACAAGACCAACATGGACACCGCGGTCGGCATCATCGAGCGCCGTGTCAACGGCCTGGGTGTCTCCGAGGCGGAGGTCCAGACCCAGGGCGATCGCAACATCATCGTCAACATCCCCAAGGGGACCAACGAGAAGCAGGCCCGCGAGCAGGTCGGCACGACCGCTCAGCTCTACTTCCGCCCGGTCCTCACGATGAGTGCGGGACAGCCCACGCCGGACCCCTCGTCCAGCCCGTCCCCCGACGCCTCGGAGTCCGCCAAGGACAAGCCGAAGGCGGGCAACGGCGACGAGAAGTCGACGCCCACCGCGAGCCCCACCACGCAGGGCCGTGCCGTCACCGACGCCCTGAAGGCCGACCCCACCCCCTCTCCCTCGGCGAGCGGCAAGGGCGACCAGGGCAAGGACGACGAGAAGCCCTCCGCCACCGAGACGCCCAAGCCGGACGCGGCCACGAAGAAGCTGCAGGAGCAGTTCACCGCGCTCGACTGCACCAAGAAGGACCAGCGGGTCCAGACCGCGCAGGGCGTCAAGTCCAGTGAGCCCATGGTCGGTTGCGGCAGGAACGCCGTCGGCCAGTGGGAGAAGTACATCCTCGGTCCGGCCGAAGTCGCCGGCAAGGACGTCGACGACGCCCAGGCGGTCATCAACGACCGCGGCCAGTGGATCGTCACGATGAAGTTCAACAGCAAGGGCGCGGACAAGTTCTCGAAGATCACGACCCAGCTGAAGACGCAGCAGTCGCCGCAGAACCAGTTCGGCATCGTGCTCGACGGCGAGGTCGTCTCCGCCCCCAGCGTCAGCGAGACCCTGAGCAAGAGCGCCGAGATCTCCGGCAGCTTCAACCAGGAGTCCGCGCAGGAGCTGGCGAACATCCTGTCGTACGGTGCGCTCCCGCTGACCTTCCAGGAGCAGAGCGTCACCTCGGTGACCGCGGCCCTCGGCGGTGAGCAGCTGAAGGCCGGTCTGATCGCCGGCGCCATCGGCCTCGCCCTGGTCGTCGTCTACCTCGTGGTCTACTACCGCGGCCTGTCCCTGATCGCCCTGCTCAGCCTGCTGGCCTCGGGCATCCTCACGTACACGCTGATGTCGCTGCTCGGGCCTGCCATCGGGTTCGCGCTGAACCTGCCGGCGGTCTGCGGCGCGATCGTGGCGATCGGCATCACCGCCGACTCGTTCATCGTGTACTTCGAGCGGGTCCGTGACGAGGTCCGTGAGGGCCGCACGCTGCGCCCCGCCGTCGAGCGAGCCTGGCCGCGCGCGCGGCGCACCATCCTGGTCTCCGACTTCGTGTCGTTCCTGGCCGCCGCGGTGCTGTTCGTCGTGACCGTCGGCAAGGTGCAGGGCTTCGCGTTCACGCTCGGCCTGACCACGCTGCTCGACGTCGTCGTGGTCTTCCTCTTCACGAAGCCGCTGATGACGCTCATGGCCCGCCGCAAGTTCTTCGCGAACGGCCACCCGTGGTCCGGACTCGACCCGAAGCGCCTCGGCGCCAAACCCCCGCTGCGCCGCTCGCGCACCCGTCGCGTGCCCGGCTCCGTCGACCCGAAGGAGGCGTGAGATGTCGAAGCTCGGCAACCTCGGCGCCCGGCTCTACCGCGGCGAAGTCGGGTACGACTTCATCGGCAAGCGGAAGGTCTGGTACGGCGTCTCGATCCTCATCACCATCACGGCCGTCGTGGCCCTGGCGGTGCAGGGTCTGAACCTGGGCATCGAGTTCAAGGGCGGCGCCGTCTTCACGACGCCCAAGACCGAGGCCTCCGTCTCGCAGACACAGGAAGCGGCCGAAGAGGCCTCCGGACACCAGGCCATCGTCCAGAAGCTGGGCAACGGCGGCGTCCGCATCCAGGTCAGCGGCGTCGACACCGCCAAGTCCGACCAGATCAAGGCAGAACTCGCCACGGACCTCAAGGTTCCGGCGAACGACATCAACGCCGAGCTGGTCGGCCCCAGTTGGGGCGCGCAGATCGCCAACAAGGCCTGGATGGGCCTCGGCATCTTCATGATCCTTTGCGTGATCTATCTGGCGATCGCCTTCGAGTGGCGCATGGCCGTCGCCGCCCTGATCGCCCTGATCCACGACATCACCATCACCGTCGGTATCTACGCCCTGGTGGGCTTCGAAGTCACCCCGGGCACGGTGATCGGTCTGCTGACCATCCTCGGCTACTCGCTGTACGACACGGTCGTCGTCTTCGACTCCCTGAAGGAGCAGTCGAAGGGGATCACGAAGCAGACGAAGCAGACCTACAGCGAGGTCGCCAACCTCTCCATCAACAGCACCCTGGTGCGCTCCATCAACACCACGGTGGTCGCGCTCCTGCCGGTGGCGGGCCTGTTGTTCATCGGTGGCGGTGTCCTCGGCGCCGGCATGCTCAACGACATCTCGCTCTCGCTGTTCGTCGGCCTCGCCGCCGGTGCGTACTCCTCGATCTTCATCGCCACGCCGCTCGTCGCCGACCTCAAGGAGCGCGAGCCGCAGATGAAGGCACTCAAGAAGCGGGTGCTCGCCAAGCGCGCGCAGGCCGCCGCGAAGAGCGAGTCGGAGACCACGGGCCAGGACGAGGAGCCGGCCGACCTGGGCCCGGAGGACGCGGCCCCGGCCGGAGCCGCGTCGGGCGTCGTCGGCCAGCGCCGCACCCAGCCGCAGGCCCGCAACCGCGGGCGCGGACGACCCTCGGGGAAGCGCCGATGACCGACGTCAAGGAATTGCTGCTCAGCCGGATCCGGGACGTCCCGGACTACCCGAAGGCCGGGGTGATGTTCAAGGACATCACCCCGCTGCTCGCGGACCCGACGGCGTTCTCGGCGCTCACGGGAGCCCTCGCCGACCTCTGCGTAGCGCAGGGCGCGACGAAGATCGTCGGTCTGGAGGCGCGCGGGTTCATCCTCGCGGCCCCGGTCGCGGTCCGTGCGGGCGTGGGCTTCATCCCCGTACGCAAGGCGGGCAAGCTCCCCGGAGCGACGCTCGCGCAGCGTTACGAGCTGGAGTACGGCCAGGCCGAGATCGAGGTGCACGCCGAGGACCTGGCCGCGGGCGACCGCGTCCTGGTCATCGACGACGTCCTCGCGACCGGCGGCACCGCCGAGGCCTCGCTGCAGCTCATCCGCCGTGCGGGAGCCGAGGTGTCGGGCCTCGCCGTCCTGATGGAGCTCGGCTTCCTCGGTGGCAGGGCACGCCTTGAGCCCGCGCTCCAGGGAGCCCCGCTGGAGGCACTGCTCACCGTCTGATCGCCCCGAGACCAGACGCACCCGTCTGATCCACCCCTGATCAGCCTCCGGTCGCCCTCCGACCGGCACGATCGAGCCAAGGGCGGGCACCCGGCACAGTCCGGGCGCCCGCCCTTCGCGTGCCCGCGGGGCCCGGTCGTCCACAGCCCTGCGGGAGGGTTATCCACAGTGGGGACGAGCCGAAGCGCAAGGATCGATACCATGGCAGTCCGGACCTGATCGGGGGGCCGGACCCTGCATGAGGAGCACTCTTGCCAGACGAGGCCCGTCAGCCACTCGCCGCCGCGCAGCCCGAGCCCGACCAGCCGGCCGAATCGGCCGCGGCGTCCGCTGCCACGCCCGCCGCGAGCGAGAAGAAGCAGGCACCCAAGCCGGCGACCGACCCGGTGGCCGAAAAGCCCCGCCCGGCGCCGAGTCCCGCGCCGCCCGCCAAGGGCCCCGCGAGCCAGACCCCGGCGATGCGCCCGGCCGCGGCGAACCAGTCGCGCTCCGCCTCCTCCAACCGCGTACGAGCCCGCCTCGCCCGCCTCGGCGTGCAGCGCTCGAATCCGTACAACCCGGTGCTCGAGCCGCTGCTGCGGATAGTGCGGAGCAACGACCCGAAGATCGAGACGTCGACGCTCCGCCAGATCGAGCGGGCCTACCAGGTCGCCGAGCGCTGGCACCGCGGCCAGAAGCGCAAGAGCGGCGATCCGTACATCACGCACCCCCTCGCGGTGACGACGATCCTCGCCGAGCTCGGCATGGACCCGGCCACGCTCATGGCGGGCCTGCTGCACGACACGGTCGAGGACACCGAATACGGCCTGGACACCCTCCGCCGGGACTTCGGCGACCAGGTCGCGCTGCTCGTCGACGGCGTCACGAAGCTGGACAAGGTCAAGTTCGGCGAGGCCGCGCAGGCCGAGACCGTCCGCAAGATGGTCGTCGCCATGGCCAAGGACCCGCGCGTCCTGGTCATCAAGCTCGCCGACCGCCTGCACAACATGCGCACGATGCGGTATCTCAAGCGCGAGAAGCAGGAGAAGAAGGCCCGCGAAACCCTGGAGATCTACGCCCCGTTGGCGCACCGACTGGGCATGAACACCATCAAGTGGGAGCTGGAGGACCTCGCCTTCGCGATCCTCTACCCCAAGATGTACGACGAAATCGTCCGGCTCGTCGCCGAGCGCGCCCCCAAGCGCGACGAGTACCTGGCCATAGTGACCGACGAGGTCCAGGCCGACCTGCGCGCCGCCCGCATCAAGGCCACCGTCACCGGCCGGCCGAAGCACTACTACAGCGTCTACCAGAAGATGATCGTCCGCGGCCGTGACTTCGCGGAGATCTACGACCTGGTGGGCATCCGTGTCCTGGTCGACACGGTGCGGGACTGCTACGCCGCACTGGGCACGGTGCACGCGCGATGGAACCCGGTCCCCGGCCGGTTCAAGGACTACATCGCGATGCCCAAGTTCAATATGTACCAGTCGCTGCACACCACGGTGATCGGCCCCAACGGCAAGCCCGTCGAGCTGCAGATCCGCACGTTCGACATGCACCGCCGCGCCGAGTACGGCATCGCGGCGCACTGGAAGTACAAGCAGGAGGCCGTGGCCGGAGCCTCCAAGGTCCGCTCGGACGCCCCCAAGGGCGGCGCCAAGGACGACCACCTCAACGACATGGCGTGGCTGCGCCAACTCCTCGACTGGCAGAAGGAGACCGAGGACCCCGGAGAGTTCCTGGAGTCCCTGCGCTTCGACCTCTCGCGCAACGAGGTCTTCGTCTTCACGCCGAAGGGCGACGTCATAGCGCTCCCGGCCGGCGCGACCCCCGTGGACTTCGCGTACGCGGTGCACACCGAGGTGGGCCACCGCACCATAGGAGCCCGGGTCAACGGCCGCCTCGTACCACTTGAATCCACCCTGGACAACGGCGACTTGGTGGAGGTCTTCACCTCCAAGGCGCCCGGCGCCGGCCCGTCCCGTGACTGGCTGGGCTTCGTCAAGTCCCCGCGGGCGCGCAACAAGATCCGCGCCTGGTTCTCCAAGGAGCGGCGAGACGAGGCCATAGAACAGGGCAAGGACGCCATCGTCCGCGCCATGCGCAAGCAGAACCTGCCGATTCAGCGCATCCTCACGGGCGACTCCCTCGTCACGATGGCGCACGAAATGCGCTACCCGGACATCTCCTCGCTGTACGCGGCGATCGGAGAGAGCCATGTCTCCGCGCAGAACGTGGTGCAGAAGCTGGTCCAGGCCATGGGCGGCGAGGAGGCGGCCGGCGAGGACATCGCCGAGACGGCCACCCCGGTGCGCGGCCGCAGCAAGCGCCGCGCGAACGCCGACCCGGGCGTCATGGTCAAGGGCGTCGAGGATGTGTGGGTCAAGCTCGCCCGCTGCTGCACCCCGGTGCCGGGCGACCCCATCATCGGCTTCGTGACCCGCGGCAGCGGCGTCTCCGTGCACCGCGCGGACTGCGTCAACGTCGACTCGCTGTCGCAGCAGCCCGAGCGGATCCTCGAGGTCGAGTGGGCGCCGACCCAGTCCTCGGTGTTCCTCGTCGCCATCCAGGTCGAGGCCCTGGACCGCTCCCGGCTCCTCTCGGACGTCACGCGCGTCCTGTCCGACCAGCACGTGAACATCCTGTCGGCCGCCGTCCAGACCTCCCGCGACCGCGTCGCCACGTCCCGCTTCACCTTCGAGATGGGCGACCCCAAGCACCTGGGCCATGTGCTCAAGGCGGTCAGGGGAGTGGAGGGCGTCTACGACGTGTACCGCGTGACGTCGGCCCGCAGACCGTAACCACGGAGTCGTACGGCAGGCACGCAGCCATACGCAGAAGGGGCTCCCGTACGCGAAGTACGAGAGCCCCTTCCAGGTACGAGAAAGGCGTCAGCCGCCGAACTCCTGAAGGCCCTTCAGCGCCTGGTCGAGCAGGGCCTGGCGGCCGTCGAGCTCCCTCTGGAGCTTGTCGGCGCGGGAGTTGTTGCCCTGCGCGCGGGCCGTCTCGATCTGGCCGTTGAGCTTGTCGACCGCGGCCTGCAGCTGGCCCGTGAGCCCCTCGGCACGCGCGCGTGCCTCCGGGTTCGTACGCCGCCACTCCACTTCCTCGGAGTCCTGCATCGCCCGCTCCACGGCGTGCATCCGGCCCTCGACCTTCGGGCGGGCGTCACGCGGGACGTGGCCGATGGCCTCCCAGCGCTCGTTGATCGCGCGGAACGCGGCGCGGGCCGCCTTCAGATCGGTGATCGGGAGGAGCTGCTCGGCCTCGTCGGCGAGGGCCTCCTTGAGCTTGAGGTTCTCGGCCTGCTCCGCGTCCCGCTCGGCGAAGATCTCACTGCGGGCCGTGAAGAACACGTCCTGCGCGCCGCGGAAGCGGTTCCACAGGTCGTCCTCGTGCTCGCGCTGGGCACGGCCGACGGCCTTCCACTCGGCCATCAGCTCGCGGTACCGCGCGGCCGTCGGGCCCCAGTCCTTGGAGTTGGACAGTGCCTCGGCCTCGGAGACCAGCCGCTCCTTGGCCTTGCGGGCCTCCTCGCGCTGCGCGTCGAGCGCCGCGAAGTGGGCCTTGCGGCGCTTGGAGAAGGCGGAGCGCGCGTGCGAGAAGCGGTGCCACAGCTCGTCGTCCGACTTGCGGTCGAGCCGCGGCAGACCCTTCCAGGTGTCCACAAGCGCGCGCAGCCGCTCGCCGGCCGCCCGCCACTGCTCGCTCTGGGCCAGCTCCTCGGCCTCGGCGACCAAGGCCTCCTTGGCGTGCTTGGCCTCGTCCGCCTGCTTCGCCTTCTGGACCTTGCGCTCCTCGCGGCGGGCGTCGACGCTCTCCACCAGCTTGTCGAGCCGCTTGGCCAGGGAGTCCAGGTCACCCACCGCGTGCGCGTCGGTGATCTGCTCGCGCAGGTGCTCGATGGCGGTCGTCGCGTCCTTGGCCGACAGGTCCGTGGTCTGTACCCGGCGCTCGAGAAGGCCGATCTCCACGACCAGGCCGTCGTACTTGCGCTTGAAGTAGGCAAGGGCCTCGTCGGGAGAGCCTGCCTGCCACGAGCCGACGACTCGCTCGCCTCCGTCGGCCGTACGCACGTACACGGTCCCCGCCTCGTCGACGCGGCCCCACGGGTCGCTGCTCACAGCGCCTCCTCCACATGATGCCTGCGCGGGGGTTGCCCGGGGCATCGTCCACAGTTTCTTCAGAGCAGCCGCACACGGCGCCCTGCACAACGCCAACATAGGCGACGAGCAGGGCGGCTGTCCGCATCCAGCAGTACCGAACTTGCCCGCTGGTCAAGACTTCCTGACGGTCGCCTTGTCGATCACCACCGTGGCGTTCGGGGCGGTGTTGCCCGTGGTCGGGTCGGGTGCCGTGGCGCCCGCGTCGGCGATCTTCTTCAGGACCTTCATGCCGGACTTCGAGACCGTGCCGAAGGGCGTGTAGTCGGGCGGCAGCTGGCTGTCCTGGTAGACGAGGAAGAACTGGCTGCCGCCGGTGTCACGGCCCTTGCCGTCCTGCGGGTTGTACTGGTTCGCCATCGCGACCGTGCCCGCCGGGTACACGTTGCCCTTGAGGCTCTTGTCCTTCAGGTTCTCGTCCGGAATCGTGTAGCCGGGGCCGCCCGTTCCGTCCCCCTTCGGGTCGCCGCACTGCAGGACGTAGATGCCCTGGTTGGTGAGGCGGTGGCACTTCGTGTGGTTCAAGTAGCCCTTGTTCACCAGGAAGTCGAACGAGTTCACCGTGTGCGGCGCGGCCGAGGCCTTCAGGTCGATGTCGATGTCACCGCAGGTCGTGGCCAGACTCATCGTGTAGTCGGCGGACTTGTCGATGCTGAGCTTCGGCTCCTTCTTGTAGCTCAGCTCCTCGACCTTGCCCGGCGCCGGCTTCGCGCACGGGTCCTCGACCTTCGGGCTGGCGGACGGCGCGGCCTCCGCGTCCGTCTTCTCCTTGCCGTCGTCGCCCGTGAAGGCGCCCGCGGCCACAGCACCGCCGCTCGCCGCGAGCACCACCACGAGCGAGGCGGCGATGATCGCGTTACGGCGCTGCGCCTTGCGCCGCGCCGTCTCCCGCCGCTCCTGCTGGCGAGCGAACTTCTCCCGGGCGAGCTGACGCCGCCGCTGATCGTTGCTGACCACCGGGTCTTCTCCTTGTACGCATCGTGAACGGTCCGAACCGCCTGAGCTTGCCCCGTACCGTATATGGGTTAGCTGTGCGCCGAGCCGCGCCGGTAGGCTGCGTGTATTGCGATCTGGTGTCGCCGCCGCCCTCGGCCGGTGAACCGCCGCACCTTCCCGTCGGACCACCCTTAAGGACGAACGTGCTGATTGCCGGGTTCCCCGCCGGGGCCTGGGGGACCAACTGCTATCTGGTCGCCCCGGCCGCAGGCGAGGAGTGCGTGATCATCGACCCCGGCCACCAGGCCGCCGAAGGCGTCGAGGAAGCACTCAAAAAGCATCGGCTCAAGCCCGTCGCGGTCGTCCTCACCCACGGCCATATCGACCATGTCGCCTCGGTCGTCCCGGTCTGCGGAGCGCATGACGTTCCCGCCTGGATCCACCCCGATGACCGGTACATGATGAGCGACCCCGAGAAGGCGCTCGGCCGCTCCATCGGCATGCCGCTGATGGGCGAGCTGACCGTGGGGGAGCCGGACGACGTGCGGGAGTTGAGTGACGGCGCCCGCCTGCAGCTGGCCGGGCTCGACTTCTCCGTCGCGCACGCACCGGGGCATACGAAGGGGTCGGTGACCTTCCGGATGCCCGAGGCCGCGGACATCCCGTCCGTCTTCTTCTCGGGCGATCTGCTCTTCGCCGGCTCCATCGGACGCACCGACCTGCCCGGCGGTGACATGGACGACATGCTCGAGTCGCTGGGCCGCGTGTGCCTGCCGCTCGACGACTCGACCGTGGTCCTGTCCGGGCACGGTCCCCAGACGACCATCGGCCAGGAGCGCGCCACCAACCCGTATCTGCGCCAGGTGGCCGCAGGCCAGGGAGCCGCACAGCAGGCTCCGCGACGAGGAATGTGACGAGAGTTTTCCCGTGAGCACTTTTCAGGCCCCCAAGGGCACGTACGACCTGATCCCACCGGACAGCGCCAGGTACCTCGCCGTGCGCGAGGCCATCGCCGCGCCGCTGAAGAACTCCGGCTACGGCTACATCGAGACGCCCGGTTTCGAGAACGTCGAGCTGTTCGCGCGCGGCGTCGGCGAGTCCACCGACATCGTCACCAAGGAGATGTACGCCTTCGAGACCAAGGGCGGCGACAAGCTCGCGCTGCGCCCCGAGGGCACCGCTTCCGTGCTCCGCGCGGCCCTGGAGGCCAACCTGCACAAGGCGGGCAACCTCCCGGTCAAGCTCTGGTACTCGGGCTCGTACTACCGCTACGAGCGCCCGCAGAAGGGCCGTTACCGCCACTTCTCCCAGGTCGGCGCCGAGGCGATCGGGTCCGAGGACCCGGCCCTGGACGCCGAGTTGATCATCCTGGCCGACCAGGCGTACCGCGCGCTCGGCCTGCGGAACTTCCGCATCCTGCTCAACTCCCTGGGCGACAAGGAGTGCCGTCCCGTCTACCGCGCGGCCCTGCAGGACTTCCTGCGCGGCCTCGACCTCGACGAGGAGACGCTGCGCCGCGCCGACATCAACCCGCTGCGCGTCCTCGACGACAAGCGGGCAGACGTGCAGAAGCAGCTGGTGGGCGCGCCGGTCCTGCGTGACTACCTGTGCGACGCGTGCAAGACGTACCACGAGGAGGTGCGCGCCCTGATCACCGCGGCGGGCGTCGCCTTCGAGGACGACGAGAAGCTGGTGCGCGGCCTGGACTACTACACGCGTACGACCTTCGAGTTCGTCCACGACGGCCTCGGCTCGCAGTCCGCGGTGGGCGGCGGCGGTCGCTACGACGGCCTGTCCGAGATGATCGGCGGCCCCTCGCTGCCGTCCGTCGGCTGGGCCCTGGGCGTGGACCGTACGGTGCTCGCGCTTGAGGCGGAGGGCGTGGAGCTCGAACTCCCCCCCGCCACCAGCGTGTTCGCGGTGCCGCTCGGCGAGGAGGCGCGCCGCGTCCTGTTCGGCGTCGTCACCGAGCTGCGCAAGGCGGGCGTCGCGGCCGACTTCAGTTACGGCGGCAAGGGCCTCAAGGGCGCGATGAAGAACGCCAACCGCAGCGGCGCGCGGTACGCCATCGTGGCCGGCGAGCGCGACCTCGCCGAGGGCGTCGTCCAGCTCAAGGACATGGAATCGGGCGAGCAGGAGGCGGTCGCGTCCGATGCGATCGTCGAGGTGCTGAAGGCCAAGCTCGGCTAGAGCGTGCGGAGTTGAGGGCCCCGGGTGCGGAACGGCACCCGGGGCCCTCGCCGTTGCCGGGGTGCGCTCCGCTGCCTGATGATCTACGGATGGACTCGGTTGAATCGGACGACCGCCTGGTGGGCCACTGGAGCAGCCTCCCGCTCTCGTACGGCGTCATGGAAGCCTCTGAGCTGGGCTTCCTCGGTGACGGGTGGGGGTGGAGCTCGTGGTTCAACGTCGGAGATCTGTGCGTCACGCGCTTCAGGTGGCGCTGCCCGGAACCGGGGGTCGTGGAACTTCGGGAGCAGTGGACCGTTGAGGGAACGCCCAGCGAGGCACCCGGATCCCCGAGGTTCGCCGCCGCGCAGCCTGCGAGGCGGGCGGGCGAGGTGACGCGGCATCGATACACCTTCGGTCCTGCCGAGCCGTACCCCGGAGCGGAGGCGCTGCCGGCGGTGCACTTCGAGGAGGACGTGGAGTTCTGCTCCGCGTTCGCCCGAGGAGCGGCGCAGATCCGGCGCGAGGACGACCCCACCTACGGCCTGCTGCCCTATCCGTAGGGCTTCGACGGCCACGGACGAGGCGGAGACCGCCCTTCCTTATGCCCATCGAACGGTGGACGCACAGCCTCGTGCGGCACAATGAGCGTGTCTGTGGGCCCTGTGACTCACCGGTCCTGATAGCCCCCCACTACTAGCGACGGAAACGGCGTGATGAGCGAAACGATGTCTGCGAAGGACGGCGGCCCGGACGGTCGGGAGCAGGCGGACGCTCCCCGTTCTGTCGGCGGCAGCCGTGCGTTGGCGCTGTTGCTGGTGATCACCGGGGCCGCCGGTGTGCTCGCGGCCTGGGTCATCACGCTCGACAAGTTCAAGCTCCTCGAAGACCCGAACTTCACGCCCGGCTGCAGCCTCAACCCGGTGGTGTCCTGCGGCTCGATCATGGAGAGCGAGCAGGCGTCGGTCTTCGGCTTCCCCAACCCGATGCTGGGTCTCGTGACCTACGGGATCGTGGTGTGCGTCGGCATGAGCCTGCTGGCCCGGGCGCGGTTCCCGCGGTGGTACTGGCTGACGCTGAACGCCGGGATGCTGTTCGGCGTCGGCTTCTGCACCTGGCTGATGTACCAGTCGCTGTACAACATCAACGCCCTGTGCCTGTGGTGCTGCCTCGCGTGGGTCGCCACCATCGTCATGTTCTGGTACGTGACCGGGCACAACGTCCGGCACGGAATGCTGCCGGCGCCGGGCGGGCTGCGGACGTTCTTCGACGAGTTCACCTGGGTCCTGCCGGTGCTCCACATCGGCATCATCGGCATGCTGATCCTGACCCGCTGGTGGGACTTCTGGACCAGCTGACCTGGGCTTTCCTTCGGCCGACGACTGCGCGGGGAGCGTTGTCAGTGGGGTGACATAGGGTCGTTCACGTGGAGCCAGACCTCTTTACCGCCGCAGCCGAAGAACGCCAGGAGAAGGACCCGGCGAGCAGCCCCCTGGCCGTGCGCATGCGCCCGCGCACGCTCGACGAAGTCGTGGGGCAGCAGCACCTGTTGAAGCCCGGCTCACCGCTGCGCAGACTCGTCGGCGAGGGCGGCGGAGGCCCGGCCGGACCCTCGTCGGTGATCCTGTGGGGCCCGCCCGGCACCGGCAAGACGACGCTCGCGTACGTCGTCTCCAAGGCGACGAACAAGCGCTTCGTAGAGCTCTCCGCGATCACCGCGGGCGTCAAGGAAGTGCGCGCCGTGATCGACGGCGCCCGCCGCGCCACCGGCGGCTTCGGCAAGGAGACCGTCCTCTTCCTCGACGAGATCCACCGCTTCAGCAAGGCCCAGCAGGACTCCCTGCTGCCCGCGGTGGAGAACCGCTGGGTCACGCTCATCGCGGCGACGACGGAGAACCCGTACTTCTCGGTGATCTCCCCGCTCCTCTCCCGCTCGCTCCTCCTCACGCTCGAACCGCTCACGGACGACGACCTGCGCGCGCTGCTGCACCGCGCCATAGCCGAGGAGCGCGGACTCGGCGGCGCGGTCACGCTGCCGGCCGACGCCGAGGCGCACCTCCTGAGGATCGCCGGCGGCGACGCCCGCCGCGCCCTGACCGCCCTGGAGGCCGGGGCCGGCTCGGCGCTGTCCAAGGGCGAGCGGGAGATCACACTGCAGACCCTGGAGGAGTCGGTCGACCGCGCGGCGGTGAAGTACGACCGGGACGGCGACCAGCACTACGACGTGGCGAGCGCCCTGATCAAGTCCATCCGCGGTTCGGACGTGGACGCGGCGCTGCATTACCTGGCCCGCATGATCGAGGCGGGCGAGGACCCCCGGTTCATCGCCCGCCGCCTGATGATCTCCGCCTCGGAGGACATCGGCCTCGCCGACCCCACCGCGTTGCCGACAACGGTCGCCGCCGCCCAGGCCGTAGCCATGATCGGCTTCCCTGAGGCCGCACTGACGCTGAGCCACGCCACGATCGCCCTGGCCCTCGCCCCGAAGTCCAACGCCGCGACGACCGCGATCGGCGCGGCCCTCGAAGACGTACGCAAGGGGCTGGCCGGCCCCGTCCCGCCGCACCTGCGCGACGGCCACTACAAGGGAGCGGCCAAACTCGGCCACGCGCAGGGGTACGTATATCCGCACGACGTCCCGGGCGGCATCGCGGCCCAGCAGTACGCCCCGGACGCCATCCACGGCAAGCGCTACTACCAACCGACGCGGTACGGCGCGGAGGCGCGGTACGCGGACGTGGCCGACCGGGTCCGCGAGCGCCTGCGCGGTGAGACCCGGCCCGAGAGACCGGCCCCGGGGAAGGGCCCGGGGGAGTCTGTGGGCAAGGCGGAACCCCAGGCGGAGCCCAAGGCCGGAACCGAGGAATCAGCCGACGCGCAGTAGCCCGAGCCCAGGCCTGCGCTCGGCCCACGCGAGCACGCGCAACCGGACCGGTCGCCGCCCTGCTCGCCGTGGCTGCCGTACCACTACCGCAAGGCCTCGCGGATCTGCGGGCCAACCGGCCACCTGCCCCGACCAGCCGCCGGGGAAGGGGAGTTCAGTGCGCGGCGGCCTCGAAGAGCCGGTGCATCGCGCGCCGAAGACCGACCACGTCCCGTACCGGCTCGGGAAAGTCGAAGCGCGCGTCGAACGTCGCGCCGTCCCGCTCCCCGACGAACCGCACCCGCAGCCCGTACCGGTCCAGGGCCACCGGCACCGCGCGCCCCGGCAGTGAGGAGCGGTGGCCGAGCAGCGCGGTCAGCAGCTGCACCTGGTCCTCGTGGGCGGCGTGCAGATGCTGCAGCAGCTCCGCCTCGTACGGCGCCAGCGGGTCCGCGGCCGCCCGCGCGAACTCCTCCGGCTCCACGCTCTCGGCGCCCCACAGATCGTCCACCGAGGTCTCGCCGACCTCCAGGCGCAGCGTCATCCGCCCCGGCTCGGCGAGGCCCGGCGCCCGGGTCAGCCAGCCGGAGATCCAGGCGCGGCCCCGGATACGGTGGGGGACGGAGACCGGAGCGACGTCCGTGATCTCGAGCACGGCGGGCAGCTCGTCGTCCTGCGCGTGCGTCGCGGCCCGTACGACGGGGGAGTCGGCCGGGAAGACCAGGTAGACGTCGCCTTCGGGTCCGACCGTGCGCTCGTCCGCGACCAGGTGGTCGGGCAGGGCCCCGTGCACCCCCGGGGAGAGCAGCACTCCGGAGCATGTACTCTGTACGAGAGTTCGTGTGCGTTCGGCTGCTGACGGCATCCGGATGGTTTCAAGCCCGCTGGGACGCGGCTGACCACGATCTGATCGGACCTCCGTCATATCGATGCCCCTTTGAGTTGGCGTCGGTTTTTCTGTGCTGTCCGTGACGTGACTGGTGTTCCCACGGCGAGACATGCGATCTCCCTTAGTAAGGTGAGCCTAACCTAACCTATTTCGGAGGTCTGGAGAACGTGCCTAACCAGTCGCGTCCCAAGGTCAAGAAGTCTCGTGCGCTCGGCATTGCCCTGACGCCGAAGGCCGTCAAGTACTTCGAGGCCCGTCCGTACCCGCCGGGCGAGCACGGCCGTGGCCGCAAGCAGAACTCGGACTACAAGGTCCGTCTGCTCGAGAAGCAGCGTCTGCGCGCGCAGTACGACGTGTCCGAGCGCCAGCTCGTCCGCGCCTACGAGCGCGCCGCCAAGACCCAGGGCAAGACCGGTGAGGCCCTGGTCATCGAGCTCGAGCGTCGACTCGACGCCCTGGTCCTGCGTTCGGGCATCGCCCGCACCATCTACCAGGCCCGCCAGATGGTCGTCCACGGCCACATCGAGGTCAACGGCAAGAAGGTCGACAAGCCGTCCTTCCGCGTCCGTCCCGACGACGTCGTGACCGTGCGCGAGCGCTCCCGCTCGAAGGTCCCCTTCCAGGTCGCGCGTGAGGGTGGCTACGACACCGAGGGCGAGACCCCGCGTTACCTCCAGGTCAACCTGAAGGCCCTGGCCTTCCGCCTGGACCGCGACCCGAACCGCAAGGAAATCCCGGTCATCTGCGACGAGCAGCTCGTCGTCGAGTACTACGCCCGCTGATCCAGCAGGCGTAGCGCCCCAGCGCGCACGGCCCGCCGCATCCCCGCCCTTCCCGGCGGAGGGAGCGGCGGGCCTTCGCATGTACGGCCCGGAAACGGCGGCAACGGCCCGAAGCAACGGACGACGGCCCGGAGCAACGGGCGACGACTCGAAGCAACGGGCGACGGCTCGAAGCAGCGACGACGGCCCGGAGCGGCTGCGCCCGGAGTTATCCACAGGCGTACGGAGCGTGGGGCCCGGCGCGATAAGGTCGGACGACGACTTTCGAAGACCCCTTAGACCCCTAATGATCCAGGGAGCGGTGCGCAGTGACCGGTGGTGAGGTGGCCGGCATCCTGGTGGCGGTGTTCTGGGCGATCCTGGTCTCCTTCCTCGCCGTCGCACTGGTGAGACTGGCCCAGACGCTCAAGGCGACCACCAAGCTTGTCGCGGATGTGACCGAACAGGCCGTTCCGCTGCTCGCGGACGCGTCCGCGACGGTCCGCTCCGCGCAGACCCAGCTCGACCGCGTCGACGCCATCGCCACGGACGTCCAGGAAGTCACCTCCAACGCCTCGGCCCTGTCGACCACCGTCGCCTCGACGTTCGGCGGCCCCTTGGTCAAGGTCGCCGCCTTCGGGTACGGAGTGCGCCGGGCCATCGGCCGCAAGGGAGCCCCCCAGGCGGATGACGTGCCCGCGAAGAGCTCCAGACGTACCGTGATCGTGGGGCGAACGGTGCCTTCCTCCCGCCGGGGCAGGAGCAGCTGGGGCAACCGGAACAAGAAGGACTGAGGCCGCCGATGTTCCGCCGTACGTTCTGGTTCACCGCAGGCGCAGCCGCCGGTGTGTGGGCCACCACCAAGGTCAACCGCAAGCTCAAGCAGCTGACCCCCGAAAGCCTCGCGGCCCAGGCCGCGAACAAGGCGATCGACGCCGGCCACCGCCTCAAGGACTTCGCGCTCGACGTCCGCGACGGCATGGTCCAGCGCGAGGCCGAACTGGACGACGCCCTGGGCCTGAACGCCCCGGAGCTCCCCGAACTCCCGCCGCAGGCACGGATCGTGGCGATCGAGAACCACAACCACACGAAGTACTCGTACAACCGGAATGAGGACCACTGATGGAGTCGGCTGAAATCCGCCGCCGCTGGCTGCGCTTCTTCGAAGAGCGTGGGCACACCGTCGTGCCGTCGGCGTCGCTGATCGCCGACGACCCGACGCTGCTCCTCGTCCCCGCGGGCATGGTGCCGTTCAAGCCGTACTTCCTCGGCGAGGTCAAGCCGCCCTTCGACCGCGCGACCAGCGTGCAGAAGTGCGTGCGCACGCCCGACATCGAAGAGGTCGGCAAGACCACGCGGCACGGCACCTTCTTCCAGATGTGCGGCAACTTCTCCTTCGGCGACTACTTCAAGGAAGGCGCCATCAAGTTCGCCTGGGAGCTGCTCACCAGCTCCGTGGCGGACGGTGGTTACGGCCTCGACCCCGAGCGGCTGTGGGTGACGGTCTACCTCGACGACGACGAGGCCGAGACCATCTGGCGCGAGAAGGTGGGCGTCCCCGCCGAGCGCATCCAGCGCCTCGGCAAGAAGGACAACTACTGGTCCATGGGCGTTCCCGGCCCCTGCGGCCCCTGCTCCGAGATCAACTACGACCGCGGCCCCGAGTTCGGCGTCGAGGGCGGCCCAGCCGTCAACGACGAGCGGTACGTGGAGATCTGGAACCTGGTCTTCATGCAGTACGAGCGGGGCGAGGGCAGCTCGAAGGACGACTTCGAGATCCTCGGCGACCTGCCCAGCCAGAACATCGACACCGGCCTCGGCCTCGAGCGCCTCGCGATGATCCTGCAGGGCGTGCAGAACATGTACGAGATCGACACCTCCCGTGTCGTGATCGACAAGGCCACTGAGCTGACCGGCGTGGCCTACGGCGCCGCCAAGGATTCGGACGTCTCGCTGCGCGTCGTCTCCGACCACATCCGGACGTCCGTGATGCTCATCGGCGACGGCGTCACCCCCGGCAACGAAGGCCGCGGCTATGTGCTGCGCCGCATCATGCGCCGCGCCATCCGCAACATGCGACTGCTCGGCGCCACCGGCCCGGTCGTCAAGGAACTCGTCGACGTCGTCGTCGAGACCATGGGGCAGCAGTACCCCGAGCTGGTCACCGAGGCCCAGCGCATCGAGACCGTCGCCCTCGCCGAAGAGGCCGCCTTCCTCAAGGCCCTCAAGGGCGGCACCAACATCCTCGACACCGCCGTCACCGAGACCAAGGCCGCCGGCCACACGGTCCTCCCCGGCGACAAGGCGTTCCTGCTCCACGACACCTGGGGCTTCCCGATCGACCTCACCCTGGAGATGGCCGCCGAACAGGGCCTCTCCGTGGACGAGTCGGGCTTCCGGCGCCTGATGAAGGAGCAGCGGGAGCGCGCCAAGGCCGACGCCAAGGCCAAGAAGACCGGTCACGCCGACCTCTCCGCGTACCGCGAGATCGCCGACAACGCCGGCGCCACCGACTTCACCGGGTACTCCACGACCGAGGGCGAGTCGACCGTCGTCGGCCTGCTCGTCGACGGTGTGCCCTCGCCGGCCGCCGTGGAGGGCGACGAGGTCGAGGTCGTCCTCGACCGCACCCCGTTCTACGCCGAGGGCGGTGGCCAGCTCGCCGACACCGGCCGCATCAAGCTCGGCACCGGCGCCGTCATCGAGGTCCGCGACGTCCAGCAGCCGGTGCCGGGAGTCTCCGTGCACAAGGGCTCCGTCCAGGTCGGCGAGGTCACCGTCGGCTCCTCCGGTTACGCCACCATCGACGTGAAGCGGCGCCGCGCCATCGCCCGCGCGCACAGCGCCACCCACCTCACGCACCAGGCGCTGCGCGACGCGCTCGGCCCGACCGCCGCCCAGGCCGGTTCGGAGAACTCGCCGGGCCGCTTCCGCTTCGACTTCGGCTCGCCCAACTCCGTGCCCGGCGCGGTGCTGACGGACGTCGAGCAGAAGATCAACGAGGTCCTCTCCCGCGAACTCGACGTGCACGCCGAGGTCATGGGCATCGACGAGGCCAAGAAGCAGGGCGCCATCGCCGAGTTCGGCGAGAAGTACGGCGAGCGGGTCCGCGTCGTCACCATCGGCGACTTCTCCAAGGAGCTGTGCGGCGGTACGCACGTCCACAACACCGCCCAGCTGGGCCTGGTGAAGCTCCTCGGTGAGTCCTCCATCGGCTCGGGTGTGCGCCGCATCGAGGCCCTCGTCGGCGTCGACGCGTACAACTTCCTCGCCAGGGAACACACGGTCGTCGCCCAGCTCCAGGAGCTGGTCAAGGGCCGCCCCGAGGAGCTGCCGGAGAAGATCTCCACGATGCTCGGCAAGCTCAAGGACGCCGAGAAGGAGATCGAGAAGTTCCGCGCGGAGAAGGTCCTGCAGGCCGCCGGCGGTCTCGCCCAGGGCGCCAAGGACGTACGCGGGATCGCGCTCGCCACCGGCCAGGTGCCGGACGGCACGGGCGCCGACGACCTGCGCAAGCTGGTCCTCGACGTGCGCGGCCGCATCCCGGGTGACCGCCCGGCCGTCGTAGCGCTGTTCACCACGGCCAACGGCCGCCCGCTGACGGTGATCGCCACCAACGAGGCCGCCCGCGAGCGCGGCCTCAAGGCCGGCGACCTGGTCCGCACCGCGGCCAAGACCCTCGGCGGCGGAGGCGGCGGCAAGCCGGACGTCGCCCAGGGCGGCGGCCAGAACCCGGAGGCCATCGGCGAGGCGATCGCCGCCGTCGAGCGCCTCGTGGCCGAGACCGCGTAATGACCGCAGAGATCCGTCGCGGTCGCCGCATCGCGATCGACGTCGGGGACGCCCGGATCGGGGTCGCCTCGTGCGACCCCGACGGGATCCTCGCCACCCCGGTGGAGACCGTGCCGGGACGCGATGTCCCGGCCGCCCACCGTCGGCTCAAGGCGATCGTCGAGGAGTACGAGCCGATCGAGGTCGTCGTCGGGCTCCCGCGCTCCCTCAGCGGAGGCGAGGGCCCGGCCGCGGCCAAGGTGCGCGGCTTCGCACAGGAGCTCGCCCGCGGCATCGCGCCGGTTCCGGTGCGACTGGTGGACGAGAGGATGACCACAGTGACGGCCAGTCAGGGGCTGCGCGCCTCGGGCGTGAAGTCCAAAAAGGGCCGGTCCGTTATCGATCAGGCGGCCGCCGTGATCATCCTCCAACAGGCACTCGAGTCCGAACGGGCGTCAGGTAAAGCTCCGGGCGAGGGCGTCGAAGTGGTCATCTGATCGCGATACGGTAACGTTCCGCGCGATGCGGCGGCGTTCGAACAACCGCCGCACAGCAAAGAGGCAGTCCGGCCGGGGCAGCGCCCGACGGCTCCGGCCTCGCGGCTCGTAGGGGATCGATGACTGAGTATGGCCGGGGCTCCGGCTCCGAACCGTGGCATCCCAATGACCCGTTGTACGGGGACCAGGGATGGGAAGGACAGCAGGCCGCCGGCCCGAGTCCGTACGGCGGCCAGCCGCAGCACTACCCGCAGCAGTCACCGGAAGCGCACTACGGCGGCCGGCAGCACGGCTACCCGCAGCAGAGCACTCCGCAGGCCGACTACCCGCAGCAGGGCAGTCCGCAGACCGGCTACCCGCAGCAGAACGTTCCGCAGGCCGGCTACCCGCAGCACGACTTCAACGGCGGTTGGGACACCGGCCAGCAGACCGGCTACGACCCGTACGCCGATCCGTACGCGGGCCAGACCGCCGCGTACGGAGCCGAGCGACCCGACCCGTACGACAGCCCCGAGGCCTATCCGCCGCCGCAGCCGCCGGGCCATCGGCACGAGCCCGTCGAGGAGAACATCGACTGGGACCCCGGCCCCAACGACCGCGAGCACGCCTTCTTCGCGGGCGGCGACGATGACGACGACGCGGACGACGAGCACCCGCGCGCCTCGCGCCGGGGCGGTCGCAAGGAGCGGCGCGGCAAGGGCGGGAAGAAGAAACGCAGCGGTTGCGCCTGCCTCGTCCTCACGCTGATCTTCGCGGGCGGCATCGGCGGAGTCGGCTACTTCGGCTACCAGTTCTACCAGGACAATTACGGCAGCGGCGGCGACTACACCGGCAGCGGAACCGGCGAGAAGGTCACCGTCGACATCCCCAAGGGCGCCGGTGGTTACGTCATCGGCAACAAGCTGGAGCAGGCCGGAGTGGTCAAGAGCGCCGACGCGTTCGTCAGCGCTCAGGGTCAACACCCCGACGGCCTGACCATCCAGGCCGGCGTCTACTCGCTGAACAAGGAGATGTCGGCGAAGGCCGCCGTCGAGGCGATGCTCGACCCGAAGAGCCGCAACAACCTCATCATCGCCGAGGGCCGCCGCAACGCCTGGGTCTACGAGCAGATCGACAAGCGGCTCGAGGTCGACAAGGGCACCACCCAGAAGTACGCCAAGGAGAACTGGAAGAAACTCGGCCTGCCCAGCTGGGCCACCCAGAACATCAACGGCGACGTCAAGGACCCGCTCGAGGGCTTCCTCTTCCCGTCGAGCTATCCGGTGGCCAAGGGCCAGAGCCCCGGTGACGTACTCAAGAAGATGGTCGCGACTGCCAGTAGGGAATACGAGAACTACAACATCGAGGGCAAGGCCGAGGAACTCAAGCTCGACAACCCGCTGCAGTTGGTCACAGTGGCGAGCCTGACCCAGGCCGAAGGCAAGACCCACGCAGACTTCCGAAAGATGGCTGAGGTCGTCTACAACCGCCTCGACCCGAGCAATACGGAGACTTACCAGCTTCTTCAGTTCGACTCGTCCTTCAACTACTTGAAGGGTCAGAGCGAGATCAACATCGGTGAAGAAGAGATCAAGAGCAACAAGGATCCGTACAACACTTACACGCGGAAGGGGCTTCCCCCCGGCCCCATCGGCAACCCTGGGCAGGAAGCACTCGGCGCTGCGCTCAAGCCGACCGATGACGGCTGGCTGTACTTCGTGGCCACCGACGGTATGAGCAAGACCGAGTTCGCGAAGACGCATGACGAGTTCTTGAAGCTGAAGGAAAAGTTCAATGCAAACAACCGGGGCTGAGATTCGACGTCGGGCCGCGGTTCTCGGCTCGCCGATCGCCCACTCCCTCTCACCGGTTCTGCACAGCGCCGCGTACGCGGAACTCGGCCTGGACGACTGGGAGTACGGGCGTTTCGAGGTCGACGAGGCGGCGCTGCCCGGCTTCCTCGAAGGGCTGGGCGCCGAGTGGGCCGGGCTCTCCCTGACGATGCCGCTGAAGCGTGCCGTCATTCCGCTGCTCGACGAGATCAGCGAGACGGCCGCGTCCGTGGAAGCCGTGAACACCGTGGTGTTCGGGGCGGACGGACGCCGGACCGGCGACAACACCGACATCCCCGGCATGGTCGCCGCGCTCCGCGAGCGGGGCATCGAGCAGGTCGGGTCGGCCGCGATCCTGGGCGCAGGGGCCACGGCCTCGTCCGCGCTCGCCGCGCTCTCGCGGATCTGCACGGGCGAGATCGTCGCGTACGTACGCAGCGAGGCGCGCGCCGTGGAGATGAAGCAGTGGGGCGAGCGGCTCGACGTGGACGTGCGGACGGCCGCCTGGGACGACGCCGTCGCGGCCTTCGAGGCTCCGCTGGTGATCGCCACGACGCCCGCCGGTACCACGGACGAGCTGTCCAAGTCGGTTCCGGAACGGCCGGGCACACTCTTCGACGTGCTGTACGAGCCGTGGCCGACCGAACTGGCCGCGCGCTGGTCGATGTTCGGCGGCGCGGTGGTCAGCGGGCTCGACCTGCTCGTGCACCAGGCCGTGCTGCAGGTCGAGCAGATGACGGGCCGCTCGCCGGCGCCGCTGGACGCGATGCGGCAGGCGGGGGAGCGGGCGCTCGCGGCCGACTAGGTTCCGCCCCGCCCCCACCGCTCACCGCTCACCGCTCACCGCTCACCGCCCACCGGCCGCCGGTGGGCGGTGAAGCTGACATTCTTCGTGCTGATTCCGCACGCGCTTTCGGGCCTCGCCGGGTGCCTCGATCGGGCCGGAGGCGATGCCGGGCAGCGTCCCGCGCGACCGCCTGGGCTGCGGCGTTGCCCCACGGGACTCCCCTGTCTGCGCACGGATGCGCGAGCCGAGCGCGCGTCCGCCTGCTGGACCGGCGGCCGGGGCTCCTCCCCGGACGTGGGAGGATCTAGGCAGGCGGGCCAGGGCCGCGCACCCGGCCGCGCCGTCGCCAGAAACCAGGCGCGAGCATGAGGAGCACCGTTGAGCAGGTTGCGTTGGCTGACCGCGGGGGAGTCCCACGGACCCGCACTCGTCGCGACGCTGGAGGGTCTGCCCGCCGGCGTGCCGATCACCACGGAGATGGTGGCGGACGCGCTGGCCAGGCGGCGCCTCGGCTATGGGCGCGGTGCGCGGATGAAGTTTGAGCAGGACGAGGTCACCTTCCTCGGTGGTGTGCGGCACGGCCTGACGATGGGCTCGCCCGTCGCGGTCATGGTCGGCAACACCGAGTGGCCCAAGTGGGAGAAGGTCATGGCCGCGGATCCGGTGGATCCCGCCGAGCTGGCCGAGCTCGCCCGCAACGCCCCGCTCACGCGTCCCCGCCCCGGCCACGCGGACCTCGCGGGCATGCAGAAGTACGGCTTCGACGAGGCCCGGCCGGTCCTGGAGCGCGCCAGCGCCCGTGAGACCGCGGCCCGCGTGGCTCTCGGCACGGTCGCCCGCTCGTACCTCAAGGAGACGACCGGCATCGAGATCGTCAGCCACGTCGTCGAGCTCGCCGCCGCGAAGGCGCCGTACGGCGTCTACCCCAAGCCCTCCGACGTGGAGAAGCTGGACGCCGACCCGGTGCGCTGCCTGGACGCCGATGCGTCGAAGGCGATGGTGGCCGAGATCGACCAGGCCCACAAGGACGGCGACACCCTGGGCGGTGTGGTCGAGGTGCTCGCGTACGGCGTGCCGGTGGGCCTCGGCTCGCATGTGCACTGGGACCGGCGCCTCGACGCGCGGCTCGCTGCCGCGCTCATGGGCATCCAGGCCATCAAGGGCGTCGAGGTCGGCGACGGCTTCGATCTGGCGCGGGTGCCGGGTTCGCAGGCGCACGACGAGATCGTCGCGACCGAGGACGGCGTGAAGCGCTCCACCGGTCGTGCCGGTGGCACCGAGGGCGGCCTCACCACGGGTGAACTGCTGCGCGTACGGGCCGCGATGAAGCCCATCGCGACGGTGCCGAAGGCGCTCGCCACCATCGACGTGACGACCGGTGAGGCCGCCAAGGCGCACCACCAGCGCTCCGACGTGTGCGCGGTGCCCGCCGCCGGCATCGTCGCCGAGGCCATGGTCTCGCTCGTCCTCGCGGACGCCGTCGCCGAGAAGTTCGGCGGCGACAGCGTGGCCGAGACCCGGCGCAACGTCGAGTCGTACCTCGACAACCTGCGCATCCGGTGACCGGCCCGCGGATCGTCCTCATCGGTCCGATGGGGGTCGGCAAGACCACCGTGGGCGAGCTGCTCGCCGAGCGGCTCGGCACCACGTTCCGGGACACCGACGCCGACATCGTCGCGGCCGAGGGCCGGGAGATCGCCGAGATCTTCGTCGACGACGGCGAGCCGGCCTTCCGGGAGCTCGAGCGGCAGGCCGTGCGCGCTGCCGTCTCCGAGCACCCCGGCGTGCTCGCCCTCGGTGGCGGGGCCATCCTCGACGCCGGTACGCGCGAGCTGCTCGCCGGGCACACCGTCGTCTATCTGTCGATGGACGTCGAGGAGGCGGTCAAGCGCACCGGCCTGAACGCCGCCCGCCCGCTGCTCGCGGTCAACCCGCGCAAGCAGTGGCGCGAGCTGATGGAGGCCCGCCGCCACCTGTACACCGACGCCGCGCGCGTCGTCGTACCCACCGACGGCCGCGGGCCCGAAGAGGTCGCCGCGGCGGTCCTCGACGCACTGGAGTGGAAAGAAGCATGAGCGAGCAGCAGGTGACGCGCATCCCCGTCGGCGGAGCCGACCCGTACGAGGTGCTCGTGGGCCGTCAACTCCTCGGGGAACTGGGCGGGTTGATCGGTAAGCAGGCCAAGCGCGTCGCGGTGATCCACCCCGAGGCGCTTGCCGGGACCGGTGAGGCGCTGCGCGAGGACCTGGCAGGGCAGGGCTACGAGGCCATCGCCATCCAGGTGCCCAACGCCGAGGAGGCGAAGACCGCCGAGGTCGCCGCGTACTGCTGGAAGGCGCTCGGGCAGTCCGGTTTCACGCGCAGTGACGTCGTCGTCGGCGTCGGCGGCGGTGCCACGACCGACCTGGCCGGTTTCGTCGCGGCGACCTGGCTGCGCGGGGTGCGCTGGGTGGCCGTGCCGACCACGGTGCTCGCCATGGTGGACGCGGCGGTCGGCGGCAAGACCGGGATCAACACCGCCGAGGGCAAGAACCTCGTCGGCGCCTTCCACCCGCCCGCCGGTGTGCTCTGCGACCTGGCGGCGCTCGACTCGCTCGGCGTGCACGACTACGTGTCCGGGCTTGCCGAGGTCATCAAGGCCGGTTTCATCTCCGACCCGGTGATCCTCGACCTGATCGAGGCCGACCCGGAGGCCGCGCGCACCCCGGCCGGGCCGCACACCGCCGAGCTGATCGTGCGGTCCATCAAGGTCAAGGCCGAGGTGGTCTCCAGCGACCTCAAGGAGGCCGGCCTCCGGGAGATCCTCAACTACGGGCACACGCTCGGCCACGCCATCGAGAAGAACGAGCGGTACAAGTGGCGGCACGGCGCCGCCGTCTCCGTCGGCATGATGTTCGCCGCCGAACTCGGCCGCCTCGCCGGGCGGTTGGACGACGCGACGGCCGACCGGCACCGCTCCGTCCTGGAGTCGGTGGGGCTGCCGCTGACGTACCGCGGTGACCAGTGGCCCAAGCTCGTCGAGAACATGAAGATCGACAAGAAGTCCCGCGGCGACCTGCTGCGCTTCATCGTCCTCGACGGCCTCGGCAAGCCCACCGTTCTCGAGGGCCCGGACCCGGCGGTACTCCTCGCCGCGTACGGAGAAGTCTCCGCCTGATCGCGGTCTGCGCGTACGGAGAAGTCTCCGTCTGATCGCGGCCCCCGCGTGCGGCGAAGTGTCCGTCTGGCCGCACTCCGTCCGAAATGGCCCGGCCCGTCGGGCACTTGTGGCTCTCCCCGGCCGTTCACACAACGGCGGCCGGGGAAGGTACCGTTCGGTAAGGCCCGGGCGCCGCGACATGTCCGCCCGACGCCCGCCCGACCAGCGCCAGTTGCCTGTACGAGACGGAGTGGCACCGGATGCAGCACGCAGTGGGGAATCCGCTGCCGCCGCCCCATCAGCCGGGGCACGGACCGGCCACGGGCTGGTCCCCGGCCGCACACCACCCGGGACCCGCGGGTCACCCCGGTCCCGCCCCGCAGCAGGGTGCCCCGCATCCTCCGCCCGCTCCGGGCCCGCCGCAGCCCGCTCCCGGACCCGCCGCGCCCCCGCCCGGCGCTCCTGGACCGGCCGCTGGACCGGCCGCGCCCGCGGCCCCGCCACCGCCGCCCGCCCCCGGCTATCACGCACCGCCGCCTCAGCCCGCCCAGGCGCAGCAGCAGCCCGGTGCGGAGAACACCACCGGGCACATCCAGCTCCCGCCCGGCGGCCCCGTCGCCGTGCCGAGTCCGCCGCAGGACGCCACGCAGGGCGACACCGGTGCGACCACGCTCGCGGTCCTGCTCATCGGCCCGGCCGGCGCCGGCAAGACCTCCGTGGCCAAGTACTGGGCGGAGCACCGCCGCGTGCCCACCGCCCACATCAGCCTCGACGACGTCCGCGAATGGGTCCGCTCAGGCTTCGCCGACCCGCAGACCGGCTGGAACGACAACTCCGAGGCGCAGTACCGCCTGGCCCGCCGCACCTGCGGCTTCGCCGCCCGCAACTTCCTGGCCAACGGCATCTCCTGCATACTCGACGACGCCGTCTTCCCGGACCGCCCCGTCGTAGGACTCGGCGGCTGGAAGCGGCACGTCGGGCCCGGCCTGCTCCCCGTGGTGCTGTTGCCCGGCCTGGAGATCGTCCTGGAGCGCAACGCCCAGCGCAGCGGAAACCGCCGCCTCACCGACGAGGAAGTGGCGCGCATCCACGGCCGCATGGCCGGCTGGTACGGCTCGGGACTGCCGATCGTCGACAACTCCAGTTACGACGTCCCGACCACGGCCCGAGTCCTGGACGACGTCCTGGCCCGCGCCATCGCCAGCCCGCCCCAGTGGTAGACGCCCCCTGAACCCTCGAGCAGCCCCGGTCGGACCTGCTGGCCAGGACGGATCGCGCGCCCGCTCGTAGGCTCGATTCATGTCCGAGGTGTACGCGGCCCGCAGAGCGCGCCTGAGGGATCAGTGCACGGCCGGCGGCAGCGCGGCCGCCGTCGTCTCCCGCCCCGCCAATGTCCGCTACCTGGCCGGGGCGGCGCCCCGCGGCTCGGCCCTGCTGCTCGGGCCGCGCCTCGACCTCCTGCTCTGCCGCAGCCTGCCGACCGGTGAGCCCGACGAGGGCAGGCCGGATGAGTCGCTGCAGGTCCACATGCTGGCGGCGGCCGGAGGAGACGCCGCCGTCGCCGCCGCCGACCTCGCCGCGGGACAGGGCGCCGACTCCCTCGCCGTCGAGGAGCACCATCTGACCGTCGCCCGGCACCGCGCCCTGACCTCCGTGGCGCCCCGGCTGCGCCTGGCCGACCTGGGCTGCGCCGTCGAACAGCTGCGGCTCGTCAAGGACGACGAGGAGATCTCCTGCCTGCGCATCGCCGCCGAGATCGCCGACCAGGCCCTGGGAGAACTCCTCGAATCCATCCTCGTAGGGCGTACGGAACGTCATCTCGCGCTCGAACTGGAGCGGCGGCTCGTCGACCACGGCGCGGACGGGCCCGCCTTCCCCACCTCGGTCGGCACCGGCGTCAACTCGGGCCGCGGCACGCACCGGCCCACCGACCGGCGCGTGGAGGAGGGCGACTTCCTCTCCGTCTGCCTCGGCGCCGCCTACCGCGGCTACCGCAGCGAGATCGGCCGCACCTTCGTCATCGGCACCACCCCGGCCGACTGGCAGATCGAGCTGTACGACCTGGTCTTCGCCGCGCAACGGGCGGGCCGCGAGGCGCTCGCACCGGGCGCGGAGTACCGCGAAGTCGACCGCGCGGCACGCTCCGTACTCGACGCCGCCGGGTACACGGACGGCCTGACGCCGCTCACCGGCCACGGGGTGGGGCTGGAAAACTACGAGGACCCGCAGTTGGCCCCCGGAGCCATGGGTAAACTGGACGCTTGTGTGCCGGTCACCGTCGAACCGGGGGTCCACCTCCCGGGGCGGGGCGGTGTCCGGATCGATGACACGCTCGTCGTGCGCCCCGAGGCGGACGGCGGACCCGAGCTACTCACCATCACGACCAAGGAGCTGCTCGCGCTCTAGCGCGTACGGCCTTCGGTCCCACCAGTCCAGTCCAGGAGATTCCGCAACCGTGGCTTCCACGAACGACCTCAAGAACGGCATGGTGCTCAAGCTCGACGGGGGCCAGCTCTGGTCCGTCGTCGAGTTCCAGCACGTCAAGCCCGGCAAGGGCCCGGCTTTCGTGCGCACCAAGCTCAAGAACGTGCTCTCCGGCAAGACGGTCGACAAGACCTTCAACGCCGGTACCAAGGTCGAGACGGCCACTGTCGACAAGCGCGACATGCAGTTCTCGTACATGGACGGCGACTACTTCGTCTTCATGGACATGCAGACGTACGACCAGCTGCACATCGACCGGAAGGTCGTCGGCGACGCCGCGAACTTCCTCATCGAGGGCTTCGAGGCCACCGTGGCGCAGCACGAGGGCGAGGTGCTCTTCGTCGAGCTGCCTGCCGCCGTCGAGCTCGTCATCCAGGAGACCGAGCCGGGCGTCCAGGGCGACCGCTCCACCGGCGGCACCAAGCCCGCCATCCTGGAGACCGGCCACCAGATCAACGTGCCGCTCTTCATCACCACCGGCGAGAAGATCAAGGTCGACACCCGCGACAGCAGCTACCTCGGCCGGGTGAACAGCTAACCGTGGCCGCCCGTAACACGGCCCGCAAGCGTGCCTTCCAGATCCTCTTCGAGGCAGACCAGCGCGGCACCGACGTCCTGACCGTCCTCGCGGACTGGGTGCGCCACTCGCGCAGCGACACCCGCCAGCCGCCGGTCAGCGAGTTCACCATGCAGCTGGTCGAGGGGTACGCGGAGAACGCCGCCCGGATCGACGAGCTCATCGCGCAGTACGCGGTGGACTGGACCCTCGACCGCATGCCGGTCGTGGACCGGAACCTGCTGCGGCTCGGCGCCTACGAGCTGATCTGGGAGGACGGGACGCCCGACGCCGTCGTCCTCGACGAGGCGGTGCAGCTCGCCAAGGAGTTCTCCACCGACGAGTCGCCGGCGTTCATCAACGGTCTGCTCGGCCGCCTGAAGGACCTCAAGCCGACCCTGCGCAGGGACGAGGCCTGAGCGGACTTCACGGTTCTCTCATCGACGAGGGGCCCACGGCGCATACGCGCTGTGGGCCCCTCGTCGTGCGCCACCGATACGAGAAAGCCGCCGGGCCGTCCGTCCGAGAAAAGCCGCCGGGCCGTCGGTACGAGAAAAGCCGCCGGGCCGTCGGGAAGATCGCTCTTCCCGACGACCCGGCGGCACGTTTCTGCTCAAGGCTGAGGCGGCTCAGGCCTCTTCGTGGGTGACCGCGCGACGCGCGTCCGCGTCCAGGACGCCCCAGCTGATCAGCTGCTCGGTGAGGACCGAGGGGGACTGGTCGTAGATCACCGCGAGGGTGCGCAGGTCGTCCTGGCGGATCGAGAGCACCTTGCCGTTGTAGTCACCGCGCTGGGACTGGATCGTCGCCGCGTAACGCTGCAGCGGGCCGGCCTTCTCCTGCGGGACGTGGGCCAGGCGCTCCAGGTCGAGGACCAGCTTCGGCGGCGGCTCGGCGGCACCGCCGGGCGTCGTGCCCGGGAGCAGCTCCTGCACGGGGACGCCGTAGAAGTCCGCCAGCTCGGCGAGGCGCTGCACGGTCACGGCGCGATCGCCGCGCTCGTAGGAGCCCACCACGACGGCCTTCCAGCGGCCCTGGGACTTCTCCTCGACACCGTGGAGGGAAAGGCCCTGCTGGGTGCGGATGGCCCGGAGCTTGGCCCCGAGCTGTTTGGCGTATTCGCTGGACATATAGCTCCCCGGACGCTGCATTCTGCGGCCTCGACCGCGTGCCTGTGACTCACTGTGAGATTACGCAGCGTTACTTGTCTGCGTCAAGCCGAATGGTCCGTACCGGCCTTCCGGGGGCCTGTGAACTGCGGTGTTGCCGCTGCTGCTAAGCTGGCTGGCGCAATCTCGACGTCCTTTAAGGTCCGTCCCGTGAGGCGGAGAAGGAGGTCCGTTTCGTATGGACACCAATAGCGGTTCCGAAGTCGCGCGGCCGGTTCTCGAAGGCCCCGACATCGCACGGGTGTTGACCCGTATCGCCCACGAAATCGTCGAACGCGCCAAGGGTGCCGACGATGTGGTGCTTCTCGGCATTCCGACCCGCGGCGTATTTCTCGCCCAGCGGCTCGCCGCCAAGCTCGCGGAGATCACCGGCTCCGAGATCCCGGTCGGCTCCCTCGACATCACCATGTACCGCGACGACCTGCGGATGCACCCGCCGCGTGCGCTCGCCCGTACGGAGATCCCGGCCGACGGCATCGACGGCCGCCTCGTCGTCCTCGTCGACGACGTGCTGTTCTCCGGCCGGACCATCCGCGCCGCGCTCGACGCTCTGAACGACATCGGCCGGCCGCGCGCCGTGCAGCTCGCCGTCCTCGTCGACCGCGGCCACCGCGAGCTGCCCATCCGCGCCGACTACGTCGGCAAGAACCTCCCCACGTCGCTGCGGGAGACGGTCAAGGTCCAGCTCGCCGAGGAGGACGGTCGCGACACCGTGCTGCTCGGCGAGAAGCGGACCGCCCCGGTCGGCGAGCAGTAGCACCCCGGATCCACCCGTGTGCGTCCGGTGTGCGCCACTGCGCGCCCTCATGCCTGAAAAAGTTCTGAACTCCCCTTTGGAGCCTGCCCGATGATGCGCCACCTCATCTCGGCCGCCGACCTCTCCCGCGACGACGCCGTCCTGATCCTCGACACCGCCGAGGAGATGGCCCGCGTCGCGGACCGGCCGATCAAGAAACTGCCCGCCCTGCGCGGACGGACCGTCGTGAACCTCTTCTTCGAGGACTCGACGCGTACCCGGATCTCCTTCGAGGCCGCCGAGAAGCGGCTCTCCGCGGATGTCATCAACTTCGCCGCCAAGGGATCGAGCGTGTCGAAGGGCGAGTCCCTCAAGGACACCGCCCAGACCCTCGAAGCCATGGGCGTCGACGCGGTCGTCATCCGGCACGGTGCCTCCGGCGCCCCGTACAACCTGGCGACCTCCGGCTGGATCGACGCCGCCGTGATCAACGCCGGTGACGGCACCCACCAGCACCCCACGCAGGCGCTGCTCGACGCATTCACCATGCGCCGCCGCCTGATCGGACCCGACGCCGGGCTCGGCCAGGACCTGGGCGGCAAGCGGATCACGATCGTCGGCGACGTCCTGCACAGCCGGGTCGCCCGCTCCAACGTCGACCTGCTGCACACGCTCGGCGCCGAGGTCACCCTCGTCGCGCCGCCCACCCTGCTGCCCGTCGGCGTGGACAGCTGGCCCTGCGAGGTGTCGTACAGCCTCGACCAGGTGCTCGCCAAGTCCGACGCCGTGATGATGCTGCGGGTGCAGCGGGAGCGGATGAACGCCGCGTTCTTCCCGACCGAGCGCGAGTACGCGCGGCGGTACGGGCTCGACGGCTACCGGATGGCGAAGATGCCGGAGCACGCCATCGTGATGCACCCCGGCCCGATGGTCCGCGGCATGGAGATCACCGCCGAGGTCGCCGACTCCGAGCGCTGCACGGCCATCGAGCAGGTCGCCAACGGCGTGCACACCCGTATGGCCGTCCTCTATCTGCTGCTCGGCGGCAACGAACCCGCCGGCGCCACCACCCGTACCGAGGAGAGCAAGTAATCATGAGCAAGATCCTTATCCGTGGTGCCAAGGTCCTCGGTGGCGAAGCGCAGGACGTGTTGATCGACGGCGAGACGATCGCCGAGGTCGGTACGGGACTGAGCGCCGAGGGCGCGACCGTCGTCGAGGCCGACGGCCAGGTGCTCCTTCCGGGCCTCGTCGACCTGCACACGCATCTGCGCGAGCCCGGCCGTGAGGACTCCGAGACCGTCCTGACCGGCACGAAGGCCGCCGCGCGCGGTGGCTGGACCGCCGTGCACGCGATGGCCAACACCTTCCCCGTCGCCGACACCGCCGGCGTCGTCGAGCAGGTCTGGCGGCTCGGCAAGGAGTCCGGCTACTGCGACGTGCAGCCGGTCGGCGCCGTCACCGTCGGCCTGGAGGGCAAGCAGCTCGCCGAGCTCGGCGCCATGCACGACTCGGCCGCGGGCGTGAAGGTCTTCTCCGACGACGGCAAGTGCGTCGACGACGCCGTGATGATGCGCCGCGCCCTGGAGTACGTGAAGGCCTTCGACGGAGTCGTCGCGCAGCACGCCCAGGAGCCCCGGCTCACCGAGGGCGCCCAGATGAACGAGGGCACCGTCTCCGCCGAGCTGGGCCTCGGCGGCTGGCCCGCCGTCGCCGAGGAGTCGATCATCGCCCGCGATGTCCTCCTCGCCGAGCACGTCGGCTCCCGCGTGCACATCTGCCACCTGTCGACCGCCGGTTCGGTCGAGATCGTGCGCTGGGCCAAGTCCCGCGGCATCGACGTCACCGCCGAGGTCACCCCGCACCACCTGCTCCTCACCGACGAGCTGGTGCGTTCGTACAACCCGGTCTACAAGGTCAACCCGCCGCTGCGCACGGAGAAGGACGTCATGGCGCTGCGCGAGGCGCTGGCCGACGGCACCATCGACATCGTCGCCACCGACCACGCCCCGCACCCGCGCGAGGACAAGGACTGCGAGTGGGCCGCCGCCGCCATGGGCATGGTCGGCCTGGAGACCGCCCTGTCCGTGGTCCAGCAGACGATGGTCGACACCGGGCTGCTCGACTGGGCGGGCGTCGCCCAGCGGATGTCCGTCAACCCGGCGAAGATCGGCCGCCTTGAGGGCCACGGCCGGCCCGTCTCGGCAGGCGAGCCCGCCAACCTCACCCTGGTCGATCCGGCATACCGTGGAGCGGTGGACCCCGCGGGCTTCGCCTCCCGCAGTCGCAACACCCCCTACGAGGGCCGCGAGCTGCCGGGTCGCGTCACCCACACCTTCCTGCGGGGCCGGGCCACGGTCATCGACGGGAAGCTGGCGTGAGCACACCTTGGATTTTCGCCGCCGAACAGAAATCGGCGGAAGTGACGGACTGGGCCGCGCGCATCGGCTGGCTCGTCGGACTCGCGCTCTTCGTGGCGCTCGTCTACTGGCTGATGCGCCAGGGCTGGAAGTGGCGCGGCACGCTCCAGGGCGATCTGCCCGAGCTGCCCGCGCTGCCGACCGAGCCCGGCCCGGCGAGACTTGAGCTGAGCGGCCGGTACCACGGCTCCACGACCGCCGGGCAGTGGCTCGACCGCATCGTGGCGCACGGACTCGGCACCCGCAGCCGGGTCGAGCTGACCCTGACGGACGCGGGACTGAGCGTCGTACGCCCCGGAGCCGGCGACTTCTTCGTCCCAGCCGGGCAACTGCGCGAGGCCCGGCTCGACAAGGGCATTGCGGGCAAGGTCCTCGCCGAGGGCGGCCTGCTCGTCGTGACCTGGGCGCACGGCGACAAGCTGCTCGACTCCGGCTTCCGCTCCGACCACGCCGCCGAGCACACGGCCTGGGTCGAGGCCATCGACTCCATGACCAGCACCACCACCGAGACCAGCAACACCACCGACAACACGACGGAAGGCGCCGCACGATGACGACCTCCACCCGGGGAGCCAAGACTCCCGCCGTACTCGTCCTGGAGGACGGCCGCATGTTCCGCGGCCGCGCCTACGGGGCCGTGGGGGAGACCTTCGGCGAGGCCGTGTTCTCCACCGGCATGACCGGCTACCAGGAGACCCTGACGGACCCCTCGTACCACCGCCAGGTCGTCGTGATGACCGCCCCGCACGTCGGCAACACCGGCGTCAACGACGAGGACCCCGAGTCCGGACGGATCTGGGTGTCGGGCTATGTCGTCCGCGACCCCGCCCGCGTCCACTCCAACTGGCGCGCCCAGCGCTCCCTCGACGAGGAGCTGCGCGCCCAGGGCGTCGTCGGCATCTCCGGCGTCGACACCCGCGCGCTGACCCGGCACCTGCGGGAGCGCGGCGCGATGCGCGTCGGCATCTTCTCCGGCAACGCGCTCCCCGACGAGGGCACCATGCTCGCCGAGGTCCGCCAGGCCTCGGAGATGAAGGGCGCGAACCTGTCCGCCGAGGTGGCCACCAAGGAGACGTACGTCGTCCCCGCGATCGGCACCAAGAAGTTCACCGTCGCCGCCGTGGACCTCGGCATCAAGGGCATGACCCCGCACCGCATGGCCGAGCGCGGCATCGAGGTGCACGTGCTGCCCGCGACCGCCACGGCCGAGGACATCTACGCCGTGAACCCCGATGGCGTCTTCTTCTCCAACGGGCCGGGCGACCCGGCCACCGCCGACCACCCGGTCTCCGTGATGCAGGCGGTCCTCGCGCGCAAGACCCCGCTCTTCGGCATCTGCTTCGGCAACCAGATCCTGGGCCGCGCCCTCGGCTTCGGCACGTACAAGCTGAAGTACGGCCACCGCGGCATCAACCAGCCGGTGCAGGACCGCACCACCGGCAAGGTCGAGGTCACCGCGCACAACCACGGCTTCGCCGTCGACGCGCCCCTCGACAAGGTCTCCGACACGCCTTACGGGCGCGCCGAGGTCTCCCACGTCTGCCTGAACGACCAGGTCGTCGAAGGACTGCAGCTGCTCGACCAGCCGGCCTTCTCCGTCCAGTACCACCCCGAGGCGGCGGCCGGACCGCACGACGCCGCGTACCTCTTCGACCGCTTCGTGAATCTGATGGAGGCCGAGCGTGCCTAAGCGCACCGATATCCAGTCCGTCCTGGTCATCGGCTCCGGCCCGATCGTCATCGGCCAGGCCGCCGAGTTCGACTACTCCGGCACCCAGGCCTGCCGCATCCTCAAGGCCGAGGGCCTGCGGGTGATCCTGGTCAACTCCAACCCGGCGACGATCATGACCGACCCGGAGATCGCCGACGCCACCTACGTCGAGCCGATCACCCCCGAGTTCGTCGAGAAGATCATCGCCAAGGAGCGCCCCGACGCGCTCCTGCCCACCCTCGGCGGCCAGACCGCGCTCAACACCGCGATCTCCATGCACGAGCAGGGAGTCCTCGAGAAGTACGGCGTCGAACTGATCGGCGCCAACGTCGAGGCCATCAACAAGGGCGAGGACCGCGACCTCTTCAAGGGCGTCGTCGAGGAGGTCCGCAAGAAGATCGGCCACGGCGAGTCCGCCCGCTCGTACATCTGCCACTCCATGGACGACGTCCTCAAGGGCGTCGAGGAGCTCGGTGGCTACCCCGTCGTCGTCCGCCCCTCCTTCACCATGGGCGGCGCCGGCTCCGGCTTCGCGCACGACGAGGAGGAGCTGCGCCGCATCGCCGGCCAGGGCCTCACGCTCTCCCCGACCACCGAGGTGCTCCTGGAGGAGTCCATCCTCGGCTGGAAGGAGTACGAGCTGGAGCTGATGCGCGACAAGAACGACAACGTCGTGGTCGTCTGCTCCATCGAGAACTTCGACCCGATGGGCGTGCACACCGGCGACTCGATCACCGTCGCACCCGCGATGACGCTCACCGACCGCGAGTACCAGCGCCTGCGTGACGTCGGCATCGCGATCATCCGCGAGGTCGGCGTCGACACCGGCGGCTGCAACATCCAGTTCGCGATCAACCCCGAGGACGGTCGCGTGATCGTCATCGAGATGAACCCGCGCGTCTCCCGGTCCTCGGCGCTCGCCTCCAAGGCCACCGGCTTCCCGATCGCGAAGATCGCGGCCAAGCTGGCTGTCGGCTACACGCTCGACGAGATCCCCAACGACATCACCGAGAAGACCCCGGCCTCCTTCGAGCCGACCCTCGACTACGTCGTCGTGAAGGCCCCGCGGTTCGCCTTCGAGAAGTTCCCGAGCGCCGACTCCACCCTCACCACCACCATGAAGTCGGTCGGCGAGGCCATGGCCATCGGCCGCAACTTCACCGAGGCGTTCCAGAAGGCGCTGCGCTCCCTGGAGAAGAAGGGCTCGCAGTTCACGTTCGTCGGCGAGACCGGCGACAAGGCTCTTCTTCTGGAAGAGGCCGTCCGTCCGACCGACGGCCGGATCAACCTCGTCATGGAGGCCATCCGCGCGGGCGCCACCCCCGAGGAGGTCTTCGACGCCACGAAGATCGACCCCTGGTTCGTGGACCAGCTCTTCCTGATCAAGGAGGTCGCGGACGAGCTCGCCGAGGCCCCCGAGCTGACCAAGGACCTCCTCGCCGAGGCCAAGCGGCACGGCTTCTCCGACCACCAGATCGCCGAGATCCGCGGCCTGCGCGAGGACGTCGTCCGCGAGGTCCGGCACGCCCTCGGCGTCCGCCCGGTCTACAAGACGGTCGACACCTGCGCCGCCGAATTCGCCGCCAAGACCCCGTACTTCTACTCCTCGTACGACGAGGAGACCGAGGTCGCCCAGCGCGAGAAGCCCGCGGTGATCATCCTGGGCTCGGGCCCGAACCGCATCGGCCAGGGCATCGAGTTCGACTACTCCTGCGTCCACGCCTCCTTCGCGCTCAGCGACGCGGGCTACGAGACCGTGATGGTCAACTGCAACCCCGAGACCGTCTCCACGGACTACGACACCTCGGACCGCCTCTACTTCGAGCCGCTCACGCTCGAGGACGTCCTGGAGATCGTGCACGCCGAGCAGCAGGCGGGCCCGCTCGCCGGCGTCATCGTGCAGCTCGGCGGCCAGACCCCGCTCGGCCTCTCGCAGGCCCTGAAGGACAACGGCGTCCCGGTCGTGGGCACTTCGCCCGAGGCCATCCACGCCGCCGAGGACCGCGGAGCCTTCGGCCGGGTACTCGCCGAGGCCGGTCTGCCCGCCCCGAAGCACGGCACCGCGACGACCTTCGCCGGCGCCAAGGCCATCGCCGACGAGATCGGCTACCCGGTCCTCGTCCGCCCGTCGTACGTCCTCGGCGGCCGCGGCATGGAGATCGTGTACGACGAGGCCCGCCTCTCCGCGTACATCGAGGAGTCGACCGAGATCAGCCCCTCGCGGCCGGTCCTCGTCGACAAGTTCCTCGACGACGCCATCGAGATCGACGTGGACGCGCTCTACGACGGCGAGGAGCTGTACCTCGGCGGCGTCATGGAGCACATCGAGGAGGCCGGTATCCACTCCGGCGACTCGGCGTGCGCGCTGCCCCCGATCACCCTCGGCGGCTTCGACATCAAGCGGCTTCGGGCCTCAACGGAGGGCATCGCCAAGGGAGTCGGTGTCCGCGGGCTCATCAACATCCAGTTCGCGATGGCCGGGGACATCCTGTATGTCCTCGAAGCCAACCCGCGTGCCTCGCGCACCGTCCCCTTCACCTCGAAGGCGACCGCGGTGCCGCTCGCGAAGGCCGCCGCGCGCATCTCGCTCGGCGCCACCATCGCCGAGCTGCGCGCCGAGGGCCTGCTCCCGGCCGAGGGCGACGGCGGCACGCTCCCGATGGACGCGCCGATCTCCGTCAAGGAAGCCGTCATGCCGTGGTCCCGCTTCCGCGACATCCACGGCCGCGGCGTCGACACCGTCCTCGGCCCGGAGATGCGCTCCACCGGCGAGGTCATGGGCATCGACTCGGTCTTCGGCACGGCGTACGCCAAGTCGCAGGCCGGTGCGTACGGGCCGCTGCCCACCAAGGGCCGTGCGTTCATCTCGGTCGCCAACCGCGACAAGCGCTCGATGATCTTCCCGGCGCGTGAACTCGTCGCCCACGGCTTCGAGTTGCTCGCCACGTCGGGTACGGCCGAGGTGCTGAAGCGCAACGGCATCAACGCGACCGTCGTGCGCAAGCAGTCCGAGGGCGAGGGCCCGAACGGCGAGAAGACCATCGTCCAGCTCATCCACGACGGCGCGGTCGACCTCATCGTCAACACCCCGTACGGCACCGGCGGCCGCCTCGACGGCTACGACATCCGTACGGCGGCCGTGGCCCGCAGCGTGCCGTGCCTGACGACGGTGCAGGCGCTCGCCGCCGCCGTCCAGGGCATCGACGCGCTCAACCACGGTGACGTGGGCGTGCGTTCACTGCAGGAACACGCCGAGCACCTGACCGCGGCCCGCGACTAGCGATCGGGGAGGGGGACACCGGAAACGGTGTCCCCCTCTTCGTGACCTCCCTGAGGACACCCAGGAACACTCCATGTACAAGTTCTTCTTCAACCTCGTCTTCAAGCGCATGGACCCGGAGCAGGCCCACCACCTGGCCTTCCGCTGGATCCGTCTCGCCGCCCGCGTCCCGGTCCTGCGCACCTTCGTCGCCGCCGCGCTCGCGCCGCGCTTCAAGGAGCTGCGCACCGAGGCCCTCGGCCTGCGCATGCACGGGCCTTGCGGCCTCGCCGCCGGCTTCGACAAGAACGCCGTCGCGATCGACGGGATGGCGATGCTCGGCTTCGACCACGTCGAGATCGGCACCGTCACCGGCGAGCCGCAGCCCGGCAACCCCAAGAAGCGCCTGTTCCGGCTCGTCCCGGACCGCGCCCTCATCAACCGCATGGGCTTCAACAACGAGGGCTCGGCTGCCGTCGCCGAACGCCTCCACGCGCGCGTGCCGGTGTTCAAGCCCGTCGTGGGCGTGAACATCGGCAAGACCAAGGTCGTCCCCGAGGAGGAGGCCGCCGCCGACTACGTGAAGTCCACCGAGCGCCTCGCCGGGCACGCGGACTACCTGGTCGTGAACGTCTCCTCGCCCAACACCCCCGGCCTGCGCAACCTCCAGGCCACGGAGTCCCTGCGCCCGCTGCTCACCGCGGTACGGGAAGCGGCCGACCGCACGGTCACCGACCGCCGCGTCCCGCTGCTCGTCAAGATCGCCCCGGACCTCGCGGACGAGGACGTCGACGCCGTCGCCGACCTCGCCGTGGAACTGGGCCTCGACGGCATCATCGCCACCAACACGACCATCGGCCGCGAGGGCCTGACCTCGGACCCCGCGCTGTGCCAGGAGACCGGCGGCCTCTCCGGCGCCCCGCTCAAGGAGCGCTCCCTGGAGGTCCTGCGCCGCCTCTACGCGCGCGTGGGGGACGACATCACCCTGGTCGGCGTCGGCGGCATCGAGAACGCCGAGGACGCCTGGCAGCGCATCCTCGCCGGCGCCACCCTCGTCCAGGGCTACAGCGCCTTCATCTACGAGGGCCCGTTCTGGATGCGCGCCATGCACAACGGCCTCGCGGCCCGCCTGAACACCAGCCCGTACGCCACGCTCGCCGACGCCGTCGGCGCCGACGTGAGGAAGTCCGCATGACGACCTACGAGCCCTTCGGCGCCCGCCTCCGTCGCGCCATGGACGAGCGCGGCCCGCTCTGCGTCGGCATCGACCCGCACGCCGCGCTGCTGGACTCCTGGGGCCTGCCCGACTCGGTCGACGGCCTGGAGCGGTTCTCCCGCACCGTCGTCGAGGCGCTCGGCGAGACCGTCGCCGTGTTCAAGCCGCAGTCCGCGTTCTTCGAGCGCTTCGGCTCGCGCGGCGTCGCCGTACTGGAACAGACCGTGGCCGACGTCCGCGCGGCCGGCGGCCTGGTCGTCATGGACGCCAAGCGCGGCGACATCGGCTCCACCATGGCGGCGTACGCGGAGACCTTCCTGCGCAAGGACTCCCCGCTGTTCTCGGACGCCCTGACCGTCTCCCCGTACCTCGGCTACGGCTCCCTCAAGCCCGCCGTCGACCTCGCGCGGGAGAACGGCGCCGGACTCTTCGTGCTCGCGCTCACCTCCAACCCGGAGGGCGCCGAGGTCCAGCACGCTGTACGGGCCGACGGACGCAACGTCGGCGCGACCATCCTGGCGCACCTCGCCGAGGAGAACGCGGGCGCCGAGCCCCTCGGCTCCTTCGGCGCGGTCGTCGGCGCGACGCTCGGCGACCTCTCCTCGTACGACCTCGCCATCAACGGCCCGCTGCTCGCCCCCGGCATCGGGGCACAGGGCGCGACCCCGGCGGACCTTCCGGCGGTCTTCGGCGCGGCCGTGCGCAACGTCGTGCCGAACGTCAGCCGCGGCGTGCTGCGGCACGGGCCGGACGCGGGCGCCCTGCGCGACGCCGCGGAGCGCTTCGCGGACGAGGTGCGGGCGGCCGTCGCGTAGCGAGATCGGCAGTCGATCACCGGGCGGGCCCCACGTCGGGAGCCCGCCCGGTGACTTTTGTCGCGACAACCAGCCGTCTCCCACCTCAATTCCGGTGCAATATGCCGGAAATGTATAGTTCAGCGGAGGCTGACCAGGACTTTTCCGCTGTTCTCGCTGACTCCAGCGGTCCTGGCCGCTAGTCTCCGTCGAGAGTGGACGGGCAAACGTTGCTCGTTGCTCCCCTGGTGTGGGGCGACTAGGTTCCTCACCGGTCCGTATCCGACAGATCGACAACCGAGGTGACGTAGGCGTGGCTCTTCCGCCCCTTACCCCTGAACAGCGCGCAGCCGCGCTCGAAAAGGCCGCCGCGGCTCGCCGGGAGCGGGCCGAGGTCAAGAATCGACTCAAGCACTCCGGCGCCTCCCTCCACGAGGTCATCAAGCAGGGCCAGGAGAACGACGTCATCGGCAAGATGAAGGTCTCCGCCCTCCTCGAGTCGCTCCCCGGCGTGGGCAAGGTCCGCGCCAAGCAGATCATGGAGCGCCTCGGCATCTCCGAGAGCCGTCGGGTGCGCGGCCTCGGCTCCAACCAGATCGCGTCCCTGGAGCGTGAGTTCGGCGGCACCGCCGCCTGACGGTCTCAGGCACTCCTGAGAACCTGGATAATCGCTGCATGGCTGCAACATCCCGGGGGGCGACCCCCGTACCCCCGGAATCACGTCCGCGACTGACCGTGCTCTCCGGCCCCTCGGGGGTCGGCAAGAGCACGGTCGTCGCTCATATGCGCAAGGAACACCCCGAGGTCTGGCTCTCGGTGTCCGCCACGACCCGCAAGCCGCGCCCCGGGGAGGAGCACGGCGTGCAGTACTTCTTCGTCACCGACGAAGAGATGGACAAGCTGATCGCCAACGGCGAGCTGCTCGAGTGGGCCGAGTTCGCGGGCAACCGCTACGGCACCCCCCGGGCCGCCGTGCTCGAACGCCTGGAGGCGGGCGAGCCCGTACTCCTGGAGATCGACCTGCAGGGCGCCCGTCTGGTCCGCGAGTCGATGCCCGAGGCCCAGCTGGTCTTCCTCGCGCCGCCCAGCTGGGAGGAGCTGGTCCGCCGGCTCACCGGCCGGGGCACGGAGGCGCCCGAGGTCATCGAACGCAGGCTGGCGGCCGCACGCGTGGAGCTCGCGGCCGAGTCGGAGTTCGATACGACCCTTGTCAACACCTCCGTCAAGGACGTGGCCCGTGAGCTGCTAGCCTTGGTGAACGTTGTGTGATCAGGCGTTGTCTGATCTTTTTCCATTCTTCGGAAGGTAGAGCGTGTCCTCTTCCATCACCGCGCCCGAGGGCATCATCAACCCGCCGATCGACGAGCTCCTCGAGGCCACCGACTCGAAGTACAGCCTCGTGATCTACGCGGCCAAGCGCGCGCGCCAGATCAACGCGTACTACTCGCAGCTCGGCGAGGGTCTCCTCGAGTACGTCGGTCCGCTGGTGGACACCCACGTCCACGAGAAGCCGCTCTCGATCGCCCTGCGCGAGATCAACGCGGGTCTGCTGACCTCCGAGGCCATCGAGGGCCCGGCTCAGTAAGCGCAGCTTTCTCACCGGCGCAGCATTCGTAGGCGCAGGTTTTTTTCACCACAGGCCCGGCAGCGCGACTGCCGGGCCTGTGGTGTGTCATGGGTACGAACCGCATCGCGAATGGGGAGTGGGCAGTGGACAAGCCGAAGGTCGTCCTGGGGGTCAGCGGGGGCATCGCCGCGTACAAGGCCTGTGAGCTGCTGCGTCGGCTGACGGAGTCCGGTCATGACGTACGGGTCGTGCCGACCGGGTCCGCCCTGCAGTTCGTCGGCGCCGCCACCTGGTCCGCGCTCTCCGGGCACCCCGTCTCCACCGAGGTCTGGTCCGACGTCCACGAGGTCCCGCACGTCCGCATCGGGCAGCAGGCCGACCTCGTCGTCGTCGCCCCCGCCACCGCGGACATGCTCGCCAAGGCGGCCCACGGCCTTGCCGACGACCTGCTCACCAACACGCTCCTCACGGCCCGCTGCCCGGTCGTCTTCGCGCCCGCCATGCACACCGAGATGTGGGAGCACCCGGCCACGCAGGAGAACGTCGCCACGCTGCGCCGCCGCGGCGCCGTCGTCATCGAGCCCGCCGTCGGCCGCCTCACCGGCGTCGACACCGGCAAGGGCCGCCTGCCCGAGCCCGGCGAGATCTACGAGGTCTGCCGACACGTCTTGCAGCGTCACAGCCTGGCCCGGGGCACCGCCGAGGCCGACCTCAGCGGCCGCCACGTCGTGGTCAGCGCGGGCGGCACGCGTGAACCCCTCGACCCCGTGCGGTACCTGGGCAACCGGTCCTCCGGCAAGCAGGGGTACGCGCTCGCCCGCACCGCGGCCGCGCGGGGTGCGCGGGTCACGCTGATCGCCGCCAACGCCCAGCTGCCCGACCCTGCCGGGGTGGACGTCGTGCACGTGGGCACCGCCGTACAGTTGCGTGAGGCCGTACTGAAGGCGGCGCCGGAGGCCGATGCCGTGGTCATGGCCGCGGCCGTGGCCGACTTCCGGCCCGCGACGTACGCCGCCGGGAAGATCAAGAAGAAGGACGGGCAGGAGCCCGAGCCGATCGCGCTCGTACGCAACCCCGACATCCTCGCCGAGATCGCCGCGGACCGGGCCAGGGAGGACCAGGTGATCGTCGGCTTCGCCGCCGAGACCGACGACGTCCTCGCCAACGGCCGCGCCAAGCTCGAGCGCAAGGGCTGCGACCTGCTCGTCGTCAACGAGGTCGGCGAGCGCAAGACGTTCGGCGCCGAGGAGAACGAAGCCGTCGTCCTCGGGGCCGACGGCAGCGAGACCCAGGTGCCGCACGGTCCGAAGGAGGCCCTTGCTGACACACTCTGGGATCTTGTCGTGCCTCGCCTCGGCTGAGCCGCGAAAGTTTGTGACGTTCGCTCCACCGGGTGTCCCGAACTCCGAGAAATCGGGCATGGGCCCCCTGGTGGAGACCTATCGTCGTACCGCAGAATGCAGTGCCGCAGGTCACTGGACTCCCACTAAGCGAGACACGTGGTCCAGTGGCCGGAGGTGACCGATAAACTGGTGGCGGACCACCGCCGGGCGCAGCTCCCGGCAGGTCCGTCAATGATCAGCCAGCAGCCGCTGCAACCCCAGGGAGCGTTGTGTCCCGTCGTCTGTTCACCTCGGAGTCTGTAACCGAGGGTCACCCCGACAAGATCGCTGACCAGATCAGCGACACCATTCTTGACGCCCTTCTGCGCGAGGACCCGACGTCCCGGGTCGCCGTGGAGACGTTGATCACCACCGGCCTGGTCCACGTGGCCGGCGAGGTCACGACCAAGGCGTACGCGCCGATCGCGCAGCTGGTGCGCGAGAAGATCCTCGAGATCGGCTACGACTCGTCCAAGAAGGGCTTCGACGGCGCCTCCTGCGGCGTCTCCGTCTCCATCGGCGCCCAGTCCCCCGACATCGCGCAGGGCGTCGACACGGCGTACGAGAAGCGCGTCGAAGGCGACGAGGACGAGCTGGACAAGCAGGGCGCGGGCGACCAGGGCCTGATGTTCGGGTACGCCTCGGACGAGACCCCCGAGCTGATGCCGCTCCCGATCCACCTGGCGCACCGCCTGTCCAAGCGCCTCTCCGAGGTCCGCAAGAACGGGACCATCCCGTACCTGCGCCCCGACGGCAAGACCCAGGTCACCATCGAGTACGACGGCGAGAAGGCCGTCCGCCTCGACACCGTGGTCGTCTCCTCGCAGCACGCCAGCGACATCGACCTGGACTCGCTGCTCGCGCCCGACATCCGCGAGTTCGTCGTCGAGCCCGAGCTGAAGGCGCTCGTCGAGGACGGCATCAAGCTGGACACCGACGGCTACCGCCTCCTGGTCAACCCCACCGGCCGCTTCGAGATCGGCGGCCCGATGGGTGACGCCGGCCTGACCGGCCGCAAGATCATCATCGACACGTACGGCGGCATGGCCCGCCACGGCGGCGGCGCCTTCTCCGGCAAGGACCCGTCCAAGGTGGACCGCTCGGCGGCGTACGCGATGCGCTGGGTCGCCAAGAACGTCGTCGCCGCGGGCCTCGCCTCCCGCTGCGAGGTCCAGGTCGCGTACGCGATCGGCAAGGCCGAGCCCGTCGGCCTCTTCGTGGAGACCTTCGGCACCGCCACGGTCGACGTGGAGAAGATCGAGCAGGCCATCCAGGCGGTCTTCGACCTCCGCCCGGCCGCGATCATCCGCGACCTCGACCTGCTGCGCCCGATCTACTCGCAGACGGCCGCCTACGGCCACTTCGGCCGCGAACTCCCCGAGTTCACCTGGGAGAAGACGGACCGCGTGGACGCGCTGCGGAAGGCTGTGGGGCTGTAGGTCCACGGTTCCGTTTCGGTTCCGCTTGACGCTTGAGGCCCGGCTTCCCTTGGGGGAGGCCGGGCCTCCGGCGTTCAGGGGCGGCTGCAGCGGCCAGACGTCAGAGGCCGAACGGCTCGTCACCCGTGTCCGGCGGCTCCTCGTTTTCGCTGTCGTGCGCCGTCGCGAAGTCGTCCAACAGGCGGAGGAAGGCGTCCCCGATCTCATCGAGTCCCGCTCCCTTCGCCGCCTTGGCCATGCGCTCGATGAAGAGCGCGCGCCGCGGGTCGTCCTCGTCGAGCCCGCAATGGTCCGCGATGAAGTCGACGTACTCGTACGGCGATCGAGGAGTTGACGGCCAGGGTGGCTGTTCTTCGACGAGCAGGCTGGGCGCCGGCGCCGCCAGGTCGGGGACGAAACGGTGGAAGCCCTCGGGCACCGGCTGATCGTGGGCCGCAGAGGAGAGCTCGGCGAGAAGGCCGATGTCCGCGACTGCCTTGTCGACCTTCTCCTCGTTCTTCGCGAGCCACCACACGACCGCGCTCCCCGGGGTCTTCAGCACGTCATCGCCCAGATAGGCCCGCTTGCTCTGCTCCCACTTGCGCTCGTGTTCCCACACCGCTTCGTTCTTGCGGACGGTCGCCAGCTTCTCCAGGCGTTCGCGGTCAGCGTCGCTGAGGGTGAGCTGCACGCGCTCGGCCATGGTCGCGACCCTGCCGCTCCCGTCCAGCTGCATGATCGCCAACTCGCCGTTGAGACGATGCTGGACCAGGGAACTGCGGTGCGCGGACTCCTGCTGGGTGATGCACCGCGCGCGCTCGAGAACGGCGTCCACGGCCAGGCCGCCGGCGTTGATGCCGGGGGCGTCGTCGTCGACGTCCTGCGGAATCCAGCGGATGGTGGCCGTGAAGAGGAAGTCGTAGTCCTCCGACAGGCTCGGCAGCGCCACGTTCCTGATGACGCACTCCCAGCGTTCCACCGGCGGCAGCGGAGCCTCGGGTTCCAGCTGGTGCTCGTACGGGATCAGCGGCTTCGGTCGGCGGAACAGCAGCAGCGCGATCGCGGTACCCAGCACCAGTAGACCGAACGCTGTGGACCAGACCCAGAGCGGCCACTCGGAGCACAGTCCGACGATCACGATCAGCAGGGCGAAGAGGATGGTGACGAACCCGGTCATGGTCTTGTGCCCGGAACGCATGCGGAACTCCTGAAGAGCGTTGGGGAGAGGGGAAGGGAGTGAGGGGCAGCTCAGTCCGAGGGCACGCCCTGAGCGGCGTTGATCCTGCGCAGCACGGCGTCGGCCACGGCATGCCCGCGCGCCAGGTGGTAGAGCTGGCCGCAGGGCTTCGGGCGGCCCCGGCACGCGTTGACGAGCACCTCCACGTACTGCGAGGAACGGCCCGATGACGAGGCGTCGGCGGTGGACAACCACACGTGGGCGTGGTCGCTCCACTGCGGAGCGGGCACCCGGTCGAAGAGCACTTCCCAGCAGGTGGTGAGGTTCTCCCGGACCGTGCGCTCGTCAAGGAGCGGACGTGTGCGGTCACGGAGGCCCGTCAGGGCTTCGGGCGTGGACAGAGCGAGGAACAGCGGTGTGTCGGCACAGTGGCGGCCGTTCGTCAGACCGTCGGCGAGGCGGTCCAGCATGAACCGGTGCAGATGGTGGGTCGACAGGCTGCGTTCGACGAGCTCACTCTCCGCTTCGTGACCGCTCCGCCGCTGTCTCGCCAGGTGATGGAGGCGGACCAGGGCCTGTTCCGGGTAGCGCTGCGCGAAGGGCCCCTTGCACACCTCGAGGAGAACCCGGGACAGGCCGGGCGCGAGTGTCGCCGTAGTGGCCCAGTCGTAGAGCACCTTGCGAAAGTCGCGGCCCATTTCCGGATGGAGCGCCCCGTACGTGAGCGCCTGGGCGGCTGCCGGCCATACCGGAGCGCCCTTGCGTTCCACCCAGGAGCGGACCTGGACCAGGAGTTCGTCGGGTCGGCCGGTACCCAGGGTCTGCTCGGCGAAGCGGCCTGCGAGGTCGCAGCGGTCGTCCTCCGAGAGCGTCCGCAGAGTGAGGGTCTCGCCGACCCATGTCCCCAACTGCCCCCGTAAACCAGGCATGTTGTTCCAGAAATGCGTACGCACGGCGAGGGCGGCGCCGGAGTCGGACAGGCTGACCCTGCCCTGTTTGTCGGGGGTCGCCCTGATCCGGCGGAACCGCTCCGACAGGTCCTCCCGCTCCAGCAGGGGCCGCTTGTCCGGGGGGAACTCGACCGTGGCCAGGAGCGATTCGCACGCCTCGTACACCGCGTCCGAGCGGGAGCCCTCCAGCATGGCCGTGCTCAGGAGCAGGGCCCTGTCCCGGCCGTCGACAAGCCTTCCGAGGTCCTCTGCCACCTGTTCGGGCCGCCGGAGGAAGGGGGTGACCGCAGTGCTGCACCAGCCGTCCATCTTCCCGTGCGGTTCGGCTCGCCAGGCCGCAACGATCTGGAGGGCGAGTGCACCGACCCGGCGCATCGGTGGGGCGCCTCGGAGGAAATCCAGCACAGGCTGAGGAGGAGGGGAGGGGAGGTCTTCCGGCAGGTCGTCCTTCCGTAGCGCCCGGCGGAGGGCGGCCTCGGGGTCCGGGCGCCTGAGCTCTGCCAGGTGCATGGCCAGCGCACCGTGGATGCCGAGGTCGGTCTGGTGCGGCAGAACTACGGCCAGTCGGCAGCCCTTCTGTTGGATCGTCGCGTGATAGCCGGAGAGGGCTTCCCGGATCCGTGGCCACTTCTCCGCCGGAAGAGTCGATAAGTCGAGAAGGAGTCCTTCGCCCTGGTCGATCTGCCGTGAGTCCAGGAGCAGCTCGCCTCGATCGTCCTCGGGGAGGACCTCGCGCAGGGTGGGCCGCAACGCGTTGTACTCGAACAGCAGCATGCGCGCCGCTGCGTTCCGGCCGACGCCAGGGCTGCCCTGGAGCAGGACGGTACGCGTGCGATCCAGCACCCTTCGGGCGTTGTCCAGGCCGTCAGGTGGTGCGAAGCGCTGATACAGCCAGCGGAGATGATCCTCTGCGAGGGGCTGGACGTTCTGCTCGCGGAACCTGCGGCTCGGGCCGAAGTAGTTGTGGACATGCTGCGTTCCGCCGCCGGTGTGCGCGGTGATGTGCTCCGAGTCGAGTCGGCTGTTGAAGGTGTCGTTCACCGCGGGCAGCGCCCCTCTCCGGGCTCGTTCTCGGAGCGGTGGTTGACGGCCCGGTTGTTCGACCCGGCCACGAACGTGCCGCCGTCGACGCTGAACTGTGTCGAGTCGTTGTGGTGGTGGACGTGCTGGTCCCCCTTGCCGGTATGGAACTGGCCGCCGCTGTTGCCCTTGATGACAGTGCCGATGTCACCGCTGAAGTCCCGGCCCTGGACGAGAGTGCCGCTGTTGCCCCCGCTGACCGAGTTGTTGGTGCCGCCCTTCTCGGCAGGTGCCGGGGGAGTGGTCAGTTCCACCAGGTCGGGGACGAGATCGAGCAAGGTGTCGCCGATCACCGTGAGGTCCCTGACGGAGGTGTACGGGGCGTACGAGAGGGCCTGGTGCCGGGCCAGCCAGGCGAGTTCCTCGGGCAGCTCGGAGTTGTCGAGGAACCTGCCTGCCGCCGCGTCGACCACCGGCACGATGTCGAGACCCAGCCTCTGGGCCACGAGGATCTCCCGGCGCACCCAGTCGTCGCTTTCGAGCAACCGGGGCGAGCGCCCCCAGCCGGGACCGATGACGACCAGCAGGACACTGCTGCGGCGCAGTTCACGCAGGAGCGCCTGGGGGTAGGCAGTGCCCGGCTTGAGAGAGCGGCCATCGCGGAAGACCGCGTCCGCACCGAACCGGTTCCGGAGATTTTCGTCCAAGGCCGCTGCCAGGTGGTCGCCGTTCCCGGAGCGGTAGTTGATGAAGATTTTAGGCATGGCGAAACGTCCCTTCGGTGATGGGGTGTTCGGGTCTTCGGCTGAGTGCCGGGGAGGAGTGATCCGGGCGGGGTTGTTCAGACAGCGACCGCCGGATGCAGTGCGGCGGTGAGATCGGGCGAGAGCTCCACCACGGCCGGGTGCTTGGCGAAGCGGGTGAACGTGCGGGAAAGCCGTCGCAAGTCCAGGCGCACCGTTGCCGAGTCCACCGCGCGCACGAGCGGGAGCAGGGGGCGGACCACCGCACACGCGTGCTCGATCTCGCCTCCGATCGCATGGGCTAGGGCGCGTCGAACGCCGTACCGCGCCTGGTTGCGCAGGGCGTGCGGGGGCAGGGCGGCGCAGGCGGCGTCGAGCAGCGTGGCTGCCTCGCGGGGTCTGCCCAGGTCGAGCAGGCACCAGCCGGTGATCATCGTGACCGGGTCTTGGAGGCCGCTGGGGCCGAGGACTGGCAGGGCGGGGTCCGGACGGTCTTGCTCCAGGAGTGCTCGGGAAGCATCCAGCTGCCGCATGGACGCGGAGTGATCCCCCATCAGCGCGTGCCCCTGCGCCAGATGCTGAGCGGCCAGTCCTCGGATGCGGGGCGGTGAGCGGCGGTTCGCCACGCCCTCGGACAGAGCGACCGTGTCCTGGGCGTCTCCCTGGTAGTAGCTGATGAGCGCACGGCGGACGAGTGCGTACGAGGCGAGGTCACGGTCCCCTGCGGCCGCCGCGATCTGAACGGCGTGCTCGGTGAGCCGGACGGCCGCCGTGTCGTCGCCACTCTCCTGGGCCATCCAGCCCGCCAACTCGGCATAGCGCGCGGACAGGTTCAGCAGAGCGGCACCGGTCCGATCCCCGGAGTGCTGCGCGAGCCGGCGCAGCGACCGTGCCTGTTCGGTCAGCACAGGTACGACAGCGCTCGGCGGCGACATCTGGCCGAGGAGCCGATGCTGGTCGAAGAGGGCGCGGGAGGTCTCCAGGAGGCTCGTGCCCAGGCCACCGAGCGCTTCGGCTGAGCTGCTCGTCATCCCGGTGGCCGCGAGGCCGGTCGCGGCACCGGCTGTCATCACCTGCCGGCGGGTCGGCGTACTGGCCTTCGTGGACCCACGCTCGGGAGTGCCATGCATCTCAACTCCTGTCTCCTCGTCCCGGTCGGACCGGGTGCGCGGCCCGGACGGCTGCGGGACCAGGGCGGCGAGGGACCCGTCGGCGTCGAGGGCTCTGTCACAGAGGCGGGCGAATGCGACGGTGGCCTGCTTCTGGCCCGTCTCGACCTTGCTGATCTGGCCCTTGCTGTAGTGCACCGACGCGGCGAACTGCGTCAGCGTGAGGCCGGCCGCCGTCCGCAGACGACGCAGCTCCGCGCCGAAAACTCGTCGTTGCTCCTGCACATGTCCCCCTGTTGCCGACACCGCCGGGCCATGCAGCCGGTCCGTCGTCGTCGCAGCCAGATTCGGCTGAGTCACGACGGTCGGACAAGGCGATCGGCGGAGTTTCCCGTTTCCAGTTCTGTATCCGATGCACCGGCCGTCGGCATGCGCCCTCCCGCTGCGGGCGGCCGAAACAGGCAGGGAATTGGCTGGTGAAGCCTGCTTGCGGAGGCGTATGCAGAGCATCGGCGCACCCCGCGGAGCGAGCCGTTCCGGTCAGGCCGGTCCGGGTCGACCTGGCGGCAGCCCTCAGGCCGACTGCCCCTTCCGTCCCGCGGTCAGCTCCGCGGGCAGGCTCGGGTGTCAGTGGGTTCTGATAGGAATTTGGCTGTGAGCAGCCGGGATGAGTCGTCGGGGCAGGGTGGCGCGGAGGACGCGGTGCCCGAGCAGCTTGCGCTCATTCGGGAGAGTGTGCGCCAGGCCAAGGTGCCGCGGGCCAAGCCGCGGACCTGGCGGGGGGCCGCGCTCGCCAAGGAGTTGCCGGTGGCGCGGGTCGTCGTGGACAAGGGCGTGCTGCATCTCGATCGCTACTTCGACTACGCCGTGCCGGAGGAGCTGGACGCCGAGGCGCAGCCGGGCGTGCGCGTGCGGGTGCGGTTCGGGGCCGGCCGGGGGAGCGTGCACGGAGGGCGCCGGGAGGGCGGCGGGCTGATCAGCGGGTTCGTCGTCGAGCGCCTGGCCGAGTCGGACTACGCGGGCCCGCTGGCCGCGCTGGCCCAAGTGGTGTCGCCCGAGCGGGTGTTGAGCCCGGAGCTGCTCGCCCTGGCGCGGGCCGTGGCCGATCGGTACGCGGGGAGCCTCGCCGATGTGCTGCAACTGGCGATCCCACCGCGCAACGGCAGAGCGGAGCAGAAGCCATCCCCGGAGCCGCTGCCCCCGCCACCTCGTCCGGAGCCGGGCTCATGGGTGCGGTACGGGCGGGGGGCCGCCTTCCTGCAGGCCCTGGCCGACGGGGACGCGCCCCGAGCCGTGTGGAACGCGCTGCCCGGGCCCGAGTGGGCCGAGGAGCTGGCGCGCGCCGTCGCCGCCACGCTCGCCTCGGGCCGCGGCGCCCTCGTCGTCGTACCGGACGGGCGGATCGCCGCGCGGGTCGACGCGGCCCTGACCGAACTGCTCGGCGCGGGGCGGCACGCCCTGCTGACCGCGGACGCCGGGCCGGAGAAGCGGTACCGCGAGTGGCTGGCCGTACGACGCGGATCGGTGCGGGCCGTCGTCGGCACCCGGGCGGCCATGTTCGCGCCCGTGCAGAACCTGGGCCTCGTCGCCATCTGGGACGACGGGGACGGCAGCCACAGCGAGCCGCACGCCCCGCAGCCGCACGCCCGTGACGTCCTGCTGTTGCGCGCCGCCCACGAGAAGTGCGGCTTCCTCCTGGCCAGTTGGAGCTGCACGGTCGAGGCCGCCCAGCTCGTCGAGAGCGGCTGGGCGCTGCCCCTTGCCGCCGACCGCGAGCAGGTGCGGGTCACGGCTCCCCTGGTGCGTACGGTCGGGGACGGGGACCTGGCGCGGGACGAGGCCGCGCGCGCCGCCCGCCTGCCCACGCTCGCCTGGCAGGCCGTGCGGGAGGGGCTCAAGCGCGGGCCGGTCCTTGTGCAGGTGCCCCGGCGGGGGTACGTACCGAGGCTGGCCTGCGAGCGTTGCCGTGAACCCGCCCGCTGCCGGCACTGCGCGGGCCCGCTGGAGGCGCAGGACGCCGGGCCGCTGCACTGCGGCTGGTGCGGACAGGGCGAGAGCGACTGGCACTGCGCGGCCTGCGGCGGCTTTCGGCTGCGCGCGCAGATCGTGGGCGCGCGGCGCACAGCCGAGGAGCTGGGGCGCGCCTTCCCCGCGGTGCCGGTGCGGACCTCCGGGCGGGACCAGGTGCTCGACACCGTGCCGGACTCACCCGCCCTCGTCGTGTCGACGCCGGGCGCCGAACCGGTCGCCGAAGGGGGGTACGCGGCGGCACTGCTGCTCGATGGCTGGGCCATGCTCGGCCGGCCCGATCTGCGGGCCGGGGAAGAGGCGCTGCGCCGCTGGGTGGGCGCCTCCGCGCTGGTGCGTCCGCAGACCGTGGGCGGCACGGTCGTCGTCGTGGCCGAGCCGACGCTGCGGCCCGTGCAGGCCCTGGTGCGCTGGGACCCCACCGGGCACGCCGTGCGCGAGCTGGCCGAGCGGGCCGAGCTGGGGTTTCCTCCGGTGTCGCGGATGGCGGCGGTGTCGGGGCCGTTCGGGGCCGCCGAGGAGTTCCTGCGGGCCGCTCAACTCCCCTCGGACGCCGAGGTGTTGGGACCGGTGCCGCTCCCGGTGACGGACCTTGGCCGACCGAGACGGCCGGGTGGACCGCCGCCCGGCGAGCAGTGGGAGCGGGCCCTGGTCCGCGTACCACCCGGCTCCGGATCCGCCCTGGCCGCCGCACTGAAGACGGCCCAGGCGGCCCGGCTCGCGAAGTCGGGGCGCAGCGAGGCGGAGACGGTGCGGATTCGGGTGGACCCACCGGACATCGGGTGAGGGGGCATGGGCGGTACGACGTCTGCCGCGTCCCGTGCGGCTGTAACGGGTGCTGTGCGTGGTTCGTGCGGCTGTAACGGGTGCTGTGCGTGGTTCGTGCGGCTGTCGGGTGCCGTGCCACGGGTTCGTAAGGCTGCACCGCTCGGTCGGCTCGGTCGGCTCGGTCGGCCTCGTGCGGCCGGGGCTGCCCGCGTACGTCTCGTACGGATGTCTCATCCGCCCACTGCGTGTGCGCAGGGAAATGCCCCCGCCGCGTTGCAGGGCGGCGGGGGCACGGAAGGGGGCGCGAGCCCCTTGCAGCGGCGTCGGCGTTACTGCTGCTCGGGGGCTCGCGCGGGCTCAGCCGTTGCGCGGGCCCGGGAACGCTCCGGGGCGCGCCTCGTCGCGCAGGCTCGGGCTGCCGGCGGTCGGCTGCGTCGGCATCGTACGGGCCGCGGGTACCTGCGGCAGCGGGCCCGAGGGCGGCGCCGTCACTGTGCGCCCAGCCGCCGAGGTCGCAGCGGACGCGGTGTCCGTGGCCCGCTCCGCCTCCGCCGCGGCCTGGGCGGTGGCGCGCCGCGCGCCGTACCTGCGGTGCACCGCCTGCTTGGTGACGCCGAGCGCCGAACCGACCGCGTCCCAGGAGAAACCCAGGGAGCGGTCGAAGTCCACGGCCGCCGTGACCAGGGTCTCGACGCTGTCGCGCAGCTCCTGGGCGAGACGGACGGTGGGCGCGGGCGCCCGCCCGTACACGACGAAGCCCGTGGAGGGTCCGGACCGGCGCGGACGGTAGACGTTCCCCAGCTGGGCGGTGAGGGTGCGCAGCGCGTCCACCTGCCTGCGGACCCGTTCGATGTCCCGCACCAGCAGGTGCAGGCTGGCCCGTGCCTGGGCGTCGTGGGTTGCGTGGTCGGCCATGAACAAGCCTCTCGAACCGGCGTTGAAAAGGATCGGGCCGCATGTGCGGCCCGTGTGATCGACGCGAAGTGGTCAACTCTCTCTTGACCAACGCGCTACCCGTCGATGTGGTCACGGTGCGGGGGCGTATGCGCATATGCGCGGGGCGCGCGGCCACTGGTACGCCCCCATGTGCGGCGACGCGAATCTGGGACACGGTGTGACGTAGTAGTCTTGCGCTCTGCCCCTGGGCAGCGGTCAGGGCTTGGCCGTCATGAGGCTCCCCGGAGCCAAGTGAGAAGCCGCTCTGCGGCGGAGTCACAGACTGGTGCGCTGCTCACCGCAGTCAGTGTTCGCACCAGCTTGAGAGGCCATCAGATGAAGCTCGTCTTCGCAGGCACCCCTGAGGTCGCCGTACCCGCGTTGGATGCCTTGATCGCCTCTGGCCGCCATGAGGTGGCCGCGGTCGTCACCCGCCCCGATGCACCTGCGGGGCGGGGGAGACGACTGGTCGCCAGCCCGGTCGCGCAGCGCGCCGAGGAGGCCGGGATCGAGGTGCTCAAGCCGCGCAAGCCGCGCGACGAGGACTTCCTCGCGCGGCTGCGGGAGATCGGGCCGGACTGCTGCCCGGTCGTCGCGTACGGCGCGCTGCTGCCGCGGATCGCGCTCGACGTGCCCGCGCACGGCTGGGTCAACCTGCACTTCTCGCTGCTGCCCGCCTGGCGCGGCGCGGCTCCCGTGCAGCACTCGATCATGGCCGGGGACGAGATCACGGGGGCGTCGACCTTCCTGATCGAGGAGGGCCTCGACGCCGGTCCGGTGTACGGGACGGTCACCGAGCAGGTGCGGTCCACCGACACCAGCGGCGACCTGCTGACCCGGCTCGCGTTCGCGGGGGCGGGGCTGCTCGCCGCGACGATGGACGGCGTCGAGGACGGCACTCTCAAGGCCGTACCGCAGCCCGCCGACGGCATCACGCTCGCGCCGAAGATCACCGTCGAGGACGCCGAGATCGACTGGTCCGCGCCGGCGCTGCGCATCGACCGGGTGGTGCGCGGCTGCACGCCCGCGCCGGGTGCGTGGACGACGTTCCGCGGGGAGCGCCTGAAGCTGGTGTCGGTGCAGCCCGCCTCGGACCGTACGGATCTGGCGCGGGGCGCGCTGGACGCGGGCAAGAACAATGTGTACGTGGGCACGGGTTCGCACGCCGTAGAGCTGTTGTGGGTGCAGCCGCAGGGGAAGAAGCCGATGCGGGGGGCGGACTGGGCGCGAGGAGTGCGGATCTCCTCCGGAGAGGTGCTGGGGGAGTAGGGCTCGGTCCGCGGGCCCGCACCGTCGTACGGGGCTCGGGCTCGGGCTCCGGGGCTGCCCGGGCCCGTCGATTGCCGCCTGCGGACGCTCCGGAGTTGCTGTCCTTGTCGGCCTCCGGCCTTGTCCTCAAGCGCCGGATGGGCTGGATCATCGGCCTCCGGCCTGGTCCTCAAGTGCCGGACGGGCTGGATCGTCGGCCTCCGGCCTTGTCCTCAAGCGCCGGACGGGCTGAGTTGGGCACGTCCTTTACGCTGGAATCGCACCTCATCCAGGATCCGGAGCACCTTTTTCGTGAACGAGCAGCACCGCAGTCGTCCCCGTAAGCCCGCCAAGCCGTACCGGCGTCCCAAGAAGGACCCCGTGCGGGTCCTCGCCTTCGAGGCGTTGCGGGCGGTGGACGAGCGGGATGCGTACGCGAATCTCGTGCTGCCGCCGCTGCTGCGCAAGGCGCGGGAGAAGGAGGGGCCGGAGAACTTCGACGGGCGGGACGCGGCGCTCGCGACCGAGCTGGTCTACGGGACGCTGCGCCGGCAGGGCACGTACGACGCGATCATCGCGGCCTGTGTCGACCGGCCGCTGCGTGAGGTCGACCCGCCGGTCCTGGACGTACTGAGCCTGGGCGCGCACCAGTTGCTCGGCACCCGGATCCCCACGCACGCCGCCGTGTCCGCGAGCGTCGAGCTGGCCCGGGTCGTGCTCGGCGACGGGCGGGCGAAGTTCGTGAACGCCGTCCTGCGGAAAATCGCCGCCGACGACCTGGACGGCTGGCTCGCGCGGGTCGCGCCGCCCTACGACGAGGACCCCGAGGACCACCTGTCGGTCGTGCACTCGCACCCGCGCTGGGTCGTCTCCGCGCTGTGGGACTCGCTGGGCGGCGGCCGCGCCGGGATCGAGGACCTGCTTGAGGCCGACAACGAGCGGCCCGAGGTCACGCTCGTCGCGCGGCCCGGCCGGATCACCGCCGACGAACTGCTCGACGGACTCGGCGAGGAGTCCGCGCTGCCCGGCCGCTGGTCGCCGTACGCGGTGCGGCTCACCGAGGGCGGCGAGCCGGGTGCGCTCGACGCGGTGCGCGAGGGGCGGGCCGGTGTGCAGGACGAGGGCAGTCAGCTGGTGGCGATCGCGCTGGCGAACGCGCCGCTCGACGGCGACGACCAGCGCTGGCTGGACGGCTGCGCGGGACCTGGCGGGAAGGCCGCGATGCTCGCGGGGCTCGCCTCGCAGCGCGGTGCGACGCTGCTCGCCTCGGAGAGGCAGCCGCACCGGGCCAAGCTGGTCGAGCGTGCGCTGGAGGGCAACCCCGGTCCGTACCAGGTGATCACCGCCGACGGCACCCGGCCGCCGTGGCTGCCCGGCTCGTTCGACCGCGTCCTGATGGACGTGCCCTGCACCGGGCTCGGCGCGCTCCGCCGCCGCCCGGAGGCCCGCTGGCGCCGTCGGCCAGAGGACCTGGACGGCTTCGCGCCGCTGCAACGCGCCCTGCTCCAGGAGGCGTTGAAGGCGGTACGCGTCGGAGGCGTCGTCGGCTACGCGACCTGCTCGCCGCACCTCGCGGAGACCCGCGCCGTGGTCGACGACGTCCTGAAGCGGCAGGGCGGCGCCGAACTCATCGACGCCCGCCCACTGCTGCCCGGCGTCCCGGCCCTCGGCGACGGCCCCGACATCCAGCTCTGGCCGCATCTGCACGGCACGGACGCGATGTACCTGGCGCTGCTGCGCCGCACGGCCTAGCTGGAGGTCTACTGGCCCTGGTGGGGCGGCTGTTGACCGTAGGGGTTCGGGGCCTGCGGGTTCGGGTTCTGTCCGTACGGTCCGGGCGCCTGCCCCTGCGGGGTCTGCGGGGTCTGTCCGTACGAACCCTGACCCTGCGGGTCCTGCGGGTCCTGCGGGTCCTGCGCGTACGGCCCCGGCGCCTGTCCTGGCGCGGCCGGGTACGGCGGCTGTCCCATCGGCGCCTGCCCGGGCTGCTGCATCGGCGCTTGCCCGCCGGGCATCGCCGGGTACTGCTGCTGGTACGGGGGCTGGTGGGGCTGGTGGCCCATGAGCGAGGTGGGCTGCTGCGTCCTGCCGCGTCGGCTCATCAGGACGGCGACCACCACCGCGGCGCCCAGGACCAAGACGGCCCCCACTCCGATAATGAGCATCAACATGAGCTCCACCCTTCACGTTCCCTGTTCGCGTCCCCCGAGCCATGGGCGGGCCCCGCTGGACCACCGCCCCGATCACCCGCGAGCCTACAAGGCGTGCATGGGCGGATCCGCAGGCGGACGGGGCACGGAAGGGGGCGCACGCATCTGCCCGAAGCGCGGGGGCACTTGGGCGCTCCGGCCCGCGCTCGGGACGTACCGGCCGCCGCTGCCCCTCTCAGGGGTGGGCGGGGGCGTACGACAGCTCCGGGCCAGGAGCCGATGCACAGTACACCGACAGCAATCCGCGCTGGGCATGGCAGGCTTGGGGGCATGGCAGCTCAGATCAATCCCAGCATCCTGTCCGCGGACTTCGCCCGCCTCGCCGAAGAGGCCGAGGCCGTTCGCGGGGCCGACTGGCTTCACGTCGACGTGATGGACAACCACTTCGTGCCGAACCTGACGCTCGGCGTGCCGATCGTGGAGTCGCTGAGCAAGGCCACGAGCACGCCGCTCGACTGCCACCTGATGATCGAGGACCCGGACCGCTGGGCCCCGCAGTACGTGGAGGCCGGGGCCGGGTCGGTGACCTTCCACGTCGAGGCCGCTGCCGCGCCCGTGCGGCTCGCGCGGGAGATCCGGGCCAAGGGCGCCCGTGCCTCCATGGCGCTGAAGCCGGCGACGCCGATCGAGCCGTACGAGGATCTGCTGCCCGAGCTGGACATGCTGCTGATCATGACCGTGGAGCCCGGCTTCGGAGGTCAGGCCTTCCTGGACATCATGCTGCCGAAGATCCGCAGGACCCGTGAGCTGATCTCCAAGCACGGCCTCGAGCTGTGGCTGCAGGTCGACGGCGGTGTCTCGGAGTCGACGATCGAGCGGTGCGCGGAAGCGGGCGCCGATGTCTTCGTGGCCGGCTCCGCCGTGTACGGCAAGGAGGACCCGGCCGCCGCCGTGCAGGCCCTGCGCGCGAAGGCCGAGGGCGCGACCGCGTCCGCAGCCTGGGCCTGCGCCCACTGAACCATCACGGGTGACCGACTCGGCGACCTGTGTGCCACCGGCAGATGAACGGCGACCGGCAGGACTGATCAAGTGTCGCCGCATCTGCAAGGATGAGCGGAAAGCCGATGAGTGAACTTGTGAACGCAGCCGTGTGGAACAACAGCATGTGAGCAGCAGACTGGGTACGGAGGCCGGGCGACCGGCCGGGACCGTACGCGGCAGAGCTTGTGAACAGCAGTGAGGAGAGCGCCGTGACTGGCATGTCAGCGGGGAGGCCGGCCCTGCGGATGGGACCCGCTGAGCTGGTGCAGGCGGCGGCCATGGCCCGCCGCTTCTATCTCGAGGGCAAGTCCAAGATCCAGATCGCGGAGGAGTTCGGCGTCAGCCGCTTCAAGGTCGCGAGGGTCCTGGAGACCGCCCTCGAGCGGGATCTCGTACGGATCGAGATCCGCGTACCCGCCGAGTTGGATGCCGAGCGCTCCGACCGGCTGCGGGCCCGCTACGGCCTGCGCCACGCAGTCGTCGTGGAGTCCCCGGCGCAGGCCGTCGAGGAGTCGCCCGACCCGGAGAACCTCGGCGAGGTCGCCGCCGACCTGCTCGGCGAGCTGGTCGCCGAGGGAGATGTGCTCGGCCTCGCCTGGGGCCGCTCCACCATTCACATGGCGGCCGCCCTCGACCGGCTGCCGCCGTGCACGGTGGTGCAGCTGACCGGGGTGTACGACGCGGGCACCGCCGAACGCGGCTCCGTGGAGGCGGTCCGCCGGGCCGCGCAGGTCTCCGGCGGCGAGGCGCACCCGATCTACGCCCCGATGCTGCTGCCGGACTCGGCGACCGCGGCCGCGCTGCGCAACCAGACCGGGATCGCCCGCGCCTTCGAGTACTTCGACAAGGTCACCGTCGCCGCGGTGTCCATCGGCTCCTGGGAGCCCGGCATCTCGACCGTGCACGACATGCTCACCGACGAGGAGCGCGCGCACTACGCCTCGCTCGGCGTCGCCGCCGAGATGTCCGCGCACCTCTTCGACGCCGAGGGGCGCCGGGTCGGGCGTGACCTGGGCGAGCGCTGCATCACCGTCGAGGCCGACCGGCTGCGGCGTATCCCCGAGGTCGTGGCGATCGCGGGCGGGCAGCGCAAGGCCGCGGCGATCGACGCGGTGCTGCGTTCCGGCCTGGTGACCAGCCTGGTCACCGACACGGCGGCCGCGGACCAGCTCCTGGAGGCGGGCCCGGCCCCGCGCCCGGCCCTGGACCGGGCCGACCCCGACGGCGCCTGACCCGGCAAGGGCTGCGGCGAGGACCACCAGCAGGAACCTTTTCCCGTACGAGGGCTCCCGGCAGCCCCGTACGACCGCTCAACCGGCTCGCGCGGCGCCCTGGCCGTGCGGGCCGTAGACGCGGCCGGCGTTCTCCGTGCCGATCAGGCGCGCCACCCGGTGTGCGTCCGCGCGCGACCAGGCGCCCGCCGCCACCCAGCCCTCCGTGAGGGCGTCGAGCGCCTCGCGGAAGAGCTGGGCGCCCACCACGTACAGCTCGGGCAGGCCGTAGGCGTCCGTCGAGAACAGGAGCTTGCCGAACGGGGTGAGTTCCAGGAGCTCGGCGAGCACGGCGGCCGCGCGCGTGCCGGTGTACGTGAGGGAGAGGCCGACGTCCGCGTACACATGCGGGTGGACGTGCGCCAGGTACCCGGCGGCGCGGTGGAACGGATAGCCGTGCAGGAGGGCGACCGCGCAGCCGGTGGGGCGCAGGGCGTGCAGCAGGTCGCTCAGGAGCAGCGGGTCGGCGTCCTGGAGGCGCAGGTCGGGGTCGCCGAAGCCGGTGTGCAGCTGGAGCGGCAGGCCGGTGCGTGCGGCCGACCAGATCAGCAGGCGGTGCAGCGTCGGGTCGGTGAGCCGGGTGCCGGGGGTGCGTCCGTCGAGCCAGGCCTCGGCCGCCCGCAGAGCCTGCTCATGGCCCGGCTCGGCGGGGTCGAGGCGCAGGCCGTGGCGGTACGCGGCGACCGACTTGAAGCCCGCGGCCGTGCCGGACACCGTACGGATGGCGTCGTCGAGTGCGGCCAGGAATCCCTCGGCGTCCTCGGACGTGTCCGCCACCCGCTCCGCGAGGGTCTCCAGGCGGACGATCTCGCGGGCCGTGCCGCCGCCGAGGGCCGCGAGCTCCGCGGGTCCCGTCAGGTCACCCGGCAGGCCCGTGTCGAGAAGGAACTCCCCGATCCCGGCGGCGCGCACCAGCCGCTCGCCGACCTCCCGCACCCCGAGCTCCCGGCGCCGGGCGAGGTACTCCTCGGGCGGGCAGTGCGCGGGCAGGTCGAGCAGCGGCGGGCACAACCTCCGTACGGCGAAACCGAGTTGGGAGTCGAAGAACGTCGTGCCCGGCGCGGCGGGGACGTCGGACTCGGTGAGCAGCGACTCGAAGGCCGGACGGTCGGCGGGGGAGCGGAGCACGCCGTGGCAGTGGTGGTCGACCAGCGGGAGCGGCTCGTCCGGCATCAGTAGCGCTCCCGGGTCGCGGCGGCCAGCTCCTCGGGGGAGTGCGCGGCGAACAGCTGGGCCTCCGCCGCGCGTACCGCCGCGAACGCCTCGAACAGCTCGTCGCCCATCGCCTCGCGCAGCACCGCCGAGCGTAGGAAGAGGTCCAGGGACTGCGGCACGGAGGTGGGCAGACGCGGCTGGTCCTGGTGCACCGGGTCGCCCGCGACCGGCTCCGGCAGCGCGGCGCCCGAGTCCAGGGCGGCCAGGCCCGCGGCGATCACCGAGCCGACCACCAGATACGGATTGGCCGCCGGATCGAAGCACTTGACCTCGGCGTTCGCGGCGGCCGGGTCGTCCGGGGCGCCGGTGATGAAACGGAGCGCGGCCTCCCGGTTCTCCAGGCCCCAGCACTGGAACGCGCCGGCCCAGCGCGAGGGTTCCAGGCGGAGATGGCTCGCGGGGGAGGGGGCGCCGACGGCGAGGAGCGCGGGCAGGTCGGTGAGGATCCCGGCGAGGAAGGACTCCGCCCGCCCGGTCATGCCGAACGGGCCGTCGCCGTCCGCGCACAGATTCCGCTCCCCTTCCCACAGGCTGAGGTGCAGATGCCGTCCGTTGCCCACGGCGCCGGGCGTCACGGCCGGGCCGAACGCGGGCGTCAGACCGTGCGCCAGGGACACCGCGCGCACCGTCTCCCGCACCAGGACCGCCTCGTCCGCCGCGCCCACCGGGTCGGTCGGCGCCACGGACACCTCGAACTGGCCCGGCGCGTACTCGGGATGGAGCTGCGTCACGTCCAGGCCCTGCGCGGCGAGTGCGGTCAGCAGGTCGTCGGTGTAGGCGGACAGCTCCACCATGCGCGTCATCCCGTACGCGGGACCGGTCGCGGCCGGAGTGCCGTCCCGGGTGACGACCCACTCCGTCTCGAAGCCCATCCGCAGGAGCAGTCCGTGCTCGGCGGCCCGGTCGGTCATGCGGCGGGCGAAGTGGCGCTGGCAGCCCGGGTAGCGGCCGCCCCGCTGGTCGAATCGGTCGACGGGGGCCCAGGCCCAACCGGGCTGTGCCGCAAGGGCGGTGAGCCGGTCGAGGTCGGGGACGAGGCGCAGGTCGCCGTCGGGGCCTCCGGTGTGCCGGCTGGAGGTCAGGGAGTCGTCGATCAGATAGATGTCGAAGACGGGTGACATGCCGACGCCCCGTTCGGCGGCGTCCGCGAGCCGGGCGAGGGGGACGGTCTTGACGCGGGTGAGGCCCGCGTTGTCGACCCAGGTCAGGGCCACGCCGTGGACCCCGTGCGCGGTGAGCCGGGTGACCAGGGGGTCGGTGGAGGTGTGGTGGTCGTGGGTCTCCGGTGAGCTGTCCATGGGGTACGCGGTACCCCGCCCGGGGGCGCGCGGCACGTCGGCCGACCCGGTCAGCGCAGCAGGCCGACGACCGTCGCCACGGTGTCCGCCTCCGCCGCCTGCTTGTCCTCGCGGTAGCGGACCACCCGGGCGAAGCGCAGGGTCACGCCCTCCGGGTACCGGGAGGACCGCTGCACCCCGTCGAAGGCCACCTCCACGACCAGCTCGGGGCGCACACGTACGACCCAGTCGTCCTGAGGGGGCACGGCGATCTCCTGGAGGCGGCGGGTCTGCCAGTCGAGGAGGGCGTCGGTCAGGCCCTTGAAGGTCTTGCCGAGCATCGCGAACGTGCCGTCCGCCCGCCGCGCCCCCAGATGCAGGTTCGACAGCTTGCCCGTGCGCCGGCCGTGGCCCCACTCCGCCGCGAGCACCACCAGGTCGAGGGTGTGCACCGGCTTCACCTTGACCCACGAGGCACCCCTGCGGCCCGCGCTGTACGGGGCGTCCAGGCCCTTGACGACCACGCCCTCGTGCCCGCGCGCCACCGCCTGCTCGGCGAACTCCCTTGCCCCGGCGCGGAGTTCGGCATCCGCCGGGTCCTCGACCACGAAGCGGCGCACCCGGCGCGGCTCGGGCGTGATCCGGGCCAGCTCGGCGTGCCGCTCGCGGGCAGGCAGGTCGAGCAGGTCGCGGCCGTCCACGGCGAGCAGGTCGAAGAAGACCGGGTACAGCGGGAGCGAGGCCTGCGCGCCCTCGACGTCGAGGCGGGAGCCGACGCGACCCGCGATGTCCTGGAACGAGCGCGGCCGCCCCGACCCGTCCCACGCGATCACCTCCCCGTCGAGCACGGCCCGCGTGGACGCCAACTCCCGTGCGGAGGCGATGACTTCGGGCAGTCGGGTGGTGATCTCGTCCAGGGTGCGCGTGAAGATCCGTACGTCGTCGCCGTCGCGGTGCACCTGCACCCGGATGCCGTCCAGCTTCTCCTCGACCGCGCACGGGCCGAGCACGTCCAGGGCCTCGTCCACGTCCTGCGCCGTCTTCGCGAGCATGGGCAGCACCGGACGGCCCACGTCCAGGCGGAACGTGTCGAGCGCCGCGGCCCCGTCGGCGACCAGGGCGCGGGCCACCACGTCGAGCCGGCCCGCGAGCATCACCGCCCGGCGCACCGCCTCCGCCGCCACGCCCGTCGCCGCCGCCAGGCCCTCCACGGCGAGCGCGTCCAGGGCGCCCTGCCGCAGCTCGCCGCCCAACAGGCCGAAGAGGAACCGCTGTTCGTCCTCCGTGGCCGCCGCGAGCAGTTCGTGCACCAGGCGTTTGCGCTCGCCCTGGGCGCCCTTGCCCGCGACAGCGGCGATCCGGTCGAAGGTCTCGTGCAGTTCCCGTACGCCGATCGTCGGCGTCGCGGCCGGGGGCGGCGGCTCCTTGAACGCTGCCCAGCCGACCCCGATCCGGCGCTGCGGAAGCCGCCCCGACAGATAGCTGACGACCAGCGGTGCCTCGTCCGGCGTCATCGCGGCGAACAACTCGGCGAGCAGCTCCCGCTTCCGGGAGCGCGAGGTGGTCGCGGCCAGCTCCCGCGAGGTCCTGGCCAGTTCGGCGAGCAGCATGGGTTCATCGTCGCGTAGGAGTGGGCGTCCCGCACCGTCGGCCTGGGCGCCGCCCCGGTGCTTGTGGCAGCATCGGCCGCGAGTACACGGTCCGCACCCCCGGCGAAGGCGACCGCGGTGCCCGGCGGCTGGTCACCGGCAGGGACCGCGAGATCTACTCCACCGACGACCACTACCAGACCTTCAAGGCGGTCCTGCGATGACGGAGCACACCCCCGGCCCCCTCGCCGCCCTGCTCGGCGCCGTCCGTGCGGCCGAACTGCCCGCCGTCGTCCTCACCCTCGGCGGTGTCACCGACAAGGCCGCGTTCATGGAGCGCTGCGCCCGCGACCTGGACCTGCCGCACTGGTTCGGGCGCAACTGGGACGCGCTCGCCGACTCCCTGACCGAACTGCCGCGCGGCACCATGCTCGTGGTGCGGGGCTGGCAGGAGTACGCGACCACACGGCCCGAGGAGTGGGCCGTCGCGCAGGACGTGCTCGCGGAGTCCTCCGGCGAACGCCTGAGCGTCCTGCTCGCCCTCGACCGGGCCGTGAACTGACGCCCCCATGGCCAGGGCCGCTTGGAGGTTCCGACCACCGGTTCCGCCGTGCCCTGGAGGATCTGTCCGGAGGGCGGCGACCCTTCGTCATGGGAGAATGAAGTACGTGCGTTTCCTCGGCTGACCTGCCCGAGGGTCACCTCCGAACGACTGGATGTTCTGCACGTGCGTTTCCTCAATGACATCAAGCCGCCGTACGACCTCACGTACGACGATGTGTTCATGGTGCCGAGCCGCTCCGCCGTCGGCTCCCGCCAGGGTGTGGACCTCTCCGCCCCGGACGGAACGGGCACCACGATCCCGCTGGTCGTCGCCAACATGACCGCGATCGCCGGGCGGCGCATGGCCGAGACCGTGGCCCGCCGCGGCGGACTCGTCGTCATCCCCCAGGACATCCCGATCGAGGTCGTCACCGAGGTCATCTCCTGGGTCAAGACCCGGCACCACGTCCTCGACACCCCCATCACGCTCGCCCCGTCGCAGACCGTCGCGGACGCGTGGTCGCTCCTGCACAAGCGCGCGCACGGCGCCGGAGTCGTCGTCGACGGCGAGCGGCGGCCGATCGGCGTCGTCACCGAGCACGACCTGAGCGGCGTGGACCGCTTCACCCAGCTCTCCGAGGTCATGTCGAGGGAGCTGCTGCTCATCGACGCCGACATCGACCCGCGCGAGGCTTTCAACAAGCTGGACGCCGGGCACCGCAAGGTCGCCCCCGCCGTGGACAAGGACGGCCGCCTCGTCGGCATCCTCACCCGCAAGGGCGCCCTGCGGGCCACGCTCTACACCCCGGCCGTGGACGCCAAGGGCAAGCTGCGCATCGCGGCCGCCGTCGGCATCAACGGCGACGTGGCCGGCAAGGCGCAGCAGCTGATCGACGCCGGTGTGGACACGCTCGTCATCGACACCGCGCACGGCCACCAGGAGTCGATGATCGAGGCCATCCGTAAGGTGCGCGCGCTCGACCCGCAGGTCCCGATCGTCGCGGGCAACATCGTCGCCGCCGAGGGCGTCAAGGACCTCATCGACGCGGGCGCCGACATCATCAAGGTCGGCGTGGGCCCCGGCGCCATGTGCACCACGCGCATGATGACCGGCGTCGGCCGCCCGCAGTTCTCCGCCGTCCTGGAGTGCGCCGCCGAGGCGAGGAAGTACGGCAAGCACGTCTGGGCCGACGGCGGTGTCCGGCACCCGCGCGATGTCGCCATGGCGCTCGCCGCCGGCGCGTCCAACGTCATGATCGGCTCCTGGTTCGCCGGGACGTACGAGTCGCCGGGCGACCTCCAGCAGGACGCCAACGGGCGGCAGTACAAGGAGTCCTTCGGCATGGCCTCGGCCCGCGCCGTGCGCAACCGCACCAGCGACGAGTCGTCGTACGACCGGGCCCGCAAGGCGCTCTTCGAGGAGGGCATCTCGACCTCGCGGATGTTCCTCGACCCGGCCCGCCCCGGCGTCGAGGACCTGATCGACTCGATCATCGCGGGCGTCCGCTCCTCCTGCACGTACGCGGGCGCGGGCTCGCTCGCCGAGTTCGAGGAGAAGGCCGTCATCGGCATCCAGTCCGCCGCCGGATACGCGGAGGGCAAGCCGCTGCACGCCAGCTGGCAGTGACCTCGTAGAACGGCTTCCGCGCGGCCCCGATCGTCTCCGGACGGCCGGGGCCGTCGCGTGTTCCGGACCGTTCCTGACCCGTTCCTGACCTGGCAGAACCGCGTCCGGGATGTGGCATTGGCCACGTTCGTACAGTGATCGAAAGCGGATGTGCAACGAACTCCCGTATTTTCCGGGGGTACGCAAGGATCTTGCCCGAATGCGCAAGGTTGCTTCATTACGCAAGTGAAGCCGCGCGCCCTAATGTCATGCGCTGTACTTCGTCTGGCGGTGACCGCCTGCTCGGTGGTCGCCCTTCGACGGGTGCCGCCGCGGTCGCTGCCGTCAAGCCCGCAGCGATGAAGGAGCCCTCCGTGCTCGACCAAGGCGCCGCCCCGCCGACGCGTGACCCGCAGCAGCCGAGCGGCCTCGGCCGGCTGATGCGCCGCAAGCCCGTGGAACTGCTGGTCGCCGAGGGTGGCAAGGGCGAGGGCGGCACGCTGCGGCGCTCGCTGTCCATGTGGCAGCTGACGATGATCAGCATCGGCGCGACCCTCGGCACCGGCATCTTCGTCGTCCTCGGCGAGGCCGTGCCGAAGGCCGGACCAGCCGTCACGCTCTCCTTCGTGATCGCCGGCCTCACGGCCCTCTTCTCCGCCCTCTCGTACGCGGAACTGGCGGGCACGATCCCCGTCTCCGGCTCCTCCTACTCGTATGCGTACGCAACGATGGGTGAGCTCGTCGCCTGGGTCTGCGGCTGGTGTCTGGTCCTGGAGTACGGCGTCTCCGTCGCGGCTGTCGCCGTCGGCTGGGGCGAGTACCTCAACGAACTCCTCGCCGGCACCATCGGCGTGACCATTCCGGACGTGCTCTCCGCGCCGCCCGGCGACGGCGGGATCTTCAACCTGCCCGCGCTGATCGTCGTGCTGCTCGCGATGGTGTTCCTGCTCGGCGGCGCCAAGGAGTCGGCGCGCGCCAACACGATCATGGTCGCCGTGAAGATCGCCGCGCTGCTGCTGTTCTGCGCGATCGGCATCCAGGGCTTCAAGTCGGGCAACTACGCCGACTTCATGCCGCTCGGCATGGCCGGTGTCAGCGCCGCGGGCGCCACCCTGTTCTTCTCGTACATCGGCTTCGACGCCGCGTCCACCGCCGGTGAGGAGGCCAAGGACCCGCAGCGGGACCTGCCGCGCGCGATCATGCTCTCGCTCGTCATCGTCACCGCGCTGTACGTCCTCGTCGCCGCCGTCGCGGTCGGCGCCCGCCCCTGGCAGGGCTTCACCGACTCCGAGGCCACGCTCGCCGGGATCATGAAGGACGTCACCGGCCAGCCCTTCTGGGGCACCGTGCTCGCCGCGGGTGCCGTCATCGCCATCGCGAGCGTCGTGCTCGTCGTCCTCTACGGCCAGACCCGCATCCTCTTCGCGATGTCCCGCGACGGCCTTGTGCCGAAGGCGTTCGCCAAGGTCAACCCGCGCACCGGCACGCCGCGCGTGAACACCGTGATCGTCTCGCTGTTCTGCGGTGTGCTCGCCGCGGCGATCCCGCTCGGCCAGCTCGCCGACGCCACCAGCATCGGCACGCTCTTCGCGTTCGCGCTGGTCAACGTGGCCGTCATCGTGCTTCGCCGCAGCCGCCCGGAGATGAAGCGGACCTTCCGGGTGCCGCTGTCGCCGCTCTTCCCGCTGGTGGGCTTCGGCTTCTGCGTGTGGATGATGTTCAGCCTCGACGCGATCACCTGGACCGTCTTCGGCGTGTGGATGGCCGTCGGCCTCGTGATCTACTTCGGGTACGGTCAGCGCCGCTCCCGGCTGCAGACGCAGGGGGCCGACGCGGCCGTCGCGCTCACCAAGGAATCAGGTCCGGAATCAGGTCAAGAGAAGTGAACCGCCCGCCGTGCTGAACGAACTCGACGAACGTATCGTGCACGCCCTCGCCGAGGACGCCCGCCGCTCCTTCGCGGACATCGGCCAGATCGTCGGCCTGTCCGCGCCTGCGGTGAAGCGCCGTGTGGACCGGCTCCGCGCGACCGGGGCCATCACCGGCTTCACGGTCCGGGTGGACCCGGCGGCGCTCGGCTGGGAGACCGAGGGGTTCATCGAGATCTACTGCCGGCGGAACACTTCGCCCGAGGCCATCAAGCGGGGCCTCGAGCGGTACCCGGAGGTCGCGGCCGCCTCCACCGTCACCGGTGAGGCGGACGCGCTCGTCCAGGTCTTCGCCTCCGACATGCGGCACTTCGAGCGGGTGCTTGAGCGGATCGCCGGGGAGCACTTCGTGGAGCGTACGAAGTCTGTGCTGGTGCTTTCGCCGCTGATGCGGAGGTTTTCTTCGGGGGCGCCTGCTTAGGCCCCCGGGGCCCCTCGCCCCTGCCGGGTTGCTCCCGGTGGGGACGGGGGCTTTTCTCTTTCCCCGCCCCGCCCCTTCCCGAACTGGGGCTCCGCCCCAGACCCCGCTCCTCAAACGCCGGAGGGGCTGATATTTCAGCCCCTCCGGCGTTAGGGGAACAGCGCGCGCAACGAATCGCCGCCCCCGTACCCCCACGCGCAACACATCACCCAAATGCGCGCAACGGACACGCCTTGTCCGTGCAACCCCGGCCCCCGTACCGTCATTGCGTCCCCGCAAACCCCTGTACCGCCGAGGTCTGCCCATGTCGTCGCCGCTGCGTTCCGCCCTGCTTCAGAGTTCTGGACGGCCCGGTGACGTCGCGTGGAATCTGCGCGTGCTCGACGAGGCCGCCGGGCGGGCCGCCGACGCGGGGGCGGGGCTTCTGGTCGCGCCCGAGATGTATCTGACCGGGTACGCGATCGGCGCCGACGTCCCCCGTCTCGCCGAGCCCGCCGACGGCCCGTCCGCCGAGGCCGTCGCGAAGATCGCCGCCCGCCACGGCCTCGCCGTCTTCTACGGGTACCCGGAGCGCGACGGGCAGCGCGTGTTCAACTCCGCGCAGGCCATCGGCCCCGACGGCACACCCCTGCTCAACTACCGCAAGACCCACCTCTTCGGCTGCTTCGAGCAGGAGCACTTCACGCCCGGAGACACCCCCGTCGTCCAGGCCGAACTCGGCGGCCTCCGCATCGGCGCGCTGATCTGCTACGACGTGGAGTTCCCGGAGAACGTACGGGCGCACGCCCTCGCCGGGACCGATCTGCTGCTCGTGCCGACCGCGCAGATGCACCCGTTCCAGTTCGTCGCCGAGTCCCTCGTGCCGGTGCGCGCCTTCGAGAGCCAGATGTACGTCGCGTACGTCAACAGGGCAGGCGAGGAAGGGGAGTTCGAGTTCGTCGGGCTCTCCGTGCTCGCCGGTCCCGACGGCATCGCCAGGGCGCGGGCCGGGCGCGGCGAGGAACTCGTCATCGCTGACGTCGACCCCGCGTTCCTCGCCGAGTCCCGCACCGGCAACCCGTATCTGCGGGACCGCCGCCCCGGTCTGTACGCGCCCCTGGCCCAGGCCTGAGCCTCCCCCTTCACCCCTTCAACACCCCGTTCCGCGCAAGGAGTCCTCACCCCATGACGTCCACGGTGCCCAACGCCGTCCAGCACACCGACGCGCAGCCGCCGATCACCATGTTCGGGCCGGACTTCCCGTACGCGTACGACGACTTCCTCGCGCACCCGGCCGGGCTCGGGCAGATACCCGCGACCGAGCACGGCCAGGAGGTCGCCGTCATCGGCGGCGGGCTCTCCGGCGTCGTCGCCGCGTACGAGCTGATGAAGATGGGCCTCAAGCCCGTCGTGTACGAGGCGGACCAGATCGGTGGGCGGCTGCGCACGGTCGGCTTCCCCGGTACGGACACCGAACTCACCGCCGAGATGGGCGCCATGCGCTTCCCGCCGTCCTCCACGGCGCTGCAGCACTACATCGACCTGGTGGGCCTGGAGACGCGGCCGTTCCCCAACCCGCTCGCCCCGGACACCCCGTCGACCGTCGTCGACCTCAAGGGCGAGTCGCACTACGCGGAGACCGTGGACGACCTGCCGCAGGTCTACCGGGACGTCATGCACGCCTGGAACGCCTGCCTGGAGGAGGGCGCCGACTTCTCCGACATGAACCAGGCGCTGCGCGAGCGGGACGTGCCGCGGATCCGGGAGATCTGGTCGCGGCTCGTGGAGAAGCTGGACAACCAGACGTTCTACGGCTTCCTCTGCGAGTCCGAGGCGTTCAAGTCCTTCCGGCACCGGGAGATCTTCGGCCAGGTCGGCTTCGGCACGGGCGGCTGGGACACCGACTTCCCCAACTCCATCCTGGAGATCCTGCGGGTCGTCTACACCGAGGCCGACGACCACCACCGCGGCATCGAGGGCGGCAGCCAGCAGCTCCCGCTCCGGCTCTGGGAGCGCGAGCCGGAGAAGATCGTGCACTGGGCCCAGGGGACCTCGCTCTCCTCCCTGCACGACGGCACCCCGCGCCCGGCCGTCACCCGCCTCGACCGCACCGCGGGCAACCGCATCACCGTCACGGACGCGAGCGGCGACATCCGTACGTACCGTGCCGCGATCTTCACCGCCCAGTCCTGGATGCTGCTCTCCAAGATCGAGTGCGACGACACGCTCTTCCCGATCGACCACTGGACCGCCATCGAGCGCACCCACTACATGGAGAGCTCCAAGCTCTTCGTGCCCGTCGACCGGCCGTTCTGGCTCGACAAGGACGAGGTCACCGGGCGTGACGTCATGTCGATGACGCTCACCGACCGGATGACGCGCGGCACCTACCTGCTCGACGACGGTCCGGACAAGCCCGCCGTCATCTGCCTCTCGTACACCTGGTGCGACGACAGCCTGAAGTGGCTGCCGCTGTCCGCGAACGAGCGGATGGAGGTCATGCTGAAGTCGCTCGGCGAGATCTACCCGAAGGTCGACATCCGGCGGCACATCATCGGCAACCCGGTGACCGTGTCCTGGGAGAACGAGCCGTACTTCATGGGCGCGTTCAAGGCCAACCTGCCCGGCCACTACCGCTACCAGCGCCGCCTGTTCACCCACTTCATGCAGGACGGCCTGCCCGAGGACAAGCGCGGCATCTACCTCGCCGGTGACGACATCTCCTGGACGGCCGGCTGGGCCGAGGGTGCCGTGCAGACCGCGCTGAACGCCGTGTGGGGTGTCATGCACCAGTTCGGCGGTACGACGGACGCGTCCAACCCCGGTCCGGGTGACCTGTACGAGGAGATCGCGCCGGTCGAGCTGCCGGAGGACTGACCCCGAGGGGGGAGGGGCGGGCGGTTCCGTCCCTCCCCCGGTGTCAGACGCCCGCCTCCCGCGCCGCCTCGTACACCGCCGCCGCGACGTCCGTCAGCTCCTGCGCGTCCCGGGTCCGGCCCTGCAGTTCGAGGAAGAACTCCTCGATCCCGGTGGCCTCCACATGGTCGGCCAGGTCCTCGACGATCTGCTCGACGCTGCCCTGGAACGGCCGCCGCCCCTCGCCCTCGTACGGCCGTGGGCTGTACGTCGCGTTCACCCGCACCGTCGCCGCGATCGGGCGCTCGCGGCCGGTCGTGGCGGCCAGGTCCTGCAACTGCTTCCAGGAATCGGTCAGTTGGCGGGCGCCGAGCGCGACCGGCATCCAGCCGTCGGCCCGCTCGACCAGGCGGCGCGCGGCGCGCGGCCCGTTCGCGGGCAGATGGACGGGGATCGGGCGGGCCGGCTTGGGGCCGACCGCGGCCGGGGCGATCCGCGTCCACTCGCCCTCGTACGCGACCGGGTCGGGGCCCCAGACGGCGCGGCACACGTCGAGCGTCTCGTCGAGTACGGCGCCGCGCCGCTCGAAGGGGGCCAGGCCCTGCGCCGCGTACTCGTCGTGCGACCAGCCGGTGCCGAGCCCGGCGACGACACGGCCGCCGCTCGCCGCGTCCAACGTGGCCAGCGCGCGGGCGAGTTCGAAGGGGATGTGCAGCGGCGCGACCAGGACGCTGGTGCCGAGCCGGGCCCGTTCGGTGGCCGCGGCGGCGAGCGTCAGGGAGACCAGCGGGTCGGCCACCGAGCGGTACCGCTCGGGCCACGGCAGGCCCTCGACGCCGTACAGGCCCTGCGTCGCGGGTGTCGGGAACAGCACCCGCTCGAAGACCCACAGGCTCTCGTACCCGATCTCCTCGGCGGCCTTCGCCACCGCGGGGATGTCGCGTCCGATGTCGTACTGCTTCATCTGGGGAAGGCCGAGTCCCAGCCTGGTCACCATGTGCTGCGCCTCCTGTGCGTCCCGGACCGGCCGGCCCCGGCGGGCGGCCGGTGTCCTGTACAGCTAACGCGTCCCGGGCGGCCGGCGCCAGGGGGTCAGCAGGCAGTGGCCGACGAGGCCCGCCCCGGCGTCCGTGCGCCGCCTGAACTCCTCGGCGAGGTCGGGGAGTTCGCGCAGCCCGCAGAGCACCCGCGCCGCCGACCAGGCCGCGTCCCTGGCCCGCTCCAGGTTCCAGCCGCCGAGCAGGTGCGTCAGCGGGTCGGCGATCTGCAGCAGCTCGGGGTCCGGTGCGAGGTCCTCGACGATCCGCTCCTCCAGGGCGGCCAGGCGGTCCCCGAGGCGGTCGAACTCGCCCTCCACGGCGGCCGGTTCACAGCCCGACCCGTGGCAGGTGTCGACCACGGCGAGCACCAGGTCGTACCCGATGTGCGCGTTGAGGCCCGCGAGCGCGAACTGCAGCGGCCGTACGCCGGGGTGGTGCCGGTACTGGAACAGCGGGCGCCAGGCCGCCGGGGCGCGGTGGCCGTGGCGGACCGCGTCGAGCGCCGCGAAGTACCGCTCGGCGAGCCGGAATTCGAGTGGCGCGGGCTCGGCGGCGCCGGATGCCTCGGCCACCGCGAGGTGCATGCGGTGGAACACCGCCAGACCGTCTGAGCGCGGCCAGTTCGCGCCCACGGCACGCATCCGTGCACGGACCGTATCCGCCTCGACCGTCCCGGTCCCGATCTGTCCCGAATCCGCCATCCACGCAGCGTGACAGGCCGAGCCGGAACGGCGGCCGACCGAGCCGCGAGCATCCCCGAAACGGGGGAACGACCGGCCCTCAGTCCTTGGCGTCGTAGCGCGAGGTGCCCTCGTCGAGCAGTGGCTCCTGCGTCTTGAGGTGGGCGGGGGCCATGGCGCGCAGGGCGTGGTAGCCGGTGATGACGACGATCGTGCCGAGAGCGATCCCGCTCAGCTCGAACGTGTCGGTGAACTTCATCGACACGTTGCCGACCCCGATGATGATGCCCGCGGCCGCCGGTACGAGGTTCAGCGGATTGCGCAGGTCCACCTTGGCGTTGATCCAGATCTGCGCGCCGAGCAGGCCGATCATCCCGTACAGGATCACGGTGATGCCGCCGAGCACGCCGCCCGGGATGGCCGCCACGACCGCGCCGAACTTGGGGCACAGGCCGAAGAGCAGGGCGAATCCGGCGGCGGCCCAGTACGCGGCCGTGGAGTAGACGCGGGTCGCGGCCATCACGCCGATGTTCTCGGAGTACGTGGTGTTGGGCGGCCCGCCGACCGCGGTGGAGAGCATCGAGGCGGCGCCGTCCGCGGAGATCGCCGTGCCCAGCTTGTCGTCCAGGTCGTCGCCGGTCATCTCGCCGACGGCCTTCACGTGCCCGGCGTTCTCGGCGATCAGGGCGATGACGACAGGCAGCGCGACGAGGATCGCGGACCACTCGAAGCTCGGCGCGTGGAAGGAGGGGAGCCCGATCCAGTCGGCCTTGCCGACGCCGGACAGGTCGAGCCGCCAGTGGTCGACGGCCTCGGCGCCGCCCGCGGGCGAGTGGATCTTGCCGAAGACGCGGTCGAAGAGCCAGGAGATCCCGTACCCGAAGATCAGGCCGAGGAAGATCGCGATCCGGGACCAGAAGCCGCGCAGACAGACCACGGCCAGACCCGTGAACAGCATCACGAGCAGCGCGGTCCACTGGTCCTGCGGCCAGTACGTGGTGGCCGTGACCGGCGCCAGGTTGAAGCCGATCAGCATCACGACGGCGCCCGTGACGATGGGCGGCATCGCGGCGTGGATGATCCGCGCCCCGAACTTCCGCACCGCGAGGCCCGCGAGGAACAGCGCCGCGCCGACCACGAAGACGGCACCCGTGACCGTCGCACTCGAACCGCCCTGCGCCCGGACCACGGCGGCCACACCGACGAACGACAGCGAACAGCCGAGGTACGACGGGACGGTGCCGCGGGTCGCGAGCAGGAAGATGACCGTGGCGACGCCGGACATCATGATCGCCAGGTTGGGGTCGAGCCCCATGAGGACGGGGGCCACGAATGTTGCTCCGACAGTACATCACTGGGCTTCAGGGGCATCCACTCACCAGTGGAGACATCCCCCAGACGCTCGTCATCTTCGCTGGTCAGAGCATGTAGCAGGGCCATGGAAGCGGGGCTGGCATCGTCGGCCAGCACCCGCGACAGATGCTCCAGCTCTCGGGGCGTGAAGCGGACCGCGACCTCTTCGGCCGCCCCATCGGCCTCCGGCTTCTGGGCTCCCTCAGCCGCCCGCCATGCCGCGATGTTGGCCAGCGTGTTGGCCAGGAAACGCGTCGCGGTGTCCGGCTCCGGTATGGGGCGGACGGCTGGCTTCTGACGGCCTATCGCTTTGAACTCACCAAGATCCACAACGGGATGCTATATGCCTACGACTATCCCGAGTAGTAGGTCTGTGGGTTGCTTTCGTTCTTTGAGTTCACTACGCACCGGTAAGTCAGTACCCGCCCCAAGATCGCCTAGAACGCATGTTTGGATGAAGGTCGAACCAATCGTTCCGCTTCTTGGGGGAAGTGCGTTGCGCCTGCCTGTGCTAAAGACCGTCCCACTCGGTGCCGTCCTCGGGTGGTCCATGCTCGTCGCCGCCGTACCGATTGCGATAGCAGGAGGAATGTCTGATCGGGCGGCCCCCGAGCAACAGGTGCCCAAACCGAGTGCTACCGGCAGTCCTTCTGTCACTCAGCAGCACGCCCCGATACCGGGGAACGAGATCGAGGACCAGAACGAGCTGGACGGCCCAATGCCGCTGCCTCGAACGAACCACGACAAGAACGCAACTCCTGGGCCCACCGAAGAACCCCCGGCTCCGAAGAAGCGTCGCGGCGAGAACGAACCGCAGAGCCGCGGAATCCCGAACAAGAAGGACGACAAGAAGTCCAAGGGGCGCCGGGCCAAGCCCAAGTCGGATAAAGCGGATGACCCGGAAGAGCCCGAGGAGCGTCACTCGATCGTCGGCGACACCGTGGACAAGTACCTCCCCGGCGCCAGCAAGTACATCCCGGAGTGGGCCAAGCCCATCGTTTACGACGTGAAGAAGAGGGCCGTCGACCCCGATGCCGTTGAGGCATTCCTCGCTGATGACGGAACCCTGGTCGTACACGCCGTGCTCGACCCCTCGAAGAAGGGGGGCCACAAGCACTTCGGCATCTTCGCGGCCTTCGACGAAGAGCCCGAGTCGAAGGACGGCATCGAGATGGTCCTGACCGTCGAGGACCCGAGCCATGCTTCGCCGCTCAACCCGACGACCGTCACCACCGTCGCCATCACGCCGGACTCTCCGGAGCCCGTCACCAACACGGCCGAGGTCTACAACCCCAAGCGCGTCGACAAGGTCGCCGAGCGGACCGTCAACGAGACCGTGAAGGACGCCACCGAGGACAACCCCACCTCCGCGGCCTGAACCACGGCAGCCCCCTCGGGGTCTCGGAGGGGGCTGCCAATCATTCATTCACTCAGGTCTTGTACTCCAACTCCGTCAAGGCGTCCTTGATGACGGTCGGAGCGACCTCGGACAGGTCGAGACCCTGCACGTACTTCACCAGCGCCTCACGCGCTTCGCCGAGCTGTTCCATCAGGCCCTCCCCGCCCAACTGGCGGGGGAGGATGATGCGACGGAACTCCTCCTGCGAGATCGCACCAGCGAGCAGCTTCTCCGCGAGCCACAACTTCGTGCGCTCCCTGATCGCGAACGTCAGGTGGATGCTGTGCTCTTCGGTATCCACGACGTGCGGGTTGTGGACCCACCCGCGCGGCAGCAAGAGCGACTGGCCGGCCTTGAGGTCGACCTCCACATCCGGGCCGGCGGCTTCCCACGTCGGTATGTACTCGTCCTTCCACACACGGAAGCTCTCGTTGTACTCCCGCATGGGTGCCTCAACCGGAGGCCGCCAGAGCTGCCACCGCTTCGTACCCGAGACCTGGACGATCACCGCCATCTGCTGATCCCAGTGGTGGCGGAGCCCTTGCTCGCCGGGCGGGGTCAGGAAGGCGTGGATGTAGTTCGAGTAGCCCGTCTCCGTCTGGATCGCCTCGGAGATCTGCGCCAAGGCCGGAACGACGCGTTGCAGGTTGCCGAGGCGGATCGTGTACCCGCGCTCGTACAGCCTGGCGAGCTTCGCGCGGTCCGTCCGGCCGTCCGTCATGTACGCGTTCTGACTCAGCGACGGATTGGGGGCCTTTACGGCCGCGATCTCGTTGGCCGGAACACACCCCGTGTAGAGGTAGCCGCGGATCGACTCCGCGGTGACCGTCGCATCGAGCGACTGCGTGCCACGCTCGAACACGCGTGGCTCATCAGGCCATGAGGCCAGCAGTTCAGTAACGCCTTCCTCGGGCAGCAAGAGGCGCAGCGACATGGCGTCGACTCCTTACGACGGCGGGAGCGGGCAGGGGATGTCCGGGTGGAAGCGGTTCGGGCAACACACGACGGAGAAGGCGATCAGGTTCTTCGAGGCCAGGTAGTACACCCAGCTCACGTCGACACCGCGGGGCAGCACGTCGGTGGCGTACTCCAGCTTGTCTTCGAGACTGCTGTACGCCTGGAGGCCGTCCGACCGTTCGAACGGGGGGTTCGCCTCGTACTGCTTGGTCAGCCACGCGATGGCGATACCCATGTCGGCCCAGGTCCGATCGGCGGAGACCTGGTTCTTCTTGGTCAGCCACCAGCCGGTCATGGTGGGCGGCACGTTGCCCGTCGCGAACTCCGCGGCGGCTTCGCGGTACCGGTCGAGGACGGCCTGCTGCTTCTTGTCCTCGGGGTCCAGCACCGAGGGCGGGCCGTTGGGATGCGGAGGCCGCCGGCCTCCCTCCTTGCCGTACACCACCGATGGTCCGATCCACGGTCCATACCCGTGCCAGTGCCCTGACCAGCTCATTTGTGCCCTTCTGGAAGTGCGGGGCCGCCCCGCCGGAGCAGGGCGGCCCGTCTTGTCCTGGATGGGGAGGCGTCAGCTTAGAGCGCCAGGCCCCTCTTCTTGGCCCAGCCGAGGACGAAGTCGTCGACCTCGTCCGCGGTGACGCGCATGCTCTGGCCGGCGCCCTCGGGCTTGGAGTCACGCAGCTCGAACGCCTCCACGGCGCCGGGGATCGCTGCTACGTCGATGCACGACTCGTGCTCGCCGTTGAGGTTGCCGCCGCAGAAGTTCTCGAACTCGCCGTCCGGGACGGCGGGGAGGGTGTAGAGGTTCTGCACTGGGTAGTCCTCCTTGCGCATCTGCTGTGCGGAGATCCGTTCTCCGCGCCGTAGTGCACTTGCACCCACCCCGGCCTGACCTGTCCTTCTTCGGGGTACTGGCTTGGCCGGGGTGGGATCTTGGTCCCGCCCACGAGGGGTGCCGAAAAGGGGGAGCCGGCGAGTGTCACCTCGGGGGCGGAAGATCATCGGATGAGCGCCCACCAGGCGCCGCAGATCGCCACAGAGGTGCCGATCATGAGGCCCTGGAAGACCCACTGACGCCAGCCGAGCGGGCGTTTGTGTCTGGAGCCGGACTGTCGGCTATGCCGACCACGAGCGCGGCCAGCATCGCCAGGAGTGCCACCACGTAAGCCACCTGCTGCTGACGGGGAGTCACGAGACACCCGTCCCGCTCCTCTTCTCGTAGACCTTGAGGAAGCGCTGCGTCAGGAAGGCGGTCTGGCGCATGTAGCTGAAAGCGCTGAAGGCCGGCGTCTCCTTGTTGGGGCGACCCTTCATGTCCAGGTGCCGGTACGCCTCGTGGAACAGTTCCTTCACCTTCGGGTCCTCGTCTGCGCCCAACTCCTCGGCGAGGAGCAGGTTCAGGTGCCCGAACAAGGCCAAGGTCTTGCCGTCGATGTCCTCGCGCGTGGACGTGCTCAGCGCCATGCCGAGCACGGCGTCAACGCTGTCCGTGATCAGCTCCTCATCAATGGGCAGGTCATCGACCGGCGTCTCGGGTCTCTCGATCACGGTGGACACCACGCATCTCCCCTCGGGACCGCACGGTTTGCGGCTGCCTTGGCTGCTCGGTTCGGAACGAACGTAGAGCGGTCGGCAACCAACTCCCAAGAAGATTGCGCGAGTTTGCAGCAACCCGATTGACGGGGTCGAACGCCTCATCGACGATCGGTGTGTCGCGCAATCTCGTGCAAGGCAGACGACAGGAGAACAGCCATGAAGCTACGGTTCCTTGGTAAGAACTCCCAAGTGGGCGACTGCCCGACCCTCTACGCCACCGACCGCGACTCGTACCTGGTTCAGGGGTGGAAGATCTTCGCGGACGACATCCTTTCGCAGCTCGACCTCGGCGAAGGAGAGACGGCCGTCGAGGTTCCCACCGAGCTGTTCGAGCACCTGGAGAAGGACGGTCTCCCCTCTGGCGAGTTCAGGCGTCTTGAGGACCCCCTCATGGTCCTCACGCCGGGCGGTACGTACGTTGTGCAGGGTCGGGAGGTGACTGATCCCGAGGCCCTGTCCCAGATGTCGATTCCTGACTACGAGACCGTGGTCGAGGTCCCCAAGGCCGCGATCACAGCCCTACTGGAGGACCCCCGTGGAGCTGATCTCCAGCGCCGAGCGCAACCGGCTCTTTGAGTCATTCGCGCGCGATGCCTTCCACCTGGAGCTGAGGGACGACTACTCAGTCCCCTTGGAGGAGGGCCCGTACGAGAAGTGGCTCGCGGGAGTGGTCGACAACTCCTTCATGGACTCGTGGTTGTCGATGATTCGGCGGCTCAGTCAGGAGGGCAAGACTGTACGGCGCGTCCGCGTCGTGACTGAGCCTCACACCCCGTACATCCGCTGGGAGCACGAGAGCACTCCACTCAATGAAGGGGCCGGCGAGCAGATTCGCTGGATGCCACGGCACGGGCTGCCCGAGGGGCTGGACTTCCCCCTGGGCGGCAAGGACTGGTGGCTCTTCGATGACAAGCTCCTGGCCGTGGGCCACTTCGATGACGCTGGCAGAGTCCTCGGGTCCGAGGTGATCGACGATCCCGAGACGGTCGCAGAGTGCGTCCGAGTGAGGGACCTGCTCTGGAACTCTGCCATCCAGCACTCCGAGTACAAGCCCTGACCGAGCAGTGAACAACCAGGCACAGAAGTCCCGCGAGGCGTTGGGCGCCCGGCTGCGTGGATACCGCAAAGACGCGGGGTTCAGCAGCGGCCGGGCCTTCGCCGCTGCCATGAACTGGCAGGAGTCCAAGGTCTCCCGGATCGAGAACGGCAAGCAGAACGCCAGCGAGGACGACATCCGAGTCTGGTGCGAGAAGACGGGGCGCGAAGCCAGCGCTGGGGATCTCGTCGCCACACTCCGGCACATCGACGAGCTATGGAGTGAGTGGCGTCGGCAGCTCCAGGCAGGCATTGACCAGCCTCAGAAGAAGTTGGTGCCGCTATACCAGAAAACCAAGGTGTTCCGGATTTGGGAGCCCAACGTCGTGTGGGGCACTCTCCAAACGGGCGAATACGCCAAGGCGATCTTCGAAGCGGTCGTGAGGGTGCACGGTGACACGGGAGGCGAGGACTCCGCCGTGGCCAAGCGCCTCCAACGGCAGAGGTACCTATACGAAGGCGACCGGATCTTCAACGTCGTGCTTGGAGAGCAAGCTCTCTACTCGAACCATGGCGGCGCGGAGGTCATGAGGGGGCAGCTCGACCGGCTGATGGTGGTCATGGCCCTGCCTCGGCTCAGCCTCGGCATCGTCCCCCGATCAGCACCGCTCGCAGTCTGGTTCGGCCATGGATTTTCCATGTTCGACGACAAGGTTGTCCGCGTGGAGACAGAGTCCGCCGAGATGCAGGTAACGCAGCCAGGGGAGATCGAGATTTACATGAAGACATTCGAACTCCACCGGCAATCTGCTGTCTACGGGAAGGCGGCCAGAGACCTCATCGTTGGTGCAATCGACCATTTTGACCGCATGGAGAGGGAAAACCGTGACTGAGAAGCCAAATTGGCGCACCAGTAGCTACACGCAGCATGATAACTGCGTCGAAGTCGCCGATAATCTCCCCCGGAAGGTTCTCGTCCGGGATTCCAAGCGCCAGAACGGCGCAGTTCTGGATTTCCCGGACTCCTCCTGGGGCGATTTCGTGGAGTTCAGCAAGAGCTTCCGCGTCTGACTAGGCTCGCCCCGGCCCCCTCTCTCGGGAGGGGGCTTTGTTGTGCCCTGATGAATGAATCATCTGCCGGCCTCCCTCTGGGGGAGGCTGCTGGAGGGGGTATATAACCCGGCCCACAAATAACGTACGTGTTATTGACCCCCAATCCGTCACGCCGCGACCGTGAAGTGTGGCCACGATCACCACAACTATTCATTCACGGACACCCCTGAAGTGCTGATGTGTGCCGGCGGGCAGCTAAGAACGGCCTGAGAGGCGATCTGCGGACCTTTCAGGGCCCGAATCGAGGAATCCGGAGGGCCGAAGGCCGGCGGGGGCTCTCCTGGGCGTACAGGGCCTCCAATCGTTCATACCCGTACACGGTTCGAGGAAGGCACCCCCGGTGGGTCCTGTTTAAGAATTATCAAGTATTACCCCCGTCATGTATGCGTGCGTGCAATAGTTCATTCATTCATGCGTGCACAGGTATCCGCGCGGGTGTATGCGCGGAACATCTATTGCGTGCGAATGGGCAATTACATTCGGGTGGGAATGCCTCACGTGTCGTGAGTGAATGAATAGTTAGAGCGCGTGAGCATGGTCACGCGCGCGACCTAGGTGCGCCTGGTCGCGTTGACGTGAGTACCGCGTGTGCGTAGGTCACAGTGCCGTAACGCATAGGTCATGGCCTCGTAGACCTACAGCCATGAAACGGTAAAGGTCAGAGCCCTAGAGTCACGCTGCGTGTGCGCATAGGTGCGCACCGTGTGAGCTAGCAGAAGTTGATGTGAGTACCGTCACGCGCACGGCTATTGCATTGGTGTGCCAATCCATGCAACGCGCGTCTTCCTTTGATTCATGGGTGAGCGAGTCGGGTTGTTGTGAGTGCTGCGAAGTTGATTTGAGTACCGCATCTGTGTACTGTTCTTCCTGTCAGCCCAACGGGGCAGGCACCCGGAGGAAAGCCCTTAGGGGTGAGTACAAGGGCAGTGCTAGGTGACTTGATAACTGAACAGTGAACGGCAAGCGAAAGCTCAATCGGGAATCGAGCGTGACGCAGCTACGGGAACGGCACACGGTCTCCTAGGCCAGCATCTAACGACACGGCGCGAATAAGCCTCCCTAGCCCTCACGGGGCAGGTTGTAGGCAGTAGGCCAGTAAGCGTTAGAGAGGGTGCGAGTAAGACCTAGGGGCAAGCGTGAAAAGGCAAGTTACGGAGTGATGCGGCGTGGAGCTTTCAAGGCAATGTGTGCGAGTGACGTACGAAAGTGCAGACGAAAACACATTGCAGCAACACCCAAGGGACAACAACGCGTGTCCGGCATGTGGCGCCTACGTCTAGAACTACGGCGCAAAGCGTGACCCTAAATGCGTGAGTCCCGAACGTCCTAGCGCCCATTTGGGGGCCTGCCAGTTCGACCCTGGACTAGGACACTCGGGGCGCCGAGATAGGCGCCCACAACTCAAAGGAGAGTGCGGAACATGCGTTGTGCAGTCTGCGCAATGTGGGGAATCGACCGTGCGGCTACGCACGTCGGGCCCTGGTCGGACTCGGGCCAAATGCACGGGCGGTGCGGCGCGTGCATGGTCGGAATCCCTCCCGCTGCTGGCTTCACTGAGATTGGCGGACTCATGCCCCTTTTTTCTCACAAAAGTTGATTTGAGTACTCATGTTGATTCAAGCGGTGTGGCACGGCGGACACAACTACAGCCACGGATACGACTACCGCGATGGTCTCGAATCATTCGCGTCAATCAAGGATGCCGGATACGAACTGTGGCGCCGCTCCCACATGGGATATGGCGAGTTTGAGTACGTCTCCGCCGACTATAAGCGGCCGGTCCGGTACGACACCCCGGCCGTAGATGAAACGGCGTCCATGGACCTTTATGCGCCCGGCTCGGATGAGCCGTTCCGGCGCCTCACCCTCGGGCCGCGCGGTGGCGTGCGCTCCGAAAGCTACTGACACCCCGAAAGGAACACAGCAATGCAGCTCGTGACCGTTGAAACCCTTCACGCAGACATCCTCTCGACCGGCGGAATGACCCACCGTCCCGGAACTCCCGCGCCTATGGGTGGCTACATGGTGAGCGTGGCCGGTGCGGAACGAATGCTCCCCGTGACCCGCTTCACGCCCGCCGCTCTTGAGCAGTACATGGACGACTACCGCGCCCGAATGAAGGTAACCGCGTCCCTCTACTACGGCGCATGGGTTGACGGAGATTACGTCTATCTCGACGTGTCCGTAAACGTCCGGGACCGCGCAGAGGCCGAGTCCATGGGGCGCCTTGAATTCCAGTTGGCCATATTCGATGTCGCTAACGCTGAGGTCATCTCTCTGTGACGCGTGAACGGCTTTAGTCGGGGCCGGTGTGTAGCACCGGGCCCGGCTATGGCTGGTCAAGCCTGACTAGGAACCAACCAAGAAAGGGAAGCAATGCGCATCCGCGTTGTGAACTCGCACGACATATTCACCGACCACGAAACCCACGTGAGTGCAGGAGACGTTTACGCCGCACTCAAGGAATCGCCTCACGAGCACCGGCGCCTGTTCGTGAACCTCGGAGAGGGGCGATCCATTGACCGGCTGGACTCCGGCAAGGGGCGGAAGATCTATGGCCCCGCATGGGTGCACATCGACGCTTACACGGACGGCAGCATCACGCAGAGGGTGAGCTAGTCATGGCCGTTAAGCCTCTCAAGCTCAAGGCCAGCAAGGAATACCGGATCGTACTTAGCGATGACGACTGGTCGACGCTGGCCGCAATGATCCTGATTCAGCGCGAACGCTCCCGTTACACCAGGGAGATTGACCTACTGCGTGACGCATGGTGGGCAATCGTCGAGCAGCGGCAGGACGGGGCTGTATGGCTCCGTGGTCGCGAACTGCACTGGATAGGCGTGATGAACGTCGCCGGGCACTCATTCACCGCAGACCTGTTGCGCATCGGGGAAAGCCTGCTCGTACAGCTCGAAAAGGTGGAGGCGAACGCGTGAACCCCCGCGAGTTGGCGTACCTGGTCCAACGGTCGGGCGGCTCTGTGCACGGCTCGTGCGCGGAGTGGACAGACCTTGAATTCCCCACGCTCATACGGGCTATCGCGTTCCTGTCCAGCATGGATTGGGAGGACGTAGCCGAATTGCGGGACGCCGTAACTGGCCTGCGCACGACGGTCGTCGTGCAAATCCCTAACCTCTCGGTCGCCTTCTGGGGTACCGACGAACACCTTAAGCACTACCTGAAAGGCACCAACTGGTGTACGTAAGCGAGTCGGTCACCCCTGAAGACCTGTATGCCTGCGAGTGCGGGGGCGTCTTGGAAGTAGAGGCAACGGCCTGGATCAACTTGTCCAAGGGGGCAGACGGTAAGCCCGAGTTGGAGGTATTCGGATTCAGTGAGGGGGACTACGCGGTGAAGTGCGCCGAGTGCGGCAACGAGCACACCAGTACCGCCCTCGGCCGGGCCGTGGGCGGGGTCATCTACGGCGACGGCGGTAAGGACTGGTTCCGTGGCTGACAACGGTGTGACCGAGACGGTAGACGGCCTGTTCGCCCGACGCTGCACCAACCGCGTGCACTACCAGTGCCGCTCGTACACCTTCACGTTTGACCTGCCCGATGATCCGGCGGCCGGTGAGTGGACGGTCGTTGCGGCCGGTGTGTACGACGGCCCGGCCTACGTGCGAGCACACAAGTTCATGCTCTCCGAGTGTGTCGACCCGGACACCATCATCCGCCTGACGCAACAGGAGATAGGCGAGCCCGGAAGTACCGCGCTCTACGCCTGGAATGACGCTCGCGACTGCACGTTTGAGGTGGAGGCCCCGTAATGGCTATCTACCGGCCCGGAGAGGTCAACTGCGGCAACTGCAACGAGCCCACCGGTATCCCGGCAGAGGACTGGGACGAAGAGCAAGCGGGGCCGCTCACCTTCGGTGAGAACGGCTACGTGAGCGGCGGCATCTGCGCCCCGTGCCACGTCCACGACATCGGCGATTGGGATGCGTCCGAGTGCGGGTGCGTGGACTGCGAAGAGAACGAATGCGACGACAACTAACCGCGCACTGACGCGCTTTGCCTCGGGCCGCCTGCCACCTGGTGGGCGGCCCTTTGCATGGCCTGTCAGCCACGACAGGACCGCCCGACACCAACCGAAGGGACACCCCCATGCGGCACCGCTGTGCCCGATTCCACGAGATCTACGACGACTACTCCGGCGCAGCCCGGAAGGACGAGACGTACGCAGGCGAACGCTCGAACCTGGGCCAGGCGAAGACGCTCCGCGCTTCGGCGTTCAACACACGCCGGACCATGGCACGGCGGCTGGAAGGCCACATCCGTCACTGCGGTCTGTGCGGGTGACGACATGACTCGAACCCCAACCCCGAGCATCTACGTCGCGAGCCTCGCCGACTACAACGCCGGTCGCCACCACGGCGTTTGGATCGACGCCGACCAGGACGCGGACGAGATCCGCGCCCGGATCAAGACCATGCTCGACCGCTCGCCCACGGGCGACGCCGAGGACTACGCGATCCACGATTCCGAGAACTTCGGGGCCGTGGAGCTGTCCGAGTTCATCAGCATCGACGACGTGGCCACGCTCGCCAAGCTCGTCACCGAGCACCCGCCCGAGCTGGTCGCCCACTTCCACGGCGAGGGCTACGCGGTCGACGACATCGGGGACGAGATCGAAGACCGGTCCCGTGGCGTGTGGGAATCGCTCGCCGATCTCGCGCTGGAGGACATCGGGGACGACCTCCCCGAGCGCTTCCAGGACCACCGATGGACGCTCGCGAAGGCAATCGCGAACGACTGGGAGCAGTCCGGCTCCTACCTCACCATCCGCACCGGCGACGGCGTCGCCGTCGTGTGCAACGACTGAAAGGCCAGACAGTGAGTGCATTCAAGACAGGGGACCGCGTGGCGGTCCTGGAGTACGGCCCGGTCCTCATGCCGGGAGTCGTCGTCGAGCCGAACGGCCGTCGCGTGAAGGTGCGCACCACCAAGGGTGTCCGCTCATACCCCGCGGTCTCGGACTACGTGAGGAGGGCGGCCGGCCTGGAGTCGCGCACCCGTGACCTGTGGGCCGACGCATGGGCAGAGCTGGAGGTGGCCCGGTGACCGCTTGGGTCATGGCGCTCGCCGAGCGAACCCGCCCGGACGTGCCCAACTACGCAGAGGACGTGCACCCGTCGACCGCTCGGGCCGCGGTCTTGGTCGACGACTTCGCGGACCTGTTCCCGGTCTTCAAGGGGTGGCGCGAGCACTTCGGGGGTGACATCACCACCTACGCCCTGTCCTTCGAGGAAGGGGAGGACTGGGGCACGCGGTGGACGGAGTACGGGCCCCCGTTCCGGCTCGACCACATGGAGGGCGGCTGGATTCAGGTCAGCCCTGACATCGATGCCAAGCCCAAGGGGCGGCCCCTGTCCGCGCCGACGCTCGACCAGGACGCCGCTCCCGCGGTCGAGGGGGTCTGACGCCATGGGCAAGGGCTCGACCAAGGGCGAGGTGCAGCACACCCGGACGCTCGATGACAAACGTATCGGGTGCTGGTACTGGAGTTGCGGCGCACCCGCGACGCGGTGGATCGACATGGAGCGGTGGGGCATCCGCCGCTGGCTGAGCACGTCGTACTGCGACGACCACGGGGACTGGGAGTTCGAAGACTCGGACCACGTCCACCGGGAACGAAAGATCAAGGAGACCGGCCAGTGAGCCGTATGAAGAAGTACATCGACGACGCTCGGGAGGTCGAGCAGTCGGCGGGCCTGGCCGCGCTGCACGGCACCGCTCGGGAACGGCTGGACGCCATCACGTTGACGTTCGAGCTGTGCGGGACGCTCGCCCGCGACTACCACGACCCGCGGATGGTCGCCGGGATGCTCGTGCACCGCGCGGCCGACTCGTTCAGGACCGCTCGGAGCACTCAGTGGGCGGAGGTCGCAGCGTGAAGTCCCCGACACCGCAGGAGAGTTACGACCACATCATGGGCGCCAGCCCTGACTACTGGTCTTGGTGGGACCTGGACAGCAACGTCGGCGGCCTGGACGAAGCGCCGGACGACTGGTTCGTGAAGGGCACCATCGAGAACCCCTACGAGGACAGCCCCGCGGAACTGCCGGTCCAGCTCGGTCACGTCGAGATCGTCCGAGCCATACGCAAGATCGCTGCCAAGAAGGCAGGCAAGTACGTCTCTGACTCGGCCCAGAAGTCCTGTTCGGACTTCATCTTCCGACGCGACGAAGCGGACTTCGACGCAGGGACGGCCGACGAGGTTCTACAGGTGGCCGTACTGGGCGAGGTCGTCTACGGCTAACCCACCCACCACCACAACCGAATAGCAACACCAGCCGAGCGGACGCCAGTTGGCGGGCCGCTTTCTTCATGCCCGCAACACCGCGGGCGCCTTTGGCGGGGGCCAGGTCCATGGGCCTGGCCCCACGCCATGGGTGCTCGACAGAAAGGGAGCAACACATGGATGCGCTTTGCCACGGATGCAAGGCCAAGGGGGAGGAGACGGAGGCGGTCTCGATCATCGCCGTAGGGGTGAAGGTCTGGGACCTGTGCCAGCTCCACGCCGACAGGTTCGCGGGCTACCTCGCGGACGTGTTCCAGGACGGCGGGGACACCGAGCCCGTGAAGGAGCGGCCCTCGGTCGTCGTCACGGGTGAGATCCCCGGCTACGACCACGAGACCGCGCGGGCCGCGATCGAGAACCTGGGGTACCGGATCGTCGGTCATGTCGAGGACGACACCGAGTTCATCGTCATCGGTCTACGGCCAGCACCCCACAAGGTGGCCGAAGCCCGAGAGCACGGCACCCGCGCGTTCGACGCGACGCAGCCCAAGGCCCTGGCCCGAGCGATCTGCTCGGGCGACCTGGACCTTGCGCTCCCCTCGGTCGATGACCTCCCGGTCGTCCAGGCCATGCAGCCCAAGAAGACCGCCGAGGACATCAAGGCCGAGCGCGAGGCAGAAGCCATCCGCACATGGGCTTCCGGTATCGGCTTCGACCTGAACCCCAACGACGACATCCCGCCTGCGATCCGCGCGGCGTACACGCAGGCCCACGCCCCCGCGGGCTGACCCCCACACCTGAAAGGCAAGACCAGTGTTCGACAGCATGAAGTACGGGCCGATAGGCGAGGCCGTCGAGAAGGCCATGCCCAGCACGGAGGCCGACCCGATCGGCGTCTACGCCTCCACCCTGTCCCTGTTCTCGGCCGCCATCAACGGCCACGTCCTCACCGAGAACGGTCGGCCGGTCGCGATCTGGACCGTGCTCGCCGGCCGCTCCGGCATCGGGTGCAAGGGCACGGCCTACCGCAACGCCCGCGCCCTCATGGGCGCCCAGTTCGACGGCTTCTTCGCCACCCGCATCATCTCCGGCATCTCCTCTGGCCCCTCCCTGGTCAGCAACCTGTACGGCATCGAGCTGGCGTCCATGGGGAGCGAGGACGGGCCGGACAGCCGGGCCTTGATCATCGAGGAGGAGTGGGCGGAGATCCTGAAGCGCGCTAAGCGCTGCCCCACCTTCGACCAGAAGCTCCGCACCGCTTGGGACGGCGGCGAGATCCAGAACCGCACCAAGGGCAAGGACGGCACGGGCGACGTACAGAAGGTGGACACCCCGCTCCTCGGCTTCCACGTCCACATCACGCCGGGCGAGTGGGGCAAGTTCGTGTCCGCGACCGCGGCACTCGGCGGCTCGTACAACCGCCTGCTCCCCGTCCTGGTCGAGCAGTCGAAGATGCTGCCGTACGGCAAGCGGGCTCCGATCAAGGCTGACCTCCGCATGGCCGAGGCGTACAAGTGGGCCAAGGCCAAGCCGCGGGAAATCTCCCTGGCCAAGGAGGCGTACAAGAGCTTCGACGAGATCCGCGCATTCATGCTCGGCAAGATGGCCAACACCCCCGAGCACATCGCGGTGTACTTCGAGCGCACCGCGGAGCAGGTGCTCCGGGTGGCCGCGGTCCTCGCGGCCTCCGAGATGAAGACCCGCATCTCGAAGAAGGCGCTCCAGGCAGCGTGGGCTTTCGTCCAGTACTCGATCAACTCGGTCGAGAAGCTGGTCACCGAAGCCCACGACGGCGGCGCGGTCAAGGTCAAGAGCCTGCCGGACATGATCCGCGAGGTGTTGAAGCGGCACGGCGGTGAGGCCACGTCCACGCTGCTGCTCCGCTCGCTCCAGGCGCACACCAACGCCGCGGGGCTCAAGGAGACCGTCGACCAGCTCGACGATGTCGAGTACTACCGCGGCAAGTCCAAGACCACCGGGCCCAAGCCGACGATCTACCGGCTGATCACGGACGACGTGAAGCGCCAGGAGCCCGACGAGCAGGCACAGGAAGCCCCTGCGCTCAAGCTCGTGCAGGAGCCGAAGCCCAAGAGCACCCCGAAGCGGACGGCCCCCAAGAAGGTCGTCATCACCCAGCCGCAGCCCCAGCCGGCCGCGGCCAACCCGTTCGCAGCGCTGCTGTGACATCGAGATGAAGGAGGGCTATGGCCCTGGAAGACATGCTCGCCGGCCTCAAGGTCGGCGACTATGTGACAGCCAGCGGACAGGACACTCGCGGGCACGACGTGACCCGCACCGCGACGTTCCTCGGTCGACCGAAGCCGGTCACGCCCCAGCGGGGCGGAAGGAAGGTGAAGGGGGTCCGCCTGTACGTCGGAGCCGAAGGCACGGACCTCGACGAGCGATCGACATGGGTCATGCTCACCGACGACTTCGGCTCGGTCGAGAAGGCAACGCCCACCTGGCAGAACTCCGAGCTGCGGAACGTGCCGGGCGTACGGATACAGAACCCCAACGTGCGGATCTACTTCGGGGGTAAGGGAGGGAAGCGCTCCTCGGAACCGGCCGAGCCGGTCGTCCTCGCGGGCATCCGCCACATCGGGGAGGGCCGGTACGAGATCTACGACGTGGACAGCGGGGACGTACTGCTGACCGGAACACTGTCGGCACAGCTCTGGTGGCTGCACGCGAAGGCCGTGGCCTCCGAGCCGGACTCTGAGCCGCTGTCAGAGCCCGCGGCTACTGTGGTCGAAGACCTCGGTCAGCCCGTCCGCCATGTGGTGACGGGCGACCTGGTCGGCTACCTCACGCCCGACAGGTTCACGCCGATTGACCAGGTGAAAGAGCAGTGACAGAGAAGCTGGTGTGCCTCGACTCCCGGCACGGCGGATGCGCCGGAGAGGTGATGTACCGGGAGAGCACGAGCGGCACCGGTACCACCGTCCCGCGGTGCGACCAGCACGCAGCCATGGCCCGAGCACGGGCCGAGAAGCGCAGGCAGAACAGAGGCGAGTGAACCCGTCGAACATGCCGAAGAGGCGGCCCGCACACATCGTGCAGGGCCGCTTTTCTTCGCTCGTAAGCAAGTGGAACCGACTGGCGACAGAGGCGACAAAAGTGGCTGATTAGCCCTCATATAGGGTGATCGAAAGATCAACCAAGGAGGGGGCTCCGGTGAGCAACGGCTACAAGGACGCGAAGCAGGCCGCGGAGGACACGCAGAAGATGATCTGGGGGACCTGGTTCTTCACCGGGATCGTCATGATCACGCTGGCGATCCTCACGGAGGATGTGTTCCTCCTAGGTCCGGTCCTCGACTTCGTCGCTGCCTGGGGCTGGATACCCGCCACGATCATCGCCATCGTCCTCTCGGTCATGGTCGAGATGCGGCGGGACGACGCAAGGAAGAACGCCAACGGGGTTGGCTTCTGAGGAGGGGAACATGACGGACGAGAAGCACTGTGCTGATTGCGGCGTGAAGATGGATACGAGTGAGGAGCACTCGGAGTGTCGGCACTGCCGCAAGTGCATGGACGTGAACTGCATCGCGCAGCACGAGAGGCGCCAGCGGTAACGCAAAAGGGGCCCCCGGCCTGTCCCATGAAGGGACGGCCGGGGGCCTTTCTGTTTGCCCAGTGAATGACATGGACACGACTCCAATGATTCATTCACTCACGGCACTCTCTCAATCCCCCCGAGCGGTACCCCTACCGCCCGGAAGCCTGTGAATGATTCGTCTCGTACTCGGCGAGCTGCATGTGCAGCTCGGCCAGAGCATCGTTCGGCGAGGTCTCGTGCAGAGCCTCGCGGGTCTTGCCGTCCTCGACGCGCTGTGCCACCTCACCGACACCGAGCAGCGCACCGACCAGAGCGAGTGCGCCGTACCAGTCGATGTCGGGGAAGTGCGTGACGAGCAGGGGCACCAGGGCCGCGAGGACGGCCACGATGCGAACGGAATGGGCGCGAAGGAATGCCATGGGGGCTCCTCTGTCAGGGGGTGGTTACTTCATGAGGCGGGCCCAGGTGTCCGGGCCGGGGTAGCCATCGGCGTTCGAACCGGTCCAGCCCTGTGCCCGCTGGAAGGCGCGCACGGCGTTGCGGTCCGCGTTGGTCCACCGAGGGCCGGGGCCGATCACGTAGAAGCGGCCGTACCCCTTCGTCACCAGCGCGGTGCCAAGCTGCGTGACGTACTGATTCACCTGGCCCGGCTTGAACCGCGATGCCCCAGGGAACGCCGGTGCCTTGGGCTTCGGCTTCGCCGGGGCCTTCTCCGGCACGGTCACCTTGTCGCCAGGGTGGATCACGTTCGGGTTCTTGATCTGCGGGTTCAGCCCGATGACGGTCGCGAGGGAGACGCCGGCCGCCGCCGCGATGGTGGCGAGGGACTGGCCAGCCTTCACGATGACCTTCTTGGTCTTGCCGCTCGGCTTCTTGTGGCTGGTACCCGAGCCGGTCGCCGGCCCCGATGCCGTCGCCTTGTACGTGAACCCGGACTTGCCCTTCTTGCTCGGGTCCGCGGTGGTGATGCCGTCGCTGAACTGCGGGTATCCGTAGCCGTGGACATACGCGTCCCGACGGAGCCGCTTACGGGCCATCACCTTGTTGCCGTTGGCGTCGTTCGTGGTCGAGGTGTTGCCCTCGTAGGTGTAGATCCACTTCGAGTCGTAGGCGTAGCAGATACCCGTGTGAGTGCTGCCGCTCGTGCCGTAGATGACCTGCGCCCCGACCGCCGGGTACGCGCTCCAACGGCCCTTGGTCTTGAACCACTGCATCGCGGTCCACACGGAAGCGGTACGCGGGTAGAGGCTGGCAACACCGGCCTTCAGCGCCACCCACGAGACCCAAGTGGCGCACCACGGCTGATAGTTGGACCACTCAAGGCCAGGAACCTGGCCGCTGTACTTCTGGTGACCGCTCGGCCGCTCGCCCGGCGCGCGCTGCGCCTGGTAGCCGACCTCACCCTTGGCGACGGACAGAACCTTGGAAACCTGAGACATACTGCCCCCTTTCGGGCATGAAAAAAGCCCCCAAGTAGGGGGCGTGAGTAGAGAGTTGGTTACTCGGGCTCTCTCGTCGGCTCGACAGCGGAAGTCATCGGCTCAATGCCGTTCTGCCGGAGCTGGAACGCGTAGTCCGCGCTCACGTGGCGGTAGTACTCGACGAGGGCTTGCAGCTCGTAGACCGAGTCCTGGAGTGCGCCTCGCCAGCGGGCGAGGTCTTCGATGTGTTCGCGTCGGGCCTTGTCGAACGCGTCCTTGCGCTCGAACCAGAGCTTGATGAACCCGACGAGGGAGGCGATCCCACCCGTTCCGAACACCACACTGAGGATCTGTGATGTACCCATTGGGGACCTCCCTTCTTAGATGGTGCCGACCCACCTGATCTCGGCGAATGAGCCCCACTTGTACTGGAGCGACACTTCTTCGTTGGCCCACCCGAAGGTGGACTCAAGACACTTCGCGGCGAACTGGACCTTCGACCCGGCCGTGAGTTTCTGCACGGTCGAGTGCCCGCCGCACATCGTGTAGCTGGTGGACTGCGAGGGCGAGAACGTGTCGACGGCAGCCGCGGCGATGGCGTCGCCCGTGCCGGTCGTCATGTTCACCCCAATGTCGACCCAGAGGCTGTGCCGCAGATCCCCGGTACTGGCCTGCGTGTTGAACGCACCGTTCAGCGTGATCCGGTACCGGCCATCGATGGGCACAACGAACTGCCAGGCCGTGTCCCGGCCCATCGTCCAGTCGGCCTTGAACGTCGGGACCATGCCGGGCCACGTCTCGTACGAGGTGAGCGGGGCGCCCTCCGTACCGAGCGGGAAGAACGGGATCACCGAGTACGCGTCCTTCGGCATGTCCTTCCGCTTGAGCCCGATCATCCGGGCAGCCGGAGGGTTCTGGAGGAACCGGTGCACGTCAGAGATCCGCTCGTTGAACTTGGTCGCGTCCTCCAGCTCACGGGGAGTCCACGACTCGATTGCAGGAACACTCACGGCAGCCTCCCGACCCAGCGCAGTTCGAGGAACGAGCGGCCGGGCATGGTGCGGTTGGCGAGCACGTAATCCTTGTCGGCGACACCGCCCGCGGAGACCGTCTCGCCCTTCTTCAAGTTGATCGTCGTACTGATGGAACCCATGTACCGGCTGGAGCCGTTCGTGGCGTGGTGGACACGGCCAGGGCAGTGCGAAGCGAACGGGGCGTACCCCGAGGTCCAGTCGGCGTCAGTCAGCTGGTTCTTGCCGAGGCGGAGGTGGACGTTGTTGGACTCGCCGTTCGTCTCGATGACGCCACCGAACGTCACGGCGTACAGCCCGTCCTCGGGGGCGGTGAGCCGCCACAGGTTTCCGCTGGACTGGATCATCGCTCCGCCGGTGTTGTCGTACTCCTCGTTCGGGGCGGAGCCCTTGCCCGGCAGGTACATCGGGAACGTGAGCCACTTGTTGAAGGTGAGCCACTTGCCCCGGTCGACTGCGTCAGCCGGGTTGCTGCCGGAGAACGTCCCCCGCTGCCGCAAGGTCACCTTGCAGGCCGGCGGTGTGTACAGGAACTTGTGCACGTCGCGGACGTACTTGTTCATGGTGTCGGCGGTCACGACCTCTCGTTGCCGCCAGATGTGGACGAGCGGAGTCGCCATCAGGGCTTCACCCCCACCCATCGAAGTTCCAGATGAGAGATCATCTGTGCATAGCTGCCGTCCCCGAGATAGAAGGGCTCATCAGCGTGAGCGGCCAGTGCGACGAAGTCACCGGCCTTGAGTGCGACCGTCGCGGAACCGGCGCCGACCTTCTCGGATGACGTGGCGCGGCCACAGCCGACCCGGACGATCGGCTTGGCGGCGATGTCCTTGCCGCCGGTCAGGTTGATGTTCGCTGCGGCCAGGGCGTACGTGAGGGCCCCGGAGACGGAGCGCAGGATGATGCCGAACGACAGCTCGTACAGGCCGTCGATCGGGGCCACGATCTTCGCCGGGTCCTTGGACATCAGGCTGCCCGTGGTGTCGTACGAGTGCGTTGCGCCGACGCCGGAGCCGACGCGTTCGAGCGTCACGGGGTACCAGGTCTTCGCGGCCTTCTGCTCGCTCGCCTGATTGGCGATCGTGCGGCGGCAGGCCGGGGGCTCCAGGAAGCCCCGGAGCACGTCACTGACGTACTGCTTCATGTCCGAGGGGTTGACCTTCTGGCCGTTGGCCCAGCTCTTGATGTCTGCCATCTGATCACCCCAAGACTGTGGTCGTGCCGAGTACGGATGCGGTGTCGTCGCCGAGAATCCAGGTCGGCTTGCCGTCGTTGATGCCGGGGATCTGGATGGTGATGCAGGCCGCGGACTGCACGGTGGTGTCGAGGACGAGGTCACCGGCTGATCCGCCGGAGCCTGGTGTGTCCGAGGCGATCAGACTGATGTTCCGGTTGCCGAACTTCCCGAGCTGGGAGGCTCGGCCCGTCACGCCGTCAGGCCAGGCGAAGCCGGTGAGGTCGGTGGACTCGGCGAGCACGACGAACACCGAAGTGAAGTCCACGGGGGAGTTCAGCGGGACGCGGTTCACGCTCTCGTACTGCTTGATCTCCTGGACCGGCGTCATGCTCGGGGCGGTCCAGTCACCCTCGCGGTACAGGAGGTTCATGACCGTGGTGGTCTTGCCGCCCGTCACCTCCCACACGATGTCGCCGGGCCGGCCGTCGTACGGCCACACCGCGACGGACAGCCAGGTACCGGAGGCGAGCTGCTGGGACTGGTTGAGCATCCACGGCACGGCGATCTGCGGCTTCACGTCGGAGGCGCAGACCGACACCACGTAGTCGTTGACGACCATGCTGGCCGGGTGAGGGATGCCCACGTAGTCCCGCGCCCCGTACAGGCCGCTGTTCGCCTTCACGAAGGCCGGGTATCCGATCGGGGCCGGGGCCTTGAACTGCCACTGCGCCCCGTCCCAGAAGCGAAGCGTGGGCTGACTCACCCAGGCCACACCGTCCCAGACCTTCTTGGTGCCCTCGATCCACTTCGAGCCGTCCCACACCATCGTGGGGTTGTAGCTACGCGCCATAAGCCACCCACACATCCCCGACCCGCGGGTTGGCCGGTGCGGTCGGCCCAGAGAACACGCGGGCCGTGCCGATGTTCCCGGCCTGGACGGTGCCCTTGGTCTCCACGTTGCCCTGGAAGTCGACCTTGAACTGAGAGCTGGTGCCGCCGTTGCCCGACGTGCCGTCATTGATGATCAGCGCGTACTTGTGGGGCTTGAGGCCGCCGCGGACCTCCACGGGGACGTTCTTGTCGGTGTGGGCAACGTGTGTCACCGAGCCGTCCCGGCGGAGCGCGAAGTTGTATCCGGCCGCGCCGTTGCGCTGGAGGATCGTGTCCCCGTTGGGTGCGTCGCTGCCTTCCATGTCGAGCCAGCGGGAGCCGTTCTCCAGGGTCAGCGTGTTGCCGCGCTTGGCCAGATAGTTGTTCAACTGCTCGTCGGTGTACTGCTTTGAGTTGTGCGGGTCCAGCGCCTCGGTGTGTGCCTTGAATCGTTCACCGATGGTGTTGGAGGTGAGTTTCATCCGGCCGACGCCGAAGTCGATCCACAGGTATTCGGCGCCCGGAGGGCCCCAGAACAGGGGGATGACGCCGCGCTCGTCGGCAACGAGCTGCGTGATAGGGGTGCCGTTGATGTCGACCAGGTCGAGGATCTGCTCTGCGGACTCTTCCTTGCTCGACCACACGGTGCCCACTGCGGCCGGCACCCGGACACCGGCCTCGTTCTCTGCAACGTCAGCCGGAGTCCCACCAAACAAATTGCGGTCTGCCATCGGTAACTCCTAAAAAATTAAAGGGTGTTGGCCTCGTAGACACCGGTCAGGACGATCGAGGACTTCCTCGGGAACACGAGGAGGTAGTCCAGGCCCTCGTGGAGCTTCTTCGGGCTGGGGTAGAGGATCTTCGCGACGTTCGTCTTGTTGCCCGACCAGGACATGCCCGTGAGGCTCACGAAGTTGGGGAGCCCGGCGTCGTAGCCGCTGTTGAGCATGTAGCCGCTGAAGGCGTGGCCGATATCGCTCGACGGGTTCTGCGGCAGCGTGAAGGAGATCGGGCCCGAACCGGACTGCTTGATGTCCGTGTTCGAGGTGTTGTTGATGTCGATGGAGAACCACACCGAGTTGGGGGCTATCCACCGCCACAGGCCGCGGTACTGGACACCGGACGGCAGCTTGCCGGTGTTCACGAGCTTCGGGGTGTAGGAGCGGGCCTTGCCCAGGTGCCGGGTCACCATGTACCCGTCCCGGCCGTTGAACGCCTCGTACTGCGTGTCGGTGCCGTTCGAGTCGAGGTCGTAGGAGAACGTCCCCATCGGGTGGTAGTCCGCGGTCTGCCGCGTGTTCCACGGTGAGGACACCGAGGCCGGCATGTCGTAGGGGGCGACTCCAGTGAGGACCAGGGCGCCGTCCTTGGCAGGCACCAGTACCTCGATGAGGACCATCTCCCACGTGCGGCCGGCGATCCGCTGGGGCCGCGGAGCGATCGGGGCCTTGGAGGGCTGGCCCTTGACGGCCGCGAGGTTCGCCGAGCCCTTCGCCAGGTCCACGCGGACGACGATCGTGTCCCGGCGGGGGTTCTCGGTCGGGTTCGACTCGATGTCCAGCGTCAGGATGGAGTCGAGCTGGTAGTAGAAGCCTCCCACCCACGCCGAGCCCGGCTTGATCTCGATGGTCCGGGCGTTCACCACGCGAGCGGAGAACGGCAGGGCCCCGCCCTGGTACGAGTAGTTGGTGAGCTTGAAGTCGACGCGGTCACCGCCCCACAGCTTCGCCATGTCCTGCCAGTCGAGCTGGGAAACCGCGGTCTGGCCGCCGGAGGCATTCGCCTCACCGAACGGGAAACTCTTCTCTGCCATTTACATCCTCGATTCCAGCTTGCGCAGCTTCGCTTTCATTTCCCAGACCGTCTTGTACAGGTTCAGAGGCGAGCCGGTTCCCTGGTCGCCGATCTTCGGCGTCACGTCAGTTACGCGACCGCCGTCCTCGACGGAGATGTTCACCTCTTTGACGATGTCCTGGTATTCCTCGCCGTCCACGGCAACCGTGACGATGTCGCCCACGAAGTAGTCGCGGCCGAACTTCGTCTGCTCGGTGTCGATGGGATAGATCTGGAAGTGCCCGGACTTCTCGCCCTCCTTGAGGGCGTTCGCCGCGGCTTCCTCGACGGCCTTCACGTAGTGCTCGATCACGGTCGGCTTCGCCGCGACGATCGCCGCCTTGAGTTCGGTCGTCGCCTGAGCCTGCTTCGTCTTCGCCTGGGCGAGCTGAGCCTCGGCCGCCTTCTTCTCCGCGTCGGTCTTGGCTTCGGTGACAGCCTTCTCGGCGGCCTCCACCGCCTTGTCTGCCGCCGTCATCGCGGCGCGCTTGGCGGTGAGGTCCGCGGTCCACTCGTTGCCATCCGGGTTCAGACCGATGTCCTCGAAGCCGGAGGACGAGTCGGCCTTCGTGACCAGCTCGGGCTTACCGTCCTTGCCGGTCTTCAGCGGGATGTCCCGGCGGTCGACGAAGGTCTCCCGCTTCACGCCCCACTGCTGCTCACCATCCGTATCGATCTTCTGGAAGAGGTAGCGCTCGGAGCCCTCGCCCTGACAGGCGACGATGGCGCGGGTGACATCCGGCGCCTTGAGCTGCCACTCGTACTGGCGGAGGTTGCCCAGGTCAGGGGAGAAGCGGACTTCGCCGGAGCGGTCCTTGCACTCGTAGATGGACAGCTCGATCTTCTTGCTGTCGTAGCTCCACAGGAAGCGGTAGCCCATCCGCTTGTCCTTCAGCCACTCCTCGAACTTCTCGCCGAGGTTGTCGAAGCGGAGGGAGTCCGAGAACGGGTCGCCGATCGGGACGTTGGGGCCCACGGCCAGGCCGCCGATCTTGCGATCAGACAGGGCGCGGGCACCAAAGGCGAGGTCGGCTTCAACCCAGAGGGCCTGGCCGATCGGCCCGCCGGCCGCCCGTGTGTCCTTGCCGGTGTACTGCTTGTCGACGGGCAGGACAGTCATTCGGTCAGTGCCGGCCCCGGTGATGCCGGGGAAGGCGAGGTACCCGTACGGGAACTGGTTGTCGCACTTCCCGCCGACGAACACAGAGCCGGTGGCGGTGTGCTGGTCGGTCGTCCAGTACCGCTCGAAGGCGTCGATCTGCCCGGAGAACACAGGCTCGGTGACACCGTCCTGGTAGATGACGATGCCGCGGCCCTGCGTGAGCAGGCCCTCTTGGTAGGTGCCGCTCTTCACGAGGAGCTGCCACGTGCCGGGCTGGTTGAAGCGGACCGTGAAGTCCAGCTTGATCCACGTGTCGACCTCGCCGAGTATTCGGCGTTCGCCGTTATAGACATTCCCCCTTACCAGGATGCGGTATCCCATGCAGCCTCCTAGTAAGTCTTGAAGCGAGGCCGGAAAGACAACCTCAATGAAGAAGCCCCCGAACCGGGGGCCATTTCTACGGATATCGAGGACCATCCCTTTGGGAGGGACCAGAGTTGGGGATTCGCGCCGAGACTCGACCAGTAGTTCTTGTCCTGGTCGTCCTTGAGCGTCTTGTATCCGGGCCGGGTGTCGATGGTGAGAGTCCGGCCCGCGGCCACCACGTCCGTACCGGACGCGGGGATCTCGAAGGACTGGCCCTTGAAGGAGAACTTGAACCCGCGCACAGGGCCGGTCAGTTCCCACACCGGCCACGCCTCGACACTGCCGGGGTTGTACACCGACAGGTCCGGCGTGGAGACCATGCCCTTCTCGATGCGCAGCGGCAGGAGGGACTTCTCCGTGGACAGGAACGCCTCACCCTCGCCGAACTTCCACTCGGCGATCTGGACTTGGTCCGAGTAGAACCACGGGTCGAAGGCCGTGAGCTGCACACCGAAGCGAGTCCAGCGGAAGCCCGCCGAGTCCTCGCCCTCGTCGCCCTCGACTCCGCCCTTGTAGTACGCGTAGAGGTAGCGGGGGCGGCTGTCGGCCTCCATGAACTTGAGCACGCAGTACCCGTTCATCGGGTCGAGCGCGTCAATGAGCCGGTCCTTGAGCTGCCGCAGCGTGCGGCGGTCAATGCCGTGGATGTAGACCGGGATCATGACCTCGCGCTGGGCGTAGCGCGCGGACCGGTAGATCGAGCCGTGCAGGTTCGGACTCGCGTCCGCGTGCAGCTCGACCGGCGGCATGTCGAGGCCCTGGGCTCCGGCCTGGATCATGATGGCCGGCCAGTCCTTGCCCTGTGACCCGGTGAGGGGGATTTCCTCCCCCTCACCGTTCGCGCCACGGATCGAGACGTAGGTGTATCCCCACTCCGCTGGAACAGGAGGTTGAGGCCGAGGCTGAACAGGCTTCTCCTCGACCTGGTTTTCTGTTGCTGGAATGGGCATACGTACCTACCTCTCGTTAGAACCCGGCCATCACCTCCGCCGTGCGCATGGCACGGAGGACCGCGTCCGTGGTGTTCTCGGACTTGGCCTCGTGAATGTGGATCTCGTACCGCTTTCCGGCGACCATCTCTTCGGTCTTGCGGGCGTTGTAGACCCGCTCACCGCCGCGGAAATTCACCAGCTCAGGCCCCTGCTCACCGACCATCGCCAGGCCGGCGGTCGCCGACTTGGTTCCGGTCCAGTAGCCCTTGTTGCCGGACAGGGCCCGGCGCCAGCCGGAGCCGTAGCGCGAGATCGCGTAGTTCACGCCCGCGTAGATCGACGCCAACGGGTCGTACTGGCCAAGGGACTTGTACGGCCCGGCGTACGCGTTGAACGTCCCGAGGATCGTCTGCATCAGGCCCTTGGACGGATGCCCGGCCTTCGCGTTCGAGTCCCAGTTGTTCACGGCCCGCGGGTTGCCTCCGGACTCGACCGAGATCCGGCGAAGGATCAGGTCAGCGTCCTTGGAGGAGAGGCCACCCTTGCCGCCGAGTTCCTTGATGACTCGCAGAACCAGCGGGCGCCAGCGGTTGACCGAGCTGCCAGTCGGCATGTCGTAGTCGCCGACACCCTCGGACAGAGCAGCCAGCGAACCCGGCCACGGGTTGAGGACAGGGCCCTTCCCGGTGCCCGGTGCACCGCCCCGAGGGCGAAGAGCACCGTCAGCACGGTCGCCGTAACCGAGCTGGCGGCGGATGGACCGGGACTCGTTACCGCCCACGGTCTCCAGGGACTTGCCCTGCTTGCCGGTAGCGATGTTGATGTGTCCCCAGTTACCAGGGCCGTAGCCCTTGTAGACCATGAGGTCACCAGCACGAGCCTGGCCGGTCGGCACCCGGCTCATCTTGTTGACCCAGGTGGCCACCGCGGGCCAGCGGTTCTTCGGCGTTCCCTTCGGGGAACCGCCGTAGGCCGCGTTCGCCCCGGCATGGTCGACGACGTACGACACAAAGTCGGCACACCACGACTCGTAGGCCGAGCTGCCGATGTACTTCCGCCCGGACAGGTCCCCGGACTTGGCCTCCTGGAGGGCGAGCTTGACGACCTGGCCGCCACCGCCGCCCGTGTGGTCGTCGGCCCACTTGCCCCACTTGGCGAGCCACGGCTCAGCCTTGCCGAACGCTCCCGCGTTGAGCTTGCCGGCCTCACCGAACTTCGAGGCGATGGACTTGAGCTGCGGCGCGATAGCCGCGTCCCAGCCCTTGTGGAATGCTTCCTCGTAGCCCTCGTACGGATCGTCCTTGTGCTTGCGCACCCAGGACGCGCCGTCACCGACGACGCCACCGTTGGCGAACATGTTGCCGCCCTTACGGGCCTGCTCGTTCCAGTGAAGAATCGTTTCCTTCCCGAGAGCGCGAACGACCTCGGGCCGAAGAATTCCTTCACCGGGAGACAGCACCGCGGGCACCTTGTCGACACCCGGCAGGAAGCCCGGCACGACACCACCCGTGTTGAACTTCACCGGGTGCAACGGGGAGTTGGTCCCGGCGAGCTTCGCCATCGAGCTGATCATGCCGACCGCGCCCTTGTTGTACGGGCCGTTGACCGTGCTCCTGGTCGAGGAGTCCACGAAGTTCATCGCGGAACGCCAGACCTCACGGATACGGCTGGACGCCTGCTCGAAGAACCGCTTCGTCTGGTCCACCCCACTACGGAGGCGACCGAACGAGCCGAGCGCGTTCGAGGTCGACGAGGACACCTGACGGGCCACGTCCGACCAGGCACCCTGGTTCGAGCTGCGGAAGTTCCGTTCCGTCGCCGTCAGCTGACCCAGATGGTTGATCCACCTGCCCTGAGCGGGCTTGATCTGCCCGTCCACGGCCTGAGCGACCTTGGCACCGATGTCGGCCCACGAGCCGGCCGAAGCCGACTGGTGCGACCGCACCGCGGCCGTCATCGAGGTGAGCGCCGCCTCGATCCGCTTCGCCGCGGCCTCGAAGGCTTCAGCGTCCGGTATCGGCGTCACAGCCTGGTCCGGAGCGCCGGGCGCCGTCGCGGGCTTGCCGCCCTTCGCCTGCTGATTGAGACCGAGCACGGTCTTGTACCCGAGGGCACGGACCGCGTCCGGCCGGAGCACCGCCTCGCCGGGGGCGAGGAGAGCGTGAACCCGGTCGTTGCCCGGCGAGTAGCCGGGGACGATCCCGCCGTCCGCGAACTTGAACAGGCCCTCCGTGTTCGGCAGATTCTCCTTGGCCTGCGCGTAGAACGAGTCCCAGACCTCACGGGCGAACTCGGAGGGGTTCCCCATGATCTTGCCGACAAGATCGACCATGCCCTTCACGGAGTCGATCACGCCGTCGAAGAGCGAGGTGAATGTCGAGATCGCCTCGTCCAAAACCTTCTTCGGGTTCGTGACCAGGTCCTTCGCCAGCGAGCCCAGGCCCTTCACCATGTCGGCCAGGCCCGAGAACAGGTCCTTGATCATCTCCAGCAGGTTCGACGGGTTCAGCAGGTCACCGGTGAACTTCGCTCCTCGCTGGAGGATGTTCCCCTGGCCCTTCCACACGTCGTCCCAGAAGAGCTGACCCGCGGTCGGAGCGATGGCTCCGGCCGCCAGGCCGATGATGTTGCCGATTCCGGTCGGGGTGGCCTTCAGGAAATCCGGCAGCCGCTCGAACATGAACGAGCGCATGTTGGAGAAGCGGTTGTTCGCTGCACGGCCCGACGTGTCACCGCCGGTCCGAGCGCCCCAGGAGCGCACGTTCGCGCCCGTCGAGCCGCCGATCTTCGACCCGGCCGCAGCCATGTCGATACCGCCGCTGAACGCGTTGAACGCGGGGGCGAAGTTGATCGAGTTGGTCAGCTCGTCGAGGATCGAGAACGGCCAGCGCTTGCCACCGCCGTGACCCTTGCCCTTGGCGACACCACCCTTGGCGAACCGCGAGAGACGGCCTCGGGCCGCTGCCGCGTTCCACATGTTGATGGTGCCCTCGCCCAGGTGGGCCGCGACCTCCGGTCGGAGGATCGCCTCACCGGGAGAGAGGATCGCCGGGATGTTGTCGACGCCGGGCGCGTAGCCCGGCAGGACACCACCCATCGCGTGCTTGCCCGGCTTGCGGTGCTTGCCCTTCCCCTTGCCGCCACCGAGGCCGGTGATGGTGTTGACCTCGCCCACGTTGGTGCTCAGGTCGCTCGCCTCGTCCGCGGCGCCCTTGAGGGCCCGCTTCAGGTTGTTGACCGAGGTCGTCGTCGAGGTGACCCGCTTCTTTCCGAGCGAGTCCATCCGGCTGTTCGCCGTCGACAGCTTCGAGGCGACGGCCTCGACCGCGGAGTACAGGGAGGAGCCGCCGCCCTTGAACCGGTCACGCAGTGCCTTGAGCGGCTTGCCGTTGAGCTTGGTCATCCGGTCGATGACCTGCTGCACGGCGGTGCGCACCGAGGTGACCTTGGGCTTCGTCCAGTCGAACTCCTGGCGCAGGGCCTTCAGCGACCGGCCGTTGAGCTTCTTCACCTCCGAGGAGGCATCCTTCACCTTCTGCTGGGCGGTCTCCGCCTTCTGCGAGAGAAGCCCAACTTGCTGACGCACACCGCCAGTTGCGCGGTCGTTCAGCTCCCGCATGTTGGTGCTGGCTGCCTGGATGTGCTGCGAGGCATCACGGGCCGAAGCCGCAAGGCTCTGACCGGCATTGCCGCCCAGGGCGTTCATCGCCGGGTTGAGGCTGATGTTGTTGACGCCGCGAAGCTCCTGCTTCAGGCCGCGGATCTTCTCGTCCAGGTTCCGGAGCGACTGCTCGGCCTGCCCGGTCTGAATGCGGACCTCTTCAGTACGACTGTCCTGACCGCGGAAGCGGTCCCAGGCACGACGGCCCACGCCCCGGTTGTCGCCGCCCCGCAGCTCGGTGCGGCGGTCGCGGTAACCCTCACGGAAGGTGCCACCCCCACGGCGGCTCTGCGCGCCGGCCTTGATCTGGCCGAGCACCTTGCCCGCTCCGGCCAGGCCGCCGACGAACCCGCGAGCCAGACCGAGAGCCGGACTCAGGAGCTTGCCGAGCTTGCCGAACGTCTTGGTCAGCAGACCCAGGCCGAGAATGAACGGGGCCGCCATCGCGGCCATCTTGGCGACCTTGAGGACGAAGTCCCGGAACTCCGGGTGAGCGTCGAGGAAGTCGACCGTGGCACGTATCCACTGGACGAACTTCGTCAGCACCTCGAAGAACTCGGTCAGCAGCTCCCGGATCATCGGCAGCAGCTTCGAGCCCATGCCTTGCAGCTCGTTGAGGAGACCGCCCTCCATCTCGCCGGTCTTCTCGTTCTTCTTGCCCATGATCGCGGAACCGAGACCGGTATACGCGAACGTGCCGTCCTTCTTCTCGGAGTAGAACATCCGGCCCAGCGAGACCTGAGCGTTCTCCTTCATCTGCTGCACGCGGCCACTGATCGTGGCACTCGCCATGCGCTCGGCGGACCCCTTGATACCGGGGTGCGTCTGCCAGCGCTCAAGCAGCTTGTTGATGAGGTCAGAACCCTCAATGCCGCCCGTCTCCTTGGCGTTCTGCATGAACTCGTACATCTGCGCCGAGGCGGACTGCTTCTTCATCTTGCCGGGATTGGCCTTGTCCTTGACCATCCGGTCCTTGAAGCCGTACATCCGTGCAAGTTCGTTGGCGGGGATGCCCGTTGCTCGTTCGAGCTGCTTCATGTTCCGCATCGGAGTGCGGCCCATGTCCAGGATGACCTCGGTGGCGTACATGCCCTGGGACACCATGGTCGGGTCCATGATTCCGCCGAAGGCCGCCTGGTCACCGATCATCTCGACGATCTGACCGGCCTTCTTGGACACGTCCTGAGAGCCCTTCGCCTTGCGGCGGGCGTCCTTCGAGTTGAAGTCCTCGTTGTGCGACGCGAGCGCACGCGCGTACCGCGTCGAGTACTTCTGCATGTCCTCCAGCGAGTACGGCGTCTGCACCGCGTACTGCTGCATCTCCTTGAGGAGCTTGTTCACGTCCTTGACGGCCAAGCCCATGCCGTGAAGACCGGTCTGCGCCTGGATCATCGAGTCCGCGGACTTCACACCGACCGCGGACAGGCCGGCGGCCAGCAGACCAACCGGGCCGATCAGGTGGTGCGTGATCAGCCGGCCGGTCTCGGTGACGTGCGTACCGAAGGTGTCGAGCTTCTTCGAGGCCGTGTCCCAGCCGCGGTTGAACCGCGTGAAGAACGGCTCCGAATTGCGGGTCATGGTGTTCAGGGCCCGGCGGTGCTCGGCCACCTGGTCCAGAAGCATCCGGCGCTGAATCTGCGCCGTCTCGATCTGGTTTTGCAGGTCGGCACGTCGAGCGAGAGCTATCTCCCGGATCGCGGCCCGCTGCTGCCGCAGCGTCTCGGCCTGCTCGGTGCGGCGCTGTCGCTCCTGGCGAAGCTGCTCCTGGTGGATCTGCCGGTCCATGCGGGCCGAGTCCTCCAGGGCCCGGCGCTTGCTGGCTTCCGTCTCCCGGTAGGCACGCAGGTCATCGCGGTAGCCGCGCAGGAGACGGCGGGCCCGTTCCTGGGCGGTGCGACGCTGCTCGTTGTCCAGCTCACGGTCAGCGCGAGCCATCCCCTCCACTGTCTGCTGGTGCAGCCGGAGAGCCTGCTTGGACTCCTTGGAGTGGCCCTCGGCCCGCTTCTGCTGCGCTTCGAGAGCCTGGCGGGCACGAGCGGCGACCTGGGCGCCGTGGGTCCGGGTGATCTCCTGCTCGACCTCGGCGAAGCTCTTGGCCTCCGCCTTGTGGGTCTTGCCGCGCTCCGCGGCGCCCTGCTTGGCCTGCTGGTTCAGGGCCCGGTTCATCTTCCGGGCCTCGGAGGTTGCCTCCCGCGTCAGGCCCTCGAAGCCGCGGCTCATGCCGGTGCTCAGGGCCTTGCCGAACTCCCGCCCGTAGCGACCCATGGTCGACGTGAGCTGAGTCCGCATCCGGGCGAGGGCTTCACGGTCAAGGTGCGGCTCAATCGAGATGAAACCCGTACCGACCTTAATGGCGCCGCGTGGACCTGCCATGCCGCCTCCTAAAGGTTGCTCATGTGCGTGAAGAAGGAGGACAGCTCGGCACCATCAGCGAATGCGTATTCCGGTTCCTTCGGCTTCTCCTGCGTTTCCTGGCCTGGCCGTTGAACGGGGTCGGGGACCGGCAAGTCATCCGACTCATCCGAATTGGCCTTGATGAAGAGGTAGTTGGAGATCTCTGCTGCATCGCTGACGCGAGCAATCAGGTGGTCCGTGACGGACCACGAAGCGGACTCGTCGACCTGCGCGAGGAAGGTGGACCGTCCGGGCTTCTTGATGAGCGACTGAATGAGGACGTGAACTCGTCTGAGAGAGAGCCGTCCACGCCACACGTCGAGCAGATCGACCCCGAAGAATTCGAGGAAGTCGGCCTCCAGTTCATCGGAGAAATCGCGTATGGCGTGGATGGCGCCGATCAGTTTCCCGAGTCGCCGAACCCGGCCGCCTCGGAGACCTTCTCGGCGAACGCCTGGAAGTCGCGGATCGTGGCACCGGTCGCCTTGTACGCCTCCCACTGCACACCGAGGATCAGCTTGATCGCCTCCACCTCGTCGTCGACCTCCAGGAGGCCAACGGGCAGGTCGAGGGGAGCCGGGATCGTGTACTCGATGCCGTTGTGCTCGAACACGGTCGCCTGGTCCTCGGCGACGGCCTCGGCCTTCTTCGAGGCGGTCGTCTTGCGCGGGGTCTTCGCAGCGGTCATGGCAACTCCAAAAGAAGAAGGCCCCGTTGAGGGGCCTGAAGATCAATGCGGGGTATGAGAGAGGTGCCGGGGACTTTGTCCCTCCCCGGCAGGGGAAACGTTCCTGCTACGCGGCAGTGGTGACCGCGAGGGAACCGGCCTGAGCCTCGACACCGTTGACGGCGACCTTCACCGCGTACGAACCGACCGGAGCGTCCGCCGCAGCCGCGATGACCGAGGTCAGGTTGCCCTCGCTGTCGGTGCTCGCGGAGCCGGCCGTCACCTTGCCGTCCGAACCGGCCGGGCCGGTGATGGTGAAGACGGCCGCAGTGTTCGGCGCGAAGTTCTCACCGGTCAGGGTCACACTGCTGCCCTGCTCGACGGTGTTGCCGGACAGACGGGCCGCCGCGGGCTCCTGGACGGTGCTACCGGAGTCGTTCAGGTCGTCGTTCGTGAGGACGTACCCGAGGCCGCCGTTGTAGTCGAGCGCGTCGATGGTCAGCTCGAACTTCCCGTTCTCGGCGCGCTGGAGCTGGATCGCACCGCGGTCCGAGATCATCGCGCGACCGATGACGCAGCGGTACTTGGTCTTGCCCTGCGACCAGTCGACGACGAGAGCCAGCTCGTTCAGCTCAGGCGTGGACTTGAGGTCGAGGCGGAACAGGCCCGGCGTCTCCTTGGACTCGACCCAGGACGCACCGAAGAACAGCTCGGTCGTCAGCTTCGAGGTCTCCATCAGGGTGGCCTTGACCTGGAACGCAGCGCTCTTGACGTTGTAGAGGACCGGCACCGCGGACTGCCACACGTTGACCGGGTCCGTCTCGATGGACGGGGTGATGGTCACGCCGCCTTCGTCCACGTAGCCGAGGTTCTTGAACGGGGCGCCGAGCGCGTCGAGGCCGACCGGCAGGACCGTGCCGGAGCCGGGAGCATCACTCGCCTTGGGGGCCGGCGCGATGTGCAGGGCGCCGTTCGGGGCGAACCGGATCTTCTGCGGGTTGCCGGTCTCTGCGGGAGTAGACATAGAGCCTCCTGGAAAAGGGCATGAAAAAAGCCCCCTCGAAAAGGGGGCTTTGCAAGGTGTGCTATTCGGTTGTCAGTCCGTCTCCCACGTGATCTCGCTGATCTCAGGGATCTTCGGAGGGACGTAAGGAACCGGGGGCGTGACGACCGGGAGACTCCATTCCGACTCGGCGCCATCGGCCTTTGCGACCTTGGCGCGAACCTGGAAGATGTCGCCCTCGTTGAACGGCTTCCCGTAGGCGTCCTCGGTGAGAGTGAAGTCAGTGGCCGGCCAGTCCTGGCCGGTGTTGATGACCCTCACTCGCTCATCCTCCGGAGTGTCCGGGTGAGCGTTGACGTGCGTGATCTCAAGGACGATCTCGGTGCCGGGAACGCCGACGAAGTTCATCGACTTGAAGTCGAACTTCATGATGCTGGCCATGGCTACTCCTCGATGTAGGAAACGGCGACCTCGCCGCCGTAGCAGTGCTCGCGAGAAGTGCTGTCCGGCAGGTACTTGGGGGAGTCGATGTCCGCAACGTCGAGCACCAGGACGCCGTCCACGTCGGTGCCGGGCAGCTCCTCAAGGAGGACTGCGCGGACCTCGTAGGCGAGGCCGGCGGCCTTCTCTCGGTCGGGGTGGAAGACGGAGTACTCGACATCGGCACGGTCCGCTCGACGGCGGACGATGCGGAAGCCTCCGGAGTGCTCCAGGTACACGGTCACGTCACCGGGATTGCGGCCGACCAGGTCACCGGTCACGGCGCCGGGCGGGAGCTTCAACCGGCCGCGGAGGTAGCTGACCAGGAAAGCGATCGGGTCACGTTTCATTCGACCCTCGCCTTCAGCAGAGCCGCCTTCAGGAAGCGGCGGCCCGGATGGCGTCGGCCCCTGCGGTCCGTCCAGCCGCGCTCCTGGAGCATCGCGTGTCGGACCTTCGGGTTGTCCTCGATGGTGACGTTGCCTCGCCAGCCCCACACATCGGCCTCGACGTGCGCCTCGATGTGCTTCTTGATCTGGTTCCAATTGCCCTTGGTGGCGCTCGCCCGCGGGGCCTCCTTGATGGCGTCCGCGGCGATCTTCGCCGAGTGCATGGCCACCAGGTCCCGAGTGCCGGTCGAGTGGAAGACCACGTACTCCCAGTTCCGGTGCATGACGAGCTTGAACTCAGACATCAGTTGGTCACCCTCCAAGCTCGGATACGGACATGGCGGAGGGAGCTGTAGTTCCAGCGCATCGGCTCGCCGTCGACCTCGAACCAGAGGCCGTCGAACAGGAGCCGGTCCGGGGCATCCACGGGGGTGCCCCACGGCAGGTAGACCAGAAGCCGTTCCTGCGCGGTCTCGCGCTCGGGGCTGCGAGTCTCGAAGGACCGCTCGGGCTGGACGTTGGCAAGGCCGGCCCACACCTTCGTTGCGTTGTCCCAGTCCCGGTGACGGGTGTAGGCGCCCTCCGCTATCGGGGCGCTGTGGATCTCGACAGGATCATTGAAGAACTTCATCCGGCCCCCGGTAGAGGGAGATGGATGCGAGCTTTCGCCGGTAGCGCTTCAGGGAGGCGCGGGCCGCGGGCGAGAGCTGCTGGATCGACGAGGTCGAGCCGAACTGCACCTCGATGTCCCCGACCCGTTCACTGACGATGCCGGGCTGTACTGCCAGCCAGCGGATGACCTCCGAGCACAGCACGGCACGGATGCCGGGTGCGCCCTCGCGGTAGCCGCTGCCGCAGTAGTCCGCGATGAGGGCGGAGGCGTCCTGGATGAACGCCTCCACCCTCGGCTTCTCTGCGTCCTCGAATGTCCTGCCGATCCTGACTTCGATGTCAGTCACGGTCACGGTCATGGGATCAGGCCGCGACCTTCGGCTTGGCGGAGAACACGACGAGCTGTTCGGGGCGGATGACCTTGGCGTCGTAGAACACGCGGCTCTTGACGGCCTGCGTGAACTTGGCCTCCGGCTCGTACTGCTTCATCTCGGCGTGCGGGATGAGCAGGGACACGGCGTTGGTGGAGCCGAGGATCATGTCCAGGCCCGAGGCGTCCGTGTGCGTGTTCTTCACGAACTTCTGCGTCGAGCGGGTGTGGTTGCCGAGCGTGGTCGTGGAGAACACCGGGATGCCGAGGATCTGACCGATCTGGCCGGACGGCATGACTGCGCCGCCGCCCCAGTGCGACTGATCCTTGAACTCCGGGTCGCGCAGGAGCGCGGCCTTCACCTTCGGGGAGATGATCAGGTAGCGGGAATCCGGAGCCTGGTTGATGTCCAGCTCCTGGATCATGTCGACGAGGATGTCGTACACGTTGTCCGTGAGACGGTCGTCGGCGCCGTTCTCGGTGCCACCCTCGAACTTCTTGATCTTGCCGTGGAGGGTGTTCGCGCCAGGGGTCTTACCGGCCTCAACGCCGTTGTAGTCCCGGCCGTCCACGCCGTGGGCGATGGTCTTGGCGATGAGTGAGTCAATGCCGATGGCGGTCTTGCGAGCGCGCTGGGTGACCAGGTTCTCGAAGAGGTTCACGCCGTCCTTGGTCTGCCACTGGTGGACGTTGTCCACCTCGATGTGGAACGAGGAACCCTTGCGGACTCGAACGTCCATGTACTCAAGGCTCGCGTGGTCGGCCTGGCCGGCGATCTCGCCGTACGCGGGCACGGCGCCCTTGTCGGAGACGGTGTCGACGAAGTGCGGCACGTGCAGTACATCGCCCTCACGTCGGAACTCGCCCTCGAAGTTGCGGTTGCAGATCAGCGAGGAACCGAGGACAAGGTTCTCCTCCAGGTCCTGGAGGAGCTGGGCGGTGTACAGCTCGGGGACGAAGACGTTCCCGCTCGCGGCCTGGTAGCCGTCACCGGCAGTGGTGTTGAAGCCGTTGGAGAAAACAGGTGCAGAAGTCATAGGCGGTGCTCCAAGATGCAAGCATCGCGGTACTCAAATCAACTTTTTACTCAAAAAAAGAGGCGTGCGTAACCGCAAAATTGCTGTCGAGACGAAAGGGGGAGAGATCAGACCTCGCCGCGCTGAAGGGCGTCGAACTTGCCCTCCTTCTTCGCGGCAACGATCTGGGCGGGCGACATCCGGGCCATGTCCTCACGCGTGAGCTGCGGGACACCCGTACCGCCCTGTCGGCCGAGACCAAGGCCCTGAGCGAACTCGGGCTTCTCAACCGGCTTCGGAAGCGACGAGACGAACTGGCCGATGGCGTCGCCGTTGACGGCGCCGTCGTCAGTCACGAACGAGCCGACGTTCAGGTACTCCAGGCCAGGCAGGTCGACGCCGGCCTTTGCGGCGTGGGCGCGAAGCTCTGCCTCAGCGAGGCGGGTACCGAACTCGCCGACCACTGCCTTGCGGGCCTCCGCGCGGGCGGCCTCAAGAGCCTTCTCGTGGTCACTGAGCGATGACTGCCGGAAACCGTCCAGCTCGGTGCTGGCCTGCTTGAAGCGGTCCTCGTTCTTCCGGGACAGCGACTTCCACTTCTCGACCTCTGCCTGAAGGGCAGCAACGTCGGGAGTGGACTCGGCGGGCGTCTCGTTCGGAGTCTCAGTCATGTGCAACATCCATTTCGGATAGGGGAAACAAAAAAGGCCCCCGTTTCGGGGACCGTCATGTGAGGTGCGCGGTACTACTTGCCGGCCTTCTCACGGGCCGCGTTACCGCTGTTGCCCTGCGGCGCCTTGCTGGCTGCCTTCTGGGCCTTCTTGTCGCCCCCACCAGGCTTGGCTTCCTGGCCGGGCTGAACCATCGCAGCCTTCTCAGCCTGCGTCTGATACTTGTCGGCCATCTCCATTTCGGTCTTGGCCTCTTCCTCCAACAGGTCCTGGAAGCGCTCGATTTGCTGCGGGGTGTACCCCGCGTCGAGCCAGAGCTGCTGCTTGGGAACGTTGAGCATCTGGAGCTTGAGCAGCGAGTCCATGTGCTGAGCCTCGGTGCGGTTCTCCGGGTCCTTCCACATGACCTCGGCCTCGTACGCCTCGGCCCGCTCCTTGTCCTTGAGGACGAGGAACGCGAGCCTCATGACCCGCTCCCACGCTTCACCGAAGTGCAGCATTCGTTCTCGGGTCTTGGCGATCAGGCCGGCCTCCGCGGAAGTGATGGAGTCTCCGGACGGGACCTGCCCGCCCTTGAGCATGTAGTGGAATGGGATGCGGGAGATCGACGCCATGTGCTGGACGAGCATGTCGACGAGGTCGACGTAGTTGCTCAAGTCCGCGGCGTCGAACTGGCCGAAGGACGCTCCGGGGTCCTCGGCCTGGAGGAGCTTGTCCACTGCGACGCGGAACGGCTCGATGGCCCGGCCCTGCTCGTCCTCCTGGATCTCCAGACCGGTCACGTACCGCTGCGGCCAGGCCGCGTACTCGGACGCAACGAGCGCGTCCGCGGTGACCTTGTTGACCGCGTCCTGGATCGGGATGATTGGCGCCAGGTCCGACATCGGGTCACCGATGAGCCGGGTGCGGTTCTGGAGCGGGACGACCGGTACGACCTTGAGCGGGTTCTTCTCCGTCGTCTCGATCGAGTAACCGGCGAGCGAGGGCCCGCCCGTACAGACCACGTCTTCGAGCCAGAGCGTGCAGTGCTCACGGCCCCAGTCATCGACGAAGAACTTGGCCGCGGCCTCGACTTCGCGTCGGGAGCCGGGCTTGAACTGGACGACCACCGTTTCGGCGGACTCCACCGTGATGACGGGATCACCGTCCTTGTCGGCCCACACGACGACGTACGCAGAGCCCTGCGCCATTGCGTCCAGGTGGCCGGAGGCGGACTCGGCGTCGAGGAAGTTGCGCTGCCAGATACGGCGGGCTTCCTTGTCGGCCTGCGGCTCGTCCGTCATACGGAAGCCGTCGATGGCAAGCCGCTCGTTGACGCTGTCGATCACCAGGCCGCAGAAGTTGTCGTTCCAGTGGTCGAAGACATCAGCGAACTCGGAGCGGTACTTGGACTGGGCGAAGAGCATCTTCTGATGCCGGCCGTCGTAGTACTCGCCGAAGCGGCGGAACTTGCCCTGTTGAGCGGCGAGCTTCCCCTTGAGGTAGTCCATCCACTCGGCGGGACTGGCAGGCGGCGAACCTATGTTGTCGCCGGGTGTCTTCTGCAAAGTGGCAGCGGTCATTCAGGCCCCTTTCTGTGCGGGGCCTTACTCAGAACCCGACAACTCGCCTTCGCTTGATCTGCATTCGTCCGTCAGCAATCGCATCGGCGCGGGCCTCGAAGGCCAAGATCGCGCACACGGCCAGGTCGATCTTTCGTTTCGACCGGGGGGAGTCCTTGCAAATGAGGAGGCCCTGGGGGACCTCCCTGGTCACTGCGTTAAGGCAGTGCCGGGTGATGTCCGGGTTGCCGTCGTGCTTCACGTCGCCGACCGCGACGGCGGAGTGCAGGCGCTCGGTGGCCTCGCACATCCGCATGGGCTTGTTGGTCCAGTACTCGAAGACGTAGTCGTCGCCGTACGTGATGGCCCAACGGCCAATGGCTTCCTGCCAGTACGGCGGGTCTCCGTAGAACCACTCGACCTTGTACATCTCGAAGGCCCGCTTCACCGCGGCCTCGACAGCGAGAACGTCAACTTCCCAGTCGGGCTGCTTCAGGTCGCGGGGGTTCTCCCACAGGCCCAGGAGGAACAGCTTGCCGTCCCGGAGACGGCAACCGACCAGCCCCGTGGCATCTCCGCGGAGGGAGCCGTCGAAGCCGATGGATATTTGGTCACCGGGCTGGATCGGATCGTCCTCGGCGAGACAGGCGTCCCACTCGGCCTTGATCAGCCAACCGTCCGCGTTCTCCTGGATGTTGTTCAAGTAGAAGCGGTACGCGACCGCGGGGGCGGTACGCGGGTCCATGATCGCGGCAACGATGCCGTCCACGTCGACCCAGTGGGAGTCGCCGTAGGCGTCGATGACACCGGCTCGGACCGCGTCCTCGTCCTTGAGGTCGATGTCCCTCTCTGCCTCGCGGCAGTCGTAGAGGATGCCCTTGGCCCCCAGCTCCATCGCGGCCTCGAAGGTCCGCTGAGCAATCGAGTTCTCGTTGGGGTTGAAGGCGTTGGTGGTCTCGATCAGCCGGGAGCCTGCGCCGGCCGTCTTCTGCACGTTGCGGTCGAGGGTTTCCCAGACGTAGACGCCCTGGTTCGACTCGATCCAGTGGTGCACCTCGTCACAAACAACAAAGTGGGCATGGCCCGGCCCCGGCAGGAGAGATCCCACCGGGGCCGGCCAAAGGTTGGCCTCGCCCCCTCAAGCCCTCGGGAGGAGGACGTGACGGGCTCGATGCGGCCGGGCCGCCCATCCTTGAACTGGATGATGCCCTTGCCGATGTCGAGGTTGAATTCCTTCTCGGCCGGAGACTCGGCCAACATGCCGCGGATCATGTCGCGGGTGTTCGCCGTCTGGTCGAGCGAGGTCGCTGCGATCTGGACGAGCGGGAGAGGAACCCTCTTACCGACCGGCATCCCGTTCTCGTCGAAGTGCGAGAACCGAGAGGGGCCGATGAATTCCACAATCGCCAACGTGGCCAACAACGGCGTCTTGCCCCAGCCCTTTGCGCGGCGAAGAGCCGCGGAGCGATAGAGCCACTTTCCCTTGTCGTCGATGGCGTACATCCACAGCACGAAGCGCAACTGCTCGGCGGTGAATCGCCACGGCTGTCCGGCGTTCTCGCCGTCAGGCTGCACGATGTACTTCTGAGCCCAACGGATAATGCCGTAACCGAGACTCCGAGTGGGGTGGGGGACGCCGGAAGGCACGTTTCCCGTAATCGGCATCCCTCACCACCTTTCTACGACTCGGAAAGCATCTTGAACAGCTCCTCGTCCATGCTCGAAGTGCTGGCCTCCTGAGCGGCCTTTTGGGCCTCTTCCTCGGCCTGCTGGTCAAAGTTCATTCGGAGGCGTGCTCGGTCCTCCGTGGTTGCGCCCCACTTACCAACGCGCTGCCGGATTTCTCCGGCCAGCTTCACGTCACCCTGATAAAAGGCATCGACGAGCTTCGTGGTGAGTTCCAGCTCGGCCCAGTCAGTCTCTAGCCAGTGCTCGGTTTGAGGGGCTGATGCCCATGTCTTCCAGAAGCGCTTGGCGCCACCAGTGGAAATGGCCAGGGCCTTTGGAAGAGCCCGGCTCTCGCCGGAGGCGAGGCTCAGGGAATGCTCACCGAGAGCGTGGTCGGTATTGCGCCGTCGAGAGTTCGGGCTCGGTGCCGGCCCGCGTCGAGCTGGCATCGTCACCACCTCGTCAGAAGGCTGGTCTGGACCCCATACAGCTCCCCGAGTTCCTGCATCTCGACCAGTGCGTCTTGCTGCCATGAGCGCTTCTCCGCGGCCTTGCTGGGCCGCGAGGCGACCTTCGCCGGGGGAAAGGCACACGTGCAGTCGTTGCACAGGCCGTCGCAGTCGGGCACGGGGAACCTCCAGAGGGGCTGAGTGAATGAATGATTGGAAGACCGGCCCGTTGTGGGCCGGGTAGGGTCGCGAGCAGCCCGAACCGATATGGCGTGTGACGGCGAGGCCCCGGTGCCCCCCTTCGGGGACGGAGTACCGCCGGGGCCGCTATCGGTCCTCGTAGTACGTCTTCTGCCTGTGGCAGCCACGGCACAGGACCCACAGGTTCGACAGTTCCCAGGTCCCGCCCTTGGCGATGGGGACCAGGTGGTCAACCTCCAGCTCGGTCTTCGAGCCGCAGCGCTGGCAGGTGAAGCGGTCGCGGGCGAGCACCGCGGCTCGCCGCTTGTGGAAGTCGCCGGGCCGGTTCTTGTTCCTGGCGGAGGTCTTCCAGCCCCTCTTGGGAGGGGCATGTTCCTCACAGCGACCAGAGCGAACGGTCACAGAGGTGCAGCCCACTGACATGCAGATCGACTTGGCTCGGGGCATCGTGGCCTCCCTCCGTGACGTGGTGAGTCGGCGGGATTCGAACCCGCTCTGCCCCCTGAACGGGGGAGTGCACTCCGCACACCGCGACTCCAGCGGGTAGCGACCCCGCCTTCACCCGCTCCGGGGATCAACCGGAGCGAACTGAGTGAGTGAGGCCCCGGCCGGTTACTTGTCTGGCGGCCGGGGCCTCGTCCTCCCTGGGCCTCTACAAGGGAGAGCACTCGACCTTGGAGATCAACAGAGAGGAAACTGAGAGATCCTTTGAAGGATCTTCTGAGGATTTATTAACCAATACTTAAGTTGCTAGTTGAAAGACTTTCGTTCGACCTCGCTTCGCTCGGTCTCACTAAGTATGTAGGTGTTACCGGTCGGCCAGATAACGGCCGACTAAGAAACTGAGACCTGGATCACAGGTTGAGTGGAGTACTGGCCCCTCATGTACGACCATGGGGATGGGTTGTGCGACTCAGAGTTGATCTGAGTCCTACTCAGGTAGTATGATCACGAACCAACAACAAGTTGCATTGATCACAGGGAGGGAAGGCAACCATGGCGAAGCTGCCCACAGACGGTGTCCTGAGAAAGCTGTTCCAGCTCGGGCAGACGGACTCCGAGATCGCCGAAGAGTATGACGTGACCGTCGCGGCAGTGAACAAGCGCATGGTCGCCATGGGGCTGCGCAGGAAGCCGATCGCCACCCGTGTGACCGAGGGGATCAACCGCGCCTGGGACCTGAAGTCGGAGGCCGGCACCACGAGCCACCACAACAAGCGACCCATCCAGGGCCTGAAGTACTACCTCCGCCAGCAGCTCGGCGACCAGCTCAGTGCGACGCAGACGAAGCACATGAACCAGCTCCTCAAGCGACTTGAGCGCGACAACGTAATCCTCGACTACGACCGCGACAGCGTGGACGGCTACGTCTTCCGCGAGCGCCAGCCGGAGGACGGGCGCCGCGTCATGCGCTGGCCCGACAGTGCCGAGCTGCCCAGTGAGGAGTTCCGCGCAGCCCTGGAGCTTCCCCAGCCTGAGCAGGGTCAGGGTGATGGGGGCTCCGAGAGCTGATCAGTGAATGATTTGTTCGCGGTAGGACCAAGGTCCCTGTCACCCCAGGACCAACGTCCCGCCTGGAGCCCCCCGGTCGCCTGCCGGGGGGTTTGCTTTTGCCCTAGGGCTCCTGTACTACTGAGAAGCGTCCGGTTGATTTGAGTACCGATCCACCGGGCGGCGCGTTGCAAGGCGAACTTCGCGAGAAATGGAAGAAAGCAAGAATGGCAATAACGCTTCTGCCTTCGGTTATTCCTGCCCGCCGGATCGAAAAGATCCGCGAGCTGGCCAAGGTAGTTGAAGCCTGCACCTTTGCGTCACCGCCGCAAGACCTTCTAATGACCATCGGAGCCAGTCTTTCGCTAATCCTCACCAAGGACGCTGGCTTCTACTTCGACGTTGTATTCACCGACCTCACGACCGAGGAGTGCCTGTATGAGATCGACCAAGCCTTCGAGGCCCGCGGCCTGGCTCGATGGCGGGAAGCCGTAGTCGAACTGGTGTCCGCTTCCCGGCCGCACCCGAGCTTCCCCGGCAGCAGCCGCATCACGTACCTGATCGTCCACCCGGAGGCCCTTGTATGAGCATCGAGACCCAGCCCCGCAGCGTCAGCCAGACCGAGCAGTACGAGAAGTGCGCCTGGCGCTTCTATCTCCAGCGCGTAGAGCGAGTGATCCCCAGGCCGGCCGCCTGGAGCCACCACGGCACGGCCTTCCATGCCGTCGCAGAAGCGTTCGAACTGTCCGGCCGGACCATGGGGGAGGACGAGGCGCTACAGCTCTTCTCCGACCGCTACAGCGCCCTCATCAATAAGGCCCTGGAGAAGGAGGCCGACACGGACAGGTGGCTGGCCGCGGGCTACACGGGCGGCGAGGACATCGAACGCCGCTACGTCCTCGGTCAGAACCAGGTGAGTCACTACGTCACCACCTGGGCCGAGCAGCACCCCACCACGACATGGAGGACGCCGGACGGTACGCCCGGCCTGGAGCTGTACTTCATGGTCGAGCTGGGCGGCGTGAAGGTCCGCGGGTACATCGACCAGCTCGTTGACGACGAAGACGCGGTGCGCCCGCGGGACTGGAAGACCGGCTCAACGAAGTCGAAGTTCCAGCTCCAGACGTACGGCGTCGCGGTGCGCAAGCTGTACGGCGTCGAGGTCAACAAGGCGGACTGGTACCTGGCGAAGGAAGGCCGGCTGTCGCGGCCGGTGAAGCTCGATGAGGTTCGCGAAGAGGACGTGGCCGAACGGTTCGCGGCCATGGATGCGGGCGTGAAGCGTGGCGACTTCCCGGCGAACCCTGGCTACGACTGCCGGTTCTGTGACGTGAGTCATGCCTGTTCATTTAGGCAATAAGTTGATTTGAGTACCGCCAGGCGGTAGAGTCGACAACGTAAGCAGGGGCCCGCAGCGGCGGGCTTGTTCTTAGACCTGAAAGTTGATTTGAGTACATGTACTCCCTGAGTCAGAGCGTGAGGATGAAGGGCGCGGCCGGTGAGCCGCTGCCCTCCCCCTTCAAGGGGCTGACCAAGCTCGAAGCTGAGTTCCGCCGCGGAGAGCTGTCCGTGGTCGCCGCGGCCGGCGGCACCGGCAAGTCCGTCCTCGCCATCAACCTGGCCATCCAGTCCAACGTCCCCACGCTGTACTTCAGCGCCGACTCGACGGCCGCCACGCAGCTCAGCAGGGCCACCGCGATCATCACCGGCCACGACGCCAAGCGCATCAAGTCTCAGCTCCACGCGGACCAGTTCGACGAGTACGAGGAAGTCCTCGCCAAGCGCTGGTGGCAGCGGTTCAACTACAGCGCCCGGCCCACCCCGGCCGAGCTGGAGCTGCACCTCAACGCCTACGAGGCGGTGTTCGGGATCTACCCGCACCTCGTGGTGATCGACAACATCACCAACGTGGACGCCGGGGGCAACGGCACCGCCGAGGAGTTCACCTTCGGCCTCGAAGGGCTCTGTGACTACCTCAACGAAATGGCACGCGAGACCCACGCGCACGTCATGGCGATGCATCACGTCATCGGCGACTACTCGGACGGACTCAAGCCCATTCCGCAGTCCGGCCTCAAGGGCAAGATCTCCCGCGTTCCGTCCCTGATTCTCACCATCCACAAGGAGATTGACGGCATGGACAGCCGCACGCTCAACGTGTCCCCGGTGAAGAACCGTGAAGGGTTCGAGGACAGCAGTGGCGAGACCTTCGCCAGCTTCGACTTCAACACGTCCAATATCCGCCTGGAGGACGTTGAGGAAGAAGTCGTGTTCTAAGTCACGCCTCAAAAGTTGATTTGAGTACCGCACTCACGTAAACTAGAACTAGAAGGGCAAGAGGAAATGACCTCCACCTCCATCAACCGACCCGGCTACAACTACTCCATCGAGATCACCGACCTTCTTGCCGAGCAGTTCCCCGAGTTGAACGCCAAGACCCTCAAGAAGCTCGACCAGGCCGCCACTCCCATCATCGAGTTCGCGCCCGGCCGGACCATCTCCTTCCGCCGCCTCTCCCGCGACCTCCGCGGCCACAAGGGCAAGGCCGTCACCGTCTACCCCCGCAAGAACGGCAAGCGGTGGGTCGAGCTGGTCGACGCAGCGGACATCGCCGCCCTCGCCCGAACCCTGGACGACGTGGTCGAGGACGCCCGCGTCCGCAAGGCGGTGAAGGGCAAGGGATGACCCAGCCCAGGAAGGGATTCCGGACCTGCGCGAAGTGCGAACGCAACCGTGCGGAGAAGTTCTTCACCTCCTCCCGCGGCCGGGTCTGCGCCTCCTGCCGGAGGAAAACCCGCAGCAAGGCCAGCCACTCGGCCAGGGTCCAGTCCACCTACGGACTCGGCCCCGGCGAATACGACGAGCTGTTCCGCCTCCAAGGCGGCAAGTGCGCCATCTGCGGCGGCACCCGGAAACAACGACTGTCCGTCGACCACTGCCACAAGACCAACCTCGTGCGCGGCCTGCTCTGCCGGATGTGCAACGGCCGACTCCTCACCGCGGCCAGAGACCGCCCCGAAGTCCTTCGGGCCGCGGCCCACTACCTCGAAAACCCCCCAGCGCAGCACCACTTGGGCCTGCGCTACTACCAAGGCAAGGACTCATGAGCGAAGAGCGGACCACCCAAGCCCTGTCGAGCTACCGCGAGTGGCTGGGCAACCGGCGCTACCTGGAGAGCGCCTACCGCCGCTACGACTTCCCTGTTCATGTCCGAAAAGTTGATTCGAGTACCGCCAATTCGAAGTGAGGTCTCCCGTGGGCGACCCGGCTACCAAGCCGTCCATCGTCTCCGTCCTGACCCACTACTTCCCCGAGTGGACCGCGCCCGCCAAGCGGGCCGGGTGGGTCAAGTGCCTGTGCCCCTTCCACGTGGAGGACAGGCCATCGGCATCCATCAACTTCGAGAGGGACCGGGTGAACTGCTTCGCCTGTGACCTGTCCCTCGACTCCATCGACGTCATCCAGCGCGAGGAAGGACTCGGGTTTGTCGAAGCTCAGCGCTTCGCAGAAGGCCGGTTTGATATCGGCAGCCAAGCAGTACAGCACGCAATACGAAGCAAGCCCCGCCGAGGAGCTGATCGTCTCCCGCGGTTTGGGAGCGCTGGCGGGGAAGTTCGGACTCGGCTTCGTTTCGGAACCGGTGGTCGGACATGAGCGGTACCGCGACCACATCGCGATCCCGTACCTCCGGCCGGCAGGCGGACAGCACGCCGTGGCCACGCTCCGCTTCCGCAGGGTCGACAGCCTTGTCACCGCGGGGGCCGCGGACCTCGACGAGTTCGAGGACTCGCTAGCGGGAGCCAAGTACCTCAGCCTTCCAGGGCACAGCCCGCAGCTCTTCAACACGCAAGCACTCCTGACCCACCTGCCCTATGTCGCCCTCTGTGAAGGGGAGTTCGACGCCATGGCCGCCGAAGCGGCAGGTGTTCCGGCGGTGGGACTGCCCGGAGTCTCCTCCTGGCGCGACCACTTCGACCCGGCCTTCGCCGGATTCGAGACCGTCTTCGTCCTCGGCGACGGCGACGAAGCGGGCCGCAAGTTCACGCACAAGATGTGCGAGCGCCTGCCGAACGCCAAGGGCATCGACCTGGGCGACGGCTACGACACCAATCAATTCATTCAGCAGTACGGCTATGAAGCGTTTCGCGGGAAGTTGGGTCTCAATGGCTGAGTACAAGACCGGCGACACGGTCCAGGTGAGGACCATCAACGGCCAGATGGCCACCTGGCTCTACGGCGAGCGCATCGGCACCGTCGTGAACGTCTACGAGGGCGCCATCTACCCCTACGAGGTCAAGTTCGCCAACGTCGGCGAACTCTGCTTCGCCGGAGACGAGCTGCGCCTCCTGGCGCCGGAGGCCCCCGAGCAGAACCCCGGCCGGCGCCTCCTCGCCGAGGCCGCGGGACCGGCGTACGGCGTCGACACCCAGGAGGCGCAGAAGGTCATGAAGTCCGCCTTCAACTCTGCCCAAAAGGTTGATTTGAGTACTCCTGATGTTGTGAAGCACCCTTCGCACTACACCAGCCACCCCAGCGGCATCGAGTGCATCGAGATCACGAAGCACATGAGCTTCACCCTCGGCTCGGCCATCAAGTACCTCTGGCGCGCAGGACTCAAGGACGACGCGATCCAGGACCTGGAAAAGGCCCGCCAGTACATCGAAATCGAGATCCAGCGTCTCAAGGAGTCGTCTAAGTGAAGACCTTCGTATTCGTCAGTGACCTCCAGATGCCCTACCACGACCGGAAGGCATGGCGGGCCGTCCTCAACTTCATTGGCGACACCCAGCCCGACGAAGTCGTGAACATCGGCGACGTGACCGACTACCCCCAGCCGAGCCGCTGGACCAAGGGCACGAAGTCCGAGTTCGAAGGCGGAGCACTCAAGGATGCCGCCTACACCCGCCGCTACTACTGCGAAGCCCTCCGAGCCGAATATGACGGCCCCTCCAGCCTCCTCGGCTCCAACCACGGCCTCCGGCCCGGACAGTACTTCGCCAAGAACAACCCGGCCCTCCTGGACGACGAGCATCCGAACCCGTTCACCGAGGACAAGCTCCTGCGCCTGGACGAGTACGGCATCGACTTCCACGAGGACTTCTACGACTTCGCCCCCGGCTGGACAGCCACCCACGGCCACCTCGGCTTCAGCCTCAGCCGCTACGCCGGAGGCACCGCGATGGGCGCGGCCCGCAAGATCGGCAAGTCCGTCGTCTGCGGCCACACCCACCGGGCCGGAGTCATCTCCGAGTCCCGCGGCTACAAGGGTCGCGTCGAGACCCTGACCGGTCTCGAAATCGGAAACCTCATGGACATGAAGCAGGCCAACTACCTGAAGCACGGCGCAGGTAACTGGCAGCAGGCATTCGGAATCGTCCGCGTCAGCGGGACCAAGGTGTTCCCGGAACTCGTAATGATCAACAACGCTGCATTCATTGTGAACGGGGAGAAGTACAGTGCCTAACTCCGAGACTGTCGAGCTGGATTGGGCATACCTCTCTGACCTCGCCGACAAGGTCGCTTACAACATCTCGCAGAAGTGGGCCATCGTCGAAAAGGACGATGTGAAGCAGGAAATCCTGATGCACGCCTACGAGCACCGGCCCGCGATCGAGGCCAACTACGCCAGCGAGGACTTCCTCTGGAAGATCTTCAACAAGGCAGGCACCCAGTACGCGTCCAAGGAACGCAACTACTACGACCTCCAGGACGACACGTACTACTACACCCCCGACGAGGCGAAGGCCGCCCTGCGCACCTTCCTCTACACGGATGAGGAGCTGGGGCAGATGGTCGGCAAGAAGGACGACCTCCTGTCGTCCCGCGTGACCGACAACCTCGTTTCCGCGCGTATCGACGCCTCTGCCTCCCTCAAGAAGCTGCCTGAGCGGTATCAGCAGCTCCTCATGAAGCGGCACGTCTACGGAGTGCCTGTCTCCGAGCAGAGCGACCGCATGGCCCTCTCGCGGGCCGTCGTCGCCCTCGCTCAGCAGATGAACCGCACCATCCGGACCCGGAAGGCCGACGCGTGATCGAGACCGTCAAGACCTACCGCAGCCCCGCGCCAACCTTCGCAGGCCAGCGGCCCGTTCAGATCAAGGTCGTCTTCGACCACAAGCCCAACTCGTCGACCTACGTCGGCTACTGGGACGAGAACGGCGACCCCCACGAGATGAACCTCGCACCGCGAGACCTCACCGCACTTCTTTCCATGCTGCACGCAGCCGACTTCGCCAAGGACACGGAGACCGAATGACCTTCCCCACCGACACCGCCAAGACCGTCTACGAGCGCACCTACTCCCGCATTAAGCCGAACGGCGAGCACGAGACCTGGCCCGAAACTGTCCGCCGCGTCGTGGACGGCAACCTGGCCCTCGTCGAGCCCCGCTACCACCGCGCCGACGAGCGCGCCCGGCTCATCGAGCTGATGGAGGACTTTAAGCTCCTGCCCGCCGGCCGCCACCTGAAGTCGTCCGGCGTCTCCGACTACGCCCTCAACAACTGCTGGGCCGCGGGCTGGGACGCCACCCGCCCGGAGAAGCACTTCACGTTCGTTCTGCTCCGCCTCGCCGAAGGCGGCGGGGTCGGCTCGAACTACTCGGCCCGCTACCTCGCTGACTTCCCGGACGTGCGTGTCCCCGTCGAGGTGCACATCGTGTGCGACCCGAACCACCCCGACTTCGCCGCGCTCAAGGCGGCAGGGCTGATCTCGGACGCGTACGGCCACGACTGGGCCGGCGCCTATGCGGTCGAGGACTCGCGAGAGGGCTGGGCCGGTGCACTGGGCGACCTGATCACCACTGCCCACGACCCGGCCACGAAGCACACGGCTCGCGTGTACGACGTATCCCGCGTCCGCCACAAGGGCGCTGCGCTGAAGTCCTTCGGGGGCACCGCGAGCGGCCCGCAGCCGTTCGCCGAGCTGCTGGTGAACTCCGGCAAGGTGCTGTCCGCTGCTGTGGGTCGGCCGCTGAACGGCCGGGACGCCATGTTCATCGACCACGAGATAGCCAAGTGCATCGTCTCGGGCGGTGTGCGCCGCTCGGCCCGCATGAGCATCATGCGCTGGGATGACCCGCTCATCGACTGGTTCCTCGGCTGCAAGGCCGACTCCGAGCAGTCCATGTGGACGACGAACATCTCGGTCGAGGTGGACGCCCACTTCTTCGAGGTGCTGAACAAGCTCGACAGCCCGAGCTACCCCATCCTCCGCAAGATCGCCGAGGGCGCCCGCACCACGGGCGAGCCCGGCTTCTGGAACTCGGCCAAGACCGCCGAAGGAGAGGTCGACGGCACGTTCACGGTCAATCCGTGCGGAGAGGCGACGCTCACCCCGTGGGAGCCGTGCTGCCTCGGGAACGTCAACCTCGGTGCGTTCGTGGGCACTGCGGGGATCGTCGACTGGGACGGCCTCCACGAGGCCCACTACCTGATGACCCGGTACCTGATCCGCGCCACCATGGCGCCGGTCGCCGACAACCGCTCCAAGAAGGCGATCAACCGGTACCACCGCATTGGCGTCGGACACCTCGGGTTCGCTGACTTCCTGGCCAAGCAGGGCGTCCTCTACACCGAGGCCCCCGAGGACCGGCTTGTCCGGGCCGCACTGGAGAACCTTGCCGGTGTCGTCGACCAGGCGGCCGACGAGTACTCGAACGAGCTGCGCATCCCGCGGCCGATCAAGACGCGCGTCATCGCCCCGACCGGCACCACGAGCAAGCTGGCCGGCGCCTCCGGTGAGGGCATCCACGCTCCGTTCGCGACGTACTTCCTGCGCCGCATCCGCTTCTCGATGGTCGAGCCGTCCGAGGTGCGGCAGGTGGAGGAGTACCGGATCAAGGGGTACAAGGTCGAGCCGTGCATCTACGCGGCGAATACCGCGGTCGTGGAGATCCCGACGAAGGACCCGCTCCTGGAGCAGGTGCTCGACCCGTCGTACGTGCAGCACGCGGGGCAGCTTTCGCTTCGCGACATGCTCGCGGTGCAGAAGCTCTACCAGGAGTGCTGGGCGGACCAGGCGGTGTCGTACACGGCGTCGATCGACCCGGAGCTGTACTCGACCGAGGATGTCGAGCTGGCTCTGCGGGAGTTCATGCCGGACCTGAAGGGCTCCACCCTGTTCCCGGAGTTCAGCCGGTCGCAGGCGCCGTACGAGCGCCTGACAAAGGAGGAGTACGAAGCAGAGGTCGCCCGGCTCGGGATCGAGACCGCGGACACCTCGTACGACGAGATCTGCGCCTCCGGTGCATGTCCCGTGTGACCTTCACCTCTGCCTAAAAAGTTGATTTGAGTACCGCGTGAGCGTACTCTGAAAGAGAAGGAGAAAGCGCATGAGCAACGACCCGTTCGCCGACGTGTCCCCGTGGGACGAGCCCACCGAAGCCCCCACCGCCGAGACCCCCAAGGAGTCGCCTGTGACCACTGCCCCCGCCACCGTTTCCACCGCCCCCAACCCGTTCAAGATCGGCCTCACCTTCAAGGCCGCATCCGGCTTCGACGCCGAATGGATCACCCCGACCGTCTACGGCGGCTCCGCCGATGAAGTTGCACAGCGCACCGTCGACCTGATCGGCGCCCTCAAGGAGCACGGCGTCATCGAGCTGGCGAGCAAGGCCGCGGAGTACACGCGAGGGCAGTTCAAGGGTGCCTCCGGCGGCGCCGCGAAGGCGGCCCCGAAGCGCTTCGAGGGTGGCCGGGTCGTCGCGGCCGGCGGTGACGGTGGAGGCGGTGCTGCCGAGGGCGACACGACCTGCGTCCACGGCCAGCGCACGCACCGTACGGGCGCGACCTGGGAGGCGATGTTCTGCCCGGCCCGCGAGAAGTCCGAGCAGTGCCCGCCGGCCTGGAAGGACAAGAAGACCGGGCGGTTCGTCGTCAAGGGCTGATGGCCGTTCATTCATGCCCTAAAAGTTGATTTGAGTATCGGGGGCCGGTTCGGTCCGGCCCCCGCTCTCCTCCTGAAGGACTTCATGCACATCGAGTACCGCTCCGACATGACCGTTGAACTGGTCGACTCCATGGGAGACGACCACAGCATTGCCCGCGCGGCCCGCGTCTCTTCCGGCACCACCGGAACCCCCGACAAGGACCGCGGCCTGATCAACATGCTGATGCGCGACCGGCACGGCAGCCCCTTCGAGGCCGTCACCTTCCAGTTCCGTATCGAGTGCCCGCTCTTCGTGGCCCGAGAGTTCTTCCGCCACCGGATCGCCTCGTACAACGAAGTCTCCGGCCGCTACCAGGAGATGCAGCCCGTCTTCTACGTCCCCGACGAGCACCGCCCGCTCAAGCAGGCCGGAAAGCCCGGCGCCTACAAGTTCAAGGCCGGCACCCCACAGCAGGCGATCGACGCCATGGTCATGCACCAGGACGCCGCCGCAGAGGCGTGGAGCCGCTACCGGTTCATGCTGGACCGCGGAATCACCCGCGAAGTGGCCCGCAACGTACTGCCGTTGAGCCTGTACACGAGCTTCTACGTGACCTTGAACCTGCGCTCACTGCTCAACCTGCTCTCCCTGCGCTGGGCGCACCCGGACAGCACCGTGCCCACGTTCCCCCTCGCCGAGATCGAGGCCGTGGCCCAGCAGATTGACCAGTTCGCCCGCACCGTCGTCCCCGACGCCATGACGGCCTTCGACAAGAACGGACGTGTCGCCCCGTGACCGAGATCCAGCACCAGAACGGCGTGATCAAGACCGAGGCGTCCGCACGGCCCACGATCTCCCACACCGGGGAACGCACGGTGACCGTCGAAGCCACCTACCGGGCCGACGAGCACTTCGCCAGTTCAGAGGTTGTCCACCTCTCAAGAGCCGCTGCTCTCAAGGTCATTCGCGACATCGCCAAGGCCCTGGACGCCCACCTGGCCGACGCCGTCACCCAGTACCTAGCCGAGGAATGAGATAGGAGGTCGCCTTGCGGCTCATCGAGTACCCGATCAAGGGTCAGACGGTTCGCATCCACGTCGTTGAGACCGAGGACGACCTTCCCGACTTTGAGTCCTTCATCCTGGCCAACCAGGATCTCCTTGCGCACGACTCCGAGACGACGGGCCTGGACTGGTGGAACGCCAGCGTCGGCACCTTCCGGGCCCGTCTCTGGCAGTTCGGCAACGCGTACGAGTCGTTCGTCGTGCCCGTCGAGAAGGACCGACCGTTTCGCAACGCGGTCCGCTGGGCGCTCAAGACCGCGTACCGGCTCATCGCGCAGAACGGCACGTTCGACCTTCACGTTGCTGAAGGCTGTCTCGGCATCCCGATGGAAGAGCTTGCTCCCAAGAGCTGGGACACCAAGCTGTTCGCCCACCTCGTCGACCCTCGGGCCGTCAAGGAAGGCGGGCCCGGCCTCAAGCTCGAAGAGCTGACCAAGCACTACATCTGCCCTGTAGTGGCCGATGAGGTCAAGGGCTCCATGACGGCCATCGCCAAGGAACTCAAGGTCAAGAAGGACGACGTATGGCCCGTCATCCCAATCGACCACCACGGCTACAACCTGTACGCGGGCATGGACCCCATCCTCGCCTTCCGGCTCTTCAAGATCCTCAAGCCGAAGGTTCCGGTACGCAGCCGGAAGAAGGGACTCATCTCCTGGGAGCACCGCCTCGCCCACATCACGGCGAAGATCGAGCGCCGGGGATACCTGCTCGACCAGGCGTACGCACAGGCCAAGTCGGAGGAGCTGTACGAGCAGCAACTCAAGTGGGAAGAGGTCGCACGCCGCGAAGGCGTCGACAACGTCAACTCCAACGCACAGATCATCGCCGCCCTTCAGGGGCGCGGCGTCAAGCTCACCAAGAAGACCAAGAAGGGGAACCTATCGGTCGATGACGAAGTACTGTCCGCGGTCGGCATTCCGCTGACCGAGGCCATCATCCAGGCCAAGAAGGCGATGAAGTGGAAGGCCACCTGGTTCGACCGGGCCCTTCACGGCCAGGACGCCGAAGGCCGAGTGCACGCGAGCATCAACTCCTGCCAGGCCAGGACGGCTCGTATGACCATCTCGGGCGCCGTACCGGCACAGACCCTTCCGGCCGGCGACTCGTACGTCCGACACTGCTTCCTCGCCGAACCGGGACACGTCACCGTAAGCAGCGACTACGGAAACATGGAGCTGCGCGTCCTCGCCGCCTTCAGCGGCGACCCGACGATGCTCGACGCGTTCCACCGCGGCCTGGACCTCCACCAGATCACCGCCGACGCCGCAGGCGTCGACCGCAAGGCAGGCAAGGGCACCAACTTCACCGTCTGCTTCGGAGGCGGCTGGAAGGCCATCGTCGAGCAGTACGGCGTATCGGAGGTCGAAGCCAAGAAGGCCGTCAAGGCGTTCTGGGAGACCTACCCCGGCGTGAAGCGCCTGGCCGACCGCCTACAGCGCGAGGCCCGCCGCACCGGCTACATCTACACCGGCACCGGCCGACGCATACCCGTCGACCGCGACCGGATCTACGCCGCCCTCAACTACTTCATCCAGTCCACCAGCCGTGACATCACGGCCCGAGCCCTGATCGAACTCGACCGACACGGATACACCGAGTTCGTTCGCCTCCCCATCCACGACGAGCTGGTCTTCAGCTTCCCCGAGGACCGCGCCACCGAGCTGGCCGAGAAGACCGCGCGAATCATGGAGATGGCCGTCCGCGGCCTCCTGGTCCCCGTGGACGCCGAGATCGGCAAGCAGTCGTGGGGGAGCGTCCTCGACCTCGAAGCAAGCAAGCACTAGGAGCCGCGCATGTACGCCAACTACCTCGGCGACGACCAGGTTCAGGTCACGTTCGAGTCCGACGACCTTGAGGCCGTCATCGACGCAGTGAAGACCGGCATGGACCGGGCTAAGGGCGGCCTCATCGACCCGGCCGCCGTCACCGAGTTCCTTCAGGAAGTCGAGTACGTCCAGGGCTGACAGCCCACTTACCCATCCCCAAAAAGTTGAATTGAGTACCCATGGCTGATCAGAACCCCTTTGACGAGCTGGTGTCCAACATCGAGACCGAGTTCAACCAAGCCCTCATCGAGAAGCGCGGAACCATCACGCTCATGCTCGCCCGCATCGCCGGAACGATCTACACCGAAGCCATCGCACACGGCGTACCTCACGTCCTGGCACAAGAGATGGCCCAGGACTACTGGATCAAGGAGATGCATCCCGGAGCAGTCATCGTCACCGAAGGCGAGGACGATGCCGACCACTGAGTACGACCTTGACTGCTACCTCCACAACCGGCTCTCCAACTTCAGCACCGAAGAGCTTGAGGCTCTGGCCTCGCTCATCCACTTGGGCCTCAGGAGCCTCGAAGAGGACCGCACTCTGGCCTACGAGCTGGAGCAAGAGATCACCGAAGAACTCGACTCCCGAGAGGGCACAGCCATATGAACGCCCCGACTGGGACGACTACTTCCTCGGCATCACACAGGCGGTCGCAGCGCGCGGCGACTGCTGCCGAAGCCGCGTCGGCGCGGTCCTCGTCGGACCCGACCACCGCATACGCGCGACCGGCTACAACGGAACGCCTCCGGGAGGCCCGTCTTGCCTCCGTGGAGAGTGCGAACGGTGTGCGTCTCAAGTCCCGTCAGGAACGGGCTATGAGAACTGTCTTGAGACACACGCCGAGGCTAACGCTCTCCTACACGCGAGCTGGCAGGACTGCCAAGGGGCAACGCTCTACATAACCCGCGCACCCTGCCGCGACTGCTCCAAGCTCATCCGCTCGGCCGGCATCCACCGCGTGGTGTGGCCCGACCACATCAACACCATCTGACACAGCACAACGAAGAGGCCCCCTCGGGCGAGGGGGCCTCTTCCTGTTCCAGGAGCACCACATGAACCGGGACACCGAAGTCCGCCCCTACGAAGACTGCATGGACGACTTCTGGCAGACCATCGCCGAAATGACGGTCAAGTACGCAGACCGCCTCAACCGGAGCTAGGTCTCTGCCGGATCAGTGGACCTCTAGCCCGACCTCCGCCGGGGAGACAGGTTCTCTACTCTGGTCGGATGACGACGCACACGCTGGACACGGTGACCGCGCTGCTTCACAACCTGTCCGATGAGACGGAGTCCGGCAGGCGAATCCCCACCGCTCCAGAGCTGACCTGCGCCGAGTATGTGCTCCAGGCGTCTGGCGAGCCCACTGAGGTGATTTGCGATGCGCTGAGGCTCGCCGGTCCGGATGTCGCCCCAAAAGGCAGCACGTTCGCCGTGACCCTTGTCCACTGCGCGGGCCTCCTACGCTCGGCCTCTGCTGCCGAGTCACCAGACGGACAGGCGCTCATCGCTCTCCTACACCGCACCATGTCCACCGTGGCTAACGCCCCCAGGCAGCACAGCTAGGCCACCGTGCCCACATCCGCCTGCGTCACCTCGGGCTTCGGCGGCGGCGCCACCCACATCGGGTACACCGTCGTCTTCGTCTCCGGATCACGGCCACGGTGCACCCGTATCGTCCGCACCAGCTTCTTCAAGATCACACGCTGGTCATCAGGATCAGCCACATCGAACACGTCCAACGCCGACGCCACAGCATCCGGCGCCGGCCGCGGGATGATCACCGGCTGGTCAGCAATCCGCTTCCGGATCAGAGCGCTCTCCTCACGGAGGGCGCTCTTCTGTGTTTCGTACTCCGCCCTCCTCCGGCGAGCAGCCTCGGGGCTGATCAGCTCATCCAGCACCGCATCCGTCAGCTTGTCCTCCTTGCGGCGCAGCTCGGCAATCTCGTCATCGATCACCTTGAGCCGGACCAGGTCCGCATTCGCCTCGAACGTCTTCGCCGCCTCGGCCTGAACCTGCTCGACCCGAGACGCCACACTCAGTGCCCCGTCCGCGTCACCGTCGATCTGCTCCACGAGGTACTGCCGCGCCGCGGCCTGTGCCGTCTCCAGCGTCACGTACACACCCCCGCCGGGGCAGTCCTTGAACTTCATGTGCCGTGTGCACCGGAACAGAACGTCGCGGGGATCGGGCTTGCCGTCCACCCACGGCTTCTGGACCTTCTTGGCGCGGAGCATCGAGTGCATGTTGCCGCCGCAGCCGAAGCACGTGAGCACGCCGGAGACGGAGTACTTCGCCGAGTGGTCGTGGTTCTTGTCGTCGTTGTCCCGGCCGCTGAGGCGGCGGGCGACGTACGCGTCCCACAGACGCTCGCACTCCACCTCGTCGTCGATCACGGCCTTGTGCTTGCCCTTGTAGTACAGGTACGCCGTGATGTCCCGGTGCGCGCTCTTGCGCTTCCTCTTGGTGGTCCCGTCCTCGCGGGTGATCACCGTGTACAGCTCTTCGGGGAGCGTGTACCGGACGAAGCCCAGGGCGAACCCCGTGTCGAGAATGGAGTACAGATCGCCTGCGTCGATCTCCCGCCCCGTCCAATTGACGATCTTGTGTTTCCGGAGCCAGAGCACCATGCTCCGGACCGACAGGCCCTCGGCGTAGTCCGAATACAGCTTCACGTAGATGGGGCAGTACTCGGTGATCGGATTGAGGATGCCCTCCTTGCACTTCGGGCACTTGTCGACCGGCTTGCCCTTCTCCGGCGGAGGGCAGGTGTCGCAGCGGTAGTACCCGAACTTTCCGCGGGCAGCACTGCCGTGGGGGAGTCCCCGATTCTTGCGGCGTTCGATCGCCGCCTTCCACATGTCCGACTTCTGGTTCGACTCCAGCTCCGCGATGTTGAGCATCTGTGCGATGGCGAACCGGCCAATGGTCGTCTTGCCGTCGAAGTCTTCGTGGGCTGCCCGGACCTCGATGCCATAGGCAAGAAGATCATCAAGGTGCTGGAGGCTTTCGCGGAGGTTGCGGCCGAAGCGAGACCAGATCCAGAGGATCAGGACATCGAACTCCTTGTTCCGCGCCATCTCCTTGATCTCGGAGATCTTGCGATCTTCGAATTCACGGCCGGACTCACCGAGGTCCATGATCGGCTCGACAATGACATCAATGTCATTCGCGTCCGCGAGCTTCTGCGCGTGGCTGATCTGAAGCTCGGGGCTGATCATGTCTGCGCGGGCGATGGAGACGCGGACGTAGATCACGCCGCGCTTTTTGCGACGGAAGGTCGCTGGGATGTTGTCTTCCACTGCTGGGCGCAGACGGATAGGTGCAGGTGCGGGGGACATGATGCTCACGCCTTTCAACAATACGTGTCGTGAACATCCGTCGATAAAGGGGGATAGGTCGGGCTCTCTGGAGCCAGGCAGCCCTAGTGATGCACTCCCGGAGCGACGAAGGACGCCCCGAACATCGCGACCACGTGCTGCGCCCCGAGCCCGGCCGTGCGCGGCCAGGAAAGCCGCTCGTCGGGGCGGACCACGGCGCCCGGTGCGGGGGTGCGGCCATCGCCGTGGAGTTTCCAGCGGACGCCGAGGTTCATGGCCGGGATTCACTTTCGTTACGTCTTAAATGAGCAGGGCCATGTTAGAGGGTGGCGAAATCAAGCCCGTCCGGCGTTCGAGGACGAGCCCGAAGGGCGATCGGCGGTCACGCCGGTGCCGGGTGCCGTCACTGCCGCGCGGTCCTTGCCTCGCAACACCCCCGCGAACACCACAAGACCGAACGCCAGCGCCGTCACCAGGCCGAACGACGCCACCAGCGACGTCGCGTCCGCGATCGCGCCGATCGCCGAGGGGGCGATCAGTCCCGAGGTGTACGTGATGGTCGCGACGCCCGCGATCGCCAGGCTCGGGTTGTCGCCGCTGCGCCCCGCCGCCGCGAACGCCAGCGGTACGACGACGGCGATGCCGAGCCCCAGGCAGCCGAAACCGGCCATGGCCTGCGCCGGGTGCGCCGAGGTCACCACCAGGAGGCCGCCGACGGTCGCGACCACCCCGCCGACGCGGACCGTGCGCACCGCCCCGAACCGGTCGACCACCTTGTCGCCCGCGATCCGCGCCACCGCCATCGTCAGCGCGAACGCGGTCGTGCAGGCGGCCGCGAGCCCGGCCGAGGTCTCCAGCTCGTCCCGCAGGTACACCGCCGACCAGTCCAGGCTCGCGCCCTCCGCGAACACCGCGCAGAACCCGACGAGCCCGATGAGCACGGCGGACTTCGGCGGCAGCGCGAAGCGCGGCGGCGGCTCCTCGTCCGGGGTGGGGCGCAGGTCGAGCACGCCCTGGCAGAACACCAGGCCGAGCACGGTCAGAACGCCGGAGGCCAGCGCGTGGTGCAGCCGGGCGTCCGCCCCGAGGTGCGCGGCGAGCGTGCCGGCCGCCGAACCGATCAGGGCGCCCGTGCTCCACATGCCGTGCAGCCCGGACATGATCGAGCGGTCGAGCCGGTTCTCCACCTCCACGCCGAGCGCGTTCATCGCGACGTCCGACATCCCGGAGGTCGCCCCGTACACGAAGAGCGCGGCGCAGAGCGTGACCAGGTTCGGGGCGAGGGCGGGCAGCACCAGGGAGAGCGTCCACAGGGCGAGCAGTCCGCGCAGCGCGGTGCGGGCGCCGAAACGGTGGCTGATCGCGCCCGCGAGCGGCATCGCGACGGACGCGCCGATCGCCGGGAACGCGAGGGCGAGGCCCAGCTGGCCGGCGCTCACACCGGCGTGCTCCTGGATCCACGGCACCCGCGTCGCGAACGAGCCCGTCACCGAGCCGTGCACGCAGAAGACGGCCGCGACGGCGTACCGCGCGCGCCTCAACTGCCGTGTGCCGTAGTCCGGTTCACTCATCTCCGCGCCCTTCCGGGAGGCCTGTCCGCACCGCTGCCGTAGCGTATGCCGAGCGTCAGTCCCGGTGGGGCGCGCTCCGGCCCACGGCCACCAGGAGCGCCACGGGCAGCAGCACACCCATCCCCAGTGTGAACATGAGGCCCGCCGCGCTCGCCGTCGACAGCGGCGCCAAGTGGGCCGCGTGGAAGGCGAGATGGGGCACTGTGAAGGCCAGCAGCGCGACCAGGGCCACCATCGTGAGCCGCCGCTCGGTCCACCACGCCGCCGCGCCGAGTATCACGGCGAGCGACAGGTACTGCGCGCCGTGGTCGAACAGCAGATGCTCGTTGTACGGCGGCACCACAGACACCCACGGCACGTCCCAGAACGACTTGGGCACCAGCAGAATCCAGCCGCCGACCAGCAGCTGCGCGGCAGCGAGAAACGCCGTGCCCACACGTACGGAGCTCATCGGGCCGTCCTCCCCACGAACTCGCCGAACGTGCCCTCGCCGACCGCGTGTTCAGGCGTCAGCAGACCCCCCGCCCGCAGCGCCCCGAACAACCGCCCCGGAACCCGCACCCCGAGCACCGGGCGCCGCTTGCCGCTCGCGCGCAGGTACGCCCGTACGAGCGCCTCCAGGGACAGCACCTCCGGCCCGCCCATCTCCGGAACATGCCCCGCCGGATCGCCGAGGGCCAGCTCGACCAACCGCCCCGCCACCTCGTCCACCGCGACCGGCTGCAGCCGCACACCCGTCGGCGCGAGTGCCACGGGGAGCTTCGTCAGGCCGCGGGCGAACGTCAGGGCCAGGTCGTGGAACTGCGTCGTCCGCAGGATCGTGAAGCCGAGCCCGGACTCCTCGATCAGCCGCTCCACCTGCAGTTTCGTGCGGTAGTAGCCGAGCGGTACGCGGTCGATGCCGACGATCGAGATGTAGACCAGGTGCCGCACCCCGGCCGTGCGTGCCGCGTCGATGAGGTGGCGCGCGGCCTCCACGTCCGCACCGCTCTTCTGCGTACTCGCGCAGTGCACGATCACCTCGGCCCCGGCGACGGCGTCCGCGAGGCCCGCGCCGGTCCGCAGGTCCACCGGGTACTGCTCGGAGCGGCGGCTCAGCTCCCGCACCTCGTGCCCGCCGCTCGCCCGCAGCCGCTCGGTGACGAACCGGCCGAGGGTGCCGGTGCCGCCGGTCACCAGGATCGTGGTCATGGTCGTTCGGTCCCTTCGGGGTGGGGCGCTCCCGGGTGGAGCGCCCGTCACCAGCTGAGAACCGGCGAGCGTGCCCGGATGTGACAACCGCGCCGAAAAAACTTCAGCGGGGCCCGCCGGCCTCCAACCCGACCGCCGCCAACTGGCGCCGTACGAAAGAGAGCTTGTCCGGGTTGACGACGACCCGCACGTCCGCGATCACCCCGTCGCGTACGTCGAACGAGGCCACGGCCGTCAACTCGCCGCCCAGGTACGCCACGAGCGCCGTCCAGCCGTTGACCTCCGCGGCCTCCAGCTCGATGCCGACGAGGAACCGCTCCGCCGCACCGGCCAGGAACCGCAGCACCTTCTCCCGGCCCTCGATCGGCCGCCGCGCCGCCGTGATCCGGCCGCCGCCGTCCCCCCACCAGGTCACGTCGTCCGCGAGCAGCTTCTCCAGACCGGCCACGTCGCCCTCGCGCGCCGCCGCGATGAACGACTCCACGAGCCCCCGCTGCTGCTCCGGCCGCGGCACGAACCGCGGCGTCCGCGCCGCCACCCGCCGCACCGCCCTGCCGTACAGCTGCCGCGCGTTGGCCTCACTGACGTCGAGCACCCCGGCGATCTCCCGATGGCTGTACGCGAACGCCTCCCGCAGCACGTACACCGCGCGCTCCGCCGGGGTCAGCCGTTCGAGGAGCACGAGCAGCGCCGTAGAGACCGAGTCCCGCTGCTCCGCCGAGTCCAGCGGGCCGAGTGCGCCCGCGCCCGTCACCACCGGCTCGGGCAGCCACGGCCCCACGTACTCCTCGCGGCGGGCCCGCGCCGACGTCAGCCGGTTGACGCAGAGGTTGGTGACGACCTTCGCCAGCCACGCCGCCGGCTGCTCGATGTCCTCGCGGCGCGCCCCCGACCAGCGCAGATACGCGTCCTGCACCGCGTCGTGGGCCTCCTCGGCGGAGCCGAGCAGACGGTAGGCGAGGGCGAACATGCGGGGCCGATGGGTCTCGAACTCGGCTGCGAGCGCGGGCGCGGGCGTGGTCGTCACGGCGACAGCGTGCCAGAGGGCGCGGCGGGCACCGGCGGGGGAGCGGTGCCCCGAATCGGGCCGACCTGACGAAGTCGAGACTTTCTCGGCCCTGTGAGTCAGCCCACAGGCCTTCGCCCGCATGGGTGACGATCAGCCGTGGCACACTGACCGTGTAACAGCAGCAGCGCACTCCGGGGTCGGTGTAATTCCGAACCGGCGGTAATAGTCCGCGACCCGGCCGCATCCAGTGGCCGGTTGAGCAGGTGAAATTCCTGCACCGACGGTGAAAGTCCGGATGGGAGGCAGTGCGCGGCGGGCAGGCACATCCGTGTATGCCGCGCCGTCGGTCCGTCCTACGTCAGGACGGCCGTCGTCCGGCGTCCCCGGTGCTCAGTGTTCCTCGCCCGTCAGATCTGTCGTCATCGACAGGCCCCGGAGTCCGTGCCCGAAGAGGCAGGAGGACCCGGTGGCCACCGCAGCCGAAGCAGCCGCCATGCGGCAGGCGATCACGCTCGCCGCGCGCGCACTCGGCGCCACGAGCCCCAACCCGGTCGTCGGCTGTGTCGTCCTCGACGCCGCCGGAACCGTGGTCGGTGAGGGTTACCACCAGCGCGCCGGCGGACCGCACGCCGAGGTCCACGCCCTGCGCGCCGCCGCAGGCAGGGCCCGCGGCGGCACCGCCATCGTCACCCTCGAACCCTGCAACCACACCGGCCGCACCGGCCCCTGCGCCCAGGCCCTCCTCGACGCCGGCATCGCCCGCGTCGTCTACGCCGTCCCCGACCCCGACCCCGCGGCCACCGGCGGCGGACAGCGGCTGCGCGAAGCCGGCGTCGACGTCGAGCAGGGACTCCTGGAGGACGAGGCCCGCGCGGGCAACATCGCCTGGCTCACCTCCGTCAACTCCGGCCGCCCGTACGTCACTTGGAAGTACGCCGCGACCCTCGACGGCCGCATCGCCGCCGCCGACCGCAGCAGCCGCTGGATCACCTCGCCCGAGTCCCGCGCCGACGTGCACCGGCTTCGCGCCGAGTCGGACGCCGTCGTCGTCGGCTCCGGCACCCAGCGCGCCGACGACCCGCATCTCGCGGTGCGCGGGGTCGAGGGTGCGGTGCAGCCGCTGCGGGTGGTGGTGGACACGGAGTGCTGTTCGGTTCCGCGGGGCGCCCGCGTCGTCGACGACGCGGCCGAGACCGTCATCGTGGTCGCCGACGATCTGGATCCCGACTTTCTCGTCGAGTCCGGGGGCGGGGAGTTCTGGTCGCTGCCGCGCGCGAAGGGCGGCCACGGCATCGACATCCCGTCCCTCCTCGCCGCCCTGCACGCCCGCGGCGTCCGCTCCGTACTCCTCGAAGGCGGGCCCACCCTCGCCGGTGCGTTCGTCGCCGCCGGAGCCGTCGACCGCGTCGTCGGCTACCTCGCGCCCGTCCTGCTCGGCGCGGGCCCCGCCGCCCTCGGCGAGGCCGGAATCAGCACCATCGCCGACGCCCTGCGGCTCGACATCACCGAGACCGTCCGCATCGGCCCCGATCTCCGCATCACCGCCGTCCCCGCCGTCCCCTCCTCCCCTAAGGAGCACTGAAGTGTTCACCGGAATCGTCGAAGAGCTGGGTGAGGTCACCGCCGTCGAGAACCTCGGCGACGCCTCCCGCTTCCGCCTGCGCGGCCCCGTCGTCACGCAGGACGCCGCGCACGGCGACTCCATCGCCGTCAACGGGGTCTGCCTCACCGTCGTGGAGCACGAGGGCGACGAGTTCACCGCCGACGTGATGGCCGAGACGCTGAACCGCTCCAGCCTCGGCGCGCTCCGCGAGGGCTCCCGGGTCAACCTGGAGCGGCCCACGGCGGTCGGCGCCCGGCTCGGCGGCCACATCGTGCAGGGCCACGTGGACGGTGTGGGCACGATCGAGGAGCGCAAGCCGTCCGAGAACTGGGAGATCGTGAAGATCTCCCTGCCCGGCCAGCTCTCCCGGTACGTCGTGGAGAAGGGCTCCATCACCGTCGACGGTGTCAGCCTCACCGTCGTCGACGCCGGACCGGCCTCCTTCACCATCAGCCTCATCCCCACCACCCTCGCCCTGACCACGCTCGGCTTGAAGCAGCCCGGCGACCCGGTCAACCTCGAAGTGGACGTCATCGCCAAGTACGTCGAGCGCCTCCTCGGCGACCGGGCCGCGGAGGCGGACAAGGCCCCGGAGGCAGGGAAGTGAGCGCCCTGAACTGGCTGAACGCCGAGGCCTTCAGCGCCTTCGGCCAGCACGTCATCTGGTCCGACATGATCGGCAACACCATCGGGCTCGCCGCCCTCGCCCTCGGCTGGCGCCGCTCGGTGTGGACCTGGCCCGCCCAGTTCCTGTCCGGCCTGATCCTCGTCGGGGCGTACGCCTCCGCGCAGCTCTCCGGCGGCGTCGGCAAGCAGCTCCTCGTCATCGGCGTCGCCCTGTGGGGCTGGCGGCAGTGGAGCCGCGGCACGCAGCAGGCCCAGGACGGCTCCATCGCCGTACGGTTCGCCACCTGGAAGGAGCGCGGCGCGCTCCTCGCCGCGGCGGCCGTCGGCACCCTCGCCGTCGGCGGGCTCTTCACCGCCTACCCGTCCCTGTCCTGGAGCCCCTGGGCGGACGCGTACATCTTCGTCGGGACCCTCGTCGCGATGGTCGCCCAGGCCCGCGGCCTGGTGGAGTTCTGGTTCGCCTGGCTCCTCGTCGACCTCGTCGGCGTCCCCCTCGCCTTCAACAGCGGCCTCGCCTTCTCCGGCCTGGTCTACGTGATCTACCTCGCCCTCGTCCTGTGGGGGATGCGCGACTGGTGGCTGCGCTCCCGCGTGACGGCACCCGCCCTGGAAGGAGCAACGGCATGAGCACCGCACCTCTCTGGTACGCCGACGACGACCGCGAAGAGCACCTGGTCCTGGACCCCGTCGAGCAGGCCGTCGCCGACATCGCGGCCGGCCGCCCGGTCGTCGTGGTCGACGACGAGAACCGGGAGAACGAGGGCGACCTCATCGTGGCCGCCGAGAAGGCGACGCCCGAGATCATCGCGTTCATGATGAGCGAGTGCCGGGGCCTGATCTGCGCGCCCATGGAGGGCGACGAACTCGACCGCCTCGAACTCCCGCAGATGGTCGAGCACAACACCGAGCTGATGCGGACGGCCTTCACCGTCTCCGTCGACGCGGGCCCCGCGCACGGCGTCACCACCGGCATCTCCGCCGCCGACCGCGCCACCACCCTGCAGCTCCTCGCCGACGGCCGCGCCCAGGCGAGCGACTTCGTCCGCCCCGGCCACATCTTCCCGCTGCGCGCCCGCACCGGCGGCGTCCTCGTCCGCAACGGCCACACCGAGGCCGCCGTCGACCTCGCCCGGCTCGCGGGCCTGCGCCCCGCAGGCGCCATCGTGGAGATCGCCGGCGAGGACGGCACGATGCTGCGCCTGCCCGAGCTGATCCCGTTCGCCCGCAAGCACGGCCTGACGATCATCTCCATCGAGGACCTGATCGCCTACCGCCGCTCCAGCGAACCCACCGTCCACCGCGAGGCCAAGGTCCAACTCCCCACGGCCCACGGCGAGTTCACCGCGTACGGCTACCGCTCCTCGGTCGACGGAGTCGAGCACGTCGCCCTCGTCCAAGGCGAGATCGGCGACGGCGAGGACGTGCTCGTACGCGTCCACTCCGAGTGCCTCACCGGGGACGTCTTCCACTCCCTGCGCTGCGACTGCGGGCCCCAGCTGGAGGCCTCCATGCGGCGCATCACCGAGGAGGGCCGCGGCATCGTCGTCTACCTGCGCGGCCACGAGGGGCGCGGCATCGGCCTGCTCTCCAAGCTGCGCGCGTACGCCCTCCAGGAGCGCGGCCGCGACACCCTCGACGCCAACCTGGAACTCGGCCTGCCCGCCGACGCCCGGGACTACGCAGCCGGCGCGCAGATCCTCGCCGACCTCGGCGTGCGCAGCCTGCGCCTGCTGACCAACAACCCGGAGAAGAGCCAGGCCCTCACCGCCCACGGCCTCAAGGTCACGAGCCGTGAGCCGATGCCCGTGCAGGCGGGCGAGCACAACCTGACGTACCTGCGTACCAAGCGCGACCGCATGGGCCACGAACTGCCCTGGCTCGACGCGCAGTAGCGCGCGCAGCACCACCAACCCGTACAGCACCAGCACACCCCGAGGAGAGACGTGAGCGGCAAGGGCGCACCCGTACTGAGCGTGGAGAACTGCAGCGACCTGCGAGTCGCGGTGATCGCGGCCCAGTGGCACGAGCAGGTCATGGACGGACTCGTCGACGGCGCCCTGCGCGCCCTGCGCGAGCTCGGCATCGACGAGCCGACCCTGCTGCGCGTGCCCGGCAGCTTCGAGCTCCCGGTCGTCGCCAAGGTCCTCGCGGAGCGCGGCTACGACGCGGTGGTCGCCCTCGGCGTCGTCATCCGCGGCGGCACCCCGCACTTCGACTACGTCTGCCAGGGCGTGACCAACGGCCTCACGCAGGTCTCCATCGACACCGGCGTGCCCGTCGGCTTCGGCGTGCTGACCTGCGACACCGAGGAGCAGGCCCTGGACCGCGCCGGCATCGAGGGATCGAGCGAGGACAAGGGCCACGAGGCCGTCACCGCGGCCGTCGCCACCGCCACCACGCTCCGTTCCGTCTCCGAGCCCTGGCGCTGAGGGGGGCGGAAGGGCCGCGTAGAGTAAGCCTCACCATGTCCAATAAGACGTTCGAGGAGCTCTTCTCCGAGCTCCAGCACAAGGCCGCCCACGCCGACCCCGCCACGTCCCGCACCGCCGAACTGGTGGAGAAGGGCGTGCACGCGATCGGCAAGAAGGTCGTCGAGGAGGCCGCCGAAGTCTGGATGGCCGCCGAGTACGAGGGCAAGGAAGCCGCCGCCGAGGAGATCTCCCAGCTCCTGTACCACGTACAGGTGATGATGGTCGCCCGCGGCATCTCCCTCGACGACGTCTACGCCAACCTCTGATCCACCCGTTCACACCCCGTTTTTCCAGAGCAAAGGAAGCCGACCTCATGCTGCGCATCGCCGTCCCCAACAAGGGTTCACTGTCAGGACCTGCGTCGGCGATGCTCCATGAGGCCGGCTACCGGCAGCGCAAGGAGTCGAAGGAACTCGTCACGGTCGACCCCGACAACGAGGTCGAGTTCTTCTACCTGCGCCCCAAGGACATCGCGATCTACGTGTCCTCCGGCAAGCTCGACATCGGCATCACCGGCGAGGACCTCCTGATCGACTCCGGCGCCAAGTCCGAGGTCATCCTGCCGCTCGGCTTCGCCCGCTCCACGTTCCGCTTCGCCTCCCGGCCCGGTGCCGTCAAGGACGTCGCGGACCTCGCGGGCCGCACCATCGCCACCTCGTACGAGGGCATCGTCGCCAAGTACCTCGACGAGCGCGGCGTGGACGCCTCCGTCGTGCACCTCGACGGCGCCGTGGAGACGGCCATCGAGCTCGGTGTCGCCGACGCCATCGCGGACGTCGTCGAGACCGGCACCTCGCTGCGCAACGCGGGCCTCGAGGTCTTCGGCGAGCCGATCATGCGGTCCGAGGCCTGCGTGATCCGCGCCAAGGGCAACGACGGCGACGACCCGAAGGTCCAGCAGTTCCTGCGCCGCCTCCAGGGCGTCCTGGTCGCCCGGACGTACGTGATGATGGACTACGACTGCCGCGCCGAGCACCTGGAGAAAGCCGTCGCCCTCACCCCGGGCCTGGAGTCGCCGACGGTCTCGCCGCTGCACAACGAGGGCTGGGTCGCCGTCCGCGCCATGGTCCCCGCGAAGGGCGCCCAGCGCATCATGGACGACCTCTACGACCTGGGTGCGCGGGCCATCCTCACCACCGCCATCCACGCCTGCCGCCTCTGAGCGCGCCCCAGCCGACGGAATCCCGCACATGTCCGAACTGCCCCCGCTGCCCGTCACGTTCCGGCCCGGCCGCACCCGCGCGGTGCTGCTCACCGTCGGCGTCGCGGCGTTCGTGGCGATCACCACCGTCGCCCTGCTCCTGGAGACCCTGAGCCCCGGCGAGCGCGCCAGCTTCGTCTTCACGGCCGCGCTGTTCCTCGGCGTGCTCGTGCTGCTCGCCCGCCCCAAGGTCGTGGCCGACGAGTCCGGCGTCACCGTCGTCAACCTCGCCACCCGCCGCACCCTGGAGTGGGCCGAGATCGTCCAGGTCAACCTGCGCCCCGGTGACCCCTGGGTGTTCCTCAACCTGAGCGACGGCACCAGCCTGCCCGCCATGGGCATCCAGCCCGGCATCGCCAAGGAACGCGCCATCCGCGACGCCCGTACGCTGCGGGCCCTCGCCGAGGCCCACGGCGCCGGAGCCGGCCTCACCTGAACGGGTCCCGCGCACGTCTCGCGTCGGCACCCCGCATGACCTCGGTGGGTGCGGGGCAGAAGCCCCGCACCGCTGGGCTCCAGGCCCTGCACCAGCGGTCGCCTTCTTGATTACTCTGGTGCGGGTGGCGACCCCAGCGCGCCCCGCCCCGCACCACAGCACCCCGGGCCGGTCCCGGCCGCGGGGCCTTCCTGCGAACCGAGGAGTGACTTACTCCGGCAATGGACGGATCGTCCTGTAGTACCTGCGCCGCCCCCTTCCGGCTGGCGGCGACATGACCATCCCTTTGCTGCTTCTCGCGGCGGCCTTCCTGCTGATCCTCGCCAACGGCTTCTTCGTGGCGGCCGAGTTCGGCCTCGTCACCGTGGAGCGCGCCGACGCCGAGCGCGCCGCGGCCGAAGGCGACCGACGGGCCCGCCGCGTCGTGAAGTCCCTGCGCGAGCTGTCCTTCCAGCTCTCCGGCACCCAACTCGGCATCACCCTCACCTCGTTGGTGGTCGGGATGCTCGCCGAGCCCGCCCTCGCCCAGCTGCTCGCCGGGCCGCTCACCGCGGTCGGTCTGCCGGACGGCGCCGTACCGGGCGTCTCGGTCCTCATAGGCATGCTGCTCGCGTCCGCCGTCCAGATGGTGATCGGCGAGCTCGTCCCGAAGAACTGGGCGGTGTCCCGGCCGATGCAGGTCGCCCGGTTCGTGGCCGGACCGCAGCACGCCTTCGCCCGGCTCTTCCGCCCGGTGATCGCCGGACTCAACGCCGTCGCCAACCGTCTCGTACGGGCCTTCGGCGTCGAGCCCGCCGAGGAGCTGGCCTCCGCCCGGACCCCCGACGAGCTGGTCTCCCTGGCCCGGCACTCCGCCGAGGCGGGCGCGCTGGAGGAGGACACCGCCGACCTGTTCGTGCGTACCCTCTCCCTCGGCGAGCTCACCGCGCAGCACGTGATGACCCCGCGCGTGAAGGTCAGCGCCCTGCAGGCCTCGGCCACCGCCGCCGACGTCGTCAACCTCACCCGCGCCACCGGCCTGTCCCGCTTCCCCGTCTACCGCGAGCGGATCGACGAGATCATCGGCGTCGTCCACCTCAAGGACGCCCTCGCCGTACGCGTCCAGGAACGGCACCGCGCCCCGGTCGGCCGGATAGCGGTGCCCCCGCTGCTCGTCCCGCAGACCCTGCCCGTACAGCCTCTCCTGGAGCGGCTGCGCAGCGAGCAGCCGATGGCCGTGGTCGTCGACGAGTACGGCGGCACCGCCGGGGTGGTCACCCTGGAGGACATCGTCGAGGAGCTGGTCGGCGAGGTGCGCGACGAGCACGACATACACGACCTGCCCCAACTCGCCGCCGCCCCGGCCGAGGACGGCCGCCCCGCCTGGGAGGCCGACGGCGGCTGCCGCCTCGACACCCTGCTCCGGATCGGCCTCGAAGCGCCCGAGGGCCCGTACGAGACGGTCGCCGGACTCGTCGCCGACCTCCTCGGCCGCATCCCGGTCCCCGGCGACCGGGCCGAACTGCCCGGCTGGCAGCTTGCGGTGCGCCAGGTCGACCACTACCGCGCCGAGCGCGTCCGGCTCGTCCGTACCGCCCTCGTCTCCGCTCCGGCCACGACTGCGGAGGCGGTCCGATGAGCCTGCTGCAACTCCTCTTCGCCGTCCTCCTCGTGCTCGCCAACGGCTTCTTCGTCGGCGCCGAGTTCGCGCTCGTCTCGGTCCGGCGCAGCCAGATCGAACCGCTCGACGGCAAGCGCCCCCAGCAGGTCCTGTACGGCCTGGAGAACCTGCCGCAGATGATGGCGGCCGCCCAATTCGGCATCACCGTCTGCTCGTTGACGCTCGGAGCGGTCGCCGAGCCGACCGTCGCGCACCTCCTGGAGCCCGTCTTCCACGCGGCACACGTCCCGGAGGGCCTGATCCATCCGCTGGGGTACGTGATCGCCCTGGCCGTCGTCGTCTTCCTGCACCTCGTCATCGGCGAGATGGTGCCGAAGAACCTGGCGATGGCCGCGCCCGAGAAGACCGCGCTGTGGCTCAGCCCGGGCCTGGTCGCCTTCGCCCGCCTCTGCCGCCCGGTCACCGTCGGCCTCGGCGCGTGCGCCCGGCTGGTCCTCAAGCTGTTCCGGGTCGAGCCGAAGGACGAGGTGGAGGCGGTCTTCACCAGCGTGCAGCTGGGGCAGCTCGTCGAGGACTCCCGGCAGGCCGGACTCCTCGAACCGGCCGAGCAGGAACGCCTGGAGGACGCCCTGGGGCTCGGCTCCCGCCCGGTCACGGACGTACTCCTCACGCGCGCCGCGCTGGTCACCGTGGACCCGTCCGTCACACCGCACCGGATCGAGGAGCTGACCGTCCGCACGGGCTACTCGCGCTTCCCGGTCCGCGCGGAGGGCGGCGCGTTCATGGGCTACCTGCACGTGAAGGACGTCCTCGACCTGGAGGACCCGGAGCGGGCCGTGCCCCAGCAGATCTGGCGCCCGCTGCCCCGGCTCAGCGCCGAACTCCCGCTGGACGACGCCCTGACGGTGATGCGCCGCGCGGCCACGCACCTCGCGCAGGTCGCGGACGCCTCGGGCCGGGTCCTCGGCCTCGTCACCCTGGAGGACGTCCTGGAACTCCTCGTCGGCGAGGTCCGCGACCCGGCACATCGGGCGGTCCCGCTGGTACGGGTGGGGGAGCCTCGGGCGGAGGCGGTGGTGGAGGTGGTGGCGGGTTAGGCGCCGCTCCTCAAACGCCGGAGGGGCTGGCTTCTTAAGGGGCGCGGGGAACTGCGCGACCAGCCACGACGGCGCGGCAGCCGATCGACGGCAGGAAAAGCCTCTCCGGCGTTTGAGGAGCCGGGGTCCGGGGGCGGAGCCCCCAGGGGCTCAGCGAGGCGACGGCCCCGGTGGCCGCCCGGCCAGGACCTCCCCGTACGCCTGCATCAGGTCCGGCAACCGCAGCGTCGCGAGATCGTCGCGCGAGGGGGCCGCGGGGTACCCCGAGAGCCGGAGATCCCGGTACGCGCAGGACTTCTCGTACAGCGTCCGCAGGAACCGGCCGTTGCCCAGCTCGTCGATCCAGCCCTGATCCACCACGTGCCCGCTGATCGACTTCAGCTCCTCGACCGACTCCTCGTCCCACACGTCCCCGTTCTCCGCGGCCAACACCTCACCGATCGCGGTGAGTTCGAGCGGGCGGTACGAAGGGAAGTCGACGCGGGTCGTGAAGCGGGAGGAGAGGCCGGGGTTGGTGGCGAGGAGGCGGTCCATGCCCTCGGGGTAGCCCGCGAGGATCACCACGAGGTGGTCGCGGTTGTCCTCGGCCCGCTTGAGCAGCACCTGCAGCGCCTCGTCGCCGTACGCATCGCCCTTGCTGTAGCCGGAGTTGGACAGGGCGTACGCCTCGTCGAGGAAGAGGACGCCGCCGAGGGCCGAGTCGATCAGCTCGTTGGCCTTGACGGCGGTCTGGCCCAGATATTCGCCGACGAGATCCGCGCGCTGGGCCTCCACCAGGTGGTCGCCGCCGAGCAGCCCGAGCGCGTAGAAGACCCGGCCGAGGATGCGGGCCACGGTCGTCTTGCCGGTGCCTGAGGGGCCGGAGAAGACGAAGTGGCGTTTCGGCGGCTGCACGGGCAGTCCCTGACCGGCGCGCAGGCGGGCCATCCGCAGCTGCGCGGAGAGCGCCTTGACCTGCCGCTTCACGGGGTCGAGCCCGACCATCCGCTCCAGCTCGGCCAGCGCCTCCTGGAGCAGTACGGGATCGGCGGGTCCGGTGGGCAACTGCGGTGCGGGGACGGGGAGTACGGCCTTCTCGCGGACCGAGGCGGGTGGGGGCGCCACCGAGCTGTCGGGCTCCGGGCCGATCTTCACGTCGAGCCCCTCGGCCCCGTAGTCGAGCGCCTCCGGCACGTCCGCCAGGTCCTGGCCCGGCCCGGCGAACGGCACGGCGGGCAGGTCGCTGCCGTCGTCCCCGCCGTCGAAGCCGTCGTACTCGGCGATCGCCGCGAGCCGCGCCGAGGTGTCCATGAACGAGGCGTCGACGCGGTGCACGGCCCGGTACAGGGGGAGCGCGGCGGCGCTGCGGCCGGTGCCCTCGTGCGCGCGGGCGAGCCAGTAGCGCAGCTCCTTGCGCTGGGGCTGTTCGCTGCGGCAGTGCATCAGGGCGGCCGAGAGCAGCGGTTCGGCCTGCCCGTACATCTCCAGACGGACCCGCCCCATCCCGCCGAAGAGACCCGCCTCGATGCCGAGCACCGGGTCGTCGGTGAGCGGGTCGGTGTGGCGTACGAGCTGCTCCCAGTCCTTGACGAGATAGGCGCGGCAGGCGTGCAGGAAGCGGACCTGGGGGTCGGCGTCGATCGGCGGGAGGCCGGCGATGGCGCGGTCGAGCTCGGGGACGTGACGGCCGTCGAGCCAGTGCGAGGCGTGCGCGAGGAGCAGGTCGCGGCCGGACTCGAGCACCGGCTGAACCCACCAGCCAAGCCAGTACCAGGAGTTGAGGGTGCGGCGGTGGCGGGTGCGCTGCTCGCCGAAGCGGTCGCGGTGCCGGTGCATGTGCAGGAGCGCCGTCGTCGTGTCGATGCGCAGGGCGTGCAGGCCGAGCCAGCCGTCGGCCATGCCGGGGTCGAGGCGGACGGCCGCCCGGAACTCCTCCTCGGCCTGCGGATAGGCCCCCATGGTGTAGGCGTCCACGCCGCGCAGCCAGGCCAGGTCGGCCGGGGCCGACGCGCCCTGCGTGCCGAAGTCCATTCCGTACCCCACAACCCCCCGCAACAAGTGCCCTGTGGCGAGCTCCGCCGGGCCGGAACCGCGGCCGCCGGAGCGCCGAACCTGCGTGCCGCAGACGGAAGTGACCGATGCTGACTGCCGCCGCACATGGGGTGGCACCGAGCGCCGTCCGCAAGGTCGCACCGCTGAGCATCGTACCTGCGCAGGAGCCTTCGACCGAAGGGTGCGGCAGCACTCTGCGGCCCGAAGGGGCCCCGGGGCAGGGGCACTTGAAGGCGACGCGCACGCGGTGACCGAGGGTGATCGCTCTGCGTCGAGCTGGGGCCGCGAAAGGGGACAAAGGGCAGAACGAAGCCCCCGATCACGGGGGAACAACCGGGGGCTTCGCGTCTGCGGGGCGGTCCGAAGAACCGCACATTGAGAACGTAAGTCCTGTACGGCCTTTGGGTCAAGCAGAGTTGGCGTACTCGCGGAAGGGGTTTTCCGGGGGCTCAGCGGACCGCCGAGGGCCCGTCACGGTCCGTGATGGCTTGGGGTGACGGGCGTGTTGTCCGGTGTCCCGGCAGCACCACGTACCCCTCCGATCCCTGCCGTACCAGGGTGTCCGCGCAGGGCCGCGTGGGGTCTTCGGCGAAATGCCGATGCTCGGCCTGCTCCCACCCGTCCCAGAACTCCCGCTGGGCCGAACCGTCCCGGCCGCGCCCGCGCGCCCACGCCTCGCCGTGCGTCAGGTCCATCCAGCACAGCCACGCCAGCCACGGCCTGAGCTCCCGCCGCCCGGCACCGACACCCTCGATGAGGACCACGGGCGCGGCCGGCAGGCGCATCTCCGCGTCGAACCGGCGCGTGTTCCAGTCGTACGCCGGGACGCGCGCCGTGCGCCCGTCGGAGAGCGGGTCGAGCACCTGGCGCCGGAACCGGTCGGTCCAGTCGAAGAGTTCGGTGTGGCTCCGGACGTCGTCGAGGGCGAGCACGGGTGCCCCGCCGAGCGCCGCGGCGAGCCGGCCCGCGAAGGTCGACTTGCCGGAGCCGGCGTGCCCGTCGACGCCGACGAGGCGGACCGGCCCGCAGGACGGCGGCAGGGCGCGCACGGTGCGGGCGAGGCGGGTGAGGCCGTCGATCGCCTCGGGGCTGTGGTTCATCGCCTCAAGGCTACGGCGCCCCGAAACGGCAGCCGCGGGCCGTTCCAGTGGTCCACGCCAATATTGGCCCGGGCGCGCGCTCCGAAGTGCTGGCACGGGCCGTCGTCTGCGGAGATAGTGGGCGTCGTTGTCATGTTTCCGCCGTCTCCCCTTACGCCGCCGGCCGCAGGCCGTCCGGAGGCAGGCACGACGCGCGACTCGACTGGGGGCCCCACACCATGACCGACTCTTCCGGCTCATCCCGATCCACCACCCGCAGGTCCGTGCTCGCCGCCGCGGTGGCCGTCGCGGCGGGCGGAGCGGTAGCCGCGACGGCGGCCGCCTCCGACCCGGGCGCCTCCGGCTCGGCCGCCTCCGGCTCGGGCGCCTCCGGCCGACCCGCCGCCCGCCCGCGCGCGAAGGCCCCGTCCCGCAGCGTCGACAACCGCTTCTGGTCCTCGTACGCCGACTGGAGCGCAGGCACCCACAACGGCACGCGCGCCGTCGACGCCGCCCGCCCCGGCATCGAGATCGGCACCCCCGCGGGCACCGTCAACTACGCCGACCCGCACACCGGCAGGACGGCGACCTGGGAGTACGCGGTCTGGACGAGCCCCGAGCACGCGCTCTCCGTGCCCGCCACCGAGGCCATCGCCTCGTGGAACGCCCGTACACCGTCCGGGACTTGGCTGCAGATCCAGCTGCGCGCGCAGTACAGCGACGGCAAGCGCAGCCCGTGGTACGTGATGGGCCGCTGGACCTCCGGCGACGACCGCGAGGGCGACACCGGCACGATCCGGCGCACCTCCGTCGACGGCCAGAAGGACGGCAAGACCTCGGTCTGGACGGACACGCTCGCCGTGGACGACCCGTCCAAGAGCCTGCGCGTCGTCTCGTACCAACTGCGCCTGACCCTCTACCGCAAGCCGGGCGGCACGGCCACGCCGCGCGTGTGGCGGCTCGGCGCGATGGGCTCGGCCGTCCCGGACCGCTTCACGGTGCCCGCGTCCGAGCCGGGCCTCGCCAAGGAGCTGAAGGTCCCGCGCTACTCGCAGAACACCCACATCGGCCAGTACCCGGAGTACGACAACGGCGGCGAGGCCTGGTGCAGCCCGACCTCCTCGCAGATGATCCTGGAGTTCTGGGGCCGCAGGCCCACCGCCGATCAACTGGCCTGGGTGAACCCGGACTTCGCCGACCCGCAGGTCTGCCACGCGGCCCGCTTCACGTACGACTACCAGTACGAGGGCTGCGGCAACTGGCCGTTCAACGCCGCCTACGCCGCGACGTACGACGACATGCAGGCCGTCGTCACCCGCCTCGGCTCGCTCACGGACCTGGAGAAGCTGATCGAGGCGGGCATCCCGGCCATCACGTCGCAGTCGTTCCTGGAGAAGGAACTGACCGGCGCGGGCTACGGCACGGCCGGCCACCTGATGACGGTGATCGGCTTCACGAAGGACGGCGACGTGATCGCCAACGACCCGGCCTCGGACGACAACGAGGCGGTCCGCCGCGTCTACAAGCGCCGCGAGTGGGAGAACATCTGGCTCCGCACCAAGCGCTACAACGCCGACGGCAAGGTCGTCTCCGGCACCGGAGGCGTCTGCTACCTGTACTTCCCGCAGGACATCTCCGCCGCTCAGAGGCGTGCACTCGCCGCTGTCGGAGTCGAGTGACGAGCGGCTCTGTGCCCCTCCCGCGCTCCGGGAGGGGCACCGGCTCCCTCGGGATCAACCCATCTGCGCCTTGACGTGGTCGAGTACCTCGGTGAACTCCTTCGTCGGCGAGAAGTCGATGTACTCGCAGTCCTCAAGGGCCTCCGGGGCGTGGCCGGGTCCCCAGTAGAACGCCTGCCCCGCCTCGTAGATCTCGTCACCGTGCTTCGTCCGCATCTTCAGGCGCCCCTTGAAGAGATATCCCCAGTGGGGGCACTGGCACAGATCGTCGGGCAGCCCCTTGACGGCGGGTGCCAAGTCCGCGCCCTTGGGGAGCGTCACGAACGCGACGGTCATGTCACCCCCGACCTCCTGGGTGCGCAGCTCCACACCGTCGCCTTCGATCGTGACGGGAGCGTCGTTCCGCGTCGTCGTCGCCATGACTCCTCCGCTTCCGGTCCCAGCCGGACCTGGAATTCCTCGCCCTTCCAGCCTGATCCCGATGGCCGAGCCGTGCGACATGTGAGGGCGCTCGGCTGTGGGGCGCCCTCACATACGTCTGCGTACGGGCTGGTCAGAGGTGCTGGTCAGACGCGCTGGGAGTGCCGGTCCAAGAGGGCGCGCAGCCGGTCCACGTCCTCGGGCGAGCGCACGCCGCGCTTGGGGAGGACGTCCAGGCACATGATGTTCGGGTCCCGGCTGAGCAGGACGAAGTGGTCGGCGGTCTCGCGGTAGCCGCGCAGCATGGACCACTTCTGCGTCAGGGTGCTGTAGTCCGTGCTGCAGCTGAGCCCCTGGGCCGAGACGGTCGTCCGGTATTCGCCCTGCCAGCCGACCAGGCGCTGCACATAGGCGGCCTGGATTCGGGGGTAGCCCCACAGGATCAGCGTGAACAGTGCGAAGACGAAGATCGAGACCAGGTCGGCCCCGCTGCGCAGCGTCGTCAGCACCCCGTGCCCGACCCACACAACGAGGAACAGGCTCCGCCCCACGAGCGCCGCCTTCTTGATCCGCTCCCGTACCTTGAGCCCGACCAAGGTGTCCGCCTGCCTCGGCCGATACGTCAGCTGCACCGCCGCGGGCCCGCCGTCCGCCACGGCGACGCCCTCGGGTCTGTCGGAATCCGCGGTGCCGTCACCGCTGCGGCCCCCGGCCACGTTCCCTCCCATGTCCCCTCCCCGGGTATGAAGATCAGCGCAGCTTAACGGAGGGGGCAGGCGTGACGTACGTCCTAACGGAGCGGCGGCTTCCGCTGGCACCCTGGCCCGACCAGTGGGGGGACGCCACTGCCGGACCATTCGTGAGCGAGACAGCCATGACCGCGACTGCCACCACCGTCGAAGACGCCCGCGCCCGGATCCGCACCGGGGGCCCCAAGGACGACGGCCCCAAGATCCTCGAGCACGCACTGGGCTGGACCCTGGTGGTCGTGCTCGCCATGTTCGTCACGCAGGCCGGGCTGCTCTAGGGTCCGCCCCCCCCGGAGGAGCCCTGGGCACACACCGGCGGGGCGAAGAGCGCCAGGCCCTCCGCCCCGCCGACTCCCGCCGCGGGCCGGTTGCCGTCCAGGGCCACCCGCGGCGCAGAACTCGGTCGCTGTTCGCCGGCGACGGCTAGTTGAGTGCCTTGATCAGCTCACCGTCGGCCGTGTCGCCGCTCAGCTCCCAGAAGAACGTGCCGCCGAGGCCTTCCTTGTTCTTGTAGGCCATCTTTCCGGCGAGCGTCTCCGGGGTGTCGTAGCTCCACCAGTTGTTGCCGCAGTGGGCGTACGCGGTGCCGCCGACCGTTCCGTTGGCCGGGCACTTCGTCTTCAGCTCCTTGTAGTCGTCGATGCCCTGCTCGTACTTTCCTGCCGCCGGGCCCGTGGCCGTTCCGCCCGGCTCCTTCTGCGTGACGCCGGTCCAGCCGCGACCGTAGAAGCCGACCCCGAGCAGCAGCTTCTCCGACGGGATGCCGAGCCCCTTGAGCTTCGCGATCGTCGCCTCGGAGTTCCAGGTGTCCTTGGGGATGCCGTCGTACTTGCTCAGCGGCGAGTGCGGGGCCGTCGGGCCCTTGGCGTCCCAGGCACCGAAGAAGTCGTACGTCATCGGGTTGTACCAGTCGACGTACTGCGCGGCGCCCGCGTAGTCGGCCGCGTCGATCTTGCCGCCGTCCGCGGCATCCGCCGGGATCGCGGCGGTCACGAGCTGGTCCTTGAACTTGCCGCGCATCGCGGCCATCAGGTTCTTGTACGCCTCGCGCCCGCTGGTGTCGCAGGTCAGGCCGCAGGCGTTGGGGTACTCCCAGTCGATGTCGATGCCGTCGAAGACACCGGCCCACTTGGAGTTGTTGACCAGGTCGTAGCAGGACTGGGCGAACGCCTCGGGGTTCTTCGCCGCCTCGGTGAAGCCGCCGGACCAGGTCCAGCCGCCGAAGGACCAGAGCACCTTCAGGTTCGGGTGCTTGGCCTTGAGCTTGAGGAGCTGGTTGAAGTTGCCGCGCAGCGGCTGGTCCCAGGTGTCGGCCTTGCCGTCCACGGACTGGTCGGCCGTGTACGCCTTGTCCGTCGCGGCGTAGGCGTCGCCCATCGTGCACTTGCCGCCCTGGACGTTGCCGAACGAGTAGTTGATGTGCGTGAGCTTGGCCGCCGAGCCGGACGTGTCGATGTTCTTGACGTGGTAATTGCGGTCGTACACGCCCCATTCGGTGAAGTAGCCGACGACCTTCGAGCCGGCCGCGGCCTTCCTGCCGGCGGCGTCCTCGGCGGGGGTCGGGGCGGCGCCCGCGGCGCCCGCTCCGACGAGCAGGCCGCCGCCGAGTACGGCACAACAGGCCGAGGCGAGCAGCACCCGGGCACGGGTGCGGAGGCGGTGCGGTCTGAGCATGGTGTCTCCTCGTGGGGGAGGGAGGAACTGCTGTTGACCTTGCCCTCGGCGCGGGCCCCCGGGGACGGGACGCGGCGGCCGAGATTGACATGAACGCGGTGAGGCGCTCGCCGGAACAGTAGAAGGACTAGACCAGTGGGGTCAATGGTTCGGACCAATCTGCGCACGGGGGTGAAGGGTGGTTTCCGGCCCTCGGCGGGGTCCGGTCCTGGCCTGCTTGTGGGGGTCGGCCACATATTCACGAGAGAAGTGAAGTGAACGGTCGTGAACCTGGTGACGTGCGGCCCTTCGTCGTGCATACTCGCTCCAACGGCCCTTGGTGAGCCTCGTTTCGAGACCCGAATCGCCGCCCGTGGCCGGGTAGTCAGAACTCCGGCGGCTCCCCACCCGATGCGACCGCCCCAGCGCCCGACAGGGAGGAGAGCGACGACATGTCGGACCGTGCGCCGCACCAGCAGGTGGAGCGTCAGTTGCCCACGGAGGAGGCCCGCGACCTCCTCGCGCTCGTCCGCGAGATCGCCCAGCGTGAGATCGCCCCGGCCGCCGCCGAGGACGAGGACGCCGGGCGGTTCCCGCGCGAGGTCTTCACCCTGCTCTCCGAATCCGGCCTCCTCGGCCTGCCGTACGACTCGGAGTTCGGTGGCGGCGACCAGCCGTACGAGGTCTATCTCCAGGTCCTCGAAGAGCTCGCCGCCGCCCGGCTCACCGTCGGCCTCGGGGTCAGCGTGCACACGCTCGCCGCCCACGCCCTCGCGGGGTACGGCACGAAGGAGCAGCAGGCCGAGCACCTCCCCGCGATGCTCGGCGGCGGACTCCTCGGGGCGTACTGCCTCTCCGAACCGGCCTCCGGCTCCGACGCCGCCTCGCTGCGCACCAAAGCCGTGCGGGACGGGGGCGGCTGGGTGATCGACGGCGGCAAGGCCTGGATCACCCACGGCGGCATCGCCGACTTCTACACGGTCATGGCCCGCTCCGGCGGCGAGGGCGCCAAGGGGATCACCGCCTATCTGGTCCCGGGCGACGCCGAGGGGCTGACCGCCGCCGCGCCCGAGCGGAAGATGGGCCTCAAGGGCTCACCCACCGCCCAGCTCCACTTCGACGGCGTGCGGATCCCCGACACCCGCCGGATCGGGGAGGAGGGCCAGGGCTTCGCGATCGCCCTCTCCGCCCTCGACTCCGGCCGCCTCGGCATCGCGGCCTGCGCGATCGGCGTGGCCCAGGCCGCCCTGGACGAGGCCGCGGCGTACGCCCGGGACCGCCGCCAGTTCGGCCGCCCCATCGCCGACTTCCAGGGCCTGCGCTTCATGCTGGCCGACATGGGGACGCAGATCGAGGCCGGCCGCGCCCTCTATCTCTCGGCCGCCCGGCTGCGGGACGCCGGCCTGCCGTTCTCCCGGCAGGCCGCCATGGCCAAGCTGTTCTGCACGGACGCCGCGATGCGCGTCACCACAGACGCGGTCCAGGTCCTCGGGGGGTACGGCTACACGCTGGACTTCCCCGTCGAGCGCCTCATGCGCGAGGCCAAGGTCCTGCAGATCGTCGAGGGCACCAACCAGATCCAACGCGTCGTGATCGCCCGGCACTTGATAGGCCCGGAGTCGCAGTAGCCCCTGGCCCAGACGTCACCACTGCCCGTCACCACTGCTCGACGCCACCACCGCCGACCGACGTCACCACCGCCCGACGCCGACGCCGTAGAGAGCCACCACCTCTCGACGGCGCCGCCCGCCCGACCCGACCGATACAGCTCAGTCCTCCAGTCGCGCCGGTAGCGCCGCCCTGGCCTCCCCGCCGCGGTACGCCTCCTGGCCGCTCGGGGACTGCTGCATCGGATGCGCGCTGAACGGAGTCGTCGAGCCGAACTGCCCCGTGCGCACCGTCGGCGCCGCAAGCCGCGCCCACTCCGGATCCCGGCGCCCCGGCAGCGTCTTGCCCTCGCCCGCCCAGGCCCACATCATCGCCCGGTAGATCGGCGGGTCCGACGGCCGCAGGCCCGGCTGGTCAGCAGCCTGCGGCGCCTGCTGAACCGATTCTCCAGGAGCGGGGACGTAGAGGGTGCGTCGGCGCCGGCCGATCGTCTCATGCAAGGCGGTCATGACCGGCCAACGTCACATATGCCCCAAGGGTCACCGCCCCGGGGATTCGGGCGTCAGTTCAGGCCGTGACCCTGGCCCGACCGGCCAACCCCGCACCCGGTCCGCGGCACGACTCTGGCCCCACGCCGCACATCTGACGTACCGTCATCTGCGCCGCCGGGGGCCGCACCCCTCCGTGCGACGCCCATCGCTGTGCGTCCAGGGAGGCGAGCCATGGCCGACGACCGTCCCGTCCCGCTCGACGAGTACCCCGTCCACCAGGTCCCGCTGTCGATGAAGCACGTCGCCACCGGCGACCGCAACGCCTACGACCGCTGTATCTTCCACGTCTTCGACCACGAAGGCCGGGCTCTGCTCATCCTCGGCCTCGGCGTGTACCCCAACACCGGGGTGATCGACGCCTACGCCACCCTGCGCATCGGTGACACCCTGCATGCCGTACGCGCCTCGGACGCGCTCGGCGACGACCGCATGAACCAGCTCGCCGTCGGCCCCCTCAGCCTCACCGTCGACCGCCCGCTCCAGCGCATCCGCCTGCGCTGCACGGCCGACGGGCCGGACTCCCTCGCGTACGACATCGAGTGGAACGCTGAGTTCCCGGCCGTCTGGGAACCCCACCACACCCAGCGGCGCGGCGACCGGCTCACCCTGGAGGGCCGTCGCTTCGTGCAGGCCGGACGGCCGAGCGGCACCATCCGGGTCGGCGGTGAGGAGATCACGGTCACGCCGGGGGAGTGGACGGCGACCCGGGACCGCAGCTGGGGCGTCCGTCCGATCCCCGGCGAGGACGGCGGACGCGGCGCCGAGGAGCACCGGACGGAGGGCTTCCACTGGCTCTGGGCGCCGGCGGTCTTCGACGACCGGTTCATGATGGTGATCGTCCAGGAGGACGCCGACGGCCACCGCTCCCTCAACGAGGCACTGCTCGTACGCAACGGGCAGCGGGACGTCCAACTCGGCTGGCCGCACGCCGACATCACGTACCGCCCCGGCACCCGCCACCCCGAACACGCCGTGATCCACCTGACCGACCCGGCCCGCAAACCCCTCGAACTCGGCGTGCGGGTCCTGGCCTCGTCGCCGCTCGCGATCGGCGCCGGATACCCGCCCGCCGACGACTGGCAGCACGGCACCTGGCGCGGCCGCGCCTGGACCGACCGCCGCAGCTACGACCTGTCCGACCCGTCCGCCCACCCGCTCGCCGCGTACGGAGTGACCGACCACGCCGCGCGCTTCACCCTCGACGGGCGGATCGGCCACGGGATCTTCGAGCACGGCAGCTTCGGCCGCCACGACCCCAGCGGCTTCACCGGCTTCGACTCGGTGGCCTCGTGAATTTGATGTCTCAGTGTGTCATCACTTTTCTCGCCTGCCCGCCAACAGGCCCACAAGCTGAGGGAGTTCGACGATGGCCATGGCGCCCCGGCCCCGCACCACCACCCGCGACCCGGAGGAGCTCACCCGCCGCCTCACCGCCTGGCTGGACACCCGTCTGCCCGGCGCGAGGGCCACCGGAGTCTCCGTACCGGAGTCCAACGGCATGTCGAGCGAGACCCTCCTCTTCGACCTCGACCACCCCGAACCACCCCTGCGCGGCTGCGCGTTGCGCCTCGCCGCCGACCCGGACGCGTACACGATCTTCCCGGTGTACGACATGAAGCGGCAGTACGACACCATGCGCCTGGTCGCCGAGCACACCGGGATCCCCGTGCCGCGCGTGCTGTGGCTGGAGGAGGACCCCGGGCCGCTCGGCGCGCCCTTCTTCGTGATGGAGCGGAAAGAGGGGCGCGTCCCGCCCGACGTCATGCCTTACACGTACGAGGGCAACTGGCTGCATTCCGCGAGCGACGCCGAGCGGGCCGACCTGGAGGACGCCACCCTGCGGATCATCGCGCGGCTGCACGACCGCTTCCCCGTCGAGCACGCCCGCCACCTGGAACTGCCGGGCGACGGCAGCCCGCTGCAGCGGCACGTCGAGGCCCAACGGGCCTACTACGCCTGGGTGGTGGACGGCCGGCTGCGCTCACCACTGATCGAGCGCGCCTTCGACCGGCTCGTCGAGCTGTGGCCCGACGACCCGGGCGCACCCGTCCTCAACTGGGGCGACGCCCGCATCGGCAACATCATCTACGACGGGTTCACCCCGGCGGCCGTGCTCGACTGGGAGATGGCCGCGCTCGCCCCGCGCGAGGTCGACCTCGGCTGGACGGTCTACCTGCACCGCTTCTTCCAGGACCTGACCGTGTCCTTCGGCCAGCCGGGACTGCCGGACTTGCTGCGTCGCGAGCGCATCGAGTCCCGCTACGCCGAGCTCACCGGCCACACCCCGCGCGCCATGGACTTCTACACGCTGTACGCGGCCCTGCGGCACGCCGTCGTCATGCTGCGCGTGGCGTACCGGCAGGTCCACTTCGGAGAGGCGGCCGTGCCCGACGACCCGGACCGGCTGATCCTGCACCACGACAGCCTCGCGGCCATGGTGCAGGGCAGCTACTGGAGTTGAGCGGGCGTCGGACGGGCGACCGCGTCGCTCAGGCGGCGCGGTGCAGCTGCGGCACCTTGAGGGGCCGCGAGCCGGGGCCGCCGACGTGGGAGAAGGGCTGCGTGCGCCAGTCGAGTCCCTGAGGGAGCGTCAACAGCAGCGCTGTGTCCTGCTCCTGGGCCTCCTCGCTCTCGTCGGCGGGGCGGGCACCGGCGGCAGAGCGGCCGGTTCCGGAGCAGACCTGCAGCCCGAACGGGTTCCAGGGAGTGGGGCACTTGGCGTGCTCGGGCAGGACGTCCTCGTCCGCCAGGAGCGCGATGGGCTGAGCGCAGTCCGGGCAGATCACCCGGTACATCTCGAACGTGTCGTACGCGTCGAACGAGTCGTCGGCTCCGGCGGCGCCGGGTTCGACGCCCTCCGATACGGGCTCGACGACCGGCTGCTGCCGGTTCCGGGCGGTGCGGCCAGGGCGCTTCACACTCTGCATGGGACTCTCCCCCTCGGGTGGGCCGGCCGGGCGCTGTGGCCTCGGCCACAGCAAGCATTGCCCGTCTCGCCGTGCGGGTAATCGCGTCCACTGTGCGGACCCGGCCCATAAACCTGTGGTCTTCGTCACATGCCCGCCGCAGGTGCGGATGTCCGGGGTGTGGATACCGGTGTCCGCTGAGTGGTCCGCGCGACGGATCGGCGCTCGACGAAGCCCTTGATCTCTGTCTCCCGGTCAGACGCCGCTGGGCGAGGGGCAGTTGCGCACCACGGGCACCCTTCCGGTCCCGCGCGCGCTCCGCGCCCTTCGGGCCCTTCCCCGCGCCGACCATCCGCCCAGCGGACGCCGGGTGTCCCAGGGGATCACCGCCCTGTAGGTTCAGGGCATGGAGGAGCTCGACCGTCAGATCGTGCAGCTGCTCGTCAAGGACGGGCGGATGAGCTACACCGACCTCGGCAAGGCCACGGGCCTGTCCACGTCGGCGGTGCACCAACGCGTGCGCCGGCTCGAACAGCGCGGAGTCATCCGCGGGTACGCGGCCGTCGTCGACCCGGAGGAGGTCGGCCTGCCCTTGACGGCGTTCATCTCGGTCAAGCCGTTCGACCCCAGCGCCCCCGACGACATCGCCGAACGCCTCGCCGGCGTCCCGGAGATCGAGGCCTGCCACAGCGTCGCGGGCGACGAGAACTACATCCTGAAGGTCCGCGTCGCCACCCCGCTCGAGCTGGAGGACCTGCTCAGCCGCGTCCGCTCCCTCGCCGGGGTGTCCACCCGTACGACCGTGGTCCTCTCCACGCCGTACGAGGCGCGGCCGCCCAGGATCTGAACGGCGGCCGCCCACCGACCGGACCATCCGGCCGTACGCGGCGGCCCGGCACGAGCCCGGCACGCACCCCCGGCGCTCACCACCCTCGCGTAGGCGCGAGACTGGACCCATGAGTGAGCGCACCACCCCCTCCACGGCCGCCGACGACGACGGCCACCGCACCGTCCTGCTGCGCGGCGGTGACATCCACAGCCCCGCCGACCCCTTCGCCACCGCGATGGTCGTCGAACGCGGCCACATCGCCTGGGTCGGCTCCGAAGGCGCCGCCGACGCCTTCGCGAGCGGTGTCCAGGAAGTCGTCGACCTCGAAGGCGCCCTGGTCACCCCGGCGTTCACCGACGCCCACGTGCACACCACCGCGACCGGCCTCGCGCTGACCGGACTCGACCTCTCCGGAGCCAGCGGACTCGACGAGGCCCTCACCCTCGTCCGCACCCACGCCGCCGCCCACCCCGACGACCCGGTCCTGCTCGGCCACGGCTGGGACGCGGCGCGCTGGTCCGAGCGCCGCCCGCCGTCCCGCGCCGAGCTCGACGAAGCCACCGGCGGACGCCCGCTGTACCTCTCCCGGATCGACGTCCACTCCGCCGTCGTCACCACCGCACTCCTCGACCTCGTCCCCGGCGTCACCGAACGCCCCGGGTACGAGCCCGACGCCCCGCTCACCCAGGACGCCCACCACGCCGTACGCGCCGCCGCCCAGGCCGCGATCGGCGAGGAGCAGCGCACCGCCGCCCAGCGCGCCGCCCGGCGGCACGCCGCGTCCCTCGGCATCGGCAGCCTGCACGAGTGCGCGGGCCCCACCATCTCCTCCGAGAGCGACCTCATCGGGCTCCTCGGCCTCGCCGCCGCCGAACCCGGCCCGCGGGTCTTCGGCTACTGGGCCGAGCAGGTCGCCTCGCCCGCCGACGCCGACCGGATCCGCGCACTCGGCGCGATCGGCGCGGCCGGCGACCTCTTCGTCGACGGCGCCCTCGGCTCGCACACCGCCTGCCTGCACGAGCCGTACGCCGACGCCCCGCACACCGGCGCCGCCTACCTCGACGCGGCCGCGGTCGCCGCCCACGTCACCGCGTGCACCGAGGCGGGAATCCAGGCAGGCTTCCACGCCATCGGCGACGCCGCCCTCACCGCCGTCGTCGACGGCATGCGCGCCGCCGCCGAGAAGGTCGGCGTGGAACGAGTGCGCGCCGCCCGGCACCGCGTCGAGCACGCCGAGATGCTCACCCCCGAAACCGTCGCCGCCTTCGCCGAGTTCGGCCTCACCGCCTCCGTACAGCCCGGCTTCGACGCGCTCTGGGGCGGCGAGGACGGCATGTACGCGGACCGCCTCGGCGCCGACCGGGCCCGCACCCTCAACCCGTATGCGGCGCTGCTGCGTTCGGGCGTGCCGCTCGCCTTCGGCTCCGACGCGCCCGTCACCCCGCTCGACCCGTGGGGCACGGTGCGCGCCGCCGCCTTCCACCGGACCCTCGAGCACCGGGTCTCCGTACGCGCCGCCTTCACCGCCCACACGCGCGGCGGTTGGCGTGCCATGGGCCGGGACGACGCGGGCGTGCTCGTGCCCGGCGCGCCCGCGGACTACGCGGTGTGGCGCGCCGACGACCTGGTGGTCCAGGCCCCCGACGACCGCGTCGCCCGCTGGTCCACCGACCCCCGCTCCGGCACGCCGGGACTGCCCGATCTGAGCCCCGGAGCCGAACTCCCGCTCTGCCTGCGGACGGTGGTCGGCGGGCGGACCGTGTTCGTACGGCCGGGCGGGTGATGTCCAGGAGCGGCACAGCGCCGCACAGGGCCCTCGGGGCGGTCGCGCGACCTGCGTATCCTCCGCACTGAACAGGGGACTTGGCCGAACGGTGCAGGTCAGACGGCTATTGACAGACGACGGACCGAGGCGGGTAGGTTCGGCCGGGTCCACCAAAGGACGTTCGACCGGGAAACCTCCGCGCAGTCGTCGACGCCGCTGGGCCATGGGGTGGTGTGCCGCACCGGAACACCACCACTGGGAGCCAGGTCCAGCGCCCGCGCCTCGGGGACGCAGGCAGGTCCCGTCCGGTCGGCAGGTGTGACCCGGGTGGGGCCCGGTCGCTCAGTAGACAACGGCTTTCGGTCGATCCGCAGCCAGCGGGTCCCAGGTCGGCCCGAAGGGCGCCGGGCCCCGATCCGCAGCCGCCGCGGCGGCTCTCCGCCGACACCCGCCCCCTGTGCCTACGGCCGAGTACGGCCCGCCCACTATGGTGGAGCATCTGCGTACGGACTTAAGGGGCAGCAGTGAAGGACGGCGGTCAGCGGCAGTACGGCCCGCTCGGCACAGCGTTGGTGATCATTCCGACGTTCAACGAGGCCGAGAACATCAAGCCGATCGTGAGCCGGGTGCGAGCCGCTGTGCCCGAGGCCCATGTGCTCGTCGCCGACGACAACAGCCCCGACGGCACCGGCAAGTTCGCCGACGAGCTCTCCGCCGAGGACGACCGGGTCCACGTCCTGCACCGCAAGGGCAAGGAAGGCCTCGGCGCCGCGTATCTCGCCGGCTTTCGCTGGGGCATCGAGAACGGCTACGGCGTACTGATCGAGATGGACGCCGACGGCTCGCACAAGCCGGAGGAGCTGCCCCGCCTGCTCACCGCGCTCAAGGGCGCCGACCTGGTGCTCGGCTCGCGCTGGGTGCCGGGCGGACGCATCGTCAACTGGCCCAAGTCACGCGAGATCATCTCCCGCGGCGGCAGCCTCTACTCGCGGCTCCTCCTGGACGTGCCGCTGCGCGATGTCACCGGCGGCTACCGGGCCTTCCGCAAGGAGACCCTGGAGGGCCTCGGGCTCGACGAGGTCGCCTCGCAGGGCTACTGCTTCCAGATCGACCTGGCCCGCCGCGCCCTCAAGGCCGGCTACCACGTCATCGAGGTGCCCATCACCTTCGTGGAGCGCGAGTACGGCGACTCCAAGATGAGCCGGGACATCGCCCTGGAGGCGCTGTGGCGGGTCGCCGCGTGGGGCGTGGAGGAGCGGGCGAACAAGATCGGCAGGCTGCTCGGCCGGAAGTCCTGAAGCCAGGCATCGGAGACATCAGGGGGCGCCGAATTGGGCGCCCCCACTTATGTGCCCCGCACATCGCATTCGGCACACTGGGAGTATGACGACCGGCACTCCGTCTCCGCCCCTCCGTCCGGCCCCGCGATCCAAGCTGCGCAGGTACGTGCCCCTCGGGATCGCCGCGTGGATGGTGCTCGAGATCTGGCTCCTCACCCAGGTGGCATCCGCCTGGGGCGGGCTGACCGTGTTCCTGCTGCTCCTGGCCGGGCTCGTGCTCGGCGGCCTGGTGATCAAGCGCGCGGGCCGCCGTGCCTTCAAGGGCTGGTCCGAACAGCTCCAGCAGGTGCAGCGCGGCGAGATGCCGGAGCGCAACCCTCGCGCGGGCGGCAACGCCCTGACGATGGTCGCCGGTCTGCTCCTGATGATGCCGGGCGTGGTGTCGGACGGGGTGGGCCTGGTGCTCCTGCTGCCGCCGGTGCGCAGCGTCCTGACCAAGCGCGTCGAGCGCAGCATGGAGAGCCGGATGAGCAAGGCCGGCCCGGGCACGTTCGAGAACGCCTTCCAGCAGGCCCGTATCCACCGCCCCGACGGCAAGGTCGTCCAGGGCGAGGTCATCCGCGACGACGCACCCTCGGCGCCCTCCGCTCCCGACGAGGCGCGCGACCAGGGCCCCCGCCCGCCGCTGACCGGCTGAGCCGAGCCCCGGTACCCGTACGGACGACGGCCCGGAGGGGTGCGGAGTGACCGCATCCCTCCGGGCCGTCGGCTGTCGCGCGCCCGGCGCCGGGTACGTCAAAGAGCGGTGGGCGCGGGCACATCGCTGTGCTCGCGCCCACCGCTCTTTGCGGTAGTCGCTTTACGTACGCGGAGTTACGCGGACTTGCGGCTGTCGCGCGGATGCACCGCGATGTTCATGGCGCCGGAGCGCAGGACGGCCAGGCGCTCGGCCAGGACCTCCTCCAGCTCCTCGCGCGTGCGGCGCTCCATGAGCATGTCCCAGTGCGTTCGCGCGGGCTTGCCCTTCTTCTCCTCGGGACCGTCGCCGTCCACCAGGAGTGCTTGGGCCCCACAGACCTTGCACTCCCACTCGGGCGGGATCTCCGCCTCCACCGAGAACGGCATCTCAAAGCGATGGCCGTTGTCGCATGCGTACTCCACGGCCTGGCGCGGGGCCAGGTCGATGCCGCGGTCGGTCTCGTAGCTGGTCACCACGAGGCGCGTGCCGCGAAGAGCTCGCTCACTCATGAATCGTGCCTCCCGGGCTTGTCGCCCACAGGACAGGTGTCGCTGTCGTCGTCATCCGGTCAACGTCCGGTCGGCGGTAAAGATTCCCGTTCAGGGTCATGCGTCGCCGTCGTAGCCGCCCCTTGTTGTACCCACCAGCGCCCGGTTTGTCACATCTGCAAGGAGATGTCACCCAGCGTTGTTCCTTCTTTACCGCGCAGGAACGGTCCGTCTGGCAGGCCAAAGGCGTACACTACCGGCCTTTGGCCTCCGGGGCTAAATCCGGTCCGGTACCGGGTTCCCCGCGGCCGCCACTGCGCGCCGCACCGGCACGCGCGCGAGCAGCACGAAGCCGAGCGCGAAGAAGGCCACGAGCGAGATGATCGCGTCCCGGTAGCTGCCCGTGAGCTGGTAGGTCAGACCGAAGACCAGCGGCCCGAGCCAGCTCATCCCGCGGTCGCTCATCTCGTACGCGGAGAAGTACTCGGCCTCCTTGCCGCGCGGCACCAGGTGCGAGAAGAGCGAGCGGGAGAGGGCCTGGGTGCCGCCGAGGACCAGGCCGATGCCGGCGGCCAGCACGAAGAACCAGACCGGCGCCCCGGCGGGCAGGAAGTACCCGGCGCCGATCGTCACCGTCCAGGCCACGAGCGAGCCGAGGATGGTCCGCTTGGCGCCGTAGACCCGGGCGAGGCGGCCCATGCCGAGGGCGCCGGCGACGGCGAGCAGCTGGACCAGGAGGACGGCCACGATCAGCGTCGTCTGGTCCAGGCCCAGCTCCTTGGAGCCGTAGATCGAGGCCTGCGAGATCACCGTCTGCACGCCGTCGTTGTAGACGAGGTACGCGAGCAGGAAGCCGAGGGTGAGCGGGTGGCGGCGCATGTCGCGCAGCGTCGACATCAACTGGCGCCAGCCGCCGAGCCCTTCGGCCGTACCCGCATCCGCGGTCCTGCGGTCGCGCAGCCGGCGCAGCGGGACGAGCGTGAACGCGCCCCACCAGAGCCCCGCCGAGGCGAGGCAGATCCGCACCGCCGCCCCCTCCGTCAGGCCGAAGGAGTCGTGCGCGCTGTAGAGGACCAGGTTGAGGATCAGGACGAGGGCGCCCGAGGCGTAGCCGAAGGCCCAGCCGCGTGAGGAGACCGCGTCGCGTTCGCCGGGCTCGGCGATCTGCGGCAGGTAGGCGTTGTAGAGCGCCATGGAGACGGCGAGCGAGGCGTTCGCGACGACCAGGAGCAGGCCGCCGAGCAGATAGCGGTCGCCGTCGAGGAAGAACATCCCGGCCGTCGCCGCCGCCCCCAGGTAGGCGGAGACCGCGAGGAGCGGCTTCTTGCGGCCGGTGCGGTCCGCCGCCGCGCCCGCGAGCGGCATCACGAGCACGGCCACGATGATCGACAGGGAGACCGAGTACGCGAAGAACGAGCCGGCCCTGACCGGGATGCCGAGCGGGTGCACGAACCCGTCCGCGTCCGCCGCCGACTCGGCGACCGAGGTCAGATACGGGCCGAGGAACACGGTCAGGACGCTCGTCGAGTAGACCGAGCAGGCCCAGTCGTAGAAGTACCAGCCGCGCTGCTCGCGCCGCCGTTCCGCGTCGTCGCCGGTGTCCTTCGGCCGCACGGTGTCCGCGCCCACCCCAGTCCCCTCGCCGTCCCCGTAGACCGTCGAGCGCCGCGGGTCCCCCGGCCTGTCACTCCCAGGCGCCGCGCTCCTTCAGGACCTCGACCAGCGTCCCGAGATGATCGGTCATGATGCCATCGACCCCGAGGTCCAGGAGCGCCGCCATCCGTTCCCGGTCGTTGACGGTCCACACGTGCACCTGGAGTCCGAGCGCGTGCGCGGTCCGTACGAAGCGGTGGTCCACCACGCGTACGCCGGACTGCGCCTCCGGCACCTGCGCGCACACCGCCGAGCGGCGCAGCGCGGCCCGGATCCCGTACGAGCGCAGGCGCAGGGCCGCCACGCCGCGGGTGCCGAGGGAGGTGGCGAGGCGCGGTCCCGCGACGCGCTGGGCGCGGGCCACGCGGGACTCGGAGAACGAGCCGACGCAGACGCGGTCCCAGGCGCCGGTGCGGCGGATCAGGTCGACCAGGGGGAGGAGCGCGGGCTCCGCCTTGATGTCGACGTTCCAGCGGGCCTCGGGGAACTCCTCGAGCAGGTCCTCGAAGAGGGGTACCGGTTCGGTGCCCGCCACGCGCGCGTGCTGTACGTCCGCCCACTTGTAGGTGCTTATTCGGCCGCCGCTGTCGGTGACCCGGTCCAGGGTCGCGTCGTGGAAGGCGACGAGTTTGCCGTCGGCCGTCGCGTGGACGTCGGTCTCCAGATAGCGGTAGCCGGAGTCGACGGCGCGGCGGAAGGCGGCCGCGGTGTTCTCCAGGCCGTCCGCCGTACCGCCGCGGTGGGCGAAGGCGATCGGGGCCGGGGCGTCGAGGTAGGGGTGCCGGGGGCGCTGGGGGGCGGTGCTCACCGTCGCAGTATCGCGCCCTTGGGTTGCGCGCCGGCGACCACTGTGCTGCCGCCGTCCCCCGCGGGGATGGCGAAGACGCGCAGGAACAGCTGGGCGAGGGGGCCGATGCCGAGGGCGTACAGGACGGTGCCGATGCCGACCGTGCCGCCGAGCAGGAAGCCGACGGCCACCACGGCGACTTCGACCGCGGTCCGCATCAGCCGGATCGAGCGGCCCGTGACCTGGTTCAGGCCGGTCATCAGGCCGTCGCGCGGCCCTGGCCCGAAGCGTGCCGTGATGTAGAGCCCGGTGGCCGCGCCGTTCAGGATGATGCCGCCGACGAGGAGCGGGATGCGTACGGCCAGGGCGTGCGCGTCCGGGACCAGGGCAAGGGTGCCGTCCATGGCGAGGCCGACCACGAACACATTGGAGACCGTGCCGAGGCCGGGGCGCTGCCGGAGTGGGATCCACATCAGGAGCACGGCGGCGCCCACGAAGATCGAGACGACGCCGATGGTCAGCCCGGTCAGCTCGGCCAGGCCCTGATGGAGGACGTTCCAGGGTTCGAGCCCGAGGCCGGCGCGCACGAGCAGCGCGGAGCTCGCGCCGTACAGCGCGAGCCCGACGTACAACTGCACGATGCGGCGCGGCAGTTGGCGACCGCGTGCGCTCCGGGGCGTGGACAAGGTGTGCTCCCTGGGAGGTCTGAAAGTGGACGGGTGTGGTGCCAGTTGCCTGACCCATGACACTCTGTGGCCTGTCAGGCAGAGCCAACCATGGCCAATTCGGGGAAGGTGGACTGGTCGCGATGGCGCAGTGGACTTCGGCGGTGGGCTCCGGGCAGCTGGCCCGGCTGATCGCCTCCCAGCAGGACCGCCCGTCGGGCACGGGCCGCAGGCCGGCCGCCTACCGCGCGCTCGCCGACGGCATCCGGCTGCTCGTCCTGGAGGGCCGCGTTCCGGTCGCCGCCCGGCTGCCCGCCGAGCGCGAGCTGGCCCTCGCCCTGAACGTCAGCCGCACCACCGTGGCCGCCGCCTACGAGGCGCTGCGCAGCGAGGGCTTCCTGGAGTCGCGCCGGGGCGCCGGCAGCTGGACCGCCGTACCGGCCGGTAATCCGCTGCCCGCGCGCGGGCTCGAACCGCTGCCGCCCGAGGCGCTCGGTTCCGTGATCGACCTGGGCTGCGCCGCCCTGCCCGCCCCCGAGCCGTGGCTGACCCGCGCGGTGCAGGGCGCCCTGGAGGAACTGCCGCCGTACGCGCACACCCACGGCGACTACCCGGCCGGGCTGCCCGCCCTTCGCCAGATGATCGCCGACCGGTACACCGCGCGCGGCATCCCGACCATGCCCGAGCAGATCATGGTCACCACCGGCGCGATGGGCGCGATCGACGCGATCTGCCATCTGTTCGCCGGCCGCGGCGAGCGCATCGCCGTCGAGTCCCCGTCGTACGCGAACATCCTGCAGCTGATGCGGGAGGCGGGCGCGCGGCTCGTGCCCGTCGCCATGGCCGAGGGGCTGAGCGGCTGGGACATGGACCGCTGGCGGCAGGTCCTGCGCGACTCCGCGCCCCGGCTCGCGTACGTCGTCGCCGACTTCCACAACCCCACCGGCGCGCTGCCCGACGACACGCAGCGGCGCTCGCTGGTCGAGGCGGCCCGCTCGGCGGGCACGGTGCTCGTCGCCGACGAGACGATGTCCGAGCTCTGGCTCGACGAGGGCCTCGAACTCCCGCGCCCCGTCTGCTCCTTCGACCCGGGCGGCGCCACCGTCATCACCGTCGGCTCGGCCAGCAAGGCGTTCTGGGCGGGCATGCGGATCGGCTGGGTGCGGGCCGCCCCCGACGTCATCCGCAGCCTGGTCTCGGCCCGCGCGTACGCCGACCTCGGCACCCCCGTCCTGGAGCAGCTCGCCGTCAACTGGCTGATGAGCACGGGCGGTTGGCAGGAGGCGGTGGGCATCCGGCGCGAGCAGGCCCGGGAGAACCGGGACGCCCTGGTCGGCGCCGTCCGCCGCGAGCTGCCCGACTGGGAGTTCGAGGTGCCGAGCGGCGGGCTCACGCTGTGGGTCAAGGCGGGCGGCCTCTCCGGCTCGCGCCTGGCCGAGCTTGGCGAACGGGTCGGCGTCCGGGTTCCCTCGGGGCCGCGCTTCGGTGTCGACGGCGCGTTCGAGGGGTACGTACGGCTGCCGTTCACCGTCGGCGGAGCCGTGGCCGACGAAGCCGCGGCACGCCTGGCGGCCGCGGCCCGTCTGGTGGCCTCGGGAGCGGGCACGGGGGCGGAGGCGCCGCGGACGTTTGTGGCGTGAGGGTGCCTGTGCGGGTCGCGGGCTTGTGCGGCTGGATCACGTGCCCCGATAGGGGCGCGGGGCTGTGACATGTGCGGCTCCGCCGCGGGGCGCGACCAGCCACGACGGCGCGGCAGCCGAAAGACGGCCGTGAAGAGGGGTTCGAGGGCGCAGCCCCTGGAAGAGGGGAGGGGGTTACCCCTCAGCCACCACCACCGGCTCCGGCTCGTTCGCCGTCGAGCGCTCAGGCAGCAGTTCCAGTACTGCCCTGCGATGCGCCTCGCTCGTCGCGTCGTCGTACGGGTCCGGCGTGGCCGGGACCTGGAGGCGGTGCACCGGGCCCGAGCCGAGGCGGGCGTAGCCGCGGCCCGGCGGGACGTCGGGGGTGGGTGTGGTGCCCGGCTCGGCGCCGAGCACCTCGGTCAGCTGCGCGGGCGTCGCCGGGCCGAGCGCGACACGGGCGCGGGTGTGCTGCCACACCGGGTCGATGAGGGCGTCCAGGCTGTCGAACTGCTCGGCCACGACGACCGTGACGGCCGCCGCGCGCCCGTGCCGCAGCGGCACCTGGAGGAGCGTCTGCGGGTCGCCGACCCCGTCCGCCGCGGCGAGGTGGCCGAGCGCGCCGGGCCGGTCGAGGAGGATCCACAGCGGGCGCTTGCTGTCCTCGGGCGTGGGGTGGCCGGCCTGCCGGGCGCGGTTGGCGGCGATCAGCCGGCGCTCGGTCTCGTTCGCGGCCCACTCCAGCGTGGCGAGCGCCCCGGCGAGGCCGCACTCCACGGCGAGCACGCCGTCCCGGCCGACCAGGCACGCGTACTCGCCGGTGCCGCTGCCCTCCACGATCACCACGTCGCCGTGGAGCAGCGCCTGCACGGCGATCGAGCGGAGCAGGGAGGTGGTGCCGCTGCCGGGCTGGCCGACGGCGAGCAGGTGCGGCTCGGTGGAGCGGATGCCGGTGCGCCACACCACGGGCGGCACGTCGCGCTGTCCGTCGGCCGCGTCCGTCACGGGCAGCGTGCGCTGGACGGAGGTGCCGTCGGTGAAGCCGAGGACGGTTTCGCCGGGCGAGGTGACGAAGCGCTGCGCGGCGACGTCGGTGGGCAGCGGGTCGAGGACGGTCAGGGTGAGCTGGTTGCCCTCCTCGTCCCAGCCGAAGTGGTACTCGCGCCCGCGGCCGGACTTGGCGTGCAGCAGGTGCTCGATCCGGGCGCGGGCGTCGGCCTCGCCGTCGGTGAAGTAGGCCGGGTAGCGCAGGACGAGCCGGTTGATCCGGTTGTCGTCGTCGAAGTCGTACGAGCCGAAGGCCTTCTCCCACTCGCCGCCGTGGGCGTACAGCGGGCTCGGGTCCTCGGCCACGGAGAAGTACGGGACGAGCGCCTCGTACAGCGAGCGCAGCCGTTCGACCTGGGCCTCGTCGGGGCCGGTCCGGACGGGGGTGCGGTCGCGGCCCTGCCACGCGGCGGTCGCCATCAGCGTGATCAGGGCGAGCAGCGGCCCGTACGGGATGAGGGCCACCACGAGGATCACCGAGGCCACGAGGAACAGCAGCGGTCCGCGGCGGTCCTTGGGGGTCTCGGTCCATTTGCGCCGCCCGGCTGCAGCGAGGCGGCGCAGTCCCCTAGTGATCGTGATCAGGGGGTGGAGGACGTCGGTGGCGCTGTCGGCGGCCGTCCTGGCGAGCTCTCTGCTCCGAGCGAGGGAAGCTGTGCCGCTGGTGAGGATGCGGGGGAGTGGTCGCCTGGCCACGTCGGTCTCCTGGAGTTGTCGCGCGGGTCGGTGAGGGTCAGAACTTGATCCCGCCGAGCAGGCTGGCCAGGCTCTGGCCGCCGGCCTTGATGCTCGGGGCGATGGCGGTGCCCGCGAGGTAGAAGCCGAACAGGGCGCAGACCAGGGCGTGGGACGCCTTGAGTCCGTCCTTGCGGAAGAACAGGAAGACGATGATGCCGAGCAGCACGACGCCTGAGATGGACAGGATCATGACGGTTTCTCCTGGTTGATGGGGACAGTCACCATGAGTTGTTCCAGGCTCACAGGATGTATCCATACGACAAAAGGTGCAAGCGAGTGAAATCTCGCAAAATTCGCCGATTTGGCCCCCAGTTCGGGGCCGTCCGGCCGCCCGCGCTCATGTACCGACAGGGGCAGTACGCTGGCGATTCACTCGTACGGCCCACTCACTGGCCCGCACGCCGGCCCACTCACTGCGAAAGGCGGTCCTGCCGATGACTGAAGCCCCCGATCCGGAGGTCGTGGAGCTCGCCACGAAGATCTTCGATCTGGCGCGGCAGGGCGAGACGGAGGCGCTCGCCGCCTACGTCGACGCCGGCGTCCCGGTGAACCTCACCAACGACCGCGGCGACTCCCTCGTGATGCTCGCCGCCTACCACGGGCACGCCGACGCCGTGCGCGCCCTCCTCGCCCGCGGCGCCGACGCCGGCCGGGTCAACGACCGCGGCCAGACCCCGCTCGCCGGGGCGGTCTTCAAGGGCGAGAACGACGTGATCAAGGCCCTCCTCGAAGGCGGCGCCGACCCGGTCGCCGGGACCCCGTCCGCCGTGGACACGGCGCGGATGTTCGGCAAGACGGAACTGCTGGAGCTGTTCGACGCGCAGTGACCCGGGGCGGTCCGCGAGCAGCCGGAAATCTGGTCGCGGCCGCCGAAGCCGCTGGTCCATCATGACGTCGTGGTTCACGGACACGACTGCTGGGCAGACGCTGCAGCACGCGGGCCGTGACGGCCCGTTCCGGGCCACGACGAGAGGCAGAGGAAAATGGTCTACGACAAGCACAGGACGACGGGCGGCCACACGTGTTGTTGCGCCGGCAGGTAATGCACGATCCCCTGTTGCGTCGACAGCTTGATGTGAGGCTTTTTCCATGTTCGACACGGTCATAGCGCCCAGTGGCACTCTGCTCGGCCTGCTTCAGCGGGGCCGCGGCGACGGCACGCTGCACGCGCTCACCGCACCCCGCACCGAGGCCATCGAGGCCCTCGACCAGTGCGTCTTGAGCGACCCCCGGCACGACTGGCAGGTCGAGAACCGCTCCCTCTACTACGCCCGCCTCTACCTCGACCTGCACGGCGAGCTGGACGGCATCGAGCGGCACCTCTTCTGCGCTGCGGACGTCCTCGACACCGACGAGAGCCGCACGGGCCTCGCCCTCGCGGTCCTCGGCCACCTCGCCTCGTACGGCAGGCGGGACGCGCTGCTGCTCCTGCGGCGGTACGCGGCCTCCGGCGGCAACTGGACCTGGGCCCTGGACGAGCTGGCCGTGCGCGATGACGACGACGCGCTGCGCGCCCTCGCCGAGCCGGTGCTCGCCCGCTTCCCCCGCACCCCGGAGGGCGGCGCCGAACTCGCCGCCGCCGTGCGCGACGCCTTCGAGCCCCGGCCGTGGCGCCTGTGGACCGAGGCCGGCGTGCGCGCCGACCTCGCCGAACGGGTGCGTGCCGCCCGCGAACAGGGCTCCTTCGACCAGTGGCAGCGGCAGCTCGACTCCGCAGGCCCACGGCCCGGCTGGAGCGTAGGGGCCGTCTTCGACTGGGCCGACGAGGCCATCGGCCGCGGCGCCGGACTGCACGTGTCCGCCGCCCGCTGCCTCACCGCCGTCGCCGGACCCGAGGACCGGGACGAGATCCGGCTCGCCGCCCGGGCAGGCAGCGACGGCGCCCGCAGTACTTCCCTGCGCTATCTCGCCGACGCCCAGGACCCCTGCGTACTCGACCTGATCGCCGCCGCCGTGGGCGACGGCTCGCGGACCGTCGTGGAAGCCGCCGTCGACGCCTTCGAGCGGATGCGCGGGGACGACGCCCTGCGGCAGGCCCGCGCCTGGGCCGGCAGGGCCGACGAGCTCGGCGCCGCCGCGGGCCGCGTGCTCGCCTGCAGAGGCGGCGCAAAGGACGCCCCGCTCGTGCTCGTCGCGCTCCGCGAGGCCGTGCGCTCCGAGGGGCCCGACGCCTGCACGCTCTGGACCCTCGTCGACGGCGCCGGACGGCTCGGCATCGGCTGCGCCGCGCCCGTCCTTCGCCATGTCTACCGCGAGACCGCCTCCTCCCATCTGCGCGGCCGCGCCGCCCGCGCCCTCGCCGCCACCGACCCCTCGTTCGCCGCCGGGTTCGCCGTCGAGTGCCTCTGGGACTGCGAGGAGTCCACCCGCGAGGTCGCCGCCCGCACCGCCGAGACCGGGGACTCCCGCGTCGTCGACCAGCTCCGCAGACTCGCCGCCGATCCGGCCGAGGAGGACGAGGTCCAGACGGCCGTACGCAGCCGGATCGGGCCCGACGCCTCCGCCGTCTAACCGGAGTTCAGGGACCGGACCACCGGGCGACGACTGCCGGGCCCTGCAAGGGCCCGGAACGCTCATGGGACGTTCCGCGGGCAGAAAGATCGACGTTGACGTGACCACGCCGCCGACGGCGACAACACCCGTATGCGTGTCGTCATCGTCACCGAATCCTTCCCGCCCGACGTCAACGGCGTGTCCCACTGCGCCACGCAGACCGTCGACCACCTGCTACGACGCGGCCACGAGCCGCTCGTCGTCGCTCCTGCCGCACCCGGCGCACCGCCCGGCTCGCCCTTCGGCGCGGACGGGCCCTGCCCGGTGCTCCGCATCCGCTCGCTCCCGCTGCCCGGCTACCCGCAGGTGCGGGTGGCGCTGCCGAGCCGCCGCGTGGCCGCCGCGCTCAGCGCGTACCGGGCCGAACTCGTCCATCTGGCCAGCCCGTTCGTGCTCGGCGCGCGCGGCATGGCGGCCGCCGCCCGGCTCGGCATCCCCGCCGTCGCCGTCTACCAGACCGACCTCGCCGGCTACGCCCGGATGTACGTCGGCGCCGGCGAGGCCACGGCCTGGCGGCGCATCCGTACGGTCCACTCCGCCGCCGACCGCACCCTCGCCCCGTCCACCGCGGCCCGCGAGGAGCTGACCCGGCACGGCGTCCCGCGCGTGCACCTGTGGCCGCGCGGCGTGGACACCGTGCGCTTCCGGCCCGAGCACGCCGACCCCGACCTGCGCCGCAGGCTCGCCCCGAACGGTGAACTCCTCGTCGGCTACGTGGGGCGGCTCGCGCCCGAGAAGCGGGTGGACCTGCTCGCGGGGGTCTGCGGCCTCGACGGGGTCCGCGTGGTCGTCGTCGGCGACGGGCCCAGCGAGCCCTCGCTGCGGGCCGCGCTGCCCGGCGCCGCATTCCTCGGCCGCCGCACCGGCGCCGAACTCGCCCGGATCTTCGCCTCGTTGGACCTCTTCGTGCACACCGGTCCGTACGAAACGTTCTGCCAGACCGTCCAGGAAGCCATGGCCAGCGGCGTGCCCGTCGTCGCTCCCGCCGCGGGCGGGCCGCTCGACCTGGTGCAGCACGGCCGCACCGGTCTTCTCGTACCGCCGGACGACGCGGCCGCCGTGCGCGACGCCGTCTGGGCCCTGATGTCCGACCCGGCGCTGCGGGAGGCGTACGGCAGGACCGGGCGCGCCGCTGTCGAGGGGCGCACCTGGGCGGCGGTCGGCGACCAGCTCATCGAGCACTACGGCGCCGTGCTCGACCGGCGAACGGCGGTGGCTGCCTAATGCTGGTGTCAAGCCACGAGATGCAGGGGCGGCCGGGGTTGGTAGGGCCGGCGGTCGCGCAGGATCGCGTAGAGGACGTTGACACGTCGTCGTGCCAGGGCGATCAGGGCCTGGTGGTGCCGTTTGCCTTCGGCTCTCTTGCGGTCGTAGTAGGTCCGGGAAGCGGTGTCGTTCTTGATGGCGCAGAACGCCGATTGATAGAAGACCCGTTTGAGGGCCTTGTCGCCGCCGGTCGCACCGCGCGAGTAGCGGACCTTCCCGGACTGGGACATCACCGGGGCCAGGCCGGAGGCGGCGGCGAGTGCGTCGCCGCCGGCGAACCGGCGGAAGCTGCCGACGGCCGCGAGGAACTCGGCGGTCAGGGCGACCCCCATCCCCGGCAGGCTGCGGATGAGGGCGCCGTCAGGGTGGGCGGTGACCAGCTGCTCGATCTCGTCTTCCAGGGCCTTCAACTTGGCCCGCAGCCGCAGGAGTTCATCGGCGAACTCACGGACCATCCGGGCGGTGCGCCGTTCACCCACCACGGCTGTGCGCTGGGAACACGCCGAGGCGACAGCGGCTTCGGCCAGGGCCTGGGCAGTGGGCTGCCTCACGCCGCGCCCGGTGAGGTAGCGCGCTATGCGGGCAGCTCCCGCTTGACGGATCTCAGCCGGGGTCACGTAGCGGGACAGCAGCAGCAAACTCGCCTTACTCCTGGGCTGAACCACACGGTCCAACCCGGGGTGGATGGCGGTGAGCAGATCCCGCAGCCGGTTGATCTGCGCGGTGATGTCCCGGACGGTGTGGGTGCGTTGGGCGACCAGCAGCCGCAGTTCGACACTCGTCTCGTCAGGCAGCTCGATGAGCCGCAGGTCGTCACGGAGCAGGACCTGTTCGGCGATCACCTTCGCGTCACGGGGATCGGACTTGTTCTCGCCGCCCCGGGAGCCGCGGCGGGCCCGGTTGACGGCCAGCCCCGGCACGTGGACGCAGGCGAAGCCCTCGGCCAGGAGCATGGCCGTCAGCAGCCCGGCGATTCCTCCGACGACGTCCAACCCGACGGTGACCGGCCCGTGTTCGGCCTCGATGACGTGCAGCTCCCCCACGGCCTGCGTGATGGAGTCCGAGTCGTTGCCGACCCGATGGTTCAGCAGGAGCCTGGCCCGGTCGTCGATGACCGTCAGCCAATGGAACTCCTTGGCAATGTCGAATCCCGCGGTGGCGGACATGGCGTTGCTCCCCTCGCCGTGTGGCCTTCGGCGCGACTCCTTCCGCCTGTCCTCGCCCTACACAGCGATGGTCCGCAGAGCCTAATCAGCAGTCCGGAAGAAGTGGCGGGGCAGGGGGATAAGCCACCGAAGCCATCAAGGGCAGCCAGCATGAAAACCATCCCTGCCCCACCCGCGCAGCCCCAGAGTCGCGAACTCTCGGGACGCACTCAAGAAGGTAGGGCGGCATGAGCGTCGAAATCGGTTCTGGGTCCGGCATTTCCGTCCAGCGAGGAGAAGGGGGGCGCGGCATGAGTCTGCGCATGGTGCGGCTGGCGAACTTCGTGACGCCCGGATCCGGTGGACTGCGCACCGCGCTGCGGGAGTTGGGCGCGGGATATCTCGGCGCGGGGCACGAGCCCGTGCTCGTCGTGCCGGGGGAGCGGCACGAGGACCGGGAGACTCCGCAGGGGCGGGTCGTCACCCTGCCGGGGCCGGTCCTTCCGGGCAGCGGCGGCTATCGGGTCCTCGCCGACCGGGCCCGGCTCAGGCGGCTCCTGGAGGAGCTCGCACCGGACCGTCTGGAGGTCTCCGACCGGACCACGCTGCGCTGGACCGGGGAGTGGGCGCGGCGGGCGCGGGTGCCCGCCGTGATGGTCTCCCACGAGACCGCCGACGGTGTCCTGCGCACCTGGGGCGTGCCCACGGCCCCGGCACGACACCTCGCCGACGCCCTCAACTCCCGTACGGCACACGCCTACACGCGCGTGGTGTGCACGACCGCGTGGGCCGAGCGGGAGTTCCGGCGCATCGGCGCGCGCAACGTGGTCCGCGCGCCGCTCGGCGTCGACCTCGCGCGGTGCCGGCCCCAGCTGTGGGACGCGGACATACGGGAGCGGCACGCGCGCGTGGAGGAGGTTCTGCTGGTGCTGTGCTCGCGGCTCTCGGTCGAGAAGCGGCCCGGCGTCGCACTCGACTGCCTGGAGGCGCTGGCGGAGCGCGGCGTACGGGCACGGCTCGTGGTGGCCGGGGACGGGCCGCTGCGCGGGCGCCTCGAACGCCGGGCACGCGCGCGTGCGCTGCCCGTCACCTTCCTCGGGCATGTCGCCGACCGCGCGGAGCTGGCCGCGCTGCAGGCGTCGGCCGACGTGTGCCTGGCGCCCGGGCCCGCGGAAACCGTTGGTCTGGCGGCACTTGAGGCGCTGGCGTGCGGAACGCCGGTGGTGGTGAGCGCGGTGTCGGCGCTGCCGGAGATCGTCGGGGTGGACGGTATGGACGGGGTGGATGGCGCGGACGGTGCGGGCGGGCTGCCTGCTTTCGCTGCGGGCGGAGCGGGGGCTGCGGCGCTCGGGGGTGCGGGTTTCGCGGAGGCCGTTCAGGCTCTGCTCGACCGGCACGAGCGGGAGCGCCGTCGGGCTGCACGCGCGCGTGCGGAGCGTTTTGGCTGGGACCGGTCGGTCGCGGCGTTCCTCGCGGCGCACGACGCTCCTTCTGTGGCCGGTGTACCGGGCGATCCGGAGCGGTCGGCGTCGGCCGAGGCGTTCCCGGACGTCCCGGATGTCCCGGTCGGAGCGAGGAGTGCGGTGTGAGCGCGCGAGGGGAGCTGCGGTTCGCGGCGCTCGGGGACTCACTCACCGAAGGTGTGGGGGATCCGGTCGCGGCCGGTCAGCGCTGGAGGGGCTGGGCGGCGCTGCTCGCGGAGGGGCTCGCGCCGCCCGAAGTGCCCGTGGATTTCCGTAACTTCGCCGTCAGCGGTGCCCAGACCCTCGACGTGTGGGAGCGGCAGACCCCGCAGGCGCTCGCCTTCGGTGCCGACGTCGTCTCCGTCGTCGTGGGCGTCAACGACACCCTGCGGTGCACCTTCGACATCCACCGCGTCGCCGACCGCCTCGACCAGGTCTACGGGGCGTTCGCGGAGCGTGGTTCCGTGCTGCTCACCGCCTGCCTGCCGGACCCGGGCGCGCTGCTCGGCCTGCCCGGCACCCTGGCCCGCCCGCTGGCCCGCCGGCAGCGCGCCGTCAACACCGTCGTGCACGCCCTGTCCGAGCGGTACGGGGCGGTCCATCTGCACGCGGCCGACGGGGCGTGGGTCGCGGACCGGTCGATGTGGAGCGCCGACCGGCTGCACCCCGGCGAGGCCGGCCACCGCGCGCTCGCCCTACGCTTCCACGCCCGACTGCGGGCCTCGGGGCGGGAGGTGGGGCCCGCGCCGTCGGCGGAGGCGGAACGGCCGCCGCCGTCGCGTACGGCCTCCTTGACGTGGCTGGCCACGGCCGGCGCGGGCTGGGTCCTGCGCCGCTGCACCGACCTGCTCCCGCAACTGGCCGCCCTCGCCGCCGAGGAGGTACGGCACGGCTTGCGCGGCACGGGCTCGCGCCTCGACCTGCGCGCCGCGGCGGCCGCGTCGGCGGCTCTGGCTTCGGTGGGGCTGGGAACGGTGGGGGCGGTGGGGGGTGGTGCTCCCTGAGGGGCACGGTGGTGCCCCCTAAGGGGCGCGACCGGGACCGCTCGGGGTCGGTCCCTGATGTGCGGGCGGTGACCTGGGCGGAACGCTGGAGGCATGTTGATGCCCACGCTCTCCGTGACCTTGATGGCCCTGGTCGTCGCCGTCGCCGTCGCCCTGACCTGGGGCCGGTGGCCGAGTGGGCGGCACCTGCTGGGTGCGCTCGTCGGCGCCTGGGCGGGATTCGCCCTCGGCGCGCTCGCCGGCCTCGTCCTGGACGTGACCACCGGCAACGGCTTCTTCCTGGCGGTCGTCGGCCACGCGGCCGCGATCCCGGGAGCGGCGCTCGGCCTCCGCCGCGCCGCCCCCGCGGAGAGAGCCTGACGCCGGCCGCGAGCGCCTGACGCCCGCCGAGGCGGCGCTCCAAGCCCTACAGCACGAACCGCACCGCAGTCCCCGGCACCGCCTGCGCGGCCGCCCACAGGTCCGCCTCCCGGACCACGGCGACGACCGGGTAGCCGCCGGTCGTCGGGTGGTCCGCGAGGAACACCACGGGGCGGCCGTCCGGCGGGACCTGGACGGCGCCCAGAACCATGCCCTCACTGGGGAGTTCACCGGTGATCGCCCGCTCCAGGGCGGGGCCCTCGGTGCGCAGGCCGATGCGGTTGCTCGCGGCGGACACCCGGTACGCGCGCGTGGTGAGGGTTTTCAGGGACTGCGGGGTGCACCAGTCGGCGCGCGGCCCGAGGGTGACTCTCAGGACGAGTTCCGTGGGCGGCGCCGGTTGTGGGGCGGCGTCCACGCGCGCGTGCGGGTGGACCTCCGCGCCGAGCGGCAGCACCGCACCGTCGGTGAGGTGGGCGGGGCCGAGCCCGGACAGCAGGTCGGTCGAGCGGCTGCCGAGCACGGGCTCCACCGCCACGCCCCCGCCGAGTGCGACGTACGACCGCACACCCGCGACCGCCGCTCCCACGTCGAGCAGCGCACCCGCGGGGACCCGCACGGGCCCTCCCCAGGCGACCGGCCGTCCGTCGACCGTGACGGGACAGGGCGCGCCCGTCACCGCCGCCGTGACGGTGCGGCGCGGGCGCAGGGCGCAGCCGCTCAGGGTGGTCTCGAGCACGGCGGCCGCATCGGCGTTGCCGACAAGGCGGTTGGCGAGCCGGGCGGCCGGTTCGTCGAGGGCGCCGGAGCGGGGCACGCCGAGGTGTGCGTGACCGGCGCGGCCCAGGTCCTGCACGGTGGTCAGGGCGCCGGCGCGGACCACGGCGAACGCGCTGTCCGTCATGCGCGCACCGCCGGACCGGCCGGGACGAACCGCACGCGCGTGCCGGGGGACAGCAGAGCGGCGGGCACGCGCGCGTGGTCCCACAGAACCGCGTCCGTCGTGCCGATCAACTGCCAGCCGCCCGGCGACGACCGCGGGTACACCCCGGTGTACGGGCCCGCGAGCGCGACCGCCCCCGCGGGCACCGCCGTACGGGGCGTCGTCCGGCGGGGCACCGCGTACCGCTCGGGCAGGCCCGTCAGGTAGCCGAAGCCGGGCGCGAACCCGCAGAAGGCGACGCGGAATTCGGTCGCCGCGTGGATCCGCGCCACCTCGTCCGGCGGGACGTCCCACAGCGCGGCCACCTCGGCCAGGTCGGGCCCGTCGTAGCGCACGGGGAGCTCGACGGTCTCCGGCGCGCTCGCGGGCAGCGCGGGCACGTCCCAGGCGGGAAGGGCCGCGGCGAGCGCGCGCGGGTCGTCGACGCCGTCCAGGAGCACCGTGCGGGCGGCGGGCACGATCTCCCGTACGGGAGGCAGGTCGCCGGTCTCGCGGCGGCGCAAGAGGACCGCGTGCAGGGCCTCGACGGCCGCCCCGGTGTCGAGCTCGACAAGGAGGGCGTGCTCGCCGACCAGCCGGACCGTCACCCCTGAAGTCCCGTGTCCGGTGGCGGAGTTCGTAGCGGGCACCGCGCGTGTGCGGCTCATACGAAGGCCCGCACGTCGACGCCGTCGGCCTCCAGGCGGGCGCGGACCTCGCGGGCGAGGGCGACCGCTCCCGGAGTGTCGCCGTGCAGGCACAGGGAGCGGGCGCCCACGTCGACCCGCCGCCCGGTGACGGAGGCGACCGATCCGCTCCTGGCCAGGTCGAGGGAGCGGGTGACGACCTCGTCCGATTCGGTGATCACGGCACCCGCACGCGCGCGTGGGACCAGGGTTCCCTCGTCCGTGTAGGCGCGGTCGGCGAACGCCTCGGTCACCGTGGGCAGTCCGGCCTTCCCCGCCACATCGAGGAGGCGTGAGCCGGGCAGACCGAGCAGGGGCAGATCTACGCCCGCGAGCAGGACCCCGTCGACGACGGCTCGGGCCTGCTCCTCGTCGCGCACGACCCGGTTGTAGAGCGCGCCGTGCGGTTTCACGTACGCCACGCGCGTGCCGGCCGCCCGCGCGAACACCTCCAAGGCGCCGATCTGGTAGGCGACTTCGGCGCTCAGCTCGTCGGCCGGCACGTCCATGGCGCGCCGTCCGAAGCCCGCCAGGTCGCGGTACGACACCTGGGCGCCGATGCGGACGCCTCGCTCCGCGGCGAGTTCGCACACCTTGCGCATGGTGGACGCGTCCCCGGCGTGGAAGCCGCAGGCCACGTTGGCGCTGGTCACCACCGACAGCAGCTGCTCGTCGTCGGTCAGCCGCCAGCGCCCGAAGCCCTCGCCGAGATCGGCGTTGAGGTCGATGACTACCTGACTCATGTGCGTCCGTACGTCCTTACTCGAAGAGGTGTGGTTTCTGCCGGGGCCGCGGGGGATCTCACAGCACGCGGTAGTTCTCGTCCCGGGCGTCCGTGATCAGCATCTGGCCCGGTGCGTGGGTGATCGCGAACGGTGGCCTGGAGGCCATGACCGCGGCCTGCGGGGTCACGCCGCAGGCCCAGAACACCGGGATCTCGTCCGGCCGTACGTCGACGGGGTCGCCGAAGTCCGGCCGGTCCAGGTCGGCGATACCGAGCGCCGCGGGGTCGCCGCAGTGCACCGGGCCGCCGTGGAACGACGGGAAGAGCGCGGTCTCCCTGATCGCCGTCGAGAGGCGCTCGGGCGGGACCGGCCGCATCGAGACCACCAGGCGGCCGTGCAGCCGCCCAGCGGGCCGGCAGGGCCGGTCTGTGACGTACATGGGCACGTTCCGCCCCAGCTCGATGTGGCGCACCGGCACGTCCGCGGCGAGCAGGGCCGCCTCGAACGTGAAGCTGCAGCCGAGCAGGAACGTCACCAGGTCCGTGCGCCAGTACCCGGTCACCTCGTCCGGTTCCGCGACGAGTTCGCCGTGTTCCCACACGCGGTAGCCCGGCAGGTCCGTGCGCAGGTCGGCGCCGGGCGCGAGCTGGGTGGACCAGGCTCCGGCGTCGGTGACGTCAAGGACCGGGCAGGGCTTCGGGTTGCGCTGGCAGAACAGCAGCATGTCGTAGGCCCAGTCGGCGGGGACCCCGATCAGGTTGGCCTGGGTGTGGCCGGGGGCGAGGCCCGCCGTGGGTCCGCCCTCGCCGGCCCGGAAACGGGCACGTACCGCGCGTGGTCGCTGCTCGGCCTCGGTGCGGCTCACGTCAGTTCCTTGCCGCGGGTCTCGGGCAGGCCGAGCAGGGCGACGACGGCGATGCCGTAGGCGAGGGCGCCGAAGACCAGGGCGCCGCCCACGCCCCAGCTGTTCGCGAGAAAGCCCACCAGGGTGGGGAAGATCGCGCCTATACCGCGGCCGGCGTTGTAGGTGAAACCCTGCCCTGTACCGCGTACCGCCGTCGGATAGAGCTCGCTGAGGAACGAGCCGAAGCCGCTGAAAATGGCCGACATACAGAAGCCGAGCGGGAAACTCACCACCAGAAGAGTGCCGTTGGCGCCTTCCGGGATGGCGGAGAAGGACAGGATGCACAGCGCGGAGAGGAACGCGAAGAGCGCGATGTTCTTCTTCCGGCCGAGCAGGTCCGTGAGGTAACCGCCGGTCAGATAGCCGATGAAGGCACCCGTGATGAGCACGGCGAGATAGCCGCCGGTGCCGACGACGGAGAGGCCGCGCTCGGTCTTCAGATAGGTCGGGATCCAGGTGGACAGCGTGTAGTAGCCGCCCTGCACGCCGGTCGAGAGCAGGACCGCGAAGAGCGTGGTGCGCAGCATGCCGGGTTGGAAGATGGCCGCGAAGGAGCCCTTCTCGCGGCTCTGCTTGCGCGCCTCCGCGGCCTGGGGGGCGTCGCTGACGTTGCGCCGTACGTAGATCACGAGCAGGGCGGGAAGGGCGCCGGTGAAGAACATCACGCGCCAGGCCAGGCCCTCGTCGAGGAACTGGAAGACCAGCGTGTAGACGACCACCGCGAGTCCCCAGCCGACCGCCCAGGCGCTCTGGATGGCGCCGAGGGTGCGGCCGCGGTGCTTGGCCGTCGCGTACTCGGCGACCAGGATCGCGCCGACCGCCCACTCGCCGCCGAAACCCAGCCCTTGAAGGGCACGGAACAGCAGCAGCGTCTCGTAGTTGGGGGCGAATCCGCACGCCACGGTGAACACCGCGTACGTGATCACCGTCAGCATCAGGGCCTTGACCCGGCCAACGCGGTCGGCGAGCACCCCGGCGAGCGCGCCGCCGACGGCCGAGACGACGAGCGTGACGGTCGTGAACAGGCCCGTCTGACCGGTGTCCAGGGCGAAGTAGGCGGAGATCGCCACCATGCTCAGGGGCAGCGTGAAGTAGTCGTACGAGTCGAGCGCATAGCCGCCGAACGCGCCGCCGAAGGCGCGCCTTCCGCGCGGGCCGAGGGCGCGCAGCCAGGCGAACGCGCCGCTGTCGTCGGCGGGTCCGCCGGGCGGAGGCGGGGCTCCGGCCGCTGTCGTGGGGTGGGGCTGAGGGGTCGTACTCATCCGGCACCTCGCTGGGAGTGGGAGGAGGGTGCATGGGCGCTGCTTCAGGAGCTCGCGTTCCGAGCACCGTAGGGGATTGTTCAACAATCCCTCAATACCCGTGTTGTTTCGTTCTGGTATCTGCGCTTGAATTCCGCCATGAGCGGCCTGGTGGACGAGCGATGAGCGGACTCGTGGACGACCGTGCGCTTCTGGGGCGTACGAGCACGGCGGAGCGGGTGGCGGACATCCTGCGCGGCCGGATCGCCGACGGGTACTTCCCGCCCGGCGAGCGGCTCTCGGAGGAGAGCATCGGCTCGGCGCTCAAGGTCTCGCGCAACACCCTGAGGGAGGCGTTCAGGCTCCTGACGCACGAGCGGCTGCTCACGCACGAGCTCAACAGGGGCGTCTTCGTACGGGTGTTGACCGTCGAGGACGTCGAGGACATCTTCCGCACCCGCCGCCTCGTCGAGTGCGCCGTGGTGCGCGGTCTCGGCCGGCCGCCGTACGCCCTCGACGGCCTGGTGGCCGCCGTCACCGAGGCCCAGCGGGCGGCGCGGGACAAGGACTGGAAAGGTGTGGGCACCGCCAACATCCGCTTCCACGGCGAGCTCGTGGCGCTCGCCGGGAGTGCGCGCATGGACGAGCTGATGCGCAGCGTCTTCGCCGAACTGCGCCTGGTCTTCCATGTGGTGGACGACCCGCGTCGGCTGCACGAGCCCTATCTGTCCCGAAATCGGGAGATTCTCGACACCCTGCAGTCCGGCGACCGCCCGGCCGCTGAGCGACTCCTCGCCCGCTATCTCGACGACTCGCGGCTCGGCATGGTCGAGGCGTACGAGGCGGGGCTCGGGGAGTCGGGCGAGGGGTGACGTCCGGCTCGGCGGCCGCCAGGGGGGCGTCCTTCGTGCCGCCTCGCGTGCGAAGGCAGGGCCGCTCGCGCGCGATCACGGCGCGTGACCGCGAGGTGACGCCAACTCCCCGTGCAAACAAGGCAAATCGGACGTCGGGAGGGCTTGGACCCCGTCTCATCTGCGTCGTTTCGGCCGTTGTCAGTGGGACCGCCTAATCTTTCCGTCGTGACTGCACCTGCCCCGGCCAACGCCGTACCTTCCCCGGCTCCGGGCCCGGCCGCCGACGAGGGCCTGGCCCGGCGCCTGCGCGCCCTCGCCTGCACGGCTCCGCTGCACGACCTCGACACCCGCAAGGCCAACCTCGCGGGCGAGTACTCGGTGTACGCGATGGCGGAAGTGGCCCTCTCCGCGATCGACCTGGTCACGCTGAACATGGACTTCGACACGGGCGCGGACCACGACCAGATCGTGGCCAGGCTCGTCCCCCGCATCGCCGCCCAGGCGCCGGGCCGCCCGGCCGCCGAGCACGAGCGGGTCGCCCGCTGGGTCCTGGAGAACCTGATCAACGTCGGCAGCGTGGACCGCGGCTTCCGCGCGGTGTACGGCACGTTCGGCCCGGACGGCGCATATGTGCGCCGTGACTACGACTTCAAGCTCATCGAAGAGGTCCCCGGCTACGGCGGCGGTGTCTACCTCCGCACCACCGACGAAGCGGTCAACGTCCTGGTGGGCGCCCTCGACACCGACGTCACCAGCGCCCAGATCGCCGCCGAGGTGAAGCTCGAGGTGCTGATCAGCCGCGGCCGCCTCGCCGACGCCCAGCTCGCCGCCGAGCAGGCCCGCTACCGCACCGTGCAGTACAGCGAGACGCTCCGCCGCGCCCTCGACGCCACCCGGCGCAACGTCCGCGCGGTCGACTGGCTGGAAGCCGTGCCCGACATGATCGCCGAAGCCCTCGACCACGTCGCCGACCGCTACCGCCACGAGAACGCCATCCTGACCAACATCCGCAAGGCCCGTGACGAGGCCGAGGCTGGATCCGATGCGAAAACCGGCGAGCACAAGCGCCGCGCCGCCGAACTCGTCGACATCGTCAAGGACTGCATCCGCCGCCACACCCAACTGCAGTCCCGGCTCCTCGAAGCCGGACCGCTGTTCCGCGCCGAGCAGGACCGCCAGGCCTTCGCCCCACCCGCCGCCCGCGCGGGGCTCGACCTCTACGGCCAGCTGGTCGCCCCAGTCCTGCCGCTCCCCGTCGAGCGGGCGCTGCGCGTCACGGACGCGTTCTTCGCGCGCGGCGTCGGGCTTCGCACCCCGTCCGCGGTGCGCGTCGGCGACCTGGTGGACCTGCTGCTCACCCCACCCGTCGAGCGCGAGCACCTGGGCGCCGAGATGCCCGAGCCGGACCTCGTCGCGACCCCTGACGACAGCCGGTTCAGCGAGGAGCAGCTGGCCGCCGCCATGGAGCTGCTCGACCTGGAGCACGACGCTCCGCGGCGGTTGTCCGGGCTCCTCGCCGACGCCCGCCGGATCGACCCCGAACTGCCCTATCTGCTGGCCCTGCTGGCGGTCCACGCGGCCAGCCCACCGGTCGGCACGGCCTACCGCCAGGGCGAACCCAAGCTGCTGTTCGCCGTGGACGACGGCACCGCGCTCGACGACCCGGAGTTCGGCGGCGCCGATCTGATCGTGGGCACGGCCCTGCTCGACGCGGCCGGAATGGCGGCGGACCGGACGGAGGCGGCATGAGAACACCGGCCCGGCCCCCCGGCCCTTTCCGTACGTACGAGGAGCAGTACCCGTGACCGACCAGCACCCGGACGCCGCCCCCTGGAGCGAGCCCGAAGCCCGCCCCGCGCCCGCGGCCGTCACCCCGGCCGACGCCGCCGACGCCGCGCGGCTCGTGTCCTTCGGACTCCAGCCGAAACTGCAGCCCGCGCGGGACGCCGAGTACGCCGAACTGCTGCGCAGGTACCGCGAGGACGCGCCCTTCGCGCGGCTCGCCGACGCCGTAGCGACCGGCCTCGGCTTGGTCGTCCTGGAGGTCTCCCCGCGCGCGGGGATGGCCGTCACCGCCGCTGAGGACTCCGTCTTCGCCGTCCGCATGGGCGACTACGCCCGCCGTGCCTCCTCCGACGCCGGCGACCGCTTCCTGCACGGCCTCGCCCATCTCGCCGTCGCCGCCATGGCGTTCCCACGCCCGGAGGACCTCGCCGACGACGCGTACATCGGCCGCGTCACCGTCAACGGCGTGGACGCGTTCGTCCGCCAGGCCTGCGGCCGCCTGGAGGAACGCGCCGAGGAGCAGGGCGAGAACACCGACCCGGCCAGCGACGCACCCGGCCTCGAGGCGGGCTGGCGGATCTGGGCGCGGCGCAGCTCCACCGGTGCCACCAAGGACGCCCGCCGCCTCGCCGGGTCCACCACCGGCATCGTCGCCAAGGCCGTCGCCTTCCTCACCGACTCCGGGTTCCTGCAGCGCACCGGGGACGACTCCGGCGGGACGTACCGCACGACCGCCCGCTATCAGCTCCAGGTGCGGGACATGGCGGGCAGCGCCGCGATGGCCGAGCTTCTGGAGCTCGGGATCGTGCCCGTCACGGACGGCTCCGCCAGCCTGCTGCCCGCCGAGGCCGAGGGCGACCTGGAACTGGCGGAGGGCGCGGGGCTGCCCTTCCACGCCGGTGAGCGGTCCTAGACCGTGCCCTGAAAAGCACGAGCGCACGCCGCCAACGCCCCCGCCCCACACACGACTTCAGACTGACGACGAGAGTCCGCCGCCATGTACGAGCTGTCCCGGGTCCGCCTCTACTCCATCGGACCAGCCGGTGCGCGCTACGCCGACACCGTCCTTGACCTGCGTGGAGTCGGCGCCGCCGTGCCCGACCCCGCGCCCACGCAGGCGGAGTTCTTCGAGGACGAGCCCGCGGGCCCGCCGCGCCGCCCCGCCCCGGCCGGCGTGCTCTTCCTGGAGAACGGCGGCGGCAAGTCCGTCCTCCTGAAGCTGATCTTCTCCGTGATGCTGCCCGGCCACCGCAACACCCTGGGCGGCGCCAGCTCCGGCGTGCTGCGCAAGTTCCTGCTCGCCGACGACTGCGGGCACGTCGCCCTAGAGTGGCAGCACACGCTCACCGGTGAGTGCGTCGTCGTCGGCAAGGTCAGCGAGTGGCGCGGGCGCCAAGTCTCCAACGACCCGCGGAAGTTTGCCGAGGCCTGGTACTCCTTCCGGCCGGGCCCCGGGCTCAGCCTGGACAACCTGCCAGTGGCCGAGGCGACCTCGATGCGGGCGGCGGCGGAAGGCGCCTCCGGCGCGCAGGGCCGCCGCCGCACCATGAAGGGCTTCCGGGACGCCCTCACCGAGGCGGGCAAGGCGTACCCGCACCTGGAGGTGCACTGGGAGGAGATCCACGACCGCTGGAACGAACACCTCGGCGACCTCGGCCTCGACCCCGAACTCTTCCGCTACCAGCGGGAGATGAACGCCGACGAGGGCGAGGCCGCGGGCCTCTTCGCCGTCAAGAAGGACTCCGACTTCACCGACCTGCTGCTCCGCGCGGTCACCGACACCCGGGACACCGACGGCCTCGCGGACCTCGTCAGCGGCTTCGGCAACAAGCTCGGCCGGCGCGCCGAACTCATCGCCGAGCGGGACTTCACGGCCGGCTCCGTCGACCTGCTCGGCCGGATCGTCGAGGCCACCGACGTACGGGCACGCGCGCGTGACGTGCACTCCGGTGCCGAGCGCCGCACCCGCACCCTCGCCCGCAGGCTCTCCGCGCGCGCCGCCGACGAGCGGGGCCGCGCCGCCGACCTCGCGCAGCGCGTCACAGCCGCCGCCCACACCGTCACCGAGGCCGATCAGAAGCGCGCCCGCAGCGCCGCCGTCGCGGCCGAACTCGCCTACCGCCACGCCTCGTTGGCGCTCACCGCCGCCGAGAAGGCCGCCGCCGCCCAGAAGCGGGAGCTGGCCGACGCGCGCACGCTGCACTCCGCCTGGCAGGCCGCCGAGGCCGTGCTGCGCCACCGCGCCGCCGCCGACCGCTCCGCGCGCGTGGCCGCCGCGATCCGCGAGGCCGAGCGGGACGCGGCGCCCGCGCTCGCGGCCCGCGCCAAGGCCGCCTCCGAGCTGGTCCGTGCCCTGCACGCGGCCGCCGGGAACGGCGAGCGGCACGCCAACGAGGAGGAGGAGCGCTCCGCCGCACTCCAGGAGGCGGGCGAGACCGCGCACCGCGACGCGACCGCCGCCGCCACCGAGGCCCAGCGCGCCCGCAGCGAGGCCGGCCATCTGCGCCAGCGCCTCGCCGAGGTCGAGCAGGAGACCGCCGAGGCCGTCCGCGCGGGCTGGATCGACGACGCGGCGCCCGACGCGGACCCGGCCCGCGCCGCGCTCGCCGCCAGCGACGCCGAGAAGACCGCGGTCGCCGCCTGGGACACGGCCCGGGACGCCGCGCGCGGCGCCGCCGACCGCGCCAAGGAGGCCGCCTCCGCGGAGGCCCGCGCCGAGCTCACCGCCGCCCGCGCCGCCGACGCCGCCGAGGCCGCGGCCCACGCCTGGGACGCCGAGCGCGCCGCCGCCGAGTCCCTGGCCGCCGAGGAACGCCTCGCCGAACTCCTCGGCCTGCCCGGCGCCTCCCGCGCCGCCCACCGCGCGGTGCCCAAGGCGCGCACCGCCACCACGACGGACGGCGAGCCGGACCGCGCGTACGACCCGGCAGCAGAGACCGCGGGCGGCGCAGTCCCAGGCGAGCAGGGCGCGCCCGAAACCGCCCTCAGCTTCGCGGAGTTGGACCGCTTCGCGGACGAGCTGAAGGAACTCCTGGAGCAGGGCGTCGGCAGCGCCGAGCGCCAGCTCTTCGACCTGCGCACGGCCGCCGCCGACGACGCCCGCATCCTCGGCGCCCTGGGTGACGGCGGCCTGCTCCCACCGGGCCCTGACGTCCTGGCCACCGTCGAGTACCTGGGCGAGCACGGCATCCCCGCCCTGCCCGGCTGGCGCTACCTCGCCCAGGCCGTCGACCCTGCGGATCACGCGCGCGTGCTCGCCGCCCGCCCCGAGCTGGTCGACGGCGTGGTCATCACCGACCCGGACACGCACGCACGCGCGCGTGAAGTGCTGGACGGCGCCGCCCTGTTGCCCCGGTCCGCCGTGGCCGTCGGCACCGCCGCCGCGCTCATCGCGCCGACCCCGGCCCCGGAGCCGGGCGCCACCGCGCAGGACGTCTTCCTCGTACCGCCGAACCCGGCCATGCACGACGAACACGCCGCCGACGAGGAGCGGCAGGCGCTGCGTACGCGCGCCGCCGAGCGGGACGAGGGGATCCGGCAGCTCGCCGCGCGCCTCGGCAAGGACCGCGAGCTGGCCGCCCGGCTCTCCTCCTGGCGAAGCGGCTGCCCTGCCGGTCGGCTCGGCGAGCTGGCCGAGGCGGCCCGCGCGGCCCGTGCGTTCGCCGACGAGGCGGAGGCCGAGCTGGCCGAGGCCCGCACCGCCCGCGCGGAGGCGGACGAGGTCGCGGCCGACGCCACGCGGGTGCGGGACGAGCGGCAGGACGCCGCGCAGCGCGCCCGGCGCGCGGCCGACGCCCTCGCGGGGCTCGCGTACCGGCTCCGCGAGCGCGCCGCCTGGCAGGCCAAGCTGCGTGAACTGGCCGACGAGGCCGTGGAGTCCGAGGCCCGCGCCCAGTCCTGCCTGGACCGGGCCCGCGCCGCCGACGAGGACCGCAGGGCCGCCCAGCGCGCCGCCGACGACGCCCGCCGCACCGCCCGCGCGCTGCGTGCCGAACGCGCCGAGATCGCGGGCGCCCCCGAGGACGAGTCGCTGGACGCGGAGCCGCCGAACGCCCCGCTCGCCGCGCTCCGCGAGGCGTACCGCGCGGCATCCCAGCTGTACGAGAAGGTCGGCGTCGGCGCCGACCTGCGTGCCGAACAGGCCCGCGCGGAGAGCGACGAGAGCGCGGCCCTCGCCGAGCTCGACCGGCTCAGCAACAAGGTCCGCACCCGCGCCGCCCAGCTCCTGGAGGGCACCGACGGCGCCGACGGCCCGTCCCGGCAGGCCGCGGCGGCCCGTGCCGAGTCGCTCGTGCAGATGCTGGAGACCCGGATGTCGGCGGCGAGCGAGCAGCTCGGCCGACTGCGCGGCGAGGCCGAGCGGCACGCCCCCGAGGACGGCGAGGCGCACACCGAGCTGCCGGACGGCATGGTCCCGTCCGACGCCGAGCACGCCCAGACCCTGCTGCGTACCGCATCCGCCGAACTCGCCTCCTGCACCGAGGCGTTGGGCCAGGCCAAGGAGGCGCACACCGAGCTGCTGCACGCCCACCGCACCGCCGAGGACGGCGCGGGCGGCTTCGACGAGACGGCGGCGCTCCTGCGGGACCTGCTGCGCGATCACCACGACGAAGCCGCCGCGGACGGCAGCGAGCGGCCCGAGCCGTACCCCGGTCCGCTGGAGGAGGCCCGGCAGTCCGCCGCCGAGGCCCGTCGCTCGCTGCGCGGCTGCGCCGCCGACCTGTCGGCCGCCGAGGCAGCGGTCCGCGAGGCCAGTGACGTGCTCGTACGCCACGCCAACTCCACGCGGTACGAGCAGGTCCGCACCCCGGCCCGGCAGCAGATCCGGGAGCTGCCCGCGTCCGCCCTGCCGGAGCACGCCGCGAAGTGGGCCGAGGCCTTCGCGCCCCGACTGCGGGTCCTCACCGACGAGTTGGAGCAGCTGGAGCGCAACCGCGACTCGATCGTGGACCGGCTGCGCGGCCTCGTCGACTCCGCGCTCACCACGCTCCGCTCCGCCCAGCGCCTGTCCCGGCTTCCAGAGGGGCTCGGCGAGTGGTCCGGCCAGGAGTTCCTGCGGATCCGCTTCGACGAGCCGGACCAGGCGACGCTCACCGAACGCCTCGGTGAGGTCGTGGACGAGGCGACGCGCGCGGCCGTGAAGAAGAACTCCGACCTGCGGCGGGACGGAATGTCCCTGCTCCTGCGGGGAGTTCAGGCAGCGATCGAGCCGCGCGGCGTGGCCGTCGAGATCCTCAAGCCGGACGCCGTACTGCGCGCCGAGCGCGTCCCCGTCGGACAGATGGGCGACGTGTTCTCCGGCGGCCAGCTGCTCACCGCGGCCATCGCGCTGTACTGCACGATGGCGGCGCTGCGCTCCAACGACCGGGGCCGCGACAAGCACCGGCACGCGGGCACGCTGTTCCTGGACAACCCGATCGGCCGCGCCAACGCCACGTATCTGCTGGAACTGCAGCGCGCCGTGGCCGATGCGCTCGGTGTCCAACTCCTCTACACCACCGGCCTGTTCGACACGACCGCGCTCGCCGAGTTCCCGCTGGTGATCCGGCTGCGGAACGACGCGGACCTGCGGGCCGGGCTGAAGTACATCAGCGTGGAGGAGCACCTCCGCCCGGGCCTGCCGCAGCAGGACCCGGAGGGCGCAGCGGTGCACGGCGAGATCACGGCGACGCGGATGTTCAAGCGCCCGACGGAGACCGCGGGGGAGTAGCGGGCGGTACGGGAGGCCTGTACCGCGGAGGAGTAGCGAGCGATACGGCGAGGTCCCCGCGTACGACGACGCGTACGAGGCCGCGTACGACGCTGCGTACGACGACGCGGGGCCGGGAATGTCCCGGCCCCGCGTCGAGTCGTCAAGCAGGGCCCCTCAGGATCCGCAGCCCGCCAGAAGAAGCAGCAGCCCCTCAGAAGCGGCAGCCCCTCAGAAGCCGTACCCCATCCGCCGGGACAGGTCGTCCGCAACGGCGACGGCTCGTTTGGCCAGCTCGGCGAGGCGGTCCTCCGTCAGCCGGTAGACGGGCCCGGACACGCTGAGCGCACCGATCACCTTGCCGTCGTGCGCGCGCACCGGGGCCGCGACCGCCGTGAGGCCGATCTCCAGCTCCTCCAGGGCGCGCGCGTACCCCTGCTCGACCACGGCCTCCAGCTCCGCGCGCAGCTGCACCGTGCCGGTCACGGTCTGCTCGGTGAAGCGGGGCAGGCTGCGGGCGAGCAGACCCTCGCGCAGGGCCTGCGGCAGGTGGGCGAGCAGCACCTTTCCGCTGGACGTGGCGTGCAGCGGCGTGCGTCTGCCGAGCCAGTTCTGCGCGGTCACGGCGGCCGAGCCGCGGGCCTGCATGATGTTGACCGCGGCGTCGTCGTCGAGGACCGCGATGTTGACGGTCTCGCCGAGTTCGTCGGCCAGCTCGCGGCAGACGGGGGCGCCTTCCTGGGAGATGTCGAGCCGGACGGCGGCGGCGCCCGCGAGGCGCAGCACGCCGGCCCCCAGGTAGTACTTGCCGCGGTCCGCCGACTGGGACACGAGCCCTCGGTTCTCCAGGGCGCCGAGCAGCCGGAAGGCCGTCGACCGGTGCACGTCCAGCTCGTCCGCGATCTCCGAGACGCCCGCCTCGCCGTGCTTGGCGAGGATCTCCAGAACGCTCACCGCGCGGTCCACGGACTGGACGGCGCTTGCGGTGCCGCGGCTCGGCCGCTCCTGCTTCTCCTGGCCGTGCTTCTCCTGGTCGTCCTCGATGGTCGCATCCCTCTTCTGTTTTCCGGTCATTGGTCTTTACTCACCACCTGGCGGCTTCGTCCGCGCCGCATCTGCGGGAAGCGCTTGACGCGGCTGGCTTCCCGGCCGGATTCTGTTGCGTATCGCGCTCGCGTGAGCGGTATACGCAACATGTTACCGAACGGTCGCAAGAGGCCCCTGGAAACGGCCGCGAGACGCACTGCGAACGGCCGCGAGACGCACCGTGTGATCGCCTCTGACCGCAGGAAACGCGCTCCCCCTCAGGCCCGCGAAAGGCTGCCGCTGCCGGCCGGGTCCCCTGGCCGGGCCCGTGCCGCCGAGCGGGCCGCCGAGCGGGCCGCGCGGCGGGCACGCCGGCGCTCCTTGCGGAGGCGGCGTGCGGTGCTCGCGGGAGAGGAGACCACGCCGTACCGCTGGTTCCAGACCTGTCTCGTCACCCAGACGTCCAGGACCGACCACGTGGCCACGACCGTGCTCGCCACACTGCTCAGGACCATCGGGAAGGCCAGCCAGGAACCCGCGAGGCTGCACAGCACCGCGACCGTGCCCTGCGTCAGCGTCACCGCCACGATGATCATCGCGCGCACCGCCGCCGTCCGCACCGGCTCCGGCATGCTGGGCCGCCCCACCGGGTCGTCCACCCACAACTGCTGCTGCCGCCCGTCCCCTTCGTCCTGCCGCGGACCCCCGTGCGCCGCCGTGCCCATCGTTCACTCCCCACGCTGTGCAGCCGGTCGTCCCGCTGCGTTCGCCCGACCCCTCATGGGCTGCCCGTGTTGCACCGAATTACGCCACCCTGTCGGGTACTTCGCCCCCGGAGACGGCCGCGCGGTGCTCCTCGGCATCCCCAACTCCCGTCCGCACGCGAGGAAACGCCGTACCAGGATCCGTACACCAGCTCGTACGGACAAAAACGCGTGCACCGCCCGGAAAGTTCCCCCTGCGTGGTCGCGGAACGAATCCGGCCAACTGGCCGAGGGGGGTGGCGTGATGCCGACGCAAGAGGCGTGCCGTGTGGGGTGGCCATCTCCCGGTAAGAGCGGACAACTCGTGACGGGATACGCGTGCTTCGGCAGGAAAGCGATCGACTGTGACCGTACTTGCCTTCGAGTTGGTCATCCGACAGTAGTAGGCTCGCGCCGTTTATTGCCGCACGTACCCCCGGTCACCGGGGTTGAGCTGGGGGAGGCCATGCGCTTTCGCGGGAAGTCCATCCGCCGGAAGATCGTGGCGTTGCTGGTGGTGCCGCTCGTGTCCCTGGCGGTGATCTGGGGAGTCACCACAGTCGTCACCGGACGCGCCGCCGACCGGCTGTTGAGCGCCTCCACCGTCGTCGAAGAGGTCGGCTTCCCCATCGAGGACACCGTCCGCGTCCTCCAGGAAGAGCGCCGCGCGACCCTCGTCTACCTCGCCGACCCGCGCGCCTCCGAAGCCCCCGCCCGCCTCCACGAGCAACGCGACGCCACCAACGCCAAGGTCGCCGAGGTCCGCGCCAACGCCGAGAACCCGGATGTACGCGAGGAGATGTCCGGCGAGACCGCGCACCGACTCGACTCCCTGATCGAGGCCTTCGACGGCATCGACACACTGCGCCGCACCGTCGAGGACGGCTCCATCTCCGCCGGTCAGGCCCTCACGCTCTACAACCGCCTGATCGACCCCTGCCACACCTTCCTCTCCGGCCTCGACACGGTGAACGACGTGCCGCTCGACAAGGAGGGCCAGGCCCTGGTCGACCTCGCCCGCACGCGCGAATTCCTCGCCCGCCAGGACGCGTTGGTCTCCGCCGTCCTGGTGCGCGGCCGCGTCGATGCCGGGCAGCAGCGGCAGATGGCCGACTACCGCGCACGGCGCGAGCTGCGCAGCGAGGTCAGCCTGGAGCTGCTGCCCGCCTCCGAACGCGAACGTTTCGAGCGCTACTGGAGCAGCCCCGCGGCCACCCCGCTCCTGGAGCTGGAGAAGAACGTCGTCGAGGGCAGCGCCGGCACTCCGCGCGGCATCACCTCCGCCACCTGGGACAAGGCCGCCAAGACCGTCCTCGACGATCTGGCCGAGCTCAACTCCGAGGCGGGCGACCGCTATCAGGAGCGGGTCGAGCCCGAGGCCGTCGGCGTCCTGCTGCGGGCCGGAGCGGCCGGTGTCCTCGGACTCTTCGCGCTGCTCTTCTCGATCGTGCTCTCCGTACGCATCGGCCGCGAGCTGATCCGCGACCTGTCCCGGCTGCGCAAGGACGCCCACGAGGTCTCCGGCGTCCGCCTGCCCAGCGTGATGCGCCGCCTCGCCGCCGGTGAACAGGTCGACGTCGAGACCGAGGCCCCGCGCCTGCAGTACGAGAAGGACGAGATGGGCCAGGTCGGGCAGGCCCTCAACACCCTGCAGCGCGCCGCCGTCGAGGCCGCCGTCAAGCAGGCCGACATGCGCCGCGGCGTCTCGGAGGTGTTCGTCAACCTCGCCCGCCGCAGCCAGGTCCTGCTGCACAAGCAGCTCACCCTGCTCGACGCCATGGAGCGCAGGACCGAGGACACGGAGGAACTCGCCGACCTGTTCCGCCTCGACCACCTCACCACGCGCATGCGCCGGCACGCCGAGGGCCTCGTGATCCTCTCCGGTGCCGCGCCCTCCCGGCAGTGGCGCAAGCCCGTACCGCTGATGGACGTGGTGCGCGCGGCTGTCGCCGAGGTCGAGGACTACGAGCGCATCGAGGTGCGCAGGCTCGCCCGGATCGCCGTCACCGGCCCGGCCGTCGCGGACCTCACGCACCTCGTCGCCGAACTCCTTGAGAACGCCACGGTGTTCTCGCCCCCGCACACCGCCGTCCAGGTGCACGGCGAGCGCGTCGCCAACGGCTTCACCCTGGAGATCCACGACCGCGGCCTCGGCATGACCCCGGACGCCCTCCTCGACGCCAACCTGCGGCTCGCGGAGACCCCCGAGTTCGAGCTGTCCGACACCGACCGGCTCGGCCTGTACGTGGTCAGCCGGCTCGCCCAGCGTCAGAACGTCCGCGTCTCGCTGCAGCCGTCGCCGTACGGCGGGACCACCGCCGTCGTCTTCGTACCGGACGTGCTGCTCACCGCGGCGCCCGACGGGGACACCAGCGGCGGCATCCGGCTCGACCGCGCGGCGGCGGGGCTCGGCGACGAGGCCTCCGGCGAGCGCGGCCCACGGCTCACGAAGGTGCCCGCGCAACTGCCCGGACTGCCCAAGTCGGTCCTGGAGTCGGCGGTCCTCGACGGTCCCGTGGAACTGGAGGCGCCGGTGGACGCGGCCGAGCGCGTACGCGCACTCGATCTCGGGGATTTGGGAGACCTGGGCGGTCTGGGCGACATCGAGGACACCGACAGCGAGCGGGGCGGGCTCTTCCGGCCGCGCCGGAAGTCCGGGAGCAGAGAGCGCGGCCGGAGCCGGGACCGGGCCGAGCACCAGCAGGCGGGCGACGGCGCGGAGGCGGGCGACTCCGCTCGCCCGGACGCGGCCGTTCCCGTTCCGCTGCCGCGCCGCAGGGCCCCCAAGCTGGTCAGCTCGCACGGCCGCCCGGTCGGCGAGGAGTCCGCGCCCGCCGAGCGACCCGACGAGCGTGTCCTCACGCCGCGCGAGGAGCTCCGCGGCGGCCTCCCCGCCCCCTTCGACGCCCGCGCCCAGTCCCGCGCGGACAACGGCGACGCAGCGGCGGAACGCGGAACTCCGCCCCCGGACCCGGCAGTTGAGCCGGTACGGGACCAGGCGCCCGAGCCGGTACGGGACCAGGCGCCCGAGCCGGTACGGGACCAGGCGACCGAGCCGGTACGGGACCAGGCGCCCGGCGCGGGCCGAGGCGGCGACGCACCGGCAGGCCCCGGAACCCCCGCCTCCGAAGAAGGCCAGGACCGCCCGAAGCCCGCCCCGTACGAGGACATCCCGACCGCCGCCCTGCCCCGCCGCGTGCGCCAGGCGAACCTCGCCCCGCAGCTGAAGGGCGAGCCGAAGCGCAAGCCCGTACGCGACGAGGCGCCGGCGGACCGCGACGCCGAGGAGGTGCGCGACCGCATGGCCGCACTCCAGCGGGGCTGGCAGCGCGGGCGCCGGGACAACGGCGAACTGGAGAACGGCGAACGGCCCGCTCCAGAACGGCCCGCTCCAGAACGGCGCGCTCCAGAACGGCCCGCTCCAGGACAGCCCGCTCCAGGACAGCCCGCTCCAGAACGGCCCGCCCCGGAACCGCCCGCCCCGGAGCCGCCCGTACGAGAAGAACCCCGTCCCGGCACCGCCGAGGACGGCACAGCACACCGCACCACGGAGGGGGACGGTCGATGACCGCACCGAAGACAGCCGCACACATCGGCGAGCTGAACTGGCTGCTCGACGACCTCGTCGCGCGCGTGGCGACGATCCGCAAGGCCGTCGTCCTGTCGTCGGACGGCCTGGCCACCGGCGTCTCGGCCGACCTGACCCGTGAGGACGGCGAGCACCTGGCCGCCGTCGCCTCCGGCTTCCACAGCCTCGCCAAGGGCGTGGGCCGGCACTTCGAGGCGGGCCAGGTCCGGCAGACCGTGGTCGAGCTGGACGACGCGTTCCTGTTCGTGACCGCCGCGGGCGACGGCAGCTGCCTCGCCGTGCTCGCGGACTCGGACACCGACGTCGGCCTGGTCGCCTACGAGATGACGCTCCTCGTGAAGCGGGTCGGCGTACATCTGGGGACCGCGCCGCGCACCGATGTGCCCGCGGGCGGGTAGTGGAATGGCATGACCATCGACGGTAATGCGGGTCACGGGGCGCCCCACTGGTTCGACGACGACGCGGGACCAGTGGTGCGTCCGTACGCCATGACGCGGGGCCGCACCACGAGCGAGGGGCAGCATCGACTCGACCTGATCGCGGTCGTCGTCGCCGAGGCCGCGGTGGACGACCGGGAGGCCGACCACACCCTGGCCCCCGAGCACGTCGACATCGTCGAACTCTGCCGAGAGGTCCCGCAGTCGGTGGCCGAGCTGGCCTCCGAGCTGGACCTGCCGATCGGCGTGGTCCGCGTCCTCGTAGGCGACCTCGTGGCCGAGGAGCTCGTGCACGTGACCCGGCCCGTCCCCCCGGCCGAACTCCCGGACGAGAGTATTCTGCGCGACGTGATCAACGGTCTGCGCGCGCTCTGAGACTGCCGGTCAGGTCGGCCCCCGGCAGTGGTCCACGCGGCGCCCGAGCGGGAGGTGTCCGTGACAGGAACAGGCGGCGCGGAGGCGGGTCAGGGGAGCGGCGGCACGGACGCGGGCTGGCAGTTCTGGATCGACCGTGGCGGCACGTTCACCGACGTCGTGGCGCGCCGCCCGGACGGCCGGCTGCTCACCCACAAGCTGCTCTCCGAGAACCCCGCGCGCTACCGCGACTCCGCGGTGGCGGGCATCCGTGCCTTGTTGGACGTCCCTCTGGAGGACGCCCGGATCGACGCCGTCCGGATGGGCACCACCGTCGCCACCAACGCCCTCCTGGAGCGCAAGGGCGAGCCCACCGCGCTCGTCGTCACGCGCGGCTTCCGGGACGCGCTGCGCATCGCCTACCAGAACCGCCCGCGGATCTTCGCCCGCGAGATCGTGCTGCCCGAACTCCTGCACACGCGCGTGGTCGAGTTCGACGAGCGCGTCGCCGCCGACGGCACCGTCCTCACCCCGCCCGACCTGGACCGCCTCGAGGCGGAGCTGCGGAGCGTGTACGACGACGGCATCAGGTCCCTCGCCGTGGTCTGCATGCACAGCCATCTGCACCCCGCGCACGAACAGGCCGCCGGCCGCCTCGCCGCCCGGATCGGCTTCCCGCAGATCTCCCTGTCCAGCGAGGTCAGCCCGCTGATGAAACTGGTCCCGCGCGGCGACACGGCCGTCGTGGACGCCTATCTCTCCCCGGTCCTGAGGCGGTACGTCGACCAGGTCGCGGACCAACTCCGGGGCGTACGGCTGATGTTCATGCAGTCCAACGGCGGCCTCGCCGAGGCCCACCAGTTCCGCGGCAAGGACGCCATCCTCTCCGGGCCCGCGGGCGGCATCGTCGGCATGGCCCGGATGTCACGCCGCGCGGGCTTCGACAACGTCATCGGCTTCGACATGGGTGGCACCTCCACGGACGTCTCGCACTACGCGGGCGCGTACGAACGGGTCTTCACCACCCAGATCGCCGGGGTCCGGCTGCGCGCCCCCATGCTGGACATCCACACCGTGGCCGCGGGCGGCGGCTCGGTCCTGCACTTCGACGGCAGCCGCTACCGGGTCGGCCCCGACTCGGCGGGCGCCGCCCCCGGCCCCGCCTGCTACCGGGGCGGCGGCCCGCTCACCGTCACCGACGCCAACGTGATGCTCGGCCGCATCCAACCCGATTACTTCCCCCGGGTGTTCGGCCCCGACGGCGACCAGCCGATCGACGCCGGCCTCGTCCGCGAGCGGTTCTCCGCGCTCGCCGCCGAGATCCGCGAGGCCACCGGGGACGACCGCACGCCCGAGCAGGTCGCCGAGGGCTTCCTGCAGATCGCCGTCGCCAACATCGCGGGCGCCGTCAAGCGGATCTCCGTGCAGAAGGGCCACGACGTGACGCGGTACGCCCTCACGACGTTCGGTGGGGCGGGCGGCCAGCACGCCTGCGCGGTGGCCGATTCGCTCGGCATCCGCACCGTGCTCGTACCGCCCATGGCCGGAGTCCTCTCCGCGCTCGGCATCGGGCTCGCCGACACCACGGCCATGCGTGAGCAGTCCGTCGAGGAGCCTCTGGAGGCCGAGTCGATGGCGCGCGTCGAGGAGACCGCGGCCGCCTTGGAGGAGGCCGCCCGCGCCGAACTGCGCGCCGAGGACGTGCCGGAGGACCGCATCCGCGTCGCCCGCCGCGCCCAGCTCCGCTACGACGGCACCGACACCGCGCTCACCGTCACCCTCGACACCGCCGAACCCGACGCCATGCGGAGCGAGTTCGAGGACCGGCACCGCGCCACCTACTCGTTCACCCTGGACCGGCCGATCGTCGTCGAGGCACTCTCCGTCGAGGCCACCGGCGTCACCGAACCGCCGGACCTCTCCACCCTCACGGCGCCACGCGCGCGTGCGACCGAAAACCACCACCGCAACGACGAAAACCACCACCGCAACGAGGAAAACCCGCACCACGCGCGCGTGCACCTCAACGGAGCCCACCGCCAAGTCCCCCTGCACCGCCGCGAAGAACTGGCCCCCGGCGAGCGGATCGAAGGCCCCGCGATCATCACCGAGGCCAACGCCACCACCGTCGTCGACGAGGGCTGGCGGGCACGGACCAACGACGAGGGCCACCTCGTGATGGAGCGGGTCGCGCGGGCCGAGGGGATCGAGGTGGGCACCGAGGCCGACCCCGTGCTCCTCGAAGTCTTCAACAACCTCTTCATGTCGATCGCCGAACAGATGGGCGCTCGCCTGGAGTCCACCGCGCAGTCCGTGAACATCAAGGAGCGCCTGGACTTCTCCTGCGCCCTCTTCGACCCGGACGGCAACCTCGTCGCCAACGCCCCGCACATCCCGGTGCACCTGGGCTCGATGGGCACGAGCGTCAAGGAGGTCGTCCGGCGCCGCGCGGAGATGCGCCCCGGCGACGCGTACGCCGTCAACGACCCGTACCACGGCGGCACGCACCTGCCCGACGTCACCGTCATCACCCCCGTCTTCGACCGGGCGGGCGAGCGGATCCTCTTCTACGTCGCCTCGCGCGGCCACCACGCCGAGATCGGCGGCATCGCCCCCGGCTCCATGCCCGCCGACAGCCGCCGCATCGAGGAGGAGGGCGTCCTCTTCGACAACTGGCTGCTCGCCGAGAACGGCCGCTTCCGCGAGCAGGAGACAGAGCGGCACCTCACGAGCGCCCCGTACCCCTCCCGCAACCCGGCCACCAACCTCGCCGACCTCCGCGCCCAGATCGCCGCCAACGCCAAGGGCGTCGAGGAGGTCGGCAAGATGATCGAGCACTTCGGACTCGACGTCGTCCAGGCCTATATGAAGCACGTCCAGGACAACGCCGAGGCCGCCGTCCGCCGCGTCGTCGACGCCCTCGACGACGGTGCGTACGCGTACGAGACGGACTCCGGCGCGGTCATCCGGGTCCGCGTCACCGTCGACCGGGAGGCCCGCTCCGCGACCGTCGACTTCACCGGCACCTCCGCGCAGCTGCCCGGCAACTTCAACGCCCCGTACGCCGTGGTCAACGCCGCGGTCCTGTACGTCTTCCGCACCCTCGTCGCCGACGACATCCCGCTCAACGACGGCTGCCTGCGCCCCCTGAAGATCGTCGTCCCGCCCGGTTCGATGCTCGCGCCCGAGCCGCCCGCCGCGGTCGTCGCCGGGAACGTGGAGACCTCGCAGGCCATCACCGGCGCCCTGTACGCGGCCCTCGGCGTGCAGGCCGAGGGCTCGGGCACGATGAACAACGTCACCTTCGGCAACGACCGCCACCAGTACTACGAGACGGTCGCGTCCGGTTCCGGCGCGGGCGACGGCTTCGACGGGGCGCCTGTGGTGCAGACCCATATGACCAACTCACGGCTCACCGACCCCGAGGTCCTTGAGTGGCGGCTGCCCGTACTCCTGGAGGAGTTCGCGGTCCGCGCGGGAAGCGGCGGAAACGGGCGCACGCGCGGCGGCGACGGGGCGGTGCGCCGGATCCGCTTCCGCGAGCCGATGACGGTCTCCACGCTCTCCGGCCACCGCCGCGTGCCCCCGTACGGCATGGCGGGCGGCGAGCCGGGCGCCCTCGGGGCCAACCGCGTCGAGCGGGCCGACGGCACGACCCTGGAGCTGTCCGGCGCGGACTCGGCGGAGCTCGCGCCCGGCGACGTCCTGGTCGTTCAGACACCGGGCGGCGGGGGATACGGAACTCCCTGACGCAGCGGGCCCGTTCAGGTCGCCCCGTACCGAGAGGGCCCACCGACAGGAACAGGACGTACCCCACGACCTGCCGGTCCGGCAGAACGGCGCGAAGGACGTGAAGTCGCCCGGGCACCCGGCATCGTTCCGGCCACGATCGCCCTCCGGCGATGAAGCGGAATCAGGGCGGGACTAGAGTCTGCTGCGGAACTCGCCCAAATGTGCGGGGAGTTCACCCCGTCGGCACAGCTGGAGTGGAGACCAATGGCGATCCTCGGGCGCTCTCAGCGGCGCAAGGCCACCGTCGAACCGGTGACCCTGAAGATCCTCGTGGCCGGCGGCTTCGGCGTGGGCAAGACGACCCTCGTCGGCACAGTCAGCGAGATCAAACCGCTGCGCACCGAGGAGGCCCTCACCGAGGCGGGACGCCCCGTGGACGACACCGCGGGCGTGGAGACGAAGAGCACCACCACCGTCGCCATGGACTTCGGCCGCATCACGCTCCGCCAGGACCTCGTCCTGTACCTCTTCGGCACCCCCGGGCAGGATCGTTTCTGGTTCCTCTGGGACGAGCTGGCGCAGGGCTCGCTCGGCGCCGTCGTCCTCGCCGACACCCGCCGCCTGGAGGACTGCTTCGCCGCCGTCGACTACTTCGAGCGGCGCGGCATCCCCTTCGCCGTCGGCGTCAACTGCTTCGAAGGCGCCGCCCGTTACCCCGAGGACATGGTCCGCCAGGCCCTCGACCTCGACGAGCAGGTGCCCGTCGTGCTGTGCGACGCCCGCGACCGCGAGTCAGTCAAGGCCGTCCTCGTCACCGTCGTACGCCACGCCATGGCCCGCGCGACGGCCGCCCGCGCACGGGCCACCAGCTGACCCCGGACGGCACCACGGCCCGTACCCCCGCCGACCGGGGTACGAGCCGCAGCTCTCCAGCGGGAGGACTCAGCCCTCCTCGCCGTCCTCCAGCCAGCCGAAGCTGCGCTCCACGGCGCGCCGCCAGTTGCGGTACTCGCGGTCCCGCACCTCCTGCGCCATCCGCGGCTGCCACTCGGCGTCCTTCTGCCAGTGCGCCTTGAGCTCGTCCAGGTCGTTCCACACGCCCGTGGCGAGGCCGGCCGCGTACGCCGCGCCCAGGCAGGTCGTCTCGGACACCCTCGGCCGGACCACCGGGACGTCCAGCACATCCGCCTGATGCTGCATGAGCAGGTTGTTCTTCGTCATGCCGCCGTCGACCTTCAGGGTCGTGATCTGCACGCCCGAGTCCTGGTACATGGCGTCCACGACCTCACGCGTCTGCCAGCTCGTCGCCTCCAGGACCGCGCGGGCCAGGTGCGCCTTCGTCACGTACCGCGTCAGACCGGTGATCACGCCGCGCGCGTCCGAGCGCCAGTACGGGGCGAACAGGCCGGAGAACGCGGGCACGACGTACGCACCGCCGTTGTCGTCGACGCTCGCCGCGAGCGGCTCGATCTCGTCGGCACTGGCGATGAGGCCGAGCTGGTCGCGGAGCCACTGCACCAGGGCGCCGGTGATCGCGATCGAGCCCTCCAGGCAGTAGACCGGCGCTTCGCCGCCGATCTGGTAGCCCATCGTCGTGAGCAGCCCGTTCTTCGACGGAACGGGCCGGTTACCGGTGTTGAGCAGCAGGAAACTGCCCGTGCCGTACGTGTTCTTGGCGGTGCCCGTGTCGTAGCAGGCCTGCCCGAAGATCGCCGCCTGCTGGTCGCCCAGCGCGGAGGCCACGGGCACACCGGCGAGCTGTCCGACGGCCGTCCCGTACACCTCGGCGGACGAGCGGATCTCCGGCAGCATCGCCTCGGGCACGTTCATCGCGGACAGGATCTGGCCGTCCCACTGGAGGGTCTCCAGGTTCATCAGCATGGTCCGGCCCGCGTTGGTCACGTCCGTGACGTGCACGCCGCCGTCCGTGCCGCCGGTGAGGTTCCAGATCAGCCAGGAGTCGATCGTGCCGAACGCGATCTCACCGCGCTCGGCACGCGTCCTGAGGCCCGGCACGTTGTCGAGCAGCCAGGCCGCCTTCGGGCCGGAGAAGTAGCTGGCGAGCGGCAGTCCGGTGGCGTCCCGGAACCGGTCCTGCCCGTCGCTGCCGCCGAGTTCGGTGCAGAGCGCGGACGTACGGGTGTCCTGCCAGACGATCGCGTTGTGCACGGGCTTGCCGGTGGCGCGGTCCCACAGCACCGTGGTCTCGCGCTGGTTGGTGATGCCGAGGGCGCTCAACTGCTCCGCCCGCAGGCCCGCCTTGGCGAGTGCGCCCGCGACGACGGCCTGCACCTTCGACCAGATCTCCGTCGCGTCGTGCTCCACCCAGCCGGGCTTGGGGAAGATCTGGCGGTGCTCACGCTGGTCGACGGCGACGATCGCGCCGTCCTGGTTGAAGATGATGCAGCGGCTCGACGTGGTGCCCTGGTCGATCGCGGCGACGAACTTGTCCGTCATGAAGTCCCCTTGTCCCCTTGTCCCCTTGGTTCGTTGCACCCGACGGCTCAGAAAGCGGCGTTGAAGATGAGCCCGGACAGCGCCCCGCCGATCAGCGGACCCGCGACCGGGATCCAGGAGTAACTCCAGTCGGACGAGCCCTTGTTGGGAATCGGCAGCACGGCGTGCGCGATGCGCGGGCCGAGGTCACGGGCCGGGTTGATGGCGTACCCCGTCGGCCCGCCGAGCGAGAGGCCGATGCCGACGACCAGGAACGCGACGATCAGCGTGGCCGTACCGGACTCGCCGAGCCCCTTGGTCAGGCCGAACGCGAGGATCGGCAGGACGAGCCCGATGGTCGCGATGACCTCGGTGACGAGGTTGGCCGGAGTGTTGCGGATCTCGGGCGCCGTCGAGAAGATCCCGAGCGTCGGCAGGGCCTTGCTCTGGTCGGCGTTGGCCTGGAACTGCGCGTAGTACGCCGCCCAGCAGAGCACCGCACCGAGGATGGCGCCGATCATCTGCCCGAGGACGTACAGCGGGACCTGGTCCCACTTCCCGGTGTCGACAGCGATGCCGAGCGTGACGGCCGGGTTGAGGTGCCCGCCGGACAGCGGCCCCGCCGTGTACGCACCGGCCAGGACGCCGAAGCCCCAGCCGAACGCGATGACGACCCAGCCGGCCGACTTGGCCTTCGAGTGGTTGAGCGTGACGGCGGCGCAGACGCCGGCGCCGAACAGAATCAGGATCGCGGTGCCGATGATCTCACCGACGAGAACGTCCCCATTCGCGTACATGGCGGCTCCTTGGCCCATGCCCGGGGCCTTGCGCCCCGGTCCTCCGTGCAGGGTGCGTGCGTGGCTACGTCGGCCGAAGGCAGGAGAGCCCAAGAGGTTCCCCGGCCCCGCCCGGCGTCCGTGACGAGCGTGCCGTCGCAGCCGAATCGCCCGTGCGGAGTGGCCTGTTGCCGTCTGCGAGACGCAGCGGTGACCTCGCGCGGCGCCATGCCGAAGTGCGGCGATGCCGACTGACACCCGGAAGTGTTCACCGGCACTGTGGGACCGTCAAGGTCACGGACGACAACGGTTCTTGTACGGCGCGGGCCCGGGCTCGACACCGCGCCAGCCCGGCGTCCCGCTATGCGGTGGCCCGCCCGCTGCCCCGTTCCTCAAGCCGTATCCCGTACGGAGCCGCCGCGCCCGGCCCGTAAGGGGAGTCCGGCTTTCCGCGGTGCGACGCGCCGCCCCCGCCGCGCTGCGCGGAGACAGGGGCGGACGACGGTTCGGGGCGGGTGGCCGGGGTGCCGCGGCGGACACGGTGGCCCTCCGTGCCCGCGCGGCCGACGACCCAACTCGCCCCGCGCAGCGCCTTCGCGGCCTGCTTGAGCGGTGCGAGCCACGCCGCGGCCTGGCGGTGGTCGGCGACCGTGCCGGGCGGGCAGTCCACCGTCGCCACCGACAGCGTCACCTCGCGCCCGCCCGCCGACCACGACGCGTCGAGTACGGCCGCCGCCACCGGTTCGAGGGCCTCGGGCGCGGCGAGGAGCACGAAGTCGTCGCCCCCGATGTGCCCCACCCGCGCCTGCTCGGGCAGGCCCGCGCGTGCCGTGTCCGCGGCGACCGCCTTGAGCGCCGCGCCGATCTCCCGGATCAGCGTGTCGCCCGCCGCGAACCCGGCCCCGTCGTTGACCTGCTTGAAGTCGTCCACGTCCAGCCAGCTCAGCGCGAACGGCCGCCCCTGCGCGATCCACCGGTCGACCTCGGCCGTCACCGCGTCCGAACCGGGCAGCCGCGTCAGCGGGTTGAGCCCCGCCGCCTCCTCGACCCGGCTCTCGGCCAGGGTCCGCACCAGGTCGGCCAGGCGTACGACCCCCACGCACCGCCCCTCGCCGTCCACCACCGCGACGTCGTCGCCGGTACGGTTGCGCTGCCCGTCGGCGAGCAGGTCCAGGACCTCCCACGCCGTGGCGTCGACGCCGACCGTGAGCGGCTCGTCGGCCAGGCGCGCCGCGGGCCGGTCCGCGTACAGGGCGTGCCCGTACCGCCCGGACAGGGACAGCAGGAACCGGTCCCGGTCCACCGCCCGCACCGGCACACCGCGCGTGTTCACGAGGAGCACGCCGGAGACGTCGGGCGCGTCAGTGAGCAGTGTGCGCACCTGACCGGCCGACGCGGTCGCGGGCAGCAGCGCCGCGGGCCGCACGAACTGCCGTACGGACGGCCCGATGTGGGGCGCGTCCGGCGTGGGCGCGGCCTCCACCTCCGGTACGTACACGTCGACGGCGGGCCGCCGCATCGGCGGCGCGAACAGCTGGCCCTGCCCCAGCTGCGCCCCGGCCGCGAGCGCCGCCGCGCACTGCCGCTCGGTCTCCACGCCCTCGACGGCGAGCAGCGCGCCGAGCTCCTCGCACAGCGCCCGCATCGCGCGCACCCCGGCCGTCCGGTCGAGCAACGAGGCGTCCAGCTTGACGAGTTCGGGCGCGAGATCGACGAGCAGCCGCAGCGGTACGTCGCCGTCCCCGACCCCGTCGGCGCAGATCCGGAAGCCCTCGTCGCGCAGCCGGGCCACGCCCTCCAGGAGCGCGGGCTGCGGCACGTGCGTGAACGGCGGTCCGAGGTCGACGGTGACCTCCCAGGGCAGCCGCCCCACTTCCGTCACGGCGTCCCGCAGCGCCGCGAGCCCGCCGAGGTCGGCGACGGTGCCCGCGAACACGTTCACGTGCAGCGGAAGCAGCGCTTCCTTGCGGGCGGCGGCGCGCACCGCGAACGCCGCGAGCCGACCGTCGAGTTCGGGATCCCGCCGTGCCTCGGCGAGGACGTCGCCGGACTCCGGGCGGGCCAGTATCTCCTGTGCGGCGATGGCTCCGGTCGACAGATTGACGACAGGCTGGAAGGCGAAGCGGAGTGAGTCCGACCAGACAGGCACAGCAAGAATGATGGCCTGCCCGAATGCCCCACGGGCCCCAGTTCACGCGCTGTTCACGCAGCTTTCCCGACTCGTCACTCTCCGTACGCAGGGGCGGGCCTGCGGGGCGGCGGCACCAGCGGGGTGGCGCGCTCACCGCACTGCGCTCACCGCACCGCGCTCACCGCACTGCGCTCACCGCACCGCGATCACCGACGACCCGTGCCCGAAGAGCCCCTGGTTCGCGGTGATCCCGACCCGCGCGCCCGGCACCTGGCGCGCGCCCGCCGTTCCGCGCAACTGCCAGGTCAGCTCGCAGACCTGAGCGATGGCCTGCGCGGGTACGGCCTCCCCGAAGGACGCGAGCCCGCCGCTCACGTTGACCGGGATGCGCCCGCCGAGTGCCGTCGCCCCGTCCCGCAGCAGCTTCGCGGCCTCGCCCTCGCCGCACAGCGCGAGGTCCTCGTACCACTGCAGCTCGAGGGCCGTCGACAGGTCGTACACCTCCGCCAGGGACAGCTCGCCGGGGCCGATCCCGGCCTCCTCGTACGCGGCGTGCGCGATCGCGGCGCGGAACGGGCGCGCGGGCGGGGCGGCGACGGCCGCCGAGTCGGTGGCGATGTCCGGCAGGTCGAGCACGGTCTGCGGATACTCGGGCGTCACCGTCGACACGGCCCGGATCCGCACCGGGTCGGCCGCGCCGTGCCGCCGCGCGAAGTCGACGCTGGACAGCACGAGCGCGGCCGCCCCGCCCGAGGTCGCGCAGATGTCGAGCAGCCGCAGCGGATCGGCGACGACCGCGGAAGCGGCCACTTCCTCTGTAGTGACGGTTTTGCGGTAGCGGGCGTGGGGGTTGAGCGCGCCCATCGCCGCGTTCTTCACCTTGACCTGCGCGAAGTCCGCGAGCGTGTCCCCGTGCACCGCCATCCGGCGCCGCGCGTAGAGCCCGAAGTACGCCGGGTTGGTCGCACCGAGCACCCGGAACCGCAGCCAGTCGGGGTCGTCCGGCCGGTCCCCTCCGGCGGGCCGGAAGAACCCCTTCGGCGCGGCGTCCGCCCCCACCACGAGCACCACGTCCGCGAGCCCCGCGAGGATCTGCGTGCGCGCCGTCTGCACGGCCTGCGCGCCCGAGGCGCACGCCGCGTACACGCTGGTCACGCGCGCCCCCTGCCAGCCGAGCGCCTTGGCGAAGGTCGCGCCGGACACATAGCCCGGATAGCCGCCGCGCACCGTGTCCGCGCCGACGATCGAGCCCACGTCCCGCCAGTCCACACCGGCGTCCGCGAGCGCGTCCCGCGCGGCCTTCACGCCGTACTCGACGAACCCGCGGCCCCATTTGCCCCACGGGTGCATCGCGGCACCGAGCACCGCCACGTCGCGCGCGCTCATCGCTCGCTCACCGGCTTCCAGTGCCAGGTCGTCCAGGTGGCGTCCGCGTCCTCGTGCAGCACCCCCGGCACGACCTCCACCTCCGTCCCGACGGCGAGCTGCCCCGGCGTCACCCCCGGCACGGCCTGCCCGAGCACGACCATCCGCTCCGCCTCCAGCTCCACGGCGACCAGCGTGTACGGCTCCCACTCCTGCTCCGGATCGGAGACGTACGGGGCGGGCGGACGGTAGCGCCCGTCGGTGTACGACCAGACGCGCCCCCGCTTCGACAGCGGCACCTCGGCCAGCTCGCCACCCGCGCATCCGGGATTGCGGCAGTACGTGTCCTCGCGCGGGAAGAAGACCGATCCGCAGGCCGCGCAACGGGTGCCGAGCAACCGGAACCCCTCGCCCTCTCCGCTGAACCAGTCGGCCACGACAGGTGTGCGCTGACGCGTCAAGGTCCCTCCCCGGCACTTGATCTGACGGAACGTCAGAAGTGGTTGTGGCCCGCAGTGTGCCACGCCCGGCCGCACACCGACAGAGGCGAAAACCGCCTCACGCGCGGTGGCCGCTCAACGACCTCCGCGACACCGGAAAGTCGAAGTACGTGTCCGGGAACAGCTCCGGCTTGTACGTGAAGTGCCACCACTCCTCCGGCAGGTTGACGAACCCCTGCCCGGCAAGCGCATCCCGCAACAGCTCCCGGTTGTCCCGCTGCTCGCCCGTGACCCTCGGGTCGTCCGTGTGCGACAGGGTGTCGAAGCAGTCGAAACCGGTGCCCATGTCCACGGAGTTGTCGGGGAAACGCTCGTCCTGCGGCGCGTAGCAGGGCACCAGGGGCTCACCGGGCACGTAGGGGCGCGTGGGCAGCGCCGGAAGCCTCACGATGGTCAGGTCGACGGTCGAGCCGCGGCTGTGCCCGGACTTCTCCGCGATGTAACCGTCCGCGAACAGCCTCGACTTGTCGACCTGCGGATAGAACTCCGGCTTCATCCGCTCGTCGTCCAGATCCTTCGCCCAGCGCACGAAGTGGTCGACGGCGCGCTGCGGCCGGTAGCAGTCGTACACCTTCAGCGAGTAACCCTGGGCCAGCAGCTGCTGCTGCGCCGCGTGCAGGGAGCGGGCGGCCTCCTCGGTGAGGATGCACATCGACTGGCGGTATCCGTCGATCGGCTCGCCCACGAAGTTGTGGGGCGTGGTGTACCTGATCTCCTCCAGGATCGTCGGATCCACGTCCCGCAGGGCCACGAACTCCTTGGGCGCCTTGGGTTCGGGTCTCGCCTGTGCGGGCGCGAGCGCAGGTGCGCTGGTGAGGGCCAGCGCGGTGACGGCGGCGACGGTGAGGGCACGGAGCAAACGGGTCGGCTTCATGGCCTTCGTCTATCACCTGGGCCCGCAGTCCAAAAGCCGTTCAACAGCGGTACGAGCCCTCGCCCCGGGCGTTCGCACACAGTCCCCGCGTGCCCGAGCCCCAGCCCCAACTCCCCCTCACCCGCCCCGAGAAGGGCGTGCACGGAGTACACCGGCCTGGTCGTCGTCACCCGCTCCATCGAACCGCGCGCGGCACCCCAGAGGACATCAGTGCCCGGCGTCGAGCCCCCGCACCCGTACCCCCTCGGTGACCTCCCGCAACTCGCCCTCCCCGCAGTCCCGTTCGACGACCACCCGGCCGCGCCCCGCGCGCCGCGTCACGTACCGCTCCACCTCCGGCACCTGCCAGCCGTCACCCGCGTCCCGTACGACGAGCCCCGAGCCCGTACGGCCCCGCGCCGGCGCCCACACCTCCAGCTCCAGGCCGCCGTCCGCGCCCCGCACCGGCAGCACGGAACCGGCCCGCGCGAGCACCGGCACCCGCGACAGCGGCGCGTCGAGCAGCACCTGACCGGGGCCCTCGTACGCCCGTCCCGTCGCCGTGTCGTACCAGCGCCCGCGCGGCAGCCGCACCGCACGCCGTGTCGCGCCCGGCTCCAGGACCGGCGCCACCAACAGAGCGTCCCCCAGCAGAAACGCGTCCTCACAGTCACGCAGCGAACGCTCCTCCGGAGCAGACCACCACAACGGCCGCACATAAGGAGCCCCGGTCCGCTGCGCCAGGTGCGAAAGCGTCACCCAATAGGGGAGGAGCCGCCGCCGCTCATCCAGCACCACGCGCGCGTGCCGCAGAACCTCCGGACCGAACTCCCACGGCTCCCTGCTCCCCGCCCGCAGCGCCGCATGCGTACGGAACAGCGGCAGAAACGCGCCCAGTTGAAGCCGGCGCAGATACAGCTCGGGCGACGGAGCCCCGTCGAACCCGCCCACGTCCGGACCGGAGTACGGCACCCCGCACAACCCGAGACCGAGCACAACGGACAGCGAGGCCCGCAGCCCCGGCCAGCCCGTCGCCACGTCCCCCGACGACGTACCGCCGTACCGTTGCAGACCCACCCAGCCGGAGCGGGAGATCAGGAACGGCCGCTCGTCCGGACGCAGTCGGCACAGCCCCTCGTGGGCCGCCTGCGCCATGCACAGGCCGTACACGTTGTGCGCCTCGCGATGGTCACCGCCGCGCCCTTCCAGCGCGTGCCGGGCCGACCGCGGCAGCGTCGGCTCACCGAACGCCCCGAACGACACCGGCTCGTTCATGTCGTGCCAGAACCCGGCGAAGCCCTGCCCGAGCCGCTCTTCGTACAGCCCGCCCCACCAGCGCCGCACCTCGGGCGACGTGAAGTCCGGAAACACCGACTCACCCGGCCGCGTCAGCCCCTCGACGACCCGGCCCCGCGCGTCCCGCACGAACGCGTCGACGGAACGCCCCGACGCGTACACCTCGTCCGCGGGATCCGCCTTCACCCCCGGACCCACGATCGACACGATCCGCACCCCGTCCTCGGCCAGGTCCTTGGCGAGCACCGGCAGATCCGGAAAGCGCTCCTGGTCGACCGTGAAACCCCGATGAGCGTCGCAGTGCTCGATGCCCAAGTGCAGTGCGCTCAGCGGAATTTCATGTTCCAGACAGCCCGCGACGACGCGCCGTACTTCCCCCTCACCACCGAATCCCCACCGCGCGTGCTGATACCCGAGCGCCCACGAAGGCGGCACAGCGGGAGATCCGGTCAGCGAGGCGAAAACCTGCACCACGCGTGCGGGGGCACCGACCACCACCCAGCACCGCAACGGCCCTCCGTCCATCCGCAACTCACTGCACCCACGCCGGTCGTGCCCCGACCCCGCACCCTCCTCGCCCTCTCGCAGCCTCACCGAGCCGTCCCACGGGTTGTCGTGGAACACCAGATGCGTGCCCACGTCGGCCACCACCATCTGCACTGGCATCGTCAACGACGACGGATCGTCCTGCGGCCCGGACGCCCCCTCCGGACCGGTGTTCCACAGCCGGTACGACCCGTCCCGGAGCCGCGGCCCACCCGCCCGGCCGCCGAGCCCGAAGAACCGCGCGTCCGCCGCCACCTCGGACCGCTGCAGCCACCGCGCGGGCCCTCCGCCCACCGGCTCCCACCAGCGCGGCGGCAGATCCCGGCGCAACACCACACCACCCGGCGTCCGTACCTCCACGGCGCCGTGCCGGGACACCACGACCGTGACCCGCTCCGAGACGACCCGCCAGCCGCCCTCCTTGTCCGGCTCCAGAACGGCCCGCGGATCCACCTCAGGGCCCGCACCGACCACCGCGTACGACGGCTCAGGACCGGCACCGTCCCAGCCCCAGAACACCGCCCCGCCGGCCGTCACCCGCACCCGCAGCTCCGCCCGCGCGAACCGGATCACCCCGCCGCCCGGCCCCGGCTCCACACCCGTCACGGCCCCCGGCACCCGCGCCCGCTCCGCACCCCCGCGCGGCAACCCCACCGCATCCGCCCGGCTGCGCCGCCACGCCGACCGCACCGCGCGCCACCCACGCGCCGGGCCCTCCACCGAGACCGCCTTCACCGACCGCACCAGGTCTTGACCGTTCATGCAGCTCAGCCTGCCAGCACGCGCGCGTGCGGCGTAGCGCGTTCATCCGCCGTTCACCCGTGGCCGGACCACACCTTCACGCCACGGACTATGGGGGAGCCACCCTGGTGCAGGAGTCGATCACATGGCATCGTCCTGGAAGCCGCGTCACGCGCACACCCCCGCACGTGCGCGTGCCGGACGCACACACCGCGTACAGCTTGGGAGCCGCCCGATGTCCACCGCCGAACCGCAGCCGCAGCCCCTCTGGCAGCCCGGCCCGGCCCGTGTCGAAGCCGCCGCGATCACCCGCTTCCAGACCTGGGCCGCCGAACGCCACGGCGCCCCCGCGGAGGGCGGCTACGAGACCCTGCACCGCTGGTCGGTGGAGCACCTGGAGACCTTCTGGGAAGCCGTCGTCGAGTGGTTCGACATCCGCTTCTCCACCCCCTACGCGCGCGTGCTCGGCGACCGCACCATGCCCGGCGCCCAGTGGTTCCCCGGCGCCACCCTCAACTACGCCGAGCACGCCCTGGGCACCGCGGCCGAACGGCCCGACGCCCCCGCGCTCCTCGCCGTCGACGAGGCCCACGAGACCCACACCGTCACCTGGGCCGAACTCCGCCGCCAGGTCGGCTCCCTCGCCGCCGAACTCCGCGCACTCGGCGTCCGCCCCGGCGACCGCGTCTCCGGCTACCTGCCGAACATCCCGCAGGCCGCCGCCGCCCTCCTCGCCACCGCCGCCGTCGGCGCCGTCTGGACCTCCTGCGCCCCCGACTTCGGCGCCCGCAGCGTCCTCGACCGCTTCCAACAGGTCGAACCCGTCGTCCTGTTCACCGTCGACGGCTACCGCTACGGCGGCAAGGAGCACGACCGCCGCGACACCGTCGCCGAACTCCGCAGCGAACTCCCCACCCTCCGCGCCGTCGTGCACATCCCGCTCCTCGGCACCGACGCCCCCGAAGGCGCCCTCGAATGGTCCGCACTCACCGAAGGTGACACGGAACCCGTCTACGAACAGGTCCCCTTCGACCACCCCCTGTGGGTCCTCTACTCCTCCGGTACCACCGGCCTCCCCAAGGCCATCGTCCAGTCCCAGGGCGGCATCCTCGTCGAGCACTACAAACAACTCGGCCTGCACTGCGACCTCGGCCCCGACGACCGCTTCTTCTGGTACACCTCCACCGGCTGGATGATGTGGAACTTCCTCGTCTCCGGCCTCCTCACGGGCACCACGGTCGTCCTCTACGACGGCAGCCCCGGCTACCCCGAGACCGGCGCCCAATGGGCCATCGCCGAACGCACCGGCGCCACCCTCTTCGGCACCTCCGCCGCCTACGTCATGGCCTGCCGCAAAGCCGACGTCCACCCCGCCCGCGACCACGACCTGTCCAAGGTCAAGTGCGTCGCCACCACCGGCTCACCACTCCCGCCCGACGGCTTCCGCTGGCTCCACGACGAGGTCGGCGAAGACGTGTGGATCGCCTCCGTCAGCGGCGGCACCGACGTCTGCTCCTGCTTCGCCGGCGCCGTACCCACCCTCCCCGTACACATCGGCGAACTCCAGGCCCCCTGCCTCGGCACCGACCTCCAGGCCTGGGACCCGCAGGGCAAACCCCTCACCGAAGAAGTCGGCGAACTCGTCGTCACCAACCCCATGCCGTCCATGCCGATCCACTTCTGGAACGACCCCGACGGCAGCCGCTACCACGACAGCTACTTCGACACCTACCCCGGCGTCTGGCGCCACGGCGACTGGATCACCCTCACCGCACGCGGCTCCGTCGTCATCCACGGCCGCTCCGACTCCACCCTCAACCGCCAGGGCGTACGCATGGGTTCGGCCGACATCTACGAAGTCGTCGAACGCCTCCCGGAGATCCGCGAATCCCTCGTCATCGGCGCCGAACAGCCCGACGGCGGCTACTGGATGCCCCTCTTCGTCCACCTCGCCCGCGGCGCCACCCTCGACGACACCCTCCGAACCAAGATCAAGCAGACCATCCGCGCAGAACTCTCCCCACGCCACGTCCCCGACGAGATCATCGAGGTCCCCGGCGTCCCGCACACCCTCACCGGCAAGCGCATCGAGGTTCCGGTAAAGCGCCTCCTCCAGGGCACACCCCTGGAAAAGGCCGTCAACCCCGGCTCGGTCGACAACCTCGACCTCCTCCGCTTCTACGCGGACCTGGCCCGCACCCGCACCTGACCCACCCCGCCCCCACCCCCGTTGTCAGTGCCGCTCGTTACGGTGAGTGAGCATCGTTCGACACTGTCCACGGGGGACTCATGGCACACGCCCAGCACGACACCATGCGCCGCGCCCTGCGCCGCGAAGTCGCCGGCACCATCGGCCTGTTGGCCGACGCCGAGGACTTCGCGGCCATGCGGCGATATCAATCCTTCACGTTCCACGACCACACCACGTACCTCCACGAGGTCGAGCACCTGCTCCGCACTCTCGCCGCCGAGGGCAAACACACCACGCTCGCCCTCTTCGACCCCGAGGAGTACGAGGAGTTCTGCGCCGAATCCGGCCTCGACCCCGACACCTCCGACGGCCGCACCCGCTTCACCGCCGAACTGGCCGCAGCGGGCCCCACCGTCACCTACGACGGCCGCCCACTCAGCGACATCGTCCCCGACCTGATCGACGAGACCCTGCGCCGCTCCACCGTGGAGTACGCGGAACACCTCCTGTCCGACACCGGCCGCTGCGCCCACTGCGGCGAGGACATCGGCGTCGCCTCCTTCACCCGCGCGGCCATCCTGCTGAGCCGCATCCTCGACACCGGCTCACCCGGCACCCAGCACATCGTCTGCAGCGTCACCCTCGACACCACACCGCTCCTCGGCTCCCTGCACGCCGAGCGCACCCCGGACGGCCTGCTGAACCTCGACGAGACCGAGGCCCTCGAAGTCACCACAGTCCTCGCCGTCGGCATCGCCACGAAAAGCCCAGGCGGCCTCGTCCAACGCACCACCACCCAGGACCAACCCGACCGCGTCTGCGGCTGGCGCCTCAGCGGCGAACACCTCCAACCCCTCACAGAAGCCCAGGTCTTCGACGCCTACTGCACAGACGCCCACACCGGCGAACCCGTCCCACCGGAACCCGGCCTGGACTACGCCCCGGCCCCCGACCTCGGCCCGTACGACGACCCGCACACGCACTGAAGCACCCTGACAACGCGTGAGGGTGCCCCACCACAGTGGGACACCCTCACGCACACATCGACCGGGACAGAGCCGGCCGCCCGCTCACTCCCCGGACAGCACCGCCTGCGCGGCGGCCCGCGCCTCGTCGGCGGAGTCGGCGGCACGCGCGGCAGCCGCGGCCCGCTCACACTGCGCCAGCGTGTACTTGGCCAGCGTCGCCCGCACGTACGGAATGGACGCGGCACCCATGGAGAGGGAGGTGACACCCAGACCGGTCAGCACACAGGCGAGCACCGGGTCGGACGCGGCCTCACCACAGACACCGCAGCTCTTCCCCTCGGCCCTGGCAGCCTCGGCGGACAGCGCCACCAGGTCGAGCAGCGCCGGCTGCCACGGGTCCTGCAGCCGCGACACCGCACCGACCTGCCGGTCCGCCGCAAAGGTGTACTGCGCAAGGTCGTTGGTCCCCAGCGAAAGGAACTCGACCTCCTGCAGAATCGACCGAGCCCGCAGCGCGGCCGACGGAATCTCCACCATCGCACCGAACTTCGCCTGCAGCCCGGCCGCCCGACACGCGTCGGCGAAGGCCTTGGCGTCCAGCCGGTCCGCCACCATCGGCGCCATGACCTCGAGGTACACCGGCAGCCCCTCGGCCGCCTTGGCGAGCGCGGTCAGCTGCGTACGCAGCACCTCGGGGTGGTCGAGCAGCGTCCGCAGACCACGCACACCCAGAGCCGGGTTCGGCTCATCGGCAGGCGTCAGGAAGTCCAGCGGCTTGTCAGCACCCGCATCCAGCACACGCACGACGACGCGCCCCTCGGGGAACGCCTCGAGCACCTTCCGGTACGCCTCGACCTGCTTCTCCTCGGACGGCGCCTTCTGGCTGTCGTCCAGGAACAGGAACTCGGTGCGGAACAGACCCACACCCTCGGCACCGGCTTCGACAGCGGCGGGCACGTCGGCAGGACCACCCACGTTGGCGAGCAGCGGCACCTTGTGACCGTCGGACGTCGCACCAGGACCGGTCGAAGCGGCCAGCGCGGCCTTGCGCTCCTCGGCCTGCTTCTCCAACTCGGCCTGCTTCTCGGCACTCGGGCTCACGAAGATCTCACCCGTGCTGCCGTCCACGGCGATCACCGTGCCCTCGGCCAGCTCACCGGCACCGGGCAGCGCCACCACAGCAGGCACCCCGAGCGCCCGCGCGAGGATCGCGCTGTGACTGGTCGGCCCGCCCTCTTCGGTCACGAACCCGAGCACGAGCGTCGGGTCGAGCAGAGCGGTGTCGGCCGGCGCGAGGTCCCGCGCGATCAGCACGTACGGCTCGTCACTGTCCGGCACACCCGGCATGGGCACACCGAGCAGCCGCGCCACGATCCGGTTCCGCACGTCGTCCAGGTCGGCCACACGACCCGCCATGTACTCACCCGCACCCGCGAGCAGCTCGCGGTAGTGCGAGAAAGCGTCGTAGATACCGCGCTCGGCGGTGCTCCCGACGGCGATCCGCCGATCCACGTCGGCGATGAGCTCCGGGTCCTGCGCGATCATGGCCTGCGCCTCGAGCACGGCCTGCGCCTCACCACCGGCCAGGTTGCCCCGCGCATTCAGATCGGCAGCGACCGCTTCGACCGCCTGGCGGGCGCGCCCCTGTTCGCGCTCCGCCTCCTCGGCCGGAATCTGCTTCGCCGGCGGCTCGAGGACCGCGGTCCCCATGTGCCGTACTTCGCCGATCGCCACACCGTGGCTCACGCCGACGCCTCGCAGCGTTGTCTCCATTTCACCCGTCTCCGATAGATGCGGCGGTGCACCCCGCCGCGATGGATGTCGTACCTGCGGCCCAGTTACGGGCAGACGTCACTGCCAGCCGAAAAGCTCGTCGCCGGCCTTCACGTCGCTGTCCTCTACGACATTGGAGAGGGATTCGGCCGTGGCCTCGAGCGCCACGATGGGGCACACCGGGGACTTACCGGCGGCTTCGACGCCGGCCGGGTCCCAACGCACGATCGCCTGACCGCGCTGCACGGTGTCCCCCTTGTTAACGAGGAGCTCGAAGCCCTCGCCATTGAGCTGCACGGTGTCGATGCCCAGGTGCGTCAGCACACCGTGCCCCTCATCGTCCACTACGACGAAGGCGTGCGGGTGAAGCGATACGACGATGCCGGCGACGGGAGCAACGGCCTCCGAAGGCTCGCGCGCGGGATCAATGGCGGTACCGGGTCCCACCATCGCACCGGAGAACACCGGGTCGGGCACTGCGCTCAGCCCGATTGCGCGTCCAGCAAGAGGGGACGTCACGGTCGTCATGGGGAGCCTCCCAGGAGTGGAGAGTCATTAGCGCCGTCACTACTTGTCCACGACAGCGCACTGTTCAGAAGCGTAAGTCATATGAAGTCCCGGTTCCGCACAACTGGTCCCAGTTGGCAGGCGTACGACGTACCGCAATCGATTTGCGTCCACTACCAGTGACATGTACTGTCGGACCCCTGCCTGAGGCCGCACAGCGCGCCAAGCACTCAAAGCCTCGGCGGCATCCTCATCAAGCTCGATCCTATCCATGGATCCGGTTCTGCATGCCCGCAGTGACCGTGGTCAGGAAGACGGAAAAAGCCTGATAGAGTTTGGAAACACCGAAGGGAAGCGCCCGGAGGAAAGCCCCAGTAAATGACTGCGGGTGAGTACAAAGGAAGCGTCCGTTCCTTGAGAACTCAACAGCGTGCCAAAAATCAACGCCAGATATGTTGATACCCCGTCTCCGGCCGTCACGGCCGGGACGAGGTTCCTTTGAAAG
>NZ_JAVIFW010000006.1 GCF_031157275.1 Streptomyces sp. LHD-70
TTAAGGCTCCCAGTAGACGACTGGGTTGATAGGCCGGATGTGGAAGCACCGTAAGGTGTGGAGCTGACCGGTACTAATAGGCCGAGGGCTTGTCCTCAGTTGCTCGCGTCCACTGTGTTGGTTCTGAAACCACGAACAACCCCACCCATGGTCACGGGTGGTGCGGTTGACAGTTTCATAGTGTTTCGGTGGTCATAGCGTGAGGGAAACGCCCGGTTACATTCCGAACCCGGAAGCTAAGCCTCACAGCGCCGATGGTACTGCAGGGGGGACCCTGTGGGAGAGTAGGACGCCGCCGAACTAATTTTGATGAAGACGCTGGTCCCTGAACTTCGGTTCGGGGACCAGCGTCTTTTTGTTTTGCGTCACCTCGTGTTCACGTTGGGCCACCAACATCGCGAGGTATGGGGACAGTTGGAATGCTCAAGGCTGCCGGTGTCGGACTCGGTGACGAGGTCATCGTGCCGGCGTACGGGAACGCCGACGTGGCCGAAGCGGTCGTCCTGGCCGGAGGGATGCCCGTGTTCGCGGACATCGACCCGGCGACGTACTGCCTGGATGCAGCGGCAGTTGAAGCCGTAGCCACGGCTCGGACCGCTGCCGTGATCGTCGTTCATCGCTTCGGACGCCCCGCGGACATGGGGCAGTTGGGCGAAGTCGGGCGCCGGCGCGGGCTGCTCGTCCTCGAACAGGGCGAGAGCAGCGAGTCGTACGGCGAAGTGACGCGGAGGCAGGCGCACGCCAAGTACCTCGACGGGCGGCTCACCGGAGTGCGGACGCCCGAGCCTGCGCGCGGGCACACGTATCAGGAGTACGTCGTGCGCGTGCCCGGGAACGGGCGGCCCGACCGGGATGCCTTCGCACGGGCCATAAAGGGCAAGGGAGTTGACTGCCGTGTTCCGGTGAAGACACCTGTGCACCGGCTGCCGGAGTTCCGGCGGGATGTCGTACTGCCCGAGACCGAGCGGGCCGCCGACGAGACGCTCGCTCTGCCCATTCAGGGAAGCATGACGCGGCGGGAACTTCAGCGGCTCGTGTCCGCGTGCAATGCGCTCGGAGGACTGCTGCAGCCCGCGTTCTGAGCGTGATTAGCCGGTGCGTGCCGGTGGTTCGAGGCATCCTTCGAAACGGGGTATGATCTATTCCGTTGCCGCGCGGGAGACCGCGAGGACAACAGGCCCCTATAGCTCAGTCGGTAGAGCGTCTCCATGGTAAGGAGAAGGTCTGCGGTTCGATTCCGCATGGGGGCTCCGACAGAGAAGGCCCCGCCCGTTGATTCGGGCGGGGCCTTTTCGCGTTGTACGGGGGGAAGTTGAGCCCCCGGGTCAGTCCTGGTGGGGCTCCGGGACGCGCATCGCGAGGATCGCCATGTCGTCCGACGGGGCGTCCGAGGCGAAGCGTTCGACGGCGCGCATGATGCGGGCCGCGACGGCGCCGGCGGTCAGGCCCGTGCACGTGGTGAGGACGTCGGCGAGGCCGTCGTCGCCCAGCATGCGCGTGCCCTCGCGGCGCTCCGTGACGCCGTCGGTGACGCAGAGCAGGACGTCGCCTGGGTCGAGCGTCGTCGTCTGCTCGTACAGCTCCAGGTCGTCCATGACGCCGAGGAGCGGCTGGGGTTCCGCGTACGGCTCGACCGTGCCGTCCTGGCGGAGGCGGAGCGGGAGCGGGTGGCCCGCGCAGACGATCTTGAGGATGGCGGAGCCGTCCTCCTGCGGCCACAACTCGCCGTAGAGCAGCGTCAGGAAGCGGCTGCGGGCGCCCTCGTCGAGGATGGCGGCGTTGAGGCGCTCCAGGACGGCCGGGCCGCCGAAGCCCTCGCGGGCCAGGAGCCGGAGGGCGTGCCGGGCCAGGCCGGTGACGGCGGCGGCCTCCGGGCCCGTACCGCAGACGTCGCCGATGGCGAAGCCGTACGCGCCGTCGCGGATGGGGAACAGGTCGTAGAAGTCGCCGCCGACCTCGTTGCCCTCGCCGGCCGCGCGGTAGATGACCTCGACCTCGACGCCGGGGACCTCGGGGAGCTCCGGCGGCAGCAGGCTGCGCTGGAGGGACTGGCTGATGGCCATGCGCTCCGAGTACAGGCGGGCGTTGTCGAGGGCGAGGGCGGCCCTGCGGGAGAGGTCCTCGGCGAGTTCGAGGATCTCCTGGCGGAAGTGCTCCTCGGTGGGCTTGCCGAGCGTGAGCATGCCGATGACGCGGTTGCGGGCGACCAGGGGCAGGACGACGGTCTCGCCGCCGACCGCGGCCGCCGTGGCGAGGGACGTGCCGATGCCGGTGCCGAGGCGGGGCGGTTCGCCCAGGCCCAGGCTGCGCATGGAGGTGCGCAGGGCGGCCTGGTGCGCGGCGTCGGCGGGGGCGCTCCACACGCGGGCGCCCGGGGTCGGGACGGGGTCGGGCGGGGCGATGCGGGAGAGCAGGGCCTTGAGGCCGTCGATGCGCTCCTCGTCCTCGTGCAATACGTACGAGAGATACGGCTCGGAGGACTGGTCGGCGATCGTGTAGACCGCGCACCAGGTGGCGAGGGTGGGGACCGTCATCTGGGCCATGAGCGCCAGCGTCTGGTCGCGGTCGAGGGTGCCGGCCAGGAGGTCGGAGGCCTCGACGAGGAAGGAGAGGGAGCCTCTGCGGAGCCGCTCCAGCTCGCCGAGGCGGGCCGACTCGACGGCGAGGGCGATGCGGTCGGCGGCGAACTGGAGGCGCAGGGCCTCCTCGTTGGAGTACCGGCCGGGGGATTCCGCGGCGACGCCGAGGGAGCCGGTGAGGCGGCCCTCGACCTTCAGCGGGACCGTGACGACGGAGCGCATCCCGGTGCCGTTGAGGAGCGGGGAGGCGCCGGGGACGACGGTGAGGTCCTCGTGCACGGAGGGCATCCGGGCGGATCCGTACCGTCCCGTTCCGGCTTCGACGGGGACGCGGGCGAAGCGCTGGCGGGCGGAGGGGAGGCCGGTGGAGGCGCGGACCTCCAACTCCGTCTCGTCGTCCGTGGCGAGGAGCAGGAAGGCGGCGTCGCCGTCGAGCATGTCGCGGGCGCGTTCGACGGTGCGCTGGAGGAGGCCGTCGAGGTCGTCGGGCGCGGGGGAGCCGATGAACGCGTCGAAGGGGTCGGCGCCGGTCTGGCCGTCGGGGACGGAGGCGGCGTCGGGGGCGGGGCCGCGCAACGGCGTCTGCAGGACGGCGCGTTCGTGGTCGCGGACGAGGAGGCAGACCGTGGAGGGCTCGCCGTCGGTGTCGCGTACGCGGAGGTGGGAGGCGTAGACCGGCACGACGCGGCCGTCGGCGCCGCGGATGCCGTAACTGCCTTCCCAGCGGGAGAGTTGGAGGGCCTCGGCGATGCCGGTGCCGGTGCCGGGGGTGTGCGGCCAGGCGGCGAGGTCGGTCAGGGGCTTGCCGTTGACTTTTTCCGCCGGGTACCCGAAGAGTGTCTCGGCGTCCTCGTTCCAGGCGGAGACGTTGCCGGTGCGGTCGATCTGGACTACGGCCACGCGGACCCGGGTGTCGGCGAGCGGCAGGAGGTCGGTGGCGATCACGGGGCCTGCCGTGCGGGTGCCCACCATGCGTTCCGGGAGGTCGAGTTGGAACCAGACCTGCTTGTGGGTGGGGGTGTAGTCCACGCCCCAGCGGGCGGCGAGCGCTGCGCAGAGTTGCAGGCCGCGGCCGCCTTCGCGGTCGGGGCTGCCCATGGTGTGCACGGACTGCTGGAGCGGGATCTCGCGTTCCGGGTAGCGGTCGGCGACCTCGATGCGTACCGAGTCGTCGGAGCGCAGGCACAGGACGTCGGCGGTGGTGCCGGCGTGCACGACGGCGTTGGTGACGAGCTCGCTGGTGAGGACGACCGCGTCGTCGACGATGTCGGCGTGGCCCCAGCCCTGAAGGGTGTCGCGGACGAACGTCCTGGCGGATGCCACGGACCGTCCGAGGGGGTCGAAGGTGGCAGCCGCCCGCGCGGTGATCACACTGCTCCTAGTTCGAGTGTCGACGCCGAGATCTCCCATGCCCATGCTGCGGCCGCCCCTCCGATGCGCGTCTGCCCGCCGTTGTGCCTTCCGCCGCCCAGGCCGGGCGTACCGGGGTGGTTGGACAGCCGGATGCCAGGTTACTTACCTTCGCGGTCTATGCGGATGCCGGTCGACAGTGTTTCCGCCCGGAGGGTGCGGGGACGCTGTGCAAAGCTGCCGAACTGTTATGGCCTGGTTCAGGCATGGTGAAACACTGGGCAGGTTCCGAATGAAGGCGGAGCACCCCAGCAAGTGGTCGACCCCTGCGGGAGGGACACAGTGGAGTCTGGCGCGGCGGCGCGTGGTACTGGCACGCGCGCAAAAGGCGGCCCGTCCCGAAGCAAACAGCGAAGTGGGACCACCGCGGTCGACACCGCGGCTCTGAACCGGCTGCTCACGGCGCTCGTCGCGATGCGTGACGGCAATTTCCGGAAGCGTCTGACCGTCTCCAACGACGGTGTGATGGCCGAGATCGCGGCCGTGTTCAACGAGGTCGCGGACCGCAATCTGCACCTGACCGGCGAGCTGGCGCGGGTGCGGCGCGTGGTCGGGCGTGAGGGAAAGCTCACGGAGCGCCTGGAGCACGGTGCCGGCGAGGGCTCGTGGGTGGCGGCGATCGACGCGTCCAACGCGCTCGTGGACGATCTTGTACGTCCGGTCTCCGAGGTCGGCCGGGTGCTCTCCGCGGTTGCGGAGGGTGACCTGGAGCAGCGTATGGAGCTCAAGGCGCCCGCTCCCGACGGGGTGGCCCAGCATCCGCTGCGGGGTGAGTTCCTGAAGGTCGGCCGTACGGTCAACAACCTTGTCGACCAGCTGTCGCGGTTCACCGACGAGGTGACGCGGGTGGCCAGCGAGGTCGGTACGGAGGGCAAGCTCGGCGGTCAGGCCCGGGTGCGCGGTATGTCCGGTTCGTGGAAGGACCTCACGGATTCGGTCAACACCATGGCGTACCGGCTCACCGCGCAGGTACGTGACATTGCTCTCGTCACGACGGCCGTGGCCAAGGGTGATCTGTCACGCAAGGTGACCGTTCATGTCGCGGGCGAGATGCTCGAGCTGAAGAACACCGTGAACACGATGGTGGACCAGCTGTCGTCGTTCTCGTCCGAGGTGACCCGGGTCGCGCGCGAGGTCGGTACCGAGGGTGAGCTGGGCGGCCAGGCGAAGGTGCCGGGCGTGGCCGGTGTGTGGAAGGACCTCACCGACTCGGTGAACCTGATGGCCGGCAACCTCACGGCGCAGGTGCGCGGCATCGCGCAGGTGACGACGGCGGTGGCGAGCGGTGATCTGTCGCAGAAGGTGACGGTCAACGCACGCGGCGAAGTGGCCCAACTCGCCGAAACGATCAACCAGATGACGGAGACGCTGCGCACGTTCGCCGACGAGGTGACCCGTGTGGCGAACGAGGTCGGCGCCGACGGCCAGCTCGGCGGTCAGGCCAATGTGCCGGGCGCGGCGGGCACGTGGAAGGACCTCACCGACTCGGTGAACACGGTTTTCCGGAACCTGACGACGCAGGTGCGGGACATCGCGACGGTGACGACGGCGGTGGCCAACGGCGACCTGTCGCAGAAGGTCACCGTCGATGTCGCCGGTGAGATGCTGGAGTTGAAGAACACCGTCAACACGATGGTGGACCAGCTGTCGGCCTTCGGTTCCGAAGTCACGCGGGTGGCACGGGAGATCGGTGTCGAGGGTGAGCTGGGCGGCCAGGCGCAGGTGGTCGGCGCGGCCGGTACGTGGAAGGACCTGACGGACTCGGTCAACACGGCCTTCCGCAACCTGACGGGCCAGGTGCGCAACATCGCCCAGGTGACGACGGCGGTGGCCAACGGCGACCTGTCGCAGAAGGTCACCGTGGACGTGTCCGGCGAGATGCTCCAGCTGAAGAACACCGTGAACACGATGGTGGACCAGCTGTCGAGCTTCGCCGACCAGGTGACCCGTATGGCCCGTGACGTGGGTACGGAGGGCCGCCTCGGCGGTCAGGCGCGCGTGGACGGCGTCAGTGGTACGTGGAAGGAACTGACCGACTCCGTCAACTTCATGGCGGGGAACCTGACTTCACAGGTGCGGCAGATCGCGCAGGTCACGACGGCGGTGGCGCGGGGTGACCTGTCGCAGAAGATCGACGTGGACGCGCGCGGCGAGATCCTGGAGCTGAAGAACACCATCAACACGATGGTCGACCAGCTCTCCGCGTTCGCGGACCAGGTGACGCGGGTGGCCCGCGAGGTGGGTACGGAGGGCCGGCTCGGCGGTCAGGCGCAGGTGCCCGGTGTGGCCGGTGTGTGGCGTGACCTGACGGACTCCGTGAACGGCATGGCGGGCAACCTGACGGGCCAGGTGCGCAACATCGCGCAGGTGGCGACGGCGGTGGCCCGCGGTGACCTGTCGCAGAAGATCGACGTGGACGCGCGTGGCGAGATCCTGGAGCTGAAGAACACCCTCAACACGATGGTGGACCAGCTGTCGGCCTTCGCCGAGCAGGTCACGCGGGTGGCCCGCGAGGTGGGTACGGACGGCATCCTCGGCGGCCAGGCCGAGGTGCAGGGCGTGGCGGGTACGTGGAAGGACCTCACGCAGTCCGTGAACGGCATGGCCAACAACCTCACCTCGCAGGTGCGGAACATCGCCGAGGTCACGACGGCGGTCGCCAACGGTGACCTGTCGAAGAAGATCACCGTCGACGCGAAGGGCGAGATCCTCGAACTCGTCACCACGGTGAACACGATGGTGGACCAGCTGTCGTCGTTCGCCGAGCAGGTGACGCGGGTCGCCCGAGAGGTGGGCACGGAAGGCCAGTTGGGCGGTCAGGCGCGGGTGCCGGGTGTCATCGGCATCTGGAAGGACCTGAGCGACAACGTGAACCTGATGGCCAACAACCTGACCAGTCAGGTGCGGAACATCTCCCAGGTCGCCACGGCGGTCGCCAACGGTGACCTGACGAAGAAGGTCACGGTGGAGGCGCGCGGCGAGGTCGCGCAGCTCGCGGACACGGTCAACATCATGGTGACGACGCTGAGTTCGTTCGCCGACGAGGTGACCCGAGTCGCCCGCGAGGTGGGCACGGACGGCATCCTGGGCGGTCAGGCGCGGGTGCCGGGCGTCGCCGGTACGTGGAAGGACCTCACCGAGTCGGTGAACTCGATGGCGTCCAACCTGACCGGTCAGGTGCGCAACATCGCGATGGTCACGACGGCCATCGCCAAGGGTGACCTGACGAAGAAGATCGACATCGATGCGCGCGGCGAGATCCTGGAGCTGAAGACGACCATCAACACGATGGTCGACCAGCTCTCCAGTTTCGCCGAGCAGGTGACCCGGGTGGCCCGAGAGGTGGGCACCGAGGGCCAGTTGGGCGGTCAGGCGCGGGTGCGGGACGTGGACGGCACGTGGCGCGACCTGACGGAGTCCGTGAACGAGATGGCCGGGAACCTGACCCGGCAGGTGCGCGCCATCGCGGCGGTCGCGACAGCGGTGACCCGCGGCGACCTGAACCTGAAGATCGACGTGGACGCCTCGGGCGAGATCCAGGTGCTGCAGGACAACATCAACACGATGATCGCCAACCTGCGTGACACCACGATCGCGAACAAGGAGCAGGACTGGCTCAAGGGCAACCTGGCCCGTATCTCCGGTCTGATGCAGGGCCGCCGTGACCTGGAGGACGTCGCGGGCCTGATCATGAGCGAGCTGACGCCGGTGGTGTCGGCGCAGCACGGCGCGTTCTTCGTGGCCACGCCCACGGACGACGGCACGGAGCTGGCGGTCGAGGACGACGACGAGGCGTACGAGCTGCGGATGATGGGCAGTTACGGCTACTCGATGGGCTCGATGCCGACGTCCTTCAAGCCCGGCGAGACACTGATCGGCACGGCCGCCACGGAGCGGCGCACCATCCTGGTGGAGAACGCCCCGTCCGGCTATCTGAAGATCGCCTCCGGTCTGGGGGACGCGCCGCCGGCCCAGGTGATCGTGCTGCCGGTGCTGTTCGAGGCCAAGGTGCTCGGCGTGATCGAGCTGGCGTCGTTCCAGCCGTTCACGCAGATCCAGCGGGACTTCCTGAGCCAGATCGCCGAGATGATCGCGACGTCCGTGAACACCATCTCCGTCAATACGAAGACGGAGGTGCTGCTCAAGCAGTCGCAGGAGCTGACCGAGCAACTCCGGGAGCGTTCGGCCGAGTTGGAGAACCGGCAGAAGGCGCTGCAGGCCTCCAACGCGGAGCTGGAGGAGAAGGCCGAGCTGCTCGCCCAGCAGAACCGCGACATCGAGGTGAAGAACACCGAGATCGAGGAGGCGCGGCAGGTCCTGGAGGAGCGTGCCGAGCAGCTGGCGATCTCGATGCGCTACAAGTCGGAGTTCCTGGCGAACATGTCGCACGAGCTGCGCACGCCGCTGAACTCGCTGCTGATCCTCGCCAAGCTGCTCGCCGACAACGCGGAGGGCAACCTCTCGCCGAAGCAGGTGGAGTTCGCGGAGACCATTCACGGGGCGGGTTCGGACCTGCTGCAGCTGATCAACGACATCCTGGACCTGTCGAAGGTCGAGGCGGGCAAGATGGACGTCTCGCCGACGCGGATCGCCCTCGTACAGCTGGTGGACTATGTGGAGGCGACGTTCCGGCCGCTGACGGCGGAGAAGGGACTCGACTTCTCCGTACGGGTCTCGCCGGAGCTGCCCGCGACGCTGAACACGGACGAGCAGCGGCTGCTTCAGGTGCTGCGCAACCTCCTGGCGAACGCGGTGAAATTCACCGAGAGCGGTGCGGTCGAGCTGGTGATCCGGCCGGCCAACTCCGATGTGCCGGACGGCATTCGGGAGCAGCTGCTCGAGGCGGGCTCGCTGCGCGAGGCGGACGCGGACCTGATCGCGTTCTCGGTGACCGACACCGGGATCGGCATCGCGGGCAGCAAGATGCGCGTGATCTTCGAGGCGTTCAAGCAGGCGGACGGCACGACGAGCCGCAAGTACGGCGGTACGGGCCTCGGCCTGTCGATCAGCCGGGAGATCGCGCGGCTGCTCGGCGGCGAGATCCACGCGGCGAGCGAGCCGGGCCGTGGTTCGACGTTCACGCTGTACCTGCCGCTGCACCCGAGCGAGCTGCCGCCGCAGGGCTACTCGCAGCTGCCGCCGGTCCTGCCGGCCGGGATGGCGTCCATGGCTCAGGCGCTGCCCGCGGCGCCGGAGGAGGACGAGGCTCCCGTGGTGGAGGAGAGCGCGCCCGAGCCGGCCGTGCAGCCGCAGGCGCAGGCGCCGACGGCGACCTCCGGGACGTTGTTCCGGCGGCGCAGGCGCAGCGTGCAGGCCCCGGAGCAGCGCCCCGCACTGCCCGGCCAGCCGGCCCCCTCGGCGTCCTCCGCGTCCGCATCGTCCTCGGCCGCCGCACCGCAGTCCTCGCCCGAGCAGTGGCCCGCGGACGAGCCGGAGGAGAGCGCGCGCCCGACGTTCCACTTCGGCGGCGAGAAGGTCCTGATCGTCGACGACGACATCCGCAATGTGTTCGCGCTGACGAGCGTCCTCGAGCAGTACGGCCTGTCGGTGCTGTACGCGGAGAACGGCCGGGAGGGCATCGAGGTCCTGGAGCAGCACGACGACACGACGCTGGTCCTGATGGACATCATGATGCCGGAGATGGACGGCTACGCGACGACGACGGCGATCCGCAGGATGCCGCAGTTCGCCGGGCTGCCGATCATCGCGCTCACCGCGAAGGCGATGAAGGGCGACCGGGAGAAGGCCATCCAGTCCGGTGCGTCCGACTACGTGACGAAGCCGGTCGACCCGGATCATCTTCTTTCGGTCATGGAGCAGTGGATGAGCGGAGAGTGACATGTCATGACGTATTCGCGGACAGGCCAGGCGTAGTTGCTGACTGAACGTGGCCGATTCCGTGTAAGGCTGCGGGGATCGGGGAACTTTCCCGGTTCCCGCGCCGTTTCTGCTACGGGCACAGTGACATCGCGGTGACAGGGTGTGGCGACGAGTGGGGTGCAGTTACCATGACCGGCACAAGGACGGGCGGCGAGACGGAGTCGTCCCCTGGGGCGGCGACCGGTGCTCAGCCGGGACGAGGAGGACGGGCCATGGTGCAGAAGGCCAAGATCCTCCTGGTCGATGACCGGCCGGAGAATCTGCTTGCGCTGGAGGCCATCCTCTCCGCGCTCGATCAGACGCTGGTGCGGGCATCGTCCGGGGAGGAAGCGCTCAAGGCACTGCTCACGGACGACTTCGCGGTCATCCTGCTCGACGTCCAGATGCCGGGCATGGACGGCTTCGAGACCGCCGCGCACATCAAGCGCCGCGAGCGGACCCGGGACATCCCGATCATCTTCCTCACGGCCATCAACCACGGCCCCCACCACACCTTCCGCGGATACGCGGCGGGCGCGGTGGACTACATCTCGAAGCCCTTCGACCCGTGGGTGCTGCGCGCCAAGGTCTCGGTGTTCGTCGAGCTGTACATGAAGAACTGCCAACTCCGCGAGCAGGCCGCCCTGCTGCGCCTCCAGCTGGAGGGCGGCGGCAAGACCGCCGTCGGCGAGGCCCAGGAGTCCACCGGGCTCCTCGCAGAGCTCTCCGCCCGCCTCGCCGCGGTCGAGGAGCAGGCGGAGGCGCTCTCCAAGCAGCTCGACGACGACTCGGCGGATGCCGCCGCCGTCGCCACCGCCGCCCACCTGGAGCGCAAACTCACCGGCCTGCGCAGGGCACTTGACGCCCTCGAGCCCGGCGCCGACAGCGGTGCGCCCACGCTGCCCACGCAGAACTGACGGAAGCGGACCGGCCGCTGAGGACATGTCAGTCGCCGGACCCCGCAAGGGCGACACGGACGGGTGAAGCGGTGGGCACACGTGTCCGCCGTGGCCCGCGCAGGTAACCTCACCCTCATGGCCTCACGTCCGTCCGCAGCCAAGAAGGCGCCCGCGAAGAAGGCGGCCGCCCCCAAGAAGGCTCCGGCTAAGAAGGCCGTGGCGAAGAAGGCGCCCGCGAAGAAGGCTCCCGCCAGGAAGGCGGCGGCGAAGAAGCCCGCACCGAAGCCGGCCCCCAACCCCACCGGCGGCGTGTACAAGTTCGCGCGCGCCTGCTGGCTCGGCCTCGCCCACGCCGTCGGAGCCATGTTCCGCGGCATAGGGCGCGGAGCGAAGGGACTCGACCCGGCCCACCGCAAGGACGGGCTCGCGCTGCTGCTGCTCGGCCTCGCCCTGATCTGCGCGGCCGGCACCTGGTCGAACCTGCGCGGCCCCGTCGGCGACCTCGTCGAGATGCTCGTCACCGGCGCCTTCGGCCGGCTCGACCTGCTCGTACCGCTGCTGCTCGGCGCCATCGCCGTACGCCTCATCCGCCACCCCGAGAAGCCCGACGCCAACGGGCGGATCGTCATCGGCCTGTCCGCGCTCGTCATCGGCGTGCTCGGGCAGGTCCACATGGCCTGCGGGTCGCCGGGGCGCGGCGAGGGCATCGAGGCCATAAGGGACGCGGGCGGGCTGATCGGCTGGGGTGTCTCCCGGCCACTGGTCTTCGCGATGGGCGAGGTCCTCGCCGTACCGCTGCTCGTGCTGCTCACCGTCTTCGGCCTGCTCGTCGTCACCGCGACGCCCGTGAACGCCATTCCGCAGCGGCTGCGCCAGCTCGGCGAGACGCTGGGCATCGTCCAACCCGAGCCCGCCGCCGAGCAGTTCACCGCGGACGACGCGCGCTACGACGAGCAGTGGCGCGAGTCCCTGCCCGCCAAGTCGAAGCGCCGCGGCCGCCAGAGCCCGCCGGACGCGTACGACCCCGACCACGCCGAGGAAGAGGCGCTCAGCAAGCGCAGCCGACGGCCCCGACGCCCCAGCGCGCAGCCCGACTTCGACAAGCCGATGGACGCCGTGGACGTGGCCGCCGCTGCCGCCGCCGCACTCGACGGCGCGGTCCTGCACGGCATGCCGCCCTCGCCGCTCGTCGCCGACCTCACCCAGGGCGTCTCACCCGCCGAGCGCCCCGAGGAGACCACGCCGACGCCGGTCCCGACGGCCCGCCGCACGGAGCGGAAGCCCGTACCCGAGGACTCCGACACCGGCGAGCGCTCCGTCCCCGACCTCACCAAGTCGTCCCCCGCGGCGCCCCGCGATCTGCCGCCGCGCGCCGAGCAGTTGCAGCTCTCCGGCGACATCACGTACGCACTGCCCTCCCTCGACCTGCTGACCCGCGGCGGCCCCGGCAAGTCCCGCAGCGCCGCCAACGACGCGGTGGTGGAGTCGCTGTCCACGGTCTTCACCGAGTTCAAGGTCGACGCGGCCGTCACCGGCTTCACCCGCGGCCCGACCGTCACGCGGTACGAGGTCGAGCTCGGCCCCGCCGTGAAGGTCGAGAAGATCACGGCCCTGACGAAGAACATCGCGTACGCCGTGGCCTCGCCGGACGTGCGGATCATCAGCCCCATCCCCGGCAAGTCCGCCGTCGGTATCGAAATCCCCAACACCGACCGCGAGATGGTCAACCTCGGGGACGTGCTGCGCCTCGCCGACGCCGCCGAGGACGACCACCCGATGCTGGTCGCACTCGGCAAGGACGTCGAGGGCGGCTATGTCATGGCGAACATGGCGAAGATGCCGCACATCCTCGTCGCCGGCGCCACCGGCTCCGGAAAGTCCTCCTGCATCAACTGCCTGATCACCTCGATCATGGTCCGCGCGACGCCCGAGGACGTCCGGATGGTCCTGGTCGACCCCAAGCGCGTGGAGCTCACCGCGTACGAGGGCATCCCGCACCTGATCACCCCGATCATCACCAACCCGAAGCGGGCCGCCGAGGCGCTGCAGTGGGTCGTACGAGAGATGGATCTGCGCTACGACGACCTCGCGGCGTACGGCTTCCGGCACATCGACGACTTCAACGAGGCCGTCCGCAACGGCAAGGTGGAGCCGCCCGCGGGCAGTGAGCGCGAGCTGCAGCCGTACCCGTACCTCCTGGTGATCGTGGACGAGCTCGCCGACCTGATGATGGTGGCGCCGCGGGACGTCGAGGACGCGATCGTGCGGATCACGCAGCTCGCGCGGGCCGCCGGCATCCACCTGGTGCTCGCCACCCAGCGGCCCTCCGTCGATGTCGTCACCGGTCTGATCAAGGCCAACGTGCCGTCCCGTCTCGCCTTCGCCACCTCCTCGCTCGCCGACAGCCGCGTCATCCTCGACCAGCCCGGCGCCGAGAAGCTGATCGGCAAGGGCGACGGACTCTTCCTGCCGATGGGGGCGAACAAGCCGACGCGGATGCAGGGCGCCTTCGTCACCGAAGCCGAGGTCGCCGCGGTCGTGCAGCACTGCAAGGATCAGATGGCGCCGGTCTTCCGCGAGGACGTCACCGTCGGCACCAAGCAGAAGAAAGAGATCGACGAGGACATCGGCGACGACCTCGACCTGCTCTGCCAGGCGGCCGAGCTGGTCGTCTCCACCCAGTTCGGGTCGACCTCGATGCTGCAGCGCAAGCTCCGCGTGGGCTTCGCGAAGGCGGGCCGCCTGATGGACCTCATGGAGTCGCGGAACATCGTCGGGCCCAGCGAGGGATCCAAGGCGCGTGACGTTCTTGTGAAGCCTGACGAACTGGATGGAGTGCTCGCCGTGATCCGCGGGGAGGCTCAACCGTAGTAACCCGTCAGCCGAGACTCCACTGAAAGGATTCGGCAGGCAACCGTTTCCCTTTCCCGTACGTCAAGTTGGAAAGAGTCGGAGGGGAGACGGAAGGATGCCTTACCGGCGGTTCGTCACTGGTGAGACCGGCCGTACCGATCGCGTACGAATGGCGTACAAACTGCATCCGCCCGCTTGCCCCACCCTTTCGTAACCCCCCTAGACTGAACGTCCAGCAGGTGGCTGCACGCTCGAAAGGCGCCCTCGTGTCCATCGGCAACTCTCCTGAAGAAGACCGTCCTTCGATCCACGAAGACGACCGGCCTTCGGTCGGCCGTGCCCTCCAGCAGGCGAGAATCGACGCGGGCCGCACCGTCGAAGAAGTCAGCGCGGCGACGCGGGTGCGCGTCCCGATCGTGCACGCCATCGAGCAGGAGGACTTCTCCCGCTGCGGCGGCGATGTGTACGCGCGCGGCCACATCCGCACCCTCGCACGCGCCGTGGGCGTCGACCCCGAACCACTGGTAGCGCAGTACGACGCCGAACACGGCGGCCGGCCCGAGCCCACGCCCGCCGCACCGCTCTTCGAGGCCGAGCGCATCCGGGCCGAACCGCGGCGGCCCAACTGGACCGCGGCCATGGTCGCCGCCATCGTCGCGGTGATCGGCTTCGTCGGCTTCACGCTGTTCAACGGCGGGGGCGACGGCCAGGGTTCGAAGAACCCGGTCGCCGAGGGCTCCCCGTCGAGCGGCGACACCGAGTCGAAGCCCGCCCCCAACAAGCCCGACCCCAAGCCGGACCCGACGGACAGCGCGATCGCGGGCGCCCCGAAGGACAAGGTCACCGTGATGGTCACCGCCGACGACGGCCGCAGCTGGATCTCGGCGAAGGACCACAACGGCGCGATCATGTTCGACGGCCTGCTCGAGGAGGGCCAGTCCAAGTCCTTCACGGACAAGCAGAAGATCGACCTCGTGCTCGGTGACGCAGGAGCGATCAAGCTCTTCGTCAACGGCAAGGAGGTCAAGGACGAGTTCAAGCCCGGCCAGGTCGAGCGCCTGTCGTACACCCGCGGTGACAACGGCGGAGCGCCCGAGGTCGGCTGACCCCGGACGCCGCCGCGAGGCCCGGTTCCCCTTGGGGACCGGGCCTCGCGCTTGCCGCAGGGCCGCTCGCGTACCGCCGGGAACCTCGCGGCAGGGCGGCCGGTGGGGACGAAGTACGCTTGACCCCATGCCCGAACGCCGTACCGTCGCTCTCGTCACTCTTGGCTGCGCCCGTAACGAGGTGGACTCGGAGGAACTCGCAGGCCGCTTGGAGGCGGACGGCTGGCAACTCGTCGAGGACGCCTCGGACGCCGATGTAGCCGTGGTCAACACCTGCGGATTCGTCGACGCCGCCAAGAAGGACTCCGTCGACGCCCTGCTCGAAGCCAATGACCTCAAGGATCACGGCAGGACCCAGGCCGTCGTGGCCGTGGGCTGCATGGCCGAGCGGTACGGCAAGGAGCTCGCCGACGCCCTGCCCGAGGCCGACGGCGTGCTCGGTTTCGACGACTACTCCGACATCTCCGGCCGCCTGAACACCATCCTCAGCGGCGGCAACGTGGAGGCGCACGCCCCGCGCGACCGCCGCAAGCTGCTGCCGCTGAGCCCCGTCGAGCGCCAGTCCGGCGCCGATGATGTGGCGCTGCCCGGGCACGCCCAGGCGCCCGAGAACGAGCCCGCAGACCTGCCGGAAGGACTGGCTCCGGCGTCCGGTCCGCGCGCCCCGCTGCGCCGCCGCATGGGCAGCTCGCCGGTGGCCTCGGTGAAGCTCGCCTCCGGCTGTGACCGCCGCTGCTCGTTCTGCGCGATCCCGTCCTTCCGCGGCTCATTCATCTCGCGACGCCCCAGCGACGTACTCAACGAGACGCGCTGGCTCGCCGAGCAGGGCGTCAAGGAGATCATGCTGGTCTCCGAGAACAACACCTCGTACGGCAAGGACCTCGGGGACATCCGGCTGCTCGAGTCGCTGCTGCCCGAGCTCGCCGAGGTCGACGGGATCGAGCGTGTGCGGGTCAGCTACCTCCAGCCCGCCGAGATGCGGCCCGGCCTCATCGACGTGCTGACCTCGACCCCGAAGGTCGCGCCCTACTTCGACCTGTCCTTCCAGCACTCCGCGCCCGGCGTGCTGCGCGCGATGCGGCGCTTCGGCGACACCGACCGGTTCCTGGAGCTGCTCGACCAGATCCGGAGCAAGGCCCCGCAGGCCGGTGCCCGGTCCAACTTCATCGTGGGCTTCCCCGGCGAGACCGAGGAGGACGTGGCCGAGCTGGAGCGCTTCCTGAACGGGGCGCGCCTGGACGCGATCGGCGTCTTCGGGTACTCCGACGAGGACGGCACCGAGGCCGCCACGTACGAGAACAAGCTGGACGAGGACGTCGTCGCCGAGCGGCTCGCGCGGATCTCGCAGCTGGCCGAGGAGCTGACGGCGCAGCGGGCCGAGGAGCGCGTCGGCCAGACGCTGAGCGTCCTGGTGGAGTCGCTTGACGGCGAGGACGGCGCCTTCGGCCGGGCCGCGCACCAGGCGCCCGAGACGGACGGCCAGGTGGTGTTCGCGGACGGTGCGGGCTTGACTGTCGGTCGTATGGTCGAGGCGAAGGTGGTCGGAACTCTGGGTGTCGACCTGGTGGTGGAGCGGGTTTCTGAGGAGGCGGGCAGATGACCGGAGTCCCGGCATCGGCGGCGGGTGGCACCGGCCGGCAGCCGGCACCCGGCGGCAAGCTGGGGGCTGCGGCCGTCAATCAGGCCAGCCTGTGGAACATCGCGAACATCCTGACGATGGTGCGGCTCGTGCTCGTGCCGGTCTTCGTCGCGCTGATGCTCGCCGAGGGCGGGTACGACCCGGCCTGGCGCGCGTTCGCCTGGGCCGCGTTCGCCATCGCCATGATCACCGACGTCTTCGACGGGCACCTGGCGCGTACGTACAACCTCGTCACCGACTTCGGGAAGATCGCCGATCCGATCGCGGACAAGGCGATCATGGGCGCCGCACTGATCTGTCTCTCCTGGCTCGGCGATCTGCCGTGGTGGGTGACCGGCGTGATCCTCGGCCGGGAACTCGGCATCACGCTGCTGCGCTTCTGGGTGATCCGCTACGGCGTGATTCCGGCCAGTCGCGGCGGCAAGCTGAAGACGCTCTCGCAGGGCATCGCGGTCGGGATGTACGTCCTCGCACTGACCGGGCCGCTCGCGACGCTGCGGTTCTGGGTGATGGCCCTCGCGGTCGTCCTGACCGTGGCCACCGGCCTCGACTACATCCGGCAGGCGATCGTCCTTCGACGCCAGGGACAGGCCGCCGAGGAGCACGCGGCGTGACCGACTCCAGGGCGGCCGAGGTGCTGGGGCTGCTCGCCCGGCGCGGCCGGACCCTGGCTGTCGCTGAGTCTCTGACCGGCGGACTTGTCGCCGCGGAGCTCACTTCCGTGCCGGGTGCATCGGCTTCGTTCCGCGGTTCCGTGACGGCGTACGCGACGGAACTCAAGCAGGGTGTGCTCGGTGTCGACGGAGCCCTTCTGGCCGAGCGCGGAGCGGTCGATCCCGACGTGGCGCGGCAGATGGCGCGGGGGGTGCGCGAGGCGCTCGGCGCGGACTGGGGGATCGCCACCACCGGGGTCGCCGGCCCCAAGCCACAGGACGGAAAACCCGTCGGAACGGTGTATGTCGCAGTGATCGGTCCCGGCCACCGGGACGGAGACGTATCCGGCAAAGTCGTCGCGCTGCGGTTGAACGGCGATCGTTCGGAAATCCGTAGAGAGAGTGTACGGAGCGTGCTCGACCTGCTCGCAGACGAACTCATCGCGAACGAGCGGGCACAGGATACGGAACAGAACGGGGGGAATTGATGTTTGCAGCCCTGAGTGAACACGACATCGCTCCCCGCACGGCCGTCGCGCAAGGCGGTACGGTGGGGCGTGAAGGATGCGGCTACGCGGTCCGAGGAGGGAGCCACCGATGATTCTGCTCCGTCGCCTGCTGGGTGACGTGCTGCGTCGGCAGCGCCAGCGCCAGGGCCGTACTCTGCGCGAAGTCTCCTCGTCCGCCCGAGTCTCGCTCGGCTATCTCTCCGAGGTGGAGCGGGGGCAGAAGGAGGCTTCCTCCGAGCTGCTCTCCGCGATCTGCGACGCGCTTGACGTACGGATGTCCGAGCTCATGCGGGAAGTGAGCGATGAGCTCTCCCTCGCCGAGCTGGCCGAGTCGGCTGCCGCGGGCGAGTCCGCGCCGGTTCGCGAACCGGTGCCTGCTGTGCCTGCCGGAGTGCGTCCCATGCTCAATTCGGTGTCCGTGACGGGTGTGCCACCCGAGCGCGTGACGATCAAGGCACCCGCGGAAGCTGTGGATGTCGTAGCGGCCTGAGGGTGATCCAGGGCTGGGGCTTCTCTTCCGGCCTCAGCGCGTGAACTCCTGTCTTCTTCGAAGGCCCCGACCGGATCTGTCCGGTCGGGGCCTTCGTCGTGCTGTGTGGGGAGGCCGTGCTCGGTGGGGGAGTCGTGCTCTGTGGGATGTCGTTCTCTGTGGGGGAGTCTCGGTATTCGCTTCGAAGTGCCCGGGTTTGGGGCTCTGTGGGATGGTTGAGGGGGACGGCCGCCTGCCATCGAGTGCCATCGATTCCTCTGGGAGGACACGCATGTACGTCGTGAAGAGCCCGTTGTCCGACGCCGACCTGAAGACGGTCGGCGAAGCCTTGCAGGGCGCCCTGGTCGACCTGGTGGATCTGTCGCTGGTCGCCAAGCAGGTGCACTGGAATGTCGTCGGCCCCCGGTTCCGCTCCGTACACCTGCAGCTCGACGAGGTCGTCGACACTGCGCGGCTGCACTCCGACACCGTCGCGGAGCGGGCGGCCACGCTCGGGGTCTCGCCGGACGGCAGGTCGGCGACGGTGGCGCAGAGCAGCGGGATCGGTGACGTGCCGGACGGCTGGGTCAAGGACGCGGACGCCGTGCAGACGCTCGTGGACGCGCTCGGCGCGGTGATCGGGCGGATGCGGGAGCGGATCGACGCGACTGGTGAGGCCGACCCCGTCAGCCAGGACATCTTCATCGGCATCACGGCCGACCTGGAGAAGCATCACTGGATGTTCCAGGCGGAGAACAGGTGAGGTCGAGAGGGCGGGTTCCCCGGGCGTCCCGGGTGCCCCGGGTGTCCCGGGTCAGCCGCTGGTCGCGGGGCCGCGGCCGGATGGGCCGGGTTCGCCGCTGAACGCCGTTGTTCTTGTGGGGGGTTGCTGTGCTTCTGATGCTTCTGATGTCTCCTGCGCGCCGTCCCGTCGAGTGATCGCGCGGCGGGTACGGCATCGGCCGGAGGAGGCTGCCATGACGTGGCTCGGGCGGGAAGCGGGAGCGAGGTCGCTGCGCGGTGCGGTCCTCGTTGCCGTGGCGCTGGTGCTCGGGGCGGCGTGGTGGTGGGCCGCCCTGCGGCTCGTGCTCGCGCCGGGCCGTACGGGAGTCGTGGAGGGTGCGGTCTTCGCCGGTGGGTGGGGGCTGAGCGTGCTGCCGGTGCACTCCGTGCCGTTCACGCGCGCGGTGAGCGCGCGCCGGCGGGCGCGGCAGGAAGCCGCGTGCTGGCGGGCCGAGGCCGGGCACTGGCGTGCCGAGGCGGGTCGGCTGCGCGGCGACGTCAGGCGGGCGGTCACCAGGGCATGGCGACGCCGCCGTTCGGGCGGAGGATCTGGCCCGTCGTGAACGCCGCCGCGTCCGAGGCCAGATGCAGCACGGCGTGCGCCACGTCCTCGGGCGTACCGACCCGGCCGAGCGGCGACATCCGGGACATCAGCGCCTCGGTGTGCAGCTGCTCCTCGTCGTTGTTGCGCCGCTCGGTCATGGGCGTACGGATCCAGCCCGGTGCGACGGCGTTGACGCGGATGCCGTGCCGGCCGACCTCGGTGGCCAGGGTCTTGGTGAGCTGGACGACCGCGGCCTTGGCGGCGCCGTAGCAGAGGAGTCCGGGGCCGCCCGTGTCGACGGCGCCCGAGGCCATCGTGACGATCGAGCCCGGTCGGCCCGCGTCGATCATGGCTCGGGCCGCTGCCTGGCACGCGTACAGAACGCCCTTGAAGTTGATGGCCAGGACCCGGTCCAGGTCTGCGTCCGTGGTCTCCAGGACGGGGCTGCTGTGCATGATGCCGGCCACGGCCGCCAGTACGTCCAGGCCGTCCTCCTGCTGCGCCGTCCTGATCGCCGTCTCCACCTGCGCGCGGTCGGAGACGTCGAGCGTGTGCGTACGGGCCGTGCCGCCCGCGTTCTTGATGGCGGTGGCCGTCTCGTGCAGGCCCTGGGCGTCGCGGTCCGCGCAGTGCACGACGGCGCCTGCTTCGGCGAGCAGTACGGCACTCGCGCGTCCGATTCCGCTCGCGGCGCCCGTGACGAACGCGGTACGGCCGGTCAGGTCCTGGGCGGTGCGCACGGAGGTCGGCATGGTCGGACGGTACGAAGGATCTGACGGAGCGTCAATTGGTGGGGTGGGGCTGCGTGGTGGAGGTGTGCGCCGGGGTGGGGCCCTGTTGGCAGGTGGCGCACCAGTAGGTGACGCGGTCGCGGTTGTTGTTCTCGCCGCCCTGTTCGGCCGAGCGCACCGGGGTGCCGCAGCGCAGGCAGGGGCGCGGGGCGCGGCCGTACACGTAAAGGCGCTGGTCGCGGCGGCCCGTGGTGGAGCGGTCCGGGCGGTCGAGGTTGGCCTCCAGGAGCCGCTTCGCCGCGGCCACCAGGCGTACGGGGACGTCCTCGGGCAGCTCGCCGACCGGGAGCCAGGGCGTGGCGCGGGCCAGGAAGCAGAGCTCCGATTTGTAGACATTGCCGATGCCCGCGAGGTTGCGCTGGTCGAGCAGGGCGTCGCCGAGGGGGCGGGCCGGGTCCGCGAGGAGGTTGCGCACGGCCTGGTCCGGATCCCAGTCGGGGCCGAGCAGGTCGGGGCCCAGGTGGCCGACCGCGCGGCTCTCGTCGGTGGTGCGCAGGAGTTCCAGTACGGGGAGGCGGTACCCGACGGCTGTGTGGTGGTCGTTGCCGAGGATGGCGCGGATCTGGTGGGCGGGGCCGCCGCGCCAGCGCTCGCCCGCTGCGTACACCTTCCACGAGCCGTCCATCCGGAGGTGCGAGTGCAGGGTGAGGCCGCCCTCGATGCGGGTCAGCAGGTGCTTGCCGCGCGGGGTGACGTCCAGGACCGTGCGGCCGGTGAGGTCTGCGGTGGCGTATTGGGGGACGCGCAGGTCGGAGCGGGTGAGGACCTCGCCGGCGAGTGCACTGTGCAGTCGGCGGGCCGCCTGGTGGACCGTGTCTCCTTCGGGCATGTCGTCATCATCCAGGGGATGGGGTGGTGGGTGGCTGTTGGTGGGCGGTGGGCGGCTGATGGTGGGCGGCGAGTGGTGTCAGGCGCGGAGGCGGAGGCCTCTTGGGGTGGCGATGAAACCTGCGGCCTCCAGGAGGGGGCCGTGGGGGGAGGTGAGGGCCGCCGTCCCGTTGATCCGCTCCACGGTGACCGTGCCCAAGGCGCCCGCGCGGGCGGCCGAGGCGAGGGCTTCCGTGGCCGCGTGAAGTCTGGAGTCGTCGAGGGAGGCGGGGTCTTCCGGGTCGGTGGGCCAGGCGAGCAGGGTCTTGCCGCCGCGCTCCATGTACAGCGTGAGCTCGCCGTCCACCAGGACGACCAGCGAGCCTGCCTTGCGGCCCGGTTTGTGGCCCGCGCCGGTGGGTGGCTCGGGCCAGGCGAGTGCCGCGCCGTACGCGTTGGCGGGGTCGGCGGCGGCCAGGACGACCGCGCGCTCGGTGCCCGCGGGAGCGTCGCCGCGGTCGCGGGCGTTGGCGGCCGCACGCAGCCGGTCCACCGCGCCGTCCATCGCGAACTGTGCGGCGCCCAGGCCCTCCACCACGTACCCGCGCCGCGCCTGCCCGCTGTCCTCGAACGCCGACAGGACGCGGTACGTCGCGGAGAAGCCGCCCTCCACGCCCTCGGCGCCGACCGCGCCGCGCGTCACGACGCCGTGCCGGTCCAGGAGCGTGCGGGCCAGGGCGTGCGCGCGCCGGGTCGCGTCGGGCTCGTGGCCGGGGAGCAGCGACCAGCGGCCCGCGACCGTGGGCGGGCCGGTGCGGGAGACCGGGCGGGCGCCGGTGCGGGCGGCGGCTGTGAGCGAGCCGTACCGCCCGCGCGGGACGTTGCGTCGGGCGCGGTGTGCCGTGGAGCCCGCGGTGCGGCCGGAGCCGAGGAGGGAGCGCATGGGGGCGAGGGTGTCGTTGGTGAGCCGACCCGACCAGGCCAACTCCCAGATGGCGTCCGCCAGTTCCGGATCGGTGGCTTCGGGGTGCGTGGTGGCGCGGACCTGGTCGGCGATCTGGCGGAAGAACAGTCCGTACCCACCGGAGAGGGCGGTCAGGACGGACTCCTGCAGGGCCGTGATCTCCAAGGGGTGCGGTTCGGGGAGCAGCAGGGGCGCGGTATCGGCGAGGTAGAGGGAGACCCAGCCGTCCTTGCCGGGCAGGGCGCCCGCGCCGGCCCACAACACCTCGCCCGTGGTGGTGAGTTCGTCAAGGAGCGCCGGGATGTAGTCGCGCACGCGGGACGGCAGGATCAGCTTCTCCAGGGCGGACGCGGGGACCGAGGCGCCCTGCAACTGCTCGATGGCGCGCACCAAACCGTCGATCCCGCGCAGGCCGTGACTGCCCACGTGCTGCCACTGGGGCAGGAAGCCGGCGAGCGCGGCCGGTGGCACCGGCTCCAGTTCGTGCCGGAGCGCGGCGAGGGAGCGGCGGCGGAGCCTGCGCAGGACCGTGGCGTCACACCACTCCTGGCCGATGCCCGCAGGGTGAAACTCGCCCTGGACGACCCGTCCGCCCGCCGCGAGTCGGTGCAGCGCGCCGTCCGTGACGGCGGCGCCGAGGCCGAAGCGGGCGGCGGCCGCGGCGGAGGTGAACGGGCCGTGCGTGCGTGCGAACCGCGCGAGGAGGTCGCCCAGGGGGTCCTTGACCGGCTCGGTGAAGGCCTCCGGGACACCCACCGGCAGGGCCGTGCCGAGCGCGTCGCGCAGGCGGCCCGCGTCCTCGACCGCCGCCCAGTGGCCGGTGCCCGCGATACGGACCCGGATGGCGCGGCGGGCGCCGGCCAGCTCCTCCGCCCAGTGGGGTTCGGCGCCGCGCAGCGCCAACTCGGCGTCGGTGAGCGGGCCGAGGAGGCGGAGCAGGTCGGCGACGCCCTCCACGTCCTTGATGCGGCGGTCGTCGGTGAGCCACTGCAGCTCGCGTTCGAGCTCGGTGAGGACGTCCGCGTCGAGCAGCTCGCGGAGCTCCGCCTGGCCGAGCAGCTCGGCCAGGAGCCGCGAGTCCAGGGAGAGGGCGGCGGCGCGGCGTTCGGCGAGCGGGGAGTCGCCCTCGTACAGGAACTGCGCCACGTAACCGAAGAGCAGGGAGCGGGCGAAGGGGGAGGGCTCCGGTGTGGTGACCTCGACCAGGCGGACGCGGCGGGACTCGATGTCCCCCATCAGCTCGACCAGGCCCGGTACGTCGAAGACGTCCTGGAGGCATTCGCGCACCGCTTCGAGGACGATCGGGAACGAGCCGAACTCGCTGGCCACTTCCAGGAGTTGGGCGGCGCGCTGGCGCTGCTGCCACAGGGGTGTGCGCTTGCCGGGGCTGCGGCGCGGCAGCAGCAGCGCGCGGGCGGCGCACTCCCGGAACCGGGAGGCGAACAGGGCCGAGCCGCCCACCTGGTCCGTGACGACCTGGTCGATCTCGCCCTTGTCGAAGGCGACGTCCGCGGCGCTCACCGGTGCCTGCTCGTCGTCGTACTCCAGGCCGGGTTTGGCCGGGTCCTGGTCGAGCAGGTCGAGGCTCATCAGGTCGGCGTCGGGCAGGCGCAGGACCAGGCCGTCGTCGGCGTGCATGGCCTGGGCGTCCATGCCGAAGCGCTCGGTGAGCTTGGCGCCGAGGGCGAGCGCCCACGGGGCGTGCACCTGGGCGCCGAAGGGGGAGTGGACGACGATCCGCCAGTCACCCAGCTCGTCGCGGAAGCGCTCCACCACGATCGTGCGGTCGTCGGGCACGTGGCCGCAGGCCTTGCGCTGCTCTTCCAGATACGACAGGACGTTCTCGGCGGCCCAGCGGTCCAGGCCCGCCTCGGCCAGGCGGTGGTGGGCCTCCTCCTCGGTGAGGGCGCCGATCTCGCGCAGGAACGCGCCGAGCGCGCGGCCCAGTTCGAGCGGACGGCCCAGCTGGTCGCCCTTCCAGAACGGCAGCCGGCCCGGCACTCCGGGGGCGGGGGAGACCAGGACGCGGTCCCGGGTGATGTCCTCGATGCGCCAGGAGCTCGTGCCGAGGGTGAAGACGTCCCCGACGCGGGACTCGTACACCATCTCCTCGTCGAGCTCGCCGACGCGGCCGCCGCCCTTCTTGGGGTCCGAACCGGCGAGGAACACCCCGAACAGGCCGCGGTCCGGGATCGTGCCGCCCGACGTGACCGCCAGGCGCTGCGCCCCCGGGCGTCCTGTGACCGTGCCCGCCACCCGGTCCCACACCACGCGCGGGCGCAGCTCGGCGAAGGCGTCCGAGGGATAGCGCCCGGCGAGCATGTCCAGGACGGCCGTGAACGCCGACTCGGGCAGGGCCGCGAACGGCGCCGCGCGGCGCACCGTCGCCAGCAGGTCGTCCACCTGCCAGGTGTCCAACGCGACCATGGCGACCAGCTGTTGGGCCAGGACGTCCAGCGGGTTGGCCGGGACGCGCAGCGACTCGATGGCGCCGGACCGCATCCGCTCGGTGACGACCGCGGACTGCACCAGGTCCCCTCGGTACTTCGGGAACACCACGCCCGTGGAGACCGCCCCCACCTGGTGTCCGGCGCGGCCCACGCGCTGCAGGCCCGAGGCGACCGACGGCGGCGACTCGACCTGCACGACGAGGTCGACCGCGCCCATGTCGATGCCCAGCTCCAGGCTCGACGTGGCGACCACGGCGGGGAGCCTGCCCGCCTTCAGGTCCTCCTCGACGAGGGCGCGCTGCTCCTTGGACACCGACCCGTGGTGGGCGCGCGCGAGGACCGGCGGGGCGCCCTTGGCCGCACCGGACTCCGCCATCAGCTCGGCGGGCGAGTGGTCCTCGGGCAGCGGCTCGCCGGTGGCCCGCTCGTACGCGATCTCGTTGAGGCGGTTGCACAGGCGCTCCGCCAGGCGGCGGGAGTTGGCGAACACGATCGTCGACCGATGTGCCTGCACCAGGTCGGCGATGCGCTCCTCCACATGCGGCCAGATCGAGGGGCGCTCCCCCTGCGCGTCGTCCGCGTCGCTCGCCGGGGAGCCGCCCAACTCGCCCAGATCCTCGACCGGGACGACCACCGACAGGTCGAACTCCTTGCCCGACGGCGGCTGCACGATCTCCACCCGGCGCTGCGGGGAGAGATAGCGCGCGACCTCGTCCACCGGGCGCACCGTCGCCGACAGGCCGATGCGGCGGGCGGGGCGCGGCAGCAGTTCGTCGAGCCGCTCCAGGGAGAGCGACAGGTGGGCGCCGCGCTTGGTGCCCGCGACGGCGTGCACCTCGTCCAGGATGACCGTCTCGATGCCGGTGAGGGCCTCGCGCGTGGACGACGTCAGCATCAGGAACAGCGACTCGGGCGTGGTGATGAGGATGTCCGGCGGCTTCGTGGCGAGGGAGCGGCGCTCGGCGGCCGGGGTGTCGCCCGAGCGGATGCCGACCTTCACCTCGGGCTCGGGCCGGCCGAGGCGCACGGACTCCTGCCGGATGCCGGTCAGCGGCGAGCGGAGGTTGCGCTCCACGTCCACCGCGAGGGCCTTGAGCGGGGACACGTACAGGACGCGGCAGCGCTTCTTCGGGTCCGCGGGCGGCGGCGTGCTCGCGAGGCCGTCGAGCGCGGAGAGGAACGCGGCCAGGGTCTTGCCCGAGCCCGTCGGCGCGACGACCAGCACGTCCGAGCCCTCGCCGATCGCCCGCCAAGCGCCCTCCTGGGCGGATGTGGGCGCGGAGAAGGCTCCCGTGAACCAGCTGCGGGTCGCGGGGGAGAACGAGTCGAGCGCTGTCCGTGCCATGCTCCCCATCGTGCACCGCCCCACTGACAATCGCCCCGACCTGGGGAAACGCGGGTCGGCTCGGGCGTTCGGCCGCCCGGCCGCGGGAGGGCTCGCCGCCGCTTTGGGAGAATGCCGGTATGGGGATGGGCGAGGACGAGTGGGCGAGGTACTGGCAGCACGAGCAGCTGCCGGGCATCGACCTGCTCCGCGCCCGGTACGTCCGGCACTCCTTCCCCCGGCACAGCCACGAGGGCTATGTGTTCGGAGCGGTCAGCGGCGGCGTCGAGGACGTCGTGCTGCCCGACCGCACCGTGCACGCGGCCCCCGGCAGCCTCGTGATGATCAACCCCGAGGTGCCGCACTCGGCACGTGCCGGGGTCCCCGAGGGCTGGGCCTACGCCACGCTGTACCCCTCCACGGAGGTCGTCGCCGAGATCGCCGCCGAGACGACCGCCCTGCGCGGCACCGTCGGCTTCGCCGAGGTCGACGTGGCCGACCCGCACGGCGCGCGGATGATCAGGGAGGTGCACCGGGCCGCCGAGGAGGGCAACGCGCTCGCGGCCGACAGCGTGCTGCGGATCCTCGTGGCCAGGCTGCTGCGCCGGTACGGCAGCTCGCTGCCCGCCCGCACCCAGCGCTCCGCGGGCTTCCGCAACGCCGCACGCGCGCGTGACGTCCTTGAGACCCGGATGGCAGAACCGCCCGCCCTCGAAGAGCTCGCCGCGGAACTCGGCACCAGCCCGTTCGCGCTCCTGCGCGCCTTCAAGCAGCAGTACGGGATGCCTCCGCACACCTGGCTGACCAACGCGCGCGTGCGGCGGGCCCGCGCGCTGCTCGACGCCGGCACCGCTCCCGCCGACGCCGCGGCCGCCGTGGGGTTCACCGACCAGCCCCACTTGAACCGGCACTTCACGCGCATCGTCGGGGTGCCGCCGGGGGCGTACCAGCGCGAGCGCCGGGAGCGCGGGGTCCTACCGCTGACCGCGCCCCAGCCGACGCGGAAGGCAGGGCCTCCGCCCGCGCCCGACACGGCCGGGAAGGCCGGGCCTCCGCCCGCGCCCGGGCCTCCGCCCGCGTCCGAGCCCCTGACCGTGCCCGAGCCGCCGCCCGGGTCCGGCCCCTTGTCGCCGATCGACCGGCACCGCGCGGTGCGCAAGAACGTACAAGACCGGGCGGAGCCGTTCACCGTACGTTCCTAGGCGTGGCAGAACAGACAGCATCCGCAGCAATACGTCCCGGGGACGACCCCGTCGGCGACCAGGGCGTCCCGTCCGACCAGAGCGCGCCGAAGCCGGACTCCGCCGTGGTCCGGGACGCGCTCGGTGTGGGCGTGGCCGTCGGGCTCTCCGGCTTCGCCTTCGGTGTGACCTCCGTCGGCAACGGCCTCAGCCTTCTTCAGACCTGCGCCCTGAGCCTTCTTGTCTTCACCGGCGCCTCTCAGTTCGCGCTCGTCGGTGCGCTCGCCGGTGGCGGCAATCCGGTGACGGCGGCGGCCGGGGCCTTCTTCCTGGGCGTGCGGAACGCGTTCTACGGGTTGCGGCTCTCACAACTGCTGCAACTTCCGCGCTTCGTAAGGCCGTTCGCCGCGCACTGGGTGATCGACGAGACCACCGCCGTGACGCTGGCCCAGCCGACCAGGCGCGCCCGCCGCATCGGGTTCACCGTCACCGGTCTCACCCTCTATGTGTTGTGGAACCTCACCACACTGCTCGGCGGTCTCGGCGCCGAGGCCATCGGCGACACCGACGCATGGGGCCTGGACGCGGCGGGACCCGCCACGTTCCTCGCCCTGCTCGCGCCGATGCTGCGCTCCACGACGGAACGCGCGGTGGCGCTGCTCGCCGTCGCCCTCGGCCTCGGGCTGCTCCCCGTGCTGCCCGAGGGCGTGCCCGTCCTGGTGGCCGCCCTTGCCGCGCCGCTCGTGCTCGTCGTGGAGGGCCGCAAGATCCGTGCCCGTGAGAAGGAGGACCGTTGAACATCTGGCTCGCCATCGCCCTGACCGTCGTCGGCTGCTACGCCGTCAAGCTGCTCGGCCTCCTGGTGCCCGCCGGAGTCCTCGAGCGGCCCCTCGTCCAACGCCTGGCCGCGCTGCTGCCCGTGGCGCTCCTGGCCGCCCTCACGGCGCAGCAGACGTTCGCGGAGGGGCAGCAGCTCGTCCTCGACGCCAAGGCCGCGGGTCTCGCCGCGGCCGGTGTGGCCTTCCTGCTGCGGGCCCCGTTCCTGTTGATCATCGGGGCTGCCGTGGTCGTCACCGCGGGGGTGCGGGCGCTCGGCTGACATCGGACGGTACGCGGGGCGGGCAGCACGCGCGCGTAGGCCGCGAGAACGGGCACCACGCACGCGTAGTGCCCGTTTTCACGTATCGCCCCGTCCGTCCGCCCGCCCGATCGTCGTCAGCTCAGCGCGCGCCCGTACGCCCGCAGGGTGCGCAGGGCGTCGATCGTCACGACCGGGCGCCACTCCAGGGCCGAACCGGGCGCCCACAGGCGCCAGTTGACCGGCCAGCCGCCGTCGTCCTGCTGCTCGCTCCCCAGGTGGTCCAGGGAGCGGCCCAGTTCCTCGTCGGTGAACCAGGCGCGGGCCAGGGACTCCGGCACGCGCGCGTAGTCGTGCGGGAAGTGGTGCTCGCCCGGGGCGTAGCCCGGTGCCACCGGGTACGTGTCGCGCTGCCGTGGATCGAGCACCGCGAGCCGCTGCTCCCGTACGAGCCGGCCGAGGCGGTCCGCGGCGGCCTGCGCGCGGGAGCGGTCGGGCGCCCCGTCGAGGAAGGCCACCGCGGCCTGGATCTCGTACGGGTGGGACGTGGTGAGCGACTCGACGGCGGTCCAGCAGTAGTCCGTGGCGCGGAACAGCCAGGCGTGCCACACCTCGTTGCGGTGCAGCAGGCCGACCACGGGGCCGGTGGCGAGCAGGTCGCTGGGCGGGTCGTCCACGACCGGCACGAACGGCGCCACGGGATAGCCGCGCTGGCTCGGGTGGATCGCGGGCAGGGCGCCGTCCGGCGTGGACAGCTCCGACAGGTGGCCGCACACCCGCTCCACGCGCCGGCCGCCGCAGCGCCCGATCGAGTCGAGTACGCGCAGGGCGTGCGCGGTGTGCAGCGGCTGGCTCACCGGGCCCCGCAGATCGGGCTCCAGGGCGTGGCCGTACCCGCCGTCCTGGGTGCGGTACGCGGAGAGCGCCTCCTCGACGGCGTCGGCGGAGCCGCCGAGGAAGTGGTGGGCGAACCTGCGCTGTTCGAGCACCCGCGCGGTGAGCCACACGAAGCGCTCGGCGCGGGCGAGCCGGGAGGGCCGAGCCAGCGCGGGGCGCGGAAGGCGCGCGGCCGCATCGGGCGTACCGGATGCTACGGATTCAGCCATGCCCTGAACCGTAGGGCGGCGGACGGCACCGTACGGCCGCTCCGGGCGCGGCCCACTCTCAGGGGCGGGACACCGGGGTCATGCGGTTGACGGCCTCGTGGGTCCGAAGAGGGCGCTGACCTGTGAAAGTCTTTCCTGTGGCGCCTCGTTCCGGACTGTTGTGCGGAAGGCGGTGGCCCGCCGTGTCCTGCCCGTGCGCATCCCCGTACGGCTCCGTGCTCTCGCGAAAACGGCCACCACGCGCGCGTACGGCGGGAGTCGGGCGTTCGGATTCAGCCGGTGGACGAGGACCGTCAGGCTCGCGAGGGCGAGGCTGCCACTGCGAGGTCGACCCGTGCCGGGGGATGAATCCGGCCGATTCCCCTCCCGGGGTGAACCGGTTGCGGGGAGCTGTCCGTGATCACAGAGGACAGCTTTGTTCCGCTCCACATTACGGGGAAGATCATGACGCGTAGATGGTCGCTCATTTCCTTGATCGCCGTGCTGGCCGCAGCACTGGCTTTCGTCGTCGTCCAGGTCGTGACCTGGGACTCGACCGACGAAGAGGCCTCAGGCCGCGGAAAGCCCGGCCCGTCGAAGGGCGGTGGCGGCGACGGCTCCGCATCGCTGCGAGGGGACGGCTGGTGGCCGCTGCACGGGTCGGGAACGGCCCGTGCCGGTGAGCGCGACGCCGTGGTCAACGGCCGTGCGCAGTGGGCGCAGGACGGCCCGAACGGCGGCGCGCTCAGCCTGGCGGGCATCGACGGTTTCGCCGACATCGGGACGCCGGTCATCGACACGGCCAAGAAGGACTACTCGGTCGCCGCCCGGGTGCGGCTCGCCACGGACCAGGGCTTCCGCACGGCCGTCTCCCAGGACGGACCGGGGATCAGCACCTTCTTCCTCCAGTACTCCGCGTCCGACGAGCGGTTCGCCTTCAGCTTCCCGGGCGCCCGGACACTCGCCGAGAAGACCGGCAAGCCGGAGACGGGCCGCTGGTACCACCTCGTCGGCACCTACAGCCAGGACGAGAAGACGATGAGGATCTACGTCGACGGAGCACTGGCCGGTGAGCGGAAGGCGTCCGCGCAGCCCAGGAAGCCGGGCAGCCTCGTGATCGGGCGCGCCAAGAGCGGCGGACGTCCGGTCGACTTCTGGAAGGGCGACATCGCCGATGTGCACGTCTACGAAAGGGAGTTGACCGCGGACGAGGTCTCCTCCCTCGCGTCCGGGGAACCGCAGTGACCGCGGACCTAGGGCCCGTCTCCCCGGCCCTACGGCCTGTCTCCCCGGCCCAAGGGCCTGCCTGTTCGGGCCCGTTCGGAGACGAGCAGGCCCAGAGCGGGCGCCGAGGGACGGGGAAACGGGCGCCTCACAGCAGACCGTCAGGCCCTGACCAGGGGCGACAGCGGGAACCACAGCTTCCGTGCGGGCGATTCCGGTCGAAATAAGCACACCCGCGGGCCCGTTCGGGCCCCCACGACACCGGTAGAAATGACCCACGGTATCCGCGTCCGATCGTGCCGCCACGCGCTCGGTCCTGCCACCGCCGGCCGTTTTCCGTCACCCCTCACAGAGCGACCGGAGAGGAACAGGCCCTTGTCGGCCAGGTTTTCACCCGAAGACCGCATCCCCCGCCAGGCCCGGGGGAGCGCCCTGCCTGACCAGCCCACCGACACCGCACCACCCCGCGCCGACAGACTCGGGCAAGAGGAGTTCCTGAGAGTCTTCTACCACTGCCACGGAAGCGAGTTGCTGCGGTTCGCCGCACGCCTCGAAGGCGACTGGCACCGCGCCGAGGACGTCCTGCAAGAGCTCGCGATCCGTGCCTGGCGCCACGCGCCCGAGCTCGGCGGCGGCAGCGACTCCATGCGTCCCTGGCTGTTCACCGTGCTGCGCAACCTCGTCATAGACGGGCACCGGGCCCGCCAGGCCCGGCCACCGGAGACCGACGACCCGGAACTCACCCAGCTCCCGGTCTCCGACGAGGTCGACCGCGTCCTGACCGCCCACGTACTGGTGGAGGCGCTGCGGGACCTCCCTCCGCTCCACCGTGAAGTCCTCCTGCACGTGCACTACATGGGCCGGAGCGTGACCCAGACGGCCGCCGTGCTCGGCGTGCCTCCCGGAACCGTCAAGTCGCGCACGTACTACGCGGCCCGTGCTCTGCGGCGTGCGCTGACCGATCGCGGACTGGACGTCCACGAAGTGCGGGAGGCGGGCCGGAACGCCGCGTGAGCCTCATCCGAGAATCCCGGCGTGCCGGTCGATCAGGAGACCGAGCGGGCCGGTGTCGAGGGTGCCGTCGGCACCGGCCCGCCAGCGCCACGCGGCGGGCGCCTCGCCCAGGACGAGCACCGCGTCGCCGGGCCGCAGTGCGTCCAACGCGCCCTCCCGACGGGGGAGTTGGGAGGCCTCCACCAGGAAGAGGTGCGGCGCGTCCCCCTCCACGGCCACCTGACTGCGGCCCTCGATCAGCCGGAAGATCTGGGTGACGTCGGAGGCGGCACCGCCCGACGGGGCCACGGGCGCCCCCGCGGTTCGGGCGAGGGCCTCCTCCACGCTGGCCGCCGTGTACAGCCGCGACGAGCGCAGCGCGGCACCGTTCAGGGTCTCGTCCGTGGCCAGGGACCCCACCAGGGTGACCTCGGCCAGGCCGCCCACCGGGCCGGTCAGCACCTCGGTGACGACGGCCCGCGCCCATCGGCGTACGTCCTCGTCCGGGCCCGCCACGGAGACGGACGGCGTGGCCCGGGAGAGGTCGACGAGCGCCCGGTCGGGCCCGACCGTCCCCACCGTGACGGTCAGCGCGTACGGGAGTGCCGGTTCGCCCTCGGGACCGGGCCGCTCCAGTGCCTCCCGGGTGGCGGTCCAGCGTTCGCCGGACTCGTCGGCCGTCCACGGCTCGGGCGTGCCGTCCTCCGTGCCGGCGAGCAGCAGGTCGAGCTTCTCCCCCGAGTAGAGGACGCCGTACAGATCGGGTAGGGCCCGGCCCGAGCGCAGGCATTCGCCGGTCAGGCGGCGCAGTCCCGCGTCGATGACGTCGAGCGCCTCCCGGTCCAGGACGGCGGGACCGGCCGTGGCGGGCCTCGGCGGGCGGTTCCGCTTCTCGGTGACGATCAGCGCGGCCACCGCGCCGATCAGCGCCAGCCCCAGCAGAACTGCCAGAGCGACGTACCAGATCATCTTCTGACTCCTTGTCGGGACGCCTCGGCACCGGAAACCGGGGCGGTCGGTGACGGGACGCGCGCCACGGCCGCGGCGCGCACTCCCATGGGCACTACGGGCGGTGGCGGCGGATGGTTCACACTCGGCGGCGTTCGTTCCGCCGCGTCGTGTGCGCCGCTGTGTCGTGTGCGCCCTCGTGTCGTGCGCGCTGCCGTGTCGTCTGTGCCGGGCGCGCGGTGTGAACCGTCCGGGCTCCGGGTCCGTAGTCACAAAGGGCCCGGTACCCGCTGTGCGGTGCTTCTGCGGTCCCCGCAATCACGCCCAGCTGGAGGACGTCCTGTGTCGTTGATGTTGACCGTGGTCGAGGGAGGCGGTGACGCGTTCGACGTCCACCTCGACGCCGACCCCGACACCCCCGTGGGTGCTGTCGCCCGGACGCTGGCCGAGGCCGGCGGCGTCGCGCTGCCGCCGGACGGGTCGGGGTTGTACGTGGACGGCCGGCTGCTGCCCGCCGACCTGCTGCTGCGCGATGCGCCGCTGCACCACGCCGCCGTCGTGGGGCTCGGCCGGCCGGCCGCGTCCCAGTCGGCGGAGCCCGCGGGGCTCGTGGAGGTCAGCGCGGTCGGCGGGCCGGGCGCGGGCGCCGTGCACCGACTCGACATCGGCGAGTACCGCGTCGGCCTCGCGCAGGACGGCACCCCGCAGCTGCTCCGCCAGGCTCCCGCCCGGCCGTACGCCACGCTCCAGGTCGGCCCGCGCGGACGCTGCCGTATCGTCCCGGACGGTCCGCGCGGTGCGGGGGGCTCCCAACCGGCCGCGGGGGCGCTCCAGTTGGACCGGGAGGACATCGAGGAGGACGTGACCTGGCCGACGGGCGCGCACCTGCTCGTCGGCGACTGCCTGCTCGAACTGTCGCTGCCGCAGAGCCCGGACGCGGCCCTCGAACCTTCCGAGGACGGCACGGGGCGGGACTACAACCGGCCGCCGCGCCTGCGCCCGGCAGCGGTCGACACGCGCTTCACGCTCCCGTCGCCGCCGACTCCGCCCGCCCACCGGACCCTGCCGTGGATCGCCGCGGCCGTTCCCCTGCTGATGGCCGTGGCGGGATGGCTGATCTTCCAGCGGCCGTCGATGCTGCTGTTCGGGCTGCTGTCCCCGGTGGCCGTGGTCGGCAACTACCTGATGAACCGGCGCGGCGGGCGCCAGTCGTACGCCGAGGCCGTGTCCGCGTACGAGGAGAAGAAGGAGCGCATCGAGGGCGACGCGCGGGCCGCCCTGGAGGCCGAGCGGACGGCTCGCCGGCGCGGCTTCCCCGATCCCGCCGAGGTCATCCTCACCGCCGTCGGCCCGCGCCGCCGCCTGTGGGAGCGCCGCACCTCGGACGCGGACTTCCTCGAACTGCGCGTCGGCACCGCCGACCAGCCCTCCGACGTCGTCCTGCTCGACCCCACCAAGGACGAGCACCGCAGGCAGGAGCCCTGGACCGCCCTCGACGTCCCGGTCACCGTGCCGCTGCGCGAGCACCACGTCCTCGGCATCGCCGGATCGGGGCCGGCCGCGCACGCGGTGGCGCGCTGGGCCGTCGCCCAGGCCGCCGTCCTGCACAGCCCGCGCGACCTGCAGATCCATCTGCTCCTCGCGGCCAGCTCGGAGCGCGAACGCTGGGCCTGGATGCGCTGGCTGCCGCACGTACGGAAGAAGTCCGGTGACACCCTGGCCAGCATCGGGTCGGGAACCGAGACGTCCGCCCGCCGGATCGCGGAGCTCACGGCGCTGATCGCGGAGCGCCGCACGCAGCACGACAAGCGGAACCCGGTCGACGGCCCCGACGTGCTCGTCGTGCTCGACGGCGCCCGGCGACTGCGCTCACTGCCCGGCGTCGTGCAGATCCTGCGCGACGGGCCCGCCGTAGGCGTCCGCGCGATCTGCCTCGACGCCGAGGAACGGCTGCTGCCCGAGGAGTGCCAGGCCGTAGTCGCCGAGGAGCCCGGCGGCACGCTGCGCGCGGGCCGCTCCGGTGCGGGCACGGTCACCGGCATCCGGCCCGACCTGGTCTCGCTCGACTGGTGCCGCTCCCTTGCCCGCGCCCTGGGCCCGCTGCGCGACCCGGGCGGCTCGGACGAGGAGGCCGCCGTACTCCCGGGCTCCGCACGCCTGTTGGACGTGCTGTCCCTCGACCCGCCGCAGGCCCATGACATCCGCGCCCGTTGGCAGGCCGGCGGGCGCTCCACCCGTGCCGCGGTCGGCGTCTCCCTCGACGGGCCGTTCTACCTCGACCTGCGCAGGGACGGACCGCACGGCCTGGTGGCCGGAACCACGGGCTCCGGCAAGTCCGAGCTCCTGCAGACGCTCGTGGCGTCCCTCGCCGTGGCGAACCGGCCGGACGCGATGACGTTCGTCCTCGTCGACTACAAGGGCGGCTCCGCGTTCAAGGATTGCGTGCGCCTTCCGCACACCGTCGGCATGGTGACCGACCTGGACGCCCATCTCGTCGAACGTGCCCTGGTGTCCCTCACGGCGGAACTCACCCGCCGCGAGCACATCCTCGCCCAGGCGGGCGCCAAGGACATCGAGGACTACGTGGACCTCCTGGAGCGGGAGCCGGGCGCGGGCCGTCCGCCGATGCCCCGACTCCTCATCGTCATCGACGAGTTCGCGTCGATGGTGCGGGACCTGCCCGACTTCGTGAAGGGCCTGGTCAACATCGCGCAGCGCGGACGCAGCCTCGGCATCCACCTGATCCTCGCCACGCAGCGGCCCAGCGGCGTCGTCTCCTCCGAGATCCGCGCGAACACCAACCTCCGGATCGCGCTGCGCGTGACGGACACCGGCGAGAGCCAGGACGTCCTCAACTCCCCTGACGCGGCCGGGATTTCGCAGAGCACCCCGGGACGCGCCTACGTGCGGCTCGGCCAGACCTCCCTCGTACCGTTCCAGGCCGGGCGGGTCGGCGGCCGCAGGCCCGGCGCCTCCGCGTCCGCGCTCCCGGAGCCCCGGGCCGTCGTCGTCGGCTGGGACCAGCTCGGCGAGCCGCTGCCGCCGCGGCCCCGTCGTGCCGTGCGCGGGGGAGGCGACGTCGAGACCGACCTCACCGACCTGGTCGAGGCCATCCGCGGCGCCGACCACGAACTCGGCATCCCCGCACAGCACAGCCCCTGGCTGCCGCCACTGCCGCTGCGCCTGGTCGCCCACGACCTTCCGGCCGCGCCAGCCGCCGCCGGCTACGACCTCGCGCCGGTCGCGTACGGCGTCGTGGACCTGCCCGCCGAGCAGGCGCGCCGCCCGCTGGTGATCGACCCGGCCACCCTGGGGCATCTGCATGTCGTCGGCTCCCCGCGCCAGGGCAGGTCGCAGACGCTGCGCACCATCGCCGGCTCCCTGGCCCGCGCCCACTCCCCGGCCCAGCTGCACATGTACGGCATCGACTGCGGCAACGGCGCGCTGCTCGCCATGGAGGGACTGCCGCACTGCGGCGCCGTCACCCAGCGCACCCAGCCCGACCGGGTGGCCCGGCTCCTGGCCCGGCTCACGGCGGAACTCGGCCGCCGCCAGGAACTCCTCGCCGCCCGCGGCAGCGCCGACCTGCCCGAACTCCGGCGCGCCCTGCCGGAGGACGAACGGCCCCCGCACATCGTGGTGTTCCTCGACCGCTGGGAGGTCTTCGACAAGACGCTCGGCGAGTACGACGCGGGCAACCTCCTGAACGGGATGCTCTCCCTGCTCAGGGACGGCGCCAGCGCAGGCATCCACCTGATCATGAGCGGCGACCGCGCGCTGTTCTCCAGCCGCGTCGGCAACTCCACCGAGGACAAGCTGGTCCTCAAGCTCAACGACAAGTCCGAGTACGGCCTGATCGGCGTGACCCAGCGCAAGGTGCCCGACGAGATCCCGCCGGGCCGGGCGCTGCGCGCCGCCGACAAGGCCGAGGTGCAGATCGCACTGCTCACCGAGGATCCCGGAGGCCAGGCGCAGGCCGCCGCACTCCAGGAGATCGCGGCCATGTGCCGGGAGCGGGCCGCCGCCCTGCCGGCCCGCACGCGCCCGTTCCGCGTCGACATGCTGCCGGACCGGATCGGCTACGACGAGGCCATGGCGTACGTGCACGAGCCGCGGCCGCGCCGGGCGCTCGCCGGTGTTGGCGGCGACGAACTGACCGCCCACGGACCGGACTTCTCCCTGACGCCGACCTTCCTCGTCGCGGGCCCGGCCCGCTCGGGACGCAGTACCGTGCTTGCGACCCTTGCGCTGTCCCTGCTGTCCGCGGGGACCTCCGTCGTGATCGGGGCGCCCGCCCGCTCCCCGCTGCGTGACCTCGCCGGGCGGCCCGGTGTGCTCGCCGTGTTCGACGAGGCGGACATCGCGCCGGACGCCTTGGAGACGGCGCTCGCCTCGGCACCGGACGGGGCCGTGGTACTCCTCGACGACGCCGATCTGCTGCTGAAGACCAAGGCGGAAGCGGTCCTCACCCAGATCGCCAAGACGGGCGCGGAGACCGGCCGCGGCCTGGTCGTCGCGGGGCAGACCGACCGGCTCTCGTCCGGGTTCTCCGGCTGGCACGCGGAGGCCCGCCGGAACCGGTGCGGTCTGCTCCTGAAGCCGCAGAACATGAGCGACGGCGAGCTGATCGGCGTCAAGGTGCCCCGCAGCCGCCTGGGCGCGGCCCGTACGGGAAGGGCGATCCTGCATCTCGCGGACGGGGTGCTGCGGACGGTGCAGGTGCCGGAGACGGCGCTCGGTCCCGACGTGAACTGACCGTTCGTACGGATGAGTTGAGGCCCCCGCCGACGACGGCGGGGGCCTCAACGCGTGGGTGGGGCGCTGCTAAGGGGCGGGGCCCGGCCTCAGGTCGCGTGCACCTTGGCGTCGTCCGCCAGGTCGAAGTACTCCAGGAACGAGTAGATGACCCCGCCGACGCTGAGGATGAGTCCCGACCCGCTGATCAAGGCCTCCAGCACATCCATGGCCGGTTTGGGGACATGCGTGATGCTCTGGACGACTTGCCCGATGCCGTTGAGGATGTCGAACTCGATCCCCGCCGCCCCCGGGGCCGGCGCCCACCAGATGAGGTTCTTGAACCACTGCCCCAGGGGGACCTTCCCCAGGGCGCCGAGGCCCTTTCCGGCCCACATGGCGAACCCGCCCAGGCCGAGGCCCACGATTCCCGTGACGATGCCGATTACATCCCATTCCTTCGTATCAAAGCCTTTTGCGATCGAGAGGAGGACCGAACCGGCTCCGAAGATGAGCGCGCCGGCGCCGAACACGACACCGATGGGGCCGGTGATCACCATGGCCACGACGCCGAGAACGGCGCTGACCACGGAGAACACCAGGTTCAGCAGGTCCCCGATCTTCTCCCAGAAGTTCTTCCCCTCGACCGCCTCGTCCTCGGCCTCCTCCAACTCCCGCTTGGCCAGGGCCGCGTCGGAGGTACGGAGGTCCTGCGCGTCGAGGGCAAGCAGCCGGGCGGCCTCCAGCTCCGACTCCGCCGACTCGACGGACTGCTGCGCATCGGACTTCGCCTGCTGAGCGTCGGTCAGGGCGCGCCGGGCGCTGCTGCGGGCCTCCTCGTCGTCGGGCGGCGGGACGTCCGCGCTGTCGAGGCTGTCCACGTGGGCGCTCGCCGACGCCGCCACCAGGATGGCCGCGTCCAGCTGCTCCTTCGCCGTACGGCCCTGGTCGAGGGCCCGGTCCGCCTGTTGCTGTGTCTCCCGGAGGCTGTCCGCGTACCGGTTGATCGCGCCTGCGGCCACCTCGTAGGACGACTGGAGCTTGCCCACCTGCACGGGCAGGTCACCGAGCTTCGTCCACAGCTTCTCGATGGACTCGCCCTCGCCGAGCTCCTGGGAGTCGAGCCGGGAGACGACGGACCGGGCGGACAGGGCGTCCTCGGAGACGGAGCGGTACTGCGTGGCGAGTTGTTCGAGGATCTCGGGGTCGCCGGGTGTCGGGTCCTCCGAGAAGCCGAACACCGACTCCCAGTCGGCCAGCGGTGGGCGTGCCATGTCCCGACCTCACTTCCCGCTCTCGGCGCCGACCGCTGCCGCGGCGTCCGTGTCCGCGTCCGCGGGGGCCTCGGAGTCGTGGAACCGGAAGGTCGAGGCGATCGCGTCGAACACCTCGAAGAACTTCTCCGCCAGGCTGATGTTCGGAGTCGTACTGGCGAGCACCATCAGGTCCCGGCTCGACGGCACGGGGATCACGACCTGGTGCACGGCGGTGCGGATCGTGGCCTGCCCGAAGTAGTCGAAGTCCTCCAGGGAGGTCATCCGTCCCACGGGGCCCACCTCGGGCAACTCCATGATCTCCACACGGTTCAGGCCCGAACCCCGGCCGACGGACTTCCGGTTGTTCTGCACCCCGGCGGCGAGCATGATCTCCGCCAGATCGGTCGGCTCATCGTCGGGAATCCGCGTCCGCAGCACCATGGCCGACGCGTTCAGCGTGCTGGCGTCCGGGAGGAACGCGATCAGACAGCCGACCTGCAGCGCACCCTGGGCGTAGGCCTCGCGCGCACTCTTACGGGTCTGCCGGATCAGCCGGTCCACCTGCTCGGGCTCCGCGCCCGCCCCCTTCGCCTGCTCCTCGACACGGCGCCGGATCGCGGCGTCCCTGGTGTGCGGGTCGAGGTCCAGGTGCGACCAGGTGGACGGGTACTTCAGCGTGTAGCGCGCCGGCGCGTCCGGCGGTCGCTGGTCGGAGAGCAGCAGCCGCGGCTGCCCGGCCCCCTCCTGTGTTTCATGCGGATTCATCCAGCGCCTTCGCAGCCTTGTTGTCCGTGTCGGTGAAGTTGTCGACGATGCCCTGCGCGGTCTCCTTGAACGTGTCCACGTTCTCCTTGACCCGCTCGTGGCCGGCCGACCAGGCGCCGTCGAAGCCGTTGACGGCCGAGATCAGACCGGAGTCGCCCACGTCCTCGTCCGAGCCGACGTTGCCCAACTTCGCGGTCTTCTCGATCCGTTCACGGATGTCCTTCAACGCGTCCATGGTGTCGGTGAGTTCGTCGACCGGGATGTGAATGCGCGACATGAGGTCCCCTTCTCTCCTCGCGCTCTCGCCTCGCAGCGGCCGGGTCCCCTGGCGCCGTGACGCCACGGGACCCGGCCGTCGCCGAGCAGTCAGCCGATGGCGCCGGACGTCTGGCTGTCCGTGTCGACGAAGGCGTCGGCGACCTGCTGGATGAACTCGCTGACGCCCTGCAGGCCCTCGATCGCCTCCTGCGTGCCGTTCTTGTACTCCTCCCAGAACGGACGGAACTTGGTCTCGGAGCCGGGGGTCGCGTAGGCCGCCTCGACCATCTCCTCCATCTTGGTGTTCGCCTCGTGGAGGCTCTGCTGCATCAGTTCCTTCTGCGTCTTCAGCCAGGTGGACGCCTCGCGCATCTCGTCAGGGCTGATCTTGATGTTGCCGTCGGCCATGTCCGTTCCTCTCCTCGTTCGGTCCGTTCCCGGGCTACGGACCCCCAGAGGCACGCGCACCCGTTACCGGGCACTACGGAACGTCCGGCAGCTCGGTTCACCGCTGTTGCGAAACGGTGACAAACCGAGGCATCGCCCCCGGCCCGCCGGACTCCTGCTTGCCGGTGCCGACTTCTCCCGCGCCACCATGGATGCTTGGTGCGAGGGGGCGGCCCCCGGGTGAGTGTGGAGCGGAGCGGATTGCATGCGGTTGACGGTCTTCTGGCAGCGGATGGAGGAGCACTTCGGTGCTTCGTACGCCGATTCGTTCGCGCGCGATCATGTGATGTCCGAGCTCGGCGGGCGGACCGTGCACCAGGCGCTCGACGCCGGCTGGGAGACGAAGGACGTCTGGCGCGCGGTGTGCAACGCGATGGGCGTCCCGGCCGACAAACGGGGCACCCTGCCGGAGGAAAAGCGCTGACGCGCGGTGACGGTTTTCGACGGCTCACGCGCGGTGAGGATTACCGAGGCGGCTCACGTGCGGTGAGGATTACCGAGGCGGCTCACGTGCGGTGAGGATTACCGAGGCGGCTCACGTGCGGTGAGGATTACCGAGGCGGCTCACGCGCGGTGAGGAATCCGGAGGCGGCTCACGTGCGGTGAGGAATCCGGGGGCGGCTCACGTGCGGTGAGGATTACCGAGGTGGCTCACGCACGTGAGGATTCCCGAGGCGGCTCACGCGCGGTGACGGTTGTCTCGGCGGGTGGCTGCCGCTGCACGTGACCCCGGCCGGATGAGGTGCATCACGCCGGGACGGCTGCCGGATTGTCAGTGGCGTACGCGAGACTGGTCGACGTGGCAGCCAGCAAATCACCCAGTGAGACCGTCGCGCAGGACAGCGGCCCGCCCTCGACGCCCCCCGAAGGGCCCGCCTCGGCGTGGGCAGGACAGCGCATGCCGCGGTGGCTGCCGCGCGCCATGGTGCTCGCGCTGGCCCTGTTCGCCTGCTTCCAGCTCGGCAGCTGGGCCTTCCACCAGCTGACCGGCCTGTTGATCAACATCCTGATCGCGTTCTTCCTCGCGCTCGCCGTGGAGCCCGCGGTGAGCAGGATGGCGCACCGCGGCATGCGCCGTGGCCTGGCCACCGCCCTGGTCTTCCTCGGCGTGATCGTCACGGGAGCGGGCTTCGTCGCCATGCTCGGCTCGATGCTCGCCGGGCAGATCGTGGAGATGGTCGAGGACTTCCCGCAGTACCTCGACTCCGTGATCAGCTGGATCAACACCACGTTCCACACGGAGCTGTCCCGGGTCGAGCTGCAGGACAGCCTGGTGCACTCGGACTGGCTGCAGAAGTACGTGCAGAACAGTGCGACGGGCGTCCTGGACGTCTCGGCGCAGGTCCTGGGCGGGCTCTTCCAGCTCCTGACGATCCTGCTCTTCTCGTTCTACTTCGCGGCGGACGGCCCCCGTCTGCGCCGCGCGCTGTGCTCGGTGCTGCCGCCCGCCAAGCAGGCGGAGGTGCTGCGCGCCTGGGAGATCGCCGTCGACAAGACGGGCGGTTATCTGTACTCCCGAGGTCTGATGGCCCTGATCTCCGGCGTCGCGCACTACATCCTGCTGGCGGCGCTCGGCGTCTCGTACGCGCCCGCGCTCGCGGTGTGGGTCGGCCTGGTCTCGCAGTTCCTGCCCACGATCGGCACTTATCTGGCGGGCGCCCTGCCGATGCTGATCGCGTTCACGGTCGACCCCTGGTACGCGCTGTGGGTGCTCATCTTCGTGGTGGTCTACCAGCAGTTCGAGAACTACATGCTGCAGCCCAAGCTGACCGCCAAGACCGTCGACATCCACCCGGCGGTGGCGTTCGGCTCGGTCATCGTGGGCACGGCCCTGCTCGGCGCGGTCGGCGCCCTGGTCGCGATCCCCGCCGTGGCGACGCTCCAGGCGTTCCTCGGCGCCTATGTGCGGCGGTACGACGTGACGGACGACCCGCGCGTGCACGGCCACCGCAGGCGTGGCGCAGGCCCGCCGCTCGTCCGGCTGAGACAGGCCCTGAGCACGCGCAGCGACGCACCCCCGCCGCCCCAGCAGCGCACCGGGGAACCGCCGGACCAGCTCCGCTGAGCTGGTCCGGGCGAACGGGTCCCGGGCATCGCCGTAGCGCCTGATCAGTTCCCGTACGGGGAGTCCGGCGCCCGGTCAGGCCGAGGTGTGCCCGCGCGGCGGGACAGTCGGAGCGGTAGGCGCGCTCGGACGTACGCAGGCTCAGATGTACGAGGGTCTGGTCACGCGATGACGGAACGTGTGCCACGTCCACGCCTGCACGGCGAGCAGCAGCGGCGTCACCACCAGGAGCGCCGGCACCAGGAACGCGAGCGTGGTGCCGTCCGCGGCCGACTCCGTGAGCGGCAGCGCGGCACCCGCGGACAGCGGCAGCGCGACCATCAGCGGACCGGTCAGGGCGAACGTCTGCCAGGGCCGCCCGCCGCGACCCACCAGCACGCGCGCGCGTGCGTACGGATCTCCGGTCAGGCGCATCGCGGCGAAGCCGAGACCGTGGGCCGCGAACAGGGCGGCGACGGCGAGCGCTGTGAGCACCGCCACGGGACCGGTCGCCGTGGTGTCGGCGGAACCGGTGAACAGCGCGGCCAGCAACCAGCCCCAGGCGAGCGCGACGGCCCAACTCCCGCACACCACGGCGCCGTCGCACCCCGCCCGCCACCAGGAGCCGCCCGCACGGCCGCGCAGCCACAGCCCCGCGTCGCGCACCACCCATCCCGCGAGGAGCGGCACCACGACGGCGAACTGCCCGCTCAGCAGCTCGCCCTCGAGCTCCGGGAAGCAGCCGATGAGCAGCCCCGCCGTGGCGACCAGCCACACCTCGTTGCCGAGGAAGAACGGCGCGAACGACGTGAGCACCAGGCGCCGTTCGCCGTCACCACGCCCGAGATAGGGCGCGAGCATGCCGGTGCCGATGTCGGCGCCGCCGAGCACGAAGTACCCGGCCGCGAAGAACGCAAGGAGGCCGACGGCCAGGGTTTCGAGGGTCGAGGTGTCCATGGCGCTCCTCAGTAGCTCGCGGCGGCGAGAGAGTCGGCAGGGTCCCGTTCTGCGGCCCGCTCGTCGTGGCCGAGCCCGCGGTCGACGGGCCCCACGCGCGCGTGCCGCACGAGCAGCCACACATTGACGGCGGCGAGCAGTGCGAACAGGGCGGTGAAGACGATCAACGAGGTGCGCATCGCGCCGGGCGACACCGAGGAGACCGCGTCCTCGGTCTTCAACAGGCCGTACACGACCCAGGGTTGACGTCCCGCCTCACGGAACACCCAGCCGCTGATCATCGCCACGTACGGCAGCGGAACCGCCGCCATGAGCACCAGGTGCCAGAGCCGGAAGCGGAAGACGGCCTTCTTGAAGCAGGCGAGCACGAAACCGCCGATGCACAGGTACATCATCAGCGCGAAGGCGAGCAGCATCAGAATTCCCGCACCGCGCGTCCAGGCCTCCGAAGGGACGTAGTCACCGGGGCCGAAACGGGCCACCATGTCGGCCTGGAGACGGGCCACTTCAGCCGCCTTGCTGCTGAAAACCGCCTCCTTCATGGGCTGCATCACGGCGAACTGCACCCCGCCGAAGGCCGCCGCGACGAACAGCGCGGGAAGCGACACGAACACCCCGATACGCAGGCTGCGCCCGAAGAACTCCCACTCCGGGGAGCGCTTGAACAGGTGGTACGCGCTCACCCCCGCCATGAAGAACCCCGCGGTGAGCAGCGCGCCCGCCACTATGTGCCCGAACGCGAGGAGCGTGCTCGGGTTGGTGAACACCGCCGCAGCGTCCCCGATGACCAGCCTGCCGTCCGACTCCCGGTACCCCACAGGGTTGTTGAGGAAGCCGTTCGCGACGAGGATCCAGTACGCGGAGGCGTACGCGGTGAGGGTGACCACCCAGATCAGCGCCAGGTGGACCCAGCGGTTGAACCGGTGCCAGCCGAAGATCCACAGGCCGAGGAAAGTCGACTCCACAAAGAAGGCGACGACTGTTTCGAGCGCCATGGAGGCCCCGAAAACGTCCCCTGCGTAGTGCGTCAGACCGCTCCAGCTCAGGCCGAACTGAAACTCCATGACGATGCCGGTGACGATGCCGACCGCGTAGTTGATGACGTACAGCTGCCCCCAGAACCGCACCATGCGCGCGTGCAGCACGCTGCCGCTCAGCGTCGCCCGCGTCTGCAGGCACGCCACCAGCGTGGCGAGGCCGAGCGTGAGGGCCACGAACAGGAAGTGGCCGCCCGCGGTGAGGGCGAACTGCAGCCGCGCCAGGTCGAGGGTCTCCGGGGCCGCTGGGCCGCTCGCGAAAGTCAGGGATGGGTCCACCCCGCCAGCTTCCGCGTACGGCTCCGGTGCCGGCGTCGGCCGCCGGTGGACAGTCCGCGTACCCCCTCAGTTGCGGGTGCCGTCCCGGGCGTACTCCGAAAGTTGCGGGCACGCGCGGTGGCGGATCAGGTCAGCCAGCCGGGGGTGATCATCCCGGACTCGTAGGCGAGGATGACCAGTTGGGCCCGGTCGCGTACGTCCAGCTTGGTCATGATCCGGCTCACGTGCGTCTTCGCCGTGGCGGGGGACAGGACGAGGCGCCGGGCGATCTCGTCGTTGGAGAGTCCGGCGCCGACCAGGCCCATCACCTCCCGCTCGCGCTCCGTGAGCGCGTTGAGGCGGGGGCCGGGGTCGGGCTGCCTGCTGCGGCCCGCGAACTCGGCGATGAGGCGGCGGGTCACGGCGGGTGCGATCAGCGCGTCGCCGCGCGCCACGACGCGCACCCCGTGCAGCAGCTCCATCGGCTCGGTGTCCTTGACCAGGAACCCGGAGGCACCGGCGCGCAGCGCCCCGTACACGTAGTCGTCCACGTCGAAGGTCGTGAGGATGACGACGCGCACGCTCTCCAGGGACGTGTCCCCGGTGATGCGGCGGGTGGCCTCCAGGCCGTCGACACCCGGCATCCGGATGTCCATCAGGACCACGTCGGGGAGCAGCCGGCGGGCGAGCGCGAGCGCCTGCTCGCCGTCGGCCGCCTCGCCGACCACCTCGATGTCGTCCTCGTCCTCCAGGATCGAACGAAAACCCGCTCTTACCAGTGTCTGGTCGTCGGCGAGGACGACGCGGACCGCCCTCCCGCCCTCCGGCCCGGTGCCGGATTCCGTCGGCCCCTGTGTGGCTGTCACAGCTCCCCCTCGAACGGCGGCCCGAGCGGCAGCCGGGCACTCACCCGGAAGCCGTCCGCCGTGTTGCGTGCCGTCAGTTCGCCGCCGAACGCCTTGGCGCGCTCGGCCATGCCCCGGATTCCGCTGCCGTGCGCCGACTCGTCGGACGAGCCCTGCCCGTCGTCGTCGATCCGCACCCGCAGGTCCTCGTCGGAGTAGAGGAGCGTGACCGTCGCGCGACACGCGCGCGCGTGCCGGGTCACGTTGGTGAGCGACTCCTGCACGATCCGGTAGGCCGCCAGGTCGAGCGGCGGCGGCAGCGGGCGGGGCGTGCCGACCGTCTCCGCGCGGACGTCGAGCCCCGCGCTTCGCGCTCCCGCGAGGAGCTCCGGCAGCCGATCGAGGCCCGCTGTGGGCGCCGTGGGCGCGCTCTCGTCGGCCCGGCGGAGCATGCCGAGGGTGGCGCGGAGTTCGTCCAGCGCGTGCTTGCTCGTGGACTTCACCGCTTCGAGCGCCTCCTCGGCTGTGGCGAGTTTGGCGCCGTCGGCAGCGTCCTCCGAGGGCCGGGGGTGACGCTTGGAGAGGCGGTGCAGGGCGGCGCTGGACTGCACATTGATCAGCGACACGCTGTGCCCCAGTACGTCGTGGAGTTCGCGCGCGATCCGCAGCCGCTCCTCCGACGCGCTCTGCTGGGCCCGAGCCTCCTGCTCCCGCTCGGCGGCAAGGGCACGTTGGCGGACCTCCTCCACATAGGCGGCACGCGTGCGTTGTGCACGAGCGAGCACGAGGAGGCTGAGCAGCCAGCCCGCCAGCATCACGATCGCCATGTCGTCGACCTTGCGCTGCCCCGGCTCCTGCAGCACCTCGCCGTACACGACCAACAGCATCGCCATGACGCCCAGCGCGGCAGCCGCGGCGAAGCGGCCGTCCACGGCGGCGGTGTAGAGGGCGATGACGAACGCGAGCATCACCGGGGCGTCGTTCGCGCTGATCGGGTAGTACACCGCGCACGCGAGGAGCGTGACGACGGCGACGCTGATGGGCCGACGGCGCCGGAAGTGCAGCGCAACGCAGCCCACCCCGAGCAGCGACCAGCCCGTCACGGCCTGCCAGAACGACTCGGACGTGTTCCGCATCCCCCACAGCGCACCACCCAGGACGACGGCGGCGACGGCCAGCGTCACCGCGAGATCGTTGGCACGCGAGGAGCGTCGCTGTCCGGGCGGGCCGGTCGGGAAGAGGGCCATGTCCGGAAGGATATTCCGGGCGGGCACCGCTCGGACCGGCCAGAAATCGGCACCCCTTAGGGCGCACCTCTTGGGGGTCTCCCTGGGTGGTGCCATCGCCCAGCGCGTCGCGCTGCGCCACCCGGAACGCGTCCGCACGCTCACCACGATGGCCGCCGTCCCCGCCGACGTCTCGGGCCTCGCAACCCTGCGATACATCCGCATCGGAACCCTGTCCAAGTTCGCCCGCCTGCGCTTCCCCGAAACCGCCGACGGAGCCGTCGATGCGGGGGTCGCCGTGCCCCGTCTCCTGGCCTCGCCCCGCCGCCCGTTCGACGAGGAGGCCGCACTCGACGCCGCCCGGCGCAACCTCGACAACGGCCTGCCTGACCGGCAGGCCCAGAGCCGCCAGATCGGCGCCCAGTGGGACGGGCCGTCGATCGACGCCATCGCCAGACCCGCACTCGTACTCCACGGCGAGGACGACCCTCTGATCAAACCGGCCGCAGCACGCGCGATAGCGGCGCGCATCCCAGGCGCCCTCCTGACGCTCCTGCCCGAGGTCGGCCACGAACTGCCCGCACGCGCGTGGGACACCATCGCCGACGAGATCCGCACACTCGCCGCGTGAGCCGTCGACGACAGCGAGAGGCGGCGCCGGTGGCGTGCCGCGAAGGCGGTCAGGGGCGTGGGGCGAGGAACACGTACTCCCTTCCGGGCCGGTCGGGCGCAGCGCGTACGTCCTCCACTGGGTAGCCGTACGCGAGCAGGTCCCTCTCGATCTCCTCGCGCTCCCGGAAACGCAGCGTCGAATCGGAGGTCAGCGTCTGCCCGTCCGCCGCGAACACATAGGTCCAGCGGAACGTCACCAACGGCCAGGACGCGTGGGTCAGTTGGATCCAGCTCCTGCTGACCCTGCCGATGCCCGGGCATCCGTCACGTTGCAGGTGTTCTCGCGGGTCCACTTCTCCCACGCGCGTCGCGCCGGATCGCGGGTCTCGAAGACCAGCCGCCTGCCCGGGCGGCGGAAGGCCGGTCGCGTCACCGCAGATCTATCGCACGCGCTCACCTCCCGGTCTGGCCCGGGCGACGTCGAGGGACGCGAGGGCGGGGTCGACGCCGGTGACGTCGATCCCGCGGCCCGCCAGGAGGAGCGCGAACACGCCTGTGCCGCAGCCGATGTCGGCTACGGCCCCGCCCGGCAGCCATCAGGGCTGGGAGGTCGCGACCTTGACTCCGAAGCCGATCAGGACGACGCCCGTGACACGGTCCAGGGCGCGTCGTACGACCGGCTTCTCGAAGAAGGTGCGGGACTTGGCGAGGACCAGAACGTAGGCGCCGAGCCAGACCACGGTGAGGGCCGCGTGGATGAGGACCAGCAGGGTCATCCCCGGGTGCGGCGCCAGACCGGTCGGCGCGAGCGTGGGCAGGAGGCCGGTGTAGAGGACCGCGATCTTCGGGTTGAACACATTGCTGACCAGTCCCGTGCGCCACGGATTGCCGGACGGGGGTGGCGGAGCGCCCGCCTCTGAAGCCACCGCACGGTTGCGCCGGCTCTGCAGCAGCGCCTGGACACCGAGGAACCCGAGGTAGACGGCACCGGCGAGCTTCACGACCGTATAGGCGGTGGAAGAAGCGGCCAGGACGGCGGCCAGGCCGACCACGGTCAGCGCGCCCCAGACGAGCAGGCCCGCCGCGATGCCTCCGACCGTGCTCAGGCCGTCCCGCCGGCCGGACGCGATGGCCCGCTTCGTCACGACTGCCATGTCGGGGCCGGGAACCATGGTCAGGACAGCGAGCACACCCGTGGCCGCGAGGAGCTGAACGAACATGAGTTCACTCTCTCATCGGGGAGCGGGAGGGCTTCTCCTGCTCGGACGCCCGGCCTCCGACGTACGTCACGACCTCGCGCTCACCGAGCTTCACGGGGCGGACCATGGGCACTCCGTGGCGGGGCCGAGGTGCCGCGTGGTGCGCTTGACACGTAAATCGAACATCCATTCTTATGGGATCTCCGGCACCACTCCAGCCCCGGAATCTCGGGAGTTCCGGGGAGTTATCCACAGGCCGGGGCCGACGTCGAGGCGCATTGTCAGTGGCAGGGGATAGCGTCTTGGACGTGAAGCGATCGACTCAAGCAAATCGGGTGGAACCCATGGCAGGAACCGACCGCGAGAAGGCGCTGGACGCCGCGCTCGCACAGATTGAACGGCAATTCGGCAAGGGCGCTGTGATGCGCATGGGCGAGCGGCCGAACGAGCCCATCGAGGTCATCCCCACCGGATCGACCGCCCTCGACGTCGCCCTCGGCGTGGGCGGCATCCCGCGCGGCCGTGTGGTGGAGGTGTACGGACCGGAGTCCTCCGGTAAGACGACCCTGACCCTGCACGCCGTGGCCAACGCGCAGAAGGCCGGCGGCCAGGTGGCGTTCGTGGACGCGGAGCACGCCCTCGACCCGGAGTACGCGAAGAAGCTCGGCGTCGACATCGACAACCTCATCCTGTCCCAGCCGGACAACGGTGAGCAGGCTCTTGAGATCGTCGACATGCTGGTCCGCTCCGGCGCGCTCGACCTGATCGTCATCGACTCCGTGGCGGCCCTGGTTCCGCGCGCGGAGATCGAGGGTGAGATGGGCGACTCGCACGTGGGTCTGCAGGCTCGACTGATGAGCCAGGCGCTGCGGAAGATCACCAGCGCCCTGAACCAGTCCAAGACCACCGCGATCTTCATCAACCAGCTCCGCGAGAAGATCGGCGTGATGTTCGGCTCGCCGGAGACCACGACCGGTGGCCGTGCTCTGAAGTTCTACGCCTCGGTGCGTATCGACATCCGCCGCATCGAGACCCTCAAGGACGGCACGGACGCGGTCGGCAACCGCACCCGCGTCAAGGTCGTGAAGAACAAGGTGGCGCCGCCCTTCAAGCAGGCCGAGTTCGACATCCTCTACGGCCAGGGCATCAGCCGCGAGGGCGGCCTGATCGACATGGGCGTGGAGCACGGCTTCGTCCGCAAGGCCGGAGCCTGGTACACGTACGAGGGCGACCAGCTCGGCCAGGGCAAGGAGAACGCCCGTAACTTCCTGAAGGACAACCCGGATCTCGCCAACGAGATCGAGAAGAAGATCAAGGAGAAGCTGGGCGTCGGCGTGAAGCCGGCCGAGGCCGAGTCCGGCACGGACGCGGCGACCGTGGACGCGGCAGCCGACAAGGACGCCAAGGACACGAAGGACGCGGCCAAGTCGGTGCCCGCACCGGCCACCAAGGCCAAGTCGACCAAGGCCGCCCCGGCCAAGAGCTGAGCCGTGGTACGGCGAACGGACTGGCCGGAAGAACCCTTCGACGGGCCCTTCGACGGCCAGAGCCCGGGCGGGCAGCCCTTCCAGGGGCACGCCTCCGGCGACGGTGGTGACGGCGAACTCTTCGGCGGCGACGAGCAGTCGGGTCGCTCCCAGGCGTTCGGCACCGGCGAGGAATCCGACCGCTCCGGTGGTCGCGCGGGCCGAGGAGGCCTGAGCGGCGGGGGATACCGGGGCGGTCGAGGAGGGCGTTCCAGTGCCCGTGGGCGGCGTGCGTCCAGAAGCCGCGAAGGCGGCGACGGCGCCTTCGGCGAGGGGCGCGGTGGCAGCTTCGGCGACCGTGCGCCCAGAGGCGGAGGCCACGCCGGGGACCAGGACGGCGGCTCCCCCGACCCGTCGAGGGCCGGGAAGGGGGAATCGCGTACGCGAGAGCGCGACCTGCCACCGGAGGAGCGGGCACGGAACATCTGCCTGCGCCTGCTCACCGGTACCCCGCGCACCCGCAAGCAGCTCGCCGATGCCCTGCGCAAACGCGAGATCCCCGACGACGTGGCGGAGGAGGTCCTCTCCCGATTCGAGGAGGTCGGCCTCATCGACGACACTGCGTTCGCGGGAGCCTGGGTGGAGTCCCGGCATCACAGCCGAGGCCTGGCCCGCCGCGCACTCGCCCGCGAGCTGCGCACCAAGGGAGTCGACTCCACGGCGATCGACGAGGCAATGGAACAGCTCGACTCCGAGCAAGAAGAGGCCACAGCGCGCGAACTGGTCGACCGGAAACTCCGCTCGACCAGAGGCCTCGACCGGGACAAGCGCCTGCGCCGCCTCGCGGGCATGCTCGCCCGCAAGGGCTACCCGGAGGGCATGGCCCTGCGCGTGGTGCGCCGGGCGTTGGAACAAGAGGGGGAAGAGACAGACGACTTGGAGTACGGGGGGTTCTGAGCACGGCGCTCCGGGGCGCGCAGTCGCGAACGGAATGCCCTTGCCGGGACGCCGAGTTGGTGGTGCCGAGGCGGTGGTCGCCAGGCGGTGGTGCTGCGCCCCGCAGCGGGCGGCGGAGTGGTGTCGGGGGGCTCAGGTCGGCTCGGCGGCGGGGGCGGTGACCGGGAGGCCTGCCGCGCGCCAGGCCTGGAAGCCTCCGGTCAGGTCGGTGGCGCGGTACAACCCCAGCTGCTGGAGCGAGGCCGCCCCGAGGCTGGACGCGTAGCCCTCGTTGCAGATCACCACGACGTGCACATCGTGGGCGGTCGCCTCCGGGAGGCGGTGAGTGCCCTGCGGATCGAGGCGCCACTCCAGCTCGTTGCGCTCCACGACCAGGGCGCCGGGGATCAGGCCGTCGCGCTCGCGGAGCTCGGCGTACCGGATATCCACGAGCAGAGCCTCGCCCGCCTCGGCGGCAGTGTGCGCCTCATACGGTCCGATGCGGTCGAGGCCCGCGCGGACTTGCTCCAAGTGGGCGTCGATGGAAAGGGGTTGGGGACGGCCCGGCTCGGGGGCCGGGGCGGATGAAGGCGTGGGCACCGTGGCGGATGCGGGAGTGGTCACTGCCAGTCCTCCGGCTGCTCGACCTGCTCCAGCCTGAGCACCGCGCCGGTGCGGCTGAAGCGGCGGATCAAGGGGAGAGGGGGGTAGTAGGCGTGTACGGAGATGGCGTGCTCGGTGGTCGACTCGTTGAGGACCTCGTGCACATGGTGGGTGCCGAAGGCGCGGCCCCGGCCTGCGGGGAGGGCGCGTCGGCGGTCGACGTCGGCGGCGAGTTCGAGGGTATTCCAGCCTTCGCCGGGCAGCCGGACCGAGAGAGAGTTCTCCGTCAACTCGCCCTGGGCCGTGGTGAAGGCGCCGACCGACTCGGCGTGGTCGTGCCAGCCGGTGCCGGTACCGGGCGGCCAGGCGATGAGCCACGCCTCGCTGCCGCCGGGACCTTCGAGCCGTACCCAGGTGCGGCCCTCGGGGTCGAGGGGGAGCGAGGCGACCAGCTCGGCGTCGGCGGCGGTGCGGCGCACGAAGTCCAGGAGCTGGGCCGGGGTGGGGGCGGAACCGCCGGTGGCAGAGGGAGCGGAAGAGGGGGCGGAAGCGGGGATGGTCCTAACGGGACTCGTTGCCGGGGCTGCTGGAGTGGTCGTCGAAGACACGTAGGCCGTCCTGAGAAGTCGCGGGGAACGCGCAGGTACGCCGCTGGTTCGCGGGGTGGGGTGCGCGTGAGGGAAGGGCGAGTTCAGGACGGGTGACAGACGCAGCCCGCATAGCGGACGAGGTCCATGTGGACCCTCCGCCAAAGGCGTCGGCTGGTGTCGGTCATGGGGCGGAGTAGAGCACGGGGACCGGGACGGGTCAAACGGTGTCCGGTGGGTGAACGGGGGTGTCGGGGGTCAGGGGCGTCGTCCCCGGGCGGGCTGGGCCGAGGACGGCCGACGGCCGGGGACGGCGCGGACAGGTCGGGAGGGGGGCAGGCAGGCAGGGCTGGAGCAAGCGGCCGGGCCGGGGGCGGGTCAGCGGCGGCCCGGGGGGTTGGCGTCGTTGCTGCTGTCGCTGTCGCTGTCGCTGTCGCTGTCGCTGTCGCTGTCGCTGTCGCTGTCGGGGTTGGCGTCGCTGTCGGGGTTGGCGTCGGTATCGGCTTCGGCTGCCGCTTCGGCCCCGGCGCCAGCCCCGGGGACGGCGTCAGTGACCGTACCCGCATCGCCGTGGGCGCCGGGTTCGGGGCCGGAGCTGGCGTCGGCGTGGGGCTCGGCGTCGGTCGGGACTTCCCTGCCAACTCCGGCGTCCCCGTCCCGGTGGTCCCGGTGGTCCCGGTGGTCCCGGCCGCTCCGGTCACCCCGTTCCGCCTCGGCCTCGGCCTCGGCCTCGGGCTCCGCCTCCGCCTCCGCCTCGGCCTCCGCCGAAGTCTGGGCCTCGACCTTGACCTCGGACATGCCCCCGGCCTCGACCTCGACCTCAGACACGCCCCCGGACCAGACCTCGACCGTGCCTTCCGCCGCCGCGCCTCCGGTGCCACCGCCATCCACGCCAGCCACTCCGTTCACGCCACCCATGCCAGCCACGCCGTCTACGCCACCCACGCCGTCCACCGCATCCGCCGCACCCCCATGCACCCGGGACAAGGCCGACGGCCCCCCGCGCGCCGTGTCCGCCGCCGCGTACAGCTCCGCGGGGCGGACGCCGCCGAGGGCGGTGATCAGGTGGCCGTCGGGGCGGATGAGGAGGACGGCGTGGGCGCCGGCGCCGGGGTAGCGCTCGGCGACGAGGAGTTCGCCGCGTACCGGCAGGGCCGTCACCGCGGCGGCGAGGCGGGGCATGACCCCGGCGGTCATCCAGTGCCGGCGTTCCCAGACGCCGGTGCCGGGGGCGACGAGGACGACGAGGAAGTTGCCGCGCCCGAGCCGGTCGCGGAGGCGGGCCGTCGTGCCGTCGGGCACGGTGACCGGGACGTCGGCGACCGGAGCGCCGGGCGGGGTGACGGTGGCGACGGCCGACGGTGAGGAAGTGTCCGGTGAGAGAGGGGAGTTGGCGTAGGAAGGACCGGCACCGAGGGGGCCGCGGCCCACGTGGCCGTCGGTGAGGAGGGCGTCGTGGCCGCGGGCCGTACCGGGGACGTAGGCGCGCAGGCCGCCGCCTCCGCGCAGTATCGGCAGGGCCTGGTCGGCGGCGCGCAGGCGGGCGGCGACGGTGCTGCGGCGCTCGGCCTGGTAGCTGTCGAGGAGGGCGTCGGACTCGCCCTGGTGCCAGCACTGGGCGAGCTTCCAGGCGAGGTTGTCGGCGTCGCGCAGCCCTTCGTCGACGCCCTGGGTGCCGAGGGCGCCGAGCAGATGGGCGGCATCCCCGGCGAGGAAGCAGCGGCGCGAGCGCCAGGCACGGGCGAGGCGGTGGTGCACGGTGTGGACGCCGGTGTCGAGCAGGTCGTACGGCGGGGTGCTGCCACCGCACCAGCCGGCGAGGGTGTCACGGATCTTTGACAACAGAACTTCGGGAGTGACGAGTTCGCTGCGGGCGGGCAGCAGCCAGTCGAGGCGCCAGGCACCCTCGGGCAAGGGGCGTGCGGTGATTTCGGTGGCGGCGCCCGGCCACGGCGGGAGACGGTGCAGTACGGCCTCGCCGGGCCAGGGCAGGTCGGCGCGCAGGGCGGCGACGGCGTGCCGTTCGACGGCGGTGCGGCCGGGGAAGCGGATGTCGAGGAGCTTGCGCACGGTGGAGCGTGGGCCGTCGCAGCCGACGAGGTAACTCCCGCGCCACCAGGTGCTGTTGGGGCCGCGGGTGTGGGCCGACACTCCGTGGGCGTCCTGCTCCAGGGAGTCGAGGCGGCTGTCCGGCGAGAGCTTGACGAGCCGCTCGTCGGCGACGGCCTCGCGCAGGGCGGAGGTCAGGGTGTGCTGGGCGAGGTGGACGGGGGCGGGGCTCACCTCGTCGACGGTGAACGCGTGCCGGCGCATCTCCTGCTTGCGGCGGTAGGAGCGCCAGCCTGCCCAGCGGGCGTCGGAGAAGTCGCGCCCGGTGAGCCGGGCGACGAGGTCGGCGGTGTCCTCGCGGAGCACGGCGGTGCGGGCGAGGCGCTGTTCGTCCTTGCCGGGGCCCTCGTCCAGGACGATCGACGGGACGCCGGCGTGGGCGAGTGCGAGGGAGAGGGTGAGCCCGACGGGTCCCGCTCCGACGACGATCACCGGGTCCACGGCGCGGCGCCTCCTGCCAGGGATGAGGCCTTGAAGGGCGTGCTGGTACTGGCAGTTGGAGCGGGGTGCGCGATCACAGAACGTATGCAACCTATTGCCGGTGCTTGCGTCAAGTGACGGAGGCAGCGACGTGACGCCGCTGCCTCCGGGTTTGTTCAGTTGTGTCGACGGGGCGTCAGTTGTCCTTGCCCGGTGTCTTGTCGGTGTCCGTCGCCTTGTCGATGACGACCGTCTCGCCGCGGGGGTCGGGCACGATCACTGCCGCGCCCGGAGCGGGCGCCACCTCGGAAGCCGTCGGCTCCTTGGCCGAGGCCACGTTGATCCCCGTCTTGGCCCGCCGCCCCCGCTTCTCGATCCACGTCGCGAGCCACGAGAGCACCATGCAGAGCCCGATGTAGATCGCGCCGAAGACGGCGACCGTCTGGACGAACGGGTAAACGCCGTTGACGGGCGTGTTGTTGGCGATCAGGCGGGCCGAGTGCAGCAGCTCCGGGTAGAGGATCATGAAGCCGAGCGAGGTGTCCTTGAGGGTCACCACGAGCTGGCTGATGATCGTCGGCAGCATCGAGCGGATCGCCTGCGGGAACAGCACCAGCGTCATGACCTGGGACTTGCGCAGGCCGATCGCGTACGCCGCTTCCTTCTGGCCCTTCGGTACGGCGTTGACGCCGGCGCGCAGCACCTCCGCCTGGACGCAGCCGTTGTAGATCGTCAGGCCGACGACGAGGGCCCAGAACGGGGACATCGTGCCGAGGATGCCGACCCACAGGGCGAAGATCGTGATCAGCAGCGGGATCGAGCGGAAGAGGTCGATGAAGACGACCGCGATCCACCGGACCGGCTTGTGGTCGGAGAGCCGTGCCACACACAGGACGACCGCGAAGACCAGCGAGAAGACACCGGCGAGCGCGAACACCTGAAGGGTGGCGAGCAGCGCTTCGAGGATGTTCTGGCGGATGCCCGCGTAGTTGAAGATGTCCCACAGGGCGGGGTCGAACTCGCCCTTCTCGTTCAGGCGCAGGATCACCCAGGCGATGCCGCCGAGCAGTGCGGCGCTGCCGACGACGGTGTAGATGATGTTGCGGACCCGGGCCTTGGGGCCGGGGGCGTCGAAGAGAACGCTCGCGCTCATCGGGCGACCTCCAGGCGGTGCTCCAACAGCCGGAAGAGACCGTTGATGGCGTACGTGACGATCAGATACGCGAGGGTGATCCAGAGGAAGATCACCGCGATGTCGTAGCCGTCGTTGCTCAGGGTCTTGGAGACGTTGAACAGGTCGACGTTGTTGAAGGCACCCGCGATCGCCGTGTTCTTCGTCAGGGCGATGAAGATGCTCGACAGCGGCGGCACCACGGTGCGGGTGGCCTGCGGGAGCACGATCAGACGCATCGTCTGCGTGAAGGTCATGCCGATGGAGCGGGCGGCCTCGGCCTGGCCGAGCGGCACCGTGTTGATGCCGGAGCGCACCGCCTCGGCCACGAACGCGGAGGTGTAGAAGCCGCAGGCGGCGGTGGCGAGCAGGAAGGAGTCGAGGTCGGGGAAGAGGACCTTCGGCACCACGAAGAACGCCACGAGGAACAGCAGCGTGAGCGGGGTGTTCCGGAGCAGCGTGACCCAGAGGGTCCCGAATATCCGCAGCGGCGGCACGGGCGAGACCCGGAACCCGGCGATGATCACGCCGAGCACGATGGCCACCAGGGCGCTGGCCCCGGTCAGCTTCAGGGTCCCGATGAACCCCTCGCGGAACAGCGACAGGTTGTCGAGCAGTACGTTCATGAATTCTCCGCGAGGGGTTCGCGACGGTCGCAGGTCTTCGCGACGGGGCCCTGACGCACAGGGACGGGTCCGGCAGCGAGGCGCACATGGATCGCCCCGCCCCGCCGCGCCCGAGGGTGCGTACGGAGCGGGGCGGACAGCATTACTTCGGGTCGGTGAAGGCCGGCGGGTCCTTGTACTCGGAGCCGGACTTGCCGAGGGTGGCGTCGTACGCCTTCTTGTAGTCGCCGTTCTCCGTGTGCGCCGTGATGGCGTCCGCGACGGCCTTCTGCAGGGCCGCGTCGCCCTTCTTCAGGCCCACGCCGTACGGCTCGTCCGAGAAGGTCTCGCCGACGACCTTGAGCTTGCCCTCGTTCTGCGCGGCGTAGCCCATCAGGATCGCGTCGTCGGTGGTGACGGCGTCGATCTGGTTGTTGAGGAGCTGGGCCACGCACTCGGAGTACTTGGACAGCTCGGTCACCTTGGCGCCGTACTTGGGCTTCTTGATGTTCTGCAGCGGCGTGGAGCCGACGATCGAGCAGACCTTCTTGCCACGCACGGTCTCGGGGCCCTTGATGTCCTTCTCGTCCTTGCGGACCAGGAGGGAGGCGCCGGCCTGGAAGTACGGGCCGACGAAGTCGACCTGCTTCTTGCGCTCGTCGTTGATCGTGTACGTGCCGATCATCAGGTCGACGTCGCCCTTGGAGACCGCGGTCTCGCGGGCACCGGAGTCGACGGTCTTCCACTCGATCTGCTTCTCCGAGAAGCCGAGGTCCGCCGCGATCATCTTGGCGATCTCGATGTCGAAGCCGGAGTATTCCTTGGTGGACTGGTCCTGGAAGCCCAGGTACGGCTGGTCGGCCTTGGCGCCGATGATCAGCTTGCCGCGCTTCTTGGCCGCTTCAAAAACCGGGGAGTCGACCTTGGCGTCCTTGTTCACCTCGTACGAGAGGGACTTGGTGTCCGAGGTGTCCGGACCCTTCGGCTTGTCGCCGGCGGAGCCCGTCTTGCCGCCACAGGCGGTCGCGGTCAGGGCGAGGGCGGCCACGACGGCCGCGGTGGCTGCGGTTCTGCGGAGCTTCATGGTGCACATCCTTCGTGTCGTCAGGTGCTGAGGAGACGTGTGCGGGCGGGAGCCCTTCAGGGAGGAAGCCCTTGAAGGAGGGAGTCCTCGAAGGAGGGAGCCCGGCGCAGGGACGTCGGCGGGCGTCCGGGGCCTGGAACCCCGGCGGCCGCGGGTCCGTCAGTGGTGCAGGATCTTCGACAGGAAGTCCTTGGCCCGGTCGCTGCGCGGGTTGCTGAAGAACTCGTCGGGCGTGGCCTGTTCGACGATCCGGCCGTCGGCCATGAAGACCACGCGGTTCGCGGCGGAGCGGGCGAAGCCCATCTCGTGCGTGACCACGACCATCGTCATGCCGTCCCGGGCGAGCTGCTGCATCACCTCGAGCACCTCGTTGATCATCTCCGGGTCGAGCGCCGAGGTGGGCTCGTCGAAGAGCATGACCTTCGGGTCCATCGCCAGGGCACGGGCGATGGCGACGCGCTGCTGCTGGCCGCCGGAGAGCTGCGCCGGGTACTTGTCGGCCTGGGTGCCGACGCCGACACGGTCGAGCAGGGCGCGCGCCTTCTCCTCGGCCGCGGCCTTCTCCACCTTGCGGACCTTGACCTGGCCCAGCATCACGTTCTCGAGCACCGTCTTGTGCGCGAAGAGGTTGAAGGACTGGAAGACCATGCCGACGTCGGCGCGCAGCCTGGCCAGCTCCTTGCCCTCCTGGGGGAGCGGCTTGCCGTCGATGGTGATGCTGCCCGACTCGACGGTCTCCAGACGGTTGATCGCACGGCACAGCGTGGACTTGCCGGATCCGGACGGACCGATCACCACGACGACCTCGCCGCGGTCGATGGTCAGGTCGATGTCCTGGAGCACGTGCAGCGCGCCGAAGTGCTTGTTGACGTTCTTCAGCGCGACCAGCTCGTCCGCCGCGGGCGCGGCGTCCTTGGTCACTGATACTTCGGCCATGGGGGTTCTGGCTCCATCCTCCTCGGTTGAAGAGGACAGTAGTAATGCCGTACGACCAGCGTCATTACATCTGAGGGGAAATTGAGCATAACGATCCGGCCGCAACCGGACACTCCGCGTGAAGAGGGCGCCCCAGCTCCGTACCGGCTGCATAACGGAACCCGGCCGTGACCCGAAGGCTCTTGACGCCGTCCTTATCCATCAGCGTGACTGCCTTGGTGCGTCTCGCGTGCGCGCGCAGGCTGTGCGCGCGCAGACTGCCCGTGCCGACGGAACGACCGATGAACCGAAGGGAGCCGGAATGAGGCTGTTGCTCGTCGAGGACGACAACCATGTCGCCGCCGCGCTCTCGGCGGTGCTCGCCCGGCACGGCTTCGAGGTCGTGCATGCGCGGAGCGGCGAGGAGGCGCTGCGGGCGCTGCTTCCGCCCGATGCGGACGATCCCGACAGATCCGCCAAGTCCGGCTTCGGGGTGGTGCTGTTGGACCTCGGACTGCCCGACCAGGACGGCTACGAGGTCTGCGGCAAGATCCGCAAGCGCACCACCACACCCGTGATCATGGTGACCGCCCGCGCCGACGTCCGCAGCCGCATACACGGCCTGAATCTCGGCGCCGACGACTACGTGACCAAGCCGTACGACACCGGTGAGCTCCTTGCCCGGATCCACGCCGTCAGCCGCCGCACCGTGCCCGAGGAGGCCGGTGCTCCCGCCGACGACTCGCTGAGCCTCGGCCCCGTACGCATCGAACTGCCCACCCGGCAGGTGAGCGTGGCCGGGCAGAGCGTCCAGCTGACCCGCAAGGAGTTCGACCTGCTCGCGCTGCTCGCGCAGCGGCCCGGTGTGGTGTTCCGCCGGGAGCAGATCATCAGCGAGGTGTGGCGCACGAGTTGGGAGGGGACGGGCCGGACCCTTGAGGTCCATGTCGCCTCGCTCCGCTCCAAGCTGCGCAGCCCCGCGCTGATCGAGACGGTGCGCGGGGTCGGCTACCGCCTCGTCGCCCCCGCCCAGGCCTAGGCGTTCGGTGCGGACCCGTCTCCTCCCGCTGCTCATCGTCCTCATGGCGGGTGTGCTGCTCGCGCTCGGCTTTCCGCTCGCGGTCAGCCTCGCCGCGGCGCAGCAGCAGAAGGTGGTCATCGACCGCATCGACGACACCGCCCGGTTCGCCGGACTCGCGCAGTACGTCACGGAGCGCCCGACCGGCTCGCGGCGCGCGCAGAAGGACGAGCGGCTCGCCACCCTTGAGAACCAGCTCGTCCGGTACCACGACGTGTACGGCATCAGGGCAGGCGTCTTCTACCGCAACGGCGACGTCATGGCCAGCGCGGACCACTTCCAGGTCCCGGAGAGCGGTGAGGGCGACGAGGCCTTCCGGGAGGCGCTCGCCGGGCGCGGCAGCCACGACCCGAAGCAGGTCTGGCCCTGGCAGGACCGCCGGTTGTACGTGGCGTCCTCGGTGATCCGGGACGGAGACGTCGTCGCCGTCGTCGTCACCGACTCGCCCACGGAGAAGATGCGGTCCGAGACACGGCACGGCTGGTGGCTCATCGGCGCGGGCGAGGCGGCGGCGATGCTGCTCGCGATCGGCGCGGCGCTGCGGCTGACCGGCTGGGTCCTGAAGCCCGTACGCGTACTCGACGCGACGACGCACGACATCGCGACCGGACGCCTGAAGTCACGTGTCGCGGCGGCGGGCGGCCCGCCCGAACTGCAACGCCTGGCACGGTCGTTCAACGAGATGGCCGACCACGTGGAGGACGTGCTCGAACAGCAGCGGGCGTTCGTCGCGGACGCCTCGCACCAGCTGCGCAATCCGCTGGCGGCGCTGCTCCTGCGCATCGAGTTGCTCGCGCTCGAACTCCCCGACGGCAACGAGGAGATCGCGTCCGTACGCACCGAGGGCAAGCGGCTCGCACAGGTCCTCGACGACCTGCTCGACCTGGCCCTCGCCGAGCACGCCCCCGCGGATCTGCGGCTCACGGACATCGGGGAGCTGGCCGCCGAACGCGTCGACGCGTGGCGGCCGCTGGCGCAGGACCGCGGGGTGGAGCTGCGCTACGAGGGCCTGGCTGCGGCGACCGCGTGGGCCGACCCGGTCGCGCTCTCCAGCGCCCTGGACGCGGTGGTCGACAACGCGCTGAAGTTCACGCCGGCGGGGGAGTCGGTGACGGTGACCGTCGCGTCCAACGGCTCCTCCGCGACGATCGTCGTGGCCGACGGCGGGCCGGGGCTCACGGAGGACGAGCTGGAGCGGGTCGGGGATCGGTTCTGGCGGAGTGGGCGGCACCAGAATGTGAAGGGGTCGGGGCTCGGGTTGTCGATCACTCGGGCGTTGTTGGCGGCGGGTGGGGGGTCCATCGCGTACGCACCCAATGAGCCGCGCGGGCTGCGGGTGACGGTCACGGTGCCGCGCACGGGTGGGTAACTGGGGGCTCCGCCCCCAGACCCCTGCTCCTCAATCGCCGGAGGGGCTGAAAGATCCGCCCCTCCGGCGTTCGAGGGGAGAACTCAGCGAGCGAAACGCAGCGTCACCAGCTCGAACGGCCGTAGCGAGAGCCTCACTTGACCGTCGTCGAGCTCGTACCCCGACGCCCCCTCCAGCGGACGCTCAAGCAGGTCCGTAGCCGTCACCGAACCGGCCGGGAAGCCGAGGCGCAGGCTCGTAAGGGCACGCCCGCCCGCAGCCTCGTACAGCCGTACCACCACATCCCCCGAACCGTCGTCCGCCAACTTCACAGCGCTGAGTACGACCTCGTCGAGGTCCACCGACACCAGCGGTCCGACCGGCCCCGACCCGAGCACCCGCCGTTCCGGCACGTTGATCGCGTAGCCCTCACGGACCGCGTCCGTGACCGTCGCGCCCGGGGCGAGCGCGTAGCCGAAGCGGTGGACGCCCTGGTCGGTCTGCGGGTCGGGGAAGCGCGGGGCGCGAAGGAGGGAGAGGCGGACGGTCGTCGTCGTACCGGGGTTGCCCGTCGCGGCGGGGCGGACCGTGCGGGTCACGTCGTGGCCGTACGTCGAGTCGGTGACCAGGCCCACGCCCCAGTGCGGCTCCGCCACGTGCACGAAGCGGTGGTTGCACGCCTCGAACTTGGCGGCCTCCCAGCTGGTGTTGGTGTGCGTGGGGCGGTACAGATGCCCGAACTGCGTCTCCGCCGCGTACCGCTCCGCGTGCACATCGAGCGGGAAGGCCGCCTTGAGGAACTTCTCCGTCTCGTGCCAGTCGACCTCGGTGTCGATGTCGAGGCGCTTCGCGTCAGAGGGCAGCGACAGCGTCTGCCGCACCCGGCTGTCGCCGAAGCTGCGCGTCACCGTGACCGAACTCCCCTCCACCGTGAGGGAGTCGACCTGTGTGAGGTCCGTGACCACATTGCGGTAGAACGCGTCGACGTCCCACGCGTCCCACATGTTCGGGAAGTCCGGGTGGATCTGCAGCAGGTTGGCCGCCTCGCCCGGAGCGACCGTCTCGCGGTCCGCCGCGATGTCGTACGCCGAGACGACCAGACCGCGCTCGTCGATCTCCACCCGCAGCAGGCCGTTGTCCAGGACGTGACCGCCGTCCGGGCGGGCAGTGACCGTGACCGAGCTGGTCTCCACCAGCGGACCCGCCGCACCCGCCGCCACCCCGCCGCGCGTGTGCGCCGCCGCGTTGAAGACCAGCTCCGTGTCGCCGTCCCCGGCCAGCGCGCGCTGCGCCGCCTCGACGATCCCGGTCAGCTCCTCGGCGACCGCCGCGTACGTCTGCGCCGCCTCGCGGTGCACCCAGGCGATGGACGAGCCGGGCAGGATGTCATGGAACTGGTGCAACAACACCGTCTTCCAGATGCGGTCCAACTGCTCGTAGGGATAGGCGAATCCGGTGCGGACCGCCGCCGTCGCCGCCCAGATTTCCGCCTCGCGCAGCAGGTGCTCGCTGCGGCGGTTGCCCTGCTTGGTCTTCGCCTGGCTGGTGAGGGTCGCGCGGTGCAGCTCCAGGTACAGCTCGCCGACCCAGACCGGCGGCTCCGGATACTCCGCCTCGGCCTTGCGGAAGAACTCGGCGGGCTTCTCCCACTCGACCGTCGCCGAGCCTTCAAGCGACCTCATCCGGCGGGACTTCGCGATCATCTCGCGGGTCGCGCCGCCACCGCCGTCGCCCCAGCCGGTCGGCGCGAGCGAGTGCCGGGCGACGCCCTTGTCCTTGAAGTTCCGTGCCGCGTGGGCGATCTCGCTGCCCTTCATGGAGCAGTTGTACGTGTCGACCGGCGGGAAGTGCGTGAAGATCCGGGTGCCGTCGATGCCCTCCCACTGGAAGGTGTGGTGCGGGAACTTGTTGATCTGCGACCAGGAGATCTTCTGGGTGAGCAGCCACTTGGAGCCCGCCGCCTTGATGATCTGCGGCAGGCCCGCGGCGAAGCCGAAGGTGTCGGGGAGCCACGCCTCCTCGTTCTCGACGCCGAACTCCTCGATGAAGAACCGCTTCCCGTGCACGAACTGCCGCGCCATCGCCTCCGAGCCCGGCATGTTGGTGTCCGACTCCACCCACATGCCACCGGACGGTACGAAGCGGCCTTCGGCGACCGCCTTCTTGACCTTCGCGTAGACCTCCGGGCGGTGCTCCTTGATCCAGGCGAACTGCTGGGCCTGGGACATGGCGAAGACGAACTCGTCCTCGCTCTCCAGGAGGTTGGTCATGTTGGACGTCGTCCGCGCCACCTTGCGGACCGTCTCCCGCAGTGGCCACAGCCACGCCGAGTCGATGTGCGCGTGCCCGACCGCGCTGATCCGGTGCGCGGAGGCGTCGGCCGGAGCTTCGAGCACCCGCTTGAGGTGTGAACGGGCCGCGACCGCCGAACCGCCCACGTCCTGCAGGTCCACCGCGTCCAGGCAGCGGCCGACCGCGCGCAGCAGCTCCCAGCGCCGGCCGTTCTCGACCGGCAGCTCGTGCATCAGCTCGCCGACGACCTCCAGGTCCTGGATCAGCTCCCACACGTCCCGGTCGAAGACCGCGAGGTCCATCCGCGTCAGGACGTAACACGGCTCGTCGCCCGCCGTGTCCCTGTCGCCCAGGTCGGTCGGCCGGAACGGGTTGTCGCCGAGGATCACCGGGTTGGACGCCGCCTCCAGGCGCCACTCGACGCGCTCCCCACCCGCGACCGGGTCGCCCACGCGCACCCACTGATTGCGCGGGTTGACCGCCTTGAGGGGCTCGCCGTCCGGCGTGTAGACGAGCGCCTCGCACTGGAAGCCCGGCATCCGCTCGTCGAAGCCCAGGTCGAGCACCGCCTCCACGGTCTTCCCGGCCCACTCGGCGGGCACCTCGCCGGTCACCTTGAACCAGGTCGTCGCCCACGGCGCCCCCCACCGCGTACCGACCTCGATCGGCGTGTGCGAGGCGGCCAGGCCCTCGGCCACCGGCACCGGCTCGCCCGGCGCGACCCAGGCCTCGACCGCGAGCGGCACCGACTCGGGGTACACGGCGGGGCGGATGCGCTCGTCGAGCACACGCTTGAGGCGGGCCTCTACGAGGGCGCGGTCGTCATGCATGGGGGCTCCGTATCTGTTCGACGTATCTGTTCGACTCTGTCCGGCGGACTCACTCGGTGTCGGGGATGTACGAGGAGGGGTTACCAGGGGTGGGCGACCGCAACCGTCTCGGAGGCGGTGAACAGCTCTCCCACCGCACACAGTTCGAACCGCACCGCGCTCTCGCCCTGCTCGGCCCTGAGTCCCCGCACGTACGCGGCCCGCGCGCACGTGCCGGTGAGGAAGCGGCGGGCGCCGTCGGGCAGGACGCGGTGGAGTTCGTAATGGCGTACGGGACCGGGCGCGGGCTTCCAGGAGAGGCGGAACTGGCCGTCGCCGGACGACTGGTCGACCTTCAGGCCGGAGGGCGCCGCGATCTCCTCCTGCGCGTCCCGGACGGCGAGCGCGCCGAGCCGCCACGTGACGGGACCGCCGGACGAGGTGAGGCGTACGGCAAGTCCGTGCACCGTGCCGCTGCCGCCGAGCGAGCCAAGCCGCACCTCGGCCTCGGACCAGCCGCCGGAGTCGGGCTTCCCCACGGGCAGGAACGCGTACGGGAGCGGATCGCCGGCCTGGTCCGGCTCCCGCAGGGCCACGCCGAGCTCGACCGTCACGGGGCCGCCGGACTCCACCCGCTGGGCGAGGCGGACGACGGTCGACGGGCTCAACGGGAGCCGGGTGGCGTGCAGTTCGACCGTGGTGGGCGCGTCCAGGGTGCCGTCGACGCGCAGGCTGGAGCCGCCGCGCCAGGCGTCCGCGAAGTCCAGGGCGACCTTCGGGCGGGCGCCCTCGGTGCGGACCACCCAGCGGCGTCCGGGCAGCCGGTCCTGGAGGCCGAGCTGGTTCCAGGCGGTGTCCGAGCGGACCTGGCCGTCCTCGTACCACTTCAGTCCGTGGCCGGTGTTGAAGGAGCAGGCGAAGGGGAGGCCGGTGACCGTCGAGCGGTCGGCGACGGCGGACGCGGGGGCGCGCCAACTGCCGCCCGGGCGCGCGGGGTCGAGGGACTCGCCGGTCCAGAAGCGGTCGTCGGCGGCGTGGAACTGCTCGGGCGTGCGGTCCTCGGGCAGATGGTTCCGGGTCCACTCGGGCCGGTAGAAGCCGTACGACACGACCGGGTCGGCGTCCGGCGGGAGGACCGCGTCCCAGTCGACGGAGGTGTTCCAGCCGCCGGACTCGACGTCGACGCCCGCCCACAGCTCGTAGCGGTCGCGGTCCAGGTCCTGGGCGAGGCGGCCGGAGGCGGCGAGCTTCCCGGTGTTCCAGTTGAAGTTGACGAACATCGAGTCCGAGGCGAGGAAGAAGTCCTGGTTGGCGGCGTTCAGCTCGTCCTGCCAGTCGACGGAGCCGTTCCTCGTCATCGCGTCGTACCAGGTGATCCGCAGCCCGTGCGGCTCACCGAGGCGCTTCAACTCCTCCAGGAACGCCAGCATCCGGGCGCCGAGCTCGGCGTCGCCGCCCCCCGTCTCGGCGTTGACGAACCAGCCGTCGAAGCCGTACGCGGTGGCCACCCGCACCATCTGCTCAGCCACCGGGAAGCGGCCGGACGCGTCCCGCTGCACCAGCTCACGCGTCCACCGCAGCTGACCGCCGTACGCGGCCGGGGGCAGGAAGACGTTGCCGAGCACGGGGACGCCGTTGCGGTGGGCGGCGTCCACGACCGGGGCGTTGGGGGCGAGCACGATGCCCTCGGCCGAGGACCCGCCCCAGAACACCAGCTCGTCGATGTACGCCCAGTGGGTCAGGGCGTAGTGGTCGGCGGTGGCGGCGCCCTGCGCGGGGTTGCCCGCGGTCGGGTGGAACGACACCAGGGAGGCGATCCGGGCCCGGTCGGCGCGGGCCGAGGTGTTCACCGGAACGGGCGTGAAGCGCTGCGCGAGCGGCACCGTCGAGCGGTTGAACGCCAGGTCCGCGTCGCCCTGAGGGGTCCAGTCGAGCAGGGAGCGCCAGACGACGCCCTCGCCCGGGCTGCCGGACGGGAGCGAGTCGGGGAACCAGTAGGACGCGTACGGCTGCAGGTCGTCGGCGGAGGCGGGCCGTCCCGTCGCGGCCGTCGCCCGGGTCGCGGGCGTGAGCAGCGCGGCGGCAGCGGCGGCCGAGGTCAGGACGACGGTGCGGCGGGTGGGGTGGTTGCGGGTCATGGCCGGGGCTCCTCGGTGGGGGAGAGTTCAGACGACCTCGTCGGGGGTGACCGTCGCGGTGATGCCGCGCGCGGCCAGGTGTTCCTTGTCGTGCGTGTACTCGGCGAGGACCACGGCGGGCCGTACGCCCTGCGCGGTGAGGGCGGCCCAGGCCTCGAAGAACGCACCGCCGGGCGCGCACACCGAGCGGTCGGGGGCGGTCACCGGGTCGGTGTCCAGGACCAGCGCGGTCGTACGGGGAGCGGGCCGGTGTTCGCGGCCGCGCCACTCCTCGACGATGCCGGCGATAGCCTTGCCCGCGGGTTTCACGGCCCGGTCGACCGTCAACAGGCCGAGCGAGTACTCCAGTTCGGGGAAGTCGGCGAGCCCGCGCGAGACATCGTGCGAGCACCACCAGGTGACGCCCCACACGTGCGCGCAGTCCAGGGCGTTGGCGACCGTCGCCTCGGTGAAGTGCGCGGCGTGCTCGGCCGGGATGTGCGGCGCGGGCGCCCCGACCTCCTGCAGCCACACCGGCCGGTGCGGATCGGTGTGCCAGGCACGGGCCAGCTCGATCAGGTACGCGGCATGGTGCTCGGTGGCCGTGCCGGTGCGGCCGTGCCGCTGCGCCGTGCCGTTGAACACCCAGGAGTGCACGGCCGTCGCACCGCCGATCCGGGCGGCCTGCGCGGGCGTGAAGGGGTGCCCGTCCTGGTACCAGGCGGCGTCGTACTCGGCGTGCAGATGCAGCCTGCCGGGCGCCCCGGCCTCGCAGGCGGCCAGCATCCGCTCCAGCCAACTCGCCGCCTGCTCAGGGGAGATGCGGTCCGGGTCCGGATGCGGATCGTACGAGAACTGGTTGACCTCGTTGCCGACGGTCATGCCGAGGAAGTTCGGCCGGTCGGCGAGCGCGGCGGCCAGGGTGCGCAGGTACTCCTCCTGCCCGGCGACGACGTCCGGGTCGGTGAAGAGGTTCCGCCGGTGCCAGGTCCGGGTCCACGCGGGCAGGAAGTCGAAGCTGGACAGGTGGCCCTGGAGCCCGTCGACGTTCACGTCGAGCCCGCGCTCGGCGGCCGCGTCGGCCAGGGCGACCAGCTGCTCGACGGCGCGGGGGCGGATCAGGGTGCGGTTCGGCTGGAACAGCGGCCACAGCGGGAAGACCCTGATGTGGTCGAGCCCGAGCTGCGCGATCGAGTCGAGGTCGGCCCGTACGGCATCGAGATCGAAGTCGAGCCAGTGGTGGAACCAGCCTTGCGTGGGCGTGTAGTTGGCGCCGAAGCGGGGGGAGGCGGCGTGCGTCATGGAGCCCCTAGTTCGAAGGTGTACATGGAAGGGGGCCGAGGCGGTCGGTCAGCCCTTGACCGCCCCCTCACCGACCCCCCGGAAGAAGAACCGCTGGAGGCAGGCGAACATCACGATCAGCGGGAGTACGGCGATGATGGTCCCGGCCGCGACCAGGCGCTGGTCGTGGGCGAACGTGCCGTGCAGATAGTTCAGGCCGATGGTGAGCGTGAAGTTGGACTGGTCGCTCAGCACGATCAGCGGCCACAGGAAGTCGTCCCAGGCACCCATGAACGCGAAGATCGCGACGACCGCGAGAGTGCCCTTCACCGAGGGCAGCGCGATCCGCCAGAACCGCTGCCAGGCGTTGGCCCCGTCCACGTACGCGGCCTCCTCGACCTCGTACGGCAGGTTGGCGAACGCGTTCCGCATCAGCAGGACGTTCATCGCGCCGATGCAGGCGGGCAGCACCACACCGAGCAGGGTGTTGTTGAGCTGCAGCTCCCGCATCGTCATGAACTGGGCGATGATGATCGACTCGACGGGCACCAGCATCGCCATCACGAACACGACGAGCGCGGCCCTGCGGCCCCGGAAGCGCATCCTGGCCAGGGCGTATCCGGCGAGTGCGGCGCCCGCGCAGTTGGTCAGGACATTGGCCGTGGCCACCTTCAGGGAGTTCAGGGCGAAGTCCCAGACGGGGATGAGGTCGGCGACCTTCGCGTAGTTGTCGAGCGTCGGGTCGCCGGGGAGCAGCTTCGGCGGGTAGCTGTAGATGTCCTCCGCCGGGCCTTTCAGGGACGTCGACAGCTGCCACAGGAACGGGCCGACCATCAGCGCGAACACCGCGAGCAGCAGGGCGTACCGCAGCACCAACTGCCCTGCGGGCAACCGGCGTCCGCTCTGCCGCTGCTTCTCGTCGAGCCGCTCGCGGCGGCGCTCCTCGCGGCGGCGGCCCCCGCGGCGGTCCTCGCGTCGCGTCGGGGGCCGCGAGGCGGTGAGCGTACTCATGCGTCCTCCTTGCGGTTGGCGCGCAGCACCAGCAGCATCAGGCCGAGGGTGATCACGAAGACCACCACGGAGATCGCCGAGGCGTAGCCGACCCGGCCGCTGAGGCCCGTGCCGACCTGCTGCACCAGCATCACGAGCGTGGTGTCCGCGCCGCCGGGGCCGCCGCCGGGGCCGGCGAGCAGATACACCTCGGAGAAGACCTTGAAGGCGTTGACCGAGGACAGCGCGGCGACCAGGACCATCGTCGAGCGGACCGCCGGGACGGTCACGGTGAAGAACCGGCGCACGGCTCCTGCTCCGTCCACGGCACAGGCCTCGTGCAGCTCGCGGGGCACGTTGGTGAGCGCCGCCAAGTAAATGATCATGTAGTAGCCGAGGCCCTTCCAGACCGTCACCAGCATCGCGCTGAGCAGCAGCAGCCACTGGTCGCTGAGGAAGGACACCCTGCCGAGACCGAGCGCCCCGAGCACGGAGTTGACCAGGCCGCGGTCGTCGAGCATCCACACCCAGATCAGGCCGACGACCACCACGGACGCGACCACGGGCGTGTAGAACGCCGAACGGAAGAACGTGATGCCGGGCAGGTGCCGCTGCACCAGGAGCGCGAGCAGCAGCGGCAGGACCACGAGCAGCGGCACGGCGCCCAGGACGCTATTGCGCAGCCCGGTCCAGAACATGTCGTCGTGGATCAGCTCCTGGTAGTTGGCGCCGCCCACGTACTGCCCGTCGATCAGCGTGCGCTCGTCCGTGAAGGAGCTGATCACCGTAGAGACGAACGGATACAGGCTGAACCCGCCGACGATCAGCAGGCCGGGGCCGAGGAACAGCCAGGGGCTGGAGGGGAGATGGGTGCGGATACGGCGGCTGGAGGGGAGATGGGTGCGGATACGGCTGCTGGAGGGGAGATGGGTGCGGATAAGGCGGCTCATCTGCGGTACGTCCCGTCTCAGCCCGCGCTCTTCAGGAGCCGGTCGCACTCGGCCACGGCGTCGTCCAGGGCCTGCCGCGGGGACTTCTCGCCCTGCATGGCCTTGGCGACCTCGTTGCGCAGGACCGTCTTCATCTGGTCGCTGAACAGCACCGGGGTGTAATTCACCGCGGTCTTCAGGGACTTGGCGGCCGCGACCCGCACCCGCGTCTCGTCCGTGCCGTCCTCCTCGGTGAAGAACGGGTCGTCCAGGCTGCCCTCGGTGGACGGGAAGACCGTGACCTCGTGCGCGAAGTCCATCTGGTTCTCGGCGTTGGTCAGGAAGTGCGCGAACGCGACGGCCGCCGGCTTGACCTCGCTCCGGGCGTTCACCATCACGCCCTGCACGTACATGTTGTCCTTGCCGGTGTTGCTCACCGCGGGCGTGATGCCGATGTTCTTGTAGAGGCTCGGCGCCTCCTTCTTGAACTTGCCCAGGTCGAGGGCGCTGCCCGGGTTCATGGCGATGGACTGCTGCTGGAACTTGCGGCCCGTCGCCTCGGCCTCGTTGGTCAGGGCCTGCGAGTCGAGCGCGCCCGCGTCGTACAACTCCTTGTACTTCTTGAGGAGTTCGACGCCCTTCGCGTCGTCGAAGGTGAACTTCGTGCCCTGCTCGTCCATGAGCGGGACGCCGTAGCGGCCGAAGTCCTCGATCGCCGGGGCGTTGCCGAGCATCGCGATCCTGCCCTTGCTCCGGTCCGCCATCTCCTTGGCGTCCTCGAAGAGCCGGTCGTACGTCGTCGGCGGCTTCTCGGGGTCGAGGCCCGCCTCCTTGAAAAGCTTCTTGTTGTAGAACATCGGGCCGGTGTTCAGATACCAGGGAAAGGCGTACGTGCCCTCCATGCCCGGGATCCGGTGGCTCTTCCAGGCGCCGTCGAGGTATTCGTCCCTGTACTGGCCCGCCGCCTTGTCCAGGTCCAGGGCGAGGCCCGCCTTGGCGAGCGGGACGGCGAGGTCGGGGGAGACGTTCACGACGTCGGGCAGGGTGCCGCCGGCGGCGTCGGCGCTGAGCTTGTCGGCGTAGTTCTCGGCGGGCTGGTCGATCCACTCGACCTTCGTGCCCGGGTGCTTCTGCTCGAAGTCGGCGATGAGGCCCTCGAAGTACTTCTTGAAGTTGGTCCTGAGGTTCCAGGTCTGGAACTTGACCGTGCCCTCGACCTTGCCGGACGCGCTGTCCGAGCCGGCACCGCCGGACGCCCCGCAGGCCGTCGTGAGCAGTGCGCACGCCGTGGCGATCGCGGTCGCGGTGGCGGCACGGCGGGCCGTATGGCGCTCTTGTCGACGGGATATGCGCATGGCTTGCGGCTCCTCTGGTCGGACCGGAAACAACTTGTATGCGCGCAACCGAAGTTCTACTAATGCGGTTTAGCGGTGTCAATGGGTCTGGCTCAACCGGCGTTTTCCTGCTGGTTGTTGACCGGGCCTGAGGTGAGACAGGGCTTGAGGACCTAATGCGGTTTAGCTTAAATTGCGCGCACCGGTGATCCCGCCGCGACGTAGAGCAAGAAGCACGAGGAGCCCACGACATGACGCGTCGCCCCACCATCAAGGACATCGCGCGCCGGGCAGGGGTCTCGGAGAGCGCCGTCTCCTTCGCGCTCAACGGCAGGCCGGGGGTCTCCCAGGGCACCAGGGACCGCGTCCAGCGCGTCGCCGAAGAGCTCGGCTGGCAGCCCAACAGCGCCGCCCGCGCCCTGTCGGGGCTGCGCGCCGGATGCGTCGGCCTCGTGCTCGCGCGGCCCGCGCACACCCTGGGCGTCGAGTCGTTCTTCCTCCAACTCGTCTCCGGCGTACAGGAAGTGCTCGCCTCCCGGAACGTGGCGCTCCTGTTCCAGGTGGTCGAGGACATCGACGCCGAGTGCGCGGTGCACCGCCGCTGGTGGGCCGAGAAGCGGGTCGACGGCGTGCTCGTCGTGGACCCGCGCGCGCACGATCCGCGGCCCGCGCTGCTCGCCTCGCTCGGCCTGCCCGCCGTGGTCATCGGCGCGCCCGCGTCGGGTTCGGGCTCCGCCGAGCTGTCCACGGTGTGGGCCGACGACTCCGCCGCCATGGCCTCCGTACTCGCGCACCTCCACGAACTCGGACACCGCCGCGTCGTGCACGTCGCCGGACTGCCCGGCCTCGCCCACACCGAACGCCGGATCAGCTCACTGCGTACGGAGGCCGCCCGGCTCGGCCTCACCGCCGCCCGCTCGGTGACCACCGACTACTCCGACGCGGAGGGCGCCGAGGCCACCCGGCGCATCCTCGACGAGGCGGAGCCGCCGACCGCGATCATCTACGACAACGACGTGATGGCCGTCGCGGGCGCCTCCGTAGCGGCCGAGCGCGGCACCGCCGTACCGGCCGAACTGTCCATCGTGGCCTGGGACGACTCGGCCCTGTGCCGCGTCACGCACCCCCGCCTGACGGCACTCGTCCGGGACACTTCGGGCTTCGGCCGACTGGCCGCGCAGGAACTTCTCGACCGGCTCGACGGGGGGCCGGTGCGCAGCATCCAGGCGGAACTCCCACGCCTGGAACCGAGGGAGAGCACGGGGCGGCCCCGATAGGGGCGCGGGGCTGTGACATGTGCGGCTCCGCCGCGGGGCGCGACCAGCCACGACGGCGCAGCAGCCGAACGACAGAGCGGGGGCCCGGGGGCGCAGCCCCCGAGAGCTGTCCGCAGGACTTTCGGGAAGGGGCGGGGAGGGGAGAAAGGCCGGCGCCGCGGTTACGGCTTCACCGACCGGTAATACCGCCGAGCGCCGTCGTGCAACGACAACGGATCCGTGTAGATCGCCGTGCGCAGATCCACCAGCTGGGCCGCGTGGACCTTGGAGCCGATGTGGTCGCGGCTGTCGATCACCGTACGGGTCAGACGCTCGGTCAGGGCCTCGTCCGCGCGGTCGGTGGTGACCAGGAGGTTGGCGACCGCGATCGTCGGCACCGCGGTGTTCTCCCGCATGCCCGGGTACGCGTCGGCGGGCATCACCGCGGCCCGGTAGTACCGCGAGGCGCCGCCCTGCTTGTGCAGGCCCTTGACGAGGTCGTCCAGGCGGACCAGGCGGATGTCGGCGCGCTCCGACAGCTCCCGCACGATCGTCGTGGGCAGCCCGCCGGACCAGAAGAACGCCTCGATCTCGCCCTTCTCCAGCTGCTCCGGAGCCTTGTTTATGCCGCTCGGCTCGGCCTCGACGTCCCTCGCAGGGTCGAGCCCCGCCGCCCGCAGGACCCGCTCCGCGATCAGCCGTACGCCCGAGCCCTCCTGCCCGACGGCGACCCGCTTGCCGCGCAGATCGGCGGCGCGCGTCACGGTCGAGTCGTGCTTCACGACAAGCTGGACGTAGTCGTCGTAGAGCCGTGCGCAGCCGCGCAGGCGCTGCCAGCCGGGGCCGTTCTCCTGGAGGTACTTCTCCACCGCGTCGGCCGCCGCGATCGTGTAGTCGGCCTTGCCCGTGGCCACCCGCGCCACGTTCGTCTGCGAGCCCTCGCTCTGCATCAGCTCCAGGTCGAGGTCGGGCAGATCGTCGGCGGCGGCCGCCTGGAGGAGCTGCCCGTACCGCTGGTAGACGCCCGACTGCACGCCCGTACTGAAGACCACCTTCCCGCCCGGCGACGACTCGCCGAGCGGCAGCAGCCACCAGAGCAGCAGCCCGAAGATCACCAGGGCGGCCGCGGAGCCCTGCAGGGCGCGGCGCCTGCTGATCCGGGGGAGTGCCTGCGACATGACCGCGATCCTGCCAGCTCACCCCACCCGCCGACCAGGGCTCCCTCACGCTTCCGACCCTGATCCCGCCTCTCGTCCCGACGCTCCCCCAGGCCCCCTTACCCTTGTCCGTATGACCAGCGTGGGCCGGAGTGAGACCGTGGACGACAAGCAGGCACAGGACGTAGCCGTTCCGAAGAGCTATGAGGTGCGGACCTACGGGTGCCAGATGAACGTCCACGACTCGGAGCGGCTCTCCGGCCTCCTCGAGGACGCCGGCTATGTGCGCGCGCCCGAGGGCGCCGACGGTGACGCCGACGTCGTCGTGTTCAACACCTGCGCGGTCCGCGAGAACGCCGACAACCGGCTCTACGGCAACCTCGGCCGGCTCGCCCCGATGAAGACCAGGCGGCCCGGCATGCAGATCGCCGTCGGCGGCTGCCTCGCGCAGAAGGACCGCGAGACGATCGTCAAGAAGGCCCCCTGGGTCGACGTCGTCTTCGGCACGCACAACATCGGCAAGCTCCCCGTCCTCCTGGAGCGCGCCCGCGTCCAGGAAGAGGCGCAGGTCGAGATCGCCGAGTCGCTTGAGGCCTTCCCGTCCACGCTGCCGACGCGGCGCGAGAGCGCGTACGCCGCGTGGGTGTCGATCTCCGTGGGCTGCAACAACACCTGCACCTTCTGCATCGTGCCCGCGCTGCGCGGCAAGGAGAAGGACCGCAGGACCGGCGACATCCTCGCGGAGATCGAGGCCCTGGTCGCCGAGGGCGTCTCCGAGATCACGCTGCTCGGCCAGAACGTCAACGCGTACGGCTCCGACATCGGGGACCGCGAGGCCTTCAGCAAGCTGCTCCGCGCGTGCGGCCGGATCGAGGGCCTGGAGCGCGTCCGCTTCACGTCCCCGCACCCGCGCGACTTCACGGACGACGTGATCGCCGCCATGGCAGAGACGCCGAACGTGATGCCCCAGCTGCACATGCCGCTGCAGTCCGGCTCCGACCCGGTCCTGAAGGCGATGCGCCGCTCGTACCGCCAGGAGCGCTTCCTCGGCATCATCGAGAAGGTCCGCGCCGCCATGCCGGACGCGGCGATCTCCACCGACATCATCGTGGGCTTCCCCGGCGAGACCGAGGAGGACTTCGAGCAGACGATGCACGCCGTCCGCGAGGCCCGTTTCGCGAACGCCTTCACCTTCCAGTACTCCAAGCGCCCCGGCACGCCCGCCGCCGAGATGGACGGCCAGATCCCCAAGGAGGTCGTGCAGAAGCGGTACGAGCGCCTCGTCGCCCTCCAGGAGGAGATCTCCTGGTCGGAGAACAAGAAGCAGGTCGGCCGCACGCTCGACCTGATGGTCGCCGAGGGCGAGGGCCGCAAGGACGGCACGACGCACCGCCTCTCCGGCCGCGCCCCCGACAACCGCCTGGTGCACTTCACCAAGCCGGACGCCGAGGTCCGCCCCGGCGACGTCGTCACGGTCGAGATCACCTACGCCGCCCCGCACCACCTGCTCGCCGAGGGCCCTGTCCTCGACGTGCGCCGCACCCGCGCGGGCGACGCCTGGGCGAAGCGCAACGCCGCCGAGGCCGCGAAGCCCGCCGGCGTCATGCTGGGCCTGCCCACCATCGGCGCCCCCGCCCCGCAGGCCACCCCGGCCCCCTCGGGCTGCGGCTGCGACTGACCTTCCCGGACCTGCCGTACGGGCTCCTGCCGGCGGTGCCCGTACGGGCTGCGGCAGACCGCGCCAGCTACCCTGCCGATCATGCTCGTTGCCGCAGCCGTCTGCCCCTGTCCACCGCTCCTCGTGCCGGAGGTCGCCGCAGGCGCCGCCGGTGAACTGGCCGAGGCCCGCGCCGCCTGTGCCGACGCGGTTGCCGTGCTCGCCGCCGCCCGCCCGGACCGGCTGATCGTGGTCGGCCCGGCCGAGCAGAGCCGCCGCGGCACGCATCCGCAGGGCGCCCGCGGCAGTTTCCGCGGCTTCGGCGTGGACCTCGACGTCCACCTCGGCCCGGCCGACCCGGCCGCACCCGCCGACCGGGAACTCCCCGCGTCCCTAGCCGTCGGCGCCTGGCTCCTGGAGCGCGCCGCCTGGTCGTCCGCGCCCGTCACCGGACTCGGCGTGGGCGAGCCCCTGTCGACCGAGCGCTGCGTCGAGGCGGGACGCGAACTCGCCGCCCAGGGCGAGCGCGTGGCCCTCCTCGTCATGGGCGACGCCAGCGCCTGCCGCACCCTCAAGTCCCCCGGCTACCTCGACGAACGCGCCGTCGCCTTCGACGCGGAGGCCGCCCGCGCACTCGGCGCCGCCGACCTCGCCGCGCTCACGTCCCTCGACACGGAACTCGCGTACGAGCTGAAGGCGGCGGGTCGGGCGCCCTGGCAGGTCCTCGCGGGCGCAGCCGAGGGCGCCGGCCTCAGCGGAGCGCTCCTCTACGACGAAGCGCCTTACGGGGTGGGGTACTTGGTGGCCGCCTGGTCCTAGGCAGCTTTTAGGCAGCTCGTAGGCAGTTTTTAGGCAGGACCGCCCGCGCCCGGCGGCGGCGGAGGAGGAGTGCCCGTACCACCAGGGCCCTGCGTCCCGCCCGGGCCGGGCGCGCCACCCGGGCCGGGCGTATCCCCCGGACCCTGCGTGCCGTCGCCCTTGTCTGCGAACCGGTGGAGCCCCTCCTTCGCCTTGCCCGTACCGTGCTGGATCTTGTCGCTGTACTTGCCCTTGGTCCGCTGGTCGACCGTCCGCGCGACCTTGTCCAGGCCGTGGTCGATCTTGTCCCCGTGCTCCTTGGCGAGGCCCGCGGCCTTCTCCTTCGCCGGGGCGATCTTGTCCTTCAGTTTGTTCAGGAAGCTCATGGCTCCACCTCTCCCGCCATAACCGGTCCGATCACTCCAAACGTACTCGTACCGGCGAAAATGCGCGTAGGCCGGAGCAGCGGACTGTCCCGCCCGTGGAACCGGCACACGCCCGGGTTTGGGAGACTGGGGCGGTGAGCAGCGCACCAGACACCCCCCGGGTCATCGCCGTCGTCGGCCCCACCGCGGCCGGCAAGTCCGATCTCGGCGTCTTCCTCGCCGGGCAGCTCGGCGGAGAGGTCGTCAACGCCGACTCGATGCAGCTGTACCGGGGGATGGACATCGGCACCGCCAAGCTCACCCCCGAGGAGCGCGGCGGCATCCCGCACCACCTGCTCGACATCTGGGGCGTCACGGTCGCGGCCAGCGTCGCCGAGTACCAGAAGCTCGCCCGCGCCGAGATCGACCGGCTGCTCGCCGAGGGCCGCTGGCCGATCCTCGTCGGCGGCTCCGGGCTCTACGTCCGGGGCGCCGTCGACCAGTTGGAGTTCCCCGGCACCGACCCGGACGTCCGCGCCGCCCTCGAGGAAGAGCTGACCCTGCGCGGCTCCGGCGCCCTGCACGCCCGGCTCGCCGCCGCCGACCCGGAGGCCGCCAAGGCGATCCTGCCGAGCAACGGCCGCCGCATCGTCCGCGCCCTGGAGGTCATCGAGATCACCGGCCGCCCCTTCACCGCCAACCTCCCCGGCCACGACTCCGTCTACGACACCGTGCAGATCGGCGTCGACGTGGCGCGGCCCGAGCTCGATGAGCGGATCGCCGTCCGCGTCGACCGGATGTGGGCGGACGGCCTCGTCGACGAGGTGCGCACCCTGGAGCGCCAGGGCCTGCGCGAGGGGCGCACCGCCTCCCGCGCGCTCGGCTACCAGCAGGTGCTCGCGGCGCTCGCGGGGGAGTGCACCGAGGACGAGGCGCGCGCCGAGACGATCCGCGCCACCAAGCGCTTCGCGCGCCGCCAGGACTCCTGGTTCCGACGGGATCCGCGGGTGCACTGGCTCAGCGGCGCCGCCGCGGACCGGGGGGAACTCCGAGGCAGTGCCCTGGCGTTGGTCGAACGAGCGGTTACAGCCTGATCACGTGATGGCATCGGGACGCTCCGGCGGTCATCCGGGCTCCCGGGGGCGTGCCATCATCAAGCTTCGATCGAGCCAGTGGAGCCGAGTTGGGAGGGCGCGTGGCTATGGAGGCCGGCCCTCGCGACACCGCACACGAGGAACCGGGACAGCTCAGTCCCGACGGTCCTGACGCTTCCCGCACGCCTGCCGACAGCCCTCGTGCGACCCCGGACGGCGTCGTCGCGGACGGCCCCGACGAGCTGGACGAGCACGTGCCCGACGGCGTGACCGGCTCCGAGGTCGAGGTCGAGCTGCGGCCCCGGCGCAGGCTGCGGCTCTGGCAGCTCGCCCCCATCGTGATCCTCGCCGCCACCGGCTCCCTGATGTTCGCCTTCCCGCTCGCCTTCGCGTTCGGCGAGGGCGGCCCGGTCGTCGCCATGCTCGGCCTGCTCCTGTGCAGCTGCGCCGCGGGCTGGGGCCTGATGGCCGCCCGCCGCGTCGGCCACACCTGGCCCGGCCTGCCGGCGCGGGGTTCCGGCGCCCGCCCCGACTGGCGCGTGATCGCCCTGTACGCCGTGGTCGTCGCCGGTCTCGCGGTGCTCGCGGTCTGGCGCGTGGCCCGGCTGCGCTGACTCCGTCGTACGGGGCCTGCCTTCTCGTACGCTGCCTCCCCTCTCGTACGGTGCCTCCCCTCTCGTACGCTGCCTCCCCGTCCGTACGGTGCCCTGCCTGCCCTTACGGTCCCGCGGGCCCTGCTTCCGTACGGCCCGCCGGGTAAGCGGAATCACGGTTATCCACAGGCCGGGCGAGGGCTTCGTGCGGCAGGCCGTAACATCGAGGAATGAGCACGCGGATCGCCTTCCTCAAGGGCCACGGCACCGAGAACGACTTCGTGATCGTGCCCGACCCGGACAACGCCGTCGAGCTGACCGCCACGGCGGTCGCCGCGCTGTGCGACCGGCGCGCGGGCATCGGCGGGGACGGCCTGCTGCACGTCGTGCGCTCCGCCGCCCACCCCGAGGCCCGGCACATGGCGGACGAGGCCGAGTGGTTCATGGACTACCGCAACGCCGACGGCTCCATCGCCGAGATGTGCGGCAACGGCGTCCGCGTCTTCGCCCGCCACCTCCAGCGCGCCGGTCATGTGGAGGCCGGTGACCTCGCCATCGCCACCCGCGGCGGCGTGAAGAAGGCGCACATCGCCAAGCCCGACGCCCAGGGCGAGGCCGCCGTCACCGTCTCCATGGGCCGCGCCGAGCTCCCCGCCGAGCAGGCCACGGTCACGGTCGGCGAGCGCAGCTGGCCCGCCCTGAACGTGAACATGGGCAACCCGCACGCCGTCGCCTTCGTGGACGACCTGGCCCACGCCGGTGCCCTCCATGCCGCGCCGGACACGACCCCGGCCACGGTCTACCCGGACGGGGTGAACGTGGAATTCGTGGTCGACCGGGGCCCCGGCCACGTGGCGATGCGGGTGCATGAGCGCGGGTCCGGCGAGACCCGCTCCTGCGGCACCGGCGCCTGCGCGGTCGCCGTGGCCGCGGCCCGCCGGGACGGCCGGAGCCCGTCCGACACCGGCGAGCCGGCGACGTACAGAGTGGATCTGCCCGGTGGCACCCTCGTGATCACCGAGCGGACCGACGGAGGGATCGAGATGACCGGACCAGCGGTGATCGTGGCCGAGGGCGAGATCACTCCCGAGTGGATCGAAACCCGAATTGCGTGAGCGTTCGCTCGAATGGGTGATCCGTTTCACGCTGAGCGAGAGCGGGTGAGCGACGCGTGATGGGCTCGATAGCATCAAGCACCGGCAACGGGGGGACCCGCCGCCCCGCCCCCGACCGCCGGCCGAGCTGCCGGAGGTTCCCATGAGTGCGGACGGATCGAGGACTGCGGCGCGAACCGCCCCGGACGGCGGCGAGGCCGTGCACGAGCACGTCACCGCGCCGCCGCCCACGCCCGCCCCGGCAGCCCCCGCACCCCCCGCGAGCCCCCGCAGACGCGGTCGCGCCCGCATCGATCTGCGCCGCCTCGGCCTGGCCGCGCTCCTCGGTTCGACCTCCCGCGGCCGCCTCCCGGACGCGATCGGCCATGTGGCCGAAGCCCACCGCGCCCACCACCCCGAGGCCGACCTCGAGCCGCTGCGCCGCGCCTATCTCCTCGCCGAGTCCTCGCACCGCGGCCAGATGCGCAAGAGCGGCGAGCCCTACATCACGCACCCCCTCGCCGTCACGCTGATCCTCGCCGAACTCGGCGCCGAGACAACGACGTTGACGGCCTCGCTGCTCCACGACACGGTCGAGGACACCGAGGTGACGCTCGATCAGGTACGCGAGGAGTTCGGCGAAGAGGTCTGCTTCATCGTCGACGGCGTCACCAAGCTGGAGAAGGTGGACTACGGCGCGGCGGCCGAGCCCGAGACCTTCCGCAAGATGCTCGTCGCCACCGGCAACGACGTCCGCGTGATGTCCATCAAGCTCGCCGACCGCCTGCACAACATGCGCACGCTCGGCGTGATGCGCCCCGAGAAGCAGGCCCGCATCGCCAAGGTCACCCGGGACGTCCTCATCCCGCTCGCCGAACGCCTCGGCGTCCAGGCCCTGAAGTCCGAGCTGGAGGACCTGGTCTTCGCGATCCTCCACCCCGAGGAGTACGCACAGACCCGCACCCTCATCACCGAGAACGCCGCGGCCGGCAACCCGCTCGGCGAGTTCGCCGAGGAGTTCCGCGCCGTGCTCCGCGAGGCCGGCATCGCCGCCGAAGTCCACATCAGGCCACGGCACTTCGTCTCCGTGCACCGCTCCCGGATCAAACGCGGCGAGCTGCGCGGCGCCGACTTCGGCCGCCTCCTGGTCCTCGTCAACGAGGACGCGGACTGCTACGGCGTCCTGGGCGAACTGCACACCTGCTTCACGCCGGTGATCTCCGAGTTCAAGGACTTCATTGCCACCCCGAAGTTCAACCTCTACCAATCGCTGCACACCGCGGTCACCCGTCAGGACGGCGAGGTCGCCGAAGTCCTCATCCGCACCCACCAGATGCACAAGGTCGCCGAGGCCGGAGTCGTCGCCCTCGGCAATCCCTACGACGCGGGCTCGGACGAGGACAGCGGCGAGGGCGAGCGCGTCGACCCCACCCGCCCCGGCTGGCTCTCCCGCCTCCTCGACTGGCAGCGCTCCGCCCCCGACCCGGACACGTTCTGGAGCTCGCTGCGCGAAGAGCTCGCCCAGGACCGAGAGATCACCGTCTACCGCACCGGCGGCGGCACGCTGAACCTCCCCGCGGGCGCCAGCTGCGTCGACGCCGCCTACGCGCAGTACGGCGAGGAGGCCCACGCCTGCATCGGCGCCCGGGTCAACGGCCGCCTGGTGACGCTCAGTACGGTCCTGCGGGACGGCGACACCGTGCATGTGCTGCTCGCCCCGCCGGAGACCGGCTCGGGCCCCGACGCGGAGTGGCTCGACCACACGCGTACGCCGGCCGCCCGCATCGCCATCGGCCGCTGGCTCAGCTCGCACCCCGAAGGCCCGGTCGTCGCGGCCGCCGCCCCCCGGCCCCAGCTGACCGTCGAGGCGATGCGGCCCACCGCGGCCAACGCCGTCGTCGACCTGCCGAACGCCACGGTCCGCCTCGCCGGCTGCTGCACCCCGGTCCCGCCCGACGCCGTCACCGGCTTCACCGTGCGCGGCGGCGCCGTCACCGTGCACCGCGTGGAGTGTCCCGCGGTCGAGCGGATGTCGGCCTCGGGTCGCGCGCCGGTCGCGGTGCACTGGGCGCAGCTGGACGAGGGCGCCGAGTGCCGGGTCACGCTGATCGCCGAGTCCTTCGGCCGCCCGCACCTCCTCGCCGACCTCACCGAGGCCATCGCCCTGGAGGGCGCCGCCATCATCTCGGCCACCGTCGAGCCCCCGGTCGAGGGCCGCGTCCGGCACTCGTACACGCTCCAACTCCCCGACGCCGCCCAGCTCCCCGGCCTGATGCGGGCGATGCGCAAGGTGCCGGGGGTGTACGACGTGGGGCGCGGCAAGGAGCCCGCGGCGGCCACGTCCTGAACCGGCGCGGCCGATGGAACACCCCGTTCGGGTGGGCCGGTCGCGCGTCGGCACGGCAACCAAGGCCCGTGCTGATAGCGGTGGTTCATGTTGCTCTCGCGCCGCATCAGGGCCGCACTCCTCGCCACCGCCAGCTCCGCCGTGTCCGTCTCGCTGCTCGCAGCGAGCGCGCCCTCGCCGGTCGCCCCGCGCGGCATCGGCGACCGCCTCTTCCCGCACCTCGGCAACCCCGGGTACGACGTCACCGCGTACGACATCTCGCTCCGCTACCGGGGCGACAACAGCAAGCCGTTGGACGCCGTCACCGTCGTGAAGGCGCGGGCCACGGACCACCTGAAGCAGATCAACCTCGACTTCACCCAGGGCAAGGTCCGCTCCGTGGAGGTCAACGGGGCCCGCGCGCGGTTCGCGAGCACCGGCGAGGACCTCGTCGTCACGCCCGCCCGGCCCGTCTTCCAGGGCAGCCCGCTGCGGATCACCGTGCGGCACACCAGCGACCCGGCGGGCAAGGCCGACGGCGGCTGGGTGCGTACGGGCGACGGGCTCGCCATGGCCAACCAGGCCGACGCCGCCCACCGCGTCTTCCCCGGCAACGATCACCCCTCCGACAAGGCGTACTTCACCTTCCGGATCACCGCCCCCAAGCAGCTGACCGCCGTCGCCAACGGACTGCCGACCGGCCGCCGCGCGGGCGCGAAGAGCACCACGTGGACGTACCGCACCCACCACCCCATGGCCACCGAGCTCGCGCAGGTCAGCATCGGCCGCTCCGCCGTCCTGCACCGCAAGGGCCCGCACGGGCTGCCCGTCCGGGACGTCGTACCGAGCAAGGACCGCAAGAAGCTCGAACCGTGGCTCAAGAAGACGCCGGGCCAGATCGCCTGGATGGAGAAGAAGGTCGGCCGCTACCCCTTCGAGACGTACGGCGTCCTTGCCGCCGACGCCACCACCGGCTTCGCCCTCGAGACCCAGACCCTGTCGCTGTTCGAGCGCCGGCTCTTCACACAGCCCGAGTACCCGAGCTGGTACGTCGACTCGATCATGGTCCATGAGCTGGCCCACCAGTGGTTCGGCAACAGTGTCACCCCCCGCACCTGGTCCGACCTGTGGCTCAACGAGGGGCACGCGACCTGGTACGAGGCCCTCTACGCGGAGGAGCGCGCCAAGCAGCCCCTGCAGAAGCGGATGAAGCAGGCCTACCGCCTCTCCGACCGCTGGCGCGCCGCCGGCGGCCCGCCCGCCGCGCCCAAGGCCCCCGAACCCGGCCAGAAGATCAGCCTGTTCCGCCCGGTCGTCTACGACGGCAGCGCCCTCGTCCTGTACGCGCTGCGCCAGGAGATCGGCCACGCGGCCTTCGAGCGCCTGGAGCGCGCCTGGGTCCGGCGGCACGTGGACTCCACGGCGACCACCGCCGACTTCACCCGCCTCGCCTCGGGCATCGCGGGCCGCGACCTGAGCACCTTCTTCAAGGCCTGGCTGTACGGGAAGAAGACGCCGCCCATGCCCGGCCACCCCGACTGGAAGGCCGACGCTCCGAAGGCCAAGGGCAAGCCCGGAACTCGTACGGTCACGCCCGCGCACTCCCACGGCGCCCCCGGACACTCCCACGGCCACGCCGGACACTCCCACGGCCACGCCGGATGAGCCGAGCCCTGCCCGAGCCGGAACCGGACCGTTCGTACGCACCGAATAATTCGGGTGCCGAGACGGGGCGTATCGTGAGACCATCGACAGGTCGACGGTGCGGTAGGCCGGGAATCTCCGGGGCCGGGCGCACGTTGACCGATACGAGGACCGCCCCTGTCGGGTGGCTCCCCCTTCCCAACGACGTAAGGATCCAATGACCTCCTCTTCTTCCCCTTCCCAGGACGCGCAGGACAGCCAGAGCCAGAGCACCGCGCAGAACCTCCCCGAAGGACTTCGGGCCGATGCCCTGATGGAAGAGGACGTCGCCTGGAGCCACGAGGTCGACGGAGCGCGGGACGGCGACCAGCTGGACCGCTCCGAGCGCGCGGCTCTGCGCCGTGTGGCGGGCCTCTCCACCGAGCTCGAGGACGTCACCGAGGTCGAGTACCGACAGCTCCGCCTGGAGCGGGTCGTGCTCGTCGGCGTGTGGACCACGGGCACGCTGCAGGACGCGGAGAACTCCCTGGCGGAACTCGCCGCGCTCGCCGAGACGGCGGGCGCCCTGGTGCTCGACGGTGTCTTCCAGCGCCGCGACAAGCCCGACCCGGCGACCTACATCGGTTCCGGCAAGGCTCTGGAGCTGCGCGACATCGTCCTCGAGACCGGAGCCGACACGGTCGTCTGTGACGGTGAGCTCAGCCCCGGCCAGCTCATCCACCTCGAAGACGTCGTCAAGGTCAAGGTGGTGGACCGCACCGCCCTGATCCTCGACATCTTCGCCCAGCACGCCAAGTCCCGAGAGGGCAAGGCACAGGTGGCCCTCGCGCAGATGCAGTACATGCTGCCGAGGCTCCGCGGCTGGGGTCAGTCGCTCTCCCGGCAGATGGGTGGCGGCGGCGGTGGCGGCATGGCCACCCGTGGTCCCGGTGAGACCAAGATCGAGACCGACCGGCGTCGGATCCGCGAGAAGATGGCGAAGATGCGCCGGGAGATCGCGGCGATGAAGACCGGCCGCGACATCAAGCGCCAGGAGCGGCGCAGGAACAAGGTGCCTTCGGTCGCCATCGCCGGTTACACCAACGCCGGCAAGTCCTCGCTGCTCAACCGCCTGACGGGCGCGGGCGTCCTGGTGGAGAACGCGCTGTTCGCCACCCTCGACCCCACCGTCCGCCGCGCGGAGACCCCGAGCGGGCGGCTCTACACCCTGGCCGACACGGTCGGGTTCGTGCGCCACCTGCCGCACCACCTGGTCGAGGCGTTCCGCTCCACGATGGAGGAGGTCGGCGACTCCGACCTGATCCTGCACGTGGTGGACGGCTCGCACCCCGTGCCGGAGGAGCAGCTGGCCGCCGTGCGCGAGGTGATCAGGGACGTCGGCGCGACGGACGTCCCCGAGATCGTCGTGGTCAACAAGGCGGACGCGGCCGACCCGTTGGTGCTGCAGCGCCTGCTGCGCGCCGAGCGGCACGCGATCGTGGTCTCGGCCCGCACGGGCGACGGCATCGAGGAGCTGCTCGCGCTCATCGACGCCGAACTGCCCCGCCCCGAGATCGAGATCGAGGCGCTGCTTCCGTACACGCAGGGCGGGCTCGTCGCCCGTGCGCACGCCGAGGGCGAGGTGATCTCCGAGGAGCACCTCCCGGAGGGCACGCTGCTCAAGGCGCGGGTGCACGGCGAACTCGCCGCGGACCTGGCCCGGTTCGTCCCCGCGGAGCACTGAGCCACACCGCGAAGCAGTACGTACGAAGGCCCGCCCCCTCCAGCCGGAGGGGGCGGGCCTTTGCGTGTCGTAAGCGCCTACTGGCTGCCGTACTTCTCGCTCATCGTGTCGAAGACGCGCTTCGCGCCGTCGCCCAGCTGCGGGCCTGCGAGCCAGCCGTTCGAACCGGCCGGGCCGATCGAGGTGTTGGAGACCAGGGCGAGCTTGCCGCCGCCGGTCTCACGGAACCAGCCGCCGCCGGAGGAGCCGGCGGTCATGGTGCAGCCGATGCGGTACATCGTCGGCGAGGACGGGGTCAGCGAGAGCCGGCCGGGCCGGTCGATGCACTTGTGCATCAGCGCACCGTCGTACGGCGGGGCCTGCGGGTAGCCCCAAGCACCCATCGCGTCCACGGACTTGGGGGACGGCGAGGAGAAGTCCACGGGCAGCGCCGCGCCGACGGTCTCCTCCAGGGACTTGGTGCCACGCTCCGGCTTCACGTGCAGCACCGCGTAGTCGTACTCGTACGAGCCGCCCTCGGGGTCCGCGGCCGTGGTGCCGTCGATCCACTCGTTGGAGGTGGAGATCCAGTCCGCCCAGAACTGGCCGTACGGGGCGCGGTCCTGCGGCCCCGCGCTCTCCAGGGCGCGGGCGGAGAGGCCCTTGTGGTTGTAGGCCGGGGTGAAGACGATGTTCCGGTACCAGCCGCCCTTCTGGCCGGCGTGCACGCAGTGACCCGCGGTCCACACGAGGTTGGACTTGCCGGGGTTGCGCGGGTCCTTCACGACGGTGCCGGAGCAGACCGCGGTGCCCTCGGGGGTGTCGAAGAAGATCTTGCCGACCGGCGCCGCGTACTTGTGGTACGGCGTGCGCTCCGGCTCGGCGCGGACCGGGCGCGGCTCCGGGTCGGTGACGCCCTCGTTGCTGGCGGCGGCCTTGCTGGAGATGGTCTGGCTGGGGGACTTCGCGGTCTTCATCCGGTCCGCGTCCCACAGACCCTCGATGACCGGGTTGGCGAAGTCCTTCGCCTCACGCAGCCACTTGTCCTTGTCCCAGTTCTTCCACTCGCCGTTCTTCCACTTGTCGACGTCGATGCCGTGCTCCTTGAGCCGGTCGGCGATGCCGTCGAGGTCGTCGGGAAGCTGGGCCTCGTCCGCGCCCGAACCGCCTTCCTTCGCGGCGGAGTTGGTGGGCTTGGCGTCGGCCTTGGGGTCGCCGCCCGACTCGCAGGCGGTGGCGGTCAGGGCCAGGGCCACGGCAAGCGAGGCCGCGGCGAGCGCCGGACGTATGGATCGCATGGTGAGGAAACCCCCGATGGGTGTGTAAGCGGTGGTGATGGGGATGGGGAGAGCGGTTCCGGGCGGCAGGCGCCCGAACGGTGCTGCTACGGGCGGCAGGCGCCCGAACGGTGTTGCTACGGGCACGGTTCCGGGCGGCGGGTGCCCGAACAGTGCTGCTATGGGCGGCTGGCGCCCGAACGGTGCCGCCCCCGGGATGGGCCCGGGAACGGCACCGTGGTTCAGAGAGAGGTCAACTGCCCTGCGCGGGCGTTCAGTTGGTGGACTTCTTGCTGACCTCGTCGTAGATGCCCTGGGCTTCCTTGCCGAAGCGCGGGCCCGCGAGCCAGCCGGCGGTGACCGGGCCGATGGAGGTGTTGGAGACCAGGGCGGGCTTGCCGTCCTGGCCCTTGGCGACCCAGCCGCCGCCGGAGGAGCCGGCGGTCATGGTGCAGCCGATGCGGTACATCGTCGGCTGGGACGCGGACAGCGAGAGCCGGCCGGGCTTGTCGGTGCAGGAGAACTCGAGCTCGCCGTCGAACGGCGGAGCCGCCGGGTAGCCGGTCGCCTTGATCGAGGCGATCTTCGGCACGGCCGGGGCGTTGAACTCGACCGGCATCGCCGCGCCGACGGTCTCCTCCAGGGACTTGCCGGCGGCGCCCTTCTCGGGCGTCACCTCCATCACGGCGAAGTCGTACGGAGCACCGGCGCCGCCGGACTGGGCGCCCTGCGCGATCCACTGGTCCGAGGTCCTCGCCTGCTTGCTCCACCAGACGCCGTACGGAGCGAGCTCCTCCTTCGTGGCCTTCTGGTCGGCGGGCTTGCCCTCGTTGTTGTACGACGGGACGAAGACGAGGTTGCGGTACCAGCCGCCCTCCTTGCCCGCGTGCACACAGTGGCCGGCCGTCCAGACCATGTTGGACTTCCCGGGGTTGGCCGGGTCCTTCACCACGGTGGCCGAGCACTGCGCGGAGCCCTCGGGGGTCTCGAAGAAGAGCTTGCCCGCGGCCGGGGCGTTGTCGTGGTACGGCGTCGCCACCTGCTGGGCGTCGACCGGCTCTGGGATCGGGTCCGTCTTGCCCTGGTCGCCGGAGATGTCGTTGTCGACGGGCTTCTCCGGGTGCTTGTCGGTGTCGCGCAGCCGGTCAGAGTCCCAGAAGTCCTCGATGATCGGGTTGACGAAGTCCTCGGCCTCGCGCAGCCACTTGTCCTTGTCCCAGTTCTTCCACTCACCGTTCCGCCACTGGTCGACATCGATCCCGTGCTCCTTGAGCCGGTCCTTGATGTCGTCCGGAATCTCGATCTTGTCCCCGCCGCCGCTGCCACCGGCGCTGCCGCCATCGGCCGTCGCGGACGCGGTGGGCTTGGCGTCGGCGTTGTCCTCGCCGGGGCCGCAGGCCGTGGCCGTCAGTGCGAGCGCGGCCGAGACCGCGAGCACGGAGGAGGTGGTGCGGCGCACACTCCTCCCTCGACGAGCGGCGAAGAGCGGACGTATGGGTCGCATGGCGAGAATCCCCCTGTTTTGACTTTGTCGGACTTGGTGAACTCCTCCCGGCCGCGGCCGACGGGCCTGTGCGGACCGGAAGTTGCAGTTCACCTGTGCAGTTGTGGCATCGCGCGGAGCGGCAGCGCGACGATCGAGCACCCCACGATATGCCGGTGCGATCGGCGACGACCCACGGGGCCGCAACGGTTCTGTCACGGCCCGGTTCCTCCGGCGCGATCCGCACGCCAGGTCACGGGGAGGTTGATGGGGAACTTCCGGTTGATGGTGGTTCCGTACGCACGCACCGGTGGTCAAGCCAAGGTTTTCGTTTGGCAAGGATCTCCGCGCCGGGCGTGATCCCCCGCATCCGGCGTCGTTGGTACGTACGGGGGACACGCGTCCGGCACCGGACCCCCAGGGGGCGTACCGCCCAACTCACCGACGTACAGCGGGAGGACACACAGTCGTGGCCGTCACCGAGCCTGCGCCGCCGCGAGCCGCGCTGCCCGCGTCCGCTCCGCCCGCCCGCAGGGGGCCCGGCCCCGCGGGCATCCTGCGGCGCCAGTCGCTGCGCGAGTCGGCCCGTACGTACGCCAGGTCACTCCCGATCGTGCCGGTCAGGGCGCGCGGCCTGACCATCGAAGGGGCCGACGGGCGGCGCTACTTGGACTGCCTGTCCGGGGGCGGGTCCCTCGCGCTCGGCCACAACCACCCCGTCGTCCTGGAAGCGATCAGGAAGGTCCTGGACTCCGGCGCGCCGCTGCACGTCATGGACCTCGCCACGCCCCTCAAGGACGCCTTCGTCACCGAGCTCTTCGCGACGCTCCCGCCCGCCCTCGCGTCCCGCGCCCGCGTGCGGTTCTGCGGACCGGCCGGGGCGGACGCGGTCGAGGCGGCCGTGGAACTCGTACGGACGGCGACGGGGCGGGACGGACTGCTCGCGTGCACGGGCGCGTCCCACGGCGTGACCGAGGAGCCCCGGGCCACCGGTGACCTGCGCGTGACGCGGCTCCCGTACCCGCAGGACTACCGCTGCCCCTTCGGCACCGGCGGCCCCGAGGGTGCCGAACTGGCCGCCCGCCGGGCCGAGTTGCTGCTCGCCGACGCGGGGTCCGGGGTGCCGCTGCCCGCCGGACTGATCGTCGAGCCGGTGCAGGGCGAGGGCGACGTGCTGCCCGCACCGGACGTCTGGCTGCGCCGGATGCGGGAGATCACCGAGGCGCGCTCGATCCCGCTGATCGCCGACGAGGTGCAGACCGGCGTCGGCCGGACCGGTGCCTTCTGGGCCGTGGAGCACAGCGGGATCGTGCCCGACGTGATGGTGCTGTCCAAGGCCGTCGGCGGCAGCCTCCCGCTCGCCGTCGTGGTCTACCGCGACGACCTCGACGCCGGGGAGCCCGGCGCCCACGCCGGTACCTTCCGGGGCAATCAGCTCGCCATGGCCGCGGGCGCCGCGACCCTCGCCCACGTGCGCCGCCACCGTCTCGCCGAGCGCGCCGCCGAACTCGGCACGCGCATGCTCGACCACCTGCGCGCCGTGGCCGCGGACCATCCGCAGATCGGGGAGGTGCGGGGGAGAGGGCTGATGATCGGCGTCGAACTGGTCGACCCGGAGGGGCCGGGGGCCGGACCACCGCCCCCCGCGCCCCGGCTCGCGGCCGCCGTGCAGCGCGCCTGCCTGGACCGCGGCCTGATCGTCGACCTCTGCGGCCGCCGGTCGAGCGTCGTCCGCCTGCTGCCCCCGCTGACCCTCACCGACGACCAGGCCGCCGCGGTGCTCGACCGGCTCTCGGACGCGCTGGCCCGGGTACTGAAGCCCGGTCGGCCGGAATCCGACCGGCCGTAGCGCGTGTCTGATCGACTTGATCCCGTGCCCTGCCCTCAACTCCCGTCCCTCCAGAGGAACATGAGCCACATTCTCCGTACACCGTCTCGAAGTGGGAGAGTCCCCGTGCCGCACGCCCCGCACGCCCCCGCGTCCGTACCGCCCGAGCTCAGCCCGGAGGCCTGGGCGCGCTCCGCCCGACGGCTCCTCGCGAAAATGCTCGGCGAGTTCGCCTACGAGGAGATCCTCAGCCCGGAGCCCAGGGACGGCTCGTACGTCCTCGCGCTCGACGACGGCGCCCGGCTCAGCTTCCGCGCCCGCCGTGCGGCGTACGGGAGCTGGAGGGTCGAGCCGGACTCGCCGACCCTGCGTGAGGCGGACGGGGCCGAGGCGCCGTTCGGCGACCCGTTCGCGTTCCTCGCGCGGGCCCGGCGGCTGCTCGGCCTCGACGGGGACACACTGGGCCACGTCGTACGCGAGCTGAACAGCACCCTCGCCGCCGACGCCCGCCTCGACCACACCGGACTGACCGCCGCCGAGCTCGCCGCCCTCCCGTACGCCGAACTGGAGGGTCACCAGACCGGGCACCCCTGGCTCGTCCTCAACAAGGGGCGGCTCGGCTTCTCGGCCGCCGACGCCGCCCGCTGGGCCCCGGAAGCGCGCGTTCCGGTACGCCTGCCGTGGATCGCGGTGAGCGACGCGCTGGCCGCGTACCGGGGTGTGCGGCACTTGGCCGCCCCGGAGCGGCTCTACGGGCACGAGCTGGACGCCGCCACCCTCGACACCTTCGCGCACGCCCTCCGCGCATGTGGCCTCGATCCGCGCCGGTACCTCTACCTGCCCGTGCACCCCTGGCAGTGGGACGAGATCGTGCTCCCGCTGTTCGCCCCGTCCGTCGCCGCCGGGGACATCGTGCCGCTCCCCGCCGACCCGGACGAGCGCCTTCCGCAGCAGTCCATCCGTACGTTCCTCAACACGTCACGGCCCGACCGGCACACCGTCAAGCTGCCGCTCTCGATCCTCAACACCCTTGTCTGGCGCGGCCTTCCGACCGAACGCACCCTCGCCGCGCCCGCCGTCACCGCCTGGGTGCACGCGCTGCGGGACGCCGACCCGTTCCTGCGCGACGAGTGCCGCGTCGTCCTCCTCGGCGAGGTCGCCTCGGTCACCGTCCGCCACCCGGTCTACGACGAGCTCCCGGACGTTCCCTACCAGTACAAGGAACTCCTCGGCGCGATCTGGCGCGAACCCCTGGAGCACAGCCTCGACCCCGGCGAACGCGCCCGTACGCTCGCCTCCCTGCTGCACACCGACCGTGACGGCCGGGCCTTCACCGCCGAGCTGGTCGAGCGCTCCGGACTCGACCCGAAGGTCTGGCTGCGCCGCCTCTTCGCCGCCCTGCTGCCGCCGCTGCTGCACTTCCTCTACCGCTACGGCACCGTCTTCTCGCCGCACGGGGAGAACGCCATCGTGGTCTTCGACGCGGCGGACGTGCCGGTCAGGCTCGCGGTGAAGGACTTCGTCGACGACGTGAACGTCAGCGCGCAGCCCGTGCCCGAGCACGCCTCGATGCCGGACGACGTGCGCGAGATCCTGCTCACCGAGCCGCCCGCCTTCCTCACCCAGTTCATCCACTCCGGCCTGTTCGTCGGCGTCTTCCGCTACCTCGCCCCGCTCTGCGAGGACCAACTCGGCGTGCCCGAGGGCGAGTTCTGGACACTCGTACGCGAGGAGATCCTCCGCCACCAGGCCCGGTTCCCCGAGCTGAAGGACCGCTTCGAGCTCTTCGACCTGCTCACGCCACGGATCGAGCGCCTCTGCCTCAACCGGAACCGGCTCCACCTCGACGGCTACCGGGACCGCCCCGAGCGGCCGCACGCCGCCGTCCACGGGACCGTGCCGAACCCGCTGCACGCGGGGCCGCAGCCGTGATCGCGGGATTGTCAGTGGGGCACCGTAGGCTGGTCGAGCTATGACGAAGCCCTCCCTCCCCGAACTCCTGCACGCCGCCGTCGAAGCCGTAGGCGGCACGGAGCGCCCCGGCCAGGTGACCATGGCCGAGTCCGTCGCCGAGGCCATCGACGGCGGCTCCCACCTGCTCGTCCAGGCAGGCACGGGCACCGGAAAGTCCCTCGGCTATCTGGTGCCCGCGCTCGCCCACGGGGAGCCCGTGGTGGTCGCTACGGCCACGCTCGCCCTCCAGCGCCAGCTGGTCGAGCGCGACCTTCCGCGCACGGTCGAGGCGCTGCATCCGCTGCTGCGCCGCCGCCCCCAGTTCGCCATGCTCAAGGGGCGGTCGAACTACCTGTGCCTGCACCGCCTCCACGAGGGCGTCCCGCAGGAAGCAGACGAGGGTCTTTTTGACCAGTTCGAGGCGGCGGCCCCCACCAGCAAGCTGGGCCAGGACCTGCTGCGCCTGCGCGACTGGTCGGACGAGACGGAGACGGGCGACCGGGACGACCTCACGCCCGGCGTCTCCGACCGCGCCTGGTCGCAGGTCTCGGTCTCCTCGCGCGAGTGCCTGGGCGCCTCGAAGTGCGCTTACGGCGCGGAGTGCTTCGCCGAGTCCGCCCGGGAGCGCGCGAAGCTCGCCGAGGTGATCGTCACCAACCACGCGCTGCTCGCCATCGACGCCATCGAGGGCGCGCCGGTGCTGCCGCAGCACGAGGTCCTGATCGTCGACGAGGCCCACGAACTGGTCTCCCGCGTCACCGGCGTCGCCACCGGCGAGCTCAGCCCCGGCCAGGTCAACCGCGCGGTGCGACGCTCCGCGAAGCTGGTCAACGAGAAGATCGCGGACCAGCTGCAGACCGCCGCCGAGACCTTCGAGCGGATCATGGAGCTGGCCCTCCCCGGGCGCCTGGAGGAGATCCCCGAGGACCTGGGTTACGCCCTCCTCGCGCTCCGTGACGCCGCCCGCAACACGATCTCCGCGATCGGCGCCACGCGCGACAAGTCCGTCCAGGACGAGGACGCGGTCCGCAAGCAGGCCCTGGCCGCGGTGGAGAGCGTCCACGACGTCGCGGAGCGCATCACCAACGGCTCGGAGTGGGACGTCGTCTGGTACGAGCGGCAGGACCACCGCGGCGGAGCCGCCCAGCGATTCAGCGGGGCGTCCCTGCGCGTCGCCCCCATGTCGGTCTCCGGGCTGCTCCGGGAGAAGCTCTTCACCGACCGGTCGGTCGTCCTCGCCTCGGCCACGCTCAAGCTGGGCGGCGATTTCAACGGCGTCGGGGCCTCCCTCGGCCTCGCCCCGGAGGGCATCGCCGGCACGGAGGGCGAGGCGGAGGAGCTGCCCGTCTGGAAGGGCATCGACGTCGGCTCCCCCTTCGACTACGGCAAGCAGGGCATCCTCTACGTCGCGAAGCATCTGGCCCGCCCGTCCCGTGACGGCACGCGCGGCGACATGCTGGACGAGCTGACGGAGCTGATCCAGGCGAGCGGCGGACGCACGCTCGGCCTGTTCTCCTCGATGCGGGCCGCCCAGTCCGCCGCCGAGGAACTCCGTTCCCGTATCCCGGAGTTCCCGATCCTGTTGCAGGGCGAGGAGACCCTCGGCGAGCTGATCAAGAACTTCGCGGCGGACCCGAAGACCTGCCTGTTCGGCACGCTCTCGCTCTGGCAGGGGGTCGACGTCCCGGGCGCCGGCTGCCAGCTGGTCGTGATGGACAAGATCCCGTTCCCGCGCCCGGACGACCCGCTGATGAGCGCCCGCCAGAAGGCCGTGGAGGACAACGGCGGCAACGGCTTCATGGCCGTCGCCGCCACGCACGCCGCCCTGCTGATGGCCCAGGGCGCGGGCCGTCTCGTCCGCGCGTCGGGCGACCGCGGCGTGGTCGCGGTCCTGGACCCCCGCCTGGCCACGGCCCGCTACGGCAGCTACCTGAAGGCCTCACTCCCCGAGTTCTGGTACACCACGGATCGCAACCAGGTCCGCCGCTCCCTGGCGGCGATCGATGCGGCGGCGAAGCAGACGGAGGGCTGAGGCGAGGCCTTTTTGCGGGGCGTCGGCCCGAGGTGGGCGCCCCGCTAGGGGCGCGGGGAACTGCGCGCTCAGCCACAGCGAACCAGCAGTCGCCGGGATCGGCGCAGCCCCGCGGCGCGTAGGCGAAAACACAGGGCCCCGGAACCGGCGCAGTTGGTTCCGGGGCCCGGACTAGGGGGCGCGGGGGTCCTACACCCGACTCACACCCGCCGCAGCACCGCCACGACCTTGCCGAGGATCGTCGCCTCGTCACCGGGAATCGGTTGGTACGCGGAGTTGTGCGGCAGCAGCCACACATGACCGTCCTCGCGCTTGAACCGCTTGACCGTCGCCTCGCCGTCCAGCATGGCGGCCACGATGTCGCCGTTCTCCGCGACGGGCTGACGGCGGACGGTGACCCAGTCCCCGTCGCAGATCGCGGCCTCGATCATCGAGTCACCGACGACCTTGAGGACGAACAGCTCACCGTCACCGACCAGCTGGCGCGGCAGCGGGAAGACGTCCTCGACCGACTCCTCGGCGAGGATCGGGCCACCGGCGGCGATCCGGCCGACCAGCGGGACGTACGACGCGGCGGGCTTGCCCGTGGTGTCCGTGGGCTGGCTGCTGGGCTGGTCCGAGCCACGCACCTCGTACGCACGGGGCCGGTGCGGATCGCGGCGCAGGAAGCCCTTGCGCTCCAGGGCCATCAGCTGGTGCGCGACGGAGGACGTGCTGGACAGGCCCACCGCCTGGCCGATCTCGCGCATCGACGGCGGGTATCCGCGCCGCTGCACGGAGTCCCTGATCACCTCGATGACGCGGCGCTGGCGATCTGTGAGCCCTGTGCTGTCCGCCCTGATTCCTGGAGGTCGCCCGGGAAGCGAGCGTGTGGGCTTGGGCCCCTCCGGGTTCGTGGCTCCGTCATTCATGGCATGCACCGGCTCGAGTCGGCCCTGGGCGCGGTCCTGGGCGGTGATGGTGGCGCTGTCTGCGGTGGTGGTCACGGCGGCCCCTCTCGAGATGTTCTCCCTAGCTGGACAACGGTAGTAGCTTTCGAAAGGTTGCGCCAAACACACGTTCGAGTGAAAAATCGCGGACTGCCTGACGTGATCATGAGTCCGGGTGTATGGCTGACGCTCGAACGAACGGCGCTTCGGCTCATCACGGTACGCTGCGCCGCCGGTGCTGAGCGCCCCGCAGTGATGCCTCCCAGTGTGCCATCCGAGCCCTCCGAGGCAGGCCTCCGCCCCCTTCGCGTACCCTCGTCGACGGCTCCTGCTCGACCCCGTGCCCACCCTGTCTCCTCGACACGCGATGGCGTCGAAGATGGAGCCAAACCCCAGATCTAGTGGTTGGATTGGCGAAGCCGCCCAGAAGTTGTGGTCCCTGGTCCTCCCGGGCCTCGACCATCGCCTATGCTTGGGGCTGCTTCGAGGGGCTCAAGGCCCTCTTCGAGGCCATTCAGTCGTGCTGTGAAGGAGGGTTGGGAGTTATGCACTGCCCCTTCTGCAGGCACCCCGACAGCCGCGTCGTCGACAGTCGCACCACGGACGACGGCACGTCGATCCGCAGACGCCGTCAGTGCCCGGACTGCTCCCGTCGTTTCACGACCGTGGAGACCTGCTCGCTGATGGTGATCAAGCGCAGCGGGGTGACCGAACCTTTCAGCCGTACCAAGGTCATCAATGGCGTGCGCAAGGCATGCCAGGGGCGACCGGTGACCGAGGACGCTCTCGCCCAGCTCGGCCAGCGGGTCGAGGAGGCGGTGCGCGCCACCGGCAGCGCCGAGCTGACCACCCACGACGTGGGCCTGGCCATACTCGGACCGCTGCGTGAGCTCGACCTCGTCGCCTACCTGCGATTCGCGTCCGTGTACCGGGCGTTCGACTCGCTCGAGGACTTCGAGAGCGCCATCGCGGAACTCAGGGAGCAGCGCGGCTCCGCGAGCGGCGAGGACGACGGCCGAGAGGCCGGGAGCGGGACCGGGGGGACTGTCGAAGTCCCCGTGCCCGCCACTGCCGCCGACTGACGGCGGACCGGTGCGGACCGCGTAGGACCGCACCCGGCCGATCAGCGGCGACCGAGACCCGTCATGGGTGCCCTTCGTGGTGCCCACGACACCAGACACACACCGTGCCATGGGAAGAACGTGGCACTTCAGGGCGTTTTAGCCCGATACAGGGAGGCGGCATGACAGAGACGGCGAGCGGCCCGGCACGAGGTTCCCGTTCCAAGGGTTCCAAGAGCAAGGGTCTGCGCATCGAGCGCATTCACACCACTCCGGGCGTGCACCCGTATGACGAGGTGGAGTGGGAGCGTCGTGACGTCGTCATGACCAACTGGCGCGACGGCTCGGTCAATTTCGAGCAGCGTGGCGTCGAGTTCCCCGACTTCTGGTCGGTGAACGCGGTCAACATCGTCACCAGCAAGTACTTCCGCGGGGCCGTCGGCACTCCGCAGCGCGAGACCGGTCTGAAGCAGCTGATCGACCGGATCGTGAAGACGTACCGCAAGGCCGGCGAGGAGCACAGCTACTTCGCCTCTCCCGCGGACGCCGAGATCTTCGAGCACGAGCTGGCCTACGCCCTCCTGCACCAGATCTTCAGCTTCAACTCCCCGGTGTGGTTCAACGTCGGCACGCCGCAGCCGCAGCAGGTCTCCGCCTGCTTCATCCTCTCCGTCGACGACTCCATGGAGTCGATCCTGGAGTGGTACAAGGAAGAGGGAATGATCTTCAAGGGCGGCTCCGGCGCCGGCCTGAACCTCTCCCGGATCCGCTCCTCCAAGGAGCTGCTCTCCTCCGGCGGCAACGCCTCGGGTCCCGTCTCCTTCATGCGCGGTGCCGACGCCTCCGCAGGAACGATCAAGTCCGGTGGCGCCACGCGCCGCGCGGCCAAGATGGTCATCCTCGACGTCGACCACCCCGACATCGAGTCCTTCATCGAGACCAAGGTGAAGGAGGAGGAGAAGATCCGCGCCCTGCGTGACGCGGGCTTCGACATGGACCTGGGCGGCGACGACATCACGTCCGTCCAGTACCAGAACGCCAACAACTCGGTCCGCGTGAACGACGAGTTCATGAAGGCCGTGGAGGCCGGCGGCAACTTCGGCCTGCGCTCCCGTATGAGCGGTGACGTCATCGAAGAGGTCGAGGCCAAGTCCCTCTTCCGCAAGATGGCCGAGGCCGCCTGGGCCTGCGCCGACCCCGGCATCCAGTACGACGACACCATCAACGCCTGGCACACCTGCCCGGAGTCCGGCCGCATCAACGGCTCGAACCCGTGCAGTGAGTACATGCACCTGGACAACACCTCGTGCAACCTCGCCTCGCTGAACCTGATGAAGTTCCTCAAGGACGACGGCGAGGGCAACCAGTCCTTCCAGTCCGAGCAGTTCGCCAAGGTCGTCGAGCTGGTCATCACCGCGATGGACATCTCCATCTGCTTCGCGGACTTCCCGACCCAGAAGATCGGCGAGAACACCCGCGCGTTCCGCCAGCTCGGCATCGGCTACGCCAACCTCGGCGCCCTGCTGATGGCGACCGGCCACGCCTACGACTCCGACGGCGGCCGTGCGCTCGCCGGCGCCATCACCTCCCTGATGACGGGCACGTCGTACAAGCGCTCCGCCGAACTCGCCGCCGTGGTCGGCCCGTACGACGGCTATGCGAAGAACGCGACGCCGCACAAGCGCGTCATGAAGCAGCACGCCGACGCCAACGCCAAGGCCGTCCGCATGGACGACCTGGACACCCCGGTCTGGGCCGCCGCCACGGAGGCCTGGCAGGACGTCGTCCGCCTCGGTGAGAAGAACGGGTTCCGCAACTCGCAGGCCTCGGTCATCGCCCCGACCGGCACCATCGGTCTCGCGATGTCCTGCGACACCACGGGACTTGAGCCCGACCTCGCGCTGGTCAAGTTCAAGAAGCTCGTCGGCGGCGGTTCGATGCAGATCGTCAACGGCACCGTGCCGCAGGCGCTGCGCCGCCTCGGCTACCAGCCGGAGCAGGTCGAGGCGATCGTCGCCCACATCGCCGACCACGGCAATGTGATCGACGCCCCGGCCCTGAAGACCGAGCACTACGAGGTCTTCGACTGCGCCATGGGTGAGCGTTCCATCTCCGCGATGGGTCACGTCCGCATGATGGCCGCGATCCAGCCGTGGATCTCCGGCGCCCTCTCCAAGACGGTCAACCTGCCGGAGACGGCGACCGTCGAGGACGTCGAAGAGGTCTACTTCGAGGCCTGGAAGATGGGCGTCAAGGCGCTCGCCATCTACCGCGACAACTGCAAGGTCGGCCAGCCCCTCTCCGCGAAGAAGAAGGAGCAGGAGAAGGCCGAGGTGACCGAGAAGACCGAGGCGACGATCCGCGAGGCCGTCGAGAAGGTCGTCGAGTACCGCCCGGTCCGCAAGCGTCTCCCGAAGGGCCGTCCCGGCATCACCACCTCCTTCACGGTGGGTGGCGCCGAGGGCTACATGACCGCCAACTCCTACCCGGACGACGGTCTCGGCGAGGTCTTCCTGAAGATGTCCAAGCAGGGCTCCACCCTCGCGGGCATGATGGACGCCTTCTCCATCGCCGTCTCCGTGGGTCTGCAGTACGGCGTTCCGCTGGAGACGTACGTCTCGAAGTTCACCAACATGCGCTTCGAGCCGGCCGGCATGACGGACGACCCGGACGTGCGGATGGCGCAGTCGATCGTCGACTACATCTTCCGCCGCCTGGCGCTCGACTTCCTGCCCTTCGAGACCCGCTCCGCGCTCGGCATCCACTCCGCCGAGGAGCGTCAGCGTCACCTGGAGACCGGTTCGTACGAGCAGTCCGCCGACGAGGACGAGCTGGACGTCGAGTCCCTGGCCCAGTCCGCCCCGCGGGCCCAGGAGTTGCTGAAGGCGGTGACCGCGCAGTCCGAGGCGGTGGCCCCCAAGGAGGCGCACACCTCCGCGGAGCTCGTCGAGATGCAGCTGGGCATCCAGGCCGACGCCCCGCTCTGCTTCTCCTGCGGTACGAAGATGCAGCGGGCAGGCTCCTGCTACATCTGCGAGGGCTGCGGCTCGACCAGCGGCTGCAGCTGAGCGACTGAGCGACGGACCGGCTGAGCGACTGATTCGCTGAGCGACGGACCAGCTCAGGAGTTGACGTCCCAGGGGCGGTGGACCGGATTCCGGTTCGCCGCCCCTCGGCGTTGCGTGGTCGCCGGTGGGATCAGGTCAGCGCGCTCAACTGGGCCGTGAACGACGTGGGATCGGCGTCGAAGCCGCGGATCGTGCTGCGGAACTCCCAGGCGCCGGTCTCGTCCCGGGTGAACTCGGCGAGCGTGGAAGCCGTACCGCCCGCGGCCTCGCCGAGGTCGCTCGTCGCCAACTCCGTGTATCCCTCGGCGATGCGCACGCCCGTGTTGGTGATGTCGCCGAAGGTCTTCCGGCCGTCGTTCTGCTGTATCACCACACCGACCACGACCCGGGTGTACGTGTCCGCCAGGCGGTCGAACTCCAGGGTCATGACCTCGTCGTAGCCGAAGCCCTGGCCCGTGCGGCTGTCGCGGTTGAGGGTGATCGTGCCGTCCGGGGAGCGGCTGCCGAAGTGCACCACGTACTCCGGATCGGCGTAACCGGCGCCCGTCGTGTACGTCGCCGCGACGAGGTCCAGGTCGTGCTCCGGCTCTCCCATCGGGCTCGGGTCCCACCTCAGGGCCACCTCGACCTTGCCGAGGCCCTTCTTCACGCTGCTCACTGGACTCCCCCTCCTGGACGGCGAGTTGATGTTCCCTCACATGGCCATGTGCGATGAGACACGTTACGGCCTGCCACTGACAAGCGGGCGATCGGTTGTCCACAGGCAGTGACCGTCGGCACGCTCTGCGGCATAGGATGGCGCGGTGCTGGTCAAGTGGATTCGCTGCACCGTGGTGGACCGCCGGGGGTTCGAGCGGGGGCAGCGAAAGTGGGCGGGGCTTCTGGGAGAGCCGGGGTTTCGAGGACAGGGCGGTGGTTGGAGCCGTCGGCGGCCGGACACCGTGCACGTCATATCGTTCTGGGAGAGCCGCGCGTTCTACGACTCCTTCATGGCCCGCTCGCACAACCGGCTGCACGCCTCCCAGGCCGGTACGTACAAAGACCTGCAGGTCAAGCTCTTCGACCACCGGTTCGACGTGAAGACGGGCTTCGAACCGCACTTCACCGATGCCGACGTGGTGCGGCTCGCGCACTGCAAGGTGCGGGCGGACCGCGTCGACCACTTCGCGCTCGTACAGGAGAAGATCTGGAACCCGGCGATGGCCGGTTCCCCCGGCATGGTGCGGGGCCTCTTCGGTGAGGCGCCGGAGAACGAGTTCCTGGTGCTCTCCATGTGGCAGTCGACCGCCGAGTACGGCAAGTACCAGGTCGAGCGGGTGGAGCGGCTCACCCTGCGGGCGCAGACCGAGGCCGATGTGGCGGCGCTGAACGGGGACGTGGTGCAGCTCGAACCCTCGTGGATCGTCTGAACGACCGTGGATCGGCTGGACGACCTAGGGTTTCCGCATGGCACGTCCTCGGCGCATCGTCCTCGTCCGGCACGGAGAGTCGGAAGGCAATGCCGACGACACCGTCTATGAGCGCGAGCCCGACCACGCCCTGCGCCTCACCGACACCGGCCGGCGCCAGGCCGAGGCCACCGGCGCCCACCTGCGGGAACTCTTCGGCCAGGAGCGCGTCAGCGTGTACGTCTCGCCGTACCGCCGCACGCTGGAGACCCTGCGCGTCTTCGATCTCGACCCCGCCCTGATCCGTGTGCGGGAAGAGTCGCGGCTGCGTGAGCAGGACTGGGGCAACTGGCAGGACCGCGAAGACGTACGCCTGCAGAAGGCCTACCGCGACGCCTACGGGCACTTCTTCTACCGCTTCGCGCAGGGTGAGTCCGGGGCCGATGTGTACGACCGGGTCGGCGCGTTCCTGGAGAGCCTGTACCGCAGCTTCGAGGCGCCGGACCACCCGCCGAACGTTCTCCTCGTCACCCACGGGCTGACCATGCGGCTGTTCTGCATGCGCTGGTTCCACTGGTCGGTCGCCGAGTTCGAGTGCCTGTCCAACCCCGGAAACGCCGAGGTCCGCTCCCTGATTCTCGGCGCAGACGGGCGCTACACCCTGGACCGGCCGTTCGTACGGTGGCGGGAGCCGGAGACGTACGACCAGATCCGGTAGCCAACCGTCCCCTGCCGGGTCGGCGGGGCTGTCACAGCTCGCGGGCGGCCGGTGTCTTGAGGTCGAACCCCCTGGGAACTGCGCCCGGGGCCGGACCTAGGGAACGGAGGAGCCATGGCTCGGAACACCGGTACGGCGGCGACGACCGATGTGGTCGTGATCGGTGGCGGCTACGCGGGCGTGATGGCCGCCAACCGCCTCACCCAGCGCGGCGATGTGTCCGTGACGCTGATCAACCCGCGCCCGGACTTCGTCGACCGGATCCGTCTGCACCAGCTGGTCGGCGGAACCCACGACGCGGTCGTCGACTACCGCAGGCTCCTGGCCGGGCGCGTACGCCTGGTCGTCGACACCGTCACGCGCATCGATGCGCCCGCGCGCAGCCTGACCCTGGCGAGCGGCGGCACCCTCGACTACGACCACCTGATCTACGCGGTGGGCAGCGGCAGCGCCGAGCCCGATGTGCCCGGAGCTGCCGCGTACGCCTACCCGATCGCCACGCTGGAGGAAGCACAGCGGCTGCGGCCGGTCGTCGAGGCCGCGCCGATGGCGGCCCCGGTGACGGTGGTCGGCGCCGGTCCGACCGGCATCGAGACCGCCGCGGAGCTGGCCGAGGAGGGGCGGACGGTGACGCTGGTCTGCGGCGGGGAGCTCGGGCCGTATCTGCATCCGCGGGGGCGGCGCTCGGTGGCCGGGCGGCTTGCCGCGCTCGGCGTGACGGTTGTCGACGGACCCGAGACGAACGTGACGGCCGTGACCGCCGATTCCGTACGCCTCGCCGACGGCCGTGAACTGCCGAGCGAAGTCACCGTCTGGACCGCCGGATTCGGCGTGCCGGAGCTGGCGCGCCGCAGCGGACTGAGCACCGACGAGCTGGGCCGCCTGCGCACGGACGAGACGCTGACCAGCGTGGATGACGTACGCATCGTCGCGACCGGGGATGCCGCGGCGCCCTCGGACCTGCCGTACCGGATGAGCTGCCAGGCCGCCGTCCAGCTCGGCCCGCAGGCCGCAGAGACCGTGCTGCGCCGGATCGCGGGGGAGCGGCCGCGGGCGGTCGAGGTCGCGTTCGTCAGCCAGTGCGTGAGCCTGGGCCGGCGCGCCGGGATCTTCCAGACCGCGTCGAAGAACGACATCGCCAGGCCGTACTACTTCGCCGGCCGGCCGGGCGCGAAGATCAAGGAGTTCATCTGCCGGGGCATCGTCTGGCAACTGCGCTTCGAGGCACGGCGTCCCGGCGCGGTCGACTGGTGGATGAAGGACCGCAATCGGGGAGCGGCCGTGGCTGAATCCGGCCGGCGAGGCGAGACCTCGGCCGTGCGGTGACGGGGAGGGACGGAAGAGGATGGGGTCGCGGGTCGCGGGACGCGCACGAGTACCGGGAGAGGCATGAGTACCGGTAGAGACATCAACGACCAGGCCGTTGACGACGGGGCGGGCGAGCCCTTCGACGAAGCGACCGAGGCCTTCGACGAAGCCACCCAGCCCTACGACGAAGCCACCGAGGCCTTCGTGGCCCACCGGAACCTGCTCTTCACCGTCGCCTACGAGATGCTCGGCTCGGCCGCCGACGCCGAGGACGTGCTCCAGGAGACCTGGCTGCGCTGGGTCAAGGTGGACCTGCGGCAGGTCCGCGACCAGCGCGCCTACCTGGTCCGCACGACCACCCGGCAGGCCCTCAACCGGCTGCGCACGCTCAAGCGCCGCAAGGAGTCGTACGTCGGGCCCTGGCTGCCCGAGCCGATGCTCACCGCGCCCGACGTGGCCGAGGACGCGCTGCTGGCGGAGAGCGTGTCGATGGCCCTGATGCTCGTCCTGGAAACGCTCTCGCCGACCGAACGGGCCGTCTTCGTCCTCCGGGAGGCCTTCGACCTTGGCTACGACGAGATCGCGGACGCCGTCGACAAGAGCCCCGCCGCCGTACGACAGATCGCCCACCGGGCGCGCAAGCACGTGGACGCGCGCCGTCCGCGCCAGACGGTGTCGGCCGACGAGACGCGGGCCGCGCTGGCTTCCTTCCGGAGCGTGCTCGAGACCGGTGACCTGCAGGGACTCATGGACGTGCTCGCGCCGGAAGTCGTCCTCGTCAGCGACGGCGGCGGCATCAGGCAGGCGGCGCCGCGGCCGATCAACGGCTCCGACAAGGTGGCCCGCTTCATGATCGGCGGACTCGGCAAGAACCAGCTCCCGATCACCCTGACCCCGACCGTGGTCAACGGAAACCCGGCCCTCGTCGTCCATCTCGACGGCGAGCTGGACGGCGTCATGGCGGTGGCTGTCGAAGGCGGGCGCATCAGCGGCCTGTACTACGTCCGCAACCCGGAGAAGCTGTCCCGGGTGGAGTCGGAGACGGTGCTCACGCGGGAGGGGCTGGGGCGGTGATCGCCGCTGATCGTCGAGGCCGAAATCCGGCGGCGTGGTGCTGGACCTTGAGGCCGGAATCCGGCGGGGTGGTGACGGGCCCTGAGACTGGAATCCGGCCGCGTGGTGCTGGACCGGGGGTCGCCGCATTAGAGTGGCAGAGCCATGATCGCTGACTCCTCTTCCCAGCAGCGCCTGGAGCGCGCACTCGCCGCCCTGCGCGGACTCGCGGTGGGGGACGCCCTCGGCTCCCAGTTCTTCGTCCCCGCGAACTACCCGCTCCTCAAGCGTCGAGAAGTGCCGCAAGGAACCTGGCAGTGGACCGACGACACCGAGATGGCCTGCTCCGTGCTCGCCGTCCTGGTGGCGCACGGGCGCATCGATCAGGACGCGCTCGCCGAGTCCTTCGCCGAGCACCACGACTTCGACCGCGGCTACGGGCCCGCCGTGAACCGGCTGCTCCGCCTCATCCGCGAGGGCGGCGACTGGCGCGAGCTCGCGTCGGCACTGTTCAAGGGCCAGGGCTCGTGGGGCAACGGCGCGGCCATGCGGATCGCGCCCCTCGGTGCCTGGTACGCCGACGATCCCGAACAGGCCACGCACCAGGCGGAGATCTCCGCCTACCCGACGCACCAGCACCGGGAAGCCGTCGTCGGCGCGATGGCGGTCGCCGCGGCCGCGGCGCTCGCCGCCGACCCCGCCGGGCCGCCCTCGCCCGCGGCCCTGCTCGACGGCGTCGTCGCGCTCGTACCGCGCAGTGCGGTGGGCGCGGGCCTGCGGCGGGCCCGGGACATGCTCGACTACAGCGACGCCACCACCGTGGCCGCAGTCCTCGGCTGCGGCCGTCGCACCACCGCCCACGACACCGTGCCGTTCGCGCTCTGGTCGGCGGCCCGCTCCCTCGGAGACTTCGAGCGGGCCTTCTGGACCACGGCGCAGGTCGGCGGCGACATGGACACGACCTGCGCGATCGTCGGCGGGGTCGTGGCGTCCGGCGCCAAGACGGCGCCTCCGCAGTCTTGGCTGGAGCAAACCGAGGCACTTCCTTCCTGGGTTCCTGTTTCAGGCTGAGGCTGGTTTCGGGGTGCGAGCGGGGTTGTGGCCGACGTGCGCCTCGTCTCCTCGTTTCCTCGTTTCCTTGTTCTCCAGGGTGTTTGCCCGTCTGCCCGTCGTAGAGGCGTACTCGATTGCCGGTGATGATCGGCCCCTTGTTGACCCCTCGGTGTCTGATGACTCCTCGCGGCGTAGCATTGCTAATGCAATGTCCGGGCTCGGTTGGAGCCCATGATTCCCACGCCTCGGACGCTCGATCGCCTGCTCGCAGGAAATCGATCTCCCTGTTCCGGGAACCGGGGTGTCGCACCGCCCACCAGGCGGCGTAACCTGTCTGGCGCCATGCCGTACGAAGCACCCACCCACACAGTCGAGCGTTCCCTTCGGGCAACCACCGGAGCGAAGCTCGTCGCCGGGGTCGACGAAGTGGGACGGGGTGCCTGGGCCGGACCCGTCACCGTTTGCGCGGCGGTCACCGGACTGCGGCGGCCACCCGCCGGACTCACGGACTCCAAGCTCCTCACCGTCAAACGACGCGACGAGCTGGCAGTGGTGCTGCGGGACTGGGTCACCGCCTACGCGCTCGGGCACTCCTCTCCGGAGGAGATCGACGAGCTCGGCATGACCGCAGCGCTCCGCCTCGCCGCGGTGCGCGCCCTCGAGGCTCTGCCGGTCCGCCCGGACGCGGTGATCCTCGACGGCAAGCACGACTACCTCGGCTCCCCCTGGAAGGTTCGTACGGTCATCAAGGGGGACCAGTCCTGCGTCGCCGTCGCCGCGGCCTCGGTCATCGCCAAGGTCAGCCGCGACGCCATGATGGCCGAACTGGACGCCGAACACGCAGACTTCGCCTTCGGCGCCAACGCGGGTTACCCCTCGCCGGTGCACAAGGCGGCGCTTGAGGTACGGGGTCCGACCCCGTACCACCGGCTCTCGTGGTCCTATCTCGACGCGCTGCCCCAGTGGCGGCACCTCAAGAAGAACCGCGTGCCGGTACTCAGCGGCGGCACTCCGGAAATCGAGGGGCAACTCGGCTTCGATTTCTGACACCATGCCGGTCGCACTCATGTGCCACCCGCCGGTGCGGTGCGCACCGGCGTTTGATAGACAACCACTCATGCCTCTCCTTCCCGAGGAGCCTCAGATTCACGAGAGCGCCCAGGGTCCCCGCGCAACTTCGGCCAACGGCCGTACCGCGCCGACCCCTCGTCCCGTACCCGGCCCCCGCCCCGCGGCACCGCCGCGACCGGGACGCCCGGGTCCCCCCAGGCCCACGCCTCCCGCGCAGCGCACCCCGGCCAAGCCCGGCCCGGCTGCTTCTACTGCCACCCCGGCCGCCAAGCCGGCTCCCGCTACGCCCGCTACCCCTTCGCCCGCTACCGGTTCGCCTGCTCCCGCTTCGGCCGCGGCACGTGCTGCTGCGAGCGAGCCGGTCGGCACTCCGCAGGTCCAGCTGATCCCGGCCTCCGCCGAGGGCGCGCTGGACGCCGCGGAGGAAGCGGTCGACCTGCTGCTCGACACCGGTCGTGCGCCCGGCGAGATCCTGGTGATCACCACGGGCGACCCGCACCCGTGGGCGGCTCACGAGCTGTCCTTCGGCGCGGACGCCTACTGGGCCCAGCACGATGCCGGTGACGACGTGTTCTACGCCGCCGCCGCGGACATCGCCCGAGCGGGCAGCCGCCCCGTGGTCGTGGTCGCCGTGAACGGTGCCTCCGACAACGAAGCGGCCACCGCTCTGCCGCTCGCGCTCAGCCGTGCCGGTGCGCTGCTGATCGTCTGCGGCGACCCGCAGCGCATCAACTCGGCCCTGGGTGCCGGGGTCTGACACCCCGATATCCGGGTCTGTCGCCTCGATCCGGCGCGGGGCGCCGGCGGCCACCGGCCGTTCGGCACCCCGGCCGCCCTGTCGGTCCTCCAGGCCGTCGGGGTATGCCCGCCCCTTCGGGTACGTGAACGCCTGAACCTGACGGTCCGCGCCCACCGCGCGGGCCTCAGGCCGGTTCGCGGTGCTGGTGCTGGTGCTGGTGCTGGTGCTGGTGCTGGTGCGCTGGCGTGGGTGGCTGTGCTGGTCGCTGCGCCTTCTGCTGTGCCCGTTGGGGCGCGCTCCTTTGCCGTACTCGTTCGCGAGTGGGCCTATGGCCGGTCGTGGGTGGGAAGTTGGGGTCGTGGGCGGCTAGGCCGATGGTGCGTGTGGTGGGTACGGTCGGGCTTCTTGAGGTCTGCCCAGCCCTTCCTCCCGGTCGGCTCAGCGGGCCGCGCCTCGTCGCTCTCTCGCCGCCCCTCCGCCTCCGGAGCTGATCCTTGGCTGTGGCTGTGGCTGTGGCTGTGGCTGTGGCTGTGGGCGGGGGTGTGGCTGTGGCAATGCTGCGGTGCCGTTGGCTCGCAGTCTCTCTTCTATCGACGGCGGTCGCTCCTTCAACCGCCGCAGCTGCTCCTGCTCCTCCTCCTTCCTCGCGGTACGCCCTTCGCCGCCCCTCTCAGCGACCTTCTCGTCGGTCTCTTCAGCGACCTTCTCGTCGGTCTGCTCAAGGTGCCAGCCGCCCTCGAAGTGCCCTGGCGACCAACCGATGTTCGGCCGTCTCCCGCCGCGCCCTTCGCCGAACACCTGCCAGCCGGCCCGCGTCAGCGTGATGTACGCCCCGCACCTCAGACCGTGCAATGTGCAGGCGTCCCGCAGCCCCCACATCCACGCGCCGTCCTCCTGAGTCCACTGCGCGTCCCCTTCACGGCAGTACAGCAACACCGCTGTGCGGACCGGAGTGCGGCGCCGCAGGTCGTGCGGGATGACCCGGCGCAGCTGTGCCAGCAGGGCGTTGCGGTTCACCCAGCCGTCCGCGCCCGTCGCGCGCCGGGAGAACGAGGCGCTCGCCCGCAGGCGCTCGTCCTGGTCGAGCACCGCCACCACCGCGGTCTCCGGCGTGGGCAGATGCCGTAGGTGCAGGCCACTGACGACCTCACGCGGATCACGTAGCAGCGGGATTCCCGCCGCTGCCCATTCGGCCGGTTCCAGTACGCGGGCCAGTTCGTTGCTGGTGGAGTCGGACATCTCAGTGGGCTGCGATGCGCCCGGCTTCGATGCCGTTGCGGACGGAGCGAATCCGAAGGTCACGGTCCTCCCTTCGGCTACGCGCCCACACCTGCGGGCGGGGTCGGACGGTCGGGAGCGCACCGCGGCACAGCACTGCCGGACCACGGGCGAGCCGTGCGGGGAGCGGGTTCCAATTCTCGCCCGCCCACCGGCGCCAGGCAACGAGAAGTTGGAGCCGTTGACCGTAATCAGCGGGTGCGCCGTCTATATCCCTTCCCCCTTAGCATCGTTCGACGCGTGGCTCACGCCTGGATGGCCAGTACCAGCGGCAACACCCCCTCCGCCGAGGCCCGTCGGAGCATCCGGGCGGCCACCGCGAGCGTCCAGCCGGTCTCCGTGAAGTCGTCGACCAACAGCACCGGTCCGCCGCCGGTCTGCCGGAGCTGCTCGGCCAACTCCTCGGGAATCGTCAACGTGCCGTCCAGAGCGCGTAGTCGCTGCGCGCTGTTGCTGCGCGGCGGGCTCGACTGGTCGGCCCCCGGGACATAGGCGAGCGAACCGAGCAGCGGCATTCGGCCGACCGCGGCGATGTGGCCGGCCAGGGACTGGATGAGCTGCGGCCGGGCCCGGGACGGCATGGCCACAACCCCGACCGGTCTGCGGAGCGCGTCAGGCTCGCCCGATGCCCAACCACCCGGTCCCTTCGCCCAGTCGGCCAGAACGTCTACCACCGCGCGCGCCACATCGTCCGGAATCGGGCCGTCCGGGGACTGTGGGGTGAGCATGGGGCGCAGCCGGTTGCCCCAGCCGATGTCGGAGAGTCGTCCCAGCGCGCGTCCGGTGGCGGCGAGTTGGTCGGCAGGGATCCGCCCCTTGAGGTCCATCCCCACGGCCGCGAGTCCGGTCGGCCACATCTTGCGTGGCTCCACCTCGACGCCCGCCCTGCCGAGTTCACCCTTGGCCGCATCGAGCGCAGCGGCGGACACCTTGGTGTCGAATCGAGGGCCCGCGCAGTTGTCGCAACGCCCGCACGGCGCCGCCTCCTCGTCGTCCAACTGGTGCCGCAGGAACTCCATACGGCACTCCGACGTCGTGGCGTAGTTCCGCATCGCCTGCTGCTCGGCCTCGCGTTGGTGGGCGACCCAGGCGTATCGCTCCGCGTCGTACACCCACGGTTGTCCGGTGGAGATCCATCCGCCCTTGACCCGGCGTACGGCCCCGTCCACGTCCAGGACCTTGAGCATCGTCTCGAGCCGGGTCCTGCGCAGTTCGACGAGCGGTTCGAGGGCGGGCAGGGAGAGGGGCCTGCCCGCGTTCGCCAAGGTGTCCAGGGTGAGGCGCACTTGTGACTCCGGCGGGAAGGCCACCGAGGCGAAGTACCGCCAGATCGCCTCGTCCTCCTTGCCGGGCAGCAGCAGCACTTCCGCGTGTTCGACCCCACGACCGGCACGGCCCACCTGCTGGTAGTAGGCGATGGGGGAGGAGGGGGATCCGAGGTGGACCACGAATCCGAGGTCCGGCTTGTCGAAGCCCATGCCGAGGGCGGACGTGGCCACCAGAGCCTTCACACGGTTGGCGAGCAGATCCTCCTCGGCCTGCTGGCGGTCAGCGTTCTCGGTCTTTCCCGTGTACGAGGAGACGGTGTGCCCGCACTGACGGAGGAACGCGGTGACTTCCTCGGCTGCCGCCACCGTCAGGGTGTAGATGATCCCGGAGCCTGGCAGCTCGCCCAGGTGCTCGCCGAGCCAGGCCAACCGCCCGGGCGCATCGGAGAGTTCGAGCACTCCGAGGCTCAGACTCTCGCGGTCCAGCGGGCCGCGGAGCACCAGGGCATCGGAACCGGACCCTCCACCTGTGCCGAGCTGCTCGGCGACATCCGCGGTGACGCGTGAGTTCGCCGTGGCGGTGGTTGCGAGGACGGGCACTCCGGACGGCAGGTCCGCCAGCATGGTGCGGAGTCGTCGGTAGTCGGGCCGGAAGTCGTGGCCCCAGTCGGAGATGCAGTGCGCCTCGTCGACCACGAGCAGGCCGGTGGCCGCGGCCAAGCGGGGGAGCACCTCGTCACGGAAGTCGGGGTTGTTGAGGCGCTCGGGGCTCACCAGAAGGACATCGACCTGGCCGGCCGCCACCTCGGCCTGGACGGTTTCCCATTCCTCGGTGTTGGAGGAGTTGATCGTGCGCGCGTGGATGCCCGCACGCGCGGCTGCCTCCACCTGGTTCCGCATCAGAGCGAGCAGCGGCGAGACGATCACGGTGGGGCCGCCGCCCCGGGCGCGCAGCAATGCGGTCGCGACGAAGTACACCGCGGACTTGCCCCAGCCCGTGCGCTGCACGACGAGAGCCCGGCGCTTGTCGGCGACGAGCGCCTCGATCGCCCGCCACTGATCCTCGCGCAGCCGGGCACGGCCGGTCTGATCGCCGACGAGGCGGGCGAGTACGGCGTCGGCCTCCGTGCGGAGTTCTTCGTTGGTCATGCGTCCATGCAACCCGATGGCTCTGACATTCGGCGAATGCGTCCGCCGGCCTGTGGACAACTTCTGACGTGTCCACGGCCAGGGTTATCCACAGGGAAACCGGAGTGCAGCAATCCGCGACATGGTCTTCGCATGACGAATCACTACGAAGCCGCAGACGGCTCGAACAAGCCGATGTCGACGATGTCCAGCCCGGCCGAACTCGCCGACGCTCTCCCCTACTTGATGGGCTTCCATCCCGACGACAGCGTGGTCCTGGTGGCGAAACACGGCATGGGGCACGGCTTCGGAGGCCGGGTGCGCCTGGGCATCCCCGATGAGACGGAGGACTGGCCGCTCATCGCCGAACAGCTGGTCGCCTGCCTGGTGACCGGCAGCGAGCGGCACCTGGTCCGACCGGCCGGCGTCGTGATCTACCTCTGCCAGGATCCGCGCGGCGGCGAGGCGCCGCAGCAGGTCATGGAGCGACTGCGTCCGCTGGCCGAAGCCCTCCTCGTCGCCTGCGGGAGCCAAGGAGTCACGGTCGAGGAAGCCCTCTGCCTCTCCGCGGGTCGCTACTGGTCGTACGTATGCGTCGACGCCCGCTGCTGTCCGCCCGCAGGGACCCCCATGGCCTTGCCGGGCACGTCCGTCGCCGCGGCAGCCGCAACGTACGCGGGGCTTCACATGCATGGCAGCCTGCGCCAGATGGAGGCCCGCTTCGCGCCCCCGCGCGGGGCCGGCGCGGCGAGCTTGAAGAGCGCCCTGGACGCGGCGGCGTCGGCGCTCGTGCCGCGCATGGTGTTGGACGACGAGGGCGACCAGGTCGCAGAAGAGACCCTGGCGGCCGCGGCTCGCGTCATGGAGAGGCTTCGTGAGGCGCCTCCCTCGGGCGGAGCGGTGGAGTCCGACCGACGGGACGATCAGCTGATCGGGGACCGTGAGGGCGCCGACCTCCTCCTCGGCCTGCAAGTGCGCGAGACCCGTGACAGGGCAGCCGAGTGGATGGAGGGCGAGGAGGCCGCCCTCGCGCTGCGCCTCTGGCGGGCACTGGCGCGGCGCTGCGTCGCACCGTACATGGAGTTCGCCACGGCGCCTCTGTCCCTTGCGGGTTGGGTCGCGTGGTCGCTGGACGACGAACCCGAGGCCAGGGTCGCCCTCGGCCTCGCCCTCGACCTCGACCCCGTCTACACCTTCGCGCAACTCCTGCACCGCGCCTGCAATCAAGGGCTGGACGTCGAGGAGGTTCGCCGCTGCCTGCGCGACGAACTGCACGGGGCCCACGGTCCGGCGCACAAGGCCCTTTCGAAGAACGCGGCCCAAGCTCCTGCGTGTGGTCGGGGAACTCAACTCGCCCTCCCACACGAGCAGTCGAGCTCTCGTGAGAGGAAGCAGGGCTGCGCACACCGGCGTTCGACGAAGGAATCCCCGGGAGCCGCGCCCGACTCGACGGGAGCACCCGCAGACCCGACAGCTTCCGGCCAACCCCAGGAGTTCTCGGCCGACCAGGCCTCGCCCAGGACCGAGAGTGCCGAGGCCGCCAATCCCTCCACCCGCAGGCCGCACCCCCTGCCGCGCGCCGTGCAGGGTCAGTCACCGCGCCCGGCGGTCGGATCGAGGGCCCGCCGCAGGGGGCGCCCCCGGCCCGTGGACCGCATCAGCCCCCAGCTCCCCAGGCAGCTGCGCCGAAACCTCTGCATGCCACCGACGGCCAAACCGACGAAGAGCACCGGTGGACCCCAGGGGCGCACCCGGCGCGACGGCGGGCGCCCGCAGCGCAGCCCGGTACGCGGATCGGACCGCTCCCGGGCCCCGAAGGGCGGTGGTCGGCAGAACGGGCGGCGGTGAGGCATGCGAGCCAAGCTCGGCCGGATGATCTCTGAGGAAGTAGCGAAGGGAGTGTTTATCGTCAGGCAGACGACTATGATCGCGGCATGTCGCCCTACGACCCGTCGGCCTTCCCGCCCTTTGCTGTCACCGTCGACCTGGTGGTGCTGACCGTGCGTCGGCATTCCCTCTGCGCGTTGGCGGTCCGGCGAGGTGAAGCGCCGTTCCAGGGGCGCTGGGCACTGCCCGGAGGATTCGTGCGGGACGACGAGGACCTGGCGACGGCTGCCGCTCGGGAGCTGGAGGAGGAGACCGGCCTGTGCGCGCACGACCCCGGAACGCTTGCTGCTCCGGGCAACGGCGCGCACCTCGAACAGCTCGCCACGTATGGAGACCCGAAGCGTGACCCTCGCATGAGGGTTGTGAGCGTCGCGCATCTCGCCCTCGCGCCCGACCTGCCCGCTCCCAAGGCGGGCGGGGACGCGCACAGTGCGCGGTGGGCGCCGGTCGAGACGTTCCTCGAGCCGGAGGACGAGGAGACCGGGGCGCTCGCCTTCGACCACTCGCAGATCCTCGCGGACGGCGTGGAGCGGGCCCGGTCGAAGATCGAGTACTCCTCACTGGCCACGGCGTTCTGCCCGCCGGAGTTCACCGTGGGTGAGCTGCGCAGGGTGTACGAGGCAGTGTGGGGCGTCGCTCTCGACCCGCGGAACTTCCACCGCAAGGTGACCGGTACGCCGGGCTTCCTGGTGCCCACGGGCGGGACCACCACGCGCCAGGGCGGTCGCCCCGCCCAGCTGTTCAGGGCGGGCGGAGCAACGCTCCTCAACCCGCCGATGCTGCGACCCGAGGTCTGATGCTGCGTCTCGAGCTCTGACCTTGAGCTCGATCTCGTCGCGTACCGACCTGACCCCCACCCACCACTCCTCCGTTCTCAACTCCCCAGGATCAGCAGCGGGGGATGTCTTCATCGCGCCCACGGGCCGCTGAGCCATGCGCTCATGAGTTGTCGCGCCATGCCCCGCGCGCTGTGCGAATTGAGCCGTACACATGGGCGAACTGCTGTGCGTGCAGCACCAGCTGAGGGTGGTGATGGGCACACCCGGGACTTCGTATCTGACCGAAAAGCCGGAAATAGAGGGTTATCTTGCTGACGTACTCACGGGGTCTGTCCGTCCCCGAACAGGCGGACTGCCCACCGGCCGCCGAGCGGTCGCCACTTTCCGCGAGAGAAGCGATGATCCAGGCAACCGGACTGACCAGCAATCCCCGTCGGGGCCTGCCACCCGCCGTCGACGACGTGTCCTTCGAGGCGCGGGCCGGCCGGGTCACGGCCCTGCTCGGCCGCACCGACGCCGGCATGAGTGTGGTCCTACGACTGATGCTCGAACTGCAACCCGGCCGCGGTGTCACGTACTTCAGGGGACGACCTCTGCACCGCATCGCGCATCCCGCACGCGAAGTCGGCGTTCTGCTCGGCGAGGTGCCGGGGCACCCCGGGCGCTCGGTGCGCGGTCAACTGCGCATGCTGTGCGCGGCCGCAGGGGTGCCCGTGTCCAGGGCCGACGAGGTGCTGGAGGTCGTCGGCCTCGTCAGCCTGCGCGATCAACGCCTCGGCACGCTGTCGCGCGGCATGGACCGCCGACTCGGCCTGGCATGCGCGCTCCTCGCCGATCCGCACACCCTGGTGCTCGACTCGCCCGCCGATGGCCTCTCCGCCCGTGAAGGCGGCTGGGTGCACACCATGCTTCGAGCGCACGCCGACCAGGGCGGCACCGTGTTGTTCACGACCGGCGACGCGAAGGAGGCCGCCCGAGTCGCCGACCAGGTCGTCACGGTCGAGCAGGGCAAGCTGGTGGCGGACCAGAAGGCCGGGGACTTCGCCCGTACCCGGCTCCGTCCTCGCGTCGCCGTCCGTTCCCCGCATGCCGCGAGGCTCGGTGTGCTGCTCACCAAGGAGGCGAGGGCGGGCAAGCGTTCACTGGAAGTCGTCCGCGAGGACGGCAACAGGCTTTCGGTGTACGGAAGCAATTGCGCCGAAGTGGGGGAGACGGCTTTCCGGCACGGTGTGCTGATTCACCAACTCGCAGATGAGGAGGGTGACTTGGTCCCCACCAAACCCTCCTTGAGCAGAGCCTCAAGTTCGGGATCGGGATCGGCCGAACTCGCAAGCCGCCCCGAGCCCTCCACTCCACCCAGCCCAGCCATCCCGTCCATCCCGTCCAGGCCGTCCAGCCCGCGGGAGGCCTATCTCGGGCGAAGCGCGGACGTGTCACGCGGTGGCGCCGCCGTCGAGTCCATCACCGAGGCGCACGTCCCAGATGCCACGCCGACAACCGCTCTCAGAAGAGTCAGAAGGCTCGCAGCAGTCACAACTCGGGCCTCCAGAAAGGAACTTCCCCTCCTCCCTCCGCCCATCACGGCCCGCCCGGCCCGCAGCCCTCTGCGGCCCCTGCGCTACGAGGTGCGGAGGGCCGCCGGGATCCGAACGGGCTATGTGACGGCCTTCCTGGTGGTCGCCGTCTCGACCGTGATGGCTCTCTACCTCGCGCGCGCCGGCCACACCCCGCTGCCTCGCCTGCTCGCGGCCTGGCCCTACGAACTCCCGCTGGCCCCAGCCGCGATGGGGGCCGGTCTGCTCGGTGCGCTGTCCTTCGGGGACGAGTTCCGGCACCCCGCCCTCGCCGCCGACCGCGGATCGGTACCGCGAAGACTCGGCCTGCTCGTCGCCAAGCTCGTGGTCTGCGCGGGCACCGCGGTGTTGCTCGCCGTGGCGACGGTCGTGACCGACGGGCTGGTGCTGCACGTCGTGTACGGCGAAGAAGTGACACGCCTGCCGGTGGACTGGCCTGATATGGCGGCGAGTTGGCTCGCTCTCAGTGTCGCCTGCTCCTGGGCCGGGCTGCTCGCGGCGGGCGTCTTCCGGTCCACAACGGCGGGGTTGGCGGCGCTGCTCGCCGTACCCGTCGTGCTCGTACCCGTCGTGGAGAAGCTCCTTGCAGAGCCTTCGGCGCGGTCGGCGGTGGGACTGCCGGGGCGGTTGCGCGAGGTGACGCTCGTGCAATGGCCCGCGAAGGGCGATCGGTTCATCGCCGGGCTGGTGCACATGATCGCCCAACCTGTCGGCAGCGCATTGGTGTTGAGCCTGGCCGCACTGCTGTGCGCCTATCTGCTGACAGGGCTGCGAAGCAGAGCGAGATAGTGCCGTGCCGCGCTGTCCCTTGCAGGGCTTGAGCGCAACTGCCCGCAGGATTACGGGAGGAGAGTCGTTTCTGTCGGATAAGGCGTCAATTGCGGCGGGGTAGGCGATCACCCTTTCGTGTGCTTTTCACCAAAGACCTCAAGGGGGTTGAGCGCTGAGCCGACAAAAGATCCGTGAGTACCCTTGCGCACACCATGATGACCGCCGCCCGCTCCGCCGACACCGGCCTCGCAGGACCGGGCGAACTCGACCGCTACCCCTACGCGGAGGCCCCCTCGACCGGCCGTGTCGGCGTTCCCTCCTGGGAGAGTTCGGATCCCGATCTGAACCGCGCCGGCCGGCGCGCGGCGGGCAGCCGAGGCCGCGGGCTGCACGGCCAACTCGTCCAGCAGCTCGGCCAGATGATCGTTTCCGGCGACCTGGGGGCGGACCGCCCGCTGGTTCCCGAGGAGATCGGTCAGCGATTCGAGGTCTCCCGCACTGTCGTCCGCGAATCGCTCCGCGTGCTAGAGGCCAAGGGGCTGGTCAGTGCCCGCCCCAACGTCGGCACGCGCGTGCGACCGGTCAGCGACTGGAACCTGCTCGACCCGGACATCATCGAGTGGCGCGCCTTCGGCCCGCAGCGGGACGACCAGCGTCGCGAACTGAGTGAGCTGCGCTGGACGATCGAGCCGCTGGCCGCCCGGCTCGCGGCCGGTCACGGTCGTGAGGACGTCCAGCAGCGCCTGGTCGACATGGTCGAGATCATGGGCCACGCCCTCGGGCAGGGAGACTCCGTCACGTTCTCCCGCGCCGACGCCGAGTTCCACTCCCTGCTCATCCAGGTCGCGGGCAACCGCATGCTGGAACACCTCTCGGGGATCGTCTCGGCCGCGCTGCAGGTGTCCGGAGGCCCGGTGACCGGCTGCGACCGCCCCACCGAGTCGGCCGTCGCGCACCACGCGCGCATCGTCGAGGCGCTCGGTGCCGCGGACGGCGTCGGCGCCGAGACCGCGATGCGCCAACTGCTCACCGTCCACCCGGACGTGGAGCGTGTGGTCCCGGCCCCCCGCGAGCACTGAACTGCCCGCGCTCCGCCCGCGCCGCCAGGTGTGTACGGCGGACTCGAGGGCGACCGCGTACGCCTTCTTCGCTCACGGTCCGTGCTTCGTCGTGCGTGCCCGGTCATGCGCCTGGGGCGAGGATTGCACGGCCGCCAGGCGCGTCGCCCGCGTCGGCAGCGTCGGCGGGCCGTTCGTGTCGGCGGTCGGCGGTCGGTGGTGGCGGAGTCGCCGGGACCCGGCCGGGCCCGGCGGCCCGCGTGCGTGAAGCCGTCCTCCACCCGGCTTCGGGGTGAAACAGGAGTGCGGCGCTCGGCTTTGGGCACACGTAATTGAGGGCGTATGTCCCATAGCCACTGTTATCGATGGTTACGGGGTGTGACTCGGGCCACGCAGATTGGGCGTAACGCTCCACCGGGTAGCGCGATGACCTAAGAGGTGACAGCCGAGGAGGGAATACAGCCGCCGCATGCGGCGCTGTGCAGCTCTGACGCCCCGCCCGCGCCGTCGGCCAATTCCCAGCCGTCGGCAGTCGGCTCCGGTCCACAGTGGACGGGGCCGGAAGCCGTTTCCATCGTTCCGAGAGGTTGTTCGTGTCGGCCAGCACATCCCGTACGCTCCCGCCGGAGATCGCCGAGTCCGAGTCTGTGATGGCGCTCATCGAGCGGGGAAAGGCCGAGGGGCAGATCGCCGGCGATGACGTGCGTCGGGCCTTCGAAGCTGACCAGATTCCGGCCACTCAGTGGAAGAACGTTCTGCGCAGCCTCAACCAGATCCTCGAGGAAGAGGGTGTGACGCTGATGGTCAGTGCCGCGGAGTCGCCGAAGCGCCCCCGCAAGAGCGTCGCAGCGAAGAGTCCGGCCAAGCGCACCGCCACCAAGACCGTGGCGGCCAAGACGGCGACCGCGAAGAAGGCCACGGCCACTACCGCCGCGACTGTCTCCGCAGCCGCAGAGACGACGGCCGAAGAGGCCGCCCCCGCGAAGAAGGCCGCCGCCAAGAAGACGGTGGCGAAGAAGACCGCGGCGAAGAAGACCACCGCCAAGAAGACGGCGGCGAAGAAGACCGCGGCAAAGAAGGACGACGACCTGCTCGTCGCCGACGAGCCGATCGAGGAGACCCCGGCCGCGGCCAAGCCCGGTGAGGAAGAGGAGGAGACCGGCGGCGAGGCCAAGGGCTTCGTCCTCTCCGACGACGACGAGGACGACGCTCCTGCCCAGCAGGTCGCCGTCGCCGGCGCCACCGCCGACCCGGTCAAGGACTACCTCAAGCAGATCGGTAAGGTCCCGCTGCTCAACGCCGAGCAGGAGGTGGAGCTCGCCAAGCGCATCGAGGCCGGTCTGTTCGCCGAGGACAAGTTGGCCAACGCCGACAAGCTCGCCCCCAAGCTCAAGCGCGAGCTGGAGATCATCGCCGAGGACGGCCGCCGCGCCAAGAACCACCTCCTGGAGGCCAACCTCCGTCTGGTGGTCTCCCTGGCGAAGCGCTACACCGGCCGCGGCATGCTCTTCCTGGACCTGATCCAGGAGGGCAACCTCGGTCTGATCCGCGCGGTCGAGAAGTTCGACTACACCAAGGGCTACAAGTTCTCCACGTACGCGACGTGGTGGATCCGTCAGGCCATCACCCGCGCCATGGCCGACCAGGCACGCACCATCCGTATCCCGGTGCACATGGTCGAGGTCATCAACAAGCTCGCGCGTGTGCAGCGCCAGATGCTCCAGGACCTGGGCCGTGAGCCCACCCCGGAGGAGCTGGCCAAGGAACTCGACATGACCCCCGAGAAGGTCATCGAGGTTCAGAAGTACGGCCGCGAGCCCATCTCCCTGCACACCCCGCTGGGCGAGGACGGCGACAGCGAGTTCGGTGACCTCATCGAGGACTCCGAGGCCGTCGTCCCGGCCGACGCGGTCAGCTTCACGCTCCTCCAGGAGCAGCTGCACTCCGTGCTCGACACCCTGTCCGAGCGCGAAGCGGGCGTCGTCTCCATGCGGTTCGGTCTCACCGACGGTCAGCCGAAGACCCTCGACGAGATCGGCAAGGTGTACGGCGTGACGCGTGAGCGCATCCGCCAGATCGAGTCGAAGACCATGTCGAAGCTCCGTCACCCGTCGCGCTCCCAGGTGCTGCGCGACTACCTCGACTAGGTCGCAGGCAGTTCGTACGAGGCAAGGGCCCGGATTCCAGGAGGAGTCCGGGCCCTTTGTCGTGCGCCTTCGCGCCGTCTGTGCACCCGTGCGCGGGTGCGGCGCGCGCGTCGGTGGTCGACGCTGAGCGAGTAATGAGCAACTCAGCGTCAGGAGAGCGTATGCGCCGTGGTCCCTTCGTCAGAGCGCTGTCGGGTTTACTCGCCCCGCTGGCGGCGGCAGTTGTGCTGCCTCTGACGGTGCCTGCTCCGGCGGTTGCCGACTCGGTGGTCGTCGGCGGTCAGCCGGTCCAGGTGGCCGAGCATCCCTGGGTGGTGGCGATCGCCAGTCGTGACCGGTTCGGAGGTACGCGGTCGGGGCAGTTCTGCGGCGGTGCCGTAGTGGACCGGCGCACCGTGCTGACGGCCGCCCACTGCATGAGCGAGGACGTGCTCGGGGTCCCGCCGAGCGAAGTGCCCGACCTGAAAGTCATCGCGGGCCGCGGCGATCTGCGGACGAACGAGGGCCGCGAAGTCACCGTGCGTCGAGTGTGGGTGAACAAGGAGTACGACAGCGTCACCAACTCCGGGGACGTCGCGGTGCTCACCCTCGCCAAGTCGCTGCCCGAGTCGTCCGTGGTCCCCATGGCACGCGAGGGGAACGCCGCGTACGAACCGGGGACGGTGGCCTCGGTGTACGGCTGGGGTGACACGACCGGTGCCGGTGACTACGCGCGTACGCTGCGTGCCGCCCGCGTACGGGTGTTGTCCGACAGCGTCTGCGAACGGGCCTACCCGGGCAGTGTCGACGGAAGGTACATGGCCAACTCCATGCTGTGCGCGGGGGAGCCAAAGGGTGGCCGGGACGCCTGCCAGGGGGACAGCGGTGGGCCGTTGCTGGCCCGAGGGCGGCTGATCGGCCTGGTCTCGTGGGGTGACGGCTGTGGCGAGCCGGGCAATCCGGGTGTCTATACGCGGATCTCCGAGGTGCTGCCGTTGGTGTCGAAGGCGCAGGGCGCGGCGGGAGGCTCGCGCCGCTGAGTAGCCGTCAGAGGCGCTGCGGGGGTCTCTGGGGCTCCCGCAGCGCTCTATGCGGTGCCGCAGTGCGGTAGTTGTACGCGACGCCGTGAGAGGTACGAGAGCGGGCGGTCACCCTGGTCGGGGTGGCCGCCCGCTGTGCCGGCCCTGGGCCGGTGCTGGCTCGTCGTGATGCGAAGTGTCAGCGATCCTCGTCAGTGACGTTTGCCGGGACGGCGGTCAGCCGCTCCGTCTCGTCCTGTATCTCAGCGGCGATCTTCTTGAGTTCCGGCTCGAACTTGCGACCGTGGTGGGCGCAGAAGAGCAGTTCACCGCCGCTCATCAGGACGACGCGCAGGTATGCCTGGGCGCCGCAGCGGTCGCAGCGATCAGCGGCCGTCAGGGGGCTCGCGGGGGTCAGAACAGTAGTCACGTCGCCTCTTCTCTAGCTCGACGAGCTGTCGTACCAGGGTCAACATCCAACCAGGCCGAAAACGTTCCCGATCTTGGCTTTTCCTCGAAATTTTCTTCCGAGGCGGCTGTCTGCTGCCGGTTGGCGGCGAATGTGCCGTATTACGTCTTCTACGGTTTTCGCGTGGGTTTGCAGAGTCTTACTTGCCGTCTTCAGTTGTGGTCCAGCTCTGTCCTCCCCGGCCCAAGGTGTGGCCGGTTGTTCATGAGGACGTGCCCGGAGCCTAAATGGTTCATGCCTGCTTGGGAACGTGATGTGAGCATCACCCCATCGAGGGATCGAACATCCATACGGCCCTGGACTAGGGTGGCGTCAGTCGAGGGTGGCGTTACATCGGCTCTACCAGGCCTCGGTACCCTCTGAGCGGCGACCGATGCCGACCCCCTCTCCAGGGGGTCCCAACAGAAATTCAGCGAGGAGCGAAACGCGTGACCGCCGAGACGTCCGTGTCGTCCACAGAGCTGCTTTCCGGGGCAGACCGGGACGGTTCCAACTACACCGCGCGGCACCTGCTCGTCCTCGAGGGGCTCGAAGCGGTTCGCAAGCGTCCGGGTATGTACATCGGCTCGACCGACAGCCGCGGTCTGATGCACTGCCTCTGGGAGATCATCGACAACTCCGTGGACGAGGCCCTGGGCGGGCACTGCGACCACATCGACGTGATCCTCCACGAGGACGGTTCGGTGGAGGTGCGGGACAACGGCCGCGGCATCCCCGTGGACGTCGAGCCCAAGACCGGCATCTCCGGTGTCGAGGTCGTCATGACCAAGCTGCATGCCGGCGGAAAGTTCGGCGGCGGCTCCTACGCGGCCTCCGGCGGTCTGCACGGTGTGGGTGCTTCCGTGGTGAACGCACTGTCGGCCCGCCTCGACGTCGAGGTCGACCGCAGCACCGTGCACTCCATCAGCTTCCGGCGTGGTGTCCCCGGCTCCTTCCACGGCGAGGGACCCGATGCCGAGTTCACCCCGGGCAGCGGCCTGACCAAGGGCAAGCGCGTTCCCAAGGGGCGCACGGGAACCCGCGTCCGCTACTGGTCGGACGCGCAGATCTTCCTCAAGGACGCCAAGCTCTCCCTGGAGCACCTGCACCAGCGCGCCCGTCAGACCGCGTTCCTCGTCCCGGGCCTGACCATCGTCGTGAGCGACGAGCGGGATCTGGACGGGATCGGCAAGAGCGAGGAGACCTTCCGCTTCGACGGCGGCATCAGCGAGTTCTGCGAGTTCCTCGCCACGGACAAGCCGATCTGCGACGTCGTGCGCCTCTCCGGGCAGGGCTCCTTCAAGGAGACCGTGCCGGTCCTCGACGACCGCGGGCACATGACACCCACCGAAGTCACCCGGGAACTCGGCGTGGACATCGCGCTGCGCTGGGGCACGGGGTACGACAGCACGATCAAGTCGTTCGTGAACATCATCGCGACGCCCAAGGGCGGCACCCACGTCACCGGCTTCGAACGCTCCGTGACCAAGACGGTCAACGAAGTCCTGCGTACGCAGAAACTGCTGCGCGTCGCCGAGGACGACATCGTCAAGGACGACGCCCTGGAGGGCCTCACCGCGGTCGTCACCGTGAGGCTCGCCGAGCCGCAGTTCGAGGGGCAGACCAAGGAGGTGCTCGGCACCTCGGCGGCCAACCGGATCGTGTCCAATGTCGTGGCCAAGGAGCTCAAGACCTTCCTGGCGTCCACCAAGCGGGACGCGAAGGCGCAGGCGCGGGCCGTCCTGGAGAAGACGGTCGCCGCCGCGCGTACGCGGATCGCGGCCCGTCAGCACAAGGAGGCGCAGCGTCGGAAGACCGCCCTCGAGTCCTCCACGCTGCCCGCGAAGCTCGCGGACTGCCGCAGCGACGACGTGGACCGCAGCGAGCTGTTCATCGTCGAGGGTGACTCCGCGCTCGGCACGGCCAAGCTCGCCCGCAACTCCGAGTTCCAGGCGCTGCTTCCGATCCGCGGCAAGATCCTCAACGTTCAGAAGGCGTCCGTCTCGGACATGCTGAAGAACGCCGAGTGCGGCGCGATCATCCAGGTCATAGGAGCGGGGTCCGGGCGGACCTTCGACATCGACGCCGCGCGCTACGGCAAGATCATCCTGCTGGTCGACGCCGATGTGGACGGCGCCCACATCCGCGTCCTGCTACTCACGCTCTTCCAGCGGTACATGCGGCCGATGGTGGAGGCCGGCCGGGTCTTCGCCGCCGTGCCGCCGCTGCACCGCATCGAGCTGGTCCAGCCCAAGAAGGGCCAGGACAAGTACGTCTACACCTACTCGGACAACGAACTGCGGTCCACGCTCCTGGAGTTCGAGCGCAAGGGTGTGCGCTACAAGGACTCGATCCAGCGGTACAAGGGCCTCGGCGAGATGGATGCGGACCAGCTCGCGGAGACCACCATGGACCCGCGGTACCGCACTCTGCGCCGTATCAACATCAGCGACCTGGAGTCCTCGGAGAAGGTCTTCGACCTCCTCATGGGCAACGAGGTGGCGCCGCGCAAGGAGTTCATCACCAGCTCGGCCGCCACGCTTGACCGCTCGCGTATCGACGCCTGAGGGCGCCCGGACCGACCGGCCTTGTCGGGCCCGCCTCTCCGCCTGCGGGTGGAAGGCGGGCCCGACCCGTACCCGCTGGGCTTCCGCAGGCTTGCCCGGCAAGCGCCCGGTCACCTGATGGGGTGAAGCGGGGGGATTGAAGTGTCGGGATCTTCACGTTCTGCCCATCCTTGGGCACGCGGCCGAAGTGCGCCGCGGACGAGGAGAGTTCGGGTGGACAAGCACGAAGATCGCGACGCCGGGAAGGTCCGGCTCAGCGATCCCGGTGAGCTCGACGACCCCTGGCAGGACGCACTCGCCTCGGGATGGGGCGAGTTGGAGACCGCCGGGCCGCCCGCCTCACCCGTACCGCAGGCGCGGGGGCCGGCGCAGGACGGGCCGGGCACGCCCACCGTGAGCGCGGCCGACATCTACCTCGAAGTGCAGCGGAGCCCCGCGTTCCAGGAAGTCCGCCGCAGGTACCGGCGGTTCGTCGTGCCGGCCTGTATCGCCTTCTTCGTCTGGTACGTGGCGTACGTGGTGGCGGCGACCACCGCGCCCGAGCTGATGGCGCGGCCGGTGGCGGGCTCGGTGAACGTGGCGATGGTCGCGGGGCTCGGACAGTTCCTGTCCACGTTCCTGCTGACCTGGGCGTACGCCCGGCATGCGCGGCTGCGCCGGGACCGGCTCGCGCTCGAACTGCGCTGGGAAACCCAGGAGTTGACCAGGGGGGCCGAGCGGTGAGCGGGGATCACCAGACCCTGGCGGTCGTCCTGTTCAGCGTGTTCGTCGCCGTGACGCTGGTGATCACCACCTGGGCGAGCCGGAAACGGCACGGCACGGCCGAGGAGTTCTATGCGGGCGGACGGCTGTTCACGCCGATGGAGAACGGTTTCGCCATCGCCGGTGACTACATGTCGGCGGCCTCCTTCCTCGGCATCGCCGGACTGATCGCGCTCTACGGCTACGACGGACTGCTGTACTCCGTGGGCTTCCTCGTCGCCTGGCTCGTCGTGCTGTTCCTGGTGGCTGAACTCGTGCGCAACTGCGGCCGGTTCACGCTCGCCGATGTCGTGGCGGCGCGGATGAAAGAACGGCCCGTGCGGATCGCGGCGGGAACTTCTTCCGTGACCGTGTCCGTTCTCTATCTGGTGGCGCAGATGGTGGGGGCGGGCAGCCTGGTCGCGCTGCTGCTCGGCGGGACGAGCGGGGCGGCACGGAACTGGACGGTCGTCGGTGTCGGCGCGCTCATGGTCGTCTATGTGTCGTTGGGAGGGATGCGGGCCACCACGTGGATCCAGATCGTCAAGGCAGTGCTGCTGATGGGCGGGGCGATCGCGCTCACCGTGCTCGTCCTGGTGCGCTTCCACGGCGACTTCAACCAGCTGCTCAGTACGGCGGCGGAGCGCAGCGGGCACGGGGAGAGGTTCCTCGGCCCCGGCCTGAAGTACGGCGGGAGTTGGACGGCCCGGTTCGACTTCATCAGCCTGGGTCTCGCGCTCGTGCTCGGCACGGCGGGGCTGCCGCACATCCTGTCGCGCTTCTACACCGTGCCCACGGCGCGTGCCGCGCGGTGTTCGGTGGTCTGGTCGATCGGGCTGATCGGCGGCTTCTACCTGATGACGGTGGTGCTCGGGTTCGGGGCCGCGGCGATCGTCGGCTCGGCGGAGGTGCGGCGCTCCAACCCGGCCGGAAACACAGCGGTTTCACTGCTCTCGCTCGACCTCGGCGGGGGCGCGGACTCCACCGGAGGGACGATCCTGTTCGCGATCGTCGCCGCCGTCGCATTCGCCACGATCCTGGCGGTCGTCGCGGGCATCACGCTCGCCTCGTCGGCGTCCGTCGCGCACGACCTGTGCGCATCGCTGCGCAGCCGTCGTAAGCCCGTCAAGCCGCGCAGCGAGGTCGCCGTGGCGCGGGTCGCGGCCGTGGGCATCGGGGCGGTCGCGATCGCGCTCGGACTGCTCGCGCGCGACCTGAATGTCGCGTTCCTCGTCGGCCTCGCCTTCGCCGTCGCGGCCTCCGCCAACCTGCCGGTGCTGCTGTACTCGCTGTTCTGGCGCGGCTTCACGACGCGCGGCGCGGTCTGGTCGGTGTACGGCGGTCTGGTGCCCGCCCTGGTCCTGGTCGTGCTGTCGCCGGTGGTCTCCGGCAGCCCCGCATCGATCTTCCCCGGCGTCGACTTCCAGCTGTTCCCGCTGCGGAACCCCGGCCTCGTCTCGATCCCGCTCGGCTTCCTCGCGGGCTGGATCGGCACCGTGACGTCGAAGGAGTCGCCGGACGAGGCCAAGCACGCGGAGACCGAGGTGCGCTCCCTCACCGGAGCCGGGGCGGTGTGAGAAGCGGAGGGAGTCAGTCCGCCGCGCCGCCCGACTTCGCCCACGCATACCGGTGTTCGGGCCGGCCCGTGTCCCCGTACTTGAGGGAGAGGCGGACTCGGCCGGAGCGTTCCAGGAGCTTGAGGTAGCGCTGGGCGGTCTGGCGGCTGAGGCCGGTGCGGTCCGCGAGCTCCTGGGCGGAGAGCGGGCCGTCGGCGGCCATCATCGCGCGCCGGACCAGCTCGGCGGTGCTCGGCGAGTGGCCCTTGGGAAGTGATGGCTCGGGCGTGGCCGAGAGAGCGCCGAAGATCCGGTCCACCTCGGCCTGTTCGGCCTCGCCGCCGCTGTCGAGGGTGCGCCGCAGATTCGCGTACGCCTCCAGCTTCGCGCGCAGGCCGCCGAAGGTGAACGGCTTGACCAGGTACTGCAGCGCGCCGTGCCGCATCGCGGCCTGGACGGTGGCCACGTCGCGTGCCGCGGTCACCATGATCACGTCGGTCTGGTGGCCGCGCTCGCGCAGCAGCCGTACGACGTCGAGGCCGGTGCGGTCCGGCAGGTAGTGGTCGAGCAGCACCAGGTCGATGGCCGTGTCGCCGGACACCGACTCCTCGACCAGGCGCAGCGCTTCGGCCCCGGTGTGCGCCTGGCCAGCGACGTGGAAGCCGGGGACCTTCGCGACATAGGCGGCGTTGACCCCGGCCACGCGGACGTCGTCGTCGACCACCAGCACATTGATCTCGCTCAAGAGTGCTCCTCCGCGTGCGCGAGCTCCGGTTCGGTGAGGGCCTCCGGCAGGACGACGGTGAACTCCGCGCCGCCGCCCGGGGCTTCGTCCACATGGGCGCTGCCGCCCTGGCGCTCGGCGAGCCTGCGCACCAGGGCGAGGCCGATGCCGCGCTTGCCGTGGGCGGGCGGCTCCTTCGTCGACCAGCCCTCCGTGAAGATCAACTGCCGTTGTTCGGGGGCCACTCCGGACCCCGAGTCCCGTACCCGCAGCTCCACCGCGCGGCCCTCGGCGCGCAGCGAGACCTCCACCCGCGGATCCCGGCTGCCGACCGCGGCGTCCAGGGCGTTGTCGACGAGGTTGCCCGCGACCGTCACCAGGCCCTGCGGGTCGATCAGCCGGTCCGGCAGCCGCGTGTCGGCGGAGAGTCCCAGCGAGACCCCGCGCTCCGCCGCGACCGCGACCTTGCCGACCATGAGCGCCGCGAGCAGCGGGTCGTGCACCTTCTCCGTGACCTGCTCGGCGGTGGCCCGGTGAGAGCCGACCGTCTCGCCGACGAACTCCACGGCGTCCTCGTACATCTCCAGTTCGAGCAGGCCGAGCAGTGTGTGCAGATGGTTGGCGTGCTCGTGGTCCTTGGCGCGCAGGGCGTCGATCAGGCCGCGCGTGGAGTCCAGCTCGCGGCCAAGGCGCTCCAGCTCGGTGCGGTCGCGGAGGGTGGCGACGGCGCCGCCGTCGTCCGTGGGCATGCGGTTGGCGACCAGGACGCGCTGGCCGCGCACCGTCAGCAGGTCGGTGCCGGTGGCACGGCCCGCGAGCACATCGGTCGTACGGCCTGCGCCGAGCGCCTCGTCCAGGGGCTTGCCGATGGCCTCGGGGCCGAGCGTGAGCAGCCGTTGCGCCTCGTCGTTGAGCAGCCGGATGCGGCCGTTCCGGTCGAGCGCGACGACGCCCTCACGGATGCTGTGCAGCATCGCCTCGCGTTCCGCGAGCAGCGCCGAGATATCGGAGAAGGCCAGGTCACGGGTCTGCTTCTGGACTCGCCGCGCGATCAGATAGGCGGCAAGGGCGCCGACGGCCAGGGCTCCGCCCGCGTACGCGAAGAGCCCGGGGATGGAGTGGATCAGGCGGTCGCGGACGCTGTCGTACTCGATGCCGACCGAGACCGCGCCGACGATGTCTCCGTCCGCCTCGCGCAGCGGCACCTTGCCGCGGGCGGAGCGGCCGAGGGTGCCGTCGTCGATCTCCATGACGTCGCGTCCGGCGAGCGCCTCGCTGGGGTCGGTGGAGACGACCTTGCCGACCTCGGCCGGGTTGGAGTGCGACCAGCGCACTCCGCGCTCGTTCATGATCACGATGTACTCGGCACCGGTCGCCTTCCGGATCCGTTCGGCCTCGGCCTGGACGGGGCCGTCCGGGCTTGGCCGGCTCCCGGTCAGGTCCTCGGCGACCTGCGGATGCGCCGCCGTGGTCTGCGCGATGGCGAGGGCGCGGCGCATCGCCTGGTCGTCGAGCTGATCGCTCAGCGGCGCCAGGAACAGGCCGGTGGCGAGCACCGCGACGCCCGCGGCGATCGCCAGCTGCATCATCAGCACCTGCGAGAAGACCCGCCGCGGCAGGCCGATGCGCATCCTGCGCCCACCGCTCACGGCGACGGCGCCTTCCGGCCCGGACCCCGGGGGAGTACTGCGTTCATGCAGAAACGGTACGGCGTCGAGCGGGTCAGCGGTCAAAGCCCGTCCAGGTCACGGACAGGGGCGCCGCGCGCTGAGCCTGCCGGGTGCCGGTCGGGGCGGCGGCCTGTGCCGCTGCGCCGCCGGTCGTCGAGGGGCCCGGTCCGTCCGGTACGGGCTCCGGTCGTACGGCGATCACGTCCATGCGGCCCGGTGTGCCGAGTGCGGCGCCGCAGCTCTCCTGGCGCGGGGGCAGCGAGGCGCCCTGGGCGACCGTGACCCGCCAGTGGCGCCCGTCCACATGTGCCACGACCACATCCCAGCGCGGCGCGGCCCCCGGCGTACGGGCGTCGTCACCGGCGTCCGTGGTACGGACCACGGACAGCACCCCCGCCCGGTCCTCGCCACTCGCTCTGCGCACCGCGAGCTCCGCCGCCTGCCCCGGCCGCTCCCAGGCGGAGCCGCCCCGGCACCCGTCCAGGACGACGCGTCCTTCGCGGGCCGCCGCGAGCGCCCGGCGCACCTCGTCGGTGCCGACCCGCCCGTACGCGTATCCGTACGGCAGCACGAGCAGCGTGGGGGAGAAGCGGTGGCCGCCGAGGTGCGTGACCTCCCAGGCGCCGGGCTCGCCGACGGCGGTCAGCTCGGCGGCGAGCGGGCGGCCGAGCAGGGCGCAGCAGCGGTCCCGCTTGCCGTTGGTGCAGACGAGGGCGAGGGGTGCGCCGGTGTGCGGCGCGGCGTCGAGGGCCCGGTCGAAGCTGTGGTGGTCGCCCTTGCCGAGGGCGGTGAAGTCCAGCCGGAGCAGCCGCGCCGGGTCGTCGATGACCGCGCTGTGCAGCCAGGTGCTCGCGGAGCGGGGGTCGACGTGGGCCGCGTACACCTGCCGGCGGGCCGCTGTGTGGAAGTCCGCGTGGCGGCCGGGGCGGCGGATCAGGGCGACGCGTACGCCGGTGCCCTCGGCGGCGGCTTCCAGGGCGCGGCCCAGTTCCGGGTCCAGGTGGCTGGAGGTGAGGGCCTTGGCGCCCCAGGGGCCGGACTGTTCGAGGAGGAGCCAGGTCCTCGCGGTGGCGGCGGTGCCGGCGACGGGTTCGTTCAGGTCCCGGGAGATGGTGGCGCACGTACTCACGCAGGTGAGCCTAGCCTGAGGTGGGGAGCGGGGCGTCGAGGCCAGGGGGTACACGGGCCGGTCTCGTAACGCGTTCCGTGGATCGGTTCTTACGGCTCCGGTCACGATCCGTACGGCCGGTCAAGATCCGTAAGGCCGGTCGAGATCCGTAAGGCACCGGTCAAGATCCGTACGGCTCCGATGAGTTCGCACAAGTTCGCACAATCCCGCAAAAAGAACGCAAGACTTTCGCTAATCTTGCATTCATGACGCGACGACTTGCTCAGGTGGCCAAGAAGGTCGGGGTCAGCGAGGCCACGGTCAGTCGGGTGCTCAACAACAAGCCCGGCGTCTCGGAGGCCACCCGCGAGTCCGTGCTCTCCGCGCTCGACGTGCTGGGGTACGAGCGTCCGACGCAGTTGCGGGGGGAGCGCGCCCGGCTCGTCGGCCTGGTTCTTCCGGAGCTGCAGAACCCGATCTTCCCGGCGTTCGCCGAGGTCATCGGCGGCGCCCTCGCTCAGCAGGGCCTCACCCCGGTCCTGTGCACGCAGACCAAGGGGGGCGTGTCCGAGGCGGACTATGTGCAGCTGCTGCTCCAACAGCAGGTGTCCGGCGTGGTGTTCGCGGGCGGGCTCTACGCGCAGGCGGACGCCCCGCACGACCACTACCGCCTGCTCGCCGACCGCAAGATCCCGGTCGTCCTGGTCAACGCGGCCATCGAGCACCTCGGGTTTCCCGGCGTCTCCTGCGACGACGCGGTCGCGGTCGAGCAGTCCTGGCGGCATCTGTCCTCGCTCGGCCACGAGCGCATCGGCCTGGTCCTCGGCCCCGCCGACCACCAGCCGTCCCAGCGCAAGCTCGCGGCCGCGCGGGCGGCGGCGGAGGCGGGCGGCGGGCAGCTGCCGGACGAGTACGTGGCGCGGGCGATGTTCTCCCTGGAGGGTGGACAGGCCGCGGCCGCAAGGCTGTTGGAGCGCGGCGTCACCGGGGTCATCTGCGCCAGCGACCCGATCGCGCTCGGTGCGGTGCGCGCGGCGCGACGGCGCGGCCTCGACGTACCCGGCGAGGTGTCCGTGGTCGGCTTCGACGACTCGGCGTTCATGAACTGCACCGAGCCCCCGCTGACCACGGTGCGCCAGCCCATCGAGGCGATGGGCCGCGCGGCGGTCGAGCTGCTCGCCCTGCAGATCGCCGGAAGCGCGGTACCGGCCGAAGAGCTGCTGTTCGAGCCGGAGTTGGTGGTGCGCGGGTCTACGGGGCAGGTGCGGCGCGGGTGACCTGGCAGGACCCGTGCCGGTGAGGGGCACCCGCAGGGCATCAGCCCCAGTTGCGTTCCTGACGCCTGCTTGTTGAGGAATTGCACCATAAGCGCGCCGGAGTGACGCTGGTCGGGCTTGCCGGGTCCTCGGCGCGCTGTTTCTCGGCGTCAGGCCTCGGGAATGTCCGCCTTCGCCCGCACCAGCGTCTCCCGGCTGATCACCACGATCCGCTCGTGGTCGGCACGCGCGGCGTCGGCGGGAAGTTCGGCGTCGAGTGCCGCTGTGGCCTCCGTACCGATGACGGCGAAGTTCCCGTCGCTCAGCTCGAAGATGTCCGGACAGGTCTCGCCGGAGAGGCTGCCGCGCTCACGAGGAGACGCGCCGATGCGACGCACGATCTTCAAGGGGATCCCCGGTCCTTGGAGTTGAGGTAAGGGCGGGGAAAGGTTAGCCCCTGGGAGCTCGTGTCATCGACGCGTTGTAGTCCAAGTGGGGGGCGCAGGTAGGGGCCTCAACTTCCGCTATTCCACCGGCGGTTCCCCCACCACCCACCACTCGTCCGTCTCCGCCTCCTCAAGATCGTGGATGAGGTCGTCCACCATGCGTCCTACCTTCGCCTCGTCCGACGAGGCCTTGAGGCTGGCGCGCTGCTGGCGGGTGGCCGCCCAGTAGTCCCGGAAGATGCTGTTCTGGCAGGTCACCCGCAGATGGCCGTGGAGACCTTCGAGGCTGACGTTGCCGACGCGGTACGCGTGCAGGGCGTTCGTGTAGATCGCGTTGGCGAACAGGTACTGGCGGCGGGTCGTCGGCGGTGCGTCGATGGTGCTGAGGACGGCGGCGAGATCCGGATCGCTCATGGCGGTGGTGAGCAGTTCGAGCTGGAGCCGGTGCTGGTTCGTGAGGTCGGTGTGGTGCTGGCGGCGTTCCGCCTGCTCCAGGCGTTCGAGCCGCTGCCGCAGTTCGGCGTACTGCCGCTCCGCGTACCGCAGTTCGGCGTTGCGCAGCTCCGTGTGCCGTCGTTCCGCGAGGCGAAGCTCTCTGACGGTGAGGGCTACGAGCGCGCCCACGGCGAGGGCGCGCGCGGCCGTGGAGCCGATGCTGCGCGTTCCGGATTTCTGTGTGGCCATGTCAACCCCCGAGTCGGGCGACCGTCCGCCGGGCGTCGGGTGTGCGGGTCGACGGGGGAGCTGGACCGGCGAGCGGTGGGCGGCGCGCTTGCCGCCTCCCAGGATGCCGAGCGGCGTTGATCGGCTGGAGGCGGAGCAGAGAGGTGGTGGCGCACGGAGGCGTGCGAATGTCCTTACAACCGGCGCCGTTCCCCATGTGTGCCCCGCGTACGCCGCTAACAATCGTTCACATTGCGCCCCCGGGGGCGTACGGGCCGTGGTTTCCGTGCCACTCGGGAGCGCATCGAGGGGCGCACTTATCCTGGCCGGGGCCCGGTCGGTGTCCGCTCGGCCCATGCCGGGACCGAGTAGAGGTCCGCGCCGGGGCCGCGCCGGGGCCGCGCCGGGGCCGGGTCGGGGCCAGCGAGGTCAGGTGCAGTTCTGTACGAAAGGCGCAGTGTGAGCAAGCAGCAGATCCCCGTCGTCGTCCTCGCGGGGTTTCTGGGGTCCGGCAAGACGACCCTCCTCAACCAGCTCCTGAAGCACAGCGGCGGCAACCGCATCGGCGTCGTCGTCAATGACTTCGGAGCCATCGAGATCGACGCCATGTCGGTCGCCGGGCAGGTGGGTTCCACCGTCTCGCTCGGCAACGGCTGCCTGTGCTGTGCCGTCGACGGCAGTGAACTCGACGCGTACCTGGAGAAGTTGACCCGCCCCTCCGTAGGCCTCGACGTGATCGTCATCGAGGCGAGCGGCCTGGCCGAGCCGCAGGAACTGGTGCGCATGCTGCTCGCCAGCGACAACCCGAACATCGTGTACGGCGGTCTCGTCGAGGTCGTCGACGCCGCCGAGTTCGACGCCACCAGGGAGAAGCACCCCGAGATCGAGCGGCATCTCGCGCTCGCCGACCTCGTCGTCCTCAACAAGACCGACCGGGTCGAGGCCGCTGACCTGTCACGGCTGCGCGCGAGCGTGGAGGGCTTCGCGGACGGGGCCGCGGTCGTCGAGTCGACGTATGGGCGGATCGACCCGGAGCTGCTCTTCGACGGCAAGCCCAAGGGGGAGCGCTTCGGGCAGCTGTCCTTCGACGACCTGCCCGACGAGGGTGGTCTCCCCGACGAGGACCTGCGCGACAACGACCTGCCCGACGAGGGCGTTCTCCCCGACGAGGACGGTCTCCACGGGGAGCACCGCCACGTCCACCTGCACGCCGCCTACGACAGCGTCTCCTTCACCACCGACGTCGCCCTGCACCCCCGCCGTCTCCTCGACTTCCTCGACGAGCGACCCGAGGGGCTCTACCGCATCAAGGGATTTGTCGACTTCGGCCCGCACGACCCGCGCAACCGCTACACCCTGCACGCCGTCGGCCGCTTCCTGCGCTTCTACCCGGAGCCGTGGCCCCGCGACGCCGAGCGCGGCACACAGCTCGTCCTCATCGGCTCCGGCGTCGACGGCCCCGCCCTGCACACCGCCCTGGAGCACTGCCGCGACGACGAACCGCAGGACGCCGGCCTCGAAGAGGTCATGTGGGGCGTCCTGCGGTACGTGGACGAACGCGAGCCCGAGCCCGAGCCCCAGACCGAGAGCCTGGAGCCCGAACCGGCGGAGTAGGCCTACACCGGGCTCGCGACCGCGGCGACCGGCTTGGCGAGCGAGACGCCCGAGCCGTCCCGGCGCGGGTCGACCTCCGGCAGCTCCGCCGGGGAGCCGTTGCGCTGCGCCGCGAGTGCAGGCACCAGCCCTGCCCACCCGAACGACAGGCAGTCCTCGCCCTTCAGGAACCGCTGGCAGCGCACACCGCCCGTGGCCCGGCCCTTGCGCGGGTACTGGTCGAACGGCGTGATCTTCGCCGTGGTCTGCACCGAGTCGTCCAGCGTGCCGCGCGATCCCGCGACCGTGAACACCATCGCGTCCGCCGCCGGGTCCACCGCGGTGAACGAGATCACCTTCGCGCCCTGCGCCAGCTTGACGCCCGCCATGCCGCCCGCGGGCCGGCCCTGCGGACGGACCTGCGACGCCTGGTACCGCAGCAGCTGGGCGTCGTCCGTGATGAAGACCAGGTCCTCCTCGCCGGTGCGCAGCTCGGCCGCGCCGACGATGCGGTCCCCGTCCCTCAGGGTGATGACCTCCAACTCGTCCTTGTGGGACGGGTAGTCGGGCACGACTCTCTTCACCACGCCCTGCGCAGTGCCGAGCGCGAGGCCCGGCGAGGACTCGTCGAGCGTCATCAGGCAGACCAGCTCCTCACCCGCCTCCAGGCTCAGGAACTCCGCCACCGGCGCCCCGCCCGAGAGGTTGGGCGCGGCGGCCGTCTCCGGGAGCTGCGGCAGATCGATGACGTTGAGCCGGAGCAGCCGGCCCGAGGAGAGGACCGCGCCGACCTCGCCGCGCTGGGTGGCCGGCACCGCCGAGACGATCACGTCGTGCTTGACGCGCTTGGCCTCGGTGTCGAAGGCGACCTCGCCCGTGGCCGTACGCGCGAGGAGTCCCGTCGACGAGAGGAGGACGCGGCACGGGTCGTCGGCGACCTCGAGCGGCACCGCCGTGGCCGGAGCGCCCGAGGACTCCAGGAGGACCGTACGCCGGTCGGTGCCGAACTTCTTCGCCACCGAGGCCAGTTCGGACGAGACCAGCTTGCGCAGCTCCGTGTCCGAATCGAGGATGCGGCTCAGCTCCTCGATCTCGGCCTTCAGCTTGTCCCGCTCCGACTCCAGCTCGATGCGGTCGTACTTGGTGAGGCGGCGCAGCGGGGTGTCCAGGATGTACTGCGTCTGGATCTCGCTCAGCGAGAAGTGCTCCATCAGGCGCTGCTTGGCCTGCGCGGAGTTCTCGCTGGAGCGGATGAGGCGGATCACCTCGTCGATGTCGAGCAGCGCGACGAGCAGGCCCTCGACCAGGTGGAGGCGGTCGCGCTTCTTGCCGCGGCGGAACTCGCTGCGGCGGCGCACCACGTTGAACCGGTGGTCGAGGTAGACCTCCAGGAGCTCCTTCAGGCCGAGCGTGAGCGGCTGGCCGTCCACCAGGGCCACGTTGTTGATGCCGAAGGACTCCTCCATCGGCGTCAGTTTGTAGAGCTGCTCCAGGACGGCCTCCGGGATGAAGCCGTTCTTGATCTCGATGACCAGGCGCAGGCCGTGGTTGCGGTCGGTGAGATCCTTGACGTCGGCGATGCCCTGGAGCTTCTTGTTCCCGACCAGGTCCTTGATCTTGGAGATGACCTTCTCGGGGCCGACGGTGAAGGGGAGTTCGGTGACGATCAGGCCCTTGCGGCGCGGCGTCACGTTCTCCACTGCGACCGTCGCGCGGATCTTGAACGTGCCGCGGCCCGATTCGTACGCGTCCCGGATGCCGGAGAGGCCGACGATGCGGCCGCCCGTGGGCAGGTCGGGCCCCGGGATGTACTTCATCAGCGTCTCGAGGTCGGCGCCCGGGTGCTTGATGAGGTGCCGGGCGGCCGCGACGACCTCGCCGAGGTTGTGCGGCGGCATGTTCGTGGCCATGCCTACGGCGATCCCCGACGAGCCGTTGACCAGCAGGTTCGGGTACGCCGCGGGGAGCGCGACCGGCTCGTGCTCCTGGCCGTCGTAGTTCGGCGTGAAGTCGACGGTGTCCTCGTCGATCGACTCCGTCATCAGCGAGGTGGCCGTGGCCATCCGCGCCTCGGTGTACCGCATCGCGGCGGGCGGGTCGTCGTTGCCGAGCGAGCCGAAGTTGCCGTGGCCGTCGACCAGCGGGACGCGCATGGAGAAGGGCTGCGCCATGCGGACCATCGCGTCGTAGATCGACGCGTCGCCGTGCGGGTGCAACTTACCCATGACCTCGCCGACGACGCGGGCGCACTTCACGAAGCCGCGGTCGGGGCGCAGGCCCATCTCGTTCATCTGGTAGACGATGCGGCGCTGCACCGGCTTCAGTCCGTCCCGGGCGTCCGGCAGGGCCCGGGAGTAGATGACCGAATACGCGTACTCGAGGAAGGAGCCCTGCATCTCGTCGACGACGTCGATGTCGAGGATCTTCTCCTCGTACGCGTCGTCGGGCGGCGGGGTCTTCGTGCTGCGGCGGGCCATCGCTGCTGCGGCTCCTTCACGTTCCTGTGCGGGGCAATCTCCAGTTCTGACGCCGACCATTGTGGACCGCGCCACTGACAACGCGGACCGCGACCCGTCCAATCCCCGTTCCCGGCCCGTTCATCAGACCGCCGAACCAACGCCGACGATCGCTGAGAGCGGAGCCGGAACGGGAACTTCGCCAGATGTCCGCACGCTTGCATACAGTGACAGCACTTGCCCCGGCGACCGCGTGCACCGCCCCTCATCCGGCACGTCACCGCCCGCCGTCGACAGGTCAGTCAAGGACGACATCTCGCGATCGAAGGGATCTACATGCCCATGGGTCACACGGCCACGGCCGAGGCCGGCTCCGGCGGCCTGACAGCGACCGAGCACCGCCTCGCCAACGGCCTGCGCGTGGTGCTCTCCGAGGACCACCTGACCCCGGTCGCCGCGGTCTGCCTGTGGTACGACGTCGGCTCGCGCCACGAGGTCAAGGGCCGTACGGGCCTGGCCCACCTCTTCGAGCACCTGATGTTCCAGGGCTCCCAGCAGGTCAAGGACAACGGCCACTTCGAGCTGGTGCAGGGCGCGGGCGGCTCGCTCAACGGCACGACCAGCTTCGAGCGGACCAACTACTTCGAGACGATGCCCGCCCACCAGCTGGAGCTCGCCCTCTGGCTGGAGGCCGACCGCATGGGCTCGCTCCTCACGGTCCTCGACGACGAGTCGATGGAAAACCAGCGCAGTGTGGTGAAGAACGAGCGCCGCCAGCGGTACGACAACGTCCCTTACGGCACGGCCTTCGAGAAGCTCTTCGCGCTCGCGTACCCGGAGGGCCACCCGTACCACCACACGCCGATCGGCTCCATGGCGGACCTCGACGCGGCCACGCTCGAGGACGCCCGCGAGTTCTTCCGTACGTACTACGCACCGAACAACGCCGTCCTGTCCGTCGTCGGCGACATCGACCCGGAGCAGACGCTCGCCTGGATCGAGAAGTACTTCGGCACCATTGCGGCGCACGACGGAAAGCGGCCCCCGCGCGACGGCTCGCTGCCCGAGATCATCGGGGAGGAGAAGCGCCGGCTCGTCGAGGCCGAGGTGCCCTCCCGCGCGCTGATGGCCGCCTACCGCCTGCCGCACGACGGCACGCGCGCGTGCGACGCGGCCGATGTCGCGCTGACCGTCCTCGGCGGCGGCGAGTCCTCGCGGCTCTACAACCGCCTGGTGCGCCGCGACCGTACGGCGGTGACGGCCGGGTTCGGCATGCTGCGCCTGTCCGGCGCCCCGTCGGTCGGCTGGCTGGACGTGAAGACGTCGCACGAGGCGGAGGTGCCCGACATCGAGGCCGCCGTCGACGAGGAGCTCGCCCGGTTCGCCGAGGAGGGCCCCACGGACGAGGAAATGGAGCGCGCCCAGGCCCAGTTGGAGCGCGAGTGGCTGGACCGCCTCGGCACGGTCGCGGGCCGCGCGGACGAACTCTGCAAGTACGCCGTCCTGTTCGGGGACCCGCAGCTCGCCCTGACCGCCGTCGGCCGGGTCCTGTCGATCACCGCGGACGAGGTCAAGGAGGTCGCCCAGGCGCGGCTGCGCCCCGACAACCGCGCGGTGCTCGTCTACGAGCCGATCGCGCCGGAACAGGCCCCCGACGCCCCGGACACCGATGTGAACGAGGCCGCCGAGATCGAGGTTCAGGAAGAGGAGGCGGCGAAGTGACCGAGCAGCTCGCCACCATGGAGTTCCACCCGCAGCCGCAGCCGGGCACCGCGAAGCCCTGGGCGTTCCCCGCCCCCGAGCGCGGCACCCTGCCCAACGGTCTCACCGTGCTGCGCTGCCACCGCCCCGGCCAGCAGATCGTCGCCGTGGACGTCGTCCTTCAGGCCCCGCTCGACACCGAGCCCGAGGGGCTCGACGGCGTCTCCACGATCATGGCGCGGGCCTTCACCGAGGGCACCGACAAGCACTCCGCCGAGGAGTTCGCCGCAGAGCTGGAGCGCTGCGGCGCCACCCTCGACGCGCACGCGGACCACCCCGGTCTGCGCATCTCCCTCGAAGTGCCGGTCTCCCGGCTCCCGAAGGGCCTCGCGCTGCTCGCCGACGCGCTGCGCGCCCCCGCCTTCGAGGACAGCGAGATCAAGCGCCTCGTACGCAACCGCCTGGACGAGATCCCGCATGAGACGGCCAACCCGGCGCGGCGTGCGGCCAAGGAGCTCTACAAGCAGCTGTTCCCGGCCGAGGCGCGCATGTCGCGGCCGCGGCAGGGCTCGGAGGAGACCGTCGCGCGCATCGACGCGGCAGCGGTCCGCGCCTTCTACGACGCCCATGTCCGCCCGGCCACCGCGACCGCCGTCGTCGTGGGTGACCTGGAGGGCGCCGACCTGGACGCGATGCTCGACGAGACCCTGGGGGAGTGGACCGGCAACACCGCGCAGCCGCGCTCCGCGGCGCCGGTGACCGCCGACGACACCGGCCGTGTCTTCATCGTGGACCGGCCGGGAGCGGTGCAGACGCAGCTCCTCATCGGCCGTATCGGTGGGGACCGGCACGATCAGGTGTGGCCGGCGCAGGTCCTCGGCACGTACTGCCTGGGTGGCACCCTGACGTCCCGTCTGGACCGGGTGCTGCGCGAGGAGAAGGGCTACACCTACGGTGTGCGCGCCTTTGGGCAGGTGCTGCGGTCGGCGTCGGACGGCAGCGGTGCGGCGATGCTCGCGATCAGCGGTTCGGTGGACACGCCCAACACCGGTCCGGCACTTGACGACCTGTGGAAGGTGCTGCGGACCCTCGCCGCCGAGGGGCTTGACGACGCCGAGCGGGACGTCGCCGTGCAGAACCTCGTAGGCGTGGCGCCGCTGCGGTACGAGACGGCGGCGGCGGTCTCGTCCACCCTCGCCGACCAGGTCGAGCAGGAGCTGCCGGACGACTTCCAGGCGCAGCTGTACCGCCGCCTCTCGGAGACCGGCACGGTGGAGGCGACAGCGGCCGTCGTGAACGCCTTCCCCGAGGGCCGTCTCGTCACGGTCCTGGTGGGGGACGCGGAGCAGATCGAGGAGCCCGTGAAGGCGCTCGGTATCGGCGAAGTGACCGTCGTCACCGGCTAGTCGGGCCGGAACGGACGACCGGAACCGACACAGGGCCCCGGTGGCGCACTCGCGCCGCCGGGGCCTCTGCCGTCCGCCCCCCTTACCGCACAATGTCCGATTAGAGCTGAAATTTCAGAGTGGTTGGTGATCTGCCCTGTGGCGTGCACTACAAAAGCCCTGATCCGTTTGTTGATTGAAAGATGTCCCGTTTAGCGTCGGTCCGGCTGTTCGCCAGCTATGCCGCGCCCGCGGCACCGGACAGTCATCGCCGAGTCCCCGTACGGCGCGAGCCAGGGGAGCCGGGGACCCACACGCAGTCCCTGGGGTGAATCGGGCTCCCTCCGCGCGGAGGGGGACCGTAGGAGACCTTCCTGCTCCGAACCCGTCAGCTAACCCGGTAGGCGAGAAGGAAGGAAAGGACACCGCCACTCCATGGCCTTCGCCCGTGCCACCGGGAAGCATCGCCGCCCCAGCCGTCTGACGCGCAGGGGCGCCACCATCGCGGGCGTCGCCGCCCTCACCACCTCGGGCGTCGTCGGCACCCTGTCCGCCCCCGCGATGGCTGCCGAGAGCTCCGCGGCCGTCGACGACACCGGCATCAATCAGGCCGTCTCCGTGGGCGACACCCTCGCCGAGCGCATCGCCGCCCAGGCCGCCGCCCAGCAGGAGGCCGCCGAGCAGGCCGCCGCCAAGAAGAAGGCCGAGGAGCGCGCCGAGGCCGCCCGCAAGGCCGAGGCCAAGCGCAAGGCCGAGGCCAAGGCCAAGAAGGAGCGCGAGGCCAAGGAGCGCGCCGCCCGCGAGGCCGAGCGCAAGCGTCTCAACAGCTACAGCTCGCCGATCCCCGGCAGCTCCGTCTCCACCGGCTACCAGACCGGCGGCGCCCTCTGGTCCTCCGGCAGCCACAGCGGCGTCGACTTCCACGCCGCCTCCGGCACCGCCGTGCACGCGGTCGGCTCCGGCACCGTCGTCGAGGCCGGCTGGGGCGGCGCGTACGGCAACAACATCGTGATCAAGATGAACGACGGCACGTACACGCAGTACGGCCACCTCTCGTCCCTCGGCGTCACGGTCGGCCAGTCCGTCACCCCCGGCCAGCAGATAGGCCTCTCCGGCTCGACCGGCAACTCCACGGGCCCGCACCTGCACTTCGAGGCACGTACGTCCCCCGACTACGGCTCGGACATCGACCCGGTCGCGTACCTGCGCTCGCACGGCGTGAACGTCTGACGCGACCTACCGCACCGCGCACCGCTTCCCGAAGGCCCCGGCACCCCGCCGGGGCCTTCGGCGCATCCGCGACCGGTTGACCGCCGGACCCGAGGGCGCCGAGGCGCGAACGCCCGGGGCGATCCGATTCGGCCGGTTTCGGTCGGGCCCAGGCCAAGAGAAGTTCATGAATTCTCGTAGGCCGTCTGAAATTCAGGTGTGCTGGATTAGAGTCGGTCAACGCGTATTTCACAGGTGGAGGTCCGGTCATGCGCATTCCGGCGCACTCGGTATGCACGGCGATTCGCGACGACATCGTCGCGGGCGTCTTCGAACGCGGAAGCCGGCTCACCGAAGAGGTCCTCGCCCGGCGGTACGGCGTCTCCCGCGTCCCGGTCCGCGAGGCGATGCGCACCCTGGAGGCGGAGGGGTTCGTGAGCACCCGCAGGCACGCGGGCGCGTGCGTCGCCGAGCCCACCGCGCAGGAGGCCGCCGACCTGCTCGAGGTCCGGCTGCTGCTCGAACCGCTGGGCGCCGCGCGTGCCGCACAGCGCCGCACCGAGGCTCACCTCAAGGTGCTGCGCGGCCTTGTGCGCCTCGGCCAGGAGCGCGCCCGCGCCGGTCACAGCGACGATCTGCGCTCCCTGGACGGCTGGTTCCACGAGACGCTCGCCCAGGCCTCCGGCAGCGCGGGCCTGACCGCCCTGCTCACCCAGCTGCGGCAGAAGATCGCCTGGATGTACGCGGTCGAGCCGGCCGCCAAGCCCGTCGAGTCCTGGGCCGAGCACGGCGCGATCGTCGACGCGGTGGCGCGCGGCGACGCCGAACGCGCCCGCACGCTCACCGCTCAGCACACCGAGCGCTCCACGTCCGCCCACCGGCTCCGCTTCCCCGGGGACGGCGGCAGGGCCGGCCGGGTCGTCGCGGTGAGGACTTCGCAACATTCCGTAAACATGGCGAGCGGCCGCAATTAACGGACGCCGTATACGAATGAGGCGGGCGGGTCGAATTAATTGGCCGGCCTGTTCAAGGCTGCCCATTTCCTCGGGGCCGCCTATTTCGCGCTGCTTTTGTTCTTGCTTTGTTCTTGCCGATAAACACGGAAGCCCCGCAGACCTCATCGGGTCTGCGGGGCTTCCGTGGCAGTGGTGCGCCTGATCGGGTCAGGCCGGGGCCGGAACCCCGTAAGTCGGAGCCGGGGCTCAGACGGTCTCCGGGAGCTCCTCGAGACCCTCGGAGACGAGCTTCGACAGACGGTCCAGGGCGACGTCCGCACCCTCGGCGTCGGACGTGAGCACGATCTCCTCGCCGCCCTGAGCGCCCAGGCCGAGCACCGCGAGCATGGAGGCGGCGTTGACCGGGTTGCCGTCGGCCTTGGCGATCGTCACGGGGACGCCGGCGGCCGTGGCCGCGCGGACGAAGATGGAAGCGGGACGGGCGTGGAGACCCTCGGCCCAACCGACGTTGACGCGGCGCTCAGCCATGTGATGCTGCCCTTCAGGTTTCGCTCAAGCACTTGTCTAGACCACTGTCTCATACCGCGGCGGGTGCTCCGAAAGGCCGTAAGTCCTGAGGCCGGCCGCCGTACGGCCCTCCTACCTTGCCTCGCGCGGGGCGGCCACGCGACCCGTACTCAGTGGGTGAGATAGCCCCGGACAACAGGCCCCGAGGGTTGTCCACAGGGCCCGCCCACACTGGCCGAGCGCGTTGTCCACAGGCCCTGTCCGATGGCCCGCTTCGCCGTACTCTGGGCCGCATGCAGACGCCTGCCGAAGACGCGGAACCCACCCAGGACACCGCCGCCTACCCCGCCCACTGGGAGGCGGATGTGGTGCTGCGTGACGGCGGCACCGCACGGATGAGGCCGATCACCACCGAGGACGCGGACCGCCTGACCAACTTCTACGAACAGGTCTCCGACGAGTCGAAGTACTACCGCTTCTTCGCCCCGTACCCCCGTCTGTCCGACAAGGACGTGCACCGCTTCACCCACCACGACTACGTGGACCGCGTCGGCCTCGCGGTCACGGTCGGCGGCGAGTTCATCGCCACCGTGCGGTACGACAGGATCGACGAGCAGGGCCGCCCCGCCTCCGCCCCCGCGGACGAGGCCGAGGTCGCCTTCCTGGTGCAGGACGCCCACCAGGGCCGCGGCGTCGCCTCCACGCTGCTCGAACACATCGCGGCGGTCGCCCGTGAGCGCGGCATCCGCCGCTTCGCCGCCGAGGTGCTGCCCGCCAACAACAAGATGATCAAAGTCTTCCGGGACGCGGGGTACGAACAGAAGCGCAGCTTCGAAGACGGCGTCGTCCGCCTGGAGTTCGACCTCGAACCCACCGAGGCCTCCCTCGCCGTGCAGCGCGCCCGCGAACAGCGCGCCGAGGCCCGCTCCGTGCAGCGCCTCCTCACCCCCGGCTCGGTCGCCGTCATCGGCACCGGCCGCCGCCCCGGCGGCATCGGCCGCACGGTCCTGCACAGCCTCGTCCACTCCGGCTACACCGGCCGGGCGTACGCGGTGAACAGCGCCTTCGACACAGAGTGGAAGGAGGTCGACGGCGTGCCCGCGCACCGCTCCGTGCGGGACATCGAGGAGCCGGTCGACCTCGCCGTCGTCGCCGTCCCCGCCGAACGCGTCCCCGAGGTGGTGGCCGAATGCGGCGAGCGCGGCGTGCAGGGCCTGGTCGTGCTCTCCGCGGGGTACGCCGAGTCGGGGCCCGAAGGGCTCGCCCGGCAGCGGGAGTTGGTCCGCCAGGCCCGTTCGTACGGGATGCGGATCATCGGCCCCAACGCCTTCGGCGTCATCAACACCGCCCCGCAGATCCGGCTCAACGCCTCACTCGCGCCGACCCTGCCCGCCACCGGACGCGTCGGCCTGTTCACCCAGTCCGGGGCCATCGGCATCGCCCTGCTCGCCGGACTCCACCGCCGCGGCACGGGCCTGTCCACCTTCGTCAGCGCCGGCAACCGGGCCGACGTCTCGGGCAACGACGTCCTGCAGTTCTGGTACGACGACCCAGAGACCGAGGTCGCCCTCATGTACCTCGAATCCATCGGCAACCCAAGGAAGTTCACCCGCCTCGCCCGCCGTACCGCCGCCGTCAAGCCCGTCGTCGTGGTCAAGGGCGCCCGGCACTCCGGCGCCCCCATCGGCCACGCGGTGCCCGCCACCCGCATCCCGCACGAGACGGTCTCCGCGCTCCTGCGCCAGGCCGGCGTGATCCGGGTGGACACGGTCACCGAACTCGTCGACGCCGGCCTGCTCCTCGCCGGACAACCCCTGCCCGCCGGGCCCCGCGTCGCGATCCTCGGCAACTCCGAATCGGTCGGCGTTCTCGCGTACGACGCCTGCCTCGCGGAGGGCCTCAGGCCACAGCGGCCGCTCGACCTCACCACCCAGGCCACGCCGGCCGACTTCCGGGCCGCGCTCGGCGCCGCCCTCGCCGACGAGAGCTGTGACGCCGTCGTCGTCACGGCGATCCCCTGGGTCGGCGACTCGGCACCGCAGTCCCCGTCCGCCCTGGCGGCCGCGCTCCGCGAGGCGGTCGCCGCGGGACCTGCCAAGCCGGTCGTCGTGGTCGTCGTCGAACTGGGCCAGCTCGCCGAAGCCCTCTCCGCCGCGTCCCGCACCGCCCCACCCGCCGAGGGCACCCCGCGCACCCAGCCAGCCCCGGACCAGACGGCCCGCGCCACCGAACCGGCCACCGGGCCCCCCACCGAAGCAGCCACTGAACCCGCCACCGGGCCAGCCACCGGGCCCTCGACCGAACCAGCCACCGGGCCAGCCACTGAACCCGCCACCGGGCCCTCGACCGAAGCAGCGACCGAAGCAGCGACGGAACAGGCGGCCGAACCGGCAGCCGATCCCGCCACCGAACCCCCAACCGAAGCAGCCACGGAACCGGCGACCGATCCAACGACCAATCCCGCCACCGAAGCAGCGACGGAACCGGCAGCCGAACCAACGACCGGTCCAACGACCGGTCCAACGACCGGTCCAACGACCGATCCCGCCACCGATCCCGCCACCGAACCCGCGCCCAAGCCCTCACCCCAGCCCCCAGCCACGCCCACAGCCCAGCCCCCAGCCGAGCCCGCCCCCGCCACCCCCGCCGCCCGCATCCCCGCCTACCCCGCAGCTGAGCGGGCCGCCCGTGCCCTCGGCGAAGCCGTCAAGTACGCCCAGTGGCGGCGCGAGAACGCCGACCACCCCGGCCGCGTCCCGCAGTACGACGACATCGACGAGCGCGGTGCCGCCGAGCGGATCGACGCCCTCCTGGCCGACGCCGACACCGAGCGCGGCTTCGACCTCGCTCCCGAGGACGCCCACGACCTGCTGCGCCGGTACGGCATCCGCGTCCACCGCACCCTGCCCGCACCCGACGCGGACGCGGCGGCCCACGCCGCCCGCGTCCTCGGCTACCCGGTCGCCCTCAAGACCACCGCTCCGCACCTGCGCCACCGCGCCGACCTCGGCGGCGTCCGCCTCGACCTCGCGGGCGAGGGCCAACTGCGCACCGCCTACGCCGAGTTGACCGAGGCGCTCGGCAAACCTGAGGAGCTGCGCCCGGTGGTGCAGGCGATGGTGCCGCGCGGCGTCGACACCGTCGTACGCGCCACGATCGACCCGGCCGCCGGAGCCGTCCTCTCCTTCGGCCTCGCCGGGGCGCCGTCCGAACTCCTCGGCGACACCGCGCACCGGCTCGTGCCGGTCACCGACAGAGACGCCTCCGGACTCATCAGATCCATCAGAACCGCGCCGCTCCTCTTCGGCTGGCGCGGCTCGTCCCCGGTGGACACCGCCGCCCTGGAGGAGGTGCTGCTCCGGGTCTCCCGGCTCGTCGACGACCACCCCGAGATCGTCTCCGTCACACTCGAACCCGTGGTCGTCGGGCAGTACGGCGCCGCCGTCCTCAGCGCCACGGTCCGCCTCGCCCCACCCCCGGCCCGCGACGACCTGGGCCCCCGCACCCTGCCCGCCTACTGAGCCCGCCCGCCCCGCGCGCGCCGGGCCCCTCCCGGCGCCCCTGCCCCGCCCCCGCTCCACCCTTGCCCCGGCCCGACCGTGCGTGCCACAGCGGTCTCCGTACCCCCGTAGGATGGGCGCATGGCGAAGACCGGTACGACGACCCAGGGGCTGCGCACGGCGATCGAGCGCAGCGGCTACTACCCGGCTCTCGTGGCCGAGGCGGTGGAGGCCGCCGTCGGCGGCGAGTCGATCGCGTCGTACCTGGTGCACCAGGAGACCACGTTCGACGCCAACGAGGTCCGCCGCCACGTCACGGTCCTCGTCCTCACCGGCACCCGCTTCATCGTCAGCCACACCGACGAGCAGGCCGCCGACTCCACCTCGCCGACGCCGTACGCGACCACCTCCACCGAGTCCGTGAAGCTCGGCCGGATCTCCTCGGTCGTGGTCAGCAGGGTCGTCGCGAACCCGGAGCGGTACCAGCCCGGCAGCCTGCCCCGCGAGGTCCTGCTCACCATCGGCTGGGGCGCCGTCTCCCGTATCGACCTCGAGCCCGCGGCCTGCGGCGACCCCAACTGCGAGGCCGACCACGGGTACACCGGCAGCTCCACGGCGGACGACCTGAGCCTGCGCGTCAGCGAGGCGGGCGACGGCCCGGACACTGTGCGCCAGACCCTGGCCTTCGCCCAGGCACTCTCCGAAGCGACCGCGGCCACCGCCGCGAGCACCCGCTGATGTCCCACCCGTCTCCCCCCTCCGCCCATGACCGAGGTCGCTACGCGCCCGCCCCTCCGGATTCGTACTGGCCGGACGGCCCCGCGGAGTTCCTCTCCGTCCACTCCGCTCCGGTACCCGCGTACGGCACGGGATCCCTCGCCGATCTGCTGCCCACCCTCGTCACCGGCATGGACGTGCAGGTGCCCGGCTCGCACGCGCAGATCCCGGAGCTCACCGCCGCCGACCGCAACTGCGTCTTCCTCATCGACGGCCTGGGCTGGGAGCAACTGCTCGCCCACCCCGACGAGGCCCCGTTCCTGACCTCCCTGATCGGCAGCTCCCGCGGTGGCACCGGGCGCCCCATCACCGTGGGCTTCCCCGCGACCACCGCGACCTCGCTCGCCTCGGTCGGCACCGGACTGCCGCCCGCCGCACACGGCCTGCCCGGCTACACGGTGCGCAACCCGGAGACCGACGCGCTGATGAACCAGCTGCGCTGGAACCCCTGGACCCCGCCGCACCTCTGGCAGCCGTATCCGACGGTCTTCCAGATCGCCCACGAGGCCGGAGTGCACACCGCCCAGGTGTCGTCGCCCGCCTTCGCGCAGACCCCGCTCACCAAGATCGCCCTCAGCGGCGGCACCTTCCACGGCAGGCTCTCCGGCGAGGAGCGGATGGACCTCGCGGCGGAGCAACTCGCCGCGGGGGACCGGTCGTTGGTCTACACGTACTACTCCGAGGTGGACGGCAAGGGCCACCGCTTCGGTGTCGACTCGGACGCCTGGCGCGGCCAGCTGATGTATGTCGACCGCCTGGTGCAGCGCCTCGCCGAGCAGCTGCCGCCCCGCTCCGCGCTGTACGTGACCGCCGACCACGGCATGATCGACATCCCCTTCGACGAGCAGCACCGCATCGACTTCGACGAGGACTGGGAGCTGCGCGCGGGCGTCGCCCTGCTCGGCGGCGAAGGCCGTGCCCGGCACGTCTACGCCGTCCCCGGCGCCGAGGGCGACGTGCTGACCTGCTGGCGCGAGGTGCTCGGCGAGCAGTTCTGGGTGGCGAGCCGCGAGGAGGCCATCGCCGCGGGCTGGTTCGGCCCGCCGGGGAGCTGCGACGAGCGGGTGTACGGCAGGCTCGGCGACGTGATCGCCGCAGCGCGCGACGACGTCCTGATCATCGCCTCGGAGCGGGAGCCCAACGAGTCCGCGATGGTCGGCAACCACGGCTCCATGACGGCGATCGAGCAGCTGGTGCCGCTCCTCGAAGTCCGCACCTGAACACCACAGCCGCGCCCCACCCCCCACGTACGTACCGAAAGGTCCTCAACTCCCCATGCCCGAGATGGTGTTCTTCTCCGGAACCATGGACTGCGGCAAGAGCACCCTTGCACTCCAGATCGGGCACAACCGGTCGGCGCGGGGACTGCGGGGCGTGATCTTCACCCGGGACGACCGGGCGGGCGAGGGCAAGCTGTCCTCCCGGCTCGGCCTGGTCACGGAGGCCGTCGAGGCGGCACCGGGCCTCGATCTGTACGGGTACCTGGTGGAGCTGATGTCGCAGGGTGAGCGGGTGGACTACGTGATCGTGGACGAGGCGCAGTTCCTCGCGCCCGAGCAGATCGACCAGCTGGCCCGGGTCGTGGACGACCTGGACATGGACGTCTTCGCGTTCGGCATCACCACGGACTTCCGCACCAAGCTCTTCCCCGGCTCGCAGCGCCTGATCGAACTCGCCGACCGCATAGAGACGTTGCAGGTCGAGGCGATGTGCTGGTGCGGCGCCCGGGCCACGCACAACGCCCGTACGGTCGGCGGCGCGATGGTCGTCGAGGGCGAGCAGGTCGTCGTCGGCGATGTGGACCGCCCGGCCGAGGAGGTCGGGTACGAGGTGCTGTGCCGCCGCCATCACCGCCGCCGCATGACGAGCGCCTCGTCCCGGGCGGCGGCGGTGTCGCCGGACGTGCTGCCGGTGACGTCGGCCTGACCTCTGACTGGTGCGTAACCCCGGGGCTACGGCGTCGCCGGGCAGGAAGCTGTGCCGGTGTCGACCGGTACGGACCTCGTCTGCTTCGACGGCACCTTGAGGATGCCGTCCCCGTCCGTGTCCCAGAGCAGGTACTGACCGTCCGACGAGCCGAAACTGAGGTACGGGCGCTCCGGGCGCAGTCTGCCTCCGTCTTCGTTGAGCTTCTCGGGATCTGTGGTGGGCTCGATGCAGACCCACTCTGGTTCGACCCCGAACATAGGCCGCGCAGACATACAGCGGCGCGTACCAGACGAACATGCGCAACAGCGTGCGTGCCAGATCCTCTTCATGCTCTACGGAGCGTCTTTGGCGGCCGAGATATACGCCCGGCGCACTGAACTGCTGCACCACCCGCCGGTTGAGGGCGCCGAAGAGTCGCACCTCTACGCAGTAGAACTTCGCCCCCACCTCCGGTCTGACGACCCCGGATGCCAGAGAGGTCTCGCCGTCCGCCTCGACGACGGGCCATCCTCCATCCGTGAACGAGCCTTCAGCCCTCGCCCACTCCCGTGGCCCGCCCCGGACCTCGACGTGAACCAACACCCCGTGGTCGTACCGCAATTGATCGTGCCCTCCCCGTGCCGCCAGTCGATATCGAACGGAGGAGACACGTTTTCGCGGACTCTGGTTCCGCCGAGTCGATCTCCGGTATCGGGCAAGTTTCCGAAGCACCTGACGGTCTGTCGAACGACCCATACGCTGAGCGCAGATGATGTTGATGGCGCCGGTGTGGTGGGGCTCGGAGCAGGGGGAAGGGTGACGTCGATCTTCGTCGACCGTGTGGAGACGCTGGACGTGCTCGGCGGGGTGGCCGAGAGGCTGGCCCGGGGAGACGGCAGTTTTCTGGTTCTCGAAGCCGAGACCGGTATGGGCAAGTCCGCGTCCCTGGAGGAGTTTCGTGATCGCTCCGAGGGCGGGCCGTGCCGAGTGGTCCTGGTGAGAGGCACGCCGGGGATCGGCACGCGTCGTCCGTACGGACCCTTCGTCGACGCCGTCAGCGAACTCCATGTGTCCGACGAACGGGGAGCACGGCGCTCATGGTGGGCCCGGTTGATGGGGCAAGGCGCCATGGCCGCGGCCCCCGACGTGCTCTCCGCGATGGTCCCGGGTCTCGGTGCGGCGTTCGCCGCCGGTCGTTCGGTGGCGCAGGCTGCGGTCTCCACCGGCTCCATCCCCGGCGACAGCCTGCTTCCCCTGCAGAGCGCCCTCAGCCTGCGCTGGATGGAGGTGCTCCTGGAGAAGGCACGTGAGGGGGCGCCGCTGCTGCTGATCATCGATGACTTCCAGCGGTGCGACGAGGCGAGTCTGGAGGTCCTCGACCTGCTGTTGTCGCGCCTGGAGGGCGAACCGCTCGGGATCGTCCTGGGACTTGGGACGTACGCGTCGGAGTCCGGCAACGGCAAAGTGGTGGAGAACCTCCTCGACGTATGGCAGGCGCGGTACCCGCAGCTGATGGACCGGCATTCGCTTCCGGCGCTTCCCGGTTGGGCGGTGGGCGAGCTGGTGCAGGCTCGCCTCGGTGGCCACGTGGTGCCGGACGGCTTCGCCGAGCGCCTGGCAGACGTGACCGGTGGGCGGCCGGTCTTCGTCGAGCAGTGCCTCAGGCTGTGGCGTCCCGGGTACGGAACCGAAGTACCGCTGCCGGACGAGCTGCCCGCGGCCGTGGAAGATCGGCTGCAACGGCTCGGCCCGCAGGAACGGGAACTGTTGACGGTCGGGGCAACGATGGGTGAGTTCTTCTTCTCCCACACCCTGGCGGAGGTGACCGGCCTGCCCCTGACTCAGGTTCAGGACCTGCTGCACCGGATCCAGCACGAGCACGGCCTGGTGCGCGAGCGGTCCCGCCGCGATATGCCGGGCTGGGCTGCCGCACTGCACGTCGACTGGTTCGACTTCGAGCATCGCGTTCTTCAACACGGCATCCGTGCCGGGCAGTCGGAAGGAGCACGGCTCGGCCGTCACGCACGGATTGCCGGAGCCCTCGCCGCCCTCCCCAGAGATGCGCTGACGAGCCTGCCGCGCGAAGTGCAGGTGATGATCGCCGATCAGCTTCGTGCGGCCGGACCGGCATGTGCCGCACAAAGTGCCGCCGCCCACTTCGAGTTGGCCCGCTCCTGCGCCGTGGAGGACTTGGCGTTCGCCCAGGCCGAGCAGTACTGCCGTACGGCCATCGACGCGGCACGCCAGCTTCCGGAACAGCACTCCGACCGGGACCGTCGCCTGGTCGAGGCCATCGAGCTGCTGCTCAGCCTCACCGAGGTCCGTTGGCGGGGCCACAGCGCACAGGACGACCCCTCGGGCATCGACGCCCTGGCGACCGAGGCCGAGGGAGCTGCCCGGCGTCTTGGTGACAGGTTGCTCATCGCCCGTACGACGCTGTTGCGCGGCAAGACACTCATGGCCGTGCGTGGCCTGCGACCCTCGCTCGACAAGCTCGAAGAGGCCGTCGCCCGAGCCCGGGAGTGCGGGGAGGGAGGCGTCACGACGCTCTTCGTCGCCCTGGTCGAGTACGGTCGCCAACTGCCGAAACTCAACCTGCGGGACGGGCTGCGCATCCTGTTCGAGGCAGAGCAGCTCTATGCGTCCGCCCCGCAACTGGGCGAGACCGGCAACCCGGTTCTGCAGCACGCCCGCAACCTCAACGAGATGCAGATCGGCGTCAACCTCTACGACTCCGGCCGGTTCACCGAAGCCCTCCACCGCCTCGAACACTGCGTCGACCGGCTGGACAGCGACACACCACAAGCCGAACTGCCCATCGCGCTCAACTACTTGGCTCAGCTCCACCTCGCCATGGGCGCGTACGAGGAAGCGCGTGCCGTGCTTCTGCGGGCTCTCGAAGTGGAGGGGGACAGCAGCGCCCGCAGCGGCTGGTACGCCTACAACAGCGCCTTGCTTGCCCTCCTCGTCGCCCGTGTCCCGGAGCGGGCCGACGAAGCTCTCCAGCGGATGCGGGACGCATGGACGCAGACCCAGGAATCCTCACTGGCCAACCTGGTTCCCATCGTGCGCAACCTCTACGTCGAGGTGCTCTTGGAGACCGGCCGCGACCTGCGTCTGGCCGAGCAGCTCGCCCGCGACACCCTGGTGGAGACCGAGACCACTGCCATGGTGCGCAGCACCATCGCCGCGCACGGCCTGCGGAGCCGTATTCACCTCGCCACCGGAGACACCGGCAGGGCAGCCGACGACGCCCGACGGGCTCTGGCTCTCCTCGAACAGTACGGAGAGATGCCGGCGCTGCGCACCGAGGAGGTGCTCCACGACGCGGCTCGCGCTCTCGCCGCGCACGGCGAAGGAGTCGAGGCCGCGGATCTGTTCGAGCGCGCCCGGGAGGAGGTGCTCCGCAAGGCGAACGGCATCGCCGACGAGCAACGACGTGCCCACTACCTCACCGCGGTACCTCTCAACCGTGCCCTGTTCCGGGACGCGCCCAGCCATCCGGATACAGTGCGTGACCAGGGTCGGACGGGCCAGGAACAGGAATAGGGAGAGGAGCGGAACCGTGTTCACCATCACCAAGGAGTTCCACTTCTCCGCCAGCCATGTGCTGGACCGCCTGCCGTCCTGGCACCCCTGTGCACGCATGCACGGCCACAACTACATCGTCGTTCTCGAGCTCAGCGCCGCAGACGACGCGCGCACCGAGAACGGCTTCGTGCGGGACTATCGAGAGCTCGGAGCGTTCAAGGAATGGATGGACGCCACACTCGACCACCGGCACTTGAACGAATCGATGGGGGGGGGTGCGCCACCCTCGGCAGAGAATCTGGCGAAATGGATCTTCGACACCTGGCGCGCAGAGATTCCTGAACTGAGCGCCGTGAGGATCTCGGAAACCCCCAAGACCTGGGCCATCTATCGGCCTTGACATGACGGTTCACCCCTCTGCCGGGCCCGCCCCGCTCAGCCCGCCGAGCGCACGACGCTGAATACGGCTCCCTCCGGGTCCGCGACCGTCGCGAGCCGTCCGTTTGCGCTGTCGCACGGGGCGCGCAGCAGGTCCCCGCCGAGCTCGGTGATCCGTACGACCGCCTCGTCCACGTCCTCGACCTCGAAGTACGTCATCCAGTGCGGTCCGTGCTCGCGCGGCAGTACGTCCCCGACGCCATGGATGCCGGCCACCGCGCGCCCGTCCAACTGCAGGGTCACGTAGTCGAAGTCGGCCGAGACGACCGGCTCCTCTTGGTACTCGAAGAGGCACGAGTAGAACTTGCCGACCGAGGCCGTCTCGTGGGTGATCAGTTCGTTCCAGACCGGAGTGCCCGGCCTGCCCGCGCCGGAGACACCGCTGTGCTCGGCGGCCTGCCAGACGCCGAAGACGGCGCCCACGGAGTCGGAGCCGATCGCCATGCGGCCCGCCTCACCGGCGTCGAGCGGCCCCACGCCGACGGTGCCGCCGCAGTGCCGGATGGTCTCCGCCGTGGTGTCCGCGTCGTCCGTCGCCAGATACGGGGTCCATGCGACGGGCAGATGGCGGTCGGCCGGAAGTTGGCCGATTCCCGCCACCTCGTGATCGTCGAGCAGCGCCCGGACGTACGGCCCCAACTGCTCCGGCCCGGGGCGGAACTCCCAGCCGAACAGGGCGCCGTAGAACTCCTGGGTCGCGCCCAGGCCGTGCACCATCAGACTCACCCAGCAAGGCGTGCCAGGGGTGTGCCGAGCTGTGGACTCGGTCATCGTGACTCGTCTCCTCGGACCGTCATGGTGATCCACCGGGCGCCGGACGGAAGCCGGCACCCTCTCCTTGCACCCTGCGCTCAGGCCGCGCCGCGGTCCACGGGATCTTGGGGAGGATGCCCGGATTACCGCTGCTCATCCGCTTCCGCGCGGTTTCCCTCGGATGTCGATCCACGGAACGGCCGGCGGTGCAGGGTAGTCGTCCCTGGGCGGGGCGACCAGACTTTGCGCAAGGATGTGCCCCATGACAGCCATCATCTCTGGATCCGAACTTGCGAGCGACCTGACCGGCGAGAACCCGCCGGTGCTCCTCGACGTCCGCTGGCAGCTCACCGCGGCCAAGGCGCCGGGTGAGCCCGCCTTCGACGGCCGTGCCGAGTACGCGGCCGGTCATCTACCGGGTGCCGTCTTCGTGGACCTCGACGCGGAGCTGGCAGGACCGCCCGGCCCTGGCGGCCGCCATCCGCTGCCGGACCTGGACGTCTTCGGCGCGGCGATGCGCACGGTCGGGGTGTCCGCGGACCGTGACGTGGTCGTGTACGACGGCGGCCAGGGCTGGGCGGCCGCACGCGCCTGGTGGCTGCTGCGCTGGACGGGGCACCCCTCGGTGCGCGTCCTCGACGGCGGCCTCGCGGCGTGGCAGGGCGAGCTGTCCACGCGTACGCCCGATCCCGAACCCGGCGACTTCGTGCCGAAGCCGGGGGAGACGGGTGCCGTGGACGCGGACGGCGCGGCCGCGCTCGCCCGCTCCGGCCTGCTCCTGGACGCCCGCGCGGCGGAGCGCTACCGGGGCGACGTCGAGCCCATCGACCGGGTCGGCGGCCACATCCCGGGCGCGGTCTCGGCGCCGACGACGGACAACGTCGGCCCGGACGGCCGCTTCCTGCCGCGCGAGCAACTGGCCGATCGTTTCAGGTCACTTGGGGCCGTGAGCGGCACGGAGGTCGGCGTCTACTGCGGCTCGGGCGTCTCGGGCGCCCACGAGGTGCTCGCCCTCGCGGTCGCGGGCATCCCGGCGGTGCTCTACCCGGGCTCCTGGTCGGAATGGTCCGGCGACACGTCCCGCCCGGTGGCGACGGGCCCTGACCCGCAGTGAGTGGGTCTACGTACCCAGCGCACGTGCCCACGGTGAGTGTGCGTACGTAGACGCGGTGACTGTGCGTACGTACCCGCGGCGACTGAACGTTCCGCGGCGAGGACGCGAGGAGGGGCCCGAGCCGAAGATCCGGCTCGGGCCCCTCCTCATGCGCAGTCGGTACGGGCGCCTCAGTCCTGCTTCTTGCGGCGCGTGCCGAAGACGATCTCGTCCCAGCTCGGCACCGCGGCGCGGCGGCCCGGACGGACGCCGTCGGCCTCGGCCTGCCGGTCGGTGGTGCCGACCAGCCGGTCGCGGTGTCCGGCGACCGCGCGCGGCATCAGCACGTCCGCGTACGCGGAGCCGGCGGACGCCGCCGGGGCCGGGGGTTCCTCGGCCTCGGGCTCCTGCTCGGGCTCCTCGACGGTGGGCCGCTCCGTCGTGGAGGTGGAGTTGGCGCTCGCCGCGGGTGCGGCGGACGGACCGGTGGCGGGCGGTGCGGGGCGCTCGGGCACGACCAGGTCGCCCCGGAAGCTGGGCACCGCTTCCAGGAGGCTGGTCAGCGAGTCCCGCTCGTCCTCGCTCTCCTCGTCCGGCTCGGGGGTGGGCGAGGGGATGCTCGGGCGTTCCAACTGCCGGTCCAGGGCGCGGTCGAGCGGCCGGTCCCGGGGCAGGCGGGCGATCCGCGGCACGAACGGGAAGCTCGGCTCGGGCGGCGCGATGTCGTCGGCCTCACCGATCAGCGAGCGTGCCTCGTCGTCCACGGCCTGGACGAGCCGCCGGGGCGGGTCGTACGTCCAGCTCGCGGTGTGCGCCTCGGTCGCGACGTGGTAGGCGAGCAGCACTTCCCAGGTGCCGTCGTCCCGGCGCCAGGAGTCCCACTGCACGGATTCCTTGTCGGCGCCGCGGATCAACAGCCGTTCCTGGACGGCCTCGCCGAGCTGGGGGCCGGTGTTCTCGCCGGGCCGACGGACAGGCGTCTTGCGGGCCCGCTCGGCCATGAACGCGCGCTCGGCGAGGACGGGGCCCTCGAAGCGGCGCACGCGGTCGACGGGGATGCCGGCGAACTGGGCGACCTCTTCGGCGGAGGCACCGGCCCGTATCCGGGCCTGGATGTCGCGGGGGCGGAGATGGCTCTCCACCTCGATCTCGATCTGGCCGAGGCGTGGGCGATCGCCGCGCACTGCCGCGCGCAGCCGTTCATCGATCGGAAGCGTGTACTCCGTCGAGTCCGCAGCCTTCAGCACCAGCCGTGTGCCGTCGTTGCTGACAGCCACGACACGCAGTTCGGGCATGGGAACCTCCCGGGTGGTGCCTGCCGACGTCACGTGCGTAACGCTGCTTCCGCTAGTCGAGTGTGGCCTGCCCGGGTGCAGCCTGCCACAACCTTGCCGAGTTGCCCGGCGTGTCGGGCATGGGCCCTGGATCGCCGTTATGGCACGGTTACCTATTCGCAACTCTAAGTGACCGACTTCGTCACTCTGTGCAGCGAGCCCCCTCCCGGAGATGCTGAAAGCGCTCCCGGGCACCCAGGTTGGAGACCGGACCCAGGGCTCGCAACAGTACTCCATTCGGGCCACTCGAGTGGACCGCCGCGCCGCCGAACTTCTCACAGGGCAAGGCAGTTGGGAGTTGTGGATCACAAACCCGCTGCTTACAGAGGTGTCCTGCTTCACAGAATCCTCAAAAACGGAACTATTCGCTTCGCCCAAATGTCACTTGAGAGTGCAGTCAGGAGAGAACGGCAATCAAGGGACGGGGATGGCGAACAAGGTCGATACCGGCAAAAACAGGAAGACCGCGACAGACGGGGCGTCCGACGCGCAGCCGAGGCGCAAGAGGATCGACCTGAACGTGCCGCAGGTCGCGGGCAGCGCCGTCGCCGCGGTCGTGGCGGCCAAGCTCGCCTCCAGCTTCGGTGTCTACGGCACGATCCTCGGCGCCGGCCTGGTCAGCGTGATCGCGACCTGTGGCGGCTCGGTCTTCCAGCACTTCTTCTCGCGTACGGGCGAGCAGGTGCGCGAGGCCGCGGAGAAGGCCAAGCCCCGGGCGCGCCAGGTGCCGCGCACGGCGGACGGCCGCCCGGTCCCGGCCACGTTCCGCGCCGAGCCGGTCACCACCGGCACCGGCACGGTGGGCGCCCGGACCGCCACCACCGGCCCGGTGACCACGAGTTGGCGCCCCGGTGTCGTGACCGCCGAGGGCGACGCGACGACGGCCCTGCCCGCCACGAGCGCCGGCGCCGGTGACCGTACGCAGCTGCTCAGCTCCGTCGACGGCGCGGACAGCGACCGTACGCAGTTGCTCGCCTCCGTAGACACGCACCCGCTCGCCTCCGTCAACGGCAGCGACGGCGACCGTACGCAGCTCCTCACCAAGGTCGACGCCGCACGCACTCAACTCCTCACGCCCGTACGCCCTTCCGAGGCGGACGCCGACGCGACCTCCGTGCTGTCGCGGGCCGACGCCACGATGCTGCTGCGTGCGACGGACACCGGCGGACCCCACGAGGCCGCCGATCAGGAGACCCGACTGCTCGGCACCGCCCTCCCGCAGGGGCACTCCAGTGAGCCCGTCCCCGTCCAGGGCAGGCGGATCAGGAGTTGGAAGCGGCCGCTGCTCGGTGCCGCCCTGATCTTCGGCGTGACCATGGCGGGCATCTCCACGTACGAACTCGTCTCGGGGAACAGCTTCAGCGGCAACGACTCGCGGGTGCTGCGGCCCGGTTCGTGGGGCGGCTCCTCGTCCGCCGGTGAGCACAGGAGCACCCCGGACGACAGCCCTTCGCAGTCGACGCCCACCGAGGGCGGCAGTGACGGCGGCGGTGAGCGGACCCCGGCCACCGACCCCGCGGCCACGCCCGGCGGCGGCTCCGGTGACACCGCCACGAACCCCGAGCCCAGCCCCTCGCAGTCGTCGTCCGACACGGACCCGACGCCCGAGCCGAGCCCGTCGGAGTCCGAGACGGACCCGACACCGGACCCGTCGACCCCGACCCCGACCCCGACCGACGGCGCCACCGACCCCGGCCAGGACCGCGGTGCCACGTCTGCCGAGTGAGGCTCAGCCGCCGAGCACCCGGCGCAGATAGTCGTTGCCGAAGAGGCGGTCCGGGTCCAGGCGGTCGCGCAGCGCGGTGAACTCGCCGAAGCGCGGATAGACGGAGGAGAGGTACTCCGCGTCCCGCGTGTGGATCTTGCCCCAGTGCGGGCGGCCCGCGTGCTCGGTGAAGATCCTCTCGGCGGCCGTGAAGTACGCCTGGTGCGGCGTGCCCTTGTACATATGGACCGCGATGTACGCGCTGTCGCGGCCCGAGGCCGTCGAGAGAGCGATGTCGTCGGCGGGTGCCGTACGGACCTCGACCGGGAAGCTGATGCGCAGGGGCGAGCGGTCGACCATGGCCTTCAGTTCGCGGAGCGCGGGCACGAGGGCCTCGCGCGGCACCGCGTACTCCATCTCCAGGAAGCGCACCCGGCGCGGAGATGTGAAGACCTTGTACGGGATGTCCGTGTAGGTGCGGGCGGAGAGCGCCCGGCTGGAGATCTTGGCGACCGAGGGGATCGTCGCCGGGAAGGCGCGGCCCAGTGAATTGACTGCCTGGAAGAGGCCGTTGGAGAGGAGCTCGTCCTCGAACCAGCCGCTCAGCGCGCTCACCGGGTTCTCCGGGCCCGCGCTGCGGTTGTTGCGCTTGGTGCTGCAGTTGCCGGTGTGCGGGAACCAGTAGAACTCGAAGTGCTCGTTCTCCGCGAAGAGTTGGTCGAACTCGGCGGTGACCTTGTCGAAGCTCATCGGCTCCTCGCGGGCCGTGAGCAGGAAGACCGGCTCCACCGCGAAGGTGATCGCCGTGACCACGCCGAGCGCGCCGATGCCGATCCGGGCGGCCGCGAAGACCTCCGGATTCTCCTTCTCCGAGCAGCTGAGGACCGTGCCGTCGGCGGTGACCAGCTCAAGTGCCGTGATCTGGGCGGATATCGAGCCGGAATCGCGGCCCGTGCCGTGCGTGCCGGTGCTGGTCGCGCCCGCGACGGTCTGCTCCATGATGTCGCCCATGTTCGTGAGCGACAGTCCCTCACGGGCCAGGGCCAGGTTCAGCCGCTTCAGCGGAGTGCCCGCCTCCACGGTGACGGTGCCCGCCTCGCGGTCGATCTTGCGGATGCCGGTGAGCAGGTCCGGCCGGATCAGGACGCCGTCGGTCGCGGCGGCCGCGGTGAAGGAGTGGCCCGCACCGACCGGCTTCACGCGCTCGCCGCGCTCGGCGGCCGTACGCAGGGCCGCGGCCAGCTCGTCCACGGAGGCGGGGGTCACCTCCCGCGCCGGGCGCGAGACGACGTTGCCCGCCCAGTTACGCCACGGGCTCCGCCGCTGCGTCCGTGACCCGTTCCGGCCGTTCGCCTGCGCTGTGTGCTGCGTGTTCATGGGCCCCTCCCCGCTGCGGCACCGGCCGCTTCAGCCGGCGATACCCGAGGAACGCGACCGCGACCGCGGCGATGCCGGCGATGCCCGGCACCGCGTACCCCGCGCGCGCCCCGGCCGCGTCGATCACCCAGCCGGAGGCCGACGAGCCGAGCGCGATGCCGACCGCGAGCCCGGTGGACGTCCAGGTCATGCCCTCGGTCAGTTTCGCGCGTGGTACGTGCTGCTCGACCAGGGCCATCGTGGTCACCATCGTCGGCGCGATGGACAGGCCCGCGACAAACAGCGCCACGGCCAGAAACGGAAGGTTCCCGACCAGTTGAAGCGGGATCATACTCACGGCCATCGCACAGACACCCAGCAGCCACCGCCGGGCGGCCGCGCCCTTCAGCTGAAGCAGCCCGAAGACCACACCGGCGAGGCAGGACCCGAGCGCGTACACCGCGAGCACCAGACTGGCCGCCGACTTGTGCCCCTCGGCCTCCGCGAAGGCGACCGTCACCACGTCGACCGCGCCGAAGATCGTGCCCGTGGCCACGAAGGTCAGCACCAGGACCTGCAGCCCCGGTGACTTCAGCGCGGAGCCCTTGGCGTGGTGCTCGCGCGGATGCGGTACGGGTTCGGTGGCGCGCTGCCCGGTCAGCCAGAACGTGCCCACGGCGAGGAAGAGCGCGGCGAGCAGCGGGCCCGCCTCCGGGAACCAGGCCGTGGAGAGCCCGATGGAGACGATCGGCCCGAAGATGAAGCAGACCTCGTCCATCACGGACTCGAAGGAGTACGCGGTGTGCAGTTTGTGCGGATCGGTCTGGTACACCCACACCCACCGCGAGCGGATCATCGAGCCGAGGCTCGGCACACAGCCCACTCCGGCCGCGAACAGGAACAGCGTCCAGTCGGCCAGCTCCAGCTTCGCCGCGACGAGCAGCCCGGTCACCGCGAACAGCGCGACGAGCGTCGCCGGCCGCAGCACCCTGCGCTGACCGTGCCGGTCGACGAGCCGGGAGATCTGCGGGCCGATCACTGCGGCCGACAGCGCGACGGTGGCCGACAGCGCGCCGGCGAGGCCGTACCGCCCCGTGAGCTGGGAGATCATCGTGACGATGCCGATGCCCATCATGGCGAGCGGCAGGCGGCCGAGGAAGCCGGCGGCGGAGAACGCCCGGGTGCCGGGGGCGTCGAAGATGGCGCGGTAGGGGCTGGGCAAGGAGGGCTCCGCTGGCGGCGTTCGGTAAGGCGTGTAGATGGCCCATACAGCTTACGGCCCGGGAAACCCGGGACGCACCGCGTTTTCCGGCGCTCGGCGGGGGTGGCAGGATCGGAACCATGCCAGAAGCGCTTGACTCCACCCCTTATGACGCCCTGCTGCTGCTCTCCTTCGGCGGCCCCGAGGGCCCCGACGACGTCGTGCCGTTCCTGGAGAACGTGACGAAGGGCCGCGGCATCCCCAAGGAGCGGCTCAAGGAGGTGGGGCAGCACTACTTCCTGTTCGGCGGGGTCAGCCCGATCAACGACCAGAACCGCGCGCTGCTCGACGCCCTGCGCAAGGACTTCGCCGACCACGGCCTGGACCTGCCGGTCTACTGGGGCAACCGCAACTGGGCGCCGTACCTGACGGACACCCTGCGCGAGCTGGTGAACGACGGACACCGCCGCATCCTGACCCTCGCCACCAGCGCGTACGCCTCGTACTCAGGCTGCCGCCAGTACCGCGAGAACCTTGCCGAGTCCCTGGACGCCCTGGAGGCCGAGGGCCTGGAGCTGCCGCGGATCGACAAGCTGCGGCACTACTTCAATCACCCGGGCTTCGTGCGGCCCATGATCGACGGCGTGCTGCAGTCGCTGGCCCAACTCCCCGAGGACGTACGGGAGTCCGCGCACCTCGACTTCACCACGCACTCCATCCCGACCGCCGCCGCGGACACCTCCGGGACCGTCGAGGAGCACGGCGACGGCGGCGCGTACGTCAAGCAGCACCTGGACGTCGCCCGGCTGATCGCGGACGCGGTGGCCGAGGAGACCGGCGTCGCCGACCGGCCCTGGCAGCTCGTGTACCAGTCCCGCTCCGGCGCCCCGCACATCCCGTGGCTGGAGCCGGACATCTGCGACCACCTGGAGGAGCGGCACGAGGCCGGGGTGCCCGCCGTCGTGATGGTCCCCATCGGCTTCGTCTCCGACCACATGGAGGTCCTCTACGACCTCGACACCGAGGCCACCGCCAAGGCCGCCGAGCTCGGTCTGCCCGTGGCCCGCTCCGCGACGGTCGGCGCCGACCCGCGCTTCGCCGCCGCGATCCGCGACCTTGTCCTGGAGCGCGCCGGGTCCGAACGCGGCGAGGACGTCCGCCCCTGCGCCCTCGGCTCGCTCGGCCCGAGCCACGACCTGTGCCCCGTCGGCTGCTGCCCCGCGCGGACGCCCAAGCCCGCCGCGGCCGGCGCCGACAGCCCCTACGCGTAAGGAACTCCCCATCGTGACCCAGCAGTTGCAGGCCGAACTCCTCGAGCTGGCCGTCGCCGCCGCCGAGCGCGCGGGCGCGTTTCTGCGCGACGGCCGCCCCGCGGACCTGGGCGTGGCCGCCACCAAGACCAGCGTCGTCGATGTCGTCACCGAGATGGACATCGCCTCCGAGAAGCTGATCACCGGCTTCCTCGGCGACCACAGGCCCGACGACGGCTTCCTCGGCGAGGAGGGCGCCAGCGTCGAGGGCAGCAGCGGCATCCAGTGGGTCATCGACCCCATCGACGGCACGGTCAACTACCTCTACGGACGCCCCGCCTGGGCCGTCTCCATCGCCGCCCGCAAGGACGGCGAGACCGTCGTGGGCGTCGTGCACGTGCCGATGCAGGCCGAGACCTTCCGGGCCTCGCTCGGCGAGGGCGCGTACGTCGGTGAGCAGCAGCTGAAGGTGGGCGCCGCGCCCTCCTTCGAGCAGGCCCTGCTCGGCACCGGCTTCGGCTACCGCGAGGAGCGCCGGATCCGCCAGGCCGAGGTGGTCGGCCGGCTGATCCCGCAGGTCCGGGACATCCGCCGGGGCGGCTCCGCGGCCATCGACCTGTGCGACGTCGCGTACGGCCGCCTCGACGCGTACTACGAGCGCGGCCTCAACCCCTGGGACTACGCGGCCGGCGACCTCATCGCCCGGGAGGCGGGTGCCCTCGTCGGTGGCCGGCCCGGCGAGGAGCTGTCGACCGAGCTGACCGTGGCCGCGCCTCCCGGACTCTTCGAGACCCTGCAGGGCAAGCTGGAGGAGCTCGGCGCCTGGCACGACTGAGCGGCCCGCACACAGCGGAGAGCCCCGGCATCTGGGAGGTGCCGGGGCTCTTCGCTGTGTGCGGAACGGCTTCGCGAGCGGTTTCGCGAGCGCCTTCGCGTACGGAACGGCTTCGCGTACGGAACGGGTGGAACGGCCTCAGGCGACCTGCACGCCGTGCTCGGCCGCGAGGCGGCGCAGGTCGTCGAGCTCGGCCTCCTCGACCTCCACGAGAAAGTCGTCGCCGTCCTCGCGAGCCTGCGAAAGGTCGGACTCGGTGGTCTTTATGCGGTGCAGGAGCCCTGCGGTGAATGCGTCCATGTTTGCGCCCCCTCGTCGTGGGTCGTGGTCGGTGGCACGGGGGTGTGCCCTCGGGAAGGGGCGATCACGTCTGTCGCAGCCTGCGGGAGCTGCGCCGTGGCGTGCCACATGCAAAGAGTGATCGCGGGTGTGGAGTCGTCCTCCCCAGGCCCGGTTCGGCAGAAACCTCAACTCGCGCCCGAATCCCGGAATTCCACGTTCGTGCGACCGCCTTACGGCCGGTTTATGGCCTAAAGAGGCAGGATGGAGGGGCTCACCACTCGTGATCAAGCCTGCCCGGCAAGGGCCAAGCGGAAGGACTGAAGACGTGCGCGTACTCGTCGTCGAGGACGAGCAGCTGCTCGCCGATGCGGTGGCCACCGGACTGCGCCGGGAGGCCATGGCGGTCGACGTCGTGTACGACGGCGCGGCCGCCCTCGAACGCATCGGCGTCAACGACTACGACGTCGTGGTGCTCGACCGCGACCTCCCGCTGGTGCACGGGGACGATGTCTGCCGCAAGATCGTCGAGCTCGGCATGCCCACCCGCGTCCTGATGCTCACCGCCTCGGGCGACGTCAGCGACCGCGTGGAGGGCCTGGAGCTGGGCGCCGACGACTACCTCCCCAAGCCCTTCGCGTTCACCGAGCTCACCGCCCGCGTCCGCGCCCTCGGGCGGCGTACGACGGTGGCGCTCCCACCCGTCCTCGAGCGCTCCGGCATCAAGCTGGACCCCAACCGCCGCGAGGTCTTCCGCGACGGCAAGGAGATCCAGCTCGCGCCGAAGGAGTTCGCGGTCCTGGAGGTGCTGATGCGCAGCGAGGGCGCCGTCGTCTCGGCCGAGCAGCTCCTGGAGAAGGCCTGGGACGAGAACACCGACCCGTTCACCAACGTGGTGCGCGTGACCGTGATGACGCTGCGCCGCAAGCTCGGCGAGCCCGCCGTCATCGTCACCGTGCCCGGCTCCGGATACCGGATCTGATCCCTCCATGGCCTCGACCCCGGCGCCGCCGACCGCGCCTCCGAAACCGACGTATGCCCCGGACCGCCCGGAGCCCCCGTTCCCCTGGCTGCGGCCGACGATCCGGATAAGGCTCACGCTGCTGTACGGCGGCATGTTCCTGATCGCCGGGATTCTGCTGCTGTCGATCATCTACCTGCTCGCGGCCCAGGCCGTGAACGTGGGCAACGAGCTGCCGTTCAAGATCATGGAAGGCAGCGAGGTCAAGGTCTACAGCGAGGCGTGCCCCAACCTTCCCGCGGCCGCCGGCAGCCAGGACCAGTTCAACACCGCGCTGAACGCCTGCCTGAACCACCAGCGCCAGAAGGCCCTCGACGACCTGCTCAGCCGCTCGCTGCTCGCCCTGCTCGGCCTCAGCGTGATCGCGTTCGCCTTCGGGTACGCGATGGCCGGCCGGGTGCTCTCGCCGCTCGGCCGGATCACCCGCACCGCCCGCCGCGTGGCCGGCTCGGACCTGTCCCGGCGCATCGAACTCGACGGCCCTGACGACGAGTTGAAGGAGCTCGCGGACACGTTCGACGAGATGCTGGACCGCCTGGAGCGCGCCTTCTCGGCCCAGCAGCGCTTCGTCGCCAACGCCTCGCACGAGCTCCGTACGCCCCTGGCGATCAACCGCACGCTCCTGGAGGTGCACCTGTCCGACCCGGGTGCGCCCCCCGAGCTGCAGCAGCTCGGCAGGACGCTGCTCTCCACCAACGAGCGCAGCGAGCAGCTCGTGGAGGGGCTGTTGCTGCTCGCCCGCAGCGACAACCAGATCGTGGAGCGCAAGCCCGTGGACGTCGCCGAGGTCGCCTCCCGCGCCATCGATCAGGTGCGGGCTGAGGCCGAGGAGAAGGGCGTGGAGATCCGGGGCGAGCGCGGCCTCGCGGTCGTGCAGGGCAACGGCGTCCTGCTCGAGCGGATCGCCCTGAACCTGGTCCAGAACGCGGTGCGGTACAACGTGGAGGGGGGCTGGGTCGAGGTCAGGACGGAGATCAAGGACGGCCAGGCGGTCCTGGTCGTCTCGAACACCGGCCCCGTGGTCCCGGCGTACGAGATCGACAACCTCTTCGAGCCCTTCCGGCGGCTGCGCACGGAGCGGACCGGGAGCGACAAGGGGGTGGGTCTCGGCCTGTCCATCGCCCGCTCGGTGGCCCGCGCGCACGGAGGCCGTATCATCGCCGAGCCGCGCGAGGGGGGTGGTCTCGTGATGCGAGTCACCCTGCCCGTCTGAGATGCTGCCGCGGATTCGCCTTGTTCGCTTTAAGCGGAATTTTCGGGACCTGAGCCCCGGAGGTCCGTGTGGAATCGATCACAGGGGCGATTCTCCGGCCATCTACTCTCCGTGATCGCTCTGACCACCGGAAAGCCTGGAAAATCCGGGTTTTCGGGGGTACGGATCACGGGAAGTACACGGGGTGGCACCTGTGTAGTGCGACAACCGGACCGTGTACGGTCCCGATCGCCATCCAAGCCGGTCGCCCCTTCAGGGGTGCGGTTGGGTGTCGATTGAGTAACAGACCTTGATGTGAGGCAAAATCTCCGCCTCGGGTCGGGCACAAGTCCGGCCTCTCACGCGTTACGTGCGCTGGAGACACCCGCAGACACCCAGAGGGGGAGAGCGACAATGGCAACGGATTACGACACTCCACGCAAGACCGACGACGACGTCGACTCGGACAGCCTTGAAGAACTGAAGGCTCGCCGGAACGACAAGTCGACCTCGTCTGTCGACGTAGACGAGTTCGAGGCCGCGGAGGGCATGGAACTGCCCGGCGCGGACCTCTCCAACGAGGAGCTGGCCGTTCGCGTCCTGCCCAAGCAGCAGGACGAGTTCACCTGCATGAGCTGCTTCCTCGTACACCACCGCAGTCAGCTGGCCCGGGAGAAGAACGGCCAGCCGATCTGCCGCGACTGCGACTGAGGCGGGGGTCGGCCGTGACAGGCTCGACCCCGCCCCGGAAGCGGTTCTTCCGGAAGCGGTCCGCAACCGGTGGCCCGACCACCGGCGGCAGCCCGCTCGACCGCGCACGTGACGACGAGCGAGGCCCCCAGGCCTCGCTCGAAGCAACGGACGCGACGGACGCAAGCGACGCCGTGGACGCGACGGACGCCGACGAACCGAGCGGTCGGCGCGACGGCGACGGCGCGGCCGTCGAACGAGCGCCCCGCCAGGGCGACACCCCGGCCAACGCCGGACGCCTCTCCGTCATCAAGGACGGGGCACGCAAGGGCGGCCAGAGCGCCAGGGCAGGCCTGGCCAAGGGCGGCCAGAGCGCCAAGGCCGGCATCGGCTACCTCGCCGACCGGATGATCGAGAACGCACCGCGTGTCCCGGTGCGCGATCTGGCGACCTTGCGCAAGCAGTTCCCGGGCCTCGGGCCCGAGCAGATCGCCGACAAGCTGGTGGCGGGCGCCCGCAACGCCACCTCGACCGTCGGAGCGGGAGTGGGCGCGGCCGCGATGCTGCCCGTACCGCCCGCGATGCCCGCCGAACTGGCCGCCGAGATCACCGGTGTGGCCGCGATCGAGCTGAAGCTGGTCGCCGAGCTGCACGAGGTCTACGGCCTGCGCCCGCCGGGCAGCCTCAAGGACCGCAGCACGGCCTATCTGCACTCCTGGTCGGACGAGCGCGGGATCGACGTGGCCAAGCCGCTGACGATCAACGCCGCGCTCGGCGGCCAGCTGAAGCGCGAGCTGCGCCAGCAGATCACGAAGCGGATGGTCAAGAACCTTCCGAACCTGATGCCGTTCATGGTCGGCGCCGCCGTGGGTGCGGTCATGAACCGCCGTGAGACCAGCAGGCTCGCCGAGAAGATCCGCAAGGACCTGCGCAAGCAGCAGGTTCCGTGGGACGCCCTCGAGGACCTTCCGCGTCTTGAGCTGCCGAAGCCGGAGGAGCAGCCGAAGGAGCTCGGCAGCTAGGGATGCTGCTTCGGGGCCGTCGGCTCGGGCGCCGTCGATCGCCCTCCGGGCTCGTCCTCAATCTCCCCCGGACTACGGCCGGGAGGCGCCCCCGGACGGGCTCACCTGGAGCGCAGCAGCCAGCCCCTCAGGGTTCCGCGTCGACAGATACAGATACGGCGTCGGGTCCTGCTCGTCCGCCACCGGGACGCGTACCGCCGTCGGCACGTAGCTGCGCAGCAGCATGAAGGCGCGCGGGTCGGCCTTGTGGGAGCGCCAGGCGCGGGCCTCCGCCGGGTCCAGGGCCTCCGGGGTGCCGAGCGCCGACAGCGGCAGCCGGGCGTCACCCGCGACCAGCGAGTCCGCCACCACGCGGATCCGCGCCGAACCGTACGAGGAGACCGCCACCGCCGCGAGGGCGGCCGCGCCGATCAGGCCGCCGAGCATCGGAAGCGGGCCGAGCGGCAGAAGGATCAGGCCGCCCGCGATCCCGATCAGGCCGGTGATGACCCACCAGGAACGGGGTGCGGTGAGGCGTTCGTCGTAGATTTCGGCGGAGAGCTGCATACCGCCAAGCTTGGCACGGTGCCCGCGTTCTCAGGCCGCGCGGGTAAGGTCTGCGCCTGTGAGTGGACGTACCCCTTCGTTGACGCCCCCGGACGACGCTTCCCGGCCGGTGCGGCACCCCGATGCCCCGGCGCCCGGCGAGCTGCTCGGCGCGCACTACGAGTACTGCTTCGGCTGCGGGCACGGGCAGCCGCACGGCCTGCACCTGGAGGCGCGGGCGGGCGGTGATCCGGACACCGTGGCGATCACCGCGGAGTTCACGGTCAAGCCCGAGCACCAGGGCGCACCCGGGCTCGCGCACGGCGGCGTCCTCGCCACCGCCCTCGACGAGACGCTCGGCTCCCTGAACTGGCTGCTGCGGGTGATCGCCGTGACCGGGCGGCTCGAGACCGACTTCGTGCGGCCGGTCCCGGTCGGCACGGTGCTGCACCTCGACGCCGAGGTGACCGCCGTCGCCGGGCGCAAGATCTACTCGACGGCCACCGGCCGGATCGGCGGCCCGGACGGGCCGGTCGCGGTCCGCGCGGACGCGCTGTTCATCGAGGTGAAGGTCGACCACTTCATCGACAACGGCCGGCCCGAGGAGATCAAGGCCGCCATGGAGGACCCGGACCAGGTCCGGCGCGCACGTGCCTTCGAGGTGAACCCGTGACCCACGTACCCGGCGCGACCCGCGCTCCCGTCGACGTGCTGCTGCGGCGCCTGGACCCGGACGTACCGCTTCCGAGCTATGCGCAGCCCGGGGACGCCGGCGCCGATCTGTGCACCACCCAGGCCGTCGAACTCGGCCCGGGGGAGCGGGCGGTGCTGCCCACCGGGGTGTCCGTCGCGCTGCCCGAGGGGTACGCGGCGTTCGTGCACCCGCGATCGGGGCTTGCCGCACGCTGCGGTGTCGCTCTGGTGAATGCCCCGGGGACGGTTGATGCCGGGTACCGTGGGGAGATCAAGGTGATCGTCGTGAACCTCGATCCGCGCGAGCCCGTGCGGTTCGAACGCTTCGACCGGATTGCCCAACTCGTCGTCCAGCAGGTCGAGAAGGTCCGCTTCCACGAGGTCGCGGAGCTTCCCGCATCGGCGCGGGCCGAGGGGGGCTTCGGGTCCACCGGGGGGCATGCCGCAGTGGACGGCAACACGGGTGGGCAACAGGGCGGGAATCGATACGCTTCGGTCGTATCCGACCGGGAAGGACAGTGACGTGTTCGGACGTCGCAAGAAGAGTGATGCCGCCGACGGCGCGGCCGGCGAGGCCGAGCAGGTCGCCGAGGGCGTGAGCTCCGAGGACGGGACGGCACAGCCCGAGACGGCGCAGGACGAGCCGAAGCGGGCGAGCCTGCCCCCGGCCCCGCGCCCCGACGGACCCTGGGACATCTCCGAGGTGCGCGAGCCCGGCGAGGGCCGGGTCGACCTGGGCGGCATCTTCGTGCCCGGCGTCGAGGGCATGGAGCTGCGCGTGGAGGTCGCGGGTGACGCGATCGTCGCGGCCACCGTGGTCCTGCGCGACAGCGCCGTACAGCTGCAGGCCTTCGCCGCCCCCAAGCGGGAGGGCATCTGGGGCGAGGTCCGCGAGGAGATCGCCTCCGGCATCACCCAGCAGGGCGGAGTCATCGACGAGGTCGAGGGCCCCCTCGGCTGGGAGCTGCGCGCGCAGGTCCCGGTGCAGCTGCCGGACGGTACGGGCGGCGTGCAGGTCGTCCGCTTCGTGGGTGTCGACGGGCCGCGCTGGTTCCTGCGCGGCGTGATCTCCGGCCAGGGCGCGGTGCAGCCCGAGGCCGCGGGCCTGCTCGAGCAGGTCGTCCGGGACACCGTGATCGTGCGCGGTGACGGCCCGATGGCGCCCCGCGACCCGATCGTCCTGAAGCTGCCGGACGATGCGCAGATGGTGGCCGAGGGCGGCGTGAAGGAGGAGAACCAGGAGGAGTCCCGGTTCTCCGGCGGGATGGGCCAGCTTGCCCGTGGCCCGGAGATCACCGAGGTTCGCTGAGGATTCCCTCCGGAACAGGGCTCGCACCGTCGACTCGGTGCCGCAGTCGCCCTGCGGGCTCGTCCTCGAACTCCCCCAGCCTCCGGCCGGGAGGTGCCCCCGGACGGGCTGAAATTCGCTTGGCCTGGGCCGCATCCCCCGCTCTGGGGGTGCGGCCCTTGCCATGTCCCCGCGCGTCAGAATCGCGTCAAATGCGGGCCGTACGACCTCCTCGGGGCCGTTGTCCGGAAATCCTGGCCGTAAGGTCGACGCGGCGTAAGCAGCGGATTTCGGAAGACAATGAGGCCATGGGACGCGGCAAGCTACGGATATACCTCGGTGCGGCACCGGGCGTGGGCAAGACCTACGCGATGCTGTCCGAGGCCCACCGTCGCGTGGAGCGCGGCACGGACTGCGTGGTGGCCCACGTCGAGCACCACGAGCGGCCGCGCACCGAGGCCCTGCTCCGGGGCCTGGAGCAGGTGCCGGGCCGTGTCGTCGAGCACGGCGCCACCGAGATGGACGTCGACGCCGTCCTCGCCAGGCGCCCCGCGGTCGCCCTCGTCGACGAGCTGGCGCACACCAACGCCCCCGGCTCCCGCTACGCCAAGCGCTGGCGGGACGTCGAGGAACTGCTTGCCGCGGGCATCGACGTCGTGTCCACCGTCAACATCAAGGACCTGGAGTCACTCGGCGATGTCGTCGAGTCGATAACGGGCGTACGACAGCACGAGACCCTGCCCGACGAAGTGGTGCGCAGGGCCGACCAGATCGAGCTGGTCGACATGTCGCCCGAGGCGCTGCGGCGGCGCATGGCGCACGGCAACATCTACAAGCCCGACCGCATCGACGCCTCCCTCGCCAACTACTTCCGGCCCGGAAACCTCACCGCCCTGCGGGAGTTGGCGCTCCTCTGGACCGCCGACCGGGTCGACGAGTACCTCCAGCAGTACCGCGGCGAGCACAACATCCGCTCCACCTGGCAGGCCCGCGAACGCATCGTCGTCGGCCTCACCGGCGGGCCCGAGGGCCGCACCCTGATCCGCCGCGCCGCCCGCATGGCCGCCAAGGGCTCGGGCAGCGAGATCCTCGCCGTCTACATCGCCCGCAGCGACGGCCTGACCTCCGCGTCCCCGAAGGAACTCGCCGTCCAGCGCACCCTCGTCGAGGACCTGGGCGGTACCTTCCACCACGTCATCGGCGACGACGTGCCCGGCTCGCTCCTGGAGTTCGCGCGCGGAGTCAACGCCACCCAGATCGTCCTCGGCTCCAGCCGCCGCAAGACCTGGCAGTACGTGTTCGGGCCGGGCGTCGGCGCGACCGTGGCCCGGGAGTCGGGGCCCGACCTGGACGTGCACATCGTCACGCACGACGAGGTCGCCAAGGGCCGGGGGCTGCCGGTGGCCCGGGGCGCGCGGCTCGGCCGGTCGCGGCTGCTGTCCGGCTGGCTGGTCGGCGTGGTCGGTCCGGTCCTGCTGACGCTGCTGCTCAGCAATATCGACGCCGACCTCGGCCTCGCCAACAACATGCTGCTGTTCCTGTCCCTCACGGTGGCCTCGGCGCTGCTCGGGGGACTGCTGCCGGCGCTCGCCTCGGCGGCGTTCGGCTCGCTGCTCCTGAACTACTACTTCACGCCGCCGCTGCACCTGTGGACCATCTCCGACAACCGCAACATCGTGGCCATCGTGGTGTTCGTGGGCGTCGCCGTGGCCGTGGCCTCGGTGGTGGACCTCGCGGCGCGGCGCACCCACCAGGCGGCCCGGCTGCGCGCCGAGTCGGAGATCCTGTCGTTCCTCGCGGGCAGCGTGCTGCGCGGCGAGACCACCCTGGACGCCCTCCTGGAACGGGTCCGCGAGACCTTCAACATGGAGTCCGTCGCCCTCCTGGAACGCGCCGGCGACCGCGACCCCTGGACCTGCGCCGGCAGCGTCGGGCGCACCGAGCTCGACCGGCCCGAGGACGCCGACGTGGACATGCCGGTCGGCGGCAGCAACGGTCACATGATGCTCGCCCTGACCGGACGGGTGCTCCCGGCCGAGGACCGGCGCGTGCTCGCCGCGTTCGCCGCGCAGGCCGCCGTCGTCCTCGACCGCCAGCGCCTCCAGGACGAGGCGGACCGGGCCCGCGCCCTCGCCGAGGGCAACCGCATCCGTACCGCCCTGCTCGCCGCCGTCAGCCATGACCTGCGCACCCCGCTCGCCGGGATCAAGGCCTCCGTGACCTCGCTGCGCTCCGACGACGTGGAGTGGTCCGAGGAGGACCGCGCCGAGCTGCTCGAAGGGATCGAGGACGGCGCCGACCGCCTCGACCACCTGGTCGGCAACCTGCTCGACATGTCGCGCCTGCAGACCGGCACCGTGATGCCGCTGATCCGCGCCGTCGACCTGGACGAGGTCGTGCCGATGGCGCTCGGCGGTGTCCCCGAGGGCAGCGTCGACCTGGACATCCCCGAGACCCTGCCGATGGTCGAGGTGGACAAGGGGCTCCTGGAGCGGGCCGTCGCCAACATCGTGGAGAACGCCGTCAAGTACAGCCCCGACGGCAAGCCCGTCACCGTCTCCGGCAGCGCCCTCGGCAACCGGGTCGAGGTGCGCGTCGTGGACCGCGGACCCGGCGTCCCCGACGACGCCAAGCACCGCATATTCGAACCGTTCCAGCGGTACGGCGACGCTCCGCGCGGCGCGGGGGTCGGCCTCGGCCTGGCCGTCGCCCGCGGCTTCGTCGAGGCGATGGGCGGCACCCTCAACGCGGAGGACACCCCGGGAGGCGGCCTCAGCATGGTGCTCACCGTGCGCGCGGCCCCGGCCCGTGAACCCGCCGCCCCCGAACTCTCCGCGCGGGCCACCCCGTGACCCGCGCGCCCCACGCCGGCGGCGAGCGCCGCACCACCGCAGAAAGGCAGGACCAGATGACCCGGGTGCTCGTGGTCGACGACGAGCCGCAGATCGTACGCGCCCTCGTGATCAACCTGAAGGCGCGCAAGTACGAGGTCGACTCCGCCGCCGACGGCGCCACCGCCCTCCAGGTCGCCGCCGACCGCCACCCCGACGTGGTCGTGCTCGACCTCGGCCTGCCCGACATGGACGGCGTCGATGTGATCAAGGGCCTGCGCGGCTGGACGCGGGTGCCGATCCTGGTGCTCTCCGCCCGGCACAGCTCCGACGAGAAGGTCGAGGCGCTCGACGCGGGCGCGGACGACTACGTCACCAAGCCGTTCGGCATGGACGAGCTGCTCGCCCGCCTCCGGGCCGCCGTACGCCGGGCCGAGCCCGCCGCCGACGGCACGGGCGAGCACGCGGCGATCGTGGAGGCGGGGGACTTCACCGTCGATCTCGCGGCGAAGAAGGTCCACCGCGGCGACCGCGACGTACGGCTGACGCCCACGGAGTGGCACCTCCTGGAGGTCCTCGTCCACAATACGGGCCGTCTCGTCAGCCAGAAGCAGCTCCTCCAGGAGGTCTGGGGCCCGTCCTACGGCACCGAGACCAACTACCTGCGGGTCTACATGGCCCAGCTGCGCCGGAAGCTGGAGGCCGACCCCTCCCACCCCAAGCACTTCATCACCGAGCCCGGAATGGGATATCGGTTCGAACGGTGACACGGCGGGCTGTGGCGGAAGCCGCCCGCCACCGGCCTTGAAGCGGTGTCGGTGCGCCCCGGTACGCTTCCTGTATGAGTGCTGTTCCTCGTTCAGAAAAGCCGGCAGGCCGGTTCCGCCGGATGCTGGACCGGCTGTCCTCGTCCCAGGAGGAGCTGGATTCGGAGGAGCTCCGCGAGGATTCGGAGACGACCGGCTGTATCCGCATCGGCGACTGCCAGGACCGCCAGATAGTGACGGTTACTGGTACGTTGCGCACGGTCACGCTGCGCCCCCGGGCCGGCGTCCCCGCCCTGGAGGCCGAGCTGTTCGACGGCTCCGCCGCTCTGGACGTGGTGTGGCTGGGCCGACGCTCCATCGTGGGCATCGAGCCGGGGCGCAGACTCATCGCATCAGGCCGGATCTCGATGAGCCGGGGCCGCCGGGTGCTCTTCAACCCGAAATACGAACTCAGACCGCTCGGACGGGAGTAGCCGGTGACGTCTGTCGACAAGCCGACCGACCACACCACCACGGGTCAGGCCGACCCCGACAGCAACACGAAGGCTGTGACCGAGGCCGCTCTCTTCGAGGCGTTCGGCGGTCTCCGCGGCATGCTCGAGACGGTCCTGCCCGGCCTGCTCTTCGTGACCATCTACACGGTCGACAAAGACCTGAAGATGTCGGCGATCGCCGCGCTCGGCGTCTCCCTGCTGCTCGTCGTGGTCCGCCTCGCCATGCGGGACACGGTCAAGCACGCCTTCAGCGGCGTCTTCGGCGTGGGCTTCGGTGTGGTCTTCGCGATGATGACTGGCAACGCCAAGGACTTCTACCTGCCGGGCATGCTCTACACCCTCGGCCTGGCCCTCGCGTACATCGTGACGACGCTCGCCGGGGTCCCGCTGATCGGACTGATCCTCGGCCCGGTCTTCAAGGAGAACCTCTCCTGGCGCACCCGCAACCCCGGCCGCAAGAAGGCGTACGCGAAGGCGAGTTACGCCTGGGGCTGCATCCTGCTCGCCAAGTGCGCGATCCTCTTCCCGCTCTACTGGTGGGCGGACACCACGCAGCTCGGCTGGATCCTGGTCGCCCTGAAGATCCCGCCGTTCCTGCTCGCCGTCTGGCTGACCTGGGTCTTCCTGGCGAAGGCCCCCGCGCCGATCGACGTGTTCGCGGAGATGGAAGCGGAGGAGGCCGCGCGGGCCGAGGCGGAGCGTACGTCGCCCTGACCTTGCCGGTACGAACAAGGGGCCCGGAACCTGGCGCAGGTTCCGGGCCCTTCGTCGTACGCGTACGACCGCTAGCTCTCCTTGCGGACCGAGAGCAGGTCCTCCAGCTGCTCCTCACGGGCCTGGGCCGCGACGAACAGGAGCTCGTCGCCCGCCTCCAGGGAGTCCTCCGAGGTCGGGGCCAGGACGCGGGTGCCGCGGATGATCGTCACCAGGGACGTGTCCTGCGGCCACGCGATGTCGCCGATCGTGGTGCCCGCGAGCGCGGACTCCGGCGGCAGGGTCAGCTCGACCAGGTTGGCGTCGCCGTGGCTGAAGCGCAGAAGCCGCACCAGGTCGCCGACGCTGACGGCCTCCTCGACCAGGGCCGACATCAGACGCGGCGTGGAGACCGCGACGTCGACGCCCCAGGACTCGTTGAACAGCCACTCGTTCTTCGGGTTGTTGACCCGGGCGACGACGCGCGGAACCCCGTACTCCGTCTTCGCGAGGAGGGAGACGACGAGGTTGACCTTGTCGTCACCGGTCGCCGCGATCACGACGTTGCAGCGCTGCAGGGCCGCCTCGTCCAGGGACGTGATCTCGCAGGCGTCGGCGAGCAGCCACTCGGCCTGCGGCACCCGCTCCACCGAGATGGCGGTGGGGGCCTTGTCGATCAGGAGCACCTCGTGCCCGTTCTCCAGGAGCTCGCCCGCGATGGAACGACCCACCGCGCCTGCTCCGGCAATGGCGACGCGCATCAGTGACCGTCCTCCTCAGGGCCCTCGGCGAACGCCGCCTCGATCTTCGCGACCTCGTCGGTGCGCATCATCACGTGCACCAAGTCGCCCTCCTGCAGCACCGTCTGCGAGGACGGCAGGACCGCCTCGCCCAGGCGGGTGAGGAACGCGACGCGGACGCCGGTCTCCTCCTGCAGCTTGCTGATCTTGTGTCCGACCCAGGCGCTGGACGCGTGCACCTCCGCGAGCTGCACCCCGCCGGTGGGGTCGCGCCACAGCGGTTCGGCGCCGGACGGAAGGAGCCGGCGCAGCATCTGGTCGGCGGTCCAGCGGACCGTCGCGACGGTCGGGATGCCGAGGCGCTGGTAGACCTCGGCGCGGCGCGGGTCGTAGATACGGGCCGCGACGTTCTCGATGCCGAACATCTCGCGGGCCACCCGGGCCGCGATGATGTTGGAGTTGTCGCCGCTGCTCACGGCGGCGAAGGCGCCGGCGTCCTCGATACCGGCCTCGCGCAGGGTGTCCTGGTCGAAGCCGACGCCGGTGACGCGGCGCCCGCCGAAGCCGGAGCCGAGCCGGCGAAAAGCCGTGGGGTCCTGGTCGACCACCGCGACCGTATGCCCCTGCTGCTCCAGGGTCTGCGCGAGTGCGGCGCCCACCCGTCCGCAGCCCATGATGACGATGTGCACGACCGTCCTTCCGGCTGGCGTATTTCCTACGTCAGGAATGCGTTAGGAATGCGTTAGCAACTCTGCGGCTGCTACTTACTGCTGAGGCCTCGAAGGCTTCCTGGGCTCAGGATTAACAGGGTCTCAGACAGACGCACAAGCTACACAGCCGCCGAGAGGCGGGTGGGCGGCCCCCCTTTCGAACGCTTACGATCCTCACCGTGTCCAAACTGACCGACGTGCCCAAACGGATTCTCATCGGGCGCGCACTGCGCAGCGACCGGCTGGGAGAAACGCTCCTTCCCAAGCGCATCGCACTTCCCGTCTTCGCCTCCGACCCGCTGTCGTCGGTGGCGTACGCGCCCGGAGAAGTGCTCCTCGTGCTGTCCATCGCGGGGCTCTCGGCGTACCACTTCAGCCCGTGGATCGCGGTCGCCGTCGTCGTGCTGATGTTCACGGTCGTGGCGTCGTACCGGCAGAACGTGCACGCCTATCCGAGCGGTGGCGGTGACTACGAGGTCGCCAACACCAACCTCGGGCCGAAGGCCGGACTCACCGTCGCGAGCGCGCTGCTCGTCGACTACGTCCTGACCGTCGCCGTGTCGATCTCCTCCGGCATCGAGAACCTGGGCTCCGCGATCCCGTTCGTCGTCGAGCACAAGGTGCTCTGCGCCGTCGCCGTGATCGTGCTCCTCACGCTGATGAACCTGCGCGGCGTCAAGGAGTCCGGAAAGCTCTTCGCGATCCCCACGTACGTCTTCGTGACCGGCGTCTTCCTGATGCTGGTGTGGGGCGCCTTCCGCAGCTTCGTCCTCGGCGACGAGATGAAGGCACCGACCGCCGACCTCGTCATCAAGCCGGAGCACGAGGGCCTCGCGGGCCTCGCGCTCGTCTTCCTGCTGCTGCGCGCCTTCTCCTCCGGCTGTGCGGCGCTCACCGGCGTCGAGGCGATCAGCAACGGCGTGCCCGCGTTCCGCAAGCCCAAGTCGAAGAACGCGGCCACCACGCTCGCCCTGATGGGCGGCCTGGCCGTCACCATGTTCTGCGGCATCATCGTGCTCGCCATGGCCACCGACGTCCGGATGGCCGAACGGCCCGCGCACGATCTTTTCCTCAACGGGCAGCCCGTCGGCGCGGACTACGTCCAGAACCCGGTGATCTCGCAGGTCGCCGAGGCCGTCTTCGGACACGGCTCGATCCTCTTCATCATCCTGGCCGCGGCCACCGCGCTCGTCCTGTTCCTCGCGGCCAACACCGCGTACAACGGCTTCCCGCTGCTCGGCTCGATCCTCGCGCAGGACCGCTATCTGCCGCGCCAGCTGCACACCCGCGGCGACCGGCTCGCGTTCTCCAACGGCATCGTGCTGCTCGCCGGCGCCGCCGCGCTCCTCGTCGTCATCTACGGGGCCGACTCCACCCGCCTCATCCAGCTCTACATCGTCGGCGTCTTCGTCTCGTTCACGCTCAGCCAGATCGGCATGGTCCGGCACTGGAACCGGCACCTGCGGACCGAGAAGGACCCCGCCAAGCGGCGGCGCATGATCCGCTCCCGCGCCATCAACACCTTCGGCGCGTTCTTCACCGGGCTCGTCCTGGTCGTCGTCCTCGTCACCAAGTTCACCCACGGCGCCTGGGTCGCCCTCCTCGGCATGGTGATCTTCTACGCGACCATGAGCGCGATCCGCCGCCACTACGACCGCGTCGCCGAGGAGATCGCCGCCCCCGAGGGCCCCTCCGACGACAGCGTGCGCCCCTCCCGCGTGCACTCCATCGTCCTGGTCTCCAAGGTCCACCGGCCCACCCTGCGCGCCGTCGCCTACGCCAAGCTGATGCGCTCCGACACCCTCGAGGCCGTCAGCATCAACGTCGACCCGGACGAGACCAAGGCGCTCAAGGACGAGTGGGAACGGCGCGGCATCTCCGTACCGCTGAAGATCCTCGACTCCCCGTACCGCGAGATCACCCGCCCGATCATCGAGTACGTGAAGAACCTGCGCCGCGAGTCCCCGCGGGACGCGGTCAGCGTGATCATTCCCGAGTACGTGGTGGGCCACTGGTACGAGCATCTGCTGCACAACCAGAGCGCCCTGCGGCTCAAGGGCCGGCTCCTGTTCACGCCCGGCGTGATGGTCACCTCCGTGCCGTACCAGCTGGAGTCCTCCGAGGCCGCCAAGCAGCGGGCCCGCAGGCGCCAGGAGTGGAACGCCCCCGGCGCGGTCCGGCGCGGCCCGGTCGAGCAGCGCAAGCCGAAGGCGGCGAGCAACAGCGGCAACAAGGGAAGCGGCAACGGGGTCGGCAACGGGGTCGGCAACGGCAAGAGCTGAGTCGTTCTCCGTGTGGTGAGCGGCCGGGCGCGGTCCACGTAGACTGGTGGGCTGTTGTCCGGCCTTCCCCCTTTTCGCATCTGGAGCCACCCCGCCATGCAGGCAGAACCGAAGACATCGCTGGTGGGAGAGGAGTACGAGGTCGAGGTCGGCCCCGTCGCCCACGGCGGCCACTGCATCGCCCGTACGTCCGAGGGCCGGGTGCTCTTCGTGCGGCACACGCTGCCCGGCGAGCGGGTCGTGGCTCGCGTCACCGAGGGCGAGGAGGACTCCCGCTTTCTGCGTGCCGACGCGGTGGAGATCCTCGCCCCCTCCAAGGACCGCATCGAGGCGCCCTGTCCGTACGCCGGTCCCGGCCGTTGCGGTGGCTGCGACTGGCAGCACGCCAAGCCGGGCGCGCAGCGCCGACTCAAGGGCGAGGTGCTCGCCGAGCAGCTGCAGCGGCTCGCCGGACTGACCCCCGAAGAGGCCGGCTGGGACGGCACGGTGATGCCCGCCGAGGGCGACAAGCTGCCCGCCGGCGAGGTGCCGCAGTGGCGCACGCGCGTGCAGTACGCGGTCGACCCCGATACGGGCAAGGCCGGTCTGCGGCGCCACCGTTCGCACGAGGTCGAGCCGATCGAGCACTGCATGATCGCCGCCGAGGGCGTCAGCGAACTCGGCATCGAGCAGCGCGACTGGTCGGGCATGGCCTCCGTCGACGCGATCGCCGCGACCGGCTCCCAGGACCGCCAGGTGATCCTCACCCCGCGCCCGGGCATGCGGCTGCCGATCGTCGAACTCGACCGTCCGGTCTCGGTGATGCGGGTCGGGGAGAAGGACGGGGGCGTGCACCGCGTCCACGGGCGCCCGTTCGTCCGCGAGCGCGCCGACGGCCGTACGTACCGCGTGGGCAACGGCGGCTTCTGGCAGGTCCACCCGAAGGCCGCCGACACCCTCGTCCTCGCCGTCATGCAGGGCCTGCTCCCGCGCAAGGGCGAGACGGCCCTCGACCTGTACTGCGGCGTCGGCCTCTTCGCCGGCGCGATCGCCGACCGGGTGGGCGAGCAGGGTGCGGTCCTCGGAATCGAGTCCGGCAAGCGGGCGGTCGAGGACGCGCGGCACAACCTGGAGTCCTTCGACCGCGTCCGCATCGAGCAGGGCAAGGTCGAGTCGGTCCTGCCCCGCACGGGCATCACGGACGTCGACCTGATCGTCCTGGACCCGCCCCGCGCGGGCGCCGGCAAGCAGACGGTCCGTCATCTGGCGGGCCTGGGCGCCCGCCGCATCGCCTACGTGGCCTGCGACCCGGCGGCACTGGCCCGGGACCTGGGGTACTTCGGGGAGGCGGGGTATCGGGTTCGGGTGCTGCGGGCGTTCGATCTGTTTCCGATGACTCATCATGTGGAGTGCGTTGCGGTGCTTGAGCCGGCCACGAAGGGCTCCTGAACTGCGGTTTCTTGCGTGCGCATTATGCGCGGTGTAGGAGTTACGGCCGATATCTTGACGCTGAAATGACGCTTGTGACGCTCATTTGACGCTTGCCCTGATGGGTCGTCAGGCGCTTTGCGTAATGGCCTTGCGAGCCACTGGGTCCCGCTCGTACTGCTCTTGGTGGCCTCGTTTCGGTCGGGGTTGGGGGGGCTCGGCTCCGCTTGTGGCTGCGAGTGTGTGCGTACTCCCGCAGGCGTGTAGGGGCTGTATCTGCACGTTCGTGTGCGTGCAGAGGTGCCCCGCTTCCAGGAGGCGTGCTGGCCGCGGCTTGCTGGCTCCTGCCGGTGGAAGATTCGGCGTATCGAGGGCGAGCCTCTGTGGCTCGTCGGTCGGTGTTCGTGCGCTGGAAGCCAGCTGACTTTGCCAGGCTGCTAGTAACCGCTTGCGGATGGCGACGGTCGCGCTGCCGAGACGGTACACAGTGAACTACTTGTCTGCGTAGCGCTGCAGGCGGCCAAGCGAGTGGGCGACCATGCTCGGGTCGAAGCTTGAATATCCGCAGGTCAGGGTGTTGTCCTCGGGAGGTCCCGCATCTCTGTGAGCCGTTGCCCACGCCTGTCTCCGGCTGGTTATGGCGCGGTAGCGGCGAGGTCGTTGAGTGTGGCGTTGACCAGGGGCCAACACATGTCCACTGTGTCCCTATTAGGGCGGTGGCCGGTTCGCTTCTCCAGATGGGGATGGACCGAGTTGCGGTAGTGGCGGACGAGTTCGAAGGCCATCTTCGCGTCAGGCTCGATCCAGCCGTTGGTGTGCGCGAATTGCACGAGGTCCTGCAGCCCCATGTTCTTGGCCGGTTTCGGCAGAGGGCTCTGGGCGGTGCGGGATGTCGCGGCGTGTAGTAGGACGCCTTCGAGCAGGCTGCCCAGCATGATCACGGCCGAGACGTATGCGCCGTGCTCGTAGCAAACGTGGGCCTCGTTGAGCCGAGTCTGCACCGAGTCCGCCAGCGCCGGGTCGTCGACCACGTCTTGGATCGACACCTGCAACTCGACCCGAGTCAGTCGTCGTGCGCCGTCGCCGTCGGGGTCCAGCTCGGTGAGGACGGGTTTGTTGCTGCTGAGCTCAACCTGCAGCCCTTCCAGATGCAGCAGCTCGTTGAGGCGTTCCAGGGTGGCCTCGAACTCCCGCTTCTGCCCGTGAAACTCGCGGGGGTCGGCCAGGCGAAGGACGGCGTGCTCGATGTCCTCGGGGTTGCGCTCGCGGCGGTCGAGCAGGAGCTGGGTGGTCCACGAGTGACGTGGACTGCCGTCGTGATCGGGGACGTGCTGCCACCCCGCGCGGCGGAAGAACCCTGGCAGTTCCCAGCCGCGCAGGTAGCGCACGGGGCCGTCATCACCGCAGATCAGGCGGGCGATCTCGGTCAGTGTGTTCTCGTCGAGTGGGCCGGCCATGTCAGGCTCCTGCTTCGTGATCGATGCCGCCGGTGGTGTCGTCTTCTGCGTCCGCGTCTGTGTAGGCGCCTGTGCCGTAACCGTTGCCCTCCTGGCCCGTGTCGGGTTGATTCGCGTAGTCCTCACTGTCCGGCGCGTTCTCGTCGAGCTCGACTGGCGTCCAGGTTTCCGGTGCTTCGCCGCCCGCGAACTCCTCCGTAGTCCCTGGCTGGATGCCCATGAGTTCCAGGCGCTCCCACAGTGGGGCGAGTGCCTCTTCGGGGTCCAGGGCGAAGGTGCTGCTGCGTACTCGCCAGAAGTTCCAGCCGGCCCGGCGTAGCTCGCGCTCGCGTTCGTAGTCCTCTTGGATCTGCCGGGAGGTCCAGTGGTGCGGACTCCCGTCGCATTCGACGGCAAGCCGGGCGTGCTCGCCGGTGACCACCAGGTCGATGCGTTTCTCGCCCACGCGCCACTGAGGGACGACGTGGTATCCGTGTTCTCCGATCTTCCGGAAGACGCGTTGCTCGAAGAGTGAGTCGAAGGGGTCGCGCTTCTCGTTGTCGGGTACGGCGTCCAGCTCCGGTGGCGGTTGATGGGTGGGGGCGGGGGACCGCATGTGGGTGATGAGCGTGTGCCGCAGGTCGTCGCTGGGAAGTTGGTCGGTGGTGACCGAGGTGAACAGCCACATCTGGTCGCGTGCACGGCTCGCGGCGACGTTGAACCGGCGGCCGTCGGGGAGGCTGCGGATCTTGCGGATGTGATCGCCGTCGACCACCGTCGACAGCAGCATCACGTCCCGCTCGTCGCCTTGGAAGTCTGTGGCGACGCCGACCCGGATGCGGTGCCGTTCGCGTACGTCGGGCTCGATCTCGTTGTCGATGAGGTCGTCGATGAGCCGTGCCGGGGCGCCGGAACGCAGTGGGATGACGCCGAATGTCCGCTCCGCGTAGGCGGGATCCTGCGTCAGCTCCTTGAGTTTGGCGACGAGCCGCTCCGCCTCCGGCCGGTTGACCAGACGGTCCCCGAACCCTTCGCAGTGGCCTTCGGGAACGTGTACGACCTGGAGGGGACGCAGCCGGTCGGCACCATATTGGCGCAGCGGTACCAGGTCCTTGCCGTAGAACTGGTGCGAGGACCACTGGATGATCTCCGGCATGCAGCGGAAGTGTTCCGTCAGCATGATCACTTCGGTGTATCGGGACCGCAGCAGGGCGTACAGGTTCGAGCCGTTGGGATCCAGGGCGTCGCGTTGCCAGTCGCCCAGGTCGGGCAGCAGGTCGTCGAGGCGGCGCCGCAGTCGTTCGTGGTTGCTGGGCAGGAAGGCCGGCACGCACTGCCGGTCATCGCCGACGATGATGACGCGCGGGGCTAGCCACAGCAGCATCAGGCCGTCGAGGCCGACCTGGCTGGCCTCATCGACGATCACCACGTCGAAGGAGTCCGGCTCCGGCGGAAGGGTCGCGGCGGCCTGCTTCACCGGCATGACCCAGGCAGGTACGGCTCCCATGGCGTCGCGCATCGCCGAACGGGCGTTGCGCAGATGGCGCCGGGCGGAGGGCGAGGTACGGGACCCGGCGCGGGCCATTGCGTCGGCGTAGGAGCTGAGGGCCTGTTTCTGGCGGATCGTCAGCCGGTCCAGGCAGTGCCACAGGGCGCGGGTGGCCGCCAGCTGCTCCACGGTCTCCTTGAGGCGGCCCTCCACCTCGGCCAGTTCCCCGTCGAGGCGTCCCTCTCTGCCTTCGTCGAGCATGCGTTCGGTGAAGGCGTGAGACTGCCGCCAAGACCAAGCCTCGGCGAGCGCGGGCAGACGGGTGTTCCAGTGGGGTGCGGTTGGGGTGGACGTCAGCTGGCGGGCCAGTTCCGAATGGCCTTCGGCGAGGCGGCCGAGCAGCTTGCGGGCCTCCCGGCGGTCGGCCTCCCGAAGATATGCCGCGTCGAGCGCCGCCAGGGCCTCCTCGTACGCCGCCACATCGCGGGCGGCCAGGGCCCGGTGGGCCTCTGCCAGCTCGGGGCCACCGCGCGGACCGGGCTGCGGAAGAGTGTCGGCCAGTCCCCGGAGCGTGCGTTCCGCCGCGGCAGCGGTGAGCGCACGTTCAGCGCGGGTGACAGCGACGCGCAGGGCCTCCCAGTCATTGGGGGTGCGCACCGCCGCTTGCACCGCGGCAAGGAGCAGCTCATCGTGGGCGGCCCGGCCGGCCACGGTGAATGCGTCTACGGCAGCCAAGTCACGGTTCCGGTCCAGGAGTTCGGCCAAGGCGACGTGGGCTGAGCCGCTGACGCCGGGGGCGCCGACGTCTTGCCAGCGGTTGTTCAGCTCCATGACGACGTGCTCGGCACGCAGCTGCGTGAGGATCGCGGCGAGGTCCTCTGCATTGTCCGGACGATGTCCGTCGACCCGGCACTCCTCCAGCAGCCTCCGCCCCGCACGCCGGATCCGCCAAGCCCCGAAGCTCCGGAGCTTGCCGCCGTCGTCCACGAACGACCACAGTGTCTGTCCGGTCGCGATCATGGCAACGCGTTCCTCGGTGGTGAGGGACGGGACCTCGACGTGCCGGTGGCTCAGGGCGATCAGCGAGCGCTGCACTTCCTCGGCTTCGGCACTGGCCTGCCGCACCACATCCCACAGGCCCCGCTTCTGACCGGCAAGTCCGTGCCGCAGCGCTTTGGTGTGCCACTCGGCAGGATCCCAGTGCGAGACGTCCTGGCTGAGCCCTGCGCGCTGCAAGGCAGCGGATGCCGTGTGCAGGTGCTTGTGCAGGGCCGCGACGAGTTCGGGTCCGTGCGCAGCGAGAGCGTCGGCGAGCGGGTCAAGGGCGTCGTCGAGGCGGGCGCGCTCGGCCGCGGCAAGGGTGTGCAGGGCATCCGCGAGCTGCGCGGTGGAGGGAAGCTGCGCGGGGTCGGGACAGAGGGTGCCGTGTTCGTCGAGGACTCCTGGACCGTGGCGCTCGATCAATGCCATCAGGCGCCGGGCCTCATCGCCGTCGATCGGAGGAACCTCCGCGGCGCTGATGGGCAGCGTGGGAAGCCAGTCGTATCGGTCTTGACCTGCCGACACGGCTTCGACGACCTGGACGAGCTGTCCCTGATATCCCTCTGGAAGCTGGGTGTACTCACGCCACTCGACTTCACGTAGATCGCGGAGTTCATTTCGCAGCAGGGCGCGACGCTCACCGAGTTCCGTGCGTTGCGCGTCCAGTTCCTTGGCTCGCTCGGTAAGCCGCTCGGGCGTGGTGGTCGCGTGCAGTCGGGACAGGGCGCGAATCGATTTGTCCAGTTCCTCGTTCCCGCCGCGTCGCGGGTCGCCCTGTAGCACGCACAGGCCCCGCAACGCGGGTGGGAGCTTGTCCCTGAGCACCCGCAGAGCCTGGTCCTTCTCGCTGGTCACCAGGACGCGTTTGCCGTCTGCGAGCAGGGCGCACGTCAGGTTGGCGATGGTGTGCGTCTTGCCCGTACCCGGCGGACCCTGCACGACGACGCCGGTGTCGCGCTGCAGGCGGGCGAGCACGTCACGCTGCGCGGCGTTCGTCGCCAAAGGGAAGAGCGGATCCGGCCCGAGTGCGGGAGCCGCGGCGCGGCCGTACGCGGCACTCCAACCGTCGCTCTCCTGCACCTCTGGCGGCACAATGAGCCGTGCGAGCCCCAGCGGAGCCTTCGCCCCGGATTTGGCGAGCCGTTCGGCGATCTTCTCGTAGAAGCCGACGAGTGCACCGCGTCCTCGCTCGCGCAGCAGCACCGCGGGTGCGGGCCGCAGGGAGAATCCGGGCCCTTCGCGAACCTCTGGCGGCTCCCACGCGGGATCGAAACGCACTGCGGCATGCTCGCCCAGCGCCTGATCAGCCCAGTCGACGAGCAGTTGATCCACCTCCCGGGAAAGCGGATGGGGGATCTCTCCGGACTCAAGACGCTCGCGCAGCCCAGACAGCAGCTCAGTGCTGTAGCCGTCGCTCTCTTCCAGGAAATCTGTGTCCTCAAGGCGAAGTCCGGCACCCGCTGCCAGGGAGACGGTGATCTCGTTGCTCCGGCTGTCGACTGCGACGGACAGCGGAGCGGTGAACAGATGCCTGCGCACCTTCTCCTGGCGTTCGTCGCCCCCATGCGCCAGCATGCCGATGCCCAGCACCACTTCATACACATCCCCTTCATCGCGTAGCTGGCGGTCCATGCGGCGCAGTCGGCGATGCAGCTTGCGATATGGCTCGGCGGCGAGCTCGGCATTCGCCCAGCGGCGCCAGGCCGCCAGCCACCGGCGGTACGTCTGCCGGACCTGTGGCGCGTCCTCGATGGCGATCTCGGTGATCTCCACCGGGTCGCCGTTTTCGTCCTCCGTCCAACCGCTGCCGGGACCGATGGCCGCCAGTGGCGGGTCCTGTCGTGACGCCTTCGCTGTGATGTCGGAGGAGATCCACCCCACCAATTCGGCGGGGAGCGGGGGAGCGGCCGTCCGGCGCAAGTGCTGCACCTTAAGCAGCGTGCTGCTGCGGGTATCCCGGGCCGACGTCACTCCAGTCGGAAGAGAGGACAGCCACAGCCTGTCCTGGTACTGCCCGCAATCGCGGACCGGCCGATGGGTTGCCCGCACGATCTCCCGTACGTACTCGATGAGGTTGCGGGTCTGTCGGACGATGGCTGCATCGTCCGCGCCGGGCGCGTGCTGCGCCATGAGTCCCCCGTGATCCTTTGGCGGTGATGAACGGATCAGGATGAGGGTGTGGCAGATGTCAAGCAAGGGAGTCATCGGTGGATTGGCGTGAACTCGCTCGAAGATCCAGCTGGTTCTCAATACGTGAAATGTGGGCATCGCAGCTGTTTCCTAGGTGAGGTCCCGTCGGAATAGGTGAGCCGAAGGCGTAGCTGCTGGATGGCAATTGATCACCGGTCGAGGGAAGCCACGCAGCAGCGCGCCCCGCTGCTACATCCAGAGGACTGGAAATCGACGGTTCTCGGCGGAATAGGGTGCAAGGAGTTGCCTCCGGGCGATGCAGGGCCGCAGCGTCGGCCAACGGAGGGAGGGCCGCGTTCTTCGAGCCGTCGACGGTCACGGCCCCGGCAAGCGGAATGTTGGGTCGCACGGCGACTACCTCCGCGGCGACTGGGGGACCGAGGCGAAGGAAGTCGCCCGCTACGTCACGCTCGACAGCCCCGACGCCTGAGCCAACGTCAGCCCGACCAACGTCGCCCTGCACGGACTCAGCGCGGCTGTCGCCTTGGGCATGCGGGCGTCACCCTGGTGACCGCCCGCCCGCTCATGCGTCGGCACATCACCGTCCCCGAGAGCCGTGCCGCCCTGTGATCGAGGCCAGCCGCGCCTACGGCCAGCAGGGACGACTAAGCGGTGCGCATCGAGGTTTACCTGTGGTGGGCCGGCGCCGATGTGGACTGCGACGGCGTTGTGCGCGTTGGGGTCTTGCTGCGGTCGCCCGGACCGCTGGCCAGTGCCAGCAGAAGGAGGATCAGCAGGATGAGCCCGCCTCCGCTGCCCGCCGCCACGGCGACAGTACGGGGCCTGGTAGCGCGGTTGTGCCCGCGCACGCGGGTGCCGTCTGCCCGGTAGTAGGTGGAGACGTAGGTTGTGGGTCCGATGTGGATGGGGCGGGGCCGCGGCACGGGAGTGCGGTGAGGGGCGGTGCGTGGGGGTGCCGTCCGCGGCGCGGCGGTGCGGGGGCGTTGACGACGGTAGTGGCCTTTGACGGGTGTTCCGTCGTGGCGGGTGTGAGGGCGTACGTAGGTCACAGATCCTCGCTGGTGAAGGCGGGGGCGGATGCGGCACCCCCGAAGCGGGGCCGGGTGTTCCTCGGCACAACATTCGACAGTACCGACGGCCACTGACAATCCATGGCGGTCAACACCTCGACTGTGTGCGGGCGTTGAGTGTTGGGTGGTGATTTTCGGTTCTTGGTGATCTTGGAAATCGTCCTGCCCTTCGCTCGCCACTCGGTTGAGCAATCAATGAGGCCGGGTCACCCGCCCCGCGCATGCGGCACCGTGGCTCACCGTGCGCCGCTACGCTCGCCTCGTGAGGGAGATCGTGGTGGTACGTGATGGCTCTGGGGCGGAGGTCCTGCTTGTGCATGGCGGTGCAGGCCCGCGGAAGACGTGGGGCCCTGTCGTCCACTGGCCGACCGGTGGACGCCTGGACTTGGCGCCGCTGCTCGTCGCCGCCCGCACGTTGTCGCCCACTCCTACGGCGTCCTCAGGACATTGACCGCAGCCGCTGTTGCACCGGGCAGCGTGCGCTCACTCACTCTGATCGAGCCGCCGCTCAACTACCTTGTCCGTGACGATCCCGAAGTGGCACGGCTCGAGCGCCCCGCGCCTCTCAAGCGCCGCAGCCGTATGGATGGCCTCTGGCTGGAGAACCACGGCCTCAGAAGCAGCCGCGCTCTCTCGAGCATCGCGGCCTGCTTCTCCGATAACGCGTACTTCACGGCCCAGGACTCCGCTCGGCTCACTGCAAAGAGGGCGTCACGATAGGCGGCAGAGGCGCAGGGTGCTGCCGGGTCTCATAGCCCGTCGGGGTGGCTGGGGCCGTCTGAGGGGCCGGACGTGATCAGTCCATGTCCGGATGATCGGCCTCTTCCAAGAGCCGGGTCGCGAGGTCCTCAGCCCACTCCACAGCCCAAGCGCGGAGCAAGGTGATAGTGGCGTCGCTGAGGCCATACGCGGCGAAGGCTTCGTCGTCGGTCCACTCGGCGCCCGTGAGGTTCGCCTGCAGGTCCTCGCGCTCGAAGCGGCCACGGGCGTGGCGGCGGCCGAACTCCTCGAGTTCGGCATTGGTCCAGCGGCGCGAGGCGGCGAACACGTCGATCAGGTCGCGGGGTGCTCCGCGGTCGGCGAGGGCGCGGACCTTGGTGCCGATCACGTCTTCTTCGGCGAGGACGGGTCCGTACAGACTCTGGGCGAGGGGCCGCCAGAAGATCTCCTTGAGGATGTCTACCTCGCACTCCTGCCCGGTGATCGGGTCGGTCACGGTGAAGCGAGCGGACAGCGGGGCGGTCTCCAGCGCCCGTACTGCCCAGCCGCGGGCTTCCAGACCGCTGCGGAGCGTGGCCGCGATCTCGGTCATGGGCGCCGGGTTCTCGGTGGCGACATCAAGGTCCTGGCTGGGGCGGTCGACGAGATGGTGAGCCCGAACGGCGTATCCGCCGGTGAGGACCAGAGGGTACGGGGAGCCGAGCGCGATCACGTCCGCCAGGAGTCGCGTGTGCAGCTCCGGCATGTCCGTCACGCGGCCACCCGGGCGCGGGAGGCCAGCTGGGGGAAGGCGTCTTCCCATACGGCGCGCACGGTGCGGCCGACGAGCATGCGCAGGACCGGCCACAGCTGGAGAAGCAGGTCCTGGTTGAGATAGCGCGGCAGGTCCTCGCGCAGGCCCTCGTGCAGGACGGTGCGGTACAGGCCCATGCGCTGGCGAGGGTTGCGCATGTCGTACGAGGTCAACCCGGACCAAGCGATGTGCAAAGGCAGCTCGATGACCCCTTGGGTGGGGCCGTGCAGGTCGTCCAGTGACTCCGGCAGACGTAGCCGGAACTTTTCTCGGTACATCGCGAGGTCCTCGGCGACCAGGCCCGAGAGGTCGCCGGACTCGGGAGCGGCGTGCTGCGGACTGGAGGACATGCCCCCATTATGGCGGCCAGGGAAGCGGAGCGTGGGCCGACGGACGAGCCGTCACGTGGGTATGGCTTGCATCGCTGCAGAGGCTTCGTGTGGGGAGGCTGCCAAGCGGTGTTCGGCACCGTCGCCGAAGCGCTGCCCGCTAAAGCCTCCGACGTGCGCCTCGGCTGTTGTTGTCGTCAGCCGTGACGCTCGTTTGACGCTCATGCCCCCAGAGAGGTCGTTGATAGGACAGGAAACCTGCCTTGACCTGCGGGTTTTTCTGCTGTGGTCCAGGCTGACACGATTCCGATGACGCATCACCTGGAGTGCGTCGCGATTCTGGAGCCGGTCGACAAGGGCCGTTGATGGGTCTTGATGGGTCTTGATGGGTCTTGATGGGCGGTGGACGGGCCGTTGATCTGCGGGCCCCCGAGTGCGCGCCAGGTCCGGCGCAGGCCCGTGGCGCGTGCTCGGTGGGATCGGGTCCGGTGTGGTCAGCGGGCGGTGATCTCGCGTTTGAGGATCTTGCCGGTCGCGCCCTTGGGCAGGGCTTCCGTGATCCGTACGACGCGCGGGTACTTGTACGGGGCCACGCGTTCCCTGACGAAGTCCCGGATGTGCTCCGGGGTGGCCTGGGCGCCGGCGCGGAGCACGACGACCGCCGTGACCTCCTCGCCGAGCGACGCGTGCGGCATGCCTACGACGGCCGCCTCGCTCACCGCCGGGTGCTCGTACAGGACCTCCTCGATCTCCCGGGGGTAGACGTTGTAGCCACCGCGGATGATCAGGTCTTTCTTGCGGTCGACGATGAAGAAGTACCCGTCCTCGTCGACGCGCGCCAGGTCGCCGCTGTGGAACCAGCCGGCTCGGACGGCCTCCGCTGTGGCCTCCGGCCGGTTCCAGTAGCCCTTCATGACGTTCTCGCCGCGGATGACGATCTCGCCGACCTCGCCCGGTTCGGTCGGGGCTCCGTCGTCCGTGACGAGGCGGACGTCGACGCCGCGGACGGGGACCCCGATGGAGCCGGGCTTCCGGGGCCGGTCCGGAGGGTTGAACACCGCGACGGGCGAGGTCTCCGAGAGGCCGTAGCCCTCAAGCACGGTGACGCCGAAGGTGCGCTCGAACTCGTGCAGTACCTCCACGGGCAGCGAGGCGCCGCCGGACACGGCCGTACGAAGCCGCGTCAGATCGGCCTCCGGGTCCACCCCGGCACGGACCAGCGCCGTGTACATGGTGGGGACGCCGAGGAACACGCTCACCCGGTCGCGGTCCAGGATGCGCAGGGCCTCGGCGGGCTCGAAGCGGGGCAGCAGGGTGAGCGTGGCGCCCGCGGTGACGGCGGCGTTCAGGGCGCAGGTCTGCCCGAACGCGTGGAACAGCGGGAGCGCGCCGAGCAGGACGTCGCCGGGCGCGATGCGGATCAGCGTCTCCGCCACGGTCGCCGCGTTGCTCACCAGGTTGCGGTGGGTCAGTTCGGCGCCCTTCGGGGTACCCGTGGTTCCCGAGGTGTAGAGGATCACGGCGGTGTCTTCCGGCGCTTGCTCGACGAGTTCGGTCATCGGCGGTGTCTCGCGCAGTGCGGCGGGCCCCTCCTCTCCGTCCGCGATCAGACACACCGCACCGGCCTCGGCCGCCGCGGGCGCCGCCTCGGGTTCCACCGCAGGCGCGGCCACCACGACCCGCGCCCCTGAGTCCCGGAGCACGAAGGCGATCTCGCGGGCCTTCAGCAACGGATTCATCGGTACGACGACGGCGCCGGCGCGGAGAATCCCGTAGTACGCGACGGGGAAGGACGCGACGTTGGGCAGGGCGAGCGCGACCCGGTCGCCGGGCCGGACCCCCTGCTTCCGCAGCAGCGAGGCCAACCGGGCGCTGGCGTCGGCGAGTTGGGCGTAGGTGAGGGTGGTTCCGTCCTGGCGTACGGCGATCCGGTGGCCGTGGGTGGCGGTAGACGCCGCCAGAACTGCCGCGAGGTTGCTCATTCGGCTTCCGTTCTGTGCGCGTTGTTTCGACGGCCCGGTGGCGTCGGTTGGGTGGATGGCTCGGTTGGGTCGAGGGCCCGCTGCCTCGGTGGTCACGCGGCCGCGCCGATGACATCGCGGGGTGCGACGCCGCCGCGGCCCCGTCCCGCCGCCGACTCGTCCCAGAAGCCCGGTGGCAGGAGCCGCTGTTGATGGGGCGTCAACCACAGTCGCAGGACATGGCGTTTGAGCGCGGGCTCGGCGGAGTCCTCGTACGCCGTGCGGGAGTGCAGCACCGCGTGGTTGTTGACGAGGAGCAGGTCGCCCGCCGCGAAGTCGAGGTCGAGTCGCAGCTGCGGGGAGTCGGCCAACGCGTCGATCAGGTCGAAGAGTTCGCGGTCGGCGGCTTCGAGTCGGGGCACGTCGGGGAAGCGCTGCGCGGACTCCAGGTAGCGCCGGTGGTAGCGCAGGCTGAGCCTGTCCGCGTGCCATGCGGCGAGGGGCACCGCGTGGTACGGGCGTTCGCCGGGGCCGTGTTCCTCGCGGCGGTCCACGAAGTGCGTGCGGTACAGCCGGTCCACGAGGTCGGGGCGCTGGGCGAGCACTCCGTTGTGGACACTCGCCGAGGCGGCGAGGGAGATCTGCCCACCGGAGCCCGCGGCTCGCACGCACAGCAGGCCGAGCAGGTCGCAGTGGTCGGTGTGGAACGGCAGGTGTTCCCTGGTCTGGTAGCCGCGCGCCGAGGCGGAGTTCAGGCTCCGGCCGGTGTCGCGGACGTGGCCGAGCAGATGCCCGGCGGCGTTCTGTGACACGGGCACTCCGAGATGCAGGCCGAGCCCCCAGAACAGTGTGCTCACCGCCGCCGGGCCGTAACGGTCGACCGGGAACCCTCTGATCAGGGCGAAGCCGCGGCCGTTCTCCAGGGCGTCGGCGATCCGGGTCAACTCCGATGCCAGCGTGGGCAGGGGGAAGTCGCGCGGCCGCACCCGCAGCAGGGGTGTGCCCCGCAGCCGTACCGAACGCAGGGCGGACTCGATCTCGCCGAGCTGGGCCCGGGACAGGTGCAGGATCCCGTCCGTGGCCGGGGCGAGATCCGGTCCGGTCCAGGCTGAGGGCCCGGTGAGAAGGTGTCGCAGCATCGCGGTGTGTCCTCTCGCTCGCGAACGGTTCACACGCTAGGCCAGTGCTCGACGTATCTCTTGACGGCACGGGACATGTGACTTATCAGTTGGGGACAGAGTCAGGGAGTGCGCCCATGAAGCCCCTCGTCCGTAATGCCAGCCTGAGCGGCTATGTGGAGCTGAGCAGATCTCTGGGCATCGACCCGCGTGCCCTCATGAAGCGGGTCGGCCTGGATCCCGTCGGACTCACGGTGCAGGACCGGTGGATCTCCGGCGCGGCCGTCGTCCGGCTTCTCGAACTCTCGGCGGCGGCCGCGCACCGGGAGGACTTCGGGCTCCTGCTCGCCGAGCGCCGGCGCTTCTCCAACCTCGGTCCGATCAGCCTGGTTCTCCGCGAGGAGACCGACGTGCGCAGCGCGATCGCGTTCCTGGTGCGCTACGAGCACATGTACAACGAGATGCTCCACAACCGGCTCACCGAGGCGGACGGCCTGGCGACGCTCAAGGTCGGCTTCGAACTGACCGAGCCGATGTCGGCCCGCCAGGCGGTGGAACTCGCCGTGGGCGCCTTCCACCAGGTGCTGCGGGAGTTCCTGGGCGCCCGGTGGCAGCCGCTCTCCGTGTGCTTCACCCATCCCGCGCCCACGGATCCGTCCTCGCACCGGCGGTTCTTCGGGCCCGTCGTGGAGTTCGACCAGGAATTCAACGGCATCGTCTTCTACAGCAGCGACCTGGACGTACCCAACGCCATGTCCGACCCGCTGCTGCGGACGTACGCGCGGCAGTACTTCGAGTCCATCGCCGTGGCCAGGGACACCTCCGAGCCGGACCGGGTACGGGAGTTGATCGGCGCCCTGCTGCCGACCGGACGGTGCTCCGTCGAGCAGGTCGCGGCCAGCCTCGGCGTCGACCGCCGCACCGTCCACCGGCACCTGGCGGCGTCCGGCGAGACGTTCTCCTCGCTCCTGAACGCGACCCGCGAGGAACTGGCGCGGCAACTCGTGGCGAACCCGCGCCGCTCCCTGACCGACATCTCCGGGCTCCTGGGCTTCTCGGCGCCGAGCGCCTTCTCGCGCTGGTTCCGCGAACGCTTCGGGTGCAGCGCGCGGGAATGGCGGACCCGGCAGGTGGCGGAGCAGTACGTCGTGGAGTAGGGCGTCTCGCGGCGATGAACCTTGGTGGCGCCAGCCGCCCCCCTGTCCCCAAAAGGTAATTCTCCTGTCCCCTGTGGTGCAGCGCGCCCCTGAATCGCGGCCTAACGTGGCCTTACCGATGGGGCAATAACCGGGGCGACACCCCCGACAACCACCCCCTGGCCCCCGCACAACCGCAGCGTCGCGCGACAACCGCCGCGACCGCCAACTCCCCCTTCTTTCACGCAAGCCGGTCCGCTTTACGCAAGCTTCCGCACGTTTACGCAAGCTTCCGCAAGCTCCGCGAGTCGATCCGCACCGCCGTGCGGCGACCGCGGCTGCCCAGGAGCGGACGACCGGTGAGCGTTCACCGTCGACAAAGGAGAACGGCCATGCACTTCCTCGACGACTCCCTCTACCCGGAGAACCAGGAGAAGCTGGTCATCCAGGCAGCGCCGTACGGACCGGAATGGCTGCCCGGAGACGCCGACGACCTTCCGGTCACCATGGACGAGCACGTCCAGGCCGCGGTCGACTGCTACAACGCCGGCGCCACCGTGCTGCACATCCACGTCCGCGAGCTGGACGGACACGGCTCCAAGCGCATGTCCATGTTCAACGAGCTGATGGCCCGGCTGCGCGAAGCCGTTCCCGACATGGTCCTGCAGATCGGCGGCTCCATCTCCTTCGCCCCCGAGGACGAGGGCGCGGACGCCAAGTGGCTCAGCTACGACACCCGGCACATGCTGGCCGAGATCGACCCACGCCCCGACCAGGTGACGATCGCCATCGGCACCAGCCAGATGAACATCGTGGAGCTCTTCGACGACGAGGACATCGAGGGCACCTCCATCGCGAAGCCCGCCATGCACAAGGCGTACCGCGACATGGTCGTCGAGGCCGGACCCGACTTCTACCTGGAGCACCTGAAGCGGCTCCGCGCGAACGACATCCAGCCGCACTTCCAACTCGCCCACCTGGCACAGCTGGAGACCGTCGAGCGGATGATCCGCCGGGGGATCTACAGCGGGCCGCTCGTGCTCAACTACGTGGCCATCGGCGGCGGATTCGCCGGACGGCACCCCGCCGACCTGGTGGAGTTCATCCGCCGTGTCCCGGACGGTGCGGTCCTCACCATCGAGGCGTCCATGCGCGCGGTGGCCCCGATGAACACCGTCGGCATCGCCCTCGGCGCGCACGTCCGCGTCGGCAACGAGGACAACCTGTGGCGCCGCAAGGGCGAGCGCATGTCCTCCGTGCAGCAGGTCGAGCAGATGGTCCAGATCGCCGAGGCCGTGGGACGTGACATCGCGTCGGGCCCCGAAGCGCGGGAGATCTACAAGCTCGGCGAGTGGTACGCGGACACCGACGCGACCCTGGCCCACCTCGGCATGGTGCCCAACCGCCGCCCCGGCCGCCGCGGCTCCATGCTGCGCGACGTCACGTCCTGACCCGCGTCATCCCGTACGACTTCTGCGTACGGCCTGACCCGCGTCATCCCGTACGACACCTGCGTACGCCCCCACACACCCGGAACCGAGCAGACGGAGCAGAGCCGTGGCACATGCCATTCGAATCGAGGAGACCGGAAAACCCGAGGTCATGCGGTGGCAGGAGGTCACGGTCGGGGAACCGGGGCCCGGCGAGGTGCGCATCCGGCACGACGCCGTCGGCCTGAACTTCGCCGACACCTACTTCCGCACCGGCCTCTACCCCGTACCGCTGCCCAACGGGCTCGGTGTCGAGGCGGCCGGAGTGATCGAGGCCGTGGGTGACGGAGTCACCCACGTCGGCGCGGGCGACCGCGTGACCTACACGGGCAGCCCGCTCGGCGCGTACAGCACCGAACGCGTCATGCCGGCGGATTCGCTGATCAAGCTGCCCGACGCGATCAGCTGCGAGACCGCGGCCGCCATGACGATGCGCGGACTCACCGCCGCGTACCTGCTGCGCCGCATCCACCCGCTCAAGCGCGGCGACACGGTGCTGCTGCATGCGGCTGCCGGCGGCGTGGGCCTCATCTTCGCGCAGTGGGCGAAGCTGCTCGGCATCACCGTCATCGGCACCGTCTCCAGCGAGGAGAAGGCCGCGGTCGCCAAGGCCCACGGCTGCGCGCACACCATCCTGTACCGGCACGAGGACGTGGCCCGGCGGGTCCGCGAACTGACCGACGGCAAGGGCGTCCCCGTCGTGTTCGACAGCGTCGGCAAGGACACCGTCGCCGCGTCCATGGCATCGCTGCAGCGCCGCGGGCTTCTGGTCTGCTTCGGCACCGCCTCCGGAGTGCCGCCCCTGGACGCCATGCAACTCGCCGTGCACGGCTCCCTGTTCGCGACCCGGCCCGCACTCGCCGACTACATCGCCGACCCGGCCGAGCGGGACGCCCTGGCCACGGAGCTGTTCCAGCACGTCGCCTCGGGCCGCATCGACATCCGGATCAATCAGCGGTACGCCCTTCCGGACGCGGTGACCGCCCACCACGACCTGGAGGCGGGCTGGACGACCGGGTCCTCCGTCTTCACCGTCTGAGCACCTTGGGCACCCCTGAGCACCTTGGGCACCCTTGAGCACCTTGGGCACCTCTGAGTACCTCTGAGCACCTCTCAGCACCACCTCAGCCACGCGTCGGGCGCCGGACGCGCCCGACGCGCAACTCCTCAGGAGCGACGACCCATGACCAAGACCGCCCGGACGAAGGAGTCCGCGCCCGCCCTGGTGCGCCCGAGCGCCCTGCGTCCGTCCCTCACCGCCGAGCCGCTGACCTGCACCATCGGCGCCGAACTCCGCGGCGTGCAGCTGGGCGACGCCGCACGCGACGACGACCTGTTCACCGCGATCGAGCAACTGCTCCTGCGGTACAAGGTCCTGTTCCTGCGCGACCAGGACCTCACACGCGCCGAGCACGTCGCCTTCGCGTCGCGCTTCGGCGCTCTGGAGGACCACCCCGTGGTCGGCAGCGACCCCGAGCACCCGGGGCTCGTGCGGATCTACAAGGACCTCGACAGCGAGCCGGAGCACTACGAGAACTCCCTGCACTGCGACGGGACTTGGCGCACGACCCCCTCCATGGGCGCCGTCCTGCGCTGCGTCGAGACGCCGGCCGTGGGCGGGGACACCATCTGGATCAACATGGCCGAGGCCCACCGCCGCCTCCCGGAACACGTCAAGGACCAGATCGCGGACCTCCGCGCCCGGCACAGCATCGAGTCGAGCTTCGGCGCCGTACTCCCGGCCGAGGAGCGCCGCGCACTCGCCGCCAAGTACCCCGACGCCGAGCACCCCGTGGTCCGCACCCACCCGGTGACCGGCGAGCAGATCCTCTTCGTCAACAGCTTCACCACGCATTTCGTCAACTACCACCGGCCCGAGCGCGTGCGCTTCGGCCAGGACTACGCGCCCGGCGCGAGCAACCTCCTCGACTACCTGCGCAGCCAGGCAGCGGTCCCCGAGTACCAGGTCCGCTGGCGCTGGACGGAGAACAGCGTGGCCATCTGGGACAACCGCTCCACACAGCACTACGCCGTCCAGGACTACTGGCCCGCCGTCCGCAGGATGGAGCGCGCGGGAATCGTCGGAGACCGGCCCTTCTGAGCAGCAGACGTCCGTGACCAGAGAGGTGGCATCCATGGGAACACCTACGGCCGACGCGGCCGTACCGGAAACCTCCCGCACCCGCCCGGCCGTGCCGCGCCGCTACCCGTGGCTGGTCTTCGCCCTGAGTTTCGCTCTCCTGCTCTCCGACTACATGTCGCGGCAGGTCCTCAACGCGGTCTTCCCGATGCTGAAGGCCGAATGGCTGCTCTCCGACGCCCAGTTGGGCTCGCTCAGCGGCATCGTGGCCCTGATGGTGGGCCTGCTCACCTTCCCCCTCTCCCTCGTCGCGGACCGCTGGGGCCGGGTACGCAGCCTCGTCGCCGCCGCGGTCGTGTGGAGCCTGGCCACGCTGGGCTGCGCGGTCTCCGCGAGTTACGGCGAGATGTTCCTGGGGCGCTTCATGGTCGGCGTGGGCGAGGCCGCGTACGGCAGTGTCGGGATCGCGGTGGTGCTCAGCGTGTTCCCGGTGCGGCTGCGTGCCACGCTCTCCGGAGCGTTCATCGCCGGCGGCTCCTTCGGGTCGGTGCTCGGCGTCGCCATCGGCGGCACCATCGCCCAGGCGCACGGCTGGCGTTGGGCCTTCGGCGCGATGGGCTTCCTCGGGCTCGCCCTGGCCGCGGTGTACGGAGTCCTGATCACGGAACGCAGACTCGCCGCCGCCGCCCGGGTGCACGCGCCGGAAAAGGGGTCGTCGGAGCGGGCTCCGCTGCGCACCCTGCTGCCGCGCCTGTTCTCCTCGGTCTCCGTGGCCTGCGCCTACGTCGGCAGCGGACTGCAGATGTTCATCGCCATGGCGCTGCTCGCCTGGACCCCGAGCTTCTTCCACCGCTACTACGGGATGGAGACGGCGGACGCCGGCTACGCCGCCAGTGCGTTCGCGCTGCTCGGCGGCACGGGGATGATCCTGGGCGGCATCGTGGCCGACCGCCTCAGCCGGAACGCAGCGGTCCGCAAGTGGACCGTGGCGGTCACCTGCAGCCTCGCCTCGTTCGTCCTGCTGATGACCGGCTTCCAGCTGCCGACCGGACCGGCACAGGTGGTGCTCATCGCCCTGGGCAGCCTCGTCGCCAGCGGCACGGCCGGCCCCGCCGCCGCCATGGTGGCGAACCTGACCCCACCGGCCGTCGCGGCCACCGCCATGGCCACCCTCACCCTGGCCAACAGCCTGCTCGGCCTTGCACCAGGGCCCGCCGTCACCGGCATGCTCGCCGACCGCACCGGACTGCTCGGTGCCCTGCAACTCATCCCCTGGGTCGCCGTGGTGAGCGGCGCCGCCTTCGCCCTCGGCAAGGCCACCTACACAAGAGACCTGCGCCGCCTGGGACTTCTGCCCGACACGGCGCTCGTACCTCCGGAGCCACGCAAATGAACTCATCGCAAGCGAACCCCACGCAAAAGAACCCCACCGCACCCCCGACCGTCGTGATCGTCCCAGGGCTGCGCGACCACGTGCCGCACCACTGGCAGACCCTGCTCGCCGAACGACTCGACACCGTCCGGCTGCTGCCGCCGCTGCAGACGGGACGGCTGAACCGCGACGCGCAGGTCGCAGCCCTGGAGCGCACCCTCGGCGAGATCTCCGGCCCCGTCGTCCTGGTCGCCCACAGCGCCGGAGTCGTCACCGTCGTCCACTGGGCGCAACAGCACCAGCACACCGTCCGGGGCGCCCTGCTCGCCACACCACCGGACTTCGCCGCCCCGCTCGGGGAGGGCCACCCCTCCCCGGACGACCTGAGCGAGAACGGCTGGACGCCCGTCCCCATGAAGCCGCTGCCCTTCCCCAGCATCGTGGCGGCCAGCACGGACGACCCCCTGGCCGCGTACGACCGCGTCGCGGAGATGGCCGACGCGTGGGGCAGCCGCCTCGTGAACCTGGGCCCGGTAGGACACCTCAACCCGGCCTCCGGGTACGGGGAATGGCCGCGCGCCGATGAGTTCGTACGGGAACTGAGCTGAGCCGGTCCTTCGCACCGTACCGACCCCTGGAGGTCCGTTGAACACCGATCCGAACCTGCTGTGGGCCCCGACCGCCGCGCGGGCCGAGCAGTCCGACGTCGCCGCCTTCATGCGCATGCTCGACCGGACCCGAGGTCTCCGGTTCGCCGACTACGCCGAGCTCTGGCGGTGGAGCACGACCGACCCGAACGCGTTCTGGGCGGCGGTGTGGGAGTACTACGGCCTCGATGCCGTCAGTGCCTACGACACCGTCCTCGACGATCCGCGCATGCCGGGCGCGCGCTGGTTCCCGGGCGCCCGGATCAACTTCGCCGAGCGGTGCCTGGCCCGGACACCCGACGGGCGCACCGCCCTGATCGAGGTGCCCGAGAGCGGCCCTCCGGTGGAGACGTCGTGGCGGCAGCTGCGGCGCGATGTCGCGGCCCTGGCCGCCTCCTTGCGCGCCATGGGTGTGGAGCCGGGCGACTGCGTGGCGGGCTTTCTCCCCAACACGGCGGCAGCGGTGGTCGCCCTGCTGGCCAGCGCGGCGGTCGGCGCGGTGTGGACGGTGTGTTCCCCCGAGTTCGGTACGGCGGGGGTGGCCGCCCGGCTGCGGCAGGCCGAGCCGAAGGTGCTGGTGGCCGCCGACGGCTACCGCTACGCGGGCAAGGAGTTCGACCGGCGCTCCGCGGTCGCCGAGATCCTGGACGAACTGCCCACCGTCCGGCACGTGATCGCCGTGGACCTCCTCACCGAGTCCCGGGCAGGGTCCGGAACGGGGTCCGGAGGGCCGGGCCGCTCAGGCGTGGCGCGGCACTCCTGGTCCGACGCCGTCGCCGACGAGGCGGAACTCCGCTTCGCCGACGTCCCGTTCGACCATCCCCTGTGGATCCTCTGGTCATCGGGCACCACCGGTCCGCCCAAGGGCATGGTGCAGGGCCACGGCGGCATCGTCGTGGAGCTGCTCAAGGCCCTCGGGCTCGGCGCCGACGTACGGCCCGACGACCGCTGCCTCTTCCACACGTCCACCGCCTGGATGCTGTGGAACTTCATGGTCGGCTGTCTGCTGCACGGCGCCACCCTGGTCCTGTACGACGGCAGCCCCACCCATCCCGACGTGAACGGTGTCTGGCGCGTGGCGGAAGTCAGCCGCGCGACGGTGGTCGGGGTCGGCGCCGCCTATCTCACGGCCGGTGAGAACGCGGACGCCCACCCGGCCTCCGCGCACGACCTGAGCAGGGTGCGCTCCGTGCTGCAGACCGGTTCGGCCCTTCCCGACAGCACCTGGCGGTGGGTGTACGACCGGGTCTCCGACGATGTGTGGCTGCAGTCGATCTGCGGGGGCACGGACGTGTGCTCCGTACTCGCCGGGGGTTCGGCACTGCTGCCGGTACGGGCCGGACGCATCCAGTGCCCGGCGCTCGGAGTCGCCCTGGCGGCGTGGGACAGCGACGGGCGTCCGGTCGAGGACCAGCAGGGCGAACTGGTCGTCACCGCGCCCCTGCCCTCGATGCCCTTGTATTTCCTCGGTGACCCGGACGGCGAGCGGTACCGGTCGAGCTACTTCGACACGTATCCCGGGGTGTGGCGCCACGGAGACTGGGTCTCGGTGGCGAACGACCTGTCCGTGGTGGTGGCCGGGCGCTCGGACGCGACCCTCAACCGCATGGGCATCCGCATGGGTTCGGCGGAACTGTACGCCGTCGTCGAGGCGCTGCCGGAGATCGCCGACAGCCTGGTCGTCGGCGTGGAGGCGCCGGACGGCACGTACAGCATGCCGCTCTTCGTGGTGCCGGCCTCCGGTGCGGAGGTCGACGAGCGACTGAAGGCCCGAGTCGCCGGAGAGATCAAGCAGCGGCTCTCGCCCCGGCACGTCCCGGACGCCATCGTGCCGGTGGCCGCCGTCCCGAGAACCCTGACAGGCAAGAAGCTGGAGGTCCCGGTCAAACGCATCCTCCAGGGGGCGCCCGTGGCCGAGGTGCGTGCCGAGGGGACGATCTCGCACCCGGAGATGCTGGCGTGGTTCGCCGACTTCGCCGCCGGGAGGGGGAGTCCGGGACCGGGGTGACAGTCCGGCGCGCAGCAACTGCCCGCGCCCTGGGGCGTGCCGGAGTGCGCCGGAGTGTGCCGGAGAGCGCCGGACGGTGGCCGAGGCGTGCGCGTGGATCAGGAGGTGCCCCCCGGCGTATCCGCGCGCCCCCCTCGCCCCGGGTGTGAACTGTTTGTTCCGGATCGGCAGTTGGGCAAGCTTGACGGTGGCGGTACGACCACACCGACCACACATCCCGAACGGCGAGGTGGCACTGATGCCCGACACGAGTCCGGAACCGATCGCGACCTTCTGCGGCAAATGCGACTGCGGCTGCCCGCAGTTGTTCGTCGACGTCGACGCGCCCGCGGACAAGCGCGTGCGTATCACCGACGACTTCGGTCAGCAGGTGCAGATGAGCGAGGAGCAGTTCGCCGACCTGGTGGCCCAGGCCAAGGGCGGCGAACTCGACCGCCTGGTCGCGGCTTCCGCCTGAGGCGGGGGCTTCGGCGGCCTGCCTCCGTAGCGGGAAGCAGGCCGCCGATGCCCGAAGCCAGCGCAGACCTCAGGTGACCTCCACCACTGCCCGAACCACCCGGCAGGCCGCCGGGATCGGACCGATCACCGGGATCGGAAAGCGGTCGCGGAGGGATTCTGCGGCCTCGCCCAAGGGGCCGCCGCCGATGATGACCGCTTCGGCGCCGTCCTGCGCACGGCAGGCCTCGACCGCCTCGGCCAGGCGCTCCGTCAACTCCTCGGGGGCAGCGGACAGTTGGCGCGGGTCGCCCTGGGTGAGGCGGATGCCGGTGTACTGCCCGGACCAGCCGAGGTGGGCGACGCGGGCGGCGATCGCGGCGGTCAGGCCCGGGGTGGTCGTGGCGATGCCGAAGCGGCGGCCCGACGACGCGGCCTCCGCCAGGGCCGCCTCGGCGATGCCCACGACGGGGAGGGAGGTGCGGGACCGCAGTTCCTCGACGCCGGGGTCGCCGAACGCGCCCACCACGAACGCCCCGATGCGCGGACCGTCCGGCCCGGCGAGGGCCCGCTGTGCGGCTCGTACGACCTGGGGTTCCGCGGCGCGCAGGGCGACCTCGTCAAGGAGCATGGCGGGGCCTTCGGCGACGGTGAGTCCGAGCACCTCGTAGCCGTCATCGGGGCGCAGGGTGCGGCGGGCGATCGTGGCCATCATCTCGGTCGTGGCCTGCGAGGTGTTGGGGTTGATCAGGGCTACGGCTGTCGCGGTCACAGGCTTATCGTCGCTCACGTCGTCCCCCGTGCAGTCCGTCGGCGGAACCGCGACTCGGCACCCGGGCCGGGGGCCCTGTCCGGCGCCGCGGGCGCGCTCACCCCCGGAGCGACGACCAGCGGCGCGGGCGGTGGCCGCAGCGCGGGGACGGCGGGGGTGTGGTGAGGAGGCGGCGGACCTGTTCGCCGGCCTCCACCGCGTTGCGGGCCGTGGCCGGGAAGAGGAGGCGGAGGTCGCAGTGGCCTTCGCGGTACTCGCAGCGCAGCGTGAGGCCGTGGCGGTCGACGGCGAGGGGGAGGGTCCGCTGCACGCCGTACGGGAGGCTGGTGCCGCTGCGCAGGAGGAGGTCGGTGACCATGTCGTCGTGGGCGTCGGCGAGATGGGTCAGCATCGCCGCCTCCTCGACGGCGAGCGGGTCGGCCTGCGCGAGGGCGTACTCGTCAAGGCCCACCTCGTAAGTGCCGGTCGCCGTGCGGAGGGTGACGCGGGCGAGGTCGAGGCGGAGCGCTTCGCTGTCGCCGGACGGGGCGAGCCAGCCGGAGATGGTGACGCGGGCCCGGACGCGGTCGCGGAGCGCCGTCGGGGCGATGTCCGTGAACTCCAGGAGCGCGGCGAGGCTGCCGCGCGGGGCGGTGGCGACCTGGGCGACGAGCGGGGTGTCGGCCTGGGGGTGCAGGGTGATCTGGCCCTTGCTGCCGACGGAGTGCATACCGATGAGGTCGTAGTCCTGCCCGTGGGTGGTGAGGGACAGGGAGACCGCCTGGGCCAGGAGGGAGCGCACACGCTCCGCGGCGGTCTGCTCGGGCAGGTCGAGTTCTGCGGCGGCGCTCAAGGGGGACTCCTTGCGGGGAGGGCGGGGCGGGGTGCGACAGTGACGCGGACTCACTGAGGTAAGGCTAACCTAACTGCCCCGCGCTCCGTCCGCTACCCTCCTCGATCTCCCCCAGCTACCGCTGGGAGGTGCCCCCGGAGGGGCTCAATTTCGAGCCCCTCCGGCGATGCCGGTCCACCGAACCCCTAGCCCCCGACCGGGTCCCCCGCCCCCGGCGCGTCCAGCGGCGTGAGTCCCGTCGCCCACACCCGTCCGTACACCGACAGGTCCCGCAGGTGGGCCGTGATCTGCTCCGCGGTGTAGCCCGTGTCCGTCTCCACCCACCAGGACAGGAGCGCGATCAGCTCGCCGGTCCAGGCGCGGGCGACCACGTCGAGCGGGACGCGGGGGGTGACGCCGAGCTGCTCCGTGCGCTCGCGGAAGAGGCTCTCCGCCTTGGCCCGGATCAGGTCGGTGAACTCGCGCAGGGCGCGCCCGTCGCCCTCGCCGCGGAGGATCACCTGGTAGACGGGGCGCTCCTGTTCGGCGTGCTGGAAGATGTAGAGCACCGGGAGGCCCGTGAAGCCCTGTTCCCTGGCCTGTTCGACGGCGGGCAGCAGGCGTTCGCGGTCGTGGGCGAGGTCCTGGACGATCCCGATGAGCAGGTCCTCCTTGTCGCGGTAGTGCGCGTAGAAGGTGGCCCGGCCGATGTCCGCGCGCTCGGTGATCTCCTCGACCGTGATCGCGTGGAACCCCTTCTCCAGGACCAGTCCGACCAGGGCCGTGCGCAGGGCGGCACGGGTCCTGCGTACGCGGCGGTCGCCGATGGACTTGCCCGTCCCGGCCCCTGTCCCGGGCGGGGTGGCGGTGGCGGGGCGGCCCTCTTCGGCTGCGCGGTTCATCTGCACGTCGTTCCCTCTGTCGATTCCGCTTCGGTGTCCCAGTCGTTGGCCCGACCCTAACGCCGGGCTTATGTTGCCACACGCCAAGCTTGTTACGAGATGGTTTGTTCGGTAACTCGATGAGCGGGATGGTCGTGTGCGCGAGGGCGGCGTTCCCGTGCGTGGGCGCTCTGGCGTCCCTACTTGCCTGGGGGTCGGGCTGCCAAAGAAGGCGGCGCGCTGAAATCCCGTACGGCCGGTGGTGCCCGACTCGCCCTGGAATACTGGCAGTTGACCACGGACCGGCGGACCGGTCGGCCCGGGCGCGGCAAAGGGGCGTGAGCATCGGTGACCTTACCGGCGGCGGAGCCGGGCGACAGCGTGGGTGTGCGGGGCGGCGGGCGGCACGCCGTCGTCGTCGGCGGGAGTCTGGCGGGGCTGCTCGCGGCGCGGGTGCTCGTCGAGCACGCCGAGCGCGTGACCGTGATCGAGCGGGACCGCTTCGCCGCCGAGGCCGGACCGCGGCCCGGGGTCCCGCAGGGCCGGCACACGCACGTCCTGCTCGACGGCGGCCAGCGCGCCCTGGACGAGGTGCTGCCCGGCTTCATGGACGAGCTGCGGGCCGCGGGTTCACCGCGCGTCGGCATGCCGGACGACGTGGTGCAGTTGCAGGGCGGCCGCTGGTTCCGGCGCACCCCGGCGTCGACCTATCTGCACACCGGTACGCGGCCCCAGCTCGAACACCTCGTACGGCAGCGGGTGTTGGCGCATCCGGCGATCGAGGTGGCCGAGGGCGCCGAGGCCGTCGGACTCCTGGGGGACGCCGCGCGCGTACGCGGGGTGCTGCTGCGGGAGCGCGGGGACGAGGCGCGGGACGGTCAGGGTGGGCAGGACGCGCGGGGCGTTCGGGGCACGCCGGGCGTTCGGGGCGTTCGGGCGGAGGCGCGGCCGCTCGCCGCCGATCTGGTCGTGGACGCCTCCGGGCGCGGCACGAAGGCCGCGCGGTGGCTCGCCCGGATCGGGGCCGACGCCCCGCCCGAGGAGACCATCGAGACCGGCCTCGCCTACGCCTCCCGCGTCTACCGCGACCGCGACGGCCGGCTCGGCGGACAGGCCCTCGGCTTCAATATCGTCGCCGACCCCGCCCAGACGTACGGCTGTGTCGTCCTGCCCCTGGAGGACGGCACCTGCATCGTCACGTTCTCCGGCCTGCGCGGCGACGAACCGCCCACGGGCGACGAGGAGTTCGCCGCCTTCGCGAAGCGGCTACCGCACCCGGTCGTGCACCAGTGGCTGCGCGCCGCCGAACCGCTCACCCCCGCGTACGGCTTCCGGCAGACCGCGAACGTCCGGCGCCGCTACGACCTGCCCGGCCGCCGCCCCGCCGGATTCCTCGCCACGGGTGACGCGCTGTGCACGTTCAACCCGATCTACGGCCAGGGCATGGCCGTCGCGGCGCGCAACGCCGTCGCCCTGCGCGACGCGCTCGCCGACAGCCGCCGCACCCCGACCACGCGCCGCGTCCAGGCCGCGATCCTCGCCTCGTCCGGGCAGGCCTGGGACATCTCGGCGGGATCCGACAAGAAGATGCCGGGCGCCACGGGCAACGCGGTGGCCTCCAGTGCTCTCGAACGGCCCGTCGGCTGGTATCTGGAACGCGTCCTGGAGCGGTACGCCACCGACCCCGTCGTCGGCGACGCCTTCCGCTCCGTCCTCACGCTCACCGCCCCGCTCACGTCGCTGTTCGCTCCGCGAGTGGCCGGGCGAGTGCTGTTCGGAGCGGTCGGGGCCGCGCCCGTGGAGCCGCCGAGGGAGCGGGAGGGCGCGGCACCCGTGTCGCAGTTGGGCCGAACGGGTGAGTTGGCGTAAGAATTGGCCGGTACAGACGACGAGTGCGAGCCCGGACGGGGTGTGGGGCAGTGAACAGCTACCGGCGCGACGCCACTGATGAACAGTGGGAGGGGCTCGCCCAGGTCGTGCCGCTGCGCAGCGGCGACGAGTGGCCGTCCTGGCCGGGCCACCGGGCGATGGCGGAGACCGGGTACGACAGCCGGCGCCAGTTCGTCGTGCACCGGGTGAACGTCTTCGCGGACGCCCGCGAGGTCGCCGAGACCCTGATGGCCGAGATCCCGGTGCTGCTCGACCTGTCCGGCGCGGAGGGCGAAGTCGCCAAGCGCGTACTGGACTTCAGCAGCGGCGTCGTCATGGGCCTCGGCAGCGGCATGCACCGGGTCGACCGGAACGTCTTCCTGCTCACTCCGCCCGGCACCGAGGTCCAGGGCCTCGTGGAGGACGGGGCGACGGCGCCCCGCGGCTGATGTCGGACCCGGGTGGTACACCTGGGGGCGTGACCGACCTGGACGTGAAGGAATTGCAGCGCCGCCTCGCGGAGTTCGCCGCGGCGCGTGACTGGCAGCAGTACCACACCCCGAAGAACCTGGTCTCGGCGCTCAGCGTGGAGGCGGCCGAACTGGTCGAGATCTTCCAGTGGTTGACGCCCGAGCAGTCCGCCTCGGTGATGGACGACCCCGAGTCGGCCCACCGGGTGACCGACGAGGTCGCCGACGTACTGGCGTATCTGCTGCAGCTCTGCGAGGTGCTCGGGATCGACGCGTTGGCCGCTCTGGCTGCGAAGATCGAGCGCAACGAGCAGCGTTTCCCGGTGGGTTCGGCCGAACCTAAGATCCCTCGTCGTCACTCTGCGGAGTGATCGACAGGGTCTGATTCGAGTTTCTGTCCAGAGATTTCCGTATTCCCCTGGTCTTTTGGTCTGATTACCTTCACTCTGGGTAGTGGAGTGGAAGAGTGCGACTGAGACTGACCGGCCGAACTGCCCCGAGCGGTCCGGCAGTTGGGCGGTCGCACCACGGCGAACGGGGACGGCAGATGGACGCGGTGGAACTCATCAGGGAGAGCAGAGGAGCTCTCGCGCGCGGACACGACGCGGCGTCCGTGCTGACGGAAGCCTGGCAGGCCGAGGCCCTCGCCCAGGCGATAGGCAGCCGCCTCGCGGTGGGCGGCCCGCCCGCGCTGCGCGGCGAGGCCCTGGCCCTGAGCGAAGTGAGCGGCCGCGGCTGCGGCGTCCTCGCCGCCGCCCACCCCGGCACGGCGGCGATACGCGCGGCCCTCCTCACCGAGATCCGCGACCCGAGAGCCACCCTGGTCGGCCTCGGCGGACTCCTCGGCGAGGTGGGCATCGCGCTGGTCGGCGTCTCCTGCTCGGCCGAGGGCGAAGTCCACTACTGGACCTGCGTGGAGGCCATCGACGCCGCGGACGAGTCCCGCGACCGCGTCCTGGAGATGCTGCGCCGGCTGGCGCTGAGCGATGAGCGGGGGGAGGGGTTGTCGGCACCGGACTCCAGGGCGGGGCCTCCTTGAGCAGGTCCCACTCGTGACCGGACCCCAGCCGCGGCGTGCGGTGTGAGGGCGTTGAGTGAGCTCTGTGAAGGCGGCATCGGCGGCCGACCGCGCCTGGTGCCCTGGCGGTGCAGGCCGGACGGACACGGTGTGAGGTTCCGCGTGACAGGCGGACCGCGCGAGCTTCCGTCGCTCTCGGGCCGGGTCGTTGAGGGGGAATCGGTGGGCCGAGTATTTCTGCGTCTGATGTTGGCGGTCTGCGTGACGTCGGCCTTGCTGCTGTTGCCCGGTGGTCTGACGACCGAGGCGAGAGCGGTGACCGCCGACACGGTTCGGGATGACGACGGTGATCTCCTGGCGCTCGCCCAGTTCTATCCAGGCCTCGAGTATTGGCACAAACAGGGCAAGCCCGGCCCTGGAGTCAACGCCTTCCGCGTTCTTGACTTCTGCGGTGACGGCAAGCGGGCCGGCGTGTCCTGGAAGGTCGACGGCGCCACATACAGCAAGGACGTCTCCGACGCCTGCGAGAGCTCGCTGGTCCGGCTGCGCAGTCACACCGTCAAGACCGGCTTCGCGGAGAAGCACATGAAGCGGATGAGCTGGTACGTCTGGACGGAGGACAAGCACGGCAACCGGCAGTACGGCAGGGAGTTCCAGGACGACTGGATGGGCTCGTACTCGTACGAGAAGAACTCCAAGTGGTTCGCCCACTCCAGCGTCTACCGCACGGAGTTCACCAAGGAAGAGCCCCGCACCGTCACCGTGACCCTGCTGCCCAGCGCGGATGCGGTGGTGCACACCGGGGCCCGCACCAAGCAGGTGTGGGAGGAGCTGGAGGAGCGCACTCCGCTCCCGGACGGACTGACGCAGGACCAACGGGACTCGCTGTACAAGCAGTTGTGGTGCCACATGCAGTACGCCGTACCCCCCGACATCGGCGGCCCGACCTGGGACCTGGAGGCGGGCCATCCGAACATCCCCTGGGACGAGGTCACCGGGCCGAACGACGTTGCCCGGCACCATTGCAACTGGGGTTACGACGACGAGTACTCGTGGAACGTCCCGCCAGGAGACGGCGGTCCGCCAGCCGACCTGGCTCCCCTGGTCGACGCCGGGCCCGACGTGAAGGGCGCCGAGGGCGCGAAGGTCAAGCTCGGGGGCGTCGCCCAGGACGACGGTGGCCGACCCGAGACCACATGGTCCTACGAGCCGGTCAAGGGGGTCGACGCGGGTACGACGTGCCGGTTCACCCACAAGTCCAGGCCTGACTCCGGGTTCAGCTGCACCGACGACGGGACCTTCGAGGTGACGTTGACCGCAGACGACGGGGTGAACAGGTCCGTGAGCGACAGCGCCGTGGTGACGCTGAAGAACGTCGCACCCCGACTGAAGCTGACGAGCCCCGACGACTGGGACGTGCACCGCGTCGAGGACACGGTCACCGTCCACGCGCCATTCACCGACCCCGGAACGAACGACATGCACACCTGCACCGTCCGCTGGGACGACGGTAAGAAGTCCACCGCTGCGGCGGAGAACGGCAGTTGCGACCTCAGCCATGTCTTCCGGCACGCGGGGATGAACACGATCCAGGTCGAGGTCACCGACGACGACAAGGGCTCCGACCGCGCCGAGAGCATGGTCGTCGTCTACGACCCACGGGCCGGGCTGCTGACCGGCGCCGCCGAGGTGGACGGCCTGGGCTTCGGGGTGGCCGCGAAGTACCCTGCCGCGGACTCCACCGTGCCCGCCGGGGCCGTGGCCCTGTCCGTCCCGTCGGCGGACGGCCCGCGAAAGATGGTGTCCACCGCGCTGGACTGGTTGGTCATCAACCCGGAGGGCCGGGCCGCCGTCAAGGGGAGGACCGCCGACCACGGCTTCCTCGGCTATGTGGAGTCAGGGAAGTTCCGAGGGGTCGTCTGGCCGCTGTCGCACGGGAACACGCCCCCTGACACGCCGCTCCACGACACCAGCCCGGGAGCCGACTGGGACATGGACCGGGCACGGCCCAAGCCAGTTTCCGCCGGTGTCACCGTGATCGACTCCGGCTGGCTGCCGGGACTGCCGCCCCTACCCGAACCCCTGGGCCTGGGGCCCTACTTGGACCGGCTTCCGAAGGCCGCAGTGGAGGTGTCCGGCTCGGGCGAGTCCCGCCCGGCCGCCCCCGCCGAGGACGGGCCGGCCGAGGGCGGTGCCGTGGCGGGGCTGCGCGACAGGGTCGACGGGATCGTGCGCGAGCAGGACGGCGTCATCGGCTGAGCCTTCTCAGTGCGCCTCCGCCTCCACAGGCTTCGGAATCAAAAACGACGTAGCGAACGCCGCCGCAAGGAGGACGACGCCGGCGATCATGCCCGCCGTATAACCCGCCGCCGAGGTCGGATCGTCCGGCTTGGTCGCCGTCTGGACCGCGTACAGGACGGCGAAGCTGAGGCCCGCGCCCAGGTTGAACGCGCCCGCGTTCAGGCCCGGCAGGAAGCCCGGGTTCTCGCGCGGGGAGAGCACGATGCCGAGGCCGTTGAGGACGATGTTGCCGATGCCCGCGTACGTGATGCCGATGAGGATCGACGACGCGAGCAGCATCGCCCGCGAGTCGCCCTGCAGCGTGACGATCATCAGGCCCACCATCGCGGCGGCCCCGATCAGGCCGATGCGCAGGATCCGCCCGTAGCCGAAGGACGCCGCGAGACGCCCGGCGATCGGGCCCATGGCGAGGCCCGCGAGGGCGTACGGCGTGAGCGTCCACCAGGCCGAGGCCTCGGCGGTCATGCCGAATCCGGCCTCGGCGTCCTGCGCGAAGGCGGGGATCAGGCCGTTCATCACGGCGAACACACCGGTCATGGTGAGCACGGTCGTAAGCAGCAGCGCCCACGTGGAGCGGCGGCGCAGATGCCGGGTGGCGACCAGCGGGTGCGGGCTGCGGTTCTCCGTACGCCAGAACAGCGCGAAGGCGAGCGCGGAGAGCACGAGGAGACCGGTGACGAGCGCCCAGTTGGCGGCCGCCAGCTTGCCCGCCTCGTTGAGCGCGATCAGGGTCGAGCCGACCGACACGACGAGCAGCGCCACTCCGGGCCAGTCCATCCGCGGTACGTCGACGTCGGCGCGCGAGGCCACCGACTCCGGGGTGAGCGTGGCGACGAGGAGCGCGGCGAGGGCGGCGACGACGGCCATCACCCAGAACACCGACTGGAAGCCGAAGTGGTCGGCGAGCCAGCCGCCCGCGATCGAGTCGACGCCCGCGATACCGCCGTTGACGGCCGTGATGACGCCGAGCAGCAGCCCGTACCGCTTCGGGTCGTGGACCTCGCCCCGCAGCATGATCAGGCAGAGCGGCACGGTCGGCCCGGAGATGCCCTGCACGACCCGGCCGGTGAACAGCATCGGCACGTTCGTCGCGAGGGCCGCGATCACACAGCCGACGACCATCAGGGCCATCATCCCGGTGAGCACCTTGCGGCGGCCGATGAGGTCGCCGAGGCGCGGCAGGAACAGCGAGAACAGCGCGGCCGAGGTGAAGAACGCCGTCTGCGTCAGGCCGACTTCGGCGGCGGTCGCGCCCAGCGACTCCTCGACGTTCTTCAGGGCGGGGCTGAGCATGCTCGCGTTCAGCTGGAACGCGAAGCAGGCCGCGAGCAGCGCGGTGACGAGGACGACGATCCGGGTGCCGCGCCCTCCGCCCGTACCCGTAGCCGCGGTTGCCGAGGAGGCGGCGCTCATACGGTCACCTCGCCGATCCGCTCCAGGGCGTCCACGACCAGGTCCCAGAAACGCTGGTGGTCGAGGTCCACGGCGACCTGCGTACGGCAGTCGGCGGGCGCCGGGGCGCGGAAGTCCGTCACGGTCATGCCGAGCGTGAGCGTGCCGGTCAGCTCGATGTCCACGGGCGCCTTGCGGACCGTCATCACCTGCGGGTCGATGACGTACGCGACCGCGCACGGGTCGTGCACCGGCGGGTGGGCGAAGCCCTGCGCCTCCAGGTACATGGCGCCGAAGAAGTCCAGGAGTTCGCCCACGAACGTCGCGGGCCCCGTGCCGACCTTCGCGATCCGCTCGACCACCTCGGGGGTGGCCAGGGCCTGGTGGGTGAGGTCGAGGCCGACCATCGTGACGGGCCAGCGCTCGTTGAAGACGATGTGCGCCGCCTCCGGGTCGATCTTGATGTTGAACTCGGCGACCGGGCTCCAGTTGCCCTCGTGGTAGCCGCCGCCCATCAGGACGACCTCGCGGACCCGCTCGGCGATGCGCGGCTCCTTGCGTACGGCGAGGGCGATGTTGGTGAGTCCGGCGGTCGGTACGAGGGTGATCTCGCCGGGCTCGTGGCTCATCACGGTGTCGATGATGAGGTCGACGGCGTGCCGCTCGTCGAGCTCCAGGACCGGCTCGGGCATGACGGGGCCGTCGATACCGGACTCGCCGTGGATGTCCGGCGCCGTCTCGACCTCGCGCACCAGCGGCCGGGGGCAGCCGGCGGCGAAGGGGACGCCGGTGATGTTCGCGATGCGGGCCACCGAGAGGGCGTTGCGGGTGACCTTCTCCAAGGTCTGGTTGCCGACGACGGTGGTGACGGCGACGAGCTCGACGTCCGGGTTGCCGTGCGCGAGAAGCATGGCGATGGCGTCGTCGTGCCCGGGGTCGCAGTCGAGAATGATCTTTCGGGGCATCGCGGAACCTCTTTGTCCAGCTGAACTGCCGATCGTGGGCAGCGTTGGGAAAACGTTCTCCCGAGAGAATGAGCAGACGTCCGAATTATGTCAATGGCAGTCCAGGGAGGCCTGTCGAGATGATCAGTGAACGGGCACGTCAGAGGAGTCGAAGAGGCGGTGGTCGTTGGGGGCGGCTGCTGATAACGTTTTCCAAAACTCTGGCGGAGTGAGGCGGCCGGGGTGGGCTCGGTCGGCCGATCGGCGGGGCCCGGACACAGGGATGAAGCAGATGAAAAGGCAGGAGTCGGGCGTGACCGATGCAACGCTGCGCGACGTGGCCCGTGCCTCGGGCTGCTCCGTCGCCACCGTCTCCCGCGTCCTGGCCGGCACCCGCCCCGTCGGCGCCGAGACCGCCGAGCGCGTCCGCGCCGCCGCCGAGCAGCTCGGCTACCGCCCCAACCACGCCGCCCGCGCGCTCCGCAGCCGCGCCACCGGCACCGTCGGCCTGGTCCTGCCGCAGATCACCAACCCCTTCTACCCCACCCTCGTCCGCGAGTTGACGCACGCCCTGCACGCCGACGGCCGCGCCGTGCTCCTCGCCGACTGCGACGACGACCCCGAGGCGGAGGCCGAGCGCATCGCCGATCTGCTCGCCCGCCGCGTCGACGCCCTCCTCGTCATCCCGGCCCACGAGCGGCGCAGCCGCGAGGCGGTGGCCGCGGCGGCGGAACGCGTCCCGCTCGTCCTGATGGACCGCGGCTGCGGTACGGGCGTCGCGGACTCGGTCGCCGTCGACAACGCCACCGGCATGGCCCTCGTCCTCGACCACCTCGCCGCGGCCGGCCGCCGCCGCGTCTGCTTCATCGGCGCCGCCGGTACGGCCTCCGCGGCGGCCGAGCGACGCCTCGCGTACGAGTCCGGGGCCGCCGCCCTCGACCCGGGCGCCCCGGACCGGGTGCTCCTCGGCGACTTCTCCGTGGAGTGGGGCCGGGCGGCGGTCGACGAGCTGTGGGAGAGCGGGCCGCGGGACGGCGAGCCCGGGCCCGAGGGCGAACCCGGCCGACGCGCGCCGAGCGGGGGCGGGCTCCCCGACGCGCTGGTGTGCGCCAACGACCTGATCGCCATCGGCGCCCTGCAGCGGTTGCAGCAGCGCGGCGTGGACGTGCCGGGACAGGTCGCGGTCACCGGCTTCGACGACATCCCGATGGCCGCCCTGTCCGCACCCGGCATCACCACGGTCCGCCAGCCGGTGTCCGAACTCGCCGCGGAGGCCGCCCGGTTGCTCAGCCGCCCCCCGAAGGACGGCACCCGCCCGCACCGCACGATACGGCTCGCGCCGGACCTCGTCGTAAGGGAATCCAGCGCGGCGCGGCAGCAGAGTGGGCACAGTGCCAGGAACGAGCAGGACATGACCGCAAGGCCGGAGGAAACGCAGTGATCGCCGTCGTCGGAAGTCTCAACCTGGATCTCATCGCCCCGGTGCCGCACCACCCCGTCCCCGGGGAGACCGTCCTCGGCGGTGACATCGTGCAGCACCCCGGCGGCAAGGGCGCCAACCAGGCCGTGGCCGCGGCCCGGCTCGGCGGCGACGTCGCGTTCGTCGGGCGCGTGGGCGACGACGACGCGGCCGACGTCCTCGTGGGCGCCGCCCGCGCGCAGGGTGTGGACACCAGCCACATCCTGCGGACGGAGAGTGTGCCCACCGGCCGTGCGCTCATCGCCGTGAACCCGGACGGCGAGAACTCCATCATCGTGAGCCCCGGCGCCAACTCCCGCCTGACGGCCGCCGATTGCGAGAAGGCCGCGGGCCCGCTCGCCGCCGCCAAGGTCACCGTCCTCCAGCAGGAGGTGCCGGACACGGCCAACCACGCCGCGGCGCGCCTCGCGGGCGGCCTCGTCCTCTACAACCCGGCCCCCGCGGTCGAGGGCGCCGTACCGCCCTCGAAGGTGGACCTGCTCGTACCGAACCGCACCGAACTCGCCGCGCTCACCGGCACCCCGGAGGCCCGGACCATCGACGAGATCATCGCCGCGGCAAGGAAGTTGACGGGCGCGGGCGCGGTGGTCGTCACCCTCGGCGGCGACGGCGTGCTGCTCCTCGAAGGTACGTCGAGCCTGCACATCCCCGCGTTCCGCGTGACCCCGACCGACACGACCGGAGCGGGCGACTCCTTCTGCGGCGCCCTGGCCGTCGCGCTCGCGGAGGACCGTACGTTGGAGCAGGCGGCACGCTGGGCGTGCGCGGCGGCGGCGATCAGCACGACGCGCACCGGAGCCCAGCCGTCCGCGCCGTCGCGCGACGAGGTGGAGGAGTTCCTCGCGGCCCGGAGCTGAGCCGGGCGGAGCCGAGCCGGGCGGAGCCGCGCCGGGCCCGGTTGAGCCGAGCCGGGCCCGGTTGAGCAGAGCCGGGCCCGGTTGAGCAGAGCCCAGCCGGGCCGAGGCGGCTCCGTGGCGGGTGCAGGATGCAGGATGGACCCCATGGATCTGCGCATCTTCACCGAGCCCCAGCAGGGGGCCACCTACGACACGCTGCTCACCGTCGCGAAGGCCACCGAGGACCTGGGCTTCGACGCCTTCTTCCGGTCCGACCACTATCTGCGGATGGGATCGAGCGACGGCCTGCCCGGCCCGACCGACGCCTGGATCACCCTGGCCGGTCTCGCCCGCGAGACCCGCCGGATCCGGCTCGGCACCCTCATGACGGCCGGTACGTTCCGGCTGCCCGGCGTGCTCGCCATCCAGGTCGCGCAGATCGACCAGATGTCCGGCGGCCGTGTCGAACTGGGCCTGGGCGCGGGCTGGTTCGAGGAGGAGCACACCGCGTACGGCATTCCGTTCCCGAAGGAGAAGTTCGCCCGCCTGGAGGAGCAGCTGGCGATCGTCACGGGCCTGTGGGGCACGAAGGCCGGCGAGACCTTCGACTTCGACGGCAGGCACTACCGCCTCGCCGACTCGCCCGCCCTTCCCAAGCCCGTCCAGCGGAAGATCCCGGTGCTGATCGGCGGCCACGGCGCGACCCGCACACCGCGTCTGGCCGCGCAGTACGCGGACGAGTTCAACATTCCCTTCGCCTCGATCGAGGACAGCGAGCGCCAGTTCGGCCGGGTCCGCGCGGCCGCCGAGGAGTTCGGCCGGGCGCCCGACGCGCTGGTGTACTCCAACGCCCTGGTCGTCTGCGTCGGCAAGGACGAGGCGGAGGTGGCCCGGCGCGCCCAGGCCATCGGCCGCGATGTGACCGAGCTGCGCGCCAACGGCCTGGCCGGTTCGCCCGCCGAGGTCGTCGACAAGCTCGGCCGGTACGCGGAGATCGGCTCGCGCCGCGTGTACCTGCAGATTCTCGACCTGGACGATCTGGAGCACCTGGAGCTGATCTCGTCGCAGGTGCAGTCCCAGCTGTCCTGAACGCGGGACCGGCCGACGGCCTCAAGGGATCCCTGGCTGGTCTCCGGCTGGTCTCTGGCTGGTCTCTGGCTCGTCTCTGGCTGATCCCCGGGTGATCCCCGGGTGATCCCCGGGTGATCCCTCTCGCCCCCGTTCGCCAGGGTGTCGCGCCGTACGAGCCCGGCGGCACACGGGGCGAGGGGGACCGGGCATGCCCGGTGGGCGCAAGGGGACACGTGAACAAGGTGCGCGGCGGCAGTGCCGCGGCCTGGATACACGCGGTGGCGAGCCTCTCTGTCGGGGCGGCGGCGCTCCTGACGCTCGGCGTGAACGGGTTCGACGCCACCACCGAGGGCGTCGTCGCGATCGCCGTGGCCCTGGTCGGCCTGGTCCGCGAGGCGCAGCACGGAGACCGCTCCCGCCGCCGCCACGTCCACCTCGCGGGCCTGCTCCTGGGCCTGGCCGCGGCCTGCGTCGGCCAACTGGCGTCCGGATTGCTCGGGTTGCTCACCCTCTGATCCGCCGTACCTCATCCGTACGATCGCGACTTCTCCATACGATCGCGCCCCGCGCCCCGGGTCCCTAGGATTCGAGTGTGGCTGAGATCTCCGATGAACTGATCAGGCTGGAACGCTTCGCGGAGGAAGAGCGGGCGAAGCTCGCGGGCCTTTCCGGCGAGGCGTACGAGGCACAGCGCGAGCGATGGCGCCGGGCCTCGGCGGACGTGCAGTCCGCGATCGCCCGGCACGCGGAGGCGACGGGCCGGAGCCGGGAAGCCGTCGAGGGGGACGTGCTGAAGGAGGCCCGCCGCGCGGACGAGGACCCGGCGGAGTAACCGGCGGAGCAAACGGCGGAGCAAACGGCGGAGCAAACGGCGGAGCAAACGGCTCAGGTTTCTTCCGTACGTACGGGCAGCAGGAGCGGTCGCTTCGCCGTGCGGCCGTCGCCGGACGAGCGGCCGGTGAGGCGGCGGCGCAGCCAGGGGCCGAGGAAACCGGCGGCCCAGCGCAGTTCGGCGGCGAGGGGTTGCCAGGCACCACCTGGGGCGCCGCCGCGTCCGACGGAGGCCTGGTCCGGCAGGGGGCGCGTCCAGCTGTCGTCGCTGTCCGGCAGGTCGAGGGCGTGCGCGAGGGCGGACGCGATGCGCAGATGGCCGAGCGGGCTCGCGTGCAGCCGGTCGGGGCTCCACAGGCGCGGGTCCATGACCACCGGATGGCGGTGCGTCTCGGCGACGACGACCCCGTGCCGCCGCGCCGCCCGGCGGACCCGGTCGTTGAGTGCGGCGATCCGCGGGCTCAGCGGACGCGCGAGCGGGGTGAGCCGCGCCGGGTCGGGGAACGTCACGGTGGCGACGCGGGCGCCCTGCGCGGTGAGCGCGGCGAACATCGCCTCCAGGTGACCGGCCACGGCATCGGCGTCGAACGACGGCCGCAGCACGTCGTTCACCCCGGCGACCACGGTGGCCAGATCGGGCCGCAGGGCGAGCGCGGGGTCGAGCTGCTCGGCGCGCACCTGCCCGGCGAGCCGGCCGCGCACGGCGAGGTTCGCGTACGTCAACTCCGGGCTGTGGACAGCCAGTTGCTCGGCGAGGCGGTCGGCGAAGCCGCGCAGCCCTGAGGTGTCGTCGCCGTCGCCGAGCCCTTCGGTCTGGCTGTCGCCGAGGGCCACGTAGCGGGCGTACGTCCGGTGCCCTTCGCGGGGGGTGAGGTCCTGGTCAGGCATCGGTGGCCGCCTGTCGGTCGCGCAGGACGGTGATCGCGCGCTCGCACCAGTCGACGTTGCCCCGCTCGAAGGCGAGGCCGCGCAGGCAGGTCAGATACGGGCCGATCGGCCGGCCGTGGCGCAGAAACTCCTCCTCGCCGCGCTCGCCGCGCATGGTCCGCAGGAGGCGCTCGAAGAGGTCGACCTTGTCCTGCGCGAAGCCGATGCGCTCGGTGAGCTGGGCGATCAGGGTGTCGGTGTCGACGCGGTCGGCGGCCTGCACCTTGACCATCAGATCGTCGCGGAGGACGGACGGTTTGGCGGTGGCGGCCGTGAACTTCTCCAGCTCGGCGAGGCCGGTGCCGGTGACGGTGAACATCCGCTTGTTGGGGCGGCCTTCCTGGACCACCTCGCGGCCGGAGATCAGGCCGCCCTGTTCGAGCCGGGCCAGTTCGGCGTAGAGCTGCTGCGGCTTCGCATACCAGAAGTTGGCCACGCCCAGGTCGAAGGCCTTGGCCAGCTGGTACCCGCTCCGCTCCTCGTCGAGCAGCGCGGCGAGAACGGCGTGGCGCAGCGTCATGGGTGGACTCCTCGGTGCCTGTCGGGGCCTGTTCGCGCCTGTCGGTGCGGTCGGTTCCTGCGGTCGGTTCCTGCGGTCTGGTCAGCGACGCACACCCATGATACTCAAGAAACTGACTAGTCAAATTCATGACTATGTGAGGATGGGGAGCGGGCAATGGCAACGACAGACCACACGACGGACCGCACGACCGGCACCACGACCGGCACGACGACCGGCACCACGACAGACCGCTTCCAGGAAGCCGTGGAGAAGGGTGAACTCGGCTCCCTGGACGAGCTGTTCACCGACAACATCCGCCTCTACAGCCCCGTGAAGTTCACGCCCTTCGAGGGCAAGGCGATGGTCCTCGGCCTCTTCGGGGTCCTGCTGCGCACCTTCGAGGAGTTCCGCTACGTGGGCCGGTACGCGGGCACGGCCGAGACCAGCGCGGACGGCCGTGCGTGTCCGTCGACCGTGCTGGTGTTCCGGGCGCGCGTGAACGGCCGGGAGATCCACGGCATCGACCTGCTGCACTTCGACCCCGAGGGGCGGATCAAGGAGTTCACGGTGATGGTGCGGCCGCAGTCCGCCGTGCACGCACTGGGGGAAGCGGTGTTGGCGGGCCTGGTGGCGGACGGCCTGGCCCCGGATCCGGCGGCCGGTCCGTGAGGCGGCTCCGTAAGGCAGGTTCGTGAGGCCGCTCCGTAAGGCAGGTTCGTGAGGCCGGTACGTGAGGCCGGTCCGTACGTCCTGAGTGGCGGGCTGCCCCGCTCCGGAAAAGACTGGACGCCGGACCGCGACCGGACGTCAGGACGTAAGGACCACGACATGGGCTTCCTCAACCGCAAGGATCTCGGCCTGCTCGCCATCCGCCTCGGCACGGGCGGTGTGCTCGTCGCACACGGCACGCAGAAGCTGTTCGGCTGGTTCGGCGGTGGCGGGATCGACGGTACGGCGCAGGGGATGGAGGCGATGGGCTTCCGCCCCGCCCGGCCCAGTGCGGTCGCCGCGGGGCTGGGTGAGGCGGGCGGCGGCGCGCTGCTCGCCCTCGGCGCGGCCACGCCGGCGGCGGGTGCGGCGGCCGCCGGGGCCATGGCGGGCGCGGTCGCGGTGCACAGCCGGGCCGGCTTCTTCGCCATGCAGGGCGGCTACGAGTACCCGGCCTACCTGGGGTTCGTCGCCGCGGGCCTCGGCCTGTCGGGACCCGGCCGCTACTCCCTCGACCACGTCACCCGCCACCGCCTCGACCAGCCCGTCACCCTCGTCCTCGCCTTCGCGGCGAGCGCCGCCGCGGCGGCCGTCGTGGTGGGCCGCAGGGAGCGGGCGCTGGCCGAGCAGAAGGAGACCGAGTAGGCCCGCCGCGCCCCGGGTCGTACGGTGACGGCCATGGGTGAGGACGGGGAGCGGCAGCTCGGCGACGTACAGCGGACGCACTGGCAGCAGACGTACCGCGCGCACCCCGGGATGTACGGCGAAGTGCCCTCCGCCCCGGCGCGGCACGCGATGGCGGTGTTCCGCGCGGCGGGCGCGGAGCGCGTACTGGAACTGGGCGCGGGACACGGCCGCGACAGCCTCGCCTTCGCCCGTGCGGGATTCGCCGTAGGGGCCACGGACTTCAGCCCCGTCGGCCTCGAGCAGCTGCGCGAGGCGGCGGGCGCTGCGGGGCTCGCGGAGCGGGTGACCACGGCCGTGCACGACGTACGCGAGCCGCTGCCGCTGCCGGACGCGTCCGTGGACGCGGTGTTCGCGCACATGCTGCTGTGCATGGCGCTGTCGACGGAGGAGATCCACGCGGCGGTCGCGGAGATCCGCCGCGTGCTGCGGCCGGGCGGCGTTCTCGTCTACACCGTGCGCCACACCGGCGACGCCCACTACGGCACGGGCACAGCCCACGGCGACGACATCTGGGAACACGGCGGCTTCGCCGTCCACTTCTTCCCCCGCACGCTGGTCGACGCCCTGGCCGAGGGCTGGACCCTGACCGAGATCCACCCCTTCGAGGAGGGCGAACTACCGCGCAGGCTGTGGCGGGTCACGCAGTCGGTGGCGGGGTGAGTTCGGGGACCGGCTAGAGGAACACGAGGTCCACGTTCTTGTCGACACAGACCCGCAGGACGAGCGTGAGCCGCTGGATGTGCTCGATGCGGGGCAGGAGCGGCGTACGGGGGGCTGGAGTGAGGTCGGGCCCTGCGTTGTCGGGGTGATCGAGCAGTGGCTCCAGAACGGTGGACACGTCGGTCCAGGTGCCTTGGGGACGGCGACGGTCACCGTAACGAGGAGCAGGAGCAGGAGCAGGAGCGGCCCGATGTCCGGTGTGGGTGGAGGGCGAGGGCAAGTGTCAGTGGTGGCACGTAGGTTGGGGGAGGTCGGCGGTCATGGGACGGGGGCGTCGACGGGGCGATGGGAAACGGGGGAGTGCACGCGATGGCGAAAGCGGTGCGGGCTGCGCTGAATGATGTCCGGTTCACCTGCCGGGTCTGCGAGGGGGGACTCTTCCGGCGGCGTGAGGTGTTGCTGAACGCAGCGGCATGGAGTTCATGAAGATGGCCTGGGCGAACGAGAGCGCCCTGGGCCTGATCTGCTGGAGCTGTGGGTACGTCCACCTGTTCACCGGCGGGGGCATCAAGACGTATCCGGCCGAGGAGTGACCAGGGCGTCACCCCGTACCGATGGGAAAATGCCGCCACAGCAAGAGAAGGGCAGGGCGCGTGGGGCGGGATGAGCGGGCTGTGGTCGCACGGGGTGTGCGGCTGTACGAGGCGGTGCGGGCGCTGGTCGGCGATCACGCGCGGGCCGTCGAAGCGGTGCGGGGCGCGCTGAAGCCGATCCAGGACGCGGAGGTCGCGCGCGAGCTCGGCACCATTCCCGTCGCCCGGCTCCAGGAACTCACCGAGGGTCGGCTGCGCCTCGGCAGCGTCGAGAACGGCGGGTTCCGTACGGTCGGCGAGATCGTCGAAGCCGGCCCGTACCGGCTGCGGCAGCTCCCCGGCGTGGGCCAGCGCACCGTCGACCAGATCTTCGCCGCCACCCGGCGCCTGACCGAGGCGGCGCACGAGACCGTCGCCGTGCACATCGACGTCGACCACCCCGAGCCCCGTACGACCGCACTCGTCACCGCCCTGCACGTGCTGGTCGAGGCGGGGCCTCAGGCGCGGCGTGCCGTCGACACCGCGACCGGGCTCGCCGCCCGCCTCGAACCGCTGCTCACCGACGCGCGGCCCGCCGCCGGACGGTTCCGGATGCTGCTCGCCGGGCTCACCGGGCGCGAGAAGAAGGCCCGCGCCCTCGCCGCGGTCGCCGAGCTGCGGACACTCGTCGACGAGGCCGAACAGGCAGGCGTGCCCGGCATGTTGGCGCAGGCCTCCGTGGACCTGCTGCGCGGCCCCGACTCCGACATCGCCGCCTGGGTGGACTTCGAGCTGCGCTCCGCCGAGTACTACAGCCTGCTCGCCGAGGTCACTGGACGCGTCCCGGACGCCGCCGCCTCCGAGGGGTTCCTGCCGGACGAGATCGCCGAACAGGTCCGGGCACAGGGACTCGACGACACCCACCGGAGGGTCTCGCTCCGCGGCTACCAGGCCTTCGGCGCACGGTTCGCGCTCGCCCGCCGGAAGGTGCTCCTCGGGGACGAGATGGGTCTGGGCAAGACCATCCAGGCCATCGCCGCCCTCGCCCACCTGGCCGCCGAGGGCAGGAGCCACTTCCTGGTCGTCTGCCCCGCCAGCGTCCTCGTCAACTGGACCCGCGAGATCGAGGCGCGCTCCACCTTGCGCCCCACCGTCCTGCACGGCCCGGACCGGCACGAGGCGTTCGACGACTGGAAGGGCCGCGGCGGAGTGGCCGTGACCACCTTCGACGCGCTGCGCGGCTTCCCCGTGCCGGGCGGCGGCGAGGTCGACATGCTCGTCGTCGACGAGGCGCACACCGTGAAGAACCCGAAGGCCCTGCGGTCCCAGTCGGTCGCCCGCTGGACGGAGCGCTGCGAGCGCACGCTCTTCATGTCCGGTACGCCGATGGAGAACCGCCCCGCCGAATTCCGCAACCTGGTCCGGATGCTCGACGGCGGCGTCGCGGACTCCCTCGGCGAGCGGGACGCCCTGGTCGGCTCGGTCGCCTTCCGCAAGGCCGTCGCCCCGGTCTACCTGCGGCGCAACCAGGACGACGTACTGACCGAGCTGCCCAGCCTCCAGCAGACCGACGAGTGGGAGACGCCCAGCGCGGCCGACGAGGACGCGTACCGCGAGGCCGTGATCGACGGCAACTTCATGGCGATGCGCAGAGCCGCCTACGCACGCCCGGAGAAGTCGGCCAAGCTCGGCCGGCTCCGGGAGATCGTCCAGGAGGCCGACGCGAACGGGCAGAAGACGGTGGTCTTCTCGTACTTCAAGGACGTCCTGGCCGTGATCCGCGAGGCGCTCGCCGAGGATGCGGACACCCCGGACGGCGCACCCGTGTTCGGGCCGCTCACCGGGGGCGTGGCGGCCGGACGGCGGCAGCAGATCGTCGACGAGTTCGCCGCCGTCCGGGGCCCGGCGGTGCTCCTCGCGCAGATCCAGGCGGCGGGCGTCGGGCTCAATATGCAGGCCGCGTCCGTCGTCGTGCTCTGCGAACCCCAGATCAAGCCGACCATCGAGCACCAGGCCGTGGCCCGCTCCCACCGCATGGGCCAGGCCCGGCCGGTGCACGTGCACCGCCTCCTCACGACCGGCGGCGTCGACGAGCGGATGGTGCGGATGCTGGCCGACAAGACCCGCCTCTTCGACGCGTACGCCCGCCGCAGCGCCGTCGCGGAGTCCACACCGGACGCGATCGACGTCACGGACGCGGAGCTGGCGCGCCGCATCGTCGAGGAGGAACAGGCCCGCCTCGGCGTCATCCTCAGCAAGCCGGAACCCGTACGGGACTCAGGGAACCTCACCAGACCCGAGCCTGAGCCCGAGCCCGTACCGGACCCGTCTGACGCCGACTGCCCCTAACCAGCGTCCGTCGCCACCTCATAGCAACTCCGCGACACATAGCTGCTGATCTCCTCCTTGCGCAACGCGCACAGGTCCCCCTTCAGCTGCCGTGCCCGCACGACATGCGGGTCGTCGCCCGGTGCCAGGGCGAGGAGGTCGATGACGTGCAGGGCGTCCTGGATCCGGCCCGTGTCGCGGAGGCGGGTCGCTGTGTCGAGGACCGCCTGCCGGTCGGTGATCGCCTCGGCGCGTATGGCGGCGGCGTCGGCCGGGCGCGCGGGGTGCAGGTGGGTGGGGTTGCCGTCCCACCAGCCGGTCTCGGAACGGGCGATGTCCCGCACGATGTACTCGCGGTGGCCGTAGTTCTCCCGCATCCATGGCACGTCGAACAGCTCGGCGGGGTAGTCGAGGTCGTGCACGATGTCGTCGACGCCCCTGCCCTGGTTGAGCCGTTCGACGACCGCCTGCCGCAGCCAGCGCAACGCGGCCGCGGTCGCGGTCAGTTGACCGGCCGCGCCCTCCCGGATCACCGGCCCGAACTCCGGGATCACGAGCGCCGGGCGGAGCGCGGCCAGCCGGTCCAGGGTGTCGGCCCAGCGGACCGGGTCGCGCAGGGTGCGCATCGGCGTACCGATGTTGGGGATGCCGCTGATCACGGCGGCGCTCGCGTACAGGATCCGCTCCCGCGGCAGCCACACCGCCGTCACGTCGTCCGTCTCGGAGGGCGCCCACAGCAGCCGGACGGTGCGGCCCGTGGAGCCCAGGGTGAGGGACTCGGTGTACGTCTGGTCGGGGAAGGTCAGCGGCGGAGTCCTCGGGAAGTCCGCGCGGGGGCGGCGGAACTGGCGGGCGTTGATGTGGTTCTGCAGGCCCGCCGTCTCCAGGTAGCGGCGGTATCGGTGGACGACGTTGGCGTGCGCGATCACCGTCGGCCTGGGTTCGCCCCGCTCGGCGGCGGCGTCGAGGAAGCCGGGCACGCCGTAGTTGTAGCCGAGGTGGCCGTGGCTGTAGACGATCCAGCGGACGCTCTTCCCGGTCTGCTCCCGGAGCTGGTCGAGCACGGGGCGGACCAGGTGCGGGGACGGGCCGGAGTCGACGATCAGCAGGCCCTCGTCGGTCTCCACGGCCAGGCTGTTGCCCTGCAGCCCGACGGTGTGGACACCGGGTGCGACGGACTCCAGGGCCCGGGAGCCGAGCAGCGGACTGGACTCGACGTTGGTGGCCAGCATGGACGAACCTCCTTGAGTAAAAGGTGAGTTGAGGAAGAAGCCTTGACTACTGGCGGTGTACGGGCGGCAGCACGTACTCCCCGCGGAGCATCTCGGCGCGCGGCTCGTAGAAGCGCAGCGTCAGCTCGAAGGGTCCTGGCGGCACGGGCAGCCAGTTGGCGGTGCCCTCGGCGGGCGCTTCGTGCTGGACGTACAGGTCGAGCGAGCCGTCCGGCCCGTACCGCAGGCCGGGCGTGCGGTCGCCGAGCGCGTACCGGTCGAGCTTGTTGTCGACCAGGAAGTTCTCCTCGTCGTAGGCGGTCAGGGACCAGAAGGCCGAGACGGGCGGGAGGCGGTCGGCGGGGAAGTGCAGGCGGTAGGTGTGCTCGCCGGTGAGCGGGCGGGCGGCGGCGTCGCGCCGGGTCGTGGCGTAGACGGCCTCTTCGGCGGTGAGGGCGCCGAGGCCGTGCCGGGCGACGATCGCGCGCAGCAGATGGTTCTGCCCGTAGGCACCGATGTCCAGGTCGTACGACCAGCCGGTCCCGGTCCGGTCGGCCTGCTCCCTGCCCCGCACGGAATCCCTGCTCCGCACGGAATCCCTGCCCCGCACGGAATCCCTGGCCTCCAGGAGCGCCGCGCCGAACGTCACGGCCTGCTCCAGGGCGAGTCGGGTCACGCCGTCGGGGGCGTCCTGTGCGGGGCGGAGCCCGGGGCCGATGCCCACGCCGGCGAAGCGCTTCAGGAGGGCGGAGTCGGAGGCGGGCGGCGGGTCGGCCTCCAGGGCGCGGCCCAACTCGTCGAAGAACGCGATGCCGGCGGTCCCGATGGTGTGCGGGGACGGGACCGGGCCCGTCGACCACGCGGCCGTCTCGTCGACGCGGTCCTCGGGGCGGAGCGGAGTGAGCCGGTACTGCCGCATGACCTTGCTCGCGGCCGATACGTCCTCCTCACCGTCGACGAGGGTGCGCCCGATCAGCCACACGGTGTCGGTCGGCGACCGCAGCACGGCCGCCCCGTCCGGGCCCTCGTCGTTCGAGCCGTTCGAGCCGGGCCCGACGATCAGGTGCCGCCCCGCCTGCGTGCCCGTTGTCCGACTGCCCACGTACGCCCAGGTGTTGGTGTACGCGTCCAGGAACTGGAAGCTGTAGTAGCGGCCGTCGACGTCCGGGACCTCCAGGAGCAGCGGTCCGCGCGCCAGGTCGAGCCAGGCGATGGAGTACAGCGTGTCGTTGTTCGGCTTGACGATCTCGCGGTCGCGCGGTGCGGCGAGCCGGGCGCGGTGCCTGAGCGTGTTGACGGGGGCGCTGCCCCGGTGGTCGCGGTGCGTGAGCAGCCTGCGGGTGCGGTCCATGAGGACCAGCGGGTAGCCCCATAGGTACGCCTCGACGGCGGTCGTGAAGGTGTCCGTGGCGCGCTGGGCGATCCTGGGCGTGTCGTCAGACATGGGTGTCCCTCGGTTCGTCGCGTCGGTGACTGTGAACTTCCGTGCAAAGCGCGGGAGTTGGCGGTCAGGAGTGTTCGGGTGTGTCGTCCGCCGACAGCACGAGCAGCGAGTCGACGGCCACCAGAGAGCCGTCGGGGCGGACGAGCAGCGGATTGATGTCGAGCTCGGCCAGGCTCGGCGCCTGCTCGACCAACTCGGCGATCAGGAAGAGGACTTGGGTCACGACAGGTCCGTGCAGCGCCGGGTGGCGGGCGGCGACGGAATCGGCGACACGCTCCACCGCCCCCGGCGCGGCGGGCAGTCGCACGACATGCCGGTCCGCGCCCGCCTCCTCCGCCCGCGCGCCGCCGGGACCGACGACGAGGGCGGGCCCGTACTGCGGATCCCGCACGGCGCCGATGGACAGCTCCCCGGCCTGGGCGAGCCGCGGCTGTACGACGACCTGTGCGTCCCGCAGCCCCAAGTCCTCTGCGCGGGCCAGCAGTTCGGAGGCGATACAGGAGACGTCGGCGGCCGGAACCCCCAGTCGTACGAGGCCGAGTCGGGCGCGGTGCGGCGCGTCGGGGGAGTCGAGCTTGACGACGTACGACCCGTCGGGCGTGTCGCCTCCGGGCCCGCGTGCCGCCGCGTCCACGTCCACACACTCCACGTACGGCACGCCGAGTTCCCGCAGTAGCGGCCCGGCGGATGCCTCCGTCACCACGCCGGGTGGGCCGGGCAGGAGGGCCACGACCCGCGCCGCCGCGGCCTTGGCGTCCGACGAGGCGCCCTCGTCGGCGAGTTCGGGCTCCGGCTCCCGTACGACAGCGGGCAGCGCGCGCATCAGGCTCGCGATCGTGGGATGCACCACCCCCGGCGGCGCGCCGCTCAGCGCACCCTCGGGCGGACACGCCCAGACCAGCCAGCCCGGAGTAGTCAACTCGCCTATAGAATGCGCTAGTTCACGGTAGATCTCGACGAACTGATCGCCGAAGGTGAAGCAGCAGACGACGCCGTCGATCGCCGGGTCCCGGTCCAACGCCGCGAGCAGCGCGCCGAACGACTCGGCGCCGCGGTAGAACTGCCCGCCCAGGTCGATCGGATTGTCCAGGGCCGCCACGCCCGGCAGGTCGAGCGCGGCCACGGTGGCTCGCGTGTCCGGCGCCAGCTCGGGCACGCGCGCGCCGAGAGCCGTCAGCCGGTCGGCGATCACCGCGCCCGCGCCGCCGGACATGGAGAGCACCGCGAACCGCGGCTCGGGTGGCAGTGACACCGGCCGTTGCAGCGCGGTCACCAGGTCGGCGAACGATTCGTCGTCCTCGGCCGTCACGATGCCCGCGTCCCGGCACAGCGCCCCGAACAGCAGCGGATCGCCCGCCACCGCCGCCGTGTGCGACAGCGTGGCCCGGCCGCCCGCCTCGCTCGCCCCGGCCTTCAGGACCACGACCCGCTTGTCCAACTCCCGTGCCCGCATGCCCAGTCGGGCGAGCGCCTCCGGGTTCCGGATCTGCTCCACGTACAAGCCCAGGACCTGCACATCGGGCCGTTCGAGCAGATAGGAGCCGACGTCCGTGAGCGGCAGGCACGCCTCGTTGCCGACGCTCGCGTAGTACGAGTACGACGTGCCCTGCTGGTCGAGGAGCGCGGCGAGGACAAAGCCCATCGCGCCGCTCTGCGTGACGATCGCCACCGGTCCCGGCGCGGGCGCGGCGCGTTCCACGTAGGCGCTCGCGGTGACGACGGTCGCGGCGGGCCGACTGACGAGGCCGAGGCAGTTGGGGCCGAGGACGGGCATGTCGCCCGCGGCGGCGGCAAGGCGGGCCTGCCGCTCCCCGCCCTCCTCGCCGGCCTCGGCGAACCCGGCCGAGAACAGCACGACCGCGCCCACCCCGGCGCGCCGCGCCCGGTCCACCACGTCGACGGCGGCCTCGGCGGGTACGGCGACGACGAGCAGGTCGAGCAGCCGTCCGTCGGTCAACAGGTCGTCAAGGGACGGGAGTTCGGGGTCGTGCTCGCGCGGCTCGACGGCGTACACCTCGCCCCCGTAGCCGCCGGAACGGAGCAGGTCCACGACACGCCGGCCCCAGGTGCCCGGGCGGGGGGACACGCCGATCACGCCGATCCTGCGCGGGAAGAACAGTGCGTCAAGCGGGTCGGACATCACGTACCTCCAGGTCGAAGGGGTGCGGAGGGTCAGGTGGTGAGGCCGAAGCGGCGGGCCTCGCGCTCCGGGTTGACGAGCAGGCCGCCGATCAGACCGCCGACGATCATCAGCGCCGCGCACACCCCGAACGCCTCCTGGAACCCGGCGCTCGCGGAGCCCGAAGCGTCGATGATCCGGCCGGTGACGGCGGGCGCGGCGACTCCCGCGAGCGTTACCAGGGCGGTCTTGGTGGCCATGACCGAACCGCGGCGGCGTACGGGCAGCATCTGTGCGCCGACCAGGAAGTTGAGCGGGAACACCGCACTGGGCAGGCCGAACGCCAGCGTGAGGAGCAGCACCGCGAGACCGCCGCTCGTGTGGGGAAGGGCCAGCATGCAGAGCCCCGCCGCGACGACCACGGCGCCGCCCGTGACACCTCGTGCCAGCCGCCCGCTCACGCCACGCCGCATCCAGCGCCCGGACAGCCACGGCACGCCGAGCATCATCATCGCGCTGACGACATGCGGCACCACCACGAGGTTCCCGGCCTCGGCCGCGCTGTACCCGAGCGAACCCTCCAGGTACGAGGGGAGCCAGGCCACGGCGAGCGCAAGCGCCCAGTACGCGCCGATTCCTCCGGCGAGCGTGCCGAACCAAGTGGGGTTGAGGAACAGCCGGCGGTACGAGACGTGCGGTTCGGTACGCGCCTCGCCCGGGGCCGTGCCCCGCCCTGCGTCGTACGTGTCCAAGGGGCCCTCGCGGCCGATGAAAGCCCACGCCACGACCCAGACGAAGCCGGTGAGGGCCAGGACCACGAAGGCCGAGCGCCAGCCGTGGTTCGTGATGAAGTACACCAACGTCGGTGCGGCGACGGCGAGTCCGAGCGCGCCGCCCATCTGGGTCAGCGCGGTCGGCACCGAGCGTGAGTGCTCCGGGAACCACTTCTGTACCGCGTGCACCGCCATCGGCGCTGTCGGACCCTCGGCGGCGCCGAGCGCGATCCGGCTGGCGTACAGCGCGGGCACGCTCGCGGCGAGCAGTACGGGCAGCGCGGTCAGCGACCAGAGGACGGCGAGCGCCGCCAGGATCCAGGTCGTACGCACTCGGTCGGAGATGAAGCCGACGATCACCGCGGACAGGCTGAACAGCAGATAGAAACTGCTGGCGATCGCGCCGTACTGGCCGGCGGTGAGGTCGAACTCCTTCATGATCGGGGCGGCGGCGAGTCCGAGCACCGCCTTGTCCGCGAAGTTGATCACCATCAGTGCGACCACCATCGCGGTGACCGCCCAGGCTCGTGCGGTGCGCGGAGGGGTGGTGCGGGTGTCGCGCGCGTCGGTCGGACCGACGACCTGTGGAGCCGCCATTGCCTCTCGCCTCCTCGAAGGGGAAGGGGGCCGCACATACCAGGCGGTATGTGCGGCGCCTTCGATGAAAGCCGCTGCTTTAGCGTTCCGTCAACGGGTGTGACGGTGGGTTCTTAGCGAAGTGCTAAACGCGAAGAGGGAGCAGGCGGGCGGGAATCCTGGCTCTGACGTGCGAAGGAGGGGGTGAGTCAGTGCTTGCCCGGGTCGGCCTCGGACTTGGCCTCCGGTCCGTCCACCGCCTCCGCGAGCCGCTCGGCCAGCGCGGCCACCCGCTCGTCGAGTTCGCGTACGCCGACGCCGAACTCCTTGGCCAGACGTGAGCGGGACAGGACGTACCCGAGTGTGAGGGACTGCAGTGTGGCGTGCAGGGCGACCAGGTCCACGTCGGTGTCGATCAGGCCGGACTCCTGGTCCGTGCGCAACAGCTCCTGGGTGCGCGGCTGGTCGGGCATCAGCCGCACCTCCTTGTCCTGGTCGAGCAGGAGCAGGACCGCGAGGCGCATGGCCGAGGCGTACCGGATGCTGCCCTTGAGGACGTGCCGGGCCCGGTCCCCGAACCGCGCCGGGTGGTCCTGGATCCGGATGGCGAGGATGCGTTCGCGGACGTTGCGGCGCAGCGCGGACCGCAGGAGTTCACGGCGCGAGCCGAAGTAGTGGTAGACGAGGCCGCGGTTGACGCCCGCGTGGTCGGCGACCTCGCGCAGGTTCAACCCGCCGAGGACGCCGTCCCGTTCGAGCAGTTCGATGGCGGCGCGCTCGATCGTCTGCGCAGTGAGCTCGCTGTCCATCGACGGACCGGGGGCCGCCCCGTTCTTGCCCACACCCTCACCCACCCACGCCTCGGCAACTCGTCGCCCCATCGTAGGTTCCGGCGCGCGGGCGCGGTCGGGCGCGCCCGGCCGCGCTCACCGTCGCCGTGCTCAGGCCCGATGCACGACCTCCCCGCCCGTCATCGTCAGCGTGATCGGCCCCTCTGCCAGCTCGTCGGCAGGCGCGTCCACCGGGTCGACCGTGAATGCCGTCAGGTCCGCCCGGTATCCCGGTGCGATTCGGCCGGAGGTGTCCTGTTCGCCGGCCGCGAGGGCGGCGTGCGATGTGTAGCCCTCCAGGGCCATCAGGCCCGTCAGTGCCTGCCCGGCAAGGACCGGGGCGGTTTCCGGGCGTCCGGGGAGCCTGCGCAGCCGGGCCGTGGCGAGCACTTCGCGCGGGTCGTAGTGCGCGATCGGCCAGTCCGAGCCGAGGGCCAGGGTCGCCCCGGCGTCCCGCAGGTCGCGGCAGCGCCAGGCCCGCCCGGCCCGCTCCTCGCCGACCCGCTTCGACCACTCGTCGGTGTGGTCGGCGCGGGTGTACGCGGTGTGCGTGGGCTGCATCGACGCGGCCACGCCGAGCTGCGCGAACCGCTCCAGTTGGCCGGTGGGCACGGTCTCGATGTGCTCGATCCGGTGCAGCGACCGTTCCTGAGGGTCCGTCAACTGCACGACGGTGTCCAGGACATGGCGTACGGCGGCGTCCCCGATGGCGTGCGTGGCGGTGCGCACCCCGGCCCGCGCGAGGTGGTGCACGGCGGCGGTGTACGCGGCCGGGTCCGGCCAGAACGCCTCCGTGCCCTGGCCATGGCAGTCGGCGTGCTCCAGCCAGGCGGTGCCGCCCTCGACGGTTCCGTCCATGAAGAACTTCACGCCCCCGACCCGCCAGTGCCGACCCCGTTCACGCTGCAGCGCGACGAGGTGGTCCAGGCCCGCCGTGTCCGTGCCCGGCATGCACCACGGCGCGATCCGCAGCCGCACCGGCAGGGCCCCGGCCTCCGCCTCGCAGCCCGCGAGCAGGTCGAGCACGCCGACGCCCTGGAGGTCCATGACGTGGGCGCCGGTGAGTCCGGTCGCGGCCATGTCGCGCAGCAGCTTCAGGAGCCGGGACCGGCGTACGGAGGTGTCCTCGACCGGCAGGACCGGCTGCATGAGGTCCATCGCGGCCGGCTCGATCAGATGGCCGGTGGGCCGCCGGTCCGCGTCGCACACCACCCGCGCGCGCTGCGCGAACGCGCGCGGCCCGTCGATCCCGGCGGCCTGAAGGGCCGGGCCGCTGGCGAGCGCCGAGTGGCCGTCGTAGAGGCGGAGGAACGCCGGTACGCCGCCGAGCGCCGGGTCGATCAGGTCGTGGTGGACGGGTCGGCCGCCGAACGTGTTGTGGTCCAGGCCGTACCCGGTGACCCACGCGCCGGATGCGGCTGCGCGGGCGGCGTCGGCGAGCGCGGCGCGCAGCTCGTCCAGGTCGCGGCAGCCCGACAGGTCGAGGCCGGTGGCCATCTCCAGGCCGAGGACGGGGTGGCTGTGCCCGTCGACGAGCCCGGGGGTGAGCGTGGCGCCGCCCAGGTCGACGACCTCGGTGTGCGCGCCGCGCCAGTCCCGGACATCCGCCTCCTCGCCGACGGCGACGATCCGGCCGTCCTTGACCGCGACGGCCGTGGCCGAGGGGCGCTCGGGGTCGAGGGTGCGGATACGGCAGCCGGTCAGGACGGTGTCGGCGGCGGACAGCGGGCGCGGGGTCGGGTGGGACACGGAGGCGGTTCCTTGCGTGGTGAGGGGGCTGGTGGTTCGGGTCGTACGAGGAAGAGGAAGGGGCGCGGCCCCGTCAGTCCTCCGGCTCGGCCGCGAAGCGCGCGTACACCTCGGGGCGCGTCCGGCGGATCCGCAGGGCGACGGCGACGCCGAGGGCGAAGGCGGCCGGGACGGTGAGGACGAGCAGGGCGTTGGTGGTGAACGGGGCCGCCGTCATCAGGTCGATCTTGGCGATCACCAGCCACAGCGCGCCCACCATGAGCACGGTCGCGGCGACCGGCACGACCGCGGTGCGCCAGCGGCCCTCCTCGTGCCGGACCCGGCGGAAGAAGCAGAACACGGCGACCGCGGTGACGGCCTGGAGCGCCAACAGGCCGATCATTCCCGGGGTGTTCATCCACAGCAGGAGCTGCTGGTACGGGTCGGCGCCGGCGAGCACGAAGCCCGCGACGACCACCAGGGCGAGGGCGCTCTGCGCGAGCCCGGCGACGTACGGGGAGCGGTGGCGGGGGTGGACCCGGCCGAGCGCGGGCGGCAGCACGCCTTCCTGGGCGAGGGACAGCGCGTACCGGTTGATCGCGTTGTGGAAGGCCAGTTGCGAGGCGATGATGCTGGTCACGATGAAGACGTGCATGAGCGCGGCCGCCCAGTCGCCGACGTACTGCGAGGTGGCGGTGAAGAACAGGCCGAGCGGGTCGTCGGCGACGGCCTTCACGACCTGCGAACTGCCGAAGGCCTGGATGACGATCCACACGCTGAACGCGTAGAACAGGCCGAGGAATCCGACGGCGATGAAGGTGGCGCGCGGGATGGTGCGGCCGGGGTCGCGGGCCTCGCGCCGGTAGATGGCGGTCGACTCGAAGCCGGTGAACGCGGCGAAGGCGAAGGCGAGCACGGCGCCGGTGCCGGGCACGAGGACGTTGGACGGCGCGAACGAGTCCAGGGCGAGGCCCTCGGCACCGCCGTCCAGGAGTACCCCGCCGGCGAGCAGGACGAGGATGCCGGTCTCCGCGAGCAGCAGGACGCCGAGGACCTTCGCGCCGAACTCGATGCTGCGGTAGCCGAGGAACCAGATCACGCCCACGCCCGCGAACGCGATCACCGGCCACGGCACATCCACGCCCCACAGCGCCTTCAGGGCGTCCTGGGTGCCGGTGGCGAGCAGCCCGTACACACCGATCTGCATGCCGTTGTACGCGAGCAGGGCCAGCGTGGCCGCGCCGAAACCGGCCGGGCGGCCGAGGCCGCGGGTGATGAACGCGTAGAAGCCGCCGCCGTGCCGCACATGCCGGGTCATCGTGGTGAAGCCGACGGCGAAGAGGGCGAGCGTGGCACCCGCGATGAGGTAGCCGACGGGCGCGCCGAGGCCGCCGACGCCGATGGCGAGCGGGGCGACCCCGGCCATCACGGTCAGCGGCGCGGCGGCGGAGACGACGAAGAACGCGATGTCGGCGACGCCGAGGCGGGCCCGGCGCAGGCCGGGGGAGTGCTGCTGCGATGCGGGTGCGGGTGCGGATGCCGGTGCGGGTGCGGCGGTGCGCTGCGGCGCGACGGCTGCGGGTGCCCCTTCGCGGGAGGTGGACTCTACGTCCATGGCGCGCGGCCCTTCGTCGGGAGTCGGGAGTCGGGAGTCGGGATTCGGGATTCGGGATTCCGGAGTCGGGATTCCGGATTCGGGGAGCGTGCGGCGGGCCGTGAGCGTGCGGAGGGGTGGGACGCCGGAGGAACCGCCGAAACCTAAACCGTTTCGGTTTAGGCAATGTAGAGGGCGGCCGTACGATTCGGGAAGACCTCGCGACAGGAGAAACCACATGGGGCGGCCCCGGAAGGCCCTGCTCGACCGGGCGCGCATCGGCGCGACGGCCCTCCAACTCGTCGACGAGAAGGGCGACTTCACCGTCCCCGAGGTCGCCCGCAGGCTCGGCGTCCAGACCGCGTCGGTGTATCACCACGTGGACGGCAGGGCGGGAGTCGTCGAGCTGATCCGCGAGCGCGTGGTCGAGAAACTCGACCCGGCCACCCTCGACCTCCACCCCTGGGACACCGCCCTGGAGGCCTGGGCCCGCTCCTACCGGGCCGCCTTCGCCGCCCACCCGCGGGCGATCTCCCTCCTGATGACGTCCCCGGTGCGCGTGCCCCGCGTCATCGCGCAGTACGAGCGGGTCGCCGGGCTCCTCGCCGACGCGGGCTTCGCCCGGGACGAGGTCATGCCGGTCATCACGGGACTCGACAACCTCGTCCTCGGCTCGGCCCTGGACATGTCGGCGCCCGAGGTGATGTGGGTCGTCGAGGACGAGTCGGCGGCCCCGCGCCTGGCCGCCGCCCAGAAGGTCACGGGCCCGAACCGCGCCGACCGCGCCTTCGACCTGACGCTCGCGGGATTCCTGGCGCACTGCCGGGGGCTCGCGGGCTCGGGCGCCGGGGCCGGTACCGCATCGGGCGACGGGGCCGGTACCGCGTCGGGCGACGGGGCCGGTACCGCGTCGGGCGACGGGGCCGGTACCGCATCGGGTGCCGGGTCCCGAACGGCCTGACCGCCGGCCGACTCCGGGCCCGAAAACCCCTGACCCTCGCGGCGATCCTCCGGGTACCTTGAGGGCGTTCGCAGCTGTGTTCGCACCCCGCGTGCGCAGCTCAGGCCCTGTTTCGAGGCGTACCCACCGTGTTCCTGACGATCAGCACCACCGGCACCCACGACCGCCCCGCCACCGACCTCGGGTTCCTGCTGCACAAGCATCCCGAGAAGGCGCAGGCGTTCTCCACCTCCCACGGCCGCGCGCACGTCTTCTACCCGGAGGCGAGCGCGGAGCGCTGCACGGCGGCGCTGCTCCTGGAGGTGGACCCGGTGGCGCTGGTGCGGCGCGGCAAGGGCAAGGGCAAGGGGCGGGGCGGCGCGGCGGACGCGGCCCTCGCGCAGTACGTCAACGACCGGCCGTACGCCGCCTCCTCGCTGCTCGCCGTCGCCCTCAGCGCCGTCTTCAAGAGTGCCCTCAACGGGAGCTGCGCGGCCCGGCCCGAGCTGGTCGGCCGCCCGCTGCCGCTGCGGATCGAGGTGCCGGTGCTGCCCGCGCGCGGCGGCGCCGAGCTCGTGGAGAGGCTCTTCGGCCCGCTCGGCTGGACCGTCACCGCCGAACCGGTCGCCCTCGACGCCCGGTTCCCCGAGTGGGGCGACTCGCGGTACGTACGGCTCGTACTGGAAGGCGAGGCCCAACTCGCCGAAGCACTGCGGCAGTTGTACGTCATGCTGCCCGTGCTCGACGACACCAAGCACTACTGGGTCGCGCCCGACGAGGTCGACAAGCTGCTGCGCGCCGGTGAGGGCTGGCTCGCCGAGCACCCGCAGCAGCAGCTGATCATCAACCGCTATCTCGCGGGCCGCCGCTCCCTCACCCGCGAGGCGAACGAACGGCTGGAACTGGTCCGGCTCGCCGACGCCGACGACGTGGACGTCGAGGAGCTCGACAACGCCGTCGACGAGGACGCCGACACCGAGGAGAAGCCCGTACCGCTCGCCGTGCGGCGGCGCGAGGCGATCCTCACCGCCCTGCGCGCGTCCGGGGCGCACCGCGTGCTCGACCTCGGCTGCGGCCAGGGCCAGTTGGTGCAGGCGCTCCTCGGGGACGTGACGTTCACCGAGGTCGTCGGTGTCGACGTGTCGATGCGGGCGCTCACCGTCGCCGCGCGCCGCCTCCGCCTGGAGCGCATGGGTGAGCGGCAGGCCGAGCGCGTCACACTCCTCCAGGGCTCGCTCGCGTACACCGACAAGCGGCTCAAGGGGTACGACGCGGCCGTGCTCAGCGAGGTGATCGAGCACGTCGACCTGGACCGGCTGCCCGCCGTCGAGTACGCCGTGTTCGGCGCGGCGCGGCCCGCCGCCGTCCTCGTGACCACGCCGAACGTCGAGTACAACGTCCGCTGGGAGACCCTGCCCGCCGGGCACACCCGGCACGGCGACCACCGCTTCGAGTGGAACCGCGAGGAGTTCGGAGGCTGGGCGCGGGAGGTCGCCGAACGGCACGGCTACGACGTGGAGTTCACACCGGTCGGGCCCGACGACCCGGAGGTCGGACCGCCCACACAGATGGCCGTCTTCACGCTGCGTACGAACACGGCAAGCAGCACCACGAACCCGAAGGGAGCGAAGGCCGCATGACCACCACCGAAAGCGCCACCGCCGCGGCCGCCGCCGTGCCCCGCGAGCTGGCCGTCACCGACCTGTCCCTGGTCGTCCTCGTCGGCGCCTCCGGGTCCGGCAAGTCCTCCTTCGCGCGTCAGCACTTCAAGCCCACCGAGGTGATCTCCAGCGACTTCTGCCGCGGCCTGGTCTCCGACGACGAGAACGACCAGAGCGCCAGCCGCGACGCCTTCGACGTCCTGCACTACATCGCGGGCAAGCGGCTCGCCGCGGGCCGGCTCACCGTCGTCGACGCCACCAACGTGCAGCAGGACAGCCGCAAGCAGCTCGTCCAGCTGGCCCGGCAGCACGACGTCCTGCCCATCGCGATCGTCCTCGACGTCCCCGAGGAGGTGTGCGCCCGGCGCAACGCCGAGCGCGCCGACCGGGCCGACATGCCGCGCCGCGTCATCGAGCGCCACACCCGCGAACTCCGCCGCTCCCTGCGGCACCTGGAGCGCGAGGGCTTCCGGAAGGTGCACGTGCTGCGCGGCGCCGACGAGGTCGAGCGGGCCGTGATCCGCCTGGAGAAGCGGTACAACGACCTCAGCCACCTCACCGGCCCCTTCGACATCATCGGCGACATCCACGGCTGCCGCTCCGAGCTCGACACCCTGCTCGGCACGCTCGGCTATGTGGACGGCGCACACCCCGAGGGGCGTACGGCCGTGTTCGTCGGCGACCTCGTGGACCGCGGGCCGGACAGCCCCGGTGTGCTGCGCCGCGTCATGTCGATGGTGAAGTCCGGCAACGCGCTGTGTGTGCCCGGCAACCACGAGAACAAGTTCGGCCGCTACCTCAAGGGCCGGGGCGTCCAGCACACCCACGGACTCGCCGAGACCATCGCGCAGATGGACGGCGAGAGCGAGGAGTTCCGCACGGAGGTAAGGGAGTTCATCGACGGGCTCGTCAGCCACTACGTCCTCGACGAGGGCAAGCTCGTCGTCTGCCACGCGGGCCTGCCCGAGAAGTACCACGGCCGTACGTCCGGTCGCGTCCGCTCGCACGCCCTGTACGGCGACACCACCGGCGAGACCGACGAGTTCGGGCTGCCCGTGCGCTACCCGTGGGCCGAGGAGTACCGCGGCCGCGCGGCAGTGGTGTACGGCCACACCCCGGTGCCCAACGCGACCTGGCTGAACAACACCATCTGCCTGGACACCGGTGTGGTCTTCGGCGGCAAGATGACCGCGCTGCGCTGGCCGGAGCGCGAACTCGTCGACGTACCGGCCGAGAAGGTCTGGTACGAACCGGCCAAGCCGCTCGCCACCGAGGCGCCCGGCGGCCACGAGGGACGGCCGCTGGACCTCGCCGACGTGCACGGCCGCCGCAGCGTGGAGACCAGGACCGTCGGCCGGGTCACCGTGCGCGAGGAGAACGCGGCGGCGGCCCTGGAGGTCATGAGCCGCTTCGCGGTCGACCCGCGGCTGCTTCCCTACCTGCCGCCGACGATGGCGCCCACGGCGACCTCGCAGGTCGAGGGCTACTTGGAGCACCCGGCCGAGGCGTTCGCGCAGTACGCGGCGGACGGCGTGGAGCGCGTCGTGTGCGAGGAGAAGCACATGGGCTCGCGGGCCGTGGCCCTGGTGTGCCGGGACGAGGAGGTGGCGCGGGAGCGGTTCGGCGCCGAGGGCGTCACCGGCTCCCTCTGCACCCGCACCGGCCGGCCGTTCTTCGACGACCGGGCGGTCACCGAGGAGATCCTGCGCCGGGTCCGCGTCGCCGTCGACGAGGCCGGTCTCTGGGCCGAACTCGACACTCAATGGCTGCTGCTGGACGCCGAACTGCTGCCCTGGTCGCTCAAGGCGGGCGGGCTGCTCCGCAGCCAGTACGCGGCGGTGGGCGCCGCCTCCGGTGCCGTGTTCCCGGGCGCGCTCGCCGCGCTCGAAGCGGCCACGGCGCGCGGCGTCGACACCGGCGAACTCCTCGCCCACCAGCGCGAACGGGCCGCGGACGCGGAGGCGTTCACCCAGGCCTACCGCCGCTACTGCTGGAGCACGGAGGGCCTGGACGGCGTGCGCCTCGCCCCGTTCCAGATCCTCGCCGCGCAGGGCCGCAGCCTCGCGGGCCTCGGCCACGACGAGCAGCTGGCCCTCCTCGACCGCATGGTGGAGCACGACGGCAGCGGCCTGCTGCAGACCACCCGGCGCCTCTACGTGGACACCGGCGATCCGGCGTCCGTGCAGGCGGGCGTCGACTGGTGGCTGGAGATGACCGGGCGCGGCGGCGAGGGCATGGTCGTCAAGCCGGTCCGCGCTCTCGCCCGCGACGGCAAGGGGCACCTCGTCCAGCCCGGCATCAAGTGCCGTGGCCGCGAGTACCTGCGGATCATCTACGGTCCCGAGTACACCCGGCCGGACAACCTGCAGCGGCTGCGCAACCGCTCCCTCGGCCACAAGCGGTCCCTGGCGATCCGCGAGTACGGGCTCGGCCTGGAGGCCCTGGACCGGCTCGCGGAGGGCGAGCCGCTGTGGCGCGTGCACGAGGCGGTCTTCGCGGTCCTCGCGCTCGAATCGGAGCCGGTGGACCCGCGGTTGTAGCGGCGGCCCTGCGGGATTCGTTCACTCGTTCGTGTGTGCCCGGAGGGGAGGGGAACCCCTCCGGGCACGTGCCGCGTTGTGAGGGCAGATCGACGGATCGGAGAGGGGGGAGGGGCAGACGTGGACCGGCAGTATCCGCGAGTGACGGCACACCGCCGCCCGCTCGCCGCAGCGTTGTCCGCTCTCCTCGCGGCGGTCGCCTTCCTGCTTCTGCCGTCGTCCACGGCGGCGGCGGAGGTCCAGGCCCAACGCGCGTCCGGTGCGCCCCAGTTCGCGCACGGCTCGGCCGGGGTGCAGTTCGGCCACGGCGGCAAGGGTGGCGCGCAGCTTGCGTACGGCCACATCGGCTCGCACCCGGAGACGACACCCCCGCCCCCGTTCTTCACCCCGCGTGCCGGTGAGGCGGCAGGGCACCGGGCGCACGGCGGCCCGGACGGACGGGTCGGCCGGGACGGGCCGCCGGCCGGCCAGGACGTCGCCGCGCCGCGGCCGCGCGGGCCGCCGAGCGGGCCGGAGATACGTCAAGTGCCGGTCGCCGCCTGACCGTTGCCCGCCGTGGAGGCGGGTGCGGGTTTGGGCCGCGGTTCCGGCTGCCCGTACCCGCCCATCGATCCCCTCCCCGGGAGAACCATGTCTCGCGCGCCCATGTGGCGAGCGGTTGTCGCACTCTGCGTGATCGCCGCCTCGCTCTTCTTCGCCCTCACCCAGTCCGCCCGCCTAGGCCTCGACCTGCGCGGCGGCACTCAGATCGTCCTCCAGACCGAGGACTCGCCCACGACCCGGGCCGACGCCGAGTCGACGCAGCGCGCCCTCGAAGTGCTGCGCCAGCGCGTCGACGCCCTCGGGGTCTCCGAGCCGAGCCTGACCCGCTCGGGCGACGACCGCATCATCGTCGAACTGCCCGGCGTCCAGGACCCGCGCGAGGCCGCCGAGGTCATCGGCCGCACCGCGCAGCTCACCGTGCACCCGGTGGAAGGAGTCACCGCCAAGAAGCCGCAGGCGGACACCGGGAAACAGGACCCCGGTGCGGCCCGCACGCTGCCCGACCCCGACCAGAAGGGCGCGTATCTGAACCTCGGCAAGGCGGCGCTCACCGGTGACGGGGTGCGGGACGCGGAGGCCGTGCTCGATCAGCAGAACATGGCCGGCTGGGTCGTGAACCTCAAGTTCCGCAAGGCGGCCGGGGAGGACTGGGCCCGCGTCACCGGCGAGGCGGCTTGCGCGCCGCAGGGCGACCCGAAGCGGCGGGTCGCTATCGTCCTCGACGGGCGGGTGATCTCCGCGCCGAGTGTGAACCCGGACGTGGCCTGCCGCGTCGGCATCACCGGCGGCAACACCCAGATCACCGGCAACTTCCAGCAGCCCGAGGCCGAGGAACTGGCCGCCCTCGTCAAGGGCGGCGCCCTGCCGGTGCCCGTGGAGGTCGTCGAGCAGCGCACCGTCGGCCCCACCCTCGGCGCCGACGCCATCGCCGCGAGCGCCCAGGCCGCGATCATCGGCCTGGCCCTGACCGGCCTGTTCATCATCGTGGTCTACCGCCTCCTCGGCTTCCTCGCCACCCTCGCCCTTTCGCTGTACGGACTCATCTCGTACGCGGCGCTGGTCGCCCTCGGCGCGACGCTGACGCTGCCCGGGCTCGCCGGGTTCGTCCTCGCCGTCGGCATGGCCGTGGACGCCAACGTCCTGGTGTTCGAGCGGGCCCGCGAGGAATATCTGGGCGCCCGGACGAAGAGCGCGGCGGGCCGCCTCGACAAGCCGCTGACCACCGGCTTCGCCAAGGCGTGGAGCGCGGTCGTCGACTCCAACGTGACGACGCTGCTCGCCGCCGGGCTGCTGTTCTTCTTCGCCGTCGGTCCGGTGAAGGGCTTCGGCGTCACTCTTTCCATCGGCGTTCTCGCCTCGATGGTCTCCGCGCTCGTCATCACCCGCGTCTTCGCCGACTTCGCGATCTCACGGGGCTTCGTGCGCAAGCGGCCCGCGCTCACCGGGATCACGTCCACGGGCCGGGTGCGGTCCTGGCTCGCCCGGCGGGACCCGCGTCTGGTGCACCACCGGCGCCGCTGGCTCGGCGCCAGCGCCCTGCTCGTCGCCGTCGCGATCGGCGGCATCGCGCTGCGCGGCCTCGACTTCGGCGTGGAGTTCACCGGCGGCCGCCTCGTCGAGTACAGCACCAGCAGGCCCGTGGCCGTGGACACCGCCCGCGAGGCCGTCGCGGACGCCGGGTTCCCGCGCGCGGTGGTCCAGGAGTCCGGCGACGGCGACATCTCGGTGCGTACGGAACGCCTCAGCAACGACGAGCAGCAGACCATCAAGGAGGCCCTGGAGCGGCCCGGCGGCCAAGTGAGCGTGGAACGGGACGAGTTGATCGGCCCGAGCCTCGGCGACGAGCTGCGGCACAAGGCCCTGATCGCGCTCGGCGTGGCGGTCGCGGCCCAACTCCTTTATCTCAGCATCCGGTTCCGCTGGACGTTCGCGGCGGCCGCGGTCATGGCGATGGTGCATGACGTCCTGCTCGTCGTGGGCCTGTTCGCCTGGCTGGGCAAGCCCGTGGACAGCGTGTTCCTCGCGGCCCTGCTCACCGTGATCGGCTACTCCGTCAACGACACGGTGGTGGTCTTCGACCGGGTCCGCGAGGGCCGCCGCCGCGATCCGCGCACGAGCCTGGTCGACGTCGCCAACACGGCCGTCGTGCAGACCCTGCCGCGCACCGTGAACACCGGCATGGGCGCCCTGTTCGTCCTGGCCGCGCTGGCCGTGCTCGGCGGGGACTCGCTCGCGGACTTCTCCGTCGCGCTGATCGCGGGTGTCCTCGTCGGCATGGCGTCGACGATCGGTACGGCGGTGCCGCTGGCGGTGAGCCTGGAGCGGCGCTGGCCCACCGAGACCAAGCCCCCGTCACGCCCCCGACCGGCAGGCCGCCGTGGCGACTCGGGGGCGGTGGTCTGAGACGGCGCCGCAGCCTCGGGGCTCCGCCCCGGCCCCCGACTTCGCGGCCGTCGTTCGGCCCCTGCGCCGTTGTGGCTGGTCGCGCCCCGCGGCGGAGCCGCAAATGTCACAGCCCGCGCCCCTATCGGGGCCCCCGCTAAGCCGAAGCCGCCCCCCGCCGCCCCGACTGCAGCGCCCCCAGTCGACGTACCACCACGACCGTGAGGACGCAGGCGGCGACGGCGAAGGTGTCGCCGATGAGGAGGTCGAACAGCCCCTCGCCGATGGTCAGCACGTCGTCTCCCGCGTCCTGCACGAGCGACAGGCCGCGGGAGAGTTCGGCGGCGGTGACGACGACGGCCAGCCACCAGACCGTGAGCAGGGCGTTGCCGCGGCGCTGGTTGGGGGGCGGCGTGGAGGCGGCCCACACATCGTTGACGATCATCTTCGGTACGAAGAGGAGCCCGATGGCGCACAGACAGCTGAGCAGGAGCCAGCCGACGCCGTGCCGCTGCGGCCAATTCGGGTCCAGGATCAGGGCGTTGGCCCGCAGCCGGAAGACCCAGACCGCGAGCAGCAGCACCGCCACCGACAGGCAGGCCTCCTGCACCCCGGTGGTGTTGCCGAGCCACATGCCGGCCCGCTGATACCCGTCCGCGGTGCCGGCCTCCGCCCCCTCGGGCAGCGTCCCTAGCACGGACCGCATGTGCCACTGCGCGGCCGCGGCGGCCCCCGTCGCGACGATGCTCGCGGCGAGCGCGGCCAGCAGGACGAGCCCGAGTATGCGCGGTGGCGCGACCCCGTCCGGCGTGGGCCCGTCCGCGGTGCTGTCGGCGGGGGAGGGGGGCTCATGTGGAGTGGTCCGTTCTGCCTCGGCTGCACTGCTCGTACGTCATATCAACAGCCCTCGCGTGATATTCGGCCGGTACGGTCGATGCGTACCGCTCACCTCACCGCCGAGGAGGCCGTCCCCCGCAGGGTGCTGAGGGCGCGCGGCGTCGCCGTGCACGAGGCCGTAGGGGAGGGCTGAACCGCCGCTTTCGGCGGGTGAAGCGGGCGGCGGCGGGCCAGGATAGGCGCATGGGATTCCATGTCGACTCCGAGACCGGCCGGCTGCGCCGCGTCATCCTGCACCGGCCCGATCTGGAGCTGAAGCGCCTCACCCCGAGCAACAAGGACGCCCTGCTCTTCGACGACGTGCTGTGGGTGCGCCGGGCCCGGCAGGAGCACGACGGCTTCGCGGACGTGCTGCGCGAACGCGGCGTCGAGGTGCACCTCTTCGGTGATCTGCTGCGCGAGACCCTGGAGGTGCCGGCCGCCAAGTCCCTCGTACTGGACCGGGTCTTCGAGGAGAAGGAGTACGGGCCGCTGGCCACGGACCCGCTGCGCGCCGCGTTCGAGCAGTTGCCGCTCGCCGACCTGGAGGAGGCGCTGATCGGCGGGATGACGAAGCGGGAGTTCCTGGAGCGCAACCCGGAGCCGACCTCGGTGCGGTTCCACGCCATGGATCTGGACGACTTCCTCCTCAAGCCGCTGCCCAACCACCTCTTCACCCGCGACACCTCGGCGTGGATCTACGACGGGGTGTCGATCAACGCGATGCGCTGGCCGGCGCGGCAGCGCGAGACCGTGCACTTCGAGGCGATCTACCGGCACCACCCGCTGTTCGCGAGCGCCGAGGCAGGGGCCTTCCACCACTGGTCGGAGGGGCAGAGCGACTATCCGTCGACGATCGAGGGCGGGGACGTCCTGGTCATCGGGCGGGGTGCGGTGCTGATCGGGATGAGCGAGCGGACCACGCCGCAGGCCGTGGAGATGCTGGCGCACAAGCTGTTCGCGGCGGGCAGCGCCACCACGATCGTCGCCCTCGACATGCCGAAGCGCCGGGCCTTCATGCACCTGGACACGGTGATGACGATGGTCGACGGTGACACGTTCACGCAGTACGCCGGGCTCGGCATGCTCCGCTCGTACACCATCGAACCGGCCGACGGGGAACGGGAGTTGAAGGTCACCGACCATCCGCCGGAGCACATGCACCACGCCATCGCGGCGGCCCTCGGCCTGGACGGCATCCGGGTTCTCACGGCCGTGCAGGACGTGCACGCGGCCGAGCGGGAGCAGTGGGACGACGGCTGCAACGTGCTCGCGGTCGAGCCGGGCGTGGTCGTGGCGTACGAACGGAACTCGACCACCAATACGCATCTCCGCAAGGAGGGCATCGAGGTCATCGAGATCCGGGGCAGCGAGCTGGGGCGAGGTCGTGGCGGCCCGCGCTGCATGAGCTGTCCGGTGGAGCGGGACGCGGTTTAAGGGGGTGCGGTTCAAGGGGGTGCGGGGCGCCGGGGAGGGGCAGAGGAGGGGCTGTATAAAAATGTTGCTGGTCGTATAGACTTCCAGCATTCCGAGATCAGAGTTCCCGTCCCCGTCCCGTCAGGAGCGCTCATGGCCCCCGTACTCACCGGCCGCCCCTTCCTCAAGGAGCTGGACTTCACCGCCGAGGAGTTCCGTGCCCTGGTCGACCTCGCGGCGGAGCTGAAGGCGGCCAAGAAGGCCGGGACCGAGGAGCAGCGGCTCCAGGGCAAGAACATCGCGCTGATCTTCGAGAAGACCTCCACGCGTACGCGCTGCGCGTTCGAGGTGGCCGCCGCCGACCAGGGCGCGTCCACCACGTATCTCGACCCCTCCGGCTCGCAGATCGGGCACAAGGAGTCCGTGAAGGACACCGCGCGGGTGCTCGGCCGAATGTTCGACGGCATCGAGTACCGCGGTGACCGGCAGGCGGCCGTCGAGGAGCTCGCCGAGTTCTCCGGCGTCCCGGTGTGGAACGGCCTCACCGACGACTGGCACCCCACCCAGATGCTCGCCGACGTCCTCACGATGACCGAGCACAGCAGCAAGCCGATCGACCAGCTGGTCTTCGCCTACCTCGGCGACGCCCGCTTCAACATGGGCAACTCGTACCTGATCACCGGCGCCCTGCTCGGCATGGACGTACGGATCGTCGCGCCCGAGGCGTACTGGCCGGCCGCGGAGATCGTCACGCGGGCGAAGGCTCTCGCCGAGGTCAGCGGCGCCACGGTCACGCTGACGGAGGACGTGGCGGAGGGCGTGCGCGGGGCGGACTTCGTCGCCACCGACGTGTGGGTCTCCATGGGCGAGCCGAAGGATGTCTGGGACGAGCGGATCAAGGCGCTCGGTCCGTACGCGGTCACGATGGACGTGCTGCGGGCCACCGGCAACGCGGACGTGAAGTTCCTGCACTGCCTCCCGGCCTTCCACGACCTGGGGACGAAGGTCGGCCAGGACATCTACGAGAGCCACGGCCTGAGTGCCCTCGAGGTGACCGACGAGGTCTTCGAGTCGGAGCACTCCGTCGTCTTCGACGAGGCGGAGAACCGGCTGCACACGATCAAGGCCGTGATGGTCGCGACCCTGGTCTGACGCGCACGGGGATGCGCACGGGCGGGCTGGCTGCGTACCGGGGCACGTACGGGCGGGCTGCGTACGGTGCGCCGCCGCTCAGTGGCCCCCGCCGCGTGCCCCCAGCGTGAACCACACCGCCTTGCCCGAGGCCGTCGTGCGGTGGCCGCAGTCCTGGCTCAGGGCGCGGATGAGCAGCAGGCCGCGGCCGTGCTCCTGCCAGGGGTCCGGCTCGTCGAGCGGCGCGGCGGGGTCCAGGTCGCCGGGCGGACGCGGGTCCGCGTCGTGCACCTCGACCTGGCAGCCGGTCGGCAGCAGCTCCACGACCAGCTCGATCGGGCGCAGGCCCGCCGTGTGCTCGACGGCGTTGGCGACCAGCTCGGCGGTGAGCAGCTCGGCGGTGTCGCAGTAGGCGGGCTCGTCCAGCTCGTGCAGGGCGGTACGGACCAGGGCACGGGCCACGGGGACGGCCGCCGTGGTGTGCGGAAGCGATATCCGCCACGAGGGGGCGGGCGGGGCGAGTGACTCGTACAAGGCGGTTCCGTTCGGCTGGAGGCAGGGCGGGTCGTCCTGCTTTCAACCGTATGAATGGTAAGCGGCCCCCGGCAGAGGCGATGTGCGGGGCCTCGTGGGGGCGTACGGGCCGAGGATTCGGGACCTTCGGCGGGCGGAGCGGGGCGGAGCGGGGCGGCGCGCGCGGACGACCTGTCGCGCAGGCTTATCGCGCACCCGTGACGACAGTCACGTACGAGTGATAACTTCGGTGCAGGCTTGCAAGGCTCCCGACCGACGCCCGACCGACGACGACGGCCGACGGTGACCGACGACGGCCGAAGGAGGCCGCGCACGATGAGTCCCTTCACCGGATCCGCAGCACGCACCCCGAAGTGGCAGCACATCCGTCTCGACACGGACGACAGCGGCGTCGCCACCATCACCCTGGCCCGCCCCGACAAACTCAACGCGCTCACCTTCGGCGCCTACGCCGACCTGCGCGATCTGCTCGCCGAACTCTCCCGGGAGAAGTCCGTGCGCGCCCTCGTGCTCGCCGGGGAGGGGCGCGGCTTCTGCTCCGGCGGTGACGTCGACGAGATCATCGGCGCCACCCTCGCCATGGACACCTCCCAGCTCCTCGACTTCAACCGCATGACCGGCCAGGTCGTACGCGCCCTGCGCGAGTGCCCCTTCCCGGTGATCGCCGCCCTGCACGGTGTGGCCGCCGGAGCCGGGGCGGTGCTCGCGCTCGCCGCCGACTTCCGGATCGCCGACCCCACGGCCCGCTTCGCGTTCCTCTTCACCCGCGTCGGCCTCTCCGGCGGCGACATGGGCGCCGCGTATCTGCTGCCCCGCGTCGTCGGCCTCGGCCACGCCACGCGCCTCCTCATGCTCGGCGACACCGTGCGCGCCGCCGAGGCCGAACGCATCGGTCTCATCAGCGAGTTGACCGAGGAGGGCCACGTCGACGCCCGCGCCCAGGAACTCGCCCACCGCCTCGCCGAAGGCCCCGCCCTCGCGTACGCGCAGACCAAGGCGCTGCTCACCGCCGAGCTCGACATGCCGCTCGCCGCCGCCGTCGAGATGGACGCGGCCACCCAGGCGCATCTGATGAACGGCGCGGACTACGCCGAGTTCCACGCGGCGTTCACCGCGAAGCGCGCCCCCAAGTGGCAGGGGCGCTGACCATGGCGGCTCTGCGTGTCGCCGTCATCGGTGGCGGACCCGGCGGGCTCTACGCGGCGGCGTTGCTCAAACGCCTCGACCCGGCCCGCGAGATCACCCTGTGGGAGCGGAACGCGCCCGACGACACCTTCGGCTTCGGCGTCGTCCTCTCCGACGAGACCCTCGGCGGCATCGAGCACGCCGACCCCGCCGTCTACGCCGCGCTGCAGGCCGAGTTCGTCCGCTGGGACGACATCGACATCGTGCACCGCGGCCGGCACCACACCTCCGGCGGCCACGGCTTCGCCGCACTCGGCCGCCGCCGGCTCCTCCAACTCCTGCACGCCCGCTGCCGCGAACTCGGCGTCGAGCTCCGCTTCTCCACCGAAGCCCCGCCCGCGGAAACGCTGAGCAGCGCGTACGACCTGGTCATCGCCGCCGACGGCGTACACAGCGCGACCCGTACGGCACACGCCGAGGTGTTCCGCCCGCGGATCGAGGAGCACCACTGCCGGTACATCTGGCTGGCCGCGGACTTCGCCTTCGACGCCTTCCGCTTCGAGATCGCCGAGACCGAGCACGGCGTGATGCAGCTGCACGGCTACCCGTACGAGGCCGGATCCGCCACCGGACCGGGCTCCTCCACCGTCATCGTCGAGATGCGCGAAGAGGTCTGGCGGGCCGCCGGGTTCGACGGGCTCGGCGAGGCGGAGTCCGTCGAGCGGTGCGCGAAGTTCTTCGCCGACGCCCTCGAAGGGCGTCCGCTGCGCTCCAACAACTCCAACTGGACCACCTTCCGCACGGTCGTCAACGAGCGCTGGTCGTACGGCAATCGCGTGCTGCTCGGGGACGCCGCGCACACCGCGCACTTCTCCATCGGCTCCGGCACCAAGCTCGCCGTCGAGGACGCGCTCGCCCTCGCCGCCTGCGTCGAGGAGCAGCCCACGCTGCCCGAGGCCCTCGCCGCGTACGAGGCCGAGCGGCGCCCCGTGGTCGCCTCCACGCAGCGCGCCGCCCGCGCGAGCCTGCAGTGGTTCGAGGAGATCGGCCGGTACGTCGACCAGCCGCCGCGGCAGTTCGCCTTCAACCTGCTGACCCGCAGCCGCCGGGTCACGCACGACAACCTGCGGCTCCGGGACGCGGAGTTCACGCGCAAGGTGGAGGACGAGTTCGGCTGCCCGCCCGGGACGCCGCCCATGTTCACGCCGCTGCGGCTGGGCGCCCTCGAACTGCGCAACCGCGTCGTCGTCTCGCCGATGGACATGTACTCCGCCGTGGACGGGGTGCCCGGCGACTTCCACCTCGTCCACCTCGGCGCCCGCGCACTCGGCGGCGCCGGACTCGTCATGACCGAGATGGTGTGCGTCAGCCCCGAGGGCCGCATCACACCGGGCTGTGCCGGACTGTGGAACGCCGAACAGGCCGACGCCTGGCGCCGCATCACCGGCTTCGTCCATACTCAGGCGCCGGGCACCGCCATCGGCCTGCAGCTCGGCCACAGCGGCCGCAAGGGCTCCACCAAGCTGATGTGGGAGGGCATCGACGACCCGCTCGACGAGGGCAACTGGCCCGTGGTCGCGCCGTCCCCGCTCCCGTACCGCCCGGGCGTCAACCAGGTCCCGCGCGAGCTGACCACTGCCGAACTGCCGCTGATCCGCGAGGAGTTCACGCAGGCGGCCCGGTACGCGGCGGACGCGGGCTTCGATCTCCTCGAACTCCACTGCGCCCACGGCTACTTGCTCTCCGGCTTCCTCTCCCCGCTCACCAACCTGCGCACCGACGCGTACGGCGGCTCCCTGGAGAACCGGCTGCGCTTCCCCCTCGAAGTCTTCGACGCCGTACGGGAGGTATGGCCGGACGAGCGGCCCATGACCGTCCGGATCTCCGCCACCGACTGGGCCGAGGGCGGCACCACCGCCGAGGACGCCGTGGCCGTCGCGCGCGCCTTCGCCGCCCACGGCGCCGACGCGGTGGACGTCTCGACCGGCCAGGTCGTCGCCGACGAGCAGCCCGCGTACGGCCGCTCGTACCAGACCCCGTACGCCGACCGGATCCGCGGCGAGGCCGGAATCCCGGTGATCGCGGTCGGGGCGATCTCGTCCTGGGACGACGTCAACTCCCTGATCCTGGCGGGCCGTACGGACCTGTGCGCCCTCGCCCGGCCGCACCTCTACGACCCGCACTGGACCCTGCACGCCGCCGCGGAGCAGGGCTACACGGGGCCGGGCGTCCAGTGGCCGGCGCAGTACCGCGCGGGCAGCCGCCGCCCCCAGACCGGCCGCACGGACGGACCGAAACCACGGCTCACCCTGGACTGAACCGCGACGGCCGAACCCCCCTGACTGCCGTCGCCACCAGGCACGTTACAGTCGTCTGGCTATTTTGCAATGAGCACAACAAGCATGGGGGAACAGTCGTATGCGTACGAACACCACCGCCCGGGCGATCGCGGCGGCGGCCGTCCTGACGCTCGCTCTGACGGCGTGCAACAACGACGAGGACCCGATGGGCGCGCCCACCGCCCCGTCGAGCGAGTCCTCCGAGTCCACCACCGGCGAGGGCACGACGGGCGGCTCGGGCGGTGCCGGTGACGCGGGCGCCGCCGAGGACGACGGGCTCGCCCAGGCGATGGACCCGAGCGAGTCCGCCGAGGTGTCGTTCGAGGACGACGGCGAGTCGACGCAGCTGGAGATCAAGCCGGAGAAGACCGTCAAGGGCTCCTGGGGCGACTTCAAGAGCTTCGACCTGAAGGGCGTCGAGACCGAGGGCATGGTCCCGTACTACGTCACGATGTCCTTCACCTCGAAGGGCGGCGCCGAGCCGTGGATCCCGGCCTGGGGCAACGAGGACGACGCGCTCACCGGTCCCGGTCAGCCCGCCCAGGGCATCAACATGCTCGACGACTTCGCCAAGTGCCCCGGCGTGGACAAGAACGTCCCGTCCGGCCAGTTCAAGAAGGGCACCACGGACCGGCCCTGCGACATCTTCGTCGCACCCGAGGGCAAGCCGCTGTACGTGCGTTGGGGCGCCGACATCGAGGGCCAGAAGCCGCTGGTGTGGAAGGTCGCCGGCTGAGCCCGAGCTGACCGGGGTCCCGCGCCACCGGCGCGGGATCCGGCCTCAACTCTCCGTTTCCGCAGGGAAGTTGCAGAACGCCGCCCCCGGCTCCCGCAGCCGCGCGTCCAGGGCCGCGAAGACCCGCGCCGACCGCTCGCCCGGCCAGTGGGGCGGCAACAGCGGCGCGGGCAGGCCCGGATCGACGTACGGCAGGTGGCGCCAGGTGTCCAGGGCCAGGAGATAGTCGCGGTACGCCGCCTCCGGCGGGGTGTCGCCGTGCGACTGCCAGGCGTGCAGGACCGGCTCGTGCGCCGCGAGGAACCGCTCGTGCCGCTCGGCGAGGGCCGCGAGGTCCCACCAGCGCGCCACCGCGTCGGCCGTCGCGGCGAACCCGAGGTGCTCGCCGCGGAACAGGTCGACGTACGCGGAGAGTTGGAGCCGCTCCAGGGTGTGCCGGGTCTCCTCGTAGAGCCTGGCGGGGGCGATCCACACGCCGGGCGCGGCCGTGCCGAAGCCGAGGCCGGTGAGCCGGGAGCGCAGCACGTGCCGCTTCTGCCGCTCCGACTCCGGTACGGAGAACACCGCGAGCACCCAGCCTTCGTCGCCCCGCGGCTGCTCGTGCGGGTAGATCCGCCGGTCGCCGTCGTCCAGGAGCTGGCGGGCGTCCGCGGACAGGGCGTACCCGGCGGCGCCGTCGGCCGTGCGCTGCGGCTCCAGGAGGCCGCGCCGCTTGAGCCGGGACACCGAGGAGCGCACGGACGGCGCGTCGACGCCGACCGCACCGAGCAGCCGGATCAGTTCGGCCACCGGTACGGGACCCGGCGTGCGACGGCCGTACGCGCCGTAGTACGTGACGATCAGGGACCGTGGAGTGTGCAGCTCTGCCACGTGATCACTCTAGAACCCGGTGTTCCGGAACGGGACAGGACCCGGATCAGGGCGACCGCAGCCGGAAGCGCTGCAGCTTCCCCGTGGGCGTGCGCGGGAGCGCGTCCGGGAAGACGATCTCGCGCGGGCACTTGTACGGCACCAGCTCGGCCTTCACGAAGTCCCGCAGCAGCGCGACGGTCGCGTCCGTGCGCGGCACTCCGTCCCGCAGCACCACATGGGCGACGACGCTCTGCCCGCGCAGCTCGTCCGGCCGGCCCACCACCGCGGCCTCCACGACGTCCGGGTGGCGAAGGAGCGCGTCCTCGACCTCGGGGCCCGCGATGTTGTACCCGGCCGAGATGATCATGTCGTCCGCGCGGGCCACGTACCGGAAGTAGCCGTCCGGCTCGCGGACGTACGTGTCCCCGGTGAGGTTCCAGCCGTCGCGCACGTACTCCTGCTGGCGCGGGTCGGCGAGATAGCGGCAGCCGACCGGGCCGCGCACCGCGAGCAGACCGGGCTCGCCGTCCGGCACGGGCTTCCCCTGCCCGTCGACGATCCGCGCCTGCCAGCCCGGCACGGGAAGGCCGGTGCGGCCGGGGCGGATCGCGTCGTCGGCGGCGGAGATGAAGATGTGAAGCAGCTCCGTGGCGCCGATGCCGTTGATGATCCGCAGCCCGGTCCGCTCCCGCCACGCGTCCCAGGTCGCCTCGGGCAGGTTCTCGCCCGCCGAGACGCAGCGCCGCAGCGAGGAGATGTCGTACGCGGAGACCTCGTCGAGGATCGCGCGATACGCGGTCGGCGCCGTGAACAGGACCGACACCCGGTGCTCGGCGATCGCGGGCAACAGCTGCTTGGGGCCCGCCTGTTCGAGCAGCAGCGTCGAGGCGCCCACCCGCATCGGGAAGATCACCAGACCGCCGAGCCCGAACGTGAAGCCGAGCGGCGGGCTGCCCGCGAAGACGTCGTCCGGGGCGGGCCGCAGGACGTGCAGCGAGAAGGTGTCGGCGATCGCGAGGACGTCCCGGTGGAAGTGCATACAGCCCTTGGGCCGGCCGGTCGTGCCGCTGGTGAACGCGATCAGGGCCACGTCGTCCGCGGCCGTGTCCACCGCGGTGAAACCGCCCTCCTGCCGGGCCGCGCGCTGCCCGAGGTCGTCCGGGCCCTCACCACCGAACGGCGTGATCCGCAACCCGGGGACCTCCGCCCTGGCCAGGTCCTCGACGTGCCGGGCATCGCACAGCGCGTGCTCGACCCGGGCGATCTCGCAGACCGTGGCCAGCTCGGCGGCCCGCTGCTGCGCGAGCACGGTGACGGCGACCGCGCCCGCCTTCAGGACGGCCAGCCAGCAGGCCGCGAGCCAGGGCGTCGTCGGCCCGCGCAGGAGCACGCGGTTGCCGGGCCGCACACCGAGCTCGCCGGTGAGCACCCGCGCGATGCGGTCCACCCGGTCCTGGAGTTCGCCGTACGACCAGATCTCGCCGGTCGGCGTGCGGAACGCGGGGCGGTCCGCGCCGAGGCGGTCCACCGTGCGGTCCAGGAGTTCGGTCGCGCTGTTCAGTCGCTCCGGGTACTGCAGCTCGGGCAGTCCGAAGTCCAGGTGCGGCCACTGGTCGTGCGGGGGAAGGTGGTCGCGGGGGAAGGTGTCGGCGTGGGCCGAGGTTGTCAGCTCCATCGTGCGCCCCTCAGAAGTGCCGAGGACGGTGGTGGCGTCGCCCATCGAGCGTATCGTGTTGGTGACGACAGTCAACGCATCGCGATAACTCCGCTGCAAGGAGGCGTGCCGGTGTCAGAATTCGCGCTCGATCCGAAGGAACTCCAGTGGTGTGCCGAGCTGCGCGCCCTGGCCGCCGAGCGCCTGCGGCCGCTGGCCGAGGTCGGGGAGCCGGGCCGCATCAACCGCCCGCTGGTCCGGGCGCTCGGCGAACTCGGCCTGCTGGAACGGCTGTTCAGCTCCGGCTCACTCGAACTGTGCCTGATGCGCGAGTCCCTCGCGTACGGCTGCACGGAGGCCGAGACCGCGCTCGCGCTGCAGGGCCTGGGCGCGCACCCGGTGCACGCGCACGGCTCGCCCGCCCAGCGCGCCCGCTGGTTGCCGCAGGTCAGAGAGGGGAGCGCGGTCGCGGCCTTCGCGCTGAGCGAGCCGGACGCGGGTTCGGACGCGGCGGCGCTCGCGCTGGCGGCGGAGCGGGACACAGGGGCAGGGTCCGGGTCCGGGGCTGGGCACGGGTCCGCGGACGGCTGGCGGCTCACCGGCGAGAAGTGCTGGATCTCCAACGCCCCCGAGGCCGACTTCTACACCGTCTTCGCCCGCACCACGCCGGGCGCGGGCGCCCGAGGCGTCTCGGCCTTCCTCGTCCCCGCGGACCGCCCCGGCCTCACCGGCACCCCGCTCGACATGATCTCCCCGCACCCCATCGGCGCTCTCGCCTTCGACGGCGTGCGGGTGAGCCGCGACGACCTGATCGGCGAGGTCGACCGCGGCTTCCGCGTCGCGATGGGCACGCTCAACCTGTTCCGGCCGAGCGTCGGCGCGTTCGCGGTCGGGATGGCGCAGGCCGCCCTGGACGCGACCCTCTCCCATACGTCCCAACGCCGGGCGTTCGGCGGCACGTTGAAGGACCTGCAGTCGGTGGCCCACCAGGTCGCCGAACTCGCCACCCGCACCGAGGCGGCCCGACTCCTCGTGTACGCGGCCGCCGCCGCGTACGACCGCGGCGATCCGGATGTGCCCCGCCGTGCAGCCATGGCGAAACTCCTCGCCACCGAGACCGCACAGCAGGTCGTCGACGCGGCCGTCCAACTCCACGGCGCCCGCGCCCTGCAGCGCGGCCATCTGCTCGAACACCTCTACCGCGAGGTCCGCGCCCCGCGCATCTACGAGGGCGCCACGGAGGTCCAGCGCACCATCATCGCCAAGGAGCTGTACGCGCAGCTCGACGAGGAGGCCGCCGAGTGAGCCTGGAACGCGTCAACCCCACCGAACTCTCCCCGCCCACCGGCTTCTCCCACGCCGTCACCGCCACCGGCTCCCGCCTCGTCTTCCTCGCCGGCCAGACGGCCCTCGACCCCGACGGCAAGCCCGTACCCGGCACGCTCCCGGAGCAGTTCGAGCGCGCACTCACCAACTTGCTGGCCGCCCTCAGCGCGGCGGGCGGCACCCCCGCCGACCTGGCCCGCGTCACGGTCTACGCCACAGACGTCGCGGACTACCGCGTCCACGCCCCCGAACTCGGCCGCATCTGGCGGAGGTTGGCGGGCCGCGAGTATCCCGCGATGGCGGTCATCGGGGCGGTGCGGTTGTGGGACGAGGAGTGCTTGGTGGAGCTGGACGGGGTGGCGGTGCTGCAGTAGTGAGCGGGGGCTCCGCCCCCGGAACCCCCGCTCCTCAATCGCCGGAGGGGCTCAAATTCAGCCCAATTCAGCCCCTCGGACCCGTCAACTCGTGCTGAGCGTCAACCCATACGCCTGCAGCAACGGATTGATCGGCTGGTGGAACGTCGTACCGCCCGAGCGGCAGTTGCCCGAGCCGCCCGACGTCACCCCCTGCGCCTGGCTGCCCGAGATGTACGAGCCACCGGAGTCACCCGGCTCGGCGCACACCGAGGTGCGCGTGACCCCGCTGATCGTTCCCTCCGGGTACGTGACGCTCGTGTTGTGCTGCTGGATCGTGCCGCAGTGCCAGCCCGTGGTCGAGCCCGAACGGCAGATGGACGCGCCCACCGGCTGCTGCGTCGACCCGGTCACCCGGACGTTCGCGCCGCCCTGCCCCTTCACGTAAGGCGTCGCGGTCCACTGCGAGTTGGCCGCCACCCATGCCATGTCCCGGCCGGGGAACGTGGACGCCTGGAACGTGCCCTGTGCGACCTGGTTGTAGCCGCTGGTCGTCGTCCCCGGCCGGCCGCAGTGGCCCGCCGTGGCGAAGCCCTGCTGGCCGCCCCTGGTGACCGGGAACCCGACCGAGCAGCGCCCGCTGCCGTTCATGTAGTACGCGTCGCCGCCCCGCAGGTCGTACAGCGCGCGCGGCCGCTGCGTGGTCGAGTCGATCCGCGCCATCGAGGGCTTCACCTCCGCCGCGGCAAGCAACTTCTCGGCGGCTTCGGCCCGAACGGCCTGGACGACCACGGAGTTGGACCGCACGTCCACGTACCAGACGGGCGCGTCCCGCGTGACGCTCGCACGGGCCGCCTTGTCGAGCCTGGCCTTCGCGGCGTCCAGGTCGCCCAGCGCGTGCCGGACGACCTCGGCCCGTGCGCCCTGCGCGGTGATGGCCCGCACATCGGCGGGGTCGGTGGTCGCCACGGTCAGGCGCGCGGAGTCGGCGCCGGACACCCAGGCGCCCGCGAAGTCGCCGCCGAGGGCGGACCGCAGCCGACTCGAAGTGGCGCCCGCCTCGGCCTCGTTGACGAGCCGGTCCTCGGCCTGCGTACGGGTCAGGCCGAGGTCGCGGCTCATCGCGTCCAGTACGGCGGGGGAGGTGCGGTCGACGTTCTGGGTGTCGGCGGCGGAGGGCGCGGCGGATACCGGATCGGGCTGAGCGGTGGCCGGACCGGCGAGGGCGAGCGCGCCGACCGTGACGAGGGCGGCACACGCGGCCATGGTGTGTCTGCGGAGCATGGGGACTCTCCTCGGAATCGGTGGGGGACGTGCCGAAACCTAGGAGCCCCGGCCAAGCGCCGGGAGCTGTCAGTTGACCCTCTGCCCGGTGTTATGCCCCCGGTCCCGGCCGTCCGGGCGGGTCAGCCAGGCCGTGTAGCTGTCGCTGCGCGCGGCGGCGGTCGCATGCGCGGCGCAGGTCTGCGTGAACACCGACGAGGCGAGCTGCGCGGGCTGCGCCGCCGGATGCCAGCCGAGCAGATGCCGCCAGGTCAGCGGCGACCCGGCGAGCGGCCGCGTGACCATCCCGGGCGTGGTCGGGAACGTCGCCCGGCACAGTCCCACCGCCCGCCCGACCTGCACCAGATGCACGCAGGACGCGGTGTCCGTCTCGTACACCCCGGCGGGTGTGAACCCCGCGCGGGCGCAGGCGGCGGCGAAGCAGTCGGCGAAGCAGCCGTCGCCCGGTACGTCCGTCCAGTCCTCCGCGGCCAGCTCGGCCAGCTCGACCTCGCTCCGGCCGGCCAGCGGATGGCTCTCGGCGAGCATCACGAACACCGGGTCCACGGCCACCTCCCGCCACACCAACGTCCCGCCACCGGGCGGCGGCGCGACCCCGCAGGCCCCGATCAGCGCGAAGTCGAGCCGCCCCGCCACCACGTACTCGGCGATCTCCCGCTCCGACCACGACGTACGCGTCGACACCCGCAGCCCCGGCGCCGAGTCCGCGAGCCGGTCCACGAGCCCGCCGAGCAACGGCCCGTGCGTACCGCCGATGGTCAGCTCGCCCGGCCGGTCCCAGGTCCGCGCGAACCGCACGGCCTCCTGCTGCAGCTCGCTCACCGCGGGCAGCACGATCCGGGCCCGCGCGAGCACCAGCTCCCCGAGCGCGGTCGTCCGCACACCCTGCCGCCCACGCTCGAACAGCGGCCCGCCGAGGGCCCGTTCGATGCGTTTCAGCTGCGTACTGAGCGCGGGCTGGGCGAGCCCGAGAGCGGTGGCCGCCCGGGTGAGACTGCCCGCGTCGGCGATGGCCCGGATCGTCTTGAGGTGACGCAACTCAAGCTCCATGAGGGGAGCTTGAGGGCTGCGCCCACGCCGGGGCAAGAGTCTGGTCCAGACCTACGAAGGAAACCGGGGACGGAGAGGTCGCGCGGGGCGGAAGCACGCGTGAGGGGCGGAGCGCACCCGGCGTGCGCCCCGCCCCTCCTCGTCGAAGGCCAGGCCCTGGGGCTCAGATGTCCCGGAACGTCTCGATCTGCGCCCCCACGGAGTTGAGCCGCTCCGCCAGGTCCTCGTAGCCGCGGTTGATGACGTACACGTTGCGCAGTACCGACGTGCCCTCCGCCGCCATCATCGCGAGCAGGACGACCACGGCCGGGCGCAGGGCCGGTGGGCACATCATCTCGGCGGCGCGCCAGCGGGTCGGGCCCTCGACCAACACCCGGTGCGGGTCCAGGAGTTGGAGGCGGCCGCCGAGGCGGTTGAGGTCGGTGAGGTAGATCGCGCGGTTGTCGTAGACCCAGTCGTGGATGAGGGTCTTGCCCTGGGCGGCGGCCGCGATGGCCGCGAAGAACGGGACGTTGTCGATGTTCAGGCCCGGGAACGGCATCGGGTGGATCTTGTCGATCGGCGCCTCCAGCTTGGAGGGGCGCACGGTCAGGTCCACCAGGCGGGTGCGGCCGTTGTCGGCGGCGTACTCGGCGGAGCGGTCGGTGTCGAGGCCCATCTCCTCCAGGACCGCCAGCTCGATCTCCATGAACTCGATCGGCACGCGCCGGATGGTGAGTTCGGACTCCGTGACGACGGCGGCGGCGAGCAGGCTCATCGCCTCGACCGGGTCCTCGGAGGGGGAGTAGTCCACGTCCACGTCGATGGTGTGCACGCCGTGCACGGTCAGCGTCGTCGTGCCGATGCCCTCGACCTTGACGCCGAGTGCCTCCAGGAAGAAGCAGAGGTCCTGGACCATGTAGTTGGAGGAGGCGTTGCGGATGACGGTGACGCCGTCGTGCCGGGCCGCGGCGAGCAGCGCGTTCTCCGTCACGGTGTCGCCGCGCTCGGTCAGCACGATCGGGCGGGACGGCGAGGTGCGCTGGACCTCCGCGTGGTAGACGCCCTCGGTCGCGGTGATGTCCAGGCCGAAGCGGCGCAGGGCGATCATGTGCGGCTCGACGGTCCGCGTGCCGAGGTCGCAGCCGCCCGCGTACGGCAGCTTGAAGTGGTCCATGCGGTGCAGCAGCGGGCCGAGGAACATGATGATCGAGCGCGTACGGCGGGCCGCCTCCGCGTCGATGGCGTCCAGGTCGAGCGTGGCGGGCGGCACGATCTCCAGGTCGACGCCCTCGTTGATCCACCGGGTGCGCACGCCGATGGAGCCGAGGACCTCGAGGATCCGGAAGACCTCCTCGATACGGGCCACGCGCCGCAGCACCGTACGGCCCTTGTTGAGCAGCGAGGCGCAGAGCAGCGCGACACAGGCGTTCTTGCTCGTCTTGACGTCGATGGAGCCGGAGAGCCGGCGGCCGCCGACGACGCGCAGATGCATCGGACCGGCGTAGCCCAGAGAGACGATCTCGCTGTCGAGTGCTTCACCGATTCGAGCGATCATCTCAAGACTGATGTTTTGGTTACCGCGTTCGATGCGGTTCACAGCGCTCTGGCTGGTACCGAGTGCCTCGGCGAGCTGGGACTGTGTCCAGCCCCGATGTTGACGGGCGTCACGGATGAGCTTGCCGATGCGTACGAGGTAGTCGTCTGCCATGGCGCGACCGTATATCGGATGTGAGATAAACGAGAAACGGAGTGCGTCCATCCGGGTGACGTCGCATGTCGCGTTCGGGAGCCCGGAGGTTGACGCCGGGTCAGAGGTCGTGGGCGACCGGATGCAGCGGCTGGTACAGCGGGAGTTCGGCGCCGCTCGGCAGCCGCACCGCCGTCAGCCTGCCCCACGGCGCCTCCGCGACCGGGCGCGTGACCTCGGCGCCGCGTTCGCCGAGGCGGGCAAGCGTGGCGTCCAGGTCGTCGCACATCAGATAGAACTCGTGCTTCGGTTCGCCGTCGGTCGGATGGACGGCCACCTCGGCGGGCGGCAACTTGAAGATGAGCCAGCCGCCGCCCGCGTCGACGTGCGGGAAGCCGATGACGTCCCGGAGGAAGGCCCGGTCGGCCTCGGCGTCCTGGGAGTAGAGGATCACGTGTGAGCCGGTGAACATGGATCGATGCTCACATGTGCCGCGCACAGGCGATAGTTGGGATGAACCGGTGCGAGAGGTGCAAGGGGTGCAAGGGGCGTATCGCGTTCCCTTGGGGAACTAGGACCGGTACCGACCTCTTTCGCTCCTACTGTCACTCCTGACCGGCCGACAGCGGACGGCAGTACCGGAAGGCGGAGACCATGACCGTGAACGAGCCGAGCGAGCCGAACCAGGGCACCGTCACCGGCGAGCGGGCCGACTGGCTGGACCTGCTCGCCCACAACCGCCACTTCGTGCGCTTCACGACCCGCGATCTGACCGACGAGCAGGCCGCGCAGCGCACCACGGCCAGCGAGCTGTGCCTGGGCGGACTGGTCAAGCACGTCACCGAGGTCGAGCGCAACTGGGTGGGCTTCATCCTGAACGGCCCGTCCGGGATGGGGGACTTCGGGTCCATGACCGAGGCTCAGGTGGAGGCGTACGCCCAGGGCTTCCGGATGCTTCCCGGTGAGAGCCTGGCGGGGATCCTCGCCGAGTACGAGAAGGTGGCCGCCCGTACCGACGAGCTGATCTCGACCCTGCCCGACCTGGGGGTCTCCTGGCCGCTGCCGAAGGCGCCCTGGTTCGAGGAGGACGCCAGCTGGTCGGCGCGGCGGGTGTTGATGCACATCGCCGCCGAGACCGCGCAGCACGCAGGCCACGCCGACATCATCCGCGAGTCCCTGGACGGCGCGAAGAGCATGGGGTGACAGGGGGTTGCGCATCCAGGGAGCGAGCTCACGCGTGCGTGACGCGTGTCTCGTCCCCGGTTGTGCGACGCGCCTCGGGAAACGGGTATGTGCCCTCCGGCCGGGGCAGGGCATGACCGATCCCGCGGCATGTACTAGAGTTATCTCGACATCGAGATATCTGCCGGGGCGCACCGCAGCCGCACGCCGACATCAATCCCTCGGTAAGGGTTACCTAACTTAGCCCTACCTTAGCGGATCGGTCCAGTGTGGCGGCACCACGCGCCGTCAGGCGCATGTAGGCACAGTGCGGTGGAAAGCGCACATATATGAAGGAGACTGTCGTGTCGGCGAACAGCTTCGACGCCCGCAGCACGCTGCGCGTGGGCGACGAGTCGTACGAGATCTTCAGGCTGGACAAGGTCGAGGGCTCTGCTCGCCTTCCCTACAGCCTCAAGGTCCTTCTGGAGAACCTGCTCCGCACCGAGGACGGCGCCAACATCACCGCCGACCACATCCGTGCCCTCGGCAACTGGGACTCGCAGGCCCAGCCCTCCCAGGAGATCCAGTTCACGCCGGCCCGCGTGATCATGCAGGACTTCACGGGCGTTCCCTGTGTCGTCGACCTCGCCACCATGCGTGAGGCCGTCAAGGAGCTCGGCGGCGACCCGGCGAAGGTCAACCCGCTCTCCCCGGCCGAGCTGGTCATCGACCACTCCGTGATCGCCGACAAGTTCGGCACGGCGGACGCCTTCGGCCAGAACGTCGAGCTGGAGTACGGCCGCAACAAGGAGCGCTACCAGTTCCTGCGCTGGGGCCAGACCGCGTTCGACGACTTCAAGGTCGTCCCGCCCGGCACCGGCATCGTCCACCAGGTCAACATCGAGCACCTCGCTCGTACGGTCATGGTCCGGGGTGGCCAGGCCTACCCCGACACCCTGGTCGGCACCGACTCGCACACCACGATGGTCAACGGCCTGGGCGTCCTGGGCTGGGGCGTCGGCGGCATCGAGGCCGAGGCCGCGATGCTCGGCCAGCCGGTCTCGATGCTCATCCCGCGCGTCGTCGGCTTCAAGCTGACCGGTGAGCTGAAGCCCGGCACCACCGCCACCGACCTGGTCCTCACGATCACCGAGATGCTGCGCAAGCACGGCGTCGTCGGCAAGTTCGTCGAGTTCTACGGCGAGGGCGTGGCGGCCACGAGCCTCGCGAACCGCGCCACCATCGGCAACATGTCGCCGGAGTTCGGCTCCACCGCCGCGATCTTCCCGATCGACGGCGAGACCCTGAACTACCTGCGCCTGACCGGCCGTGACGCCCAGCAGGTCGCGCTCGTCGAGGCCTACGCCAAGGAGCAGGGCCTCTGGCTGGACCCGGCCGCCGAGCCCGACTTCTCCGAGAAGCTGGAGCTCGACCTCTCCACGGTCGTCCCGTCGATCGCCGGTCCGAAGCGCCCGCAGGACCGCATCGTCCTCGCCAACGCCGCCGAGCAGTTCAAGACGGACGTCCTGAACTACGTCGGCACCGCCGACGAGGCCGGCATCGAGTCCTTCCCGGCCTCCGACGCCCCGGCGAACCACCCCAACGGCGGCCCGTCGAAGCCGGTCACCGTGACCGCCCCCGACGGTTCGACGTACGAGATCGACCACGGCGCCGTCACCGTCGCCGCGATCACGTCCTGCACCAACACCTCGAACCCGTACGTGATGGTCGCCGCCGCGCTCGTCGCGAAGAAGGCCGTCGAGAAGGGCCTGACCCGCAAGCCGTGGGTCAAGACCACCCTCGCCCCGGGCTCGAAGGTCGTCACCGACTACTTCGACAAGGCGGGCCTGACCCCCTACCTCGACAAGGTCGGCTTCAACCTGGTCGGTTACGGCTGCACCACCTGCATCGGCAACTCCGGCCCGCTGCCGGAGGAGGTCTCCAAGGCCGTCAACGACCACGACCTCGCCGTCACCTCGGTCCTCTCCGGCAACCGGAACTTCGAGGGCCGCATCAACCCCGACGTCAAGATGAACTACCTGGCGTCCCCGCCGCTGGTCGTCGCGTACGCCCTCGCCGGTTCGATGAAGGTGAACATCACCAAGGACGCCCTCGGTGTGGACCAGGACGGCAAGCCGGTCTTCCTCGAGGACATCTGGCCGACCGAGGCCGAGGTCAACGACGTCGTGGCGAACGCCATCGGCGAGGACATGTTCAACAAGTCCTACGCCGACGTCTTCGCCGGTGACGCCCAGTGGCAGGCGCTGCCGATCCCGACCGGCAACACCTTCGAGTGGGACGCCGAGTCGACGTACGTCCGCAAGCCCCCTTACTTCGAGGGCATGACGATGGAGACCACCCCGGTCTCCGACATCTCGGGCGCCCGCGTCCTCGCCAAGCTGGGCGACTCGGTCACCACCGACCACATCTCCCCGGCCGGTGCGATCAAGGCCGACACCCCGGCCGGCAAGTACCTCACGGAGCACGGCGTCGAGCGTCGCGACTTCAACTCCTACGGCTCGCGCCGAGGCAACCACGAGGTCATGATCCGCGGCACGTTCGCCAACATCCGCCTGCGCAACCAGATCGCGCCGGGCACGGAGGGCGGCTTCACCCGCGACTTCACCCAGGGCGACGCGCCGGTTTCGTTCATCTACGACGCCTCGCGCAACTACATCGACCAGGGCATCCCGCTCGTCGTCCTGGCCGGCAAGGAGTACGGCTCCGGCTCGTCCCGTGACTGGGCCGCCAAGGGCACCGCGCTCCTCGGCGTCAAGGCCGTCATCGCCGAGTCGTACGAGCGCATCCACCGCTCGAACCTCATCGGCATGGGCGTCCTGCCGCTGCAGTACCCGGAGGGCCAGTCCGCCGAGGCCCTCGGTCTCACCGGCGAGGAGACCTTCTCCTTCGCGGGCGTCACCGAGCTGAACAACGGCAGCACGCCGTCCACGGTCAAGGTCACCACCGACACCGGTGTGGAGTTCGACGCGGTCGTCCGCATCGACACCCCCGGCGAGGCGGACTACTACCGCAACGGCGGCATCATGCAGTACGTGCTGCGCAGCCTGATCCGCAAGTAAGCGGAACCACTGGCAGCGGCCGGGCCGCATCCGCGAGAGTCACTCTCCGGGTGCGGCCCGGCCCGTTTTTCCGGAGTCCTCTTCTGAGGTGAGCGGCGCCGCGAACCGGCCCGCGTACACCCCCGAGGGCCGCATCCGGCTCTACGAACTGGTGCCCGCGCTGAGCGAGCGCCTCGGCGCGCCGGTACACGCCGAGGCGGAGGACATCGGCTCGATGCGGTTCACGACCGGTCCGCAGCGGCTCCCCGGCCCGGCCTGAGCGCCCACACACCCGCGGCGGCGACCGCCACCCCGAGCAGCGCCCACGCGAACGCCGCCCGGAATCCCGCCACTTGAGGTGCGGTCTGCGCGGCGGCCACGCCCACCAGAACCGCGAGGCCGAGCGAGCCGCCGAGCTGGTCGACCGAGCGCTGGACGCCCGCCGCCGTGCCCGCGTCCGCCTCGGTGACGTCGAGGAGCGCCGCGTTCTGCAGGGCGACCAGGCCGATGCCCATGCCCGTGGCCACGCCGAGCATGCCGGGCAGCACGTCCACCGCGAAACTCCCCTCGTCCGGCAGCCGGGTCAGCCACGCGAGTCCGGCCGCCGTCGCCCCGAGCCCGAGGAGCGCGGTGCCGCGCAGGCCGAGGGCGCCGATCAGCCGGGACACCTGCGTGAGGCCGAGGAGCAGCGCCCCGCAGAACGGCAGATACGCCAACCCGGCCTGCAGCGGGGTGAGGTGGAGCACGTTCTGCAGCTGCAGCGTGAGCAGGTAGAACGTCGTCGAGAGCGCCGCGCTGAGCAGGACCGTCGCCGCGTTGGCCACAGCACGGGCGCGGTGCGCGAAGAAGGCGAGCGGGACGAGCGGGGACTTCGTACGGGCCTCGACGGCGACGAACGCGACGAGCAGCGCGCAACCCGCCGCGAGCACCGCCCCGTTCCGCTCGATCACCCCGTGCACGACCGTCAGCGGACCGGCGGTGAGCAGCACCGCACCCGGCACGTCCAGGCGCCCGGAGCGGGGCCGCGGCCCGTCAGGTCGTACGAGCAGGGGCGTGAGGGCGAGGACGACCGCGGTGATGGGGACGTTGACGCCGAAGATCCAGCGCCAGTGCAGGAGTTGGGTGAGCGCGCCGGAGAGCAGGACGCCGACGACGAGACCGCCCGCCGAGATCGTGCCCCAGATACCGAGCGCCTTCGCCCGCTCCGCGGGCTCCGGGTAGAGCAGCGCGATCAGGGAGAGCGCGGCCGGGGAGGCGAGTGCCTCGCCGGCGCCCTGCGCGAAGCGGGCGGCGATCAGCGCCTCCAGGTTGGGCGCGAGCCCCGCGAGCAGCGAGGCCGCAGCGAAGAGGGCGGCGCCGAGCAGGAACATCCGCCGCCGCCCGAGCAGATCGGTGACCCGCCCGCCGAGCAGCAACAGGCCGCCCCCGACCAGGGTGTAGCCGGTGACGACCCAGGAGAGCGACGCGGCGTCCGCCCCGAACTCGGCGCCGATGGACGGCAGCGCGACGTTCACGACCGTGACGTCGACGGCGATCAGGAACTGGAGCAGCGAGAGGAGCGCCAGCGCGGGCGTACGGCGACGCACCGGGCTGCTGGTCCGAAAGGTGTTCATGAAGGGGTACTCCAAGTGACCCCGCGCGCACGGCGGCGGGGGTGACGGAAGTCAGGACGCTTCCGTGCCGTACGAGGACGGCACCTGGAGTCACTTGGTCACGGAGATACCCATGCGAGGCAGGTTAACAGGGCTCGCCCAGGGGGCGCGGGCGCCCGGGGCCACGCGGGGTGCGGGCGCGCGGGGTGCGGCACCCCCCCCGTACGCGCCTCACAGCATCCCCGCATGCACCCCCGCCTGCACCACCGCGGCGTGCGCCAGCTGCCACTCGCCGAGGAGGGCCAGGGACACGGACAGGAGGGCGCGGCCCCACAGCATGTCCTGGGTGCGCTTGATGTGCCGGGTGAGCTGGGCGGCGAGCACCACCAGGCCGCCGACCTGAAGCACCCGCACCAGCGTGCTGTCGGGCGCCGCCACGAACGCGCCGAGCAGCAGCGGCAGCGAGGAGAGCGGCGCCAGGACGGCCAGGACGGCGGGCGTGCGGTGCAGGCCGCCGCGGCCGCCGAGGGCGCGCGCCAGCACGACCGTGGTGACGCCGAGCAGCAGATGGCCGACGAGCAGCACCAGGGTGATGAGCAGCAGCCACAGGCCGGGGACGCGCAGGTCCGGGTAGGAGGCCGCGACCTCGGGAACCTCCCGGGTCAGCAGCGCCATCAGCACCATCTGCCCGCAGGCGGCGAGGAGTACGGCACCGGCGAGCGTCCGGCCGCGCAGTCCGCGCAGCCACTCACCGGCGTGCAGCACGGTGGTGCAGCCCCGGCGCAGGGCGCGCCCGGCACGGGTGATCAGGGGCAGCCGCGGCGGCGGGGGAGCGTCCGGCCGCGGCGGGGCTATGAGGGTCGGGGGCGCGCCCCCGGGGCCCTCCGATCCTGACCCGGAACTGCTGCTCATCGCTCTCCAACTGCCCTTCCTGTCCGCACCGTTCGCGCCGAACGGCCGTGCCGGGCCCCGACATACACGGGACCCGGCACGGGGAGCAGAGCTCGGTCACGGGATCACGAGATCAACTCCACCTCCGCAAGTGTCGCAGCTCCCTTCGGAACGAGCCGATAGTGGCGGTACGTACCGGGATCGGACACGGAGAACACCCGCGTTTGGTGGTCCCACTGGAAGGACTGCCCGTCCCGCCGGTCGAGCACCTTCCACTTGTCGCCGTCCGCCGAGCCCTCCAACACCCAGCCGTCCGGGGCCTTCGCGCGGTCCGCCGATGTCAGCGTGTACTGCACGGCACGCGTCTCACCGGAGAGCGGCAGGTTCACCGAGGCCACCTGTGCGTCGGTCTTCGAGGAGTTGTCGAAGAGCGGCCCCTCGCTCTTCGTCGCGTCCTTGCGGGGCGAGGGCACCTTGTCGTCCTGGGTGAGGGAGACCGGCGCGGCGTCCTTGCCCGTGCCCCACTTCGACGGCTTCGGGCCCATGTCGAACTCCAGGGTGCCGCCGCGCGCGATCTCCTCGTGCGGCAGGGCCGTCGACGTCCAGCGCTTGCCGTTGACCTTCAGGCCCTGCACGTAGATGTTCTCCGCGCTGTTCTTCGGGGCCTTCACGACCAGCTTCCTCCCGCCGTCCAGACGCACCGTGACCTTGGTGAACAGCGGGGAGCCGATGGCGTATTCGCCGCTGCCCATCACCAGCGGGTAGAAGCCGAGCGAGGAGAACAGATACCAGGCGCTCTGCTCGCCGTTGTCCTCGTCGCCGTGGTAGCCCTGGCCGATCTCGCTGCCGGTGTAGAGCCGGGACAGCACCTCGCGGACCTTCTCCTGCGTCTTCCACGGCTGCGAGGCCGCGTTGTACATGTACGTGGCGTGGTGCGCGACCTGGTTGCTGTGCCCGTACATGCCCATCCGCACGTCACGGGCCTCCGTCATCTCGTGGATGACCCCGCCGTACGAACCCGTGAACTCCGGGGACGCCGTCTCCGGGGTGTCGAAGTACGTGTCGAGCTTCTTGCCCAGGCCGGACCGGCCGCCGTACAGGTTCGCGAGGCCGCGCGAGTCCTGCGGAGCGGTGAAGGCGTAGCCCCAGCCGTTGGTCTCCGTGTAGTCGTAGCCCCACACGCGCGGGTCGTACTTCGACGACTCCACGCGCCAGTCGCCCTTCAGGTCACGGCCCTGGAAGAAGCCCGGACTGCCTGAACTCCCGTGCCCCGCACCGGCCTTGGCGTCGAACAGCTCGACATAGTTGCGGGCCCGGTTGAAGAAGTACTCCGACTCCTCCTTGTACCGCTTCTCACCGGTCTTCTTGTAGAGGGCCTGGCCCATCTTCCCGATGCCGTAGTCGTTGAGGTAGCCCTCCAGGGACCAGGACAGGCCCTCGTGCGTCTCCGTGGACGCGTAGCCGAGGAACGGCGAGGTCTCCATGCCCTTGCGGCCCACGCCCGAACTCGGCGGCACCACCGTCGCGTTCTTCAGCGCGGCGTCGTACGCGGACTTCTCGTCGAAGTCCACGCCCTTCACGTACGCGTCGGCGAAGGCCACGTCGGAGGACGTGCCGGTCATCAAGTCCGCGTAGCCCGGCGAGGACCAGCGGGAGATCCAGCCGCCGTCCTTGTACTGCTGCACGAACCCGTCGACCAGCTCGCCCGCCTTCTTCGGCGTGAGGAACGAGTAGGCGGGCCAGGTCGTGCGATACGTGTCCCAGAAGCCGTTGTTGACGTACACCTGGCCGTCGACGATCTTCGCCCCGGTGTGCGTCGGGGTGTCGGGCCCGGTCTGCTTCGAGAACGGGGAGGCGTACTGCGTCTTCGTGGAGCCGTCCTTCTGCACCACCTTCTCGTGGCCCGAGTTGGGGTACAGGTAGAGGCGGTAGAGGCCGGAGTACAGCGTCGTCAGCTGGTCCTCCGTGGCGCCCTCGACCTCCACCTTGCCGAGCAGCGCGTCCCACTGCGCCTGGGCCTTGGACTTGACGCGCTCGAAGGACGTGCCCGCCGGGATCTCCCGGTCCAGGTTGGCCTTCGCCTGGTCGACGGAGATGAGGGACGTGGCCAGGCGCAGGGTGACCGTACGGTCCTTGCCCGCGTCGAAGCGCAGATGGCCCTTCACGCCGCTCGCGTCACCGCTCTTCACCGGCTTGTCGAAGGCCCCGTACACGAACAGCCGCGTCGCGCCCGTCGACAGGCCGCTCTTGACGTCCGAGTAGCCGGTGACGATCCCCTTCTCCTTGTCGAGGCTCAGGCCCGCCTTGTCGTTGACGTTGTCGAACAGGACGCTCGTGTCGTCGCCGGGGTAGGTGAAGCGCATCATCGCCGCGTGGTCCGTCGGCGTCATCTCGGCCTCGATGCCGTTCTCGAACTCGACGCCGTAGTAGTGCGGGCGGGCCGTCTCGTTCTCGTGCCTGAACGCGAGCGCCCGCTTCTTGCGGTCCAGGTCGGGCGTGCCCCCGGCCGCCGACGGAAGGACCTGGAACGTCTGCCGCTCGCCCATCCACGGGCTCGGCTCATGGCTCGCGCTGAACGCCTGCAGCGTCGGCAGGTTGTCCTCGTTGTTGCCGCGCGCGTAGTCGTACAGCCAGCTCAGCGAGCCCGCGTTGGTCACCGGCGTCCAGAAGTTGAAGCCGTGCGGGACGGCCGTCGCCGGGAAGGTGTTGCCGCGCGAGAAGCCGCCGCTGGAGTTGGTGCCGCGGATCGTGGACGCGTAGTCCGAGGGGTGCGCCTTCGGCTGCGACGGCGGCACCCGCTTCAGGTTCACGTCGTCCACCCAGCCCTGGAACTTCGACGGCCCCTTCGGGGAGTCGTACGCCACCAGGATCCGGTCGACGGTCTTGCCCGCGGCGACCCGCCCGAGCTCGGAGGCGACATGGTTCCACTGGTTCACGTAGAGGCGCTTCGCCGCCGCCTGCCCCTGCGGAGTGAGCAACCCACCATGTTTGTCGGTGGCCTTGAGGTCGCTCAGATATGTGCCGTCCGTGAACGCCAGGTCCACCGAGACGTGCGTCGCCGCATAGCTCAGATCGGGCGCGGGCTCGGGCATCGCCGGGAACACGAGGTACGACAGCTCGGTGTCGCGCGCGATCTCGACGTCCACGTCGAAGACCTTGTTGTACGAGTACGCGTGGCCGTCCGCCTGGTGCGTACCGGCGTAGCGCAGCGCCCGCTTGCCCGTGAACCCGGCACCGGGCTTCGCGGTCGGCGAGCCGCTCGGGCCGCGGTGGACCGCGGAGACCATGTCCTCGGGCGCGGGCCCGCCCGTACTGCCGTCGGAGATCTGCAGGTCGGCGAGTTGAGTGGCGTCCTCCGCCCCGTTGTTGGCGGTGATGTCGAGGCGGTAGTGCGCGTACGCGGTGTCGCCCGCGACGTCGTACGTCTTCCTCTCGAAGCGCTTGCCGAAGGTTTCCCCGGAGCGGGTGTCGAGGGTCTTCCACTCCTTGCCGTCGGCGGAGCCCTTCAGGACCCAGTCCTTGGGGTCGCGCTCGGCGTGGTCGTTGGCCGAAGTCAGGGCGTACTTGCGGACCTTGACGGGCTCCGCCAGGTCGTACTCCACCCAGCTCTTCGCGGCGAACGCCAGCCACTTGGTGCTCGACTCGCCGTCGATGAGGTTTTCCTTCACCTCGCCTGAGCCGGCGTTCTCGTCGCTCGCGCGCACCTCGCTCACCCGGTCGGTGACATCGCCCGGAAACCCGCCGCTGAACGCGCCGTCCACCCCGGCGGCCTTCTTCTTGCCGTCCGGGGTGGTCTCGACGGTGTCCGTCCAGTCGGGGCGCGGCTGTCCCTCTTCGAAGGACGAGCTGAACTCCTGCTTCTTCTGCGCCGGTTGGGGTGCGGCGGTCGCGGTGCCCTGGGCGGCGGTGACGAGGAGGAGGGCGGCGACGGGAACGGTGGCGAGGGGTCTCGGCCACGGACTTCTGCCGCGCGCTCTCCGGCGCGACAGTAGGGGGCGGGGACTCTGCATGCGGGGGCCTCCAGGCGGGGCATGGCTCGGCGTCGGCGGGCGGACAACGTTGTCAGGTCGCTGCGCAGGGTCCAGTAGGGCGTCAAGTGGGGTGTGGTGTCAAGGGTGTTGAGAGGGGATCAGGGGCGCCGGTCGAGGCGCTGCGAGGGTGTGAAAACCGGTGGAGCGACGGCGTGGTGCGCCGCTACCGTGTCCCGGTCCCCCGTCGTCTCGCGAAGGACCGGCCGTTGTACACCCTGTGAGATCTCCCGAGCGCTGAACTGTCGCGCGTCGCCGTGCAGCTCTGCTGCGCCTGTGCGCCGCGCTCCTTTTTGCTGCGGATTTCCTCACTGAAACCGGTGTACTTCTGTGCTCACCAGCTGGGCGGTCATGCCCACCTGCCTGCCTCTCGTCCGTCGCCGTTGCCACGCGTGCACGTCCGACCGCTTCCGGCCGAACGGCAAGTTCCGCGTCAACGCCCACCACAAACGCATCGACGTCTGGCTCCTCGCGCTCTGCACGACGTGCGGGGCGACGGCCGACCTCACGGTTCTGGAGCGGACCCAGGTGCGTTCCGTACGACCCGAACTCCTCGACCGCCTGCACGCCAACGACCCGTCCCTGGCCGCCGAACTGCTCCAGGACCCGGCCGTACTGCGCCGCAACCGCATCGGCCTGGACTGGGCGGGGGCGTGGCGACTCGACACCGGGGGGCCGGTTCACCTGGACCGGGAGGCCCTGGACGTCTCGGTCCGCTTCGCGGCACGGATACCGGTCCGGCCCGTACGGCTGATCGCCGAAGGCTGCGGTCTCTCGCGGGCCGAGGTGGAGCGGCTGATCTCGGAGGGGCGTGCCGTCGCGGCGGTGCGGCTGACCGGAAAGCTCTCCGGCGACTTCACGTTCACACTGAAACGCTGAGGGGTCCCCTCCGGGGGGTGGGGGCGCGGAGTGTCCGACGTGGTCCCCGTCCTCACCCCCCCAATAGCGCGAGCAACTTGTTGGCCACGTCCGCGACCGGCTGACCGACCGCGCCGCCTTCCGCTCGTACTCCGCCGCCCTGGCGCCCGAACCGCAACGGCCGCAAAAGTCCAGGTGATCACCAACGAAAGTCCACGGGCCCGAGCCGAGTCTCTGAGGGAGGCTGCGACAGGGCGTCCGGGAGGTCTCAACTCGGGAAAGACTGCCGACCAAAGCTGTATTCGATCTTGCTCACCCGAAGGAGAGTGGACTATACCTGTCGGCGTCTGCGCAGCCGTTTCACGGCAGTGGGCGTGGGGGCGGATAAGGCGGGGGAGCCGGGGAAAGGGTTCCCACCGCCCATCGTTTTCGGCCGTTCCCGACAAGAGATCGCACGACCCCAGCTTCACCACACCGCGGTGCCGGGGAGGGTCCGGTTCACCGCCTGAGTCCTGGAGAAGGCGAGGACTTGAGCATGGGATCCACTTCAGCACGCAACGGCCACGACGGCGTCGGACGCCGTGATCTGATCAAGCGCTCGGCCGCGATCGGCCTGATTTCCGTGCCCGCGATGAGCTTCCTCTCGGCCTGTGCGAGCGGGGACGGGGGCGGCGGGGAACAGGTCGACAAGGGCGAGAAGACCAAGGACAACCCCCTCGCCGTCAACGAGAGCGCACCGCTCGACTTCGTCCTCTTCGACGGCGGCTTCGGCACGCAGTACGCCGAGGACGCCATCAAGGTCTACGAGGGCAAGTTCCCCAAGGCCAAGGTGAAGTTCCAGCCCACGCAGAAGATCCAGTCCACGCTGCAGCCGCGCTTCAACGGCGGCAACCCGCCGGACCTGATCGACAACTCCGGTGCCGAGCAGATGGACATGGGCGTCCTCGTCGGCAAGGACCAGCTCGCCGACCTCACCCCGCTCCTCGACGCGCCGTCCGTCGACGATCCGTCGAAGAAGGTACGCGACACCCTCCGCCCGGGCATCGTCGAGATGGGCCAGTTCGACGGCGAGAAGGTCTGGATCATGTACTACGCGTACACGGTCTACGGCGTCTGGTACTCGCGGAAGGCGCTCGAATCGCTCGACGCCGAGTACCCGGAGACCTGGGACGACATGCTCAAGGTCTGCGCCAAGGCGAAGAAGAAGGGCATCGCGCCCTGGACGTACGCGGGCAAGCACCCGTACTACATCCCGTTCTCGCTGTACCCGATGATCGCCAAGGTCGGCGGCCGCGAGGTGCTCGACGCGATCGACAACCTGGAGCCCAACGCCTGGAAGCACCCGGCCGTCAAGGCCTGCTTCGAGGCGTACTACGAGCTCTACAAGAAGGGCTACATCCTCAAGGGCACGCCGGGCCTCGACCACATCCAGTCGCAGACCGCGTGGACCCAGGGCAAGGCGCTGTTCCTGCCCAACGGCTCCTGGGTGGAGAACGAGTCGGCGAAGACCATGCCGAAGGACTTCGACCTGGCCGTGTCCGCGCCGTCCGGCCTCGACTCGTCGGACAAGCTGCCGTTCGGCACCATGTGGGCGTCCGGCGGCGAGCCGTTCATCGTGCCGTCGAAGGCCAAGAACCCGGACGGTGCGATGGAGCAGCTGCGCATCATGCTCAGCGAGGACTCCTCGAAGAACTTCACCAAGTCCGTGAAGTCGCTGACCGCGTTCGACGGCGGCACCGACGGCATCGCGCTCACCCCGGGCCTCAAGTCGGCCGTCGCGGCCCTGGAGAAGGCCGGTGAGAACATCGTCAACCCCCGTATCCAGGACTGGTACGTGGCGCTCCAGAAGGAGAAGATCGGCGTCGGCGGCCTCGGCGAGATGATGGCGGGACGCCTCACGCCGGCCGAGGCCATCAAGAAGATCCAGGGCTACGCCGACGAGGCGGCCAAGGACGACTCGATCAAGCACTACAAGCACCAATGAGCGACGCCGGGGGCTTCGGCCGGTCCGGAGCCCCCGGTTCAGTACGCACGCCACCAGCCGGGCGCCCGGCGGTGATGGCGGCACCCGCGGGGAAGATCGGGGTCGGTAGGAATGCAACACGGTAAATACCGTTTCATCGCGGGGTTCTTGGCGGCCCCGCTCGCGCTGTACGGCGTCTTCGTGATCTGGCCGTTCGTCCAGTCCATCTTCTATTCGTTCACGGACTGGAGCGGCCTGAGCCCCGAATTCCAGATGGTGGGCTTCGACAACTTCACGAAGATGTTCTCGGACACCGTCTTCTGGAAGTCCCTCCAACACAGCCTGCTCTTCGTTCTGTTGCTGCCCCTCGTCACCCTCACGCTGGCGCTGTTCTTCGCGTTCATGCTGAACGTCGGCGGGCGGCGCAGGAAGAACGCGGCTATCGCGGGCGTGCGCGGCTCGGCCTTCTACAAGGTCGTGTACTTCTTCCCGCAGGTGCTCTCCATCGCGATCGTCGCGCTGCTCTTCCAGTTCGCGTACAACCCCAACAGCGGGGCGCTCAACTCCGGGCTGAAGGCGATCGGCCTCGGCGGTATCCAGCCGGACTGGCTCGGCGATCCCGACCTCGCTCTGTGGTGTGTCTTCGCGGTCCTCGTCTGGTGCACAGTCGGCTTCTTCGTCGTGCTGTTCTCGGCGGGTATGGCGTCCATTCCGAAGGACTACTACGAGGCGGCGCTCCTTGACGGCGCCAACCGGATCACCACGTTCTTCAAGATCACACTGCCGCTGCTCTGGGACACCGTGCAGTCCGGCTGGGCCTATATGGGAATTCTGGCGCTCGGCGCGGAGTCCTTCGCGGTGGTGCAGATCATGACCGTCGGCCCGAACGGCGGCGGTCCCGACTATTCGACGACCGTCCTCCCGCTGTACGTCTACCAGAAGGCGTTCCGCGACGGTCAGGCTGCCTATGCGACGACGATCGGTGTCGCTCTCCTCGTCGTGACGCTGCTTTTCGTGGCGATCGTGATGCGGATGGGCCGGCGCGAGCGGCTGGAGTACTGATGAAGACGACCGACACCCCGCCCGCCGACGCCACCGAGCAGCGTCCCGCCGTCACCAAGTCGACGGCCACTCCGAAGCCGCTGGAGAAGACCTCCGAGGGGAAGACCCTGAACGTCTTCTCGCACGGAATGCTCATCCTCTGGGCGTTCATGGTGGTACTGCCGCTGCTGTGGGCGGTCATGACGTCCTTCAAGGACGACAAGTCCATCTTCTCGTCGCCGTGGTCCCTGCCGGACACACTGCAATTCGAGAACTGGGCGCGCGCCTGGACCCAGGCGCACATGAGCGACTATTTCCTCAACACCCTGATCGTGGTGGGGTGTTCGCTCGTCGGCACGATGCTGCTCGGCTCGATGGCGGCGTACGTCCTGGCCCGCTTCGAATTCGTCGGGAACCGCTTCATCTACTTCCTCTTCATCGGAGGAATGAGCTTCCCGATCATTCTGGCGCTCGTGCCGCTGTTCTACGTCATGCAGAACATGTCGCTCCTGAACACGCTGCCCGGACTGATCCTCGCGTACATCGCGTACTCGCTGCCGTTCACGGTGTTCTTCATGACGTCGTTCTTCCGCACGCTGCCGAGCTCGGTGGCGGAGGCGGCATTCGTGGACGGCGCCTCGCACACCCGGACGTTCTTCCAGATCATGCTGCCGATGGCCAAGCCCGGCCTGATCAGCATCACGATCTTCAACTTCCTGGGGCAGTGGAACCAGTACATGCTGCCGACGGTGCTGAACAACGACCCGGAGAACAAGGTCCTCACGCAGGGCCTGGTCCAACTCGCCGTCAGCCAGGGCTACAAGGGCGACTGGTCCGGCCTGTTCGCGGGCCTGGTCATGGCGATGCTGCCGGTGCTTGCCGCGTACATCATCTTCCAGCGGCAGGTGGTGGCGGGGCTCACCGCGGGTGCGCTGAAGTAGTGCGGCGGCGCGTGGCGTCCCGGGACGGCGTCCGGCTCGCCTGCCGCGACTGGGGCGGTACGGGGCCGGATGTCGTACTGCTGCACGGGCTCGCGGGCCATGCGGGTGAATGGGACGCGCTGGCACGGGAGTTGAGCCCCCGTTTCCGGGTGGTCGCCTTCGACCAGCGGGGGCACGGGGCGAGCGACCGGCGCCCGGAGGACGTCTCGCGCGCGGCGTTCGTCGCCGATGTCGTGGCGGTCGCCGGGCAGCTGGGGCTCGAACGCCCGGTCCTGGTCGGCCAGTCCCTCGGCGGGCACACGGCGATGCTGGTGGCGGCGGCGCACCCCGGTCTCGTACGGGCACTGGTGCTGGTCGAGTCCGGACCCGCCCGAAACCCCCGGGGCCCCGAGGAGATCGGCGCCTGGCTGGACTCCTGGCCGACCCCGTTCCGCACGCGTGCGGCCGCCGCCCGCTTCTTCGGTGGCGGGGTGGTGGGGGAGGGCTGGGCTGCGGGCCTTGAGGAGCGGGACGACGGGCTCCATCCGCGGTTCGACCGGGACGTGCTGGTCGCCTCGCTGGCCGAGAACGCCCGCCGCTCCTTCCGCGAGGAATGGCGCCGGATCGACTGTCCGACGCTCCTCGTCCTGGCCCGGTCCAGCTTCCTGCCGTCGGACGCCGTGGACGCGATGCTGCGGGAGCGTCCTGGCGTACGCGCGCTCAGCGTGCCCGGCACCGGTCATGATCTGCACCTGGAACGGCCGGAGGTGCTGGGGGCGGTGATCACGGGCTTCTGGGGGAGTTGGACCCCTCCCCGCAAGAGCCGGAGGGGCTGAATAGTCAGCCGCTCCGGCTCCTGAGGAGGCCCGTCCGCCAGGACTTCGGGAAGGCGCAAGGAGGGGAAAGGCTAGGCGGACCTGGGGAGGCCACGTACCGCGAACACGCCCAGCGCTGCATGCAGACCGCTCGCGACCACCGCCACCACATGCAGCCCCGTGACGAACGCGGACCTGGCGTCGGACGCCAACTCCCCGCCCGCGCCCGCGAGTTGCAGCGTCTCGCCGAGCGTGCCCGCGAGCCCCGGACCGTCGAGGCGGAAGATCAGCGCGGCGAGAGAGCCGAGGAGGGCGATGCCGAGGGCGTTGCCGAGCTCGTTGCTGGTCTCGGCGATCGCCGCGGCCGACCCGGCGCGCTCGGGCGGCACCGCGGCGACGGCGGTGTCGGCGACCACGCTGAACGAGATGCCGTACCCCACCCCGGTGACGACCGTGGCCGCCACGTACCAGCCGACCCCGCCCGAAGCCCCGGTCGCGAGCAGCAGAAGCAGGCCCCCGGCGATCGTGAAGTGCACGGTGACGAGCGCGGCGCGGATGCCCGTACGGGCGACCACGGCGGGCGTCACCACGCAGGTGACCGTGAGCACCGCCGCCCCCGGCAGCGCCACGAGTGCCGCGTCCAGGACCGAGAGGCCGAGGACGGACTGCAGGTAGACGCCGCCGAGGTACGCGACCGCCGACCACGCCGCCAGCGGAAGCAGCCCGGTCACGGCGGCGATCGTGAACACCCGGTCGCGGAACAGCCGGAAGTCGATCAGCGGGTGGGCCAGGGCGAATTGGCGCCGCACGAACCACACCAGCGCGCCCACGCCGACCGCGCCGAGCGCGAGCGGGCCGACGGCGAGTCCCTCGGCGGCCGTGTGCTTCACCGCGTACACCGAGAACAGCAGACCGGCAGCGGAGAGCAGCACGCTCAGGACGTCGACGCGGTCGGTGCGCCCGCTCGGCACCTCGCGAAGCAGCAGCGGCGCCAGCAGCAGGAACAGCAGGACCACGGGCAGGTTGACCAGGAAGACCGAGCCCCACCAGAAGCCGCTGAGCAACTGCCCGCCGACCACCGGGCCGATCGCGAAGCCCGCCGCGAACGTCGCCGCGAAGATGCCGATCGCGCGCGAGCGCTGCCGGGGATCGGTGAACAGCCCGCTGAGCACGGCGAGCGCCGACGGCAGCAGGGTGGCACCGGCGACGCCCATCAACGCCCGGAAGGCGATGAGGAGTTCGGGGCTCGGGGCGAAGGCCGCGCCCGCCGAGGCCAGCCCGAACAGCGCCGCTCCGGCCCTGAGCAGCCGCAGCCGCCCGTACCGGTCACCGATCGCACCGAACGCGACGAGCAGCGAGCCGACCGCGAAGCCGTACCCGTCCAGGATCCAGAGCGCCTGGTCCGCGCTCGGCGCGAGCGCGGCCGACACCGCGGGCATCGCCAGGAACAGCACCGAGCTGTCCATCGCGACGAGCAGCACAGGGCCGAGCACGACGAGCAGCCCGAGCCAGGCGCGCGAGCCGGGAGAGGGAAGGGGGGAGAGAACGGGCGAGGGAACGGGAGAGGTGGAGACGGGAGCGGGATGCGTTGCGTTCATGCCTTGCACGATGCGGCCTCGGCACGTACGGCAGACATCCCCCTCTCGTGGGTACACCTCGTGGGTTCACCCTGAGGGCGAAGGGTCACCGCTGGACGGCAGCCAGGCCCTTCTGCAGGTCCTCGGCGTTCATCACCGGGTGGAGGTCGATCTTCGCGTTGAGCTCGTTGAGCAGCGGCTCGGCGATGCGCGGCAGCTGCGAGCTGTCCTGCATGTCGAAGACGAAGGTGCAGCAGCGACAACCCTCTTCGGGGCCGAAGTAAGCCGCCTCGGGCTTGAGGATCTCGGTCAGCTGCTGCATGAGCTTCGGGAGGGTGCCGTTCTTGTACGCCTCGTTGGAGGTCTCGGTGTCCAGTCGTGCTTTGAGCATCATCCTCATGACGCACGCTCCTCGCGTACGACGGACCGGGAGCGGCTCTGTCCGCGACCGCTGGAAGCCGGTCACGTCCCTTCGAACTCTACGCGCGCGAGCACCTCCGGAACATGCCGACGGTTCATGCCCCGACCACGGATCCCGCCGAGCCGCAGCCGGACGGCCCGCCCTACGGCACCCTGGGGGTATGAGTGCGCCGATAGTCGTCCACCCGCCGCAGGGCAGCGGAGGCCGCCGCGTCACCGTGCACGGCGAGATCCTGGGCCTGGCCCGCAACGACCGCGACCTGATCGAGTTCCTCCGGCGCACCGGCCTGGAAGAACCCGACGGTCTCGTCCTGGGCGACTCCCCGCTCATCGAATGGCGCGGCGGCCGGGCCCATGAGTACGACGCGGCGTGACCGGCCGACGGGAAGCCCGACCGCGAGCCTCTGACTCCACCGGACTGCACCGGACTGCACCGGACTGCACCGGACTCCACCGGACTCCACCTGACTGCACCTGACAGGGGCACCCACGCCCCGGCCCGCCCGCCTACGCTCGACGCCATGCAGCCGGACAGCCTAGGGGCCTACCTCAAGAACCGCCGCGACCGCGTCACGCCCTCCGACGTCGGCCTGCGCACCTACGGCACCGCCCGTCGCGTACCGGGCCTGCGCCGCGAGGAGTTGGCGCAGCTCGCCGGGGTGAGCGCCGGGTACTACACGCGGCTCGAACAAGGGCAGGCCGGCACCGCGTCCCAGCAGGTGCTCGACGCCCTCGCCGGGGTGCTGCGGCTCGACCCGACCGAGACGGCCCACCTGCACAACCTCGCCCGGCAGAGCGGCAGCCGCGGCGCCCCACGGCTCGTACGGCCCCGGCCCGAGCGGCCGCACCAGCGGGTCCTGAACCTGCTCGACGCGCTCGGCGAGGCGAGCCCGGCCGTCGTGCTCGGGCGGCGCGGCGACATCCTCGCCTGGAACCGCACCGGCCACGCCCTCGTCGCCGAACACCTCGCCTTCGATTCTCCGCAGGACCCGGCCCGCCGCCCGTCCGTGCCACGGATGTTCTTCCTCGACCCGCTCGCCCGTGAACTGCACCGCAACTGGGACGAGCTGGCCCGTATCCATGTCGCGTACCTGCGGCTGACCGCGGGCCGGTACCCCACCGACGGGCGGCTCGCCGAGCTGATCGGTGAACTGACCATGCGCAGCGCGGACTTCGCGTCCCTGTGGGCCAAGGGCGACGTCGCGGACTGCACGGTCGGGCGGATGAGCCTTCAGCACCCGACGGTCGGCGGGGTCGACGTCGACTACCAGGTGTGGCTCCAGCCCGAGAGCCCCGACCACCGCCTGGAGCTCTACACCCCGGCCGACGCCGCCTCGGCGGACGCGCTGCGACTGCTCGCGGCGCAGGTCGCGGGGGTGGGGGAAGGGCCGGGGCGACGCGCGGAGCCGGCGCCGGGCGTACCCGGCGAGGAAGCTGTCTTGTGAACCTACTTCCGTCAAGGGCTTGACGGGCATTGTCCCCGGAGGCTGAGCTTAGGGTTTACAAGTTTTACTAAGCCAGGGCCTCAGAGAAGCGGCCTCGGCAAGGGAGGTCGTCGTGGAGACTCCGGGGTCGCAGTCGTCGCTGCACCGGGCCAATCTCGAACGGGTCGTGCGGGCCGTGCGGATGGCGGGATCGCTCACCCAGGCGGAGATCGCCAGGACGACCGGCCTGTCGGCGGCCACGGTCTCCAACATCGTCCGGGAGCTCAAGGACAGCGGCACCGTCGAGGTCACACCGACCTCCGCGGGCGGCCGCCGGGCCCGCAGCGTCTCGCTCAGCGGGGACGCGGGCCTGGTCGTAGGCGTCGACTTCGGGCACACGCACCTGCGCGTCGCCATCGGCAACCTGGCCCACCAGGTGCTCGCCGAGGAGGCCGAGCCGCTTGACGTCGACGCCTCCGCCGCGCAGGGCTTCGACCGGGCCGAGGAGCTGGTCAACCGGCTGATCGAGGCGAGCGGAGTGGACCGCTCCAAGGTCGCGGGCGTCGGCCTCGGCGTGCCGGGCCCCATCGACGTGGAGACGGGCACGCTCGGCTCGACGGCCATCCTGCCGGGCTGGCAGGGCACGAACCCGGGCCAGGAGCTCGCGGGCCGCCTCGGCGTCCCGGTCTACGTCGACAACGACGCCAACCTCGGCGCGCTCGGCGAGCTGGTCTGGGGCAGCGGCCGCGGCGTGAAGGACCTCGCGTACATCAAGGTGGCGAGCGGTGTCGGCGCCGGGCTCGTCATCAACGGGCAGATCTACCGCGGCCCCGGCGGCACCGCGGGCGAGATCGGGCACATCACGCTCGACGAGTCGGGCCCGGTCTGCCGCTGCGGCAACCGCGGCTGCCTGGAGACCTTCACGGCCGCCCGGTACGTGCTGCCGCTCCTGGAGTCCAGCCACGGCTCCGGGCTGACCATGGAGAAGGTGGTCGGGCTCGCGCGCGACGGCGACCCGGGCTGCCGGCGCGTGATCGCCGACGTGGGCCGGCACATCGGCAGCGGCGTCGCCAACCTGTGCAATCTGCTCAACCCCTCGCGTGTGGTGCTCGGCGGGGACCTCGCGGACTCCGGTGAGCTGGTGCTCGGGCCGATCCGCGAGTCGGTGGGGCGGTACGCGATCCCGAGCGCGGCTCGGAAGCTCTCGGTGCTGCCGGGGGCCCTCGGCGGGCGGGCCGAGGTGCTCGGCGCCCTCGCGCTCGCGTTGAGCGAGATGGGCGACTCGACCCTTCTGGACGGCGCGATGCCCGCACCCACCCCCGCCTTCACTTAGATAACGGATGGCACCGTTGTCATCTCGTTAAGGATTTACTCCTTGACGCTGCTCTCGCGGCCGAGTTGACTTCCAGCCACCTCGGCCGCAACGACGCGGCCTCGTCAGGGAGGCACCCCTTATGAACGCAATGACGCGCCGCGTCGTCATAGGCACCGCGACGGTTTCCATGGCACTGGCGATGACCGCCTGTGGCAAGGCCGGAGAAGGCGAAGAGGGCAGCGGCGGCGACAGCAAGACCATCGGTCTGCTGCTGCCGGAGAACAAGACCACGCGTTACGAGACCTTCGACCGCCCGCTCATCGAGGGCAAGATCAAGGAGCTGTGCTCCGACTGCGAGGTCAAGTACAACAACGCGGCCCAGGACACCGAGACCCAGAAGAAGCAGTTCGAGGCGCTGCTCACCGAGGGCGTCAAGGTGATCATCCTGGACTCCGTCGACTACAAGGCCACCAAGTCCTGGGTCAAGAAGGCCAAGGACCAGGGCGTGAAGGTCGTCGCGTACGACCGCCTCGCCGAGGGCCCGCTCGACGCCTACGTGTCGTACGACAACGAGAAGATCGGCCGCCTCCAGGGCGAGGGTCTGGTCAAGGCGCTCGGCGAGGACGCCGCGGACGCCAACGTCGTGATGATCAACGGCTCGCCGACCGACCCGAACGCCCCGCTGTTCAAGAAGGGCGCCCACAGCGTCCTGGACAAGCAGGTCGGCAAGATCGTGTACGAGCAGGACATCCCGGACTGGTCGCCGGACGAGGCCAACAAGAAGATGGCCGCCGCGATCGACTCCCTCGGCAAGGACGGCTTCGACGGCGTCTACTCCGCCAACGACGGCATGGCCGGCGGCATCATCACCGCCCTCGACAAGCGCGACGTGAAGGTCCCGGTCGGCGGCCAGGACGCCGAACTCGCCGGTCTGCAGCGGATCCTGAGCGACAAGCAGTCGTTCACCATCTACAAGCAGATCAAGCCGGAGGCCGAGACCACCGCCGAGATCGCCGTCCGCCTGCTGCAGGGCAAGGACATCAAGGACCTGACGCCGACGAAGGTCGACTCCATCAGCGGCGAGTTCAAGGGCACCCCGGCGAAGCTGTACGACGCCCAGATCGTAACCAAGGCGGACATCGCCGGCACGATCCTCAAGGACAAGGTGTACAAGGCGAGCGACATCTGCACGGCCGAGTTCAAGAAGGCGTGCGCCTCCGCGGGGATCAAGTAGGGGTTGTACGGCCCGAGTTCGTCGCACCGTCGGCTCGGTTGCCCTCGATCGCCCTCCGGGCTCGTCCTCAGGCTCCCCCGGCCTTCGGCCGGGAGGTGCCCCCAGACGGGCTTGATTTGCCACCCCCCTCGTATCTCGCAAGTCCCGCCCGATCAGGCGGCGAAGGAGATGATTCACGTGTCCGCTACGCCCGTGCTGGCGTTGCGCGGAGTCTCCAAGCGGTTCGGTGCCGTGCAGGCACTCACGAACGTTCACCTGGAGATCCACCCCGGTGAGGTGGTCGCCCTGGTCGGCGACAACGGCGCCGGCAAGTCGACCCTCGTCAAGACCATTTCGGGGGTCCACCCGATCGACGACGGCGCCATCGTCTGGGAGGGGCGGCCCGTCCGCGTCAACCGGCCGCAGGACGCCCAGAACCTCGGCGTCGCGACCGTCTACCAGGACCTGGCGCTCTGCGACAACCTCGATGTCGTCGCCAACCTCTTCCTCGGCAGCGAGCTGAAGCACGGCCCGGTCCTGGACGAGATCGCCATGGAGAAGCGGGCCAAGGAGCTGCTCGACACGCTCTCCATCCGCATCCCCAGCGTCCGTATCCCGGTCGCCGCGCTCTCCGGCGGGCAGCGCCAGGTCGTCGCCATCGCCCGCGCCCTCGTCGGCGACCCGAAGGTGGTCATCCTCGACGAGCCGACCGCGGCCCTCGGCGTCGAGCAGACCGCGCAGGTCCTCGACCTGGTGGAGCGGCTGCGCGAGCGCGGCCACGCGGTGATCCTCATCAGCCACAACATGGCCGACGTGCAGGCCGTCGCCGACCGCGTCGCCGTGCTGCGCCTGGGCCGCAACAACGGCGTCTTCGACGTCGCGGGCACCTCCCACGAGGAGATCATCGCCGCCATCACCGGCGCCACGGACAACGCCGTGACCCGCCGCAACGCCCGTACGAGCAACGGCGGCGGCGAGGCCGAAGCCGGCGGCACGGACGGCACGTTCACGAAGGGGGACGCGAAGTGAGCGACCTCACCAAGAAGCCCGCGCCGGACAGCGAAAAGGCCGAACCCGTCGGCAAGGGGGCGCCCGCGGCCGAGGCCAGTGCCGCCCCCGTACCGGCCGTCGACCCCCGGCTGCTCGTCCGCGAGCAGGGCCTCAAGGGCTACTGGACGGAGTTCTCGCGGAAGATCCGCGGCGGTGAGCTGGGCTCGCTGCCCGTCGTCATCGGCCTGATCGTCATCGCGATCGTCTTCCAGGCGCAGAACGACCGGTTCCTCTCCGCGAGCAGCCTCACCAACATCGCGGTCTTCACCTCCGGCCTCGGCATCATGGCCGTCGGCATCGTCTTCGTGCTGCTGCTCGGCGAGATCGACCTGTCGGTCGGCTCGGTGGCGGGCATGGGCGCCGCGGTGTGGGCGGTCCTGAACGTCAGCAACGGCTGGGGCGACTGGGCCTCGGTCCTGGTGGCCGTCCTGTGCGGACTGCTCATCGGCGCGCTGCACGGCTTCTTCTTCGCCAAGATCGGCGTACCGGCGTTCGTCGTCACCCTCGCCGGCTTCCTCGGCTGGAGCGGTCTGCAGATCTGGCTGATGGGCAAGGAAGGCAGCATCAACACGCCCACCGGCGGCATCGTCGAGAGCCTCACCGGCTACTTCTTCGAGGACAAGGCCGCCGCGTACGGCCTGGCCCTGATCGCCATAGTCGGGTACGCCGCCTCGCTGCTCCTCGACACCAAGCGCCGCAAGAGCGCCGGGCTTCCGGCTCGCCCGGTCAGCGAGATCGTGCTGCGCACCGGCGTCGTCGCGGTCATGGTCCTCGCCGCCGCGTACGTTCTGAACGAGCTGCCCGGTTCCCGCGGACTGCCGCTCGCCCTCGTGCTGTTCCTGGCCGTCCTCGTGATCGCGGACTTCGTGGCCCGGCGCACCACGTTCGGCCGCCAGGTCTTCGCGGTCGGCGGCAGCTCGGAGGCGGCGCGCCGCGCGGGTATCAACGTCGACCGGATTCGCATCACGGTCTTCGCGATCTCCGGCATGCTCGCCGCGTTCGGCGGCCTCTTCATCGCCTCGCTCTCCGGCGGCGCGACGAAGAACCTGGGCGCGGGCAACACGTTGATGCTGGTCATCGCGGCGGCCGTCATCGGCGGTACGAGCCTCTTCGGAGGCCGCGGCAAGGTCTGGTCGGCCCTCCTCGGCATGCTCGTGCTCCAGGCCATCCAGCAGGGCCTGAACCTGCTCGGCATGGCCAGCGAGATCCAGTTCATGATCACCGGCGCGGTGCTGCTCGCGGCGGTCGTGATCGACTCGGTCTCGCGCCGCACGCAGAAGACGGCGGGACGGGCTTAGGCCGTGCCCCGAAAGGGGCGCGGGGCTGTGACATGTGCGGCTCCGCCGCGGGGCGCGACCAGCCACGACGGCCCCGCAGCCGTAAGAGCGGGGGTGCCCGGCACCGACCACCCCGGTGCCGGGCACACCCCTGTCCGCCCCGCCCCGCCGCGCGGGCGACGCAACCCGGACCGGCGCGGACGCGTCTCCTCGCATACGGTCGGGTGCGTCCCGTACGGCCCGATGGGTGAACCCACCCGGCGGCGGGCAGTGTGGGCGGAACATTAGACTCGACAGACCCGGCACAGCTCGAACAGCTCGACTCGAACAGCTTGACTCGAACAGCTCGACCGAACCACAGAACCTAGGAGGCACGGGTGGGCCTGCTGACCCGTATCAAGGGGCCGCGCGATCTGGACAGGCTCAGCCACGAGCAGCTGGACGAGCTCGCGGCAGAGATCCGTGGCTTCCTCGTCGACGCGGTCTCCAAGACCGGTGGCCACCTGGGGCCGAACCTCGGCGTGGTCGAGCTCACCATCGCCATGCACCGAGTGTTCGACTCCCCGAAGGACAAGGTCCTCTTCGACACCGGCCACCAGAGCTACGTCCACAAACTGCTCACCGGCCGCCAGGACTTCTCCAAGCTCAAGATGAAGGGCGGCCTCTCCGGCTACCCCTCGCAGGCCGAGTCCGAGCACGACGTGATCGAGAACTCGCACGCCTCCACCGTCCTCGGCTGGGCCGACGGCCTCGCCAAGGCCAACGAGCTGCGGAAGAAGGACGACCACGTGGTGGCCGTCATCGGTGACGGCGCGCTCACCGGCGGCATGGCCTGGGAGGCGCTCAACAACATCGCCGCCGCCAAGGACCGCCCGCTCGTCATCGTCGTCAACGACAACGAGCGCTCGTACGCCCCGACCATCGGCGGCCTCGCCAACCACCTGGCCACCCTGCGCACCACCGACGGCTACGAGCGCTTCCTGGCCCGCGGCAAGGACCTCCTGGAGCGCACCCCGGTCGTCGGCAGGCCGCTCTACGAGACCCTGCACGGCGCCAAGAAGGGACTGAAGGACTTCATCGCCCCGCAGGGCATGTTCGAGGACCTCGGCCTGAAGTACGTCGGCCCGATCGACGGCCACGACATCGAGGCCCTGGAGTCCGCCCTGCAGCGCGCCAAGCGCTTCGGCGGCCCGGTCATCGTGCACTGCCTCACCGAGAAGGGCCGCGGGTACAAGCCCGCCCTGGACGACGAGGCGGACCGCTTCCACGCCGTCGGCAAGATCCACCCGGACACCGGCCTGCCGATCTCGTCCTCCGGCCTCGACTGGACGTCGGTCTTCGGCGAGGAGATGGTCAAGCTCGGGCACGAGCGCGAGGACATCGTCGCGATCACCGCGGCCATGCTGCAGCCGGTCGGCCTGGACAGGTTCTCCAAGGCCTTCCCCGAGCGGGTGTACGACGTCGGCATCGCCGAGCAGCACGGCGCGGTCAGCGCCGCCGGCCTCGCGCACGGCGGACTGCACCCCGTCTTCGCCGTGTACGCGACCTTCCTCAACCGCGCCTTCGACCAGCTCCTGATGGACGTGGCCCTGCACAAGTGCGGCGTCACCTTCGTCCTGGACCGGGCCGGTGTCACCGGCACCGACGGCGCCTCGCACAACGGCATGTGGGACATGTCGATCCTGCAGTGCGTGCCCGACCTGCGCATCGCCGCCCCGCGCGACGCCGACCAGGTCCGGATGCAGCTGCGCGAGGCCGTCGCCGTCGAGGACGCCCCGACCGTGGTCCGCTTCTCCAAGGGCGCCGTCGGCCCGTCCGTCAAGGCGGTCGACACCATCGGCGGCATGGACGTGCTGCGCAAGCCGGGCACCAATCGGCCCGACGTCCTGTTGGTCTCCGTCGGTGCGCTCGCGCCGATGTGCCTGGAGATCGCCGACCTCCTGAACAAGCAGGGCATCACCACCACCGTCGTCGACCCGCGCTGGGTCAAGCCCGTCGACGAGGCCCTCGCCCCGCTCGCCGAGCAGCACCGCGTCGTCGTCACCGTCGAGGACAACTCCCGTGCGGGCGGCGTTGGTTCGGCCGTGGCGCAGGCCCTGCGGGACGCCGGTGTGGACGTACCGCTGCGTGACTTCGGCATCCCGCCGCGCTTCCTCGACCACGCCTCGCGCAAGGAAGTCATGGCCGAGATCGGTCTTACGGCACCGGACATCGCCCGCCAGGTCACCGGCCTCGTCGCCAAGCTGGACGGGCGGTACGAGAACCCGGCCGCCGAGCAGAGCACGGTGGAGCCCGCCCGAGACTGATCCGAACGGCGTACGCACACCACGAACATCGGCGCCCGCAAGGCGTCATCAGGCCCGGTCCGGCCACCTCCTACGGGTGGCCGGGCCGGGCCTTTCGTGTGAAACTCCTTGCCATTCGGGCATACCGGCACACAGGCACGCCGTACCGGTTTCGATCATGGCGAGCATCGTCAGCAAGGGAGCACGCCCGTGAGCAGCAGCACACGTCCGCCCTCCGGCGGACTGTTCCGCACCAAGACCGTCGAACAGTCGATCCAGGACACCGAGGAGCCGGAGCACGCGCTCAAGAAGTCGCTGTCCGCCTGGGACCTGACGGTCTTCGGCGTCGGCGTCATCATCGGCACCGGCATCTTCGTCCTCACCGGCAAGGTGGCGAAGGAGAACGCGGGCCCGGCGACCGCGCTGGCCTTCGTCGCCGCGGGCATCGTCTGCGCCCTTGCCGCCCTGTGCTACGCGGAGTTCGCGTCGACCGTGCCCGTCGCCGGTTCGGCGTACACGTTCGCGTACGCGTCCATCGGCGAGCTGCCTGCCTGGATCATCGGCTGGGACCTCGTCCTGGAGTTCGCGCTCGGCACGGCGGTGGTCGCGGTCGGCTGGTCCGGCTATGTGCGCTCGCTGATGGACAACGCCGGCTGGCACCTACCAACGGCGCTGGAAGGGCCGGACGTGCCAGGAGGCAGCTTCGACATCCTGGCCTTCATCCTGGTTCTGGTCCTGACCGTGATCCTGGTGCTCGGCATGAAGCTGTCCGCCCGGTTCACCGCCCTGGTCGTCGCGATCAAGGTCACCGTGGTCATGATCGTCATCGTCGCCGGTCTGTTCTTCGTCGTCGGCGACAACTACAAGCCGTTCATCCCCGACCCGGTCACCCCGGAGACCGGCGGCGCCTGGGAGACCGCCCCGCTGGTCCAGCTGATGTTCGGCTACGAGCCCACCAACTTCGGCGTGATGGGCATCTTCACCGCCGCGTCCGTGGTCTTCTTCGCCTTCATCGGCTTCGACGTGGTGGCCACCGCCGCCGAGGAGACCAAGCTGCCGCAGCGCGACATGCCCCGCGGCATCCTCGGCTCGCTCCTCATCTGCACCTTCCTGTACGTGGCGGTGGCGCTGGTCGTCACCGGTATGCAGCACTACACGGAACTGTCCGTCAGCGCCCCGCTGGCCGACGCCTTCAAGTCCGTCGGGCATCCGGTCTACGCGGGCGTGATCAGCTTCGGCGCCGCCGTCGGCCTCACGACGGTCTGTCTGATCCTGCTGCTCGGCCAGACCCGGGTGTTCTTCGCGATGAGCCGGGACGGGCTGCTGCCGCGGTTCTTCGCCATCACCCACCCGAAGTTCGGCACCCCGTACCGGCCGACCATCCTGCTCGGCGTGGTCATCGCGATCGTCGCCGGCTTCACCAGCATCAACGAGCTGGCGACTCTGGTGAACATCGGCACCCTGTTCGCCTTCGTGGTGGTCGCCGCCGGTGTGCTGGTGCTCCGCCGCACCCGCCCCGACCTGCCCCGCGCCTTCCGCACCCCGTGGGTGCCGGTGCTGCCGATCCTCTCCATCGCCGCCTCGCTGTGGCTGATGCTGAACCTGCCGGGCGAGACCTGGCTCCGGTTCGGCGTCTGGATGGTCCTCGGCGTCATCGTGTACTTCCTGTACGGCCGCAGCCGCAGCAGGCTGGGACGGGAGCTGTCGGGCGGGGAGCCCCGATAGGGGCGCGGGCTCTGACATATGCGGCTCCGCCGTAGGGCGAACCGCGTCCCCCCTCAACCGCCCCCACCACAACGCCAGATACCTTGGCGCCCATGCCGGCCGAGCAGCGTTCCGACCCGCCCCCCACTACGCCGACGCTGCCGCACCAGCGCGTCAGAGGGGACGCCCGCCCCGTCCGCGCGCGGACGGGGCGGCGGACCGCGTACTGGCCCCGGCTCGTCATCGCCCTCACTCTGCTCGCCTGCGTCACCCGCATCCCGTCGTTCCGCCTCAAGCTGTGGAACCCGGACGAGGGCTATCTCGCCGTCCAGGCCCGCATGCTGGCCGACGGCGGCGCACTCTACGAGACCGTCGTCGACCGCAAACCCCCGCTCCTGCCCTGGCTTTACGAGGCCGCCTTCGCCGCGTTCGGCGACGACTCGCTGTTACCCCTGAAGGTCCTCGCCGTCCTCGCCCACCTCGCCACGGCCCTGCTCCTCGCCTCGCTCGCCCGCCGCCGCTGGGGCGACGGCGCGGGCCGCACCGCCGGCGTCCTCTACCTGTTCCTCTCCATCGGGCTCAACCCCGAGGACACGCAGGCCGCCACGTTCGAGGTGTTCATGCTCCCGGCGACCGCGGCCGCCATATGGCTCGCCGACCGGCGCCGCTGGGCCTGGTGCGGTCTCGCCGTCGCCACGGCCTTCCTCGCCAAGCAGACCGGCGGGGCCGTCCTCCTGCCCGTGCTCTGGATGCTGTGGCGCTCGGGTGCGCGGCGGGCCGACGTGCTGTGGCTCGCGGCGGGTGCCGTGCTGCCCGTGCTTGCGGCCGCCTTCGCCACCGACCCGCGGGGCTTTCTGTTCTGGACGGTCACCGGATCAGGCGCGTACGCCTCGTTCACCGGCTCCGAACTGCACGTACTGTCACGGGCGTTGACCAACACCGCGCTGCTCGCCGTCGCCTGCGCGGGGCTGATCCCGGCCGTCCTGCGGGTGCTGCGGATCGCCCGCACCGGGGCGGCCGACCTGTGGCTGTGGCTCGGCGCGTCCGCGGTCGCCGTCTGCGTCGGCTTCCACTTCTTCGGCCACTACTACCTCCAACTGGTCCCCGCCCTCGCCCTGTTGGGCACCGCCGCCCTGCAGAGCCTGCCGCGCGAGTGGACCTCGGCGACGCTCAGCACGTCCGCGCTCGCCTGCGCCCTGTTCCTCGCCTGGGGGCTGCTCGCGCCGCGCCCCGACCTCGCGCACGCCGAGCGGCTCGCGTCGGCGATCGGCCGCGCCACCGACCCCGACGACCGCGTCCTCGTCTGGGGCATGCACCCCGAGACGTACTGGCTCGCCGACCGCACCCCCGCCACCCGCTACCTCACCGCGGGCTTCCTCACGAATTACAGCGGCGGCCGCAACGGCCCCCAGGTGGGGGAGAAGTACGCCGTGAAGGGCGCCTGGGACGTGTTCCGTACGGAGATGGCCGAGAACCTGCCCGACCTGATCGTCGACGACTCCCGCGGCAAGCCCTACACCCCCGACGCCCTGCCCACGCTCCGCGCCCTCCTCGCCGCCGGGTACGAGCGCACGGCGGTCGTGGAGGGCGCGATCATCTACCGCCGCGTCGGATAGACCGTACGCGGCCCGACGCACACCGCGCCCAACTCCTCGACCCTGCGCCGCAGTTCACGGTCGGCGGTGACCACGACCGTGACCTCCGCGGCGGCCTCCGCGACCAGCTCCACGATCCGGTCGTCACCGCTCGCGGGCGCCGACTCGACCCGCACATCCGGCAGGGACTCCACGCCGCGCGCGGCGCCCTCCACGACGAGGACGACATCGAGCGGGCCGGGATGGCCGTCGATCCCCGCCTCGGCGTATGCCACGAGCCCGTCCCGCAGCCGCTCGGCCGCCCCCCTGCGGTCGCGCCACCACCCGTCTGGCACCGATCCGACGGTGTTGGCGGCGTCCACGACGAGCAGAGTGCGCATGCGCCGACTCTTTCACGCCGCGCCCCGACCGTCGTACGAGAGCCCTCGACGCACCGCTGCCCCCGACGCCGACGAGGCGTCAGGGGCAGCCGTACGAGAAAGGGCCGGACTAGGCGGGCACGCTCGCCACGCCCTGCTCCAGGAACCGCTTGCCGTTGACGCGCTCGGAGACGCCCTCACGGTCCAGGTACGGCGTGATGCCGCCCAGGTGGAAGGGCCAGCCCGCGCCGGTGATCAGGCACAGGTCGATGTCCTGGGCCTCGGCGACGACACCCTCGTCGAGCATCAGGCCGATCTCCTGGGCCACCGCGTCGAGCACGCGGTCGCGGACCTGCTCCTCCGTCAGGACGCTGTCGCCCTGCTTGAGGAGCGCCTGGACCTCGGGGTCGAGCTCCGGCTTGCCGCTGTCGTAGACGTAGAAGCCGCGCTTGCCGGCCTTGACGACCGCCGCGAGGTTCGGGGAGACCGTGAAGCGCTCCGGGAAGGCGCGGTTCAGGGTCTCGGAGACATGCAGGCCGATGGCCGGGCCGACCAGCTCCAGGAGGACCAGCGGCGACATCGGCAGGCCGAGCGGCTCGACGCCCTTCTCGGCGACGGCGACCGGGGTGCCCTCGTCGATGACGTTCTGCACCTCGCCCATGAAGCGGGTCAGGATGCGGTTCACGACGAACGCCGGGGCGTCCTTCACGAGAACCGCGGTCTTCTTCAGCTTCTTGGCGACACCGAACGCGGTGGCCAGCGAGGCGTCGTCGGTCTGCTCGCCACGCACGATCTCCAGGAGCGGCAGTACGGCGACCGGGTTGAAGAAGTGGAAGCCGACGACCCGCTCGGGGTGCTTGAGCTTCGACGCCATCTCGGTGACCGACAGCGAGGAGGTGTTGGTGGCGAAGATCGCGTGCGCGGGGGCGACGGCCTCGACCTCGGCGAACACCTGCTGCTTGACGCCGATCTCCTCGAAGACGGCCTCGATGACGAAGTCGGCGTCGGAGAAGCCCTCGGCCTTGTCGAGCACACCGGTCACCAGGGCCTTCAGGCGGTTCGCCTTGTCCTGGTTGATGCGGCCCTTGCCGAGCAGCTTGTCGATCTCGGCGTGGACGTAGCCCACACCCTTGTCGACGCGCTCCTGGTCGATGTCGGTCAGGACGACCGGCACCTCGAGGCGGCGCAGGAAGAGCAGCGCGAGCTGCGAGGCCATCAGGCCCGCACCCACGACGCCGACCTTGCTGACCGGACGCGCCAGGTCCTTCGACGGCGCGCCCGCGGGACGCTTGCCGCGCTTCTGCACCAGGTTGAACGCGTAGAGCCCGGCGCGCAGTTCGCCACCCATGATCAGGTCGGCGAGCGCCTGGTCCTCGGCGTCGAAGCCGGCCTGCAGGTCACCGCTCTTGGCGGCGGCGATGATGTCGAGCGCGCGGTACGCGGCCGGGGCGGCGCCGTGCACCTTGGAGTCGGCGATGAACCGGCCCTTGGCGACGGCCTGGTCCCAGGCCTCGCCGCGGTCGACCTCGGGGCGCTCCACCTTGACGTCGCCCTTGAGGACCTGCGCGGTCCACAGCAGCGACTGCTCCAGGAAGTCCGCACCCTCGAACAGCGCGTCGGCGATGCCGAGTTCGAAGACCTGCTTGCCCTTGAGCTGGCGGTTCTGGTTGAGCGAGTTCTCGATGATGACCTGGACGGCGTTCTCGGCACCGATCAGGTTCGGCAGCAGGGCGCAGCCGCCCCAGCCGGGCACCAGGCCGAGGAAGACCTCGGGCAGCGAGAACGCGGGCAGCGCCTTGGAGACGGTGCGGTACGTGCAGTGCAGACCGGCCTCGACACCGCCGCCCATGGCCGCGCCGTTGTAGTACGCGAAGGTCGGCACGGCGAGCGCGGAGAGGCGCTTGAAGACGTCGTGGCCGCCCTTGCCGATGGCCAGCGCGTCCGAGTGCTGCTTGAGCAGCTCGACACCCTTGAGGTCGGCGCCGACCGCGAAGATGAACGGCTTGCCGGTGAGGCCGACGCCGACGATCGAGCCCTCGGCGGCCTCCTTCTCGACCTGGCTGATGGCCACGTCGAGGTTGGCCAGGGACTGCGGCCCGAAGGTGGTCGGCTTGGTGTGGTCCAGGCCGTTGTCGAGCGTGATCAGGGCGAACTTGCCCGCCCCGTAAGGCAGTTCGAGGTGGCGTACGTGCGCCTGCGTCACTACCTCGTCGGGGAACAGCGTGGCCGCACCCTTCAGAAGCTCAGCGGTGGTGGTGCTCACTTGTCGCCTCCGGCGTCCTTGTGGTGCGGGTTCTCCCAGATGACCGTCGCGCCCATGCCGAAGCCGACGCACATGGTCGTGAGGCCGTAACGGACCTCCGGCTGCTCCTCGAACTGCCGCGCCAGCTGCGTCATCAGACGCACACCGGAGGAGGCGAGGGGGTGACCGAACGCGATGGCGCCGCCGTACTGGTTGACGCGCGCGTCGTCGTCCGCGATGCCGTAGTGCTCCAGGAACGCGAGCACCTGCACGGCGAAGGCCTCGTTGACCTCGAACAGGTTGATGTCCTCGATCGAGAGCCCGGCCTTGGCGAGGGCCTTCTCGGTCGCGGGGATCGGGCCGTAACCCATGACCTCCGGCTCGACACCCGCGAAGGCGTACGAGACGAGGCGCATCTTGACCGGGAGGTTGTTCTCCCGCGCGAAGTCCTCGGAGGCGATCAGCGAGGCGGTGGCGCCGTCGTTCAGACCCGCGGCGTTACCGGCGGTGACGCGACCGTGCGTACGGAACGGCGTCTTGAGCCCGGCCAGGTTCTCCAGGGTGGTGCCCGGACGCATCGGCTCGTCGGCGGTGGCGAGGCCCCAACCGGTCTCACCAGCCTCCTCGTTGGTCCGGCGTACGGAGATCGGCACCAGGTCGGCCTGGATCTTGCCGTCGGCGTAGGCCTTGGCGGCCTTCTCCTGCGAGCGGACCGCGTACTCGTCGGCGCGCTGCTTGGTGATGCTCGGGTAGCGGTCGTGCAGGTTCTCGGCGGTCATGCCCATGAACAGGGCGGACTCGTCGACCAGCTTCTCGCTGACGAACCGCGGGTTCGGGTCGACGCCCTCACCCATGGGGTGGCGGCCCATGTGCTCGACACCACCGGCGACGGCGACGTCGTACGCGCCGAAGGCGACACCGCCGGCCATGGCGGTCACGGCGGTCAGGGCGCCGGCGCACATGCGGTCGATGGAGTAGCCGGGGACCGACTGCGGCAGCCCGGCGAGGATGCCCGCCGTGCGGCCCAGGGTCAGGCCCTGGTCGCCGATCTGCGTGGTCGCGGCGATGGCGACCTCGTCGATCTGGGCGGGGTCGAGGTTCGGGTTGCGGCGCAGCAGCTCCCGGATGGACTTCACGACGAGATCATCGGCGCGGGTCTCGTGGTAGATGCCCTTCGGGCCCGCCTTGCCGAACGGGGTGCGGACGCCGTCGACGAAGACGACGTCCCTGATGGTACGAGGCACGATGGCTCTCCTCCAGGGGTGCGGGATCGCTGCCGCTGGGCGTGCTCCGGCGGCTACTCGGCACATGCTACTTGCCGGTAACCAAGTCGAACAGGCCCCCCGCCCGGAGCGGCGAAGGTCACACTCCGTGAGAGCAATGCGAAACGCCGGAGAGGCTGACGAATCAGCCTCTCCGGCGTTTGAGGTGGGGGCACCCCCAGCGGTAGCTGGGGGAGGGGGTCTTGGGGCGGAGCCCCGGAAGCTGCCGCAGGCTTTCGGGGCGGGGCGGCGGGAAGCCCTACCCCGCCCTGGCCGCCAGTGCGGTCACCAGGACCGGAGCCACCTGTTCCACCTGCCAAGGCCGCGCCCCGTACCCGACGAGCGCCGCGGCGACCGAGTCGGCGTCCAGGGTGGCCGGCGGCTCCCAACACACCCGCCGCACCGTGTCCGGAGTGATCAGGTTCTCCTGCGGCATGTTCAGCTCCTCCGCGAGCGCCGTCACCGCGGCCCGCGCGGCAGAGAGGCGTGCGGCCGCCGCCGGGTCGCGGTCCGCCCACGAGCGGGGCGGCGGCGGACCCGTCAACTGCTGTCCCGGCTGCGGGAGTTCACTCTCCGGCAGCGCCTTGGCGCGGTCCACCCCGGCCTGCCACTGCTCCAGCTGACGCTGGCCCATCCGGTGCCCGAAGCCGGGCAGCTGCCGCAGCGCGTGCACGTTGGGCGGCAGCGCGAGCGCGGCCTCCACGATCGCGGCGTCGCCGAGCACCTTGCCGGGCGACACGTCACGCCGCTGCGCCACCTTGTCGCGGGCCGTCCACAGCTCCCGTACGACCGCCATCTGCCGGCGTCGGCGCACCTTGTGCATGCCGGACGTACGCCGCCACGGGTCCTTGCGCGGGGGCGGCGGCGGGGCGCTGGCGATCGCGTCGAACTCCTGGTGCGCCCACTCCAGCTTGCCCTGCCGGTCGAGCTCCTTCTCCAGGCTGTCGCGCAGGTCCACGAGGAGCTCCACGTCGAGCGCGGCGTACCGCAGCCAGGGGTCGGGCAGCGGCCGCGTCGACCAGTCGACGGCGGAGTGGCCCTTCTCGAGCACGTACCCGAGCACCGACTCCACCATGGCGCCGAGGCCGACGCGCGGGAAGCCCGCGAGCCGTCCGGCCAGCTCGGTGTCGAAGATGCGGGTGGGGATCATGCCTATTTCGCGCAGGCACGGCAGGTCCTGAGTCGCGGCGTGCAGCACCCACTCGGCATCCGCGATCGCCGCTCCGAGACCCGACAGGTCGGGACAGGCGATCGGGTCGATCAGGGCACTGCCGGCACCTTCGCGGCGCAGCTGTACGAGATAGGCGCGCTGGCCGTAGCGGTAGCCGGAGGCCCGCTCGGCGTCGACGGCGACGGGTCCCCGACCGGCGGCGAAGGCGGCGACGACCTCGGCGAGCGAGTTCTCGTCGGCGATCACCTCGGGGATGCCCTCGCGCGGTTCGAGCAGCGGAATCGGCTCTCCCTCGGGGGCTGCGACGCCTTCGTCCGGAGGAGCGCCTCCGGTGGTTCGCAGTGGTCTGTCTTCTGCGGTCTCTTGGGCGTCGGTCACCGGTCAAGGGTATCTGTGCGAGCACGGCGCCCGCCGACGGAACGTTCCGTCGGCGGGCGCGGGACTGATGTGCTGGGTTATGGGTGGATATATTCCCTGGTGAGGGAGTCATGCGGGGGGTACTGCGAGGGTCCTACGAGGGTGCGGGTCAGTGGATGATGCCGGTGCGCAGGGCGACGGCGACCATTCCGGCCCGGTCGCCCGTGCCGAGCTTGCGGGCGATGCGGGCGAGGTGGCTCTTGACGGTCAGCGCCGACAGGCCCATCGAGACGCCGATGGCCTTGTTGGACTGGCCCTCCGCGACGAGCCGCAGCACCTCCACCTCGCGGCCGGACAGTTCGCGGTACCCGCCCGGGTGGCTCGGGGCACCCGGCGGGCGGCGGTGCATACGGGCCGCGGCGGCGCCGATGGGTGCGGCGCCGGGGCGGGTGGGGAGGCCGACGTTGGTCCGCGTACCGGTGACGACATAGCCCTTGACGCCGCCCGCGAGGGCGTTGCGTACGGCACCGATGTCGTCGGCGGCGGAGAGGGCGAGGCCGTTGGGCCAGCCCGCGGCGCGGGTCTCGGACAGCAGGGTCAGGCCCGAGCCGTCGGGCAGGTGGACATCGGCGACGCAGATGTCGCGCGGGTTGCCGATGCGGGGACGGGCCTCCGCGATCGAGGACGCCTCGATCACGTCGCGCACTCCGAGCGCCCAGAGGTGGCGGGTGACGGTGGAACGGACGCGCGGGTCCGCCACGACGACCATGGCGGTCGGCTTGTTCGGGCGGTAGGCGACCAGGCTTGCGGGCTGCTCGAGGAGAACGGACACCAGGCCTCCTGAAGGATGGCGGGGACGGGGCCGGCTCGGGGAAGAAGCCGGTACAACCGTGCTTTCAAGGTCACAGACGTCTTCGGCAGCAAACCGGGCCGCCTTTAGCGAATGATCACGATTTGGTGACTCGCAATTCGGGCAATTCAGACGTGTGATCGATCATCCGAAGATCGAACCGAGTCGCCCGTCGGTCAGTCGCCGGTCAACGACGGTCCCGTACCGCATCCGTTCGAAGCGTCGATGGGCCGTACGGATGACGCACTGACGGCGCGCCCCACACACGCGGACGGGCCCGGCGATCGCCGGGCCCGTCGGTTGTTCGGGGAGCGTGTTCAGTGCGTCTGCGGCCCGCGGCGCTGCGGCAGGGACACCACCGAGGCGTCCGCCGGACCGGCCGGAGGCAGCCCGGCGACCTGGCAGAGCAGATCGCACCACGCGGCCAGATGCGCCGCCGTGTCCGGCACTCCGCCCATGCCTTCGCGCGGCGTCCACGATGCCCGGATCTCGATCTGCGAGGCGGGCTGACGCGTGCCGAGCCCGCCGAAGTAGTGCGAACTGGCCCGTGTGACGGTGCCGCTGGGTTCTCCGTACGAGAGTCCGCGGCCCTGCAGTGCGCCGGTCAGCCAGGACCAGCAGACCTCGGGGAGCAGCGGGTCGGCGGCCATCTCGGGTTCGAGCTCCGCGCGGACCAGGGTCACGAGGCGGAACGTGCCCTGCCAGGCGTCGTGGCCGGCCGGGTCGTGCAGCAGGACGAGGCGGCCGTCCGCGAGGTCCTCGTCGCCCTCGACCACCGCCGCCTCCAGGGCGTACGCGTGCGGGGCGAGCCGCTTCGGCGCGCGGGTCGGGTCGATCTCGATCTCCGGCCGCAGCCGGGCCGCGCGCAGCGCGTCCACGGCGGTGCGGAACGGGAGCGGAACAGCATCGGCCGCCGCATTCCCCTCCCTACTGTCCATCCCGTCAGCATCCTCCGAGAGTCGTCCCTGCACCGCAGCCATGCGGGGAAGATTAAGGGGAACGGGCCGTTCGTGCAGGGAAGGACACCCGGTCCCGGCCGCGCAGTTCGCGGCACGTGCGAGACTTTCCGACGTGAGCGCCAACGACCTTCCCCGAGCGGGCCAGCAGCCGAACCCGAACCCGACCGCCGCCGACGCGGTCAAGGACTCCGCCTTCCTGCGGGCGTGCAGGCGGGAGCCCGTGCCGCACACCCCGGTCTGGTTCATGCGGCAGGCGGGGCGCTCGCTGCCCGAGTACCGCAAGGTGCGCGAGGGCACCACGATGCTCGACTCGTGCATGCGGCCCGAGCTCGTCACCGAGATCACGCTGCAGCCGGTGCGCCGCCACAACGTGGACGCGGCGATCTACTTCAGCGACATCGTCGTCCCCCTGAAGGCGATCGGGATCGACCTCGACATCAAGCCCGGCGTCGGCCCCGTCGTGGAGCGGCCGATCCGTTCCCGTGCCGACCTGGCGCAGCTGCGCGACCTCACCCCGGAGGACGTCTCGTACGTCACCGAGGCCATCGGCATGCTCACGGGTGAGCTGGGCGCGACGCCACTGATCGGCTTCGCCGGGGCGCCGTTCACGCTCGCCAGCTACCTCGTGGAGGGCGGCCCCAGCCGCAACCACGAGCACACCAAGGCCCTGATGTACGGCGACCCGCAGCTCTGGGCCGACCTGCTCGACCGGCTCTCCGACATCACCGCGGCCTTCCTGAAGGTGCAGATCGAGGCGGGCGCCTCGGCCGTGCAGCTCTTCGACTCCTGGGTGGGCGCCCTGTCGCCCGCCGACTACCGCCGCTCCGTGATGCCCGCCTCGCAGAAGGTCTTCGACGCCGTCTCCGGGTACGGGGTGCCGCGCATCCACTTCGGCGTCGGTACCGGTGAACTGCTCGGGCTGCTCGGCGAGGCCGGTGCGGACGTCGTCGGCGTCGACTGGCGCGTCCCGATGGACGAGGCCGCCCGCCGCGTCGGCCCCGGCAAGGCGCTCCAGGGCAACCTCGACCCGGCCGTCCTCTTCTCCACGCAGGACGCGGTGGAGGCCAAGACGGACGAGGTCCTCGCGGCGGCCAACAGCCTGGAGGGCCATGTGTTCAACCTCGGCCACGGCGTGCTCCCGACCACCGACCCGGACGCGCTCACCCGCCTCGTGGAGTACGTGCACACGCGCACCGCTCGCTGAGGAACTCCGCCGGTCCTCCGTGCGTCGTACGGGGCGTGATCGTCTTCCCCGACGGCCGCACGGCCGAGCTCTACGAGGCGTGGAGCCAGGTCCGCGCCGACAGCCCCGCAGCCGAGGCGGAACCTCTCGTCCTGGACTGCGCCCGCCGTCTCTCCGCCGATCCCGGTGGGGAGACGGCGTTCGTATGGGTGGCGGGGCTCACCGAGATGATCGAGTACCTCGTCTGGCGGCCGTCGGCGGAGGCGCGCGGGGCGGTGGTCGAGGCGCTGCTCGCCGCGGCCGCCGCGCTGGGGGAGCGGGAGTGCGGGCACGAACGGCACCCGTACGAGGAGGAGTTCGACCTTCTCGACGAGTTCGACCCGCTCTGGGGCCCGAGCGGGGGCTACCTCGTCGGTGAGCTGAGCAACCGGCCACGGCAGGAGGACGACCTGTGCCCGGGCAACGTCGCCGGGCATGCGCGTCTCGCCGCCGACGCCATCGAGCCTTTCAGCGCCGACGGGATTCCTGCGCGGGTGCCAGAGGATCACCTGGCGGATGTGGCGGGCCTGACGGACTTCCTGCACGACTACCCGTCCCACGAGCCCGGCCCGACCATCGAGTCCAACGCCTGCGGCCTGCCGGACCACCCCACGCGCGGCGCCCTCGCCGGGTTCGTCCTGACCCAGCACGTGAGCTGCTGGTACGTCATTCACCGGATCACCGAACGCCCCGTCTTCGACGCCATGATCGAGGGCCTGGAGCAGGCGCTCGGCCTGCTCGGCCCCGCCTCCGACTGCACTCATGGGGAGGGAGAACACCCGGACCCCGAGGAGCGCCACTACGAGACGCACGCGGAGTTGGGTTTCTACCTGCGCAGCCCCGGAGGGCGCGCCGAGGCCAGGGAATTCCTGGAGGACGACGGCCCGATGGACGCCTGGGTGTGCCCGGCGTTCCTGCGCGAGCAGGCGGAGGAGGCGCTGCGTGAACTGCGTTCCGCGCACGCGTCGTTGTTCGGGGAGCGGGACACGAGCGCCCTCGACGCCGAGTACGTGACCCCCGAAGGGGCCCTGGATATAGGCAGGTTGACTCGGGCCCTCGCTGAGGGCGGCGACGAGGACGGTCAGAACGTCGGCCTATGGGCCGCCCGCCGGCACGCCACCGCCGCCGACCCGCACGAGCGCCTGGTCCTTCTCCACCTCGCCCTGTGGACGGCTGGGGCGCTGGATCTGCCGTACGGGCCCGGGCGTGAAGTGCGGGCGCTGCTGCGGGAGGTCGGGGAGGAGGCGTCGGAGGAGGGCTGCACGCACGGCGTCGACGGGCACCCCGGCGAGCGCTTCCGGAACAGCTACCAGGTCGATGTGTTCAAGCGTCACCTCGACCACCTGTACGCACCGGACGCGCACCCGGCGCCCGAGGACGCCTACCCGGCAGAGGTCTGGGCCTGCCCCGGGCTGCTCGGGGCGTGGGCGGGGGAGTCGGTCGTCGAGATGGACGAGGCGTATGTCGAGATGGATCTGGAGGACGGGGATGAGCTCTCAACGCTCTTGTAATTGGCTGGAAATGAGCGCTGGGGAGCGTGCCGTTCGCCGCGCCTTGACCGCCGCCCCGCCCGCAGCCCGTCGCTGAACTCCACTCGCGGCCGCGGGAGTTGTTCCCGGAGGGGCGGCCGGGCCTAACTCCGCTCGCGTACCGCCCTCACCGCCTTTCGTGCCGCCACCAGGACCGGGTCCCAGACCGGGGAGAAGGGTGGGGCGTACCCGAGGTCCAGGGTGGTGAGCTGCTCGGCCGTCATGCGGGCCGTGAGTGCGACCGCCGCGATGTCCACGCGCTTGGCGGCGCCCTCGCGGCCGACGATCTGGACGCCGAGGAGGCGGCCCGTGCGGCGCTCGGCGAGCATCTTCACCGTCATCAGGGCGGCGCCCGGGAAGTAGCCCGCGCGGCTGGTCGACTCGATGGTGGCCGTGACGTACTGCAGGCCCGCCGCCTGGGCGTCCTTCTCGCGCAGTCCCGTACGGGCGATCTCCAGGTCGCAGACCTTGCTGACCGCCGTGCCGACGACTCCCGGGAACGTGCCGTAGTCCCCGCCGACGCCCGAACCGATGATCTGGCCGTGCTTGTTGGCGTGCGTGCCGAGGGCGATGTGGCGTTCGCGGCCGGCGACCAGGTCGAGGACCTCGACGCAGTCGCCGCCCGCCCAGATGTCGTCGTGGCCCCGCACCCGCATCGCCAAGTCCGTGAGCAGGCCGCCGTGTTCGCCGAGGGGCAGGCCGGCGTTCCGGGCCAGGTCGGTGTTCGGGCGGACGCCGATGCCGAGGATCACGATGTCCGCCGCGTACTCGGCGTCGTCCGTGGCGACCGCGCGGACCCGGCCGTCCTCGCCGGTGAGGATCTTCGTGACCTCGGCGTCGTTGACCATCTCCATGCCCATGCCGGTCATGGCCTCGCCGACCAGGGCGCCCATGTCCGCGTCGAGCGTCGCCATGGGCTGGGGGCCGCGGTTGACGACCGTGACCCGATAGCCGCGGTTCGTCAGCGCCTCCGCCATCTCCACGCCGATGTACCCGGCGCCCACCACGACCGCGCGCTCCCCGCGCGTGTGCCGCAGCGTGTCGAGCAGCGCCTGGCCGTCCTCCAGGGTCTGCACGCCGTGCACGCCCGGTGCGTCGATGCCCGGCAGCTCCGGGCGGACCGGGCGGGCGCCGGTGGCGATCACGAGCTTGTCGTACGTCGTCCACGCCTCCCCGCCCGACTCCAGGTCGCGCGAGCGGACCCGCCGCCCCTCGACGTCGATCTCCGTGACCTCGGTGCGCATCCGCAGGTCGATGGAGCGCGCCCGGTGCTCCTCGGGCGTACGCGCGATCAGCTTGTCCCGGCCGGCCACGTCACCGCCCACCCAGTACGGGATGCCGCACGCCGAGTAGGACGTGAACCGTCCCCGCTCGAACGCGACGATCTCCAGCTCGTCCGGCCCCTTCAGCCTGCGTGCCTGCGACGCCGCCGACATGCCCGCCGCGTCCGCCCCGATGACCACCAGTCGTTCGCTCATGAGGCAACGCTACGTGCGGAATACCGCGTTCCTGGGGCGCTCTGCTGACAGCGAAGCGAGGCGGAGCGAGGCCGGGGCGAGGCCGGGGCGCCCGGCCGGTCTGAGAGGCTTGCAGCATGCGCGCATCGGATGCCAGGACCAGCCAGGAACAGGGGCGATCGCCCCACACCGTCGTCGTCGGCGGCGGCATCGCCGGACTCGCCGCCGCCCACCGGCTGCTCGGCACCGGCGCTCACGTCACCGTCCTGGAGGCCGCCGACCGGCTCGGCGGCAAGCTGCACGCCGGGGAGATCGAGGGGGTCCGCGTCGACCTCGGCGCCGAGTCGATGCTGGCCCGGCGGCCCGAGGCGCTCGCCCTCGCCCGCGAAGTGGGCCTCGACCCCGCGCTGCAACCCCCCGCCGTCGCGAGCGCCGCCCTGTGGAACCGCGGACGGCTCACGCCCATGCCGAAGGGCCACGTGATGGGCGTGCCCGGCGACGCCGCCGTGCTCGCCGAGGTGCTGTCCGCCGAGGGCCTGCGCCGCGTCGAGGCCGAGCGTGACCTGCCGCCCACGGAGGCGGGCGAGATCGGCGAGGACATCGCGGTCGGCGAGTACGTCGCGTCCCGCGTCGGCCGCGAGGTCGTGGACCGCCTCGTGGAGCCGCTGCTCGGCGGGGTGTACGCGGGCGACGCGTACCGACTGTCGCTGCGTATGGCCGTGCCGCAGCTCTTCGACGTCGCGCGCTCCGGCGGCTCGCTGCTCGCCGGGGTCCGCGCGGTGCAGGAGCGGGCCGCCCGGAACCAGCAGACCGGGCCGGTGTTCATGGGCATCGAGGGCGGCATCGGCCGGCTGCCCCTCGCGGTCGCCGACGCCGTCCGCGCGAAGGGTGCCGAAATCGCCCTCCACGCGCGTGTGGACGCGGTCCGCCGCACCCCCGACGGCTGGTCGGTGCGCACCGACGGCCGTGAACTGCACGCCGACGCCGTGGTCCTGGCCGTGCCCGCCGCACAGGCTGCCCGGCTGCTCGACCCGGACGCACCCGCCGCGGCCGCCGAACTGCGCGCCGTCGAGTACGCCTCGATGGCCCTGATGACGCTCGCGTTCCGTCGCCGGGACGTGGACCTGCCCGAGGGCAGCGGTTTCCTCGTACCGCCCGTGGACGGACACACCATCAAGGCGTCCACCTTCGCCTCGCAGAAGTGGGGGTGGATCGCCGAGGAGAAACCCGAACTGGTCGTGCTGCGCACCTCCGTGGGCCGGTACGGCGAGGAGGAGGTGCTGCGGCGCGGCGACGACGAGCTCGTCGACGTGTCCCGCGCCGACCTGCGCGCCGCCGTCGGCCTGACCGCCGCGCCCGTCGCCACCCGGGTCACGCGCTGGGACGACGGACTGCCGCAGTACCCCGTCGGGCACCACGCGCGCGTGGCGCGGATCCGGGCGCATGTGGCGGAACTGCCGGGGCTCGCGGTGTGCGGCGCGGCGTACGACGGCGTCGGCATCCCGGCCTGCATCGCGAGCGCGCAATCGGCGGTGGATCAGCTCGCGGGGGACCGCACGGCGCTCGATCTGCTGAGCGCGAACCCGGTGCAGAGTCTGCACGGCGGCGGAGGAGAATAGCCGCATGAGTGACGACGCCCCCGCCAAGATCCCCAACGCCGGCAAGAAGGCCAAGGACCTCAACGAGGTCATCCGCTACACGCTGTGGTCGGTCTTCAAGCTGAAGGACGTGCTGCCGGAGGACCGCGCCGGTTACGCCGACGAGGTCCAGGACCTGTTCGACCAGCTCGCCGCCAAGGACATCACCGTCCGCGGCACGTACGACGTCTCCGGTCTGCGCGCCGACGCCGACGTCATGATCTGGTGGCACGCCGAGACCGCGGACGAGCTGCAGGAGGCGTACAACCTCTTCCGCCGCACGAAGCTGGGCCGCGCCCTCGAGCCCGTCTGGTCGAACATGGCGCTGCACCGCCCCGCCGAGTTCAACAAGGCGCACATCCCGGCGTTCCTCGCCGACGAGACCCCGCGCAACTACGTCTCGGTGTACCCCTTCGTGCGCTCGTACGACTGGTACTTGCTGCCCGACGAGGACCGCCGCCGCATGCTCGCCGATCACGGCAAGATGGCCCGCGGCTACCCGGACGTGCGCGCCAACACCGTCGCGTCCTTCTCCCTCGGGGACTACGAGTGGCTGCTCGCCTTCGAGGCGGACGAGCTGTACCGGATCGTGGACCTGATGCGGCATCTGCGGGCTTCCGAGGCGCGGATGCATGTGCGGGAGGAAGTCCCGTTCTTCACGGGGCGGCGGAAGTCTGTCGCCGACCTGGTGGCGGGGCTCGCCTGAGGCAGTTCCCTCCGGGGAGGGGCCGGGTGCGGTGTTTTCCCCACCCCGCCCCTTCCCGAAATCCTGCGGAGCCGTCACGGGGGCCAGCCCCCGGACCCCGGCTCCTCAAACGCCGGAGGGGCTGGAATTGGCCTCCGGCTCCGCGTGCGGCTCGCACTCCTCGCGGGGGGTCTGCGGGGTGCGGCCCGACAGCATGTACGTGTCCACGTGGCCGTTGACGCACTTGTTGGTGCCGCCCGCGACCCCGTGCGTCCCCGCGTCCCGCTCCGTGACGAGCGCCGACCCGGCCAGCCTGCGGTGGAGTTCGACGGCGCCCTTGTACGGAGTGGCCGCGTCCCGCTCCGCCGCGAGGATCAGCGTGGCGGGCAGCGCGCCAGGCGCCGTACGGACGTCGACGGGCTGCTGCCGGGGCGCGGGCCAGAAAGCGCAGGGCAGGTTCATCCAGGCGTTGTCCCAGGTCTCGAAGGGCGCGAGGCGGGCCAGGGCCGAGTTGTCGCGGTCCCAGGTGGCGAAGTCGCGCGGCCAGTTGCCGGAGTCGTTGCACTCGACGGCGATGTAGACCGCGTTGCCGTTCTCGTTCTCCACGGCCGCCCCCGGCTTCGGCGCGGCCTGCTCGATCAGCGGCTTCGGGTCGCCCTTCAGATACTTCGACAGGGCGGTGGCGCGGCGCGGCCAGAAGTCGTCGTGGTACCCGGCCTGCAGGAACGCCGACTGCAGCTGGCCGGGTCCGACCTTGCCGCCGGCCGGCTTCTTCGCGAGCCGGTCGCGCACCTTCTCGTAGCTGCGCTCCACCGCGCGGGGCGTCTTTCCGAGGTGGTACGTCTTGTCGTGCTTGGCGACCCAGGTGCGGAAGTCGGTCCAGCGGGCCTCGAACGCCAGGGACTGGTCGAGGTTGTTGCGGTACCAGATCTGCTCCGGGTCCGGGTTGACGGCCGAGTCGAAGACCATGCGGCGTACGTGCGAGGGGAACAGCGTGGCGTACACCGCGCCGAAGTAGGTCCCGTACGAGGCGCCCATGAAGTTGAGCTTCTTCTCGCCGAGCGCCGCGCGCAGCACGTCCAGGTCACGGGCGTTGTTCAGCGTGTTGAAGTGCCGCAGCGCCTCGCCCGCGTTCCGCGCGCAGCCCTCGGCGTACGCCTTGGCCTGGGCGATGCGCTTCCGCTTGTGCGCCTGGTCCGGGTGGGTCGGCTCGTCCGTCGGGGCCTTGGCGAACTCCTTCGGGTCCTGGCAGGACAGCGGCGCCGACCGGCCCACGCCGCGCGGCGCGTAGCCGACGAAGTCGTACGCCTTCGCGATCCGCCGCCACTCCGGGGTGCCCGCCGCCAGCGGCCAGTACATTCCGGAACCGCCCGGCCCACCCGGGTTGAAGACGAACGCGCCCTGCCGCTCGGACGCCTTGCCCTTGGCCTTGGCGCGGCTGACGGTCAGCTTGATCTTCCTGCCGTCGGGCCGCGCGTAGTCGAGGGGCACGGACACCGTCGCGCACTTCACGGAATCCGGCAGGGCCTCCTCCTTCGGGCACGCCGCCCAGTCGAGCCCGGCGGCCGCGGCGCGCTGCGCGGCCTGCGCGGTGCCGCGCGCCTCGGCGGACTGCGGGGGCGCGGGGACGCTTCCAGCGGTGGCGCTTCCCGCGGGGGCGGCGGTCAGGGTGGTGAGGGCCAGCGAACCGGCGAATCCGTACAGCAGCGGTGCACGCATCGTGCTTCGGCATCCCTTCGAGCGGCGGCAGACGGCAGCAGAACAGAAGGGATCCTTCGGCGGGCGGTTGGCGAAGTAAAGCAACGCCGCGCCCCGCTCGGGCTATTGACCCTGACGAGTACGGCCGTGCGCGAACGCGGCTCGCAGGCGCGGGTCGGAGAGCGCGTCCACGCCGCGCACCGCGACCGCCGCGAGCGGGTCCCGTCGGTCGAGCGCCGGGCCGAGCGCCCCGAGCAGCCGCCGGCCCGCGGGGGAGGCCCAGCGGGTGTACGCGTGGATCTCGGTGCGGGCGATCGCGAGCGAGCCGAGGGTCAGCGCGAGCGGCAGCGCGAACCAGGCCAGGAGCGGAAGTTCACCGCCCGCGTCCCGCGGGTGCAGGGCAAGGGCCACCGCGGCGAGCGCGAACACCGCCAGGGCCGCCGCCCGCACTTGCCGGATCGCCCCCGTGACGTGCAGCCGCGCCGCGGTCGGTACGGCGAGCCCCGCCGAGGTGAGCCGTTCGGCGAGGGCGTGCACCTGGACCGTGGCGGCGGCCGAGGCGCGGACCGGGGCGATCCGCTGCTGGCCCTCGGGCCCGATCGCGCCGATCACGCTCCGCTCCATCTCGTCCCGTCCGTCCGGGTCGACGACGGTCGCCCAGCCGGTGTGCGCGAGCAGCAGCCGTCCGGCGCCGGCCATCGAGACCAGGGTCAGATCGGCGACCCGGTGCGGGCCGCCGGCCAGGAACGCGGCCTCGTACAAGGTCAGTTCATGCCGGGCCGCCGCCCGCTGCTCGGCCGTGGGGCTTTGCGCGGCGCGGGTCGCCGCGACACACAGGCGGGCGCAGGCAAGGCCAGCGATGGCCCAGGCCGGAACGAGGAAGAGAACCCAGAACATGGCGGACATGGCGGACTTTGTATGCGAGGTGAGGGCTGGTGCGCCATGGGGCGTTCACGATGCGGACGATCGTGATCGTGATCGTGATCGTGATCGTGATCGTGATCGTGATCGTGATGGCGATGGCGATGGCGATGGCGATGGCGACGGTGGGTCGGGGAGTGGGGGCGCGTGCGGCGTACGCGGATCAGGCGCCGCCGCCCCCGCACCCCCCGCCGCCTCCGCCTCCGCCCCCGCCACCCCCACCGCAGCTGGAGCCGCCCGAGCTGCCCGACGAGCCCCCGCAGCTGGAGCCCCCCGAGCCGCCGGACGAGCCGCCGCAGCTCGACCCGCCGCAGGACGAACCCCCGCTGCCGCCGCCGCACCATGTCACCGAGGTGTCGCCGACGAACACCACCGGGGCGCCCACACCGGACGAGGCCGCCGCGCTGTTCGCCCGCATCCGGCTCGCCGTCGTCAACTGCTCGCGCATCACCGGGTCCGGCACGACGCGCGGACCGTCGCACGCCACGAGGTGCACCGGGTCCGCGCCGTTGCCCGCCGACCGGAACTGGAAGAGCGCCCGCTTGCCCGCGCCGGTCACCCGCGCACCGGTGATCCCCAGGCACACCAGCCCGATCACGAACCCGGCGCCGGTCACCGGGATCGCGACGATGACGAAGGGCACCTCGAATCCGGCACCGTCGAGGGCCGCGAACTGGACGATCGTCAGGACGACCGACAGCCAGAACGCCAGGAACGACACCAGGGTCTGCGTGCCGGACCAGCGCCGCAGTGGGCGCTGCTGCTCGGGCCGCACCAGGAGCCCGCGCAGCGCGAGGGCGTCCCCGACCGCCTGCACGGACGGGCTGCGCATCACGCCGATCCGCAGCCAGTGCAGGGCGCCGCTCGGCGCCGCCGCGTGCGCGTCCAGGACGGCCTGCTCCACCGGGTGGTACGCGACGGCCTGCCGCACGCCGACCACGCCGGGCCCGGCGAGGGCGAGCCGTCCGTCCGCGTGCATCGCCGTCAGGACCGTGTCCGCGACCCGCCCGGGACCGCCCGCGAGGAACGCCGCCTCCAGCGGGTCGGACACGTACGGATGCGTGGGCGTGCCCGCCGAGCGGGCCTTGACCACGTTGACGAGCAGCCCGATCGCACAGCCGCCGAGGCCCAGGTAGTACAGGAGCGTCAGGAAGATGTACATGGCGCTCACCGTCCGGTCAGGGTGTAGCGGGCCCGGCGTACGAAACGGGCCACCGGATGCGGGGAGACCGGCGCGGGTCCGGACCGCTCCAGCCACCAGTCGCTCAACTCCCGCCGCGCTTCCGTATCTTCGGGCCGTCCTTCGAGCAGCAGATGCTCGGCGAAGTCGAGGGCGTCGCGCCGGTAGCCGCCGGTCATCGGGCGCTTCGCGGCGTACGCGAAGAAGCTGGGGCGGTACATGTCGCCGAGGATCACCGGCAGTTCCGGGGCGACCTTCGCGATCACGTCGGCCCGCTTGCCGGTGAGCGCGCGGCTCTGCACGGCGAGCCGGTGCCGGTCGAAGCCCTCGGGCGCGGGCGTGCCCGCGACGAGCGCGGAGAGCAGCGCGGCCTGCGCGAGCGCGAGCCGCTGCCGGGCGGGGTCGGGGCCGGTCTCCGCCTCCGTGGCCGCGGAGACGGACTCGGACTCGGACTCGGACCCGGGCCCCGCCTCCGTCTCCGTGGCCGCGGAATCGGAATCGGGACCCGCCTCCGCTTCCGTGGCCGGAGGGGGCGTGCCCGTGCCGAGCGGGGCGCCGGAGGGACGGCCGACGGTGACGTGCTCGGCCGTCGTGCGCTCCGCGAGGGCCGGGGCAGGGGCGGCGGTGACCAGCTCGGCGGCCCGCTCGGGCGTGGCCGGGATCAGCCGCCGGGCGGCGCCGGCCGCGACGGTACGGCGGATCGCCTGCAGCTCCTGCTCCAGCTCCTCGGGCGCCGGGAAGTTCTCGTCCCGCTCCAGGAGCACACCGGGCGGGCTGACCCGCGAGGCGAGTTCGGTGAGCACGTCGAGCACCGGCTGCGTGACCGGGTGGGCGTGGCTGTCGTGCCACACGCCGTCCCGCTCGAACCCGCCGGCCACGTGCACGTACGCGATGGCCTCCACCGGCAGCTCGTCGAGCGCGGCGCACGGGTCCTCGCCCCGGTTGACGTGGTTGGTGTGCAGATTGGCGACGTCGATCAGGAGCCGTACGCCGGTCCGGTCCGCCAGGTCGTACAGGAACTGGCCCTCGGTCATCTCCTCGCCCGGCCAGGCGATCAGGGCGGCGATGTTCTCCAGGGCGAGCGGCACCGGCAGCGCGTCCTGCGCGATCCGGACGTGCTCGCACAGCACGTCGAGGGAGTCCTTGGTACGCGGCACCGGCAGCAGATGCCCGGCCTCCAGGCGCGGGGACGCGGTCAGCGCGCCCCCGGCCCGTACGAACGCGATGTGCTCGGTGACCAGCGGCGAACCCAGTGCCTCGGCGCGCTCCGCGAGGGCGGTGAGCCGCTCCGGGTCGGACCGCTCGGCGCCGCCGATGCCGAGGCCCACGCCGTGCGGGACGACGGTGACGCCGCGCTCGCGCAGCCGCGTCAGGGAGTCAGGGATGTGGCCGGGGCACACGTTCTCGGCGACCACCTCGACCCAGTCGAGCCCGGGCATCCGCTCCACGGCCTCGGCGATCTCCGGGCGCCAGCCCATGCCGGTCCCCAGGTGTGCTGTCTGCTGCATGTCCCCCTCCTTCGCCGCACCGATGTCTCTCGGCACCACACTGTGCGTGCAGGTGTCATGGCCCCGGCAGCGGTCGCCGAACCCATGGGCAGGGACGTTCAGAGGTTGATTTGAGGTTTCACGCCGCCGTACGCCGATCGGGTGCTCCGGCCGCGCACGGGGACCGGCCCTCTCAGTGCGGCATGTCAGGTCAGTGCGGCATGTCAGGCGGCATGTCGGAGGGTTTCGGCCGGGACGTGAACGACTGGTTGCCGCTCGGCGTCGCCGGCACCGGGTCGGTGGGCAGCGGGCCCGAGGGCGGCGGCGGTCCGGTGGGGCTCGCGGTGGCCTGGTTCGCGGCCTCGGAGGCGAGCGCGTCGAAGTCCACGAGCCCGGTGGCCTCCAGCATCGTGATGTGGTCGAGCACGGTCTGGTTGGAGTCACTGGCGAGCTGCCGGACCAGGGTGTTGCGGGTGGTGTGCCGCACCTGCGCGATCAGCGAGAACACCTTGCCGTGCGCGTTGCGCAGCAGGTTCGCGAACTTCCGCTGGTACGTCTCGCCCTGCGCCTCGGTCAACTCGTCCAGCCAGCCCTGCTGTTGCTCGCTCGGCTGGTTCGGCAGCTCGACGCCCAGCTGGGCCGCGACGGAACGCACCCGCCGGTCGAGATCGGCATGCCCGACGACCAGATGGTCACCGGCCGCCTTGATCGCCTCGCTGGGTGCCCGCTCGATCGCCTGCTGGCCGGCGGGCAGCTCCCACATCCCGGCGAGCCTGACCTTCACGATGAAATCCCGGTCGGTCGCCGACAACGGCCCCCACCGCGTGGCGACACTCGACGCGTCCAGATTGGCCTCACCGGTCCCGGACCGGTCCCCGTACGACCAGACGGGGAACGCGAGCGCCCCGAGGGTCGCCACGAGGGCCGCGATGATCAGAACCGTGCCGTTGATCCGTCGGAACAAGAGCCTCGCCTCTCACGATCGGCTTCCGCCGCGAACGCGGTTGACCCCCGCGAACGGTGTCGATCCCCCGCGAACGCTGTTGCACGGGCATACGTAGCGCAGGACGGGAGTGTTCAACAGGCCCTGGAATTCGAGTGTTTGGCTCGGCCGGGCGACGCGGCCCGGGTGACGTTAAGTTGTCGCGGACACGGTGATTTGGGGGACTTCAGGGTGAGGGCGCGGCTGCATCAGGACTTCCGGTTCCTCCACGAGCCGCTGCCCGACGGTGACCCGGCCATCCCCGTCCTCGGCCACCAGGAGCTGGTCACCACCCTGCAGACGCGGCTCACGTATGCGCACGGCGGTGCCTTCGGGGGAGTGAGCGGGCCACCGCCTACCGCACCGCCCACCCGCCTACCGCACCTCCTCCTCCGTCGCTCAGCCCCGCAGCGCCGGATGATCCGCCACCACCGTGCACGAGCCCGGAGCGATCTCCGTGAAGCCCGCGTCGCGTACGACCGGCAGGCCGCTCGTTGTCAGCGTGGGCCAGTCGGCCGGGCCGGCCGTGCGGACCGTGAGGGGGAAGTTCGCGTCGCGCCACTCCTCGCGCTGGGCGTCGGACAGTTCCCACCAGGCGAGTTGCGCGCCGTGGCCGGCCTGGGCCATCGCCTTGCCCGCCGACATGTCGAGGTCCGGGCTGAGCCAGAGCACCGGCTCGGCGCGGTCCGGGGCGGACGGGGGCTCCGGGTCGTCCAGGTCGGTGCCGGAGACCTGGAGGCGGGCCAGGTCCTTGGGCCAGCCGTCGAGCGGCACCGGCGGGTAGACCCGCACCTCCGTGGCCTTGCCGCTGACCGTGATCCCGGGCAGCGCCTGGGCCCGCCGCCACTCCGCGCCGCGCGCCCGCCGGACCACCTTGCGGATCCGGGCGTCCTGCCAGTCCCGTACGGCCTGGGCCCAGGGGCCTTCGCCGAGGGCGCGCTCGTCGGCGAGGAGGGTCAGGACGGCGCGGGCGGCGGTCTCCAGGGCGTCGGTGCGGGGCGGCGGCGCGGCCTTCTCGATGCGGACCACGAGGGGGAGGACGAACTGCGGTGCCTCGTCGGGGTCACGGGGGACGGTCTCGGGCTCGGCGGAGGGGTTCTGGCTGCTCACTCCGTCCAGTGTGCCAGCGCCCCACGGCCACCCTCCCGCCGGGCGCCGCACCGCAGTTAGAGTCGACCTTGCCCTCCCGACGCGGAGGGACGCACCGGCGCACAGACCGGTCGACAGCAGCAGAACCGGGGGTTCGGATGAAGAGCGAACTGTTCGCTTCGCAGAACATGGCACAGCCCGCCACGGCGCCGGGCATGAGCCAGCAGAACTCGAAGTCCATCAAGTACGTGGTCAACGGCGAGATGTACGCCCGGCAGGGCTCGATGATCGCCTTCCGCGGCAATCTGCAGTTCGAGCGCAAGGGGCAGGGCGTCGGCGGCATGCTCAAGCGGGCCGTCACAGGCGAGGGCCTGGCGCTGATGGCGGTGCGCGGCCAGGGCGAGGCGTGGTTCGCGCAGGAGGCGGCCAACTGCTTCATCGTCGACTTCGACCCCGGCGACTCCCTCACCATCAACGGCCGCAACGTCCTCTGCTTCGACGCCACCCTCTCGTACGACATCCAGACGGTGAAGGGCGCGGGCATGGCCGGCGGCGGGCTGTTCAACAGCGTCTTCACCGGGCAGGGCAAGCTCGCCGTCATCTGCGAGGGCGACCCGATCGTGATCCCCGTCAGCCAGCAGGCCCCGGTGTACGTGGACACCGACGCCGTCGTCGGCTGGAGCTCGCACCTGCACACCTCGCTGAACCGCTCGCAGAGCATCGGCTCGATGATCCGCGGCGGCTCCGGCGAGGCGGTCCAACTCATGCTGCAGGGCGACGGTTTCGTGATCGTGCGCCCGAGCGAGGCCGTCCCGCACAAGCCCGGCCAGAACTGACCGAGGTGACCGAGGTGCGCACCCGCCGTACGGGGCCCGCCCCCATGCGGCTCACCGGGGTCGGCCGACGGTACGGACCGGTCGGCCCCTGGGTGCTGCGCGGCGTCGACCTGGAGGTGCCGCCCGGCGCCCTGCTGCGGATCTCCGGGGCCAACGGCAGCGGCAAGTCGACGCTGCTGCGGCTGCTCGCCGGTATCGACACGCCCAGCGAGGGCCGGATCACCGGCCGCCCCCGCACCGCGTACGTACCCGAACGCTTCCCGTCCGCACTGCCGTTCACGGCGATCGGCTACCTCACGCACCTGGGCCGCGTGCACGGACTGCCCGGCCCGGTCGCCGCGGACCGCGCGACGGCCTGGCTCACGCGCTTCGGCGCGGAGGAGCACGCCGGTACGCAGCTGCGCGAGCTGTCGAAGGGCACCAGCCAGAAGGTCGCCGTCAGCCAGGCCCTGCTGGCCGAGCCGGAGCTGCTGGTCCTCGACGAGGCCTGGACCGGGCTCGACGCCGAAGCGCGCGCCGAACTCGACCTGGCCGTAGGGGAGTTGACGTCCACCGGCGCCCGTGTGGTGTACGTCGACCACGACCCCCGCCGCCTCGCGGGCAGCATGGACGCGGCCCACCGGGTCGAGGGCACGGCCCTGGTCCCCGACACCACCAGGCCCCCGGAACCCACACCCCAGGTCACGGTCCTGGCCCGCGCGCGAGCGGGCACGCCGTTGCCCGCCGCCCTCCCCGAGGGCACGCACGCCGAGGTCGACGCGGCGGGCACCGCCCGCTTCACGGTCGCGGCCGCCCACTCGGACACGCTCCTGCGCACCCTGCTGCACGCCGATCCGCCGTGGCACATCCGAGCGGTACGCGAGCCGGTGGCCGGCGCGAACACCCCCGAGGACGTACGCCGATGACCGCTCTCGTCCGCTACCAGACGGCCCTGCTGCTGCGCTCCCAGCGCTGGCTCCCGCCCGTACTGCTGTACGCCGCCCTGGTCGCCGTCGGCGCTCAGGCGGGCGACCCGGTGCTCGACTCGCTCGGCTACGCGAGCGCCGCGCTGCTCCCCGTCGCCGCCTGGCTCGCGAGGATCTGCGCCACGCAGGAACCGCCCGCGGCCCGCCAGGTCACGGCCGCCGCGGCCGGGCCCGCGCGGGCTCAGCTCGCCGCGCTGCTCACGGCGTCGGGCTGTGCGGTGGCCCTCGGGGTGGCCGGGCACGCACTGGTCGTGGCGATGAGCGACTGGCGGAACACCAGCCATCAGGTGCGGGTCGACCCGCTGCCCATGGTGGTGGCCGCGCTTCTGGCGGTCCTGGTCTGCGCGTCGGTCGGCACGGCGGTCGGGACCCTGTGCACCTGGCCGCTGCTGCGCAGCCCCGGCTGGTCGGTCACGCTCACGGCGCTGCTCGCCCTGCTGGCCGTGGTGACGGCCGGTTCACCGGCCCGCGCGGTGGTGTGGGGCCTGGTCTCCGGGTCCCGCACGGGGGCCGTGCCGGTGCTGGTGCTGCCGGTCGTGGGGGCGGTGGGGTTGGTGGGGTTGGCGATGGCGGCGTCGTGCGCGCTCAGCTCCCGCCGCGCTTGAGCTCGTCCCCGGCACGCTCGGGCTCGCCCCCGCCCCGCCCCTCACTCCCGATCAGAGCTTGAGCTGTTCCCCGCCCCGCCCCGCCCTTCCTGCCCGATCAGCTCCGACACCCGTACGAAGCGGTAGCCCCGCTTGCGCAACTCCGGGACCACCTTGCGGATCGCTCGCTCCGTCGCCGGGGCCGCGCTGCGTGTGCAGTGCAGGACGACGACCGAGCCGGGGCGGACCCCGCGCAGCACCTCCTCGGCGACCGCGTCCGCGTCCGTGGCGAACGCGTCGCCGCCGACCACGTCCCACTGCACGGCCGTCACGCCCGCCCGCGCGACGTTGCGCAGGGCGGTGCGGTCGTAACAGCCGCCGGGGAAGCGGAAGTACGGCATGGCGTTCTTGATGCCGACCTTCTTGAACGCCGTGAACGCCCGCTCCACATCGGCCGTCATCCGGTCCGGCGCGACGGTCGGCAGCCCGTAGCAGCGCGAGGTGAACGCGTAGTGGCTGTACGAGTGGTTGGCGACCTCGAACAGCGGGTCCGCGCCGATCGAGCGGGCCTGGTCGGGGTACTCCTCGGCCCACCGCCCGGTCATGAACACGGTCGCGGGCACCTTGAGGCGGCGAAGCGTGGCCAGCAGCGCCGGGTTGTCGAACCGCTCGCCCCGAGCCGCGCGCGGGCCCTGGTCGGCGGTCATGTCGGCGTCGAAGGTGAGCGCGACGGTCTTGCCGTCGGCGCGGGGCGCGCTCTTGAACACGGGCGCGAGTCCCGCCGGGCCGGGCGCGAGCGTCGGCGGCCGGGCGGCGGCGGAGGCGCTGGGCGAGGCCTTCTCGGAGGGCCGGGACGGGTCGGGTCGGGAGGTGTGGCCGGTACCGCAGCCGGTGACGACGGTACCAAGGACACAGAGGGCGGCGAGTCTGCGTACGGGAACGATCACTCGGCGACCATAACGCCATAAATAGGACTATTTACTCAGCCGCGCTGGGGTCCGGGGGTGGTCCGTTCCGGAGTGATGTCACAGTGAGACATCACTCCGGGACGTTGGGCGCCACCGAACCCGCGAACTCGCTCGCCAGGTCACAGGCGTTGTCGTACGAGTCCTCGTTCGAAGGGACCGCGTGAACCACGGCCCGTCCGAACGAGGTCGGCCAGACGATCAGGCAGCCCGCCTCGTTGCCTGAGACCTCCGCCGAGGGGACGCCGTCCACCGGGGTCGGCGTCGGCGTGGGCTCGATGGGGATCTCCTTGCCGTAGAACAGGGAGAGTTGGGTCGGGGACCCCGAGCCGTCGCCCGACATCGTCCAGGTGCAGCCGCTGAACAGGGATGCCCCGGCGTTCTCGACGTTCTCCTCGCTGCCGCTGTCGAGATTCCACTCGGCGGTGATCGCGGTGTCGACGGCCTCGCACGCGGAGGATGCGGACGGGGTGGCCGACGTGCCGGGCAGGTCGTCGATCCCGCCCGTGTCGTCGTCCGTCCACAGCCAGATCCCGCCGACGAGCGCGCCGCACAGCAGCAGGGTCGCGGCCGCGGCGATCAGCGCGCGGTGCGCCCGGCTCGGCGGTGGCGGGCGGTCCTTGTCGGGCGGCCTGGCCCACTCCTGCCGGTCCTCGTCCCACAGGTCCATGCCGGTCACCCCTATCCGCCCAGGAGTTGGGCGATCTGCTGGGCGAGCGCCGCCGTCGACGCGAGTCCGGCCGCGGCCGTCGCGCCGAGCTCCAGGCGCTCGCGCAGCCGCTGCAGCCGGTCCTGGCGCACCTGTCCGGTCGCGTCGATCTCGTCCTCGGCCTCGGCGAGCCCGGCGTCGAGCTCGGCCAGTCCTTCTTCGGAGAGGTCGCCTGGTCGTTGTGGCAGCTCGGGCCGGTCCGCTTCGCCCGCGGGCAGCAGTACCCGCAGCTGGGCGCGCAACTCCGCGATGGCGGCGCGGAGTTCGTCCGGTACGGCGACGGGGTCCGGGCCCGCCGCAGTGCGGGTCGACGCGTCCACCGCTCTGGCCCGCGGCCCGGACGCCACGGCGCCGCCGCTCATCGCGCCGATGCTGATGCCGCCCGCCGTGGGCGACGGCACCGCCGGTGCGGCGCCCGCGCCTCGGTCCTCCGGCACCGGCTCGGCGACGCGCTCCGCGCGGTCCTCCGCCGTGGCGCCGTGCCCGGCGGCGACCGCACCGCCGGACAGCTCTCCGATCGACACGCCCCCCGAACCGCCGCTCGAACCGCCCCTCGAACCGCCCCTCGAACCGACCCCCGAACCGCCCTCAGGAGAGCCCGAGTCGGCGGGCTCGTCGCCCTCCGGCTCCCGCCTCGTGGCCTCGCTCACCGCAGACCCCCTCCCGTCTCCGTCTTCGCCGCCGTACGGGAGCGACGGGAGTCGACCTGCTTGGCCAGGGCCCCCTCGCCGCTCGCGACCGCTCCGCCGCTCATCTGGCCGATGAACACGCCACCCTCGCCCACGTTGATGACGTACTTCTCGAACTCGCCCGTCTCGTAGCCCCGTACGCGCAGCGCCTCTCGTACGCCGCCCGTGATGCGGTCCTGCAGCGTCTTGACGTACCGGCTGATGTCCATTTCCTGGAACAGCGACACCTCCTGCGCGCTGCCCAGCTCCCGCACCGATCTGGCCGGGCCGTCCGGCGGGGCGAACTCCGGGATGTTCAGCCAGGCGCGGCCGATCGAGTACGCCGTCGTCAGCAGGCACACGCCCGCCGCGAAACCGGCCGACGGCGCGGTGACCAGGGCGCGCACGGCGTCGCGCAGCGGGCCGTCGTCCATGCGCTCCGCCAGGACGTCCACCGACTTGTACTCGGGCCGCACCGGCGTCAGCACATGCGGCACGACCTCCAGTACGAGCACACCGCCCTGCGTGTGGACCCGGACCAGGAGCGAGATTCCGATCTGCTCGTCCCACGCGCCGACCCGCACCCGCAGGAAGTGGCGGCGCGCCTCCGCGCCTTCGCCGACCGCGCCCTCGCGGTGGCGGCGGACGTTGTCCGGGGCGTAGTCCACGAGCTCGCGCGCGATCCCGACCGGCAGGTAGACCATCTCGTCGACCTCGAGCGAGCGCAGCCGGTCGCGGCTGGTGGCCGCCGCCGACGTCCGCAGGTCTTCGAGGCGCGGCCGGATCAGGTCGATCACGTCCCGCCCGGTCAGCGGTGCGACGCCGCCGCCCGCCGCGTCCGGCCGTAGTTGCTTGCGCGCGCCGGGCTGCAGCTCGACCACGAACGACCAGGGTTTGTACGGCTCTCCGGCGCCCACGAACGGCCGGAACGGGTCGTAGATGGCGAGGCCCGCGTACTGCTCGCGCGCGATCGCCTGGCCGATGCGGCGGTACTGCGCGGTGTCCGGCAGGCGTTCGCGCGGCGCCCGGTCGAAGGCCTGGCGGCTCAGGCCGTGGCGCATCAGGGCCGTCACCCGCTGCCGGTGCGCCCACACCGGCAGCACCATCAGGAGCGGGAGGACCACGGCCGCCCACACGTCCGCGCCGCCGAACAGGGCGATGAGCACCAGCGCCCAGTAGCCGAGCGCGGCGGCGACCGGCAGCACCGGGAGCACGGACTTCAGCCGCCCGTGCGTCGCCTCCTTCAGGACGGAGCGGCCCAGCGCGAACACGGAACCCTTGTTGCCGCGCACGCCCCACGCGAGCGCGCAGACCACGGCGTACGCCACGGCCCAGGGGATCGGAGCCGTCGCCGGGTCGGAGCCGGTCCCGGTGATCCCGAGGACGATGAACGTCACCCAGAGCGCGAGCAGCACAAGGCCGGTGCCGATCTCCTGGCGGCGGGCCCGTACGGCGTGGGCGAGCACCGGCAGGGCGTCGATGCCGAGCGACGGCGCGATCGGCCGCTCCTCGTGCTCCACCAGCTGCTCGATCACCGCACGCCGGAACTCGCCGTCGAAGTACACCCCCGCACACAGCAGCCGCGTGGCCTCGCTGCGGGCCTGCGGTGGCAGGGACTGGGCGGGCGGCACGGTGGACGCCGAGGCGCGGGTGGCGGACGGCGGGGAGGAGGGTTGTTCGGGCACGGACATGCAATCCCCGATCGTTGCCCTGATGGTCCGACTCCCCTGTTTTGTAAGGGAGTTGAAGGGGTCCATGGTGCACGCAGTATGGCCCGCGCCGACCGGGTCTCAAACGGCGCACCGAGGCACGTGGGACAGGAACCGGCCAGCAGCACGCGCCCCCGGTCGACACCGGGGCGCAGGGGGGGCGGGGGCCGGTTAGCGCTCCGGGCGGGAAGCGTCCGCATCGGTCGCCGGGGCCGGGGACCTGCTGCCACCATGGGCGGCATGTCCGGAACGCCTGCCAGGCGTCGCGGGGCTGGGGGCACCTCCCGGCCGGAGGCTGGGGGGACTTTACGGACACGGCCGTGTCAGGCCCGGCCGGGCCCGACAGACCTGACCGGAAGGCGCGCCCATGGACGAACGCGAGCTGCTCGAACGGTCCGGCGGACCCGTCACCCGCAGCCGGTTGCGCCACGACCTGACCGCGCTCGGCCTCGGGCCCGGCGACACCGTCATGTTCCACACCCGGATGTCCGCCATCGGCTACGTCGCGGGCGGCGCCGCCACCGTCATCGACGCCCTGCGGGACGCGGTCGGCCCGGCCGGCACGCTGATGGTGACCTGCGGCTGGAACGACGCCCCGCCGTACGACTTCCGCACCTGGCCACGCCCCTGGCAGGACGCGCTGCGCGCCGAACACCCCTCCTACGACCCGGAGTTCAGCGAGGCGGCCCACGACAACGGACGGCTCCCCGAAGTCCTGCGCCGCCTCCCCGGAGCGGCCCGCAGCCGGCACCCGGACGTCAGCTTCGCCGCCCTCGGCCCGGCGGCCGTCGAGTTGACCGCCGACCACCCCTGGGACGACCCGCACGGCCCCGGCACCCCGCTCGCCCGCCTGGTCGCCCGGCGCGGCCGCGTCCTGCTGCTCGGTGCCCCGCTCGACACGATGACGCTGCTGCATCACGCCGAAGCCCTCGCGGACGCGCCGGGCAAGCGGTACGTGACGTACGAACAGCCCGTCCTCGCCGAGGGGCACCGCGTCTGGCGCCGCTTCCTCGACATCGACTCGGAGCACGGCGCGTTCGACTACGCGGGCGTGGTGCGCGAGGGGCAGGACCCGTTCGAGACGATCACTCGGGCCCTGCTCGCGGCGGGCCATGGGCGCAGCGGCCCGGTGGGTGCCGCCGAGAGCCACCTCTTCGAGGCGGAACAGGTCGTCGCGTTCGCGGTGGACTGGATCGAGCGGAAATTGGGCGCGGAGTAGCACGGAGTAAGGGACTGAGCGCTGGGTAAAATGACGGTAATTATCGTCAATTGGCGCCGGCGTTTTCGGCACCGGCGTTTTCGGCACCGGCATATACGGCACATATCCGTGACTTCGACGCGCTCAGAATTGGTGCGTGCGCAATGGACCCCTGGCTGATCTGGCTGATCGTCGCCGCCGTCCTGGCCGTGGTGGAGATCCTCACGCTCACGGCCGCGCTCGGAATGCTCGGCGTGGCCGCACTCGTCACCTCGGGAACAGCGGCTCTCGGACTTCCACCGCCCCTCCAGTTCCTCGTCTTCGCCGCCGTGGCGACGGTCACGCTGCTCTTCGTACGCCCCGTCGCGATGCGGCATCTGCGTCGCCCGCAGGTGGCGCGCTTCGGCGTGGACGCGCTGGTCGGCCAGGCCGCGTATGTCGTCGCGGAGGTCTCGGCCGTGGACGGCAGGGTCCGGATAGGGGGTGAGGAGTGGACGGCCCGCGCCTATGACGAGACGCTGGTGATTCCTCGGGGCAAGACCGTCGACGTCATGGAGATCAGCGGAACCACCGCGTTCGTCTACCCCCGGGACTGAAGCCATGGATATTTCCGCGTTCCTCATCGCCGGACTGATCGTCGCGCTGTTCGCGATCTTCACGGTCGTACGCGCGGTACGCATCGTTCCGCAGGCCCGAGCCCGCAATGTGGAACGCCTGGGCCGATACCACCGCACCCTGAATCCCGGCCTCAATCTGGTGATCCCCTATATCGACCGCGTCCATCCGGTGATCGATCTGCGCGAACAGGTCGTCTCGTTCCAGCCGCAGCCGGTGATCACCGAGGACAATCTCGTCGTCGAGATCGACACGGTCCTGTATTGCCAGGTGACCGACCCGCGCGCGGCTTTCTACGAGATCGCGAATTTCCTTCAGGCCGTCGAGCAGCTGACCGTCACCACGCTGCGCAATGTCGTCGGCTCCATGGACCTGGAGAAGACCCTGACGTCCCGCGACACCATCAACAGCCAGCTGCGCGGCGTGCTCGACGAGGCCACCGGGAAGTGGGGGCTGCGCGTCAACCGGGTCGAGATCAAGGCCATCGACCCGCCGCAGAGCATCAAGGACGCGATGCAGAAGCAGATGCGGGCCGAGCGCGACAAGCGGGCCGCGATCCTCGGCGCCGAGGGCCAGCGCCAGTCGCAGATCCTCACCGCCGAGGGCGACAAGCAGGCCGCGGTGCTGCGCGCGGAGGGCAACCGGACGGCCGCGATCCTCCAGGCCGAGGGCCAGTCCCGGGCCATCGACGAGGTCTTCCAGGCCGTACACCGCAACGACCCCGACCCGAAGCTGCTCGCCTACCAGTACCTCCAGACCCTGCCCCAGCTCGCCCAGGGCCAGGGCAACAACTTCTGGGTGATCCCCAGCGAGATCACCTCGGCCCTGCAGGGCGTCTCCAAGGCCTTCAACGTCGAACTGCCCCAGTCCCCCGCGACCCGCGAGAAGCCCGCCGACGACATGGCCGCCAAGGCCGCCGACGACAAGGCCCAGGCGGCAGAAGCCGCCGCCGAGGCGGTGGCGGACGCAGCCAAGGCCGACAGCACCACCCCCACACTCCCGCCCGACCTGCAGAGCTGACCCTCGTCGCGTACGCGTGCGGCCCGCGTCCCCCCAGGCAGGGGGCGCGGGCCGCAGGCTCAGGCGCAGGGGTCAGTGGTCCCAGGGGCCGGTCACGGCGAACGTCGTGCCCGGCCTGTAGCAGTTGACGTACATCGTGTCCTCGTCGGGCGAGAACGTGACGCCCGCGAACTCGCCCCACGCGGGCTCCTCGGGCGTGCCGATGTTCTGCCGGCCGCGGGCCATCGCGTACACCTCGCCGCGCCGCGTGAGGCCGTAGACGTGCTGGGCGCCCTCGCCGTCCTCGCAGACCATCAGGCCGCCGCTGGGCGCGAGGCAGATGTTGTCCGGCTCCTCGCCGGGGAGCTGGAGGTCGGTGTCGGGGCCGAACACGATGACGAGGGTGAGGCGGCGCTCGGACGGCTCGTAGCGCCAGATCTGGCCGTAGTGGTCGGCGGCCGAGCCCTCCGCGCTCTTGGCGTAACTGGACACGAAGTACACGGACTTGCCGCCCCAGTAGCAGCCCTCAAGCTTCTGCGCGTGCGTGATGCCCTTCGACCCGAAGTCCTGGAAGCGGATGGGGGTTTCGACGGCCAGGGGGTCCGGTACGTCGACCCACTCGATGTCGTCGAAGCAGGCGCCGGTCTCCTGGATCCGGGACAGATCCGCAACGCCGGGCACGCGCATCGCCTGCAGCCTGCCGCCCGCCTGCAGCGAACCCGGACCGCCGAGCGGCTTCTCGGGCAGGAAGCGGTAGAACAGGCCGAACGGCTTCTCGAAGGCGTCCTCGGTCTCGTAGACCACGCCCCTGCGCGGGTCGATGGCGATCGCCTCGTGCTGGAAGCGGCCCATCGCGGTGAGCGGCACTGCGCCGCCGAGCCTGCGGGTGTCGGTCGGGTCCACCTCGAAGATGAAGCCGTGGTCCTTGGTGTAGCCGTTGGTGCCGGCCTTGTCCTCGGTCTCCTCGCAGGTCAGCCAGGTGCCCCAGAGAGACGGGCCGCCCGCGCAGTTGACGGCCGTACCGGCGATGGCGACATGCTCGTCCCTGACGTCGTTCCGCCCGTCGAGCGTGAGCGACGTACAGCCGCCCTTGCCCATCGGGTCGTACGTGATGCCGTCCACGACCGGCACCGGGATCTTGGCGTCGACCCGGTTCTCGTGGTTGCGGATCAGGTGGACGCCGCCTCGGCGGGCCCGGAAGGCGGCCATGCCGTCATGGTTGCTGGGGACCTTGCCCTCGCCCGAGCGCAGCCGGTCGCCCTCGCGGGACAGGACCTTGTAGCGGAAGCCCTTCGGCAGGTCGAGCAGGCCGTCGGGGTCGGGCACGAGCGGCCCGTACCCGGCCCTGCCGCGGGCGGCCGCCGTGCCGGCGAAGAGCTCCGAGAGGGCGCCGGTGAAAGCGATACCGACGCCCAACGCGCCGGTGCCCGCGAGGACTTGGCGTCTCGACGCGGAGGGTCGTGCGGTCTGTCGTGTTTCGGACATACGGGCAACTCCCTGCTGGCGGACAGGAATACGACCCGCTGTGTGTACCACGCAGCCGGAGCTGCGGGAACCACGCGCGTAGAAGCCGACACCCGTGTCGTACGCCGTCGGGAACCCGTGCGGAGCCGTCCGGAGTTGGCGCGGAGCCGTCCGGAGTCGGCCGCGGAGCCGTCCGGAGCCCGTACGGAGTCGGCGCGGGCCGGGCGGTTTCCCGTCGGCCCGCGCCCTGCCGAGCCCGTGCGGGGCGGGTCAGCCCTCCTGCGCGCCTGGGATCTTGCGGGAGTCGCGGGCCAGGGCCGTGAGGCGGGAGATCGCGCGGAAGTACTTCTTGCGGTACCCGCCGTTCAGCATCTCCTCGCTGAACAGCTGGTCGAAGGGGACCCCGGAGGCGAGCACCGGCACCTCGCGGTCGTACAGCCGGTCGGCGAGGACCACAAGGCGCAGCGCCGTCGACTGGTCGGGCACCGGCGTGACCCCGGTGAGGCAGACCGCCCGGACGCCGTCGGTCAGCGCTCCGTACCGGCTCGGGTGGACCTTCGCGAGGTGGTCGAGCAGGTGCGGGAAGTCGTCGAGCGAGGCCCCGTCGGTGGCGTACGCGACCTTCGTGACCTGCTCGTCGCCGTACGGCGGCGGGGCCTCGGGCAGGCCGCGGTGGCGGTAGTCCTCGCCGTCGATGCGCAGCGCGCGGAAGTGGGCGGACAGGCCCTGGATCTCGCGCAGGAAGTCGGCCGCCGCGAACCGGCCCTCGCCGAGCTTGCCGGGCAGCGTGTTGGAGGTGGCGGCGAGCGCCACGCCCGCGTCGACCAGCTTGCCGAGCAGGGTGGAGACGAGCACCGTGTCGCCCGGGTCGTCCAGCTCGAACTCGTCGATGCAGAGCAGCCGGTGCCCGGAGAGGGTCTTCACGGTCTGCTGGAAGCCGAGGGCACCGACCAGGTTGGTGAGCTCCACGAACGTGCCGAACGCCTTCAGCGCGGGCTCGGCCGGGGTGGCGTGCCACAGCGAGGCGAGCAGGTGGGTCTTGCCGACTCCGTACCCGCCGTCCAGGTACACGCCGCGCGGGCCCGTCGGCTTCTGCTCGGCCTTGCGGGAGAACCAGCGGCGCTTTCCCGAACCCGTGGCGTGCGCCCCGCCGAGCGTCCCCGCGAACCCGCTGAGCACCTCGACGGCCTCGGCCTGGCTGGGCTGCCCGGAGTCGGGGACGTACGTCTCGAAGCGGGCCGACTGGAAGCGCGGCGGCGGCACCATCTCCGCGACCAGACGGTCGGCGGGGACGTGCGGCTCGCGGGCACAGAGGGACAGCGGGGACGGGTCCGCTATCGGGCTCGCACCGGCTGGGACGGGGGAGGAGGCAGGGGAGGACGACACAGCTCTTAACTCTAAAGGCCGTGCGAGACTGCGGGACATGCGCAGCCTGTTCCCTGTGACCGACCAGACACCGGCAGGGGGCCCCGAGGCCGCCCCCGCCGACGACCGCGAGTGGAGTCTCGACGAGCTCGCCGACCGGTACGCCTACCCCGAGACGGACCGTCCCGTCCTGCGGGCCAACATGGTTTCCACGCTCGACGGCGCCGCCATGCACGACGGCCGCTCGCAGCCCATCTCCTGCCCCACCGACATGCGGATCTTCGGCACGCTGAGGGGGCTCGCGGACGCGGTCGTGGTGGGCGCGGAAACGGTACGCCAGGAGGGGTACCGGCCCGCCCGCGCGCGGGACGCCTTCGCCGAGCGGCGTGCGGCCGCCGGGCAGGGGCCCGCTCCGGCGATCGCGGTGATCAGCGCGAGCCTCGACCTGGACTTCTCGCTCCCGCTCTTCACCGAGCCCCTCGTGCCGACGCTGCTGCTGACCGGAGCCGCCGCCTCCGCCGAGCGCAGGGACGCCGCCGAGAAGGCGGGCGCCCGCGTCCTGATCGCCGGGGAGGGCCGGACCGTGGAGCCCCGGCAGGTGGTCGACGTGCTCGCCGAACAGGGGCTGAAGCGGCTGCTCACCGAGGGCGGGCCGACGCTGCTCGGCCAGTTCGTGGCCGCCGACGTACTGGACGAGCTCTGCCTCACCGTGTCGCCGATGCTCGCGGCCGGTGATGCCCGGCGGATCGCCGGGGGACCGCGGATGACCTTGCCTGAACGGTTCTCGCTCGCCTCGGTGCTGGAAGAGGACGGGTTCTTGTTCACCCGCTACCGCAGGCCCTGACATTCGGCGGAATTAGTCGTTCCGTTTCGCTTCCGCTGGGCACACTGAGACATGCGGCCGTCGTGCGCGCGGGGAACGCACTCCCCGCGGGTACCCGGTCAGGATGTCGGTCAGCATGTCGATCAGCATGTCGGTCAGGATGGATTCCGCAGGGGCCCCAGGCCCCCGTATGGAGAGGGCGCCCGCCGTGTCGTTCACGAGCGTTTTGATGATCGAGAAGTCCCTGTCGTCCGTGGACGTGGAGTTCGTCACCTCGTTGCACGGCGACGAGGCGGTCTCCTTCGTCGTCCTCATGCAGCCCCGCGGCGACCAGGACCGCCTCCTCCGCGCCCTCGACGACGTCGCCCTCGGCGAGCTGGAGGACGCCGTCCACGAGGGCGACGAACCCGAGGGCGAGGACGCCACCGGACCCGCCCGACTCGGCCTCGAACACTCCCTCAAGTCGCTGCGCGACGCGGGCTGCGAGGCGATCGGCCAGCTCGTCGACGACCACCCGATGCGCGTCGTGAAGAGCGTCGCCGAGGAGACCCACGCCGACGAGGTCATCGTCCTCACCGCACCGCACTACGTCGAGGAGTTCTTCCACCGCGACTGGGCCTCCCGCGCCCGCCACAAGGTCGGCGTCCCGGTGCTCAAGCTGTACGCGCACAGCGAGTAGGGCTTCCGGGCGCTTGAGCTGTACGTGCAGAGCCAGTAGGGGCGCTTGACGAGCGGTGCTGCGTACGAGGTTGCGTACGAGGTTGCGTACAGCCCGACTACGCTGGGCCTGCCCCCGACCCGGCGCGGGGGCGCGGCGACGCCGGGACACCGGCGGCCGACCGCCGGACAGCCAGCCCGCCCAGGAGACGTACATGACCCCCGGCCTGCCCCCCGCCATGGACCGACCGCACTTCATCGGCATCGGCGGCGCCGGAATGTCGGGCATCGCGAAGATCCTCGCCCAGCGCGGCGCCAAGGTCGCGGGCAGCGACGCGCGCGAGTCGGGCACCGCCGAGGCGCTGCGCGAGCGCGGCGCGACCGTGCACATCGGCCACGACGCCGCCCACCTCGCCGCGGACGCCTCCGCCGTCGTCGTCTCCTCCGCGATCCGCGAGGACAACCCCGAGCTGACCGCCGCCAAGGACCGCGGCGTCCCCGTCGTGCACCGCTCGGACGCCCTGGCCCGGCTGATGGACGGCCTGCGCCCCATCGCGGTGGCTGGCACGCACGGCAAGACCACCACCACGTCGATGCTCGCGGTGTCGCTGTCCGCCCTGGGGCTCGACCCCTCGTACGCCATCGGCGGCGACCTGGACGCGCCCGGCTCCAACGCCCACCACGGCGAGGGCGAGATCTTCGTCGCCGAGGCCGATGAATCGGACCGCAGCTTCCACAAGTACGCGCCTGAGGTCGCCATCGTCCTCAACGTCGAGCTCGACCACCACGCCAACTACGCGTCCATGGACGAGATCTACGAGTCCTTCGAGACCTTCGCCGACAAGATCGTCCCCGGCGGCACCCTCGTCATCGCCGCCGACCAGTCCGGCGCCGCCGAACTCACCCGCCGCGTCCGCGAGCGCTCCGACGTCCAGATCGTCACGTACGGCGAATCCGAGGGCGCCGACGTCCGCATCCAGAAGGTCACCCCGCGCGGACTGGCCAGCGAGGTGACCGTCCTGCTCGGCGGCAAGCTGCTCACCTTCACCGTCTCGGTCCCCGGGCGGCACTACGCGCACAACGCCGTCGCCGCCCTCGCCGCCGGAGTCGCCCTCGGCATCCCGGCCCACAACCTCGCCTCGGCCCTCGGCAAGTACACCGGAGTCAAGCGCCGCCTCCAGCTCAAGGGCGAGGCCGCCGGCGTCCAGGTCATCGACTCGTACGCGCACCACCCGACCGAGATGAACGCCGACCTGGAGGCGATCCGCGGCGCGGTCGGGGACTCCCGCATCCTGGTCGTCTTCCAGCCGCACCTCTTCTCCCGCACCCAGGAGCTGGGCGTCGAGATGGGCCAGGCGCTCGCGCTCGCCGACGCGTCCGTGGTCCTGGACATCTACCCGGCCCGCGAGGACCCGATCCCCGGCATCACCAGCGCACTCATCATCGACGCGGCCCGCACGGCCGGCGCCGACGTCACCCCTGAGCACGCCAAGGACGCCGTCCCCGAGGTGATCGCGGGAATGGCACGGCCCGGCGATCTCGTTCTCACGATGGGAGCGGGGGACGTGACGGACCTCGGCCCGAAGATCCTGGACCGCTTGTCGAACGGCTCGCTCGTGTCGAACGAGTCGAACTGAGGGGACGCGCAACCATGTCGTACGACGTCGAGAAGCCCGACGAGCAGTGGCGCGAGGAGCTGAGCCCCGCGGAGTACGCGGTCCTGCGCCAGGCCGGCACGGAGCCCGCGTTCACCGGTGAGTACACCGACACCAAGACCAAGGGCGTCTACTCCTGCCGTGCCTGCGGCGCGGAGCTGTTCACCTCCGAGACCAAGTTCGCGTCCCACTGCGGCTGGCCGTCCTTCTACGACCCGAAGCAGTCGGACGCCGTCGAATTGATCGAGGACCGCTCCCACGGCATGGTCCGCACCGAGGTCCGCTGCTCCCGCTGCGGCTCCCACCTGGGGCACGTCTTCGAGGGCGAGGGCTATCCGACGCCCACCGACCAGCGGTACTGCATCAACTCGATCTCGTTGCGGCTCGAGGCGGTAGGGGAGTAGCGGGGAGTAGCGGGCGGGGGCCTCGTACTTCCCGTCGGCTCCGGTGGTACGGCAGTGGGCACGACCTTCCGGTCGTGCCCACTGCCGTTGCCGTTGTTCCAGCCGTATCAGGACCTACTTCCCGTCCTTGCCCGGCTCCCCGCGCTTGTTGCTGAGGCGTACGGTGACGCCCTCGTCGGCGTTGTCCGCGGTGATCTCGTGCGGGCCGCTCACCCGGTCGTCGGGCAGGACGTAGCCCTCGGGGACGTCTGTCTCCTGCAGGTAGTACTCGCCGGGCGGCAGCTCGTCGAAGTCGCAACGGCCGCGTGAGTCCGTCGTGCAGCCGTTGCCGATCCGGGTGTCCCGGCGGGCGCCCGAAGTCTGCAGCCCCGCCTGCCCGTTGCTCTCCCGCCACAGCTGGAACACGGCACCACCCAGCGGCTCACCGTCGCTCTGGTCGGCCTTGACGACGTGCAGCGCACCCTCCGGGTCGGGCGCCTCCTCCGGGGTGTTGGTGGCGGTGACTTCGACGCCGTCGGTGGCGTTGGTTTCGGTGAGTGTGAGGGGGCCGAAGACTGCGGGGTCGGGGAGTTCGTAGCCTTCGGGGGCTTGGGTTTCGCGCCAGTAGTAGGTGCCGGTGGGGACGGTGTCCGTGCAGCGGCCGTCGGTGCTTGTGGTGCAGGTGTCGCCGATTTGGGTGTCGGGGTTGTCGCCGGTGGTTTGGAGGCCTTCGGTGCCGTTGGTCTCCTCCCAGAGTTCGAATTCGGCGCCGGGGAGGGGGTTTCCGGTTTCTTCGTCGGTCTTGAGGACCTCGACTTGGCCGGTCGTCACCGGGCTTCCACAGTCCGGGAGGTCGCCCTCGAACGGATAGTTGTGGAATTCCTGGCCGCCGCCCCCACCCGCGCCGGAGGTGTGGGTGAGCGAACCCGTGGTGAAGAAGCGGCCGTTCATCCCGATCACGCTGACCGTCGACGCGGACGCCTGGTTGCCGATCAGGAAGCTGCCCTGCATCTGGCCGGAGCCCGCGACGTTCACGGTCGTCGCGTCCGGGAAGTTCCAAAGCAGCCGGTCCCGCAGCTGGTTGAGCGGGTGGCCGTCGTCGAGGCTGCCGCCGTACGTGCTGAGGGTGCGGTTGTCGCCGAGGACGTTGACCAGGACCGTCGCGCCCTCGGGGATGCGCTCGAAGACGATGCCCTGGTCCCCGCCGGAGGCGGACGTCATGTCGAAGTCGACGTTGAACACCTGAAGTGAGGACGTGCCGTCGCCGGTGAAGCGGGTCTCGTAGCCGTTGTTGACGGCCGTTCCGGTGGGTGTACGGGTGCTCGTACCGCCCTCCGGGTGCCCATAGCACTGGCTGGCCTCGGTGAGATCGTCCCGCAGCCCGATGTACGGGGTCGCCGCGGCGTCGTCCTGATCCAGTTTCGAGTCGATGGTGCCGGTCGTGGTGCCCGCGTACCGGGTCACACCGCCCTCGGCGAGCAGGCGTTCGCCGTCGGCCACGGTGATGTCACCGCCCGTCGTCAGCCAGTCGGCACGCAGAGGCGGGGCCACGCGGGAGCCGACGCCCGCCTCTCCGACGTTGTAGACGGCGCTGACGCCCGGCACCTTGTCCTGGTCGAAGTCGCCGAGCGTGACCACCCGGCCCTCGGCCTCCGCCGCGCTGCCGCGCACCAGGAAGTCGTCGCCGACGTAGAGGTTGATGCCGTTGTCGCGGTACTCGATGGCGTTGTTGTTGACCGGCGGGTACGTGTCCGGACACCTGCCCGGCACGCACGGCCCGAGCCCGCCGGGCAGCGGGGCCGCGAGGGCGGCGGACGCGCGCTGTGCGGTGGGCTTGTGCGGTGCGGCGGGCGTGCGCGATGGGGCGGACGTGTGCAATGCGGCGGTTGCGCTCGGCGCGGTGGGCCGGGCGGACCTGCCGTCCTGGGCGGACTCGGCGTGCGCCGCCGCTGTCGCCGTAAGCGGCGCGCACACCAGGGCGAGGGCGCCGCACGCGGCGGCGGTGGAGCGGGCGGACAGCCGCAGCCGGGACGCACCCGACAGGACTTCCTTGGGGTGTGAAAGTGGCCACATGTCACAAAGGAGATATCTCGGGCGGTTTGCATCCCGGGGCATCGGCCAAGCGGCGCGCCACTGCCACCGGAAGCGGTGAGATCCGGACGACCGGATGGAGGGGCGGGCCGGGGCGCCGGACGCGTGGAGCCGGGGCGCCGGGGCGCGCTGGACGTGTGGAGCCGGGGCGCCGGGGCGCGCTGGACGTGTGGAGCCGGGGCGCCGGGGCGCCGGACGAGTGGAGCCGGAGTCCCGGACGCGTGGACCCGGGGGGCGGGATCTTCTCCCCCTCGCAGCGAGTCAGCGCTTCACGGCCACCCCGCCGAACATCGCCACCTCCTCCACCGCCTCGTCGGCGACGTCCGGGTGCCAGCGGTTGCAGGACACGACGCCGGGGCCGATCAGCTCCAAACCATCGAAGAACTCCGCCACTTGGGCCGGAATGCGCTGCGTCAGCTTCGGGGTGCCGTGCTCGTTCCAGAACGCGACGGCCGCGTCCACGTCCGGCATGGCGGGGCTGGTGATGGTGTGCGAGAGCACGAGGTGGCTGCCGCTGGGCAGGGCGTCCATGATGCGTCGTACGACACCACGGGCCTGCTCCTCGTCCTCGATGAATATGACGACCCCGAGCAGCACCAGCGCGACCGGCCGGCTCAGGTCCAGGGTCCTGGCCGCGTGCTCCAGGATCGTGTCCACGTCGCGCAGGTCGGCGTCGAGATACGCGGTCCTGCCCTCCGGAGTGCTGGTCAGCAGCGCACGCGCGTGCGCGAGCACCAGCGGGTCGTTGTCGACGTACACGACACGGCTCTCCGGCGCGAGCGCCTGTGCCACCTCGTGCGTGTTGTCGGCGGTGGGCAGCCCCGTACCCACGTCCAGGAACTGGCGGATGCCGACCTTGTCCACCAGGTGCCGCACGGCCGCGCCGAGGAAGCGGCGGTCCGCGCGCGCGTACTCCCCGATGCCCGGGTGCAGTTGCCGGATCTGGTCGCCGGCCGCGCGGTCCACGTCGTAGTTGTCCTTGCCGCCGAGCCAGTAGTTCCAGATCCGGGCCGTGTGCGGCTGGGAGGTGTTGATCCGGGCGCGCAGCTCTTCGGGGGCTGTCTCGGGGGCCGTCTCGGGGGTGGGTCGCTCAGACATAGGTGCCTCCTGGTGGCGCTGCTCACGGATCTTCAACAGGCAATGTAGGCCGTCGAGTTAAGGGCTGTGTGAGGTGGTCGGGGGTGGACGCGGGAGCGGGCCCCGTGTTGTGCCTGCGTACGGGCGGATCCGCCCTCGCTCTGCCGTGGGCAGATCTGCTCAGGGCAGAGAACTCTGTCCTCGTGGTGGTCGGCGGCCGACAGTGGAAGTGACCCGCTGACGTGCGGCGACGAAGACGAAGCGAACGAAGCGACGTAGCGAACGAAGCGACGAAGCGACGAAGCAACGAAGCGACGAAGTGAGGAGGACCCGATGACTACGACTTCGCTCACCACCCCTTGGGGCCGGGACGCGAGCCCACGGGCCGAGGAAGGGGACACGGTGCCCACGCGGTTCGACGACCATCTGGCCGCCCAACTCCTCGGCCAGCGCATCATCGTGCTCGGCACGCAGGTCGACGAGGTGTCCGCGAACCGGGTGTGCGCGCAGATGCTGCTGCTGTCGGCCGAGGACGCGCGTACCGACATCAGCCTCTACATCAACAGCCCTGGCGGCTCCGTGCACGCCGGCCTCGCCATCTACGACACGATGCAGCTGATCCCGAACGACGTCTCCACGCTGGCCATGGGCTTCGCCGCCAGCATGGGCCAGTTCCTGCTCGCGGTCGGCACCCCGGGGAAGCGGTACGCCCTGCCCAACGCGCGGATCATGATGCACCAACCGTCCGCCGGCATCGGGGGTGCCGTCGCCGACATCGAGATCCAGGCGGAGAACCTGGAGTTCCTGAAAGGTTCCATCGAGCGCATCACCGCCGAGCACACCGGACAGTCCGAAGAGACCATCGCGCGCGACGGCGACCGTGACCGCTGGTTCACCGCCGAACAGGCCAAGGACTACGGCATGGTCGACCACGTGGTCACCTCGATGGTCGACGTTCGGCCTGCGGCGGCCAGGCAGCGGAGGGGATTCTGAGCATGGGTACGTACACGATCCCGAACGTCGTCGAGCGCACCCCGCAGGGCGAGCGGTCCTACGACGTGTTCAGCAGGCTGCTCTCCGAGCGCATCATCTTCCTCGGCACGGAGATCGACGACGGCGTCGCCAACGTCGTCATCGCCCAACTCCTGCATTTGGAGGCGTCCAACCCGGGCCAGGAGATCGCCATCTACATCAACTCCCCGGGCGGATCGTTCACTTCACTCATGGCGATCTACGACACGATGACCTTCGTCGGCGCTCCCATCTCCACGTTCTGCGTGGGCCAGGCCGCGTCCACGGCCGCCGTGCTCCTTGCCGGGGGCGACAAGGGCAGGCGTTTCGTCCTGGACCACTCGCGCGTACTGCTCGGCCAGCCCGCGAGCGGTGGACAGCGCGGTACGGTCGCCGACCTGCGCGTCCAGGCCAAGGAGATGATCCGGATCCGCGCCCAGATCGAGGAAGTGCTCTCCCACCACACCGGGCACGCGGTGGCGACCCTGCGTCAGGACATGGACCGCGACAAGGTCTTCACGGCCCAGGAGGCAGTGGCGTACGGCCTCGCGGACGAGGTCCTGACGCGTCGGACTACGGAGGGGGTGCGGGGGGTGGGGTAGGCGGTGGGCGGTAGGCGGGGCAGGGCCGGGCCGGGGCCGCGGGCCTCTGGCGTCTGCCCTGCCCCGACCGCCGACCTCGGCTCAGGCAGCCAGTCGCATCTGGTTCCGCTGAATGCTCGCCATCGGGCCCGTGACGCGTGCACCGGAACGCCCACCGGCTCCGCTGACCGGGCCCGCGCCGGAGAGCCGGATGATCTCCGCGTGCCCCCGGGAGAGCAGATCGGTCAGGCTCAGGCCCAGGGCGCGTGCCGCAGCCGCCAGCACCTCGGACGAGGCCTCCTTACGGCCCCGCTCCAACTCCGAGAGGTACGGCATCGAGATCCGGGCGGCGTCCGCCACGTCCTTCAACGTCCGCTCCTGAACCAGCCGTTCGCGCCGCAGCACATCACCCACGATGTCCCGCCACAGGGGCTCCTTGGCGGGAGCCGTGGGAGCCGTGGGAGCCGCGGGGGCGGCGGTGGGGGTCGCGGGGGCCGTCGGGGCCGTAAGGGTTGTCGGGGGCGCGGGCGTTGAGGGCAGTGCCGAAGACTCGGGCGCCGAGAGGGCGGGCCGCAGCGGTATCACCTGGGCGTCACGGGTCTCGCCCGACTTGTGGGAGTCCTGGGCCCCGTGGCCCGCACGCGGACCCCGGACCGGGGCTACGGACCGGCCCTGGCCCGTACAGGTGACGCGGCCGTCTCGCGCCTCGAGTGCTTCGGTCGGCTCTTCGCTGCTCACCATTTCAGGGTAGGAGCGGAGGGCTGGCTGAGGGGCAGGTTCCGTTCTGCCAACAGCGAAGCGGTGCGGCGGTGAGGAGGTGGCGTGGTGAGGAGTTGCCGTGGTGCAGCGGTGAGGCGGTGGCGTGGTGATTGGTCAGGCGCTGGGGGGTGAGTGGTCAGGCGCTGGGCGGTGAGTGGTGAGTCAGCGAGGTGGTCGCGCTCCTACGGGATGTGCCCTACGCCGACTTCTCGCTCGGACCGGACTCGTCCCGTGGTACGAGCGTCGGGTTGACGTTGTCGAGCACGGTGTCGCGAGAGACGACGACACGCGCCACGTCGTCCCGGCTCGGCACCTCGTACATCACGTTCAGCAGCACCTCTTCGAGGATCGTGCGGGCCGCGCGGGCGCCCGTGCGGCGCAGCAGTGCCTGCTCGGCGATCGCCTCGACGGCCTCGTCCGTGAACTCCAGCTCCACACCGTCCATTTCGAAGAGCTTCTGGTACTGCTTCAACAGCGCGTTGCGCGGCTCGGTGAGAATGCGGACCAGGGCCGGCCCGTCCAGCGGGTCGACCGCCGCCATCATCGGCAGCCGCCCCACGATCTCCGGAATCAGGCCGAACTTCAGCAGATCCTGCGGCAGCGCCCCCGCGAACGGCCGCTCCTCGGCAGCCCCTTGCGTCGAGCCAAGCGAACCGGTGAAGCCGATGCCCTTGCCGCCCGCTCGCTGCTCGATGATCCGCTCCAGACCGGCGAACGCGCCGCCCACGATGAACAACACCTGCGACGTGTCGAACTGGATGAACTCCTGCTGCGGATGCTTCCGCCCGCCCTGCGGCGGCACCGAGGCCACCGTGCCCTCGAGGATCTTCAGGAGAGCCTGCTGCACTCCCTCGCCGGACACGTCCCGCATGATCGACGGGTTCTCGCTCTTGCGCGCCACCTTGTCGATCTCGTCGATGTAGATGATGCCGTGCTGCGCCCGCTCCACATCGTGGTCCGCCGCCTGCAACAGCTTCAGCAGGATGTTCTCGACGTCCTCGCCGACATAGCCCGCCTCGGTCAGCGCCGTCGCGTCACCGATCGCGAACGGCACCTCCAGCATGCGCGCCAGAGTCTGCACCAGATACGTCTTGCCGCAGCCCGTCGGCCCCATCAACAGGATGTTGGACTTGCCGAGTTCCACCGGCTCCGGAAGCGCCGACGATGACGACGAGCCCTGCCCACCGCCCGCCGAACCGGCCTGCGCGCCACCCTGACGTACACGCTTGTAGTGGTTGTAGACCGCCACCGACAGCGTCTTCTTGGCTTCCTCCTGCCCGATCACGTACTGCTCGAGGAACGTGAAGATCTCGCGTGGCGTGGGCAGTTCACGCGGCGTGCCCTCGGCTGCCTCCTCGGCCTCCTCGGCGATCAGCTCGTTGCACAGTCCCACGCACTCGTCGCAGATGCAGATGCCGCTCGGGCCCGCGATGAGCTTCCTCACCTGCTTCTGACTCTTGCCGCAGAACGTGCACTTCAGCAGGTTTTCGCTGTCGCCGATGCGTGCCACTCGTACCTCAAATGCCGGGATCAGATGACGTCACCATGTGAAACGAAGGTATCCTGCGCCGTGACGGACGGCAATCCATACAGGGCATCAGCGAGTGAGGGCAATGGGTCGGCTCAGCAGGGCGCAGTTGCAGCAACTCAATCGCGCCAAGGTTCTCGCGGCGGCCCGGGAGGAGTTCACCGCGCGCGGCTATCCCGGCGCGAAGGTCGACAGCATCGCCGAACGCGCGGGCCTCACTCGCGGCGCCGTCTACTCCAACTTCCCGGGAAAGAGGGCCCTTTACTTCGCGGTCCTCGCGGAGCTGGCCGAGTCCGCACCCGAAACGTCCACAGACCTGGCGGTCGACTGCACACCCCGCAGCGCCCTCGCCATGTTCGCCCGCACGTGGACAGCCCGCCTGCCACTCGCCGGGGGTCTCGCGCGGCTCGACACACACCTGATGTCCGAAGTGCTCGCCGACGAGCGAACCCGCCAACCGTACGGCCAACTCCTGAAGTTGGACGCCCTTCTGCTCGGTCTCGCCCTCGAACGGTTGCTGCTCGTCCGCGCGCCCTCCGATCAGGAAGGCCCGGCCGACGGCCCCCGCATGGTGCGCGTGGCGGAATCCGTACTGACCTCGCTCCACGGAGCACGCCAACTGGCCGATGCCGCACCCGGGTTCATCGAACCCTTCACCGTGATCCACGCCTGCGAACGGCTCGCCGACTCCACCCCGCACGACACCTGGGCACCGCCCCATCTCCCGTACGTGCCCCGAGCACGACCCGTGGACGAGCCATGGCCCCGCGCGTCGGCGCCCGAGGGTTCGCAGGCGGGCTCGCGGGCGGGCTCGCGGGTGGTGGGTGCGGACCCGGTCGCGAACCCGGCGTTCGTGGATGCCGTGCGCGGAACCCCTGCCCGCCTCGGCGCCGACGGCGTGCTCGCTGTGCTCGGCCTGCACCGCCTGGAAGCCGTGGAGGAGGCGGTACGTTCGGCGCCGCCCGGCGCCACGGTGACCGTGGCACTCGTCTCCGGCTGCCCGGACGAACTCATTCCGCTCGCGCGCCTCGCCATCGCCGACGTCGTGAGCTGCCTGCGTGCCTCCTTCCCCGTCGCGTCCTGGCCGCGACTCCAGGTGGTGTACGACGCCTCGGGCTCCCTCGCGGCCGCAGCAGGTCTTCCCGCGGTGAGCGATGGCACCGAGGCCGCCGTACGGATCGCCGGCGGCCGCATCGTCGCCCGCGCCGACGGCCGAGGCGCCTGTCACGCGGCGGCGACGGCGGGCCTGGCCGATCCCGTCCCCGCCTCCGGCTGATCGGGCCCACCGGGCGGCGCCGGGCCCGCCCGGGTCAGGAGGTCGAAGGCCGCGTCCCGGTGCCTGATGGGCGCTGTGGGACCCAGCCGGTATGTCCACCAAGGCCGCTTGCGCGGCTGGGGTCACGCCAGGGCCAGACCTCGCGCTGTGTGGCGCAGTCGGCACCGTGGCCGTGGCCGTGGCCGTGGCCGTAGCCGTAGCCCTATCTCTGGCCGGGCCGCCCTCTGCACGGCAACGATCCCTGGCGGGCCAGGCCTTCCTCGTCGCCGCTTTCGATCGGCCGGAGCAGCAGCGATACGGTGACCTTGATCGCCGAGGTCCGATGCCCCTGTCGTCCGCACTGCGGAACTCGGCTGCCGTACGTGCAGGTTGGAGGCCGTTGTGTCCAGCAACAACATGTCCGAGTCCGCTGCCCCCAAGGCCGAGCGGGCCGAGCGGGCCTTCCCCGCGCCGAACGGCGTCACCGGTGTCGGCGTCATCGTCGTCGATGATCAGGAGCGCATCCTCCTCGGGCTCGGCCACGACGACCGTTGGGAACTTCCCGGCGGGAAGGTCGACGCGGGGGAGAGCTTCGAGCAGACCGCGGCCCGCGAACTCGCCGAGGAGACCGCCCTGCCGGTGTCTCCCGAAGACGTCCAGGTCGTTGCCGTGGTCGTCGACGGCAAGCAGGGAGTCACCAGACTGTCCGCCGCGGCGGTCGTGTCGGCGCCTGCGGGAGCCGTCGCCGAGGTGACCGAACCGGACAAGATCGTGCGGTGGGCGTGGACGGGCCTCGACGCCCTCCCCGCCGATCTCTTCGAGCCCTCCGCGGGCGTGCTCGCCGCCTGGCGCAAGGATCTCGACGTACCGGCGCAGGACGCTCACTGCTATCGCATGGCCTGAGATCGCGGCGGACGGGGTGCGGCCGGTACGGGAGTGGAGGCGGCAGCAGGTTCGCGTCACCTTTTCGTGTCGAGGCCCTCGCCTGCCTCCCCATGAGTAGCTTGAGGCCTCATGGACCGCGAGAAGATCACGCTGACCGGCGCTCAGGAGACCATGCTGGCCACCCTCTACGGGCGCGCCTTGGACAGCCGTTCGCCACGCTCCGTCCTGCACGACGACGAGGCGGCCCGCGCCGTGCGGCGCATCGACTACGACTTCCGCAAGACCGGCGTCAAAGGCACCTCCGCGGTGGGCGTCGCCCTCAGAGCCCGCCAACTCGACGACTGGACCCGGGAGTTCCTCGCCGAGCAGCCCTCGGCCACTGTGCTCCACCTGGCATGTGGCCTGGACACGCGCGTGCACCGGATCGCGCCCCCGCCGAGCGTGCGCTGGATCGACGTGGACTTTCCCGAAGTGATCGAACTGCGCCGCCGGTTGCTCAGTGAACCCGACGGCGTGGACTACCGCATGATCGGCTCCTCCGTCACCGAGGAAGGCTGGCTCGAACAGATCCCTGCGGACCGCCCCACCGTGGCGGTCTTCGAGGGCCTCTCCATGTACCTGCGCGAGGCCGACGCCCGTCGTCTCATCCAGGGGATCACCGCCCGCTTCTCCAGCGGCCGCCTGCTCTTCGACGTGTACGGCACTGCAGGCATCCGGCTGCAGAAATGGGTGCCGGCCGTGCGCAACGCCGGCGCGACGCTCCACTGGGGAGTCGACGACCCCAAAGCTCTGGAGTCCTGGGCCCCGGGGCTCACCCTGCTCGACTCGGTGCGGAGCGTCGAGGTGCCCGGACTTGACCATCTGCCCCCATCGGGCCGCCTCGGCATGCGTCTGCTCGCCCATATCCCCGTGATGCGCGACGTCGGCCGCATGCTGCGGTACGGGTTCTGAACTCCGGAAGGCAGAACCCAGGCGGCGCAGCAGCGAGGGGAGTAAGAGCTCCAGGCGGGCAAGGAGTCGGTCAGGGAATCGGGAGGGGTGCCCGGAGAGGGGCGGGGCTGGCCGTCGGGGAGGGAAGGCGGGCCATCGGGAAGGGAAGCGGCATGCGGCATTCCGTGGCGGCCCGCCCGAGGCGCCACTTACCGTAGGTGCGTGATCGAGTCCTGGGATCCAGCAGCACCGGGCGTGCTGCGGCTGCCGTCGGGCCGCCTGGTGCGCGGGCGCGGCCTGCGGAAGCCGCTGCCCGACGGGCCCCTGCCCACGTACTCCGTGCTGCTGCTCGGCAAGCAGCCGACCGCGACGGAGTGGGAGTCCCGCTGGCTGCGCTGGCCCGACTTCCGGCTGCCCAGCGATCGGGCCGAGGCCGCCTCCGTGCTCCGCAACGTCTGGGAGCGCGCCGCGTCCGAGCGGGTCGAGGTTGCTTGTGGCGGCGGTCGCGGCCGCACCGGCACCGCGCTCGCCTGCCTCGCCGTCCTCGACGGCGTACCGCCCGCGGAAGCGGTGGACTTCGTGCGCCGTCACTACGACCGGCATGCCGTGGAGACGCCCTGGCAACGTCGGTACGTACGCACCTTCAGTGGGTGACTGCTTGCTGTTGTGGCCGTGATACATGGGCATGCTCGCCTTTGCTGAGTCCGGCCGCGGAGCGGCGTGATGGAGAACAGGACGGTCTGAACAGTTGGCTGCCGTGCCGATGCCGACACGCAGGGATTCAGCCGGAATGCGCGATGCGCGCAACTGATGGGTCGCTCGTGAGCGGTCGGACGCGAGGAGAGAAGCGAAGGGGGAAGCGGGGGAGGGGAGAAGCGGCGGGAGCTCGGTGGCACTCACGTGCCTTGTGTTGCTCCCGCTCCGGCTCTCCCGTCGTCCCGCTTCCGCTCGCCCGTGGATTGACGGGCTCAGCGAGTTCAGCGGATCTGCGGGCTCTCTGCCGTTGCGCGGCCGACAAGTCGAGGGGTGTCGGACCCTCGATCTGCCATGACGAAGAAGGTAACAGCCGCCACTGACAACGGACTTGGCAGCGGCCCTGACCAGGCGTTTCGACACGCGGGGTCGAGTCGGCGTCCGAGATCGCAGATAAACGCCCGTCTCCGTACGAAATGAGTCACTCTTTCGTGAATCGTTCCGTGGTCGGCCGCGGGGTAGAGCATCACGCGGAGGCGAGCCATGGAAGAGACAGTGTTGCGTCCCAAGCCGATGCCCGGCCATGCCGGCGAGGCCACAGCCGGGTGTCGGCCCCGACCCGTCCGACGGCGCGGCAGGCGGCTGTTGACCGCTCTGCTCGGCGTTCTCGTCGCCGTGATGCTCGTGCTTGCCGGGGTCGGCCTGGGCACCGTCGGGGCGACGGTCATCGGCATGAGCCGCCTCGCCGACCTGAAGCAGCAGGCGTCAGGAGGTCAACCATCGGGCCCGTCGGGAGAGCTGGGAAACCCGAGCCGGAAGGGGACCTCGCACGACTCCGGCTCGCCGTCGAGCCAGAAGCCGCAAGGCGGCCAGGAGGGGGCGGTGGGAGGCGAGGCGGCTGTGAACGCGGATGCCGCGAGCGAAACGGCGCGTGCCACGCTCGGCGTGGAGGTCGTCGACCTGCCGACAGGATCCGGCGCGCAACTCGTCGGCGTGCATGTTCCCGGGCCTGCCTACGCCGCGGGCCTGGTGCGTGGCGATGTGATCCTCGCGGTCGGCGACGTGCGGACAGTGTCTGCGGCCGGCCTCGCCGCGGCCGTGGCGAAGGCGCGCTCCGGAGCCGCCCTCACGCTGACCGTGCGAGACCGCACCGGTGAGCGCCGGTCGCTCGTCGTCACGCCCGGGGTGGCGACGTAGCCCGACCTGGGTTGTTCAGGTGGACTGCACACTCCGGAAGTGCGTGATCAGGCGCCCTTCGTCGTCAAGTACATGGAACGCGAACCCTGGGTCGGCCGCGCGGTCCGCCACCTCGGCGCTCTCCCAGGGCAGTTGCAGCGTCCACGTCACACCGGGCCCGACGACGAGCGGGCGACCCGCGAAAACCGTGGCCGCAGGAGAGTGTGCGTGGCCGGTGATGACCGCCTTGACCTGAGGTCGGCGGTCCAACAGGGCGGTGAGGTGCTGGGGTTGACGCAAGGGGTAGGCGTCCGGCAGGGGGTGGTGCACCGCCACCGGCGGATGGTGGAAGGCGAGCAGGGCGGGCATGTCGGCACCCAGGTCGTCGAGCGTCGCCTCGATCCAGGCGTACGTCTCCGCGTGGAGAAGGCCGTCGTCGCGGCCGGGGATGCTGGAGTCACACATCAACACGGCCGTGCCACCGATGCGATGGACGGTGTTCACGGGTGCGTCGGGGCGCTCTGTGGCGGTGTCGCCCAACAGGGCCTTGCGGTAGGGCGCGCGCACATCGTGGTTGCCTGGGCAGGTGAGCACGGGGAACGGCGCCTTCAGGATGCGTGCCGCCTCCTCGTACTCGTCCTCCGTGCCGTGGTCGGCGATGTCCCCGGTCACGAGGAGGGCGTCCACGCGCGTGTGCAGGCTGTTCAGCCGCTTCATGACCCGCTCGGCGCGTTCGGTCGCGCGTGGCGTGCCGTCCAGGTGCAGGTCGCTGATCTGTGCCAGTACGAGCACGGTGTGATGCCTCCCCCTGGCAGGCCGACGGTCACTTCGTGGCGCCGCGACCTGTGGTTAATGGTTGTTGATCATCTAAGCATTAGTTGTGCGGGTGGAAAACCCTTGGTGCGACGGAGTCCCGGACCTGACCATGGGCCATGTTCGGCACACTCATCGCCCTCATCGGCCCGCTCGCGCCCTCATCGCGACACGGGCGATGATGCCTGCGGGGAGAGTCCCGGAACGCCCAGGAGGCAGCCATGACATCCGCGCCCGCGCCGTTCACCGCCGACGACTACAAGGCCCGTATGGAGCGAGCCGCGCAGTCCGCGGCAGACGCCGGGCTGGCAGGCCTCCTCGTCGCCCCGGGGCCCGACCTCGTGTGGCTCACCGGCTACCAGCCCACGGCCACGACGGAGCGGCTCACCCTGCTCGTACTGGCTGCCGGGCAGGATCCGATCCTCGTCGTCCCCACCTTGGAGGCCCCGGACGCCGAGCGCGCCCCCGGAGCGCCCGCCGTCACCCTGCGGGACTGGACCGACGGCAAGGATCCGTACGCCGTCACCGCCCCGCTCCTCGACGTCGACGGCCGGTTCGGCATCAGCGACAACGCCTGGGCCATGCACCTGCTCGGCCTCCAGCAGGCACTGCCCGGCACGTCGTTTGCATCCCTCACCGAGGCCCTGCCCATGCTGCGCGCGGTCAAGGACGCTCATGAGCTGGAACGACTCGCTGCTGCGGGCGCAGCGGCGGACGCCACCTATGAGGAGATCCTCAAGGTGCGGTTCTCCGGTCGCAGGGAGCTCGATGTGGCGGCCGATCTCGCCGACCTGCTGCGGCAGTTCGGGCACTCCCAGGTCGACTTCACCGTGGTCGGTTCGGGCCCCAACGGTGCCAATCCGCACCATGAGGCGGGCGAGCGGACCATCGAGAACGGTGACATGGTCGTGCTGGATTTCGGCGGTCTCAAGCACGGCTACGGCTCGGACACTTCACGCACCGTCCACGTCGGCGAACCGAGCGCCGAGGAAAAGAAAGTGCACGATCTCGTGCGCGAGGCGCAGAACGCGGGGTGCGCTTCCGTGCAGCCGGGAGTTGCCTGCCAGGAGATCGACCGGGTCGCGCGCACAGTCATCGATGAGGCCGGCTACGGCGAGTACTTCATCCACCGCACCGGGCACGGCATCGGCGTCACCACCCACGAACCGCCCTACATGATCGAGGGCGAGGAACTGCCGCTGGTGCCCGGCATGTGCTTCTCCGTGGAGCCCGGTGTGTACCTGCCGGGCCGGTTCGGCGTACGCATCGAGGACATCGTGACCGTCACCGAAGAGGGCGGTCAGCGCCTCAACAACACGGCGCGCGAGCTGACGATCGTCGAGTAGCGCGCGCTCCGGCCGCGACCGCCTGCGCACGCTGCCCGGCGCAGATCGCACGGCCTGGGGCGGGCCCGCCCCAGGCCCCGGGGGAGCCGCCACGCCAGGCGGCCCTCCCGCGGCCCGAGGCGGCCGTTCTCACTGCAGCGGGCCGAGGACCACACACGACTCCGCGGGCAGGTGCAGGATGCCGTCCGCGGCCGGAGCCTCGATCGGTTCCCAGGAGGCGAGCACGCAGGCCTTGCCGCCCAACAGAGGGATCGCGGCAGGCTCCTTGGCGAGGTTGACGGCGATCCGCAGGTCTCCGCGCCGGAACACCAGCCACCGTGCCGCCTCGTCGTACGCGACCCGCACGGCCGCCAGGTCCGGGTCGCGCAGGTCGGACTGGCTCCGTCGTAGCGCGATCAGGGTGCGATACCAGGCCAGCACGCGCGCGTGGTGCTCGTTCTGAGGCTCGTCCCAGTTCAGACAGGAGCGGTTTCTGGTCTCCGGATCCAGCGGGTCCGGGATTTCCTGCGCCTCCCACCCCTGTGCTGCGAACTCCCGCTTGTGGGCCCGGCGTACGGCATCGACGCTCTCGGGGTCCGGGTGGTCCGTGAAGAACTGCCAGGGTGTTCCGGCAGCCCACTCTTCACCCATGAACACCATCGGCGTGCAGGGCGATGTGAGTGTGAGTGCCGCCGCGCACGCCAGCAGGCCAGGTGCGAGGGACGCTGAAAGCCGGTCTCCTTGTGCACGCTTTCCCACCTGGGCGTGGCTCTGCGCGTACCCCACGAAGCGGTGCGCGGGGGTACGCGCCCGGTCTGCAGGGCGGCCGTGACCGCGGCCCCGCGCGGTCGAATAGCCACCGTCGTGGAAGAACGCGGACGTCAGCGTCTTGCCGAGCGCCTTGAGGGGAGCCGGTGCGAAGTCGGCGTAGGGGCCCTGTTCCTCGCCGGTCAGCGCCGTGTGCAGGGCGTGGTGGAAATCCTCGTTCCACTGGGCGTGCACGCCGAGCCCGCCCTCCTGGCGCGGCGTGGTCAGACGCGGATCACGCTGCTCGGAGTCCGCGACGAGGAACAGCGGTCGCCCCAACTCGGCTGCGAGATCGTCCACTTCCCCGGACAACTCCTCCAGGAAGTGGCACGCGCGCGTGTCGCGCAGAGCGTCCACGGAATCCAGGCGGAGCCCGTCGATCCGGAAGTCCCGCAGCCAGGAGAGGGCACTGCCGATGAGATACGAGCGCACCTCGTCGGACCCCTCGGCGTCCAGGTTGACGGAGTTGCTCGGTCCGGATCCGCTCACGAAGTACGGTCCGTACGCGGCGAGTTGGGTCTTCGACGGATCCAGCTGATGGTGCACCACGTCGAGCACCACTCCGAGCCCCAGCCCGTGTGCGGTGTCGACAAAGCGCTTCAGTGCGTCGGGCCCGCCGTAGGGCTCGTGCACAGCCCACGGGGATCCGCCCTCGTACCCCCAGCCGTGCCGCCCCGGAAGCGGGCACAGGGGCATCAGCTGGACGTGCGTGGCCCCCAACTCGGCCACATGGCCCAGGCGTTGCGCAGCGGCGTCCAGAGTGCCCTCTCGGGTGAAGGTGCCGACGTGCAGCTCGTAGAGCACTGAGGCGCCCGTGAGCGGCTTTCCCGGCCACGGTGTGCGCCAGGTGTACGCCTCGTGGTCCACGACGGCGCTGAGCCCGCTCGGGCCGTCCGGCTGGCACAAGGAACGCGGGTCGGGAAGAACCACCGCTTCGCCGGATCCGGAGCCTGACCCGGAGCGGGCATGGGATCCGACGCCGGATGGGGCGTCGCCATCGCCGCCGCTGTCGCCATAGCCGTCGCTGTCGCTGTCGTCGTTACCGTCTCCGTCGACGACGTACCCGTACCGCGCGCCGTGTTCCGCCTCTGCCTCGGCCACCCACCAGTCGCGCCGTTCCGGATCACGCTCCAACGCGCGCGTACTGCCTTCCAGTTGGAGCGTAACCCGGTCCTGCGCCTGTGGTGCCCACACCTCGAACTGCACGGACGGCCCCCCGTCTGTGTTGCCGGCCGACGTGTCCGGCCGGACGCTGTCAGTGACCTCGCCCGACCATGGTGCTGCACCAGAGATCATTTCGCCGGTGAATCCAGCACAATCCAGCACATCGATGTGGCCGAAAAGGTGCGGGATCACTGGGGTCTTACTGCGGCATCGATATGGCTGGAGGCAGGCCGCTTCAGACCAGGTCGATGCGCTTCTGCGTCACCGGATAGCCCGCCTTCGCGAAATTCGCCGCCATGGGGAAGTTGCCGACATCCGTCGCCGCGACGACGCGGTCGGCGCCGCGCTCGCTGAGGAAGTGTGTCGACTCGGCCAGCAGGTCGTACGCGTACCCGTGACCGCGCTGCTCCGGCACCACACCGATGAACCCGGCGGCGAACCCCGACGGGATGCGGCATGGCAGATGCAGCCCCACCAGCTCGCCCTGCTCCGTGAAGGCCAGCTGTGGCCAGACCTCGGGGCACCAGTGGATGTACTCCAGCTCCTCCCGTGCTGCCTGTTCCACACCGCCCGCCTCCTTGGCGCGCAAGGCGTGGGCGTCGAGGGTGTCGGCGTGGATCCTGCGTAGTGCGTCGAGAAGGAGCGCGTCGTCGTGCTCCTCGCGGAACCGCAGTCGGGCGGGGCGGACCGGAAGCCCGCAGTCCGGGGTCCACGCGTACCGGAGTCGTTCCACGAGCGGCCGCTTGCCCGCCGCCTCGGCCGCCGAGATCCGCGCCTGAGCCGCTGCGGTGGCCTCCGGGCGCTCTCGCCAGTCCGAGGGCAGGATCAGCTCGTAGTCGACGTCGAAGGGCGCTTCACGCAGCAGTGTGACGGCCGCGTCGTGCTCGCCGTCGGCGAAGTCGAACCAGTTGAGGTTCAGCGGTGTCGTGTCCTGCGGTGAGCCCCACCAGGCGGCCCTGGCCACGACTTTGCCGTCGCGCAACGCCACGTAGGTCCACTCGGGCAGATAGTCGCCGCCCGCGGCCCGTGTGCGGTACTCGACGCCCATGACGGCGCGGCCCGCGAGACCGGGGTCGGAAAGGGAGTTGAACAGATGCGCGTCTTCTTCGGTGAGCGCGCGGATGACCAGATCGGTCATGGAGAGTCCTCCGGAAGTGAAACGGAACGCTCCCGTTCAGACCAGGGACGCCGCACGGACGGGGCGGGAGCGCAGTGGCAGGGTCGTGCACTTCATGGCTCTCGCCTCCTTTCCGCAGTTCGCAAGCAGTGGCGTCGCTGCGACCTTATGGGCGCCGCGCACCTCCGTCCAGTGGTTTTCGGTCGCCGCAGTGCCGGATCCGGCCGCAGCCCCGGCCCGTCAACCGGCGTACGGAACAGGGTTCGTGCTGGTCAGCGACGGGCGAAGTTCCGGGTTTTCTGGACACTCCGGCGGCCCTGTCCGACAATCGCGGACGTGACGCCCTCCTTCGAGTTCCCCACGTATCCCGCGCGGCTCTCGGACGCCGAACGCGACAAGGCGCTGCGCGCGCTGCAGGATGGCGTGGTCCAGGGGCGACTCTCGCACGACACGTACGTACGCCGCATGGAGCTCGCACTCGTCGCGCGGCGGGCCGATCAGCTGGCCGCGTTGACCGCCGATCTGCCTTCCGCGCAAGGCCGTTGGAGTGCGCTCGTGACCGGCGCGGTCAGCGCCGCGTCGGCGTTCACCGTGCGGGTGCGTCGCGCGTGGCAGTCGGAGCGGCTGCCCAAGCTGCTGCTTCCCGAGCCGGGCCCCTATCCGCTGCGTATCGGCCGCGACCCGTCCAGCGGTCTGCGGCTCAGCCACGACACCGTCTCGCGCGTGCACGCCGAGCTGCGTATGCAGGGCGGCCACTGGGTGCTGCGCGACCTGGGCTCGACCAACGGCACGACCGTCAACGGCCGCCGGGTGGTCGCTGCCGCGGTGGTGCGAGATGGCGACCATGTGAGCTTCGGCTCGATGAGTTTTCGGCTTGCTGTGCAGTGAGTTGTGACGGGTCAGGCTGTACGTGTGTGGGCGCCGGAGCTCGTTCCTGCACGCGCGTAGGTGCGGGAGTTCGCCTGCACGCGCGCGTAGGCGCGGGAATCCTCCTGCCTTACGCGCGCGTGCAGACCTGCGCTAATTCACCTTCACGCGTGCGTGCCGGGCCGCTGCGACGGCCGTGCGGGACTGGTGTTCCACCTGATGCTCCAGCGGCACCCAGCGCGCTTTGAAGTGGCTCTCGAAGGAGCTGCTCCACTGGGCGACCAGCCGCTCCAGGCGGGCCGCCGCCGGATCTCCCGCCTCGTCGAGCACCCGGAGCAGCATCGCCGCGGCCCGCAGGGGCAGCCGGCGGCCGAAGGCGTCGATGCTGGACACGTACGTCATCGTCGCGCCCTTCGGCGGTGGGCGCAGCCAGTCCTCCGCGAGGCCGGGCACGAGCCCCAACGCCCAGCGAGAGGCCCGCAGCAGCGGTCCGCACCCCTCGGGCAGCGACCGCTCCTTGGCCTCTCTGAGCCCCGTCTCCTGCAGCAGGCCCTCCACCCGCAGGGCCTGCGCTCGCAGCCTTCCGGAGACCCGCTGGAGGGCCTCGTGCGGCGCCGGGTGACGTGCCGGATCGTCGACAAGATCGCTCGCCCACATCGGGACCTCGACGATGGCCGTGCTGCCGCCGTACCGGTGCACGTGGTGCCAGGTCGACCGTGTCACGTCCTCGGGCAGGCTCGGGAACAGCGCGTCCGTGCCCGGGTCCGGCATGACGTGTACCCCAGGGCCGGCTATCGGCCAGCCTGCGGCGTCTGACGTGCTGGTCTCTATCGGGATGTGCAGCTGGGCGGCGGACTTGGCGAAGGGCTCTGCGAGGCCTGGTATGTCCTGCGTCAACTGCACCCAGCTGCCGCCCAGATCGGTGCCGTGAAGGGACACCTGGAGGTACGGCCGCAGCTCGTCGATGACGTTCAAGAGGGCGCGGGTTTCGGGCGGCCACTCGTCCGGGGGCAGCACCGACGGCGCCCACTCAGGCTGTTCGGGACCGGCGGGGCGGAAGAAGTGCCGGTGGTAGTCGAACAGCGAGCGGGGCGCGGACGCGCGGTGCAGGGCCGCGCCGTCCGGGTCGGCGCTGAGCAGGAAGTGCCAGCTGGTCCCGGACCGTAGCTGCTCCTCGTGCACCGCGCGTCGGGCCAGATGGAGGGCTGTGGGGCCACCCACGGGCTCGTTGGAGTGGGCACCCGCGACGACCAGGACGCGCTGCTCAGCCCGCCCCACGGACAGCAGGTGCAGCGGGCGCCCCGCGCGCGAGGTGCCGATCCGTCGCAACTCGCAGAGGTCGGGGCTTTCAGCCACCAAGGCCCGTGCGGACAGGACGAGTTCCGTCACACTGGGATAGTGCTGCTCCGTCAGGTGACTCACCCCCGTTGGTCCTCCCGGCGTGCGCATCCGCAGTACCCCACGCCCTGAAGCCCCTGTCAAGGCGCTGGCGCCACTGTGCGTATGCGGATGGAAGCGCTCCGCTATGCGGACGGTAGGTACTTGAGGCTGTTATGCGCTCAACATCCGTATTTGGCGCGCCATTTGAGTGACTGAGCGGAGCGGAGACTTCCCGCGCGCTCCGCAGGGGAGCGCCTGACGCTCCGGCTCCAGGCCTCCTTCAGCCCCACGGGCGCGGTACGCGCGACGCAAGTGACGGAAATCCTTACCCTGAGCGTCGAAAAGCCCGCCTACGAGTGCGGTCCGGAGCAGTGCACGGTCGTCATGCGAACCTACGTACCGCCCTGCTCCGCTTTCGTGCCATCACCGCATGCGTGCCGCGCCGACGAGGGCGATACCTTCGAACGATGCCGCAGGGGACACGGGAGCAGAGCAACGCCGAGATTCCGCTCCCGGGACGTTGCAGACGTACCGGGAGGTGATCGGGCTCTCCGGTGTGCTGCTTCCGGTGATCTCCTTCCTGGGGCGGCTGCCCACGGCGATCATCCAGATGGGCAGCGTCCTGATGGTCACCAGGACCAGCGGCTCGCTCGCCACCGGCGGCATGGTGGCCTGCGCTCTGGCTCTCGGGCAGGTGGCGATGGGGCCGTTCGTCGTCGCCTCGCGGACCGTCACGGGCAGCGTCGCGTGGTGCTGGTCTTCGCGTTGGCCAACGCGATCGCCATCAGCACGTTCACGGCGGGCGCCCTGCTGGGTGCGCCCACACCGCTGCTGGTTCTCCTCGGGGCGCTGGCAGGCGCGTCGGTGCCCGCTATCGGACCGCTGGCGCGGGCCCGCGTCCTGGCGCTCGCCCGCCGGGGCAGGGCCGACAACCGGCTCGCCGACGCGGTGATGTCCCTGGAAAGCACCATGGACGAGGTGTCCTTCGTGCTCGGGCCCGCGGCCGTGGGCCTCGCCGCGGTCGTCGGACACCCGGCGTACGCGATGCTCCTGGCGGCGCTCCTCGTGGCCGTCTGCGGAACCGGGTTCGCGCTGCACCCGACCGCGCTCACCCTGGTGCCGACGCCGGCGGAAGGCCAGTACGAGGGGCGAGCGGACGGCCAGTACAAGGGGCGACAAGAACAGCCACGCGCGCGTGCGGCGGAGGAACACGCACGCGCGCGTGGTGCGGCACGGCGCATGCCACGCCAGGTGTACGTGGTGCGGGTCGGCCTCGTACTCCTGGGTGTGCTGCTCGGCGGTTGCGGTGCCGGAATTACAGCCCTCACAGAGGAGTTGGGGCGACCGGACCAGGCGGGTCTCGTGTACGCGGCGATGGGCGTCATGAGTGCCCTCGTCGGTCTCTCCATGGCGGCGCTGCCCGGACGCATCTGCCTGCTGCTGCGCTGGCGCGTGGCGACGGCGGCTGCCGCGCTGCTCTCGCTCCCTCTGGTGTGGACGGATTCACTGGCCGGTCTGTATCTGGCAGTGACGGTTTTGGGCGCCATCTTCGCGCCCAACCTGATCACCGGATTCGGCCTTACAGAGAGGGCCGTTCCGCGTGAACGGCTGGCGGAGGGCATGACGTTCGCGTCGAGCGCGTTCGTCGGCGGTCAGGCGGTCACACTCGCTGTCGCCGGGCGCCTCGCGGAGTCGTACGGCCCCGCGGCCGCTTTCGCCGTCGGTAGTGCGGCCGCGGCGCTGGCCTTCTTCGTCGCCCTCGCGGCCCGTCCTGGGGGCGGTGGCGAGCTGTCAGTCAGAACACCCGAGCACGTGGGTCAACATGAGGTTCCACCGCATCCCCTGGGGGCGAGGACAGGAACCGATACCAGCGCATCGGCAAGGGTTCTCACGGGCCCACGTGATCTGACCGCTATGAATCCGCTCACTCCGCCGGGGCTCGCGAGCCGGAACGGCCGTGTGGGGCAAGGAGGTTGAGAAAAGAGCCTGAGCATCCGGCTGCACCGTCGACCGCTCCCGGAGTACCCTTCCTTGATCGTTGAACCGGGTCTCGACCAAGACTCCGGACCATGATCCCGAACGGGGTCCCAAGGGGGGAGCGGAAGGCGGTGCGTGGGTGAGCTCGGGCGGTCTTGAGCTGCCCCCTGGCGACGAGGGTCGCGAGGGAGGCGCCGGCGACGCCCCGCCCTCTGCGGTGTCCCTGGCGCGTCCGATGGACACGGCCGCGCAGATAGGGCCGGAACTGGACTGGGGCGCCGACGCCTGGCACGAGGTGCGCACGCGCGCCCAGCGGGCCGGCCGCGCCTACATCTGGCTGAACCTCGTCGAACAGCGACTGCGCGCCGTCGTCTCGGCGGTCGTCCGGCCCGTGTACGAGCCCGTCCACGGCGACGACTGGGTGGTGGCCGCGGCAGGGCCCGCGGGTCAGGAGTGGGTGCAGCGCGCCGTCGCCGTACGCGAAGTCAGCCGCCGCAAGGGCTACTTGCTCGACCCGGCGGACGACAACGTCCTCAGCTTTCTGACGCTGCCTCAGCTGCGCGAGCTGATGGTGCAGCACTGGCCCTGCTTCGAGCCGTACTTCGACGACCGCCGGGACGTCGAACTCGCCCTGGACGAGCTGGAAGTCGCGCGGAACGTCGTCTCCCGGAACCGCGCCCTCTCGGAGACCGTTCTCGCACAGGCGGAGCGGGCTTCGGCCCGGCTCCTGGAGATGCTCGGCGCCGACACGGACGTGCCCTCCGCGCGGAGGCTGCCCGTCGACGCGGTCGAGGACATAGTCGGCGACCGGTACGCGGACGTGGTGGGTGTGCACCCGGACCGGGTGCGACTGCTGCGCCAGTTCCCCGCCGAGGACATCTTCGGCGGGGCGCGGCGCCTCGACGCGATCGGCATAGGCCTGAACCTCCTGGCCCAGAACTTCTCCGGCCGCCGACTGGTGCGGCTCGCGGAGACCGGCAGCCGCATAAGGCTGCTCTTCCTCAACCCGGCGAGCAGTGCGGTCAAGCGCCGGGAACGTGAACTCGGCATCAAGCGGGGCGAGTTGAGTCGTTCGGTCGAGATGAACATCCTGCACATGCGGCGTGTGCGCTCCCGCCTACGCGACCCGGGCGCCTTCCAGATCCACGTCTTCGACGAAACTCCACGCTTCACCGCGTACATGGTCGATGGTGACGGATCGGACGGAGTGGCCGTCGTCCAGTCCTACCTACGGCGCACTCGCGGCATGGAGGCCCCCGTACTCGTGCTGCGCGGCGGGGGGCGCGTGGTCAAGGCGGGTGGGGGCGGCGAGCACGGGTTGTTCGAGACGTACCGCGAGGAGTTCGAGTCGGTGTGGGCGGATTCGCGCCCTGTGTCCTGACTGTCGGGCGGCGGCCTCATGTCCTGGTCGGCGTCTTCGACCATCTCGTCAGCGGGCGGACTCGGATCCCCCGTCGAGGGCCCGGGGTGGGGAGCATCTCTTCGTCCCCGCGAGCGGAGCGCCGGACTGCCGCGACGGATGCGACGCAGGTCAGAGGTCGAAGCGGAACGCGCCAGTCGGATTGTCAGTGGCGCATGCGATCGTGAAACGCACATGGGGGAGAGCACCACGAAGGAGGGCCACGGATGGGCTGGCACCAGGATCTGCTGATCGGCTTCGACCTGGAGACCACGGGCACGGACCCGTGCGAGGCGCGGATCGTCACGGGCGCGCTGATCGAGGTCAAGGGCGGGGAGTCGATGGGACGTCGCGAGTGGCTGGCCGATCCGGGAGTGCCGATACCGCAGGAGGCCGTGGACGTGCACGGCATCAGCAACGAGCGCGCCCGAGCGGAGGGCCGTCCGGCCGACCAGGTGGCCGACGAACTGGCCCGCGCCCTGACCGGGTACTGGCAGTCGGGCGTCCCGGTGGTGGCGTACAACGCCGCCTTCGACCTGACCCTGCTCTCCGCGGAACTGCACCGGTACGGACTGCCGTCCCTGCGTGAGCGGCTCGGCGGCATCGAACCGGCGCCGGTCATCGACCCGTACACCATCGACCGATCCGTCGATCGATACCGCAAGGGGAAGCGGAACCTGGAGGCCGTCTGCTCGGTGTACGGCGTCCGCCTCGACTCCGCGCACGACGCCACCGCGGACGCCCTCGCCGCCGCCCGCCTCGCCTCTGCGATAGCGGTCAGGCATCCCAAGGTCGGCAGCCTCGGCCCCGCGGAACTCCACCGTCGGCAGGTCGAGTGGTACGCGGAATGGGCGGCCGACTTCCAGAAGTTCCTGCGCAGCAAGGGAGATGAGACCGCGGTGATCGACGGGCACTGGCCGCTGCGGAGCATATCGGCCTGAATCTCGGGCTGAACGTCTCGGAATCTCAGGCTGAACGTCTCGGGCTGAACGTCTCGATCTGAACGTCTGGTCCTGAACGTTTCGGCCTGAACAGGCCTGCGAGCGGGGGAAGTCCACCGGCACCTCGCCCCACTCGGGACAGACCGACGCCGCCCGAACTCAGAACGGGTACCAGCGCACCTCGGGGTCCCCGTCCCGCAACGACGCGACGCGCCTGCGGAATTCGGCGAGGGCCTTGGGGTTGGTGGGCGCGTGCTGTGACACCCACGCGCAGCTCGCCGTCTCTCGCGCACCACGCAACACCGCGCACCCGTCCCACTCCCGTACGTCCCAGCCGTACGTCGTGACGAACGCGTCGTAGGCCTCGGGCGGAAGGCCGTACCGGTCGCGGGACAGGGCCATGACCACCAGGTCGTGCTCGCGGAGGTCCGCGGAGAACGTCTCCAGGTCCACCAGGACCGGTCCGTCGGGCCCGACATGGACGTTGCGGGGGAGGGCGTCGCCGTGGATCGGGCCCGGCGGCAGATGAGGGGTGAGCGCGGCGGCCGCGGCGGCGAAGCCGTCCCTGCGCTCACGCAGATAGTCGGCGTCGGCCGGTGAGATCACATCGCCTGCGAGACGCAGCCAGCGTTCGACGCCGCCGAGCAGTTCGCGGCGCGGCAGTTCGACCGGAGGGGAGGGAAGAGCATGCACCAGGCGGAGCAGCCCGGCCAGATCGGCCGGTTCGGCGGGCCGCAGCGCGGGACCGAGGCGATGCCACAAGGTCACCGGATGGCCGTCCACGACCCGGGGTTCGGGCTCCGCGGCCCGCACCGCGGGGACCTCGCACTCCTCGAGCCAGCGCGCGACGCCCAGTTCGCGCCGGGCACGATCGAGGAGTTCGGGCGCCGCCCGGCCGACCTTCACGACCAGGTCGCCGGTGCCGAACACCGCGTTCTCACCCAGGGCGAGGAGTTCCGAGTCCCCCGCCACCCCGGCTTCGGCCAGCACGTCCCGCGCTCGTGCCTCGTCCATGTCCTGCCTCCCGCAGCGCGCTGCGCACGAAGTGCGGCGGCGCACGCGAAACGGAGTCGCGCATACCGCCATCGAGCCCGCCGAGCACATCGCCGATCCCTGTGTACGCCGCCCAGTCTCGCAGCCGGCGCGGGCGCGTTCGCACAGGCCACAAGGCATGCGCGCACGCTTGACGTACCCACGCACCATCAGCACGATGACGGTGGCCGCCTGGGACGGGTCACGGCGCGAAGCGCTTCCAAGGAAGGGCGGTGGCGGGAGACGGGCAGGCCATCCCCATACCAACCGCCTGAAGGAGCCGATTCCGTGACATTGGCGACCGCGACGAAGCGGTCAGCGAAGCAGCAGCGCGCAAGCAGAACAGGGGACCACGCTGCCTGGTTCCTGGTGCTGCCCGCGCTGATCCCCATTCTGGTCCTGAGCGTCGGCCCGCTGCTGTACGGCATCGCGCTGTCGTTCACCGACGCCCAGTCCGGCCGGACGTCCGCAACCCAGTGGGTGGGCGGCCTCAACTTCCAGGACCTGCTGCAGGACACGCTGTTCTGGGACTCGTTCCGGATCGGCCTGCTCTGGGCGGTCGGTGTCACCGTGCCGCAGTTCTTCCTGGCGCTCGGCCTGGCCCTGCTGCTCAACCAGAACCTCCGCTTCCGCTGGCTGGCGCGGGCGCTCGCGATCATCCCGTGGGCGATGCCCGAGGTCGTCGTCGGCATCATGTGGCGGCTCGTCTACCACCCGGACGCGGGCGTGCTCAACGAGACGCTCTCCAACCTAGGCCTCGGCGAGGGCCGGGACTGGCTGACGGGCACGGCGACCGCGCTGTTCGCCGTGATCGTCGTCGGCGTGTGGGCCGGCATGCCGCAGACGACGGTCGCGCTGCTCGCCGGACTGCAGAACACCCCGCGGGAGTTGCACGAGGCCGCCGCCATGGACGGAGCGGGCGCCTGGCGCCGCTTCCGCACCGTCACCTGGCCCGCGATCAAACCGGTCGCCCTGTCCATCACGGCCCTCAACTTCATCTGGAACTTCAACTCCTTCGCCCTCGTGTACGTGCTCACGCAGGGCGGCCCGGGCGGCCGTACCCGACTGCCGATGCTGTTCGCCTACGAAGAGGCCTTCCGCTACGGCCAGTTCGGCTACGCGGCGGCGATGGGCTGCGTGATGGTCGCGGTGATCTCGGTGATCCTCGCGTTCTATCTCGTGGGCCGCCTGAAGGGAGGCGACGAGTCGTGATGCGTACCTCCAAGTCGGCGCGCGCCGCGCAGTACGTGGCGCTCGCTGCGTATCTCGTCTTCCTGGCCTTCCCGTTCGCCTGGCTGATCTCCACGGCGTTCAAGCCGGCGAAGGAGCTCGGCAGCCTCGATCCCACGTGGATCCCGCGCGACCCCACGCTGCAGAACTTCACGCAGGCCTTCGACGAACAGCCGCTGCTGCAGGCGATGACGAACTCGCTGCTCGTGGCCGTGAGCGCGGCCCTCGTCGCCGTCGTCATCGCGACGCCGATGGCGTACGTGATGGCGCGGCACCGCAACCGGCTCGCCAAGGCGGCCACGGGCTGGGTGGTGATCAGCCAGGCGTTCCCGTTCGTCCTGATCATCATCCCGCTGTTCCTGATCCTGAAGAACCTCCACCTGATCAACTCGCTGCTCGGTCTGATCATGGTGTACGTGGTGTGGGCGCTGCCGTTCGCGCTGTGGATGCTCGTCGGCTATGTCCGCGCCGTACCGCCCGAGTTGGAGGAGGCCGCGGCCGTGGACGGGGCGGGCAAGCTGCGCACGCTGGTCTCGGTGACCGCGCCACTGCTCGCGCCCGGCATCGTGGCGACCGCGATGTTCGCCTTCATCACCGCATGGAACGAGTTCTTCTTCGCGCTCGTCCTGCTCAAGACCCCGGAGAAGCAGACGTTGCCGGTCATCCTGAACCGCTTCATCGGCACCGAGGGCGTCGCCGACCTGGGACCGCTCGCCGCTGCCGCGTTCCTCGCGACCATCCCGTCGCTCGTGATCTTCGCGCTCATCCAGAAGCGCATCACCGGCGGCATGCTGGCCGGGGCGGTGAAGCACTGATGGCGCCCCGCCCGCGCGTGCGACTGCGCGCCCGACTCGTCGCCGCCGCGGCGACGGCACTCGGGCTGCTGCTCACCGGCTGCTCCGGCGAGCCCGAGGAGGACGGCGGCAGGATCACGCTGCAGTTCCAGTCCCTTGCGTGGCAGAAGGAGTCGGTGGACGCCAACAAGGAACTGGTGAAGGAGTGGAACGCCGCCCACCCGGATGTCCAGGTCAAGTATGTCCAGGGCAGTTGGGACAGCGTGCACGATCAGCTGCTCACGTCCTTCGAGGGTGGCGAGGCGCCCGACATCATCCATGACGCCTCGGACGACCTCGCGGACTTCGCGTACGGCGGATATCTCGCGGATCTAGGGGAGTTGCTGCCGGGGCGCCTGAAGTCCGATATCCCGCAGCGCAGTTGGGAGACGGCGACCTTCGGGGACGGGATCTACGGCGTTCCGTTCCTGCAGGAGCCGCGCGTCCTGATCGCCAACGCGAAGTGGCTGAAGCAGTCCGGGGTGCGCATTCCCACGCCGGACAGGCCCTGGACCTGGCAGGAGTTCCGGAAGGTCACCGACGAGCTGAGCGGGGATGCGGACGACGGGAAGTACGGGGTGGCCTGGCCGCTGAAGGAGCCGGTCTCGGCCACGCTGAATCTCTCTTTGTCGACAGGTGGCAAGGTCTTCCATCGGGGCGACGACGGGAAGGTGGAGGTCCGCTTCGACGCCGCCGACCAGGTGGTGCCGAAGACCGTGCACGACCAGGTCAACTCCGATAAGAGCGCGTCGAGTTCAACCCTGGGTATGGGCGGCTCGGACACGCTGCCGGGCTTCTTCGGCGGCAAGTACGCGATGGTGCCGCTCGGGTTCTCGTACCGGCAGCAGATCGTCCAGCAGGCGCCCGACGGCTTCGACTGGCAGGTGCTGCCCGCGCCGGCGGGGGCTGACGGGCTGACTCAGGGAGTGAGTCCCCAGACGTTGTCGATCGCGGAGGACAGCCCGCACAAGAAGGAGGCGATGGCGTTCATCGACTTCCTGCTGCAGGCCGAGAACATGGTGCGGCTCGCTCAGGGTGACTGGATGCTGCCGACCGGCACCGAGGCCCTGAAGGATCCCGCTCTGCACGCGGAGAAGAACGACTGGGCGACGGGCACGGAGCTCGCCGAGCACCTGCGGTCGGCGCCGGCGCAGTCGGTGCGGGGCTACCCGGAATGGAAGGACAAGGTGGCGACGCCTGCGCTGCAGGAGTACTACAGCGGGGCGATCAGCATGGGTGAGCTGAGGAGACGGCTGGTCGAGGACGGGAATCTGGTGCTGGCCCGGTATCAGAGATAGTGCTGGCCCGGTGTCAGAGATAGTGCTGGCCTGGTGTCAGGGATCGTGCTGGCCAGGTTTCAGAGACAGGGGGCCGCGCCGCCTGCCGCAGCCGCTGTGTGTGCTGCGGCAGAGGTGCCGCGTGCCGCGAGACGCTGCGTCTTAAAAAGCTTGCACGAGACGTATCGTCTCGCGTACTGTGCTCGTCATGACCACTCCCCAGCGTGCCCATGTCGCCATGTTCTCCATCGCCGCCCACGGGCACGTCAACCCGAGCCTCGAAGTGATCCGCGAGCTCGTCGCCCGAGGGCACCGGGTCACGTACGCGATCCCGCACATCTTCGAGGAGAAGGTGGCCGAGACCGGCGCGGAACCCGTCCTCTACACCACGACCCTTCCCTCGCCGGACGACGATCCGGAGGCCTGGGGCACCACACTGATCGACAACATCGAGCCGTTCTTCAAGGATGCGGTCAACGCCCTGCCGCAGCTCGCCAAGGCCTACGAGGGTGACGAGCCCGACCTCGTCCTTTACGACATCACGTCCTACCCGGCGCGGGTCCTCGCTCGGCGCTGGGGAGTGCCGGAGATCTCCCTGTCGCCGAACCTGGTGGCGTGGGAGGGGTACCACGAGGAGGTGGGCGAGCCCCTCTACCGGGACCTGAAGGCGAGCGAGCGCGGACAGGCGTACTTCGCGAACTTCGAGGCCTGGCTGCAGGAGAACGGCATCACCCAGGGCCACGACGCCTTCGTGGGCCGCCCGCCGCGTTCCCTCGTACTGATCCCCAAGGCGCTGCAGCCGAACGCCGACCGGGTCGACGAGAGCGTGTACACCTTCGTCGGTGCGTGCCAGGGTGACCGGTCCGCGCAGGGCGACTGGCAGCGGCCGGCCGAGGCCGAGAAGGGCGTTCTGGTCTCGCTCGGTTCGTCGTTCACCAAGCAGCCGGCGTTCTACCGGGAGTGCATCGGGGCGTTCGGTGACTTGCCGGGCTGGCACCTGGTGCTGCAGATCGGTCAGCACGTCGACGAGAGCGAGCTCGGCGAGATCCCGGCCAACGTCGAAGTGCGCCGCTGGGTGCCGCAGTTGGCGATCCTGAAGGAGGCCGACGCGTTCATCACCCACGCCGGAGCGGGCGGCAGCCAGGAGGGACTGGCCACCGCGACGCCGATGGTGGCCGTGCCGCAGGCCGTCGACCAGCCGGGCAACGCCGACATGCTGCAGGGGCTCGGCGTGGCCCGGCACATCCCGACCGAGGAGGCGACGGCGGACGTGCTCCGTCGAGTCGTGCTCGAACTCGTCGAGGACCCCGAGGTGGCGCGCCGACTGCAGGTCATCCAGGAGCAGATGGCGACCGAGGGCGGGACCCGGCGGGCCGCCGACCTGATCGAGGCCGCACTGCCTCAGCGGTAGCCGGTGACGCCCAGGAGGGCCAGAGGCTTGGAGTGGTAACGCTCAGGTAACAGGCCTCTGGTCCAGCAAGGGCATTGACTCGTCTGGGATCTACGACCCTTACCCCCGGGTAAAGGTTGTACGCATCGCTTCTTGTGCCTTGGGTAACGACCTTCTTAGCGTGAAGTGAATTCCACTCGAACGCCAGGAAGTTGACATGCGCCGAGACATACCGCCTCTCTCCGAGGTACGCCGCATCACCGAGAAGAAGCGCGACGCCTGGTGGACGGTGCTCCTGGTCGATCCGGTCGCGACGCCGCTGGTGCGGCAGACCGCGATGCGCACCCGGATCACTCCGAACCAGATCACGTGGGGCGCGTTCCTTCTCGGCCTCGTGTCCGCCGCGTGCTTCGCCATGGCCGACTGGCGCTGGATGATCGCGGGCGCCGTCGTCTACCACCTGAGCTTCATCCTCGACTGCATGGACGGCAAGGTCGCGCGCCTGACCGGTACCGGTTCGGTCTTCGGCGCCTGGCTCGACTTCGTCTTCGACCGGATCAGAGTCATGGTCTGCTCGATCGCCCTGATGGCGGGCCAGTACCAGCGGACCGGCGAGACCATCTACATCTGGCTGTCGCTCGTCGTGATCGGCCTCGACACGCTTCGGTACATCAACTCCCTCGAGATCTTCAAGATCCGCCACTCCATGCGCAAGCAGATCAAGTCGCGCATGCGCGAGGCCCGACGGGCCGAGAACCAGGCGGAACTGGCCTTCATGGAAGACCTGTTGCGCGACAACCCCGCGGCGGACATCGAGCAGGACCTTCAGGCGGCGCGCGGCGGTCTCGCGCAGCGCACGGTGGGCGTGGGCGCTGACGGGGTCGAAGGGGCTGATGGCGTCCCCGGAGCCGAAAGGGCTGACGTTGTTGCGGGAGCCGACGAGGTTGAGGGGGCGTCGGCTGAGCCCTCCGCCGCATCCCCCGCTGCGGCCCAGGCTCAAGTCATCGACCTGCACCAGGAGTTCCGCCACCGCTTTCCGTGGTACCTGCGCTGCCGTTCGTATCTCCTGAGCAAGCGGATCCGTACACACCTCGTGAGTGGGATCGAGTTCCAGATGGGCGTCTTCATGATCGGCCCGCTCTTCGACGTGGTGATTCCGGCGACGATCATCTCTGGCGCACTGCTGCTCGTCTTCGAACTCGCCATCATCTACAAGCTGTTGCTCTCCACTCGTGACTTTACGCGTACGATCGACAGCTTTGAGCAGCGAAAGCTCGCGGCTGCCGCCTGAGGTTTCCGATTCTGCGCGGCTGTCTGACCTGATGGCTCCAGCTCTGTCGTGATTTGCAACTGACCTTTCCGGCCACTTGTTTCGGCCGTTCGGGAGGGTCTCAGGGATTTCCCTGAGAGGCGCTCTGCGTTATGCGCAGAGCGCCCTATTTGTTATTACGGAACCTTGTTGAACAAGTCACAGCTGTATGTAGGTATTGATCTGCGCGCGTCAATCCGACAGGGTTTCGTCCCAACCCCCGGAGATCTTCCGGATCTACGGGGGTTGAGGCAGTAACGCTTACCCCCCACAACCCCCACACCACGAGGAGACCCCTCTTCATGGCAACTCACAAGCGTGCTCGTTCCCTCAAGCTCACCGCGGCGATAGCCACCGCTGCAACCGCAGTGGGTGTCACCGTCTTCGCGACCTCCTTCGCCGGTGCCGCGCCGGTGGCCGAGGGCAAGATCTACGGTGCGAACGCCAAGGGCGCTGTGTCCGGCAGCTACATCGTCATGCTCGACGACAAGGCCAACAAGAGCAGCAAGAAGGACCTCGCCAAGGAGTACGGCGGCACCCTCAAGCGCAACTACGACTCGGCCGTCAACGGCTTCTCCGCCTCCGGCCTTTCGGAGACCGAGGCCAAGCGCCTGGCCGCCGACCCGTCCGTGTCGAAGGTCGTGCAGAACAAGAAGTTCACGATCAACGCCACCCAGGACAACCCGCCGTCGTGGGGCCTGGACCGCATCGACCAGGCCGACACCGAGGGCGACAAGAAGTACACGTACCCCGACGCCGCCGGTGAGGGTGTCACCGCGTACGTCATCGACACCGGTGTCCGCATCAGCCACAAGGACTTCGAGGGTCGCGCCGAGCACGGCTTCGACGCCGTCGACAACGACGACAGCGCCGACGACGGCAACGGTCACGGCACGCACGTCGCCGGCACCATCGCGGGCGCCTCCCACGGTGTCGCCAAGAAGGCCAAGATCGTCGCCGTCCGCGTTCTGGATGACAACGGCTCCGGCACCACCGAGGGCGTCGTCGCCGGCATCGACTGGGTCACCGAGAACCACCAGGGCCCGTCCGTCGCCAACATGAGCCTCGGCGGCGGCGCCGACGAGGCCCTCGACGAGGCCGTCCGCAAGTCCATCGCGGCCGGTGTCACCTACGGTGTCGCCGCGGGCAACGAGTCCTCGGATGCCGGACAGGGCTCCCCGGCGCGCGTGAAGGAGGCCATCACCGTCGCCTCCTCCACCAACACCGATGAGCAGTCGGACTTCTCCAACTTCGGTGAGGTCGTGGACATCTACGCTCCGGGCTCGGACATCACGTCCGCCTGGAACACCGGTGACGACGCCACCAACACCATCTCCGGTACGTCGATGGCGACCCCGCACGTCGTGGGTGCCGCCGCCGTCTACCTCGGCGGTCACCAGGACGCCACGCCGGAGCAGGTCGCCACGGCGCTGTCCGAGGGTGCCACCCCGGACAAGATCACCAACCCGAGCGAGGGCACGCCGAACAAGCTGCTCAAGGTCGTCGAGTAACACCTCCTCGTTGTGCTGACAGCCCCTCGGCCGACCGTACTTGTGGTGCCGGTCTGGCCGAGGTGCCGAGGCGAATTCCGGCGCCCGGGTCGGGGACGACCTCCCGGACCTGGCGTCGCGACCGAACCTCACAGCGCAGTGAAGCCTCCCGGGGCCTGCTTCCCCGGGCTCCGGGAGACTTCTCAGGACCGGCGGCCGTCGTGCCAACCCCCACGGGGCACGACGGTCGCCTTTCTGCGCGTGGTCCGCGACTCGTGGGCGGGCCTGTCTAGGGTGTGGCCATGACGATGTACGCGGCGCTGCTTCGTGGGATCAATGTGGGCGGCCACAAGAAAGTCCCGATGGCCGAACTCAGGTCTCTCCTCTCGGACATGGGCTTCGGGGGCGTCCGCACCCATCTGCAGAGCGGAAACGCCGTCTTCGACAGCGGCCACGGGGACGAGGACTCTCTCGCCACCGAGATCTCCACGGCGCTCGCGGAGCACTTCGGCTTCGCCGTCGACGTCCTGGTCCGCGACGGTGACTATCTGCAGGCCGTCGTCGACGCCTGCCCCTTTCCCGCGGACAGGCTCGAACCGAAGCAGCTGCACGTCACCTACTTCTCCGAGCAGGTGCGACCCGAACAGCTCGCCTCCGTGGACCCCTTGGAGTTCGCGCCGGAGGACTACAAGCTCGGCGACCGGGCGCTGTACCTCCACGCTCCGGAGGGCCTCGGCCGCTCCAAGCTCGCCGTGGTGCTCGCCCGGCCCGCGCTGCTGAAGGGCGTCATCGCCACCAGCCGGAACTGGAACACCGTCCTCAAACTCGCGGAGCTCACCCATGACTGAGACCTCGCCCGCCGTGGAGGCCGCCATCGAGGGTGAACTGCGCCTGCTCGCTCCCGAAGTGCGCCGCTCTCCCGAGCTGCTCGGCGCACTTCTCCATCCCGAGTTCTCGGAGATCGGCGCATCCGGACGATGCTGGGACCGCGAAGGGATCATCGCCGCGCTCTCCGCGCAGGCCGAACCGGGGCACCGACCCATCACCACCTCCCGGATGCGTGGCGTCCGGCTTGCGGACGACCTGGTCCATCTGACCTTCGACACTGACGACAACGGGCGTACGGCGCATCGGAGTTCCCTGTGGCGGCTCACTCGAAAGGGTTGGCTCCTCTGGTTCCACCAGGGCACGCCGTTCGCGGGCAGTTCGGAGTAATTCGGGCTGACTCGCCCTCACTCTCATCGCGGTCGCACTCGACCGCATCTGACCAGCTGAGCGTCCGAGCGGCTGGGTGCTTGTGCCTCGTGGCGTCCGCGGTGGCGTCCGCGGTGGCGTCCGTGGTGTCGTCGGCGGGCTGTCGAAATCGCTTCGGCAGCCCGCCGACGAGTTAGCCGGACGAGTTATCCACAGGAATTGATGCTTCCGGATAGAGATCGTCGTTTCGGTCTAGCGTGGGCGATGCCTGGACGGGAGAGGCCGACGCACGGCCGTCCCGACCATCGGCGCGCGACATTCACGAAGCACGAAATTCCTTACGGGGGTGAGGAGATGCACGGGGGATTGCCGTTCATCGGCATCAGCACACTCGTCTACGGCCTGGTCGGGTTGGTCGCCTTGACGATCAGCGTCGTCCGGATGCGGATGGGAGAAGGGGAGGAGCCCGAGGCTCGGACGCGGGCGGAACCGCCTTCCGGGACAGCAGCACATACGCACCCGCGCACGCCGAGCTGGGCAGAGCCCCGGGCCAGGTCCAGGTATCGGCGGAGGAGGTCGGCCTCCAGGGCCCGGCCTTGCTCAAACGGCCCACGGCACCGGCGCAACGACGCGGCCAAGGCTCTGGCGACCACCGGGGGAGAAACACGATGAGGACGCCGCCGACGAGCCGGACAACAACAACCGAACAGTCAGGCGGGGCACTCTCCGGCCGGTCTCTGGGCGTCACCGTCGTAGTGCCCGCGCACAACGAGGAAGCAGGCCTGCCGGCAACCCTTGAGTCGCTGGCCGCGCAGACCGTGCGACCGGAGCAGGTCATCGTGGTGGACGACGCCTCGGATGACCGCACAGGCGAGGTCGCCGCGGCGTACGGAGCGAGGGTCCTGCGGCCACCCCGGAACCAGGGCAGCAAGGCCAAGGCGCAGAACTACGCCCTGCCTTACTGCACAACGGAGCTGATCCTCGCGGTCGACGCGGACACGGTCCTCGCGCCCGACTACATCGAGCGCACCATCGGCGTATTCGACGACCCCGATGTGGCGATCGCGGCCGGCAACGTCCAGACGCGGTTCACCCGCACGATCTGGGAGCGCGGCAGGTCCGTCGAGTATCTCTTCGGCTTCCACTGGCACCGGCCGATCCAGCATGCGGCGGGCAGCCCCATGGTGTGCTCCGGCTGCTGCTCGGTGTTCCGCTGGAGCGACCTGAGGACCGCGGGCGGGTTCCCGGAACGCACCATCGTCGAGGACATGGACTTCACCTGGTCCCGGCAGATCGAGGGGCGCCGCGCGGTCTACGTGAGCGATGCCGTGGCCTGGGCCGCGGACCCGGATACGCTCACGTATCTGCGCAAGCAGGTCTGGCGGTGGATGGCGGGCTTCTGCCAGAACGTCCGGCTGCACCTGCCGCGTCTGATGAAGGCGAAGCCGATGCTGGCGCTGTGGGTGCTGCTGGCTCTGGCCGAGATCATCACGGCTCCGCTGTGGCTGGCCACACCGTTCCTGGTGGCCGCGTCCGGTACGCAGTCGTTCGCCGAGGCTTTCGCCTGGTGGTTGGGCGCCGAGACGCTCCTCACGCTGCCACCGCTGGTGTACGCCGCGCGCAGACGACGGCTGTCACTGCTCGGGGTCCTGCGGAACGTGCCGTGTGTGTATGCGACGAAGGCGGTGAATCTGGTGTACGCGTGGAAGGCCCTCGTCGTCGAACTGATCCTGGTGCCTTTGAAGTTGGCGAAGGGACTCACGGTCTACGAGAAGGGGCGTCCCGTGCTCGCGGCGCCTGTCTGAGCCGTTAGCCCTCCGAGTCGCCCGAGCCGAGCCGAGCCGTCCGAGCCGACCCGGCCGAGTGGCGGCGCCGCCCGAGTCTCCTCAGGCGGACATCGCCACAGCCACCGTGGAAACCGACGCCGCCGAGTCGTACCGGGTCAGCAGCAGCCGCGCCAGCTTCGGTGCGGGGCCGAGGGCATCGGCGAGGACGTCCGCGCCGGCCTCGCGGGCGCCGCGGGCGATCCGGTCGGGCAGGAAGCCGGGCGCGATGACGTACGGCGCGACCGCCACCCGGCGGACGCCCTCGGCACGGAGCTCGCGGACGGCGTCCTCGGTGCGGGGCAGAGATGCGGAGGCGAACGCAGGCCGCACGGCACACCAACCGGTGCGCCGCCACTCCCGCGCGATTTCTGCGATCACTGCGATCGCCTCCGGGTCCGTGGAGCCCGCCGAGGCCAGGACGACCCCGGTCGAGCCCTTGTCGCCGGGCCCCAGGCCCGCCTCGTACAGCCGCTGCTCCAGTGCGTCGAGGAGCAGCGGGGAGGGGCCGAGTACGTCGGCCTGGCGTATCCGCAGCTGCGGCAGGCGGGTGGTCGCCTCGTGCAGGACGGCGGGGATGTCCGCCTTGGCGTGGAAGGCGCGGGTGAGCAGCAGCGGCAGGGCCACGACGTCACGTACTCCGTCGGCGGCGAGGCCTTCGAGGACCCCGGTCACCGAGGGGGCGTTGAAGTCCAGGAAGCCGGTCTCCACCCGGAGACCCGGGCGCAGCGACCGGACGCGGCGCACCAGGGCCTGCACGGTCGCGGCGTGGCGCGGGTCCCGGCTGCCGTGGGCGACGACGAGCAGGACGGGCGCGGACCGGCCCTGGCCTGGGCGGACGGTGTGCGGCGGAAGGCTCAGGTGGCGCATGACGGTTCAGCTCCTGCCGAGGAGACCGCGGCTGCGCAGCACGCGGCGCTCCAGGGGACTGAAGACGAGCAGATCGATGGCGATGCCCACGATGAGGATGAGGAAGATGGCGAGGAACACCATGGACATACTGCTGTTGGTGCGGCCGTTGTCGAGCAACTGGCCGAGGCCGATGCCGAGTTCGGGCGAGGACGCGATGATCTCCGCGGCCATGAGGGAGCGCCAGGAGAAGGCCCAGCCCTGCTTCAGACCGGCCAGGTATCCGGGCAGCGCCGCCGGCATCACGATGTGCCAGGTGCCGCGGGCCCCGGTGGCGCCCAGGGTGCGACCGGCCCGCAGGAACAGCGGCGGCACCTGGTCGACGCCGGCGACCAGCCCGTTGGCGATGGACGGGACGGCGCCGAGCAGGATCACTGCGTACATCATCGAGTCGTTCAGACCGAGCCAGAGCACCGCGGGCGGCACCCAGGCCACCGATGGCAGGGACTGCAGGCCGGACAGGATCGGCCCGATCGCGGCGCGCACGAACCGTACGCGGGCGACGAGCAGGCCGAGCGGCGTGCCGATGACGAGGGCGAGCAGGAAGCCGGAGACGCCGCGCCAGAGGCTGGTCCAGATGTAGTCGAACAGCGTGCCCTGCAGCCAGGCCTGCCGGACCTCGAACCAGACGGCCGAGGGGGATGGCAGCTTGTAGGGGTCGACGATCTGCGCCCAGGTCAGGGCCTGCCAGATCAGCAGAACCAGGGCGATCGCGAAGACGGGGGGAAGAACCTTCTTGCGGATGACCTCGCCGCGCGGGGTTCGCTGGTCCACCGAGGTCTCCAGGGCGTCGAGCCCGGCCTCGAGGCCCGCGAGACCCGTCAGGCCCGCGGCGTCGTCCTGGTCCTTCGGCGCGGAGGTCCCGGTGGAGGTCTTAGTGCTGGCCATGGCGGCGGATCTCCCCACGGAGTTGTTCGGTGATCTCGAGGGACAGCTCCGCGACGGCGGAGTCCTCGATGCGGCGCGGCTGGGGAATATCCACGGTCCACTCGCGGGCGATCCGCCCGGGGCGGGACGACAGCAGCACCACGCGTTGGGCGAGGCGGACGGCCTCGCGCACGTTGTGGGTCACGAAGAGTACGGAGAGGCCGGTCTCATGCCACAGCTGGGTCAGTTCGTCGTGCAGGACGTCACGGGTGATCGCGTCGAGCGCCGCGAACGGCTCGTCCATCAGGAGCAGTTGGCTGTCCTGGGCGAGCGCGCGGGCGAGGGCCACGCGCTGGCGCATGCCGCCGGACAGCTCGTGCACGCGCTTGCCGTAGGCGCCGCTGAGGCGGACCAGGCCGAGCAGACGCTCCGCCTCGTCGCGCCGCTCGTTCTTGGGCACACCGCGCAGTCGCAGGGCGAGTTCGACGTTCTTGCCCGCGGTGAGCCAGGGGAACAGCGCGTGCTCCTGGAACATCAGGGCGGGGCGTCCGGACGTCTCGATGGACCCGACGGTCGGGGCGTCGAGGCCTGCGACGAGGTTGAGCAGGGTGGACTTGCCGCAGCCCGAGGCCCCCAGGAGCGTGACGAACTCGCCCGGTGCGACATCGAGGCTGATGTCGTCGAGCACGAGCTGCTGCGCGCCGGGCCGGCCGAAGGACTTGGACACGTGCTGGATGCGTGCGGCGTGCGACACCGCCGTGCGGTCCTCAGCCTTGGTGAGGGTGCTGGTGGCCATGATCGTCACCTCCTGGGAACGGTCGGGTTGCGGTGGCTAGTCGGTGCCGAGGCCGGAGTCGTGGACGCCGGGCTGGCTCTCGTCCTGCAGCACCTGGTTGAGGAGCTCCAGGTCGTAGATGCCGCCCAGGTCGGGCCTCTTCAGCAGGCCGGCCTTGACCGCGTGCTGGGCCTGGGCGTCGAGGGTGGCGGCCAGCGGGTCGTCGGTGAACTCGATGGACTTCCAGGCGGGGTCGATGACCTTCGCGGGCAGCGCCTTGCCGGAGTCCCGCGCGAGGCGGTCGTTGGCGGCGGCCTTGGCGGCGTCCGGGTTCTCCGCGATCCACGCGTTGGTCTTCACGGTGCCGCGCAGGAAGGCCTCGACGACCTTCGGGTGCGCCTTGAGGAAGCTCTGGGACACGACGATGTTGGCGTTCACGAACTGCTCGTCCGGCCACAGATCCTTCTCGTCGAGCAGTACCTTCGCGCCCTCGTCGACCAGCTTGGACGCGGTCGGCTCGGGCACCCAGGCGCCGTCGAAGGAGCCCGACTTGTAGGCGTCCGGCATGATCTTGTTGTCGGTGCGGACGACGGACACGTCGCCCTTGCCGCTCTGCGCGTCGACCTTCCAGCCCTGCTCGGAGACCCAGTTCAGGAAGGCGACGTCCTGGGTGTTGCCCAGCTGGGGCGTGGCGATCGTCTTGCCCTTGACGTCGTCCTTGGACTGGATCTTGTCGGGGTTCACGACCAGCTTCACGCCGCCGGAAGCGGCCCCGGAGATGATGCGCAGCCCCTTGCCCGCCGACTTGGTGTAGCCGTTGATCGCCGGGGACGGGCCGATGAAGCCGATGTCGATCGACTTGGAGACCAGCGCCTCGATCTCGGCGGGCCCGGCGTTGAAGGTGGACGGCGTGATCTGCGTGCCGCCCAACTCCTTCTGCAGGATGCCCTTCTCCAGACCGACGAGGGCCGTGCCGTGGGTGAGGTTGGGGAAGTAGCCGACCTTCACCTCGGAGAGGTCGTCGATCGGCTTGCCCTTGGCGACGTTCTGCGTGTCGTCCTTGGCCTGGGAGCCGTAGCCGCAGGAGGTGGCGGCGAAGGCCAGGAGCGGCAGGACGACGGCCGCGGTGAGCGTACGCCGCAGCGTGCGGGAGCCCGGAGAACGGGCCTCGCGCGGGCGGTGACCTCGGTGCTCGGCCGGCGTGGCGGCGTCGGTCGGGCGGTTGGCAGGCACGGGAGGTGGTCCTCTCGTCGGCCCGGCCCTCACATCCCCCGAGGAGCAGTGGGGGCGGAGTCCGGGAATTCGGCAGGTCTTCGTCGATGTGACGGGACGTGTGGCGGGACGTGTGGCGGGACATGCTGCGGGGCGCGCATGCGGTGCGCGTACGTCATCGCGCACATCGCACGACTCCGCCCGAGCCCGCGCCGAGGGAGCCGCTGCCGATGCGGCCGCCCTCCTTCGCGAACGTCGCGAACACATCGCTACGCATCAGAAGTCCCAGCCCTCGTCGTCCGCTTCGGCGCTGGGCACGGTCTTGGAGGCGAACGAGTCGCCTGCCATGCCGGCGGCGAGGGTGGTGCCGTCGGCCGGGTCGATGAGGAGGAAGGAGCCGGTGCGGCGGGAGTCCTCGTAGGAGTCGAGGGCGAGCGGTTCGGCGGTGCGCACGCGGACCTGGCCGATGTCGTTGGCGACGAGCTCGCCGGGCTCGGGGTGCTGGGACAGGTCGTCCAGGGTCAGCCGCGAGGGGATTTCCTTGACGATGGCCTTGACCGTGCGGGTGGTGTGCTTGAGCAGCACCCGCTGGCCCACCGTGAGCGGGGTGTCGGCGACGTGGCAGACGGTCGCCTCGATGTCCTGGCTGGTTGCCGGGGTGTCCCCGGACGGCACGAGCAGGTCGCCGCGGGAGATGTCGATGTCGTCCTCGAGGATCAGCGTCACCGACTGCGGCGTCCACGCCACGTCCACCGGGGTGCCGAGCAGGTCGATCCCGGTGATCTTCGAGCTGCGGCCCGAGGGCAGCACGGTCACGGACTCGCCGACGCGGAAGGTGCCCGCGGCGATCTGGCCCGCGTAGCCGCGGTAGTCGGGGTGCTCGGCGGTCTGCGGCCGGATCACGTACTGCACGGGGAACCGCGCGTGGCAGGTCGCCAGGTCGTGGCTGACCGGAACGGTCTCCAGGTGTTCGAGGACGGTGGGGCCGCCGTACCAGTCCATGTTCGCGGACGGCTCCACCACGTTGTCACCGGCGAGCGCGGAGATCGGGATGGCGGTGATCTCCGGGACGCCCAACTCCAAGGCGTAGGTGGTGAATTCCTCGGCGATCTTGGCGAAGACGGGCTCGGCGTAGTCGACGAGGTCCATCTTGTTGACCGCGAGCACCACGTGCGGCACGCGCAGGAGCGCGGCCAGGGCGGCGTGCCGGCGGGTCTGCTCGACCACGCCGTTGCGGGCGTCGACGAGGATCACGGTCAGCTCGGCGGTGGAGGCGCCGGTGACCATGTTCCGGGTGTACTGCACGTGCCCGGGGGTGTCGGCGAGGATGAACCGGCGCCGCGCGGTGGCGAAGTAGCGGTAGGCGACGTCGATCGTGATGCCCTGCTCCCGCTCGGCACGCAGGCCGTCGGTGAGCAGCGCCAGGTCGGGCTCGGCGGCACCGCGGTTGCGGGACGCAAGCTCGACGGCCTCCAGCTGGTCGGTGAGGACCGACTTGGAGTCGTGCAGCAGGCGCCCGACGAGGGTGGACTTGCCGTCGTCGACGGAACCGGCCGTCGCGAAGCGCAGCAGGGTCGTCGCCGACAGATCGGCCAGTCCGCCCAACTGCGCCGCGTCGGCCGTGTGGTCGGCGGGGCCGGCGTTTTCGGCGTGCGTGCTCATTTAGAAGTACCCCTCGCGCTTGCGGTCTTCCATCGCGGCCTCGGACATCTTGTCGTCGGCGCGGGTGGCGCCCCGCTCGGTGAGCCGGGACGCGGCGATCTCGGTGATCACGGCCTGCAGGGTGCCGGCGTCGGAGTCGACGGCGCCGGTGCAGGACATGTCACCGACCGTCCGGTAGCGCACCTGGCGCTTGACGACCGGCTCGTCCTCACGCGGCCCGCCCCACTCGCCGGCGGTCAGCCACATCCCCGAGCGCTGGAACACCTCACGCTCATGCGCGAAGTAGATCTCCGGCAGTTCGATGTCCTCGCGGGCGATGTACTGCCACACGTCCAGCTCGGTCCAGTTGGACAGCGGGAAGACCCGGACGTGCTCGCCGGGGGCGTGCCGGCCGTTGTAGAGCTGCCACAGCTCGGGGCGCTGACGGCGCGGGTCCCACTGCGAGAACTCGTCACGCAGGGAGAACACCCGCTCCTTCGCGCGGGCCTTCTCCTCGTCGCGGCGGCCGCCGCCGAACACCGCGTCGAAGCGGTGCTGCTGGATGGCCTCCGTCAGCGGCACGGTCTGCAGCGGGTTGCGGGTGCCGTCGGGGCGCTCGCGCAGCTTGCCCGCGTCGATGTACTCCTGCACGGAGGCGACATGCAGCCGCAGCCCGTGCTCGGCCACCACACGGTCGCGGTAGTCGAGGACCTCGGGGAAGTTGTGCCCGGTGTCCACGTGCAGCAGCGAGAAGGGGACCGCCGCGGGGGCGAACGCCTTCAGCGCCAGGTGCAGCATGACGATGGAGTCCTTGCCACCGGAGAAAAGGATCACCGGCCGCTCGAACTCACCCGCCACCTCACGGAAGATGTGCACGGCCTCGGACTCCAGAGCGTCCAAGTGGCTGAGCGCGTAAGGGCTGTCGGTCTCCTCCGACAGCAAAGGCGCGGTGGTCGTCATGCCAGACCCCTTTCCGTGAGCAGCGCATGCAGCGCCGCCGCTGACTCCTGCACGGTCTGCTGGTGCGACTCGATCCGCAGATCTGGCGAATCGGGCGCTTCATACGGGTCGTCGACACCCGTCAGGCCGGACAGCTCACCGGCGGCCTGCTTGGCGTACAGCCCCTTCACGTCCCGCTCCGAGCACACCTCGACAGGCGTGGCGACATGCACCTCGACATACGCGGTGCCCTCGCCCTGGTGGCGCTTACGCACCGCCTCACGACTGTCGGTGTACGGGGCGATGACCGGCACGAGGGCCTTCACACCGTTGGCGGCGAGCAGTTCGGCGACGAAGCCGATGCGCTGCACATTGGTGTGCCGGTCCTCGCGGCTGAAGCCGAGACCCGCGGAGAGGAACTCGCGGATCTCATCCCCGTCGAGCACCTCGACAGCGTGGCCCTCGCTGCGCAGACGGCCCGCCAACTCGTGGGCGATGGTGGTCTTTCCGGCGCTCGGCAGACCGGTGAGCCAGATGGTGGCCCCGGTCGTGGCGGGCGCGGCGGTGGCAGCGGAGGCTGCGCCGGCGGTCACGTGTGTCTCCTGGTGGTCGGTCATCCGTGCAGCCCGCATTCCGTCTTGTTGCGGCCGGCCCAGCGGCCGGAGCGGGCGTCCTCGCCCTCCGCCACGCGGCGGGTGCAGGGCGCGCAGCCGATGGACGGATAGCCGTCCATGAGCAGCGGGTTGGTGAGTACGCCGTGTTCGGCCACGTAGGCGTCCACGTCGTCCTGGGTCCAGCGGGCGATCGGCGCGATCTTGACCTTCTGGCGCTTCTCGTCCCAGGCGACGACCGGCGTGTTCGCGCGGGTCGGCGACTCGTCCCGGCGAAGCCCGGTGGCCCAGGCGTCGTACGCGGTCAGGCCCTCTTCGAGGGGCTTGACCTTGCGCAGCGCGCAGCACAGGTCGGGGTCGCGGTCGTGCAGCTTCGGCCCGTACTCCGCGTCCTGTTCGGCGACGGTCTGGCGGGGCGTCAGGGTGATCAGGTTGACGTCGAGGACGGCGTCCACGGCGTCGGCGGTGCCGATGGTCTCGGGGAAGTGGTAGCCGGTGTCGAGGAACACCACGTCCACGCCGGGCATGGCGCGCGACGCCAGGTGGGCGACCACCGCGTCCTCCATCGACGAGGTCACGCAGAAGCGCTTGCCGAAGGTGTGCGCGGCCCACCCGAGGATCTCCAGGGGGGAGGCTTCCTCCAGTTCACGGCCGGCCCGCTCGGCGAGCTCCTTGAGTTCGTCGGCGGTACGTCGTTGAGCCTGAGCAGTCGTCATATCTCGTCCCCTCCACCGTCGTTGTGCGTGAGGCCCCGGGTGAGCAACCCGAGGAACTTCAGCTGGAAGGCCCGGTTGCAGGCCGCGCACTCCCACGCGCCGTGGCCGGACTCGTGGGGGCGAAGATCCTCGTCACCGCAGTACGGGCAGTAGAACGGCGCGGCGCGCTCGCTCACTTGAGAGCCTCCTCGGAGGCGCGGGCCGTCCAGGTGGCGAACCGCTCGCCGTCCTCGCGCTCCGATTGGAAGCGCTTGACGACGCGCTCGATGTAGTCGGGCAGCTCGTCGGCGGTCACCTTCAGGCCGCGGACCTTGCGGCCGAACCCGGCCTCGAGGCCGAGCGCGCCGCCGAGGTGCACCTGGTAGCCCTCGACCTGCTCGCCCTGGTCGTTGAGCATGAGCTGGCCCTTGAGGCCGATGTCGGCGACCTGGATACGGGCGCAGGCGTTGGGGCAGCCGTTGATGTTGATGGTGATCGGCTCGTCGAAGTCCGGGACGCGGCGCTCCAGTTCGTCGATGAGCGAGGCGCCGCGGGCCTTGGTCTCGACGATGGCGAGCTTGCAGAACTCGATGCCGGTGCAGGCCATGGTGCCGCGCCGGAACGCCGAGGGGCGCACGGTCAGGTCGAGCGATTCGAGCGCCTCGGTCAGCGGCTCGACCTGCGCCTCGTCCACGTCGAGCACGATCATCTTCTGCTCGACGGTGGTGCGCAGGCGGCCCGAGCCGTGGGCCTCGGCGATCTCCGCGATCTTGGTGAGCGTCGCGCCGTCGACCCGGCCGACGCGCGGCGCGAAGCCGACGTAGAACTTGCCGTCCTGCTGGCGGTGCACGCCGACGTGGTCGCGCCACTTGGCCACGGGCTGGGCGGGCGCGGGACCGTCGACCAGCTCGCGCTTCAGGTACTCGTCCTGAAGGACCTGGCGGAACTTCTCCGTGCCCCAGTCGGCGAGCAGGAACTTCAGGCGGGCGCGGGTGCGCAGGCGGCGGTAGCCGTAGTCGCGGAAGATCGAGATGACACCCTCGAAGACCTCCGGGACCTCGTCGAGCGGCACCCAGGCGCCGAGGCGCTGGCCGATCTTCGGGTTGGTGGAGAGTCCGCCACCCACCCAGAGGTCGAACCCGGGCCCGTGCTCGGGGTGTTCGACGCCGACGAAGGCGACGTCGTTGATCTCGTGCGCCACGTCCAGGAGCGGCGAGCCGGAGATCGCGGACTTGAACTTCCGCGGCAGGTTGGAGAAGGCCGAGTTGCCGATGACGCGGCGGTGGATCTCCTCCATGGCGGAGGTGCCGTCGATGATCTCGTCCTCGGCGATACCGGCGACGGGCGAGCCGATGATGACGCGCGGGGTGTCACCGCAGGCCTCGGTGGTGGACAGGCCGACCTCTTCGAGGCGCCGCCAGATCTCCGGCACGTCCTCGATGCGGATCCAGTGGTACTGGATGTTCTGCCGGTCGGTGATGTCCGCGGTGCCGCGGGCGAACTCCTCGGAGATCTCGCCGATCACCCGCAGCTGCTGAGTGGTGAGGCGGCCGCCGTCGATGCGCACGCGCAGCATGAAGTACTTGTCGTCCAGCTCCTCCGGCTCCAGGACCGCGGTCTTGCCGCCGTCGATCCCGGGCTTGCGCTGGGTGTAGAGGCCCCACCAGCGCATCCGGCCGCGCAGGTCGTTGGGGTCGATCGAGTCGAAACCACGCTTGGAGTAGATCGTCTCAATGCGTGTCCGCACATTGAGACCGTCGTCGTCCTTCTTGAACTGCTCGTTGCCGTTGAGCGGGGTGAAGTGCCCCACGGCCCACTGGCCCTCACCACGGTGACGGCTCGCCTTGCGTCGGGGCGCTGCTGAGACGGGCTTCTCAGGGGTTGCGGCCATGGTTGCTACGTCCTTCGGGACTACGGGAAAGCGGCTCTGACCAGCGCATACGGGCACGCGGGCGGTGCATTCGACAGATGCGCGCGCCCTTGCGCGTAAGGGGTGGGGTCAGATCAGGAAAAGGGAATGCGGCGTTGTGCTGAGAGGTCAGCGCGCCAGACAGATCGCGCTGGACATGCGGCCGAGGTCGACGTGCCGCCGACTCACCAAGGCAATTCCAGCTCGAGACATGACGGAAGCGTTGCATGGGCCTTTAGACCCAGTCCAGCTCTGTCCGCAATTTGGACGAGATCGTCTCGCATTGCGAGCGCTGTGGCCTGGGTCACTCGGCGGCCGTCGCGAGAGGTCGGGACAGGACAGGACAAGACAAGACGGGACGGGGCGGGGCGGGATCAGGCGCCCGGCCACGGCCCCGGCGTCTCGACCACCGGCTCCTCCTCGACCTTCGTGTCGAAGAGCCGGAAGCCGCGCCGCTGATAGTTGGCCATCGCGTGCTCGCCGTCCTTGCTGCAGGTGTGCAGCCAGACCCGCTTCGTCGCGGGCAGCCCCGGCCAGCGCTCGGCCAGGTCCCAGGCGCGGGCGGTCGCGTACGAGAGCAGGTGACCGCCGATGCGGCGGCCGCGGAAGGCCGGCACGAGACCGAAGTAGACGATCTCCACGGACCCCTCGTCCTGGGCCTGCAGCTCCACGTACCCGGCGGGCGTCCCCTTGTCGTACGCGACCCAGGTCTCGGTGCCGGGGCGGTCGAGCTGCTCCCGCCACTGCGCGTAGGTGAGGGAGAGCCGGTCGGTCCAGCGGATGTCGCCGCCGACCGCGGTGTAGAGGAAGCGGCTGAACTCCGGTGACGGCACCTCGGCGCGCACGATGCGCACGTCGCCCTCCGCCGCGGCGGCCGCGGCGAGGTCGTCGGGGGAGGTCTGTTCCAGGGACCAGGTGGTCACGGTGATGGTGCTCATGAGGTCAGGGAACCATGGGCGCGCGCGGCTGCCAACGGCCGACCTGTGTCGCGGACTGGTCCTCCGTCTCGTAGAACGAGACGATAGCGAGACGATCGGGTTCGGCTAATTCGGTTGCCCGCCACCCCCATAAATCGTTGTACTTGCGGTACCGGCCGCCCGGATGCCCGGCCCCGATCCGAGGAGAGCAGCAATGCGCGGAACGTTCATGTCCCACCCGAAGGGAATGCCCATCGACCCGAAGGACATGACGTTCTGTGCAAGAAGCGAAAGCGCCATCACCAGGGCAAGCCCAAGCCCCATCACCAGCACAAGCCCCAGCACACCGCACCCTGAATCTGGGAATCCTCGCGCATGTTGACGCCGGAAAGACGAGCCTGACCGAAAGGCTCCTGCATTCCGCCGGGGTGATCGACGACATCGGCAGCGTGGACGACGGAAACACGCAGACCGATTCCCTCGCCCTCGAACGCCGGCGCGGCATCACGATCAAATCGGCCGTCGTCTCGTTCGCACTGGACGACGCCACCACCGTCAACCTCATCGACACCCCCGGCCACCCCGATTTCATCGCCGAGGTGGAGCGGGTGCTCAGCGTGCTCGACGGGGCCGTGCTCGTGGTCTCCGCCGTCGAGGGCGTGCAGGCGCAGACGCGCATTCTGATGCGTACGCTGCGCCGCCTCCGTATCCCCGTCCTGATCTTCGTGAACAAGGTCGACCGCGGCGGCGCCCGGCCCGAGCGTGTGCTGCGCGAGATCGCCGCGAAGCTCACCCCCGCCGTCGTCCCCACCGGCACGGTCACGGCGCCCGGCACGCGCACCGCGACCGTCCACCCGTACGAGCCCACCGCCCCGGAATTCACCACGCGCCTCACCGAGACGCTCGCCGAGCACGACGACGAGATCCTCGCCGCGTACGTGGACGACGACGTGACGGCGCTGCCGCCCGTCCGGCTGCGCTCCGCGCTCCACGCACAGACCGCGCGGGCCCAGGCGCACCCGGTGTACTTCGGCTCGGCGATCACCGGAGCGGGCGTGGGGGCGCTCGTCGACGGCGTGCGCGAACTGCTGCCCGCCGCCACGGGGAGCCCGGACGGGCCGGTCTCCGGCACCGTCTTCAAGGTCGAACGCGGCCCGGCAGGCGAGAAGATCGGGTACGTACGGCTCTTCTCCGGGACCGTACGCGTCCGTGACGTGATCACCTTTGGCAGTGCGGGCCGCACCGCCGAGGGCAAGGTCACCGGCATCGCGGTGTTCGACCGCGGCACGGCCGAGCGGGCCGACGCGGTGACCGCGGGCCGGATCGGCAAGCTCCGGGGCCTCGGCGACCTCCGCATCGGCGACGCCGTCGGCGTACCGCCCGAGCGTGCGGCGGAGCAGCACTTCGCGCCGCCCACCCTGGAGACCGTCGTGGTCCCCGCAACTCCCGCCGACCGAGGCCCCCTCCACCTCGCCCTCACCCAGCTCGCCGAACAGGACCCGCTGATCGGCCTGCGACAGGACGATGTGCGGGGCGAGGTGTCGGTGTCGCTGTACGGAGAGGTCCAGAAGGAAGTCGTCCAGGCCACGCTGGCCGAGCAGTTCGGGGTGGAGGTCACCTTCCGGGGGACGACGACGATCTGCGTCGAACGCCCCACCGGAACGGGCCACGCCTACGAAAAGGACCTCGAACCGTTTCTCGGAACGGTCGGCCTGCGCGTCGATCCGGCACCGATCGGTTCCGGAATCCGCTTCCGCCTGGAGGTCGAACTTGGTTCCATGCCGTACGCGTTCTTCAAAGCGGTGGCGGAAACAGTCGAGGAAACCCTGAAAGAAGGCCTCTACGGCTGGCAGGTCGCCGACTGCACCGTCACCATGACGCATTCCGGATACTGGCCGCGGCAGAGCCATTCCCATGCCGTGTTCGACAAGAGCATGTCGAGCACGGCCCGCGATTTCCGCCACCTCACGCCGCTGGTCCTGATGAGCGCGCTGCAAGAGGCGGGCACCCGCGTCCACGAGCCGATGCACCGCTTCCGCATCGAGGCCCCCGACGACACTTCGGGCCCGCTTCTGACGGCACTCGCCCGCCTCGGCGCCGTACCCCGCGACCAGCGGCAGGACGGTACGGAATGGACGGTCGAAGGCGATGTGCCGGCCGCCCACGTCCACGCCCTGGAACAGCGACTGCCCGGACTGACCAGAGGAGAAGGCGTCCTGGAGACCTCCTTCTCGCACTACGCCCCGACCCGCACCACCCCACCCCCGACCCGCCCGCGCACCGACCTCGACCCGCTCGACCGGAAGGAGTATCTGCTGCGGGTGGCCCGACGGGTGCGCTAACCGAGAGCCCCCGCACCCCCACGCCCCCGCGCGCCCGCTCCCCGCCCCCGCAGCACCGCCGGAGCCAGCGAGTGGGGGAGGAGGTCGGACGGGGAGTCGGGGAGGAGGAGCCTGAGGGACGTGGATTCGCGGAAGCGGTACGGGCGGTGGTCGATGAGCCCGGACAAGTAGCGCCGTACGCGGGAGAGTTCGGCCCGGACCGTGACGGCGCGGGCCGGGTCGCCGAAGAGGTCGGCGGCCAGGTCGGCGGCGGTCCGGCCGGAGGGATGGTGGGAGGCGAGGACGTAGAGGAGTTCCGCGTGCCGGGGGGAGAGGTCGTGGGTCCACGTGCCCGCGCCGCCGGCCACGGTGAGGGTGCTGTGGTGGGTGTGGGTGAGGTCGAGGGTGACCGTCGCACCGTCGGGCGGGCCGGGGGCGCTCGCGGCCGGGTCGAGGCGGAGCAGCCAGCCGCCGCCCGGCAGTTCCTCGACCGTGCACTCGCCGACCGAGGCCAGCCAAGTGCGGCCCGCCGTGCGGGACTTGGACGTGAGGGACTTCGGCAGCGGGATCCGGTCGACGTGCGGCATGCCCGTGACCGCGGCCGTCCAGCCGTTCTCGTCGACGACCAGGGCGCGGCCCGCCATCCGCGCAAGGAGCGGCATCGCCACCGACCGCATCCGCTCCAGGGACCGCAGATGCCGGTTGCGCAGCTCCGCCTCCGCGAGCCGTGTCACCGAGTGGACCAGGGCGAGCGTCGCCGGATGCATCGTGTCCACCGGGCCGCTCACGTCCACCACGCCGATCAACCGACCGTCGCGCGGGTCCGTCAGCGGGGACCCCGCGCACGTCCAGGAGTGATGCGTACGGACGAAATGCTCGGCGGAGAAGACCTGCACCGGTCTGCGGACGACCAGCGGGGTGCCGACGCCGTTCGTGCCGACCGTGGACTCCCGCCAGTCCGCGCCCAGTTCAAAACCGTGGCCGTCCGCCTTGCGCAGCACCGAGGTGTGGCCCTCGCGCCACAGCACCCGGCCGTCGGCGTCGGCCACCACCATGATGTGCTGCGCGGCGTCCGCGAACGAGACGAGGCCCTCGCGGAGCACCGGCATGATCTCCCGCAGCGGGGACGTACGCCGGCGCTCCTCCAGGTCCTCCAGGGCGAGCAGCCCGGCCCGGAAATCGTGGTCCGGATCCACACCGCCGCGCAGCATCCGGTCCCACGACGCCTCGATCACGGGCCGTGGCTCGACCGGCGGTTCCTGCCCCGAGAGAGCGGCGTCGCGCACGCCCTTGAGCAGCCGGGCGGCGCGGACCGCGTCCATCGCCGCGAGCCGGACCAGGTCGATCGTCGAGTTCGTCACCGGTGCCTCCCCGAAACCCCAGTGAAGGGGGTGCACCCCATGGTCCCGCCGGAGCGGACGGAATGCTCGCCGTTGGCGCGAGTCGATGCAACGGTCTGCAACCCTCGCCAACAAGCGAGCAGTTGACCGAAACTCTTCCCAACGCCGCTTCTGCGGCGTTCGCGCTCCTCTTTACGGGGCCAGAGGGCAGGAGTGGTGCCGTGTCGGCGCGGCATCACTCCTGCTCCTCTCTTACGTCGTCCTGCGGCCTTGACTTGTCCGCAAGCTCCCCCGGCTACCGCTGGGACGTGCCCCCGGACGGGCTGGATTGTGGCGCCGCCCGCTCGACCACCGCCCTCAGATTCAAGCTGTGCGGCAGCGTGCCGAACGCCGACCCCCAGTCGCCACCCAACCGCGAAGCGCAGAACGCGTCCGCGACGTCCGGTGGGGCGAAGCGGACCAGGAGGGAGCCCTGGAGGACCAGGGCCAGGCGTTCCACGACGCGGCGGGCGCGGGCCTCGATGCCGTGCAGGTCGGAGAGTTCGGTGAGCAGGTCCTTGATCGCGCCGTCGAGGCGGTGGTCCGCACCGCGGGAGCGGCCGACCTCGCGCAGGAACGCGTCGAGCGCGAGCGGTTCGCGCTGCAGGGCGCGCAGCGCGTCGAGGGCCTGGACGTTGCCCGCGCCCTCCCAGATCGAGTTGAGCGGCGACTCGCGCAGCAGGCGCGGCATGCCGGACTCCTCCACGTAACCATTGCCGCCCAGGCACTCCGACGCCTCGACCGCGACCGGCGTGCACCGCTTCGTCACCCAGTACTTCGCCGCCGGAAGCGCGAGCCGCAGGAACGCCCGCTCCTGGTCGCCCCCGTCGTCGTACGCCGCCGCGAGCCGCAGCGAAAGGGTCGTCGCCGCCTCCGACTCCAGGGCCAGGTCCGCGAGGACGTTCCGCATCAGCGGCTTGTCGATCAGCGGGCCGCCGAACGCACTGCGGTACGTGGTGTGGTGCACCGCCTGCGCGACGGCCTGCCGCATGAGTGCCGCCGAGCCGAGCACGCAGTCCAGGCGGGTCGCCGCGACCATCTCGATGATGGTCCGCACCCCGCGCCCCTCCTCGCCGACCCGGCGCGCCCACGTCCCGTCGAACTCGACCTCCGCGGAGGCGTTCGAGCGGTTGCCCAGCTTGTCCTTGAGCCGCTGGATGGCGAACGCGTTGCGGGTGCCGTCGTCCAGGACGCGCGGCACGAGGAAGCAGGTCAGACCGTCCGGGGCCTGCGCGAGGACCAGGAAGCCGTCCGACATCGGCGCGGAGCAGAACCACTTGTGGCCGCGCAGCACATACGCGTCCGGCTCCGACAAGGGCTCCGCGGACGTCGTGTTGGCCCGTACGTCGCTGCCGCCCTGCTTCTCCGTCATGCCCATCCCGAGGAGCACCCCGGTCTTCTGCGCGGCGGGCCTGAGCCCCGGCTCGTACACCGTGGACGTCAGCTTCGGCTCCCACACGGCCGCCAGCGAAGGCTCGGTGCGCAGTGCGGGGACCGCCGCGTGCGTCATCGACACCGGGCAGCCGTGCCCCGCTTCCGCCTGCGTCCACACCAGGAACCCGGCGGCCCGGCGCACATGGCCGCCCGGCCGGGTCCACGCCGAGGTGAGGCCCGCGGACACGGCCCGGTCGAGGAGCCGGTGCCAGGCCGGGTGGAAGTCGACCTCGTCGATGCGGTGGCCGTAGCGGTCGTGCGTACGCAGCTTCGGCGGGTTCTCGTCGGCGCGGGCGCCCCACTCCTGGACCTCGGCCGATCCGGCGGCGGCGCCGAGCGCGCCGAGCTCCGCGCGTGCGCCGTCGAGGAGTTCCGGGTCGAGGTGCCGCTCGACCGCCTCGGTGAGGGCGCGGTCGGAGGTGAAGACGTCGTATCCCACCAGGGGTGGGGCCTGGTTGGTCACGGTGTGGGTGCTTGCTGCCATGCGGATACGGTAAGGAGGTGCACCAGGCAAACGAAACACCTGAGCAGGGCTCAGGACGGCTCCACCGCGCTCGGGTCCTCTACCGGAACATGTCGAAGCGCAAAACCGCCTGGCTGCTGCTGAAGGACACCGTCGACTCCTGCGTCGAGTACCGCATCCTCGGCCTCGCCGCCGAAGCAGCGTTCTTCACGCTCCTCTCCGTACCGCCGCTGCTGCTCAGCCTCATCGGACTCCTCGGGTACGTCGATACCTGGACCGGCGCCGACACCATCCAGTCGGTGCGCGAGAACATCCTGGAGGCCTCGCGGACCGTGCTCTCCGACCAGGGCGTCACGGAGATCGCACAGCCGATCCTCGACGACGTGATGAAGGGCGGCAGACCCGACGTCATCTCCATCGGCTTCGGGCTGTCCCTGTGGTCGGGCTCGCGGGCGGTGACGGTCTTCATCGACACGATCACCGTGATGTACGGGCTCGACGGGGTGCGCGGCATCGTCAAGACCCGGCTGCTCGCGTTCCTGCTGTTCTTGGTGGCGCTGCTGATCGGCTCGGTGGCGCTGCCGCTGATGGTGGCGGGGCCGGATGCCGTGATCAACCTGTTCTCGTGGTCCGAGAGCCTGGTGCGGTTCCTGTACTGGCCCGTGGTGATCGTGCTGAGCATCATCTTCCTGACGACGCTGTACCACGTGTCCGTGCCCGTGCGGTCGCCGTGGGTGGAGGACGTGCCCGGTGCGCTGGTGGCGCTCGGGATGTGGGTGCTCGGCAGCTTCCTGCTGCGGATCTACCTCAGCAACACCGTCGAGGGGCCGAGCGGACGACCCACGATCTACGGTTCGCTGGCCGCGCCGATCGCCGTGCTGCTGTGGATCGGCGTCGGCGCGTTCGCGGTGCTCGTGGGGGCCGCGGTGAACGCCGCGATCGACCGGGTGTGGCCGTCCGTCGCCACGGCGGCCGCGCGGGCCGCGAACGAGCGGGTACGGGAGCAGCGTGCCGCCGAGGTCGTCGCGCGGGCCAAGGCGGCGCGCGCCGCGCAGGAGGACCCGGACAACCCCGAGATGCCCTCGGAGTTCCCCGAGCGCTGGGCCCAGTTCCTCCCCCCGGAGGACGTCACGGGCCGCCTGCGCACCCACCACCACCGCAAGAACGGCGAGCCGGGCCCCCCGGAGAACCGCCCGCCGCGCGACTGATCCGGTGCGCCGGCGTTCTTCGCCGGAGGGGCTCAATTTGGCCCCCATAGGGGCGCGGGGAACTGCGCGACCAGCCACGACGGCGGGTCAGCCGATAGACAGCGCCGCAGGCTTTCGGGAAGGGGCGGGGAGGGGATGAAGACCCGGGAGTCAGCCCCGCGCCACCGGAACCACCACCGGCGACCCGTCCCCCGGGGCCCGCAGGATGTCCGCGTCGATGCCGTACAACTCCTTGACCAGGGACGCGTCGACGACCTCGCGGGAGGGGCCGTGGGCGATCACCTTGCCCGCGTTCATCGCGACGATCGTGTCGGCGTAGCGTGCCGCGCTCGCCAGGTCGTGCAGGACCATCACCACCGTGCGGCCCGCGGCGGCGACCTCGCGGACTAGTTCCAGGACCTCCACGGCGTGGCCGAGGTCGAGGGCGCTGGTCGGCTCGTCGAGCAGTACGATCGGTGTCTCCTGTGCGAGGACCATCGCGAGCCAGCAGCGCTGTCGTTGACCGCCGGACAGCTGGTCGAGGCGGCGCTCGGCGAGCTCGGTGGTGCCGGTGGCGTCGAGGGCCCCGCGCACCGCCCGCTCGTCCTCGCGGGACCACTGGCGGAACAGGCCCTGGTGCGGGTGGCGGCCGTAGCGGACCAGGCCCGCGACGGTCACGGCCTCCGGGGCCTGCGGCGACTGCGGGAGGAGCGCGATGCGATGGGCGGCGGCGCGCTGGCGCAGCTGCCAGACGTCGGCGTCCCCGGCGCGCACGCTGCCCGAACTCGGCCTGTGCAGGCGGGCCATGGCGCGAAGGAGAGTCGACTTGCCGCAGCCGTTGGGGCCGACGATCGCCACGACCTGCCCCGCGGGCACCGACAGGTCGACGCCGCGTACGGCGGTGTGGCCCGGGTAGCCCGCGGTGAGGGCCTCTACGGCGAGATGCATGAAGGTCAGGCCTTTCCGGAAGCGGGGCGAGAGGTGCCGAACAGCACCCACAGCAGGAACGGTCCGCCGAGGACGCTGGTGATGACGCCGACGGGGATCTCTACGGGCGCGACGACCCGGCCGAGCGCGTCGGCCGCTCCGATCAGCGCCGCGCCGACGAGCGCGGAGCCGATCACGGGCACGCGCGTGGGCCCGCCGAGCCGGCCCGCGATCACCGGTGCGGCGAGCGCCACGAAGGCGATCGGGCCGCCGATGCCCACGGCGACGCCCGCGAGCGCCACCGCGAGGGCGAGCGTGGTGGCCCGTACGGCGGTGAGGTTGACGCCGAGGGTGCTCGCCATGTCGTCGTCGAAGCGCAGGAGTTGGAGGCGGCTGCCGGCCACGAGGGCGAGCGGCACGAGGACGATCAGGACGGCGAGCAGGGGTGTGCCGACGGTCCAGTCGCGGCCGCTGAGGCTGCCGACCGTCCACAGGAAGACGCCGCCCGCGGTGTTGTCGTTCTCGCGGGACATGACCAGGTCGGTGACGGCGCCGATGACGGTGGAGAGGCCGATGCCGACGACGAGCAGCCGGTAGCCGCGGCTGCCCGCGCCGCCCGCGCACAGGACGACGAGGACGGCGGCGCCGACCGCGCCAAGGGGGCCGAGCCACCAGTCGCCGATCAGGCCGGTGCTGGAGCCGACGACGGAGGCGACGACGGCCGCGGTGGCACCCTCGTTGACGCCGATGACGTCGGGGGTGGCGAGCCGGTTGCCCGCGAGGGTCTGGGTGAGGCAGCCGGAGATCCCGAGGGCCGCGCCGACCATCAGGCCGACCGCGATCCGCGGCAGCCGGAAGTCCTGCACGAGCATCACGGTGGCCCGGTCACCCGTGCCCATCAGGCCCTTGAGGGTGTCTCCGAAGCCCATGCCCGTGGACGAGGCGAACGCGCCGAGCGCCGTGATCAGGGCGATCAGCACGCCGAGCCCGACCGCGACGAGCGCGCTGCGGTACGGGAACAGCCAGGAGAGGGCGCCCGCGCGGACGACGGTGGAGTCGGGCGGCGTGATGTCCCTGCCCGATCCGTGTGCGAGGGGCGACGGGGACGTCGAGGAATCGGTCGTACTCATGCCGAAGCTCCCGCCATGGACATCCGGTTGGTGCGTGCGATCCAGATGAGCAGCGGGCCGCCGATGAAGGCGAGGAGCACGCTGACCGGGGTCTCCCAGGGGCGGATCACGACGCGGGCGAGCAGGTCGGCGACGATCAGGACGTTGGCGGCGACCAGTGCGGAGAGCAGCAGTTGGGACGCGAGCCGGGGACCGCTGACCGTGCGGGCCGCGTACGGGGCGAGCAGCCCGAGGAAGGCGACGGGACCGGCGAGCGCGACCGCCGAACCGGCGAGCAGCGTCACCGCCCCGGCGACCACGAGCCGGATACGGCCCGGGTGGTGGCCGAGGGAGCGGGCGCTGTCGTCGCCGAGGGCGAGCGCGCCGAGCGGCCGGACGCAGCCGAACGCGACGAGCAGGCCGACGGCGATCAGCGGCAGCAGCGGATACGTGTCGGAGGTGTCGATGCCCGCGAGCGAACCGATGGTCCAGTAGCGGTAGGTGTCGAAGGTCGACTGGGTGCTGAGCAGGACGTACGAGGTCAGTCCGTGGAAGGTCGCGCCGAGCGCCGAGCCGGCGAGGACCAGGCGCAGCGGGGACCCCGCGGCGCGTCCGGAGGCGGCGAGCAGCAGGACGACGGCGCTCGTGGCCATGCCGCCGACGAGGGCCCAGAGGAGCATCGCGTAGGGGGAGTCGACCCCGAAGTACGTGAGACCGATCACCACGCCGAGCGCGGCGCCGGAGTTGACGCCGAGAAGTCCGGTCTCGGCGAGCGGGTTGCGTGTGACGGCCTGGAGGAGGCAGCCCGCGGCGCCGAGCGAGACGCCGACGAGGACGGCGGCGACGGTGCGCGGCAGGCGTACGTCCATGACGGCCAGGCGCACTTGGGCGTCCGCGCGGGCCGAGGGGTCGCCGAGGAGGAAGTCCCAGGCGCGGCCGACAGTGCTGGAGCCGGTGCCGATCAGGAGTGAGAGCAGGGCCAGGAGAAGCAGGAGCGCCACAAGTGCGGCCGCCGCCAGGAGAGTTGGGCGATGCATCCGTTTCGGCCTCGTTGTCGGCGGTTCGGCCTGGGCCCTGGACACCCCGCCCTCTTGCGTGATCGACATAAAGTTAGCCTAACCTAAGTAACGCAACGGGTTGATGTCCGGGGTGAATACCCCGCCATGCCCGGATTCGCCCCACCGAAGTGCCGTCCGGCACGGGAACCTGAACCTTCGGAGACGTACGCCATGTCCACTCACACCACTCCTCGCGCCCGGCTGACCGCGGTGGCCGCCGTCACCATCGCCTCCGCGCTCACGCTCGCCGCCTGTGGATCGGACAAGGCCGACACCACCGCCAACGCCGATGGCAGCGACGCCAAGAAGGTGTCGGTCACCGACGCCACCGGCAAGAAGGTCCAGGTCCCGGCCGACCCGAAGAACGTCGTCGCGCTCAGCGAGATGGACCTCGACTCCTCGCTCGCCCTCGGTGTGAAGCCCGTCGGACTCACCGCGGGCCGCGGCCAGAAGGGCGCCCCCGAGTACCTGGCAGGTGAGGCCAAGGGCATCCCCGTCGTCGGCGCCGTCACCGGACCCGACATCGAGAAGGTGCTGCAGGCCAAGCCGGACGTCATCCTCGCCGGACAGCTCGCCGACCAGCAGGTGCTCGAGCAGTTGTCCGAGATAGCCCCGACCGTCGTCACCGTCGACAGGACGAAGAGCTGGAAGAAGGCCCTCTCCCTCACCGGCCAGGTGCTCGGCAAGGAGAACGAGGCCAAGGACTTCCTCGCCGACTACGACAAGAAGACCGCCGAGCTGAAGAAGAACCTCGGCGGCAACGCCGGCGCCACCGTGTCCGTGGCCCGCTACTCCGCCAAGGGCACCGCCGTCATGCAGCAGGGCGTGTTTATCTCCGACGTCCTGGGAGACCTCGGCTTCAAGCGGCCCGGCATCCAGAACGACAAGGGCCAGGGCCACTCCACGCCGCTCAGCGACGAGGACCTGAAGCAGATCGACGCCGACTGGCTGTTCGTCGGCACCCTCGCCTCCACCGGCAAGGACGCCGACCTCTTCGGCGAGCTCAAGGACAAGGCCGCGTACCAGCAGCTCGATGCCGTCAAGGACGGTCACGTCACCGAGATCGACGGCTCCAAGTGGACCAGCCTCGGCGGCGCCAACGCGGCCGTCTCCGTGCTCGACGACATCGAGAAGGCGATGGCCAAGTGACCCCTTCCGCACCCGAACTCGCAGGCCGCACCGCGCTCGTGACCGGTGCGGGACAGGGCATCGGCGAAGCTGTGGCCCGTGCGCTCGCCGCGTGCGGCGCCCAGGTCGTGGCCGTCGACCGGGAGGCCGCCGGCGTCAAGGAACTCGCCGACGACTACCCCGACGGCCAGGTCGTCGCGCGGGAACTCGACGTCACCATCGCCCCCGCGGTCGACGAGCTCGTCGACGAGGTGGAACGTGTCATCGGCCCGCTCGACATCCTCGTCAACGTGGCCGGGGTGATGCGCCTCGCGCCCGTCGTCGAACTCACCGACACCGACTGGGCGGAGACCTTCGCGGTCAACGCCACCGGCGTCTTCCACACCTCGCGCGCCGCCGCCCGCCACATGAGCGGGCGCCGCAAGGGCTGCATCGTCACCGTCGGCTCCAACGCCGCCGGGGTGCCGCGCAGTTCGATGGCCGCGTACGCCGCGTCGAAGGCCGCCGCGACCATGTTCACCAAATGCCTCGGGCTCGAACTCGCCCGCAGCCAGGTGCGCTGCAACGTGGTCTCGCCCGGCTCCACCGACACCGCGATGCAGCGCCAGCTGTGGAGCGAGGACGCGGAGGCGTCCGAGCGGCGCGTCATCGACGGCGACCCGGAGGCGTACCGCGTCGGCATCCCGCTCGGGCGGATCGCCGCTCCCGCGGATGTCGCCGAGGCGGTGGTGTTCTTGGTGTCGGATCGGGCTCGGCACATCACGATGCATGACCTTTACGTGGACGGTGGGGCGACGCTTCGGGCCTGAACTGGTCTTACGTCGGCCGTTCGGTTCGGGTTGACCCCGTTGCCGTCGATCGGCCTGCGGCCTCGTCCTCAAACGCCGGACGGGCTGGATTTTCGGCCTTCGGCCTCGTCCTCAAACCCCGGACGGGTGGATTTCCCGCCCCGCTGTTCACCTCACCCCCCTCAGGAGCCCCCCCGTGACATCCACCCAGGACGTCGCCCCCGCCGTGCCGACGGTCGGCGCCGCGACCGCGTTGCTCGATGCCTATCGGCCCGGCACCCGGTTCTTCGCCTCGCCGACCCGTACCCTCCTCGCGCACGGCACCCGCGCCCAAGTCCCGCACGACGAAAGGCCGTTGACCGAGCGGGTCGCCGCGACGCTGCGGGAGCAGCGGGCCGCCGGGGACCCCGTGCCCGTCGTCGTCGGGGCCATCGCCTTCGACCACGAGGAGCTGTCCGCGCTCGCCGTGCCCGAGGCGGTCCGCTGGGCGCCCGCGCTGCACCGGGACCCGCTGATCGGCGTGCCCGCCGAGGCGCCCGCCGACGCCGAGTGGAACGTGCGCCAGGTGCCGGCGCCCGAGGAGTACGCCGACTCCGTCGCCCGTGCCGTGCTGCGCATGCGGGCCGGGGAGTTCAGCAAGGTCGTCCTCGCCCGCACCCTCGAACTCCGTTCGCCGCAGCCGTTGGACCTCCCCGCGCTGCTGCAGCGCCTGGCCCGCCGCGACCCGTCCGGGTACACCTTCGCGGTGCCGTCCGGGCCCGGCCGTACGCTGCTCGGCGCGAGTCCCGAACTGCTCGTGTCCCGGCGCGGCGGACAGTTCGTCGCCAACCCGCTCGCCGGGTCCACGCCGCGCAGCACCGACCTCGCCGAGGACGTGCGCCGCGCCGCCGCGCTCCTTCAGTCGCCGAAGGACCTGCACGAGCACGCCGTCGTCGTGGACGCGGTGCGGGCGGCGCTCGCCCCGTACTGCGACGACCTCGACGTGCCCGAGCGCCCGACCCTCGTCCGTACGGCCGCGATGTGGCACCTGTCCACCACCGTCACCGGGACCCTGCGCGAACCGGCCGTCTCCGCACTGGAGTTGGCGTGCGCGCTGCACCCCACCCCGGCCGTGTGCGGTACGCCCACGCCGCTGGCCCGTGAGGTCATCGGGGACCTTGAGCCGTTCGACCGGGGGATGTTCACCGGCATGGTCGGCTGGGGCGACGCCGAGGGTGACGGCGAGTGGGTCGTCACCATCCGCTGCGCCGAGGCCGCGCAGGACCGGCTGCGCCTCTACGCGGGCGCCGGGGTCGTCGCCGACTCCTCGCCCGAGGCCGAGACCGCCGAGACCGGCGCCAAGTTCCGTACCTTCCTGAACGCCGTGGGAGCCGAGCTGTGACCACCCCCGTCAGCACCGATGCGCCGACCTGGCCCGAGGAGTTCGCCGAGCGGTACCGCGCGCGCGGCTACTGGCGCGGCGAGACCTTCGGCTCCATGCTCCACGAGCGCGCCGCCGCCCACCCCGACCGCGTCGCGATCGTCGACGGCGAGCGCCGCTGGACGTACGGCGAACTCGACCGCCGCGCCGACCGGCTCGCGAACGGCTTCGCCGCGCGCGGCATCGCCAAGGGCGACCGGGTGGTCGTCCAGCTCCCCAACGTGGCCGAGTTCTTCGAGGTGATCTTCGCGCTGTTCCGGATCGGCGCCCTGCCGGTCTTCGCGCTGCCCGCACACCGCGAGACGGAGATCCGGTACTTCTGCGAGTTCACCGAGGCCGTCGCGTATGTGGTGCCCGATGTCGTCGCCGGGTTCGACCACCGTGCGCTCGCCGCCAAGGTGCAGGCCCAAGTGCCCGCCCTGCGCGAGGTGTTCGTGGTCGGCGACCCCGGTGCGGACACGGCGCACACCCCGCTCACCGAGGTGGCGCGCGACGACTTCGTGCCGTACGAGGAGCCCGAACCCTCCGAGCTCGCGTTCCTCCAGCTGTCCGGCGGCTCCACCGGCGTGCCGAAGCTGATCCCGCGCACCCACGACGACTACATGTACTCGCTGTGGGGTTCCAACGAGATCTGCGCCGTCGACGAGAAGTCGGTCTTCCTCGTCGTGCTGCCCGCCGCGCACAACTTCCCGCTCTCCTCGCCCGGTTCGCTGGGCGTGCTCTACGCGGGCGGGCGCGTCGTCCTGTGCCCGCAGCCCGACCCGGAGACCGCGTTTCCGATCATCGAGCGGGAGCGCGTCACGATCACCGGACTCGTGCCGCCGCTCGCCCTGGTGTGGACCGATGCAGGGCCGACGGCCCGGTACGACCTGTCCAGCCTCGACGTCCTCCTGGTCGGCGGCGCCAAGTTCAGCGAGGAGGCCGCCCGCCGGGTGCGCCCCGCCCTGGACTGCACGCTCCAGCAGGTCTTCGGGATGGCCGAGGGGCTCGTCAACTACACGCGCCTGGACGACCCGGTGGAGACCATCGTCACCACCCAGGGCCGCCCGATCTCCGCGCACGACGAGGTCCGCGTCGTGGACGACGAGGACCAGGATCTGGACGTCGGCGAGACCGGGCATCTGCTGACCCGCGGCCCGTACACGATCCGCGGCTACTGGCGTGCGCCCGAGCACAACAAGCGGTCCTTCACCGAGGACGGCTTCTACCGCACCGGCGACGTCGTACGGATGACGCCCACCGGGCACCTCGTCGTCGAGGGCCGCGCCAAGGACCAGATCAACCGCGGCGGCGAGAAGGTCGCCCCGGAAGAGGTCGAGAACGTGATCCTCGCCCACCCCGCCGTCCACGACGTCTCCGTCGTCGCCGTGCCCGACGCGTACCTCGGCGAGCGGACCTGCGCGTACGTCATCCTGCGCGCCGACGCCGAACCCCTGAAGCCCGTCGCGATCAAGAAGTTCGTACGGGAGCGCGGGCTCGCCGCCTTCAAGGTCCCCGACCGGGTCGAGTTCGTCGACGCGTTCCCCCAGACCGGCATCGGCAAGGTCAGCAAGAAGGGGTTGCGGGCAGCGGCGACCGGCGACGACCAGGCCCCGTAGACCACCGCACCCCTGTCGCCCTCCGGGCTCGTCCTCAAACGCCGGACGGGCTGAATTTGCAACACCGAAAGGCCATTTCATGGCACTCCCCGCCATCTCCCCGTACCCCATGCCCACCGCGGACGAACTGCCCGCGAACCGCGTGGAGTGGACCGTCGACCCGTCCCGTGCCGTGCTGCTCGTGCACGACCTGCAGAACTACTTCCTGCGCGCGTTCAAGGAGGACCGGTCGCCGGTCACCGAACTGCTCGCCAACGTAGGGAAGTTGGCGAGTCAGGCCCGTGCGCTCGGCGTGCCGGTCGTCTACTCCGCGCAGCCCGGCGGCCAGAGCCCGGCCGAGCGCGGGCTCCAGCAGGACTTCTGGGGGCCGGGGCTGCCGGACGACGCGTCCGCGAAGGCTTTTCCGCCGGCCGTCGCGCCCGAGGACGGCGACACGGTCCTCACCAAGTGGAAGTACAGCGCGTTCGTCCGCACCGACCTCGCGGAGACGATGCGTGCGCAGGGCCGCGACCAGCTGGTCATCGTCGGCGTGTACGCCCACATCGGCGTGCTGATGTCGGCCTGCGACGCCTGGATGCAGGACATCCAGGCCTTCCTCGTCGCCGACGCCGTCGCCGACTTCTCCCGCGCCGACCACGAGATGGCGCTGCGCTGGGCGGCCGCCAAGTGCGCCGTCGTCACCACGACCGGAACCACCTTCCAGGGGGCCTGAGCAGCATGGCAACGAGCACACTGACCATCGAGCGGATACGCGCGGATGTCGCCGACGCGCTCGGCGAGGACGTCGAGGACATCCCCGTCGACGAGAACCTCGTCGACTACGGCCTCGACTCGGTCCGCATCATGGCCCTCCTGGAGCGCTGGCGCCGCGACCACGGCGTCGAGGCGACCTTCGTGGACCTCGCCGAACAGCCCGCCGTCGAGGCCTGGGCGCCGCTGCTCGGAGTCACGGCATGACCGCCGTGCTGGAACCCGCCACCGAGCCCACCGCCGAGCAGCCCGTGCCGACCGCGCAGACCGGGCAGGAGGTGGCTCAACTCCCGCTCACCGCAGCCCAGTCGGGCATGTGGTTCGCGCAGGCCCTCGACCCCGACAGCCCCGCGCAGAACACCGCCGAGTGCATCGAGATCCACGGCCCCGTCGACCCGCGGCTTTTCGTGCAGGCCCTGCACCGCGTCGCCGGTGAGGCGGACGCGCTCCGGGTCCGCCTCGTCGAGACCGCCGACGGGCCCCGCCAACTCCCCCTGTCGCTGGGGCCCGTGCACGGCGGCCATGTCGACCCGCACGCGGTGCGCTTCCCGTTCAAGGCGCACGACCTGCGCGGCCTCGACGACCCGGACGGCACCGCCCGCGCCCGGATGGACGCCGCTCTCGCCGAACCCTTCGACCTCGCGGTGGGGCCGCTGTTCCAGCACGCCCTGTTCCGCGTCGCCGACGAGCGCTGGCTCTGGTTCCAGCGCGTCCACCACGCCGTGATGGACGGCTTCGGCTACTCGCTGCTCGCCCGCCGCACCGCCGAGGTCTACACCGCCCTCGCCGCAGGTGACGAGCCGGGCCCGAGCCCCTTCGGCCGGCTCACCGACCTCGTCGCCGAGGACACCGCGTACCGCACCTCCGACGCGTACGAGACCGACCGGGCGCACTGGAACGCCGCGTTCGCCGACCGGCCCGAGGCCGTGAACCTCGCCGGGCGCACCGCGCTGCCGTCCCGCACCTTCCGCCGCCGCACCGCGCACATCGGCACCGAACTCTCCGCCCGGGTCAAGGAGTTGGCCGCCGGGGTGCGCGCCACCTGGCCCGAGGTGCTGATCGCCGCGCAGGCCCTGTACCTGTCCCGCGCCACGCACTCCGAGGAGGTCGTGCTCGGCCTGCCGATGATGGGCCGCATGGGCTCGGCCGCCCTGCGCATCCCCGGCATGGTCATGAACGTCCTGCCGCTGCGCCTCACCGTCGCCCCGCAGGCCACCTTCGCCGAGCTGACCCGGCAGGTCGTCCTCGGCATCCGCGCCGCCCGCAAGCACCAGCGCTACCGGTACGAGGACGTCCGCCGCGACCTCGGCCTGCTCGGCGAGGGCCGCGCCCTGGTGGGTCCGCTCGTCAACGTCATGCCGTTCGACTACGGCCTGACCTTCGCGGGCGCCCCGACCGAGGCCCGCAACCTGTCCGCGGGCCCGGTGGACGACCTCACCGTCAACATCTACGACCGCGCCGACGGCAGCGGCCTGCGCGTCGACTACGACGGCAACCCCGCCCTGTACGAGGAGAGCGAACTCGGCGTCCACCAGCGCCGCTTCCTCGAACTCCTGGCCCGTATCGCCGCCACCGACCCGCACACCCCGCTCGCCGGACACGGCATCTGCACGAGCACGGAACGCGCCCTGGTCCTGGACGAGTTCAACGCCACCGCGCAGGACCTGCCCCCGACCACCCTCATCGGTCCCATCGAGGCCCAGGCCGTCCGCACCCCGGACGCGCCCGCCCTGGTCTTCGGCGCCGAGACCCTCACGTACGCCGAACTGAACGCCCGCGCCAACCGCCTCGCCCGGCATCTCGCCTCGCTCGGGGTGCGGCCCGGTGCGCTCGCCGCCGTCGCCGTGCCGCGCTCCCTCGACCTGGTCGTGACGCTGCTCGCAGTGGTCAAGGCGGGCGGCGCCTATCTGCCGCTCGACCCGGACTACCCGGCGGACCGGCTCGCGTACATGGTCGAGGACGCGCGGCCCGCCGTCGTCGTCACGGACACCGCCGCGCGCGTGCCCGCGAGTGTCGACGTACCCGCCGTGGTGCTCCAGGACCTCGACAACAGCGGCCAGTTGGGCATCAACCCGCCGCGCGCGCTCACCCCGCAGCACCCCGCGTACGTCATCTACACCTCGGGTTCCACCGGCCGCCCCAAGGGCGTCGTCCTGCCGCACGGGGCGATCGACAACCGGCTGCGCTGGATGCAGGCCGCGTACCCGCTCGGGCCCGGCGACCGCGTGCTGCAGAAGACGCCGTCCGGCTTCGACGTGTCCGTGTGGGAGTTCTTCTGGGCCCTGCGCGTCGGCGCCACGATCGTGATGGCCGAGCCCGGCGGTCACAAGGACCCCGCCTACCTCGCCCGCACCATCCGCGAACAGGCCGTCACCACCTGCCACTTCGTACCGTCCATGCTCCAGGTCTTCCTCGCCGAGCCGGGCGCCGCCGACTGCACGGGCCTGCGCCGCGTGTTCTGCAGCGGCGAGGCCCTGCCCCGCGAGACCGTCCAGGAGTTCGGCCGTACGCTGCCCGAGGTGGAGCTGCACAACCTGTACGGGCCGACGGAGGCCGCCGTCGACGTCACGTATCACGCGTGCGACACCCGCCCCTCCGTGACCGGACCGGTGCCGATCGGCAAGCCCGTGTGGAACACCCGCCTCTACGTCCTCGACGCGGCCCTCCAGCCGTGCCCGCCCGGCGCGCCCGGCGAACTCCACCTCGCGGGCGTCCAGTTGGCCACCGCCTACCTTGGCCGCCCCGCGCTCACCGCGTCCCGCTTCGTCGCCGACCCGTACGGACCGGGCGGCAGCCGCATGTACCGCACCGGCGACCTGGCGCGCTGGACCGAGCACGGCGAGATCGAGTACCTCGGCCGCACCGACCACCAGGTCAAGCTGCGCGGACTGCGCATCGAACTCGGCGAGATCGAGACCGAGCTGGCGGCCTGCGAGGGCATCACCGGCGCTTGTGTCCTGGTCCGCGAGGACCGGCCCGGCGACCAGCGCCTCGTCGGATACGTGACCGCCCCGGCAGACATCGACACCGAGGCCGTACGAGACCGCCTCGCCAAGTCGCTGCCCGACTACATGGTCCCCGCCGCCCTCGTCGTCCTCGACGACTTCCCGCTCAGCCCCAACGGCAAGCTGGACCGCAAGGCCCTGCCCGCCCCCGCCCAGGCGGCCACCGGCACCGGGCGCGCGCCCCGCGACCCGCGCGAGGAGACCCTCACCCGGCTCTTCGCCGAGGTCCTGGGACTGGACCAACTGGGCGTGGGCATTGACGATGGATTCTTCGACCTGGGCGGCACCTCGCTGCTCGCCGCCCGCCTGGTCCGCCGCATCCGCGACACCCTCGGCATCGAACTCGCCATCGGCGCGCTGTTCCAGGCCCCGACCCCGGCCGCGCTCGCCGCGCAGCTGGACTCCGGGCTCGGCAACGACGAGGTGCTCAGGACGCTCCTGCCGCTGCGCACCACCGGCCGTCGCACCCCGCTGTTCGTGTTCCACCCGGCGGGCGGCATCAGCTGGTGCTACTCGGGGCTCCTCTCCCGCCTCGACCCGGAGCAGCCGGTGTACGGGCTCCAGGCCCGCGGACTGCTCGGACTCGAAGCAGGCGCCGAACTCCCGGCGTCCATGGAGGAGATGGCCGCCGACTACGTCACGCGGCTGCGCTCCGTACAGCCGCACGGCCCGTACCGGCTGCTCGGCTGGTCCGTCGGCGGCGTCCTCGCGCACACGGCCGCCGTGCTGCTGCGGGAGGCGGGCGAGGAGGTCGAGCTGCTCTCGCTGCTCGACGCCTACCCCTCCGACCAGTGGCAGGACCAGGCCGTGCCCGCCGAGACCGACGCGCTCACCGCGCTCCTGCGGATGGCCGGATACGAGCGTACGGACGAGCTCACCCGGGACGACGTCCTCGGCACCCTGCACCGCGAGGGCAGTGCCCTGGCCGGGCTCAGCGACACCACGCTCCGTGCCGTCGTCGACATCGTGATCAACAACGCCCACCTGATGCGCCGCCACCGGCACCGGCGCTTCGACGGCGACGTGCTGTTCTTCACGGCCGCCGCACCCCGCCCCGAGGACTGGCTGACCCCGGACGCGTGGCGGCCGTACGTCGGTGGCACCCTGTCCGAGCACACCGTCGACTGCCTGCACCCGCAACTCACCCAGGCGCCCCACCTGGACCAGATCGTGGACGTCCTCAGCTGCCGCCTGAAGGAGCTCGACCGATGACCGCCGCCGCCGGATCCACCTCCGGACCCGCACCCGGATCCACCTCCGGACCCGCACCCGGATCCACCTCCGGACCCGCACCTGGGCCCGCCTCCGGACCCGCACCCGGGCCCTTCGACCAGCCTGCGGGGGAGCAGGCCCAGGCCCCCACGCACCTGGTGCTGCGCAACACCCGCGCCGAGCACTCATTGTGGCCCGCCCACACCCCGGCCCCGGAGGGCTGGCTGGTGGTGCACGGACCCGCCTCGTACGAGGAGTGTGCGGCGGCCATCGAGTGCGCGGCGGTCGCGGCTTGAGCGGCTTGAGCGGCTTGAGCGGGCCCGCATCGGTGGAGGCCCGGCGGCTGAACGTGCCGCCGGGCCTCCACCGCCCGTCCACGGACGTGGAGTTGTGGCTCGCGGGCGCGGGCGTCGCGGGGGAGCCCTCCCCGGACGACCTGGCGCTGCTCGACGCCGACGAACAGACCCGCGCCGCCCGCCTGCACCGCCCCGCCGACCGCCGCCTCTACGTCACGGCGCACGCCCTGCTGCGCCGCCTGCTCGGCACCCGCCTCGACCGCGACCCGGCCGCGCTGCGCTTCGTCCGCGAACCCTGCGCGGGCTGCGGCGCCCCGCACGGCCGCCCCGCACTGCCGGGCACTCCCCTCCACTTCTCGCTGTCGCACTCGGGGGAGTGCGCCCTGGTCGGCCTCGCGGACCGGCCTCTCGGCGTCGACCTCGAAGCCCTCGCGGACGACGCCCTCATCGACGACCTCTCCGCGTCCCTGCACCCACGCGAGCACACGGAACTGTCCGCCCTGCCCCCTGGCCCGCCCCGCACGACGGCGTTCGCCCGCTGCTGGACCCGGAAGGAGGCCTACCTGAAGGGCACAGGCGCGGGCCTCACAGGGGAAGGCCTCCGGGACAGCCTCGTAGGCACGGGCCCGATCCCGCACCCGCTGCCCGGCTGGGCGCTCACCGACGTGCACCTGCCGGAGGGGTACGCGGGGGCGTGCGCGGTGCGGCTCACGGCCTGACGCGCGCTGTCACTTCGCAGGGGTCACTTCGCAGGGGTCACTCCGCTGGGGTCACTTCGCTGGGGTCACTGCGCCCGGCCCAGCAACCCCACGATCCCGTCGGCCAGCTCCGTCCGCCAGCACAGCCAGTCGTGCCCGCCGTTGAACTCCCGGTACACCGCGTCCTCGTACCCCCGCTCGCGCAGCGCGTCCCGCAGGCGGCGGCTGCCCGGGACGAGGACCCACTCCTGCTCGCCCGCCGACAGCCAGAAGCGGACCGGAAGGCGCGGCGACTCCCGGACCAGGTGCGTCACCAGCTCCGACTCGGCCTCGCCCGTGGGCCACCAGAACGACCCCGACTGCGAAAGGGCGTTGCCGAAGCGGTGCGGGGCGCGCAGCGCCGCGTACGCCGCCGTCAGGCCGCCGAGGCTCTGGCCCGCGAGGACCGTGCGCGCCGGGTCCGTGGTGAGCGGCAGCAACTCCGCCGCCCAGGGCAGCAGCTCGTCCGTGAGGAAACCCACGAAGCGGTCGTCGCAGCCCAGTTCGGCCCAGCGCGTGTCCGCGTCGAGTGCCTCGGGGAGCAGCGCCGCGACCGGCGGGATGCGGCCGTCCGCGATCAGGTTGTCGAGCAGCGTGGCCACGCCGAGCGCAGGCTGCCAGGACTCGCCGTCGAAGAGGACCAGGACCGGAAGGTCTTCTTCCGGGGCGGTGCGGCCCGGCGGTTCGTAGACCCACACCCGGCGCTCGTTGCCGAGCCGCTCGCTGCGCACCGTGTGCACGCTCACCGCGCCGCACGGCACGTCCGCCCGCACCCGCCAGTCGTCCCCGCGCGGCGCCTGCGGCAGCTCCACGTACGAGATCGGCTCCGCACCCCAACGCCGTTGCAGGGAACGGGAGTTGAGCGGGTCGACACGGTGCTGTCCGCGCAGCCACCGCCCGTGCTCGGGCGTGCCGGGCTCGGCCGGTCCCTCGCCCTCGTCCACGCAGAGGCTGTACGTGGCCCGCCAGTCGTCCCGCATCCGCAGCGACCAGTGCCACACGTCCGTGCCCGGCACCCGCTCCATCCGGTTGACCGCGGGGTCGGACGGGTCCGTGACCTTGTTGGGCAGCGCGAGCACGGTCCGGGTCGCGGGGGAGCCGCGCCACAGGAACGTCACGACGGAGTGGCCGTCCGCGTCCGGGTCGGGCTCCGCGTCGGGCTCCACGAGGGGGGTGCCCTCGGCCGTGGCGGCCCGCCAGAACTCCGCCTCGTCCACTTCGCCCGCGGCGAGCGCCGCGACCCGCGCGCTCACGGCCCGCTCCACCGGGTGCGGCCGCGGGATGCGCGGCGGCCGACTGGGCTTGACGGACTCGGACATGGCTCGGCCTCCGGGCGACACAGAACAAGAGAAAGTAAGGTTCACCTTACCTACCCTTGACCGGGGTTGGGCGATGCCCCCTGCGCCATCCGTACGCGCCCGCCCGTACCGCCCCCGAGCCGGGACCCCGGAGAGACCGCCATGCCCCGCGCCTCCTGGTCTTCACCCGCACCCGCGACTACCGCCTCGCCTCCGTTCCCGCAGGCGTCACCGCGCCCACCGCACTCGCCGGACAGCACGGCTGCGCCGTCGACGCCACCGAGGCCCCGGCCGTCTTCGAGGTGGGCTGCCCGCGTGTAGGCGTACGCGTACGCTCAGGCCATGGATGCGACGGTGACGTCATGACGCAGACAGCCGCGGCCGTGCTCGCCGCCACCACCGCCGAACTCAGCCCGGACCCCGCCCACAACGCCCTCGTCGCCGAGGTCGAGCAGGGCACGGCCCGGCAGGTCGCGATCAGCACGCTCACCCTGGAGCAGCACCACGTCATCCCCAGCGACCGGCGTGCCTTCGCCCACCTCGCCGAACGCGCCGCCGCCCTCGGTGCCCCCGCGAGCGCGGCGTTCTTCGCCACCCTCGCGGAGGGTGAGCGGACCGCCGCCGACCACCTGGCCCCGCTCGCCGCGGCCTGCGGCCTCGACGCCGCCGCGATCGACGCGTACGAACCACTCCCCGGCTGCCAGGCCTACCCCTCCTACGTGGCCCGGCTCGCCCTCACCGGCCGCCCGGCCGAGGTCGTCCTCGCGCTGAGCGCCAACTTCGCGGCCTGGGGCGACAGTTGCGCCCGCATCGGCCACGGCCTGCGCGGGCACTACGGATACGACGACGACTCCTGCGCCTTCTTCGACTTCTTCGCCGCACCGGCACCGGCGCTGAGCGAACAGGCCGAGGCCGCGGTGCAGGAGGGGCTGGACCGGGTGGACTGCCTGGACGTGTCGGCGGCCTGCCGCTCGGGTCGCCTCCTGCAGAGCTACGAGCGCCTCTTCTGGGACACGCTGGCGGGGCTGGCGTAGCCGCGCGCGTCTTCTTCCCCCACCCCGCCCCATTTTGAGCCCCTCCGGCGATTGAGGAGGCCCGTCCGGCAGGCCACGCGGCGCCAGCCGCACATCGACACAGTCGGGAAGGGGCGGGGAGGGGAAGATTCAGCGGCGCGGCTCGCCCCGGTACGGCCCGAAGCACCATTTGTTGCCCTCCGGATCGGTGATCGCGAACTCCCGGTTGCCGTACGGCTGATCCACGATCTCCATCAGGATCCGCACCCCGGTGCCGGGTGCCGTGAGACGTTCGTACAGCGCGTCGACGTGGTCGGTGACGACGTACGCGCCCAGGGTGCCCGGCTCCAGCGTCCAGCCGTCCTTCTCCTCCGGGTCGTAGCTGCCGAGCATGATGCCGCCGCCCTCCGGCCAGTCGAGCTGGGCGTGGGCGACCTTCCCGTCGTCCTCGTAGACGGCGGTGCGCTCGAAGCCGACGGTGCCGACGAGGAAGTCGATCAGGGCGGGGGCGTCGTGCGCCAGGAGCGTGGGCCACACGGTGGGCGCGGGCCGGGTCTTCTCGGTGTTCTCTTCGGTGCTCTGTGTGGTGTTCATGCCTCCCACCCTTCACCGTTCATATGGCCCCCGGCTTGGATATTCCGGCACTCTTCGACCAGCCAGGCGGTCGGGCTCGCGCCCGTATAGCGGCGGAAGTCGCGCACCAGGTGGGAGTGGTCGTAGTAGCCGCAGTCCGCCGCCACCCGCGCCAGGTCGAGCGCCGTGCCCCGCACCACCGTGCGGACCACGGCCGCCTTCGCGTGCTCGAACCGCATCAGGCTCGCCGCCTGCTTCGGCGTCACCCCGGTCTCCGCGCGGAACAGCGTGGTCAGGCGGCGCGGGCTGAGCGCCACATGCCGTGCGAGCCCGTCGAGCGTGCCCGCGCCCCGGTGCCGGGCCAGCCACGCCCAGGCCTCCGCGACCTCCGGACGTACCCGCGCCGAGCGCCCGGCCGCCGCCGCGCGCGCCCGCAGATACCCGGAGAGCGTCGCGAACCGGTCCGCCCAGTCGCCCTCCTCGACCAGCCGCTGCCGCACCGCCTCGGCCCGCACGCCGAGGACGTCCGCCCCCGAGGCCACCAGCTCACCGGTCAGCTCCGCGGCGGGCACACCGAACAGCGCACGGGCCGCGAGCGGATGCACCGCGAGCTGGATGCCCGACTCCCGCTCGGGCTGCACCACGTACGCCGGGCCCTGCTGGAGCGCGCCCACGACGATGTCGGTCCGCGCGGCGTCGGGACCGCCCGCCTGCTGCGGGGTGAGCCCGGTCGTCACCGGCCCGTCGAAGGAGAAGATCAAGGTCAGATACGGGGACGGCAGCCCGATGTGCAGTCCAGGCCGCTGCCCCGACGTGCGGTACCCGACCGCCGACACGACCCCCTCGACCCTCGGCGCGGCCCGCACGAACTCCAGGGACTCGCCGTCCGCGGTCCCCTGCTCCCGTACGGCCGCCTTGCGGGACGCCATGCCTCAAGTATGGGACGCGGGAGCGGGGCGTGTCCCGGCCCGCCGATGTACCGGCCCCCCACCGGCGAGGCGCCCGAAAGACCCGGTCTGCGGGTGTTCTCCCATCCCCTGTAGGCTGCACCGGCGCGTCGCTGCGGTCGGCGCGCGGAGTACATCGGATGTGGAGACGGACGGAGGTGGTGCTGCGATGCGCGGCGAACCCCCCAGTCACCCACCGCGAGGCACCCACCCCCTCCAGAACCCGGTCCCCGGCCTGCGCTGAGCGCGCCGCGGGGCGGTGAGTGCGGTGCCCGGCGCGTCGGCGCCCACCCCGATCAGGCCCGAACTCCCTTGTCCCGCACGGGACTTGAACTTCTCTGAGGATCTGGCATGCCGCACACCTCGCTGCCCGAAGAGCCGCGCTCCGAGCGCACCGAGCCCGACGAGCGCTCCTTGCAGGACCTCGTGCAGAACCAGCAGCTGCACGCCGCCCTGGAGTGGCTGGAGAGCAACCCGCCGCACGTCATCGCCGACGAGCTGGCCCGGATGGACGCGACCGCCGCCGGTATGGCGTTCCGGCTGCTCGACAAGGACCGCGCCCTGACGGTCTTCGAGGAGCTGGAGCCGGTCGACCAGCAGCAGATCCTCCAGGGCCTGCGCGACCAGACCTTCCTGGAACTCGTCGAGGCCATGGACCCCGACGACCGCGCCCGGATGCTCCGCGAGGCCCCCGCCAAGGTCGCCAAGCGGGTCCTCGCCGGGCTCAGCTCGCACCAGCGCCGCATGACGGCCGCGCTCCTCGGCTACCCGGAGGGCTCCGTCGGCCGCTACATGACGCCCGAGGTGGTCGCTCTCGGCCAGGACCTCACCGTCGGCCAGGCCCTCGGCGTCGTCCTCGCCGAGGGCAACGAGGCGGAGACCGTCTACACGCTGCCCGTCGTCGACCACACGCGCCGCCTCACCGGCATCGTCGAGCTGCGCGAACTCGTCCTCAACCCGCCCGAGACCCTCGTCTCCGACCTCGTCGTCAGCGAGCCCGCGTACGCGTACGCCACCGACCCCGCCGAGCAGGCCGCCCGGCTGATGCGCGAGACCAACGACCTGAACCTGCCGGTCGTCGACAGCGAACAGCGCCTCGTCGGCCTGCTCACCATCGACGACGCGGTCGAGGTCATCGAGGCCGCCGACACCGAGGACGTCGCCCGCCAGTCCGGCTCCGCGCCGTGGGCCGGGCACTACATGGCCGCGTCCGTCTGGCAGTTGGCCCGCTACCGCGCGCTGTGGCTGAGCCTGCTCCTGGTCGCCGCGACCTTCACCGTCACCGTCACGCAGGCCTTCGAGGGCACCCTCGAAGAGGTCGCCTCGCTCGCGGTGTTCATCCCGATGCTGATCGGCGCGGGCGGCAACGCGGGCGCCCAGGCCGCCACCGCGTGTGTGCGTGCGCTGGCGGTCGGCGAGGTCCGCGGCTCCGACCTGCTGAAGGTGATCTGGCGCGAGTGCCGGGTCGGCCTGGTCCTCGGCGGTCTGCTCGCGATCCTCGGCCTGGTCGTCGGCACGCTCTTCGTCGGGGCGGACGTCGCGTTGGTCGTCGGCATCACGCTGATCCTGATCTGCGGCTGGGCGGCCACGATCGGCGGCACGATGCCGCTGCTCGCCAAGCGGCTGAGGATCGACCCGGCGGTGGTGTCGGCCCCGATGGTGACGACGCTGGTCGACGCGACGGGGTTGATCATCTACTTCCTTACGGCCAAGGCGGTGCTGGGGGTCTGAGCCGCGGGGGCCAGCCCCCGGACCCCGCTCTTCAATCGGGCGGTGGGGCGCCCTCGGCGGATTCTGGTGCCGGGGTCAGGCTGCGCGGGGGAGCGGTGGGGGAGGCGCCGACCTGGTCCCTGATCTGGTCCATGACCTCCTCGGGCAGCAGGTCCGTCGGCACGGCGTGCGGCGGCTCGGCCAGGGCTGCCGACGCGTCCGACTGCTGCGTGCTGCGCTCCAGGAAGCGGAGCAGCTCGACGGGGAAGGGCAGGACGAGCGTGGAGTTCTTCTCGGCCGCGACGGCCACCACGGTCTGCAGCAGCCTCAGTTGCAGGGCGGCCGGTTCGTTCGCCATCTGGTGGGCGGCCTCGGCGAGCTTCTTCGAGGCCTGGAGCTCGGCGTCGGCGTTGATGACGCGGGCGCGGCGCTCACGGTCGGCCTCGGCCTGGCGGGCCATCGACCGCTTCATGGTCTCCGGCAGGGACACGTCCTTGATCTCGACGCGGTCGATCTGCACACCCCAGCCCACGGCCGGGCTGTCGATCATCAGCTCCAGGCCCTGGTTGAGCTTCTCGCGGTTGGACAGCAGATCGTCCAGGTCGCTCTTGCCGATGATGGACCGCAGCGAGGTCTGCGCCATCTGCGAGACCGCGAAGCGGTAGTCCTCGACGTTGATGATCGCCTTGTCGGCCTCCACGACCTTGAAGTACACGACCGCGTCCACACAGACCGTGACGTTGTCGCGCGTGATGCCCTCCTGGGCCGGCACGGGCATCGTGACGATCTGCATGTTGACCTTGCGGAGGTGGTCCACCACCGGGACGATCAGCGTGAACCCGGGCTGGCGCACCTCGCGGCGCAGCCGTCCCAGGCGCAGGACCACACCTCGCTCGTACTGCCTCACGACCCGTGCCGCCGCCATGACATAAAGCACCCCGGCGGATCCGACCGCCCCGGCAGCGAGGATCAGTTCCTGAACCATGGCGACCCCCTCGGGTCCGAGCCGCTGGTGTTTAGCATGTTATGGGCGTTATGCCCAATGGTAGAGGGGCTCGCACCTGTCCGTCGCCCTCGTTCAGCGGCCGGACGGGCTTACGGAACCATGACGGCAGGGCGCGGTCCGGCCGCCGGGCCGGGCGGGCGGCATAGCGTGCGGGCATGCGTGTACTGGTCACCGGCGGAGCCGGGTTCATCGGGTCCCATGTCGTCGAGGCGCTCGCCGCGCGCGGCCACGAGCCCGTGGTCCTGGACCTCCGCGTCGACCCCGGCGCGGACGTACGGGACGGGGCAGCCGTGGCCCGCGCCCTCGCCGGGGTCGACGCGGTCTGCCACCAGGCGGCCATGGTCGGCCTCGGCACGGGCTTCGCCGACGCTCCCGACTACGCCTCGCACAACGACGTCGGCACCGCCGTCCTGCTCGCCGCGATGGCCGGCGCGGGCGTACGCCGCCTCGTCCTCGCGGGCTCGATGGTCGTGTACGGGGAGGGGCGCTACGACTGCGCACGGCACGGGCAGGTGCGCCCGGGGCCGCGGGCCGTCGAGGACCTGGACGCCGGCCGCTTCGAGCCGAGGTGCCCGGGGTGCGGGGCGTGGCTGACGCCCGGCACGGTCGGCGAGGACGCGCCGCTCGACCCGCGCAATGTGTACGCCGCGACCAAGGTGGCCCAGGAGCACCTGGCGGCGGCGTGGGCGCGGGACACCGGCGGCTCGGTCGTCTCGCTGCGCTACCACAACGTCTACGGACCCCGGATGCCCCGGGACACCCCGTACGCGGGAGTGGCCTCGTTCTTCCGCTCGGCGCTCGCGCGCGGCGAGGCGCCGACGGTGTACGAGGACGGGGCGCAGCGGCGGGACTTCGTGCACGTACGGGATGTGGCGGCGGCGAACGCGGTGGCCCTGGAGGCGGACGCGGCGGGCGGCGCGCTCACCGCGTACAACACCGGCAGCGGCGAGCCGCACACGGTCGGCGAGCTGGCCGCGGAACTGGCCACGGCTCACGGTGGCCCGGCACCGCGCGTCACGGGCGAGTACCGCCTCGGCGACGTCCGCCACATCACCGCGGACTCGTCCCGCCTGCGGTCCGCTCTCGGCTGGCACCCGGAGGTTCGCTTCGCGGAGGGGGTACGGGAGTTCGCGGGTCGGGGGGCGTAGTCCGGGCCCCCGGCCCCCGCTTCGGTGTCGTCGTTCGGCTGCCGCGCCGCCGTGGCTGGTCGCGCCCCGCGGCGGAGCCGCAGATGTCACAGCCCCGCGCCCCTATCGGGGCACGAGCCGCCAGCCGAAATCAGCCCCGCCTCAGGGCTCCGCCGTCGGCAGTGTCACCTCGAAGCGGCAGCCGCCGGTGATGTTGTGGACGGCGGCGCGGCCGCGGTGGGCCTCGACGATGCCGCGGACGATCGCGAGGCCGAGGCCCGCGCCCGCCGGTGGTGTGCGGGCGTCGGAGCCGCGCCAGCCCGTGTCGAAGACGCGGGGGAGGTCCTGCTCGGGGATGCCGCCGCAGCCGTCGGACACCGAGAGCACCGCCCCGTCCGCGCGGCGTTCGACGGCCACCTCGACCGTGCCGTCGGCCGGGGTGCGACGGATCGCGTTGACCAGGAGGTTGCCCAGGACGCGGCTCATCTCCTTGCCGTCGACCTCCACGGGCACCGCCTCGACGCGTTCGCCGACGAGCCGTACGCCCAGCTCACGGGCGAGCGGGGCCGCGCCCGCCAAGGCGTCGCCGACCAGGTCGTACAGGGAGAGCCGGGAGCGCGAGAGCGTCAGGGCGCCCGCGTGGATGCGGGAGAGCTCGAAGAGGTCGCCGACCATGTCGTTGAGGCGTTCCACATCGGTGCGCATCTGCTTGAAGTAGCGCTCCGGGTCCGCGGCCACCCCGTCCTCCAGGGCCTCCGTCATCGCGCGAAGCCCGGCCAGCGGGGTGCGCAGATCGTGCGAGATCCAGGCGACGAGCTCGCGCCGGGACGCCTCCAGGGCCCGCTCGCGGTCGCGGGACTCGGCGAGCCGGGCGCTGGTGGCCGCCAACTCGCGGCTGAGCACGGCGAGTTCATCGGGTGCGGCGCCCTGCGGTGCCGCGTACTCGCCGCCGTCGCCGAAGGAGCGGGCGGCGAGCTGGAGGGCGCGGCTGCGGGCGACGACCCAGCGGCCGAGCAGCAGCGCCGTCGCGAGCGAGACGACGGCCGCCATCGCGACGACCGTCGTGACGACGGTCAGATCGTGCGGCGACAGGAACATCGCCCACGCCACGGCCAGCGTCCCGGCGAGCATCGCGGTCACGGCGACGACGGCCACCACGGCGACGGACACGGTCAGCGAGCGGTGCCGGAGCAGCCGTAGCGCCGCCGCCCCGAGCAGCCCGGCCGCGCCCGCGCCGAGCAGGGCGAACAGGGCGATGAGCAGGATGTCGCGCATCGCTCACACCTCTTCCGCGGGTGGCGGCCCGCCGGTCGTCAGGGTCCCCGGCGGCTCGAAGCGGTAGCCCACGCCCCACACGGTCCGGATGAGCCGGGGCTCGGCCGGATCCTGCTCGACCTTGCCGCGCAGCCTGCGCACGTGCACCGTCACGGTCGACAGGTCCCCGAAGTCCCAGCCCCACACCTCGTGCATCAGCTCCTCGCGGCTGTGGGCGCGCCCCGGGTGCCGCAGGAAGTACGCGAGCAGGTCGAACTCCCGCAGTGTGAGGGCGAGTTCGGCGCCGTCCCTGGTGGCCCGGCGCGCGGCCGGGTCGACGGTGAGACCGGCCGCGCTCAACGGACGCGTGCCCTCGGCGGGCCGGGCCCGGCGCAGCACGGACGCGACCCGCAGGACCAGCTCGCGCGGGCTGAACGGCTTGGTCACGTAGTCGTCGGCGCCCACCTCGAGGCCGAGGATCCGGTCGTCCTCGTCGCCGCGCGCCGTGAGCATGACGACCGGGACGGGCCCGTGCGCGCGCAGCCGGCGGCACACCTCCAGGCCGTCCATGCCGGGCAGCATCAGGTCGAGCACCACCAGGTCGGGCCGGTGCGCGGCGGCCCGCGCGAGGGCGGCGGGCCCGTCGGCGGCGCGGTCCACGGCGTACCCGGCGCGGTCCAGGTACCCGGCGACGACCTCGGCGACCGTCGGGTCGTCGTCCACCACCAGGACCAGGGGCCGGTCGCCGGTGGCAGGGTCCGAGGTCGGTTCGTACGGCTGCTGCTCCATGGCCACAGCCTCGCACCGCGCGCGGGCGGGTGGGGCCCGCGGGGGGCGGGCGGGGGCGGACGTCCGCGTTCCGTAAGGAGCGGCTGTCCGTTTTGTCGGATACTGCTTCGTAGGGTGACATCCGTGACGACCTCATCCCCGCACCCCGACGCCCAACCGGCCGCAGGGCAGGAAGCAGGACCGGCCCCCGAAACGGCCCTCGAAACAGCCCCCGAACCGGCCCCCGACGTCGACGTGGTCCTGCCGTGTCTGAACGAGGCCGAGGCCCTGCCCTGGGTGCTCGCCCGCATCCCGGACGGCTGGCGCGCCCTCGTCGTGGACAACGGCTCCACCGACGGCTCCGCGGAGATCGCCCGCGCGCACGGCGCGACCGTGGTCCGCGAGGAGCGCCGCGGCTTCGGCGCCGCCTGCCACGCGGGCCTGACCGCCGCCACCGCCGACATCGTGTGCTTCTGCGACTGCGACGCCTCCCTCGACCCGTCGCTGCTCGTCCCGTTCGTACGCGAAGTGCGCGCGGGCCGGGCCGACTTGGTGCTCGGGCGCAGACGCCCGCGGGGCCGCAGCGCCTGGCCGCTGCACGCCCGCCTCGGCAACCTCGCCCTCGCCCGCATGCTGCACCGCCGCACCGGCCTCCGCCTGCACGACCTCGGCCCGCTGCGCGCCGCCCGCCGCACGCCCCTGCTCGGCCTCGGCCTCACCGACCGGCGCAGCGGCTACCCGCTGCAGATGGTCGTCCGCGCCGCCGACGCGGACTGGCACGTCACGGAGCACGACGTCCCGTACCTGCCGCGCACCGGCCGCTCCAAGGTCACGGGCACCTGGCGGGGGACCTGGCAGGCGGTACGGGACATGCGCGAGGTCCTGGCGGAACCGCCCCGCCGAGGCACCCACCCGAACGGAGCCCGACGGTGACCTCTCCCCCCACCCTGCTCGTCATCGCCAAGGAGCCGCTGCCCGGGCGGGTCAAGACGCGGCTCACCCCGCCGTTCACGCCCGCGCAGGCCGCGCGGCTCGCCCGGGCCGCGCTCGTCGACACCCTGCGCGCCGTCGCCGCGACCCCGGCCCGCCGCCGCGTCCTCGTCCTCGACGGGCAGCCGGGCCCTTGGCTGCCGCCCGGCTTCGACGTCGTACCGCAGTGCGCGGGCGGGCTCGACGCGCGGCTCGCCGCCGCCTTCGCCGCCTGCGTCGGGCCCGCCCTGCTCATCGGCATGGACACCCCGCAGGTCACCCCCAAGCTGCTCACCGTCGAACTCGCGGACGACGAGGCGGTGTTCGGGCCCGCCGAGGACGGCGGCTTCTGGGCGCTGGGGATGGCCGAGCCCGACCCCGCGCTCGTACGGGGAGTGCCCATGTCGGCGCCGGACACCGGGGCCGTCCAGCGCGATCGGCTCGTCGAGGCGGGGCTGCGGGTGCGGGACCTGCCGGTCCTGCGGGACGTCGACACGGCCGCCGACGCCACCGCCGTCGCCGCGAGCGCCCCGCACGGCCGCTTCGCCGCCGAACTGTCCCGGCTGCACACCGACCAGGCGCGGGCCGCCCGGCGCGGGGCGGTGTCCGGCCGATGAGCACCGTGCCGGGGCGGCGGCCCGGCCGCATGGTGGAGCGGAGCCGGAGCGCCGACCCGTACGAGGAAGGGCGCGAGGGCTCGTACGCGGAGGGGCGTGAGGGCTCGTACGCGGGGGCGCGGTCCGACCGTGCGCCGCACCGGAGTTGGGGCGCCGACCCGTACGCGGACGCGCTGCGGCTCGGATGCGGTCCGCTGTTCCTGCGGCGCCACGACGGGTGGCTGCTGCCCCTCGACGTGGAGCGCTGGTGTGCCGCCGCCGACGCCGCCGATCTGCGGCTGCTCGAACGGTGCGAGGGGGCCGTGCTCGACGTGGGCTGCGGGCCCGGCCGGCTCGTCGCGGAACTCGCCGCCCGTGGCCGGCGCGCGCTCGGCATCGACGTCAGCGAGGCCGCCGTCACCCGCACCGTCGAACTCGGCGGGCAGGCCCTGGTCCGCTCCGTCTTCGACCCGCTGCCCGCCGAGGGCCGCTGGGGCACGGCACTCCTCGTCGACGGCAACCTCGGCATCGGCGGCGACGTGCCCGCCCTGCTCGACCGCATGGCCGAACTCCTCGCCCCACGCGGCCTGTTGATGGTCGAGACGGACCCGGCGGACGTGGACGAGATCGTCGACGTCCACCTCGTGCACGCCGCCGACCCCCGCACCACCAGCGCCACCTTCCGCTGGGCCAGGCTCGGCACGCCCGCCCTGCTGCGTCGCGCCCACGCCCTCGGCTGGCGGGCCGACGCTCACTGGGAGGCCGACGGCCGCTCCTTCGTCGCCCTGCGCAACCGGGATCGCGACCGGGACCGGGACCGGGACCGCGGCAGCGACCGGGACCGGGGCAGCGACCGCACGAGCAGGAGCAGCGCCGAACCGGCGAACAGCACCGCCGTGACAAGCAGCCAGCGGGCCAGGAAGCCGTCGCCCGACAACCCGGTCGCCCCCGCGTAACGCTCCGCCACGCGCCCGCTGATCAGCGGGAACCACACGAGCAGCAGCAGCCCGGACAGCAGCGCGGGCACCCGCACGTACGCCAGCCACTCCCGTCGCCCGCAGGCGCCGAGCAGCCGGGCCAGCGAGCGGTCCGCCATCCCGTACAGCGGCACCAGCACCAGGTCGTGCAGCAGCGCCGAGCCGACGAACCAGAGCGCCACCTGCACCGTCTCGCCCGCGAGCAGCCGCACGCCCGCGTACCCGGCGAGCGCGAACGAGGCGGCGAGCAGCAGGAGTTGGAAGGGGCTGCCGCTCAGCTCGCGCAACGACCGGCGCCCACGCATCCGGAGGGGCATCACAGTTCTCCGAACTCGAGCCGGGTGACCCACTTGGTGTTCAGTACGCCGGGCGCCGCGGGCACGATGATCCGGGCCGGGCGGCCGTGGTCGGCGCTCAGCGGCTCGCCGTTGACGTCCAGGGCGAGCAGCGAGCGCGCGTCGCGGACCTGGTTGGCGCGCAGGGCCGCGCTCCGGAACGCGCCGCGCCGCTGCAGCGACCGCACGAACACGTCCGGCGGGTCGTCGTACCCGACGAGCGCGGCCAGATCCCGCAGCGGTACGCCCCGCCACCACTGGTCGGCGGTCGACCAGCCCTCCACGCAGGCGATGGGCAGCGCCGCGCTGTGCAGCCGCATCCGGCGCAGGTCGGTGAGGCTCAGCCGGACGGTGCCCGAGCGTCCGGTGACGATGAGCCGCCACGCCTCGGGGTCGGTCTCGCGCGGGTCGATCCCCACGTACGCGGCCGTCTTGTTGATCTGGAAGCCGTTCGGGCCCTCGCCGGGTTCGGGGCCGCCGTGCGGGGAGAGTACGGCGGTCTCGCGCAGCGGCCCGTCGAAGCTGCGCCCCACCGACGTACCGAACAGCAGGGCCGAGCCGCCCCCGACCATCCACAGCGCGCCACGGCGCGAGACGGTGGGCGGGTCGGGATCGGGGGCGGCCAACTCGTCGTCGTTGTCCTCCTCGTCCTCCCGCCCGGCCCGCATCTTCCGCACGTTCCGCACCGCCGCGGGCGCCTTCAGTACGACATGGGCGAGGAACGCGGCGAAGAAGACCCAGGCTCCGTAGAGGTGCAGCGGGTAGAAGGAGCCCGGGAAGGCGTAGTCCAGCTGGACGTTGAGGATGCCCGTGACGAACTCGAAGAGCGCGCCGCCCACCAGAAGCAGCAGCGAGAGCCGCTCCAAGGCGTGCGCGAGGGAGCGCACGGGCGGCAGCGCGAAGAGCCGCGGCACCACCGACCACAGCTTGGCGAGCAGCACCGGCACGAGCGCGAGCCCGAGGGTGACGTGCACGCCCTGCGTGAGCCGGTACAGCCAGTGCGGGTCGGTCGGCCACGAGAACAGGAAGAAGCCCAACAGGCCCTTGCCCGGCGTCTTGTCGTTCACCGGGGACAGGTCGGGGTTGTACGCGGCGTACGAGAGCAGCCCCGTCACGAACAGCACGGTCATCCCGGCGAGCAGCACCAGACCGAGCACCGAGGTGAACCGGGCGCCGCGCACCGGGCTGCGCCAGAACGCGGGGGAGGAGGGGAACCTGGGCATGTGCCGACGGTAGGCCGGAACCCTGCGCCGACCGGCGAAACAACGATGACGAAACGCTGACGTCGCGGCCGGTGACCGCCCGACGGGCCGCCGCCCGGCCTAGCGTTCCCCCGTGCACCGCGAACCCCGCCCCGAAGACCGTCGCCTCGGCACCCGCCGGGATCTGTACGCCGCTGCCGCCGCGATCCTGCTCGTGGCGGCCGCCATCGTGATCGGCCACTGGATCGAGGAGCGCGACGGCACGCTGCGGGTCAGCTGGCCGCCGCTGTACGCCAACTGGCTGCCGCATGTCGGCCCGGGCACACCGGCCGCGCTCGCCGTGGCGGTGCTCCTTGTCGCGTACGGGCCGCCGCTGGCCGCGCGGCTCCCGTGGCGCGGGCTGCTCGCCGCCTCCTACGCGGCCGCGTCGGCGTGGACCTGGTCGCTCGCGCTGATCGACGGCTGGCACTGGGGCATCGCGCGCCGCCTCACCACGAAGTACGAATACCTCCAGGTCATCGACCGCTTCCAGAACATCCCGGAAACCCTCAGGGAGTTCACCCGCTTCATCCTCCTCGACTCCCCGGACCACTGGCCCGCGCACATCGCCGGGCACCCGCCCGCCGCGACGGTCACCTTCGTGCTGCTCGACCGGATCGGCCTCGGCGGGGGCGCCTGGGCCGGGGTCTGGTGCCTGGTCGTCGGCGCGACGACCTGTGTGGCGGTCCTGGTCACCGTGCGGGCCCTCGCCTCGGAGCAACTGGCGCGCCGCGCCGCCCCGTTCCTCGTCCTCGCCCCCGCGTCGGTCTGGGCCGGGACGTCCGCCGACGGCTACTTCGCGGCCGTCGCCGCCTGGTCCGTGGCCCTCCTCGCTCTCGCCGTGACGTCCCGCCGCCCCTGGCCACGCCGCACGGCGGCCTGCGGCGCGGGCCTGCTGTTCGGCCTGACCTGCTACCTGTCGTACGGCCTGACGTTGTACGCGGTGATCGGTCTGACGGTGCTGCTGCTCGGGCACGGGCACGGGCACGGGCGGGAGCGGTGGCGGGTGCTGCCGTACGTGCTGGTCGGCCTTGTCGTCGTGCCCGCGGTGTTCACGGCGTACGGGTTCAACTGGTGGGAGGCGTACCGGCTGTTGGTGGAGCGCTACTACCAGGGGGCCGCGGGGGTGCGGCCCTACGCGTACTGGGTGTGGGCCAACCTCGCGTGCACGGTCCTCGTCGTCGGCCTCGCGACGGTGGCGGGGCTGCGGCGGGCGGGGGGTGTGCTGCGGGAGCGGTCCTTCCGTACGCCCCGGGCGCGGCTTGCCCTGCTCCTTGCCGGGGCGCTGCTCGCCCTTCTCATCGCCGACCTGTCCGGGATGAGCAAGGCGGAGACGGAGCGGATCTGGTTGCCGTTCGCGATGTGGCTGCTGGCGGCCGGGGCGTTCCTGCCCCGGGCCCGGCCCTGGCTGGTGGCGCAGGGGGTGCTGGCGTTGACGGTCAACCATCTGCTGCTGACGGGGTGGTGAGGGGGAGCCCCGGCTCGCGTTTCAGTGGGAGCTGAGCTGGCCCGCGAGGCGGTCGTGCATATCGGCGCTCGGCTTGTTCAGGCCGATGATGGTGACCTTCTTGCCGCGTTCCGCGTACTTGTGCTCGATGGCGTCGAGGGCGGCCACGGACGAGGCGTCCCAGATGTGCGCATCGGTGAGGTCGATGACCACGTCGTCCGGGTCGTCCTTGTAGTGGAACTGATGGACGAGGTCGTTGGACGAGGCGAAGAACAGCGCGCCCGTGACCGCGTACACGACCTGCCGGCCGTCGGGGTCGACGGCGGCGGAGACCTGCGCGAGGTGCGCGACCCGCTTCGCGAAGATGACCATCGCGGTGATCGAGCCGACCACCACACCGATGGCGAGGTTATGGGTGGCCACCACACAGGCCACGGTGACGACCATGACGGTGGTCTCGCCGACCGGCATCCGCTTCAGGGTCTTCGGCCGCACGGAGTGCCAGTCGAAGGTGCCGACGGAGACCAGGATCATCACGGCGACAAGCGCGGCCATCGGGATGTCGGAGACGACGGGCCCGAACACGATGCACAGCACCATGAGCAGCGAACCGGCCAGGAACGTGGACAGCCGGGTGCGGGCCCCGGAGGTCTTCACGTTGATCATCGTCTGGCCGATCATGGCGCAGCCGCCCATGCCGCCGAAGAAGCCGGTGACGATATTGGCGATGCCCTGGCCGATGGACTCACGGGTCTTGTTGGAGCGCGTGTCCGTGATGTCGTCGACCAGCTTGGCCGTCATCAGGGACTCCATCAGGCCGACGAGCGCGAAGGCGAAGGCGTACGGCGCGAGGGTGGCCAGCGTGTCCAGGGTGAACGGGACGTCCGGGATGCCGGGCACGGGCAGCGAGGACGGCAGCTCGCCCTTGTCGCCGACGGTCGGCACGGCGATCCCGGCGCCCACGGTGATCGCGGTGAGGATCACGATCGACACCAGCGGCCCCGGCACGGCCTTCGTGATCCGCGGGAACAGCACCATCAGGACCAGGCCGCCGACGATCAGCGGGTACACGGGCCACGGCACGTTCCGCATCTCCGGCACCTGGGCCATGAAGACCAGGATCGCGAGCGCGTTGACGAAGCCGACCATCACGCTGCGCGGCACGAACCGCAGCAGCCTGGCCACCCCGAGGGCTCCGAGCGCCACCTGGAACAGACCGCCGAGGATCACGGTGGCGATCAGATAGCCGAAGCCGTACTCGTGGTTGACCGGCGCGATGACCAGCGCGATGGCACCGGTGGCCGCCGAGATCATCGCCTTGCGGCCGCCGACGACCGAGATGACCACGGCCATCGTGAACGACGCGAACAGACCGACGCTCGGGTCGACCCCGGTGATCACCGAGAACGCGATCGACTCGGGAATCAGCGCGAGCCCGACGACAAGGCCGGCGAGCACCTCGGTACGGAACACCTTCGGCGAGGCCAACCAGTCCGGCCGGGGCAGACGCGGCTTCGGGGCAGGGGACAGCGGTGTGGACATGCAACCATTTCTCGGGGGGAATCGAACAGACTCTACCCTCGGTGAGGTGGCCGAGCGGACCGGTCCGGCGGGACCCGTAGGGCGGCCGGGCGCGGGGGCGTGTGCCGCCATCCGGGTGCCGGAGTCCGACCTGCGGCCCGGGGTTCCGGGGAGCAGCGAGGGTGATTCATACGTTTTACGGATGATTCCATCCTTTGCGCGTGCCGTCCTCGCCGGGGCCCTGGCCTCGGTGCTCGGCGCCCAACTCCTCGCCCAGGCCCCCGCATCCGCCGCAGGCCGCCGCCAGGAACCCACACCGCCGGGACCGGCGGCGGCCGCCCCGCCCTCCTGGCTGTACCGCAGCGGCACCCAGGTCCGGGCGCGGCCCTCCGCCCCCGCCCTGCCCGACGATGTCTCCGCGCTCTCCTGGCTCGTGGCCGACGCGGACAGCGGCGACGTCCTCGCCGCGAAGAACGCACACGAGCCGCTGCCGCCCGCCAGCACCATCAAGACGCTGTTCGCCCTCACCGCCCTGCCCCAGGTGCCCGGCACCACACAGCACACGGTCACCGACTCCGAGCTCGAAGGCATCGGCGAGGGCAGCAGCCTCGTCGGCGTGGACGCCGGCCGCACCTACCGGGCCGCCGACCTGTGGCGCGGCGTTTTCCTCAGCTCGGGCAACGACGCCGTGCACGTGCTCGCCGAGATGAACGGCGGCTGGCGGGCCACTGCCCGCCGCATGCAGGCCAAGGCCCGCTCCCTCGGCGCCCGGGACACCCACGTCGTCTCGCCCGACGGCTACGACGCCCCCGGCCAGGTCTCCTCCGCGTTCGACCTCGCCGTGTTCGGGCGGGCCGGACTCGCGCACCCGGAGTTCCGCCGCTACTGCTCGACCGCCCTGGCGAAGTTCCCCGAGGGCGCGTGGTCGTACGACATCCAGAACACCAACCGCCTGCTCACCGGTGCCGACGGGGTCGCCCCGTACCCCGGGATCATCGGCGTCAAGAACGGCTACACGAGCGGGGCCGGGCACACCCTGATCGCCGCCGCGAAGCGCGGCGACCGCACCCTGGTCGTCTCGGTCATGAACCCGCAGCGGGGCGGCGGTCTCGCGGTGTACGAGGAGGCGCGGGCGCTGCTCGACTGGGGCTTCGCCGCCGAGGGGCGCGTACGCCCCGTCGGCTCCCTCCAGCCCCCCGCCGCCGAGGCCGCGGCGGGCGCCGTCGCCCCGACCACCGTGGCGGCCGAGGACGAGGAGGAGGGCTGGGCCACCGCGGGAGGCGCGACCACGGGTATCGCCCTGGTCGTCCTCGCCGGGTGGGCGGCCTTCGTCGTACGGCGCCGGCGCGTGCGGCGGGAGGCCACGATGCTCGGGGAGTGGTAGCCCGCTGGCCTACGCGCCTCGCGGGGCGTAGGCCGTGAGCAGCGCCGGCGGGGTCGCCGCAGCCCACGCCTGCGGGGAGCAGGAGATCCGGTTCTGGCCGCCTCGGCGGGCAGGTACGCCTCAGCTCGTGGCGGCTCCGTGGCCCCGGTCGAGGATGCGTCGTGCTCGCTCCAGGACGGGTCTGTCGACCATCTGGCCGTCGACCGTGGTCACCGATTCACCGGCCTCCAGTACCCGGCGGGCCCAGTGCAGCTCGCTCTCGCCCGGGGTGAAACCTGCGGATACGTACGGGAGTTGGGCCGGGTGGATGCACAGTTTGCCGGTGAAGCCCAGGCGGTGGGCGTGGGTGATGTCGGCGTGGAGGGTGTCGGTGTCCCGTACTGCGGTGGTGACGCCGTCGACGGGCGGGCTGATGCCCGCTGCGGCCGAGGCGACGACCAGCCGGGAGCGGGCGTACGTCAGGGCCATGTGGTCGTCGGGGGCCACGCCGAGCTGGGTGGCGAGGTCGACGTTGCCGAACGCGAGTCGTGCCACGCCGGGAGCGGTGCTCACCTCGAAGGCGCGGGCGATGCCGCGGGCCGTCTCCACCAGGGCGATGAGCTCGCAGCGGCCGGCCGTGCGCGCCGTGATCTCCGCGAGGACGGCCGAGTCCTCGGCCTTGGGCACCATCACGGGGCAGCCGTGCGATGCGGCCACCGCGAGGTCGGGCTCGGACCAGGCGGTGCCGGGGGCGTTGACGCGCAGCACCGCCTGATGCCCGGCGGCGAGCCAGGTCGCGGCGTGGGCGCGGGCCTGTTCCTTGTCCGCGGGGGCGACAGCGTCCTCCAGGTCGACGATGACGAGGTCGGCGCCGGCCGCCACTGCCTTCGGGAAGCGGTCGGGCCGGTCCGCCGGGACGAAGAGGAGGCTGCGGGCGGCTGTGATCCGGTTGCGTACGGCGGTCATGCGAACGTCACCTCGGCCGTGGCGTGCCGGGCTTCCCGGTGTGTGGCGATGCTCAGCTCGGCGTCCGCGGCCGTGGGGGTGCCGGTGGCCAGGAGATGTTCGCCGGTGAACGCCGGTTTGCACAGCCGGTACGAGAGTGAACTCACCCTTTGCTGAGGGGAGTTGCGTCGGACCAGCTCCAGCATGAGCAGAGCGAGGAGCGGGCCGTGCACGACGAGGCCCGGGTAACCCTCCACGTCACGGCAGTACGGCGCGTCGTAGTGGATGCGGTGGGCGTTGGCGGTGAGCGCGCTGAAGCGGAAGAGGAGTCGCTCGTCCGGCTGGGACCGCAGCTGCCAGGGGGCGTCGGAGTGCGGACAGGCCCTAGTGGAGGTGTCGAGGGTGGTGGGGTGCTGGGCGGCGGCGCTGCGTCCTGCGCGGTAGACGATGTCCTGTTCCTCGACGAGGCAGGTCCGGCCGGACTGCCGGAACTCGCGGCGCTCGGTGACGAAGAGCAGTTCGCCGCTGCGGCCGCTCTTGGGGGTGACCGAGCTCAGGCTGCAGACGCGCTGCGCCGGTTCACCGACGCGCAGGGGCCCGACGGTCTCGCAGCGGCCGCCCGCGAACATCCGCTGCCGGTCGGGGATCGGTGGCAGGAAGCGGGCGTCGCTCGGGTGCCCGTCGGGGCCGAGATCGTGCTGTGCGGGCCACTCCAGGAAGTACAGCCAGTGCCACAGCGGGGGCAGCGGATCGCCGGGACCGGCGGCGGGCTCCGGCAGGTCGAGTGCCGCCGAGAGGGCCGCGGCAGGCCCGGGGGGAAGTGAGTCCTCGTCGAGAACGGCCGGAGGGCTCCAGGACTCCACGTAGGAGCCGAGGGTGGTGGCGGGGTCCATGCTCGTTCTTGCCTTCTGTGTAGGGGAGTTGGGAGGGACGGGTCAGGCGTGGGCCTTCGTGCGCGGCGAGGCTTCGGTGGTGTCCAGTTGTGAGGTGCGGGACGGTTCGCGTACGAGGAGTGTCGCCAGGAACGTCAGGCCGACGCATCCGGTGACGTACCAGAAGAACGCCGTCTCGTGGCCGTGCTGCTTGAGGGCGAGCGCGATGGGCTCGGTGAGGCCGCCGAACGTCGCGGTGACCAGGGCGTGCGGCAGGCCCACGCCCAGGGCGCGCACCTTGGTGGGGAACATCTCCGCCTTGATGATCGAGGCCAGCGCCGAGTACCCGGTGACGAAGGCGAGCGCGAGCGTCATGAGGAGGAACGCGACCCACGGGCTGTCCGTGCGTCCGAGGTAGGTCATCACGGGCACCGTGAGGACCATGCAGCCGAGGGAGAAGCCGAACATGATGGGGCGGCGGCCCACCCGGTCGGACAGCGCGCCGACGGCCGGCTGCAGCAGCATGTACACGAACAGGGCGGCGAAGCCGATGACGGTGACCGTCGACTTGGGCAGGCCCGCGGTGTTCACCAGGTACTTCTGCAGATACGTGGTGTACGTGTAGAACGCGACGGTGCCGCCGATGGCCAGGCCGAACACGGCGATCAACTGCCGTGGGTACTCGGCGATCAGAGCGGCGAGGCCCTTGCGCTCCCCGGCGGCCGAGCTGCCGTCGGCGGTCCTGGCCTGCTCCTTCTGGAAGTGCTCGGACTCCTCCATGGTGCGGCGCAGATACATCACGGTGAGTCCGGCCACCGCGCCGATCACGAACGGGATCCGCCAGCCCCAGCTCTCCAGCTGGTCGGCGGTGAGCAGTTTCTGCAGGACGATCGCCACGAGCAGGGCGGCGAGCTGGCCGAGCACGATGGACACGTACTGGAAGCTGGAGTAGAAGCCGCGCTTTCCCGGGGGCGCCACCTCGGAGAGGTACGAGGCGCTGGACCCGAACTCGCCGCCGACGGACAGCCCTTGGGCCAGGCGGGCCACGACCAGGAGGACCGGTGCCCAGAGGCCGATGACGTCGTGGCCGGGGGCGACGGCGATGGTCAGGGAGCCCGCGCTCATCAGCAGGACGGACAGGGTCAGCGCGCGGCGGCGGCCGTACCGGTCCGCGTACCCGCCGAGCAGCCAGCCGCCCAGCGGTCGCATGAGGAAGCCGACGGCGAACACGGCGGCGGTGGAGAGGAGTTGGGCCGTCTGGTCGCCCTCGGGGAAGAACACGGACGCGAAGTAGATGCTGAACGTGGCGTAGGCGAACCAGTCGTACCACTCGATGAGGTTGCCAAGACAGCCGCGCACGACGTTGGCGGTGACCCGGGACCGGGTGGCTTTGGTGGCTTCGGTGGGTACTGGGGAATGCGACATGGACGGCTCCATTGCGCTTGTCGCGGTGGGAGGGGGCTCGCGACGCCCGAGTCGCGGGAGCACCCATGGGGACGGTTCTCTTTGGTGCGCGTACGACGGTGCGTCAGCGCAGGACGAACGGATTTCCGGTGGGTGCACCGGTGTTGATTCACCCGGTCTCGGCGGACCGGCCGTACTCAGAACGTGCTCAGGCCGAGCGAGGCGCGGAAGGAGTTCTTGTTGGCCACGCCATCGCGCGGCGGCAGGGCGCGCGGCGGCTCGGACGTCGTGATCAGCACCTGCGCGTACGTGGTCGCCGAGCGCGCCTTGACCCGTCCGGCCAGGTCGTCGACCTGATCGAGAGCGGTGATGCGCAGCGCGTCGTGGATTCCGAAGCCCTGGGCGACGGCGATCAGATCGGTGCCGAGGCCGGTGTGGCTCGCCTGCATGCCGGTCTCGCCGAAGTGCGCGTTGTCCAGGACGACGAGGGTGAGGTTGGGCGGCTGCTTGGCCCCGGCGGTGCCCAACGCGCCGATTCCCATGAGGTGTTCGCCGTCGCCGGTGAGCGCGACCACGGGGCGGTCGGGCTGCGCCAGGGCGAGCCCGAGTGCCACCGGCACCGCGGCACCCATCGCGCCCCAGAGGTAGAAGTTGCCGGGCCGGTCGCCGGCCGCGTACAGGTCGTAGCTGGGCGAGCCGAGCCCGGACACCACCAGGGTGTCCTCGGGCACGCGGCCGATCAGATCGGCCACGAAACGGCGGCGTTCCAGCCGGGGTTGAGTGTCGGTGCTGCTCATCGTGTGTGCTCCCACGTCGGTCACCGGTCCCACTTCTTACGGCCGATCAGCTTCTGTCCGAGCAGCACGGCGACGCGTTCGCCCGCCTCGAAGGTCATGTCGGCGGCGGCCCCGACGGTGTCGGCGACGTCCTCGGGCACGTCGGCCCGCAGCACCGTGATGCCCATGAGTTCCAGGGCCTGTTGGGTCGTACGGCCCATGGGCCCCTGCCACGGGTTGAAGTCGGCGTACTCGCCCCGCATCGTCACGAGCGTGAGGAAGGGGAACTGGCACATCTGCAGCAGGGAGAACATGTTGACGCAGTTGCCGACGCCGCTGCTCTGCATCAGCAGCGCCGCGCGCTGCCCGCCCAGCCAGGCGCCGCTGACCACGCCCACACCCTCTTCCTCGGTGGTCAGCACCACGTCGTGGAGGTCGGGATCGCGCTGGGCTTCGTGGATGGTGTGGGAGTGGCCCGCGTCGGGAACGTAGGCGATCTGCTGGACTCCCTGCGCCTTCAAGGCCGTGAAGACGTCCTCCTGCCAGGAGGGCGCTGGGGCTTGGGTGGGTGTCATCGGTGGCGTCTCCGTGCTCGGTCGGCTCAAGACGCCACTCATCATGAGTGCTGATGTGGGCCAGCGAACAATAGAAAGTCCTGATGCCTGCATACGGCGATCGCATAACTGGCCCCCGGGGGCTTACGCGAGCTCGACCGCCTCCCGTCGTCATCTGCGCCGGGCATGCACGCATCAGAAATTGCTATTTCACAGGCGTTCACATGAGGTCGCATGATGTTGATCCAGTACCCGTCGGCCGAACCCTGGAGTTCACCGCATGACCGGAACGACCGAACCCGCCGCCGGGCGCCCCCTGTCCGGAATCACCGTCGTCAGCATCGAGCAGGCCGTGGCGGCGCCGTTCGCCACACGCCAACTGGCGGATCTCGGCGCCCGCGTGATCAAGGTCGAGCGGCCCGACGGTGGTGACTTCGCCCGCCGGTACGACACCACGGTCCACGGCGAGTCCAGCTATTTCGTGTGGCTCAACCGCTCCAAGGAGTCCCTGACCCTGGACGTGAAGTCGCCGCACGGGCGCGAGATCCTGGGCGAACTCCTCGCCGACGCGGACGTGTTCGTGCAGAACCTCGGCCCCGGAGCCGCGGCCCGCCTCGGTCTCGACCCGGGCTCCCTTGCCGAGCGGTACCCGGCGCTCATCCCCTGCACCATCTCCGGGTACGGCACCACGGGACCGTGGGCCGACCGCAAGGCGTACGACCTGCTGGTGCAGTGCCAGACCGGACTCGTCTCCCTGACCGGCACGGCGGAGGAAGCGGCACGCGTAGGGGTGTCGATCGCCGACATCGCCGCCGGCATGTACGCCTACACGGGCATCCTCACCGCCCTGTTCACCCGCGCCACCACAGGCGTGGCGCGGGCCGTGGAGGTATCGCTCTTCGAGGCGCTGGCCGAGTGGATGAACCAGCCCGCCTACTACACCCGGTACGGCGGAACCCAGCCGCCCCGGATCGGCACCCAGCACGCGACCATCGCCCCCTACGGCGCCTACACCGCCGCCGACGGCAAGCAGATCCTGCTCTCCGTGCAGAACGAACGCGAGTGGCGAGCCCTGTGCGACCACTTCCTGGAGCGCCCCGATCTGGTGGACGACCCGCGCTTCGCCACCGGCTCGGCCCGGGTCGCGCACCGGGACGAACTCAACTCGATCATCGCCGAACGGTTCCGCCGGGCCGGCAGCGGTGAACTGGCCAGGCGACTCGACGAGTTGGCGGTCGCCAACGCCGGAGTGAACGACGTCCCCGACTTCCTCGACCACCCGGCACTCGCCGGACGGGGGCGCTGGCACGAGGTCGGCACACCCGGCGGGCCGATCCAGGCCCTGCAACCCCCGGTGGACCTGTCCGGCACCGAGGCGCGTATGGAGCCGGTGCCCGCGCTCGGCGAGCACAGCGAGCGCATCCTGACCGCGCAGGGCCGGAGCGCGGCGGACATCGCAAAGCTGCGCGCGGATCGCGTGATCTGACCCGGTTCACCTGACCTGACGCCCTGACGCCCTGACGCCCTGACACCCGTCCCATCACCCGCACACCACTCATCGAGGAGATCGACCCCATGAGCACCCTGGACACCCTGGCCGCCGACGAGCGGTTCGTCGTCGAGACCGTGCACGACTTCGTCGACAAGGAGGTGAAGCCGGTGGTCCAGGAGCTGGAACACGCCAACACCTACCCCGAGGCGCTCATCGAGAAGATGAAGGAGCTGGGCATCTTCGGCCTGGCCGTCCCCGAGGAGTTCGGCGGCACCCCCGTCTCCATGCCCTGCTACGTCCTGGTCACCGAGGAGCTCGCCCGCGGCTGGATGAGCCTGGCCGGAGCGATGGGCGGGCACACCGTCGTCGCCAAGCTCCTGGCCGAGTTCGGCACCGAGGAGCAGAAGCGCCGCTACCTGCCTCGTATGGCGACCGGCGAGATCCGGGCCACCATGGCGCTGACGGAACCGGGCGGCGGCTCCGACCTTCAGGCCATGCGCACGGTGGCCCGTAGGGACGGTGAGGGAGGGTATGTGGTGAACGGGTCGAAGACCTGGATCACCAACTCCCGCCGCTCACAGCTGATCGCCCTGCTCTGCAAGACCGACCCGGATGCCACGCCCGCGCACCGCGGCATGTCGATCCTCCTGGTGGAACACGGCCCGGGCCTCACCGTCTCCCGGGATCTGCCGAAGCTCGGCTACAAGGGTGTGGAGAGCTGTGAACTCTCCTTCGAGGACTACCGCGCGTCCGGTGAGGCCGTACTCGGGGGAGCGGAGGGCAAGGGTTTCGGCCAGATGATGAAGGGCCTGGAGACCGGCCGCCTCCAGGTCGCGTCGCGTGCCCTCGGGGTGGGCCGCGCCGCCTTCGAGGACTCCCTCGCGTACGCCCAGGAGCGCGAGTCCTTCGGCCGGCCCATCTGGCAGCACCAGTCGATCGGCAACTACCTGGCCGACATGGCCACTTCGCTCACGGCGGCCCGCCAGCTCACCCTGTACGCGGCCCGCGAATACGACGCCGGCCGCCGCGTCGACACCGAGGCGGGCATGGCGAAGCTGTTCGCATCGGAGACCGCGATGGAGATCGCCCTCAACGCGGTCCGTATCCACGGCGGTTACGGCTACTCCACCGAGTTCGACGTCGAACGCTACTTCCGCGACGCCCCGTTGATGATCGTCGGTGAGGGCACCAACGAGATCCAGCGCAACGTGATCGCGGCCCAGCTCGTCAAGCGCGGGGGACTCGACGCGTAGCCGTGGCTGCCGAACGGACGGGTGCCATCGGAGAACAGGAGCTGTGTGCCCCATGAGGATTGTTGTGTGTGTGAAGTATGTGCCGGACGCGGCCGGCGGGCGGCGCTTCGCGGATGAGCTGACCGTCGACCGCGACGATGTCGACGGCCTGCTGTCGGAGCTCGATGAGTACGCGGTCGAGCAGGCCCTGCAGATCGCCGAAGACGCGGACGATGCCGAGGTCACCGTGCTGACGGTCGGTCCGGAGGACGCCAAGGACGCGCTGCGCAAGGCGTTGTCCATGGGCGCGGACAAGGCTGTGCACGTCGAGGACGAGGACCTTCACGGCACGGACGTCATGGGTACGTCGCTGGTGCTCGCCAAGGCGGTCGAGCACGTCGGCTACGACTTGGTGATCTGCGGAATGGCCTCGACCGACGGGGAGATGGGCGTTCTGCCCGCGCTGCTGTCCGAGCGTCTCGGTGTGGCGCAGGTGACGCTGCTGTCCGAGGTGTCCGTCGAGGACGGCACCGTCAAGGGCCGTCGTGACGGTGACACTGCGTCCGAGCAGTTGGAGGCGTCGCTTCCGGCTGTCGTGTCGGTGACGGACCAGTCGGGCGAGGCCCGCTACCCGTCGTTCAAGGGCATCATGGCCGCCAAGAAGAAGCCGGTGGAGTCCCTGGACCTGGACGACCTGGACATCGAGGCGGACGCAGTCGGTCTGGAGGGTGCCTGGACCAAGGTCGACGAGGCGGCCGAGCGTCCGGCCCGTACCGCAGGCACGATCGTCAAGGACGAGGACGAGGGCGGCAAGCAGCTGGCTGAGTTCTTGGCGGGCCAGAAGTTCGTCTGAATCACCGGGAGTTGAGGAATCTCATGGCTGAAGTTCTCGTCTACGTCGACCACGTGGAAGGCGCCGTCCGCAAGCCCACTCTGGAGCTGCTGACGCTGGCACGGCGGATCGGTGAACCGGTCGCGGTGGCGTTGGGCGCGGGTGCCGCAGACACGGCGGCTGCCCTGGCCGAGCACGGAGCGACCCGCGTACTGACCGCGGAGGCAACGGAGTTCACGGAGTACCTGGTCGTGCCGAAGGCGGACGCGTTGCAGGCGGCCTACGAGGCGGTCGCACCGGCCGCGGTGCTGGTGCCGTCCTCGTCCGAGGGCAAGGAGATCGCCGCGCGTCTCGCGGTCCGTATCAAGTCGGGCATCATCACGGATGCCGTGGATCTGGAGGTGGGTGTCGAGGGTCCGGTGGCGACGCAGTCGGCGTTCGCCGCGTCCTTCACCACCAAGTCCCGCATCACGCAGGGCACTCCGGTCATCACGGTCAAGCCGAACTCGGCCGCCGTGGAGGCCGCTCCGGCCGCCGGTGCGGTCGAGGCGCTGGCCGTGTCCTTCTCGGACGCCGCCACCGGTACGAAGGTCACCGCGCGCACGCCGCGTGAGTCGACGGGGCGTCCGGAGCTGACCGAGGCCGCGATCGTGGTCTCCGGTGGCCGTGGCGTCAACGGCGCGGAGAACTTCGCGATCATCGAGGCGCTGGCCGACTCGCTCGGTGCGGCCGTCGGCGCCTCGCGTGCCGCGGTGGACGCCGGCTGGTATCCGCACGCGAACCAGGTCGGCCAGACCGGCAAGAGTGTGTCCCCGCAGCTGTACATCGCGGCCGGTATCTCCGGAGCGATCCAGCACCGTGCCGGTATGCAGACCTCGAAGACGATCGTGGCGATCAACAAGGACGCCGAGGCCCCGGTCTTCGACCTGGTCGACTACGGCGTCGTAGGTGACCTCTTCGAGGTCGTCCCGCAGCTCACCGAAGAGGTCAACACCCGCAAGGGATGAGCCTGTTCGTCAAGATCGGCCCGGGAGGCCCTGTTCGAAGAATCGCCCGACCAGCGGACCGGCGGTGACCCGGCACTCCTCGAAGTAGGCGTGCCGGGCGCCGCCGAACACGTACGTCGTGGCGTCCGGGATGCGGGCGGCGAGCAGAGCCACGTTGTCGGGTGGCGTGAGACGGTCGTGGTCTCCGTGCAGGATCAGGGTCGGCGCGGAGATGAGCGGAAGTACCTCCCAGGCATCGTGCCTGTTGCTGGCGACGAGGTGGCCGCGCCGGGCATGCGGGGGCATGGCGGGGTCGCCGAGTGTGTTGTACGGGCCGGGGTGGGCGGCGCGCCAGGCCGGGGTGTACATCAGGTCGACCAGGACCCGCTCGGCGGCGGCCGGGTCGGGCGTGGCCAGCGCACGTCGCACCGAGACGTCACGCTCGACGGCGTTCGGGCCGCCCGGTGACGTGCAGCCCAGGACGAGGCGCCTGATCCGCTCGGGGTGGCGTGCGGCGATCCACTGGGCGACCCGGCCGCCCATCGAGGTGCCGTAGAGGTCGGTGCGTTCGACACCCAACGCGTCGAGAACCGAGATCACATCGTCTGCGAACTGGCCTGTGGAATAGCCCTCTTGAGGTGCGTCGCTCCCGCCCGTGCCGCGGTAGTCCATCGTGATCGTGCGGTGCGTGCGGTGGAAGTCGTCGCGCACACCGTCCCACCAGTGGTGGTTGTTGGCCTGCCCCGCGAGGAGCACGAGAGGATGGCCGGCGCCGCGGCACTGGTAGGCAAGGGCCGTGCCGTCTCCGGCGTGGGCGACGCCGTCCAGGTGAGAGTGGATGTCTGTCATGCGCTGTCCTTGGAATCGCCCGCGACCGTGGTGTCCGTGGTGTCCGTGGTGTCCGTGGCGTCCGTGGTGTCCGTGGCGTCCGCGCCGAGAAGCCGGGCCGAGGGCCAGGTGCCGTTGCTGACGGCCGAGGTGATCTGGCGGATCAACTCGTGGGCGACCACTTCCGCGGCAGGGGGAGTGCGCCCGGCCCGAGGGGTGGCGAGGACGATCGACCGCCAGATTTCGGGCTCGCACAAGGGCGCGGCACTCAACGAGCCGCCGGAGATGTCCTCGTCGATGCCGACACCGGGCAGGATGGTCCAGCCGTGCCCGGCCTGCGCCAGCCGCTTCTGCACGGTCATCGAGTTGGTCTGGACGGCCACGTCCATCTGTGTGTCCTCTCCGGCGGCGGCTGCGTCGATGAGCACGCGCAGGGCGTGCCCGGAAGCGGGCATGACGAGGGGGTGGGCGGCGGCCTCGGAGAACGGGACGGGACGGTCCGCGCTCAACCCGGCCGTGGGCGGTGCGACCGCCCAGAGACGTTCCTCGACGAGGGGGCGGACGTTGAGCGACGGCGTGCTGTCGAGGTTGTACAGCAGTGTCAGATCCAGGTCGCCGTCGTCGAGCCACCGCTGCAGATGACCCGAGTACGCCGTCATCAGGCGGAGTTCGATGCCGGGATGAGCCCGGGAGACCGCGGAGGCCAATGGCTCCGCCAACAGGTTGAGCGAACTCTCCAGGAGACCGACGGTCACGATGCCGGTCACTTGCCCCCGTGTGGGCTGCACCTCCGCACGGGCCCGCTCGAGTTCGTGCAGCGCGCGCCGGGCACGCCCCACCACGATCATCCCGGCCTCCGTGGGGCGCATGCCCTGCCGGGTACGTTCGAAGAGCGGGATCCCCAACTCTTCCTCCAGAGTGCGGATCTGCCGGGTGACCGCAGGCTGCACCAGGTGCAGCACGGCTGCGGCCCGCGTCACACTGCCCACCTCGGCCACGGTGATCAGTGCTTTCAGCTGCTTGACGTCCACTGTTCCTCGTCATCTTCGCCGGGCCCGGGAGTACCACCGGATGCTATGCAATCGGCAGTGTTCGTACGCGCGGCTTGGGGCGCCTCCCTGGTGCACTGGGCGGCCCCCTCGCGCTGTTCGCCCAGGAGCTTCCCGTCGACGAGGTCGCCACGCACACCTTCCCGTTCGCCGAGGCCCGGGCCGTCTTCGATCTCGCCCATGACCGGGCCGTCGCCTCCAAGATCCTCCTGGATCTGACCCGCGCCTGAAAGGGGAGGCGTTTTCGTGCAGGCAGGGTCAGCGGAGTTGCGGCCGCCCATGAAGGGCGGGGCGCCATGGAAATTCGCTGGCGCACGGTGTCGGGCCTGCCTATCTTTGGTCCTGTTCGCAGGGGCCGCCTCCAGGTGGCCCTCACCAGCTGTGTGGACCAGGAGGTGTGACTGATGGCTGTCGCTGCGGCGGATGCTGCCCGCGTTCAGGAGTTCATCAATGCCGCCCCCGTGGTCACCGGCTGAACCACCCACTGACACCGCACCGTTCGTGCGCAGCCGGGGCCGCCCTGTGAAGGGTTCCCCTTGACTCTCTCTTCAGCTTCCTCAGCTTCCTCCGCCTTGTCGCACGCGCTCTCCCCGTACGGCTGGGACGCCGGCCGGGAGGACGAGTTCGTCCCGTACGCCGCGCAGGGTCTCGTGCCCGGTCGGGTCGTGCGGGTCGATCGCGGCCAGTGCGATGTCGTCACCGCGGCCGGGACCGTGCGTGCCGACACCGAGTTCGTCGTGCCGCGCGACCCCGCCAAGGTCGTGTGCACGGGTGACTGGGCCGCCGTCGACCCGGACGGCGGCGACCCGAGGTACGTCCGTGCGCTGCTGCAGCGGCGTACCGCGTTCCTGCGCAACACCTCGTCCAAGCGGTCCGAGGGCCAGATCCTCGCCGCCAACGTCGACCACGCCGTGATCGCGGTCTCCCTGGCCGTCGAGCTCGACCTGGGCCGGATCGAACGGTTCCTCGCGCTCGCCTGGGAGTCCGGGGCCCAGCCCGTCGTCGTGCTCACCAAGGCCGACCTGGTGCCGGACCCCGTCACGCGCGGGCATCTCGTCGCCGACGTCGAGTCCGCCTCGCCCGGCGTGCAGGTGCTGCCCGTCAGCGCCACCGAGGGCGAGGGCACCGAAGTGCTCGCAGCCGTCGTCGCGGGCGGCACGAGCGTGCTGCTCGGCCAGTCCGGCGCCGGGAAGTCCACCCTTGCCAACGCCCTGCTCGGGGCGGACGTGATGACGGTGCAGGCTGCCCGTGACGTCGATGGCAAGGGCCGGCACACCACGACCACGCGGAACCTGCTCGTCCTGCCCGGCGGGGGCGTGCTGATCGACACCCCCGGGCTGCGCGGCGTGGGCCTGTGGGACGCCGAGTCGGGCGTCGGGCAGGTCTTCGCGGAGATCGAGGAACTGGCCGCCGACTGCCGGTTCCAGGACTGCGCGCACGACGCCGAGCCGGGCTGCGCGGTGCTCGCGGCGCTCGACGACGGCACGCTGTCGGACCGGCGGCTGCACAGCTACCGCAAGCTGCTGCGCGAGAACCGGCGGATCATCGCCAAGACGGACGCCCGCACCCGCGACGAGATCCGCCGCGAGTGGCGCGTCAAGCAGGCGCAGGGCCGGGCCGCGATGGAGGCCAAGCGCGGCCGCCGGCACTGACGGCGCGGAAGGACTTTCGGGTACGGGCGCGAAGCCCTTACCGGAAGGCTTTCGGGTACGGGGCGCGAAACCCGTACCCGAAGGGGCCGGTGCCTGGCCGGGCACCGGGGAGAGGGCCCGTCGGCCGGCTGTGGCGGCCTGGCCGACGGGCCCGTTTCACCTCTCCAGGAAGGCGTTGCCGGGCGACTACTGGACGAAGCGGTAGCTGTTCCAGGCGTCGGCCTCCGGCGCGATGTCGCCCGTGCGCTTGCTGCCGACGTACTTCGACTCGCCGGTGCAGTCCGCGCCCACGTACACGGTCATGTCCGTCATCGTGTGGTTCTCGACCTTGCCCGCGCCGCCCTTCATCACGTGGCAGCCCTTGATGCTCGGGTTGGTCTCGGAGACGCCCTCGGCCTCTTCGCCGTGACCGCCCGCAGCGGCCTCCTCGCCGTGGCCTTCCTGCGCGGCCTCCTCGCCGTGACCCTCGGCCGGCTGCTCCTCGCCGTGGCCCTCCTGCGCGGCCTCCTCGCCGTGGCCCGCCTGCTCGTCCTTCGCGGTCTCCTCGCCGTGGGAGCCCTCGCCGGCCTCTTCACCGTGGCCCGCGGCGGGCGCGGCGGCGACGGGCTGGTACGTCACGACGCCGACCGCAGCGCTGTCCTCGAAGCCGCAGGCGGTGGCGGAGAGAGCGAGCAGCGCGGTGCCCGCGCAGACGGCGGCGAGACGGCGCCGCTGGGGGCGGACGGAAGCAGACATGGCAGGTCCTGTTCTGGCAACGACTGACAACGGCTGGCAAAGCTGGTACTCACTGGCAGGGCTGGTACTCACTGGCAAGGGCTGGTACTCAGCGCCATTCAGTGTCGCCCACCGGCCTCGCCCGCACGCGCGCGGGGTCGAATCAACGCACCGGCACCCCCGAACATCGTGTCCGAATACCGCCAGCCGCCGTGCACGGCCGAGGCGCACACTGGACGGGTGATCGATGAAGAGACCGGATACGAGGCGGTGCGCAGCCGCGATGCCCGCTTCGACGGGGAGTTCTTCTTCGCCGTCGAGACCACCGGCATCTACTGCCGCCCCAGCTGCCCCGCCGTCACCCCGAAGCGGAAGAACGTCCACTTCTACCCGACGGCCGCCGCCGCCCAGGGCCAGGGCTACCGCGCCTGCCGCCGCTGCCGCCCCGACGCGGTCCCCGGCTCCGCCGAGTGGAACGTACGGGCCGACGTCGTGGGCCGCGCCATGCGCATGATCGGCGACGGCGTCGTGGACCGCGAAGGCGTCCCCGGCCTCGCCCTGCGGCTCGGCTACAGCGCGCGGCAGGTGCAGCGCCAGCTCACCGCCGAGGTGGGCGCGGGCCCGGTCGCGCTCGCCCGCGCGCAGCGCGCGCACACCGCGCGGCTGCTGCTGCAGACGACGCGGCTGCCCGTCACCGACATCGCGTTCGCGGCGGGCTTCGCGAGCGTGCGGCAGTTCAACGAGACGATCCGGCAGATCTACGCCCGCACCCCCACCGCCCTGCGCGCCGAGGCAGCCACGAAGCTGCCGCCCGCCCCGCCCGCCCCGGCCGACGCACCGCCCGCCGAGGGCCCCGGCCGCCTCGTCGGTGTGCCGCTGCGCCTCGCGTACCGCGAGCCGTACCACCGCCCGGCGATCTTCGAGCGGCTCGCGGCCGAAGTGGTCGCCGGTATCGAGGAGTTGACCGGCCCGCCGGGCGCCCGTACCTACCGGCGTACGCTGCGGCTCCCGCACGGCCAGGGCATCGTCGCCGTCGACGAGGCGGCGGCCGGGCCCTGGCTCGACGCCCGGCTGCACCTCACCGACCTGCGCGACCTCACCACCGCCGTGCAGCGCCTGCGCCGCCTGTTCGACCTGGACGCCGATCCGCAGGCCGTCGACGAACGTCTCGGCGCCGAGCCCGAGTTCGCCGCGCTCGTCGCCGCCCGCCCCGGCCTGCGCTCGCCGGGCGCCGCCGACGCGGAGGAGTGCGCCGTCCGCGCGGTCGTCGGGAGCGCGGGGGCCGCGCGGCTCGTCGCCGAGCACGGCCGACCGCTCGATGTGCCCTGTGGGGCGCTCACCCATGTCTTTCCCGAGTCGAAGGTGCTCGCGGCACACCTGCCGCTGGCGGCCGCGCTCGAGGACGGTTCCGTACGCCTCGACTCGGGCGCCGATCGCGACGACGCCGAGCAGGCGCTGCGCGCGGTGCCCGGGGTGGACGCGGCCACGGCGGCCCACATCCGGATGCGCGCCCTCGGCGACCCCGACGTGGCCGTGCCGGGCCGGCCGGCCCGCGAAGCCTGGCGCCCGTGGCGCTCGTACGCCCTCCAACACCTGTGGGCCGACGGCGAGTCGACACCGGGCCCCGCCCGCACACCCGCCTCCACTTCCGCTTCCGTTTCCGCTTCCGTTTCCGCCTCCACTTCAGCCTCCGCTTCCGCCTTCACCTCCGACCTGGAGCAGCCGTGACGACCACGTACTACACCACCCTCGACAGCCCGCTCGGCGAGCTGCTGCTCACCGGGGACGGCTCGGGCGCGCTCAGCTCGCTCTCCGTTCCCGGCCAGAAGGGCGGCCGCACGGTCCGGGCGGACTGGCGCCGCGACCCCGCCGTGTTCACTGAGGCGACGGCACAACTGCGGGCCTACTTCGCCGGGGATCTGAAGGAGTTCCACTTGACGTTCCGCACCGAGGGCACGGAGTTCAGGGAGCGCGTGTGGGCGGCCCTGGACGCGGTCCCGTACGGCGCCACGACCAGCTACGGCGCCCTCGCGGCCACGATCGGCGCCTCCCGCGCCGCGGTCCGGGCGGTCGGTGGGGCCATCGGCGCCAACCCCCTCCTCATCGTCCGCCCCTGCCACCGCGTCATCGGCGCGGACGGGTCGCTCACGGGGTACGCGGGCGGCCTGGAGCGGAAGCGGATGCTGCTGGGGTTGGAGGGCGTGCTCTGATCCGTGCCGGGCGTACGGAGCGGGAGGCGGCGGTCCTCCGAGGGGGACCTCAGCCCCAGATCAGCACCCCCACCCACGCCCCCACGCTCAGCAGGCACGCGAAGAGTTCCACCAGGACGCTCGTGCCGATGGCCCGCATCGCCGCACGGGTCGACCACCAGGCCCCGCCGTGGCTGCCGAGGCGGAGGCGTTCCGTGAGGTAGACGCCGCCGATGAAACCCGGCACCGAGCCGATCACCGGGACGACGACGAACCCCACCAGCGCGCCGAGGCCCGCGCACACCACCATGCGGCGGGTGATGCCCACGCCCTGGATGCGGCGCGGGGGCAGCCGCCAGCGGATCGCGTGCTGCAGGAGCAGCAGAAACGTCGCCCCGACGAGCACGGCCCAAGCCACCCCCGACTGGTCGAGCAGCGCCCACCACGCGACCCCGCCCCACACCAGGAGCGATCCGGGCACACCCGGGATCAGTACGCCGCAGAGGCCGAGCAGCAGCACCGCCCCGACCAGCAGCAGCTCCCACGCACCCATCTGCCCAGGGTGCAGGACGGGCTTCGCCCGCGCAGGTCAGACGGGCCGGACCGCGCGGGGGCCAGCCCTCGGACCCCTGCTCCTCAAACGCCGGAGGGGCTGACCTTTCAGCGCCGCAGGCCTGCCTACCGCGCCACCCACCCCCGCTCATACGCATGCCAGCCCAGCTGCAGCCGCGTCGTCACGCCCGCCAGTTCCATCAGGCCCTTCACGCGGCGCTGGACCGTGCGCAGGCCGAGGTCGAGCTGTTTGGCGACGCTGGCGTCCGTCAGGCCGGCCAGGAGGAGGGAGAGGATCTCCAGGTCCGTGCCGTCGGGTTCGGCCGGGCTGGTCTCCGTGACCGTGCCGCCCTCGCCCAGGCGCAGCGGCAGCGCCTGCTCCCACACCGCCTCGAAGAGCCCGGTCAGCGATTCGAGGAGCCCGCTCGCGTGCACGACCAGGGCGGCCGGTTCGGACGGACGGCCGGCCGTACGGGACGTCAGCGGCACCATCGCCAGCTGGCCGTCGGCCACCACCAGCTTCGTGGGGACGCGGTCGACGATCCGGACCTGCTCGTCCCGGCCGAGCGCCGCCGACATCTCCAGAAGCCCGTTCGGCAGCGAGAGCACGTCCCGCTCCACCACCACGCGGTACCGCACGCCGCGCTCCGCCGCCTGCTCCTCGGCATCGTTGTCAGTGCCGGTCACGACGGCCGGGCGCCCGGTGACCAGGGCGCACACCTCGCGGCTCGCGCCCAGCTGGAGTTGCAGGAAGCGCTGGGCGACGGCGCCCGCACCGGTCACCACCTCGACCAGGTCGTGCGCGCTGGGCTCGGTGGCCTGTGCGCGGTACTCCTCCGCGAGGAGCACCGCCGCCAGCTCCGCCTGCTCCAGCTCGTGCCGCTGCTGCGTGAGGAGCGCCCCGAGCGCCACCCCGGGCGGGGCCGCCACCCAGCGGCCCGCCCGCGCCGAGGACTGCGCCGCGAGCCCCTGCTGTTCGAGCCGGCGCACCGCCCGCTCCGTATCGCTCTCCCCGAGCCCGATCCTGGCGGCGAGATCGGCCACCTCGGCGGCACCGAGCGCCACCAGCGCGCGGTACGCCGTCTCCTGCACCTCGTCCAGACCTATCGCACCCAACATGGGCCGCTGCCCCTCCCCACTCCCGTACGAACCGACCGGTCGTACGACGATCGGCCGCTCGGTCACCCCGTGAGCCGGGCCCTCGGAAGGGTTCCGGCGCTGCTCGGCGGCGCGCCCCCGCCGTGGCGGAAACCGGCCACGGCGCAAACCCGCCGCCCAACATCATCCCCGTACCCCCCACCTCTCTGCCAAGGTGTCGCCACCGGTTGCCGGGGCCGGGGGCGGCTCCAAGGAGCGCAGGCCAGGGGGGTGTCCGGCAGATACCGGCGGCGTGTGTGGCCCGCCCGCCGCGACCCGGGCGCATCCGTGCCCCGGGTCTCACCGTGCGGCGGCGCGCGGCCACCACGACCGACCGGCCCGCCGGGCGTCCTTCCCGTGGGGGGTGGGGCCGCCCGGCGGGTCTCTTTCGTACGCATGTGCCCTATGGGGTAAGGGAGTTGACCCGGGCTCCCATGTGCCCCATGGGGTACGGGAGTTGACCGGGACCGTCTGGATCGGCGCCCGCCGCGGCGGTATTTCCGTCAAGCGCCGTTTTCGGGGCGCCCGTCCTGTGGACAATAAGGGCATGAGCCAGCAGGGGGACAGGCACAGAGGCAACTCCGGCCAGGGCGACGACTGGTGGGGTCAGCTGTACGACGAGGCCACCGAGGACACCGGTCCCGCCCCGGCCCCGGACACCCTGGACGACCGCTTCGCCTCCGCCACGGACACGCTCGGCGGCGGCAAGGGACGGGTGACGTCGCGCCCGTCCGACGGGACCGACGCGGCACGTCCCGGGCCCGCACCCGGCGCGGCGGGCGCCCTCGCGCCCAGGCCACCCGCCGCCGACGCCGTGCCGTACGCGCCGCTGCGCGCCCCGTGGGAACCCCCGGCGGACCCCGCGGCGGGCCCGGCGCCCGCGCCCGTGCCGACCACGTTCGGCCCGGCCCGCCGCAACACCGAACCGTCCACCGACCCTTCGGCGGACCCGAAATTGGAGGCGGGCCTGCACCCGGAGCCCGACCTGGACCTGGACCCGGACCCGGACCTGGAACCGGGCGCCGCCGCCCCGCCCGCCGTCGGCGTCCCCGCCGCCCGCACCGCGCCCGATGCCGCCGTACGGCCGGGGGTCGCGTACGTCGGGGAGGGGCCGCCGACGTACGAGGCCGACCCCACCGCCCTGCCGCCCGCCGACCCCGACGCCCTCGCCGGGCTCGTCGCGGACACCGTGCTCGACGGCGCCCGGTACGGCGCGTGCACGCTGCGCGCCGCGTCCGTACGCGGCGACTCGGCCCGCTACCGCGGCGAGCCGCGCCGCGACGCCCTGCTCACGGCCCGCTTCGGCAGCGGCGACGGCGGGCTCGTCCTCGTCGCCCTCGCCACCGGCGCCCGCACCGCGCCCGCCGCGCACCTCGCCGCCGCCGACGCCTGCCACTGGATCGGCCGCGCCGTGGGCCGCAGCCACGCCCGGCTCGCCGACGACATCCGCGCGGGCCGCCGCGGCGACCTCAAGTCCGGGCTGCACCGGCTCACCGCCCGCAGCCTCGGCAAGCTCCGCGCGGTCGCCGCCGAACAGGGCCTGGAACCCGAGGAGTACAGCGCGACGACGCTGCGCTGCCTGCTCGTACCGGCCGATCCGCGGTGCCGCACGCGGGTGTACTTCGGCGTCGGCCCAGGCGGGCTCTTCCGGCTCAGGGACGGGGCCTGGAAGGACATCGAGCCGCAGGTCACGGAGGTGGTCGGGGAAGCGGTGGTCGGCTTCGGCTCGCTGCGGGCCTCGTCCGAGGAGTCCGTGGAGGGGGACCGGCTCACGATGGACCTCGGCATCGCGACGCCGCCGAGCCCGTACGAGCGGGCGGCACGTCCCGCGCCCGAGCCCTTCCGCTTCCGGGCCTCCGTGGCCCGCCCCGGGGACCGGCTGCTGCTGTGCAGCGGGGGCCTCGCCGAACCCCTGCGCGGCGAACCGGCCCTTGCCGGGCACCTACTCCACCACTGGTCGGCCCCCGAGCCGCCGGGTCTCACGGAGTTCCTCGCGGACGTGCAGGTGCGGGTGAAGGGGTACGCGGACGACCGCACGGCCTGCGGCTTGTGGGAGGCCTGAGCCTCAATCGCCGGAGAGGCTGATTTTTCAGCCCCTCTGGGGGCACCTCCCAGCGGTAGCTGGGGGAGATTGAGGAGGCCCGTCCGGCGAGGACTTCGGGAAGGGGCGGGGAGGGGATTACAGCAGGCGCGCCCCAGCTCGGCGTGAGTGGATGGTTCACGGAAACCCGGCCCCCACCGGAGGAAGGTGCACCCTGATGCCCAAGCAGAACGTCGCCGAGCAGTTCGTCGACATCCTCGTCCGCGCGGGCGTGCGGCGCCTGTACGGAGTCGTCGGGGACAGCCTCAACCCGGTCGTGGACGCCATCCGCCGCACCGGCGACATCGACTGGGTGCAGGTGCGGCACGAGGAGACCGCCGCCTTCGCCGCGGGCGCGGAAGCCCAGATCACCGGCAAGCTCGCCGCCTGCGCGGGCTCCTGCGGCCCCGGCAACCTGCACCTGATCAACGGCCTGTACGACGCGCACCGCTCCATGGCCCCGGTCCTCGCCCTCGCCTCGCACATCCCGTCGAGCGAGATCGGCCTCAGCTTCTTCCAGGAGACCCACCCCGACCAGCTGTTCCGCGAGTGCAGCCACTACAGCGAGCTGATCTCCAGCCCGAAGCAGATGCCCCGGCTGCTGCAGACCGCGATCCAGCACGCCGTCGGCCAGGGCGGCGTCAGCGTCGTCGCGCTCCCGGGTGACGTGGCGTCCGAGCCCGCCCCGGAGAAGGCCCCCGAGCAGGCCCTCGTCACCGAGCGGCCCAGCGTGCGCCCCGGCGACTCGGAGATCGACAAGCTGGTCGACCTGATCGACGAGGCCGACCGCATCACCCTCTTCTGCGGCAGCGGCACCGCCGGCGCCCACCAGGAGGTCATGGAGTTCGCCGAGGCCGTCAAGTCCCCGGTGGGGCACGCGCTGCGCGGCAAGGAGTGGATCCAGTACGACAACCCGTACGACGTCGGCATGAGCGGACTGCTCGGCTACGGCGCCGCGTACGAGGCCACCCACGAGTGCGATCTGCTGATCCTGCTCGGCACGGACTTCCCGTACAACGCGTTCCTGCCCGACGACGTGAAGATCGTGCAGGTCGATGTGCGGCCCGAACACCTGGGCAGGCGCTCGAAGTTGGACCTCGCGGTGTGGGGCGACGTACGCGAGACGCTGCGCTGTCTGACGCCGCGGGTGAAGCCGAAGTCGGACCGGCGGTTCCTCGACAAGATGCTGAAGAAGCACGCCGAGGCGCTGGAGGGGGTCGTCAAGGCGTACACCCGCAAGGTCGACAAGCATGTCCCGATCCACCCCGAGTACGTGGCGTCCGTCCTGGACGAACTGGCCGACGACGACGCGGTGTTCACCGTAGACACCGGCATGTGCAACGTGTGGGCGGCCCGCTATCTCTCGCCCAACGGGAAGCGCCGCGTCATCGGCTCGTTCTCGCACGGCTCGATGGCCAACGCGCTGCCGCAGGCCATCGGCGCCCAGTTCGTGGACCGCGGCCGGCAGGTCGTGTCGATGTCCGGCGACGGCGGCTTCTCGATGCTGATGGGCGACTTCCTGACCCTCGTCCAGCACGACCTGCCGGTGAAGGTCGTGCTGTTCAACAACTCCTCGCTCGGGATGGTCGAGTTGGAGATGCTGGTGGCCGGACTTCCCTCGTACGGCACCGGGAACCACAACCCGGACTTCGCGGCCGTGGCGCGGGCGTGCGGGGCGTACGGCGTACGGGTGGAGAAGCCCAAGCAGCTCGCGGGCGCGCTGAAGGACGCCTTCAAGCACAAGGGGCCGGCGCTGGTGGATGTGGTGACCGATCCCAACGCGCTGTCGATCCCGCCGAAGATCAGCGCCGAGATGGTGACGGGGTTCGCCCTCTCGGCGAGCAAGATCGTCCTCGACGGCGGGGTGGGGCGGATGCTGCAGCTGGCGCGGTCCAACCTGCGCAACGTGCCGCGGCCTTAGGCGGTCGGAACCGCGGGCGTCGCGACAAGGCTCCACTTGTACGGAATCGACAGGCGTGCCGCTTTCCGGGCGGGGGCATGCATCACCGTGTACGTGTTCGACGTGAGATGTCCATGAAGGAGAAGAGCCGACAGCCTACGGGCGGGGGTCATGACAAGCCACGCACAAGAAAGCACGGTCGGGGGCGCCACGGCGGTGGGGGATCCGGCGCGGCTGCACCGCAGACTCGGGCGCGCGGACCTGCGGGCGGTGTCCGAAGTCCGGCGCGCGCTGCGGGAGTTGCTGCTGCACTGGGGCAAGCCGGAGCGCACGGACGTGGCCGAGCTGCTCACCAGCGAGATCGTCACCAACGCACTGGTGCACACCGACGACGACGCGGTCCTGACGGCCACGGTGCGCGCGCACCGGCTCCGGGTCGAGGTCAGGGACTTCGTCAGGAACAGGCCGACACCGCGGGTACCGCACGCCGACGACGGTACGGGCGGCAGAGGCCTGCTCCTCGTCCAGTCACTGGCCGACTCCTGGGGCGTGCGCACCCAGGACGGCGGAAAGGCGGTGTGGTTCGAGCTGGACGGAGGGCTCGCCTGAACCCTCCGCCCACGCAAGGATGAGACCCGCGCTCACGCTCAACCGAACTGCTGCTCCAGGTCCTTGAGCTTCTGCTCCAGGGAGTCGAGGCGCGGCAGCGTCTGTGTGTCGTCCTCCACGGTGAGGTCGACGTGCTCCGCCGCCGCGCCCGGCTCAGCCCCGTTCACGGCCTGCAGTGAGGGTCTGGATCGTACGGGCAGCTGTTCCGCCGCTATGGCAGGGTCCGCGCCGCCCGCCTGGCCGCCCTGCGTGCCCTGGCCGGCCCGCTCGCCCGTGCCCGCCGCCACCGCGGGCGGCTGGCCCTGCGCGGGGAGCACGGCCTGCGGGGACTGGCCGGTGAGCGCGGCGGCCTGGGGCTGCTGCTCGCGGGTGTCGAGCCGGCCGATCTTGCCCGTCAGGGTCCGCTGGCCCCGGCTGACCGCCTTGAGGTGGGCCCGCTCCAGCTTCTCCTGGTCGCGCCGGTGCTGCCGGTTCTCCGTCTTCTGCTTGCGCTCGTCCCGCACCTCCTCGACCGCCTCGTCCAGACTGCGTACGCCTTCGAGGAGCATCAGCGACCACGCGCCGAAGGTCTCGCGCGGCGCGCGCAGCCAGCGCACCACCCGGATCTGCGGCAACGGCCTTGGTACGAGGCCCTGTTCGCGCAGCGCGGCCCGGCGGGTCTGCTTCAGGGCGCGGTCGAAGAGGACCGCCGCGCTGAGCGACATGCCGGCGAAGAACTGCGGGGCGCCGTCGTGACCGAGGCCGCGCGGGGCGTGCACCCAGTTGAACCAGGCCGCGGCCCCCGCGAACGTCCACACGAGCAGGCGCGAGCCGAGCGCCGCGTCCCCGTGGCTGGCCTCGCGCACCGCGAGCACCGAGCAGAACATCGCGGCACCGTCCAGGCCGAACGGCACCAGGTACTCCCAGCCCCCGGAGAGGTTGAGGTTCTGCCGCCCGAAGCCCACGAGCCCGTGGAACGACAGGGCCGCGGCCACCGCCGCACAGCAGAAGAGGAGTACGTACGAGGCCGTTCCGTAGATGGCCTCCTTGCGCCTGCGGCGCTCCTCGCTGCGTTCCCAGGAGTCCTCGGCGGCCGCCTTCTCCCCGGCCCGCTTCCCACGTGCGACCACCGCCAACGCCGCGAGCAGGCCCAGGAGCAGCACGCCGCCGGGAAGCAGCCAGTCCAGCGATATGTCGGTCATTCTCATCTGGGGTCCCTTGCGTCGCATCAGCGCGTTTCGGGCGCCATATTGGCTCAACCGGAAAGTCGCCCAGGCGCTTTCGGAGCAAGAGGGGGAAATGAGGCCGCGGCACGGCGCGGATGGGGGACACGTCCTCGAACTGGCCGTCGAGCGTGCCGAGTTGAGTTCGAAGAGTCGGGTGTGCGGGGGCGGGTGCGAACGGCGCCGCCGGAGGGTGCGGCTCCGTCGTTCAGCCGGACCGCCCCACCGCCAGGCGCGTCTTGATCGACTCGCGGCGCCGCGGGCCCGGGACTACCGTCGATGGGGTGAACGCTTCCGTTCACCGCTGACATTGAGCTGCAAGCAATCCCATGGCGGACTCCGACTCCACACCCGTGCAGACGGCTGCCGAATCCCCGGAGCGGGGCCGCGGCGGTGGTGTCGCGCTACTCGTCATCGCCTCGTGTCAGCTGATGGTGGTCCTCGACATCACCATCGTGAACATCGCCCTCCCGCACATTCAGAGATCGCTGGACTTCTCCACCGAGAACCTGTCCTGGGTGGTCAACGCCTACACCCTGACCTTCGGCGGTCTCCTGCTCCTCGGCGGGCGGCTCGGCGACATCCTGGGCCGCCGGAGAGTCTTCATCGCCGGCATCCTGATCTTCGTCCTCGCCTCGCTCCTCGGCGGGCTCTCGCAGGAGTCCTGGCAACTGCTCGCGGCGCGCTCGCTGCAGGGCGTCGGTGGCGCCATCGCCTCCCCGACCTCGCTCGCCCTGATCACCACGACGTTCCGCGAAGGCCCCGAGCGGAACCGGGCGTTCGGCGTCTTCGCCGCCGTCTCGGCGGGTGGCAGCGCGATCGGTCTGCTCGCGGGCGGACTGCTCGTGCAGTGGCTCGACTGGCGCTGGGTCCTCTTCGTCAACGTGCCCATCGGCCTGCTGATCGTGCTGGCGACGCCGCGCCACATCCGGGAGTCCGAACGGCATCCGGGCCACTTCGACCTCCTCGGCGCGCTCACCTCCACCGTGGGCATGGTGTCGCTCGTCTACGGCTTCATCCGCGCCGCCTCGGACGGCTGGCGCGACGGGGTGACCCTCGCGGCCTTCGGCGCGGCCGTCGCACTCCTCGCCGCGTTCCTCGCGATCGAACGCCGGTCGAAGCAGCCGATCACGCCCCTGTGGATGTTCCGCGACCGCAACCGCGCGGGCACGTACGGGATGATGCTCAGCCTGGCCGCGGCGATGTTCGGGATGTTCTTCTTCCTGACCCTCTTCGTGCAGAACGTGCTGCACTTCAGCCCGCTACGGGCCGGTCTCGCCTTCCTGCCGGTGAGCGCGATCATCGCGATGGGCGCGGGATTCGCCTCCCAGCTGCTGCCCAAATGGGGTCCCAAGCCCTTCATGGTCGGGGGCGCGACCCTGGCGGCGGTGGGGCTCGGCTGGCTGACGCTGACCGATGTCGACAGCACCTACGCGGGGAGCCTGCTCGGTCCCATGCTGGTCTTCGGCTTCGGCATGGGGATGCAGTTCGTGTCGCTGACGCTGATGGCGGTGTCGGGTGTGGCCCCGAAGGAGGCCGGAGCCGCCTCCGGAGTCCTCAACGCCACCCAGCAGGTGGGCGGTTCGCTCGGCCTGTCCATCCTGGTCACGGTCTTCGGAACGGCCAGCCGCAACGAGGCCGCCGATCAGATCCCCCGGTTCATGGCCGAGGCGAGCCAGGCCCAGCGGCTCGCGTTCGAGAGGACCAGGGAACTCCCGGCGCCCTGGAGCGACCGCGTCCTCGCCGCGGGCGTCTCCAGCGCGTTCATCGTCGCCGCCGTCCTCGCGATCGTCGCCGCCCTGATCGCCCTCCTGGTCATCCAGGTACGAGCCGGCGACCTGGAACGCCTCCAGGGCAACGGCGCCACGCCGTTCGGAGCGTCAGGGAAGTGAGGAGTACTGCGGCTTGCGGCGGGGTGCCGGGGGGTGTCAGCTTGCGGCGGCCGCGGTCAGACGCTCCACGCGCTGCGCGTCGCAGGTGCGCGGGCAGGTGACGCAGGTGTCCTCGGGGCGCAGCGTGTAGAAGAGGCAGCAGCTGGCCCGGTCCCGGGTGGGCAGCGCCTCGCCGTTCGGCCCCGTCAGCTCACGGAACGCGGCCGCTCCGACGTACGGCTTCGTGGTGCCCGGAAGGAGCTGCTCCAGCTCCGTCATGGCGCGGTGCTCCTCGCCGAGGAGGTGCGCCACGTACCAGAGGCCCTCGACGATCTCGTCGGTCGCCATGCCCCACAGGGCGCGCGGGCCGCGCCGCATCCGCGGCCGGAAGCCGTCGAGGACCGGACCGAGGTGCTCGGCGACCGCCGCCCGGACCTCCCCGCGCAGCGCCTCCTCGTCGGCCACGACCCGGGCACCCGGTGAACCGGCGGCCGGGTCGTCCGGCAGGCAGGCGAAGTCCGTGACGCGTACGGCCATCCGGCCGAGCGAGCGCTGGAAGGTGACATTCGCCACGGGGAACCGCGGCACCCGGCGCAGCAGGAACCACGGCACGGTGATCAACAGGCAGGCCGGCCACGCGTACCGGTGCAGGCCGAAGCTGGCGATGACGTCCGGGCGGGCCTGCTGCTTGTAGTCCCGCAGGATCTGGGCGTTGTCCCACGCGAGGAACGCGTCGAGGTCGGCCCCGCCCTCCGCGAGCCGGGCCGCGGCCACCCAGCCGCCGTCCTGCGGGGCCTGCTCGTCCGCCTGGAGCTCCTGGAACCGCAGCCCCGGAAAGACCTCCGTCAGGCGGGCATACGCTTCCGCGACGGGCGAGGGGCCCGGTCGTACGGCGCCTGGGGCCAGGGCGGGCAGGAGCATGCGGGACCACCGATTTCTAGCGATCGTTTGCAGGTAAGCCTTACCTTACCCGACCGATCTGAGGTTTGAACTGCGGCCCCACCCGCATAGGGTCCCTGTCTGGCGCCCGAGCAGGCGCCCCGACCCGTACACCGCACCGAGGAGGACCCGAGTGGAGCAGGCCGGACCGCGGCCCACCGGTCGATCCCCGGTGCCGCACGGGCGCGTACCGGAGCAGGCGCGCGGAGAGGACACCCGAACGGGGACCGCACGGCAGGTGCGGCGGCACTCGGTGCGCGGGCAGGTGCTCGACGCGCTGCGGGCGGCGCTCGTGAGCGGCGAGCTGGCGCCGGGCGAGGTGTACTCGGCGCCGGTCCTCGGGGAGCGGTTCGGGGTCTCGGCGACCCCGGTGCGCGAGGCGATGCAGCAGCTCGCCCACGAGGGCGCCGTCGAGGTCGTCCCCAACCGGGGCTTCCGGGTCGCCGAGCGCAGCCCGCGCGAACTGGCCGAACTCGCCGAGATACGGGCCCTGTTGGAGGTTCCGGTGATGCTGCGCCTGGCCCGCAGCGAGCCCGCGGAGCGGTGGGCGGAGCTGCGTCCGCTCGCCGAGGAGACCTCGGTGGCCGCGGCGCGCGGCGACCTCGCGGCGTACGTCGACGCCGACCGCGCCTTCCACCGCGCGATCCTCTCGCTCGCCGGCAACCAGCAGCTCCTCGTGATCGCCGACGACCTGCACCGCCGCTCGCAGTGGCCGCTGGCCTCCGGCCCCGTGCACCGCCGCCGTGCCGACCTGGTGGCCGACGCGGCGGAACACACCGCGCTCCTCGACGCCCTGGTGGCCCAGGACCTCGCGGTGGTGGGGGAGTTGGTACGGGAGCACTTCACCCAGGCGCAGTGAGCCCGGCCGCTCCTCGCCTCCTCCGGTCTCAGTGGGGCTCCTCCAGTCTCAGTGGACGGAGAACCCGCCGTCCACGAACAGCGTCTGCCCGTGCACGTAGCGGGCCGCCTCACTCGCCAGGAACACCGCCGCCCCCGCGCAGTCCTCGGCTTCGCCGTTGCGCCCGGCGAGAGTGCGCGCCGCCAACTCCTCGGCCCGGCCCGGCACTTGGAACGCGGGCTCGCTCAGCGGCGTACGGATGAACCCCGGCGCGATGGCGTTCACGCTCACCCCGTGGGACGCCCAGGCCTCCGCCTGAGAGCGGGCCAGGGCGCAGATCGCGGCCTTGGAGACGCCGTACGCACCGCTGTTGCCGAAGGCGCGGATCGACTGCTGCGAGGCGAGGTGGACGATACGGCCCTCGGGCCCGTCTCCCCGATCTTTGCGGGCCCGCGACGCCTGGCACGGCACCTCGCCGCACGCCCGAATCACCCAAGTACGTCCAGTACGAGGGCGATCCGGGCGCACGCCGATGCACCGCACCAGACGCCGCGGGCTGATCCGCAAAG
>NZ_JAVIFW010000007.1 GCF_031157275.1 Streptomyces sp. LHD-70
CACCCCCCACGCCCCTCGTGATCCCACCGGAGCCCCTGATGACCACCAACCCCGCAGAGAGACTCGTCGATCTGCTCGACCTTGAGCAGATCGAGGTCAATATCTTCCGCGGCCGCAGCCCTCAGGAGTCGCTGCAGCGCGTCTTCGGCGGGCAGGTCGCCGGCCAGGCACTGGTTGCCGCAGGCCGCACCACGGACGGCGACCGGCCAGTGCACTCGCTGCACGCCTACTTCCTGCGCCCCGGCCGCCCCGGTGTGCCCATCGTGTACCAGGTGGAGCGCGTTCGCGACGGCCGCTCGTTCACCACCCGCAGGGTCACCGCTGTGCAGCAGGGCCGCACGATCTTCAACCTGACTGCCTCCTTCCACAAGGCCGAGCAGGGCAGCTTCGAGCACCAGTTGCCGCCGCGGATCGACGCTCCCGCCCCTGACACACTGCCGACCGTCACCGACGAGATCCGGGCCCATCTCGGCGCCCTGCCCGAGCAGTTGGAGAGCATGGCCCGCCGCCAGCCCTTCGACATCCGCTACGTCGACCGGCTTCGCTGGACCCAGGACGAGGTCCAGGACGCCGAGCCGCGCAGCGCCGTGTGGATGCGCGCCGTGGGCCCTCTCGGCGACGACCCGCTCGTCCACACCTGCGCCTTGACGTACGCGAGCGACATGACCCTCCTTGATGCTGTACGTATCCCCGTCGAGCCCTTGTGGGGCCCGCGCGGTTTCGACATGGCGTCGCTGGACCACGCCATGTGGTTCCACCGCCCGTTCCGAGCCGACGAGTGGTTCCTGTACGACCAGGAATCCCCGATCGCCACGGGCGGTCGTGGTCTCGCCCGCGGGCGCATCTACGACCAGCAGGGTCAACTCCTTGTCTCTGTCGTGCAGGAGGGCCTGTTCCGTCGGTACCAGCCCGAAGGCGCTTCGTGAACGATCGAGACACCCGGCTCGCTGACGCGGTCCGGCTGCGGGAGAACGGTCACCCGACCGAAGCCAAGGAACGTCTCGTCGTTCTCGCCGAGAAACTGCCCGACGACGCCCAAGTCGCGTACCAGACAGCCTGGGTGCACGACACTCTCGGCCTCGAAGCCGAAGCCGTGCCGCACTACCGGCGAGCCCTCGGAATCCCCGGAGGTCTCTCCACCGACGATCGCGCCAACGCCCTGCTCGGACTCGGATCCACCTACCGCGTCCTCGGCAGGTACGAAAAGGCCGTGGAGACGCTGACCGCCGCGTCGGCGGAGTTCCCGGAGAACGGCGCCCTGAGGGCGTTCCTCTCCATGGCCCTGTTCAACGTGGGCCGCCACCATGACGCGATGGAACTGCTCCTCACCCTCGTCGCCACGACGAGCGACGATCCAAACGTCGCGGAGTACCGGCCGGCCATCGAGCACTATGCCCAGGACCTCCACGAGACCGTTCAGAGTGACTCCTTCGGCGAGGCGTAACCGTCTGTCTTCATGTGTCCGCCAGCGTGCAGAGTGGGGTGGGCTCATGGTTCGCAGCCCTCCCCTCCGACGAAGTTGAGGAACGCTGATCCAAAGCGCCTGGACAACAGGCGCGGCAGGAGCTGCCAGCGCGCACGTCGCCGCCCTCTTCACCTGGCCAGCAAGGGGATCTGCAAGAAAGACCTAACCCTGTCTGCGGCTGAGCCAGCCCAGGAGGCCGCGTCGGGCCGGTCCTGTTGCGGGCGCCGCTTCTCGGTCTCGTTGGTCTCGGTGTTCGCCTCGCGCTTCGCACAGTGCGCGCTCCACTCCCCCGCCGGGGTCGTCTGGCCCGTCGCAGTGCTCCAAGGCGTCCTCGAAGGGCCTCGTCGGAGCCGGTGTGCGGGTGGAGGTCGTGGGCTCAACTCCTCGGGGGATGTTGCTCTGTGGCGCTGTGGCGGTGTTCAAGGGGGAAGCTTGGGCCGGGGCATCGGGGGCGCTGGACGGTGTCTTGGGTGGTGCTTCGCGCGGTCGTGGAGCCGGGCGTTCGTTCCTCGCCTCGTCGATGCCCAGGGTCAGTGTGGTGCGCAGCCAGCGGATCTCGTCCGGGTCGTCGGCTTGCAGGACGCGTGCGGCTGCTTGTGCTGTGGGTGAGTCCGGGGCGCCGGGCAGGGTCGTGGACTCGGGGCGGAGGCGGTTCAGGTAGGCACGTTCGTACGGGTCGGGCACGATGTCGGCGACCTGGGTGGGGTCGAGCATCGAGGCCGTCACCGCTGCGCTCTGCCAGGGGTCTCGGGCCAGGCGGAGTAGGTGGCCGCAGTGGCGTTCGCGCCAGTTGCGGGCGCGTCGGTCCTCGCCCGCGCCGAGGCGGGTCCGGAGCGTGATGGGTGCCTTGCCGGAGAGCAGCGAGGCGTTGGCCTCCGCGAACTGGCGGATGTCGTCGGCGAGATAGAGCCATACGAGCGTGCGGTATCGGTTCAGGTAGAACTTGGCCGGGGTGAGGAAGCCGAGGCGGGCGAGTTTGGTGAAGCGGTCGCGGGTGATGCCCATGAGTTCGGCGCCTTCGGTGGTACCGACGAGCTTGACGCGTTCACGCAGTGTGTCGGGGAATCCTTGGGCGGACTGGAGTCGTTCGATCTCTGCCCTGGGGATGCGCCAACGCCCGGGATCCTGGCCTGCGGTGGTGCGGACCAGGCCGAGTTGGACGGCCAGGAGCAGCTCAGTGCGTTTCAGGCCCAGGTCGATGGCTGCGCGGCTGGGCGCGTAGGACGCTGTGAGGGCTTGAACTGGCTTGGTGGGTACGGCTTTTCCGGTCATGGTGGTCTCCCCCGTGAGGTCGGATCGCTCTGACTACTCTCGGTGAAGACCGTAGCCCGGACGTGCCTCGGGCCGCTCGGCCTGTGGATAACTCTGGCGGCCGGCCGGTTCCGGCTGCTTCCGCCGGTCCTCTGTCGCCGCTCCGAGCGGGCCGTCGCCGCAGGTCGGGCGGGTCGTGCGGGGCGGGCGCGTTCGGATTCGTGGGCTTTCAGAGGTCGACGGCGGGTGGACGGTGGCGTGTGCCGACGCCGAGGTGTTCGCCGACGCGGTTGACGAGCAGCGTCATCTCGTACGCCACTTGTCCGATGTCGGCTTCGTCGGAGCTCAGGACGCACAGGCAGCTGCCGTCGCCGGCAGCTGTCACGAAGAGGATCGCCTCGTCGAACTCGATCATGGTCTGGCGTACGTTGCCGGCGCCGAAGTGGCGTCCGGAGCCTTTGGCCAGGCTGTGCAGTCCGGAGGAGACCGCGGCCAGGTGTTCGGCGTCCTCCCGCTGGAGGTCTGAACTCGCCCCTGTCACCAGGCCGTCGTTGGACAGGACCAGTGCGTGCCGTACGTGCTCGACGCGCTTCGTCAGATCGTCCAGCAACCAGCCAAGTCCGGTGTTCTGCGCCATGATTCGGACCTCCCCGTTCATCCGTTGCTCGCCAGCCTTCCCCACCGTCGCGCTGCGGGCAAGACAGGATGGGGACATGGCACAGAAGATGACTAACGCTGAATGGCAGGCATTTGTCTCACATGGGACCCGTACCGGGAAGCTGTCGACCGTACGCGCGGACGGGTCGCCGCACGTCTCCCCGGTCTGGTTCGTCCTTGACGGTGACCGGCACCTGATCTTCAACACGGGCAAGAACACGGTGAAGGGCCGCAATCTCGCACGGGACGGCCGGGTCGCCCTGTGTGTGGACGACGACCGGCCGCCGTTCGCGTACGTGGTGATACAGGGGCGGGCGGAGTTGATCGAGGAGTTGGGGCAGGTGCGTGAGGCGGCGACGCGGATCGCCGCTCGCTACATGGGCCCGGAGCGTGCCGAGGAGTTCGGTGCGCGCAATGGTGTGCCGGGTGAACTGCTGGTGCGGGTGCGGATCGAGAAGGTGTCCGCTGAGGGTGGGGTGGCGGATTGAGCGGGGACCGAGTGGTGTCGGAAGCCGCTGGTGGCGGGGTGTCGTGCGTCAGGGTTGGGCGACGCTGTCGAGGAGCCGGGCGGTGTGCATTCGCCCTGCGTACTCGACGAGCCTGATCAGCACTTCCTTTCCCGAGTCGCGGTCGCGGGCGTCGCAGAGGACGACGGGTGTGCCGGGGTCGAGGTCGAGGGCGCGGGAGACGTCGTGGGCTCCGTAACTGCGCGCTGCAGGGAAGCAGTTGACGGCGACCACGAAGGGGATGCGCCGGTGCTCGAAGAAGTCGACTGCGGGAAAGCAGTCCTCCAGGCGCCGGGTGTCCGCGAGTACGACCGCACCGAGGGCTCCGTACGAGAGTTCGTCCCACAGGAACCAGAAGCGGTCCTGTCCCGGTGTGCCGAAGAGGTACAGGGACAGTCCGCTTCTGATGGTGATCCTTCCGAAGTCCATGGCGACGGTAGTGGTGGACTTTCGGTCCACGCCCGCGGTGTCGTCCACCAACTCGCCTATTTCGCTCAGGCGTTCCTCAGTCCGCAGTGGCCGGATCTCGCTGACGGAACCGACCAGAGTGGTTTTTCCCACGCCGAATCCGCCGGCGACGAGGATCTTCAGGGCCAGCGCGGTGGAGTCGCCGCTGTCGGCGTAGAGGCGCTCGGGGGCCATGGTCACTTCTCTCAGGGGGTGCGGGGAGTCGGGTACGTGCCGCGCGTGACGGGCGTTCGCCACACGCGCGGTGACGGTTGCTGAGGGGCGGCGGCTTCCTTCGGTGGGGGGTGAAGTCTGGGTGGGCAGCAGTATCGGGGCCGGGGGCTCTTGCTCGGGGGCCAGGACCGGGGATTGTGTGTTCTGACCGCTGCGCGTCCAAGTCGTTCCTATATGGGGGCAGGTATGGGCTCCGCAGTGGGCGTTTCGCCTCACAGGGCGCGCAGGCCGTCGATGACCTCGCGCAGGATGTGCTCGTCCGGTAGGTGTGCGGGCGGTACGGGGCGGCTGATGCGGATGCAGCCTCGGTTCAGGAGGTCGCCGAGGAGGACGCGGACGACTCCTACGGGAAGGTCGGCGTCCGTGGCGAGTTCGGCGACCGACTGGGCTTCTACGCGGCAGAGTTCGAGCAGCGCGCGGTGCTCCGGTCCGAGGAAGGTGTCGGCGCCCGGGGCAGGGGCGCCGGTGTCCAGGGCGACGAGGGCGATGAGGTCGAAGTGCGCGGCGTTCGGGCCGGGGTCGGTGCGTCCGCCGGTCATGGCGTACGGGCGGACGACGGGGCCGGCCTCTGCGTCGTACCAGTGGCTGCCGGGCCGGGGGCGGCCGGTGCCCTCGGGGCCCTCGTCTGCGGTCACTCGGGGCCCTCCTCAGTGTTCATGTGTGACGGCCGCCTTCCCTGCTCATCGTGCGGCGGGTGGCTGTTCTGTGTGCCGAGGTGGGGTATGGAGGTGCTCGCCGACGCGTTTGACCAGGCGGGCCATCTCGTAGGCGATCAGGCCGATGTCGGCGACGGCGGTGCTCAGTACGGCGATGCAGGAGCCGTCTCCGGCGGCGGCGATGAAGAGGTGGCCCTGATCCATTTCGACCATGGTCTGTCGCACTCCCCCGACGCCGAAGTGTCGGCCCGCACCTTTGGCGAGGCTGTGGAAGCCGGATGCGACGGCCGCGAGGTGTTCGGCGTCGTCTCGGCGGAGTGTGTGCGAGGAGCCGATGGCGAGGCCGTCGCTGGAGAGCATCACGCAGTGGCGTACGTCGGCGATGCGGGTCACCAAGTCGTCCAGGAGCCAGTCGAGTTGGCCGGTGGCGTCGGCGTCTCTGTGGCCGGTTTGGTCGATCACGTTCGGTCTCCTTCGTGGCTGTCTCCGCGTGTGGGCGGGAGCTGGCTTCCGGGGCTTCCCGGTGGGCGGCCACCGCCTCGGTCCCAGCCGTCGCGGTAGGCCGTCATACGCGCTCTGACCTGTTCCGGGGTGCGTTCCCAGGGTTCGGGAAGCGGTGGCTCGGGTGGGGCGTCTGGGGGTTGCTCGCGGAGCTGAGGGGCGAGGCTGGCTTGGCGCACCCTGCGCGGGAGGCCCTTGGAGTCGGGGACGGGCTCAGAGCTGCTGGTGCTGGTGCTGGTGTGCAGCGTGAGGGTGGTTGTTTTGGGGCGGACGGTCGGTTGGCTCGGTTCCGGCACGCGCGCGTGGAGGCGGTTTTCGCCGAGTTCTCGGCTGCCGTAGGTGATGCTTGTTCCGTGCGCTGTGTTCTCAAGGGCTCGGGTCTGCCCTTCCGCGCCGGCTTGTGCCTGATTGAGGAGAGCGGTCGGCAGCAGGACGACGGCTGTGGTGCCTCCGTACGGTGAGGTCCGCAGGTGGACCTTGATGCTGTGGCGGGCGGAGAGCCTGCTGACGACGAACAGGCCGAGGCGGTCGCTGTCGAACAGGTCGAGGGCGCCTGACTGCTCGATGCGGCGGTTGGCGGCGTCGAGGCGCTCTGCGCCCATGCCGAGGCCGCGGTCCTCGACTTCGAGGGCGTAGCCGTTGCCGACAGGTTCGCCGCTGATGCGGACTCGGGTGTGCGGTGGGGAGAACTGGGTTGCGTTTTCGACGAGTTCGGCCAGGAAGGTGGGTGACGTCGGCGACGGCGGACCCGACGACCGCTGCTTCCGGGAAGTGTTCGACCTGCACGCGGGCGTAGTCCTCGACTTCGGCTACGGCGGCGCGGACGACGTTGGTCAGAGGTACGGGGGCGCGCCAGGCGCGGCCAGGGGGTGAGCCGGAGAGGATGATCAGGCTCTCGGCGTGCCTGCGCATGCGCGTGGTGAGGTGGTCTAGCCGGAACAGGTCGCTGAGTTCGTTCGGGTCGTCGGCGCGGCGCTCCATGGCGTCGAGCAGGTTGAGTTGGCGGTGCACGAGGATCTGGGAGCGGCGGGCCAGGTTGACGAAGACTCCGGAGATGCCGTCGGCGAGCTCGGCGCGCTCCACGGCGGCGTGCAGCGCCGCGCGGTGCACGGTGTTGAGCGCTTCTGCGACCTGTCCCGTCTCGTCGTCGGAGGCGGGGCCGTGCGGGGCTTCCGCGTGGACGTCGAGCTCTTCGCCGGCGCGCAACCGGCGCATGGCTTGCGGGAGTTTGTGGCGGGCGATCTGCAGGGCGCTGTTGCGGAGGTCGACGAGTTCGACGACGAGGCCGCGTCCGATGCGTACGGAGATCACGAGGGACGCGGCGACCGCGAGGAGGCCGAGGAGGACTGCGGCGCCGGCTGGGGAGAGCGCGCCGCGGGGCAGCGGGTCGGCGCGGCTCACCGCGTCGCTCCGTGCGTCGCTCTCGATGGCGCGGAGGCCCTCGGCCACGGTCTTGTAGGCTGCTTCGCTCTTCATGCCGCTGACGGCCGCGTACGCCTTCGCGGGGCTGGAGGCGGTCAAGACGCCGTCGTCGGTTTGGCGCACGTCGCGGTAGGCGCTGGTTCTCTGCAGTTCGCGCCAGGCCTGCCGGTCGGCTGCTTGCAGGTCGTGTGCGGCGGTTCCGGTGAGGGTGCGGCGGGTTTCGATGGCGCCGATGAAGGCGTGCAGGCGTGTGCCGTCGAGGGTGCCGGTCAGGCGGGCGGAGGTGAGCAGGGTGTCCTGGCGGGCTGTCATCTCGGCGGCCTGGGCGATTTCCAGCAGTACGCGCGCGTGGGAGGCGCGTTGGGGGTCGTGGATCCCGGTGAGGGCTCCGGTGACGCCGAACGCGGTGGTGATGGTGGAGGTGTACTGCTCGTATGCGTCGTTCCAGTTGTTGTCGCGGTCGCGGATTCCCTTGCGGTGTGCGGTGAGTTCGTCTGTCCGTGCCATGAAGTCGGTGAGGCGCTGGGTCACTTCGGGTGGGAGGTCGCTGCCGTCGGCGACGGTGTGGCCGGGGGCTAGGCTCAGTCGGTCGACGGCACGGTCGGTGGCTGCTGACCGCTGTTGGAGTTCGGTGGCTGCTTGTGTGCCCGGTTTCGTGGCGTAGCTGACGGCGGCGCGGCGTTCCGCCTGGAGTGCGGTGACGGCGGCGTCGATGGGCGCGCGTATGTGACTGTCCATGCGCTGTGCCTGGCTGAGGCGGGCCATGTCCTGGGCTGTGGTGACGGTGGCGTACGCCCACAGGGCGAGCAGCGAGACGACGGGCACCATGAGCAGGGACACGACTTTGGCGCGCACGGTGCGGGGGCGGAGCCGGAATCGTGACGCACGCGTGCGTGATGGTGGTTGTGGCGTCGTGGGCCGGTCGGCGGCAGCAGGGGATGGCTGCTCCTGGTCCTCTTCTGCGGGGCGGCCCGCGTGCGCTCGGCGGCCGGATTGCGGGGGCGGGTTGGACTCGGAGGCCGGTTCGACGCCCGTCGACTGTGCGGGCGGTGAAGTGGTTTCCTCGGAGGGGGAGTTGGGGCCGGATGTGCGGCGGGGTGTGCGCATGGCCTCCTCGCTCGGGCCGTGGTGGATGGGGTCTGCGGCCACCGGGGCGGATCAGTGGGCGGTGGCGCTTTCGGCCGGTCGTTGGGCGGAGGCCGATGCCTCGTGTTCCACGGCTGTCGGGGAGAGCGCGACGAAGGCCGAGGTGAGGAAGAGGTAGGAGCCGAGGCCTACGGCGAGAGGGAAGACGAACTGCATCGCGGTGGCTCCGGGGAGGGCGGCGCTCGACGGGTCGACACGCACGTTCACGGCCATCATTCCGGTGTAGTGCATGCTGCTGACGGCGACGCCCATCACCAGGGAGGCAGCGGCCACGGCGAGTGGTGAGGTGATGTTGAGCGCCGCCCACAGGGCGGCGGTCGCTGCGACGACGGCGATCGCGACGGAGAGTGCGACGAGCAGCGGGTCGTAGTCGACGGAGCCGTGCAGGCGGACCGCGGCCATGCCCAGGTAGTGCATGCTCGCGACGCCCAGGCCGGTGGTGAGGCCACCGACGAGGAGGGCGCGGCCCCGGTCGCGGCCGTAGCCGACGGCGAAGACGCCGCCGCCGACGACCAGCATCGCGACGAGAAGGCTCAGCACGGTCAGCGGCACGTCGTAGCGGATCTCGGTGCCGCTGACGCTGAACCCGAGCATCGCGACGAAGTGCATCGTCCAGATGCCGGTGCCGATCGCGGAGGCCGCGGTGATCAGCCAGTTGCGGCGGGCCCGGCCGGTGGCGGCCAGGGCGCGGACGGTGCAGCGCAGCCCGAGGGCGGCGCCGATGCACGCCATGACGTACGACAGCACGGGGGTCAGCCAGCCGAAGGCGGCGTGGTCCAGGTGTCCCATGGCTCAGGGAGGTTAGACCTGAAGGGGGCGCGCGGGGGGCGCAGTTCGCAAGCTGGCGGAATATGACGCGGAGATGTTCCTGAACGACCGAGCAAGGGTCGAACATGCGCACCGCACGGACGTACGAGGGAGAGTTATCCACAGGTTTGCCGCTGCTGGCCGTCGGCGGGCGCCGTTGTCAGTGGGCTGCGCCATCATGAACACATGAGCGAGAAAGACGGCCGAGGACGGCAGTTCAAGGAGTACGACCCTGCGCGGGTCCAGGAGTTCTTCGCGGTCCGGGCCGCCGACTGGGACTCCCGCTTCCCCGACGACGGGCCGGCGTACGAAGCGGCGGTCGCGGAGCTCGGCCTGCGCCCCGGCGCCGCCGTCCTCGACGCGGGCTGCGGCACGGGGCGTGCACTGCCCGCGCTGCGCGCCGCCGTGGGCGCGGACGGCCTGGTCGTGGGAGCGGACCTGACAGCGGAGATGCTGGACGCAGCGGCGGAGGCGGGCCGGGATCGCGCCGGTCAGCTCGTGCGCGCGGACGTGTCGCGGCTGCCGATTCGAACGGGCTCACTGGACGCGGTTTTCGCCGCAGGCCTGATCGCGCACCTGCCGCAACCGGCCGAGAATCTCCGTGAGTTGGCTCGCGTCGTACGCCCCGGTGGGCAGCTCGCGCTCTTCCACCCCATCGGGCGCGCGGCACTCGCAGCCCGCCAGGGACGCCAGTTGACCTCGGACGACCTTCGGGAGGAGGCCAACTTGCGCCCTCTGCTGGCCAGTTCGGGTTGGCACATGATGTCGTACGTTGACGAGGACACCAGGTTCTTGGCTCGCGCGGTCCGGCAGGACTCAGCCGACCACACGCGGAACGCGCGGGCTTGAACCGCACAGGGGGAAGGGGATCAGCAGATGTACGACAGGATCCGCAGCATTTTCCGGCCGGACGGACGCGGTTCGGGCGGCACCGCACGCACAGCGGCCAGGAGTGAACACCCCAAGGCCAAGACCACGCACAACCTTTTCGAGGCGGCAGCGACCTACATATCCGCGTCGGCGGCCGACGACCACGACCGGATGGACGAGGCCGCGGGCTGGGTCTCGCCCGAGGCGCTCTCCTTCGGAGTGAGCGAACTCGCCACGCGCGCGATCCTCAACCTGGCCAGGGAGCGCGGCGAGTCACCGGAGGCGGTGGCGCGAGCCCTCCTCGACCTGCCTGCCATGGAGCGGGCCGTTCCGGACGCCTGACACCGACCGGCGCCGGCACGACTCCCCCCGGCGCCGGCGAACGGAGAGGATCAGCGCGCCGACGAGCCACTTTCCGTATCACCGAGTCTCGACGCGCGAGTTACCCGCTCGTTAAGGTGCGCCGACGGACGAAGCGATGTGGAGGATGCCATGGCCGGGACGGGCGAGGCCGTCGCCGCCGACGACGACGCGCTGTTTGTGCTCACAGCGGTGCTCTTGACGCCCGCGAAGTTCCCGAGCGTGCTCGGCGACGACTATCCGGAGGCGTGCGGAGCGCTCGGCCTCACCCCGGTCGCCGACGGGTACGGACTCGTGCTCGGGCAGGACGTCGACGGCGCGCGGTGGACGGTGGTCGTGGACGACGTGTCCCTCGTGGCCGTGGCGATCGCCTCGTGGGACTGCGGCATGGAGTACGACCTCTCGCCGGACGACCGTACCGTCGTGGTCGCGCTGCCGGGCTGGCCGCTGGCCGTGGCTGTCGCCGCCCCCGGCGTGCCCGCCCCGCACGACCCGGAGCCGGACGAGGACGACGACTCCGGCGTCCGCGTGCTCACGCCACCGGACACGAGCACGTGGGGGCCTGCCCAACGGCGCCTCGGCGCGGACGAGATAGCCCTCCAGTGGGCGACTTGGCGGGCACAGATAGACGACTCGGAGTTTGAGAACGTGGAGAGCGACTCGGAGTCGGTGGAACCCGGGGTCGTCGCCTCTCAGACCCCCGACTCCGAGCCCGGCGCCGAGGCCCAGGCCGACGCCGAGCCCGATGCTGAGCCCGGGCCGGACACCGAGGCCGACGCCGAGGCCGCGGCGGAGGCCCCGCACACCGTGGGCACCGCCTCCGAGGACAAGGAGAGGGCCGGGGCCGGGCCCGATGCAGGTTCCGAGGCCGAAGACGCGGACGGTACCGAAGGCGTAGAGGGACCCGAAGGCGCGGACGGTGCCGCAGAGCAGGCTCGATCCGTAGGCGCTGAGACGGCTCAACGCGTAAGCGGGGTGCGGCGCGTGCTGGAGGAGGCGCGAGGGTACGTGGATGCGCCGCCTCCCCTCGGTCGCGTGCGGTCGGCGTTCGCCACACAGGAGGCGCGTACGTTGCGGGCCGACGGTCCGGGCTGGTCCCTGGTCGCCCGGACCGACGACATCGCATTCGTGCTGCTCGACGAAGAGCCCGGCGAGGTGCTGCCGGTGGGCCGGGGCCCTGAACTGCCCGCGCTCCTCGAGGCCCTGGACAAGATGGCGGTACGGCCTGCTTGAGGGCGGCCCAGGCTGCTGGCGCATGGCGCCCCCGTCAGTCGGCGCCGGGATCCACCAGCAGCGCCTCGGCCGATGTCTCCGCGTCCGGGTGGCGCCGCAGCGCGTCGAGTTCGGCGCGCCATGCGGGCGGCCAGGAAGAGCGTTCGCCGCAGGATCGTACGAGCTCGACGGCGAGCTGTGCTGCTGCGCTGGTACCGCGTGCGCGTAGGTCTCGTACCGCTGTGAGGGCTGGGTCCGTGGCGGCCGGGAGGGCGGCGGGGGCCGAAGCAGGTGCGGAGGCCGGTAGTGACAAGGGACCGGGGAGGGGCTGGCGTTCTTCGACGGTGCTCAGCAGGCGGTCCCAGCGTTCCGGCTGGTAGTGCCAACCGCGCTGCAGGGCACTCACCAGAGCGCCCCGCAGCAGTCGCACTGCGCGCTCATGCAGGCCGACGGCCTCCAAGGCGTCGGCGAGGCCGTCGACCACCTCGCCCCAGCCCCCACCGGAGCCAGTGTCCCCACCGGATCCGGAGTCCGCACCGGAGTCAGGGTCCGCACCGGGGCCAGCTGCGTGACCGTGGCGAGAAGCGTTCTGGATGGTGTCCGCGCAGGCGGCGAGGCGGCGTAGGGCGTCAGCGCGGTGCGATCCGGGCGGCATACCGTCGTGCGCAGGGGGACCGTCTCCCGGCCCTGCTGTGCCCGCCCGTGTGCGGAGTTCGTTCCACAGCGGCAGGAGCACCCTGCGGGCCGCTGTTCCCTCGCTCGGGAAGCGTCCCAGTGCCTCCGCCGCCGCACCCCACACCTCAGGCTCGCGGGCCGGGTCGGCGATCAGTTCCGCCAGGGCTTGCAGCGCGGCTTCCGTGTCGGGAGCGCACCGGTTCGGCAGCACCCGGCAGATGGCGACCGTGGTCTCACGGTCCGTGTCCGTACGGCGATGCAAGAGCCGGATGAGGAAGGCCAGGTAGGTGGCGGACGGTGGCGTGACAGTCGCGGAATCGTGCTGCACGCGCGCGTGGAGCACGGTTTCACGGATCGCGGGCTCGGTCAGGTGGGCGGCCAGGCGGTCGGCGATGTCCGGGCGGTCGATCCGAGGTACCAGGAATGGGGCGAGGGCGGCCCGCACGTCACGGTGTTGGCCGTCGGTGTCCCAGGCCGCGAGGAGGGCGTCGAAGGCGCCGGCGTCGGGGAGTTCACCGAGGGCGCGGGCGGCTTCCTTGCGGCTGCCGACCGGTGAGCCCGGTGTGGTGAGGACTCCGCTCAGGAGCGCGATGGCCTCGTCGGCGGGTCGGGTGCCGAGCAGGCGGCGCAGTGCGGCCATGGCGGCGCGTCCGCGGACGCCGCCCGTGCCCGCGTGCCGCAGGAGCAAGGCGTGCAACTCGTGCTGGTCCGCGGGTGGTTCGTCGGTGGCGCCGAGGGCGGTGAGTGCCGCTGCGGCGACAGGTTGTGGGGCGTCGGCGGCGAGGGTGGTCAGCAGGTCGCGGGCGCGGAGTTGGGAGGCGCCGGCTGCTCTCGTGAGCAGTGGGGCTGTTTCGTCCTGGGCCACGCGCGCGTAGTGCTGATTTTGGGCACTGCGTTGTTCGGGCAGCCAGCGGCCCATCGTGGCGGGCGTGATGCGCGGTGCCCAGGGAGTGGGGCGTGGGCGGAGGTGCCCGGTGAGTCCGTGCGCCGCTGCTGCGATGACGTGATCCAGGAGGTCGGTGCGGCGCGTGGTGACGGTGTGCAGGATGCGCGGTACGGAGGCGTACGACGGGTCGTGGGCGAGGAGTTCCGCGCAGCGTTGCTCGCGCAGTCGACGGGGCGTGACCCAGGCTTCGGCCGCGCGCGCGGCGAGGGTCGGGTCGTCCGCGTGCAGGGCGATGTGGTGCACGCGGTCGTCGAGTTCCGGCAGGTGCGGGAGGTGGGGCGCGAGGAGTTCGGCGAGCGGCACGCACAGCGTGGGGGTGTCGCGGGTGCGTGGCGCTGTTGCCTCCCAGGCGGCCCGCGCTGTCGTTGCGTCGATGGGCAGGGCCGGTACGGTTCCGGCTCGGTGACGGTCGCCGTGACGGCGCGGTGGGTGTGTGGCGGGTTGCGGATGTGACGGGTGTCGTGGGTCGTTGAGGAGTTCGCACAGCAACTCGACGCCATGGGCGGCGTTCTCGTGGTCGTCGCGGTCGGCCGCGACCACGGTGGCGCGGCGCAGCAGCCGGTCCGCCTCCAGGAGGGTGGCGGGTGAGGTGTCGCCGGACTGGACCGCGGTCAGCGCTGCGTCCCGAAGGACCTTCCTGGGCAGCGCGGCGAGCAGGTGCCGTGGGGCTCCGGCGAGTTGGGTGAGCGTACGGAGTCGGATCTCGTCCCGGTCGTGCCAGGCTCGTTCGCAGGCGGTCGCGATGCGGACGAACTCCTGCGGGTCGCCGTTGAGTTCCGCGCAGGCGAGGAGGGCAGGCCAGGCGAGCGCACAGTCGTGGAGGCGGTGTTGTGCGGCGAGGTCGAGGAGGATCGGCTCGGCCTGGTCCAGGGGCAGGGCCACGGCGCGGCGGCTGGCGATGCGCGGGCCGCGGGTCCGGCCGTCGTGGTCTGCGGCGGTCAGTTCTGCGCGGTCTTCGGGTGCGAGAGCGGCGAGGGCGGTGATGGACAGCGCGCCGAGGCCGTTGCGGCGGCCTTCCGCCCTGCGGGTGATGACGCGGCGGCGTTCGGCGGGCGGAAGCAGCGTGAGGAGCCCGTCCGGCGCCACCTCGTACCGCTGCCGGAAGCCGAGGCGGCGGGCCCCTTCCGTGCAGCGCTCCGCGAAGTCGGCGAGGTCGTCGGGCGACAGGTGCAGCAGCGCCTTGCGGACGGACCGCGGCAACGGGCCCGGAGGAACGGGCAGTTCGGCGCGAGGAGAGCCGCCGTGGTCTTCCTCCTGCTGCTTCCGCCGCTGCTCCGGCGCCGCGCGCAGTGCTTCGAGTACGGCTGCGGGCCGGCGCAGCACGGACAGCACGGCCTCGCCTTCGAGCAGGTGCGGCGCCGCCCACACCAGGACGAGACCGGCGTCCGGATCACGCCGGGCCGCGAGACAGGCGAGGGGCCTGTGGGCGCGGTCGAACGCGTACCGGGCGCGCCGGTCGTGCGGCTCGATGCGGGCATGCATGTCCGCGAGGAGCCGGGCGACCGCGACGGGTGCCGTGCGCGCCAGGGTGCGCAGAACGCCGTGCGGTGGGTCGAGTCGCGGCAGCCACCTGTCGGCGGTGGAGGCTGGACAGGCGGTCAGGAGCCGGGCCGCGTCGTCGTCGCCGTACCGCTCGTGCACCCTGGGCAGCAGGGCGTCAGCCAGGGCCCTGCGACGGCTGTGCTTCAGGACTCGGTACGTGTCGTGGCGTACGGCCCGAAGGGGGCTCAACGCCAGTTGTTCCAGGGCTTGTTCGGCTACGGGGAGGCGGATCGCCGCGGACAGGGCTCGGCGGCGCAGCGCGGGGTCGGTCAGGGCGGCGGCAACGGTGGGCAGGTCACGGCGGGCGACCGCGAGGAAGAGTGCCCTGTGCCGTTCATGGTCGGTGCCCTTGTCGAGGGCGCGGTGCAGGGATTGGTAGGCGGCCGGGGTGAGGGCTCTGGCGTAGCGGGCCAGGGCGCTTGCGCGGGCCGGGAACGGCAGCGGGTCGAAGTGGGCGCTGAGCCAGCCCGGCGTGAGGGGTTGCGGGGCGGACGACGAGGCCTGCTGCGGTCGTTGCGGCTGAGGGGATGCGGGTGTGGATGCGGGTGTGGCCATCAGCGATCACCGTGGGACCGCTGGGCCTCCTTTCCGGAAGTCATGGAGGACATGGTGCGGGTGGGGCGTCGGGTGGGCAACTCCTTTTACGAGGAGCGCGTTGTCACAGGATCTCCGTGGTGCAATTCAGTGCCTACGTGGCTCGACAGGGCTCTGCCGGACGCAGGTCGTAGAGGTAGGAGCGGTCGTCCTTGAAGCTGCGCCAGACCGTGGCGGGCGGCTCGGGTTCGTTGCCGGTGCTGCCCACGGGGTGGGCCGTGACGAGCCGCCGGCGATCTCGCAGTGCCAGCCCTCGTCCGGCGCCCAGGCGCACCACACCACTCCGTCGGTTCGGCGATAGGCGGGCCGGCCATGGCGCTCGCCGGCCCTCTCGAAGTGGTAGCGGAGCCCGTCCCCGTGGCGCACGAAAGCGAAAGCGGCACCGCTCGTCATCCGGCCGCCCGCCCCATCAGCACCCGACTCGTCCGTGCAGCACCCGACCCATCACCACGTGCTTCCTCACCGCCCGATCTCGCGACGCCGTGCGCGACGGAGTCTGCGGCGCTGGGACGGGTCGAGGGTGAGATACGCCGCGGCGGGTACGCCGACGACGATCAGCACCACGGCCCACAGCGGCAGCCAGATCCACAGGAACAGGCCGAGCGCCACGCCCCCGATGGCGATCTTCGCGTTGTTCGACATGACGTCGCCTCCTCTGCGGCCCTGGGGACGTCCGCCCGGTGCCGCGTTCTCTGCGTACCGCCTCGTGTCCGATGCGGCTTTCGGTACGACCGCGGCCGCCTTCCTGGGGCCACTACCGCCTTCGTACGGCCGATGCCGTCTCAGTGCGGCCGAAGCCGCCTTCGTACGGAGAACGGGCCCGAGCACGTCCTGGTTCCAGTCTCCCTCCGGAGGTCCCCCTGCTGTCGAGTGTCCGGAACCCTGACCTGACCCTGATCCGACCCTGACGCGCCCCCGGGTCCCCCGACCGTGAGCCACCGGCTCCCCGGAGCCACCGGAGCGCCGGCGTCGCCCCGCCCCGCCTCAGCGTTCCGCCCGCAACGGCTCCCCGACCTCCCGGAGGTGCCGGAGGGCCTGCCGATAGGAGTCGACGGCTCCGGTCTCGGCGTAGGGGAGGCCGAGGCGACGGCAGTGGGCGCGGACGAGGGGCTGGGCCAGGCAGAGGTGGGGGCGGGGCATGCTCGGGAAGAGGTGGTGCTCGATCTGGTAGTTGAGGCCGCCGAGGAACCAGTCGGTGAGTGCGCCGCCGCGGATGTTGCGCGAGGTGAGGACCTGGCGGCGCAGGTGGCCCCAGCGTTCACCCGTCCCGTCGGGCATCTCCATGCCCTTGTGGTTGGGCGCGAAGGCCATGCCCAGGTGGAGGCCGAAGAGCGCCTGGTGGAAGAGGGCGAACGCGATCGCCTTGCCCGGGGACAGGACCGTGAGGAGCAGTGCCGTGTACGCGGCGACATGGGCGAGGAGCAGGGGTCCCTCGACGGCCCGTTCGCGGGGTGTCTGGCGGCGCAGATCGCGGAGGCCCTGCACCTTGAGGTTGAGGCCTTCGAGCAGGCAGAGCGGGAAGAACAGCCAGGCCTGGTGGCGGGTGAGCCAGCCGTGCAGGCCGGTCCGTCCCTGCGCGTGTGTGGTGGCGAAGACGAGGACGTCGGGGGTGACGTCGGGGTCCTTCTCCAGGTGGTTGGGGTTCGCGTGGTGCCGGTTGTGCTTGTCGTTCCACCAGGCCGCGCTCATGCCGAGGAGGAGGTTGCCGTGGATCAGGCCGATGGCCCGGCCCGCGCGGCGGCCGCGGGTGATCTGGCTGTGCCCGGCGTCATGGCCGATGAAGGCCGTTCGCGCGGAGAACACGGCGAGCGGCACGGCGAGGAGCAGCGTCCACCAGCTGCCCCCGGCCGCGAACAGGCCGGCGACGATCGCGGTGAGCGCCAGCGCGTTGGCGGCGATGCTCAGGGTGTACCAGCCGGTCCTGCGCTCCAGGAGGCCTTGTTCGCGCACGGTGCGCAGCAGGGGCGCGAATTCGCTGCCGCTCGGCTCGCCGCCCTCTCCCGCGCGTGCGCCTGTTTTTTCCGGGCTTTGTTGCCTGCCCGCGCCCGCATCGGGCAGCGCTCCTGCGAGCTCTCCCTCGGGTTCCGCCAGGCTGGTCTGCGACATGGGGCGACTCCGGTCTGCGTGAACTGAAGCGACTGGCCGCGGCCTATGAGGATGGCCATTGGCGTGTGCCGCGTGGATGGGTGAGGTGGGCTGCACGATGGGCGGCTGGACGGGCGGTAGCCCTACTCGAACCTACGTATGTGTGACCATGCGCAACCATGGCGCCACCACCCGTGCGCGAAGGGGGGCTTTTCGGGGGTGCGCGGTGCGGTCTGCCGCACCCCGGGACGCACAGTGATGACCATCACAGCGGAACCGTTCGCCTGGCGGGGGTGTGACGGAGTACCCTCGGCGACTCGCTCGGTAGTCAAATTTGAGGAATTCGACATCCCTGTGCCTAGGCCACCCGCAGTCACTCTCTCCGAGATCCTTGAACTCTCCTTCTGTAGTGCCGTTTTTCTGCCGGGAGACCCGGCCCGAACCGGCCGTGTGGCGTTCTGGCACAGCGACGGCCAGGATCCCCCGGCGGCCGGGATCGGCACCGTTGAGGAGCTGACCGTCGCCCTGCCCGCGGACTCCGGAGCGGTAGAGCTCGCACGGGTACCCGCGCGGTTCATGTCCGTAAGGGAAGCGCTCCCTGTGCTGACGCGGGCGCGCACTCTTGAAGAGGCCGATTCCGCGTCGGCGTTCTGGGGTGCCGCTGCCCTGTGGGGGCTTCAACTGGTCGCGCGCGGACTGCTGTTGCCCGGCCTTTCGGCGGACGACCACGACGCCTGGCGCGTCGGCCCGCTGACCGCCGACGACCTGCGGCTGCTGCGCGACCTGGCGGCCGCGATGCCACCCACGGCACACGCGGCACCCCAGGCCCTCAGCGACGCGCACTCCCACGAATCCCTGCTCCTCCCCGACCCGGAGCGGCTGCTGCGCGCCTTCCTCGATGCGATGGCCGACACCCTGCCCCGCTCCCCCGCCGCCGAACTGGCCGCCGGGCAGCGGGCGTTCGCGGCCGAGGCGCCGCAGCTGCTGCCCGGGCAGCGGGAGTGGGCGGCCGATGTGGCGGCGGGGCAGGACGCGGGCGTACGCGTGTCGCTGCGCGTCGAGGTCGCCGGGCTGACCGGCGAGGGCGCGGAGGAGGCGCCCGGGTCCTTCCGTGCCGTGCTGCAGATGCACAGCGTCAGCGACCCCGCTCTGGTCGCCGACGCGGCCGACGTGTGGGCCGAATCGGGGCCCGCGGCACGGTCGTTCGGGCCGCGAGCGCGTCTGGACGCCCTCCTCGCGCTGCGCCGCGCCGCGCGTGCGTGGGCGCCGCTGGCGCCGCTGCTCTCCGCCGCCGTGCCGGACGCCGTGGAGCTGGCGGACGAGGACGTGACGGAGCTGCTCGGGCCCGCGTCGCGCACGCTCGCGGCGGTGGGTGTGGACGTGCACTGGCCGCGCGAGCTGGCCCGGAAGCTGACCGCGCGCGCGGTGATCGGCCCGGCGGAGGACGCGGAGACTCCCGGCGATGCCGGCCACGGCGGCGGTTTCGGTGACGGCATGCCGTCGTTCCTGTCCGCTGACGCGCTCCTCACCTTCAACTGGTGGTTCGCCCTCGGCGATCAGCAGCTGACGCGCGAGGAGCTCGACCAGCTCGCGGAGGCCAACCGCCCGGTGGTCCGGCTGCGCGACCAGTGGGTGCTGTTCGACCCGGAAGAGGCACAACGCGCGCGTGCCCAGCAGGACCACAAGGTCAGCCCCGTCGACGCGCTCGGCGCGGCGCTCACCGGCTCGACGGAGGTCCAGGGCCGGCGCGTCGAGGTCGAGCCCTCCGGGTGGCTCGCACGGCTGCGTGAGCGGCTCGCGGACCCCGAGACGGCCGCGCCCGTGGAGCAGCCGGCGGCGCTCGCGGCGACGCTGCGCGACTACCAGCTGCGCGGCCTCGGCTGGCTCGCCCAGATGACCTCGCTCGGCCTCGGCGGCTGCCTCGCGGACGACATGGGCCTCGGCAAGACGATCACACTGATCGCGCTGCACCTGCACCGGCAGCAGGACGAGGCCTCCGCCGGGCCGACCCTGGTGGTCTGCCCCACGTCCCTGATGGGCAACTGGGAGCGCGAGATCCGGAAGTTCGCGCCGGGCACCCCTGTGCGCCGTTTCCACGGGAGCACGCGCAGCCTCGACGACCTGGCTGCGGGCGAGTTCGTGCTCACCACGTACGGCACGATGCGCCTCGACGCGGCCCAACTGGCGGGCGCTGCCTGGGGGATGGTCGTCGCCGACGAGGCGCAGCACGTGAAGAACCCGTTCTCCGCGACAGCGAAGGAGCTGCGCGGAATCAGGGCGCACGCGCGCGTGGCACTGACCGGCACCCCGGTGGAGAACAACCTCTCGGAGCTGTGGGCGATCCTCGACTGGACCACGCCGGGGCTGCTCGGCCGGCTCGGCACGTTCCGCTCCCGGTACGCGAAGGCCGTGGAGGGCGGCGGCGATCCGGCCGCCGCCGAGCGCCTCGCCCGGCTGGTGCGGCCGTTCCTGCTGCGGCGCCGCAAGTCCGACCCCGGCATCGCGCCGGAGCTCCCGCCGAAGACCGAGACCGACCGTGCCGTGTCGCTCACCAAGGAGCAGACGGGCCTGTACGAGGCGGTGGTGCGCGAGACGATGGCGGCGATCGCCGCGGCCGACGGGATGGAGCGGCGCGGCCTGATCGTGAAGCTCCTCACGGGGCTGAAGCAGATCTGCAACCACCCGGCGCAGTACCTCAAGGAGGAGCGCCCACGGGTGTCCGGGCGCTCCGGCAAGCTGGAACTCCTCGACGAGCTGCTCGACACGATCCTCGCCGAGGACGCGAGCGTCCTGGTCTTCACGCAGTACGTGCAGATGGCGCGCCTCATCGAGGGGCATCTGGCGGCGCGTGGGGTGCCGAGTCAGTTCCTGCACGGCGGTACGCCGGTGGCTGGGCGCGAGCGGATGGTGGAGCGGTTCCAGGCCGGTGAAGTGCCTGTTTTCCTGCTGTCGTTGAAGGCTGCGGGGACGGGCCTGAACCTGACGCGGGCCGAGCATGTCGTGCACTACGACCGCTGGTGGAACCCTGCCGTGGAGGCGCAGGCCACGGACCGTGCGTACCGCATCGGGCAGACCCAACCGGTGCAGGTGCATCGGCTGATCGCGGAGGGCACGATCGAGGACCGGATCGCGGCCATGCTGGAGCGCAAGCGTGAGCTCGCCGACGCGGTTCTCGGCTCCGGCGAGGCGGCCCTGACCGAACTGACGGATGCGGAACTGGCCGATCTGGTGGCGCTTCGAGGGGGCACGCGATGAGTGGTGGACACGAGCGGGACGGCCTGCGCGGCGGCTACGAGGAGCGGGACGAGTCGTACGACGGGCCTGGACAGGGTGCGGAGGAGCGGACGTTCGCGGCGCTTCCGCCCGCGCACGGGCGCGGCTTCGCCGTCACCTGGTGGGGGCAGGCCTGGCTGAAGGCGCTGGAGGACACCGCGCTGGAGACCGCCCAGCTCAAGGCGGGCCGCAGGCTTGCGCGTTCGGGGGCGGTGGGTGCGGTGTCGGTGCGGCCGGGGCGGATCACCGCCGTGGTGAACGACCGGGACGGCACCGGGCACCGCTCCGACGTGCTGTTGCAGCAGCTCAGTGCGGACGAGTGGGACACCTTCCTCGACATGGCCGTCGAGCGGGCCGGGCACATCGCGGCGCTCCTCGACCGCGAGATGCCCCCGCACCTCGTGGAGGACGCGGCGGCGGCCGGGGTCGAACTCCTGCCGGGCATCGGCGACCTGGAGCCCCAGTGCACCTGTGACGCGTGGGACCACTGCGGGCACACCGCGGCGCTCTCCTACCAGCTGGCGCGGCTGCTCGACCAGGATCCGTTCGTACTGCTCCTGCTGCGCGGCCGGGGCGAGCGCGCGCTGCTCGACGAGCTGCAGGTACGCAGCGTCGCGCGGGCCGCGCAGGACGAGCCTGAGGGGGAGGCCGCGCCCCGGCAGCCCGAGGCGGCCGAGGGGGTGCCGGCCGAGGAGGCGTACGCGACGGGCGGCATCCTGCCCCCGCTGCCGCCGCTCCCCGTGCTGCCCGAGGCGCCCGGCACGCCGCCGTCCCTGGACACGGAGAAGGCGCCCGCGCCCGGAGTGGACGCCTCCGCCGTGGAGTTCCTGGCCGTCGCGGCCGCGGCCGAGGCGCACCGGACGCTGACGGAGGCGCTCGCGCCCGGCCACGGGCCCACCGCACCCGAGGCGCCGCCGACGACCGCCGAGGACGCGGTGCGCCTCGCCGTGGACGCCGGGCCGGATGCGGACCTACGGGTGCTCGCGCGCATCGCCGAGGGCACGGAACGCGACACGGAGGGGCTCCGACTGGCCGTGCGGGCCTGGCAGTTGGGCGGTGCGGCGGGTCTCGCCGTACTGGAGGAGGAGTGGACGCCGCAGGCGGAATCGGCTGCACGCGCGCGTGCCGCGCTGGAGACGGCCTGGGACGAGGACGAGCGGCCCGCCCTGCGCGCCACCCGCAACCGCTGGACCGCGCCCGGCGCCCGCACCCAGCTGCGCCTCGGCCGGGACGGCCGCTGGTGGCCCTACCGCAAGGAACGCGGCCGCTGGACCCCGGCGGGCCCGGCGGCACACGACCCGGCGACGGCGCTGGCGGCGGCCGCCGGGGAGGCGTGAGCGCGGACACGTCACTGAAGGCGGGCGCGGCGACACCTCGGTACGCGGGGTGCCGCCGCACCGGCGTCTCGCGCGACGCGCGCACCCCGCCGATTCCCTCGCACACCTTGCAAAGCAATCCGTCAGGCCCAGCGAGGTGCGTGCTTTTCCCCTCCCCGCCCCTTCCCGACTGTGTCGATATGCGGCTGGCGCCGCCTGGCCTGCGGACAGCTCCCGGGGCTCCGCCCCGGACCCCGATCGCCCTTCGGGCTCGTCCTCAAGCGCCGGACGGGCTGAGTTTGGCGGGCTGGGGCTGAAATTCAGCCCCTCCGGCGTTTGAGGAGGGGGTCCGGGGGCTGGCCCCCGGGACGGCACCGCGGGGTACGTCCAGCTCCGCCGCTGCCCAACGCTCAGGCGTGCGCCGTTTCTTCGCAGCACACAGCCCATTAGTATCCGGGGCGCCCCGCCGTACACCGGGGCGCCCCCGGGTAGGCCGCCTCGCGAATCGGAGCCGTCATGTCAGCAGCCGATGGACCTCTTGTCGTGGGCGTGGACAGTTCGACGCAGTCCACCAAGGTGCTCGTCGTGGACGCCGCCACCGGGCGGGTCGTGGCGAGCGGGCAGGCGCCGCACACCGTGTCCTCGGGTGCGGGACGCGAGAGCGACCCCGAGCAGTGGTGGGAGGCCCTGGTCGAGGCGTTGCGGCAGTGCGGGGACGCCGCGCACGAGGCGGCGGCGGTCTCGGTGGGCGGGCAGCAGCACGGGCTGGTGACGCTCGGCGCGGACGGCCGCCCCGTGCGGCCGGCGCTGCTGTGGAACGACGTACGGTCCGCGCCGCAGGCGGCCCGGCTCGTCGAGGAGTTGGGCGGCGCGCAGTGGTGGGCGGGGCGCATCGGGAGCGTGCCCGCACCGGCGTTCACGGCGCCCAAGTGGGCGTGGCTGCGCGAGCACGAGCCGGAGGCCGCGGCCGCGACGAAGGCGGTGCGGCTGCCGCACGACTACCTCACCGAGCGTCTGACAGGCGAGGCGACCACCGACCGCGGCGACGCCTCCGGCACCGGTTGGTGGGCCGCCGCCACAGAGTCGTACGACACCGACGTGCTGTCCGCCGTCGGCCTCGACCCGGCGTTGCTGCCACGCGTGGTGCGGCCCGGCGAGGTCGCGGGGACGGTGCGAGGGCGTGCGGAACTGCCGTTCTCCAAGGGCGTGTTGGTGGCGGCTGGTACGGGTGACAACGCGGCGGCCGCGCTCGGTCTTGGGCTGCGGCCCGGCACTCCGGTGCTGAGCCTCGGCACCTCGGGGACGGTGTACGCGGTGTCCCGGGAGCGTCCGGCGGACCCGTCCGGCACGGTGGCCGGTTTCGCGGATGCGCGCGGCGACTGGCTGCCCCTGGCCTGCACCCTCAACTGCACGCTCGCGGTGGACCGCGTGGCGGCGCTGCTCGGCCTGGACCGTGAGGCGGTCGAGCCCGGCGGCGGGGCGACGTTCCTGCCGTTCCTCGACGGTGAACGCACCCCGAACCTGCCCACCGCGTCCGGGCTTCTGCACGGCCTCCGGCACGACACGAGCGGCGGTCAGGTGCTGCAGGCGGCGTACGACGGTGCGGCGTTCGCGCTCCTCAGGGCCCTTGACCTCGTCCTCGGCGGCAAGGCGGATCCGCCCAGTCAGACGGGTCCGGCGGGCCGTGCGGGACAGGCGGGACTGGCGGGTCACGCGGGTCGGGCAGGACAGGCAGGACACGCAGGCGACGCCTGTACGGGCGAGGGCGCGCCGTTGCTGCTCATCGGCGGTGGGGCGCGCGGCACGGCGTGGCAGCAGACCGTGCGCCGGTTGTCCGGGCGGGCCGTCCAGGTCCCGGAAGCACGCGAGTTGGTGGCGCTTGGCGCGGCCGCGCAGGCGGCCGGGCTGCTCACGGGCGAAGACCCGGCCGCGGTGGCCCGTCGTTGGGACACGGCGCGGGGAACGCTCCTGGAGCCCGTACGCCGCGACGAGGAGACGTTGGAGCGGCTCGGGGCGGTGCTCGACGGCGCGGGTCCGCTGCTCGGTGCGCCGGGGCGCTCCCTGGGAGAGAGGCAGTGAGCCCGGGCGACTACTACATACCGGCGTACGTCCTGGGCTTCGCGCTGGCCCTGAAGCTGCCCGCGCTGATCAGGAACTGGCGCGATCCCCTGCTGTGGTCGCTGTGCACGCTGATCTTCCTGGCCGGCCTTGTGTTCACGTTCGCGGCTCCGCCGACCATCAAGGTCGTCAACTCGGCGTCCGGCGTTCCGAATCTGGCCGCGCCCGTGACGTACTCGATCCTGAGCGCCCTGTCCGCCTCCTGTTTCGTGCTGCTGATCTGCTGGCACAGCGGGGACCAGGCCACGGTGCGGCGTGTCAGCGGCTGGTGCGCGGGCGGGTTCGGGGCGGTGTCGGTCGCGCTGTTCGTGCTGTTCTTCCTGGGGCACGCGCCCGTGGAGCGGCTGCAGGACTTCGACACGTACTACGCCAACTCCCCGTACATCAGGGAGATGATCCTGCTCTATCTGGTGGCGCACGGCGCGTTCTGTGTGGGCATGAGCGTGCTGTGCCTGCGCTGGTCGCGCAAGGCGACGGGCTGGCTGCGGGCCGGGCTGCTGCTGCTCGTGTACGCCTTCGCCATCACGCTCGGGAACGCGGTGTGCAAGCTGACGGCGGTGGTGGCGCGCTGGTACGGCGTCGACTGGGACGTCCTGAGCACGTCGATCGGCCCGCCGCTCGCGGCCGTCGGCGGCACGCTCTGTCCGGCCGGGTTCCTGCTGCCGATGGCGGGCCCGCAGGTGGTCGGCAAGTGGCGGGACTGGCGCGCGTACCGGCAGTTGGGGCCACTGCTGCAGGAGCTCGACTCACGCTCGGCGAGCGGCCCGCACGAGGTGCCCCTCGGTCCGCTCACGTCGCTCACCCTGCGCGTGATGCAGCGTGAGACGGCCATCCACGACGCGCTCCTGCGCCTGGGCCCCGCCCTGGACGCGCGGATCCGCGAGCAGGCCACGGAGGCCGCTCGCCGGGACGGGCACGGAGAGCGGGACGCCGAGGTCGCGGGCACGGCCGCAATGATCGCGGTGGCCGCGCAGCTCGAACGCCTCGCGCCGGACCGGCAGGCCGCGGGCCGCGACGACGCCGCGCGACCCGGCCTGCCGCCCGGGGCGGTCCCGGCCGAGGAGGCCGATCTGCGCAGGATCTCGCAGGCCATGCGCCATTCGGCGGTCGTGGCCCGGTTCCGCCGGGAGGCGGCCGAAGCAGAAGGACAACACGTATGAGCACCGTTCCCCGCCCTCGTCCCCGCCGTGCCGTGGTCATCGGCGGCGGCCTGACCGGCACGCTGGCCGCCGCGGCCCTCGCCGAGCAGGTGGACGAGGTCACCGTCGTCGAGCGCGATGCCCTGCCGCAGAGACCGTCGCCGCGTCGATCGCTCGCGCAGGCGCGGCACGCGCACATCCTGTGGTCGGGCGGTGCCCGCGCGATCGAGAGCCTCTTACCGGGCGTCCTCGACGACTGGACGGCCGCCGGGGCGCACCGCATCCCGCTGCCGTCGGCGCTGGTGTCGATGACGCCGCAGGGCTGGTTCCGGCGGGGCGGCACGGAGATGCAGTTCCTCATCTCCTGCAGCCGCGACCTGCTCGACTTCTGGGTACGGCGCCGGGTCCTGGCCCTGCCCGAGGTGCGGCTGCTCGAACAGACCGTGGTGACGGGCCTGTTGGGCTCGGCGGGCCGGGTGCGCGGGGTGCGGGCGCACTCCCCCGGCGGTGGTGTGCAGGAGTTGCCGGCGGACCTCGTGGTGGACGCTTCGGGCCGCGGCACGCGCGCGGTGCAGTGGCTTTCCGGGCTCGGGATCGGCCCGGTCCGCGAGGCGGAGGTGGACGCCGGGGTCCTCTACGCCAGCCGCCTCTACCAGGCCCCGCCGGGTGTGGCGGACTTCCCGCTGGTCAACGTGCAGCCTCGGGCCAACACTGGGGAGCCCGGCAGGGGTTCGATCATCGTGCCGGTCGAGGGCGGGCGCTGGCTGGTGACGTTGTGCGGCACGCGCGGTGCGCACCCTCCGCAGGCGGCGGCGGAGTTCGAAGGGTTCGCACGCGAGGTGCGCGACCCGGTCGTGGGTGAACTCATCGCACGAGCACGGCCGTTGGACGACGAGGTGACCCTCTCCCGCAGTACGTACAACAGGCGCCGCTATCTGGAGAAGTGCCGCACCTGGCCGGAGGGTTTCGTCGTCCTCGGGGACGCGGTGGCGACGTACAACCCGGTGTACGGGCACGGCATGTCGGTGGCGGCCCAGGGTGTCCTTGCGCTGCGGGCCGAGCTGCGCAGGAACGGGCCGCAGGCGACGGGGCTCGCGCGCCGGGTGCAGCGGGCCGTCGCCACGCCGATCGACATGGCGTGGCAGATGGCGGCCGGGCAGGACGTGCTCTACCCGGAGGCGACCGGGCCGCGGCCGACGTTCCTGGAGCGTGCCGGGCAGCGGTACATCGACCGGCTGACGTCGACGGCCACATCCCGCCCGTACGCCGCCCGCAGCCTCCTGGAGGTCATGACGCTCTCGGCACCGGCGACGGGCCTGTTCCGCCCCAGGCTGGTCCTCGCGGCGCTGCGCGGGCCGAGCCAACCAGCTCTCACCGCACCGCCGTTGACGGACGAGGAACGCGCGATGGTGTACGGGAACGGCGACCGGCCCGAGGCACCCCACGCGGGGGGCACGCGCGCGTAGAGGCGGTTTTCGCCGAACGTGAGGGGCCGCACGCGCGCGAAGAGGCGACTTTCGCGGAACGCGGAACGTGAGGGGGCCGCACGCGCGCGTAGAGGCGGTTTCGGGGAGGCGGGGACCAACACGCTTGCGTACAGGCAGACTTCGGGCAGCGGCACGCGCGTAGACCGCGTTCCGCGCGGGCACAACCAAGGTGCACCCGGCACGGCCCCCCACGACCACGACAGAGCGGAGCAGTGCCGCGATGAGCGACCCGAGGATCCTCAGCGTACGTCCGGAACCCGGTGACTACGCCTGGACGTTCGGCGGCGCCCCGCCCGTCGCCCGCATCGCGCCCGGTACGGTCCTCGACCTCTGGACGGAGGACTGCTTCGGAGGGCGCGTACGGTCCGAGAAGGACCTGGTGTCCGAGGTGTGCGAGTTCCCGTACCTCAATCCGCAGACCGGGCCGTTCCACGTAGAGGGCGCGGAGCCGGGCGACACGCTGGCGGTGCACTTCGTGTCCGTGGAACCGGCGCGCGACTGGGCCGCGTCGACGACGGTGCCGTTGTTCGGGGCGCTGACCGGCACCCACACCACGGCCGGGCTGCAGCCGCCGTTGCCGGAGCAGGTATGGATCTGGCAGCTGGACCGGGAGCGCCGTACGGCCCGATTCGCCGCGCACGACAGCGAGTTCACCGTCGACCTGCCGCTGGATCCGATGCACGGCACGGTCGGTGTGGCGCCGGCGAATCTGGAGGTGCGCTCGGCCCTGGTGCCGGACGCGCACGGCGGCAACATGGACACGCCGGAGATGAGGGCGGGGGTCACCTGCTATCTGGGCGTGAACGTGGAGGGCGCGCTGTTCAGCCTGGGCGACGGGCATGCGCGGCAGGGCGAGGGCGAGACATGCGGCGTCGCCGTCGAGTGCGCCATGCACACCGTCGTGATCGTCGACCTGATCAAGGACCTGGCCACGCCGTGGCCGCGCATCGAGTCCGACACGCACCTGGTGTCGACCGGTTCCGCGCGCCCGCTCGAGGACGCGTTCCGGGTCGCCCAACTCGACCTGGTCCGCTGGCTGGTGCGGGACTACGGCTTCAGCGACATGGACGCGTACCAGTTCCTCACGCAGGCCGTGGAGTCGCCGCTGGCCAACGTCTGCGACACGAACTACACGAGCGTGGCGAAGGTCCGCAAGGAGTGGCTGCCGCAGCGCGAGAGCCACCGCGCAGCGCACGCCCGCCTCCGCCTGTCGGCAGCCGCACTCACCTCCCTCTGAGCCTCCCTCTGAGCCCTCCCAAATAAGAAACCGCTCCTGCCCCTACGACCACAACTCCCCCACCGCGCCACCCGAGGAGCACATCCCGCACCTGAACTCCCCCACAGGAAAGGCAGGTCACCCCATGGACCGCGCACGCGGAGTCCCCACCGGAGGTCCGAGCAGGCGCCGTCTGCTGCAGGGCGCCGCCCTCGCCGCCGTCCCCGCCGCCCTCCTCGTCCCCACCCGGACCGAAGCCCTGCCGCAGCCCCCGAAGCTGCCGAAGCTGCCGAAGCCACGGAAGCGCCCTGCCGACTATCCGGACGCCGAGTGGGTCCCGGCGAGCACCTCCAACTACACGGTGTCGAACCGGCCCGTGACGTACCCGGTCGACTTCGTCGTCGTCCATGTCACGCAGGAGACGTACGACGACACCCTCGCGATCTTCCAGAACCCGGACGCGCAGGTCTCCGCGCACTATGTGGTGCGCTCGGCGGACGGGCACGTCGCGCAGTGCGTACGGGACCGGAATGTCGGCTGGCACGCCGGGAACTGGGACTACAACACGCGCAGCATCGGCATCGAGCACGAGGGCTGGGTGGACCAACCGGAGTGGTTCACGGAGGCGATGTACGCGTCGTCGGCGGAGCTCACCGCGTATCTGTGCGCCACGTACGGCATCGCGAAGGACCGGGGCCACATCATCGGCCACAACGAGGTGCCGGGCGCGGACCACACCGATCCGGGGCCGCACTGGGACTGGTCCCATTACATGGACTTGGTGAACTCCCTGTAGCTCGTGCGGCGCCTCTGGCCCGTGCGGTGCCTCTGGTCCCGTGCAGTGTCTCCAGCGCCTCCAGTTCGTGCGGTGAGTGAGCGCTCACCACCCTCCGTCACCGCCGATATGCCCCGGATGGTCGAACGTGCCACGATGAGGAGGCCGGCAGGGGACCCGTCAGGGGACGACATGGCTACGCAGCAACGACCGACCGTGGACGCGTCGTACTGGATGGTCACCGCGTCCGGTACGGACCACCCGCCGCCGGAGTCCGATCAGACCGCCGACGTGGCCGTGATCGGCGGCGGCATCGCGGGCCTGTGCGCCGCCTGGGAACTGGTGTGCGCGGGCCTCGACGTGATCGTCCTGGAGGCGGACCGGGTCGCGGCCGGGGTGAGCGGGCACACGACGGCCAAGGTGACCGCGGCGCACGGCCTCAAATACGCGCGGCTCGAGGCGGAGCACGGCGGTGAAACAGCGTATCTCTACGCCCGGTCACAGCAGGAGGCCGTCGAGCGGACCGTCACACTCTGTGCCGAGCTCGGCATCGAGGCGGATCTCGAGCGCATGCCCGCGGTCACGTATCTGCGGGATCCGGAGCGCGTCGGCGAGCTGAAGGAGGAAGCGGCCGCGGCGCGGCGGGCCGGGCTCGACGCGTCGTTCGTGACGGAGACGGGGCTGCCCTTCGACGTCGCGGGCGCGGTGCGCGTGGACGGTCAACTCCAGTTCCATCCGCGGAAGTTCCTGCTCGGCCTCGCGGAGCGCGTCACGGCCGCGGGCGGGCGGATCCACGAACACTCCCGCGTCACGGCCCTGCACGACGGCGCGCACTGCCGACTGACGGTCGAGAGCCCGGACGGCGGCAAGGGCGTGACGGTGCACGCGGGGGACGTGGTGATCGCCACGCACTACCCGGTCTTCGACCGCACGCTGCTGCTCACGCTCCTCGAACCTCGGCGTGAGCTGGTCCTCGCGGCGCCCGTCACGGCGGCAGCGGCGCCCGTGGGCATGTTCATCACCCCGGAGGACGGTACGCGTTCACTGCGCAGCGCCCCGTACGACAGCGGGCGCAGGCTGCTGATCGTGACGGGCGAGGCCTTCGAACCGGGCGCCGGTGGCGTACGGGAGCGTTTCGAGCGGCTCGACGCATGGGCGTGCACGGAACTGCCGGGGTTCGCGGAGGCGGACCGTGTCTACCGCTGGGCGGCGCAGGACAACGACGCGATGGACCAGCTGCCGTATGTGGGCCACGCACATCCCGGCAGCCAACATCTGTATGTCGCCACCGGGTTCGGCGGCTGGGGCATGAGCAACGGCGTCATGGCGGGACGCCTTCTCGCCGCGCACATCGCGGGCGGGCCGCGTCCGGCGTGGACCGAGCTGTACGACCCGCGCCGGCTGCCGCCGGTCCGGGACGCGGGCCATGCCGTCGCGCAGCAGGCCTCCGTGGCGGGCCACTTCATCGGGGACCGGCTGCACACCGGCGAGCCCGCTTCCCTTGCGGACGTCGCGCGCGGGGGCGGTGCGGTCGTACGCCTGGGCGGCAAGCCCTGCGCGGTGCATCGCGACGACACCGGGAAGGTCACCGCGCTCTCCGCGCGCTGCCCTCACCTCGGCTGCCTGGTGCACTACAACGACGCCGAGCGGACGTGGGAGTGCCCCTGCCACGGTTCCCGGTTCGCCACGGACGGCTCGGTCCTGCAGGGCCCGGCCACGCGTCCGCTGAAACGGCGCGAACTCCCCGAATGACGCCGGGCCAAATAGCGCCATTGCCGGGCCAAATAGCGCCAATGATGCCTCGAACTCCCCGAATGATTCGGGGAGTTCGAGGCATTCCTGGGGGAGTTCGTTCAGTGCCTGGAAATTGTCTGGAAACTGCCTGGAAACTACCGGAGACCACCGCTGCCGAAGGACCCGCTCATTCCCGGAGTCCAGCGAGGTGGCGTCTGGTTCTCGCTCCTTCTCGATCCTGAGGCGTGGAGTGCGTACGGCATGAGCCGTTCGCTTTCCTCCTTGGCCTGCGGCATTTCGTCTGCCTCCCGCACTTCCCGAATCTCTCGGACCGGTCCGGAATCGGGCAGCTTCGGCTGCTCCTCCGGTCGAGGTCGGTGCGGCTCTCGGTCTCGCACTCTGTTGCCCAGCCAGAAGGCCCCGAGCAGGCCGCCGACGATGACGATGCCACCGACGAATGCGGCGATACGCCCGACGGCGCCACTGGAAGCAGCCAGGTCGAACAGTTCACTCGTTGCCGTGATCATGATGGCGGGGCACCCGAATTCCGGGCACCGATTCACCTCCCGTAATCAACTCGAGCGATCCCTCCTCGAGCGTTCATTTTACTCCGCACCGGGTTATCGGCAGTGGGAGCACCCCACGAACCCCATGTGACCGAATCATCACCGTCCGGACACGACTTCTGTTGTCATGGCTGTTGTCGGCTCGTACGAGCGAGGCGACGATGACTGGAGCAGCACGGACCGCAAGGCCCGTTCAGGGAGGCAGAGTTGACCGATCCATGGGTGGCACTCCCGCCGGGCACCGACCGCGTCGAGCGGGTCCGGATGCTGCGCCGCGCGCACTCGGTCTTCACGTCGGCGGGGACGGTCGCCCGGCCGGTGCGGTCGGTCGTGGCCGACTCGTGGCGGCGCTCGGCGCGGGCGCGGGTCAGCCCTGAGGGCACGGCCCGGGTCGAGCTGGTCGACGGCGATCTGGGCGCGTACCGGGCGCAGCATCCGCTGTCGCGGGTCATGCCGCTGTTCCGTGAGCTGATGAGCACGTTCGCGATGGACGGGGAGCATCTCCTCGCGGTGTGCGACGTGCACGGCAGGCTGCTGTGGGTGGAGGGGCACGCGACGACCAGGGCGCGTGCGGAGCGCATGAACTTCGTGCCGGGCGCGCGCTGGGCGGAGTCCGCGATGGGCACGAATGCGCCAGGTACGGCGGTGGCCGTGGGCCGCCCTGTCCAGGTCTTCGCGGCCGAGCACTTCAGCCGGCCGGTGCAGCCCTGGACGTGCGCTGCGGCGCCGGTGCACGATCCGCACACCGGTCAGCTGATCGGCGCGGTGGACATCACGGGCGGCGACCGACTTGCGGAGCCCATGAGCCTGGCGTTCGTCCAGGCCGTGGCGCGGGCCGCGGAGGCCCAACTCGCCCTGGACCGGCGCCCGTCGCGCCGTGCGACGGTCGAGCTGTACGCGCTGGGCCGGGACGAGGCGCTGCTCGTCGCGCACGGGCGGAAGACCCGGCTGAGCCGTCGGCACAGCGAGCTTGCGGTGCTCCTCGCGCGGCATCCGGAGGGCCTGACCGGGGACCAGCTCCTGCTCGGGCTCTACGAGGACGAGTCGATGTCGCCGGTGACGCTGCGGGCGGAGCTGTCGCGGCTGCGCTCGCTGCTCGGCGCCGAGCTGCTGGCGTCCCGCCCGTACCGCTTCACGGCCGAGGTCGACGCGGACTTCCTGCTCGCGGAACGGCGGCTCGCGGCGGGGTCGGTGTCCGGCGCACTCGGTTCGTACAACGGTCCGCTGCTGCCGCTGTCGCAGGCTCCGGAGGTGGCCCGGCTGCGGCACCAGCTTGAGCGGTCGCTGCGGGACGCGCTGATCGAGCGCGCCGATCCGCAGCTCCTCGCGGACTGGGCGTACAGCAGGTGGGGCGGTGACGATCTCGACGTGTGGCAGGCCTTGGTGGCGGCCACCCGGCCGGGCACTCCGGAGCGTGCGGCGGCCCGGGCGCGACAGCGCGACCTGGACGCGGAACAGGCGGGTCCGTAACGGCCGGGCGCAGGCCTTCCCGTAGCGGCTGGGCGCAGGCCCTCCGTACCGGCCGGGCGCAGGCCCTCCCGAACCAGCCGGGCGCAGGCCCTCCCGAACCGGCCGGGCGCAGGCCCTCCCGAACCGGCCGGGCGCAGGCCTTCCGTACCGGCCGGAGGCAACGTGGTTGCAACCTCCCCGTCCCTAGCCTCCCCGGCAAGGGGCTGCCCGAAGGCGGGCGGCCGTTCCCGGGAGGCCCGCAGAGATGACCCGTTACGCCGCGCCCGGCACCGAGGGCGCCCTCGTGTCCTACAAGTCCCGCTACGACCACTTCATCGGCGGCCAGTACGTGCCGCCGGCCCGTGGCCAGTACTTCGAGAACCCCAGCCCGGTCAACGGTCAGCCGTTCACGGAGATCGCCCGCGGCACCGCCGAGGACGTGGAGCGCGCGCTCGACGCCGCGCACGCGGCGGCGCCCGCGTGGGGGCGCACGTCCACGACCGAGCGCGCGCGGATCCTCAACAGGATCGCCGACCGGATGGAGGCCAACCTCGAACCGCTTGCGGTCGCCGAGTCCTGGGAGAACGGCAAGCCGGTACGGGAGACGCTGGCCGCCGACATCCCGCTCGCCATCGACCACTTCCGGTACTTCGCGGGGGTGGTGCGCGCCCAGGAGGGCACGTTGAGCGAGATCGACGACGACACGGTCGCGTACCACTTCCACGAGCCGCTCGGGGTCGTCGCGCAGATCATTCCGTGGAACTTCCCGATTCTGATGGCCACTTGGAAGCTGGCGCCCGCACTCGCGGCGGGCAACGCGGTGGTCCTGAAGCCGGCCGAGCAGACCCCGGCGTCGGTGCACGTGTGGCTGGATCTGGTGGCGGATCTGCTGCCGCCGGGGGTGGTGAACGTCGTCAACGGCTTCGGCGCGGAGGCGGGCAAGCCGCTGGCGTCGAGCCCGCGGGTCGCGAAGGTGGCGTTCACCGGGGAGACGACGACGGGGCGGCTGATCATGCAGTACGCCTCGGAGAACATCAAGCCGGTGACGCTCGAGCTGGGCGGCAAGTCGCCGAACATCTTCTTCGACGACGTGTGGTCGGCGGACGACGCCTTCCGCGACAAGGCACTTGAGGGCTTCACGATGTTCGCCCTCAACCAGGGCGAGGTCTGCACGTGCCCGTCGCGCGCCCTCGTCCAGAGCGGCCACTACCGCGAGTTCCTCGACGCGGCCGTGGCCCGCACGGAGCGGATCGTGCCGGGCCACCCGCTGGACACGGACACGATGATCGGCGCGCAGGCATCCAACGACCAGCTGGAGAAGATCCTTTCGTATCTGGACATCGGCCGGCAGGAGGGCGCGAAGGTCCTCACGGGCGGCGAACGCATCGAGTACGACGGCGAGTTGGCGGGCGGCTACTACGTCCAGCCGACGATCTTCGAGGGCGACAACCGGATGCGGATCTTCCAGGAGGAGATCTTCGGCCCGGTCGTCTCGGTGACCTCGTTCGACGGCTACGACGACGCCTTGAAGATCGCCAACGACACGCTGTACGGCCTGGGCGCCGGCGTCTGGACCCGGGACATGAACACCGCGTACCGCGCGGGCCGTTCGATCCAGGCGGGCCGCGTCTGGGTGAACAACTACCACGCGTACCCGGCCCACGCGGCCTTCGGCGGCTACAAGCAGTCGGGCATCGGCCGGGAGAACCACCGGATGATGCTGAACCACTATCAGCAGACGAAGAACGTTCTTGTTTCATACAGCCCTAAGAAACTTGGGTTCTTCTAGAGTCCAAGTCGGTTGCCTGGAGACTCCGTTCCACTCCAGGCAACCTCTACACCTGCGCTACCCTCCGCGATCGCTTCAACACCCTCGCGCCACGATTGGCGTCTTAAGCGAATTCTCCTGGACCAGTAGCGGACCAACCGGCCCCGTCGACCCCTGCGGCTTCCTCGAACTCGGCATCGGTCGCCGGCCGCTCCAGCCAGCGGGCCCAGCGGATTGAAATGCGCTCAGTGGGGACGCGTCCGCCAGGCCCGGGCGAAGAGTTCGGGCAGGGGGCCGGCGACGGGCCGAGAATAGACCTTCTGCCCGATGACCCGGACCCCGAGCAGCTCGGCCTTCCAGGTCTCCATCGGAGGGTAGAACTTGTCCCCGCCCGCCCAGTCGCCGGGCAGGAACACCCCCCGCCCGGCCCGGGCCCTGCGGTCGGCGACCGCCAGACCGACCTCGACGAGTGCGGCCGCAACGGCCTTGTGGTGCGCGGGAGTCCACCGGTTGAAGCGGCGGAGACGGCGGTCGGTGGGCACGGGCAGGGCGAGCAGCTGCAGATACAGAGTGGCGGCGTCCGTATCCAGACCGGTGGTGGCGGCCGCCTCCTCGACCACCTCTGGTGCGGACAGCCGCGGATCGGTCTCGTAGCCGCCCGGCGGCAGCGACCCCTCGGTTATGCGCTGCACGATCCGCTCGAACTCGGGACCGCGCAGCCGGCGGACCAGCGCCAGATGCGAGTCCTCCGCGTCGACCACAGCCTCCAGGCGCCGCGAGCGCTCGTCGGCGCCGTAGCGGCCGGGCCGGAAGTACACGCCGGGCGCCTCGCGCTCACCGCGCCGGTCGAACCCTGCCTCGGATACGACGACCAGGCCGTCGTCCAGCGTGGGATGGGCAAGCGGCTCGGCGGCGTCCAAGTAGGACACGGCTCCGGGGAAGCCCGGGAGCAGGTCCGCCACGGTACGGCCGCGCAGGCTGCGGCCACGGGCGGAGAGCAGCAACCCCGGGTGGGCCAGGCGTTCGCGCAGCAGCCTTACGGTCTCAGGGACACCCCGGCGTACGGGATCTCCTTCGGGAAGCTCGGCGTACACCCAGTCGACGGCGTCGTATACCACGGCGAGCAGCTCTCTGAAACGGAAACCCTCGTCGCCCTCCCAGCCGCCGCCGCTGATGCTGCTCACCCGCAGCCGGGAGTCAGGGTCGCGGGTCAGCCGCGGCTCGCGCGCGGGATCGGCGAACACGGCGCACACGGCTGCCGGGGCCATCCGTGCATCGCTGTGCTCGGCGGCGACGGCGAGCGTCGACTCGGGCACGGCGGGGCGTACGCCCTGTTGCCTGCGCCAGGCCTCGGCGATCCGCTCGGCGAGCGCCAGCTGTCCGCCCTCCAACCACAGCTGCCCGGGGTCCGCGGGCAGCACGTCGGCCAGCAGGTCGAGGCGCTCGGCCACCCGCAGGGTCGCCAACTCCCTTGCACCTGTCTCGGCTTCGGACTGCTTGAGTCCCATCACCTTGCGCGCCCCGGCATCGAGTCCCCCGTTCCCGTACTTCACATCGGGTATTCCGGCGAGCAGCAGCGCTGCACCGGCCCGGCTCAGTCCGGTCCGCTCGGCGAGCACCACGGCCGCCTCGCGGTCCCAGGGCGCGGGGCCCTTCTGCCGTACGAGGTGCACGAGGCGCCGCAGTCGGTCAGGTGTGTCCCAACCAGCCGCGAACACCGGCTCGGTGGCCGTGATCCGACCTGGTGCCGGCGGCTGGGCGGTGCCGGTGCGCAACTCGACGAAGCGCTGCCCGTCCCGGCCGGCGCCGAGCCCGTGCAGAGCGACCATGGCACCATCGTGGGTCCGAGCGGCACGCGTGTCCTTGTCGGCGAGTTCGAGGACGCCCGTACGCATCCGGACGCGAACCTCCGGGTCGGCAAAGGGAGTTTCTGCCCATACATCCAGCATCGCCAGTTGGACCGCGCGCACATGGTCCTGCACGTGGAAGGAGCTCGCCCGCAGGGCCACGGCGCCGCACCGGCCGATGAACCGGTACCAGTTCCAGCCCCGGTTCCGCGCGGGCGGCTCCTCGCCGCTCCCTGTCAAGTAGCCGCCGACCTCGGTGAACACGGCGAGCGTGCCGGGCCCCCAGTGTCCGGAACCTTCGATGAAACCGTTGAGGGCCTGGGTGATCCACTTCTCGTCGAAGGGCTGTGCGGGCCGTATGGGGGTGTGGGGCATGCGACCATCCTGCCGGATCGCGTGCCTGCCTTTCGCCGGTGCCGGGGCATGCGCTTCACCTTGCTAACCCGGCGCTCCGTCGGGGGGAGCGCACACCGGCGACCGCGTGGCCCGCGAACTGTGCGCGGGTTTGACCGCCTGCCTTGTGGCGCCACAGGGGCACTCACCGCCTCCGCATCCAATACGGCTACCGTCCGCCAAGATCCGGACCCGGCCCGGACCAACTTCTACTCCACGACCCAACCTTCTTCGCTTCCGCAGGTGGTTCTTCTGACGGTTACGCGGACGGTCCACCCTTGTTCTCCGCGGACGGAGCGGGTCAGTTCGGGCGCGAGCTGATCAGTCTTCCGATCTTGTCGATGCGGTGCTCCGGATTGCCCAGGTCGTCGACCCAGTAGTTCCCGGCGGCGTGGTCCTCCTGGGTCGCGCACGTCGAGAGGGTGATGACGGCCTGGTCGGGGGTGCGGCCGGGGTGGCCGGGAACGGCGGCGCGCTGCTCCGCCAGGGACCGCTCGGACCGGAACGACGTCTCTCTGGTCCCGGTCACCCGGTAGACGAAGGTGCGCCGGTCGGTGGTCACTTCGATTCTGGCGCCGTTCCGGAGTTCGGGGAGTGCGGCGAACGGTCCGCCCGCCGTGTTGCGATGCGCCGTCACTTGGTAGTTGCCGACGCCTCCGGGGCCGACTCCTCCGGTCCTGCCGTGTGGGCTGGCCGCGATACCGCGGTTCTGGATCGCCGTTCCGGGGCCGTCGTCGGTCTTGCCCCGGTAGGGCTCGACACGCAGGTCGCGGACGCCGATGTCCGGGATCGTCAGGTGGGCGAGCTGCGGGCGGCCGTCGCTGGTGGGGCGTGGTGCCGGTGCTGTGCTCCGTGCCGAGCCGGGCGTCGGCCGCTCCAGGGCGACCTCGCTGGTGCTCTGCCGCTCTCGCGGCGTCGGCGCCACCTCGGTGGTGCTCGATGTGCACGCGCTGACGGTGACGAGGAGTGTGGCCATCCCGGCGACGGAGAGCGTGGTCGGGGTGCGCGGACGTCTCGCCATGAGCCGCGGTTCGCGGTGTCTGCGTATGTGTCTGCGTATGTGTCGGTGTATGTGGCTGTGTATGCGCCTGTGTATGTGTCTGGTCCACATGGTGCCGGCCGTTTCGGGTCGGGGTCGCCCGGATGTCCATGGTCGTACGAATCGGGCCGGAGGTCGACAGCAGCCCGTGCCCGCTGCCGGTCAGGTCAGGTCAGGTGGTGGGTGTCGTTGAGGGACTGCACCGTGGCCGTGCCGTCCTCGTCGTACGACACCGTCGACAGGGAGGCAGCGGCTACCTCCATGCGGAACAGGGTGGGAGGTGGGGCCTGGAGGGCGAGGCGGATCAGGGTTCTGAGGGGGCCGACGTGCGAGACGACCAGGACCGTGGCGCCGGCGTACCGGGCCAGGAGGGCGTCTCGTACGGCGGCGGTACGGAGCGTGACCTCGTGCATGGTCTCGCCCGCGCCCGAGGGGGGAGCCTCGGGCGAGGCGAGCCACGCGCTCAGGTCGTCCGGGTAGCGTTCGCGGACTTCGGCGAAGGTCATTCCCTCCCAGGCGCCGAAGTCCGCTTCCCGCAGGTCCCGGTCGACTCGGACCGTCAGTCCGAGGCGTGTGGCCACGGACTCGGCGGTCTCCCGGCAACGCCGCATCGGTGAAGTGACGACCGCCTCGATACCGCCGCGGTGGGCCAGGGCGTCCGCCGTCGCCCGGGCCTGGCGGCGTCCGTCCGGCGAGAGTGCCGGGTCGGATCCTGAGCTGCCGGAGATCCGCCGCCCAGGGGTGAGCGGGGTTTCGCCGTGCCGCAGCAGTACGAGCGTCGTCACGTCGCTCACTTCGCGGGCTGCGCGAAGTGGTCGCGTACGGCGTCGGTCTGCTTCTCCATTACGTCGATGATGCGCTCGACGACCTGTCGGTCGGCGTCCTCGGCGATCTCCAGGACCCTCGACCAGTCGAAGAAGCTGCGGGCCGGGTCGTTGGTGATGGGGAGTACGCGGATGGTCGCCTCATAGCTCTGGACTCCGCTGGTGGGGGCGATGGCCCGGTACGACTGGGTCTTGTTGATCTCGTCCCGGGCGGCGATCTCCTGCTGGACGAGGCCGCCGTTGAGGGTGAGCTTGAAGTCGTAGCGGGCCGGGACCGTGTCGACCGAGGCTCCGTCCACCCACGTGACGTCGGTGTGGATGTCCAGGTCGCCGGGGGACACGATCGCCAGGATCTGCATCGCGTCGCGGACGGTCGCCCACACGGTGTCCGGGTCGGCCTCGAGGATGGTGGAGTGGTACATGGTGTGCTTGCGCTGGATCGGCACGGAGGTGTGCTCCTTCTCCCAGTCAGCGGGCTTCCGGTGAGGGCTGCTCAGTAGTCGATGCGGTCGGACTTGGCGATCCACGCGTCGAACGGAGCGGTGCGGTTGGGGAGGTCGAGGTGCTCGACCTCCATCGGCCACGCGGCCTGGGGCTTCTTCTCGAGCAGGGTGTAGAAGACGCGGTCGTCGAAACCGGCCACCGCGGCGTCGTCGCGGTCGGCGGCGTAGATGAGCCGGTCGACGCGCGCCCACAGGGAGGCGGCCAGGCACATCGGGCACGGCTCACAGGACGAGATGAGGGTGCAGCCGTCCAGCATGAAGGTGCCCAGCTCGGCACCGGCCGCACGGATGGCGTTGACCTCGGCGTGCGCGGTCGGGTCACAGGTGGACGTGACCTGGTTGTTGGCCGAGGCGATGATGACGCCGTTCTTGACGACGAGGGCGCCGAAGGGGCCACCTCCGTTGAGGGCACTGGTGGTGGCGAGCTCGACGGCCTGCTCCATCCAGGCGCGCTCCTGGGTGACCGTCTCCGTGGTGCTGGTGCTCATGGCAGTTCCTTTTCGTTGAGAGAGAGTGTGAAAGCGGGGGGTGGTGCGGTGGTCCCCGGCGAGGATTGCCGGGGGTGTCAGTGGGGCTCAGCGTCCGTCCGGCCGCTCGCTCTTGGTGACGAGGTGGTTCCCGAGGATCAGGTAGTCGATCTCGGTCCCCATGAAGCACTTCAGGGCGTCGGTCGGGGTGCAGACGATGGGTTCGCCGGCGACGTTGAACGAGGTGTTGATCAGGCAGGGCGTGTCGGTGAGCGCGGTGAACCTCCGCAGCAGTGCCGTGAGCCGCGGGGTCCCCTCGTCGGTCAGGGTCTGGATGCGGGACGTGCCGTCCACGTGTACCGCGCCGGGGATGCGGTCCTTGTAGGCGTCGCGTACGGGGAAGACGAACGTCATGTACGGGGAGCTGGTCTTGCGCCCCATGTCGAAGATCTCCGGCGCCTGCTCCTCGAGGACGAGGGGAGCGAAGGGGCGGAAGGGTTCACGGTGCTTGACCCGGGTGTTGATGATGTCCTTGATGTCGTCGAAGCCCGGGTTGGCGAGGATGCTGCGGTGCCCGAGGGCGCGCGGACCGTGCTCGACGCGGCCTTCGAACCAGCCGATGACGACCTTCCGCGTCAGCAGCTTCGCCACCTGCTCGACCAGTTCGTCGTCGTCCAGGCGTACGGCGTGGACGCGGCCGGTGAAGCCCTCCAGGGCCTCCTCGATCGCGGCGTCGTCGTAGGCCGGGCCCAGGTACGGGCTGACGGGGGCGGCGGTGGAAAGGCTCGCGGGGTCGGGGGCGGTGTCGGGGTCGGGGTCGTTGAGCCAGGCGTGGGCCGCGGCTCCGATGGTGATGCCGGTGTCGGAGGCGCCGAAGCTGACGTGCAGGTCCGCGAAGCGGGAGCCTTCGAACAGCGGGGTGTTGTTCAGGCAGTTCAGGGCGACGCCGCCCTCGAACAGCAGCCGGTCGAGATCCGTCCTCTTCTCCAGCCGGCTGACCTGGTGGGCGGTGGCGACGTTCAGCATCTGCTGCGCGGCCGCGGCGACGCGGGCCTTGTACTCGAGGGTGTCCTCGAAGGGCCCGAAGTACTCCTCGAACAGGGCGTCGTGGCTGTGGACGTCGTCGGTCTGCAGGGGCTTGGCGAAGGTGTAGCGGCCGTCGTCGTGCAGCGTGAGGAGGTGGTCGACGAAGGGGTTCGGAGTCGGCGGCGCGGTGTATCCGGCCAGGCCCATCACCTTGTACTCGTCGTTGTTCGGGACGAAGCCGAGGAAGCGGGTGATGGCGGAGAACAGGGTGCCCATGGAGAACTCGGAGCCGGTGACCGTGTCGTCGAAGACGGTGATCCGGCCGTCGCGGATCTCGCCCGTCAGGGTCGAGAAGCGTTCGGCGCGGCCGTCGCTGACGAGGAACGCGGAGTCCTTCATGCCCGCGAGGTAGTAGCCGGTCGTGGCGTGGGCCAGGTGGTGCGGGACGAAGCGGACCTTGGCCGGGTCGGGGCGGTGTCCGGTGCGGGCCTCGAAGTCGGCGAGGATCGCTTCGTGGCTGACGACCTGCTCGAACAAGTCCCGCATGGTGCCCATGAGTTCGGCCTGCTCGGCCTCCGGCAGCGGCGAGGTGCGGATGCCGTCCAGGATCTCGTCCAGGATCCGGGGGGACCAGTTCCAGGGGAAGGCGAACACGTCGACGTCGTCGAGGGTGATCCCGGCTTCCCGCAGGCACCAGTCGATCGCGTGCCTGGGGAAGTCGGTGGTCTTCTTCTCCCGGTTGAGGCGTTCTTCCTCCACGGCGGCGACCAGGCGGCCGTCGATCAGGAGTGCCGCGGCGGCGTCGTGGCCCAAGAGGTAATGCTTGTTGATGCCGGTCGCGCCGAGGCGTTCGGAGAAGAACTCCGACACCCGGCTGAACCCGTTGCATCCCAGAACGATCACGGCATTCCTTCCTGACATGGCTACTTGCCGACCAGCAGGTCGCGGAGCTTCTCCCCGGCCGCGGGCGCCTGGCAGAGGCCCGCGCCGGTGAATCCGGCCGCGTACAGGAAGCGGCGGGTGGGGTGTTCGCCGATGAGGGCGGTGTTGTCGGGGCTCGCGTCGAAGTCACCGGACCACGCGCGATGCAGACCGATGCCGTCCAGGGCGGGGAACAGGGCGCCGAGGTGGCCGGCGACACGGCCGAGCCAGGCTGCGCGCGTCTCGCCGTCCTTGGGTGCGCCCATGGCCAGCAGGATGCGGTCCTTCCACGACCGGATCCGCAGCCCGGACGCGGCGTGCATCGTCATGGGCAGCTCGTGGTGCGGGGACGGCGGGACGTCGGTGAACAGCATCTCGACCGCGTGCGGCGTCAGCGGCAGGTCGACCGAGGCCATGGCCGCCACCTCGCCGGACCAGGGCCCCGCCGTGCATACGACGCTGTCCGCCTTGATGCTGCCCTGCGGGGTGTGGACGGTGTTGTCGTCGTCGATGCCCGTGACAGGTGTGTGGGTGAGCAGGCGGGCGCCGTGGTTGCGGGCGGCGGCTGCGTAGCCGCGGACGATGTCGAGGCCGTCCACGTGGTACGCCTCCGGGGACCAGGCGGCGGCCAGGACGGCACGTTCGTCGACCAGCGGGTTGAGCCCGGCCGCATCCCGGGCGCTGATCAGGTCGACCTGGACGCCGGCTGCCTGCTGGTCCTGCCGGGTGGCCTCGAACGCGGCGATCTGCTCCTCGTCGGTGAACAGCACCAGGAACCCGAGCTGCTTCAGGCCGAGCGGGGCCGCGGTGTGGTGGGCGAAGTCGCGGTAGGCGTTCAGGCTGCGCACGGCCCTTCGCCCGGTGTCGGGGTTGCCGGGGAAGTACGTACGGACCATGCCCGCGGTGTGCGCGGACGCCCCGCCACCCAGGCTCCCGCGTTCGAGCAGCACGGTGTCCACGCCGGCGGCGGCGAGGTGGTAGGCGGCGGAGGTGCCGATCACTCCCCCGCCGATGACGACGGCGTCAGCTCGGGCAGGCAGGACGCGCAAGGTCTTCTCCTGTGGTGTGGGTTCGGACGGCGGAGAGGAGTGCTGGTGAGCAGTGCCGGTCAGGAGTGCCGGTGTCGCCGTCTCCTCGGGCGGGCTTCATCTCCGCTGCGGACTTCATCTCCTCGGCGGACTTCGCTCCGGTAGGGCTAGGCGCCTGCTGTGGCGCCCTGCTGGCGCAGGTGGTCTCCGGTCTCCCACGGGTACAGGTGGAGGTTCCAGCCACCGAGGCAGTTGATGTAGAGGGCCATCTGACTGGTGACGGCGTAGAAGTCGTCACGGTCGAGGCGGTCGACGAGGTCCAGGAAGCGCTGGGTGAACGCCCACAGCTTCTCCAGTCCGCAGTAGCCCAGGAACTCGGCGGGCACGCCGACCAGGAGGCGGGCCATGTGGGCGAGGGAGGCCATCGGCATGTCCTGGACGGCGGCGCGGACGAGTCCGCCGTAGGAGGCGTAGCCCAGGGGCCTGGTCTCGCCGTTGACGAACAGCAGGGTGGGAAGGACGGTGCCGAAGTTGCCCGCCTGGGAGGGGATGACGCCCTGGTGGAGGCCGTCCAGCTCGGCCGGGGGCGTGAGCCAGGCCTGCTCGGTCTCGGCGAAGATGTCGGCGATCAGCCGGTCGGCGTCCGTGTCGGTGGCGCGGAGCCTCGGGATGCGGTGTCCGCCCTCCTCGCCGGCGCGGCGGACCTCGACGTGGATCTCCTTCTTCGTGGAGTAGACGGCGTCCCAGATCTCGGCCCCGGCTTCCAGGAGGGCGGGCATGTCCGCCGCACGGACCTGGCCGACGGGGGTGGCGGGCATGGGCTCGGTGAGGGTGCCGTACTTGATGCCGAGGTGCTGCAAGCCGGAACAGAAGACGGTGCCGTTCGGGGCCTCGCGGCGGTCGGGGATGCGCGTGGAGTGGGGGGTGTGCAGCAGGGTGGGTATCGGCGCTACGTGGTAGAGGTGCTCTCCCGCGATGAGGGCGTGCCCCTGGAGGCTCTGGTAGGGCAGGGACTCCCACAGGGCGTCGGCGAGTGCGGGGTTGCGGTCGTCAAGGTCAGCGGTGACCGTGATGCCGAGGTCGGGCCAGGAGATCTCGATCTGACGGCCACGCAGCTTCTCGGACAAGGCTTTCCCCGTTCGTTGGTTCGGCTTGTCCGAGGAGTACATCGCTGGTGGGCGGTATTCAGCCAGGCGTCGAAAACATGAAATGGGGGCGGCCTGAGACCCGTACTTTGTGTTTTCCTACGAGAGCCCGGCGGACTGCGGATGGTCCGAGCGCACCGCGGATCGTCGCGCGAAAGCCGCAGCTCAGGCGCGGGGGCGAGCGATCAGCCGTTCCGCAGGGCCGCCAGGGCGTGGTCCAGGTCGGCGGCGCGAGGGCGGTTGTGCGGGAGTCTGGCGAGCAGGGCGGCCATGCCGCAGGTGTCGGTGAGGGCGGAGAAGACCAGGCCCGCCGCTATGCCGGCCGACAGGAGCTGGAAGGCGGGGTGGACCAGGAGCCCCAGGAGCAGGCCGAGGAGTACGACCGTGCCCGCGGTGAAGCGGACCTGACGCTCCATGCCCCAGACCTTCCGCGGCGCACCCTGCGGACGGTGCAGCTCATGGCCTTCGGCCGACCAGGCACCGGTGCCGCCGGAGAGGGTGGAGGTGTCGACGCCGCTCTCGGCGAGGACCCTGCGGGCGTTCTCGGAGCGGGCACCGGAGGCGCACACGACGAGGACGGCGCCGCGGTCGGCGGCCCGGCGGATGTCGGGCAGGGCGCGCTGGAGGTGGTCGAGGGGGATGTTGAGGGCGCCGGGCAGGTGGCCACCGGCGTACTCGCCCGGGGTGCGCACGTCGATGACGGTCAGCTCGTGCAGACGGCCGCGTGCTTCGGCGGTGCTGAGGGCGGCGGGCGTGGTCATGGCAGGAGTCATCCTTCCTGATCTACGGGCCCCGTCGGGGCGAGCATAATACCCTTGGGGGTATGCGGGTATTCCTTGAGGAGTGGTGATGGAGCCTGATCTGGCGGGCGCGGAGCTGAAGTCGGTGCTGAACCGGCGTGAGCTGGTCTGCCACAGGACCGAACGCGGCGAAGGCCGCCGCGTCGCCTGCCACCGCTTCGCGGGCAAGGCCGTCCTCAAGGGCGCGGTCAAGGGCGCCAAGTTCGCTGAGCGCGATGTCGTCGCCGCGCGCAGCATCGTGGAGAACTGGAGCTGGAACTAGGACTCCCCGCAGCAACCCCCGCCGCCCACCCATTCCTGCCAGTCCAGGTAGCCGACCGACTCCTCGTCGCCGACGAGGAGTTCGGCGGAGTTGAGCAGGTGCTGCCGCATCGCGTGGGCCGCGCCGGAAGGGGCGCGGGCCGTGATGGCGCGGGCGATCCGCTCGTGTTCGGCGATGACCTGCCGGGCCTCGCGTCGCCCCGGAATGGTGCGACGGCCCTGCAGGGTGATGGCGTCGCGCAGATTGGCGACCTGACCGGCGAGCCGGCTGTTCCCGCTGCCGTGCAGGATCGCCTGGTGGAAGCGGTGGTCGGCCGCGAAGAACGCCTCCACGTCCTCCGCGGTGTCGCGCATCTCCTGCAGTGCCGTGTCCATCCGGAGGAGTTCGTCGGGCGACATACGCGCGGCGGCGCGGCGGGCGGCCGGGGGCTCCAGGAGCAGCCGCAGCGTGAAGATCTCTGCGAGGTCGGACTCGCTGGCGGTGGCGATGCGCACGCCGCGGTTCTTCTCGATGGTGACGAGCCCCGCGTCGGCGAGCCGCAGCAGTGCCTCACGGACCGGCGTACGGGACACCCCGAACCGCTGCCCCAACTCCTGTGCGGAGTACAGGGCGCCGCCCGCCAACTCGCCCCGGCGGATGGCGTCACGGATCACGACCGCCAGCTGGTCGGTCTTGCTCGGCACGCTCTCCGTCTTGCTCGGCACGCTCACCGTCTGCTCCGGCCGCTCCACCACGTCCCCGTCCCGCCTGCCCCTCCTCGCGTACGGACGGCCGCTCCGTCCCACGTCCTCGGCACACCGTATCCGCCGGCCGCGCGCAGGCGGCTCAGCGCTCCTGGGCCCTGGCTCCCGTACGGTGCAGCAGCTCCGCGAGGTGCACGCCGCGTACCCCCGCCAGATCGGCGGCCTGCGTGCGGCAGGAGAAGCCGTCCGCGAGGAGCACGGTCTCGGCTCCCGCCTCGCGCAGCGCGGGCAGCAGGGAGTTCTCGGCGACCGCGACGGACACCTCGTAGTGCCCCTGCTCCATGCCGAAGTTGCCCGCGAGGCCGCAGCAGCCGGCGAGTTCCTGGACGGTGACCCCGGCTGCGGCGAGGAGTCGCCGGTCGGCGTCGAAGCCGAGTACGGCGTGCTGGTGGCAGTGCGGCTGGACGACGGCGGTCACGCCGTTCAGGTCGGGTGGCGTCCAGGTGGAGTGCTCGGGCAGGTGGTCGGTGAGGAGTTCGGCCAGGGTGCGCGTGGCCTCGGCCACCTGTCGTGCGCGGGGGTCGTCGCCGCACAGTTCAAGGAGGTCGGAGCGGAGCACCGCCGTGCACGAGGGCTCCAGGCCGACGATCAGCTCCCCGGCTTCGGCGTGCGGGGCGAGGACGTCGAGCAGGTTCGTCAACCGGGCTCGGGCGCCGTCGAGTTGGCCGGTGCTGATCCAGGTGAGGCCGCAGCAGGCGGACCGCTCGGGCACGGTCACGTCGAATCCGGCGTCGCCGAGCAGACGTGCGGCCGCCTGCGGCACGGTCGGGCTGAGCGCGTCGGAGAAGGAGTCCGCCCAGAGCACCACGCGCGGCCCCTCGGCGTCCGGCACCACGCGTTGCTCCCGGCGCCACCGCCTGGTGAACGTCTGGCTCGCGAAGTGCGGCACGCCGCGCCGCGGGTCGATGCCGGCCAGGCGCAGCAGCGGCCGGGCGAGGGGGCGTACGCGGGTCAGGGCGTTGGCGAGTGCGGGCCCGAGGCGGCCGGTGCGGCCGAGCAGGCGCAGCCAGGCGGGCAGCCGGCCGAGCGTGTAGTGCGTACGGGGACGCAGCCGCCCCCGGTATTTCTCGTGCAGGGCCTGCGACTTGTACGCGGCCATGTCGACGCCGGCCGGACAGTCGCTGCCGCACGCCTTGCACGACAGGCACAGGTCGAGCGACTCCTGGACCTCGGGAGCGCGCCAACCCCCTTGGACGAGCGTTCCGTTGACCATTTCCTGCAGTACGCGCGCGCGTCCGCGGGTGGAGTCCTTCTCGTCGCGGGTGGCCTGGTACGACGGGCACATGAAGCCGCCCGACGCGCTGTTGTCGGCACGGCACTTGCCGACGCCCGTACAGCGGTGCACGGCCTTGGCGAAGTCGCCGCCGTCCTCGACGAGTGGGAGCCCCCGGCGCAGCGGCAGGCTCGGCGCGGCAGGTCGGCGCAGGTCGGCGTCGACGGGCCGGGGGTCGACCAGGACGCCGGGGTTGAGCACCCGCTCGGGGTCGAAGAGGGCCTTGAACCGGCCCATGAGGTCGAGTGCCTCGGCGGAGTACATCAGCGGGAGGAGTTCGCTGCGGGCGCGCCCGTCGCCGTGCTCGCCGGACAGGGATCCGCCGTACGAGGCGACGAGGCGCGCGGCATCGTGCAGGAAGTCCCGCATCACATCGCCCCCATCCTCCAGCGGCAGGTCGATGCGTACGTGGATGCACCCGTCTCCGAAGTGCCCGTACGGCAGGCCCGTGACGCCGTAGCCGTCCATCAGGGTCTCGAATGCGCGCAGGTAGGCACCCAGGTGCTCGGGCGGTACGGCGGCGTCCTCCCAGCCGGGCCAGGCCTGCCTGCCCTCGGCGGTGCGGCCGGCCAGGCCCGCGCCGTCCTCGCGGATGCGCCACATCGCGGTGGCGGCCGGCCCTGCGGGGAAGACGGTGTGGTCCAGGGCCTGGGCGTCGGCGGCGATGGCCTCGCCGGTGCGCAGCGCCTCGGCGGTGTCCGCGCCGCCGACCTCGATCATCAGCCAGCCGGCGCCCTTCGGCAGGGGCGGTACGCGGTGGGCGCCGTGGTGGCGGCGGACCACGTCGACGAGCCGGGCGTCCAGGCCTTCCACCGCGAGGGGGTGGTGACCGAGGAGGGCGGGTACGGCGTCGGCGGCCGACGGCATGTCCGGGTAGCCGAGCACCACGAGCACGCGTGCGGGCGCGACCGGGACCAGGTCGACCTCGGCGTCGAGCAGGACGGCGGCGGTGCCCTCGGTGCCGACCAGGGCGCGAGCCAGATGCGCACCCTTCTCGGGCCGCAGATGTTCCAGCGAGTAGCCGGACGCCTGCCGGGCGAAGCGGCCGAACTCGGTGCGCAGGAGGGCGAGTTCGGAGCGGACGAGCGCGTCGAGCCCGGGTACCGGATCGAGCCCACGGCCCGCGGTGTACTGGCGGCCGGTGCCGTCGACGACGGTCAGCGAGGCGACGTTGTCGGCGGTCTTGCCGTAGGCGACGGCGTGCGGGCCGCAGGCGTTGTTGCCGATCATGCCGCCGAGGGTCGCGCGGGTGTGGGTGGACGGGTCGGGGCCGAACCGCAGCCCGTGCTTCCCGGCGGCGCGCTGGAGGTCGGAGAGGACGACTCCGGGCTGCACGCGCGCGGTGCGGGCCTCCGGGTCGACGGCCTCGATCCGGTTCAGGTGCCGGGAGAAGTCGAGGACGATGCCGGTGCCGATGGCGTTCCCGGCGATCGAGGTGCCGCCGCCGCGCGAGGTGAGCGGCACCCCGGTCTGCCGCGCGACCGCCACGGCGGCCAGCACGTCGTCGGCGTCCCGAGGTGCGACGACGACGCCCGGTACGACGCGGTAGTTGGAGGCGTCCGTGGAGTACTCGGCCCTTCTGCGCACCGAGTCGTCCACCTCACCGCCGACCTCGGCCCGCAGCCGGGCCACGGCGGCGTGCAGGGCTTCGGCGGTATGCAGGGCTTCTGCGGTGTGCAGGGCTTCGGCAGGGCTTGCGGCCGTCTGCTGTCCCGAGCCCGGCATGTGCATCAACTCCAAGTCCACGCGCTGCGAGGGGCGACTGGTGCGCCCTGAGCAGGGATGTTACATGCAACTCACCCGAACGGAACCCCCGGCACCCCTCTGCCGCCTCAGCAGCGGACCAGAACACCGGCGAGACGCCCCGTTTACCCCCTTCAGGAGGGGCTCCCTCCACGGCGGCACAGCAGAGGCGAAGGCAGTTGCATGCTACTCAAGCCGATCGCCGGAGCCCACCTCAGCTGGGGTTCTCCGCGTGCGTCAGCGTCTCCCAGGCGATGAAGTGGTCGTCGGTGCCGTGCGGCCGGCGCGATTCGGTGTACGTACCGGTGTCGGTCAGGTCGAGGCCCATGCGGGTGTGCAGCGCGTTGTAGGCGATTTCGGTCGTCGCGCCGAAGCCCTTCTTCACCGTGCCGCCGCACAGCGTCGAGGGCACGTCGCCGCCGTTCTCGATCCGGGTGTGGAACCCGAGCGCGTGCCGCAGCCGGTCCTTCAACTCCGGGTAGCGGTCGGCACCTTGGATGCGGCTGGTCTCGGCGACGTGGGAGAGGGCGTCGATGCCCCAGCCGGTGTGCCCGAAGTCGCGGCAGGTCTCCTGCGACAGCCCGTCCCACGCGAACGAGGACTGCCCGTGCCAGTACTTCACGAGTTCGGTGCGGGTGTCGATGGAGCTGCGCGGCGGATACGCGGGCTGCCCTCCGTCGCCTTTCAGATAGACGTACGCGGGGACCCGGCCGTCGAAGATCTCCATGGCCTTGTCGTAGCTCGCCCTGTCCTCCAGGTGGACGGCGATGCCCTGGGCCGCCGCCATCATGATCAGCTCCCAGTTGCCGTTCTTCCCCGGCGCGCCCTCGATCACCTCGGGCAGGTAGACGTCCCGCAGCATCGTCGCGAACCGGCCGGAGCCGGACCAGCCGCCGGGGTACGTGTACTTGACGATCTCGGCGGCGCGCGGCCACACGCCCCCGGCCCAGCCGGACTGGAGCGGCGCGTTGCTGTTGGTGTGGTCCTTGATCGTCGCGGACCAGGCGTCCATCAGCTCGATGGCCTTCTTCGCGTGCCGCTCGTCGCGGGTCACGTACCAGGCCAACGCCTGGGTGTACGCGGCGATGGCGTCCTCGCGCTCCTCCGTGCAGCCGTGGTCGGGGTTGGAGCCCGAACCGCATTCGACGATCTCCCGCGGCTTGGGCGTACGGGACAGGGAGGCGTACTCACTGGCCGCCATCCGGTCGTACGCCGTCTTCCACGGCTCCTCGCCCGCCCGCACTTTCCCGCGTACGAAATCGAGCTGAGCCTTGTTCACCAGCACGCCGGGGTGGGCGAACTCGGCGGGAGCGGCGGCCTGTTGGGCACTTCGGCCGGGCTGGGCGGCGGGCTGCCGGGGAGCCGGGGAGCCCCCGGCGGCGGTGGGCACGGTCACGGCGACGGCGGCCACGAGGAGGCCTGCCAGAACGAGTTTTCCTGAACGCATGGGGGGTGAGCGCCTTCCGGTGTGGGGAACCGCGAGACGACGGCGCGAGGGGCGCGGGCGTTCACAGAGCTGAATGCAGGACGGCTTCCTGAACGCCCGACTCGGGCCGGAACCTAGAGCTGAGCCATGCTCACGTCAAGGGCCAGGGCGCGGACAGCGCCGCCCGCGCCGATGCAACGGCGCGGGCGTCATGCAGAGCCTCGTCGAGTGGTCGTCAAAGTGCCTTGTAGACCGCGTCGATCAGGGTCATCTTCCGTGGATCGTCCGCGAGGTGGGGACCCATCCGGTTCATGACGTATCCGAGGCCGATCTCGGCCTCCGGGTCCGCCAGGCCGCAGGAGCCGCCGAACCCGTCGTGGCCGAAGGCGCGGGGGTTGGGGCCGTACGAGGCGCTCGGGCCGCTCAGCCAGAGGCCGAGGGCGAGCTCCGTGTCGCGGTCGAAGCCCGCGCCCAGGACCAGGTCGCGGCAGGAGCCCTGGCCCTGGCGGGCGCGTTCGACCGCCTCCGGGGAGAGGACGCGGTGGTCGCCGGAGCGTCCCCGGCGGGCGAAGATGCCGTACAGCTCGGCGACCGCGCGGGCCGTGCCGTGCCCGTTGGCCGCCGGGATGTGCGCGGCCCGCCACTCCGGGGAGTTGGCCTGGGCCGCTCCGACGGGCGGGTTGGCCAGTGCGGCGAGCGCGGTCGGCGTCAACTGGGCGAAGGCGGCTGCCCGTTCACTGCGGTCCGGAACCGGCGAGTGGGCCAACTCGGCAGCGCGGTGGGCGTCCTTCTCCGCCAGTCCGATGGTGAAGTCGATGCCCAGGGGGCCGGTGATCTCCCGGCGCAGGAACTCCCCCGGCAGCAGGCCGGTGATCCGGCGGATCACCTCGCCCACGAGGTGGCCGTACGTCATCGCGTGGTACCCGGACCGCGTGCCCGGCTCCCACAGCGGCTCCATCGCGGCGAGCCGTGCCGTGGTCAGCTCCCAGTCGTACAGCTCGGCCGGGGAGTGCGGCTCGCGCAGTCCGGCCAGGCCGGCCCGGTGCGAGAGCAGATGGCGTACGAGGACGGCGGACTTGCCGGCCGCCGCGAACTCCGGCCAGTACGCGGCCACCGGGGCGTCCAGGTCGAGCAGGCCCCGGTCGGCCAGGACGTGGGCGCAGAGCGCGGTGGGCCCCTTGGTCGTCGACCAGACGTTGACCAGCGTGTCCCGCCGCCAGGGCCGGGTGCGGCCGGGGTCCGCCCAGCCGCCCCACAGGTCCACCACGGTCTCGCCGCCGACCTGCACGGTCACCGCCGCGCCCAGCTCGTCGCGGTCCCGGAAGTTCGCCTCGAAGGCGGCCCGCACTCCGGCGAACCGCTCGTCGCAGCGGCCTTCGATCTGCGGCACGGACGGTGGCGTCATACGGATCCCTCCATCGGAGCACGACTCGGGCGCGACTCGACTCGACTGCCACCGCAACATACTGACCGGTCGGCACGATGGGAAGAGCCCCTGAAGAGCCCCTGAAGAGCCCCTAACGCACCACCCGGTAGCGGAAATAGACCATCCGCGACGACCTGAACGTGCGGTTCTCCACGAGTTCGAGGTCGACCCGGCGCTCGCCCCGGGGAAAGAACGGGACGCCGCCGCCGACGAGGACCGGGTGGACCCTGGCCCGGTACTCGTCGATCAGGTCCGCCGCGGCGGCCTGGGCGGCGAGTGTCGCGCCGCCGACCGCGATGGTGGTGTCGCCCGGCTCGGCCCGCAGCCGCTCGATCTCCTCCGTCAGGCTGCCGGAGGCCAGGCGGGCGTTGCCCTGGACCTCCGTCAGGGTCGTGGAGAACACCACCTTGGGCAGCGCCGTCCAGAGCTCGGCCCACGTGCGGTTCGCGGCGTCGAGCGTCGGGTCCTGGACGGCGGTCTCCCAGTACAGCATCGTCTCGTAGAGGCGTCGTCCGAGGAGGTAGACGCCGACCTCCCGGGTCTCGTCGGTGACGAAGCGGAAGACTTCCTCGTCGGGCTCCGTCCAGTCGAAGCGGCCGTCCGGTCCGGCGATGTAGCCGTCGAGGGAGACACCCATCGAGTACGTGACGCTGCGCATCTGCAGTCCTTCCTCGGCAACGGATCGAAGGTTCGACCGTACGACCGCCACGGCGCGGATCAGCGGAACGCCGCATGCCCCGTGAGGGCGTGCCCGAGGGCGAGGGTGTGCATCTCGGTGGTGCCCTCGTAGGTGAGGACGGACTCCAGGTTGTTCATGTGGCGGATCACCGGGTATTCGAGCGAGATGCCGTTGGCGCCGAGGATGGTCCGGGCCGTACGGCAGATCTCCAGGGCCTCGCGTACGTTGTTCAGCTTGCCGAAGCTGATCTGCGCCGGGTGGACGTCCGCCGCGGAGTCCTTCAGGTCGGCGAGCCGCAGCGCGAGCAGGGTCGACTTGTGCCACTCCACGGCCATGTCGACCAGCTTCTGCTGGGTGAGCTGGAAGCCGGAGAGGGGCTTGCCGAACTGCTCGCGCTGGGTTGCGTAGTCGGTGGCGGCCTGCCAGGCCGAGCGGGCCGCGCCGGTGGCGCCCCAGACGATGCCGTACCGCGCCTCGTTGAGGCAGGTGAGCGGCGCGCCGACGCCGCGCGCCTCGGGCAGCATGGCGGATGCGGGCAACCGCACGCCGTCAAGCACCAGTTCGCTGGTCACGCTGGCCCGCAGCGACATCTTGTGCTTGATCTCCGGTGCGGAGAATCCGGCGGAGTCGGTCGGTACGACGTAGCCGCGGATGCCGTCCTCGGTCTGCGCCCAGACCACGGCAACCGCCGCCACCGAGCCGTTGGTGATCCACATCTTGCGGCCGTCGAGGATCCAGTCCCCGCCCTCGCGCCGGGCGCGCGTACGCATCGACGAGGGGTCCGAGCCGTGGTCGGGTTCGGTCAGGCCGAAGCAGCCGATGGCCGTGCCCGCGGCCATGCGCGGCAGCCACTCCTGCTTCTGCTCCTCGGAGCCGAAGCGGTGGATCGCGAACATGGCGAGCGAGCCCTGGACGGAGACGAAGGACCGCAGTCCGGAGTCGCAGGCCTCCAGCTCGCGGCAGGCGACCCCGTACGCGAGGGCGGACATGCCCGCGCACCCGTACCCGTCGAGGTGCATGCCGAGGAGGCCCAACTCGCCGAAGTCTCGGGCAAGTTCGGGCAGGGCGGGGAGCTCGCCCCGTTCGAACCAGTCGGCGATGTGGGGTTCCACCTTGTCGGTGAGGTACTGGCGGACCGTGTCGCGGACGGCCCGCTCGGTGTCGGTGAGGAGGGATTCAAGGCCGAGCGGGTCGGCGGCGTCGAGGGCGGGGATCGGCATGGTCAGTCTCCTTGCGCGTGCGGGTGGTCTGGGGGGCGTCTCGCCGATGTTTGCGGATCAGACCGCGACGTCTGGTGCGTGCTCTCGGCGTGCCGGGCGAAGGTCCTCGTAGCGGAGCTACTTGGGCCTTTGTCCGGTGCGGCGAGAGGGCGTGCCAGGCGTCGCGGGCCCGCAAAGATCGGCGAGACGCCCCCCTAGCAGTCGGCCGATCTCGGCGTCGTTGTAGCCGAGTTCGGCCAGGACGTCGTGGCTGTGCTGGCCGAGGGTGGGCGGGGCCGTGCGCACGGACGGGCGCAGGCCGCGGAACGTGACGGGGAAGGCGACCTGCCGCAGTGCTCCGACGTCGGGGTGGTCGACCTTCTGGACCATGCCGAGCGCTTCGGTCTGCGGGCAGTCGTAGACCTCGTCGAGGGTACGGATCGGGGTCACGGGCACGCCTTCGCTCTTCAGCAGGTCGCACCAGTGGGCGACGGGCTGGTCGACGAGGACGGATTCGAGCTTGGCGTTGAGGGCGGTGCGGTGGGTGACCCGGTCGCGGTTGGTGGCGAAGCGCGGGTCGTCGGCCCACTCTTCGTGGCCGAGGGCGGTGCAGAGGCGGCGGAAGAGTCCGTCGTTGCCCACGGCGATGACGAAGTGGCCGTCGGCGGCCGGGTAGGCCTGGTACGGGACGAGGCTGGGGTGCCCTGAGCCCAGGCGGCCCGGGCGCTGGCCGGTGGCGAAGTAGCCGGTGGCCCAGTTGATGTGCAGGGCGAGTTGGGACTCGTAGAGGGAGGTGGTGACGTACTGGCCGCGTCCGGTGCGTGCGCGTTCGACGAGGGCGGAGGTGACGCCGATGATCCCGAAGAGTGCCGCGCCGAGGTCGCCCATCGCGTATCCGGCCTTGACGGGCGGGCCGTCGGGCTCGCCGGTGAGGGACATCAGGCCGGCGGAGGCCTGGGCGACCATGTCGTAGCCGGGCTCGTCGCGGAGCGGGCCGTGGTCGCCGAAGGCGGAGATGTGGAGGAGGACGAGGCGGGGGTAACGCTCGGACAGCTCCTGGTAGTTGAACGTGCGGGCGAGGGTGCTGCCGGGGCGGAAGTTCTCCACGACGACGTCGGCGCTCGCGAGCATCCGGTGGACGGCCTCCTGACCCTCGGGCGACTTGAGGTCCAGGGTCACCGAGCGCTTGTTGCGGTTGGCGGCCAGGTAGTACGTGGCGTCGGGGCCGTTGAAGGGCGGGCCCCAGGAGCGTGTGGGGTCGCCGCCTTCGGGGTGTTCGACCTTGACGACGTCGGCGCCGAGGTCGGCGAGGGACATCGTGACGTACGGGCCTGCCAGGATCTTGGACAGGTCGACGACCTTGATGCCGGCGAGGGGGGCGACAGCAGCGGGTTCAGTCACGGCGGGCCTCCGGCGTGTGCGGGCCGGACACCTGGTCGAGGGGAACGACGCCCCCGTCGGCCAGTTCGGCGAGGTGGTCGAGGGCGGTGCGGGGCAGCGCGTCCGGGTCGTCCATGAGGGCGAGGTGGGCCTGGGCGACCAGGAGGGTGCGGCCGTTGCCGGTCGTCGCGGCCTCGTGGTCGGCCTGCTCGAAGAGGAGCGTGGCCATCACGGCGCGGGTGAGCTCGTCCGCGTACCGGCCGACCGTCATCTCCTGTTCGTCCGGCGGGAGTTGGAGGAGTGCGTCGCCCTTCTCGCGGAGCAGTTTCCAGCGGTCGGCGAGGCGGCCCGCGGCCGGGGGGCCGTACGTGTCGGCGAGGGTGTGGTGGGCGTTCTGGCGGCGCATGCAGCGCAGCACGTCGAGGGCGATGACGTTGGAGGAGCCCTCCCAGATGGAGCCGAGGTGCGCGTCGCGCAGCAGGCGCGGGTTGACCCAGTCCTCGATGTAGCCGTTGCCGCCGCGGATCTCCATCGCCTCGCCGGTGACGGTACGGGCGCGCTTGCACAGGGTGTGCTTGGCGAGCGGGGTGAGGACGCGGATCAGGTCACGGGCGGCGGCGGACCCCTGGTCGGCCTCGGTCAGGCGGGCGGCGGCTTCGAGGACGAGCCCGAGCGCGGCCTCGGCGTCGACGAGCAGCGGCAGCAGCGTGGCGCGCATCAGGGGCTGCTCGAAGAGCGGCTTGCCGAAGACCTCGCGGGTCCGGGTGTGGTCGACGGACTCGCGGACGGCGCGGCGCATGAGGGCGGTGGCGCGCATGGCGTTGGAGAGGCGGGAGACGTTGACCATCTCGGCCATCTGCCGGAATCCGCGGTCGAGTTGACCGACCGGTGTCGCGTACGCCGCGTCGAGGGTGACCTCGCCGCTGGCGATGGAGCGGGAGCCGAGCTTGTCCTTGAGGCGGTCGATACGGACGGCGTTGCGGCTGCCGTCCGGGCGCAGGCGCGGCACGAGGAACATGCCGAGTCCGCGGGTGCCCTCGCCCTGTCCCGGGACCCGGGCGAGGGTGAGGATCACTTCGGCGGCCGGGTTGGAGGCGAACCACTTCCGGCCGGTGAGCGTCCAGTGCGTGCCGTGGTCGGTGGCGACGGTCTCCGTGCGGCCGACGTCGGTGCCGCCCTGCTTCTCGGTCATGAACATCGCTCCGGTGACGCGGTGTTCGGGGTCGGTGGAGGACAGGGCGGCGATCTCGTCGGTGTACCGCTCCGGGTCGAAGAGGCCCAGGATGCGGGCGGCCGAGTCGGTCATCGACAGCGGGCAGGCCATGCCGAACTCGGACTGGACGTACAGGTAGGAGAGGGCGTACTTGACGGTGTGCGGGACGGTGGTGGGCCAGCCGTGGACGCCGGTCCGGTGGGACATCGCGGCGAGGCCGAACCGCTCGTACGCGATCGAGGCGACGCGGTCGTGGGCCGGGTGGTACTCGATCTGGTCGAGGCGTTCGCCGTCCGGCGCGTACTGGCGCAGCTTCGGCGGGTTGGCGTCGGCGAGGGCGGCCTGCCGGTCGAGCTCCCCGCCCGCGAGCGCGCCCAGTTCGGTGAGCAGCGGCTCGACGCGGGCGCGGTCCTCGGCGGACAGGATCCGGTCGAGGAGCGGGCGCAGCGCCGGGTCCTGGTCGGCGTAGTTCATGAACGGGTCTCCTGACGAGTACGGGACGGGATCGCCTCGGGCTGTCCGGCGGTGCGGGTGAGCAGGGGCAGCACACCGGCGAGGGTCACGGCGGTGTAGCCGAGGCCGAGTGCGACGACCGGCCAGATCGAGCCGGAGGTGGTGAGCAGGTACTGCGCGACGACGGGCGCGGTCCCGGCGAAGAGCGTCGTGCAGAGCTGGTACGAGAGGGACATGCCGGTGTAGCGGACCTCGACGGGGAAGACGCGGGCGAGGATGCCCGCGAGGGCCGCGTAGTACATGGCGTGCGGGAAGGTCGCGAGGCCCATGCCGAGCGCGGCGAGCCAGAAGTTCCCGGTGCCGACGAGCAGGAACATCAGCGGCAGCAGGGCGAATTCGGGGATCAGCATCCACAGCACGGCCTTCTTCACCGGCCACTTGGTCGCGAGGACGGCGCCGAAGGGCTGGACGACGACCTGGACGACGAGAGCGAGGGAGATGACGGTGAGGAAGCTGGTGCGGTCGAAGTCGAGGTTGGTGGTGGCCCAGGAGAGGGCGAACGTGGTCTTCACGTACGTGATCGCGACGCCTGCCGTGCCGGCGAACACGCCGAGGACGACGAGCAGCGGATAGCGGGTGAGCACCTCCTTGATGGGCAGCCTGGTGGTCTGCCTGCGCTTCAGGGCGGCCAGCATCTCGGGGGTCTCGGCGAGCCGCAGCCGGATGAACAGGCCGACGATCACGAGCACGGCGGAGGCGAGGAACGGGACGCGCCAGCCCCAGGCCTCGAACTCGGCGTCCGGGAGCTGGGCGATGCCGAGGAAGGAGAGCGTCGCGAGCAGGTTGCCGACCGGGGAGCCCTGCTGGGCGAAGGCCCCGTAGAGCAGCTTGCGTTTCGGCGGGGCGTACTCGGTGGCGATGAGCACCGCGCCGCCCCACTCGCCACCCATGGCGACGCCCTGGACCATGCGCAGGACGACGAGGAGGACGGGGGCGGCGACGCCGATCTCGGCGTATCCGGGGAGCAGGCCGACGCAGAAGGTGGCCGTGCCCATCATGGTGAGGGTGGTGACCAGGGCCTTCTTGCGGCCGTAGCGGTCGCCGAAGTGACCGAAGATCAGGCCGCCGAGCGGCCGGGCGAGGAAGCCGACCCAGAAGGTGGCGAAGGCCGCGAGCGTGCTGACCGCGGGCGGGATGCCGGTGAAGAAGATCTTGCCGAGGACGAGCGCGGAGGCCGCGCCGTAGATGTAGAAGTCGAACCATTCGATGGTGGTGCCGACGAAGGCGGTGATCCCGGCGCGTCTGGCGTCGCGGGCGGTGGGCGGAGGGGCCTCGGAGGTGTCCTCCCCCGGGGTGCTCTGCTCGGGGGTGCCCTTCTCCGGGGTGTCTTGCTGCATGACGAGCGTCCTCTCGTAGCGGCAGATCTCGCTACGGAAGCCATGGGCGGGGGGCCTAGGGCCCGTCTCCCCGATCTTTGCGGACCAGGCCGCGGCGTCTGGTGCGTGCTCTCGGCGTGCGCCCGGATCGCCCTCGTACTGGACGTACTTGGGTGATTCGGGCGTGCGGCGAGTGGGGGTCCCCCCGGCCGGAGGCTGGGGGAGCGTGCCAGACGTCGCGGACCCGCAAAGATCGGGGAGACGGGCCCTAGCGGCCGGTCCCCGCTCCGTCGCGAGACGTGGGCCACTCTGCACCGGCCGATTAGGAGGTGTCCAAGACCAATCAGGGCGTCCACTGAGACGTCATCCGTCACAGTCACACCTCAGGCACAGGCACAGGCACAGGCACGCCGGGGGCACTATCCCTCGGCCGTCCCCTCGAACTCCGCCGGTGTGGGCAGCACTTGCTCGGCCACGCGCAGCACCGCAGCCAACGCAGCGGAAGAGTCGCCGGTGCGCCAGCCGAGCGCGATGGGCAGGACGGGCACGTCGTCCCCGGCGAGCGGGCGGAACACGACGTGCTCCAGCTGGATGTTGCGCGCCGAGCTGACGACCACCGCGAGCCCCACACCGGCGCCGACGAGGGCGAGCAGGTTGTACGAGTCGGGTGCCTCCTGGGCGATCCGCGGGGCGAACCCGGCCTCGTGGCAGGCCTGCACCATGGCCTCGCGCACGGCGGACCCGCGGGCCTGCGGGAACGTCACGAGCGGCTCCCGCGCCAGCTCCGCGATGGCGACCTCGGTGCGCTGGGCGAGCGGATGGCTGTCCGGCAGCGCGAGCAGCAGCCGCTCCACCCGTACGACGCGTGCGCTGATGCCGCGCCGGACCGGCAGCGCCACGAACCCGATGTCCAGGGATCCGTCGGCGATCCGGCCCAGGGCCTCGCCGGTGTAGGTCTGGCCCTCCAGGACCAGCTCGATGCCGGGGAGTTCGGAGGTGACCGCGCGCGTGAGGACCGGCAGGGCGGAGTAGCTGCTGGCGCCCGCGAAGCCGAGCGTGACGCGGCCGACCTCGCCGAGGTGCGCCGCAAGCACGGTCCGGCGCACGGCCGAGGCCTCGGCGAGCAGATGCCGGGCGGGTTCGAGCAGGGCACGCCCGGCGCTGGTGAGCCGCACGGACCTGGTCGTACGGTCGAACAGCCGGACCCCCAGGTCCCGTTCGAGCAGCCGGATCTGCTGGCTCAGCGGTGACTGCGCGATGTGCAGGCGTTCGGCGGCCCGCCCGAAGTGCAGTTCCTCGGCGACGGCGACGAATCCGGAAAGGTGACGTAGCTCCACTCCCCCGACGATGCCATCTGCGGGTCGCGGGCGTACCGCTTGCGGTTCCGGGAGCGGTCGTGGGAGCGGTCGCAGGAGTACCACCTGCGGGTCGCGACCGCGCCACGGTGAGTCACGCCCGTGCCGGGCAGGTCAGGACCGGGCATGAACTGACTGCCTATTAGCCCCTGTGTCCGCTTCGGAACCGATTCAGCACGCCTTCAGTAAACCTGCACATCGAATGTGCACCAAGGTCACGCTATTCAGCCCGTGGTCGCCCCCGAATTTCCGTGCATGGGCCACACGCAGTGGCCTTCAGCTGGCAGGTGTCCGATTTGTTGGGCGGAGTCGTGCAGCGCCCCTCATTTCCCCCTGTGAATGTTGTGAAGGAGCTGCCGCCACGCGGTGAACCCGCCTGCACGCAGCGGTGATTCGATGCGGTGCCCGTGATCGACGGCCGCTCCGGCGATTGGATGCACCTGCCGTCAACGTGCTTTGATCCTCGCCACCGCGGAATTCACATCCCTGGTTCCGCGGGCCCCTGGAAACACCTTTGCACCACTCATGAGAAGGGCAGCTTTCACCATGAACAACACCCCCCAGGTCCAGACCGCCGAGCTCGCCGACGCCGACCTCGACAACGTCGCCGCCGGCCTCTCGGCCGCCGCCGTCGGCACCGTCGTGAACACCGTCGACTCGGTCGCCCCGGTCTCCGCCACCCTCGGCACCGTCGTGGGCACCGTCGAGGGCACCACCGGCCTGAACACGGCCCCCCTCCAGGGCCTGGCCACCAGCACGGTCGCCGGTCTCTGAGTCTCGAACTCATTGAGGCACCCTTGATCCGTGAGCCCCGGAACATCCAGTTCCGGGGCTTACGGTCGCCACAGGCACAGCCACAGCCAGAGGCACAGGCACAGGCACAGTAAGGAAAGAAGCGTTCCGTGCAGTTCCGCCAACAGGCCCTGTCCAAGCTGCAGTCGCCCGAGGAACTCGACGTACCGGTGCGCTACGCCCGCCCGCAGGGCCTGCTCGTCCTCGCCGTCACCCTCGTCGTCATGGCCGCCGCGAGCGTCTGGGCCGTCACCGGCTCGGTCACCTCGACACTCCGGGCACCCGGAATCCTCACGTACGGACAGGGCAGTTACGTCCTGCAGAGCCCCGTCACCGGTCAGGTGACCCGCGTCCTCGCCGAGGAGGGCGACCGCCTCGCCGCGGGCGACCCCGTGCTCAACGTCCGTACGCAGCAGGGCGACAAGGTCGTGCGCGCGATCGCCGCCGGCCGCGTCAGCGCGCTCGTCGCCCGGATCGGCACCGTCGTCACGACCGGCGCCGACGTCGCGACCCTGGAACGCGTGGCCAGGACCGGCGACCCGCTCGTCGCCATGCTCTACGTACCCGCCGACAGCGCGGCCACCGTCCCCGTCGGCGCCGCCGTCGACCTCACCGTCCAGTCCGTGCCCACCGAGGAGTACGGGACGCTGCGCGGTCGCGTGAAGGCCATCGGGCGCGCCACGCAGAGCCGACAGCGCATCACCGGCTTCCTCGGCGACAAGGAACTCGCCGGGCAGTTCACGCGGAGCGGGCCGCCCGTGGCCGTCCTCGTACAGCTGGAGAAGTCGGGCACCAAGTCCGGCCTCGCCTGGTCGGCCGCCGGCGGACCGCCGTTCGCGCTCGACTCCATGACCCCGGCCAACGGCGCCCTCCACCTCGCCGAGCAGCGCCCGATCGATTGGCTGCTTCCGTGACCGCACCGCACCCCTCCCCGGCTCACCAGCAGCAACTGCCGCCCCCCGGCGGCCGGCGCAGGCACCGCCCGGAGCCCCAGCGGCGCGGCGGGCGCCGTGCGGCACCGCGCCCGGCGTCGAAGGGCAGGCGGCCGAAGTCGGTCCGTACGCCCACGATCCTGCAGATGGAGGCCGTGGAGTGCGGCGCCGCCGCCCTCGCGATGGTCCTCGCCCACCACGGGCGGCACGTCCCGCTGGAGGAGCTGCGCATCGCGTGCGGCGTCTCGCGCGACGGCTCGCGCGCCAGCAACGTCCTGAAGGCGGCCCGCAGTTACGGCCTCACGGCCAAGGGCATGCAGATGGAGCCCGCCGCGCTCGCCGAGGTCAAGGCGCCCGCGATCCTGTTCTGGGAGTTCAACCACTACGTCGTGTACGACGGCATGGGGCGCCGCTTCGGCCGCCGGGGCGTGTACATCAACGACCCGGACAAGGGCCGCCGGTTCATACCCGAGGAGGACTTCGACACCAGCTTCACCGGTGTCGTCCTGGTCCTCGAACCGGGCGAGGACTTCCGTCCGGGCGGGCGCAGGCCCGGCGTCATGAAGGCCATGCCGGCCCGCCTCCGCGGCACCACGGGCACGATGGTCGCCGCGCTCCTGGCCAGCCTGCTGCTGGTGGCGGTCGGCGCGGCGCTGCCCGCGCTCAGCCGGACGTACATCGACCTGTTCCTGATCGAGCATCAGACCTCGTTGCTCGGCGCCCTGTTCGCGTCGATGGGCGCGATGGTGGCGCTCACCGTGGTCCTGACCTGGCTGCAGCAGGCCAACCTGCTGCGCGGCCGGATCATCTCCTCCACGCTCGGCAGCGCCCGGTTCCTGCGCCATCTGCTCCGCCTGCCCGTCACGTTCTACGCCCAGCGCAGCCCCGCCGACCTCGTGCAGCGCCTGGCGTCCAACGACGCGGTCGCCGAGACCCTGGCCCGCGACCTGACGGCCACCGCGGTCGACGGCATCGTCGTCCTGCTCTACGCGGCCCTGCTGTGGACGTACGATCCGCAGCTCACCCTCGTCGGCCTCGGCATCGCCCTCCTGAACGTCGTCGCGATGCGGATCGTCATCCGGCTGCGCGCCACCGGCACCCAGAAGCTCCGGGCCGACAGCGCCAAGCTCACCAACACCTCGTACACCGGTCTGCAGTTGATCGAGACGATGAAGGCCACCGGCGGCGAGGACGGCTACTTCCGGCGCTGGGCCGGGCAGCACGCCACCACCCTGGAGGAGCAGCAGAAGCTCGGTGTGCCCAGCGCGTGGCTCGGCATCGTCGCGCCGGCGCTCGCGACCCTGAACAGCGCGCTGATCCTGTGGATCGGCGGTCTGCGCGCGGTCGAGGGGCATCTGTCGATCGGCCTGCTCGTCGCGTTCCAGGCGCTCGTGACCCGCTTCACCGCGCCGATCACCCGCCTCAACGGCGTCGCGGGCCGCATCCAGGACTTCGCCGCCGACGTGGCCCGCCTCAAGGACGTGGAGAACTTCCCCGTCGACTCGCTCTACTCACGCCCCGAACCGGCCGCCAGCACACGGCGGTTGAAGGGGCACGTCACCCTCGACGACATCACCTTCGGCTACAGCCCCCTCGACAAGCCGCTCCTGAGCGGCTTCTCGCTGACGGTGGGGCCGGGCCAGCAGGTCGCCCTGGTCGGCGGCTCGGGCAGCGGCAAGTCAACGGTCTCCCGCCTGATCTCGGGGCTCTACAGCCCGTGGGAGGGCACGATCCGCATCGACGGGCAGCGCCTGGAGGACATCCCGCGCGGGGCGCTCTCCGCCTCCGTGTCCTTCGTCGACCAGGACGTCTTCCTCTTCGAGGGCACGGTCCGCGACAACGTCGCGCTGTGGGACCCGTCGATCCCCGACGACGACGTGGTCGCCGCGCTCAAGGACGCCTGCCTGTACGAGATCGTGGCCCGCAGGCCCGGCGGCATCCAGGGGCGGGTCGAGCAGGACGGGCGGAACTTCTCCGGCGGGCAGCGGCAGCGCCTGGAGATCGCGCGGGCCCTGGTGCGCCGCCCGAGCATCCTCGTCCTCGACGAGGTGACCAGCGCCCTGGACGCCGAGACCGAGCAGACCGTCATCGACAACCTGCGCCGCCGCGGCTGCGCCTGCGTCGTCATCGCCCACCGGCTGAGCACGGTGCGCGACAGCGACGAGATCGTCGTGCTCGACCACGGCCAGATCGTGGAGCGCGGCCGACACGAGGACCTCGTCGCCGCGGGCGGGGCCTACGCCGACCTGGTCAAGGAGCACTGAGGTGACCTCCGTACCGGAACAGCACGCGTACGACGATTCCGTGGCCGCCGCGTTCGGCGCGCTCGGCACACCGGTCGACTGCACGGGCCTGCGCAGCGTGCACCTGGAGGGCCCGCAGGTGCTGTGGCTCGTGGTGTCGGGCGCCCTCGACCTGTTCGCCGTCGACGCGGTGCAGCAGGGCCACTGGCACTACCTCGGCCGTCTCGAACCGGGCACGCTGCTCCTCGGCCCGGTCGAGGGCCCGCAGCACACCCTGGTCGGCCGGCCCCTGGCGGGCTGCGAGCTCCGCCGGATCCCGCTGCGCGAGCTGTACCGCGCGGACTACGGCGACACCTGGACGTACGAGCAGCAGTTCCCCAGTCACTACGACACCCAGGACCAGGCGCTGAGCCTCCTGGAGCACGCCTTCGCGCTCGGCATCGGACGCGGCCACCGGGTCCTTTTCGAGGCACCGCTCGACGGCCGCAACATCGGGGACGACGTCGTCGCCGACGACGAGATCCTCTGGATGCCGGTCGTGCCGGGCAGCGTGCAGTACGGCGCGGCCTACAGCGGCGAAGCCGCCGGTGACCTGCTCGTCGACCCGGCGATGTGGCAGCGGATGGTCAACCAGCAGTGGCGGCTGCTCTCCGCGCTCGACCGCTGGATCGAACGTCTGGAGCGGGCCCACGAGGACCGTACGGCGGCCGGGATCAAGGCGGGCGAGAACGTCCGCGAGCAGGCCGACCGCACGCTGATCGCCTCCATCGGCCGCTCGGGCAGGCGGGGTTCGTCCCGTCGTACGGAGTCGGCGGGCGGCCGGGACGCGACGTACGCGGCCTGTCGTCTGGTCGCCGAGGCGGCGGGCATCACGCTGGCCGACACGGTGGAGGGCGGCGCCGTCAGCGACCGGATCGACCCGGTGGAGCAGATCGCGGTGGCCTCCCGGATCCGTACGCGTGCCGTGCGGCTCGCCGGCCCCTGGTGGCGGGAGAACGCGGGCCCGCTGGTGGGGCAGCGCGTGAGCGGTACTCCGGTCGCCCTGCTGTGGCGGCGCGGCGGCTACGAGTCGGTGCACCCGACGTCGGGGCGGCGGACCCGGGTCGACAAGTCCAACGCGGACGAGTTCGAGCCGCGGGCCGTGATGTTCTACCGGCCGTTGCCGGACCGGCCGTTGACGCCGTGGCGGCTCGGCCTGTTCAGTCTGCGCGGCAGTGGCGTCGACGTACGCAACCTCGCGCTCGCCTCCCTGGTGACGGTCGTGGTCGGCGCGCTCGTGCCGATCGCCACGGGGCAGGTGCTCGGTGTCTTCGTGCCGAACGCCGAGACGAGCCTGATCGTCCAGGTGTCCGTGGCCGTCATGATCACCAGCATCGTCTCCGCGGCGTTCATGCTGTTGCAGAACCTCACCGTCCTCCGGATGGAGGGCCGGATGGAGAGCGCGCTCCAACCGGCCGTCTGGGACCGGCTGCTGAGGCTGCCCACACGCTTCTTCGCGGCCCGCTCCACAGGCGAGCTGGCGAGTGCGGCGATGGGCGTGAGCGCGATCCGGCGGGTTCTGTCGGGCATCGGCCCGGTCTCCCTGCAGGCGTCCTCGATCGGCGCGATGAACGTCGTACTGCTGATGCTCTACAGCGTCCCGCTCGCCCTGGCCGCGATGGGGATGCTCGTCGTCATCGCGGCCGTGTTCCTGGCCCTCGGCCTGTGGGAACTGCGCTGGCAGCGGCGTCTGGTGGAGCTCGCCAACAAGCTGAACAACCAGGCGTTCCAGACCCTGCGCGGTCTGCCCAAGCTGCGCGTCGCCGGTGCGGAGAGCTTCGCGTACGCGGCCTGGGCCGGGGAGTTCGCGCGCAGCCGGGAGCTCCAGCAGCGGGCCGGCCGCATCAAGAACGTCACGACGGTCCTCAACTCCGTCTATCTGCCGCTCTGCACGCTCATCATGTTCGTGCTGCTCGCGGGACCGGCCAGGGGCAGCCTGACCGCGGCTGAGTTCCTCACGTTCAGCACGGCCGTGACGATGCTCCTGACGGCCGTCACGCAGCTCACCGGAGCACTGCTCTCGGCGGCCGCGGTGCTGCCGATGTTCGAGCAGATCAAGCCCGTCCTCGACGAGGCCCCCGAGGTGCGCGCCGGGAGCACCCAGCCGGGCGAGCTGCAGGGCGAGATCGAGGCGCGCGGCGTCTCCTTCCGCTACTCCGACGACGGTCCGCTGGTCCTGGACGACGTGTCGCTCTCGATCAGGCCGGGCGAGTTCGTGGCCGTGGTCGGCCCGAGCGGCTGCGGCAAGTCGACGCTGCTGCGCCTGCTGATCGGCTTCGACGAGCCGGTCGCGGGGAGCGTGCTCTACGACGGCCAGGACCTCGCGGCCCTCGACCAGTCGGCGGTGCGCCGCCAGTGCGGTGTGGTCCTGCAGAACGCCCAGCCGCTGACCGGTTCGATCCTGGACTGCATCTGCGGAGCCGAGTCGTTCACGCAGGAGGAGGCCTGGGAGGCGGCGGCGATGGCGGGCCTCGCCGAGGACATCAAGCGGATGCCGATGGGGCTGCACACGATGATCTCCGGCGGCGGTGCGATCTCCGGCGGGCAGCGCCAGCGTCTGATGATCGCCCAGGCCCTGATCCGCCGCCCCCGCGTCCTCTTCTTCGACGAGGCGACGAGCGCGCTGGACAACGAGGCGCAGCGCACGGTCATGGACAGCACCCGCACCCTGAACGCCACCCGCATCGTGATCGCCCACCGCCTCTCCACGGTGCTCGGCGCCGACCGCGTCATCGTCATGTCAGAGGGCCGCGTCGTCCAACAGGGCCCGCCGGCCCAGCTGTTGGCGGACACGGGCGGGCGGCTGCATGAGCTGGTGCGGCGACAGATGCAGTAGCCCGGAGGGGCTAAATCCAGCCCCTCCGGCGTTTGAGGAGCGGGGGGTCCGAGGGCTGGCCCCCGTGACGGTCACTGTCTCGTGAACGTGCCCAGCTTGTTCGCGTCCAGGTTCTCGACCCGGACCTTCTCGGCGCGCCCTGCGGAGTCCACGCTGAACGTCACCCCGGACAAGCCCACCGCGTTCTCCCCCGTAGTGCTGTAACTGAAGGTGTCGCCCTCGTAGTGCGTGAGCCGGAACCTCTGCTTCTTCGGGCCCAGTTGCATGACGAGCTCGTCGCCCTCCGCGCTCACGGTCATCGGCCCGTAGTAGTCGTTCGCGTACGTACCCGTATACGCGTCGTCCTCCTTGGCCGGGGCCGCGTCCTTCGGGGGCTTGGCGTAGTCCGTCTCGGAGCGGTCGCCTTCCGCGGCCTGCTGCAGGAGCGGGCCGATGAACGCCAGCCAGTCGACGGTGGGCCCGCCCGTCTGCGCGGTGTCGAGGAACGTGCTGGCGATCGCCTCGGGCACACCCACGGGCTGGCCGTTGGTGAGGACGACGATGCCGAGGTTCTCCGACGGCAGCATGGTGACGTTGGTGGCCGCGCCGAGCGCGAAGGCGCCGGAGTGGCCGAGCTTGAGCCTGCCCTGGTCGTCGTAGCTGACGTTCCAGCCGAGGCCGTAGAACCCGGTCCTGCCCGCCGGGGCGTGCGGCGGCTCGGAGACGATGTGCGGCAGATGCGTCTCGGCGAGGGCCTCGCCGTCGACGACCTGCTTGCCCTCGAACTTGCCGTCGCCGAGCTGCAGTCGCAGCCACTTCGCCATGTCCCGCACAGTGGAGCTGGCGCCGCCGGCCGGGCTCTGCGCCTCGGCGTCCCGTACGTACGCGGCCTTCCAGGTGTCGCCCTGCTTCACGTGTGTGACGGCCTTGTTCTCGGCCTTCTCGTAGTCGGCGAAGGAGGAGCTGGAGGAGTCCATGCCGAGCGGCCCGTACAGCTTGTCCTCGGACAGCTTCTCCCAGCTGGTGTCCGCCGCCCGCGCGGCGGCGACCGCGGCCTCGGTCAGCCCGAAGTTGGTGTACGCGTAGCTCGCGCGGAACGGGGCCAGCGGCTCGTACCGCAGATGCTCCAGGATGTACGAGCGGTCGTAGCCGAGGTCCTCCAGGAGGTCACCGGCGTGGTCGGGCAGCCCGCTGCGGTGCGAGAACAGGTCGGCGAGCGTGACGTGGTCGGAGACCCAGGGGTCCTTGAGGGCGAAGCCGGGGCTGTACTTGACGACCGGGTCGTCCCAGCCGACGGTCTTCTCCCCCACCTCCGCGGCGACCACGGTCGAGGCGACCGGCTTGGAGACCGAGGCGAGCTGGAACACGGTGTCGGCCCCGACCTTCCCCTCCGCACCGGCCTTCCGCTCCCCGAAGCCCTTCAGGTAGAGCACCTCGTCGTCATGGACCACAGCGACGGCCACGCCCGGCACACCGGTCTTGCGCATGGCGTCCTGGACGACGTCGTCGAGCTGGTCCACGGCCGCGTCGACCTTGTCCCGGGTGAGGCTCGGGGGCGGCTGGGCGGGCGGGGCGGAGGACAACTCCGAGGTCGGCGTGGGCGCCGCACGGAGGGCCGCGGTGTTGTCGGGGCCCGAGCAGCCCGCGGCGGCGAGGGCCGCGACAAGGCCCAGCGCGGCGGCGGAGCGGAGACGCGGGGCGGGCGCTTGGTCGAGGCGAGCCATGTCTCCCAGTGAAGGTCCTGCCCCGGTGGCTGTCCCCCTGGCGAGCCGTTCGAGTGAGGGTGGGGCGGGGGGCGGCGCGGCCGACGCCGTCCGTACGCTGTGGCCTCGTAGTCGAGTTCGGGGGAAGCGCATGTCACGCAAGGTTCTCGCGGGGGTCGCCGCGGCACTCGTGGCGGTGGGCGGTGTCACCGGGTGTGAGACGGGGGCCGACGCGTCCCGGGTCGTGAAGGACACCGACGACGAGGCGGTCGTCGAGCTGGGTGACGGGCACCGGGTCTCCCTGCGGTACCGGCCGGGCACGGGGCTTGTCGAGCGGCACCGGAGTGCGGCGGACGCGCCCTGGTCCGCGTCGCGGACGCTGTACGCGACGGAGACCGAGCCGTGTCAGGGCATCGACCTGGAGGTGCGCCTCGGCACCGTCGCCGTACGCGCGAACTTCGCGGACTACTGCCGCGACGGTGAGCCGCCCGCGGAGACCGTCGCGGCCGTCGGCACCGGGGAGTTCGGTGCCTGGGACACCCACGTCTCCAAGGACTGGGACGGCTGGGACCGGGTCCGGGTCGCGGGCGACGGGCGGTCGGCGACGTTCTCGACGAAGACCTGGAACAGCGGTACGACCCTTGACTGGCATGCAGGGCAGGGCTTCGGCGAGCAGCGGACCGTCTACAAGCAGCTCGGCGAGCGCTTCCTCGGCACCTGGCGCGCCAAGGACGGCAGCCATCGGCTGACGTTCCGGCAGGCCGCGCCGAACCGTCCCGCGTCGCTGACGGTCGAGACGCTGAAGGGCACGGACTGCCAGGTCCGGATGGACGTGGTGAACATCTGGGAGGACACGATCGAGCCCTCCCACGCCGAGCTCCTGCGAGGCAGGAAGACCACCCACTGCCCGGCCCCGCAGTTCGAGTCCAAGTACGTGCTGCGGGCGCCCGGCGGGGAGATGGTCCTCAGGAAGCTGGACGAGGCGAAGGCCCTGGCCACTTACACGAAGGCGGATCGAAGGTGACCGGGGCTGCCACCGCCCGTGCCCGCGCAGGCGTCGCGCCAACGCCCGTCGGCCGCATGGGCGGTGTCAGCCCTCCTCCGCCTCGAACGTGCGCAGCAGATCCGCCGCCACGCTCACGGCGATCGTCGACGGGTCCTTGCCGGTGATGTCGGGCAGGCCGATCGGCGTCTTGATCCGGTCGATCGTGGCGTCGTCGTGACCGCCCTCGGTGGACAGGCGCTTGCGGAAACGCGCCCACTTCGCCGCCGAACCGATCAGGCCGACGGAGCCGAGGTGCGTGGACCGCAGGGCGGCGTCGCACAGGGCGGCATCCTCCGCGTGGTCGTGGGTCATGATCAGGACGTGCGTGCCCTGCGGCAGGTCCTCCAGGACCTCCTCGGGCAGCAGCGGCGTGTGATGCACATGCAGCTGCGCCACCGCGTCCCCGAGGACGCCGAGCCGCTCATCGGTGAGCATGGCGGCGCGGCTGTCGATCAGATGCAGATCGAGGTCCTGGCGTACGAGGATGCGCGCCAGCTCCAGGCCGACGTGCCCGACGCCGAAGACGGCCACCGCCCGCACCACGGGCAGCGGTTCGAGCAGCACCTGCACCGTGCCGCCGCAGCACTGCACGCCGTGCTGGTTGGTCACCTTGTCGTTCAGGGCGAAGTCGATCAACTCGGGCTCCGACTTGGCCGCTTCGATCAGCTCCCGGGCGCGGTCGATCGCGACGGCCTCGATGTTGCCGCCGCCGATCGAGCCCCAGGCCCCGGTCCGTCCGACGACGAGCTTCGCTCCGGCCTCGCGCGGGGCGTGGCCGCGCACGGTCGCGACGGTCACGAGCACGCCGGACTCCCGGCGTGCCCGCAACCGCGCGACCGCGGCGACCCAGGCCATGTCAGGCACCGCTCAGAACTTCTGCGCGCCGGCCCTCGGCCGACCCGGCGTCCGAAGGCGCCTCGCGGGCCGACTCGATCGCCCAGAACACCGCTTCCGGCGTCGCGGGCGAGGCCAGTTCGACGACGGTGCCGGTGGGCCCGAACGCGGCGGCGGCCTGCCGCAGCGCCTCACGGACCGAGAACGCCAGCATCAGCGGCGGCTCACCGACCGCCTTGGAGCCGTAGACCGCGCCCTCCTCGGTCGCGTTCTCCAGGAGCGTGACGTGGAACTCCTCGGGCATCTCCGAGAAGCTCGGCAGCTTGTACGTGCTCGCCGCCTGGGTGAGGAGCCGGCCGCGGTTCGGACCGTCGCTGACGTCCCAGCGCAGGTCCTCCAGGGTCAGCCAGCCCGCGCCCTGCACGAAGCCGCCCTCGACCTGGCCGATGTCGATCATCGGGGAGAGGCTGTCGCCGACGTCGTGCACGATGTCCACTCGGCGGATGCGGTACGCGCCGGTGAAGCCGTCCACCTCGACCTCGGTCGCCGCGGCGCCGTTGGCGAAGTACTTGAACGGCGAGCCCCGGAACGTCTTCGCGTCCCAGTGCAGCCCCTCGGTCCGGTAGAAACCGGCCGCCGACAGCTGCACCCGCTGGAAGTACGCGGTGCGGACCAGTTCGTCCCAGGCCAGCTCCTTGTCGCTGCCCAGCGAGCGCGCGACGCCCTCGACGATGCGCACGTCCGAGGCGTTCGAACCCAGCTGGCTCGCGGCCACCTGGAGGAGCCGCTCGCGCAGCTGCTCACAGGCGTTCTTGATCGCCCCACCGTTCAGGTCCGCACCCGAACTGGCCGCGGTGGCCGAGGTGTTGGGCACCTTGTCGGTACGCGTCGGGGCGAGGCGGACCTTGTGCAGCGGGATGCCCAGGGTGGTCGCGGCCACCTGCATCATCTTGGTGTGCAGGCCCTGGCCCATCTCGGTGCCGCCGTGGTTGATCAGGACCGAGCCGTCCTTGTAGATCAGCACGAGCGCGCCGCCCTGGTTGAAGGCGGTGAGGTTGAACGAGATGCCGAACTTGATGCCGGTGATCGCGAGGGCCCGCTTGGTGTGCGGGTGCGCGGCGTTGAAGGCCGCGATCTCGCGCTTGCGGTCGGCGATGCCGCCCTTCTCCACCACCTGCTGCCAGGTGGTGGAGATCCGCTCGGCCTGGGTGACCGGCTGGCCGTACGGCGTCGTCTGGCCCTGGCCGGGCTGGTAGAAGTTGCGCTCCCGCAGCTCCATGGGGTCCAGGCCGAGCTGGGGCGCGCAGCGGCCGAGGATGTCCTCGATCACGAGCATGCCCTGCGGTCCGCCGAAGCCGCGGAACGCGGTGTTGGAGACGGTGTTGGTCTTGGCGATGCGACCGGCGACGCGCGCGTTGGGGATCCAGTACGTGTTGTCGATGTGGCACAGCGCGCGGGCGAGGACCGGCTCGGAGAGGTCCAGGCTCCAGCCGCCGTCCGCGGTCAGGGTGGCGTCGAGGGCCTGGATGCGGCCGTCCGCGTCGAAGCCGATCTTCCACGTGGAGTGGAATCCGTGCCGCTTGCCGGACATGGTCAGGTCCTGGGTCCGGTTGAACCGGAACCGGACCGGGCGGCCGGTCAGCTTGGCGCCGAGGGCGGCGATGGCCGCGAAGCCGTGCGGCTGCATCTCCTTGCCGCCGAAGCCGCCGCCCATCCGCAGGCACTGCACCGTCACCTCGTGCGACGGCACGCCGAGCACGTGGGAGACGATCTCCTGGGTCTCGGACGGGTGCTGGGTGCTGCTCTGGATGAACACCTGGCCGTTCTCGTCGACCTGGGCCAGGGCCGCATGCGTCTCGAGGTAGAAGTGCTCCTGGCCGGCGAACTGGAACTCGCCGGAGATCACATGCGCGGAGTCGGCGAAGCCCGCGTCGGTGTCGCCGGTCTCCATCAGCGGCTGGGCGCCGTGGTAGCTGCCGGCCTCGATCGCCTCGGGGAGCGTGATCAGGGAGGGCAGTTCGTCGAGTTCGACCTCGACGGCCTCCGCGCCGAGCCGGGCCGCCTCCAGGGTCTCGCCGAGCACCCAGGCGACGGCGTGGCCGTGGAACATGACCTCGTCGGGGAAGAGCGGCTCGTCGTGCTTCATGCCGGCGTCGTTGACCCCGGGGACGTCGGCGCCGGTCAACACCCGGACCACGCCCGGCACTTCGAGGGCGGGCTTGGTGCGCAGCGCCGTGATCCGGCCGTGGGCCTTCATGACCTGGACCGGGTAGGCGTGCAGCACGTCCTTGGTGCGCTGGACCAGGTCGTCGGTGTAGAGCGCGCCGCCGGTGACGTGCTGGAACGCACTCTCGTGCGGCAGCGAAACACCGACTACGGGCTTCTCGGGACGCTCGGACAGATGGCTCATGACGACACCGCCTCGGTGGTCTGTGCGTGCAGCTTCAGCAGGCTCTGGCCGAGCATCGCGGAACGGTAGATGGCACTGGCCCGATGGTCGCTCATCGGCGTGCCCGCACCGCGCAGCACTCGGGCCGCGGCGTCGACGGTCTCCGCCGACCAGGGCTTGCCCTCCAGGGCGGCCTCGGTCTCCAGCGCCCGGATCGGGGTGGCGGCCACGCCGCCCAGGCCGATGCGGGCCTTGCGGACGATCCCGTCCTCGATGTCGAGGGCGAAGGCGACCGCCACGCTGGAGATGTCGTCGAAGCGCCGCTTGGCGATCTTGTGGAAGCCGGTGACCGGCGACAGCGGGCGCGGGATGCGCACCGCCCGGATCAGCTCACCGGGACGGCGCACGCTCTGCCGGTAACCGGTGAAGTAGTCGGCGAGCGGCACCTCCCGCTCACCGTCGGCGTCGGCGAGTACGAGCGACGCCTCCAGGGCGAGCAACACCGGCGGGCTGTCACCGATGGGCGAGCCGGTACCCAGGTTGCCGCCGAGGGTGGCGCCGTTGCGGATCAGCCGGGACGCGAACTGCGGGAACAGCTCGGCGAGCAGCGGGACTTCGCCGTCGAGGCGGCGCTCGATCTCGGTGAGCGTGAGCGCGGCCCCGACCTCGATGTGGTCGGACTCGACGCGCAGCTCCCGCAGTTCGGGGAGACGGTCCAGGCCGACGACGCAACTCGCCCTGCGGGAGCGGATGTTGACCTCGACGCCCCAGTCCGTGGACCCGGCCACGACCACCGCGTCGGGCCGCTCGCGCAGCAGCTGCAGGGTCTCGGCGAGGGTGTTCTTCCGTACGAAGACGGAGTCGTCCTGGGTGTACTCGGTGGCGGCCGGCGCGGGCGGGGACTGCTCGCGGCGCTGTGCGAGCGGGTCCTCGTCGGTGGGCGCGCCGACGGCGAACGCGGCGTCGCGGATCGGCCGGTAGCCGGTGCAGCGGCAGAGGTTGCCGCTCAGGGCGTGCAGATCGAAGCCGTTGGGGCCGTGCTCGTGGTCGGCGCCGTCGGCGGCTTCGGCCTCCGTGTCCGCGTGCTCGCAGCGGTCCGACCGGTAGTACTCGGCGGCCATGCTGCAGACGAAGCCCGGGGTGCAGTAGCCGCACTGGGAGCCGCCGCGGACGGCCATCTCCTGCTGTACGGGGTGCAGTTCGGGTGCCGTCCCGGGCTCGCCGACGGTGGCCAGGCCTTCGGAGGTGACGACCTCCTGGCCGTCGAGGGCGGCGGCCGGGACCAGGCAGGCGTTGACCGCGACCCAGTCGGTGGGCTTGTCCACGCCGGGCCGGGCCACGAGGACCGAACAGGCGCCGCACTCGCCCTCGGCGCAGCCTTCCTTGGTGCCGGTGAGGCCGCGCTCTCGCAGGAAGTCGAGAACGGTGGTGTGGGGCGCAGCCGGGGCGAGGGGCGTCTCGGTGCCGTTGACCGTGATCCGTGCCGCCGTCATGACAGGCCCTCGGTTCGGTGCGCGATCGGCTGGTTCATCGTGTTCGCCAAGGTCGGGCAGCTTTCTGTGTTCGGACGCTCCGCGCGAGCTGGGGCGGGCGCACTACGGCATGCGTCATCGACGTACCGGAAGGCAAGGGAATACCGGCAGGTGTGACGGGAGAAGGATGTGAGGGGAAACCCGGGGGACGGCGCCGTGAAGCGGACCGTCAGAACGGCGGCGGGTTCAGCAGCCGTGCGCGATCCGGCCAGGCACCCAGACCGTGAGCTGGGCGAGGCGGCCGAGGTCGGAGTTGGTGTTCATCCGCTGGTCGCCTCCTTTCGGCGGTCGTAAATCTACGGCTACCGCAAGTTAATCGCTGGACTCACGGCGGTCAAGGGGTCACCTGCGACGAAGTCAGGGGGGCACCTGCGACGCAGCCAAGAGGTCACTGACGACGACGGGGGTCGCGCACGGCCGCGTCCGCGCGCGTTCCGTACCGCCTGACCTGGTGTCCCGTATCGGTGGCGGCTCTGTCTCCGCCTCGTAACCGCGCTTCCCCGGGGCTCACGGCGTGGGTGAGGATGAAGATCGACCACGCAGGCACGAGGGCCGTCCGGCCCGGCCTGCCGCACCATGATCACCACGCAGGGGGAGCCCGAACCATGCTTCGTACCAACGCCCGCAAGACCGTACTCGCCACCGTCGCCCTGATCGCGTCCACCGCTCTGCTCACCGCGTGCCAGGACAGCGGCAGCGACACGGGCACGAAGAAGTCCGACGACCCCGCCTCCGCGCCGAAGGACTCGGGGAACGCGAAGTCCGGCGGCGAGGGCGGCGGTGACGAGGACGCGAAGGCGCAGGGCAGCGGCGGCAAGGGCGTGAGCGGCACCTGGTTCGGCAACGTCTCCTACCTCGCCCCCGGCAAGTACACCGTCAGCGACCAGAAGGGCGTGGAGCAGCAGTTCTTCACCTCCACCACCACCGACATCCAGGGCGCGGGCGACATCTGCGGCGACGCGGAAGGCCAGGCCGCCCAGAAGTGCACCGAGGCCGAACTCGAAGCCGCCTCCAAGAACGGCGTCTCCGCCAAGGTCGAACTCAAGGACGGCATCGCGGTCAGCATCGTCGAGGACCACTGACAGCACAGCTCGACCGGTCTTCGCGGGCCGGGCGCGGGCGGGCCTGAACGGGGCCGCCGCGCCCGGCCCGCGCGCCGTAACGGGTGGGACCGCTTGACCTTGACACGGTGACAAGCCCTTCACTCCTTGTCGAGGAGGTGGTCCCGATGACCATGGAGACCCTGGGCGGGGATGCGGCGGCTGCGCGGGCGGCCCTGGAGGACGGCCGTTCGTCGGTGCGGCTGCGGGCGGCGATGGCGGTCGGTACGGAGCCGGACCCGCGGTTCGTCGGCAAGCTGGTCGAGCGCTGCGCGGTCGAGCCGGAGTTCTTCGTGCGCGACATGCTCACCTGGGCGCTCACCCGCCACCCGGTGGACCTGACGCTCCCCGAGCTGCTCCGGGAGGTCCGCTCGGAGCGCGCGCAGGCCCGGAGTCAGGCCCTGCACACCCTGTCCAAAATCGGGGACCGCAGCGCCTGGCCTGCGATCACCCCGGCGCTCCTCTCCGACCCCGAGGACGAGGTGGCCCGGAGCGCCTGGCGGGCCGCGGTCCTGCTCGTACCGGAGGGCGAGGAGGCCGGGCTCGCCGCCGTGCTCGCGACGCAGTTGGGGCGCGGTGACCGGGAGACGCAGCTGAGCCTCAGCCGGGCGCTGATCGCCCTGGGCGAGCTGATCGTTCCGACGCTGCGTACGGCCGCGGCGGCCACCGACCCGGGGGTGCGGACCCACGCGCTCGCCACAGAGCGGCTGCTGCACGACCCGGAGATGGGGTTCGAGTTCGCGATCGAGGAGGCGAAGCGGGTACGGGTGCTGGAATAGGTGCTCGCGGACACCGTCCCGCACCGTCGACCCGGTGACCGCCGATCGCCCTCCGGGCTCGTCCTCAAGCGCCGGACGGGCTGAGATTCGGCCCGTCCGGCCTGAGGACGCCCGCCCGGCCAGGGCTGTCGGGAAGGGGCGGGTAGGGGATGGAGACACACCGGCAGGACTCCCACCGCTCAGGAAGGACACCAGAAGTGCTGATCGGCGAGGTCGCCCGGCGCTCCGGCGTCAGTGCGCGCATGCTCAGGCACTACGAGTCGCTGGGCCTGGTGCGGCCGACGGGGCGGACCAGCTCCGGCTACCGGGAGTACTCCGGGGACGACATCCGGCGGATCTTCCACGTGGAGAGCCTGCGTTCGCTCGGGATGTCGCTGCGCGAGATCGGGCGCGCGCTCGACGATCCGGGGTTCACGCCCTCGGCCCTCGTCGACGACCTGATCCGGCAGACGCGTGAACGCATCGCCGCCGAGACCGAGTTGCTCACCCGGCTGCGCCGGATCGACGCCGCGGAGCCGGGCGGGTGGGAGGACGTGCTGCAGGTCGTCTCCCTGCTCCATGCGCTCGGTTCGACGCACACGGAGACGCGTCAGCGCGCGGCGCTCTCCTCGGTGGACGAGGTTCCGGTTCCGGTGGAGGCCCTGGTCGAGGCCGCCCTGAACGAGGCGGACCCGAACGTCGCCGGAGCACTGCGCTGGGCCCTCGCCCACTCGGGCGCGGGAGAACGCGCGGGAGAACGCGCGGGAGAAGGCCGAGAAGAAGGCCAGGGCGAGGGCGCGGACGCGGGCACCGGCGTGCCCGGCGTGCCCGCTCTCCTCGCGGAGGGCCTGACCTCGCCCCTCGCCGCCGTACGGGAGCGGGCCGTGCAGTCGCTCGCCGAGCTGCCCGGCGACGAGGCCACCGCGCGGCTGCGGGACGCGCTCGGCAGCGCGGACGTCGTGGTCCGCGGGCACGCGGCACTGGCGCTCGGCACGCGCGGGGTGCCCGAGGTGGTCCCGACGCTCGTCGACATGGTCGTGGCGGGCAGGAACGACACCGACGCGGCCGACGTCCTTGCCGCCCTCGCGAGCGACACCGCGACGGGGGACCGGATCGCGACCGCCCTCGTCGACCGTCTCACCGACGAAGCCACGGCGGCACCCGCGCGCGGACGGCTCACCCAGGCCCTCGCGGACATTCCCGGGGACCGGGCGACCCGGGCCCTGGAGGAGTTGTCGCACGACGGCGACCGTGCGGTGGCGCTGACAGCCACGTATCTGCTCCAGCTCCGCGCCACCCCCTGACAGCAGCGGCCCCGCCCGTACGCCCGCCAGGTTCCCGCGCCCCGCCCATTCCCCTCTTCCGTACCAGCGAGTAGAACCGCGTGGTGACCAACTCCCGTTCCCTCTGGGCAACTTGACCACCTGGAGCCCGCTTGCTGCGCAGAACCCTCGTCGCCTCCCTGGCCGCCACGCTGACAGCCGTCCTCCTCCTCCCCGTCCCGGCCGCCCACGCCGACGACGCCACCGCGCGTTCCACGATCCCCGCGCTCACCGACGAGCGCGGCCGTACGCTGACGCTGCGCGGCTGGAACGTCGAGGACAAGGCGAACCGGGGCGACGCGGCCCTCTCCGCGATCGAGGAGAAGCACTTCCGCGACATGCGGGCCAAGGGCTTCAACTTCGCCCGCCTGCTGGTGTTCTGGGACGACCTCGAACCGCGCCGAGGCCACTACAGCCGCTCCTACCTGCGAAAGATCGAGCGGATCCTGGACTGGGCGGAGCGGCACGACGTACGCGTCCTCCTCGACGCGCACCAGGACGTGTTCGGGCCCGCCTTCGGGCACCGCGGCATTCCCGAATGGGCCACCAGAACCGACGGGTTGCCCTTTGAACCCAACCCGGAGGACTGGTTCTCGGAGTACTTCCAGCCGGCCGTGCAGCGGGCGTTCACGCATCTCTACGAGGACGCGGATCTGCGGCGCGCCCAGGCCCGGATGTGGCGCGTGCTCGCGGGCCGCCTCGCCGGCCACCCGGCCGTGTTCGGCTACGACCTGATCAACGAGCCGATGGGAGAGCTCCGCCCCGGCGAGCAACTCCCCGACGCCGCCCGGCGCATCGAACGCGAGCACCTCACCCCGATGTACAACCGCCTGGCCGACGCGATCCGTTCGGTGGACGACGACAACTGGGTCTTCGTCGAGCCGACCCCGATCGTCGGCGAGGGCGTCCCGACCGGACTCGGCCGCATCGACGACGAGAAGGTGGTGTACGCGCCGCACTTCTACAACACCGCGATGGAGGGCGGCGCCGACTACGACCCGTCGGCGGGCTGGATCGAGGCGTACGAGCGGGCCGTCACGCAGTACCCGAAGCAGTACGGGGTCCCGGTGGTCGTGGGCGAATGGGGCCCGCTCAACAACTCGCTGCCGAACATGAACCGCTTCTACCGCGACGCCATGTCCTCCCTCGCCCGCTACAGCTCCGGCTGGGCGGGCTACGTGTGGTGCTACGGCGGCGGGTACTGCGCCGTGGACGAGTCCGGCGCGTTCCGTACGAACAAGGAGCGCACCGCGGAGCCGTACGCGGAGGCCGTCGCGGGCACCGTCAGGTCCTCCTCGTACGACCCCGCGAAGGGCACGTATCGGCTGACCTACGACGCATCCCGTCGCCCCCACCTCACCGGACTGGCCCTCCCCTCGGCCGACTGGCGCGTCACGGCCCGCGGCAGGGCCGTGGTGGTCGAGCGCGAGGGCAGGGCGTGGGTGTGGGCGGTGCCGGGGGCGCGGGTGGCGGTGACGGTCGTACGCCGCTGATCGGTCGATTTCCGGCCTGGTGAGCCCCAAGCCGTCAGAGTCCGCCCGCCACGCGCACCACGGCTCCGGTCGCGTACGAGGCGTCGTCGGAGAGGAGCCAGGAGACGGCGCCGGTGATCTCGTCGGGGCGGCCGGCGCGGCCCATCGGGATGGCCGCGGCCACCTTGGCGGGGCGCTGCGGGTCCTCGTGGAAGTCGGTCCAAACCGTGCCCGGCGCAACGCAGTTGACGCGGATGCCGTCCTGCGCGACCTCCTTGGCGAGGCCCACGGTCATCGCGTCGACGGCCGCCTTGGCCGCGGCGTAGTGCACGTACTGGCCGGGGCCGCCGAGCGTCGCGGCGGCCGAGGAGATGTTGACGATGGCGCCGCTCCCCCGGGGCGCCATGTCGCGTACGGCGCGGCGGGCGCAGAGGAGGTAGCCGAGGACGTTGACGTCCAGGGCGTGGCGCATGCCCTCCGCGTCGGCCTCGGCGAGGGGGCCGTTGGGTCCACTGACGCCCGCGTTGTTGACCAGTCCGGTGACCGGGCCGAGTTGCCGGGCGGTGGCGAAGAGGTGGTCGACGTCGGCCTCGTCGGCGGTGTCGACGCGTACGGTCAGGCAGCGGCGGCCCTGGGCGGTGACGGCCTCGGCGACCTCCTTGGCTGCCGAGGTGTCGGAGCGGTAGCCGATGACGACGTCATGGCCTTCGGCGGCCAGGCGCACACAGATCGCGGCTCCGATGCCCCGGCTGCCGCCGGTGACGACGGTGACCGGCTGCCGGGTCGGCTGTTCGGCCGGCTGCCGGGTCGGCTGTTCGGCTGGCTGCTGCACGGCGAGACCTCCAGGTTTGATCGATCATCGATCAAACCAGTCCCGACCCCTCGGCCACAAGAGCCCCGAGGTCGATCTCCACCACGTGTGCGCGTACGTGGTCGAGGGCGCGCCACACCGCGCCCACCGAGACGATCTCGTCGCCGAAATCCGAGATGACGATCTCGGGGAGGGGCGGGTGCACGTACTGCGGCAGGTCGCGCTCGATGACGCGGCGGATCGGGGCGCAGGAGCGGGCGGGGGCGCCCGCGAGGACGAGGCGTTCGGTGTCGAGGAGCGCGGCCAGGGCGCCGACGATGCGGGCGAAGCGGGCGCCGAGGCGTTCGACGACCTCCACGGCGAGCGGGTCGTCGGCCTCGGCCGCCGTGAAGACCGCTTCGGCGTCGATGCCCTCGGGGGGCAGGTCCCGCAGTGTGGATTCGGGGTGGGCGTCCGTGCGCACGGCTTCCTGGGCCCAGTCGCGGGCCAGTCTGGCGATGCCGTGCGCGGAGCCGACGCCTTCGACCAGGTCGAGGAAGCGCATCTCACCGGCGCCGCCGCGCGCCCCCCGCAGCAGGTTGCCGTCGTCCACGATGCCCGCGCCGATGCGTTCGCCGGTGAGCAGCGTGACGAAGTTGTCCAGGCCGCGCCCAGCACCCTGCCAACGCTCCGCCTCCGCCGCGAGGTTGGCGTCGTTGTCGACGATGACCTGCCAGCCGTGCTCGCGGGACAGATGCCCGGCGATGTCGGGATTCATCTGCTCCCAGAAGGGGTTGACCGTCCCCGCCGTGCGGCCCTCGGCGTCGACGGGCGCCGGGACGGCGGTCACGACCACGAGCACCCGCTCGGGCGGTACGGACGCCTTGGCGAGGGCCGCGAGGATCGTGCGGTTCAGGACGTCGAGCCGCTCCTCGGGGGGGTGTTCCGGGCCCGAGAAGGAGCTGCCGTGCCGGGCGAGCGTATTGCCGCGCAGGTCGGCGACGGTGGCGCGGGCGCGGTGCTGGCCGCAGTCGACGCCGACGACGACGCCGGCCAGGGGCTGGAACGCGTACCGCCGGGCGGGGCGGCCCATGCGGTAGCCCCCGTGCTCGCGCTGGTTCTCGACCTCGTGGATCCAGCCCCGCCGGGTGAGGTCCTCGCACACGCCGTGGACGGTGGCGCGGGTGAGCCCGGTGGAGTCGATCAGGTCCGTGCCGGTGACGGGTTCGGAGTCCCACATGCGGTGCAGGACCGCGCGGAGGTTCGCCTCCCGGATCTGCCGCGTCGACGCCGACGATGTTCTCTCGACCAACCTCTTGACCCCCTCTGAATGCCCGCCTAGCTTACAGCGAGTTAATAAATCTAGTTCCTAGATTTAATACCCGGCGAAAGGATCCGCCCCATGGTGGACACGGCTGTGGAGACCCTCGAAACCCGACAGGACGCGACCGGCGCACCGGAGTACGAGGTGTCCGGAACCCCGGGGAACGAGACCGAGGCCTGGTGGCGGCAGGCGGTCGTCTACCAGATCTATCCGCGCAGCTTCGCCGACTCCGACGGCGACGGCATCGGCGACCTGCCCGGCATCACCTCGCGCGTCGGCCATCTGCGCGAGCTGGGCGTGGACGCGGTGTGGCTCAGCCCCTTCTACCCCTCGGCGCTCGCCGACGGCGGCTACGACGTGGACGACCACCGCGACGTCGACCCCCGCATCGGCACGCTCGACCAGTTCGACGCCCTCGTCGCCGCGCTGCACGCCGCCGGGATCCGCATCGTCGTCGACATCGTCCCCAACCACACCTCCGACCGGCACGCCTGGTTCCGCGAAGCCCTTGCCGCGGGGCCCGGCTCGGCCGCCCGCGACCGCTATGTGTTCCGGCGCGGCACCGGCCCGGACGGCAAGGAGCCGCCCACGGACTGGACGGCGACGTTCGGCGGTCCGGCCTGGGAGCACGTGGGCGACGGCGAGTGGTATCTGCACCTCTTCGCCCCCGAGCAGCCCGACCTCAACTGGGAACACCCGGACGTGCGGGCCGACTTCCTCCGCACGCTGCGGTTCTGGGCCGACCGGGGCGTGGACGGATTCCGCGTCGACGTGGCGCACATGCTCGTGAAGGACCTCTCCGAGCCGCTGCCCGACCGGGCCCGACTGGACGCCGCCGGGCAGGCCGACGGCACGCACCGGCTCCAGGACCGGGACGGGGTGCACGAGATCTACCGCGAGTGGCGCGCCGTCTTCGACGCGTACGACCCGCCGCGCACCGCCGTCGCCGAGGCCTGGGTGCCCGCTCACCGCCGGGCCCGCTACGCCTCCCCCGACGGGCTCGGCCAGGCCTTCAACTTCGATCTGCTGCGCGCCGGCTGGGACCCGGAGGACTTCCGCCGGATCATCGCCGAGAACCTCACCCTGGCCGCGGCCTCCGGCTCCTCGTCCACGTGGGTGTTCTCCAACCACGACGTCGTACGGCACGCCACGCGCTACGCCCTGCCGAACGGCACCGACCTGCCCGCGTGGCTGCTCGGCGGCGGCAAGGACCCGCTGCCCGACCTCTCGCGGGGCCTGCGCCGGGCCCGGGCCGTGACGCTGCTCGCGCTCGCGCTGCCCGGCTCGACCTATCTCTACCAGGGCGAGGAGCTGGGCCTGTTCGAGGTGGCCGACCTGCCGGATGAGGCGCTGCAGGACCCCACGTGGCTGCGGTCCCGGGGCGCCGAACGGGGCAGGGACGGCTGCCGGGTGCCGCTGCCGTGGGCCGAGTCCGGGCCGTCGTACGGATTCGGGCCCGGGGGCGCGCATCTGCCGCAGCCCGAGGCGTTCGCCGGGCACTCCGTCGAGGCGCAGCAGGACGATCCGGCCTCGACGCTGGCGTTCTACCGGCGGGCCCTGGCCGAGCGGCGCCGGCTGCAGACCGACGAGTCGCTGACCTGGGTGGACGACGAGCCGGAGAGGGTGCACTTCCGGCGTCCGGGCGGCTGGGCCTGCGTGACCAACTTCGGTACGGCGCCGGTGGCGTTGCCGTCCGGCCGGGTCGTCCTCGCCAGCGCGCCGCTCGACGGGCCGCTGCTCCCGCCGGACACGACCGTGTGGCTGGAGCCGGATGCGGCGGGCGATTCCCGTCCAGGTCTCGCGGACTGAGGGGACCGGCTCATGCGTTCATCGACGATGTCGCAGCACCGGCCGTCCCGCCGTACGGTCCTGCGGATCGGCGGCGCCCTCGCGGGCGCGGCCGCGGGCGGTGCGGTGCTCTCCGGGTACGCGTCCTCGGCCGAGGGGCGGACACGGGTGCGGTTCCTGCAGAACAAGCCCGAGGCCGTGCCGTACTTCCGCCGCCTGGTCAACCGGTTCAACGCCGCGCAGTCCGAGTTCTTCGTCGTCCACGACTCGACGCCCGCTCCGCTCGTCCCGCAGTTCGTCCGGGGCACGCCGCCCGACCTGGGGTGTTACAACTACAACCTGGAGACGTCCAACTTCCTTGCCCGGGGTGCCCTTTCGGACCTGGCGGAGCTTCCGGAGGCGCGGCGGATCGACGACCGGATCCAGGATCTCGTCGGGCAGTACGCGCAGTACGGGTCCGAGACCAGCGTGCTGCCGTACTCCGCGACCGCGGCCGGCGTCATCTACAACAAGGCGCTCTTCGAGCGGGCCGACGTCGCGGTCCCGACGACCTGGAGTGAACTCCTGGCGGCCTGCCGGACGTTCCGGGCGCGGGGCATCGTGCCGATCGTCCAGACGTACAAGGATCTCTGGACCATCTCGCAGGGGCTGTTCGACTACGTGACGGGGAGCGCCCTCGACGTCACCGGGTTCTTCGCGCGGCTCAAGGAGCAGGGCGCGGACGCCGGGCCGGGGGCGGAGGTGTCGTTCGGCGCGGAGTTCCGGGACGCGGCCGAGAAGATGCTCGCCCTCGGGAAGTACACCAACCGGGATGCGGCGAGCCGGGGTTACTACGACGGGAACGTGGCGTTCGCGCGCGGCCGAGCGGCGATGTATCTGCAGGGTCCGTGGGCGCTCGGCGAGGTCGAGAAGATCAACCCGGAGCTGCGGCTCGGTACGTTCGCCCTGCCGGCGACGGAGGACCCGAAGGACGTCAAGGTCCGGGTCAACCTCGACCTGGCCCTGTGGGTGCCGGACGCCGCCCGGCAGCCGGAGGGGGCGCGGGCGTTCCTGCGGTATCTGATGCGGCAGCCGGTGATGGACGCGTACAACGCGGAGTTCGTCGGCTGGTCCACGACGAGGAACGCTCCACCGGTCGCCGACGACCGGGTCGAGGGGCTGCAGCCCTATCTGGACTCGGGCCGCTTCTTCCAGGGCGCCGGCACCTACCTGCCCGGCGCGATCCCGCACGACAACTATCTGCAGAAGCTGGTGACCGGCGGCAACGCCGAGGCCTTCCTCAACCGGCTCGACGAGGACTGGGCGCGCTACGCCCAGCGCAACCTGTGACGTGGTGACCGGAGGGAACCGACGATGAGCGCACCGGCCATCACCAGGCCAGGCCCCGAGAGGGCCACCACCCCGCCGCCGGACCCGGGCGGGCCGCGGCGCCGCCGGCGCGGGGCCGAGCGGACGTACTACCTGATGCTGATCCCCGCGGTCCTGCTGTTCACCGTGTTCATCACGATGACCGGCCTGGTGGGGATGTTCTACAGCTTCACCGACTACGCGGGCTTCGGCGACTGGGAGTTCGTGGGCCTCAGCAACTACACCTCCATGCTCGGCGACTCCCGCATCCTGGAGTCGTACGGCTTCACCCTCTGGTTCGCGGTCGTCACCACCGTGGTGGTCAACGCCGTGGCGCTGCTCCTTGCCATCGGGCTGAACGGCCGCATCAGGTGGAAGACCGGGCTGCGCGGTGTCTACTTCATCCCGATGGTGATCTCCGGCATCGTCATCGCGTACGTCTTCAACCACCTGTTCTCCAACGCGGTCCCGGCGCTCGCGACGCATCTCGGCTGGGAGGCCGGGCAGACCAGCCTGCTGGCGAACGAGAGTTGGGCCTGGCTGGCCGTCGTCATCGTGACGGCCTGGCAGGCCACCCCCAGCGCCATGATCATCTATCTCGCCGGTCTGATGGCCGTCCCGAGGGACATCTACGAGGCCGCCGAACTGGACGGCGCGGGCCCCTGGCGCCGCTTCCGCAGCATCACGTTCCCCCTGCTCATCGGCTATGTCGTCATCAACACGATCCTGGGCTTCAAGGGCTTCCTGAACGCGTACGACATCATCGTCGGCCTCACCGGCGGCGGTCCCGGGACCGCGACCATGAGCGTCGCCATGACGATCTTCGGCGGCTTCGAGGACGGCGAGTACGCCTTCCAGATGGCCAACGCGGTGGTGTTCTTCCTCTTCACCGCGGGCGTCTCCCTGCTCCAACTGCTCTTCGTACGCAACCGCGAGGTGAACCTGTCATGACGATCACCGCCCGCAGGGCCGGCGAGGAGGGCCGCCCGGCGAGCCGGCTGCGGACAGGGCTGCTCGCCGTGGGCACGCTCGCCGTGCTCGTCCCCCTCGTCTTCGCGGTCCTCATGGCCCTGAAGACCGACCGCCAGGCGGCCTCCGGCTCCGGCTTCGACCTGCCCTCGCCGCTGGAGCTCGGCAACTTCCGCACGGCATGGGAACTCACCGACTTCCCCCGGGCCTTCGCGGTCTCGCTGCTGATCAGCGTGGTGGCGGTGGCGGGCCAGCTGATCGTGTCCTCGCTCGCCGCGTACGCGATCGCGCGCAACTGGGACCGCAGGCTGTTCCGGTGGTCGTACTTCTACCTGCTCGCCGCGATGTTCATCCCGTTCCCCGTGGTGGCGCTGCCGCAGGTGAAGCTGACGTCGATGGCGGGCCTGGACAATCCGCTCGGCGTCGCCGTGCTGCACATCCTGTTCGGGATCTCGTTCAACATCCTGCTGTACACGGCGTTTCTGCGCTCCATCCCGTACGAGCTGGAGGAGAGCGCGCGGATCGACGGCTGCTCGACCTGGCAGACGTTCTGGAAGCTGATCTTTCCGCTGCTCGCGCCGATGAACGCGACCGTCGGGATCTTCGCGTTCCTGATGTCGTGGAACGACTTCATGATGCCGTCGATGATCATCGGTGATCCGTCGATGCAGACGATCCCCGTGGTGCAGAAGATCTTCCAGCTCAAGTTCTCCTCCAACTACAACGTGGCCTTCGCCTCCTACCTGATGGCGATGGCGCCGACGCTGCTCGCGTATCTCTTCGCCCAGCGCTGGGTGATGTCGGGGGTCACGCGCGGCGCGATCAAGTGACGCCACCTCCACCACCTTCCAACTCGCCTTCATACCCCTGGAGTTCCGCATGTCCGACACCTGGTGGAAGCACGCCGTCGTCTACCAGATCTACCCCCGCAGCTTCGCCGACACGGACGGGGACGGCATCGGCAACCTCGCCGGGGTCACCTCCCGCGTCCCCTATCTGAAGCAACTCGGCGTCGACGCCGTCTGGTTGAGCCCGTTCTACCCGTCCGCGCTCGCCGACGGCGGCTACGACGTGGACGACCACCGCGACGTCGACCCGCGCCTGGGCACCCTCGGCGCGTTCGACGCGATGGTGCGGGCGCTGCACGACGCCGGCATCAAGGTCGTCGTCGACATCGTGCCGAACCACTCCTCCGACCGGCACGAGTGGTTCCGGGCCGCACTCGCCGCCGGGCGGGGTTCGCGGGAGCGGGAGCGCTACATCTTCCGTGACGGCCTCGGCCCGAACGGTGAACTGCCGCCCAGCGACTGGGAGTCGTGCTTCGGCGGCGGCGCCTGGGAGCCGGTCGGCGACGGCCAGTGGTACTTCCACTTCTTCGCGAAGGAGCAGCCGGACCTCAACTGGGACGACGCCGAGGTCCGCGAGGACTTCCTCGACACGCTGCGCTTCTGGTCGGACCGCGGCGTCGACGGATTCCGCGTGGACGTGGCGCACGGGCTCGCAAAGGATCTGTCCGAGCCGCTCGCCCCATGGTCCGAGGTCGGCATGGAGCCGCGCACGGACGGCTCGCACCCGCTGTGGGACCGGGACGCCGTGCACGAGATCTACGCGTCCTGGCGCCGGGTCTTCGACGCGTACGACCCGCCGCGGTTCGCGGTCGCCGAGGCCTTCGCCCACCCGTCCCGCCGGGCCCGCTACGCCTCGCCCGACGGCCTCGGCCAGGCCTTCAACTTCGAGATGCAGGAGGCGGGTTGGCGGTCCGCGGACTTCGCGCGGGCCATCGACTCGGGCCTCGCGCAGGCCGCGGAGAGCGGGTCCACGACGACCTGGCTGCTCGGCTGCCACGACACGGCCCGCGTCGCCACGCGGTACGGACTCCCCGAGCACCCGAAGCTCACCGCCATCGAGGCCGCCAAGGAGTGGCTGCTCACGGACGGTTCCGCCCCGGCCCTGGACCGCGCACTCGGCGAGCGCCGCGCCCGCGCCGCGGCCCTGGTGACCTGGGCGCTGCCCGGTTCGACGTACATCTACCAGGGCGAGGAGCTGGGCCTGCACGAGGTGGGCGACCTGCCGGAGGAGGTCCTCCAGGACCCGGTCGCGACCCGGTCCGGCGGGCGGGAGAAGGGCCGCGACGGCTGCCGTGTCCCGCTCCCCTGGACGGCAGACGGCCCGTCCTTCGGCTTCGGTCCCGGCCCGGCGCGGCCGCCTCAGCCGGACTGGTTCGGCGCGTACGCGGTCTCCGTACAGGAGCGGGACGAGCACTCCACGCTGAACCTGTACCGCACGGCGCTGCGGCTGCGGAGCACGCTCGACGCGGGGCCCGGCTTCGCGTGGGTCGACACAGGCTCGGCGGACGTCCTGCACTTCCGGCGCGCGGGCGGCTGGCACTGCGTCACCAACTTCGGGGCGGACCCGGTGCGGCTGCCCGAGGGTGAGCTCCTGTTGGCCAGCAGCCCGGTCGAGCCGGACGGACGGCTTCCGGGGGATGCGACGGCCTGGGTGCGGGCCCTGGACTGAGTCGGCCGACTGAATCGACCGGTCCCGGCACCGCCGTACGCTGAATCCGGTACGTGAGGACCGCGTACGGGAGCGACGGAAGGTGGCCCGTGGTGGGCGAGATGCCGGTGGACGAGGTGATGGCCGAGCTGGCCGCGCTCGACGACCCGAAGGCGCGGGCGGTCAACGAGCGGCACGGGGACGACCACGGGGTCAACCTCAGCAAGCTGCGGGCGCTCGCGAAGCGGCTGAAGACGCAGCAGGAGCTGGCCCGCGCGCTGTGGGCGACGGACGACACCGCGGCGAGGCTCCTCGCGCTCCTCGTCTGCCGTCCGAAGGCGTTCGACCGGGACGAGCTGGACGTCATGGTGCGCGCGGCGCGTACGCCCAAGGTGCACGACTGGCTCGTGAACCACGTGGTGAAGAAGAGCCCGCACGCCGAGGAGCTGCGCGTGGCCTGGTCCGCCGACCCGGACCCGGCCGTCGCGAGCGCCGGGTGGGCGCTGACCGCCGAGCGCGTGGTGAAGAGGCCCGACGGCCTCGATCTGGCGGGACTCCTGGACGTCGTCGAGGCGGAGATGAAGGACGCCCCGGACCGGTTGCAGTGGGCGATGAACACCTGCCTGGCCCAGATCGGCATCGAGCACTCAGAGCTCCGCGCCCGCGCCCTCGGCATCGGCGAACGCCTTGAGGTCCTCAGGGACTACCCGACGTCCCCCGGCTGCACGTCGCCGTACGCACCGGTGTGGATCGGCGAGATGGTGCGCCGCAAGGAGGCCATGTAGCCGTCGATCACGGCGCCGGTGCGGCGCCGGTGCGGCGCCGCTCCCCCTCCCCGCCGCTCAGCACGCGTGCGGTCCCTGCCCTGCCCGTGTCCTGCGCCGCTACCAGTTCAGTTCGAGCGAGCCGCCCACCGGAAGGGCGTGCCAGCGGTCGGCGCAGGTGTCGAGGCGGGCCACGATGCGCTCGACGAGCGGGGTGGCCGCCTCGGCCTCCGGCACGTAGGCGGGGAGGGTCTTCGCGTGGCCGCGGCGCAGCTCCCACACCGGTACGGCGATGCCCGCCAGCTCCTCCGAGCGCTCCATGTCGGCCTTGGCGCGCGGTGTCGACTGCGCCGGCCGCTGCTTGCGGCGGCGCGCGGCCCTGGTGCGTTCGGCCGGGTCGGCGGGCCAGAACATGCCGTTGTCCCCGGCGGCCAGGCGTCCGTACACCCCCAGCTCGATGCCCGCTTCGGCCTCGACGAGGAAGTGCACGAGGTCGTGCGGAAGGTACGGGTGGCCGCCGGGGCCGCCTCGCGGGGCCAGGGCCGCGCCCGCCTCGCGGTGCACCGCGATGTCGTAGCTCGTGCCGGGGCCCTTGGTGAAGACGATGCGCATGTCAGCACGGTAGGCGCCGGTCCTGTGGCGCCGCACCGGCTTTTCCGCCGGTACTGTTTCAGGGACTCTCCTCAGTTCTGCTGACCACTCCTGCCGGGCCTTCCTCGGTACGTACGCCTGCGGAAGGCTCCTCATGACGCACCCCGAACACCCCGAACTCCCGGACGCCGACGGCTTCGCCGGGCTCGGGCTGCCCGCCCCGGTGCTGCGGGCCCTCGCCGAGCGGGGCGTGCGCGAGCCGTTCCCCATCCAGGCGGCGACGGTGCCCGACGCGCTCGCCGGTCGGGACGTGCTCGGGCGCGGGCGGACCGGTTCCGGCAAGACGCTCGCGTTCGGTCTGCCGCTGCTGGCGCGGACGGCCGGGCGGCGGGCCGAGCCGAAGCAGCCGCTCGCGCTGATCCTGGCGCCCACGCGCGAGCTGGCCCAGCAGGTCACCGAGGCACTCACGCCGTACGCCGAGGCGCTGCGGCTGCGGGTCGCGACAGTCGTCGGCGGCCTGTCCATCGGCCGCCAGATCGCCGCGCTGCGGGACGGCGCCGAGGTGGTCGTCGCCACCCCCGGCCGCCTGCACGACCTGGTCGAGCGCAAGGCCGTCCGCCTGGGGCGGGTCCGGATCACCGTGCTCGACGAGGCCGACCAGATGTGTGACCTGGGCTTCCTTCCGCAGGTCAGGGAGGCGCTCGACCTGGTGGCGGCCGACGGTCAGCGGCTGCTGTTCTCGGCGACCCTGGAACGGGACGTCGCACAGCTCGTCGAGGGCTATCTGCGCGAGCCGGTCGTGCACTCCGTCGACCCGTCCGCGGGCGTGGTCACGGCGATGGAGCACCACGTACTCGTCGTCCACGGGCCCGACCGGTACGCCGTCACGACGGAGATCGCCGCGCGCGACGGCCGTGTCCTGCTCTTCCTCGACACCAAGCACGGCGTCGACCAGCTCACCCGGCACCTGCGGGCGAGCGGGGTGCACGCCGCGGCGCTGCACAGCGGGAAGTCGCAGCCGCAGCGCAGCCGGACGCTCGCGCAGTTCAGGAACGGGGAGGTCACCGCCCTCGTGGCGACCAACGTCGCCGCCCGCGGCCTGCACGTCGACGACCTCGATCTGGTCGTCAACGTCGACCCGCCGGCCGACGCCAAGGACTACCTGCACCGCGCCGGGCGCACCGCTCGCGCCGGGGAGTCGGGCCGGGTCGTCACGCTCGTACTGTCGGGTGGGCGGCGGGAGTTGAGCGGCGTGACGGCTGAGGCGGGCGTCGAGCCGAAGGTCACCAAGGTGCGCTCGGGCGAGGCGGAGCTGAGCCGGATCACCGGGGCGAGGACGCCCTCCGGCACGTCGCTCGACGGTGCGGCACCCCGCCCCAAGAACACCAACCAGCCCTTCCGCGGACTGGGAAGCACGAAGGGCGACACGGGGACGGGCGGCACGAGGACCGCCAAGGGCGGCGGCGGTTCCCGCAAGTCGGCCGAGGCCCGCAAGCTCGCCGAAGCCCGCAAGGCGGCCCGGGTGCGCAGGGGCCGCTGAGCCGATGGGCCGGGGGGCCGGGGGGCCGGGGGGCCGGTGGGCCGCTGAGCCGCTGAGCCGCTAAGCCGGTGGGCCGGTGGGCCGGTGGGCCGGTGGGCCGGTGGGCCGGTGGGCCGGTGGGCCGAGCCTCGGGGGCCTGCGCTCACCGTGAGCTGATCCGCAACTGCACCTCCCGCTCCTGGTCGCCCGAGACCGTGCCCTCGTCGTGGAACTCGAAGGCGTCCTCCAGCGCGCCGTGGACGGCCGCGACGTCCAGCGGTGTGCCCTGCAGCGTGACCTCGACCGGTCCGTGCACGCCCACGGGCCGGCGCGGCACGCTGGACGCGGTGGCCGGGGTCGTCACGTCGAGGGTGGCGGACCAGACGGTGGGCGTGTGCGGGTGCTTGTCGGGCGTCACCGGGCCGGACTCCTCGTACGGGAACAGGCTGCTCAGGTAGTCGAGGACGGCGTGGGCCTCGTCGGCCTTGCAGTCACTCAGCGTCACGGTGACACAGCGGCTGCTCGAGGCCGAGGCCCCGTCCGCTGCCTTGCTCGTGGTGCTCTGGTCGTTCATGGGCCGTTCCTTCGTAGGGCTGAGTCCATCGCCGGGCTGAGTCCATCGCCGGGGTGCGCGCTTCAGCGGGCTGCGAGCCTCGGCGGGCTGCGACCTGCCACCCCCAAGCGAACCACCGCAGCCGCTCGGGCGCGCGCCGCGCGCCACCGGAGCCGCGGCGGGAGCCACGGCGGGAGCCACGGCCGGAGAGGCTCACTCCTGGCAGAGGCAGAAAGGGTGCCCCGCCGGGTCCGCGTACACCCGGAAGCCGCGCTGTCCGTCCTGGTCGTCCAGGTCGAGCGGTACCGCGCCCAGGGCGAGGGCCTGCGTCTCGGCCGCCCCCATGTCCCTGACGTGGAAGTCGAGGTGCAGCTGCTGGGAGTTGTCGTCGGCGCGCGGCCACTGGGGCGGACGGTGGCCGGGGGCGCGCTGGAAGGCGATGCGGTGGCCTCCCGGCACGTACAGGTCGTACCAGTTGTCGTCGTACTTCTTCACCTCGCCCCCGAGGAGCCCCTGGTAGAAGCCCGAGAGGGCGACCGGGTCCGGGCAGTCCACGGCGACCAGGCAGTACTCGACCGCACGCATATCGGTCCTCCTTGACTCGCTCTGGACCGGGTGCCCTCCTCTGCGCGCGCCACACGCCGCCGGCCGGGCCGCGCCCGCGATGAACGGGCCGTGACGGTCCGTGGCCGATGGTGTGGATGCGGCTGACATCGGGCGACGGCACGCAAACAGTGGTGCGGGTGACGACTCGACGGGGGTGGGCAGTCATGCGGTTCGGCTTGCTGGGGCCGGTCGAGGCGACGACGGACGACGGCGAGCGGATCAGCCTCGGGCACGCGAAGCGGCGGTGTGTGGCCGCGGTCCTCATCGGCGCGGCGGGACGCGCGGTGACGCCGGGGCGGCTCATCGACTGCGTATGGGGCGAGCACCCACCGGCCGCGGCACGCAATGTGTTGTACGGCTATGTCGCCCGGCTGCGGAGTGCCCTGCGGTCGGCCGAGGACGGGGCGGGCACGGTCCGCCTCGTCCGTGACGCCGACGGCTACCGGCTCACCGTGCACCCCGACCAGGTGGACGCGCACCGCTTCACCCGCCTCACCGCCGCCGCGGCCGTGGCGTTCCGGGAGGACGAGGACGTACGCGGATGCCAACTCCTGGGCGAGACACTGGAGTTGTGGCGGGGTACGCCCCTCTCGGGGATCTCCGGGGAGTGGGCCGCCGGGCAGCGCACCCAGCTCGACCGGGACCACCTCACCGCCCGACTCGACCTGGCGGAGGGCGAGTTACGCCTCGGCCGCCACCGCGCCGCCCTGTCGGCCCTGCGTGAGCTGGCGGTCGCCCAATCCCTGGACGAGCGCGTCGTACGGCTGTTGATGACGGCCCTCTACCGCGACGAACAACCCGCGGAAGCGCTACGACAGTTCGAGGCCACCCGGCGAGGTCTCGTGGAGCACCTGGGCACCGACCCCGGCCCCGAACTGCTCACCCTGCATCAGCGGGTCCTGCGCAACGACCCGGGTCTGCTGCATCGGGGAGCCACGGCCAGGAGCCCGGAGGCCGCCCCGCGGGCGAGGGCCGGGCGATCGGCCCGGCGAGGTGGGGCGGTCGGTGGCCGTGCAGGCGCCGGTGCCGGTGGCGGTGCAGGCGCCGGTGGCGGTGGCGGTGCAGGCGCCGGTGGCGATGGCGGTGGCGGTGGCGGTGGCGGTGGCGGTGGCGGTGGCGGTGGCGGTGGCGAGGATCGGCCCGGGGTGGATCCGAGCCCCGATCAGCTGCGGTCGTTCCTCACCGTCGCCGAGGAGCGGGACGTCGACCGCGCCGCCCGGCGGCTGCGGGTTCCGGCCGCCTCGGTCACCGGGCAGCTGCGCGCGCTGGAGAGCCGGCTGCGGCTGTGCCTGACGCCCCCCGCGGGGCACGGGCCGTTCGACATCACCCCGGCGGGCCACGCCCTGCTCCCCGAGGCGCGGGCCGTAGTGGCCTCCCTGGACCGGCTCCGCCACCTCGCCGGACACGGACACGGGCACGGGCACGGGCACGGGCACGGGCAGGGGCAGGGGCAAGCGGACCAACCCGCGGCCCTGGGCGGCGCGTTGACGCTGGGCGCGATCGGTGGCGAGGCGGCCATGCCGTACACCCACGACGTACTCGACGAGCTGCACCGGCGCCATCCGCGGCTGACCTTCGAACTGCGCGCGCTCGGGTTCGCCGAGCAGTTCGAGGCGTTGGCGGGCGGCTCCGTGCAGGCGGCGTTCCTGCGACCGCCCCTCGCCCCCGACCTCGACGCCGTGACGCTCGCCACCGAGCCTCGCGTGGTCTGCCTGGCCGACGACGATCCGCTCTCCGGCGCCGAACGGCTCACCCTCGCCGAGCTCGCCGACCGGCCCGTGGTCGACGTACCGCCCGAAGTGCCCCGGTTCTGGTGGGACTTCTGGGCGGCGAACCCCCGGCCCGACGGGAGCCCGGCGCGATTCGGGCCCATGGTGTCCGGCGTGGAGGGGATGCTGCTCGCCGTCGCGCGCGGACAGGCCGTCGCGCTCCTGCCCGCCCCCGCCCGCCACCTCTTCCCGCGTCCGGGCGTCCGTTACGTCGACGTACCGGATCTGCCGCCGTCCACCGCCGCCCTGGCCTGGCACCGCGACCGGGCGGGCGAACCGGCCGTCACCGCGCTCGCGGAGGCGGCGCGTGCGGTACGGGCGCGGGGCGCCCGCGAACGGCACGGGGCCGCCCGCCGAGACACTTGAGCCTCCGCACCCGGGCGCACATCTCGGACCGCGCGGCCCTCAGGACCTGCGCCCCTCCCCCAGGGCCACCGCAAGAACCAGTGCCGCGCTCGCCGCGCACCGCAGCCGCCCGTCGCGGACCGCCGACACGGCCTCGGCCAGGGGTACGTGATGGATCTTCAGGTCCGCCTCGACGGGTTCCGGCGCCGCCGGGTACGGGTCCGGGTCGACCGTGCTCCACAGGTGCACGCGGGCCGGGGTGGCGCCGGGCAGGGGATGCAGCGTGCCGAGGTCGGTCCAGTGGCCGTCGCGGTAGCCGGTCTCTTCGGCGAGTTCACGGCGGGCGGCTGTGGCGGGGTCGCCGTCCGCCGGGTCGACGGAGCCGCCCGGCAGCTGCCACATCACGCCGGTCAGGTAGTGGTGCTGTTCGCAGACGAGGAGCGCCCCGTCGACCAGGGCGGCCACCCGCACCTGGTCGGGGACGCGCACCCAGTTGTACGGGCCGGTGCTGCCGTCAGGGAACGTGACCTCGTCGCGGTACGCGGTGAGGCGGGGCGTCGCGTACAGGGGTGTGCGGCGGTGGCGGGCCCAGGGGCCGAGGCCGGCCGCGTCCGGAGTGGTGGCTTCCTGTTCGTCCATGGGTGAAGTCCTGCCCAGGACGGGCCGGTTCGAAGTCCGCGCGAGCCGGACCCCGCAATGTGACCGGCATCACAGTTCCATTAGACGCTGTCCGCAGGTCATCATATGACGCGATCGCCGCACGGAATCAGGACCGGAGCGCCGCTCCCAGGGCCGCATCGAGCACCAGCCCTCGGCGGACCGCACCGGACTGCACTGCGAAACGAGGATGTTTCATGAACGACCAGGTCAGGCAGGCGCCGCCCCGCGTGGGTGTGGTGGGCCTCGGGGCCATGGGGCTCGGGATGGCCCGCAGCCTGCGCAGCGCGGGCTTCGACGTCGGCGTCCACGATCTGCGCCCCGAGGTCGCCGCCGCCTTCGCCGAGGACGGCGGTACGGCCTACGCCTCGGCCGCCGAGCTGGCGGCCGAGGTCGACGTCCTCGTCGGCGTCGTGGTCAACGCGGCACAGGTCGAGGCGGTCCTGTTCGGCGCGGGCGAGGTCCGCGGTGCGGCCGAATCCCTGCGCCCCGGTTCCGTGTACGTGATGTGCTCCACCGCCGACCCGAACTGGTCGGCGCGGCTGGAGAAGCGGCTCGCCGAGCGGGACGTGCTCTACCTGGACGCCCCGATCTCGGGCGGCGCCGCCAAGGCCGCGAGCGGCGAGCTGACGATGATGACCTCGGGCTCCCCCGCCGCGTACGCCCTCGCCGACCCGGTGCTCGAAGCGATGAGCGGCACCGTCTACCGCCTGGGCGACGAGGCGGGCACCGGCTCCAAGGTAAAGATCGTCAACCAGCTGCTCGCGGGGGTGCACATCGCCGCGGCCGCCGAGGCGATGGCTCTCGGCATCAAGGCCGGGGTGCCCGCCGAGGCGCTGTACGAGGTGATCACGCACAGCGCGGGCAACTCGTGGATGTTCGAGAACCGGATGGCGCACGTCCTGGCCGGGGACTACACGCCGCTGTCGGCGGTCGACATCTTCGTCAAGGACCTCGGGCTCGTGCTCGACGCGGCCCGCCCGGAGAAGTTCCCGCTGCCGCTCGCGGCCACCGCGCACCAGATGTTCCTCCAGGCCTCCGCGTCCGGTCTCGGCGGCGAGGACGACAGCGCGGTGATCAAGACGTTCCCGGGGATCGAGCTGCCCGGCCGGAGCGACGTCGAGCGGCCCGAGCGCCGGCAGGCGGAGGAGAACTGACCATGACGATCCGACTCGGCTGCATCGCCGACGACTTCACCGGCGCCACCGACCTCGCCAACAACCTCGTACGCGCGGGCATGCGCGTCGTCCAGCTGATCGACGTACCCGCGCCCGGCACCCCGGGGCCAATCGACGCGGATGCCGTCGTCATCGCCCTCAAGTCGCGGACCACGCCCGCCGAAGAGGCCGTCGAGGTCTCGCTGCGAGCCCTCGACTGGCTGCGCTCGGCGGGTGCGGAGCAGATCTACTTCAAGTACTGCTCCACCTTCGACTCGACCCGGGACGGCAACATCGGCCCCGTCACCGAGGCCCTGATGGACGCCCTCGGCACCGACTTCACGGTGGCCACACCGGCATTCCCGGACAACGGGCGGACCGTGTTCAAGGGCCATCTCTTCGTCGGGGACGTCCTGTTGAGCGACAGCGGCATGCGCCACCACCCGCTGACGCCGATGACGGACTCCAACCTGGTGTCGGTCCTTCAGTCGCAGTCCGCGCGCCCGGTGGGTCTGATCGACCACAACGCCGTCGCGGCCGGTCCGGACGAAGTCCTCGACCGTATCGAGGAGTTGCGCAAGGAGGGGTTCGGCGCCGCCATCGTCGACGCCGTCTCCAACGACGACCTCGTACGGCTCGGCGCGGCCGTAAAGGACCTCCCGCTGGTGACCGCCGGTTCGGGGCTCGCCATCGGCCTTCCCGCCAACTGGGGCTTCGAGCCGTCCCGCGCCGCCGCCGGGCTCCCTGAGGCCGCAGGCCTCCAGGCGGTCGTCTCCGGTTCGGTGTCCACCGCGACCAACGGTCAGGTGCGGGAGTTCCTCAGCACCGGCCGGCCCGCGTTCAGCGTGGACCCGCTGCGGATCGCCGAGGGCGCGGACGTCGCCGCCGAGGCCCTGGCCTTCGCCGCCGAGCACCTCGCCGACGGGCCGGTGCTCGTCTACTCCACCGAGACGCCGGACACCGTCAAGAGCGTGCAGGGCAGGCTCGGGGCCGCCGAGGCCGGTGAGCTCGTCGAGCAGACCCTGGCCCGCGTGGCGCGGGGCCTGGTGGACCTGGGCGTACGGCAGCTGGCCGTGGCCGGCGGCGAGACCTCCGGCGCGGTCGTCCAGGCACTCGGCCTCACCGGCCTGCGCATCGGGCCGCAGATCGACCCGGGCGTGCCGTGGTGCGCGGCGGCGCTGCCCGGCGGGGACACCCTTCACATCACCCTGAAGTCGGGCAACTTCGGCGGCCCCGGCTTCTTCCACGAAGCCTTCGCCCGGCTCGCGGCCTCCGGGGAGCCCGCATGACCCTCCCCTCCGAGCAGGCCGTGGACGCGGCCCGCGCCGAGATCGTCCGCGTCGGCACCAGCCTCTTCGCGCGCGGGTACGTGCACGCCAGCGCCGGCAACATCAGCGCCAGGCTCGACGACGCGCACCTGATCACGCCCACCGACGCCGCCCTCGGCTTCCTCGCGCCGGAGCACCTCGCCCTGGTCGACGCCGACGGCACCCAGGTCGCGGGCGACCGGGCCAGCAAGACGCTCACGCTGCACCGGCGGATCTACGAGGCCGACCCCGCGGCCCGGTTCGTGATCCACACCCACTCCACGCACCTCGTCGCGCTGACCCTGGCCGGCGTGTGGACCCAGGACGACGTGCTCCCCCCGATCACGCCGTACTACGTCATGAAGGTCGGGCACGTCCCGCTCGTCCCGTACCACCGGCCCGGCGATCCCCGCGTGGCCGACCTGGTCGCCGGGCACATCGCCCGGCGGGCCGCCGACTCCACCCCGGTCAGGGCCGTGCTGCTCGACCGGCTCGGCCCGGTCGTCTGGGGCCCCGATGCCGCGTCCGCGCTCGCCGTGCTCGAAGAGCTGGAGGAGACCGCGCGCCTCTGGCTCCTCACCGACCGCCGCCCCGAGCCCCTCCCCGTCCCCGCACTCGACGAACTGAAGGCCACGTTCGGCGCCTCCTGGTGACCGCCGGACCCGTCCCCGCACCACCGCTCGTCCCCGCACCACCGGTCCCCCCGTACGACCGTTCATCTTCCTGCCCGAGAATCCCCTGAGCCGCAGATAGGATTCCGCATGTCCACGTCCACCACGACGGCCGAGGCCCCCGACCTCGCCCGTGAGAACGCCGTGTTCCGCAAGGTCGTTCTCCGCATCGTCCCCTTCCTGGTCCTCTGCTACGCCTTCTCGTACCTGGACCGCGTCAACGTCGGCTTCGCCAAGCTGCAGATGTCCGACGACCTCGGCCTCAGCGAGGCGGCGTACGGGCTCGGCGCGGGGCTCTTCTTCATCGGCTACTTCCTCTTCGAAGTGCCGTCGAACCTGATGCTGCAGCGCATCGGCGCCCGCACCTGGATCGCCCGGATCATGATCACCTGGGGTCTGGTCTCGGGTGCGTTCTCGCTGGTCACCAACGAGACGATGTTCTACGTGCTCCGCTTCCTCCTCGGAGCCGCAGAGGCCGGGTTCTACCCGGGCGTGATCCTCTACTGCACGTACTGGTTCCCGTCGCACCGCCGGGCCCGCGTCATCGCGATGTTCATGTCGGCGATCCCCGTGGCCGGTATCTTCGGCAACCCGCTCTCCGGCTGGATCATGGACTCCTTCCACGGGAAGAACGGCTGGCAGGGCTGGCAGTGGATGTTCCTGCTCGAAGCCATCCCGGCGATCCTGATCGGTGTGGCCTGCCTCTTCTACCTCGACAACGGGGTGCGTGGCGCCAAGTGGCTCTCCGACGACGAGAAGGACATCGTCGAGGCGGCCCTCGCCAAGGACACCGCGCACCAGAAGCACGGCAGCACCTGGGACGGCTTCCGCGACCCGAAGGTGTGGCTGATGTGCCTCATCTACTTCTGCTTCGTGATGGGCCAGTACGCGCTGACGTTCTGGATGCCGACCTTCGTCAAGTCGACCGGCATCGACGACACCCTCACCATCGGCGTGCTCAGCGCCGTGCCGTTCCTCGCCGCGCTCATCGCGATGAACCTCTTCGGCCGCTCCGCCGACAAGCGCCGCGAGCGCCGCTGGCACCTGGTGGTACCCAGCCTCATGGGCGCCGTCGGCTTCTCCCTGGCCGCGGGCTGGAGCGGCTCGACCACGCTCTCCCTCATCGCCCTGTCCTTCGCCGCCGCCGGTGTGCTGACCTGCGCCCCGCTGTTCTGGTCGCTGCCCACCGCATTCCTCGGCGGCACCGCTGCCGCCGCCGGTCTCGCCGTGATCAACTCGGTGGGCAACCTGGCGGGCTTCGTCAGCCCGTTCATGATCGGCGAGCTGAAGGACGCCACCGGGTCGGCCGAGATCCCGATGTACGTCCTGGCCCTGAGCCTCATCATCGGCGCCGCCGCGGTCCTCACCACCAAGAAGCACGTCGTGAACCGATGACCGGTACCGGGTTCAGGCCCGGGTCCGCTTCCGTTCCGAGCACAGGAGCAGCCATGCCGAGGTTCGCCGCGAACCTGTCCATGATGTACACCGAACACCCCTTCCTCGACCGCTTCGCCGCAGCCGCAGCCGACGGCTTCGAAGGCGTCGAGTACCTCTTCCCGTACGACCACGACCCGGCCGAACTGCGCCGCCTGCTCGACCGGCACGGCCTGCGCCAGGTGCTGTTCAACGCGCCGCCCGGCGACTGGGACGCGGGCGAGCGCGGCCTCGCGTCACTGCCGGGCCGCGAGGCCGAACTGCGCGCCGGGATCGACCGGGCCCTGGAGTACGCGTCCGCGCTCGGCTGCCGGCAGGTGCACGTGATGGCCGGACTCGTCCCGCGGGACGCGACGCCCGAACAGCGCGCCGCGCACCGCGAGACCTACGTGGCCAACCTGACCCGGGCCGCCGCGCAGGCCGCCGCGGCGGGCGTGGACCTGCTGATCGAGCCCATCAACACCCGTGACATGCCGGGCTACTTCCTGAACCGGCAGGCCGACGCACACGCCGTCGTACGGGAGGTGGGCGCGCCCAACCTGAAGGTGCAGCTGGACCTGTACCACTGCCAGATCGTCGAGGGCGACCTGACGGCGACGCTGCGCCGGGACCTGCCCACGGGCCGCGTCGCCCATCTGCAGATCGCGGGCGTGCCCGACCGCCACGAACCGGACGACGCGAACGAGCTGAACTTCCGTCAACTGCTCGCCGTAGCCGACGAGTTGGGCTTCGACGGGTGGGTCGGCTGCGAGTACCGCCCGCGGGCCGGCACGAGCGAGGGGCTCGGCTGGATCAAGGACCACGAGGGCGCACAGCACGTGAACAACCGAGGAGCACAGGCATGAGGATCGTCATCACCGGGGGGTTCGGCTTCCTGGGACACAAGGTCGCCGAGGCCCTGCTGCGGCGCCGCACCCTGGGCGGGGCGCCCGTCGAACGGCTCGTGCTCGCCGACCGGTTCGTGCCCGAGGACTCCCCGCTTCTGGCCGATCCCCTGGTGCGGGCGGTCCGCGGTGACCTGGTCGAACGGCTCGACGAGGTCTTCGCGGAGCCCGTCGACGTCCTGATCCACCTGGCGTCCGCGGTCTCCGCCGAGTGCGAGGCCGACTTCGACCTCGGCATGGGCGCCAACCTGGACACCACGCGGGCCCTCCTGGAGGCCGCCCGCGCCCAGGCCGCCGCGGGCGGTCCGCTGCCCCGGATCGTGTTCTCGTCCAGTGTCGCGGTGTACGGATCGGACGCCGCGCTGCCGCTGCCGCCCGTGGTGAGCGAGTCGACGCTGCCCACGCCGCGCTCCAGCTACGGCGTGCAGAAGCGGATCTGCGAGCAGCTCGTCGCCGAGTACACCCGCCGCGGTTTCCTCGACGGGCGCGTGGCCCGCCTCATGACGGTGTCCGTACGCCCGGGCAAGCCGAACGCGGCCGCCTCCGGCTTCCTGTCCGGCATTGTCCGCGAGCCGCTCGCCGGGCTTGAGGCGGTCTGCCCGGTCAGCCCGGACCTGCGGGTCGCCCTGGCCTCGCCGCGGCGCACCGTCGAGGGGATCCTGCGGATCGCCGAGGCGGAGCGCGGCAGCGGTCCCGGCCAGCTGGACGGGGAGCTTCCGGTGAACCTGCCGGCGCTCACCGTCACGGTCGCCGAGATGCTTGCGACGCTGCGCCGGGTCGCCGGTGACGCGGTCGCGGACCTGGTGACCGTCGAGCCGGACCCGGCCGTCGAGGCGATCGTCGGCTCCTGGCCCGCCGTCTTCGACAACGCGCGGGCGGCGGGGCTCGGCCTCACGCCCGACGCCGATTTCGAGGCGGTCGTACGGGCGTACGTCGAGGACCACCCGGAGGCCGTGACCGCCGGTGCACCGGCCGCCGCCGGGGCGGTCGAGGGCTGACGGATAGACTGGCACGCATGTTCTCCAAGGTGAGTGGCCCCGTACGGCTGGCCGACCGGGTCGCGGCGATCCTCTCGGAGGAGATCGAGTCCGGGCGCCTCGCCGAGGGCGACAAGCTGCCCACCGAGGTCGAGTTGGTGAAGCAGCTGGGCGTGAGCCGCACGGTGATCCGTGAGGCCGTGTCCCGGCTGCGCAACGCCGGCCTCGTCGAACCCCGGCAGGGCCGCGGCGTGTTCGTCATGCCGCGCCGCACCCGGCCGCTCGACCTGGAGGCGGACGGCGAGGGCTCCGCGACCAAGGCGAAGGTCCTGAAGATCGTGGAGGTCCGCCGCGCCATGGAGGGCGAGGCGGCCTCCCTCGCCGCGACCCGGGCCACCCCGGCCGACGTCGAGCGGATGCGGCAGGCCCTGGCGGCGATCGACCGGGCCGTGGCCGCCGGGGGTGACGGGGTGGACGAGGACCTCGCGTTCCACCAGTCGATCGCCGAGTCGACGGGCAACGAGGTGATGGTCTCGACCGTCCGCTACCTCGGCGAGGTGCTGCGCAGCGGCATCCGCGTCACCCGCGCCAACGAGGCCCGCCGGGACGACTTCATCGAGGCGGTGCGGGTCGAGCACCACGCGATCCTCGAGGCCGTCGAGTCCGGCGACGCACGCGCGGCCCGGGACGCGGTCCGCCGCCACATGAAGCACGCGGCTTCGCGGCTGCAGGACGCGGATGAGGGGTTCTGGACGGAGGCGGACGAGGTGGACGTCAACCTGTAGCCCGGAGGGCGATCGGCGTCCGCGGCGGAGCCCCGAAGCAGGGGACGCCGAGTTCGCGGTGCCGCAGGAGCAACTCGGCTTGTCCGCCTCGGCGTTGAGCAGACACACCGGTGCGCCGATCGACGCCGGGTGCGTGGAGCAGCGCGCCCTGCGCGAGATCGTCGGCCCGTAAGACCTCGCCGGCCGGTGTCTCGCATCCCAGACGTCGGAGCAGGCGTGCGGGATGGGGCGCGTGCTCGGACGTAGCCTCCCGCCATGGCCCAAGTTCCCGCCGCCGCTCAGGTGCTCGCGATCCTCCGTTACCTCGCCGGGCAGGCGGGCCCCGTGCCCGCGGCGGCGATCAGCCGGGACGTCGGGGTGCCGCGCTCGACCACGTACCACCTGCTCGACACGCTGGCGCGCGAGGGTTTCGTGGTGCATCTGCCGGAGGAACGGCGGTACGGACTGGGCGTCGGGGCCTTCGAGCTCGGCTCCGGCTACAGCCGTCAGGCCCCGTTCCAGCGCCTGGCCCGGGTGCCGCTGGCGAAGCTGGTCGACCGTACGGGCCACAACGCCCACCTCGCCGTGCTGCACGGGCGCGAGGTCATCTACGTCATCGAGGAACGCGCCCCCGGCCGGGCCCCGCTGGTCACCGAGGTCGGCGTCCGGCTGCCCGCCCATCTGACCGCCAGCGGCCGAGCGGTCCTGGCAGGCCTCTCCCCGGCGCAGGTGCGCGCCCTGTTCCCCGACGCCTCGGCGTTCGTCCTGCGCAACGAGACGGGCCCCGGTTCGCTCACCGCGCTCCGCCACCTCCTCGTGGAGGCCCGCCGCCGCGGGTACGCCACGGAGGACGGCGAGGTGACCCCCGGCTTCGCCTCGGTCGCCGCGGCCGTCCTCGACCACCAGGCCCATCCGGTGGCCGGGGTGGCGGTCACGTTCCCCGCGGCGGAGGTCGACGCGGCGGAGCAGCAGCGGATCGCGGCCCAAGTATCGCGTACGGCCGAGCAGTTGAGCCGTCGGATCGGCGGGGCGGGCGGCTGAGCGAGGCCCCCGCGCACCTCGGGCCGCAAGTGCCCGCAGGCCCCTTCCGCCACCAGGTGCACGGTGGCGGAAGGGGCCTGACGTACGGCGGGGGGAGGCTCAGCCGAGCGGGCCCGTCACCGACTCCGCCGCCGCCAGGGCGCGGCCCTCGCGTACGTACCGGACGGCGTACTCGATCTCCGGGGCGAGGTAGCGGTCCGTGCCGGGGCCCTCGACGTGCTCGCGCAGGCCCGCCAGGACGGCGGCCGTGGCGGGGGACGGCTCCAGCGGGGCGCGCAGGTCGAGGGCGCGGGCCGCGGTGAGGATCTCGACGGCGACGACCCGGGTCAGGCCGTCGATCGCGCGGCGCAGCTTGCGCGCGGCGGACCAGCCCATGGACACGTGGTCCTCCTGCATGGCGCTGGAGGGGATCGAGTCCACCGAGGCCGGTGCGGCGAGCCGCTTGAGCTCGGAGACGATGCCGGCCTGCGTGTACTGGGCGATCATGTGGCCCGAGTCGACGCCGGGGTCGTCGGCGAGGAACGCGTTGAGCCCGTGGTTGCGGGCGACGTCCAGGAAGCGGTCCGTACGGCGCTCGCTGACGGAGGCGACGTCGGCGACGGAGATCGCGAGGAAGTCGAGGACGGCGGCCACGGGCGCACCGTGGAAGTTGCCGTTGGACTCGACCCGGCCGTCGGGGGTGACGACGGGGTTGTCGATGGCGCTGGCCAGCTCGCGGTCGGCGACCGTCTCGGCGTGCGTGAGGGTGTCGCGGGCGGCGCCGTGCACCTGCGGGGAGCAGCGCAGCGAGTACGCGTCCTGGACGCGGGTGCACTCGGGGCCGCGGTGGCTCGCGACGATCCCCGAGTCCTTGAGCAGGGCCGTGAGGTTGGCGGCGCTCGCGGCCTGGCCCGGGTGCGGGCGCAGGGCCTGCAGGTCGGCGGCGAACACGGCGTCCGTGCCGAGCTGGCCCTCGACGCTCATCGCGGCGGCGATGTCGGCCGTACGAAGGAGCAGCCTCAAGTCGTGGGCGGCCATGACGAGTTGGCCGAGCATGCCGTCGGTGCCGTTGATGAGGGCCAGGCCCTCCTTCTCGTGCAGCGTGACCGGGGCGAGCCCGGCGGCGGCGAGCGCGTCGGCGGCGGACACCAGCTCGCCGGCGGCGTCGCGCACCTGGCCCTCGCCCATGACGGCCAGGGCGCAGTGGGCGAGCGGAGCGAGGTCACCGGAGCAGCCGAGGGAGCCGTACTCGTACACGACCGGGGTGATACCGGCGTTGAGCAGGTCCGCGTAGGCCTGCGCGGTCTCGGGGCGCACACCGGTACGGCCGGTGGCGAGCGTCGAGAGGCGGAGCAGCATCAGGGCGCGGACGACCTCACGCTCGACCTCGGGGCCGGAACCGGCCGCGTGGGAGCGGACGAGGCTGCGCTGCAGCTGGGCGCGGAGCTCGACGGGGATGTGGCGGGTGGCGAGGGCGCCGAAGCCGGTGGAGACGCCGTAGTGCGGAACCACGTCGTCGGCGAGGTTCTCGATGACCTTGCGGCTCTGGGAGATCTCGCCGAGGGCTTCGTGGCTGAGGGTCACGCGGGCCCCGTGCCGGGCGACGGACACGACATCGGCGGCGGAGAGGGGGCCGACCCCTACGAAGGTTTCGTTCATGGGTCAATGAAGCCTGAGGTCGGGGGTGTTTCGGCAGGGGGTACGGGTTGGTTGCTGTCTGGCATCCCAGACGCTTGACGGTGCCCCTGACAGACGAGAACCGGCGGCACCGCATGGTTCGCGGTACCGCCGGTTCTCTCCCCTGACCCGCCCCTTCCCGAAAGTCCTCGCCGGACGGGCCTCCGGGAAGGGGCGGGGAGGGGCCAAAAGAGACCTACGCCCGAGGCGCAGCCTCCAGCACCTGGTCGGCCTGGACCGGCACGTCCTCCGCCGCCTCCGCCCGCCGCAGCCCCGGCCGTACGAACACGTAGAACACCGCCGTCATCAGGGCCAGCCACACCCCGCCGACGATCAGGGCGATCCGGGTGTCCTCGGAGAACGCGAGCAGCACGACCACACCCGCCATGAAGACGATCGTGATGATCTGCCCGTACGGCCAGAAGGGGGCCGGGTACTTGAGCTCCGCGACCTCCTGCGGGGTCATCTTCCGGCGGGCGCTGACCTGGGACAGCAGGATCATCAGCCAGACCCAGACGGTCGCGAAGGTGGCGATCGAGGCGATGACGAGGAAGATCCGTTCCGGCATCAGGTAGTTGAGCACCACGCCGAAGAGCAGGGCGCCGATCATGATGCCGACGGTCATCGTGGGCACGCCGTTGCGGGAGACCTTGCGCATGACGGCCGGGGCCTGGCCGCGCTCGGCCATGCCGTACATGATCCGGCCGGCCGCGAAGATGTCGCTGTTGATGGCGGAGAGCGCCGCGATGATCACGACGAGGTTCAGCACGCCCGCGGCGGCCGTGACGCCGAGCCCGGCGAAGATCTCGACGAACGGGCTGCCCTCGGACCCGATGTGCTTCCACGGGTCGAGCGACATCAGCACGGCGAGGGTCAGGACGTAGAACAGGATGATGCGTACGGGGATGGTGTTGACGGCCTTCGGGATCGTCTTCTCCGGGTCCTGCGCCTCACCGGCCGTGACGCCGATGATCTCGGTGCCGCCGAAGGCGAACATCACCACGGCGAAGGAGAGCACGAGCCCCTGGACCCCGTTGGGCAGGAAGCCGCCGTGGCTCCACAGGTTGGAGATGCTCGCGCCGTCGTCGCCGCCGATGCCGAAGACGAGGATGGCGAGCCCGCCGAGGATCATCGCGACGATGGCGACGACCTTGGCGAACGACAGCCAGAACTCCAGCTCACCGAAGACCTTCACGCTGAACAGGTTCATCACGCCGATGACGACGACGGCCGCGAGCAGCCAGATCCAGCGGGGCACGTCGGGGAACCAGAAGCCCATGTAGAGCCCGAGGGCCGTGATGTCCGCCAGGCAGACGACGATCATCTCCAGGGCGTACGTCCAGCCCGTGAGGAAGCCGGGCAGCTTCCCGAGGTACTTTGTGGCGTATTCACCGAAGGATCCGGCGCTCGGTCTGGCCACCGCCATCTCGCCCAGCGAGCGCAGTACGAGGAAGACCGCGGCACCGCCGATGAGATAGGCCAGCAGGACTCCGGGCCCGGCCGCCTTGATGGACTCCGAGGAACCGTAGAAGAGACCGGTCCCGATGGCGGAACCCAGGGCGATGAAGCGTATGTGCCGGGACTTGAGCCCGCGCTGCAGGGACGACGAGGTGTCGCTGGTCAAGGAAGGGCCTCCTTGGAACGCCGTGTTCCGGACGAGGTAGCGGGGTTGGATCACGGGCCGGTCTACGGCTTCCGTCGGCACATCCCGCATGACGAGGGCCTTGTATATTCCTGTATATACAGGCTCGTCAAGAGGTGGACCAATGGGTGAACGAGAGACGACGTCGAGCGCCTCGCCCGCCGTCGGGCGAGCCCTGGACATTCTCCTGCATCTCGCGGGCCGCTCCGGACCGGTGCAGGCGGCGGCCCTCGCACGCGAGCTCGGCATCCCCCGCTCGTCGGCGTACCACATCCTCACCGTCCTGGTGGACCGCGGCTTCGTCACGTATCTGCCTCAGGAGCAGGCGTACGGCCTCGGGGTCGCGTCGTTCGAGATCGGCTCGGCCTATCTGCGGCACGAACCCCTGGAGCGGCTCGCCCATCCGATCCTGCGCAGCGCCTCCGCACGGCTCGGGCAGACCGTGCACCTGGGCATCGTGCACGGCGCGGAGACCGTGTACCTGCTCAAGGAGCGCCCGCCGTCCGGCCGGTCGGGCGAGGCGGACCCGGCGCTCGTGACCGATGTCGGCGTACGGCTGCCCGCCCACCTCACGGCCAACGGCCGGGCCGTCCTCGCGCACTCCTCACCGGCCCAGCTGCGCGCCCTCTTCCCGCGCCAGGCCAGCCTGATCACGCGGACGGGCAAGGGGCCGCGCTCGCTCGCCGAGCTGATCGACCTGCTCGCCACCGACCGGGAACGCGGCTGGTCGGAGGAGGTCGAGCTGGTCTCCGAGGGGTTCAGGTCGCTCGGGGTCGCGGCGTTCGACCACAACGAGCGGCCCGTCGCCGCGCTCAGCTCCACCTGGCAGCGGCACTACAGCAAGCACTCCCCCGACGAGGTGCGCGAGGTCCTGGAACGCGCGGCGGCCCGGTTGACCGCCGCGATGTCCGGCCGGCGCCCCGCGTCCGGTACGCGCCTCAGTGCGCGTCGAACGTCCCCTCCAGGCGGTAGCGCGAGCCGGGGTGGATCAGCCGCGTCACACTGACGACCGCCTCGCCCGACCACGTACGCCGCCGGATCAGCAGGCAGGGCTCGGACGGGCCCACGCGGAGGATCTCGCACTCCTCGGCCGACGGCAGCACCGCCTCGACGATGTGCTCGCCCCGGCCGAGCGGCGCGACCTCGGACAGGAACGCGTACGGCGTACGGGCCGTGAAGTCCTGCCGCAGATAACCGGGCGCGAAGTCCGGGTGGACGAAGCGGTCCTCCAGCTGGACCGGCTTGCCGTCCTCCAGGTGCACGACCCGGGAGCGGTACGCGCTGCGCCGCCCGTCGAGCCCGAGCTGGGCGCCGGTCTCCGGGTCCGGGAGCTCCTCGCGCAGGGAGAGCACGCGGGCGGTGTGCTGATGGCCGCGGCCCCGGATCTCGTCGGCGATGTCGTGCACCTCGACCAGGGCCGAGCTGCTCTTGCGGCGCCCCACGAAGGTGCCCACCCCCATCACGCGGCGCAGCAGACCCTCGGCGCTCAGCTCGCGCAGGGCCCGGTTGACGGTCATCCGGGACAGGCCCAGGGACTCCACGAACTGGCTCTCCGAGGGCAGCGCCTGCCCCTCGCGCCAGCTCCCGCCCGCGATCTGGCCCGCCACCAGGTCCTTGACCCGCTGATAGGCCGGGGCCGAGGCGGGCTCCTGCGCCGCATAGAGCCTGGCGAGTTCCTCAGCGCTCACGACCAAGCCGTCCACCGTCCTCGTCCCCCATCGGTCCGCCGTGCCGCGGCCCGAGACTCACCGGCAGTGTAGGCGAGGGGACTTGGCCTGGTCAGGCCCCGGATCACCAGGTTCCGGCGATCGCGTTCTCGGATCCGAGAACTTCGCGCCGCGTCGCTGGATCGCGGCTCGCGCCGGGCCTGTCATGGAGCACACAGCACCCCCGTACCTCCTCGTACCGGCGGGTGCCTGCGTACCTCCGTACCTCCGTAAGCGACCTGGAGTGAACATGACCGGCACCTCCCCCGATGCCCGCCACATCCGCGCACCCCGTGGCAGCGAACTCACCTGCCTCGGCTGGCAGCAGGAGGGCGCCCTGCGCATGCTCATGAACAACCTCGACCCGGAGGTCGCCGAGCACCCCGAGGACCTGGTCGTCTACGGCGGCACCGGCAAGGCCGCCCGTGACTGGGCCGCGTACGACGCGATCGTGCGGACCCTGAAGTCGCTCAAGGACGACGAGACGATGCTCGTGCAGTCCGGCAAGCCCGTCGGCGTCATGCGCACCAGCGAGTGGGCGCCGCGCGTGCTCCTCGCCAACTCCAACCTGGTCGGCGACTGGGCGAACTGGGAGGAGTTCCGCTCCCTGGAGGCCCGCGGCCTCACCATGTACGGGCAGATGACCGCCGGTTCCTGGATCTACATCGGCAGCCAGGGCATCCTCCAGGGCACCTACGAGACCTTCGGCGCGGTCGCCCGCAAGAAGTTCGACGGCACCCTCGCCGGGACCATCACGCTGACCGCGGGACTCGGCGGCATGGGCGGCGCGCAGCCGCTCGCCGTGACGATGAACGACGGTGTCGCGATCTGCGTCGACGTCGACGAGACCCGCATCGACCGCCGCATCGGCACCCGCTACCTGGACGTCAAGGCCGACCACCTGGACCACGCCCTGGAGCTTGCGGTCCAGGCCCGGGACGAGCGCCGGGGCCTGTCCATCGGCGTCGTCGGCAACGCCGCCGAGGTCTTCCCCGAACTGCTGCGCCGCCGGGCCCCGATCGACATCGTCACCGACCAGACCTCCGCCCACGACCCGCTCGCCTACCTGCCCGTCGGCGTCACGGTCGAGAACTGGGACAAGGAGCGCGAGGCGGACCCGGCCGGATTCACCGACAAGGCGCGGCACTCGATGCGCCTGCACGTGGAGGCCATGGTCGGCTTCCTCGACGCCGGTGCCGAGGTGTTCGACTACGGCAACTCGATCCGCGACGAGGCCCGCAAGGCAGGCTGCGAGCGCGCCTTCGCCTTCCCCGGCTTCGTCCCGGCGCACATCCGCCCGCTGTTCGAGGAGGGCCTCGGCCCGTTCCGCTGGGCCGCCCTGTCCGGCGACCCGAAGGACATCGAGGCCACCGACAAGGCCATCAAGGAGCTGTTCCCGGAGAACAAGCACCTGCACCGCTGGCTCGACATGGCCGCCGAGCGCGTCTCCTTCGAGGGCCTGCCCGCCCGCATCTGCTGGCTCGGCTACGGCGAACGGCACCGCGCCGGGCTGAAGTTCAACGAGATGGTCGCGAGCGGCGAGCTGTCCGCCCCGGTCGCCATCGGTCGCGACCACCTGGACTCCGGCTCGGTGGCCTCCCCGTACCGCGAGACCGAGGCCATGCTCGACGGCTCCGACGCGATCGCCGACTGGCCGCTGCTCAACGCCCTCGTGAACACCTCGTCCGGCGCCTCCTGGGTCTCCATCCACCACGGCGGCGGCGTCGGCATGGGGCGCTCCATCCACGCCGGCCAGGTCTGCATCGCCGACGGCACCGAGCTGGCCGCGCAGAAGCTGTCCCGGGTGCTCACCAACGACCCGGGCATGGGTGTCATCCGGCACGTCGACGCCGGGTACGAGCACGCCGGTGACGTGGCCCGCGAGCGCGGCGTGCGCATCCCGATGGCCGAGGGCGAGGCCAAGTGAGCGCCACTGCCTCCCTCCCGGTGGACGCGGCCGCGGAGCGGTGGCACGGCCGGGACGACGGTCCCGGGGACGCCCACCTGCGCTGGCACCACGTCGTCACTGCGGACTCCGGTGGGCCCGGCCCGTGGGACGCGGCGTTCGTCGGCTTCCGCAGCGACGAGGGCGTACGGCGCAACAAGGGGCGGCAGGGCGCGGCGAACGGTCCGCGCGAGCTGCGGGCCGCCCTCGCGTCGATGGCGCTCCCGGCCCCGCTGACCGCGCTCGACGCCGGTGACGTCGAAGTCGCCGACGGAGACCTGGAGTCGGGCCACCGGCGCCTCGGTGAGGCCGTCACCGCGCTGCTCGACAGCGGCTCCCCGGTGATCGTCCTCGGCGGCGGTCACGAGGTGGCGTACGGCACGTATCTGGGCCTGCGCGACTGCGGCGTAGTGCGGTCGGGCGGACGGCTCGCCGTGCTGAACCTGGACGCGCACTTCGACCTGCGCGACGACGTCCGCCCCAGCTCCGGCACGCCGTTCCTGCAGATGGCGCGGGGCGAGGAGGAGCTCGGGCGGCGGCTGAACTACCAGGTCCTCGGCGTGAGTCAGCCGAGCAACACGGAGCATCTGTTCCGTACGGCGGACGCGCTCGGCGTACGGTATCTGGCGGACACGGAGTGCGGGCTGCTCGACGTGGCCAAGGTGGACGCGTTCACCGACGCGTTCGTCGACGGCGGTGACGTGCTGCACCTGAGCATCGACCTCGACGTGCTGCCCGCCGCGGTCGCGCCCGGCGTCAGCGCCCCGGCCGCGCACGGTGTGCAGATGGAGATCGTCGAGCGGGTCTGCGCCCGGATCGCGGCGAGCGGCAAGCCGCTGGTCGTGGACGTGGCGGAGCTCAACCCCGACCTCGACGTCGACCACCGCACGGCCCGCGCGGGCGCCCGTCTCGTCCACCGCATCCTGACGACACGTCACGCGGCAGTCGGGAAGGCCTGACAGGCCCTCACGATCCGGTCGCCGGGCCGCGCAGCAGAGGACAGCCGCGGCCCGGCGACCGCACCAACCTCCCTCGGCTTCCTCCCGCTGCCCGGGTGTCCCTCACACACACGGGCTACCGGGGCCGGGCGTGTGCGGCGCCCGGCCCCGGCCGTATGACCAGCGGGTTCGGTCGGCGGCACGGACGGGTGCCGCCCGTTCGGCGGTCCGTATCGAGGTGCTGACGCATGCACCGGCCACGTTCCATGAGAGCGCGGCGCGGTCAGGCAGCCGACGGATCCGGAACGACGGCCCGCGCCGGGAAGTGGGTTCCCCATGCGTCCTGCACATCTGCTCGGCTCCCTCGCCCTCTCCTCCCTCGCCGTCGTCGGCGTGGCGGGGGCGGCCGTCGCGGAGCCGGAGCCGTCCCTGTCGATCACGCCGAGCCCGGCCCGACCGGGCGCGTCGGTCGTGGTCTCCGTCTCCGGCGGCTGCACGGCCTCCTCCGCGACCGCCACGTCCGACGCGTTCACCAGCAGCGTCCCGCTCTCCAGCGGCTCCGGCGGCTTCTACACCGGCAACGCCACCATCAAGCGGAACGCCCGCCCCGGCAGCCACACCGTCGACGTCGCCTGCCCCGGCAGCGGCACGTCCACCTACTCGATCACCGTCGCCGGCGCGTCCGCCTCTCCCTCACCGGCCCCGGGCGTACGCGGCGGAATCGGCGGTGCGCAGGACGGCACCACCGGCACGGACATCGCGATCGGCGTCGGCCTGGTCGCACTCGCCGGGGCCGGAACGGTCGCGGTCCTCCGCCACCGCGCCCGCGCCCGCGCCTGAGGGCGGGCGTCGGTCCCGCGCAAACCCGTTGCAACGTTGCGGGGGGGGGTGGACTGGCCCGCATGGTGACGAGCCCCACCCGGTGCGGTGAGTGGGGGGTCCCCCCGGCCGGAGGCTGGGGGGAGGGTGCCAGGCGTCGCGGACCCGCATAGATCGGGTTCTGGATGTCGAAGAGCCTTATGCGAGCTGTGGAGCCACACCCGGCTCGTGGTGGACGTGGCGCCGGGGCGGGGCAGCGGCTTCTCCCTCGAAGCGCCCGAAGGGGTGCGTTTCCTGATCCGTTCCCCTGCCGTCGGAACGTAGACCCGTGTCGTTTTGATCTTGCAGGCCCGGTGAGCGCCTAGCCTCTCCTCCCGTGCCGCACTCTGGTGAACTCCCCTGTCAACTGGGACAGTTGAGGGCTGTTGCGGCTTGATGGCGGTCAAGGGCGGGCGGCTCGCGGCGTGTCGGGGCGGCCCCGGAGGCATCAGGGGGTCTGCGGTGCTGCGCACGGCGTGGGTCGGACGGTCACAGCGGATCAGAAGCTCTCTCGGCGGGGCGCGGCGCAGAGCCGTGGTCACCGTCCTCACCTGTGCCGCCCTGGTCGGCGCGGGCCTCGCCGGGGCCGCGCCCGCCGGGGCGGCGGCATCCGGAGGAGGAGGCGACGGCCCGGTCGTACGGGTCGCCTCCGGCGTCGAGTACCGCTCCTTCACCGTTCCGGCCACCTACGGCCCGGCCCGCGCGCATCTGGTCACGGTGGACCTGCGCGACCCGCGTGTCCGGCTCGGCCTGCTGCACCCCGGCGCGGTCGCGGCCCGCCGCACGGTCTCCGCGATGGCCGACACGGCGGGCGCGGTGGCCGCGGTGAACGGGGACTTCTTCAACATCAGCGAGGCACAGCACCCGGGCGTCGAGGCGACCGGCGCCGCCGTCGGTCCTGCCGTGGCGGACGGGCGGCAGCTGAAGGCGGCCGTGCCGGACGGCCAGCGCTTCGGCCCCGCCCTGCCGCCGGGTACGCACACCCCGGACGTGTTCGGCGTCGGCCTGGACCGGCGCGCCCGCATCGGCCGCCTCGACCTGCACGGCACGGTCCACACCGAGCAGGGCAGGCTGCCGCTCGGCGGGCTCAACCAGTACGCCCTGCCGGTCGGTTCGGTCGGCGCGTTCACCGCCGACTGGGGCGCGATGTCCCGGCTCCGCTCGGTCTGCGGTACGGACACGGACCGGGCCGCGCCGTGCAGTACGGACACGTACGAGGTGACGGTCCGTGCCGGGCGTGTCGTCGCCGCCGCCGACACGCCGGGCGCCGGGCCCGTGGGCGCGCACGAGACGGTCCTGGTCGGCCGCGAGTCGGGTGCGCAGCAGCTGCGGAAGCTGGCGGTGGGCGAGCGGGTCCACGTACGGCATCGGCTGGTCGCGGAGGGCTCGCGGAGTCCGTTCCGGTTCGCGGTGGGCGGTTATCCCGTGCTGCGGGACGGGCGGCCGCTGGCGGGGCTCGACACGCTGACGTCGGCCGTGCGCTCGGCCGTGGGGGCCTCGGACGACGGGCGCCGGCTGTATCTGCTCGCCCTGGACGGCGCGCCGGACTTCCGTACGGGGTTGACGATCGCCGAAGTGGCCGCGCTGATGCGGGAGTTGGGTGCACGGGACGCGTTCAGCCTGGACGGCGGCGGCTCCTCGACCCTCGCGTCCCGCGACCCGGGCGCACCGACGGTGACCGTACGCAACCATCCGAGCGGCGGGATGGAGCGGGCGGTGCCGAACGGGATCGGGGTGTTCGTAGGGGGGTGAGTAGGGGGTGAGTAGGGGGTGAGCACGGGGTGAGTATGGGTGGGTCAGCCCTGCGGAGGGTCCATGAGCGGGCGCAGCGAGCCGAGCAGGGAGCCGACGCAGATCTCCCGCAACTCCTCCTGACTGAACGCGGGTTGCTCCTGTCCGAGCCATTCGACGCAGAGGACCCGGACGAAGACCAGCCAGCTCATGACGACGGCTCCGACGGCCTCGCGGGGCGCGTCGCCGAGGGTGCCGCCGTCGAGCAGCCGCTCGCACATCACGTCCAGCTCGTCAGCCATCATCGCCTGGATGGTCTCGTCGCCCGCGAGGATCCGGTTGGCGGCGAGGACCGCGTGCCGGTTGGCCGTGAAGTAGTCGAAGTGCGCGTCGAGTCCGTCCCTCAGCTGCTGTTCCAGGCCGGCCGAGGGGTCGAGCCGGACGGTGTCGATCAGGCGGTCCGTGGCCTGCCGGTAGACGGCCGTGAACAGGTCCCGTTTGTTCGGGAAGTAGCGGTAGAGCAGGGCGCGGGAGACACCGGCGCGGGCGGCGACCTGGTCCATCCGGACCTCGTCGTAGGGCTGCTCGGCGAACAACTCGGCGCCGATGGCGCGGAGTTGGGCACGCCGGTCGGCGGGGGTGAGGCGCTGGCGCCGGTTCGGTGTCACGCACACAGCTTACTTGACACATGTCTACCAACACCCTTCACTGATGCTTGTTGGACACGTGTCCACCAACGTGTGTGTCGCCCACGCCGAGAGGTAGGTAGGCCGTCATGACGAAGGCCCGTTGGCTCAAGTGGCTCTGTCTGGCGATGGCTTACAACTGCATGGCCATCGGGATCTACCACGTGGTCCTCGGCGTCGCGTCCGTGCCGGGTGCGGAGTCGGCGGGGGCCACGGTGGACAGCCGGGAGCGGTTCTACAACGCGATCTTCTTCGGGTTCGGGCTCACCTGGCTCTGGGTTGCCCGGCGGTCCCCGATCCCGGCGAACCTGGTGCGCGCGCTGACCGCCGTGTTCCTCCTCGGCGGCATCGGGCGGGTCCTGTCCGTCGCGGTGCACGGCATGCCGCACTGGTTCCAGATCCCGCTGACGGCCCTCGAACTCGGCCTGCCACTGGTGTACTTCTGGCTCGCGTCCGCCGACGAACGCGCCGCAGCGTCCCGTACGGGAGCGTCCTACGGGGATGTGGCGGCGGCCCGCACACCCTGAACAGCGCGGCCGCCCCCTCACTCGCGCCGGCGAACGCGCGCCAGCATCCGCCGCTGTACGCGCCTGCCCCGCGCGACAAGGAGCGGCAGCGCGCGCAGACCGAGGGCCGGGAACGCGTCGGCCAGGCGTACTTGGAGTCCGCGCCGCACGGGCAGCGCGGTCACCGGACGGGGCCGGTCGAGTACCTTCCGCACCGCCGCGGCCACTTCCTCCGGCTGCAGGAGCGTGCCGGAGAAGGAGAGGGCGGAGGCGGGGTCGGCGAGCTTGTCGTGCAGCATCGGCGTCCAGATCCCGTCCGGGCAGACGCAGGAGATCGTGATCCCCTTGATCCCGGCGAGGCGCAGATCGGCGAGTGTGCTGAGGCTGAAGCCGATCGCCGCGTGCTTGGAAGCCGCGTACACGGCCTCGCCCGGCACCGCCGTCAGGCCCGCGAGCGACACGATGGTGACGATGTGTCCGCCCGTGTCGCGCATCGCCTCGATCGCGGCGACCGTGCCGTTGATCGTGCCGAGCGCGTTGACGTCGAGCATCAGCCGGTGCACGTCGGACGGCTGGGTCCAGGCGGGCCCGGTCATGAGCACGCCCGCGTTGTTCACCCACACGTCGAGCCGTCCGACCTCCGCCACGATGCGGTCGCGGGCCTCGGCGACCTGGACCTCGTCGCGTACGTCCACGCCCGCCCACAGGACGTCGGGGCCGAGCCGGGTGGCCGTGTCACGGGCGGCGGCCTCGTCGAGGTCGGTGACGAGCACGCGGTGTCCGCGCTCGACGAGCAGGGCCGCGATCAGCCGCCCGAGCCCGCGGCCCGCTCCGGTGACGACCGCTCCCGCGGGGGCCCCGCTCACCGCCGGCCGCTCGTGATCTCGCCGTACGCGATGCCGCCGTGCACGTACGTGGGCACCACCGGCCAGAGCCGCTTCCACGGGGCCAGCTCCGTCGAGGGCAGGATCTGCAGCCAGCGGGGGTCGCGCCGGCAGGGGTCGGCGAGGGTCTTCTCCTTGACCATCGAGTCGTACTGGTCGAGGGAGTCCTCAAGGGTGTTCGCGTTGGGGCAGATCTCGCGGCCGAACCGCTGGTGGTACTTGCGTACGCCCGGGATCTTCGACAGTTCCGGCTGCCAGTTGTCCAGGGAGATGCCGTTCTCCGAGGAGACCCAGACGCCGTCCGGCGTGTTGATCACCAGGGAGTGGTTGCCGTCGGTGTGGCCGGGTGTCCACAACAGGGCGATGCCGGGGCCGAGTTCGATGTCGCCGTCGAACGTCACGAACTTCTCCGGGTCCACGCCGCCGAGACCGCCCTCGACGTACCAGGCCCACTGCATCGGGTGCAGCGAGCGCAGCGTGTCCAGCTCGCGGCTGTGCACGAGCAGCTTCGCGTCGCCGAACAGCGGCCGGCGCGGCGCGCTCTCGCCCTCGATCACCTCGGTGGAGCCGAGGATCATCCGCGGGTCCTGGACGTGCAGGTGGTCGAAGGTGCAGAAGTCGATGTCCGCGGCGGTCAGGCCGACCTTCGCGAGGACGTCGGCGGGCTCGTGGTAGTAGCGCAGGACGGTCTTCTCGATCAGGTGGCCGGCCGGCACCTTGTCCATGAGCCTGCGCAGGTTCCGGTAGAACGGCGCCTCCGCGGAGCCGTCCGGGACCGTGGGCTCGAACGCCAGCGTGCGCGGGGTGCCGTTCCAGTCGTCGTACTGGACGACGATCATGCGGTTGATCATCGAGATCAGCGGCAGCGTCGGCACCGACACCGCGCCGTGGAAGGCGTAGTCGACCGGGTACGGCGCCGCCGCGATGTCCACCGACCGCACGGCGCGGACCTGGCCCTGCGCCTTGAACCGCTCCTTGTACGCCGCCGCCGCCTCGCGCACCGCCACCAGTCGCTCGCCGCGCGGCCACACGTCGTGGACGCCGTCGAACTCGGGGACCGGGCGGGCGCCGATCGCGGTGAGATCCGGTGTTGCGAGATCGGGTGCTGTGAGATCCGGTGCTGTGAGATCCGGTGTCGGTCGCTCTGTCTGATGCGCCATGGGGGTCCTTCCTCCGTGCGGGCGTTCGCGCCCCCTCAGAGTGCCGCCGCGCCGCAGCCGGAACTTGTTCCAGTACGACAAAGTTCTGCCGGTACGGTCCCTCAGCCGGTGCCTGCCGTTCGGCGCAGTGCACGCGGGCTGCACCCGAACCAGCGCCGCACGGCGTGGCTCAGCGTGGACTGCTCGGCGAATCCGACCTGTGCCGCGACCTGGCCCATCGGGAGGTCGGTCGTCGTGATGTACCGGTGGGCCGCGTCGCGCCGCACCTCGTCGAGGACCGCCTCGAACGAGGTCCCTTCGGCCGCGAGCTGCCGCTGGAGCGTCCGCGGGTGCACGGTCAGCAGGCGCGCCACTCCGGCGACCGCCGGCGTACCGGTGCCCAGACTTCCTGCGAGGGCACGCCGGACATGGGTGGACACCTTGCGTGCGGGGTCGGGGTAGTTGCCGACGAGGTGGTCGACCGCGAGTCGCCGGATCGCGTCGTCGGCGGTGGCGAACTGCGTGTCGAGGAGCCGCCGTTCCACCCGGAGGGCGGCGGCGGGCCGGCCGAACTTCACGTCGGCCCCGAAGTAGGCGAGGTAGCGGCCGACCGGCGAGAGAGGCTGGTGCGGAATCTCCACGGACTGCAGCCCCTCGATACTGCCGACCAGCATCACCGCGATCCGGTGGAACAGCCCGAGCCCCAGCTCCATCGCCTGGGGGGAGTACGCCGACTCGTCCAGGTCCTTCCGGTAGGTGAGGGCCACGACGCCGCGCCGCCCCCAGGGGTCGTCCTCCACGCCGATGCTCAGGGCCGGACTGTGCACGAACATGTACCGCGACGCGAGGGTGAGCGCCTCGGCGACCGTCGACGACGCCTCGATCACCACCGCCAGCGGACCCAGGATCGACAGGTCCTGGGCCTCAGCGAGGCGCAGCCCGAGGTCGGGGCAGCCCAACTCGTCCGCCGCCGCGTCCAGCACGAGGTCGTTGGCGGTGATGGGGATGAGCCCCTCGTCCGACTCCAGGGCGGCGCGCGCGATCCCGAAGCGGGCGAGCAGCCGGTCCGCGTCGCCGCCCAGCTCCTCGACGAGGGGCACAAAGCCGCGCAGGCTCGCGGCGCGGATCATCATGGCCATGAGCGCAGGCTAGGCCCTGTCTCCCCGAGGGGCAGCTACCTCCCGGCGCCCCCGTCCCGTACGGCGGCCAGACCGTTGAAGACCCCCACGTACGCGGTGCCGTCCGGGCCGAGCGTGACGGGCGCCCAGTTGTTGTCGTACGACGGTCCGGTTCCGACGAGTTGCTTCCAGCGGCGCTCGCCGGTGCGGAAGTCGACGGCGGTGAGGTACCAGGCGTCGATCCCGAGGCGGTTCGGGTCCTTCTCGTAGAAGTAGAGGAGCCCGGCGGTGGTGGAGAGCTTCGGCACCGTGGACGGGGAGCGCACGTCGCTCTCCCACACGGTGTCGCAGCCGCTGCCGTCGGGGCGTACGTCGATCCGGGCGACCCCGCCGACGACACTGCGGCCGAAGGTCAGCGAAGTGACGTTCTCGTAGCCGTAGTTGTTCTCCACGACCAGGCTGTTGCCCCAGCTGATCAGGGAGTTGTCGGTGGTGGACGCGCCGGAGCGGAAGACGGGGACCTTGCAGACGAGACGTTCGGCGTCGGGGACGCCTTCGGCGCGGCGGTAGACGAGGACGTTCATGCGGTCGTCGGCGTTGTCGGTGATGGCCGCATACCGCTCGCCGTGCGCGCCGAACAGGTCGGGTGTGGTGCCCGAACCCTGGTTGACCGAGCCGGGTTTGGTGCCGGTGCCCCGGTCGTACGTCTGCCGCCAGACTTCGCGCGGGGTGCCGTCGGCGGTGGCGCGGAAGCTGTAGAGGGCGTGGTCGCTGACGATGGACACACCGTCCTCGGCGACGGAGAAGGAGTTCTGGATCTCCTCCCCCGCCAGCCGGATCGAGCGCACCGCGCCGGTGTCCGGGTCGACCGTGCCGATGCGGCCCTGCCGGGTGACCCACCAGATGCGGCCCTCCCAGTCGGGCATCACGGACGTCACCGGGTCGCACTGGCCGCTCGGGTAGAGGTTGGTCCAGGTCACGCAGTCGTGCGGCACGTGCGCGGTCAGGTCCCAGTCCGACTCGACCTCGAACTCCCAGCTACCGTCGGCCTGTTGGCGGTGCGCCAGGCGAATCACATGCTGCCGGGAGTCGGCGAGGACGAGCCGGTCCTGGTCGTCGAGGTAGGAGTAGGCGCCGCCCGAGGTGTCCTTGAAGATCCGGGAGAAGTCGAGCCGGGTGATGGCCTCGACGGTCGACGGGCGCTGCGGCAGGGCGTACTCGGCGAGCGTGTCCAGGGACTTGGGGTCGAGGAGTTTGACGAGGAAGCCCTTGAAGGTGCCGCAGACGGTGACGATGCGGCCCGCCGAGTCGAACGTGACCGTCGCGCACTCCCCGCCGAGCGCGGCCATCTTCTCGCTGTCCGCGACGGGCCGTTGACCGAGCGGCCCGTTCCACGGGTACGTACCGCTGCCCGCCGCGTCCGCGTGCATCCCGCTGCGGCCGTTGGGCGCGAGATACGGGTGCTGCGGCGGCGCCTCGCCGGGCAGCGGGTCGGCGGCGGCGGGCGCACCCGCGTAGTCGTCGACGAGCCGGTGCCCCGGCGCCTTCGGGATCTCCTCGGCGTGGGCCGGGGCGAGGGGCGCGAGGGCGACGAGCGTCACGAGGGCGGCGAGCAGGCCGGTGGGAGCCAGGGCGCGACGGAAGGAGCTGCCGAACGAGCTACGGAAGGAGCTACCGAAGGAGCTGCCGAAGGAGCTGCGGGGCCGTGGCATGCGGGTCCGGGGCATGCGGCAGAAGCTAGGCCGGACTCCGTGAAGTGTCCATGGAAAGCTGACAGTTGTTCATCTGCGGGACGTCCTCGCCCGGCCGGCCCGGCCTGCCGCTGGCAGCTACTGCGGCGAGGCCGAGGCGCGGCGGTGCTGTCCGATGAGCATGAGCACGGGCCCGATCGCCAGGAGCAGGGCCAGGGCTGCGAAGCCGTAAGCGAGCGTGGTGAGGGTGGCGACCACGGCGACGAGGAGCGGGCCGCCGGCGTCGCCGAGTTCGCGGCCGAGTTCCGCGGAGCCCATGGTCTGACCGAGGCGCTCCCGCGGTGTGGCGGTGGCGAGGGCGGCGAAGCCGAGTGGGGTGATGAGACCGGTTCCGCTGCCGATGAGGACCGCGCCGGTCAAGATGCCGAGCAGGCCGGGCAGCATGGCGCACCCCAGCCCTGCGGCCGTGGTGAGAAGCCCCGCGCTGAGGCCGGTACGCAAGCCCAGGCGGCCGGAGTCCAGGGCCCGCCCGGCGGCAGGCTGGACGACGGCGGCGGTCGCGGCGAGTACGGAGACGGCGGCGCCGGTGGCCACGGTGCCGAGCCCGGCGGCGGCGCCGGAGACCGGGAGGAAGCCGACGCCGACTGACAGGGCCGCGGTCGCGGCGGCGAGGGCGGAGGTGGGGACGAGGAAGGTGCGGGCGGCCAGCCGACGGGCCAGGTCGAGCACGGTCTGCCGGGCCTTGGGCAGCGGCGGCACGGCCGGTACGGCACGGGCGGCCCAGACCGCGACGGCTGCTCCCAGGACGGCCATCACCGTGAAGAGCAGGCGCAGCCCACCGGCCCAGACCAGGACCCCGCCGAGCAGCGGGCCGAGGGTGTATCCGAGGGACTTGTAGAAGCCGTAACTGCCGTACGCCCGGCCGTGGTTGGCGGCCGGGTTGAGCCGTGCGACCAGCGCGGAGGCGGACGGAGAGAACGCGGAAGCGGCGGCGCCCTGGCCGAGGCGCGCGGCCCACAGCCAGCCGGGGCTGTCCGCGAGCGCGTAGAGCGCGGAGGCAGCGGCGAACGCGATGAGGCCGCCGAGCAGTACGGGCCGGGCGCCGACCTTGTCGGCGAGCGTGCCGAAGACGGGCTTGAGCAGCACCTCGGCACCGTCGTAAAGGGCCAGCAACCCGCCCAGGACGAGCAGTGAGGTGACGGCGTCCTCGGAGAAGCCGCCGAGGTTGGCGGCGATGCCGTGAGCGCCGAAAGCGGTGGTGAACCCGGCCGCGTACAGCGGCCACATCGCGTGCCGGGGCGCGGAGTTGTGCACCGGAGCGGTCGTCATGCCGGGTCCCCCTCGCTGTGGTGGAGGGCCGTGAAGACGCGTTCGGCATAGTCCTCGCATACCGCCGCGCACCGCTTGAGGCGCTCGACCGCCTCGCCGGCCTGCGGCGCGCCGAAGACGTCACGAGCCGTCAGGTCGCGGTGCCGGCGGCGCAGGCGCTCCAGGCTCTGCTCCTCTTCCTCCAGCTCGGCCAGAGTGAACTTGCCGATCCGGATCTCCTTGGCGATCTCCTGCTCGAACTTGCCGCAGTCGGAGAGGAATTCCGTCCAGTCCTCCGAACGCGCCGCCGTGAACAGCGACTTGAGGCGGTCGGCGTCCTCTACGGAGCGCCCGGCGGCTTGCAGCGTGACGGCCTGCCCCTCGGCCCGTTCGGTCAGTTCGACCGCACGGCGCACCCCGTCGGCGAAGGCAGGAACATCCGGAACCGCCCACGTTCCCTGCCCCAGCGAGAGCGCCCCGACCTTGCGCAACTCCCGCCAGACCGCGACGCGGTGGCGCGACGGCGCCGCGGGCAGCTTGATCACGAGGACGAGCCACCGTACGTCTGTCCGATCCTTTGTCACAGCCGTGAATGTAGCAGCCGTTACATTCAGCCAGGGGCGTCGTCCGGCGGCGGCCGATGCGGACCCCGGCGCGAACAAGTCACCGCCCCGTCAAGTGCCGCAACCGGGCGCACCGCAGGCGCACGGACTCAACTCCGGCCCCACCGCGCCTCAGGGATATAACGGGCAGTTCGCCAATTCACGCGCCCCTGACTTGCGGATTTAGGCATGCCTTACCTATGTTGCTCGGCGTGTCCACGACCAAACCCAACGCCACGGCATCACCTGTGGCCGGCGCCAAGCCCCGCGCGATGTTGCTGCGGCGCATACCGCTGCTCATCGCGGGTCTCTGCGCCCTGGCGCTCTGCGCGGCCCTGAGCCTTGCCCTGGGTACGCGCTCCGTGCCCCTGTCCACGGTGCTCGACGCCCTGACCGGACAGGCGCAGGGGCGCGACGCCCTGGTGGTCACGGGGCTGCGGCTGCCGCGGACCCTCGTGGGCCTCGCCGTCGGCGCCGCCCTCGGCGTGGCGGGTGCGGTCGTCCAGGGCATCACCCGCAATCCGCTGGCCTCGCCGACAACGCTGGGCATCAACAACGGCGCCGGTTTCGCGGTGGTCGTGGCCATCTACGCCCTGCACCTGACCCGACCGATCGAATACATCTGGTTCGCCTTCGCGGGTGCGGCCGGCGCCGCGCTCTTCGCCCAGGCTCTGGCCCGCCGGGCCGGTGACCTCGATCCCGTACGGCTCGCGCTGGGCGGCACCGTGCTGCAACTCGTGCTGCTGTCCTGGACGTCGACGGTCATGCTCGCGAGCAAGCGGTCCCTCGAAGAGGCCCGCTTCTGGCTGGCGGGGTCGCTGTCGGAGCGCCCCCTCGACGTGCTCTACCCGATGCTCCCCACGCTCGTGATCGGCCTTGTCATCGCCCTGGCGATCTCCCCGGCGCTCAACACCCTGGCGCTCGGCGACGATTCCGCGCAGGCGCTCGGCGTACCGGTCTCCCGGATCCGGCTCATCGGCGGGCTCGCGGTCGTGCTGCTCGCGGGCTCCGCGGTCGCCGTCGCCGGGCCGATCGCCTTCATCGGCCTGGCCGCCCCCCACCTCGTACGGCAGCTGTTCGGCTCCGACCACCGGATACTCATCCCCGGCTGCCTCGTCGTGGGGCCGCTGCTCCTGCTGACCGCGGACATTCTCGGACGCGTGGTCATCCGGCCGTCCGAGCTCCAGGTCGGCATCATCAGCGCCTTCCTCGGCGCGCCGCTCCTTGCCGTGCTGGCGCGGAAGGTGGCCCGGTGAACAACGTCGTACGAACTGAGTTGCGCCCGGTTGCGGCCCAGAAGGCCAAGCCCGGCCGCGCCATGCGCCGCACCCTGCTGCTGAGCATCGCCGCCCTTGGCACTCTCCTCGGGCTCGTCACCCTCTCCGTGGCCGTCGGCGAGATGCCGCTGCCCGCGGGCTCCGCGCTGCAGGCCCTGATCGGGCTCGGCGACCCCGGCGACGTGCTGGTGGTCCAGCAGTTCCGGGCCCCGCGGACGGTCGCGGCGGTCGTCGCGGGCGCGGGACTGGCGGTGGCCGGTGGGCTGCTCCAGCGGCTCTTCCGCAATCCGCTGGCCTCGCCCGATGTCATGGGTGTGACCGGTGGCGCCTCGTTCGGGGCGGTGGCCGTCCTCGCCACCGGCGCGTCGCAGGCGGCCATCCCGCTGGCCGCCCTTGGCGGCGGGCTCCTCGCCGCCGTCCTGCTCGGCGTGTTCGGCTGGCGCTCCGGCGTCAACCCCACCCGGCTCGTCCTCGTGGGCCTCGCCGTGCAGGCGGGCCTGACCGCCGCGGTGAACTTCATGGTCGTACGCTTCCCGGCCGAGCTCGCCGGGTCCGCGCTGCAGTGGACCACCGGCTCGGTGTACGGGCGGACCTGGACCGAAGTCTGGGGCGCCGGCGCGGCCGTACTCCTCGCCATGGCGTTCGCGTTCCTGCTGCACCGCAGGCTCGCCGTATTGGACCTCGGCGACGACTCGGCCGGTTCGCTGGGCCTGAACACCGACGCCGCTCGCCTCCAGGTACTTGTCGTGGCCATCGCGCTGGCGTCGCTCGCCGCGGCCCTCGCCGGCCCCGTCGCCTTCGTCGCGTTGGCGGTTCCCCACATGGTCCGGTTCCTCGCCGGGCCGCCCACCGTGGGCACCCTCGCCCTCACCGGCCTCGCCGGCGCAGTCCTGCTGCTCACCTCGGACCTGACGGTGCAGCATCTCCTTCCGATCAGCGGCCTGCCGGTCGGGGTGGTCACCGCCACCCTGGGCGCGCCCTGGCTGCTGGTGCTGATGATCCGTCAGAGCAGTTCCGTCCACAGGAGTGTCCGATGACCGCCCCTCAGCCGCAGGCCACCGCACACCAGGGCAACCAGCTCGCCACGCACGGCCTTGACCTGCGCTACGGCGACCGGCTGATCGTCGGCGGCCTCGATCTGGAGCTGCCCGGCGGCGCCGTCACGGCCGTGGTCGGCCCCAACGCCTGCGGCAAGTCGACGCTGTTGCGCGGTCTGACCCGGCTGCTCGCCCCCTCCGGAGGCACGGTCACCCTGGACGGCTCCGACATCCACCGGATGTCCGCCAAGGCGCTGGCCCTCCGCATGGGCCTGCTCCCGCAGCAGCCGGTGACGCCCGACGCGATCACCGTGGAGGCGCTCGTACGGCTCGGCCGCTACCCGCACCAGAGGCTGCTCAGCCCCTGGTCCGAGAAGGACCAGGCGGCGGTGGAGGAGGCGCTGGCCCGCACCGGTACGGCCGTACTGCGCGACCAGCCCGTGGACCAGCTCTCCGGCGGTCAGCGGCAGCGCGCCTGGATCGCCCTCGCACTCGCCCAGGACACCGAGTTGCTGCTCCTGGACGAGCCCACCACCTTCCTCGATCTGCGGCACCAGCTCGATGTCCTCGACCTGGTCGCCGATCTGCACTCCGAGGCGGGCCGCACCGTGGTGATGGTGCTGCACGACCTCGGTCAGGCCGCCCGATACGCGGACCACCTGGTGGTCCTCAAGGACGGCAAGCTCGCCGCGGCCGGCGCCCCGGCCGACGTCCTGGACACGGAGCTGGTGAAGTCCGTGTTCGACGTCGACTGCCGGGTGATCCCGGACCCCGAGACCGGCACCCCGCTGGTCGTCCCCAAGGGCCGCGAGGTACGGCGCACAGCCGTGTCCGTCTGACCGCAACCTCCCCCACACGTCCCCATTCCGCTCACAGCAAGGAACACAACCCTCATGTCCAACAGACCCACTCTGCGCGGCATCGGCCGGCTCATCGCCGCGCTGCTCGCCGTCGTCATGGGCACCGCCGCCCTGGCCGCCTGCGGTGGCGGCGCCAAGTCCGAGGGCGACGACAAGAAGGGCGGTGCCGAGTCGGGTGCCTTCCCGCGCACCCTGAACACCGCGATGGGCAAGGTCGAGATCCCCGCCCAGCCCAAGCGCGTGGTGGTCCTGGACACCGGTGAACTCGACGACGTCACGATGCTCGGCATCGAGCCGGTCGGCGCGGTCTCCCCGCACTTCAAGACCGAGGGCGGCTTCCCCCAGTACCTCAAGGGCAAGATCGGCGACCCCACCGATGTCGGCCCGCTGCTCGAGCCGAACCTGGAGAAGATCGCTTCCCTGAAGCCTGATGTGATCCTGTCCTCGAAGGTCCGCCACGAGAAGGTCTACGACAAGCTCACGGCGATCGCCCCGACCGTCTTCACCGAGACCACCGGCGGCCCCTGGAAGGAGAACCTGAAGGTTCACGCCAAGGCCCTGGGTCTGGAGAAGCAGGCCGCCGACGCGATGAAGAGCTACGAGGAGCGCGCCAAGGCCCTCGGCGAGGCCATCGCCAAGAAGGAAGACGGCAAGATGCCGACCGCTTCGGTGGTCCGCTTCATCGCCGGCCCGACCCGCCTGTACCAGAAGTCCTCGTTCAGCGGCGTCGTCCTTGAGGACATCGGCCTGGAGCGCCCGAAGTCGCAGAGCTCCACCGACCCCGAGGTCCCGATGAAGGACGTCAGCCCGGAGGAGATCGACCAGGCCGACGCCGACCTGGTGTTCGTCACCGTCGCGGATGTCCCGGAGAAGACCCAGAAGAAGGACGTCACGTCCAACCCGGTCTGGAAGGACCTGCCGGCCGTCAAGGACAAGAAGGTCTTCGACGTTCCGGACGAGACCTGGATGTCCGGCATCGGCATCCAGGCGGCCGAGAAGATGCTCGCCGACGTGGCGAAGGCCACCGGCGTCGAGCTGCCGAAGAAGTAGCCCGCGAGGGGGTGGGCCGTCGTCCCCCAACGGCCCACCCCTGCGCCCCCCCAACTCCCCCACACGCCGACCTCCCCCGGCACTCACTCCCCCTCCCCCGCGCCGACGTCCCCCGGCACTCGCTTCACCACCCTCCCCGCACCAACCCCGACACAGAAGGGGTCTCCGCTCATGCGCATGTACCTGCTCGCGCTCAACCCCACCGACTCGGTCACCGACGGCTTCCTCCCGGCGGCCGCCCGCCTCGGCCTCGACATCACGGTTCTCACGGATCAGCCCGCTCCCCATCGGGCGAAATATCCCGAGATTGAGGTATTGCAGTGCGACGTTCATGACTTCCGCGCCGTCATCAACCGCATAGCCACCCACGAGCCCGCCGACGCGGTGTTCACCAACAGCGACCACCTGCAGACCCAAGCAGCCCTGGCCGCCGAATACTTCGGGCTGCCCGGCAAGGACTGGCAGGCCGCCCTGCGCGCCAAGAACAAGGCCGAGATGCGCCGCCACCTCGCCGCCATGGGCGTGGACACCGTACGGTCCGCCGAGATCGCACCGGGCCAGGACCCGTCCGCGTTGGTCGAGGCCCGACTTCCGTACCCCTGTGTCGTCAAGCCCCGCGAGGGCGTGGCCAGTGAGGACGTCATCCTCGCCGAGGGGCCCGAGGAGTTGGTGGCGCGCGCCAAGGAGATCCAGGCGCGGCGCCCGCAGGCGGCGCTGGTCGCCGAGGAGTTCCTCGCCGGCCAGCTCTACTCCCTCGAGACTCTGGGCGACGGGAACGTCCGCCACGTCCTCGGCGGCTTCCGCAGCCGGATCTCCGCTCCCCCCACCTTCATCGAGGAACGGCACGACTTCCTCGCCTCCCACCCCAAGGCGGTCGTCGAGCAGGTGCTCGCCCAACTCGACGCGCTCGGCGTCTCGTTCGGCGCGTGTCACACCGAGTTCGTGGTGCACGAGGGCCGGGCCCGGCTCATCGAGGTCAACTACCGCATCATCGGGGACCAGTGCGATCTGGTGCTGGCGCAGGCCCTCGACATCCCGCTCTTCGAGCACATTCTCCGTACACACCTGGGCGAGCCCCTGCCTCTCTCACTGGACGCGCGGACCGGTGCCGCTGCGCGGGTCGAGTACGCCCTCGCCGACCGCGCCGGCACTCTCACCTCCGCACCCGAGGCGTTCGACGAGACCGTGGACGGCGTGCGTCTGGCCTACCGTCCGCTGCGCGCGCTCGGCACCGAGCACCCGTACTACCGCACCAACCGCGACTACCTGGGCGTCCTGCGCGCCACCGGCGCCGACCAGGCGGCCGTGGACCGGGTCGCGGACGCCTTCTTCGCGACCGAGCGCTGGGAGATCACCCGGTGACCGCGACGATCGAGACCCTGGCCGAGCCGGGCTCCGCCGAAGAAGCCGAGCTGCTGACGCGCGTGCTGAGCGCGCTGCTGCGCGAGGACGTCGTCGGGCTGCGGACGGCCGGTACGGTCCTTGAGCGGCCGGACGGGCCGTGGCTCCGGCACGCCACGGCCGACGACGCCCTGCTGCTCCCCCTCGGCGAGGACGGCTACCAGGCCGAATACGCCGCCCGACTGCCGCTCCTGGTCCGCGAATCCGACGGCGCACGGCTGACCACACTCGACACTGTGCTCCCCGCGCTGCGAGCGCTCGCCGACCCGGTCGACCACGAGGGCTTCGACGCCTTCGCCGAGGAGTGCCGACAGACGCTGGAGACCCTGCGGCTGCACTCCGCGACGCAGCACGAGATCGACGCCGTACTGACGGAGCGTCATGGCCCGGACCCGGCCGCCTGGACCGGCCTGACGGCGGGGATCGCGTACGACGCCCTGGCCGCCCGCTTCGACCACCCGGTCTACCCGACCTCGCGCGGCCGCTCCGGCCTGAACGAGGCTCAACTGCGGGCATACGCACCGGAGTTCCACTCGCGCCTCGCCCTGCGCTGGCTGCTGCTTCCGCGCACCGCCGTCACCGTGACCGGCGGCGAGGACGCCCTGCCCGCCTGCTGGCCGATGCCGGTGGACCTTGAGCACGGCGATCTGAACAGCAGTCATATCGCGCTGCCCGTCCACCCGTTGACGGTCGGCGAGCCGCTGCGCGCGGCGCTCCGCGAGACCGGGCTCACCGGCGACGCGGTCCTGTCCGAGCACGCCTGGCTGAGCGCCGTACCCACCCTGTCGATGCGGACCGTGGCCCTGGACGCCGATCCGCAGCTGCATCTGAAGCTGCCGCTGGCCACCGCGACGCTCGGCCTGCGCAACCGGCGCACCATCAAGCCCCGCACGCTCATCGACGGCTTGGAGGGCCAGCGGCTCCTGGAGACCGTGATCGCCCGCGAGCCACGGTTCCGCGACACGATCCTGCAAGCCGACGAGACGGTGTATGCACACGCCGACCACGAGCTGCTCGCCGCACTGTGCCGCCGCTACCCGAAGGGCCTCGACCGCAGCTCCGTCGTCCCGCTGGCCGCGCTGCTCGCCCCGGCGCCCGGGTCCGGCGACCGCCTGGTCATCGACCACCTCGCCGACCGCTCCTACGGCGGTGACCCGCTGGCCCTGCTCGACGCCATGCTCACCCTGCTGTTCGACTGGCAGACCACTCTCTTCGGGTACGGCATCGGCCTGGAGTCGCACCAGCAGAACATCTCGCTGGTCCTGGACCGCACGGCCGAGGGCGGCACCCGGCTGCGGCTGCTGTTCAAGGACAACGACTCGCCCCGCATCAACCCCGTACGGATGCGGGAGCGGCTCGGCGCCGACGCACCGGACCCGGAGGTCTTCGCCGACCCGCGGATCTTCACCGAGGGCGACGGGCCGGTGGCCGACATGGTCGCCACGATCACGCTCCATCTGTGCGCGGGGTCCTACGCGTTCGGCCTTGCCCGGGCAGACCGGGCACCGCTGGACAAGCTGCTCGGCCTGATCCGCGACCGGCTCGCCGAGGCCGTCGAGCGGCTCGGCACCGGCTCCGGCGAGCCCGGCGCCGTCCTGCGCGAGCGGCTCCTCGATGCCCCGGAGCTGCCGGTCAAGGCGATGGTCAGCGCCGGGACGCTGCTCTCCAAGGAGCGGTCGGGTGCGGCCGACATCAACAAGCACTACACCACCGGGCCCAACTACCTGCTGCCGACGGGGAGTGCGCGATGACGACGACCACCACAACGGCCACCGCGACCACTACGGCCTCGGCCGACCCGACCGTGACCGAGGACGCGGACGAAGAGTCCCGCTCCGCCCTCGGCCGCCGCCAAGTGCATGCCGTGGCCGGCTGCTACTTCGTAGCGTCCTTCGCGGCGCTCGGCCTGCCGCCGTATCTCACCGAGATCCTCCCGGAACTCGGCGACCGCACCGCGCGTTGGGCGGGCCTGCTCTACATCGTGCCGACGATCTTCGGTGCTCTCGGCGCCCCGCTGTGGGGACGGCTCGCGGACCGGTTCGGCCGCAAACGGCTGCTGCTGCGCGCGCAGTTGGGCCTCGCCGTGGCCTTCCTTCTCGCCGGCTGGGCCGACTCGATCGCCACCTTCACCGCCGCGCTCGTCCTTCAAGGCATCCTCGGCGGAACCTTCGCGGCGTCGAACGGCTATCTGGGAGCGGCGCTTGAGGGCACCGAGCTCTCCCGTGCGCTCACGCTGATGCAGGGCAGTGCGCGTGCCGCGCTCGTCTTCGCGCCGATCGTGGTCGGCTCGCTGTCGCCGTGGCTCTCGCCCCACCGGCAGTACGCGCTGCTCGCCGTCCTCCCGCTGGCCGCCGCCGCCATGCTGGCGCTGCTGCCGGAGCCCCAGCGGGCGCGTACGCAATCGGCCGTGAAGGCCGCGGACCCGAAGCCGGACCAGCAGACCAAGCCGGGTACGACCGCCGCCCTCCGTGGCCTCTTCGCCCTCGAGTTCGCGTTCGTCTTCTCGACCGTGATCTCCTTCCCGTACCTGATCGAGCTGGTCAAGGAGCGCATCCCCGGCACCGGCTCGATGGTCTCCGGTGTGCTCTTCGCACTGCCCCATGTGTGCTACCTGGTCGGCGCGATGGCGGTGCACTCCGTCTTCCGCAGCCGCCCGCGCATGGGCATCGTGATCGGTTTCGTCTGTATCGCGCTCGGCTCCGCCGGACACGAGATCGCCGGTTCGCTCCCGGCGTTCATCGCCGTACGGCTGGTGCTCGGCGCCGGGCTCACCCTCGGCCTGGTCTGTCTGTCGGTCCTCGCGGCCGACTGCGCCAAGGGCCGTGCGCCCGGCGGGCTGTTCGGCTCGATCGAGTTCTTCTCCAAGGCCGGTGCGGTCGCCGCCGGATTGGCCGCCGCGGTCGGCAATGCCTGGTTCGGCCCTTCGACGCCGCTGCTGATCGGCACCGCCATCGCCGTGGCGACCGTGCTTGCGACCGCCCTCCCCCTTCTTCTCCGCCGCTCTGCTCAGACTCCCAGGAGCCTCTGATGACCTCGCTGACGCCCACCGACGTCAACGCCGCCGCGACCGCGCTGCCCAGCGCCGATCACGTCGTCGCGCACACCCTCCTCAACTGCCTGCTCCGCGAGGTCTCCGGGCCCGAGCACCAGACGGCCGTGGACCGCGGCCATCTGCTGCTGCGCCTGCCCCGCCGCGGCGTCCTGCTGAGCGTCGCGCTCCGCCGTACGTCCCTGATCGGCGCGCACCGCTTCACCGGCCCGGTCACCGAGCAGAACGGCGCTGCCTGGACCGAGGTCGACTGGCGCACGCTCGCCGAGTACGTCCATGCCGAGCTGTCGCTGCGTACCGGTGTCGACAACGACGAGTTCCTGGCCCAGATCGCCTCCAGCCACCAGGCCGTCTCCGCCGCCCTTGCCGGGCGCCCGGCCCCGGCCGAGGGCACGGCCGCCGCCAAGGACTGGCTGGACACGTACGTCGCCTCCGAGCAGTCGCTCGTGTTCGGCCACCGTTTCCACCCCACCCCCAAGGCCCGCACCGGCAACCCCGCCGACTGGCAGGCGTACGCCCCCGAGACCGGCGCGACCTTCCCGCTGCTGCTCCTGGCCGTACGCGAGCATCTGATCGCCGAGGAGGCCGCGGCCCCGGACGCGACCGACCCGCTCGACGCGCTGCGCGCCGACGTCCCCGAGGGCTACCGGCTACTGCCCGCGCACCCCTGGCAGTACGAGCTGCTGCGCGACCACCCGGCCCTTCAGGAGGCCCTGGACCGCGACGACATCCGCATCCTGGGCACCTCCGAGCTGCCCTTCGCGGCGACCGCCTCCGTCCGGACGCTGTACGCGGACGACGCGTTCCTCAAGTTCAGCCTGAACGTGCGGATCACCAACTGCCTGCGCAAGAACTCCAGTTACGAGCTGACCGGCGCGGTGGCCCTGACCCGCCTCCTCGAGCCCGTGCTGGACGACCTGGCCACCCGCTTCCCCGGCAGCGCGGTGCTGCGTGAGCCCGCGTACCGCAGCCTGGCGATTCCCGGCCCCGACGGCGGTGCGGACATCCCGCTGCTCGAAGGCTTCGGTGTGATCGTCCGCGAGGGGCTGTCGCGGCGGCTGCTGCCCGGTACGACGCCGCTCCTTGCCGGTGCGGTCGCGGACGAGTACCCGGCCAGCGAGGCGCACATCTCCCGGCTGCTTGCCGGGAAGGACGCGCGGACCGCGCTCGAGTGGTGGGCCGCGTACCTCAACCTGCTCCTCCCCCCGGTACTTGCCGCGTACTTCGACCACGGCATGGTCCTGGAGCCGCATCTGCAGAACGTGCTGATCTGCGTCGACGGCGACGGGATGCCCGCGCAGGTGCTGTTCCGCGACCTGGAGGGCACCAAGCTCGTCCCCGAGCAGCACGCCGACACGCTCGCCGCGCTGCCGCCCGAGGTCGCGGGCCCGATGACGTACGACGCCCAGCGCGGCTGGGACCGGGTCGTGTACTGCCTCCTCGTCAACCACGTCTCCGAACTGCTCGCGGCGCTCGCCGACCTGCACCCGGAGACAGAGACCGAGCTGTGGGCCCAGGTCCGCCGCACCCTGCAGAGGCACGCCGACCGGCACGGCTGCCCGCCGCGCCTTGCCGCGCTCCTCGCCGGGGTGCCGCTGCCCGCCAAGGCCAACCTGCTCACCCGCTGGGAGCGCAAGGCCGACCGCGAGGCCGGCTACGTCCGGCTGCCGTCGCCGCTCGCCGAGTCCGTCCTGTCCGCCACCCCCTGGAACGCGTGATGACCCACCCCACCCCCGCCGTCCGAGACCGCGTGCGCACCCTGCGCTCCGAGGAACTGCCCGCGTACATCTACGACTTGACGGCCCTTCAGGAACATGTCGCCGCTGTCCGGGCCGCACTGCCTTCCGCCGTCGAGCTGTACTACGCGGCCAAGGCCAACCCCGAGCCGGAGATCCTGGCCGCATTGCGCCCGTACGTGCATGGCTACGAGGTCTCCTCCGGCGGCGAGATGGCACATGTCAGCAAGGCCGTGCCCGGCTTCCCGCTGGCCTTCGGCGGCCCCGGCAAGACCCCGGCGGAGGTCGCCCAGGCACTGGAGATCGGCGTCGAGCGCTTCCATGTGGAGAGCGTGTACGAGCTGCACCTGCTCGCCGAGCTGGCCGCCCCGTACGCCGCCGAGCGACGGATCGCCGTCCTGCCGCGCTTCAACCTGCCGGTGGGCGACGGCTCCCTGGACAGCGTGTCGCTCGCCATGGGCGGCCGTCCGACGCCGTTCGGCCTGGACCCGAGCCAGGCCGACGAGGTCGTCCGGCTGCTCACCGACGGCACGTACCCGCACCTCGAACTCCGCGGTGTGCACGCCCACTTGGCGAGTGGCCTGGAGGCGACGGAGCAGCTCGCCGTGGCGCGCTCGATCGTCGTGTGGTCCATGGACCTGGCGGAGCGGCACGGCGTCCGGATCCCCGAGGTCGTGGTCGGCGGCGGTATGGCCGTCGACTACGCCGAGCCGGAGCGGCGCTTCGACTGGGCGTCGTACGGCACCGGTCTGGCCGAACTCGTCGCCGCGCACCCTGGTCTGACGCTGCGTCTGGAACCGGGCCGCGCGCTCACCGCGTACTGCGGCTGGTACGCCACCGAGGTCCTGGACGTGAAGCCCAGCCACGGTGAGGAGTTCGCCGTCGTCCGCGGCGGTACGCATCACCTCCGTACGCCCGCGACCAAGGGCCACGACCAGCCGTGCACGGTCCTGCCGTCCGACGAGCCCTGGCCGCACCCGTGGCCGCGCTCGGCGGCGCAGGGCGAGCGGGTCACCCTGACGGGACAGCTCTGCACGCCCAAGGACCTGCTCGCGCGCGATGTCCTGGCGCCCGGCCTGCGCGCCGGTGACCGGGTGGCGTTCGAGCTGTGCGGTGCGTACGCGTGGAACATCTCGCACCATGACTTCCTGATGCATCCGCGGCCGGGGTTCCACTTCCTGAACGGGATCGCATCGGGCGCGTTCGCCGGGCCGGGCGCATCCGAGGAGGTCTGAGATCGTGCTGCGCCCCAACGAGGTGAAGCGGAGGATCGCGGCGGGCGAGGAGGTGCACGGGCTGTTCTCCGTACTCCCCGACCCCGCCGTCGTCGAGATGATCGGCGCCGCGGGCTACGACTTCGTCATCCTCGACACCGAGCACACGCTGGTCGACCCCCGGCTCCTCGAGCATCTGATCCGGGCCGCCGAGACGACGGGGCTCACCCCCTTCGTGCGCGTACCGGAGGGCGATCCGGGCGCGGTGCTGCGGGCGTTGGACGCGGGCGCGATGGGCATCGTCCTCCCCCATGTCCGGTCCCGCGCCGACGTGGACGCCCTCATCCACGCCGCCCGTTACGCACCCGAGGGCATGCGCTCCCTCAACGGCGGCCGCGGGCTCGGCTACGGGCGGCTCGACCCGCGCGAGTACATCGCGCGGGCCAACGCCGAGATCATGCTGATCCCCCTCATCGAGGACGCGGCGGGCGTCGAGTCGATCGACGCCATCCTCGCCGGCGGCGGCATCGACCTGGTCCTCCCCGGCCCCGGCGACCTGTCCCAGTCGTACGGCGTCCCGTGGGAGGTCCGCCACCCGTCCGTACGCGACGCGGTACTCGAACTCCGCGCCGCCTGCGCCCGCCACAGCGTCCCCTTCTGCGCCATGGCCACCACACCGGAACGCCGCGCCGACTGGCGCTCGGACGGAGTCACCGCCTTCGTCCTCGGCGAGGACCGGGACCTGACGGCCCGCGCGCTGCGGGGGCACAGGGAGCGGCAGTCAGGGGCCTGACGGCCTGCTGGCCTGCTGGCCTGCTCAGTCGCTCCCCCATCGGGGCCCGCCCAGGTGCGGGTCCCGAGGGCAATCGGTTCTGAACTGTCAGTCGTGACGGGCGAGTTTGACCGCGGAGACGAGCAGGATCAAGGCAAGGGCAGGGATCAGCACCAGGTCCGGGAAGGCTCCGAGGAGCAAACCGCCCAGGACCGCGCCGGCGACCGAGCCCGCGGCCATGACCAGGGTGAAGCGGAGGTTCGCGCCGAGGACGGCGAAGCTGCCGTCGCGGCTGTAGCGGGCGAACGCGACCAGCATCGTCGGCAACGACACCAGGAGCGAGAGGCTGCCCGCGGTCTTGATGTCCTCCCCGAACAGCAACACGATCGTCGGGATCAGCAGCTCACCGCCGGCCACACCCATGATCGCCGCGACCACCCCGATGCCGAACCCGGCCACGACCCCGCAGGGCACCTGAGCCCACAGCGGCAGGTCGAGCGTCTCCAGGGCGGTGGTGTGGGTGACGACCAATGCGGCCGCCATGAGCACCATCAACGCCGCCAGCACCTTGTAGAGCGTGGCGGAGCGCATACGTACCGCCCAGGTGGCTCCGGCCCAAGCACCCAGCAGGCTGCCGGCCAGCAGGTTGGCCGCGACCGGCCACCGTGCGGCCACCTCCGCGGCCGGCACCGCCGCCAGCCGGGCAGGCAGCGCGACAAGGACCACGACCAGACTCATCGCCTTGTTCAGGATGACGGCCGAGAGCGCGGCGAAGCCGAACAGACCGATCAGCAGCGGCAGTCGGAACTCCGCACCGCCCAGCCCGATCATCCCGCCCAGCACACCGATGGCCGCCCCCGCGCCGAACACCAAGGGCGCCGAGTGCGTGGGCCGCAGGGGAACGAGATCCTGGTCAACGGTCATGACGGGCATCCTCGCCGGTGTCGCCCCTCGCCTGCTACGAATCGACCCCGGCTTCGGCGAAAGGCACCAGGTCACCGCCCCGGAGTCGTCCTGAGGTCCAAGCCCGGCGCTACTGGTCGTTGTGGGCGGTGAAGGCTCGGCCGTCGACAAGGGCCCGGCGCGGTTCCTCCACGCTCGGCGGCCCGTCCACCCGGCCGTCCGCACCGCGGTAGCTGCGGCACGACAGACTCGGCGCCGTCCCCGGCGCAGCGAACGGATCCCCCCTTCGAGCAGCACGGTCGGCGAACCGGTCATGCCCCACCGCGCGCCGCACTCTCCCCACGCACCTCGATCAGCTCCACACCGGCGGCCAGGTCCTGGGTGGGCACCCCGACGCGTTCTCTTCACCGGCCACACCCAACGGCCGCTCGAACGAGGCGACTGGTGCGTACGCCGCGTCATACCCGGCACCGCCCATCTCGACGGCTTCCCCATCATCAGCACCGGTGCGATCGAGACCGGTTGGCTCGACCACCCCGACAGCGCTGGGGAAGTCGTGACCGGCGGGTTCGGCCGGCCGGTGCGGCACGAGCGGCACACCTGTCCGGCGAGGCGGCGATCCGGCGGTCGCACGCGGCACTATGGCCGGTCTGCTTCGGGGGCGGCGGAGGCCCGCACCGAGCCTCAGGCGATTCAGGGTTTCTTGAATCCAGGATTTTCTGTATCGTCGACGCGTGCTGACTCTCGCGACCGACATCGAGGCTCTGGCGCGGTTCGGCCGCGCCCTCGCCGACCCGATCCGCTGCCGCATCCTGCTCGAACTGCAGCAAGGGCCCGGCTACCCGTCCGACTTCGCCGACGCGCTCGGGATCTCCAGGACCAGGCTCTCCAACCACCTTGCGTGCCTGAGGGATTGCGGCCTGGTCGTCGCGATCCCGGACGGGCGCCGTACGCGGTACGAGCTCGCCGACGCTCGCCTCGGGCACGCCCTCGGGGACCTGCGGTCGGCCGTCCTCGCGGTGGAGGCCGACAAGACGTGCGCGGACGCGGAGACGGAGGGCTGCTGCCCATGAGCGTCATATCCCTCGGCCCGTCGCCCGCCCGCCGGGACGCGCTCGCGCGGCGGATACGGTTCCTCGTCGCCGTGACGATCACCTACAACGTGATCGAGGCGATCGTCGCGATCACCGCCGGAACGATCGCCTCGTCAACCGCACTGATCGGCTTCGGCCTGGACTCGGTGATCGAGGTGTCCTCCGCCGCCGCGGTCGCCTGGCAGTTCTCCGCCCGCGACCATGCCGTACGCGAGGCGCGGGAGAAGAGGACGCTGCGGATCATCGCCGTCTCCTTCTTCGCGCTCGCCGCCTACGTCTCCGTAGACGCCGTACGCGCCCTCAGCGGAACCGGTGAGGCGGAGCGGTCGGTCCCCGGCATCGTCATCGCCGCACTGTCGCTGGCGGTCATGCCGTTCCTGTCCTCCGCCCAGCGTCGCGCCGGCCGCGAACTCGGCTCCGCCTCCGCGGTCGCCGACTCCAAGCAGACCCTGTTGTGCACGTATCTGTCCGCGGTGCTGCTGGTCGGCCTGGTCCTCAACGCGACTCTCGGCTGGTCCTGGGCCGACCCGATCGCCGCCCTGGTGATCGCGGCCGTCGCGGTGAAGGAGGGCATCGACGCGTGGCAGGGCAAGGGCTGCGCCTGCGGCCCCGCGTCCGCCCCGTCCCGCACCTCGCCTTCCGCGTCCGACGACGGTACGAACGGCGCCTGCGCCGACGCCTGCTGCTCCACCGGCGCGAAGGAGACGGCGACATGACCGCCTGGGCGTGGAGCGCCTTGGCCCTGTTCGCAGGCTGGGCTGTGACCGCATTCGGGATCAGGTCCGTGATCCAGGCCCGTCGCACCGGCGACACCGGGTTCCGCGGCCTCTCCGGCCGACCGGGCTCCGCCTCGTGGTGGGCGGGCGTGCTGTTCGTCCTCGCGCTCCTCGGCGGAGGCGCCGCTCCGATCGCCTCACTCACCGGCCTGCCGGACCTGCCCAGCACCGGGTGGCCGCTGCTGCGCGGGGCGGGACTCGTGATCACCCTCGCCGGGATCACCGCCACGCTGCTCGCGCAGAGTGCGATGGGTACATCGTGGCGGGTGGGCGTCGACGCCGGTGAACGGACCGTCCTGGTCACCTCGGGGATGTTCGCCGCCGTACGCAACCCGGTCTTCACCGCGATGGCCGTGACCGCGACCGGCCTGGCCCTCATGGTGCCCAACGCGGTCGCCCTCCTCGCCCTGACCGCCCTCGTCACCGCCGTCCAACTGCAGGTGCGGATCGTCGAGGAGCCCTACCTCCGCTCCGTGCACGGCGAGGCGTACGACGCGTACGCCCGCAGGGCCGGGCGGTTCTGGCCCGGCATCGGGCGCCGAACCGCCTGAGCCGGGAGGCCGGGACAGGGCGGCCGGGGTCGGGCGGGGTCGGGCGGGGTCGGGCGGATAGCATCGCGGACGTGCCCGTCCACCCCGCCCGGCGCCCCCGGCCCGTACTCGCCGCCCTCGTGGCCGGTGCGCTGCTGGCCTGCGCCTATCTGATGTGGGGCCCCGCGCACACCACCATGACGATGGCCATGACCGAGCCGATGCCCGGCATGACCGCCTCCGCCATGACCGCCTCCGCCATGGCCTCGGAGGCGGCCCCCTCAGAGGCGGCCCCCTCGGAAACGGATCGACAGCCCCGGCATGCGGCCGACATCGCACCCGACGAGTGCCCGGCGATGAGCATGGACTGCCCGCTCGCGAACGCACACCCGCCGCTGCCTGTAGCGCCCGCCTCCGTCCCTGGCACGGACGGCCTCGGCGCACCACCGGTACCCGCCGAACCTCTGGGCGCTGTGGCCGTGGACGACAGGTGTGCCTGGCCTCGGGCACCCGATCCCGTCGCCCTTCTCTGCGTCAGCCGGACCTGACAACACCCGTACCCCGCCTGCCCGTTGGGCCGCCGGGGCACGTCGTCTTGTCCTGATCCGGCCATCTCAGCAGAGAGAGTCCTTCCCCATGGCCTCCACCACCACCTTGTTCGTCACCGGTCTGACCACCGGTCTCTTCGCCGGCGGCGCCTCCTGCGCCGCCGTCCAGGGCGGCCTGCTCGCCAGTGCCGTCGGCCGCCGCGCCACCGCCTGGAGCCCCGAAGCATGGGAGCGCAGTGGCCTGTTCGCCCCCGTCGGCGCATTCCTCGGCGCCAAGCTCGCCTCCCACACACTCCTCGGCGCAGCCCTCGGCCTGGTCGGCGCAGCGATCCAGCCCGGCCCCCGCGCCCGCGCCGTACTCCTCGTCGCGAGCGCGGTGCTGATGCTGCTGTTCGCCCTCGACATGCTCGGCGTGCGCGCCGTGCGCCGCTTCGTCCCCAGGCCACCCGCCTCGTGGGGGCGGCGAGTACGCAGGTCGGCGAAGTCGACCGCCATCACCACTCCGGCCGTACTCGGCTTCCTCACCGTCCTCATCCCCTGCGGCGTCACCCTCAGCGTGGAACTGATCGCCATCACCGCCGGATCCCCGCTCGCCGGAGCCGCCGTCATGGCCGGCTTCGTCCTCGGCACCGGCCCCCTCTTCGCCGTACTCGGCTTCCTGCTGCGCTCCGCGGCCCGCCGCTGGCAGGGCCGCCTCAGCGTCGTCACCGCCGTGATCGTCCTCGCCGTCGCGCTGTGGACCGCAGGCTCCGGACTGCGCCTCGGCGGCTGGTGGCCCACCCCCGCAACCGCCCCTGCGGCAGCCGCGCAGCCCCCGCAGAAGACCGTGACCACGACTGGCGGAGTCCAGACCATCACCGTCCAGGCCCGCACCAACTCCTACGCACCCACCGCCATCACCGCGACCGCCGGTGTACCGACCAAACTCGTCGTCGCCACCGACAACACCAACGGCTGCGTCCGCTCCTTCGTCGTCCCCGACGAAGGCGTCCAGGAGATCCTCCCCGTCACCGGCCGGACCCCCATCGACCTCGGCACCCCCACACCCGGCACCCTCGACTTCACCTGCGGCATGGGCATGTACGGCGGCGAGATCACCTTCCAAGAGCCCGCCACCGCCCGCACCACCACCCCGAAGGAGACCGCCCGGTGACCCTCCGCCTCGAATTCGCCGTCACCGGCATGCACTGCGCCAGCTGCGGACTCCTCATCGACGACGAGATCGAAGAGCTCCCCGGCGTCACCACGAGCACCACCCACCTGCGCACCGAACGCACCGTCGTCGAACTCGAACGCCCCGTACCGGCCCAGGAGATCGTCGCGGCCATCGCCTCCGTCGGGTACACCGCTTCGCCGATCGCCTGACCTGCTCACCAGGTCCACGAAGGGCACCGCGATCAGCGCAAGGGCAGCCCGTGGAACGTCAGTTGAATGCGTCGCGCAGCCGGGTTCGGGAGGATTCGATGTGGTGGCGCATGGCCGCTGCCGCTGCGTCCGGGTCGCCGGCCACGATCGCGTCGGTGACGGCGTTGTGCTCTTCGATCGCCGCCGTGCCCACGTAGGTCTGGTAGAAGAGCCGGAAGATGTGCAGGTGGCAGTTGGTGCGTTCGAAGGTCGAGGGCATGTTGACGTTCCCGGACAGCCGGGCCACGAGCGTGTGGAAGCGGTGGTCGTGCGCCGCGACCGCTTTGTACGCGGCGTACTCCCCGCCGTCCGGGACGTCGGTGCAGGAGGCCAGTTCGGCGCGCAGTTCGTCGTGTTCCTCCGGCCCGCAGCGCTCCGCGGCGCGGGCGGCCGACCACGGCTCGATGAGCAGCCGGAACTCGAAGAGGTCCTCGAACTCGGTGCGGGAGATGAGCGGGGCGACGAAGTAGCCGCGCAGGGACGCCTTCACCACGAGCCCGTCGGCCTCCAGGCGGGCCAGAGCCTCGCGCAGCGGGGTCTGTGAGACGCCCAACTGGCGTGACAGCGCATAGACGTTCATCCGCTCGCCCGGCGCGATCGCGTGGTCCATGACCATCGCCTTGAGCGCCTCGTGGATGTCGTCGGCGAGGTTCTGCCGGGCCGGCAAGCGCACAGCGGCCGCAGCCCCTGGGTCACGCGTCATGGGTTACCTCCGCCCTTGGCCGGGTCCTCCCCGGTCCCGCCGGAATCTTCGCACGGGACCGGTTGACGCGGTCACGCCACCGTGCCAATCTCTGCCGAAATCCTACAGGATCGTGAATCGAGAATTCCTTGGGCGTCACCGCGCATGAGGAGTCTCGGGATCTTCGCTCTGCCGCGCGCACTCCCCCTGTCGTCCAATCCGGCCGGCCTCTCCCGGGCCGACCTGGGAGGTACGTCCTGCGATGACCACTTCACCAGCCCACGGCAAAACCACCCCTGGCCCGGCCCGCCCGGGCTCGGCCGGCTCCGCACCGCCCGGGGCGTCTCGCGTCCGCTGGATGATCGTCTGGCTGGCCTTCGGCGGCCTCACCATCAACTACCTCGACCGCGCGAACCTCGGCGTCGCCCTGCCGTTCATCGGCGAGGAGATCACGCTCACCAAGTTCCAACAGGGCATGATCCTGGCGGCGTTCTTCTGGTCCTACGACTTCTGCCAGCTCATCGCGGGCTGGTACGTCGACAAGGTCGGCCCGCGCCGCACCTTCACCGGCGCCGCCATCTGGTGGTCGCTGTTCACGATGGTCACGGCGGCCGCGCAGAACTTCGCCTCACTGTTCGGCGCCCGGCTCGCCCTCGGCGTGGGCGAGAGTCCCGCGCCCTCCACCAGCGCCAAGGTGGTCTCGCGCTGGTTCCCCCGGCAGGAGCGCGCCTTCGCCACGGCGATCTGGGACTCCGGCTCCCGGGTCGGCGGCGTCCTGGCCCTGCCGGTGGTCACCGCCCTGGTCGCCCTCGCGGGCTGGCGTGCCGCCTTCATCGTCACCGGCCTCGTCGGATTCGTGTGGGCCGCCGCCTGGTGGCGGCTTTACCGCGACCCCGAGGAGCACCCGAAGGTCAACGCGGCCGAACTCGCCCACATCCGCGACGGCGGCGCCCGCAGCGCCGATGCGGACTCCGAGGCGGCCCGCAAGCTGCGCTGGCGCGACCTGTTCGGCTACCGCACAGTGCGCGGCATGATGCTCGGCTTCTTCTGCCTCAACATGTGCATCTACTTCTTCATCACCTTCTTCCCGACCTACCTGGTCGAGGAACGGGGCTTCACGCTCCTCAAGCTGGGCCTGTTCGGGGCCCTGCCGGGCATCTGCGCGGTGTTCGCCGCGTACGCCGGCGGCTGGTTCGCGGACCGGGCGATCAAGCGGGGCGCCGACGTCACGAAGGTCCGCAAGACGGTCATCATCAGCGGCATGCTGGGCGGCTCCGTCATCGGCCTCGCGGTCCTCGTGCCCGCGGCCTGGATGGCGCTCGCGCTGCTCTCCGTCGCCTACTCCAGCCTGGCCTTCGCCGCGTCGGGCATCTGGTCGCTGCCCGCCGACGTCGCTCCCAGCGACCGGCATGTCGCCTCGGTCGGCGGCATCCAGAACTTCGCCTCCAACCTGGCCGGTATCGGCAGCCCGCTCCTGGTCGGCTACCTCGTCGACAGCACCGGCTCGTTCGTCGTCCCGCTCCTCGTCGTCGCCTGCTTCGCCGTCGTCGGAGCCCTCTCGTACGCCTTCATCGTCCAGCGCGCCGAACCCCTGCCGGTCCGCAGCAGCTGACCCTCCCGGCGGGGCACGCCCGCAGCACGTGCCCCGCCATCCGACCGTGAGGACACCACCGTGAACCCATCGCGTCTCGACCATGTCTCCTTCCGCCTCGACCCCAGCGACGACGTGGCCGTCGCCCGCGCCGACATCGCCCCCGGCGACCACCTGGACGACGACGGCCGCCTCGTCACGGTCCCCGCACCCGTCCCCGCCGGACACAAGCTGGCAGTCCGGGGCATCGCCGAGGGCGCGCCGGTCCGCAAGTACGGCCAGGTCATCGGGTTCGCCTCCCGCCCCATCGAACCCGGCGACCATGTGCACACCCACAACCTCGTCTTCCGCCCCTTCGACCGCGACCACCGGACCGGCGTGGACGCGCGTCCCACCGACCATGTGCCCGAGGCCGAGCGAGCCACCTTCGACGGGTACGTACGGGCCGACGGCCGGGTCGGCACCCGCAACTACCTGGCCGTCCTCACCACGGTCAACTGCTCCGCGACCGCGGCCCGCGCCATCGCCCGCCAGCTGGAGACCTCCGGCGTCCTGCGGCAGTACCCGGGCGTCGACGGGGTCGTGGCCCTGACCCACACCCTGGGATGCGGCACGGCGGGCGCGGGCAACGAGGGGTTCGAGGTGCTGCGCCGCACCCTCACCGGCTACGCGCACCACCCCAACATCGCCGGACTCCTGGTCCTCGGCCTCGGCTGCGAGGTCAACCAGATACGCGACCTCGTCGACGGCTGGGGCCCCGCCGCCGACCGCCCCGTGCGGACCATGACCGTGCAGGAGCTGGGCGGCACCCGGCGCACGGTCGCCGCCGGTGTGGCCGCCCTGGAGGAGATGCTGCCGGCGGCCGGGGCGCTGCGCCGTGTGCCCGTCCCGGCGAGCGAGCTGATCCTCGCCATGGAGTGCGGCGGCTCGGACGCCTGGTCCGGTGTGACCGCCAATCCCGCGCTCGGCGCCGCCGCCGACCTGCTCGTACGCCACGGCGGAACGGCCGTGTTCGGCGAGACGACCGAGATCTACGGCGCCGAGCACCTGCTGACCCGCCGGGCGGTCAGCACCGAGGTCGGGGACAAGCTGCTGGACCGGATCCGCTGGTGGGAGAAGCAGGTTCAGGCCGACGGCAGCTCGATCGACAACAACCCCTCGCCCGGCAACAAGGCCGGAGGGCTCACCACCATCCTGGAGAAGTCCCTCGGAGCGGTCGCCAAGGGAGGGACCACCGCGCTGTGCGACGTCGTCCGCTACGCCGAGCCGATCACCGGGCGCGGCCTCGTCTTCATGGACACTCCCGGCTACGACCCGGTCAACGCCACCGGCATGGTGGCGGGCGGCGCCACCGTCCTCTGCTTCACCACGGGGCGCGGCTCCGCCTTCGGCTGCAAGCCCACGCCCAGCATCAAGCTGGCCACCAACACCCCGCTGTACGAGCGCATGCGCGACGACATGGACCTCGACTGCGGGCCCGTCGCCGACGGCACGTACACCGTTCAGGAAATGGGGCGGCAGATCTTCGACCTGATCCTCGACGTCGCCTCCGGCCGCCGCCGCACGGCCAGCGAGGAACTCGGCTACGGCGACGAGGAGTTCGTGCCGTGGCAGCTGTCCACCACCCTGTGACCGCCCGTCCCGTGACCACCCCGGAAAGGAACCGATCCATGACACAGACCCGGACGCCCCGGACCGAGCCCACGGCCCGCATCGTCAGGTACGCCGAGCGCGCGAGCGGCGACATCCGCGTCGGCGTACTGGTCGGCGGCACCGTGCGCCCGCTGCCCGGCCTGACGCGCCTGGCCGACCTGCTCGCCCTGCCGTTGAAGGAGATCAGGGCCCGCGTCGAGGACCCGGACGGGCGGGCGGCCGACGAGCAGGACATCGTCCTGCTGCCGCCCGGCGACGGCCGGATGGAGGTGTGGGCCTCCGGTGTGACCTACGAACGCTCCCGCGAAGCACGCGTGGAGGAGAGCAGCCAGGCCACGGTCTACGAGCAGGTCTACGACGCCGAGCGCCCGGAACTCTTCCTCAAGTCCGTGCCCTGGCGGGTCGTCACCGACCGCGAACCCATCGGCATCCGCGGCGACTCGGCCATCGACGTACCCGAGCCGGAGCTTGCCGTCGTGGTCAACGCCCATGCCGAGATCGTCGGTTACACCGTCTGCAACGACGTCAGTTCCCGGCAGATCGAGGGTGACAACCCCCTCTATCTGCCCCAGGCGAAGATCTACGCCGGAAGCTGCGCGCTCGCGCCCGGCATCCGCCCCGCCTGGGAGCTGCCCGACGCCCACGACCTGGACATCACCCTGTCCATCGACCGCCGAGGCACCGCCCTGTGGTCGGGCGCCACGTCGACCCGCCGGCTGCGTCGCCGGATCGAGTCCCTCGTGACCTGGCTGTTCCGCGAGGAGCACTTCCCGCACGGGGCCGTACTCGCCACCGGAACCGGACTCGTCCCCGACCTCGACATCACGCTGCGCCCCGGGGACGTCGTCCGCATCGGCATCACCGGGGTGGGGTCGCTGACCAACCCCGTCGTGGAGGGAAAGGGCGCCATGGAGTGGCTGCTCCACGCCACCGACTCCGTACTGAGCAGGGAGAACGTACGCAGCCGGGAGAACGTCCTCAGCAGGGAGAACGTCCGATGACGAGCACCACAGCCGTCTCCGCCCCGGCGGACACCACGGCCGAAGACGTCGACTCGGCTGCACGGCAGGCCGCCGCCGCTGCCCGGACCCTCGCCGGGCTCAGCCTGGACGACCGTGCCGCGATGCTGCGCGCGGTGGCCCGCGCCCTCGACGACGCCTGCGACGAGCTGGTCGACCTGGCGGGCGAGGAGACCGGACTCCCCGAGGCACGGTTGCGCGGCGAAGTGCGGCGTACGACCGGTCAGTTGCGCATGTTCGCCGACGTCGTCCTCGACGGCTCCCACCTCGATGCGGTCATCGACACCGCGGTGCCCGCGGCCGACGGTTCCTCCGCACCGCCGCAGCCGGACCTGCGCCGCGTTCTGATGCCCCTCGGGCCCGTCCTGGTCTTCGCGGCGAGCAACTTCCCCTTCGCGTTCGGCATCGCGGGCGGCGACACCGCCTCAGCACTCGCCGCCGGCTGCCCCGTCCTTGTCAAGGCACACCCCGGACACCCCCGCCTGGCCGCCAGGACCGCGGATCACATCGCCTCGGCCCTCGCCGGGTGCGGCGCACCGCCGGGAACCTTCGCGCTCATCGGCGGCCTCGACGCCGGCCGACGGGCACTGCAGCACCCGCGGATCAAGGCGGCCGCGTTCACCGGCTCCACCAGCGCCGGTCGCGCCCTGTTCGACCTCGCCTCCGCCCGCCCCGAACCCATCCCTTTCTTCGGGGAGTTGGGCAGCGTCAACCCCGTGTTCGTCACTCCAGGTGCGGCGGCCGCCCGCGGGCCTCGGATCGCCGAGGAGTACGTCGCCTCCCTCACCCAGGGCGTCGGCCAGTTCTGCACCAAACCCGGTCTGCTGTTTCTGCCCGCAGGACACGGCCTGGACGAGCGGATCTCCGACGCCGTACGCCGGGTCGCGCCCGCGCGCATGCTCCACGAGGGCATCCACTCGGGCTTCACCGAAGGCGTGCAGAGGCTGTCCGCCGTACCGGGAGTGCGCACCCTGGTCGCGGGCGCACCGGCACCAGCACCGACGGCGCGACCCACGGTCCTTTCCACATCCCTCGCGACCCTGCGCACCTACGCCGACCAGCTCCTCCCAGAGTGCTTCGGCCCGGTCTCACTCGTAGTCGAGTACGAGACGGAGTCCGAACTGGTGCCCTTCGCCGAGGAGTTGGAGGGCCAGCTCACCGCCACCCTCCACGCCGAGGACGACGAGGCCCCTCGCCTCACCGAACTCTCCGACGTGCTCGCCGACCGCGTCGGTCGCCTGGTGTGGAACGGCTGGCCGACCGGCGTCGCCGTGACCTCGGCGATGCACCACGGCGGCCCCTATCCGGCAACGACCGCACCACAGCACACCTCGGTGGGAGCGACCGCGATCCGGCGCTTCCTGCGCCCGGTGTCCCACCAGTCCGCCCCGCAGCGCCTCCTGCCGCCCGCGCTGCGCGACCGCAACATCCTGGGAATCCCGCGCCGTATCAACGGCACACTCAGCACGAAGGACGTACCGCCCTCATAACCACCGCACCGTGCAGCGGAGTTCAGTGCCGGCGCGCCCAGCCACATCGGGCGCGCCGGACCCCGCAGCGAAGCTTCGCGGCTCGCCGGTACCGGATCGAGACCACACGATCGGGAGGTGCACAGCCGGCCGTTGCCGTTCTTGGGCACCCCTGCTCGTCCTCAACTGACTTCGCTCGGCCGCAAGTTGCTGTGGGAAGGACCGCCGGGCACACGCAAGCCCCAACACCCTGCCGACGAATTCCAGGGGTGCCGGGGCTCACGCGCGGCGCTGATCTGAAAGGTCAGTGGCCCATATGTCCTTCAGAGACGGCGCAGCCAGGAGGCCACTCCGTGCCCGAGGGCCAAGTAGATCACTGCCGGCAGGCCGAAGTTGAGGAGAACGCGAAGTCCTTCGACGTCCATCGTGAAGATGTCCTGTGCCCACCAGCCGAGCCATTCGGCCGTGCCCTGCACGAACTCCACGAACGGGTTCCCGAGGTTGGCGTCGAGCAGGTAGAGCACGATCCACAGCCCCAGGAACCCGGCTGCGACATCACCGATCGACTGGACGATGAGGGCGGTACGCCGCTGCCCGGAACCGTCTCGGGTACGTTCGCGGCGGGCCGGCCGGTCGGCGGGGTAGACCGGTTGCGGGGCCGGGGCCGGCGGGGAGTACGGCGCGTGGCCAGGGTGGGGGGCAGGTGCGTGGCCGTACGGGTCGGGGCCGTTGTGCGGCTGACGGGGCAGGGGGGTGGTGTCACTCATGGGGGGACCAATCCGGCGTATTCACGCCTCGGATACAGAAGCTGAACCACGGCCGGCGACCCTCCCTCGGGCGACGACAGCAATGGCTCGATTGCGGGCTCTGCCCGCACTGCCCTCTGCGCCACGGAACAACGCGTGCGTTACACAGGCCGGCCGTCCACCCGAGGCTCGGGTAAACGGGAGGGCACGTCGTGCACCTCTCACCGTTGCAGGGTGCGCACAACCGGGCCGCCACCCCCCACAGGAGACACCCCGGTTGTGCCACGAGCGGCTACTACGGAAGCCGCATTCCCTTCAGCGGCACACGGAATCAGAGCGTTACACCCCACACGGAGTGGGGCCGCAATCCCCGCACGTGAAGATCTGACGAAGGTCGCGCGGGCCCGCCACACCCCACTCAGGCAGCGGTGACTGCGCCATCGGCGAAGGCGGCCGAGGGGCACCGCAGATGGTCAGAAGTTCCGCGGGGTCTCCGACCAGACGCAGACCGCCGGGACATCGCCCGGATTGTGGTAGCGGTGCGGGGTGGAGGACTCGAAGCTGACGCAGTCGCCGGGTTGCAGGGGGTAGTGCACCCCGTCGACCCAGTAGTCCAGCTCACCGCTCAGGAGGAGACCGACCTCTTCTCCGGTATGGGTGTGCGGGTGGTCGCCGGAGGAGGCTCCGGGCGCAACCTCCAAGATCATCATTTCGAGCCTGCCCTCGGGGCCGGGATTGAGGAGGCTGTAGGCGATCCCCTCCACTCCCGCCCTCGTGAGTTCCACCCGTTGATCGGGGCGCGTCAGTACGCGGCGTTCACGGTCGGCCGCTTGGAACAGCCGGCTGAGTGTGGTGCCGAGGGCTTCGACGATCGTGCGCAAGGTGTTGATGGTCGGGCTGTTGACGTCTCGTTCGACGTTGCTGAGGTAACTGCGGGACAAGCCGGTCCTCTCGGCGAGCTTCTCCAGCGTGAAACCCCTGTCGAGACGTTCCCGGCGGAGGAGTCGGCCGATCCCGTCACTGTGCGGGGGGCCCGATGCGGCGGAACGGGGTGTGTCAGCGGACACGGTCGCACCCTTCATCCAGGAAACAGCACACAGCATCGATCATAGTGGTTGCCCGGGCCGTCTTGAATACAGTACGTTCCGTCTTGGATATAGGTCGCGGGCGACTGCCGTGGCCGATGGAGGATCAATGAACCACGATGGCGCGACACCCACCGGCCTGCCTGCCCGTGAGCTGCCTGCACTCCGGCTCAGCCTGCCTGCGCTGGAGCACAATGTCCGGCTCATGGCGGAGTGGTGCCGGAAGCAGAAGGTCGAGCTGTGCCCGCACATCAAGACCACCATGACGCGCCCCATCGTCGACCGGCAGATGGCCGCCGGCGCGTGGGGCGTCACGGTCGCCACCGTCAGGCAGGCCGAAATCGCCTTGGGGTGGGGGCTGCGTCGCCTCATCATCGCCAACCAGGTGATCCACCGCTCCGACCTCACCGTCGTCCGGCGATGGCTCGACCAGGATCCCGAGCTTGAGCTGTACTGCTTCGTGGACTCAAGCACAGGCCTTGACCTCGCGCGGTCGGCCATGGACGGCGTACGCAATCCCCTGCGCGTCCTCATCGACGTCGGTGCGCAAGGAGGCCGAACCGGGGTACGGGACATCGCAGCGGCATACGAACTCGGCGTGGACGTCGCCAAGGCTTCGCCGGGACTGCTCCTGGCCGGCGTCGCGGGATACGAAGGCATCCGACCCAACCGCCGGGACGCCGCGACGACGGCAGACGTCGACGCCCACTGCCGCAGCGCGATCGAAGCCTTCCAGAAGCTGACACCGGTGCTCCAGACGGAACGGCCCCTCTTCAGCATGGGCGGCTCCGCCTTCCCCGACCGAGTCGTCCACTCCCTCCGGGAGCTCCTGGAGGGAACCGACGGCCGGCCGGTGGTACCCGTCCTGCGGTCGGGCTGCTACGTCACACACGACCACGGCACGTACGAACACGTCTCACCGCTGCCAGGGTTGAGGGCCGCCCTGACCGTCCGGACGGTCGTGCTCTCCACCCCTGAACCGGGACGGGCCGTCGTCGGCGCCGGAAAGCGTGAACTCCCCTATGACGCGGGACTGCCGGTCCTCATCGGCGCCCACGACGCACAGGGAGCGCCGCGGCCTGCCGCCAAGGCCACCGCGACTCAGATCTTCGACCATCACCTGGTACTCACCGACACGCACGGTCTGCAGGTGGGCGACGAGGTCGACCTCGGCATCTCCCACCCGTGCTCGGCCTTCGACCGGTGGCCCGACCTCGGCGTGGTCGACACCGAAGGCCGCCTCCTTGGCGTGTGGCATCCGCAGTTCCGGTGACCTCGCCGGCTTCGCTCGCGACGATCAGTCAGCCACGGCGGCGCGAAAGCGCCGTCGTGGCTGCTGAGTTGTGGACCGTGAACGCGACCGTGCCAGGGAGATAGCGGTCCTCCGACTCCGCCAGCGGCTCGGTGTGCGAGATCGCATCGGGCTCCAGGGCGGCGATCATGGCACCGATCTGCTCGGGGTAGATGGTCCGCTCGATCATGATCGGCACGCGCGACGATCACCCGAACGACTTCGGCAGCATGCCGCGCACCCAACTCGTCGGCCCACACGAAAAGGCCGTCCTGACATGGCCCACGGAAAGCGGACGATACGACGTGACCGTCACCACCGACGGTGACATGGCCTTCGCCCAGCGGTACGCGGGAACGGTGCATGCCCCCATGAGTTAGCCGAAGTCCGCGAAACGCCATGGCTCGCGACGGCCGGTCCGCATCCAAGCCCATCCACCTTCAACACGGCCCTGCCGCACCAAGACGCCGTAAGCCATGGTCGGTTGGGGTGCGCAAAGCGGCCCTGTACCCATACCTCCGGGTCTCCGTCCCGCCCCGCCTCACGGCTTGAGGTCGCTGACGATCTCCGCCGTGGCCGACAGGCCGTTCTGGATGGTCGGCGCCATGCTCGTGCTCGCGAGATAGAAGCCGAGCAGCACGCAGACGATCGCGTGCGAGAGCTTCAGGGCGCCGTTCCGCAGGAACACCACCGTGAGGATGATCAGCAGCAGGACTACGGAAACCGAAATGGCCATCGGGGAAACCTCCTCCGCCACGTCAACTCCGTGGCTCACGGCGGCCAGTGTGGCGGAGCGAGGGTGCCCTCCAGGCGAGTGACATGTCCCCCGAACGTGTAATGACTGCGCGTGACGGGGCCCTGCGGAGGCCGTCCGCCTCAGCGGTCGTACGCGTCCAAGTACGCCTCCAGAGCCGCCAGGTCGTCCGTGTTGAGGTGGTCCACGTCGGCGGCGATCAGCTCGGACCAGACCGCGCCGCGCGCCTCACCCGGCTGATCCGGAGTGGCCCAGAAGCGGACCCGCTGCCCGCGCGCATGCGCCGTGCCGACGATTCGGTGCAGCTCGGCCCGCTCCGCGGCGGGCATCGGACCGACGCCCTGCCAGCTGAAGTTGGCGCCCCAGTTGTCGCTGATCAGCGGCATGAACGAGGCGTCCGCGGGGCCGCCGAGATCGGCCGAACGCCCGTCGTAGAACGCGTACCGCACGCGCTGCGCGGCCATCGGCTCACGCGCCGCCCGGTCCCCGGAGATCACCACGGTCACCGCTCCGCGCCGGACCCGCCCGTGGTCGTACGTGGTGAGCATGCGGCGGTACGGGCGCAGTCTGCGGTGGAGTTCGAGGTATGTGGCCACGCCCTCGTTCTTGAGGTCGACGAGGAGTTGAACGGGGCGGCGGTGGCCCGCGTACACCGAGCCGTGGTGGGCGCGGACACGGTCGAGGAGCGGGTCCAGGTAGAGGGACTCCAGGGTGCGCGCCGGGTCGAGTTGGCTCGGTTCGTGAGCGACGAGCAACTGGCCGTCGACGAGGAAGATGTCGGCCTCGACGCTGGTGAAGCGGTGGGCGAGCGCGTCGTGCAGGGGCCGGGTGTGCAGGTAGTCGTTGTGCGCGTGGGCGCGGCGCAGCGGGCGTTCGGTGTGGGCGGCCGCGCGCTGTGCGGGCAGGGCGACGGTGGCCGCCGTCGCGGCGAGAGCGGTGACGGCGGTGCGGCGCGTGAGGCGTATGAGGTGGTTCATGGGGGTCTCCCTGACGGCGACGACAACGGCGGCGTCAGGGAGTATGCGTCCCGTCCGGGCCCGAAGGGCAGTCCCCTGCAAGGGAGTTGGCGTGCTTGACGCCCACGGTTCACTTGGTGAGGGAGGCCCCCAGGTCGCCCAGGTCGCCCAGGTCGCCCCACTGCACGGTGCGGTCGCACCACCGCTCCAGGAGTACGCGGTCGTGGCCCACGGCGAGCAGGCCCGCGCCGCTCTCCGCGCGGTACTCCTCGACGACGGCCACCAGCGCGGCCGTCGTGGACGCGTCCAGCATCGCCGTCATCTCGTCGCACACCAGCCAGCGGGGGCGGAGCACCAACGCGCGGGCCAGGCAGGCGCGTTGCAGCTGACCGTCGCTGACCTCGTGCGGGCGTCGGCCGAGCAGCTCGGCACCGAGGCCGACGCGAGCCGTCAACTCCCTTACGGTTTCCGCGACTTCAGCGGAACGTCCGTTGGCGCGCAGCGGTTCGGCGACCAGGTCGGCGAGGCGCAGGCGCGGGTCGGCGGAGAGCCGGGGCTGCTGGAAGACCACGCCGAACGCGGTGCGCTGGGCGCGCGGGGCACGGTGCCGCCAGCCGCCGGCCGCGGTGCCGTCGATGGTGACGCGGCCGGAGTCGGGCCGGTGCAGGAGGGCGGCGACCCGGGCGAGCGTGGACTTGCCGCAGCCGCTGGGGCCGAGCAGCCCGACCGCCTCACCGGGGGCGACGGTCAGCGAGACCTCGCGGAACACGGGCGCGCGGCGCTCGTACCCGGCGGTGACGTCCTGGACTTCAAGCACGCTGGGCCTCCAGGGCGTGGTGGCAGGCGACGCCGGCGTCGAGCGGCGGCAGCACCTCGCAGGCGTCGGTGGCGGAGGTGCAGCGTGGGGCGAAGGCGCATCCGTCGGGCAGGTCGACCAGCTCGGGCGGCAGGCCGGGGATGGGCGTGAACTCCCGCTCGGGCAGGGCGTTCAGCAGGCCGCGCGCGTACGGGTGGCGGGGGCCCGGCTCGCCGAAGAAGGCGCGGGCGTCGGCTTGTTCGACGATGCGGCCCGCGTACATGACGGCGATCCGGTCGGCGATGCGCTCGGCTGCCGCCAGGTCGTGGGTGATCATCAGCAGCGCGCGGGAGTCGCCCGTGTGCCGCTTCAGCTCGTCGACGGTGCGCTCCACCAGGTCCCGGTCGAGCCCGGTCGTCGGCTCGTCGGCGAGCAGCAGCGGGGCGTCGCCGATGAGGGCGAGTGCGGTGGCGGCGCGCTGGGCGAGGCCGCCGGAGAGTTCGTGCGGGTGCCGGTCGAGGTGGTCGGCGGGGAACGCGGCCCGCTCGGCCGCCGCCACCGCTGCCTTACGGATGTCCGGCCTCGGGGTGTCCGTCAACTCCCGTACGGTCTCCTCCAGTTGGGAGCGGACCGTGCGTACGGGAGTGAGGTGCGCGGCGGGAGACTGCGGGACGAGACCGATGCGCCGTCCGCGCACCGTGCGGGCGAGGGTCTGCTCGTCGGCGCGCAGCAGGTCGATGCCGTCGAGCAGGGCGCTGCCCGCGGTCTCGGCGTTGCCGGGGAGCAGGCCGAGCAGCGCGGAGGCGAGCACGGACTTGCCGCAGCCGCTCTCCCCGACGAGGGCCAGGCACTCCCCCGGGGCGAGCTCGAAGTGCGCGTCGCTGACGGCCCGTACGAAGGTGTCGCCGCGCATCCGGAAGCGTACGGAGAGGCCCTGCACGGACAGAACCGGTGCCGAGGTGGTCGTCGGGGTACTCACAGCATCAGCTCCGATCGGCGGCGGGGGTTGAGTCGCTCCCGCCAGGCGCCCGCGAGCCCGGCGATGGCCAGGGTGGGGACGATGATGAAGAGGCCGGGGAACAGCGTCGGCCACCAGTCGCCGACGAGCAGCGAGCTGCGGGCCGCCTGTACGAGGGTGCCGAGGCTGGCCTGGTGCGTGGGCAGGCCGAGGCCGAGGAAGGACAGTGCGGACTCGTGCCAGATGGCGTGCGGCACCATCAGGACCGCGGCGAGCCCGGCCTGCGGCAGCACGCCCGGCAGCAGATGGCGCACGGCGACCCGCCACCGGGACGCGCCGCCGGAGATCGCGGCGTCGACGTACGGCCGGGAGCGCAGCGAGAGCACCTCGGAGCGGACGATGCGGGCCGTGGACAGCCAGTGGGTGAGCGCCACGGAGATCACCACGGGCCAGACGCCGGGCGTGAACATCGCGACGATGAAGATGCCGAGCAGCAGGTGCGGCACGGACGAGAACAGGTCGACGAGGCGCATCACGACCCGGTCGAACCAGCCGCCCGCGGCAGCCGCGGCGGCGCCGACCGCCGTGCCGATGACGGTGGCCACGACGGCGGCGACGACTCCGACGAGCAGCGAGACGCGCAGCCCGTACACGCAGCGGAGCAGCAGGTCACGGCCCACGTCGTCGGTGCCGAAGGGGTGCGCCGGGGACGGCGGCTGCAGCTTGGCGGCGAGGTCCACGGCCTGTTCGTCGAGCTGCACGAGCGGCGGCACGACCAGGACGGCGAGGACGACGAGCGCGACGATCACGGCGGAGCTGCGCACCCGCCACGCGCGCGTGGAGCGGCGTTCGACACCTGCGCGGCGCCATGCGACCGGCGCGGTCTTGGCGGAGTCAGCCGTCTTGGTGGCCTCAGCCATCGAATCCCACCCTCGGGTCGGCGAGTCCGTACAGGAGGTCGGAGAGCAGGTTGCCGAGCAGCACCGCGATCGTGGCGAGCACGGTCAGCGCGGCGAGCAGCGGGAAGTCCACGGAGGTGGCGGCCTGCACGGTGGCGGCGGCGATGCCGGGCCAGCTGAACACGGTCTCCACGAGCAGCGCGCCCGTGATGAGTTCGGGCACGCGGGAGCCGATCAGGGTGAGCACGGGGAGCAGCCCGGAGCGCAGGGCGTGCCCGAGGAGCACGGTCCGCGCGGCGAGCCCGCGCGCGCGGGCGCCGCGCACCGGGTCCTCCTCCAGGGCGTCGGCCACGCCCTGGCGTACGTAGAGCACGAACCAGGGCAGCTGCGAGATCGCCAGGACGGCCGCGGGAAGGACGAGATGGCGGGCGACCTGGTCGAAGGTGACCGTGGCCGATCCGGTGTCGGTGAGTCCGCCCGCGGGCAGGACGCCCAGCTTGAGCGCGAAGAGCCACATGGCGAGCAGCCCGAGCCAGAACGGCGGGGCCGCTTCCAGGGTGTACGCGAGGGAGGTGATCCCCCGGTCGAACCAGCCGCCGCGGCGACGGGCGGCGAGCACGCCGAGGGCGGTGCCGAGCAGCACGGCCACGGCGAACGCGACGGAGGCGAGCAGCACGGACCAGCCGAGCCGCTCCCCGATGACCTGGGCGACGGGCTGGCGGAGCACCGCCGAGTCGCCGAGGTCCCCGCTGACGGCGTGGGTCAGCCACTCCCACCAGCGGGTGACGAGAGGCTGGTCCACGCCGAGGTTGGCGCGCAGCTGGTCGAGGTTCTCCTGCGAGGCGGTGAGCCCGGCGGTGCCCGCGTACGCCTTGACGGGGTCGAAGGGCGAGGCCGCGGCGACGGCGAAGACGCCGAACGTCACGGCGAGCAGGACGGGCACGGCGAACAGGGCCCGCCGTGCCGTCATGCGCGCCATCGGCCCCCAAGGGATCTTGGCGGTACGGGAGTTCACTTCTTCGGCTGCCAGTCCTCGACGTTCCACCAGGGGCCGGAGGCGAGGCCGTGGTCGTGCGGCTCGACCTGGGTGGTGAGGTCGCCGAAGCGCTCGTCCACCACGTACAGGTGGTCGATGTGCGTGAGGAAGGTGTAGCCCGGGTTCTTCACCAGCTCGCGCTGGATGGTGTCGTACGCGGCCTTGCGCTTGCCCTTGTCGTCGGTCTTGCGGCCGTCCTGGAGGGCCTTGTCGACGGCCGGGTTGTCGTACCAGGCCATGTTGTTGAAGCCGTCACCGGCGAGCTTCGACTCCAGGAGCGTGTACTGGTCGAAGTCGGGGTCGGCCGGGGAGCCGCCGCCCGCGAGGACCGCGTCGGTCTTCATCTTCGGCTCGATGACCTCCCAGGTGCCGGCCTGCACCTTGGCCTCGATGCCGGCCTTCTTGGCGTCGGAGGCGTAGGCGAGGGCGTGGTCCTGGCGGAGCTTGTCGCCGGAGAGGTACCAGAGCGGGAAGGAGGCGCGGACGCCGTCCTTCTCCCGGATCCCGTCCTTGCCCTTCTTCCACCCGGCGTCGTCGAGGATCCGCTCGGCCTTCTTCAGGTCGTGCTTTCGCTCGGTGCCCTGGGTGAACCACTCGCTGTCGGTGGGCACGGGCCCGTAGGCCTCCTTGCCCTCGCCGTAGAGGATGGAGTCGACCATCGCCTTGCGGTCAACGGCGACGTCCAGGGCGCGGCGGATGCCGGTGTCACCGGTGACCTTGTTGTGCGTGGGCAGGGTCACGAGCCGGTAGTCGAAGCTCTTGGCGGTGTACGTCTTCTTCCCGGTCTCGCCCTTGAAGCCCTTGGCCAGGTTGGGCGGCAGGATCGCGCCGTCGAGGTCGCCGGAGCGCAGCCGGGTGGCGCGGACGTCGTCGTCCTTGATGATCGCCATGGTGAAGTTCTTGACCTTCGGCTCGCCGCCCCAGTAGTCGGGGTTGGCCTTGAAGGTGAGCTTCTCGCCCTTGGACCACTTGACCAGCTCGTACGGCCCGGTGCCGATCGGCTTGGTGGTGAACGGCCCGCTGTTCACGTCCTGCTTTCCGGCCACGTGCTCGGGCGCGATGGGCAGCACGGTCCGCTCGGCGAACGGGGCGTAGGGGTACTTGAGATGAAAGACGACTGTGTCTGCGGCGGCCCCACCCTTGGCCTCGACGGACTTCAGGGCGTCCAGCTCGGTCTTGGAGGCGTTGTTGGTCTTCTTGTCGAGGATGGTCTCGTACGTGAAGACGACGTCCTTCGCGGTGAACGGCTTGCCGTCGGAGAACTTCACGCCCTTGCGGAGCTTGTACGTGTAGGTCTTGCCGTCCTCGGAGACCTCGGGCAGGTCCGCGGCGAGGGCGGGCTTGAGCTCCATGTTCGCGTCGTGCGTGAGCAGCCCGTCGAAGATCTTGGAGTTGCCGTCCTTGCCGTAGCCGAGGAGCGGGCTGAGGCTGTCGGGCTCATACGCGATGCCGACGACGGCGGAGCCCTTCGCGCCGCCCGCACCAGCGCCGCCGCTCGGCGCGGAGCAGGCCGAGGCGGCCAGTGCCAGCGCGGTGACCGCGGCCAGCGCACCGCCCGCGGTGCGTATCGATCGGGCCGTCATGGCCACTCCCCTGTTCAAGATCGGCTGTTATTGCGAACGGCTCGCAATTATGCCGTACGGGGGAAGAGGGCAGGTCGGCGCCTGCGCGCGGTACGTTTCATCTTCGCTTGATCTTCGCCGGCACCTCGCACAGCTCCAGGGGGACACCGTGACCGACCGCACACCAGCAGAGCCCACGCGCGGGCCCGTGACCCGGGACCGCAACCCGCTGGAGTACTGGGCCCGCACGGCGGCCGCCCCGGAGCCTGAGCGCACCCCGGCCCCCGCGACCCCACTCCCGCCGGCGGCGGCCGAGGCGCAGCAGCAGCTTCTGGAGGCGATCACGCGGGCGGCGTCCGCGGTGGATGGGGCGGAGCCGGGGGTGGCGGAGGAGCTGGAGCGGTTGGCCCGGGCGTACGCACTGGTGACGCAGGGGCGGGCGTAACCCACACCCCCCGGGGCTCCGCCCCGGACCCCGTATCGCGCTGAGGCGCTCGCCCTCGATCGCCGGACGGCCTGAAAGATCAACCCGTCCGGCGATTGAGGAGCGGGGCCCTACGGCGCCCCCAACCCCACCAGCTCCGCGATCGCCTCGCGATGCCGCCCCGCCGAGCCGAGACCCACCGCATCCGCCTTGGCCCGCTTCAGGTACAGGTGCACCGGGTGCTCCCACGTCATGCCGATGCCGCCGTGCAGCTGCAACGCCTCCTCGGCGGCGTGGACGGCGACCGGGGAGCAGTAGGCCTGGGCCAGGGACGCCGCCAGCGGGGACTCCTCGCTCGAAGTGGCCAGCGCGTCCGCCGCGTTGCGGGCCGCCGCGCGGGCGTTCACCGTCTCCAGCCAGAGGTCGGCGAGGCGGTGCTTGAGGGACTGGAAGGAGCCGACGGGGCGGTTGAACTGGTGCCGGTCGCGGGTGTACGCGACGGTTTCCGTCAAGCACCAGTCGGCGACGCCGAGTTGCTCGGAGGCGAGCAGTGCGGCTCCGGCCCGCAGACCACGTCGTACGGGCCCGTCCGCGTCCGATGCGAGGGCGGGACCCGAGGCGGCGCCGTCCAGTTCGATGTCGGCGAGCGGCCGGGTCAGGTCGAAGGACGTGCGCGGGGTGACCGTGACGCCTTCGGCGTCGGCGGCGACCGCGTACAGGCCGTCCTCCGCGGCGACGAGCAGCACGTCGGCGACCGCCGCGTCCGCGACCGCCGCGATCCGCCCGTGCAGCCGGCCGTCGGCCGAGCGGCGCACCCGGGCGAACGGGGCGCGCGGCGCGGTCACGAACGGCACGGCGAGCGCTCCGACAGACCGTCCGTTCGCCAACTCCTCCAGGAGAGAAGCGACTTGGGTACCGCCACGCTGGTCGGTCGCGCAGCCGAGCAGCGTCTCCGTGGCGATCACTGCGCTGCTCAGATACGGCACGGGCGCCACGGCCCGCCCCAGCTCCTCAAGGACCACGGCCGCCTCACGGTGCGTGGCGCCCTGACCGCCGAGCTTCTCCGGTACGAGGAGTCCGGCGAGGCCCATCTCCGTCGCGAGGGTCTTCCACAGCTCGCGGTCGTGCGGCTCGTCGGTCTCGATCCGGGCGAGGACGGCGGCCGTGGTGCAGTGGTCGGTCAGCACATCCCGTACCGCCGAGCGGAGTTCGTCCTCGGTCTCCGAGTAGAGGAGGTCCACAGAGGTGCTCACCTGGCCAGGTCCTTCCATGCGACGTCCTTGTCGGTGCGCGGCTCGGACGGCAGTCCCAGGACGCGTTCGGCGACGATGTTGAGGAGGACCTCGCTGGTCCCGCCCTCGATGCTGTTGCCCTTGGCGCGCAGATAGCGGTAGCCCGCGTCGCGGCCTGCGAAGTCGACGATCTCGGGGCGGGTCATCGTCCAGTCCTCGTACGACAGGCCGTCCTCGCCGAGGAGTTCGAGCTCCAGGCTGCTGATGCGCTGGTTGAGCCGGGCGAAGCCGAGCTTCATGCCGGAGCCCTCGGGGCCCGGCTGTCCGGCGACGAGCTGCTGACGCAGACGCTCACCGGTGAGGCGCGCGACCTCCGCCTCGACCCATAGCTTCAGCAGGTCCTGGTGGAGGTCGTGGGTGCGCAGTTCGGGGCGCTCGCGCCAGGCGTCGACGACCGGGCCGATCAGGCCGCCCTCGCGGGGCAGCCGCATGCCGCCGATGGCGACGCGCTCGTTCATGAGCGTGGTCTGCGCGACCCGCCAGCCGTCGCCGACCTCACCGAGCCGGTGCGCGTCGGGGATGCGCACGTCGGAGAGGAACACCTCGTTGAACTCGGCCTCGCCGGTGATCTGCCGCAGCGGCCGCACCTCGACGCCGGGGTCGGTCATGTCGCACACGAAGTACGTGATGCCGCGGTGCTTGGGCTGCTCCGGGTCGGTACGGGCGATGAGGATGGCCCAACGGGCGTTGTGCGCGTTGGACGTCCACACCTTCTGGCCGTTGACCACCCAGTGTCCCCCACTCTCGGCTTCGCTCGAGCGGGAGGTGCCCCCATCGTCGCGCACCGCACGCGTGCCGAGCGCCGCGAGGTCGGATCCGGCGCCGGGCTCCGAGAACAGCTGGCACCACACCTCCTCGCCGAGCCACAGCGGCCTGAGCCAGCGCCGCTTCTGCTCCTCGGTGCCGTACGCGAGGACCGTGGGCGCGGCCATGCCGAGGCCGATGCCGATGCGGCGCGGGTCGTTGTCGGGCGCCCCCGCGGCCTCCAACTCGGCGTCCACGACGGCCTGTTGGGCACGTGGCAGCCCGAGTCCGCCGAGCCCTTCGGGGAAGTGCACCCAGGCGAGCCCGGCGTCGAAGCGCGCTGCGAGGAAGGCTTCGCGCGGGGTGGAAGCGATCGGGTGTGCGGCAAGCAACTCCCGTACGCGATCGCGCAGTTGAGCCTCGCTGTTCGTCATGCCTCAAGCTCCTTCCGGGACGATCGCCACGCGGCCGGTGGTGACGCCGTCGGCGACGCGCTGCACGGCGGCGGCGCCGTCCTTCAGCGCGACGCGTTCGCTGATCAGGGGCTTGATGGCGCCCTTCGCGGCGAGTTCGGTGAGCGTGTCGTGGCAGCGGCGGACGGCCTCGGGGTCCTTGGTGTTGTAGAGGCCCCAGTGCAGGCCCACCACCGAGTAGTTCTTCACCAGGGCGTGGTTGAGCGCGGGCGTCGGGATGGCCCCGCTCGCGAAGCCGACGACGAGGATGCGGCCCTCGAAGGCCACGCACTTCGTGGACTTCGCGTACGCGTCGCCGCCCACCGGGTCGTAGACGACGTCGGCGCCGCGGCCGCCCGTGGACTCCTTGACGACGGAGATGAGGTCGTCGGTGCGGCGGTCGATGACGACGTCGCAGCCCAACTCCTCGGCGACGCGCGCCTTGTCGGGGCCGCCCACGACACCGATGACCTTGGCGCCTGCGGCCTTGCCGAGCTGTACGGCGGCCGAGCCGACCCCGCCGGCGGCGGCGTGCACGAGCAGCGTCTCGCCGGGCTGCAGCGCGGCCCGCCGGTGCAGCCCGAACCAGCCGGTCTGGTAGCCGATGTGCAGCGCCGCGGCCTCGGCGTCGTCGAGGGCGTCGGGCGCGGGCAGCACGGCGGCGGCGTCGGCGACCGTGTACTCGGCGAAGCCGCCGTACGGCAGGGCCGGGTTGGCGATGACGCGGCGGCCGTCCTCGGTCTCGCCGCAGATCTCCACGCCGGGCGTGAACGGCAGCGGCGGCCGGACCTGGTACTGGCCCCGGCAGAGCAGCGCGTCCGGGAAGTTGATGTTGGCGGCCCGCACCTTGAGCACCACCTGCCCCTCCCCGGGCGTGGGCGCGGCGGTCTCTTCGAGCCGCATCACCTCGCCGGGCTCGCCGTTCTCGTGCACTCGCCATGCCTGCATGCGGGGCCTCCACGGAGGGGTCGTAGAACCAAGCTCTATCATCGAGCTCATCGCATACTAAGCGGTCGCTTGCCCCCTGGGAACCCGTATCGACCCGCTTCTTCGGCTACTTCTTCGGCTAGTTCCTCGGCTAGTTCCTCGGCTACTTCTTCGGCTACTTCTTCGCGGACGGCTTGGCGCGTACGTGCATCCGCTCGCCCTGCGGGCCGAAGAGGCTGAGGAACTCCACGCCGCCGTCGTCCGTCGGGCCGAACCAGTGCGGCAGGCGGCAGTCGAACTCGGCGGCCTCGCCGGTGCCGAGCACCACGTCGTGGTCGGCGAGCAGCAGGCGCAGCTTGCCGGAGAGGACGTAGAGCCACTCGTACCCCTCGTGCGTGCGCTGTTCCGGCACCTCGGCGAGCTGGGGGATCACCACCTTGTACGCCTGCAGGCCGCCGGGCTGGCGGGTCAGCGGCACCATCGTGCGGCCGTTGCGCACGATCGGCTTGGCCCGTACGCGCGGGTCGCCGACCGGCGGGGCGCCGACCAGTTCGTCGAGCGGGACCTGGTGGGCGCGGGCGATGGGCAGCAGGAGTTCGAGGCTGGGCTTGCGGTTGCCGGACTCCAGGCGCGAGAGGGTGCTGACGGAGATCCCGGTCGCCTCGGAGAGCCCGGCGAGGGTGGCACCGCGCTCCTTGCGGATCCGGCGCAGCCGGGGCCCGACCTCGGCGAGGACGTCCTCGGTCCCTTCGGGGGCGGGCTCGTGCTGGTGGGTGTGTGGGTCGTGCTGCCTTGCGCGCGTCATGCGAGCCATTGCAATTTCGGCAATCCGTGTTGTCAAGCTGGCCGCTCGTTCGGTGCCGGGGGCGGGGCCGCGACCCTTTCGGGGCACGTGATCCAGCCCGTCCGGCGCTTGAGGGCGGGCGCGCAAGGCACTGGACCTTTGTGCGCCGGACCGTTATCCATGCCGCCATGACCGACTCCGCGCTGCCCGGCCTGCCCGCTCCCCCTCCGCCGGGCGCGAGCGCAATGCCGCCCGGTACGTACGACGGCTGCACGGTCCTCGTGACCGGTGGCGGCACCGGGCTCGGCAAGGCGATCGCCGCCGAGTTCGCCCGGCTCGGGGCGGACCTGGTGATCGCCAGCCGCGACCCCGCGCACCTGCGGACGGCGCATGAGCAACTGGGCGCTCTGGGCGGCAAGGTGACGACGCATCAGTGCGACATCCGCGATCCGGACCGCATCGCGGCCGTACTGGACGAGGTGACGGAGAGTGGCGGCCTTCCGGACGTGCTGGTCAACAACGCCGCCGCGAACTTCCCCGTGCCCGCCGAGGACATGTCGCCGGGGGCCTGGCGCGCCGTCGTCGACATCACGCTCAACGGCACCTTCTACATGACGCGCGAGTTCGGCCGCCGCCACCTGGCCGCGGGCACACCGGCGTCGATCGTCGCCGTGGGTGCCTCGTACGCGTGGACGGGCGGGCCGGGCTTCGCGCACAGTGCCGCGGCGAAGGCGGGGGTGAAGAACCTGGTGGAGACGCTGGCCGTGGAGTGGGGCCCGTACGGGCTGCGCGTGAACGGGCTCGTGCCGGGGCTGATGCCGCACGAGGACATGACGGCCGACATCCGGGCGGGCCTGGAGGGCGCGGGCGACCGGGATCGACGGCAGCCCGCCCTGCGGGTGGGGGCACCGCACGAGCTGGGCTGGGCGGCGACGTTCCTGGCCTCGCCGTACGCACGGTTCATCAGCGGGCACACGCTGGTGGTGGACGGCGCGAACTGGCAGCGCCGGGACGTCGTGGGGGCGCCGGTGGTGCCGGTGCGGGAGCAGTTGGGGCGGGGGCCGTTCGCGCCCTGACGGGTCAGGCGCCGTCGAACTTCGGTGCCCTGCGGGCCGCTTTCGCCGCGTACCCCTCGCGGGCGTCCTGGGAGGTGAGGGTGACGGCGGCGGACATCGCCGTGCGGTCGAGGGCGGCGGCGAGGCCCGCGTCGGCGAAGGCGTCGATGTCGCGTTTGATGGCCTGCACGGCGAGCGGGGCGTTGGCGGCGATCTCGGTGACGGTGGCGCGGGCGTACTGCTCCAACTCCGGCGCTGGTACGGCGAGTTGGACCAGGTGGAGGCGTTCGGCCGTGGCCGTGTCGATACGGCGGCCGGTCAGGGCGAGGAGCTTCGCCCAGCCCGCGCCGGCCTCGCGGGCGATGCGCAGGTCGCCGCCCGCGTCCACGGCGACTCCGAGCTGCGCCTCGGGCAGGGCGAACACGGCGTCGTCGGCGGCGATCCTGATGTCGGCCATCAGGGCGAGCTCGAAGCCGAAGCCGAGGCAGTAGCCCTGCACGGCGGCGACGATCGGCTGCGGCAGCGCGGCGAAGTCGGCGAAGCGCTCGTGCACCCAGCGGATGCCCTCGTAGTAGTTGCGGGTGCGCTCCGCCGGGGAGCGGCCGGTGATCGCGCCGCCGGGCGCCGTGACGTCGATGCCCGCGCAGAACGCCCGCCCCTCGGCGCGCAGCAGCACCGCCCGGATCCGGTCGTCGAAGCGGATGCGGTCCGCCATGAGGCCGAGCTGCCGGGTCGACTCCCAGCTCCAGCCGTTGAGTTGAAGCGGACGACAGAGGGTGAGGACGCCGATGCCGTCCTCGATGTCGAGGCGCAGCCGCTCCTCACCCTCCGGGATATCGGTGCCGATGGTGTCGATCACGCCAAGACCCCTCACCCCGGATTACATTGACGGAGCGTCAGGTTAGCGGTCGGGGCTCAGCGGCTGAAGACCTCGAACCCGACCGCGGGCCGCCCGCCGAAGCGGTCCGCGACCATCGAGGTGCTCATGTCGAGGATCGAGCGGGCGTACGCCTCCGGGTCCTCGTCCGTCAGCGCCTCGATGTACGCCCGGTGTTCGAGCAGCGAGCGCACGCCGCGCTCGTAGCCGGGACCGGCGTCCTGGGCGTGCGTCGGGGTGTCCGAACCGGCGATCGCGACCCAGCGCACCCCGTTCCACGGCTCCAGGCCCTGCTCGGTGAGTTCCGGGAAGATCCAGCGGTTGCCCGCGTCGCCCACGGCGTCGAGAGTGGCCCGGCCGACGGCGACGTGGTCGGGCGTGTTCCAGTAGGCGCCTCCGGCCCAGGCCTCGCGGTGGTTGAGGGTGATGACGAGCTCGGGGCGGTGGCGGCGTACGGCGGCGGCGATGTCACGGCGCAGGGCCGTGCCGTACTCGATCACGCCGTCCCGGTGGTCGAGGAACTCCACCTTCTTCACGCCGACGACGGCGGCACTGGCGCGCTGTTCACGCTCGCGCAGCGGGGCGCACTCGGCGGGCGCGAGGGTGTCGATACCCGCCTCGCCGCGGCTTGCGAGGACGTACGTGACGTCCCGGCCGCCGTCCGTCCAGTGCGCGACCGCGGCCGCGCAGCCGTACTCCAGGTCGTCCGGGTGGGCGACGACGGCGAGGGCGCGGTGCCAGTCTTCGGGCATGGGGGTCAGTTGAGCGGTCATGGGGGCAGGGTATGCGCGCCGTCGACCCGGGGGGCGTCGATTGCCCGGGCGGGCTGGTCTTTCCCCTCCCCGCCCCTTCCCTCAAGTCCTCAGCGGACAGCTCCGGCGGCTGCGCCCCCAGGCTCACCGTTCGTCGCGGGCCAACGCCAGCAAGCGGTCGAGGACTCGGGGCCCGCTCGCCCGTACCCCGTCGTGTTCGTACTCGTCCGTGACCCACGTCCGCAGGCCCCGGATCGCCCGGGCCGTGGTCAGTGAGTGGGACGTGTCCACGTACATGTCGTCGTGGTAGATCGCGGCAGCGGTCGGCACCGTGTTGCGGGCCAGGCGGGAGGGGTCGTACAGCGGGGTCCAGTCCGTGCGGGCGGCGAGGAGGCCGGCGGCCTCGCGGAGCGGGGCGAGCGAGGGGTCGCAGTCGAAGTGCCAGGGGTGCACCGTCTCGCCGGTGAACAGCAGCGGCGCGTCCCCCGCGAGCGAGCGCTCCGCGTCGAACTGCGGGAACTCGGCGCGCATGCGCTGCGCCGACCACGCGGTGGGCCGCTCGTCCTGGGCGTAGATCGCCTCGTGCACCAGCGCGTACAGCGGGTGGCCCGCGTAGGAGAGGGCCGAGTGGGCCTCCTCCAGGAAGGCGTCCGCGAGTTCGTGGCCGTTCGGCGTGCGGACGAACGCGTTCTCCAGGAGGTGATGGAGGCGGTGGCTGCCGTCGCCGGAGCCGAGCAGGATGCCGAGGGACTGGAAGGCCTCGACGGTCAGCAGGTAGCCGCCGCCCAGGGTGACCGGCCCGTGCTCGGCGAGGTGGCGGGCGATCCGGCGCGCCCGCTCGACGTCCTGCGGGTAACGGGCGTAGTGCGCCTCGACCTTGCGCTGGATCCGCGGGTACGCCGCCCGGTACACGTCGTCGGCGTGCGCGTCGAGGGAGGGCAGGCCGCCGGTGAGCAGGGCGGTGTGCAGGCCCTCGGGGGCGGTGGAGAGGTAGTGCGTGACGCAGAAGCCGCCGAAGCTCTGGCCGAGGACCGTCCACGGGGCGCCGCCGGTGAGCCGCGGCCTGATCGTCTCGCAGTCCCGGACGATGGAGTCGGCCCTGAAGTGCGCCAGGTAGTCGGCCTGTTCCCGCGGTCCGCCGCGCAGGGGCAGGGTCTGCCGGTTGGCGGGGGTGGAGCGGCCGGTGCCGCGCTGGTCGAGGAGCAGCACCCGGTACTCCTTGAGCGCGCGGGCGAGCCACGCCTGCCGTCCCACGAAGCGGCGCGCGCCGAAGCCCGGGCCGCCCTCCAGGTAGAGCAGCCAGGGCAGTTCGGCGTCGGACCGGTCGCCCGCGACCACCTCCCGTGCGTACAGCTCGATCCGCTCGCCGTCGGGGCGGGTGTGGTCGAGGGGTACGTCGAAGGTGTGGTCGGTGAGGACGACACCGGGCTGGCGGTAGCTGGTCAAGACGGCTCCTGGTACGGGAGTTGGGGCTTTGGGCCGGGCTGGCGGAACCGGCCCGCCGGGCTCGTGAAACGTATCAAGCCGAGGGTGCGCGGGGACTCCCCGTGGCGGCGCGGGCCGCGTACGCTGCCGCCATCCGATGATCGTCGCGGAAGGAGACGCATGCGTGTCGCCCTGTTCCTGACCTGCGTCAACGACACGCTCTATCCGGACACGGGCCGGGCGGTGGTGAAGCTCCTGGAGCGGCTCGGCGTCGACGTCGACTTCCCTCCGGGCCAGACCTGCTGCGGCCAGGCGCACTACAACACCGGCTACCGCCACCGCGCCGAGCCGCTCGCCCGGCACTTCGCGGAGGTCTTCGCCGGGTACGACGCGATCGTCACGCCGTCCGGCTCGTGCGGGGCGATGGTGCGGGAGCTGTACCCGCGCATGGGGGCGCGCGCCCGCGCGGAGGGCCGCGGCGAGGGGCTCGCGGCCGCGCTCGCGCCGGTCGTGCCGAGGACGTACGAGCTGACGGAGTTCCTCGTCGACGTGCTCGGTGTGACGGACGTCGGCGCGTACTACCCGCACAGGGTGACGTACCACCCGACCTGCCACGGGCTGCGCTCGCTCGGCCTCGGGGAGCGGCCGACGCGGCTGCTCGCGCAGGTGAAGGGCCTTGAGCTGGTCGAGCTGCCGGGCGCCGACGAGTGCTGCGGCTTCGGCGGCACGTTCTCCGTGAAGAACCCCGACGTGTCGGCGGCGATGGGCCTCGACAAGGTGCGGGCCGCCGAGTCCACCGGCGCCGGGGTGCTGTGCGCGGCGGACAACTCCTGCCTGATGCACATCGGCGGCACGCTGGCCCGCCTGGACAGCGCGATGCGGCCGGTGCACCTCGCGGAGATCCTGGCGAGCACGGAGGAGGAGCAACTCGTATGAGCGGCACATTCGTTGGGATGCCCGCCTTTCCGGAGGCCGCGCGCGACGCCGTGCGGGACACCACCCTGCGCGGCAATCTGCGGCACGCCACGCACACCATCCGGGCCAAACGCGCCAAGGCTGTCGCCGAGTTGGAGGACTGGGAGCGGCTGCGCGAGGCCGGTAAGCAGATCAAGGACCATACGCTCCGCCGACTCGACCACTATCTGGTGCAGTTGGAGGAGGCGGTGACCGCTGCGGGCGGCACCGTGCACTGGGCGGCCGACGCGGACGAGGCCAACCGGATCGTCGCGGGGCTCGTACGGGCGACCGGCGAGCGCGAGGTCGTCAAGGTCAAGTCGATGGCCACGCAGGAGATCGGCCTCAACGAAGCGCTCGCCGCCGAGGGCATCGCCGCGTACGAGACCGATCTCGCCGAGCTGATCGTGCAGTTGGGGGACGACCGGCCCAGCCATATCCTCGTCCCCGCGATCCACCGCAACCGCGGCGAGATCCGCGACATCTTCGCCCGCACCATGAGCGAGTGGGGCCGCCCCGCGCCCGACGGCCTCACGGACACACCGGCCGAACTGGCGGAGGCGGCGCGGCTGCATCTGCGGGAGAAGTTCCTGCGCGCCAAGGTCGGGATCTCGGGGGCCAACTTCATGGTCGCGGAGACCGGCACGCTCGTGGTCGTGGAGTCCGAGGGCAACGGGCGGATGTGTCTGACGCTGCCCGAGACGCTGATCTCGGTCGTGGGCATCGAGAAGCTGGTGCCGACCTGGCGGGACCTGGAGGTGTTCCTGCAGACCCTGCCGCGCTCCTCGACCGCAGAGCGGATGAACCCGTACACGTCGATGTGGACGGGGACGAGGGACGGTCTCACCGGGGAAGGCGACGGTCCGCGGAACTTCCACCTCGTCCTCCTCGACAACGGCCGCACCGACACCCTCGCCGACGAGGTCGGCCGCCAGGCCCTGCGCTGCATCCGCTGCTCGGCCTGCCTGAACGTCTGCCCGGTGTACGAGCGGGCCGGCGGGCATGCGTACGGCTCGGTCTACCCGGGCCCGATCGGGGCGATCCTCAGCCCTCAACTCCGGGGCACGGAAAGCGAGATCGACGCGTCCCTGCCGTACGCCTCCTCGCTCTGCGGGGCCTGCTTCGAGGTGTGCCCGGTCGCGATCGACATCCCGGAGGTGCTCGTGCATCTGCGGGAACGGGTCGTGCAGGGCGGGCCCGTGACGCGGCGGGGTACCAAGGTCACGCTGCGGCCCGCGAAGGGGCATGCCGCCGAGCGGGCCGCGATGCGCGCCGCCGCGTTCGCCTTCACGCATCCCGGCACGCTCGCCGCGGGCCAGCGCCTCGCCGCCCGCACCCGCCGCTTCCATCCGCGCCGCCTGCCGGGCCCCGGCCGGGCGTGGAGCGAGAGCCGCGAGCTGCCAAAGGTACCGGCGGAGCCGTTCCGGGACTGGTGGCGGCGTACGCGCGGAGGGAAGGACGGGGAGAAGTGAGCAGCAGGGATGTGATCCTGAACCGGGTCCGGCGGGCGCTGAGCGGCGCTCCTCCCGTCGAGGAGTCCGTGGACCGGACGTATCTCATGGAGCACGGCTCTCGCAGTACCGAGGAGACCGTCGACCTGCTCGCGGAGAACCTCGCCGACTACCGGGCGATCGTGCACCGCGCCGACGCGGCCGGGCTCGCGGAGCTGCTGAGGCGGCTGCTGTCCGAGCGCGGCGCCCGCAGCGTCCTCGTACCGCCGGGGTGGGACGCGTCGTGGGTCGAAGGGGCCGGGGATCTCGTGCGCGTGGAGGACCGGGCCGAGCAGACGCCGCAGGAGCTGGACGCCGTGGACAGTGTGGTCACGGGCTGCGCGGTCGCCGTCGCGGAGACCGGCACGATCGTCCTGGACGGCTCCCCCGACCAGGGCCGGCGCCGTATCACGCTGGTGCCGGACCACCACATCTGTGTCGTACGCGTCCCCGGGCAGGTCGCGTCGTCCGTGCCGCAGGCGCTGCGGCGGCTCGTTCCCGGGCGGCCGCTGACCTGGATCTCGGGCCCTTCCGCGACCAGCGACATCGAGCTGGACCGGGTGGAGGGGGTGCATGGGCCGCGCACCCTGGAGGTGGTTCTGCTGAGCGGGGGCCGATCCGCGCGGTTAGCGTGAAGGGCATGATCCGGTTCGAGCACGTCACGAAGCGCTACCCGGACGGCACGGTGGCCGTGGACGACCTGTCGTTCGAGGTCGGCGAGGGCGAACTGGTCACGCTCGTCGGCCCGTCGGGCTGCGGCAAGACGACCACGATGATGATGGTCAACCGCCTGATCGAGCCGACCTCGGGCGGGATCCACGTCGACGGCGAGGACATCTCCACGGTCGACCCGGTGCGGCTGCGCCGCCGGATCGGCTACGTCATCCAGCAGGTGGGCCTGTTCCCGCACCGCACGATCCTCGACAACACGGCGACGGTGCCCGCCCTGATCGGCTGGAAGCGGTCCAAGGCGCGGACCCGCGCCGCCGAACTCCTCGATCTGGTGGGCCTGGACCCGCAGACGTACGGCTCGCGCTATCCGCAGCAGCTCTCCGGCGGGCAGCGGCAGCGGGTCGGCGTGGCGCGGGCGCTCGCCGCGGACCCGCCGGTGCTCCTGATGGACGAGCCGTTCGGCGCGGTCGACCCGGTGGTGCGCGAGCAGTTGCAGGACGAGTTCCTGAAGATGCAGGCCAGGGTGCGCAAGACGGTGCTCCTCGTCACGCACGACATTGAGGAGGCCGTCCGCCTCGGCGACCGCATCGCGGTGTACGGGCAGGGCCGCATCGAGCAGTTCGACACTCCGGGCGCTGTCCTCGGCACCCCGGCCACGCCGTACGTCGCGGAGTTCGTGGGCGCCGACCGGGGCCTGAAGCGGCTCTCGGTGACGGAGATCGAGCCGGACGACCTGGAGGAGCCGCCGATCGCGCGGGTCGGCGAACCGGCCGCCGAGGCCGCGGCGCGGCTGCGCGCGGAGGGGGCGCGCTGGACGGTCGTCCTGGACGAGGCGGGCGAGCTGCACGGCTGGGCGGGCGTGGACGAGCTGGCGCTCGCGGGCGACGGCGGCACGGTCGGCGAGCTCGCGCACCGGATGAACTCCTGGGTGCCGGTGGGCGCCCCGCTCAAGCAGGCCTTCGGCGTGATGCTCCAGCACGACGCGGGCTGGGTAGCGGTCCTCGACGGCGCCCGCTTCCTGGGCGTCCTCACCCCGGCCAAACTCCACGAGGCCCTGCGCCGCTCGGTCGACGCGGACGCGCAGGGAGTTGCCCGGGACGAGGTGGAGTTCGACTCGGTCGCGGATGCGTAGCCCTGCCGGGGGGCGGGACTCACGCACCACGACCCCCACCGTCGACCAACGCACCGCCGATCGCCCTCCGGGCTCGTCCTCAATCGCCGGACGGGCTCCATTTTGAACGGCCCATCGGGCAGGATCGATCACCGTGAAGACCAAGGATCGCATCTCCTGGACCGCCCTGGCCGTCGGCCTGCTGATCGCCGGAACCGCCTGGACCACGCTCCGGATCGCCGACGCCAGCACCGAGACCACCCTCGGCACAGCCCCGCAACAGACCGGGAACATAGGCCTGGACCCGCTGAAAAAGGGCGAGATCCGGGCCGCGGACCGGTGGCCGGAGGCATGCCGCCTGGTGACTCAGGACGACGTCGAGGCGATTCTTCCCGACGCCGAAGAGATCCGGGAAGAGCCGCCCCTTCATGTCTACGCGCCCTCGATCAAGGAGTTCGCCGCGGACTCCTCGTGGAAGGAGAGCGACCGTGCCGAGAACGGCCGGTGCGAGTACGTCATGGAACTGCCGGGCGAGACATTCGCGGCCACGCGCGTCTGGGTCCGCGTCGACGCCGTGGCCGATCCCGGGCTGATCGCCGGCTACTTCGACAAGGTCGCCCTCATCGCCCATGAACGCTTCGGCACCGATGCCTGCGCCAACGACGGTGGGCTCGACGACAGTTGGACCTGCCGCAAGGGCCCGCTGATGTTCACGGTCGGCGGGCAGACCACCGCGACCTTCGAGGGCCGGATGGACGCGAGCCCCGCCTTCTGGCGCGACAAGGTCGGCCCGGCGTTCGTACGAGCCGTGGCAGCGAAGCTCGACTAGCCCGGCCCAACCCCCTACAACAACCGCTTCTGCTTCAAGTACGCCTCCGCCACGTCCTCCGGCAGGCGTCGCCAGGTGTCGACCTGCTGGTTGAGGGCGGTCAAGTCCTCTGTCGTGAGTGCGGAGTTGAGCTTGCCGAGGGCCTTGGCGACGCGGGCGCTGCCGGCGCGGGAGCGGTTGACGACGGGGACGATGTAGTCGGCGTTCTGGAGTTTCTTGTCGTCCTTCAGGAGGACCAGGCCGAACTCGTCGAGCGTGGCGTCCGTCGTCGTGGTGAGGACCAGCTGGTCCTGGCCGTTCTGCACCGCCTGCTTGGCCTGGGTGGTGCCGACGCCCTTGGGGTCGACCGAGGTGATCTCGATGCCGTACGTCTTCTCCAACCCCGGCTTGCAGTACGGGCGTTGGACGCACTCGTCACCTGCGGCCAGGCGGATTGGGATCTTGGCGCGGCCGAGGTCGCTGAGGGTTTTCAGGCCATGTTGCTTCGCGAAGGCGGCCGTTACGGCGAAGGCGTTCTGGTCGACGGCCTTGCCCGCGTCGAGGACCGTGAGCCCGCGGGGTGTGGCCAGTTCACGCAGGGCGGTCATGGTGGCGTTCAGGTCGGGTGAGCCCACGGGCTTGGCGTCGGGGCCGTTGGCCTTCGCGTTGAGCCAGTCCGCGAAGGTGGCGGCGTACTCGGGCACGACGTCGATCTGGCCGCTCTCCAGGGCGGGTTCGTACAGCTCGCGGTTGGCGACGGAGAGCAGCTGGGTGGAGTAGCCCTGCTCGCGCAGGAGCAGCGCGTACATCTGGGCGAGCAGGTCGCTCTCGGTGAATCCGGCGGACCCGATGGTGAGGCTGCGGCTGTCGCCGGGCGGCGCGGTGACCTCGCCCTGGTTCTCCAGGGCCGGGCCGGTGGTGCAGCCGGTGAGCAGGACGAGCAGCCCGGTGAGCACACCGGTCAGGCGGGCGCGCGTGGTCCTCATGTGGCCGCCGCCTTCCTGCGGGCCAGTCCTGGTGCCAGGCGTTCGCCGACTTCGAAGCAGGCCTCGACGAGCAGCGCGAACAAGGCGACGAGCACGGCACCCGCGACGACCTGCGGTGTGGAGGCGAGGTTGAAGCCCGCGGTGATGATGCGGCCGAGTCCGCCGCCGCCGGCGAGGGCCGCGATGGTGGCGGTGGCGACGAGCTGCACGGCCGCGATCCGCACGCCGTTGACGATCATCGGCAGCGCGAGCGGCGCCTCGACCCGCCACAGCACCTGCCGCCCGGTCATCCCCATCCCGCGCGCGGCCTGCACGATGCCGCGGTCGACGCCGCGCATCCCGACATACGCGTTGGTGAGCAGCGGCGGTACGGCGAACAGCACGAGGGCGACGACGGTGGGGCCCTCGCCGTATCGGCCGAGCGGGGTGAGCAGCAGCAGGACGAGCACGGCGAAGGTGGGGACGGCGCGGCCGACGTTGGAGATGTTCACGGCGAGCGCGCCGCCCTTGCCGAGGTGGCCGAGGACGAGGGCGACGGGCAGGGCGATCAGGCAGCTGACCGCCAGGCAGACGACGGTGAGGAGGAGGTGTTCGGTGAGGCGGTGCCAGACGCCGTCGGCGCCGGACCAGTGGTCGGCGTCGGTGAGCCAGCTCCAGGCGTCGGCGAGGGTGTTCATGAGCGCTGCCAGGGGGTGAGGAGCCGCTGCGCGCCGAGGAGCAGCAGATCGGCGGCGACGGCGATGACGACGCACAGCACGGACGCGGTGAGGACCTGCGCTTTGAAGTAGGTGTTCATGCCGGTGTAGATGAGGTTGCCGAGCCCGCCGTGGCCGACGATCGCGCCGATCGTGACGAGGGAGACCGCCGAGACGGTGGCGATCCGCAGGCCCGCCATGGCGGCGGGCAGCGCGAGCGGCAGTTCGACGGTGAGCAGCAGGCGTACAGGCCCGTATCCCATGCCCTTGGCGGCCTGCCGGGTCTCCTCGGGGACGGCGCGGAGCCCGGCGAGGATGTTCCGGACGAGCAGGGTGAGCGAGTACAGGACGAGTCCGGCGACGACGAGCGAGGCGGACAGCCCGTACAGCGGCAGGAGCAGCGAGAACATCGCGAGGGACGGGATCGTGTAGAGCACCGTGGTGAGTGCGAGGACCGGCCCGGCGGTGGTGTGGAAGCGGCGGGCGAGCAGCGCGAGCGGCACGGCGAGGAGCAGGGCGATCGCGACGGACAGCGCGGTCAGCTCCAGGTGCTGCAGGACGGCGTCGGCGAGGATGTGGCGGCGCGTGCTGAGGTAGTCGCCGCAGATCCATTCGTTGCGCGCGAGGCAGTCGTCCGGTGGCGCGGTCACCCGTCCATTGCAGCCCGGCGCGGGGAGCGGGGCGCGTCTTGCTGGCCCGTACGGGGCGTGCGCGCGTGACCTGGACGCCTCGCCCCGTACGGGTCGGGCTCAGACCTCCCGCTCCACGGGCAGCCACAGCTGGGCCTCGACCCCTGCCCGTGGCCGTCCGTGTACGTGGTGCGCAGGAGCGGAGGCCCGGGGGCGGAGCCCCCGAAGCGCGGCGGGATCGTTCAGTGGTCGGTCGACGTCAAGTAGGCGATCACCATGTCGGAGAGCATCGTGCGGTAGTGCTCGCGGGTGTCCTTCGCCGTCAGGTCGCGGGCGAACAGGGCCTGGAACGTGTGCCGGTTGGCGACCCGGAAGAAGCAGAACGAGCTGATCAGCGCGTGCAGGTCGACCGCGTCGACCTCCGCCGTGAACACGCCCTGCGCCCGGCCCTCGTCGAGGATGCGGGAAAGCACCTCGATCGCGGGCGAGTTGAGGTCGCCGAGGCTCGGGGCGGACGCGATGTGCTCGGCCTCGTGGATGTTCTCGATGGAGACGAGGCGGATGAAGTCGGGGTGGGCCTCGTGGTGGTCGAAGGTGAGCTCGGCCAGCCGGCGGATCGCGGCGACCGGCTCCAGGCCCTCGACGTCCAACTGCTGCTCCTGGCGGCGGATGACCGCGTACGCCCGCTCAAGGACGGCCGTGAACAGCTGCTCCTTGCTGCCGAAGTAGTAGTAGATCATCCGCTTCGTGGTCTGCGTTCGCGCGGCGATCTCGTCGACCCGGGCTCCGGTGAAGCCGAGCCGCGCGAACTCCTCCGTGGCCACGTCGAGGATCTCCGCCTGCGTGCGCGCCTTGTCCCGGGTGCGCTTGCCGTTCCCGGGCGCGGGGTCTTTCGACGGGGCGGTCGACGGCGGTACGGCGGCCATGCGGCTCCTCGGTGCGGGCGGTCCGGGCCGGTCATTCTATCTCCGCGGCCCGGACCGCCCGCTGGGCGGCCGTGTCACGGGTGGTGATGTGCGTACTGCGCGGCGAGCCTGATGCCCGCGTTCTGGGCGCCGTAGCCCTGGTGGCCGCCCGTGCGCTGGACCAGCTCGAAGAAGACGCGGCCTACAGCGGCGGTGTAGCAGTGCAGGAACTCGCCGTGCTCGTCGCGGTCGTAGAGGACGCCCGACTCCCGCAGTTCGTCGAGGAGCCGGGGGTCGAGGTCGTGGCGGGCGGCCAGGTCGTCGTAGTAGTTGGCGGGGATGGGGAGCAGGGCGGCGCCGCGGGCGCGCACGGCGCGGGCGGCCGCGATCACGTCGTCGGTGGCGAGGGCGATGTGCTGGAGCATCTGGTCGTCGGCCCCGGGCCCGGGCGCCACGTTGAGGGCGAGGCGCACCCCGCCCCCCGGTCCTGCGACGGCCCGGCTGCGGAACAGGCCGTACGGGTCGGCGAGGTCGAGGCTCTCGTGCACGGTGAGCCCGAGCACGCCCCGGTGGAACAGGACGGCCTCGTCGAACTGGTGCCAGGGCTGGGTCAGCGCGACGTGGTCGATGCGCTGGACGTGCCCGGGCTGCTCCTGCGGGCTTACGGGTACGGGCTCGAAGTCGCCGGTCCAGCTCGGGTGGTCGGGCCGGTCGGTGCGGCAGAAGAACAGCTCGGTGCCGTCAGGTGCGGCGACCGCGTCGAGGGGCGCGTCGCCGGGGGCGCGGCGGCGCGGCACGACGGGCGCGAGCAGGGCCTCGGCGCGGCGTGCGGCCTGCGCCGGGTCGGGGGTCTCCAGGCCGACCGCGGCGAGCGTCGGCCCGTAACGCCTGGACCCGGCACCGGAGTTGAGGAGAAGACGGGCGGCGCCCTGCTCCCACAGCTCGACCGGCTTGGAGGTGTGCCGCCCGGTGCGGGCGAAGCCGAGCGCGTCGAGGACGGCCCGTACGGGTTCGGTGTCGGGCGTGGCCAGTTCGGCGAAGGCGAAGCCGGTGGGCAGGGACGGGACGGGCGGCGCGGAGAGGCCGGCGGACTCCTCCAGGACGAGCAGCGAACGCAGCGCGTCCACGGCGGTCTGGGCGGCGTCGGCCTGCCGGAAGACGTCGTTGAACACTTCGAGGGAGAGCGGCCCGTCGTACCCGGCCCGCGCGGCGGCCGAGACGACGGAGGCGACGTCGAAGCCGCCCTGGCCCGGGAAGCAGCGGTGGTGGCGGCTCCACTGCAGGACGTCCATGGCCAGCTTCGGGGCGTCCGCGAGCTGCAGGAAGAAGATCTTCTCGCCCGGGATGGCGGCGATGCCGGAGACGTCGCTGCCGCGCGACAGGATGTGGAAGGAGTCCAGACAGGTGCCGAGCGCCGGGTGACCGGCCTGTTCGACGATGCGCCAGGCGTGGTCGTACGTGTCGACGTGCCGCCCCCAGGCGAGCGCCTCGTACGCGACCCGGATGCCGTGCTCATGGGCGCGCTCGGCGAGGCGGTGCAGCTGCTCGGCGGCGAGCGCGTCGTCGTCGAGGGCGCGCGGGTCGACGCTGGAGCAGACGAGCAGCAGGTCGGCGCCGAGCCTGCGCATCACGTCGAACTTCCGCTCCGCGCGCCGCAGATTGCGTACGAAGACGTCCTCGGGCACGGCCTCGACGTCGCGCATCGGCTGGTAGAGGTCGATGGCGAGGCCGAGGTCGGCGCAGCGGGCGCGGATCTCCTCAGGGCTGAGGGGCGTGCCGAGCAGGTCGTTCTCGAAGATCTCGACGCCGTCGAAACCGGCCGCCGCGATGGCGGTGAGCTTCTCGGAGAGCGGGCCGCTGAGGGAGACGGTGGCGATGGACTTGCGGGCGCCGAGCCTCGTATCGGGGGCTGACACCGGTTTGTACGGGGCGAGTTGGGGACTAACCATGGCGACCTCCGGCGAACGGGGCGGCGGGTTCGGTGAGCTGGGCGAAGTCCGTGAGCATGGCCTCGGTGTGCGGTTCGAGCCCGGTGAAGAGGCGGAACGCGTCGGCGGCCTGGAAGACGGCCATGCCGCCGCCGTCGACGGTGCGGCAGCCCAACTCTGCTGCTGTGTCGAGGAGTTGGGTACGCAGCGGCCGGTAGACGACCTCGGCGACCCAGAGTTCGGGGCGGAGCAGTTCGGCCGGGAGCGGCAGGCCGGGGTGGGCGGCCATGCCGGTCGGGGTGGCGTGTACGAGGCCGTCGGCGGTGGTGACGTCGGCGGGCCGGCCGGCGTCCGCGCGGCCCGCGCCGAAGCGGCGGGTGAGCGCGTCGGCGAGGGCGGTGGCGCGTGCCGGGTCGGTGTCGCAGACGGTGAGCCGGTCGACGCCGAGGTTGAGCAGGGCGTGCGCGACGGCGGCACCGGCGCCGCCCGCGCCGAGCTGCACGACGTGTCCGGTGGGCGCGTCGGGCAGGCCGCGCGCGAAGGCCTTGGCAAAGCCGGTGACGTCGGTGTTGTGTCCGACGGCGCGCCCGTCGCGCAGGACGACGGTGTTCACGGCGCCCAACTCGGCCGCTTCCGGGGCGAGTTCGTCGAGGTGCTCGATGACGAGCTGCTTGCAGGGGTGCGTGATGTTCAGCCCGTCGAAGCCGAGGAGGCGGGCGGCGCGCAGGAGCTCGCCCACCTCCTCGGGCGGGGTGCCGAGCACGTCGAGGTCGAGGGTGCGGTAGAGCAGCGGCACACCGTGCCGCGCCGCCTCACGTTCGTGCAGGGCGGGGCTGAGCGAGGGCCCGATACCGGAGCCGATCAGTCCGGTGAGGTACGAGGACACGGGGTGGGGCGCCTTTCTGGTGGGCCGGGGCGGACTTTCAGCCCTACTGGGGCAAATCCAGCCCCTCCGGCGTTTGAGGAGCGGGGTCTGGGGCGGAGCCCCAGTTACGGGAAGGGGCGGGGCTGGGGAAGAAGAACGCGGCGCGCAGCCACGGCTCAGACGGCCGCCGACTCAGCCTTGGCGAGGTCCGGGCCAGCCGCGAACTCACCTTGCTTGAGGCCGAGTTGAGCCGTAGGCACCTTGTGCGTCTCACGCCCCGTAGCCACCGCCACGGCACAGATCACACAGACGACAGCCGAGAAGATCGCGACCCCCACCCAGTTGGACCCATCCCCACCCGCGATCCGCTCGGCGATGGAGACCGCGAACCCGGCGACCGCGAAGCCGATCTGAGTGCCGACAGCCATCCCCGAGAGCCGCACCCGAGCCGGGAACATCTCCCCGTAGAACGACGGCCAGATCCCGTTGGCCGCGCTGTAGACGACGCCGAAGAAGAGCACGCCGACGGCGAAGACCAGCGGGTAGCTGCCGAGGGAGATCGCCCACAGGTAGACGAAGATCAGCACGGCGCAGCCGATCGCGCCGATGAGGAAGACGGGCTTGCGGCCGATGCGGTCGGAGAGCTTGGCCCAGAGCGGGATGGCGAGCAGGGCGACGGCGTTGGCGCAGCCGTTGACCCAGAGCATGCCGGTCTTGTCGAGTCCGACCGCGTCGCTCGTGGCGTACGCGAGGGCCCAGACGGAGAAGATCGTGCTGACCGTGGCGATCAGGGCCGCGCAGATCACGCGCAGGACGCTCGCCCAGTGGTTCACGAGCAGCTCGGCGAGCGGCATCTTCGCGACGGCCGCGTTGGCGGTGGCCTGCTCGAACACCGGGGTCTCGTCGAGGGTGCGGCGGATGACGTACCCGATGACGGCGACGATCGCGCTCAGCAGGAACGGGATGCGCCAGCCCCAGGTGTAGAGCTGCTCGTCGGGCAGCGCGGCGACCGGGATGAACGCGAGGGTGGCGAGGATCTGACCGGCCTGGGTCCCGTTGAGGGTGAAGCTGGTGTAGTAGCCGCGGCGGTGTTCCGGGGCGTGTTCCAGGGTCATGGCGTTGGCGCTGGCCTGCTCGCCGGCCGCGGAGAGTCCCTGCAGGACGCGCATCACGACGAGCAGCGTGGGGGCGAGCGTGCCGGCCTGGGCGTACGTGGGCAGGCAGCCGATCAGGAACGTGGACAGGCCCATGAGGACGAGCGTCCACACCATGATCGTGCGGCGGCCGACGCGGTCGCCGATGTGGCCGAGGAAGAGGGCGCCGACGGGGCGGGCCGCGTAGGCGACGCCGAAGGTGGCGAGCGAGATCAGCGTGGCGGTGGCCGGGTCGTCCGGGTTGAAGAAGACCTTCGGGAAGACCAGGGCGGCGGCGCTGCCGTAGATGAAGAAGTCATAGTACTCGAGCGCGCTGCCGATCCAGGCGGCGAAGGCGGCCTTGCGCGGCTTGCCTGCCGACGGGGCGGATGGCACCGGGGCGGCTTCCTGGTGGGACACGGGGGCTCCTCGGGGGGAGAGGCAGGATATACCGGGCGGCTCGCGGAGGGCTGCGCCCGAGGGGAGGTACTTCCGGGAAGTGCGACCGCACCCTGACACGTGCAGTTAACGCACTAGATAGTTAATTAACTTGGCTGTGATGCTGCCCGGACCTCCGGGTGGTGTCAATAGGTCCGGCGGCATTCCGCCGCACAGATCCGTCCGGAGGTACGGGCTGCCCAGCTCAGGCGGATGCGTCGCCGCCCCGCGGACCGTCCAGACCGCCCAGACCGTCCCGACCGTCCAAACCATCCAGGCCGTGCAAACCGTCCAGACCGTCCTCGGCCAGGACCCCCTGGGCCACCGCGAGCGCGGCATTGGCGGCGGGCACGCCGACGTACACGCCGCACTGCAGCAGCACGGCACCGATCTCCTCGGGCCTGAGCCCGTTGCGTACGGCGGCGCGGACGTGCATGCCGAGTTCGTCGAGGTGGCCGTGGGCGACGAGGGCGGTGAGCGTGACGAGGCTGCGGTCGCGGCGGCTCAGGGTGGGGTCGGTCCAGATCTCGCCCCAGGCGTAGCGGGCGATGAAGTCCTGGAACCCGGCCGTGAGCGGGGTGGTGCGCGCCTGGGCTCGGTCGACGTGGGCGTCGCCGAGCACCTCGCGGCGCACCGCCATGCCACGGCCGGGGCCGGGTGCCGCGAAGTGGTCGCGCAGGGCGGCCAGCACGGCGCCGGGTTGTTCGGCGGGCGCGAGGTGCGAGGCGTGCGCCAGCTCCGTGAGCCGGGCGCCGGGCACGGCGTCGGCGATCTCCCGCGCGTGCGCGGGGGGCGTGGCCGGGTCGTCCCGCCCGGCGAGCACCAGCGTGGGCGCGGTGACGGACGGCAGGTCGGGACGCAGGTCGAGCACGGCGAGCGCGTCACAGCAGGCCGCGTACGCCTGCGGGTCGGTGCGCCGCAGGTCGTCGACGAGCGTGTGCCCGAGCTGTCCCTCCCGGCCCTCAAGGAAGCCCGGCGTGAACCACCGCCCCGGCGCCCCTCCGGCGACCGCTCCCGTGCCCGACTCCCTGACGAGGGCGGCCCGCTCGTGCCACGGCTCGGGCGGCCCGAAGTGCGCGGAGGAGCAGACGACGGCGAGCCGGTCGACCCGCTCGGGATGGTGCACGGCCAGCCACAGGCCGACGGCCCCGCCGAGCGAGACGCCCGCGTAGTGGAACCGGTCGATGCCGAGATGGTCAGCCAACTCCAGTACCAGGGCGCCGAGTTGGGCGACAGTGGCGTCGGGCCCGATCAGCCCGGCGGGCGACCGGCCGTGCCCCGGAAGGTCCCATCGGACGGTACGGAACGCCGAACTCAACTCGGGCGCCACGGCATCCCACAGGGCGGTGGACGTGCCGAGGGAGGGCCCGAGGAGGAGCGCGGGGGCGGTCGGGGGGCCGGCGGAGTGGTGGTGCAGCGTGTCGTTCATGACGGACTCATTCGTTGCTGACTCATTCGTGGCTGACCATTCGTGGCTGACCATTCGTTGCTGACTCATGCGTGGCTGAAGAGGAGGGCTCAGCGCCGGGTGAGGGCGCGGTCGGTGAGCGCCGCGGCGGCGCCGGTGTAGCGGGTGGGGTCGGTCAGCTCGGCCAGGTCGAGGGCGGCGACGGCCTCCTCGTCGAGACCTTCGGCGCGCAGCAGTTCGGCCCAACTCGACTCCTCCGCAAGGCCGTTGGCGGAGGCCTTGGTCAGGAGCTGTTTGGCCCGAGCCCGGCCGAGCGGGCCGGAGAGGGCGGCGGCCAGTCGTTCCGTCACGATCAGGCCGCCCGTGAGGTCCAGGTGGGCCCGCATCCGGTCGGGGTACACCCGCAGCCCGGCGGCGAGTTCGGCGGCGTCACGCGCGGCTCCGCCCACCGTACGCAGCAGCTCCCGGAGCGTCTCCCACTCGGCGTGCCACGCCCCGGCGGGCCGTTCGTCCTCCGCCGCCACGCTGCCGTACAGCGTGGCCGCGAGGGCCGGGCCGCGGCGGGCCGCGGCGGCGATCAGCGTGGACCGGACCGGGTTGGCCTTGTGCGGCATGGCCGACGAGCCTCCCCCGCCGCCCTCGGCGAGCTCGCCGATCTCGGTGCGGGAGAGCACGAGCACATCGGCGGCGAACTTTCCGAGCGCGCCCGCCGCGAACGCGAGCGCACCGGCCAGGTCCGCGACCGGTGTACGCAAGGTATGCCAGGGCAACTCCGGTTCTGCCAAGCCGAGTTGACGGGCATACACGGGAAGCAACGCAAGCCCCGAGGCCCCCTCCCCCACTCCCCCCACTCCCCCGAACTCCCCGAGTTCCCCGAACTCCCCGAACGCCGCCAACGTGCCCGCCGCACCGCCGAGTTGAGCGGGCAGGCCTGCCCGTACGGCCATGAGGCGGTCCCGGGCGTCGAGGGTCAGGGAGCGCCAGCCCGCCGCCTTCAGGCCGAAGGTCGTGGGCACGGCGTGCTGGGTGAGCGTGCGACCCGGCATCGGGGTGGCGCGGTGGGCGGCGGCGAGCGTGCCCAACTCCTGTGCTGTCCGGTCGAGTTCGGGCACGAGCAGGTCAAGGACGCGGGAGGCGACCAGCATCGCCGCCGAGTCCAGGATGTCCTGGCTCGTCGCACCCCGGTGCACATACTCCGCGGCCTCCTGAGGCACCGCCGCCGTGAGGTCCGCGACCAGCGGGATCACCGGGTTGCCGCCCGCGCGGGCGCGCACCGCGAGGTCGCGGACGTCGAACCGCTCGGCGCGCGCGGCCTCGGTGACGGCATCGGCGGCCAGGTCGGGCGCGAGGCCGAGTTCGGCCTGGGCCCGCGTCAGGGCCGCCTCCGCGTCCAGCATGGCCCGCAGGAACTCCCGGTCACCGGTGGCGTGTTCGGCGGGCGATGCCACCCGGCCGGGCGCGAGCAACCCGACGTCGAACCCGCCGCCCGTACCCTCCTCGTACGTCATGAGAACTCCAGGAACACCGTTTCGTCCGGCCCTTGCAGGCGCAGGTCGAAGCGGTACGTGGCGTGCGGTTCGGGGGTGGCGAGGAGCGTTGCCCGGCGCTCGGCGGGGAGCGCGGCGAGGAGCGGATCGGCCTCGGCCCCACTTCCGGCAGCGTCCGGCACGTACACGCGCGTGAACAGGTGGTGGGTGAGGCCGCGGGCGAACACGCAGACACTCAGGTACGGGGCGTGGCCGCCGCGGGCGCCGGGGCGCAGGGTGCGGATCACCCAGTGGCCGTCGGCGTCGGTGGCGACGCGCGCGAAACCGGTGAAGTCGACGCCGTTGCGGCCGAGAAAGCCACCGGTGACCGGATCGCGCCGCAACGAGCCGCCCTGCTGCGGGAGTTGGCCTTCCGCGTCCGGGCCCCAGAACTCCAGGAGCGCGTCCGGTACGGGTGCGCCCGCGCCGTCGAGGACCCGGCCGTGCACGGTGACCGTGTCGGGGTGGGCGTGCGGGGCGGCGTCGGGGCCGCCGGGGAAGGGCAGGGCGTAGCCGTAGAACGGGCCGATGGTGTGCGACGGGGTGGGCGCGGGCCGGGTGTGGCTGCTCATGTCAGCGTCCCTCCTCGATCCAGGTGGCGGCGGGGCCGTCGAGCACGATGTCCCAGCGGTAGCCGAGGGACCACTCGGGCTTGGACAGGTCATGGTCGTAGGCGGCGACGAGGCGGGCGCGGGCGGCCTCGTCGGTGACGGACTGCAGGATCGGGTCGTACGCGAAGAGCGGGTCGCCCGGGAAGTACATCTGGGTGACGAGGCGCTGCGTGAAGGCCGAGCCGAACAGCGAGAAGTGGATGTGGGCGGGCCGCCAGGCGCCCGTGTGGTTGCGCCAGGGGTAGGCGCCGGGCTTGATGGTGGTGAAGCGGTACGAGCCGTCGTCGCCGGTCAACACCCGCCCCACACCGGTGAAGTGGGGGTCGAGGGGCGCGGGGTGCTGGTCGCGCTGGTGGGCGTAGCGGCCGGAGGCGTTGGCCTGCCAGAGCTCGATCAGCTGGCGGCGCACGGGCCGCCCGTCGCGGTCGAGGAGCCGGCCGCTGACGGTGATGCGCTCGCCGAGCGGCTCGCCCTGGTGCTGCCGGGTGAGGTCGCTGTCGAGCTCGGTGACGTCGGTCTCGCCGAAGGCGGGCGAGGAGAGCTCGATGGCCTCCGGGTCGAGCCGGGTGTCGATGGCTACGGGCGGCCGGGTGGGGTGGCGCAGCGCGCTGGAGCGGTAGGGGGCGTAGTCGCGCCGCGGGTGGTGGCTCGGCTCGGCGCCCTCGGCGAGGCCCTTCTCGTACGCCTCGCGCTCGCGCGCCATCTGGCGGTCGATGTCCGCCTGCGTCAACTCCCGTGCAGGGGAGGCCTGTTCGGGGACCGTGCGGGTGGTCTCGGTCATGGACGTCAACTCCTAGCGTTCGAGTACGAGGGCGAGGCCCTGGCCGACACCGATGCACAGGGTGGCCACGCCCACCCCGGAGCCCTTGCGGGCGAGCTGGTGCGCGACGGTCCCGGCGAGCCGGGCGCCGGAGGCACCGAGGGGGTGGCCGAGGGCGATGGCGCCGCCCTGCGGGTTGAGCACGGCCGGGTCGAACTCCGGCCACTCGGCGACACAGCCGAGGACCTGCGCGGCGAAGGCCTCGTTCAGCTCCAGGGTCGACAGGTCGGCAAAGCTCTTTCCCGCCTTGCCGAGGGCGCGGTTGACGGCCTCGACGGGGGCGAGCCCGAAGTAGTGCGGGTCGAGCGCGGCCACCCCGGTCGCGGAGATCCGCGCGAGCGGCGTGCGTCCGGTGGCGCGCAGCCCCTCCTCGTCGGCGAGGAGCAGCGCGGAAGCACCGTCGTTGAGCGGCGAGGCATTGCCCGCGGTGACGGTGCCTGAGTCCGGGCGGAAGGAGGGCTTCAGGCGGGCGAGGGCGTCCAGGGAGGTGTCGGGGCGGAGCGACTCGTCGCGTTCGAACGGCACCGGGCCACCCTTGCGCGCGGGCACGGGGACGGGCACGACCTCGTCGGCGAACAGCCCCTTCTCCCAGGCCTCGGCGGCCTTCTCGTGACTGCGCAGGGCGTACGCGTCCTGCTGCTCGCGGCTGATCTTGTGCTTGTCGGCGATGAGTTCGGCGGACTCGCCGAGCGGCACGGTCCACTCGGGCGCCATCCTCGGGTTGACCATGCGCCAGCCGAGGGTCGTCGAGTACAGCTCGGCGTGCCCGGCCGGGAAGGCCCGCTCGCTCTTGGGCAGCACGTACGGCGCGCGGCTCATCGACTCGACGCCGCCCGCGAGGGCGAGGTGGGCGTCCCCGACGGCGATGGCGCGGGCCGCCTGGATCACCGCTTCGAGGCCGGAGGCGCAGAGCCGGTTGACGGTGGCGCCGGGCACGGAGGTGGGCAGCCCGGCGAGCAGGGTGGCCATGCGGGCGACGTTGCGGTTCTCCTCGCCGGCGCCGTTGGCATTGCCGACGTACACGTCACCGATCCGGGACGGGTCCAACTCCGGTGTACGGGCGAGGAGTTCACGGATGACATGGGCGGCCAGGTCGTCGGGGCGGACCCCGGCGAGAGTGCCGCCGTACTTGCCGACGGGCGTGCGCACCGCGTCGACCACGTACACGTCCTTGCACGCGTTCTTGTACGCGTTCTTCATCGGACGACCTCCTCGGGGATGTGCACCTTGGTGGCGGTGCGGGCGACGATCTCGTCGGCGGTGACGCCGGGCGCGGTCTCGATCAGGGCGAGGCCGTCCTCGGTCACGTCGAGGACGCCGAGGTCGGTGACGATCCGGTCGACGCAGGCCTTCCCGGTGAGCGGCAGCGTGCACTCCTCGACGAGCTTGGGGCTGCCGTCCTTGGCGGTGTGGGTCATGGTGACGATCACCCGGCGGGCGCCGTGCACCAGGTCCATGGCGCCGCCGATGCCGGTGACGAGCTTGCCGGGCACGGCCCAGTTGGCGAGGTCGCCGCGCGCGGACACCTGCATCGCGCCGAGCACGGCGACGTCGATGTGGCCGCCGCGGATCATCCCGAAGGAAAGCGCCGAGTCGAAGAACGACGCCCCGGGAAGGACGGTGACCGTCTCCTTGCCCGCGTTGATGAGGTCCGGGTCGACCTCGTCCTCGTACGGGTACGGGCCCGTGCCGAGGATGCCGTTCTCCGATTCGAGGACGACCTCGACGCCGGGCGGCAGATGGCCCGGGATCAGCGTGGGCAGTCCGATGCCGAGGTTGACGTACTCGCCGCCCCGCAGTTCACGGGCGGCGCGGGCCGCCATCTCGCCCCTGGTCCAGCTCATCGGGTCCGCACCGTCCTCTGCTCGATCCGCTTGTCGGCCGCTTGCCCGGGGGTGAGCGCGACGACGCGCTGCACGAAGATGCCCGGCACGTGCACCTGGTCCGGGTCGATCTCGCCGGGCTCGACCAGCTCCTCCACCTCGGCGACGGTGACGCGTCCGGCCATCGCGGCGAGCGGGTTGAAGTTCCGCGCGGACTTGGCGAACACGAGGTTGCCGTGCCGGTCGCCCTTCGCGGCCCGTACGAGGGCGAAGTCGGTGCGGATGCCGCGCTCCAGGACGTACTCGGTGCCGTCGAACTCCCGCACCTCCTTCGGCGGCGAGGCGAGCGCGACGCCGCCGTCGCCGTCGTACCGCCACGGCAGTCCGCCCTCGGCGACCTGGGTGCCGACCCCCGCCGGGGTGTAGAACGCCGGGATCCCGGCGCCGCCCGCGCGCAGCCGCTCGGCGAGCGTGCCCTGCGGGATCAGCTCGACCTCCAGCTCACCGGCGAGGTACTGGCGCGCGAACTCCTTGTTGGCGCCGATGTACGAGCCGGTCACGCGGGCGATCCGGCCGGCCGCGAGCAGCACGGCGAGCCCGGAGTCCATGGCTCCGCAGTTGTTCGACACGACCTCCAGGCCGCCGACGCCGCGCGCGTGCACGGCCTCGATCAGCGCGTTCGGCACTCCGCTCAGGCCGAAGCCGCCGACCGCGAACGACGCCCCGTCCCGGACGTCGGCCACGGCCTCGGCGGCCGTGTCCACCACCTTGTCCATCCGTACGCTCCCGCCTTCATGCAGGTTCCGTCAGCACGCGAATCAATCCAGCGGAATCAATCCAGCGGAATTAATCAGTGCACTGACTATCTCTGTATGAGTCCGAAGCGTGGCATCATGTCTGGCCTGGGTCAAGACCCTCAGTGCAAGGAGCATCTCGGTACGAGGAGTACGAGGAGCACCTCGCCGCCGACGGAAGGACGTACGTGCCCGCGCTCGACCTCAGTACGCATCCCGGCCATCTGGCCCGCCGGCTGCAGCAGGCGCACACCCTGCTGTGGCACACGGTCGTCTCGGAGGACGTCACCTCGCCGCAGTTCGCGGTGCTCAACGCGCTGGTGGGCGAGGGTGGCATGGATCAGCGGTCGGTGGGCGAGCGTGTCGGCCTGGACCGCTCCACGGTCGCCGAGGTGATCCGCCGCCTGGTCGACCGCGGCCTGCTCGACAAGGTCCGCGACCCGAAGGACGGCCGCCGCTCGGTCCTGCACGCCACGGACGAGGGGCGGCGCGTCCACCGGCGCCTGTCCCCTCGTACGGCCCGGATGAACCAGATCTTCCTGGCCCCGCTGAATCCGGAGGAACAGTCCACGTTCCTGGAGTTGCTGCAACGGGTGGCGGACTCGGCGGAGGGCTTGCGGGGCACCCTCTAGCTCCGCTCGTCCTGCTCCCAGCGCCCGGAGGCCGCCGCTTCGGCTGTAGCTACGTCGGCTGTGGCTACTTCGGCTGTGGCTACTTCGGCTGTGTGGCGATCTGGATGAGATTGCCGCAGGTGTCGTCGAAGACGGCCGTCGTGACGGGGCCCATCTCCACGGGCTCCTGGGTGAAGTGGACGCCGAGGCCGGTGAGCCGCTCGTGCTCCGCCCGCACGTCGGTGACGGCGAACTGGGCGATCGGGATGCCGTCCGCGACGAGGGCGTCGCGGTAGGGCTTGACGGCCGGGTGGCCCGCGGGCTCCAGGAGGAGCTCGGTGCCCTCGGCGTCCTCGGGCGAGACGACGGTCAGCCAGCGGTCCTCTCCGCCGACCGGGACGTCGTGCTTCTTCACGAAGCCCAGGATCTCGGTGTAGAAGCGCTCGGCCTTCGTCTGGTCGTCAACGAAGACACTGGTCAGATGGATCTTCATGGGGTGCTCTCCTCCGGTCCTGAGGGGACGCGCGGCTCGGGAACGGGCCACCGCTCGGTGATCTGCCGCAGCGGGGCCGTGTTCAGGTCGTGGTACTTGTAGCGGCCCTCCCGCCTCGTCTCGACGAGCCCCGCGGACTCGAGCACGGCGAGGTGCTGGGAGACCGCCTGGCGCGAGAGGCCGAGCTGGTGCTTCATGCTCAGCCGCCCGCAGATCTCGAACAGTGTCTGCCCTGAGCGGTCCGCGAGCTCGTCGAGGATGGTGCGACGGGTGGGGTCGGCCAAGGCTTTGAACAGGTCATCGGCCACACCCTCAGCATAGGCAAGTGACGACTTGCCTATCAACCTGGCCGCCCACACCCTCTCCGTGCGCCGCCTCACAGCACGGCGATGCCCAACGGCCGCTCCCCCGCGGTGAGCCGCGAAGTCTTGCCGCTCGGGACGTCGACGATCGTGATGCCGTGCCAGTACCCGTCGCGCGTGAAGCCGCCGCTGACGTAGGCCGTGCGGCCGTCCCGGGAGACGGCGACGTCCTCGTGCGGTCCGGCCAGCGGGACCACCCGCTCCTTGCCGTCCTTCGTACGGATCGTGAGCGACGGGTCCTCGTCGGACGAGCCGATGGGGCCGGTGCCGACGACGAAGAGGGTGCCGTCGTCGGTGATCGTCGCCCCGTGCTGATGCGTGTTCGCGGTCATCCGCTCGATGCGGGACGCACCGGTCCTCGGGTCGACCACGACCAGCCTCTCGCCCTCGAACGGGAAGAGCAGCTTCCCGTCGGAGGGCCGTACGACCGCGTAGTGCGGCTTCAGCCAGGAGCCGAGGCCGCCCTCGGTACCGTACGGGGCGACCTCGATACGGCGCGGCTCGCCCTCGCCGTCGGCGCGCACCACGGTCACGTCGAAGGAGTCGTGATCGGTGGCGTACACCTCGCGGCCGTCGCGCGAGACGTCCACGTCGAAGGGGCGGCGGCCCACCGGCGCGGTGTCGGTCACCTCGCGGGTCCGGGTGTCGATGGTCTCCAACACCCCGTTCCCGCCGGGCACGTTGACGCCCACGTACACCTGCTCGCCGTCCGGCGCGAGCGCGATGCCCATGCCGCCACCGCGGTACTCACCCGTCGCGGGCGGCCCGGAGTCCGTCTCGTACGGGATGAGCGCCAGGCGCTCGCGCTTGCGGGTGTCGACGACGGCGACGCCCTCGGCGGTCGCGACCCAGGCCCGGCCGTCCTCGCCGACGACGAGGCCGTACGGGGCGGTGCCCACCTCGACCGTGTCGACCGGGCCCTTCTCCGGGTCCACGAACGTCACGGTCTCGCCGCCGAAGTCGGCCACGAGCAGGGTGCCTTCGGGGGTACGCCCGCCGGGTTCGGCGCCGGGGGCGACCTGCGCGGGCGCGTCACCCTCGCCCGGTCCCGCGGCCTGCGTGGGGCCGCATCCGGCGAGCAGGGCGACGGCTGCGGCCGCGACGACGAGGCCGGTACGGCGCGGGCGCCTCGCGCGGCTCATCGGACGGCCCGCAGCAGTCCGGCGATGCGGTCGAAGCCGCGCCGTTCGGCGTGCTCCAGGGCGGTGACGCCGTCGCCGTCCGGGAGGCCCGGGGTGGCGCCCGCGGTGATCAGCAGCTCGACGATCTCCTCGTGGTCCCGGCCGCCGTCGCCGAGGATCACGGCCTCCAACAGGGCGGTCCAGCCGAGGTGGTTGACGTGGTCGACGTCGATGTCCGTCTCGCGCAGCAGGGCTCGTACGTAGTCGACGTGACCGCGTTCGGCGGCGGGGATCAGGGCGATGCCGCCGAAGCGGTTGCGCAGGGTCAGGTCGGCGCCGGCCGGGAGCAGCAGCCGCATCATGGCGAGGCTGCCGGTGACGCCGGTGACCAGCCACGGGCTGTCGTCGCGGGCGTCCTGCGCGTTCGGGTCGGCACCCGCGGCGACCAGCTCGCGGGCCGCCCCGACGTGGTCGGCGCTCGCGGCGAGCAGCAGGGCGGTACGGCCCTGGGCGTCGCGCGCCTCCAACTGCGCCCCGGCGGCGAGCGCGGCCCGCACGCCTTCGGGATCGCCCTGCGCGGCGGCGCTCAGCAGGGCGCGGTCTTGTGCGGTCGTTCTGGTCACGGTCGTCCCACGCTCCTCGGTCCTGTCTTGCGGTGTCCATCCTGGGGGCGCGGGGGGCCTGGGGTGGTCGACGTACCGGCTGCGGGGTGCGGGCGGGACGGGGGATGACGGGGTCGACCGATCGGTGGATGCGGGGGCTTGGCGCCGCGTGCTTCTCCCCTCCAACGCCGGACGGGCTGGGTCTTTTAAGGGGCGCGGGGAACTGCGCGACCAGCCACGACGGCGCGGCAGCCGAACGAAGGCCTCGGAAGCGGGATCCAGGGGCGGCAGCCCCGAAGCGGGGGCCGGGGACGCAGCCCCGAAGCGGGGCCTGGGGACGCAGCCCCCGGAGCCGTCCCGTTGAGGATTGGATGACCCGCGGAGCGCACCCTCACCGCCAATCCGGCGCCCCCGGCGCCAGCGGCAGCCGCCCCTCGATCCTCGCCCGGATCTCCCGCATGACGGCCACGATCCGCACCTCGTGGTCCCCCGTGAGCCGGGCGATCGGCACCGAGCAGCTGATCGCGTCCACCGCCGGGTCGGCGTAGCGGAGGGCGAAGCCGAAGCCCGCGATGCCGGGCACGGTCTCCTCGCGCTCGACCGAGTGGCCGCGCTCCCGGATCCGCTCCAGATCGGCGAGGAGGGCGGCGCGGGCGGTGAGCGTGTTCTCCGTGTACGCGGCCAACGGCTCGGCGGGGAGCGGGAGTTCAGCGTCGGCGCGCTCCGCGAGCAGGGCCTTGCCGAGCGCGGTCGCGTGCGCGGGGATGCGGCGGCCGACGCGGCTGAGGGTGCGCGGGTACTCGTGCGACTCACGGGTGGCGAGGTACACGACGTCGTGACCGTCGAGCCGGGCCAGGTGGATGGTCTCGCCGAGCGCCTCGGAGGCCTCGTCGAGGAAGGGCCGGATCGTCCGGACGTGCTTGTCGCTGTCGAGGTAGCCGGTGCCGGTGAGCAGGGCGCGGATGCCGATGCCGTAGAGCGAGCCGGTGCTGTCGGTGCGGACCCAGCCGCAGTCGGCGAGGGTGCGGAGCAGCTCGTACATGCTGCTGCGCGGCACGTCGAGTTCGGCCGCGAGTTCGTCGAGGCGGGAGGGCTCCTCGCCGCGTGACGCGAGGAGTTCGAGCAGCGCCACGGTACGGGCCGCCGACTTCACGCCGCGTGCTCCCCTGCCCTGTTCACCGCCGCTTTCCGCCATGGCACCGATCGTAATTCGTCACCGCAGGCCCATTGACCGGGTTCGATTCACGAACCTAACCTGCGTTCTCATACATGGACGTCATCTGGATATCCGGATGACGCTCGGATCACTCCCCATGGCTCCCCATGACTCCCCATGACTCCCCATGGCTCCCCCACGGCTTGCTCTGAACGACCCGCCCGAACGGCCCGCTCCTGAAGGAGAACTAGAGGTGCCTCTGCTCGTCGTCGGCATCAGCGTGCTGGTCCTGCTGCTGCTCATGACCAGACTCAAACTCAACGGCTTCGCCGCCCTGCTGCTCGTGGCGGTCGGCGTCGCCCTGGTCCGCGGCATACCCGTCGCCGAGATTCCGGAGGTGCTCTCCGAGGGCATCGGCGGACAGATCGGCGACACCATGCTGACCATCGGCCTCGGCGCCATGGTCGGCCGCGTCATGGGTGACTCCGGCGCCGCGCAGCGCATCGCCGACCGGCTGCTCGCCGCCTTCGGGCCGCGCTGGGTGCAGGTCGCGATGGTGGTCGCGGCGATGCTCATCGGCGTGACGATGTTCTACGAGGTGGCCTTCGTCATCATCGTCCCGGTCGCGTTCACCCTGGTCCGGGTCACCGGCGCCAATCTGCTCTGGGTCGGACTGCCGATGTCCATCGCGCTGTCCACCATGCACAGTTTCCTGCCGCCGCACCCCGGCCCCACCGCAGTCGCCGCCACCTTCGACGCCTCCTCCGGACTCACCCTGTTCTACGGCCTGTTCATCGCCGTTCCGGCCGGCGCGCTGATCGCCCTGCTGTGGCCGCGCCTGCCGTTCGTCCGCAGGATGAACCCCGAACTCCCCAAGGGCCTGGTCAGCAAGCGGGTCTTCGAGGCCGACGAGATGCCCGGCATGGGCTGGTCGCTGTTCGTCGCGCTGTTCCCCGTCGTCCTGATCGCCGGTGCCGCCGTCGCCGACATGGTGTGGGCGGGCAGCGACAGCCCGGTCCTGCACACCGTCGAGTTCATCGGCTCCGCGCCCATCGCGCTGCTGCTCACCCTGCTCCTCTCGATGTGGGTGTTCGGGCCGCGCATCGGCCGCAGCCTCGGCGAGGTCGCCGACTCCTGCAAGTCCGCCGCCTCGGCCATGGCGATGATCCTCCTGGTCATCGGCGCGGGCGGCGCGTTCAAGCAGGTCCTCATCGACGGCGGGATCTCCGACTACATCAAGGCCGCCACCGACGGCTGGGACATCTCCCCGCTCCTCCTCGCCTGGCTGATCGCCGCGATCCTGCGCATCGCGCTCGGCTCCGCGACCGTCGCCGTCGTCACCGCCTCCGGCGTCGTGCTCCCGTTGCTCGCGGGCAGCGGCGCGCACCCCGAGATGATGGTCCTCGCGGTCTCCTGCGGCTCGATCGCGTTCTCGCATGTGAACGACCCGGGGTTCTGGATGTTCAAGGAGTACTTCAACCTCTCCGTGATCGACGCCATCAAGGCCCGTACGACGTACACCACGACCCTCGCGGTCCTCGGCCTCGGCGGCGTCCTCGCGATGGAGGGCGTACTCGACGCGCTCAGCCTGTGACCTCCCCCGAACTCCCCGCTCCCGTAAGGGACTTCGCCCCCATGCGCAGCCACACCGAACAACCGAAGGACCCCATGAGCCGCACCCCCTCGCAGCCGACCGTCACCGCGTTCTCCGTCGTCCCCGTCGCCGGCCGGGACTGCATGGAGCTGAACCTGTCCGGCGCCCACGGCCCGTACTTCACCCGCAACGTCGTCGTCCTCACCGACTCCGAGGGCCGTACGGGCCTGGGTGAGGTGCCCGGCGGGGAGAAGATCACGCAGACGCTGCGGGACGCCGAATCCCTGGTCGTGGGCGCGAAGGTGGGCGACTACCAGCGGGTCCTGCGCGAGATCGGCGACCGCTTCCGGGACCGCGACGCGGGCGGCCGCGGCGCCCAGACCTTCGACCTGCGCACCACCGTGCACGCCGTCACCGCCGTCGAGTCCGCCCTGCTCGACCTGCTCGGCCGGCACCTCGACGTGCCCGTCGCCGCCCTCCTCGGCGACGGGCAACAGCGCGCCGCCGTACAGGTGTTGGGCTACCTCTTCTACGTCGGCGACCCGGACCGCACCGACCTGGAGTACGCCGGCGAGCCCGAAGCCGCCGACCCCTGGCACCGCATCCGGCACGAGGAGGCGCTCACCCCCGAGGCGATCGTCCGCCAGGCCGAGACCACGTACGAGCGGTACGGCTTCCGCGACTTCAAGCTGAAGGGCGGTGTGCTGCCCGGCGCGGAAGAGGTCGCCGCGGTCCGTGCCCTCAAGGAACGCTTCCCCGAGGCGCGGATCACCCTTGACCCGAACGGCGCCTGGTCGCTGCGCGAGGCCGTGGAGCTGTGCGCCCCGCTGACCGACGTGCTCGCGTACGCGGAGGACCCCTGCGGCGCCGAGGACGGTTACTCGGGGCGTGAGGTGCTCGCCGAATTCCGGCGCGCGACCGGGCTCCCCACCGCCACCAACATGATCGCCACCGACTGGCGGCAGTTGACGCACGCCCTCGCCCTGCAGTCCGTCTCCATCCCCCTCGCCGACCCGCACTTCTGGACCATGCGCGGCTCCGTGCGGGTGGCGCAGCTGTGCCACGCGATGGGCCTGACCTGGGGCTGCCACTCCAACAACCACTTCGACATCTCGCTCGCCATGGTCACGCACTGCGGTGCCGCGGCCCCCGGCGCGTACAACGCCCTGGACACCCACTGGATCTGGCAGGAGGGCCTGGAGCGGCTGACCATCGCGCCGCCGCGCATCGTCGACGGCGAGATCGCGGTGCCGGACGCGCCCGGCCTCGGCGTCACCCTCGACCGGGACCGCCTCGCCGCCGCCCACGAGCTGTACCTGGAGAAGGCCCTGGGCGCGCGGGACGACAGCACCGCCATGCAATTCCTCGTCCCCGACTGGAAGTTCGACCCCAAGCGGCCCTGCCTGGTGCGCTGACCGGCCCTGACCGGCCCTGACCGGCCTGACCGGCTCCAGGAGCAGCGCGGCGGATCGCGTACGAGAAGATCGACCGAGGGGAACGGGAGGTACGGACGTGGACGGCGGCTCGGCGGCACTCCTTGTCGCGGCGGGGGTGGCGTCGGGGCTCGCCGGGTCGATCGCCGGGCTCGCGTCGCTGTTCAGCTACCCGGCCCTCCTTGCCGCGGGTCTGCCGCCGGTGGCCGCGAACGTCACCAACACGGTGGCCCTGTTCACCAACACCGTGGGCACCGCCGCCGGTTCACGCCCCGAACTGCGCGGCCAGCGGCGGCGCCTGATCCGCCTCGGCGTGCTCGCCGCCGCGGGCGGATCGCTCGGCGCCGTATTGCTGCTCACCACCCCGGCGTCGGCGTTCGAGGCGGCCGTGCCGTGGCTGATCGCTCTGGGCTCGGTCCTGATCCTGGTCCGAGAGCCACTGCGCCGGCTGGTCGAGCGCCTGCCGGACCGCTCCGACCGCTCGTCGTACGTCCTCACCGGCGCGGTGCTCCTCGTCGGCCTGTACGGCGGGTACTTCGGCGCCGCCGCCGGGGTGCTGATGCTCGCCGTCCTGTCCCTCTCGGCGAGCGAGCCGCTGCCGGTGACCAACGCGGTGAAGAACATCGCGACCGGCGCCGCCAACATCACGGCCGCGGTCGCCTACGCCTTCCTCGCCCCGGTCCACTGGGCCGCCGCCGCGGCCCTCGGCCTCGGCTGCCTGGCCGGGAGCCGCCTCGGACCGGTCGTCGTCCGCCGCCTCCCGGAGAAGCCGCTGCGGATCGGAATCGCCTTGGCGGGCCTGGGACTTGCGGTCTCCCTCTGGTACCAGGCGTAGTGGCGAGGGCTCTTCCCGAACGGCGCGATCGGCCCGGATCGGCCCGGATCGGCACGGATCAGCCTGGATCGTCACGAATCGGCCTGGATCGGCCCAAAACCACGTGCGGCCCGCACCCGGGACTGCTGAGATCAGGCCCATGAGCACCCCTCTCCTCGGCGAAGCCGACCTGACGGACCGGATGGAACGGAATCTGGCCGAACACGCCTGTCATCTGCATCGGCACATGACCGGTGCGAGCGTCACCGACAGCGGTGACCTCCTGATCGCCGACAGCGGCCTGGACGACGACACCTTCAACATCGTCGCCTCGGCACGGTTCACGCCCGGCACCGCCGCGGCACGGATCGCCGAGACCACGCGGGCGGTGGCGCGCACCGGCCGCCGCTTCTCCTGGTGGGTGGGGCCCGCCTCGGCCCCGACGGACCTCGCCGCCCGCCTGACGGCCGCCGGTCTGCCCGCGTCCGAGCACGAGACGGCCATGTGGGCCGAGCTCGACGACACCCTGCCGCCGCCCACCGCCCGGGGACTGGACATCCAGGCGGTGACCACGCCCGACCAGCTCGCCGACTACGCCACAGTGCTCGCCGCGAACTGGACCCCGCCCGCCGACACCGTCCGCACCTTCTTCACCCGGGCCGCCCCGCAGGCCCTCGCCGCGCGCTGCCCGGCCACCTACCTGGTCGGCTATGTGGACGGCCGTCCCGTCTGCTCGGCCGAAGTGCTCTCGCACGCGGGCGTGGCCGGTATCTACAACATCTGCACCCTGGCCTCACACCGCCGACGCGGCCACGGCACGGCCATCACGCTCTCCGCCCTCCAGACGGCCCGCGACCAGGACCACCCTTTCGCGGTCCTCCAGGCCGCCACCGACGGCGAACGCGTCTACCGCCGCCTCGGTTTCCGCTCCTGCGGCCGCTTCACCGAACACGCCCTCACCCCCTGAACTCCCCCTATTTCCCGGGTGGTTCGGCACGCGACTGCACTAGGGTTGCCCGACCATGGCCGTTCTCCTCGGAATCAATCACCTGACACTGGCGACCGACGACCTCGACCGGCTCGTCACGTACTACACGGAACTCCTCGGGGCCGCAGTCGCCTTCGAGCGTGCGGCTACCCCGTCCGACCCCCGGATCGCCGCCCTCGACGTCGGCGGGGACGACCACCTGATGGTCGTCGAGACACCCGCCGCCGCCACGACCGGCCCCGATCCCCTGGGCGGGGCGGGCTGGGGACTGCGCGTCGGGACGTACGCCCAGCTGTGCGAGGTACGCGAGCGCCTCCTGGCGGCTGAGTGGCCGGTCGGCGAGATCGAGACGCTGCCCGCGCAGTGGACGATGACCGCGCGCGACCCCGACGGCCGCCCCGTCGACGTACGGGCCCATCGCCCCCGCGGCGCATGAGGGTCAGACTCGCGTACGAGCCGGACCTGCCCGGCCTGCTCTCCCTGGCCGCCCAGGTGGAGCGATGGTTCGGGCCGATGGTCGACGAGCCCGGATTCCACCGCGCCCTGACCGAGCACCTCCGCCGGTCCACCGCGCTCGTCGCCGACGCCGACGACGGCCAGGAGATCGTCGGCGGACTGCTCTTCGGCCCCGACTCCCCCACGTACCACGTCGATTGGCTCATCGTCTCGGCGCGCGTGCGGGGGCAGGGAGTCGGTTCGGCGCTGCTGGCCGACGCGCTGCGCAGGTTCGTACGGGAGCCGGGGACCCTCGACGTGGTCACGTTCGGCGCCGACCACCCCGGGGCCGTCGCCAGCGGTGCGCGGGTCTTCTACGAGCGGCTCGGCTTCGTCCCCGGCGAGGCCGCCGACCCGGGCCCCGAGGGCGGATCGCGGCAGGTCTACCGCCGTGCCGTCACTCCCACCCCGACCTGACGGCGCGGCCTAGCGCCCCTCCCCTCCCCCGGGAGCCCCTTCGCGCAGACCACGCCACAACCTACGTCCGCCCAGTGTCCGTCGGCCACAGTGCGGCGGACACCGGTGCCGGGCCATGGCTCTCGGCTCCGTCGCCGTGCCGCAGCACCCAGTCGTCGAGGTCGGCGGCGGCCTCGTGCGGCGCGAGGTCGGTGTACGTACGCCACCATGCGTCCACGCACGCCCCCGTGCCGCCGAGGCGTTCGTACCGCTCGGCCGCCGTCACGTACCGGCGGGCCGCGTCCAGGACCCGGGCGGCCTCGGCCAGGGTCGCGCCCGGGGTGCGGGGGCTGCCGTCGGCATGCAGGGTGCCGCGGCCCACCGGGACGGCGGCGCGGGCGAGTTCGGCCAGTTCGCAGGCGGCCTGGGCCACGGCGAGGCGGGCGCGCAGGGGGTCCGGGGACGCGTCCTGGCACGGTCCGGCGGCGCTCGACACCGGCTGCTCGTACTCCTCGTATCCCTCGTACCCCCCGTACTCCTCGTACCGCGTCATGCCCGCCCTCACCCCCGTACGAAGTAGAGGACGGTCATCGTGATCGCGATGGTGAGGATGACTGTGCGCAGCAGGCGGTCCGGGAGGCGGCGGGCGATGTGGGCGCCGGTGAAGCCGCCGGCGACCGCGCCGACCAGCATCGCCGCGAGGATCAGCGGGGTGTCGAGGGCGTCCGAGGCGATCAGGAAGAGGCCGGTGGCGCTCAGATAGACGGCGGCGAGCTGCGCGACCCGCATCGGGTTGCTGGTCGCGGTGTCGAGGCCGAGACCGATGCCCCACAGGGCGAACATCATGATGCCTACGGCTCCGCCGAAGTATCCGCCGTAGAGGGCCAGGAAGAACTGACCGATCAGGACGGCCCGCGCGCTCATGCCGAGCGGCCTGCCGAGCGCGTCGCTCACCAGTCCCGCGAGGCGTCTGCCGAAGGCCAGGACGAGCGTGGCGAAGGCGAGCAGCCAGGGCACGGCCGCCTCGAAGGACGCCGAGGGCAGGGTGAGGACCAGCAAGGCGCCGAGTGCGCCGCCGAGCACGCTGATCGCGGTGAGGGTCCGGGTGGACGCAGGTCCGACAGGGGCGAGTTCGCGCCGGTAGACCCAGGCGCTCGCCACCGCCCCGGGCACGAGCGCGATGGTGGAGGCCGCGTTGGCGGTCACCGGGGCGAGGCCGACGGCGACGAGGGCGGGCAGCGCCACGAAGGTGCCGCCGCCACCGACGGAGTTCAGCATTCCGGCGACCGTACCGGCGAGCAGGACGAGCAGCGTCTCGGACATCGCCCGAGCATCGCCCGGCGACGGGTGCGTGCACAATGCGTGATCGCTGTACGCAGCCTAAGGCTCAGCCTTAGGCTGCCCGGCATGCGCTACGACCTCGACGACCTCCGCCTGTTTCTGCACGTCGTGACGGAGGGCTCGATCACAGCGGGCGCGCGGCGGATGCATCTGAGCCTGCCGTCGGCGAGTGCGCGGGTGCGTGCGCTTGAGCATCACGCGGGGGTGACGCTCCTGGAGCGCGGCCGCCGCGGCGTACGCCCTACGCCCGCGGGCGCGACGCTCGCCCGGCACGCGCGCGAGGTACTCGACCGGACGGCCCGCCTGGAGAGCGCCGTCGCCAGCTATAGCCGGACGCCCACCGCACCGCTCACGCTGCTCAGCGGCGGCTCGGCGATGCACCGGCTCGTGCCGCAGGCCCTGGTGTCGTTCCTGCGGGAGCACCCGGACGTGGACGTGACGCTGCGCGAGTGCCGCACCCCGGAGACGGTGCGGCTGCTCGCCGACGGCGAGGGCGACCTCGGGGTGGTCGTGGACGACGAGGCGCGGGACTGCGGGCTGCGGCTCGAACCGCTCGGGGACGACTCCCTGGTGGTGGCGGGCCAGGCGGACGGCATTCTCTCGGGCCGTACGTCGGTGACGTACAGCGAGGTGGCCGAGCATCCGCTGGTCGGGCTCGACTCGGGGTCGTCGCTGCAGCGCTGGATCGACCAGCACCTGGGCCCGCACGCCCCGGCGGTACGGCACCGGACGCGGGTCGCGAGCCTGCACACCCTGATCGCGCTGGCCGCGGCGGGCGTCGGCCTCGCGGTGGTGCCGCGTCGCGCCGTCGACCCCGGGCTCCCCCTCGACGTGTGCGAGCTGCGCGAGCCCTGGGCCCGGCGCACCCATCTCCTTGCCCGGGGCGTCGGCGAGAGCCCGCATCCGGAGGCGGTCGAGGCGCTGGCCGAGCACCTGCGGCGGGCGGCTGGGGCAGAACCGGCCGGCTCGACCTGACATAGCTGCTGACCTGGGGTTTTCTCCAGCGCCCCGACCCAGGGAATATCTCCGCGGACTGGTACGCTGAGCGTGCTAGTTGAATAATCAACTAATAGCCGATGCCGACCCACACGGAGGTGGCTCCCATGCAGTTCGGGATCTTCACTGTCGGAGACGTCACGCAGGACCCGACCACGGGACGCACGCCGACCGAGCGCGAGCGGATCAAGGCGATGATCGCCATCGCGCTGAAGGCCGAGGAGGTCGGCCTCGACGTCTTCGCGACCGGCGAGCACCACAACCCGCCGTTCGTGCCGTCGTCCCCGACCACGATGCTCGGGTACGTCGCGGCGCGGACCGAGAAGCTGATCCTCTCCACCTCCACCACCCTCATCACCACCAACGACCCGGTGAAGATCGCCGAGGACTTCGCGATGCTCCAGCACATCGCGGACGGGCGCGTGGACCTGATGATGGGGCGCGGCAACACCGGCCCGGTCTATCCGTGGTTCGGCAAGGACATCCGGCAGGGCATCCCGCTCGCCATCGAGAACTACGCGCTCCTGCGCCGCCTGTGGCGGGAGGAGACGGTGGACTGGGAGGGCAGGTTCCGCACGCCGCTGCAGGGCTTCACGTCCACGCCGCGCCCCCTCGACGACGTACCGCCGTTCGTCTGGCACGGCTCCATCCGCTCGCCGGAGATCGCGGAGCAGGCCGCGTACTACGGTGACGGGTTCTTCCACAACAACATCTTCTGGCCGGCGAGCCACACCAAGAAGATGATCGAGCTGTACCGCACGCGGTACGCGCACCACGGCCACGGCACCCCCGAGCAGGCCGTCGTCGGCCTCGGCGGCCAGGTGTTCATGCGCAAGAACTCGCAGGACGCGGTACGGGAGTTCCGCCCGTACTTCGACAACGCGCCCGTGTACGGACACGGGCCGAGCCTGGAGGACTTCACCCGGCAGACACCGCTGACCGTAGGCTCCCCGCAGCAGGTGATCGAGCGGGTCCTGTCGTTCCGGGAGTACGCGGGCGACTACCAGCGCCAGCTGTTCCTGATGGACCACGCGGGGCTGCCGCTCAAGACCGTCCTGGAGCAGATCGACCTGCTCGGCGAGGAGGTCGTGCCGGTCCTGCGCGAGGAGTTCGCCAAGCTGCGGCCCGCGGGCGTGCCCGACGCGCCGACCCACGCCTCGCTGCTCGCCGCCAAGGAAGCCGCCGAGGAAACCGTCGAGGAATCCGTCGAGGAATCCGTCGAGGAATCGGCCGAAGAAGGAGTGACCGTCGCATGAAGCTGACCGTCGTATCGGCCGGGCTGAGCGTCCCGTCGTCGACCCGGCTGCTCGCCGACCGGCTCGCGGCGGCCGTGGGCGCGCAGGCCGCCGTGGATGTCGAGGCCGCCGTGGACGTCGAGGTCGTCGAGGTGCGGGAGCTCGCGAGGGAGATCGCGCAGAACTTCACCAGCGGCTTCCCGGGGAAGGCCCTGTCGGACGCCTTCGACGCGGTGGCGTCGGCGGACGGCCTGATCGTGGTCACGCCCGTGTTCTCCGCTTCGTACAGCGGGCTGTTCAAGTCGTTCTTCGACCTGCTCGACAAGGACGCCATCAGCGGGAAGCCGGTGCTGCTCGCCGCGACCGGCGGCAGCGCGCGGCACTCGCTCGTCCTGGAGCACGCGCTGCGCCCGCTGTTCGGGTATCTGCGGGCCATGACCGTGCCGACCGCGGTGTACGCCGCCTCCGAGGACTGGGGCGCGGCGGGCCTCGACGGCCGGATCCAGCGGGCCGCGGGCGAGCTGGCAGGCCTCATGACGGGCGGCGCCGTGCACCACGCGCCGCGCTCGGGCGGTACGGGAGACGACTTTCAGGTGGTGCCGTTCGAGGAGCAACTCGCCGCACTCCAGGCCGAGTAGCCCGCAGGCGGCGACGTACAGGAGGAACCGCCATGACCGACCGGATCGACAGGTTCGACAGGTTCGACAGCGTGCGCCCCGACGGGCGGGCGACCGAGGACCGCTGGGCCGGTGCGCTGCACCTCTTCGACGACGGGCCCGAGGGCGCCGTCGGCCGCGAGGAGTCGACGGTGGAGCGCTGGGAGCGCGCCGGGCTGCTCTTCGGGGAGAAGCGGTACGCGGCGGCGGCGCGGCTGCTCGTCGAGGTGGTCGAGGAGTTCCCCGAGCACACGGCCGCCCGGATGCTCCTCGCCCGCGCGTACTACCACTCGGCGCAACTGGGCCGCGCGGAGGCCGAGTTGCGGCTTGTGATCGAACGGGACCCGGTCGACGCGTACGCCCATCTGATGCTCGGCCGCACCCTGGAGCGGCAGAGCCGCAAGGAGGAGGCCGAGCCGTGGCTGCGGATGGCGGGGGCGTTCGCCGCGGAGTAGCCCCGGCGCGTCCGACGGCCGGGTGCGCGGGTCGCGCACCCGGCCGTCGTCGTACGGTCTGCGAGGCCGCTCGGCGGTGGTCCATCGGGGGGGGATCGTCCGTGGGCGTACGGGGGCGGTCCGGCAGCTTCAGGCCGGTGCACCCTGGCTCCGCCGCTGTTCGGCCACGAACTTCAGGAGCAGCGGCCGGAGTTGGGCTCGCCGTCGCACCGCGCGGCGGCGCGACGAAGACCCGCAAGTCCTGCCCGGCGGCGGCACGGCGCGCGTAGGCTGCCGAGGACACCGCCCGACGGCCACCGGCCTCACCTCCCGGGAGCCACCGGCCGGTCGACCCGACTGCTTCCACGAGCCTTCGAGGCGTACGAGATGAGCACCCTCCGCGAGCGGCTGCACCGGCGCTTCCGTTCGGTACGTACCGCACACGCCCCCGCGTGCGGCACCGTGCACTTCCGCCTCACGGTGACCGCCGGTGCCCCGGCAGGGCCGCGCGTGCTCATGTTCCTCGACGCGGACGAACGGACCGTGGGACAGCTCGACCACCAGACGTGCGCGGTCTGCGCGGCCGTGTTCGTCGCCAACATCGCCGTCGCCACGCACTGGCAGGGCCGCGGCGTCGGGCGCGAGGCCCTCACCCTCATCGCCGACCGGGCCCCCGGCTACCACTGGTCCACGTCACGGCAGTCCGCCCAGGGGCGGGGGTTCTTCGCCGCGCTCTCCGAGGAGACGGGCATCGAGTTCACCGAGCGGGGGAAGCGGTGCGCGCACATGAGCGGGGCCTTGGAGAGCGGGGCTTCCGGGGCATCCGGGGCTGCTGGTTCCGAGTCCGCCTGAGGGCCCCTCCTCCGTCGCTCACGTCTCGGGTCTGCCGGCCTCCGTGCCGGATTTGGGCGCACCGCCGCCTGCCACCTGGAGCGTCGGGCGGCTGGACGGTGGCATGGCTCAGGAGGGCGAGGAGGAGGAGGAGGTGGCCCGCGGGAGAGCCTGGACAAGCTGTGGGAGTCGCTGTGGCACATGCGCCACGTCTTGTAGGGCGACCTGGGGATCACGGTGTCCGACCAGAACTCCTGGCGCGCCGCGCCGACGAAAATCCGGCGCCCCCCGGCCGCCGTCCCGGCTACCTTCCCCGCATGCCTGAGGAACCACCCCTGGTCCGCGACGTCCACCCTGAGCTCATCGGGGAGTTGGGTCAGAGCATCCGCACCTCGGACCACCCTGCGGGGCAGCCGTTCGGAGCCGGGCACCGGTGCGTGCCGCTCCTGCCGGAACAGGGGATGCTCACCCTCGACGTGGTGCACGGGCGGATCGTGTACGTCGAGATCATCGACCGCCCGCCGCTGGTCGTACGTCGTCGCACGTAGGGCGGTTGGTTCGCCGCGCCGAGGGCGTGGGCGCAGGAGGGCCGGGAGGGGTTCCGGGCATCAGTCCCCGGAGAGGGCCGGGTGTTCTCACCTCACATGGGCCATGACGAATCCGCTGCGCGGTCGGGTCGGTATCCGGTGCAGGGGGATGTGGAGGTTCTGGGCCGGTACGTCGTAGTCGAGCCGGGCGAGGCGGGGCAGTAGGGCGGCGAGCACGGCGACCGTGATGTCCTCGCCGGGGCAGCGGTGGCCGGTGGTCGCCTCGCCGCCGCCCTGCGGGACGAGCTCGTCGCGGGCCGGTTCGCGGCCGGTGAAGCGTGTGGGGTCGAACACGTAAGGGGATTGCCAGAGTTGGGGGTCGTGGTTCTGGCCGTAGAGGTCGAGGAGGACGAGCGCGCCCTCGGGGACGGGCTCGCCGTGCCACTCGACGCGGCTCAGTGCGATACCGGCGACGAACGGCGCGAAGGGGTAGAAGCGGCGCACCTCGTGGGCGAAGGCGCGGCCGTACCCGTCGCGGTCGCGGGCCAGCGGCTCGCGCAGCTCGGGGTGCCGGTGCAGGGCGTGGGCGCCGAAGGCGGCGTACCAGGCGATCGCGGCCGTGGGGCAGAGGACGTTCAGGATCTCCACGGCCGCGGTGCGCGCGTCCAGCGGTGCGCCGTCGGCGTCCCGGTGGGCGGCGACCGCCCGTACGACCTCGTGGGAGGAGGTGACGGCCGGGGCCTGTTCGGCCAGGGCCCTGCGGCGCAGTTCGTCGACGAGCGTGGCGAGGCGTTCCTCCTGGCGGCTGCGGGCGCGCCTGGCCCGCCAGTGCCGGGGGCCGGGCGTGGCGAATCCGTCGACCATGGCGGCCAGATCGCGCGCCAACTCCCGTACGTCCCGCTCCGGTTGGTCGGCGAGCGGGGCGCCCGCCCAGGTGCAGACGGCTCGGGTGAGGAGCAGGCCGGCCTCGTCGAAGAGGTGTACGCGGGAGCGGGCGCGCCACTCGCCGAGTGCGCGCTCCCACTCGACGGTCACGTGCTCGGTCAGGTCCTTGACGGCGGCCCGTTCCTTGAGCAGGCCGACGAAGAGTTCCTTGCGTGTGCGGTGTTCGGGGCCGTCGAGGGTGTGCACGGCGCCCTTGCCGAAGAGGGTGCTCAGGACGGGTTCGGGCAGTGCGGTACGGCGGCGTACATGGTCCTCGTCGTAGAAGAACCGCACCGCCTCCGGGCCGCGCAGGGCGACGGCGGGCTTGCCGAGCAGCCGGGTGCGGACGGGGCCCGGCGCCTGACGGCGAGTGAGGTCGGGGAGCCAGGCGTAGCCGTGGCGGAGCAGGGCGAGCGACTCGTCGAACATGGGGGACCACCCTTCGTGTGGTGTGGATGCCCGCCCCGCCCTTCCACCGTAGGCAGGACCGCTTGCGACCGTCGCGCGTACGCCTGTGACCAGCGGTTTTGGCGCGCGTTTGCTGCGTTGGACACAGAAGCGCACAGTGGGATGCGAACCCGGGAACAGCAGAACTACGGCACGCCTCAGCCGCAGGCGGAATCCGTGCGCGTCCGTGCCGGTCCGCATGGGCCAGGGCTGGTTGGCCCTGCCTGCGCGGGGTACCCGGCGCGGCGGAGGAGACCCGTACGAGGAGACCCGTCCGGCGAGAGCAGATCCGTCGCAGCCCCGCCGCGCAGTCTCATCAACAGGTCAGGAGAACGGCATGCCTGCAGGTTCGAGCGCGAAACGCGAGCGACAGTACGAGCACATCAAGGAGAACGCCAAGGAACACGGAGTCTCGGAGAAGCGGGCCGAGGAGATCGCCGCCCGCACCGTGAACAAGGAGCGGGCCCGCTCCGGCGAGTCCCGTACGGCGAGCCGGACCTCGACCCAGGACCCCAAGTCCGCCCCGGAGCGAGGCGGACAGCGCTCGCACTCCGGCGCGCAGGGGCCGACGAAGGACCAGCTCTACGCCGAGGCCCAGAAGAAGAACATCGAGGGCCGCTCCTCGATGAACAAGCAGGAACTCAAGCGCGCGCTCGGGCGCTGACCCCCGTCGCCTCGGGGGCGCCCCCGCCGTACGCGCGGGAACGAAGCAGAGGGAGTCGGAAGCACGATGGGTAACCAGATGGACGTCGTCCGGGCGAAGCTCGCCCGGATCAAGGCCGCGAAGAAGCACACCGACGGTGTCGCGCTCCACCGCGAGGAGCTGAAGGAGCAGGGGCGCCGGGAGTCCGAGGCCGCACGTCAGGCGGAGGCGGCGGCGAAGGCCGCGAAGGCCGGCCGCCGGGAAAAGGGCCACTGACCGCAGACTGACCGCCGACTGACCGCAGCCGCCCGAGCACCGCACCGCACCTCACCGCACCGTGAGCCCGGCGTACGTACACCCCGGGCCGTGAAGCCCGGCGCACGTACAGCCCGGGCCCTGAAGGGAGTCCCCATGCCCGTCGACCGGGAGCCCGCGCAGACCTCGGCGCGCGAGCCCGACGCCGTACCGCACGACCCGCAGGACCAGCAGGCCGCACCGGACGACAACGAGACCGGCCACGAGACCGGCCAAGAGAAGGCCGACCACTGGGACGTCCCGACACCGGACGGCGACCCGGAGGACGAGGACTCGGAGGCGTCGCACGAGGACGTGCCGGACACCGACGAGGCGGGCACCGGCCGCAGGGGCGAACAGCAGCAACAGCTCTCGAACCACCCGGAGCCGCAGGAACCGTCCGGCTGAGCGGGTACCTCGATCCACACCGAGTCAGGCCGAGCGCTGATGCAGGACGGCCACGTCACCGAGCAGGGCACGTACGACGAACTGGTCGCCGCGGGCGGGGTGTTCGCGGAGCTGGTCGCGCCGGGCCAAGGGCAGGTGAGGGTCGCTCGCGCCTCAACTGATCGCATGTGAGCGCCTGTTGAGGAGCAGGCGGACGAACCCGGCGGCCAGGACGGAGAGGGAGGCCACGAGAAGTGCGGCGAAGAGCACGACCGCCGGGTTGACCCAGCCGGGCACGAGGTCGTAGTCGGCGTTGCAGGCGTTGCGCAGCGGGAACGGCTGGTTCATCTCGGCCGCGTGCTGCGCGCGGTACGCGGAGTCGTAGTGCTGCTGCTGCGTGACGCAGGCCTCGCCCACGTCCAGGGCGCCGGAGAACGCGCCGACGCTCCAGGAGACGAGCAGCCCGAGGAACGCCACCGGTGCCGTCGCCACGGCGAAGCTCAGCCGGGCGCGGCGCGTCCGCCCTTCCCGTAGGGCGGACGCGCCGCGTCGCACGGCGGACACGACGAGCAGCCCACCGCCGATCAGCCCGCCCGCGCACACCGCGAACACCCAGCCGAACGCGAACACGGCGAAGCCGGCGAGCGCCGCGAGGCTGCCGAGGTAAAGCCAGCGTTCGGGGTGCGGCGGGGCGCTGTCGGACATCCGGGGTCCTTCGTACGTACGGGCGGGGACGTACCCATAATCTCGGACCATGACCAGAACTGACCGTGTCGGCCGCTGGATCGACGCTCCACGGGAATCCGTCTACCACGCGCTCGTGGACCGCGGTGCGCTGGAGACGTGGCTGCCGCCCGAGGGGATGAGCGGCCGCATCGAGCACTGGGACCCGCGCCCCGGCGGCGGTTTCCGGATGGTGCTCACCTACCTCGACGCGAGCGGCAGCCCCGGCAGGCCCGCCGGCAAGACCACAGCGGCGACGGACGTGGCGGACATCGCGTTCGCCGATCTGGTGCCGCCCGAACGCGTCGTGCAGCGCGTGGAGTTCACGTCCGACGACCCGTCGTACGCGGGCACCATGACAATGACCTGGGAGTGCGTGGAGGCGGCGGGCGGCACGGAGGTGACGGTCACCGCGACGGACGTGCCGCCGGGGATCGAGCGGGCCGACCACGAGGCGGGGATCGCGTCGTCGTTGGCCCAACTGGCGCGGTTCGTGGGGTAGTCGGGCGCGCCTCATCTCCGTACGGGCCAATGCGTTGCTCCCCTAAGAACCGCGAGTCAGAACCCCGAATCAGAACCCCGAGTCAGAACCCCGAGTCGTCCCCCCACTGGTCGAGCAGGGTCTCCTCCGAGTCCGTCGCCGCGGCGTGGTTCGCGTGGTGGAGGGACTGCTCGGTCCAGATGACCTTGCCGCGGCCGGTGTAGCGGGTGCCCCAGCGGTGGGCGAAGCGGGCGACGAGGAACAGGCCGCGGCCGCCCTCGTCGGTGCTCTTGGCGCGGCGCAGGTGCGGTGAGGTGCTGGAGCCGTCGGAGACCTCGCAGATCAGGCTGTTGCGGTCGTGCAGGAGGCGCAGACTGATCGGTTCGGTGCCGTAGCGGATGGCGTTGGTGACGAGTTCGCTGACGATCAGTTCGGTGGCGAACGCGGCCTCGTCCAGGCCCCAGTCCGCGAGCTTGCGGGTGACGTCGGCGCGGACGCGGGAGACGGCGGCGGGGTCGTCGGGTACGTCCCATTCGGCGACGCGTTCCGGTGGAATCCGGCGCGTACGGGCCACGAGGAGCGCGACGTCGTCGGCGGGCTGCTCGGGCAGGACGGTGTCGAGGACGACCTGGCAGACCTCGTCCGGGCTGCGGTCCACGGTCTCGGCCAGGGCGCCCCGCAGGAGGTCGAAGCCGATCTCCAGGTCGCGGCGGCGGTCCTCGACCAGGCCGTCGGTGTAGAGGGCGAGGGTGCTGCCCTCGGCGAGCTGGAGTTCGGCGGTCTCGACGGGCATGCCTGCGCCGAGGCCGAGCGGCGGGGAGACCGGTACGTCGGGGAACTCCGACCGGCCGTCGGGGTGGACGACGACGGGGCCTGGGTGTCCGGCGCGGGCGAGGGTGCAGCGTCCGCTGACCGGGTCGTAGATCGCGTAGAGGCAGGTGGCGCCGAGCATCATGCCCGCGCCGACGCCCTCGGGGTCGGTCTCGTCGGCGTCGATGCGGGCGGCCAACTCGTCGAGGTGGCCGAGGACTTCGTCCGGTGCGCGGTCCAGGGCGGAGAAGTTGTGCACGGCGGTACGGAGGCGGCCCATGGTGGCGGCGGCGTGCAGGCCGTGGCCGACGACGTCGCCGACGACGAGCGCGACGCGGGCGCCGGGCAGCGGGATCACGTCGAACCAGTCACCCCCGACCCCGGCCTCGGCGGGCAGATAGCGGTGGGCGACCTCCAGCGCGGACTGCTCGGGCAGGGCGTGCGGAAGCAGGCTGCGCTGCAGCGTGACGGCGACGGTGTGCTCGCGGGCGTACCGGCGGGCGTTGTCGATGGACACGGCGGCGCGGGCGGAGAGTTCCTCGGCGAACGACACGTCGTCCGGCGTGAAGGACTCCTGCTCGGAGCGCCAGAAGTTGGCCGAGCCGAGGACGACCCCGCGGGCCCGCAGCGGCACCGAGATCAGGGAGTGGATGCCGTGGTCCAGGACGCGCCGCGCCCGCTCCGGGTCCTGGGCGCGCCAGCCCTCGGACGCGGCGAGGTCCGCGGCGAGCACACCGTGCCCCGTCGCGAGCCCCTGGAACATGGGGCTGCCGGGCACGAAGCGGATGGACTCGCCGGCCGGGTACAGCGGCGGGTCGTCCTGGATGCCGCGCACGGCGATCCGGCGCATGGGGGCGTCGGTGTCGTCCGGTTCGTCGCCGCGCATCACGGCGTCGAGCAGCTCGATGGTGGCGAAGTCCGCGAACCGGGGCACGGCGACCTCGGTCAACTCCTCGGCGGTGCGGGCCACATCGAGGGTCGTGCCGATGCCCACCCCGGCGTCGTAGAGGAGTTGGAGGCGTTCCCGGGCGAGTTCGGCGCGGCCGGCGAGGGCGCGCAGCTCGGTGGAGTCGCGCAGCGTGGCGACGCTGCCGGCCGGGCCGCCGTGGCGGCCGACGGGCCGGACGTTGACGGCGAGGAGCCGGTCGCCGACCCGGTGCACGGCGTCGGTGACGGACTCGCCGGAGGTGAGGAGCCGGGCGGTGGCGGGGGCGAGGCCCAGGTCGGTGGTCCGGCGGCGTTCCGCGTCGGCGGGGAGGTCGAGGAGCCGGCGGGCCTCGTCGTTGGCGAGGAGCAGCCGGCCGTCGGCGCCGACGATCAGGACGCCTTCGCGGACGGAGTGCAGGACCGCGTCGTGGTGCTCGTACATCCGCGTCATCTCGGCGGGTCCGAGCCCGTGTGTCTGGCGCTTGAGGCGCCTGCTGACCAGGCCCGAGCCGCCGGCCGCCACGATGAGGGCGCCGCCCGCGGTGCCGAGCAGCACGGGCAGGCGGCCCGCCACGTCCCGGTTGACGTGCTTGACGGTGACGGAGGTGGACACGATCCCGGCGACCGAGCCGTCCGCCCGCAGGACGGGCACCACCGACTGGACGACGTCCGTGTCTCCCCCGGGCACCATCGGGCCCTCGGCGTTCTCGACGGTGGTGCGTCCTTCGAGCGAGGGCTCGATGGTGCCGATGAACGGTTTGCCGATCTGCTCGGGGTCGGGGTGCGTGAGGCGGATGCCGTCGGTGTCGGTCACCACCACCGCGTCGAGCCCGGAGCGCTCACGGACCGCCTCGGCGCGGGGCTGCAGGACCGCCGTGGGGTCGGGGCTCTCCAGGGCCGCCACCATGCCCGGACCGTTGGCGAACGTCTCACCGGAGACGAGCACCTCGTCCCGGGCCTGGTCGTTGGCCTGGTTCCGGACCTGGACGACGATGACGAGCAGCGTGGCGACGACGAGGATCACGACGATCGCGAGCTGCAGCAGGAAGACCTGACTGGCGACGCTCCGTGCGTTCAGCAGGCGCCGGCGCCACCCCGAGGCCCGTACCGGCGGCTCGTTCTGTCCCCGCGGCTGGGCCGGCGGACTCGACCCCCGGCGCGCGGATCCGTGCATAGCCATGTGTCCCAGTCTTCCCGACCCCGGTGGTGATTGACGTGTGGGCGACCCCGGTGGCGGGCCTGGCGGCCCGCCACCGCAGTATGCCGTCCCGGCCGTCGCGTCCCGGCCCCGACCTGCCCCCTCGTGCGGCCTCCTTCCCTCTGGTGCGGGTGCCGGGGTGCGCGCTTCGGTCCTGGCCGTTGACCTACTTAACGACTGTTCGATAACTTGCGAGCGTTTCTGCCGCGTTGGGAAGGGTGGGGGTCGTGTCCGACGAGCCCGTTCTGTTGAGCGAACGCACCGAAGGCGTCCTGACGCTGACCCTGAACCGCCCTCGGCGGAAGAACGCCCTGGACCCCGTGCTGTGGTCCGCGCTCGGGGAGGCGCTGGCCGGCGCGGGCACGGATCCGGACGTACGGGCGGTCGTACTGACCGGCGCGGGCGGCGATTTCTGCGCCGGGGCCGACCTGTCCGCCCGGGCCGGGGAGAGTGCGCCGCCGCATCCCCTGCACCGGATGCGGAAGATCAACGACATCGCGCTGCTGCTGCACGAGCTGCCCAAGCCGACGGTCGCGAAGGTGGACGGGGTGGCGGTCGGGGCCGGGTGGAATCTGGCGCTCGGCTGCGATCTGGTGGTGGCGTCGCCCCGGGCCCGGTTCTCGCAGATCTTCGCGCGCCGCGGCCTCTCCGTCGACTTCGGCGGGTCCTGGCAGCTGCCCCGGCTCGTCGGGCTCCAGCAGGCCAAACGCCTGGCGCTGCTCGCCGAGATGATCGACGCGGCGGAGGCCGAGCGGCTCGGCCTGGTCACGTGGCTGGTGGCGGCCGAGGAGCTGGACGCGTTCGTCGCGGACCTGGGGCGTCGGCTCGCGGCGGGGCCGCCGGTCGCCCAGGCCCAGAACAAGGCCCTGCTCAACGAGGGCGTCGACCGCACTCTGCGCGACGCCCTCACGAACGAGGCGCGCGCCCAGACCGTCAACTTCGCCACGCAGGACGCACCGGCCGCCCTCGCGGCGTTCAACGAGAAGCGGGAGCCGGAGTTCACGGGCGAGTGGGCCGTGAAGTGACCGCCCCTCCAGCGCCCCTCCACCGTCCCTCCACGTTCCCTCCCGGCGCAATTCCCTGCGTACGAAAGGGTTCTGACCGTTTCTGACCGTATGTCAGGAGGATGACCTGGCCGGGCGGGAGCGGCGGGCCGCCGGGCGGTACTCGACGAGGACCAGGGCCAGTTCCACGTAGCGCTCGGCGAGGTCGGCCACGCTCTCCTCGCCGCTCTCGCGGTACCACTGGGCGACGGCGTTGCACATCGCGATGACGCCGCGGCGGGCGTCCTGGGGGTGCGGCGTGCGGAAGACGCCCTGCTCCACGCCGTCCTCGATGATCTCCTTGAACATCCGCGTGCCGTCGAACTGCCGGCCCCGGAACTCCTCCACCTGCTCCTCGGACATGCTGCGCCACTCGGCGAGCGTCAGACTGCTCTCCAGTCGGTACTCCGCGCGGTAGCGCACGGTGGCCCGCACCACCGCGGCGAGCTGCTCGCCCGGGTCGTCGCCCGCGGACTCCAACTCCTTGCGGCAGGAGTCGAAGTAGGCCTGGCCGCTGCCGTTCACGAGGGCGTGCAGCAGGTCCTGTTTGCCGGTGTAGTAGTGGTACATCGCCGACAGGCTCACGCCGGCCCGGCGGGCGATGTCGCGGATGGACACGGCGGCGTACCCGCGCTCCCCGAACTCCTCCCGGGCGGCGTCCAGGATGGCCTGCCGGCCTGTTCCTCGCACCGGTGTCCTCCTCATGTCTCGGATCCGGTCACCGGGCATCCTAGCCGCCTGAACGATCGTTCTATCAAGGTCGGCTTCCTGTCGTCGGACGCGCCGGGACGCGGGCTCAGGCCCGGCGTGCGGCCAGGGCGCGGGCTCGCCAGTCCGGGTCGGCCGCGAGGTCGAGGCCCGTCCACGCCATCGCGAGGGCCCCGGTCAGGGCGGCCTCGTCGGCGGCGGGGCTCGCGGCGTCGACGGCGAACTGCCGGGTGTGCGGGGTGCCCTCGGCGCCGTCGATGCCGATCCCGGGGTGGATGGCGGGCAGGGCGTGGGTGACGTTGCCCATGTCGGTGGAGGCGCCCGTGCCGCGCGGGACGGGGCCCGGCTCGGGCACGTCACGGCCGGTGGCCCGCAGGTTGCGCGCGTACGCCTCCATCAGGGCGGGGTCGTGCCGCAGCTCCACGTAGTCGGGCTGGGTGGGGCGTACGTCGAGGGTGGTGCCGGTGGCGAGGGCGGCGCCGCGGAAGCAGTTGAGGACGCGTTCGCGGAGGGTCTGCAGCTCTTCGCCGGTGGGGGTGCGCACCTCGTACTCCAGGACCGTGCGCTCCGGGATGATGTTGGTCCGCTCGCCGCCGTTGCGGACGATCCCGGCGATGCGGTCGCCGTCGCGGAGCTGCTGGCGGAGCTGACCGATCGCGACCTGGGCGACGACGGCCGCGTCGGCGGCGTTGAGCCCGGCCTCGGGCGCGGACGCGGCGTGCGCGGCACGGCCGGTGAAGGTGGCCTCGAAGCGGCCGACGGCGGTGCTGGAGCCGCGCGGGTCCACGGTGTCCCCGGGCTCGGGGTGCACCATCATCGCCACGGTGACGTCGTCGAAGGCGCCGCGCTCCAGCATCAGCACCTTGCCGCCGCCCTCCTCCTCGGCCGGGGTGCCGAGGAGTTTCACGCGGAACCCCAGCTCGTCCGCGACGGCCGTGAGCGCGATCGCGGCGCCGACGCCCGCCGCGCAGATCACGTTGTGCCCGCAGGCGTGGCCGAGCTCCGGCAGCGCGTCGTACTCCGCGCACACGCCGATGGTCAGGTCGCCGACGCCGTACGTGGCAGTGAGCGCGGTCGGCAGTTCGCAGGCGCCGCGCCGCACGGTGAAACCGGCCTCCTCGAGGAGCGTGGCGACGCGCTCGGCGGCGCGGGCCTCCTCGAAGGCGGTCTCCGGGTCGTCGTGCAGCGCGTGGCTGAGCTCGACGAGCCGGTCCTTGTACGCGTCGATCCGGGCGGCGACGCGGTCGCGCGGGGTGGGGGCGGCGGGCATGAGGGTCCTCCACTCAGGGCGGGGCGCGCCGCGCGGGTGCGGGGGTGCGCATCGGGAAACCGTGGGCCGGGGCGCCGGAGGGGATCCTCGGGACCCCTCTGCGCTTCCCCAGGTGTACCCGCTCACCGCCCGATTCGCCAACGTACGGCCTGGTCAGACCGCACGCCACCGACGGAGGAGCCGTCAGATCAGCTCCGGGACCGTCGCGTTGGCCATGCCGCCGCCCTCGTACGTGGACTGCGGTCCGTAGCGGATGCCGTGGTCCTTCATGTGGGTGCTCTCGGCGATGACCGCGTCACGCATGGGGCTCTCCTCAGGCGTCGGACCTGCGAATGCCGGACAAGGAGAAGGGGGCGGGCGCGGCCCTCAGAGGCCGAGGGACTTGGCGATGATGGTCTTCATGACCTCGCTGGTCCCGCCGTAGATGCGCGAGACCCGGGTGTCGGCGTAGAGCCGGGCGATGGGGTACTCGGTGATGTACCCGTAACCCCCGTGCAGCTGCAGGCACTTGTCGATGACCCGGCCCGCCGTCTCCGTGCAGAACAGCTTGGCCTTGGCCGCGTCGGCGACGGTCAGCTCGCCCTCGTCGTGCAGCTCCAGGGCGCGGTCCGCCATGAGCTGGGCGGCCGTGACCTCGGTGGCGCACTCGGCGAGCACGAACTTGGTGTTCTGGAAGTGCGCGACGGGCTTGCCGAAGACGGTGCGCTCGCGCACGTAGCCGGTCGCGAAGCGCAGCGCCGCAGCGGCGGTCGCGGCCCCGCCGAGCGCGATGGTCAGTCGCTCCTGCGGCAGGTTGTGCGAGAGGTACGAGAAGCCCGCGCCCTCCTCGCCGAGCAGGTTCCGGGCAGGCACCTTGACGTCGGTGAAGGACAGCTCGGCGGTGTCGGAGGCCTTGAGCCCGATCTTCCGCAGCTTCCGCCCGACCGCGAACCCCTCGCTGCGGGACTCCACACAGAGGATGGACAGGCCCGCCCTGCGGTTCTCCGGGTCGTACGGGGTGGTGCGGGCGACGACGAGCACGAGGTCGGCGAGGACGCCGCCGGTGATGAACGTCTTGGCGCCGTTCAGGACGTAGTGCGTGCCGTCCGGCGAGAGCTCGGCGCTGGTCCGGATGTTGGCGAGGTCGGAGCCGGTGCCGGGTTCGGTCATGGCGATCGCGGTCATGAGCGCGCCGCTCGCGAAGCCGGGCAGCCACCGCCGCTTCTGCTCCTCGTTCGCGTACGCCATGAGGTACGGCAGGATCAGATTGGTGTGCACCGAGTAGTTGCCGAAGGACACCCCGGCGCGGGTGGTCTCCTCGGTGGCGACGGCCGCGAACTTGAAGCTGGCCTGCCCGGCGCCGCCGAACTCCTCGGGCACCTGGACGCCGAGCACACCGAGGTCGCCCAGCCTGCGGTAGAAGTCCCGTGGCGGATGCCCCTGCTCCTCCCACTCGTGGTGGACGGGCACGACCTCCTTCGCGATGAAGTCCCGCAGTGTCGCGCGGAACGCCTCGTGATCCTCGTCGAACACCGAACGGCGCACGGCAGCCTCTTCTCGAGAGTGGTCAGACACCGAGTCGAACGATCGTTAAGCTAGCGCCACGTGCCAGCGTGTCGGTTCGCTGTCGCTCGCGGTGATCTCCCGCCTGGCCCGCAGGAGGGTGAGATGGGCCAGGGTCTCGCCCAGGGCGAAGCGGCGCTGCTGGATGCCGAACCGCCCCCAGGGGCGCGACCATTCGAGCTCGGCGGCGAGTTCCCAGGCGGTGGCGCCCGGGGCCGCGCGCACGGCCGCGTACGTCTCGGCGAGGCGTTCGGTGTGGTGCCGGGCCATCTGGACGAGCCGCTGGTCGAGGCGCCGGAAGCGGTACTCGTGGGCGGGCAGCACCTCCTCCACCTCGTACCGTTCGAGCCGGTCGAGGGAGGCCAGGAAGTCCGCGAGCGGGTCGCCGACGGTCCGCGCGTACACGCCTACGGCCGGGGTGATGCGGGGCAGCACATGGTCGCCGGAGAACAGCAGGCGGCGGCGCGGCTCGTGGAAGCAGGAGTGGCCGGGGCTGTGGCCGGGGGTCCAGAGGACGGTCAGGTCCAGGTCGGGCAGCCTGACGCGCTCCTCGTCCTGCAGCAGTACATCGGGTTCGGGTGCGCCGAAGAGCAGGTCGACGTTCAGGGCGTCCACGGTGCCGGCGGCCTCGGGTGCGGGCATGCCGTGGCGGGTGAGGTGGTGCAGCAGGTCGGTACGCCACACCTCGCGGGCGCCCAACGGGGCGGCGTCCAGGGCGTGCAGGGCGACGTACGCGCCGGAGGCCTCGCGGACCCGGCCGGCGAGGCCCAGGTGGTCGGCGTGGTTGTGGGTGACGAGGACGGCCTTGACGTGCTCGACGGCGGTGCCCATCTGCGCGAGGCCGTCGCAGAGGGCTTGCCAGGAGGTCTCGGCGGGCCAGCCTGCGTCGACGAGGGCGACGCCGTCGCCGGACTCCAGGGCGTACACCAGGACGTAGCGCAGCGGGTTGTCCGGGATCGGGACGGGGATGGACCAGAGCCCGTCGCGGACGCGCTCGACCGGGGGAAGGACGCGGTCCTGCCAGGCCTGCCACTGCGTCGTGCCGGTGATCTCGAGAGTCACGGTCGTCCTTTCCGTACGCGTCGTCCGGCCCGTTGACACCCTCTGGGGCCTGTGGTTGCCTGAGGACGACATTTGCTGAACGATCGTTAAGTTAACAGATCGGGTGCGGCGCCGACAGGGGCCGCCGGGGGTACTCACCACCGCGATAAGCACAGGCACTCACCGCGAAGAACTGGCTCTCGCCACCGGGAAGACCGGGCAGAAAGTGGGGAAGTCCATGCGTACCGAAGGTGTTTCGGCTCTGGTCACCGGTGGCGCCTCCGGCCTCGGTCTGGCCACCGCACGCGAGCTCCTGGCGTCCGGCGCCCACGTGGTCCTCTTCGACCTGCCGAGCTCCGAAGGCCCGTCCGTGGCCAAGGAGTTGGGCGAACGGGCCGAGTTCGTCGCGGGGGACGTGACCGACGAGCAGGACGTGACGCGGGCCGTCGACGCAGCGGTGGCGCAGGACCCGCTGCGCGTGGTCGTCAACTGCGCGGGGATCGGCGGCTCGGCCCGTACGGTCGGCCGGGACGGCCCGTACCCGCTGGAGCAGTTCACCAAGGTGGTCACGGTCAACCTGATCGGCACGTTCAACGTGATCCGCCTGGCCGCGGCGCGGATGGCCGACAACGAACCACTGGACGGCGACCGCGGCGTCATCGTCAACACCGCCTCGATCGCGGCCTTCGACGGACAGATCGGGCAGGCCGCGTACTCGGCGTCCAAGGGCGGCATCGTCGGCATGACCCTGCCCATCGCGCGTGACCTGGCCGGCCGGCAGATCCGGGTGTCGACGGTGGCGCCCGGCATCTTCGACACCCCGCTGCTCGGGAAGGCCCCGCAGGAGGTGCGCGACTCGCTCGGCCGCCAGGTGCCGCACCCGCCGCGCCTCGGCACTCCGGACGAGTTCGCCTCCCTGGTCGGGCACATCGTGGCCAATCCGATGCTCAACGGCGAGGTCATCCGCTTGGACGGGGCGATCCGGATGGCGCCGAAGTAGGACGTATTTGGTGTACGCGGTGTACGCGGGGTGCCTCAACTTGGCTGACAAGTCGGCGAGTTGTCGCCCTGCCCGCGCCGCCCCGCCGATCCGCCGACCCACCAACCGGTCCCGTCCTTCCGCACCTCGCACCCACCCACCCACCCTCTACGGAGTCGCCCCATGTCCGACGTGGTCCGCACCGACTTCTCCGACAGCGTCGCCGTCATCACCCTCGACCGTCCCGAGGCCCGCAACGCCGTCGACCTCGCCGTCGCCGAGGGGGTCGCCGCCGCGCTCGACGAGCTGGACGGGCGTGACGACCTGAGCGTCGGCATCCTCACCGGGGCGGGCGGCACGTTCTGCTCCGGGATGGACCTCAAGGCCTTCCTGCGCGGCGAGCTGCCCAGCGTCGAGGGGCGCGGCTTCGGCGGGCTCACCGACGCGCCGCCGCGCAAGCCGCTGATCGCGGCGATCGAGGGGTACGCGCTCGCCGGTGGCTGTGAACTCGCCCTCGCCTGCGATCTGATCGTGGCCGCCGACGACGCCCGGTTCGGGCTGCCCGAGGTGAAGCGCGGACTGGTCGCGGCGGGGGGCGGGCTGCTGCGGCTTCCGCAGCGCCTGCCGTACCAGATCGCCATGGAACTCGCCCTGACCGGCGGCTTCCTCGACGCCTCGCAGGCACACGCGTACGGCCTGGTCAACCGGCTCACCGCGCCCGGCGGCGCCCTGGACGGAGCGCGGGAGCTGGCCGCCGCCATCGCTGCGAACGGGCCGCTCGCGGTCCGGGTCAGCAAGGAGGTCGTCGTCGGGTCCCTGCAGTGGTCGGCCGAGAAGGCGAGGGAGCGTCAGAAGGTTGTGGTGGAGCCGGTGTTCGTCTCCGACGATGCCCGGGAAGGGTCGCGCGCCTTCGCCGAGAAGCGCGCACCGCGCTGGACGGGCCGCTGATGACGGCCGGTCCCGCCAGTCCCCCGCCGCGATCCGGGGGTACGGGACCGCTCACCGGCGTACGGATCGTGGAGCTCGGCGGCATCGGGCCCGGACCGCTCGCCGGGATGGTACTCACCGGGCTCGGGCGTGGGACGGGCGAGGACACCCGGAGCGTGCTGGCCGAAGCGGGCCTGGCGGGGGCCGAACTCGACCGTCTGACCAGGCAAGGAGTGATCCGGGAGACAACCTGAACAGTGACCCGAGGAGTGATCTGAGGAGTGACCCGAGGAGTGACCCGAGGAGTGATCTCTTGACCGGTACCACGCTGACCTTCCCGGCCGTCGACGCGGGCGCCGTCCTGGCCGGTGCCGCCCATCACTTCCCCGACCGAGTCGCCGTACGCGACGGCGAGCAGTTCCTCACCTTCGCCGAACTGCACGAGCAGGCACGGCAGTTCGCGCGCGGCCTGCACGAGCACGGCATCGCACCGGGCGACACGGTCCTGCTTCTGATCCCCAACTGCCTTTGGTTTCCGGTGAGTTACTGGGGTGCGCTGTACGCGGGCGCCGTGGCCAGCCCGGCCAACCCGGCGCTGCCGCCCGCCGCGCTCGCCGCTCAACTCGCGGACTCCGGTGCGCGCGCGGTGGTCGCCCACCCCGCGTCGCTCGCCTCGGTATACGCGGCCGACGCACCGGCGCCGCACCTCACCGTCGTCGTCCCCGGCGCCGCGGGACCGACCGCGCAGGGACCGACCGCGGAGGGACCGGCCGCGCAGGGACCGACCGCCGAGGGACCGACCGCCGAGGCGCCGCCCCCACCGGCGGGCCGGACCGTGCTCGCCGCCGAGTCACTGCTCCGGTACGGGCGCGCCGAGCGGGTCGTGCGCCGCCCGGACGACCTGGCCCACCTCGCGTACACGGGCGGGACCACGGGCCGCTCCAAGGCGGTGCGTGTGCTGCACCGCAACCTCCTCGCGAACGTCGCACAGGTCGCCTGGTTCCGGGGCGCCGCCCGCACCGTCCTCGTCGACGGGCTGCTCGGCGCCGAGCAGGACAAGGAGCGCGCCACGGCCCACCACCACGCGCCCGGCACGGCGACCACACTCGCGGTGGCGCCGCTGTTCCACGCCATGGGCCTGATCGGGCTCGTCGGCAACACACTGGTCGGCACGACGGTGGTGCTGTGCGCGCGCTTCGACCCCGAGCGGTTCCTCGCGGATGTCGTGGAGCACCAGGTGTCCTGGCTGGGCGGCTCCCCGGCGATGTACCGGGCCCTGCTCGCCGCGCCGTCCGCCGCGGGGCTCCGCGTCGAGTCCGTCTCCAACGTCCTCTCGGGTGCGGCGCCCATCGACCCGGAGACCGTACGACGGCTCGGCGAGCTGTTCCCCAACGCGCTGGTCACCGAGGGGTACGGGCTCACCGAGGCGACCATGTCCCTCACCCTGCACCCGGTGGACCCGGCCCTCGGCACGCCGCCGGGGTCGGTCGGACTCCCCGTCCCCGGCACGGAGTTGAGCATCCGCGACCTCACCGACCCCGAGCGGGAACTGCCCGTCGGCGGGACCGGCGAGGTCTGGGCCCGCGGCCCGCAGATCACCGACGGCTACCACGGCCGCGACGACCTGACCGCGGATCAGTTCCGGGACGGCTGGCTGCGCACCGGCGACGTGGGCCGGGTGGATGAGCGCGGCTTCCTGTTCCTGTCCGGCCGGGCCAAGGACATGCTGATCTACAAGGGTTACAACGTCTATCCCCTGCACCTGGAGGACGTACTCGCCGGACACCCGGCGGTCGCCGCCGCCGCGGTCATCGGCGTACCGCACCCGGAGGCGGGCGAGATCCCCGCCGCGTACGTGGTGCTCCGCCCCTCGGCCACGGCGAGCGCCGAGGAGCTGATGGCGTACGTGGCCGAGCGCGTCGCCCCGTACCAGCGGGTGCGGGAGCTGCACTTCGTACCCGCGCTGCCGGTGTCCGCCGCGGGCAAGATCCTCAAGACCGAACTCCGCGCACGGCATGGGGAGTTGACCGCCGAGACGGCGGCCGGGGTCACGACGAAGGGAGACCGGTGAGGATCGCATGACGTTGAGCTACGGCGGGATTTCAAGGAGACCGAAGGTCGACCCGGTCGCCCCGGACCGGCCCGGTGAGCCCGGGTGAGCCCGGCGAGCCCGGTGCAGGACGCCTTGGCTATCGTGAGCCGTCCCTCGGCGTCGTCCGGCCCGCCCGGCCGCGCGCCGTCAACCGGCAGCAGAACGGGGCGAGATGGCACAGGACCGGCTGATCCACGGCTGCATGGGACTGGGCGGAAGCTGGGACCGCGAGCCGTACGGCGCGGCGGACGTGGAGCACGCGCACGCCGTGGTCGAAGCGGCGCTCGACGCGGGCATCACCACGTTCGACCACGCCGACATCTACCGGCACGGCAAGGCTGAGGCGGTCTTCGGGGAGGTACTGGCCCGCGCGCCCGAGCTGCGGGGCAGGATCACAGTGCAGACCAAGTGCGGCATCCGGCTCGCCGAGGGTGACCGGCCCGGCACGTACGACCTGCGAGGCAGCAGCATCGTGCGGTGCGTGGAGGAGAGCCTGACCCGGCTGCGCACGGACCACGTGGACACGCTGCTGCTGCACCGCCCCGACCCGCTCGCCGACCCGGAGGACATCGCCGAGGCCCTGACGTCCCTGCACGGGCAGGGTCTGGTGAAGCAGTTCGGCGTGTCCAACATGAGTGCACATCAACTGGCCCGGCTGCAGGGCCCATTGGATCTCCCGCTGGTCGTGAATCAGCTGGAGATGAGCCTGCACCGCAGGGACTGGCTGGAGTCCGAGGTTCTGGTCAACACTCCCGGGGCAGCCCAACTCGGCTTCCCGGAGGGCACGTTGGACCACTGCCGGTCGCACTCCGTACAGCTCCAGGCCTGGGGCGCCCTCGCCCAGGGTCGTTACAGCGACCGCCCCGAGACGGCGGCCGACCGGGCGACGGCCCTTCTGGTCCGCGAGCTGGCGGAGCGGAAGGGCACCACGTCGGAGACGATCGTGCTGTGGTGGCTCCGCCGCCACCCGGCCGGCATCGTCCCGGTCATCGGCACCGCCAACCCGGCCCGCATCCGCGCCTGCCGCGACGCCACCGGCGAGCCCCGGCTCTCCCACGACGAGTGGTACGAGCTGTGGATCACGGCCCGAGGAACGCCGCTGCCCTGAGGAGGCCGGGCCGCCTGGGCTCAGCCGGACGCGCCACCCGGCGTCAGCTCGTCCGCGTGATCGGCCGCCCACCGCGCCAGGGTGCGGCCCGGCCGCCCGAGGACCCGCTCCGTGTCCGGGTCGACCTGCGGCGGCTCCTCCGCGTACTCGGCCTGGTAGCCGAGGAGGTACTCGGCGATCTCCCCCGGGATGCCCGACGTGGTGTACATGGCGCGGGCCTGGCCGTACGTCAGCGGCTCGAAACGCAGCTCGCGGCCTAGGCCGTTTCCTTCGGGTCAGGCCGGACCCGGTCGGCGGAGGTGGTCGACCCCGGCAAGGCCCGAAGGAGACAGCCTGGCCCCGTGCCGATGGCCGCCGCCTGCTCGCGGTGGGTGAGCGCCTCGGGCCCGCTGAGCGAGTAGGCGCGCCCGGCGTGGCCGTCCTCCAGGAGCGCGGCGACGGCCACCTCGGCGATGTCGGCCTCGTGCACGGGTACGCCGATCGCGTCCGGGAAGGCGCTCCGTACCGTCGACTCGGTGCGGATCGACTCGCCCACGGGGACAGCTTGTTGGTGGCGAACTCCCCCGGCCGTACATGCGTCCACTCCAACTCCGAGGCCTCGACGGCCTGTTCGGCGGCGAGCAGCATCTCGTAGCTGCCGGGCCGCCGGACCGCGACGGCGCTGCTGGTGGGCGTGACCATGCGCCGGGCACCGCCGCGGGCCGCCCGCTCCACGAAGGCGCGGGCCTGCTCGGCCGCCGCGGCGGGGTCGAGCGCCCCGGCCAGGAAGTACAGGGCGTCCACGCCGTGGAGGGCGGCGCCGGGTTCGGTGAGGGTCCCGCCACCACTTCGACGGCCTCGGGGAGCTACGCGCCCGCCGGGTCGCGGGTGAGCGCCCGTACCTTGCGGCCCGCGTGGAGCAGGCGGTCGACCACGATGCGTCCGACCGTGCCTGTCGCTCCGGTGACCAGGATCGTCATGCCTCTGCCCCTTCGTTCTGGACGCCGAACTCCTCGGCGTGGCGCAGAGGTTAAGCAGCTCGCGGTGGTACGCGCACCTCGGCTCATGTCTCGTTTGACGGCCGTCGGGGCACCGCTTCCGACCGTAGGATTCGCCCCATGGAGGCGCTCGCTGACCGGCTCGTACCGGACGAACTGTGGGCGGTGGCCGAGCCCTCATGTCGGCGCCGCGCCCCCGCAGCCAGGGCAGCGGCAGGTCCGCCGCGGACCGCCGCCAGGTGCTCGTCGCGGTGGTGTACGTCCTGACGAGCGGCTGCGCCTGGCAGCTCCTCCCGCCGGCCTTCGGCTGACCGTGCCCACGGCACACCGCTGGTTCAGCCGCTGGACCCGCGCGGGCTTCTGGCGGGACCTGCGTGCGGCGACGGCCACCGCCCCGGCGCTCGCGGCGTGGACGCGCGCGCTGCACGAGTGCGCGGAGCGGCGCGTGTACGTCCAGGGCGTCGACGCCTGAGGTGGCGGCGCCGCGGGCGCGCGAAATTCACCAACTGAGACATGGCCGAGGAGCCCTCGTACGAGCGCGGGCTGATCAGGCCCGAGGGTTGATCAGCCGAGCCGAGCCGAGCCGGGGCCGCTCACAGCTGCCGCATCGCCACCCGCCGCATCCGCCGGATCCGGCGCCGCAGGATCCGTACCGCGTCTGCCGCTCCGAGGGCGTGGTCGCGGCGGTCCGGCTGCGGGGTGAGCGGCAGCAGGTAGCGGGTGCGGTCGCTCTCCAGGAGGCACAGGGGCGGCTCGCCCCCGTGCGCCACGGGCGCGAGCAGGATGCGGAAGGGGCGCGGCGGGTCGTCCGGGAGTTCAGCGTCGAGCACGGCGGTCTCCCGGCCGAGTGCACGGCGGTACGCGACAACCTTGCCGTCCACGAGGAGTTCGACCGCGCCGTGGACACCGGCGACCTGGACCGTCACGGAGTGGCCGTTCTGGTCGATGTGGAAGCGCTGAGCCGTGGCCATGGCGTGCCTCCCGCCGCTGGGCTCGCTCGCACGAGGGGCTGTGTCTCCAGCGTAGGCGGGTGCCGGGCCATTGCGCCGTTCGGGCGTCACGGGCGCCGTGCGGGGACCGGCCTCAGGTCGGGCCGGCGGGCGCGGATGCGCTGGCGCAGGTCCGTGCTGAGTCGGCCGAGTCGGCGCAGATCGGCCCGGTCGGCCGTCATCCCGGCGACGACGCCGAGCCGGTGCACGAGCCGTTCCCGCGCGGTGGCGGTGCCCCACTCCCAGTCCTCGTCGGCGATCCGCACCAGGTGGTCGCCCGTACCGCGACGGGCCTTCTCGACCAGCGCGTCCCCGCGGAGCAGCCACCCCGCGCAGGCGTCGACGAGACCGGCCTTGGGGCTGTCCTCGCGCCCGTCGCCGAGATCGGTGCCGGTCGCCGCGCGCCAGGCTGTGCGGTACGCGGACTCCGCCCGGTCGAGGAGCGGGGCGGGGGCCGCGGTGACGCACCAGCAGGTGGGGAAGCCGATCCGCAGGTACGCGAGTTCCATCAGGCCGCTGCCCAGTGCGGCCTGTTCGAAGTCGATGAACCGGACGCCGTCGGCGGTGTGCAGGTCGTTGCCGGGGCACGGGTCGCCGTGCAGCAGGGCTTGACCCGGCGCCCGGTCGAGGCGGTCGAGCCGGTCGAGCCGGTCGAGGAGCGCGTCGAGCTCGTCGCGGACTCCATGCGGGGCGGGGACGTCGAGTACGTCGGCGAGCCCGAGGAAGGCGGTGACGTCTCGCTCGTCCGGGCCTGACCACCGCGGCAGGGTTCCGGTGTCCTGCGGGCGGGCGGTGGCGTGCAGCCGGGCGAGGGCCGCCGCGTAGTCGACGGTCCAGTCGGCGGGGAGGCGGCGCCGGTGCCGCAGGTCCTCCAGGACCAGGACGCGCTCGTGCGGGTCGGTGGCGCGCAGGGCGGGCGCTACGGGCGGGGCGGCGCGGGCGGCGAGCCGGAGCGCGGTCACCTCGCGCGTGTACCGTTCGTCCGCCTCCGGGGCGTCGACCAGCTGCTTCACGACCGCGGTGTCTCCGGCCACCGTCACCACCCGCCAGACGCGCGAGCGCGGGCTGCTGTCCAGGGGGTCGGTGTGCACGACGGGGGCGAGGCCGGCTCGGAGCCGTAATGGTTCGTTCAGCGGGGTTGGCGGCGTCATGAACTCATGGTGGCTCATGGCTCATGGCTCGTGACTCATGGTTCGTGGCTCGTGACTCACGGACGGGGGCGGCCAGTTGGCGCGGCCGGTTGTCAGTGGCCCCGCCTAGAGTCGGGGGCATGACGAACGATGTGCCCGAGGCATGGCAGTCCTGTCTCGAAGCGGCGAGCGCGGAAGTGGCCGCGATCGCACGCCGGGCCCGCGAGGTGGTCCGGGACGCGGTCCCGGACGCCGTGGAGGAGGTCGACGTACCGGCGCGACTCCTCGCCTTCACCTACGCACCCGGCACGTACAAGGGCATCGCGGTGGGCCTCGTCCTGCACTCCAGACATGTGAATCTGCAGTTCGGCGAGGGAGTTGAGCTGACCGCGCACGATCCGGACGGCCTGCTCACCGGCACGGGCAAGAAGGCCCGCCATGTGAAGCTCCACGCCCCTGAGGATCCGGAGGATCCACGCGTGGCGGAGCTGGTACGCGCCGCCGCTGCACGACGCCGCGCCCAACTGACCGACGGGTAGGCGGACATGAAGCACGCACGGGGGGAATCGACATGACCGGCACAGCCACGCGGTACCTCTATCTCGTCCGGCACGGCGAGGCGTCGGCGGACGAGAGCGCGCTGACGGAGAGCGGCCGTCGGCAGGCCTCGCTGCTGGGGCAACGCCTCCGGGACGTCCCCTTCGCGGCCGTTCATCATGGACCGCTGCCCAGAGCGGCGGAGACGGCCCGCCTGGTCGGCGAGCAGTTGAGGCACGCGCCTCTGTACACCTCGGATGTCACCGGCGACTACGTCCCGTACCTGCCGCCCAAGGATGAACTCCCCCCGGAATCAGCGGAGTTCTACCTGCGCTTCCTCGCCGACACGACCGACGACGAACGCGAGCGCGGACCGGTCCTGGCCCAACAGGCGCTGGAACTTTTTGCCGGACCGGCACAGGGCGAGGAGGACCGGCACGAGCTGGTCGTCACCCACAACTTCCTGGTCGCCTGGCTCGTCCGGGATGCCATGCACGCGCCGAAGTGGCGCTGGCTCGGCCTCCATTACGGCAACAGCTCCCTGACGGTCATCCGCTACGCCCCCGCCCGGCCGGCCTCCGTACTCCTCGCCAACGACATGCGACACCTGCCCGCCGAGCTGCGCTGGACTGGCTTTCCTCCCGAGTTCCACATGCCGTGAGGGACGTGGGGGGACGTGGGGGGACGTGAGGGAGCCTAACCGTCGCGCGTTCCATGGCGTCCACTTAATGAACGTCACGTTCAAGTAAAGAGCCACCCGGCAACCACGCGACGCCTTGACGCCCCCTGGTCATCGTGTCACGCTTCCGAAAATTTTGGTCGCGGCGCTCACTTAACGAACGCGCTCTTCCCGGGCCGACCGGCCCACGGTGCCCGACCAATGCGCCCTGCCGTGCCCTCTGCCGCGTACAAGCACCACTTCCCCCCGCACGACCGCGACGCCCAGCGTGGACACCCCTCCGTCCGCGCACCGCGTCGCAGTCATCCAGGCGAGCAGGCCCGCACCGCTCACCTCAGGAAGGACTGAAGTGTGACCCTCACCAGCACTCCCGAGCCCGCTGCGACGCGATCGCAGAGCACCCGGCCGCCGGTCGACAAACAGCGATTCATGGTCAGGATGACCGCGGTGATCGTCGGTGGCATGTTCATCGACGGATACATCCTCGGCATCATCGGCACGGCCATCGGTGCCGCCACCGCCGAGCTGAACATGTCCCTGCTCTGGCAAGGCCTGATCGGGGCGTCCGCCCTCATCGGCATCTTCATCGGCGGGCCGCTCGGCGGCTGGCTCGCCGACAAGTTCGGCCGCAAGCCCACTTTCACGCTCGACCTCGCGATGTTCGTGGTCTGCTCGTTCCTCCAGTTCTTCGTCGACTCGGCCTGGCAGCTGTTCGCCGTACGCCTCCTGATGGGGGTCGCGATCGGCGCCGACTACTCCGTCGGCTGGCCGCTGCTCGCCGAGTTCGCCCCTGCCCGCAAGCGCGGCAAGCTGATGTCGCTCTCCGAGGTCGCCTGGTACCTCGGGTTCATGCTGGCCTTCGCCCTCGGCTACGTGATGACCTCGGCGTTCTCCCTGGACTGGCGGATCGTCCTGGGCTCCAGCACGGTGCCCGCGGTGATCCTGTTCCTGGCCCGCCTCGGCCTTCCGGAGTCCCCGCGCTGGCTGATGAACCAGGGCAGGACCGAGGAGGCCGAGCAGGTCGCCCACGACTACCTCGAATCCCCCGCCGAAGCCCTCGACCTGTCGGCCGAGTCCACCCGCAAGGGCACCTTCGGCATGGCTCTTCTCGCGGGACTACTGGCGGGCGACCACGTTCATCTCCGTCTTCTGGTTCTGCGCCGTCACCCCGTACTTCGCCATCGCCACCTTCGCGGCCAGCGTCCTCGCCGACTACGGCCTCGGCGACGGCTTCGGCGGCGCCATCGGCGTCAACGGCCTCGCGCTGCTCGGCGTGCTGGCCTCGCTGCTCCTCATCGAGCGGATCGGCCGACGCAAGCTCACGATCCCGCAGCAGTGGGTGTGCGCGGTCGTCCTCGTCGTCATCGGCCTGTGGACCTCGGCGCCGCCCGCCGTGATCCTGGCCTGCTTCCTGGTCTTCGCCTTCGCCAACGCCATGTGCACGGCCCTGACCGGCGTCTACCCCGGCGAGATCTTCCCCACCGAGATACGTGGCATCGGCACCGGCTTCGCCACCGCGTTCAGCCGCGTCGGGGCCGCCCTCGGTACGTTCCTGCTGCCCTGGTCGATGCAGCACCTCGGCGCGGGACCGAGCATGCTCATCGCCGCGGGCGTGTGCGTCGTCGGCGCCCTGGTCTCCCAGGCCCTCGCCCCCGAGACGATGGGCCGCCCCCTGAGCGAGACCTCGGCCCCGCACCGCTCCGCCCGCGACGCGCAGCGGATGAACCGGTAGGAGCCCGAAGCCCCACTACGGCGAGAGCCTTCGGCCGGTGCGAGGACCCTGCGTCTCCTCACCGGCCGAAGGCGAACGAACCGCTCCGCCCCGCCCCGCCCCGCCCCGGGAGACGGAGCCTCGCGGGGAGAACCTCAGGGAAAACCACAGGGAGATTCCAGAGGTTGCGGAGATTGCGGAGATTACGGAAGTTCCGGAGACTCCGAGGATTCCCAACCCGGCCACATGAGCTGCTTCAGCTTCTCGGAGGCCTGCTGCATGTGCTGCAGTGTCGCGGGAATGCGGTCCCGGCCGAAGCGGTAGCGCGGGGCGTCCACGGTGAGAATCGCGACCAGGGCGCCCGCGGAATCCCGTACCGGCCGGGAGAGCGAGAGGAGGCCCTCTTCCAGTTCGTTGTCGATCACCGAATAGCCCTGCTCCCTGACCTGCTGCAATTCCTTGAGCAGTACCTTCCGGTCGGTGATGGTGTCCGGGGTGAAGGCCTCCAGCTCGTCCGGAAGCCTTTCCTGGAGCCGCTTCGCCGGCATTTCGGCCAGGACGACCTTTCCGGTGGAACTCGCGTGCAAAGGCCAGTGCTGGCCGACCAGGGATTCCACCGAGACGCCTACGACCTGCGAGCCCGTGGCGGCGGCGATGAGTTCCAGTTCATGGCTGGGCGTGGGCACCGAGAGCGTCACCGTTTCCCCGAGTGCCAGGGCCAGTTCGTCCAGGGCCGGCTGGATGCGGCTCGCGAGACCGTCGTACGGGTCCGCGTGCCGGGCGAGCCGGGCGAATTCCCAGCCGAGCGTGTATTTGGAATCGACGCGGTCGACGAAACCGGTCTGCTCGAAGCTGTTCAGGAGCCGGAACGCGGTGGGCCGCGCGAGCCCCACGGCGGCGGCGAGTTCGGTCACCGTCGCACCCGACTCGTGCCGGGCCAGTTCCCGCAGCAGCAGAACGCCCCTGATGACCGACCTGTTGGTAAGTCCCTCTGCCTCGGGCACCGCGCCCACACACCTTTCCAGCCGGTCAAGAATTGCCCCGATCCTACTAGCACGTAGTCAGGCCCTGACCTGGCCGCACGGACCGTCGGGAGCGGTGCGGGCCCTGCCTCAGGGGCACGCCACGCTGTTCGCCGGCGCCGGGGTGCCGAGCGGACAGTCCGGTCGAATCGCCCGCCGCTCACGGGAGATGAGCCCGTACGTGAGGGCCAGGGCGAGCGTGCCGAGGGCTGCGGCGGTCCAGCTGAGCGTGGTGACCGCGGCGGTCAGGGGCATACAGGCGGTCATGAGGCCGACGGCGACGGCCGGGGTGCCGGAGCCCAGGTAGAACAGCAGGTGCAGGGCGGAGCCGACGCCGCCGCGGTGACCGACGGGAGTGCGGGCGTCCACGGCTCCGGTGGCTCCGCTGAACGCGAGGCCGTGCCCGGCGCCTGCGAGCAGGGCCGAGCCGATCGTGGCGGGCAGGGACGTGGCGCCGGTGACGGCGAGCAGCAGCAGGCTCACGGTGAGCGCGGCGACGCCGACGCGCTGCGTGGTCCAGGTGCTCCAACGGGCCGCGGCGAGTTGGGCGATGAGCGACCAGCCGAGGACCGCGGCGAGGACTCCACCGGACAGGGCCGGGTTGTTGCTGTGCAGGCTCCGCTCCAGGAGGGCCGGTACGAGGGCGAGGTAGATGCCGACGACGGCCCAGGCGAGGAAGCCGTTGAACCCGGCGACGAGGAAGAGCGGGCGCAGCGCGGCGGGGATGCGCGGTCGGGCCAGGCGGGGGCGGCGGGTGCCGGGTCCGGTCGCCGTCGGGGGGACGGCGCGGCCGAGGCGGGTCCAGACCCAGGCGAGCAGCGCCAGGTGCAGGATGAACGGGGTGACGAGCGGGCCGGATACGTACCGGGCCAGGGCGCCGGAGACCGCCGGGCCGAGGGCCGTGCCGCCCGCGAAGGCGAGGCTCACGAGGAGCGGGCCGCCGATCCTGGCGGCCGTACTGCGGTGCCAGACGATCAGGGCCTGCGCCGCGCCGGTCGCCGCGCCCAGGGCGAGGGCCTGGCCGACACGCCCCGCGAAGAGGAGCGCGGGGCTGTCGGCGAGAAGGAAGCAGGCGGAACCGGCCGCGGCGAGCAGCACGCTGAGGCGCAGGAGCGGGCGCGGGCCGAGCGTGTCGGCCGCCGGGCCGCACAGGAGCAGCGCCGGTCCGCTCACCAGCGCGAAGGTGGCGAACAGCAGCGTCATCGTCAAGTCGCCGTAGCCGAACAGGCGTTGGTAGTCCGGATAGAGCGGGCTGGGCAGATAGGCGCCCGCCGTGAGCACGATCAGCAGCAGTGCGGCGGTCCGTACCGCCCCGCGGTCCCGGTCAGCCGACTCCGTCGGCAGCCCCCGCCCCCAAGAAACCTTCAACTCCGTCACGACGGACAGTGTGCACGGAATAAAACACAAGGGGAATCAAACAATTCCGCGGTCGATCGTGCAAACTATTCGCATGATTGATCCCAGGATCCGGATCCTGCAGATGGTCGCCGAGCACGGCACCGTCACGGCCGCCGCGCAGGCCCTCAACTACACGCCGTCCGCCGTCTCGTACCAGCTGCGCCAGCTGGCCGCCGACCTCGGCACCGAACTCCTCGTCCACCAGGGCCGGGGCATCCGGCTCACCAACGCGGCGCGCATCCTGCTCCGGCACGCGGAGCGGCTGCAGGAGCAGTGGGAGCTGGCGCGCGCCGAGCTGGCCGCCGCCGCTTCCGAGCCCACCGGCCAGGTCACGCTCTGCGGCTTCTCCACGGCGGCGAGCACCCTGCTGCCTCCCGCCGCGGCGGCGCTGCGGGACGCGCATCCGCATGTCACGGTGCGGATCGTGGAGGCCGAGCCGGACCGCTGCTTCGACCTGCTCCTGTCGCAGGAGGCGGACCTCGCGCTCCTCGTCGTCACGGCCGACTCGCCGCCCATGACGGACGGCCGATTCGACCAACAGCCCCTGCTCGACGACCCGTTGGACCTCGTCGTACCGCAGGACCATCCCCTTGCCCGCAAGCGCCGGGTCACGCTGGCCGACGCCGCTCGGGAGGAGTGGATCGTCGGCAACCCCGGCACCACCTACCACCAGCTGGTGCTCGCGGCCTGCATGGGCGCCGGGTTCACCCCGCAGATCGCGCACCACTCCGACGAGTGGGACACCGGCACGGCGCTCGTCGCGCACGGTTTCGGGGTGTTCCTGGTGCCGCGGCTCGCGCGGCTGCACGAGGACCGCCGGGTCACGCGCCTGCGCCTGCACGGCGAGCCCGCGCCGGCCCGCCGCATCATGGCGGTGACCCGCCCGGGCGGCCGCAAGATCCCGACACTGCTGCACGCCGTGGACACGATCACCCGAACGGCCGCCCAACTCCTGCCACACTCCTGAGAGTTGAGGACGGCGCCCTGCTTGGCGGGCGGGGCGGGCGGCTCCGCTCAGATCGCCTCGCGGATCGCCCGCTCGAAGCCCTCCACGTGGTCCCGTGCGAGCAGCGCCGCCCGGTCCGGCTCGCCCGCGACGATGGCCTCGATCAGTGGGCTGTGCTCCTCGACGTGGCCCGACATGTCGTCCAGGCGGTCGACGAACAGGCACCAGATGCGGGTGGCGAGGTTGTCATGGCGTACGAGGGTGTCTTCGAGGTACGGGTTGTGCGTGGCCGCGTAGATGGCGCGGTGGACCTGGAGGTCGAGGCGCATCAGCTCGGCGGCGTCGCGCTCGGCTTCGGCCACGGACTTCAGCTCCGCGAGCAGCGTGGCGAGCGCCTCGCGGTCGGCGGCCGTGGCGCGGCGGGCGGCCTGGGCGGCGGCGAGGGGTTCCAGTTCCTGGCGGACCTCGGAGATATGGGCCAGGTCGGTGATGTTGACGTCGGTGGCAAAGGTGCCGCGGCGCGGGTAGGTGGTGATCAGCCGCTCGTACTGGAGCCGCTTGAGCGCCTCGCGCACCGGGGTGCGGCCGACGCCGAGGGACTGCATCAGCTGGTCCTCGTTGATCGGGTCGCCGGGGCGGATCTCGAGCATGACGAGGCGGTCGCGAATGGCGCGGTACGCCCGCTCGGCGAGCGACAGTTCATCGCCCCGAGGATCGGTCGCGACCTGCTGCATGAAGTCCCCTTGCCTACCGGAACGCGCACCCTGTGTGCTGCGCCGTGTGCTGGCCGAGTCTAGTGACTGGCCCGCACATCGGTTGACTCGGTCACTTATATTGCTCGGTCTCGCATCCCCGTACTCACTCCGTCTCCCATCCCCGTGCCGGACCGCCGTGGGTGCAGTGCACGGCGGTCCGGCTGTCTGGGGTGGGCGCCCGGCCTACGCCGGGACGTTGTCCCTCTCCACCTCGATCGTGGTGTCCGGTCCGTGCCCGGTGTGCACCACGGTCTCGCCGGGGAGCCGGAGCAGCTTCTCCCGGATGGAGCGCACGATCACGTCGTAGTCGCTGAACGACCGGCCGGTGGCGCCGGGGCCGCCGTTGAAGAGGGTGTCGCCGGTGAAGACGGCGCCGAGCTCCGCCGCATAGAAGCACACCGCGCCGGGCGCGTGCCCGGGGGTGTGCAGGACGCGCAGCTCGATGCCCGCGACCTCCACGACGTCGCCGTCCCCGAGGTCGGCGTCCCACTTGCTGCCCGGGTGCGTGAGCTCCCACACGGGCCGGTCGTCGGGATGGAGGAGTACGGGTGCCTGGGTACGGGCGGCCAGCTGCGGCGCCACGCGGACGTGGTCGTCGTGGGCGTGCGTGCACAGGATCGCCTTCACGCGGCGGCCCGCGACGACCTCCAGGATGCGGTCGACGTCGTGCGGGGCGTCGACGACCACACACTCCTGGTCGTCGCCGATCACCCACACGTTGTTGTCGACCTGGTGGGTCTCGCCGTCGAGGGAGAACGTCCCGGAGGTGACGGTGTGCTCGACGCGTACGCGGTCGCGGCTCACAGGATCACCACCGAGCGCAGCACGTCGCCGTGGTGCATCCGCTCGAAGGCCGACTCGACGTCCCCGAGCGTGATCTCCTCGGTCACGAACGCGTCGAGGTCGAGCCTGCCCTGCCGGTACAGGTCGATCAGCATCGGGAAGTCCCGCGCGGGCAGGCAGTCGCCGTACCAGCTGGACTTGAGGGCGCCGCCGCGGCCGAACACGTCGATCAGCGGGATGTCGGGCAGTTTCATGTCCGGGGTGGGGACGCCGACGAGGACCAGGGTGCCCGCCAAGTCCCTTGCGTAGAACGCCTGTTGGTACGTCTCCGGCCTGCCGACCGCGTCGATCACCACGTCGGCGCCGAAGCCGCCGGTCAGCTCGCGGATCGCCTCGACCGCGTCCCGTTCCTTGCTGTTGACGGTGTCGGTGGCGCCGAGGTCCTTCGCCCAGTCCAGCTTGCGGTCGTCGATGTCCACGGCGATGACGCGGGACGCACCCGCGAGGCTCGACCCGACGACGGCCGCGCAGCCGACGCCGCCGCAGCCGATCACCGCGACGCTCTTGCCGCGTCCCACGGCGCCGGTGTTGATGGCGGCGCCGAGTCCGGCCATCACTCCGCAGCCGAGGAGCCCTGCGGCGGCCGGCGAGGCGGACGGGTCGACCTTGGTGCACTGCCCGGCGTGGACGAGGGTCTTCTCGGCGAAGGCGCCGATGCCGAGGGCGGGCGTGAGTTCCGTACCGTCGGTCAAGGTCATCTTCTGGGTGGCGTTGTGCGTGGCGAAGCAGTACCAGGGCTCGCCGCGGTCACATGCGCGGCAATTCCCGCACACCGCACGCCAGTTGAGGACCACGAAGTCACCGGGCTCGACCTGGGTGACACCCTCGCCGACGGTCTCCACCAGGCCCGCCGCCTCGTGGCCGAGCAGGAACGGGAACTCGTCGTTGATGCCGCCCTGGCGGTAGTGCAGATCGGTGTGGCAGACCCCGCAGGCCTGCACCTTCACGACGACCTCGCCGGGACCGGGATCGGGGATGCGGATCGTCTCAACGGTGACCGGCGCGTCTTTCGCCCTGGCCACGACGCCGCGGACTTCTTGCATGTCGTACTCCTTCTGTCTCGGTGTGCGTTCTTACGGGTACGTCAACGACCTCGCGGCCGACGGGACTCGCCGCCACCGGTCCGACCGCCGGGCGGCGTGGTCGGTGAGCAGGTGGCCGAGCACGAACCTGATCATCGCGGGAGTTGGGGATCCACGGGCGCCTGAGCCTGCCAGGCGATTGATATATCAATGCCGGTCGCAACGTATGCGGGGTGACCTCGCCGGTCAAGGGCTCGTCGAAGGCTCGTCGGAACGCAGGGCCACGGCCGGATTTCACTTACCGTTCCCCACCTCTTGACCCGCTGCGGCGGCACGCTCTACCTTCCTGGAAGAGCTGATATATCAGTCACATATTAATGCTTCCCCGTGGTTCGAAGGTGGTGTTCGGCATGGCAGCGAATCCGTCGGTGACCGATGACGGAGCTCTTCTCTCCCTCCCTCTGAAGGGCCTGGACCCGGAGGTCGCCGCGGCGCTCTCCGAGGAATTGCACCGCCAGCAGTCCACTCTCGAGATGATCGCCTCGGAGAACTTCGCCCCCGCCGCCGTGATGGAGGCCCAGGGCTCGGTCCTCACCAACAAGTACGCCGAGGGCTACCCCGGCCGCCGCTACTACGGCGGCTGCGAACACGTCGACGTCGTCGAGCGGCTGGCGATCGACCGCGTGAAGGAGCTGTTCGGCGCCGAGGCCGCCAACGTCCAGCCGCACTCCGGTGCCCAGGCCAACGCCGCCGCGATGTTCGCCCTCCTGAACCCGGGCGACACAATCCTCGGGCTCGACCTCGCGCACGGCGGCCACCTCACGCACGGCATGAAGATCAACTACTCCGGCAAGCTCTACAACGTGGTGCCGTACCACGTGAGCGAGTCCGACCTGCGGATCGACATGGACGAGGTCGCGGAGCTCGCCCGCACCCACCGGCCGAAGCTGATCGTCGCCGGCTGGTCCGCCTACCCGCGCCGCCTGGACTTCGCCGCGTTCCGGCGGATCGCGGACGAGGTCGGCGCGTATCTGATGGTGGACATGGCGCACTTCGCCGGGCTCGTCGCCGCCGGTCTGCACCCAAGTCCCGTACCGTACGCGGACGTTGTCACCACCACGACGCACAAGACGCTCGGCGGGCCGCGCGGCGGGGTGATCCTCAGCAAGGCCTCGCTCGCCAAGAAGATCAACTCGGCGGTCTTCCCCGGCCAGCAGGGCGGCCCGCTCGAGCATGTGATCGCGGCGAAGGCGGTGGCGTTCAAGGTCGCCGCGTCCGAGGCGTTCCGCGAGCGGCAGCAGCGCACCCTCGACGGTGCCCGCATCCTGGCCGGGCGGCTGCTCGCCGACGACGTGGCCGAGGCGGGCATCACCGTCCTCACCGGCGGCACCGAGGTCCACCTGGTCCTGGTCGACCTGCGGAACTCCGCGCTCGACGGGCAGCAGGCCGAGGACCGCCTGCACCGCATCGGCATCACCGTCAACCGCAACGCGGTGCCCTTCGACCCGCGCCCGCCGATGGTCTCCTCCGGGCTGCGCATCGGCACCCCGGCCCTGGCCACCCGCGGCTTCGGCGAAGCCGAGTTCCGCGAGGTCGCCGACATCATCGCCCAGGCCCTCAAGGACGAGCGGTTCGACGACGAGCGCGCGGCCCTGCTGCGCGACCGCGTCGAGAAGCTCGCCTACGCCTTCCCCCTCTACGCCCACCTGAACGGAGAAGCGGCATGACCACCGAGTCGCTGCCGGAGCACCCCGACTGGCTCTGGCGCAACCCCGAGCCGCGCTCCTCGTACGACGTGATCATCGTCGGCGCGGGCGGCCACGGCCTGGCCACCGCCTACTACCTCGCCAAGAACCACGGCATCACCAACGTCGCCGTCCTGGAGAAGGGCTGGCTGGCCGGCGGCAACATGGCGCGCAACACCACGATCATCCGGTCCAACTACCTGTGGGACGAGAGCGCCGCGATCTACGAGCACGCGCTCAAGCTGTGGGAGCAGCTGCCCGAGGAGCTGGACTACGACTTCCTGTTCAGCCAGCGCGGTGTGCTCAATCTCGCGCACACGCTGCAGGACGTCCGCGAGAGCGTGCGCCGTGTGGGTGCCAACAAGCTGAACGGCGTGGACGCCGAGTGGCTTGAGCCGGACGAGGTCGCCAAGGTCTGTCCGATCCTCAACGTGTCCACGGACACCCGTTACCCGGTGCTCGGGGCCACCTACCAGCCGCGTGCGGGCATCGCCAAGCACGACCACGTGGCCTGGGCCCTCGCCCGGCGCGCGGACGAGATGGGCGTGGACCTGATCCAGGGCTGCGAGGTCACCGGCTTCATCAAGGACGGCAACCGGGTCGTCGGCGTCGAGACCAACCGCGGCCGCATCAACGCGGGGCGGGTCGCGCTCGCCGCCGCCGGGCACAGCAGCGTCCTCGCCGAGCGGGCGGGCGTACGGCTGCCGATCCAGTCGCACCCGCTGCAGGCGCTGGTCTCCGAGCTGCACGAGCCGGTGCACCCGACCGTCGTGATGTCCAACCACGTGCACGTGTACGTGTCGCAGGCGCACAAGGGCGAGCTGGTGATGGGCGCGGGCGTGGACTCGTACAACGGGTACGGGCAGCGCGGTTCGTTCCATGTGATCGAGCATCAGATGGCCGCCGCCGTCGAGCTGTTCCCCATCTTCGCGCGGGCGCACGTGCTGCGGACCTGGGGCGGCATCGTGGACACCACCCCGGACGCCTCGCCGATCATCTCCACCACCGAGGTGGAGAACCTGTACGTCAACTGCGGTTGGGGCACGGGCGGTTTCAAGGGCACCCCGGCCGCCGGCTGGACCTTCGCCCACACCATCGCGACCGGCGAGCCGCACCCCCTGAACGCCCCCTTCGCCCTGGACCGCTTCACCTCGGGCGCCCTGATCGACGAGCACGGCGCCGCCGCCGTGGCCCACTGAAAGCCTGTGGAGAGGAGCAGACCGTGCTGCTGATCAACTGCCCCTGGTGCGGGCCGCGTGACGAGACCGAGTACCACTACGGGGGCCAGGCCCATGTGCCCTACCCCGGCAACCCCGCCGACCTCGACGACCGGCAGTGGGCCGAGTACGTCTTCTACCGCGACAACACCAAGGGCCCCTTCGCGGAGCGCTGGATGCACAGCACCGGCTGCCGCCGCTGGTTCAACGTCCTGCGCGACACCGTCACCAACGAGATGCTCGCCGCCTACCGGCTCGACGAGCCCCGCCCCGAACCGCAGCAGGCCGCAGCGCAGGCCGTCGCGCAGGCCGGAGGAAAGCGATGACCGATCAGTCCGAGCAGGAACACCGGCTGCCGACCGGCGGCCGTATCGACCGCGCCTCCGTGCTCCGATTCAGCGTGGACGGACGGGAGTTGACCGGTCACGCCGGCGACACCGTCGCCTCCGCGATGCTCGCCAACGGCGTCGTGAACGTCGCCCCGTCCCTGTACCGGGGCCGGCCGCGCGGCATCGTCTCCGCCGGGGTCGAGGAGTCCAACGCGCTGATCCAGGTCGAGAGCCACTGCTCCGAGGGCATGCTGCCCGCGACGATGGTGGAGCTGTACGACGGCCTCACGGCCACCACGCTCTCCGGCATGGGCCGGCTCGACCCGACGCCGGACACCTCGATGTACGACAAGAAGTACGTGCACACCGACGTCCTGGTGATCGGCGCGGGCCCGGCCGGGCTCGCGGCCGCCGCCGCTGCCGCCGAGTCCGGGGCCCGCGTGATCCTCGTCGACGACCAGGCCGAGCCGGGCGGTTCGCTGCTCTCCGGGCGCGCCGACACGGTCGCCTCGCAGCCCGCGCTCGACTGGGTCGCCGACGTCCGCGCGGCCCTGGACGCCGCGTCCGAGGTCACCGTCCTCCCCCGCACCACGGCCTTCGGCAGCTACGACGGCAACTACGTCCTGGCGCTGCAGAAGCGCACCGACCACCTGGGTCCCGAGGCGCCGCAGGGCGTGTCCCGGCAGCGGCTCTGGCACATCCGGGCCCGGCAGGTGGTCCTCGCGACCGGCGCCCACGAGCGTCCGCTGGTGTTCGCGGGCAACGACCGGCCCGGCGTGATGCTCGCGGGTGCCGTGCGCACGTACCTCAACCGCTATGCGGTGGCGGCGGGTTCGCGTGCCGTGGTGGCCACCACCAACGACAGCGCGTACGACACGGTCGCCGATCTGCACGCCGCCGGGGTCGAGGTCGCCGCCGTCGTGGACGCCCGCCCCGAACTGTCCGCGCGGGCCGCCGAGTCGGCGTCGGCGACCGGGGTGCGGGTCCTCACCGGCACCACCGTGGTCGACACCGCGGGCCCGGACCGCCTCACCGGCGTCACCGTCCAGGGTCTCGACGCCGACGGTCAACTCACCGGTTCCGCCGAGGAGTTGGACTGCGATCTGCTCGCGGTCTCGGGCGGCTGGAGCCCCGTCGTCCACCTGCACTCGCAGCGGCAGGGCAAGCTCCGCTGGGACGATGACCTGGCGGCCTTCGTGCCCTCCACCGTCGTACGGGACCAGCAGGTCGTCGGCGCCGCGCGCGGCACGTACGGGCTCGACGGCTGCCTCGTCGAGGGCGCCCGCGCGGGTGCCCTGGCCGCCACGGACGCCGGGTTCCCGGTGCCGGTGCCGCCGGTCGACGCGGTGCGGCCCGCCGTGGCTCCGACGCGGGCCGTGTGGCTGGTGCCCGCGCCCGGCGGCGGCGATCCCGGTACGTGGGACACGCACTTCGTCGACCACCAGCGGGACGTGACGGTCGCCGACGTGTGGCGCTCCACCGGCGCCGGTATGCGCAGCGTCGAGCACGTCAAGCGCTACACCTCGCTCGGCACGGCCAACGACCAGGGCAAGACCTCCGGCGTCAACGCGATCGGCGTGATCGCCGAGGCGCTCGGCGCGGGCGCCTCGCCCGGCGAGATCGGCACGACCGCCTACCGCGCCCCGTACACGCCGATCGCCTTCGCCGCCCTCGCGGGCCGGGAGCGCGGCGAGCTGTTCGACCCGGAGCGCTGCACGTCCATCCACTCCTGGCACGTGGCGAACGGCGCGGAGTTCGAGGACGTCGGCCAGTGGAAGCGGCCCTGGTACTACCCGAGGCCCGGCGAGGACATGGACCGGGCCGTGGCGCGCGAGTGCCGCGCGGCCCGCGAGGGTGTGGCGTTCATGGACGCCTCCACGCTCGGCAAGATCGAGATCCGGGGCGCGGACGCGGGCGAGTTCCTCAACCGCGTCTACACCAACGCCTTCAAGAAGCTGAAGCCCGGCATGGCCCGCTACGGCGTGATGTGCAAGCCGGACGGCATGATCTTCGACGACGGTGTGACCCTGCGCCTCGACGAGGACCGCTACTTCATGACGACCACGACCGGCGGCGCCGCGAACGTCCTGGACTGGCTGGAGGAGTGGCTGCAGACCGAGTGGCCCGAGCTCGACGTGCACTGCACCTCGGTGACCGAGCAGTGGTCCACGATCGCCGTGGTCGGCCCGAAGTCCCGCGAGGTGATCGCCCAACTCGCCCCGGACATCGACGTGTCCAACGAGGCCTTCCCGTTCATGGCCTTCCGCGAGACGACGCTCGCCTCCGGCATCCCGGCCCGGATCTGCCGTATCTCGTTCTCCGGTGAGCTGGCCTTCGAGATCAACGTCTCGGCCTGGTACGGGCTCACGGTGTGGGAGGAGGTCGACGCGGTCGGCCGGCCGTACGACATCACTCCGTACGGCACCGAGACCATGCACGTGCTGCGGGCCGAGAAGGGCTTCATCATCGTCGGCCAGGACACCGACGGCACGGTCACCCCGCAGGACGCGGGCATGGACTGGGTGGTGTCGAAGCGCAAGGACTTCGTCGGCAACCGCTCCTTCGTCCGCCCCGACACGGCGCGCACGGACCGCAAGCACCTGGTCGGCCTGCTGCCGTCGGACGGGACGACACGACTGCCCGAGGGGGCCCAACTCGTCGCCCAGGGCGTGCCGTTGACGCCCGAGGCGGGTCCGGTGCCGATGCTCGGCCATGTCACGTCCAGCTACCACAGCGAGGCACTCGGCCGCCCGTTCGCGCTCGCGCTCGTGGCCGACGGGCGCCATCGCATCGGCGAGACCGTGCTCGCCCCGGTCGGCGACACGCTGGTGCCCTGCCTCGTCTCCGAATCCGTCCTCTACGACCCCGAAGGGACCAAGCGCGATGGCTGAGCCGACCACCGCAGGACCGGCGGCCCTGCGCCGCAGCCCCCTCGCGCACCTGGAGGAGCGCCTTCGCGCGGCGACCGTCACGGGCCCCCGTGGCGTCTCGCTCGCCGAGTGGCCGTACATCTCCATGGTGAGCGTGCGCGTCGACCCGGATGCGGAGGCGGCGGCGCGGATCGAGAAGACCCTGGCGACGCCCCTCCCCCGCACCTGCGGCGAGACCACCTCCGCCGGTCCGCACACCGTGCTCTGGCTCGGGCCGGACGAGTGGCTGGTCGTGTCGCAGGCCGAAAGCCCGTCCCTGACCGCCGAGTTGACGGAGGCGCTCGGGGATGACCCGGGCGCGGTCGTGGACGTCTCGGCCAACCGCACCACGCTTGAGCTCTCCGGCCCCGCCGCCCGCGAGGTCCTGGAGAAGGGCTGCGTGCTCGATCTGCACCCGCGCGCCTTCGGCCCCAGCCGGGCCGTCGCCACGCAGGTCGGGCCGGTGCCGGTGATCCTCTGGCAGACCGACGAGGCACCCTCGTACCGGCTGTTCCCGCGTTCCTCGTTCGCCGACTACCTCGCGCGCTGGCTGCTCGACGCCATCGACGAGTACGCGCAGCCCGAGGTGACCTGATGGCGCTCAGCGCGTTCGACCTGTACTCGGTCGGCATCGGCCCCTCCTCCTCGCACACGGTGGGGCCGATGCGGGCGGCCCGGCGCTTCGTCGGGCTGCTTGAGGACGACGGGCGACTGGCCCAAGTGGACCGAGTCCAGGCGGAGTTGTACGGATCGCTCGGCGCCACCGGGCACGGGCACGGCTCCGGCAAGGCGGTCGTGCTCGGCCTGGAGGGCGAGGACCCGGCCACCGTGCACACCGAGCGGTCCGACGACCGGGTGGCCGAAGTGCGGGCCGACGGGCACCTGTTGCTCGGCGGCAAGCACCGGGTCCGCTTCGACAGCGACGCGGACCTGGTGCTGCACCGGCGCAAGTCGCTGCCCGCGCACCCCAACGGCATGACGTTCCGGGCGCTCGCGGCGGACGGCCGGGAGCTGGCCGCCAGGACGTACTACTCGGTGGGTGGCGGCTTCGTCGTCGACGAGGCCGCCACCGGCGCCGACCGCGTCGTGGAGGACACCACCCAGGTCCGGTTCCCCTTCGGCACGGCGGGCGCGCTGCTCGAACTCTGCGCCCGCGAGGGCCTGTCGATCAGCGACGTCATGCTCGCCAACGAGGGGGCCTGGCGGAGCGAGGACGAGACACGGGCCGGGCTGTTGCACCTCTGGTCGGTCATGCGGGCCTGCGTGGACCGCGGCTGCCGGCGCGAGGGCGTTCTTCCGGGCGGCCTGCGCGTGCCACGCCGGGCGCCCGGCCTCTTCCAGGAGTTGAGCGCGGGCTCCGGGGAGCGGGACCCGCTGCACGTCATGGACTGGGTGAACCTGTTCGCCCTGGCCGTCAACGAGGAGAACGCCTCCGGCGGCCGTATCGTCACCGCCCCGACCAACGGCGCGGCCGGCATCATCCCGGCCGTACTCCACTACTACGTGCGGTTCGTGCCCGGCGCGAACGACGAGGGCGTGGTCCGCTTCCTGCTCACGGCGGCCGCCATCGGCATCCTCTTCAAGCAGAACGCGTCCATCTCCGGAGCGGAGGTCGGCTGTCAGGGCGAGGTCGGCTCGGCCTGTGCCATGGCGGCCGGGGCGCTCTGCGAGGTGCTCGGCGGGACGCCCGCGCAGGTCGAGAACGCCGCCGAGGTCGGCATCGAGCACAACCTCGGCCTGACCTGCGACCCGGTCGGCGGGCTCGTCCAGATCCCGTGCATCGAGCGCAACGCCGTCGCCTCGGTGAAGGCGATCAACGCCGCCCGCCTGGCGCTCGCCGGGGACGGCACCCACAAGGTCACGCTCGACAAGGCCATCAAGACCATGCGTGACACCGGCCGCGACATGAAGGACAAGTACAAGGAAACCGCCCGCGGCGGCCTCGCCGTCAACGTCATCGAATGCTGAGAATCCCGAGATTGCTGAGGCCATGACCGAACACGTCCTCACCCTCGACTGCCCTGAGTCGCCCGGCATCGTCCACGCCGTCTCGCGGTTCCTCGTCGAGCACGACAGCGACATCATCGACAACCAGCAGTTCGGCGACCGCCGTGACGGCCACTTCTACATGCGGGTGCGGTTCTCCACGCCCGGCGGGGGCTCCACGGCGGAGCAGATGCGCCGGGACTTCGAGGCCGTGGCCGCGCCGCTCGCCATGCGCTGGAACCTGGAGCCGGTCAGTACCCGGCGCCGTGTCCTGATCATGGTGTCCAAGTACGACCACTGCCTCAACGACCTGCTGTTCCGCACCCGCAGCGGGGATCTGCCCATCGACGTGGTCGCGGTCGTCTCCAACCACCGCGACCACGAGGGGCTCGTCGACTGGCACGGCATCCCGTTCTTCCACGTGCCGGTCACCAAGGCGGACAAACCGCAGGCTGAGGCCCAACTCCTCTCCCTGGTCGAGGAGTTCGAGGTCGACCTGGTCGTCCTGGCCCGCTATATGCAGGTGCTCTCCGACGACCTGTGCAGGCACCTGGCCGGTCGGGTGATCAACATCCACCACTCGTTCCTGCCGAGCTTCAAGGGCGCCAAGCCGTACCACCAGGCACACGACCGCGGCGTCAAACTCGTCGGCGCCACCGCGCACTACGTGACCGCGGACCTCGACGAGGGCCCGATCATCGCCCAGGAGGTCAACCCGGTCGACCACAGCCACACCCCGGAGGATCTCGCGGCGATCGGCCGCGACGCCGAGTCGGCGGCGCTTGCCCGCGCGGTCCGCTGGCACTGCGAGGGCCGGGTGTTCGTGCAGGGGAGGCGGACCGTGGTCCTTCGGTAGGGGCCCGCACCCCGTTGAGTGCCGGCACGCTGCAGCGTGCCGGCACTCAGCCATGCGGGCTGAAGGACCAGCCCCTCCGGGGATCAGCGTGATTCCTCCGCCGCGCTGCACACCACGCAGGTCAACTGCCGGGCCGGGCGGTCGTGGACGACCTTGCCGGGGTTGGCCGCCTCGCGGATCTGGAGCGGCTCCGTACGGACGTGCGCCGTGCAGACGGCGGCGCCGCACAGTCGGCACACGGCGACCGCGTCCGAGGTGAGGCCCTGGTTGACGCATTCGTAGCAGTTCATGCCCACCACGCTCCTCCTACCCGAAGACGTCCCGCGGGGGGACAGAACTCTCGGGCCGTTCTGATGTGTCCGGCCCGAGAGATCCGTACTCAATTCAGCAGAGCCCTGCCTGCCTACCAGAAGTGCGGCCGACCGCCGACCGCGTGTCCGAATGCTCCGAGGAGCCAGAGAACCGCCCCGATGGCGACCAGAACCACGCCGATCGTCGTGAGCAGAGAGATGCCGGCAATCAGGCCGATGGCCAGCAGAATCAATCCGAGAATGATCATTTCCGCCTCCACACCTCGGAGTCACTTCCAGTATGCGCCGACGCCACCGGGCCGCACCGGCGTCCATGCCGTCAGTCCTCGGACCGCGGCACGAGCATGAGGCCGCGCGGGTCGGACGTGACGCACGGCCGGAAGCCCTCGGAGATCCGGTCGAGGAGCGAGCCGAGCCACCGGTGGTCCTCCGCCGAGGCGCGGCTCAGGCTCATCCGGCGGGCCTGCAGCGGGACGATGCGCAGTTGGATCAGCCGGCCCGTGTCCGGGTCGAGCGAGACGAGGTGGAGGAGCCGCAGGTCGTCGCGGTAGCGCTCGTACCCGGTGATGCCCTCGTAGTCGTTGATCAGGTCGCCGCAGCCGTACAGGACGAGTCGCCCGGCATACACCTCCGGCGGGCGGACGTGGTGCGAGGAGTGGCCGTGGACGAGGTCCGCGCCCGCGTCGATCAGGGCGTGCGCGAAGGCGACTTGGTCCCGGGTCACGTCGTAACCCCAGTTGGAGCCCCAGTGGACCGAGACCACCGCGAGGTCCCCGGCCTGTTTCAACTTCCTTACCCGGCCGACGACTTGGGCCCGGGCAGCGGTGGAGGTACCGGCGACGAAGCTCACCCCGCTGCGGCCCTCGCCCGCCGCCCAGTCGTTCGGGATGCCGCTGGAGGGCATGCCGACGGCGAAGACCAGGAGCCGGTGGCTCGGGTCGAGCGGGACGGTCGCGGGCCGCTCGGCCGTGGTGGCGTCGCGGCCCGCGCCCGCGGTGCGCAGTCCCGCGTCGGCGAGCGAGTCGAGGGTGTCGGCGAGGCCGACGCGGCCGAAGTCGAGGACATGGTTGTTGGCCAGCACGCAGACGTCGGGCCGGGCGGCCGTCAGGCAGGGCAGGTTGGCGGGGTGCATGCGGTAGTGGATGGCCTTGTCGGGGGCGAACCTGCCGGCGCTCGTGACGCTGGTCTCCAGGTTGACGAGGCGGGCGTCGGGCGCGGCGGCGTCCAGGACCTCCAGGGCGTCGCCCCACGGCCAGGCGAAGTCGACCGGGCGCGGCACGGGTCCGGCGATGGCCTCGGCGAGGCTGACGTAGTCGCGGGCATCGCGCACGTAGCCCTCGCGCAGTTCGGGGTCGCCGGGGTGCGGCAGGATCTGGTCCACGCCGCGGCCCAGCATGACGTCGCCGCAGACGAACAGCGTGATCATTGCGGGCCCTCCGTCGGTCGGCCGCACCCCTGCCAGTCGGTCGCCGCGCCCCTGCCACCGGGACCGGCGGTCAGTCCACGACGCTGATCAACGCCAGGGTGATGTTGTCCGGGCCGCCCGCGTCGATGGCCGACTTCCAGAGCGCGAAGGCGGCCCGTCCGCCGTCGCTGCTGCGCAGCACGGCGTCCAGGCGGTCCTCCTGCACGGGGTCGGTGAGGCCGTCGGTGCAGACCAGGTAGCGCTCGCCGGTGCTCAGCGGTCGGGTGCTGACGTGCGGGCTGATCGCGGTGAAGCTCGGGGCGCCGCCGAGCGCCTGGGTGAGCACCGACGTGGTGCGCCGGCCCGGTGGCATCGGCGGGTTGTCGTCGACGGTGAGTCGGTGCAGCATCTCGTGTCTGCTCGTCACGTCGAGCACTCTGCTGTCGCCCACGTTGAACACAAGCAGGTCCCGTTCGAGCACGACGACGCCCGCGACCGTCGTCCCCATGGCCGTCAGATGCGGGTCTCCGTCGGCGGCCGCGTACACGGAGCGGTTGCAGACGTTCAGGGCGTCCTTCACGGCCTGTTCGCTGTCCAGGGTGGTTCCGAGCGAGGCCAGGTGCCGGACCACGAGGCTGCTCGCGACCTCCCCGGCGGGCTGGCCTCCGATGCCGTCGGCGACCGCGACGACCAGCGGCGTGCCGAGCGGGAACCCCAGTGTCTGCGGGTTCTCCGTCACGGTGGCGCACAGCGTCCACGGCCCGACGGCCAGACTGTCCTCGTTGTGCTCGCGCATGAGCCCCGGGTGGCTCAGGGCGGTGACCGTCACATACGGCATCTTCCTCCCGCCTCTCCGCACCGGCGGGCGCGTTCCGCGGTCTCGACTCCATTGTCGCCCCGCGGGCGGCTGGGGGCTCAGCGGGTGTTGTGCGGGTGGTCGTGGGGTACCCCCTGGGGGCTCCGCCCCCGGACCCCGGCTCCTCATGCGCCGGAGGGGCTTCCCTTGCCGTCGTTCGGCTTTCTCGCCGTCGTGGCTGGTCGCGCCCCGCGGCGGAGCCGCACATGTCACAGCCCCGCGCCCCTGGAGGGCGCCCGCGCTTCCGGTGTGCCATTCGCCGTGAACGGAGTCAGGCCGGGGGTACGGGTAAAGAGCAGGGCGGGTGCGTGTGCCCGCCGGGACCCGCTGAGATGGGGCGAGCAGCCATGCTGTTCCACGACCGTGAGGATGCGGGGCGGCGCCTCGCCGAGGCAGTGCGCCACCTGAAGGGCGAGCGGCCCGTCGTGCTCGGTCTGCCACGGGGCGGAGTGCCGGTGGCGTTTGAAGTGGCCCGAGCTCTCGACGCCCCGCTCGACGTGATCGTCGTACGCAAACTCGGTGTCCCCCACCAGCCGGAGCTGGGCTTCGGGGCGATCGGCGAGGGCGGCGTGCGGGTGCTGAGCGAGGACATCGTGCGGCACGCCGGGGTCGACGCGGACCAGATGGCGGCGGTCGAGCAGCGCGAGGGGCTGGAGCTGCGGCGGCGGGCCGTGCGGTACCGCGAGGGGCGGGACCGGGTGCGGGTCGAGGGGCGTACGGCCGTCGTGGTGGACGACGGGATCGCGACCGGCGCGACGGCCGCGGCGGCCTGCCGGGTCGCACGGGCGCAGGGCGCGGCCCGGGTGATCCTCGCCGTGCCGACGGCGCCCGCGGACACGGCGGAGCGGATGCGTGCGGTGGCCGACGAGGTGGTGTGCCTGTCCGCGCCGCACCTGTTCGGGTCCGTGGGCGAGTGGTACCGGGACTTCTCGCAGACCTCCGACGAGGAGGTGATCGCCCTGCTGTCCCGGGCCGCGGCGGCCCACCCGCATGTGACCGGGGTGGGCGTCGAGGTCGCGGAGGAGCTGGAGGTCGTGGTGGACGCCGGGGCGGTCCGGCTCGCCGGGGACCTCGCGCTGCCGGAGGGCGCCGAGGCCGTGGTGATGTTCGCGCACGGCTCGGGCAGCAGCCGGCACAGCCCGCGCAACCGCTGGGTGGCGACGGCGCTGCGCGACGCCGGTCTCGGCACGCTCCTCTTCGACCTGCTCACCCCGGACGAGGAGGGCGACCGCCGCAATGTCTTCGACATCGACACCCTGGCGGACCGGCTGCTCGGCGCGACGCGCTGGCTGCGCGAGCGCGAGTCCCTGCCCATCGGCTACTTCGGCGCCAGCACGGGTGCCGCCGCCGCACTGCGGGCCGCCGCGGGTGACGCGGCGGTCGGCGCGGTGGTGTCGCGCGGCGGCCGGCCCGACCTGGCCGCGCCCCGCCTCGGCGACGTGGAGGCGCCGACCCTGCTGATCGTCGGTGGCGACGACTCGCTCGTCATCGACCTCAACCGGGCCGCGCAGGCCGAACTGCACTGCGAGAACCGGCTTGAGATCGTCCCGAGGGCCACCCATCTCTTCGAGGAGCCCGGAGCCCTCGACCAGGTCGCGGACCTCGCGCGGGACTGGTTCATCCGGCACCTGACGTCGGCGGGCGACCGTCCGGGGCCGGTCCACATCGTGACGCCGTAGCGATCATCCGGGCGTCAATCTCCTTGTGTACGAGGGAAGTTGACCTCGCACGTCCTGTTGACATGGTACAGACCAATGCGGTTGAGTGCGGCCACCCCCACAAGCCCCCACCGCAAGGGAGTCACCGATGTCGAGGACTCGCATCGTGGCCGCGCTGGCTTCGCTCATGGCCGCCTGCGCACTGTTCATTGTCATGCCCATGACCTCGCAGGCCGCCCAGGTCAAGCCCGACGCCGACCAGGGCAAGGCAGCCGAATTCATCGTCAGCAAAGCGCAGTTCGAGCAGATCTACCCGAACCGCAACGCCTTCTATACGTACGAGGGCCTCACCGCCGCGCTCGACGCGTACCCGGCGTTCGCCAACACCGGCAGCGACACGGTCAAGAAGCAGGAGGCCGCCGCGTTCCTCGCCAACGTCGGGCACGAGACCGGCGGCCTGGTGCACGTCGTCGAGCAGAACGAGGACAACTACCCCCACTACTGCGACGCGAACCAGCCCTACGGCTGCCCCGCGGGCCAGGCCGCGTACTACGGCCGCGGGCCGATCCAGCTGAGCTGGAACTTCAACTACAAGGCCGCCGGTGACGCCCTCGGCATCGACCTGCTCAACGACCCGTGGAAGGTGGAGAAGGACTCGGCCGTCGCCTGGAAGACGGGCCTCTGGTACTGGAACACCCAGTCCGGCCCCGGCACGATGACCCCGCACGACGCGATGGTCAACGGCGCGGGCTTCGGCGAGACCATCCGCGCCATCAACGGCAGCCTGGAGTGCGACGGCGGCAACCCGGGCCAGGTGCAGAGCAGGGTCGACAACTACAAGCGCATCACCGGCATCCTCGGCACCACGCCGGGCGACAACCTGACCTGCTGACGTTCACCCCTGGCGCGCAGCCGCCGCGTACGGATCCGGCCGGGCACCGCGCCCGGCCGGATCCGCGCGTGACCACCGCTCCCAGCCCTCCCTAACTCCCCCTGAACACAGGGGAGTTGATAGGATTCCGGGCGCCGAAACCGGGGGTGAGGGGCACATGACCGCGGAAGAGGAGCCGCCCGCCGGCGGACAGGTCGGCGGACAGGTCGGCGGGCAAGTCGGCGGGCAAGTCGGCGGGCGGATGCGGCATCTCGCCCAGGAGGTCGAGAAGATCGCGGCCGAGGCCCGGATCGGGGCACGCAGGGCGCAGCGGCGCAGCAAGCTGTGGAACGCCACGTACATCTGTCTCGGCTTTCCGGCCGCCGTGCTCGCCGGGATCTCCGGTGCAGCGGGGCTCGCCTCGGCCGGAGCGCGGGTACCGGCGGCGATCCTGGCCCTGCTCTCGGCGGGCTTCTCCGCCGGGTCCACGTTCCTGCGCGCCGACGCACGGCAGATGGCCAACCTCCGTCGCCGCTACGCCTGGCAGCGCCTGGAGACCCGCGCCCGCCTCGTCCTCGCGCACGAGGCGTACGAAGGAGTCGAGCGACTGCACACCGCCCTGGTCGAGTTGCTGGAGCTGCGCGCCGCGATTCCCTCCAGCGCCCTCGTCCTGGTCGAGTCGGTGCCGCCCCAGCCCCAACCCCCGATCGGCCCGGCAACACCTCCGGCACTACCGGGCCCGCAGGGCGAACCGTGAGGCACGCGCCTGACCCCGCCCCCCCCCCGACCGCGGTTGCGAGGTGCCGGTGGAGCGTCGAGTGTTGATCTGCCGGTACGACGCGGGGGAGGGCAGGAGGAAGACATGTCCGGAAGCACGCCTCACCCGTCCCACCCGCACGCCCACACGGAGCACCCGCACGGCCACCAGGAGAGCAACGCGCTCGCCTCGGGCGGTGTCATGTTCGCCGGTGTCCTGCTGATGCTGGAGGGGATGTTCTCCGCCATCGCCGGCATCTCGGCCATCGCCAAGGACGACGTGTACGCCCGGCTCGGCGACTACGTCTTCGAGCTCAACCTGACCAGCTGGGGCTGGATCCACCTGGTCGTCGGTGTGATCGCCTTCATCACCGGCGCCGGACTGCTGAAAGGCGCCGCCTGGGCCCGCACCCTCGGCGTGACCATCGCGGCGCTGGTCGTACTGCTGCAGTTCCTGTGGCTGCCGTACCAGCCGATCTGGTCCCTGGTGACCATCGCCCTCGCGGTCTTCGTCATCTGGGCGCTGTGCACCGACACGGGCCGTGAGCCCGCCCCGCACATCGACTGACGTGGCCCGGAGACGAAGAGGCGCACACCTCCCTGACCTGCCGCCGAAGGCGGATCGTAGGCTGAGCCCATGACTGACGCGCTTGCACCGACGACTCCCGATGCCGCCTTCGAGATGCTGATGGCGGGCAACCAGCGGTTCGTGACCGGGGCGCCCTCGCACCCCAACCAGGACGCCGCACGCCGCACCGAGACCGCGCCGGGGCAGAGCCCGTTCGCGGTGATGTTCGGGTGCTCCGACTCCCGCCTCGCCGCGGAGATCATCTTCGACCGGGGCATCGGCGACCTGTTCGTCGTCCGCACCGCCGGCCAGGTCCTGGGCAACGAGGTCCTGGGCAGCATCGAGTACGGGGTGAGTGTGCTCGGCACTCCGCTGGTCGTGGTCCTCGGACACGACTCCTGCGGCGCCGTCGCCGCCGCCCGTGCCGCGGTGGAGGACGGCGCGGCGGCGGAGGGCTTCGTCCGGGACGTCGTCGAGCGCGTGACGCCGAGCGTGCTGGCCGCGCGGGCGGCCGGGCGGACGAGCGAGAGCGAGATCCTGCACGAGCACATCCGGCGCACGGTGGACCTGCTGCTCGACCGTTCCCACCTCCTCGCGGAGCGGGTCGAGGCGGGGCAGGTGGCCGTGGTGGGCCTCGCGTACCAACTCTCGGACGGCACCGCGCAGTTGATCGCCTCCCGGGGCCTGAGCGATTCGGTCACGAAGGCGGCCTGAGCGCGCGCGGACGCCGGCCCGCCTCCGTCAGGCCGTACCGGTGGCGGGCCAGCCCTTCCCAGGGGTCGGTGTCGAGACGGTCACCGAGGTCGGTGACCGTCCAGCTGCGGGCCGTGAGACCCGGTGTGTCCCGGTGTCCCCGGCCATCAGCCGACCTTGCTGCCGGCCAGCGGCGAGGTCGGTCCGCCCGCGCCGTGGCGCAGTCCGTGCAGCAGCTCCTCGACCGTCTCGATCGCGGTGTGCCGGGGTCGCCAGCCGAGCCGGTCGCGGGCTCGTCCGCAGTCCATCAGCGGCAGCCGCAGCACCGCGTCGAACAACTGCGGAGACGCCGGTACGAGATGCAGGCCCCAGGCCGCCGCGAGGGTGGAGCGCGCGGCCTGGGACGGCATCCGGACCAGACGGGCGTCGAACAGCTCGGCCAGGGTCTCCGCGTCGAGCGGCGGCTGTGCGGCGAGGTTGAACGCGCCGCGCGCATCGGAGTGCAGGGCGAGCCGGTAGGCCTCGGCGGCGTCGTCCGTGTGCAGGGCCTGCACCCGTAGGCCGGGGATGTCCGGAAGCAGCGGCAGCCGTTCGGGGCGGGCCAGCGGGCCGGGGACGAAGCGACCGGCGAACAGCCTGCGCTGCCGGCTCGCCGACTGCTCCTTGAAGAGGAACGCGGGCCGCATCCGTACGATCCGGGTCTCCGGGCGCTGCTGCTCCACCGCGTCCAACACCCGTTCCAGATACGCCTTCTCACGGCAGTACGCGGCCTCCGGCCAGCCGTGCGTCGGCCAGGACTCGTCCACGGCGTGGTCCTTGGGGCCGGGTGAGTACGCGGCGACGGACGAGGCGTGCACCAGCGTCGGCACGCCCGCGGCCAGCACGGACCGGAAGAGGTGCAGGCTGCCGAGGACGTTGGTCCGCCAGGTCAGCGCGGGGTTGCGGGTGGGCTGGAAGCGCCAGGCGAGGTGGACGACCGCGTCCACGCCGCGCAGATGGTCGCCGAGTGCGTCCTCCGCGGCGAGGTCGACGGCCGCCCACTCGGTCTTCGGGGGCGACCAGTCCGGGACACGGCGTGCCATGCCGAGGACCGAGCCGACCCGGGGGTCTTCGGCGAGGGCCCCGACCAGGCTCGTCCCGACGTTGCCGGTGGCGCCCGTGACGGCGACCCGCAGGGCGCTTGCTGTGTTCATGGTCCCGTCCTCCCGTTCCGCAGCCGGTGCACACGCCGGGTTCCCGTACGAGCGCCGCGCACACGCGTGGGGCCCGTAGGGGAGGCCTCAGAGGCGCCCGGGAGCGTCCTGCAGCGTCCTGGAGCGCACGACTCGCGGTGCGGCGCGTGCGGAGGACAATGGCTAGGAGAGACGACCTGTGCTTCGGACGAGAGCGCGATCGGGAACGGCCGGCCGCCCCCGGAGTCTCAGCCGGGTCCCCGCGCTGTTCCTCGCGCCCCTCCGGCCGCAGCGTTGAGGAGCGGATGCTCATGCTCACCGACCGATCTGCCCAGGCAGGACGGCCTGGCACCCGCCGGCGCTCCCGTCGGCGCCGGCACGACGACGCCCCGGACACCCACCAGGCCTTCACCCGCCTCCACGGCCTCGCCCCGGGGCCGGAGCACGACGCGCTCTGCGAGGAACTGTTCGAGGCCTGGCTGCCGATGGCCCACCGCATCGCCGGCCGCTATCACGGCAAGGGCGAGGCCCTCGAGGACCTCCAGCAGATCGCCGCACTCGGCCTGCTCAAGGCCATCAAGGGCTACGACCCGCGCCGCGGCCCCTTCGAGCCGTACGCCGTGCCCACGATCAGCGGCGAGATCCGCCGCCACTTCCGCGACCACACCTGGGACGTGCACGTGCCCCGCCGTATCCAGGATCTGCGCAACACGGTCCGCGTCGCGCACCGCGAACTGTCCCAGCGGCCCGGCAGCCCCGAGCCGACCATCCGGCAGCTGGCCCGGCACACCGGCCTCTCCGAGCAGGACGTCCAGGAGGGCCAGCAGGCGCTGAGCAGTTACAGCGCGCTCTCCCTCGACGCGGAACCCGACCGTGAGGACGGCGTCTCCCTGGCCGACACTCTGGGCACCCCCGACCCCTCGTACGACCTCGTCGTGGACCGGCTCGCGGCCGGGTCCAGCATCCGGCACCTGCCGCTCAGGGAACGGACCATCCTCTATCTGCGGTTCTTCGAGGGCCAGACGCAGAGCCGGATCGCCGAGGAGATCGGCGTCTCCCAGATGCAGGTGTGCCGGATCCTCGCGCAGACCTGCTCGCGCGTACGGGAGGAGGTCGCGGGCGGCGGGGACGAGCAGTGCTGCCGCACCGATTGAGCGGGGAGACCGGTGCCGGTCGGGGGCCGGCCGTCGGCCTTGCCTGGCGCCGGACATCAGCACCGGGCCCAGGGCGCTCCCAGTTCGGCGTAGCCGGTGAGGGTGTCGGCGCCGGCCGCGACGAGTCCGTCGATGCCGTGCACGACACGGCGGACGGCGCCGTCGGTGCCGCCGGGCCGGATGCTCCACGCCTCGGCGGGAAGGGCGCTCGGTTCGCGTGCGGTCCTGACCGCCTCGACGACGCGGCCCCGAGGGCGTGACGTCCCTGGGCTTCGCGGACAAGGTGGCGTCGTACCGGCCGGCCCCGGGGCGGTACGAGGTGACGTCCGTGCTCGCCTGACCTGCCCGGGCCAGGCCACGCGGCGCCTACCGGCCCCGGGAGGCCAACGTCGATCTGCGGACGACGAGTTCGGGCTGCAGCACCACGTTCCGGTGCCGGTGGGGCTCGTCGCGGCCCAGCGCGTCGATCTCTTCGAGGAGCAGCTCGGCGGCCAGGGTTCCCATGGCGACGGCGGGCTGCCGTACCGAGGTCAGGGGGACAGCGGCCGCCGAGGCGAACTCGATGTCGTCGTAGCCGACGATCGCCACGTCCTCGGGGACCCGGAGGCCCGCGGCGTACATGGCCTGGAGGACGCCCAGGGCGAGCAGGTCGTTGGCGCAGAACACCGCGGTGGGCCGGTCGGCCATGCCGAGCAGCCGGGAGCCGGCGTCCCGTCCGGCGGCGACGTCCAGACGGTCGCCCGAGAGTTCACGCAGCGCCTCGGGCCCGTGCCCGGCTTCGCGCAGCGCGGCGAGGGCACCGGTGCGGCGGTCCCGTACCTGGTTGAGGGTCTCGGATCCGCTGACGTAGGCGATCGAGCGGTGTCCGGCCTCCAGGAGGTGGCGTACGGCGAGGGTGCCGCCGGTGACGTCGTCGACGGAGACGGAGCACTCCTCGGCGTCCTGCGCCACCCGGTCGACGAGGACGAACGGGATGCCGGTGCGGCGGAAGTTCTCGATGTTGCGGCCGGTGGCGTCGGCGGGGGTCAACAGGACGCCGCGGACGCGCTGTTCGGCGAAGAGGGACAGGTACTCGGCCTCCTCGCTCTGGCTCTGGGCGCTGTTGCAGGTCATCACGCCGAGGCCGACGGCCCGTGCCGCCCGTTCCGCACCGCGGGTCACGTCGACGAAGAAGGGGTTGCCCATGTCGAGGACGACCAGGCCCATGATGCGGCTGTGGCCCGCCCGCAGTTGCCGTGCCGACTCACTGCGGACGTATCCCAGCTGCTCGATCGCGGACAGCACGCGGGTCCGGGTCTCGGGGCCGACCACGTCCGGGCGGTTGATGACGTTCGACACCGTTCCGACGGACACCCCGGCGGCCTTCGCGACGTCCTTGATACCCACCGATTGAGCCATCGGGAACTTTCCTTTGGTGAGAAGGCGGAACGGGAGACAGGGGGGTTCACGCTAGCCGCTCCCGTTCCGGATCAGTCGAGGTGGAACGCCTCGCGCGGCATCGAAGGAGGTGCTCAGAAGTCGTAGTCGTCGACGTTGTCCGCGTCGAGCACCGTCGGCTTGCCGAGGTTGACCACACCGTCCTTGCCGATGGTGAACTCGCCCATGTCACCGGCCCGGTAGGCCCCCAGGTTTGCCGGAGATCCGGCCCGACTCCAGGGCGACGGCCGTGTGGGCGGCGAGGGCTCCGAGCTGGGCCGGGTCCCAGAGCTCAAAGTTCCCGCAACGCCCTGCTCTGCCAACTGACCGCCGACGCCACGGGTCTGCCGGTCGTCGCGGGCCCCGCCGAGGCCACCGCACTGGGCAACATCCTCGTCCAGGCCCGCGCACAGGGCCTCGTCGGCGACCTCCCCGCGATGCGTCGCCTCCTCGCCGAGACCCAGCCACTGCGCCGTGACGTCCCGGCCGGGAACTCCTCGTCCTGGTCGTCGGCGGCGTCGCGGCTCGGCTGAGCGGAACTCGGCCCGGCCTACGGTCCGTCGCCGTCCACGGAGGCTCGGATCTGCGCGAGCCACTCCGCGCCGAGGCGCTGCCCGTCCGGGAGTTGGTCGTCCCGGTCCCAGCGCCACGTGGCGACGATGGCGAGCACCAGGATCCGGCAGGCATGCAGCGCCTCCCGGTCCGCCCCCGGGTAGTGCGCGCCGACTTCCACGGGTGCGTGCGCGAGGTCGAACTCGACAGGCCCGCGGCAACACGTCTCCAGGTCGATGAACAGCGGCCCGTTCCGCGTGCCGAGCAGGTTGCCCGGGTGCGGCTCGCCGTGCAGGAGTTGCTCGGCGCCGCCCCGCTCGACGATGACGCCCGTCCGGTCCCGCAGGGTGTCGGCGAGCAGCTCCCGGTCCGCGTCGGCGAGCGCGGGAGTCCGGTCACGGTCCGCCAGGAGGCGCAGGGCCACGTCGACGCGTTCCGTGAAGTGCGGTACGGATACGTCGAGTTGGCGCATTCCCGCGTGCAGCCGGGCGAGCGCGTCGGCGTACGCGGCCGGGGGGATCTCGGGACGCGCCACGGGTTCGTAGTACGTCCACAGGGTGACGACGAAGCCGTCCCGCTCATGGACGCGCGGCTCCACCCGAGGGTCGAGAGCGGCGACCGGGCACCCGGCTCCAGCCAGCCGCTGGGCGAGGTCGACCTCGAACTGTGCGACCTGCTGCGCCGCGGGCGCCACCCGGGCCAGGGTGTCGCAGGGCAGCAGCCGCAGGGTGAGCTTGTTCGAGTCGTGCAGCACGGTCGCGTCGTCGGCCGTCAGGCCGAGTGACGCGGCGACCGAGGTGGCCGCGGCCACCGCACGTGAGACGTCCGAGGCCCGCATCGTCGCCCGGCCCCTCCCTCCACCTCAGCCGTTCTCTTCCAGGAGCGCGCGCCGGCGTCCCGCCGAGTCGAGGATGCCCTCACCGACGCGTTCCAGGAACGTACCCACTTCGGCGAACCGCCAGGCCACGCACCTGTCGGCGCCGAGTGCCCGGGCTGCGGTCAGCGAGACCCTGGCCGATTCGAGACGCGGGTCGCGTTCACCGCGGTCCTCGCCCGCTCCCCCACAGGTAGTCGGGCTACGGCATGCGCGATCATGACCGGATGGACGCCCGCTTCGTTGCCATCGACGAGTTGACCGCACCCCCGTCCGTGGCGGTCGTGGTCGACGTCATGCGTGCCTACACAGTCGCCGCCTGGGCCTTCGCGCAGGGGGCGGAGAAGATCGTGCTCGCCGCGTCCCTCGACGAGGCCCTGGCGCTCAAGGCCCGGCACCCGGACTGGGTGGCGCTCAAGGACGGTCCGGCCGCGCCGGGGTTCGACGCCGTCAACTCGCCGGGCCTGCTGCGGTCGACCGACCTCGGCGGACGGACCGTGGTGCAGAAGACGACGGCGGGGACGGTCGGCGCCCTCGCGGTCAAGGAGGCGTCGCTTGTGCTGTGCGCCGGCTTCGTGGTGGCGGAGGCGACGGCCCGGCTCCTGCGCGCCCGCGGGTGCGACAAGGTCACGTTCGTGGTCACCGGTGAGGGCGGGAGGGCCGACGAGGATCTGGCGTGCGCGCAGTACATCGCCGGTCGGGCCGACGAGGCGGTGACGGACGCGGCTCCGTTCCTCCGCCGCGCCGCCACGTCCCGCGCCGCCACGGAGTTGACGGAGGGTGTACGGCAAGGGGTCCACCCCGACGACGTCGCGCTCTGCCTCGAACTCGACCGGTTCCCCTTCGCCCTGGTGGCGGCCCAGGAGGACACGCTGATGGTCCTCCGGGCCGCGGACTCCGCCGCCGTACACCCGGCGGGCCCCGCCGCCGTACACCCGTAGGCGCGGGGAACCGCCCGGACCGGCAGCGGCGGGGCGCCTACTGTCCGGCGATGCGTTCCTGGACCCACTCGTGGAACTCGCCGATGTGGTGCTCACTGGGCACCAGGACGCCGCCCTTGGCGTACATACGGGAGCTCATCGCCGGCTGGCAGCGTTCGCAGGCGTCGAAGTCCTGGCGGTTGACGCGGTCGAACAGCTCCACGGAACGGCTGACGTCCTTGCCGCTCTCCAGGACGTGCGGCAGGTAGAGCCAGTCGCACTCCACGACGGTCCGGTCCGCGGCCACGGGGTACATCCGGTGGAAGATCACGTGGTCCGGCACCAGGTTGATGAACACCTGCGGCCGCACGGTGATCGCGTAGTACCGCCGGTCCTGGTCCTCGGAGACCCCCGGGATACGGTCCAGGCCCTCGGAGCCGTCGACGGTGAAGCCCTTGACGTCGTCGCCGAACTCCGCGCCATGTCCCACGAAGTACTGCGCGGCGAAGCCGTCGGCGAACTCCGGCAGGACTTCGGTGAGTTCGGGGTGGATGGTGGCGCAGTGGTAGCACTCCATGAAGTTCTCGATGATCAGCTTCCAGTTCGCCTTGACGTCGTAGACGATCCGCTCGCCGACCTCGAGGTTCTCGATGTCGTACCCGCCGATGGACTCGGCGTCCCCCAGGCGCGCCACCACGTCCTGGACCACCGACGCCTCGAACGACGGCGGGTCCTCGGCCAGGCACACCCACACATAGCCGAGCCACTCCCGCACCGACACCTTCGCCAGGCCGTACTCGGTGCGGCCCACGTCCGGCATCTTCGTCAGGTTCGGCGCCGCGATCAGCTTGCCCTCGAAGTCGTACGTCCAGGCGTGGTACGGGCACTGGAACGAGCGCCGCACCTCACCCGACTCCTCGGTGCACAGCTTCGCGCCCCGGTGCCGGCACACGTTGAAGAAGGCGCGTACGGAGTTGTCCCGGGCCCGGGTCAGCAGCACGCTCTCGCGCCCGACGTCCACGGTCCTGTACGCGCCGGGCCTGCCCAGGTCCGAGGAGCGGGCGGCGCAGAACCACATCGTCTCGAAGATGCGCTCCTGCTCGAGCCGGAAGATCTCCGGGTCCGTGTAGTGCTCGCCGGGGAGAGTCGGAATCAGGCTCTCCGGAAGTCCGGCACTGGTCATCGTTCACCTCAAAGGAGCAGCTTGGACGGGCAGTTGAGAAGATCTCTACGAGTACCGGGGGCCTAGGCAGCGAGTCCGGCTGCGTGTTCGGCCGCCTCCACGACGTTGGCGAGCAGCATCGCGCGGGTCATGGGGCCGACGCCGCCGGGCATCGGCGCGACCCAGTCGGCCACCGAGGCGACGTCCGGGTGCACGTCGCCGAGCAGCCCCTCGTCGGTGCGGGTGATGCCGACGTCCAGGACAGCGGCGCCGGGCCTGACCATCTCGGGGGTGATCAGACCGGGAGAACCGGCCGCCGCGACGACGACGTCCGCCTCGCGCACGTGCTGGGCGAGGGCCTTGGTCCCGGTGTGGCACAGCGTCACCGTCGCGTTCTCCGACCTGCGGGTCAGCAGCAGCCCGATGGGCCGTCCCACGGTGACGCCACGCCCGATCACGCAGACGCGCGCGCCCGCGAGCGGTACGTCGTGGCGCCGCAGCAGTTCGACGATGCCCCTCGGCGTGCAGGGCAGCGGACCGTCGACACCCAGGACGAGCCGGCCCAGGTTCACCGGGTGGAGCCCGTCCGCGTCCTTCGCCGGGTCCATCCGCTCCAGTACGGCATGGGCGTCGAGCCCGCGCGGGAGCGGCAGTTGGACGATGTAGCCGGTGCACGACGGGTCGGCGTTGAGCTCGTCGACGACCTGCTCCACCTGCGCCTGGGTGGCGTCGGCAGGCAGCTCTCGGCGGATCGAGGCGATGCCGACCTGTGCGCAGTCGCGGTGCTTGCCGCCCACGTACGCGCGGCTGCCGGGGTCGTCGCCGACCAGCACCGTCCCGAGTCCGGGTACGACGCCGCGCTCGGCCAAGGCGGCTACGCGCCCGGCGAGTTCGGCGCGGATGGCGGCCGCGGTGGCACGGCCGTCCAGGGTGTTCGCGCTCATGTGGATCACCTTTCCTGTCGCCAAGGAGGGTGTTGCCATGCGGGTGTTGCGATGCGGGTGTTGCGATGCGGGTGTTGCGATGCAGGTGTTGCGATGCAGGTGTCGCATGCGGGTGTTGCTTAATACGCACTGCGCATCGAGTTACGCAACAAACAGTGCAGCGGCCCAAAGGGCGTGTCAAGGGTGAGTACCCCTTGATAACCACGGTTGGCGAAGGCTCTTGACCGCAACGCCGCGCGACCCCGACCATGTTGCGTATCAAACACGGCGTTGCGCATTACGCATCTTAGGAGGCCCCAGTGTCCCTGCGCCCGAACCCCGGCGGCGAGTACGTCCTGACCCTCTCGTGCCCCGATCGGGCCGGACTCGTCCACGCTGTCACCGGCTTCCTCGTCCAGCACTCGGGGAACATCCAGGAGAGCCAGCAGTTCGACGACCGGCAACAGGACCGCTTCTTCATGCGCGTCCACTTCGACGTATCGGATCCGCACGCGTCACTGGAGCAGTTGCGCTCCGGCTTCGGCCCGGTGGCCGAGGCGTACGGGATCTCCTGGCAGCTGCACTCCACGTCGACGCCGACGCGCACACTGATCATGGTGTCGAAGTTCGGCCACTGCCTGAACGACCTGCTCTTCCGGCAGAGCACCGGCGCGCTCAACATCGAAGTCCCGGCGATCGTCTCCAATCACCGGGACTTCGAACCCCTCGCGCAGAGCTACGGGATCCCGTTCCACCACATCCCGGTGACGCGCGAGACCAAGGCGGACGCGGAGGCGCAACTCCTCGAACTCGTCGGCGAGTTGGACATCGACCTGGTGGTCCTGGCCCGCTATATGCAGATCCTGTCGAACGACCTCTGCAAGCAGTTGGAGGGGCGGGCGATCAACATCCACCACTCGTTCCTGCCGAGCTTCAAGGGCGCACGGCCGTACGTCCAGGCCCACGACCGCGGCGTCAAGCTCATCGGGGCCACCGCGCACTACGTCACGCCCGACCTCGACGAGGGCCCCATCATCGAGCAGGACGTGACCCGCGTGAACCACGCGCAGAACTCCGGCGCCCTGGTCGCGCTCGGCAGGGACGTCGAAGCTCAGGTCCTCGCCCGCGCCGTGAAGTGGCACAGCCAGAGCCGCGTCATGATCAACGACAACCGCACCGTGGTCTTCCGCTGACCGCACCCCCGGCAGACACGTCGATACCCCCGCAGCGGACGCGCGGGGGTATCGACGTGTGGCGGGGCGCCGCCGCCGTGCTCACGGGGGCGGCGCCGCCGCGCTCACACCAGCCCGGCCCCCGCCACCGCGGTGGCGAGCTGCCGCCGCCAACGGGTGAACTGCTTGGCCCGGTTCACGCCGAGGACCGCGACGGGTGCGCCCGCCCGCCGGTAGACCGCGAGGAAGCTGCGGTCGTCGGGGCTGCCGTCCTCGATCGTCACGCTGTCGGCCTGCGCGCCGTGCCCGGCGAACTGGATCCGCACGCCGTACTGGTCGGACCAGAAGTAGGGCGGGCGCGGCGGGGCGATCGACGCCGTGCCTCCGGAGAGCAGTGCGGCCACGGCGGCGGCAGGCCGCTCGTTGGCGCCGCTCCAGTGCTCGATCCGACGGTGCGCACCGAGGGCCGGCTCGTACCAGGACGCGCAGTCCCCGACCGCGACGACCTCCGGGACGTTGGTCGTGCCGTCGGCCCCGCAGAGCACACCGTTCCAGAGTTCCACGCCCGAGCCGACGAGCCAGTCGGTGCCGGGAGTCGCCCCGATACCCGCGACGACGATGTCGGCCGGGATGCTGCGGCCGTCCTCCAGGAGGACGGCGTCCACCCGCTCGCCGCCGGTCACGCCGCGCACCCCGGTGCCGCACAGCACGCGCACCCCGTGGTCGCCGTGCACGCCGACGAGGGCTGCCGCCATGGCCGGTCCGAGCGGGCCTGCCAGAGGCGCCGGACCGGACACGACGTACGTCACGTCGAGCCCCAACTGCCGTGCGGTAGAGGCAACTTCGGCTCCGACGAAGCCACCGCCGACGACCACGAGCCGACCACCGCGCGCCAGGTCGTCGCGCAGCGCCCGGGCGTCTTCGAGGGTGCGCAGGACGTGCACGCCCGCGAGGCCCTCGCTGCCGGGAAGCGTGCGCGCGGACGAGCCGGTGGCCAGGACCACGCCGTCGGCCCGCACACCGCGGCCGTCGGCGAGCCGGACCGTACGCCCCCCGAGGTCGAGGCCGTCCGCACGGGTTCCGAGGATCCACTCGACACCGAGGTCCTCGTCGTCCGACTCCAGGGAGAGGTCGGCCTCGCCCATCGAGCCCTTGAGGAACTCCTTCGACAGCGGCGGGCGGTCGTAGGGGCGGTGGGGCTCGTCCCCGATGAGGACGAGGCGCCCGTCATAGCCCTGGGCGCGCAGGGCGCGGGCGGCGGAGAGTCCGGCGAGTGAGGCGCCGACGACGGCCACGGTGTTCATGCGGAACCTCCGGCAGGTGTGCGCGGGTGGTGGGGTCAACCATGCAGGTTGTTGCACATTGAGAAACGCTGTGCACTTTACGCAACAAGTCTGGAGGTGGCTCCACCCCCTGTCAAGGCAGATCCAGGCGCCGGGGACGGCCACTTCGGGACGGCGACGGAGGCTCCTGGCGAGCGGCGGTCAGGGAACAGCCGTCGAGCCCGAACTCCCCGCTGGTCACGGGGTGTTCGGGCTCGAAGGTCCGCTCCGGCCGGGCGCTCAGTCGTCCGTGTGCGAGCCCGCCAGGACTCCGGTCGCGACGGGGGCGGGCTGTTCGTCGGGCCGCCCGTCGGGCAGTTCGTCACCCTCCTGCGCGCTCGCCGGTTCCGGGGAACGCTCGCGGCGCGGCTCGGCTCGCAGGGCCTTCACCAGCGAGACGCACATACCGATCATCACGAACAGGAACGGGAAGGCCGCGATGACGGCCACCTGCTTGACCGCCTCAAGACCGCCCGCGAGCAGCAGGACCGCGGCGACAAGGCCGGTCAGCGCACCCCAGAGGATCACGACGACCCGACTCGGGTTCGCGCTGCCCCGGCAGGAGAGCGTCGCGAGCACCAGGGACGCGGCGTCCGCCCCGCTGACGAAGAACAGGCCGACCAGGATGATCACGACCACGGAAGTGACCGGGAACCAGGGCAGGTTCGCGAGCGTGGCGAACAGGCCCGCCTCCTCCCCCGCGGCGACGGCCTCGGACAGCCCGCCGCCGTGCAACTCCTGGTTCATCGCCGTACCGCCGAGGATCGCGAACCACACGACGCTCACCAGGCTCGGCGCGAGGATCACTCCGAAGATGAACTGCCGGATCGTGCGGCCGCGCGAGATGCGGGCGATGAACATGCCCACGAACGGCGTCCACGAGATCCACCACGCCCAGTAGAAGACGGTCCAGCCCGAGAGCCATTCGCCGCCGCCGAAGGCCCCCGTCCTGAAGCTCATCTCCGGGAGCGAGGCCAGATAGCCACCGAGCGCCTCGGTCTGGCTGTTGAGGATGAACACCGTGGGGCCCGCGACGAAGACGAACGCGAGGAGGACGCCGGCGAGCACCATGTTGCCGTTGCTGAGCCACTGGATGCCGCGGTGCACTCCGGACAGCGCGGAGAGCACGAACAGCACGGTCAGCACGGCGATGACCGAGACGGCGAGGGCGGTGGAACTGCCGATGCCCCAGACCGCGTTGAGCCCGCTGTTGATCTGCATCGCCCCCAGGCCGAGGGACACGGCGGAGCCGAAGAGCGTGGCGAAGATCGCGAGGATGTCGATCGACTTGCCCAGGGGCCCGTCCACCCGGTCACCGATCAGCGGCCGGAAGGCGCAGCTGATCAGGTTGCTGCCGCCCTTGCGGAATCCGAAGTACGCGAGCACGAGCCCCGCGACCCCGTACAGCGCCCACGGATGGATCGCCCAGTGGAAGTACGAGTACTCCAGGGCCACGCGGGCCGCCTCCTGCGTGCCCGCCTCGGCGGTGCCGGGCGGAGGGCTGGACACGTGCATGACCGGTTCGCTCGCCCCGTAGAACATCAGGCCGATCCCCATGCCGGCGCTGAACATCATCGCGACCCAGGAGGCGGTACGGAACTCCGGTCGCTCGTGGTCCTTTCCGAGCCGGATGTCGCCGAACCGGCTCAGGGCCAGGGAGACGGCGAGGAGGACGAATCCGGCGATGGCCAGGACGAAGAGCCAGCCGAAGTTCTCGATGATCCGCCCCAGGGTCGCGTCCGCGACGCGGGCGAGGTTGTCGGTGAAGAAGACCCCCCAGGCCACGAACAGGGCCGCCAGCGTCACGGACAGATAGAGGACCGCGGGGTCCGACCGCGCCCCGTCCGCACTCTTCTTCTCCGTCGTCGCATTGCTCATCCGAAGCCTTCCGGGAGGGGTGCCGGGGTCTCTCGCAGCGCACCACGAATTGCGTTACACGCAACAGTGCGCTTAATGCGCAACACAGTCCCGTCCGGCTCACGGCACGTCAACCCCTCGCGCACGCCTCGCTCACACCGGACGGCCGGCCTCGCCTCGGCCGCGTGGGCGTGCTCCGTACGAGCCCCGGCTCCGGCGGACGGCGCGCAACAGCCCTTCCCCTGCCAGGCGTCGCACCCCGCGCCAACCGGAGGGTCAGCCGTTCTTCTGCGGCTCACCCCGTTCCGCGCGCGCCGCCTGCTCCGCGCGTGCCGCCTGTTGCGTCTGCTGCGTGTGTTCCGCGTGCTCGTGCGGCTCCAGGTACTCCGGGCAGTCGGGGTTGTGGCAGGGGCCCGTGGCCCAGACGGGTACGTAGGCGCCGAGAGTCTTGTGGCGCCTCTTGACGATCAAGCCCACGTGTTGCTTGCAGACCGGGCACAGCAGTTCGCCCTGCGGGCCCGTCTCATGCTGTTCTTTACCCATTTTTTAATGTTAATCCGAATCACCGGAATCCGGGGCCCGCGCGGGCGGCCGGCGGATGCTGAGGACGATGGACACGGCCAGGACGACGACGATGACCGCGAGGCTCAGCGGGGACGGAATCTCCGGGATGGCCGGGCTGATCAGCTTGTGCGAGGCCTGAAGGATCAGCTTGACGCCGATGAAGGACAGGATGACCGCGAGCCCGGTGTTCAGGTAGTGGAAGCGGTCGAGGAGGCCGGAGAGCAGGAAGTACAGCGCGCGCAGGCCGAGGATCGCGAAGGCGTTGCTGGTGTAGACGATGAACGCGTCGTCGCTGACGGCGAGAACGGCCGGGACGCTGTCGACGGCGAAGATCAGGTCGGCCGCCTCGATGGCCGCGATCACCGCGAGCAGCGGCGTGGCCACAAGTTTCCCGGCCTCTTTCACGAAGAACTTCGCACCGGCGTACTCGTCGCGTACGGGGACGATCTTCCGCAGGGCCCGGACCGCGAAGCTGCGGCCGGGGTCGAACGAGTCCTCTTCATCCTTGAGCAGCTTGTACGTGCTGTAGAAGAGGACGGCGGCGAAGGCGTAAAGCACGGCGGTGAACCTGCTGACCACGGCCACGCCGAGGGAGAGGAACACGGCGCGGAACACGAGCGCGCCCATGACGCCGAAGAACAGGACGCGGTGCTGGTAGGCGCGGGGCACCTTGAAGTAGGCGAAGATCACGGCGAAGACGAACAGGTTGTCCACCGACAGGCTCTTCTCAAGCAGCCAGGCGGTCGTGTACTCGGTCCCCGCCGTCGTACCGAGTACGAGGAAGACCACTCCGCCGAAGATCAGCGCGAGGCCGACCCAGAGTCCGCTCCAGGCGGCGGCTTCCTTGAATCCGATGACATGTGCGCTGCGGTGGGCCAGCAGATCGACCGCCAACGACACCACCACGGTCGCGGCGAACACACCCCATAGCCAGAGCGGGACTTCGAGCACACCGGCCACTCTCCCGGGAACCGACGGCGCATCGGCGCTTGTACAACAGTCTGCGGCACACCGCCGCTTCCGGCGCGGCCGGATGCCGTACAGGGAGGGGCCGGACTCGGTCGCGTGCGGGGCCGGGCGCGATCGGGTGCGCGGGCCCACCGCTCGTACGAAGCTGGGAGGAGGGCACGTACGCGCTGTGGTGAAGGAGAGGCGTGGTGAGCTCCCCTCCGGTGGTGGTCGGGGTCGACGGCTCCGCGTCGGCCTGGGCCGCGGTGGAGACGGCGGCCCGGGAGGCGCTCCTGCGGGACACGGAGCTGCGGGTGGTGCACGCCTTCCTGTGGCCCGCGATGCACGTACCGCCCGGCTCGTCCGTCCTCGGCCCGCCCACCGGAGGCGTCCAGGAATCGGTCGAGGCGCTCCTGGCGGAGGCCGCGGGCCGGGCCCGGCGCGCGGCTCCGGGGGTGGTGACGCGGCACGCGGTGATCGCCGGTGAGTCGGTGGGCGCCCTGGAGGCGGAGTCGCGTACCGCCCAGCTGGTGGTGCTTGGCGAGCGGGGCACGGGCGGCTTCGCCCACCTGCTGCTCGGGTCGACGGCCGTTCAGCTGGCCGCGCACGCCCACTGCCCGGTTCTCGTCGTACGCGGTCGGGAGGTGCGGGACGGTCCGGTGCTCGTGGCCGTGGACGGTTCGCCGCAGGGGCGCGGGGCACTGTCCTTCGCGTTCGCCGAGGCCTCGCTGCGGGGCGCCGGGCTTGAGGCGCTGCACGCGTGGACCACCTGGAGCGACCACGGCGAGATGGTGCCGGGCAGCCCGGTGGACGTGCTCGAACTACTCGGTGACATCGACGAGTTGAGGGCGACGGAGGAACGGCTGCTCGCCGAGGCACTCACCGGGCTCCGCGAGCACTACCCCGACGTGACCGTGCGCCCGAGCCTGGTGCGGGGCCGTACGCGACCCGTGCTGATCGAGGCGAGCGGTCGGGCCCAGCTGGTCGTGGTCGGCGCGCGTGGACACGGCGGCTTCACCGGACTGCTGCTCGGCTCGGTCAGTCAGGCCCTCCTCCACCACGCGCACTGCCCCGTGGCCGTCGTGCGCTCGGGCCTGTGACCGCCTCTATGACCTCTCCATGGCCTCAGTCGGCGTCCGTAGCCTGGTCCAGGGTGAACAGGGCGCCGTCGGGGTCCCGTACGGTCACCTGCCGGGTGGGGCTGTCGGCCCAGTCCGCGTCGGGGAGCGTACTGCCGCCGTGTTCCAGGGCGCGGGACACCGCCTCGTCCAGGTCCTCGACCCTGAAGTGGACCAGCCAGCGGGGCCGGAGCTGCGGTTTCGGCGCCGCCTGTTCCACGGGGCCGCTGTTCATGCGGGCGACCGGGCGCCCCTGCCGCCGGAGCACCACCTGGTCCTCCTCGTACGAGGTGGCGCAGCTGCTGTCGCCGTCACCCTCGCCCCAGCCGAGGACCTCGCCGTAGAAGATCGCCGAGTCGAAGGCGTTGCGGGCGTGGAGTTCGATCCAGGCGGGCGAGCGCTCCGCGCCGATGGTCCACTCGGACAGGACGTCCCCGTCCCAGATGCCGAATACGGCGCCCTCCTGGTCGGTCACCAGGGCAGCCCGTCCCCCGGCGGGGTAGGTGACCGGCCCCACGCCGACCGTGCCTCCGCGCTCGCGCACCCGCGCGACCGCGGCGTCGGCCTCGTCGACGGCGAAGTACGGCGTCCACACCACCGGTACGGCGAACTCCCCGGCCACCGCGCCGATCCCGGCCACCGGTACGCCTTCGTCCTCCGCCAGCGAGAAGGCCCGGCCGAACATGCCCCCTTGCCGGAACGTCCAGCCGAGCACCGCACCGTAGAAGCGCTCCGCGGCCTCGCGATCGCGTGCCACGAGGCTCAACCAGCAAGGGGCGCCGATCACATCCGCTGCCACCAGAACCACGGGATCCTCCGTTCCACCGCTGCAGAGGGCGGAAGAGAGCAGGGAAGAGGGAAGGAAGAGAAGAGGGAAGAGAAGAGGGGACGAAACGGAACTTATCCAGCGTATGGGAAGTATCCGAGCGGAACGACCCGAGTGTCACGGCGCGGAATATCCTGGTCGTGCGGGCGGAACGCCGAGCGGAGGGTGTGACGGCCATGGCCCGACTGGTGGTCCGGAAGGGCGAGCTGATCGTCCGGCTGTCCTGGTGGGAGAAGCTCGCGGCGCGGCACGGTGACATCCACGTACCGCTCGGGGCGGTCGAGCAGGTGGCGGCGGACCCTTCCTGGTGGCGGGTGCTGCGCGGCACGCAGGGCCGGGGGACATGGATCCCCGACGTGCTCTGCATCGGCGTACGGGACGTGTCCGGCACCAAGGACTTCGTCGCGCTCCGCCCCCGGTCGGGGCCGGTGATCTGTGTCGACCTGCACGCCGCGGCCGCCCCGTTCGCCCGGGTCGCCGTGACCGATCCCGTCCCGGACGCGACGGCGGCCACCATTCGGACCGCCGCCGCCCGCTTCCTGCGGGGCTCGCAGGGCGCCGACTGACCAGGCCGCGCCCCGCGCGCCCAACGGCCCACCACGGACAGTGACTTCCCGAAGTGTGCGATGCGCCGACCCGTCCTACGTTGGATCCGCAAGCTTCCGACGAACTTCCCGGACTCTGTTTCCGGACGAGGAGGAACCATGGCCGACAAGGGCGGCATGGACAAGGCAAAGGGCAAGGCCAAGGAAGTGGCCGGCAAGGTCACCGGCGACCGCAAGCAGGAAGTCGAGGGCAAGGGCGAACAGGCCCGCGGCGAGGCGAAGAAGATGCGCGGAAAGGTCGAGGAGCGGGCCCGCAAGACGGGCGGCTCCATGACGGAGGGTCCGAAGGACCCGATGTGACCTGAGGTCCGGCAGCCGGCAGAGCCCGGCGCACCACAGCCCGCAGACAAGGTCGCGGGTTGGGCGCGCCGGGCTCTCGGCGTGCCGGTTGCCGTGCGCTTCGCAGACCACACCGGTCAACTCCTCGTACGGGCGGCGGACTTGACCGTCGAGCCGTCCGGCGCGGGCGGCGCATTTTCCGGCGCCGGGGCGGGACTTCTATCGCGATATAGCGTTAGTCTGACGGGCTGATGCGTGCGCCACGCCGCGCGGAGACGTTCGAAGGGACCTGGACGGAAGCATGTCGGGAGAGATCTCACCCACGGGGAAGCAGCCCGCTCCGGGCTCGCCGCCCGCGCTGCGAGCCTCGCACGCGGACCGGGACCGGGTGGTGGACGTCCTGCGTATCGCGGCGGGGGACGGCCTGCTGAGCGCGGACGAGCTGGACGAGCGCCTGGAAGTCGCCCTGTCGGCGCGGACCCTGGGCCAACTGGCCGTACTCACCGCCGACTTGCCGGCGGTGAGCGGTGCCGCCGCGGCGGTCACGGCGGTCGCGGCGGTCGCGGAACCCAAGGACGTCGTCCGGATCGAGCAGGTCTTCAGCGGCGCGGTGGAGCGTACGGGGCGCTGGGTACTGCCGCGGCGGCTTGAGCTGGCGGTGACCTGGTGCGACGTGACGCTCGACTTCACCGAGGCGGTGATCACCCAGGACACGGTGCGGATCGACGTGGCCATGGCGGGCAAGAGCCTGACGCTGATCACGGGGCCGGACATCGAGGTCGACGTGGACGGGCTGACCCTGGTGCACTGCAAGCTCCGACACCGCCGCATGCGCGCAGCTCCGGGCACGCCGACCAGGCTGCGCGTGGAGCTGGTCGGCCAGAAGGCCCACGGCAATGTGGTGGTGCGGCCCCCGCGCCGGACGTTCGGGCAGTGGCTGCTGCGCAGGCCGGTGTCGCCGCCGTCCGGGTCCGGGGGCGGGTGACGGGCGGCGGCGGGCCGAGACGGATGCCGCGCCTCAGGCCGTCGCGAGGGCGACCTCCGTCGACTTGATCAGCGCGACCACCGAGGAGCCGACGGCCAGACCGAGATCGGTGACCGAGTCCTTGGTGATCGCGGCGGTCAGCGCGCCACCGCCCTCGATCTCGACCTTGACCGCCGCCATGGCCCCACCGGTGACCACCTCGGCGACCGTGCCGGAGAGCTGGTTGCGGATGGACAGCCCCTCGACGGGACCGGTCGCGAGGGACACCTCGGTGGACTTGACCAGGGCGTGCACGGCCGAGCCCGCGGCGACGCCCAGCTCCCGCACGGCCTCCAGGGTGATCGCCGCGGTGACGACCTGGCCGCCGTGCAGACGGACCTTGACGGTGGCCATGACCTCCCCGGGGGCGACCGCGGTGACGGTGCCGGGGAGCTGGTTGCGGATGGAGAGGCTCATCAGGGAACACCCCGGTCTCGAGTGATGGGCGGCGGCAGCGGAGCGGTCGACTCCGTGACGATCGGCTTCCGTGACAGTCGGCATCCGTGACAGTCACGGCTTCCGTAACAGTCACGGCTTCCGCGACAGTCGGCATCCGTGACAATTCGACTTCCGTGACAATTCGACTTCCGTGACAAGTGAACGGGCACGACGCCGCCGTCCGCACTTGGGGATTCCTCCAGCAGCCCTCGCACCTGCCATGGATATTCCGCCGGAGAATTGCACATGCCAGGAAAAGCGCCGTACCTTGTCGCACATGCAGTCCTACACGATCGGTCAGGCCGCGCGTCTGCTCGGCGTCAGCCCTGACACCGCGCGGCGCTGGGCCGACGGAGGCAAGGTCGCCACCCACCGCGACGAGGCCGGCCGCAGGCTCATCGACGGCCGTGACCTGGCCGCGTTCTCCGTCGAGGTCGCCCAGGGCGGCGTCGGCGAGGAGGACGTGTCGTACACCTCGGCGCGCAACGCCTTTCCGGGCATCGTCACCGCCGTCAAACTCGGCGACGTCGCCGCGCAGGTGGAGATCCAGGCAGGGCCGCACCGGCTGGTCTCCCTGTTGACCCGGGAAGCCGTCGAGGAGCTCGGCCTTGAGGTCGGCATGCAGGCCACCGCCCGCGTGAAGTCGACCAGCGTCCACATCGACCGCGCCTGAGCCGCACCGGACGGCCGCATCCGGACGGCCGCACCCGCACCACACGTGGCGCTGCCCGTCCCCGGCGCTGACCCTTTCCGCTCACGGTCCGGCCTCCGTCGCCGAGCCGATGCCCCAGGAGTCCCACTCATGTCGACCGTCATGACCAAGCGCCGCACCGCCGCCACCCTCGTCGTCGCCGCTCTCCTCGTCCCGCTGGCCGCCTGCGGCAGCAGCGCCGACGGAAAAGAGGACAACGGCTCCGGGCAGGGAGGCGAGAAGACCGAGCTGACCGTGCTCGCCGCCTCCTCCCTCACCGACGTGTTCAAGACCGCCGGGGCCGCGTACGAGAAGGAACACCCCGGCACCGAGGTCACGTTCTCCTTCGCGGGCTCCCAGGAGCTCGCCGCCCAGGTCAAGCAGGGCGCCCCGGCGGACGCGCTCGTCACGGCGGACGAGAAGACGATGGACGGGCTGCGGTCCGACACCGGCACGCCGACCGTCATCGCCAAGAACCGCCTGGTGATCGCCACCGGCAAGGGCAACCCGAAGAACATCAAGGACCTTGAGGACCTCGCGAAGAGCGACCTGAAGGTCGTCCTCGCCGCCCCCGAAGTGCCCGTGGGCCGCTACAGCAAGCAGGTCCTCGACCAGCAGGACCTCACCGTCAAGCCCGTCTCGCAGGAGCCCAACGTGCGGGCGGTGCTCAGCAAGGTCGAGCTGGGCGAGGCCGACGCGGGCATCGTCTACAAGACGGACGTGACCGCCTCCGGCGGCAAGGCGGACGGCGTCGACATCCCGACCGACCGGAACGCGATCGCCTCGTACCCGGCCGCGACGCTCAAGGTGTCCGAACACTCCGATGCCGCCGCCGAGTTCGTGAAGTGGCTCGGCAGCCCCGAGGCGCAGAAGATCCTGCGGGAGGCGGGCTTCCAGAAGCCGTAGCAGTCCGGTCCGGGAGACCGCCCGGTCTCCCGAAGGCACCGTCTCCGGGAGACCGGGCGGGCCCCGAAGGCACCGTCTCCGGGAGACCGGGGGCCCCGAAGGCACCGCAGCTCCGCTCCCCCTCGAACGAACGCATACGACGCACGAACGCATACGACACGCTCAGGAACCCGCGATGAGAAGCCGAAGCCGACACCCCCGGCAGGCCGGGCCGCGCACCCCCGTGGCCCTGGCCGTGCCCGCCCTCCTCGCGATCGCGTTCCTGCTGCTGCCGCTGGTCGGCATCCTCGCGCGGACCGAGTGGCGCGAGCTCGGCACCCACCTGACCAGCCCGGGCGTCACCGAGGCGCTCAAGCTGTCGCTGTACGTGTCGTTCTGGTCCCTCGGCCTGGCGCTGGTCCTCGGCGTGCCGCTGGCCTGGTTCCTCGCGCGGGTCCGCTTCCCCGGCAAGGCCCTCGTACGTTCCCTCGTGCTGCTTCCCATGGTGCTGCCGCCCACCGTGGGCGGTGTCGCGCTGCTGCTCGGCTTCGGGCGCCGTGGGCTGCTTGGGCCGTGGCTGGAGGGCACCTTCGGGATCGTGCTGCCGTTCCACACGTCGGGCGCGGTGGTGGCGGCGACGTTCGTGGCGATGCCGTTCCTGGTCATCAGCCTGGAGGGAACGCTCGCGGGCCTGCGCCCGGCGTACGAGGAGACCGCCGCCTCCCTCGGCGCCTCGCCGGTACGGGTGTTCTTCACCGTGACGCTGCCGATGGTCGCCCCGGGCCTCGCCGCCGGAGCGGCCCTGACGTGGGCGCGGGCGCTCGGCGAGTTCGGGGCCACCATCACCTTCGCCGGCAACCTGCCCGGCACCACGCAGACCCTTCCCTTGCAGGTCTATCTGCTGCTCCAGGACCAGCCCGAGGCGGCGACGTCCGTGTCGCTGCTGCTCCTGGTCATCGCCATGGCCGTCCTGATCGCGCTGCGCGGACGCTGGGCCGGCGGCGGCGCGGCCCACCGCGCGGCGCGCCCGCGCGGCGAGAGCCCCGACTCCCCGACCGGTGCCACGGACATCCCGCAGGACACCGGGCACCCCACCCCGAAGACCGGGGCCGCACCGGGACACTGGCCGCTGCACGCCGACGTCACCGGCTTCAACCAGCTCACCCTCGACGCAGCTCCGGGCACCACCATCGCCGTCGTCGGCCCCAACGGCGCCGGAAAGACCACCCTGCTCCGGGCGCTGCTCGGCCTCACCCCACGCGCCCACGCGGACCTGCGGCTCGGCGAGCAGCACGTCAGCGCCCTGCCGCCGCACCGTCGGGGCGTCGCCTGGGTCCCGCAGGACGGCGCGCTCTTCCCGCACTTGAGCGCCCTCGCCAACACCGCGTACGGGCTCCGGGCCCAGGGCGTACGCCGGGACGAGGCCCGGCGCATCGCCCAGGAGTGGCTCGACCGGCTCGGTGTCGGCCACCTCGCGCACCGCAAGCCCGCGCAGCTCTCCGGCGGCCAGGCCGGACGCGTCGCTCTCGCCCGGGCGCTGGCGCCGAGCCCCCGACTGCTGCTGCTGGACGAACCCCTCGCCGCCCTCGACCAGTCCACGCGGGCCCACGTACGCCACACCCTGCGCAGCCATCTCTCCGGTTTCGGCGGCGTCTGCCTGATCGTCACCCACGACCCGGTGGAGGCGGTGTCGCTCGCGGACCGTGTCCTCGTACTCGAAGACGGCCGCACCCTGCAGGACGCCCCCGCGGCGGAGGTCACCCGGCACCCCCGCTCGCCGTGGGTGGCCCGCATGCTGGGCCGCAACGCCCTTGCCGGGACGGGCACTTCGGAGGGGACACTCCGGCTGGCCGACGGCGGCCGCCTTGTCGTCGCCGATCCCCTGCCGGAGGGCACGGAGGCGCTGGCCGTCATCGCCCCGGAGGCCGTCTCGCTGCACCGGACGCGCCCCGAGGGCAGCCCGCGCAACGTGTGGCACGGCACGATCCGGGAGATCACCGCGGTCGGCAGCCGCCTCCGCGTCCTGGTCACGGCGGAGCACACGCCGGACCTCGTCGCCGAGATCACCCCGCAGGCGGCGACGGAACTCGCCCTCACCGAGGGCACCGCCGTCTTCACCGGCATCAAGGCCACGGAAGTCGTGCTGGTGCCTCTCTAGCCCTTGCGCCGACGCCGAGCGTGAGCGGGTCCGGCGGCGGGTGGCCGGTCAACCGAAGTCGAGCGACGCCCGAGCATCGGGTCACCTACCCATGGCGGGTTGAGTACGCGTGCTCAGGCGCGACGCCCGAGGGCCCTCTTAGCGTCCCTCCATGCATATAGACCACGTTGCCCGCGCCCCGGAGGTCCGCGTCGGCATCACCGCGGTGGCCTCCTGTCTGCCTCGGGCCGAGGTGAGCTCGTACGACCTTCAGGAGCGGGTCACCGCGGCCGCCGGGCTCCGGCTGCCGGAGCGGATGTTCGAGCGGGCGACCGGCATCGTCTCGCGCCGTGCGGCGGCGGACGGCGAGTACGCCTCGACGCTCGCGGTACGCGCGGGACGTACGGCGCTTGGCCGGGCGGGGCTCGACCCGTACGACATCGACCTGCTGGTGTTCGGCTCCGCGACGCGGGACGTGGTGGAGCCGGCGACGGCGCATATCGTCCAGGCCGAGCTGGGGTCCCGGGCGCATGCGCTGGACGTGACGAACGCGTGCAACAGCTTCGTCAACGCCATCGACACGGCACGGGCGTTGATCCTCGCGGGCCGGGCCCGCCGCGCCCTCGTCGTCACCGGCGAGACCCCGAGCCGGGCCGTGCGGCACCGGCCGGCCGACGCGGGCCAACTCCGGGACGCCTTCGCCGGATACACCTTCGGTGACGCGGGCGCGGCCGTGGTCCTGGAGGCGGTGGAGCGGGGCGGAATCGTCGACGTCGACACCGAGACGCACTCCGAGCACTGGGCGGTCGGCGGGATCTTCGGCGGCGGTTCGCGGCATCCGCGGGGCGACGAGCACACGTACTTCCGTGGGGACGGGAGCGAGTTGCGCGAGGTGTTCGAGAAGGTCGGCACGTCCGTGCTCGACCGGATGCGCCGGCGCACCGGCCTGGAGTGGGGCGACTTCCGGCACATCCTGGTGCACCAGGTCACCGTTCCGTACCTGGAGCGGTTCGTGGAGCTCACGGGTGTGCCCCGGGACCGGCTCGTCGTCACCGTGCCCGAGCTCGGCAACATGGCGAGCGCCACGCTCGGCGTGCAGCTGGACCGGGTGCACGGCCAACTGCGCTCCGGCGACCGGGTGTTGTTCGTCGGCCTGGGCGGCGGCGTCAGCATCATGACGATGGTCTGGGAGAAGGCATGAGCACTCCCCTGTGGGTCGTGGTGCCCGCACACCAGGAGGCCGCGCGGATCGGCGCCACGCTTGAGGCCCTCGCCGCCCAGCGGGACCGGGACTTCACGCTCGTGGTCGTGGACAACGCCTCGACCGACGCGACGGCCGCTGTCGCGCACGCCTTCGCCCGGCGCGCCCCCTTCCCCGTGCACGTCCTGAGCGAACCGGAGAAGGGTGTGGGCTGTGCGGTCGACACCGGGTTCCGGTTCGCGATCGGCCGGGGTGCGGTGCTGCTCGCCCGCACCGACGCCGACTGTCTGCCGCGCCCCGGCTGGACGGCCGGGGCCCGGGGCGCGCTGGCGCGGGGGGCGGGTCTGGTGTGCGGACGCATCGACGCGCGGCGCGACGAGCACGGGCCGCTCGGGCGGGCCGTCTTCCGCGCCCTGGTCCGCGTCGCCGCGTTCTTCGGCCGCATCCGCCCCGCCCACCACCACCGCCACGGCTACCTCGCGCCGTACCGGATGCACGCCGGCAACAACATGGCCATCACGGCCGACCTGTACGACGCCGTCGGCGGCATGCCGCGCCGTCCCTCGCCGACCGACCGGCTGTTCCTGAACCGCGTACGCAGGCACACCACGGCCATCGTCCGGGCCCGCGACATGGTCGTGGAGAACTCGACCCGGCGGCTGCGCGCGTACGGCGTCGTCGGCACCGCCCGCTGGTACCTCGACAAGGGCCCGGGCCGTCACGGGGAGGACCCACGCTGATGCTCGACACCCTCGCCCACACCCTGCGCGCGCACCCGGACCGGCCCGCCGTCCTCGGCGCCACCCGCACCGGCGCCGTACGCGTCAAGGCCACCCACGCGGACCTGGCCGACCTCGCCGACCGCCACACCGCGGCCCTGCACGCCCGGGGCATCGGAAGAGGCAGCACCGTCGGCGTCGCCGTACGGCCCGGGCCGCGCGCCCTGGCCGTGATGCTCGCCGTGCACCGGCTCGGCGCGCGGGCCGCGGTGCTCGACCCCGGGGCCGGTCCCGACGTGCTGCGCGCCCGGCTCGCCCTGGCCCGCCCCGATGTGGTCCTCGCCGACGCCACCGCGCAGGCGGTCGCGGGCTGGGCCCGGCCGCTCGCCCGCCGGGCCCGCCTCGCCCTGCCGGACCTGGCCGAGCTCGGCCCGGTCGTCACGGTGGGCCCGCGGCTGCCGGGCTGCGCGCCCGCCCTGGACTCCGGTGTGCGGACGACGGCACTGCCTCGGCCGGTGGACGAGGACGGCGACGCGGTCATCGTGTTCACGTCGGGCACCACGTCGAGTCCCCGCGCGGTGGTGCACACGCGGTCCTCGCTCGCGGCCGGGATGGCGACCGTCGCCGAGCTGGTCGGGCCGGAGGCCGGACGGCCCGTGCTCGGCGGTACGTTCTTCGTCCTCCTGCCGTCGCTCGCGAGCGGGGCGCCGGTCGCACTGCCCGCACGATCGCCGCGCGTCCTGGCCCGGCAGATACGCCAACTCGCCCCGCAGGCAACCTACTTGACACCCCCTCAACTGCGTCACCTGCTCGCTGCGGGCGGCCGGTTCACGGGCCGGGTGTGGACCGGCTCGGCCCCCGCGAGCGCCGACCTCCTTACCCGCGTCAAGCAGGCGGGCGCCGACGAGGCCTGGGGCGTCTACGCGCTGACGGAACTGTTCCCCGCCGCGGCCGTCGAGCAGGCCGACAAGGCCGCCTTCACCGGGGCCGGAGACCTGGCCGGTCCGCCCCTGCCGGGGGTCGCCGCCAAGACGGACGCCGCGGGCGAACTGCTGCTCTCCGGCCCGGCCGCCCGCCACCGCTACCTCGGCCAGGAGCCGGACCCGTGGGTCGCCACCGGGGACCGCGCCCACCTCGACGCGAACGGCCGGATCGTCCTCGAAGGCCGCCTCAAGGACATGGTGCTGCGCGAGGCGGAGAACATCTACCCGGGCCTGTACGAACCGGCGTTGCACGTGCCCGGCGTCGAACTCGCCGTACTCGTCGGCGTACCGGCAGGGGACGGCGACGAACACCTGGTCGCCGTCGTACAGCCGAGCCGCGGAGCCGACCGTGGCGCGCTGCGCGCCGCGCTGGCCGGACCGCTGGAGCGGATGGGCGCGGCCCGGCCGGACGCGGTGCTGCTCGCCGACATCCCGCTGGCGGGCCGCTCGTTGAAGCCGGACCGCGCCGCCACCGCCCGCCTCGCCGCGGCGCGCCGGCGCGAAGGGAGCCGGGGGTGAGCGCGCGGAGAGGGCCGTTGTGGGTCGTGGTGCCCGCGTACAACGAGGAGTCCGGCATGGCGGCCACCCTCACCGCACTCGCCTCCCAGACGGACACGGACTTCACCCTGGCCGTCGTCGACAACGCCTCCACCGATGCGACCGCCGCGCTCGTACGCCGCTTCGCGGGCACCGCGCCCTTCCCGGTGCACGTCGTCCGGGAGGAGGAGCGGGGCACCGGCGCGGCCGTCGACACGGGGTTCCGGTACGCGATCGCCCGGGGCGCCGCGCTTCTCGTCCGCACGGACGCCGACTGTCTGCCCGCCGCCGACTGGATCGCGGCGGCGCGCGCGGAGTTCGGCCGCGGCACGGAGCTGGCCTGCGGCCGCAGCGTTCCGCGCCGCGACGAGCGGCCCTCGCTCGCCGAGCGGTATCTGCTGCCGGGGGTGGTGCGGGCGACCGCGCTGTACGGGCGCTGCCGCAGCGCGCACCGGCACCCGCGCTACCGCGCCCCGTACGTGCTGTGCCACGGCCACAACATCGCCGTCACCGCCGAGTTGTACGTGCGCTGCGGGGGCACGCCGCGCACGCCGCTGGAGGGGCCGCCGGAGGACGTCGCGCTCCTCAACCGGGCCCGTGAGCACTCCGACCGGATCGCCCGCGCCGAGGACATGGTCGTGTACGCCAGCCTGCGCCGGCTGCGGGCCTGGGGTGCGCGCCGGACGCTGCTGTGGTGCTGGGACCGGCGTTACCGTCCCGCCGACCTGAAGGAGGTGCACGTCCGATGAGCACCGCCTCGGAGCGTGGCCTGCGGGCCGCCCGGCGCCGTGACCGGCGGGTGTACACCCGCTCCCACCCCGTCCTCTTCGGGCTCCTCGCCGCGACCCGTCGCAGGCCGGTGGCCCGTATCGGGAGCGCCGTCCTCGTGCATGGCTCCGCCCCGTACCGGCAGGCCCTCACCCGGGTGCCGCTGGACCGCACGGCGGTCGGTACGACGGGCGGCGCAGCGCGTGAACTGTCCGCCGGTGGAACGCTGTTCGACCAGGAGGGCGCCGGTCACCGGGGCACCCGGCGTGCGGTCGCCGAGGACCTCGGCGCGGCCGGGGTGGAGCGGCTGCGGCCGGTGTGGCAGGAGGTCCTGACCCGCCGCCTCGCCCCGCTGGCCGCCGGGCATCCGGTCGAACTCGTGGTCGTAGCACGCGAGTTGGCCGGTGCGACGGTCCGCGCGCTGCTCGGGTCCACGGCCGCCCCGGAGGACATCGCGGAGGCGTCCGCCCACGCGGCGGCCACTGCCGTACGCGACCATCTGCCCGGGCCCAGGCCGCCCGGCACCGCGCGTGCGGCGGCCGCGGCGGCCGCGCGTCTTGAGGCGCTGCTGGCCGCGGACCTGCCCGGGGAGGGCACGGAGTCCGCGCTGCGGGCGATGCTGGCGGTCGCCGCGGTCAACACCACCGTCGCGGCCCTGCCGCGCGCCGCCGCCTGGTGCGCCGACGCGCGGCTGTGGGAACAGGCCGCCGACGACCGGCTGCGGCCGGCGCTGGTCGGCGAACTGCTTCGCGTGACCGCCCCTTCGCCGCTGCTGCCGCGCGTGGCGGCAGCAGACGCGGAGCTGGGCGGCTGCCCCGTACGGGCCGGGGACCGGCTGCTCCTGGTGGCACGGCATGCGGTACGCGCCCACAGCGATCTGCCGGACGCGCACTGCCCGGCGCCGCCCGCCGAGGCCCAACTCGTCTTCGGCGCGGGCGCGCACGCCTGCCCCGGCGCACGCCTGGCCCGCGCCCAGCTCACCGACACGCTCGCCGCACTCGCACCCCACCGCCCCACGGTCCTACGCGCCCGGGTCGACCGCGCCGCGGCCCTCCCCGGCTGGCGCTCCCTCACGATCCGCGCGACGGACCACACCGCCTCCCCGGACCATCGATGACGCACCAGCACCCTCCCCCAGGCGACACGGCCGCCGTCCACCCTCCACCGCCCCACACCGGAGCACCCATGACCACCATCGCCGTCACCGGAGCCAGCGGCTTCTGCGGCTCCCACCTCGCGACGGCCGCCGCCGCCCAAGGTGCTCAAGTCCTGTGTCTGGGACGAAGGCCAGGCCCCGTCGGACGACACATCCCCTGGGACGCCGCGCGGGAAGTGCCTGACCTGGCCGGTGCCGATCTCGTCGTGCACTGCGCGGCGGCCGTCGGCGACCCGGTGCCCGGCTCCCCCGCCGAGGCCGCGATGCGTGCCGTCAACGTCGACGGCACGGCACGGCTGCTCGAGGCGGCGGCGGGTCGGCCGGTGGTGTGGGTGAGCAGCGCCAGCGTCTACGCGCCCGCTCCGGGAGGCCTCCCGATCACCGAGGACCATCCCGTACGCGGGCACCTCAACGCGTACGGCCGCACCAAGGCGGCCGGGGAGCAACTGGCCCTCGCCGCCGGGGCCGTGGTGCTGCGGCCCCGTGCGGTCTACGGTCCAGGGGACCCGCATCTGGTGCCACGGCTGCTGTCCCGGGTCCGGCGCGGGCTGCTCGTCCTGCCGGGGCCCAGCTCCCGCCTCAGCCTGACGGCCGTCGAGAACCTCACGCGCGCCTGCCTCACCGCCGGGGACTGGCCCCCGGGCGCGTACAACATCGCCGACCCCACCCCGTACGACCGTGACACGGCCATCCGCACCGTCCTGCGCGCCCACGGCATGCGCGCTCGCATCCGCCACCTTCCGCTGCCCCTCGCGGAGACGGCGGCCCGAGCAGCCCAGGCCCTGGCGCGCCTCCGGCCCGACAGCGAGCCGGTCCTCACCCGTTACGCGGTGCAGCAGTTGGCCCACCCGGTCGTCCTGGACGTGACCAAGGCCGAGTCCCGGGGGTGGAGGGCGGAGCGGGGGCTCGGGGACTACGGGGGCGGGTAGCCCGGGGTCGACGCCGCCGGGCCCGCCCTGGCGCACCGCATGGAGTGCGCCAGAACGGGCCTGGGGGACGGCCGAGTTGTGGTGGTCAGCGGACCGTGGTGACCCGATGTTCCTTGAGAGCGGCGCAGTTGGAGCCGGTCACCTGGACGTACACGTTGCCGATGCTGCCGCCCCAGTCGACACAGTGGGCCTTGCCGTAGGCGTAGACGGGACCGGCGTACGAGGTGTAGGCGCCGTAGTCGTCGCCGCCCTCGCCCGTGTCGGGGATGTAGATCCAGGACGACATGTCCATCTTGGTGCCGGGGTTGCTGCGGATGGTGACGACGCAGTTCTTGCCGTTGCTCGCGTTGTACGTCAGGTAGACGGTGCCCCGGGAGCCGATCGGCGCCGAGTTGACGGTCTTGTAGCTGCTGCCGCAGACCTTCTGCGGAGTGGTGTTGGGCGCCGCGGAGGCGGGAGTCGCCAGGGCGGTCGCACCTCCCATCGCCAGGGCCGACAAGGCCGCGACGGTCAGGGCAGAACGTTTGAATCGCATATTTCCCCCCATATGACGGTTGGAGCGGTCTGCTCGTGCTTGGTATGACCCACCACACATCGCAATGGTTGTGCCCCTCTGTGCGGCTACTTCACCGAACCGCGGTGCACGTGCCGACGCCCAGCGCGGCAGCGCGGCACGCCGAACGGCCCGTCCCCTCGGCCCTGTTGTGTCAAGGGGCGGAGTCCGCCGTCTCCCCTGCGGGCCGAGGAAGGACACGCGCCGGCCGCAGCTGCTCGTGAAGCGCCGCGAAGGCCGTGTACGTCAACGGGAGAGTCAGCGCTGCGGTGACCAGGATGCCGACGATCACGGGGGCGAGGATGCCCGCGTAGTAGGCGGCGAAGAAGTTGCCCGTGACCTGCTCGACGAGTTCCCGTACGAGCGGTCGCAGCGGGAGGGCGAGTTGCACCGTCAGCCGGAGCACCCCGGCGGTGAGCGCAGCCAGCGGCAGCGCGAGGGCGAGGACGCGAGCCAACCCGCCGCGCGTCCAGGTCAGCGACCAGGACCGGCGCAGGGCCGCACGCGGGCCGAGACCGGCTGCCGCGGCGGCGGGGGCGAGGGTGAGTCCGAGGCGCAGCAGCAGGGCGACGCCCACGGCCACCACGGGAGACGCGGTGACGAGTGCGTGCGGCCAGGACCCGCGTTCCAGGGGTTCCGGGGTGTCGAGGTGGTAGCCGGTCAGGCTGTCCGCCACGGCATGGACGAGCAACGGCAGCAGCCATACGACCAGGCCACGCAGCGCGTACACGGCGAGCACCGGTCGCCACGGCGCGCGGCCCCCGGTCCGCGGCCGTCTCGCCTCCTCCGCCTCCTCCGCCTCCCCCTCCGCCGCATCAGCGCCGTTCGCCGCTGCGACCGCTCGGGAGCACACCCTCTGCAGGGCCGCACTGCCGACGCCGAGGAGAAGCAGGAAGAGCGGGAGCGTGCACAGGGCGAGCAGAGCGAGGTCGGTGGGGTCGTGCAGGTACGGGTCCTCCAGCTGCTGGTACCTGATGCGTTCGTTCCGCATGTGCGTGAAGAGGGGCCAGGCGAGCGCGAATATCGCACCCGTCAGCACCAGCCCGACGAGTCCGGCCAGGCCGACGACCCGTGCCGTCGCCCCCGCCACGGCGCCTCGATTCCACCGCAGGGCGACCAACACCGTTGCGGTGACGCCGCGTTGCGGGCTCGCGCCCGGCGGGCCTGCGCCCAGGCCGGTCTGCGGCGCGGTGTGATCGTGCCGGGTGGTGCGCTTCATGGGTGAGCCTTCTGTCCGTGCATGGGTGAGCCTGCTGTCCGTTCCGCATCCGTCCCAGGTGAGGACGCGGCGGCGGGCGGACGAGGTTCTCCGGACGGGCCCGGGCTTCACCGAGCCGTGGTCACCGCTGGGCGTCGAGCACTGCCGCGAGGCCTTCTTGCAGGTCCTTGACGAAATACTCGGGAACCTCAAGCGACGGGAAATGTCCTCCGCTTTCGGCGGTCCTCCATCGGACGATCTGCCGGTACCGCTCCTGCGCCCAGGGGCGCGGACACTTCTCGACGTCACGGGGATACATGGTGATGGCTGACGGAACGTCGACCCGGAGTTCGGGGTCAAGGGAGTTGTGGCTCTCGTAGTAAATGCGGGCCGCCGATGCACCGGTCCGCGTCAGCCAGTACAAGGTGACGTCGTCAAGAACTCTGTCCATGGAAATCGTCTCGAACGGGCTGTCTTCGGTGTCTGTCCACTCGGCGAACTTGTCGAGGATCCAGGCAAGAAGCCCGACCGGTGAGTCGACGAGCGAGTAGCCGATGGTCTGCGGTCGGGTCGCCTGCTGCTTCGCGTACGCAGCGCGGTGGCGCCAGAAACCGCGGGTCTCTTCGGCCCACTCGCGCTCGACCGCCGTCAGCCCGTCCGTTGTCAATCCGGGCGGTCCCTCCGCGAACGTTGTGTGGATGCCGAGAACGTGCGCCGGGAATCTGCCGCCGAGAACCGTGGTGATATTGCCGCCCCAATCGCCGCCGTGAGCCGCGAATTTGCTGTACCCGAGCCTTCCCATGAGTTCCACCCAGGCGGCCGCGATCTTTTCGGTTCCCCACCCGGTGGTGGCCGGCTTGTCGCTGTAACCGAAGCCGGGCAGCGACGGGACCACGACGTGGAACGCGGGCGCGGCAGCATCTTTCGGATCTGCCAGCTCGTCCACTGCATCGATGAACCGAACGATGCTGTCCGGCCAGCCGTGCGTCAGGATCAGAGGAGTGGCATCCGCGCGCGTGGACCGGCGGTGCAGGAAGTGGATTCCCAGATCATCAATGGTCGTGCGGAACTGGCCGATCCCGTTGAGGCTCTCTTCGAACGACCGCCAGTTGTACCCGGTGCGCCAGTAGTTCACGACATCGACGAGGTCGGCGAGCGGAACGCCCTGTTCCCATCGGCGAGGGTCGGGCGCGGCGCGGTAGACCGTCTCAGCCTCCGGTAGCCGCGCCGCGGCCAGTCGCGCGCGCAGATCGTCGAGGTCGGCGTCGGTTGCGTGGGCTTCAAATGCTCGCACGTCGCTGGCTGTTGGACGGGGCATGAGACCTCCTGGCCATCGCGGAACCGGCTCGCGGAACCGTCTAAGACGGTTCTAGCAGTCTGCCGAGCCACGCCGCAACCGGCTAAGGTGGTTCCATGCGCGCTGGATTCCCTGACTTCCGCCTCGGCAACGTGCTGGCCACCAGCTTCACGGGGACGCTGTCGGAGCGTCACGGCGACGCAGTGGAGCGCATCCCCACGCCGCAGCGACTCGTCGACTGGCTCGCGGTGTACGACCTCGCCGTGGACTCCTGCACCCCGGCCCAGCTCGACCTCGCCCGGGAACTGAGGGAGTCGATCCACGCCGCCGCGACAGCGGCCGCGCTGCAGGACGCTCTCCCTGCGTCCGCTGTCCAAGTCATCAACGACTGCAGCGCTCAGGGCCGGGCCGCGGCGATCCTGACGCCCGAGGGCAAGCGGCAATGGCGGCTCAGCTCGGCTTCCCGCGTGGAGGACGCCCTCGGCGTGATCGCCGCCGACGCGATCAGCATCATCGCGGGCGAACGGGACGGAAAAATGGCCTTGTGCGCATCACCAACATGCCAAGCGGCCTTCTTCGACACCAGCCAAAGCCGCACCCGCCGGTGGTGCGACATGAACACGTGCGGGAATCGTCAGAAGAAGGCGCGCTTCCATGCCAACCAGCGCAAACCCTAGATCAGCGGATTGCTATTGAATCCCGCGAGGAGTACCTCACCGCGACCGCGAGGAGTACCTCACCGCGACCGGGGGGCGGCTCTCTCAGGCCAGGTCCAGCAACTGCTCGTGGAATCCACCGAATTCACGGCGGCGGTCCACGAAATGCAGTTCCAGGATCCAGTGACAGGTCCGGCCCCGGCGGTCCGTGCGGCGCATCGGGGTGTCATTGTCCGGCGTGATGTACGACTCGACCTTCATTCCGTCGATCGTCTCGTGCGGGAACTCTCCGACCAGATGGCCCGCGTGCCAGCCGCCGAGCTCCCAGCCCGCCTCGGCCGCGAGCTTCTCCACCGCGCCGTGCAACTGGCGTCCCGTGATGTCCGGGTCTGCGGCGAAGACCTCCCGCCCCGCGTCGAAGAGGCGCGGCAGATCCTCCAGGAGGCGGCGCTTGTCCGGGTCGTCGCCGAACACGTACGTACGTCCGAAGTCCGCCTCGTACTCCTCGAAGATCGGCCCGAAGTCCGCGAACGCGACGTCGTCCGGGCCGATCACCCGGTCCGGCGGGTTCTCCCGGTACGGCACAAGGGTGTTGGCGCCGGAACGGACGACGCGCTTGTGCCAGTGCTTGGTCGTGCCGAACATCTCGTTCGCCAGGTCCCTGATCCGGTCACTGGCCTCGCGCTCGCCCACGCCCGGCACCACGATGCCGCGGGCCTCCACCTCGGCGAACAGCGCGATCGCCTTCTCCTGCGCGGCCACGAGCCCCGCCACCCGCTCGGCCTCCGCCACCTCGACACGCCCTGCGTCCACCGCCACGAACTCCCCTCTCTCGACACGGCATGCCTCAGCCGGGCACGCGCACACGCCAGGCTAGCCACCCACTCAGCTGCACATCCAGCACTCATCCAGTCCGAACGCGCCTGCCCGGCCTCCTCGTTGGAGCACCCGATGGAGTTCCACTGCCGCGCAGGACTCCTGGTTCTCACTTCTCTGAATCGGCCGGTCTACGGGCCGCGGGAGAAGAATTCGCGCCGCGCGAGCAGGAAATGGCCGCATCCACCGATCGCTGCAAAGTCTCCGCGCGAGTGAATGAGTCGCAGTACAACGCCCCACCATTCAGGTGGTTTTGACGGTGGCCGCATCGCGTCTCCCTCACCGCTTAACGCTTTTCCCTATTGTTTCCCTCCTGCGAGTCACGAGACGTGTTCAGCCCTGCCAAGAAAGGCCGACGTGCAGCGCGAATACATGGCAACAGGTGGCAGGTTCAAGGCTCTTCATATTCTTCAGCCCGATGGCGGAGGGGTGCCGCGCGTTGTCGTCGACCTGGTTCGCGAGCAGGCCCGTGCCGGTTTGGACACGGTAGTCGCCTGCCATCCGGAGCTCTCCCTGGCCGAGGACCTGGCTGTGGCCGGTGCGCAAGTGGTCCCGTGGCGGGCCGCACGGCTGCCCGGACCCCAACTGGCGTCCGAAGTACGCGAGGTGGCCCGGATGGTGAAGGCCTTGCGACCCGACCTCGTGCACGCACACAGCGCGAAGGCCGGTCTGGCGGCCCGTCTGGCGCTGCGCGGCCGAGTGCCCACGGTGTTCCAGCCCCATGCGTGGTCGTTCTCCGCGGTCGAGGGAGTAACGGCCGCTGCGACAGTCCGCTGGGAGCAGCTCGGCGCCCGCTGGTGCGACCGGATCGTGTGCGTCAGTGCGGCAGAGCGGCGCGAGGGGCAGGACGCCGGGATCATGGCGCACTGGGAGGTGATCCCGAACGGGGTCGACCTGTCGCGGTTCACACCGGCGGAGCCGGGAGGCGGGCAGCGCCCTCGGCCTCCGGTGGTCGTGTGTGTGGGGCGCCTGTGCCACCAGAAGGGCCAGGACGTCCTGCTGAGCGCGTGGCCGAAGATCCTCAAGGCCGTACCGGACGCGAGGCTGGTGCTGGTGGGTGACGGTCCCTTGCGTGCGCGCTGGGAGGCGACGGCGCCCGCACAAGTGGAGTTCGTCGGTTCCGTGAGTGATGTTCTTCCGTGGCTGCGGAGAGCAGATGTGCTGGTTCTTCCGTCGCGGTGGGAGGGGATGGCGCTGGCTCCCCTGGAGGCCATGGCCACGGCCTTGCCGGTGGTGGTGACCGATGTGAACGGGGCTCGGGAGAGTCTGCCACCGGGTCACCGCGCAGTGGCTCTCGTACCGCCGGAGGACCCCGCGTCACTCGCCCGTTCCGTTTCCAGGCTGCTCACCGATGCGTCGTTGCGGACGGAGATGGGGCGTCAGGCGTGCGTCCACGCTCATGCGTTCTTCGATGTGCGCCGTACCGCGCGGGCGGTCATGGACCTGTATGAGCGCGTGGCTCCGTCGCCTGCGGTCGCCCGTCAGCGGCAGCGCGTATGACGCCGCACAGCTCAGCCCTCTCCGCCACCGCCCCGTCCGGACGGAAATTCCCCGACACCGGCGCCGGTGTTCGTACGCCCGGAGTCCAGGAACGGCGCGTACGGGCCATCGTGCCGCGGGCCCGGAGGGGTGGCCGTTTCGCGCGGTCGCTGTGGGTCGGCGATGTGGGTGCTGTGGTGTGCGCGGCTGCCTTGATGGCCCGTACGAGCGCTGTGGTGACGCAGCTTGGGGAGCTTCTGGCCCTCGTCGTCCTGTCGGCGTTGGCGCAGACCGGGCTGCATCTCCGCAAGGGGCTCTACCAGGACCGACTGAGCCGCTCGGTGCTGGCGGAGACTCCCGCGCTCGCTTCCTGCACGCTCCTCGTCTGGGGCGCGGTCGCGGCGTTGCTCGCTGCCTGGGACCACGGTTACGCGCTGTCCTTCTCCGCTCTGGGTCTCGCCGTGGCTGTGCAGATCCTGGCCCTGATCGTCCTTCGGGCCGTCTGCCACCAGGTGTGGCGGATCCGGCGCGCCCGTCGGCCGCATCCCGCGATCATCGTCGGGCAGGGCCCCGACGTGCACCGGCTGGTTCATGTGCTGCAGCAGCAGCCGCAGTTGGGGCTCCATCCGGTCGGACTCGCCACGACGAGCCGGTTCCCTCCCCCCTTCAGCGGCGACAGGGGGCCCGCCCTGCCCGTGCTGACGGACCGTGACGCCGTACTGCGCGCGCTGATCCAGAACGGGGTGCAGCACGTGGTTCTGGCTCGCTCGGGTGGCTCCCCCACGTTGCCGGCACCCGACTTGATGCGCCTCTTCGCCGCGCACGGCCAACAGGTCTGGATCGTCGACTCCGGAGAGGAGAACCACCAGGTGGTTCCTCCCCGAACCCTGCCGGACCATCTGTACGGATATCCGGCGCAGTTGCTGCGTACCCGTGCGGCGCGCCGGCCGTCGATGTACGTCAAGCGGGCAGTGGACGTCGTCCTGTCCGGGGCCGCTCTGGTACTGCTCTCGCCCGTGCTGGTCGTCTGTGCCTTGGCGGTGCGGTGCAGCGACGGCACCGGGGTCCTGTTCCGCCAGGTGAGGATCGGCCAGGACGAGCGGCCGTTCATGCTGCTGAAGTTCCGCACTCTGCGCCCGACCGACGACGTCGAGTCCGAGACGCGGTGGAACGTCGCCGGGGACGCCCGGATGAGTCGCGTGGGCGGCTTTCTGCGACGCAGTTCGCTGGACGAGCTGCCGCAGCTGTGGAACGTGCTGCGGGGAGACATGAGCCTCGTCGGCCCGCGCCCTGAACGCCCGTACTTCGTGGCGAAGTTCGCCAAGGAGCACCCGGGGTACGCCGCCCGGCACCGGATGCCCGCCGGGATCACGGGGCTGGCCCAGGTGAACGGGTTGCGCGGGGACACGTCCATCGCGGACCGGGCCCGCTTCGACAACCGCTACATCACCACTTGGACGTTGTGGCAGGACATCACCGTCATGCTGCGCACGGCTGTTTCGCTGCTACGCCTGGGAGGCGGCTGAGCATGGCTGACCTGGTACGGGCTCGTCCCCAGTGGCCGACGGTCCGGGGCGGCCAGCGGTCGTGCCACGCTGTCGCCCTGGTTCTGCTGGCCGCCCCGATCCTGCTGCTCGCCCTTCCCTACACGGGCGGCGACGCCACCACGGTCGATGTGACGCCCGCAGATGTGGGGAGCGCGCTGCTGGTCTGTTTCTGTGGGGTGCAGGTCCTGCGGGGCCGCGCCCGGCCGCTGACGCCGGCGGCGGCCGTGGTGTTCGCTGCTCCCACGGTGGCGCTGGCAGCGGCAGCGGTGACGGCGGCGGACCCCGTGACGGCGCTTCCGGGACTGGCCCGGTACCTGCAGATCTTCGTCCTGGTCCCCGCGGCCGTGGTGCTGCTGGTGCGCGACGCGCGGGACTTCCGCCTGGTCGCGGCAAGTCTGGTGCTGCTCGCGGTTGTCGAGGGCGCGGTCGGGCTGCACCAGTACGTCACCGGCACCGGCGCGTCGTACATGGGGCAGGACATCCGCGCCGTCGGGACGTTCGGGGCGACCGATGTCATGGGGATGGCGACCGTGGTGGCGCTCGGGACCGTGGTCGCCGCGGCCCTGGCCCTCAGACCGCCCGCGCGGCACCCCCGCTGGTATCGGCCCGCGCTGCTGGTCATCGCTTGCGTGTTGTGCGTACCGCTGGTGCTGTCGTTCAGCCGCGGAGCCTGGATCGCCACGGTGCCGACGCTGCTGGTTCTGGTCGCCTTCACCGGATGGCGCCGGCTCGTGCAGTTCCTGGCAGCGGCGATCGCCGTGGTGGTGGTGCTGGTCGGTGGCTTCGGTGTCGGCTCCTCCATGCTGAACCAGCGGCTGAGCAGCATCACGCAGGTCACCGACGCGCCCGATCAGTCGGTCACGGACCGGTACACGATGTGGGCGGCGGCCTCGGGCATGTGGCAGGAGAACCCGGTCACCGGTGTCGGGCTCAAGGGGTTCGCCACGCACCGGGACGCGTACTCCGGGCTCGCGCTGTCCGCGGGCAGCGACACCGCCGGTGCGGGGCGGGACTTTCACCGTCAGCCCCTTCTGTCTCCGCACAACATGTACCTGCTGGTGCTCAGTGAGCAGGGCCTCCTCGGTGTGGTCGGCCTCGTCGGCAGCTGGCTGGCCCTTCTGGTGCTCGCGCTGCGCCGGACGTGGCGATGCCTGTTCCGCGGCCTGGGCACGTCGGCGGACTGTGGGCTGGTCGCCGTCGGGCTGCTCGCGTGGCAGCTGATCGACTTTCTGTACGCGGACATCGGCGGCCCGTCGACCGCGTTGACCGGCATGCTCTTCGGTCTGTGCGCCTGGTGGGCGCTGGCCTCGCGTGCGGGCGAGGACGGACATGGCTGAAGCGGTGTGCGGCAGCGGGCCGTTGCCCGGGGCGCCGCCGGGCCCTCCTCCGCCGACGTCTCCGGCCGCGGTCGGCTCGGACCGGTTGGGGCGTGCCCTGGCGCGGGCCGCCGCGTTCACCGCCGCGCTGACCATCGCGGGCGCGGTCCTGGGCCTCGTACGCGACCAGTCCATTGCGCACCTGTTCGGCGCGGGAGAGGACAGCGATGCCTTCCTGGTGGCGTGGACCGTGCCGGAGATGGCTTCGACCCTGCTGATCGAGGACGGCATGGCGCTGGTTCTGGTGCCCGCCTTCAGCCATGCACTCGCCCGCCGGGCGGCGCAGCCGCAGGAGCCCGATCCCGTACAGGCGTTGGTCGTCCACACGCTGCCCCGGCTCGTCGTGGTCCTGGTCTGCTGCGCGGGGCTGCTCATGGCAGCCGCTCCGCTGGTCGTGCGGCTGCTCGCGCCGGGGCTCAGCAGGCCGGACGTCGCGGTCTCCTGCATCCGCCTGACGGCCGTCACCCTGCTTGCCTTCGGGCTGGCGGGCTACTTCAGTGCCGCGCTGCGGGCGCACCGCAGCTTCGTCGCGCCCGCCACGATCTACGTGGCCTACAACATCGGCATCATCGTCACGATGCTGCTCCTGCACGAGGCGTGGGGTATTCGCGCCGCCGCGGCGGGCGTGGCGCTCGGCAGTTGCCTGATGGTTCTCGTGCAGCTGCCCGCGTTCCTCCGCCACCGTGGCGCGGTCCGGCGTATCCCCGCTCCCCGGTACGGGCATTCCGCCGTCGCAGGCCCGGCGCTTGTGAGCCTGGCCGCGCTCGCGCCGATCGTGCTGTTCACCGTGAGTCGACAGCTTCAGGTGGTCGTCGAGCGTTTCCTGGCGGCAGGACTGCCCGCGGGGGCCATCTCGCACCTCAACTACGCGCAGAAGGTGGCACAGATCCCGATGGTGCTGTCGCTGATGATCTGCACGGTCACCTTTCCCGTGGTGGCGCAGGCCATGGCCGACGGCGACTCCGACCGGGCGCGGCGCCGCATCGAACGCGACCTGGCCACGGCCGCTCTCCTGGTGCTGGCCGGTTCGTCCCTGGTCATCGGCTACGCGCCGCAGATCGTCGAAGTGCTGTTCCAGCGCGGCGCGTTCGGCGACGCCGACACCACGGTGACCGCCGGGGTGATGCGCGTCTACGCTCTCGGTCTGCTGGGACAGTGTCTGGTCGGCGCCCTGTGCCGCCCCTACTTCTCCACCCGCCGTCCCACCTGGTATCCGCTGGCCGCCATGGCGGTGGGCCTGGCCACGACCGCGGTGGTGGGGGCCTGGAGCGTTCAGGTGTGGGGGGCGTACGGCATCGCCGGGGCGAACGCCCTCGGCATCAGCGTCACCGCCGTATTGCTGCTGTGCGGCCTGGGGCCGCGTGTGGTGCCCATCGGTGTCCACACCACGGCCGTCACCCTGGCGCGACTGGCGTCCGCGGCGGCGGTCAGTTCGGCCGCGGGCTGGTTCCTCGGACCGCGCGTACCCCACGCCTTCCTCAGCCTCTGCGTGGGGTTTCTGCTGATCCCCGTGGTCTTCGCCGCGTCCTGCGCCGCGCTGCGCGCTCCGGAGATCGCCGACCTCATCGATTGGCTCCGTCGGAAGGTCCGTCATGCCCGTTGAGACAGGGACCGCCCCCACCGCGTCGCGCATCGGGCCACGGGCGCCGTGGATCTGGATGTACCACTCCGTGGATGACGCCACCTGCGATCCGTACGGCATCACCGTCGAACCGGACCGCCTGGAACACCAGATGAACTGGCTGCGGCGCCGGGGCCTCAGAGGTGTCGGTGTGGCGGAGCTGCTGCGCGCCCTCGCCACCGGGCGGGGAGACGATCTGGTGGGCCTCACCTTCGACGACGGCTACGCCGACTTCGCCGCGCACGCGCTGCCCGTGCTGCAGCACCACGGCTTCACCGCCACGGTGTTCGTCCTCGCCCGCCGGCTGGACGGCACCAACACCTGGGATCCGCTGGGGCCCCGTAAGAGGTTGTTGTCAGGCGACGGGGTGCGCTCCGTCGCCGCGGCCGGCATGGAGATCGGCTCCCACGGACTGCGTCACACCGATCTCACCCGGCTCTCCCCCGCCGACCTGCGCAGTGAGGTGCTGGACAGCCGGACGATCCTGTCCCGGGTGACCAACCAGCCGTTGCAGGGCTTCTGTTACCCGTACGGGCGGCTGGACGAGCGGACCGTGCAGGCCGTGAGCCTGGCCGGATACCAGTACGCGTGCGCGATCAGCCCCGACCCGCCGCATGGTCTGCTCGCCCTCCCCCGGGTCCACATCAGCCAGGCCGACCGCTCGTGGCGGCTCCATGTCAAGCATCTGCTGCACCACGCGCCCCGGTGCATCGGTACGTCCCGGCCGGCCCCGACCAGTGAGCGAGTGAGCGAGTGAGCGAGTCCATGAAGGTTCTCCACATCATCACGGGCCTCGGCATCGGCGGAGCCGAGCAACAGCTGCGGATGCTGCTGCCGCACCTGCCGGCACGCAGCGACGTCGTCACCCTCACCCATCCCGGGCCCGTGGCCGATCAACTCCGCGAGGACGGTGTGACGGTCAGGCACTTGGGCATGCGGGGCAACCGGGACCTCCGCGCGCTGCCCCGACTCGCCCGGACCATCGCCAGCGGGGGCTACGACCTCGTCCACACCCACCTGTACCGGGCCTGCGTCTACGGCCGTCCTGCCGCGTATCTGGCGAGGGTGCCGGCGATCGCCACGGAGCATTCGCTGGGCAGCCACCACATGGAAGGCAGGCCTCTCAACCGGGGCAACCGGGCCTTGTACCTGCTGACCGAGCGGCTGGGCCGGGCGACCGTCGCGGTGTCGGACACGGTCGCGACTCGACTGCGCGAGTGGGGAGTTCCGGAGCAGCGCATCCATGTGGTTCCGAACGGAATCGACGCGCGCCGGTTCCGCTACGACGCGGCGGGGCGGCAGCGGACGCGGGCACGGCTGTCCATCGGTCCGGACACCTTCGTCGTCGGAGCCGTCGGCAGGCTGGTGCCCGGCAAGCGCTTCGACCTGCTGCTGCGCGCGCTGGCGGAGACTCCCGGCGCGCATCTGCTGCTGGTCGGGGGCGGGCCCGAGCGGCTCGCGCTGGAGAAGCTGGCCGCGGAACTCGGCGTCGCCGACCGGCTGCATCTGCCCGGCGAATGCGGGACGGACGGTCCGGAGCCGACCGTTCCCGGTCTGCTGGCCGCGATGGACGTGTTCGTCTCCACCTCACGGGAGGAGGCCTTCGGCCTGGCTGCCGTGGAAGCACTCGCCGCCGGGCTGCCGACGCTGTACACCGCGTGTCCCGCGCTGGAGGATCTGCCCGCCCACCACACCGAGGGCGCCCGCCGGGTGAGCAGTCATCCCACGCTCCTGGCAAGGGAGTTGATGACCTGTCTCACCGCCGGCGCCACGAGGATCACTCCGCCTGCCGCAGTCGCGCACTACGACATCGCGCGCAGCGCGGACCGTTTGATGCACATCTACGACGACACCCTTCGCCGCACCTCTTCAAGGAGCTGACCGCCGTGCGACCTCGCTTCCGCATCCCGTCCGTCGTCAAGCCCGCTCGGCTTCGCCTGCGTGGGAGAAGGCCGCCGGTGCCGGTCTGGTGGCCTTTGCCTGCCTGTGCGGCACTGGGGCTCACTGCCGGTGCTGCGTACGGCGCCCTCGCCGAACCCGAGTACGCGTCCACGACCTATCTGATCGCCGTGGCGGAGAAGGATTCGGAACCGGCTGCGACGTTGGGCTTCGCGCAGGCCTACGGACGTCTGGCCACCAGTACGAGCACACTCGCGTACGCACAGGGCAATGCCGGGGTGTCCACCCGGCAGTTGGGGTCTCGCGTACAGACCGAGACGTCACCGGAGTCGCCCATGATCGGCATCACGGGGACCGCCGGCCGGCCGGGGGACGCCGCCGACATCGCCAATGCGGTCGCCGACGCGCTGCGTCTGAAGGCGAACGGCCAGAGCGAGAACACCGGTGTGAAGCTCGTGCGGTTCTCCCAGGCCGTCAAGGCACCCGAGCCCGTCTCCCCTTCCCTGCCGCTGAGCATCGCCGTCGGTACGAGCGCGGGCGCCCTCGTCGGCGGACTGATCCTGCTGGTCAGGCCGCGCAGGACCCCTGCGTACGAGTCCCCGGTCCTGCCCGCGCCCGCCAGCGAGCCCGCCACCGCCAGGGCCACCACCCCTGCCCCCGCGCCGACACCCGTCACCGCCAGGGCCACCGCGCCCGCACCCACCAAAGCGACCACCGCCACCACCACCGCGCGAGCCAAGAAGCCGCGGAAGAAGCAGGAGAATCAGCCGTCGTGACCGTTTGCCTCGCCCCGGAAGCGCCCGCGGTGACAGCGTCGTTGTGCCGGGACGGCGAGGAGTTCGCCGCTCTTGGGCCGTCCTGGAACCGAGTGCATCAACGGTGCTCCGCGGCCACCGCCTTCCAGAGCCATGCGTGGTTGTCGTCGTGGTGGCGTGTCTACGGCAAACCCGGGAGGCTGCGCGTCCTGCTGGTCCGGCGAGGTGGAGCGCTCATCGGTGCTGCGGCGCTGACGCTGACGCACCGGCCGCTGCCCGTGCTGGTTCCGTTGGGCGGTGCCGTCTCCGACTTCGCGGACGTCCTCGTGGACGACGAGCATCGCGGTGTGGCCCTGCCCGCCCTGGTCGGTGCACTCGGCCGACTGGCGCGGCACCGTGTCGTCGACCTGCGTGAGGTCCGTCCGGTGGCCGCGGCGCAGGAGCTGTTCGAGCGCTGGCCGGGCCCGCGGCACCGCGAGGAGGACTCGGTCTGCCTGGAGCTTCCGGCCCTGGCGATGGACGGCCTGATGGGGCGTCTGGCGTCCAGTCGCGCACAGCGCGTACGGGCCAAACTGCGCAAGCTCGACGCGGCGGGCGTCGAGGCGCATCCGGTCTCCTGCCCCGACGAGGTCCCCGAGGCCGTCGACGTGCTATTGCGCTTGCACGCCCAGCAGTGGCAGGGGCGTGCCGTGACACCGGAACACCTCAGCCCCGAATTCGCCCGCCATCTGCGGAGCGCCGTACAGGGCATGATGCGGACGGGAAACGCCGCCCTGACGCTGTATCGACTCGACGGCCGAACGGTGGCCGCCAACCTGAGCCTGCAGGACCGTTCCGTGTCGGGCGGTTACCTCTATGGAGCCCATCCCGAACTGCGGCGCAGGAAACTCGACGTGGCCACGATGCTGCTGCGTCAGGACGCCGAGCTGGCGGTGGTCGAGGGCCGCACCGTCATCAGCCTGCTGCGGGGCGACGAGCCCTACAAGCATCACTGGAAGCCGGAGCGGGTCGACAACCAGCGGCTGCTGCTCGCTCCGCCCGGAGGGTCACCGCTGCTCGATCTGTACCGCGCGCAGTTGGACGGGCGGCGCGTGCTGGCGCGGACGGTGCGCCGGCACACGCCGGTCGTCGCTGCCTGGCGGTCCCGGATCAGTACGGCCTGTCGGTCCTCCGCCACTCCCAGCGCCAGCCCGTCCGGGAGTCCCGACGAACGCACCAGTCCGCGCCGTCCCCCATCCACTTCTTGACCCAGTCCCCGAGCCCATGCGGCACACACCAGTTGTCGGAGTTGACGGTGGGTGCGGAGGGGCGTGGGGGTTCGGGAGTAGGGCTGGGCTCTGGCTTCCCGGGCGGATCCGTCGGTGTCGGGCGCGGAGGCGTGGTCGGCTCGGGCATCCGTGACGGCGGCGGTGTCGTGGACGGTGGGGTCGGCTTGGAGGGAGGGGGGCTCGGGGGTTGAGTGGGGGTGGAGTCCTCGTCCGGGTCGGTCGGCTTCGGCTTCGGCTTCGGTGTTGGAGTCGGCTTCGAGGTCGGAGTCGGATTCGCCGTCGGGGGATTCGTCGGTTTGGCCGGAGTGGTCGGAGTGGTCGGCTCGTTCTCGTCGGGTCTGCCGAGGCCGAAGAGGCGCGAGCGGAAGACCTTCGACGACTCCGGGTTCGCGTCGCACTGCCACACGCCGTGCGGGCAGTAGTCGCTGATGGTCTGGTAGAGCGGCTTGTGCTGCTCGAACCAGTCGAGCATCCCTCGCATGTACTCGGGGTTGTCCCCGTTCCTGAACAGGCCCCATTCCGGGTACGAGATGGCCTTGCCGTGCGCCTTGGCGAAGTCGACCTGATGCTGCAGGCCGTAGGGGCCGCGCACCTGTTCCTCGAACGACTCCCCCGGCGGCTGGTCGTAGGAGTCGAGGCCGATGACATCGACCACCGAATCTCCCGGGTAGCACTGCGTCCAGGGCACGGCGTCGGGGCCGCGGTTGGGTGCGAAGTCGAACGTGAAGTCCTGTCCAGGGACCGACCTCATGGCCGTCACGATGCGGTTCCAGTACGCCTTCCATGCCTCGGGGTCGGGCCCGCAACGGTGGGTGTACGTGATGCCGTTCATCTCCCAGCCGAGCACGATCACCGTGTCGGGGACTCCAAGGCGTACGAGGCGCTGGGCCAGCCTGCGGAAGTGCTGATCGAACGAACCCTGCGCGCCCGCTCGCAACAGCTGCCGGACTTCCTGGTCGGGTACGCGCTCCTCGTTCCGCTCCAGCATGGGGACGTTGAGGACGAACATGCGGTGGGGCCCACCGCGTTTCCAGTTCGCCCACGCGCGGAGAAAGGCCGGGCTGCCTTCGATGTTGGACCACACATCGCCGGGCAGATAGGTGTGTCCGACGCGCAGCGGAGATCCTCCGAGCCAGCTGGACAGGTGCTGCATGCGCTCCACACCGGCGGGGCCGTAGTGCAGGTACGCGCCCATCGCCAGAGCCGGTGGGTCAGGGGGTGGTTTCGCGCTCCCGGGCGGGCCGGAGGAGCTGGAGGCGGGCACGGCCGATGCGTTGAGCGCGACTCCCGCGGTCAGCAGGGTCGCCGTCACCGTGATCAGACCCATTCCCGTCATGCTGCGTCGAGAAAGCCATGCCTCGCCCACTGGACCGTCCCTCATGTGATCACCATCGGTAATAGGACGTTCCTCTCGATCGCCGGAATCGGCATCTTCCGCAGGGCCATTCGTGAGACATGCCGCGGGCGGAGTTCAGTGCGTTTCCTGCGCCTGGATTGCGAGTTGTTGAAGTGCTGGGCGTGGACAATGCCACGGTGAGCAGAGCCGTTCAGGAAGGCCGGTAAATGAAGATCACCTGTGTGGGCGGAGGGCCCGCAGCTCTGTACTTGTCCATCCTGGTCAAGCTCGACGACCCCGGGCACGAGGTCACGGTGCTCGAGCGCAATCAGGAAGGCGCAACGTACGGCTGGGGGGTCACGTTCTGGCCCGACACCCTGAATCTCCTCAAGACGCATGACGCCGAATCGGGCCGTCGCATCGGTGAGCAGTCGGTGCGCTGGCGGGACGGCATGGCCCAGGTGGGAGACCGGACGGCCACACACGCGGGAGACGCCGGATATGCCATCGGGCGGCACCAATTGCTCCGCACGCTTTCCCGGCGCGCCCAGGAAATCGGCGTACGCACCGAGTTCGGCCACGAGGTGCAGACCGACGTACCCGATGCCGATCTCGTTGTGGCGGCTGACGGAATGAACAGCAGAATGCGTTCAACGTATGCCGAGCAATTCGGGACGCACATCACCCACGGCAACACCCGCTTCTTGTGGTTGGGCACGACCAAGGTGTTCAGCACCTTCAGTTTCGCGTTCGTCCCTACCGACCACGGCTGGATCTGGTGCTACGCGTATGGCTTCAGTCCCACAGAGAGCACTTGTGTCATCGAGTGTTCGCCGGAGACCTGGCGCGGACTCGGCCTCGACTCGATGGAGCACGCGGCGTGTCTGCGCCTCCTGGAGCAGCACTTCGCCTCACTCCTCGACGGCCACCCGCTGATCAGTCGCGCGGACCGCATGCGCGACGGCCAGAACTGGCAGCCCTTTCGGACCCTCACCAACAGAACCTGGTCCCACGACCATTTCGTCCTGCTCGGGGACGCGGCCCACACCACCCATTTCTCCATCGGCGCCGGCACCGCCCTGGCCCTGCAGGACGCGGTGGCTCTGGCCAGGCACCTGCGGACCATGCCTGAGAGGGGTCTTGGCGCAGCACTGAGCCACTACGAGAAGGAGCGCAAGCGCGCGCTCCTTCCGGTGCAGAGTGCCGCCCGCCACAGCGCGCAGTGGTACGAGAACCTGCCGCGCTACCTGCGTCTCCCGCCGGAGCAGATGTTCGCTCTCCTGGGACAGCGCCACTCCCCCCTCCTGCCCTACGTACCGCCCGGCCTCTATTACCGGCTCGATCGCCTCGCGAGCCAGGCGGATTCGCTGCGCCGCTTCAAGCGCTGGCTGGGCCCGCGCATCGGCAAGCTCACGCAGCAGGTCAGCCGTCCTTGACGCGGTGCCGCTCGACGCGGCCTCGGCGCCTCAAGCGTGGATGGCGGCCCGGCGCCGAGACCGTACGGAGGGCCGATGGCCCGGTGCGGCCCGGCGCCGAGACCGTACGGAGGACCGATGGCCCGATGCGGCCCGGCGCCGAGACCGTACGGAGGACCGATGGCCCGGTGCGGCCCGCTGTGCCCGGCCGCGCTGTGACCATCACCCGATTACCTCGTTTGACGGAGCGGAAGCAGCTCAGTGTGCCGAATCCGGAAGGCGCCCCGCCCGTGTTCACATCCCACCGCCACGTCGACGCCGGGACCCGGCCGCCGGGTCGGCCACCGCTCGATCAGGCCGAGGCCACACTGGTGGACCAGTACACCCGCTTGGTGCGCCTGGCCTACCTGACGCTGCCGGCCACGCTGACGCGGCATCAACGTGTCCTGGTGGCGCACGGGCTGGTGCAGCGTGCCCTGCCGAGGTTCGGCGGATTCCGTGCCGACCGTGCCCCGCGGGTGCCGGCCCAGCGTGGCTCCGACGACCAGAGTGTCGCTGCCTGGCTGCGCGTCCGTGTCCTGCGGGCGGCCCTGGCTCACGAGCGGCGCCCGCGTGCCTGGCCGAGGCGTCTGCCGCCGCCCGGAGCTCTGGCGACGCTGCTGCCCGTGGTGTGGGGGCTGCGGCTGTTCCCCCGGGCGGGCGGCGCCGAGGAGATCGCCCTCAGTGGCGCGCTGGCGCGTGTGCCCGCCGCAGCCAGGGCGGCCTTCGTGCTCCGGCGCCTGGACGGCCTGCCCGACAGCGAGGTGCTGGACCTGCTGAGTGCCGCGGGGCAAGCGCAGCCCGAAGCTGTGCTGCGCACCTCACACACGCTGGAAGACACGGCGGGTCCACCGGCCGAAACGCTTCTGCGATCACAGGAATTCGACGCGTGCACGGTCCAGACCCGGCCCACCGACCTGCTGCGACGCCGACACCGGATGCGGTTCGCAGGGGCACTTGCCGCGGTCGTGGCGATCGCCGCAGTCCTGACGACCGCTCTCGGCGCCGACGTCGGGGGTCGGCCTGCTCCGCCGCCGTCGGTGGGCTCGGCTGAGGTGCCGGACCCCGACGATCTCGTACGTATCCCGCGTGACGACTGGGCCGACACCTCGCGCGTCGACTTCACCGCCTGGCCCGCCCGCGGCGGCCGCACCGGTGACCGGCCCCTGCTCGTCCGGGCCCTCACCACCTGGGCCAACCCACCGGCCGGCGCCCAGGTCACCAAGAGCGCCGCCACCACGGCCGAACCGCCGGGTGGAGCACCGCAGTTGCTGTACGCAGGAGACCTCGACGGCACCGCCCTTGTCGTGTTCCACGACGGTCATCGACTCGTCCGCTACGGCGAATCGGCCGGAGCAGCCCCCGAGCTCTCCTTCGCCCGCACCGACGATGCCGACGTCACCACCGCCGCCGCGATCGCACTGCACCGCGGAGAAGGCGGGACCCGCTTTCTGCTGGCACCGTGGATCGTGGAATCGCAGAGCCGCGACCTCCTGCGCCCCGACACCCCGGGCAACGCCCTCGGCGCGAACGAGGACGGCATCACCGACCCGGTACGCGGCCCCTCCGCCGGTGGTTCCTGCGACAGCTGGCCCGCACTCCAACTCCGCTCCTCCGGCCGCATCGTGGAGAAGCACGCGTTCCTGGTCACCGATCTCGGCGGCCTCAGCCCCGCCCATCTCAGCTACACGCCGCTGCCTGAGGACGGCAGTCGGCCGCGCCAGCCTCGCGAGGCCACCAGCCCGACCGCTCTGGCGAGTTGGGCCCGTACCGCATGCCGCCTCACCGAACTCCGCGACGACGACGTACGGGCCGTGAATGTCTGGGACTTCGCGGCCCAGGAGCTGCCGCAGGACTCCGGACGGGCCGTGTGGTCCTGCACCCGGGCCACCACCTGGCGCGGACCGGGCCACGTTCTGATCCAGTTCAAGGCGCCGGCCGCTTCTGCCCGGGAAGCCGCCCCGGTGGTCGCCGGCGCCCGGTCGACCGCGGCCTGCAGCCGGTTCGGGCAGCACGTTCTCGCCACCACCCACTGGAAGGCACCGTCCGGCGAGGGGTACCTGCTGGCCGCGGGCAGTAGGGAGGTCACCTCCATCAAGGCATCCGGCGCCGTGGAGACCGAGGTACAGGGGCCTACCCTGGCGCACAAGGCCCGAGACGACGCCAGCACACAGGTGCGGGCTCGGCTGTCGGACGGCTCGCGCCTGACACCGGTCGGCCGGGACTGACCTGCGTAATGCTCCCTCGGCCGAACCACTCTTCCAGGCAACGTCCGCCGGGCAACCTCTCCCGGGCAACGTCCGCCGGTCACCCCTCCCCGCCTGTCAGCGCGGAGGCGCCATCGCCCAGCGGATCGAGCGGGTGAGTCCGTGTCCGCCCAGCCGTACGAAGGTCCGCTCGACCCTCGGCAACAACGGCAGACCGAGCGGTGTACGGGCCCAATGGGGCAGCGCTGCCACCGCGTTCGCCGCGAGTACCGCGTAGGCGGGACGGGCGATCCAGGGCAGCGGTGGATGGAGGAGCAGGAACCGTGCTGCCTCTCGGGCCTCCGGGGTGGCCCGAAGCTCCGGCCGGTAGGCGGTGAGGCGGGCGGTCAGACCGTCAAGATCGCGCGGTGGACGCACCACGCCGAGGGCCTCTGCCACACGAGCCGTGTCGAGGACGTACCCGTCGCACTCCAGGGCGTCCAGCGGCCGCGCACCGTACAACTGGTGGGCGAACAGGAAGCTGTAGACCTCCGCGATGTGGACCCATTCGAGCAGGTGCGGATCGCTCGCGTGGTACGGCTCTCCGCTCGACGTCGTTCCCCGGACCTGGCCATGCACAGCTCGAACCCGTTCGACGGCCCGCTGCGCGTCGCCTGCCCTGCCGTACGTGGTCACGGCGAGGAACGTACTCGTTCGCTGCAATCTGCCCCATGGGTCACCGCGATAGCCGGAGTGTGCCGCTACAGCGGCCATCGCGCGAGGATGCAGCGACTGCAGCAGCAGAGCGCTCAGGCCGCCGATGAACATCGACGCATCGCCATGGACCCGGCGGATGGGCCGGTCCTCACCGAACCACCGGGTCCCCGGCAGGTCGTGGATCCGGGAGCGGCTCGCCTGGTGCTCGGGACCGGCGACCAGGGCGAACAGGCCCCTTCCGAGACGTTCTCGCAGACTCGTCAGCGGAGCGCCGGACACCGAGAGCGCGGCTGTCATCGCCATACGGTCATTGTCCACCTCGGCCCACGATGCCCCGGTCGACTGATCGACGTGTGTGCCTGCGGATCTCGTGGTTGAAGTTGCCGCTGCGGCAGCTTCTACCGTCGTGACCAGGGCCGGAGAGACCGGCCCGGCGCCACACATGTGCGGGGAGTGGCGAGGGACTGGCCGATCTCGGAGGTGGCCCGGATGTCGGGCGCGACCACTCGGACACCGCGCCACTACGACGAGACCGGCCTGCTCATGCCGACCCGTATCGGCGCCAACGGTCACCGCTGCTACGAGGAGCACCAGCTTCTACGGCTCGACGCCCTGCTCGGCACCGTCTCCCGCACGATCGCCCGCCGGGCCGGTGCAGGCCGGGATCGACGCCTACGCGACCACCCGGCTGAGCTGAGCCGCCGTACGACCGCCCTCGGCTACCGGTAGCCGTGCCCCGCGCCGTCGCCGTCGCCGTCGCCGTCGCCCACGCTCAAAGCGGCGCATAAGCGGTGCATCAGCGGTGCAAATTGCGACGCGGGGCGCGGTTCGGAAGCGTATTGGGCGGAATCGCCGGGGCCTCACCAACGGGTACTTCCGCGGTGCGGCACTCACGAGAAGGAGTCGATCATGCGCGAGGACCCCGCACTGCCGGAGTCGAGGAGCAAGCGCGTGCACTGGCTCTTCGGCGACCAACTCGGTCCGCACTTCCTCGCGTCCGGCGACGGTGGCCCCGGACGCGACACGCCGCTGCTCATGATCGAGGCACGCTCGGTGTTCCGCCGTCGGCGCTTCCACCGGGCCAAGGCCCACCTGGTGCTGTCCGCGATGCGGCACCGCGCGGCGGAACTCGGCGACCGCGTCACCTACGTGCGGGCCGACACGTACCGGGAAGGGCTGGCCCGTGCGGTGGGTGACAGGCCGGTGACCGTCCACCATCCGACCTCGTACGCCGCCCTGAAGCTGATGCGATCCCTGCCCCAGGTAAGCGTCGGGCCCGCCCGCGGGTTCCTGGTGCCGATGGACGACTTCGCGGCCTGGGCGGACGGGCACGGCGGCAAGCGGCTCCGCCAGGAGGACTTCTACCGTTGGGTCCGGCGGGGCCACGACCTGCTGATGGACGCCGACGCTCCCGCAGGCGGCCGGTGGAACTACGACCACGACAACCGTCGGCCGCCTCCGCGCGAGGCGCCCACCCTGCCGGTCCGCGCCCCCTACCGTCCGCGCGAGGACGACATCGACGACGAGGTCCGCCACGACCTCGACCGCTGGGAGCGGGACGGCGACGTCTCCTTCGTCGGACGGGACGGCCCGCGCCTGTTCCCCGCCACCCGGACCGAGGGACTGCGCGCCCTCAAGCGCTTCGTCGAACACCGGCTTGGCATGTTCGGCCCGTACGAGGACGCCATGCTCGCCGCCGACCCGGTCATGAGCCACAGCTTGCTCTCCGCGCCGCTGAACCTCGGCCTCCTCGACCCGGCCGAGTGCGTCGAGCGGGCCGAAGCCGCCTGGCGGGGCGGGCTGGCGCCGCTGAACAGCGTGGAGGGCTTCGTGCGGCAGATCGCCGGCTGGCGTGAGTACGTCTGGCAGTTGTACTGGTACTTCGGTGAGCCATACCGGCGCTCCAACGTTCTACGGCACACCGGTGCCCTGCCCGGCTGGTGGAACGACCTCGACGCTGACGCCGTAGGTGCGCGCTGCCTGCGTACGGTCATCGAGCAGGTGCGGGACACCGGTTGGACGCACCACATTCCGCGGCTGATGGTCCTCGGCAGTCACGCACTCCAGCGCGGCTGGGATCCCGCCGCGGTCACCGACTGGTTCCACCGGTGCTTCGTGGACGGCTACGACTGGGTCATGGTCCCCAACGTCGTCGGCATGTCCCAGTACGCGGACGGCGGCCGCATGACGACCAAGCCGTACACCTCTGGCGGCGCCTACCTGCACCGCATGAGCGACCTCTGCGGACCGTGCCGCTACGAGCCGCGCGAGCGGACCGGCGAACACGCCTGCCCGTACACCGCCGGGTACTGGTCCTTCTTCGATCGCCACCGGAGTCTGCTCGCACACAACCCCCGCACCTCTCGCACGGTGTGGCAACTGGACCAGCTCGCCGACCTCCCGCAGGTCCGACAACAACAGACCGCGAGAGGTGACGCTCCGCCATGAAGTGTGTGACGGCGGCCTGTTGAGTGAGCGCTGGCAATGGTTGCGGGCGGCGTTCGCCTGTTGTGTGGTTGGCGGGCTGCCGCGGGCCGCAGGGGGGCGGGCGTATCCAGCACCGTCACGGCGGTTGGTACCGGGCTCGGTCAAGTGGTGGACGCGGCATCGGCCTGCTGCGGCAGGAGGCGCTCAACGGTCCCGCCGTTCGACGACCGCCGTAGGGAGCGCCGCGACCGGCCGCCGCTGCTGCCGCCGCCGCGACTCAGCTGAGCGTCGCCCACATCGCTGCCCGCAGACAGGGGACTCGCTATCACTGCCGGCAGAGAGGGGACTCGCTCGGAGCCCGGTGCTGTAGCGTCCGCGCGGTCCCGGTACTGTAAACGTCCGCGCTGTCGGGGTTGACCTTGGCCGGCGACACCGAGTGAGGAGGAGGGCCGCGGCTTGGCACGCAAACGGACGCAGGACCTTCCTGACCTGTCCGGGCTGCTCCTGCCCCGTGACCAGCGGATGGCTGCCGTGGAGCAGTCGGTGCTCCGGCACCGCTCCAGCACGCAGGTGGCGGTCTCCCTGCCCGAACAGATCGCTGCCCGGCTGGCCTGCGCCATCACCTTCGACCTCTTCCACGCCGGCCAGCGCCTGCTCGAACAGGACATCTGCAAGATTCTTGGCGTCAGCCGGGCGCCGGTCCGTGAAGCGCTGCGCATCCTCGAACGGGATCGGCTCGTCGAGTTCCAGGCACGGCGGGGCGCGCTCGTCACCGCGCCGACAGCGCAGGAAATCCGCAACGTCTTCGACGTCCGGATCGCGTTGTACGGAATTCTCCTCCGGGAGGAGATGAACCGGGATCCGAAGCGGCTGCTCGCCGTGCTCAACGCCCATATGCCCGCGGTCGAGAGGTCGGTCACCGAGTCCGCCGACGACTATGCGACGGCGACGTTCCTGCTCAACTCGTCGATCGCGGCGGCGGCGAGCAACCAGACCCTCGCGGACCTGCTGCAGTCCGTCTCCCTCCAAACGCTCCGGTATGTGCGTTTGGGATTGGCGCACCACCCGGGGAACATCTCGCGGTCCCTCGAGAGCTGGCACGCCCTTCACGCCGCGGTGTCAGCGGGCAAGGCCGCCCCAGTGGTCCGGATCGCCAAGGAACGTATCGAGCAAGTCCGTGACGCGGCCCTGGAAGCCCTCGAAGACGCCGACACATCGGACTGATCGGGTTCGCCCCATCGGGCTGAACAGACTCGCCCCATCGGGCTGAACAGATTCGGCCCATCGGGCTGAACAGGTTCGACCCATCCGGCTGACTGCGGTCACCCCCTTCCTCGGCGGTCACAACTTCCTTCTGTGATACGGCCTTTGTGGCTCCGCGTACGCCCCAGCCCATCGGACCGAACCAGCTTCTACGCACAGGGTTGACAGCGATCAGGCCTTCCTTATTCTTGTCGACATCAATCACAAGCGGGGTTGAGACCGTCCCTGTCGACGTCGATCGCGGAGGAAACCATGCCCCTGAAGATCACACCGCTCACCGGGTCGATCGGTGCGTCGGTCGAAGGGGTCCACCTGAGGGAGGACCTTGACGACGCAACGCTCACCACACTCAGGGAGGCGTTCCTGGAGTACTGCATGCTCGTCTTCCGGGGACAGCACCTTGAGCCGCCGGCGCACGCGGAGTTCGCCCGCAACTGGGGAGAGCCGGTCGTCACAGCCATGCTCAACCAGCTCCCAGACGCTCCGGGCGTCGTCCAGATCACCGATGTCAAGAAAGAGACGACGGCCACCGAGGCCTGGCACTACGACGCGACCTTCGAGGCGGTCCCGCCGAAGATCTCGATCCTCTCGGCCGTCACCATTCCCGTAGGCGGCGACACCCTCTGGTCGAACCAGTACCTCGCCTTCGACCGGCTCTCGCCTGATCTGCGGCGCGTTCTGGAGACCCTGCGCGTACGGTTCCGCGGCATTCGGCTCGGCCGGATGATGGGCATTCCCGAGGCGGAGCAGCCCCAGGCGGTTCACCCCCTCGTCCGTACGCACCCGGAGACCGGGCGCAAAGCCCTCTATGTCGGCCACCTCGAGAACAGCTGCATAGAGGGGTGGACCAAGGAGGAGAGCGACCCTCTCATGGAATTCCTGTACACCCAGTCCGTCACCCCGGACAACGTGTACCGGCACAGCTGGCAGCCCGGTGACCTCGTGATGTGGGACAACCGCTGCACGATGCACTACGCCGTCCACGACTACGGCGACCAGCCGCGGGCTCTCAACCGGATCACGCTCCACGGCGAGGCCCCGGTCTGAGCGACCGGGCATCGTGATCCTCCTGATGCTTCTCCCCGAGACGGAGACTCCATGACCTCCAGCAACACCAAGTCACCCGTTCCCATGGGGGTACCCGAAGCCGCCGAAGGACAAGGCCGCCCTTCGTCCGCTCCTCGCAAGCGCGGACGGCTCAAGGTGCGTGCATGGCAAGTCGTCCTGCTGCTCGTCTGGTTCGGTCTGTGGCAATGGACCACCAGCGCGGGCATCTTGGACCCCGTTCTCTCCAAGACCCCGGAGCAGTCGTGGAACTACCTCACGACTGCCGCGGAGTCCGGGGAGTTGTGGTCCAACACCAAGGCGACGATGACGGCGGTTCTGCTGGCGTGGGTCCTCGCGGGGATCGTCGGCGTCATCGCCGGGCTCGCGTTGGGCCTCCTGCCCACCACTGAGCGGATCCTCACGCCTTACCTGGAGGCCATGAACTCCATGCCCCGCATCGCCCTGGCGCCGCTGTTCATCGTGGCGTTCGGCATCGGGCTGTGGGCCAAGGTCGCCCTCGCCTCGACCCTCGTCTTCTTTATTGTCATGTCCGGGGCGCGAGCGGGCGTGCGGTCCGCCGATGCGGAGTGGCTCCGGTTGTCGGCGGTGCTCGGCGTCAACAGCTTCCAGCTGTTCACGAAGATCTTCGTCCCCGTCGCAACGCCGGCCATCTTCGCGTCCTTGCGTCTCGGCCTCATCTACTCACTGCTCGGCGTCGTGGGATCCGAGCTGATCTCCGCCGAGAACGGTCTGGGCCAGCTGATCGCCAACTACTCCAACATCTTTCAGATGGAAGCGGTGTACGCGATCCTCATCCTGCTGGCCTTGATCGCTGTCACTCTCAACCAACTCATGGGCGCCATCGAGGCACGGCTGCTCAGTTGGCAGCCCCCGGAAGAGCGGTGAACGTATGCCAGCCCGAGCGCAGATATCCGAGACAGATCCCGCTACCACTGACACACCGTCACTTCAGGACGGCGCGAGCCCAGCCGACGCCGTGACGTTCGACAACGTGACCGTCGCCTTCCCCGACGGCGACGGCGGGCTCCGGACGATCCTCAAAGAACTCAACCTGACGATACCCGCCGGCCAGTTCCTGGCCGTCGTCGGCCGGAGCGGCTGCGGCAAGACGACCATGCTCAACATGGCAGCCGGCCTTGTCGAGGCGGCCGGCGGCGCGGTGACGGTCCTCGGGTCCGCGCCCAAAGCCGCCCGCAAGCGAATGGGTTTCATGCTCGCTCGCGATGCCCTGCTCCCCTGGCGCACCGCATCGGGCAATGTGCAATACGGCCTGGAATTGCGCGGGTTGAAGCCCACGGCCGTACGCAAGGAGATCGCTTCCCACTGGCTCTCGACCGTCCACCTCGCAGACCATGAGAAGCATTTCCCCTGGCAGCTCTCGCAGGGGATGCGGCAGCGGGTCGCACTGGCCCGTACCTGGGCCCTCGACCCGGAACTGCTCCTCATGGACGAGCCGTTCGCCGCGCTTGACGTCAACACGCGGCGATCGGCGCAGAACGAGTTCCTGGACCTGTGGCAGCGAGAGGCACACCGCACGGTCATGTTCGTCACTCATGATCTCGGCGAGGCCGTCGCACTCGCCGATCGCGTCGTGCTCATGGGAGAGGGCGGCATCCTCGACGACGTCATGGTCGACATCGAGCGGCCCCGGGATCTGACGCACATCGCGATGGACTCCACGTATCAGGACATCCTTGAGCGGCTCCGTGTTCATCTGCGCCGGTGAACGCCGGCGGCACCCTCGGCCGTTCCGCCGTCAATTTCCCCCGGTCCACACCACACCGAACAGTAGAAGTAGAGGAGGCTCAGGATGAACAAGGCCAGCAAGCCGGCTGCCGCCGGGCTCGGTCTCGCACTCGTCTTGTTGACTGCCTGCTCCGGTGGCAGCCAGGGCGCCTCCGGTGACCAAGGCGCAGCCAACGGTACGAAGATCACCCTCGGCAGCTTCAACCAGAACTCCATCACCTTCCCCGCGATCATCGCCGACGAGCAGGGCTTCTTCGAGAAGGAGGGGCTGGATGTCCAACCCTCGATCGCGAAGTCAGGACCTGAGCTGGCGGCGCAGCTCATCGGCGGATCGACGCAGATCACGGCCGTGAGCCCGGACAACATCCTCCCGTCGATCAAGCAGGGTCAGCCGATTGCGCTGCTGCCGCCCTACGGCAAGATGGACATGCAGTTCATCGCCCCGAAGTCCAGCAGAATCACGGACGTGAAGGACCTGGACGGAAAGCGGATCGGCGTCCTCTCACGCGGGTCTGCGACGGAGAAATACGCACGGGCGATCTTCAAGAAGACAGGTGTGGACCCCGGCTCCGTCACCTTCGTGGCCGTGGGCGGGGTGGTGACGATGGAGCCCGCCCTGAGGAACGGCAAGGTCGATGCCGTGATCGGATCAACGTCCAGTTACATCACCATGGCTTCGCACGGGCTTGACCTCGTGCCGTTCTCGAACGCTCTCGAAGGCGAAGCCGGTGAGCTCAGCCGGGACGGCCTTCAGGTCCTCTGGGCAACCACGAAGGACTTCAAGGCGCAGAACCCGGGCACCGTCGACAAGTTCTGCAGGGCGCTCGACTCCGCGGTGAAGTGGATCAACGACGACGCGAATCGGGACGCCGGTGTGAAGTCGCTGTCGAAGTTGCTCGGGCTCAAGCCGGATGCCGCCGGCCGGCTCTGGGACAAGGTCCACAAGTCGTTCGTCACGTCGACCGACGCCGCCGCCTGGAAGACGAACGTGGCCTTTTCCGCCGGGGCGCCGAACGCCGTGCCGTTCAGCGCGGTCGACAACGACTGCGGACAGTAGGGTCCGGCGCGAACTCCGGTTCTTTGCGCACTAGTTGAGGGCCTCGCCCCGACCAACGCCACCAGGAACGCATGGGTGGCGAAGGCCGGGGCGGGGCCCTTTGCGGTGCGGGGTGTTGTGCCGGCGTACAACGACGAAGCCGCCGTCGAACGACCCGCTGCCGACCGTCCAGGCCTTGGTTCAGGGGCCGCTCGACGGCGGCTTCGGTGAGGGAAACGCCCCCGGTCAGCCCTTCATGAGGCGCTCCTGATACTGCTTCCGCAAGGGTGCCTTGAGGATCTTGCCCGTTGCCCCCATGGGCAACGTCTCGACGAAGACCGCATCGTCGGGGACGCACCATTTGGCGATCTTCCCGGTGAATGACCCGAGGAGCTCCTTCGCCGTCAGTGTGGAGCCCGGTCGCCGGACGGCCACGAGGATCGGGCGCTCATCCCACTTCGTGTGCCTGACGCCGATGCAGGCGGCCGTCTCGACCTCGGGGTGGTCCATGGCAAGGTTCTCGATCTCGATCGAACTGATCCACTCGCCGCCGGACTTGATGAGGTCCTTGCTCCGGTCCGTGATCTGCATGAACCCTTCAGGGTCGATCGTCGCGACGTCGCCGGTCGGGAACCAGCCGTCGATGAGGGGACTCGGGCGCCCTGGGGGGTAGTACCCGCTGGTGACCCAGTGACCTCGCACCATGAGGTGGCCCGGCGTCCGGCCGTCCCACGGCAGTTCGGCCCCCTCGTCGTCGATGATCTTCAGGTCGATGCCGAACAGAGTGCGGCCCTGCTTCGCCAGCACGGCCTCCTGGGCGTCGCGGTCGAGTCCGTCGTGGCAGAGCTTGAGGACGGACGCGGCGCCCAAGGGGCTCGTCTCCGTCATGCCCCAGCCGTGGATCACCCGGACCCCGTGGACATCCTGGAGCTCACGGAGCATCCAGGCGGGGCAGGCGGCGCCTCCGATGACGGCCCGCTGGAGGCTGTCGAGAGTGATGCCGTGGACGCGGGCGTGGTCCAACTGCCCCTGCCAGACCGTGGGGACGCTCCCGGAGATCGTCACGCCCTCGGCCTCCTGGAGCGCGGTGAGGGCCGCGCCGCTCAAGTCCTTGCCGGGCAGCACGAGTTTCGTCCCGGTGAGGCATGCGGCGTACGGGATGCCCCACGCGTTGACGTGGAACATCGGCACGACGGGCATGACCACGTCGCGTGCCGAGAGGCCCATCGAGTCGGGGAGGGCGACGCCGTACGAGTGCAGCACGGTCGACCGGTGCGAATACAGCACGCCCTTCGGGTGGCCGGTCGTGCCGCTCGTGTAGCACAGGGAGGCGGCCTGCTTCTCGTCGAAAGTCGGCCAGGTGTAGTCGCCGTCCTGCGCCGCCACGAGGTCCTCGTACGGAGCGACTTCGAGGGCGTCGTCGGCGGGCCACGCGGCTGCCAGGTGCTCGGCGTCGCTCAGCAGGACGAACTTGCGCACGCACGGCACGCGCGGGGCGATCTGCCGGATGAGGTCGACGAAGGTGAGGTCGAAGAAGAGGACCGAGTCGTCGGCGTTGTTGATGATCCAGACGAGCTGGTCCGGGTGCAGGCGCGGGTTGAGGGTGTGCAGAACCGACCCGGCACCGGAGACGCCGTAATACAGCTCCAGATGGCGGTAGCCGTTCCAGGCGAGGGTGGCGACGCGGTCGCCCGGTCCGACTCCCAGGGCCTCGACAGCCTGGGCGACCTGCCGACTGCGGTGGGCCAGGTCGCGGAAGGTGTAGCGGTGAATGTCGCCCTCGCAACGGACCGAGACGACCTCGGTGTTCGCGTGGTGGCGTTCGGCGTGCGTGAGGAGGGAGGAGACGAGGAGCTGCTGGTGCATCATCAGGCCGTTCACCGGGCCTCCTGAAGTGAGTCGGCGGAGTGGGTGGAGCCCTCAGCTTCGATGGCGTCGATTGCGTCGATGGCGTCGATGGCGGTGATGGCATCGATGGCTCGCAGCCGCATGGCGGCGAGCAGATCCAGGGCGCGGTGTCCGGCGGCGGATCCGCCGGGAACGTCACCGCGGACGTGAAGGGGACGCAGATCCTCGATCTCCTGAAGGGCGCCGACGAGGGCGGGCTCGGCGACCGCGTACTTGCGGACCGTGTTGACGACGAGCATCGAGCAGTGGACGACGTCCTCGTCCTCGTCGGCGATGCGGTCCGCGTGCAGGGCGGCGTTGAGCCAGTGGGTGCCGGCGAGCATCGCGGCCTCGATGGCCATCTCGTGGTCGTCCGGGCCGAGATGCGCGAGCGAGCGTCCGATGTTCGAGGCGAGCTCGACGTGACGTTCGATGTTCATGCTGCCGCCTTCAGACGTTGGGCCAGTGCCCTGGTCACGACCGCGAAGGCGTCGTCGCACTCGGCCACGATTCCGGCGTCGGGCCGTCGGTTCCCTCGTAGGCACGGGTCGCGGAATTCCTCGATGCGGTGGACGGCGTGTTCCAGGCGGACGATGTCGTCGGGCTTGTCACCGTCCACGGGGGGCCAGCCGACGTGGCTGACGTCTCCGAGCTCGCGCAGCTCGCGGTGCCATGAGCCGTCGGCGTCCGGGACCACGTACATTCCCGGAATCGTGGAGAAGGCGGTCTCCGCGACCGTGAGCCCGGCATCGTGGACGCAGGCGTTGTAGGCGTTGGTGCACGCCGTCAGCGTGGTCCAGTACCAGAGCTCGAAGTCCTCGATCGGGTCGAGGCGTTGACGAAGGGCCACAAGGCGGTCCAACTTGTCGCGGTGGCCGGCGACGTTCACCGGTCACCGGCCGAGGAGGTCGTGAGCAACGCGATCTTGCCGATGTGCCCGCTCTTCGTCATGTGGTCGTATGCCGCACCGATGTCCTCCATGGGGAACGAGCGGTCGACGACCGGCACGATGACCCGGCGCTCCCAGAGGTCGAACAGGTCGCGCTCGGCCGCTCGGATGCAGTCGATCCGCTCCTCCTCGGTCCGGGTCTGGAAGGTGACGCCGATGACGCTCAGCCGCTTGCGCCACAGCTTGGTCAGGTCGATCTCGGCCCGGCCCGAGCCCATCCGGCCCACCTGGACGAGGCGGCCCTTGACGGCCAGCGACGTCAGGTTGTCGTCGAACACCGTGCCCCCGACAGAGTCGACGATGACGTCGACGCCCCGGTTGTCGGTGATATCCGCGACGGCGGACACCTGGTCCCGCGAGGACACATCGATGACGTGATGGGCCCCCTGGTCGAACAGGGTCTGGACCTTGGACGCCGAGGTCGTCGTCGCGATGACCGTGCCGGCGCCGAGCGCCCGCGCGATCTGGGTGGCCGCGAGTCCGACGCCGCCCGTCGCGGCATTGACGAGGACGGCCTCGCCGGGGGCCATGCGGCCGTTGGTGACGAGCGCGTCGTGAGCCGTCATAGAGACGTTGAGGAAGGACCCGGCCTCTGCCCAGGTGCTGCTCTCCGGCTTCCGCACCAAGGCGCCCGCGGAGACCACGACGAACTCGGCCTGGGTGCCGGTGCCGTGCGCGACGACGGCGTCCCCGGGCTTCCAGCCTGTGACGCCCTCCCCCAACGCCTCGATCTCCCCGGCCAGTTCGACACCGACGGGCACCGGATCGCCGTCCTTCACCCGGCCGGCTTGGAGAAGCTCTCCGCGGTTGAGACTCGACGCCCGTACGCGGACGAGGACTTGCCCGGGACCGGGAGTCGGCGCGGGCACGTCGACGACGACCGGAACACCGCCGTCGGGAGTGGGACGGATCCGTACAGCACGCATTGATCAAACCTTCCTTCAGATTACTGTCGACAATAACACCGGCGAGGATTACTCTGCCAGAGCGACAGCGCGACAGCGGTGGCCGAAGAACACGGACACCTCCGCCTGACCAAGAGAAGGGCATCAGCTATGACCCGCACCCCTGCCGAGCGACTCGACGGCCTCCGCGGCCGGATCATCGACTTCCGTCTCCGCCCGCCGACCGGGCCTTACCGCCTCTTCTTCACCCCGACCGTCGTCGGCGCCGTGAACCGCGTCATGGGTGACCCGGTGCCGCGGTCGTACACGATCAGCACGGACCCGTTCCCGAACGCCGAGGAGCGCGCCCTCGAAGCGATGATCGGGGAGATGGACTCGGCCGGAGTCCGGCTCGGCATCATGAACGGCCGGCACTCGGTGAACCGCCCGGTCCCGGTGCACATCGAGGACCCCGACCTCGCCGAGCTGAGCGAGCGCAGCGACGGCCGCGTCCTCGGGCTCGCGGGCATCGACTTCGACAAGCCGATGGACGACATCATCGCCGGCCTCGACACCGCGGTGAAGGAACTGAATCTGGTGGGCGTCTGCCTCGAACCGGGCCTCGCCCGCACGCCGATGTACGCGGACGACGAGCAGCTCTTCCCGCTGTACGAGAAGATCGCCGACCTCGGCGTCCCGCTGCTGTTCATGACCGGCCCGCTCGCCGGCCCGGACATCAGCCACACCGACCCGGTCCGCTTCGACCGGGTGGCCCGCCGTCACCCCGGGATGCCGGTCATCCTCGGGCACGGCTGCTACCCGTACGTCAACGAGGCCATAGCCCTCGCCTTCAAGAGCGAGGTCACCGGGGTCCACAACGTGTTCGTCTCCCCCGACGTCTACATGTTCGCCCCCGGCGGGCAGGCCTACGCCGAGGGCGTCAACTGGCTGCCGAACCGCTTCGTCTACGCGTCGGCCTACTCGTTCTGCGGCATCGAGGAGGGCGTCCAGAAGACCTGCGAGCTCGACCTCGACGACGCGGCGCTGCACGCCTACATGTACGGCAACGCCGAGCGGCTGCTCCGGAAGGTGGGCAAGTGATGGGTGAGGGTTCCGTGCGCGTCGCGATGCGTGACCACCCCCAAGGGATGGTCGGCGAGGGCGACTTCCTCATCGAGCAGACCCCGCGTCCCGCTCCCGGCCCCGGCCAGGCGCTCGTCCGCGTCCGCTACCTCTCCCTCGACCCGTACATGCGGCCGATGATGAACCCGGTCCGGTCCTACGTCGAGCCGCTCAAGCCCGGCCAGACGATGCCCGGCGCCACGGTCGGCGAGGTCGTCGAGAGCAACGAAAGCGCGCTGCCCGTGGGCGCCCACGTGGCGTGCATGCTCGGCTGGCAGGAGTACGGCCTGGTCACGAAGGACACTGCCCGGATCGTCGAGCTCGGCGCAGGGGACGTCTCGCTGGCCCTGCACGTCCTCGGCATGACCGGGGCCACGGCGCACTACGGCCTGTTGCGCCTGGGTGATCCCAAGCCCGGTGAGACCGTCGTCGTCACGGCGGCGTCGGGCGCGGTCGGCAGCGTCGTCGGCCAGCTCGCCAAGATCAGGGGATGCCGGGTCGTCGGCATCGCAGGCGGCCCGGAGAAGTGCCGGTACGTCAAGGAGGAACTCGGCTTCGACGCGTGCCTCGACCATCGCGCCGACGACTTCGAGCAGCGGCTCGCCGAGCTCACCCCCGACTGGGTCGACATCCTCTTCGAGAACGTCGGCGGTCCCGTCCTCGATGCGATTCTGCCGCGCATGAACGACCACGGCCGAGTCGTCCTGTGCGGCAACATCAGCGACTACAACCGCGACGAGCCGTACGGCCTCAAGGGGATCAGCCACCTGCTGCTCCACCGGGTCAACCTCTACTCCTTCGTCATCGCCGACCACCGCGAGTACTGGCCCAAGGCCATCGCCGAACTGGCCGGCTGGGTCAAGGACGGGCGCATCCGGTTCCGTGAGGATGTCGCCAAGGGCGGCCTGGAGGGCGCGCCGTCGGCGTTCATCAACATGCTCACCGGCCGCAACTTCGGCAAGCAGCTCGTCGAGGTGGCTCCGGCGAACGCCGGCTCTCCGGCCGGGAACTGACCGAGCGCCGGCTCGGGCCAACGGGGGAACAGGGGAACGGGGAACGGCGCCCGGAGAGCGTCCACTTGACGCTCTCCGGGTGCCGGGCAGCGGCCTGTGCCACCTGTGGCCGCCTGTTTTTTGGCAACTCAGTGTCGACATTAACCCTTTAATCAATTCCGGAAGGACGCGTCATGCCAGAGGCCGTCATCGTCTCCGCGGCCCGCTCGCCGATCGGGCGAGCCGTCAAGGGATCGCTCAAGCACATCCGGCCCGACGACCTCGCCGCGCATGTCGTGCAGGCGGCACTCCAGGCGGTACCCGACCTCGACCCGGCCGAGCTCGGTGACCTGATCCTCGGCTGCGGTCTGCCCGGTGGGGATTCGGGTCACAACATGGGCCGGGTCGTCGCGGTCCTCTCCGGGCTCGACCAGCTGCCCGGCACCACGGTGACGCGCTACTGCGCATCCAGCGTCCAGTCCATCCGCATGGCCATGCACGCGATCCGGGCCGGCGAGGGGCATGCGTTCCTCTCGGCCGGGGTCGAGAGCGTGAGCAGTTACGCGCACGGCAACAGCGACAGCCTCCCGGACACGTACAACCCCGTGTTCGCGCCTGCCCAGGAGCGGACCGAGCGGCTAGCCGAGGGTGGGCTGACCTGGTCCGACCCCCGCGAGGCCGGGCTGCTGCCCGACGCGTACATCGCCATGGGCCAGACCGCCGAGAACCTCGCCCAGCTCAAGGGCGTCACCCGGGCCGACCAGGACGAGTTCGCCGTACGCAGCCAGAACCGGGCCGAGAAGGCCATCGCCGACGGCTTTTTCGCCCGCGAGATCACCCCGGTGACACTGCCGGACGGCACGGTCGTCGCCACCGACGACGGTCCCCGGCCCGGCGTGACCCTCGAAGCGGTGTCCGCGCTGCGGCCGGTGTTCCGTCCCGACGGGACGGTCACCGCGGGCAACTGCTGTCCCCTCAACGACGGTGCGGCCGCCCTGGTCGTCATGAGCGACGTCCGGGCCCGCGAGCTCGGTCTCCAGCCGCTGGCCCGCATCGTGTCGACGGGGGTCACCGGCCTGTCCCCGGAAATCATGGGCCTCGGTCCCGTGGCGGCCACCCGGCAGGCCCTTGAGCTCGCGGGCATGTCGATCCAGGACATCGACCTCGTCGAGATCAACGAGGCCTTCGCTGCCCAGGTCATCGCGTCCGCGCGCGAGCTCGGCATCGACGAGGAGCGGCTCAACGTCAAGGGCGGGGCCATCGCGCTCGGCCACCCGTTCGGCATGACCGGTGCGCGCATCACCACCACACTCCTCAACGCACTGCGCACCGAGGACAAGGAACACGGCCTCGTGACCATGTGCGTCGGTGGCGGCCAGGGGATGGCCATGGTCATCGAGCGCCTCGCCTGAACGCCGTTCCGGGAAACCCAGATCCCCCCGTGGAGGAGAGAGTCATGAAGCCATTCGACGGCAAGGTGGCCCTGGTCAGCGGTGCCAGCCGCGGCATCGGCCACGCCATCGCGGAGCGGCTCGTCGCAGGCGGCGCGCGGGTCGTCATCACGGCGCGCAAGGAAGCCGCCCTCAAGGAGGCCGCCGCCGCGCTCGGCACTCCGGACCAGGTCAGGTATGTCGCCGGGAGCGCCGAGCAGCCGGAGAGCCGGCAGGCGGCGGTCGCCGCGGCCGTAGAGGGTTTCGGCGGCATCGACCTGCTGGTCAACAACACGGGCATCAACCCGGTGTACGGCCCGCTGCTCGACATCGACCCGGCGGCGGCCCGCAAGATCTTCGAGGTCAACTGCCTTGCCGCGCTGGACTGGATCCGTCTGGCCCGCGAGGCCGGCATGGGCGAACGCGGCCCCGGCGCCGTGGTCAACGTGTCGTCCATCGCCGGGCTCCGGCCGTCCACCGGGATCGGCTTCTACGGGGCCACCAAGGCGATGCTCTCCTTCCTCACGTCCCAGCTGTCGGTCGAACTCGCGCCCCGCATACGGGTCAACGCCGTCGCGCCCGCAGTGGTCAAGACCCGGTTCGCCACCGCGCTCTACGAAGGCCGCGAGGAGGCCGTGCTCAAGGGGTACCCGATGGGGCGTCTCGGTGAGCCCGAGGACATCGCCGGTGCGGTGGCCTTCCTCCTCTCCGACGACGCCGCATGGACGACCGGGCAGACCCTCGTCGTCGACGGCGGACACCTCTTCGTCGGCGAGGGGGAGTGATGGCCGCCGCCCCGGTCGAGGCCGTCGCGTTCGACTACGGCGGGGTGCTCACCACCTCCATGGCCGACTCGCTCGCGCAGTGGCGTACCGCGTCCGGCATCGATGCGCAGAGCTTCACCGACTGCCTGCGCGCCTGGCTCGGCCGGGACGCCGAACAGAACTCTCCGATCCACGCGTTGGAGACCGGACGGCTCGACGCGGCGGGGTTCGAGCACGCGCTCGCGGCCCGGCTCCGCCGCACCGACGGAAGCCGCCCCGAGCCCGCGGGGCTGCTCGCCGGCATGTTCGCCGGGTTGCACCCCGACGAGGCGATGTGGGACCTGGCGGACGAGCTGCGGGCACGCGGCACCAGGGTCGCCGTCCTCTCCAACAGCTGGGCGAACACCTACCCGGAGCGGCTCCACGACGGCCGCTTCGAGCCCGTCGTCATCTCCGGTGAGGTGGGGCTGCGCAAGCCCGACCCGGACATCTACCGGCTGTTGTGCGCTCGCCTCGAACTGCCGCCGCAGCGGGTCGCGTTCATCGACGACGCCCGCCCCAACGTCGAGGGCGCTCGCCGGGCCGGCCTCCACGCCGTCCACCACAGCGACGCCTGCGCCACCCGCGACGCGCTGCTGTCCCTCCTCGAATCCGGCACAGCCGTCGGATCGACCACGTCCCAATCGAGCAAGGAGACCCGAGCATGACGTCCCCACGCATCGCCCTCGTCACGGGTGCCGCCCGGGGCATCGGCGCCGCCGTCGCGGAGCGGCTGGCCGCGGACGGCCTCGCCGTGGCCGTCGCCGACCTGGACGAGCGGGCCTGTGCCGAGGTTGCCGCCCGTATCGCCTCCGCCGGCGGCCGTGCCCTCGCCGTCCCGATCGACGTCTCCGACGAGAGTTCGGTGGCGCGCGGGGTGGCGCACGTCGCCGAGCGGCTCGGCCCGCCGACGGTCCTCGTCAACAACGCGGGCGTGCTCCGCGACAACCTCCTCTTCCGGATGACGAACGACGACTGGTCGACCGTCATGGACGTCCACCTCCGCGGCTCCTTCCTCATGTCCCGTGCCGCGCAAGGGCACATGACCAAGGCGGGCTTCGGTCGCATCGTCAACCTGTCGAGCACGTCCGCCCTCGGCAACCGCGGCCAGGCCAACTACGCGGCCGCCAAGGCCGGGTTGCAGGGCTTCACGAAGACGCTCGCCATCGAGCTGGGGAAGTTCGGCGTCACGACGAACGCCATCGCGCCAGGGTTCATCGCCACGGACATGACCCGCACGACCGCCGAGCGGATGGGCGTCTCCTTCGAGGAACTGGTCGAGCACGGCGTCAAGGACATCCCGGCCGGCCGGGTCGGGACACCGGCCGACATCGCCGCCGTCGCCTCCTTCCTCGCCCGCGAGGATGCCGGATTCGTCAACGGCCAGGTCATCTACGTCGCCGGCGGACCGAAGGACTGAGAGCCATGCGAAATTTCGACGTCACCCTCGCAATCGGGGGCGGCACCCGCCCCGTCCACGTCGTCCGGGCCCCCGCCCACCTGGTGCCGTGATGGCCGACGACCGCAACCAGAAACTGCCCGGCCTCGACCTCGATGTCGTCGGCGCATTCCTCCGGGCCGAGGTCGACCCGCACATCGGCGAGTGCACCGGCCAGGTCATCGTCGGCGGGAAGTCGAACATGACCTACCTCGTCGGGGACGGCCGCCACCAGTGGATCGTCCGACGGCCACCGCTCGGCCATGTCCTGGAGACCGCCCACGACATGGGGCGCGAGGCGCGGGTCATGAGCGCCCTTGCCCCGACGGCCGTGCCCGTGCCGCAGGTCCTCGCTGTGTGCACCGACCCGGGCCTGATCGGCGCGCCTTTCTACGTCATGGAGTACGTGCCTGGGACCGCCTTCCGGGACGAGAGCGAGTTGCGCGAGCTGGGCGCGGCCCGCACCCGGAAGATCGCCGAGGAGATGATCGACGTCCTCGCCGATCTCCACGCGGTCGACCCGTCGGCCGTGGGGCTCGGTGAACTCGGCCGCCCGGAAGGCTTCCTGGGGCGCCAGGTGTCCCGGTGGAGCCGGCAGCTCGACGCCTCCCGCTCACGCGAACTGGCCGGGGCCGAGGAGTTGCGCGCCGCTCTCGCGGCCCGGGTGCCCACCGAGTCGGCGGCCCGGATCGTGCACGGCGACTACCGCCTTGACAACCTCCTCGTCGACGAGTCCGGGGTACGGGCCGTCATCGACTGGGAGATGGCCACGATCGGTGACCCCCTCACCGACCTGGCACTTCTCGTCGTGTACGGACGTGTCGCCGAGATCCCCGGTGGCGAGGTCATCACGACGATCTCCCGCGCCCCCGGCCACCCGTCCGCGGCACAGCTCGTGGAACGGTACGCCGCGCGCACCGGGCCGCTGCCCCCGGCGGGACTCGGCTTCTACCTGGGCCTCGCGGCGTTCAAGCTCGCCGTGATCCTCGAAGGCATTCATCTGCGGCACTCCCAGGGACACACCGTGGGCGCCGGCTTCGACACGGTCGGCGCCCTCGTGGAGCCCCTCTTCGGCGAAGGCATCGCCCTCCTCAAGGAATGGAGCTGACATGGACTTCGCGTACGACGACAGGACCCGGGAGCTCATGGCACGGCTCGCCGAATTCATGGACGAGCACGTCTACCCGGCAGAACCGGCCCTGGAGGAGCAGATCGAGGACGCCGACGACCCGTGGGCGTGGACCCGGCTCCCCGTCGTCAGAGAACTGCAGGCCGAGGCGCGCCGTCGTGGACTGTGGAACCTGTTCCTCCCTGGAGAGCACGGGGCCGGCCTCACCAACCTCCAGTACGCCCCGCTCGCCGAACTCACCGGCCGGGCCTGGCGGCTCGGGCCTGCGTCGCTCAACTGCGCCGCCCCGGACACCGGGAACATGGAAGTCCTCGCGATGTTCGCGACGCCCGAGCAGAAGAAGCGCTGGCTCGAACCCCTGCTTGACGGGAGCATCCGTTCCGCCTTCGCGATGACGGAGCCGGCCGTCGCCTCGTCGGACGCGACCAACATCGAGACCCGGATCGAGTCCGATGGCGACGCGTACGTCATCACGGGACGCAAGTGGTGGATCACCGGCGCGATGAACCCCGACGCCGAACTGCTCATCGTCATGGGCAAGACCGATCCCACGGCAGAGCGGCACCGGCAGCAGTCGATGGTCATCGTGCCCCGGAGCACACCTGGCGTGCGGGTCCTGCGCGGGATGAGTGTCTTCGGCTACGACGACCGCGATCACGGCGGACACGCGGAGATCGTCTTCGACGGCGCCAGGGTGCCGCGCGAGAACCTCATCCTCGGTGAGGGCGACGGCTTCGCCATCGCCCAGGCCCGGCTCGGCCCCGGCCGCATCCACCACTGCATGCGGTCCATCGGCGTCGCGGAGCGCGCCCTCGACCTCATGTGCGCGCGGGCCGGTGAGCGGGTGGCCTTCGGCCGGCGTCTCGACGAGCAGGGCGTTGTCCGGGAGTGGATCGCGGAGTCGCGTATCCGTATCGATCAGCTGCGCCTCCTGGTCCTGCGGACCGCGTGGACCATGGACCGCCTCGGCAACAAGGCCGCGCACGCCGATATCCAGGCGATCAAGGCGGCGACCCCGACCACGGTCGAATGGATCCTCGACAAGGCCATCCAGGTGCACGGTGCGGCCGGGCTCTCCCAGGACACCGTGCTCGCCGGCGCCTTCGCGAGCATCCGCACGCTGCGGCTCGCCGACGGGCCGGACGAGGTGCACCGCAACGCCCTCTCCCGCGGCGAGATACGAAGAGCCGCCGAGCGCCGCGCCAGAGGTGGCGGCCCCCTGGAGCTGAGGTCATGACCGTGAACAAGCTGCGTGCCCGCGTCGCCGAGCTGCTGCGCACGTACCCGCCGGCCAACACCGACCCGTCGGTGTTCCACCGAGCTCAGTTCGACGCCGGGCTCGCGTGGGTGCACTTCCCCGAAGGGCTCGGCGGGCTGGGACTCGCACGCGACCTTCAGGACGTCGTCGACACCGAACTCCGTGCGGCCGGCGCTCCGGTCAACCCCTCCGGCCACGTCGGCATCGGCGTCGGTATGGCGGCGCCCACCATCCTCGCGTTCGGAACCCCGGAGCAGCGCTCCCGCTACCTGCGACCGCTCTGGCTCGGGGAAGAGGTCTGGTGCCAGCTGTTCTCCGAGCCGGGCGCCGGGTCGGACCTCGCCGCGGTCGCGACGCGCGCGGTGCGCGAAGGTGACCACTGGGTCGTCAACGGGCAGAAGGTGTGGACCTCCAGCGCCCACGTCGCGCGCTTCGCCATCCTCCTCGCGCGCACCGACCCGGACGTGCCGAAGCATCGCGGACTGTCGTACTTCATCCTCGACATGTCCGCCCCGGGAGTCGAGGTCCGGCCGTTGCGCCAGATCACCGGGGAGGCCGAGTTCAACGAGGTGTTCCTCACCGATGTCCGCATTCCCGACACGGCACGGCTCGGTGCGGTCGGTGACGGCTGGAAGGTCGCCAACGCCACGCTGAGCAGCGAACGGGTCGCCATCGGCGGGGACCAGGCCCATCGCGAATCGGGAATGATCTCCAAGGTCGCGGAACTGTGGCGCAAGCACCCCGAGGTCCGCGGCGCCGCCGTGCACGACCGCGTCATGGAGCGCTGGGTCGCCGCCGAGGTGTTCCGTCTCACGGGCGCCCGGCTTCGTCAGCGGCTCGCGACAGGTGCGCCCGGATTCGAAGGCGCCGCCATGAAGGTGATGTTCGCCGACCTCGCCCAGAGCATCAGTCTGCTCGAACTCGAACTCGACCCCGATGCGGCACTTCAGTACGACGACTGGACTCTGGTGCGGCCGGCGTCCGTCGACTTCCTGAGCCGGGGGCCGGGTTACCGCTACCTGCGCGCGAAGGGCAACTCGATCGAGGGCGGAACGTCCGAGGTCCTGCGCAACATCGTCGCCGAACGTGTCCTCGGCCTCCCGGGCGAGGCCCGGGTGGACAAGGACGTCCCTTGGAAGAAGGTCCCCCGATGACTCTCCCCCTTGGCTCCGGCCCGGTCCGGCTCTCGCTCGTCGAGTCCGAGGACGAGGAGTCGGTCCGGACCGTCGTCCGCAAACTGCTCGCCGACCGGTGCGCGTCCGACGATGTTGCTGCCACCTATGACGGCGCCCACTCTCTGGCTGCGCCGCTGTGGCGGAGTATCGCCGTCGATCTGGGACTCGCCGGGCTCCTCGTCCCGGAGGAGGCAGGGGGCGCCGGGGCAGGTGCGCGCGAGGCGGGAACCGTCCTTGAGGAGCTCGGCTCGGCCGTTGCTCCCGTCCCCTTCCTCACCAGTGCCGTCATCGCCACGTCCACCCTCGTACACCTGCTGTCCGCGAAGCCCGCGGACCAGAGCGCGGTACGCGACACGCTGGCGGCCGCGGCGTCCGGGGAGTCCGTCCTCACGCTCCTCCTCCCCTGGTCCACGGACCCCTCCGGCCCGGTGTTCACCGTCCGGGAGGAGCCGGACGGCCTGCACGGTGAGGCGACGCTGGTGGCCGGTGCGGATGCCGACACCTTCCTTGTGCCGGCACTCGGCGCGGACGGTGCGGGGCTCTGGCTCGTCGACCGCGCCGCGGTCCGGGTCACCCCTGGAGTGGCCCTCGACATGACCCGTCCGCTGGCCACGGTCCGACTCGACGGCGCCCGCGCCCGCCTGGTGGTGCGTGGGCCGGCCGCGGAGGAAGCCGTACGGGCCGGTCTGCTCACCGGCGCCGGGCTGCTCGCATCGGAGCAGGTCGGTCTCGCGCACTGGTGTCTCGCCGAGACGGTGTCCTACCTGACGGTGCGCCGCCAGTTCGGGAGGGTCGTCGGTGGCTTCCAGGCGGTCAAGCATCGTCTTGCGGACCTCCACATCGCCGTCGAAGGCGCCCGCGCCGCAGCCCGGTACGCCGCGGCCGCGCTCGCCGACGACCCCGACGACGCACCCGTGGCGGTAGCAGTGGCCGCGTCAGTGTGCGGCGAGGTCGCGATCCGTGCCGCCGAGGAGTGCGTCCAACTCCACGGTGGGATCGGGATGACCTGGGAGCACCCCGCACACCTGCGGCTGAAGCGCGCCGTCGCGGACCAGGTCGCACTCGGCACCCCTGTCCGGCATCGGGCCCGCCTCGGCGACCTCGTCGGGATCGTCCCGGACAGGGAGTGTCGCTGATGGCCACGGAAGTTCCCGATGGATCCGTCGCGACGGGACGATGTCCCGGGCCTACGGCGCCGTCGTCTCAGGCCGCAGTCGGTGCTGCGGGTCCGGCGCCCTCGCGTTTGCTCCGCGGACCGCTGACCCACGTCCCGGGGATTGCCCTGGCCGGCGCCGGTCTCGCCGTGGCCGCACTCTTGCACCAAGTCGTCCCGGCGGTGGGCGAGGTGACCTTCTGCGTCGTCCTCGGTGCGTTGTTCGCCAATCTCAACCTGATACCCAAGGCGTGCGCGCCGGGGCTGAAGCTCGCCGGCAAGCGACTGCTCCGGGTCGGAGTGGCACTTCTCGGGCTGGCCGTCTCCGTCGGATCGATCGTCGCCCTGGGCCTCCCGACCATAGCCATGGTCATCGCGACCCTCCTGGTCACCTTCCTCATGACCAGTGCCGTGGGGCGGTTGTGGGGACTCAGCAGCCCGCGCAGACTCCTTCTCGCGACCGGGTTCGCGATCTGCGGGGCCTCGGCCATCGCCGCGATGAAGTCGACGGCGGAGGCCGACGAGGAAGACGTCGCCGTCACCGTCGCCCTGGTGACCCTGTGCGGGACCGCGGCCATGCTCGGCCTCCCCCTGCTCCAGGGCCCGCTCGGGCTCACCGGTCACCAGATGGGGATCTGGGTCGGGGCGAGCATCCATGACGTCGGCCAGGTCGTCGGAGCGGCGAGTGCGGCCGGTGCCGGTGCGCTGGCGGTGGCCGTCGTCGTCAAGCTGACCAGGGTCATCATGCTCGCCCCCATGGTCGCGGCGGCGGGGTTCCGCCGACGGCGTGCGCTCCGTCAGTCGAGCGCGTCCCGGAGCCACCCTCCGATGGTCCCGCTCTTCGTCGTCGCCTTCGTCGGCTGTGTCGTCCTGCGGACGACGGGCGTCCTCCCGCAGGGTGCCCTCGACGTGGCCGGCCGGGTGCAGAGCGCCGCCCTCGGCATGGCGCTCTTCGGGATGGGTGCCGGCGTGCACTTTCCCACCCTCTTGCGCCGGGGCCGTGCCGAGGCCGGTCTGGCCGTTCTCGCCACCGTGTTCATCATGGCGTTCTCGTACGCCGGAACGCTGCTTGTCACCAACTGACCTACCCGCCCCAAGGAGGCCGGCCATGACGGCGATCGTTCGCCGTATCGGGATTCCACTGGAGTCCGAACCGGGTGAGACCCGGGTTGCTGCTACCCCGAAGACCGTTGAGCAGCTGATCAAGTTGGGGTATGCCGTGTCCGTCGAATCCGGGGCCGGCGACGGCGCGGCGTTCGACGACGCGGCGTTCCGCGCGGCCGGCGCCGAGACCTGTGGCCCGGAGGTGTGGGACGCCGACATCGTCCTGAAGATCAATGCCCCGAATGACGCGGAGGTGTCCCGTCTCCGCCCGGGGCAGACCGTAGCGAGTCTGATGGCGCCGGCCCTGGCCCCCGACCTCCTCAAGGCCCTCGCCGTCCGGGGTGTCACCGGGCTCGCGATGGATGCCGTCCCCCGCATCTCCCGCGCGCAGGCGCTGGACGTGTTGTCGTCGATGGCGAACATCGGCGGGTACCGGGCGGTCATCGAGGCGGCGAACGCGTACGGCTCGCTCTTCACCGGCCAGGTGACGGCGGCCGGCAAGGTGCCGCCGGCGACGGTCCTTGTGATCGGTGCGGGTGTTGCCGGGCTGGCCGCGATGGGCGCCGCAAACAGTCTGGGTGCGGTGGTGAAAGCGTTCGACGCCCGGCAGGAGGTCGCGGATCAGGTCGAGTCGATGGGTGGCGAGTTCCTCCGCCCTGACCTCGAAGGCCTGGACACCGGCCCGTCCGCCGACGGCTACGCCAAGGAGATGGGCGAGGAGTTCAACCGGCGGACCGCTGAGATGTACCGGGAGATCGTGCCGACGGTCGACATCATCGTGACGACCGCGTTGATTCCGGGTCGTCCGGCGCCCCGGATCATCGACGAGGACATGGTCGCTTCCATGAAGCGCGGCAGTGTCATCGTCGACATGGCCGCGTCCAACGGCGGCAACGTCGCGGGCACGAAGGCGGACCAGAAGGTCGTCACAGCCAACGGCGTGACGCTCCTCGGCTGGACCGACCTGCCGGGGCGGTTGCCCACTCAGGCGTCTCAGCTGTTCGGACAGAACCTCGTCAACCTCATGAAGCTGCTGACGCCGGAGAAGGACGGCCAACTCGCCCTCGACCTGGAGGATGTCGTCCAGCGGGGGATGACCGTATGCCACGACGGTGAGGTGCTCTGGCCACCACCACCGGTGCAGGTCTCCGCGGCGCCCGCTGCCCCGGCCGCCACTGCCACGCCTGAGCCCCAACCCGAGAAGAAGCCGATGAGTCAGGGCACCCGCCTGGGCATCCTCGGTGCCGCGGCGGCGCTTTTCCTGGTGCTGGCCGCGTTCTCACCGCCGCCGTTCCTCGGCCACTTCACGGTGTTCATGCTGTCGGTCGTCATCGGCTACTACGTCATCGGCAACGTCCACCACGCGCTGCACACACCGCTCATGTCGGTGACGAACGCGATCTCCGGGATCATCGTCGTCGGCGCGCTCCTCCAGGTCGGGCAGTACGGCCACTGGCTGATCGCCTTTGTCGGTGTCCTCTTCGCGACCATCAATGTCTTCGGTGGGTTCACCGTGACGGCTCGCATGCTGCAGATGTTCAAGAAGGAGGACGCGTCCCGATGAATCACACCCTCGTCCAGGGCGCGTACATCGTCGCCGGCCTGCTCTTCATCCTCGCCCTGAACGGCCTGTCCAAGCATGAGAGCGCCCGCATGGGCAACCGGTACGGCATCGCCGGCATGGCGATCGCGTTGATCGCCACGGTCGTGGCCGCGGTCGCGGGCACCACGACGGACGGCGAACCGGCGTCCGAGGGCAGCGGGCTGCCCGGGCTCGCGCTGATCGTCCCCGCCATGGCGGTCGCGGCCGTCATCGGCATCGCCCTGGCCCGGCGCGTCGAGATGACAGGTATGCCGGAGCTCATCGCGATGCTGCACAGCTTCGTCGGTCTCGCGGCCGTCCTCGTCGGCTGGAACAGCTCGTACGAGGAGAACGTGGCATACCCGACCGTCCATGACGTCGAGGTCTTCGTCGGGATCTTCATCGGTGCGGTGACCCTGACCGGGTCCATCGTCGCCTACTTGAAGCTGTCCGCGAAGATCAAGAGTGCCCCGCTGGTCCTGCCGGCGCACAACGCATTGAATCTCGCCCTTGTCGCCGCGATGTCTGTCATGACGGTCATCTACTCCCTGACCTCACACGACGCGGAGCTCACCCGGCAGTTGCTGCTGGGGGGCATGACGGTCACGGCGCTGTTCCTCGGCTGGCACCTGGTGATATCCATCGGCGGTGGCGACATGCCCGTCGTCGTGTCGATGCTCAACAGCTACTCCGGGTGGGCCGCCGCGGCAGCCGGCTTCCTCCTGGGCAACGATCTGCTCATCATCACCGGTGCCCTCGTGGGCTCCTCCGGTGCCTACCTGAGCTACATCATGTGCACGGCGATGAACCGGTCGTTCCTCTCCGTCATCGCCGGTGGCTTCGGCGTCGAGGCCGGGTCCGCCGCGGTCGAGGGCGACCACGGCGAGCACCGCGAGATCACCGTCGACGATGCGGCCGGGCTGCTGGCCGACGCCTCCTCGGTCATCATCACACCGGGGTACGGCATGGCCACCGCGCAGGCGCAGCATGCCGTCGCCGAGCTCACCAAGGTCCTGCGCGCCAGGGGCGTCAACGTCCGGTTCGGCATCCACCCCGTCGCCGGCCGCCTTCCGGGGCACATGAACGTCCTGCTCGCGGAGGCCAAGGTGCCGTACGACATCGTCCAGGAGATGGACGAGATCAACGACGACTTCCCCGACACCGACGTCGTCCTCGTCATCGGCGCCAACGACACCGTCAACCCGGCCGCCATCGATCAGCCGGGGTCGCCGATCGCCGGCATGCCCATCCTCCAGGTCTGGGAGGCCAAGGACGTGATCGCCTTCAAGCGGTCCATGGCCACTGGGTATGCGGGCGTCCAGAACCCTCTCTTCTTCAAGGACAACACCCAGATGCTCTTCGGCGACGCCAAGCATCGCGTCGAAGACATCCTCAAGGCCCTTTGACGCCGTCTCCGTACGCGTTGACGACACCACCGAGATGCCGGTTCGCAGCAGCGTGCCGGCATCGAGGTGGTGCACGGTGGCGGGGAACAGGCGGCTAGCCACGCCGAACTCCCCAAGGGGAAATATCGAGGTTGGCCTGGCGCACTTTCTGGTCTGTCTCGTTCGCCGTTTGCACGGCGGCATCGACGAGTGAATCACCTTCGGCCATGCGTCTGTCGATGGCTCGAACCCAGTCGTTCAGCGACTGCTTCGAAAAGCCGAGGAACTGCGATGTCGCGGCGGTCAATTGGGCACGCCGGTGGATCGCCACGATTCCCATGGAAAGGCCCGGGGTGAGTTCTCTCAGCACACCACCCCGGTGGCGAGCGTCCAATGCCACCCGAAGAGGAATGATGGCGACGGCGCCGCCGGCCAGAACCATCGGCAATACGGCACCTCGTTGCCGGACTTCCACGACGATGCGGGGTTCAACACCGTGGGTCCGCAGCATTTTCTCGATGTAGTCCCTTGTCGCGGTGCCACGCTCACCCAGCACCAGGGGGACACCGGACAACGTGCCGATGGGCACGCGGGCCGGCCATCGGTCCTCGGTGCCTGGGGGGCTGACGAGTACGAGCCGCTGGTCCACCAGCTCATCTACCGCCACATCGGCGCCGGATACGGGCGCAGAGAGAAATCCCAGTTCACAGACGCCCGACTTGACCAGCGCGATGACGTCGGCCGGATCATCGCGTTCCTCGATCCGGAACTTGACTTCTGGATGCACCGCTCGAAACCTGGCGACCCAGACGGAGATCGGGTCCGTGGACAGGTCCGACAGAGAAGCGATGTCAATGCGCCCGGTCCGCACCTCGATGACGTCCCGGACCGCATTCTGGGCGGAATCGACCTCGCGGAGAATCATGCGGGCGGGGCCGACGAACGCTTCGCCGGCGGGCGCAAGGACAAGCCCCCGGCCGACACGGAAGAACAGCTCGACACCAAGGTCCTTTTCGAGTTTGCGAACCGCCTGCGACAAGGAAGGCTGCGCCACTCGCAAGGCCGCCGCGGCCTTGTTCACCCCGCCATGGTCGACGACTGCGAGGAAGTACTCCATCTGACGCAAATCCATGCGGGAAGCGTAATGTTCCGGCTCTGGCATGTCGACGCGCTCAGGGTGCTCCCGCCGCCGTCCATCGCGTACAAGCGCCCGCAGCGGGCCCGCGCTCGCGGGCCCGCCACCTTTCACTGTCACCGACCCGGCGCCGGTCAACCCTTGCGGGCGCTGATCTCCTCGGTCAGCTGCGGGACAACCTGGAACAGGTCACCGACCACGCCGTAGTCGACCAGGTCGAAGATCGGCGCCTCGGCGTCCTTGTTGACCGCCACGATCGTCTTCGACGTCTGCATGCCGGCCCGGTGCTGGATCGCACCCGAGATACCGACGGCTACATACAGCTGCGGAGACACGCTCTTACCGGTCTGCCCGACCTGGTTGGCGTGCGGGTACCAGCCCGCGTCCACCGCCGCACGGGAGGCACCCACCGCCGCTCCCACCGAGTCGGCGAGGGACTCGATGATGTGGAAGTTCTCCTGACCGTTGACGCCACGGCCACCGGAGACCACGATCGCGGCCTCGGTCAGCTCCGGACGCCCCGTCGACTCACGCGGAGTACGGGAGACGACCTCCGTGCCCTTCGACAAGTCGGCGACGGTGACGGCCAGTTGCTCCACCGCACCCGCCGCCGGGGAGACCTCCGGGGCGGCCGAGTTCGGCTTCACCGTGATCACCGGCGTGCCCTTGGACACCCGGGACTTGGTGGTGAACGCCGCGGCGAACACCGACTGGGTCGCCACCGGCCCCTCCTCCCCCGCCTCCAGGTCAATGGCGTCGGTGATGAGTCCCGAACGTGTCCGCACCGCCAGACGCGCGGCGATCTCCTTGCCCTCCACCGAAGACGGCACAAGCACCGCGGCCGGGGAGACCGTCGCGTATGCGGCCTGCAGCGCGTCAACCTTCGGAGCCACCAAGTACGCGCCGAATTCCGGCACATCGGCCGCCAGCACTCTCGTAGCGCCGTACTCGGCCAGCATCGGGGCGGCGGTGTCGACACCGGAGCCGAGGAAGACCGCCACCGGCTCACCGATCCGGCGGGCGAGCGCCAGGAGTTCCAGGGTGGGCTTGCGGACGGCACCGTCCACGTGATCGACATAGACAAGAACTTCAGCCATGGGTAGGACACTCTCCTGCGAAGGCGATGAAGGTGGGGCGAGCGGGGATCGGGGAATGGGTCCGACGACTGACGAGCTTCTGACAGGCACGGCTGCTCATCAGACGAACCGTCCCTCCGCGAGGTAGGCCGCGAGCTGCTTGCCGCCCTCGCCTTCGTCGTTGACGATCGTGCCGGCCGTACGGGCCGGGCGCTGAGTCGCTTCGAGGACCGTCGTCCACGCGTTCTCGAGACCGACCTGGTCCTCTTCGATGCCCAGATCCGACAGGTCCAGGGATTCCACCGGCTTCTTCTTCGCCGCCATGATCCCCTTGAACGACGGGTATCGCGCCTCACCGGACTGGTCGGTCACCGAGACCACTGCCGGCAGGGCGGCCCGCAGCTCCTCGCTGGCCAAGTCGCCGTCCCGGCGGCCGGTGACCACGCCGTCCTGGACCGCCAGTTCGGACAGCAGCGTCATCTGAGGCACACCGAGTCGCTCGGCCAGGATCGCCGGCAGCACGCCCATGCTGCCGTCGGTCGAGGCCATACCGCAGAGCACCAGGTCGTAACCGGTGTGCTCGACGGCCTTCGCCAGCACCAGCGACGTGCCCAGCACATCGGTGCCGTGCAGATCGTCGTCTTCCACGTGCAGTGCCTTGTCCGCACCCATCGACAACGCCTTGCGCAGCGCGTCCTTCGCGTCTTCCGGACCCACCGTCACCACGGTGATCTCCGCATCGTCCGCTGCCTCCGCGATCCGCAGCGCCTGCTCGACCGCGTACTCGTCCAGCTCCGACAGCAGCCCGTCCACCGCATCCCGGTCAGTGGTCAGGTCCTCCGCGAAGTACCGGTCGCCCGTGGCATCGGGGACGTACTTCACGCACACAACGATCCTCATCGTCATCACAAGTCTTCCTCACGTGATCAATCCGTCGGCTTCTGCGGCGGGCGACGTCATGCGGACTTCCGCCGACGGGCTACTAGTGCTTCGCGCCCGGGTCGAGGTTTTCGAAGATCGTGGCGTTGGCCATGCCTCCGGCCTCGCACATGGTCTGCAGTCCGTATCGAATCCCGTCGGCCCGCATGCGGTGGAGCAGTGTCGTGGCCAGCCGCGCTCCGGAACCGCCCAACGGGTGCCCCATCGCGATGGCTCCGCCGTCCGCGTTCACGAGCTCCCGCTGGGCCCCCGTCTCCTTCAGCCACGCCCCGACGACGCTCGCGAACGCTTCGTTGACCTCGAAGGTTCCGATGTCGTCAAGACCGAGCCCGGCGAGCTTCAGGGCCTTGGCAGTTGCGGGTACGGGTCCCGCCAGCATCGCGACGGGGTCGTCCGCGACGACCGTGGCGGTGTGAATCCGGGCCAGCGGGGTCAGACCGAGACTCCGTGCCCGCTCGCTCGTCATGACAAGCACCGCAGCGGATCCATCGGAGATCTGCGACGAATTCCCTGCCGTGATGCGGCCGTTGGGGTCGAATACCGTCTTCAGGCCGGCGAGCTTCTCCATGCTGGAGGAACGCCGGATGCCCTCGTCGACGGAGACCACCGATCCGTCCGGCGTCCCGATCGGGGCGATCTCCTTGACGAAGCGGCCTTCGTCGACAGCCGCGGCAGCCCGCAGGTGCGACGTAAGGCTGTACTCGTCCAGCCAGGACCGGCTCAGGTCGTACCGCTTGGCCAGGATCTCGGCGCCGGTGCCCTGGCTGAACTCGACTCCGTCGTAACGCTCAAGCAGCTTGTCGCTGGAGGGCACACCCGGACCGGCACGCCGGGCAGACCCCATCGGAATCCGGGACATGCTCTCCACGCCGCCGGCGACGGCCACGTCGCACTGTCCGGATATCACTGATGCGGCAGCGAAGTGAATCGCCTGCTGGCTGGAGCCGCACTGGCGGTCGACGGTCGTCCCGGGGACGCTCTCGGGCCAGCCGGCCGACAGGACCGCGTAGCGGGCGATGTTGCCTGCCTGTTCGCCGACCTGGGCGACGCACCCCCAGATGACGTCGTCGACAAGCGCCGGGTCGATGCCGGACCGTTCGGACAGCGCGTTCAGCAGAGTGGCTGACAGGTCGGCCGGATGAACTTCTCCAAGTCCCCCCGCCCGCCGCCCGATCGGGCTGCGAACTGCCTCGACGATGACTGCATCACGCATGGTTGTTCCTTCCGCTGCGTTGGGTTCCGATGCGTTGGGTTCCGAATGTCAGCTCGCGGTCCAGGCGGGCGTCCGGCGCTCGGCGAATGCCGCGGCCCCCTCACGGGCGTCGTTCGACTGGAGGACCGGCATGGCGATCTGACGCGTTCGTTCGAACTTCTCCGACGGGGTCCAGCCAGGTGACTCCGTGACGATCCGCTTGCTGGCCCTGACCGCGAGAGGGCCGTTCGCGGCGATCTGCTGGGCCAGTTCGATCGCGGCGTCGCGGGTCTGCCCCGGCTGTACGAGGCGGTTGACCATCCCGAGCCGGTGCAGTTCCGCGGCGCCCAGCGCATTGCCGGTCAGGACCATTTCGAGCGCGACCGCCCGCGGTACCCATTCGGGCAGTCGGCTGAGTCCGCCGCCGGCCGCGACAAGTCCTCGTTTGACCTCGGGCAGCCCGAACGTGGCCGTGGTCGAGGCGACGACGAGGTCGGCCGCCATGACGATCTCGAATCCGCCTGCGACGGCCGCGCCTTCCACGGCGGCGACAAGAGGCTTTCCAGGAGGCGATTCCACAAGCCCGGCGAAGCCTCGCCCGGGAACATTCGGACGTTCGCCGCGCAGGAACGCCTTCAGATCCATGCCTGCACAGAAGTGTTTTCCTGCTCCGGTCAGGACTGCCGCGGCGAGGGTCGACTGCTCATCGAGCAGGTCCATGGCTCTCGCGATCCCTTGTGCCACGTCCCGGTTGACCGCGTTACGGGCCTCGGGGCGGTCGATCGTCACGACCAGCACCGAGTCGGCACGTTCGACGCGGACCGAAGCCGACACCGCGTCCGACCCGGCGGTCATCGCGGCGCCATCCGGATCGCACCGTCAAGGCGGATCGTTTCGCCGTTGAGCATCCCGTTCTCGATGATGTGCGCGGCCAGGGCGGCGAACTCGTCGGGGTCGCCCAGGCGGGGCGGGTGCGGCACGGACGCTGCAAGGCCCTCGACGATGTCAGGACGGGCGTTCGTGAGCAGCGGGGTGGCGAACGTGCCCGGCGCGATCGTGCAGACACGAATGCCGACGCCGGCCAGGTCGCGCGCTGCGGGGAGCGTCATCCCGACGATGCCGGCCTTGGCCGCCGCATAGTTGATCTGGCCGATCTGTCCCTCGTACGCGGCCACGGACGCGGTGAGCACGCAGACGCCTCGGTCTCCGCCGTGGGGCTCATTGGCGGCCATTGCCTGGGCCGCGGACCGGAGGACGTTGAAGGTGCCCATGACGTTCAGTCGGACCACTGCCTCGAAGGGGGCGGGGTCTGCCGCCTTGCCGTCCTTCGTCAGGACCCGCATCGGCCGGCCTCGCCCCGCGCAGTGCACGACGGCGCGAATGGGGCCCTGCTCGGCAGCGGCCGCGAAGGCAGCGGCGACGACGTCCGGGTCCTGGACGTCAACGGGGACGAACCGTGCGGCCGGGCCGAGCTCTGTGGCCTGGTCCGCCCCGGCCGATCCAGGCAGGTCGAGCAGTGTGACCGTTGCGCCCTCCGACACCAGACGACTCGCGGTTGCAAGCCCGAGTCCCGAAGCGCCTCCCGTGACGACGGCGTGAATCCCCTTGATTTCCATGTGCTTCCTTCATGCGGTTCAGGGCGGCTGCCGACCGCCTCATTCAGATCACGTGGAAGGACCGTGTGCTGCGGACTTCCAGGTGCGGACAGGCTCGTGACGCGATGCTCAAAGAGCCAGGGACTTCGAGATCACGCTCTTCATCACTTCGCTGGTGCCACCGAAGATCCGGGTGACGCGGGCGTCCGCGTACAGCCTGGAGATCGGGTACTCACGCATGTAGCCGTAGCCGCCGTGCAATTGCAGGCACCGGTCGATGACACGAGCTTGTGTCTCGGTCGCGAACAACTTGACCTTGGCGGCATCGGCGGGCGTCAGCGTGCCGGCGTCAAGGCCGAGGATGGCCCGGTCGATCAGCGCCTGGGCGGCTTCCAGCTCGGTGGCGCAGTCCGCCAGCACGAACTTGGTGTTCTGGAAGTCCGCAACGCGGCGCCCGAAGACCTTGCGCTCCCGGACATAGTCGATCGCAAGGTTCAGTGCCGCGGTCGCGGTCGCCTGTGCGGTGATCGAGATGGAGAGCCGTTCCTGGGCGAGGTTGCTGGTGAGCATGGCAAAGGCGCCGCCTTCCGCGCCCAGCACATTGCGGGCCGGCACCCGGACCTGGTCGAAGAGCAACTCCGCGGTGTCCGAGGACTTGAGACCCAGCTTTTCCAGGTTGCGCCCGCGGACGAATCCCTCCATGCCGGCCTCGACGACCAGGAGCGAGAGCCCGTCGCGCCGGTTCTCCCCCTCACGGGACGTTCTCGCGACCACGATGACGAGATCCGCGTTGATCCCTCCCGTGATGAACGTCTTGGCGCCGTTCAGGATGTAGTCATCGCCGTCGCGCACGGCGGTGGTGGTCATCCCGGCCAGGTCCGACCCCGTGCCGGGTTCGGTCATGGCGATGGATGCGATGAGGTCACCGTCGGCGAACCCGGGGAACCAGCGCGACTTCTGCTCGTCGTTGGCGTACTCCAGGAAGTAGGGCAGCACAGTGTTGAGGTGCACCTGCAGACCTCCGAGGGATGCGGCGGCATAGCCGATCTCCTCGAACACAATGGCGTTCAAGAGGAAACTGTCGACGCCGGCACCGCCAAAGGCTTCGGGCACCTGAAGACCGTTGATCCCGATCTGGGCGGTCTTCTTGAAAAGCTCGCGGGGAACCATTCCTGCCGCTTCCCACTCCGGCATGTTGGGCGCCACCTCCTTCGCCATGAATTGGCGGACGGTGGCACGAAAGGCGTCGTGCTGCTCGTCGAACAGATTTCGTTCCATGCGGCACTCCTTGGGCTGGGGACGGATTGAGACAGTGTTTTCAGCGGCTCGTCGTTTTCAGCGGCTCTTCGCGGCTCGAATTCAGCGGATCGACGCCATGCGTGCTCCGGACTGGTCGGCGTTGAACGAGCGGACGACGCCTGCTGCTTCGAGCGTGCTGATGGCGTCGGGTTCGTAGCCCAGCTCGGTGAGCACCTCAGCGGTGTGCTGGCCGAGCTCGGGGGCTCCGTTCCCGGACAGCTCGGGGACGCTGCCGAGGTGCCACGGCGATCCGAGTGTGGTCGTCTCCTGCCCGGCCGCGTCGGTCACGTCGATGAAGATTCCGGACGCCTGGGCGTCCGGGCTCGTCATCGCCCGGCCGTACGTGTTGATGCGACCGGCCACCACGCCGTTGTCGGCCAGCAGGCTCATGGCCTCGTCGGTGGTCAACGTCGCGAACCGGGGACGGAGTTCACCCAGCAGCTCGGGGCGGTTGCGGACTCGTGCGGCGTTCGTCGCGAAGCGCTCGTCCGTTCCCAGCTCCGGTCGTCCAAGGAGTCGGCAGAGGCGGTCGAAGTGGGCGTCCGAATAGGCGGATACGACCAAGGCGCCATCGCTGGTGGGCATGACGTCGGCCGCCGGGGCCAGGGCCGGCTGACCGTTTCCCGTACGGACGGGTTCCTTGCCGGTCAGGAGGTAGGTACCCCAATTGGGAGCCTGCAGGTGGAGAGCGACCTCAAGGAGGGAGACTTCGACCTCGTCTCCATGCCCGGTGCGAAGGCGCCGGACGTAGGCGCCGAGGACGGCCTGAGCGCAGACATAGGCGGTGGTCGAGTCGACAACCTGGAAGCCGACCTTCTGCGGCTCCCGGTCCGGTTCACCGGTCACCCACATGATGCCGCTCTCGGCCTGTGCCGCAATGTCCAGACCTGCTCGGAGCCTCGACGGACCGTGCAACCCGAAACCGCTGACCGTGGCGTAGATGATCCCTGGATGCTTGGCCCGCACGGTCTGTGCCCCCAGCCCCAAGGACTGCATGACGCCGGGTCGAAGGTTCTGGACCACGATGTCGGCACCGGCGATCAGTTCCTGCGCGATCTCCTTGCCGCGGGGATCCTTCAGGTCCAGCGCGACGCCGCGCTTGTTCCGGCTGTAGGCATTGAGCATGGCCTGGCCCGGGACGCCTATCAGTCGGGCCGATTCGCCGCTGACGGGCTCGATCTTGATCACATCGGCGCCCATGTCGCCGAGGAGTTGTGCGGCGGCGGGTGCCGCGATGAACTGACCGAAGTCGATGACGCGGACACCTTCGAGCGGCTTGGTCATCGGGCACTCTCCTGAACTCGGGCACGGAACTTGGCCAGGTCGCGATCCGGGTTGATCACGAAGGTCGCGAAGACGCTGCCGACCGCGATGAGCACACCGACGAGGGCGAAGCCCTGGCCGTATCCGGAGATCTTGTCCGCGGCGTTCCCGACGAAGTACCCGAGAACCAGGGGCGAAATGACGCCGGCGATGCTGGACACCGCCACCAGGCCGCCCATGACCGCACCGCGCTTCCGGGGGTGCAGGATGTCGGCAACGGCGGTGAAGGCCACCGCGTAGGAAGCGGTGTTGAGCGAGAACGCCAAGGTGATCAGGACCATCTGCAGCACACCTGGACCGACGACCGTGAAGCCGTACATCGCTACGCCGGACGACGCGACGAGGCCGCCCATCAGGTATCCGCGCGCCACCCGACGGGACACGCCCTTGGCGAGGAGACGGTTGGAGAGTGCACCGGCAGAGATGGATCCGATCGCGGCCACCGCGTACGGGATCATGACCAGTCGCCCGGTTTCGAGCGTGGAGTAGCCCAGGCCGTCCGAGAGGTAGAGCGGCAGCCAGGCGACCTTCAGAGTCGTCGACCAGTACCCGAGGAACATGAGCAGCGCGACACCGATGAGCGTGCCGCTCTTGATGAGGACGGGGTACGGGACGTCGATGGCGTCGGACTCCGCGGCCTGCGAGGCAGCCGATGAGGCGGGGGCGTCCCTGCCGAACACCAACCAGAGGACCGCCCAGATCGTGCCTGCCACGGCAAGCACGCCGAACGCGGCGTGCCACGTCCACGTGACGATCACCCAGGTCAGGATCGGCGCCATCACCACTGGACCGAGCGAAGCCCCCGCCGAGACGATCCCCGCAGGAAGCGCCCGCTTCTCAGCCGGGAACCGCGAGTGGACGGCGTGGTTGGCGAGCGCGTAGGCCGGTCCCTCGGCGAAGCCGAGCGTGAGCCGGCAGAGCATGAGCACGGTGAAACTGACGGTCCCGACCAGTGGCACCATCGTGGCCACCCAGATGATCATGAGGATGGCCAGGAGCCAGCGCAGTCCGATCTTGGTGGAAAGCGCGCCCAGGAGAATTGCTCCGGCGAAGAACAGCCAGAAAAAGGAGCTCTGGATGACACCGAACTGCTGAGCGGTGATTCCCAGATCCTGCAAGATATCTTGCGCAGCAAAGCCGAGCACGGCTTTGTCCGCGTAATTGAGCAGCATGAACAGCGCAAGCAGAACGGTGACAGACCACGCACCGGTATTCGCTGCGGCTCTGGCCGGCGCCGCCTTCGACATCATTTGAGTCATGAAAATTCCTCGCAGGAGGGGCATGAGGGGCGAGGCGCCAGATGCGATGGACCGACGCGATCGAGGCAGGGCCGTATGTCTGCTCGCCCTACAAACAAATCGTGAAGACCGGGTTGCGATCTCACACAACCTCATTGAAGCCACGCCGACTGATCAAGTCCAAGACCGATACCCACCCGAACCGACTGCGTTTGCCTATAGATCGCGGGCGCGAGAATCGGGGAGATCTGTGGCCGCCTGCTGTTCAGCCCTGGCGCGGCTCAGCGGCCCTCGAACCGGTCCGGTCGTCAGCCGGCCGGACCGGGGCCGCTGCCGTCGGCGTACCACGCGAGGCGCGGCTTGCGTCACGTGCGACATCGTCTAAGCACGGCTCGCGTCGAGCTCCCGTTGACAGCCGAGGAGAGATGACACCGGCCGGGCCGGGCGCCTGGTCGGGGGCACTCGCGGGGGTGATCAGCCGCCGACGAACCCCGTCACCGCCGGAAACCTGATGCTCCTCTCCGGACAGGAGCCTTTCGCCGACGGCGCCATGCGTTACGCCTGTCAGGTCGGTAAGGACCCCGCGTCCTCCGGCAAATCCAACACCGAGATTGCCGACCAGAGCGGCCTGGCCGCCCCACACCCACAGTGGTCCTACGGACCCGCGAGTTCCTCCCGCTCAGGAAGGCTCCTGATGTCGACTCCGCCCACCTGTGCCAACTCGTGCTTGAGCGCGGCAAGTTCGGCGCCACCGGCCATGTGGTTGGTCAGCTCCTCCAGGCTGACTTCGCTGCTCGACGAAACCCCAGCTCAGCGCACCCGCCCCCGCGGTTTCAGCGCACCCGAGGCGGCTCCTGCCAGCCACCGCACTCACGCTGACACTGCTCTGCGCCACCAGCTCACAGAGTCATCGTCGGATCCGCCGCGAGAGGGGGGACACCTCCTCGGCCGGGGTCTTGACGGATTCGAGGAGGAGCTGGGAGACGTCGACGACCTGGAGGGACTCCTTGGCTATTCAGCCGGGTGTGCCCCAGGAACTCCCGCGCCAACGTCGCAGTCCGCGCACGCCAGTTGTCCGTACGGCTGCCCGCCGGAACCGGTTGGCCGAGCCGCACGAACCCGTAGATCCGCGCGACGGCCCGGCCAAGGAGCGCCACACCGATCACGGTCAGCGCCAACGACACGACGATCGCTGCGAGTTGCATGAGAAGACACGCCTTCCTGACGGTCAGCCCTTGCGGGTATTGACCTCTTCGGTGAGCTGCGGGACGACCTCGAAGAGGTCACCGACCACGCCGTAATCGACCAGGTCGAAGATCGGCGCCTCGGCGTCCTTGTTGATCGCCACAATCGTCTTCGACGTCTGCATACCGGCACGGTGCTGAATCGCACCCGAGATGCCGGACGCGATATACAGCTGCGGCGAGACCGACTTACCCGTCTGACCCACCTGGTTCGAGTGCGGATACCAGCCCGCGTCCACCGCGGCACGCGAAGCACCGACCGCCGCACCCAGCGAATCGGCCAGCGCCTCCACAGCGGCGAAGTCGCCGTTCACACCACGGCCACCCGCAACCACGATCGCAGCCTCCGTCAGCTCCGGCCGACCCGTCGACTCACGCGGCGTACGAGCAGTCACCCTCGTACCCGAAGCGGCATCCGAGAAGGACACGACCAGGGCCTCGACCGCACCCGCAGCCGGAGCGGCCTCCACCGCAGCCGAGTTCGGCTTGACCGTGATCACCGGAGTGCCCTGCGTGATACGGGACTTGGTAGTGAAGGACGCGGCGAACGCCGACTGCGTCGCGACCAGACCCTCCTCCCCCGCCTCCAGATCCACGGCATCCGTGATGATGCCCGACTTGATACGGACCGCCAGACGCGCCGCGATCTCCTTGCCCTCCGCAGAGGACGGCACCAGTACGGCGGCGGGCTGCACAGCCTCATACGCCGCCTGCAACGCGTCCACCTTCGGCACCACCAGATACTCCGCGAACTCCGGTGCATCCGCCATCAGTACGCGCGTCGCGCCGTGTTCGGCCAGGGCGCCCACCGTGTCGGCAGCACCCGCCCCCAACGCCACCGCGACCGGCTCACCAACACGACGGGCCAGCGTCAGCAGCTCCAGCGTGGGCTTGCGGACGGCACCGTCCACATGGTCGACGTAGACCAGAACTTCAGCCATGAGATTCCTCAACTCCCGGTGATTCAGATGAACTTCAGGCCCGTCAGGAACTCGGCCAGCTCCTTGCCGCCCGCCCCCTCGTCCTTCACGACCGTCCCTGCCGTACGCGGAGGACGTTCGGCGGCCGACTCCACCGCGGTCCATGCACCGGTGAGGCCGACCTCCTTCGGCTCGATGTCCAGGTCGTCCAGGTCCCAGGACTCCACCGGCTTCTTCTTCGCCGCCATGATCCCCTTGAACGACGGGTAGCGGGCCTCGCCCGACTGGTCCGTCACCGACACGACGGCCGGAAGCGACGCCTCCACCTGCTCGGACGCCGCATCCCCGTCGCGACGGCCCTTGACCGTGCCGTCCTCGACCGAGACCTCGGACAGCAGCGTCACCTGCGCCACGCCGAGACGCTCCGACAACAGCGCGGGCAGAACACCCATCTCCCCGTCCGTGGAGGCCATCCCGCACATCACCAGGTCGTAGCCGACCTGCTCGACGGCCTTGGCGAGCACCAGCGACGTACCCATCACATCCGATCCGTGCAGGTCGTCGTCCTCGACGTGCACCCCCTTGTCCGCGCCCATAGACAGGGCCTTGCTCAACGCGCCCCTGGCGTCCTCCGGACCCACGGTCAGCACCGTGACCTCGGCATCGTCCGCATCCTCCGCGATCTGCAGGGCCTGCTCGACCGCGTACTCGTCGAGCTCCGACAGCAGGCCGTCGGTGTCCTCGCGGTCGACGGTCAGGTCGTCCGCGAAGCCCCGGTCGCCGGTGGCGTCGGGCACGTACTTCACACACACGACAATGTTCAGACTCATGGTTCTCTCCTGTTCGTTCCGTCGCGCGTCCCGGCTAGCGCGCGGCAGTCGTGACAGTCCAGGGATTGCGGGTTCCGACGGTCCAGCCGCCGTCGACGAGGATCTCGGCGCCGCTGCAGTACGAGCTCTCCTCCGAGGCGAGGAACGCGGCGACCGTGGCGATCTCGCGAGCCTGGCCGATGCGGCCCAGCGGGGCCTTGTCGTACTCCGTCGGGACCACACCACTCGGGGCGCCCATCTCGGTGGCCACGCCGCCGGGGTGGATCATGTTGACGCGGATACCGAGCGGCCCCAACTCCCCTACCGCGGCCTTGGACATGGCGAGGAGCGCCGACTTGGTGGACGCGTACGCCGCGGTCAGGTCCAGCGGGGCGAACGAAGAGACCGACACGATGTTGACGATCGCTCCGCCGCCGACCTCGGCCATGTGCGGGGCGACGGTCTGCATACCGAGGAACACACCGATCTGGTTCACGTCGATGAGCTTGCGGTAGCGGTCGAGCGGGGTCTCGGTGAGCGCGCCCTGGAAGTAGATGCCGGCGTTGTTGACCAGGATGTCCACCTGGCCGAACGTCTCCTTGGCGGCGGCGAGGGCCGCGGCCCACTGCTCAGGGTCGCTGACGTCGAGGTGCACGGCGAGGGCCTTGTCTTCGCCCAGGTCGGCGACGAGTTTCTGCGCGTCGTCGTCGAGCACGTCTGCGATGACGACTTTCGCGCCGCGTTCGACGAACAGGCGGGCCTCCGCCTCGCCCTGGCCGCGGGCGGCGCCCGTGATGAGTGCGACCTTGCCGGTGACCTCAGCCATGGTTCTCTCCGATCGTGAAGAATTGTTCAAGTGGCGCTGTAGAGAAGGGAGTTGAGAGGAGTCAGATGGCCAGACACAGGCGGTACGCGTCGAGGATCGCCGCGTGGATGTTGCGGCTGGAGACGGCGTCGCCCACGCGGAAGAGCTGGAAGGCTCCGTCCTCGTTGTGGACGATCTGCTGTGGTCTCAGGCCGAGGAGCGCGTCCTGGTCGACGGCTCCGTGGTTGGTCGAGTGCTTCTTCAGGTCGAAGTACACGTCGTCGACGGGGGTCGTGCCGTGCTCGACGACTAGCTGGTCGACGGTGCGGGTCTCGGTCGTCTCGCCGTACTCGTTGGTGAGGGTCACGGTCAGGCGGCGGTCCGCGTTCCGGCTCACCGACGTGACCCGGGAGTTGAGGGTCAGGCGGACGTTGCGGCGGGCGAACGACGAGAGGTACGCGGGATAGTTGGTGCCCCCGACCAGGGGCGCGATCACCCGCTCCGGGGTGACGAGCTCCACCTCCGCGCCGGATTCGGCGATGATCTCGGCGGCGCTCATCCCTGCGTGGTCGCCGTTGTCGTCGTAGACGAGTACGGACTTCGCGGGCTTCACCTCGCGGGTGAGGATCTGCCAACTGTCGGTGATCAGGTTCGGGGGGCCGTCGACGCACTCGGTGTTGGGGATGCCGCCGGTGGCGACGATGACGATGTCCGGCTGGTGCTCCAGGATGTCGGAGGCTTCCGCGTATGTGTTGCAGCGGATCTTCACTCCGAGGCGATGGCACTCCTCGACGCGCCAGTCGACGATGCCGATGAGGTCCCGTCGGCGCGGGGCCGCCGCCGCGATGGCGATCTGGCCGCCGGGCTTGCTGCCCGCCTCCAGGACCGTGACCTGGTGACCGCGTTCCGCGAGGACCCGGGCCGCCTCCAGGCCCGCGGGTCCCGCGCCGACGACGACGGCCGACTTCGGCCGGGGTGCCACCGGAATCTCGTGCGGCAGCACCGTCTCGCGGCCCGTCGCCGGGTTGTGCAGGCAGAGCGACTCACCGCCCTCGTAGATGCGGTCGATGCAGTAACCCGCCCCGACACAGGGCCGGATGCGGTCCTCCTGCCCCTCGGCGAGACGGCGCATCAGGTGCGGGTCCGCGATGTGTGCGCGGGTCATGCCGACCATGTCGAGCAGGCCCTCGCGGATGGCATGCCTGGCCGTGGGCAGGTCGGCGATGCGGCCTGCGTGCATCACCGGGACGCCGAGTTCGCGCTTGACGTCGCCGGCGAAGTCGAGGTCGGGGGCCGCGGGAGTGCCCATGGGGGCGATGACCCGCGCGAGGTTGCGGTCGCTGTCGAGGCTGCCGCGCAGGACGCTGAGGAAGTCGATGCCCTCCGCGGTCATCCGGCGGGCGACCTCCAGGCCGTCCGCGGCGGTGAGTCCGCCGGGCCGGGCCTCGTCGACGGCCATGCGCAGGCCTACGACGAAGTCGTCCCCCACGCGTTCCCGTACGGCGCGGACCACGGCGAGCGGGAGGTGGAGCCTGCGCTCGAAGTCGCCGCCCCACTCGTCGTCCCGGTGGTTGGTCGCCGGGGACCAGAACTGGTCGAGCAGGTGCCCGTTGCCCATCAGCTCGATACCGTCGAGGCCACCGGCCTTGCAGCGCTCCGCCGCGTCCGCGTACGCGGCGATGACGCGCTCGATGTCCCAGTCCTCGGCGGCCTTCGGGAACGCCCGGTGCTGGGGTTCGCGGTCGCCCGAGGAGGAGATGACGGGCAGCCAGTCCCCCTCGTAGTTGCTGGTCCGGCGCCCGGCGTGGGTCACCTGGCACATCACCAGGGTGTCGTGCTCGTGCACCGCGTCCGAGATCGCCCGGAAGTACGGGACGACCTCGTCGCGGAACAGTGCGATGTTGTTCACGAAGGCCGGAGACTCCGGCGCCACGCACGCCGCGCCCCCCATCATCGTCAGCGCGAGCCCGCCCTTGGCCTTCTCCAGGTGGTAGCGGAGGTAGCGCTCCTTGGGCATGCCGTCCTGCGCGTAGGCCGGCTCGTGCGAGGTGCTGACCACGCGGTTCTTCAGGCGCAGGTGCCCCAGGTCGAAGGGCTCGAGCAGAGGATCGTTGAGGGGCATGACGTACTCCGATGTACGAAGACGGGGTAGCGGGCGTGCGGGCGGTCAGGCGCCCATGTACGGGTAGCGGTAGTCGGTGTCGGGGGCGAGGTTCTCCTTGACGAACCGGCCGCTCACCCAGCGCTGCAGGGCCAAGGGCGAGCCGATCTTGTCGTTGGTGCCGGAGGCGCGGGCGCCCGCGAACTGCTGCTTGCCGATGGACATTCCGGCGGGCTTGTCGTTGATGGCGAGGTAGCCGGAGGCGTCGCGCAGGATGTCGAGGGCCTCGGCGACGGCCCTGCGGTCGCCTGCGTAGACGGAGGCGGTCAGGCCGTACTGGCTGGTGCGGTCGGCGAGCTTGAGCGTCTCGGTCCAGTCCTTGTCGTCGTATACGTAGACGGTCAGGAGCGGGCCGAAGAACTCGGTGCTGAGGGCGAACGACGTCGGGTCGGTGGTCTCGAAGACCGTCGGACGGACGAAGTAGCCGGTCTCCTTCGACGTGGTGCCACCCGCGATCAGGGTGTGGTCGTCGGATGAGTTGGCGCGCTCGATGGCGCCCGCGAGACGGTCGTGGGCGACCTCGTCGATGACGGCGCCGAGGAAGGTGGAGTGATCGGCGACGTCACCGACTACGAGCGAGTCGATCTGCTCGGCGAGCTTGTCCTTCAGCTTGGTCCAGATGCTGCGCGGGATGTAGGCGCGCGAGGCGGCGGAGCACTTCTGGCCCTGGAACTCGAAGGCGCCGCGGGTCATGCCGGTCAGCAGGGCCTGCACGTCGGCGGAGGGGTGCGCGATGATCGCGTTCTTGCCGCCGGTCTCCCCGACGACACGCGGGTAGCCCTTGTACGTGTCGATGTGGTCGGCGACCTTCTTCCACAGCTGCCGGAAGACCTGGGTCGAGCCGACGAAGCTGAGACCGGCCAGGTTCGGGTCGGCGAGCGCGATGTCGGTGACCATTTTTCCGTCGCCGTGCACGCAGTTGATGACACCGGGCGGGACCCCGGCCTCCTCGAAGATGCGACGGACGACGTCTGTGCTCACCGCCGACTTCTCCGACGGCTTCCACAGGACGGTGTTGCCCATCATGGCGGCCATCGAGGGCAGGTTGCCGGCGATGTTGGTGAAGTTGAACGGGCTCACCGCGAGGACGAAGCCCTCAAGTCCGCGCTGGTCCAGGTAGTTCTGCTCGCCCTGGGTGGACTTGGGCTGGCGGGTGTAGATCTCCTCGGCGTAGTGCGCGTTGAAGCGGATCAGGTCAGCCAGCTCGCAGACGCCGTCGATCTCCGACTGGTGGTACGTCTTCGACTGGTTGAGCATGGTGGCCGCGTTGACCTCGGCGCGGTACTTGCCGGTCATCAGCTCGGCGGCGCGCAGGAAGATCGAGACCCGCTCGTACCAGGGGGTGCGTGACCAGTCGTGGCGCGCCTCGAGGGAGGCCTCGATGGCGGCGCGCACGTGGGACTCGTCGGCGAGGCTCAACCGGCCGAGCACACGCTGGTGGTCGTGGGGCGAGACGACCGGCTGGGTGGTGGAGGTCTCGAAGACCTTGCCGCCGATGGAGAGCGGGATCGACTGCGTCAGGCCGCCGATCCGCTTGATCTCCGCCTGGAGCGAGAGGGCTTCCGGCGATCCGGGGCGGTACTCGTGGACGGGCTCGTTCTCGGGTGCGGGGACATGGAAGTTGCCGGTGAGGGGGTGGTTGGCGCCGGTCATGCTGGTGCTCCTAGTCGTTGATCAGGCGTTCTGCGTACGGGAGTTGCGTGCGCGGAAGCGGGTGAGGCGGAAGGGTGCGAGGAGGGGTTGTTCCTCCTGGAGGGCGATCTCGCGGGCGGCGAGCGCTCCGGTGGCCGGGCCGAGGGTGACGCCGAGGGTGCCGTGTCCGGTCGCCACGTAGAGGCCGGGCAGTGCCGGGACCGGGCCGATGATGGGCGTGTCGTCCACGGTGGTGGAACGGTGGCCCACCCACTCGTACTCGATGTCGGTGGGACGCCAGGTGTCCAGGTAGCCGGTGCCGTGCCGGACGACCATGTCGAGCCGCTTGCGGTTGAGGTCGAAGTCGCGGCGTCCGATGTCGAAGGTGCCCGACAGGCGTACGGAGTTGCCGAAGGGTGAGCAGGCGACCATGTGCTCGTACAGCTTCAGGGGGTGCGAGGGCGCGAGCCCTTCGCCGTACGCCGTCATGCTGGTGCCCTTGGCGGCCTCAAGCGGGACGTCCACGCCGAGGGGCTTGAGCAGCGCCCGGGTGGCGAAACCGGCGGCGAAGACGACGTGGTCCGCGTCCAACTCCCGCCCCTCGGCGGTGTCGACGGCCCACTTCCCCGCCGCGGGCAGCCGGGTGACCCGTCGGACGGGGTCACCCTCGATGACCTCTCCGCCGTTCGCCACGAGCGCCTTGGCAAGACCAGCGGTGAGGGTCTCGGGCCGTACGTGCCGCTCGCTCACGAGGTGCAGCACGCCGGCGACGTCGCGGCTGATCGCCGGGTCGAAGGCCACGACATCCGAGCCGCGGTGGACGGCGATCTCTCCGTCGTACCCCAACGACCGTATTTTCGCGGCCAGTTGCTCGTAGTGGGCGAGGTTGTCCGCCTGCTTGAACACGACCGCGAGGCCGTCGGTGTAGTGCTCGAAGCTCACCCCCCTTTCAAGGAGCGAGTCGACGTGCTCGTGGGCGTGCCGGGCGAACTTCTGCAGTGCTGCCGTCGCGCGGGCGCTGCGCTGCTTGTTGCTGGCCCGCAGGAACTGCGTCACCCAGGAGGCGAACCCGAGTTCCAGGTGCGGGCGCATCCGCGCCGGGCCCTCCGTGCTGGTGAAGCTCCGGACCGCATCGCGTACGGCGCCGGGTGCCGCACGGGGTGCGGAGAGGAAGGGCGTGATCCACCCGGCGTTGCCGGCCGAGGCCGCAGCGCCCGCGGCGCCGGCGTCGACGACCGTGACCTGGTGGCCGAGTGCGGAGAGTTCGTAGGCGCACGAGAGTCCGATGACGCCCGCGCCGATGACGGTGATCTTCACTGGTCTGTTCCTGCCTGCTCGTACGGGACGGCTCGACTCAGGCCTGCCGCCGGTACGCCACCGCTTCGAACTCCACGAGCACATGGCCGCGGAAGCGGGAGACCTCGACGGTGGTTCTGGCGGGCTTGCCGTGGACGTTCACGACTTCCTCGTAGACCTTGTTGAGCTCCGGCAGCCGCTCGATGTCGGAGACGTAGCCGTTGATCTTGAGGACCGTCGACCAGTCGGCGCCCGCCGCGTTCAGCTGGCTCTCCAGGTTCGCCAGGGCGGCGCGCACCTGGTCGCCGAAGTCGGCGGGGCAGGTGCCGTCCGGCTTGCTGGGCAGCGCGCCGCTCGTCCAGACCAGCTCGCCCAGGGCGACGGCTGCGGAGTACGGGGCCGTCGCCGGGGTGGACTCGAGGGTGATGAGTTCCCGGCCGCCGGCTGTGTCGTGCGTGGTCATGAGCGCTTCCTTTGCTGTGCGTTCAGTGCGTTCAGTGCGCTTGCGGGCTTCAGTGCGCTTACGGGCTTCGGTGCTCTTACGGGAGGGGCGGCGGTGTCGGGGTCACGCCCAGAGGTCGCCCATGGTGAAGCCCTCGGTGAACGGGTCCTCGGGATCGAGGACATGGGTGCTGTAGCCGGTGATCCAGGACTGGCCGCCGACGGTCGGCACGACCGCTTCGTACGGGCCGACCTGGGTCTTGCGGACGAGCTCGCCGGTGTAGACCGTGCCGAGCACGCCCTCGTGGCGGAACTGCTGGTTCAGGGCGAGTTCGCCCTTGGCGTGCAGGGTGGCCATGCGGGCGCAGGTACCGGTACCGCAGGGGCAGCGGTCGACGGATCCGGTCCAGGTGGCGGGGTTGTCGAAGTCGACCGGGCCGCTCGCCATGGTCACCGCGTTCTTGCGGTCGGCGGCGGGGTTGGCGGTCGGTCCGGAGAGCTGGGAGATGGTGATGCCGATGCCCGAGTAGTCGGGGTGCTCCACGGGCAGCTGGTCCTGTGCGGCCCGGAGGATGAGCGAGGAGACCCGGGCGATCTCCGCGCCCTGTTCCGGGACGAGCTCCAGCCAGTCGAACTGCCGCACATCGGCGATGACGTAGAACATGCCGCCCCAGCCGACGTCGACGGTCACCTTGCCGAGCTCGGGGACGTCGATCTTCGCGTCGAGGTGCGCGGCGAAGGCCGGGACGTTCTCGAACGTGACGTTCTTGACCTTGCCGTTCCCGCACTCGGCCCGGATGCCGATGAGTCCTGCGGGGGACTCGAGCTTGAACTCGGTGACCGGCTCCTGCATCGGGATCATCCCGGTCTCAAGCAGGACGGTGGCGACGGAGATGGTGTTGCCGCCGCTCATCACGGGGTACTCGACCTGCTCCATGACGATGAAGCCGGCCGCCGCGTCCGGGTGCTTCGGCGGCACGATGAGGTTGCAGCACAGGGGCGGGTAGCCGCGCGGCTCGCGCAGCATGAGCTTGCGGAGCTGGTCGTCGTTCTTCTCGAGCCACTTCATCTGCTCGTAGACGGTGTCGCCGGGGATGGTGGGAACTCCCCCGGTGATGACGCGCATCGGCTCGCCCGAGTGCGTCTCGACCGCGTGGATCATTCGCTTGAAAGACATGGTGGCTGCGTTTCCTTTGCTGCCTCTGGCGACGGTGCTGCCTCTGGCGACAGTGCTGCCTCTGGCGGCGGGCCGCCGGTACGAACTGCCGTGCTGCTACGGGACCTTGACGGTCTCGGTGGCCGTGGGACGTGGCCCGACGGCGGCCGATTCGTGCAGCGCCTTGCCCTTGGTCTCGGGCGCCCAGGCGACACACATGGCGGTGCCGACGGCCGCGATGCCCGCGCCGACGAGCATCGACGGGCCGAGGCCGATGGTGTCCAGTCCGAGCGGAAGCAGATAGGTGCCCGCGGCCGCGCCGATCCGGCTGATGGAGCTGGCCACGCCCATGGCCGAGGCCCGGATGTGGGTGGGGAACAGCTCGGTCGGATAGATGTACTGCAGGATGTTGCCGCCGCCGAGCGCCAGGGCGTTGATGACGAACATCGTGATCGCGAGTGCCGCAGCCATGCCGGGGAACAGGCCCAGCATCGCCAGCGAGACCGCCACCCCCACGAAGGTCCAGATGATCACCGGCCTGCGCCCGTACGTGTCCACCCACCGGATCGCGGGAAAACACCCGAGCAACGTCACGAGGCTCACGACCACGGACCAGAGCAGGGCGGTGTTGCCGTCCTCGAAGCCGTACTCGCCGAGGATCACCGGATAGAACGTCCAGATCGCGAAGGCCGGAGCGACCTGACACATCCAGAAGCCGCCGGCGAACAAGGTGCGTCCCAGGTATCCGCCCTTGAAGAGCTCACTGAGGCGGGCGCTCTTCGGGGGCTCGCTCTCCGACAGCTGCGTGAGTTCCGCGTCGGTCGGGTAGCGGCCGAAGGCGGTGTTGATGGCTTCGCGGGCATCCTCGGGACGGTTGTGGCTGAGCAGCCAGCGCGGGGACTCGGGCGTGCCGAGCCGGCCGAGGAGCAGGAGCACACCGGGCACGGCGGCGGTCGCGAGCATCCAGCGCCACCACTCGTCTCCACCGGAGGCGGAGACGAGGCATCCGACGAGGTAGGCGGTGGACGCGCCGACGAACCACATGGCGACGAGGGCGCCCATGGTCCGGCCACGGCGGTTCGACGGCAGCCATTCGGAGAGCAGCGCGGTGGCGATCGTGTGGTCCGCGCCGACCGCGAGTCCGGCGACGAAGCGCAGCGCGATCAGCTGCCAGGCCTCGGTCACGCCGAGCGAAAGCGCCGACGCGACCACGAGCACGACCAGGTGGATGGTGTACATGGCCTGGCGGCCGACGCGGTCCGTGAGCCAGCCGAAGACGACCCCGCCGACCAGCACACCGACCAGCGCGGCGGCGCCCACCATTCCTTCGAGGAAGGTCGTGAGCCCCAGGTCCTTGTCGGCCCCGGCGATGGCCACGCCGATGATGCTGAGGATGAAGCCGTCGAGGAAGGGCCCTCCGGAGGACAGGAGGAACAGTTTGCGGTGAAACCGCCCGTAGGGCTGTCTGTCGATGATCGATTGGGTGTGGTCCACGAGAATTGCTCCTGCTTTCAGTTCCGCCAGCCCCTTGGGCCGACTCACAGGTCTCGGATCACGTCGTGATCCCCGAGGTGCCGGGGAGCCGCGGCGTCGGGAGACGCGACCTGTGCGTCCGTAAAAGCCCGTAAAAGCCAAGGGGGTAGCGCCGAATGGGAGGGGAAAGGGCTCGGGGTGCCTTGTGGGCGTCGGCCGTGTTGCCGCCGGATTGCCAGGAAGTCTGCGACGCAGCCCGGCCCACAACAATGGCCCTGTGTGAACACTCGGCGTCACGGCCTCACGAGTTTTAAATACGCCTACACTGGATCGCGATGCCCAAGGAACCCCGCCGCCCTCTCGCCCTCACCGACAGCGAACGCGCCACCCTGTCGACCTGGGCGCGCAGCCGCACCAGCACACGGGTGCAGGCGCAGCGCGCCCAGATCGTCCTCGCGAGCGCGGAGGGCGCGGACAACACGTCCGTGGCCGAGGAGCTCGGCGTCTCCCGGCACATGGTCGGCACATGGCTCTCGCGGTTCCTGTCCGAAGGCCTCGACGGTCTCGCCGAGCGCCCTCGAACGGGCAGGCCTGCCGAGATCGACGACGAGTCCGTCGCCCGGATCCTCGTACGCCTGCTCACGGCACCGCCCGCAGGTGCGCGGTCCTGGTCGACGCGGGCCATGGCCGCCGAATCAGGGCTCAGCCAGACGACGGTGAGCCGCATCTGGCGTACCTACGGGCTCCAGGTCCGCGCCGGACGGGTCCCACCTGCCGAGGCATCGCCGAGCTCTCTGCCGGGCTCTCTGCCGGGCTCTCTGCCGCTCGAAGTCCGTGACGTGGCCGGGCTGTTCATCGCTCCTCCCGTTCGGGTCCTCGCCCTCACCTCGCGCGATCCCGGCTCGCCCCGGCGCCGCCGCCCCGCCTCGGGCACACCCCCGCTGGACCGGCCCTCGACGCGGGCGCGCAACCTGTTCGCCGCGGCCGACACCTTCGCAACGCTCCGAGGCGGCTCCACGGCTCGGTCCACCACCAGCGAGCCTTCCTGGCACGACTCGCTCCAGGACTTCCTGAACGCCCTCGACCGGAGCGCCGCCCCGAACCTGTCGGTACACCTTCTGGTCGGGGGCGAGGCGACCCCGTGGGCCCGCCCCGCCATCGAAGCCTGGACGCAGGAGAACTCGCGTTTCCAGGGGCACTTCGTCTCTGGTTCGGCATGGCTCGGCGGGGTCGAACTACTCCTTGCCGGCAATCCGCTGCTCAGCCACGAAACAGCCCCCGGGCTCGGCTCCGCCCTGCCCGGACTCCGCGCCGACTTGCACACATGGTGTGCCGGCTGGAGCACGGAAGCAGCCCCCTTCACGTGGAAGCTGACTTACGACTCAAACAATCAGAACTACGAGCATTCACAGACCTCGAACGGGAGGGACGCGAGCCCAGAGGCAGTCGACGATTCACTCGAGTTGCCCGGCAACCGGCCGGCGGCCGACCCGGTGGTCCGTGCAGTGCGCGAAGAGCTGCTCTCCGTACGCCGCCCGTCCGCGGAGCGAGTCAGGGAAGCTCCCCTGGCGGCCCAGCTCGGACTGTCCCGCGGTGCCATCCGCAAGGCACTTCATGCCCTCGCCGACGAGGGGCTGTTGGAACGGCTGCCGCAGGGCGGGGCGGCGTATCCGCACGTCGACGTCAACACGATCGTGGACCTCTACGCCGCGCGGAGCGCACTCGGAGCGGTGCTCATACATCGGGCCGCGATGCTCGACCAGCGCGAGCTACGCCCCGTAAGAGCGGCACTGTCCGAAGTTCGCGCTGTCGCCCGGGCAGGCCGTGACCACGCGCGGATCGGCGCCGCGGACCTGTCCTTCCAGGATGCGATCGCCGCGACCGCGAACCTGCCCCAGTCCAGCCTGTTGTTCCAGCGCCTCACCATGCGCCTGCGGATGTTTCTCTCCATCGTCCAACTGGGCTTTCCCGACTCGGCCGTTGACCTCATCTCCCGGGAGGACGCCGTGATCTTCGAAGCGATCCGCGAAGGGGACGGCGACGAGGCCGCTCGCCTGTGGCGCGTCAAGGTCGAGCGCAGCGTCCGCTACATGGTCACCCAGCTCCCCGACGGACACTTCGACCCCAACCTCTGGCTGGCCCTGGCCGGCAAGCCGACGCCGCGGCCCGGGGACCCGCGCAAGTCCGCGTCGGGTTCGTAGCTCCGGAGCTCTGACTCGTTCACCCGCGACTATCGGAGTTCCCCGGCCAGGCCGAGTCCTCATGGACGAGCCGTTCAGCGCACTCGACCCGCTGATCCGCCGCGACATGCAGGACCTGCTGCTCACCCTGCAACGGGACCTGCGGCGCACGATCGCCTTCGTCACCCACAAGCAACATCGAGGCCGGCGGTGCGTTCGTACTCGACGCCCGCGGACGTGTGGTCGGGGTCGCCCGGGACGACCTGCTCACCCAGGCCGCCGGGGGCCGGGCAGAGCACCTGCGGGAGGTTCACCGTGCTCGCGTCCCTCGCCCGCCCGCAGCCGAACTCAACGACGAGCCTGAGCACGCACTGACGATGAGGCGCTCGTGCCCAAGGCGTTTGCACGCCTCCAGGACCGGAGTGAGCCCGAAGCCCAGCTCAGTGGCGACCTGCTCGTCGTTGTGCCGCACCGTCTGTTCTACCGGTGGCGCAGCAGCACCCCTTGACGCCGAGATCGTCGTAGTGGCTGCCACCCACCACCCGTACCTCGAGGACCCCCTGGTCAGGTGCGACAACCTGGCGACGCGTGTGGTGCGCCGTGAGCTGATCTCGCCGCGCCCCGCCTGCAAGGCCACCGGCAGGACAGCAGGTGGCCAAGCGAGGTGTGCCGACGATGCCGCCGCCCGGCGGCGAACCCTCCGCGTCAGTGCACGGCGCCCCGTACGTCCTCGGGATGCAGGCGGGGCCTGCCCGCAAGGGATGTCCAGAGGTGCGAATCGGCGTCGTCCTCCGGGAGTTGGGCGAGCATGTAGTGAACGCACCGTTCGATCTTGACTCGCCACAGGCGGGCCGCCTCGTTCCCGTCCGCATCGCACAACGCGTCGTAGACGACGGCGTCTTCATTGGCGATGGTGCCGCACGCCTGGCTGTAGTCCATGTCCAGGACCGTGACGAACATACGCAGCCGGGCCGTGAGGCGTTCGAAGGTGTGGGCGGCCTCCGGCAGATCCGCGCTGCGTGCGAGGGCGTCCTGGAACCGCAGGTCGTCTTCACGAATACGTGTGTGGTCGTTTTCTCGGGCGGCGGCGCGGACCTCCGCCAGGGCGGCCGAGGGCGAGGCCAGTTTCTCCGGCCCGAGCATGGCGACACGGCGGATGAGCAGTGCACCGAGACTGGCCCGCAGGGCATAGAGGTCGAGGACGTCCTTCGCCGTGATGGCGGGGACAGCGGTCCCACCACCGGGGAGCAGCTCCAGCATGCCTTCCTCGGCCAGTGCCCGGAGCCCCGCACGGACGACCCGGCGCGAAAGGCCGAGACGGGAAGCGAGCGGAGCCTCCCGCACGCGCTCTCCCGGCCGGTAGCCGGCGGCGAGGACGGCTTCCCGCAACAGCCCTACGACGGGGTCCGTGGTGATGGGGGCTCCGGCAGGAGTGTCGACGGGTGCGATCCGGGGCGCCGTGCCGGTGCCGACGTGCTCGGCTGTACGCACATCCGGCACCCTTGAGTCACTACCAGGGCCACAGATGGCCGGGTTTTCGTAAGGCAGACGTGCCGCTGCACTACGCATGAACGGGCTGGCGGACGGGGTCCACGTGGTGGACCAGGTCAGCAGCGCGTCACGGAGGCGGGACCCCTCGGGTGCTGCTCCACGAGAGGGCCGGCCGTCCGCAGCGAGCAGACGCCGGGTCTCATCGGTCCACTCCCCGGGAGTGGGCGCCAGGTGCCAGCGGAGGCATCGGGAGTCGGCTGCGTCCGGTCCGTCGAGAACACCGCGGGTATCCGCCGGCACACCGTGCGCGAGCAGGTGCACGCTTGCCCCGGCACCCGCTCCCGACGTCACCCTCTTCAGGAATGCGCGCAGCCCAGAGGGAACCGTCGCGCCTTCCGCATCCACCTGGCCCCGCAGCGCCGCGAAGGCTCCGGCGACGGCCAGCACCTGGGGCACGTCCGCGTCCTGACCGAACAGGCGCCCAGCGGTGGTCGGTTGGGACCTGCGTGCGGCCACGCCTCGTCCGGCGCGGGCCGTCACGGCGAGCACACACATGGGCGGAGCGAGGAACAGGCCGACCATCTCCTCGGCGTGATCCGGCAGGGACCACGCCGAGCGCACCCGGGTCCCGTTGCGAGGTGCCCCCTGCACGCTGTAGGTCCGCCAGACTCTGCTCACCGTGCTCTGACTCAGGCCGGTCTCAGCCGCCATGGCGCGGGTCGACCAAGCCCGCCTGGCACCGGACGGCGGAGGCGTGAGCGTACGGAGGAGAACGTGGGCCACCGTGTCGTCGTCCGCCGTGGGCGGGCGCCCGGGACGTGGTTGCTCATCCAGGCCGTCAAGCCGCTCGGCAAGGAAACGGGCCCGCCATTTGCCGACCATGTCGCGGGAGATACCGAGGCGTTGGGCCACAGCGGTGTTGGTGGGCTCCTTCTCACAGGCCAGCACGATCTTCGCGCGCAGGGCTTGAGCCTGCGAGCACGTACGACTGCGGGTCCACTGCAGGAGCGTGGCCCGCTCGTCCTCAGTGAGGTACACGGCGTTGCGGGGTCGGCCAGCCATGCCATCAATCGTAGCCGAATTTCCGACTCACAGACAGGCCAGACCCTGGTGAGACAGCAGGGGCATTGTTGGCCGCTCCTGGCCTTCACATACTTCGTGTCATCCGGCGGCCACGATTCCGCCAGCCAAGAGAAAGCCGCGAGTTCCCTCGATCACTGCGACACCGTCCACCTGTCCGTAGGGGCGGATGGGACGCAGGAATCGATCCCGCAAGCCCGGGGCGGACCACGCTCACCGGGCACGGCACCCGCGACATCGGAACGCAGTGTGTCCCGCCCGGACATCCACACCAAGGCAGCGACCGGGCATCCAATTCCACGACACGACATCAACCCGGACCTGTGCCGGGCCTACGCTTTCAAGTAGGCCCGGGAACCGCTCCCGGAGGCTGAGATGACCGCAAACGCAGAGGGCAGAGCAGAGAACAGAGTGGACGACGCGCCCCTGTCGCGCTTCCACAAGAAACTGGCGCTGTACTCCTCCGGGGGACCGTTCCTCGACGGCTACGTCCTGAGCATCATCGGCGTCGCCATGGTGCAGATCACGCCGCAGCTCCACCTGTCCGACTCCGCCCAGGGGTTGATCGGCGCGTCCGCGCTCATCGGCATCTTCCTCGGCGCGTTCGTGGGCGGCTGGCTCACCGACAAGTTCGGGCGCCAACTCCTGTACACCATCGACCTGGTGGCCATCATCGTCTGTTCCGTCGCGCAGTTCTGGGCGACGGACCCGGTGTGGCTGTTCGTCCTGCGTCTGCTGATCGGCATGGCGGTCGGCGCGGACTACCCGATCGCGACCTCGCTGCTCGCCGAGTTCACGCCGCGCCGCTACCGCGGCCCGCTCCTCGGCGGCCTGGTCGTCATGTGGTTCGTCGGCGCGGCCACCGCGTACATCGTCGGTGAAGTCCTGCTGTCCTTCGGCGGCGACGACGCCTGGCGGTGGATGCTCGCCAGTGCCACGCTGCCCGCCACGGTCATCGTGCTGCTGCGCCACGGCACGCCTGAGTCCCCGCGCTGGCTGGCGAACAAGGGCCGCACCGACGAGGCCGAGGCCGTCCTGAAGAAGGTCTACGGACCCGAGGCGACGATCCATGACCTGCCGGCCGAGGAGCGCGAGAACGTCGACCTCAAGGCGATCCTGCGCTCGGGCTACGGCGGACGCATGCTCTACATCACCGTCTTCTGGACCTGTTCCATCGTTCCGCTCTTCGCCATCTACGCGTTCGGCCCGAGGATCCTCGACGCGCTCCACCTCGAAGGCGGACTCGCCAACATCGGCGAAGCCTTGATCACCGTCATGTTCCTCATCGGCTGTGTGATCGCACTGTTCTGCGTGAACCGCATGGGCCGTCGCCCGCTGGTCATCCACAGCTTCATCTGGTCCGGCGTGGCCCTGCTGCTGCTCGGCATCTTCCCTGACGCCCCGTCGAACGTGATCATGACGCTCTTCGCCCTGTACGCGCTGATCATCGGCGGCACCCAGATCCTGCAGTGGGTCTACCCGAACGAACTGTTCCCGACCGAGGTGCGCGGCTCGGCCGTGGGCCTGGCCTCGTCCGCGAGCCGTATCGGTGCCGCCGTCGGCACGTATCTCGTCCCCGTGGCACTGACCGCCTGGGGCATCGGCGGCACCATGATCGCCGCCGCGGCCATCAGCCTCATCGGCGCCGTCGTCTCCGTCCTGTGGGCGCCCGAGACCCGCGGCATGTCCCTCGACGAGGCCGCAGCCCTGCCCGGCCAGTCCACGCCGCAGGAAGGCCTCCGGGTCTGACCGGTCGGCATTTCTGACGGCCAACTCACCCTTCTCGTACGGCAGTTGCTGCCCGCGGTTGGAAAGAAGAGAGGTATAGCGATGAAAGATGTGGTCATCGTCGGCGGTGGCATCGCAGGGCTGTCGGCCGCGTGGCGGCTGCGGCACTGGGACACCCTGCTCCTGGAGTCCGAGAGCCGGGTCGGCGGCCGTATCCGCTCCGAGCGGCGCGGACCGTACTTCCTCAACTGGGGCGGTCACGTCTACGCGGGCGGCAACTCCGCGACCGGCTGGCTCCTGAACAACACCGGCGTCGAGGCGACCGACGTGCCCGGCTCCCTGTCCGGCCTCTCGATGAACGGCAGGACGATCATCAAGGGCCGCGTCGAGACCTACCCGTTCCGCATCCCGATGCCGCTGCAGGCCCGCCTCGGCATGGTGAAGACCGGCGCCAAGGTCGCGCTGCAAGTGGCCCGTTACGCCCGCATCGTCGGGCAACGCAAGGGCGAGAGCGCCGCCGAGCGACAGCAGCGGATCTACGACTTCCTCAACGACCGCTCCTTCAAGGACTTCATCGGCGACGTCCCGGCCGACACCCAGGCCCTGTTCGAGCCGACCGTCACCCGGTCCGCCGCCGACATCGACCAACTCTCCGCCGGTGCGGGCGTCGGCTACTTCAGCCTGGTCTGGGGCATCGGCGGCGGCCTCACCCAGTCCATCGTCGGCGGCCCCTCCACCATCACCGAGTCCATCGCCGCCTCCCTCGGGGACCGGCTGCGCCTCGACGCCCATGTCGACGAGATCGTGCACAAGAAGCACTCGGTGGTGGTCCGCTACCGCGAGAACGGCGTCGAGCAGGAAGTCGAGGCCCGCACCGTCGTCCTGGCCACCCCCGCGACGGTCGCGCACCGCGTCGCCGTCGACCTGGACCCGGACATCCGCGACGCCCTCGCACAGGTGGTCTACGGCCCCTACGTCAGCGCCGCGTTCCTCTCCAACGAAACCGGCCGCCAGCAGTGGGACGACGCGTACGCCATCGCCACCCCCAAACGCTCCTTCAACGTGGCCCTCAACATGTCGAACATCGTCCGCGGCCACGAACGCCAACGCCAGCCCGGCTCCAGCCTGATGACCTTCTCCCCCGGCTCCCTCGCCCGCACCCTGCTCGAACACGACGACGACACCATCCGCCGCATCTACCTCGACGACCTCGACCAGGTCCTTCCCGGCTTCGCCGAGAACGTCGTCGAGGCCGAGGTCCAACGCTTCCCCACCGGCGCCCCCTACTGCTTCCCCGGCCGCGCGAAGCTGCAGCCCGCGCTCACCCGCCGCGGCGGCCGCGTGTTCCTCGCCGGTGACTACCTCGGCACCCTCTACACCGAAACCGCCATCTCCTCCGGCCTGTCCGCCGCACACGAGGCCCGCAGCATCCTCGCCACCGACCGGCAGACCACCCGCCGCACCCTCACCGACACCCACTGACCTCCCCTCAATTCCCTTACGTATCAAGGAGTTTGACCATGACCGATCAGCTGACCGGAATCCTCACCGCACTCGCCACCCCCTTCACACCGGACGGTGCAATCGACGAGAAGCTGCTGCGCCGCCTCGTCGACCGGAGCGTGGACGGCGGTGTCGACGGCGTCGTCGCCTGCGGCTCCACCGGCGAGTTCGCCGCCATGACCGGCGACGAGCGGCGCCTGCTCGTCGAGACCGTCATCGACCAGAGCGCGGGCCGCGTCCCCGTCATCGCCCAGACCGGCGCCGTGAGCACCCGCGAGGCCGTCGCCCTCTCCCAGCACGCCGAGGCGGCGGGCGCTGACGTCCTGATGGTCGTCACCCCGTACTACGAGCCCTTGACCATGGACGAGACGCTGCACTACCTGGCCACCGTCGCCGACTCCGTGCAGATCCCGGTCATGCTCTACAACCTCCCCGGCGCCACCGGCGTCAACCTCGACCCCGACACCGTCGGCGCACTCGCCCACAAGCACCCGAACATCAAATACATCAAGGACACCACCGGCGACATGTCCCAGGCCGGCAAGCTCATCCACCACCACAGCGACGTCATCTCCACCTTCATCGGCTGGGACGCCCTGCTACTCGCCGCCGTCGCCGAGGGCGCGGCCGGCGTGATGGCCGGCACCGCCAACGTCATGCCCGCCCAACTCGTCGCCGTCCACCGGGCGTTGCTCGCCGGAGACCTCGCCGGGGCGCGCAAGCAGTGGGACCGGATCTACCCCCTCATGGACACCCTCATGTCCGCCCCGTTCATCCCCGCCGTCAAGGCCGCCCTGGAGGAGATCGGCCTGCCCGTCGGCGGCCCCCGCGAACCGATGCTGCCCGTGAACACCGAGACCCGTACGCGGATCGCGGCCGCCCTCAACGCCCTGCCCGAGCTGACCAACGCCCAGTGATCTGCGGGTCCCCGCCCGCACAGCCGTAGATCGGCTCCACGCTCAACCGGAATGCACCGTAAGGGAGTTACCACTCATGACCGCGACCGTCCACCGCGCCGCCGACGCCGCTCCTCTCGCGGAGGGGAAGGACCTGCCGCCCTCCCTCCACTTCATCGGAGGCGCCTTTGTCGACACCGCGGCCGAGCGATTCACCGAGGTGATCGACCCGTCCTCGGAAGACGTCATCGCCCGCGTGCCCGAGGGGAACCGTGAGGACGTCGACCGCGCCGTCGCGGCTGCCGTAGGTGCCAAGGAGGAGTGGGCGCGGCTCGTACCCAAGGAGAGGTCGGAGGTGCTGCACGCGATCGCCGACCGGCTCGCCGAGCACACCGACGTACTGGTCCGCCTCGAGGCGGCGAACACCGGGAAGCCGCTGTCGGTGGCGCGGGACGACGTCGACGGCACGATCGACACGTTCCGCTTCATCGCAGGCGCCCTGCGCGCGACCACGTCCATGGCCGCCGGGGACTACGTCGAGGACCACCTCTCGGTGATCCTGCGCGAGCCGCTGGGCGTCGTCGGCTTGGTCACGCCGTGGAACTACCCGCTGATGATGGCCGCCTGGAAGATCGCGCCGACGCTCGGCGCCGGGAACACCCTGGTGATCAAGCCGTCCGAGCAGACACCGCTCACCACCCTCAAGTTCGCCGAACTCGTCGCCGACCTGCTGCCGCCGGGTGTGGTGAACGTGGTGACGGGCGACGGTCCGGTGGTCGGTGCCCGGCTCGCCGAGCACCCGGACATCGCGATGATCGCCCTGACCGGCTCGGTCGGCAGCGGCCGCGCCGTGGCCCGTACAGCCGCAGAGTCCCTCAAGCGGGTCCACCTCGAACTCGGCGGCAAGGCACCGGTCGTCATCTTCGAGGACGCCGATCTGGAGGCCGCCGCGGTGGCACTGCGGACGGCGGGCTACTGGAACTCGGGCCAGGAATGCGGGGCCGCCTGCCGCGTCCTGGTCCATGCCTCCGTGGCCGACCGGTTCACCGAGGAACTCGTCCGCGAGGTGGGCAAGCTGATCGTCGGCGATCCGCGCGCGGGCGAGCACGTCGACATCGGTCCGCTCGTCTCCAAGGCACACTTCGACCGGGTTCGCGGCTACCTCGGCCGGGCGCGCAGCCAAGGTGTCCGGGCCGCGATCGGTGGCAGCTCCCTGGACGGCCCCGGCTACTTCGTCGCGCCCACCGTCCTGGTCGACGTGCCCGAGGGCGCCGAGATCGCCCGCGAGGAGGTCTTCGGCCCCGTCGTCACCGTCGAGACGTTCACCGACGAGAACGAGGCGATCCGCCGCGCCAACGACGTCCCCTTCGGCCTTTCGGCCTCCGTATGGACCGAGAACGCCCGCCGCAGCCACGCCGTCGCCGCCCGACTGGACGCCGGGACCGTCTGGGTCAACTCCCATCTCGTCCTGGCCAACGAGGTTCCCTGGGGCGGCTTCAAGGGCTCGGGCTACGGCCGCGACCTGTCCCTGTACGCCCTCGACGACTACTCCCGTACCAAGCACGTGATGCACCACCACGGGCGTTGAGCTCGTACCGCCTGACGAAGGAGTCCGCAGTGAAGACTCAACTGCACCGTGGAGGTGTCCGGTGACCGGCAACGACGACCCCCTGATGAGTTCGTTCGTTCTCAAGAACCTGACGCTGCGCAACCGGATCGTCAGCACGTCGCACGAGCCGGCGTACAGCGAGGACGGCCTGCCCAAGGACCGTTACCGCGCCTACCACGTCGAGAAGGCCCGCGGCGGCGTCGGACTGACCATGATCGGCGGCAGTGCGCTCGTCAGCCGGGACAGCGCACCCGCGTTCGGGAATCTGCAGCTCTGGAAGGACGAGTCCGAGCCCTGGCTGCGCCGCCTCGCCGATGAGGTGCACGAGCAGGGCGCGGCCGTGATGACCCAGCTCACCCACCTCGGCCACCGCACCAGCAACTACACCGACAACTGGCTCCCGGCGATCTCCGCGAGCGACGTCCGCGAGCCCGCCCACCGCGCCTTCGCCAAGGCCGCCGAGCAGTGGGACCTCGACCGGGTGCTGCAGGACTTCGTCGACGTCGCACAGCGCTGCAGGTCGGCGGGGCTCGACGGCATCGAGGTCATGGTGTGGGGCCACCTCCTCGACGCGTTCTGGACGCCGTTCTGGAACCACCGCGACGACGAGTACGGCGGCTCGTACGAGAACCGGATGCGGTACCCGCTCCAGGTCATCCGCGCTGTACGGGAAGCGGTCGGGCCGGACTTCGCGATCGGGGCGCGCATGACGTTCGACGAGGAGCGCGAGGGCGGCCTGGAGACGGGCGAGGCGCTGCGCATCGCGGAGGACATCACCGAGGCCGGGATCGACTTCATCAGCCTGATCAAGGGGTCGATCGGCACCGACGCCGACCTGGCCCGCACCATTCCACCGATGTCCACGCCGGCCTCTCCGCATCTGGAGTTCGCGGGGCAGATAAAGCAGAAGCTGTCGGTACCCGTCATGCACGCGGGTCGGATCAGCGATGTCGCGACCGCGCGGTACGCGATCGCGGAAGGTCTGCTCGACCTGGTGGGCATGACCCGGGCGTTGATGGCCGATCCCGAGCTGCCCCACAAGGTCGGGGACGGCCGCACCGACCAGATCCGACCATGCGTCGGCGCCAACATGTGCATCGACGGCATCTACCAGTCCGGCGCCGCGTACTGCATGCACAACCCGTCCACCGGGCGGGAGTTGGAGGTGCCGCACCGCATCGAGCCGGTCGGCGCGGGCAAGCGTGTGGCGGTCGTCGGCGCCGGACCCGCCGGTCTGGAGGCGGCCCGCGTCCTCGCAGAGCGCGGCCACCGGGTCGAGTTGTTCGAGGCGGGCGACAAGGTGGGCGGCCAGCTGCTCCTGGCGTCGAAGGCCCCGCGCCGACGCGACCTGCGCGGCATCATCGACTGGCGCACCGACGAACTGGCCCGCCTGGGCGTGCCGGTGCACCTCCACACGTACGTCGAGGGTGCGGCGCTCCTCGGCGAGGCCTGGGACGTAGTGGTCGTCGCGACCGGCGGCACCCCCGCGGCCCCGCCGATCCCGGGCGCCGGCCTGGTCCATGACACCTGGGACGTCCTCGCGGGGGTGCGCCGGCCGCGTGGACACGTCCTGGTCTACGACGACCACGGAGGCAACCAGGCGCTCGACGCGGTGGAGGCCCTCGTACGGTCGGGCGCCACCGTCGAACTCGTCACGCCCGAGCGAACGTTGTCCCCCGACGTCGGCTCGCTCACGGCATCCGGATACATCAACTCCCTTGCCGAGAACGGCGTCACGACCACGGTCACGCGCCGCCTGCACTCGGTCACGCGGACCCCGCGGGGCCTGGAGGCGGAGTTCGGCGTGGACGGTTTCGACTTCCGTGAGCGCCGGACGTTCGACGCCGTCGTGGCAGAGATGGGCACCGACCCGGTCCAGGAGCTCTACGACGAACTACTCGGCTCCTCGACCAACTCCGGCGCTGTCGACCTGAACGCACTCCTGGCACGCGAGCCCCAGACCCTCGTACGCAACGTACACGGCACGTTCCAGCTGTTCCGCATCGGAGACGCCGTGGCGAGCCGCAACGTGCACGCCGCGATGCTGGACGCGGCCCGCCTCTGCCGAACGATCTGACGGGCCGACATGACCACAACTGTCACTCACGACGAACTTGTCGCGCTCTGCACGCGGGCCCTGCGGGCGGCGGGCGAGGAGGCCGAGGCCGCCGGGGTGCTGGCGCGGGCCGTCGTCGACGCCGAGCAGGCGGGCAACCGGGCCGTCGGCGTCACGCATCTCTTCGACTACCTGGATGCGTACCGCGACGGCCGCATCATCCCCGGCGCCGTGCCGGAGGTGACCCGCGCGGCGCCGTCCTGCCTGGTCGCCGACGCGCACCACGGGCTGGCGCAGGTCGCGTTCGAGGCGGCGGCCCCAAACCTGTTCGCGGCCGTCGAGACGAGCGGTGTCGCCGCCCTGTGGATCCGGCGCTCGTACACCTGCGGCGAACTCGGCCACTACGCCCGCCGGGCCGCCGAACACGGCCTCGCCGCCGTGGCCTGCGCCAACAGCCCGGCCCTCATGTCGCTCGGCGGCTCCGGCTCCGCCGTGCTCGGCACGAACCCGCTCGCCTACGCCTTTCCCCGCTCCGGCGAACCCCCGCTGGTCATCGACCAGGCGTCCTCGCAGACCGCATACGTCAACCTGAAGCAGGCGGCCAAGGCCGGTGAACCGATCCCCGCCGGATGGGCTGTGGGCTCCGACGGTACGGAGACCACCGATGCGGCGGCCGCCGTGGCCGGGGCGCTGCTCCCGTTCGGCGGGCACCGCGGCGGGAACATCGCCCTCCTCGTGGAACTCCTCGCGACGCTCGCAGGGGGCTCGTTCTCCCTGGACGCACCGCCCTTCGACGGCGGCACCCGGCCACCAGGCATCGGCGTCTTCATCCTGTGCCTCAACCCCGCGGCGTTCACCGGCGCGCCCGACCGTGCCGCCGCGCATCTCCGCAGGCTGCGCGACGAGCACGCCGTACACCTGCCCGCACTCGAAAGCCCCGCCCCGTCAGCCGTGATCGGCCTTGCCCCTGAGACGGCCCGCCGGCTGCGCACCGCGGCCGACGCCCAGTGAAAGGAGTCCGCCGCATGCAGCACGACGTACTCATCGTCGGCGCCGGCGCCGCAGGCGTGACGACCGCCTACCAGCTCCGTGAATCCGGCCTCGACATCGGCGTCTACGAATCCTCGGACCGGATCGGCGGACGCACCCGCAGCGTCGGCATCGGCGGCCTCGCCGTCAACACCGGCGCCATGTTCATCTACCGTGACACCCCTGCCGAAGCGCTGGCAGCCGAACTCGGCATCCGCACCGAGCCGTTCGAGCCGGATACCTACGGAATCCACGTGCACGGCCGGACCGTGGTCGACGCCGACAACACGGCACTCATCGCCCGCCTGCCCCTGGACGACGAGGCCAGGAAGCAGCTCACCGCCTTCGTCGACGAAGCCATGGACGAGTACCGGCGCTGCACCGACGGTGGCGCACTCGCCTCCCGCTCCGACGAACTCGGCGCACAGTCGGTCGAGGACCGGCTCACCGACCTGCACCCGGACGTCGCCCGCATCATCAGGACCGCTGTCCGGGGCGGCGCCGTCGGCAAGGCCTCGCAGACCACCGCCCAGTACGGCCTGCGGTACTTCGCCTCCTACCTCGCCCACGAGAAGCGCAACCGGCTCTTCCCTGTGGACGGCATGCAGCAGCTTCCGCTGCGCATGGCGGAGCAACTACCTAAAGGAACCGTGCACTTGGGGGTGACGGTCGAGTCCGTCGAGCCGCTCGACGACGGCGCCCATCGGGTCCGGCTCCGCGAGCCGGACGGCAGCACGAGAACGGTCGCGGCCCGCCGCGTGGTCGTCACCGTGCCCGCACCCCAGGTGCCGGAGGTCGTGCCGCACCTGCCCGGCTGGAAGCGGGACGCCCTGGACAAGGCCCTCACCCCGGGCAGCAGAACCCTCGCCGTCGTCGCCGATGTCCGCCACGCCCCGCACCTGGCCGACTGGTCCTTCCTCACCACGGTCGGCACCCGCTTCGACGCCGTCATCAACCCCACACCCGGCCGCCCCCGAACCGATCCCCGTACGGGCGCCTCCCTCATCCAGTACGTCTGCTACGGCAACAGCGCGGGCCACCAGGAGGGATTCGGCACCAACGAGTCGGAACTCGACGCCTGGGTAAAGGACTTCCTCATCGTGGCGCCGGAACTACGCGGCCATGTCGTCGGCGTGCATGGGCAGACCTGGCCGCACTGCTTCTCCCTCCTGTCCCCCACACGACTGTCCGTACTGGACGCGCTGCGCCGCCCGGTCCACGGCATCGAGTTCGCGGGCGACTACACCTCGGCGACGGCAGGCACGCACGGCTGCTACGCCGAGGCGCAGCGAGTCGCCGAGAGCCTGCTGCGTGCCGAGTCCACAGCCGAGGGGCTTGAACTCGACACGCGTTGAGGCTGTCGACACCACGTTCGGTCTCGACAGCCCCGATTTCGACTTCGGACCAAGCACCCCTGGAACGCACAGCCGCTGTCGGCCATTCGCCCTGCGTGTCGGGCTCGGCTGGACAAACACCAGCTCAGCGCACCCGACCCCGCGGTTTCAGCGGCACCGCGGGCAGTTCCGGCGCAGGCAGCGGATCACCGTCGTACCCCTTCACCTCACCGAAGCGATCCCCATCCATCCAGTCCGAACGGGCCTGCGCGATATCCTCGTTGGAGCGCCCGATGAAGTTCCACCACATACCACAGGAATGACGGTTCTCCCCAGGTCAGGGGCGTAACCGACCCTCGGACGTCAGCAATTCGTCAGCATTGGCATCCGAGGAGTCAGCACACGTGGCTACCAAGACGTTGGCCCATGGAATGGGTACGTTCTTCAAGGACTGCGAGCACGCCGAGTCGCGGTGGTCCAAGTGCCCGCACCTGTACAAGATCAGGTACCGGGACGGGACGGGGAAGCAGACGGTGGAATCCGGGTTCGCCACCCAGAACCTGGCCATCGAGCGTTTGACGGAGATCTACAACGCGAAGCGGTCCGCTCCGCAGACCCAGCGACAGACCAAGGCCGAGCGCATCAAGAAGTACGGCACGATGCAGTTCGCCGAGTACACCACCGAGTGGAAGGCGAGCCAGCGCGACCTGGCCGAGGCCTCGGTTCGGCACCTCAACTCCCTTCTGGAAAACCACCTTTACCCCACGCTCGGCAGCCGCCGGATGGCAACGTTCGACCATAAGGTCGTCGACGGCTTCATCCAGACCATGGAGCGCAACGGCATAGGCATGGCCACCCAGGCCAACGCCTACGACAAGCTGAAGGCGATCCTCCTCGACGCGCACCGTCTGGGCCTCTACGCCGACAACCCCCTCGACGGGGTCAAGCCACCCCAGTACGACCCTGAACGCAGCGTCATCCCGTCCGTAGCGCAGCTCCGCACCATACGAACGGCCGGCGACGACACCTTCCTGCTCTTCGCCGACCTGATGAGCGGCTGTGGCATGCGCAACGGGGAAGCTGCTGCGGTCAACCTCAACAACATAGTCGCCGACGACGTCTACCGGATCACCGAGCAGGTGAACCAGACGACAGGAACGTACGCGCGCCTAAAGCACCGCAAAGTCGGCGAGTACCGCGATGTCCCCCTGCCGGCCAGCATCAAGACGACCATCGAGTGGTACGCCGACAAGCACGGCACCATTGAGGGCTACTTGCTGCGACACCCGAAGGACATCACCAGGCCATTTCCCTACCACTACTTGCAGAACCAGTGGCAACGGGACATCAAGCAGTCCGAGCAAGCAGACATCCCTGACGGCATGGTCGTCTACGGCTTCCGCCACTTCTTCGCCTCGAACTGCCTCACCAACGGCATCCCGATCACCGACGTCGCCGAGTGGATGGGGCACAAGAGCCTCGACATCACCTTCAAGATCTACCGTCACCTCATGCCTGGCTCGATCGGCAAGGCCGCCAAGATCCTGGACGTGGGGCTCGCGGTGTAAGGAAGAGGGAGCCATGACCCATCGGGCTGGCGAACTCAACTGCACAGGCATGACCACGACTTCACAGCGGCCGTCAGGTGAGTATCCGCTGCTGCCTGACCCACGCCTCGACCTCGGACATCCTGAACTGAATCTTCGCGTTCCGCCCCGCACCGAACCGATACGGCCGCAGACCAAGCCTCGGGGCCTCGCGATAGACCCACTGAACAGACATGTTGAGATAGTTGGCCGTCTGCTTAACATCCATGAACTGCACAGCCATGAGAACCTACCTGCGAATTTCAGACACGCCTGGGCGGAAACCCAGACGCGCCCAACCTGCAGGCAACGACCGGTTTGGCCTGGCCGTGGAATCACGGTACGGCCGGCCAAACCCACCCAACAGCCCGGATTGAGTGGGCCGACCGGACCCGTCCGGCAGCAATGGAATCTTCGCGTAGTCGCTACGAATGACTAACAGAACCGCCTCGAAGCGGAGGCGCATCGTAGAGCCATCTTCCGGCCTCACCAAACCGCGGATTCTCCTGATTCTTGGACACGGCCGACACCGAAACGTGTGGGCCAGTTTCTGGACATCCGCTTCCCGCTTCACGAGGTCAGGTTCCCCATGCGCACTTCCCGTATAGCCGTCACCGCGTCCGTCCTGGGGGCGCTAGCGCTTCCCCTCGTCACCGCGTCCGCCGCCCATGCCGCCCTGCCGACTGCGACCCCCGGTTCCACAAGTGGTTACTGCACCGGGCCCGGCCCCTGGGCGGTACACGGCACGAGTGCGGTGAAGATCCGTTCGCACCCGTCGTCGAAGTCCACAGCCCGCGGTGTGCTGCATAAGTCGCACAGCTTCAAGGCCAAGAAGAAGTCGGGCGGTTGGGTGTACGTCATCAACAAGACCACCGGCATAAAGGGCTGGGCCTCGGGGAAGTACGTGTACCGCGCCGCGGGAATGTGTCTCGACTGACCAGCGGGCCACGAAAGCATCCCCTTAAGTGCCCGTGGCGCCGTCGCGCGGCGGGGCATGCACCGTAGTGCACGACCGCGATCACATCGGTTCGGGGGCCGCACTCCGTGCTGGAGTGCGGCCCCTGCGTTGTGGCCGCCGTAGGGCGCGGTGACGGGCTCGAAGGGGGGCCACCAGGTGCTTGATGTCCATGCCCGGCATCGGCATCAGGACCGGCACCCGCATCTCATCTACGTTGACACCTCCGAACGCGTCGCCGCTGCGACGCCAGGATCTCGTCACCGTGCGTGATGCCGCCTATAGTTGACGACTTCCTCGATGCCGCCGAGCAGGCCCGGCGGCTCGACGCTGACGGTTACCTCGCCGTCGGCGGCGGATCCACGATCGGCCTGGGCAAGGCCCTGGCGCTGGAGTTCGGGGCTCCCGTGGTCGCAGTCCCCACGTACTCGGGCTCGGAGATGACGCCGATCTGGGGCCTGACCGAGAACGCGCAGAAGCGGACCGGTCAGGACCGGGCGGTGCTGCCGCGCAGCGTCGTCTACGACCCCGATCTCACCCTGACGCTCCCGCCGGAGGTCTCGGCCACCAGCGGGCTGAACGCCCTCGCGCACGCCGTCGAGGCACTCTACGCACCCGACGGGTCGCCGGTCATCGCGGCGATGGCCGAACAGGGCGTGCGCGACCTGGCGGCCGCACTGCCGGCGCTCGTCGACGACCCCCCAGGCCCCTGGTCGCCCGCGCCGCCGCGCTCCAGGAGGCGGTCCTGGCGAACCCATACTCCAACCCCCGCCCGGTCGGCCGCGCCGGCCTCGAGCAACTCCTGACAGGTGCGCTGTGACGACTCTCGTCGGCACGAGGTGATCTGTACACCGGCCCGCACCCCCGTGGGGCGGATGCGTACCACCGGCGAACATCTGCTCGCACTTCCGTTAATGATCCTATTGAAGTCGGCACATCCGAGCCCCAAAGACCGGCACCCCGCCTCAATTCCGGTGAGACAGGGGCATCGCGCCTCGGGGTGATCTACCGCGGGTTTCCGCCTTCGGGGTGGAGGAACGACGCGGCGCGCGGACCGCCTGAGCGCCCATGATCCATGGGCGCATGTGGGCGATCAAGTCCTTTGCCAGAGCGCTGCTTTGGGCACCGTGAGGAAACGGTGGTCGACGCCAGTGCTGGCGTCGAAACACGAGGTTATGTTGGGGATTCAGCCCGGCACCTCGTGAGAGCGCGGGGGCGTTCGGTCGGTTGGGGCTCGATGACTGCACGGTCGGCTGGGCATCGTAGAACCGGCTCGACGCTGTGTCAGCGGCGGATGCGGGTCATCTCCGGGTCGAGCAGTGGCTCGGCGGCGGTCACGGCCGACAGCTTCCGGCCGAAGTAGCCGATCTCGACGGCCGTTCCCGGCTCTGTGTACTCGGTGGGCAGCCACGCGTAGGCGATCGGGTGTCCGACCGTGTAGCCGTATGCTGCGCTGGTGACGTAGCCGACGGCTCGGCCCGCGGCGAAAACGGGCTCCTTGCCCATCACCACGGCGTCGTGGTCCTTCATCACGAGCGCGGTCAGCCGCCGCGCGACGGTGTTCTTTGTGATGCCCTCCAGCGCCTCTCGGCCGGTGAACTCTCCCTTCTTTTTGCGTACCGCGAAGCCGACGCCGGCCTCATAGGGGGTGTGCTCGGCGGTCATGTCGTGGCCCCAGGACCGGTAGCCCTTCTCCAAGCGCAGGCTGTTGAACGCGGACCGGCCGGCCGCGATCACCCCGTGCTCCTGGCCCGCCTCCCACAGGGTGTCCCACAACCGCAAGCCCAGGTCCGCGGTTGTGTACAGCTCCCAGCCGAGCTCACCCACATAGGACAGCCGCATCGCCGTGACGGGTACGTCCTTGACGAATGCCTCTTTGGCTTTGAAGTAGCCGAACCCCTCGTGCGAGAAGTCGATGTCGGCCAGGGGCTGCACCAGGTCTCGCGCCCGTGGTCCCCATAGGCCGATGCAGCAGGTACCGGAGGTGAGGTCGCGGACCTGGACCGTCCCGTCCGCAGGCAGATGACGCCGCAGCCGGACCAGGTCGAGGTTGCCGTTGGCGCCGATCTGGAACCGGTCCTCGGCAAGCCGCGCAACGGTCAGGTCGCTGAGGATGCCGCCCTTCTCATCGAGCAGCAGCGTGTACGTCACGGAGCCGACGGGCTTGTCGAGCTGGTTCGAGGTGAGTCGTTGGAGGAGGTCCAGTGCGGAAGGGCCGGTGACCTCCAACCGCTTGAGCGGGGTCATGTCGTACAGCGCCACGCGCTCCCGGGTGACCAGTGCCTCCGCCCCGGCGATCGGGGACCAGAAACGCGAGGCCCACGCGTTGCGTCCGGCGATCCGGGAGACTTCGGGCAGCTGCGCATTCGCCTCGTACCAGTGCGGGCGCTCCCAGCCGCCGCCCTCCAGGAACACCGCGCCCAGCTCCTGCTGTCGGCTGTGGAAGGGGCTCGTCCGCAGCGGCCGGGGCCGCTCGGGGGACTGGTGCGGATGGATGATGTCGTAGATCTCGGCAAAGCTCTGGCAACTGCGCTCGTGCACGTGGTTCGGCGCCAGCTGGACCTCTTCGAAGCGGTTGATGTCGCACTCGTGGACGTCCACCCCCGGGCGCCCGTCGACCATCCACTCAGCGACGGCCCTGGCGACGCCCGTGGAGTGGGTCACCCAGACCGCCTCGGCCAGCCAGAAGCCCTTGACCGTGCCCGATTCGCCGATCAGCGGCATCCCGTCGCTCGTGAACGAGAAGAGACCGTTGAAGCCGTCCGCGACCTCGGCCTCGGACAGGGCGGGCAGGAGCACTTGCGAGTCGGCCCAGGCACCCGCGAAGTCCGCCTCGGTGAAATCCAGTACGGAGGGCATGACCCGGCTGTCCGAAGGGTGGGCGAGGTCGTCTGCCGACACGGGCAGCGGCCGGTGCGCGTAGGAGCCGATGCCGATCCGGTCGCCGAGCTCTCGGTAGTACAGGCCGGCATCCTGGTTGCGCAGGATCGGCAGGTTGGCCTCGTCCAGCTCCGTGTTGCGCCCTCGCAGCAAGGGGAGCGGGGTGGTGGTGGCGTACTGGTGGCCCATCGGCACCAAAGGCACCGGCTGGCCCGCCATGTGGCCGATCTTCGGGCCCCAGAATCCGGCACAGGAGACCACGATGTCGGCCTGGAAGGTGCCCCGGTCGGTCACCACGGCGCGCACTGCGCCGTCCCGGGTCTCGATGTCGGTAACGGTGTGGTGGCCCAGAAAGACAGCTCCCCGGTCCATGGCACGGCGTGCTTGCGCCTCGCCGATCCGTAGTGCCTTGGCCAGGCCGTCGGTGGGGATGTGGAACGCACCGAGGATCTTGCCGGGGTCAAGCAGGGGGTGCAGTTCGGCCGCCTCGGCGGGGTCGACCAGGCGGCTCTCCACACCCCACGACGTCAGCCATCCTTGGCGACGCTGGAGTTCGGCGAGGCGTTCGGGGCTGGTGGCGACCTCAAGTCCGCCGACCTGGCGGAAGCACCACTGCCCGTCCAGGTCCAGGGCTCGGGCCTTCTCGACGGTGTAGCGGGCGAACTCGGTCATCGTCTTGGAGGGGCTGGTCTGGAAGACAAGGCCGGGGGCGTGCGAGCTGGAACCGCCGGTGGCGAACAGCGGGCCCTGTTCCAGCACGGTCACGTCGGTCCAGCCACGAACGGTCAGCTCGTCGGCGAGCGAGCAGCCGACGATCCCGGCCCCGATGACGACCACCTTGGGCTGCGAAGACATGCGGTTCCTCCGAGAGTCGAGGCGATGGGATGGCCAGTGGCCGCGTAGCGCGGGGGGCGCCCTCGGCGCACCGTCCGGTGGCGTTGTCGGTGATGCCTTCGGTCACGCCTGGCCCGGTGGCGCAGACGGTTTCAGGGCATGGGGGTGCGCGTTGTGGGCGGCGCGCTGCCGCAGAAGACATGGTGGATTGACATACCAGCTGCGCGGCACCGTAGGACGGTCGCTCCCATCCGTCAATGGCCCTTGAGCGACGTCGGATTCCGAGTCAGGAGACGATCAACGGGGTGTTTGAACGATCGTCCACACCTCCATTGAACGAACGTCCAAACGGGTCTATGTTGTCGCCATGGTTGCTCTCACCGCAGATGAGTTCAGCGCGATCGCCTCCGGCTACGACCCGGATCCCGCGCGGTCCATGTCACTCAGGGCAGAGGCCTACACCGACCCGAAGTGGCACACCGCGGACCTGGGGGCGGTCTTCGGTCGCACCTGGCAGTGGGTGTGCCACGTGGAGAAGCTGACGGAGCCCGGCAGTTACGTCGCCGCGACCATCGCCGAGATGCCGGTGGTCGTCGTGCGTGACCGGGCCGGGAAGCTGCGAGCCTTTTACAACGTATGCAAGCACCGCGCCCACGAGCTCCTCTCCGGAGCGGGCACGACACGCGCCATCGTGTGCCCGTACCACGCGTGGACGTACGACCTGAGCGGCACGCTGGTCGGAGCGCGGCAGACGGACCGCATGGAGTCCTTCGACAAGAGCAAGATCTGCCTCGACCGGATCCAGGTCGAGGAATTCTGCGGCTTCGTGTACGTCAACCTCGACCCGAACGCCCAACCGCTGGCGGACCAGGCGCCCGACCTCGCCGCCGAGATCACCGAACGCGCGCCGGACATCGCCCGGCTCACGCACGCGAAGCGCCTGCACTACGAGATCAGGACCAACTGGAAGAACGTCGTCGACAACTTCCTGGAGTGCTACCACTGCCACGTCGCGCACAAGGAGTTCGTCTCCCTCGTGGACATGGACACGTACGACGTGCGGACGCACGGTATCTGGTCGAGCCACTTCGCCGACGCCGGGAAGAGCGCGAACGCCGCCTACGACGTGTCCGGAGCGACCGTCAAGGAGCACTCGGTGTGGTGGCTCTGGCCGAATACCTGCCTGCTGCGCTATCCCGGGCGCGGCAACTTCATGGTCCTGCAGATCCTGCCGGACGGACCCGGCCGCACCCGCGAGACCCTCGACTTCTACCTGGAGAGCAAGGAGCTCGACCAGGCAGAGGAGCAGTCGGTGCGCTACATGGACGAGGTGCTCCAGGTGCAGGACATCGACCTCGTCGAGAGCGTCCAACGCGGCATGGAGACACCGGCGTTCGAGCAAGGCCGGATCGTGTACGACCCCGAGCGGACACCCGGACTCTCCGAGCACGGCGTGCACCACTTCCACGGCCTCGTCCTCGACGCCTACCGCACCCTCGTGAAGTGAGGTCCACATGCCCAAGCCCGTCATCATCACGTGCGCCCCGACCGGCGGCATCCACACCCCGACGATGTCCCCGCACCTGCCCATAACCCCGGACGAGATCGCCCAGGCGTCCGTCGAGGCCGCCGAGGCCGGCGCCGCGATCATCCATCTGCACGCTCGTGACCCGGAGACCGGACGGCCCGACCCCAGGCCGGAGCTGTTCAAGCAGTTCCTGCCGCGGATCGCCGCCGAGTGCGACGCCGTCGTCAACATCTCGACCGGCGGCGGTCTCGGCATGTCACGCGAGGACCGGCTGCGCGCCGCGGTCGCGGCCTCGCCCGAGATGGCCTCGCTCAATGTCGGCTCGCTCAACTTCGGCATCTTCCCGATGCAGGAGAAGTACCAGGAGTGGAAGCACGATTGGGAGCCGGAGTTCCTCGAGTCGACGCGCGATCTCGTCTTCAAGAACACCTTTGCCGACCTGGAACACATCGTGAAGGAGCTGGGCGGCACACACGGCACGAAGTTCGAGTTCGAGTGCTACGACCTCGGTCACCTCTACAACCTGGCCTGGCTCGTCGAACAGGGCTGGGTGCGGCCGCCGTTCTTCGTGCAGATGGTCTTCGGCGTGCTCGGCGGGGTGGGCGCCGACCTGGACAACCTCGTGCACATGCACACCGTCGCCGACAAACTCTTCGGCGACGACTACGAGTGGTCCGTACTGGCTGCCGGGCGGCACCAGATGTCCTTCGCGACCCAGGCGGCCATGCTCGGCGGCAACCTCAGGGTCGGCCTTGAGGACAGCCTCTACATCGGCCCCGGCGCCCTCGCCCCGTCCAACGCCGCCCAGGTCACGAAGATCCGCACCATCGTCGAGGGCCTCGGCCACACCGTCGCCACACCGGCCGAGGCGCGCGACCGGCTCGGCCTGAAGGGAGCGGACCATGTCGCATTCTGAACCCAAGGCCACCGCGGCGAGCGACGTCACCCGGGTGGCGAGCCTCGGCGGCGGAGTGATCGGCCAGAGCTGGACCGCGCTGTTCCTGGCCGCCGGCACCTCCGTAACCGTGTTCGACCCTGACCCGCGCGCCGAGCAGCGGGTCCGGCAAGCCGTGGACACCGCCTGGCCCGTGCTGACGCAACTCGGCCTTACCGCACACGGCGACCCCGGCGCCCTGCACTTCACCAAGGACGCCCGCACGGCCGTCGAGGGCGCACAGTTCGTCCAGGAGAGCGTCCCCGAACAGCTGGGTGTCAAGCACGAGTTGTACGCGGCCATCGAACCGGCCCTCGACGACGGCACGGTCGTCGCATCTTCGGCCTCCGGGCTGACGTTGACGGAGATGCAGGGCGGCTGGCACGACCCAGGCCGCTTCGTCCTCGGCCACCCCTTCAACCCCCCGCACCTCATACCCCTGGTGGAGGTGATGGGCAACGAGCGGACCGCCTCAGGAACGGTGGAGCGGGCACGCACCTTCTACGAAGCGATCGGCAAGGTGACGATCGAGGTCAGGCGCGAGGTCCCGGGCCATGTCGCCAACCGGTTGCAGGCCGCGCTCTGGCGCGAGGCCATCCACCTGGTCAACGAGGGCGTAGCGAGCGTCGAGGACGTCGACACCGCGGTCGCCGCCGGCCCCGGACTGCGGTGGGCGGCGATGGGTCCCACCATGCTGTTCCACCTCGGAGCGGGCGATGGTGGCCTCGCGGCCTTCTGTGAGCGCTACGCCGACAGCTTCAACCGCTGGTTCGACAGCCTGGGCCGCCCGCACCTCGACGGGCCGACGGCCGAACGTCTGGTGGAGGGACTGCGCCCGATCAGCGAGAAGCTTTCGGTCGACAACCTGGCGCAACAGCGTGACGCGCTGATCACCAGCATGATCGCGCTCGCCCGAAGCAGTCGGAAGTCTCCGCCGAACGCGCGATAGCCCTTCCGGGGACGCGGAATGCGCGCTCCCATTCCCTGCCGCAGGGTGCACGAGCGGCCACGACCGCGGATGGCCCGCACCGCAGTCGACATGACCGGCCCGGAATCGGACGTGTCGACTGCGCCATCCGCACCACCGGGGAGGAGCAGTCCCTTCATGTCCGTTGTGAGCGACAGCACGTCGCTGAAATTGAGGGTGACACGCAGGACGGTGCGGGCCGTTGGTGTCGTGGAGCTGGAGTTCTCCGCAGTCGACGGCGCCGACCTGCCTCAGTGGGAGCCCGGCGCGCACCTGGAACTGCGGCTCCCTTCTGCCCTGTTGCGCCAGTACTCCCTGTGCGGTGACCCTGCAGCCCGCGACACCTATGTCGTCTGTGTCCAACGGGAGGCGAACGGCCGCGGCGGATCTGTGGAGGCCTACGACAGGCTGGAGGTCGGCGTCGAAGTCACCGGCTCCGCGCCCCGCAACCACTTCCCCCTGGTCGACGCACCCGAGTTCATCTTGATCGCCGGCGGGATCGGCATCACCCCGCTCAAGTCCATGGCCGAGGACCTGCACCGTCGCGGGATCTCCTGGCGACTGGTCTACGGAGGACGCAGCCGACGGTGCATGGCCTTCGCCGACGAGCTCGCCACGGCCCACCCCGACCGGGTAACACTCGTACCCCAGGACGAGGTCGGGCTGCCGGATCTGGACCGAGTCGTCGCATCGGTGTCGCAGGAGACGCGCGTGTACTGCTGCGGCCCGGCGCCGATGTTGGCCGCCGTGACGGAGGCGTGCGCCCGGGCCGGGTGCGCCGACCGGCTGCACATCGAGCGGTTCTCCGCCGCCGATGCCTCACCGGATACTGGCGTCGACTCGGCCTTCGAGGTGGAGCTCCACAGGTCCGGCACGACACTGACCGTCTCCGCGGATCAGAGCCTCCTGGAGGCGATACGGGCCGTGCGGCCTGACATCGACTCCTCCTGCCAGGAGGGCTACTGCGGGACGTGCGAGACCCGCGTCCTCGACGGCGAGCCTGAACACCGCGGCACGCTCATGTCGCCCGATGAACACGAGGCGGAGGGGACGATGCTCCTCTGCGTAGGACGGGCGCGCAGCGCGAAGCTGGTACTTGACCTGTGACGACGTGGACCAGTTCGTAAGCCCTCGATGCCTACCGGAGCAAGGGCAGGCCGATGCGGAACCGGCCCCGTACAACGGCTAGTCTCGGCCTGATGAACGACGGGACAGCGGAACCTGAGAAGAAGGTCGACCGGGAGGAACGGATCCTAGATGCCGTGCTCGTTCTCCTGTCGGAGCACGGCATCGCGGGGATCAGCATGCGTGCGGTGGCACGTCAGGCGGGTGTCTCCCTCGGGCTCGTGAACTACTACTACGACGACAAGGTCACCCTGATCGGTGCGGCACTGCGCCGTATCGAGCGCCAGGACATGACCATGGTCGATCCGAACCCGGCGAAGGGCCCTGAGGAGAACCTCCGAGCCGCCCTCCGCCGGGTCGCCAGCGCCGAGTTCCTCACGACGCAGTACCTGTCCCTCCGGCTCCAGTTGTGGGCGCTCGCACAGGCCCACCCTGACTTCGAAGACATCAACACCGCTGCCCAGAAGCGCTACCGCGCCGCTCTGGCGTCGCTCATCCGTGCGGCCCGACCGGACCTCTCCCGAGCAGAGGCCAATCGCCGGGCCACCGACATCGACGTCGTCCAGAACGGCATGTGGCTCACCGCTCTGCTGGGGCTCAACCGCGCCGCCATCCGGCGCAGTGTCGCCCGTTGTGAAGAGATCGCCTTCGAGTAGTCCGCCCGAGACAGGCAGCTCCCTCTGAGATGGGAGCCCCGCGCCCGGGGGGAGTCACGCTCTCAGGCTTGCGGAGCCGATCCGTACGCTGGTGAATCCGCTGCCGTGAAGGGCCATCCCAAGGATGCCTGGCCGCTCGGCAGCGTGCACGCGCACGGAGCCACCTGGCCACGAGAAGTCGAAGTGCTCGTCCTCTGCACGCAGTTCTCCGCCCAGGACGCCTTCGAAAAGACGGCGGGAGAACGCCAGGTCCGTGGAGGCGAGATGTGTCGCTCCCAGGCGCGCAGTGGTTTCGACCGGCGTCCCCCACAGCGACGTCCACCACAACGGCTCAGTCGCGCCGCTGACACTCGGAAGGCTCTCCGGGTCCCGTGCGCAGGTGGTCAGCAAGTCCTCCGGCCCCGGGTAACGACGATCGGACTGGGCGAGCTGGATGACCACCGCGTGCTTGTCGTCGGGAACGATGAACGCCTCGTGCCAGGGCGGGTGTTCATAACTCTCGCCCACCACCGTCGAGCCGAGCGCCCGAACGCGCGCCACCGCGGCGCGCAGGTCCGGCACGGTGAACGTCACGTGGTGCGGCCCCTCCCCGCGCTTTGCCAGGTTGCGGGTGAGGAAGCCGTCGCCCTGCGGTTCCATCAACTCCAGGCGGGCCCCTTGCTCCGGGGCCCCGACGTACAGCAACAGGTACCGGAATTCCGGCAGGGTCTCGCCGCTGATCGGTGTGGCCCCCAGTTTCCGGCGCAAGAACCGTGCCCAACGCATCGCGTCGTGCACGGCGAACGAGGTGTGGTCCAGATCTATGCCTGTTCCGCCCGTCGCGGCGGTGCGCGGGGCCGTCACAGCAGCCCCGGCCGGAGCGGGGAGCCGGCGGTCAGACCGCCGTCGATGGTGAAGCACTGGCCCGTGACGTACCGGGATTCGTCGGAGGCAAGCCACGCCACGGCAGCCGCGATGTCCGCCGGTTCCCCGAACCGCCCCAGAGGATGGCGGGCAAGGGCATCTCGTCGGGCTGCCTCGGGGTCGCGCGCGAGCGCGAAACCGTCCTCTGCCATCGCGGTCATGACCCATCCTGGTTGCACGGCATTGCACCGCACCTTCGGTCCGTGGTCAACGGCGATGGAGCGGGTGAGCCCGTGCACGAAGGCCTTGGACGCGTTGTAGAGGGCCATGGAGGGGTCCGCCACCGTTCCTGAGATCGAACCGATGTTGACGATCACGCCACCGTGCTCGGTCATCTGCGGCAGAACGGCGCGGCAGGTGTGGAACACCCCCCGGCAGTTCACGCCCATCACCAGGTCCCAGTCCTCGTCGGTGGTTTCCTGGACGGTCTTCTCCACCTGAACGCCGGCGTTGTTGACAAGGAGCGAGACCGGACCGAACATCCTGTTCGCCTCCGCCACGACGCTCTCGGCGTCCGCGACGCGCGAGACGTCGGCCCGCACCCACCGGATGTCTGCCGCCAGATCGGCGGGGCGATCGCCGCGGCCACACGTCACGATCCGGGCTCCTTCGGTGCGCAGCCGCTCCACGATGGCGCGCCCGATGCCACGGCCTCCGCCCGTGACGATGGCGGTGTGCGCCGTCACTGGACGACCTCGCCGGCGAAGGGTTGCCTGTTGCGGCACCCGGGCATGCGGCCGGGTTGCGGCACGCCTGGCTGCAGGGCGCGTGCGGTCGTTGTTCTCGTCATGTCCTCACACCCTCATCTGCTGTACTTGTGCGGACAACCCGCCGTCGAGGACCCATAGTTGGCCCGAGGCGTAGCCTGCTTCGTCCGACGCCAACCAGTTCACGAGGTTCGCGATGTCCTCCGGCGTGCCGTACCGACGGATCGGGTGCACGGCACGGACGGCCTCCTGCAGTTCCTCGATGCTGCGCCCCTTGCCGCCCGATCCGGCGCCGCTGAAGAAGCCTTGCAGCATCGGAGTGTCGATGTAACCCGGGCAGACCGCGTTGACCCGGATGCCTTCGGGGCCGTGATCGCAGGCCATGGCGCGAGTCAGGGCGTGTACCGCACCCTTGGTGGCGCAGTAGGCCGCAAGCCCGGGGTCGGCCAGGAATCCGTCGTACGAGCCGAAGTTGATCACCGAGGAGGTCAGGCCCTCTTGTGTGGCATTCCGGAGCAAGGGCAGCGCGTACTTGCAGGTCAGAAAGGTGCCCGTCACGTTGACGGCGAAGGAGCGGTTCCACTCCTCCAGAGTCGTGTCCTCGATCGACTTCTCGAGCTCGATGCCGGCGGCGTTGACGAGGATGTTTAGTCTGCCGACGTTCTCTCGGACGTGTGACATGGCCGCCGCGACGTCTTCCTGGCAGGCGACGTCCATGGGTAGGAACAGGCTTCCGTCAGCTTCGTCCACCGTTGCAGGCTCTTGCGCGGCCAGGTCCGCGACGTAGACCGTGGCCCCCTCACTCAAGAAACGCGCGACGATCGCCCGGCCTATCCCTCCCCGGCCACCGGTGACCAAAGCGGTCTTCCCACTCAGCTTCACGTGCTCGTTCCTCCCTGTGGTCGCAGCGACTTCTGTGTCGTGTTTCGTGCATGGTGCGGAACGCGAGGCAAATTTCGACTACGGGACAGTGGAGCCACCGATTCGATTCGCCTGATCGCTGCGCCGCACGCCTGCGGTCAGGCGAATCGGATCATCTTCTTGTTCACGAACTCGTTGAACGCCAGACGCCCCAACTCCCGGCCGGTCCCGGAGCGTTTGACGCCGCCGAACGGGAGCTCGGCTCCTTCGACACCGACGTCGTTCACGAAGACCATCCCGACGTCGAGCCGGTCCGCCACTCGCATCGCCTGTTCGAGGTCCGGAGTGAAGACGTACGAACCGAGGCCGAACTGCGTGTCGTTGGCGAGAGCCACGGCGTGCTCCTCGTCGTCCACCCGGTGCAGGGCAGCGACGGGACCGAACAGTTCCTCGTGGTACACGGGATTGTCCGGAGTCACACCGGTGAGCACAGCAGGCGATACGAAGGTGCCGCGCCCGGGCTCCCGCCGGTGAAGAGTCGCCCCGTGCTGGACCGCGCGCTGGACCTGCGCTTCCAGCCGCTCTGCGGCTGCACTTGAGGACAGTGGCCCCAGTACGGTTCCGGGATCCGTCGGATCGCCGGCCTCCAGCGCTGTGAAGAGTTCGATGAATCGTTCGGCGAATTGCTCGTACACGTCATCGACGACAATGATCCGCTTCGCGGAGTTGCACGCCTGACCGCCGTTCTCGAGCCGCGCAGCGATCGCCTTCTCGACCACGGTGTCGAGGTCGTCGCCGGTCAGGACGAGGAAGGCGTCCGAGCCGCCCAGTTCCAGGACAACCTTCTTGAGGTGACGGCCCGCGAGTTCGGCCACCGCCTGACCGGCACGTTCGGAACCCGTCAGGGACACGCCTCTGACCTGCGGGTCGGCGATCAGCTTCGCCACCTGGTCGTTGTCGGCGTAGATGTTGGTGTACGCCTGAGCGGGCAGCCCGGCGTCGATGAAGAGCTGCTCCAGGAAGGCAGACGACTCCGGGCACTGCGGGGCGTGCTTGAGCAGGATCGTGTTGCCGATCAGGAGGTTCGGTGCGGCGAAACGCGCGACCTGGTAGGCGGGATAGTTCCACGGCATGATCCCCAGAAGGACACCGAGCGGGGCGGTGCGGATCAGCGCGCGGCCGGACCGCAGCCGGATCTCCTCGTCCGCCAGACAGGACGGCGCCACTTCGGCGGAGAAGCGGTAGATGTCGGCGCAGAAGTCCACCTCACCCAGCGCCTGCTCAATGGGTTTGCCCATCTCACGGACGATGATCTGCGCGAGTTCCGTACGCCGCTCTGAGTGCAGCTCGCCCACTCGTGAGATGAGGGCCGCCCGTTGCTCCACGGTGGTCTCGCCTGCCCAGCAGGCCTGGGTTGTGTGGGTTGCTCGAAGAGCGGCCTCGAGCGCCTCGTCCGTACTCGTCGGAAACTGCCGTACCAGCTCGTCGGTCGCGGGATTGATGACTGCGTACTGGCTCATGGGCATCCTTCAGCCGGGCCTCGTCGGTCAGGGCAGCACACACAGTGGCAGACCTTGAACGTGCGTTCAAGGTCTGGATTCGGATCTCATCGACCCGAGTCGACCGTCTTTGTTGGTCGCTCCTCGCTGCGCCGGTCCTGTGACATACCGCCGGCCTCCTGCTGAGCGCTGGTAGCACAAGTCGATCTGATATCAGCGCTGTTGAGGGGCACTGAGGGCACGTTGCCGACCCGGCGGTGATCGCCGAGTCGCGATTGGTCGTTCGTTCAAGGGGTTGCCTGGTCGTTCGTTCAAGCAGACACTTGCCCCACTCGCGGCTGCCGGCACGTGAACAAGCACCGTTCGAGACGCGAGCGCCTACCGGACCGGCCCTGGTGAAACCAGGAGCCCAAGGAGATCACGGAGGTTCTTAGTGACGACCGCACCAGCCAGGAAAGCGGCGGAGACCGATGACGGCCTTGCTGACTTCGGATACAGCCAGACCCTGAGCCGCAGTGTCGGAAAGTTCGCGAGTTTCGCGGCTGGGATCAGCTACATCTCGATCTTGACCGGCACGTTCCAGCTCTTCTACTTCGGATTCGGCACCGGCGGCGCGGCCTATTGGTGGTCCTGGCCGCTCGTCTTCGCCGGCCAGTTCATGGTCGCTCTCTCCTTCGCCGAACTCGCCGCCCGATACCCGGTCGCAGGGTCCGTCTACAACTGGTCGAAACGTCTCGCCGGCCCGGCCGTATCGTGGCTGGCCGGATGGATGATGTTCGCCGCTTCGGTGGTCTCGCTCGCGGCGGTGGCTCTGGCCCTGCAGCTGACGCTCCCGCAGATCTGGTCCGGCTTCCAGCTGATAGGCGACGTCGCTGATCCAGGCGATGCTGCCGTCAACGGAGTCCTGCTCGGCTCGGCCCTGATCGTGTTCACGACCGTGGTCAACGCGATGGGCGTCAAGCTGATGGCGCGCATCAACTCGGCCGGCGTGTTCCTCGAGCTGATCGCGGCGGTGGCGATCATCGTCGGCCTTGCGTTCAACATCGTGAACCCGCCGTCGGTACTCCTCGACACACACGGTGCCGGGGCCGGCGCGCCCGGGGGCTACTTCTCAGTGTTCCTGGTCGCAGCGCTGGCGTCGTCGTACGTGATGTACGGCTTCGACACCGCCAGCTCGCTGGGAGAAGAGACGATCGATCCCCGGCGCAACGCCCCATCGGCCGTCCTGAACGCGGTTCTCGCCTCGTTCGTGCTCGGCGGACTGATCCTGCTATTGATCATCTTGGCTGCGCCGAATCTGTCGGATCCCGCGATGGCCGACAAGAGCGGCGGTGGCCAGTGGGTCTTGATGGTGGTGTTCGGCGGCGGGTTCGGGCGTTTGGCCCTGATCGCGATCGCTCTCGCGGTGGTCGTCTGTCTGCTGGCCGTGCACACCGCGGCGATCCGGCTGATGTTCGCGATGGCCCGCGACAACGCGCTGCCGGCCGGCGCCACGCTCGCGCGGATCGACCCTGTCCGCAAGACACCGGTGGTACCGGCCGTTGTCATCGGAGTGGTGGCCATCGTGACCCTGGTCGCCGGCATCGGGGCTCCGGAAGTCTTCACCGCCCTCACCAGCGTCGCGATCATCATGATCTACCTTGCGTATCTGCTGGTTACCGTCCCCATGCTGGTCAAACGCCTGCGGGGCCAATGGCCGGACGGTCAACAGAAGGGGTACTTCAGCCTGGGTCGCTTCGGGCTGCCGGTGAACATTCTGGCGGTGCTGTGGGGTGCCGGGATGACGGTGAATCTGATCTGGCCGCGGGCCGAGGTCTACGGCTCAGGATGGCTGAAGTGGATCGGGTTCCTGTTCATCGGAGTCGTCGCGCTGGGCGGGTTGTGCTGGTTTTTGCTGCGTGGTCGCCACCAGTTGGGTTGCCTGCCCGAACACCGAGCCTCCGCCGGCCACGAGGCATCGTGACTCGTACTTGGCACTCACGACCGCGAGCCCCTAGCCGTGCCCATAACCATCGGGCGCAGCCTGGGACGTTGGAGGCTCATGTACCCATGGCATCAAGGACTTCGCGCACCTCTATGCCGAACGGCATGAGTTGGCGCTCGACGCGTGGCGAAAACGCCGCGTAGTTGGTGTGGAACCTCAGCGAGAGCGGCGTCAGGGGGACAACAACGAGTGCTGACAGACGCCGACAACTGGGTTTCTGAGAGCCCCGCATCCCCGGGCACCTTGACGGTGCACCATCGCGGTTACAGGCGGGCCCGGCTGGGCCCGCCGCGCGGGACGCACTTCTGTGCCGCGAGCCAAGCGCCGGCCCGACCTTGTTGCTCGTTGTCTCGGCGGGCACCCCTCGCGGGTCGGCACGCGCTGTCCATCTCGGGGGGTCCGACCATCCCAAGGCAGGCGACTCCCCTCCAACTGGAATACCCCTCTGGCCACTTCGATTGGTTCTCTTGTACGGATCGCGGGAGGGGGACGCTAGGTGGCTGAGCTGATGCTGTTCCGGCAGGATGCCGAGGGCCGGGATGTCGAGCTTCGGGGCTCGACTGTGGCGCTGGAGGTGGAGCTGCAGCGTCGCGTCGAGGCGGGTTTGGAGCAGATGCTCGGCATCCGGTTCCTGGCGTCGGAGTACGCGACTGGTCCGTGGCATCGGGGGCGGATCGACACCCTGGGGCTGGACGAGAACGGCAGCCCGGTGGTGATCGAGTTCAAGAAGGGCTCCGACAGCGGGGTGCTGTCGCAGGCCGTCTCCTATCTGTCCTGGTTGGAGTCGGCGCACCACGAGTTCGAGGCGCTGGTCCGCAAGGTGCTGGGAGCAGAGGCCGCCGAGACCATCGACTGGCGTCGGCCGAGGATGGTCTGCATCGCGGCCAGCTTCTCCCACCACGATCGCGTGGCCGTGCAGCGGCTGCCCGAGCGGGTCGACCTGGTGCGCTACCGGGTCTTCGAGGGCGGTCTGTTGAGCCTGCTGCTCGTCGACTCCTCGCCCGGCTCACCAACCGCCGCTTCATCCCGGTGGAATCGGGGGCGGGAAGCGGTGGTCGGCTGCGCGCCGGCGGCACCGGCGGCTCGTCCGCCAGTGAGTGCCAGCCTCGTCCCGGGGTCTCTGCGAGACCTGTACGAGGAGCTGGACGACGCGCTCACAGCGTGGGGCGAGGTTGAAGTGGCTCCGCTTCGGCACTACATCGCCTACCGACGGCTGGTGAACGTCGCGTCGGTGATCTTCCGTCCGAAGCACGAGGCGATCCTGGTGTACCTCAGACTCGACCCGGATACGGTCGCGTTGGAGGAGGGCTTCACCCGGGACATGCGCGGCATCGGGCACCTGGGGACTGGGGACCTGGAGGTGCGCCTCGTCTCGGCGGCCGACCTGGACAAGGCGGCGCCGTTGATCCGGCGGGCGTTCGAGGCGGCCTGACTAAGGAGAAGGGCGGCTGGAGCATCGGTTTCTCGATGCTCCAGCCGCCCTTCGGTGTCTGCGGCCCGTCGGCCCCGGTCTCTCCGCTCTCATGATCAGGCCTCCGGTCCGGCCAGGGCGAAGTCGTCCTTCGTCAGCTCGGCGCGGAGCCGCTGCTCGGCCACGTCGGCGTAGTGCGAGGACAGTTCGACGCCCACGAAGCGACGCCCCTCGCGAAGGGCCGCGACGCCCGTGGAGCCGCTGCCGGTGAACGGGTCGAGGACGACGCCGTCCTCGGGGCAGATCTGTACGAGCTGCTGCATGATCTCGACCGGCTTCTGGGTGATGTGCACTCGGTCCTTGCGCGGTTGGGATGCGATGAAGTGGCCGGGCAAGTACAGGTCCCGGTCCTTGGCCAGGCTGCCCTTGACGCCCCAGGTGATGAACTCGGCGGACTGCTTGAAGCCGCCCTTGCGCGGCCGGCTGGCGGGCTTGATCCAGGGGATTGTGCCGCTCCAGGTCCAACCGGCCATCTGCAGGGCGTCGGACGTGGTCGGCTCCTGGCGCCAGTCGGAGAAGACGACGGCGACAGCGTGCTCGGTCGAGGCCCGGTAGGACTCGGTGAGCAGTTCGGTCAGCCAGGAGCGGTACGAGCGCTGATCGCGGTTCTCACCGGGGAAGTTGGCGAGGTCGTGGGCCGAGTTGCTGGTGACGTACTTGGCCCGCGCGGTACGCCCGGTGCGGTCCGAACTGGTGCGCCCGCCGGAGTTGTACGGGGGGTCGGTGATCACCGCGTCGACGCTCTCGTCCGGGAGGGACTTCAGCACGGTCAGGGCGTCGCCGCGGTGCAGCGTGTAGCTCATGGGAAGGGCCTCTTTCAGGGCATGACGGGGGCTGGGCTCGCTCCGGACGGCCCTCAACGGCGTTCTTCCGGGGCGGAGTTGTGCCGGAGGTTAGCGGCGATCTCCGGCCGGACCTAAAGAGGTGGACCGCGCTGTCGGCCCAGGTCCGAGAGTTGTTTGGTGCGGCCGGAATCCCGGTCTACTGTCTCGCCGTGTCGCCGCGCAGGAGCCTCGATGCACCCCCGCTGACCTGTGCTTATCCGTGCTGTCTCGTCCAGTTGAAAGGTACGGAAGGCACGTTGACCTCTTCCTCTCCGCACGCCGTCAGGAGCCCCGGTGTACTGCCTGAGATTACGAGCGCGGCTGGCTGCCGCGCGTGACCTGACACCGGCGTCCGGGAGCTACCAACTCCCCTGACCCGGGCCCGCCGAGCGGCGGATACACATCGGCGCGGTGCCGACGGCTTTGCACGAGAAGTCGGCACCGCGTCTCCTACCAACACCGAGGAGCCGCTGCGATGCAGCACACCCTGATACCTCCGCGCCCCGACCCAACGCCGTCACCCGGCCAGCACCACCGCCTCGGTGACCGGCGGCGGCGATGAAGAAGACCACCGGAGCCGTCCTCGGTCTCTGCGCGAGTGGTCCACTGCTGCTGGCCGCGCCGGTCCTCGCCATCGCGGCCGGGACCGCCTTCGCCACCGCCCCCTGCTCAACCGACAGCGCACGGGGCGTGGATACCGGGGCCGTCGCCACGCAGGTGAAGAACATCCTGGGCGGCGGCAGCAAGGGCTCGATCTCCGTGCCGGGCCTGGACGACCCGGCCGAACAGGTGCCCAATGCCAAGACGATCCAGGGCACTGGCGTCGCAATGAACATCCCGGCCCGAGGGCAGGTCGTGGCTCTGGCGACCGCCCTTCAGGAGAGCGGCCTGCGGAACTTGACCTACGGCGACCGTGACTCGCTGGGGTTGTTCCAACAGCGTCCCTCGCAGGGCTGGGGTACGGCGAACCAGATCCTCGACCCGGTGCACGCCTCGACCAAGTTCTACGAAGGACTCCAGCAGGTCCCGGGCTGGCAGTCTCTCTCGATCACCCAGGCCGCCCAGGAAGTGCAGAAGTCGGGCTTCCCGGAGGCGTACGCCAAGTGGGAGCCCCTGGCCAGCGCGCTGCAGAAGGCCATCGAGCCGCTGCTTCCGAAGGCTGGTGGCGGGTCGCCGAGCCCTTCTCCGTCCGGCTCGGCCAACACCGGCAAGTCCGGCACCGCGGGCGGCTGTTCAGCGGACGGGGACGGGACCGACTTCGGCACCATCCCGCCCGGCGCGGTGCCGGCCGAGTACAAGATCCCGGCCGACGCTCCGCGAAAGGTCCGGACGGCGATCCGGTGGGCGCTCGGCCAGCTCGGCACGCCGTACCAGTGGGGCGGGACCTGCAAGAACTCCCACGGCAAGAACGCCATGGGCCGCTGCGACTGCTCCTCCCTGATGCAGCAGGCGTACAAGGCCTCCGGGGTCACGCTGACGCGGACGACATACACACAGGTCAAGGACGGCAAGGCGGTGTCGGTCGACGCACTTCAGCCGGGTGACCTCCTCTTCACCGAGGGGACGGCCGCCGTACCCGAGCACGTCGGCATGGCCATCGGGCAGGGCTTGATCGTCCACGCCCCACGCACCGGCGACGTGGTCCGCATCACGACCCTCGCGTCCTGGAAGCCGCAGATTCTCGCGGCCCGCCGAGTCGCCTGACCGGCGCTTCTCCCCCTCCCCTCCTTCCTCGCACCGCCGCTTCGCCCCAGCGGGCTTTGGCGTGCCATAAATCGCACTGGAGTACTCCATGTATCTCGCTGACCAGGTCATACAGCTCGCCTACGACCCCGGGATCAGGCCGAACGAGGGCGGCCTGCCGGGCCTGTCCGTCCTCAAGCAGGTGATGGGCTCCATCAACCTCTTCGGCCTCATCGCCGTGGTCGGCGCCCTCGCCGTCAGCGCGGGCGTGTGGGCCTGGGGCCACCACTCCGGCGGTCACCAGGCTGAGGCGAACGGCAAGAAGGGCGTGCTGGTGAGCGCCGGTGCGGCCCTTCTGCTGGGCGCGGCGAACGGCGTGGTGGCCTTCTTCAGCACGCTCGGGACGCAGGTCCACTGATGGCTCAGCACTCCACCCACCCCGGCGGCGCATCTCGCGTGCGCCGCCGGGCGTTGCTCGGCACCACCGTTCTGGTGGTGCTCGTCGCCCTCGCCGGCATGGCCGCGTACCTCACCCGCGACGGCAGGAGCCCCTCCAACACCTCAGCTCCGCCGTCGAGTTCGCCCACGGCTGCCTCCCCATCCGCGTCGTCCTCCGGGCCTCCCACGCCGCGCACCGGCCCTCGTGACCTCCCGGCCCCGCCGAAGACCCACAACCCGATCGCGTACGGGAAGGCAGCAGCGGCAGCGCTGTGGTCCTACGACACCCGTGCGTACTCGCGGGCCGAGCTGCGCAAGGCCCTGCACGGCTGGTTGACCAAGGAGGCGAAGTACGCCGACACCGCGTCGGTCGACAAGGTCGTCCCCTCACGCATGCTGTGGAAGGAGATGGCCGCCAACAAGCAGTTCGCCACCGCCAAGGTGCACGAGGGGCACTTCCCGAACGCCTTCACCCAGGCCCTTCAGGAGGACCCCGGGGCGATCACGCAGGCGTACGTCTACGCCGTCACGGTCTCCGGCAAGCAGTCGATCGCCTGGAAGGGCTCTCCCGACGGCGGCGCTGAGAGCCGTTCCACCACCCTCGCGGTCCAGTGCCGGCCCGACCATCCCTGCGCCTTGGTCGGCGTCATGCCGTCCGTCGCGCCCTGACCCCCGTCCGAGAAAGGAGGTAGCACCATGGGAGTCTGCGACTTCCCCATGATGGACAAGGTGTGCGGCGCCGTCGACTTCGCCACCAACCCCGCCGGGGCCGTCACCGACGGCATCGGCGCGTGGATCGCCAAGTCGGCGGGCGAGCTGGCGGCCAGCGCGGCCGATCTCGCCGCCAAGGCCGTCAACAAGACGACCGCCATCGACCTCAACGCCGGATGGTTCCGGGACAACTACGAGCTGCTGCTGCCCATCGGGCTCGCCCTGACCGTCGGCATCTTCTGTATCCAGCTCATGTTCGCGGCCTGGCGACGCGATGAACGCGCCCTTGCTCAGGCGGCGTTCGGAACCATGACCGGCGTCCTCTTCAGCTTCTCCGCCATCGCCTTCACCACCGTCGCCATCACCGTGGTCGACGCCCTGTCCGACGGCCTGTTCCAGGCGGCCAACAGCTCCATCGACGACGCGATCCGCCGCGTGATCAAGGTCAATCAACTGGGGGCCATGTACGGCCTCGGCTGGGCCATCCCGGCCCTGGTCGCCGTGGGATGTGCCATCGGCGCCTTCCTCTACTGGGGCGTCATGGTCGCCCGCAAGGTCGGCGTGCTCATCATGGTCGCCCTCGCCGTGTTCGCCGGGGCCGGTGGTGGCTGGGAGGTCGCCAAGCGGTGGCGGCGCGGCTGGATCGAGGCCACCGCCACCCTGATCGTCTCCAAGCTCCTGATGACCGTCGTCTTCCTCATCGGCGTCTCCGCCATGGGCAAGACCGACACCAGCGACGGGATGGGTGCCCTGTCCGACGCGATGGCGGGCATCGTCGTGATGGTCCTCGTACTGCTCTGCCCCTACGCGACGTACAAATTCGTCCACTGGGCCAGCGAAGGCGGCGGCCACGACGACCTGCACCGCACCAGCGTCGCAGGCATGGCCGTCGCCGCAGGAGCGGCGAAGACCGCAGGCACCCTGGCGATGCAGGCCAAGACCGGAACCCCCGCCCCACAGGGTCCCAACAAGGTCCCCGGCGCAGGCACCGACGGCGTCGCCTCCGGCATCAACCCCTCCGGCGGCAACCTCAGCAAGGAGGGAATCGACGCCGGCCCGCCCAAGCAGCAGACCCGCTTCCGGTACGGCGAGAACCCGAACGCCACCGGCGACAAGGGCCGAGCCCTGATCCAGCGACCCGGGATCCCACCGCTCATCACGCGTCCCGGCGAGGACGGTTCCGAGGCGCGCGTCCAACGTGTTGCCGGCAGCTCCGATCGGCACGCCGGCACGTCGCCACCGGGCGGCGGCATGACGTACACGGGCACCGCGCCGCCGTCTCCCACCGGACGCTAGGCCACCGGGTCTTCGACGCCGTCGGGTCCCTGACACAGCACAGCCGGGGGCGGGCTGTACTCCACGGCCCGCCCCCTCCAACTCTCCGATCTAGTAGAGGAGTTCGCCATGACTTACAGAAGAGCGCCGCGCGCCCCGCCTTCCGCCCGCTCCCACCGTCTGGAACCACCATGTCCGGCAAGCACCAGGCCGAAGCCACCACGGCCACCGTGAAGTTCCCCCACCGCAGCAGGCGCGGCATCCTGCTCGGACTGACCGCCCCGCAACTGATCGTCGCCAGCCTCACCGGCCTTCTCCTTCTCGCCGTGGTCCTCACCCGCGGCGTGGTCGGCGCTCTTCAGCTCATCCCGCTCTGGGCCGTGATCGCCCTCCTCGTCTTCGTCCGCCACCGGGGCCGTGCCCTGGCGGACTGGGCTCCGATCGTCACCCGCTACGTTCTGCGCCGGATGCGAGGCCAGCTCGTCTGGCTCACCCGACCCTCCCGCCGACCGACCCGCGAAGGGCTCCTCCACCTTCCCGGCACCGCTGCCAGCCTGCGCGTGGTCACCGCTCCCGATGGCCGCTACGGTGCGGTCCACGATCCGCACAGCGGCACGCTGACGGCCGTGGTCAAGGTCTCCTCCCGCGCCTACGCGCTGCTCGACCCGGGCACCCAGCAGGCCAATGTCAGCGGCTGGGGACGTGCGCTGGCCGCGCTCGCCCGCACCGGGCAGGTCGCCCGCATCCAGGTGATCGAGCGCACTGTCCCGGACTCCGGCGACGCCCTGCGCCGCTACTGGGAAGAGCACGGCCAGCCTCACGCCCCCATGGCCGGCACGATCTACAGCGAGCTCATCCAGAGCGCGGGCCCGGCGGCGGCCCCGCACGAGGCGTACGTCGCGGTGTCGCTGGACACCAAGGCGGCTCGACGGCTGATCAACCAGGCCGGCGGCGGTCTGACCGGGTCCTTCAGCGTCCTGGCGCAGCTCACCTCCACATTCGATCAGGCCGCGCGTACCGCCGGGCTCAACCCCACCGGCTGGCTCACCGCCCGCGAGATCACCGCCGTCGTGCGCACCGCCTACGACCCGAAGGCCCTCGCGACGCTGGACCGGTGGTCGACCGCCGGTCGTCCCGAGGCCGAGCCCGCCGCCGCCGGACCGGTCGTGGTCGTCGAGAAGGCGGACCACATCGCGACCGACTCGGCCGTCCACGCCACGTACTGGGTGGAGAACTGGCCCCGGACCGAGACCTCGGCCGGCTTCCTGCATCAGCTCCTGTTCACCGGCGGTGTCCGGCGCACGCTGTCGCTCTCCTACGAGCCGAAGGGACTGGACGCCGCGCTGCGCGATGTCCAGCGCAAGAAGGCCAGCGTGATCGCCGATGCCGCCGAGCGGGCCCGGCGCGGCCAGGTCGACTCCGAGGCGGACTCGATCGAGTACCAGGACATCAAGTCCCGCGAGCGTCAGCTCATCGCGGGCCACGCCGATGTCGCCCTGACGGGGCTGCTGACCGTCTCGGCCGAATCCGAGGAAGAACTCCGGTCCGCCTGCGCGGTCGTGGAGACCGCCGCCGTCGGCGCCCAGCTCGACGTCCGGCCGCTGACCTGGCAGCAGGCCGAAGCGTTCACAGCCGCCGCCATGCCGCTCGCGCTCGCCGTCTGACGCCCGCCTTCCCTCACTCCGAAAGGGCGCTCTCATGTCCCGCACCGCCAGCCCGACCACGCAGGACTTCGTGCCCTTCGCCACCGCCGCGCTCGACTTCCATCGCGCGCTCAACATCCCCGGTGGCCCGCTCGTCACCACCCGCGTCGAGTTGGACGCTCTGCACGCTCACCTCGTCGCCCTGCACGGTCTGTTGGATGCCCATACCGGCCGCACCGGTCCGCTCGTTCCGGTCGAAGGAGACCAGCTCCGTACCGCCCGCACCCGGATCTGGCAGGCCGCCGACCACGTCCACGCCGCCTACCACGCAGCGCCCCGGCAGGACTCCGGCGAGCTGCCCGAACCCGAGGCGTGCAAGGCCGGACTGCCCGAAGGCGCACCGGAGTTGACCATCTGCCAGCGCCACCAGCGCACCGCGCACCTGGTGCGCCGCCGCACCACCCCGGCCGACTTGCACACCCCGTTCACCGGCCTCGTCCGCCGCTGACCACCCCCGTCTGGAGAACGTTCATGCCCCGCACTCGCGCCAGCGCCTCTCCCGTGTACGTGCCGCACAAGGCATCACTTGCCGAGCACAGGGCCGCCCGAGCCGGTTTCGCGGAGGCCCGCCGCCAGGCCCGCCTCGCCGAAACACCGCCCAAGCACCGCGCCGAGGTGGCCGTCGACCCGGAGCTGCGGCCGACCTATCCGCCGTCAGGTCGTCCCGGTCCGGCCTCGGCCCGCGGCGGCAAGCTCAACTTGCCCGCCCACCGGATGACCACCGCCACGGCTTCCGGCGCCTACCCCTTCGTGGCCGAGGGCGGCCTGGGGGCGGAGGGGATCTTCATCGGTCGTGACGTCCACGCCGAAGCGGCGTTCTGCTTCGACCCCTTCTCTCTGTACAGCAGCGGCCGGATCGAGGGCTTCACAAACCCGAACGCGGTCCTCGCCGGGATCATCGGCATGGGCAAGTCGGCACTGGCGAAGTCCATCGCCACCCGGTCGATCGCCCACGGCTACCGGATCTATATCCCCTGCGATCCGAAGGGCGAGTGGACCGGTGTTGCGCAGGCCCTCGGCGGCTACAGCATCGCGCTGGGGCCGGGGCTGCCGGGAAGGTTGAACCCGCTGGACGCCCCGGCCCGGCCCTCCTCCGTCAGCGAGGACGACTGGGCGACCGAGGTCCGAAAGCGCCGCCTGCTCCTCCTGGCCAGCCTGGCGCGCACCGTGCTGAAGCGTGATCTCCTGCCGATGGAGCACACCGCCCTGGACCTCGCCCTCGACCTGGTCGTCGCCGAGGCTGCCGCCCGTGGCACGGTGCCGCTGCTCGGCGAGATCGCGCACGCCCTCGGCTCACCCGAGCGCCTCGATCGGGCCCTCGGCCACCAGGCCGGGCACCTGGGGCCCGCGGCTCAGGACCTCGCGCACGCCCTGCGCCGCCTGGTGCACGGCGACCTCAGCGGCATGTTCGACGCCCCTTCGACAGTGGCCTTCGACCCGACCACGCCGATGCTGTCCATCGACCTCTCCCGCCTCGGCGGCTCCGGCGACGACACCGCCCTGGTCCTCGCGATGACCTGCGCGAGCGCGTGGATGGAGTCCGCCCTCGCTGACCCTGACGGCGGCCGACGCTGGGTGATTTACGACGAGGCGTGGCGGCTGATGCGGCACGTCGGCCTGCTGGAACGGATGCAGTCGCAGTGGAAGCTCAGCCGTGGCCTTGGCATCGCGAACCTCATGGTCATCCACCGGTTGTCGGACCTGCTCTCGGCTGGCGATGCCGGCTCGCGCGGCCGGGTGCTCGCCGAGGGCCTCCTGGCCGACTGCTCCACCCGCATCATCTACCGCCAGGAGCCCGACCAACTCTCTGCCGCCGCGTCGCTGCTCGGCCTGACCGGCGTCGAGACCCAGGCAGTGTCCGCCCTGACCAAGGGCCGGGGCCTGTGGAAGGTCGCCGGCCGCTCCTTCATCACGCAGCACATCCTGCACCCGGCAGAGGGCGAGCTGTTCGACACCGACGCCCGCATGACCGCCTAGCCCAACCAGCTTGCCTTGTAAGGGAGTTACCTCTTGGCTTCAACCGCATCGCGGTCAGACCACCGACCGTCCGGACACGTCCGAACTCCGGCTGCGAGTCCGCGGGTCGGCACACCGACCGCCGACGCGAGCGACCATCTCGCCGCCGCTCGGCACGAGGAGTTCGAGGAGGCGTTCTCCACGGCCCTCACTGGGGAATTCGGCGCAGTGGCCCGGCTGCACCAGACACTGCAAGCCGCCTCGGAGTGGTGCCGCACCCATGGCGCCCGCGGCAGCGCTGCCGAGCTGGACGCGCTCGCCGAGCGCCTGGCCGATCTCGGCGAGGAGCTGCACCTCGTGCGGGAGGGTGCGGGACACGAGATCCGCTCGCGGCGAGCGGCAGCGGCGAGCCGCACCTCTCCAGCCGTCTCGGCACGAGGGCCTTCCGCCGGTCTGCCGAACGTGAGGTCTGCTCCTCTGCCTCCGACCTCCATCCGCTCGCTGCCGTGCTCACGGTGACGACCCGCACAGGAACAAAGATCGATCATGTCTACCCCTTCCAATTCGCCTGCACCGTCCGAGAATCAGCCGTCCGCGAGCACCGATCACCTGGAGTGGCGGCGACACCTCCCGGCACTGGCCTCCGCCGCCGCCGGCATCAACCAGGCGTCCGACGCATGGGACGCGGTCTCGGACTCCTTCTGCGACGAGGACGGCTGGCCCATGGACGAGAAGGGCTACGCGGACGGCCAGGTGAAGCGCGACGCCGAAGCGTGGAAGCACGCCGAGGTCTTCCTTGACCACGGCCCTGAGGTGCTGGCCGGGGTCCGCGCCGCCGCAGACGGCCCTGACTACGTCGAGGGACCGATCAGCGAAGACCTCCGCCGCCTGCGCGGGATCGACACCACTCTGGTGCGAGCGGGACAGCTCCGGCACGAGTGGGACCAGATCATGGCGCTCATGGACGCCTCGCTCCCGGGCTCACGGACGCTCTACCAGGAGCGCGCGGAGGAGCACCGCAATTCCGAGGGCTGGCACTACGCGGACGAGTTGTCCCACCAGGGCCCGGCGCTCGTCCGGGCCGCCGAATACCTGGCCAACCGGGTGGACGCCGAACAGCCCTCGCGGACCGAACGTACGCGCGTAGCTCTCGCCCGGTCCACTCCTGGCGCTCGCGGCGTCCTGCCGGCTTCGCCTCCTGCGCCCCCGGCGCCGAATCCCCCAGCCCCAGGCAGGTCCCGCTCCTAACACCGAGTCGCGGCAGCACCAAACCGGCCGATCGCCGGATCCTCATGGGCCACCGCTCCCCTTCCAGCCTCGGCGCGCCTGCGGCTCACGCCGCCAGCCCGGAGGCATCCGGCAACGGAGAACCCATGCACCCCGATAAAGCCCTCATCACCTTCGAGCAGGAGGGATCACGTGTCCTCGCCTGGATCAACACGACGTCCTTCCCGCCTGCGGACGACGCTGCCGAACGGGACCACCGGTACGGCTACCTCACCGCTCCCCTCCGGCAGCGCGGCCTGGAGTGCACCGTCGAGTACGGCCTCAGCGACCACATCGTCAACGCCGAGCTTCCCGACGGCAGTTCGCTGATCATCTCGCCCCCGCAGGAACCGTCCTCCGATCACGCCGGGGCTCCCGAGAGCTGGATGGTGACCCGCCACCGGTCCGCCGAGCCCGCGGTGTACGAAGTGATCTACGACTCGGAGCCCGACGGCCCCCACGCCCGGCACGGCGGCAACGTCCCGAACCTGCTCACTGCCGTCGACGCGCGCTTGGACCGACTCGGTGTGCCTCCGCGCCGGGAGCATGAGCGATCCGCTGAGGAACACGCCGCCGGCACTGTGCTCCACCGCGCGGGCTTCGTCTCCGCCGTGGCGCTCGGCGGTGACCACTACCACTGGCTGCCCTCGTCCATGACCGACCCGGCCGAACAGCGACTAGTGGTGACCCGGGCCTTCGCCATGTTGCAGGCCGAGGGCTTCAACCTCGCGTGCGATCCAGCCCTCTTGGACCCCAGCCCTCTGACTGACCGCCACACCGCCCCCACCAACAAGGCTCGGGCGCATGCGGACAGGACTGCCCCGTCGACCTCCGTCTCGCCACAGGTGAGCGCAGCTCGCGCACCTTCACCGTCGGTCGGACAGCGCACGACCCCGCTCCGTCTGCCGGCGGAGTCGTCCGCCCCCACCGTGCTGCCGTCCGCACGCCCCTCGTCCGCCCCCGGTCGCTGACCGCCCACCGCTTTGGAGTCCTCCGTGTACCGCATCGGCAGAAGTAATTCGCCCCTCGACCACCACTGCGACCGCGCCCACCCCGGATGGATTCGTCATGCCCAGCCACTACGACGTGTTGCCCGATGTCGCCTTCGGCCATCACCCCGCCTACGGCATCGTCGCCGCAAACCCGAAGAACCTCGCGGCCAGCACCTGGATGTTGAAGGGGTTCGACTTTCACCCCGTTCCGGACGAGCCGACGTTGTACGCGCTGGCCAACCAGGAACGTGACGGACAGGGCCGTACGAGCCGAGCAGTCGAGCTGCTGCGCAAGTCCGGCTACCGGGTCGACGTGGACGCGGCGCTCGATCCCTCGCTGGCACCCGATGCGTCGCCTGTCCGCGATCGGGTCCCGCTTGGTGAACCCGATGTCGCCTTCGCCGAGCATCCGCAGCTCGGCATCGTCGCGGCCATCGACGACCGTGCCTCCGGGCTCACCGGACCCGCTCTGGCGAAGCACGGCTGGCGGCACAACCCGAGCCTGGACATCTACACCTTGCCCACCACCACCAACCGTGACGAGGCCCTGGGGAAGGTCGCCAGCGCCACGCTGTCGCTGCACCGGTCCGGTGTTCAGGTCGCGGTGCAGCCCCATCTCGCTCAGGACGCAGCAGCCCGTCCTCGCCATGCTGCCGCGACGATCACGTCCCGTGAGCGCGACCAGGGCACTCCCCGCGCATCTCCGGTCAGCGCTGCCGCGCTCGCCGCCAGCCCAGCCCGCGCCGGCCTCCCGGGCAAGGCACCGGTCCCCGCACCCATCGCCCCAGCTGCGGCGGCCCGGCCGGTCGACCCCCGCATCACGTTCTCCCGCCCCCTCTGATCCAACTCCCGTCAGGAGAAAGCTCCATGGTCGTGAAGACCATCTGGTCGATCAACCACACCTGCGGTCACCAGGCCGACCGCGACCTGTCCGACCGACCGGCGGACCGTCGTGCGGGCTTCGCCGAGTGGCTCGCAAAGCAGGAGTGCACCGACTGCTGGCGCGCCTCCAAAGTGGGCGACGAGACGGACAAGGAGGCCTGACTGAAGGCCAAGCGGGCCGAAGAGCAGGCAGAGTCCGAAGACTGGTCGCAGCAGTACCGGATGCCCCCTCTGGAGGGGACCGAACGGGCCGTCGCCTGGGCTGTGCGCTGTCGTCACCAGGTCCTGGCAGCCGCCTACACCGCCCTGGTCCTCGACGGCGACACCACCGAGACGGTGTGGGAAGGGATCGAGGAAGCCGTTCGTAGCGTCACCCGTGCCGGATGGTGGATCAACCAGGTGCGCCACGAGGCGCCACGTAACCGAGTGGGGGTGGAAGGACTCCACCGCCGTCCCGTCGCAGCGGGGTGGTGAAGCTGAGGGCAGTCCGATCCGGGAGACGCCGGGGAGGGCGGAAAGCAGCCCTGACAAAGCCGTGACGGGCCGGAACTACCAGACGGCCTGGGTGCGGCAAGCAAGGCGGAGAGGTGTAACGCGAGTGAACCAGTGGCTGAACCCCCGTAACTCCACCGCCAGCTCAAATCTGGTGGATATGGGCTGGATTGCAGTAGGCGCCGAGTATTTGGTCGACGGAGCGCGCCCGGCGGCAGTTCTTGTTGCTGTCGTCGGGAGTCACGCCGAAGGTCTGCGGCGTAGGCGTGGCCATGCTGCCGGGGAAGAGCTGGGCACCCCCCGCCGATCGGTTTGTGGTGAACGTGGGAACCGCTGCGCGGCCCGCCGTCTGTCCGCACCTCCAGTGCGGGAGTGGCCAGGTCCGTCGTCGACCGGAAGTCGTGCAGTGGGACGGAGCCGCCGTAGTAGTCCGAGGGCGGGAAAGCCGTCCACATGGCGAAGGGCGGCAGCTGTTGCGCAGTGCAGGTGCTGGAATGCCAGGAGGTCGTGGGTGAATACCGACGAGCTGGAGTGGGCCTTGATGAAGGCCGAACGCCGGGTACTGGGAATCCAGGCCAAGCTGCATCGTTGGGCGACGGATGATCCGTCGCAGAGGTTCGATGATCTGTTCAACCTCGTTTGTGACCCGGCCTTCCTGCTCATTGCGTGGAGCCGGGTGCGGGGCAACAGGGGAGCCCGTTCGGCAGGGGTGGACGGGCTGACCGCCACCGGTGTCGAAGTCCGCTACGGCCTGGAGGAGTTTCTGGCCGTGCTGCGGGCCGACCTGAAGACCGGGGCGTTCCGCCCGATGCCCGTACGTGAGCGGATGATCCCGAAGGCCGGCGGCAAGGTGCACCGGCTGGGCATTCCGACGGTGCGGGACCGGGTGGTGCAGGCGGCTCTCAAGCTGGTCTTGGAGCCGATCTTCGAGGCGGACTTCAAGCCGTGCTCCTACGGCTTCCGCCCGAACCGGCGTGCTCAGGACGCCATCGCTGAGATCCACCACTACGGAACCAGCATCTACCACTGGGTCCTGGAGGCGGACATCACGGCGTGCTTCGACGAGATCGACCACACGGCCCTCATGGGCCGGGTGCGACACCGCGTCGCAGACAAGCGCGTCCTGGGTCTGGTGAAGGGGTTCCTGAAAGCTGGCATCCTCTCCGAGAGCCAGCTGGTCAGGCGCACCGACACCGGCATTCCGCAGGGCGGCATTCTGTCGCCTCTGCTGGCCAACATTGCCTTGTCCGTGCTCGACGAGTTCTTCGCCGAGCAGTGGCAGAGGGCCGGACGCGACAGCAATGCGCGGACCCGGCTCCGTCGTCGCGGAGGAGCGACCTACCGCCTCGTGCGGTATGCCGACGACTTTGTGGTGATGGTTGCAGGGACCAAAGCGCACGCTGAAGCGATCCGGGGCCGAACTGCAGAGATCCTCTCCCCGATGGGACTGCGTCTATCGGAGGAGAAGACGAATGTCGTCCACATCGACGAGGGCTTCACTTTTCTCGGCTTCCGTATCCAGCGGCAGATCCAGAAGGGAAGTCGTAAGCGATACGTCTACACCTGGCCGTCCGACAAAGCGTTGACGTCGGTCAAGCACAAGGTGAAGGCCATCGCGAAACAGACCACGAACGTCCCGCTCGGCACCCTGCTACGCCGGATCAATCAGGTGCTGCGGGGATGGACTGCGTACTTCCAGCACGGCGTTTCGTCGCACACCTTCCATTACCTCAGCCACTACGTGTGGTGGCTCGTCGGAAGGTGGCTGCGGAAGAAGCACCGCCGTGCCAGCAGGAAGCAACTACGGCGTCGGTATCAATTCGATCGATGGCTGTGGGCAGACCCCACGGAGAACGTGCGACTCTATCTGGCCGCATCGAGGGAAGTAACTCGCTACCGGTTCCGCGGCGAGAGAATTCCAACCCCATGGGCCGAGTATTTGGCACGGCAACTCGCCTGACGCCACGAAACAGTGGAGAGCCGGATGCTTGGTAACGGGCACGTCCGGTTCGGGAGGCGGCCTGGGGAAACGGACTGGTCAAAAGGCCAGTACCGCGCCCCAGGCCGACCTCACCGCTCCTCCGAGCCGGACGACCTCACCGAGCTGCTCCAGGCCGCCACCGAGGCTGACCGGCCGACCGAGAATCCCCATTTCTGACCGCCCGGTGTCCCGCTACGGCGGGACACCGGTCCCCTTTCTCCCGTCGGCGATCTGGGCTCCCCGCGCAAGCAGCGGCATCTACCAGCGATCTCCGGCAGGCCCAAACCCCGGAATCTGCGGACTCTCTCCCTGAGCCCACTCACCGGGTCCTCACTGTGCCGCTCGCCTTCGAGCTAGCGGCACCAGCCCGCCGCTCCAGACCCGACCCCCGCGCCCAGGAGACCCACGTGCCTGCCCCTTCGATCACCATCACTTCCGAGTTCAGCGGCAGCGTCGTGGCGAAGGGAGCCACCGACGACCTCTCCGCCTCACTCCTGAAGCACGCCGGCTTCCAGCAGATCGACGACTGGCACGGCCGACGACATCGCCTTCCCACGACCACCCCGGTCGCCGACAAGGTCGCCATCGCCACCCACGCAGCCGAAATGCTCCGCGCCGCCCGCTACAGCGTCGACCTCCCTTCCTCCCTCGACATGGCCCAGATGAGTCCTCCGGCACACCCCCTCGGGCCCTACGCCGCCGGCGCGGAACTTCTCCAGATCACGGACCGGATCAGGTCGGCCGATAACGGGGCCGACCTCCAGCAAGCCGTCGACCACCTTCTTCACCCCGAACACGGTGCTCTGGAGCGCGTACGAGAAGCGCTGGAGGCAGCGGGCGAGCAGATCAACGACCTCGACGACGAGGCGTACGCGCTCGCGGACCGGTTCGGCTTCGCCTCCGAGTTCGTCAGCTCTGCTCAGTCTGAACTCGTCGACTCCGAGGTCGAGTTGCGCCGTGTCGGCAACCCACAGCAGCTTCAGACCGAGACGCGAACGCACTCCCCGAATCTGTCCGACCATTGGGGCGCCGCGCTGGCCACGTCCCCGGCTGCGGCGAACGCCAAGGTCCCCGCGGCCCTCGGCGTCGAAGCGGCGCATTCCAGCGCGGCCGTCCGCCCGCCGCACGCTCCTGGTCCGCAGCGGTAATCCGGCACCCACTGCCAGGTCGCCCAAGACAACCACCATGGAGCACTCGTGCCCGAGTTCTACTCGAGCATCGGCGACACCGTCGGCATCGCGATGCAGCACAACATCCGATCACCACCACCCCGCCTTCGAGACCTGGACGCGGCTGGCCGCCGCCCACGGCATGCTCCGGGACGTTCAGGAGCAGTTGGGGATCGCCGAGGGCGGGTCGCCGCCTGTCCCGCCGAGCGGACCGACCCCAGGCATCACGAGACGGTCAACGTCCTGCGGACATGGGAACTACTCGACGACGCCCTCGGTACCGCCGCAGCCCCGGTACCGGCTTCTCTCCGGATCCCCAAGCGGGCCGGCAGCGTGCTGCCCGTACCCCTCGCCGCAGGTCGACCCCCGACGACCGTCGTCGCCGACCAGCACCCTCCGGGCGTTGCGCCGCCCCTGCCCTTGTCCGCGGCACGCCCCGCCGCCCGCCGCTGCTGAAACGTCCTCGATCCACAAGGAGTTGGCCCGTGAGGAGTACGAGAGCCGAGCGCGCCCCGCCCCCGCCCGCTCGCACCCCCAAGGAACCGCCGTGCCCTCCCCTCGTACCAGCGCGCCCTCGACCACCACCGGGTCGGACGCGCTCCTCTACCTCCTGTTCGGCGTCCTCGGCGCCGCCATGGCCTTCGGCTCCCTCGCCTGGCTGACGGGCAATGTCACCAACTCCCTTGTCGGCAGCGGACCGTGGGCCCCGTTCCGCGCCACCGACGCCCTGCTGCACCCCGATGTGCTGTGGCCGTCCCTGAGCACCACCGCGCTGCGGGTCGGCGCACGCGTCGTCCCCGGCCTGCTCACCCTGGCCCTGATCACCACCGGCCTGGTGCTGTGGATGCGCTGGCGCTCCGGCTCGAAGAGCGGCCTCGCCCGGAAGGGTGACCTGGCGCCGCTGCTGGACAAGGAGATCACCGCCAAGTCGAAGAGCCTGCGGCCGTCCCTCAGCGACCGGGAGCGTAAAAGAGGTCGCTCCCGCTGACCGCGGCATCCTGCTCGGCACCCTCGCCCCGGGGCGGGCCGAGGTCCGCGCTTCCTGGGAGGACGTGATCGTCGCGATCATGGCTCCCCGAAGCGGGAAGACCTCCGGACTGGCGATCCCCGCGATCCTCTCGGCGCCCGGCCCGGTCCTGCTCACCAGCAACAAGGCTGCGAACGACGCCTTCACCGCGACGGTAGACGCCCGCGCAGAAGTCGGCACGATCTGGACCCTCGACCCCCAGCAGATCGCCCACCATCCGCGCGAGATGTGGTGGGACATCCTGGCCGACGCCCGCGACCTGGCCGGGGCGAAGCGGCTCGCCGGGCATTTCGTCGCCGCGAGCGTGGACGAGTCGAGCGGCTCCGACTTCTGGTCCACCGCCGCGAGCAACACCCTCGGCGCCCTGTTCCTGGCGGCCGCCAGCCACCGGCGGCCGATCACCGACGTTCTGGCCTGGCTCGCCACCCCGGCCGACCGCACCCCGGTGGACCTGCTGACCGACGCCGGACACGACGCGGTCGCCGCCCAGCTCCAGGGCACCGTCTCCGGCGCGACCGAGACCCGCGACGGCATCTTCGAGACGGCGAGGCAGTACGCGAGCTGCCTGCTCGACTCGGACGTGGCCGCCTGGGTCACGCCGAACGAGGACCTCCCCGAGTTCAAGCCCTTCGCCTTCGCCGCCTCCCGGGACACGCTGTATCTGCTCAGCAAGGACGGCGGCGGCAGCGCGAGCGCGATCATCGCGGCGGCGGCCGACGCCGTGATGCGCGCGGCCGTGATCGTGGCTGAGCGCTCGGGCGGGCGGCTCGATCCGCCCGCCCTGTGTGTCCTCGACGAAGCCGCCAACGTGTGCCGCATCTCGGATCTCCCGGACCTCTACAGCCACTTGGGCAGCCGGGGCGTCATCCCCATGACGATCCTGCAGTCCTACCGTCAGGGGCAGCGGTGTTGGGGCGAGGCGGGCATGGACGCTCTGTACTCCGCCGCCACCGTCAAGATCATCGGGTCGGGCATCGACGACGCAGACTTCGCCGACCGACTCAGTCGGCAGGTCGGCGATCACGATGTCCAGACGACTTCGGTGTCGACGAGCGAGAGCGGCAAGTCCACCTCGGTGAGCATGCGCACCGAGCGGATCCTGCCGCCCGACGCGATCCGTGCCCTTCCGAAGGGGAAGGTGCTGCTGCTGGCCACCGGTATCCGGGTCGCCATGCTCAACCTCAAGCCCTGGTACAAGGAACCCTCCGCCAAGGTGGTCGGGCCGGCCTCCGCCCGCGCCACGAAGGCGATCACCGAGCGGGCCCGCGCGAAGACCATCGGGCACGACGACTTCGGACTGTCGGCGTGAGCGCGCCCAGGCCGCGTCCCGGGCGGCTGCCGCGCTCGCCGGTTGTTCTGCGCGGCGGCCAGTGGTGGCTGGTCGGCAGGGCGGGCTCGATTCCGGCCTCCGATCCCGCGTTCACCGCCGTGTTGGACGACTTCGCCCAGGCGATGGCCGCTGCCGACCGGGCGATCCACGACCTCCACACCCGGCAGAGCGACTCCTCCTGCTCCGATCCGCGGGGCTGGCGATGAACCCGTTGCTGAGCGCCGAGCAGGCGGTCCTCGGCTCCGTGCTCCTCGACCCGGACCAGCTCGCGCACCTGGACTGGCTCGCGCCGGATCACTTCTACCGGCCGGTCCACCAGGCTCTGTTCGCCGCGCTCCGCAAGCTCCGAAGTGACGGCCACCCCACAGTCGGCATCCCCAACGGGCCGGTGCCGCTGTCGTGGGTGACCGACGCGATCGACGAGGCCAGCCTCCACGTCCGGGGGCTGACCGCGGTGTACGCCCACACCCTGATCCAGGCATGTCCGCGCCCCGAGCACGCTCCGGTGTACGGCCGCATGGTGCTGGAGGGGGCGATCCACCGCACCGTCGCCCAGCACGCGATCCGCCTTCACCAAGCGGCTCGGGCCGACGCCCTGCGGGGTGAGGTCGAGGGTGCGCTGCGCTCCGCGGATGTCCTGACCGGGGTGCTCACCGATCTTGCACGGCGCTGGGGAACCGAACCGCGCCCGGTCGCGCCCGCCACTTCGCCGGCCACCGCCCCGGCCGCCTCGCCGCCGGTTCGAGCCGACCAGGTCGCCGAGGACGAGCGGTTCCTCCTGGCCGTCCTCACCGAACAGCCCAGGGCCATGGACGAGGTGGTGGCCTGGCTGCGGCCGGGTGACTTCGCCGACCCGGCCCACGGGCAGCTCTACCGGTGCCTCGGCGCGCTGCACCACCGGGGCGAGCCCATCGACCGGATCACCCTGCTCTGGGAAGCCCAGCGGCGCGGCCTCCTGGCCGACGGCACGCTGTCGGGCGAGCAGCTCACCGCCATCTGCGACGGCATGGTCCCCGGCAGCGCCGAATGGCTCGGGGAACGGGTGATGCGCTCCTCGCTCACGCGTACCGCAGCCGCCTCCGCGCGTGCCGTCCGGGCTCTGGCCGAGGACGAAGCCCTGGGGCCCGGTCGGTTGATCAACCACGCCCTGCACGCGCTCGGCCCGCTCGACGAGGTGCGCGCCCGCTGGCAGTCCGCGAACGGCAGCCCGGCTCCGAAGCCGTCGACCACCCCGTTGGCGAGCGGGCCGCCTCCGGCCCGGGTGCAGGCCGCCCGCGCCCGCAGCACGCCGCACCCGGCCCCCTCACCCCCGGCCCGGACCCGTCCCGTCCCCGCCCCGGCCAGTGCCCGCTCGCCTGCGCGCGGCCACCCCTAACCCGCTCTCGGTCCAGCCATGTCCCTTTCTATCGCTTGGAGTTCGCCTTGACTGACACCTCTTCTACCGACGCCTGGGCCCTGCGCGCCACGGCATCAAGCTTCAACGCCGTGCGCGGCAAACTCCCGGCTACCGGGGATCCCGACCGCCCGCTGGACAGCGTCACCGTCGCCCGTCAGCTCTCCGCCGTCGGCATCCTGCTCGCCGATCTGACCGACGAGGTCCTCTTCCGTGATGCCGAGCAGAGGCGGGACGGGTACACCTCCCCGGCCGTCACGGGCTTCGCCGCCGCCATCCGACCCGCGTGTGAGGCGGCGTCCGCGCTCGGCACCGTGGCGCACCGGCTCTCCGCCCGAGACCAGGCCCTGCACCTCGGCGACGAGCCCGAGGCTGAGGAGAACGACCGACTGGTGATGGGCAACGCCCTCGGTATCGCGGACGAGGCCCTTCGCGAGACCTGCGAGGGCCTGCGCGCCGCAGCGGCGGCAATCTCACCCTCGCCCGCCCGCGTCGAAGCCGCTCGCAGCCGTTCCGTCACCGCGGCACCCTCTCCCGCTCCCCCGCCCCCTGCCATCCCGCCCGCAGCTCCCCCGATCCGGATCACGCGGGGGCGGTGACATGCCCACCGCCCTCGCGCATCCCCCGCTCATCGGATCGCTCTGCTCGGGGTACGGCGGCCTCGACCTGGGCGTGCAGTCCGCCCTCGGCGGCACGCTGGCCTGACACGCGGAGGTCGATCCGAACGCCTCGCGCATCCTGGCTCGCCACTGGCCGGGCGTGCCCAACCTGGGCGACATCACGACCGTCGACTGGTCCACCGCGCCCCGGGTGTGCGTCCTGACGGCAGGTTTCCCCTGTCAAAGACGTCTCGGTCGCCGGCCACCGGGCCGGACTCAACGCCCAGACCCGCTCGGGGCTTTGGCTGCACGTCGCCCGTGCGGTCGAGGCCCTCCGTCCCTGCCTGGTTGTGATCGAGAATGTGCGCGGCCTCCTCACCTCCCCCGCCGGTTCCCCTGGCGACGTGGAACCCTGCCCGTGGTGTCTGGGAGACACCACAGGTCAGCCTCCTCTGCGGGCACTCGGTGCCGTACTCGGATCCCTGGCCGATCTCCGGTACGACGCGAAGTGGCTCGTGCTTCGCGCCTCCGACATCGGGGCCCCGCACCGCCGCGAGCGGACCTTCCTCGCCGCCTGGCCCACCGGACACCTTGCTCAAGACGCCGACCAGCAACATCGGCAAGAACGGCGGCTCCCAACACCCTTCCAAGAGGAAGGACGGGGGCCACGGCCCGAACCTGGCCGACGAGGTCGAGTGGCTCCTGCAACCGACACCGAAGGCGTCGGACAGGATCAAGGGCTCGCCCAACCAGCGGCACGGCAACGGGGACATGACCCTGCCCAGCGCAGCCGCGTCGCTGCTGCCCATGCCGAGGGCCAGCGACACGGCCCCGGGTCGCCTCCCTGGCAAGGGGTGGCGTCCTCCCTTGTCAGCGGTGGTCCTCCCGCTCTGGACGGAGTCGACCCCTCCGGCCGAGGAGCAGACCGGCGATGGGGAGCGTACGCCGCCGCCATCGCCCGATGGGAGAGGGCCACCCGCCCCGCACCGGCCCCCACCGACGCGGCCGGGCGGCTCCGCGCCGACTTCGTCGAGTGGATGCAGGGCCTGGACACCGGCTGGGTCACCGCCACCCCGGGGCTCGGACGCCCGGCGCAGCTCACCGCGCTCGGCAACGGCGTCGTCCCCCAACAGGCTTCGCGCGCACTGCAGTTGCTGGCACCGCCCTTTCCGCGCTGCCCTCGTTGCGCAGGCGGGTAGCGCCCCACTACCGGGTCTTCTCGGCAGGACCAAACCGCGGATTCTCCGGATCCTCTCGGGCATGTCGCCGTCTCACAGATGGAGAACGCCCGCATGTCCGACACCAGCCCGACCACCCCCGACCCGGAGCCGTTCCGTGTCCCCGACGGGGACCTCGACGACCTCGCCAGCACCCTCGCCAAGACCATGGCCGAGGTAAGGCGGCACGGCGTCATCCTCGACCGCCTCGGCTCCGAACCCGATCCCGCACCCGCTGCCAGCCAGCAGGCGGACGGCGCTTCGGCAGCCGGGGCGGCCGACCCCAAACAGATCGACGGCCCCGCCTCGGTGTTCATCCTCGCCCTGGGCGGCGAGGCGTACGCAGTCGAACTCACCGCCCTCAGCGACTGGGTGAACTACCTCTTCCTCCCGGTCTACGGCCGGGAGATCAGCACGACTCGGCCGTGGTGCGCCCAGTGGCACGAGCACCTGGAGGCCGTCGCCCGGCTCCACGCGCTCTGGCTCGCGTGGCAGCAGTTCACCGATACGGAGGCCGGCTTGTCCGGTCCGTCGACCTGGCACCGCGACCACCTGGACCAGACGCTGGCGCACCTGCGTGCCCCCGACGGCCCCTTCGCGGCCTGCGCGACCAGCGCCAACCGGCTCAACCATCGCGTGCTGGCCACCCCGGCGCCCGAGCAGTCAGGGGTGGCGGCGTGAACGACGCCTTCGATCTCGACCTCGACGGACTCGCGCCCGCCGATGACGCCTCCGAGGAGGAGATGGACAGGTTCTGGTTCAGTGACCTGACGGCCCTGGCCCAGCACCACTCCACTCCCAACGGCTCGCACAGCTTCGTCCTCGCCCACGACCGATCGCTCACGTGGGGAATCCCCGGCTCGCCACAGCTCGTTGCGATCACGGTCGCGCGGGACCTCAGCCAGTCCACGTTCACGCTGGAGACGAGCCACCACGCCACAGCGTCCTTCGCCCAGAGCTGGCTCGTCGAACGAGGCTGCCCGCCCGAACGCATCGCTCTGGTCGGCGGCGACTACGTCAAGCCCGCCGACGACCTCACTGTTCAGGTGGAACAGCAGATCCGGGAGTCGGGCACTCGCTACAAGGTCCTCGACACCCACACCTCGGACTTCAACCCGAGCGAGACCTGGACGCTGACCCGCGACTCCAGCGCCGGTCAGGCACCGATTCGTGTCTTCCACGAAGAGTGGGACCACGATGCCGGCACCTACTCGATGCGCGAGGGCGCCTTCGCGGATGTGGGTGCTGCCCGCTCCTGGCTCGACGACCGCAGCGGCTCGCTGCCGGAACCGCCGGAGTACAGCGATAGCAACGGCGCCGTCGTCCGGGCCCGCATCGCCCGCATCGCCCTCTCCCGGTCGGCCGGCGCGTCCACGACGCCGAAGGCCAGCGTCGACACCCCACGCCCCGCCCCGACGGGACCGGGCCAGCGTCCGGTACAGGGGAGGCTGCTGTGAGCCGCGCCCTCTTTGCCTTCGCCGCACACCCCGACGCCATCGCCGACCTGCGTCAACTTCCCGACGAGATACGCAACTTGGCGCTGCTGGAGCTGCAGAACCTGGTCCACGGCAGCGACGACTGCCTGGCCTTGAAGGGCCGCCTCGCCGGCTTCCACAAGGTCTACGTCGACCCCTCCGTCGCCTACCGGATGGTCATCCAGTTCCGACCCGCTCCCCCGACCTCGACCCACAAGCGCGAGATCTACCTCGTCGCCGCCGGGAGCCGCAAGGACTACGCGGTCTACCGCTCGGCCCACCTGCGCACCAGCCCCCAGCAAGACGTCGAGACCAACTCCGCCACCGAGGCGCGCGTGCGGGCCGCACGGTCCCGGTCGTCGCTCGCCCTCGACCGACCGACAGCGGGCCCGGCAAGTCCTCCAGCAGCAGCCCCACTTCCGGCTGCCACTCCCCGAAAGGTTCCCCAACGATGACCGCCGACCGCGCCCCCTGACCCGTACCGAACTGGCGGACCTTCTCACCAATGCCGCGCAGAGCGTCTCCTGCATCCTCACCGCCGAGTTCCCGACGGCCCCCAGCCGCTCCTACCTGCACCCCATCCTGGGCGCACTGGCGGCCGGGCCCCAGGTGATCGGCAAGCTGAACGACCGCCTCGAAGGGCTGTCAGCACGAAGCCCCGGGCCGGGGCTTCGTGCTGGCCTTGCTCTCCGAGCGTTGTCAGGCTGGAGGTCGAGCGCGCCTGGCAGTTGCGGGTGTGCGCATGTTGTGCGGATCCGCAGGTGAAATGACATGGGCACGGAAAGCTGAGCGTAAGGTATCGCTTCGATTCGACCATGATCATCTGCAAGCTATGCGGAAAACTCAAGACGGGGGCGTTGCTGTGCTGCGCAACGGGGGAACTTCGAGGCGGCCCAGGACTGTTGTCGCAGTGGCGGCCATGATGCTGGGGCTGCTTGTGGCGGGCTGCCAGTCACCTGCTCCAGATGGCCAAGCATCCGACGACAAGGCATCGGCGCCGAGGACAGCACCCCTGGGGGGCGTCAAGCTACAGAAGGCGGGGGCCCGGCTCGCGCTACGCAGCGCCATCTCGCCCCGCACCACGGCCGATTGCAGTGACACTGCGGGGGGCAAGAGCAGAGCGGCCAACTGCATCAGCTTCGATACCAAGGCCACGCCCACCGACAGCCATGACATCGAGACGAAGACGGTCACCGCGGCCTCGGACGGCGCTTGCGCCCTCACCCGCCCAGGTCAGAGTTACTACCTGCGCCAGAACTACTGCTACCGCGACACCACCATGACGTACACGCAGATCAACACGCGTACTGGACGCCCCTTGGGCACGGGCACGTTCAAGGTGTCAGGTTCCATCCAGCTCAGCTCAACCCAGGCGACCTGGACCGAAAACGTCACCGTCGCCATGATCAAGGGCTCCCGTGCCGTGCGCAGCCTCAACATTGGCCTCAGCGGCACCTGCTCGGGCTCTTGCACGATGGTCAAGAAGTCCGCTTGGAGCGGAGCGAAGACACTGCGCCCCGGTGGCCGGGCGGCGACCGGTTCGATGACATACCGTCTGGACCCGGCCAAGGGTGAGTCCCTCAAGACCACCGTCGGCACCCGCATACATGTCAACCAGCGGGGCGATCTGCCCATCCGGCCCAACATCAGCTGGAACCAGGAGCACATGATCCGCTGCGACCGCGCCGTCGGCGCCGGTGCCGGGTGCGTGTACCCCTCCGTCAAGGCGCGATTCGAGCTCTCCGCGGCCAAGTACAAGGCAGCCGCGTTCACCTACGCATGGGCGATCGATTACATGACCGGCCAGAATTGGGGCAAGGGCCTGCGGCGGATGGCGGACGAGAAAATCGCTGATACCTGGCGCAAGCGCATCTGCCGCAGCGGCCCTTCGCCCTTCAAGCGCATGCCTCAAGTGGTGCCGAACGACTCCTGCGATGAGTTCCCGTTCGCCAGCACCTACGAGAGCGGCGGCAGCAAGACCATCAACAGCAAGTGCGCCGACGTCATCCCGAAGTGGGAGAACGGCGACTGGATCATGTACCCCGAGAGCACGAACAAGCCCGTCCGCAGAGACGCCCCCTGCGTACGCAGCCATGTCACCAGGCCCGACTGAGCTTGTTCCGCTTTGACGGACACTATCGGTGTGGTGGTCAGGCCGCGAGGGCGGTCTCGTAGTCGGCGGGACTGCGGTAGCCGAGGCTGCTGTGCAGTCGGTGCAAGTTGTACCAGCCTTCGATGAAGTCGAAGATCGCGGTGCGGGCACCGGCCCGGCTGGGCCAGGCGGTGGTGCCGAGCATTTCGCGTTTGATGGTGGCGAAAAAGGACTCGGCGAGCGCGTTGTCCCAGCATTGTCCGGTGCGGCCGACAGATAGGCGGATGCCCAACTCATCGGCAAGAGAGGCGAATTGCTGGCTGGTGTATTGGCAGCCGCGATCCGAGTGGAAGATCACCGGATGGACCGGGCGACGCTGCCGAAAGGCCATTTTGAGAGCGTCGGCGACCAGGTCGGTCCGCAGGTGATCGGCGGTTGCCCAGCCGACCACCCGCCGCGAGGCGATGTCGATGACCGTGGCCAAATAGAGCCAGCCCTCTTCGGTCGGGACGTAGGTGATGTCGCCGCACCAACGGGTATCGAGCCCTGAGGCGTCGGGGGCGAAGTCTCGGACCACGAGGTCAGGCCGGACGGCGGCTTGTGGATCAGGAATCGTGGTCGGGTGCCGTCGTCTGCGGTGCCGTCCCTCGAGTCCGGCCGCCCGCATCAGCCGGGCAACCCGGCGGCGGCTGCAGTCAGCGCCTTCCTGCTTGAGCACGGCATGGACGCGCGGGGCTCCGTAAGTTCCGCGTGAACGCTCGTGGACTGCGGTGATCTGCTGGGTCAGCTCGGCATCGCGGACCGCGCGGGGACCGGGCTTGCCGCTGCGGCGGGCATAGAAGGCGGTGCGGGAGACCTTGAGCAGTTCACATGCGCGCTTGACGTTGTGACCGTCCTGCTTCTCCGCCTCGATGAACGGATGCACCGTCACCGGGTCTCCTTCGCGAAGAAAGCCGTGGCCCGCTTGAGGATGTCGACGTCCTCGCGCAGACGGCGGTTCTCCCGCCGCAGCGCGGCCAACTCCTCGCGTTCGCTGCTGGTCAGCCCGTCCTTCTCGCCGGCGTCGACCTCGGCCTGGCTGACCCACAGCCGCACCGCGGTCTCGGTCAGGTCGAAGTCCTTGGCGATCTGGCCGACCGAGCGGTCACCACGCCGACACAGCTCGACGATCTCAGCCTTGAACTCCGGCGCGAACGAGCGGCGAGGGCGTGGCTTCTTCTTCCCCATGCTCTCCATGATGGACATCCTTCCGGGGCAGGGCCCCTGATCTCAGAGGTCGTTAAGTCCGTTTCTGGTAGCGGCCTCGTCCGGGTTGGGTGAGGAAGCCTTGGCGGGTGAGGCGTCCGAGGCGGCTGCGCGTGACGTTCATGACCGGGTCGTCGGTGGGCATGCCGAGGAGTTCGTGTAGTTCACGGACCCGGAATGCCTGGTCGGGGTGCTGGTTGAAGGCGTTCACGATGGCTTGGTAGGCAGTGCTCGACTCGGGCGGATCGAGCTCGCCTCCGCCGCCGGTCGGCGCGAGTTCGGCGATGACCTTTCGGGCGGTGGTCAGCTCCGCGAGCCGTGCTTCGGTCTCGGCGAGTGCGCCGGTCAAGTCCTCTATCTGACCGCGGAGTTCATCAGCCCGCGCAACGGCTTCGTCGTGGCGGGCCTGGAGATCCGTCAGGAACTCGGTGATGTTCACGCGGCCGCCTGAAAGGTGTCGCGCCAGGTCGG
>NZ_JAVIFW010000008.1 GCF_031157275.1 Streptomyces sp. LHD-70
ACGGCACAGCAGTTCCCGGCTCCGCCGGGCAGCCGTAGGGGCGCTCCGCGCCCGTCAAACCCGGCACCGCGACGCTCCGCGTCGCAACCCCGAGATGCGATTCCTCCCGGCCCTGAACGGCCGGGGTTCCTCGCAAGGATTCCGCTGAACTGGCGCACGACCCCGTCGGCCGGCTTCCTGCCGGGCCGGTCCGCGGCGACCAGGAGGTAGCCGTCGTCCTCCGAGGCGCTGCGTGCGGCGGGCCGCTCGGCCCCGCACAGCGTGGGGACGGTGGTGGTCATCGGCATCCGCAGGAGGGAGGTCCGGAAGCCGTCGGCGCCCGCGAAGGCGCTCTGCGTGAGGTGGTGCTCCATGGCGCCGCGCACCGCGGAGGCGGTACCGAGATCGGCCCCGGTGTACGTGTGGGAGCCGATCTCGTGGCCTTCCGCCCTGATGCGGCGGACCAGGTCGGGGTGCTCGGCCGCCCTGGCGCCGTCGAGGAAGAACGTGGCGTGCGCGTCGTGCTTCGCGAGCAGGTCGAGCAGGCGCGGCGTCCACTCCGGGTCGGGCCCGCCGTCGTACGTGAGGGCGACGGTGCCCGCGGGCATCGAGGCCGAGCGCACCCGGTCGCCGCGGAGGGAGAGGACGGGCCCGGCGTCGGCCGCCGCCCGGGGCACCGGAGCGGTGCAGTCCTGCTTGGTCTTGGCTCCGTCGACCTCGTTCTGCACCCAGCCGTGGAACAGCAGGGCCCCGAAGAGGACGGACAGGGTGAGGAAGAGGAGCGGCCAGTGCGCCCGCGGATCCCGGGCCTGCTTGTGCCGTGCCGCCATCAGGTGGCGGACGCGGCGCCGGCGTCCAGCGGGTCCAGGCCTTCACGCGATGGCCCAGTCGACCACCCGTTCTTCACGCTCCAATCACACATGGGAGGCGAGTCTATTGATCTCCCGACCCGCGAATTGGGGCATTACCTGACAAGCATGACCATCGGAGAGCATGACCTGCCCCACACTTCGGGCGTCCCGTGCAACCTTCTGACGCCCCGGAAGGACCGCGGGAACGGTCAGGAATGGTCAGGAACGGTCAGGAACCACTCCCGTACGGCCGCGTGAGGATCTCCATGTTGTGGCCGTTGGGGTCGATGAAGTACGCGCCGCGGCCGCCGTCGAGGTGGTTGATCTCGCCGACTCGGCGGTGGCCGGGGTCCGCGTAGTACTCGACGCCCGCGGCCTGGATGCGGCCGAAGATCTCGGTGAACTCGTCCTCGGAGACGAGGAACGCGTAGTGCTGCGAGGTGATGGGGCCGTCACCCGTGTCCAGGTAGTCGAGCGTCACCCCGTTGGGGATCTGCACCGGGACGAACGGGCCGTACTGGGGGCCGACCGCGAGGCCGAGCAGGTCGGCGAGGAACGCGGCCGAGGCCTCCTTGTCGTGGGCGGCGACGATGGTGTGGTTGAGCTCGATGGTCATCTCTGCACCTCCACCCAGAACGCTAGAGGCACTCCCGGGGGCGAACCATCGGGAATTCCGCCTAGGGCCCCGGACCACCCGTTCGGGGACCCGGGGCCTAGGTCATGGCCGCTAGGACCGGTGCGCCCCCACGGACGCAGGCGGGCCCGCACCGGAGATCCGGTGCGGGCCCGCGTGCGTAGAGCGGCCGGAGAGGGATCAGGCGGCGGAGCCGGCCTTCCACTCGGACCAGTCCATGTTCCAGCCGTTGAGGCCGTTGTCCGGGGTGATCGTCTTGTCCGGGGAGTTCTTGACGATCACGACGTCGCCGATCAGCGAGTTGTCGTAGAACCAGGAGCCCGGAGTCTTCGAGTCGTTGGCGCCCTTGGCGTCGGCGAGGCCGACGCAGCCGTGGCTGGTGTTGGCCGAGCCGAAGATCGACTTGGCGCCCCAGTAGTTGCCGTGGATGAACGTGCCGGACGTCGACAGCCGCATCGCGTGCGGGACGTCCTTGATGTCGTACTCACCCTTGCCGTCGTCGTCGGTGAAGCCGACCGTGGCGCCGTTCATCCGGGTCTCCTTGAACTTCTCGGAGATCACCATCTGACCGTTGTACGTGGGGTTCTCCGGGGAGCCCGCGGAGATCGGGATGGACTTGACGGTCTTGCCGTCCTGCGTGACCGTCATCGTCTTGGTCTTGGCGTCGACCGTGGAGACCTGGTTGCGGCCGATCTTGAACGTCACGGTCTTCTGCTGGACGCCGTACACACCGTCGGCGCCCTCGACGCCGTCGAGGTCCAGCTTGAGGGTCACGGTGGAGCCCTCCTGCCAGTAGTCCTCGGGGCGGAAGTCCAGACGGTTGCCGTTGAACCAGTGGCCGACGACCTCCTGGCCGCTGCTGGTGCTGACCTTGATGCCGTCCTGTACGGCGGCCTTGTCGGTGATCGCCTTGTCGAAGTTGATCGACACCGGCATACCGACGCCGACGGTCGTGCCGTCGTCCGGGGTGAAGTTGCCTATGAAGCTGTTGTCGGACGACACGGTCGTGAACTTGGCGTTCTCGTGCGCCTCGCGGCCCTTGCCGTCCTTCGCGACGGCCGTGACCTTGTACGTCGTGCCGCGCTCCAGCTGGGCGTCGGGCTTCCAGCTCTTCTTGTCGGCGGCGAGGGAACCGGCGACCTCGGTGCCGTCGGTGGTCTTCATCGCGACTTCGGTGAGCTTCCCGTCACTGACGGTGACCTTGGCCGCGTTGTTGATGCTGGCCTTGTTCTCGCCGTTCTTGGGCGTGATCTTGATCTGCGCGGTCGACGTCTCCTTGGCGGCGGCCTCGTCGGCCTGGCTCTGCGACTTCTTGCTGCCGTCGCTCGCCTCCGCGCCCTCGTCACTGCTGCAGGCAGAGAGCACCATTACGCCACTGAGCAGGGCAGACGCGGCTATGAGTCCCCTGCGCCGCTTCCGAGCCGTCATCACACGCTTCTCCATCATTGCCGAATCCCCATGTCCCCTTGCGGGCGCCCGCGGAGGCAGTCCCGCCATGCTTTAGAACACCCATGGTGGTTCGTCCGGTTCCAGGTGCGTCGAAGATGTGGGGAAGACCACGTACGTGTGCCCGTATCTCTGCCGTTTCTAGCAGTACGTGTACGGGTGGTGGAACCCGGCCCCGGTTCAGACCCTCCCGGGCAGGGACTCCTCGCCCTCGTCCACCTCGTCGTCCACGTCCTCGTCCACGTCCTGGTCCACGTCCTCGTCCCAGTCCGGCTCGTCCGGGTCGTAGTCGACGGGCTCGCTGCTCCACGAGGCCTGGGCGAGCTCGACCCCCGGGACCTTGCCGACCAGGTCGAAGGGGTCGACCAGATACGCGAGGGCCTCCGCGCCGTCCTCCCGCACGGCCGACTCGGCATGCGCCCGCTCCTCGTCGGGCATGAACTCGTCATGCCCGATGCGGTCGAGGGCGGCGCCGGTGAGGGCGCCGGGGTCGCTGATGTCCAGGACCAGTTCGACCTTCAGCCGGACATAACGGGAGGTCTCAGGAGTGCTCATATGACGGAGCGTAAGGCGTGACCCCTCCCGGCTTTCCCGCGACCCGCGGCTTTCATTAGCATCAGCTCACACGGCCAAATCGCCAGTACCACAAGGGGGATCGATCCCGTGTCCGCCGCACGTCGCTCGCTGCTCACCACCACTGCCGCGGCATCCGTCCTGGGTGCCCTGTGGTTCGTCCCCTCCGCGAATGCGACGGCCGACCTGCACGAGGAACGCCAACGCGTCGAGAAGGCCTCCGCGCACTCCGAGACCCGCCTCGCGGAGACCGGTTCCGCGCAGACCACTCCGTACGTGGTCGGCGGACTGCTCTTCCTCGGCGCGGGCGCCGGCTTCGTGGCGTACTCGGCCCGCCGGGCCCAGCTGCCCTAGCCGCAGGCCTTACGCCAGGGGTCCGGTCACCGACTCCGCTGCCGCGACGAGCGCCCCGCTGCGTACGAACTCCTCGGCGCGCGCCAGATCGGGCGACAAGTGCCGGTCGGGGCCCGGGCCTTGGATGCCGGCCGCGCGGGCGGCGGCGATCACGGCGCGGGAGGCGGGCGCGGGTTCCAGGCCCTCGCGCAGCTCGATCGCGCGCGTCGCGGCGTACAGCTCGACGGCCACGATCCGCGTCAGACTCCCCACCGCCGTACGGAGTTTGCGCGCCGCGGACCAGCCCATCGAGACGTGGTCCTCCTGCATCGCCGAGGACGGGATGGAGTCGGCCGAGGCGGGCACCGCGAGCCGCTTCATCTCGCCGACCAGGGCGGCCTGCGTGTACTGGGCGATCATCAGGCCCGAGTCCACGCCCGGGTCGTCGGCGAGGAACGGCGGCAGGCCGTGCGAACGGTTCTTGTCGAGCAGCCGGTCCGTGCGCCGCTCGGCGATCGACCCGAGATCGGCGGCGGCGACGGCCAGGAAGTCCAGGACGTACGCGACGGGCGCCCCGTGGAAGTTCCCGTTCGACTCGACCCGTCCACCTCCGTCCCTGAGCACCACCGGGTTGTCGATGGCCGCGGCCAACTCCCGCTCCGCGACCGTACGCGCGTACGCGATGGTGTCCCGGCCCGCGCCCGCGACCTGTGGGGCGCAGCGCACCGAGTAGGCGTCCTGGACGCGCGGCGAGTCGTCCTGGTGATGGCCGGTGAGGCCCGAACCGGCCAGCACCTTCCGCATGTTGGCCGCCGCGGCGGCCTGGCCGGGGTGCGGGCGGATGGCGTGCAGCTCGGGCGCGAGGACCTTGTCGGTGCCGAGCAGGGCCTCAAGGGAGAGGGCGGCGGTGACGTCGGCACCGCGGTAAAGCAGCTCCAGGTCGGCGAGGGCGAGGAGCAGCATGCCGAGCATCCCGTCGGTGCCGTTGAGCAGCGCGAGCCCCTCCTTCTCGTGCAGCTCGACGGGGGCGATGCCGTGCTCGGCGAGGAGCTCGGCGGCGGGCCTCACCGTGCCGTCGGGGCCCTCGGCCTCGCCCTCCCCGATCAGTGCGAGGGCGCAGTGCGCGAGGGGCGCGAGGTCGCCGGAGCAGCCGAGCGAGCCGTACTCGGGGACGACCGGGGAGATGCCCGCGTTCAGCAGGTCGGCCATGGATCGTGCGACCTCGGGGCGGACGCCGGTGTGGCCGGAGCAGACCGTCCTGAGGCGCAGGAACATCAGGGCGCGCACCACTTCGCGCTCCACGCGCGGGCCCATGCCGGCGGCGTGCGAGCGGACGATGTTGCGCTGCAGCTGGGCGCGCAGCCCGTGGCCGATGTGCCGGGTGGCCAGCGCGCCGAAGCCGGTCGAGACGCCGTAGACCGGCTCGGGCCCGGCGGCGAGCGCGTCGACGATCCGCCGGGCCGCGGCAAGCGCCTCCACGGCCTCCCCCGCCAGCTCGACCCGCACCCCGCCCCGGGCGACGGCGACGACATCGGCCGCGGTGACCCCCGACGTACCGAGGACCACAGCGCCCCCCGAACCGGCCTCCGCACCGACAGCAGGCATATCCATGGTCAGCAGCGTACGGATCGAGCGGGGGCACGGGGGGCGGCTCGGCTGGGCTCACCTCTTGCGGGTTGTCGGAGCCGCCCCCACCAGTCCGCTCGAGCGCTCGCCCCCCGGCCCAGCTCGGCCCGGGCCCACCAGCCCCCGCCCGGCCCCGACCGCCCCCGTGAGGCGCCCCCGCGAGCTTGGCTCACCGCCCCCGGAAGCGCCTTCGCTCGCCCTCGCGCGGGGCCGGGCCCGGCTCGTCGGCCAGGCGGACCACCGGGTCGTCCGGGCCCTCGCGGCCCGCCACCACCGGCTTCGCCGAGCGTGCGGCCTTGGCCCGGTACTGGGCGGCGTCCGCGAGGCGGAACAGGCGGCGGGCCGAGCGCACCGGACCGATCGGGTCGCCGGTCGACGCCACCCCGCAGGCCACACCCTCGCCGAGCTCCAACTCGGCCCCGCGTACGCAGAGTTCATCGGCGACCCGGACCACCTCGTCGGCGCTCGGCCCCGTCGACAGGAGGCAGAACTCGTCGCCGCCGAGCCGGGCCGCGAGCGCACCGGGCAGCATGGCGCCGCACAGCGAGAGCACCGAGCCGAAGCGTTCGAGCAGCCGGTCGCCGACCGCGTGGCCCCGGGTGTCGTTGACCCGCTTGAGGCCGTTCAGATCGCAGACCACGAGCGAGACCACGACGCCCTCCGGGTCCGCCCGGTGCCGCTCGATCGCCTCGTCCAGGCGGGCGTCGACGGCACGGCGGTTGGCGAGCCCGGTCAGGGCGTCCGTGTACGCCAGCCGGCGGGCCTCCTCCAGCCGCTCGAACTGGGCGATCCCCGCCGCGATCACGGACGCCAGGACGGTCGCGAAGTCCGCGTCGGGCCGCCCGAACTCGGGGGCGTCGAGCGACCGCCCCACGTACAACTCGCCCCAGGCCAGCCCGTGCAGCACGATCGGCGCGACCACGCAGCTGCTCCGGCCGCGCCTGCGCAGCGCCGCCACGCGCTGGTGGCAGTAGCCCGCCGTGGTGCCCTCGCTCGGCCCGCGCGCCGTCTCGACCCACGCGTCCGGTTCGCCGCCCCCGGCCCACCGCTCGTGCAGGAACTCGGTGATCTCCGGGAACTGGTGCACCGGATACGCCTCGTCCTCGGGGAACTCCTCCTCGTCCGGGGCCCGTTCGCCCGCGTTGACGAGGACCCGGAGGCGGCCGCGGTGCCGCTCCCACACCGACAGTGCGGCGAAGCTCCCGCCCAGGGCCCGGCGCGCGCCCTGCGCCGCGGCCAGCCAGGACTCCCGCGGCGTGTGCGCGGCGGCCATGGCCTGCGCGAGCGCGACGACGGCCCGCAGCCGGTCTTCCTCCTCAGCCATCCTCCCAGGCTAGGGAGTTTCCTCCCGATTCGCCGCTTTCAGGCCGGTCACTCGGGGTGCCCCGAAGGGGCGCGGGGCTGCGACATGTGCGGCTCCGCCGCGGGGCGCGCCCAGCCACCCGCTACCGGCAGCCGCGGTAGGACCGGTCACACCGACCTTGACGGCGGCCCGCCGCGCCCCGGACGACGGCGAGGCTCGGACCACCTGAGTCACGGCCACACCGGCTTCCGCTTCTCGTTGAAGGCCGCGACCCCCTCGGCCCGGTCCCCCGAGAACGCCACCGCACGCCATGCCGCGTCCTCCACGTCGAGCCCCGCCCGCAGATCGAGCCCCTGGCCGAGGCGCAGGGCGCGCTTGGCCGCGCGCAGCCCGACCGGGGAGTTGCCCGCGATCCGGGTGGCGAGGGCGAGCGCCTCGTCCCGGTCCCGGCCGGCCTCCACGAGCTGGTCGACGAGGCCCAACTCCCTTGCCTCGTCCGCCTCCACGCGCCGCGCGCTGAACACCAGCTCGGCGGCGCGCGCGGCCCCGACCCGGCGCGGCAGCAGCTGCGTACCCCCACCGCCGGGGATGACGCCCACGGACACCTCGGGCAGGCCGACCACGGCGGTGGCGTCGGCCACGATCAGGTCGCAGGCCAGGGCGAGTTCGAAGCCGCCGCCGAGGGCGAAGCCGTGCACGGCGGCGATGGTCGGCATGGGGAGTTCGAGCACACCGGTGTACGCGGCGCGGGTGGTGGGCCGCTGGCGCACGAGCTCGGCGTCGGAGAAGGAGTTGCGCTCCTTCAGGTCGGCGCCGACGCAGAAGGCCCGCTCGTGGGTGGAGGTGAGGACGGTGACGCGTACATCCGGGTCGTCGCCGAGGGCGCGGCAGGCGGCGGAGATGGAGCGGGCCATCGCGGTGGACACGGCGTTCATGGCCTTCGGCCGGTCGAGCACGAACTCGGCGACGTACTCGTGCCGCCTCACGACGACGTGCTCCCCGAACCGCTGCTCTGACATGGCGCCTCCGCCCTGGATCACACTGGGACACTTGTTAACGGTCGTTACCAGCGGATCATGTCAGGCCGCGGCGCCGGGGCCAATACCTGCCCGGACACCGCCTCGCGGAGAGCACGCACGGGGCCCGGCGCGGAGCGCACTCACGGAGCCCGCGCGGCGAGCCCGCGCGGACAGCGCTCAGTCGCGGCGCGACAGCAGCCAGGGCTCGATCATGCCGAGGCCACGCACCGGCCGCTGCCACATCGGCTGCAGCCCGAAGCGGTACGTGACCGGCTCGGCGCCCTCCTTCTCGGCGCGCTCGGCCTCCGCGGCGGCCTCGGACTCGGAGGCGGGGGCGTCGCCGGTCCTGGTGAGCTCCTCGGCGAGGGCCCCGTCGACCAGGACGGCGTCCTTGGGCGCTATCGAGGTGAGCCGGCTCGCGAGGTTGACCGTCGTACCGAACACGTCGCCCATCCGGGTCGTCACCGTGCCGAAGGCGATGCCGACGCGGAGCTCGGGCATCGTCTCGTCGTTGGCCATGGTCTCGATCAGGCGGAGCGAGATCTCGGCGGCGGTGCCCGCGTCGTCGGCGGCGAAGAGGACCTCGTCGCCGAGGGTCTTGATGAGGCGCCCGCCGCGCGCGGCGACGAGGTCGGCGGCGGTGGTCTCGAAGGCCTCGACCAGCTCGCCGAGCTCCTCCTCCTCCATGCGCCTGGTGAGCCGCGTGAAGCCGACGAGGTCGGCGAAGCCGACGGCCAGGCGCCGGTCGACCATCTCCTCGTCGTCGGCGACCTGGACGACCCGGCCGGTGGCCGCGGCGAGCTGGCGCCGCCAGACGTAGACGAGGAATTCCTCCAGCTCGGGCAGGAGCAGCTCGACCAGCGGGTACGTGACTTCGGTGCGGGTCATGCCCGGCTCGGGCGGCTCGGTGAGGCCCTCCAGGAAAGAGTCGATCTGCCATTCGGCCAGGCGGGCGGTGGTCTGCCCGGTGGAGCGGGCCACCTGCACGGCCATCGCCTCGCTGAGCAGGCCCGCCTCGACGAGACCCGCGAGGCGCCGCAGGGCGAGCACGTCCGCCTCGGTGAGCGCCTTGGCCTGGCCGATGTCGGGGAAGCCCATGGCCCGCCAGAAACGGGACGCCAGCTCCATGGAGACGCCCGCGGTACGGGCCGCCTGGAAGGCCGTGTAACGCCGCTCGGCGCCGAGGATCAGCTGTTCGAGCCGGAGCGCGAGCGGATCGTCCGCGTGGTCGGCCGCGGCGTCGTCGGCATCCCGGGGGGCGGGGTGGGTGCCCGTGCCTGAGCCCGTGTCGTCGACGGTCACTGCGTGTTGCCCTTCCGGTCTGTCGCGGTCTGATAACGACCGGGCCCCACGATACGGCAGGTGTGGGGTGCCTCACGTATGCCTGCCCATCCCGTCCGTTCCGGGTTCGACGGGCCCCTGCCGGGGAACACTGCGCGGCCGCCTCGGCCCGGTGCGCGCGGGAGGGACGGGACGCACCGGCCCCTCCGGCCTGGACGCACCGGCCCCTCCGGCGCGGATCCCGGTACGTCCGCGGCCCCAGGCGCCGCCCGCACCGGGACAACGCCCGCTACTCCGCCCGGAGATGCACCACGTCCCCCGCGCCGACGGGCTCCCGGGCGCCCTCGTCCGTCGTGACGACCAGGCGGCCGTCCGTGTCGAGGGCCGTGGCCTCGCCGACCAGGGTGCGGTCGCCGGGGAGTTCGGCGCGGACGCGGCGGCCGAGGGTCGCGCAGCCCGCCGCGTACGTCTCCTGGAGGCGGGACTCGGCCGGGTCGCCGCCCGCCGCGCGCCAGTCGCCGTACCACTGCTCCAGGGAGCGGAGCAGGGCGCGGACCAGCGGGTCGCGGTCGGTGCTCTGCGCGCCCGCGAGGGCGAGGGAGCCCGCGCCGGGGACGGGGAGTTCGTCGGCGCCGAGCGTGACGTTGATGCCGATGCCGAGGACCACGCCGGCCTCCTCGCCCGCGCCGGCCCGCTCGGCGAGGATGCCGCCGGCCTTGCGCTCCTCGCCGTCGACCGTGACGAGGAGGTCGTTGGGCCACTTCAGGGCGGTGTCGACGCCGGCCGTGCGGGAGAGCGCGGTGGCCGTGGCGACCCCGGCGAGCAGCGGCAGCCAGCCCCACCGCTCGACCGGCACCTCGCGCGGCTTGAGCAGGACGGAGAGGAAGATCCCGGAGCGCGCGGGCGCCGTCCAGTTGCGGTCCAGACGGCCGCGCCCCGCGGTCTGCTCCTCGGCGATGAGCACGGCGCCCTCGGCGTCGTCCACGGCACGGGCCGCGAGGTCGACGTTGGTGGAGCCGGTGCTCGGCACGACGTCGAGCACGGTCCAGAGCCCGCCGGGCCTGACCAGCGCCCGGCGCAGCGAAGTGGCGCTCAGCGGCGGCCTGTCGAGGTCGGACCAGGGGCCCGCTCCGGTGCCGGGGGCGGTGCTCGGAGCGGAGGCGGACGACGGGTTCGACGAGGAGTCGGGCGCTGATCCTGAGGACTTCGTTGGCGTCATGCAAGACAGCCTAGGTGTGGTAAATGCCGCACTGCCGAGGCGTGCCCGCGCCATTACGCTACGGCTCAGTAGCTCGGCGAGTCCCCAGCTCAGCACTTGCCGAGTCGCCACCCCAGCGCACGTCCCCATGAACCCGTGACCAGCCAGGGAGCCGCACCCCCGATGTCCGAGCCGGAAGCGCAGAGCGCCATCGACATCCACACGACCGCAGGCAAGATCGCGGATCTGCAGCGCCGTATCGAGGAGGCGACGCACGCCGGTTCGGCGCGGGCGGTGGAGAAACAGCACGCCAAGGGCAAGTTGACGGCGCGTGAGCGGATCGAACTGCTTCTGGACGAGGGTTCGTTCGTGGAGCTGGACGAGTTCGCGCGGCACCGTTCGACCTCCTTCGGCCTGGACGCGAACAAGCCGTACGGTGACGGTGTGGTGACCGGTTACGGGACGGTGGACGGTCGTCCGGTGGCGGTGTTCTCGCAGGATTTCACGGTGTTCGGCGGGGCCCTCGGTGAGGTCTTCGGGCAGAAGATCATGAAGGTGATGGACTTCGCCCTGAAGACGGGCTGTCCGGTGGTCGGTATCAACGACTCCGGTGGTGCCCGTATCCAGGAGGGTGTGATGGCCCTGGGGATGTACGGGGAGATCTTCCGCCGCAACACGCATGCGTCGGGTGTGATTCCGCAGATCAGTCTGGTCGTGGGCCCGTGCGCGGGCGGTGCGGTCTACTCCCCGGCGATCACCGATTTCACGGTGATGGTCGACCAGACCAGCCACATGTTCATCACCGGCCCGGATGTGATCAAGACGGTCACGGGTGAGGATGTGGGCTTCGAGGAGCTGGGCGGGGCCCGTACGCACAACTCGGCTTCGGGCGTGGCGCATCACATGGCCGGGGACGAGAAGGACGCGATCGAGTACGTCAAGTCGCTGCTGTCGTATCTGCCGTCGAACAATCTCTCCGAGCCGCCGGCCTTCCCGGAGGAGGCGGATCTGGAGACGAGTGACGAGGACCGTGAGCTGGACACGCTGATCCCGGACAGCGCGAACCAGCCGTACGACATGCACACGGTGATCGAACACGTCCTGGACGACCAGGAGTTCTTCGAGACGCAGGCGATGTTTGCGCCGAACATCGTGACCGGTTTCGGCCGGGTCGAGGGCCATCCGGTGGGTGTGGTGGCGAATCAGCCGATGCAGTTCGCGGGGTGTCTGGACATCGACGCCTCGGAGAAGGCGGCGCGTTTCGTACGGACCTGCGATGCGTTCAATGTGCCGGTGCTGACGTTCGTGGATGTTCCCGGGTTCCTGCCGGGTGTCGAGCAGGAGCACACGGGGATCATCCGGCGCGGCGCGAAGCTGATCTACGCGTACGCGGAGGCGACGGTCCCGCTGATCACGATCATCACGCGCAAGGCGTTCGGCGGGGCGTACGACGTGATGGGCTCCAAGCACCTGGGTGCCGATCTGAATCTGGCCTGGCCGACCGCGCAGATCGCGGTGATGGGCGCGCAGGGCGCGGTGAACATCCTGCACCGGCGCACGATCGCCGCGGCGGACGAGTCGGAGCGTGAGGACGTCCGTACCCGGCTGATCCAGGAGTACGAGGACACGCTCCTGAATCCGTACACGGCGGCCGAGCGCGGCTACATCGACGCGGTCGTGATGCCGTCGGAGACGCGCCGCCAGGTTGTCCGCGGGCTGCGCACGCTGCGTAGCAAGCGGGAGTCCCTGCCGCCGAAGAAGCACGGCAACATCCCCCTGTAGGCCTGTAGGAGGACCGATGATCAAGGTCGTACGGGGCAACCCGACCCCGGAGGAATTGGCCGCCGCGCTGGCGGTGGTGCAAGCGCGGAGCGTCGCGCTGGCGTCCGCGGCGGAGAGTTCCGTCCCCGCCCCCTCGGACGCGTGGTCCGACCCGGCGCGGGTGGCACGCCATCGCCTGCCGCAGCCGGGGCCGTCGTCCTGGGCCCGCACGTACTGGCCCGGCTAGGGCGTTCGGGGCCTCCGGCGCCGAAGGGGCTGAATTTTCAGCCCCTCCGGCGTTTGAGGAGGCCCGTCCGGCAGGCCACGCGGCGCCAGCCGCATATCGGACGCTGCGGGAAGGGGCGGGGAGGGGCTAAAGCACGCGGGTCAGTTCCTCGGCCATCCGCACATACCCCGCATCGTTCGGGTGCAGGGCGTCCCCGGAGTCGTACTCCGGAGCCAACCGGTCCGGGTCGGACTTCGCGGCCAGCGCCTTGTCGAAGTCGACGTACGTGTCGTACTCACCGGACGTGCGGATCCAGCCGTTGACCTCGTCGCTGACGCGCGCCGCGTGCGGGCCCCAGTGGTCGGAGCCCTTCAGGGGCAGCAGCGTCGCGCCGACCACCCGGACGTCGCGCGCACGCGCCTGGCGGATCAACTCGCGGTGCCCGGCGATCAGTTCGCGGGCGGAGACGACCGGCGCCGGATGGAACGTCGGCCGGTCGTGCCCCTGCGCGTGCGCCTCGCTGAAGCCGATGTCGTTGAGGCCCTGGAGAACCACGGCCGTGGCGACGCCGGGCTGGTCGAGGGCGTCCCGGGCGAAGCGCGCCGTGCCGCGTTCGCCGTACCAGGACGAGTCGTTGAGGACGAGGTTGCCGCCGATGCCCGCGTTGAGCACCGGCCCCTCGACGCGTTCGGCGAGCGCGTCGGACCAGCGGCGGTCGGCGCCCGGTGTAGAGCCGAAGCCGTCGGTGACGGAGTCCCCGAAGAGCACCACCGCGCCCGGGCGGCCGGACGCGCCCCGCCCGTCCCGCACGTCGACGCCCGACAGGTAGTACCAGGACTGCGTGCGGTCCTGGAACTCCGCGCCCGAGACACTGTCCAGGCGGTCGCCCGCGGCCTGGTAGGAGTCCGTGAAGCCCTGCGCGTGGAACGTGGCGGGTCCGGTCGTACCCGCGAAGTACAGCGTGACCGCCACCGGCTCGCCCCGGCCGAGCGGGAGGCGGACCGCGTCACTGGCGATCCGGCCGTACGCGGGGATCTCGGCCGAGCGCGCCCCGCCGAACGTGAGCCGCCCGACCGTGCCGGGCTCTACGGCCGCGCCGCCCGCGCCACGGGCCACGGTGGCCCCGGTGATCCGCAGCGGCGCGGTGCCGTACGCGTTCGACAGCCGGACGCGGATCTCGTCGCCGGCGTGGGTGACGCGGACGATCTGGCGCACGCTCTGGTGCGAGAAGCCCTGCTGTGACCAGTTCGGCGTGAAGCCGGTGCTGGGCGACTGCGGCGCGGCGGTCCAGGCGGCGGCCCAGTCCTGCTGCGGCATGACGAGGTTCTGCATCACAAGATCCCTGTCTCTCATCAGCGAGCCCAATGGAGCCCTATCGAGCTCTGTCGAGCCCTGTCGAGCCTTATCGGGTCTGACGTTCCCTTAAGGCGCTCCGTACGCTAGCACCGGACCCCGCACTAAAGGAACCTTGTTCCCGATTAGCTAGGTGGGGGCTCAACTGAGTACGCGTACTCAGGCGCCCCCGCCCCCGCAGCCGCGACCATCGACCTCATGCTCTGGTCCGACCCGAAAGACGAGCCACCGGAGGAACTCCGGGAAACTCAGGCGATGTTGAGGCGCGCCGGGCTCGTCCTCGCCCTCGCGATGGTCGTGGCGATGCTCGTCCTGGGCGCACCCTGACCGCGACCCCACCCGGCACGGCCCGCGGGCACCGGCGCAACCAAGGGGCCGTACCCTTCGTCCTACTTCCTCGGGATGGACAGATCGAAAGGGTTCGGTAGCCGGTGAACAGGCCACTGCGGCACATAGCCGTGTTCTGCGGGCTGCTCGTGCTCGCACTGCTGATACGCGCCAACTGGATCCAGTACGCGCAGAGCGAGCCGCTCGCCAAGCACGAGAAGAACCGGCGTGTGTCCATCGAGCGGTACGCGAAGGAACGCGGCAACATCATCGTCGCCGGAAAGCCCATCACCGGCTCGAAGGCGGTCGAGGGCGCGGACTTCAAGTACAAGCGCACCTTCAAGGACGGCGCGATGTACGCCCCGGTCACCGGGTACGCCTCGCAGGCCTTCGGCGCCAACCAGCTGGAGGCGCTCAACGACGAACTGCTCTCCGGCACCGACGACCGGCTGTTCCTGAAGAACACCCTCAACATGTTCACCAACGACGAACCGCGCGGCGGCGACGTCGTCACCACCATCGACCCGGCCGCACAGAAGGCCGCCTACGAGGGCCTCGGCGACCTCAAGGGCGGCGTCGCGGCGATCGACCCGGACACGGGCCGCGTCCTCGCCCTCGCCTCCACGCCCTCGTACGACCCGTCCACGTTCGCGGGCATGTCCGAGAAGGACTCGAAGGCCTGGCAGAAGCTCAACAAGGACAAGAACAAGCCGCTGCTGAACCGGGCCCTCAAGGAGACCTACGCGCCCGGCTCGACCTTCAAGGTGCTCACCGCGGCCGCCGCCATCGAGTCCGGCCGGGTCAGCGACATCAACGCCCCCACGGACACCCCCGAGCCGTGGACGCTGCCGGACACCAGGACCGAGCTGCCGAACCTGAACAAGAGCGGTGTCTGCAAGAACGCCTCGCTCAAGGTCGCCATGCAGTACTCCTGCAACACCGTCTTCGCCAAGCTCGCCGCCGAGATCGGCAAGGACGAGATGCGCGAGATCGCCGAGAAGTTCGGCTTCAACAACGGCGAACTGGACATTCCGGTACGGGCCGGCAAGTCCGTCTACCCGACCGACATCAACAGGCCGCAGACCGCCCTCACCGGCATCGGCCAGGGCTCCCTGACCGCCAGCCCGCTGCAGATCGCCATGATCGCCTCCGCCATCGCCAACGACGGCAAGCTGATGGAGCCGCACATGATCGACGAGCTGCGCGGCCCCGACACGGACATTCTGGAGAAGACCGATCCCAAGGAGATGGCGCAGCCCATCTCCGCGGAGACCGCCGACAAGGTCCGCGAGGCCATGGTCTTCACCGCCGAACAGGGCTCAGGACAGCCCGCCCTGATCGACGGCATCGAGGTCGGCGCCAAGACCGGCACGGCCCAGCACGGCGTCGACAACAAGCTGCCGCCGTACGCCTGGTTCATCTCGTACGGGAAGAACGCGGAGGGCAAGAAGGTGGCCGTGGCCGTCTTCGTCGACCCGGGGCAGGACATTCCGCGCGACCAGATCGCGGGCGGCAAGCTCGGCGGGCCGATCGCGAAGGCGGTCATGGAGGCGGTCCTGAAGAAGGGCTGACCCCGCCTCGGCAGCCACCCACCGGGCGCCCCACGAACCCTCTCGCTCGGGGAGGGAGTTCGTGGGGCGCTTGTCGTCGATACCCTCTCCCCATGACCGATCAGCGCCGCCGCCTCGTCCTCGCCTCCCAGTCCCCCGCCCGGCTCGGGCTGCTCCGCCAGGCGGGACTCGAACCCGAGGTGATCGTCAGCGGGGTGGACGAGGACGCGCTCTCCGCGCCCAGCCCTGCCGAGCTGGCCCGGGTCCTGGCCGAGGCCAAGGCGAGCGCGGTCGCCGGGCGTCCGGAGGCCGCGGGCGCCCTCGTGGTCGGCTGCGACTCGGTGCTCGAACTCGACGGCGAGGCGCTGGGCAAGCCCGCCGACGCCGAGGAGGCCACCGCCCGCTGGAAGTCGATGCGCGGCCGCGCGGGCGTGCTGCAGACCGGTCACTGCGTGATCGACACGGCCACCGGACGCCGCACCTCGGCCACCGCCTCCACCACGGTCCGCTTCGGCGAGCCGTCCGACGCGGAGATCGCCGCGTACGTCGCGAGCGGTGAACCCCTTTACGTGGCAGGGGCGTTCACGCTCGACGGCCGCTCGGCGCCGTTCATCGACGGCATCGAGGGCGACCACGGCAACGTCATCGGCCTCAGCCTGCCGCTGCTGCGCAAGCTGCTCGCGGAGCTCGGCGTCGGCATCACCGAGCTGTGGAGCCCGGCGGCCTCCTGACCTGCCGTCTCCCGACCTGCCGTCTCCTGACCGGCGGCCTCCTGACCTGCCGTCTCCAGACCGGCGGCCTCCTGACTGGCCGCCCGGTCAACCCCCCGATCCCGGTGCGGATAACATCCTCGGGCCAACCGCGTCGCACGTTCCGGGGGAGAAGATGAGCAACTCGTTCGGCCCGCCCGAGGGCCAGTTCGGCCCACCTCAGGGCCCGCCGGGACCGCCGCAGGGCGGCTCGGGCTTCGGCCCGCCCCAAGGGCCTCCGCAAGGGCCTCCGCAAGGACCTCCGCAAGGGCCGCCTCCCGGTGGGCAGTTCGGTCCGCAAGGGCCGTTCCCGCCTCCGCCGCCGCGCCGCAACAACAACGCGGGCGTCGTCATCGCCATCGTCGGCGCCCTGGCGCTCGTGCTGGTCGTGGTCGTCGGGCTCGCCTTCTTCCTCGTGCCCAACCTCTTCGACGACGACGGGGGCAGCAACACCTCGTCCGACTCCCCCGGCGTCTCCGCCGCGCCCACGGACGGCTCCTCCTCCGGCTCCGGCGGCCTCGACTCCAAGCCCGGCACCGACGCCACCTCGGCCGCCCCCGACCCGACCGAGAGCGCCTTCAAGGACGTCACCGCCGGCGACTGCCTGCCCCTGTGGGACACCGGCCACGGCGGTACGAGCACCGTCGAGTGGAGCTCCGAGCAGCCCCCGGACCCGGTCTCCTGCAAGAGCGACGACGCCCTGGTCCAGGTCACCGGCACCTCCGGCAGCTGCGACAGCGGTACGAACCAGGCCACCTGGACGTACTCCTCGCCCAGCTCGGGCGAGACCACCCGGCTCTGCCTCTCGCGGGTCTACCACAAGGGCGGCTGCTTCCTGGCCAACCAGGAGAACGGCAAGATCACCGGCATGGGCCCGATGACCGCCGTGGACTGCACGGCCAAGAAGGTGCCCAGCGCGTACAACCAGGTCATGCACATCACGGGCGTCTACAACACGTCCAAGGGCACCGACGCCAGCCTCTGCCGACGCGTGCAGAACGACCAGACGACGTACTGGTCCTGGACCGTCGACAACGGCGACACCCTGCTCTGCACGATGGTCTACCAGGGCTGATCCCTGCGCAGACCGATCCCTGCGCAGGCCGATGCCTGCGCAGGCCGATCCCTACGCAGGCTGATCAGGCGGGGCTCGGACCGTTCGCGGCGGCGGTCGTCGGCGTACCGTCCGGGCCCTCCTCGTTCGCGTCCGCGTCCTTCCCGTACGCGACCAACGTCAGTACGAGCAGGCCGAGTACGACCATCAGGAACGCGAAGGCCGTCCAGCCCACCAGGCCCACCGAGAACGCGCCGAGCACCGCGTGCAGCACCGCGGCCGCGATCAGCAGGATGCGGCCGACGCCGCCGGGCGCCCGGTCGCGCACTCCCGTACGCAGCAACACCAGGCCGCACAGCAGGAGATAGAGCCCCATCAGGCCGCCCGCCACCCACGAGCCGACGGTCATCGCGTGCGGATCCAGGCCGGCCAGGGACATCTTCTGGTTGTCCACGACCAGCCCCAGGAACCAGTTCAGCCACGCGATGCCGGCCGCCTCCACGACGAGCACGAGCGCGGCCACCAAGGCCACCGGTCTGCGCGCCACGGCGCCCCACCCACTTCCCCACGCCGTTACCCCCGGTAGGTCCGAGGGCGCCGCAAACGCTACTAACGGGTAAACCGCGGGACAAGACTCTGCGGAGGGGCAAAGATTGATACCGCCATTCGTAGGGACTCCACAAAGAAACCAGATCGGCTCCTGGCCTCACAGACAGAGACCTGCGCCACACCGTCCCGTTACTGTGCGGTTCAGGATCCCGTCGTACCGTGGTGCGACAAGGGATTTTGCGACTCGAGCGCCCCTCGAATAACGCTCCGTGTGGGCAAGCTCACTATTGGGGACGGGTCGATCCGCCGTGTCGGCAGTCCCTAAACTCAGCTTGTTTCAAGGAGGGAGCCAACGTGCGCAAGGTGCTCATCGCCAACCGTGGCGAAATCGCTGTCCGCGTGGCCCGGGCGTGCCGGGATGCTGGGATCGCGAGTGTGGCCGTCTACGCCGATCCGGACCGGGACGCCCTGCATGTCCGTGCGGCCGATGAGGCGTTCGCCCTGGGCGGTGACACCCCGGCCACCAGTTATCTGGACATGGCCAAGGTGCTGGCCGCGGCGAAGGATTCGGGTGCGGACGCGGTGCACCCCGGGTACGGGTTCCTCTCCGAGAACGCGGAGTTCGCGCAGGCGGTTCTCGACGCGGGCCTGATCTGGATCGGCCCGCCGCCGCACGCGATCCGTGACCTGGGCGACAAGGTCGCCGCCCGGCACATCGCGCAGCGCGCCGGTGCCCCGCTGGTGGCGGGCACGCCGGATCCGGTGAGCGGCGCCGATGAGGTGGTGGCGTTTGCCGAGGAGCACGGTCTGCCGATCGCGATCAAGGCGGCTTTCGGTGGTGGCGGTCGTGGTCTGAAGGTCGCCCGCACGCTGGAGGAGGTGCCGGAGCTGTACGACTCGGCGGTCCGTGAGGCCGTCGCCGCGTTCGGCCGGGGCGAGTGCTTCGTCGAGCGCTACCTGGACAAGCCGCGCCACGTCGAGACGCAGTGCCTGGCCGACAGCCACGGCAACGTCGTCGTCGTCTCGACCCGTGACTGCTCGCTGCAGCGCCGCCACCAGAAGCTGGTCGAGGAGGCCCCGGCGCCGTTCCTGAGCAAGGAGCAGAACGCCGAGCTGTACGCGGCGTCGAAGGCCATCCTGAAGGAGGCCGGGTACGTCGGTGCGGGCACCGTGGAGTTCCTGGTGGGCCTGGACGGCACGATCTCCTTCCTGGAGGTCAACACCCGTCTGCAGGTCGAGCACCCGGTCACCGAGGAGGTCACCGGCATCGACCTCGTACGTGAGATGTTCCGGATCGCCGACGGCGAGGAGCTCGGCTACGGCGACCCCGAGATCCGCGGCCACAGCTTCGAGTTCCGTATCAACGGCGAGGACCCGGGCCGGGGCTTCCTGCCCGCGCCCGGCACCGTGACCCTGTTCGCCCCGCCGACCGGCCCCGGTGTGCGCCTGGACGCGGGCGTCGAGTCCGGCTCGGTGATCGGCCCGGCCTGGGACTCCCTCCTTGCCAAGCTGATCGTGACCGGCGCGAGCCGCCAGCAGGCGCTGCAGCGCGCGGCGCGTGCGCTCGCGGAGTTCCACGTCGAGGGCATGGCCACCGCGATCCCGTTCCACCGGGCCGTCGTGGTCGATGAGGCGTTCGGGCCCGAACTGGGCGGTTCCACCGAGCCGTTCAAGGTCCACACCCGCTGGATCGAGACCGAGTTCGTCAACGAGATCAAGCCCTTCGCCGCCGGTCCTGCCGAGGCCGAGGAGGACGAGACGGGCCGTGAGACCGTCGTCGTCGAGGTCGGCGGCAAGCGCCTGGAGGTCTCGCTGCCCTCCTCGCTCGGCATGTCGCTGGCGCGTACCGGTCTGGCCGCGGGTGCGAAGCCCAAGCGCCGGGCGGCGAAGAAGTCCGGTCCGGCCGCGTCCGGCGACACCCTGGCGTCCCCGATGCAGGGCACCATCGTCAAGGTCGCCGTGGAGGAGGGCCAGCAGGTCAAGGAGGGCGACCTCGTCGTCGTCCTGGAGGCCATGAAGATGGAACAGCCCCTCAACGCCCACAGGTCCGGCACCGTCAAGGGCCTGACCGCGGAGGTCGGCAACTCCCTCACCTCCGGCGCCGCGATCTGCGAGATCAAGGACTGACGTCCGAGACACGCGTACGACGAAGGGCTCCCGGTTCCGTACCGGGAGCCCTTCGTCGTACGCACACGCCGCTGGGTGCGTCCGGTGACTGGCCGTTCGCGCACCGTACGGGGTGGCATCCTGGAAGCAGACCAGGGCCGAGGGGCCAGGGAGGACGGCTGTGATGACGACCAGCACCGGGCGAACCGAAGCGGTGCCCGCCGCGGTGCCCGCCGCGGTGCGTCCGATGCGCGCGGATGCGCGGCGCAATTACGACCGGCTGCTCGCCGAGGGCCGTGCCGCGTTCGCCGAGCACGGCACGGACGCGTCCCTGGAGGACATCGCGCGCCGCGCGGGCGTCGGGATCGGCACGCTGTACCGGCACTTCCCGAACCGGCACGCGCTGCTGAGCGCGGTCTTCGAGGACGCGGTGCGCGCGCTGCTCACCCGCTCGCGCGAGCTGCTCGACGACCCACAGCCGTGCGCGGCGCTCGTGGAGTGGCTGCGGGCGCTCGTGACGCACGCGGGCGAGTACCGCGGCCTGTCCCGGGCCCTCATGTCGGTCTCGCAGGACGACAGTTCGGCCCTCGCGCGGTGCAGCGCCCCGATGCGCGGGGCGGGCGGGGCGCTGCTCGTACGGGCGCAGGAGGCCGGGTCGGTGCGCTCGGACATCACGATCGGCGATCTGCTCCAGCTGACCAACGCGATCGCGCTGGCCGCTGAAGAGACGCCGGGGGACCCGGAGTTGGCGGATCGGTTGCTGATGCTTACGCTGCGCGGGCTCAAGTCGGGTACGTAGGGCTGCGCTTACGGAGTGCGGTCAGGTGCTGTTGTCCAGCGCACCCTCGATCGCCCTGCGGGCTCGTCCTCAAACGCCGGACGGGCTGATATTTCCGACGCGGCCGATAACGCCTGCGACGCCGCACAACAAGCAAGCGGCAGAAGCCAGTAGACCTACCTGCGCCTCAAGTCCGCCACCCTGGCCGCCCGTTCACGTTCCCGGTCGCCCGGGGTCGGGTCGGTCAGGGCGCTTGCCGTGCGCAGGGACGGTGGACCCGGTGTGACGTTCCTCCGCTGGCCCGGCAGGGGGACGTCCCGGCGCTGTGGAGGGCCCGGCGGCACCGGGTCGGCGGTGCCGCCCGGTGGGGTCGCGCCCGCCACCGCGACCTGGACGCCCTGGTCGGCGAGGGCCTGCAGTTCGGCGGCCGCGCGTTCGTCGTGCACCGGGGGCTCGTCCGTGACGAGCCGGGTGATGACGTCCGTGGGCACCGTCTGGAACATGGTGTCGGTGCCGAGCTTGGTGTGGTCGGCGAGGACCACCACCTCCGCGGCGGCCTGCACCAGGGCCCGGTCGACGCTCGCCGAGAGCATGTTGGACGTGGACAGGCCGCGCTCCGCGGTCAGCCCGCTCCCGGAGAGGAAGGCGCGCGACACCCGCAGCCCCTGGAGGGACTGCTCGGCTCCGCTGCCCACGAGGGCGTAGTTGGAGCCGCGCAGGGTGCCGCCGGTCATGACGACCTCCACGCGGTTGGCGTGCGCCAACGCCTGGGCGACGAGCAGGGAGTTGGTGACGACGGTCAGGCCGGGGACGCGGGCGAGCCGGCGGGCCAGCTCCTGCGTGGTCGTACCCGCGCCGACGACGATGGCCTCGCCCTCTTCGACGAGGCCCGCGGCGAGATCGGCGATGGCCGTCTTCTCGGCCGTCGCGGACAGCGACTTCTGCGGGAAGCCGGACTCACGCGTGAATCCGCCCGGGAGTACCGCGCCGCCGTGGCGGCGGTCGAGGAGTCCTTCGGCCTCGAGCGCCCGCACATCCCGCCGTACGGTCACTTCGGAGGTCTGGACTACGCGGGCGAGCTCCCGGAGCGAAACCGCTCCGTTGGCCCGCACCATTTCGAGGATCAATTGGCGACGTTCTGCAGCGAACACGAAACTGACAGTAACCCCAACGACCGTCTGCTTTCAGCAGTTTGCGCCGAATAACAGAAGTTGTTCGCATGGTCCGACGCGAAGTGGTATACGCAGGCCCAGTCCCCCGGCATAGTCCGGGTGACTGGGCCAATGACGTCGTACGAGGGCTCAACTCGCCCTCGGAGCAGGGGTTTTACGGGCTGTCAGGCCTCGCCCGCCGTCTTGCGCGTGTGCAGCTGGCGGGCAACCTCGGCGATCGAGCCGGACAGCGAGGGGTAGACGGTGAACGCATTCGCGATCTGTTCCACCGTCAAGTTGTTGTCGACCGCGATCGAGATGGGGTGGATCAGTTCCGAAGCGCGCGGCGAGACGACCACGCCGCCGACGACGATGCCGGTGCCGGGGCGGCAGAAGATCTTCACGAAGCCGTCCCGGATGCCCTGCATCTTGGCGCGCGGGTTGCGAAGCAGCGGCAGCTTCACCATGCGGGCATCGATCTTGCCCTCGTCCACGTCGGACTGGCTGTAGCCGACGGTGGCGATCTCCGGGTCGGTGAAGATGTTCGCCGAGACGGTCTTCAGGTTCAGCGGCGTCACCGCGTCGCCCAGGAAGTGGTACATCGCGATCCGGCCCTGCATGGCGGCGACCGACGCGAGCGCGAAGACACCGGTCACGTCACCGGCCGCGTACACACCGGGGGCGGAGGTGCGGGACACCTTGTCGGTCCAGATGTGGCCCGAGTCCTTCACGCGGACCCCGGCCTCCTCCAGGCCCATGCCGCTGCTGTTCGGGATCGCGCCGACCGCCATCAGGCAGTGCGTACCGGTGATGACGCGGCCGTCGGCGAGCGTGACCTCGACGCGGTCGCCGACGCGCTTGGCGGAGGCGGCGCGCGAGCGGGCCATGACGTTCATGCCGCGGCGCCGGAACACGTCCTCCAGGACGGCGGCGGCGTCCGGGTCCTCGCCGGGCAGCACGCGGTCACGGGAGGAGACCAGCGTGACCTTGGAGCCGAGCGCCTGGTAGGCACCGGCGAACTCGGCACCCGTGACACCCGAGCCGACCACGATGAGCTCCTCGGGAAGCTCGTCCAGGTCGTACACCTGCGTCCAGTTGAGGATGCGCTCGCCGTCGGGCAGGGCGTCGGGGATCTCGCGCGGGTGCCCGCCGGTCGCGATGAGCACGGCATCGGCGACGAGGGTCTCCTCGCTGCCGTCCGCCGCGGTCACGACGACCTTGCGGGAGCCGTCCATGTCCTGCTGGCCCTCGAGCCGGCCGCGGCCGCGTACGACGCGGGCGCCCGCGCGGGTCACGGACGCGGTGATGTCGTGCGACTGGGCGAGCGCGAGCCGCTTCACCCGTCGGTTGACCTTGCCCAGGTCCACGCCGACGACGCGGGCGGCCTGGTCGATGTGCGGCGTGTCGTCCTCGACGATGATGCCCAGCTCTTCGTACGAGGAGTCGAAGGTGGTCATCACCTCGGCCGTCGCGATGAGGGTCTTGGACGGCACGCAGTCGGTGAGCACCGACGCCCCGCCCAGACCGTCGCAGTCGACGACGGTCACCTCCGCGCCGAGTTGGGCGCCCACCAGGGCCGCCTCGTATCCGCCGGGTCCGCCGCCGATGATCACGATCCGGGTCAAGGGATTTACGCCTCGCGCTCTCGTTTCCGGCCCGCCCACCGCGTTCCGGCCGGGGGTCCCGGGGTCGCCCCCGGGCAGATGCAGTACGTACTCCATTGTCCCGCACGCTTCAAGTTGCTTCGCCCCGGGGCCCTCCAGTGGGGTACGACGGGCTCATGAGACCGCACGACCTGCGGCGGTCACTGTCGTACCCTCGGTCCCATGTCGCTCTACGCCGCGTACGCCGGCAATCTCGACGCGCGGCTCATGTCCCGCCGCGCCCCGTACTCGCCGCTGCGCGCCACTGGCTGGCTCAACGGCTGGCGGCTGACGTTCGGCGGGGAGCACATGGGCTGGGAAGGCGCGCTCGCCACGATCGTGGAGGCCCCGCGCTCCCAGGTCTTCGTCGCGCTCTACGACATCGCGCCCATGGACGAGGAGTCCATGGACCGCTGGGAGGGCGTCGGCCTGGACATCTACCGCAGGATGCGGATCCGCGTGGAGACCCTGGAGGGCGAGATGCCCGCCTGGGTGTACGTCCTGAACGGCTACGAGGGCGGCCTGCCCTCGGCCCGCTACCTCGGCGAACTCGCCGACGCGGCGGAGTCGGCGGGGGCGCCGCACGATTACGTGATGTCTTTGCGGAAGCGGCCCTGCTGAGGCCGGTAGCTGGTCACCCTCCGGGGGCTCCGCCCCCGCCCCCCCCGCGAGCTTGGCGGAACGTACAAGGCAACGATCGCGACACTGTCGACGGCAGCATCTACGCGCGTGGAACGACAACGGCTACCCTCGACCGCGTGAACGCTTCCGTAACCCCCACCGACCCGTACGCCGCCGCAGACGCCGCCGCCGCGCGGCTGCGTGAGATCACCGGCGCAGAGACCCATGACGTCGCCCTCGTGATGGGGTCGGGCTGGGCCCCCGCCGTGGACGCGCTCGGCACGCCCGAGGCCGAGTTCCCCGTCACCGAACTGCCCGGCTTCCCGCCGCCCGCCGTCGAGGGCCACGGCGGCAAGATCCGGTCGTACAAGATCGGTGACAAGCGCGCCCTGGTCTTCCTCGGCCGCACCCACTACTACGAGGGCCGCGGCGTCGCCGCCGTCGCGCACGGGGTGCGTACGGCCGTGGCCGCGGGCTGCAAGACCGTCGTCCTGACCAACGGCTGCGGCGGCCTGCGCGCGGGCATGCGCCCCGGCCAGCCGGTCCTGATCAGCGACCACCTGAACCTGACGGCGACGTCGCCGATCGTCGGCGCCAACTTCGTCGACCTGACCGACCTGTACTCGCCGCGCCTGCGCGCCCTGTGCAAGGAGGTCGACGCGAGCCTGGAGGAGGGCGTGTACGCGCAGTTCCCCGGCCCGCACTACGAGACCCCGGCCGAGGTCCGCATGGCCGGTGTCCTCGGCGCCGACCTGGTCGGCATGTCCACGGTCCTGGAGGCCATCGCGGCCCGCGAGGCGGGCGCCGAGGTGCTCGGCATCTCCCTGGTCACCAACCTGGCCGCGGGCCTGTCCGGCGAGCCCCTCAACCACGAGGAGGTCCTCCAGGCCGGCCGCGACTCCGCAGCCCGCATGGGCGCCCTGCTCACGCAGGTCCTCGGCCGGATCTGAGCGACAGTTCCGAGCGACGGTTCCGAGCGACAGTTCCGAGCGATCCGACCCGTACGACGTACGACGAGAAGCTGAGGCAGACGTGCAGGCAGACGCACACGAGGCGCTGATCACCCGGGCCAGGGCCTGGCTGGCCGAGGACCCCGACCCCGAGACCCGCGAGGAGCTGGCCAAGCTCATCGACGCCGGGGCGCACGAGGAGCTGGCGGACCGGTTCTCCGGCACCCTCCAGTTCGGCACCGCCGGGCTGCGCGGCGAGCTGGGCGCGGGCCCGATGCGGATGAACCGCTCCGTCGTCATCCGCGCGGCCGCGGGCCTGGCCGCGTACCTGCGCGCGCAGGGCAAGGCGGGCGGGCTCGTGGTCATCGGGTACGACGCGCGGTACAAGTCGGCGGACTTCGCGCGGGACACGGCGGCCGTGATGACGGGCGCCGGGCTGCGCGCGGCGGTGCTCCCCCGCCCGCTGCCCACCCCCGTCCTGGCCTTCGCCATACGGCACCTGGGCGCGGTCGCGGGCGTCGAGGTCACGGCCTCGCACAACCCGCCGCGCGACAACGGCTACAAGGTGTATCTGGGCGACGGCACGCAGATCGTGCCCCCGGCGGACGCGGACATCGCCGCCGAGATCGACGCGGTGGGCGCCCTCGCCGACGTACCGCGCCCGTCGGAAGGCTGGGAGACGCTGGGCGAGGAGGTGCTCGAGGCGTACTTGTCGCGGACGGACGCGGTGCTGGCCCCCGGCTCCCCGCGTACGGCCCGTACCGTCTACACGCCCATGCACGGCGTCGGCAAGGAGACCCTGCTCGCCGCGTTCGCGCGGGCCGGGTTCCCCGAGCCGGTGGTCGTGGCCGAACAGGCCGAGCCGGACCCGGACTTCCCGACGGTGGCCTTCCCGAACCCGGAGGAGCCGGGCGCGATGGACCTGTCCTTCGCGGCGGCCCGGGACTCCGAGCCGGACCTGGTCATCGCCAACGACCCGGACGCGGACCGCTGCGCGGTGGCGGTGCACGACTCCTCGGCGGGTGACTGGCGCATGCTGCGCGGCGACGAAGTGGGCGCGCTGCTTGCCGCGCACCTGGTCAAGCGGGGTGTGACCGGGACCTTCGCGGAGTCGATCGTCTCGTCGTCCCTCCTTGGCCGGATCGCTTCGGCGGCGGGTCTGGCGTACGAGGAAACCCTCACCGGCTTCAAGTGGATCGCCCGCGTGGACGGCCTGCGGTACGGCTACGAGGAGGCGCTCGGCTACTGCGTCGACCCGGAGGGCGTGCGCGACAAGGACGGCATCACGGCCGCGCTCCTCGTCACCGAGCTGGCCTCGGAGCTGAAGGAGCAGGGCCGTACGCTGCTCGACCTCCTCGACGACCTGGCGATCGAGCACGGCGTGCACGCGACGGACCAGCTGTCGGTGCGGGTCGAGGACCTGTCGATCATCGCGGCGGCGATGCGGCGGCTGCGCGAGCAGCCGCCGACGGAGCTGGCGGGCCTGCCGGTGACGCTGGCGGAGGACCTGACGCGGGGAACGGCCTCGCTGCCCCCGACGGACGGGCTCCGCTACACGCTCGACGGCGCCCGGGTCATCGTCCGGCCCAGCGGCACGGAGCCGAAGCTGAAGTGCTACTTGGAGGCTGTCGTACCGGTGGCCCCTTCGGACGGTCTGCCGGCGGCACGGGCGAAGGCGGCGGAGCTGCTTGCGGCGCTGAAGCGGGATCTGGCTGCGGCGGCGGGTATCTGAGCCGGTAGCGTTCCGGCCTTGAGGGGCGGCGGTGACCTGGACGGTCACCGCCGCCCCTCTTCGTACGTTGGGACCACCTGAACGGGTGATTCCCGCAGGGCACTTGACGCAGCGGGGCGGGAGGGGTGGGGCCCGCAAGGAAGGTGGACCGGTCTGCGCCCGACCGGCCCCAGGGGCTGCCCGCCCGTGTCCGCCCCCACCGAGGCCGTCCGCCGCGCCCTCCCCACCTCCCGGCGCCCCCGTCCCCGCCCCCAGGGCACGCCCCCACCCCGCGCGGACCTCCCCCACCGCATCGTCCGCGCCCTGCGCCACGCGGCCCCCGCGCTCTACGGCTACGCCTGCGTACGCCTCTTCTGCCTCCTCGTCGTCTCCCTCTGGGCCCACCGGGAAGGCCAGGGCCTCTGGCCGATCCTGGCGACCTCCTGGGACTCGTCCTGGTACCTGGGCATCGCGGAGAACGGCTACGCGCGGGAGCTGGGCACGGTGTACGACGCGAACAACCTGGCGTTCTTCCCGCTGTACCCGCTGGTGGTACGGGTGCTGGCGTGGGTGCTTCCCGGTTCGTCCGCCGGCGTGGGCCTGCTGGTGGCGGTGGTGGGGTCGTTCTCCGCGGCCTGGGGCATCTTCGCGGTGGGCGCGCGGCTGCACGGCCGCAGGGTGGGGTGTGCCTGGCGCTGCTGTGGGGCGGGCTGCCGGTCGGCCTGGTCCAGTGGATGGGCTACACGGAGTCCCTGTTCACGGCCTTCGCGGCGTGGTCGCTCTACGCGTCCTTGACGGGCCGCTGGGTGTGGGCGGGCACGCTGGCGTCGTTGGCGGGGCTGACGCGTCCGGCGGGGGTGGCGCTGGCGGCGGCGGTTTCGTTGGGGGCGCTTTTGGCTCTGCGACGGGGCTTCTCGTGGCGGACGGTGGCGGGTGGCTTGCTGGCCCCGCTGGGCTGGTTGTCGTACGTCGGCTGGGTCGGCCTCCGACTCGGCCGCTGGGACGGCTACTTCGCGGTCCAGGAGCTGTGGCACAACCATGTGGACGGCGGCGCGTACACGTTGCGCAGACTGGACGACCACTTCATCGACGACTCGACACCCGAACTGTTCCTGATCCTGGTGTCGTTGGTGCTCGTCGCGTCGGCGCTCCTCTTCGTACGGTGCGTGCTGGACCACCAGCCCCTGGTGCTCCTCGTCTTCACGGGCCTGCTCCTGGCCATCGTGCTCAGCAGCGGAGGCGTCTACTTCTCCCGAGCCCGCTTCCTCCTCCCGAGCTTCCCACTGCTGCTGCCCCTGGCCGTGCTCTTGGCCCGCGCATCGCTACGGCATGCCGTGGCTTGGGTGGTGGGGGTTGCGGTGGCGGCGGCTTATTGCGGGGGGTACATGGTTTTGGTTTGGCCTAGTGCGCCTTGAGGGGGCACTTCCAGCAGCGCCTTCAAACGTCAGCTGCAGGTGCCGGTCAGTCGTGCGCCCCTGCTGTCCGCGATGCGCTTCACGTCGCGCAGGGACTCGCTCATCCGTGCCAGGCCGTAGCGGAGTTGATCTGGCGTTGCCCTCAGGTCTGCGAGTAAGTCGTCGATGTGGTCGAGGAGTTCACCGGCCATTCCGAGTTGGACTGACTCCATGTTGTCCGCGACGCGCGTGAGGTAGCCGTCCCCGTCGGTCAGCAGGAAGCACGGCTTCCCGTCAGAGCCAGTCCATGGCAGCAGCCGTGCGATGTGCACTCCGTGCGGTTTGGTCATGCGTGTGACGCTACGGAGCTCAACGCCGCACTCTCAATGGCACTTTGACGTGACATCAGGCAGAAGTGCCACCCGAAGTCTCCGGGTCACATCGGCACCCCTATGGCGTCCGCGAGGATTCGCATGTCCGGGGTCAGTGTGCGCCGCCGGGCAATGATCCGGCCGAAGATGTCGCGGGCGTAGCGCTGGTTCGAGAGCCACTCGGGCGCAGAGGCCCGGATCTCCTGGAGGACGTCGATCGCTTTCGCGTAGTCCCGCGCCCGCGTGTGCGCCTCAGCGACGTCGAGCAGATGGCGGTTGCGGTTGTTGGACGTCGCGCGCATTCCGGACGTGGGGATGCGGGCGGAGAGCTTGAGCACCAGGTCCGGGCGGTCCACCACCATGGCGTTCTCGGCTCGCTTGAGCGCGACCGTGACGGGCCCGAACGCCCTGAGGAAGTCATCACCGGGTGCGAACTCCCGCCCCATGGCGACGGCTGCCGAGTTCGCGTACCGCAGGGTGTCCTCCGCCTCCCCCGGCCGGTTGTCCCGCACCGCCGCGGCAGAGGCCCGCAGCAGCAGCCAGCCCCAGGCGCTCAACTCGGCAGGCGTGGCACGGGAGATGCGCGGCTCCACCTGGTCCGCCCAGCGAACGGCCAACTCGCGTGCCTCGCCCAAACGCCCCTGTCGCAACAGCAACCAGCACCGCGTATTGGCCGTAGCGGCGATTTGAAGGTGGTCGGATGCGTCGTGGAGCGACCGATCGAGGGCGGTGTCCGCAGCACCGAACTGCCGGGTCTGTGTCAGCAGCCATCCCGTGAGCTGCATCAGCCGTACGCGCACGCCCCGTCCGGCCGGCCCGCCCGTCTCGGCGATCAGATCCGCATCGCGGATCATGGCGGGCAGGATCAGGCTCAACTCCCGGAACCGGTCTCCGGAGAAGAGCGGCAGGGCCGCGTCGATCAGGTCACGCATCCCGGCAACGGTGGGTGCTTCGCTCATGTCGGCACTGCCCAGGGGGCGGACGAGCGCCTGCCGGACGGGAGCCCACTGATCGTCACCATCAGGTTCCGCGTCTTGGTCGGCCCCCGCTGCGGGGCTCACCAAACTCGTGGTCGGGACACGCAACGCCACGGCCAACCGCCGTGCCGTCTCGAGACGCGTATCCGCCCTCTCCCCCTGCTCCAGCTTGCGAATCAAGGAGACGGATACCCCAGACACGGAGGCAAGTTCACGCTGCGTGAGCCCCCGCCGCTTGCGCACACCCTGAAGCCGCTTGCCCATGTCGGCACTCATGGTGCGAGCGTACGGCGACGAGGGACTGGCCGTGCAGCGATTCGTGTGGCGCCACCAGTCAAGGTCAAGGGGGTGGCCCGCTGGAGGCCAGGACCAGTCCAGGGCATGGTGCTCAGACGCGTGGCGACGTACGACCAAAGATCGAGGCTAGAGCGCCTTGAACGAGCCGGACGACAGCCACTCCACGGCCCACTCGCCCTCGGCGAAGAACTGGCCCACGGAAGCGAGGTCCTCGACCCAGTAATCCCCGCACCCGCGCCTGAACTCCCGGTCGTACGCCAGCAGAACGAGGTAGCTCGGCGGCTCCCCCGGAAGTGCGTCCACCCTGACGAACTTCCCGAGCTCGTCCCCGGCGACGATCCGTCCGACCACACCAACCCGCCCAGCGGACCAACCTGCCGTCATCGCCTCACCTGAACCCGGTATTCGGTACGTCGAACTCGCTGCGGCCAAAGGCCCGAAGGTCCCGTCGGTCACCGGCGCCACACAGCTAAACCACCGCCTGGAACCGAGACGATTTTGTGTCCTGCGGACGCAGAAAGCTGCCACGCCTCGAATTCATCGTCAGCGGCAACCCGAAGAACTGACCCGTCAGCAAAATTCACGTTCAAGACCCCAGACTTCACTCGCGCCTCATTTAAGCCCGAACCCTCGCCGATTCCGCGGCCACCGCCCTGGGGCCGATGGCCATGTTGTTCAACTTCCTCATAGCTGCGCCACACGCGACCCTCCCCCAACGCATCCGAAGCTCCGGCTCAAATGCTCATCGAACCAACCGGCCGCCGCATGACGGGGAAGTGGATCGGCTTCGGCATGGATTTTGACGTGAACTCGGGGCCTTGGGAGCGCTTCAGCCGCCTGCCTCAATAGCGGCGGACGAATCGAGCATTCGTCCGCCAACCCTCACCTAGATCAAATCCTCACAGAATTGAATCGACTACCGCGCGAACATAGCCATCCAGAAAACGATTCTGCTCTTGCGAGCATCCGCAAGGAACAGCTGAAATCCCCCAACCTCGGGACGTACGCTCAGCATCGACAAGGGATCTTCGGAGTACCCTTCGATAAATTCCAACAATTCAGAAGTCTGCTCATGGAGGACGGAACGGCCAGGAGACCTCCTCAAGCGTCGTTCATAAATGCGCTGCAACGTGACACGCGAAACGTCGCCCATCTCGTACGAAAAATCCCCGGAGACCGAATCAAAGGCAGCCTGCGGACATATTCCTGACTCGAAAGCGGAGCGCACAAGGCCCCTCACTACACCCTGGTCCACGACCCTCCATTAATGCCGATTTCCGCATCGCTGACTACTCCACGGTTCGTCACCTCTGATTCTTGCGCATACGAAATTCCTGGCACCCGTCTCGGAGGCCGTGAACGCTTCCATGAGGGAGAGTTGCCGCGCCGTGGCCGATTCCGGGTGGAGCTGGCAAGGCGACGCCCAGGCCACCTGGCGTGAGCGGAATGCGTCCGCCGCCTCGATCAGTGCGGATATCGCCCGATCCGTCTCGCGCAGCGCCGGAAGTCGACGACTGCCTGATCCGCTCCCTCACGGACGCTACGCCGAGGAAATCATCCGTACCTGCGATCAAGGCGAAACCCTGGTCCGTGACGAGCAGCGCGCCGGAAAAGTCGGGCAGCGCGATCAGCCGCCATTCCTCGTCGACGCCGACGGATCTCCTGGGCGAGTGCCTCGCCCGTCGCATCCACCTCTGCCGTCCGCGACTCACGGTCGGCGCCCTTGCGCCCGCAGACGAGGACGTACTCGTGGCCCCTCCCTCGAGCCCTCGCACACATCCGGCTGCCCAGGTGCACGGCATGCCCTGGATCGAACGGCGACGGTACGACCCTGCCGGCGCCATCCCCACGTCCACCGTCACCCGCCGGTCCACGACTCGATCGCCGCCTCCAACTCGTCCAGCGCGTAGCCCGTACGCAAGAACAGTTCGCGCGGGCTGAGGGAGACGAGGACTCCCCGGAAGAGGGCGGCCCAGAGCGACCGTTGGTGCGGTGGGATCTCGTCGAACCCGACGCCGCCCGCAGCCGAACCCCGCTGCGCCCCGGCGTGCCCGAACACACCGAGAAGAAGCGTCAACTCCCGTTGCGAGCAGCCCCATTCGGCAAGTCTCGTCTCCGAGAACTGCGGAAGCTGCCAGGCGATCTGTCGAAGCACCTGGAACCGTTCCTCAATGGGTATGTCGACACCGTCCACGCTGCTCGCCCTCTCCCCCGCACCGATGACTCCCCGGATGCCGCATCGGCACAGCGCGGTCGCGGCCGTGCGGCGTGGGCCGGCGCGTCAGCCGCCCGTCGGTACATCGTCGCCCAGCCCCAGTGCCACTCTCACCCCCCACTGCGTAACAATCACCCCCATGACGAGCCCGGACCCCACTCCCGATCCGCAGCCCGATCCGCAGCCCGATCCGAAGCCAGAGCCGCAGCCAGATCCGAAGCGCAAGCCGCGCTCCGAAGCGGAGTCGGCGCCCGCGGACGCCGCCCCCGAATACGCCGACCGAACCCACCGTTCCCCCGGCGCCATCGCCGGCGGCGTCCTCCTGCTCGGGCTCTGTGCCTGGCTCGGTGCGGACGCGCTCGTTCGGGGGACCGGGCGGACGCCGTGGCTGGCGTTGGCCGGGCTGCTGTTTCTCGTGCCGTTGGTCGTCGCGTACACCGTGCGGCCCGCCGTGTTCGCGAACCAAGTGCGGCTGCGGGTGCGGAACCCGTTCCGGACGATCACGCTGCCCTGGGGCGCTGTCGAGGGGCTGCGGGCCGGGTATTCGAGCGAGGTGTTCGCGAAGGACGGCAGCAAGTACCAGCTGTGGGCGATTCCCGTCTCGCTGCGGGCGCGCAAGAAGGCCGCGCGGCGGCAGGTGCGGGCCGCCGTGGACGATCCGCACGGCCGTACGTCCACCGTCCTGTCCGGGCGCGACGCCGGCAGCACCCGCGCCCCCGCCGACCAGGCCCTCGACGACCTGCGCGAGCTCGCCGAGCGGCACGCGGGAGCGCCGGGGGCGCAGGGTGAACCCGCCGTGCGCTGGGCGTACGAGATCCTCGCGCCGAGTGCCGCGGGGGCGCTGCTGCTCGTGGTGCTGTTGCTGATCGGCTGAGGGCGGGAGCCAGACGGATGCGCGAGTGGCCAGGGCCCACAAGAGACGGGTCCCGGCCACTCGGGCATCCGGGCTCGGCCACTCGCGAATCCGGGTCGGCCGATCTCACCCCACGATCCCACCCCACCCCTGTACAAGCCGCTACGCGCGTAGATATGCTCGCCTGGTGACCATGCCCACCACTGCACCTGCTTTCGCCGACGCCACCGCGTCCGACAGTGCGCTGCGCCGCTTCCTGCACGGGCTGCCCGGCGTGGACGCGGTCGGACTCGAGGCGCGCGCCGCCGCGCTCGGGACGCGTTCCATCAAGACGACGGCCAAGGCGTACGCCATCGACCTGGCCATCTCGATGATCGACCTGACGACCCTGGAGGGCGCCGACACCCCGGGCAAGGTCCGGGCGCTCGGCGCGAAGGCCGTCCACCCGGATCCGACCGACCGTACGACTCCGCGGACCGCCGCCGTGTGCGTGTATCCGGACATGGTTGCGACCGCGAAGGAGGCCGTAGCCGGGTCGGGAGTGAAGGTGGCGTCCGTCGCCACCGCCTTCCCGGCCGGGCGTGCCGCGCTCGCCGTGAAGCTCGCCGACGTCCAGGACGCCGTCTCCGCGGGGGCCGACGAGATCGACATGGTCATCGACCGCGGCGCCTTCCTCGCGGGCAAGTACCTGAAGGTGTACGAGGAGATCCGCGCCGTGAGGGAGGCCTGCGGCGAGCGGGCCCGGCTCAAGGTGATCTTCGAGACCGGCGAGCTGTCGACGTACGACAACATCCGGCGCGCCTCCTGGCTCGGCATGATGGCCGGGGCCGACTTCATCAAGACCTCGACCGGCAAGGTCGGCGTCAACGCCACGCCTGCCAACACGCTGCTGATGCTGGAGGCCGTGCGCGACTTCAAGCAGCAGACCGGGGTACAGATCGGGGTGAAGCCCGCAGGCGGGATCCGGACGTCCAAGGACGCCGTGAAGTTCCTGGTGCTCGTGAACGAGACGGCCGGGCCCGACTGGCTCGATAACCACTGGTTCCGGTTCGGCGCCTCCAGCCTGCTGAACGATCTGCTGATGCAGCGGCAGAAGCTGGCCACCGGCCGCTACTCCGGTCCCGACTACGTGACGGTGGACTGAGACCCATGACCATGGACAAGCAGACATCTGTGTTTGAGTACGCACCGGCCCCCGAGTCGCGTTCCGTCGTCGACATCGCCCCGTCGTACGGCCTGTTCATCGACGGCGAGTTCACCGACGCCGCGGACGGCAAGGTCTTCAAGACCGTCTCGCCCGCGACCGAAGAGGTGCTCTCCGAGGTCGCCCAGGCCGGGGCCGAGGACGTGGACCGGGCCGTGAAGGCCGCGCGCAAGGCCTTCGAGAAGTGGTCCGCCCTGCCGGGTGCCGAGCGGGCCAAGTACCTGTTCCGGATCGCCCGGATCATCCAGGAGCGCTCCCGCGAGCTCGCCGTCCTCGAAACCCTGGACAACGGCAAGCCGATCAAGGAGACCCGGGACGCGGACCTCCCCCTGGTCGCCGCGCACTTCTTCTACTACGCCGGCTGGGCCGACAAGCTCGATCATGCGGGGTACGGGGCGAATCCGCGGCCGCTCGGTGTCGCCGGGCAGGTCATCCCGTGGAACTTCCCGCTGCTGATGCTGGCCTGGAAGATCGCCCCGGCCCTCGCCACCGGTAACACGGTCGTCCTCAAGCCCGCCGAGACCACCCCGCTCTCCGCCCTGTTCTTCGCGGACATCTGCCGCCAGGCCGGGCTGCCGAAGGGCGTCGTCAACATCCTTCCGGGGTACGGGGACACGGGCGCGGCGATCGTCGCGCACGAGGGCGTGGACAAGGTGGCGTTCACCGGTTCCACGGCCGTCGGCAAGGAGATCGCCCGGACCGTCGCGGGCACGGACAAGAAGGTCACGCTCGAGCTGGGCGGCAAGGGCGCCAACATCGTCTTCGACGACGCCCCCATCGACCAGGCCGTCGAGGGCATCGTCTCCGGGATCTTCTTCAACCAGGGGCAGGTCTGCTGCGCCGGCTCCCGGCTGCTCGTACAGGAGTCGATCCAGGACGAACTGCTCGACAGCCTGAAGCGGCGGCTCTCCACGCTGCGCCTCGGTGACCCGCTCGACAAGAACACGGACATCGGCGCGATCAACTCCTCCGAGCAGCTCGCCCGGATCACCTCGCTCGTCGAGACCGGCGAGGCGGAGGGCGCCGAGCGCTGGTCCGCGCCCTGCGAACTCCCCTCGTCCGGCTACTGGTTCGCGCCCACGCTGTTCACCAACGTCACGCAGGCGCACACCGTCGCGCGGGACGAGATCTTCGGCCCGGTCCTCTCGGTGCTGACGTTCCGTACGCCCGAGGAGGCCGTCGCGAAGGCCAACAACTCGGCGTACGGCCTGTCGGCGGGCATCTGGACCGAGAAGGGCTCGCGGATCCTCGCGGTCGCGGACCGGCTGCGCGCCGGGGTCGTCTGGGCCAACACGTTCAACAAGTTCGACCCGACCTCGCCCTTCGGCGGCTACAAGGAGTCGGGCTTCGGCCGCGAGGGCGGCCGCCACGGCCTGGAGGGTTACCTCGATGTCTGACGCACGCCTCAGTGTCTTCAAGACCTACAAGCTGTACGTGGGCGGGAAGTTCCCGCGATCCGAGAGCGGCCGGGTGTACGAAGTGACCTCACGCAAGGGTGAGTGGCTGGCCAACGCCCCGCAGTCGTCCCGGAAGGACGCGCGGGACGCGGTCGTCGCCGCCCGCAAGGCCTTCGGCGGCTGGGCCGGGAAGACGGCCTATCTGCGCGGCCAGATCCTGTACCGCGTCGCGGAGATGCTGGAGGGCCGCCGCGAGCAGTTCGTCCGTGAAGTCGCGGACGCCGAGGGCCTGTCGAAGTCCAAGGCCGCCGCGCAGGTGGACGCCGCGATCGACCGCTGGGTCTGGTACGCGGGCTGGACCGACAAGATCGCGCAGATCGCCGGCGGCGCCAACCCGGTCGCCGGGCCGTACTTCAACCTGTCCTCGCCGGAGCCGACGGGCGTGGTCACCGTCGTCGCCCCGCAGGGCTCGTCGTTCCTCGGCCTGGTCTCGGTGATCGCCCCGGTGATCGCCACCGGCAACACGGCGGTCGTGATCGCGAGCGAGGCGGCGCCGCTGCCCGCGCTCTCCCTCGGCGAGGTCCTCGCCACGTCGGACCTGCCGGGCGGCGTGTTGAACATCCTGTCGGGCCGTACGGCGGAGATCGCGGCCCCGCTCGCCGCGCACCAGGACGTCAACGCCCTTGATCTGTGCGGCGCGGACGAGGTGCTCGCCAAGGACCTTGAGGTCGCCGCGGCCGACAACCTGAAGCGCGTACTCCGTCCACAGCCTGTGGACGACTGGACGGCCGACCCGGGCACGCACCGCCTCACCGCGTTCCTGGAGACGAAGACGGTCTGGCACCCGACGGGGTCGCTGGGGGCGTCCGGCTCCGCGTACTGACGAAGGCCGCTCAGCGACAAGGGCTGCTCACGGACGAGCGCCGGGCAGGACCGACTGCGGTCCGCCCGGCGCTCGTTCGCCTTACGTGGCCCCGGAGCCTCAGCCCGGCAGCAGCCCCGTCGCCGTGCCCACCACGGGCAGGGTGCCGAGCGTGCCGCCCTCCGTGACCGGGTCCGTCACCGCCGCCGTCGACACCGGCTGGAAGTCGGCGACCTGCGTGCCCACCGCGTTGTCCAGCGGGTCGACACCGGTCTTGGCCAGCGGGTCGAGCTGCAGGTTCTTCAACGGGCCCGTCGCGTACGGCAGGGCCCCCGTGAGGGCCTGACCGGCCGCCAGCACGTCCAAGTCGCCGAGCGGTACGGGCAGTTGGGCGGGCGGGGCTGCCGGGGCGGCCGCGGGCAGGGGCTGCGCGCTCGCCGTCGCCGCGCCTCCCGCGCCGAGGGCCGCGCCGGCCGCGGCGAGGGTGAGTCCGGCGCGCATCAGCGTGCGGTGCGCGGGCCTTCGGGATGCTGCATGTCGTGCCATCTGCCGTGCCATGGGTACGCCACCTGTCCAGGCCGTGATCGTTGCGTAATCGACTGGGCACGAAGCGTAATTGAGATGTGATGCGGCTTTCAAAGAACCGCCCGCGGGGTCGCCTGTGCGAGGGAATGCAGCACACTGGTGTGCCGTGAGCGCCCATCCCCCGATACCGACGCGCGTCGTCCTCCTCACCGGCCCCTCCGGCGCCGGCAAGAGCCGACTCGCCGCCCGCTCCGGCCTCCCGGTGCTGCGCCTCGACGATTTCTACAAGGAGCACGACGACCCCACGCTCCCGCTGGTCGCGGGCAGTCGGGACGTCGACTGGGACTCCCCCGACTCCTGGGACGCGGACGTCGCCGTGGCCGCGATCGCCGAGCTGTGCCGTTCGGGGCGTACGCGGGTGCCGGTCTACGACATCTCGGTCAGCGCGCGGGTCGGCCACGAGACGTTCGACATCGAGCGCACGCCGCTGTTCATCGCCGAGGGCATCTTCGCCGCGGACATCGTGGAGCGCGTACGTGAACTGGGCGTCCTGGCCGACGCGTTGTGCCTGCGAGGGCGGCCGACGACGACGTTCCGGCGGCGGCTGCTCCGCGATCTGAAGGAGGGCCGCAAGTCGGTGCCGTTCCTGCTGCGGCGCGGCTGGCGCCTGCTGCGTTCGGAGCGTTCGGTGGTGGCCCGGCAGGCGGCGCTCGGCGCGCATCCGTGCGGCAAGGAGGAGGCCCTCGGCCGGCTCGCGTCCGCGGCGGCGGGGCGGTGCGTGTCCGCACGCGGTACGCGGCGGAGTTCGGCGCCGGATCCCGCGTGACGTGGCGACGGGACCGGTAAGACCCCCCGGCCTCCCGGTCCCGCTGCCTGTTTCTCCCCGTGTTTCCCCCGTGCTCCCCCTGTTCCCCCGTGTCCCCGTTTCCCCCGTCGGGATCCCCGTTCCCCGTACGCCCCCGTACGCCCCCCCGTGGGATCCCGTTTCCCTGTTCCCCCGTTGTTCCCCCGTGGCCCCCTGGGCCTTTTCCGTCGCGTCCCCCGATGCGACGGCCCCCGTACCTTCGACTGCGGCGGCTACGCCACCAGTTCGCCGAAGGACTCCTCCAGGTCACGGCCGAAGCTGAGGACCTCGTCCTCGCGCAGCCGGCGCAGGGAGCGCCAGATGCTGGACTTCACCGTGCCGACACTGATGTCGAGAATGTCCGCGATCTCCGGGTCCGTACGGCCCTCGTAGTAGCGGAGCACGAGCATCGTCCGCTGCAGTTCCGGAAGGCGGGCCAGGGCCTGCCAGAGAACCGCGCGCAGCTCCGTGCCGCGCATCGCGTCCGTGTCGCCCACCGTCTCCGGCAGCTCCTCGGTCGGGTACTCGTTCAGCTTGCGGCGGCGCCACGCGCTGATGTGCAGATTCGTCATGGTGCGGCGGAGGTAGCCCCCGACCGCGGCCTTGTCGGTGATCCGGTCCCAGGCGCGGTACGTCGAGAACAGCGCGCTCTGCAACAGATCCTCGGCCTCGAAGCGGTCACCGGTCAGGTGGTACGCGGTGGCGTACAGGGAGGCGCGGCGCTCCTGGACGTAGGCGGTGAACTCCACCTCCGACAGGGACGTCCGCTCCCCCGAGTCCTCCCCGTACGATCCCCCGTTGCCGACGCCGCCCGTGGAGCGGGCGTCGACCACCGTCATGTACCCGGTGTGCTGCCGTCCGGTACCGCGAGCGCACCCCCGCACTCCCGCACCGGACTTCTCGTGCTGGCCCGCACTCCGCGTGGTGATGTCGTGCAGACGCGTGACAACTGCGCTCGCGCTGGTGCCGTGCAGTGTGTTCATCTCGCGCCCCCCGTCGTGGAGTCTGGTCCAGCGGCACCGTCCGAAGATCCGTGGCCGGTGCGTTCCGTGTGACCAAAGCCTGCCCTTCGACTTTCATCGCGGTGTCTGTCGACTGTCACAGGCCTGTCACAGCGCCTGTCGGTCGCGGAGACCGACTCGGAGATCCCCGGGTGAACGGCCTGGTCGGCGCCGGGAGCGTCCCAACTGTCGAAACACCACCGCACCATGCGACAGAATGACCGACGTGCCTTCCCTGTTGCTGATCGAAGACGACGACGCCATCCGCACGGCCCTTGAGCTGTCGCTGACGCGCCAGGGGCATCGTGTGTCCACCGCCGCCACCGGCGAGGACGGTCTGAAACTGCTGCGCGAACAGCGCCCGGATCTGATCGTTCTCGACGTGATGCTGCCCGGCATCGACGGGTTCGAGGTGTGCCGCCGCATCCGGCGCACGGACCAGTTGCCGATCATCCTGCTCACCGCGCGCAGCGACGACATCGACGTGGTCGTCGGCCTGGAGTCCGGCGCCGACGACTACGTGGTCAAGCCCGTGCAGGGCCGGGTCCTCGACGCCCGGATCCGTGCCGTGCTGCGCCGCGGCGAGCGCGAGGCCAACGACGCGGCGGCCTTCGGCTCCCTGGTCATCGACCGCTCCGCGATGACGGTCACCAAGGACGGCGAGGACCTGCAGCTCACGCCGACCGAGCTGCGACTGCTGCTCGAACTCAGCCGCAGGCCCGGCCAGGCCCTCTCCCGCCAGCAGCTGCTCCGCCTGGTGTGGGAGCACGACTACCTCGGCGACTCCCGCCTGGTGGACGCGTGTGTGCAGCGGCTGCGCGCCAAGGTCGAGGACGTGCCGTCGTCGCCGACCCTGATCCGCACGGTCCGTGGCGTCGGGTACCGCTTGGACACGCCTCAGTGACATCCGCACAGGAGGGCTCCGGGGCTCCGCACAGAACCTGGAGCCGCTCCCTCTTCACCAGCCTCCGTCTGACCAGCCTGCGGCTGCGCCTCGTCCTCGTGTTCGCGCTGATCGCGCTGATCGCGGCCGTCTCCGCGTCCGGCATCGCGTACTGGCTCAATCGCGAGGCCGTGCTCACCCGCACCCAGGACGCGGCGCTCGGCGACTTCAAGGAGGCCATGCAGGACCGCGTGGCCTCGCTGCCGCGGAAGCCCACGAAGGACGAACTCGACCGCGCGGCACGGAACATGGCGCACGGCAGCCAGGGCTACAGCGTCGTCCTGATCGGCGAGAACCCCGACGGCAGGACCGTCGTCGGCACCTCCGAGCTGGACGCCTTCACCGTCGACGACGTCCCGGCATCGCTGCGCAAGGCCGTCAACAAGCCGGTCGCCGAGAAGTCGGACGACGGCGCGGACGAGGAGACGTACCGGCTGTTCTGGCAGCGTGCGGTGGAGGACGGAACTCCGTATCTCGTGGGCGGTACGCGGGTGATGGGCGGCGGGCCCACCGGGTACATGCTCAAGTCCCTCGAACCGGAGGCGAAGGACCTCAACTCCCTCGCCTGGTCCCTCGGGATCGCCACCGCGCTCGCCCTGATCGGCGCCGCGCTGCTCGCCCAGGCCGCCGCGACGACCGTGCTCAAGCCGGTGCACCGGCTCGGCGTCGCCGCCCGCCGGCTCGGCGAGGGCAAGCTCGACACCCGCCTCAGGGTCTCCGGCACCGACGAACTGGCCGAGCTGTCACGGACGTTCAACTCCACGGCCGCGTCCCTGGAGAAGAAGGTCGCGGACATGAGTGCCCGCGAGGAGTCCAGCCGCCGCTTCGTCGCCGACATGTCGCACGAGCTGCGCACCCCGCTCACCGCGATCACCGCCGTCACCGATGTGCTCGAAGAGGAGGAGGACAGCCTCGACCCGATGATCGCCCCGGCAGTACGCCTGGTGGTCAGCGAGACCCGGCGCCTCAACGACCTCGTCGAGAACCTGATGGAGGTCACCCGCTTCGACGCCGGCACCGCCCGCCTGGTCCTGGACGACGTGGACATCGCCGACCAGATCACCGCCTGCATCGACGCCCGCGCCTGGCTGGACGCCGTCGACCTGGACGCCGAGCGCGGCACCATGGCCCGGCTCGACCCGCGCCGACTCGACGTGATCCTCGCCAACCTGATCGGCAACGCCCTCAAGCACGGGGGGTCGCCGGTGCGCGTCTCCGTGCGCCAGGAGGGCGACGAGCTGGTGATCTCGGTACGGGACCAGGGGCCCGGCATCCCCGAGGAGGTGCTGCCGCACGTCTTCGACCGCTTCTACAAGGCCAGCGCGTCCCGGCCGCGCTCCGAGGGCAGCGGCCTCGGCCTCTCCATCGCCCTGGAGAACGCCCATATCCACGGCGGCGAGATCACGGCCGCCAACTCCCCGGGCGGCGGCGCGGTGTTCACCCTCCGGCTGCCGAGCGGCGAGGACACCGACAGCGGGGACGGCGCCGGAGACGACGGGGACGGCGGAGACGACGGCGGTACGGACCAGCAGGCGAAGAAGGCGGACCGATGACGGCACGTACGCGCACCCGGAGGCTAGTGGCCCGGGGTGCCCTGGCCGCCGTGCTCGCCGCGGGCGTCGCGGGCTGCGGCATCCGCGCCACGGAGGTCCCGACGGAGTTCGGCCCGGCCCCGTCGCGGGTGCCGTGCGTGAGCACCGCGGCCGACATCACGACCACCCGGGCGCAGACCGGCACCGTCCCGGAGGAGATCTTCCTCGTCTGCGGTTCCCAGCTGGTACGCGTCGACCGCGCGGTACGCCTCTCCGACTCGGCCGCCGAGGACCGGGTGCAGGTCGCCCAGGCCCTCCTCTCCGAACTCGGGGAGCCGCCCACGGAGGCCGAGGAGCAGGCCGGGTTCACCTCGGACGTCAAGGGCCACCCGAAGGTCACGGGCCCGCGCGGCGACGACCCGTCGAAGGCGCTGCGGATCAGCACCCCGCCCGAGCGGATGTCGCCGTACGAGCTGGCCCAGATCGTCTGCACGTTCGCCCAGAGCGTGGCCGCGGAGCGGGACGGGGCGGTGGTCCTCGGCGGCACCGAGGAGAGCTCGCCCCTCCGGCGGTACGAGTGCACGGAGGAACTCCGGGCCCGGCCCGGAACGGTTCCCGCCCCGGCGGAGACGGTCGCCCCATAGGGGCGCGGGGCTGTGACATTTGCGGCTTCGCCGCGTGGGCGCGCTCAGCCACGACGAAGCCGCAGACGCGTCTGCGTGGTGCATGCGCAAGTGCGACTGCGACAGGTCGCGGGTTGCTCGCGCAGTTCCCCGCGCCCCTTACGGGGCACAGGGAACCGTTTCCGCCGGAGGCGACGTCTTCGACGGCGTGCAGTGTCAAGGCCAAAGCGGCAGCGTGCCCCTTCGCGTGGCGGGAGCCCTCCTCCTCCTCGCGCATCTTCTGTTCGTCGCCTGGGTGACGCTGCGTCCCCTGGACGTGGCCTGGGTGAGCGCGCCCAACCTGCAGCCGATGGCCGGGATCAGAGCGGACCTGGCGCTCGCGCCGCGGGAGGCGGTGCGCCGGATCGGCGAGCAGATGCTGCTCCTCGCCCCGCTCGGGGTGCTGCTCCCGCTGGTCGGCGGACGCCTCTGCGCCTCGCCCCTGATGTCGCTGACCCGTACCGTCACCGCGGGCGGCCTTGTCTCCCTCGGCATCGAGCTGCTGCAGACCGGCGTGCCGGGGCAGGTCGTCGACATCGACTCGCTGCTGCTCAACACCCTCGGGGTGGCCCTGGCCCACGTGGCCGTCGTGCCCGCGGCCCGCGCACGGCTGCGCCGGCGGCCACTCGGTCCGGCGCGTGCCCGCCCCAGGGACGAGAGCGCTCAGGGTTCGACCCCGACGATTCCCAGGGTCGGGATCGCCCCCTAGTCCGACGCTTTGCACCGCTTCGCGGACGTACCGTCGAAGACACACAGACGATTTCCTCGTACCGCGAAGGAGCCACCATGACCGCCCTTGTTCGCCCCAGGAACGGACGGATGATCGGCGGAGTGTGCGCAGCGCTGGCCCAGCGCTTCGGCACCTCCGCGACGACGATGCGCGTGATCTTCGTGGCCTCGTGCCTGCTGCCCGGACCGCAGTTCCTGATCTATCTCGCGCTGTGGCTGCTGCTGCCGTCGGAGAAGCGGGCCACCGCCGCCTGGTAGCCCGTGGCCCGTGGCCCTTGGCCCGTACGCGCACACAACAGCGGCGGGGTGCGCACTCGTTGAGGAGTGCGCACCCCGCCGTCCGTCGTTGCCCGCGACCGGGAAGGGGCCGGTCGCGGACCGGCGGATCAGCCGCCGATGGGCAGGCCCTTGCCGACGGGCAGGCCGCCGATCAGGCCGCTGACCGGGTCACCCTCGCCCGAGGGCGCGGCGGTCGTCTGGGTGGCGGACAGGCCGCCCGCGAGGGCCTGCTGCCCCTGGGCCAGGGACTCGCCGGCGGGCAGGGTCTTCGCGACCTCGCCGACCGGCAGGGTGGAGGCCACGTTGCCGACGGTCCCGGCGGCGTCGGTCAGGCCCGGGACCACGGCCGACGCGCTGCCCGCACCGGCAGCGGCGAAAGCGGCACCGAGAGCGGCGACACCGAGGGTCTTGGCGGCAGAGTGCTTCATGGTGAATACGTCCTCGTGACGGGGATGGAGCGGTTTGGCAAGCTATCCACGGGCCGTACGCGCTCGCAAACACCAAAACGCCAGGAAAAAGGGCCGGGAACAAACGTCCCGGCCCTTTCCGATTTCCCCGAATCAGCCCGCCGAGGCGGCAGAACCCCTGGTCGAGGCGGTCTGCTGGAACAGCCACTCGGATTTCAGCTCGGCGTAACCCGGCTTGATCACGTCATTGATCATGGCCAGTCGTTCATCGAAAGGAATGAACGCTGATTTCATCGCATTGACTGTGAACCACTGCATGTCGTCGAGCGTGTAGCCGAAAGCGCCGACCAGGTGCTCGAATTCGCGGGTCATGCTCGTGCCGGACATCAGGCGGTTGTCCGTGTTGACCGTGGTCCGGAAGTGCAGCCGGCGGAGCAGCCCGATGGGGTGCTCGGCGTACGAGCTGGCCGCGCCCGTCTGCAGGTTGGACGTCGGGCACATCTCCAGCGGGATGCGCTTGTCGCGTACGTACGAGGCGAGGCGGCCGAGCTCGACCGTGCCGTCGTCGGCGATCTGGATGTCGTCGATGATGCGGACGCCGTGGCCGAGGCGGTCCGCGCCGCACCACTGCAGGGCCTGCCAGATCGAGGGGAGCCCGAAGGCCTCGCCCGCGTGGATCGTGAAGTGGTTGTTCTCGCGCTTGAGGTACTCGAACGCGTCCAGGTGCCGGGTGGGCGGGAAGCCCGCCTCCGCGCCCGCGATGTCGAAGCCGACGACGCCGAAGTCCCGGTAGCGGTTGGCGAGTTCGGCGATCTCCAGGGCGCGGGCCGCGTGCCGCATCGCGGTGAGCAGGGCGCCCACGCGGATGCGGTGGCCGCTCTCCTTCGCGCGCCGCTCGCCCTCGCGGAAGCCCGCGTTGACGGCCTCGACGACCTCTTCGAGGGTGAGCCCCTTCTCCAGGTGCTGCTCGGGCGCGTACCGGATCTCCGCGTAGACCACACCGTCCTCGGCGAGGTCCTCGGCGCACTCGGCGGCGACCCGGAAGAGGGCCTCCTTGGTCTGCATGACGGCGCAGGTGTGGGCGAACGTCTCGAGGTAGCGCGGCAGCGAACCGGAGTCGGCGGCCTCGCGGAACCAGATGCCGAGCTTGTCGGCCTCGGTCTCGGGGAGTGCCTCGTACCCCACTTCGCGGGCGAGGTCGATGATCGTGCCGGGGCGCAGGCCGCCGTCGAGATGGTCGTGGAGCAGCACCTTCGGGGCCCGCCGGATCTGCTCCGGGGCCGGTGCGGGAGTGGTCTGGCTCGTCATCTCGGCACTGTAACGCCTACGCGCGTAGATGTCTCCGTTCGTACCGCCCTTCGATACGGAACCGTGGCGCGCGTCGATACGGAACAGTGACCGGCGCTTGGGGCTCCGTACACCTGCGCTTCTGAGAGTGTTCTGTCATGGCTCAGCAAGCAATGCCCTTACCGGGCACCCGACTTGGGCGCCTCATCGGCGCGGAGAACTCCGCCGTCAGCGGTGTCGTGCTGCTGCTGCCCGGCGGCGCCGAGGTCTCCACGCGCCGCCCCTCGCCACTGGCGGTGAACACGGCCCGGGTGCTTGCCCGGAACCTGGTCCGGGCGGGGCGCGCGGAGGGGCTCGTCGGGCATGTCGTGCGCGGCGGGCGGCGCGGCTGGAACGGCTCGGACGCGCTGCCGGCGCGCGATGCCCGCTGGGCGGTGGAGGAGGTCGTACGGCGCTACGGGGACGTGCCGGTCTGCCTCGCCGGGATCGACATGGGCGGGCGGGCCGCGCTGCACGCCGCGGGTCATCCGGCCGTCGACTCCGTGCTCGCGCTGGCTCCTTGGCTGCCGGAGGACGATGTCGCGGTGGCGCCCGAACCGGTGAAACAGCTGAGTGGCCGGCATGTGCTGATCGTGCACGGCACGAACGATGAGCGGACCGATCCGGAGTTGTCGTTCCGGTTCGCCGAGCGGGTGAAGAAGGCGAACCGGGACACGTGCCGGTTCGAGGTGCACTCGGACGGGCACGGCCTGCATCAGCATCGGGCCGAGGTGGCGGCGCTCGCGGCGGACTTCGTCCTCGGCACGCTGTTCGGGCGGGCCTTCTCCCGCCCCCTCACCGACGCGTTCGCGGCCCCGCCACCGCTGGGGCTGCGCATGCCGCTCGCGTCTGGGTTCGGGCGGTCGTTGCGGGAGTAGTCGGGGGTGCGCGGTCCCTGCGGGGCTAGCTTTTCCCCTACCCGCCCCTTCCCGAAAGTCCTGCCGGACGGGCCTCCTCAATCGCCGGAGGGGCTGAATTTTCAGCCCCTCCGGCGATTGAGGAGCGGGGGTCCGGGGGCTGGCCCCCGTGGCTGTCCGCAGGACTTTCGGGAAGGGGCGGGTAGGGGAAGACAGCGCCTCACGGCAGCAACCGACCCCGCCGCCCCAGCAGAAACCCCCGGAACGCCGCCACCGGAGGCGGTACCGGGCGGTCGGCCAGCCAGGCCACGCCGATCTCCCGTACCGCCCGAGGCGCCGTCACCGTGAGTTCGACCACCCCCGGACGGGCAAACGGCGGCGGCGGCAGCAGGGCCACGCCCAGGCCCGCCGCGACGAGCCCGCGCAGCGTCTCCGCCTCCTCCCCCTCGAACGCGACCCGCGGCCGGAACCCCGCCTGCGCGCACAGGTCGTCCGTGATCCGCCGCAGCCCGAAGGGCGGTTCGAGCGTGACGAACGCTTCCTCCGCGGCCTCCACGAGCCGGACCCGCTTGCGGGAGGCGAGCCGGTGGTCCTCCGGTACGACGAGCCGCAGCCGCTGCTCGTCCAGGCGGCGGGCGACCAGGTCCGGGGCGTCCGGCACCGGCGAGGTCAGACAGAGGTCCAGCTCGCCCGCCCGCATCCGCTCCAGCATCCACTCGCCGTAGTTCTGCACGAGCGAGAACCGCACGCGCGGATGGTGCACGCGGAACTCCCGGATCAGCGCCGGTACGGTCTCCGAGCCCATCGTGTGCAGAAAGCCGAAGGCGACCTTGCCGGCCTCCGGGTCCGCGTCCGCGCGTACCGCCTCCGCCGCGCGCTCCACCTCGCCGAGCGCGCGCTCCACCGAGGCGAGGAACGTACGGCCCGCGGGGGTGAGCGAGAGCGTACGGCCGTGCCGGGCGAACAGGTCGACGCCCAGGTCCTGTTCGAGCCTGACCAGCGCACGGGACAGCGTCGACTGCGGCACCTGCATCTCCTGCGCCGCGCGCGTGACGTGCTCGGTGCGGGCGACCCCGGCGAAGTACGCGAGGCGCGGCGCGAGCACGGCCGGCCAGGATTCGAGGCTGGTCTCCACCGTCCGTCCGATGTCTTCCGGGTAACTGTTCTGCGACAGCCTCCGCCGTGCGCTGCTCTCATGCACCATGGGAACGATTGTCGCCTGTTCATGCATTGGACGCATCAGGCGCGCGTGTCTACGTTCGACGTATGCCACCTGCCAGTAGCAAGGCGTCCGCACAACCCGCGGGCGCCCTCACTTCCGCATCCCCTTCTGACTCCGCTCCCGCCCCGGCCGAGACCGACACACGTCTCACGCCCGGCGGCCCCGGCTACCGCCGGATGAGCTTCGCCCTGTTCGCCGCGGGGCTCGCCACCTTCGCCCTGCTGTACTCCACGCAGGCCCTGCTCCCCGCGATCTCCGCGGACTTCGCCGTCACCGCCGACACGGCGAGCTGGACCGTCTCCGCCGCGACCGGCGCCCTCGCCCTGTTCGTCCTGCCGCTCAGCGCGCTCTCCGAGCGGTTCGGGCGGCGCACGCTGATGACGGTGTCCCTGACGGTCGCCGTGCTCGTCGGCCTGCTCGTGCCATTCGCGCCCGACCTCGGCTGGCTGATCGCGCTGCGCGCCGTGCAGGGCGCCGCGCTCGCCGGTCTGCCCGCCTCCGCGATGGCGTACCTGGCGGAGGAGGTACGCCCCAAGGCGCTGGTCGCCGCGATCGGCCTGTTCGTCGCGGGCAACTCCATCGGTGGCATGAGCGGCCGCGTCCTGACCGGCTGGGTCGCGCAGGCCTGGGACTGGCGCGCGGCGCTCGCCGCGGTGGGCCTGATGGCCCTGGTGTGCGCCCTCGTCTTCCGGCTGCTTCTGCCCGCTCCCCGGCACTTCCGGTCCGGTTCGCTGCGCCCCCGGGTGCTCGCCCGGACCGTGCGCGGCCACCTCGCCAACCCGCTGCTCTGCCGCCTGTACGTGATCGGCGCCCTCTTCATGACGGTCTTCGGCGCCGTCTACACGGTGATCGGCTACCGGCTCGTCGACGCCCCGTTCTCGCTCCCCCAGGGCGTGGTCGGCTCGATCTTCCTGGTCTACCTGGTCGGCACGGCCTCCTCGGCCGCCGCCGGCAAGCTCGTCGGGCGGCTCGGGCGGCGCGGCGCGCTGTACCTGGCCGTCGGCACGACCGCGTCCGGCCTGCTCCTGTCCCTGTCCGACGGGCTCGCCGCCGTCCTGCTCGGCCTGGTCCTGATCACGGCGGGCTTCTTCGCGGGGCACGCGGTGGCGTCCTCTTCGGTGAGCCGTACGGCGACTCAGGGGCGCGCGCAGGCCTCCGCCCTGTACCAGTCCGCGTACTACCTGGGGTCCAGCGTGGGCGGCACGCTCGGCGCGTTCGCGTTCCACGCCGGGGGCTGGGCCGGCACCGTCCTGCTCGGCCTGCTCGCGGTGCTCGGCGTCGTCTCGGTGACGCTGTACGGCTCGCACGCGGCCCGCGCGGAACGCCGCGTCCTGGTCGCCGCGGCGGCGCACCGCTGAGCGGGCCCGACCGCTTCACCGTCAACCTCAACTGCCGCTTCGTACTTGGTTTTCCCAGCTCCCGCGCGATTGTCAGTGGGGTCCTGTAACTTCCAAAGTGACGGTCGACACAGGCCGTACGAAGCGGTGGTTGAGGTGGACTCCATGAGTGATCTGGCAACGACGCAGAGCGAGCTCGACGCCGGCATGCAGAAGTACCGGACGGAGCTGACGGGGTACTGCTACCGCATGCTCGGATCCAGCTTCGAGGCCGAGGACGCGGTGCAGGACGCCTTCGTCCGCGCCTGGAGGGCGTACGACAAGTTCGAGGGCCGCTCCTCGCTGCGCTCCTGGCTCTACCGCATCGCGACGAACGTCTGCCTGGACATGCTGAACGCCGGGAACAAGCGCGCTCTGCCCATGGACTTCACCGAGCGCGGCCGCCAGGCCACGGCACAGCTCAACCCGCATCCGGAGGCCGTCTGGCTGGAGCCGATCCCGGACAGCCGCATCCTGCCGTCCACCGCGGACCCGGCGGACACGGCCGTGGTCCGGGAGTCCGTGCGGCTCGCCTTCATCGCCGCGCTCCAGCATCTGCCGCCCAAGCAGCGCGCGGTGCTGATCCTGCGCGAGGTGCTCGCCTGGCGGGCGAACGAGGTCGCGGAGCTCCTCGACACCTCGGTCGCCTCGGTGAACAGCGCGCTGCAGCGCGCCCGCGCGACCCTCAACGAGTCCCCGGTCAAGGACTCCGACCCGGCGGACCCGCTCGACGAGGAGCAGCAGGACCTGCTGAAGCGCTACATGGAAGCGTTCCAGGGGTACGACATGAAGGCCCTGGCCGCCGTGCTGCACGACGACGCGATCATGACGATGCCCCCGTTCGACCTGTGGCTCAAGGGGCACGACGACATCCTGGCGTTCCTGGTCAACCAGGGTGCGGGCTGCGAAGGCTCCAAGCTGCTGCCGACCTTCGCCAACGGCACCCCGGCCTTCGCGCACTACAAGCCGGACCCGGAGGGCTCGGACGCGATGGTGCCCTGGGCGCTGCAGATCATCGAGACGTCAAACGGCCGGATCAGTGGGTTCCACTGCTTCCTCGACACCAAGCGGTGGTTCCCGCTCTTCGACTTCCCCGAACAGCTCAGCAAGGCCGACCAGGGCGAGTAGCCCGGCAAGGCGGGGGTCGGGGTCCCGGATGCGCATCCCGGCTCCCGCTCTTCGTGCGGTGAGGCGCATCCGGGCCAGGGCCTCGACGGCGGCCATATCGGGCACGGCGAGCGCACCGGCGTCGCAGACCACCTCGGTGGCTCCGGTGGCCTGCAACCCCGCGATCATCTGCTCGCACAGCTGCGGGACCTCGTCCCGGGCGACCCGGGCGCCGAGACCGACGACGAGCGGTTCTGATGCCTTCACACAGAGGAGACCGGCGGACCGCCCGGAACTCATCGCAGGGTGCGGAGCCTTCACCGTACGTGCACGAGGCCGCCGCGCCCCGGGGCTCCCCGCCCCGGGTGCGGCCGTCGGTGCGTTCCTCAGGCGGTGCGTTCCTCAGGCGATGCGGTCGATGACGATCGGCTGCGCGGTGAAGTCGGTGCCGGCGGGGGCGATGTCGTACGCGGAGTCCAGCGCTTCCAGGGCGTAGTCGAAGCGGTCCGGGGTGTCGGTGTGCAGGGTGAGCAGCGGCTGCCCCTTGGTCACCGTGTCGCCCGGCTTGGCGTGCAGTTCGACGCCCGCGCCGGCCTGCACCGGGTCCTCCTTGCGGGCCCTTCCGGCGCCCAGACGCCAGGCGGCGACCCCCACGTCGTACGCGTCGAGGCGGGTCAGGACGCCGTCCGAGGCCGCCTCGACGATCTGCTGTTCGCGGGCGATGGGCAGGTCCGCGTCCGGGTCGCCGCCCTGGGCCGCGATCATGCGGCGCCACACGTCCATCGCCGAGCCGTCCGCGAGGGCCTTGGCCGGGTCGGCGTCCTTCAGGCCCGCCGCGTCCAGCATCTCGCGGGCGAGGGCGAGGGTCAGCTCGACGACATCGGCGGGGCCGCCGCCCGCCAACACCTCGACGGATTCCCGTACTTCGAGGGCGTTCCCGGCGGTGCGGCCGAGCGGGGTCGCCATGTCGGTGAGCAGGGCGACGGTGCGGACGCCGTGGTCGGCGCCCAAGCCGACCATGGTTTCGGCGAGTTCACGCGCGTCCGCCTCGGTCTTCATAAACGCGCCGGAGCCGACCTTCACGTCGAGGACGAGCGAGCCCGTGCCCTCGGCGATCTTCTTGCTCATGATCGAGGAGGCGATCAGCGGAATGGCCTCGACGGTGCCGGTGACGTCGCGCAGCGCGTACAGCTTCTTGTCGGCCGGGGCGAGGCCGTCGCCCGCGGCGCAGATGACGGCGCCGGTGCTGTTCAGTACGTCGAGCATCTCGGCGTTGGAGAGCAGGGCGCGCCAGCCGGGGATGGCCTCCAGCTTGTCGAGGGTGCCGCCGGTGTGGCCGAGGCCGCGGCCGGACAGCTGCGGCACGGCGGCGCCGCAGGCCGCGACGAGCGGGGCGAGCGGGAGCGTGATCTTGTCGCCCACGCCGCCGGTGGAGTGCTTGTCCGCGGTGGGGCGGGTGAGGGTGGAAAAGTCCATCCGCTCACCGGAGTTGATCATTGCTGCGGTCCAGCGGGCGATCTCGGGTCGGGTCATGCCGTTGAGGAGGATCGCCATCGCGAGGGCGGACATCTGCTCGTCCGCGACGTCGCCTCGGGTGTAGGCGTCGATGACCCAGTCGATCTGGTCGGGGGTGAGTTCTTTGCGGTCGCGCTTGGCTCGGATGACGCTGATGACGTCCATGGGTTCACCTTCCAGGTGCGGGTTGGTTGGTGGTTGCGGCTTTTGGGTCCCCTCCCCGCCCCTTCCCGGCTGTGTCCGATATGCGGCTGGCGCCGCGTGGCTGCGGCGCTTCGGGGGCTCCGCCCCCGGACCCTCGCTCCTCAAACGCCGGAGGGGCTGGATTCACGTGCCCCTTCAGGGGCGCGGGGAACTGCGCGACCAGCCACGACGGCGCCGCAGCCGAAAGACAGCTGCTGCAAGCTTTCGGGAAGGGGCGGGGAGGGGATCAAGAAAGGTGCCCGGGGCCGAAGGGCTGGGGGAGCATATCGGCGAGGGGGAGGACCCCCTCGGGCGTCTCCAACAGCAGCTCGGCGCCGCCGAATTCGTACAGCAACTGCCGACACCGCCCGCACGGCACGAGCACCGCACCCGTGCCGTCCACGCACGTGAAGTGGGTCAGCCGCCCCCCGCCGGAGAGGCGAAGCGCCGACACCAGGCCGCACTCCGCGCAGAGTCCGAGGCCGTACGACGCGTTCTCCACGTTGCAGCCGCTGACGACCCGGCCGTCGTCGACCAGGGCCGCAGCGCCGACCGGGTAGCCCGAATACGGGGCGTACGCACGGGACATGGCGTCCCTGGCGGCGACGCGCAGGGCGTCCCAGTCGACGTCGACGGCGGCCGGTGTCACGTGCCTTGTCCCCTTCGGTACGGCTTGCCGTTCGCCCTCGGCATCCGCAGGCGCTGCGCGGACAGGGAGAGGACGAGGAGGGTCACCACGTACGGCGTGGCGGTGACGACCTGGGTCGGCACCTCCGTCGTGGTCGCGTACCAAGCAAACACCAGGGCCGAGACGGCGACCGAGATGGCCGCGCCGACGTACTTCTTGCGGACCGCGAGCCAGACCGCGCCGATCAGCACGAGGATCGCGATCAGGAGCAGCAGCGCGTGCACGTTCTCGGTGCCGCCGCGGAGCTTGAGGCTGTCGGTGTAGCCGAACAGGCCCGCGCCGAGGGCGAGTCCGCCGGGCATCCAGTTGCCGAAGATCATCGCGGCGAGGCCGATGTAGCCGCGGCCGCCGGTCTGGCCCTCCAGGTAGAACGGGTTGGCGACGATGGAGAGGAACGCGCCGCCGAGGCCCGCCAGGCCGCCGGAGATGATCACGGCCAGGTACTTGTACTTGTAGACGTTGACGCCGAGGGACTCGGCGGCGATCGGGTTCTCGCCGCAGGAACGCAGGCGCAGGCCGAACGAGGTGCGCCACAGGATCCACCAGCTGGCCGGGACCAGGGCGAGGGCGACCAGGGTCAGCGGCGACATGTTGGTGACGAGGCCGCCGAGCAGTCCGGCGAGGTCGGAGACCAGGAACAAGCCCTTGTCGTTCAGGGTTTCGAGGCCGTCGGAGAGCCCTGGGACCGAGAACTGGCCGAGGGATTCCACCGGCGGGGACTGCTTGGACGTGCCCTGCGGGACGCCCTCGAAGGCGAACGCGGAGACGTACCGGGTGACGCCCAGGGCGAGGATGTTGATGGCCACACCGGAGACGATGTGGTTGACGTTGAACGTGACCGTGACGATCGCGTGCAGCAGGCCGCCGAGGGCGCCGCCCGCGATGCCGGCGAGGACGCCGATCCACGGGCCCCACTGGTAGCCGGCCCAGGCGCCGAACCAGGTGCCGAGGATCAGCATGCCTTCGAGGCCGATGTTGATGACGCCCGCGCGCTCCGCCCACAGGCCGCCCAGTCCGGCCATGCCGATCGGCACGGCCAGCTTGAGGGCGGTGGACATCTGGCTGACGTTGGTGATGCCGTCGGCGCCCGTGACGATGCGGACGATCGAGGTGAGCGCCAGGACGCCCGCGATGATCAGCAGGAGGACGGGCAGCGTGACGCGGCGGCGGCCGGTCGCGGATGCGGCGGCGGGCCGCTTGTCCAGGGTGGGTGCCGTGCTCATCGGGCCGCCACCTCCTTGTCGGAGTCGTTGCCGTTGGAGCCGGAGGTGCCGGATGAGCCGGAGTTGCCGTCGGCGCCGATGACGTGGCCCGCGGCGATCTCCTCGCCGACGCGCTGCTGCTGGCGGCGCAGGCCCCAGCGGCGTACGGACTCGTAGCTGACGACGACCGCGATGACGATCAGGCCCTGCATGATGACGGCGATCTCGGTGTCGTAGCCGCGGTAGTCCAGCTCCGCGGAGGCCTTGTCGAGGAAGGCCCAGAGCAGCGAGGCGAAGGCGATGCCGGCGGGGCCGCCGCGGCCGAGGAGCGCGATGCCGATGGCGGTGAAGCCGAGCGAGGTCGGGAACGACAGGCTGTACGTGTGCGTGTCGTTGAGCAGCGTCGGCATGCCCGCGAGGCCCGCGACCGCGCCGGAGAGCAGCATCGCCGTGAGGACCATCCGCTTGGCGTTGACACCGCTGGCCGCGGCGGCGGACTCGGAGGCGCCGGTGGCCCGCAGGTCGAAGCCGAAGCGGGTGCGGTTCAGGACCACCCAGTACGCGACGCCGAGGGCAGCGGCGACGAAGACGAAGCCGTAGAGCTCGCCGGCCGGGCCGAGGTCCAGGTTCGGGAACCAGCCGGAGTCGTGCATCTCGCCGGTGGTCTTGTTGTTGCCCTGCTGGACGCCGAAGACCGAGGGCAGCGTGAAGTAGCCGATGACGGCGGTCGCGATGGAGTTCAGCATGATCGTCGAGACGACTTCGCTGACGCCGCGGGTGACCTTGAGGAGGCCCGCGATCCCGGCCCAGAACGCGCCGGTCAGCGCGGCGACCAGGATCAGCACCGGCAGTTGCAGCGCGGCCGGGAGCGCGACCTTGGCGCCGACGACGGCGGTCACCATGGCCGCGAGCCGGTACTGGCCCTCGACGCCGATGTTGAATAGGTTCATGCGGAAGCCGATGGCGACCGCGAGCGCCGCGATGTAGTACCCGGAGGCGGCGTTGACGATCAGTACCTGGATGTCGGCGAAACCGGCCTGCTCCAGCATGATCGCGTACGGCTCGAACGGGCTCTTGCCCGAGGCGAGCAGCACGACCGAGGTGAGCAGCACGGCGACCACCAGGGCGATCACCGGTCCCGCCAGGCCGAGGAGCAGCCGCTCCCTGTCGAACTTCTTCATCAGGCCTCGTCCTCCGGGGCGGCGGCTTCGGTGGGGGACTGCTCGGCGTCGCCGGCGTGTTCCAGGTGGCCGGAGGCGGCACCCGTCATCGCCGAGCCCAGCTCCTCCGGGGTGATGGTGGCCGGGTCGGCGTCGGCGACGAGCCTGCCGCGGTAGATCACCCGCAGCGTGTCGGAGAGGCCGATCAGCTCGTCCAGGTCGGCGGAGATCAGGAGGACGGCGAGGCCCTCGCGGCGGGCCTCGCGGATCTGGTCCCAGATCTGCGCCTGCGCGCCGACGTCCACGCCGCGGGTCGGGTGGGCGGCGATCAGGAAGCGCGGCTTGTGGCTCATCTCGCGGCCGACGATCAGCTTCTGCTGGTTGCCACCGGACAGCGAGGCCGCGGTGACGTCGATGCCGGGCGTGCGTACGTCGTACTCCTCGACGATGCGCCGGGTGTCCGACTGGGCCGACTTGAGGTCGAGCCAGACGCCGTTGCTGTTGGGCTTCTCGGTGACGTGGCCGAGGATGCGGTTCTCCCAGAGCGGGGACTCCAGGAGCAGGCCGTGGCGGTGCCGGTCCTCGGGGATGTAGCCGACGCCCTGCTCGCGGCGCCTGCGGGTGGACCAGGAGGTGATCTCCTCGGTCCCGCCGCCGGGCTCCACCTCGACCGCGGCCATGCGGAGCGTGCCGGAGTCGGCGTGCTTGAGTCCGATGAGTGCGTCGACGAGTTCGGTCTGGCCGTTGCCCTCGACGCCCGCGAGGCCGAGGACCTCGCCCTCGTGGATGGTGAACGAGATGTCGTCGAGGAGCGGGCGGCCGCCCTCGCCGAGCAGCTTGAGGTGGTGCACCTCGATGACCGGGCGCTCGGTGACGGTGGACTCGGCGGTCTCGGGCGTGGGTAGTTCGCTGCCGACCATCAGCTCGGCGAGCTGCTTGGTGGTGGTCTCGGACGGTACGACGGTGCCGACGGTGGTGCCGCGCCGGATCACGGTGATCTCGTCGGCCACGGAGAGGACCTCGCCGAGCTTGTGCGAGATGAAGATGACGCTGAGGCCTTCGGACTTGAGCTCGCGCAGGTTGTCGAAGAGCGCGTCGACCTCTTGCGGGACGAGCACCGCGGTGGGCTCGTCGAGGATCAGGGTGGTGGCGCCGCGGTAGAGGACCTTGAGGATCTCCACGCGCTGCCGGTCGGCGACGCCGAGGCTCTCCACGAGGGCGTCGGGGCGGGCCCCTAGGCCGTACCGCTCGGAGAGTTCGACGATCTTGGCGCGGGCCTTGGAGCCGATGCCGTGCAGCTTCTCGCTGCCGAGGACGACGTTCTCCAGGACGGTGAGGTTGTCGGCGAGCATGAAGTGCTGGTGCACCATGCCGATGCCGCGCTCGATGGCGTCGCCGGGCGAGGCGAAGGTGACCTGCCGCCCGTCGACGGCGATGGTGCCCTCGTCCGGCTTCTGCATGCCGTAGAGGATCTTCATCAGGGTGGACTTGCCGGCGCCGTTCTCCCCGCAGAGGGCGTGCACGGTGCCCTTGCGGACGGCGAGGTCGATGTCGTGGTTGGCGACGACACCGGGGAACCGCTTGGTGATTCCGGTGAGTTCGACGGCGGTGGCCGTTCCCGCCTCCGGCGGGCTGCTGGACGTGGCGATGGCGCACTCTCCTGGGAAAGGGGGGCCATCTACACGCGTAGCGCCCCTACTTGATGTCAGAGGGTCGGCCGACGGGGCGCCAGGAAACTCCCCGCGCCCCGTTCCGAACCCGTGTCCCTGTGGTTACGGCTTGTCCTTGACCTTGATGTCGCCGTTGACGATGCCCTCCTCGGCCTTCTTCACGGCCTCCTGGATCGCGGTGTCCTTCGCGAACTTCGGGTTGGAGTCGGACAGTGCCACCTCACCCGACTTCAGGTCACCGCGCACGACGCCGGTGGTCGGCTTGCCATCCTGCACCGACTTGGCCAGGTTGAACACGGCCTTCGCGACGTCCTTCGTGGCGGACGTCAGGATGTACTCCTTGTACGCGGCCAGGGGCTTCTGCTCGTACTGGTCCGAGTCCACTCCGATGGCCCAGTTCTTGGACTTCGCGGCGGCCTCGATCACGCCCTGCCCGGAGAGGCCCGCGGCGTGGTACACCACGTCGGCGCCCTTCTCGATCTGCGCCTCGGCGGCGGCCTTGCCCTTGTCCGGGCTGGTGAAGCCGCCCTCGGCGGCGGTCTCCGTGAGGTACTGCCGCTGGACCTTGATCTTCGGGTCGGTGTCCTTGACGCCCTGCGCGAAGCCCGCCTCGAACTTGTGGATCAGCGGGACGTCCACGCCGCCCACGAAGCCGACGTTCTTGGACTTGGTGGCCTTGGCGGCGGCGACTCCGGCGAGGTACGAGGCCTCCTGCTCGCTGAAGACCAGGGACGCGACGTTCTTCGCCTTGATGGTGGCGTCGTCGACGATGCCGAAGGTGACCTTCGGGAACTTCTCCGAGGCCTCCTTGACCGCCGGGGCGTAGGCGTAGCCCACGCCGATCACCGGGTTGTAGCCCTGCTTGGCCAGGGAGATCAGGCGCTGCGTCTTGTCCGCGTCGGACTCGCCGTCCTTGGGCTCGACGGCCGTGCCCTTGTACTTGAACTCCTTCTTCGCCCGCTCCATGCCGGCGGTCGCGGCGTCGTTGAAGGACTGGTCGCCCCTGCCGCCGACGTCGTACGCGATGCCGATGCCCTTGGACTTGCCGCTGCCGGACGCGTCGGCTGACGTGCCGCCGCAGGCGGAGACGGAGAGGGCGAGAGCGGCGGACGCCACGCCCGCGACCGCTATTCGGGAAACCCGGCGCATGTGAAGTGCTCCTTCGTACAAGCGCCGACACGGATCGGAGGGGTTCGACGCTGACTCCGCCGCAGATTAACGCGCGTAGACCGACGGGAGAAGACCTTCCGGCAAACCCGTTATCGGGCTGTGTCGAAGGGGCCTTCCGGCCCGGTCCGGGCTCGCTGTACGCGAACGGGCGGGCACCCGGAGTCCTCCCGGATGCCCGCCCGCCGACGGTCGGTGTCCGCGCTACGGCGTGGTCGCGACCTTGATCTTCCCGGCGACGATGTCCTTCTTGGCCTGGTCGACCGCCGCCTTGAGCCCCGGGATCTCCCCGAACTTCGGGTTGGACTCGGTGACTCCGACGCCGCCCTCCTCCAGCGAGAACCGCTGCTCACCGCTGAGCGGCTTGCCGTCCTCGACCGACTTGGCCAGGGCGAACACGGCACCGCCGACGTCCTTCGTGGCGGACGTCAGGATGTACTCCTTGTACGCGCCCAGGGCCTTCTGCTTGTACTGGTCGGAGTCGACGCCGATCGCCCACTTCTTCTCCTTGGCGGCGGCCTCGACGACACCCTGGCCGGAGAGCCCGGCGGCCTGGTAGATGACGTCGGCGCCCTTCTCGATCTGCGCCTCGGCGGCGGCCTTGCCCTTGTCCGGGCTGGAGAAGCCGCCCTCCTCCGCGGTCTCGGTCAGGTACTGCGTGATGACCTTGACCTTCGGGTCGGTGTCCTTGACGCCCTGCGCGAAGCCCGCCTCGAACTTGTGGATCAGCGGTACGTCCACGCCGCCCACGAAGCCCACGCTCTTCGACTTGCTCGCCTTGGCGGCGGCGACACCGGCGAGGTACGAGCCCTGCTCCTCGTTGAAGACCAGCGAGGCGACGTTCTTCGCCTTGACCGTCGAGTCGTCGACGATGCCGAACGTGGTGTCCGGGTAGGCCTCCGCGGCCTCCTTGGTGGCGTTGGCGTAGATGAACCCGATGCCGACGACCGGGTCGTACCCCTGCCTGGCCAGCTGCTTGAGGCGCTGCACCTTGTCGGCGTCGGACTCGCCGTCCTTGGGCTCGACGGCCTCGCCCTTGTAGCCGAACTCGGCGCGCGCCTTCTCCAGGCCCGCGTAGGCGGCGTCGTTGAAGGACTGGTCGCCCTGGCCGCCGATGTCGAAGGCGATGGCCATGCCCTTGTCGCCCTGCTCCCCCGCCCCTTCTCCCGAGGTGCCGCCACAGCCGGTGGCGAGGAGAGCGAGCGCGGCGACGGCCACGGCGGTACGGCTACATCTGCGGGTGACACGAGACTGAGTGATACGAGGCATTCGACGCATTGGAAGCACCCCTTCATCCCCGACGCGCCGCTGCGGGCGCCGATTTTGGGCGCACCGTAACGCGCGTAGAAGCAACGGTCAGTCCTATTGTCCGCGCCGTTATCGAAACGTGCCGCCGCGAGGACGCGACGGCACGTTTCGGAGCCGGGGGGATCACGGACGGGCGTCGAGCAGCGCCGCCGCCGTGAAGAGTTCGACGCCCACGGTGATCGCGGTCTCGTCGGCGTCGAAGTCGCCCTGGTGGAGATCGCGTACGGTGCGCTCGCCCGGGGCGCGGACGCCGAGGCGGGCCATGGCGCCGGGCACGTGCTCCAGGTACCAGGAGAAGTCCTCGCCGCCGAGGCTCTGTTCGGTGTCCTCGACGCTCTTCGCGCCGCGCCGCGCGGTCATCGCGTCGTACAGCAGATCGGTGACCGCCGGGTCGTTGACGACGGGCGGGACGCCGCGGATGTAGTTGATCTCGGACTTGGCGCGGTGCAGGTCGGCGATCTCCTGGATCGCGCCGTGCACCAGGTCCGGCGCCGCCCGCCACGCCTTGAGGTCCAGGCAGCGCACGGTGCCGGAGAGTTCGGCGTGCTGCGGGACGACATTGCAGGCGTGCCCGGACTCGATCCGCCCCCAGGTCACGGCGAGCCCCGAGCGGGCGTCGACCCGGCGGGCCACGAGCGCGGGCACGTCGGTCGCGACCTTGGCGGCGGCGGTCACGAGGTCGGTGGTGAGGTGCGGTCGGGCGGTGTGCCCGCCCGGGCCGTCCAACGACACCTCCAGGCGGTCGCAGGCCGAGGTGATGGGCCCGTGCCGAAGGCCGATCCGCCCGGCGTCGACCCGCGGGTCGCAGTGCACGCCGATGATCCGGCCGACACCTTCGAGCACCCCGGACTCGATGGCGTCCGGCGCCCCACCCGGCAGCACTTCCTCGGCGGGCTGGAAGATCAGCCGTACGGGAGCGGGGAGCCGGCCCTGCCGCTCCAGCTCGGCGAGGACGAGTCCCGCCCCGAGCACCACCGTCGTATGCACGTCGTGCCCACAGGCGTGCGCCCGGCCGGGCACCGTCGAGCGGTACGGCACGCTCGCCTTGGTGTCCGGAATGGGCAGGGCATCGATATCGGCCCGCAGCGCGAGCACGGGGCGCAGTGGATCCGGTACGCCGATGTCACACACGAGCCCGGTCCCGGTGTCGAGCACACGCGGCGCGAGCCCGGCCTGTTCGAGCCGCGCCTTGAGGGCCGCGGTCGTACGGAACTCCTGGTTCCCCAGCTCGGGGTGCATGTGCAAGTCACGCCGGAACGCGATGAGTTCGGCACGCAGCGCGTCGGGGAGGGTGCCGGGCAGGAACTCAGCGACTTCGGACTCGGGGGACATCAGTTGGTTCACCCTGCGAAGGGTAGGGCGGTTTCGGGGTCAACCAACCCGCGATCAACAAAACTTCAGCCAGATTGACGCAAGAAAGTCAGGTCGGGGGTGTATGGGTGGGGGGTGTGGGGGGTATGACTTCTGGTTCGGTCGGGCCGGGGCTGCGTATCGGGCCCGGTGCTCACACCACCCGTACCGAATCCACCTTCCGCACCCCCCGGGCCGAGCCCGTAACCCCCGAAAGGAACCCCTCCGCCCGCGGCGACGCGTTGATCCGTAGAGCCCTGCCGTGAACTGGCGCGTGTACGACACGGCGGACCCTGCTACGCGTCGGGATGTGACGGCTGACGCGCTTGCGGCCGTGGCCGCCCGGTTCCCCGACGGGATCTCAGGGGTCGGGGCCGACGGGAGGGTTCATCATTCCGCCGAAGGACGGCTGATCGCCTGCCCTCGCGTCCCGGTCGCAGCCGGGACGCGAGGGCGGCGGCTCAGATTCCGCACTTCGGGTCAGCCCTGCGGATCGCGCATCGAAGCGTCGCCGTCGCACGCGACGGCCCACAGGCGGGCGCCCCTGCTGACGGCGATACGGCACACATCGCGCAGGGATTCCGTCATGCGGTCCACCAGGAAGCGCAGTTGGGCATCGGTCACCTGCTCGTCCGCCTTCATGTCGGCGGCGTGATCGAGTAGCTCATCGGCCATGTCGAGCTGCACGGATTCGATGTTGTCGGCGACGCGGGAGACGTGGCTGGAGCCGGTGCCGTCGCCGATCAGGTAGCAGGGCTTGCCCTCCGGGCTGGACCAGGGGAGCAGCCGAACGGTGTGGCGGGTCACGGCGTCACCTCCACCCCGTGGATCCGGCTCGGCCCGACATCGATGCCGTACGAGGAGAGCAGGAGGGCCCGGCGGCGGGCACGCTGGAGGCGGGCTTCCTGGCGTTCGTGTGCCGCCAGGAACTGGCGGCCGAGTGGAGCGCTCATGCCGCAGAGCGGGGACCCGTGAGGGACGTGGAGCCCATACGAGACAGGTGGGACCGGAGGCGAAACGGCGGCGGCCCTCGGCTCAGCGTCGGGTAGGCGGTGACGTCCTGAGGCCGGCCAGATCAGGCACAACAGCGGCGCCACGAAACGGGCGATAGAGTGCAACACGTCGTCAACTCCCAGTAGTTGGGGACCATGCCCCCGGGCCGTCACCAGCGGTCGCGGGGGTCCTCGCTGCGAGGCCGAGTTCTTTCGACCCCTGTGCAAGAGGTAACCGCACGGACACTCTGCGCAGGTACCGTTGGAAGACGGTCAGACCGTGAACACCGTGAACGCGACCGTGAAGACCCATGGAAATATGGGGAGTTGAGGACATGTCAGCACGGAAACGCACCCCCAACCCGGCGTTGGGCGACCTGCTCGACCAGGCGCGATGGACCCGGACCCAGCTCGCCCAGCACGTCAACCGCCTCGGCCCGCAAGCCGGACTCGACCTGACGTACGACCGCACGGCAGTTACCCACTGGATCGCAGGCGTTCAACCCAAACCCCAGGTCAGAGCGCTGATCATCGAAGTTCTCTCGGTTCGGCTCGGACGCCCCGTCACGCACGCGGAAGCCGGTCTGGAGCCCGCCCCTCACCTCCTCGCAGCGGAAGGGGGCGACACTGTCGAGGAGTTGATCGATCTGGGGAGGGCAACCATGGATCCGTCCCGCCGCACTCTGCTGGCAGCCTCCTTGTTCTCCGCCGCGTTGTCCGTGCCCGCCTTCGCCTCGCCGGCGCAGGCCGCCTCGGGGAATGTCGTCCAGGGCAAGAGGACCGTCCGCATCGGCAGCTCACAGGTGCAGTCGATTCGCACCATGACCGATCGGATCGCGGACATCCTCGACGAGCTCGGTGCGGGCCACGCCATGCCCATGGCGTCCGCGTTCCTCGTGAACACCGTCGGCCCCTGGCTCCGAGCCCAGTCCACTGAGTCCGTCCGCAAGGAGATGCTCGCCGCCGCCTCCGACCTCACGTACTTGACGGGCTGGATGGCCATGTACGAGAAGGCCCACGGGCTCGGACAGCGCTACTACGTCCAGGCGCTCGGCCTCGCTCGCGAAGCGGCGGATCAGGCCACGTACTGCAGGACGCTGCGCGGCATGTCCCTCCAAGCCTCGAATCTGGGACACGGACGGAAGGCCCTGGAACTCGCAGACGCCGCAGCCGAGGCGGCCCCCGCCGCGGGGCCACGGCTCGTGGCGTTCCTACGCGGTCAGCAGGCTCATTCGGCGGCCATGGTCGGGCTCAGGCATCAGGCGTACTCCCGCCTCAGGGAGGCAGAGGACGCCCTCTCGAAAGCGGACAACCACAGGGACGCCATCGGCGGTTACGACAAAGCGGCCTACCTCTTTCACGTCTCCCATGTCCTTTACGAGGAGCAGGACTTCGAAGGCTCGGTCGAGGCGCTCAAGCAGTCCATCCGCTTCCAGCCCGAACAGGAACGACAAGGGCGCGCGCACTTCTACGCGGTCCTCGCGCAAAGACAATTGCGCCTGGGGCACCTGGACGCGGCGTGCGAAAGCTGGTCACGTTTCCTCGACGCGTACGAACACGTCTCGTCCAAGCGAGGGGACGACCACTTCCGCACCCTGCGGACCGTACTGCGCAGGCACCCGAGCGCCCGTTCCGTACGTGAGATCGCCGACCGCACACGCGCAGTCGCCGAATCCAAGGCCGCCTGAGCCAGGACGAAGAGCTCCCCTGACACCGTCCCTCAGGCGTTCCCCGTAGAAGAAAGCCGCCGCACATCCCGAGCCGTCCCCGTGACCCCCGACAAGAACCCCTCCGCCCGAGGCGAAGCCTTCTCCGTCAGCCACGACGGGTCGATGTCGCAGACCGCCACCTCCACCTCCGTGCCCGCAAGGGCGAGCGGCAGCGTGTGGACAACCGTGGACGGGAAGCTGAGGATGGTGCGGCCGATGGGGCCTCGGCGGGCGATGAGTTCCAGGGGGAGGTCGGGGCGGACTATCTCCAGGCCCGTGACGGACGCCAACTCGTGGAGTTTCTCGGCGCTTTCGCGGCGGTGGGCGAAGTAGCGGGTGGCGCCGTGGGTGCGGGCGAGGCGCCTGACCGCCTCCAGGTAGCGGTCCGGGTCGACCACGCCCGTCTCGACCAGGGACGTGCCCACCAGGTCCGCGCCCTTCGTCAGGCGGGGCGGGCCGAAGCGGGCGCGGGTCCAGGCGAAGGTGTTCGGGGTGAGGCGTACGCCCTCGGGGATGTCGTTCACCGGCATCGAGGAGAAGACCTCCACCGACGAGCCGGAGCCGGGCGTCAGGCGGCGGCGGGCCGCGGCCGAGAACGGGGCGAAGACCAGGTCGCGGGGACCGGGGCGGCCGCCGCTGCGGTGCCAGCGCACCAGCCGCTCGCCGCGGGCGAGTTGGGCGATGAACTCCATCGTGGCCGTGCCGTCGTCGACGACCACCAGGTCACGGGAGCGGGTGATGGTGAGGAGGAGCTGTACGTAGCGGGAGAACGGGTCTCCGATGACGACGCGGGCGGCCCGGCGCAGTTCGGGAGCCAGGGCGCCGATGGTCTTCAGGGGGGCGCTCGGACCGCCGCGCGCCTCCTCCCAGCGCACCGCGTGCCCCTCGTCGCGGGCCAGTTGGGCGACGCGGCGCAGCTGGCCGCGGGACATCGGGTCCAGGGGGGAGAGGACGACGATCGTCACCTTCCCCTGGATGCCCGGCCGTTGCGCGTCCGCGTGGGCCCACTCCAGGGCGTTCAGGAGCTGCACCGGGCTCTCCACGAACGCGAGAGTGCCGCCCGTACGAGGGTGGGCACCGCGGCCGCCCGGGGCGCGGAGGTCAGGGGTGACCTGCTCCGCGTCCCGGGGCGCGCCGTGGGGCCCGTGTTCGGACATCACCGTGAGGTGTCTCCGTGTTCCGTGGTCGGGGTCAGACCGCGACCGGCTCGCGGTCTGCCGACTCAGCCTCGGCCACGACGCCCTCGACGCGGCGCAGCTTCTTCATCGGGCCGAGCTCGGACTCGTAGACCTTCTTGACGCCGTCACCGAGGGAGGCCTCGATGGTGCGGATGTCGCGGACCAGGCGGGTCAGGCCCTGCGGCTCCACGGACGCGGCCTGGTCGGAGCCCCACATGGCGCGGTCGAGGGTGATGTGGCGCTCGACGAAGGTGGCGCCGAGCGCGACCGCGGCGAGCGTGGTCTGCAGGCCCGTCTCGTGGCCGGAGTAGCCGATCGGGACGTTCGGGTACTCGCCCTGGAGGGTGTTGATGACGCGGAGGTTGAGCTCCTCGGCCTTCGCCGGGTACGTCGACGTGGCGTGGCAGAGCAGGATGTTGTCCGAGCCCAGGACCTCGACCGCGTGCCGGATCTGGCGAGGGGTGGACATGCCCGTGGAGAGGATGATCGTGCGGCCCGTCGCGCGGAGCGAGCGCAGCAGCTCGTCGTCCGTGAGCGAGGCCGAGGCGACCTTGTGGGCCGGGATGTCGAACTTCTCCAGGAAGGCGACGGCCTCGGTGTCCCACGGGGAGGCGAACCAGTCGATGCCGCGCTTCTTGCAGTGGTCGGAGATGGCCTGGTACTCGGCCTCGCCGAACTCCACGCGGTGGCGGTAGTCGATGTAGGTCATCCGGCCCCAGGGGGTGTCGCGCTCGATGTCCCACTGGTCGCGCGGGGTGCAGATCTCCGGGGTGCGCTTCTGGAACTTGACCGCGTCGCAGCCGGCCTCGGCGGCGGCGTCGATCAGCTTGAAGGCGTTCTCCAGGTCACCGTTGTGGTTGATGCCGATCTCGCCGGTGATGTAGACGGGACGGCCGGGGCCCGCGGTCTTGTTGCCGAGGGTGCGCAGGCGGGACTGGGATGCAGCAGACATGAGGTGTTTCCTTAGCTGTTGAGGGAGTCGAGAGAAGGGCCGAGGATCCAGCTGGCGATCTCTCGGATCGCGCCTTCGCCACCGGGGACGGTGGTGACGGCGCGTGCGGCGCCGCGCACGACGTCGTGGGCGCTCGCGACCGCCACGGGCCAGCCGACGAGGCCGAAGCACGGGAGGTCGTTGACGTCGTTGCCGACGTAGAGCACGCGCTCAGGCGCGATGCCCTGCTCCTCGCACCACTGCTTCAGTGCGAGGTCCTTGCGGTCGATGCCGTGCAGCACGGGGATCTTCAGCTTCCGTGCACGGGCCGCGACCACAGGGTTCTGTTCCGTGGACAGGATCAGCAGCGGGATGCCTGCCTTGCGCAGGGCCGCGATGCCGAGTCCGTCGCCGCGGTGCACGGCGACGACCTCCCGTCCCTCGGAGTCGATCAGCACCTTGTCGTCGGTCTGGGTGCCGTCGAAGTCGATGACGATCGCGTCGACGTCGGACGCGGTCGGGAGCTCCTCGCGGTCGAGAAGCGGGGCGAGCGCGCGGGCGCGCGCCAGGTCGTGCGGGTCGTCGACCTCCAACACCCTTGCGGGGTCGGTGCGGACGAGTTCCGTACGGCCGAAGAAGCGGTGCCGGTGCTCGCGGAAGCCGGGGGCGTCCATGGCGTACGCGGCGCCGGTCTCCAGGAGGTCCTGCGGGCGGTCCTGGCGGCGCGGGCGGAACGACTTGTCGTGGTTGACGCCGTAGCCGTCGCCGCTGCGGTCCGTGGCGACCACGGTGGTGGTGGCGCCCTCGACCGACTGCGTGCTGCGCCCGCCGATCACCTCCGCCACGGATCCAGCCGCCTCGTCCGCGCTGTCCCGCCACACGAAGCCGTGGAAGGGGGCGACGGTGAGGGCGGTCTCGGCGCCCTGCTCGGCGACCGCGGCGGCGACGCCGTCCACGTCCTCGCGGGTCAGGAACGGGCTGGTGCACTGGACGAGGAGGACCACGTCGACGGGCGAGCCGTGCAGCGCCTCGTGCGCGTCCATGGCGTGCAGGACGGCGGCCTCGGAGGTCGCGGTGTCCCCGGCGATGGCGGCGGGGCGGAGCACGACCTCGGCGCCGGCCTCACGGGCGACGGCGGCGATGGCCTTGTCGTCGGTGGAGACCACCACGTCGGTGACGTGCCGGGCGGCGCGGCACTCGCGTACGGCGCGGGCGACGAGCGGCACGCCCGCGACGGGGGCGAGGTTCTTGGCGGGTACGCCCTTGGAGCCGCCGCGTGCGGGGATCACGGCGAGAACGCGGCGCACGGGCGCGGCGGTTGGGCTCGGTTCTCCCGGTTGCGAGTTGCTCATGGGCTGTTCTCCTTGGGGGGCGGTGGGTACGCGGAAGGCCTGGGAGGCGCCGGCCACGGCGGTCGTACGGGGAGTCACGGCGGGGCGGGGACTCCCGGCGGGGCGGGGAGTCACAGCTCGCCCATCCGCCGGATCACCGGGGCCACGCGCTGCACGCCGTGCCGGTAGGCGCCGCGCGCGGCCTGCCGTACGACCTGGCGCACCGGGCCCGGCTCCTTCGCGGCGACCGGCGCACCGGGCAGCGGGGCGCCGTCGGGCCCGAGGTGGTGCCGGGCGAGCACGCCGGGCTGGTAGCCGGGTGCGGTGACGGGCGTGTAGTACGGGTCGAGGGGCGGCATCCGGTCCAGGGCGGCGAGCTCGGCGACGCGGGCGCGGGCGGCGTCGTAGGCACCGTCGACCTCGACGCCCTGGCGGGCCAGCCACGTCTCGTCCGGCTCCGGCACGTGCCCCTCGTCCAGCTGGTCCCAGGAGGCGAGGCAGCCGGAGCCCACGAAGTGGTGGTTGCCGAGCGCCTCGCGCACCCCGAGGTCGGTGAGGACCGCGGTGGGGATGCGCCGGTGCAGGGACTCCAGGGCGGCGGTCGAGGAGACCGTGACCAGGAGGTCGGTGCGGTCCAGGACCTCGCCCATGTGCCCGTAGACGAGGCGGCAGTTGGCGGGCAGTCCGCCGGGGACCTTCTGCGCCAGCTTCTGGTACGGGAGTTCCTCGATGTGCGTGGTGTGCTCGCCGGGCTTGGAGCGCAGCTTGATCAGCACCTCGCGCTCCGGGTGCCGGCGGGCGTGCGCCACCATCCGGTCGAGGAGGTAGGCGCGGTCCTTGCGGCTCTCCGGCACGGAGGGCTGCGCCGCGAAGACCACGGTGTACGGGTCGTTCTTCTCGTGCCGGTCCTTCTTCTTGTACGGCTCGCCGCCGAGGAAGGGCAGCGCGCACTCCACGACCGAGCCGGCGTCGGCGCCCACGCCCTCGTACACGGCGCGGAAGCGCTCCGCGTCCTGGCGGGAGTTGGCGAGGACCAGGTCGGCGCCATGGCGCAGGAGCAGGCCGTCGGCGAGCTTCTCGTAGACGACGCCGACATAGCCGGTGGCGACCACGGGGCGCTGCTCGCGGTCGCGCCAGCTGTGGGCGAGACCGTGCAGGAGGGCCTGCACGGCTCCGCCGACCAGGGCGAGCACGATCAGGTCGTACGGCTCCTCGCCGTCCCGCTCCTCCCCCTGCATGAGTCGCAGGAACTCGACGGCGGTGACTTCGCGCAGCGTGTCGGCGCGCACCCCCACCTCGGCGAGCTGGCGGGGGGTGGGCGTCGCCCGGCCGCGGAGCAGGTATCCGTCGAGGCGGACGTCCTGCCGACGGTCCTCGATGAGGCGGCTCGCGGTGAGCGAGCCCCACTTCCATCGGGTGTCGGAATCCGCGAGGACGGCGACCCGCTGCTTCTTCCTCGTACTTGGCACGTCGATGACGCTAGGAAGGAATTCGGAGGCGCGGCCTAATCCGAATACAACAAACGGTTAACAGCAGACCGCCGAACGGCCAACTGGCCCGCGAGAAAGGCCGGTTAACCATTCCGCCACGCTTCGTTCACCTACCGGCCCACTTACGGTCGAGACGAATGGCGCTCGGCAACCTAACGTCCCCTGCGTGGTTAAGCTCTCCGTCATCGTGCCGTTCTACAACGTGCAGCAATACGCGCCCGACACCCTGAGATCGCTGCGGGACAACGCGCGTGCCGACTTCGAATTCATTCTCGTCGACGACTGTTCGCGCGACGAGACGCCGGAGATCCTGCGGCGGGCCGAGCGCGAGCTCTCCGACGTCGCCCGGGTCCGATATGTCCGACACGAGGTGAACGGCGGTCTGGCCACGGCGCGGAACACCGGCCTCGACGCGGCCGAGGGCGAGTACCTCACGTTCCTGGACGGCGACGACTGGCTCGCGCCCGGGTACTACCCGCAACTCCTCGCGTCCATGGAGGAGTTGGGCTGCGACTTCGTGCGCACCGACCATGTGCAGTGCACCGCGCGGGCGCGCAGCGTCCACCGGGTGCCGCACGGACGGCGCGGCGTGGTCCTCGACCCGCGCTCGATCATCCTGCCCGCGGACCGGTCCACGTCGGTGGACTACGCGTTCGCCTGGGCCGGGATGTACCACCGCCGGCTTGTCGACAAGGGCCTCCTGCACTTCACCGACGGACTGCGCACGGCCGAGGACCGGCCGTGGATCTGGCGCCTGCACCGCGAGGCCGAATCCATGGCCGTTCTCGGGCATCTGGGCGTCTACTACCGGCGCGGGGTGGCTTCTTCGCTGACCCAGATCGGGGATGTGCGCCAGCTCGATTTCATTCGGGCGTTCGACCAGGTGGTACGGGAAACCGCCGCTGACCGGGACGCGGCCGAATTGCTGCCGAAAGCGGTGCGGACGTACTGCGCGATCATTTCCCACCACCTGGGATCCATCGAAAGGTTTGAACCTCCCGTGGCCCGAAAGCTGCGCTCGCTGAGCGCCGCGGCACTGAAGCGCATGCCGCAGGACGTACTCGACGACGCCCTCGACTCCATGGACGTGAAGCGCGCGACCCGGCTGCGCCGGCTGCGCCGCCGTCCGGTCTCGGCGGAGGTGGCCGCGTGATGACCTCGCACACGTCGACGGGGGGCCGCAGGACCACCCAGATCTTCTTCGCCTCCACGCTGTACGGGACGGCCACCCTGGCCGCCGCCCTGGACGCGGACTGCTTCCCGGCCGCTTCCCGGCGCCTGCTGCTGATCAGCAACAACGCGGCCAACCCGGAGACCGCCCCGTCCCTCGACACGATGCCCGGCTTCGAGCAGCTGCGCGGCCGCTTCGACGGGGTGCTCTCCTGGAACGAGGCCATCTCCCCGTTCCACCCCGGGGGCTGGTCGCCGCGCGGCGACGACATCCCGCTGTGGGAGCGGTATCTGCGGATGCTGTGGGACCTCGGCGACGACGATATCCAGCTGGCCGTCGAGTCGATCCAGGTCAACCCGGCCCTCGCGCTCACCCAGGTCTTCACCGGCGCCCCCGTGGACGTGTACGCGGACGGCCTGATGAGCTACGGGCCCACCCGCAACAAGCTGGACCCGCTGGTCGGCACCCGCATCGACCGGCTGCTGCACCTGGACCTCGTACCGGGTCTGAAGCCGCTGCTGCTCACGGAGTTCGGGGTCGAGCCGGAGATCGTGCCGACCGACACCTTCACCAAGGTGCTCGGTGAACTCGACGACAGCCAGGGCGACTTGGAGCTGCCGTCCGGTCAACCGGCGCTGCTGCTCGGCCAGTACCTCTCGGCGCTCGACATCCTCACCGCCGAGGAGGAGGAGCGGCTGCACGTCCGCATGCTCAAGGGCGCCCTCGAACTCGGCCACGAGCACGTGGTGTTCAAGCCGCACCCGAGCGCCCCGGTCCGCTGGTCGCGCCATCTGGAGGCGGAGGCGGAGCGGCTCGGCGCCCGGCTGACCGTCCTGGACGAGCCGGTCCTCGCCGAGGTGCTCTACCAGCGGCTGCGGCCCGCCCTCGTCGTCGGCTGCTTCTCCACGGCCCTGCTCACCGCGTCCGCGCTGTACGGCCTGCCGGTCGCGCGGATCGGCACGGAGGTGCTCCTGGAGCGGCTCAGCCCGTACCAGAACAGCAACCGGGTGCCGGTCACGATCGTCGACGCGACGGTGCCCGAGCTGACCGACCGGGCGGCGGTCGAGGCCCAGCACCAGGAGACCCCGGACCTGGAGGGGCTGGTCAAGGCCGTCGGCTTCGCGATGCAGCCGCAGATCTACCCGGCGCTGCGCCCGGCCGCCGAGAGCTACCTCTCGGACCGCCTGAACGCGCACACCTGGCGCTACTTCAAGCGCCGCCGGCTCACCGCGCTCGCCCTGCCGGGTGCGGTCCCCAGCCAGCTGGGCTTCATCCCGCGCAATGCGACGGTGCGGCGCGTGGCCCGCCGGGCCAGGGTCGTCAAGCGGGCAGCTCTCGGATGAGCGCGCCGTCGTCGGTCCTGCCCACACCCGCCCCTGTTGTCGCAACGCCCCCGGCCAGGACCGCCCGCCGCGTCCCGCGGCCGGCCAGGACCGCCCGCCGCGTCCCGCGCCTGCGCGCCCTCGACGGCCTCCGGCTCATCGCCGCCCTGATGGTCGCCGCGTACCACTACGGCGGCCGGGACGGCGAGATCGGCGAGGCCTGGGGCAGCTCGCCCTCGGTCCAGTTCCCGACGGCGCACGAGTGGTTCGCGTACGGCTGTCTCGGTGTGCAGATCTTCTTCGTGATCAGCGGCTTCGTGATCTGCATGAGCGGCTGGGGCAGGCCCCTGCGCTCCTTCTTCGCGTCCCGGGTCTCGCGCCTCTTCCCCTCGTACTGGGTGGCGATCGTCCTGGTGACGGCGGTCTTCGCGCTGCCCCCGGTGACGTACGCGGCGGTCTCGCCCAGCGACGCCCTGGTGAACCTGACGATGCTGCAGCAGCCGCTCGGCGTGGACCGGGTGCTCGGGGTGTGCTGGACGCTCTGGGCGGAGCTGCGCTTCTACGCCCTGTTCGCGCTGTGCGTGGTCCTGCCGGGCGCGAACCGGCAGCGGGTGGTGCTGTTCTGCGCGGTCTGGACGCTCGCGGCGGCCATCGCGGAGGCGGCGAACTGGCCGTTGCTCGACCTGGTCCTGATGCCGGAGTACGCCCCGTTCTTCATCGGCGGCATCGGCCTGTACCTGGTGCACCGGGACCGGAAGGACATCACGGCCTGGGGCATCGTCGGCGTGAGCTGGCTGATCGGCCAGCACTACGCGGTGGACCGGCTGTGGCACGCGCCGAACCCGGAGTTCTTCTCGTACCGCTCGTCGCTCGCGATCATCTCGGTCGTCACCCTCGGATACGTCGCCGTCGCGGCGATCGCCCTCGGCTGGCTGAACCGCGTCGACTGGCGCTGGCTGACCACGGCGGGCGCCCTCACGTACCCCTTCTACCTGGTCCACGAACACCTCGGCTGGGTCTCGGTCGCCGCCTTGCACCGCGGCCTCGGCCTGCCGTCCTGGGCGACGTTCGGCCTGACGATCCTGGCGATGCTGGTGCTTGCGCGGCTGCTGAACCGGTACGTGGAGGAGTGGGCCACGCCGTTGATACGGAGGAAGCTGACCGGGCGCTGAGCGCGCCGGATCAGCCCGAGCCGGCCAGCGACAGCTTCGCCGCGAAGCCCAGGAACAGGGCGCCCGCCGCCGAAGTGGCCGTTGCCGAGAGGCGCTTGCGGCGGCGGAAGGCGTTGGCGAGCTTCGTGCCGCTGAAGATCAGGGCCGAGAGGTACAGGACCGAGGCGAGCTGGGCGAAGGCGCCGAGTACGACGAAGGAGAGCGCCGGGTAGGCGTAGCTCGGGTCGACGAACTGCACGAAGAAGGCGATGAAGAACAGGATCGCCTTCGGGTTGAGCAGGCTGATCACGAAGGCCCGGCGGAACGGCCGCTCGTCGGAGCCCTCGGCCCGCTCCTCGTCCCCGGCCCGCTCCTCGCGCCGGCTCTTCCACATCGACCAGGCGGCGCGCAGCATGCCGACCGCCATCCAGGTCAGATAGCCCGCGCCCGCGTACTTCACGATGCCGAACAGCAGCGCGTTGGCCTGGAGCAGCGAGGCGACACCGGCGGCGGAGAGCGTCATCAGGACCGTGTCCCCGCCCCAGACGCCGGCCGCCGCCCGGTACCCGGTGCGTACGCCGCGACGGGCGGCCACCGAGAGGACGTACAGGGAGTTCGGGCCGGGCAGCAGAATGATCAGGGCCAGGCCCGCGAGGTACGTGGGGAGGTCTATGACGCCGAACATGCGCGGAGTCTCGCACGGCGCCCGGCGCGCGGGACAGCGCATTCCGGATAGCGGACGGCGCGCACCGGCGGCAGGCGCCGGTCAGAACCGCTCCGTCGGCTCGTAGGCCCCCCACACCTCCCGCAGCGCCCCGCACACCTCGCCGACGGTGGCCCGCGCCCGGAGCGCCTCCTTCATCGGGTACAGGGTGTTCGCGTCCCCCGCCGCCGCCTCCCGCAGCGCCGCGAGGGCCGAGTCGACCGCCGCCCCGTCCCGGGAGGCGCGCAGTTCGGCGAGCCGGCGCACCTGCCGGTCCTCGAGGGCCGGGTCGACCCGCAGCGGCTCGTAGCGCTCCTCCGCGTCGGACACGAAGCGGTTGACGCCGACCACCACGCGCTCCCCCGCCTCCGTCTCCCGCGCGATGCGGTACGCGTTCCGCTCGATCTCGCCCTTCTGGAAGCCCTGCTCGATCGCGGCGACCGCACCGCCCAACTCCTCGACCCGCTCCATGAGGTGCAGCGCCGCCGCCTCCACCTCGTCCGTCATCCGCTCCACCACGTACGAGCCCGCGAACGGGTCGACGGTCGCCGTCACGTCGGTCTCGTACGCGAGGACCTGCTGGGTGCGCAGGGCGAGCCGGGCGGAGCGGTCGGTGGGCAGGGCGAGGGCCTCGTCGAAGGCGTTGGTGTGCAGTGACTGGGTGCCGCCGAGGACCGCGCCGAGGCCCTGGACGGCGACCCGCACCAGGTTCACCTCGGGCTGCTGCGCGGTCAGCTGCACCCCGGCGGTCTGCGTGTGGAAGCGCAGCATCAGCGACTTGGGCTCGCGCGCCCCGAACTCCTCGCGCATCACCCGGGCCCACATCCGGCGCGCGGCCCGGAACTTGGCGACCTCTTCGAGGAGCGTCGTACGGGCCACGAAGAAGAACGACAGGCGCGGCGCGAAGGCGTCCACGTCCATGCCCGCGGCGAGCGCCGTGCGCACGTACGCGATGCCGTCGGCGAGCGTGAACGCGATCTCCTGCGCGGGCGAGGCCCCGGCCTCCGCCATGTGGTAGCCGGAGATCGAGATGGTGTTCCACTTCGGCAGCTCGGCCCCGCAGTACCGGAACAGGTCCGAGGTGAGCCGCAGCGAGGGCGCGGGCGGGAAGATGTACGTGCCGCGCGCGATGTACTCCTTGAGCACGTCGTTCTGGACCGTGCCCGTCAACTGCGCGGCGGATACGCCCTGTTCCTCCGCGACGAGCTGGTAGAGCAGGAGCAGCAGCGCGGCCGGGGCGTTGATCGTCATCGACGTGGAGACGCGGTCGAGGGGGATGCCGTCGAAGAGGGTCCGCATGTCGTCGAGCGAGTCGACGGCCACGCCGACCTTGCCGACCTCGCCCGCCGCGAGCGGGGCGTCGCTGTCGTGGCCCATCTGGGTGGGCAGGTCGAAGGCGACGGAGAGCCCGGTCGTGCCGTGCTCGATCAGCTGCCGGTAGCGGGCGTTGGACTCGGCGGCGGTGCCGAAACCGGCGTACTGCCGCATCGTCCAGGGCCGCCGGGTGTACATCGCCGGGTACACGCCCCGCGTGAACGGATACGCGCCGGGCTCGCCCAGCTGCCCCGCGGGATCCCAACCCGCGAGCGACTCGGGGCCGTAGACCGGCTCGATGGGCAGACCCGACTCGGACTCGCGCGCCATCTGCTGTCCCTCTCGTACGGACGTGACGGTTCGCTCCCCATCATGCGCGGGAACCCTCCCAAAGGGGACACGACAGCAGGGGGGACGGGATGCGTCGTACGAACGGGAGACGTGCGCGGGCGGGGATGGGGTGCGGGGTGGCGCTCGCGGTGGCCGCGCTGCTCGCGGACTTCGCGGCGCGCGGCTACGCGGGCGCCTCGCACGGCTGCGTGAACGTCCGGGACGAGAAGAAGATCGCCGCACTCTTCGCGCAGGTCCGCAAGGGCGACAAGGTCGTCGTCCACTGGTGAGGCTTCCGACCGGGCGGAGGCCGGGCGGCCAGGGCCGGGAAGAGGAGGGGCGGAGGTGGGACCGGGGGAACGTGTCCCACCCCCGCCAATTGCGCTGGAGCCGTGGGGTACGGGGGGAACCCCGGCTCGCGCGCGGCCGATGACCAGTCGGCTCACTTCTTACTGCGCCACCTTGCCGAAAACTGTCACACCCGGGTGATCACGGTGAGGTCACGGATTTCCGGTGCCGTCGGCACCGGCCGTGGAGACCGAGTCCGTGGCCGCCTTGGTCGTGGCACTCACCGTGGGAGTGGCCGAGGTGGGTGCGGTGGACGTGGGCGCGGCCGAGCTGGGCGAGACGATCGCCCCGGTGCCGCCGTTGCCCTCGTGCCGGTTGCCGCCGTCCGCGCCGTCGCCGCCGTCCTCGGAGCCGCGGTCCGCACCGCTGTCCCCGTTGCCGCCGCCGTCCTCGCCGGAGTCGCCGCTGCGCTGGTCAGTGCTGCCGCCGTCGTCGGAGAGGACCTTCCGGCAGAACTTCCGTACGCCTTCGGGCCCGCCCGCGGACTCCTCGATACGGCGCTTCTTCTCCGCGTCCATCGGCTTGCCGGCGAGATAGTCGCGGCAGCCGGTGACCACGCGTGCGTACCACCGGGCCTGTTCGTCCTTCGGGAGGGCCGAGTCGGTGGGCTTCGGCGCGGTGCCGCCCGGGTCGGACGAGGCGCCGCCGTGCGAGGGGTGCCCGGAGCCCGGAGCGCCCTCGGTCGCGCCGTCCGGCGTCGCGGAACCGGAGTGCCCGCCGTCGGGGTCCGACGCGGAGGTGCTGGGCGAGGGTGACACCAGCGGGTCGGCGTCGGAGGGTGCCGCGGAGACGGAGGCGCCGGGGCCCGGTTCGGGGCCGCGGTCGAAGGGCATGGGGATGACACCGGCGCCGGCCATCGCGACCCCGCCGAGGGTGCAGGCTGCCAGCGCCGCGGCGAGGCCGTAGCGCAGGGGTCTTCCCCAGCGCGTACGCGGCTTCCCGTCGCCTGTGCCCATGCGTACGGCACCGCTGTCACCGAGCACTCCGGCGGTGTCGCCGGGACCGGGACGGCCGCCGAGGACCCAGGCGCCGGGGGCGTCGTCTACACGCGTGGCATACGCGCCGCGCGCGTCCCGGAAAGCCGCCAGCGCGGCGGCCTCGCCGGGCAGTTCACCGTCGTGGGGATGCGGCCCGCGGGCGCCTTCCGGCTGCTGGGAGGGGTGTGCGCGGCGGGCGTCGCCGAGCACGGCGGAGAGACGTTCCGCCTGGACACGGGCGTGATCGTCGACGGCGTCGAGGGGCTCGCCGCGGAGCAAACGCTCCGCCGCGTCCCCATCAAGCCAGTGGTACTGCTCGTCGGCCATCACATGTCCTTCTGCGTCCGCGAACGCGAATCCGTCACACCCGCCGGAAATTTGGGCGCCTGTCCGGCGCGGCCTCGGCCGGGTTGCGGGGGCACCGCGCCGAGGCCGTCGGCGGCGTCGGCGCCGAGCAGTTCGGCGAGCTTCTTCAGACCCCGGTGCGCGGCGGTGCGCACGGCACCGGGGCGTTTGCCGAGGGTCTGCGCGGCGCTCTTCGCGTCGAGGCCGACGACGACGCGGAGCACCACGGCCTCGGCCTGGTCCTGCGGCAACTGCGATATCAGGGCGAGGGTGTCCCCGGTGGCGAGCGCCTCCATGGCCTCGCCCGCGGTGTCCGCCTCGGCGGCCTTCCCGGTGAGTTCCGTCTCGTCCCCGCCGATGGCCGGGCGGCGGCCGCGCATCCGGATGTGGTCGAGGGCGCGGTTGCGGGCGATCCGCGCGGCCCAGCCGCGGAAGCGGTCGGCGTCGCCCTCGAACCGGTCGAGGTCGCGGGCGATCTGCAGCCACGCCTCCGACGCCACGTCCTCGGCGTCGGGCTCGCCCACGAGCGTGCGTATGTATCCGAGCAGCCGTGGGTGCACGGCGCGGTACACAGTACGGAACGCGGTCTCGTCACCGTTCTGTGCCGCAAGCACCGCGGCGGTCAGCTCCGCGTCGTCCCCCAACAACTCCCTCATCCTGCCCATTTCGCAGCCAGCAGGAACAAGACGCTACGGCGTGAATGGCCCCCACGTCCATGTCTGCACAACGTGCAACCGCCGGGTGACACAGAGCGGTGTGACAGAAAACCCAACGGTGGCGCTGAAGAGAGTACGGGCCTGTGCGGCCCGTGCCGTGCGACGGCCGGGGCCTCTCCTGTGGGGGGTGGCGGCCCCGGCCGATCGCTGGCGGTTCTTTTTTGGGCCTGGTCAGGGCCGCTGCCTTAAGGTTCCGCGTCCTGCTGTACGGCATCCCGGACGTCTGCTGTCTCGGCGGCGAAAGCCTCCAGGTCCCACTCGTCCACGTCGGACGCCTCCGAAGGCGGGACACCCCACGTGACCTGGGCCACGGCGCCCGCGTCGGCCCACGCGCAGGAACGCCACACGGACACCTTGTCGGGGCCGGGGCGGTCCGCCTCCAGCAGCCGGCAGGTCATCATTTCGCCGACGTCCGAGCTGATCGTTTTCTCTGCCACGATCCGCCGGCCGTCCCGCTTCCGGGCCCGTTCTTCGACGTACTCCAGGAACGCGTCGAACGTCCCGACCAGCCAATCGACCTTGCCGTGCACGCCCTCGACGGTGAGCCGGCCGGCGTCCTCCTCGCCTCTCGGCGGGTCGTACGCGCCGGACACTCCGACCGCGCCGGACACCTCGTCCCGCATCGCACGCGCCAGCGCGGGGTCGGGCCCCGAGTCCGCCAGGCGGAAGCGGATCCCGATCGACTCGCGGGAAGCGCGGAGGCACATCTCACCAGCGTCCACGTCGACACGATCAACCGGCCGACCTTTGCGGCCAGTTGTGAACGCCGGACACACCGCCCTGGCCGCACACCGCCCCATTTCACCCCGTACGGCCCCGTTCGCCGGAACGAGTGCGGCCAATAGCAGCGTCGCCCCGCCCAGAAATGTCACCCGAAAATTCGTTCTGCCGGACGTACAACCAAAGCCCGCTCCGGAGGGTCGTACTTGCTCGTCACACACAGAACTTCCCTGAGGGGTGGGGCATTTGAGCCCGAAAGGTACAAGACGCTACAGACCCATGCCGCTGCGGCGACGGGTCTGGGTGACCCTCGGCGCGGTCGTCGTCGGCGGCACCGGCGTCGCCACGTACGCCATGGCGGGGCCGGACGCGGAGACCGACGATCCGGCGCGCGCCAAGCGGCCGGTCGAGGTGCACGACATCGCGCTGCGCTCGGCGGGCGCCGGCAAGCGGGAGCTGCCGCGCACCGCGACCGAGCCGTTCTCGCTGCTCGGCGTCTCCTGGCAGGGCCCGCGCAAGACGGTCGAGGGCAGCGCGCAGGTGCGCACCCGGTCGGTGGAGAGCGGCACTTGGTCGCCGTGGCAGCCGCTCGGCCTCGACCCGCATGTGCAGGAGGACGTGGAGCCCGGCATGCGGGGCGCGTCCGAGCCGCTGTGGGTCGGCCCCTCGGACGGCGTCGAGGTACGCGTCGTCGCAGCGGACGGCACCTCGACGGCCGGGCTGCCCAAGGGACTTGAGGTCAACCTCGTCGACCCGGGCGTGACCGCGAAGGAAGCGAAGAATCCGGCCCTGGACACGGAGGCGATGAGCACGGCGGCGTACGCGCTGCCCGCCGCCACCGAGGAGCCGACGCCCACCGACCCGGCCCCCACCGAGCCGACGCCCACGGACCCGGCCCCCACGGACCCGGCGCCCGAACCCACGACGTCCGCCCCCACCCCGGACCCCACCGGCGAGCCGACGGCAGAGCCCACCGCCTCCCCGGACCCCACCCCCACGAAGCCCCCGGCGCCGCCGTCCACGGTCGAGCGTCCGCCGATCATCGAGCGGGCCGCGTGGGGCGCCGACGAGTCGAAGGTGAAGGACCCGGTCGAGTACATCGACAAGGTCCAGGCGGTGTTCGTCCACCACACGGTCGGCGCGAACAACTACAGCTGCGCCGAGTCCCCTTCGCTGGTGCGCGGGATCATGGCGTACCACGTGGACGTCGAGGGCTGGAACGACCTCGGCTACAACTTCCTGGTCGACAAGTGCGGCCAGATATTCGAGGGCCGCGGCGGCGGCGTCGACCTGCCGGTCAAGGCCGCGCACACCTACGGCTACAACTCGTACTCGACGGGCATCGCGTTCCTCGGCGACTTCGAGGGCACCTCGACCAGCCCGGCCGGCCGCCCCACGCGCGCCGCCCTGGAGTCGGCGTCCCGCGTCGCGGCCTGGAAGCTCGGCCAGTACGGCGGCGACCCGAACGGCAAGGTGACGCTGCAGCAGATCCTCACCAAGTCAGACGGCACCGAGTACAACGGCGTGCGCAAGGAGTTCGACGTGATCTCCGGGCACCGGGACGGCTTCGCCACCGTGTGCCCCGGCAAGGCGCTCTACCCCAAGCTCAGTGAGATCCGCCGGTACGCGGGGAGCGCGGGCCGCGACTCCGCCGTGCCCACCGCCGACGTCAACCGGGACGGCATCGCCGACCTGGTCGCGGGCACGCCCCGCGCGTCCGGCGACGCCGGCACGCTGACCGTCGTACCCGGCGGCCTCGACGGCCCGGTGGCCACCGCGAAGAACACCCTCACCCAGTCGAGCCCCGGCGTCCCCGGCGCCTCCGAGTCCGGCGACGGCTTCGGCTCGGCCACGGCCTGGGGCGACATCAACGGCGACGGCTGGGCGGACCTGGCGATCGGCGCGCCCGGCGAGGACGACACCAGCGGCCACGCCGACCGGGGCGCGGTCACGGTCCTGTACGGCCCGGCCCTGAACACCGGCACGTCCTTCACCACCGCCGCGGGCGCCGCCCCGACCGGCGCGAAGCTCGGCTCGGCGGTCACCGTCGGCGACTTCGACGCGGACGGCAAGGCCGACGTGTTCGCGGCCGCCACCGGCACCGGCGGCTTCTGGCAGTCCCGCACCGGAACGGACACCGGCACCGCGACCGGCTCCGGCCCGGGCGGCGCCCTGACGACCGGCACGGGCGCCCTCGCGTACGCGGCCGCCACGTCCGGCGACTTCAACCGCGACGGGTACGCGGACGTCGCGCTGAACTACCGCGACCAGTCCGGCACCGGCCGCGTCGTCTGGTTCAAGGGCGGCAGCGCGGGCCTGACCAAGGCCGGCACGCTCTCCGTGAAGGGCGGCCGCTCCCTCGCGGCCGGCGACTTCAACGGCAACGGCTACGACGACCTCGTGATCGGCCAGGCGTACACGGCGGAGTCCGGCGCGTACGCGGGCGGCCAGCTGACCATGGTCCTCGGCACGTCCACCGGCCTCACCACGACCGGGGCGCGCACGATCCACCAGGCCACCTCGGGCGTCCCGGGCGCCGCCGAGGCGGGCGACGCGCTGGGCTGGTCGGTGTCGGCGGGCGACGTGAACGCGGACGGGTACGCGGACGTCCTCGCGGGCGCGCCCCGCGAGGACATCACGCGCGACGGCACGGCCCGCAAGGACGCGGGCACCAGCCTGCTCATCCGGGGCACCTCGACCGGGCTCAGCGGCACCGGCGCCGTCGCGTACACGCAGGACACGTCGGGCATCACCGGCGCCACCGAGGCGGGCGACCGGCTCGGCTCCGCCGTCGTCCTGCACGACCTGTCCGGCTACGGCCGCGCGGACCTCGCCATCGGCGTGGACGGCGAGGACGCGGGCAACGGCACGGTCCTGCAGCTGGACAGCGGCAGCAAGGGCGTGTCGACGTCGGGCGGCGTGTACTACGGCGTGACGCAGCTCGGCACGCCGGCGGGCGCCCGCCTGGGCGGGACGCTGACGCCGACGCACTGAGGCACCGACTGCGGCAGGCGCCCGGGCCGTTCAGGACCCGAGCGTCTGCCGCAGCTTCCTGAGCTGGGCGTCGTACAGATCCTGCGGCAGCTCCGCCTGCTCCGGGTCGCTCAGGTGCAGCGCGAGGAACAGCGCGAGCACGTTCCCCTGGCGCACGGCGGTCATCCGCAGCGGCACCTGCTGGCCCTGCGCCTTGCCGGTCATGGACCACGCGACGGCCTCGTCCCCGCCGGACGGGGCCTCGTCGGTCCGCACGTCCACGTACTCGACGGTCGCGCCGCCGTTGTTCCCCGAGGTGCTGAACCCGTCGGCGCAGTCCTTCAGGGCCATGCGGACGGCGGCGATCGTGGTGGCGGCGCCCTCGCCCTCGTACGAGAAGAGGCTGGTCGTCACGGCCAGGCCGCGTTCCGTCGTCGAGCCGTAGGAGCGGCTGGACCAGGCCTTCGCCGCGGGGGTGCGCGTGACGCCGGAGCCGGTCATGTCGGCGAGCGGCCGGCACGCCTCCCGGTCGGCCTTCGGGCGTACGGCGGGCTGGTCGTTGTCCTCCAGGCGGTAGCCGCGGACGTCGGTCCTGGTGGCGAGGGCGCCCGCGAGCCGGATCTCGGACGGGACGGGGGTGGCGGAGCTCTTCGTCGCCGAGGCGGCCGGGGTGTCCGGCTCGCTCGACCCGGCGGAGCATCCCGCGACACAGGCGAGGGCGACGACTGCGGTGGCGACGGCACGCAGGGGGCGTCGCATACGTATCTGCTTCACATCCGTACAGCGCCGCCCGCGCCCCGCCCGTCACTCGGCGCGCTCCGCCGGATCCCGTGTCGATTCGGCGAACTTCGGCGAACACGGTGCGACGCGTCTGTGAGGGTTCCGGGGACCTGCCCCGAACCGGGTAATGATCTGCGCCTCCAGCGCGCAGTAGCCCTACGTGACTGCACTGCAAGCAACAGCCGCCACGCCCGCGAAGCCCGCCCGCTGGGCCGCCGACTCCGTCTCGATGCTCCGCGAGGGCGCACGCCTCCGCCTGGACCACACCCCGCAGAGCCTGTGGAGCGTGGACCGCGTCATCGCCGAACTCCGCCGCGAGGACCCGCCGTACGAGGCGGTCGCCCAGGCGCTGCGCGGATTCGGCGCGTACGCGGGCGAGGTCCTGGTCCGCGAACTGGGCGCGGCCTGGGAGGAGTCGGGCGACTCCTACGGGCTGCGCACCCCGGACGGCACCCTCTGGGACCCGATCGCCGAGGCCCGCCGCACCTTCGAGGGCGAGGGGTCGCTGCGCCTGCTGTGCCGGGACGCGGTGCACGCGGCGCCGTAACTCACCGCACTCTGCTGGGATTTGCCCACACTTCCGGGAATTGCCACTTCCGGGAATTGCCCCGGTTCGCCCCCTCGGGTCGCGTGGTTCCGCGCGCCGCCACGCGCCTTGTTCCTGGGGGGACTTGCCCATGAAGATCCGTATCTTCAGACGCACCGCGGCCCGCTCGGGCGCGGTGCTCGCCGCGGCCCTGGCCTTCGCCACGGCGGGCCTCGCGCACGCCCCGGCCGCGCAGGCCATGGACCTGGCCAAGGTGCGCAACCGCTTCGAGCTCGGCCCCGCCGAATCGCTGCAGACGTTCTACCTGACCCTGCACGGCCGCGCCCGCCACCGCGCCACCCGCCCGAACCGCCCCTGAGGCGGCCGCCGGCGTCGGCTACCCCTGCACCCGAGCCCGCCGCGACACCACGGCCCGCACCACCCGGCGGCCCTCCGTCGAGACGACCAGGGCCTGGCGCAGGCCGCCGCCGGGGGTGGCGAGGAGGTCCAGGACGCGGGTCTGGCGGCGGAGTTCGCCGGAGGTCAGCGGGCCGTCCGTGTCGGTCGGGGACGTCGCGTCGAGGAGGCGGTGGATCTGCAGGGACGCCGCCGAGCAGGCGTCGGCCCAGGCGCGCAGGTCCGGGGACGGGAAGTGGTCCGGGGTGGCGGACAGCATCCGGTGCACGAGGGCCGCGCCCTCGTCGGACGGCTCCCCCACCGTGCCGTACGCCTTGCGGACCAGCGCCAGTTCCTCGCCCCAGCCCGCGCCGCCCGCGTCCAGGCTTGACCAGAGCGGGCGAAGCACCTCGTCGTCGGCCTCGCCGAGCAGCGGCAGGCAGCGGTCCAGGCAGGCGAGTCCGCCCGCGGCCAGACTTCGGTCGTCGGCCTGAGCGATCAGTTCCACCAGGCTCATCGGGGTCGCCTTCCGTCGCGGACGCTGCACTTCCTGTTACTGCGTTCCACTGGCCGAAAGCGTCACCGCCGTGGCCGAATCGTCACCGTCGGGGCAGCCGAAGGCACCGTCGGGGCAGCCGAAGTCACTGCCCGGGCAGCCCGAAGCCACCGCCGGGTCAGCCCGAAGTCACTGCCGGGGCAGCCCGAAGCCACCGCCGGGGCAGCCCGAAGTCACTGCCGGGGCAGCCCGAGCCGTTCCAGGAACCGGAAGAACAGCAGCTCGGCGGAGGGATCGGCGGGCGCCTGCAACACCTTCACCAGGTCCGCCACCGGCGCGGGTTGCCGCCCCGCCTCCGCAGCCCAGGCCGCGGCCCGCTCCGCGGCGTCCTGCGGCGGCAGGAACAGATCGTCCGGTTCCTTGCCCTCGGCCGCGAGGAACGAGGCCATCCCGTCCCGCGCCAGGCACGCGTTCCACGCCCCGCTCCGCGGCCCCGCCGCCTCGACCGCCACGCACGCGCTGTCCATCACGAACCCGAAGAGCGCGGGCTCCCCGGAGTCCTCGGCGAGCTTCACCATCGACCCGACGTCGGGGACGGAGGCCTCCCAGATCTGCCAGTCGTCGGCGCGCCGTTCGTGCAGCGCGAGCCCTTCGCGTACGCCGCCGAGCGCGTCGAGTTCCGCCAGCGGCCGCTCGCCGTGCCCCACGACGTAGTACCCCCAGAAGCCCATCCCGCTTCCCCCTTGCCCCCGTGTCGGACGGTCGGCTCTGCACTGAGTCCGAACTGAATCCAACACACCGGCAAGGGAGTTCGCCACCGAAAGCGCCCAAGATCCACCCGACGGATCCCGCGCACCTCAGCCAAGGCGTTTCGCCAGCTCCTGGAACTCGGGCCAGGACAGGGCGGGCTTGCGCTCGTCCCACACCTTCTGCGCCATGGCCCACAGCGGCATCCGGATGCCGTCGGCGACCTGCGCCTGCGTCTGCGACTCGGACAGATCGCACCAGACCGCGAACCGCGCGCCCAGGATCTGCTCGTCGTACTTCTCCGCGACGGGCTCCGTGCCGCGCACCACCAGCGGCGTCCACTCCTCGTAGATCCGCTCACCGGTCGGGTACGTGAACTCGTTGGGCTCTCCCAGGACGTAGTAGAGGTACTCGTCGTTGAGGTTGACCAGCTTGCGGCCCGCGTCCAGATACTCCACCGGCTCGCGGGCGCCGATCTCCTTGCCCGTCCAGTACTCGACCTCGATGTCCTCGGCCGCCTTCACCGTGCCGCCGCGGAAGAACCCGTCGTTCCAGGCCTTGAGCTTCTTGCCGGTCGGCCGGACAGTGTCCGCCCGGTCGTTGAGCCAGCCCGTCGCCAGATCCTGCACCTTCGCCGCTCCGCCGTACTTCTGCTGCGCCGCCCGCGCCAGCTGCGGGTACGAGGCCTCCGGGTCCGAGGCCATCAGCGCCTGGTACTCATCGGCGCCCAAGTGCCAGTAGCCGCCCGGGAACAGCTCCGCGTACTCCTTCAGGAGCTCGTCGACGATCTTCGCGGCGGCCGGCTTCGAGATGTCCACCGCGCCCCGCGCCGGCTCCCCGCTCGCACTCACCAGCTGCAGCTCCGGGTGGGCGCGGATCACCGCACCCAGGTGCCCGGGAGAGTCGATCTCCGGGATCACCGTGATGTGCAGGTCCTGCGCGAGCTTCACGATCCGCCGCACCTCGGCCTTCGTGAGGTGCTGCTCCGACACCACCTCGGGGTGGTCGTCCGACTCGATCCGGAAGGCCTGATCGTCCGAGAAGTGCAGCCCCAGCTGGTTGTACTTGAGGTCCGCGATCTCCCGTATCCGCTCCTCGATCCACTCCGCCGAGAAGTGCTTGCGCGCGATGTCCAGCATGAACCCGCGCTGCGCCTTGGCCGGTTCGTCCCGTACGACCCCCTCGGGGGCGGTGCCGTCGCCGCTCGTCATCTGCTTCAGGGTCCGTGTGCCGTAGAAGACGCCCGCGTCGTCCGTCGCGGAGATCCGCACCCGCTTGTCTCCGACGTCGACGGTGTACGCCTCCCCGCCCGCATCGCCCGAGTTCAGGACCAGCTCGACGTCGCCCGGCCCGGCCTTCGCGCCCTGCGCGTACTTCAGCTGCAGCTCACCGGCGAGCAGCCGCCCCTCGTCGGCCAGCTCGTCCTTGTCCTTCTCCGCGACCACGACCTGGCCCTCGGGCCCCGGCTTCCAGCCCGGTCCGCGCGCGGCCTTGTGCTCGGCCACGGCGGGGATCGTCTGCGGCGCCTTCGACACCGGGTACGTCGGGCTCGGCTCGGCCGCCTGCGGCGGCGGGCTGTTGTCCGCCCGGTCCGCCCCGCCGCCCTCCGAGCCGCCGGGCCAGACGGTCACGGCGAGGAGTACGGCACCGGCGGCGGCGACCGCGCCGCCGGCTATCGCCCCGGTCCTGCGCCGGCCGCGACGCTCCGCGCGCCGGCCGTGCTGCCCGGTCATGTGGGGCTCCCGGTGCCCGGGCCGATGGCCGTCGTTCCCGCGTCAAAGATCATCCGCATCACGTGAGCAACCTCCCATGAGAGGCGACACCCCCGAACGGTTTCCGGACGGTCGTCCACGACACGTACCGAAACTCTCCCGTCCGGGTGAAAATCGCGCATCCGTCGGACAGCTCCCGTCACGCGTCGATAGCGTGACGCCACTTCTTCGCCCGAAGACGTCTCGTCTGTCGGCTTCTTCTGTCGGCTTCGTCTGTCGGGGCCGGGCCCGACTCCCACCGGCGCCTTCCACCGGCACCGCCTCACCGAGGAGCGCACGCTGTACACGCCTCCGCCACCGCGCGCCAGGAAACCGCCCGAGCCCGGAGCCATACCGGCCCGAGGCCGCGGCAGCGGCCCCACCTCCACGGTGCACCGGGGCCTCCAGGTCTTCAACCGCGCCCCGGAGACCACGGCGACCAGCTGGCTCCTCACCTGCTGCAGCAGCCCCGCCTGGGCCGGGCGCCTCGCCGCCCACCGCCCGTACCCGACCACGGACGCCCTGCTCGCCGCCGCCGACGAGGCCGCCTACGACCTCGCGCCCGCCCAGCTCGCCACCGCCCTGGCCGCCGAACGGCCGCACGGCCCGCACCCCTCCGGCATCCCCGCCGCCGCCCGCACCGCGCTCGACGCCGCGCACGCCGCGTACGAGAGCCGTTTCGGCCATGTCTTCGTCATCGCCCTGGCGGCCTACCGGCCCGACGAGCACCTCGACCAGACCCTCGCCGGACTCCGCGCCCGCCTCGCCAACGACGCCGAGGAGGAGCGCGTCGTCGCCGCCGAGGAGCTGCGGCGAGTGGCCCGGGCGCGGCTCACCCGGCTCGTCTCCGGAATCGGGGCGCAGGCCGTCGGCGAGGCGGTGAAACCCGGGAAATCGGGGGAATTTCCGGACTCAGGCCCGGCCGATAGCCCGTACGTGCCTGTTTGATCACACCTGACGACCCCGCGCGGGCGTGCCGACAGTTGGTCGATACGATGACGGACGGCCGGTGGACCGTACCCGGCCGGGCCAAACCGACACAGAAGCCGGCGCGGCCCCAATCCCCGCTCCCGGAGGGTTCTTCCGTGCCGGCTGGAACGCTGTACCGCGGCCGGGAAGGAATGTGGTCCTGGGTGGCTCACCGAGTCACCGGCGTCCTCATTTTCTTCTTCCTGTTCGTACACGTCCTCGACACCGCACTCGTGCGTGTCTCCCCCGAGGCGTACGACGAGGTCGTGGCCACCTACAAGACACCGCTGGTCGCACTCCTTGAGTACGGCCTCGTCGCGGCCATCCTCTTCCACGCGCTCAACGGCCTGCGCGTCGTCGCCGTCGACTTCTGGTCGAAGGGCGCCCGCTACCAGAAGCAGATGCTCTGGACCGTCATGGCCATCTGGTTCGTGCTGATGGTCGGGGCGCTCTACCCGGTCCTCGGCCACGCCGTCCGCGAAGTCTTCGGGAGCTGAGGCACATGTCCGCTGACACGACCGCTGCCGCCGGCGCCACCGAAGTGACGCTCTACGACGTGGACAACCCCGCGCCCGTCATCGAGGCCCCGCGCAAGCGCACCAAGAAGACCCCGAAGGCCACGCGCGGCAACTTCGAGATGTACGGCTGGCTGTTCATGCGCCTGTCCGGCATCGTCCTGGTCGTCCTGGTCCTCGGCCACCTGCTGATCCAGCTCGTCCTCGACGGCGGCGTCTCCAAGATCGGCTTCGCCTTCGTGGCCGGCCGCTGGGCCTCGCCGTGGTGGCAGGCCTGGGACCTGGTGATGCTGTGGCTCGCCATGTTGCACGGCGCCAACGGCCTGCGCACGATCATCAATGACTACGCCGAGCGCGACAACACGCGCTTCTGGCTCAAGATGCTGCTGTACACCGCGACGGTGTTCACCGTCCTGCTGGGCACGCTGGTGATCTTCACCTTCGACCCGAACATCCGCTAGGCCGGGGCTGAGGTAACCACTGATGAAGATTCACAAGTACGACACCGTCATCGTCGGCGCCGGCGGCGCCGGCATGCGCGCCGCCATCGAGGCGACGAAGCGCAGCCGCACCGCCGTGCTGACGAAGCTCTACCCCACCCGCTCCCACACGGGCGCAGCGCAGGGCGGCATGGCCGCCGCGCTCGCCAACGTGGAGGAGGACAACTGGGAGTGGCACACCTTCGACACGATCAAGGGCGGTGACTACCTGGTCGACCAGGACGCCGCCGAGATCCTCGCGAAGGAGGCCATCGACGCGGTCCTCGACCTGGAGAAGATGGGCCTGCCGTTCGGCCGTACGGAGAACGGCACCATCGACCAGCGCCGTTTCGGCGGTCACTCCCGCAACCACGGCGAGGCTCCTGTCCGCCGCGCCTGCTACTCCGGTGACCGCACCGGCCACATGATCCTCCAGACGCTGTACCAGAACTGCATCAAGGAGGGCGTGGAGTTCTTCAACGAGTTCTACGTCCTGGACCAGCTCATCGTCGAGGACCCCAAGACGGGGGTGAAGCACTCCGCGGGCGTCGTCGCGTACGAGCTGGCCACCGGCGAGATCCACGTCTTCCAGGCGAAGTCCGTGATCTACGCCTCCGGCGGCACCGGCAAGTTCTTCAAGGTGACCTCCAACGCGCACACCCTCACCGGTGACGGCCAGGCGGCCTGCTACCGGCGCGGACTGCCGCTGGAGGACATGGAGTTCTTCCAGTTCCACCCGACCGGCATCTGGCGCATGGGCATCCTCCTCACCGAGGGCGCGCGCGGCGAAGGCGGCATCCTTCGCAACAAGGACGGCGAGCGCTTCATGGAGAAGTACGCGCCCGTCATGAAGGACCTCGCCTCGCGTGACGTCGTCTCCCGCGCGATCTACACCGAGATCCGCGAGGGCCGCGGCTGCGGTCCCGAGGGCGACCACGTCTTCCTCGACCTGACGCACCTGCCGCCGGAGCAGCTGGACGCCAAGCTCCCGGACATCACCGAGTTCGCGCGTACGTACCTCGGCATCGAGCCCTACACGGACCCGATCCCGATCCAGCCGACCGCGCACTACGCCATGGGCGGCATCCCGACCAACGTCGAGGGTGAGGTCCTGGCGGACAACACCACCGTCGTGCCGGGTCTGTACGCGGCGGGCGAGGTCGCCTGCGTGTCGGTGCACGGCGCCAACCGCCTGGGCACCAACTCGCTGCTCGACATCAACGTGTTCGGCCGCCGCTCCGGCATCGCCGCCGCCGAGTACTCCGCGAAGGCCGACTTCGTCGAGCTGCCGGAGAACCCGGCCGAGCTGGTCCAGGAGCAGGTCGAGCGGCTGCGGAACTCCACGGGCAACGAGCGCGTGGCGGAGCTCCGCAAGGAGCTGCAGGAGACCATGGACGCCAACGTCATGGTGTTCCGCACCGAGCAGACCATCAAGACCGCGGTCGAGAAGATCGGCGAGCTGCGCGCCCGCTACAAGAACGTGTCCGTCCAGGACAAGGGCAAGCGCTTCAACACCGACCTCCTCGAGGCCATCGAGCTGGGCAACCTGCTCGACCTGGCCGAGGTCATGGCCGTGTCCGCGCTCGCCCGCAAGGAGTCGCGCGGCGGTCACTACCGCGAGGACTTCCCCAACCGCGACGACGTGAACTTCATGCGCCACACCATGGCGTACCGCGAGGTCACGGGCGAGGGCGAGGACGCCAAGGACTCGATCCGGCTCGACTACAAGCCCGTCGTCCAGACCCGCTACCAGCCGATGGAGCGTAAGTACTGATGGCAACTCCCGTACTGGACAAGGTCGAGGCCGAGGCTGCCGCCTCTCCGTACATCACGGCCACGTTCCGGATCCGCCGCTTCAACCCGGAGATCTCGGACGAGTCCACCTGGGAAGACTTCCAGGTGGAGATCGACCCGAAGGAGCGCGTCCTCGACGCCCTCCACAAGATCAAGTGGGAGCTGGACGGGTCGCTGACCTTCCGCCGCTCCTGCGCGCACGGCATCTGCGGCTCCGACGCGATGCGGATCAACGGCAAGAACAGGCTCGCCTGCAAGACGCTGATCAAGGACATCAACCCGGAAAAGCCCATCACGGTCGAGGCCATCAAGGGCCTGACGGTCCTGAAGGACCTGGTCGTGGACATGGAGCCGTTCTTCCAGGCGTACCGCGACGTCATGCCGTTCCTCATCACCGAGGGCAACGAGCCGACGCGTGAGCGCCTGCAGAGCCCCGAGGAGCGCGAGCGCTTCGACGACACGACCAAGTGCATCCTGTGCGCCGCGTGCACGTCGTCGTGCCCGGTGTTCTGGAACGACGGGCAGTACTTCGGCCCGGCCGCGATCGTCAACGCGCACCGCTTCATCTTCGACTCGCGCGACGAGGCCGGTGAGCAGCGCCTGGAGATCCTCAACGACCGCGACGGCGTGTGGCGTTGCCGCACGACCTTCAACTGCACGGACGCCTGCCCGCGCGGCATCGAGGTCACGAAGGCGATCCAGGAAGTGAAGCGCGCCCTGATCACGCGCCGCTTCTGAGGTCGTTCGCTTCACGTGGTCGAGGCCCCGTCTCCCTTGTGGGAGGCGGGGCCTCGCTCGTATGGGTGAAGGCCTCGGGACCAGACGTTCGAGGCGCAGCCGGTCTACGATGATGGCCTCGACACCCGCCACCGGGAGGCCACGATGTCCGCAGCACCTGTCGAGCACTTCGGCACCGACGCCACGGCACCGTCGCTGCTCGAAGAGGCCAACACGCTCATGGAACGCCTCCCCGGCTACCGAGTCGAGATCATCGAGGGCCGCCTGACCGTGACACCTCCCGCAGACGTCGCCCACTCCAGGGCCCTCAACCGTCTGGTCCGTCCGTTCATCGCCGCAGGCCTGGACGACGGGGCGACGGAAGTTCACCAGGCCATCGGGCTCTGGCTGCCGACCGGGGCCGAGGACTTCGCCATCCCTGACCTGTCCATCGTGGACGCCGATGTCGACGAGCACCTCGTCGAGAACAACTGCTACGACCCGGTCTGCTTCCGGCTGGTCCTGGAGGTCACCTCCAGCAACTACCGCGCCGACCTGCGCACCAAGGTCGCCGCCTACGCAGACGCGAAGGTCCCGGTCTACCTGATCGTCGACCGCAAGCACCAGCGCCTCCACACCCTCACCGAGCCGCTCGCCTCGGGCTACGACAACCACCAGGTCTACGCTCCCGGCCAGACCGTCGCCCTCCCCGAATCCATCGGCGCCGAAGTGACCCTCGATGTCGCCGAGATCCTCAAGGCCGGGGAGCCCCGCCGCCCCTAATGTGACGCCATGTCACTTCAACTGCTCGGCTTCGACAACGTCCTGCTCCCCGTGGGCGATCTGGACGAGGCCGTGGACTTCTACGAGCGGGTCGGCTTCCCGCTCTCCTTCCGGCTCGACGAGGCCGGGATCGCCCTGCTGAAGGTGGGCGACGAGACGCCCGGTGTGCTGCTGCGCCAGGAGGACGGCCTGCTTCCCCGCGCACCCGGGACCTGGACGCCACGCATCTGGCTGGAGGTGCCGGACGCCCGCGCGGCCTCCGGAGACCTGGCGGCCGCGGGCCTGCGCCCCGATCCGCCGCTCTCCGTCTCGACCGGCTGGACCGTCGAACTCGCTGACCCCTGGGGCAATGTCATCGGTTTCACGGACTACCTGAAGCGCCCCTCGCTCGCCCGGAAGCAGTCCGCCGAGACTCCCGCTTGAACGTGTTCAAAAACAGGTCTACAGTCCATGACAACAGCTTTTGAACGCGTTCAAGAGGGCTGACGACGGCATCCTGCCGTCCCCTCGGGCGCCTTGAAAGGGGCAGGGACCCATGGACCTCACCGTCCTCGCGTACGTCGTCTACCTGGCGATCAGCATCGGCCTCACCGTCTGGGTGGCCCGCACCCTCAGCCGCAACGGGCGGATCTTCCTCGGCGACGTCCTGCACGGCAACGAGAAGCTCGCGGAGGCCGTCAACCACCTTCTGGTCGTCGGCTTCTACCTGGTCAACCTCGGCTTCGTCGCCCTCTACCTGAGCGGCGACGAGGAACTCGGCACCGCCCGCGAGGTGTTCGAGGCGCTGTCGGTGAAGCTGGGCGTCGTCCTGCTCGTCCTCGGCGTGATGCACCTCGGCAACGTGTGGGTGCTCAACAAGATCCGGCGGCGCGGAATGATGGAGCGCGAGCAGCTTCCGCCCGTACCGCCGCAGGGCCTGAGCGGCCAGCAGGGCGCCTGGGCGGCCAAGCCGGCCGGGGCCTGAGCCGATGACCGCCGAGGCCACGGCCGCCGACCGGGACCCCGCGCGGGTCCCGGTCCGCCGGCTCACCGTCCTGTACGACGCGAACTGCCCGCTCTGCACCCACGTACGCCAATGGCTCGCCCGGCAGCGGCAGTTGGTGCGGCTCGACCTGGTGCCCGCCGGGTCCGAGGAGGCGCGCCGGCGGTTCCCGGGGCTCGACCACGGGGCCACGCTCGACGAGATCACCGTCGTCGCCGACGGCGGCCAGGTCTACCGGGGGCCCGCCGCCTGGGTCGTCACCCTGTGGGCCCTCGCCGAACACCGCCCGCTCGCCCACCGCCTGGCCACTCCGGCCGGCGCCCGCCTCGCGCGCGGCGCCGCGCTCGCCGCCGCGAAGTGGCGCGAGGGGCACCGGGAACAGCCCGGTGGCGGCTGGGGCGGCGGGGTGTACCGCACCGCGGACGGCTGGGTCTACCACCCGAAGCACGGCTGGAGCCGTACGACACCGTCCTGTGCCGACGGCTCCTGCACCACTGGTTAGGCTCTGTCACCGTGGCAGCGACGAACGACGAAGCAGACGCGAACCCCGGCGGGGACGAGGGCCGGAAGTCCCCCGCGAAGAGCGAGCAGACCCGCGCCCTGATCCTCGAAACGGCCATGCGGCTCTTCCAGGAACGCGGCTACGACAAGACGACGATGCGGGTCATCGCCAAGGAGGCCGGGGTCTCCGTCGGCAACGCGTACTACTACTACGCGGGCAAGGAACACCTCATCCAGGGCTTCTACGACCGGATCGCCGCCGAGCACCAGGCGGCGGTCCGGCCGGTCCTGGACCGCGAGACCGACCTGGAGGCGCGGCTCGCGGGCGTGCTGCGCTGCTGGCTCGACATCGCCCAGCCGTACCACGAGTTCGCCGCCCAGTTCTTCAAGAACGCCGCCGACCCGGACTCCCCGCTGAGCCCGTTCTCGCCCGAGTCGGAGCACGCCCGCGAGGCCGCCATAGACGTGCACCGCGAGGTGCTGCGCGGCTCCAAGTCCAAGGTGCCCGAGGAACTCCGTGAAGTCCTCCCCGAGTTGATGTGGCTCTCCCAGATGGGACTCGTCCTGTACTGGGTCTTCGACCGCTCCCCCGGCCGCACCCGCAGCTACCGCCTGGCCGCCCGCGGCGCTCGCCTCACCACCCGCGGCGTGGCCCTGTCCCGCTTCCGCGTCCTGCGCCCCCTGGTCCGCGAGGTGCACGAACTCTTCACGGACTTCCTGCCGGGGATGACGCGGCCGGAGGACCCCGCGAAGCCCGAAGCGGACAAGGGGCCCTAGGCCGTGTCCGTGCCCGCTCGCCGCTACCCGGGGAGTCGGCCCGCCAGCAGGATCAGTGCCGCGAGCCCGGCCAGCGCGCCCCCGCCGACGGCCATGGCCACACCGCTGCGCCTGGCCGTGCACACGCCCAGGACGGAGACGACGCCGACGGCGGGCACGACGTACGAGGTGAGCGCGGTGAGGACACCGGGGAAGCCAGGGGTCCGCACCCCGTCCCGGCAGGTGCCGCAGGCGATGGCCAGAAGCGGTACGACCACCATGATGGCCACCGTCAGAAACGCGAGGACGATGGCGAGGACGGCGCGCACCGCCCGGTCGGCGGCGGGCGGCCAGTCCGGGGCGCCGTTCTCGGACGAGGCGCCGTTCTCGGACGGGGAACCGGCGGGATCGGTCGGTGTCATGACGGCGAAGCTACGGTCCCGTGCGCGGGCCTCGGATCCGCGCTCGTACTCAAGTGCCGTACTCAAGTGCCGCACTCAGCGGGCCCGGGTGTTCTCGCCCAGCTCGCGCATGGCCCACGCGTGGGCGCTGATCTGGCGGCGCAGGGAGCCCGTCGTGAAGAGGGCCACGCCTGCCGCCGACACCGGGACGGAGAGGGCGAGGACCGCCAGGGCCTCGGGCCAGTCGCGTTCGTCCTCGCACCGGTCGCCGCGCTGCAGACCGCCGTTGGCGGTGCCGTACTCGGTCAGGAGGCGGGACTCGCACTCCTGCGGGTGCTGGTCGTCGGGCTTCCTGTCGACCTCGTACGGGGTGAGCAGCAGCATCACGCACCAGGTCCACTGCAGGGCCGCGACGACCAGCAGGACGACGCCCCATGTGCGTATCCGGGTGGCTCTGTCGCGGTAGTCGAGGTCGTACTCGCGTGCTCGCATGCCGTGAATCTAGCCCGCGAGGCAGGGCTCGGCGGAGCCGACCAGGACCCAGACCGTCTTGCCGTGCGGGCCGCGCCGCCACACTCCCCACGCGTTCGCCACCGACTCGACCAGCTGCAGGCTCCGCCCGTGGTCGTCGCCGCCCAGGCCCACCAACAGGCCGGGTCCTGCGCGGAGTTCGGGGCCCGTGTCGGACTCGTCGGAGACCTCGATGAAGCACGTGCCGTCCGCGAGGACCGTCACCGCCACCTCGAACTCCCGCTCCCGCAAGGGCCCATGGCGTACGAGGAGGGTCGCGAGCTCGGAGACGAGGAGGGCCGCGTCGGCCACGGCGGGGGTGTGCGCGCCGTGGCCCCAGGCCGTCATGTGGTCGCGGACCCGCAGCCGGGCGAGGCCGACGGACGCCGGGTGCCGGGGCAGCCGGAACGCCGCACGTCTGAGCACGACCCACCTCCCCGGATTCCTCCGCGCACAGTCACGGGTTCTGCACACCCGACATCCCCGATGCTGCGCCGTTGCGGCGGGTGATGCCAGAGGGGCGGGCGTCAAGAACCGTGGACTGGCCGGAACCGGACCTCAGGGAGGGCGCCGGGCGGGCTCAGGCCTGGCGCGAGGCCAGCGTCACCACGGTGATGTCGGACGGCGCGCCCACCCGCACCGGCGGACCCCAGGCGCCCGCGCCCCGGGTGACGTACAGCTGAGTGTCGCCGTAGCGCTCCAGGCCCGCCAGGGTCGGGTTCGCGAGGTCCGCGATGATGTTGCCGGGCCACATCTGGCCGCCGTGGGTGTGCCCGGAGAGCTGCAGGTCGACGCCGTGCCGGACCGCGTCGTGGATCATCACCGGCTGGTGGGCGAGGAGCACGGAGGCGCGGCTGCGGTCTCGGTCGCCGAGCGCCTTGGCGTAGTCGGGGCCGTCCTCGTACCGCTCGCCCGCGAGGTCGTTGACGCCCGCGAGGTCGAAGCCGCCGATCTCCACGCGGGCGTTCTCCAGCGGGTGCAGGCCGAGTTCGCGTACATGGTCGACCCACTGCTCGGCGCCCGAGAAGTACTCGTGGTTCCCGGTGACGAAGAACGAGCCGTGCCGGGCGCGCAGTTGGGCCAGCGGCTCGGCGGCCGGGCCGAGGTTTTCCACGCTGCCGTCGACCAGGTCGCCGACCACCGCGATCAGGTCGGGCTGCGTGGAGTTGATGGTGTCGACGATGCGCTGGGTGTGGGCGCGGCCCAGGATCGGGCCGAGGTGGACGTCGCTGACGACGGCGATCCTGAACCCGTGGGCGGCGCGCGGGAGTTTGGCCAGCGGCACGGTGACGCGCTTGACGCCGGGGCCGCGCAGCACGTTGTTCGCCCCGTACCCGACGGTGCCGAGGGCGGCGGCCACGGCGGCACCCGCGACGACGCGGGAGACGAAGAGGCGGCGGGAGGGGCCGCTCGTGGCGCCGGTGAGGGCCGCGGGCGTGTCCGGCACCGAGGGCGGCGACGACAGCGGCGACAGCGGCGGCGGCTCCGATGCGGCGTCCGCCAGGGCGGGTTCGGGGTCGGGCGCGGTGTCGGCGGGGGCCGGGGTCGTGACGGGCTTCGCGCTCGGCGCCGCGGCGGGGGTCGCGGGGGCCTCCGCAGGGGCAGGCTGCCGCATACGTACGTCCCCGCGCCGCAGCACCCGCAGCAGCACCGGTCGTACGGCCTCGCCGACGAGCAGCGCGAGCGTCAGGTAGATGGAGACCGCCATCCACAGATAGCCGGGCCAGGCGAGGACCTGCTGGAGCCAGAACGGCGCCCCGGCGCGGTCGCTCATGAACCCGGCGATCATCAGCAGCGGCCCGGCGACGAACACGGCCGTACCGATCCGGCGGGCCCGCGTGCGCCGCGCCGTGGTGTCGCGCACCACGCGCCGCCAGCCGTACCACTGCATGCCCACGAGGAGCGCCAGGATCGCGAGGAACAGGAAGCTCACGGCAGTGCTCCCTATGACCTTCGGCGCAGTGCACGCACGCCGCGCAACCCGATGACCCCGATGACCGTCCCCAAGACAAAGGACACCACGGCAAGCAGCAGATGGACCCAGAAGTACCCGGTCGGGTCACCGGCGTCGTCGAAGGCGAGCCCGCTTCCGTCCTTCCAGAGGTTCTTGACGAAAGTGATCCAGATGACCCAGGACCAGACGCCGAAGGCGAGCAGGAACCACGAAACCGGGCGGCTGAGCTTCATATCCCCAGTATCGCGCCCGGCTCGCGCACGCCGCCGTCGGGGTGGTTCGAGTGATGATCCGAAGACACAGCCGAACGGGCCGCGCACAGGTCGGCGAATCCCCTGTACGTTCCTCACCGTGCCTGCCTTGACTGCGTCTGTGACCGCATCTCTCAAGCGAACGACCGCTGTTGCAGTGGTTTCTGCCGCTTTTCTGACCGCTTCTGTCGCCGCTCCCGCCGTCGCGGACGAGAAGCCGGGCAACAAGCCGGACAAGCCGAAGCCCCCGGCGACGATGTCTCAGGTCGGCGGCGCGCGGCTCGGACAGGCGGGTACGCAGGTCAACCTCGGGCCTGGCGTCCCGGCGCTGCCGAAGAAGCTCTCGGGACGCTCCTGGATCGTCACGGACGCCGAGTCGGGCGACGTCCTCGCCGCGCACAACGCGCACTGGCGGCTGCCGCCCGCGAGCACGATGAAGATGCTCTTCGCGGACACGGTCCTGCCGAAGTTCCCCAAGGACCAGAAGCACCTGGTGGAGCGGGAGGAGCTGCTCGACGTCGGCGTGGGCAGCAGCCTCGTCGGCATCAAGGAGAACAACACGTACAGCGTGCACGACCTGTGGCTCGGGGTGTTCCTGCGCTCCGGGAACGACGCGGTGCACGTGCTGTCCCACATGAACGGCGGCATCGAGAAGACCGTCGCCGACATGCAGAAGCACGCCGACGAGCTGCAGGCCCGCGACACCCATGTGGTCAGCCCCGACGGCTACGACGCGAAGGGCCAGGTCTCCTCCGCGTACGACCTGACGCTGTTCGCGCGCTCCGGGATGCAGAAGAAGGACTTCCGGGAGTACGCGGCGACCGCCACCGCCGAGTTCCCCGGTGAGCAGAAGAAGGGCAAGAAGCGCGGGCACTTCGCCATCCAGAACACCAACCGCCTGCTGACCGGCGCCGACGGCGTGACCCCGTACAAGGGCATCGCGGGCGTGAAGAACGGGTCCACGACGAACGCGGGCACGACGTTCACCGGGGTCGCCGAGCGGAACGGGAAGGTGCTGCTCGTCACCGTCATGAACCCGGACTCGGACGAGTCGATGGCCGTCTACAAGGAGACCGCGCGCCTGCTCGACTGGGGCTTCGCCGCCGACGGCAAGGTCGAGCCGGTGGGCGAGCTGGTCGCCCCGGCGAGCGCGGACCGGAACGCGAAGGGTGCGGCCGCGCCCGAGAAGACCCCTGCCGGGGGGAAGTCCGAGGCCGCCGCGGGGAAGGGCGAGTCGAGCGGTGTCGGCATCGCGCTCGCGGTGACGGGTGGGGTGCTTGTCCTCGTCGGCGCCGGAGTGTTCCTCGTCAACCGGCGGTGGCCGCTGCCGGAGCTGGTTCGGCGGTTGCCCCGCAGGTAGTCGTGCCCGCACCGTCGGCTCGGGTGCCGTCTATCGCCCTGCGGGCTCGTCCTCAAGCACCGGACGGGCTGGTTGTAGCCGCCTCAGGCTCCTTGCTGCGTGTAGCCGTCCACGCCGCGCAGAAGAGCAGCAGCTTTGCCGTGAAGTTGATCCACAGGAGCAGGGCGATCGGGGTGCCGAACGCGCCGTACATCGACTTGCCCGCGACGCCCTTGATGTAGCCGCCGAGCAGGGCCTTGAGGAGTTCGAAGCCGACGGCCCCGATCAGCGCGGCGACGACGAGCCGGTGGCGCGGCGGATGCACGCCGGGCAGCAGGGTCAGGACGTACAGCAGGATCAGGAAGTCCGCGAGGACGGCCAGGGCGAAGACGGCGGCGGACAGGAGCGGGCCGATCCACCCCTGGTCGTCCAGGCCGAGGGCCTCGGTGATCCGTGTGACCGCCGTGTTGCCGACGGCCGAGGCGACCAGCGAGACGAGGCCCACCCCGCCGAGCCCGACGAGTACGCCCGCGTCCTTGATCTTGCGCAGGAACGGGTTCTCCTCCTCGTCGTCCTTCTCCCACACCGCGCGCAGGCAGTCCCGCATCGAGCCGACCCAGCCGATGCCGGTGAAGAGCAGCAGCGCGCCGGCGACCAGGCCGACGGTGCCCGCGTTCTGCACGAGGGCGTTGATGTCGAGCTGCTCGGAGATGCCGGGGACCTGCTCGCTGAGCTTGTCCTGCAGTTCGGCCTGCTGCTTCTTGTTCAGGGTCGCGGCGGCCACGGCGGCGGCGACGGTCAGCAGCGGGAACAGCGCCAGGAAGCTGAGGAAGGTCATCGCCGCGGCCAGGCGCGACCAATGCACCCGTTCGAGCGTTTCGTAGCTGTGCCAGGCGTGCGTGTCCATCAGGCGGCTCACGAGCGGCCCGATCACGGGGAGGTTCTTCAGCCAGTCCATGATCTCTGTCTGCCCTCCATAGGGAAGACCAAAGTCCGAGTACCCCAGAAGCGGACCACAGTGGCCAGCGCCATGCCGACTCCCGCGCCGGAAACGGTGTCCGCGGTCCGTGAGGTGAGGCCGAGCCCGTAGTGCGAGCAGGCCAGGCAGAGGAGTTGTACGAGGGCGCCCGCGACGTTGACCGCGAGGAACACCACGTACTGGCGGAGCCGGGAGCCGTCCGGGGTGCGGTGCCGGTAGGTGCCGAGGGCGTTGCCCGCGTACGCGACCGTGCAGCCCGCGACGAAACCGGCGGCCTTGGCGGTCAGCGGGTCCCAGCCGGCCGGGCCGCGCAGCCAGACGAACAGGGCCAGGTCGGCGGCGTACGCGCTGACGCCGGAGAGGGCGAAGCCGACGAGTTCGGCGCGCCGCACGTTCACAGGTCGGCGACCGCTCACAGGTCGGCGACCGCGAGGCCGTACAGGCCGAGCCAGACCAGGCCGATCAGGGCGAGCGGGCGGTCGCCGAGGACGACGTCCTCAGGCTCGCCCGCGCTGCCCCGGTCGGCGAAGACCGCGTACCGCAGGACCGCGAGGATGAACGCGACCATGGACAGCTGACGCCACGGCAGCAGTCCCGCGTCCGCGACGCCGCCGGACTCCATCGCCCACAGGCAGTAGGCGAGGACGGCGACGCCGGCGGCGAGCTGCCAGACGAAGCGGAGGTAGCCGGAGGTGTACTCGGTGAGCAACGCCCGGGTGGCACCCGTACGTTGCTCATCCACGGTGACGGACTCGGAGTAGCGCTTCGCGGAGACCATGAACAGCGCGCCGAAGCCGGTGGTGATCAGGAACCAGCGGGAGAGCGGGATGCCGAGGGCGACGCCGCCGATCATCGCGCGCATCAGGAACCCGGTGGTGACGACGACCAGGTCGACGACGAGGACATGCTTCAGGCTGACGCAGTACGCGAGTTGCATGCCGAGGTACGCGGCCAGCAGGGCCGACGTCATCGGGTTGCAGAGGACCGCGGCGGCGAGCGGCGCGAGCACGGCGAGCAGAGCGCCGACCGCGTACGCGACGGGCACCGGGACCTGTCCGGCCGCGACGGGGCGGCGGCACTTGGTGGGGTGGGCGCGGTCGGCCGCGACGTCACGGGCGTCGTTGATCAGGTACACGGCAGCCGCGGCGGCGGTGAACAGGGCGAAGACCAGGGCGAGTTGGACGGCCGCGGCACGCGTGAACAGCTCGCCCGCGGCGGCCGGGGCGGCGACGACCAGGATGTTCTTGACCCACTGGCGGGGCCGGGCGGTCCTGAGCAGGCCGAGCGGCAGGCTGACCGGTCCTGGCCGTTCGGGGGCCTGGCACTGGGGGCGGCGCTGCTCGACGAGTGCGGTGCGCTCAGCCACGGTCGCCTCCGCTCCTGGCCCAGTCGGAGCCCAGCTTGGCGGTCAGCGCACCGAGGGCGGCCCCGGCGGCGACGTCGCTCGGATAGTGCACGCCGACGACCAGGCGGGAGACGCACATCGCGGCGGCGAGCGGCGGGACGAGGCGGGCCCCGGCGGGGCGCAGGGCGCCGTAGGCGACGGCGGCGGCCGCGGCCGAGGTGGCGTGCGAGCTGGGGAAGGAGTGCCGGCCCGCGGTGCGGACGAGGGGGCGTCTCCCCGATGGCCGCGGGCCCGCAAAGATCGGGGAGACGCCCCCTAGGGGCTCGGCGTCGGGGCGCGGGCGGCGCACGACGCGCTTGACGCCCATGCTCGTCAGGTGTGCGGCCGCGGTGAGCGCGGTGGCGCGCAGCCAGTCGGCGCGGCGCTCCCGGTCGAGGGCGGCGCCAGTGAGTCCGGCGGCGAGCCAGAGCGCGCCGTGCTCCCCGGCGCACGAGAGGGCGCGGGCCGCGGCGGCCACCCGCCGGTCGCTGCCGCAGTCCCGTAGCGCGGCGAGCAGTCTGCGGTCCAGGTCGTGCACCGGGCCTCCCAGGCGCGTGTCGAATATCCCGTTTAATCCGGTTTTGCCGCAAATAACCTTTCTGTCAATTGCGTTAAGGATTACGGCAATACGAGGCGACACTCGCTCAATCACCCGTTCCGGGCACGCCAAAGGGCCCGCTCGGTGAACGGGCCCTGGAAGAGGGAGAGGTCAGGCGGTGGGCAGTGGGCCGCGCGGGGTGCAGGAGTCCTGCGGCTCGCCCTGCGCCGGAACCGTCGCCGAGCCGAAGGTGAACTCGCGCAGCTTGCGCCAGACAGCGTCCGGGCCCTGCTCGTACAGCGCGAAGCCGGTGACGGACCACTCCGCCGCGTACTCGGCGAGCTCGGCGAACGCGCGGTCCATGGCCGCCTCGTCGATGCCGTGCGCCACCGTGACATGCGGGTGGTACGGGAACTGCAGCTCGCGCGCGACCGGCCCGGAGGCGTCCCGCACCTGCTTCTGCAGCCACGTACAGGCCTCGGCGCCCTCGGCGACCCGGACGAACACCACCGGGGACAGCGGGCGGAACGTGCCCGTGCCGGAGAGCCGCATCGGGAAGGGGCGGCCGGCGGCGGCGACCTCTTCGAGGTGCCGCTCGATCGCGGGGAGCATGACCGCGTCGACCTCGGTCGGCGGCAGCAGCGTGACGTGCGTGGGGATGCCGTGTGCCGCGGGGTCCCCGAAGCCCGCGCGCCGCTCCTGGAGCAGGCTGCCGTGAGGCTCCGGGACCGCGATCGAAACGCCGAGCGTTACGGTCCCCACGTCGTTCTCCTTGGTCAGGTGCGGGCGGTGCGGGCGGTGCTCTGTGGCCGGTACGTTCAGTGCTTCGCCGGGACGAATCCGACCCTGTCGTACGTGGCGGCCAGCGTCTCCGCCGCCACGGACCGGGCCTTCTCCGCACCCTTGGCCAGGATCGAGTCCAGCGTCTCCGGGTCGTCGAGGTACGCGTGCGTACGCTCGCGGAACGGGGTCACGAACTCGACCATGACCTCGGCGAGGTCGGTCTTCAGCGCACCGTAGCCCTTGCCGGCGTACTTCTGCTCCAGTTCCGGAATTCCCGTTCCGGTCAGGGTGGAGTAGATGCTCAGCAGGTTGGAGACGCCCGGCTTGGCCTGCTGGTCGAAGCGGATCTCGGTGTCCGTGTCGGTCACCGCGCTCTTGACCTTCTTGGCCGTGACCTTCGGCTCGTCGAGCAGGTTGATGAGGCCCTTCGGCGTGGAGGCCGACTTGCTCATCTTGATCGACGGGTCCTGAAGGTCGTAGATCTTCGCCGTCTCCTTGAGGATGTGCGGCTTCGGGACCGTGAACGTCTCGCCGAAGCGGCCGTTGAACCGCTCCGCGAGGTCCCGGGTCAGCTCGATGTGCTGGCGCTGGTCCTCGCCGACCGGGACCTCGTTCGCCTGGTACAGGAGGATGTCCGCGACCTGGAGGATCGGGTACGTGAACAGGCCCACCGAGGCCCGGTCCGCGCCCTGCTTGGCCGACTTGTCCTTGAACTGCGTCATCCGGGAGGCCTCGCCGAAGCCGGTGAGGCAGTTCATCACCCAGGCGAGCTGCGCGTGCTCGGGCACGTGGCTCTGCACGAAGAGGGTGCAGCGCTCCGGGTCGAGACCGGCGGCGAGGAGCTGGGCCGCGGCGAGCCGGGTGTTGGCGCGCAGCTCGGCCGGGTCCTGCGGGAGCGTGATCGCGTGCAGGTCGACGACCATGTAGTACGCGTCGTGAGTCTCCTGCAGGGACACCCACTGGCGGACGGCGCCGAGGTAGTTGCCGAGGTGGAACGAGCCGGCGGTGGGCTGGATTCCGGAGAGCACGCGAGGTCGGTTGGCCATGGGGCCCATTGTCTCAGGTGCGGCGGGTTGTTCGGCCCCGGTCCCGGTGTTGCCTCCCCCACGCCACGGGCTCCGCTGCGGACCCTGCTCCTCAATCGCCGGAGGGGCTCAATTTGAGCCCCTCCCCGCCCCTTCCCGAAAGCCTGCGGCGCTTGTCGTTCGTCTGCCGCGCCGTCGTGGCTGGTCGCGCAGTTCCCCGCGCCCCTTAAAACAGGGGAAAAGATCAGCTCAGGTCCACGCCCGGGTACAGCGGGAACCCGCTCACCAGGTCGGAGGCGCGGCGGGCGACGTCGTCCGAGATCTTCTCGTCCAGGACGTGCTGCGCCTTCGAGGGCGCACCCTTCGCCGTCGTGCCCGGCTCCGTCGACGTCAGCACGGTGTCGATGAGAGCCGCGATCTCGTCCATCTCCGAGACCCCCAGCCCCCGCGTCGTCAGCGCAGGCGTCCCGATCCGGATGCCCGACGTGTACCAGGCGCCGTTCGGGTCGGCCGGGATCGCGTTGCGGTTGGTGACCACGCCGGAGTCGAGCAGCGCGGCCTCGGCCTGGCGCCCGGTCAGGCCGTACGAGGACGCCACGTCGATCAGGTTCAGGTGGTTGTCCGTACCGCCCGTGACGAGGGTGGCGCCGCGGCGCATCAGGCCCTCGGCGAGTGCGCGGGCGTTGTCGACGACGCGCTGCGCGTAGTCCTGGAAGCCGGGGCGGCGGGCCTCGGCGAGTGCCACCGCCTTGGCGGCCATGACGTGCGGGAGCGGACCGCCGAGGACCATCGGGCAGCCGCGGTCCACCTGGTCCTTGAGGCTGTCGTCGCACAGGACCATGCCGCCCCGCGGGCCGCGCAGCGACTTGTGGGTGGTGGTGGTGACGATCTGCGCGTGCGGTACGGGGTCGAAGTCGCCGGTGAGGACCTTGCCGGCGACGAGGCCCGCGAAGTGCGCCATGTCGACCATGAGCGTCGCGCCGACCTCGTCGGCGATCTCCCGCATGATCCGGAAGTTCACCAGGCGCGGGTAGGCCGAGTACCCGGCGACGATCACCAGCGGCTTGAACGCGCGGGCCTGGGCGCGGAGCGCCTCGTAGTCGATGAGGCCGGTGGCGGGGTCGGTGCCGTAGGAGCGCTGGTCGAACATCTTGCCCGAGATGTTCGGGCGGAAGCCGTGTGTGAGGTGGCCGCCCGCGTCCAGGGACATGCCGAGCATCCGCTGGTTGCCGAAGGCCTGGCGCAGCTCGGCCCAGTCGGCGTCGGAGAGGTCGTTGACGTTGCGGACGCCTGCCGCGGCCAGCGCCGGGGCCTCGATGCGGTCGGCGAGGATCGCCCAGAACGCGACCAGGTTGGCGTCGATGCCGGAGTGCGGCTGGGCGTAGGCGTGCTGCGCGCCGAAGAGTTCGCGGGCGTGCTCGGCGGCGAGGGCCTCGACGGTGTCGACGTTGCGGCAGCCGGCGTAGAAGCGGCGGCCGACGGTGCCCTCGGCGTACTTGTCGCTGAACCAGTTGCCCATGGCGAGCAGCGTGGCCGGGGAGGCGTAGTTCTCGGAGGCGATCAGCTTGAGCATCTCGCGCTGGTCGTGCAGCTCCTGGCCGATGGCGTCGGCGACGCGGGGTTCGACGCCGCGGATCACGTCGAGGGCGCTGCGGAACGCCGTCGATTCGGTGGAGTGAGAGGAGGGTGAGGAGGGTGCATCTGACATGGGGACCTCCGGACGCGTTTGCGGTGCGGTCGTTCTCGGACGACGTTCTCGGTACGGCCCAGGCGCACGGCACACAGTTCACGAGCCGCTCCCCGATGGTTGATCCCATCTCAGCGCGCCAGTCACGACCCGCTGCTCACCTTACCGGCGTGCATGCGGGCGAGGTTTCCTCGTCCGTCATGCGAGCGACGATAGGCATGGGGGGCGACATCCCGCCCCTCATGGGTCCCTAGCTCCACGACGAAACGGAGATCCCGTGTCCCGTACGGAACAGGCCATCGCCTCGGCCGACGCCCACAGCGCGCACAACTACCACCCGCTGCCCCTGGTCGTCGCCACAGCCGAGGGCGCCTGGATGACCGACGTCGAGGGGCGCCGCTACCTCGACATGCTCGCCGGGTACTCGGCGCTGAACTTCGGGCACGGCAACCGGCGTCTGCTCGACGCGGCCCGGGCCCAGCTGGAGCGGGTCACGCTGACCTCGCGGGCCTTCCACCACGACCGCTTCGCGGACTTCTGCACGCAGCTCGCCGAGCTCTGCGGCATGGACATGGTGCTGCCGATGAACACCGGCGCCGAGGCCGTCGAGACCGCCGTGAAGACCGCCCGGAAGTGGGGCTACCGGACCAAGGGCCTTCTCGACGGCACGGCGAAGATCGTGGTCGCGGCGAACAACTTTCACGGCCGTACGACGACGATCGTCAGCTTCTCCACGGACCAGGAGGCCCGCGCCGAGTTCGGCCCGTACACCCCGGGCTTCGAGATCGTGCCGTACGGCGACCTGGGCGCGCTGCGGGAGGCCGTCACCGACAACACGGTCGCCGTGCTCCTCGAACCGATCCAGGGCGAGGCGGGCGTCCTGGTGCCGCCGGCCGGGTACATGGCGGGCGTGCGCGAGCTGACCCGCGAGCGGAACGTGCTGTTCATCGCCGACGAGATCCAGTCGGGCCTCGGCCGTACGGGCAGGACCTTCGCGTTGGAGCACGAGGGTGTCGTGCCGGACATGTACGTGCTCGGCAAGGCGCTGGGCGGCGGGGTCGTGCCGGTGTCGGCGGTGGTGTCCTCGGCGGATGTGCTCGGGGTGTACAAGCCGGGTGAGCACGGCTCGACGTTCGGCGGGAACCCGCTCGCGTGCGCGGTCGCCCTCGAGGTGATCGCGATGCTGCGCACCGGCGAGTTCCAGGAGCGGGCCGCCGAGCTCGGCGAGCATCTGCACCGCGAGCTGAAGCTGCTCGTCGGCGGCGGCGCGGTGCGGGAGGTGCGCGGGCGCGGGCTGTGGGCGGGCGTCGACATCGACCCGTCGTTCGGCACGGGCCGGGAGATCTCGGAGAAGCTGATGGACCGGGGTGTCCTGGTGAAGGACACCCACGGGTCCACGATCCGGATCGCGCCGCCGCTGGTGATCTCCAAGGAGGATCTGGACTGGGGCCTGGACCAGCTGCGGGCGGTACTCACCAAGTGACTGCTACGAGCGGTACTCACCAAGTGACCGAGTGAGCCCGCCCGCGACGGCTAAAGGATCACGTGCGGAAGGAATCGCGCGTACTCGTCGGTGATCAGACCCGACGACTCCCGGATGCCGAGCCCCGCCGCCTCGTCCTCGACGACCCACGCGCCGAGCACCACACGGTTGCCGTCGAAGTCGGGCAGCGGGGCCAACTCCTGGTAGCAGCACGGCTCGTCGCGCAGCACCGGCTCCGCGCCCGCCTCGTGCACGGTGACGCCCGCGCCCTCGCGGCCGAGCAGCGGCTTCGCCACGTACCCGCCGTCCGCGGCGAGTTCGCGGGGGCCGTCGAGGTAGGCGGGCAGCAGGTTCGGGTGGCCGGGGTAGAGCTCCCAGAGGATCGCGAGCAGAGCCTTGTTGGAGAGCAGCATCTTCCAGGCCGGCTCGATCCACAGGGTGGAGCCGGTGCCGCCGCCGTTGTCCAGGGTGTCCAGGACCTGCGGGCCGAAGGCGTCGGTGGCCAGCCACTCCCACGGGTAGAGCTTGAAGCAGCTGCGGATGAAGCGGAGCTTCTCGTCCACGAACCGGCCGGAGATCCGGTCCCAGCCGACGTCCTCCATGGCGATCGCCTCGGTGTCGATCCCGGCCTGCTGTGCGGTCTCGCGCAGGTACGCGACCGTCATCAGGTCCTCGCCGAGCTCGTCGCCGTTGGAGTGCGCGAAGTACAGCGGACTGCCCGGCGGGAGCAGCGCGGCCTGCTTCTTCCAGGCGTCGACCAGGCGCTCGTGCAGCGAGTTCCACTGGTCGGCGCCGGGAAAGCGCTCCTCCATCCAGAACCACTGCGGGCTCGCCGCCTCGACGAGGGAGGTGGGCGTGTCCGCGTTGTACTCCAGCATCTTGGCCGGGCCCGTGCCGTCGTACCGCAGGTCGAACCGCCCGTACACGGACGGGAGTTCGGGCTTGCGCCGCCAGGCCTCGGCGATCAGCGAGGCGAGGCGCGGGTCGGTGATGCCGAGGTCGGCGAAGCGGTCCTGCTCGACGATGTGCGCGGCCGCGGCCAGGCACATGGCGTGCAGCTCCTCGACGACCTCCTCCAGGGCCTCGACCTCCGGCAGCGAGAAGACGTAGTACGCGCTCTCGTCCCAGTACGGGCGGAGGGAATCGTCCGGGTAGCGGGTCAGGGGGTAGATGCAGCCCTGCTCCTCGACCGTCTGCTGCCAGCCCTCGCGGGGCTCGATCGTGCGGCGCTCCACGGCTCAGCCGCCGCTGGAGGAGGAGCAGCCGAAGCCGCCGCGGGACACGGACGACTTGTCGAAGCTGCCGCCCTCGACCTTGCCGTTCTTGGAGCTGCCGCCGTAGTAGTACGAGCCGCTGCCGCCCTTGCCGCTGGTGCTGCTGCCGCCGCCGCTCTTGCACTCGTAACTCGGCAGCTGCTTGCGGGACGTGGGGTCCACGCAGCGCTTGTCGGGCTCGGAGCCGCAGGCGCTGAGGGTGACGGCGAGGAGGCCCATGCCGCCGAGTACCACGGTGCTGGAACGCAGCTTGCGCGATCCGGCACCCATGCGCCGCTTGCCCGGCTCGGCCACTGTTTCGGTCACTGTTTCGACGTTCGTCCCGATCGTCATGATCCGGCCACTCCCCCGTTGTACGTATGCGGTGTTCGACTCGGGCCAGCGTAGAGAACAGCCCCCGTGGAACCGCAAGCTGACCCCCTGTCACCCGCGCGGGCTGCTCTGACTTCGTCCTGATTGGGACGGTTTGCGCGCTCGGTTCCGCTGTCTCATTCGGTACGGCCTACGGTACGGACTCCGTCCTGCGGGCTAATCCTGCGGACCGCCACGGGGCTCCGCCCCGGACCCCACCACCCCCGCCAACGCATCGCACAACGCGTCCAGCGCCCCCGCCCACGCGTGGTCCGGCGGGGTCGCGTACCCCACGACCAGCGCGGCACGGCCCACGGCAGGGGCCTCCGGGTGCCGGAAGCGGTCCAGGCCGAGGACCGTCAGGCCGTGCCAGGCGGCGGCACGGATCGCCAACTGCTCGGTACCGTAGGTAAGTTCGAGCACCGCGTGCAGCCCGGCCGCGATCCCGCTCACCCTCACCTCGGGCACGCGCGCGGCGAGCGCGGCCACGAGCTGGTCGCGGCGGCGCCGGTAGCGCAGGCGGGCGGCGCGCACGTGCCGGTCGTACGCCCCCGAGGTCAGGAACTCGGCAAGGGTCAGCTGGTCGATCGCCCCGCAGGCCCAGTCCGACGGCCCCTTGGCGCGGGCCACGTCGGCGGCGAGCGCGGCGGGCAGCACCAGCCAGCCGAGCCGCAGCGCCGGGGCGAGGGACTTGCTGGCGGTGCCGAGGTACACGACGCGGTCCGGGTCGAGGCCCTGCAGTGCGCCGACCGGCTGCCGGTCGTAGCGGAACTCGCCGTCGTAGTCGTCCTCCAGGATCAGGCCGTCGGAGCGCCGCGCCCAGTCGACGGTCTCGGCGCGGCGCTCCGGCGACAGCGCGACGCCCAGCGGGAACTGGTGCGCGGGCGTGAGCAGCACGGCGTCCGGGCCGAGCCGCGTCAACTGGTCGGTGCGGGTGGCGCGTTCGTCGTACGGGAGCGGGGGTGTGCGCAGTCCGGCCGTGGTGAGGAGTTCGCGGTGCACGTCGAGGCCGTACGAGTCGACGGCGACGGAACGAGTCCTCCCGGGCCCCTGCTGCAGGACCCGGGCCAGCAGCATCAGCCCGTGGGCGGCGCCGGAGCAGACGACGATGCGGTCCGGGTCCGCGTAGACGCCCCGGGCGCGCGCGAGGTAGTGGGCGAGGGCGGTGCGCAGTTCGACACGGCCCCGCGGATCGCCGTACCCGAAGGCCTCATTGGGCGCGGAGGACACCGCCTTGCGGGCGGCCTTGAGCCACGCGGCGCGCGGGAACGAGGCGAGGTCGGGGGTGCCGGGAATCAGATCGTGGCGCGCGGGGCCCGGTGTGCGGCGTGGCGGTGGAGTGGCGGCCGGGCGGCTGACGGCGCGCTCGGCGACCCGGGTGCCGGAGCCCTGCCGTGCGGTGAGCCAGCCTTCGGCGACCAGGTCGGCGTAGGCGTCGGCGACGGTGTTGCGGGAGATGCCGAGGTCGGCGGCGAAGGTGCGGGAGGAGGGCAGCCGGGTGCCGGGGGCGAGCCGCCCGCCGCGGACGGCCTCGCGCAGGGCGTCGGTCAGGCCCTTGCGGATGCCGGGTCCGCGCAGGTCAACGTGGAGGTCGACGCCGCTGCCGCCGGGTTCGGGGCCGGGCAAAGTGGCCCAGGTTTTCGCCATGGAAATGGACCATACTCCTGGGCCATCGTGCTCGTAGGGTCGAGGCCATGAGCAACGAGCACACCGACGACAACGACGACCACACCCGTGGCTTCGTCCCCGAGCACACCCCCCGCATGGAGTGGGCCAAGCTCGCCCCCGACGTCTACAAGGCGATGTGGCAGCTGGAGCAGGCCGTCCGCAAGGGCCTCGACCCGTCCCTCTACCACCTGGTCAAGATCCGCGCCTCGCAGATCAACCACTGCGCGTTCTGCCTCGACATGCACACCAAGGACGCCCTCGCCGAGGGCGAGTCGGTGGAGCGGATCATCCAGCTGAGCGCCTGGGAGGAGTCGAAGCACTTCTATACGCGCAGGGAGATCGCGGCGATCGAACTGACCGAGGCCGTCACGGTGTTGACGGAGGGCTTCGTTCCGGACGAGGTGTACGCGAGGGCCGCGGAGGTCTTCGAGGAGGCCGAACTCGCCCAGCTGATCGCGGGGATCACGACGATCAACGCGTGGAACCGGTTCAGCGTGGCCACGCGGAAGGTGCCGGGCCACTACAAGTCGGCGGCCCCGGGGGGCCGTTCGTGAAGCCGTCCGTGAGGTCGTATCCGCGTACCACCGAACTGCCGGCCGATGCCCGTACCGCGATGCAGGCGTTGAGCGCGGCAGCGAAGCGCGGGCTCGGCGACGCGGCGCTCGCCGAGCTGGTGATGATCCGAGCCTCGCAGCTCAACCGGTGCGCGTTCTGCCTCGACATGCACCTGGCGCTGGCGCGCAAGGCGGGCGAGTCGGAGGAGCGCCTGGACCTCCTCGCCACGTGGGAGGAGACGACCGGCACGTACACGGCCCGCGAGCGCGCGGCGCTGGCCCTGACGGAGGCGGTGACCGTCCTGACGGAGGGCTTCGTACCGGACGAGGTGTACGCGCGGGCCGCGGAGCTCTTCGAGGAGGCCGAACTCGCCCACCTCATCGGGGTGATCACGGCCATCAACTCCTGGAACCGCCTGATGGTCGCCCGCCGCATCCAGCCGGGAGGCCCGGCATGGACGTGAGCACCTTCTCCAGGCTTCCGGGAGGCCCGGCATGGACGTGAGCACCTTCTCCAGGCTTCCGGGAGGCCCGGCATGGACGTGAAGACCTTCCGCGACCTGCACCACGACCGCGCCCCCGGCGACCCGCTAATCCTGCCGGGCCCCTGGGACGCGGCCAGCGCCCGCGCGTTCGCCGGGGCGGGCTTCCCGGCCCTCGCGACGCCGAGCGCGGGCATCGCGGAGTCCCTCGGATACGAGGACGGGGCCACCCCGGCCGACGAGATGTTCGCGGCGGTCGCCCGCATCGTCCGCGCGGTGACCGACTACGGCATCCCGGTCTCGGCGGACCTGGAGTCGGGCTACGGGCTACCGCCCCGCGAGCTCGTCGACCGGGCCCTGGCGGCGGGCGTCGTCGGCCTCAACATCGAGGACTCCGACCCGACCGCCCCATCCGGCCTCGCCGACCCGCACAAGCACGCGGACCGCCTCGCGGAGATCCGCACGGCGGCGGGCGACGCCCTGTTCGTCAACGCTCGCGTGGACACGTACGTACGGGGCGTTCCGGACCTGGATGAGACGGTCCGGCGGGCCCGCCTGTACGTGGAGGCGGGCTCGGACTCCGCCTACCCGATCCTGGCCCCGGCGGACGCCCTCCCAACCCTGTGCGCCACGATCCCCGCACCGGTGAACGCCCTGGCCCTGCCGGACGGCCCGTCGCCACGGGAGCTGGGCCGACTCGGCGCGTCTCGGGTGACGTTCGGGCCTGGGTTGCTTCGGCGGGTCATGGGGGTTGCGGGGGAGATCGCGAAAGAGTTGCGCTAGCCGACACCGTGCGCCCCCATCACGCCGATTGCATCGGTCAAGTAGTGGCCCGGTGTAGATCCGGTGCGGGCTTCTCCGTCGGCCGCCCAGGACGAAGTACCTGTCCACAGGGCTTATATGACGGATGTAAGGTGCCGAGAGGTCCAGAGGGCGGCGAGCCTTCTGGGCCTTTCACGGCCAGCACCGAACGGGGAACAGCGGTTCATGGGAGAGCGCTTCAAGACGGACATCGACCATCGACCAACTCCAGCAGTTCCTGACGAACCTGGAGAGATGCGTCGACGACCTCAACGAGGCCCGGACTGCCCTCGCCCACGTGCGCGGTGACCAGATCGGCACCGCTCGGCTCGATGAGGCCTGTGACACGTTCCAGATGGAGTGGAAGTACGGGTCCGACAGGACCAAGGAACTGATCGACGAGATCAAAGAGGGCGTGAAGGCCAACAAGAAGGGCTACGAAGAGGTCGAAGAGGCCTTGGAGAAGGCCCTCAAGCAGATCGCCGACCAGAGCACCTCGGGCGGGCGCGGTAAGTGATGGCCGCGAACCCGTACCCCAATATCGGCTTCAACCCCGTACCAGGGGCACTGTCGCGGTCACCGGCTCGGGTACGCCCGACATCATCGTGGTGCAGATGGTGACGCCCGCTCTCCACCTCGCCGACGTGTACCGGGACATCCTGCTCGGAGTCGCCCACACGCTGACGTTCACCGATCCCGCAAAACCCGCGGTGCCTGCGGAGAGCGAGCCGTCGATTCGATCAGCGGCGGCAGCCATACGCAACGACTTCGGATAAGGATGGAGCACCCCATGGACACCCCGCCTGTCGCACCCGACGTCCAGCAAGTCCTCAAGCACAACCGTGGTCTGCTCTATCGGCAGCTCGGAATGCGCCTCGCGCTTGCTGCCGCTCTGGTCGCCCTGACCTACCTGCTGGATGTGAGCGGGGTTCCGGCTTCCTTCCTCACGGGCCTTCCGGTCATAGTCGCCGCGCTGATGATGTTCTTCACGCTGATTCGGGTGGGTGCCGGCCGACGGCTCAAGGTGTGCGAGCGAGTGCTGAGTGCCTATCCCCTTGAGTACCGCACGCGCGTGGTCAGGAAGGAGTCGCAGTGGCTGCTCCTGGGAGACGTGCACACGGTCAAGCTCTCCGTACGCGGACAGCACGGGGCACCCCATATGCGGGCGCTCAACGCCTCGACACGGCGCCGGTGGCCCCAGGCCGCCGAGGACGGCGGAGCCTGGTTCGCGGGTGATCCCGCATTTGGTGGCGTGATGATCGTGCCCAGCACCAAGGACATGCTCTTTCTCCAGCCCGCCGGCTGGGACAAGTTCGCGGCGGAACGCGAGAGCGCCGATCCCGCCCGCCTCGCCAGGGCCCAACAAGCGGGGATCACCAAGAAGCTGGAACGCGAACCCCGCGTCCTGCCCACCGGATAGCCGACCGCTACCCGGCATGAACTTCGGAGAGCGCCAGCAGGGCTGGGGCGGACTGCAGGAGACGAAGTGCCCGACAACGCCCAAGAGGCGCAGACACCAGGCGTGCTGGACACCGCCGCACTCCGGCGGAAGCTGGTCAACCGGATGTGGTGGGCCGGCAGCCGCAACCTCGTGGGCTACGGGCTGATGGCCTTCGCGATGCCTGCGCTGGGGCAAGTGGCGAAGGGCGCCGGTATGTCCTGGGTTCCGGTCGTGGGGATCCCGATCATCATCATCGGCATCTTCGGCGTCCTCGGCACGCTCCGCAGCCTCATCTCCGCCTTCTTCATCACCCGAGGCGCCAGCCGCACCCTCGCCCACTACCCCTTCGACACCTTCGTCCCCCGCATCACCAAGGTCGACGGCGCCGAAGCCACCAAGGGCCGCCCCAAGAGCATGACGCTCACCCTGCACACCGCCGACGGCAACGAGTCGCCGCTGATGCGGATCAACCCCGTTCCCCGGCGCGGCCCGTGGCGCAACCCCTGGCCCGAGGGCATCGACGGCGGCCTCCACATCGCGGGCGACCCGCACTTCGGCGCCGTCGGCTACATACCGTCCAGTGGGGTCTTCCTCTTCATGCAGCCCGACGACTGGGACGGCACCGCGGGCGAGCGCCGGCAGGCAAGCCCTGAGCGAGCTCGACTGGCGGCGGAAGCCGAGCTCAACCAGCGGATCATCTGACGCGCCGAGGACAGCGCCGACGTCCGAGTGCGGCCAATGGCCGGACGAAGGCGGCGCCGTAGCAGGACGGCGGATCACAGAACGGAACATCCAGCCCCATGACCGAAACAACCACTGCGACCACTCCCCGCCCCCGCCACCCCATAGCCCGAGGCTTCCTCTGGCTCGGCAGTGCCCTGATCGCGTTCGCCGGCGCGTTCTGGTTCGTGACCGCCACCGTGGACCTCGCGCTGTCCGCCGGGCTCTACGGCACCCCGGGTACGTACAAGGTGAGCTCCTGTTACGACACCGACAGCAGCAGTAAGAACTCCGACTACTCCTGCTACGGGGACTTCCGCCCGGACGGCGGGTACGCCACTTCCGAGGAGTTGGAGGACACCGGGAACGACTACCCGGACGGGTACATCTTCGACGCCCGGCGGGGAGACGTACCGGAGGAGTCCGGGAGGGTGCAGCGGACCGGGGTCTGGGGTGTGGCCGGGGAGTTGTGGCAGGTCGGGGCCGCCGTGATCATGCTCGCGTGGGTCGCGTACATGGGGATCAAGCCGCCCGCGTGGAAGCCGGACCCGAGCGGCGAGCCTTCGCGGCGTACCAGGGTGGCCGACCGGATCGGGATCGTCTTCATCATGGGCGGCATCGCCGTGGGGGCGCTGAGCTGGGTCGTCAACTTCGTGGGGACGTTCGTCTACTGACAAACGAAGACGACGGTGCCGCTACAGCTCCACCCCCAGGTCCAGTTCCGCCCACACGGTTTTACCGACCGTGAGTTCCTCCACATCCCAACACGCCGCCAGCGCCTGCACGATGGCGAGGCCGCGGCCGAATTGGTCCTCGCCCGCGTCGGCGCGGAGAGACGGCCTGCGTTCGCCCTTCGGGTCCGTGACGGCGATCCGAAGGACTGTCCCCGTCAGGATCACTTCGAGGCGGAACAGGCGGTCCTTCAGACAGCCGTGCAGCAGCGCATTCGTGACGAGTTCGCTGGTCACGAGGGCGGCATCTGCGGCGAATTCAAGGTGCCCCCAATCAGCGACGAGGCGTGTGACCCGCCGCCGAGCGATGGGGACGGACTTGAGCTGGGGCGGGTAAGTCGCCACGTCGTAGCGGGCGTTGGAGGGTGACTCCATGCACGCGCACCTCCTTGTGCGGGCGGATCCGCGTGACGGTGGCATTGCCGCGTCCGCGCAGGGCGAAGCGGTGCACTTCCGCCAACTGGCTCCGCTGTGCGAGCGGTTGAGTACTGACGGTAGGGGTACTAATAGACTGGCATCAACCTCATTGCCAGAAATATTTACTCACTCACTTGTCCCGCGCTGGAGATCGCCTGCAAACTGAGGCATGGCTGACAACCGCTCCGACCGAGGCGTCTCGGTCTCAACCGTCCTCGCTCGCAGGCTGGGCGGCGAGCTGCTGCGTATGCGTGAGGGGTGCGGCATGCGACAGCCGCAGGCCGCAGAGGCTCTCTCCGCTTCGGTGGCGAAGGTGACCAAGATGGAGCGCGGGTTGGTCCCCATACGCGATCCGGACATTCGCTCGCTGTGCCAGCTGTACGACGTACACGACCCGCAAGCCATCGACCGTCTCCTCGGCCTGGCCAAGGCCGACCGGGAGCGCCGGAAGGCCAAGGGGTGGTGGAACCAGTACCCAGTCCTCGGCGCTCAGGTCGAGTACGTCGCGTTGGAGGATGTCGCGGCACAAGTCCGCACCCATCAGGTCACCTTGATCCCAGGGCTGCTCCAAACCCCCGACTACGCACGCGCATTGGTGGTCGGCTGCGGTGCATGGGAGGACCCGGACGAGATTGAGCGGTTCGTGGAGGCCCGCATTGCTCGACAGGACCGCCTCAACAGCACACCCCCACTCCAGCTCTGGGCCCTGATCGGCGAAGGCGCGCTGCGACAGCACGTCGGCGGCCGGGACGTCATGCGCGGCCAGCTCGAATACTTGCTGAAGCTGACAGACCGACCGAACATCAAGGTCCAAGTACTCCCCTTCCTGGGCGGTGCGCACGCCGGAATGCAGGGAGCGTTCAACATCATCTCGTTCGCTGAGGTCGACGCACTGGACGTCGTCTACCTGGACACGCCTTCGTCTAGCCTGTGGCTGGAGAGTGAGCAGGACGCGGCTCGCCATACGGCCATCTTTGATCGCACTGCGCGGAACTCCCTGGCCCAGGCCGACTCGCGGTCGCTCATCCGGCGTGTGATCAAGGAGCTCTAGCCAGATGACCCAGTTCGAGTTTGTGAAGTCGACTTACAGCGGTGGCACCGGCGAGTGCCTGGAAGTCGCCACAAACATCCCCGGCACCATCGCCATAAGGGACTCCAAAGCCCCCGACGGTCACATACTCCGCTTCAGCCCGAGCGCATGGCGGTCCTTCGCCGCGTACGCCCAAGGACCTGCCGCACGACGACCCTGAACGCGACGGTGCCGGTCGCCCCATCAAGCAAGGGGCGACCGGCACCGTAACGCGCGCAGTACGTCAGCCGAGAATTACTTCTTCGGCAGCCACGCCTCCCACACGTCCTTGTTCTCCTTGACCCACTTCTTCGCCGCCTGCTCGCCGGACATCTTGTCCTTGGCGATCCACTTGGCGACCTCGTTCTGCTGCTCGGTGGTCCACTTGAAGTTCTTCAGGAACTCGGCGGCCTCACCGCCGTCCTTCGCGAAGTCCTCGTTCAGGTACTTCTGCAGCGGCGTGTTGGCGTAGCCGCACTCCGTCTTCGCGGCCGGCTCGTTGCAGCCTTCCTTGAACTCCGGCAGCTTCACCTCGACGAGCTCCACGTCGGAGTTCAGCCACTGCGGGTCCCACCAGTAGGTGATGAAGGGCTGCTTGTTCTTGTACTTCTGCTGGATCTCCTTGATCTGAGCGGCCTCGTTGCCGGTCTCCTTGACCTTGAAGTTCAGCTTGTGGTTCTTGATGAGGTGCTCGTCGTACGTGGTGTACGAGGGCGCCGCGCCCAGGAACTCGCCCTTGTCGCCGGACTCGGAGGTCTTGAAGTCCTTGGCGAGCTTGTTCAGGCCCTCCAGGGTGGTCGCCTCGGGGTGCTTGTCGGCGTAGTACTTCGGGATGAACCAGCCGATGTGGCCGGTCACGCCGAGGTCGCCGCCCTTGACGACGCGCTTGTCCTCGTTGGCCTTGCCGCCCTTGCCGTCGTCGAGGTACAGCTTCTGCTTCTCCGGCTGGCCGTCCCAGTCCTCCAGGATCGCGTCGGCCTTGCCGTTGTTGAGGGCGTCCCAGGCGATGGGCTCGTCCATCGTCTTGAGCGTGACCTTCTTGACGTCCAGCTCCTCCTCGAGGATCACCTTGGCGACCTCGGCGTTGGCCTGGGCGCCGACCCACGACGGGACCGTGATCGTGACCTCGTCGGAGCCACCGGTCTTGCCGGTCTCGGCGGCGCAGCCGCTGAGGGCGACGACACCGAGGACGCCGACACCGGCGACGAGGGTGGTGGATATCCGCTTACTGGGCTTGCTGGGCTTCACTTGAACGTCCTTACTTGGCAGGGGAGTTGAGGAAGAAGAGGAGGAGGAGCCGGGCCCGGCTCAGGAGACGCCGCGCTTCACGTCCGCGCCCGGCTGCGAGACCCGGTCGAGCAGAATGCCCAGGCAGACGATCGCGATACCGGCCGTCATACCGAGGCCCAGGTCGCCCTTGGCGAGGCCCTTGACGACGTCCACGCCGAGCGCGCCGCCGCCGATCATGCCCGCGATGACGACCATCGAGAGGACCAGGACGACGCCCTGGTTCACGGCGAGCAGCAGCGACTTGCGGGCCAGCGGGATCTGGACCTGGCGCAGTTGCTGGCCGGTCGTGGCGCCGAGCGAGCGGGACGCCTCCAGGGCGGCGGGGTTGATGGAGCGGATGCCCTGGTTGGTGATGCGTACGACCGCGGGCAGCGCGTAGATCACGGCCGCGGCGACACCGGCGAAGCGGCCGCCCATGAACAGCGCCACCATCGGGATCAGGTAGATGAACTGCGGCATCGTCTGCATGGTGTCGAGCACCGGGCGGATCGCGCGGTCCAGCCAGTCGACGCGGGCGGCGAGCACGCCGATCGCGAAGCCCAGGATCAGGGTGAGCACCAGGGCCGCGATGACCTGGGACAGGGTGTCCATGGAGCGGGTCCACAGGCCCATCCCGCCGATCATGCCGAGCGCGAGGACGGTGGTGAGCGCCGCCCGCCAGCGGCCCGCGAGGTACGCGAGGACGCCGCCGAGCACCAGGATCGCCCACCACGGAGTGGCCTGGAGGGCGTCGCGCATCGGGTTGATGACATGGGTGGCGAAGCCGGAGGCCCAGGTCAGGGTGCCGCCGATGACCGGGATGCCGGAGCCGAGCTCGTCCTCGATCCACGCGGTCGCCGAGTTGACCGGACCGGAGATGGACACGACCCAGGTGTCGGGCCACTCGACCCGGCCGAGCGCGGAGCCGACCACCGCGGCGATCGCCGTACCGACGACGACCACGCCGCCCTGGATCCAGGACGCGCCCTGGGACCGTACGGCCGAGGGGTCGTCGAGGCGCTCGCCCGCGGCGGCCGTGGTGCGGTCGAACCAGACGGCGATCAGGACGATCGCGATGCCGGCGCTGAGGGACTGGCCGATGTCGAGGATCGACAGGGCGCGGAAGATCTCCTCGCCGAGGCCTTCGGCGCCGATCATCGACGCGAGCACGACCATCGACAGACACATCATGATCGTCTGGTTGAGGCCGAGGAACATCTGCTTGCGGGCCAGCGGCATCCGGGCCGTCTTCAGCTGCTGCCAGGGCGTGGCGCCGAGCGAGCGGGACGCCTCCAGGGCCACCGGGTCCGCGCCGCGCAGGCCGAGCGCGGTGAGGCGGGCCATCGGCGGAGCCGCGTAGATCACGGTGGCCGCGAAGGCGGCCGGGACGCCGACGTCGAAGATCAGCACGAACGGCAGCAGGTACGAGAACGCCGGCAGCACCTGCATGGTGTCGAAGACGGGGCGCAGGATGCGCTCACCGCGGTCCGAGAGCCCGGCGATCAGGCCGAGCAGGAGGCCGACCAGGGCCGAGGCGATCACGCAGATCACCATCAGGCCGAGGGTCTCCATGGCCGGTTCCCACATGCCGAGCAGGCCGATCACCAGGAAGGTGACGAGGGCGGTGCCCGCGGTGCGCAGGGCGCGGCGGTGCAGTCCGGCGCCGCCCGCGTACCAGGCGAGCAGCACCGCGAGGACGGTCACGCCGATGAAGCCGAGCGACTCCAGAAGGGAGACCACGGTGTCCACGGACGACTCGGCGGTGTTGCTGATGTGCAGCAGGAAGTAGAGGAAGATCCAGTGGCTCTCGCGGTTGTGGACCAGCCACGCGTTGAGGTCGGACAGCGGAGTCCGCAGATCGAAGGTGAGGCCCTCCGGCCAGACACCGCTGCCGGTGACGGCCGCGCTGACGGCCGCGAGCAGCAGGGCCGCGATCAGCAGCAGCGCCTTCGGGTTGGCCGCGAGCCGGGCGAGGAGTCCGGGCGCCTGCGGGACGGCCGGGGACTTGTCCGGCGTATCCGCCTTGTCCAGTACGGGAGTTGTCGGGGTGGCGCTCATCGGCGGCCCCCGTAGGGATGCGGCGGTATCGGGAGGTGCGTGCTCATACGGCCGCCACCGCCTTGTCCTCGGCCTGCGGGCTGCCGCCGTCGATACCGGCGACCACGGCGAGCAGCCGCTCGTGGTCGACGATGCCGAGGGTGCGGCCGTCCTCGACGACGCGGCAGGGCTCGCCGCTGTTCGCGACGGCCTCGATGGCGTCGACGACGAGGGTGTCGGGGGCGAGCTCGGTGCCCGAGTCGGACTCGGCCGCGTCGGCCGGGCGCATCGCGCGGCGCACGGAGATGACCTGTTCGCGCGGCACGTCCCGGACGAAGTCGCGGACATAGTCGTCGGCCGGGTTGGCGACGATCTCCTCGGGCGTGCCGAGCTGCACGATCGCGCCGTCCCGCATCAGCATGATGCGGTCGCCGAGGCGCAGGGCCTCGCTGAGGTCGTGGGTGATGAAGACCATGGTGCGGCCCTCTTCGCGGTGCAGGCGGATGACCTCCTCCTGCATGTCCCGGCGGATCAGCGGGTCGAGGGCGCTGAACGGCTCGTCGAAGAGCAGCACTTCGGGGTCGACGGCGAGGGCGCGGGCCAGGCCCACACGCTGCTGCTGACCGCCGGAGAGCTGGGTGGGCCGACGCTCCTCCATGCCGGCGAGGCCGACCTTCTCGACGATCTCCTGGGCCTTGGCGCGCCGCTCGGCCTTGCCGACGCCCTGGATCTCCAGGCCGTACGCGACGTTGTCGAGGACGCTGCGGTGCGGCAGGAGGCCGAAGTTCTGGAAGACCATGGCGGTCTGGCGGCGGCGCAGCTCGCGCAGCCGGTTCTTGTCCATGCCGAGGACGTCCTCGCCGTCCATGGCGATGGACCCGGAGGTCGGCTCGATCAGCCGGGTCAGGGTGCGCACCAGCGTGGACTTGCCGGAGCCGGACAGGCCCATGACGACGAAGACCTCGCCGCGCTGCACGTCGAAGCTGACGTCCCGGACGGCGGCCGTGCAGCCGGTCTTCTCGCGCAGCTCGGCGGTGGAGAGGGCCTTGTGCTCCGGGTTGCCGGGTATCCGGTCCGCCTTGGGGCCGAAGACCTTCCACAGGTCGCGTACGGCGAAGGCGGGCGCGGCGGGGTCACCCGCAGTCGGCTCCGTGGTCTTGGCCGTGTTGGTCTTGGGGTCGGTCATCGGACATCACTCCCGGTCAGCAGGTCCGCGCATTTCTCCCCCACCATCAGCACCCCGATCATCGGGTTCACTGCGGGCATCGTCGGGAAGACGGACGCGTCGGCGATACGGATGCCATTCATGCCGCGGATCGTCAAGTCCGGGGACACTACGGCGAGTTGGTCGTCCACGGCACCCATGCGGCAGGTGCCGGCCGGGTGGTAGACGGTGTGTGCGGCCTTGCGGACGAGTTCGCTGATCTCGGCGTCCTCGGTGACGTCGGGGCCGGGGAAGACCTCGCGCTTGAGCCACTTCTTGAACGGCTCGGCCTCGGCGACCTTACGGGCCAGCTTGATGCCGTCGACGAGCGTCCGCCCGTCGTAGTCACCCTCGTCCTCGAAGTACTTGAAGTCCAGGGCGGGCTTGGCCTCGGGGTCGGCCGAGGTCAGGTAGAGGCGGCCGCGGGCGCGGGACTTGGGGATGTTCGGTGTCATGGAGACGCCGTGCTCGGGGCGCTCGTAGCCGAGGCGCTCCGGGTTGTCCGTGAACGGGATTTGGTAGAAGTGGAACATCAGGTCCGGGCCCTTGTGGTCCGGGTCCCGCTTCACGAACAGGCCCGCGTCGGAGTCCATCGCGGAGTTGTCCGGGATCGGCCCGTCGGTCTCCCAGACGATCACCGACTCGGGGTGGTCGATGAGGTTCTCGCCGACGCCCGGCAGGTCGAGCGTGACGGGGATGCCGAGCGCTTCGAGGTCCTTCTTCGGCCCGATGCCGGAGTGCATGAGCAGCCGCGGGGTGTCCACGGCACCGGCGCAGACGAGGACTTCGCGGCGGGCGGTGAGCAGCTGCTCCGTACCGTCCTTGCCCCGGACGTGCACACCGCGCGCGGTCGTCCCGTCGAGCTCGAGGCGGTACGCCCAGGTCTCCAGGAAGAGGTGGAGGTTCGGGCGGTCACCGGCCTCCAGGTGCGGGTGGAGGTAGGCGACGGAGGCGGAGGAGCGCTTGTTGTTCTCCGGGTGGTACGAGAGGTCGAAGAAGCCGACGCCCTCCTCGAAGGGCTGGTCGTTGAAGCCGACGACCTCGGGCACGCCGAGCGCGGTCTTGGTGGCCTCGACCCAGTCGGTGGCTATCTGGTTCTGGTCCTTCTTGGCGACGCGCACCACGTTATTGCGCAGCTTGCCGAAGTAGGGGTCCATCGCCTTGAAGTTCCAGCCGGTGGCGCCGGCCTCCTCCCACTCGTCCCAGTCGGACGGCAGCGGCTTGAAGGAGATCAGCGTGTTGTGCGAGGAGCAGCCGCCGAGGACCTTGGCGCGGCTGTGCAGGATGTGCGAGTTGCCGCGCGGCTGCTCGGTGGTCGTGTACTCGTAGTCGAGTTCGCCGCCGAGCAGGCCGAGCCACTTGCGCAGGGTCAGCACGTCCTCGCGGTCGATGTCGGACGGGCCTCCCTCGATCACGGCGACGGTGACGTCCGGGTTCTCGGTGAGGCGGGACGCGATCACGGATCCTGCGGTGCCGCCGCCGACGATGACGTAGTCGAACTCGGTTCCGGTCATGGAAGTACTGCTCCTCTTCCTGCGAGGGTGGTGCACAAGGTGCTTGCGCTTAAGGGGCGGGCGCCGTGAAGGAGTTCACGGCGCCCGCGGGGTGGTCTCAGCCCGCGAACCAGCGCACCGGCTCCGGCGCGAGGTTCTCGTACACGTGCTTGGACTCGCGGTACTCGGCGAGGCCGGCGGGGCCCAGTTCGCGGCCGACGCCGCTCTTGCCGAAGCCGCCCCACTCCGCCTGCGGCAGGTAGGGGTGGAAGTCGTTGATCCAGATCGTGCCGTGGCGCATCCGGCGGGCCATCCGGCGGGCGCGGCCCGAGTCGCTGGTCCAGACGGCGCCGGCCAGGCCGTACTCGGTGTCGTTGGCGAGGGCGACCGCCTCGTCCTCGGTGGTGAAGGTCTCCACGGTGAGGACCGGGCCGAAGACCTCCTCGCGGACCGCGCGCATCCCGCGGTGGCAGCCGTCGAGGACGGTCGGCTCGTAGAAGTACCCCTCGGCGGGCCGGACTTCGCTGGGCTCGGGGCGCTTGCCGCCGGTGAGCAGCTTGGCGCCCTCCTCCAGGGCCGAGTCGACGTAGTACTCGGTCTTGTCGAGCTGCTGCTGCGAGACGAGGGGGCCGCACTCGACGCCCTCCTCGGTGCCGCGGCCGAGCTTGATCCTGCTTGCCCGTACGGCGAGTTCGGCGACGAAGCGGTCCCGCACCGACTCCTCGATGATGAGCCGGCCACCGGCCGAGCAGACCTGGCCGCTGTGGATGAACGCGGCGTTGAGGGCCTGGTCGACGGCGGTGTCGAAGCCCTCCTCGGTGGCGCAGGCGTCCGCGAAGACCACGTTGGGGTTCTTGCCGCCGAGCTCGAGGGCGACCTTCTTGACGGAGACGGCCGCGGCCTGCGCCACCTTCGTACCGCTGATGAGGCCGCCGGTGAAGGAGATCAGGTCGACGTCGGGGTGGTCGGCGAAGCGGGCGCCGACCGTGTGGCCGGGGCCGGTGACGATGTTCGCGACACCGTCGGGGAGCCCGGCCTCCTTGAGCAGCTCGATCAGCGCGACCGTGGTCAGCGGGGTGATCTCGCTGGGCTTGATGACGAAGGTGTTGCCCGCGGCGAGCGCCGGTGCGATCTTCCAACTGGCCTGGAGGAGCGGGTAGTTCCAGGGCGTGATCATCGCGCAGACGCCGACCGGCTCGTGCACGACGACGCTGTGCACGGTGTCCGTGCCCGCGTCCACGACGCGGCCCGCGCCCTCGCCGATGACGAGGTCCGCGAAGTAGCGGAAGGCGTCGGCGACGCAGTCGACGTCGACGCGGCCTTCCTCGACGGTCTTGCCCGCGTCCCGGCTCTCCAGGAGGCCTATCTTCTCCCGGTCCCGTACGAGCAGTTCGGCGACCCGGCGCAGCAGGGCGGCCCGCTCGGCGACCGGGGTGTCCGGCCACGCACCGTGATCAAATGCCTTACGGGCCGCGGCGATCGCGGCGTCCGCGTCGCTCGCGTCACCTTCCGCCACAACGGCGAACGGCTTGGCATCCGCGGGGTCGAGGATCTCGCGCGTGGCCCCCGAGGCGGCGTTATGCCACCGTCCGTCCACGTGGATGGTCTGTTGTGCCGACACTTCGCGTCTTGCCTTCCGTTTACCGATTTGTTCACCCCGAGTCACTGAGGTGATCCGATCTCCCTGCCCTCGGGGCCGAAAAGCATGTCGGTTCCCCTGCCGAAAGTGCCGTGAGTCACTCCGCATGCGATCAAAAGGCCCGGGTCGTACGGTTTATTGCGGAATCTCCCAGCGGGAGGTAGCGCTATGCCCAAGGCTCATAAGGCAACTTTCAGCACATTCGGTGTCACTCTCTGTGCCACCGCGCTCGTCGGCGGACTCTCCGGCGTGGCAGTCGCCGACGACAACGGCATCGCCGACAAGAGCCCCCAGGAGATCGGCGTCCAGGCCCGCGCAGCACTACAGAGCGTGAAGTCGCTGCATGTCGAGGCGGAGATCAAGGGCATGGCCGAACCCGCCCCCGCGTCCTTCGAGCTCTCGTACGACACGCAGGACAACTGCACCGGGTCGGTCACCGAGCAGGGGGGCAAGGGCCGCATGGAGGTCCTGCGCAAGGGCGACCGGGTGTGGATCAAGCCGGACGCGCGGTGGCTCTCCTCGCAGGCGCCGCATCTCGGCGGCGACGCGGCGGCCCAGCTGCTCAAGGGCAAGTACCTGGAGACCAGCGCCGGGGACGCCGACGGCGCGAAGATCGCCCAGCTCTGCGACCTCAACGCCTTCAAGGCGCAGATCACCGAGCGGTCCGGCAAGGCCGAGGCCGCCACGGTCACGAAGGGCGAGCGCACCGAGGTCGACGGGCGGCCCGCGATCGAGCTGAACGTCACCCGGGGTGCGCAGAAGGGCAAGACGTACGTCTCCACCGAGGACAAGCCGTACCCCCTCAAGGTCGAGGCCGACGAGCCCGCGAAGGGTGTCGAGATCGACATGACCTTCTCCGAGTTCGACCGGCCGGTCGACGTGAAGGTGCCTCCGGCGGACCAGACGGTCGACATCGGCCAGTCCGACTGACCGCCACGGGGCTCCGCCCCGGACCCCGCATCGCGCTCCGCGCGCGTCCTCAAACGCCGGACGGGCTGAAAAATCAGCCCCTCCGGCGTTTGAGGAGCGGGCAGTCAACGCGGACCGAAGCCCCCCAACGCATCCTCCAGGACCCGCCGCTGCAACGGCCACGCATCCTCCGGCCCGATGCTCAGCACCGCCCACAACGCAGAGCCCTCCGGCCCCGCGGGCACGACGCGGTCCAGGGTCCGCAGGTCCATCGCCCACTCCTCGCTGGAGTACGAGTAGTCCAGCTCCGCCGCTTCCCCGTAAGCGTGCTCGACCGGCCCCAGAGAGTTTCGCTCATACCCCGGCAACCGCTTCAGATCCTTCTCGGCCAGCTCGACCGTGCTCATCGGAGTCGCGTCCGCCTCCGTGACGCGGAAGACCTGGATCCGCTCGGGCCCCTCGGGCGCCTCGTAGTAGTAGAGCGTGACGCCGTTCTTGCCCTCCTCCGTCCGGCGCTCCCAGTCCTCGGGCACGGCCAGGCTGAACTCGTCCTCGCTGACCATGCGGTACCCGGGCGGGGCCGAGGCCGACGGGGACGTGGGCTCCGAGGGGCTCGGCTCGGCCGTCGGCTCCTGGCTCTCCGGCGGCAAGGAGCTCGCGCTCGCCGAGGCCGACGGCTTGGCGTCCGGCGCGGGCTCCTCACCCCCGCCCCACAGCAGATACGAGCCGACGCCCGCGGCGAGCACGGCGACGGCCACCGAGCCGACGACGGCACCCCGCCGGAACCACGGCCGCGGCTGCGGTTCCGGCCCGTACTCGGGCTGGGGGTACGACGAAGGGCCGAACTCCGGTGCGCCCGGCTCCTGTTCGGCCGCACCCGGCGCGTGCTCGGGGCGCGGTGGGGGCGGCGGGGTGTACGGGGCGGGCTGCGGTCCGCCGGTGTCCCAGCTCTGCGTCTCGGGGTTCCAGCGCACCCCGCCCCGGCCCTGGTCCGCCACGCTCAGCCCCCGACGATCACGCCGACGGCCTGCGAGACCGCCACGGCCGAGGCGAGCAGACCGGTCACCGTGCCCGCGTCCGAGAGCGCCTGGCGCAGCCGCGCGATCCGGCCGGGGCCGGCCTGGCCGGTCTGCTCGATCTCGCCCTGCGCGCCTTCGAGTTCGGCGTCGAGCGCGGCCGTCTCGTCGTTCGGCACCTGCCGGGCGAGGTCGGCGCGGAGCTCCCGTACCGCCCGGAGCAGTTCCTCGTGCGCGGGGTCGCGCGGGGGCGTGCCCGCCTGCTGGTTGACGACGCTGTTGTTGTTGCCGACGGCGAAGGCTCCCTGCACGTTGCTGATGTGGACGCCGCCGCCCGTGCCCGGCTCCTCATGCGCTGCCACTCGAATCTCCCCCTGGCTTGGTGAACGGTGAGCCCGAACTCCCGGGCTGCGTCGTCTGGTTGGTGATGACGTTGTGGTCGCCGACGGCGAAGGCGCCGCTGGCGTTCTCGATGAGCGTGCCGCCGCCGCTGACGTTCACGATCTTCTGGGCGAACTCGTCGGTGCGGTACCCGGCGTCCCGCAGCGCGGTCCGCACCCCGTTCGCCACCCGGTCCTGCACGGACTTCAGATAGCGGCGTACGTCCATGTCCTGGAAGAGCGAGGACTCGCCGTCCGAGCCCAGCTCCCGCACGGAGACGGCGGGGCCGTCGGGCATGGCCGCGCCATGGCCGCCGGTGAGGATGTGCCAGGAGAAGGCGATGCCCCGGCCGAGGGTGGTGAGCGCGGACACGAGGGAGCGCGGCGTACGGGCGAGCGCCCAGACGGCCTTGCCGAACAGGCTGTTGTGGCGGTACTGGTGCGCGATCCGGTCGGCGTTCTCGAAGTCCTTGCGGATCGGGAGCAGGACGTGCGGGGCGATCTCCAGCATCAGCATGCCGCCCTGGGTGTGCACCCGTACGAACACGGTGGTGACGACCTCCTCCTCCCAGCCGCCGACCCGGATCCGCAGGAAGTGCCGCCGCGTCTCGCCGCCCTCCTCCACCGACTCGGCCCGGTGCACGAGGAACGACTGCTCGTCGTAGGGCGCGAGGTCACGCTGCGGCAGCCCGTCCACCGGCAGGAACACGCACTCGTCGATCTGCAGCTGGCGCAGCCGGTCGCGGACGCCGCCCGCCGCGTGCGGGGCGGGCACCCGGAGTTCGGCGAGCAGCGGCCGCACCGCCTCCAGGATCACGCGGTTGCTCAGCGGCAGCTGCGTCCGCTCCGGGTCGGGCCGCAGCTCGACGGCGAGCGTCCAGGAGTCGTACGGCTCGCCCGCGCCGCAGAAGGGGCGCGCCGCGTGGTACATGACGAGCGGGGCGTGCTGCTCGGTCCTGATGCGCCGGCGCAGCCGCTGGAACCGGCCGCCCTCCGCCCGCTCCGCCGGGTCGGCCGCCATGTCGCCGAACTTCTTCGGGTGCAGCTCGCCCGCGAGGGCACGGGCGAACTGGCCGCGCTGGGCGGCGACGCAGGCCGCGACGAGCAGCAGCGTCGCCAGGCAGACCCAGGCGTGGAAGGGCTTGACCGCACCGCCGGACGAGTCGAGGGAGAGGACCACCTCGGCGAACGCGTCGGGCAGCACCTCCGCGAGGAACCCGGCGACGCTCACGCCCTCGCCCTCACCGGCCACCACGGCGACCAGGGTGCCGAGCGCGAAGAGCAGCATCAGCCGCCCGTACCACTTCATCCACCAGGCCGGGAAGCGGCGCCAGACCGGCGGGTTCTCGGCCGGGCCGCGGATCTTCCTGGCGAGGAAGAGCAGCAGCGAGGGCATCAGGAACACGAACAGCAGGTATTCGCTGAGGACCACGCCGATGATCCACAGGAAGAGGACCCCCGCCGCCCAGCCCAGTTCGAGCCGCCGGGCCCGCAGCGCGTGCGCCAGGACGCGGGCCGCGTCGAAGCCCAGCGAAGGGGCGGCGATGCGCTCCTCGTGGACGTACAGCTCGTCGATGACCGCGTTGCGGTACGTCTCGTCCAGGTAGCTGCCCGCGCACAGCAGCCGGGTGGCCTCGCTGGCGCCGGGCGGGGTGACCGGGAGCGCGGGCGGCAGTCCGCCCCCCGAGGGCTCGGCCGGTCCTGACTGTGGCGGCACCTGCGCCTGCTGCGACAACGCTCCCCCTGTGACTCAACTGCCGTACTGCACACGCGAGTTGGCGACCCGTTGTGTTCGGGATCACATCATAGAGGAGCCGCGGCGACACGGCGTACGAAAAAAGCCTCCGCCCCGGCGGCCGTCGAACGGCCGCCGGGGCGGAGGCAGAAGTGCTGTGGTCGCTGCGGGTTCGGGGCTCAGAGCAGGTCGAGACCGCGGACCGCCTCGCGCTCCTCGGCGAGCTCCTTGACGGAGGCGTCGATGCGGGCGCGCGAGAACTCGTTGATGTCCAGGCCCTGGACGATCTCGTACTTGCCGTCCTTGGTGGTGACGGGGAAGGAGGAGATCAGGCCCTCCGGGACGCCGTACGAACCGTCGGACGGGATGCCCATGGAGGCCCAGTCGCCCTCGGCGGTGCCGTTGACCCAGGTGTGGACGTGGTCGATGGCGGCGTTGGCGGCGGAGGCGGCCGAGGACGCGCCACGGGCCTCGATGATCGCGGCGCCGCGCTTGGCGACGGTCGGGATGAAGGTGTCGGCCAGCCACTGCTCGTCGTTCACGACCTCGGCGGCGTTCTTGCCGGCGATCTCCGCGTGGAAGATGTCCGGGTACTGGGTCGCCGAGTGGTTGCCCCAAATGGTGAGGCGCTTGATGTCCTCGACGGAGGCGCCGGTCTTCTGGGCCAGCTGCGTCAGGGCGCGGTTGTGGTCCAGGCGGGTCATCGCGGTGAAGCGCTCGGCCGGTACGTCCGGGGCGGCGGCCTGGGCGATCAGGGCGTTGGTGTTGGCCGGGTTGCCGACGACGAGGACCTTGATGTCGTCCGCGGCGTGGTCGTTGATGGCCTTGCCCTGCGGCTTGAAGATGCCGCCGTTGGCGGCGAGCAGGTCACCGCGCTCCATGCCCTTGGTCCGCGGGCGGGCGCCGACGAGCAGCGCGACGTTGGCGCCCTCGAAGCCCTGGTTCGGGTCGTCGAAGATGTCGATGCCCTTGAGCAGCGGGAACGCGCAGTCGTCGAGCTCCATGGCGGTGCCCTCGGCGGCCTTGACGCCCTGCGGGATCTCGAGGAGGCGCAGCTTGACCGGCACGTCCGCGCCGAGCAGGTGGCCGGAGGCGATGCGGAAGAGCAGCGCGTAGCCGATCTGGCCGGCCGCGCCGGTGACGGTGACATTCACGGGAGTGCGGGTCATGGCGATCTCCGTTAAGACAGCTGGCGGTTGGGGCCCTGCCCCGGGGTGCGGGATCTCCGTACAGCCGCCTTCGTACCGATCGCCGATGGCTTCTCGATGATCGATCTCTTGGCGTCAAGAGAGATCCACCGGTCAGGCTATACCGCCCCACCGAACCCGCACCGCCGGACCCGTGTGGCCCGGCCCACACCACCCGCAGCGGCGACGGCCGTCCGTGACGACGGCCGCCGCCGTCCACCTGCGTTCCCGTGGGGGGAGATGGACAGGCGCCTGCCCGAAGTCACGTGGACCATGCCTGATTCCCGCGCTCTGTTCGGCTGCGGCACCGTCGTGGCTGATCGCGCAGTTCCCCGCGCCCCTAAGAAACCGCCCCTTCGGGGCAAAAATCAGCCCCTCCGGCGTTTGAGATGGGGGTCCCCCCTGCTCGAGCGAAGCCGAGAGCTTGGGGGAGGGGTCCGGGGCGGAGCCCCGTGGCTGTCCGCAGGCCACGCGGCGCCAGCCGCATATCGACACAGCCGGGAAGGGGCGGGTAGGGGATAAGCCCACCTCAGCCACCAGCCCCCGTGCAGCCCTTCAGGCCCGACGCAAGCGTCGCGCACGCCTTCGCGTCCGCGGCGGACCCCACGGCCACCATCGGCGTGTACGCGTCCCCGTCCCCGTCGACCTCGCCGTCCTGACCGTCCTGGCCGTCCTCGCCGTCCTGGCCGTCCTGGCCGTCCTCGCCGTCGGACGTCGCGCCCGATCCCGTGATCCGCACCGTGTCGCCGGGCGCGGCCTGGGTGATGCGGGCCCAGGCGGCGCCGCAGGTCTTGCTGTAGCGGACCTCGACGAGGGCGGTGCCGACGGTGACGCTGGTCGACGTCAGCGCCAACTCGCCGCTGCACTCCATCCGTTCGGGGTCCTCGCCGGTGCAGTCCGCGCCCACGCACTTCACCCCGTCGGGCAGCTTCGGCGCGCTGCTCGTCGGCGCCGGGGACGGCTTCGCCTCCGCCTCGCCCCCGCCGAACCCGAAGCCGGTGAGGTACAGCGCGCCCGCGGCCACCGCCAGGACCAGGACGGCCGCGACGAGGATCGCCGTCCCCTTCCGCCCCTTCCGCGGCCCACCGCCCGCCGGGCGCCCCGGCCCCGCTCCCCCGGGCAGGGCGTCCCGCGGGGTGCCCGAGGGGTCCACGGGGCCGAGGGGGTACGCGGACGCCGCGGGGCGCGCGGACGGTGCGGCGGTCGCGGCGGACGCAGCCGGCGCAGCGGTCGCGGCCGGGCCGCCGCCCTGCCGTCCACGCCCCCCGGCGCCCGCGCCCCCACCGCGCGCCTTCGCGTCCGGCTGCGGCCCGAACTCCCCCAGGGCGGCGCGCGCCTGGGAGATGCGGATCGCCTCCATGGTCATGTCGTGCCGCATCTCGGACCGGCTCCAGGCCCGCTCCGCCAGCTCCCACATCGTGGTGAGGTGCATCGGATTGGTACCGGTGACCTCGGCCAGGGCGACGATCGCACCCTTGGGCGCGAGCAGCCGGCCGTTCAGATACCGCTCCCAGGACGTCTTGCTGTACCCGGTGCGGTCCGAGAGCGCGGCGATGCTCAGACCGCTGCGGTCGACGAGCCGGCGCAGCTGGCTCGCGAACTCCCGTACCTGCGGATCGAGTTCCTCCGGCAGTGCCTTCCAACGAGGCATACTTCCCCCCTTCTCCCCAGTCCCCCGCGTCCGACGTGACGACCCCCGCGCGTGCTGCCTGCCGTACCCGCGTCCTGACTACCCAGGGGGATGGCCGTGCCCGGGAGGTCAGTTCCCTCGGCGGGGGCGGACAGTTGCACGCATGACCCGTGCGCGCCCCGGCGCGCCCGTGAATACGCCGTCAGTCTCCCACCGCCGTACGGATGCGCCACATGGAGCCCCGTGACCTTGCCGCCACGGCCCCGGACGCCATGGCCGGAAGGTCATTACGGGCTCGTGAAGATCGTTGCCGCCCGGACACACCGTGTCGGAATGGTCACCTCCGCGTCACAGGCACCAGGCGGCACTTGATCCCCCGTTGTCGCGTCCATGACTCTGGATTCCGGGCGGGAACGCAGCGGGGGAGAACACCTGCGACCCGCCCGCTCAAGCCGACGGCGCCCGTCCTCCCTCGGGGGAGAGGACGGGCGCCGTCACGGTTGGCCTAGTTGGTCACCGTGAAGTGCAGGATCCCCTCCAGGAACGGGATTTCCAGGCCGTCCGGCTGCGCCATCAGCGCGAGCAGCACGATCACCAGGCCCAAGAGCCCGTACGTCACCATGTCGGTGAAGCGGGAGCGGACCGCCAGCATGCCCACCGAGGGCAGCACCCAGCGCAGCACGGCACCCGCGAGCAGGGCGACGCCGATCAGGACCGTGCCGACCCGGAACAGGTCGAACGCCGTCAGGAGCAGCCCGACACCGGTCAGGCCGAGCACGGTGAGCATCGGCCACTGGCGTGCGGGCGCGGGCGCGTCCCCGGCGGCGGCGCGGCCACCGCCCTCGGGCCGCGCGGTGTCCCGGGTGATCGACGGGAACCGCCGCGTCTTCTTCCGGGGCTCCTGGGCCTCTTCACTCACGGACGCACCACCCATGTCACCGAGCACCCTGTGCGCCCGCGGCCTGCTCCGACGCAAGCTCGGCAGCCTCCACCACGTTCACGAGCAGCTGCGCCCGCGTCATCGGGCCCACGCCGCCCGGGTTGGGCGACAGCCAGCCCGCGACCTCGGCGACGCCCGGGTGCACATCGCCGACGATCCTGCCGTTCTCGTCCCGGCTGACGCCGACGTCGAGCACCGCGGCGCCCGGCCGCACGTCCTCCGGCTTGATCAGGTGCGGGGAGCCGGCCGCGGCCACGATGATGTCGGCCTGGCGCAGCTGGGCGGCGAGGTCACGGGTGCCGGTGTGGCACTGCGTCACGGTCGCGTTCTCCGACTTACGGGTGAGCAGCAGCGGCAGCGACCGTCCGATGGTCACGCCCCGGCCGACGACGACCACGTGCGCCCCGTTGATCTCCACACCGAACTGCCGGAGCAGCTGGATCACGCCGTACGGGGTGCAGGGCAGCGGCGCCGGCTCGTTGAGGACGAGTCGGCCGAGGTTCATGGGGTGCAGGCCGTCCGCGTCCTTGGCGGGGTCGATGAGCTCCAGGATGCGGTTCTCGTCGATGCCCTTGGGGAGCGGCAGCTGCACGATGTACCCGGTGCAGGCCGGGTCCTCGTTCAGCTCGCGCACGACCGCCTCGATCTCGTCCTGCGTGGCGGTGGCGGGCAGTTCACGCTGGATGGACGCGATGCCCACCTGCGCGCAGTCGCGGTGCTTGCCCGCGACGTACTTCTGGCTGCCGGGATCCTCCCCGACGAGCACGGTGCCGAGGCCGGGGGTGACACCCCGCGCCTTCAGCGCTTCCACACGGCGGACGAGGTCGGCCTTGATCGCTGCGGCGGTGGCCTTGCCATCGAGAATCTGGGCGGTCATGCCCCCATCCTCGCGGATGAACCGCCCCACGCTCCAATCCGGACGGATCCGACCCCCGACCTCACCCTGTGTTGCACTTGCACAACTCTTCAGGCCGTGGCTGGACAAACACGCCGCGCGTTTAGAACGATGAGCGGCGCAGTGCCGCGGGCAGTGCACGGGGGGAACACCGCAAGACCGCTCTGACTCAAGGTCCTCCGTACCGACCGCGTAGTCCACGCACGTCAACGGAGGAATCAACCGCCATGAGTTTCGGCGACCCGAACAATCCCTACGGGCAGCCGCCCCAGCCCGGCCCGTACGGCCAGCCCCAGGGCCAGCCCGGTTACGGCTACCCGCAGGCCCCGCCGGTGCAGCAGCCGTACGGCGGCTACCCGGCCGGCCCGATGGAGATGCCCAAGCCCGCCGGGCAGGCCCGGATCTTCGTCGGGATCGTCGCCGGTGCGCACGCGATCGTCGCGGTTCTCTACGGTGTCGCGATGGCGATGTTCGACAACTACGTCGACAACGCGGGACTCTCCGACGACGAGGCTTCGATGGCCTCCGGCCTCGGCCTGGGCTTCATCGGCTTCTTTATGGTGCTCGCCACCGTGTGGGCGATCCTCGGTCTCGTCATCTCTCTGCAGTGGCCGAAGGGCGGCAACGGCCTCCGCGTGTTCGCGATCGTCTACGGTTCCCTCGCGATCATCACTGGCATCTTCAACATCACCACATACGGCCTTGGCCTGGCCATCATCGCGCTGTCGATCCTGGTGATCGTGTTCGCCGCGAAGCGCGAAACGGCCCAGTGGTTCCAGCGCCCGCGCTACTGAACCACACCGCTCTCCTCAGTCCCCCCATTCCCGGAGGAATCTCGCCATGAGTTTCGGCGACCCGAACAACCCCTACGGCCAGCAGCCGCAGCAGCCCCAGCAGGGCGGCCAGCCGTACGGCTACCCCCAGCAGCCCCAGGGCCAGCCCGGCTACGGCTACCCGCAGCAGGCCCCCCAGGGCGTCCCGCCCCAGCAGGGCTACGGCTACCCGCAGCAGCCCGGATACCCGCAGCAGCAGGCCGGCTACCCGGGCCACCCGCAGCAGATGTACGGCGGCGCCCCCCAGTACGCACACTGGGGCCTGCGCGCCGGCGGACTCATCGTCGACGGGCTCGTGTTCGGCGTGGCGTACATCCCGGCTCTGATCGGTATCGCGATCGCCCAGGACAGCCCGGAATTCGCGACCATCCTGTCCATCCTCGGCTTCGTTCTGCTGGTCGGTCTCGCCATCTACCAGCTCATTCAGGAAGGCAAGACCGGACAGACGATCGGCAAGAAGGCCCTCGGTATCCGTCTCCTCCGGGAGACGGACGGCCAGCCGCTCGGCGTGGGCATGGCCTTCGTGCGCCGACTCGCCCACTTCCTCGACTCCCTGGCCTGCTACCTCGGCTGGCTCTGGCCGCTCTGGGACGCCAAGAAGCAGTGCTTCGCCGACAAGGTCTGCGGCTCCATCGTGGTCAAGGGCTGACCACACGTTCGCACGACCACCGTGCCCCTCTCTGGATGACAGCGTCCGAAGAGGGGCACGATCGTCAACACGTGCCCACGCACTAAGGTTTGGCCCTGGTTCCGGCTTCGTACCATCTCGCCGTTCTTCGACAGCTCGGCCGTCGGCAGGGCCGGCACGACAAGGCAGGATGAAGAAGCGCCATGAGCTTCGGTAACCCGAACAACCCGTACGGGCAGCAGTCGCAAGGTCAGCCCGGCTACGGCTACCCGCAACAGCAGGCCGGCCACCCGACCCCAAGCAGCCTCGGCTTCGTGCAGCTGCCGACGCTCGGCACCGTCCAACTCGCGAGCATGGGCTCACGGTTCGGAGCCCGCCTGATCGACGGCGTCGTGCTCGGCGTCATCTGCGGCATCCTCGGGACCGTCGGGCTGCTCAGCGCGATCGGCCTGGCCAACGAGGCTGACCAATGCAACTGGCGGGACGCCGACTATTACGAGTGCCGCGACGACGCCTACATGAACGCCTTGGTGGTCGGCCTCGGCGTCACGGCTGCCCTCGTCCTCATCACTCTGCTCTACGAATGGCTGATGATCTCGTTCGTCGGCGCGACGCTCGGCAAGAAGGCCCTGGGTATCAAGGTCGTGCGGGACGACACCGGTCAAGCTCCCGGCATCGGCGGCGGCTTCGTGCGCTGGATCATGCCGCAGCTCGGCGGCATCCTCTGCGGGATCGGCACACTACTCGTGTACCTTTCCCCGTCCTGGGACAACTCCGGACGCCAGCAGGGGTGGCACGACAAGGCCGCGCACACGGTCGTCATCAAGAAGCCGTAACCCCACCCCCCACTTGGCACGGCGAAGCGCCCCTCTCCGGTCCCGTCCGGAGAGGGGCGCTTCGCGTTCGCCGTGATCTCAGAAGCCCTGGCGCGACGCCCTCACGCGCCAGGTATAGCCTGAAATCGTCTCATTGGTTAGCACGGTCGCTCTTCACACAGGAGTGACTCATGACCTTCGTCCAGCTCATCGACTGCAAGACCAGCAATATCGACCGGCTCAATCGGTTGATGGACGACTGGGTCGTAGCGACCCAGGGCAAGCGGACCGCCACGCATTCGATCGTCGGCCGGGACCGCTCCGACTCCACGCACGTCGTCGAGATCGTGGAGTTTCCGTCCTACGAGGAGGCGGTGAAGAACTCCAACCTCCCCGAGACCAACCGCATCTTCGAGGAAATGGTCGCCGCCTGCGACGGGATGCCCACGTTCACGGACCTCGATGTCGTACGCGACGAACAGCTCAACAAGCTCACGTGCCAGCGCTTCTTCGACGAGGTGGTCAACAACAAGAACATCGACCTCGCGGACGAGCTGTGCACGGCCGACTACCGGGAGCACGACCCCTCCCTCTCGTCCTACGACCTGGACTTCGCGCAGGCCAAGCGGGAGAACGGCGAGATCATGGACGCCTTCGGCCCTCGGATGACGGTGGAGGGCATGATCGCCGAAGGTGACATGGTGACCTGTCGGCTCACCTTCCAAGGCAAGCACACCGGCGCCTACCAGGGCATGGAGCCCACGAACAAGGACGTCTCCGGCACCGGACACGCGACGTTCCGCTGCAAGGACGGCAGGATCGCGGAGTCCTGGTGGAACTGGGACAACCTCGGACTGCTACGACAACTAGGGGTGGTTGAAGCCTGACCCGCCGCGTGCCGTTTCAGTCCAGGGGGCCCCGGAGCTCGCGCACGAACACCCCCCACGCGGAGGCGGGAAACACGAGCACGGGGCCTTCGGCGTTCTTGGAGTCCCGAACGGGGACGAGACCGGGGAGGTCGTCGCGGACTTCGACGCAGTGCCCGCCATCGCCATTGCTGTAGCTGGACTTCCGCCAGACAGCGGTGCTCAAGTCAGTGCGGTTGCTTGCCATTTCGATAGTCCTCTGCCGCGTCCTCGATCATGGCGAGGGACGCCTCAGGCGGCAGTGCGGCGGCCCTGAGCAGATCGTACGACTTGCGGTACCGCTTCACGAGGGCCGGATCGTCGATGGTAGTTCCGCTGTACGCAGACTCCGTGTACACCAGCGGCGGGGCGTCAGGGAAAGTCATCATCATGGCGCCGCCCTGCATCATCGGGTAGGTCCCGCCGTTCCACGGAAGGATCTGCGCAAAGATCCTCCGCCTCCGTGCCAACGCCGCTATCCGGTCGAGCTGTTCGGCCATCTCCGCAGGTAGCAGAACAGGGTGGCGCAGGATCGACTCGTGCATGATCGCCCAGTACTCGGGCTTGTCGTGGTCGTCCTCGAAGAGCCGCGCCCGCCTCATCCGGGCAGCAACCTTCTCTTCCACCCACTCCTCAGTGGCACCGGGGTGAGCGGACAGCGCCATGGCCCGCGCGTACTCGGGCGTCTGCAGCAATCCAGTGAGGACATTCGGGCACCAGTCCTCGATGGCGTCCGCATGCTTCTCCGCCTCCAGTACGTACTCGAAGTACTCCGCGTGCCCCTTCCGCTTCGCCCTTCGTACGTCCTCGCAGCACCGCTCGAAGAACCCGTCCGTCCCCAGCACACGGTCGACGTGCCGCGCCAAGTCGCCCGGCATCCGTCGCTGCCCGCGCTCGATCTCACTCAGGTAGCTCGTGCCGTAGAACGAACCCTCCACCGTCTGTTCCAGCGTGAGCCCCGCCGCCTCGCGCTTGAAGCGCAACTCCTTGCCGTAGAAGGCCGGGACGCTCGCCGAGCCGTCAATGTCCTTACGCGCGCCCATAGTTGCCGCCTTCCACAACGCGCACCGTGGTGCCGAAACCCCTTCAACCGTACGCAACCCAACGTCACGCTGTGAGGGATTCGTCACACACCGCACACACGGAAAGGCGCCCCATGGCAATGGACATGGACATGGACACGGACCCGGACATCGACACCTGCGTGGAGCAACTCCGCACCGCCCTCGCCACCCACGGCATCAAACTGCCGTCACTCGGCGTCGACGCCCCGACCTTCGCCGCACAGCTCCCCATCCGCCCCCTCGTCGCGCTCGGGAACTGCAACACCGCAACCGCCCAAGCCCTCACCCACGTACTGAACAAGGCGGCGGGCACCCCATGCGACTGATCCTGGAACTGCCCGCGCAGGCGAAAGCGGTACCGGAGGTACGCCGGGCCGTACGCCGACACCTCGGCACCGGCAGCAGTCCCGAAGTCGAGTTGTGCGTGAGCGAGTTACTGACCAACGTCGTGCAACACGTGGGTGAGGGAGCCCCGGTGACCGTCGATGTGAGCCCGACCCGGGTGGCGGTCAGCGATCCGGATCCGCACGGCCTGCCCGTATCCCTGCAACAGCAAGACCCCGGCGCCGAGTCGGGCCGGGGTCTGATGCTGCTGGCCGCCGTGTCAGCGCGCTGGGGCGTGACACGGCGGCCGGACGGCAAGACCGTCTGGTGCGAGCTGCTGCCTACGACGCACCAAGTCGGAACCTAGTGGAAGAAGTGCCGAGTCCCCGTGAAGTACATCGTCACGCCCGCCTTCTTCGCGGCCTCGACGACCAGCTCGTCGCGGACCGAACCGCCGGGCTGGACCACGGCCTTGACGCCCGCGGCCGTGAGGATCTCCAGGCCGTCCGGGAACGGGAAGAACGCGTCGGACGCGGCGTACGAACCGGCCGCGCGCTCCTCGCCCGCGCGCTCCACGGCGAGCTTCGCCGAGTCGACGCGGTTGACCTGGCCCATGCCGACGCCGACCGAGGCGCCGTCCTTGGCGAGCAGGATCGCGTTGGACTTCACGGCCCGGCAGGCGCGCCAGGCGAAGGCCAGTTCGGCCAGCTCGCCGGAGGACAGCGCCTCGCCCGTCGCGAGCGTCCAGTTCGCCGGGTCGTCGCCCTCGGCCTGCAGCGTGTCCGTGATCTGGGCGAGGCCGCCGCCGTCGATCGGCTTGAACTCGGCGACCAGCTCGGGCGCTTCGGGGCAGCGCAGCACGCGGATGTTCTTCTTCCGCGCAAGCACCTCGACCGCGCCGTCCTCGTAGTCCGGCGCCACGATGACCTCGGTGAAGATCTCCGCGACCTGCTCGGCCATCGCCACGGAGACCGGGCGGTTGACGGCGATCACGCCGCCGAACGCGGACAGCGGGTCACAGGCGTGCGCCTTGCGGTGCGCCTCGGCGACGTCCGCACCGACCGCGATGCCGCACGGGTTGGCGTGCTTGATGATCGCGACGGCCGGCTCGGCGTGGTCGTACGCGGCCCGGCGCGCGGCGTCGGTGTCCGTGTAGTTGTTGTACGACATCTCCTTGCCGTGCAGCTGCTCGGCGCTCGCGAGACCGCCGCAGCCGCCGGTGTAGAGGGCGGCCGCCTGGTGCGGGTTCTCGCCGTACCGCAGCACGTTCTTGCGCTCGTACGTGACGCCGAGGAAGGACGGGAACTCGCCGCCGTCGCCCGCGTAGTCCGCCGCGAACCAGCCCGCGACGGCCACGTCGTACTCCGCGGTGTGCCGGAAGGCCTCGGCCGCGAGCCGCTTGCGGGCGGTCAGGTCGAAGCCGCCCTCCTTGGCGGCGGCGAGCACGTCCGCGTACCGCTCGGGGCTGGTGACGACCGCGACCGAGGGGTGGTTCTTGGCGGCGGCGCGGACCATCGACGGGCCGCCGATGTCGATCTGCTCCACGCACTCGTCGGGCGTCGCACCGGACTCCACGGTCTGCGTGAACGGGTACAGGTTCACGACGACCAGGTCGAAGGGCTCCACGCCCAGCTCGGCGAGCTGCTCACGGTGGGAGTCGAGGCGCAGGTCGGCGAGGATCCCGGCGTGCACGCGCGGGTGCAGCGTCTTGACCCGGCCGTCCAGGCACTCGGGGAAGCCGGTGAGCTCCTCGACCTTGGTGACGGGCACCCCGGCGGCGGCGATCTTCGCGGCGGTGGAGCCGGTGGAGACGAGCTGGACGCCCGCCTCGTGCAGCCCGAGCGCCAGCTCTTCGAGGCCGGTCTTGTCATAGACGCTGATGAGAGCCCTGCGGATGGGGCGCTGACCTTCTACGGTCGTACCTTCGGCGGTCACGGGATGGAAACCTTTCGTCCCTCAATGCGGTAGCCGTGCCGGGCCAGACGCCCCACGACCTCGACGAGCAGCTTGCGCTCGACTTCCTTGATGCGCTCGTGGAGCGCGGCGCCACCGTCCTCGTGGTCCTCGTCCCGGACCTCGACCACGCCCTGCGCGATGATCGGCCCGGTGTCGACGCCGTCGTCGACGAAGTGGACGGTGCAGCCGGTGACCTTCGCGCCGTACGCGAGCGCGTCACGCACGCCGCGGGCACCGGGAAAGCTGGGGAGCAGCGCGGGGTGGGTGTTCACGGTCCGCCCGCCGAAGCGCGCGAGGAACTCCTTGCCCACGATCTTCATGAACCCGGCGGAGATCACCAGGTCGGGCTCGTAAGCGGCGACGGCCTCGGCGAGCGCCCGGTCCCACTCCTCGCGCGTGGGGTGGTCCTGCACCCGGCACACGAAGGTCGGCAGGCCCACATGCTCGGCCCGTTCCAGACCGGCGATCCCGCTCCGGTCGGCGCCGACGGCGACGATCTCGGCACCGTAGGCGTCGCTGCCCACGGCGTCGATTTCGTCGATCAGCGCCTGGAGGTTGGTACCGGACCCGGAGACGAGCACGACGAGGCGCTTCGGGGCGGCGGCAGATGAGGCCACGACGGGGCCCTTTCATGGCTTGCTCGGCTTTGTGCGGTCGTACAAATGCTTCATGACCCCCGATACGGGGAACTCTACGAAGCGCTCGACCGTCAGCAACGATACCGGCACACGATGCGGCCCCCACGGGACGGGGACCCGGCCGGAAGGTAGCGTCTGGGAAGCAAGCGCTACGCATGCCCAGTACGGGCCTCAACTAGGGGAAGACGCACACCAGATGCCGGACCGACTGCCCACGCCCCCGTCCTCGCCGCAGCAGGACCCGTCCGAGGACGGGATCCGGCCGAGCGCGGGCCCGGACACGGAGAGCACCGGCGCCGACACATCCGGCAACGCGAACGGCGCGGACCGTGCGGATCGCGCGGACCGGGCGGATCGTGCGGACAACCCCTTCGCCCCGCCGCCCGAGGGCAGCCCGGACCGCCCGTGGCAGCCGCGGCAGCAGGACAACGGCGAGCGGAAGGGCGGCCAGGGCGGCGGCAGCCGCTGGAGCAGCCGCCAGCCCGGCCGCTCCTCGGGCCCGTTCGGCCAGCGGCCCGGTGACCCCGAGGGCCAGGGCGGCGGCCAGGGCGGTCCCGGCAGCGGGCTGCGCTGGGACCCGACGGACCCGGTCCAGCGCCGCGCGCGGTACGCACTGCTCGCCGGCATGTGGGGCTTCTTCTTCGCCCTGTTCTCCTGGCCGTACGTGGCGCTGCTGCTCGCCGCGCTCGCGATCTACTGGGCGGTCGGCTCGCTGCGCGGACTCCCCGTGGGGGACGGCAAGGGAGGCGGGAAGGCCGAGCGGTCGGCTTCCGCGACTGCCGCTCAGGTGGCTGGGACCGCGCCTTCGCCCGGGGCGGGGCCCGCGGGCCCTCCCGCCCACGAGGGCGTCGGCAAGCCGCAGAGGACTGCGGCGATCAGCGGTCTGGTGACCGCGATCCTGGCGCTCGCGATGGTCGCGGCCACGTTCACGGCGCAGATCGTCTACCGCGACTACTACACCTGCGTCAACGACGCCCTGACGACCACGGCCCAGAAGTCCTGCGAGGACCTGCTCCCGGAGCAGCTCCGCCCGTTCCTCGGCACGCCGGAGGAGTAGCGGCTCCGCCCGTTCACCTGGAGTCGGGCTCGGGGTCCGGCCCCCGGTTCGGCTTCGGGTCTGGCCCCCGGTTCGGCCTCGGCTTCGGTTCCGGTTCCGGTTCCGGTTCCGGTTCCGGGCGTACGGAGAAGTCGTACGGCTCGAAGCCGAGGGCCGAACTCGCCTCCTGCGTACCGGACTTGGCGCGCCACGGCGCCCACCAGTGACGGCGACCGGCTGCCACGGGACGCGTCCGCTCCTGCTTCGCGCGGCGACGCCACAGCCGTACGCGCGGCAGCCGCACGCGCGGCAGCCAGTCCCAGCGCGGCAGCCGCACGCGCGGCACCCGAGCCCAGCGCGGAAGGCGCGGCACCGGCACCCGTACACCCGCGGCCCGAGCCCACAGGTCCCGCGCCCGCCAGGTCCGTACGCGCCAGGCCCGCAGACCCAGGGCGACCGGTGTGCCGAGCAGGCCCGACCAGAGCAGGGCCGCGCCGCCCGTCTGCCACCACACCGGACCGAAGTCCGCGAGCGCCCCGTCGCCCAGCGGGCCGCCCGCGAGCGCCGCGAGCAGGGCGAGGGCGAGCCCGCACAGCAGCGCGGCGAGCCCCGCCGTCAGCGCCGTCTCACCCCGCGACCATGCCCGGGCCTCCGCGCCCTTCGCGCCCTTCTCGTCCTCCGCGCCCTTCGGCGCCGCCGCGCGTGCCGTGAACCAGCCGACCGTCAGCCCGCACACCCCGCCGACCGCGCACGCCGCCCAGGTCAGCGGCGTACCGGTGGCCGAGTCCGGGATCGCGGCTAGCAGCGGGAAGGGCGGAAGCTGCGGGTCCGCGGGGGCGCCCGCGGGCCAGGCCGCGCCGCTCGCGCCGAGCGTGAAACCGGGCCCGAGGCCGTAAGAGGCGCCCCACACCGCCGCGTTGGGCACCAGCGCGATCGCCAGGAGCAGCACCGCGACCCGCCCCGCCCACAGGTCGCTCAGCTGGAGATACGTGGTCTGCGCGGCCTGGGCGTGCACGACGAGCGAGACCGCGACGAGCAGCGCGCCGCCGCCCACCAGGACCACCACCCCGGCGGCGGCCGCCCGCAGCGCGGGGCCGGTCCGAGGGCGGGGACGGCCTTCCCGGTGCGGATCCGGGTCGACGAGACGGCTGAGCCGGGCGGGCAGCGGGCCGTGCGGGCGGCCGTACGCGTTCCACACCCCGGCGGCCGTGCCGAGCACCGCGAGCGCGACGAGGTGCAGCCCGGCGCTCAGCGGGTCCGCGCGCAGCGGGCCGTCGGTCGCGAAGAGCGTCGCGAGCGCGCCGACCGCCAGGTACCCGGCGACGACTCCGCCCAGGGCGATGCGCGGCCCGTCCGCGCTGTCGGCGGCGTCGCGGCCCGCGCGGTGCAGCAGCAGCGCGGGCACGACGGCGAGGAGCAGCGGGGTCACGCCGAGCGGCGCCGGGTCGCCGGAGAGGCCGTCGGTCCTGACCAGGTCGGCGCCGTGGGCGAGCAGCCACAGTCCGGCCGCGACATGCAGCGCACCGTCCGCGCCGCTGTCCGGATACGGCGAGCTGACCCACCCGGCGATCACGAGGACGGCGAACCCGCCGAGGCCGACTCCGGCCGCGACGCCGCCACCGACAACTGCGCCGAGGAGCGCGGAGCTTCTACGCCGCCGGCCGCTGCGCGCGAGCCCGCCGAGCACCGACGACGGCGGCGCCGCCGAGGCCTGCGAACCGGCTGGGGGACGGGGCGACGAGCTGCGGTCGGTTGTGTGCGTCACGCCCGCCATGCTCCCAACGACACGCGATTTCTCGTCGTAACAGGCGAATACACGCAGTGTCGCCCAATATACGTTTATGTACTTTTTCGTACGGCATTGGGCTGCACGCACCACTGCGGTCCGCCTTGCGAACGACGGTTCGAACGACGGTCCTACGGCCCACGGTGTGGAGAGTCCGACATGACCCAGAGCCCCGCCACCCCGCTGCCGTCCCCCAAGGAGTGCCGACGGCTGCGGGAGGCGCAGGATCTGACGCAGGCACAGGTCGCGGCGAAGGTCGGCGTCACCCGCGAGACGGTCAGGTCCTGGGAGACCGGCCGCACCACCCCCCGAGGCAGCAAGCGCGCAGCATACGCCCGCCTGCTCGCCGCCGCCCCGGCCCCGGCCCCGGCCTCCACCCGCCCGCCGAACGCCTCGCCCAAGGGCCGCTCGACGAGCACGTCACGAACGCCGAAGTCCACCGGCGCCGGGAAGACACACGGCTCGAAGGCGACAAGCCCGAGCAGCACCGACACCGACACCGACGCGGCACCGGCGGCCACGGCGGCACCGGCGGCCACTGCGGCCACTGCGGCCACGGCGGCCACGGCGGCCACTGCGGACAGCGGTGCCCCGGAGAAGGTGACCGAGCGAGCGGCGGAGCCCTCGCCACCAGAAGCCGCGACCGGCTCCGCAAGCAGTGGCCGACTGACGCCCGATCAGGCCTTCGACGCCCTGTACGCGTTCACCTCCCCCGCCCTCGTACGCCAGACGTATCTGCTCACCGGGCGGCGGGAGCTCGCGAAGGAGGCGGTGGAGCGGGCGTTTCAGCAGGCCTGGGAGCGGTGGCCCGAAGTGGCCGTCGACCGGGACCCGGTGGGGTGGGTGCGGGCGGTCGCGTACGAGTACGCGCTCTCGCCCTGGCACCGGCTGCGCCGCAGACACCGGCAGCCGGAGGCCCCGCCCGCCGAGGCCGAGGACCGCAAGCTGCTCGACACCCTGCTCGGCCTGCCCGCGCCGTACCGCCGGACGCTCGTGCTCTACGACGGTGTCGGGCTCGATCTGCCCGAGACCGCCGCCGAGACGGAGGCCTCCACTCCGGCCGCCGCGCACCGGCTCCTGCACGCCCGCGAGGCCGTCGCCGAGCGGCTGCCCGAACTGTCCGATCCGACCGAACTTCAGCGCAGGCTGGACGAGTTGGCGCGCGCGGAGAAGCTCGGCGCCGGTCCCGCCACCGTCGTACGACGAGGTGGAGAGCACCGCTCCCGGTTCTGGACGCGGGCCGCGATCGCGTTCACGGCGCTGATCATCGGCGCCTCGGCGCTGGCGCTCGCGACCTCGCCGCGCCAGTACGAGCCGGTGCCCGCGCCCGGGGCGCCGATCAGCGGGGTGCCGGCGCGGATGGGTCCCGGGCCGCTCACCCCGCAGGACAAGTGGCTGCAGCAGAAGCTGAAGGCCGACCCGAGGAACGGTCCGGAACGGCTCGCTCCGCGAGTCGAGTGACCCCCCTTTACGCATACGCGCGGGCCCGCACCCCAGGCAGGAGGGGTGCGGGCCCGCGTACGTACAGCGCTGGTCAGCCGCCCAGGATGGCGCGTGCCAGCTTGGCCGTCTCGGTCGGGGTCTTGCCGACCTTGACGCCCGCGGCCTCGAGGGCCTCCTTCTTGGCCTGCGCGGTGCCGGAGGAGCCGGAGACGATGGCGCCGGCGTGGCCCATGGTCTTGCCCTCGGGGGCGGTGAAGCCCGCGACGTAACCGACGACCGGCTTGGTGACGTTGGCCTTGATGTAGTCGGCCGCACGCTCCTCGGCGTCGCCGCCGATCTCGCCGATCATCACGATCAGGTCGGTGTCGGGGTCGGCCTCGAACGCCTCGAGGGCGTCGATGTGCGTCGTACCGATGACCGGGTCGCCACCGATGCCGACGGCGGAGCTGAAGCCGATGTCACGGAGCTCGTACATCATCTGGTACGTCAGCGTGCCGGACTTCGAGACCAGGCCGATGCGGCCCGGCTTCGTGATGTCGCCCGGGATGATGCCGGCGTTGGACTGGCCCGGCGTGATGAGGCCGGGGCAGTTCGGGCCGATGATGCGGGTCTTGTTGCCCTTGGCCTTGGCGTACGCCCAGAAGGCGGCCGAGTCGTGGACGGCGATGCCCTCGGTGATGACCACGGCGAGCGGGATCTCGGCGTCGATGGCCTCGACGACCGCGGCCTTGGAGAAGGCCGGGGGCACGAAGAGGACGGAGACGTTGGCGCCCGTCTTCTCCATCGCCTCGGCGACGGAGCCGAAGACCGGTACCTCGGTGCCGTCGAAGTCGACGGACGTGCCGGCCTTGCGCGGGTTCACACCGCCGACGACGTTGGTGCCGTCACCGAGCATGAGCTTGGTGTGCTTCATGCCGGTGGCGCCGGTCATGCCCTGGACGATGACCTTGCTGTCCTTGTTGAGGAAGATAGCCATGGCTGTTCTGTCCCTCGTCCCTTACTTCGCGGCCGCGAGCTCGGCGGCCTTGTCGGCCGCGCCGTCCATGGTGTCCACGCGCTGCACCAGCGGGTGGTTGGCGTCGCTGAGGATCTTGCGACCCAGCTCCGCGTTGTTGCCGTCGAGGCGCACGACCAGCGGCTTGTTGACCTCTTCGCCCTTGGACTTGAGGAGCGCCAGGGCCTGGACGATGCCGTTGGCGACCTCGTCGCAGGCGGTGATGCCGCCGAAGACGTTGACGAAGACGGACTTGACGTCCGGGTCGCCGAGGATGATCTCCAGGCCGTTCGCCATGACCTCGGCGGAGGCACCGCCACCGATGTCGAGGAAGTTGGCGGGCTTGACGTTGCTGTGCGCCTCACCGGCGTACGCGACGACGTCCAGGGTCGACATGACCAGGCCGGCGCCGTTGCCGATGATGCCGACCTCGCCGTCGAGCTTCACGTAGTTGAGGCCCTTGGCCTTGGCCGCAGCCTCGAGCGGGTTGGCTGCGTCCTTGTCCTCGAGCGCCTCGTGCTCGGGCTGACGGAAGTCGGCGTTCGCGTCGAGCGACACCTTGCCGTCGAGGGCCAGGATGTCGCCGTTGGCGACCTTGGCGAGGGGGTTCACCTCGACGAGGAGGGCGTCCTCGGCGACGAAGGTGTCCCACAGGGTCACCATGACCTCGGCGACCTTCTCGGCGACCTCGGCCGGGAACTTCGCCTGCGCGACGATCTCGCGGGCCTTCTCGAGGGTGACGCCCTCGTTGGAGTCGACCGGAACCTTGGCCAGGGCCTCGGGGGTCTTCTCGGCGACCTCCTCGATGTCCATGCCGCCCTGCACGGACGCCATGGCGAGGAAGGTGCGGTTGGTGCGGTCGAGGAGGTACGAGACGTAGTACTCCTCGAGGATCTCGGGAGCCGTCTCGGCGATCATCACCTTGTGGACCGTGTGGCCCTTGATGTCCATGCCGAGGATGTCCGTCGCGCGAGCGACGGCCTCGTCCGGCGTCGCCGCCAGCTTCACGCCGCCGGCCTTGCCGCGGCCGCCGACCTTCACCTGCGCCTTGACGACGGACTTGCCGCCAAGCCGCTCGGTCGCCTCGCGGGCTGCCTCAGGCGTGTCGATGACTTCACCGGCCAGCACCGGTACACCGTGCTTGGCGAAGAGGTCCCTCGCCTGGTACTCGAACAGGTCCACGCGCGTCCGTCCCTTTTCAGTGGTATCGCGTCGATCGCGGTGCGGCAGGCACTTCGGTTGTGTGTGCCGTCGCTTCGCGTTCTGTCACGTTCGTTTTCTGCGTGGGCGTGCCGCGAAGGGCAACGTGACTGCGCTGTCACTGAGGGTGGCGTGCACGGTGTCCGTGGACGCGGCATGTCCGTCTCGCAGGTTATCGCCGTGGGACGTAGGTCCCTAAATCGCAGATCACACTCCGGCGGTGATTACGGTCACAGGCGGGGTCACGGACAGCGGGCCGAGCGGCGCTGCGCGTGGCCTTCGAGGTTCCGAAGGCCACGCGCAGCGCGGGTCCGCTCGGCCCGCTGTTCGGGTGCTGCTGGGGTGTGTCCGTTCCTTGCAGGCGGGACGCAGCTCCGTTTTGTGCCGTGGTGCTGTGGTGCTGTGGTGCGTGGTGCCGTGGTGCCGTGGTGCTGTGGTGCCGCCGGGTGTCCGGGCGTCGTCCGGGTCGGTCACCGGCCGGGGTCCGGCCGAGTCGGGTCAGCTCGGTCGGATCGCCCCGGCTCGGGGCGCCCGGGTCGGGTCACCTCGGTCGGGTCAGAGGCCCGAGAGGAAGTTGGGCGTGATCGCCGAGACCGTGTTCTGGACACCGGAGACGGCGTTGCCCACGAGCGGGGTCGCGTCCGACTTGACCGTGCCGGTCAGGTCCTGCGCGAGCGGCTGGACGCCGGCGGTGACGTTCTGCGTCAGGCTGGTGGTGCTCTGGCCGACGCCCTGGCCCAGGGTCGTCACCTCGTCGGTGACGCCGCCGACGGCCGGCTTCGCGTCCTCCACGACGGCACCCGCGAACGGCTGCACCTCACCGACGACGCCGGCCGCGAACGGCTGCACGTCGACGCTGACGTCCTGGGCCAGCACACCGGCGTCGGACACGGCCTGGCCGGCGACCGGCAGGACCGAGTCGACCGCGGCGGAGGCCAGCGGCGGCAGCACGGCGCGGGAGGTCTCGTCCACGATCGGCGAGGCCTGGGCCACGGCGCCCTGGGCGGCACCCTGCGCGGCACCCGGAGCCTGGGCGACGAGGTGCTGCGCGTGGCCCTGGCCGCTCTGCGCGTGGCCCTGGACCTGGAGACCGGCGCCCTGCACCTGGCCCCTGGTCTCGGCGCCGACGCCCTGGACCTGGCCCGGGGCCTGCGCGACCAGCTCGGGGGCGAAGGTGGCGAGCGGACCGAAGAGGTAGTCGACCTGACCCTGCGCGTCCGCGACCTGGCCCTTGACCTCGCCCTTCGCGTCCGCGACGTGACCCTTTGCGTGGGCGACCTGGCCCTTGGCCTCACCCTTCGCGTCCGCGACGTGACCCTTTGCGTGGGCGCCCTGGCCCCGGACGTCGCCGAGGTCCGGGGTGCCGACGGCCGGGATGGCGCCGTACGCCGGGAGTTCGCCGTCGACGTACTGGCGGGCCTGGTCCGCGGCGTCCCTCACGTCAGCGGCGCGCTCGTCCTTGAGGTCGCCGACCTGACCGGCGGTGCCCTCGACCTTGCCCGTCGCCGCGCCCTTGGCCTGCGCGGCCGTGGACTTGGCCTTGCCGGTGACGCCGTCGGCCTTGCCGGTGACGGCCTCGGCCTGCGACTTCACGCCGGAGGCGGTCGACTTGGCGGTGCCGGTGGCGCCGTCGACAGCGTCGATGTCGGTCACGTCGCCGACCGTGTCCTGGACGCCCTTGACCGCGTCGACGTCCACGTCCGGGGTGCTGACGGGCAGCGAGGAGGTGGGCAGTTCGGCGGCGTTGGCGCCCGCGGCACCCATCGCGATGACGCTGGTGGCACCAGCGGCTATGACGACGGTGCGGCGCAGGTTCCGGCTGGCGGTCACGGCTTTGCTGGGCTTGCTGTGCTTGCTCATGCTTGCGTCGATTCCTTCGAATTCGAGAGGGTCGGGAGCGCAAGGGGAAGTGCGCGCTCCCTGGATGGGCAGACCTGTCCCGCCCCCGCGCGGCAGGTCCAAGGCGGGGGAAGGCCTGCCCTAACCCGGGAATTCGAGGATGTCGCGGTGCCTGTCACGCGTCGGGTAGTACGCCGCGGCGGCGCCCCCACCGGCCGTGAGCCCGAACGTCGGCTCACCCGCCGCGGCCGCCGCGTGCAGCTCGCCGTGCCGCTGCGCACCGCTGTCGCTCGCCGACTGCCCGGCGATTCCGTACGGGCCGGGGCCCTGCGGACCGTCGTACGGCAGCTGCGGCTGCGACCGGCGCGCGTCCCGGCCCACGGAGTCGTGCGCAGGGTGACCGGCCATGGCGAAGGCGCCGACGCGCCGCTCCCGCAGCTGGCACGCGGAGTCCTGCCGCGCCTTGCGCTTCTCGCCGCTGACCCGCGGACCGTGCTCGCGCGCCGACGGAGCGGTGCCGTCCAGTACGGGCTGCGTGGCGTCCCGGCCCGATCCGATGTCCCCGGGCCCCGGCAACGACGGCCGGGGGAACGGCGATTCGGGCAACCTCCGCGCGGCCTCCTCGGCCAGCACCCCGAGCGGATTCCCGACGGCACGGACCACCTCAGCCGTGAGGGACCGGACGAGGGTGGCCGTGGCGGAGGCTGTCGCGGTGGTTGCCGCGGTGGTTGCCGCGGTGGTTGCCGCGTCCGTCGTCGCGGTGGCTGTCGCCGTGGCTGTCGCCGTGGCTGTCGCGGCGATGGTGGAGGCGGCGGTGGAGGCGGCGTCCCGCAGGGTGGGGTTCAGGGCGGGCTTGGGTGCAGGCTTGTGCGTGAGCCCCTGCGCGGGCTTCGAGTCGGAGGCCGTGGCCGCGCCGTCCGGCGAACTGACCGCGTCCGTGGCCTGCTTGTCTGCGTCCGCGTCCGCCCTCGCGGTGTCCGAGCCCACGGTCGAGGTGCCCCGTCCCACCGGCGAAGTCTCCGCGTCCACCGTGGCAGTGGAGGCAGCCGGGGTGGGAGTGGAGGTGGCCGTGGAGTTGGAGGTGGTGACGGTGTCCGGCCGTTGCGGAGTGTCCATCGCCTCCGCCGCCTGCGCCCGGCCGCCGAACAGCAACCCGAGCGCGAACAGCGCACCCACGAACAGGCTCACGCGCAGCGCACGCCGACCGCCCGCCGAGCGCACCATGCGCTCGGCGGCGGCGGGAAGCGCGGCTGCTGCAGTCAAGTTCGGGGAGCCCTCCAAGTAGGCGGCGCCCGATACTTGCATGCGACGGCAGGCGTTGCGCAAGTCCCCTGTGACTGATGGGCAGCCATATCCGATATAGCCAACTGCGGCCACTCCCGCCCGATTCGGCCACCCTTCACCTGGCGTTCAGGCCGTGTCCGGTATCGGCAGTTGCCGCTTCTCGATCGCGGCCGCCATCACCTCCGGGAACAGGTCGGGCGTGCAGGCGAACGCGGGTGCCCCGAGCCCGGCGAGCGCCGCCGCGTGCTCTCTGTCGTACGCGGGCGCTCCCTCGTCGGAGAGCGCGAGCAGCGTCACGAACTGGACGCCCGCCGCCTTCATCGCGGCGACCCGCTTCAGCATCTCGTTCCGTATCCCGCCCTCGTACAGGTCCGAGATCAGCACCACGACCGTGTCCGCGGGCCGGGTGATCTGCGACTGGCAGTACGCCAGGGCTCGATTGATGTCCGTGCCCCCGCCGAGCTGGGTGCCGAACAACACATCCACCGGGTCGTCCAGTTGGTCCGTCAGGTCGACCACCGCCGTGTCGAAGACGACGAGCCGCGTCGCGATCGACCGCATCGACGCCAGGACCGCGCCGAACACCGAGGCGTACACGACGGACGCCGCCATCGAACCGGACTGGTCGATACAGAGGATCACCTCCTTCTTCACGGACTGCGAAGCCCGCCCGTACCCGACAAGGCGTTCCGGCACCACCGTCCCGTACTCCGGCAGGTAGTTCTTCAGGTTGGCGGCGATGGTGCGGTTCCAGTCGATGTCCCGGTGGCGGGGCCGGCTGATCCGCGCACTGCGGTCGAGCGCGCCGGTCAGGGTCGCGCGCGTACGGGACGCGAGCCGCTTCTCCAGGTCCTCGACGACCTTGCGCACCACGGCCCGCGCGGTCTCCTTCGTCGTCTCCGGCATCGCCTGCCTGAGCGAGAGCAGCGTGCCGACCAGATGTACGTCCGCCTCGACGGCCTCCAGCATCTCCGGTTCGAGCAGCAGCGCGGACAGCCCGAGACGGTCGATGGCGTCGCGCTGCATCACCTGCACCACGGAGGACGGGAAGTACTTCCGGATGTCCCCGAGCCAGCGCGCCACCGACGGCGCCGAGGCCCCGAGCCCGGCCGCGCGGTCCCGGCCCTTCCCCGCCCGGTCGCCCTTTCCGTACAGCGAACCGAGGGCTCCGTCCATCGCCGCGTCCTGCCCCCGCAGCTGACATCCGGTCCCGTCGGCCGCGTCTCCCCCGAGCACCAGCCGCCACCGCCGAAGGCGTTCCGCTGCTTCTGCTTCTGTTACTGCTGCTGTTTCTGCTTCTGTTTCTGCCCCTGGTCCGCCTGCTTCTGCGGTGCCTGTGGTTGTCATGCGTTCACCTCCGTGTCGGGTTCGTGGCCGAGGAGCAGATGCAGCACCGGCAGCACCGCGTCGGCCCGGTCCTGGTCGGGCTCCGCCGCGAAGCCACGTATGCCGGTCGTGGCCGCGATCGCACCGGCCGCGTCTCCGGGCCCGCGCCGCACCAGCTCCCCGAGCGTGCGCCGCACTCCTGCCTCGTACGCCGAGAAGGTGCGGCGCAGCAGCGGCAGTACGTCCGTGAACGCCTCGTCGGGAACAGACGTCAGCCAGGAGTCGAGGAGGCCGAGCAACCGGTCGTCGTGGATGAGCAGCATGCCGCCGCCCGTCCCTCCGGAGCCGCTGCCGACGAACCCCTCGATCCACGCCGCCGCGTCGGCCGGCGCCGTCACCGGCGACAGGGCGAGGCCCATCAGCCGCGCCGCCGACTCGTGGTCCGACTCCCCCTCGTCGAGCAGGAGTCGGACCGCTCTTCCCCGCACCTCCCCCGGCACGGAGTCCCGTCCTCCGAGCACTCCGAGCACGGAGTGCCAACGGCCGCGCATGGGTGTCGTGCGGTTCCTCGCCGTGCGGGCGGCCTCCTCCGGAGGCGTGCCTTGCGCACCGGTGTCCGGCGGTGCTGCCTCGGTGAGGAGGCCGACTGCCGTGTGCACCGCGTCGACATGGCCTCGCATCTGCGCCCCGCCGTCCGCGTCGAGCCCTGCGCAGGCGGGCGGCAGCCCGACGAAGACCCGCTCGGCGAGGCCCGCGGCGACCTCGGCGAGCGCACTGGTGTCCGTGCCGCGTACGTCGCCGTACCGGAGCGAGCGGACCAGGGCGGGCAGGGCCTGGGCGAGGTGCCCTACGTCCGTGTCCAGGGCGGCCCGGTCGCCGAGCACCTTCATCACCGTCGGGAGCGCGTCCGGCAGTCCGGCGAGGAGGCAGCGCTCGGCGAGCGCGGTGACGTCGGCGAGCGCCGGGGCCGAGATCGCCTCCGACTCCGCCTTCGCGGTGGCGGCCGCGAGCACCGTGGTCCCCCAGACCCCCGCTTCGGCGACTCGCACCGCCAGCTCCGGCTCCCAGCGAAGCCGCCAGCTCTCCCGGAACGTGCCGGTGGAGCCCCGCGCCGCCTCCGAAGGCTCGCCCCAGCCGATGCCCAACAGCCGCAGGCGGTGCAGGAGTCGGCTGCGCGCGGCGTCCGTCTCCTTGCGCAGGTCGAGGTCCAGCTCGCGGTCCAGCGCCTCGGGTTTGAGGCGCAGCCGACGCTGGGCCGCGCTCAGGTCGCGCTGCAGCGGCACGGCCGGCGCCGACGCGGGCACCTCGCCGAGCACATCTCCGACGACGAGCTTGTCGTGCACGAGGGCCAGCGGCACGTCCGAGCCGTCGCACATCACGGCACGGACCGCGTCGGTGGTCTCCGACAGGCCGGGCAGGGGCCTGCCGCGCATCACGGCCAGGGTGTCGGCGAGTCGTACGGCCTCGATGACGTGCGCCGACGACACTCCTCTGTCCTCGTCCCTGAGCAGCCCGGCGACCTTGGTCATCCAGCGCTCCACGGGCCGGTCCGGGGCACGGAACAGATGCGCGTACCAGCCCGGCGAGGCGATGCCCGCCCCGTAGCCGCTCGCCCGGGACAGTCTGCGGTGGGTCCAGGGCACCCAGGTCATGTCGACCTTGGCCTTCGGTAGCCCTTTCAGGAGGGCCCGGTCGGCGGTCACGGTGGCCTTGGCGGCGAGCGCGGGGACATGCCAGGCGCCGCACACCACCGCCACGCCGTCCCCGAACTCCTTCCGCGCCGAGCGGAGTTGCAGGCGCATGTACGCCTCCCGTACCGCATCGCGCGCGTGCCCGCCGTCGCCGTACCGCTCGCGCAGCGCACCCATCGCCTCGGCGAGCGCGGCGAACGGTGCCAATGCGTCATCGGCAGCACCGCGGTGCTCGACGACGTCCTCCCACCAGCGCTCCGGGTCGTCGTACCCGGCCGTCTCGGCCAGGACCGCGAGGGGATCGATCCGCAGCTCTTGCTCGCCGGAGCCGCTTCCCTGGCCCGCCTCGACACCCAGATCCGCACCGCCCTCGACGCCTGGATCCGCACCGCCTTCGGCGCCGAGTTCCGTACCCGACGCCGTGCCTGACGCCGTGCCTGACGCCAGGCCTGGCCCCGTGTCCGCCTCCCCGTCCATCGCCGGTTCGGGTTCCTCCTCCGGGTCCTCGCCCGCGGGCGGTTCCGCCAGTGAGTGGGCGGCCGGCAGGTCGATGAACCGTACGGCTACGCCGCGCTCCACGGCCCAGCGCAGCGCGACCCACTCCGGGGAGAACTCGGCCAACGGCCAGAACGCCGAGCGGGCCGGGTCGTCCGTGACATGCGCCAGGAGTGCCACCGGCGGGCTCATCCCGTCGTCCCCGACCAGCTCCACGAGTGCGTCCGCCTCGGGCGGTCCCTCGATGAGCACGGCACGCGGCGCGCAGGCGTCCAGCGCCTCCCGTACGGCCCGTGCCGAGCCGGGGCCGTGATGGCGCACGCCCAACACCCATGGGCCGTCCGCCCGTTCACCCCCGCGGTACTGCGGGGCGCCGCCCTCACCCCCGTGCAAGGCGGCGCCCCTGTCCATGGGCCGGGCGCGCGGGCCCGGCGCCGCTTCCGCGAAGCCGTTCACGCGCTCACCTCCCGGCACGCGCGGTAGAAGTCCTTCCAGCCCTCGCGCTCGCGGACGACCGCCTCCAGGTACTCCTGCCAGACGACCCGGTCGGCGGCCGGATCCCGCACGACGGCCCCGAGAATCCCGGCGGCGACGTCGGCCGGCCGCAGAATCCCGTCCCCGAAGTGGGCCGACAGGGCAAGTCCGTTGGTCACGACCGAGATGGCCTCGGCGGTGGAGAGGGTGCCGCTGGGCGACTTCACTTTCGTACGCCCGTCGGCCGTGACTCCGTCGCGCAGCTCGCGGAAGACCGTGACGACACGGCGGATCTCGTCGACGCCGTCCGGAACGGCGGGCAGGTCGAGCGAGCGGCCGAGCTCGTCGACCCGGCGGGAGACGATGTCCACCTCCGCGTCCACACTCTCCGGCAGGGGCAGCACGACCGTGTTGAAGCGGCGGCGGAGCGCGCTCGACAGCTCGTTCACCCCGCGGTCCCGGTCGTTGGCCGTCGCGATCAGGTTGAACCCGCGTACGGCCTGCACCTCCTGCCCCAACTCCGCTATCGGCAGAGTCTTCTCGGACAGGATCGTGATCAGGGAGTCCTGCACGTCCGCCGGGATGCGCGTGAGTTCCTCCACCCGCGCCGTCATCCCCTCGGCCATCGCCCGCATGACGGGGCTCGGCACGAGCGCGTCCCGGCTCGGCCCATGGGCGAGCAGCTGCGCGTAGTTCCAGCCGTACCTGATCGCCTCTTCCGGCGTGCCCGCCGTGCCCTGCACCAGCAGCGTCGAGTCACCGCTCACCGCCGCCGCCAAGTGCTCGGACACCCAGGTCTTCGCGGTGCCGGGGACGCCGAGGAGGAGAAGCGCCCGGTCCGTGGCCAGTGTGGTCACGGCGACCTCGACGAGGCGCCGCGGGCCTACGTACTTCGGTGTGATCACCGTGCCGTCCGGCAGCGTTCCGCCCAGCAGGTACGTGGCCACGGCCCACGGCGAGAGGCGCCAACGCGCCGGCCGCGGACGGTCGTCGGCCGCCGCCAGCGCCTTCAACTCGTCCGCGAACGCGTCCTCGGCATGCGGACGCAGCGCCTCCGCACCACCCGTTCGCAGCGCGTCCGCGTCGTCCTTCGAGCCGTTCACGGCGGTGTTGACGGACACAGTCATGGATCCCCCTCCAAATGCGCAGGACTGAGCACCTCGACGGATCGGCGGGCCTCGGCCCGAGTTGATCGCCGGTTGTGGTCTCCACCGTGCACCACGCCACTGACAATCGACCGTCGTCGCAGGTCAGGGCCGATTGTCAGTGGCGGCCTCTAACGTCGAGGACATGAATCAGCAGGGGGTGCGCTGGACGGCTGATCAGGTGCTCGCACTGGCTCCTGACGCCGCGTCACGCAAAGCGGGAAGCAAGCTCGGCGCGGCCGGGCCGTGGTCCGAGGCGGGGAATTCGAGCGAGGGGGCGGTATGGGGGCTGTGCAAGGGAAGCGGCAGCAAGCCGTACCAAACGGTCGTGGACACCACGGGCCCTGCGTACAAGTGCAGTTGCCCGAGCAGGAAGTTTCCGTGCAAGCACGCACTCGGCCTGCTGCTGCTCTGGGCCGGACCGGACGGCGCGGACGGCACAGTTCCGGAAGCCCGGCCGCCGGAGTGGGCGGAGCAATGGCTGGCCGACCGGCGTAAGCGAGCGGCCGAGCAAGGCGAGTCAACTCCGGTCGCAGGTAGGGGCGGTGAGGCGGAGGGGGCGCGCCGCAGAGCCGAGCGGCGGGCGGAGAGGGCGACGGCGGGGGCGACCGAGCTGGAGCAACGCCTGACCGATCTGCTGCGCGGCGGACTCGCCGGTGCGGAGTCGGCCGGGTACGGGATGTGGGAGGAGACGGCCCGCCGCATGGTGGACGCGCAGGTGCCGGGACTCGCCTCGCGCGTACAGGAATTGGGATCGATCCCGGGTTCGGGCGCCGGTTGGCCGGTGCGGTTGCTCGAGGAGTGCGCCCTGCTCCACCTGCTCGACCAGGCTTGGCTGCGACGCGAGCAGCTGCCCGGGCCACTGGCCGCCACCGTGCGCACCAGGCTCGGCCTGCCCGTCTCGGCCGAGGGCCCGCCGGTTCGGGATCAGTGGCTGGTCCTGGCCCAGTACGACTCGGCCGACGGCAAGCTGACCACACGGCGCATCTGGTTGTACGGAGAAGAGTCGGGGCGCACGGCACTGCTGCTGTCCTTCGGGGCTGCCGGGCGGGCACCGGAGCTCACCCTTCCGGTAGGTCTCGTGCTGGACGCGGAGTTGTCCTCCTATCCGGGGGCGGGCCAACTGCGGGCGGCGCTCGGTGAACGGTTCGCCGTTCCGGAGCCGCGCCCGCTTCGCCCCACGACCCTGGACGTCGCCGATGCTACGGCGGCGTACGGCATCGCGTTGCGCGACGACCCGTGGCTGGAGTCGTGGCCCGTCACCCTGAGGGACGTCGTACCCGTCCAGGAAGAGGTCGGGGGCGCGGGCGGGTGGCAACTTGCCGATGCGGACGGCAAGTTCGCTCTTCCTGTCGCGGGCAAGGCCGTATCCCGTCCGGGCCTGTGGAAGCTAGTCGCAATCTCGGGCGGGGCGCCGGTGACCGTGTTCGGCGAGTGCGGGCACGGCGGCTTCACCCCTCTCACGGCCTGGCCCGCGGAGCCCGGCGCCGAGGCGATATCGCTGAGCTGAGGCTGTGCTGCGCTGCGTCCGGCCGCCCCGCGGCCACCCGTGCACGTGCACCTTCGGCGTCTCTCAGCACCTCTCGACGGCTCCCACCCTCCGCAGACTCGACGCTCTGGAGAACCGCATGAACGCGACCGGACCGATCACCACCGAGCCCCACCCCGGGGCAACTGGGGGCTCCGGGCCCGACCCCGGCACAGCAGGAGGCTCCGAGTCCCACCCCGCCACAACAGGGAGTGCCGAGCCCTTCCCCGGCACAACGGCGATTGCCCAGCCCTCCCCCGTCGCCACCTGGGAAGAACTCGTCACCTCCGCCCTGCTCGGCACCGACCGGCGCAGGCCACCCGTGGCCGTGCCGCCCGGAACGGACCTGCCCGCCGCGCTGCTCGACGCGGCGGCCGTGGAAACCGTGCGCCGCCGTGCCGGGCTGCGGCCTGCGGACGCCGCCGAGCTGCCCGAGCAAGCGGCACCCGAGACGAGGCCACCCCTGCCGGCAGCCGCCCGGCGCCGCCTCGCGCTACTCCTGGCCGACCGGCCGGGCTCCGGGGGCGGCCGACGCAGCACAGCCCCCGACCTGACGGAGCTGCTGCCGCAGTGGCTGGCGGCGGCCAACGACCACGGGTACGCCGCGCCCGCCGAGTTGCTGCCCGCCCTGCTCGACGCGGCCCGAGGCCGGACCGACCTGCGGCCGCAGGCCCTGCGCTTCGCCGGTCCACGGGCGCTGTGGCTGGCCCGCCTCAACCCCGACTGGAAGTTCGCGCTGCGTACGTCGCCGGGAGGCAACGCGCTGCCGCGCGCCAAGGACATCGATGCGGTCCAACGGCTGTGGGAGGAAGGCCTGTTCGCGGAGCGGGTCGCGTTGCTCGCCGCGGTGCGTGCCGACGACGCCGAGGCCGCCCGCGAGCTGCTCGCCGCCACCTGGTCCGCCGAGCGGGCCGAGGACCGCCTGATGTTCCTCGACTCGCTGCGCGCAGGGCTGTCCGACGGCGACGAGTCGTTCCTGGAGCGCGCCCTGTCCGACCGCAGCCGGAATGTCCGGGCCACCGCCGCCGAGCTGCTGTCGGCGCTGCCGAACTCAGCCCTCGCGGCCAGGATGGCGGACCGCGCGTCATCCTGCGTGGCCATGGACCAGACACGCAGCGGCATCACGGTCGAGGCGCCGCACGCCTGCGACGCAGCGATGGAACGGGACGGAGTCGTGTCCCAGGCACCGTCCGGCAGAGGGCAACGCGCCTGGTGGCTGGGGCAGTTGGTGGAAGCGACGCCCCTCGCCACCTGGCCGTCCCGCCTGGGCGGGCGCAGCCCCGAGGAGATTACGGCCCTTTCCGTGCAGGACGACTGGCGCCCGGAACTGCACGCCGCGTGGTGCCGTGCGGCCGTACGCCAACGGGACGCCGTCTGGGCGCGGGCGCTGCTCGGCGTCCCGTCCGCGCCGGAAGCGGGCGGTCCCGGCGCGGTGTCACTCGCCGAGCGGGCCAAACTCCTGGCCGTGCTCCCGGCCGCCGAGCGGGCCGGCTGGGTCGCCGGGTTCATCGACGCCCACGGCCTGTCGGAGGCGTTCCAACTGCTCGGCGTATGCACCCTGCCCTGGTCGGGCACGCTGGGCAGAGCTGTCGTCGACGCCCTCAACATCGCGCGGGACGCGGGCAGTTACCCGTGGAGCTTCAGCGGAGTGATGGGACTGGCCGAGCGCTGCCTCGACCCCACCGAGACCAGCCGCCTGGAGTCCCTCACCGCGATATCCGACGAACCGGAGGACGGCGCGCCCGGAGCGGTGGGCTACTGGGCGGAGGCGTTCCAGCGGCTCGTCGGCACGCTGAGACTGCGCGCGGCGATGATCGCGGAACTGGCCCCACCCGGGGCGGCGGACATGGAGGCGTGAGGCGCACCTGGCGCCGGGCACGAGGGCACGCGAGACGTGGGCAGGCAGGCAGGCTCAGCCCGGGCCGCCGCGCCAACCCCTCGCCAGCCCGCGTCAGGCCCCTCCTCGAGGCCCTCCCTCATGCCCCGCCTCAAGCCCCGGCAGTCTGTGTGACGTTCGCCCGGACCCAGTCCACGATCGATGTCGTCGTCGCACCCGGCGTGAAGATCTCCGCGACGCCCAGCTCCTTGAGGGGAGCAATGTCGTCCTCCGGGATGATGCCGCCGCCGAAGACCTTGATGTCCTCCGCGTCGCGCTCCTTCAGGAGCTGGATCACCTTCGCGAACAGGGTGTTGTGGGCGCCCGAGAGGATCGACAGGCCGATCGCGTCGGCGTCCTCCTGGATGGCGGTGTCCACGATCTGCTCCGGCGTCTGGTGCAGACCGGTGTAGATGACCTCCATACCGCCGTCGCGCAGTGCCCGCGCGATCACCTTGGCCCCGCGATCGTGCCCGTCGAGCCCCGGCTTGGCGACCACCACGCGGATCGGACCGGCTGCCACACCCATCACTGCCTCCATGTACCGAGTAGCCCCTCAGGAATCCGCCACCAGCCCCGAGACGTCTCGCGAAAGGTGAACCAGTAGAGGAACGATGTGAACGAACGTTATCTCCAGGATCCCGTACGCGGCAGTTTCGCGGTGTGGAGGGAGGGGGAAATCACATGGTGAGACACGTTCGCCGGGCGTGCACACGGGGACGGCTGCAGGACGCCGCGCCCGGGTCGCGCGCATGGGGAGCCGTCAGGAGAACGCTGCATCACCGCGCCGTCAGCCGCACGGCACGGTGGTGCGGTGCGTCGGCCGGATGTCAGCGAGAAGGCGGCGGCGGCTCGCTTCGAGCCGGAGCTGTCTGAGAAACCCGAGCTGACAAAGAAACGGTCGCCGCCGGAGCCGCAGCCACGCGACTCCGTAGCATCCGACACGGCAACCACAGCGGGCACACGGGGGCACAGAGCCGACTCCCGCGTGCGGTTCGGGAGGTCGGCCGTGAAGGTACTGCCCGTACTGATGTCGACACTCGAGTCCTGCCTGCGCCGCCCGGGACTGCTTCCTCCCGGACAGCATCTGCGGTTGTCCACCGCGCTGTTGAAGGCCTCGGCGCTGGAGCTGGCCATCCTGGCCGGACATCTCTTCCTCTACCCCTCGGGCATCCGGCAGGAGCAGGCCTCCCGGGAACAGGCGCGGCGAGAGCGGATGCAGCCCGTCCGGTTGCCGAGTGCCACGGCCGAGCGGCCCGTGGTGCTGCTGCACGGCTTCATCGACAACCGTTCGGTCTTCGTGCTGCTGCGCCGGGCCCTGGCGAAGGAGGGCCGACAGCACCTCACGTCGCTCAACTACTCACCGCTGACGTGTGACATCCGCGGTGCGGCGGAACGCCTCGGCCGGCATGTGGAGGAGATCTGCGCACGCACCGGGCAGCCCGTCGTGGACATCGTCGGGCACAGCCTGGGCGGACTGATAGCCCGCTATTACGTGCAGCGGCTCGGCGGTGACATCCGAGTGCGTACGTTGGTCACGCTCGGCTCGCCGCACGGCGGCACCCGTGTCGTGCCGTTGATGAGCGCGCACCCGATCGTGCGCCAGATGCGGCCCGGCTCCGATGTGATCGAGGAGTTGAGGGAGCCCGCTCCGCGCTGCAGGACCCGGTTCGTCTGTTTCTGGAGCGACCTCGACACGGTGATGTCCCCACCGCAGACGGCCTGCGTCGACCACCCCGATCTCCTTGCGCACAACATTCAGGTGACCGGAATCGGGCATCTCGCCCTGCCGGTTCATCCGGCGGTCGCCGCCGCCATCCGGCAAGCCATCGACGCGGAGGAGGCCATCACGTCGGCCACGGGCCCAGCCGCAGTCGTGGCCTGATCCCACCGCCGACGGCCGCCGACCGGTTCTGCCGCCGCCTCCAGAACGACATCTGGGCATCCGATAGTCGAACGACACTCGAACGCAGCGCCAAAGCTCCGCCCACAGTCCGCCGAAAGGCGGCCGATTGCCCGTTTCTGGAAGGCGGGAAACCTCTGGAAGATTGTCGCCGTCGCGTACCGCCGGGTACAGTCACCGCACTGCTCTGCCCCCTGCTGTCGAGGCGAAAGAGAAGTTGGTGAACGACCAGCACGGCTATGCCGCCGGTTACGACGGCTACACCACCGGTGCCTTCGACACCACCTCTTTCGACGCCGACCCGCTGTTCGGCGCGATGCCGGGTGAGACCGGCGCGTACGACGCCGGACAGAGCGGTCAGTGGGACAACGGCCAGTGGGCGCCGGGTGGCCAGGCGGTCTACGACCCGTACGCCAACACCCCGCAGGATGCGGGCAGTTACGCGTCCGGCAGCTACGACACGACCGCCATGTGGGCGACGGGCGGGTACCAGCCACTCGCCGACATCCCCGCACAGCCCGGCCCGCAGACCGCCGAGCAGTGGGACGCCACGGGACAGTGGCAGACCCCGAACCTCGGGCAGCCGACCGAGCAGCCCACCGGTATGGAGCACGGCCAGTCGTTCCTGGAGACGGGCGCGTACGACGCCACCGCGTGGAACGTCGACGGAGCCGTGCCCTCCGCACCTTCCGCTCCCGCCACGTCCGCCGACGGCTATGACGCCTACGGAACGTTCGACGCGGGCAGCACAGGATTCGAGACCCAGGCCGCCCCCGTCTTCGACCCGCTCGCCTTCGAGACGCACGGCCTCGATCCGCAGAGCCTCGAAGGCCAGCACCTCGAGCCCCAGGCCTTCGACACGCAAGCCTTCGCCGGTCAGGGCTTCGAGACCCAGGCGTTCGAGCCCCATGCCTTCGACACACAGGCCTTCGAGCCCCAGAGCTTCGAGGCCCAGACCTTCGACACCTCGATGTTCGAGCACGTCGAGCACGTCGCGCACATCGAGCAGCCCGTTCCGGGCGAGCACGGCGCGGCCGAACAGCACGGCGCCGAGGGCGAGTTCAGCCCGATCGAGTTCAGCAGGCCCGCGGAGCCCGGTGACGGCGTGTCCCTGCCGGGCCAGGTCGACGCGGCGGACGCGGCCGATGCCGCCGACGCACCGTTCGCCGCCCCGATCGCCCCGGGCACGCCGGTCGGCCCCACGCCCCGCAGCCGGAGTCGCCGCCGTGCCCCCGCCAAGCGTTCCGCTCTGCTGACGGTCGCCGTGCCGTCGGTGTGCGCGCTCGGTGTCGCGGGCGTCGCCGCCGCGTCCGTGGCCGGCGGCATGAGCGACGAGCAGGCCGACACGCAGACCCAGGCCGCGCCCGACCCCAGCACGGTCAAACCGTCCACGGCCAACAGCAAGCTGGACACCCAGCTCGCCAATCTCTCCGCGGACGCCGACGACTTCGCCGACCGAGCCAGCCGGACGCAGGAACGCATCGACCTCAAGGAGCGCCAGGAGGCCGAGCGCAAGCGGAAGGCCGCCGAGGCCGCGCGCAAGGAGGCGATGCGGCCGAAGTTCGCGCTGCCGGTTAAGCAGCACGGGCTGAGCGCGTTCTACGGACAGTCCGGCATCAACTGGATGTCCACCCACTCGGGCATCGACTTCCCGGTCTCGTACGGCACTCCCGTCCTGGCCGCGGCGGACGGCACCGTGCGGACGCAGTGGAATCCCGCGTACGGGAACATGGCGATCGTGACGACCGCCGACGGCACGGAGCTCTGGTACTGCCACCTCTCCAGTACGAAGATCCGCAGCGGTTCCGTGAAGGCCGGTGACACCATCGCATACTCCGGCAACTCCGGTAACTCCACCGGCCCGCACCTGCACTTCGAGGTGCGCCCCGGTGGCGGCTCGGCGATCGACCCGCTGCCGTGGCTGCGCAGCCACGGCCTCGACCCGACCTGATCCCGGCCGGGGGCTCCGAACACCAACCCCGCTCGGCCGCCCCTCCCCGTCCTCCCGCCTGTTACGGAGATTCCGGGACGGCCGATCAGAACCGGCCCGGAATCAGACCACGCGAACCGAACCGTCAGAGCTTCTCGACCGGCGCGTATCTCAGCAGCAGCACCTTCGGCTTCGGGTCGCCGAAGTCGATCGTCGCGCGGGCCTTGTCCCCCGCGCCCTCCACGCCGACGACCGTGCCGAGGCCGAACTGGTCGTGCGTGACCCGGTCCCCCGCCGACAGCGAGACGACCGGCTTGTCCCCGCCGGTGCGCCGCGTCGCGAAGCCCGAAGGTCCGCCGCGGGAGCGGGAGGACGAGAGCGAGGAGACGACTGAACCGGCCGGGCCGCGCGAGGGCGGCGGCGCGGCGGGGCCGGTGCGCTTCCAGTCCAGGTGCTGCTCGGGGATCTCCTCGAGGAAGCGGGACGGCGGGTTGTACGAGGGCTGTCCCCAGGCGGAGCGCATCGTGGACCGCGTCAGATAGAGGCGTTCGCGGGCGCGCGTGATGCCCACGTACGCGAGGCGGCGTTCCTCCTCCAGCTCCTTGACCTGGCCGAGCGCGCGCATGTGCGGGAAGACGCCGTCCTCCATGCCGGTCAGGAAGACCACCGGGAACTCGAGGCCCTTCGCGGTGTGCAGCGTCATCAGCGTGATGACTCCGGAGCCGTCGTCCTCGTCCGGGATCTGGTCGGAGTCGGCGACGAGGGCGACCTTCTCCAGGAAGTCCGCGAGGGTACCCTGCTCGCCCTCCTCCCGCTCCTGCTCGAACTCCAGGGCCACGGCGGCAAGTTCCTGGAGGTTCTCGATGCGGGTCTCGTCCTGCGGGTCGGTCGAGGACTGCAACTCGGCGAGATATCCGGTGCGTTCGAGGACGGCCTCCAGGACAGTGGCCGGACCGGCGCCGGATTCCACGATCGTGCGGAGCTCCTCCATCAGCGTGTTGAAGCGCCGGACGGCATTGGCGGAGCGAGCCGCCATTCCGTAGGCCTCGTCCACCCGCTTCAGCGCCTGCGGGAAGCTGATCTTCTCGCGCAGCGACAGCGCGTCGATCATCGCCTCGGCGCGATCGCCGATGCCGCGCTTGGGGACGTTGAGGATACGGCGCAGCGGAACCGAGTCCTCCGGGTTGGCGAGGACGCGGAGGTAGGCCAGGACGTCCCTGACCTCCTTGCGCTCGTAGAAGCGGACGCCGCCGACGACCTTGTAGGGCAGGCCGACGCGGATGAAGATCTCTTCAAAGACGCGGGACTGGGCGTTCGTACGGTAGAAGACCGCGACGTCTCCGGCCTTCGCGTCGCCCGCGTCCGTGAGGCGGTCGATCTCCTCGGCGACGAACTGTGCTTCGTCGTGCTCGGTGTCCGCGACGTACCCCGTGATGCGGGCGCCCTCGCCGGCGTTGGTCCAGAGGTTCTTGGGGCGGCGGCTCTCGTTGCGCTCGATGACGGCGTTGGCGGCGCTCAGGATCGTCTGCGTGGAGCGGTAGTTCTGCTCCAGGAGGATCGTCGTCGCGTTCGGGTAGTCCTCCTCGAACTGGAGGATGTTGCGGATGGTCGCGCCGCGGAAGGCGTAGATCGACTGGTCCGCGTCACCCACCACGCACAGCTCGGCGGGCTCGATGGCGGGGGCGCCGTCGGCCACCGGCTCGCCGTTCCCCACCAGCTCGCGCACCAGGGCGTACTGGGCGTGGTTGGTGTCCTGGTACTCGTCGACCATGACGTGGCGGAAGCGGCGGCGGTAGTGCTCGGCGACGTCCGGGAAGGCCTGGAGCAGGTGGACCGTCGTCATGATCAGGTCGTCGAAGTCCAGGGCGTTGGCCTCGCGGAGGCGCTGCTGGTACATCGTGTACGCCTGCGCCAGCGACTTCTCGAAGCCGTCAGCCGCCTGCCCGGCGAAGGTCTCCTCGTCGATGAGCTCGTTCTTGAGGTTGGAGACCTTGGCGCTGAAGGACTTCGGCGGGAACTTCTTCGGGTCGAGGTCCAGGTCCCGGCAGCACAGCGCCATCAGGCGCTTGGAGTCGGCGGCGTCGTAGATCGAGAACGAGGACGTGAAGCCCAGGCGCTTCGACTCGCGGCGCAGTATCCGCACGCACGCGCTGTGGAAGGTCATCACCCACATCGCGTTCGCCCGCGGGCCGACCAGGTCGGAGACGCGTTCCTTCATCTCGCCCGCGGCCTTGTTCGTGAACGTGATCGCGAGGATCTGGCCCGGGTGGGCGTCCCGCTCCGCGAGGAGGTGCGCGATGCGGTGCGTGAGGACGCGGGTCTTGCCGGAGCCCGCGCCCGCGACGATGAGCAGCGGGGAGCCGGAGTGGACGACGGCCGCGCGCTGGTTGTCGTTCAGCCCCTCGAGCAGGGTCGCCGGATCGACCGCGGGGCGGGGGGCGCCGTCGCGGTAGTACGCGTCCCTGGGCGGGGGCGCGTCGAAGCGGCCGCCGAAGAGGTCGTCCGGAATCTCCTCCGGAGCGGACTCCTCGGGCGGCGGCGGAGGCCCGTGATCCTTGGGCTGCAGGTCCGCCAGGAAGCTGTCGTCAAAGAGGCTGCTCATCGCCTACCGAGTCTAGGCGGCCCCACTGACACCCCGACCCCGGTTCCCGGAGCCCGCCCGAAAGCGGATGCGCGAGCGGCTGCCCGGAATGCCGCGCACACTCCGCCTCATCGTGTTCAGGCGCTCACACAGAGCGAAAGTCACGAAAATGTATCGGGCATATCGAACACCAACCTTCACAGCTGACACACGAGTTGGCTACTTTGCCTTCGGGCCGCACGTCCCCCCACCGACGGAAGACGTCGGGAGCGCGCGGCCTGCGCCGAGTCCGGTGCGCTCCCCCGCGGGCAGCCGGAGCCGGGGACCCACCTTGATATTTGGGGTGAATCGGTCCCGTACAAGAGCACAACGTACGAGACCGTAGGGCAGCCCTTCCGAACCATCCGCCCGAACCCGACAGCTAACCCGGTAGGCGGCAGACGGAAGGAGCGCCTCCTTTGGCGTCGCACCGCAAGCCGCGGTCCAGGCCGGGTCTCGTACGGACGTCCCAGGCCGTCGGCATCACCACCGCCGCACTCACCTCCGTCGCGCTGCTGTCGCAGACGGCGGGCGCCGCGCCGGCCGAGCCGAAACCCTCGCTCGAAGAGGTCCAGAAGAAGGTCGACGACCTGTACCGGCAGGCCGGGGTCGCCACGCAGAAGTACAACGCCGCCAAGGAGCGCACCGACCGGCAGCGCGGCGAGGTCGACGGGCTGCTCGACCAGGTCGCCGAGCGCACCGACAAGGTCAACGAAGCGCGCCGCGAGCTCGGTTCACTCGCCGCGGCCCAGTACCGCAACGGCGGCATGTCCGAGACCGCGCACCTGCTGCTCGCCGACGATCCGCAGTCGATGTTCGACCAGCGTCAGCTCATGTCCCGCCTCAGCGACCGCCAGCAGCGGGCCGTCGACGACTACGAGTCGCTGCAGCGCGAGGCCACCGCCGAGCGCGGCAAGGCGCAGAAGAGCCTGGAGTCGCTGACCGATTCGCAGGCCGACCTCAAGGAGAGCAAGCGGGCCGTGCAGGCCAAGCTCTCCGAGGCGCGCGAGCTCCTGTCGAAGCTGACCGCCGAGGAGAAGGCGCGGCTGGCCGCGATCGAGCGGAAGAAGGAGGCCGAGGCCAAGCGCAAGGCCGAGGAACTCGCCCGCAAGCAGGCCGAGGAGGAGCGCAGGCGCAAGGCCGAGGAGGAGGCCCGCCAGGAGGAGGAGCAGGGCTCGGGGTCGGGCTCAGGGTCCGGTTCCGGTTCCGGTTCCGGCTCGGACGCGGGCACCTCGTACGCCGCCAAGGCGCAGAAGGTCATCGCGTTCGCGGAGGCGCAGATCGGCAAGCCGTACGTCTGGGGCGCCACCGGCCCCGACTCGTACGACTGCTCCGGGCTCACGCAGGACGCGTGGAAGACCGCGGGGATCTCGTTGCCGCGCACCACCTGGGACCAGGTGGAGGTCGGCACGACCGTGAAGACCGCCGACGCCGAACCCGGTGACCTGGTGTTCTTCTACGACGACATCAGCCACGTCGGGATCTACATCGGCGACGGCAAGATGATCCACGCGCCGAAGCCGGGGGCGAACGTGCGCACGGAGTCGATCTACTACATGCCTATCCACAGCGTGGTGCGGCCCGTCTGACTCCGCCGCTGACCGCCCCTGCTGAACCGAAGGGCCCGGACCGCCGTCGCGGTCCGGGCCCTTCGCCGTATGCCGTCCGGACCTCTCGGGCCCGGTCAGGAACCCTCAGGTCCAGTCCAGACCTCTCAGGTCCAGAGCGTCGCGATGAAGATGTTCACGGTGGTGAGCGCGCCTACCGTGACGAACATCCCCTTCTCCACCTTCTCCTCGTCGCGCTTCACGTACACGAGGCCGAGGATCACGATCAGCAGCGCCAGCTTCACGCCGATCTTGATGTTGTTCACGGTCTGGTCGTCGGCCTGGTTGAGGCCGACCAGGGCCACGCCGGTGACCAGCATCGTCAGCGCGCCGTGCAGCATCGCGGGGGTGAAGCGTGCCGTGCCCGCGCCCATCGCCTTCATCTGAGTCAGGAAGCCGCCGAGGAGCGAGGCGATTCCGATGATGTGCAGGGCGACGAACACATTGATGAGTACGTCCATGATGCGGAGCCTAACCGGGGCCATAGCAGCAGTCGGCAGGCAGGTCCTGCCGGACGGCCGCAACGGTCGCGGGGGTACCAAAAACCGGCACCACGCGCGCGTGCGGCCGGTCAGTTGCGGTCATGCTCCACTCTCTGCGGCCAGTTGCGTACATTCCGTCATCGCCCCGTGACGCTGAGGTTTAGCGTCCCTGGCCAGGTGACCGGCGCACCACCGCCGCTCCCGCCCCGTAGGGCGGCATGCCGGTCACCCCCGCCGAGAAGTCCGGCGGTGGCCCGCTCCCCCTGTGCGGGCCGCCGCCGGACGCGCGGGAAGACCGGACGCGCAAGGAAGAAGTGGATCCGTGACCGCGCAGCGCAAGCACCGAAAACCCAGGCACCGCTCGATCAGTGGCCATACGGCCCGCACCGCCGCCACCCTGGCACTCGCCTCGGCCGCGTCCGGTGCGGCGCTCGAAGGGACCGGGAACGCGGAGCCCGGGCTCACCCCGGCTCAGGTGAAGGCCAAGGTCGACAAGCTCTACCACGAGGCGGAGATCGCCACCGAGAAGTACAACGGCGTCAAGGAGCGGGCCAAGGCCGCCGAGGACCGTGTCGACGAGCTGCAGGACGAGGCCGCCCGCAGGACCGATCGACTCAACTCCGCGCGCGCCGGGCTCGGTTCGGCCGCCGCAGCGCAGTACCGCACGGGCGCGATCGCCCCGTCCATGCAGCTCGCGCTCGCCTCCGACCCGGACAACTATCTGGACCGGGTGATGCTCGCCGACCGCGCGGGCAGCCGACAGGCAGCCGCGGTGCGGCGCGTCCGGGGCGAGCTGCGGGAACTCGACGGGCTGCGCGCCGAAGCCGGCCGCAGGAGCGACGAACTCGGCGAGCACCGGGCGAAGTTACGCCAGCACAAGAAGGACATCAACGGAAAGCTGGCCTCCGCCCAGCGCCTCCTCGACCGGCTCACCGCCGCCGAACGCGAACAGCTCACCGACGGCCTGCACGGCAGCAGCGACACCCGCGCCTCCCGCGACCTGCCCCGCGACCCCCTCAAGGCCCCCAACTCCCGTGCTTCACAAGCTGTTTCGTACGCGTACGACGCGATCGGCAGCCCCTACGTGTGGGGTGCGTCCGGGCCGAACTCCTTCGACTGCTCCGGCCTCACCCAGGCCGCGTACCGCTCGGCGGGCGTCTCCCTGCCGCGGACGACGTACACGCAGATCAATGCCGGGCAGCGCGTCTCGCGCTCCGAACTCGCCCCCGGTGACCTGGTGTTCTTCTACTCCGGCATCAGTCATGTCGGCCTCTATGTGGGAGGCGGGCAGATGATCCACGCCCCCAACCCGAACGCTCCGGTGCGGCTCGCCCCGGTGGACTCGATGCCGTTCTCCGGGGCTACGCGGGTGTCCTGAGCCCGATCCGCTCGCACCCGCCGCTACCGCTCGGCGGGCCTGAGGTCGCCCAGCGGCAGCCACATCTTCACGTCGTCGAACCGCTCCTCGCCCACCGCGATACCGCCCGGGAGTCTGCCCCACTCGCGGAAGCCGAGGCGGGAGTACAGCTCGATGGCCGACTGGTTGTTCCCGCGCACGCCGAGGGTCAGCAGCTCCAGACCTGCCGTACGCGCGTGTTCCACCAGGCCGGAGACCAGCCGCTGGCCGAGGCCGAGCCCGCGCGCCGCCGGATGCGTCATCAACTGCCGCAGCTCACCGCTGTGTCGGTACGTCGCGACAGCGCCCCGGCGCTGCCAGAGGCCGCAGCCCGCGACCCTGCCGTCGACCGTGGCCACCGCGAACGCCGCGTCGCCGGCCCGCACATCGGCGAGCACGGCGCCCAGCCAGGCGTCCGTCTCGTCCCGCGGCGGCGGGGCGAGATAGCCGATGGCGCCGCCGTCCGCGGTGACGTCGCCTATCAACCGGTGTATTCCGAGCCGGAGTTGAGCCTCCTCCTCGGTCGGCCAGACGAGGGCGAGCTGGGGGCGGGGCCTGGCGGGAGCGCCGGAGGAGGTGTTCATGGTCAGCCATGCTAGGGGGCACCGCCGACGTTCTCCGAAGCTGTCCACAGGCCCGCGGGCGGAGTTATCCACAGGCCGGGCGAGCGGGAACACCTGTGCGGTACGTTCGCCCGCATGTCCCGCGTTCCCCTTCCTCCACCTCCTCCGCCACCGCATCTGCGCACGTGGCCGGACCGCGGCTCGCTGCTCTCCGACAGAGCCGGTGCGTTGACGGTCCTGCACCGCCGCGGCCTCGGCCTGGCTCAGCTCGGCGTGCTGTGGCTCATGGCGCTGCTGGCGCTGTGCGGCTGGTCGGGGGTCGCGGGCGCCGTGCAGATGGCATCCACTTCAGGGGGCTTCCCGCTCGACGTGCTGTTCGCCCTGCTCGTCGCGGTCGTGGGCCTCGCCATCATGGCTCCGGCCGTGGTCGTCACGGTCCTGTGGTTCCGAAGACAACGGCGCATACGGCAACTCACCGACGCGTGGCTGGCGTTGGACTCCGACCCGGCGGCCGACAACCGCCTCCGCTCCCCCGGGCTCAGCCTGACCTGGATGCTGCTGTCGTTCCTGCTGTGCGGGCTCGGAATCCTGAGTTCCTACGCCTCGGCCGCCACCGCGTCCGGTGCGGACGCGGTGTTCCAGGTGCTCCTGGGCATGGGCGGCGGGGTGATCATCTGGGTGACCGGACTCCTGGGCATCCGCAAGGCGTTCGGGCACCGGCAGTGGGTCATGTCGCGGCTCGGACGGTCTCGGTAATCCTTCCCCCGAGGCCCCGAACGCCTGGGGCCGCAGCCCTCAGACCAGCCGCCTCGCCGTGGCCCACCGCGTCAGCTCGTGCCGGTTGGACAGCTGCAACTTCCGCAGTACGGCCGAGACATGGGACTCGACCGTCTTCACGGAGATGAACAGCTGCTTGGCGATCTCCTTGTACGCGTACCCGCGGGCGATCAGGCGCAGCACCTCGCGCTCGCGCTGGGTGAGGCGGTCCAGGTCCTCGTCGACCGGCGGGGAGTCCGTGGACGCGAAGGCGTCCAGGACGAAGCCGGCCAGGCGCGGCGAGAACACCGCATCGCCTTCCTGCACACGGAAGATGGAGTCGACCAGGTCGGTACCGGTGATCGTCTTCGTCACGTATCCACGCGCGCCGCCGCGGATCACGCCGATGACGTCCTCGGCGGCGTCGGAGACCGAGAGGGCGAGGAAGCGCACCGGGTTCTCCGGGTCCGCCATGAGCGGGGCGCAGCGCCGCAGCACCTCGACGCCGCCGCCACCCGGCAGATGGACGTCGAGCAGCACGACCTCGGGGCGGGTGGCCGTGATCACGGTGACGGCCTGCTCCACGTCGGCTGCCTCGCCGACGACTTCGACGCCCGTGGTCTCCGTACGGCCGATCTCCGCCTGGACTCCCGCGCGGAACATCCGGTGGTCGTCGACCAGGACGACCTTCACCCGGCGCGCGCCGGGCTCACGCTCGGGCTCGCCCTGAGTCTGTTCGGTCGCGTCACTCATGCCGTGGTCGCCCTCTCCATCTCCAACTCGACTTCCGTGCCCCCGCCAGGCACCGTACGCAGCCGGGCCGTACCGCCGTTGCGCTGCATGCGGCCGATGATCGACTCCCGTACGCCCATGCGGTCCGCGGGCACCGCGTCCAGGTCGAATCCCGGGCCGCGGTCGCGCACCGACACGAAGACCGTCCGTCCCTCGACCTCCGCGAAGACCTGGACGGCGCCGCCCTCGCCACCGTACTTGGCGGCGTTGACCATCGCTTCCCGCGCGGCCTGCAGTTGGGCGGAGAGCTTCTCGTCCAGCTCGCAGTCGCCGACGACGACCACCTCGATGGGGACGCCGTACTTGTCCTCCACCTCGGCGGCCGCCCTGCGCACCGCGTCGGCGAGGTTCTCCGGCTCGTTCTCGTCGTCCTTGCCGCTGGGTTTGTACAGCCAGGTGCGCAAGTCGCGCTCCTGGGCGCGGGCCAGCCTGCGGACCTCGCCGGGGCTCTCCGCGTTGCGCTGGATCAGGGTCAGGGTGTGCAGCACCGAGTCGTGCACGTGCGCGGCGACTTCGGCGCGCTCCTGGGCCCGGATGCGCATCAGGCGTTCCTCGGAAAGGTCCTGTGTCATACGGACGAGGTAAGGGCCCGCGAGCAGGGCGATACCCACCAGGACGGCGAGGGCCGCCTGCAGCACGGCGCCGAGGTTCTGGAGGGAGCCCTGCAGGACGAAGATGCCGGTGACGCCGGTGCCGACGAGGACGACACCGGCGGCGGTGCGGGCCAGGTTCAGCGTGCGTCTGCGGCGGCCGACCTCCATCCAGCGGGCCCTGCGGGCGTTGTCCGCCTGCCGCCAGACCAGGGCCACACCCGCGGCCACGAGGAGCACCGGCCAGAGATAGACCTTGCCGGGGCCACTCACGTCGACAGTGCTGACGAAGACCATCGCGACGACGACCATGGCGAGCAGCGCGATCAACTGGCCCCTGTCGACCTTGCGTACGACGAGCTTGCGGCGGCCGTCGGGACCGACCTCCGTCGTCACGGCGTGCTGCCGCTCGGCCGCCCCGCCCACGCCCGCCGCGCCGACACCTCCGACACTCCCGACACCCCCGACACCCCCGACGCCGAGCGGGACGAAGAACCAGAACGCGGCGTACAGGAGCGCGCCCAGGCCGTCGGCGAGGAACAGGCCGACGAAGACGAGGCGCACCCAGATCACCGGCAGCCCGAGATGGCCCGCGAGCCCGCGCGCGACTCCCCCGAGCCAACGGCCCTCGCCGCTGCGGTAGAGCTTGCGCAGCGGCTGGGGATCCTCGGTGGCGGGGGCGGCGGTCGGCATGCCATCGATGGTCACACGGTGCACGACGGAAGACATCAGGGTCCGCCCCCGAGACGTCCCTGATCTCCGGCCGGCCGTCGGCTGGGTCCGGCGAGTGCGCGTCGACGCGCGCCGGCCCTCGGTCAGAGCCCCGGCCGTCCTGCCCCCTCAGCCCCGGCCTCCCCTCGGCCCGGCCACCCCTCGCCCCGGTCTCCCGCGCGCACCGTCGGGTCGCGCGCCCCGGGTCCGCTCCGGGCCACTCCGGGTTCGCGCCCCTGGCGCCCCGAATCGATCTCGGGGTCGGATATCAGGGTCGGACCAGGGTCGTCCCGTCTGCCGAAGCCGGCCTCGTCCCGTCACCATGGACACATGAACGATCAGGACCTGGCCGGGGCGAGCGCCGCCGAGCCGAGCGCCCCGCCGGGGCTGCGCCGCGAGCGGTCGCACCGCATGCTCGGCGGTGTCTGCTCGGGCCTCGGTCGGCACTGCGACATGGACCCGGTGATCTTCCGTATCGGCCTCGCCGTGCTCGCCGTCACGGGCGGCCTCGGCCTGATCTTCTACGGCTTCGCATGGCTGCTCCTCCCGCTCGACGGGGACGAGGAGAGCGAGGGTCGCAAGCTGCTCACCGGCCGGGTCTCCGGCGCCGGCCTGTCCGCCCTGCTCTGCGCGCTCATCGGCTGCGGCGTCTTCCTGTCCATGCTGAACAACGGCGGGGTGCTCACGTTCGCGGCGGTGCTCGCCCTACTGCTCGCGGGCGCGGGGTACTGGTCGCAGACCCGCCGCGACACCCACGCCGCCCCGGTCACGGCACAGTCGGTCGCCGACGCCCCGCCGGAGGCCCAGGCCCCGCCGGTCACGGGAGTCTGGTCGTGGTGGCGGGACCCGATAGTGAAGGACGGCACGCACGACGGAGGCACGGGGTACGCATGGGGTCCGGTCGACCACACGATCGAGTACCCGGTGGACTTCATCGACGGCACCAAGGGCCCCCGGATCGCCATGCCGCCGGGCCCGTACCACCGGACGTACCGCCCGACGGTCCCCAAGCCCTTCCCCAAGCCGAAGCCGCGCGGGCCGCGCTGGATCGGCGGCTGGGTCTTCCTGCTCGCCCTGCTCGCCGGGGTGCTCGGCACCGGACTCACCTGGAGCGATCACGGGGGCGCCGGCTCGCTCGGCCTCAGCCTGCAGGCGGGCCTGGCCTGTGCGCTCGCCGTGTTCGGCCTCGGCATCGCGGTGAGCGCGTTCCTGGGGCGTACGGGCGGGGGCTCGATCGTCCTCGCGGTACTCACGGCAGGCCTGCTCGCGGTGGCGACGATCCTGCCGGAGAACATCGGTACGACCTGGACGCGCACGGACTGGCGCCCCACCGGCACGGCGCAGGTGCAGCCGGTGTACGAGGTGGGTTCGGGCGTCGGCACGCTCGACCTCACGGGGCTCGACCTGCGCAAGGGCCAGACCGTGAGGACGGCCGCCGAGGTCGGGGCAGGGCGCGTGGAGGTGGTCGTGCCGAAGGACGTGACCGTACGGCTTCGGGCCGAAGTGGGCGTGGGAGACATCCGCTTGCCCGGCGAGGCATCCGACGACGTGGACATCGCCCCTGGCCAGGACCGCCGCATCACGCTGAGACCGCCCGAAGGCACCTCCGAGGCGGGCACGGTGGAGCTGAGACTCGAAGTGGGCGTCGGACAGGCGGAGGTGAGACGTGAGACCTCCTGAGCACGAGACGGGCGACCAGCGCCCGGCCACCGCCCCCTCGGCGGACACCTCCCGCACGCCCACCGGCTCGTCTGCAGGCGCCTCCCGCACGCCCACCGACACCCCGACGGGCACCACCCACACGCCCACCGACACCCCGACGGCCACCACCCACACGCCCACCGACCCCTCGGCAGGCACTCTCCACCCGAAGGAGTCCCGCATGCTGCGGCACGAGTTCCAGCCGGGAAAGCTCGTCGCGGGCGCGGTCCTGCTCGCCGCGGGGGTGGCCTACGCGGGGGACGCGACCGGGGAGTGGCAGGTCCCGTGGTTCGTACTGATCCCGCTGGTGTGCGGCGGGCTGTTCCTCGCGGCCGTCGTGGCCGCGGTGACCTACGGGATCCGGCGCCGCCGCTCCCGCAGGAGAGCGTCCAGGGAGAACGTGGGGGCGCCCGCGAGCACCAGCGGGAGCCAGGCCATCAGATAGGCGAGATCGTTGCCGTAGTAGTAGGGCTCGACGGCCCAGCTCACCGTCAGCCACAGGCTCAGCGAGATCATCGCGCCGCCGAGCGCGGCGAGGCGGGTGAGGAGGCCTGCCAATGTGCCGAGGCCGACGGCGAGTTCGCCGATGGCGATGGCGTAACCGAAGCCGAGAGGGCTCTTCAGGGAGAGGTCCACCAGGGCGGGGATGGCCGAGGAGTCGCGGACGCCCTCCATGGTCTCGGCGATGGATCCGGCGCCGGACGCGGACATGAAGGTGGAGTCGGTGAGCTTGTCGAGTCCGGCGTAGATGAAGGTGACGCCGAGGAAGATCCGCAGGGGAAGGAGGGCGTGCCGGGTGAGGGTGGCCTTCAGGCTGCCGCCGTCGGCCCGTGCGATGTAGGGGTCGGTGGGAATGCCGTGCGCCATGGTGTCCGCCGCCTCTCGTTGATCGGCCAACAGACCATACGTACGACAGAAGGGGCGGGTTCACCAGTACCTGGAGCCGAACGGAGCGTTCCGGGAAGGTGGCGTCAGTCGGTCACCTCGACGGCGCAGCGGTTGCTCTCCACGCCTGCCGCCGTGATGACCTGCACTTCCACGCGGCCGGGAGGGATATCGACCGGGACCGGAACGGTGAGTGCCGAGTCGGTGGGATTGGTGAAGCCGCCCGGAACCGGAACCAGCGGGACATGGGCGTGCACCGCTCCGACGCGGACGACCACCCGGGCGAGACGGTCCGGGGCGCCGGCGCCGGGCGGTACGAATCCGGTGCCGCGGATCTCGATGTCGTCGCCGGTGCGGATCGGTGCGTCCAAGTCGCCGGGCTCGCGGGCGCGGACCACGGAGAGGATCACGGGCCGACCGCCCTCGGCGAGCTTGCCCGCGAGATAGGTGGCGGCCGAGACCAACATGAGCGCGGCGAGCCCCCACGGCAGGTCGGGCAGTCGGCCGGGGTCGCGGGCGAGACGGACGGCGGCGAAGGCGAGGGCACCGGTGGAGACGAGCACGTACTGGACGTCGGTGAAGCTGCCGCGGCCCGCGTCGTCGGTGATCAGGTCGGACAGGCGGGGACGGTCGGCGGGCAGTTTCTGGAGCCGCTGCGCCTGGACGCGTACGACGACGACGCGGCGGACCAGTACGGCGGCGCCGGAGACGACGGCCACCACGGTCAACAAGCCGACAGAAAAGCCGAGTTGGAGGCCGTCGAGCAGGGCGGAGCGCTCGCGGCCGGGAGCGGAGAGGGCGAGGCGGGCGGTGAGGACGAGCACGGCGAAGACGGTCAGGAGGACCCAGGCGGCGGCGACGGCGCGGGAGGTGGAGAGCCGGTTGTCCTCGCCGACGAGGGGCGCGAGCACTCCGCCGTGCGCCCGCTGCGCGTGGCCGACGGCGAGGAGAGCGCCTCCGGTGAGCGCGGCGGCGAGGGCGCCGGCGGTGCGGGCGGCGGTCCAGCCGGAGTCGATGGCGGTGAGGGCCTGGGCCAGCAGGAACAGGGTTCCGGCGGCGGCAACGGCGAGCAGGGTGCGGCGCCACATCTGGTGCAGCCAGGCCCTGCCCTCGGCGCGGCCGCGCTCGGCGACGGCGGCGGCCGACTGGGTGAGGGCGTCGGAGGCCCACTGGCGGGAGGCTGCGGCGGAGTGGGCGAGGGCGGCGGGCAGGCCGTCGCCGGAGGCCAACTTGTCGCGCTGGGCGAGGAATTCGGCGACGGCCCGCCGATGTCCGGTGCGCGCACCGTGCGGGCAGTCACCGCAGGCGCAGCCGCCCTCGTGCGCCCCCTTTTCCGTCACTTGCACTGCCACGTGCGCTCCCCATCAATCCAACGATCCTCTTGACCGCCAACGCCCTTGATTTGATGGGGAATTGTGTCGCACTGAGCGAGCGCAGGGGGCGCATTGTCAGGTCAGAGGGGGTGAGCGACGTGGCGCGAGGTTGACTCGATCTTCCCGCAGCGCGCGGCGGACACCCCGCCCGACAGCAAGCGCCCCCTACGACAAGCGCCCCCTACGACAGCAGATCCGGCTCCCCCCGGCTCACGTCCTGCCACAGCGGCTGGTAGTTGATCCACGCCACCAGGTCCGTACCCAACTGCTCGCGCAGCGCGACCGCGTCCTTGTGGCCGATGAGGACCGGGCGGCCCGCGGCGCGGGCCTCCAGCTGGACCTGGCAGGAGCGCTCCATGGAGATGAACCACCAGGCGGCCGCGTCGACGGAGTCGCCGACGGTGAGCAGCCCGTGGTTGCGCAGCACCGCCGCCTTGCGGTCGCCGAGGGCGGCGGCGATACGGCGGCCTTCGTCCGCGTCGACGGCGGCGAGCGTCGCGGCGTCGTACAGGGCGTGGTCCTCGTAGAAGGCGCAGGCCTCCTGGTTGATCGGTTCGAGGAGCTCGCCGAGCGCGGACAGGGCGCGGCCGCGCAGGGAGTGGCAGTGGGCGACGGACACGACGTCCGGGCGGGCCTCGTGCACCTGGGCGTGCACGGTGATGGCGGCCTGGTTGACGTGATAGCGGCCCTCGAGCACCTGGCCCGCGCCGTCGACCAGGATCAGGTCACTGACGGTGATGTGCTTGAAGGGCATGCCGAAGGGGTTGACCCAGTAGCAGTCGGTGAACTCCGGGTCCCGGGCGGTGATATGACCCGAGACGCCGTCCTCGTACCCGAATCGGCCGAAGAGTCGCAGGGCGCCCGCGAGCCGTTCCTTGCGGTGGCGCCGCTCGTCCGCGACGGACTCATGCACGGGTGGCAGCGCGAACTGCAGCTGGTCGACGGGTATCGGCGTGGGCGCGGACATGGTCGTCCCTCCATTCCTGGTGTACGGGGCGGAAGTTACCGTCGGTCAACCGAAGTGACCAGGGGCGTCCTGTGAAGAGAGTGCGCAGCCGCCGACAGCGACGGGTCGGCGACGGGGCGATGACAGGACGGTGACGGGACCGCGACGCCCAGGCGCACAACCGTGTGGGCCGGTCGGCAGTCTGCCTGGGCAGACCACACGTTTCACAGGAGGAACCGTGCGCCACCGCCCCCACACCCTGGCCGCCGGCTGCGCTTTGGCCGCTGCCCTGCTGACCGCCCCGCTCGCCCTCGCCGCGCCTGCCTCGGCGACGCCAGTCACCAAGGCCCCCGCGACCGAGGCCGTGACCGAGGCCGTGACCGAGGCCGGGGCCGGGGCCGGGGCCGGGGCCGGGGCCGTGACCCAGGCCGCCGCCAAAGCACCCATAGGCACGCCCCCCAAGGCGGACTTCGACGGCGACGGCAAGGCGGACGTCGTCTCCGCGGCGCCCTCGGCCACGGTCGGGGACCAGGAGGGCGCCGGATATGTCTCCGTGGTGTACGGAGGCGGCCGCCACCAGACGGTCACCGCGGCCACTCCGGAGGGCGGCACGGCGTTCGGCGGCGCGACGGCCGCGCGCGACCTCGACGGCGACGGCCACACCGACCTCGCGGTCCAGGACCGGAACTCCGTCGTCGTCCACTGGGGCTCGGACCAGGGCCTCGGCGAGCAGGCCACGCCGCTGCCGGCCGCCGCGCGCGCGGGCGGATTCCCGCTCACCGAGGGCGACTTCGACGGCGACGGCCACGCCGACCTGGTCGCCACCGACAGCGACCCGGACGCCGAATGGGGCGAACTGCGCGTCTTGTACGGCCCGTTCAAGCGCGACGGATCCCCCGCCCGCACCGCCGACCTGGCCACCGGCCGCACCTTCGAGCCCACCGGCATGGTCGCGGGCGACATCACCGGCGACGGCCGGGACGACCTGGTGACGACGCACGCCTTCGAGGAGATGTCGGAGTCGAGCCAGTTCTGGGCCGGCACCGCGAGCGGCCTGTCGACCACCGCCAAGTCCCTGCCGGACGCGGCCGCGGCGACCATCGGCGACGTCGACAAGGACGGCCGCGGCGACCTGGTGATCCGTACCGTGCCCGGCGGCGTCGTGGAGAACCTGCCGTACGACGCGGGCACGGTCAAGGTCCTCTACGGCACCGCGTCCGGGCCCTCCACGAGCCGCACCAAGACGCTCACGCAGAACTCCGCGGGCGTGCCCGGCGCGAGCGAGGACGGCGACCAGTTCGGGTACGCGCTGGCCGCGGGCGACGTGAACGGCGACGGCTACGCGGACATCGCGGCCGGCGTCCCGTACGAGGACCTCGCGGGCGCGGCCGGCGGCGGCAAGGACGCGGGCTCGGTCGTACTGCTCAAGGGCGGCGCGTCCGGCCTCAGCGGCACCGGCGCCCAGGCGTACCACCAGGACACGGCCGGTGTGCCGGGCGTCGCGGAGGCGGGCGACCGCTTCGGCACCTCGGTGGCGCTGCCCTCCGGCCTCGGCGTGGTCGCGGGCGCGCCCGACGAGGACACCACGGCCGGCCAGGGCTCGGGCGCGGTCTGGCTGCGCCTCGGCGTCTCCGGTACGTACGCGGTGAACCCGGGCGACATCGGCGCTCCCGCCCCGGGCGCGGCCTTCGGCACGTACCTGCGCTGACCGCAGCCGTAGCCGAAGCCGAAGCCGTAGCCGCAGGAGGCCGGGATTCCCGACAGGAGATGTCGGGAATCCCGGCCCACACTGAGCGCATGACGTCCAACACTGAGCGCATGGCGTTCAACTGGGAAGCCTTCGCGTCCGCCGAGCCCGACCTCGCCGCGACCGTCGAGGAACGTTTCGAGCGTTCACGCACCACATCGTCGCGACGCTCCGCAAGGACGGTTCGCCGCGCACCAGCGGCATCGAAGTCCGCTTCCTGGACGGCGAATTGTGGCTCGGCATGATGCCGCACTCACTGAAGACGCTCGACCTGCGCCGCGACCCCCGCTTCGCGCTCCAGGCCAACCCGGGCGCGGGCCAGGACATGGGCGGCGGCGACGTACGCATCGCGGGCCGCGCCGTGGAGGTCCACGACCCGCAGGACCGCGCCCGCTACACGCACGAGGTCGAACCCCCGGACCCGGACGCCTTCCACCTGTTCCGCGCCGAACTCACCGAGGTCGTACGGACGTACATCGAGGACGAGACGTATCTGGCCGTACAGATCTGGAAACCCGGAGAGCCCCTCCGTACCGCCAGGCGGACGTGAGGGGCTCTCAGAGGGTCAGGGAGTCAGGGGGACTACTCCCACTCGATCGTGCCCGGCGGCTTGCTCGTGACGTCGAGGACGACGCGGTTCACATCGGCCACCTCGTTGGTGATCCGCGTGGAGATCTTCGCCAGGACGTCGTACGGCATACGCGTCCAGTCGGCCGTCATGGCGTCCTCGGACGAGACCGGGCGCAGGACGATCGGGTGGCCGTACGTACGGCCGTCGCCCTGCACGCCCACCGAGCGGACGTCGGCGAGGAGGACGACCGGGCACTGCCAGATCTCGCGGTCGAGACCGGCGACGGTCAGCTCCTCGCGGGCGATGGCGTCGGCCTCGCGCAGCAGGTCGAGCCGGTCCTTGGTGACCTCGCCGACGATACGGATACCGAGGCCGGGGCCGGGGAACGGCTGGCGCTGCACGATCTCGTCGGGCAGGCCGAGCTCCTGGCCGACCATGCGGACCTCGTCCTTGAACAGCTGCCGCAGCGGCTCGACGAGCTCGAACTCGATGTCCTCGGGGAGGCCGCCCACGTTGTGGTGGGACTTGATGTTCGCGGTGCCGGTGCCGCCGCCGGACTCGACGACGTCCGGGTAGAGGGTGCCCTGGACCAGGAACGCGACCTCGGGGCCCTCCTCCTGGAGGATCTCCAGCTGCGCCTGCTCGAAGACGCGGATGAACTCACGGCCGATGATCTTGCGCTTGGTCTCCGGGTCCGAGACCCCGGCGAGCGCGGTCAGGAACCGCTCGCTGGCGTCGACGACCTTCAGGTTCGCGCCCGTCGCGGCGACGAAGTCCTTCTCGACCTGCTCGGTCTCGCCCTTGCGCATCAGGCCGTGGTCGACGTACACGCAGGTCAGCTGGGAGCCGATGGCCTTCTGCACGAGGGCCGCGGCGACCGCGGAGTCGACGCCGCCGGAGAGGCCGCAGATCGCGCGCTTGTCGCCGACCTGGGCGCGGATCGCCTCGACCTGCTCCTCGATGACGCTGCCCGTGGTCCAGTTCGGCTCGATGCCGGCGCCGCGGTACAGGAAGTGCTCGAGGACCTGCTGGCCGTGCGTGGAGTGCATCACCTCGGGGTGGTACTGCACGCCGTACAGCTTCTTCTCGTCGTTCTCGAAGGCCGCGACCGGGACCACCTCGGTGGACGCCGTGACGGTGAAGCCCTCGGGGGCGGCGGAGCAGGCGTCGCCGTGCGACATCCACACGGACTGCTCGGTCGGGGTGCCCTCGAAGAGGGTCGAGCCGGCCTTCGAGACGTGCAGCGGCGTGCCGCCGTACTCACGGGCGCCGTTGTCGTCGACGGTGCCGCCCAGGGTCTGGGCCATCAGCTGGAAGCCGTAGCACATGCCGAAGACCGGGACGCCGGCCTCGAAGAGCGCGCGGTCGAGGCTCGGGGCGCCCTCCGCGTACACCGACGAGGGGCCGCCGGAGAGGATGATCGCCGCGGGGTTCTTGGCGAGCATCTCGGCGACCGGCATGGTGCTCGGGACGATCTCGCTGTAGACCCGGGCCTCCCGCACGCGGCGGGCGATGAGCTGGGCGTACTGCGCACCGAAGTCGACGACCAGGACGGTGTCGGGGGCGGCAGATGAGGGTGCAGACACTGCTGGCACTGCGGCGGCCTTCCGGCGGTGGGGAGGGGGTCTCTACTTGTCGATTCTAACGGCGCGCGGAAGTACCCCTTCGTCACTCCGTCCGAACCGCCCTCGCCGCCCTCGCCGCCCTCGCCGCGCGGGCCCGTCTCACCATCCGAGCCCCGCTCCGGCCCGTCTCACCATCCGAGCCCCGCTCCGGCCCGCCTTGACCCGGCGGGCGCGGGTGCGGCAATACTGTCCCCGTGAACAAGCAGACCTTCGCGTACGTCGCGTTTACCTATGGCACCGGGCCCACCGGCTGCCATGGTCGTGCTGCTTGATCCACTGAAGCGACTTCCCAGGCGCCCCGGGCCGACAAGGCTCCGGGGCGTCTGTCGTTTCCGGGGCCGCGTCCCCCGGGGCACACCGTGACCACCAGAACCGGAGCCCCGATCATGACGACCCTCACCACTGCCACCGCGGCCACCACTGCCACCGCCGCCCCCGCTGCCACTCCCGCCGAGCGCACCGGCGCCCACACCGTCGAGGCCGCCGAGCTGATCGGCGGCGAGCGGGAGCGGATCGACGCGCTCGACGACCGCATCATCGGTCTCGTACAGGAACGCATGGCCGTCTCGGCGGTGATCCAGGAGTCCCGGATCACGTCGGGCGGCCGCCGCGTGAACCTCTCCCGCGAGATGGAGATCCTCGGCCACTACAGCGACGCCCTCGGCAAGCCCGGCACCGCGCTCGCGATGACTCTGCTCGAACTGTGCCGCGGCCGGGTCTGAACCCCCGGAGCACCCCCGGAGCACCCCCGGAGCACCTCCTGGGCACCCCTGGACGCCTCCTCCGCATCCGCGTTCGGCCGGACCTGAGTTCGGGTGCGCTCTCACCCGTACGGCGCGTGACCGCCGCGCGGCGGGCTTCGTTGGTCCCGATGTCCGTGCCAGCCAGGGGCGGGCCCGAAAGAACCACGCGTGGCTCCGCTGGAGCGATGAGACGTACGGATGGTGCCGTGCGTCGTGGGACCTCGCTCCAGAGTGACCGGACGGCAGGGGACAGCAGCCCGGTCACGAGGGAAAGATTGGTCGGCTCCGGGGACGCCCGGAGCCGGCCGACGGCTCGACAACTGGCCAGAAGTGGCCGAAACGGTTGCGCGGGCCCCGGATCATCCAGCACGATGCGTAAGAGGCACCTCCCCAGTGCCGTGATCCACAACTTCATTGCCATTGGTCGAGACCACTTGAGCGCCCCTTGTGCGCCGGGTCGCCGACCGGCTCCCCGAAACCAGCGGCGCACCCCCCGGCGCCGCCCCGCGGCACCGACGCTGCCCTGACGTCGGTGCTGTCAGCAAAGGGCCCCGCAGCTCGCACTCTGCGGGGCCCTTCGCCGTTCCCGGGGGCGCAGCCTCGGCCAGCCTCGGTGATCCACGTCACATAAAGATTCTGTGAGGGGTGACGCAACCATGCACTCCCTTCACAGGTCATGCATGCGTACCAACGGCCACTCCCGCGCCCCACCGCGGAGGCCTCCACCTCCGTACCGCACCAGCGGTACGCCGGACTTTCCGAGGTCTTCCATGAAGCTTCGCCGTGTCATGGCCACCGCGGCCGCTACGGCAGTCATAGCCCCGGTCGCGCTGCTCGCGGCCCCGGCCGCCTTCGCGACGGAGGGGACGGACCCGTCCCCGACCGTCAGCGCCCCCGAGACCGAGCCCACCGAGGACCCGACGGTCGAGCCGAGCGAGTCGGAGACGACCGAGCCGTCCGAGGAGCCCACGGAAGAGCCCACCGAGGCGCCCACCGAGGAGCCGACCGCCTCCGAGAGCGCCCCGGAGCCGACCGAGTCGGCGACCGACGAGCCCACGGAGGAGCCCACGGAGGAGCCGACCGAGCCCAGTGAGTGCACCGACTCCAAGGTCGACGTCGACATCAAGGGCCTGCCCGGCAAGATCAACCGCGGCTCCGGCTGGCACAAGTTCGAGATGACGGTCGCGAACAACTCCGACACCACCGTCAAGGACCTCTTCTTCGTCGCCGGTGCCTCCGCCGACAAGGAGGGCGAGAACGTCTTCAAGACCCGCCAGGTCGAGCTGCAGGCCCTCAACCCGGAGACCGGTGCCTGGGAGCGGATCGGTACCGACGGCCACACCGCCGGCTTCGTCGGCTGGACGGACTCGCTCGAGCCCGAGTACCAAGTCGACATCCCGCTGCGTCTGAACGTCAAGAAGAGCGCCCCGGTCGGCGCCGGCTTCTCGCTCGGCGGCAGCGTGTACAGCGACGAGGACGCCGAGTGCGTCGGCTTCGGCCAGGTCGCGTACAAGTTCCAGATCGTCGGCGCGGGCACCCCCACCGGCGGCACCGAGCCGCAGGAAGGCGGCAAGGTTCCGGTTCCGGCGGAGAAGCCGAGCAAGGACAAGGCCGCCGAGGTCACCGGCAGCCTCGCCGAGACCGGCTCGAGCTCGGCGCTGCCGACCATCGGCCTGATCGGCGGCATCACGATCGTCGCCGGCGCCGGTGTCGTCTTCGCCGTCAAGCGTCGCCGGAGTGAGGGCGCGGTCGCGTAACAGCGCCTGAACTCCCACCCCCAGCCTCCGGCCGGGAGGTGCCCCCCAGCGACAAGGGACCTGCACTCGGAGGGGGGTGCAGGTCCCTTCGTCGTACGTGGAGTGGCGCGGCTACTTCTTCGGCGGCACCGCAGGCATCCCCAGGAACGGGAGCTTCAGCGCGCCGAAGGCGGCCGCGGGGACCGTCGGGGACTTGGGCTCCACCGCGGCGAGGCGCTGGTAGGCCCGGCCCTGGGCGGGGCGCCGGTCGTCCTCGCCCTTGTTCGGCCAGAACGACATGGCGCGCTCGGCCTGTGCGGTGATCGTCAGGGACGGGTTCACCCCGAGGTTCGCGGAGACCGCGGCGCCGTCGACGACCGAGATGCCGGGGTGCCCGTAGAGCCGGTGGTACGGGTCGATGACGCCGCTCTTCGCGTCGGCGCCGATCGGGCAGCCGCCGAGGAAGTGGGCGGTCAGCGGGGTGCCCATCAGCTCGCCGATGTTGGACCCGGCGAAGCCGTTGATCTCCTTGGCGAGCAGCGAGGCCGCCTCGGTGGCCGCCTGGATCTGGTTGGGGTTGGGCGCGCCGTGGCCCTGCCGCGCCGTCAACAGGCCCTTGCCCAGGCCCTTTTCCTTGCGGTACGTGGTCAAGGAGTTGTCCAGGGACTGCATGACCAGGCCGATGATGGTCCGCTCCGACCAGCGCCGGTTGGAGAGCGAACGCAGCGACTGGACGGGATGCTTGGCGCAGTTGGCCAGCCAGGCGGCCACCCGCCGCGAGCTGTAAGGGACTTGGAGGACCGTCATGCCGCCCATCGCGTTCGAGCCCTTGCCGTAGCGCACCGGCTCGATGTGGGTGTCGCCGTCGGGGTGGATGGACGACGTGATCGCGACGCCCTGCGTGAAGTCCACCTTGGCGGCGCCGTGGCGCTTCTTGTAGCGCCGGTTGTCGGTCTGCGCACCCACCAGGGCCTCGGAGTTGGTGCGGGTCAGATCGCCGAGCCGCTCCGAGATGTGCGGCAGCAGGCCGTTGTCCCTCATGCGGTGCAGGAGGGTCTGCGTGCCGTACGTACCGGCCGCGATCACCACGCGCTCCGCGCGGAAGACACGGCCCTTGCCCTTGCGCTTGTCGTTCGTGGGCAGGGTGGCCACGGCGAAGCCGCCGCGGGAGTCCTCGGTGACCGAGACGACCGAGGTCATCGGGTGGATGGTCGCGCCCGCCTGCTCGGCGAGGTGGAGGTAGTTCTCGTTCAGGGTGTTCTTCGCGCCGTGCCGGCAGCCCGTCATGCACTCGCCGCACTCGGTGCAGGCCTTGCGGGAGGGGCCCGCGCCGCCGAAGTACGGGTCGGGGACCTCGCCGCCCGGCTTGGCCTTCGCCTCGCCGGCCGCGTCGTTGCCGTCGCCGTAGAAGACGCCGACGGGCGCCATGTGGAAGGAGTCGCCGACGCCCATCGCCTCGGCCGTCGCCTTCAGATGGACGTCGGAGGGGGTCATCGTGGGGTTGAGCCGCACGCCGAGCATCCGCTGGGCCTGGTCGTAGTACGGCTTCAACTCCTCCTGCCAGTCCGTGATGTCGCGCCACTGCGGGTCGTTGAAGAACGGCGCGGGCGGTACGTACAGGGTGTTGGCGTAGTTCAGGGAGCCGCCGCCGACGCCCGCGCCCGCGAGCACCATCACGTTGCCGAGCAGATGGATGCGCTGGATGCCGTACAGGCCGAGAGCCGGGGCCCACAGATAGTTCTTCAGGTCCCAGGAGTTCCTCGGCAGCTCGGAACGGGTGAAGCGGCGGCCCGCCTCCAGGACGCCGACGCGGTAGCCCTTCTCGGTCAGGCGCAGCGTCGAGACAGCGCCGCCGAAACCCGAGCCCACGACCAGGACGTCGTAGTCGTACGTCCCGTCGGCCTCGTCCCAGCCCGCCTGGTTCTGGACAGACTCGTCCTGTGACACCGATACCTCCGTAGAAACGTGCAGGTCAGACGCGTACTGCCGCAGAGGGCAGCGCAGGGGTCAGCGCAGGCGGAAGGCCTTCATCGCGCGCAGGCTGCGGCTCATGAACGCCGCGTACTTCTCGTCGTCCATGCCGAAGGACGGGGCCATCGGCATGATCCGCTGGGTGGCCACGGTCTGTGCCTCGGTGTACTTGAGGATGCCCTCGGAGCCGTGCCGCCGCCCGAGGCCGGAGTCCTTCATTCCGCCCATCGGGGACTGGACGCTGCCGTACGCCGGGGCGTAGCCCTCGTTGACGTTGACCGTGCCGGTGCGCAGCCGGGCGGCGACGGCGCGGCCGCGGCGGCCGTCCTTCGTCCACACCGAGGAATTCAGGCCGTACGAGGTGGAGTTGGCGAGCTCGATCGCCTCGTCCTCGTCGCTGAAGCGGTAGACGGAGACGACCGGGCCGAAGGTCTCCTCGGTGCACACGGCCATCGGGGCCTCGACTCCGTCGAGGATGGTCGGCTCGTAGAAATACGGGCCGATGTCCGGGCGGGCCGTGCCGCCCGCGACGAGCGTGGCGCCCTTGGCCACGGCCTCCTCGACGTGCCGCTTCACGGTCTCCAGCTGCCGCTCGCCGACCAGGGAGCCCATGTCCGCGCCGTACGCGAGGGACGTGCCGAGGCGCATCGCGCGGGTACGGGCGGCGAAGCGGGCCACGAACTCGTCGGCGATCGACTCGTGGACGTACAACCGCTCGATGGAGATGCAGAGTTGGCCCGCGGACGAGAAGCAGGCGCGCACGGCGCCGGCCGCGGCCTTGTCCACGTCGGCGTCCTGGAGGACCAGCATGGCGTTCTTGCCGCCGAGTTCGAGGGAGACGCCGACGAGCCGGGCGGCTGCGCCCTGGGCGACCTCGCGGCCGGTGCGAGTGGAGCCGGTGAACGAGACGTAGTCGGCGTACTTGACCAACTCCGGTCCCACGACCGGGCCTTCGCCGAGCACGACCTGGAACACCTCGGCCGGAAGCCCCGCCTCGATCAGCAGGTCACGCGCCCACAGGGCGGTCAGGCAGGTCTCGGTGTCGGGCTTCATCACGACGGCGTTGCCGGCCACGAACGCCGGGAGCGCGTCGCCGACGGACAGCTCGAACGGGTAGTTCCACGGCGCGATCTGGCCGACGACGCCGCGCGGCACCCGGTTCTCGACGACCTTGGTGAGCGTCGGCACGGCCCCGGTGTGACTGCGCGAGCGCAGGTACGAGGGGGCCTTGCGGCCGTAGTGCCGGGCGGCGACCGCGACGGCCTGCACCTCCTCGTGGGCGTGCAGGCGGGCCTTGCCGGTCTCCAGCTGGATCAGGTCGAGGACCTCGGCCTGCCGCTGCAGCACCAGGTCGTGGAAGCGGAGCAGCACCGCCGCGCGCTTGCGCACGGGCGTCGCCTCCCAGGCGCGCTGCGCGGCGCGCGCCCGCTCGAAGGCCCGCTCGACGTCCTCGGGCGTGGACTCGGGCAGGTCCGCCAGCTTCTCGCCGGTGAACGGCGTGTGGTTGGCGGTCCGCCCGGATCCGACGACGTCACGGGTGAGCTGGGCTATCAGCTCCGGCGTGACCACATCGTCCGCGGTACGCGCGCCTGCGGGCGCCGGAGCGACGGGGTTGGTGCCGGTGTCGCTCGTGCCGTGCGTGTCGTCCTGCGTGTCGTTCGTGCCCTGGGCGGGAGCCTGCGAGTCCGTCATGGGCGTGAGCGTACGACCCCGGAAACCTTTTGGGTACCCGTCGGTAACGAGGTTTCACGGGGTGCGCACATCGCGCCAGTGGGCGCTGGCAGCAAAGGGGCTGATCAGGGGTGTTGTCAGCACCCCTGGCCCCGCTCGGTCAGAGTTTGTCGATCTTCAGGCTGTCGATCGCGGCTTGGGCGACTTCACGGCCTCGCTCGGTCATGTCGCCCTTGCCCGGGTACCTGACTGTGAGCTTGTACATGTCCCCAGACTTGGTGCGGTAGTAGAAGATCCTGGCCTCGCGAGGGATCTTGATCTCGTCGGGGTCCACCTCATACCGGACGGTGTTCTCGGCGGCCTTCCGCTCCTGGTACTTCAAGTCGTTCTTGGTGACGACCTTGGCCGACTCCATGTCGGCGTCCGGCAGGATGTCGTGTGAGGAGGACGTGCCGCCCCGCAGCCCCTCCGCGTCATCGAACGCCTCGGCCGCCGCGCTGCTGGCGATCTCGGAGTCGTCCTCCGCCTTCTTGTACAGGCGCAGTTGGACATTGATCACGCCGCTCGGGTCGCTGTACTCAGCGAAGTGCTCGCCCTGGTCCATGTCTGGATCAGGGGCATCGGTCTGCACGTAGTGCGCAGGCAGCGCGACGGAGCCGCCGACTCCCTTGAACTCCTTGGCCTTCCAGCCCTCCGCGTCCGCCACCGCCCCCGCGAACGGATCCGCGATCACCAGTGCCGCGGCGACCACGGACGCCAGCACCACCGCCACACCGCCCAGCAGCACCTTGCGGCTGACCCGCACGCCGTCCACCGGACCGCGTGCCGTGCCCACGGCCTGGGTGCGCGTCGGCGCCGGTGGGCGCGTGGCCGCTTCCAGGAGCTGGCGGATCTGCGGGGCCGCCGGGCGCTGGTTCGGGTCCTTGATCAGGAGCCGGTTGACGGCGTCGGCCAGCGGGCCCTTCGCGGCGTTCGGCGCTGCGGGCGTCGCGTTGATCACCGACTGGAGCGTCGCCGGGGTGTTGTTGCGGCGGAACGGCGAGACGCCCTCCGTCGCGGCGTAGAGCACCACGCCGAGCGACCACAGGTCCGAGGCCGGGCCGGGGCGCTGCCCCAACACCCGCTCGGGCGCGATGAATTCGGGCGAGCCGACGAAGCTGCCGGTGTCCGTCAGGTTGGTCTCGCCCTCGATCTGGGCGATACCGAAGTCGGTCAGGACGACGCGGTCGTGCCGGCCGAGCATCACGTTGTCCGGCTTCACGTCCCGGTGCAGGACACCCGCCGCGTGCGCCGCCTCCAGGGCGCCGAGCACTTCGAGGCCGATCCGGGCGGCCTCGCTGCCGCTGAGAGTGCCTTCCTGCAGCACCTCCCCGAGGGAGCGGCCCTGCACGAACTCCATGACGATCCAGGGCTGGCCGTCCTCGACCGCGACATCGTGCACGTTCACCACGGCCGGGTGGTCCAGCTTCGCCGCGGCCCGTGCCTCGCGGCGCATCCGCTCGAAGGCGTTGGCCCGCTCCCGCTCCGGCAGGTGGTCCGGGATGCGCGGCTCCTTGACGGCCACCTCGCGGTCCACCGTCTCGTCCTTGGCCCGCCACACGGTGCCCATGCCGCCGTGGCCAAGCTTGGACAGCAGGCGGTAGCGGCCCGCGATCAGGCGGCCCGCGCCCGGGTCGGGCTGCGCCTGCTGCTGGGGCGCGACCTGCGTGGGGATGGCGTGCGGCTGCGGAGGCGGAGGGGGCGTGGGGGCGTGCGGGCCGCCGTGGCTCTGGCCGCCCGGCCCGTGGTTCTGGCCGTGGTTCTGCCCCGGACCCTGGTTCTGGCCGTGGTTCTGGCCCTGGTTCTGGCCCGGACCCTGGTTCTGGCCGTACGCCGCGGTCTCCTGCTGGGCGTGCTGCTGCGCCGCGTACGGATCGCCGGGGGTGCCGTACGGCCCCGGAGCGCCCGGCGGGGGCTGCGGCGGCTGCAGGCCGTAGCTCGTCGGGTCGTGCTGTCCGTAGGGCGTTCCCCCGTGGTTGCTCATGTGTCCATCCTTATCGCGGTGCCCGTCCATGGTTCCACGCAGGTACGACAGCGGTCACTGACTCGTGACCCGGGCCGCCGGGTTCGTCCGCGTACAGGGTTTTTGCCCGGACCGGCGCTCAGCCCGCGGGGACCCGCTCGAACGTGTCCAGGGCCCGGTCGAGATGGCGCCGCGCCTCCTGCGCGCGGCCCACGGGCGCCGACACCGACACCTCGTACCTCCGGCCGCCCTCCTCCCACGCCACGTGCAGCTCGCGGCGCGCGCCCCAGCCGTCGCCCGGCCCGTCCCAGGTGAACTCCCAGCGGGCGGCGGGGTGTTCGTCGTGCCGGCTCGCGGCGGTCGTGCCCGCGCGGTACCCGGCGTGCGTGCGCGGACCCTGCTCATGCGCCTCGCGCAGCGCGGCCGACGGGCCACCCGGTACGGGACCGGCCTCCCGCACCCCGATCCGGAAGGCCTCGCCGGGCGAGCCGTAGAAGATCCGCGGCGGCTCGGACGCGCGCACGTACCCCTCCGGCACGGCCAGCGAGAACCCCGCCGGGTCGTGCACCAGGCGGTACCCGGCGGGTGCGGAGCCCGTGCCGGTCGGCACCCGGGTCACCGTGACCGTCGGCGTCGGCGTCGGCGTGTGCGTGCCGAGCGAGTCCGACGGGTGCGGCCTGCCGTCGTCCCCGTCGTCGCCCCCGTCGGACAGCAGCACCCCCGCGACCACCCCGGCAGCCGCGAGCACCGCCACCAGGGCCCCGGCGAGCAGTGCGGCACGCGCGCGTGGTGGCCGTTTTGGGCGCCACGCGCGCGTGGGACCCGCCGGGTCCGCCGTACGGCGCGGGACGGCGGTGCGCAGCGGGGCGAAGGCGGGCGGGAGGCCGCGCCGCTCGGATGCGTAGAGGCCGCGCCGCTCGGGTGCGTAGGGGACGACGCCCGTCTCCACGTACGCCCGAAGGAGCCGTTCCGCCTCCGCCGCGTCGATCCTGCGCTCCGGGTCGCGCTCCAGGAGCCCGCGGACGACCGGCAGCAGCGGGCCCGCGGCACTGGGCGGGCGCAGGTCCTCCATCATGACCGCGGCGATGATCCCGCCCAGCGTGTCCCGCTGGAACGGCGAGCGGCCGGTCAGAGCGGCGCAGAGCAGTACGCCGAGCGACCACAGGTCGCACTCGGGCCCGGCCGCGCCGCCCGACATCCGCTCCGGCGCCGTGTACTCCGGCGAGCCGACGAAGGAGCCGTGCTCGGTGAGCGTCGAGGCCCCGGCGACCTGGGCGATCCCGAAGTCCGTGAGCACGACGCGGCCCGAACCGGCCTCCATCAGGACGTTGCCCGGCTTGAGGTCGCGGTGCAGCACGCCCTCGCTGTGCGCCGCGCGCAGCGCGCCGAGCAGCGCGAGGCAGAGCCGGGCCGCCTCCTCGGTGCCCAACGGGCCGTCCCCGTCGAGCCGGTCGGCGAGCGAGCCGCCCTCGATCAGCTCCATCACGATGTACGGGCGCCCGTGCTGGACCAGGACGTCGTAGACGACGATCACGTGCGGATGGTGGATCTGCGCTATCGTCCGCGCCTCGCGCAGGGTCCGCTCGCGCAGCTGCCGGGCCTCGTCGAAGGAGAGCGAGGGGTCGAGGACGACCTCCTTGACGGCCACCTGCCGGGCGAGCAGCTCGTCCGTGGCACGCCAGACAACCCCCATGCCGCCCCGGCCCAGTTGCTCCCCCAACCGGTAACGGCCCGCTATCAAGCGGCTGTTGCCCCGCTCGCTCGCCATGACTTCATCATGCCGCACACCCGTACGGTCAATCCCTCACGTCACGACGGACTGCCGCCGAGGCTATGGGTGTCGGCCACTCTGCTTATGGGTCCAGCTCACACCCCGCCGGTGCGGGCCAGGCGTCGCGGGCCCGCAAGGATCGGGGAGACGCCCCCTACGGTCGCCAGCCGCGCAGCACATGCTCGAACTGCTCCCGCGTCCTGTCCCAGTCCGACGCCGGTCCGGCCATGTAGATCGCGTACTCGGTGCCGTCCTCCGCGATGTAGAACTGGTCGATCGCCCGCCGCTCGCCCTTGCCGACCCCTTCGGTCTCGGTCCAGCTGAACTCCCAGATGGCGCCCGGGTTTCCACGGAAGGTGTTCGACTCCAACTGCACCCGCTCGTACGTGGGCAGCCGCCCCATCCCCTGCTTCTCCAGGTTGACGGCGTGGATGTACGAGTTCTCGTGCGGGGGCTTCTCGCTGACGCCGATGCGCAGCAGGTGGCGGCCGTTGTCCGGGGTGTAGTCGATCTGGTCGCCGAAGGTGCGGCGCTTGAAGTCCGGCGGCAGGAGCAGGCTGAAGCCCGCGACGTCGTCGTTGACGCGCACCCAGTCCTTGGGCACGGCCCCTTCCGTACGCTCCTTGCCGTTCTGCGTGGTGCCGCCCTGACCGCCCTGCTCACCGCCCCGGTCGGCGAACTGAAGAATCCCGAACGCCGCGCCCGCGCCCACCAGTCCGGCGGCCACGATCACGGCCAGAGCGGTACGCCAGCGGCGCCGGGGACGCTGCGGTCCGGGCTCCGGTTGCACGCCGGGCACGGTCGAGCCGATGGGCCGGGCACCGGAGTGCGGAGTGCTGCGGTCGGCTCGCGGGGCGGCGGGCGGGGTGGAGCGCGGGTCGACGGGCGGGGCGGTCGGCGCGGACGCCGGAGTGGGCGTAGGAGTAGGCGCCGGGTTCGGGTTCGGCACAGGCGTCGGCGTCGGCGTCGGCGTGCGGAAAGCGTGCGGCGCCGGGGTGTCGAACCGCCGCGTAGCCACGTACTCCTGAGCCGCCGAAGGCCTGCGTCCCTCCGCGACCTCCGCCAGCATCTGCTCGGTCCGGTCCGCGTCGGGCCGGACCCCCGGGTCCTTGCTGAGCAGCGCCGCGATCACCGGCCCGAGCGGACCGGCGTGCTCCGCCGTGCCCGGCTCGTCCACCACCACGGCCTGCATCGTGGCCAGCGGCGACTGCCGGCGGAACGGCGAGAAGCCCTCGACGGCCGCGAAGAGCAGCACGCCCACGGCCCACAGGTCGGCGGCCGGACCGGGGTCGGCGCCCCGCACCCGCTCGGGCGCCAGATAGTCGAGGGAGCCGACGAGTTCACCGGTCCTCGTGATCGTCGAGTCGCCCTCGATGGCCGCTATGCCGAAGTCCGTGAGCAGCACCCGCCCGTCCCTCGCGAGCAGCACATTGGCCGGTTTCACATCCCTGTGCAGCACCCCCGCCGCGTGCGCCGCGCGCAACGCGCGCACCACCCACGCGCCGATCCGCGCGGCCTCGACCGGCTCGATCCGCTCCCGCCGCTGCAGCGCGTCGGCGAGGGAGCCGCCGTCGACGAGCTCCATGACGATCCAGGGGCGGTCGTCGTACTCGAACACGTCGTGCACCGTCACGACCGCCGAGTGGTTGATCCGCGCGGCCGCCCGCGCCTCCTTCTGGGTGCGCGCGAGGAGCACGGCCCGGTCGGCCTCGGAGACATAGAGGGCGGCCGTCAACTCCTTGACGGCGACGGTGCGGTGGAGCACTTCGTCGTGGGCCCGCCACACCTTGCCCATGCCGCCGCGCCCGAGCGACTCGGCGAGCCGGTACCGCCCCGCGAGTACGTCGCCCTGTGCCGTGCCTTCGGTGTGATCCACGTTCCCCCGCCCGTCCTTCTTCCGGCCAAGCGTAAGGAACGCGCCGCCGCGTCCGGAAGGCGGTGGTGCGTTACCCGCGATACCCGCGATGCCCGCGTTACCCGTAATACCCGCGATACCGACGGGAGGTGGCCGCCGCCCGCCGCGCCACCCTGGTCCGGTTCCGGCTCCGGTTCCGGCTCACTTGTCCGGCCGGTACGCGGCGACCGCCTGCTCGTGCAGCCGCGTCACCTCGTCCCGCTCGGCCTCCGGGCCCTTGACCAGGACCACGTGGTACCGCCCGTCGATCAGCAGCGCCGCATTGCGTACGTACACCTCGTCGCCGCCCGAGTCCGTCCACGTGAACTGCCCCTCGGCGCGCACCTGTCCGCCGACGTCGATGCGCCGCATGCCCGTCGACGTGGCCCAGGTCGAGTCCCGGAACGGCTGCAGCTCGACCTCGCGCTCCCGCTGGTAGTAGAGCGGATCGCTGCTCCTGCCGGTGGCCTTGTCCCGCCCCGGCACGACGATCAGCTCGAACTGCCCGCTCCCGTACGCCACTTGGCTGCGGCTGTTGGCGCCCCTGCGCTCCCAGCCCTTCGCCACCGCCACCCGGAAGCCCTCCGGGTCCTTGCGCAGCTCGAAGCCCTCGGGCACGTCGGGTCCCGAGGACTGCGGGTCGGGCCGCTGCGAGGTCGGCGACTCCTCGTTGCCGTCGCCCGGGGCGTCCTGCCCGGCCCCGCCCTGCCCCGGCTCGGCGGGCGCCGAACTCGCGGAGCCCGCCTGCCCGGTGCGCCCACCCGTATCGGAACCCTCGCTTCCGCGCGGCTCGGCCTTCGGCATGAACAGCACGGCGTACGCGACCGCCGCCACGAGCCCGAGCAGGATCAGCACGAGCAGCATGCGGCCGAGCCGCTTCGGGGCCTGCCCGCTCGCGGTACGGGCGGGTTTCCGGGCCGCCCGTCGGGGCTCGTACGACCGGTACTGCTCCTGGAGGTCCGCCGAGACCCCACCGGCACCCGCGACGGGCCTGGCTGGGACGGGCCTGACTGTGGGCCCGGCCGCGGCGGGACTGGCTGCGGGCCCGGCCGCGACCGGCTTCGGCCCGCGCCTGTGCCGGCTCTTGTGCCGCCCGGCCCGCCGCTTGCGGACCAGCTCGCCCCGGCGTCGTACGACGGGAAGCAACGCGCGGTCGAACGGCGGCGCGGGCACCACGTTCTCGCCCGCCTCGGGCTCCGGCGCCGAGCGCACGAGGGAGCGCAGCCAGCCGCGCAGCTCCTCGAAGTCCGGGCGCTCGGTGGGGTCCTGGCGCAGCAGCGACTCCACGACCGGACGCAGCGGCCCGCACTCCTCGGCGAACGCCGGCGGCTCCCCGCACACCAGCTGCACCAGCTCGTACGCACTGTCCTCCGGGTACGGGGCGTGCCCCTGCACCGCGCGGAACAGCAGCGCCCCGAGCGCCCACAGGTCGGTGGCCGGGCCGACCGGGGCCGCCAACTGCCAGTTCTCGTGCACCGGTCCGGCCTGCTCGGGCGCCCAGCGCTCGGTGACCGCGCCGACGACGTTCATCCGCGCCTGGCGTGCGCGCTCGGCGGCCAGGGGGGTGGTGGGGCCGCGGCCGCCGCCCTTGGAGTGCTCCTTCGGCGGAAGGGGTTCCTCCCATCTTCCGCCCTTCTGCGCGGAGTTGGGGGCTGCCACCGGGTTGCCGGTCCGCGGCGAGCTGCGCCCGGACACCCCGTACGGGTCGACTATCCGGCCGGGCGGGCCGGAGTCGGAGCCGTCGCGGTCGGAGGCGTCGCGGTGGGTGCCGTCGCGGCCGGAAGCTTCGCGGTTGGTGCCGTCGCGGCCGGAGGCGTCGCGGCCGGTGCCGTCGCGGTCGGAGGCGTCGCTTCCGCGCGTTGCGGCCTGCGTGCCCGCCCGGTACGCGGCGATCGCCCCGGACCGTGCGGCGCGGGAGTCGGCGCCCGGCAGCGCGGCCCGCCCCCCGGACCCGACCTCACGGCGCGGCCCCGGCACCTCCGGCGCGGGCCCTGATTCCGGCTCGTGTTCCGGCCCGGCCTCCGCCTCCGCCTCTGGCACGGGGTCGTACCCGCACAGGGCCTCCTCCGCGGCGCCCGTCGCGAGGCCGGTGAGCATGACGCGGCCGTTGTCGCAGACCAGGACCGTGCGCATCGTGATGTTCCGGTGGACCCAACCGTGCGCGTGCAGGGCGCGCAGCGCGGTCAGCACCTCGGAGGCGACCTCCGCGGCGCGGTACGGCGTGAGCGGCTTCTCCGCGATCAGCGCGGCCAGCGGCAGCGCCGCGACGAGCTCGCTCACGATCCACAGCGAACCGTCCTCCGCGAACACGTCGAAGACCTGGTCGAGCCGCGGATGGTCGGGTATCTGCGCGGCCGCCTGCGCCGCCTCGATCGCCCGCCGCACGGCCGGATCCGCGGGCCTGCGCGCGGCCCGCCCACCGTCGTACCCGCCGTATCCGCCGTACCCGTCCTCGTACTCACGGGCGTACGCGCTTTCGTCGACCACTTCCGCGTCGACCGTCTCGGGCAACGGGACCTGGCGGACCAGGACTTCCTGGCCGCTGTACGTGTCGAAGGCGCGGGTCTCGGCGAACTCGTACGCGTCCGAGGGCGGCAGCGGCAGGCGGTAGCGTCCGGCGAGCACCCGGCCCGCGTAGTCGTCCACGTCGCCTCCCCGTCAGCGCGCGCAGCTGGGCGTCCCTGCGCCGACCGCCCTATCACTCCCCGAACCTTCACGATACGTGGCCCCGGCCGGGTCCGCCGCAGGGTCTCGCCAACCGGTCGGCCCCCGGACTGGCCGCCCCCGAACCGGCCCTTGGGTCAGTCCTTGGGTCAGCCTTTCGGTCAGTCCTTGGTCAGTCCTTGGGCTCGAAGGTCTTGAAGGCCGTCTCGCGGAGGGTCTTGCACTCCTTCTCGTCCCACGCGTCGGCCTTGCACGTCACCATGATCGAGTAGCCGCGGTGGGCGTCGACCTTGAAGCCGCGGTTGAGGACCCGCACCCGCTGCCCGCCCTGGTCGCGCTCGAACTCCCAGTCGGCGACGGTCGGATAGCCGTTGAACTCGACCTCCGCGATGCGGATGTGCCGGTAGTTGGGCATGCTCCCGCTGACGGCCTGCCTGAGCTGACGCCAGGCCTTGGCGGCGTCGTCACCCGGGCTGCGGTTGAAGTCGATCTGGACGCGCGGGAATCCGCCATTCTTGCTGAATATGGCCCCGGAGTTCTGTCCGGCCGTGCCCGTACGACGGAAGTCCTTCGGCATCTGCATGGCGAACATGAACTGGCCGTTCGAGACCTTCTCGTACCCGGCCGGAACCCCGCCGTCCGTGGCTCCGTCGTCCCCGGAGCCCTCGTCGTCCTCGTCCTGGCCCGTGTCCTCGCCCCGGCCGTCGTCCTCGCCCTTGCCGTCGTCGTCCGCGGCCGGGTCCGGGCCCGGGTCTGCGGGCTTGTCCTCTCCGCCCTTGCCCTGGTCGCCCGTGGCACCCGCCGAGGTGGACGCCTCGTTCTTGCCGCCCTTGCCCGACGGATCCTCGTCCCCGCCGAACGCCACGGCGAACACCGTGCCGAGCACGGCCAGCGCGACCACCACGGCCACGACGACCAGCGTGCGCTTCGGCACCACATCGGTGAGCGCCGCACGCGTGGACGCGACGGCCCCGCCGCCCGCGCCCGGCGCCTTCGCTCCACCGGATGCGCCGGAACCGGCCGTGACCGCACCCGACTTGGCGCTCTTGTCGCCATCGACCGGATTCGCGTCCGGACCGGACTCGCCGGTACCCGCCTTGCCCGTACCCGCCTTGCCCGTACTCGCCTTGCCCGTACTCGCCTTGCCCGTACCCGCCCTGTCCGTACCGGACTTCGGGCCCGCCGCCGCGGACGCCGCCGCCGCGTTGCGCACCGACCGCAGCGCGCCGCGGAGCCGCTCCGCCGCCGCCTCGCTGCGCCGGGGGCCGCTCTCCGCGGGCGCCTCGGGCAGCGGTACGACACGGGTCGCGGACAGCTGGTCGTCGGCCTGCCCCGCCGGCTCGTCCTCGGGGGCGTTGATCACGTCGTTCAACAGGGCCCGCGCGCCCGTGTCGTCGAGCCGCAGGTCCGGGTCCTTCTCCAGGAGCCCGTAGATCACCTTCTCCAGGCGTCCGGCGTTGCGCGGCGGTTCGAGCGACTCGGTCATCACCGCCGTGAGCGTGGCGATCGCGGACCCCTTGTCGTACGGCGGGACACCCTCCACCGACGCGTAGAGGAGGCCGCCGAGCGACCACAGGTCCGCCGCGGGGCCGGGCTTGTGGCCGCGGGCCCGCTCCGGCGAGATGTACGAGGGCGCGCCGACGAGCATGCCGGTCGACGTGATCGACGGGTCGCCCTCGACCTGCGCGATACCGAAGTCCGTCAGGACCACCCGGCCGTCGTCCTTCGCGATCAGCACGTTCGACGGCTTCACGTCCCGGTGCAGGATGCCCTCGCGGTGCGCGGCAAGCAGCACGTCGAGCACGGCGAGGCCCACCTCGGCGGCGCGGTGCGGCGTCAGATGGCCGTCCTGGCGCACCACTTCGGCGAGCGACTTGCCCTCGATCAGCTCCATCACGATCCAGGGACGGTCGTCCTCGTCGACCACGTCGTAGACCGTGACCGCGCCGTTGTTGCGGATCCGGGCGATCGCCTTGGCCTCGCGCAGCGTGCGCGTGATCAGCCGGCGCTTCTCGTCCTCGTCGATGGCCGAGGGGAAGCGCAGCTCCTTGACGGCGACCGTACGGCCGAGCGTCTCGTCGACCGCGCGCCAGACCGTGCCCATGCCGCCGCGGCCGAGCATCTCTCCCAGCCGGTACCGACCCGCGAGGAGGCGCCCCTTGGTCTCCTGGGTCTCCTGCGGCTGCTCAGCCTCCGACATGCGTCCCCTCTGCAATCAACGCGCCCTGGCAGAGCGTCCATTGTCTCTCATGCCCGGGGTGGGGAAGGCCCGGGTCCGCGCGATGATGGGCCGGCACGGATCAAGGGACCGATATGACCGACAAGCACTTCTCACACCCCCCTCACATATCTCCCACCCCAACCCCGCACCAGGGCCACCGGTCGGCCACGTGGTGCGGGCGGATTCGCGGGGGTCTGTTAGGAGTTGCGGCGATCGCTGCGGTGATCTCTGCGGCCATCGCTGCGGCCATCGTGGCGGGAGCCATGGCCGCACCCACGCCGCACACGCCCGCCCCCGGGCACGGATCCCCAGCTCCCTCCGGTCAGCCTTCCTCCCCGAGCGCCCCCGCGAATCCCTCTCTCCGCGCCTCCCTGCCGCCGCTCGCCACCAGCGCCCCCGCCCCGGGAGCCGCGGCCCTCTCGCAGCTCACGACCACCGCCCACACCACGAGGCGTTACGAAGCGACAGGAACCGCCGACACCACCACCAACCGCCCTGTCAGCCGCAAGGATCACTTCCGCATCGGCAGCCTCACGAAGTCCTTCACGGCCGTCGTCGTGCTGCAGCTCGCCGCCGAGCACAGGCTGACCCTCGACGACACCGTCGAACGCCATCTGCCCGGCCTCATACGCGGCCACGGCAACGACGGCCGCGACCTCACCCTGCGCCAACTCCTCACCCACACGAGCGGTTTGTACGCCTACACGGACGCTCCGGGAGCCCCGCTCACCCCGCACGCCCCGGATCCCCGCACCACTACCTGCGGTACGCGCTGCGACCCCCCTGCCCTCGACCGCCACTACACCCCCACCCAACTCCTCCGCATCGCCCTCGCCCACCGCCCCCTCTTCCCGCCCGGCACCGACTGGTCGTACTCCAACACCAACTACACCGTCCTCGGCCTCGTCATCGAGAAGGTCACGGGCCGCAGCTACGCCGAGGAGGCACGGCGCCGCATCATCACCCCGCTGCGGCTGACCGGCACGTCGTTCCCCGGCACCGACCGACGACTGCCCACCCCGCACGGCCGCGCCTACTCCGGAACTCCCGCCTCCGCCACGGACGTCACGGAACTCGACCCCTCAGGTGCGGGCGCGGCAGGCGAGGCCATCAGCACCCTCGACGACCTCAACCGCTTCTACGCCGCACTCCTCACCGGAGACCTGCTGCCCGCACCCCAACTCGCCGCGATGCGCAGCACCCACTCGTCCGACGGCGTCTATGGCATGGGCCTGATGCCCACCAAGCTCTCCTGCACCACGGTCTGGGGCCACACCGGCCGCATCATCGGCTCGTACGCCGCCACCGCCGCCACCGCCGACGGCCACCACGTCCTGACATACCGCCTCAACTCCGACCACCCAACCGACACAGCACGCGAACGCGCCCTCCTGGAAGCCGAGTTCTGCGGGCACAGAGGGCGCTAGCGCCCTGACCGGTACGCGAGGAGGAGGCCTGCGAGGCCGAGCAGCCCGGCGATCCACAGGGGTGCTGCGTAGCCACCACCGGCGGCGAGCGCGGAACCGGCCAGGAGCGGCCCGCCCGCATTGCCGACGTTGAACGCGGAGATGTTGGCCGCCGAAGCAAGGCTGTCGGCTCCCCGGGCCGTGGCCATGACCCGGGCCTGCAGAGGCGGGATGACGGCGGCCCCGGCCAGGCCGAACAGGAAGAAGGCGACCACCGCGGCAGGCTTGCTGTGCACCGCGGCGAGGAGCAGCAGGGACACGACCGTCACTCCCGCCAGGGCCCCGATGAGCGTGGGCTCGACGGCACGGTCGGCGAGCCGCCCGGCCAGCGGCGTCCCGACCACCATGCCGAGGCCGACGAGCACCAGGACGAGCGGCACCGTCCCGCTGTCGAACCCGGTGACTTCGGTGAGCATCGGCGCGATGTACGTGAGCACGGTCAGGAACGGCGCCCAGCCCACCGCCGTCGCGGCCAGGGCCCGCCACACCCGACCGCGCCGGAAGACGGCAAGTTCGCGGCGGACGTCGGCGCCTTCCGCTACGGGCACATGAGGCACGAGCAGGGCGAGCGCCGCCAGCAGGACCACGCCGACCAGGGTCACGGCCCAGAAGGTGGCCCGCCAGCCGAGCGCCTGCCCCAGGGCCGTTCCGCCGGGCACGCCAAGGACGTTGGCGATGCTGAGGCCCATGAAGACGGTGGCGATCGCTCGGGCTCTCCGGTCGGGCGCCACGATGCCGGCGGCGACCACCGACGCGATCCCGACATACGCGCCACCCGCGAGCGCGGAGAGCACCCGCCCGGCCAGCAGCGCCCCGTACCCGGGCGCGACGGCACTCAGGAGACTGGCCGCGACGAACAGCGCCACCAGCCACAGCAACAGCAGCTTCCGGGGAACCCTCGCCCCCAGCACCGCAAGCAGCGGCGCCCCCACCACCATGCCCGCCGCATACCCCGACACCAGCAGCCCTGCCGTCGGCAGCGTGACCCCCAGGTCGTCCGCCACTTCGGGCAACAGACCCGCGATGACGACCTCGGTGGTCCCCACGGCAAAGCCCCCCAACGCGAGCGCGGACAGCGCGAGGGACACGGGCGTACGAGAAGGGGCCGACGCCGTTACACCGGGCGGTGGTGCCACCTCGGGGGGCGCGGACGCAGGGGAAGGGGCATCAGTCGGCACGGTGGCCGGTTCGTTGGTCATGCCACCAGCCTGGTGATCAACAGGCTCCTGATCAGCCCCTGCTTCCGCAACAATCGGTAAGCCCCGCTGACCGATTGGCCTTACCTACACGCCCAGCCGCTTGCCCCGCCCGCCACCAACTCCTCCGCCGCATCCACGAACCCCCGAATCCGGGCGGTCTCCCCCGCCGCCCGCCAGACCAGCCCGTACTCCAGCGGCTCCGCGTCGCGCAACGGAAGGTAGACCACGTTCCGAGGCGTGAACGACTCAGCCACATCCGCCCCCACCGGCGATATGCCCTCCCCCGCGCCGACCAGGGCGAGAGTCTCGGGCAGCGTCGCCGCGGACCGTCCCCGCCTGACAGGCCGACCGCCGGGTGTCCACGAGGGCGCCAGGTGTTCCTGCCAGTACTCCGGGACATGGCCGGAGCAGGCAAAGACCCGCTCGCGCGCCAAATCCTCGACGGACGCGCTGTCCTGTCGGGCGAGCACATGGTTGGCGGGAACGGCCAGCATGCGGGGGATGCGCAGCACGACCGGCCCACATACCAAGTCCGGCTCTACCACTGGCAGTTGCGTGACCAGTATGTCCACCTCCCCCTCCCGCAACGGCCCCAGCATGTCCCTGACCTGCGTCTCGTGAATCCGGACGTCCGTGCCGCTGTGCCTCCGGGTGAAGCGCCGGGTCACATCGAGGACGAACTCGCCTGCCGCCATGCCCAAGTAGCCGACGGTCAGGCTCCCTTCCAGCCCTCTTGCCTCGGCCTGCGCGGCGGCGAGAGCACGCTCGATCCGGCGGTAGCCCGGCTCCACCTCCTCGACCAGGCGCCGGCCCAGCGGAGTGAGCCGCACCCGGCGGCTGGTGCGCTCGAAGAGCGGGGCACCGACCCGGCGCTCGAGCCGCTGGACCGTCTGGCTGACCCTCGCCCGCGACACCTGAAGTCGCTCCGCCGTGCGGCCGAAGTGCAACTCCTCGGCGAGGGTCAGCAGGCTCTCGATCTCCAGTCGCTCCAGCACCCGGCAACCGTACTCAGCCCGTCGGCCACCCATCCGACCAGGTCAGGTCAGGTCCCGGAGCGCTCGAAACCCCGGCACCCTCACAACGGCACGATGTCCGGCGCCCCCAACCGTGCCGCGTCGGCCGTCAGGTCGTCCGGCTGGCGCTGCGACTCCCGCTCCGCCTCGACCCGCTTCTCGTAGTGCTCGACCTCTCTGTCGACGTGGTCCGCGCCCCAGCCGAGCACCTTCGCCATCAGCTCCGCGCACTCCCGGGCACTGCGCGTGCCGCGGTCGAAGGTCTCGATGGAGATACGCGTGCGCCGCGTCAGGACGTCGTCCAGATGCCTGGCGCCCTCGTGCGAAGCGGCGTAGACGATCTCGGCGCGCAGGTAGTCGTCGGCGTACTGCAGGGGTTCGCCGAGGGATGTGTCGTCCGCGATGAGGTCGAGGAGTTCCTCGGTCAGCGATCCGTACCGGTTCAACAGGTGCTCCACGCGCACCACATGGAGCCCCGTGCGGGCGGCGATTCGCGCGCGGGCGTTCCACAGCGCCTTGTAGCCCTCGGCGCCGATGAGCGGGATGTCCTCGGTGACGCAGTCGGCGACGCGCTGGTCGAGTGCGTGCACCGCCTCGTCCACGGCGTCCTTGGCCATGACGCGGTACGTCGTGTACTTGCCGCCGGCGACGACGACGAGGCCGGGCACCGGGTGGGCGACGGTGTGTTCGCGGGAGAGCTTGCTGGTGGCGTCGGACTCCCCGGCGAGCAGCGGCCTGAGCCCCGCGTACACCCCCTGCACGTCGTCCCTCGTGAGGGGGACCGCGAGCACCGAGTTCACATGCTCCAGCAGATAGTCGATGTCCGCGCTGGAGGCGGCCGGGTGGGCCTTGTCCAGGTCCCAGTCGGTGTCGGTGGTGCCGATGATCCAGTGCCGGCCCCAGGGGATGACGAACAGCACGGACTTCTCCGTACGCAGGATCAGCCCGGTCGTGGAGTTGATGCGGTCCTTGGGGACGACCAGGTGGATGCCCTTGGAGGCGCGGACGTGGAACTGGCCGCGTTCGCCGACCATGGCCTGCGTGTCGTCGGTCCACACCCCGGTGGCGTTGACGATCTGGCGGGCCCTGACCTCGTACTCCCCACCGGCCTCCGCGTCCTCCACACGGGCGCCGACGACGCGTTCGCCCTCGCGCAGGAATCCGGTGACGCGGGCGCGGTTGGCGACCTTCGCGCCGTAGGCCGCGGCCGTGCGGACCATCATCGCGACGTATCGGGCGTCGTCCATCTGCGCGTCGTAGTACTGCATGGCGCCGACCAGCGCGTCCCTCTGCAGGCAGGGCGCGACGCGCAGGGCGTGACGGCGGCTGAGGTGACGGTGCATCGGCAGACCGCGGCCGTGGCCCCGGGACATCGACATGGCGTCGTAGAGGGCGACGCCGGATCCGGCGTAGAGCCGCTCCCAGCCCTTGTGCTGCAGCGGGTAGAGGAACGGGACGGGTTTGACGAGGTGCGGGGCGATGCGTTCGAGCAGGAGTCCGCGCTCCTTCAGTGCCTCACGCACCAGTGCGAAGTCGAGCATCTCCAGATAGCGCAGGCCTCCGTGGATGAGCTTGCTCGACCGGCTCGACGTGCCGGAAGCCCAGTCGCGGGCCTCGACGAGGCCGGTGGAGAGGCCTCTCGTGACGGCGTCGAGCGCGGTGCCGGCACCGACCACGCCCGCGCCGACGACCAGCACGTCGAGTTCCCGTTCGGCCATGCCCGCGAGTGCTTCCGCCCGCTCGGCCGGTCCCAGTGTCGCTGTCCTCACTGCTGCCTCCCGTCGCCCCCGTGTGGTCGGGCTCACAACGTCGATTCTGTCCGCAGTCGCGGACTTCAGCCACCGCCTGTGGACAACACTCCGAAGACAGGCATCGCGCAATGCCGCATCACGGTCATATTTACTCCTAACCTGACATTGCGCTGGTCCGCTCTGTCCACAGGGCTTGCGCGCTCCTCCCGTTCCGGCTATTGGGAAGGACGGCCCACGCCATGCCCGCAGATCTCGCCGTCATCGGACTCGGACATCTCGGCCTGCCCCTCGCCCAGGCCGCCGTCGCGTCCGGGATCGAGACCATCGCCTACGACCCCCGCCTCAGCGCCGACCTCGCCGCGGGCCGGCTGCCCGCCGACGAGGGCACCCTGACCGCGGCCGACCTGCGCCGGATGCTCTCGGGGGGCTTCCGGCCGACCTCGAACCCGGTGGAGCTCGGCCGGGTGCGCACCGCCGTCATCTGCGCATCGACCCCGCTCGGCGCCGACGGCTCCCTCGACCTGAGCCAGGTCGCCGAGGCGGCCCGCGACCTCGCCGCCCGGCTGCGCCCGCACACCACGGTCATCCTGGAGTCGCCCGCGTACCCGGGCACCACGGACGACGTCGTCCGCCCGCTCCTCGAGAAGGGCTCAGGGCTGCGGGCCGGACGCGACTTCCACCTCGCGTACTCGCCCGGCCGCCTCGACCCCGGCAGCCGCACCCACGGCTACGCCAACACCCCCAAGGTCATCGGCGGCCTCACCCCGGCCTGCACCGAGTCGGCCGCCGCGTTCTACGGCCGCCTCACCGACAAGGTCGTACGCGCGCGTGGCCCCCGCGAGGCGGAGACGGTCCAGCTCCTGGAGACCAACTACCGGCACGTCAACATCGCCCTGGTCAACGAGATGGCCGTCCTCTGCCACGACCTGGGCGTCGACCTCTGGGACGTCATCCGCTGCGCCGAGACCAAGCCCTTCGGCTTCCAGGCCTTCCGCCCGGGACCCGGCGTCGGCGGCCACGGCATCCCGCTCGACCCCAACTACCTGCCCCACCACAGCCGCACACCCGGCCACCCGCTGCGCATGGTCGGCCTCGCGCAGGAGATCAACCACCGCATGCCGCAGTACGTGATCCAGCGCGCGGCCACGCTCCTCAACGAGCACGGCAAGTCCGCCCGCGCCGCGCGTGTGCTGCTTCTCGGCGTCACCTACAAGCCCGACCTCGCCGACCAACAGGGCTCACCCGCCCACGAGATCGCCACCCGCCTGATGGAGCTCGGCGCCGCCATCAGCTACCACGACCCGTACGTCCCGCACTGGAACGTCCTCGGCCGCCCCGTCCCCCGCGCCGACTCCCTCTACGAGGCGGCCGCCGACGCCGACCTGACGATCCTGCTCCAGCCCCACCGCACGTACGACCTGCAAAGCCTCGCCGTGAAGGCCCAGTTGCTGCTCGACACCCGGGGCGCGACCCCGATCGGGGCGGCCCACCGCCTCTGACGAAACCGGCACAGCACCAGCGAATCCCGCACTACAGAAGAAGGGCCGTACCGCTCGCGCGCGGTACGGCCCTTCTTCTGTAGTGCTGTGTTTCAGCGGCGGTGCACCGAGTCAGCGACCGTCACCTCGACGCGCTGGAACTCCTTGAGCTCGCTGTAGCCGGTCGTGGCCATCGAACGACGCAGGGCGCCGAAGAAGTTCATCGAGCCGTCGGGCGAGTGCGAGGGACCGGTGAGGACCTCCTCGGTCGTGCCGACCGTGCCCAGGTCGACCTTCTTGCCGCGCGGCACATCCTCGTGCACGGCCTCCATGCCCCAGTGGTGGCCCTTGCCGGGCGAGTCCGTGGCACGGGCCAGCGGGGAGCCCATCATCACCGAGTCCGCACCGCAGGCGATGGCCTTCGGCAGGTCGCCGGACCAGCCCACGCCGCCGTCGGCGATGACGTGGACGTACCGGCCGCCGGACTCGTCGAGGTAGTCCCGGCGCGCGGCGGCGACATCGGCCACGGCGGTCGCCATCGGGACCTGGATGCCGAGGACGTTGCGCGTGGTGTGCGCGGCGCCGCCCCCGAAGCCGACGAGCACACCCGCGGCACCGGTACGCATCAGGTGCAGCGCGGCCGTGTACGTGGCGCAGCCGCCGACGATCACCGGGACGTCCAGCTCGTAGATGAACTGCTTGAGGTTCAGCGGCTCGGCGGCACCCGACACGTGCTCGGCCGACACCGTCGTACCGCGGATCACGAAGATGTCGACGCCCGCGTCCACGACGGCCTTGGAGAACTGGGCCGTGCGCTGCGGGGAGAGGGCCGCGGCGGTGACGACACCGGAGTCGCGGACCTCCTTGATGCGCTGGCCGATCAGCTCTTCCTTGATCGGCGCGGCGTAGATCTCCTGCAGGCGGCGGGTCGCGGCCTCGGGCGCCAGCTCGGCGATCTCGTCGAGCAGCGGCTGCGGGTCCTCGTAACGGGTCCACAGGCCCTCGAGGTTGAGCACGCCCAGGCCGCCCAGCTCGCCGATACGGATCGCCGTCTGCGGCGAGACGACCGAGTCCATGGGGGCCGCGAGGAACGGCAGTTCAAAACGGTAGGCGTCGATCTGCCAGGCGATCGAGACCTCCTTCGGGTCCCGCGTCCGGCGGCTCGGCACGATGGCGATGTCGTCGAACGCGTACGCCCTGCGGCCGCGCTTGCCGCGCCCGATCTCGATCTCAGTCACGTTGTGTGGCCTTTCCACTCTCCGGTCTGCGTCTTCCAGTATCCCCGACACACACACCGAGGCCCGCGGGCGTAGTACCCACGGGCCTCCAAGCGTGCTCCCCGTCTGTGCCCGTCGGTCAGCGACCAGCGTAGTTGGGCGCCTCGACGGTCATCGCGATGTCGTGCGGGTGGCTCTCCTTGAGCCCGGCCGAGGTGATCCGGACGAACCGGCCCTTGACCTTCAGCTCCGGGATGTCGGCGGAGCCCACGTACCCCATGGAGGCGCGCAGGCCGCCGACCAGCTGGTGCGCGACCGAGGAGAGCGGGCCGCGGTAGGGCACCTGGCCCTCGATGCCCTCGGGCACGAGCTTGTCCTCGGAGAGGACGTTGTCCTGGAAGTACCGGTCCTTGGAGAAGGACCGGGCCTGGCCGCGGGACTGCATCGCGCCGAGCGAGCCCATGCCGCGGTACGACTTGAACTGCTTGCCGTTGATGAACACCATCTCGCCCGGCGACTCCTCGCAACCGGCGAGCAGCGAGCCGAGCATCACCGTGTCGGCGCCGGCGGCGATGGCCTTGGCGATGTCGCCGGAGTACTGCAGGCCGCCGTCGCCGATGAGGGGGACGCCCGCGGCGTGGCACGCCTTGGCGGCCTCGTAGATCGCGGTGACCTGCGGGACGCCGATGCCGGCGACGACGCGGGTGGTGCAGATGGAGCCGGGGCCGACGCCGACCTTGACGCCGTCGACACCGGCGTCGATCAGCGCCTGGGCGCCTTCGCGCGTCGCGACGTTGCCGCCGACGATGTCGATGTTGATGTTGGTCTTCAGCTTGGCGATCATGTCGAGGATGCCGCGGCTGTGGCCGTGCGCGCTGTCCACAACGAGGAAGTCGGCACCGGCCTCGACGAGGGCCTGCGCCCGGTCGTACGCCTCGTCCCCGACGCCCACCGCGGCGCCGACGACCAGGCGGCCCTCGGCGTCCTTCGCGGCGTTGGGGTACTTCTCGGCCTTCACGAAGTCCTTGACCGTGATGAGGCCCTTGAGGATGCCGGCGTCGTCGACGAGCGGCAGCTTCTCGATCTTGTGGCGGCGGAGCAGCTCCATGGCGTCCTCGCCGGAGATGCCGACCTTGCCGGTGACCAGCGGCATCGGCGTCATGACCTCGCGGACCTGGCGCGAGCGGTCCACCTCGAAGGCCATGTCGCGGTTGGTGACGATGCCGAGGAGCTTGCCGCCGCCGTCGGTGACGGGCACGCCGCTGATGCGGAACTTGGCGCACAGCTCGTCGGCCTCACGCAGCGTCGCGTCCGGCGAGACCGTGATCGGGTCGGTCACCATGCCGGACTCGGAGCGCTTCACCAGGTCGACCTGGTTGGCCTGGTCCTCGATGGAGAGGTTGCGGTGCAGCACACCGGCGCCGCCCTGCCGGGCCATGGCGATGGCCATCCGGGCCTCGGTGACCTTGTCCATCGCCGCTGAGAGCAGCGGAATGTTCACCGAGACGTTGCGCGAGACACGCGAGGCGGTGCTCACCTTGTTCGGCAGGACTTCGGAGGCGCCCGGCAGCAGCAGGACGTCGTCGTATGTCAGCCCGAGCATCGCGAATTTCTCGGGTGCTCCGTCGACGTGGTCACTCATGACACCTTCCCCAATGCTCTTGCCAGGCGCGGACCACCATGCTAACGGCCCGCGGGAGCGCTTCATTCCACGATCCCATCACAGCGAACGGCGATCGTTGTACGTTCCTACGACAACGCGGCGCCGGACTCCGCCCGCCTCACTGCTCCGCGAGTGCCCGCAACCGGCTCAACGCCCGGTGCTGTGCGACCCGGACGGCGCCGGGCGACATCCCCAGCATCTGGCCGGTCTCCTCGGCGGTGAGCCCGACGGCGATCCGGAGCAGCAGCAGCTCGCGCTGATTCTCCGGAAGATTGGCGAGGAGTTTCTTGGCCCACGCGGCGTCGCTGCTGAGCAGCGCGCGCTCCTCGGGCCCGAGGGAGTCGTCGGGCCGCTCGGGCATCTCGTCGGACGGCACGGCCGTGGACCCCGGGTGGCGCATCGCGGCGCGCTGCAGGTCGGCGACCTTGTGCCCGGCGATGGCGAAGACGAAGGCCTCGAAGGGGCGCCCCGTGTCCCGATAGCGCGGCAGCGCCAGGAGCACGGCGACACACACTTCCTGGGCGAGATCCTCCACGAAGTGCCGTGCGTCACCCGGCAGTCGGGACAGCCGGGTGCGGCAGTAGCGCAGCGCGAGGGGGTGCACGCGGGCCAGGAGGTCGTGCGTGGCCTGCTCGTCACCGTCGACCGCGCGCCGTACGAGTGCACCGATGGCCCCTTGGGCAGCAGCAGCCTCGTCGTCACGCATCGGTCCATGGTGCCTCGGCGTCTGCCGATCCGTGGCACCGCGTCCAGAGTTGTGCACCGAAGCGTTATGAGCAGGTGCGCCGGAACTCATCTCCTGCGCCCTCCCCTCCCGCTCGATCGAATCGTCCCCGAGGAACTCCACACCTCAAGGATGCGGCATCGCGCGGGAAACGAAGCACGGCACGGTCCGAGCCGTCCGAACCGCAGGTCACGACGCGTCCCGTCCGCGTGGTGGCGGACGGGACGCACTGACGACGACACGGAACCCGCGCGGCGGCGCACTTCCAGGCCGTGTCCGAAAAGTCCCGCCGTCCGCCCGAAGGGCGGGCCCTGCGGCTCCCCCAGCCTTCGGCCGGGGAAGTCGCGGGGCTGGGGGCACCTCCCGCCCGAAGGCTGGGGGCGGGGCTCTACGGGCACGGCCTAGCGGACCAGGCCCCAGCGGAAGCCGAGCGCCACGGCGTGCGCGCGGTCCGAGGCGCCGAGCTTCTTGAACAGTCTGCGCGCGTGCGTCTTGACCGTGTCCTCGGAGAGGAACAGCTCACGGCCGATCTCGGCGTTGGAGCGGCCGTGGCTCATGCCTTCGAGGACCTGGATCTCACGCGCGGTGAGCGTCGGCGCCGCCCCCATCTCGGCGGAACGCAGCCGCCGCGGGGCGAGCCGCCAGGTCGGGTCGGCGAGGGCCTGCGTGACCGTCGCCCGCAGTTCGGCGCGCGAGGCGTCCTTGTGCAGATATCCGCGGGCGCCGGCGGCGACCGCGAGCGCGACGCCGTCGAGATCCTCGGCGACGGTCAGCATGATGATCCGGGCGCCGGGGTCGGCCGAGAGCAGCCGGCGCACCGTCTCGACGCCCCCCAGACCGGGCATGCGTACGTCCATCAGAATCAGGTCCGAGCGATCGGCGCCCCAGCGGCGGAGGACTTCCTCGCCGTTGGCCGCGGTCGTCACGCGCTCTACGCCGGGCACGGTCGCCACCGCGCGTCGGAGCGCCTCTCGGGCAAGCGGGGAGTCGTCGCAGACGAGGACGGAAGTCATGACTGTCCCCCGCGGCTCTCACAGCTGCTGCGCGTCACCTTGAGCCTCCAGGCTGGTACGAATCGTCACCTGTGCGATTGACGCCCTCGGACACCTGCCCGAGCGCTTCTGTTTTCAACCGCCTCACACCCTCAACGACGGTCACTCGAAAGAGTTACGGGCTCGTGACCCCTCTTCGACACTCTACGTGAGGGCTCGGACACCGCACCGCTACCGCAGGTCACCGCAACTTCGCCTGAAGCTATGCCCCATTTAGCGGCTTTTCTTCCCTTTTCATGGTGTCTGTGACTAGATTCGCCATGAGTCATATTTTCATCTACTCAGACAGTAGATGTACGGTCATGGGTCCGTAGTCCGCACAAACAGGTTGCAAGGGGACAAGCAATGGCAGATTTCTCCCGCCTTCCCGGACCGAACGCCGATCTGTGGGACTGGCAGCTCCTGGCAGCCTGCCGCGGGGTGGACAGCTCTCTGTTCTTCCACCCGGAGGGCGAGCGGGGCGCCGCGCGAAGTGCACGTGAGAACTCGGCCAAGGAGGTCTGCATGAGGTGCCCGGTGCGCGCCCAGTGCGCCGCGCACGCGCTCGCCGTACGAGAGCCGTACGGCGTCTGGGGCGGGCTGACCGAGGACGAGCGCGAGGAGCTCATGGGGCGCGCGCGGCATCGCCTCGTCACGGCGGCGGCGACGTCCGGCGCGAGCAGCTCGGTGCACTGACCCGAGCTCCACAGAACACCGAAGGAACGTTTCTTCGCAGGGACCGCAACCGTCACAGGTGTCGCACGCAGCGCCACCGGGGATGTGGACGGCTCAGCGGGTCGCGGCCCTGGCGAGGTGGTCAAGGGTGGCCGCCACCGCCGGGACCTGCTCCAGGTCGGGCAGGGTGAGCGCGACGATCTCGCGGCGCACGGCAGGCTCCACCGCCACCGCGCGGGCCCCCTTGGGACGTACGGACTCCAGGGCCAGCTCCGGCAGTACGGCGACGCCGAGGCCCGCACCCACCAGGCTGATCACCGCCGGGTAGTCGTCCGTCGCGAAGTCGATGCGCGGGGTGAAGCCGGCGCCCTCGCAGACGTCCACCAGCTGTCGGCGGCAGCGCGGGCAGCCCGCGATCCAGGGCTCGTCCGCGAGTTCGCCGATGGCGACGGAGGCCGAGCGCGCCAGGCGATGCCCCTCCGGGACGAGGCCTACGAGCCGGTCGGCGAGCAGCGGCCGGACGACCAGGTCGCTCCAGTCCTCCGTGGCGTGCGCGCCGTCGTACCGGAAGGCGAGGGCCACGTCGCAGTCGCCGTCGCGGAGCATCTCCACCGAGCGGGGCGGTTCGGCGTCGACGAGGGAGACCCGCGTGCCGGGGTGGGCGGCGCGGAGGGCGGCGAGTGCGGTCGGCACGAGGGCGGAGCTGCCGCTGGGGAAGGAGACGAGGCGGACGCGGCCGGCGCGCAGGCCGGCGATCGCGGCGACCTCCTCCTCGGCGGCGGTGAGTCCGGCGAGGATGCCCGAGGCGTGTCTGACCAGGGCTTCTCCGGCCTGCGTGAGGCGCATCTCGCGGCCCGTGCGGATCAGCAGCGGGGTGCCCGTGGACTGTTCGAGCGCCTTCATCTGCTGGCTCACGGCGGGCTGGGTGCAGCCGAGCTCACGGGCCGCCGCGGAGAAGGAGCCGGTGGCGGCCACGGCGCGGAGTACGCGGAGATGACGGGCCTCGATCATGCGTCGAGCATAAGTCACTCTTGGGGGAAGCGGAGATTAACGCTTCGACGCTTTGGCTTCTGCGGCTTAGCGTGCCCGTATGGAGCTTCTTTCAGTGAACGTGGGCCGCTTCAAGTCCGTGGAGTACACCGACGCGCCCTCGGGTGGGACCGGTATCGACAAGCGGCCCGTCGAGGGGCCGGTACGGATCGCGGCGCCGGGCCCGAAGGGCGGGGCCGGCAGCGGGCTCTCCGGTGACACGGTGTCCGACCTGCGGCATCACGGCGGTGACGACCAGGCGGTGTACGCCTTCGCGCGCGAGGACCTGGACGCCTGGGAGCGCGAGCTCGGCCGGCCGCTGGCGCACGGCGCGTTCGGCGAGAACCTCACGACGTCGGGGCTCGACGTGAGCGGCGCCCGGATCGGGGAGCGGTGGCGGATCGGCGGGGAGGTCGTCCTCGAGGTGACGTCCTCGCGGATCCCGTGCCGTACGTTCGCCGGGCATCTCGGCGAGAAGGGCTGGGTGCGGCGGTTCACGCAGGGCGCGGCGCCGGGGGCGTATCTGCGGGTGATCGAGCCGGGCGAGGTGCGGGCCGGGGACGCGATCGAGGTGCTGCACCGGCCGGACCACGAGGTCACCGTCGCCTTCCAGTTCAGGTCCGCCACCACCGAGCGGGCCCTGCTGCCGCGCACGCTCGCGGCCGGTGCCGCCCTGCACCCGGAGGCCGCGGCGCACGCGCGGACCTACGTCGAGAAGTACCGGGGTACCGATTCCGCTTAGGGCCTGCGGCGTAAGGGAGTTGGCGTCAGGGCGGATCAACGGGGCCCTTAGCCTTGGCCCATGACTACCGCTCTGATTACGGGATCGACCGCGGGCATCGGCTCCGCCTTCGCCCGGCGCCTCGCCGCCGACGGCCACAACCTCGTGCTCGTCGCACGCGACATCGCGCGGCTGCGGGAGCAGGCCACCGAACTCCACGACCGGCACGGCATCGAGGCCGAGGTGCTCTCCGCCGACCTGGCCACCGAGGCGGGCATCGCGGCCGTCGAGAAGCGGCTCGGTGACCGCCGCGACCCGGTCGACCTGCTGATCAACAACGCCGGCTTCGGTCACAAGGGGGCGTACCTCGATGTGCCCATGGCCGAGGAGTTGACGATGCTGAAGGTGCACATCGAGGCGGTCCTGCGGCTCACATCGGCGGCCGTCGAGGCGATGCGGGACCGCGGCCGGGGCGGTGTGGTCAACGTGGCGTCGGTGGCGGCGTTCGTGCCGCGCGGTACGTACGGGGCGTCGAAGGCGTGGGTCGTGCAGTTCACGCAGGGCGCGGCGAAGGACCTGGCCGGGTCCGGGGTGCGGCTGATGGCGCTGTGCCCGGGATTCGTGCGTACGGAGTTCCACGAGCGGGCCGGGATGGGGACCGACAACATTCCGAAGTGGATGTGGCTGGACGCCGACAAGCTGGTCGCGGCGGCGCTCGCGGATCTGGCGCGGGGCAGGACGCTGTCGATCCCGGACCCGCGGTACAAGGCGCTGATGGGCGCGGTGAGGGTCGTTCCGCGCAACTTGCTGGGCGGGATCACCAGCCGTACCGGCCGCAAGTACGGGCCGAGGTAGTTCCCGGTCCGCGGCCCGGTGGCCCGTCCTCGCGCAGTTCCCCGCGCCCCTGAGGCATGCGCTGCGCGCGCCTCCCCCGGGCAAGGCCTGAGGCCCGCCACCCCGGAACGGGGCGGCGGGCCTCAGGAACAGCTCAATGCGGCGGAGCGTCAGTGGGAGTGGCCGTGACCGTGGCCGTGGCCCGCGTCGGCCTCCTCCTCGGCCGGCTTCTCGACGACCAGGGTCTCGGTCGTGAGCAGCAGGGAGGCGATGGAGGCGGCGTTCTCCAGGGCGGAGCGGGTGACCTTGACCGGGTCGATGACGCCGGCCTTCACCAGGTCGCCGTACTCACCGGTGGCGGCGTTGAAGCCCTCGCCCTTGCCCAGCTCGGCGACCTTGGAGGTGATGACGTAACCCTCGAGGCCGGCGTTCTCGGCGATCCAGCGGAGCGGCTCGACGGCGGCGCGGCGGACGACGGCGACACCGGTGGCCTCGTCGCCCTCCTTGCCGAGGTTGCCCTCAAGCACCTTGACGGCGTGGACCAGAGCGGAGCCACCACCGGAGACGATGCCCTCCTCGACCGCGGCGCGGGTCGCGGAGATGGCGTCCTCCAGACGGTGCTTCTTCTCCTTCAGCTCCACCTCGGTGGCGGCGCCGACCTTGATGACGCACACGCCGCCGGCCAGCTTCGCGAGACGCTCCTGGAGCTTCTCGCGGTCCCAGTCGGAGTCCGTGGACTCGATCTCGGCCTTGATCTGGTTGACGCGGCCCGCGACGTCCTCGGAGTTGCCGCCACCGTCGACGACGGTCGTGTCGTCCTTGGTGATCGTCACGCGGCGGGCGGTGCCGAGCACGTCCAGACCGGCCTGGTCGAGCTTGAGGCCGACCTCCTCGGCGATGACGGTGGCACCGGTGAGGGTGGCCATGTCGCCGAGCATCGCCTTGCGGCGGTCACCGAAGCCGGGGGCCTTCACGGCGACGGCGTTGAACGTGCCGCGGATCTTGTTCACGACCAGGGTCGACAGGGCCTCGCCCTCGACGTCCTCGGCGATGATCAGCAGCGGCTTGGAGCCACCGGACTGGATGACCTTCTCGAGCAGCGGGAGCAGGTCCTGGATCGAGGAGATCTTGCCCTGGTGGATCAGGATGTACGGGTCGTCGAGGACGGCCTCCATACGCTCCTGGTCGGTGACGAAGTACGGGGACAGGTAGCCCTTGTCGAAAGCCATGCCCTCGGTGAAGTCCAGCTCCAGACCGAAGGTGTTGGACTCCTCGACGGTGATGACACCGTCCTTGCCGACCTTGTCCATCGCCTCGGCGATGAGCTCACCGATCTGCTTGTCCTGGGCGGACAGCGCGGCGACCGCGGCGATGTCCTCCTTGGAGTCGATCGGGCGGGCGGTGGCGACCAGGTCGTCGGAGACGGCCTTGACGGCGGCGTCGATGCCCTTCTTCAGGGCGGCCGGGGAGGCACCCGCGGCGACGTTGCGCAGGCCCTCGCGGACCAGGGCCTGGGCGAGCACGGTGGCGGTGGTCGTACCGTCACCCGCGATGTCGTTGGTCTTGGTCGCCACCTCCTTCACGAGCTGCGCGCCGAGGTTCTCGTACGCGTCCTCGACCTCGACCTCACGGGCGATGGTCACGCCGTCGTTGGTGATGGTGGGGGCGCCGAACTTCTTGTCGATGACGACGTTGCGGCCCTTGGGGCCGATCGTCACCTTGACCGTGTCGGCAAGCTTGTTGACGCCGCGCTCGAGGGCGCGACGGGCGTCCTCGTCGAACTTCAGGATCTTCGCCATGGAGCTTTGTCAGTCCTCTCGAAAACGAACAGCGCCCCCGGCGCCCGGCTTCTTATGGCGGGGGCCAGGGGCGCAGTTCAAAGCAAAACCGGTGAATTACTTCTCGACGATCGCGAGCACGTCGCGGGCCGAGAGGACGAGGTACTCCTCGCCGTTGTACTTCACCTCGGTGCCGCCGTACTTGCTGTACAGCACGATGTCGCCGGTCTTGACGTCGAGCGGCAGGCGCTCGCCGTTCTCGAAACGGCCCGGACCGACAGCGAGGACGACGCCCTCCTGGGGCTTCTCCTTCGCGGTGTCCGGAATGACCAGGCCAGAGGCCGTGGTCTGCTCGGCGTCGAGCGGCTGGACCACAATGCGGTCCTCGAGCGGCTTGATGGCAACCTTGGAGCTGGCGGTCGTCACGATCCGACCTCCCCCTTCGGAGATCTCACGGGGTTAACTGTCTGAGGTGGCGACCAGGTGGATCCGTCGTCGCGGGTGCCGGACCTGCCCGTCGCTGTGTTGGCACTCTCCAACGGGGAGTGCCAGAGCCGACACTATGACCGCGATTAGCACTCGGTCAAGCGGAGTGCCAATCACGGCCCCGTCCCGCCCTCCGACTGGCCGCACGCCACCCCCTCCCCCGCCCTGCGGAACCGCTCCGGGATCTTCCCCGTCTTGGTGCGCGTGACGAAAAAGGGACCAATAGGCGAACAGGACGGACAGGTCGCACAGATCGGACAGGCCGCCTACCGTCGGCCCGCGCCCGCCGCGCTGTCGCGCCGGCGCACCGAGGCCCTGCTCCTGCTGTTCACGGTCGCGATCGCGGTCTTCGGGCACGCCTGCGTCGGCCTCGCGATGACGGGCCGACTCCCCACCGGAATCGCCCAGTTGACGGCGAGCCTGGCGCTGCTCGCCGGGGTCGGACACCTCACGGTGCGCCGCTTCGCGCCGTACGCGGATCCGCTGATCCTGCCGCTCGCGACGCTGCTCACCGGGCTCGGGCTCGTCCTGCTGCACCGTCTGGACATCTCGTACGCGGAGAAGTACCGGAACTCCGCGGCCACCGCGGACGGGCAGTTGCTGTGGTCGGTGATCGGGATGGCGTGCTGCGCCGGGGTGCTCGCGGTGCTGCGCGACCACCGGCGGCTGCAGCGGTACGTGTACCTGACGATGGCCGTCGCGCTCGTCCTGCTGATGGCGCCGGCGTTCTTCCCCGGGGACACGTACGGCGCGAAGCGGTGGATCTATCTGGGCGGGATGTCGTTCCAGCCGGGCGAGTTCGTGAAGATCATGATCGCGGTGTTCTTCGCGGGCTATCTGACCCTGAACCGCGACGCCCTCGCCCTCACCGGCCGCCGGCTGCTCGGCGTGCGGCTGCCGCCGGGGCGGCAGCTCGGGCCGATCCTCACGGTCTGGGTGATCAGCCTGCTCGTCCTGGTCTTCGAGCGGGACCTGGGCACCTCGCTGATCTTCTTCGGGCTCTTCGTGGTGATGCTGTACGCGGCGACGCAGCGGACCTCGTGGGTCCTGTGCGGTGTGCTGCTCGCGGCCGTCGGCGCCTTCGTCGTCGGTTCGCTTGAGCCGCATGTGCACGGGCGGGTGGCGGCCTGGCTCGACCCCTTCGCCGCGCTGACGCCCGAGGGCCGGGCCGCGGGCGCCTCCGACCAGTTGGCGCAGGCCCTCTTCGGTTTCGGCACCGGAGGACTCACGGGGACGGGGCTCGGCCTCGGACACCCGGAGCTGATCGGGTTCGCGGGCCGCAGCGACTTCATCCTGACCACCGTCGGCGAGGAGTTGGGCCTGACCGGGGTGATGGCCGTACTGCTGCTCTACGCCCTGCTCGTGGAGCGCGGGCTGCGGACGGCCGTGCTCGCGCGGGACCCGTTCGGGAAGCTGCTCGCGGTGGGGCTCTCGGCAGCGCTGATGCTGCAGGTGTTCGTGGTCGCAGGCGGGGTGCTCGGCCTGATCCCGCTGACCGGGAAGGCGCTGCCGTTCCTCGCCAAGGGCGGGTCCTCGCTGGTCGCGAACTGGGTGCTCGTCGCGCTGCTGCTGCGGATCAGCGACAGCGCGGGACGGCACCGCGAGGCCGCCGACTCCCCTGCCCAGTAGGCGGGTTGGGTCAAAGGTAGTCCTCCAGGCGGGCCACCGTGTAGCCCTGGGCCTGGATCTTGCGGAGCATACGGGCCGTCATCTCGGTCAGGGACGCGCCGCCCAGCTCGGCCGGGCCGCGGAAGTGGGCGAGGATGATGTCGCCGGGCCGGAGCTTGCCGTCGTCCGCGTACCGCAGGTCGTTGATCTGCATCGACACGCGCCACAGGACCACCGCGGAGATCCCGCAGTCGGCGGCGGCGCGCAGGGTGTCGTCGTTGTACTCGCCGTACGGCGGCCGGAAGAGCCGGGGCGCGAGGCCGAAGCGCTCCTTGAGCTTGTCCTGCTGGCCGCAGATCTCCCAGCGCTGGCCCGCGTAGGAGAGCCCGGGCAGGTAGGGGTGGTCGAGGGTGTGGTTCTGGACGGTCGCGCCGACGGAGCGCAGCGCGCCGAAGTGGGCGTAGCCGGGCCCGAGCACGCGGTCCGTGAGGAACATGCTGACCGGCAGCTTCAACTCCCGGACCATGCGCACGAATCGGGGATCGCGCTCGGCCCCGTCGTCGAAGGTCAGGAAGACGACCTTGTCCTGGGTGCGGACGCGGTCGACGACCGGGGGCAGCCCCGGCCCCGCCCCTTCGTACGTACGCCGGGCCGGGGGCTTCGGCGGCGGGGCGAGCGGTCGGTCGAGGCCCCAGCGGCGTGCGGTGGCCGTGCTGACCCGGCGCTCCTCGACCTTCTGCGCCGCCTTCCGGCCGAGCCGCTCGATCGGGTCGACGGACTCGGCGCAGCCGGACAGCGTCAGCGCACCGGCTGCCAGTACCCCGGCGAGCAGCCGGTGCGCGCGCCTCACCGGCGGGCCTGCGCGGACCCGGTCTGCGCCGGGCCGGTCTTGGCAGGCTCGGCCTGCGCGGGCAGGTAGTCCTCCAGGCGCGCGATGGCGTACCCCTTGTCCGTCACCGTCTTCAGCAGGCGGCGGATCATGTCGGTCATGGTGCCCTTCCAGTCCTCCTTGCCGCGGAAGTGGGTGAGGATGATGTCGCCGGGGTGCAGGTCGCGGTCCCACTCGCGCCAGTCCATGCGGTCGACGAAGGCCTCGGCGTTCCACAGCGGAACGGACGTGATGCCGCAGGACTTGGCGGCCCTGAGGGTGTCGCGGTTGTAGTTGCCGAAGGGCGGGCGGAAGAGCTCGGGGCGCTTGCCGAACCGCTTCTCGATGACGTCCTGCATGCCGCAGATCTCACGCTTCTGCTGCTCGTACGTGAGGCCGGGCAGGTACTTGTGGTTGAGGGTGTGGTTGTTCAGGCCGACGCCGCGGTCCTGCATCTTCTTGAAGTAGCCGTAGTCGTCCTTGACCACGTAGTCGCTGAGGAACGCGGTGTACGGGATCTTGAGCTCGCTCATCATGCGGAGGAACTCGGGGTCCTTCTCGGCGCCGTCGTCGATGGTCAGGAAGACGACCTTGTCCTTGGTGGGGACGGTCGTGTAGACGGGCGGCAGGTGCTCCTGGCCGGACACCTCGAAGCCCTTGCGAGTGGTGATCCTCGGCTTCTTCGCCGGGGGCTTCGGCGGCGTCAGCGGCATCTTGGCCACGTTCCACTTCTTGACCGCGGCGACCCGGGCGGCATGCGCGGCGGCCTGCTGCTCGGCGGCCTTGGCCTGCTGGCCATGGGCCGGCTTGACGGGTTCCTGCGCTCCGCTTGCACAGCCGGAGGCCAACGCGGTGGCGGTGAGGACGGCCAGGCCGGCTCGCACCTGGAGTGACCGGTTCCTGATGAACTTTTCCTTTTGTCGTACTAGTTGCATGGCGTCGGATCCTGTCAGCGCGGGTCGGCCCCGCTCCGCCGACACCGCCGCCCGGAACCGCACGATCCACCGCTTGGCCGACAATGGCCGGGTGACCGACCTCGACCCGCTCGCCGCCTTCGAAGCCCTGCTCACCGACGAGGGCCAGACCCTGCTCGACGCGCTGCGCGACCACGACCCCGCGCAGGAACTCGCCCTCGCCACCCGGCTGCGCCGCGACCACCCCGCCGAGCTGGTGTCGGCGGCGCTCGGCCAGGCACGCCTGCGGCAGCGGGCGGTCGCCAAGTTCGGGGCCGACGACGCGGCGCGGATGTACTTCACGCCGGACGGCGTCGAGCAGGCGACCCGTACCAGCGTCGCCGCGTACCGGGCGGAGCGGTTCCGGGCGCTCGGCGTGCGCGGCCTGGCCGACCTGTGCTGCGGGATCGGCGGCGACGCGATCGCCCTTGCCCGCGCGGGCATCTCCGTCCTGGCCGTCGACCGCTCCCCGCTGACCTGCGCGGTGGCCCGGGCCAACGCGGCGGCGCTCGGCCTCGACGGGCTGATCGAGGTGCGCTGCGCGGATGTCGCGGAGGTGGACACGTCGGCGTACGACGCGGTGTTCGTGGACCCGGCGCGGCGCGGCGGCCGCGGCCGCGTCTTCGACCCCGAGGCCTACTCGCCGCCGCTGTCCTGGGCGGTCGAGGCGGCCCGCAAGGCGCCGCACGCCGCGCTGAAGATCGCGCCCGGGGTGCCGCACGAGGCCGTGCCCGAGGACGCCGAGGCGGAGTGGATCTCCGAGCGCGGAGATGTGAAGGAGGCCGTGCTGTGGTTCGGGGCGGGCATCGCGCCCGGCGCCATGGCGGCGACGCTGCTGCCCGCGGGCGCGACCCTGCGCGCGGAACCGGAGGCGATGCTGCCGGACCCGGAGCCGCGCCCCGTCGGCCGCTACCTCTACGAGCCGGACGGCGCCGTCATCCGCGCCCATCTCGTCGCCGAGGTGGCCCGGGAGGTGGACGGCGGGCTGATCGACCCGATGATCGCGTACGTCACGAGCGACGCCGAGCACACCAGCCGCTTCGCCACCGCGTACGAGATCACCGACCAACTCCCGTTCAACGTCAAGAAGTTGCGGGCGCTGCTGCGGGAGCGGCAGGTCGGCGTGCTGACCGTGAAGAAGCGCGGCTCGGCCGTCGAGCCGGAGGAGCTGCGCCGCAAGATGAAGCTGTCGGGCCCGAACGCGGCGACGGTCTTCCTGACGAGGGTCGCGGACGCGCCGACGATGCTGGTCGGCAGGCCCCTGGGCAGCGCCTGATCAACTCCCCTCCTGCTCAACTCCCCTGCCGTTCAACTCTTCTGCGTTCAACTCCCCTGCCGGACCGCCTTCTTGAGCAGCAGCTCCCGCTCCCGGACGTTCCTGGCCAGGGACGCCGCCCGTTCGAACTCGGCCCGCGCCTCCTTCGTACGTCCGAGGCGGGCGAGCAGGTCGCCGCGGACGCTCGGCAGCAGGTGGTAGTCGCGCAGGCCGGACGCGGCGGCGAGGGCGTCAACCAGTTCGAGGGCGCGCTGCGGGCCGTGGGCCATGGAGACGGCGACCGCGCGGTTCAGCTCGACGACCGGGGAGCCGGTGCGGGCGGCGAGGAGGTCGTAGAAGGCGACGATCTGCGGCCAGTCGGTCTCCGCGTACGTGAGCGCCTCCGCGTGACAGCCCGCGATGGCCGCCTGGAGGGTGTACGGGCCGGGGGCGCCGCCGCAGGCGTGGGCGCGGGTGAGGGCGGTGAAGCCGCGGCGGATCAGGAGCCGGTTCCAGCGGGTGCGGTTCTGGTCGGCGAGGAGCACCGGCTCGCCGTCGGGCCCGGTGCGGGCGCCGGCGCGGGACTGCTGGAACTCCAACAGGGCGGCCAGACCGTGCACTTCGGCCTCGTCGGGCATCAGGCCCTGCAGCACGCGGGCGAGCCGAAGCGCGTCCTCGCAGAGGGCGGGGCGCAGCAGGTCGTCGCCCGCGGTGGCCGCGTACCCCTCGTTGAAGATCAGGTAGATGACTTCGAGCACGGAGCCGAGCCGGGCCTCGCGGTCCGGGCCGTACGGCACCTCGAAGGCGACGCCCTTCTTCGCGAGGGTGCGCTTGGCGCGGACGATGCGCTGGGCGAGCGTCGCCTCCGGGGCGAGGAAGGCGCGGGCGATCTCGGGGGTGCTGAGGCCGCCGAGGAGTTTCAGGGTGAGCGCGATCCGGGCCTCGGCCGAGAGCACCGGGTGGCAGGAGATGAAGACGAGCCGCAGCAGGTCGTCGTCGATGTCGTCCGGGTCGGCGGGCTCCTCGACCGGGGGCACGGACTCCAGATCCCGGCCCACCTCGGCGAGCTTCCGCGCGTACCGCTCCTTGCGGCGCACCAGGTCGACGGCGCGGCGGCGGGCGACGGTGAGCAGCCAGGCGCCCGGGTTGTCGGGCACGCCCTGCCCGGGCCACTGTTCGAGGGCGGCCACGAGGGCGTCCTGCGCGAGCTCCTCGGCGAGGCCGACGTCCCGTACGACACGGGCGACGGCGGCGATCACACGAGGCGACTCGATGCGGAAGACGGCCTCGACGGTGGCGTGGGCGCGGTCGGGCCGGGGCCGGTGGGTGGCCGTGGGACCGGAGGAAGGTTCGTCCGTCACGGCCACCCATCAAAGCATCCGGGGCGGCGCCGGGCTCAGCCTTCCTCGATCTCCCGGACCTCCGCGGTGATCGTCCAGTAGTCCTCGTGGGTCTGCAGGAACCGCTTGGTCCACTCGACGGCCTCGGCCTTGTCCTTGCACTGGGAGATCGAGTAGCCGCCGATGACCTCCTTGGTCTCGGTGAACGGCCCGTCGGTGTACGAGATCTTGCCGTCCTGCCAGTGCACCCGGGTGCCCTCGGAGGTCGGCAGCAGACCGGCCGTGTCGAGCATGACCCCGGCCTTGGTGATCTCCTCGAAGAGCTTGCCCATCCGCTCCTGGAGCTCGGGGCTCGGACCTGAAGCCGGGGCGTTCTTCTCGTCGATGCGGATCAGCGTGAGAAAGCGCGGCATGGTGACTCCTCGGGTCGCGGGACAGGGGCCGTTCCCCTGTCCCTCACCCAAGCGTCGAACGGGCATCGAGCCAATCGACACACGCCGCGAAAAAACTTCCGCGAGGGTTCCTACGACTCCACGCCGAGCGATGCGAACCGCCACCGGTGGACCGGGCGCTGCACCAACGCGGCGTCCGGCTCCGGCAGTTCGGGCAGGTCGGCGTCGAGCTCCGCGTCCCACCAGGTGATGACGAGGACCCGGTCGCCGCTCGCCGCGAAGGTCTCCCGGCGCACCGGGTCGGCGGCCAGCCACTGGGCGCGGGCCCACTCCAGGAGCTCCCCGCCCCGGCCCTCGGCGGCACGGGCCTCCCACATCAGGGCGACGGTCATGAGTAGAGGTTGTCCTTGCTGATCTCGTGCACGTGGTCGTGGTCGTGCGCAGGGGCATGGGACTTCCCCGGCACGTGCGGGTCCGTCACCGGCAGCGAGGAGTCCGCGGGCAGGTCCCAGTCGGACGCGGCCCGGTTCCGGGCGACCATCTCGGCGCCGAGGGCCGCGACCATCGCGCCGTTGTCCGTGCACAGCTTGGGCCGCGGCACCCGAAGCCGGATCCCTGCCGCCTCGCACCGCTCCTGGGCCAGGGCCCGCAGGCGCGAGTTGGCGGCCACGCCACCGCCGATCATCAGGTGGTCGACGCCCTCGTCCTTGCAGGCGCGGACGGCCTTGCGGGTCAGCACGTCGACGACGGCCTCCTGGAAGGACGCCGACACATCCCGTACGGGAACGTCCTCACCGGCATTGCGCTTGGCCTCGATCCAGCGCGCGACCGCGGTCTTCAGGCCGGAGAAGGAGAAGTCGTACGCGGCGTCGCGCGGGCCCGTGAGACCGCGCGGGAAGGCGATCGCGTTCGGGTCGCCCTCCTTCGCGTACCGGTCGATGACCGGGCCGCCGGGAAAGCCCAGGTTGAGCACGCGGGCGATCTTGTCGAAGGCCTCGCCCGCCGCGTCGTCGATGGTCGCGCCCATCGGCCGGACGTCCGAGGTGATGTCGGAGGACAGCAGCAGCGAGGAGTGGCCGCCGGAGACGAGCAGCGCCATCGTCGGCTCGGGCAGCTTGCCGTGCTCCAGCTGGTCGACGCAGATGTGCGAGGCCAGGTGGTTCACGCCGTACAGCGGCTTGCCGAGCGCGTACGCGTACGCCTTCGCCGCCGAGACGCCGACGAGCAGGGCGCCCGCGAGGCCCGGTCCCGCGGTCACGGAAATGCCGTCGAGGTCGCGGGCGCTGACGCCCGCCTCCTTCAGGGCCCGCTCGATGGTCGGGACCATCGCTTCGAGGTGGGCGCGCGAGGCGACCTCCGGGACGACGCCGCCGAAGCGGGCGTGCTCGTCGACGCTGGAGGCGATGGCGTCGGCGAGCAGCGTCGTGCCGCGCACGATGCCCACGCCGGTCTCGTCGCAGGAGGTCTCGATGCCGAGAACGAGTGGTTCGTCAGCCATGGGTGGTGTCGCTTCCTTGCACTGGTACGGAGGCCGGGTCGGCGTGACGCATCACCAGGGCGTCCACGTTCCCGGGTTGGTAGTAGCCGCGCCGGAAGCCGATCGGCTCGAAGCCGAAGCGCTCGTACAGCTTCTGGGCGCGGGTGTTGTCGACGCGGCATTCGAGGAGCACCTCGGTGCACTCGAAGGCGGTGGCGGCGTGCAGCAGGTCGGTGAGGAGCACGGCGCCGAGGCCGCTGCCCCAGTGGTCGCGGGCCACCGCGATGGTCTGGACGTCCCCGAGCCCGCCGGCGGCGGCCAGGCCCGCGTACCCCACGATCCGCTCGTCGTCATTGACGGCCACGATGAACCGGCGGGTCGCCAACGGGCCGCGGGAGTGCGCGAGTTCGGACCAGAACATGCCGCGCGACCAGGCGTCCTCGGGGAACAGCTCACGTTCGAGTACGAGCACCGGCTCGATGTCCCACCAGCGCATCTCGCGCAGCACGGGGCCCGGGGCGGCGTCCGGCCCGGAGGCTACGGGGGTCACTTGGGGGTGACCACCTTGTAGTTCTTGGGCACCTGGGCGTCGGGCCGGCGCAGGTACAGCGGCCGCGGCGGCTCCAGGTCCTGTCCGGCCGCAAGGCGCTCGGCGGCGAGTGCGGCGAGCGCGCCGGCCGAGACGTGCTCCGGGCCGCGGGCGCCGGTGAACGTGTCCGGGTAGAGGAGCGCGCCCGCGCCGACCGCGGGCAGTGAGGCGACCTGCTCGGCGATCTCGGCGGGGCGGTCGACGGCCGGGTCGGTGAGGCGGGTGCGCGGGTCCGCGTACCGCGCCCAGTAGACCTCCTTGCGGCGGGCGTCCGTGGCGACGACGAAGTCGCCCTCGATCCCGGCCGCGTACGCGAGGCCGTCGAGGGTGCACACGCCGTGCACGGGGATGCCGAGCGCCGAGCCGAAGGTCTCCGCGGTCATCAGGCCGACGCGAAGGCCGGTGTAGGGGCCGGGGCCGACGCCGGTCACGATCGCGGTGACGGCGTCGAGCTTCACACCGGCCTCGGCGAGCACCCGGTCGACGGCGGGCAGCAGCAGCTCCCCGTGTCTGCGCGCGTCCACCTGACTGGACTCGGCGATGACGGTCGCACCGTCGTGCAGGGCGACGGTGACGGCGGGGGTGGCGGTATCCAGAGCGAGCAAGAGCACGCAAACAGCCTACGGCCCCCGCGCCCCGGGCACGGTGCCCAGGCGAGCCCTTCACCGGCTGCTACCGTCAGCGCACAAGTCCGTATATACGAAGGGTGGAGCACGGTGGCACGCAGCAGCTCGGGAATCGTGGCCGGGCTCACCGCGGCTGCCCTCGCCGCAGTCGGCTTCCTCGCCTACCAGGCTTCGGCGAGCGCCCCCGAGTCACTGGGCAAGCCGAAGCAGGACGCTCCCGCGACGGCCCCCCGCACCCCCAGGACGAACGCCGACCCGAAGGCGGTCCCGGCGGCCTCGGGCAAGGGCCTGCGGGTCGTGTACGCGCTGGAGGCGGACCGCGTCTGGCTGGTCGGCGCGGGCGGCAAGGCCAAGCGCACCTTCGAGGTCACGCCCTCCACGGTCGACCCCACCCCGGGTGAGTACAGCGTGACCACGCGGTCCGGCAAGGTCACCGGCTCGGACGGGGTGCCGATCGAGCACGTCGTGCGGTTCGCGAACGTGGACGGGGTGTCGGTCGGCTTCAGCGCCGCGGTCGACGGCTCCACGCCGAAGCCCGACCCCGCGAAGCAGACCGGCGGCATCCGGGAGTCGCGCGCCGACGGCCAGGCGATGTGGGAGTTCGCGACGGTCGGCACGAAGGTCGTCGTCGTCCCGTAAGGCACCGCGGGCGACCGGTCTCACGGCGTACGGGACCACCCGATCCGGCGAACACGTACCCAGGGCGTTCGAGTCAGGCCGCGTCGCGGTGGGTGTGCGGGCCCTCGTCCTCGCGCTTCGGCTCCGGGATCGCGACCGTGTGACGCTCCGGCGCCCGTGGAGGTCTCGACACCGCCTCGGCGGCGGCGCACGACGCGAGCAGGGCGCTCATCGACAGCCCTTGCGGCTTGGTCTCACGGGGGTCCGACGCCGACATGGTGCCTCCCGGGCTCAGAGGGCAACGAAGTTAGGCAAGCCTAACCACGTCGTGGTATCCATGTGACCACGCCGGATGCCCCCCGCGCAACATCTTCCCGACAGCTTGTCGGAACCTCCGAGCGGACGCTCCGTCCGTGCGCCTCGGGCCGCCAGTGCCTGGTGCCTCGGGCCGCCAGTGCCTGGTGCCTCAGGCCGCCAGTGCCTGGTGCCTCAGGCCGCCAGTGCCTGGCGCCTCAGGCAGCCACCGCCTGGCGCCTCAGGCAGCCACCGCCGCGAGGTCGGCCGCGTGCCAGCGCGCGCCGATGCCGGTCAGGCGGACCTGCCGTACGTCGTCGTCGGTATCCCCGGTCGCCCGGTGGATCGCCACGTGCAGCCGGTCGTCGGACAGGTCCTCGACCTTGCCCTCGCCCCACTCGACGACGATCACCGACTCCGGCAGCGAGACGTCCAGGTCCAGGTCCTCCATCTCGTCGAGCCCGCCGCCCAGGCGGTACGCGTCCACGTGCACCAGCGGCGGGCCGTCGCCGAGGGCCGGGTGGACGCGGGCGATCACGAAGGTGGGCGAGGTCACGGCGCCGCGCACGCCGAGCCCCTCACCGAGGCCGCGGGTCAGCGTCGTCTTCCCGGCGCCCAGCTCGCCGTTCAGCATCACCAGGTCGCCGGGGCGAAGGAGCTTGGCCAGGCTGCGGCCCAACTCCCGCATCTGCTCGGGGGAGGTGACGGTGAGGCGGACGGTCTCGCCGGGGGCGGCCGGGGACTGGGTGTGCGGTGCTTCCATAGCAATCCACGGTAGCCCCTGCACGGCCCTGCCGGTCCCCCGCCGAATCCCCTCCCGTACGGGCTCAGACCGCCGTGCTGCGGGACTGCTCCCGGGCGCGTACGACGAGGTCCGCGAGGCGGTCGAGCACGGTCTCCGGGTGCTCCAGCATCACCAGGTGCCCGGCGTCCGGAACGATCACCAGCTCCGCCTCGGGCAGCAGGTCGGCCATGGCCTCGCTGTGCTCGCTCGGGGTGACCAGATCCTTGTCTCCGGCCAGGACGAGCACGGGCAGCGCGGCGAAGTGCCGCAGCGCCTCGGCCTTGTCGTGGTCGGCGAAGGCCGGGTAGAACTCCGCGACCACGTCGATCGGAGTGCCCTCGATCATCCGCTCCGCGAACCGCGCCACCGCCGGGTCCACGTCCCGCGAGGCGAAGGAGTACCGCTTGATGATCCCCGCGAACAGGTCGGCGGTCGCCCGGCGCCCCTTCTCGATCAGCTCGGCCCGCTGACCGAGCGCCTTGAGCACACCGGGAAGGACCCGGCGCACCGCGTTGACGCCCGCCACGGGCAGGCCGTAGTTGACCTCGCCGAGCTTGCCCGACGACGTACCGACGAAGGCCACGCCGACGACGCGGTCGCGGATCAGCTGCGGGTACTGGTCGGCCAGGGCCATCACCGTCATGCCGCCCATCGAGTGCCCGACGAGGACCAGCGGGCCCTCGGGCGCGGCCGCGTCGATGACGGCCTTCAGGTCGCGGCCCAACTGGTCGATGTCGACGGGCACCCGGTCCTCGGCCTGCGCCCGGCCGCGTTCCGAGCGGCCGTGGCTGCGCTGGTCCCAGTAGACGGTGCGGACGGCGCCGCGCAGGGCGGCCCGCTGGAAGTGCCAGGAGTCCTGGTTGAGGCAGTAGCCGTGGCTGAAGACGACGGTGACCGGGGCGGGGTTGCGGCGGCCGAAGAGGCGGCGGCGCCGGGGGCCCGCGTCCTTCGCGTCCGGGTCGGGCTCGTCCACCTCGTAGTACAGCTCGGTGCCGTCGTCGGCGCGGGCCCGGCCGGGCATGCCGCGCAGCGTGCCGTACGGACCGGCGGAGTCCAGGGCGAGCCGGGCCTTCTTGCGCATGCCGCGGCCGACGGTCAGCCGCTCGATCGCGACGCCGGTGGCGGCACCCGCGGCGACCACGCCTATCGCGGCGCCGGCGATGCCCGCCAGACGCAAACTCGTGCTACCCGAACCGGCGGCCTGCACCGCGTCCACCGCCGCTTCCACGGCCGACCCCGCACTGGTCTCGCTCACCTGCCGCTCCTGCCTGTTCGCTCACCTTTCCCGGGCTGTGGGGACGGCCCGGGTACTCGTTCACGTCCGGTCACTCGTTCACATAGACGCGCGGGACCCTCGATCCGATCCGCGTCACGATCTCGTACGCGATGGTCTCGGCCGCCTGCGCCCAGTCCTCGGCGGTCGGCTCGCCGCGGTCGCCGGGGCCGAAGAGGACCGCCTCGTCGCCGGGCGCGGGCTCGTCCCCGTCCAGGTCGACCACGAACTGGTCCATCGCGATCCGCCCGGCCGCCGTCCGCACCTTCCCGCCGATGAGGACCGGGGCGCGGCCCGAGGCGTGCCGGGGCAGTCCGTCGCCGTAGCCGACGGGGACGAGGCCGAGAGTGGTGTCGGCGGGGGTCGCGTAGTGGTGGCCGTAGCTCACCCCGTGGCCCTCCGGGACGTGCTTGACCAGGGCGAGGGACGCGGTGAGCGTCATCACCGGGCGCAGGCCGAAGTCCGCGGGCACGCCGATCTCGGGGCTCGGCGAGATGCCGTACATCGCGATGCCGGGGCGCACCAGGTCGTACTGCGCGTCGGGCAGGGTCAGAGTGGCCGGGGAGTTGGCGATATGCCGTACGTCGGGGCGCAGGCCCGCGTCCTCGGCGTACGCCACGGCCTGGGCGAAGGCCTCCGACTGGGCGGCGATCGAGGGGTGGCCCGGCTCGTCCGCGCAGGCGTAGTGCGACCAGATCCCGGTGACCCGGAGTACGCCCTCGGCCTCGGCCTTCAGGCACTCCTCGACGAGCTCGGGCCAGTCGGCGGGCTGGCAGCCGTTGCGGCCGAGGCCGGTGTCGGCCTTCAGCTGGACGCGGGCGGTACGGCGGGCCTCGCGGGCGGCGTCGGCGACCTCGCGGAGCGCCCACATGCCGCTCACCGACACCTCGATGTCGGCCTCGATCGCCTCGCGCCACGGGCCGCCGGGCGTCCACAGCCAGCACAGGACGCGGGCCTCGTCCGGCCCGATCCCGGCGCCGCGCACGGCGAGCGCCTCCTGCGGGGTGGCGGTGCCGATCCAGGTCGCGCCGGCTTCGAGGGCGGCGCGGGCGCAGGGCAGCATGCCGTGTCCGTACGCGTCCGCCTTCACCACGGCCATGAACTCGGCGCGCGGCGCGCGGGCACGCAGAGCCCGCACGTTGGCTCGCAGAGCGGCCAGATCGATCTCGGCGCGGACGCGCGGTGTCTCTTTCATGGTCCGCCCAGTCTCTCGCACGGTCCAGGAGTGCGTCGTACGGGGCTCGCCCGGTGGATCTTCCCCTCCCCGCCCCTTCCCGAACTGGGGCTCCGCCCCAGACCCCGCATATCGACACAGTCGGGAAGGGGCGGTAGGGGAGAAGCTCAGCCCCCGACGACCTCGCGCCAGGCCACCGGCACCGCCTCCGCCACCTCCTGCGCCCCGACCGGCGCACCCCGCGCAGCCAGGCGGGCCGCGAGGCCGTGGAGGAAGGCGCCCGTGGACGCCGCGTCCACGGTGTCGAGGCCCGCGGCCAGGAGCGAGCCCGCCAACCCCGACAGCACATCCCCGCTCCCGGCCGTGGCCAGCCAAGACGTACCGGTCGGGTTCACCCGCACAGGCCGACCCGCAGCCGCGACCAGCGTGGTCGAGCCCTTCAACAGCACCGTCGCCCCGTACTCCTCCGCGAGCCGCCGTACCGCCGTGAGCCGGGCGGACTCGACCTCCGCGCGGTCCGTGCCGAGCAGCGCGGCCGCCTCGCCGGCGTGCGGCGTGAGCAGGGTCGGGGCCGTGCGGGCGCGGACCGTCGCACGGTCGGCGAGGCGCAGGCCGTCCGCGTCGATCAGGACCGGGACGTCCGCTGCGAGCACGTCCCGTACGCGGTCCGCGTCGTCGCCGAGGCCGGGGCCGACCACCCACGCCTGGACGCGGCCCGCCTTGGACGGCGGCCCGGAGTGCACCAGCGTCTCCGGGAACCGGTCGATCACCGCGTCCGCCGCGGGCCCCACGTACCGCACCGCCCCCGCGCCCCCGCGCAGCGCGCCCGCGACCGCCAGGACCGCGGCGCCCGGGTAGCGCTCGGAGCCCGCCGCGATGCCGACGACACCACGCCGGTACTTGTCGCTCTCGGCGCCCGGCACCGGAAGCAGCGCCGCCACGTCCGCGTACTGCAGGGCCTCCAGGTCGGCCGCGGCGGGCAGTTCGAGCCCGATGTCGATCAGGCGGACCGCGCCCGCGCGTTCCTGCGCGGGGTCCACGAGGAGACCGGGCTTGTACGTGCCGAACGTCACCGTCGCGTCCGCGCGTACCGCCGGACCCCGCACCTCCCCCGAGTCCGCCTCGACGCCGCTCGGCAGGTCGACGGCGACCACGAAGGCGCGGGACTCCGCGGCCAGAGCGGCCAGCCGGGCCGCCTCCGGGCGGAGCCCGCCCCTGCCGCCGATGCCGACGATGCCGTCGAGGACCAGGCGGGCCTCCGCGAGGTCCCGCTCGGGCGCCGCCGACACCCGCCCGCCCGCCGCGAGCAGCGCGCGCAGCCCGCCCTCGTGCGTACGCTCCGGCGCGAGCAGCACCGCCGCGACCCCGGCGCCCCGGCGCGCGAGCCGGGCGCCCGCGTACAGCGCGTCCCCGCCGTTGTCCCCGCTGCCGACGAGCAGCACGACCCGCGATCCGTAGACCCGGCCGAGCAACTCCGCGCACGCGGCGGCCAGTCCGGCCGCCGCCCGTTGCATCAGCGCGCCCTCGGGCAGCCGCGCCATCAGCTCCCGCTCGGCCGCCCGTACCGTCTCGACCCTGAACGCCGTACGCATACGAGGATGCTCACCCTTCCGCGATCACCACGGCGGAGGCGACCCCCGCGTCATGGCTCAACGACACGTGCCAGCCGCGCACGCCGAGCTCCGCGGCCCGCTGCGCGACCGTTCCCTTGACGCGCAGCCGGGGCTGCCCGCTGTCCTCCACGTACACCTCGGCGTCCGTCCAGTGCAGCCCCGCCGGTGCGCCGAGGGCCTTGGCCAGGGCCTCCTTGGCGGCGAACCGGGCGGCGAGCGAGGCGATGCCGCGCCGTTCGCCGCTGGGCAGCAGCAACTCCCGCTCGATGAAGAGCCGTTCGGCCATCCCCGGGGTCCGCTCCAGGGACGCCTTGAACCGGTCGATCTCCGCCACGTCGATCCCCACCCCGATGATCATTCGACGGTGACCGACTTCGCGAGGTTGCGCGGCTGGTCCACCTCGTTGCCGCGCGCCGTGGCCAGTTCGCAGGCGAAGACCTGCAGCGGCACCGTCGCCACGAGCGGCTGGAGCAGCGTCGGCGTGGCCGGGATGCGGATCAGGTGGTCCGCGTACGGCACGACCGCCTCGTCGCCCTCCTCCGCGATCACGATGGTGCGGGCCCCGCGCGCCCTGATCTCCTGGATGTTGGACACGATCTTGTCGTGCAGGACCGAGCGCCCGCGCGGCGACGGCACGACCACGACCACCGGCACGCCCTCCTCGATCAGCGCGATCGGCCCGTGCTTGAGCTCCCCGGCGGCGAAGCCCTCGGCGTGCATGTACGCCAACTCCTTGAGCTTCAGGGCCCCTTCGAGCGCGACCGGGTACCCCACGTGCCGCCCCAGGAACAGCACCGTGTTCCGGTCGGCGAGCGAACGCGCCAGCTCCCGCACCGGCTCCATCGTCTCCAGGACCTGCTCGACCTCGCCCGCGATCTGCGCGAGCTCCCGGATCACCGCGCCGATCTCGTCGCCCCACTTCGTACCGCGCACCTGGCCCAGGTACAGCGCGACCAGGTAGCAGGCGACGAGCTGGGTGAGGAACGCCTTCGTGGAGGCGACGGCGACCTCGGGACCGGCGTGCGTGTAGAGCACGGCGTCCGACTCGCGCGGGATCGTCGAACCGTTGGTGTTGCAGATCGCCAACACCTTGGAGCCCTGCTCGCGCGCGTGCCGCAGCGCCATCAGCGTGTCCATCGTCTCGCCGGACTGCGAGATAGCGACGACGAGGGTGCGGGCGGCGAGGATCGGGTCCCGGTAGCGGAACTCGCTGGCCAGCTCCACCTCGCAGGGGATCCGCGTCCAGTGCTCGATGGCGTACTTGGCGATCAGGCCCGCGTGGAACGCCGTACCGCACGCGACGATCACGACCTTGTCGACCTCGCGCAACTCCGCGGCCGGGATGCGCACTTCGTCCAGGGTCAGCGAACCGGAGGCGTCGATCCGGCCGAGCAGCGTGTCGGCGACCGCCTTCGGCTGCTCGGCGATCTCCTTCAGCATGAAGTAGTCGTAGCCGCCCTTCTCCGCGGCCGAGGCGTCCCAGTCGATGTGGAACGTGCGTACGTCCGCGGGGTGCCCGGCGAAGTCCGTGACCGTCACCCCGTCCCGGCGCAGCTCGACCACCTGGTCCTGGCCCAGCTCGATCGCGGAGCGGGTGTGCGCGATGAACGCCGAGACGTCCGAGGCGAGGAATGACTCGCCCTCGCCGACGCCCACCACGAGCGGGGAGTTGCGGCGCGCCCCGACCACCACGTCCGGCTCGTCCGCGTGCACCGCGACCAGGGTGAACGCCCCGTCGAGGCGGCGGCAGACCAGGCGCATCGACTCGGCCAGGTCGGCGCAGGCCGAGTACTCCTCGGCGAGCAGGTGGGCGACGACCTCGGTGTCCGTCTCGGAGAGCAGCTCGTGCCCGCGCTCCGCCAGCTCGGCCCTGAGCGCCGCGAAGTTCTCGATGATGCCGTTGTGCACGACGGCGACCCGGCCCGCGTTGTCGAGGTGCGGGTGGGCGTTGGCGTCAGTGGGGCCGCCGTGCGTGGCCCAGCGGGTGTGCCCGATCGCGCTGGAGCCGGCCGGCAGCGGCCGGTCCACCAGCTCCTTCTCCAGGTTGACCAGTTTCCCGGCCTTCTTCGCGGCCGCCAGACCGCCGTCGGCGGCGACCGCGACGCCCGCCGAGTCATAGCCCCGGTACTCCAGCCGCTTCAGTCCGGCGAGCACCACGTCAAGCGCCGACTGCGAGCCGACGTAACCCACGATTCCGCACATGGGCGCAGCCTACGGCGCACACCCGCGATTCCGCCGCCGCCCGGGGCGCGCTGCCCGCTCCCGGGCATCGGCCGCGACTTCGGGATCCGGCCCCGGGCATCAGCCGCGCCTTTCGAGGTCCGGCCTCGGCTATCGGCCGAGGTGGGCTCTCCGGCCTCGGGCGTCAGCCGCGCCTTTCGAGGTCCGGGAGCGGGCATCAGCCGCGACTTTCGAGGTCCGGCCTCGGCATCGGCCGTGCCACGGCTCTCCGCCCCCGCGCATCAGTCGTGCCGCGCGATCCGGTCACGGGCCTCGCGCAGCATCTGCAGATACTCCAGCTCCTCGCAGCGCGGCTTGCTGCCCGGCCGGTAGAAGTCGAGGCAGTCCTGCGGGTCCTCGGCGAGATCCTCGTCGGGCAGGTCGAGGGCCAGCTCGTCCCGGACCTCCGCGGCGAACGCGTCCCGCTCCACCGCGAGAGACCCGACGGATCTGCGACGGCCGAAGACACGGCTGCGTACGGACATGACGCCCCCTGGGCCCGAGGGCGCGCGGCTCGCTCGCCCAGAGCCCGGACCGTACTCCCGCTCACCCCGAGCGGTCTAGACCTTACGGCGGGCTCGGGAGCGGGCACGTGACGCACCCCACCCGCCAACACGTTCATCCAGCCGCAACAATGTTGTCGTGATCTCTTCGCCGCCCCGAAGCGCCCACCGCAGTGCCCACCGACGCGCAGAGCCGACGCCATATGTCGATCTGACGCGCGCCGAGTGGAGCGCGCTGCGCGAGAAGACGCCGCTGCCGCTCACCGCCGACGAGGTCGAGCGGCTGCGCGGCCTCGGCGACGTCATCGACCTGGACGAGGTACGCGACGTCTATCTGCCGCTCTCCCGCCTCCTGAACCTCTACGTCGGCGCGACGGACAACCTGCGCGGCGCCCTGAACACCTTCCTCGGGGACACCGGCGGCGGCCACGGCACCCAGTACGGCACGCCGTTCGTCATAGGCGTCGCCGGTTCCGTGGCCGTCGGCAAGTCCACCGTGGCCCGCCTGCTGCAGGCGCTGCTCGCCCGCTGGCCCGAGCACCCGCGCGTCGAACTCGTCACCACGGACGGCTTCCTGTGGCCGATGAAGGAGCTCAAGGAGCGCGGCCTCACCGCCCGCAAGGGCTTCCCCGAGTCGTACGACCGCCGCGCCCTGACCCGCTTCGTCGCCGACATCAAGGCCGGCAAGGACGAGGTCACCGCCCCCGTCTACTCGCACCTGATCTACGACATCGTGCCCGGCCAGCGCCTCACCGTGCGCCGCCCGGACATCCTGATCGTGGAGGGCCTGAACGTCCTGCAGCCCGCCCTGCCCGGCAAGGACGGCCGCACCCGCGTCGGCCTCGCGGACTACTTCGACTTCAGCGTGTACGTGGACGCGAAGCCGGAGGACATCGAGCAGTGGTACCTGAACCGCTTCAAGAAGCTGCGCCAGACCGCGTTCCAGAACCCCGACTCGTACTTCCACCGCCACACCGCGGTCTCCGAGGAGGAGGCCCTCGACTACGCCCGCACGATGTGGCGCACCATCAACAAGCCCAACCTGCTGGAGAACGTGGCCCCCACGCGCGGCCGCGCCGACCTCGTCCTGCGCAAGGGCCCCGACCACAAGGTCCAGCGCCTCCGCCTGCGCAAGCTCTGACCCCGGCCCCACCGTAGGCTGCGGGGATGCTGCATCTGCGCCTGATCACGCCGCCCGACCGCACGGACGACGCGGTCCGCCTGATCGAGGAGACCGTCGGCACCGCCCATCTCGCGGTCGTCCCCGGCGCCGCCCGCGACCCGCGGGGCGACCTGGTCCTGTGCGACGTGGCCCGCGAGGCGACCGACCAACTCCTCGCCGGACTGCGCTCCCTGGGGCTCGACAAGGACGGCGCGATCTCCCTGGAGAACCTCGACCTGTGCCTGTCGGAGCGCGCCGACCGGGCCGAGGCGGACGCACCCGGCGAGGGCGCGGACGCGGTGGTCTGGGAGCAGCTCACCGACGCCACGCACGAGGAGTCGACGCTCTCCCTCACGTACGTCGCGTTCCTCACCCTCGCCACGATGATCGCGGCCTGCGGTGTGGTCCTCGACAACGCGATCCTGATCGTCGGCGCGATGGCGGTCGGCCCGGAGTTCGGCCCGCTGGCCGGGATCTGCACGGCCGTGGTGCGACGCGCGCCGCGCCTCGCCCTGCGCTCCCTGATCGCCCTGCTTGTGGGCTTCGCCCTCGCCATGCTGGTGACGGTGGGGTTCAGCTACTTCATGGACTGGCAAGGGCTGTTCAGCGCCGAGCAGTTGGGGGCCGAGCGGCCCAACACCAACTTCATCTACCGGCCGGACGAGTTCTCGTTCATCGTGGCCGTCCTCGCGGGCATGGCCGGCACACTCTCGCTGACCTCGGCCAAGTCGGGCGCCCTCGTGGGCGTCGCGATCTCGGTGACGACGGTCCCGGCGGCGGCGAACGCGGCGGTCGCGTTCAGCTACGACGCGTACGGGCAGGCCTGGCACTCGATCGAGCAACTCCTGCTGAACCTGCTCGGCATCGTCCTGGCGGGCACGCTCACGCTCCTCGCCCAGAAGTGGTTCTGGGCCGTCCAGCGCGAGCGCACCGCCAAGAGGTCGGCCTAGATCCGCTTGGCCCCGCTCAGGCCCACCTAGATCGGCTTAGATCCGCTTGGCCCCGCTCAGGCCCGCCTAGATCCGCTTGGATCCGCTTGGACCCGCTTGGACCCGCCTAGATCCGCTCAGCCGAGCGAGGACTTCACCGCATCGGCGAGCTGCTCGGCGACCGCCCGGGCCTGCTCGATGTCGGCGGCCTCGACCATCACGCGGACCAGCGGCTCCGTCCCCGAGGGACGCAGCAACACCCGCCCGGTGGCGCCCAGTTGACGCTCCGCCTCGCCGACCGCGTTGGCCAGCTCGGCCGATGTGGCGACGCGGGACCTGTCCACGTCCGGGACGTTGATCAGCACCTGCGGAAGCCGCCGCATGACCCCCACGAGCTCCTTGAGGCTCCGGCCGGTCTGCGCGACCCGGGCCGCCAGCATCAGGCCGGTCAGCGTGCCGTCGCCGGTCGTCGCGTGGTCGAGGATGATCACGTGCCCGGACTGCTCGCCACCGAGCGCGTAGCCGTTCTCCTTCATCGACTCCAGGACGTACCGGTCGCCCACGGCGGTCTGGACGAGCGCGACGCCCTCGCTCTCCATCGCCAGCTTGAAGCCCAGGTTGGACATCACCGTCGCCACGACGGTCTCCTTGCACAGCGCACCCCGCTCCCGCATGGCGAGCGCGAGCACGGCGAGGATCTGGTCGCCGTCCACCTCATCGCCGGTGTGGTCCACGGCGAGGCAGCGGTCGGCGTCACCGTCGTGCGCGATGCCGAGGTCGGCGCCGTGCTCGACGACGGCGGCGCGCAGCAGCTCCAAGTGGGTCGAGCCGCAGCCGTCGTTGATGTTCAGGCCGTCCGGCTCGGCGCCGATCGTGACGACCTCGGCACCGGCGCGCGCGAACGCCTCGGGCGAGACCCGCGCGGCCGCGCCGTGCGCCTCGTCGAGGACGATCTTCAGCCCGTCGAGCCGGTTGGGCAGCACCCCGATGAGATGCGCCACGTACCGGTCGAAGCCCTCGTCGTACACCCTCACGCGACCGACGCCCGCGCCCGTGGGCCGCTCCCAGGGGGCGCCGGTGCGGTGCTCCTCGTAGAGGGACTCGATGCGGTCCTCCAGCTCGTCGGCGAGCTTGTGGCCGCCGCGCGCGAAGAACTTGACGCCGTTGTCCGGCATGGCGTTGTGGCTGGCGGAGAGCATCACGCCGAGGTCCGCACCGAGCACTCCGGTGAGGTACGCGACCGCCGGGGTCGGCAGCACGCCGACGCGCAGCACGTCCACACCGGCGCTGGCGAGGCCCGCCACCACGGCGGCCTCCAGGAACTCCCCGGACGCACGCGGATCACGCCCGACCACAGCCGTCGGCCGATGGCCCTCGAACGTGCCCGCCTCGGCGAGTACGTGGGCCGCCGCCACGGAGAGTCCGAGCGCCAGCTCGGCCGTCAGATCCGCGTTGGCGACGCCGCGCACGCCGTCCGTGCCGAAGAGTCGTCCCACTGGTGTCCTCCGTACTTTCCTGAAGCCTTCGGAACGTATCTGCTGCTCCGAACATGCACTGTTGAGCGCTTCTGTCGTTATACGCCCAACGCGGTTGATAACACGAACGCCCCGGCAGCACAGAGCGTGCCGCCGGGGCGTTCGAGGTGCAGTGTGCAGGCAGCGATTAGCGCTTGCTGTACTGCGGGGCCTTACGGGCCTTCTTGAGACCGGCCTTCTTGCGCTCGACCGCACGGTCGTCACGCTTGAGGTAACCGGCCTTCTTCAGGGCGCCGCGGTTGTTCTCGACGTCGGCCTCGTTCAGGGCGCGGGCGACACCGAGACGGAGCGCACCGGCCTGACCGGAGACGCCGCCACCCGAGATACGGGCGATGACGTCGTAACGGCCGTCCAGCTCGAGCACCTTGAAGGGCTCGTTGACTTCCTGCTGGTGGACCTTGTTCGGGAAGTAGTCCTCGAGCGTGCGCCCGTTGACCTTCCACTTGCCGGTGCCCGGGACGATCCGGACGCGGGCGATGGCGTTCTTGCGACGGCCCAGGCCGGCGGCCGGCTGCGGGTCGCCGAAGCGCGCGGCGTTGGACTCCGAGGTGTACTCGCCCTCGACGGGCGCGTCCGACTCGGTGGTGTACTGCTCTACGTCGACGATCTCGGTCTCTTCGACCGGCGTCTCAACGGTGGTCTCGGCCACGATTCTCCTCAGATCTTTCTTTACGTCTTAGGGGCTGTGGCCGGAATTACTGCGCGACCTGGGTGATCTCGAACGGCACCGGCTGCTGAGCAGCGTGCGGGTGCTGGTCGCCCGAGTAGATCTTCAGCTTCGAGAGCATCTGACGGCCCAGGGAGTTCTTGGGGATCATGCCCTTGACGGCCTTCTCGACAGCCTTCTCGGGGCTCTTCTCGAGCAGCTCGTCGTAACGGACGGAGCGCAGACCACCCGGGTACCCGGAGTGGCGGTACGCCATCTTCTGGGTCTTCTTGTTGCCGGACAGGTGGACCTTGTCAGCGTTGATGATGATGACGAAGTCGCCCATGTCCATGTGCGGGGCGTAGGTCGGCTTGTGCTTGCCCCTCAGGAGGTTCGCTGCCGTAGTCGCCAGACGACCCAGGACGATGTCCTGAGCGTCGATGATGTGCCACTGGCGAGTGACATCGCCGGGCTTGGGGCTGTACGTACGCACTTCGTAGCCTTCGCTTCTTCAGTGGATGGGGTCCAGACACACGGCACCCAGGAAGCGATCATGCAGCTGGGGCTCACAGTGCCGGGGACGCTGCCCGTATGCAAGCCACTGGTAACTGCTCCAGGGAACCTACGTAAGGGCCCAGCGCGTGAGAACGACGAAGCCAATACGTATCAATCCACGAGAGTACCCGTACCGCTTCGCACGGGTCAAAACGCGGCTCCGGAGGCCGGCACCGCCGACTCCTCCGCACCGGGCGGATCTGCCGCATCCACGGTAACCGGACCGCGCCGCGCACAGCACACGGCGACCGTCACGGCCAGGAGGCACAGCGTGACCGCGTCCTTGAAGGCCCGCCGCTCCCCCGCCTCCAGCCACGGCCACACGAAGCCCGGCACCTGCGGGAGCAGGGCGAGCCAGAACCACGGCGTCCGCGCGGGCGCCCCCTCGACCACGGCCCCGGCGAGCAGCAGCGGCACGACGACCAGCAGGTAGTGGTCGTACGAGGGCCGCGAGACCAGGAACGCCGACAGCATCACGAGCACCGCGCTCTCCGCGATCCGCCCGGCCGCCGCCTCTGCCCCTGCCCCTGCCCCTGTCGCGCCCTCACACCTCCACCGCCGCCGGGCGATCCACACCCCCGCGCCCGCCCCCGCGAGCCCGACCGCCGAGGCGACGGCCTGCGGCACCCCGAGCCGCGGAAGGACGGCCCCGGGCGAAGCCTCGTAGAGCCGTACGAAGGTGTCGTCGCCGCTGAACAGGAACGGCAGCGTCCGCGTGAAGAAACCCGCCGGGTCCGGCATCGCGAGCGCGGCGAGGCCGGAGGCCACGGCGGGCACGAGCACGGCGAGAGCGAGGCCGCGCCACCGGCGGGCGAGCACGAAGAGCAGCAGTACGGGCACGAGCAGCGGCTTCACCGCGATCGCGGCGCCGATCACCGCCCGCCCGCCCACCGCCCCCGGTGCGCGAGCAGCAGCGCGAGCGGCAGGGCCGCGGCCGACACGACCGTCCAGTTGCCGAGCTGTACGAGGTGCCCGAAGGGCGCGAAGCCGAGGGCGAGCCCGCCGAGCCCGCCCGCCGCGAACCGGCTGCGCCACGCGATCCCGTACAGCCGCAGCGCGCACCCCCAGCCCACGAGCAGCCCGCAGACGACGACGGCCGGCGCGAGATACCTCAACACCCCGCCGGGGACCAGGACTTCGGGCACGGCGGCGAGAACGGCACTGGGCAAATAGAGGAAGTGCGGGTCGGCGTAGGGCGATCCGCCGTCCAGCCAGGTCTCGGCGGCCCGCACGACGATCGCGTTGTCCATCCCCCCGTCGGCGGAGCCGCGCCCGACCCGTACGACCGTCGCGAGCAGAAGAAGGCCCACCGCACCCCAGGCCTGCCAGGGAGCAGTCCGCCAAAACCACACCAGAACACCAGATTTGACCGCATACATGGAGGTGAGGCTAGGTCGCGAAGACCACATCACCCGTGCGTAACGCGCGCTCCCTCCCCTCCGGCTCAACCCTTAGGATGCGGCCCATGAGCTTTGGGCAAGGGGGGCCTCAGTGGGGCCCCGGCGCACCGCAGGAACCCCAGTCGCAGGCGCCCGACTGGGCGGCGCTCGCGGAGGCCTCCGAGTCACGCAACCGGCGCAAGAAGTGGCTGATGATCGGCGGTGGCGCGCTGGCGACGGCCGTGATCGCCGGCATCGTCGCGACCGCCGTCGTCTCCGCCAACGGCAAGAACGAGGCGAAGAACCCCGACGATCTGCCCGCCTCCGAGGAGATCCCGAACAGCACCTCCTCGGCCGGCCCGACGTTCGCCGAGACCAAACCGCCGCCCCCGCCGGACCCCAAGGAGTTCATCTCCGACGCGAAGAAGGACAAGGCTCCGCTGTCCACCGACTCGCTGTTCCCCGGCAAGAAGTTCACCAAGGGCAGCGCGGTCTACAAGAAGGGCGCGTCGACCGGCACCAAGAAGTGCGCGGACGCCACCCAGGGCACGCTCGGCCCGGTCCTGAACGCCAACGACTGCGAGCGCCTGATGCGCGTCACGTACGTGAAGGACGGCGTCGCCGTGACCATCGGCGTCGCGGTCTTCGAGAACGACAAGCAGGCCCGCAAGGCCAAGGACGAGGCGGACAAGAAGGGCAACGTCATGTCCCTCCCCGGCAAGGGAGTCCCGTCCTTCTGCCGTACGTCGACGTGCTTCACGACCATCAACTCCTACGGCCGCTACGGCTACTTCACGACCGCCGGATTCACCAACGGCAAGGCGGTCACGGCCAAGGACGAGAAGGTCTTCGCCATCGCCAAGGACCTGCAGGGGCTCGCCTTCCAGCAGATCCACAAGCGCGGCGAGATGCAGGCCTCAGCAGCAGCCGGCCTCGGCTAGCCCACCGGAACCCCCCGGCAGCGAACGCTTGTTGCGCGCCTCCCGGTTGCGGGCGGCGAGCAACTCGTCGGCGGGGTAACCGACTTCCTCCAGGGTCAGGCCGTGCGGTCGTACGACGTGCACGGCCGAGTCCCGCACCCGCGCGGCGAGCACCTTGCCCGGCCAGTCGGTGTCCCGGTGGCCGTCGCCGACGAACAGCAGCGCCCCGATCAGCGAGCGCACCATGTTGTGGCAGAAGGCGTCGGCCCGCACGGTCGCGGTGATGATCCCGTCCTCACCGCGCACCAGGCTGAGTTCCTGCAGCGCACGAATGGTCGTGGCGCCCTCGCGCTTCTTGCAGTACGCCGCGAAGTCGTGCTCGCCGAGCAGCTGCCGGGCCGCCGCGTTCATCGCGTCGACGTCCAACTCCCAGTCGTGCCACAGCACATGACTGCGCAGCAGCGGGTCGACGCCGCCGGGGTGGTCGGTGACCCGGTACGCGTACCGCCGCCAGATCGCCGAGAACCGCGCGTTGAACCCGGCCGGCGCCTCCTGTACCGACCAGATCCGCACGTCGTGCGACAGCCGCCCGGCCAGCCGCCGCAGCAGCTTCTCCCTGTGCTCGGCCCACAGCTCCTCGGGCAGGTCGACGTGCGCCACCTGCCCGCGCGCGTGCACGCCGGAGTCGGTGCGCCCGGCGACGGTCAGCTCGAAGGTCTCCGTCGACCGCGTCACCGTACGCAGCGCGGCCTCGATCTCCCCCTGGACGGTCCGCTGCCCCTCGCGCTGCTTGGCCCAGCCGGAGAAGTCCTTGCCGTCGTACGACAGGTCGAGCCGTACACGTACGAACCCGTCGGCCACTTCATCACTCACCCAGAACTCCCTTTCTCACCGCTGTGGGAACGAAAAGCGGGCCCACCCGCAAAGGGGTGGACCCGCTCAAGACCCGGAGCCGGAGGCTCAGGCCTCCGTGGACTCCGCTGCCGGAGCAGCTTCGGCGTCCTTGGCGGCACGCTTCGTCGCGGCCTCGGCCTCACCGGTGGCCTCCTGGGCCACGGTCAGGGCCTCCACCAGCTCGATGACGGCCATGGGCGCGTTGTCGCCACGGCGGTTACCGATCTTGGTGATACGGGTGTAACCACCCGGGCGGTTCTCGTACCGCGGGCCGATCTCGGTGAAGAGCGTGTGCACGATGCTCTTGTCCGTGATGGTCTGCAGCACCTGGCGACGGTTGTGGATGTCGCCCTTCTTCGCCTTGGTGATCAGGCGCTCCGCGACCGGACGCAGACGGCGCGCCTTGGCCTCGGTGGTGGTGATGCGGCCGTGCTCGAAGAGCGACTTGGCGAGGTTCGCCAGCATCGCCTTCTCGTGCGACGCGCTGCCGCCCATACGGGCACCCTTGGCGGGCTTCGGCATGGTGTTTCTCCTCAGTGTCTGCCCCGGCCGTATCAGGTACCGGAGTCAGGGCCCCGCAGACGGACGCCTGCGGGCAGCAATCAGTACTGCTCGGTCTCCACGAAACCGGCGTCCGCGTCGTCGTCCGCGCCGAAGGCGTCCGCGGCGGCGGTCGGGTCGAAGCCGGGAGGCGAGTCCTTGAGCGCCAGGCCCATGCCCGCCAGCTTCGCCTTGACCTCGTCGATCGACTTCGCACCGAAGTTGCGGATGTCGAGCAGGTCGGCCTCGGAACGAGCCACGAGCTCACCCACGGAGTGGATGCCCTCGCGCTTGAGGCAGTTGTACGACCGAACGGTGAGCTCGAGCTCCTCGATCGGCAGCGCCAGATCGGCGGCCAGGGCGGCGTCCGTCGGGGACGGGCCCATGTCGATGCCCTCGGCGTCGATGTTGAGCTCGCGGGCCAGACCGAACAGCTCGACCAGGGTCTTGCCGGCGGACGCCATGGCGTCACGCGGGCGCATGGCCTGCTTGGTCTCGACGTCGACGATCAGCTTGTCGAAGTCGGTGCGCTGCTCGACACGCGTGGCCTCGACCTTGTACGTGACCTTGAGAACCGGCGAGTAGATGGAGTCGACCGGGATACGACCGATCTCCTGGCCCACCTGCTTGTTCTGCACGGCGGAGACGTAACCGCGACCGCGCTCGACGGTCAGCTCCATCTCCAGCTTGCCCTTGCCGTTGAGCGTGGCGAGGACCAGGTCGGGGTTGTGCACCTCGACACCGGCCGGGGGCGCGATGTCGGCGGCGGTGACCAGACCCGGGCCCTGCTTGCGCAGGTACATCACGACCGGCTCGTCGTGCTCCGAGGAGACGACCAGCTGCTTGATGTTGAGGATGAGGTCGGTGACGTCCTCCTTGACGCCCGGCACGGTGGTGAACTCGTGCAGGACACCGTCGATCCGGATGCTGGTGACAGCAGCGCCGGGGATCGACGAGAGGAGGGTACGGCGGAGGGAGTTGCCGAGGGTGTAGCCGAAGCCCGGCTCCAGCGGCTCGATCACGAACCGGGAGCGGAATTCGTCGACGACCTCTTCGGTCAACGAGGGACGCTGAGCAATCAGCATGTTGCGTTCCTTCAGTCAGGGGCACCCGCTATTTGATGCCCGACTAGCACTACAAGGGTACGGGCGGCACGACCCGAAAGAGCCGTACCGCCCGAAATCCTCAGACCAAGCGGCCTGCGACGACCCGAAGGTCAGACGCGGCGACGCTTGGGCGGACGGCAGCCGTTGTGCGGGGTCGGCGTGACGTCCTGGATCGAGCCGACCTCGAGGCCGGTGGCCTGCAGGGAGCGGATGGCGGTCTCACGACCGGAACCCGGGCCCTTGACGAAGACGTCGACCTTGCGCATGCCGTGCTCCTGCGCGCGGCGGGCAGCCGACTCGGCGGCCATCTGCGCGGCGAACGGCGTGGACTTGCGCGAGCCCTTGAAGCCGACGTGGCCGGCGGAGGCCCACGAGATCACGTTGCCGGTCGGGTCCGTGATGGACACGATCGTGTTGTTGAACGTGCTCTTGATGTGCGCGTGGCCGTGAGCGACGTTCTTCTTTTCCTTGCGGCGCACCTTCTTGGCAGCGCCCTGACGACCCTTGGGGGGCATCTATAACTCCTACGGGGAGGTGGTCGGTCCTACAGCGAAGACCGCTGGTGAAGCGTTGTCCGCTGAGGACTACTTCTTGCCCGGCTTCTTCTTGCCGGCGATGGCGCGACGCGGGCCCTTGCGGGTGCGGGCGTTGGTGCTGGTGCGCTGACCGTGCACGGGCAGGCCACGACGGTGGCGGATGCCCGCGTAGCAGCCGATCTCGATCTTGCGGCGGATGTCGCCCTGGATCTCGCGACGGAGGTCACCCTCGGTCTGGATGTTGGCGTCCACGTACTCGCGGATCTTGACCAGGTCCTCTTCGGCCAGGTCACGAACGCGGGTGTTCGGGTTCACGCCGGTGGCGGCCAGCGTCTGCTGGGAGAGCGTCCGGCCAATACCGAACACGTAGGTGAGGGCGACCTCCACGCGCTTTTCGCGCGGGATGTCAACACCGGAAACGCGTGCCATTTAATGGCTCCAGTTGATTCTTCGGAGGTCTTCCACAGGGCCGCTCCCGCCCGCCGTCCACCTCTCTACGAGGCTTCGGTACGAACCGGGTCCCCGGCCTCCGACCGGGGGTGTCGCCCTCCATCACTGAAGAGAGGCGGGTCCTGCGTATGTACGTATCGCTATGCGTCGCGCGAAGATCTGCGGATGCAGACCTGCGTCAGCCCTGGCGCTGCTTGTGGCGCGGGTTGTCGCAGATGATCATGACTCGGCCGTGACGGCGAATCACCCTGCACTTGTCGCAGATCTTCTTGACGCTCGGCTTGACCTTCATTGGGTGAGGTTCTCCGGGTCAGGTGCCACCACCCCGCCAGGAGCGGGATGCAGGCAAGATCTACTTGTACCGGTAGACGATCCGGCCACGCGTCAGGTCGTACGGAGACAGCTCCACCACGACCCGGTCGTCAGGGAGGATGCGGATGTAGTGCATGCGCATCTTGCCGCTGATATGTGCCAGGACCTGGTGGCCGTTCTGGAGCTCGACCTTGAACATGGCGTTCGGCAGAGACTCGACGACAGTGCCCTCGATCTCGATGGCACCTTGCTTCTTGGCCACGCTTTGCCCTTCGAATCGACTACCTTGATCGACTTCCTCGCTGGCCGCCCGTCTGACATGCGGTTTGACATGCAGACATGCGGATACACGAGAGCCGACGAGTCAGTCTACGTCAGAGCACTCGGAAAGACGAATCCAGAGAGAATGCCCCGAACGGGAGATCCTTAAGCAGGCGACTACGCCAGCGGGTCCGGAGCAGTCGTGATCCCGTACTCCGCGAGCTTCGCCTTTCCACCGTCGCGTGCGGTGAGGACCAGGGGGCCCTGCTCGGTCAGCGCGATCGAGTGCTCCCAGTGCGAGGACCAGGTGCCGTCGGTCGTGACCACCGTCCAGTCGTCCTCAAGCACATTCGTACGCGGTGTGCCGAGGCTCACCATCGGCTCGATGGCCAGGCACATGCCGGGCACCAGCTTCGGGCCGCGGCCGCGCCGGCGCTCGACGTAGTTCAGGACGTGCGGGTCCATGTGCATCTGCGAGCCGATGCCGTGACCGCCGTAGTCCTCGACGATGCCGTACTTACCGGTGGCCGGGCGGGGCTGGCGGCGGATGTAGGACTCGACGGCCTTGGAGATGTCGACCAGCCGGTTGCCGAGCTTCATCGCCGCGAGGCCGGCCCACATCGACTCCTCGGTGACCCGCGACAGCTCGATCAGCTCGGGCGCGTGCCCGGAACCCACGAACGCGGTGTACGCGGCGTCGCCGTGCCAGCCGTCGATGATCGCACCGCAGTCGATCGAGATGATGTCGCCGTCCGCCAGGACGACGTCCTCGCTCGGGATGCCGTGGACGACGACCTCGTTCTTGGAGGTGCAGATCGTGGCCGGGAAGCCGCCGTAGCCAAGGAAGTTGGACTTCGCGCCGTGCTCCGCGAGCACCTTGCGCGCCACATCGTCCAGGTCCTTCGTGGTGGCGCCCGGGACGGCCGCCTCGCGGGTGGCCTCGTGGATGGCGGCGACGACAAGGCCCGCCGCACGCATCTTCGCGATCTGCTCGGGAGTCTTGATCTCCACCATGACCTTGCTGTGCCTTCCGCCGCTGTTCTCGGTACTACCGCTGGATCTGATACCGCTGGATCTCAACAGTACGGCCGCGGGACCCATAGGTCACCGCGGCCGTACTTCTGCATGCTGCTCTGTGGTTGTGCCGCTCGGGTCCTAGGCGGACTTCTGCAGCGCCGCCATCGCCCGGTCCGTCACGTCGGCGACCTCGCCGAGCGCGGAGATGGTGACCACCAGGCCCTGGGCCCGGTAGTGGTCGATGATCGGCTCGGTCTCGCGGTGGTAGACCTCGAGACGCTTGCGTACGGTCTCTTCCTTGTCGTCACCGCGCTGGTACAGCTCGCCGCCGCAGACGTCGCAGACGCCCTCGGTCTTGGGCTGCTTGTACTCGACGTGGAAGACGTGGGCCGAGTCGTTGCGGCAGATGCGGCGGCCGGCGATGCGCTTGACCACCTCGTCCTCGGGGACCTCGAGGTCCAGGACCGCGTCCAGCTTCACACCGTCGACCTTGAGCGCCTCGTCGAGCGACTCGGCCTGCGAGACATTGCGGGGGAAGCCGTCGAGCAGGAAGCCGTTCCCGGCGTCCGGCTGCGCCATGCGGTCCTTCGCCATGCCGATGGTGACCTCGTCGGGAACCAGGTTGCCGGCATCCATGTAGGACTTGGCCAGCTTGCCCAGCTCCGTCTGCTGGCTGATGTTGGCGCGGAACAGGTCGCCCGTGGAGATGTGCGGGATCGACAGGTTCTTGGCGAGGAACGCGGCCTGCGTTCCCTTGCCCGCACCGGGCGGTCCGACGAGGACGATACGCATCAGCGGAGGAACCCTTCGTAATTGCGCTGCTGGAGCTGGCTCTCGATCTGCTTCACGGTCTCCAGACCCACACCCACGATGATCAGGATGCTTGTCCCGCCGAACGGGAAGTTCTGGTTCGCTCCGAAGCCCGCCAACGCCATCGTCGGCACGAGAGCAATAAGGCCCAAGTACAGCGACCCCGGCCAGGTGATCCGGTTGAGCACGTAGCTCAGGTACTCAGCAGTGGGTCGGCCAGCCCGGATGCCCGGGATGAAGCCACCATACTTCTTCATGTTGTCCGCGACTTCCTCGGGGTTGAACGAGATAGCCACGTAGAAGAAGGCGAAAAAGACGATTAGAAGGAAGTAAAGCGTGATGTGCACCGGAGCGTCCGTTGGCTCCAGATTGTTCCGGATCCACTGGGCCCAACCGGCCTGAGAATTGCCGGAGAACTGCACGATCAACGCCGGAATGTAGAGCAGCGACGACGCGAAGATGACGGGAATCACACCCGCCTGGTTCACCTTCAGCGGGATGTACGTCGACGTCCCGCCGTAGGAACGGCGACCGATCATGCGCTTCGCATACTGCACAGGGATGCGGCGCTGCGCCTGCTCGACGAAGACGACCAGGCCGACCATGAACAGGCCCACCAGGATCACGGTGCCGAACTCGATCCAGCCGCCCGCGAGGTCACCCTGCTGCTTGATGGCCCACAGGGCGCCGGGGAAGCCCGCCGCGATCGAGATGAACATCAGGATCGACATGCCGTTGCCGATGCCGCGGTCGGTGACGAGCTCGCCGAGCCACATCACCACGGCCGTACCGGCGGTCATCGTGATGACCATGGTGATGGTCACGAAGATCGACTGGTCAGGAACGATCTCGCTGGCGACCGGGCAGCCCTGGAACAGAGCTCCGCTACGGGCGGTGGCGACGAGGCCGGTGCCCTGCAGAACGGCGAGGGCGACCGTCAGATAACGCGTGTACTGCGTGATCTTGGCCTGGCCCGACTGCCCTTCCTTCTTCAGCGCTTCAAGCCGCGGGATCACCACGGTCAACAGCTGCAGAATGATGCTCGCCGTGATGTACGGCATGATGCCCAACGCGAAAATGGTGATCTGGAGAAGCGCGCCACCACTGAACATGTTGACCAGCGACAGCAGACCCTGCTGACTCTGGTTCGCCTGGTCCATACAGACCTGGACGTTGGTATAGCTGACGCCCGGAATCGGGATGTGCGCACCGATCCGGTAGATCACGATCACGCCGAGTGTGAAGAGCAGCTTCTTGCGCAGGTCGGGCGTTTTGAACGCCCGGGCGAACGCGGTGAGCACGGTGCCTCCTGCGACCCCCGCGCTACTGCGTCAGAGGTGACGGTCTTGAGGATCGACAAATACGTTTCAGGGCAAGAACCGCGCGGTGAGCCGTAAGCAGACCGCCCGGAAAGTAGCAAGTGCACGCCACCTTACCGGCGTACGTGCCCCCCTTGGAACGACCAACCGGGGATGCCCCATTTGTGAGGCATCCCCGGTGGGATCGTTCAAGTCATCGCGACCTCGTCTGAGTTACTCAGACGAGCTCGGTGACGGTACCGCCCGCGGCGGTGATCTTCTCCTTGGCGGAGCTGGAGACGGCGTCGACCGTCACCTGCAGCGCCACGGAGACCTCGCCCTGGCCCAGGACCTTGACGAGGCTGTTCTTGCGAACGGCACCCTTGGCCACGAGGCCCTCGACGGTGACCTCTCCACCCTCGGGGTAGAGCGCGGCCAGCTTGTCGAGGTTCACGACCTGGAACTCGGTCTTGAACGGGTTCTTGAAGCCCTTCAGCTTCGGGAGGCGCATGTGGAGGGGCATCTGGCCACCCTCGAAGCGCTCCGGAACCTGGTAACGGGCCTTCGTGCCCTTGGTACCACGACCGGCCGTCTTACCCTTCGACGCCTCACCACGACCAACACGGGTCTTGGCGGTCTTGGCGCCGGGGGCCGGACGGAGGTTGTGGACCTTCAGCGGGTTCTGCTCCGCCATGTCAGTCGACCTCCTCGACCGTCACGAGGTGGCGGACGGTCTGCACCATGCCGCGGAACTCGGGGCGGTCCTCCTTGACGACCTGCGTGTTGATGCCCTTGAGACCAAGGGAGCGCAGGGTGTCACGGTGGTTCTGCTTGCTGCCGATGTACGACTTCGTCTGCGTGATCTTGAGCTGTGCCATTACGCAGCACCAGCCCCGGCACGTGCACGAAGCAGAGCCGCAGGCGCGACGTCCTCGAGCGGCAGACCACGGCGAGCCGCGATCTCCTCGGGACGCTGCAGACCCCTCAGGGCCTCCACGGTCGCGTGCACGATGTTGATCGCGTTCGACGAACCGAGCGACTTCGACAGGATGTCGTGAACGCCGGCGCACTCGAGCACCGCACGCACCGGGCCACCGGCGATAACACCGGTACCGGGGGAAGCAGGCTTGAGCAGGACGACGCCCGCAGCCTTCTCGCCCGTGATCGGGTGCGGGATGGTGCCCTGGATACGGGGGACCTTGAAGAAGTGCTTCTTGGCCTCCTCAACACCCTTGGCGATGGCGGCCGGCACCTCCTTGGCCTTGCCGTAACCGACACCCACGGTGCCGTCACCATCGCCCACCACGACCAGCGCGGTGAAGCTGAAGCGACGACCACCCTTCACAACCTTGGCGACGCGGTTGATCGCGACAACGCGCTCAACGTACGCGGTCTTCTCGGCGGCAGCAGCGCCACCGTCGCGACCCTTCCGGTCCCGCCGCTCGCCGCCACCGGCACCGCCACCGCGGCGCTGGGGTCCAGCCATTGGAATTACCTCTCTCTGTTTCCGCTAGCTACGGAACCGGCTCAGAACTTCAGGCCGGCTTCGCGGGCGGCGTCCGCCAGGGCGGCGATGCGCCCGGCGTACTGGTTACCACCACGGTCGAACACGACGGTCTCGACACCGGCGGCCTTGGCGCGCTCGGCAACCAGGGCGCCGACGGACTTGGCCTGCGCGGACTTGTCGCCCTCGCCACCGCGGATCGAAACGTCCAGGGTCGAAGCGGACGCGAGGGTGTGACCCTTCACGTCGTCGATGACCTGGGCGACGATGTTGCGGTTCGAGCGGGTGACGACCAGGCGCGGACGCTCCGCCGTACCGGAGATGCTCTTCCGGATACGGATGTGGCGACGCTTGATGGCAGCACGCTTGTAAGCGTCGCCCTTCAGGATCTTCTGCCCGTATGCCATGGCTTACTTACCCGCCTTTCCGACCTTGCGGCGGATAACTTCGCCCTCGTACTTGACGCCCTTGGCCTTGTACGGGTCGGGCTTGCGCAGCTTGCGGATGTTGGCCGCAACCTCGCCGACCTTCTGCTTGTCGATGCCCTCGACCGAGAACTTGGTCGGCGACTCGACCTTGAACGAGATGCCCTCGGGCGCCTCGATCAGGATCGGGTGGCTGTAGCCGAGCGAGAACTCCAGGTTGGAGCCCTTCGCCAGGACGCGGTAACCGACACCGCTGATCTCGAGCTTCTTCACGTAACCCTGGGTCACGCCGGTGATCATGTTCGCCACCAGCGTGCGGGACAGGCCGTGCAGGGCCTTGTTCTGACGCTCGTCGTTGGGGCGGGTGACGTTCAGGACGCCGTCCTCACCCTTGGCGATCTCGATCGGCGACACAACGGTGTGGGTCAGCGAGCCCTTGGGGCCCTTGACCTGGACCGACTGGCCGTCGATGGTGACGTCCACTCCGGCGGGAACCGTGATGGGGAGCTTGCCAATACGCGACATAGCTGTTTCCTCCGTTCCCTTCCGTTACCAGACGTAGGCGAGAACTTCTCCGCCTACGCCCTTCTTGCCTGCCTGCTGGCCGGTCAGGAGACCGTGCGACGTGGAGATGATCGCCACGCCGAGGCCGCCGAGGACCTTCGGCAGGTTGGTGGACTTCGCGTAAACCCGGAGACCGGGCTTGGAGATCCGCTTGATGCCCGCGATGGAGCGCTCACGGTTCGGGCCGAACTTCAGCTCGAGGACGAGGTTCTTGCCGACCTCGGCGTCCTCGACCTTCCAGCCCGTGATGAAGCCCTCCTGCTGGAGGATCTCCGCGATGTGCGACTTGATCTTGGAGTGCGGCATCGACACCTGGTCGTGATATGCCGAGTTCGCGTTCCGCAGACGCGTAAGCATGTCTGCGATCGGATCAGTCATGGTCATGAATTGGCCTTCGGCCTCTCTCACCGGGGTTTCCTGTATGCGCCATCCCTCTCCCCACTCAGAGGCAGGACGGGTGCGGCGCGGGGACCTACGGCGTAGTAAGTCGGTCAGGGCGGCAGAGCGCCCAACCCTCCTAGCCTAAGCCATGGAGAGAAGGGCCTCTGCCGACCCTTTGCTTACCGAGAGATCCGGGCAATCCCCAACTGGGGAATTACCAGGAGCTCTTGGTCACGCCCGGCAGCTCGCCACGGTGAGCCATCTCACGGAGGCACACGCGGCACAGGCCGAACTTGCGGTACACGGAGTGCGGGCGGCCGCAGCGCTGGCAGCGGGTGTAGCCACGCACACCGAACTTGGGCTTACGAGCAGCCTTGGCAATGAGAGCCTTCTTCGCCATCTCGCTCACGCCTCCTTGAACGGGAAGCCGAGGTGACGCAGAAGGGCACGGCCCTCGTCGTCGTTGGTCGCCGTGGTGACCACGGTGATGTCCATACCCCGGACGCGGTCGATCTTGTCCTGGTCGATCTCGTGGAACATGACCTGCTCCGTGAGACCGAAGGTGTAGTTGCCACGGCCGTCGAACTGCTTGGGGGACAGACCACGGAAGTCGCGGATGCGCGGAAGCGCGAGCGACAGGGTGCGGTCCAGGAACTCCCACATGCGGTCGCCACGGAGCGTGACGTGGGCACCGATCGGCTGACCCTCGCGCAGCTTGAACTGCGCGATGGACTTGCGGGCCTTGGTGACGGCCGGCTTCTGACCGGTGATCGTGGTGAGGTCCTTGATGGCACCCTCGATCAGCTTGGAGTCGCGGGCGGCGTCGCCCACACCCATGTTGACCACGATCTTGACGAGGCCGGGAACCTGCATGACGTTCTCGTACTTGAACTCGTCACGCAGCTTGCCCGCGATCTCCTCGCGGTACTTCGTCTTGAGACGCGGAGTGGTGGTGGTCGTCATCAGATGTCCTCACCCGTCCGCTTGGCAACGCGGATCTTGTTGCCCTCGTCGTCGAAGCGGTAACCGACGCGCGTGACGACCTTGTTGCCGTCCTTCTCCACGACCAGCTGGACGTTGGAGACGTGGATCGGGGCCTCGGTCGTGACGATGCCACCGGCCTGAGAGCCGGAGGCCGTGGGGCCGGCCTTGGTGTGCTTCTTGACCCGGTTGACACCCTCGACCAGGACACGCTCGTCGCGCGGGTAAGCGGCAATGACCTTGCCCTGCTTGCCCTTGTCCTTACCGGTGATGACCTGTACCAGGTCGCCCTTCTTGATCTTCATGCTTACAGCACCTCCGGCGCGAGCGAGATGATCTTCATGAACTTCTTCTCGCGCAGCTCACGGCCGACGGGGCCGAAGATACGGGTGCCGCGAGGGTCGCCGTCGTTCTTCAGAATGACGGCGGCGTTCTCGTCGAAGCGGATGTACGAGCCGTCCGGACGGCGGCGCTCCTTGACGGTGCGAACGATGACGGCCTTGACGACGTCACCCTTCTTCACGTTGCCACCGGGGATCGCGTCCTTGACGGTGGCGACGATGACGTCACCGATGCCCGCGTAGCGGCGACCCGAGCCACCGAGAACACGGATGCAAAGGATTTCCTTCGCACCAGTGTTGTCGGCGACCTTGAGTCGCGACTCCTGCTGGATCACGTCTATCTCCTGTTTGTCTGCCGGTTCCCCCGGGGCAGTTCAGCGAACTGCCCCGGGAGCCTGGCGGAACGAACTCCGAGGGGGATGCCCCTCGGAGAATTACTTGGCCTTCTCGAGGATCTCGACGATGCGCCAGCGCTTGGTCGCCGACAGCGGACGCGTCTCCATCAGGAGGACGCGGTCGCCGACGCCGGCAGCGTTCTGCTCGTCGTGCGCCTTGAGCTTGTTCGTACGGCGGATGACCTTGCCGTACAGCGCGTGCTTGACGCGGTCCTCGACAGCGACGACGACGGTCTTGTCCATCTTGTCGCTGACGACGAGACCCTCACGGGTCTTGCGGAAGCCGCGGGCGGCAGTCTCTTCAGTCACAGTCTTCTCGCTCATCAGGCGTTCTCCACCGTCTCGATGCCGAGCTCACGCTCACGCATGAGGGTGTAGATACGGGCGATGTCCTTGCGGACGGCCTTGAGCCGGCCGTGGTTCTCGAGCTGCCCGGTCGCCGCCTGGAAGCGGAGGTTGAACAGCTCTTCCTTGGCCTCACGAAGCTTGGCGACAAGCTCCTCGTTGCCGAGCTCACGGAGCTCGGACGCCTTGGTACCGGCCGACATCACACTTCACCTGCCTCGCGCTTAACGATCCTGCACTTCATCGGCAGCTTGTGCGCCGCACGAGTCAGCGCCTCGCGCGCGATCTTCTCGTTGGGGTACGACAGCTCGAACATGACGCGTCCGGGCTTGACGTTGGCGACCCACCACTCCGGCGAACCCTTACCGGAACCCATGCGGGTCTCGGCAGGCTTCTTGGTGAGGGGGCGGTCCGGGTAGATGTTGATCCAGACCTTGCCGCCACGCTTGATGTGACGGGTCATCGCGATACGAGCGGCCTCGATCTGACGGTTCGTCACGTAGGCCGGGGTGAGCGCCTGGATGCCGTACTCGCCGAACGCAACCTGCGTACCACCCTTGGACATACCGCTGCGCTTCGGGTGGTGCTGCTTGCGGTGCTTGACCCTACGGGGGATCAGCATTTCGGTCAGGCCTCCGTTCCGGTGCTCTCAGCAGCCGGAGCGGCAGCGGCAGGAGCGTCGGCCTTGGGGGCCTCGGCGGTCTGCTGCTGGCCCTGGGCCCCCTGCTGCTGCGGCTTACGACCGCGACCGCCACGCTCGCCACCGCGGCCACCACGGGCCGGGCGGTCGTTGCCACCACGGGCCGGACGGTTACCGGCGCGGGCAGCGGCGTTCTCGGCGCGGACCTCGGCGATGTTCTTGACGTCGCCCTTGTAGATCCAGACCTTCACGCCGATGCGGCCGAAGGTCGTCTTGGCCTCGAAGAAGCCGTAGTCGACGTTCGCGCGGAGCGTGTGCAGGGGCACACGGCCCTCGCGGTAGAACTCCGAGCGCGACATCTCGGCGCCGCCGAGACGTCCGCCGCACTGGATCTTGATGCCCTTGGCGCCGGCCTTCATCGTGCCCTGCATGCTCTTACGCATGGCGCGACGGAAGGAGACGCGGGAGGACAGCTGCTCGGCAACGGCCTGGGCCACGAGCTGCGCATCGGTCTCGGGGCTCTTGACCTCGAGGATGTTCAGCTGGACCTGCTTGCCGGTGAGCTTCTCGAGGTCACCGCGGATGCGGTCGGCCTCGGCGCCACGGCGGCCGATGACGATGCCCGGACGGGCGGTGTGGATGTCCACGCGGACACGGTCACGGGTGCGCTCGATCTCAACCTTCGAGATGCCGGCGCGCTCCATGCCGGACGTCATCATCCGACGGATGGCGACGTCTTCCTTGACGTAGTCCTTGTACAGCTTGTCGGCGTACCAACGCGACTTGAAGTCGGTCGTGACACCGAGCCGGAACCCGTGCGGGTTTACCTTCTGGCCCATTACCGGGTTCCTTCCTTGCTGCTGACGACCACGGTGATGTGGCTGGTCCGCTTGCGGATCCGGTAGGCACGGCCCTGGGCACGCGGACGGAACCGCTTCAGGGTCGGGCCCTCGTCGACGTACGCCTCGCTGATGACCAGCGAAGAGGCGTCGGTGTGGTCGTAGTTGTGCGCGGCGTTGGCGATGGCGCTGTCAAGCACCTTGCCGACCGGCACGGACGCGGCCTGCGGGGCGAAACGCAGGACCGCCTGGGCCTCCGTGGCATCCATGCCACGGATGAGGTCCACCACGCGGCGGGCCTTCATGGGCGTGACGCGGATGTACCGCGCCTGGGCCCTGGCTTCCATGGTTGTCCCTTCGGTGTTCTTCATCAGTCTCTGCACCCGCCTCGTCAGCGACGCTTCGACTTGCGGTCGTCCTTGACGTGGCCGCGGAAGGTGCGGGTCGGCGCAAACTCGCCGAGCTTGTGGCCGACCATCGACTCGGTGACGAACACCGGGATGTGGGTCTTGCCGTTGTGCACCGCGAGCGTGTGGCCGAGCATGGCCGGCACGATCATGGAGCGTCGGGACCAGGTCTTGATGACGTTCTTGGAACCAGCTTCGTTCTGTACGTCCACCTTCTTGATCAGGTGGTCGTCGACGAAGGGCCCCTTCTTCAGGCTACGAGGCATCTCAACCCGTCCTTAGCGCTTCTTGTTCGTCTTGCGGCGGCGGACGATGTACTTGTTCGACGCCTTCTTGGGCGAACGAGTACGGCCTTCCTTCTTGCCCCAGGGCGAGACCGGGTGGCGACCACCGGAGGTCTTGCCCTCACCACCACCGTGCGGGTGGTCAACCGGGTTCATCACGACACCACGAACGGTGGGTCGGACGCCCAGCCAGCGCTTACGGCCGGCCTTACCCCAGTTGATGTTCGACTGCTCGGCGTTGCCGACCTCGCCAATCGTGGCGCGGCAGCGGACGTCGACCAGGCGGATCTCTCCGGACGGCATGCGGAGGTGGGCCATCGAGCCCTCCTTCGCAAGCAGCTGCACGGAGGCACCCGCGGAACGGGCGAACTTCGCGCCACCACCGGGACGGAGCTCGATCGCGTGGATCGTGGTACCGACCGGGATGTTGCGGAGCGCCAGGTTGTTACCGGGCTTGATGTCGGCGCCGGGGCCGTTCTCGATCCGGTCGCCCTGGTTCAGGCCACGCGGAGCGATGATGTAGCGCTTCTCGCCGTCTGCGTAGTGCAGCAGCGCGATGCGCGCGGTGCGGTTGGGGTCGTACTCGATGTGCGCGACCTTCGCCGGCACGCCGTCCTTGTCGTGACGACGGAAGTCGATCACTCGGTAGGCGCGCTTGTGGCCACCGCCCTGGTGGCGGACGGTCACACGACCGGAATTGTTACGGCCGCCCTTGCTGTGCAGCGGGCGGACCAGCGACTTCTCCGGCGTGGACCGCGTGACCTCGACGAAGTCGGCGACGGAGGAGCCACGGCGGCCCGGCGTCGTCGGCTTGTACTTGCGGATTCCCATTTCTCAGTCCTCGTCCGATATCGGACCAGGGCACTCCGTTAGGAGGCCTGGCCGAAGATGTCGATACGGTCGCCCTCGGCGAGGGTCACGATGGCCCGCTTGGTGTCGGCACGCTTGCCGAAACCGGTGCGGGTGCGCTTCCGCTTGCCCTGACGGTTGATCGTGTTGACCCCGGTGACCTTGACCGAGAAGACCGCCTCGACGGCCTGCTTGATCTGGGTCTTGTTGGAGCCAGGCGCGACGATGAACGTGTACTTGTTCTCGTCGAGCAGCGCGTAGCTCTTCTCCGAAACAACCGGCTTGACGAGGACGTCGCGCGGGTCGGTGAAGGTCTTGCTGGTGACGGTGGCCTCAGACATCAGGCCTCGCTCCCTTCGGTCTCAGCGGCCTTGGGGCCAGCGACGAAGGAGTCGAAGGCGGCCTTGGTGAAGACCACGTCGTCCGAGACGAGCACGTCGTACGTGTTCAGCTGGCCCGGCTCCAGGATGTGCACCTGGGGCAGGTTGCGGGCGGACAGCAGGGCCTTCTCGTCCTCGCGGGTGACGACCAGGAGCAGGTTCTTGCGCTCCGAGATCTTGCCCAGGAGGGTCTTGGCGCCCTTGGTGGAGATGTCGCCCTCGACCACGTCGGACACGACGTGGATGCGGTCGTGACGCGCCCGGTCGGTGAGGGCACCGCGCAGGGCGGCGGCCTTCATCTTCTTCGGGGTGCGCTGCGAGTAGTCACGCGGCACGGGGCCGTGGACCACGCCACCGCCGGCGAACTGCGGCGCACGGGTCGAACCCTGGCGCGCGCGGCCGGTGCCCTTCTGGCGGTAAGGCTTACGGCCACCGCCGCGGACCTCGGCGCGAGTCTTGGTCTTGTGCGTGCCCTGGCGGGCAGCGGCCAGCTGCGCGACAACAACCTGGTGGATCAGCGGAATGCTGACCTTGGCGTCGAAGATCTCCGCAGGGAGTTCGACGGACCCGGCCTTGTCGCCAACCGGCGAAAGGATGTCAATGGTGCTCATCGGTTACCTCAGGCCCCCTTGGCCGCGGTACGGACCAGGACGAGGCCGCCGTTCGGACCAGGAACCGCGCCCTTGATGAGCAGCAGACCCTTCTCCGCGTCAACGGCGTGGACGGTCAGGTTCTGGGTGGTGACCCGCTCGTTGCCCATGCGACCGGCCATCCGCATGCCCTTGAAGACACGACCGGGGGTGGCGCAGCCACCGATGGAACCGGGCATACGGTGCACACGGTGGGCACCGTGGGACGCCTTGCCACCCTTGAAGTTGTGGCGCTTCATGACACCGGCGAAGCCCTTGCCCTTGGTCTTGCCCGTGACGTCAACCTTGACGCCGGACTCGAAGACCTCGGCAGTGATCTCCTGGCCGAGCGTGTACTCGCTGGCGTCGGAGGTACGGAGCTCCACCAGGTGGCGGCGCGGGGTCACGTCGGCCTTGGCGAAGTGGCCCTTGAGGGGCTTGTTCACCTTGCGAGGGTCGATCTCGCCGAAGGCGATCTGGACCGACTCGTAGCCGTCGGTGTCATTCGTACGGACCTGGGTCACGACGTTCGGGCCGGCCTTGACGACGGTGACGGGGACAACGCGGTTGTTGTCGTCCCACACCTGAGTCATGCCGAGCTTCTCGCCCAGGATGCCCTTGATCTGCTTAGCCATTCTCGATCACCGGGCCCTTAGAGCTTGATCTCGATGTCGACACCGGCCGGAAGGTCGAGTCGCATCAGAGAGTCAACGGTCTTGGGCGTCGGGTCGAGAATGTCGATCAGGCGCTTGTGCGTGCGCATCTCGAAGTGCTCGCGCGAGTCCTTGTACTTGTGCGGCGACTTGATGACGCAGTACACGTTCTTCTCGGTAGGCAGCGGCACCGGGCCCGCGACCGACGCACCAGTACGCGTCACCGTCTCGACGATCTTCTTCGCCGAGGAGTCGATGACTTCGTGGTCGTAGGCCTTGAGCCGGATGCGGATCTTCTGTCCCGCCATGGCTACTTAGTAGTCCTGTCTCTCGTAACGCTCTGGAACCCGGCAGCTTCCACTCTTCTCCGACCCACGCGGTCGGGCGTGTCGCAACCTCGCTGACACGGATCTCCCGAAGGAAAATTCCCTGCTAGGGGGTGCGGGCCCGAAGACCGCGGCCGAGGAAGACTGTGCTGTTCACCAGCCTGGCCACCGGATGCCTGGCCGAGGCACCCCGCTGACACTTCCCGGAAGATTCCCGTACGTCCGCTCCAGCGCTGCCTCACGGCAGTTGGGGCGACGAGTACTGTGGGACTCGCTTCCGGTCCTCCCGGCGGGAGGCGCGCAGCATCGGCACTCAACCGAGCAACCTGGACAGTGTGCCATATGGGTCGCACCGGGCGCCAATCGGGGCCCGGAAGCGTACCCCTCGAAGAGGTCTTGTCAAACCCGGCGCCCCGCCGAACAGTTGAAGAACGGCCGAAGCCCCCGTACGCAACAGGCGTACGGGGGCTTCGACTTGAGCTGTAGCTCCAAGGAGCTACCAGGTCAGAGCATCAATTACTTGATGATCTTGGTGACCTGGCCGGCGCCCACGGTCCGGCCACCCTCACGGATGGCGAACTTCAGGCCCTCCTCCATGGCGACGGGCTGGATGAGGTTGACCGTCATCTCAGTGTTGTCGCCGGGCATGACCATCTCGGTGCCCTCGGGGAGCTCCACAACACCGGTCACGTCAGTCGTACGGAAGTAGAACTGGGGACGGTAGTTGTTGAAGAACGGCGTGTGACGGCCACCCTCGTCCTTGGACAGGATGTACGCCTGGGCCTCGAACTCGGTGTGCGGGGTGACCGAGCCCGGCTTGATGATGACCTGGCCGCGCTCGACGTCCTCGCGCTTGATGCCACGGAGGAGCAGACCGACGTTCTCACCGGCCTGGCCCTCGTCGAGCAGCTTGCGGAACATCTCGATGCCGGTGACCGTGGTGGTGGTCTTCTCCTGCTTGATGCCCACGATGTCAACGGTCTCGTTGACCTTGAGGACACCACGCTCGATACGACCGGTGACGACGGTGCCACGACCGGTGATCGTGAAGACGTCCTCGATCGGCATCAGGAACGGCTTGTCGACGTCGCGCTCGGGCTGCGGGATCGACTCGTCGACGGCCTTCATGAGCTCAAGGATGGAGTTGCCCCACTCCTTGTCGCCCTCGAGGGCCTTGAGCGCCGAGACCTTGACGACCGGCAGGTCGTCGCCCGGGAACTCGTACTCGGAGAGGAGCTCACGGACCTCGAGCTCGACGAGCTCCAGGATCTCCTCGTCGTCCACCATGTCGGCCTTGTTCAGGGCGACGACGATGTACGGAACGCCGACCTGGCGGGCCAGGAGCACGTGCTCCTTGGTCTGCGGCATCGGGCCGTCGGTAGCGGCGACCACGAGGATGGCGCCGTCCATCTGCGCGGCACCCGTGATCATGTTCTTGATGTAGTCCGCGTGACCCGGGCAGTCGACGTGGGCGTAGTGACGCGCCTCGGTCTGGTACTCGACGTGCGCGATGGAGATGGTGATACCGCGCTGGCGCTCCTCGGGAGCCTTGTCGATCTGGTCGAAGGCCGAGGCCTCGTTCAGGTCCGGGTACGCGTCGTGCAGCACCTTGGTAATGGCGGCCGTGAGGGTCGTCTTACCGTGGTCAATGTGACCGATGGTGCCGATGTTGACGTGCGGCTTAGTCCGCTCGAACTTCGCCTTCGCCACTGGGTCCTCCTGTGGAGTGGTTCTGGTACGCCTTACTCATCGGCGCCAGGTGATCTTTGCTGGGATGCCGGGGCCCGGGGCACTCCGTCACGGAATCGGACGGAATGCCCCAGCAGGCTCCGGTGACAAGCCTAAAGCGTGAACTCGGGTGAGTTACTCGCCCTTGGCCTTCGCGATGATCTCCTCGGCGACGTTCCGGGGAACCTCGGCGTAGGAGTCGAACTGCATCGAGTAGCTTGCGCGACCCGAGGTCTTGCTGCGGAGGTCGCCGACGTAGCCGAACATCTCCGAAAGGGGCACGAGGCCCTTCACGACGCGAGCGCCGGCGCGCTCCTCCATGGCCTGGATGTTGCCACGGCGGGAGTTGATGTCGCCGATGACCTCACCCATGTAGTCCTCGGGCGTGGTGACCTCGACGGCCATCATCGGCTCGAGCAGCACGGGGCTGGCCTTGCGCGCGGCCTCCTTGAACGCCTGCGAACCGGCGATCTTGAAGGCGAGCTCGGAGGAGTCGACCTCGTGGTAGGCACCGTCGATGAGCGTGATGCGGACGCCCGTCATCTCGTAGCCCGCCAGGATGCCGAACTGCATGGCCTCCTGCGCACCCGCGTCCACCGAGGGGATGTACTCCTTGGGGATGCGGCCACCGGTGACCTTGTTGACGAACTCGTACGACGAGTCGCCGCCCTCGATGGGCTCGATCGCGATCTGGACCTTCGCGAACTGACCGGTACCACCGGTCTGCTTCTTGTGCGTGAAGTCCACGCGCTCGACGGCCTTGCGGATCGTCTCGCGGTACGCGACCTGCGGCTTGCCGACGTTGGCCTCGACCTTGAACTCCCGCTTCATGCGGTCGACCAGGACGTCGAGGTGGAGCTCGCCCATACCACCGATGATGGTCTGGCCGGTCTCCTCGTCCGAGTGCACCTGGAAGGAGGGGTCCTCCTCCGCGAGACGCTGGATGGCGACACCCAGCTTCTCCTGGTCACCCTTGGACTTGGGCTCGATCGCGACCTGGATCACCGGCGCCGGGAAGTCCATGGACTCCAGGATGACCGGGTTCTTGTCGTCGCACAGCGTCTCACCGGTGGTGGTCTGCTTCAGGCCCATGACGGCGACGATGTCACCGGCGCCCACCGACGCGATCTCCTCACGCTTGTTCGCGTGCATGCGGTAGATCTTGCCGATGCGCTCCTTCTTGCCCTTGACGGAGTTCAGCACCGCGGTGCCGGCCTCCAGGCGACCCGAGTAAACCCGGATGAAGGTGAGCTTGCCGAGGTGCGGGTCGCTCGCGATCTTGAACGCGAGGGCCGACAGCGGCTCGGAGTCGGACGGCTTGCGCTCGATGACCTTCTCCGCGTCCTTGACGTCCTGGCCCTCGACGGCCTCGACGTCCAGCGGGGAAGGCAGGTAGCGCACGACCGCGTCGAGCAGGGGCTGAACGCCCTTGTTCTTGAACGCGGTGCCGCAGAACACGGGGGTGACGGTCGTGTCGCCGCCCTTGCCGGAGGCGATGGTGATGCGGCGGACCGCCGCGTACAGCTGCTCCACGGTGGGCTCGGTGCCCTCCAGGTACAGCTCCATCATCTCTTCGTCGTTCTCGGCGACCGTCTCGAGCAGCTTGCCGCGCCACTCGTCGGCGGCCTCGGTGTGCGTCGCCGGGATGTCGATGGTGTCGTAGGCCTCGCCCTTGGCGGCGTCGGCCGACCAGACGTACGCCTTCATCGTCACCAGGTCGACGACGCCCTTGAAGTCAGCCTCCGCGCCGATGGGCAGCTGCATGACGATCGGGGTCGCACCCAGGCGGTCGATGATCATGTCGACGCAGCGGTGGAACTCGGCACCCGTGCGGTCGAGCTTGTTGACGAAGCAGATACGCGGAACGCCGTAGCGGTCCGCCTGACGCCAAACGGTCTCGGACTGGGGCTCGACGCCGGCCACGCCGTCGAACACGGTCACAGCGCCATCCAGCACACGCAGGGAGCGCTCCACCTCGACGGTGAAGTCGACGTGCCCCGGGGTGTCGATGATGTTGATCGTGTGGTCGACGTCCTCGAGCGGCCAGTGGCAGGTGGTGGCAGCAGACGTGATCGTGATGCCACGCTCCTGCTCCTGCTCCATCCAGTCCATCGTGGCGGCGCCGTCGTGGACCTCACCGATCTTGTACGAGACGCCGGTGTAGAACAGGATCCGCTCGGTGGTGGTCGTCTTGCCCGCGTCGATGTGGGCCATGATGCCGATGTTGCGCACCTTGGCCAGGTCAAGCGAAGTGGTAGCCATATCGGCTCAGTCTTCTCTCGGTCTCGATGTGGGTTGCGACTACCAGCGGTAGTGCGCGAAGGCCTTGTTGGACTCGGCCATCTTGTGCGTGTCCTCGCGCTTCTTCACGGCTGCGCCGAGGCCGTTGGAGGCGTCGAGCAGCTCGTTCATCAGACGCTCGGTCATCGTCTTCTCGCGACGAGCGCGGGAGTAGCCGACGAGCCAGCGGAGCGCGAGGGTGTTGGCGCGGCCGGGCTTGACCTCGATCGGCACCTGGTAGGTCGCGCCACCGACACGGCGGGACTTGACCTCGAGGGTGGGCTTGATGTTCTCAAGCGCACGCTTCAGGGTGATGACCGGGTCGTTGCTGGTCTTCTCGCGCAGGCCCTCCATGGCGCCGTACACGATGCGCTCGGCGGTGGAGCGCTTGCCGTTCAGCAGCACCTTGTTGATGAGCGACGTCACCAGAGGAGAACCGTAGACCGGGTCGATGATGACCGGGCGCTTCGGGGCGGGGCCCTTACGAGGCATTTCTACTTCTCCTTCTTGGCGCCGTAGCGGCTGCGGGCCTGCTTGCGGTTCTTGACCGCCTGGGTGTCGAGCGCACCACGGATGATCTTGTAGCGAACACCCGGCAGGTCCTTCACACGACCGCCACGCACGAGCACGATGGAGTGCTCCTGCAGGTTGTGCCCCTCACCCGGGATGTACGCCGTGACCTCGATGCCGGAGGTCAGACGCACACGCGCGACCTTCCGGAGCGCCGAGTTCGGCTTCTTCGGGGTGGTGGTGAACACACGCGTGCAGACGCCACGACGCTGAGGCGAGGCCTCAAGAGCCGGGGTCTTGGTCTTCTCGACCTTGTCCTGCCGGCCCTTCCGGACCAGCTGCTGGATCGTAGGCACTACTTCTCCGGTTTCTGTGTGCCGTATGAGTAAAGCTAACCTGGAACGTTGCCGACCCACGCGGTCGGGTGTGTCGAATCCCGCAGACTCCAGCCGTAAGGCAAGAGGGGCACGGATTGCGGTGGCCGTAAGCGACATCCCCTGCGGCAGAAGACACGCACGGGAGCCAGGGCACACCCCAGGCACAAGGTCTGAGCGTACCTACCTCACGGAGCTGGGTCAAAACAAATGCGATCGCGCGCGACACGCCGGACTTGTCCCTTGCCACGGCTTACCTGAGCAGACCCCCGCGACAACCGTGCCGGCTCTCCGGAAAACGCCCCTCCACCGCAGCTGAGCCCGACCACCGCCACTCCCCCGAAACCGCCAAAAGGCGGCCACCCCCGCAGGGATGACCGCCCTTCAGCTCAAGCTGCTCGCTTACTGGTTGTACGGACCGTAGTCGTAGTCCTCCAGCGGAACGGCCTGGCCGGAGCCCGTGCCGAACGGCGAGTAGTCGATGTCGTCGTAGCCGACGGCCGAGTACATCGCGGCCTTGGCCTCCTCGGTCGGCTCGACCCGGATGTTGCGGTAGCGGGACAGGCCCGTACCGGCCGGGATGAGCTTACCGATGATGACGTTCTCCTTGAGGCCGATGAGCGAGTCGGACTTGGCGTTGATCGCCGCGTCCGTGAGAACTCGCGTCGTCTCCTGGAAGGACGCCGCCGACAGCCAGGACTCCGTGGCCAGCGAGGCCTTGGTGATACCCATGAGCTGCGGACGACCGGAGGCCGGGTGACCGCCCTCCTGGACCACACGACGGTTCTCGTGCTCGAACTTCGAGCGCTCGACCAGCTCGCCGGGCAGCAGCTCGGCGTCGCCGGACTCGATGATCGTCACGCGGCGCAGCATCTGCCGGATGATGATCTCGATGTGCTTGTCGTGGATCGACACACCCTGCGAGTTGTAGACCTTCTGGACCTCGCCGACCAGGTGGACCTGGACCGCACGCTGACCGAGGATCCGCAGCACGTCGTGCGGGTTGGTGGCACCCACGGTGAGCTTCTGGCCCACCTCGACGTGGTCGCCCTCGGCCACCTGGACACGGGCGCGCTTCGAGATCGGGAACGCCGTCTCGTCGCTGCCGTCGTCCGGGGTGACCACGAGCTTCTTGGTCTTCTCGGTCTCCTCGATGCGGACACGGCCCGCGGCCTCGGAGATCGGGGCGACACCCTTCGGCGTACGAGCCTCGAAGAGCTCGACGACACGGGGCAGACCCTGGGTGATGTCGTCACCGGCCACACCACCGGTGTGGAAGGTACGCATCGTCAGCTGCGTGCCGGGCTCACCGATGGACTGGGCGGCGATGATGCCGACCGCCTCACCGATGTCGACCAGCTTGCCGGTGGCGAGCGAACGGCCGTAGCAGTACGCACACGTGCCGACCGCGGACTCACAGGTCAGGACCGAGCGGGTCTTGACCTCCTCCACGCCGTGGGCGACCAGGGCGTCGATGAGCACGTCACCGAGGTCCACGTTGGCCGGCGCGATGACCTTGCCGTCGATGACGACGTCCTCGGCGAGCATGCGGGCGTACACCGAGGTCTCGACGTCCTCGGCCTTCCGCAGCACACCGTCGGCGCCGCGCTCGGCGATCCGCAGCTTCAGACCGCGGTCGGTGCCACAGTCCTCCTCGCGGATGATGACGTCCTGCGAGACGTCCACCAGACGACGGGTCAGGTAACCGGAGTCGGCGGTACGAAGGGCGGTGTCCGCCAGACCCTTACGGGCACCGTGCGTCGAGATGAAGTACTCGAGTACGGACAGGCCCTCACGGAACGACGCCTTAATGGGACGCGGGATCGTCTCGTTCTTGGCGTTGGACACCAGACCACGCATACCGGCGATCTGACGCATCTGCATCATGTTTCCGCGAGCACCCGAGTTCACCATCATGTAGATGGGGTTGGTCTTCGGGAAGTTCGCGTTCATCGCCTCGGCGACCTCATTGGTCGCGCGGGTCCAGATGGTGATGAGCTCGTTGGTGCGCTCGTCCTTGGTGATCAGACCGCGCTCGTACTGCTTCTGGACCTTCTCGTCCTGGGCCTCGTAGCCCGCGACGATCTCCTTCTTGGCCTCGGGGACCACGATGTCGGAGATGGCCACGGTGACGCCGGAACGGGTCGCCCAGTAGAAGCCGGCCGCCTTCAGGTTGTCGAGCGTCGCCGCCACGATCACCTTGGGGTAGCGCTCCGCCAGGTCGTTGACGATCTCGGAGAGCTGCTTCTTGCCCACCGAGTAGTCGACGAACGGGTAGTCCTCGGGCAGCAGCTCGTTGAAGAGCGCGCGGCCCAGGGTCGTACGCAGACGGAACGAGTCACCCTGCTGCCACTCGGGCTCGCCCTCCTCCTGCGCCGGCGGGGTCCAGCCGCGCGGCGGGATGGTGCCCACCGGGAAGCGGATGTCGACCTTCGCCTGGAGCGAGAGCTCACGAGCGTCGAACGCCATGACGGCCTCAGCCGTGGAGCCGAAGGACCGGCCCTCACCGATGACCTGGATCTCTTCCTCGTCCGTGGTGAGGAAGAAGAGACCGAGCACCATGTCCTGGGTGGGCATGGTGACCGGACGGCCGTCGGCCGGCTTGAGGATGTTGTTCGAGGACAGCATCAGGATGCGGGCCTCGGCCTGCGCCTCCGCGGAGAGCGGCAGGTGCACGGCCATCTGGTCACCGTCGAAGTCCGCGTTGAACGCGGTGCAGACGAGCGGGTGGATCTGGATGGCCTTGCCCTCGACCAGCTGCGGCTCGAAGGCCTGGATGCCGAGGCGGTGCAGGGTGGGAGCACGGTTCAGGAGAACCGGGTGCTCGGCGATGACCTCTTCGAGGACGTCGTACACGACCGTGCGGCCGCGCTCCACCATGCGCTTGGCGCTCTTGATGTTCTGCGCGTGGTTCAGGTCGACCAGGCGCTTCATCACGAACGGCTTGAAGAGCTCCAGGGCCATGGCCTTCGGCAGACCGCACTGGTGCAGCTTCAGCTGCGGACCGACGACGATCACGGAACGCGCGGAGTAGTCCACACGCTTACCGAGCAGGTTCTGACGGAAACGACCCTGCTTGCCCTTGAGCATGTCGGACAGCGACTTCAGCGGACGGTTGCCGGGGCCCGTGACCGGGCGACCACGACGGCCGTTGTCGAAGAGCGCGTCGACGGCCTCCTGGAGCATGCGCTTCTCGTTGTTCACGATGATCTCGGGCGCACCGAGGTCGAGAAGGCGCTTCAGGCGGTTGTTGCGGTTGATGACGCGGCGGTACAGGTCGTTCAGGTCGGAGGTCGCGAAGCGGCCACCGTCCAGCTGCACCATCGGACGCAGGTCCGGCGGGATGACCGGCACGCAGTCGAGCACCATGCCCTTGGGGCTGTTGCTGGTCTGCAGGAACGCGGAGACGACCTTGAGGCGCTTGAGCGCACGGGTCTTCTTCTGGCCCTTGCCGGTACGGATGATCTCGCGGAGGCGCTCGGCCTCCTCGTCGAGGTCGAAGGACTCCAGGCGCTTCTGCAGGGCAGCGGCACCCATCGAGCCGTCGAAGTACGTGCCGAAGCGGTCACGCAGCTCGCGGTAGAGCAGCTCGTCGCCCTCGAGGTCCTGGACCTTGAGGTTCTTGAAGCGGCTCCACACCTCGTCGAGACGGTCGATCTCGCGCTGGGCGCGGTCGCGCAGCTGCTTCATCTCGCGCTCGGCACCCTCGCGCACCTTGCGGCGCACGTCGGCCTTGGCACCCTCGGCCTCGAGCTCGGCCAGGTCGGTCTCGAGCTTCTTGGCGCGGGCCTCCAGGTCGGAGTCGCGACGGTTCTCGATCTGCTGACGCTCGACGGAGACGTGCGCCTCCAGGGACGGCAGGTCGCGGGTACGACGCTCCTCGTCCACGAACGTGATCATGTACGCGGCGAAGTAGATGACCTTCTCGAGGTCCTTCGGCGCGAGGTCGAGCAGATACCCGAGGCGCGACGGGACGCCCTTGAAGTACCAGATGTGGGTGACGGGAGCGGCAAGCTCGATGTGGCCCATCCGCTCACGCCGCACCTTGGCGCGAGTGACCTCGACGCCGCAGCGCTCACAGATGATGCCCTTGAAGCGGACGCGCTTGTACTTGCCGCAGTAGCACTCCCAGTCCCGGGTCGGACCGAAGATCTTCTCGCAGAAGAGTCCGTCCTTTTCGGGCTTGAGGGTGCGGTAGTTGATCGTCTCCGGCTTCTTGACCTCGCCGTGAGACCACTGTCGAATGTCGTCCGCGGTCGCCAGGCCGATCCGCAGCTCGTCGAAGAAGTTGACGTCGAGCACTTCGTCAATCCCTCTTTCAGGGTCGAATGTCAAACATGGTCTGTACGGGTCCGGGGCGACCGGGGCTCCGCAGGGGAGCCCCGGTCAAACCCGTCAGACCTCTTCGACGCTGCTCGGCTCGCGCCGGGACAGGTCGATACCGAGCTCCTCCGCAGCGCGGAAGACGTCTTCGTCGGTGTCCCGCATCTCGATGGACATGCCGTCCGAGGACAGCACCTCCACGTTGAGGCACAGGGACTGCATCTCCTTGATGAGGACCTTGAAGGATTCCGGGATGCCCGGCTCGGGGATGTTCTCGCCCTTGACGATGGCCTCGTAGACCTTCACACGGCCGGTGACGTCGTCGGACTTGATCGTCAGCAGCTCCTGGAGGGCGTAAGCGGCGCCGTAAGCCTCGAGCGCCCACACCTCCATCTCACCGAAGCGCTGACCACCGAACTGGGCCTTACCACCGAGCGGCTGCTGGGTGATCATCGAGTACGGGCCGGTCGACCGGGCGTGCAGCTTGTCGTCGACCAGGTGGTGGAGCTTGAGGATGTACATGTACCCGACCGAGATCGGGTCCGGGAACGGCTCGCCGGAGCGGCCGTCGAACAGGTGCGCCTTGCCGGACGGCTGCACCATGCGCTCGCCGTCGCGGTTCGGGATCGTGTGCTCGAAGAGACCGGAGATCTCGTCCTCGCGCGCGCCGTCGAAGACCGGCGTGGCGACGTTCGACCCGGGGAGGACCTCGTCGGCGCCGATGCGCTGCAGTCGCTGCATCCACTCCTCGGAGCCCTCGACCTTCCAGCCGCGGCTGGCGAGCCAGCCGAGGTGGATCTCCAGGACCTGACCCGGGTTCATTCGGGACGGGACACCCAGCGGGTTGAGGATGATGTCGACCGGCGTGCCGTCCTCGAGGAACGGCATGTCCTCGACGGGCAGGATCTTCGAGATGACGCCCTTGTTGCCGTGACGGCCGGCGAGCTTGTCACCATCGGTGATCTTGCGCTTCTGCGCGACGTACACGCGAACCAGCTGGTTCACGCCCGGGGGCAGCTCGTCGCCCTCTTCGCGGTCGAAGACGCGGACGCCGATGACCTTGCCGGTCTCGCCGTGCGGCACCTTCAGGGAGGTGTCACGGACCTCGCGGGCCTTCTCACCGAAGATCGCGCGGAGCAGGCGCTCCTCCGGCGTCAGCTCGGTCTCACCCTTGGGCGTGACCTTGCCGACGAGGATGTCGCCGGCGACGACCTCGGCACCGATACGGATGATGCCGCGCTCGTCGAGGTCGGCGAGGACCTCCTCGGAGACGTTCGGGATGTCCCGGGTGATCTCCTCCGGGCCGAGCTTGGTGTCACGGGCGTCGACCTCGTGCTCCTCGATGTGGATCGAGGAGAGGACGTCGTCCTGCACGAGGCGCTGCGACAGGATGATCGCGTCCTCGTAGTTGTGACCCTCCCACGGCATGAACGCCACGAGCAGGTTCTTGCCGAGGGCCATCTCGCCCTCTTCGGTCGAGGGACCGTCGGCGAGGACCTGGCCCTCGATGACGCGCGCACCCTCGTCGACGACGACCTTCTGGTTGAAGGACGTGCCCTGGTTGGAGCGGGAGAACTTGGCGATGCGGTACGTGGTGTAGGTGCCGTCGTCGTTGGCCACCGTCACGTAGTCGGCGGAGACCTCCTGGACGACACCGTCCTTCTCGGCCTTGATGACGTCACCGGCGTCGACGGCACAGCGGTACTCCATGCCCGTACCGACCAGCGGGGACTCCGCCTTCAGCAGCGGCACGGCCTGGCGCATCATGTTCGAGCCCATGAGCGCGCGGTTGGCGTCGTCGTGCTCGAGGAAGGGGATCATCGCGGTCGCGACCGACACCATCTGGCGCGGCGAGACGTCCATGTAGTCGACGTCGTCACCGGGGATGTAGTCGATCTCGCCGCCACGACGACGGACGAGCACACGCGCCTCGGCGAAGTGCAGGTCGTCGGTGAGCGGGGCGTTGGCCTGCGCGATGACGAAGCGGTCCTCTTCGTCGGCCGTCAGGTAGTCGACGTCGTCCGTGACGACACCTTCGACGACCTTGCGGTACGGCGTCTCGACGAAGCCGAACGCGTTCACACGGCCGTACGAGGCCAGCGAGCCGATCAGACCGATGTTGGGACCTTCAGGGGTCTCGATCGGGCACATGCGGCCGTAGTGCGAGGGGTGCACGTCTCGGACCTCGAAGCCGGCCCGCTCACGGGACAGACCACCGGGGCCGAGCGCGGACAGACGACGCTTGTGGGTCAGGCCCGACAGCGGGTTCGTCTGGTCCATGAACTGCGACAGCTGGCTGGTGCCGAAGAACTCCTTGATGGAGGCGACGACCGGCCGGATGTTGATCAGCGTCTGCGGCGTGATCGCCTCGACGTCCTGAGTCGTCATGCGCTCACGGACGACGCGCTCCATACGAGCCAGACCCGTACGGACCTGGTTCTGGATGAGCTCGCCGACGTTACGCAGACGACGGTTGCCGAAGTGGTCGATGTCGTCGGTCTCGACGACGATGCCCACACCGCTGTCACCGACGGTCTCGGTCTCACCGGCGTGCAGCTTCACCAGGTACTTGATCGTGGCGATGACGTCCTCGACCGTGAGGACACCCGCGTCGAGCGGAGCGTCCGCACCCAGCTTCTTGTTGACCTTGTAGCGGCCGACCTTCGCGAGGTCGTAGCGCTTCGGGTTGAAGTAGAGGTTCTCGAGCAGCGTCTGCGCGGCCTCACGGGTCGGCGGCTCGCCCGGACGCAGCTTGCGGTAAATGTCGAGCAGTGCGTCGTCCTGGCCCTGGGTGTGGTCCTTCTCCAGGGTGGCGCGCATGGACTCGTACTCGCCGAACTCCTCGAGGATCTGCTCGGTGGTCCAGCCGAGCGCCTTCAGGAGGACGGTGACGGACTGCTTGCGCTTGCGGTCGACGCGGACGCCGACCATGTCGCGCTTGTCGATCTCCATCTCCAGCCAGGCACCCCGGGACGGGATGATCTTGGCTGAGAAGATGTCCTTGTCGGACGTCTTGTCGATGGAGGAGTCGAAGTAGACACCCGGCGAGCGGACGAGCTGCGACACGACGACACGCTCGGTGCCGTTGATGCAGAACGTGCCCTTGTTCGTCATGAGCGGGAAGTCGCCCATGAAGACCGTCTGGGACTTGATCTCGCCGGTCTCGTTGTTGGTGAACTCAGCGGTGACGAAGAGCGGCGCCGCGTACGTGAAGTCGCGCTCCTTGCACTCGTCGATGGAGTTCTTCGGAGGCTCGAAGCGGTGGTCGCGGAAGGTCAGCGACATCGACCCGGAGAAGTCCTCGATCGGGGAGATCTCCTCGAAGATCTCCTCCAGACCGGACTTCGTGGGGACGTCCTGACCGGACTCCAGAGCCGCCTCGACCCGACTCTGCCAGGCGGTGTTGCCGAGCAGCCAGTCGAAGCTCTCGGTCTGCAGCGCGAGCAGGTTCGGAACCTCGAGGGGCTCCTTGATCTTTGCAAAGGAGATGCGCAGCGGGGCGGTGCTGGCGCCGTTGTTCGTATTGGCAGTCGAGGCGTTGCGCGAGGCGGCCAAGAGGGGGTCCTTCCGAGGGCTCGGACTCACTACGCGCGTACCGGTCCCATACCGAGCAACGAATGAGAAATCCCAGGTCAGGGAGGTTCAATCGACTCTGCTCAGGTGTGGGCATGCCCCTGGTGACGGGCAGGAGGCAGCTAACAGGCAGCGCAAAGGGTCAGTGTAGCCACTCGGCCCACTGATGTCCAGAGCGGGTTTTATTGAGACCCACGAACACCTCAGAGTCCTACTGTTGTCGGCTCCAGCGGCAGACCCCTCGCCACTGGGCGCATATCCACACTGCCCTGTTCGCCATCGATCCATGCCTCGGATTCGGATCGATGTGACGACGCGTCCTGAGAATTGCGCGCTGCGTGCGGTTCGTCAAGGCCCCCCTGCCCATCCGGGCTGCCGCGAACGTCACCACTGGGGCACCGGAGGCACAACGAAGATCACCATACTCGGCCATGCCGTCAGTGCAAGGCAGCCGTCACGGAGACCCCCGAGAACGCCGAAGGGCGACCACCCACATGGGTGATCGCCCTTCAGTGTGTGCGCGTTACAGCGCGCGAGCCTTCCGGCTCAGAGCCCCTGCCTCTGTGCGCCTACGGCGCGTGGCAGACGACTCGCAAGGTCACTTGACCTCGACGGAGGCGCCGGCGCCCTTGAGGGCCTCGGCGGCCTTCTCCGCGGCGTCCTTGGCGACCTTCTCGAGGACCGGCTTCGGGGTGCCGTCGACGAGGTCCTTGGCCTCCTTCAGGCCCAGGGAGGTCAGCTCACGCACGACCTTGATGACCTGGATCTTCTTGTCGCCGGCGCCGGTGAGGATGACGTCGAACTCGTCCTGCTCCTCGGCGGCCTCGGCGGCGGCGCCACCAGCGGCACCACCGGCGACGACGACCGGCGCGGCAGCGGCGGCGGTGACGTCGAACTTCTCCTCGAAGGCCTTCACGAACTCGGAGAGCTCGATGAGGGTCATCTCCTCGAACTGGGCGAGCAGGTCGTCCTGGCTGAGCTTCGCCATGATGGCGGTCCTTCCACTAATTCGGCTGGTGCCGGATGTACATGTGAGGCGGGCGTACGTTCGGGCCCGCTGCGGCCACCTGCCTAGGCATGCCTAGACGAGAGCGGCCATGACGCGAGCCGAATTACTCGGCACCGCCCTGCTCGGCCTGCTTGGCACGAAGCGCTTCCGCGGTGCGGACGAACTTCGAGGGCAGCGCCTGGAAGACAGAGGCAGCCTGCGACTGCTTGCCCTTCATGGCACCGGCCAGCTTGCTGAGCAGAACCTCGCGGGACTCGAGGTCCGCAAGCTTCTTGATCTCGTCGGCGGACAGCGCCTTGCCGTCAAGGACACCGCCCTTGATGACGAGAGAGGGGTTGTCCTTGGCGAAGTCACGAAGACCCTTCGCCGCCTCGACCGGGTCACCGGTGACGAAGGCGACAGCCGTCGAGCCCTGAAGGTGCTCGTCCAGCTGAATCCCGGCCTCATTGGCCGCGATCTTGGTCAGCGTGTTCTTCACCACTCGGTACTGAGCGTTCTCGCCGAGAGAACGGCGGAGCTGCTTGAGCTGCGCCACGGTCAGTCCGGTGTAAGAGGTGACAACAGCTGCGTTGGAGTCACGCAGCTTCTGCGTGATCTCTTCGACGGCTGCGACCTTGTCGGACGTCGCCATGTGCCTCGGCCTCCTTCCGGGGTGATGATCCTCGACTGACCTTTCGATCAGCCGCGTACGCCGGACCGCCTGAATCAGGCACGTAGAAGGGGGCGTCTGCACAAAACGAAACGCCCCGGCATAGGTGCACGGGGCGTGAGCTCGACTAGACGGAATCCGTCCAGGAGCGCTTCCACAGTCACCTACGCGGGTCGTCCGCAGTCAGCGGATCCTTCGGCCACCGCACCCTCAGAACTGAGCGTGCGGCAACGACCAGCGGTCTTTGGCTTCTGTAGGAGAGTACGCGAGCAGGGCCTCGACGGGCAAATCGGCTCCTGAGGCCCTGCCGCGACTGTCATTCCGAGGCCGCGTTACTGCTGCGGCTGCTGCTTCATCAGGTCCTTGACGTTGACGGTGTCGTCGGCCGGGGGCTCCTCGGTGGCCACGTCCACGCCGTAGTCGCTGTAGTAGACCGTCTGGGAGAACTCACCGTTCTTCATCTTGGCCTCTTCGACCTTCTTCACCAGGAGGTCCTGGTCGTCGACCCAGATGTCGATCTTCTCGGTGGTCATGCCGGCCTCCTGGAGCTGCTTGCGCAGCGCCGCGGCGTCCTTCTCGTCCATGTCGGCGTTCTTGGCCGTCAGATCGGCGACGTCGACCGTGCCGGAGTAGTGCGTGGCGTTGACGCCACGGACCTTCTCCTCGCCGACGCGCTTCACATCGCCGGAGGCGAGGAGCATCTTCACCGTCTGGTTCGGGGTGGAGCTCTGCATCTGGTTCTTGAGCGCCTGGCCGGACGCGCCGCCCATCTCGGCGAGCGTCTCGTAGTCGTACTCGATCCAGTGCTTGCCGCCCGAGGCGGACGCGAACTTGTCCCCCATGTTCGCGTAGTAGCCGTTCTTCAGGTAGCGGTAGTCGATCGACGTGTCGCCGGTCTGCTGCAGCTGGTCGGCCATCGGGCCGTCGGTGAACGTGATGCGCAGGACGCCCGTGACGCCGTCCGACCAGTCGAGGCCGCCCTTCATCTCCATGCTGCCCTGGGCGCCCATGGTGGTCGTGCCGTCCACCTTCGCGGAGTCGGCGTCCTGGGTCTTGCTGTCGACCGTACGCAGAGCCGTGAGCGGGTTGAACGAGCCGCCGCCCTCGCCTCCGCCCTTGCTCTCGCTCTTGCCCGCGGAACCGCCACCGCAGGCCGCAACGCCGGTCAGGGCGGCGGCTGCCGCGATCGAGACACAAGCGCGCCGCACGGTCCTGGTGTTCATCTGTCCCACCCCTAGAGAGAGTTCGTCGTTCGGCCTGCACGTTAGCGCGTGGCACCGACAACGCGGACGGGCCCCGCACCTCGGAAGGTGCGGGGCCCGTCTGCGATACGCGTACGCGACGCGGCTGCCAGGGAGTCAGGCGACTCAGACGGCGGCCGGGTCCTCCTCGACGAGGAGGTTGCGGGTGCGGTTCGGGTCGAGCGGAATGCCGGGGCCCATCGTGGTGGTGAGCGCGGCCTTCTTGATGTAGCGGCCCTTGGCGGCAGAGGGCTTCAGACGAAGCACCTCCTCGAGGGCGGCGGCGTAGTTCTCCACCAGCTTGGTGTCGTCGAAGGACGCCTTGCCGATGATGAAGTGGAGGTTCGCGTGCTTGTCGACGCGGAACTCGATCTTGCCGCCCTTGATGTCGTTGACAGCCTTGGCGACGTCGGGGGTGACGGTGCCGGTCTTCGGGTTCGGCATCAGACCACGCGGACCGAGCACGCGGCCGAGGCGGCCGACCTTGCCCATGAGGTCCGGGGTGGCGACGACGGCGTCGAAGTCCAGGCGGCCCTTGGAGACCTCGTCGATCAGTTCGTCCGAGCCGACGATGTCGGCGCCGGCGGCTTCCGCGGCCGCAGCACGGTCACCGGTCGCGAAGACCAGGACCCGGGCGGTCTTGCCGGTGCCGTGCGGGAGGTTCACGGTGCCACGGACCATCTGGTCGGCCTTGCGCGGGTCAACACCCAGGCGGAAGGCGACCTCGACGGTGCCGTCGAACTTGGTCGCGGAGGTCTCCTTGGCGAGACGGACGGCCTCGAGCGGGGCGTAGAGCTTGTCCCGGTCGATCTTGGCGTCCCCAGCGCGGAGAGTCTTGCTGCGCTTCACTTCTACTCCTGAGGTTCAGGTATGGAGTTCGTGGTCCGGGCCGCGCATGGCCCTGCCACTCAGGTCAAACGGGGGTGAGGTCAGCCCTCGACCGTGATGCCCATGGAGCGGGCGGTACCGGCGATGATCTTGGACGCGGCGTCCAGGTCATTGGCGTTGAGGTCGGGCATCTTCGTGGTGGCGATCTCGCGGACCTGCGCCTCGGTGATCTTGGCGACCTTGGTCTTGTGCGGCTCGCCGGAGCCCTTCTCGACACCAGCGGCCTTGAGGATCATCTTGGCGGCCGGCGGGGTCTTGGTGATGAAGGTGAAGGAACGGTCCTCGTAGACCGTGATCTCCACCGGGATGACCCAACCGCGCTGCGACTCGGTCGCGGCGTTGTAGGCCTTGCAGAACTCCATGATGTTGACGCCGTGCTGACCCAGCGCGGGGCCGACCGGCGGAGCCGGGTTGGCGGCACCGGCCTGGATCTGGAGCTTGATGAGCCCCGTGACCTTCTTCTTCTTGGGAGGCATTGCTCTCTCCGGGTCCTAGTGAGAGTGATCCGCCTGCCATCCGATCATCCGGATGGAGGCATACCGCACAACGATAACGGGTATAGCCGTGCGGCTAAAAACCGAGCAGGTCAGACCGGCTTTGGCAGCCCGTCTGACCTGGTCGGAAGCGTATGGTCCGGAAGGTCCGATCCCCTGTGGGGTCAGTTCTTCTGGATCTGGTCGAAGCTCAGCTCGACCGGGGTCTCGCGGCCGAAGATCTCGACGAGGCCCTTGACCTTCTTCGAGTCGGCGTTGATCTCGTTGATCGTCGCCTGCAGCGTCGCGAACGGGCCGTCGGTGACGGTGACCGAGTCGCCGACCTCGAAGTCCAGGACCTGCACCTCGACCTTGCGGGCCGGAGCCGGCTTGCCCTCGGCCTCGGCGGCCTCACGGGCGGCCTTCTCCTCGGCCTCCGGGGCGAGCATCTTGACGATCTCGTCCAGGGTCAGCGGGTACGGGTCGTAGGCGTTGCCCACGAAGCCGGTGACGCCGGGGGTGTTGCGGACGACGCCCCAGGACTCGTTCGTCAGGTCCATGCGCACCAGGACGTAGCCGGGGAGCTTGTTCTGACGGATCGTCTTGCGCTCGCCGTTCTTGATCTGCGCGACCTCTTCCTGCGGCACCTCGGCCTGGAAGATGAAGTCCTCGACGTTCAGCGAGACGGCGCGCTGCTCGAGGTTGGTCTTCACGCGGTTCTCGTAACCGGCGTAGGTGTGGATGACGTACCACTCGCCGGGGAGCGTGCGCAGCTCTTCGCGCAGGGCGGCGATCGGGTCGACCGGCTCGGCGTCCTCGGCCTCTTCGGCCTCTTCGACGGCCTCGATGGCAGCCTCGTCCTCGTCGGTCTCGGCGACGGCCTCGGCTTCGTCCTCGATCTGCACCGCGGCCTCCTCGGCGGGCTCGCCCGCCGCGAGGTCGGCAGCCTCGGCCTGGTCCGGCTCCTCGACGTCCGCCGCCTCGACGATGTCGAGCTGGTCCTCCACGGACTCCGCGGCTTCCGCCGACTCGACGGCGTCGTTCAGGTTCGGGTCAGACACGGTGGCTGCTTCTTCCTGGATACAGATGGGTGGAACGCGCGAAACGGGCGCCGGGACCGGCGCCCTCCGCTCGGCTGTCAGCCGAAGACGTACTTGACGGCCTGCGAGAAGCCATAGTCAAGCACGGTCACCAAGGCGATCATGATGACAACAAAGACAATCACCACACCGGTGTATGTCGTGAGCTGACTGCGAGTGGGCCAGACGACCTTGCGGAGCTCCGCGACAATCTGACGGTAGAAAAGCGCGAGGCGGCCCAGAGGACCCTTCTTGCCGCGCTTTCCGCCCTTGCGGGACTTCTTCGAATCGGTCGCCTCGTCCGGGGCATCAGGCGTGTCGATGGAGCCCACGGCGTCCGTCACTCTCTCTCACCTGATTCCGGGTCGTGGCCGTGCCGCGCCCGGTGGAGCCGCACGGCGGTGCTTTGCAGTACGTACATGCGCACACATCCTGGCGAAAGGTGTGTGTAGCAGGGCCGGAGGGACTTGAACCCCCAACCGCTGGTTTTGGAGACCAGTGCTCTACCAATTGAGCTACGACCCTTTGGTTTTCCCCCAACGTACAGCATCCGTACCGATGCACGGAGTGCGCTCGGTGGGTGCCGACCGTTGAAGGCCAACGAGCGATGAGTGTACGTGGTCCCGCGCCCGGCGTCGAACAGAAAGGGCCTCACCCCTCCGGCAAACCTGTGTACCCGGGGTCTTTCCGGTCTGGAACGATGGGGCTCATGAGCGCTGCAACCTCACCCACCGAACGCCGCATCTCCGCCCGCATCGGCGCGATCTCCGAGTCCGCCACCCTCGCCGTCGACGCCAAGGCCAAGGCCCTCAAGGCCGCCGGGCGTCCGGTGATCGGCTTCGGCGCGGGCGAGCCGGACTTCCCCACGCCCGACTACATCGTCGAGGCGGCCGTCGAGGCCTGCAAGAACCCGAAGTACCACCGGTACACCCCGGCCGGCGGGCTGCCCGAGCTGAAGGCCGCGATCGCCGCGAAGACGCTGCGCGACTCCGGCTACGAGGTCGAGGCCGCGAACGTCCTGGTGACCAACGGCGGCAAGCAGGCCATCTACGAGGCCTTCGCGACGATCCTCGACCCGGGCGACGAGGTCATCGTCCCGACCCCGTACTGGACGACGTACCCCGAGTCGATCCAGCTCGCGGGCGGTGTCCCGGTCTTCGTGACCGCCGACGAGACCACCGGGTACCGGGTGTCGATCGAGCAGCTGGAAGCGGCCGTCACCGAGAACACCAAGGTGCTGCTCTTCGTCTCCCCGTCGAACCCGACCGGCGCCGTCTACACGCGCGCGCAGGTCGAGGAGATCGGCCGCTGGGCCGCCGAGAAGGGCCTGTGGGTCCTGACCGACGAGATCTACGAGCACCTGGTGTACGGCGACGCGGAGTTCAGCTCGCTGCCGGTGGTCGTGCCCGAGCTGCGGGACAAGTGCGTCGTCGTGAACGGCGTCGCCAAGACGTACGCCATGACCGGCTGGCGCGTGGGCTGGGTCATCGGCCCGAAGGACGTCATCAAGGCGGCGACGAACCTGCAGTCGCACGCCACGTCCAACGTGAGCAACGTAGCCCAGGCCGCCGCGATCGCCGCCGTCTCCGGTGACCTGACCGCCGTGGCCGAGATGCGCAAGGCCTTCGACCGGCGCCGCCAGACCATCGTGAAGATGCTCAACGACATCGACGGCGTGCTGTGCCCGGAGCCGGAGGGCGCCTTCTACGCGTACCCGTCCGTGAAGGGCCTGCTCGGCAAGGAGATCCGCGGCAAGCGTCCGCAGACCACCGTCGAGCTGGCCGCGCTGATCCTGGACGAGGTCGAGGTCGCCGTGGTGCCGGGCGAGGCCTTCGGTACGCCTGGCTACCTGCGGCTTTCGTACGCCCTGGGTGACGAGGACCTGGTCGAGGGCGTGTCGCGGATCCAGAAGCTGCTGGCGGAGGCCCGCTAATAGCGACGGTTTTCGCGCTGCTGTGACGGTTTTCGTCACTCAATAGAGGCTGTTTTCGATACGGGCCTCCGGCTTCGGCCGGGGGCCCGTTCGTTCGTTCGGGCAGGGACTCCTTGGTGGCTCCTTGGCGGAAAGCGGCTATCCGTACGGCACGTCCGTACGGCAGGATCTTGGGATGGAGCGTGTGCGTGACGTCAGCCTGTTGCCGAAAGCCCATCTGCACCTGCACTTCACCGGGTCGATGCGGCCCACGACGCTGCTGGAGCTCGCGGACAAGTACGGGGTCCATCTCCCCGAGGCGTTGACCACCGGGCAGCCGCCGAAGCTGCGCGCGACGGACGAGCGCGGCTGGTTCCGCTTCCAGCGGCTGTACGACATGGCGCGGTCCTGTCTGCGCGAGCCGGAGGACATCCAGCGCCTGGTCCGGGAGGCCGCGCAGGAGGACCTCGCGGACGGTTCCGGTTGGCTGGAGATCCAGGTCGATCCGACCTCGTACGCGCCTCGGCTCGGCGGTCTGATCCCCGCGCTCGAGATCATCCTGGACGCGGTCGACACGGCCTCGCGGGAGACCGGGCTCGGGATGCGGGTGCTGGTCGCGGCGAACCGCATGAAGCACCCGCTGGACGCCCGCACGCTGGCCCGGCTCGCGGTGCGGTACGCGGACCGGGGCATCGTCGGTTTCGGGCTCTCCAACGACGAACGACGCGGTATGGCAAGGGACTTCGACCGGGCCTTCGCGATCGCGCGGGACGGCGGGCTGCTGGCGGCGCCGCACGGCGGGGAGCTGACCGGCCCGGCGTCGGTGCGTGACTGTCTCGACGACCTGGACGCCACCCGGATCGGGCACGGGGTGCGCGCCGCCGAGGACCCGCGGCTGCTGAGACGACTCGCCGAACGCGGCGTCACCTGCGAGGTCTGCCCGGCGTCCAACGTGGCGCTCGGCGTCTACGAGAAGCCCGAGGACGTACCGCTGCGGACGTTGTACGACGCCGGGGTCCCGATGGCGCTCGGCGCCGACGACCCGCTGCTCTTCGGCTCACGCCTGGCCGCCCAGTACGAGATCGCGCGGGAGCACCACGGCTTCGGCGACGCGCAGCTGGCCGAGCTGGCGCGGCAGTCGGTGCGGGGCTCCGCGGCGCCGGCCGAGGTGCGGGAGAAGCTGCTCGCGGGCATCGACGACTGGCTGGCGTGACGGCCGCCGTCAGGCGTCCGCGGCGTCGAGGTCCAGGACCGCCTTGCCGTGCAGGCGGCGGCCGAGGAGGGCATCGGCGGCCTCTTCGGCTCGCTGCCAGCTGCCGCGCCAGGAGACGCCGGGGTCGAGCTCGCCCGCGGCCACCTGCTGCGCCAGCCAGCTGAGGTCGGGCGCCAGGTTCGTGCAGCCCAGGAGGTGGAACGCCGCGACGGTGCGGTCGTGGCGGCCCTCGTCGCCGAAGAGGGCGCCGTACGGGAAGTGCTCGGGGTCGCCGGCCGCATGGCCCACGGCGACCAGCGTGCCGCCGCCCGCCAGCTTCTCGTACGCCTCCACCAGCTGCTTGCCGCCGACCAGGTCGACGACGCCGTGCACGGGTTCGGACGCGGCGGCGGGTGTGCCGACGACCTCGTGCGCGCCCAGAGCGCGCAGGGCCTCGCCGCGCGCTTCCGGGTCTCCGGTCACGGCCACGACGTACGCACCGCCCTTGCGGGCCAGTTGGACGGCGTACCGCCCCGTCCCTCCCGTGCCCTCCCGGCCGAGGCGCGGCTGCCGCTGCGCGAGCGCAAGAAGCGGCGCACGCGGCAGGCGCTCGTGGAGAGCGCCCTCGACCTGTTCACGGAGCGCGGCTTCGACGGCGTGACGCAGGACGAGCTGTGCGATGCGGTGGACGTCTCGAAGCGCACGTTCTTCCGTACGTTCACCAGCAAGGAAGACGTCGCCATGGCGCCCACGCAGGAGCTGTGGGCGGCCTTCCTGGAGGAACTGGAACGCCGCGAGCCCGAGCGGGGCGGCACGCTCGTCGAGCTGCTTGAGGGCTGCCTCTTCGGGGCGCTCGACCGTATGACGGACGACGGCTGGGCCCGGCGCGTGCTGCTCAGCCGGCGTCTCGCCGAGGAGACCCCCTCCATGGGGGGCGCACGGGCTGCACCTCTGCGACCGCACCAGCCGAGCCGCCCTCGACGTGCTGCGGCGCAGGTTCCGCCTGGACACCGCCGGCGACCCACGGCCCCGGCTCGCACTCGACGTGCTCGTCGCCGCGTTCCACTGGGCGCTGGCGGAGTGGACGGCAAGGCCGGGCAGCCCCACGCGCGCGCAGTTGGCGTCAGGCCTGCGCGCCGCCGTCGCCGCCGCGCCGGACAGCCTGACCTTGACGGTCACCGCGCGCGACTAGGGCGTACTCAGGAGGCGCCTGAGGCGCGCCCGGGACTCACCTAGGGTCGGCCGCGGCTCGACTCAGGGGCGATGCCCTGCAAGAGCGCACGAACGAGGGCTGTCGCGAATCCCTGTACGGGAGGGGGCGGTTGGGGGCCATCCTCGTCGTACGCGAAGGCGCGCTGCGCGCAGGCGCCGAGGAGGAGTGAGGCGGCGGCGAAGGTGTCGGCCTCGGGGGCGATGCGGCCCGCCCGCTGTTCGGCCCTGAGGTACTCGTCGAGACCCATGATGGGCATGTGCGGGCCGGTGCCCATCTCGCGCAGGGCCGCGACGTGGCGCCGGCGCAGCCGGGTCTCGGCGTAGAGCGAGCCGGCGATCGGGAAGCTCTGCTCGTAGAAGAGCGCGGCCGCGTGCGTGATCTCGACGAGGTTCTCCTCGACGGTGCGCCCGCCCGGGTCTTCGGCGAGGCGGTGGATCAGTGGAGCCAGTTGCGGCAGGCGCTCCTTGAGGACGCTGACGAACAGCTCCTCCTTGCTCGCGAAGTGCTTGTAGAGCGCCGCTTCCGAGCAGCCGGCCGCCTTGGCGATCTCCTTGGTGGTGGTGCGGGCGAGGCCGATCGTGCGCATCAGCTCGTGGGCCGCGTCGAGGATCCGCTCCCGGGCCGGTTTCTGCATGGCTGCCCTCTCAGGCTTGACGGTGAGTGAATGCTTACCCACTCTAGAGGTGAGTGAACACTCACCCACCCGAGAGGATGCGCCATGAAAGTCACTGTTTTCGGTGCCACCGGAGGGATCGGCCAGGAGCTCGTCAGGCAGGCTCTTGCCGCCGGGCACCAGGTCACGGCCGTGGTGCGCGATCCGGCGCGGCTCACTCCGACCGGTGACGCCCTCGACGTGTTCCGGTCGGACCTGCAGGACACCGAGGCCCTGCGGGAGGCGGTCGAAGGGCGGGACGCGGTGCTGTCCGGCCTCGGAGCCCGCTCCACCAAGGACGCCCGTACGGGGATCGCGTCGGCCCTGACCCGCCCGGTCCTGCGGGCGCTCGACGCGACGGGCACGCGGCGCTTCCTCGCGGTGAGCGCCGGCCCGCTCGCTCCCGAGCCGGACGACCAGAGGTTCGTGCACCGCCGCGTCATGGTGCCGCTGATCAGCACGCTCCTGAAGCCGGTGTACGACGACCTGAAGGTGATGGAGGCGGAGGTCCGGCGCAGCGCCACCGACTGGACGCTCGTACGCCCGCCGAGGCTCCTCGACAGGCCGGTCACCGGGGCCTATCGCACGGCCCTGAACGTGAATCTGCGCGGCGGCGCCACCATCGCGCGCGCGGACGTGGCACACGCGATGCTGGCGATGATCGACGACCCGGCGACGGTGCGGCAGGGCGTGAGCGTCGCCTACTAGTGCCGAAGTGCAGCCCCATGGAGCCGAGGAGCTGCCCGACGCTTACGACTACAGGCTCCCGACGCGTACGACTACAGGCTGACGCCCACCGTCACCGGCTCGTTGACCAGCGTGATCCCGAAGGCGTCCCGGACTCCGACGACGACCTCGCGGGCGAGCATCAGGAGGTCCTCGGTGGTGGCCTCGCCGCGGTTGGTGAGGGCGAGAGTGTGCTTGGTGGAGATACGGGCCGGGCCCTCGCCGTACCCCTTCGTGAAGCCCGCCTTGTCGATGAGCCAGGCCGCCGAGGTCTTCACGTGACCGTCCCCGTCCGGGAAGGCCGGCGGCGTGATCTCCGGGCCGAGGCGGTCCACCACGCGCGCGTGGAAGGCGGTGAACTCCGCTTCAGTGAGGATCGGGTTGGTGAAGAACGAACCGGCCGACCAGGTGTCGTGGTCCTCCGGGTCGAGCACCATGCCCTTGCCCGCCCGCAGTTTCAGGACGGTTTCGCGGGCGCTCTCCAGCGGCACGCGGTCCCCCGCCTCGACGCCCAGGACGCGGGCGGTCTCGGCGTACTTCACGGGGGCGCTCAGACCGTCCGCGTCCTCCAGGTCGAAGCGGACGCGCAGCACCACATAGCGCTCCGGGTCGGCCTTGAAGCGGCTGTGGCGGTACGAGAACGCGCAGTCGGCGTTCTGCAGAGTGACGGTCTCGCCCGCCCTGCGGTCGTACGCCACGACCTCCGTGATGGTCGAGGAGACCTCCTGGCCGTACGCCCCGACGTTCTGGATCGGCGTCGCGCCCGCGGAGCCGGGGATTCCGGCGAGGCACTCGATGCCCGCGAGTCCGGCCGCAACCGTGCGCGCGACGGCGTCGGTCCAGACCTCGCCGGCGGCCAACTCCAGCTTGGTGCCGTGCAGTTCGAAGCCCTCGGTGGCGATGCGCAGGGCCGTGCCGGAGAAGCCCTTGTCGCTGATCACAAGGTTGCTGCCGCCGCCGATGACGAGCAGGGGGGTGCCCGAGGCGTCGGCCTCGCGCACGGCGGCGATCACCTCGGCGTCGGTCGTCGCGGTGATCAGGCGGGTGGCGGGCCCGCCGAGCCGGAAGGTGGTCAGCGGGGCGAGCGGGGCGTCGTGGAGTTGCTGCACGCGCTCAAGGGTACGGTCCGGGACCGACAGTGCCGGTCCCGGACCGTGAGGGGTCCTGCGGTGCGCCTCAGGCGAGGCGTACGACGGCCCGGGACATGCCCAGGACCTTCTGGCCCGCGCTCATGGCGGTGAGGTCGACGCGGACGGTGCGGGCGTCGTCGTCGAGCTTGGCCGCGACCTTGGCGCTGACCTCGACGACCGCGCCCTCGTCGTCGTTCGGGACGACGACCGGCTTGGTGAAGCGGACGCCGTACTCCGCGACCGCCGCCGGGTCGCCCACCCAGTCGGTGACGACGCGGATCGCCTCGGCCATGGTGAACATGCCGTGGGCGATGACGTCGGGCAGGCCGACCTCCTTGGCGAACTTCTCGTTCCAGTGGATCGGGTTGAAGTCGCCGGACGCGCCCGCGTAGCGCACCAGGGTGGCGCGGGTCACCGGGAAGGTCTGCGCGGGGAGTTCGGTGCCGACTTCGACGTCCTCGTACCGGATCTTCGCCGTCGTGCTCAGTGTGGTCATCGTCACGCCTCCTCTGCCGCGCGTGCGACGAGTTTGGTCCACGCGGTCACGACGTGTTCGCCGGCCTCGTCGTGCACCTCGCCGCGGATGTCCAGGATGTCGTTGCCCGCCATGGACTTGATCGCCTCGATGGTCGAGGTGACGCTGAGGCGGTCACCGGCGCGCACCGGGCGGGTGTACGCGAACTTCTGGTCGCCGTGCACCACGCGGCTGTAGTCGAGGCCGAGTTGCGGGTCCTCGATGACCTGTCCGGCCGCCTTGAACGTGATCGCGAAAACGAAAGTCGGCGGGGCGATCACATCGGGGTGACCGTAGGCCTTGGCCGCCTCGGTGTCGGTGTACGCCGGATTCGCGTCACCGACCGCCTCCGCGAATTCACGGATCTTCTCGCGGCCGACCTCATAGGGGTCGGTGGGCGGGTAGGACCGCCCCACGAAGGACTGGTCGAGCGCCATGGACTCGGTACCTCCTGTGCTTTTCGCGGTATTCCGCAGTTCCTGCTCGCCCACGTCGGCGATCACGGGCGGTAACGACACGAGGCCGCCCCCTGAAAAGGGGACGGCCTCGCATGCGAGCCTGATTCAGCGCGTTTCGCGGTGCGCCGTGTGCGAGTTGCAGCGCGGGCAGTGCTTCTTCATCTCAAGACGGTCCGGGTTGTTGCGCCGGTTCTTCTTGGTGATGTAGTTCCGCTCCTTGCACTCCACGCAGGCCAGCGTGATCTTCGGGCGGACGTCTGTGGCAGCCACGTGAGTGCTCCTTGACGGACGGATGGACGAATGAAACGTATGAACGCAGAAAAGAGTAGCCGATCGGAGGACCGACCCCACAATCGGCTACTGTCAGTAGCGGTGACCGGACTTGAACCGGTGACACAGCGATTATGAGCCGCTTGCTCTACCGACTGAGCTACACCGCTTTGATGCGAGGCCCTCACCCGAAGGTGAGGGAGCCGCACATCAGAGCCCCAATGCGGAATCGAACCGCAGACCTTCTCCTTACCATGGAGACGCTCTACCGACTGAGCTATTGGGGCGAGCGATGAAGACATTACACGGTCGGCTGCCGTTCGCCCAAATCCGTTTCGGAGGCCCCAGGGCGACGATCTCCGCGCGTGTCACCGCACCCGCCTCCGAGGCCCCTTCCCTGCTCATACACCACACCGGTACGACTATTCCGCTCCTCCGCGAAGGGGCGTGATCGGCGTCCTAGGCTCGGGACACGCTGCGTGATCTTGATCGAACGCCGCGTGGTCCTGACCGCTCGAGCCACGCCCAGGAGCGCGATGCCCGACAGCCAGCCGCAGCCACCGCACCATGACGGCGCCGCCGAGGACACGGCCTCGCTTCTGCTCTGCGGAGCCACTCTCGTCGACGGCAGGACCGTGGACGTACGGCTCGGCAGGGGGCGCATCGAGGCGGTCGGCACCGCGGGCAGCCTGACCGCGCACACCGCGCGCGTGGACCTCAACGGGTACCTGCTGCTGCCCGCGCCCGCCGAGCCGCACGCGCACAGCGACACCGCACTCACCGCGGACGGCGACGGCCCGGTCGGGTACGAGGTGCGGGACGTCCAGCGGCGCACCACGGAGGCCGCACTGCTGCAACTCGGCCACGGCGCAACGGCGTTGCGCAGCCATGTGCGGATCGGGGACGTGCAGGGGCTCGGCGCGATGGAGGCGGCTCTGCAGGCCCGCCGGTCGCTGCGCGGCCTGACGGACCTCACGACCGTCGCCGTTCCGCGGCTGCTCACCGGGATCGCCGGCGGCGACGGCCTGGCGATGCTGCGGGACGCCGTGAAAATGGGCGCCTCTGTGGTGGGCGGTTGCCCCGACCTGGATCCGGACCCCACGGGGTACGTGGAGGCGGTTCTGGAAGTCGCCGCCGAGCACGGCTGTCCCGTGGACCTGCACACCGACGGAGCGGATCCGGCCCGGCTCGCGCGCCTCGCCGCCGTGGCGGGCGGGCTGCGGTCCGGTGTGAGCGTCGGGCCGTGCGGCGGGCTCGGGCGGATGCCCGCGGCGGTGGCCGCGCGTAGCGCCGAGGCGCTCGCCGCGGCCGGTGTCTCCGTCGTGTGCCTGCCGCAGGGCGACTGCGGGGGCCTGGAGCGGCGCGGCTGCTCAGCGGCTCCCGTACGGCTGCTCAGGGCGGCCGGGGTGCGGGTGAGCGCGGGCAGTGGGGCGTTGCGCGACGCCGCCAACCCGGTGGGGCGCGGGGACCCGATGGAGGCCGCGTTCCTGCTTGCCGCGCAGCACGGCCTCGACGCCGATGAGGCGTACGCGGCGGTGAGTGCGGTCGCTCGGGAGGCGATGGGCCTACCGGAGGTGCGCGTGGAGGCGGGGTTCCCCGCCGAACTGCTCGCGGTCCGGGGCGCGCGGCTCTCGGGGGTGCTGTCGCTCGCGTACAGCCGGATCGTGGTGCACCGGGGGCGTGTGGTGGCGCGGACCAGTGCGGTACGGGAGTACTGCGACTCGGCGGTCGCCGTGGCGCTCGATCTGCCGCGGCAGGGGCGGGTGAAGGGCGCCGGGGGCACGGCTTGAGGGGCGGCACGCGCGCGTAGTGCCGGGTTTGGGTGTGCGAAGTTGAGGCTGCACGCGCGCGTAGTGGCGGGTTTGGGTAATGCGGGGCTTGAGGCTGCACGCGCGCGTGGTGGCGGTTTTCGAGCGTACGGACCGGTGGCGGTTTTCCTGGCTCTTGTCCGTGCCACGCGCGCGTGCAGGCTGGTGTGATGGGGGTTCGAGCGGCTGGGTCAGCGCATGGCGGGCTGGGACCCGGCGATGAACATCAGGTCGGACATGGTCAGTTCGGTGGCCTTCGCGGGGCGCTCGATCTTCGGTGCCTTGCCGAACTTCATCGTCAGCGGCAGCTTGGCGCCCTTCTCCAAACCGTCCGACTTGTCCGCGAGTTGAGCGAGATCGAATGTGATCTTGCGCAACTTGCCGTCCTTCAGCACGAAGTGGACCTTCACCTGCTTCTTCGGGACCGACTTGAAGTCCTCGGCCGTCGGCAGCTCCGTACCCGGGGGCAGATCGCTCGCCATCGGCTCCAGCTTCTCGGCGAGGCGCGTGAGGAGGGAGCGGGCGTTGGCCTTCGCGGTGATCCGGGACGTGCCGTCGGAGTCGCCGTTCTCCTTGAACCTGACCTCGCGCGCAAGGACCTGGCGGATACCCTTGAGGAGCTTGGCCTGCGTCTTTTCGTCGAGGGCAGGCTCATTCCGGGCCGGCCCAGGCAGCATCTTCGGGTCGACCTTGACCCACTTGCCCTGGAGGACGCTGCGCAGGGCGCCCGCCTCCTCGGGGAGGTCGGCGGCCGAGGGAATCGGCGTGTCCGCCAGCTTGCCGAAGGCGGCCAAGTCGGCGCGGTAGTACCTGTCTTCGCCCAGGGCGCGGTACTCGACCAGGGTTCCGTCGGCGCCGGTGATGCGCATCGACGTACCGGAGAGGTCCTTCTCCTCCGCATCGGCCAGGGGCTTTTCGGCCCGCAGGGACATCTGGACGCGGGCCTTGCTGAGGAAGGCGCCGAAGCCGGGCGGCGGGCCGTCGCCGCCGCCGCTCTTCGCGTCCTCGCTGTCCTGGATGAGCTTCTCGAGCGTGGCCGCGTCCGCGTCCAGGCCGAACTCGAGGGTGAGCGAACGCTGTTCACCGAGCTGCTCGACGGCGTCGTCGACCTGATGTGCCGCGGAGGCGTTCTCGATGGGGTCGCAGGCGGTGGCGCCCGTGAGGACGACGGCGGCGCAGCCGGTAGCGATCAGGGTCTTGCGTATGGCGCTGATGACGGGCTCCTCTTGAAGATGAACATTCATGAGACGCCCGAGGTGGGGCTCGGGTTGCACGGCGGCTTCGGCCGACGCGGCGTACGGTCGGAATCATGCGGATTGTCATCGCTGGTGGACATGGTCAGATCGCGTTGCGGCTGGAGCGCCTGCTCGCCGCTCGCGGATACGAGGTCGCGGGCCTGATCCGCAACCCCGAGCAAGGCGACGACCTGCGAGATGCGGGCGCCGAGCCGGTGTTGTGCGATCTGGAGTCGGCGTCGGTGGAGGAGGTCGCCGCTCACCTGCAGGGCGCCGGCGCGGCGGTGTTCGCGGCGGGCGCGGGCCCGGGCAGCGGCGTGGGCCGCAAGGACACGGTGGACCGGGGCGCGGCGGTGCTGTTCGCCGAGGCCGCGGAACGGGCCGGGGTGCGGCGGTACGTGGTGGTGTCGTCGATGGGCGCGGACCCGGAGCACAAGGGCGACGAGGTCTTCGACACGTACCTGCGCGCCAAGGGCGAGGCCGACGCGTACGTGCGCGGCCGCTCCGCCCTGGACTGGACGATCCTCAAGCCCGGCATGCTCACCAACGACGCCGGTACGGGCCAGGTCCGCCTGGAGGCCTCGACGGGCCGCGGCCCGATCCCCCGCGACGATGTGGCGGCGGTGCTCGCCGAGCTGGTGGACACCCCCGGAACGGTGGGCCTGACCCTGGAGCTGGTGAGCGGTCCGACGCCGGTCACGGTGGCGGTCAAGGACATCGCCGGCAACTGACGCCGCCGGCCACGGGTCTGGCCGCGTCAGGGTTCGCAGGGTGCCGCTTCGGGCGGACACTGCCAGCCCGACCAGCCGCTTTCGTCGGAGTGCTCGAGGTCGTGGCCGAGGCGGACCACGCCGATGACGAGCATGCCGAGGACGGCCACGGAGGCGACCCCGACCAGCCAGAGCACGAACGTCAGGATGTGGCGCCCCTCGATCGGGATCACGGTCGGGGGGCGTTCCTGGTGCTGTGGTTCGGGGGCGGGCGGGTCGTTCGTGGCGGCGGCAGGAGTGCTCGTACTGCGAGAGGTTCTGCCGGTGTGGTCGCCTGGGTAGCGGGGTCGGGGTGCCATGCCGTCGCTTCTACCGGTGTGGGGCCTGCCCTGTCCCGTGCTGTGGCGAAGCTGGGACGTTCGGGGGTCGGGGGGTCGGGGTTCGGCGCTCGGCGCTCGGCGCTCGGCCGGTGGGGCGGTGGGGCGGTGGGGCGGTTTCGGGCGCGCTCCGTGGTCCCGCCGCCTACGGTGAAACGATGACTACGGTCAACGCCAACGGAGTCGCCCTGGGCATCGAGTCCTTCGGCGACGAGAACGCGCCCCTGGTCCTGCTCGCGGGCGGGACGACGATGCTCTCCTGGCCGGACGCCCTCTGCGCACGTCTGGCCGCCGGCGGCCGCCGCGTAGTGCGCTACGACCTGCGGGACAGCGGCGAGTCGACGACAGCGGACCCGGAGGCGCCCGCGTACACCCTGCGTGATCTGGCCGCCGACGCGGCCGCTCTGGTCGAGGCGCTCGGCGGCGGGCCCGCGCACCTCGCGGGGATCGGGGTCGGCGGAATGGTCGCCCAAGTGGCGGTCCTCGACCACCCCGAGGCGTTCTCGGCGCTCACCTTGGCCGGTACGCGCGCGGTGGCGCCCGGCCCGCCCGACGACGACCTCCCGGACCACGACGAGGCCACGATGGGGCGGCTGTTCGCCCAGCCGATGCCCGACTGGTCCGACCGCGAGGCGGTGGCGGAGTTCGCGGCCTCCGGCGCGGAGATCCTCGGCGACGACCCCGGCGCAGCACGTACGGCCGCGGCGCGCGTCTGGGACCGTACGCCCGGTGTCGCGCCCTCCGTCCAGATGGCCAACCAGTTGGGCATGGTGTTCTCGCGGCTCGACTGCACGCCCAGGTGGCGCGAGCGGCTGCCCGCGATCGCGGTCCCCACGCTGGTCGTGCACGGGCGGCGCGACCGCTTCTTCCCCGTCGGCAACGGCGAGGCGATCGCCCGGGAGATCCCCGGGGCCCGGCTGCTCGTACTGGAGGAGGGGGCCGGGGCGATCCCGGAGAAGGCGGTGGACGCGGTCGCGGGGGCAATGCTCGCGCTGGTTCGGCCGGGGGCTCGGGGTGACGGGGTGAACGGCTGACAGGGGCCTGCCGGTCATCCCAACGAACCCGCGCCGCGCGGTGCGGCATCCCGACGAACCCGCGCCGCGCGGTGCGTCCTCTCAACGAACCCGCGCCGCGGCGCGTCGTCCCAACGAACCCGCGCCGCACGCCGTCAGGCCGCCACCAGTTCCTTCGCGAGGAAGCCCTCTACGAACTCACGTGCGCGGCGGTCGAAATCGGCGTACTGCGCCTCCCGCTCAGCCCCGGCGACCGCTTCGCCGACCAGCAGATTGCCCTCGGCGTCGACGCGCTGCGGGCGGTCCTCCGCGTCGAGGAGCAGGCCGACGGAGGAGTGGGAGAAGCCGCAGTAATAGGCGATGCCTTCACTGAGGTTGGCCTCGAGAACCGACTGCATGGCCTCCGCGATGGGGTCGTCGGCGGTGGCGCCGGCCAGGCCGAGCCACAGCATGCGCTTGCCCGCGAGGCGGGGCTTGCTGCGTCCGTAAGCGAAGCCGTAGTTCCATACGCGGTCGATCCACCCCTTGAGGATCGCGGGCACGCTCTGCCAATACACCGGGAAGACGGCGACGACGACATCGGCGTCGAGAATGCGCTGCATATGGGAGTGCGTCTCGTCCGAGTACGCCTTCTCCCGGTTGCCCCAGTCCGGCTGGTCCGCCACGTTCATCCGCGGGTCGAACCCCTCGGCGTGCAGATCGAGCAGGTCGATGCGGTATCCGGCGGCTTCGAGCTGTGCGGCCGTACGACGGGCGGTGTGCGCGGTGAGGGAATCGCTGCGGTGGTGTGCGACGACGACGAGCGCTGTCCTGGCGTCACTGCTGTGCTGCGGCACTGTCTCTCCTGCTGGCTCGATGTGGTCCCGATCCATTCGGTGAGACCAGTACAGCCGCGGGTCTGTAGATGATCCATGGGAGAAACCCTCCAAGACATAGGAGATCGTCTACAGCGTCTACGATGTCCCTGTGGATCCCTTGAGTTCATTACTGGGCGGCATCCGGGCCGAGGGCTCGGTCGTCAGCCACGCCGTACTGACGGCGCCCTGGACCATCCGCTTCGCCGACGAGGCTCCGCTGACCATGGTCAGCGTGCTGCGCGGGGGTGGCACTCTGCTGCTGCCCGACGGCACCGAGCGGGCGGTCGGCGTGGGAGACACGGCCATCGTGCGGGGCCCCACACCGTTCCTTCTCGCGGACGAGCCCGGCACGGTCCGCCGCCCTCATGCCGAGTACGAGATCGCCTGCTTCACGACGCCTACCGAGTGCACGGCCGAGGAGCTCGGCGGTATCCACTGGGGCACCGACCCGGACGGGGCGACCGCACTGATCGTGGGCGCCTACCGCGCCTCGGGCCATCGCCATGAGCGGCTCCTGCGCGCGCTGCCGCCCGTCCTGGTGGTCAACGAGGACGTCGAGGTCTGTGCCTGGCTGGAGACCGCCGCCGTCGACGCCGCCCAGCGCTCCGCGGGTTCACAGGCGCTGATGGACCGGCTCCTCGACTGGGGTCTGGTGTGCACGCTGCGCACCTGGTTCGACCAGGCGGGCACCGACGCGCCCACCTGGTATCGCGGACTCGCCGATCCGGTCCTCGCCCCCGCCCTGCAAGCCTTCCACGGCCGGCCCGCCGAGGCGTGGACGGTGGCGTCGCTGGCCGCTCAATCCGGCGTCTCCCGGGCGCTGTTCGCCAGGCGCTTCACCGAACTGATGGGCCGCCCGCCCCTCGCCTACCTCACCGAATGCCGCATGGCCGACGCCGAATCCCTCCTGGCCGACACGGACCTCAGCATCGCCCAGATCGCCAAGTCCGTGGGCTACGCCGACGCTTTCGGCTTCAGCGCCGCCTTCAAACGGCACAAGGGGTGGAGCCCGAGTACGTTCCGGGTTGCTGCGGCTTGATCCGTGGCGGGGCGGGGCGAGGTGTGGCGTGGCGTGGCGTGGGCGGGGTGTGGCGACGGCGCGTGTGGGCGGGCGTGCGGCCGTGCGGCTTCGGGCGTACACGAAGAAACCCCCTCCGCTCTGCGTTTCCGCAGTTCGGAGGGGGTTTTTCCCAAGTGTGGCGGCGCCAGGATTCGAACCTGGGAAGGCTGAGCCGGCAGATTTACAGTCTGCTCCCTTTGGCCGCTCGGGCACACCGCCTGGGATGCTGCGTGAAGCGGCCTTGCGGCTGCTCCGTGGCAACGACGTAAACGATACCTGATGCCCGGGGGTGCTTCGCCACCCGATAGATCGCCGCTGGGCGCGGGGGTGGTGACTAGGCTTGCGGTGCGGTCCGGCACTACCGGCCGCACCCCTACGCACCCCGATACAAGGAGCCACAGGACATGGCCGACTCCAGTTTCGACATCGTCTCGAAGGTCGAGCGGCAGGAGGTCGACAACGCCCTCAACCAGGCCGCCAAGGAGATCTCCCAGCGCTACGACTTCAAGAACGTCGGTGCCTCGATCGCCTGGTCCGGCGAGAAGATCCTGATGCAGGCGAACTCCGAGGAGCGGGTCAAGGCGATCCTCGACGTCTTCCAGTCCAAGCTGGTGAAGCGGGGCATCTCGCTGAAGTCGCTGGACGCGGGCGAGCCGCAGGTCTCCGGCAAGGAGTACAAGATCTTCGCCTCCATCGAGGAGGGCATCTCCCAGGAGAACGCCAAGAAGGTCGCGAAGATCATCCGCGACGAGGGCCCGAAGGGCGTGAAGGCCCAGGTGCAGGGCGACGAGCTGCGGGTGACCTCGAAGAACCGTGACGACCTGCAGTCCGTGATCGCGCTCCTGAAGGGCCAGGACTTCGAGTTCGCGCTGCAGTTCGTGAACTACCGGTAAGCACGCGCGCGTTGAGCGCGTTATGAGCAGTCGCGAAAGGGCGGACACCGATGGGGTGACCGCCCTTTCGCGTACCGATGACGCCGGTGGTTGCCAGTGGCGGTCTCGTCGCCGGGCCGCGCTCAGCGGGAGCGGGAGTGGCCGAAGAGCAGGCGGTACGCGATGAGCAGCACGAGGGAGCCACCGATGGCCGCGACCCACGTCGGGGCGTCGTAGAAGTCCTTCGCGATGGGGCGGTCGAAGAACTCGGCGGAACCCCAGCCTCCGATGAAGGCGCCCGCGATGCCGATGAGGGTGGTGCCGATCAGGCCGCCCGGGTCGCGGCCGGGCAGCAGGACCTTGGCGACGGCTCCGGCGATGAGCCCCAGAACGATCCAGCTGATGATGCCCATACGGCCGTGACCTGCCTTTCCTTACGTGCGTCTGTGGTGCGGTTCGGCGACGTGGCGTCGGCGTTGCGTCGTCCCGTCGTCGCAGTTCGTCGTCATGGTTCGTCGTCGTTGTGTTGTCGGTGAAGACGTCGGCCGGGGCATGTGTGGTTGCGCGGGGCGCTGTGGTGCGGTGCATGACACAGGGGCGGTGCCTGGCATACGAGCAGTGCCTGGCGTGCGAGCAGTGCCTGGCGTGCGAGCAGTGCCGGGCATACGGGCGGTGCCTGCGCCTTCAGCGACCGCGCCCGCCGAAGGGCTCAGCCCAGGACGACTACGACGCTCTTCTCCGTGAGGAAGGCCAGCAGTTCCTCGAAGGTGTGCGGGCGGCTGTCCGTACGGGGCTGAACGCCCAGGCAGCGGCGGGCGATGTGCGCGTCGTGCCAGAGGAGCGTGAAGGGCGGGCGGGCGCCGAAGCGGCCGCAGAGGCAGTCGGCGAGGGCGTCGAGGCCCCAACCGAAGTAGCCGCCGGGCCCGTTGACCGCCTCGCCCAGGGCGCAGAAGAACGCGGGCACATCGACGATGTGCCGGCCGTCGAGGTGGAACGTGACGCCCGGTGCCGCGTCCTCGGCGGTGCGGGCGCGGTTGGCCAGGGCGGTGGTGAGCCAGAAGCGGCGGCCCGGCTCGTCGCAGCGCGCCCAGAGGTTGGGCAGGCCGGGGCGGCCGTCGGCCCACAGCTCCCACACGTCGTGGGCGGCCGACGGCGGTCGCTCCGCCAAGGGCTGCAGGGTGAGGTCGACCCGGCCGGGCCCGCGGGCGGACGGGATCCAGGCGGTGACCTCGCCCTCGACGGCGTCCTGGACGGGTTCGCCGAAGCGGTCGAGGCGCCTCAGCACGGCGCTGCCGAGGTCCTCCTCGCCCGCGTCCAGGGCGCGGCGCAGGGCGTTCCGCGGGGTGCAGCCGAGGAGGCGTACGGCCGTCTCCTGCTGCGTGGGCGGCTCTTCGTACACGCAGGCGAGGTCTCTGGTCGTGCCCCAGGGCAACTCCCTTGCGGTGTCCCAGGGTTCGTCCCCGCAGAGACGGAAACCCGGGGACAGCGGCGGGCGTTGTGGATAGTCGGGCTGGTCGGGGACGGGGGTCCCCTCCACGGTCACGTCGAGCAGCGTCAGGTCACGGGCACAGCGGCGCGCGCCGAGGATACGCACGTCCTGCAGACACCACTCCCCCACTGAACGACCGGCTTTGTCGAGGAGTTCCAGGGTCAGCAGGCCGATCGGCGCCGATCCCTCGGCCCTCGCCAGGTCGATGGCCGCGCTGAACTCCCGTTCCGGGGCGCACCCGAGGAGTTCGTAGCGCTCGCGCACGGGTGGCGGCGGGTCGGCGAAGAGGCCCTCCACGTCGCTGCAGTGGGCCCAGGTGTCGCCGTACTCGACCTCCCACGGGTCGTACGCCACCAGGGCGTACCGCGGCCGGTCCACGCGCGTCAGCGGGAGGCGAAGGGCTGGTCGGTGGGGACGATCTCGCGGCCCAGGGGCATCAGGGAGACCGGGATCAGCTTGAAGTTGGCGAGGCCCAGCGGGATGCCGATGATCGTGAGGCACTGGGCGATGCCCGTGACGATGTGGGCCAGGGCGAGCCACCAGCCGGCCAGGACCAGCCACAGGACGTTGCCGACGCAGGAGGGCGCGCCCGCGTCGCGGCGCTCTACCGCCATGTACCCGAAGGGCCACAGAGCGAAGAGACCGATGCGGAACGAGGCGATCCCGAAGGGGATACCGATGATCGTGATGCAGAGGATCAGGCCCGCGGCGAGATAGCCGAGGAACAGCCAGAAGCCGCTCAGCACGAGCCAGATGATGTTGAGGATGGTTTTCACTGGTGACGTCCTGCCATCTGCTCGAGTCGGGCGATGCGCTCCGCCATCGGCGGATGTGTGGAGAACAGTTTCGCCATGCCCTGACCTGGACGGAACGGGTTCGCGATCATCATGTGGCTGGCCGCCTCGATCTTGGGCTCGGGCGGGAGCGGCAACTGCTTCGTGCCGCGCTCCAGTTTGCGCAGGGCGCTGGCCAGGGCCAGTGGGTCGCCGGTGAGTTGGGCGCCGGAGGTGTCCGCCTCGTACTCCCTGGAGCGGCTGATGGCGAGGCGGATCACCGAGGCGGCGATCGGGCCCAGGAGCATGATCAGCAACATGCCGAAGATGCCCGGCCCTTCACGGTTGCTGTTGCCGCTGGGGATCAGCCAGGCGAAGTTGACCAGGAACATGATCACCGAGGCGAGGGCGCCCGCCACCGACGAGATCAGGATGTCTCGGTTGTAGACATGGCTCAGTTCGTGGCCGATGACGCCGCGCAGTTCGCGCTCGTCCAGGATGCGCAGGATGCCCTCCGTGCAGCAGACCGCCGCGTTGCGCGGGTTGCGGCCGGTCGCGAACGCGTTGGGGGCTTCGGTGGGTGAGATGTAGAGGCGGGGCATGGGCTGGCGGGCCTGGGTGGAGAGTTCGCGGACCATTCGGTACAGCTCGGGGGCCTCGAATTCGCTCACCGGTCGGGCGCGCATCGCTCTCAGGGCGAGCTTGTCGCTGTTCCAGTACGCGTACGCATTGGTGCCGAGCGCCACGAAGAGGGCGACGATCAAGCCCGTACGTCCGAAGAAACTGCCGATGACGAGGATGAGCGCGGACAGTCCCCCGAGGAGCACGGCGGTCTTCAGACCGTTGTAGCGGCGGTGCACGGTACGCCCTCCTGGTGGTGCGGCGGGGGAACCCTTGTCGTCCTGGCTTCCACATCCAGTGGACCCTCCCTACCTGGTCAACGCCAGGCGAAGGGTGCTGGTTCCCTGGCGCGCACGCGGCCGGGTTCGGCCGTACGGGTGCGGGGCGCGGCGGCGCCTCAAGGGGCACCGCTGCGCCGGGTGTCGGGGAGAGGCGCTTCCCGAACCGAAACCGGCTCCCGAAAACCGGCTCCTTAAAAGAGAGCAGCCGCCGAGAACCGCAGGACGAGCTGCGGGGCTCCGGACAGGGCGACGCCGATGACCGTCGTGAGCACGAGCGCTGCCGCCAGCGGGAAGGGCACCGCGTGCTTCCGCTCGGCCTTCGCCGCTCCTTCGGGCGCTGCTCCTTCAGGGGCGCGGAAGAGGACCGCGGTCCACTGCAGGTAGTAGTAGAGGGCGATCACGACGTTGAGCGCCATGACGACGGCGAGCCAGCCGAGGCCCGCGTCGACGGCCGCCGCGAAGACCGTGACCTTCGCGAACAGGCCGATGATGCCCGGCGGGAGTCCGGCCAGGCAGAGCAGGAAGAAGCCGAGGACGAGCGCCGCCAGCGGACGGTTCGCGTACAGGCCGCGGTAGTCGCTGATGCGGTTCAGGGGCCGGGTGCGGGCGACGAGCGCGGCGACGGCGAACGCGCCGAGGTTCACGGCGGCGTACATCAGGGCGTACGCGACGGTGGCGCCGATCGCCTTCTCCGTCTCGGCGGGGCTCTCGGCGTACGCGGCCGAGGCGATCGGCACCAGGAGGTAGCCGGCCTGCCCGACGGAGGACCAGGCGAGGAGGCGGATCGCGCTGTACGCGCGCGTGCCGACCTGTCGCAGGGCGGCGACGTTGCCGACCGTCATGGTGAGTGCGGCCAGGACGGCGAGCACGGGGCCCCACACGTCGGCGTACGCGGGGAAGGCCACGACGGTGACCAGGATGAGGCCGGTGAAGCCGACCGCCTTGCCGACGACGGAGAGGTACGCCGCGACCGGGAGCGGCGCGCCGATGTACGTGTCGGGCACCCAGAAGTGGAAGGGCACCGCGGCCGTCTTGAAGGCGAAGCCGACGAGGGTGAGGGCCACACCGGTCTGCGCGAGGATGTGCAGCTGTCCGTCGACCTCGCCGAGCCTGGCGGCGACCTCCGTGAGGTGCAGGGTGCCGGTCGCCGCGTACACGAAGCTGATGCCCATGAGGCTGACGGCGGTGGCGGTGACGGAGGACAGGAAGAACTTCAGGGCCGCCTCGGAGGAGCGCCGGTCGCCGCGCTTGATGCCGACGAGGGCGAAGGCCGGCAGGGAGGCGACCTCCAGGGCCACGATCAGGGTGGCGAGGTCGCGCGATGCGGGCAGCAGGGCCGCGCCCGCCGCGGAGGCGAGCAGCAGAAACCAGAACTCCCCTTCGGGGAGTGCCTTGTTGTCCTTCAGCGGGCTCACGGAGAGGAGGGCTGTCAGCAGGGCACCGGCGATGACCAGGAACTGGATGACGACGGTGAAGCGGTCGGCGGTGTAGCTGCACACGTCCGCGTCGCCGACCAGGCAGAAGGTGGCGCGGTCGCCGTCGAGCAGCGGCAGCAGTGACAGGCCCGCGGCCACGAGACCGGCGAGGGAGATCCACGCCAGGAGTGTCTTGTTGTCCTCGCGCACGAACAGGTCGGCGACGAGGACGACCAGGGCGACGACGGCCGCGATGGTGGGCGGTGCGATCGCCACCCAGTCGACGTTCTGGACGAGGCTTGCGGCGGCTGCGGTCATGCCTTTCCTCCTGCGAGGAGCTGCTGCACGGCCGGGTCGGTGAGGCCGAGCAGCAGCGCGGGCCAGAGTCCGGCGAGAACGGTGAGGGCGACGAGCGGGGTCCAGGCGGCGAACTCGTAGCCCCGGACGTCGGCGATCTTCGGGGCGGTCGGTTCGGGGGTGGCGCCCATGCAGACGCGGCGTACGACGATCAGCATGTACGCGGCGGTCAGGAGCGTGCCGAAGGCGCCGATCGCCATGAACGTGAGGAAGGCCGGCCGGCTCAGGCCGTCGGCGGGGTCGAAGGCGCCGAACAGGGCGAGCATCTCGCCCCAGAATCCCGCGAGTCCGGGCAGTCCGAGCGAGGCGACGGCGCCGAAGGCGAGCAGTGCGCCGAAACGGGGCGCCTTGCCGTAGAGGGCGGCGCCGGTCTGTTCGGCGAGCGCGTCGAGGTCGGTGCTGCCGGTGCGGTCCTTGAGCGCGCCGACGAGGAAGAACAGCAGGCCCGTGATGAGGCCGTGGGCGATGTTGGCGAACAGCGCGCCGTTCACGCCGGTCGGGGTCATCGAGGCGATGCCGAGCAGCACGAAGCCCATGTGGCCGACGGACGAGTACGCGATGAGCCGCTTGAGGTCGCCCTTCGCGCCGCGCTTGGCGAGCGCGAGGCAGGCGAGCGACCCGTAGATGATCCCGACGACCGCGAAGGCGGCGAGGTACGGCGCGAACTCCCGCATTCCGTCAGGGGTGATGGGGAGGATGATCCGGACGAACCCGTACGTACCCATCTTCAGCAGGACGCCGGCGAGGAGGACTGAGCCGACGGTGGGAGCGGCCGTGTGGGCGTCCGGGAGCCAGCTGTGCAGCGGCCACATCGGGGTTTTGACGGCCAGTCCGATCCCGATCGCCAAAGCGGCGATGACCTGCACGGATGTGGTCAGCCCACGGCCGTTGTCAGTGGCGAGTGCCATCATGTCGAACGTGCCTGAGTCGAGGCCGACGAGGAGCAGTCCGAGCAGCATCACGACCGAACCGAGGAGGGTGAAGAGGATGAACTTCCAGGCGGCCGACCGCCGTTGATCACCTCCCCACCGGGCGATCAGGAAGTACATCGGGATGAGGACCATCTCGAACGCGAGGAAGAACAGCAGCAGATCGAGGACGGCGAAGGTCGCGAGGGTGCCGGACTCGAGGACCAGCAGCAGCGCGACAAATGCCTTGGGAGACGGGCCCGTAGGCATCTTGAAGTAGCTGTAGAGCGCGCAGAGGAAGGTCAGCAGCGCGGTCAGGACGAGAAGGGGGAGCGAGATGCCGTCGACGCCGAGATGGATCCGCACGTCGAGCGCGGGGATCCAGCTGATGTCGGTCGTGGCCTGCATACGCGCGGGCTCGTCGTGATCGAAGCCCGCGGCTAGGGCGAGCGCGGCGAGGAGCACGACTCCGGTGACGGTCACGCCGTGCCGCAGCACGGCCTGGTCCGGTGACTTGCCCCGCAGTCCGGGCGGGGCGGGCAGCAGGGCGGCGCCCGCGCCGAGGAGCGGGAGGACCACCACGAGAGCGAGGAGGTACTGCATGACGGTGTCGTTGATATCGATCACGGCTCAGGCTCCCGCTGCGACGAGTACGGCGGTGACGGCCAGGACGGCGGATCCGGCGAGCAGCACGCTCAGATAGGTCTGCACATTGCCGGTCTGGGCGCGGCGGGCGGCCGCGCCGAGCCAGCGGGGCAGGGTGCCCGCGCCGCGCACGTACGTGTCCACGACCTCGCGGTCGAGGAAGCGGACGACGGTGGCCAGGAACTGGGTGGGGCGGACGAACAGCGCGGAGTAGACCGCATCCGCCCGGAAGCCGACGGCCGCGTGGCGGTGCAGCGGGCCGAGCAGCAGGCGGCCCGGGTCGGCCGGGTCCGGTGCGGAGGCGATCGAGCCGTACGCGGGGGTGTGCGTGGCGATCGCCTCGGCTTCGGAGACGGCGGGCTCGGCACCCGGGTGGGCGGCGACGGCGCCCACGGGGACGCGGGCGGCCAGGGCCGTGGTGTGCCGCCAGGTGCCGTAGGTGACGAGTCCGCCGACCAGGGTGAGGCCGGTGGCGAGGACGGAGGTGGTGAGGGTCGGCGTGAGCGAGCGGCCGTCGAACCAGTCGGGGAGCACTCCGACGGTGATGCCGAAGACGAGGGAGGGAACGGCGAGCACCCATAGGACGACGTTCATCACGACCGGCTGCCTGCCGTGGTCCGGGGCCTCGACCACACCTGGGACGGGGTGGGGTCCGGTGACGGGCGGGCGGAAGGCGAGCAGCCACAGCCGCGTCGCGTAGGCGGCGGTCAGCACGGCGGCGAGGAGGCCGGAGACGAGCACGATCCAGCCCGCCGATCCGGGGGCGGACTCGGTGTGGCCGGTGGCCGCGTGCTCGGCGGCGCCGAGGACGGCCTCCTTGGAGAAGAAGCCGCTGAAGGGCGGGATCGCGGCGAGCGCGAGCAGCGCCACGGTCATCGTCCAGAACGCGTCGGGGATCCGGTCCCGCAGGCCCGTCATACGGGACATCGCGGCAAGGGAGTTGGTGCCGGCGGCGTGGATGATCACGCCGGCGGCGAGGAAGAGCAGCGCCTTGAAGGCGCCGTGCGAGAGGAGGTGGAAGACGGCCGCGCCACGGTCGCCGACGGCCAGGGCGCCGGTCATGTAGCCGAGTTGGCCGACGGTCGAGTACGCGAGGACGCGCTTGATGTCGTCCTGCGCGAGGGCCGCGAGCGCCGAGCCGACCATCGTGACGGCGGCCATCACGGCGAGGACGACCAGCGCGGCGGCGGACGCGGCGAAGACGGGGAGGAGACGGGCCACGAAGTACACACCGGCGGCGACCATCGTCGCGGCGTGGATCAGCGCGGAGACCGGGGTGGGGCCGGCCATCGCGTCGGGCAGCCAGGTGTGCAGCGGGAACTGCGCCGACTTGCCCGCCACGCCCGCGAGGAGGAGCAGGGCGATCAGCGTGGGGTGGTCGAGGCCGCCGGTCGCGACGGCGTCGAGGACCCTCGTGATGCGGAAGGACCCGGCGTCGGCGGCGAGGGCGAACAGACCGATCAGGAAGGGGACATCGCCGAGCTTGGTGACCAGGAAGGCCTTCAGGGAGGCGGCGCGCGCCTCGGGCGTCTCCCAGTAGTGGCCGACGAGGAAGTACGAGCAGATGCCCATGACTTCCCAGCCGACGAGCAGCAGCATCAGGTCGCCGGAGTAGACGACCAGGAACATCGCGGAGGTGAACAGCGAGACCAGAGCGGCGTACGAGGGGTAGCGCGGGTCGTCGCGCAGGTAGCCCGTCGAGTAGATCTGCACGCAGGAGGCGACGAGGCCGACCAGGACGGCGACGAGGACGGCGAAGCCGTCGAGGTGCAGGGCGAGTTCGATCGGCACGGAGCCGGTGGGCGTGAGCTCGGTGGCCGCGTCGACGGGGCGGATGCCGCCGCCGGCGCCGCCGCCCTGACGTACCGCGATCAGTACGGCGATGACGGCCGACAGCAGGGTGGGCAGCACCGCGAGGGGGCGGACGAAGCCGGGGGCCTTGCGGCCGAGGAGCAGTCCGGCGGCGGCGCTGAGGAACGGCAGAAGGGGGACGAGAACGGCGAGGGTCGTGGTGGTCACGCGGTGGCCTCGGCCTTCTGCGCGGCGGCGGTCGCGTCGGGGTGGGTCGCGTCGGCGGCGCCGTCGGGTGCCGCTTCGTCGAGGCCCGCGGGGCCGGGGGACTCGGCGGTGTCGCGGAGGCGGTCGACGTCGGACGTGCCGCGGTTGCGGTACACCATCAGCACGATGGCCAGGCCGATGCCGATCTCGGCGGCGGCGATGGCGATGGTGAAGAGGGTGAGGGCCTGGCCGGCGTGCAGGGTGTCGCGGAGCCAGACGTCGAAGGCGACCAGGTTCAGGTTGACGGCGTTGAGCATCAGCTCGACGGACATCAGGACCAGGATCGCGTTGCGGCGGGCGAGCACTCCGTACAGGCCGGTGCAGAAGAGCAGGACCGCGAGCACCGCGGGATAGGCGAGATGCATCAGCGCTGCTCCTTGTCTGCGGTGTCGGGGGCGGACTTCGCGCCCGCCTCGGGTCCGGTCTTGGCGCCGTCCTCGGGTCCGGTCTTGGCGCCCGCCTCGGGTCCGGTCTTGGCGCCCGCCTCGGGTCCGGTCTTGGCGCCCGCCTCGGGTCCGGTCTTCGCGGCCGCCCCGGGTCCGGTCTTCGCGGCCGCCCCGGGTCCGGTCTTCGCGGCGGCCACGTCGGCTTCGTCGTCCTTGTCGGACTTGCGGGAGAGGGCGATCGCGCCGACGAGGGCGGCGAGGAGGAGGACGGAGAGGGCTTCGAAGGGCAGCACCCAGTGCTGGAAGAGCATCGCGCCGGTGACCGAGGTGGTGCCCTGCGGTGCGTCGAGGTCGATCCACTGGGTGCGGAACGCGTCCACGACCACCCACACCAGGGTCGCCGCGGCGGCGACGGCCACGGTGAGGGCGGCCCAGCGGTTGCCCGAATCGGCGTCCGGGGAGCGGCCGATGGGCGCCTTGGTGAGCATCAGTCCGAAGAGGAGGAGTACGACGACGGAACCGACATAGATCAGGACCTGCACCCACGCGATGAACTCGGCGGTGAGCAGGAGGTATTCGACAGCGAGGCCGCCGAGCGTGACGACCAGCCACAGGGCGGCGTGCACGAGTTGCCTCGTGGTGACGGTGACGATCGCCGCCGCGAAGGTGACGAGTCCGACGAGGAGGAAGGCGATCTCGACGCCGGTCGGCGAGAGGAAACCCTGCGGGGCTGCTGCGGCGAGGGTCACTGCTTGCCCTCCCCTGGCTCGGTCTTCGGGCCTTCCGTCTTCGGGCCTTCCGTCTTCGGGGCCTCGGCCTGCGGGGCCTCCGCCTTCGGGGACTCCGCCGAGGCCTCGGTCTCGGTCTCGGGCTCGGCCTGCTGCTGGGTGGCGAGTTTCTCGGCCGCCTTGCGGGCCGCGGCGATCTCCTTGGGCTCTTCCGCGGAGGCGTCGAGGGCGGGCGGGGCGGGGACAGTCCACATCCACTCGCGGAGCTTGTCCCGCTCGTGGGTGAGTTCGTGGATGTCCGTCTCCGCGTACTCGAACTCCGGTGACCAGAACAGCGCGTCGAAAGGACAGACCTCGATGCAGATACCGCAGTACATGCAGAGCGCGAAGTCGATGGCGAAGCGGTCGAGGACGTTGCGGCTGCGTTCGCGGCCGCCCGGGGTGGCGGCGGGGACCGTCTCCTTGTGGGAGTCGATGTAGATGCACCAGTCCGGGCACTCGCGGGCGCAGAGCATGCAGACCGTGCAGTTCTCCTCGAACAGGCCGATGACACCGCGGGTGCGCGGCGGCAGTTCGGGCTGGACGTCGGGGTACTGCTCGGTGACGGTCTTCCGCGTCATCGTGCGGAGGGTGACGGCGAGGCCCTTGGCCAGGCCGGACCCGGGGATCGGAGGCATTACTGGATCGCCACCTTCACGATTCCGGTGAGCGCGATCTGCGCGAGGGCGAGCGGGACGAGCGTGGTCCAGGCGAGCTTCTGCAACTGGTCCTCGCGGAGACGGGGGTACGAGACGCGCAGCCAGATGACGAGGAAGGCGAGGACGGCCGTCTTGAGCAGGGTCCACACCCAGCCGAGCCCGTCGGCACCCCACGGCCCGTGCCAGCCGCCCAGGAAGAGGACGGTGGTCAGGCCGCACAGGACGACGATCCCGGCGTACTCGGCGAGGAGGAAGAGGGCGAAGCGGAGACCGGTGTACTCGGTGTACGCGCCGAAGATGATCTCCGAGTCGGCCACCGGCATGTCGAACGGCGGGCGTTGCAGCTCGGCGAGGCCGGCCACGAAGAAGACCAGGGCGCCGACGATCTGCCAGGGCAGCCACCACCACTCGAAGGCCTCGACGATGCCCGGCAGGGAGACGGTCCCCGCGGCCATCGCCACGGAGGCGGCGGTGAGCAGCATCGGCAGTTCGTAGGCGAGGAGTTGGGCGGCGGTACGCAGGCCGCCCAGGAGGGAGAATTTGTTGGCGGAGGCCCAGCCGGCCATGAGCGATCCGAGTACGCCCACGCCCATGACGGCGAGTACGAAGAAGAGACCCGCGTCCACGACCTCGCCGACGGCTCCCTCGCCGGGGCCGATCGGGATGGCGACGAGGACCAGGAGGTAGGGCAGGAGGGCGACGGCCGGGGCGAGCTGGAAGATACGGCGGTCGGCGCCCGTGGGTACGACGTCTTCCTTCTGGGCGAACTTGACGCCGTCGGCGACGAGTTGGGCCCAGCCGTGGAACCCGCCCGCGTGCATGGGGCCGAGGCGGCCCTGCATATGGGCCATCACCTTGTGCTCGGTCTGACCGATGACGAGGGGCAGGACCAGGAAGACGGCGAAGACGACGAGGAGTCGCAGGGCGACGTCGAGGGCGTCGTTCATGCGGGGTCGCCTCCGGCAGGGGTGTCTTCGTCGGGGGTTTCGGGCGCGGGCGGGGTTTTGGGAGCGGCTGGGGTGTCGGGCTTGGCCGGGGTCTTGGGCTCGGCCGGGGTCTTGGGCTCAGCCGGAGCCTCGGGCTCGGCCGACGACTCGGGCTCGGCCGACGACTCAGCCGGAGCCTCGGGCTCGGCCGACGACTCAGCCGGAGCCTCGGGCTCGGCCGCGGCGGCCTCGGAGCTGTCCGTGCTCTCCGGCTCGTCGAACGTGGGCCGGGGGTTGTGCCATGGGGCGTCGGAGCTACGGGGCGGCGTGGGCTTCTCGGACGGCTCCGATGCACCCGCCTCCGACGGCTGCGACGCCTTCGACGGCTCCGTCGGCGGCGTGTCCCGCTGCGAGGTCGAGCCCTGGCTCGCGCTGCGGGAACGGCGCGGAGGGGACGAGGCAGCAGGTGAGGGCGAGGGCGAAGGTGAAGGCGTACACGATTCGGTCCCGGCCGCAGCCTGACCGGCCGCGCCCTGATCGGCCTGACCGGCCGCGCCCTGACCCACCTGCCCGGCCTGCCCGGCCGCGGCCTGGCTCGCCGACCCCTGCGAAGCGCTGCGCGTACGGCGAGGGCGCGTCGTCGCGGCCTCGCCGGAAGAGGTCTCGCCGGAAGGGGTCTCGCCCGAAGGGGCCTCGCCGGGAGCGCTCGTCTGGCTGGCCGAGCCCGCGCTCGCCGAGCGGGTACGCCGAGCCGGACGCTCCCCGGCCCCGCCACCGGCACCCGCACCCGCACCCGCCGCACGCGCACCCCGAGCCGGACGCGCCGGCGCAGGCGGCAACTGGCCCTTCAGCGGGCCCCATTCGTTGGGGTCGGGCACGCCGGGCGGAAGCATCTGGCGCCGCTTGGGCGCGCCGTGCGCGGCCCCCGCCGCAGACTCCCCCGGCTCCTTGGCGCCCGGCCACGCCTTCACGACCCGCGCCGCGAGCACGAAGTCCTTGCGCAGCGGGTGGCCCTCGAAGCCGTCGGGCAGCAGCAGCGGGTCGAGCCCGGGGTGGCCGGTGAAGTCGACGCCGAACATCTCGTGGGTCTCGCGCTCGTGCCAGGCGGCGCCCGCGTAGACGTCGACGGCGGAGGCGAGCACCGGTGCCGCGTGCGGGACGGTCGTACGGACGAGGAGGCGGCGTACCGGATGGAGGGCCACCACATGAGCGGAGACGCGGAAGCCGGTGCCCGGTTCGTCGACCGCGCTGAGCCAGTCGAAATACGTGCAGCCTAGCCGGGTGCGGGCCGTGAGCAGGGCCGTCGTCCAGGTCTCGGCGGGGACGTCGACGGTGAGCAGGTCGTACGACTCCTCGGCGGTCGCGTCCGGGCCGAAGAGTTCGGTGACCTCGTCGGGAAGCCAGCCGGTCGTCATCGCTCGCCCTCCCCCGAAGCCGAACCGGAACCCGAGCCGGAACCCGAACCCGACCCAGCACCCGAACCCGAACCGGCACCCGACCCGGAATCCGAACCCGAAGCCGAACCCGAAGCAGGAGGTGCGACAAGCCCGGTCTGCAGGGCCGCGGCCGACGGACGCCCCGCGGCGGAGTAGCGCTCGCCGAGGGACTCCTGGGCGATCTTCTCCTGGAGCTTGAGGATGCCCTGGAGCAGCGCTTCGGGGCGCGGCGGACAGCCGGGGACGTACACGTCGACGGGGATGATCTGGTCGACGCCCTTGGTCACGGAGTACGAGTCCCAGTACGGGCCGCCGCAGTTGGAGCAGGCGCCGAAGGAGATCACGTACTTCGGCTCGGGCATCTGCTCGTACAGGCGCTTCACGGCGGGGGCCATCTTGTCGGTGACCGTTCCCGAGACCACCATCAGGTCGGCCTGGCGCGGGCCCGGGGCGAACGGGATGACGCCGAGGCGGATGAAGTCGTGGCGGGCCATGGACGCGGCGATGAACTCGATGGCGCAGCAGGCGAGGCCGAAGTTGAAGACCCACAGGCTGTAGCGGCGGCCCCAGTTGAGGACCACCTTCATGGGCTCTGGAGCGAGCCGGGCCAGCGGGCCGAGCTTGGAACCGCCCTCGTTCCCGCGCTCGCCCTCGCCGGGCTTCGGTCCGATGTTCACGTCCATGCCAGGACGCCCTTCTTGTATGCGTACAGCAGGCCCACGGCCAGGAAGCCGAGGAAGATGAACATCTCCACCAGCGTCGTCGCGCCGTACTGCGGATCGGCGAAGACGGTGGCCCAGGGGAAGAGGAAGATCGAGTCGACGGCGAAGATCACGTACAGGAACGCATAGACGTAGTAGCGGACCTGGGTGTGGGCCCAGCCCTCGCCGACCGGGTCGACGCCGCACTCGTAGGTGAGGAGTTTCTCCGGGGTCGGTACGACGGGCCGCAGGAGACGGCCCGCGCCGAAGGCGACGGCGACGAAGAGCACGCCGATGACGGCGAGCAGTCCTACGACGGAGTAGCTCTGGAAGTAGTCCGCGGCGAGAACGGTCGGTCCCGGCACGTCGGCCCCTCGCTCCCTGATCTCGTTGTTCTCGTTGATCTCGTTGATCTCGTTGTTCCGGCGGTTCGGAAGAGTCCCGGCCGGTCAAGGGCGCGGTGTCCCTGTTCGACGATCTGTACGCACGGGAGTCTAGGCCCTGTTAAAGAACGGGTAAGCAGCCCCTTCACATGCAGGGTGGGGTTTTCCCCCGTCGGTCCCGGCGGCACACCTCATGGCGTCCGGTCCGCCCGCCCGGCAGGCTGTCCGTCATGACCACCGGACAGCGCCCCCTGCCGCCCGCGCGGCTCGCGTTCGCGGGCCAGACGTGGAAAGAGGTCGCGCACCTCCTGCTCAATCTGCCGCTCGCGCTGTTCTCCTTCGTGTACGTGGTGGTCGTCGTGGCTGTCGGCAGCGCGCTCGCGGTCACCGTGATCGGCCTGCCGCTGCTCGGCCTCGGTCTGGCGGGCGCCCGCGGCCTCGGCTCAATGGAGCGGTCCAGGGCGCGCCGGCTGCTCGGCACGTTCGTGGACGAGCCGAGCCCGCTGCCGTTCCGGAAGGACGACGGCTTCCTCGCCCGGACCTGGGGGCGCCTGAAGGACCCGGTGGGCTGGCGGAGTCTGCTGTACGGGTTCGTACGGCTGCCGTGGGGCGTGCTGACGTTCACGCTCACCCTGGTCGCGCTGATCGTGCTGTGGCCGATGCTGCCGTTCGTCGTACGCGGGCTGAGCAACGCGGACCGGGCGATGGCGCGCGGACTCCTCTGCCCGTCCGACGAGTTGGAGCGGCGGATCGCGGAGCTGGAGTCGGACCGCGGCACGGTAGTCGACACCGCCGCCGCCGATCTGCGCCGGATCGAGCGCGATCTGCACGACGGGGCGCAGGCCCGCCTGGTCAACCTCGCGATGGGCCTCGGCCTCGCCAAGGAGAAGCTGCTCGAGGGGCAGGCCGACGCGACCGTGGCGGCGATGGTCGACGAGGCGCACGGCGAGGTGAAGCTGGCACTCCAGGAGCTGCGCGACCTGGCCCGCGGCATCCACCCGGCCGTCCTCACCGACCGCGGCCTCGACGCCGCGCTCTCCTCGCTCGCCGCGCGCTGCACGGTGCCGGTCCGGGTGACGGTCGACCTGCGGGAGCGGCCCGCGCCGGCCATCGAGGGCATCGCGTACTTCACGGTCTCCGAGCTGCTGCAGAACGTCAGCAAGCACAGCGGTGCGCGCTCGGCCTCGGTCGAGGTGTGGCGCGCGGACCGGCGGCTGCTGCTCCGCGTCGAGGACGACGGCCGCGGCGGTGCCTCGCTCGACGGCGGTACGGGCATGTCGGGGCTCGCGGACCGGCTCGGCGCGGTGGACGGCCTGTTCGTCGTGGACTCCCCGGCGGGCGGCCCGACGACGGTCTCGGCGGAACTCCCCTGGCGCGACCGGTCGGACGGCTGACGACACGGACTCGGCTGCCGTCCGGAGACGGTGCCGACTGCCGCCGGGAAACGGACCCGACTGCCGCCGGGAAACGGACTCGACTGCCGCCGGGAAACGGACCCGACCGCCATCCAGAACGGGCTCAACTCCCGTCCGGGGGTGGGGAAAACCCCCGGTCGAAGACGGCGACGGTCCTCATGGTGGGCGGGGCGGCGGCGGAGGAGGGTGGACGTACCCCATCGGAACACCGAACACGCCCGCAGCCCACGCGCGGAAGCGGCCCACGCCCACGCCCACGAGCAGAAACGGATGACCTCATGGCCATGGAGTACGGAGAGCGAACCCGGCCCGGGTATCCCGCGCGGCGCCCCCTGCTGCCGCCCGCACTGCGCGCTCCGGTCGAGGCGAGGACCTGGCGCGAGTTCGGGCATCTCCTCGTCAGCCTGCCGTTGAGCATCGTGATGTTCACGTACGCGGTGACGATGGTGGCGCTCGGCGCCGGACTGCTCGTCACGTTCCTCGGGGTGCCGGTGCTCGCCGCGGCGCTCGCGGGGTGCCGCGGTTTCGGCGTACTGGAGCGGGCGCGGGCGCGCGGGCTGCTCCGCCTCGACGTGGCGGAGCCGCGGCCGGTGCGGGCGGCCAAGCCCGGCGCGATGGCGTGGATCGGGGCGGTGCTGAAGAGCGGCACGTCCTGGCGGAGCCTGCTGTACGCGGTGCTGCACTTCCCGTGGGCGGTGTTCGCGTTCACGGTGGCGGTGACGTTCTGGTCGGTCGGCTGGTCGCTGCTCACCTATCCGCTGTGGCGGTGGGTGTTCCCGGCGTACGTGGGCGTGGACGGCATCCAGGTCTACGGCGAGGAGGGCGGGCGCAACAGCTTCTATCTCGACACCCCCTTCGAGATCGGCGCCACGGCCGCCGTCGGGCTGCTCGTCACGCTGGTCACGCCGTGGCTGATCCGGGCCCTGACGACGGTCGACCGGGTCATGGTGGCCGGACTGCTCGGCGCCTCCCGCCTTGACGCCCGGGTGGTCGAGCTGGAGTCGGACCGCGGAGTGGTCGCGGACACGGCCGCCGCCGACCTGCGCCGGATCGAGCGGGAGCTGCACGACGGGGCGCAGGCCCGGCTCACCGGTCTGGCCGCGGACCTGGGCCTGGCGAAGGACAAGCTGAGCGAGGACCCGCAGGAGGCGGCCCGGCTCGTGGACGAGGCGCACGGCGAGGTGAAGCTGGCGCTCCAGGAGCTGCGCGACCTGGCCCGCGGCATCCACCCGGCCGTCCTCACCGACCGCGGCCTCGACGCCGCCCTCTCCGCCCTGGCCGCGCGCTGCACGGTGCCGGTCCGGGTCGAGGTGGACCTGCCGCACCGGCCGGCCGCGGCCATCGAGGGCATCGCGTACTTCACGGTCTCGGAGCTCCTCGCGAACGTCAGCAGGCACAGCGGTGCGCGCTCGGCCTCGGTGGAGGTGTGGCGGGTCGAGGACCGGCTGCTCGTGCAGGTCGCGGACGACGGCCGGGGCGGCGCCGACCCCGCCGCGGGTACGGGTCTCGCGGGTCTCGCGGGGCGGCTCGGCGCGGTGGACGGGGGCCTGGACGTGGACTCCCCGGCGGGCGGACCGACCCGGGTGACGGCCGAACTGCCCTGGCGGGGTTGAGAGTTCGCGTACGACGGGTGAGTCCACGTACGACCGTGAGAGTTCACGTACGACTGCCGAGAGGCCACGTACGACTGGCGAGGGACCTCCCTCCTCCAGGCTTCCACCCGGAGTCGACCCGGCCCGCCGACACTCGAAGCAATCCCGGCACTCGGGCGCAGCGGTGACCGAATGCTGGGATGCTGGTTCCGTCGTCGGGGCGGGACCGGAGTGGGGGCGTACGGATCGTGGAGGACAGTGTGCGGGTGGTCATCGCCGAGGACTCGGTGCTGCTCAGGGAGGGCCTGACCCGCCTCCTCACCGATCGGGGACACGAGGTCGTCGCGGGAGTCGGCGACGCGGAGGCCCTGATCAAGACCGTTGGGGAGCTGGCCGCGCAGGACGCGCTGCCGGACGTGGTGGTCGCGGACGTACGGATGCCGCCGACGCACACCGACGAAGGGGTACGGGCGGCGGTCGCGCTGCGGCGCAGCCATTCGGGTCTCGGCGTACTCGTCCTTTCGCAGTACGTGGAGGAGCAGTACGCGACGGAGCTCCTTGCCGGGTCGACCCGTGGCGTGGGCTACCTGCTCAAGGACCGGGTGGCCGAGGTGCGGGAGTTCGTCGACGCGGTGGTGCGGGTCGCCGAGGGCGGGACGGCCCTCGACCCGGAGGTGGTGGCGCAGCTGCTCGGGCGCAGCCGCAAGCAGGACGTCCTGGCGGGGCTGACCCCGCGCGAGCGCGAGGTGCTCGGCCTGATGGCGGAGGGGCGGACGAACTCCGCGATCGCCCGGCAGTTGGTGGTGAGCGACGGGGCGGTCGAGAAGCACGTCAGCAATATCTTCATGAAGCTCGGCCTGTCCCAGAGTGAGGGGGATCACCGTCGCGTTCTGGCGGTGCTCACCTACCTCAACTCGTAGTTTGCTGACACCCTGTCAGATATGAAGTTCACCCCCGTCAGGTTCGCCGCCAGGGACGTCGCGGAGACCCTCGGAGAGACCCCCGGAGACGCCTCCGGGAACCCCTCGGGAGGAGTCTCAAAGTCACGTCCACGATGCGAGCGACCCCGGGAAGGGCACCCTCACAGACGTAGGGTGGCCCTGGGAGGACCGGTCGACCGGCGTCTCCCGTGCCGCAGCCTCGAGGGAGGTCCAGTTCAGTGACCAGCCAGGTCAGTAGCCATGCCGAGCAGGCCGACTCGGCCGTCGTGGGTGGACAGCGGAAGCCGTCCGGCGACAAGGAAGTGCGCCGTCTGGACCGGGTGATCATCCGTTTTGCGGGTGACTCGGGTGACGGTATGCAGTTGACGGGTGACCGGTTCACGTCGGAGACGGCGTCGTTCGGTAATGACTTGTCGACGCTGCCGAATTTCCCGGCCGAGATTCGTGCTCCTGCCGGGACGCTTCCGGGTGTGTCGAGTTTCCAGTTGCATTTCGCGGATCATGACATTCTCACGCCGGGGGATGCGCCGAATGTTCTGGTGGCGATGAATCCGGCGGCGTTGAGGGCGAACATCGCGGATGTGCCGCGGGGCGCGGAGATCATCGTGAACACGGACGAGTTCACGAAGCGGGCGATGCAGAAGGTCGGGTACGCGGATTCTCCCCTTGAGGACGGTTCGCTCGAGGGTTATCGGGTGCATCCGGTGCCGTTGACGACGTTGACGGTGGAGGCGTTGAAGGAGTTCGAGCTGTCCCGTAAGGATGCGGGGCGCAGTAAGAACATGTTCGCGCTTGGTTTGCTGTCGTGGATGTATCACCGGCCTACGGAGGGCACGGAGAGTTTCCTGAAGTCGAAGTTCGCGAAGAAGCCGGATATCGCGGCGGCGAACATCGCGGCGTTCCGTGCGGGCTGGAATTTCGGGGAGACGACGGAGGATTTCGCCGTCAGTTATGAGGTGGCGCCGGCGGCTGCGGCGTTCCCGACGGGCACGTACCGGAACATCTCCGGGAATCTGGCCTTGTCGTACGGTCTGGTGGCGGCGTCGCGACAGGCGGATCTGCCGTTGTATCTGGGGTCGTATCCGATCACTCCGGCGTCGGACATTCTGCATGAGCTGAGCAAGCACAAGAATTTCGGTGTGCGGACGTTCCAGGCCGAGGACGAGATCGCGGGGATCGGCGCGGCGCTCGGTGCCGCTTTTGGCGGGTCGCTGGCGGTGACGACGACGTCCGGTCCGGGCGTGGCCCTGAAGTCGGAGACGATCGGGTTGGCGGTGTCGTTGGAGCTGCCGCTGCTGGTGGTGGACATTCAGCGCGGCGGGCCGTCGACGGGTCTGCCGACGAAGACGGAGCAGGCGGATCTGCTGCAGGCGATGTACGGCAGGAATGGTGAGGCGCCGGTGCCGATCGTGGCGCCGAAGACGCCGGCGGACTGTTTCGACGCGGCGATCGAGGCGGCGCGGATCGCTCTCACGTACCGGACGCCGGTGTTCCTGCTCTCCGACGGCTATCTGGCGAACGGCAGCGAGCCGTGGCGGATTCCGGAGGTGGATGAACTGCCGGATCTGCGGACGCAGTTCGCGCACGGGCCGAACCACACGCTGGACGACGGCACCGAGGTGTTCTGGCCGTACAAGCGTGATCCGCAGACCCTGGCCCGGCCGTGGGCGGTGCCGGGGACGCCGGGTCTGGAGCACCGGATCGGCGGCATCGAGAAGCAGGACGGGACGGGGAACATCTCGTACGACCCGGCCAACCACGAGCTGATGGTCCGCACCCGCCAGGCCAAGGTCGACGGCATCGACGTCCCGGACGTGGAGGTCGACGACCCGAGCGGCGAGGCTGAGCTGCTCGTTCTCGGCTGGGGCTCGACCTACGGCCCGATCACCGCCGCCGTGCGCCGGCTGCGGAACGCGGGACAGCCGGTCGCGCAGGTGCATCTGCGGCACCTCAACCCGCTGCCGGGGAATCTGGGCGGGGTGTTGAAGCGTTACCCCAATGTGGTGGTTCCGGAGATGAACCTGGGCCAGCTCGCCACGCTGATCCGGGCCAAGTACTTGGTGGACGCCCGGAGTTACACGCAGGTCAACGGCATGCCGTTCAAGGCCGAGCAGCTCGCCACGGTTCTCAAGGAGGCGCTCGATGGCTGACACGACGACCACGCACAGCTCCGAGCAGACGCAGACGCAGACTGAGCAGGCTCGGACGCTGCTGTCCCTCGTCCCCAAGGCCGAAGCCAAGCAGTCCATGAAGGACTTCAAGTCCGATCAGGAAGTGCGCTGGTGCCCGGGGTGTGGTGACTACGCGGTCCTGGCCGCCGTGCAGGGATTCATGCCCGAGCTCGGTCTCGCCCGCGAGAACATCGTCTTCGTCTCCGGCATCGGCTGCAGCTCCCGTTTCCCGTACTACATGAACACGTACGGGATGCACTCCATCCACGGCCGTGCCCCCGCCATCGCGACCGGACTCGCCTCCTCCCGACGGGACTTGAGCGTCTGGGTCGTCACCGGTGACGGCGACGCCCTGTCGATCGGCGGCAACCACCTCATCCACGCGCTGCGCCGCAACGTGAACCTGAAGATCCTGCTGTTCAACAACCGGATCTACGGCCTCACCAAGGGCCAGTACTCCCCCACCTCCGAGGTCGGCAAGGTCACCAAGTCCACGCCGATGGGCTCCCTGGACGCCCCCTTCAACCCGGTCTCCCTCGCCCTCGGCGCGGAGGCGAGCTTCGTGGCCCGCACCGTCGACTCCGACCGCAAGCACCTCACCGACGTGCTGCGCCAGGCCGCCGCCCACGACGGCACCGCCCTGGTGGAGATCTACCAGAACTGCAACATCTTCAACGACGGCGCCTTCGAAGTCCTCAAAGACAAGCAGCAGGCCGAGGAAGCCGTCATCCGCCTCGAACACGGGCAGCCGATCACCTTCGGCACTGACAGCGCCAAGGGAGTCGTACGGGACACCCTGACCGGGGAGTTGAAGGTCGTGGACGTCACCGAGGACAACCGGTCGCAGATCCTCGTCCACGACGCCCACTCCGCGTCCCCGACCACCGCGTTCGCTCTGTCCCGCCTCGCCGACCCGGACACCCTGCACCAGACCCCGATCGGCGTGTTCCGCTCCGCCGAGCGGCCCGTCTACGACACCCAGATGGCCGACCAGCTCGACGCCGCCATCGAGCAGAACGGCAAGGGCGACCTCGCCGCCCTCCTCACCGGCAACGACACCTGGACCGTCGTCGGCTGACGTTCACAGAACGAGTGTGAGGCCCGGCCCTGAGCAGTGATTCAGGGCCGGGCCTCGTCGTACTTCTCCCGGTTCTTGAGCACCTGCTCCGTGCGCCGCTCCGTCCACCGGCCGAGCGCCTCGACCTGGGCGGCCGCCTCCTCGCCGAGCTCCGTCAGGGAGTAGTCGACGCGCGGCGGGATCACCGGCTGGGCGTCGCGCAGCACGAAGCCGTCGCGCTCCAGCGTCTGCAGTGTCTGGGCCAGCATCTTCTCGCTCACCCCGCCGACGTGCCGGCGCAGCTCGCTGAAGCGGTACGAGCGCTCCCGCAGGGCGATCAGGATCAGCACGCCCCAGCGGCTCGTGACGTGTTCGAGGACCCCGCGCGAGGGGCACATCGGGGCGTTGACGTCCATCTTCATGCCCGGCTGCCAGCTAACTTCCATGCCAGTACCTTACTTCAAAGTGGGTACTTCCGTTTGGTTAGTGCCCAGCTTACGTTGGGGGCATCCCCGAGAAAGGGCCTCGAACCCCACCTAGGAGCCCCTCATGATCGTCGTCACCGGAGCCACCGGACAGCTCGGCCGCCTCGTCGTGGAGCAGCTGCTCGACGCCCGGGTCCCGGCCGGCCGGATCGCCGCCGTCGTCCGCGACAAGGACAAGGCCGCCGGCCTCGCGGAGCGCGGGATCGAGCTGCGGATCGCGGACTACTCGGCGCCCGAGACCCTCGCCGGGGCGTTCGGCGCCGGTGACCGGGTGCTGCTGATCTCCGGCAGCGAGGTCGGCCGGCGGGTGGCGCAGCACCAGGCGGTGATCGACGCGGCGAAGGCGGCGGGCGTCGCGCTGCTCGCGTACACCGGGATCCTCGGCGGCCCCGAGGCCGACTTCCGGCTCGCCGACGAGCACAAGGCGACCGAGCGGGCGATCCTCGACTCCGGACTCCCGTACGCGTTCCTGCGCAACGGCTGGTACCACGAGAACCACACCGCGAACCTGGCCCCGGTCGTCGAGCACGGCGCGGTCCTGGCCAACGCGGGCGAGGGCCGGATCGCCTCGGCCGCGCGCGCCGACTACGCCGCGGCCGCCGTCGCCGTGCTGACCGGCGAGGGCCACGAGGACCGGACGTACGAGCTGAGCGGCGACGAGGCGTGGAGCTTCGCGGAGTACGCGGCCGAGGTGGGTCGGCAGACCGGCAAGGAGATCGCGTACCGGAACGTGCCCGCCGAGCAGCACCTCGCGGTCCTCACCGGCGCCGGAGTGCCCGGGCCGATGGCCGAGATCCTGGTCGACGTGGACGCCGCCGTGGAGCGCGGGCGGCTCGCCGGGCGCAGCGGTGACCTGGCCCGGCTGATCGGCCGGCCGACGACGCCGGTGGCCGAGGCGATCACGGCCGCGCTCAGGGCCGCGTGACCCTCTTGACCGCGTGACCCCTCTGGCCGCGTGACCCCCCAGGGCCGCGTGACCCCCAGGGTCGCGTGATCCTCTGAGCCTCGCGCCGGGCCGTTGCGGACGTGGGTGCGCCTGTCATGACCGTATGCGGATACGGACATGACAGGTGGGCCTTCTCGGCGCTACCTTCGTGGAGTTGTCACGAAGCAGAGTGGAGGGGCCTTGAAGCCGTCGGGTGAGGGTCGCGCGGGACTGATATGCGGCTTTGCCGCCTACGGGTTGTGGGGCCTCGTCCCCCTCTTCTGGCCGCTCCTCAAACCGGCCGGTGCCGGAGAGATCCTGGCCCACCGGATGGTGTGGTCGCTGGCGCTCGTCGCGCTCGTGCTGCTCGTGATGCGGCGCTGGGCGTGGGCGGGCGAGCTGCTGCGGGAGCCCCGCAAGCTGGGCCTGGTGACGATCGCGGCGACCGTGATCACCGTCAACTGGGGCCTCTACATCTGGTCCGTGAACACCGGCCATGTCCTCGAGGCCTCGCTCGGCTACTTCATCAATCCGCTCGTCACCATCGCGATGGGCGTGCTCCTCCTGAAGGAACGGCTGCGCCCGCTGCAGTGGACGGCCGTGGGCGTGGGCGCCGCCGCGGTGCTCGTCCTGGCCGTCGGGTACGGGCAGCCGCCGTGGATCTCGCTGACGCTGGCCTTCTCGTTCGCGACGTACGGCCTGGTCAAGAAGAAGGTCAACCTCGGCGGTCTGGAGTCGCTCGCCGCGGAGACCACCATCCAGTTCCTGCCCGCGCTCGGCTATCTGATCTGGCTGGGCACGCGGGGCGAGTCCCACTTCGGGCCGCACGGCGCCGGCCACGCCGCGCTGCTCGCCGCGACCGGCCTGGTGACCGCGATCCCCCTGATCCTGTTCGGGGCCGCCGCGATCCGCGTACCGCTGTCGACGCTCGGGCTGTTGCAGTACCTGGCGCCGGTGTTCCAGTTCGTGCTCGGCATCACGTACTTCCACGAGGCCATGCCGCCCGAGCGGTGGGCGGGCTTCGCCCTGGTGTGGCTGGCCCTTTCGCTGCTCACGTGGGACGCGCTGCGGAACGCCCGTCGGACGCGGGCGGAGGCGATTCGGCTGGCGGCCGCGCAGGCGGTGGCGCCGGACGCGACGAAGGGGACCGAGGTGTCGTCTCCGCCCTCGCCCTCGTCCTCGTCCTCGTCCTCCAAGGCGACACTCTGACGGTGGGCGTCTCGGGGGCCCGCCCTCCGGCCCCCTGCTCCTCAATCGCCAATCGCTTATCGCTTATCGCTTATCGCCAATCGCCTATCGCCGTCGGGGCTAATTCTTGGCCCGGTGGGTTCTGACCTTGTTGCGGTTGCCGCAGCGCTCCATCGAGCACCAGCGGCGGCGGCCCGCCCGTGACGTGTCGACGAAGACCAGGAGGCAGTTGTCGGCCCCGCAGACCCGGATGCGGTGTGCGTACGGGCCGGTGAACAGCTCGATCGCGTCGCGCGCGACGGTCGAGAGCAGCCCGCTCGCCGTGGCCCCTTCGCTCCACGCGCGCGTGCCGTCCGGCAACAGGCGGGCGGCCAGCGGCGGCTCGGCCGCGGCGGCGTTGACCACGGCCAGCGGCCCCGGATCGAGGGCGCCGCCGCGCGCACGGGCCTCGGCCAGCGACCACAGCGCGGCCCGCAGGGCGTGCGCGGCCGCCAACTCGCTTTCGTCGACCGTCACTTCAAGCCCCGCGCCGAGCCTGCTCTCCGCCACCCAGACCCGCAGATCGGCGGGCTCATGCAGCGACTCGAACTGCGGGTAGCGCTCGGCCCCGCCGGTCGGCAGCAGCTCCAGGCAGAGGGCACCGGGGTCGAAGTGGAAGGAACGGCCGTACATCACGTAACCAGCGTATGCGGTTACCGCGGTTACCGCGGTTACGGCGGCTTGAGCGGAGGCGCGGCACACCCCCGAGAACGGACAAGTCGTCGCATAGCCGGGCAATTACTTCAGTACCGTGAGGCGATGCCGCCGCCGCACCTCACGCCTCCGCGACGGGACCACCGCGCGCTGCTCCTCGTCTGCGCCGGGTTCGCGGTGCTGCCCGCGCTGTTCGTGCCGCTGAGCCTGCCGCTCGGCTGGGACGAGATCGTCTACGCCGGCCGCTTCCCCTCGTACGCCCAGGGCCTCAACGTCCCCTTCGAGGCGCCGCGCACCCGGGGTGTGCCCGCGCTGATGGCGCCGGTCGCCGGCTGGTCGGACCACGTGGTGCTGCTGCGGGTGTGGCTGAGTCTGCTCGCGGGGGTCGCGCTGTACGTCGGGTACGTGCCCTGGCTGCGGGTGCTGCGCGCGCGGCCGCACGTCGTGCCGCTGGCCGCGGCGGGCTACGGGAGCCTCTGGTTCACGCTGTTCTACGTCGGCTCCGCGATGCCCAACCACTACACGGCGATGGGCGCGACGGCGGCGGTCGGCTGGTTCCTGTGCCTGCGCGAGGGTCACGGGACCTTCCTGCGGGCGTCGGCCGGGCTCGCCTTCGGCCTCGGGCTCGCCACGCTGACACGGCCCAACGACGCGGCGTGGATCGTGGCGCCGCTGCTTCTCGCCGTGGTCGCGCACCGGCCGTGGCGGGCCGGTGCCGCCCGGCCGCTCGTCGCGATGGCGGTGGGCGCCCTGGCCGGGCTCGTGCCGTGGGTCGTCGAGTCCGAGCTGCGGTTCGGGGGCGTACGCGAGCGGCTCGCCCTCGCGGCGGAGCAACAGGGCGGCCTGCGGCCCCGGTTCAACCTGCCCGCTGTCATCAACGCCCTCGACGGCCCGCTGCTCTGCCGCCCCTGCACAGCGGCGGGGCCGAGCCTGCCGACGGCCCTGTGGTGGTACGCGCTGCCGGTCCTGGTGGTCGTCGGGGTGTGGCTCGTGCGGCGAGGACGGGGGCGTACGGGGATGGATGGGGGGCCGGACGACGTGCCCGTCGCGGCCGTCGTGCTGCCGGTCGTCGTCGCCGGGTCCGCCTCCGTCACGTATCTCTTCCTCCTCGACTACTCCGCCGCCCGCTTCCTGCTCCCCGCGTACGCGCTGCTCGCGCTGCCCGCCGCTGTCGCCGTGCGGGCGCTGTGGGGTGCGGCGCGCGGGCGCGGGCGGATCGCCGTCGGCATACTGACCCTCGCCGCCATCGGACATCTCGGCGTCCAACTGGCCGCGACTCACGCGCATGCCGGGATCCAGGCCGAGGCCCGCGGCGACTGGCACCGGATCACGGCCGCGCTGCGTGCGGCGGGCGTCGGCCGGGGCTGCGTCCTGGACGGCAACAGCATGGTGATCCCCGTGGCGTACACCGCGGGCTGCGCCCCCGCGATCCAGCACCCCGACTCCCCGCCGGACGCCTGGGTCCTGCGCAACGCCGAACCGCCACGCACGCCGGGCGAGTTGCGGGTGATCCCGGTGCGCGGGACGTACAACGCGGGGTGGCGGATCGCGGTGCCGCAGCCGCGGTGAGGGGCGGCGTTGCGTACGGGCGGGCTTTGCGGGCGGGGCGCACGGGCTGGGCGTACGGGCGGGGCGTACATGCTGCGGGGCGTCGCCCTTGCCGCTCCGCAACCGTAACCGCTATAACCGGTTACATGCCTCTCCAGTGGAAAATCGTCATCGACTCCACCGACCCGCACGCGCAGGCCGACTTCTGGGCCGCCGCGCTCGGCTACGCGGTCGAGGACAACAGCGTCCTGATCGAGCAACTCCTCGGCGCGGGCGCCGTACCGCCCGCGCTCGTCACCGAGCACCACGGCCGGCCCTCCTGGCGCGGGGCCGCGGCGGCGCGGCACCCCGACGACCCCTACGACGAGCTCAGCGGGGCCGGGCTCGGGCGGCGGCTGCTCTTCAACCAGGTCCCGGAGCCGAAGACCGGCAAGAACCGGGTCCACCTCGACCTGCATGTCGGCGCCGAGCAGCGCGCGGACGAAGTGGCGCGGCTCGAAGGGCTCGGCGCGCGCATGGTGCGCGCGGTGGACGAGCCGGGCGGCAGCTGGGTGCTCATGCAGGATCCCGAGGGGAATGAATTCTGCGTGGCTTGAGGTGAGTTGAGGGGATGTGAGGGGACGGGGGTTCGGGCGGACGGAATCGGCGGCGCCCGGAATACGGAACGGGCGGACCGGAATTCGCTCTTGACGTGACGTCAGCGTGCACCCACCATCAGGGCGCACGCACCACGCGTTGCGCGCGCGCCACCAGCACCATGCGCCCGCGCGCAACCGCACGTCTCGTACGCCCCCCACCCTGTTCCCGTACGGACTTCGGAGCCCCCACATGAAACTCTCCGCCCCGATACGCACCCTCACCGCCGCCGCGCTCGTCACCTCCGGGCTGCTCGCGATGCCCGCGGCGACCGCGGCACCCACGGCCGAACCGGCCGCCGCGGCACCCGACATACCCGTCGCCGACGTCAAGGCGCACCTCGGCGAACTGCAGTCCATAGCCGAGGCCAACGGCGGCAACCGCGCCCACGGCCGGCCCGGCTACAAGGCGTCCATCGACTACCTCAAGGGCAAGCTGGACGCCGCCGGATTCACCACCTCCGTCAAGGAGTTCAACTCCGGCGGCGCCACCGGGTACAACCTGGTCGCCGACTGGCCCGGCGGCGACGAGGGCCAGGTCCTGATGGCCGGCGCCCACCTCGACAGCGTCAGCTCCGGGCCCGGCATCAACGACAACGGCTCGGGTTCCGCGGCCGTACTGGAGACCGCGCTCGCCGTCTCCCGTGAGCAGCTCAAGCCCGCGAAGCATCTGCGCTTCGCCTGGTGGGGCGCCGAGGAGCAGGGCCTGGTCGGCTCCCGGAACTACGTCAACTCCCTTCCGGACGCGGACCGTTCAAAGATCAGCGGCTATCTCAACTTCGACATGATCGGCTCGCCGAACCCGGGCTACTTCGTGTACGACGACGACCCGGCCATCGAGAAGGTCTTCAAGGACTACTTCGCCGGACTCGACGTACCCACGGAGATAGAGACCGAGGGCGACGGCCGCTCCGACCACGCCTCGTTCCTGGACGCCGGGATACCGGTGGGCGGACTGTTCACCGGGGCCGGGAACACCATGTCCAGCGAGCAGGCGCAGAAGTGGGGCGGCACGGCGGGCGAGTCCTTCGACCGCTGCTACCACTCGGCCTGCGACACGACCGAGAACATCAACGACACGGCCCTCGACCGCAACAGCGACGCCATCGCGCACGCGATCTGGCAGCTGTCGTCGTAGATCCGCTCTCCCTCAGGCGCTGATGTCCTTGCCCGCGAACCGGGCCCAGGCCGCCGAGCCGAACAACAGGGCGTAGAAACCCTGCAGTCGGAGGTTGGCGTACAGGTTCTCCCAGAGGACCGGTTCGCGCATCAGGTCGGCGAAGGACAGCCAGTGGTGCGAGAAGAGGTACGGATGCACCGCGTCCAGCTGCGGGATCGTGGTCAGGATCTGCACCGTGACAAGGAGTCCCACGGTGCCGGCCATGGCCGCGATCCCGCTGTTGGTCAGGGTGGACACGAACAGTCCGAGCGCGGCGAAGCCGACCAGTGACAGCGCGACGGCGAGGGCGATCAGGAGCGCCCGCCACAGTCCCTCGGAGTAGTCGATCCGGGTGCCGGAGATCGTGGTGAGCTCCCCCACCGGGAACAGCAGCGCGCCGGTGACCAGGCCCGACACCGCCACGGTGAGCGTCGCGGCGAGGCAGAACGCCAGTGTCGACGCGTACTTGACGAGCAGCAGTCGCGTACGGCCCGCCGGCGCGACGAGCAGATAGCGCAGCGTGCCGGCGCTCGCCTCGCCCGCGATCGCGTCGCCCGCGACGACGCCGACGGTCAGCGGGAGGAAGAACGGCAGGGTCGCGGCGAGCGCGGTGAACACCAGGAACAGACCGTTGTTGCTGATCTGCGCCATGAACGCCGGACCGCCGCCGTCCGCCCCGGCACCGCCCCCGTTGGACGGGCCGCCTCCCGTCTCGATCCTCACGACGACGCCGATCAGTACGGGGATCGCCGCGAGCACACCGAGGAGCGCGAAGGTGCGCAGGCGGCGGAAGGTGAGGCCCAGTTCGGAGCGGAGGAGGCCGAGCGTCGCCGCGGCGGGCAGGGGTGCCCTTTCGGTTGTGATGTCACCCTGTGACATCGAATCCCTCCCCCGTCAGCGCCACGAACGCGTCTTCCAGAGTGCCCCGTTCGAGGCCGAACGCCCGGACCCGGACACCCGCATGGACAAGGGCCGCATTCAGCTCGGCCGGGTCCCTCTCGCCGGGCGGCGGCTCGCCCGTGACCCGGTCCTCGGTGACCGTCAGGCCCGTGACCCCGTACTCCTTGAGGATCCGCGCCGCGTCGCCCGGGTCCGGTGTGGTGACCGCGATCCGGTCCTGCGCGCGGGCCGCCAGCTCCGCGACCGAGCCCTGTACGACGAGCCGGCCGCGGGCCATCACGGCTGCGTGCGTGCAGACCTGCTCGATCTCGTCGAGCAGATGCGAGGAGAGGAAGACGGTACGCCCCTCCTGCGCCAACTCCCTGATCAGCGCCCTGATTTCACGCATGCCCTGTGGGTCGAGGCCATTGGTCGGCTCGTCGAGTACGAGCAGTCGGCGCGGTCTGAGCAGCGCCGCCGCCAGCCCGAGCCGCTGCTTCATGCCGAGCGAGTACGCCTTGGCCTTCTTCCCCGCCGCCGCGCCCAGGCCCACCCGCTCCAGGGCGGCGTCGACCCGGGCGGCACGGGTGCGCGGGTCGGCGGTCGGGTCGGCCGCGTCGTACCGCAGCAGGTTGTCCCGGCCGGAGCGGAAGGCGTACGGGGCGGGGCCCTCGATCAGTGCGCCGACCTGCGGCAGTACGGTCCGTGCGGCGTCCGGCATACGGCGGCCGAGCACCTTCGCCGTACCGGAGGTCGGCTCGATCAGGCCCATCAGCATGCGGATGGTGGTGGTCTTGCCGGAACCGTTGGGCCCGAGGAATCCGAAGACCGTACCGGCCGGCACGGTGAGGTCCAGGTGGTCCACGGCGAGCTGGCCGCCGCGGAAGCGCTTGGTCAGCCCTCGGGTCTCCACGGCCACGAACGCGTCTTCCATGGCCCGCCCCCCTTCACGTTCCGCTCGCAGCCCGTTCCGATCGCAGCGCGATCCGCCCCGCAGCGCGTTGCGCCCCGTGGGCGCGAGGCCCACGGGGCGGAACCCTGCTGCTGTCTCTGCCCTTCTGCTACTTCTGCTACTTTTGCTACTTTTGCTACTTCTGCGAGTTGGCCGCCTTCACCAGCGTGGCCTGGTCCACCGCGCCGACGTAGACCTTGCCGTCGTCCGTCATCAGCGCGTTCACCAGGCGCGTGGAGAAGACCGTGCCGGAACCGAACTCGCCGGTCACCTTGTCGCCGAAGGAGTCGAGCAACTGGTCGGCCTCGGGCGGGAGTTCACCGGAACCGGAGGACGGTACGCCGCCCTTCGTGCCGCTGTCGATGACCGCGACGGAGCTCCAGCCCTCGCCGATCACCTTCATGCCGCCGTCCTTGCCCTTGGCCGTGGGGCCGTCCCCGCCCAGGCCGCCGAGGAAGCCGTCCTTGCCGAAGCCCTCCTTGCCGAACTCCTTCTGGTGCTTCTTCTCCAGCTTCTCCAGGTCCTCCGCCTCCGTGACCTTCGTGCCCTTGCCGGGCTTGAACTCGAAGGTGGACGCGGCCGGCTTCGCGAAGTCGACCTTGGTGAACCCGGCGTCGACCACCGGCTTGCCACCGCTGCTCGGGCTGAGCGTGAACTTCAGCGGCACGCCGTTCTCCGCGTCCACCGCGATCCGGATCGAACCGACCGTGGAACCGGTGCCCTTGGGCTCGACGAGCAGCTGGTACGCGTCCCGCCCGGCGACGCTCGCCGTGCCGTCGACGGTCACGGACGTGGTCTCGTCGGCCGCCTTCAGGACCTCGTCGGCGAGCTCCTTGGGCGTGGCCGGAACACCCTCGTGCTTGCCCCGGTCCTCCTTGGGGGCCTTGCCCGCGTGCCCGTCCTCGGCGTGGAACGCCTCGTCCGACTTACTGTCGTACGCCCACACGTCGGAGCCGTTGCGGATGATGCTGTACTCCGCCGCGTCGTCCAGGATCGACAGCTTCTGCTTCTGCGGACCGTCGGCGGCCACGCGCAGCGTGTGCGTCCCGGTCACCAGCTCCATCAGCTTCTTGTCCGGCGCCGCGGCCGAACCGCCCTCCCCGTCACCGCCCTTGGGCGCGAGCGAGGCGGCCGCGTCGGCGAGCGACGGCAGGCCCAGGTCCGTGCTGATCTTCACGTTGCCGGAGATCTGCTCCTGGTCCGACGCCGCGATCTTCTCGATGAGCTGCTGCGCGGTGATCTTCGGCAGGTCCGGATCGCCGGAGTCCGCGAGCGCCGGGACGAGCCCGATGGTCGCCGCCGCGACGCCGGCCACCGCGGCCGGGACCGCGTAACGCGCCACCCTGCGACGGCCCGTGGGCCGGTCCTCGTCCCCCGCGGTGCGCTGTGCCGATTCGTACGGTGCCATGTGTGCCCTACCTCCGTGTTCGGCGGCGGTCTTCCCTCTGCACTCGTCCACCCCTCGCCGCCATTCTCACCCGAATTGGTTCAGGAGTGGTGCTGTGTCCTCAAGTTGGTTCCTCAAGTGGTGCACCTCTATACGACCAAATCGGCCGCCCGGAAGCGTCAACCCCGGGGCGCAACCTCACGTACGCCCACGGGATGACATACGACGGCGGCGCCTCCCCCGACCCGTAGGGGAAGCGCCGCCGTCGGACGTTCAGCGGGCTCGGCCCGCGCGGTGCATCACCGCGTCCATGGCCTCAGCCCGCGCGGTGCACCACCGCGTCGCACAGCTCCACGAGCGCCGCCTTCGCGCCGCACTCCGGGAGCGGGGCGAGCGTCGCGCGGGCGTCCTCCGCGTACCGGATCGTGTCCCGGCGGGCCTGCTCCAGGGCCGGGTGGGCACGCAGTCCGGCGAGCGCCTCGGCATGCCGGGCGTCGTCCGTGAGGTCGCCGTCGAGCAGTGCGCACAGCGCGACGTCCTCGGGCCTGCCGTCCTTGGCGGCCTGGGCGCGCAGGTGCAGCACCGGCAGCGTGGGGATGCCCTCGCGCAGGTCGGTGCCGGGGGTCTTGCCGGACTCGTGCGAGTCGGAGGCGATGTCGAGTACGTCGTCCGCCAGCTGGAAGGCGGTGCCGAGGCGTTCGCCGTACTGCGTCAGGACGTCCACGACCGTCTCGTCGGCGCCGGACATCATCGCGCCGAAGCGGCCCGCGACCGCGATCAGGGAGCCGGTCTTGCCGCTGATCACGTCGAGGTAGTGCTCGACCGGGTCGCGGCCGTCGCGCGGGCCCGCGGTCTCCAGGATCTGGCCGGTGACCAGGCGCTCGAAGGCCTCGGCCTGGATCCGGACGGCCTCGGGGCCGAGGTCGGCGAGGATGTGCGAGGCGCGGGCGAAGAGGAAGTCCCCGGTGAGGACGGCCACCGAGTTGCCCCAGCGGGCGTTGGCGCTGGCCACGCCGCGGCGCACGTCCGCCTCGTCCATCACGTCGTCGTGGTAGAGCGTCGCCAGGTGCGTCAGCTCCACGACCACCGCGGACGGCACCACTCCGGGGGCGTAGGGGTCGCCGAACTGGGCGGCGAGCATGCCGAGCAGCGGCCGGAACCGCTTGCCGCCCGCCCGCACCAGGTGTTGCGCGGCCTCCGTGATGAACGGGACCTCGCTCTTGGTGGCCTCGATGAGACCTTCCTCGACAGCAGCCAATCCGGCCTGGACATCGGCTTCCAGAGCCTGGTCCCGCACGCTCAGCCCGAACGGCCCGACGACGGTCACGAGGGGTTCTCCTGTCTGCTGACGATCACAAGTCGATTCACGGTCGATCACATGCCCGATGACACGGTTTGTCGATGTGTCGCTGCCATCACTCAAGTCAGCGTATCCGGTCGCGTTTCGATCACTGCGGGCCCCCGCCCGACCAGCACGGGATCCCCGCAGTTCTCCCCGGCTTCACAGGGGGACCGTCCACCCCGTGAGACCTCGGGCGCAGGCCGCGCGACCACGACCGGCCGAAGGTATGTTCGTGAGCCAGGAATTCAAGCATTTTCGGCCACCTGGCCACTTCTCGTTTATCGTCCACCGACCCACCACGGAGTTCGCGCCTTGTCCCGAAACACCCCGTCCAGGACCGCGGACACCGAACCACAGCCCGGCGACGACCGGGCCTTCTTCGGGCAGCCACGCGGGCTGCTCACGCTCTCGGGCCTCGAGGTCTGGGAGCGCTTCTCGTTCCTCGGTATGCAGGCGATCCTCGTCCTCTTCTTCGCGGACTCCGTGGCCGACGACGGCCTCGGCATGGACGCCGGAACGGCCGCCTCCGTCTCCGCCGCGTACGGCACGCTCGTCTATCTCGTGTCCGTCGCCGGCGGCTGGCTCGCCGACCGGATCCTCGGCTCGTACCGCGCGGTCCTGTGGGGCGGCATCCTCATCGCCTGCGGCCACTACTCCATGGCCGTGCCCACCGCCACGATGACCTGGGTCGGGCTCGGCCTGATCAGCGCCGGCACCGGACTGCTCAAGCCCAACGTCGCCAACATGGTCGGCAAGCTCTACGGCACCGAGGACGACCGCCGCGACGCCGGCTTCGCCCTCTACTACATGGGCATCAACATCGGCGCCTTCCTCGGCCCGCTGATCACCGGCTGGCTCGGCGAGCACCAGGGCTGGCACTGGGGCTTCTCCGCCGCCGCGATCGGCATGACGCTCGGCCTGATTCAGTACGTGGCGGGCCGCCGCCACCTCGCCGGGCGCAAGGCCGCCGCGGAGTACGCCCTTCCGCAGCAGGCCATGCGGCGGGCGGTGCTCCTCATCGTCCTCGGGGTCGTCGGCTTCGCCCTGCTCGCGGGCGTACTCGCGGCCGTCGGCTGGCTCACCATGGACCGCTTCGTCGACCTGCTCACGCTGGTCTCGGTGATCGCGCCGATCGTCTACTTCGTATGGATGTTCCGCAGCCCCCGGGTCACGGCCGAGGAACGCGGCCGGCTGCGCCCGTACATCGTGCTGTTCCTCGCCTCCGTGGCCTTCAACTTCATCCTCTTCCAGGCGTACTCGACGATGATGCTGCTCGCGTCGACCAACGCCCGCACCGAGATCCTCGGCTTCCACTTCCCGGCCGGTTGGTACGCCTCCGCACTCGGCGCCTTCGAGGTGGCCCTCGCCCCCGTCGTCGCCACGGTCTGGGCGCGGATGGGACACAAGCAGCCGCACGCCTCCAACAAGATCGCCTTCGGGGTGATCCTCGGCGGCCTCTCCTTCCTCCTGATGGTGCTGCCCACCTCCGGCCACGAGGACGACACGTACCAGATGGCGGCCTGGTGGATCGTCGGCTCCTATCTGCTGCTCGGCCTCGGCGACATCCTCCTGGAGACCTCCGGGATGTCGGCCACCACCAAACTCGCCCCCAAGGCCTTCGCCAGCCAGACCATGGCCCTCTGGTTCCTCTCCCTCGCCCTCGCCAACGGCATCCAGGCGCAGGTCGTGAAGCTCTACGGGGAGGTCTCGAACCCCGTCTACTTCGGTCTCAACGGCGCCGTCGCGGTCGTCGTCGGCCTCGCCGTCATCGCCGCCGCCCCCTGGCTGCGCCGCACCATGCACCCCGTCCACTGAGTCCTGCTTCGAGCCCCGAGTGGGGCTCACCCCCGAGGTTGATCCGCCATGCACATCCGCACCGCGTTCCCGTACGAGACCACCCGCGAGGACATCCGCATCCCGTTGCCCGACGGCAGCCGGCTGTACGCGCGCGTGTGGCGGCCGGTCACCGACGAGCCCGTGCCGGTGCTGCTCGAGTACCTGCCGTACCGCCTCAGTGACTGGACCGCGCCGCGCGACTGGCAGCGCCATCCCTGGTACGCGGGCCACGGCTACGCCTCCGTACGCGTCGACGTGCGCGGGCACGGGAACTCCGAGGGGCTGCCCGGCGACGAGTACTCGGCGACCGAGCTCGCCGACGGCGTCGCCGTGGTCGAGTGGCTCGCCGCGCAGCCCTGGTCCACAGGCAAGGTCGGCATGTTCGGCATCTCCTGGGGCGGCTTCAACTCCCTGCAGATCGCGGCCCTCGCGCCCGAGCCCCTGAAGGCGATCGTCACGGTCTGCTCGACGGACGACCGCTACGACAACGACGTGCACTACATGGGCGGTTCCGTCCTCGCCGTCGACATGCACGCCTGGGCCTCGACCATGCTCGCCTTCGTCTCGCGCCCGCCGGACCCGCAGTTCGTCGGCGACTCCTGGCGCGACATGTGGCTGCGCCGCCTGGAGTCCCTCGACCCGTTCATCCACACCTGGCTGCACCACCAGACCCGCGACTCGTACTGGCAGCACGGCAGCGTCTGCGAGGACTACTCCGCGGTCAAGGCCGCCGTCCTGGCCGTCGGCGGCTGGCACGACCCGTACCGGGACACGGTCCTGCGCCTCGTCGAGCATCTGCCGGGGCCCGCCAAGGGGTTGATCGGGCCGTGGTCCCACCAGTACCCGGACCGCGGCCTGCCGCCGGGGCCAGCGATCGGCTTCCTGCAGGAGACGCTGCGGTGGTGGGATCACTGGTTGAAGGGGGCGGAGGCGCCTTCGGTGAGCGAGGAGCCTGCGGGTGCGGGTTCGGGTGCGGATGCCGGTGTGGATGCCGGTGCCGGTGCCGGTGCCGATGTGGGTGCCGATTCGGGTGCCGATTCGGGTGCGGGGGCGGCGCGTGGCGGTGGCGGTGGCGGTGGCGTCATGGACGAGCCCACCTTGCGGGCCTGGATCAGCGAGTCCCATCCGCCGGCCACGGTCTACGAGGAGCTGCCCGGCCGTTGGGTGGGCGCAAGGGAGTGGCCGTCCCCGCAGGTCACACCCGTGACGTACCACTTCGGTGGCGATCCGCGGGCCGTTCGCTCGCCGCAGCAGACCGGCCTCGACGCGGGCCGCTTCTTCCCCTTCGGCAATGACGCCGACCTGCCGCCCGACCAGCGGGACGAGGACGCGAAGTCGGTGTGCTTCGAGTTCGAGGTGCCCGAGCGGCTCGAGGTCCTCGGGCGGGCGCGGGTCACCCTCCGGCTCGCCCTCGGCACCCCGCGCGGCCAGGCCGTCGCACGGCTCTGCGACGTGGCGCCGGACGGCTCGTCCACCCTGGTCACCCGCGGAGTGCTCAACCTCTCGGCACGGCACGGGCGGGACCGGATCGAGCCCTGGCAGCCCGGCACCACCCAGGATGTGACGTTCGAGCTGAACGGCATCGGGCACGCCTTCCCCGCCGGCCACCGCATCCGCCTCGCCGTCTCCTCCGCGTACTGGCCGTGGATCTGGCCGCAGCCAGGCTCCGAGGAGGGCTTCACCCTCGACCCGAAGGGCAGCTCCCTCGAACTCCCGGTCTGGACGGGCGAATCGGGCGAGCCGCTGTCCGTATCCGACGAGCCCGAGCAGTCCGAGCCCCTCGGCGTCATCCAGCCGGAGACCCTGGAGGAGCCGCGTCCGGAACGCCTCGTCGTACGCGATGTCGCGCGCGGCACCTGGCGCCTGGAGGTCGACCCCCGCTACGGCGGCACCCGCATCTACCCGGACGGCCTCGAGTTCAGCGAGGACGCCCTGGAGACGTACGAGATCGACGAGCGCGACCCGCTGAGCGCCCGCACCCACTCCGACTGGTCGATCCGCCTGCACCGGCCCGAACTCGGCTGGGACGCAAGGGTCGAGACCCACTCCACGATCACCTGCGACGCGGACGACTTCCTCACCTCCAACGAGGTGATCTGCCGCGAGGGCAACGAGGTCGTCTTCCACCGCACATGGGAGAAGCGGATTCCACGCACGGCTGGATGAGGACGGGGGGTTCGGTCGGGGGCGAGGTCTGGCGTGGGGGCGCGGTCGGGGGCCGGCTCTCGGGGGGCGGGCCTGACTTGGGGCTGTTCCTGGGCGGACCGCCAGGCGCGGGTCGGTCGCCGGTCGGGCGCGGCGCGGGCTGGTTCTCGGGCGAGCCTGGCATGCGGCTGTTCCCGGGCGGACCGCCAGGCACAGGTCGGTCCCCGGGCGAGCGCGGCGCGGGCTGGTTCTCGGGCGAGCCTGGCATGGGGCTATTCCGGGGCGAGCCGCCAGGCGCGGGTCGGTCGCCGGTCGGGGGGCCTGGCTTGGGCCTGATCCCGTGCGGGCCTGGCGCGGGCCTGATCCCGGGCGGACCGCCAGAAACCGACTGGTCGCCGGGCGGGCGCGGCGCGGGCCGGTTCCGGAGCGGGCCGACCGGCACAGGCCGGTCCCCGGTCAAGCCGCCGACCGGCACGGGCCGGTCCCCGGGTGGCGGGCCTCCGCTCCAGGACCGCACGAGACCCCCAACTCCCCCTAGCCGAAGCCGAAGAGCCGCTCCAGGGCGACCGCCACGCCGTCCTCCTCGTTCGACGACGTGATCTCGTCCGCCACTGCCTTCAGCTCCTCGTGGGCGTTGGCCATCGCCACTCCGTACCCGGACCAGCGGAACATCGGCACGTCGTTGGGCATGTCCCCGAACGTGACCGCGGCCGCCGCCGGGATGCCCGACATCTCGGCGGCCAGGGCCAGGCCCGTCGCCTTGGTCACGCCGAGGGGCTGCAGCTCCACCGTTCCCGGCCCCGCCATCGTCATCGTGACCAGGCCGTCCGTGACCGTGCGCGCCACCGCCACCAACTCGTCGTCCCCCAGGGAGGGATGGCGCACCAGGACCTTGTTGATCGGCCGGTCCCACAGCGCCGCCCGCAGGCCCACCCGGACCGCCGGCAGCGTCGGGTGCGACGGCTCGTACCCCGGCTCCATCAGCATCAGGCCGTCCATGCCGTCCTGGTTGACCGCCGCGAAGACCTCCCCGACCTCCGCCTCGATCTTGCCGAGGGCAGTCTCCGCGATCTCCCGGTCCAGTGTCAGCGCACTCACCAGCCGGCCCGCACCCGCGTCGAAGACCTGCGCCCCCTGCCCGCAGACGGCAAGCCCGCGGTAGTCGATCTCCATCAGCAGATGCCGGACCTGCGGCGCCGGGCGGCCGGTGACCACGATGTGCTGCGCCCCGGCCGCCGAGACCCGCGCGAGCGCGGCCCGCGAGCGAGCGGAGACGGTGTCGCCAGGGCGCAACAGAGTGCCGTCGAGGTCGGTGGCGACGAGGGAGAAGGGGGGTGCGGAGACCATGGCCACAGAATACGGAGACCCCAACAAAGCCCACAAAAGAGGACGTTGACCTTTTCCCGCCCCTCACATCACCTCCGTCACACCGCCTCCCGAACCTCCGTGACCTCTCCCCTGACCTGCGCGAGGACCTCGGCGCCGGGTCCGGAACACACCGCACCAGCAACCTCTTTCCGGGCATTAAGGACTGTTCAGGCACTGCCGCCATGGGCATCCTCCGACGTAACGTGTGATCAACCCGACGCAGGAAAGTGAGGCACGCGACCCATGCCCGAGCAGAGCCCGCTCGACCTCCCCGAGGGCGACCCCTTCGGCCCGCACAACCTTCCGTACGGCGTCTTCTCCCTCCCCGGCTCCCCGAGCGGCGACGACCACCGCAGGGTCGGGGTCCGCCTCGGCTCCCATGTGCTCGACGCCGGTGCCGCCGCGCACGCCCTGGGCTCTCCCTATGCCTCGCTGCTCGCCCAGCCGACGCTCAACCCGCTCCTCGCCTCCGGCCCGCAGACCTGGAGCGATGTGCGCCGCGCGCTCACGGCCTGGGTGACGGTGCCCTCGCACCAGGAGGAGGTGCGCCCCTTCTTCCACGCCCTCGCGGACGTCACCCTGCACCTGCCGTACGACGTCGCCGACTACGTCGACTTCTACGCCAGCGAGCACCACGCCACGAACCTCGGCCGCCTCTTCCGCCCCGACTCCGAGCCGCTGCTGCCCAACTGGAAGCACCTGCCGGTCGGTTACCACGGCCGGGCCGGCACCGTCGTCGTCTCCGGCACCGACGTGGTGCGCCCCTGCGGCCAGCGCAAGGCCCCCTCGGCCACCGAGCCCACCTTCGGCGCGTCCGCCAAGCTCGATATCGAGGCCGAGGTCGGCTTCGTCGTGGGCGCCCCCTCCGGGCTCGGCAGCGCCGTACCGCTCTCCTCCTTCCGTGACCACGTCTTCGGTCTGTCCCTGCTCAACGACTGGTCCGCCCGGGACATCCAGCCCTGGGAGTACGTCCCGCTCGGCCCGTTCGTCGCGAAGTCCTTCGCCACGTCCGTCTCCGCCTGGGTCACCCCCCTCGAAGCCCTGGACCACGCCCGCGTCACCCCGCCGGCTCGCGACGTCGCCGTACTGCCCTACCTGGACGATTCCGCGGAGGACGAGCCCGGCGGCTACGACCTGCGGATCAGCGTCTCCCTCAACGGCGAGGTCATCTCCGAGCCGCCGTTCGCCGGCATGTACTGGACGGGCGCCCAGATGCTGACCCATATGACCGTCGGCGGCGCCTCCCTGCGCACCGGCGATCTCTACGGCTCAGGGACCGTCAGCGGCACCGAGACCGACCAGCGGGGCTCCCTGATCGAGCTCACCTGGAACGGCACCGAACCGCTCGAACTCCCCACCGGCAAGCGGACGTTCCTCGAGGACGGCGACGAGATCACCCTGACCGCCTGGGCCCCCGGCCCGGACGGCGTCCGCGTGGGCCTCGGCGAGGTGAGCGGCCGCATCGCGCCCGCCCGCACCACGGACTGACCGCACGGACCGACCGCGCCTCGACTCCGGGTGGGCCGGGACCGCCCTACGGCGAACCGGCCCACCACCGCCCTCACCCCTCGAAAGGGCCAGGACTCGAGGACCCGTCACCCCTCGAAGCCACCAGGACCGAGGCCGCCCTCACCCCTCAAAGCCCTCCAGGACTCCGAGGACGCCCTCGCCCCACGTCGCCAGCTTCTTCTCGCCCACTCCGCCGATGCCGCCCAACTGCTCCACCGAGGCCGGGCGGGCCAGGGCGATCTCGCGCAGCGTCGCATCGTGGAAGATCACATACGCCGGGACGCCCTGCTCCTTGGCCTGCTCGGCCCGCCACGCACGCAGCGCCTCGAAGACCGGCAGCGCCTCCTCCGGCAGGTCGACCGGAGCCTTGCTCTTCCGCTCGCCCTTGACGCCACCGGCCGAGCCACGGGAGGCGGCCTTCTTCGGCTCCTTGCGCAGCAGCACCTCCCGCTGTCTGCCGAGGACCGCCCCGCTCCCCTCGGTCAGCACCAGCGTGCTGTACTCCCCCTCGACCGCGAGCAGCCCCTGAGCCAGCAACTGCCGCACCACGCCCCGCCATTCGGCCTCCGCCAGCTCCTCGCCGATCCCGAAGACCGACAGCTGGTCGTGGTCGAAGCGAATCACCTTGGCGGTCTTGCGGCCGAGCAGGATGTCGACGATCTGGCCCACGCCGAACTTCTGCCGACGCTCCCGGTCCAGACGCACCACCGCCGACAGCACCTTCTGGGCCGCGACTGTGCCGTCCCAGGTCTCCGGCGCCGTCAGGCACGTATCGCAGTTGCCGCAGCCCTCGCTGCCCGGCTCCTGGCCGAAGTACGCGAGGAGTTGGGCCCGCCGGCACTGCACGGTCTCGCAGAGGGCGAGCATCGAGTCCAGGTGGGCGGCAGCGCGGCGCCGGAAGGCCTCGTCACCCTCGCCGGACTGGATGAGCTTGCGCTGCTGTACGACGTCGTTCAGTCCGTACGCCATCCAGGCCGTGGACGGGAGTCCGTCGCGGCCCGCGCGGCCCGTCTCCTGGTAGTACCCCTCCACCGACTTGGGCAGGTCGAGGTGGGCGACGAAGCGTACGTCCGGCTTGTCGATGCCCATGCCGAACGCGATGGTCGCCACCACCACGAGGCCCTCCTCGCGCAGGAAGCGGGCCTGGTGCGTCGCGCGCGTCCCCGCGTCGAGCCCCGCGTGGTACGGCACCGCCTTGATGCCGTTGCGGCAGAGGAACTCGGCGGTCTTCTCCACGGAGTTGCGCGAGAGGCAGTAGACGATGCCCGCGTCCGACGGGTGCTCCTCGCGCAGGAACCGCAGGAGCTGCTTCTTCGGCTCGTCCTTGGGCACGATGCGGTACTGGATGTTGGGCCGGTCGAAGCTGGCCTCGAAGTGGCGGGCCTGCGGCATGGCAAGCCGCTCGGTGATCTCGCGGTGGGTGGCCCGCGTCGCCGTGGCCGTGAGCGCGATCCGGGGGACCTCGGGCCAGCGCTGTCCGAGCAGCGAGAGCGAGAGATAGTCGGGCCGGAAGTCGTGGCCCCACTGCGCCACGCAGTGTGCCTCGTCGATGGCGAAGACGGAGATCTTGGCGCGCTCGATCAGGTCGAGCGTGGACTCCAGGCGGAGCCGCTCGGGTGCCAGATACAGCAGGTCCAGCTCACCGGCGAGCAGCTCGGCCTCGACCAGGCGGCGCTCCTCGAAGTCCTGCGTGGAGTTCATGAAACCGGCCCGCACACCGAGAGCCCGCAGCGCGTCCACCTGGTCCTGCATCAGGGCGATCAGCGGCGAGACCACGACTCCCGTGCCGGGCCTGACCAGCGCCGGGATCTGATAGCAGAGCGACTTGCCGCCGCCCGTGGGCATGAGCACGACCGCGTCCCCACCGGCGACGACATGCTCGATGACCGCTTCCTGCTCCCCGCGGAAGCTGTCGTACCCGAAGACACGCTGGAGCGTGCTCAGGGCGTCGCTCCGCGTCACATCGGTCTCGGTCCGGTGCTGCTCCGCACCGGCCTGGCCTTGTTCCCCGGCCACGTCCATCACCACGGTCCCGTTCATCGTCTGTCCCCCCGTACGCCGTCCTTCGACCACTGCAGCCACGATAGGCCGCCCGGCCGACAGTCCCGAAAAGTTATCCACAGGCTGGGGGTGCTGGTAGGAAAAGTCGTGCCCGGTCCCCCTGAAGAGGGACCGGGCACCGGACCACAGAGCCACCGCGCACCACGCGGACGTCAGGTCAGCGGACGAAGACTCCCGCCTGACCGGCCAGGTCGAGGAAGTACTGCGGAGCCACACCGAGGACCAGCGTGACCGCCACACCCACCCCGATCGCCGTCATCGTCAGCGGCGAGGGCACCGCGACCGTCGGGCCCTCGGGCTTCGGCTCGCTGAAGAACATGAGCACGATCACGCGGATGTAGAAGAAGGCCGCGATCGCCGACGAGATCACACCGATCACGACGAGCGCGCCCGCCCCGCCCTCGGCCGCCGCCTTGAACACCGCGAACTTGCCGGAGAACCCGGAGGTCAGCGGGATGCCCGCGAAGGCCAGGAGGAACACCGCGAAGACCGCCGCGACCAGCGGTGAACGCCGCCCGAGACCGGCCCACTTGGACAGGTGCGTGGCCTCGCCGCCGGCGTCCCGCACCAGTGTGACCACGGCGAAGGCGCCGACTGTCACGAAGGAGTACGCGCCGAGATAGAACAGCACCGACGAGATGCCGTCCGGCGTCGCCGCGATCACACCGGCGAGGATGAAGCCCGCGTGTGCGATCGAGGAGTACGCGAGGAGCCGCTTGATGTCGGTCTGCGTGATGGCGACGATCGCGCCGAGCAGCATCGTGACGATCGCGACGCCCCACATCACCGGCCGCCAGTCCCAGCGCAGGCCCGGCAGCACCACGTAGAGCAGCCGGAGCAGCGCTCCGAACGCCGCGACCTTGGTGGCCGCCGCCATGAAGCCGGTGACCGGGGTCGGAGCGCCCTGGTAGACGTCGGGCGTCCACATGTGGAACGGAACGGCGCCGACCTTGAAGAGCAGGCCCATGAGGATCATGGCGCCGCCGACGAGCAGCAGCGCGTCGTTCCCCATGGTGTCGGCGAGGGCCGGGTCGATGTTCTGCACGGTGCCGTCGACCACGTCGGCGATCCCGGCGTACGAGACCGTGCCCGCGTAGCCGTAGACGAGGGCGATGCCGAAGAGCAGGAACGCCGACGAGAAGGCGCCGAGCAGGAAGTACTTGACCGCCGCCTCCTGCGACATGAGGCGCTTGCGGCGGGCCAGGGCGCACAGCAGATACAGCGGGAGGGAGAAGACCTCGAGGGCGATGAACAGCGTCAGGAGGTCGTTCGCCGCGGGGAAGACCAGCATGCCGCCGATCGCGAACAGCGCGAGCGGGAAGACTTCGGTCGTGGTGAACCCGGCCTTGATGGCTGCCTTCTCGCCGTCGCTGCCCGGCACCGACGCGGCCTGAGCCGTGAAGGAGTCGACCTGGTTTCCGTGCGCCTGCGGGTCGAGCCGCCGCTCGGCGAAGGTGAAGACCGCGACGAGCCCGGTCAGCAGGATCGTGCCCTGCAGGAACAGGGCCGGTCCGTCGACGGCGATCGCGCCCATGGCGACGATCTGCGCCTCCGTGGAGGCGTGTCCGCCCGCCGCGAGCCCGATCACGGCGGCGAACGCGGCCACCAGGGCGACCACGGTCACGAACATCTGCACGTAATAGCGGGCTTTGCGGCCGACGAAGGCTTCGACGACGATGCCCACCACGGCCGCGCCGATCACGATCAGCGTGGGCAGAAGCTGGGCGTACTCGATGGTCGGGGCGTCGATCTTCTCGATCGGCGCCGCGGTTGTCCACAGGCTGTGGACGGCTGATGCGCTCACTTGGCCGCCTCCACCTCGGGCTTGGGGTCCTTCTTCTGTACGTCGGACATGGTGTGGCCGACCGCCGGGTTCACCAGATCGGTGAGCGGCTTCGGGTAGACACCGAGGAAGATCAGCAAGGCGATCAGCGGTGCGACGACGACGAGTTCACGCACCCGCAGGTCCGGCATCTTGGCGACTTCGACCTTGACCGGGCCCGTCATCGTCCGCTGGTAGAGGACGAGGGTGTAGAGCGCGGCGAGCACGATGCCGACGGTGGCGATGATGCCGATCACCGGGTAGCGCGCGAACGTGCCGACCAGGACCAGGAATTCACTCACGAAGGGCGCGAGCCCGGGCAGCGAGAGCGTCGCGAGCGAGCCGACCAGGAAGGTGCCCGCGAGCACCGGCGCCACCTTCTGCACCCCGCCGTAGTCCGCGATGAGCCGCGAGCCGCGCCGGGAGATCAGGAAGCCGGCGACCAGCATCAGCGCGGCGGTGGAGATGCCGTGATTGATCATGTAGAGCGTCGCGCCGCTCTGGCCCTGCGAGGTCATCGCGAAGATGCCCATGATGATGAAGCCGAAGTGCGAGATCGACGCGTACGCCACCAGGCGCTTGATGTCGCGCTGGCCGACGGCGAGCAGCGCGCCGTAGACGATCGAGATCAGCGCGAGCACCAGGATCACCGGCGTCGCCCACTTCGAGGCCTCCGGGAACAGCTGGAGGCAGAAGCGGAGCATCGCGAACGTGCCGACCTTGTCGACGACGGCCGTGATCAGGACGGCGACTGGGGCGGTGGCCTCACCCATGGCGTTGGGCAGCCAGGTGTGCAGTGGCCACAGGGGCGCCTTCACCGCGAACGCGAAGAAGAAGCCGAGGAAGAGCAGCCGCTCGGTGTTGGTCGCCATCTCCAGCTCGCCGCTCGCGCGGGCGGCGGCGATCTCCTGGAGCGAGAAGTTCCCCGCGACCACATAGAGGCCGATGACCGCGGCCAGCATGATCAGGCCGCCGACCAGGTTGTAGAGCAGGAACTTCACTGCAGCGTAGCTGCGTTGGGCGGCGGCCTTCTCGTCGCTGCCCGCGTGGGCCCGGTCCCCGAAGCCTCCGATGAGGAAGTACATCGGGATGAGCATGGCTTCGAAGAGGATGTAGAAGAGGAAGACGTCGGTGGCCTCGAAGGAGAGGATCACCATCGCCTCGACCATCAGGATCAGGGCGAAGAAGCCCTGCGTGGGTCGCCAGCGCTTGCTCCCGGTCTCCTCCGGGTCGGCGTCGTGCCAGCCGGCGAGGATCACGAACGGGATCAGCAGGGCCGTCAGGCCGATCAGGGCGACGCCGATGCCGTCGACCCCCAGTTCGTACCGCACGCCGAAGTCCGCGATCCACGCGTGCGACTCGGTGAGTTGGTAGCGCTCGCCGCCGGGGGCGAAGCGCACGCCGATCACGATCGCGAGGACGAGGGTGGCGAGCGAGAAGAACAGCGCCAGCCACTTGGCGGCCGTGCGCCGGGCGGCGGGCACGGCGGCGGTGACGATCGCACCGATCGCCGGCACCGCGGCCGTCGCTGTCAGCAGAGGAAAGGACATCGTGATCAGACCGCCCTCATCAGCAGGGTCGCGGCGATGAGGATCGCCGTACCGCCGAACATCGAGACCGCGTAGGAACGGGCGAAGCCGTTCTGCATCTTGCGCATCCGGCCGGAGAGTCCGCCGAAGCCCGCCGCCGTGCCGTTGACGACGCCGTCGACCATCGTGTGGTCGACGTACACCAGGGAGCGCGTAAGGTGCTCTCCGCCACGGACCAGGACCACATGGTTGAAGTCGTCCTGCAGCAGGTCACGGCGGGCCGCCCGGGTGAGCAGCGAGCCGCGCGGCGCGGTGACCGGGACCGGCTTGCGGCCGTACATCACGTACGCCAGGGCGGCGCCGAGCAGCAGCACCACGACCGTGGAGGCCGTGATCGCCGGGACGCTGATCACCGGGTGCGGGTGCTCGAACTGCGTGACCGGCTCCAGCCACTTCACGAACGACTCGTTGAGCGAGAAGAGACCGCCCGCGAAGACCGAGCCGAAGGCGAGGACGATCATCGGGATCGTCATCGACTTGGGCGACTCGTGCGGATTCGGCTCGTTGCCGTCGGCATCCGGCTGCCAGCGCTTCTCGCCGAAGAACGTCATGATCATCACGCGCGTCATGTAGAAGGCCGTGATGCCCGCGCCGAGAAGGGCGACACCGCCGAAGATCCAGCCGCGGATCCCGTCGTCGTACGCGAACGCCGCCTCGATGATCTTGTCCTTGGACCAGAAGCCGGACAGGCCGGGGAAGCCGATGATCGCGAGGTAGCCGAGCCCGAACGTCACGAACGTGACCGGCATGTACTTGCGGAGGCCGCCGTACTTGCGCATGTCGACCTCGTCGTTCATGCCGTGCATGACCGAGCCGGCGCCGAGGAAGAGCCCGGCCTTGAAGAAGCCGTGCGTCACCAGGTGCATGATCGCGAAGGCGTACCCGATGGGGCCGAGGCCCGCCGCCAGGATCATGTAGCCGATCTGCGACATCGTCGAACCGGCGAGGGCCTTCTTGATGTCGTCCTTCGCGCAACCGACGATCGCACCGAAGAGGAGCGTGACCGCACCGACGATCACGACCGCCAACTGCGCGTCCGGAGCGGCATTGAAGATCGCGCCCGACCTGGTGATGAGGTATACGCCCGCCGTCACCATCGTGGCCGCGTGGATCAGGGCCGAGACCGGGGTCGGGCCCTCCATCGCGTCACCCAGCCAGGACTGCAGCGGGACCTGGGCCGATTTGCCGCAAGCGGCGAGCAGCAGCATCAGGCCGATCGCGGTGAGCATGCCCTCGCTCGTCTCGCCGGTCGACTCCAGGACCGGGCCGAAGGCGAACGTGCCGAACGTCGTGAACATCAGCATGATCGCGATGGACAGGCCCATGTCACCGACGCGGTTGACCAGGAAGGCCTTCTTGGCGGCCGTGGCCGCGCTGGGCTTGTGCTGCCAGAAGCCGATGAGCAGGTACGACGCCAGACCGACGCCCTCCCAACCCACGTACAGCAGCAGGTAGTTGTCGGCGATCACGAGGAGCAGCATCGCCGCGAGGAACAGGTTCAGATAGCCGAAGAAGCGGCGCCTGCGCTCGTCGTGCTCCATGTACCCGATCGAGTAGATGTGGATCAGGGAGCCCACGCCGGTGATCAGGAGCACGAACGTCATCGACAGCTGGTCCAGCTGGAAGGCGACGTCCGCCTGGAACCCCTCGACCGGGATCCAGCTGAACAGCGCCTGGTGCAGGGCGCGGTGCTCCGCGTCCTTGCCGAGCATGTCGACGAAGAGCAGCACGCCGACGACGAAGGAGGCGACCGCGAGCAGCGTGCCGATCCAGTGGCCGCTGCGGTCCAACCGCCGCCCGCCGCACAGCAGTACGGCCGCTCCGAGCAGTGGCGCCGCGACGAGCAGCGCAATCAGGTTCTCCACGATTCTTCCTGCCCCTCAGAGCTTCATCAGGCTGGCGTCGTCGACCGAGGCCGAGTGGCGGGAACGGAACAGGGACACGATGATCGCGAGCCCGACCACGACCTCGGCGGCGGCGACGACCATCGTGAAGAACGCGATGATCTGGCCGTCGAGGTTGCCGTGCATCCGGGAGAAGGTCACAAGGGCGAGGTTGCAGGCGTTGAGCATCAGCTCGATGCACATGAACACCACGATGGCGTTCCGCCTGATCAGCACGCCCGTGGAGCCGATCGCGAACAACAGGGCCGCGAGGTAAAGGTAGTTGACGGGACTCACTTCGCGGCCTCCTTCTTGTCGCCCTTGTCGCCCTTGGCCGCGTCGTCGGTCGACGACGCGGCGTCGCCGCTCCTGCCGAGGCGCTCGTCGGAGCGCTGCTCCAGGGCCTTCAGGTCGTTGAGGGCCTCGCTGGACACGTCACGGATCTGGCCGCGGTCGCGCAGCGTCTTGTTGACCGTGAGCTCCGACGGGGTGCCGTCGGGCAGCAGGCCCGCGATGTCCACGGCGTTGTGCCGGGCGTAGACGCCGGGGGCGGGCAGCGGCGGGAGGTGCTTGCCCTCGCGCACCCGCTCCTCGGCCAGCTCGCGCTGGGTCTTGGCGCGCTCGGTGCGCTCGCGGTGCGTGAGCAGCATGGCGCCGACGGCGGCCGTGATGAGCAGGGCGCCGGTGATCTCGAACGCGAAGACGTACTTCGTGAAGATCAGGGCGGCCAACCCCTCGGTGTTCCCTGCGGAGTTGGCCTGGCCCAGGCCGTTGAACTCCTTCAGGGAGGCGTTCCCGATGCCGCCGACGAGGAGGACCGCGAAGCCGAGGCCGCACAGGGCCGCCAGCCAGCGCTGGCCCTTGATGGTCTCCTTCAGGGAGTCCGCGGCCGTGACACCGACCAGCATGACGACGAAGAGGAACAGCATCATGATCGCGCCGGTATAGACGACGACCTGCACGATGCCCAGGAAATAGGCGCCGTTGGCGAGATAGAAGACCGCCAGAATGATCATGGTGCCGGCCAGGCAGAGCGCACTGTGCACGGCCTTCTTCATGAAGACGGTGCACAGGGCGCCGATCACCGCGACGGTGGCGAGGACCCAGAACTGGAAGGCCTCGCCGGAGGAGGTGGCATAGGCGGCGAGCGTGCTCATCGGCCGATCACCTTCTTCGACGCCGGCTCCTCGGGGCCGAAGGTCGACTCCGCCTCCTGCACCACCTCGCCCTTGGAGTGGGCGACTTGGGGCTCGGTGCCGGGGGCCGCCTCGGTGACCAGGCCGCGGTAGTAGTCCTGCTCGTCCATGCCCGGGTAGATCGCGTGCGGGCTGTCGACCATGCCCTCCTCCAGGCCGGCGAGCAGCTGCTCCTTGGTGAAGATGAGCTTCTCGCGGCTGGAGTCGGCCAGCTCGAACTCGTTCGTCATCGTCAACGCGCGCGTGGGGCACGCCTCGATGCACAGGCCGCACAGGATGCAGCGGGCGTAGTTGATCTGGTACACCCGCCCGTACCGCTCGCCCGGGGAGTAGCGCTCCTCGTCGGTGTTGTCCGCGCCCTCGACGTAGATCGCGTCCGCCGGGCAGGCCCAGGCGCACAACTCGCAGCCGACGCACTTCTCCAGGCCGTCCGGGTGCCGGTTGAGCTGGTGACGGCCGTGGAAGCGCGGCGCTGTGACCTTCTTCTGCTCCGGGTACTGCTCGGTCAGCCGCTTCTTGAACATGGCCTTGAAGGTCACGCCGAAGCCGGCCACGGGGTTGTGGAACCCCTGCGCCGTGTCCTTGCCCTCGTCCGACCCGGCGTGCTCGCCGGATGCGGCGGGGGACTTCTCGGAATGGTCGTTCCTGGAGATCTCAGACACCGTCAGCCTCCTTTCCGTCACTGGCAGTATCGACGCCACCACTGACAATCAACTCCCGCTCCTGGCGCGAGCGTCGACGCGGCACGGGCGGCAGGGTCTGTCCCGGAAGCGGCGGCACGGGATATCCGCCGGCCATCGGGTCGAACGCGGGCTCCCGCTCGGGCGGTTCGGCCCGCGCCTCGGCCTTCTCCCGCTTGTCGCGGAAGATGTCGACGACGAAGGAGATCAGCAGCACGGCCAGGACGCCGCCGCCGACGTACAGCACGATCCCCGTGAACGCGACGTTCTCGTTCCGCAGCGTGCGTACGGTCGCCACGAGCATCAGCCAGGCCACCGAGACCGGGATGAGCACCTTCCAGCCGAGCTTCATCAGCTGGTCGTAGCGGACGCGGGGCAGGGTGCCGCGCAGCCAGATGAAGAAGAACAACAGCAACTGGACCTTGAGGACGAACCAGAGCATCGGCCACCAGCCCTGGTTGGCGCCCTCCCAGAAGGTGCTGATCGGCCAGGGCGCGCGCCAGCCGCCGAGGAACAGCGTGGTGGCGACGGCCGAGACCGTCACCATGTTCACGTACTCGGCGAGCATGAACAGCGCGAACTTGATGGAGCTGTACTCGGTGTTGAAGCCGCCGACGAGGTCGCCCTCGGACTCCGGCATGTCGAACGGGGCGCGGTTGGTCTCGCCGACCATCGTGACCACGTACAGCAGGAACGACACCGGCAGCAGCAGGATGTACCACCGGTCGCCCTGCGCCTCCACGATCGCCGAGGTCGACATCGAGCCGGAGTAGAGGAAGACGGAGGCGAACGCGGCGCCCATCGCGATCTCGTACGAGATCATCTGCGCGCACGAGCGAAGCCCGCCGAGCAGGGGGTACGTCGAGCCGGAGGACCAGCCCGCGAGCACGATGCCGTAGATGCCGACGGAGGCGACCGCGAGGATGTAGAGCATCGCGATCGGCAGGTCCGTGAGCTGCATCGTGGTGCGCTGGCCGAAGATCGAGACCTGGTTGTCGGCCGGGCCGAAGGGGATCACCGCGATCGCCATGAACGCCGGGATGGCGGCGACGATCGGCGCGAGGACGTACACCACCTTGTCCGCGCGCTTGACGACCAGGTCCTCCTTGAGCATCAGTTTGATGCCGTCAGCGAGGGACTGGAGCATGCCCCAGGGGCCGTGCCGGTTGGGGCCGACGCGCAGCTGCATCCAGGCGACGACCTTGCGCTCCCACACGATGGAGAACAGCACGGTCACCATCAGGAACGCGAAGCAGAACACCGCCTTGATCGCGACGAGCCACCAGGGGTCGCGCCCGAACATGGACAGGTCTTCCGCGGCGAGCGGACTCATGGCGGCCGCTTCGACGAGTGCCTGATTCATGCCTGCACCTCCTTGGCCTCCGAGGCGGCGGCCATGGCCGGGCCGATGCGGACGAGTTCTCCGGGACGCGCGCCGGTGTCCGAAGTGACCCCGCCGCCAACCGAGTTGAGCGGCAGCCAGACCACCCGGTCGGGCATCTCCGTGACCTGCAGCGGGAGTTGTACGTCGCCTTCGGGGCCGGTGACCGCGAGGACGTCGCCGTCCTTGACGCCCGCCTCGGCGGCGGTGGCCGCGGAGAGCCGGGCCACGGCCGCGTGCCGGGTGCCCGCGAGGGCCTCGTCCCCCTCCTGCAGGCGGCCCCGGTCGAGCAGCAGCCGGTGCCCGGCGAGCACGGCCTCACCGGCGCCGGGACGCGGCAACTGCCCTGCGGTCTCCAGGGGTTCGGTGGCGCGCGGGCCGTCCCAGGCGCCGAGCCGGTCCAGCTCGCGGCGGACGGTGCGCTGGTCCGGCAGGGCCAGGTGGACGTCCATCGCGTCGGCCAGCATGTGCAGCACGCGCGCGTCGGTGGGCGGCAGCTGCCGGGTCATCTGGTCCGGCTTGAGGGCGGCCTCGAACATCCGGGACCGGCCCTCCCAGTTGAGGAACGTGCCGGACTTCTCGGCGACGGCGGCGACCGGAAGGACGACGTCCGCCCGCTCGGTGACCTCGCCGGGCCGCAGTTCGAGGGAGACCACGAAGGCCTCGTCGAGCGCCGCACGCGCGCGTGCCGGGTCCGGCAGGTCCACGACCTCGACACCCGCGACGACCAGGGCACGCAGCTCGCCGCCCGCGGCGGCCTCCACGATCTGCCCGGTGTCGCGGCCGTAGCGGTGCGGCAGTTCGCCCACGCCCCAGACCGCGGCGACCTCGTCACGCGCGCGTGGATCGGTCGCGGGCCGGCCGCCGGGCAGCAGCGTCGGCAGGGCGCCCACCTCCACGGCGCCGCGCTCGCCGGCCCGGCGCGGGATCCACACCAACTGGGCGCCGGTTGCGGTCGCCACGCGCACCGCCGCGGTCAGGCCACCGGCCACGGCGGCGAGCCGCTCGCCGACGACGATCACCGCACCGTCGGCCCGCAGCGCCTCGGCGACCTGTGCACCGTCCTCGCCGAGCCCGACGCCGGAGGCGAGCGCGTCCAGCCACTCGGTCTCGGTGCCGGGCGCCGCGGGAAGCAGCGTGCCGCCCGCCTTCTCCAGGCCGCGGGTGGCGTACGGGGCGAGCGCGAAGGTCCGCTGGCCGTGCTTGCGCCAGGCCTTGCGCAGGCGCAGGAAGACCCCGGGCGCCTCCTCCTCGGCCTCGATCCCGGCGAGCAGCACCGAAGGCGCCTTCTCAAGCGAGGTGTACGTGACGCCCTCGCCGTCGAGATCCCAGCCGCGTCCGGCGACCCGTGCGGCCAGGAAGTCGGCCTCCTCCGAGGAGTGCACGCGCGCGCGGAAGTCGATGTCGTTGCTGCCGAGCGCCACGCGCGCGAACTTGCTGTACGCGTACGCGTCCTCGACGGTGAGCCGCCCGCCCGCGAGCACACCCGCACGCGCGCGTGCGGCCGAAAGCCCCTCGGCCGCCGCCTCCAACGCCTCGGGCCAGCTGGCCGGTTCGAGCACGCCGTCCTCGTTGCGGACGAGCGGGGTGGCGAGCCGGTCACGCTGCTGGGCGTAGCGGAAGCCGAAGCGGCCCTTGTCGCACATCCACTCCTCGTTGACCTCGGGGTCGTCCGCCGCGAGGCGCCGCATGACCTTGCCGCGCCGGTGGTCGGTGCGGGTCGCGCAGCCGCCGGAGCAGTGCTCGCAGACGGACGGCGACGAGACCAGGTCGAAGGGCCGGGAACGGAAGCGGTACGCGGCCGAGGTGAGCGCGCCCACCGGGCAGATCTGGATGGTGTTCCCGGAGAAGTACGACTCGAAGGGGTCGCCCTCGCCGATGCCGACCTGCTGCAGCGCGCCCCGCTCGAGCAGCTCGATCATCGGGTCGCCCGCGACCTGGTTGGAGAACCGGGTGCAGCGCGCACACAGCACACAGCGCTCACGGTCGAGCAGCACCTGCGTGGAGATCGGCACGGGCTTCTCGTACGTACGCTTCTTGCCCTCGAAGCGGGAGTCGGCCTGGCCGTGCGAGACGGCCTGGTTCTGCAGCGGGCACTCGCCGCCCTTGTCGCAGACCGGGCAGTCGAGGGGGTGGTTGATGAGCAGGAGCTCCATCACGCCCTGCTGCGCCTTCTCCGCGACCTGCGACGTCAGCTGGGTCTTGACGACCATGCCGTCGGTGCAGGTGATGGTGCAGGACGCCATCGGCTTGCGCTGGCCCTCGACCTCGACGATGCACTGGCGGCAGGCGCCGGCCGGGTCGAGGAGCGGGTGGTCGCAGAAGCGCGGGATCTCGATGCCGAGCTGCTCGGCGGCGCGGATGACGAGCGTGCCCTTGGGGACGCTGATGTCGGCGCCGTCGATGGTCAGCGAGACCAGGTCCTCCGGCGGAGGAGCCGCCTCTCCGCCCCCGGAGGGAGCATTTGTCGTGACCGTCATGCGTTCACCTCGGAATGTCCGGTGGGCCGGTCCGCCCAGAGAGTCGACTTGGCGGGATCGAAGGGGCAGCCCCTGCCGGTGATGTGCTCCTCGTACTCCTCGCGGAAGTACTTCAGGGAGGAGAAGATCGGCGAGGCGGCGCCGTCGCCGAGGGCGCAGAAGGACTTGCCGTTGATGTTGTCGGCGATGTCGTTCAGCTTGTCGAGGTCGGACATCGCGCCCTTGCCCGCCTCGATGTCCCGGAGCAACTGCACCAGCCAGTACGTCCCTTCGCGGCAGGGCGTGCACTTGCCGCAGGACTCGTGGGCGTAGAACTCGGTCCAGCGCGTGACCGCCCGGACGACGCAGGTGGTCTCGTCGAAGCACTGCAGGGCCTTGGTGCCGAGCATCGATCCGGCGGCGCCGACGCCCTCGTAGTCGAGCGGGACGTCCAGGTGCTCGTCGGTGAACATCGGGGTCGAACTGCCGCCTGGCGTCCAGAACTTGAGGCGGTGGCCGGCCCGCATGCCGCCGCTCATGTCGAGGAGCTGGCGCAGCGTGATGCCGAGCGGGGCCTCGTACTGGCCGGGTGAGGCGACGTGCCCGCTGAGCGAGTAGAGCGTGAAGCCCGGGGACTTCTCGCTGCCCATCGACCTGAACCAGTCCTTGCCCTTGTTCAGGATCGCGGGAACCGACGCGATGGACTCGACGTTGTTCACGACAGTGGGGCAGGCGTACAGACCGGCCACAGCGGGGAAGGGGGGTCGCAGCCGGGGCTGGCCACGCCGCCCTTCGAGAGAGTCGAGCAGCGCGGTTTCCTCGCCACAGATGTACGCACCGGCACCGGCGTGCACAGTGAGTTCAAGATCGAGTCCTGAGCCCAGGATGTCGTTCCCCAGATAACCGGCCTCGTGCGCCTCTCGTACGGCCTCGTGCAAGCGGCGCAGCACGGGGACGACTTCACCCCGCAGGTAGATGAACGCGTGGTTCGACCGGATCGCGTAACAGGCGATCACGATGCCCTCGATGAGGCTGTGCGGATTGGCGTAGAGGAGCGGGATGTCCTTGCAGGTCCCCGGCTCCGACTCGTCAGCGTTGACAACTAGATAGTGCGGTTTTCCGTCGCCCTGCGGGATGAACTGCCACTTCATCCCGGTGGGGAATCCGGCGCCGCCACGGCCGCGCAGACCGGAGTCCTTCACGTACGCGATGAGGTCGTCCGGGGACATGGCGAGGGCCTTGCGGAGGCCTTCGTACCCCTCGTGTCTGCGGTAGGTGTCCAGGGACCAGGGCCGGTCGTCGTCCCAGAACGCGGAGAGGACGGGGGCGAGCAGCTTCTCGGGGCTGTGGTCCCCTCCGGTCTCCGGCCGAGAGCCCCCGTAGGCGGTGGACACGGTCATCACTCCCCCTCCTCGGCGGTGGGACCGGCCGGGTGGTCCGGGTCCGAGGCCGACGTCTGCTGCGGTGCGTCGTGCGAGCTGAGGTGTTCGGCGGGCGAGCCGCCCTGCGGGGCCTCGCCGCGGGGGTGGACCACGCGCGCGGGAAGGGCCTCGCCCTTGGCCAGGCGGAGGCCGATGAGCGAGGCGGGGCCCGCGGCTCCGCCTGCTTCGACGGCGCCCTCGCGCTCGTCCGGGAAGCCGGCGAGGATGCGGGCGGTCTCCTTGAAGGTGCAGATCGGGGCGCCGCGGGTGGGCTCGACGGTGCGGCCCGCGCGCAGGTCGTCCACGAGCCGCTTGGCGGACTCGGGGGTCTGGTTGTCGAAGAACTCCCAGTTGACCATCACCACGGGGGCGAAGTCGCAGGCGGCGTTGCACTCGATGTGTTCGAGGGTGACCTTGCCGTCGTCGGTCGTCTCGTCGTTGCCGACGCCGAGGTGCTGCTTCAGCTCGTCGAAGATGGCGTCGCCGCCCATGACGGCGCACAACGTGTTGGTGCAGACGCCCACTTGGTAGTCGCCGCTCGGCTTGCGCCGGTACATCGTGTAGAAGGTGGCGACCGCGGTGACCTCGGCGGTGGTGAGGCCGAGGACGTCCGCGCAGAACTGCATGCCGGTGCGGGTGACGTGCCCTTCCTCGGACTGCACGAGGTGCAGCAGCGGCAGCAGCGCCGAGCGGGAGTCCGGGTAGCGGGCGATCACCTCGCGCGCGTCGGCTTCGAGCCGGGCGCGTACGTCCGCCGGGTAGTCGGGGGCGGGGAGTCGGGGCATCCCCAGGCTGACGTCTGTCACCGGTCGACGCCTCCCATCACGGGGTCGATGGATGCGACGGCGACGATCACGTCGGCGACCTGGCCGCCTTCGCACATGGCCGCCATGGCCTGCAGGTTGGTGAAGGACGGGTCGCGGAAGTGGACCCGGTAGGGCCGGGTGCCGCCGTCCGAGACGACGTGCACGCCGAGCTCGCCCTTGGGCGACTCCACCGCGGAGTACGCCTGTCCCGGCGGGACCCGGAAGCCCTCCGTCACCAGCTTGAAGTGGTGGATCAGGGCCTCCATCGAGGTCCCCATGATCTTCTTGATGTGGTCGAGCGAGTTGCCCAGGCCGTCCGGGCCGAGGGCGAGTTGGGCGGGCCAGGCGATCTTCTTGTCGCCGACCATGACCGGGCCCGGCTCCAGGCGGTCCAGGCACTGCTCGACGATCCGCAGCGACTGGCGCATCTCCTCCAGGCGGATCAGGAAGCGGCCGTAGGAGTCGCAGCTGTCGGCGGTGGGGACGTCGAAGTCGTACGTCTCGTAGCCGCAGTACGGGTCGGTCTTGCGCAGGTCGTGCGGCAGGCCCGCGGAGCGCAGGATCGGGCCGGTGGCGCCGAGGGCCATGCAGCCCGCGAGGTCGAGGTAGCCGACGTCCTGCATGCGGCCCTTGAAGATGGGGTTCCCGGTGGCGAGCTTGTCGTACTCGGGAAGGTTCTTCTGCATCTTCTTGACGAACTCGCGGATCTGGTCCACCGCGCCGGGCGGCAGGTCCTGGGCGAGTCCGCCGGGGCGGATGTACGCGTGGTTCATCCGCAGGCCGGTGATCAACTCGAAGATGTCCAGGACCAGTTCGCGGTCCCGGAAGCCGTAGATCATGATCGTGGTGGCGCCGAGCTCCATGCCGCCGGTGGCGATGGCGACGAGGTGCGAGGACAACCGGTTCAGCTCCATCAGGAGCACGCGGATGATCGTCGCCCGGTCCGGGATCTCGTCCTCGATGCCGAGCAGCTTCTCCACGGCCAGGCAGTACGCCGTCTCGTTGTAGAACGGCGTCAGGTAGTCCATGCGCGTGACGAAGGTGGTGCCCTGCGTCCAGGTCCGGTACTCGAGGTTCTTCTCGATGCCGGTGTGCAGATAGCCGATGCCGCAGCGGGCCTCGGTGACCGTCTCGCCGTCGATCTCCAGGATCAGGCGGAGCACGCCGTGCGTGGACGGGTGCTGCGGGCCCATGTTGACGATGATGCGTTCGTCGTCGGACTTCGCCGCCGTCTCGACGACCTCGTCCCAGTCGCCGCCGGTGACGGTGTAGACGGTGCCCTCGGTCGTCTCCCGACCGGACGCGTGGGACGTTGCGTTGGATGCTGACATCAGCTGTACGACCTCCGCTGGTCGGGAGCCGGGATCTGGGCGCCCTTGTACTCGACGGGAATGCCGCCGAGCGGGTAGTCCTTGCGCTGCGGGAAGCCCTGCCAGTCGTCCGGCATCATGATCCGGGTGAGGGCCGGGTGCCCGTCGAAGACCAGGCCGAAGAAGTCGTAGGTCTCGCGCTCGTGCCAGTCGTTGGTCGGGTAGACCGCGACCAGGGACGGCACGTGCCGGTCGTCGTCCGGGGCGCTGACCTCCAGGCGGATCACGCGGCCGTGGGTGAGCGAGCGCAGGTGGTAGACGGCGTGCAGCTCGCGGCCCTTGTCCTCCGGGTAGTGCACGCCGGAGACGCCGGTGCACAGCTCGAAGCGGAGCGCCGGGTCGTCGCGCAGGGTGCGGGCGACGCGGAGGAGGTGTTCGCGGGCGATGTGGAACGTGAGCTCGTCGCGGTCGACCACGGTCTTCTCAATGGCGTTCTCAGGGAGCAGATCCTGCTCCTCGAGCGCGCCCTCCAGCTCGTCCGCGACCTCGTCGAACCAGCCGCCGTAGGGCCGGGACGAGGCGCCGGGCAGGCGCACCGAGCGGACCAGGCCGCCGTAACCGGAGGTGTCGCCGCCGTTGTTGGCTCCGAACATGCCGCGCTGGACGCGGATCTCCTCGCCGTGATCGCCGCGCTGGCCGGGCAGGTTCTGCGTGCCGAGGTCCTTCTCGGGGTTCACGCCGCCGCCACTCGCGCCGTTGTCGTTCGCGCCGTTGTCGTTCGCGCCGTTGTTGTCGTTCGCAGCGTTGTTGTTGCTCTCGCTCACCGCAGCAGCCCCTTCATCTCGATGGTGGGGAGCGCCTTGAGCGCCGCTTCCTCCGCCTCGCGGGCCGCCTCCTCGGCGTTCACGCCGAGCTTGGAGGACTGGATCTTCTGGTGGAGCTTGAGGATCGCGTCCATCAGCATCTCGGGCCGGGGCGGGCAGCCGGGCAGATAGATGTCCACGGGGACGACATGGTCGACGCCCTGGACAATTGCGTAGTTGTTGAACATTCCGCCTGACGACGCACAAACCCCCATGGAAATGACCCACTTGGGATTCGGCATCTGGTCATAGACCTGCCGCAGAACGGGTGCCATCTTCTGGCTGACGCGGCCGGCCACGATCATCAGGTCGGCCTGGCGCGGGGAGCCGCGGAAGACCTCCATGCCGAAGCGGGCGAGGTCGTACCGCCCCGCTCCGGTGGTCATCATCTCGATGGCACAACAGGCGAGGCCGAAGGTGGCGGGGAAGACGGATGACTTGCGCACCCAGCCCGCGGCCTGTTCGACGGTGGTCAGCAGAAAGCCGCTCGGCAGCTTCTCTTCGAGTCCCATTGGTCAGCCCCTCAGTCCCATTCCAGGCCGCCGCGCCGCCATACGTACGCGTACGCGACGAAGACGGTGAGCACGAAGAGCAGCATCTCCACGAGCCCGAAAATCCCCAGGGCGTCGAAGGTGACGGCCCAGGGGTAGAGGAAGACGATCTCGATATCGAAGATGATGAAGAGCATCGCCGTCAGGTAGTACTTGATCGGGAAACGCCCTCCGCCGGCCGGTGTCGGCGTCGGCTCGATTCCGCATTCATAGGCCTCGAGCTTGGCTCGGTTGTACCGCTTTGGACCGATAAGCGTGGCCATGACCACGGAGAAGATCGCAAAGCCGGCGCCTAGGGCTCCCAATACGAGGATGGGCGCATACGCGTTCACCGCTCCTCGCTCCTCTCAGTCGACATTGACTGCTTCGGCGGACGGACCTCCGGACCTGCGAACCCCCACAGAGATCACGAAGATCGCGCTTATGTGAGGCAGTTCACAAGCCCAACTGCCCCGCATCCTATGCCTGCCGGTCTGTGATCTGCGACACGGGGTGCGCCAACGCCTTTGTGATCTCTGCCACCTGACGAAGGATCATGAAGTCGGATGAGCAGTGATCTTCATACGCGAAGCACCGAAGTGATCACCAGAGGTGACATCTGCACTCGTCATGCCTGGTCGAGAGGGGTGCGGCACTATCAAGAGGTGGCTATTGCAAGCAAATTGGCGCTGGACGGAAACGGCTGATATTGAAGCCCGCCTTCCCGCACGAGGAGGGCCGCCGGCGATCACGGCGGAGCGTGCGCATCGAGCGGGCGGACCGAGCGGGTGGAGCGCAAGAGAGTTGAGCGCCGAGCGGCTGCGCGGCGGGAGACGCGCATAAGGGGTCGGGGTGTGGAGCGAACGTGAATGCATGCACACGTTCACGAGCGGTCGGCGGAGACCGAGGGGCAGGCCCAACCCCCCAGCCCGTCCCAGCACTTCACGCACTTCACGCACACATTCAAGGCACCCTGCGGTCACGACCGGTGCGGCATGTCCACATGACATAGCGGACCACATCGGGCAATGCGTAACGAACACCCCGTCAACTGCCCAGGGAAAGCCCGGATGTTCGCCCGCGACTACCCGTTCCACCGGAGACCTTTCCGTGACCTGCGCCACGTTGCCGAATCGTCGCGAACACCGGGCTTGGCCAACGACCGGATCCGGTGGTAAGTGCGGGGCAAAACGGGCGCAACCAAGAAAACCAGTGATCACAGCCGTGATCCCTGGTGTCCGCATTGCCCGTTACGGCGTCAATAAAGGCCGACACGCCCGGGATTCACGCCGCGGGCACGTAACTGTGGCGCACCACACGTTTCTTGAAGGGAACCCGGAGGCCCTGATAGCGGTTGTACTCATGTCCCACACCGCTCACATACCCAGCCACCGGAAGCCCCGCCCGCAGCGCACCACCAAGCTGCGCGCCGGAGTTGCCGGTGGCGTCCTCAGCACCCTCGCGGTGGCCGGCGCCGCCGGTTCGGCGCACGCGGCCGAGCCCGTGACCGAGACCATCGAGATGCCCACGCTCACCACTGAGCTGGCGACCAAGGTGGCCGCGAGCGCGGACGCCACGCAGCAGGCCGCGGACTCCTACAAGCTCCAGGCCGAGCAGGACGCCGCAGCCGAGAGGGCCGCCAAGGAGGCCAAGAAGGCCAAGGCGAAGGCGATCGCCAAGGCCAAGGCCGAGAAGGAGGCGAAGGAGCGCGCCGCCGAGGAGCGTGCCGCCCGCGCCGCCGAGCGCACCACGCTCAGCGCCACCACCGACTCCGTCTCCGACACCGCCGACTCCGTGGCGCCCGCCAGCGGCAGCATGGGCGCCGTCATCGGCTTCCTGCAGGCGCAGGTCGGCGACGCGTACGTGATGGGTGCCACCGGCCCCAACGCATGGGACTGCTCCAGCCTGGTGCAGGCCGCGTTCAAGCAGGCCGGTGTCGACCTGCCGCGGGTCTCCCAGGACCAGTCGATGGTCGGCACCGAGGTCGGCACGTCCAACCTCCAGGTCGGCGACATCCTGTACTGGGGCGGCAAGGGCTCCGCGTACCACACGGGTGTGTACATCGGTAACGGCCAGTACCTGGACGCCGCGAACCCCAGCAAGGGCGTGGTCATCCAGGACCTGTCGGGCTACCCGGCCGACGGTGCGGTCCGCGTCATGTGACGGTCCCCGAGACGCAGCGAAGGGCCGCCGCTCCACTCGGAGCGGCGGCCCTTTCGACGTACCGGCCGGGCGGAGGGCCTCAGGCCTTCGGCGCCACCTTGGAGAGGCCGTTGATGATGCGGTCCATCGCGTCGCCGCCCGTGGGGTCGGTGAGGTTGGCGAGCATCTTCAGCGTGAACTTCATCAGGACCGGGTGCGTCAGACCGCGCTCCGTGGCGATCCTCATGACCTTCGGGTTGCCGATGAGCTTCACGAAGGCGCGGCCGAGCGAGTAGTAGCCGCCGTAGGTGTCCTTCAGGATCTTCGGGTAGCGCTGCAGGGCCAGTTCGCGCTGCGCGGGGGTGGCGCGGGCGTGCGCCTGCACGATCACGTCGGCCGCGAGCTGCCCCGACTCCATGGCGTACGCGATGCCCTCGCCGTTGAACGGATTGACCAGGCCGCCCGCGTCACCGACGAGCAACAGGCCCTTGGTGTAGTGCGGTTGACGGTTGAACGCCATCGGCAGGGCGGCACCGCGGATCGGCGTCGTCATGTTCTCCGGGGTGTACCCCCAGTCCTCCGGCATCGACGCGCACCAGGCCTTGAGGATCTCCCGCCAGTCCAACTCCCGGAACGCCTTGGAGGAGTTGAGGATGCCGAGGCCGACGTTGGACGTGCCGTCGCCCATGCCGAAGATCCAGCCGTAGCCGGGAAGGAGCCGGTCCTGCGGGCCGCGCCGGTCCCACAGCTCCAGCCACGACTCCAGGTAGTCGTCGTCGTGGCGCGGCGACTCGAAGTACGTGCGGACCGCGACGCCCATCGGGCGGTCCTCGCGGCGGTGCAGGCCCATCGCGAGGGAGAGCCGGGTCGAGTTGCCGTCGGCGGCGACGACGAGCGGGGCGTGGAAGGTGACTTCGCGCTTGTCCTTGGAGTCGGGGTCGCCCACCTTCGCGTGCACGCCGGTGATGCGGCCCGTGCGGTCGTCCACGATCGGGGCGCCGACGTTGCACCGCTCGTAGAGGCGCGCGCCCGCCTTCTGCGCCTGGCGGGCCAGTTGCTCGTCGAAGTCGTCGCGCTTGCGCACCAGGCCGTAGTCCGGGTACGAGGCGAGGTCCGGCCAGTCCAGCTGCAGTCGGACGCCGCCGCCGATGATGCGCAGGCCCTTGTTGCGCAGCCAGCCCGCCTCTTCCGAGATGTCGATGCCCATCGACACGAGCTGCTTGGTGGCGCGGGGGGTGAGACCGTCACCGCAGACCTTCTCGCGCGGGAACGCCGTCTTCTCCAGGAGCAGGACGTCGAGTCCGGCCTTCGCGAGGTAGTACGCGGTCGTGGAACCGGCTGGCCCGGCCCCGACGACGATCACATCTGCACTGTGTTCGGAGAGGGGCTGGGGCTCGGTCACGGCTGATCTCCCCGGGTTCGGAGTATGGAGTTCGGCTCTCGGCAAACTCACGTGCCGAAGCGCACTGGACATGGGCAGTCTATGGGGGCGTATCGATCACGGACCGAAGGGCTGCCTCGTATGACGTCAGCGACGCCGAGCACCGCCGCACCCACCCCCGCCGTAAGGCTCCGCGTCCCCACCGAGGAGGACGCGTACGCCTGGCACCAGGTGTTCAACCACCCCGAGGTCATGGAGTTCCACGGCGGCAAGGCGGCCGAGCCGTCGGTGTACGAGGAGCTGACCGCCCGCCAGCGCCGGCACGACGCGGAGCTGGGCTTCTGCCTGTGGACGATGCTCGACGAGGAAGGGCGGGTGCTCGGCTTCACCGGCGCCCAGCCCTGGCCGCACGCCTGGGGCCCCGCGGGCGCGATCGAGATCGGCTGGCGCCTGGGCCGCGAGGCCTGGGGGCGCGGGTACGCGACGGCCGCGGCGCGTACGACCCTGGAGCGGGTCCGGGCGGCCGGGGTGAGCGAGGTGGTGGCGATGGTGGCCGCGGAGAACGAGCGCTCGATCGCCGTGACCCGCCGCCTGGGCATGGAGCTCGCGGAGACGTTCACGACGCCGACGGGACGGCAGGGGCACTGCTTCAAGCTGGCGCTCTGACACCGGAGGGCGGACCGGTCAGAACACGGACAGGCCCGTCAGCGTCGTGAACCGGTCGAGCGCGGCCACGCCCGCAACGGAGTTGCCGCGCTCGTCGAGCCCCGGGCTCCACACGCACAGCGTGCCCCGGCCCGGTACGACGGCCACGATCCCGCCGCCGACGCCGCTCTTGCCGGGCAGCCCGACGCGGTACGCGAACTCGCCCGCCGCGTCGTAGGTCCCGCAGGTCATCATCACCGCGTTGATCTGCTTGGCCTCGCTGCGGGTGAGGAGCCGGGTGCCGTCGGCGCGCACCCCGTGCCGGGCCAGGAAGCCCGTGGCCAGGGCGAGATCGGCACAGTTCATCTCGATCGAGCACTGCCGGAAGTAGTGCGTGAGCAGCGTCGGCACGGGCTGGCGGATATTGCCGTACGAGGCCATGAAGTGCGCGAGGGCCGCGTTGCGGTCGCCGTGCGCGGTCTCGGAGGAGGCCACCTCCAGGTCGAACCCGATGTCCGGGTTGCCGCTCTCGGCGCGCAGGAAGGCGAGCAGCTCCTCGCCCGCGTCGCCGGTCAGGGACTGCAGCCGGTCGGTGACGACGAGGGCGCCCGCGTTGATGAACGGATTGCGCGGAATGCCGTTCTCGTACTCCAGCTGTACGAGGGAGTTGAACGGGTTGCCCGAGGGCTCGCGGCCGACGCTCTCCCAGAGCCCGGCGCCGTCCGTGGCGAGGACCAGGGCGAGCGTGAACACCTTGGTGATCGACTGGGCGGAGAACGGGACCTGCCACTCCCCCACGCCGTGCACCCGGCCGTCGACGCCGGCGAAGGCCATCCCGAAGCGGTTCGGGTCGACTCCGGCGAGCGCGGGGATGTAGTCGGCGCTGTGGCCGCGTCCCGGCAGGGCGCCCACCTCGTCGGCGATCTGCTCCAGGACGGACGGAAGGTGAGGGAAGTCCACGTGCTCCTCCGGCACTGCGCTCAGGCCGACTTGAAGCCCCGGTGCAGGGCCACGATGCCGCCGGTGAGGTTGCGCCAGGCGACCTTCGACCAGCCGGCCGACTGCAGGAGCGAGGCGAGCGCGGGCTGGTCCGGCCACTCGCGGATCGACTCGGCGAGATAGACGTACGCGTCCGGGTTGGAGGAGACCGCACGGGCCACGGGCGGCAGCGCGCGCATCAGGTACTCGGTGTAGACGGTGCGGAACGGGGCCCAAGTCGGCTGGCTGAACTCGCAGATGACGACGCGTCCGCCGGGCTTGGTCACGCGGTACAGCTCGCGCAGGGCCTGGTCCGTCTCCTGGACGTTGCGCAGCCCGAAGGAGATCGTCACCGCGTCGAAGGAGTCGTCCGCGAACGGCAGCCGGGTCGCGTCGCCCGCCGTGAACGGCATGTGCGGGTGGCGCTGCTTGCCGACGCTGAGCATGCCGAGGGAGAAGTCGCAGGGCACGACGTACGCACCGGCCTGCACGAACGGCTGCGAGGAGGTGGCGGTGCCGGCGGCGAGGTCGAGGATCTTCTGCGCGGGCCGCGCGTCCACGGCCTTCGCGACCTCCTTGCGCCAGAGCCGGGCCTGGCCGAGGGAGAGGACGTCGTTGGTGAGGTCGTACTTCTCGGCGACGTCGTCGAACATCTCGGCGACTTCGTGCGGCTGCTTTTCCAGGGATGCGCGGGTCACGTACCCCATTCAAGCAGGGTGCGGGGCGTGGTCCGTGGCCGCCTGCGCCGGGGCGTCTGCCCAGTGCGGTTTCCTCGGCGTCTGCCGGCCCGCTGTGGCTGGTCACGCAGTTCCCCGCGCCCCTGAAGGCCTGCGCTACGCGCGGCCTTCCCCCGGGGAGATGCCGCACGGAGTGCGCATCTCAGGGGCGCGGGGAACTGCGCGACCAGCCCCCACCGGAGCCGCAGACGAACAGGGGGGCCGCCTACGCTGGGCCTCACGACAAGCGGGAGGGGGACACCGTGAAGCGGTGGATGGTCGGGGGCTGGTTGGTGCTCGTGATCGGGGCGTGGGCGTTCACGGAGTCCATCGACGACGGCATCGAGCCCAGCTCGGGGCGGACGGAACCGACGCCGACGGCGCCGTCCGTACCGGTGGACCTGGACTGCCCCAGCCGAGCCCCGGACGGGTCGATCATGGCGTGCGCGTACAAGGTGGAGTGAGGCCTCAACGACCCCGGTAGATCAGCCGTCCGCCGATCACCGTCGCCACGCACGTGGACGCGCCCCGGCGGACCAGTTCCGCGCGGTCCGGTACGTCGAAGATCGCGAAGCGGGCCGGGCCGCCCACCGCCAGCGGTGGCAGCAGCACCAGCGGGCGCGGGGAGAGCGAGACGGGCCCGGGGAGACGGTCCGGGCGGGCGGCGAAGGCCAGGCCGGAGCGCTGCGCCACCTCCAGGACCGCCTTGGCGCGAAGCTCACCGGCGATCGCCACCGTGCCGTGGGCGAACAGCCGCTGCACCCCGCGCCGTGCGCTCGCGCCGAGCCGGGCCGGTTCGGCGCGGAACAGTGCGCGGGCCCGCTCGCCGCCGATCGGCGCGGTGCCGAGGGTGTCGGCCTCGCGCGGATCGGGGTGGTACGTGCCCTCCAGGATCTCCGGGCCGTACGGGTTGAGCAGCCCCGGCGTGAGGATGCCGGGCCAGCGCCGCACCCGCGCCTGCGGGGCGGCGGCGGCCAGCTCCTCGTACGGGCCGAGCGCGGCGATCGTCGCGCCGTCGACCAGGACGGCCGTCTCCGGGGACGCCTCGGCGACGTGAAGTGTCAGCACGTACAGCTCAGTTACTGGAGAGCAGCTTGAGCTCGGGGTGGGCCGTGCCGCCCTCGATCGCGATGGACGAGATGTGCGAGGCGACGCGCTCGTCGACCGGGTCGTTCGCCGGGTCGTCGTGCACCACCAGGTGCTCGTACGTCGTGGAGCGCTGGGCCGGGACGCGATCCGCGGTGCGGATCATCTCGATGATCTCCTGCAGGTTGGAGCGGTGCTTGGCACCGGCGGAGGAGACGACGTTCTCCTCCAGCATGACCGAGCCGAGGTCGTCCGCGCCGTAGTGCAGGGTGAGCTGGCCGATCTCCTTGCCGGTGGTCAGCCAGGAGCCCTGGATGTGCGCGACGTTGTCGAGGAAGAGGCGGGCGATGGCGATGATCCGCAGGTACTCGAAGATCGTCGCCTGCGTCCGGCCCTTGAGGTGGTTGTTCTCGGGCTGGTACGTGTACGGGATGAAGGCGCGGAAGCCGCCCGTCCGGTCCTGGACGTCGCGGATCATGCGCAGGTGCTCGATGCGCTCGGCGTTGGTCTCGCCCGTGCCCATCAGCATCGTGGAGGTGGACTCCACGCCGAGCTCGTGGGCGAGCTCCATGATCTCCAGCCAGCGCTCGCCGGACTCCTTGAGCGGCGCGATCGCCTTGCGCGGCCGGGCCGGGAGCAACTCGGCACCGGCGCCCGCGAAGGAGTCGAGACCGGCCGCGTGGATCCGCCGGATCGCGTCCTCGGCGCTGACCCCGGAGATCCGCGCCATGTGCTCGACCTCGGAGGCGCCGAGGGAGTGGATGACCAGCTGCGGGTAGGCCTTCTTGATCGCCGAGAAGTGCTCCTCGTAGTACTCGACGCCGAAGTCCGGGTGGTGGCCGCCCTGGAACATGACCTGGGTGCCGCCCAGTTCGACGGTCTCCGCGCAGCGGCGCAGGATGTCGTCGAGGTCGCGGGTCCAGCCCTTCTTCTTGTCCTTCGGGGCGGCGTAGAACGCGCAGAACTTGCACGCCGTCACGCAGACGTTCGTGTAGTTGATGTTCCGCTCGATGATGTACGTCGCGATGTGCTCCGTGCCCGCGTACCTCAGTTTGCGCGCGGCGTCGGCGGCGCGGCCGAGCGCGTGCAGCGGCGCGGAGCGGTAGAGGTCGAGGGCCTCTTCCGGGGTGATCCGCCCGCCCTCGGCGGCACGGTCGAGAATGGACTGGAGGGAGGCCTTCTCGGTCACCGGGGTCCCTTTCAGGCGGTTTCAGGCGGTCTTACGCGCGGACTGATCCAGCGTACGCCAGGGGTACGACACCCCCGTTGCGAGGCCCCGCGTGCGTGCCAGGGCCCGTCTCCCCGATCTTCGCGGATCAGGCCGCGGCGTCTGGTGCGTGCTCTCGGCGTGCGCCCGGATCGCCCTCGTACTGGACGTACTTGGGTGATTCGGGCGTGCGGCGAGAGTGCGTGCCAGGCGTCGTGGACCCGCGAAGATCGGGGAGACGGGCCCTAGCGACGGGACAGCCGCGCCTTCGGGTTGCCGCCCTCCGGGTTCTCCGACGTGTACTCCAGGTCGTCGCCGACCGGGGTGAGGCGGACCGTGTGGTCGTTGTCCGTGCAGCGGGCGTCACCCTTCACCTTGGCGCGGCCCGTGGCGACGATCTCCTTCTCCGTGACCTTCTTCAGGACCAGCACGTCCGTGCAGGTGCTCAGGCCCAGCTCGTCCGTCATGCTCGCGGTGCCGAACTCCTCGCCGGGACGGGCCTGTTCGACGACGACCCGGACCGTGCCGGACGGCAGCGCGCCGTCCAAGGCCTCGGCCTTGCCCTCCCAGGTGCCGAGGTAGCGCTTCGGGACGCTCTGGCCAGGCTTGGCGCCGGGCTCCTGGCTGCTGTCCGCCGGCGGCTTCTTGCCCGCGCTGTTGTCACCGTCGCGGCCGGGCAGCATCCCGGACATGAACACCCCGCCGACGGTGACGGCGGCGAGCGCCCCCGTGACCGCGAGCGCCACGGTGCAGCTCATCCGCCGCCCCCGGCCGCCCTCGCCCGGCGTGCTGCCCGCGTCCACGGTCACCGCGAGGCGGCCACGCTGCGGCGGTACGGCACCGGCCCCTTCCGGCCCGCCGGAAGAGGAGGCCGAGGTGGCGGTGGCGTGCCGGGCGGCGTCCTCGGCGTACGTCGGGTCGGGCGGCCCGAAACCGGGCACGCCGGGCGGCGGGGGCTCGGCGCTGCGCGGGTCGAAGTGGCGGGAGGCGGGGCCGCCGTCCGAGCCGGTGCTCGTGGACCCGGGCCCCGTACCCGCGTCGGGCGCGGGCGCGGGCGGCCGGCCCACCGAGGGGTTGCTGAACTCCACGAGCCCCGAGGCCGGTTCGGGCTGGGCCTCCAGGTCGAGGAGGCTGACGGCGCTGCGGCTGACCTGCTCGACCAGCGGCCCGGGCAGCCAGCCGGAGACCGCGAGGGCGGAGGCACCCTCGGGCGCGAGCCGCCGGGCGATCTCCTCGGGCGTGGGCCGGGCGGCCGGGTCCTTGGCGAGGCAGTCGGCGACGAGCGCGCGCAACTCCCCTTCCGGGAGGTGGAGTTCGGGCTCCTCGTGGACGACCTTGTAGAGCAGCGCGGCCGAGGAGTCACCGGCGAAGGGCGCGCCGCCCGTCGCCGCGTACGCCAGGACCGCGCCGAGCGAGAAGACGTCGGCGGCGCCGGTGACGCCCTTGCCGAGGATCTGCTCGGGCGCCATGTAGCCGGGCGAGCCCACGGAGACGCCGGTCGAGGTCAGCGAGGCCGTGCCGTCGGTGGCGCGGGCGATGCCGAAGTCGATCAGGCGTGGGCCGTCCAGGGTGAGCAGCACGTTGGACGGCTTCACGTCACGGTGGACCAGGCCGAGGGCGTGCACCGCGGCGAGCGACTCGGCGAGGCCCGCGCCCAGGACGCGTACCGCCTGCTCGGGCAGCGAGGGCAGCACACCGCGCTCGCCCACGGCACGGTTCAGCGGCGGTCCTGCGACGTACCCGGTGGCGACCCAGGGCACCGAGGCCTCCGGGTCGGCGTCGAGCACGGGCGCCGTCCAGGCCCCGCCGACCCGGCGCGCGGCGTCGACCTCGCGCCGGAAGCGGGCCCGGAACTCCTCGTCGAGCGCGAAGTGCGGGTGGACGACCTTGACGGCGACGGTGCGGCCGCCGGAGCTGCGCCCCAGGTAGACCCGGCCCATGCCGCCCGCGCCGAGCCGGCCGAGCAGCCGGTACGGCCCGACGGCGGTCGGCTCTCCGGCATCCAGCGGCTGCATGAGGCCCCTCCCCCGTTGTCCCGCGTTGTCCCGCCCGTCCTCCAGCAGCCTACGGGGCGAGGGGGTGGGGCGGGCCAGGGGCGGATCAGGCCTGCAGCAGGTCGACCCGTACGTCCGCGTCGAAACCCGTGCTGGGGCCGACCCGGCGGGCGAACTCGCGCACTCCGGCGAGCTGGTCAGGACCGAAGCGGAAGTCGAGCGTCGTGAAGTAGCGCTCCAGGACGCTCGCGTCGAAGCTCTCCCAGCGGGCCGCCTGCTCGGCGACCTTGGTGACCTCCTCCAGGGACACGTCCCGGGAGGCGAGGAACGCCTCGTGCACCTTGTGCACCACCTCGGGCTCGCGCTCCAGGTAGTCGCGCCGGGCGGCCCAGACGGCGAAGACGAACGGCAGGCCCGTCCAGTCCTTCCACATCTGGCCGAGGTCGTGGACCTGGAGGCCGAGGCGCGGCCCGTCGTGCAGGTTGGCGCGCAGCGCCGCGTCCCCGATGAGCACGGCGGCGTCCGCCTCGCGCATCATCAGGCCGAGGTCGGGCGGGCACGTGTAGTAGTCGGGCGTGACGCCGACGCTCTCGGCGAGCAGCAGCTGCGCGAGCCGTACGGAGGTACGGGACGTGGAGCCGAGCGCGACCCTGGCCCCGTCGAGCTGGTCGAGCGGCAGCTGCGACACGATCACGCAGGACATCACGGGCCCGTCGCAGCCCACGGCGATGTCCGGCATGGCCACGAGCCGGTCGGAGTTCTTGAGGAATTCCACGAGGGTGATCGGGGCGATGTCCAGATCACCGCGTACGAGCCGCTCGCTGAGCTTCTCCGGGGTGTCCTTCGTGAGCTCCAGGTCGAGCAGGGTTCCCGTCCGCGCGAGACCCCAGTACAGGGGCAGGCAGTTCAGGAACTGGATGTGCCCGACGCGCGGGCGGTTGCGAGGAGAATTGTCCACATCGCGAGGCTAGCCCCCGCGCGATACGGTGCCTCGCCTGGGTCCGCCACGCGTCCTTGATGAGGCGCCCCGGCGTCCCCCGGATGCACGGATCTCAACGACTTCGCGCCGCTTGTCGGACATCCGGGTGACGTGATCTTGCCCTCTATCGCTTACGGCCGACTGCGTGCTAGGCTCGCCGCAAGTTGCAGTTTAGTTTCCCTTGCAGTACAGAGCCTGCGGAGCATGTGACCGCGGGCTCTCGTCGTTTTCAGACTTTTGCGGTTGTGCTTGACACGCGTGGGGTTCTGGAGCAGGGACACTCTTTGGCCCATGGGAGGGCTTTATGGCTACCGGAACCGTGAAGTGGTTCAACGCTGAAAAGGGCTTTGGCTTCATCGCCCAGGAAGGCGGCGGCCCGGATGTCTTCGTCCACTACTCCGCGATCAACGCGTCTGGCTTCCGCTCCCTCGAGGAGAACCAGGCCGTGACGTTCGACGTCACGCAGGGCCCCAAGGGCCCGCAGGCCGAGAACGTCACCCCGGCCTAATCAGGCCAGGAACCTCTCGGTTCTGATCCGGTACGGATAGCAGTACCCAAGGAGCCTCGCCCCCGCTTCGTGCGGCGGCGGGGCTCCTGCCTTTTGTCCGCGTCGGCTTTCGCTGTCCAGGGACGGGAACCGAGGGAATGGGAATGCCCGCGCATCGGCAAACTGGCCCCCTTCCCCGCGGCCCCGAAGAAGTTCAATAATTGACCACCTTCGGTCGCGGGGATTTCCCGGTGCCTTTCCCTCTCGCATACTTCTCGTGGTACAGGGAGGCGAGTCCCTCTCGCATACTTCTCGTGGTACCGGGAGGCGAGCCCCTCGCATTGAGGCCTACTCCTCGCCGCAGTAGAGGCCGCCGCGGCCCAACTCGCCGTACAGCAGGAAGTCGTCGGCCTTCTGGGCCACGCACTTGGACGAGAAGTAGCCGGTGTGGCCGTCGCCGTGGTTGTCCAGGAGGACGGCCTGGTCGCCGAGGCGCTGGGCGGTCTCGACGGCCCACCGGTACGGGGTGGCCGGGTCGCCGCGGGTGCCGACGAGCAGGAAGCGCGGGGTGTCGACGTCGTGGATCCCGCGGATGAAGTCGGTGCCCTTGGGCTGGCCGGCGCAGAGCAGGACCTGTTCGAGGCGGGCGGGGCCGAAGATCGGGGACGCCTCGGTGTAGTCGTCGACGAGGCTCTTGATCAGCTTCGTGTCGGAGAGCTGGGCTGCGGTGAGCCGGTCCGGGTCGTCGGCGCAGTTCACCATGGCGAGCGCGACGCCGAAGTTGTCCGGCGGGACGTCCTTCTGGGCGACGATGCCCCGACCGGCGTACTCGTCCGGGGGCGGGATCGGTACGCCGGTGAGGCGGAGCAGCGCCCGCGGGTCGCGGTCGGCGACCACGTTGGCGAGGGCCTGGGAGAGGTAGGGCCAGGCGTCGCGGTGGTAGAGGGCCGTGCCGAGGGCGTTGACCAGGTCGTCGCCGCCGTACTCCCCGTCGTCGCCGAGCGGGATGGGGCGCTCGTTCAGTTGGTTCACCAGCTCGGTCATGTTCTGCCTGGCGTCCCGCGAGTTGTCGCCCAGGACGCAGCCGGCGTTCCGGGAGCACCAGGTGACGAAGTTGTCGAGCGCGGTCTGCTGGCCCTCGACGGCCACCCGCGTCTGCTCCACCATCGGCTCGGTGAGCGTGTCGACGCCGTCGAGGACCATGCGGCCCACCTTGTGCGGGAACTGGCCGGTGTAGACGGCGCCGAGGCGGGTTCCGTACGAGAAGCCGAAGAAGTTGAGCTTGTCGTCGCCGAGGGCGTCGCGCATGACGTCCAGGTCGCGGGAGACGTTGATGGTGCCGATGTGGTCCGCGACCGGGCCCGAGTGCTTGCGGCACACCTGCCACTGCTCGGTCGCCTGCCTCAGGACGGTGCTCGCGTCGTCGGCCAGCGGCTCGTCCGGCATGTCGCTGCCGTCGCCGCAGGTCACCGGGGAGCTGGTGCCGACGCCGCGCGGGTCGAAGCCGACGATGTCGTAGCCCTTGGCCAGGTCCTCGAACTGCTTGGCCGAGCCGACGAGTCCGGCCACGCCCGGGCCGCCCGGGCCGCCGAAGTTCACGAGCAGTGAGCCGCGGCTGTCGCCGGAGGCGGGGATGCGGTTCAGGGCGAGGTCGATCGTGCCCTTCTCGGGGGCGGCGTAGTCGAGTGGGACGGTCACGCGGCCGCACTGCATCCCGTCGGGTGCCCCGGTCAGGCCCTTGCAGTCGCCCCAGGTGACCTTCTGCTGGTAGAAGCGGCGCAGGTCGGGGACGCGGTCGGATGCGGTGGCCCCCGGGGCGCCGGTGCCCAGGAGGGCGAGCGCGGCGGCTCCGGCTATCACACTGCGTGTGCGCATGTGGTGACCCTCCGTGCGGGTGCTTCTCGGGTCACGATAGGCGGGGGGTGGGGGCGCCGCCTCCCGGCCCTTGCTGCTCTCTCCCCTCCCCGCCCCTTCCCGAAGTCCTCAGCGGACGGCTCCTGGGGCGCGCCCCCTGCCCCCTGCTCGGGGGCTCCGCCCCGAACCCCCGATCGCCCTTCGGGCTCGTCCTCAAACGCCGGACGGGCTGAAATCAGGCTCGCTCCCCCGGGCCCCACTCCGGGGCTCCGCCCCTGGCCCCCAGTCGCGCTCCGCGCTCGTCCTCAAACGCCGGACGGGCTGAAATCGGGCTCGCTCCCCGTGCATGCCGACGCCCGCACATCTCAGCTCCTCCGGGTTTGAGGAGGGCGGCCGAGGGCTGGCCCTCGGAGCGGTCTCCAGCAGCGACAGCCGTCAGAGCGGTCCGAGGGCGCGGCCCACGGGATGGCGGCCGGGGACACAACCCCCGAAGCCAGAAGCCCGAGAGCAGCAGCCCAGAGCGGAACCCCGGAAGCGGCAGCCCCGGCAGGAGCCAGGATCCGCAGCCCGCGCAGCGGGGAGGAGGGGCCGCAACCCGCGCAGCGGGGCGAAGGGGCCGCAACCCCGAGCGGGGCCCCCGGGGCCTCGAACCAAGGTCCAAGGGCGGCAGCCCCGAGCAGGGCCTGGGGGCGCAGCCCCGAAACAAAGCCCAAGGGCAGCAGACCGAGCAAGGCCTGGGAGCGCAACCCCGAAACAAAGCCCAAGGGCAGCAGACCGAGCAAGGCCTGGGAGCGCAACCCCGAAACAAAGCCCAAGGGCAGCAGACCCGAGCGGGGCACACGGGAACTGCAGCCCCCGAAAGCACGGCGAAGGGCCGCAGCCCCGAGCGGGAGCCCGCAACGCCGAGCAGGGCCCGGAGGCCACAACCCCGAGCAGGGGCCGAAGGCGAGAACCCCGAGCGGGCCCGAGGGCGAGAACCCCGAGCAGGGCCCGGGGGTGAACCCCGAAGCAAGGTCCAGGGGTGAAGCCCCGGGATCGGGGGGCCTGGGGGGGTAAGCCCCCAGGCCTCTTCGTTGGGGGCCTGGGAGGGGGAGGGTCAGGATGGGCGGCGTTGGGCGTACAAGTGGTCTATCTCCGGTGCGAAAGCCGTCTCGATCGCCGCACGCCTGAGCTTCAGGGATGGCGTGAGATGGCCCGCCTCCTCCGTGAAGTCGACCGGGAGGACCCGGAAGCGGCGGATGGATTCCGCGCGGGAGACCAGTTTGTTGGCCTCGTCGACCGCCTTCTGGAGGGTCTCCAGGAGCTCCGGGTCCTGGACGAGCTCAGCCATCGGCACGTCCTGCTTCTTCATCATCCGGCGCCAGTGCGCGATGCCGTCCGGTTCGAGGGTGAGCAGCGCGGCGACGTACGAGCGGTTGTCGCCGATGACCATGCACTGGCCGACCAGCGGATGCGCGCGCAGCCAGTCCTCCAGGGGCGCGGGGGCGACGTTCTTGCCGCCCGTGGTGATGAGGATGTCCTTCTTCCGGCCGGTGATGGAGAGGTAGCCGTCCGCGTCGAGGGCGCCCACGTCCCCGGTGCCGAACCACTTGTCGTAGGCGGGGGCGGACGTGCCCGACTGCCCGTCCCAGTAGCCGTGGAAGACCTGGCCGCCGGAGAGCAGCACCTCGCCGTCGTCCGCGATCCGCACCGCCGTGCCGGGCAGCGGCCAGCCCACGGTGCCGAGGCGGGGCCGCAGCGGTGGGGTGACCGTGGCGGCGGCGGTGGTCTCCGTGAGGCCGTACCCCTCGTAGATCTGGATCCCGGCGCCCGCGTAGAACGCCGCGAGCCGTCGGCCGAGCGGGGAGCCGCCGCAGATCGCGTACCGCACCTTGCCGCCGAGGGCCGCCCGGATGCGCCGGTAGACCAGCCGGTCGTAGAGCGCGCGGGCCACCTTGAGGCCGACCGTGGGGCCGGGGCCGGTGCCGTGTTCGGCGGCCTCGACCGCCTCCCCGTAGCGCCGGGCGATGTTCGCCGCGCGGTCGAAGGAGGCGGCGCGGCCGAGCTTCTCGGCGGTGGCGCGGCCGGTGTTGAAGACCTTCTCCAGGACGTACGGGATGGCAAGCAGGAAGGTCGGCTTGAAGCCGGCGAGGTCGGCGAGCAGGTCCTCGGTCTGGATGCTGGGCGCGTGCCCGAGCCGTACGCGGGCGCGCAGGCAGCCGATGGCGACCATCCGTCCGAAGACGTGCGAGAGGGGGAGGAAGAGGAGGGTGGAGGCGGGCTCCTTGGTGAGGGACTTGAAGACCGGGTGCAGGAGTTCGATGGCGTTGTCGACCTCGGCGAAGAAGTTGCCGTGGGTGAGGACGCAGCCCTTGGGGCGGCCGGTGGTGCCGGAGGTGTAGATGAGGGTGGCGGTGGAGTCGGGGGTGAGGGCCGCGCGCCGCTTGTCCGCCTCGACGTCGTCGAGGCCGTCGCCCGCTCCGGCCACGGCGGGCAGGTCGGCGAAGGTCCACACGTGCGCGAGGTCCGGCAGCCGGTCGCGTTCGGGGCCGAGCGCGGCGGCCTGCCCCGCGGTCTCCACGGCGACGGCGACCGCCCCGGAGTCCTGGAGGATCCAGCGGGTCTGGAAGGCGGACGAGGTCGGGTAGACGGGGACGGTGACCAGGCCCGCCGACCAGGCGGCGAAGTCGAGGAGCGTCCACTCGTACGTCGTACGCGCCATGATCGCGAGCCGGTCGCCGGGGCGCAGGCCGTGCGCGATCAGCCCCTTGGCGAGTGCCCGCACCTCGTCGGCGAACTGCCGCGCCGTCACCTCCCGCCACGTGCCGTCGGCTTCCTTGCGGCTCAACACGGCCTCGGTGGGCGCCTGTTCGGCGTTGTCGTACGGTATGTCCGCGAGCGAGCCCACGGTCACCACGGGCGCGAGGGGCGGCACGGACACCTCGCGTACGACGCCGTCCGTGACGGTCTTGTGCGGCTCGACGAGCGGGGGCGGCGCGGGGGCCGGGGTCTTACGGGGCACGCGACTCCTTGAGGGTGAGTGGTTCGGTGGCCGTCAGGGGCCGTCAGGCGCGTTCGAGGATCGCGGTCACGCCCTGTCCGCCGGCCGCGCAGATGGAGATCAACCCCCGTGCGGGAGCGTCCCGTTCGGCGAGGAGTTCGGCGAGCGTGGCGACGATCCGGGCGCCGGTCGCGGCGAAGGGGTGGCCGGTGGCGAGGGACGAGCCGGCGACGTTGAGGCGGTCCCGGTCGACCGGGCCGAGGCCCGCCTTCTCCCAGGCGGCGAGCGTGGCGAGGACCTGCGAGGCGAACGCCTCGTGCACCTCGACCAGGTCGAAGTCGGCCAGACCGAGCCCGGCCCGCTCCAGCATCCGCGGCACCGCGTACGCCGGGGCCATGAGGAGTCCGTCGCCGCCCCTGCCGGTCACGTCGCCGTCCACGAAGTCGACGGCGGCCGTCTCGTACGTCGTGAGGTACGCGAGCGGGGTGAGGCCGCGCGCGGCCGCCCACTCCTCGTCGGCGAGCAGCACGGTCGCGGCGCCGTCGGTGAGCGGGGTCGAATTGCCCGCCGTCATGGTCGGGTCGGGGCCGTCGGTGCCGAACACCGGCTTGAGCCTGGCGAGTTTCCCGACCGTGGAGTCGGGGCGCAGGTTCTGGTCCCGCTCCAGGCCGCGGAAGGGCACGACGAGGGCGTCGAGGAAGCCCCGGTCGTAGGCCGCGGCGAGCCGCTGGTGGCTGGTGGCGGCGAGCGCGTCCTGGTCCTCGCGGCGCACGCCCCACTCCCGCGCCGTCACGGCCGCGTGCTCGCCCATCGACCGGTGCGTACGCGGCTCGGCGTTGCGCGGGATGTCCGGGACGAGGTGGCCGGGGCGGATCTTCGCGAGGGCCCTGGCCCGGGCGCCTGCCGACTTCGCCCGGCGCGCCTCCAGGAGGATCTTGCGCAGTTTGTCGTTGACGCCGAGCGGGGCGTCGCTCGCGGTGTCGGCGCCGCCCGCGATCGCGCTGTCGAGCTGGCCGAGCGCGATCTTGTTGGCGGCGGCGATCACGGCCTGCAGGCCGGTGCCGCAGGCCTGCTGGATGTCGTACGCGGGAGTGCGCGGGTCGAGTGCGGAGCCGAGGACCGTCTCGCGCGCGAGGTTGAAGTCCCGGCTGTGCTTGAGGACGGCGCCCGCGACGAACTCGCCGACGCGGCTGCCGTGCAGCCCGAAGCGGTCGACGAGGCCGTCGAGCGCGGCCGTGAGCATCTCCTGGTTGGACGCGGTGGCGTACGGGCCGTCGGAACGGGCGAACGGGATACGGCTCCCGCCGATGACCGCGACGCGGCGGACCCCGCCCTCCCCTCGGTCACCACTGCTTCCGCCGGCTCCGCCGTTCCCGGCGGCTTCTTCGGTGCTCATCTCGACCAGCTCCTGACTCTTGAGTAACCTTACTCAGAAGTAAATTTACGACCGAGCTGGGAGTTGGACAATGGCCGACCGCTATCTGAACTTCACCGGAACCGCGCCCGGCCGCTTCCTGACCCGCAGGCTCGGGCTCCCGCAGCCCGCCCCGCTGCGCCGCTGGTCGGCCGAACACCCGTCCCTGGACGGCCCGTTGCTGCGGCTGACCGCCGGTTCCTCCGCGCTCAAGGGCCTGGACGAGGTGCTCGCCCGCACCGGACTCGAATCAGGCACCGAGCGGCCCGCCGCCGTCGTGCTCGACGCCACCGGCGTCGCCGACGTCGGCGCACTCGCGGGGGTGCACGCCGCCCTGCACCCCGTGGTGCGCTCCGTCGCGCCGGGCGGCCGGATCGTCGTGCTCGGCTCGGCGCCCTCGGCCGCGGACCACCACCAGGCCGCCGTCCAGCAGGGCCTCGAAGGGTTCGTGCGCTCCCTCGGCAAGGAGGCAGGCCGTGGCCGTACGGTCACGCTGGTCCGTCTCGTCCGTACCGACTCCGCGGCGGCGGCCGAGTCGACGCTGCGGTTTCTGCTCTCGCCCAAGTCCGCCTACGTCAGCGGTCAGGTGATCGAGGTGGGCGCGTCCTCGGTCGACCGGGAGGCCGTAGCCCCGGAGGCCGTCGAGCCGGGCCGGCCGCTCGGCGGGCGTACCGCTCTGGTCACGGGTGCGGCGCGGGGCATCGGCGCCTCGGTCGCGGAGACCCTCGCGCGGGACGGCGCGCAGGTCGTCGTCCTCGACATCCCGTCCGCCCAGGACGAGTTGGCGCAGCTCGCCGAGCGGCTCGGCGGGACCGCGCTGCCGCTCGACATCACCGCCGACGACGCGGGCGAGCGGATCGCCGCCGCACTCCCCGAGGGCGTGGCCGGCCTGGACGTGCTGGTCCACAACGCCGGCATCACGCGGGACCGCAAGCTCGCCAACATGCCCGCCGAGCGCTGGAGTTCGGTCCTGGAGGTCAACCTCGCGGCCGTGCTGCGTACGACGGACTCGCTGCTCGCGTCCGGCACCCTGAACCGCGGCGGGGCGATCGTCGCCACCGCGTCCATCGCGGGGATCGCGGGCAACGTCGGCCAGACCAACTACGCGGCCGCCAAGGCCGGGATCATCGGCCTGGTCCGCTCCCTCGCGCCGCGCGCGCTCGCCGAGCACGGCGTCACCGTGAACGCGGTCGCGCCCGGCTTCATCGAGACCAGGATGACCGCCGCCGTACCGCTCTTCATCCGCGAGGCGGGCCGCCGCATGAACTCCCTCGCGCAGGGCGGCCTTCCGGTCGACGTCGCGGAGACCACCGCCTGGTTCGCCGACCCGGCCTCCGGCTCGGTCAACGGCCAGGTCGTCCGCGTCTGCGGCCAGAGCCTTCTGGGGGCCTGACGATGACGGTCGTACGACTCGACTCCGCACCGAGCCTCACGCCGCTGCTCGCACGGGGTGCGCTGCGGTCCCCGCTGAAGCGGGTCGCGGAGGGTGCCGTCGCCCCGCCGACGCGGCTGGTGCTGCGGGATGCGGCGATCGACCCGGGCCGGCTGGCCGCATACCGGGCGGTGTGCGGCTTCCCGGGGTCCGGATCCACTGCGTCGAGCGCCGAGCTCCCGGTGACGTATCCGCACATCCTGGGCTTTCCGCTGGCCATGCGGCTGATGGCGGCCCGTGAGTTTCCGCTGCCGCTGCTCGGTCTCGTCCATACGACGTTCGCCGTCGACCAGCACCGGCCGCTCTCCGCCGACGAACGGCCCGAACTCACGGTGTACGCCGAGAAGTTGAGCCCGCACCGACGCGGAACGGAGGCTCTCCTCGTCACCGAGGCACGGCTCGCCGGGGAGCTGGTCTGGGAGTCCCGCAGTACGTACCTCGCGCGCCACTCCACGTCGTACGAGGGGCCGGGTCCCGAGCGCGCCGCGGCCGACGGGCCGTTGCCCGTGCGCGCCGAGTGGGACCTGCCCGGGGATCTCGGGCGGCGGTACGGGGCGGCTTCCGGCGACCGCAACCCCATCCACCTGCACCCGCTCACGGCGAAGCTGTTCGGGTTTCCGCGGGCCATCGCCCATGGGATGTGGACGGTCGCGCGGTGCCTCGCCGAGCACGGCGCGGAGGGGTCGGTGCGGGTGCACGCCGAGTTCAGGGCGCCGGTGCTGCTGCCGGGGCGGGTTTCCTACGGTGCGGAGGGTGAGCGGTTCGCGTTGCGGGGGGCGGGGGAACGGGTGCACCTGAGCGGGTTCGTCCGGTAGGCGCGGGTCGTACGGGGCTCGGCTTTCGCGCCCACGCGGCGGAGCCGCACGATGTCACTGGCCCCGCGCCCCTATCAGGGCGGGGAGCCGCACGATGTCACAGCCCCGCGCTCCTATCGGGGCGGGGACCAGGGCTCCCCCCGCATCAGGTTCCCCAAGCCCGCCCAGGCGAAGTTCATCAGCGTGGTCGCGGCCTGCTTCGCGGTGACGCCCTCCGCGGTGTTCGCCCAGACCGCGAGGGCCTCCGCCGCTCCCACCAGGGCCTCCGCCAGGCCGGCCACCTCGCGTTCGGGCAGCGACGGGTTGCGGTGCGCCTCCCGGGCGGCCTCCGCGATCAGCAGCGTCACGAACGCCACGATCTCCTCGCGCATCACGGCGACCTCGCGCGCGAACGGCTCGCCCTGAGTGCGGGCCTGTGCGTGCAGGACCGCCCAGCCGTCCGGGTGTTCGGCGGTGTGCGTGAAGAACCCCCGCAGCCCGGACCAGAGTTGAGCGTCGGCGGGCTCGCCGGGCGTGATCGCCGACCGCACCGCCTCGACGAGCGCCGCCGCCTCCCGGCGGATGCACGCGGTGAACAGCTCTTCCTTGGAGTTCAGATAGAGGTAGACCAGCGGCTTGGACACCCCGGCGAGCTCCGCGATCTCGTCCATGGACGCGGCCCGGTACCCGCGCTGGGCGAAGGTCCGCACGGCGGCGTCCATCATCTGCCGTTCCCGTACGGCCCGCGGCATCCGCTTGCCCTTCACAGCGCCCACGCCGGTCGCCCTCCCCGATTCACGATTACTCCGCGGTAAGCCTACGACTCCGGACAAGCGCACCTCACTCAGAGCGGCAGCAGTTCCGGCCACCACGGCGGCACGTTGCCCGGCGGGCAGAGGGGCGCCGGGTACTCGGCGGGCGCGTGCAGCCAGGCCAGCACGCCCCAGACGAGGAGCAGCGAGCCGAGCACGGCGCCTGCCGGTCCGGCCGCCCCGAGCCGGGACAGCGCGAGCCACCACCAGAGCGCCGCCACGGCGGTGAGCCCGAGGAAGACCAGCGCCAGCGGGAGCGAGTTCGCCGCCGCGTTGATCCCGATGTCACAGTCCCGCCAGGCCCGCCCGAGCAGCCACGCCCCGAGCCCGCCGGTCACGACTCCGGCCCCGGGCACAACCCAGACCCACGTCCTGCTCACTGGTCCCCCCTACGTACGACCGCGCCCCGGACCAGTTTCCCGGTCCGGGGCGCGGGTTCACCACGAGGGGGTGACGCTCACCGCGTCAGGCAGGCACCGGCACGGCCTGCCGGTCGCTGTCCGCCGCGTCAGCCGACTCGTCGAGCGGCTCGTCCGTAAGGGACGAGGACGCGCTGTCGTACGCCTTGCGGTCCAGGATGTTCTCCCGGGCCGCGACCAGGATCGGGATGACCGACTGGCCGGCCACGTTGGTGGCGGTGCGCATCATGTCCACGATCGGGTCGATGGCGAGGAGCAGGCCCACGCCCTCCATCGGCAGGCCGAGCGTCGACAGGGTCAGCGTCAGCATGACCGTGGCGCCCGTCAGACCGGCGGTGGCGGCGGAGCCGACGACGGAGACGAAGGCGATCAGGATGTACTCCTTGATGCCCATCTGCACGTCGAAGATCTGCGCGACGAAGATCGCGGCGATCGCCGGGTAGATCGCGGCGCAGCCGTCCATCTTGGTCGTCGCGCCGAACGGGACGGCGAAGGAGGTGTAGTCCTTCGGGACGCCGAGGCGCTCGGTGACCTTCTGGGTGACCGGCATGGTGCCGACCGAGGAGCGGGAGACGAAGGCCAGCTGGATCGCGGGCCAGGCGCCCTTGAAGAACTTCAGCGGGTTGACTTTGGCCACGGTCGCGAGCAGCAGCGGGTAGACGCCGAACAGCACCAGGGCGCAGCCGATGTAGATGTCCGCGGTGAAGGTCGCGTACTTGCCGATCAGGTCCCAGCCGTACGTGGCGATGGCGTAGCCGATGAGGCCGACGGTGCCGATCGGGGAGAGCTTGATGACCCACCACAGGGCCTTCTGCAGCAGCGTCAGGACCGACTCGCTGAGGTCCAGGATCGGCTTGGCCTTCTCGCCGATCTTCAGGATGGCGATACCGGCGACGGCGGCCATGAAGACGATCTGCAGGACGTTCAGCTCGGTGAACGGCGTGATCACGTTCTCCGGGATGATGCCGGTGAGGAAGTCCAGCCAGGTGCCCGCGCTCTCCGGCTTCGCGCCGTCCTTCGGAGTGAGGCCGGTACCGGCGCCGGGGTTGGTCAGCAGACCGATGGCGAGGCCGATGACCACCGCGATCAGCGAGGTGATCATGAACCAGAGCAGCGTGCGCGTCGCCAGCCGCGCGGCGTTGTTGACCTTACGCAGGTTGGTGATCGACACCAGGATGGCGAAGAAGACGAGCGGCGCGACGGCCAGCTTGAGCAGCTGGACGAAGATCGAGCCGACCTTGTCGAGGGTGGTGACGAGCCAGGAGACGTCCTGGCTCCGGGCCAGCCAGCCGAGCAGGACACCGAGGACCAGACCGGCGACGATCTGGGCCCAGAACGGGACCTTGGGTATTCGGAAGCCCGACGGCTTCTCGGTGGCGGCGGGGGAATTCGCGGACACGGACACACTCCGGTGAAGACGCGCGGTCAGGGACGTACGTGCTCATGCGTGTGGCATGGCGTGACTTGCGTGGAGCGGCTGCCGCGGAAAGGAGTGCGCGGCGCCACTGCATTGATGTCGCTCAGACGCGGCAACAGGCCGCGGACATGCAGCGGCAGAGGTCGACATGCAGGCGCGCGACGAGCGGAACGCTCGTGCCCATGAGCGGACCGCTCACGGCGGTGCGGGGCGCAACTGCTGTCTTCATGTCGAACACGTTAACACTTGAACTTTGAGAACATCAAAGGGTGTCTTTGGGGAGGATTTCCAGCCATCCACCCCGGATGAGGCACGAAAACGCAGGCACCCCGGCCTCCGAGCGGCTGCTCGGTCACCGGGGTGCCGATGTGTCTGTGACGAGAGTTACAGCTCTCGACGACGTACGCGTTGACTACGCGTTGACGTACGCGGTGACGTACGTGTTACAGCTCCCGCACGCCGTCCTCCATGCTGCGGTTGTCCGCCAGCTTGGACTTCGCGCGGTCGACCGAGCCGACGATCTGCGCGGACATCTCCTCGCGCTGCCCGCGCAGCAGCACGAAGCTGAGCGGCGCGGAGACGACGATGGCGAGCACGAGCACCCACAGCAGGTTCGAGTCGCCGAGGCCGCGCGGCAGCACGCCGAGGAAGACGAGTCCCCAGATCGCGAAGAAGCAGGCGGCGAAGATGCCAAGCCGCATCGCGGTGTACCGGACGGTGGCGCTCGGCTTCGGTGCCACGGCTCGCCTTCTCTCTGCTCGTACGTCTGCGGGGTGTCCGACTAGTGAAGCACGCCCGCAAATGGATCAGCTCAGGGGGCTCAGCCCATCGGATTCAGTGCAGCGGGAGCCACATCGTGACGTCGTCCCGGAGGTCGTGCGGGGCGACGCGGATCGCGGACGGCACCCGGCCGACCTCCTTGTAGCCGCAGGACTCGTAGAACCGCTCCAGGCCCTCGCCGCCGCGGCAGGTGAGGCGGATGCCCTCGATCCCGTCGAGCGAGCGGGCCGCGTCACCGGCCGCGGCCATCAGCTCCCGGCCGTACCCCTTGCCCTGGTGGGCGGGGTGCAGCATCACGGTGTAGAGCCAGAGCCAGTGGCGCATCAGGCGGTGCGCGTTGAGGGCGAGGAAGGCCGTCGCGGCGACGGCGCCCTCTTCGTCATACCCCACGAGAAGCCGGGTGCGGCCGTCGGCCATGGACTCCAGGTGCTTCAGCCACTCGGGCCGGACGGACTCCGCGGTGACCGGCGGGACGAAGCCGACGGCGCCGCCCGCGTTGGTGACGTCCGCCCACAGCCGGACGATGTCCCGGCCGAGGTCGGGACCGACCCGGGGTTCGAAGACGAAGCGCAGCGCCATGGAGCGTGCGCCTCAGAAGCGCATCGGCTGCGGGGCCTCGCGGCGCTCCGGGTCCGGGCCTTCGTACTCGCGGATGATCTCGTACCGGGTGTTCCGCTCGACCGGGCGGAAGCCTGCGTCGCGGATCAGGTCGAGCAGGTCCTCGCGGGTGAGCTTGTTGGGCGTGCCGTAGTTGTCGGCGTCGTGCGTGATCTTGTACTCGACGACCGAGCCGTCCATGTCGTCCGCGCCGTGCTGCAGGGCGAGTTGGGCGGTCTGCACGCCGTGCATCACCCAGAAGACCTTGACGTGCGGGACGTTGTCGAAGAGGAGGCGCGAGACCGCGAAGGTCTTCAGGGCCTCGGCGCCGGTGGCCATCTGCGTGCGCGCCTGCAGCCGGTTGCGGACCTTGCCGTCCTGCATGTCGACGAAGTCGTGCTGGTAGCGCAGCGGGATGAAGACCTGGAACCCGCCGGTCTCGTCCTGCAGTTCACGCAGGCGCAGCACGTGGTCGACGCGGTGCCGGGGCTCCTCGATGTGCCCGTACAGCATCGTGCTCGGGGTCTTCAGACCCTTCTCGTGCGCGAGGCGGTGGATGCGCGACCAGTCCTCCCAGTGGGTGGCGTGGTCCACGATGTGCTGCCGGACCTCCCAGTCGAAGATCTCCGCGCCGCCGCCGGTCAGCGACTCGAGGCCGGCCTCGATCAGCTCGTCGAGGATCTCGGAGGCGGGCATGCCGGAGATGGTCTCGAAGTGGTGGATCTCGGTGGCGGTGAAGGCCTTGAGGGAGACGTCCGGCAGGGCTTCCTTGAGGGCGCTCAGCGAGCGCGGGTAGTAGCGCCACGGCAGGTTGGGGTGCAGGCCGTTGACGATATGCAGCTCGGTGAGGTTCTCGCCCTCCATCTCCTGGGCGAGCTTCACCGCCTCCTCGATGCGCATCGTGTACGCGTCCTTCTCGCCCGGCTTGCGCTGGAACGAGCAGTACGCGCACGACGCGGTGCACACGTTCGTCATGTTGAGGTGGCGGTTGACGTTGAAGTGCACCACGTCACCGTTCTTACGGGTGCGCACCTCGTGGGCGAGACTGCCGAGCCAGGCCAGGTCGTCCGAGTCGTAGAGAGCGATCCCGTCCTCGCGGGACAGCCGCTCACCGGCCAGCACCTTCTGCTCAAGGTCCCGCTTGAGTCCCGCGTCCATGCCTCAACCTCTCGCTACGACAACTGCCGCCAACCGTACTTCCCCCACCCTTCGGGCGGGAGGTGCCCCCACGACGCTGCGCGTCAGACCTCTTCGGGCAGTTCCCCGACCCGGTTCTCCCACTTGGTGGAGAGCACGATCGTGGTACGGGTACGCGAGACGCCCTTCGTGCCGCTCAGCCGGCGGATGGTCTTCTCCAGACCGTCCACGTCGTCGACGCGCACCTTGAGCATGTACGAGTCGTCACCCGCGATGAACCAGCAGTCCTCGATCTCGCCGAGGTCCTTGAGGCGGTACGCCACGTCCTCGTGGTCCGTGGCGTCGGACAGGGAGATGCCGACCAGAGCGGTCACACCGAGGCCGAGGGCGGCCGAGTCGACGGTCGCGCGATAGCCCGTGATCACGCCCGCCGCCTCCAGGCGGTTGATGCGGTCGGTGACGGAGGGGCCGGAGAGGCCGACGAGCCGGCCGAGTTCGGCGTACGAGGCCCTGCCGTTCTCCCTCAGGGCCTGGATGAGCTGCCTGTCCACCGCGTCCATATGCCTGGCGCCTTCCATTGTTCAGCGATGCCACGAGTCTGCGTCGGCGTCTGCGTCTATGCCTCAATCTAAGGCACACAGGGTCGCACCCCTGTGATTCTTTTACCAGATCACCGGCGATCTTTCAGATTCCAGGAGAAGGGCAGGCCCTAGGCCTCCCGAGAGCCGCCACCGAGCTCTCCTTCCCAGCGGCGGTACAGGCCGTGCGGCACCCCCGCCGCGTCGAGCACTCGCCCGGCGACGAAGTCCACCAGGTCCTGGATGTGCGTCGCCCCCGCGTAGAACGCCGGTGAGGCGGGCAGTACGGTCGCGCCCGCCTCGTCGAGCGCGACGAGCTGCTTCAGCGTCTGGCCGTTCAGCGGGGTCTCCCGCACGGCGACGACCAGCTTCCGCCCCTCCTTGAGCGTCACGCTCGCCGTCCGCTGCAGCAGGTCCTTCGAGAGCCCGAGCGCGACTCCGGCCACGCAGGCCGTGGACGCGGGCACGATCAGCATCCCGCGCGTCGGGTACGAGCCGGACGAGGGGCCCGCGGCGAGGTCGCCCGCCGCCCAGTACCGCACGTCCGTCACATCGAGCGGCGCGTACGCGTCCGGCTTGCCGTCCGCCCCGCGCGCCAGCCACTCCCGGAGGTCGTCCTGCCAGTGTGCGTCGCGGAACGAGATGCCCGTCTCGTCGAGCAGCGTCAGCCGCGAGGCACGGCTGACGACCAGGTCCACGCTCTCGCCCGCGGCGAGCAGTGCGCGCAGCACGGCCGCGGCGTACGGCGTGCCGGACGCGCCGGAGACACCGACCACCCAGGGTCGGCGCTGCGGGGTGTGTTCGGGTACGGGCTGCACGCCACGAGCCTATCCGCAGGGCCGGAACCGGGCAGACCCCACCGGGCGTTGAGCGGACAGGAGGCGGTTCCAGGATGCTTCCAGGAGGCGATCCCCATGGCGTACGCAGACCCCGCACCGCAGCGTTCGAGCCCGTCGTCCGGCAGGCGGCGCGCGATGACGGCCGCCGTCGTGATGGTGGCCTGGGTGGCCCTGCTGTGGGTGCTCGAAGTGATCGACGTGGCGAGCGGCCACGCCCTCGACGCGTACGGCGTCACGCCGCGCGTCCCGGGCGAGCTGTGGGACGTGGTCCCGGCCGCGTTCCTGCACTTCGGCTTCGACCACGTCGCGACGAACAGCGTGCCCCTGCTCGTCCTCGGCTTCCTGGCCGCGCTCTCCGGGCTTCGCCGCTTCGGCGCCGTCGTCGCGCTGATCGTGGTGTTCAGCGGCCTCGGCGTCTGGTTCTTCGCGCCCACCCACTCGGTGACGGCCGGAGCGTCCGGAGTCGTCTTCGGCCTCTTCGGCTATCTCCTGGTCCGCGGCTTCGTGGACCGCCGCGCGGTCGACGTCCTGATCGGCGTCCTTGTCCTCGCGGTGTACGGCTCGATCCTGTGGGGGGTCCTGCCGACGGCTACGGGGGTCAGTTGGCAGGGGCACTTGTTCGGGTTGCTCGGTGGGGTGCTGGCGGCGGTGCTTTTCCGCAGGACACGGGGCCCGGCAACGTCGACCGGGTGACCGTCGATCGCCCTCCGGGCTCGTCCTCAAACGCCGGACGGGCTGGATTTCTCAGGCTGGGCCGACCATTTCAGCCCCTCCGGCGGCGATTGATCAGGCCCCCAGCCCCCGCACCACCAGATCCATCAGCGCGCACACGAACAGCGCGATCCCGATGAACCCGTTGACCTGGAAGAACGCACGGTTCAGGCGCGACAGATCATGGGGCCGCACGATCGTGTGCTCGTACAGGAACGCCGCCGCGGCGATCACCAGGCCGAGCCAGAAGAACACGCCCGCGTCCGTGGACAGCGCGTACCAGACGAACAGGCCCGTCGTCACCAGGTGGCAGCCGCGCGCCCCCCGGATCGCCGCCGGGATGCCGAAGCGCGCCGGCACCGACAGCACGCCGACCTCGCGGTCCGTCTCCACGTCCTGGCAGGCGTAGATCAGGTCGAACCCGCCGATCCAGATGCCCACGGCCAGGCCCAGGATCACGGCGTCCCAGGACCACGAACCCGTGATCGCGAGCCAGGCGCCCACCGGGCCCATCGCCTGCGCCAGGCCGAGGATCGCCTGCGGGAAGTTCGTGAACCTCTTGCCGTACGGATAGACCACCATCGGGATCACCGCGACGGGGGCCAGGGCCAGGCAGAGGGGGTTGAGCAGGGCCGCGGCGCCCAGGAACACGATCAGGGCGATCAGCGCGCCCGTCCACGCCGACTTCACCGAGACCGCGCCGGTGACGAGCTCGCGGTGGGCGGTGCGCGGATTGCGGGCGTCGATCTCGCGGTCGATGATCCGGTTGGCGGCCATCGCGAACGTGCGCAGGCCCACCATCGCGATCGTCACCAGGAGCAGCCGGCCCCAGTGGATGGTCCGGTCGAGCTGGAACATCGCGGTCAGCGAGGCGATGTACGCGAAGGGCAGCGCGAACACCGAGTGCTCGATCATGACCAGACGCAGGAAGGCCTTCGTGCGCCCCGGCTGCGGGACGGCTGCTGCGGCACTGCTCACTTGAGTCCGTACTCCTTCCAGCGGCGGTCCACGAGGGCCGCCGTGCGCGGGTCGGACTCGACCATGTCCGGCCAGCCGCCGTCGCGCGTGTAGCCCTCCTCGGGCAGCTTCTTCGTCGCGTCGATGCCCGCCTTGCCGCCCCAGAACTGCTGGTACGAGGCGTGGTCGAGGTGGTCGACCGGGCCCTCCACGATCGTGAGGTCGCGGGCGTAGTCGGTGTTGCCGAGCGCGCGCCAGGAGACCTCGTGCAGATCGTGCACGTCGCAGTCCTTGTCCACGACGACGATCAGCTTCGTCAGGGACATCATGTGCGCGCCCCAGATGGCGTGCATGACCTTCTGCGCGTGCTTCGGGTACTTCTTGTCGATCGAGACGATCGCGCAGTTGTGGAAGCCGCCGGACTCCGGCAGGTGGTAGTCCACGATGTCCGGGACGATCACCTTGAGGAGCGGGAGGAAGAAGCGTTCCGTGGCGCGGCCGAGGGGACCGTCCTCCGTCGGCGGGCGGCCGACCACGATCGACTGCAGGAGCGGGCGCTTCCGCATCGTCACGCAGTCGATCTTGAGGGCGGGGAACGGCTCCTGCGGCGTGTAGAACCCGGTGTGGTCGCCGAACGGGCCCTCCGGCAGCATCTCGCCGGGCTCCAGCCAGCCCTCGATGACGACCTCGGCGCTGGCCGGCACCTGCAGCGGCACCGTCTTGCAGTCGACCATCTCGACGCGCTTGCCCTGGATGAACCCGGCCAGCATGTACTCGTCCATGTCACCGGGGAGCGGCGCCGTGGACGCGTACGTCACGGCCGGCGGGCAGCCGAAGGCGATCGCGACCGGCAGCTTCTCGCCCCGCTGGGCGGCGACCTGGTAGTGGTTGCGGCTGTCCTTGTGGATCTGCCAGTGCATGCCGATGGTGCGCTTGTCGTGCCGCTGCAGCCGGTACAGGCCGAGGTTGCGCACGCCCGTCTCCGGGTGCTTGGTGTGGGTGAGGCCCAGGTTGAAGAACGAGCCGCCGTCCTCGGGCCAGGTGAACAGCGCGGGCAGCTGCTCCAGGTCCACGTCGTCGCCGGTGAGCACGACCTCCTGCACGGGGGCGTTCTCCGACTTCACCTTCTTCGGCGGTACGTGGGTCATCGCGCCGAGCTTGCCGAAGGCCTCGCGGATGCCGACGAACCCCTGCGGCAGCTCGGGCTTGAGCAGACCGCCGATCTTGTCGCTGATGTCCGCGTACGACTTGAGGCCGAGCGCCTTCAGGAGGCGGCGGTCGGTGCCGAACACGTTCATCGCGAGGGGCATCGAGGCGCCCTTCACGTTCTCGAAGAGCAGGGCGGGGCCGCCGGCCTTGTTCACCCGGTCGACGATCTCACCGACCTCCAGATACGGGTCGACCTCGGCCTTGATGCGCTTCAGGTCGCCCTCGCGCTCCAGCGCCCGGAGCAGGGAGCGAAGATCGTCGTAAGCCATAGGGACCAGTATCGGCTACTCGCTACGCTTGACCTGTCACGGGGGCCGTCACCCGGCCCCGGCACTCCACACGCAGGGGGACGGCTTCATGTTCCGGGTGCTGCTGATCCTGGTGCCGCTGGCACTCAGCATCTACGCGTTCATCGACTGCATCACCACCGATGAGCAGGAGGTCCGATACGTCCCCAAGCCGCTCTGGGCGATCCTCGTGCTGCTCTTTCCGCTGGTCGGCTCGATCTCCTGGCTGATCGTCGGCCGCGACCGCACGGCGCGGCGTCCGTCCAGGGCACGCGGCGGCGGCTGGGTCGCGCCGGACGACAACCCGGATTTCCTGCAGTCGCTCAAGAAGGACGAGCCGGAGCCGGATCTGGACGAGGACGACCAGGGGAACCCACCCAAGTAGGGCTTCGCTTTCCCTTTCGACTGCTGCGCCGCCGTGGCTGGTCGCGCAGTTCCCCGCGCCCCTAAAAACTCCGCGACGCGTACACGTCCCGGAATCTGCGCCACCGATCAGGCGTCCACGTCGACCACTCCGCCGGATGCCCGGACAACGCCTCCGCGAGGTACTCGAAGTGGTCGTGCCAGCCCGCGAGGCAGTCCAGGCGCAAGGAGTCGTCGCCGTGGAACTCGTTGGTGAAGCGCAGCGTCGTCCCCGCCGTACCGTCCGGTTCCAGATGGAACCGCATCCGCCCGTGCAGCGAGTCCAGCGTGTACTCAGCGATCCGCTCCACGTCCCACGCGGTGACCCGCCCCGAGTGGCGCTCGCCCACCTGGTTGAGCCAGCGCAGTACGACGGCGCCGCCGAGCCTCGGTTCGAGGACATCGGCGGCGGCGAGCCACTGCGGCAGCCCCCGCGCACTGGCCACGGCGAGCCAGGCGTGCTCGACGGGATGCGGAAGGTGCAGCTCGAAGTGGAGGTGCTGGATTCCGTTCTCGGTCCGGCTGGTGCCCTGTCCGATCGTCGCGGTCATGGCACCAGCCTGGCCCGGTTGCGGAACATCCGCACCCGTGCAGGTCAGACGCCGGCGTAGGAGTGCTTGCCGGTGATGAAGATGTTGACGCCGTAGTAGTTCCACAGCCAGGTCGCGAAGGCGAAGAGCGCCAGGTAGGCGGCCTTGCGGCCCTTCCAGCCGGCCGTCGCGCGGGCGTGCAGGTAGCAGGCGTACACGATCCACGTGACGAACGACCAGACCTCCTTGGGGTCCCAGCCCCAGTAGCGGCCCCAGGCGTCGCCCGCCCAGATCGCGCCCGCGATGATCGTGAACGTCCACAGCGGGAAGACCGCGGCGTTGATGCGGTACGAGAACTTGTCCAGGGACGCCGCCGAGGGCAGCCGGGAGAGGACCGAGCTCGCGAAGGTGCCGGGGGTGCCGCCGCCCTGGAGCTTGCTCTCGTACGAGTCGCGGAACAGGTAGAGCAGCGTGCCGACCGCGCCGAGGTAGAAGATCGCGCCGCAGAAGATGGCGGTGGAGACGTGGATCCACAGCCAGTACGAGTCGAGGGCCGGGACCAGCTGGTCGCTGTCGGTGTAGAGCCACTTGGTGGCGATGCCCAGGTCGAGCAGGACCGTGGTGATCAGGATCAGGCCGATCCAGCGGACGTTCTTCTTCAGCGCCAGGAGCAGCAGGTACGCGCCGACGGCCACCGTGGAGAAGGTGATCGAGAACTCGTACATGTTGCCCCAGGGGGCGCGCATGACGGAGAGCGCGCGGGTCGCGACGCCGGCCGCCTCGACCAGGAAGCCGAGCACCGTGAGCGACACGGCGATCCGGCCGTACATGTCGCCCTTCTCGGTGCCGCCGTGCGCGCCGGGGCCGTCCGGCACGTCACGGGTACCGGAGGCGGTGCGCGTGACGACCTTGGGGCGCTCCAGGACGGCGGTGCCGCCGGCCTTCTTGACGGTCACGGCGGGCGCGGCGGCGGCGCTCGTGCTCTCCGTGGTGAGCGCGGCGGCGGTGCGCCCGACCTTGCTGCGGCTGCCGAAGGTCCATTCGGCGATGTGCGCGAGGAAGGCCAGGGTGTAGACGGCCATCGACGAATAGATCAGGACGTTGCTGATGTTCGCCAGGTTTTCGTTGGTGGCGGCGGCGAGATTCACTTCTCAGCCCCTTCGGCAGGAACAGCTTCGGGTGTGGAGGGTTCGGTGGACTCGGTCGGCTCGGTCGGCTCGGGTACGCCCGGGGCCTTGTCGTAGAGCAGCCCGGCGAGGTCGCCGAGCTCCTCGGGCAGCTTGGGGGACTCGCTGCGGCCGAGGCCCGCCATCTCGACGACGGTGGTGCCGTCGGCGTGCCGCACCGCACGGACCCAGACGCGGCGGCGCTGGATGAACAGCGAGCCGATCAGGCCGACGAGGGCGGCACCTGCGCCGATCAGCGCCCAGCCGTTGCCGGGCTGCTGGGAGATCTGGAAGGACGCCCACTCCTTGAGGTCCTTCTCGAAGGTGATCGAGCCGGCGCCGTTCGGGAGCGTCATGGTCTCGCCCGGCCGGATGCGCTGCTTGAACAGCTGGCCGTTCTCGTCCTTGAACTCCTTCAGCTTCTTGGTGTCCAGCTGGTACACGTTCTGCGGCAGCCCGGAGTCGACGCCGAGGCTGCCGTGGTACGCGGAGAGCGCGAGCACCGGGTACTCGGGCGCCGGGAACTGCGAGAACATCTCGCCCTTGCCCGCGCCCGCGAAGGTCGGCACGAAGAAGGCGTTGAAGCCGAGCTGTTCCTTCTTGCCGTTCTTGTCGCGGTAGCCGTCGGCGACCTTGATGGCGCCGGTCGACGTGACGTTGGAGTCGATCGGCAGCATCGGCACGGCACCGTGGTAGACGGTCTCGCCGCGGCCGTCCTTGACGGTGACGACGGGCGCGTAGCCGTGGCCGATGAGGTGGACCTTCGCGCCGTTCACCTCCAGCGGCGAGTTGACCTCGACGGCCTTCTTCTTCTCCGGCCCGTCGGCGCCCTCGGAGTAGGTGACGTGCGCCCTGTAGATGCGCGGCGTGCCCTTCTCGGGCCCGCTCTTCTCGTACGTGTCCTCGAAGCTGTCGAGCGTGAAGCTGAACGGTTCCAGGCTGTCGTTGTCGAAGAGGTTGCCGGACTTGAAGTCGTCGTACTGCGTCAGGGTGTTGGCGAATCCGTCGCCCTCGGTGATCAGCTTGCCGCCCTCGGACTTGAAGAGCGTGCCGGCGGCGAAGGCGATCAGCATCACGATCAGCGAGATGTGGAAGAGCAGGTTGCCCGCCTCGCGCAGATAGCCCTTCTCGGCGGCGACCGCGTCCCCGGCGAGGTCGGCGCGGAAGCGGCGCTTCTTCAGCAGCGCCAGGGCCTCCTCGCGCACCTGCTCGGGCTCGGCGTCGGTGCGCCACGTCGTGTACGCGGGCAGCCGGTCGAGGCGGCGCGGGGCGCGCGGGGGGCGGCCGCGGAGCTGGCCGACGAACTGCCAGGTGCGCGGGACGATGCAGCCGATCAGCGAGATGAACAGCAGGATGTAGATCGCGGAGAACCACACCGAGCTGTAGACGTCGAAGAGTTGGAGCTTCTCGTAGATCGGCGTGAGCGTGGTGTGGGCCTCCTTGAAGTCCTGCACCTTGAGCTCGTCGACGCTGTTCTGCGGGATGAGCGAGCCGGGGATCGCGCCGAGCGACAGCATGAAGAGCAGGATCAGGGCGACCCGCATCGAGGTGAGCTGGCGCCAGAACCAGCGGGCCCAGCCGATCACGCCGAGCGCCGGCAGGTTCGGGGCGTCGCCACCCGCGTCCTCCTGGGGCGCGGTGCTGAGCTGCGATCCGGCGCTGCCGAGGTCTTTCTCCTCGCCCGCGTCCGCGGCTTCGGGGGCCGGGGCGGGCTCGGTGCCGTCGGCTGCGGTGTCGGTCTTGCTCACGATCAGATCCCCACGGTGAAGCCGGAAGTCCAGGACTGCATCTGGGACACCAGGTGGTCCCAGACGCCGGTGACGAGCAGCAGGCCGGTGGCGACGAGCATGCCGCCGCCGATCCGCATCACCCAGACGTAGTGCCGCTTGACCCAGTCGAACGCGCCGAGCGCCCGCCGGAATGCGATCGCCGCCAGGATGAACGGCACGCCGAGGCCGAGGCAGTAGGCCAGGGTCAGTATGGCGCCCCGCCCCGCGCTGGCCTCCTGCAGGGAGAGGGCGGTGACCGCGGAGAGGGTCGGGCCGATGCAGGGCGTCCAGCCGATGCCGAAGAGCACGCCGAGCATGGGCGCGCCGAGCAGACCGGACACCGGCCGCTTGTGGAACCGGAATTCGCGCTGCGTCAGGAACGGCATGGCGCCCATGAAGAAGAGCCCGAGCACGATGGTCAGCGCGCCGAGCACCTTGGAGATGACCTCGCGGTGCTCCAGGAGCGTCGACCCGAAGCCGCCGAAGAGCGCGCCCCCGGAGACGAAGACCGCGGTGAAGCCGAGGACGAACAGCCCGGCCCCGGCGGCCATCCGGCCCCGCTTGGCCTCGGCGAGGTCGGTGCCGGAGACGCCCGTGACGTACGACAGGTAGCCGGGGACGAGCGGCAGGACGCAGGGCGAGAAGAAGGAGACGAGGCCGGCGAGCAGGGCGATCGGCAGGGCCAGGACGAGGGCGCCGGTCAGAACGGTCTCGTTGGGGGCCGCGGCGAGGGTGGCGAGGGCGGGCCCGTGGGCGCCGTCGAGGCTCGCGGCGAGGGCGGACCCATGAGCGCCGTCGAGGCTCGCGGCGAGGGCGTGCGCGTGCATCACGTCTCGCTCACTTCTCCGCGAGCAGCGGGTCGATCATCTGGTGCAGCTGCTTGTCGTTGACGGCCTGCAGGGCGCGGGCCGCCATCTTGCCGTCCTTGTCGATGACGATCGTCGACGGGATCTGCTGCGGGGCGAGGCTGCCCTTCGGGAAGCGCAGGATGAGCTTGCCGGAGGGGTCGTAGAAGCTCGGGTACTCGACGCCGTGCTCCTCCTCGAACTTGACCGCCGGGCCCTTGTTGAAGTCACGGGTGTTGATGCCGACGAACTCGACGCCCTTCGGCTTGAGCTCCTCGGCGACCTTCACGAGGTACGGCGTCTCGACGCGGCAGGGTCCGCACCAGGAGCCCCAGACGTTGAGGACGACGATCTTGCCCTTGTAGTCGTCGAGGCTGAGCGGCTTGCCGTCGAGGCCCTTGCCTTCGAGCTTCGGGGCGGCCACGCGCTCGGCCGCCTCGACGCTCGCGATGCCGTTCTTGCCGGTGACGAAGTTGGTGTTCCCGGAGCCGCCCTGGGTGCCGCCGTCGCCGCAGGCGCTCAGGGTGAGGGCGGCGACCGCGGCCCCGGCTGAGAAGAGGGAGGCACGTCGGAAGGCAGGACGGCGGAAGCTCATGTGAAAAGTTTCGCATGACCGTTTCGAGGATCTTGGGCACCCCCCGACCCGTACGAAACGGCCCGCTCAGGCGGCTTTGCCGAGCCCGCGCCAGCCGCCCGCCGGGGCCTGTCCGACGGGGAGACCCTGGAGCTTCTCCAGCACCTTCGGGTCCTGGACGTCGAGCCAGTCGACGAACTGCCGGAAGGAGACCAGGCGTACGTCCTTCTTCTCCGCGACCGTCTTCAGCGTCTCCTCGACGGCGTCCATGTAGATGCCGCCGTTCCACTGCTCGAAGTGGTTGCCGATGAAGAAGGGTGCCCGATTGGTCTCGTACGCGCGGTGGAAGCCGGCGAGGTAGGACTCCGTGGCCTGCTTGCGCCAGGCCGGGTAGTTGTGGGGCGGGGCCTTCGTGGAGTTCTGGGACTGGTTGGCGAGGATGTTGTAGTCCATCGACAGGACCTCGAAGCTGTGGCCCGGGAACGGCATCGCCTGCAGCGGAAGGTCCCAGATGCCCTGCTTCTTCACGGGCCAGCGCTGGTGGCCGCCGGGCGAGGAGGCGTCGTAGCGCCAGCCCAGTTCGCGGGCGACGGGCAGCAGGTTCTCCTGGCCGAGCAGGCAGGGGGTGCGGCCGCCGACGAGTTCCTTGTCGTAGTCGAAGGGCAGCGAGGGCAGGTCGGTCCAGCCCGTGTTCGTACGCCACTCCTTGACGAAGGATCCGGCCTGGTCGATCTCATCGCGCCACTGCCGGGGCGTCCAGTTGCCGACCGAGCCGGTGCCCGCGCAGAAGTGGCCGTTGAAGTGGGTGCCTATCTCGTGGCCGTCGAGCCAGGCCTGGCGCACGTACTTCAGGGTCTGCTTGATGTGGTCGTCGGTGAGGTAGCCGATGTCGGAGGCGCCGACGGTGTTGTTCGGCGGGCGGTAGAGGCGCTTCTTCGCCTCGGGCAGCAGGTAGAGGCCCGAGAGGAAGAACGTCATGTGTGCGTCGTGCTCCTCGGCGAGCTTCAGGAAGCGCGGGAACAGGCCGTTGCCCACCTCGCCCGCGCCGTCCCAGGAGAAGATCACGAACTGCGGCGGGGTCTCACCGGGCGCGAGCGGCACGGGCTTGTCCGGCTGGTGCGGCTGCTTTCCCGTGAAGGACGTGGAACCGTCGCCTATCGCGCGCCCCTCTAGCGGGGCGTCCTTCCCCCTGGCCCGGCTCGCCGGCTTCGCGTCGCCCGTGCCGGTTCCGCATCCGGCGAGTCCCGCGGCGGCCGCCCCGAGGCCAACTCCCAGTCCCAGCAGTCCCCTTCGGCTGCAGTCGCGCATATCCGTCCCCGATTCTCCGTACTGATCCCCGCTGGTCCCCCACGAATGTGGGCACACCGGTAGATAGCGGCAGGGACGTAAGGGTTGCGCCAAGTGGCGTAAATCTTCTGCTGCTACGGCAACGCAAAGGCCGGGCACTCGGTAAGTACCCGGCCTTTACTGCGCATTGACTCTATTACGTACGGATTTGTCCGTTACGCCTGGACAGCAGAGATATACCCCTACGCCCCGAACGCCTTGTCCCTGCCCTTGACCGGCTTCGCGCCCGCGAGCAGATGCGCGGGGACGAGGTCACGGGCCGGCTCGGAGTACCCCACCGACACGATCCTGTCGCCGCGGTACGTGAACGACGTCAGCGAGGCGAGCGTGCACTGCCGCTTGCGCGGGTCGTGCCACAGGCGGCGCTTCTCCACGAAGCTGCGCACGATCCAGATCGGCAGCTGGTGGCTCACGCACACCGCCTCATGCCCCCGGGCCGCGTCCTTCGCCGCGTCGAGCGCGCCCATCATCCGGACGACCTGCTCGATGTACGGCTCGCCCCAGGACGGCTTGAACGGGTTGACCAGGTGCTTCCAGTTCTCCGGGCGCTTCAGGGCGCCGTCGCCCACGCCGAAGGTCTTGCCCTGGAAGACGTTGTCCGCCTCGATCAGGCGCTCGTCCGTGGCCAGACCCAGACCGTGCACCTTGGCGATCGGCCCGCCCGACTCCTGCGCGCGCTCGAGGGGAGAGGACACGACATGCGTGACGTCGCGCCCGGCCAGGTGCTCGGCGACCCGGTCGGCCATCTGCCGGCCGAGCTCGGAGAGGTGGTACTCGGGCAGGCGGCCGTAGAGGATGCCCTCCGGGTTGTGCACCTCGCCGTGGCGCATCACGTGCACCACCGTGAGCTCGTCCCGCGCGCTCATGCCGTGGCCTCCGCGGCGGCACGGGCGGCGGCGGGCAGGGCGTCGGCAATGCGCTGGACCGCGCGCTCGTCGTGCGCCGTCGAGACGAACCAGGACTCGAAGGCGGACGGCGGGAGATACACACCGGCGGCCAGCATCGAGTGGAAGAACGCGGTGAAGCGGAAGGACTCCTGCGCCTTCGCGTCGTCGTAGTTCCGCACCTCGTTCGCCGTGAAGAACACCGAGAACATGTTGGACGCGTTCTGCAGCCGGTGCGCCACGCCCTCCTTGGTGAGCGCCTCGGTGACCAGGCCCTGGAGCTCCTTCGAGACCGCGTTGACCTTGTCGTACGCCGCGTCGTCCAGGAGGCGGAGCTGGGCGAGGCCCGCGGCCGTGGCGATCGGGTTCCCGGAGAGCGTGCCCGCCTGGTAGACCGGGCCGGCCGGGGCGAGGTGCGCCATCACGTCCGCGCGGCCGCCGAACGCCGCCGCCGGGAAGCCGCCGCCCATGACCTTGCCGAAGGTCAGCAGGTCCGGCACGACGCCGTCGACGCCGAACCAGCCCGCCTTCGACGTGCGGAAGCCCGTCATCACCTCGTCCGAGATGTACAGCGCGCCGTTGTCCTGGCAGAGCTGCTTCAGGCCGGCGTTGAAGCCGTCGCCCGGCGGGACCACGCCCATGTTGCCGGGCGAGGCCTCGGTGATCACGCAGGCGATCTCGCCGGGGTGCGCGGCGAAGGCGGCCCGCACGGCCTCCAGGTCGTTGTACGGCAGCACGACCGTGTCGCCCGCCTGGGCGCCGGTGACGCCCGGCGTGTCCGGCAGGCCGAACGTGGCGACGCCGGAGCCGGCCGCGGCGAGCAGCGCGTCCACATGGCCGTGGTAGCAGCCCGCGAACTTGACCACCTTGGCGCGGCCGGTGAAGCCGCGGGCAAGGCGGATCGCGGACATCGTCGCCTCGGTGCCCGACGACACCAGGCGGACCTGCTCGACGGGCGCGATCCGGTCGACGATCTCCTCGGCGAGCGCGACCTCGCCCTCCCCCGGCGTACCGAACGAGGTGCCGCGGGCGACCGCGTCCTGCACGGCGGAGATCACCTCGGGGTGCGAATGGCCGAGGATCATCGGCCCCCAGGAGCACACCAGGTCGACGTACTCACGGCCGTCGGCGTCGGTGAGATAGGGGCCGGTGCCGGACACCATGAAGCGCGGCGTGCCCCCGACGGCGCGGAACGCGCGCACGGGAGAGTTCACGCCGCCGGGCGTCACGACGGCCGCTCGGTCGAAAAGCGTCTGCGAAACGGGGGCTTCGTATGAATACGGCACTTTGGTCCTGATCTGCGATGCGTCGGTGAGTGGACGACGACGGAAGTCGACGGGAGTTGGCGGGCCGCCTGGTCATAACGACCAGGCGTCAGCCCCCTCGCGTCTGCGAGACTGGGTGGACATAGGGAAAGCTCACACAAGCCATGGTGTCAGAGCCCTCGGACATCCTGCGGACAGGTGTTTCAGCACGGCTGTTCACACCCACGTTTCGGCGTACGGTCACGGGGGAGGTCAACTGACACGATGATCGGGTTGCGCGGCGTGGCTGTGTTACCTAAAAAGCAGTCGGGTGGAGATATGCATCGCGGTGGCGGACTGGGCGAGGGGACCGACGACCTCGGTCCCCGGCGTGCCCGCCGGGGGAGGCACCGTAGGGAACCTGAGGCCGCGGAGGCGGCGGCGGACGCGGTCGACCGGCGCGACGCCACGACGGGGATCCCTTCGAGCACGGGGAGCAGGGGTGGCCGGGTGGGGGTGACCTACAAATACTTCGGCGCCCCGGACGGTGCGACCGCTGCCCGGGTGCCCATCTCGATGCGGCCGGAGGAGCTCGGCGGTGACGAGCTCGGCATGGGCGGGATGTTCACGAAGATCAAGCCGGAGACGATGGCCGCGATGGTCCTCACCGGCATCGAGGGCATACCCCTGCACAAGGTGCCCCCGCTCGAACTCGTCGTCCTGCACCCCGACTACGCCGTGGTGAAGCTCCCCATGACCGTCGTCGACCCGCTCCGCGGTATCGGCGAGGAGGCGGTCGGCGCGGCCGCGTTCATCTGGTCCACGGTCCCGGACCGCGGCGGACCGCGCGATGCGTTCAATGTCTATCAACTGCTGCACGAGTGGCAGGACTTCAGCCATCGGCTGCATGAGGCGGGCCATCAGCCTTACTGCCTTGTCTGGCCTTGAGTTGTCTGGCCTGCGCTGCCTGCACTGCGCTGCTTGGCCTTGAGTTGCCTGCACTGCGCTGCCCTGCCCTGCCCTTGAATTGCCTGGCCTGAGCTGCCTGGCTCTGTGTTGCCTGGCCCTGAGTTGCCTGGCCGGTCTGTTTTGACCTCGATTTGATCTCGACCGGCCCGAACAACGGCCCCTGTTGACCCTCACCTTGGGGAAAGCCGCAGCATCGGCAGGGCCGGGCGGTCGAAGCGTCCGGTCGAGGGAGGCACGGGGATGGGTCTGCTGGGGATCGGGGCGTTCGCCCGGGCGGCGCGGCTGTCGCCCAAGGCACTGCGGCTGTACGACGAATTGGGGCTGCTCAAGCCCGCACACGTCGACCCGGTGACCGGCTACCGCCGTTACGCACCGGACCAGTTGGAGCAGGCCCGGCTCGTGGCGTGGCTGCGGCGGATCGGCATGCCGCTGGCCCGGATCCGTACGGTGTGCGGCCTTGAGCCGGACGCCGCGGCTCAGGAAGTCCGTTCCTACTGGGCCCGGGTCGAGGCGGACACCGCCGCCAGGCGAGACCTCGCCGCCTTCCTCGTAGACCATCTGACGCGGAAGGACCCCGCCATGGCATCCACGACCACCGGCACACCGTCGGCCCCGCTGAACATCCGCTACGCCGCGCTCTCCGATCAGGGTCTGGTCCGCGAGAGCAACCAGGACGCGGCCTTCGCCGGATCGCGGGTCCTGGCCGTCGCCGACGGATTCGGGCGTTCCGGCGGCCCGGCCAGCGCGGCGGCGATCGACGTGTTCAAGCGCCTGGAGACCGAGCCGGTCCCGGCGGGCAACCTCCTCAACTCCCTTGAGGACGCCGCCGAACGCGCAGGCCGCGCCGTACGCGATGTCGCCGCCGCCGACCCTGCGCCCGACACCGTGGGTACGACGCTCACCGCGATGCTCTGGACCGGCTCCCAGCTGGCGCTCGTCCACATCGGCGACTCGCGCGCGTATCTGCTGCGCGACGGCGAGCTGTTCCAGATCACGCACGACCACACGCAGGTCCAGGCCATGGTCGACGAGGGCCGCCTCAGCGCCGACGAGGCCGCCTCGCATCCGCAGCGTGCGCTGCTGCTGCGGGCGTTGAGCGGGGCGGCTGCGGCGGGTGCGGGGGCTCGTTCGGGGTCTGATTCGGTTTCGGGTGCGGGGTCTGGTTCGGGGTCTGGTTCGTCGTCCGGGGTGGGCGTCGGGGGCGGTGCGCGTGGTGCCGGGCCTGATCTGCGGCTGCATGACGCCGTCGCCGGGGACCGGTACCTGCTCTGCTCCGACGGGCTGAGCGCGGTCGTCCCGAGTGAGCGCGTCAGCGAGGTACTCGCCGGGACTCCCGGTCCGGAGGACGTCGTACGTGAACTCGTGGACCTGGCAAGGGAGTTCGGCGGGCCGGACAATGTGAGCTGTGTCGTCGCGGATGTGGGGTGAGGAGCCCCCGGCTCAGCCGGCCGAACGCGTCGACGCGTCGAGCGCCGCCGCCAGCCGGTCCCGCACGGCCGTCTGGGCCGCGATGCGGCGGTCGAGCACGGCGAGGCGTTCCCGCGCCACCGCCAGGCCCTGCGGCGCGGGCGGCGCCGAGGTCACGTCCCCGTCGAGGCAGGGCGCGAACACCCGTACGTCGTCGAGGGTGAGCCCCGCCGCGAGCAGGTGCCGGATGTTGCGAACCCGGATGACCGCGCCCTCGTCGTAGTCGCGGTAGCCGTTCGGGGTGCGCGCCGAGGAGATCAGCCCGGCCTGCTCGTAGTGACGCAAGGCGCGCGCCGTCGTACCGGTGCGCGCCGCCAACTCCCCTATCCGCACTAGGGTCGCCCTCCCTCAGCCGTGTCCCCGTCCCTCGCCCCCGATCCCATCATGTTGCGGGGCGTGAGCGCGGACTCGAGGGGGAGGAGCGGTCAGGCCACCACCGCTCCCCCGTCGACCGGCAGCACCACACCCGTCACGTACGACGCCTCGGGCGCTGCGAGCCGGGTGATCGCCCAGGCCACCTCCTCGGGCCTGCCGATCCGGCCGAGCGGTGTGTGCGCCAGCTGCCAGGCACGGAGTTCCGCGATCCGCTCCGGCGACAGACCCTGGTGGTCCCCGATCGGCGTCTCCACCGCACCGGGCGCGACCGCGACCACCCGCACCCCGCGCGGCGCCAGCTCCACGGCCCAGCTACGAGTGAGCAGGTCGAGGGCCACTTTCGTGGCCGCGTACACCGCACTGCCCGGAAACGCGCGCTGCCCGACCGACGTACTGACATTGGCGATCACCCCACGCGCCTGCGCCAGCAGCGGCAGCGCGGCCTGCGCGAGCAGGATCGGAGCGACCAGGTTGGTGGCCAGCTGCTCGTCGACCCCGCCGCGCGTGACCGCGCCGAGCGCCCCGCCACGCACGATCGCGGCGTTGTTGACGAGCACGTCCAGACGTCCGTACGTACGCTCCACCGCCTCGACGATCCGCTCGGGACCGCCGTCCGCAGCGACATCCGCGACGAGCGGAGTGATCAGCTCCGGGTGGCTGGAGGCCGCTTCCCGCAAGGGTTCCGGCCTCCGCCCCACCGCCAGGACCCGCGCCCCTTCGGCCGCGAAGGCCCGAGCGGTGGCCCGCCCGATGCCGGTACCCGCGCCGGTCACACAGACGACTCGGGGTGGAGTGGAAGCGGGGTGTTCGCCGGTGTTGGGGCTGGGGTTGGGGCTGGGGCTGGGGTTCATGTCGTGAGCGTCCGACCCTGACGCCAACGGCAAGGTCAAGCCCGCCTCTTGGCCCCGTTCCGGTCGCGGGTGCGGGCGCGGGCGCGGGCCCTTGCCCCGGTGGCCGTACGCGTCCGGATGCGGGCGCGGCCGCGCACCGGCCGCAGCACCTGTTCGAGCTGTCGACAGCCCTCGCACCACACGTCCGAGCGCCGGGCGGCGCGCGCGGCGGCGTTCGCGTCGTCGAAGAACAGCGGGTCACCGCGGTGCGTCAGGCACTCCACCTCGTACCGGTCGTCGGCCTGCCCTGCGAGCAGCACCGGATCCGCGACCGCCAGGGTGTCCCGGGTCCTGATCTGCGCCCCGGTGTCCCTTCTGGTGAAGATCCGCCCGTCGGCGTCGAGTTCGCGCACCTCCTGCTCGGCCTCCCGGACCGCGGCACGGCGGGCGAGCGCACCGTCGGGGTCGGGCGTGAGGGCGCGCGCCGCCCTGGACCGCAGCTTGTCGAGAGCCGCCTCCACGCGCCGGGCATGCATTCTGACGGTCGCACGGAGGCGCCGGCGCCGGGCGTCCTTGACGTCGAGACCGGCGTAATTGGGACCGAGACGCGCGTCGCACGCCACGTCGACCGGTATGCCGCTGCTGCTCATGAGGCGATGACTCCTTCGACTCCCCGAGGCAGCTGACCCCCACGAGAGTCGACTCTAAGGCGGATACGGGAGCCTTGCCCGTTCTGGGCGAGACGGGGCGGTTCGTTGGGGCGGTTTGGTGGGGGGGGTTGGT
>NZ_JAVIFW010000009.1 GCF_031157275.1 Streptomyces sp. LHD-70
ATGCCCACCGACGACCCGGTCATGAACGTCACGCGCAGCCGCCTCGGACGCCTCACCCGCCAAGGCTTCCTCACCCAACCCGGACGAGGCCGCTACCAGAAACGGACTTAACGACCTCTCAGTCGACGACATGGACGCGCTGGCGGAGGTCTTCCACCCCGATGTCGCATGGCACTTGGGGGGCCGGGGCCCGCTGTCGGGGGACTACCAGGGTCGCGAAGCGACGTTCGAGATGTTCGCCCGGGACTTCGAGCTGTCAGGTGGCACGTACCGCCCGCAGCTCCACGATGTTCTCGCAAACGATGCGCATACGGTCGCTCTGCTCCATGCCACGGCGTCGCGGGCGGGTAAGGAGCTCGATATGGACTATGTCATCGTCTTCCACATCAGCGACGGCAAGATCGTCGAAGGTTGGGAGCTTTGGGCGGATCAAGCGGCATACGACGAGTTCTGGTCGTAAGTGCCGCCAGGAGCCGGAGACAACGTGCCGAACCGGTCCCCGACCCTCAGGCCGAGACGGCCGAACATCGATAGCCGACGTCGTCGTTAGACTCCACCACCAGCGAGTGACCCTCCACCCGCCCTGCGAAGAGCGCTAGCCCACCGAGGGACCGTCCCGGAGCACCCCGGACACGGCCAACTGTCCTCCGGGCACCGGTTGAAGGCATGAGCAGGTGGCTACTCCCCTCTCCGCGGACAAGTTCCTGTCCGCCCTCAAGAACGCGCACCTCGGCGTCGTAGAGCACGGCACTTGGCGCACCCACAACCGCAACACCCACGGCAACTGGGGCCCCATGAACGGGGTGATGATCCACCACACCGGTGGCTACTCCTCCGAGGACGACATGGTCGAGCTGTGCCGCAACGGCTACAACGACCTGCCCGGGCCCCTCTGCCACGGAGTCATCGACCGCTCGGGCACCGTCCACCTCGTCGGGTACGGACGGGCCAACCACGCCGGCATGGGCGACACCGACGTCCTGCTCGCCGTCATGGCGGAGAAGAAGAAACTCCCGACCGACAACGAGCCTGACGCAGACGGCAATCGGCACTTCTACGGCTTCGAGTGCATCAACTCCGGGCGCGGCCAGAACTGGCCGGCGGCTCAAGTCGACGCGATGGCACGCGCGGCCGCCGCGATCTGCAAGGCACACGGCTGGAACGAACACAGCGTGATCGGCCACAAGGAGTGGAAGCCTGGTAAGTCCGACCCGTACGGCATCGACATGGATGACTTTCGTGCACGAGTCGCGCGGCACCTCAAGGTGCCGTCCAGTCAGCGCGGCAATCCCGACACCCAGGACACCGCCGACGACGAGGAGAACCGGAAGCCCGCGAAGACCGGCAGAGATGACGACGTCTCGGCCACTGCTCAGCGCCGGTACGAGCCCTTCCCCGGAGCCGGTCACTTCCGGGCAGGCCGCTCCTCAGCACTCATCGCCGCAGTGGGAGAGCGCCTGGTCGCCGAGGGCTGCGACAGCTACCCGCAGGGCCCCGGCTCGAAGTGGAACGACGCCCACCGTCGCTCGTACGCCGCCTGGCAGCTCAAGTGCGGACACCGGGGTGCCGGAGCGGACGGTATCCCCGGAAAGGACAGCTGGGACAGACTCCGCGTCCCCGGTCGTGCCCCTGTCCCCAGTCCCGGTCCCGGTCCCAGAGACAGCGGCACCCGTCGCCGTCGTACCGAACCGGCCACCAACTCACCCAAGAATCAGCAGTCCGACGCGATGTCGCAGACCCTCGCCGATGTCGCCGAGCGCACTCTGGCCACGTACGTCCAGACGTTCCTCGGACTCCTCGCCGCCACGCAGGCCACCGACCTGGTGAACCTCTCCACATGGCAGTCGGCCGCGGTCTCCGCCCTGCCTGCCGCGCTCGCCGCACTAAAGTCCGCGCTCGGCACGGTCCTCGGCCACTGGGGCACAGGCTCCTGGCTACCCAAGAAGGCGGACCCGGCGAACGTAACCAGGTGAGGCGACGGTCAGCCAAGTACCGAATCAAGAGTGGAAGGAGAAGTAGAAGTGCCGGACGGTGAAGTCGCTCTGGCTCTGGCCGAGTTGCGCCGCGCATTGGAGCTCGGTCTCAGCCGCATCGACGGCCAGCTCGCCCTACTCGTGCAGCGCTCGGACCAGACCGATAAGGAGCTGGCGGACCTTGAGGCGCGTGTGGCCTCCTTGGAGAAGAACCGCTGGCCGCTGCCCACGATCGCCGTCCTCGCGGCAGTCGCGTCGGTGGTGATTGTGCTGATGCGTACGGTCGACACCTGATCGCCTGATCGACGTGGGCGCCCTCCCCACGGAAACTCAATCGGCAAACAGCCCTGCCCCTCGGATACTGGTGTCGTAGCGAACTCGTAGGAGCACAAGGCCGGTTGATCGCCGTTGCAGAGGAGCTCCCCGTGGCCAACCCGTTCAGTCTCCAGCGGCTCCGAAGTCTGGGGACCAGCCTGCGCAGCAACGCAGCACCCCGCCTGCGATCGGCATGGGAATGGATCCGCGCGTCCGCCAGAAACGCCGTCATCACCGCGCTTGCCGTCGCGCTGGTCGGTGGAGTCGTACCAGTCCTCCTCACCCACTTGCTCACGCCCTCGGCACCCGAATGCCCTGGCGCCGGGTGTGACGGCAAGAGCCCGCTGACACAGGGCTGCGCAGCTGACGCCGTGACCTTTGAGCCACAGCAGGACAACCCGGTGCGACTGCACCTCCGCTACAGCAAGCACTGCGGAGTGGTCTGGGCCCGGGTCCTGCAGGCGAAAGCAGGTGATGCTGTGACTCAGCGGGTGGACGGAGGCTCGGCCCAGAGCGCGGTAGTCGACTACGGCAGGGACCGCTTCACGGACATGTCCGTCGTCGAGGAGTCCTTCGGCGTCACCGCATGCGCCGTACCGTCCACGCAGGAGTCACGCACGTGGGACAAGTACTGCATCAAGGCGACGGACAAGTCCGCTTGGAGCGAATGACGCCATCGGCCGTTCGGACACGGTCACCACACCGGCAAGGCGATACGCCGGCAGCCCTCGGACATGAAGGCGCCCCGGACCAGAGTGCGAGTCAGAATCCCGGGGCGCCACTTCCACAAAGGAAAGAGGGCCCCAGGGTAGGTGAGCGCCCCGGCGTTCATCAACCGCCGGACATGCGATCGACCCGCTCCGCGTGAGCTGCTGGCCCCAGAAGGACCCCGCACCACCCCACCCAACTAAGCTTGACGTATCAAGCCTTCTTTATACGTGGACGGGTCGTCCGGAGAGGTCGTGAGGCCGTTATGGCAGCGGGAGCATTCCCCTACCTGCTGGGGCACTCGGAGATCGCGTCCCTCTACGGCGTGGAACGGCAGACGTCGCAGCTGTGGCGGACGCGCGGGGTCCTGCCCGACCCCGACTTCGTCGTCTCCGGGAACCCGTACTGGTTCCTTCCCACCGTCCTCGGCCTCGCAGAGCCGCACGTCCGTGAGGCCAACAAGGAGCGCCTCAAGGCGTTCAAGGCCGAGCGGCGCGGCTGGTACGTCGTCGACAAGGTCGACGACCTCCCGCCGGTCGTCGGCCTGAAGGAGATCCCCTGGATCTTCGGCAAGAAGTACGGCGACATCTACCAGTGGCGTGCACGCAACAGCTTCGCCGCGGAGGACGCCGTCGTTTCCGGTTCCCCTCTGTGGCTGCTCGACACGGTCCTGGAGGACGCCGAGCAACGCAGCCGGACCGTACTGCCTGACGCGATTGAGCGACTCCGCGCCGGGGAGCGCGAAGGTCTCAAGCCGCGGGGCCGCAAGAAGAGCACCGAGCCCAAGCCGGCGCCTCCGGCGTTGCCTCCCACGCGGAGCTACAAGCCGGACGAGGCGGATCTGGACGAGGTGACCGCCTTCATCAAGGAGATCTGGGCCGCCGGCCTGACCGTCTCGGTACGCGCCAAGCGCTGACTTCAGCAGCTCCGCACGGGTACCGCCCCTGATGAGGATCTGTGAAATCGGCTCTGACCGCGATTCCGATTCCGTGAATGATCTTGGTGCCGAGGCAGGCTGCCTCCCCGGACCATCAGCCCGACCTTTCATCCCCGGCGTGCGTGCGTGCGTGCGTGCGTGCGTGCGGGCAGCCTTCGCCTTGCGGTTCCGGAGCGGCAACATGGACAAGCGCCGATTACCGATGAGGCCCTTGCCTTCGGCAGGATGGGCGCCATGACCGAGATCCGCACCCCCCGCCTCCTCCTCCGCCGCTGGCATGACGACGACCTCGCGCCGATGGCGGACGTCAACGCGGACCCGCGAGTCATGCAGTGGATCGACGACGGCTCGGTGCGCGACCTGGGCCACACGGCGGAGGCCATCGAGAGATGGGAGGAGGAGTGGGACGAGGAGGGCTTCGGGCTCTTCGCCGTCGAGCTGCTGGCCTCGGGTGAACTGGTCGGCTTCACGGGTCTGTCCGTGCCCGAGTTCCTGCCGGAGGTGCTGCCCGCCGTGGCGATCAGCTGGCGGCTCGGCTCACAGTTCTGGGGCCAGGGATACGCGTCCGAAGCCGCCCAAGCCGCCCTGGAGTTCGCGCTCCAGGACCGTGGCCTCGACCGCGTGATCAGCATTAACCGGGTGGGTAACGACGCCTCCGAGAACGTCATCCGGAAGCTGGACATGGTGCCGGAACGCGTGACGACACACCCGGTGTACGGCTATCCGCTGCGCGTCTACACCATCGATCTCACCCAGTTCCAGGCGTGAACCAGCCGAGCCATCGGATCACCACGAGATCGCCGGCCGCTGCCCATACCTTCCGCGGCCACTGATCGCCACGAGGCGAGACGTCCCAGGCGAAGGTGTTGCGCCCCCATCGCCGACCTGCGCTTTCACGGAATTGGAATTGCGGTCAGAGCCAAATTCAACGATCCTCATCACCCCTGGGGATGCGCGCCGGCACACCCCCAGGGGCGGTGCTCTATCTCCGTCGTACGGGGAGCACTTGAGCGAAGGCCCGTAAGACCGCTGGGCGTTGTTCGGGCGCGGTGCCCCGTACGACGATGACGAGAGCGATCAGGAACGTGTCGGCCAGCACGATGGTGACCGCCAGCAGGGTCTGAGGTATGGCGGTGGCGAACCGCGCGAGCGTGATGGTCATGGGATTCCTCCGATGCGAGCCAGAGTTGACTGGACAACGTCCGGTGGCCGAAGAGCCGGGGCGCCAACGAGGACAGACGGCCGTGGATCAGCACGCCTGATCGGAAGGGTTGAGATGCGTTCCTGCGCATGCAGCGACCTGCACGCAGGAGCGAGCCGTGACTTCCCCGGTCGGCCTCGCGCTACTTGTCGTGGGCAGAGCAGTTCATGAGCCGGTGATACGCAGCCATGTCCGCCCTCCCTCAAGTCGGGTTCCCATGACGGAACCATGTGGCGCCTTACGACGCCGAGTCCCTCCACCATGCCCGGTCGAAACGCATTCACGCCAGTAGCAACTGCGCCTGATGGCAGCAAAGTTGAGTCATCAGACCAGTCCGAGCCGCAACCAAGGCGGCTCTGGCCGCATCCGCGATCACGATTTACAGTGTGACTCACATACGTCCAGACGGATGTGCGACCACCATGCTTGATCGTGCAGTTCGACGCGAGAAGCCCGGCCGAGGGACGACTGCCGGTGCGACCGATGACGAGCCGCCACTTCCCGAGCCCGAAGGGTTGGCGGGCTTTCGCCGTTCGTGTCGCGCGCTCACGAGAGAACGCACGACCGTCAGGAGATCCTTGACGGTGAAAATGTTCGACGAATAAAGTTATATAGATGACATTTGCGCTATGCGTACGTGGAGACAGATGTCAGACCGACTGGGGAAACACATGACCGGAGGGGACATGGCGGAACCACCCGTCACCTGGCTCGCGATCCGCGAGGACCAGAAGGCGTTCGAGGACCAGCAACTGCGCGCACTGCGCTCAGCGTTCCCGGACCTGGCGGAAGCCGCCCCGGCTCAGCTGGGGATCTTCTTCCACTACTGCAAGGCATCCGGGCTTGATCCATTCGGCCGCCAGATCTACATGATCAAACGACGGTCACGCGGAGAGGTGCGCTGGACCATCCAAACCGGCATCGACGGCTACCGGCTCATCGCCCGCCGCGCCGCCGACCGAGCCGGACAGGCGCTCGCCTACGAAGACTTCGTCTGGTACGACGCCGAAGGCAGCGAACACACCGTGTGGCTGCGCGATGAACCGCCTGCCGCATGCAGGGCGGTGCTCTGGCGCGGAGGCTCCCGGTTCCCCGCGGTCGCGCACTGGCGGGAGTACGCACCGAAGGTGTGGGACTACGAATCCCAGGACTACAAGCTCGGCGGCCTCTGGCCCCAGATGCCGGCGAGCCAGCTCAGCAAGGTTGCCGAAGCACTGGCCTTGAGGCGTGCCTGCCCGGCAGACCTGTCCGGGCTCCAGGTGGACGAGGAGATGCACGCGGCGGACGCTGCCGAGTCCCGGGAACGCGTCCAGGCCGCAGCCGCCCGACTGCGTGACTACAGCACTGCGACACCTGCCGAGCCCTCGCGGCCCTCCGCCAAGGAGGCGCAGCAGTCCGAGCAGGAGCCCTCGGCGGCCGAAGTGGTCGATGCCGAAGTTGTCGAGGGTGAGCCGGAGCGCCGCTACCAATCCGTCGCACCTTCGGATCACCAAGAAGCCAGTGAAGGGGCGAATGGCACAGTCGGGGAGGCGGCGGCCCTCGCGGTTGATGCAACAGACGAGCCCGCACGGGACCCGCTCCCCCTCGCCCGCCAAGACGTCGAGCGCATTGCAGACGTCCTGGACATCACGTTCGGCGAGGTCAACGACCTCTGCTTCGAGCTCAACGATGTGGCCTACCAAGACGCCGGGGCAGACCAGTTGAACGACCTGGCCCGCCTGCTGGCCGACTCCGCCGAACACCTCGGCACTCCCCGAATGACCACCCGCATCGCCACCTTCCGCGAGCAGCGGGAGGAGTCCGAGGCGGGTGAGCGGGGCGGCCAGCGGCCCACGAAGCGCACGGCAGCAGAGAAGACCTCGGCCTCCAAGCGCACCGCCAAGAGGACCGCATCCCGGCCCGCCGCTGAAGCGAGCCCCAAGCGAGCTACGCGCCGGAACACGGCGACGAAGGCCACCGCGCGCAAGAAGCCATAGCTGCCAGCCCACCAGCTGACACGTCATCCCGCCGCTCGCGGGACACCTCACCAACAAGCAGAGTGCGAGGACCTGCATGCCCAGCGACACCCTCACCAGCACCGTTCCCATCCCCGACCTGTGGAAGGCCGCGCACAGAGACGACCGTGCCCGTCCGCGCGCCCGCCAACAGCTCCTCGGCCCGTCTTCCATCGGCCTGTGCAGGCGCCGAGCCGCCTACGAGGTGCACGGCACCTGGCCCACCGACCTCGCCGACACCATGCACGCCGCGATCCTCGGCACCTGGCTCCACGAGGGCATCCTGCGCGTACTGGAGCAGCAGTACGGAGCGTTCACAGAGCTCGAACTCACCAACGGCACGCTCCTCGGCCACGCGGACGCCTACTGGGCGCCCGCGAGCCTCACCGGGCAGACAAGCCCGTATGGCGCCGAGGTCGGCGTAGTGGAAGACCTGAAGACGAAGTCCACTCGCGCCTTGGACATGGTCGTACGCCACGGACCGCACCGACATGAGTGGTTTCAAGTCCACCTGTACGCGCACCTGTTGAAGACGGGCGGCCTGGCCGAGCATCCGAAGCTGCCCGTCGGTGAGCCGCTGCCCGTGGACGTCGTACGGCTCAGGTACGTGGGCCGCGAGTACGGCCAGGTCGTGGTCCACCAACGCCCGTACGACCAGGATGTCGCCGATCAGGCGCTCGCCTGGGCGGATGACGTGCTCGCCAGCCCGGAGCCGGAGGCCATGCCCCGCGACCTCGACGGCCCGGGGCTGTCGATCATCTGCGACAACTGCCCTTTCAAGAGGGCCTGTTGGAATCTCGACGCCCTGGCCGACGACCGAGCCCCTCAGACCATCCTGATCGCGGATGGTGAGGACCTCGCCGCCGCGCTCGGCGCCTACTCGGAGGCCGCCGAGATCGAGAGCGCGGCGAAGAAGCGCAAGGCCAAGGCGCGGAAGGTGCTCGACGCGGCGGAGCCCGGCACGTACGGCGCCTTCAAGCTCTCGTGGTCAGGCGGCAACCCGCGGCCGCCCGTACCGGACCCCGAAGCGATGATCCGGATCCTCGAGGGCCTCAACCTCGACGTGCCGCTCAAGTCGGGCGGCCGCTCCTCGCGCACCATCAACGTCTCTCGCCTGCCTGACACTCCCTGACAGCGCCCCCGCCCTCCCAACTGCTGCTCACTGGGCTCGAGTTGTCGGACCCAGTGGTCGGCCTGCCCCACCACCCATTCCGCCTCATGCCAACCACCGGAAGGTCCCGCATGGACACCACCGCCTCCACCCCGCCCGACGCCAACCCGCCCAACAACCCACCCGAGCTCCGCATCGACGCCGCACTGCAACTGCTCGCGAGCCAGAACAGCGGCGGGAGCGACACTCCCGTGCCCGCGCTCCTGGCCATCCTTGAGCCCTCGACCGGAGCACTGGGAACCGACGAGCAACCCGCCAGCCCTCCGCCCGCCGTGCTGCAGGAGCGCATCGCCGACCACCTCGCCTCCTGCTGGCCTCGCCTGGCGCATGCCGACTTCTCGGCAGACCTGGCCAGTGACGCGATGAAGGTCGTCGCCCCAGTCATCGACCAACTGCAGCGGGCGTCGCGTTCATGGCGTCAGCGAGCCGTTGCGGCCCTCATCGAACGCGACGAGGCGCGAGACATCGCCGCCGCCCTGGAGCAGCTGAACGCCGAAGCCGTGCGCCTGCTGCGCGCAGGCGGGCACCGTGCCAGTGACGCCATCGCCGTGCTCGAAAGCGACGGCGCCAGCCCCGAGCCGCAGGCAGGCCGCAACACGGAAGCAACCGCTCCTGAGGCCGAGCACCAGAGCGCACAGACCCCGGAGCGTGGCCGCACCGTCGACGCCGCACAGGAGAGGTGATCATGCCCGCTGCCTACGTCTCGCGGCCGCTCACCACGGCTTCCCACACCGTCGCGGCTACCGACCCCACCCGGCAGGCCCGCCACATCCACGTCAGCACTACGGACACCGGAACCCCCGTCATCGACTTCTTGGCTGTCGAACGGGCCGTCAACGGCGATCGGCCGGTACCCGAGCTCAACCATGCCGAACGGCAGCTCGCCGCGCGTCTCATGACGGGCGAGGGATACGCCCTTGCGGCCATCGTCGGCCTTCTCGGTACCGAGCAGCGAACGGTCTCCCGCTGGCGTGCCGCGTGGAAGAGGGAACAGGGGGCCAGGGTTTGAGTATCGAGGCTGTTGCATGGGCATTCCGGCAGAGCATCAGCAACCCCGGCGCGAAACTCGTCCTGCTGGCGTTGTGCGATTTCGCCGACGAGTCATGGTCCTGCTTTCCCGGCCACGAGACTCTCGCGACCAAGACCAGCCAAGGTGAGCGCACAGTTCGCCGGCATCTCAAGTGGCTGGAGCGGGAGGGCTTCATCGTGTCCAAAGCGCGGTTTGCCCACGGATTCCGTACCAGCAACCGCTACACGATCCAGAACGCTCGCCCCAGCACGCCTCCGCCCACCCCGGCAAAACAGACGGCCAGTTCGGCCGGTGGCCAGGATGACCGGCGGCCAGACCAGGCACAGCAACCGGCCAATGTGGCCGGGGAACCGTCAGAGAACCACCAGCAGAAGAACCCCCAGCCCCAACCGCAGCCGCAGCCGCAGCCGCACCAGCCGCACCAGCCGCACCAGCCGCACCAGCCGCACCAGCCGCACCAGCCGCACCAGCCCGAGAGTGAACGCGAAGCCGCGGACCGACCAGCCGCCGACTGCCTCGCTCACCCTCACACCCCCGGCGCCAACTGTCGCGGCTGCGGCACCAACCCGCGCGCGCAGCGCAGGACAGCCGACGCCACCGCCGACCAAGAGGCCGCGGAACGCGAACGCCTGAGCACCCGACTCTGGCTGCAGGAGCAACGCGCACGCCGGGGAATGGTGGCGCAGCAGGAGCGTGACGGCATGCTCGCCAGAGCCCGTCAAGCAGCCCGCGATGCGCTACGACCGCCGCACGGAAACGGCCAGCCCGCCGAACTCAGCGACCATAGAGAGATATTGACGACAAATGATCAAGATTGATAAAGTTATATCAGCTTGATCAAACAACACCCCCCGACCGACGAAGGTTGCATCCCATGTTCCAGCCCGTCACTCCGCACATGCAGCAAGAACTCGAAGCGAGCCTCACCCGCCAAGGCGTCAGCCCGGGGCAGTTCACGGAGGCTCAACTGCTGGCCAAGGACGCGAGCGAGCAAATGGCTGCGGCGTTCGGCGAGGCGGTCGGCCGCGAGGTCGCGCCTGCCGACTTCGTTCGCAACATCCTCGGCGTCGAGGGAGCCGGCCGGCTCTTGATCGCCGCCTTGCGCGAGGCCACCGGTCGTACCGACCTCTATCGCGACCTGCTCTGACCCGCAGGCACATTCCTGTGACTTCGTCATACGTGGAGACACTTACACACCTTCCCTGACCCATATCGGGTCAGGCAACCCAGAGTGCGAGGAACCCCGATGGACATCACCAACATCGCCGCGATAGTCCTCGCGGCCCGCATCGTCCACGCCCCCACCGAACACCACGTCGACGACGGCGACGGCGACGGCGACGCCACCGTCTACCGGCTGTCCCTGCACGGCCAGAACCCGGGCCAGACGGTCGACTTCATCCGCCGCGAAGGCCACCGGCGCTGGTGCCTGGAGGCCGTCACCGACGACCACGGCACCGCCCACCCGGCCCGCACCCTCGGCCGACGCCTCTCCGCGCGCCTCACCGAGCTGCACACCCGGACGGTCAACAGCCCCACAGCACCGTGACCCCGCCGCTCCCGCCGAAACCCCCACTGGAGGCGGGAGCGGCCCACCCGAAGCAACAGAGGAGAGAGAGAACGTGGACCAGTTCACACGCGAGCAGTTGCTCTACGCGGAAGCCGCCCGACACGGCGTCAGCCCGACGCAGATCCACGAGGCCATCCGCCTCGTCGCACGGGCCGTACAGCACGACGTCGCCGTCCACCAGCAAGCCATGGGGCGAGCGCTGACTCCCGACGAGTGGCTGGACCGGCACTCACCGGACATCTTCCGCCTGATGTGCCGCCGAGCCGCCCAGGCCGTCGGACTCGACGCACACCAGGAGGACCTGGTCTTCACCATCGTGGAAGCGGTCGTCCCCTTCGAGGACGACCCCCGGGACGACGACCGCCCATGGCAGTTCCAGGCCCGCCCGCTCACCCACCCCGCCGAGGCCAACTTCCCCGCGTACACGGTCGCCTACCAGGATCCCCGAACCTCGCCGGACTCCCGCCCGACTTCCGTGATCCGCTCCGGCGCACGCGTACGCATCGCACTCATCCGCGCCCTCCGAGCCCGGCTCGGGGCGGCATGCCTGGAGGAGATCACCGGAGCGGTGACCTTCACCTACGGCGGACTGCCCGGCGTTTTCATCGCCACCCCGATCCCCGACCCCGGCCACCCGCAGTGCTCCGGATGCGGGCAGTGGGACAGCGAACACGACCTGCCGGACGGCGACTCCTGCGCGCTGTTCCAGGGCTCGGACACGGGCACGGCACACGAAGCCGTGCCGGTCTAGCCGCCTCCCGCACTGATCACCGTCCGGGGCCGCGCCGGTGCGAGCAGCCCGGCCCCGGACGACCGCCCCCTCACCTGGCGCCCTCAACAACGCGCGCCACGCATCACCTTCCACAAAGAGAGAGCAGGAACTCACCCATGCCCAGCCTGCCCAGCCACCAGTGGCTGACCGGCTCCGCCCAGAGCAAGGGCCGCAGAGACATCCAGGCCGACGCGTACGCCGTCAACCGTGACGACACCACGGGACGCATCGCCGCAACCGTCACCGACGGGATCGGCGACACCAAGGACTCCGCCACCATCGCCCAACTCGCCGCCACGGCAGCGACCAAGGCCACCCTGCGCCACGACCCCGGCCACGGCTGCCAGACAGCGCGCGTTCGCCGCGCCACCCACTACAACGACGCCGAACCCCGCGGCCTCGACGCCCAAGCGGACGCATCCATCGTCACCGCGCTCCTCGCCACCGATCACAGTCGGCTGTGGATCTCCTGGGCCGGACTGTGCCGCGCCTACGTGATGTACGAGTCCGGCGCCCTGGAGCGAGCCACCTTCGACCACTGCCTCCCCACACCCATGACCGAGGCAGCACAGCGCAGCGGATCTGCCACCACCGACGAACGGCAGGTCACGCGCACCGTCGGCCGCAACGAATTCGTCACCACCCACCTGCCCGTACGGCAGGTCACCCGCCTCCTGCTGTGCACCGACGGCGTTCACCGGCACCTGGCCGACCGCGCCATCGCCACAGTCCTCCGCGACCCCAGCACCGACGCCACCGAGGCCGCCAACATCCTCGCCCGCGCCGGCGGCCTCACCGGCACCGACAACGCCACCGCCGTCGTCATCCAGCGCGCCACCTGACAAGAACCAGGACAACAACCATGAACAACCCGAACAACACACACGACGACATGAACGAGCCCGCACGCGACAACGAAGACCCCCTCGCCCAGCTCTCCCTCGCCTACGTACGGGCAGGGCGCGCCCTCCACCTCGCCTTCCTCGACGACATCGCCACCCGCATCCGCTCCGCCTGCCACCAGGACGCCCGCTACCTCGAGGTCACGATCGACCCAGAGACGGACGACGTCACACTGCACAGCATCTGGAGCGAACAGACAGACGGACTCGCCAACTACCGCCAGCTCTGCGACCTGGACGCCGACTCCGAGGACTGGACCGACGACCCACTGGCCCTGCACCAGCTGGTCCACGACCTGGAGAACTCCCTCGCGACGGGCTACCTCCAGACCTGGGGACTGGTCCGCCCCCACCCGAACTACGCCTATCCCCACCGCCGTTGGATCGTGCTCCCGCCAGCAGACCGCATCGACGCAATCGCCGAGCTGGTACGTGCCTACGTACCGAACGCCGAAGGGCTGGTCTGCAGCTTCCGCTGGGCCGGACACGCGATCGGCGTATGCCTGATCGCCGTCATCGACACAGACGGGCAGACCACCGGCATCCCCTGCGGCAAGTGCACCCGCGACGCCGAAGACCCCTGGCCCCTCCGCACCAGCCACACACTCGCCCACCTCCTCGCCCAGGTGCACGCCCTCCCCCACCTGAGCGACGGGAACCTGCTCCCCTTCGGAGGCCCGACCTGCGACGACGAAGTCGCACCGAGGCTGCTCCCCCTGCCGTCCGCCAACCCCACCTCCGCGCCGTGAACGCGCCCAGCTCCAAGAGCTCCCGGACCACGCCAGCCACCCATCAGCCCTCGACCGAAGTCACCGAGGTCACCGAGGTCACCGACGCCCTCCGGCACCGCAACACGGCCGCGCGCGCCGTCAACGAGGCACTGGCCAGGTACGAGATCAGCGTCCTCGACCACATCGCCGCCCGCGTCCGCAACGCCTTCCCCACGGCCACCCACCTGACCTTCGCCCACTACGCACGTGCACGAGAAGCAGACCTACAGTCGCTCTCGAGCACCGAACCCGACGGCACCGAGGTGCGCATCCCTGACGAAGTCGCGCAGGAAGCACTCGACTTGGGCGAGATCACCGACGACCTGACAGACGCGCTCACCGGCCTGACATCCGCAGCATGGAGCGCGGTACGCCCCGAGCCGGACGCGGACGGCCTGTGGGTGCTCGACCTGCCTCCCGCAGACCGTGCGTCGAAACTCGCCGAACTCGTCCGTACGCACCACCCGGACGCCGCCCTGCTCACCGTCGACTTCTCGGCCGACCCCTGCCGCGTCCAGGCCATCACCCATGCAGAGACCGCGGACGCGGTCGGAAGCCTCGGCAAACCCCTCGCGGTCGACGACCAGCACCCGCTATGGCCACCCGAGACCGAACGGCAGATCAGCGCCCTCGCCACCCAGATGCAAGCCCTACCTCACCTGAGGGCACAGCACCTGTTCCGCACGGGCGGGCCGGACGACCACACCGCGCTCCTCCTACTCCCCATGGACGACACAAAAGGATTGTCATGACCCTGACCGTCCAGCCCACCGCAGCCCCGCCGATCCCCGCCCAGCACGCACAAGCCCTCTCAGCCACCGCGCTGAGGACCTGGCCCACCATGATCGGTCTCACCATCGAACACGTAACGCACCACGAGCAGGGACCCCAGGGCTCCGTCACCCTGGCCGTCGTCCGCACGACCGCGCCCGCGCCCAGCGAGTTCCTCATCCGATGCGACGGCTACGGCCACGTCACCCGCGGCTGCGAACACCCCCACCCCGACGGCGCCCTGTGCTGGAGACCCTCGGCCTCGCACCTCTCCCTGCGCGACCCGGGCCTGTGCGCCCAGCATCTGCCCGCGCTCTCCCCAGGCCACTGGATCCGCCACCCCGATCAGCCCGCCTACGGACGCGTCACCTCCGTGGACCCCGAACAAGGCACCGTCACCGCCGACTTCGGCCGCGGAGAGGTCGTTCTCGTCGCAGTCCGCGTGCCCCGCGTACCACCACACATCGCCGACGAACTCGACCACGGCCCCCTCAGCAGATCCGCCACCCTCCTCGCCGAGTAGCCCCCAGCAGCAGCTCAAGCAGAGAAAGGAGAACCGACCGATGACCGCCACCAACGGAAACACCCTGATCACCATCACCTTCAACCGCCCCGTCGAGGCAGGCGAACTACGCCCCGGCGACACGTTCAGCCTCGACACCGCACCCCGGACACCTCTCGTCGTGCGATGGGTCGAGAACCTCGAAGTCGCCCCCGACGTACAACTCGTGGCCATCGCGCTACCCGGCGCCGGACCCCGTCTGCACCTGCCCCGGCGGACGACCGTACGGATGCACCGCATGGTCCGCACCATCACCATGAAGTGCCTGCTGTGCGAGGCCCCGGAGACCCTCGACATCGACCTGCCCGTAGACGGCGAACCGCTCAGCCTCGTCTGCCAGCGCCACGTCCCACCCGACCTGGCCGAGGGCGAGGGCGAGGTGGACGAGTGATGACCCTCACCTACCTCAGCGCCGTCCAACTCCTGCGCCAAGCCGACGAAGACAGGGCACGCGCGCTCTACGCGGACGTGATCGCGGCCCTAGAAGAACACTGCACCGACGTAGGCGTGGACTGGTGCGGCAACGAGCTGAGCATCACCGTCCAACTCACCGGCGACGGAGAGCAGTACGTCGCCATCGCAGGCCGCTACGCACTCCCCTGGCACGACGACCGCTCCGAGCTCGGCGGCTGGTGCGCCGTCCACATCGACAACACCTACGGCACGTCGAAGGTCATCTACGACACGACGACACCCGAAGGCGACCCGCCCGGCGACCTCGCCCTGACTCAACTGGCCGAAGAGGTCGGCTCCTACGTGACCGGCTGGAAGGCCGAGCACGCCTAACCAAACCCCATGACTCCCCGGGGCCGCACAGATGCGAGCGGTCGGCCCCGGGGCTCCCACCCATGCCACAAAGCGAAAGATCCGTGGACGCGCCAGCCGCCGCCCTTCTGGGATCCGGCCGACCTTTTTCACGTCGATGTGGACCATGTGGCCGGGACGGCGGGCGACGATCTTCCGCGGGTGCCGGTTCGATTGGCCGTTGGGGTCGATGAACAGGCGCCGGTTCAGTCCGAGGGCAAGCAGATGCCGCGAGACGGTGCGGCGACTGAGCGAGATTCCTTCAGTCTGAAGTTCGAACGCGATCCGGGACGCTGACCACTTTTCGACGCGACGGAGTGCCTCGATCTTGGCCACGATGTCCGCGTTGGTCGCGGTCGGCTGGCGTTGGGGTGCTGAGGAACCCTCGAGCAGACCGAGTTCACCATAGCGACGGTAGCGGTTGACCCATTTCGACGCGCACGCGCGGGAGATGCCTCTCGGCCACCACGTGAGCGATCGGGCGGTTCCGGCAGCGTTGTGCGAGGCGCAGTCGCCCCCTCTGGGGACAGCGGTGCGTTGCGGTGAGTCACAGGCATTCCTAGCGCCAGGGATCGAGCGCGTGCTTGCCGCGGGTCTGGCCGGCTTCGAGTTGCTGCAGCACTGACGCCCCCTCGGCCAGGGGGTGAACCTGAGGGGTGCCGGGCGGGTACACGCCGTGAGCGATGAGTGCCTCGATCTCGACGAGCAGCGACTGGTATAGGGACGGTGCGGTGGCCGCCAGCGCACCGATGTGTAGGCCCTTGAGCTGGACTTGGTGGGTGAAGACCAAGTCGCGCGTGGTCACCGTGGCGTCGCCGGAAGCGGCGCCGAACACGACGACGCGTCCGGTAAAGGGTTTGGTGACCGACAGGCTGACCTCGAAGGTGGCCTGTCCCACCGATTCCAGGACCAGGTCGACCCCGCCGGTCAGGCGGGTGATCTCCTCGGCCAGATCGGCACGTCGGCTGTCCAGGACTTCGTCGGCGCCGAGAGCTTTGACGGTGTCGTGCTTGGCCGGTGAGGCCGTGGCGATCACGCGTGCACCGTAGTGGTGGGCGAGGCGGACGGCGGCCTGCCCCACGCCTCCGGCCGCGGCATGAACGAGCACCACCTCACCCGCCTCTATCTCGCCCAACGGCTTCAGTGCTGCCAAGGCGGTGGCCCAATTCAGCACCATGCCGAGGGCTTCGGCGTCGCTCCAACCGGAAGGCACGGGGAGCACACCGGAGGCCGGCATCGTCATGTACTGCGCGAAGGCGCCCGGTCCGGCTCCGACGACGTGAGTGCCGAGCGAAAGAGGGCTCTTGACGTCCGGGCCGACGCCCACGATCTCGCCAGCGGCTTCGAAGCCCGCCACGTAGGGCGCCCGTGGGCCTCCTGCGTACGTGCCGTGGGTCTGCATGACGTCAGCGAAGTTGACCCCGGCGGCGCCTACGCGGATCAGGTACTCGCCGGGCCCCAGGGTGGGGTGGCGCGGACCGGTCGTGAGGGTCAGGTCTTTCGGCCCTCGGCGCGACCGCTGGACCAATGCCCGCATCGTCTGTCCGGCGCTGGTCTGCTGCTCGTTGATCTCCATGCACGAAACGTAGGAGTCTCACACTTACGTCAAGGTCAAGTGGCGGTCATAGACCAGCGCGACGAGCCTCCCGTAGGTAGGCGTCGAGTGCCGCTTGCTGATCGCTGAGAATGGCGATACGCGCAGCGAGGCGATCGCGATGGCTCTGCACCTCGTGCAGGAACTCCGCGTCCACGACGTCCGTGCAGCCATCAGATCCGTCAGTGAGGCTGGGCAGAGCTTCCCTGATCAACCGCACGGGCAGCCCGGACTCCAGCAGCGAGCGGATGACGAGCACCCGGTCGATAGTGGACTGGCAGTAGTCGCGGAACCCATTGCTGAAACGACCGGGGACGATCAAGCCCTCATCCTCGTAGTGCCGCAACGATCGCGCACTCACGCCGCTGACTCTGGAAGCCTCGCTGATCTTCATACCTGGAGCCAACGTCCGGGCGCACCGCGATCTTCCAGGACTCATCGCGACGCAGGGAAGGCTTGATCAGGCGTCAACAACCTCATGTCCCGCAACACCAGCGCTGGACAGCGGGACGTCAGAACCCGACACGAGCGTACGAGAGCCGGCCATCGGCACCGGCGGCATGTTCCGCTCAATCGCCCAAGCACTACGCGACCGCGGCCTGAACCCACACGAATTCCGCTGGTTCGGCAACGACATCGACCCCCTGGCCACAGCCTGCGCCGCCGTCAACGCCATCACCTGGGACCTCGGCCCCAAGGTCGCCATCTGGTGCGGCAACTCCCTGACCACAGAGGACGGCGGCGTCGCCAAGGCCCTCACCGAACGCTCCGCCGTCATCCGCCACCGCAACTCGGTCGTGGAACAAGCCCAGTTCGAGCACAAGGCCCGCCACATGCTCCGGACCCTGGACCGCCTCACAGAGGTGGCCGCAGCGTGAGCCAGCGAGGCAGGAATCAAAAGACGCCCCGGAGAAGACGAAGAAGACCAAGCACACCGTAACGATCAACGGTTTCAAGGCCTTCGCCGAGGAGACGGCAGAGAAGCTCGGCGAAGGCTGATCACTCGACGGGGACAGCACATCCGGCCCCGTGGCCTACCTCGCCCATCCCACCGGACACCGCATCGGCCTCCGCTACCTGTGGAATGGCTCCGTTTATGAGAATGGACAGCACTTCGACAGTGGTCCGGGAGGTGTCTGGCCGTCAGCGCCGACGCGGAATGTTCACGGGTTCGGGCAGCACCCGGCCTTCCTCGCGGGCCGAGTGTGGCGGGGTCTCAGCGCCAGTCGTCGATCACGTAGGCGTCGGGGTGGCTGTAGCCAGGTTCGTTGGGCCTGTGCATGGTCACGCCCTGCAGCCAGGTGCGGAAGCCGCAGTCGACCATGCGACGGTAGGCATCCGGGCGGCCCAGGTTCATCCCGGCGTCCAGTTGACCCAGTCCGCGCTCGGCGGCCAGCTGCTCGCACGCGGTGAGCAGTCGTTCGAACCGGTCGGCGGCCTCCGGGCCAGGACGCACAGCGCCGAATTTGACGAAGCACACGTCTTCTCCGGCCTCCGATCCGGCTCCGCAGTGGCAGACGGCCAGGCCATCGAGCTCGGAGCCGGCGCCCTGGAGCAGGATGGTGTCACCGAGTCCCTGCGCGTGCGTGGCTACGATCTCGCGTTCCAGGCTCAGGCCCTCGTACACGGACCCGGTCAGTTCGCGACAGAGGCTCAGGGCGCCGGGCTGCTCGGCGGCGGCCAGCTGGCCGTACAGCATTCGGCGAGGGACCGTGGCACTGCCTGCGACCTGCTTCCTCATGATGGCTGTGAGGAATCGGGGCCAGAAACCGTACCGACGGTACAGCTCAAGGTGCTTCGGACTGTGCGAGAAGGTGAACAGGCCCAGGTGGCGGTTCTCCCAGGTGTCGAAGCAGTCCATGACCGGCTCCATGAGACGCCTGCCGACGCCCTGGTCCCACAGGTCCGGACGTACGGTCAGCGGGCCGAAGTACCCGACGCTGCCCCAGTTGACGGCGAAGTTCGATCCGGCGACTTCGCCCTCGACCGTCGCTGCGAAGGCCGCCTGTGGATCGGCCGCCCAGCGGGTACGGACGTAGTCGGCCGTCCCGAAGAACGTCTTCGGCTCGGGAACCCCGAGGAACGTCCCGAAAGCGACCCTGAAGATCTCGTCGGCCCGATCCAGGTCCGCCTCACCCAGCGGGCGGACCGACACAGGGCCCGCGCCAACCTTGCGTTCCCCTGCCGGTGGTGTCATCGCTCTCTCCTTCCCGACCCCTGCTTCATCGCACCACGGGCGTGCACCGCAGGCGAGGCGAAGGGACCACCGGTACCCAGAGGCCGAGGACCGGGCCGGTCTGTCTTGGCTGTCCGCCGGGAACTGCAGCAGTCGCGGGTACCGAGGGCCAGGAAGGGCACCCTCTGCCCAGGACGGGGAGTCAGTCGACGGGTCGACGGGTGCTGTCCGTTCTCGGGTTCTGGCTCTCTTTATGTGGAGGGCTAACTGACCGTGATGTCAGAGGTGCGCAGTACCGTCGCCGCATCTGACCGAGGAGGGCCGCATGGCGACCAGGTGGAGCTTGACGATCGACTGCGCGCACCCGGCGAAGCTGGCCGTGTTTTGGGCACTGGCGTTGGGCTATGCGGCGAAGCCCGCACCCGCAGGATTCGGGAGTTGGGAGGAATGGTTCTCTCATCACGGGATCCCGGAGGACGAGTGGGATGAGGGCGCGTACCTCTGTGATCCTGAAGGGGCGGGCCCCAACTTGTCCTTCCTGAAGGTGCCGGAGCCGAAGACGGTAAAGAACCGGGCGCACTTGGACGTACAAGTCGGTGGCGGCCGTGAAACCCCGTGGGAGGTGCGATGGCCGCGCGTGGTCAAGGCGGTGGAGCGGTTGACCGCTGCGGGTGCGACCGTGGTTCGTGAGGAGGACCTGCAGGGCAAGCCCGATCATGTGGTGATGGCCGATCCGGAAGGAAACGAGTTCTGCCTGGTCTAGCGGAATTTCACTCCCGGCAGCCGCCGTCCGCACCTCCCTACAGAGCGATCGTCCGCACCCGACCTCTGCTTCACGAGTAGAGCAAGACGCGCTTGCGGAGCAGGGCAAAGCCCGCTCTGCCGAACATCTGGCGCTTGAGCATCTTGATGCTAGGCGCCTCGGACGGGCTGGTAGGTGAGAAGGGCAAGGCCGTCACCGACAGTCTGGGTGTCGACCAGACGCATCCGCTTCTTGTCGCTGACCTCGCCGAAGAGGCGCTCCCCTGCCCCGAGCACGCACGGGAAGATCATCAGCCGAAGCTCGTCGACGAGGTCGTGCTCCAGCAGTGAGTGCACGAGCTGGCCGCTGGCATAGACGACGATCTCCCCGTTCACGCCTTGCTTCAGCTTCGAGACCTCGTTCACGACGTCGCCCTTCAGGACCGTCGAGTTGTTCCAATCGAGGTCTTCGAGGGTCGAGGACACGACGTACTTCGGCAGGCTGTTCAGCCTGTCCGCCCACTCGCCGCTGCGTGATGGCCACCGCGCGGCGAACCACTCGTAGCTCCGCCGCCCCAGCAGCAGGGCTTCGGCGCCAAGCGCCTCGGCGAACTCGACCTGGGCCCACGCTTCGCGGTCCCGCTCCCCAATCTGGCCGAACCAGCCGCCGAGTCTGAAGCCCTCCTCTCCGGTCGGGTCCTGGACAACTCCATCGAGCGAGACGTTCTCGCTGATGACGATCTTTCCCATCTCGGTTCTCCTCAGCCGGGCTGCGTCGGCCTCGGCGAGCTCGTCGACCAGCGCGGAAGTGGTGGTGTAGGCGCACGCTCTTGTGGAGCTTGCAGGTGAACCCACCACGTGAGTCCCGGACCAACCGGGCGATCAAGCTCTGCCAGGCGGTCTCGCGCATGTTCTGGGACTTCAGCCCTCTTTGAGGTGCGAGCAGGCGGCGGAGCGGTGCGGGCGACAGCCGAGTGCTGATGCGGGCGCACGGTGGCGGGGGTCCACCGCAATGTCCCAGTCGACCTCTCCCGCGGCATCAGCCGCAGCCGCTCACCCGCACAAGTCCTAAGCGCGGCGTCGACGCCGCAGGACGGTGTAAACGATGCCGGCGGCCGCGCCGGTCACGAGGAAGATGCCCGCGCCAGTATCGAAATCGCTTGGACCCGCTGCGCCACCCACTCCGCCCCGGACGCCTCGGGAAGGCATCGCGGTCGGGCTGACAGGCGTGGGTGTGACGGACGGGCTGACAGGCGTGGGGGTGGCAGTCGGGCTGACAGGCGTGGGTGTGACGGACGGGCTGACAGGCGCGGGTGTGACGGCGGTGCTACCTCTTCTGGGCAGCACCTCGCAGGCGATGCCGTCGTCCGGGCCCTGGTCCTCGTCGAGCCGGTCCGGGTCACTGGGGTCCATGTCGAAGTGGGCCTGGGCGTCTTCCTGGAACTGAAAGTCACGGCAGTCGAGATCCACTTGAGCGTGCGCAACCTCGGAGAGCGGAGCGATGGAAGCGAAAGCCAGGGCTATGCAGGGCACGGCAGTACGGCGCTTCACTTGGGCCTCCTTACGTTCCCCGAGACCGTCGGTTCGACCTTAGGCGGACTACCTCTGACAGGCGCTGAAGAGTAGGCCGAACGAGTACGGCACCGAGTGCCCGACGCGCCCCCGAACGGCCAGCCCCACAACAGCCAGCACCACGTCAGAAATTGGCTTGATCAGCACCAACCAGAATTCAGCCCAGACGCCCATGAATCAGAACGGTGGATCCAAGCCCCGGCCGCTCGTGCGGCCGGGGCTCACTGACGCAAACGCCAGGCCCGAGGGCACCGACTCCCTACGGATGCCCTGCGATCAGGGCTGCAGGGAGCTTCCCGCCCAGCACCAGTTCCTTGGGCAAGGTGAGGCCGAACCGTTCCTCGACGACGGTGAGGGACTTGCGGTGGGCCGTGTCCCGGTCCGTCTCCGCGGGGATGCCCGCAGCCTCCACGTCTCCGCGGACCAGGTCCGAGCGAGGGCCTGTGATCTCGTGCGACCACGAATGCATGAACATGTCGAAGCCGCACATGTACTCACCGTCGCGGAAGTAGGCGAAGGCGGGCGGGGGAAGCTTCGGGTTCTCCATCTCCCAGTACAGCTGGAACACGTCCGCTCCGCCGTCCGAGAGGCCGTCGGTATAACCGGGGCCCATATTCCCAGGCCAGTTGTCTCCGTACGCGACGGCGTAGGCCAGCCCGCCGACCTCTCCGTACCGCACCGCGATGCTGTCGCATGTGCCCCGCTCCCGGTCCCGCTGCCCCAGGAGCGCCTCCACCTCCGCCGCGGAGTGTTCCCCCAGTGGGGCAGGCGTGCGATCACCGGCAAGTCGGGCAACCAACTGCTCCGGGGTCAGACCGCGGGAGAGGGTGACGCAGTACCCGAGCCAGGACAGGTCAGCGTCGGCGATCCACGCGATGCCGTCGTCCTTCATCTTCATCCTCCAGCGGATGCCAGGGACCCGCACTCCCGCCGCCCGATGACGTTGGCTTGAGCGGGGTGCAACGTCGGACGAAGGTGACGGTTCGACGTGTGGCCAGCAAGCATCAGCAGCCCCGTTGCCTGAGCTCCGCACGAGCAAACGACTGCGCCAACACACGCAGTTGCTTCTCCGTAACGCTGGCGTCCGGTTCCGTCGCCGCCTTGAAGATGACCGCTTCGCCCCTACACCGGGCCTGCACCGCGCCGGGGAAGATCCGCCCATCGTCGTCGAACCGGAGGCGCTTGCCCCAGTCTCCGTAGTAGGCACTCAACATCACTTTGGGATCGCGAAACTTGGCACCCCAGTGGAGATCGCACCGTACGGCGTGCGAGGTCCGGGTACCACTGACGGAGACCCTCGCCCCTGCGGGCAGATCCGCGCGCGCCGTCCACGCGCAGGGGGTACCCGCTGCCTGCTTCGGGGCCAATGGCCGTGGTTCCCGATACACCTTTCCCGTCGGCGGCTTCAGCGGTTCGGCACCGCAACCAAGTCTGCGGGATGCCTCGTTGGCCAAGGAAGCCGCAGACTTCGCCAGCTCGGGTGGGGCCGATTCGCCGGACCAGGGGCCGATTCCGCTGCGCACCAGGAGCTTGCGCGGACTCCCTTTGGCGTCCTTGCCCAAGGCCGGGCAATCGATGAGCAGTTGAAGGGTGTCGTTCACCTGCAGAATGCCGGGCAACCCTTCAGGCACCTGCCCGCGCCAGCTCCAGCTCTCGTTGAACTCGAACGTGTCGTACAGAATCTCGCCCTGCTCCTCCTGATCGGTGGTGGCCACCACATGGAGCACCTGGTCCCTACCGCCGCCAGGCTCCTCAAAGCGCAGATCGCATCGGTACCAGCCGGTCTCCTCGATCAGCTTCTCCTCGGCGGGAAGCAGCCGGGCATCATCGGGCATGCGCGCGTCGATAACTTCGCGCGGCACCGCCCCGCCGCATGCCTGACGTGCCAACCACCACTCCTCGACGTCTTGGCGCACGGCCAGCCCCACAACAGCCAGCACCACGACAACCGTCAGCGTGACCTTCCCCCACCGCGGCACGGTTCCCCCATCACCTAGAAGCAGCGGCCACTACACCACAACCGGGCCACAGGTTCAGGTGAGGCGAATACCCCTGCCTAGGCACTCACTCCAGCCCCAAGAAATTGACTTGATCAGCACCGTCCAGAATTCACCCCATACACCCATGAATCAGACCGGCGGCGGATCCAAGCCCTGACAGCCCGCGCGACCAGCCCCACGGACTCCCCGACACCGACCTCACCTTCGCCCGCAAACGCCAAGCGGTGCTCGCAGAACGACAACCGAGCCCCGACCTGCCCGGCAAGGGCCACGCCCGTCGCGCCGGACGCCGCCCGCTCCCGTGCGGGGACGATGCGGGGACAGAGCGGGGACACACAGCCCGTGCGGGGACACAGCGGGGACGTACCGGACGAGAGGGCACGGGACGGAAGAGGAGCGGAAGGGACCTGTGGAGAGCGCATAAGACCAGGTCAGAGCCACTGTGCGACTACAGCACGCGACAACCCGCAGGTCACCCCAAGATCGTCATCCCACAAACGATCATGCTCCTAAAGCGGGTGTCGCAGGTTCGAATCCTGCCGGGGGCACTGTGCCTGACCAGGCATTGAGCAGTGGACGGCCCTCTCGGAGTGGACTCCGAGGGGGCCGTTCGCATGTGTGCGGGGACAGGTCGGGGACACGGCCGCGGCGGCGGGGCGAGCTGCTGCTCGATCTCGCGGGCAGCGGCCGCGGGGTCCTGGGCCCGCCGTCCTCGCCCTCTCCAGCGGGGCGGCTCTCGCGAGCGGGGCATGGAGTCGTACGGAGCGTGGATCTGGTCACGCACCCGGCAACCGCGCGAATCAGCAGGGTTGGTCACCGCCACCGGACGCCCCGGTCGATGCAGGTGTCCAAGAAGGCGTCGGACTGGCAGATCGTGACGATGTCCTTCTTCTTGGAGATCTTCTTGTTGTAGTGGGTGCACTTCGGGCCGGTCACTTCAGCGGACAACTCGTAGCGACAGCTCGTAGCGACAGCTCGTAGCGGCAGGCCGACGAGACGCTCCGGCGCTGTGGGGAACGGGGGATCAACAGCGTCGGCTGGACGGCCAGGCCGTCAGTCCTCGCGTTCCTCTTCGTACGCCGCCTCACGCGCATGCAGTACGAGAAGCCCCGACCCTAGGCGTAGCCCCCGGCCTCGCGCGCGAACGCCGTGGTGAAGGCCGGATCGCCGAGGGCCGTGCGGACGGCCCCCGTGATGCGGTCGACGTCGCCGCGTTCGGCCGGTGGTAGCGGTGCTCGCACCGCGGTGCGGGAGCGGTGGGCGGTGCCGAGGAGTTGAGCGGCGACTTCGGAGCGGCCGGCCAGGTGATGGGCGCCCGCCAGACCCTCCAGGGCGAGGGCGACGGCCCGGGGGTCCCCGGTGGTACGGGCGGCTGTCAGGCCCTCGGTATGGAGGGCCAGGGCGGCGGCGTGGTCGCCGCGGAGTTCGGCGAGGAAACCGAGTTCGGCAAGGATGAGGGCGGTGCCGTTCTCCGCCTCGAAGCGACGGTTCCACTTCAGCCAGGTGCGCAGGTGGCGCTCGGCGTCCGCCCAGCGTCCCTGGCGCCGCGCTCCGAGGGCGAGTCCGACCTCGGCGAACTCCTGAGCGCGGTGGTCGGCGTGCTGTACGGCGAGCCGTCGGCCGTTGTCGTGGAGTCGTTCGGCTCGCGCGTGATCGCCGTCGAGGAGGGCGATACGGCCCAGTTCGGACCAGCGGACGGATGCCTCGGTCCACAGGCCGAGCTCCTCGGCGATGCGCAGGCCGTTCTCGTGCTCGGCCTGCGCTGACCGGTAGTCGCCTTCGATCTCCGCGAGCCTGCCCAGGACCCCGGTGGCCTGCAACTGGCCCCAGCGGTCGCCGAGTTCACGGAAGCGGGCGAGGCTCTCCGCCGCGTCGGACCGGGAAGCCGCCAGCTCACCTCGTACGTACCGCTGTACGCCCCGTACGCTCAGCGCCGCCGCGACGCCCCAGCGGTCGCCCGCCGACCTGGCGTCGGCGAGCGTCCGGCGTACCAGCTCCTCACCCACCTCCAGCGCACCGAACATCGTCGCGGCATGGGCGAGGAACCAGCCCGGGCCGACCCGGCCGATCTCGCCGACGTCGGTCATCTCCTCGTACAGCCGCAGCGGCACGCGACCGGCTTGTCCGGAGCCGAGCGGATCGCCCGACAGCAGGACCATTCCGGCGTGCCACGCGGCCAGGTAGGCACGGTCGGCACCGGCCGTCCCGGTCCTCTGCTCGACCGTCCCGGTCCTCTGCTCGGCGCCCGCGGGAGTCTCCTCGATGGCCGCGGGAGTCTCCTCGGCTGTCGCGGGTGTCTCTTCGGCTGCCGCGGGAGTCGACCCGATGGCCAGCGCCGTGGCCAGGCAGCGCTTCGCCTCCGTGAGCCGGCCACGCAGAAACCAGTACCAGGACAGGGCTCGTACGAGGCGTCGGGCGAGCTCGGCCTCGCCCGTGGCGGCCGCGGTGTCGAGGGCGGCGCGCAGATTGGCCGCATCCGCGTCGAGACGGTGCAACCAACGCTGCTGCTCAGCGCCGCGCAGCCGACTCTCGGCCCGCTCGGCGAGCTCGACGTAGTAGCGGAGGTGGGCCCGGCGCATGTGGTCGTACTCGGTCGCGGGCCCGCTCCCGTAGGACCGCTCCCCTCCGTGGTACGACTCCGGCCGCGTCGCCCGCAGCTGTTCCAGGCAGTACGCCGCCACCGACTCCAGCAAGCGGTAGCGCGGGCGCGGTTCTTCGGCGGCGGCGGGGCCCTGTGTGCTGTCGGCGACGACCACAAGGGACCGGTCCACCAGACGGGCCAGCAGGTCGACGACCTCGCCGGGCTTCACGCCGCCCCCGGAGCAGAGTGCCTCGGCTGCGTCCAGGGTGCAGCCGTCGGGGTGGACCGCCAGGCGGCGCAGCACCGCGCGTTCGGCGGCGGTCAGCAGATCCCAACTCCAGTCGATCACCGCGCGCAGGGTCTGCTGCCGCGCCGGGGCGTCCCGCCGCCCGCTCGTCAGGAGCCCGAACCGGTCGTCGAGCCGCTCGGCGAGTGCGTCCGCGCCCAGCACGCGGAGCCGGGTGGCCGCCAGCTCGACGGCGAGGGGAATGCCGTCCATACGGCGGCAGATGGTGGCGACCGTCTCGGCGTTGCCCTCGGAGAGGGCGAAGCCGGGCGACACGGCGGCGGCGCGCGCCACGAAGAGCCGCACCGCGCTCGACCGCATCACGTCGGACAGCGCGGCTCCGGGCTCCGGTACGTCCAACGGAGCCACCGGCCACAGCTGTTCGCCCGCAATGCCCATCGGCTCGCGGCTGGTGGCCAGGATGCGCACTCCTGGCGCGGCCTGCAGCAGCAGTCGCGCCAGGGCGGCCACCGCCTCGATGACGTGCTCGCAGTTGTCCAGTACGAGCAGCAGACGCCGGTCGCGCAACGCGTCGGCCAACCGGTCCGCCAAGGGGTGCGGGCTGCCGGCCGCCGACGGGGGCAGGGCGCCGGTACGGGCGTCGTCCCTGATGCCGAGCGCCACGGCGGCCACCTCCGCCAGCTCGTCGACCGCGGGGCCCGACGCCTCGGCCGAGCGAGCCGCGCCGGAGAGTTCCACCAGGGTTGTTCCGTCCGGGACTTGACCTGGTTCTGACGTGCCCGCGACCTCCAGTGCAAGGCGGGTCTTCCCGACTCCGCCCGGACCGGTCAGCGTCACCAGCCGCTGCGTCACGAGCAACGCCCGTACGTCGGCCACGGATCGCGACCGTCCGATCAGACCGGAGAGCGGAACGGGAAGCTTCGCGGCCACCGGCGGGGGAACAGCAGCCAGGCCTTCCTGGTTGAGGATCTGCCCCTGAAGCGCGGCCAGTTCGGGGCCCGGCTCAAGCCCCAACTCATCGTCGAGCAGGCGGCGCACCTCCTGGTAGACCTCAAGAGCCTCACCGGGGCGGCCACTGCGGTACAGGGCACGCATATGGGCCGCGCGCAGCCGTTCCCGTAAGGGGTGAAGCTCGGCCAGCTCTCTCAACTCGCCTGCCAACGGGCCGTGTTCGCCCAGCAGGAGCCGGGCCTCGGCCTGCTCCTCATGCACCAGGAGCCGCTGTTCCTCCAGCCGTGCCGCCGCCGCCCGGGCGAAGATCTCGTCCGCGAAACCGGCGAAGGCGGGCCCTCGCCACTGGGCCAGTGCCTCGGCGAATCCCGTGGCCCGTGCGCGGGGGTCGGCGGTGCGGCGGGCCCGGTCGGCCAGCTCGAGGAAGCGCTCCGCGTCCATCGCGTCGTCGGCGACCCGCAGTTGGTAACCCGGCGGTCGGTGCACCACCAGGCCGTCCTCCCCGGCAGCCGCGAGGGCCTTGCGCAGTCGGGACACCAGGGTCTGCAGCGCCGCGGCCGGGCGGGAGGGCGGGGTCTCGCCCCACAGGTCGTCGACCAGCCGGTCGGCGGAGACGACCTGGCCGGGCGTGACCAGGAGATCGGCGAGCAGGGCGCGCACCTTCGCCTCGGGCACCGTCGCGAGATCGCCGTCCGCCCTCCAGACGGCCAGTGGTCCCAGTACCCCGAAGCGCATCGGTTCAGCGTACGGCCGGCACACGGACTGCGGGCGGGCGCCCGCCAACGGACCGAACGCGTACGGGGAAACGGCCCGAACCCGGCCGCCCGACCCCGACCCGAACCCGACCCGACCCCGTCCCGACCCCGACCCGACCCCGACCCGAACCCGACCCGAAAGCGGACCGAAAGCAGACCGCAGGCAGACCGAATGCACCGCCCAGCAGAGTCGTTCCCGCAACCACGACCACGAGCTACAAGCACAAGCACACGCACACGCACACGCACAACCAGCCGAAGGAGTCATCATGAGCAGGTTCACGGGCAAAAAGGCCGTCGTCACCGGCGGGACGCACGGTATGGGCCTGGCGATCGTCAAGGCGCTGCTCGCCGAAGGGGCCGAGGTCGTCCTGACGGGCCGCAGTGAGCGGACCCTCGAAGAGGCTCGGACGGAGCTCAAGGGCGAGGCGGCGCACGTCGTACGCTCCGACGCCGCCAGCATGGCGGACATCGCCGCCCTCGCCGACCTCGCCCAGGAGAAGCTCGGCCGCGTCGACCACCTCTTCGTCAACCACGGCATCGCGGAGTTCGCCGAGCTGGCGGAGGTCACGGAGACGTCCTGGGACCGCCAGTTCGCCGTCAACACCAAGGGTGTCTTCTTCACCGTCCAGGCGCTGGCCCCGCTGATCGAGGACGGTGGATCGATCGTGTTCACCACGGTCGCCAACGACGTCGTCTTCCCCGGGCTGAGCGCGTACTCCGCGTCGAAGGAGGCCACCCGCGCCCTGGCCCACGTACTGGCGGCCGAGTTGCTGCCCCGGCGGATCCGGGTGACCTCGGTCGCTCCTGGCTTCATCAAGACGCCGACGATGGGAGTGGCCGGGCTGACGGAGGAGCAGCGCAGGGAGTTCGAGCAGCAGGGTGACGAGAGCACTCCGCTGGGGCGCAACGGCACGGTCGAGGAGGTCGCCGCGGCCGCGCTCTTCCTGGCGGCCGACGCGACCTTCACCACCAATGTCGAGCTGGCCGTCGACGGCGGCTTCGCCCAGGGCCTCGTCGCCGCTCACTGAACCGGCCCCGTCTCCAACCCACCCGCCGACCTGGAGAGTTGAATGCCCCCGGAGAGTCCTCAGTCAGCGTCAGCGCAGGACGCAGCCATCGTCGAGAGCCCCGACCCCTCAGTGGCGGAGCACGTACGCCGCTACGTCGCGACCGACGGCGCCAGCGGTCACCGGGAAGGCGGGATGACCAATCTCGTCCTCACCCATCGGGGCCGGAGGACCGGCAGGCTCTACCGGACCGGTCTCTTCTACGGGGAGGACGCGGGCCGTTACATCCTCGTCGCGTCCGGCTCGGCCATCACCCACACCCACCCCCAGTGGTACCTCAACCTGACAGCCGATCCGGAGGTGCGGGTCCAGGTCCTCGCCGACCGTTTCCCCGCCCGCGCCCGCACGGCCGAGGGCCCGGAACGTGAGCGGCTCTGGGACCTGATGACCGGCTTGGCTCCCGTGTACCGCACGTACGAGGCCAAGAGCAGGCGGACGATTCCGGTAGTGGTCCTCGACCGCTGAGACCACTGCCCTCAGTGGTCCTCGACCGCTGAGACCACTGCCCCCAGTGGTCCTCGACCGCTGAGCACACCGCCCCTGACCTCCTACGTACGGAGGTCAGGGGCAGTGGTCGGCCGGACTCAGGGGCGGTAGTCAGCCGGGCTCAGCCGGACTCACCCGACCAGTGCCGCCCACGTGGCGGGACCGGCGATGCCGTCCGGGGTCAGGCCTTCGGCCTTCTGGAAGGCCTTGACCTGCGTGGCCGTACCCGTGCCGAACACGCCGTCGGCGGTGATGTCGTGGCCGTGGGCGGCCAGTTGGCGTTGAAGGGCCTTGACGGCGTCGCCCTTCGAGCCCTGCTTCGCCGTGACGATGAGCCGCGTCCAGGTGTCCGGGCCCACGATCCCGTCGGCGGTCAGGCCTTCGGCCTTCTGGAAGGCCTTGACCTTCGTCGCCGTACCCGTGCCGAAGACGCCGTCGGCGGTCGTCGCGTACCCGTGGGCGCCGAGCAGCAGTTGCACGGTCGTCACGTCGACGCCCTTCTGGCCCGGCTCGACCGTCGGCCAGGACGTGCCCGGCTGCTCGGGTGGGGTGCCGCCGCCCTCGGCCAGGTCCCGCAGCTGGTCCAGGGTGCCCCGGAACACGTTGCGGTCGCCCTTGCCCGTGGTGCCGTTCTTGCCGGGCAGGCCCGGGATCGACTCGGACTCCGTGTACTGCCACAGTGACCAGGCCCCCGCGCCCGGCACGTCCTGCGGCTCCGACGACCCGCTCTCGTACCGGGCCAGCCACAGCGGGTGGTCCTTGAAGACCTCACCCTTGCCGGACATGCAGCCGTTCACGAACGACGCCCGGGTGTAGACGATCGGCTTCACCTTGAACGCGGCCTCGACGCGGTCCAGGAACACGGTCAACTGCCCGGCGCGCAGCGCCTTCGGGCACACCTCCTGGCCGTTCTGCCACGTGCCCTCGACGTCCAGGACCGGCGGCAGCTCCCCCGCCTTCTGCCCGGTGTAGCCGGCGGCCTTGGCGGTGCGGATGAAGTGGTCGGCCTGGGCGCCGCCGTCCGTGGTGCTCTCCGGGTCGAAGAAGTGGTACGGGGCGCGCAGCATCGACGTACCGGAGGCGGCCTTGAAGTCCCGGGCGAACCAAGGGTCCTGATAGCCGGTGCCCTGCGTCGCCTTGAGGAACGCGAAGGAATTCGACTGCGCGACGCGCTTCCAGTCGATGGGCTCGCCGGTCGCGTCGTGGTTGTGGTGGCTGGTGTCGACGCCCTTCACCTTGTACGTACTCGGCGGCGCCGCCACGCTCTCGTCGGCGGTGGACAGCAGGACGCCGCCCACGAGCGATGCGGCGGCGACGGCTGCCACGGTGAGGGTCAGGCCGGTACGGCGACGGCGGTGGGCACGGCGGCCGGGAGTTGAGCGGGTGGGCATGGTCGGCCCCTTTCGGAGTGCGCTGGTTTCGGAGTACGCGGGTTTCGGAGTACGCGGGTTTCGGAGTACGCGGGTTTCGGAGTACGCGGGCAGCTCGAAGTGGTGGTCTTTCGACCGGAGTTGGGAAGTGGTTGCCGTAACCATGCACCCGCGTCACCGGGGAGTCCTACACTTTCGGCTGGCCGGCTGATTCATGCACAAGGCCCCGGTGATGCAGGGCGGTTGAGCTGCCGTCATGCACGGTGAACGTGGGGGGACGCATCAATGGGCGTTGCACGCGACGAGCAGAGACAGGCAGCGAAGCGGGAGCTCGCCCTACTGTTGCGGAGCTGGTGGGAGGAGCACCCCGACAAGATCACGCAGGAGGCGCTGGCCCGGCGGATCACGGAGCGGGGCGTGCAGATCAGCCAGGAGATGCTGTCGCGCTACCTGAACCGCTCCCGGCCGACGACGGCCCGGCCCGACGTCATCCGCACCATGCACGAGGTGCTGCGCCGGGCACCGGAGGAGCTGAGCCTGGCTCTGAATCTGCAGGCGCAGGCGCAGGCGCAGGCTACTGAGGTCACGGAGGCTCCGGACATCACGGAGGCAGCCACCGCCACCGGGGAACCAGGGGAAACAGCGGAAGCACCCCCGGCACGCCCGGCACCCCCCACCCCCTCCCGCAAGAAGTGGCCGTGGATCGCCGTCGCCGCCGCGGTCGTCGGAGCGTCCGGGCTCACCGCCTTCATGACGCTGGGCGAGGAGCGGCGGGGGACCACCCCGCCAGGCCACCGGGAGACGCCCTCCGCCTCCCTCCCCGCCGAGGAGTCGACCTCCGCCGGTACGCAGCCTCCCGCCGAGGAGTCGACCTCCACCGGTACGCAGCCTCCCGCCGAGTGCCGCGGTGAGTCCTGCTTCGGCATCGACGCCAAGTACGCGGTCTGCCGGGAGGACGCCGCCACGTACTACACGGCTCGCGCCCACGGAGTCTTCGTCGAGCTGCGGTTCAGTCCGGCCTGTCAGGCGGCGTGGGCCAAGATGAGCGGCACGTCCCAGGGCGATGTCGTACGCGTCACCAACAACGCCGGGCGCAGCCGCCACTACACCCAGCAGTGGGGACACGACGCCCACACCACGATGGTCGAGGCCGTGAGCCCCGACGACGCCAAGGCCTGCGCGCACACCCCGCGCGGGCAGGTGTGCGCCACGAAGGCCGTGACGCCCACGCCGCCCGGCGACGCGGGGCCGAGCGGACGCCGCTAACTCCTCCCTGCATAACCGCAGGTCATCGCCGTGCATAGCGAGCCGCTCATGCACGCATCAATGCACCGCCGCAACCCCGGGTCAGGGCGCCTCAAGGCGTGCAGAGTGATTCCGCGGCCGACGATCCCGCTCCTCTCGTGAGCCGGTACGAGCCATCGGCCGCCCCCTGCACACCGCCCACCGCCCACCGAGGCCAAGGAGTCAGCCATGTCCGTACGCACCACACGTCACGCACGCCCCACCCGCACCCGGCGAATGGCCGCCGCGATCGCCATCGGGGCCCTGGGCTGTGCGGGTCTGGTCACCGTGGCCACCGCCTCCACCCCCGACTCCCTGCCGGGCGGGAGGTCCGCAGCGCCCACCGCGAACCAGGCCGCGGCCGCCCTCTCCGGGCCGACGCTCAAGGCGGGAGCCAGCGGTCCGGAAGTGACCGCGCTCCAGCACCTGCTGGTCGCCGGCGGCCGGTCCGTCGCCGTGGACGGGAAGTTCGGCCCGGCCACCACCTCCGCCGTGAAGGCGTTCCAGAAGGCGAAGGGACTCGGCGCCGACGGCATCGTCGGGCCCGCCACCTGGGCGAAGCTGACGCCGACGCTGCGTCAGGGGGCGCAGGGCGCGGCGGTGAAGGCGGCCCAGACGCTGTTGAAGGCGCGCGGCCAGTCCGTCGCCGTGGACGGGAAGTTCGGCCCGGCCACCACGTCCGCCGTCAAGGCGTTCCAAAAGGCGAAGGGGCTCGGCGCCGACGGGGTCGTCGGCCCGCAGAGCTGGTCCGCGCTGCTCGGTGCGGGCTCCGGCGGCGCACCGTCCGGGAACCGGGCCGCGCTCGCCAAGGAGATCCGCGACCACCGTGACATCGTCCTTGCGACCGTCCACCCCGGCGGCACCCACGCGGGTTCCACCGCACGGCAGAACATCGTCGACACGGCCAGCGGCAAGGGCGCGCTGACCAGCCCGTGGAGCGACCGGCCGAACCAGCGCGTGGCCCTCGACACCCGGATGCTGAGCGGCCTCCTGAAGCTGCGCGGCCAGTACGGCTACCGGGTCTCCGTCTCCGAGATCGTCGGCGGCGACCACAGCTCCAACTCCCGGCACTACGCGGGGCTTTCCTTCGACATCAACTACATCAACGGCGTTCACGTCGGTGACGGCGCCCCGCACCAGGGCCTGATGTCCGCCTGCCGCAAGCTCGGCGCGACGGAGGTCCTCGGCCCGGGCGACGCGGGCCACAGCCGCCACGTCCACTGCGGCTGGCCGCGCTGAACCTGAGCGGGCGTACGGGACTGATCCCGGCCCCTGCGTGAGGCGGCCACCCGGCCCGGGTGAACCAGGACCAGGTGAACCCGAGCCCCCAGGCCCAGGCGAACCCAGGCCCAGGTGAACCCAGGACCAGGTGAACCCAGGACCAGGTGGCCGCCGACCGCCCCGGATCAGGCCCGCACCCGCTCCCGGCCCCGCCCCCTCCCCCGCCGTACGAGAACCCGCAACGCCCCCAACGCCCCCACTCCCACCGCGGCAGCCACCAACCCCGCGCTCACCCACAGCGGTCCCCGGAACCCGGCCCCCGCCGAGACCGGCAGGCCGCCCAGCCAAGGGCCGAGCGCGGCGCCGATGTTGAAGGACGACGTCGCGTAGGCCCCGGCGAGGGTCGGGGCCTCGGGGGCCGCGTACAGGGTGCGGGAGATCAGGGTCGAGCCGACGGCGAAGGACAGGGCGCCCTGGACGAACGCGAAGGCCAGGGTCGCCGGGGCCCAGCTCGACGTGAGGGCGAACAGGGGCCAGCCCGCGCAGAGGGCGAGCGTGCCGACGGTCAGCAGGCGCGCGGCGCGCGTGTCCGCGTACCGGCCGCCGAGCGTGACACCCACGAACGAGCCCACGCCGAACAGCGCGAGCAGCACCGGCACCCAGGACGCGGCAAGGCCCGTGACGTCGGTGAGGAGCGGGGCCAGGTACGTGAAGGCGCAGAACGTCGCGCCGTTGACCAACGCGCCGAGCAGCAGCGTGCGTTGGAGGTCCCGGCTGCGCAGGGCGGCGAGTTCGCGGCGGGCGTCCGGGCGGGGCGCTCCCTGCGCGTGCCCGGCGGGTACGGACCGTACGAGGGCGACGAGCGCGGGCAGCGAAAGCACGGCCACCGCCCAGAACGCCGCGCGCCAGCCCCAGAGTTGAGCGAGGAGCGCACCGCCGGGCACGCCCGCGACACACGCCACGGTGACCCCGCCGAGCAGCGCGGACGCCGCCCGCCCCTTGGCGTCGGGCGCGACGAGCGACACCGCCGTGGCAAGGGCGACCGCGAGGAACCCGGCGTTGGCGAGCGCCCCCACGAAGCGCAGGGCGAGCAGCGTCGCGAAGCTGGACGTCAGCGCGCCCGCGACATGCGTGAGCAGGAAGGCGCCGAGGAAGACGAGCAGCGCCCGGCGGCGCGGCCAGCGCAGGCTGAGGAGCGCGGCCGCCGGAGCGCCGACGACCATTCCCACGGCGAACGCCGAGGTCAGCGTGGCCGCGGTCGGGACGGAGACGTGCAGCTCGGCGGCGATGTCGGGGCCGAGCCCGGAAAGCATGAACTCGGACGTGCCCATGGCGAAGACGGCGAGCCCGAGGAGATGGACGGTGAGGGGCATGCGTGGCATGCGGGGTGTGCGGGGTGCACGAGGCATGTCGAGACTCCAGCCCTGCCGACAGAGGGCGGCAGGTGGTGAGAGGTGAAGGGGAGTGGGCCTCGGCTCTACGACGGGTCGGCAAGCGGCACGCGGTTGACGGCTTACGGCTCACGGCTGACGCCTGACGCCTGACGACATCAGCGCGCGCACGCCTCGAAGGACCACTCGTACAGCCACCGGACACGTGGTCCGGTGGCTAGCCTCTGGAGGCCTCGGGGCTCGACATGCCGGGCACGCTAGCCGCCCGCCCGCGACCCGGTCCACCGAATTCTTGACCTTGCCCCAGGGGCAGACCCCACGCTCCGACTCCGACCGGGCGGAACGGCCGCCCAGCCGCGGAGGATGAACCCGTGAACGCACCGCAGGCACCCGACGACGCCCTCCTCACCATCGGCGTCTTCGCCGCCCGCGCCCGGCTCTCGCCCAAGGCGCTGCGGCTCTACGACCGGCAGGGGCTGCTCGCGCCCGCGTACGTGGACGAGGCCACCGGCTACCGCTACTACCGCGGCGCGCAGGTGGCACGGGCCCGGCTGATCACGCTGCTCAGGCGGCTCGACATGCCGCTCGCGCGCATCCGGGAGTTCCTGGACCTGCCGGGCCCGGAGGCCGCCGAGGCGCTCGCCGCGTACTGGAAGGCCGTCGAGGAGCGGGTGGCGGGGCAGCGGACGCTCGTGGATCACCTCCGTGGACGCCTGACCGGAAGGAGTTCCGAGATGTACGAGAAGTTCGAGATCAGGACCGTCGACGTACCCGAGCAGCAGGTGATCAGCGAGGTCCGGCACACGCTCGCGCACGAGCTGCCGGCGTTCATCGGCGCCTCGCTCGGCCGCCTTGAGCGGGCCGCGCGGGAGCACTGCGGGGGCATCGTGGACGCGCCGTTCGTGCAGTACTACGCGGAGGTCAGCCAGGAGAGCGACGGCCCGGCCGAGTCCTGCGTACCGGTAGCCGACGCGGACGCCGCACGCGCCTGGGCGGAGACGAACGGGCACGGCGGCCGGGCCCGGACCGTGCCCGCGATGCGGCTCGTCCGCACCCGGATCACCAAGGCGCAGGTCGCGCACCCGCAGATCAACTCCGCGTACGAGGCGGTCGAGGCGTGGATCGCGGAGCAGGGCCTGACGATCGCCGGGCCGTGCCGGGAGATCTACTTCGCGGACTGGGACGCGGCGGGCCCGGAGGACGAGGTGTGCGACATCGCGTTCCCGGTACAGGACCAGTAGGCCTCTGTTCAGGCCGTCTCGGCACCCGCCCCCCGGGTCTCGCGGCGCTGGCACGGGGACGCGTGAGGGGGAGCCCTGAAGGACAGGGCTCCCCCTCACACTCGTACGCGGTCACGCTCGCACGCGGTGGCGGCCGGTCAGCCGATACGCGTCAGCTTTGCGCCGAACCCGGGTTCCTTCAGGTCCTCCTGGAGGGCCACGGGCACCTTCACGGCGCCCTCCTTCCCGTCGCCGACGCTCAGGACGCCGACCTCCGTACCGGCCTTCGCGATGTGCGGGACGGTCTCGCCGCCGTCGCCGACGGCCAGGTCAACGGTGAGTCCGGGCCAGCCGACGGCCGAGACGTCCTCGGTGGCGACGACCGGGGTGGTGCCGCCGAGGCCGTCGTCGACGTGCCCGACGACATCGCCCTTCTGCACCACGGTCCGGGTCTCCAGGAGATCCTGGGCCCGCAGGATCAGGTCCTTGCTGCGGGCGGTCGCGGTGTCGATGATCGGCGGCAGGTGCTGGCCGAAGACCGCGCCGATGATCAGCTGCCGCTCGCCTCCGATCTCCTTCTCCGCGGCGAACAGCAGGTTGCCGCCCGCCTTGGTGGTGGAGCCGGTCTTGATGCCGACGACGCCGAACAGCGGCACCAGCTTGTTGAAGTTCCGCTCGTCCTGGGGGCGTTCGGAGGTCGTGGAGTCGAACTTCGGCATCCGCACGATCTTCCGGAACAGTGGGATCTCCATCGCGGCCTTGCCCAGCTTCACCTGGTCCACGGCTGTGGAGACGGTGGTCTCGTCGAGCCCGGACGCGTCGGTGTACGTGGTGTTCTTCATGCCGAGGTCCTTGGCGGCGTCGTTCATCTTCTTGACGAACGCCTCCTCGTCGCCGCCGCTGTCCCAACGGGCAAGCAGCTTCGCGATGTTGTTCGCGGACGGCAGCATGAGGTCCTTGATGGCCTCCTCGACCGTGATGACATCGCCCTCCTCGACCTCGACCACGGACTCGTTGGCGGGCTCGCCGGTCCGGAAATGGTCGGCGGCGGTCTTGTCGACGGTCAGCTCCTCGGTCGCCTTGTGCTCCTTGAGGATCAGATAGGCCGTCATGACCTTGGCCACACTGCCGACCGGGATGGGCTTCTCATCGCCGTACGTACCGAGGCTGCCGATCCCGTCGACGTCCACGACCGCCTGCCCCTCGGTCGGCCAGGGCAGGCTCGGCTCGCTGCCGTCGAAGGTGTACTTCGCGTCGGCGGTCAGCGCGAGCGTCGGCGTGGGCAGCGGGCGCACGGACTGTACGACCGCAAACACGACCACGAGCAGCAGGACCAGCGGCGTCCAGATCTTCACGCGGCGCACGGTGGTACGCAGCACCGTCTCCGGCGGCTTCGGCCGGTTGGTCAGCTCGGCGAGCAGGTCGAGCGGCGGCTTCGGCGGCAGCGGCTGCTGCGTGGTCCGCTCGGGGCCCAGGTGGGCGGCACCGGGCGCACTGGCGGCGGCCGTCGGCGCCTCGGGCGGCAGCGCCGCACCGGCTGCCGCTTCCTGCGGCGCCTTCGCGTCGCTCGCGCTCTCCGTCCGCTGCTTCGGCGCCTTCGGCTCGTCGAGCGGCTTGAGGGCTACGAATTTGCTGGTGCGCTCGGACTCGGCCTCGGCGGCCGGGTCCTCGGTGTCAGCTTTGGGGGCTTCGGCCTTGGGGGCTTCGGCCTTGGAGGTTTCGGTCTTCTCGGCTTCGGCCTTCTCGGCGTCGGCGGGCAGCTTGAGCATGGCCGTCGGCTGGTCGACCTTCGCCTTCGGCGCCTTGAAGATCGCGGTGGGCTGGTCGACGGGCTGGTCAGCGGGCTGGTCGGCGGGGGGATCTTCGGACTTGGTGTCTTCGGACTCTTCGTCGTCGGACTCGTCGTCCTGGGGGGCGTCGTCCTCGGCGGGGTCGTCGTCGTCCTCGGAGGTGGGCGCGGGCTCCTCGGGTGCGGCGTCGAGCGCGGCCTCGTCACCGTCTGCTGACTCGTCCTCGTCCGCCGGGTCCGCGTCCGCGTCCTGCGAAGCCTCGGACTCATCGTCCTCGGGCTCGTCCTCAGCCTCAGAACCGGAACCGGAGTCCGCCTCATCAGCCGCGCCCGACGCATCCGACCCACCCGCCGCACCCGCAGCAGCCGCCTCGGCGCCCTCAGCGCCCCCCTCAGCCTCCTCGGCCTCCTCGGCGGGCTCTTCCGCCGACTCGGGGGCCTCCTCGTCCTCAGGTGGCCGAGAATCGTCGTTCCCGTCGGATCCCGAGACCCAGGCGGCAACCGCGGCGCGTAGGCGGGCGTCCTTGGAAGCATCGGCCTCCCCCGCGCCCTCCGCCTCCGCCTCCGACGACTCCGCCGACGACCCCGCCTCCGCCTCCCCGGAAGAGGAATCGAGCGCCGCCGTGGAGAACACCGCCGTCGGCTGGTCGACGCGCGCCGGAGCGTCCTCCTCGGCGGCGGACTGCCGGGACACGGCGAGCCGAGGGTCGGCGGGCTTCGCCGTCGGTTCGCCCGAGGCCTCGCCCGAAGACCTCGCCGTACGGTCGCCCGAAGAACTGCCCGAGGACGTCCCCGAAGACTTTCGCTGCCCCGACGTGTCGGGGGTCTCGCCCGCCACCCATGCCTCCTCGATACGCCTTGCCCGCCCACACTCGCGCGCTACGTCAATGTCCGAACCATGTACCAGTGTCCTGTGTGCGGGATTGCCCGCCGGGCTAGACGAGAACGACATATCTCCTGGTTCCATAACGAACCGGACACGCACTCTCGACAGACCAATGTGAGAGGGGTCACCCTGTCATTCATCCACGCGGGGAGGCATGGATGGGCAGGAGCCGCAGAACAATTCCGGAAGAGCTTCTGTTGCTCGCTCTGGACCCGACCACGGGTACCACAGCGCAGCCGCAGTCGCTCGACCTAGGTCTGGCAGGAGCTCAGCTAGTAGAGCTGGCGCTGGCCGGACGGATAGCCCCAGACGGGGATCGTATCGCCGTGGTAGCACCACGGCCGACCGGAGATCCGACTCTGGACTGTGCACTGGAACTACTCCGCAGGCGCGGGGCCCCGGTGCGCGCGGTCCACTGGATCGGCGGGCCCCGACTGGGGCTGCGCCAGACCTATCTCTCGCATCTGGAGCGGTGCGGCATGGTGCATGCCGTGGCGGGCCAGATGTGCGGAGTGCTGCCGACGACGCGCTATCAGGCGACGGAGACGGCGATCAGCAGGGAGATCAGGTCACGGCTTGACTCCGCGATCCGGACCGGCGTTCCGCCGGACCCACGGACCGCGGCGCTCGCCGCGCTGGCCCATGCGGTCGGTCTCGGCAAGCACCTGTATCCCGGGAACGAAGGGCGCTCGTCGCGCTCCCGCCTCCGGGATCTGATCAGGCACGACCCGATGGGCGGCCTCGTGGCGCACGCTGTCATGGACGTCCAGAACGGAGTGGCGGCCCAGCCCCGTCGCTCCCCGGCCACGGCCACGGCCCGCAAGACGGACCGTGCGGCCGCCCAGGAGGCCGGCGGCAGCCGGATTCCGATGCAGCCACGCCGAGGTCCCATGGCGCGGGCGGTCGCCCACTGAGGCACGGCCCGTACGCCCGGGAAGAGATCCACCCGCACCACAAGCCCCACCTCCGCACCACCCGCACCACCGACACCGCACCGCAGTCCCCCTGAGACCGGTTCGGGAGCCGCACAGGAGCGCGGGGTGGTGGCCGGTCGTCCTGGACGACGACACCGGCCGCCGCCCCGCGCTCTCGCATATCCGCTGTTTCCCAGCGCTATGACACTCGTTGGTGGCACTCTGCTGAGCAGTAGATACGCAAAGTAGAGGCCCGCAGCCGGAGGTGCACGTCCCGTGGCGTCCAATGTCAATCCCACCGTCAGGCGACGCCGATTGGGCCAGGAGTTGCGCAGGCTCCGTGAGCTCAAAGGCATGACGGCCGAGGAGGTGGCGGACAAACTCCTCGTCTCCCAGTCGAAGATCAGCCGCCTCGAGAACGGCCGACGCAGCATCAGCCAGCGCGATGTCCGCGACCTGTGCGGGGTGTACGAGGTCGAGGACCACCGCGTCGTCGAGTCGCTGATGCAGATGGCCAAGGACAGCCGGCAGCAGGGCTGGTGGCACGCCTTCGGCGACATTCCGTACAGCGTCTACATCGGTCTGGAGACGGACGCGGCCTCGCTGCGCGTGTACGAGCCGCAGGTCGTGCCCGGACTGCTGCAGACGCACGCGTACGCCGAGGCGCTGATCGGCGGGGCGCTGCCGGAGACCGCGACCACGGACATCGAGAAGCGCGTCCAGGTCCGGATGCGGCGCCAGGAGCGGATCAACTCCGGGGAGGCCCCGCTGCGGCTCTGGGCCGTGCTCGACGAGGCGGCGCTGCGCCGTGTCGTCGGCGACCGGCAGCTGATGATCGAGCAGTTGGAGCATCTCGTCGAGATGTCGCACGAGCCGCACGTCACGGTGCAGGTGATGCCGTTCACGATGGGCGCGCACCCGGGCGTGAACGGCCAGTACGCCATTCTCGAGTTCCCCGACGCCGCCGACTCCAGCGTCGTCTACATCGAGGGCGTGACCAGCGACCTCTACCTGGAGAAGGCGAACGACGTGCAGAAGTACAGCGTCATGTACGAGCACTTGCGGGCGCAGGCCCTGAACGTGGACCAGACCCGTCAGTTCATCTCGGAAGTGGCCAAGACCTACGCCCGCGAACACGCCTGAGCGACTCGGAGACCGGCGTATCCGGAGGGTTCCATTCTGAAGGCGCGGCACGGTACACCCTGGCCTCGTCAATAGGGAAGACCTCACCGGTATATGCCATCCGGTCGAGTGAATGCCCGCCTCGCGCCCCGATGTTGGCGAGTAGCGTCGATCACGCCAACAACAAGCAAGCAAGATCCAGCCGTTGGCATCGCACCCCCACACATCCGGCGATAGGCAAGCGGAGCGAACATGGCAATTCAGCAAGGCGTCACGGACACCTGGACCAAGTCCTCGTATTCCACCGGAAACGGCGCATGTGTAGAGGTCAAGTCCCCGGTGACGCACGCGATCGACGTGCGTGACTCGAAGGTCCCCGAGGGCCCGGCGCTGGCGTTCGCTCCGGAGTCCTGGAGCGCGTTCGTCGGTCAGGTCACGCGGGGTACGTGGGACGCCTGATCCTGAGCACGACACAACCGCACCACCAGCACCACCGAAGAGCCCTCTCGACTGGTTCGCCGTCCCGGCCGAGGGGGCTCGGCCTTTCCCCGCAGCACCCAGCACGCCCCCGCAGCGTCCGGCCCGTGCGGCTACCGCAGCTGATCCACGAAGAGGTCCGTGCCCGGAACCGTAGGGATGAACGGCGCCACCAACTCGACCCGCCCAAGACCGGATTCGGCCACTTCCGCCTCGCGCCCGGCGAAGAGTTCCGGCCAACAGGGGCGCGGGTCGGACTGCAGGAACCACAGCAGCGTCAGCCGGTCGTCGACACCCTCGACCTGCTTCACGTACGACATCCGGTCGCCCGGCAGCGGGGTCGGCCGGAACAGGACGACCATCGCGGCCGGGGACTGCGCGAGCTTGCCCGGCAGGTGGCGTGAGCGCAGCCACTCCAGCAACTCGGCGCGCTGCTCGGGCCCTTCGGCGTCGATGACCTCCAGGACGAGGCCCTGGTACGGGTGGTCGAGCGCGTGGAAGTCACGCGGACCGCCGGCGCCGTCCCGGTAGACCGTGGCGACGTGGTCCTGGAAGGCCGTGAAGACGTGCGTGCGGTCCTGATGGACGCGGCCGTCGCGGTTGAGGCGCTTGTTGATGCCGACGGTCCAGCGCATGTGGTCGTCATAGCGGCCCTCGGTGATCCAGTACGTGGAGAGATAGCAGCCGGCCGTGACGGGCTGGGCGACCGCCGACTTCTCCGGGCGGCGCAGGAGCTGCAGATCCCGGGTCGCGACCCAGCGGCGGCCCGCGTACATCCAGGGCATGGCCATCGCGCCCGCGTAGTAGTGGTCGTCCTCGTACCAGCGGTTGTAGGCGTGCTCATGGCCCGGGTGCGGCTCGACCATGGTGATCAGGGCGTGCCCGGGGTGCACGCCGTACGGCCCTACCGACGCCAGCTCCGCGTAGGTCTCACTGCGGGTCTCCTCGCCCATGGTGCTCCCCTTCCTTCCCCTGCAGGACGGCCCTACTCTGACGCCCCGTCAGGGAATGCACCAGGGCTACGGAGGCGCCGATGCTGCTCGACGGAAAGACCGTGATCGTCTCGGGGGTCGGCGCCGGACTCGGCCACGAGGTCGCCGCCGCCGTGGTCCGCGACGGCGGCAACGCCGTGCTCGGCGCCCGCACGGAGGCCAACCTCGCCAAGGCGGCCGCCGAGATCGACCCGGGCGGCGCGCACACCGCGTACCGGGCCACCGACATCGCCGACGAGGAGCAGTGCCGGGCCCTCGCCGGGCTTGCCGTGGAGCGCTCCGGACGGATCGACGCGCTCGTCCAAGTGGCCGCTCTCGACTCGCACTTCGGCGGCCTGGAGGACGCGGACTTCGCGACGTGGCAGCGCGTGCTCGACGTCAATCTGCTCGGCAGCCTGCGGATGGCGCGGGCCTGCCTGCCGGCGCTCAAGGAACGCGGCGGCGCACTCGTCCTGGTCGGCACGCAGTCCTCGGTGGCGGCGCCCTCGCAGGTACGGCAGGCGGCGTACGCGGCCTCGAAGGGCGGCCTGGTCTCCGCCATGTACTCCCTCGCGCGCGAGCTCGGCCCGCACCGCATCCGGGTCAACACGGTCCAGCCGGGCTGGATGTGGGGGCCGCCGGTGGAGGCGTACGTCCAGTTCACCGCGCACACCGAGGGCGTGCCGGAGGAGGAGGTGAAGCGGCGGCTCGGCGAGCGGATGGTGCTGCCGGAGCTGGCCACGGACGGGGACGTGGCGGACGCCTGCGTCTTCCTGGCCTCCGACCGGGCGCGGGCCATCACGGGGCAGTCGTTGCTGGTGAACGCGGGTGAGCTGATGCGGTAGACACCCTCAGCAACTCGCCTCCAACAGAGTTGAGTTGTCCACGTATATGAACGGAGATCCTCAACTCGAACGATTTTACTGTCCGTTGACTCTCCAGACGGTTGTCGGCGTCGCTCGCCCCTACCCAGGATGAGCGCACCCCTGGACGGGGCCGGCGACCCCTGGAGTGCGCATGAACACCCTCGACTGGGCCGTGCTCGGCGGCTATTTCTTCGTGATGGTGGGCATCGGCCTGTGGTCGAAGTCGCGCGTCCACGACGTCGCGGACTTCTTCACCGCACGCGGCCGCATCCCCTGGTGGCTGTCCGGTATCTCGCACCATATGTCGGGCTACAGCGCCATCATGTTCGTCACCTTCGCCGCCGTCGCGTACGACTACGGCGTCACCGTGTACTTCTGGTGGCCGCTGACCATCGGCCTGGGCGTCGGCATCGGCGCGTTCGTCTTCGCCGCGCGCTGGAACCGGCTGCGCGCCAAGCACGGCGTGGACTCACCGCTCGCCTATCTCGCCGTGCGCTACAACCTGCCGACCCAGCAACTCCTCGCCTACAGCGGCGCGTTGCTCAAGGTCGTCGACATCGCCGCCAAGTGGGTGGCCATCGCCGTACTGCTCCAGGGCTTCGCCGACATCCCGCTGGTCTGGGGCATCACGCTCACCGGCGTGTGCACCATGTTCTACATGGCCTTCGGCGGGCTGTGGGCCGATGTCCTCACGGACTTCGGGCAGTTCGTCATCCAGGCCGTCGCCGGCATCGCGATGCTCGTCGCCGTCATGGCGCACCTCGGCGGAGTCTCCTCCCTCTGGACCATGTGGGACGAGCTGCCCGCCTCGCACAGCGACCCGGTCAACGGCACGGTCACCACCGGGCTGATCATGGCGTTCCTGCTCGTGAAGACCTTCGAGTACAACGGCGGCATGTGGAACCTGGCGCAGCGCTACATGGCGTCCCCCTCGGGCAGCCGCGCCAAGAGGTCGGCGCTGCTCTCCAGTGCGCTGTGGCTGGTGTGGCCGCTGATCCTGTTCATCCCGATGATCGCGGCGCCGCTGATCGTGCCCGACATCGGCAACCCCGAGCGCTCGTACATCATGCTCGCCCAGGAACTGCTGCCCTCCGGCCTGATCGGGCTGCTGCTCGCCGGGTTCTTCTCGCACACGATGGCCATGGTGGCCTCCGACTCCAACGTGATCACCGCGGTCATCACGCGGGACCTGGCGCCCGTCCTCGTACCGAAGGTGCGGCGCTTCACGGAACGGCAGAAGCTGCTCTTCGCGAGGATCACCACGGTCGCGTTCGTGGCCGTCTCCATGTCGATCGCGCTGGGCGCCGATCCGAACGGCTTCATCATGACGGTCGTGGTGAGTGTGGTGGCCGCGACGATGGGCCCGATCTCCATCCCCCTCATGCTGGGTCTGCTGCCCTGGTTCAAGCGCACCGGGCCGACCGCAGCGATGGTCTCCTGGGCCGGCGGCCTCGCGGTCTGGGCCTGGCTCTACTGGGGCGCCGAGGGCACGAGCGAGACGGTGACGGTGGGCGCACCGGTGCTGACGTCGCTGGTCCTTTACGTGGGGGTGGGGCTGCTCAAGCCTGAGGGGTCGGTGGAGCGGGCGGCGCTGGTGGATTCGCTCGACACCGACCCCAGCGCGGGCGAACAGGCGGACGCGGAGCGGAAGTTGGCTGCCGACCCGACCGTGTGAGCCGGGATTGCGCGGGACGGCCGAGGGCCGGGCGGCCTCAGGAGAGAGGCCGCCCGGCCGGAGGAACGCTGCGCTTACCGGACGTCGTAGGCGCGGGTGATGGTCTGGGTGACCGCATTGTGGTTGGCGTCGGTGAACGTCGCCTTCAGGGCGACCTGCTTGCCGGAGGCGCCGGTGTGGTCGAGGGTGGCTGTCCAACGGCCGTCTTGCCGCTCGACCGGAGCCTTGGTCCAGGTGGTCCCGCCGTCGTACGAGTAGGACAGCGCGGCCTCCGTGATCGCCGCCGGGGTGTATCCGGCATGGCCGTCGACCGACAGGCCGACCTTCACGTCCTTCTGCGCGGGAAGGGTGTTCATGCCGTCCACCGGCACGTCGTACCCCGGGAAGAGGAGCGGCAGACCGCGTGAGAAGACGTCGGGCTCCCGGTGCGAGCGGAAGGACCAGGACGTGGTGACGGCGGTGGAGCGCAGCCAGTTCCGGTCCGAGCTCGGGATCTTCTGCAGGTTCTGGGTGAGCTCGTAGGCGGAGTCCTCGTCCGGCACGTCGAACACGCCGTAGGGGACGACGCTGCGGCCGATCTGCTCGCCGTCGCGCTTCAGCACGAGGTTGCCGAGGTCGCCGAACGATCCGCCGGGCGACCAGTGATCGCCGGACCCGTCGAGCCAGAGCGCGGTCTGGACGCCGATCCGGTCGCCCTGACGCTCACCGGCCAGCGCGCGCTCGCCGTCCGGGGTGCGTTCGGCGGCGGGCCGCAGCGGGCCGCGGTACCACTCCTCGGTGCCGCGCTGCCCGGCCCGGTAGGTGCGCTCCTGGTCGCCCATGAACGCGGCGAACGGGAAGCTGGTCATCGCGCCGTGGTACCAGGAGTCGTCGCCGGTCGTGTAGTAGGCGGTACGGGTCGTGGGCACATGCACCGCGCCGAACCCGCTCACGGGAACGTAGTCGCCGCTCTCGGTGGGGCGGACGAACAGGGCATCGACGTAATCGCCCTCCTTGCCCAGCGCGTTCCAGGTCTCGTCGACCCGCGCGAGGCGGGAGTCCTTGGGCCGGTACACCTGGTCGGCGCCGAGCGGTCCCGCGGTCGGGAACGTCAGGTTGTAGACGTACGACGCGCCCTCCTCGGAGCCGACGGCACGCCAGGTGGGCCGGAACTCGAAGGTGCCGCTCGTGGTGCGCCCGTCGATGTCCGCGTAGAACTTCTGGACGGTGTCGTCCGCGGTGAGCGAGCCGGACATCAGCCAGGTGTCGTCCCAGGTGCGGGCGTAGCTGAACGTGGTGTTCTGGATGCCCGCCGGGCGTTCGGTGTCCAGGCTCAGCCGGTGGGCCTTGCGGGCGTCGAGGACGACGGTCGTGTCCCGGGTGATCTGAAGCTGCGGCCGTGCGAGGTAGGTCATCGATTCGGGGGCTCCGTCGGCGTCGTGCGTCGCCACGAATCCGCTCAGCGAGTAGGTGCCCGGACGGACCCGGTACGTCTGCTCGGGCGCCCCGGAGTTTCCGCGCCGGTCCCCCTTGTCGGCGTCCAGACTGGCGAGGTCCAGGGACGAGGCGCCGGTCGCGGGCTTGCCGTTGCGGTCCAGGGCCTTGACCTTGAGGGTGACCGTCTCCGGCTGGACGTAGAGCGTGACCGGCACGGAGACGTGCACGTCGCCGCCGGTGGCGAGGATCCGGCCGGTGACCGCGCCGTACTGGGAGTCCTTGAGCCGGGCGGTGGGATCGATGCGGACCGGCACCTGGGCGGTGGCACCCGCGGGGATCGTCACCTTGCGCCGCTCCGGTTCGATGACGGCGGAGCGGACCGTGCTGCCGTCATTGCCGTGTACGCCGCTGACCGCCAGGTTCAAGGTCAGCTCGCGGTCACTGGTGTTGGTGAAGGGCACCTTCACGGTGGTGCGGTCCGACGCGCTCTGCGGCCAGTCGTAGCTGCCGCCCTGCACGGCGGGCGCGGCGAGCACCTGCTGCTCCACCGCCGCGAACGCGTCGAGGACGCCGCCGCCGGTCTGGTCGGCCCCCGCCACCTCGCCGCCGGTGCGGGCCGAGGAGACGAGCGCGGCCTTGATCTGCTGCGGGCTCCAGTCCGGGTGGGCCTGGCGGACGAGGGCCGCTGCGCCCGCGACATGCGGGGTCGCCATCGACGTACCGGACATCGAGCGGTACGCGTAGACGCCGCGGCCGCCCGCGCTCGCCGCCGAGATGCCGACGCCGGGGGCGGCGATCTCCGGCTTGAGGGTGTGGGTGACGGCGACCGGGCCGCGGCTGGAGAACGGGGCGGTGCTGTCGTCCCGGTCCACGGCGCCGACGGTGAGCACGTCGGACACGCACCCGGGCGAGGACACGGTCTCGGTGCTCGGCCCCGTGTTGCCCGCCGCGACGACGAACAGGCTTTCCTGCGCGAGCTGCTGCGCGGCCTGTGCCACCGGGTCGGTGCAGTCGCCGATCGCCGAACTGCCCAGACTCATGGAGACGACGTCGGCCTTCTGGTCGACGGCCCACTGCATGCCGGCGATGACCCAGGAGTCCTGCCCGTACCCGCTGTCGTTGAGGACCTTCCCGACGAGCAGGGAGGTACCGGGCGCAACTCCCTTCATGCGGCCGTCACTTGCGGCCCCGGACCCGCCGACCGTGGAGGCGGTGTGCGTTCCGTGGCCCACCTGGTCGTCGCTGTTCGTGGAGTCCGTGAAGTTCTTCGAGGTGGCGACCCGGCCCTTCAGGTCCGGGTGTTCGGCGTCCGCGCCCGTGTCGAGGACGGCGACCTTGGTGTTCTTGCCGTCGTAGCCCGCCTCCCAGGCCTCCGGTGCGTGGACCTGCTTCGTGGACCGGTCGAGGGTGGCCTTGACCTTGCCGTCCAGCCACAGCTTCTTGGGGGTGTCGGCGGAGCGGGCGCCGGACCCGGTGACCTCCCGCCAGAAGGCACCGGCGGTGTCCTTGTCCGCCTTGAGCGCGACACCGCGCACCGCGGGGAGGAGCAGGCTCCGCTTGGCGCCGCGGGGGGTCTCCGGAGCGCTCTTGGCTACGTCGACGCCCTTCCCGTACGTGGCGATCAGCGGCAGTGCGTCGGTGTGCGCGTCGTCGTATCCCTGGCGGATCAGCCCGGTGACGTTGAACAGCTCCGCGTCGACTCTGTCGTCGGCGACGGCCTTCGTCGCACCCTCGGGGTAGACGTAGAGGTCCTTGCCCGACTGGAAGGTGCGGAACATCGGCTGCGTTCCGTCCTTGCGGGGCAGCACGGCCGCCGAGCTGCGGCCCGACTTGTCCGTGGTCACGAGGACCTTGTCGCCGGTGACGAGCGTGACCGTCGCCTGCCGGGCGCGGGTCTTCGCGGCCTCGCTGCCGACGACGGGTCTCTTCTTGGCCGAGCCGCTCTGCGGCGGGTCAGCCGCTCCGGACGGCGTGACCGCGGTGAAGGCCAGGGCCGCGGCGGTCGCCGCACCCATGGCCATGCGCGATATGGGGCGCATGCGTCTCCCTACTTGACCTACTTGACCTACTTGGCGCCATCAATGCCTGTGGTGCGGCTGCAGCCTGGCAGAGGTGCACGGGGCGTAGGGATGCCCGCGCGTGACGGGTAGCCCGCATGTCGGGTTTCCGTCACAGGGGCGCGCGGAGACGGTGCTCACGGAGGCGCGGGAATGCCAACTCCCTTTGCGCTGCCGGGAGAAGGAGCGGTCACAGCCACCCTGCGCGGGCGGCGTACCACCCGAGCTGCAGGCGTGAATCCACTCCGGCGAGGTCCATCAGGCGCCGGGTCCGGCGCTCGACGGTGCGTATGGAGACACCGAGTTGGGACGCCGCCCTGCGGTCGGAGAACCCCGCGAGGAGCAGGGCGAGGACCTCACGTTCCCCCACCGTCGGCCACTGGTCCGCCTCAGCCCGCACCCGCACGCCCGTGGCGGTGTCGTACAGCGGCCGGGCCTGAGCCCACTCCTGCTCGAAGAGATGGACCAGGGCCGTGAGCAGACCGCTGCGGTGCACCACGATGGCGCTCGGCTCGTCACCGGAGTCGGCCACGTCCAGCGGCACCATGGCGCTCTCCCGGTCCGCCACGACCAGCTTCAGCGGCAGGGCCTCGACCAGGCGGAGTTCCATCCCTGCCGCGATGGCCGCCCGGATGTCCTGCGCCACCTCATGACCGTCGAGATAGTCCCGCGTGGCCACGACCCGGAAGTCCACCCCGCGGTCAAGGGCGGCGTGCTCCACCACGTCGGTGTCCTCACGCGGCACCGCGGTGGGCGCGCCCACGAGAAAGGTGAGCAACTCCCGCCGGGCGCCGCGCTGCAACTGGTGGAACCGGTGCGCGACCTGCTCCACGCCGACGACCACCTCCACGACACTGCCCGCGGGGTGCGCGGCGGTACTGCGGTACTGCTCGGTCAGCATCGCGAACGCGGTCTCGGCCCGGTGCAGTGCGTTGCGCTGCTCGACGAGGAGCGGGGCCAGGGCGACGGAGGGTGGCGACAGCCGGTAGCGGGTGGCGGGTCCGTCGGCTCCGCAGCGGACCGGGGCGGAGGCAGCGCAGTCGGTCTCGGGGGTGACCAGGACCAGGCCGCGCGCGGCCAGCTCGCGCAGGATGCGGATGGTCTCGCCCTGCTCCAGTCCGGCCTGCCGTGCGAGATCCTGCGCGGAGGCCGACGGCCGCGGCAGCAGAGCGTTGTAGACGGCCTCTTCGTCCGGGCCAAGTCCCAGTGCCTGCAGCATCCTTGTCCCCTCGGGCAGACCGCCGTCCCGGTGCCCGTCGCCGGAGCGCGGGCGGATCGAGTGGATCAAGTGGATACGGCTCGACGGAACCCTATCCCCCCTGACAGGGCGAACGACGTGCCTGAGGAGAGGGCCGCCTGCCCGGGCGGGGGCACTGTCCGGCGGGGCGAGGCCGGTTGGTGTCGAGCCTGCCTACGGTATGGGGGAAATGCTCCATCCGCCCGGGAGGTCCCGTGTTCCGTAAGCGTCCGCAGAGGTCGGCCCGTCCGATCGAGGTCATCAAGCCACCGAGCGGAGCCGAAGTCGTGGTCGTGGTCGCATCGGTGACGCTCCTGGTGATGGTCCTGGGGGCCCTGTCGGAGTCCCCGGTGTGGCTGCTCGGGCTTCTCGTGTTCCTGCCCGGAGCGGCGTCCGCACTGTGCACCGTCCGCCAGACGAAGTTCGTGTTCGCCTGGACCGGGTTCGTCGTCATCGCCACCATGCTGCTCCGGCTGGGGGACGGGTGGCCGTGGCTCGACAGGATGCTGATGATTCTGCTCACGCTCGTCCTGGGCGCGGCCTCCGTCTACGCTTGCCACCGCCGCATCGGCCACGAGCGGGAGATGCTGCGGCTGCGCTCGACCGCTGCGGCGATGCAGCGCCACATCCTGCGCCCGCTGCCCCTGCTCACCGACGATGTCCTGGTCGACGGGGTGTACGAACCCGTACAGGAGGACCGGCTCGTCGGCGGTGACATCTACGACGTCGTCGACTCACCGTGGGGAACCCGGTTGCTCATCGGCGACGTCCAGGGCAAGGGCCTGCCTGCGGTCGGGGCGGCTTTCGCCGTGATCGGCGCCTTTCGTGCGACGGCTCACCGGGAGCCCACCCTGACCGCGCTCGTCGACGCCCTGGACGCTTCCGTCGTACGGCACAACTCCTACGCCGCGCAGACCGGCGACGACGAACGGTTCGTCACCGCACTCATCATCAGCGTCGACGCGAACGCGGAGGTGCAGGCCATCAACTGCGGTCACGTCCTGCCGCAGGTACTGCACGACACCGCCGTCAGCACTCCGGACCTCACCTTCGGCGTGCCCCTCGGCCTGGCCGAACTCGCCGCCGAACCCGCGACGGTCGACTGGTTCGCCTTCCCGCCCGGCGCGACACTGTTGCTGACCACGGATGGTCTGACCGAGACGCGTGCCGCCGACGGCGCGTTCTACCCTCTCGACGAAAGCCTCACCCGGCGGGTGTCGCTGCCGGCCACCGAGCTGCCGCGCGCGCTCTACGACGACGCGCGCACCTTCGCCGGAGAGGGGGACCAGCACGACGACGTCGCGGTCCTGTCCGTACGACGGTCACCGAACCGCTGAGGCGGCGCCACCGAACGCCTACGAGCGCGGGTACCGCGCCAGCCACCCCGGCGACGACCCGGCAGGGCCGTGCAGCGCGGGCCCCTGCGTCATCTCCATCGCGAAGTCGTCCGCCAGCTCCAGCATCGTCGAACGGCCCTCCAACTCGGCCACCCAGCCGGGCGGGAGCGCCGTCTCGCCGTGCAGGGCGCCGAGCATCGCACCGGTCAGGCACGCCACCGACGAGGAGTCGCCGCCCTGGTTCACGGCGAGCCGCAGTCCGTGCCGGATGTCCTCGCAGACCGTCGCGCAGTACACCGCCGCCCCGAGCACCGCGTCCCCCGTGCCCTCCTCGGCGAGGGACTCGACCCGGGCCGGACTCGGCATGCCCTGCCGGACCGCGCCGAGCGCCTGCTTGAGCGCGTCCGTGACGGGCTGGTGCCCCGGCCGGGTGGCGAGCAGGGCCAGCGCCCGCTGCACCGCCCCGTCGAGGGACTCGCCCCGGGCCAGGGCGTGCACGATCACCGCGTGCGCGCCCGCCGCCAGATAAGCCGAGGGGTGGCCGTGCGTCTGCGCGGCGCACTCCACGGCCAGCTGCAGGACGAGCTGCGGCTCCCAGCCGACGAGCAGCCCGAACGGCGCGGACCGCGTGACCGCCTCGGGGCCGCGCTCGGTGGGGTTGCGCGGGGTCTCCAGGGTGCCCATCGTGTCGTCGGCGAAGCCGGTGAGGCAGGCACGGGCCGGGTCGCGGCGGGCGTACAGCCACTCCTCGCGGGCCAGCCAGCCGTCCTCCTCGCGGCGCTCGTCGGGGCCCCACTCGGTCTGCGTGACGGCCCAGCGGCGGTGGGCGCGGTGGATGTCGGTGGGCGGGTGCCAGGCGCCGGTGTCCCGGCGGACCTGGGCGCGGATCAGTCCGTCCACGGTGAACAGGGCGAGCTGCGTGGCCGCGGTGACGGTGCCTCGACGGCCGTACGCGGGGGCCAGGTCCGCGAGGCCCTCCGCGCCGTGCTCGGTGCGGATCGCCTCCAGGTCGAGGCGGGTCACGGGGGCGCCGAGTGCGTCCCCGAGGGCCGCGCCGAGGAGTGAGCCCCGTACGCGGCTGCGGAAGTCCTGCTGTTCGGCACGGCCCCAGACCGCTGTCACACCTGCGCTCACCACGCCTCCTTCCACGACTTCGCAGCACTGTAATCGAACGGGGACGGTCGGTTCGGGGCGCGCTTCCTTCCCCTCCCCGCCCCTTCCCGAATCTCCTCAATTGCCGGAGGGGCTGAAAATTCAGCCCCTCCGGCGATTGAGGAGCGGGGGTCCGGGGGCTGGCCCCCGAAGCGCCGCAGGCTTTCGGGAAGGGGCGGGGAGGGGAGAAAACAGCCCGCACCGGCGAAAACGGGGGCCCGGGAAGGGGCCTAGTCCCCTTCCACCACCGGCAGCAGCTGCGGCAAGTGGCCGTCCGATGCCGCCGCGACCCGCTGCCGTTCCTCCGGCACCTCGCCGTACAGCGTCGTACGCGGCTTCGCCGGGCGCCCCGCGGCGTCCGCGATGGCGACGAGGTCTTCGATGGAGCGGTACGAGCCGTAACTGGAGCCCGCCATCCGGGAGATGGTCTCCTCCATCAGCGTGCCGCCCAGGTCGTTGGCGCCGGAGCGGAGCATCTCCGCGGCGCCCTCGGTGCCGAGCTTGACCCAGCTGGTCTGGATGTTCGGGATGTGCGGGTGCAGCAGCAGCCGGGCCATGGCCGTGACGGCGCGGTTGTCGCGCGTCGACGGGCCCGGCCGGGCGATCCCGGCCAGGTACACCGGCGCGTTGGTGTGGATGAACGGCAAGGTCACGAACTCCGTGAAGCCTCCCACGTTTTGAGACAATGCAGCCTGCTGGATGCTGGCCAGCGTGCGCAGGTGCCCGAGCCAGTGCCGGGGCTGGTCCACATGCCCGTACATCATCGTGGACGAGGACCGGATGCCCAGCTCGTGCGCGGTGCGGACGACCTCGATCCACGTCGCCGTCGGCAGCTTGCCCTTGGTCAGCACCCAGCGGACCTCGTCGTCGAGGATCTCGGCGGCCGTGCCCGGGATGGAGTCGAGGCCGGCCTCCTTGGCGTGCTGAAGCCAGTCCCGGATGCTCAAGCCGGTCCTGGTGGCGCCGTTGACGACCTCCATCGGCGAGAAGGCGTGCACGTGCATGCCGGGGACGCGTTCCTTCACGGCCCGCGCGATGTCGAAGTAGGCCGTGCCCGGAAGGTCCGGGTGGATGCCGCCCTGCATGCAGACCTCCACCGCCCCCACGTCCCAGGCCTGCTGCGCACGGTCGGCGACCTGGTCGAGGGAGAGCGTGTACGCGTCGGCGTCGGTGCGGCGCTGGGCGAAGGCGCAGAAGCGGCAGCCCGTGTAGCAGACGTTGGTGAAGTTGATGTTCCGCGTGACGATGTACGTGACGTCCTCGCCGACCACCGACTTCCGTACGTCGTCGGCCACTTGGCACAGCGCGTCGAGCGCGGGCCCGTCCGCGTGCAGCAGGGCGAGCGCCTCGTCGTCGGTGAGCCGGGTCGGGTCGTCGGCGGCGACGCGCAGGGCCGCCCGTACGTCGGTGTCGATGCGGGAGGGCACCATCCCGGGCGCGGCCTGTTCGCGCAGGGACTCCCAGTCGCCGTACACCTCGTCGAAGTCGTCGCGCCGGTCCGACGTACGGCCGTCGGTGTCGATGGTGCGGTGCAGGTCGGTGCGGCCGGAGGGGACGAAGCTGTCCTCGGGCTCCTGCCAGGGCAGCCCGCGCACCTCGGCGTCCGGGTTCGCGAGGCCGGTCTCGGGGTCGGCGAGGGCGCGTACGTGCGGCAGGACGCGCGGGTCGATCCAGGGCTCGCCGCGCTGGATGAACTCGGGGTAGACGGCGAGCCGTTCTTCGAGCCGGAAGCCCGACTCGGCGGATTTCGCGGCGAGTTCCTCGATCTGGGGCCAGGGCCGCTCGGGGTTGACGTGGTCGGGCGTGATGGGCGAGACGCCGCCCCAGTCGTCGACCCCGGCCGCGATGAGCCGCGCGAATTCGTCGTCCACGAGGTTGGGCGGCGCCTGGAGGCAGCCGGACGGCCCCATGATGTGCCGCGCGACGGCGACGGTCGCGACCAGGTCGTCCAGCTCGGCGTCCGGCATGCCCCGCATCGCCGTGTCCGGCTTGGCGCGGAAGTTCTGCAGGATCAGCTCCTGGATGCCGTGGTACGCACGGGAGATACGGCGCAGCGCGAACAGCGACTCGGCGCGCTCCTGCGGGGTCTCCCCGATGCCGAGCAGCAGCCCGCTCGTCAGCGGCACGGAGCTGCGCCCCGCGTCCTCAAGATGCCGCAGCCGTACGGCCGGAGCCTTGTCGGGCGACCCGTGGTGCGGCCCACCGGGCTCGCTCCACAGCCGCTCGGCGGTCGTCTCCAGCATCAGCCCCATCGACGGGGACACCGGCTTGAGCCGCTGGAAGTCGGTCCAGGACATGACGCCCGGGTTGAGGTGCGGCAGCAGCCCGGTCTCTTCGAGAATCCGGATCGAGATGGCCCGTACGTACGCGATGGTGTCGTCGTAGCCGTGCGCGTCCAGCCACTCGCGGGCCTCGGGCCAGCGGTCCTCGGGCTTGTCGCCGAGCGTGATGAGGGCTTCCTTGCAGCCGAGTTCGGCTCCGCGTCGGGCGAGGTCGAGCACCTCGTCCGGCGACATGAACATCCCGTGCCCGGCGCGGCGCAGCTTGCCGGGGACGGTCGCGAACGTGCAGTAGTGGCAGCGGTCCCGGCAGAGTCGGGTGAGCGGGACGAAGATGCTCTTCGAGTACGTCAGCACTCCGGCGCGGCCCGCTGCTTCCAGGCCCGCGTCGCGCACGCGGGCTGCGGAGGCGGCGAGATCCTCCAGGTCATCCCCCCGCGCCTGCAACAGCACGGCGGCCTCGGCCACATCGATCGCGACCCCGTCCCGGGCCCGCTTGAGGGCTCGCCGCATGGAGTTGGCGGTGGGCGGCTGCGGACTCGGGGCTGCCTGCTGATCCGTCATCCCCCGAGGATACGAGCGGGGTGCGCGTGTTTATTCAACGCCCGTACGGGCCGGTGGGGTTGCACACCGTGCGTGTTCAGGGTGCTACGGATCGCAGGGGAGGCCGCCATGGGCCGCGACGCGTGCTCACAGGCGTCGTCCAGAGCCAGCAACCCCCATCCCCAGCCCGGGCCGGTCCGCCGTTCTCACGCCGCGTCGTGCTGGTGCGCGGTGAACGTGACCTCGGTGCTGTCGCCGTCGAGGGCGATGTTGAGCGATGCGTCCAGCGCGCGGGCCAGCTTCGTCAAAAGAGGCAGGGTTGGCACGGTGTCGGAGCCCTCGATACGGGAGATCTTCGCCTGCGTCAGGCCGGAGCGCCCCGCGAGTTCGGTCTGCGTCAGGCCCAGTTCGGTACGTCGCGCGTATACGGCCTGCGCCAGCGCCATCGAGAGCCTGATCTCGTGGCGCGCCTCGGCCACGTCGTCGGGTTCCGCGAGCTTCTCGGCGAGCTGGCGCTCCCGCAGTGTCTTCCATCGACTGTGTGCCATGTCAGACCTCTCCCTTCCCGATCACTCTCACAAAATCATCGTGCGCTGGACCGTGCTCGGCCGCGCAGATCTTCTGAGCCCGTTTCGCCCGCTCCACCTCGGCATCTTCGCGCATGCGCGTCTTGCGGAACACCGTCAGCAGCACGGCGGTGCGGTGCGGTGTCAGCCAGCACGTGATGCGTATCGCGGCCCCGTCGAGCGTAGGGCGAAGCTCGCGCACGCCGTCCCCGAGGTGCCGCGCGAACGGCTCCCCCAGCGTCGTCGCATGCTCGGCCAGCAGACCGACGTACTCGTCGATCTTGAGGAAGTGGCGGGCAGGGAGCGCCTCCAGCCAATCCCGCACCTCGGGTTCGATCTCGACCGCATAGAGCTGAGTCACGCCACCACACTATATGTCCCAGACGACATAATCACGGGGAAGTAAGAAGCCCGCCCCCTGAACGAACCCCACTGGACGACTCTGGTCCAATGAGGACATGGAGACGCCGAATCGCACCGCACTCGTCGAAGACCTCATGGAACGCTTCCCGCATGTGCCACGGGAAGCCGTGATCAAGGAAGACCTGCTGCGGGGCGGCATGGCCTTCGACGAGTCCGCGTTGTCCGGAGGCGCCGACGGGTCCGGCGGTGACGTGAAGCCGAAGTCGTACTTCATCTTCTCCTTCGACCACCGCACCCTGCCCGAGCTGGGCCAGGCCGCCCTGAACCGGCCGCCGGAGGAGATCGTCCTCACCGGCGGGCAGTACGACATGCGGCGCACCGTCGTCTCGGTGCGCGTGAACCCGGACTCGCCGTACCGCGTCAAGGGCGGTGAGGACGGCACCCTCGGGCTCTACCTCGACGGGAAGCGGATCTCGGACGTCGGGCTTCCGCCGATGCCCGAGTACTACCGGCACAAGCTGTCCAACGGGAAGTCCGTGATGGAGGTGGCCCCGACGATCCAGTGGGGGTACCTGATCTACCTGACCGTCTTCCGGGTGTGCCAGTACTTCGGCGCCAAGGAGGAGTGCCAGTACTGCGACATCAACCACAACTGGCGCCAGCACAAGGCCGCCGGCCGGCCGTACACGGGCGTGAAGCCGTCCGACGAGATCCTCGAAGCGCTTGAGATCATCGACAAGTACGACACCGCCAAGACCTCCACCGCGTACACCCTGACCGGCGGCTCCATCACCTCGAAGGTCGGCGGCAAGGACGAGGCCGACTTCTACGGCAGCTACGCCAAGGCCATCGAGGAGACCTTCCCGCGCCGCTGGATCGGCAAGGTCGTCGCCCAGGCGCTGCCGCTGGACGACGTCAAGCGTTTCCACGACTACGGCATCCAGATCTACCACCCGAACTTCGAGGTCTGGGACAAGCGGCTCTTCGAGCTGTACTGCCCCGGCAAGGAGCGCTACGTCGGCCGCGAGGAGTGGCACAAGCGGATCCTGGACTCGCGGGACGTGTTCGGCGCGCGGAACGTGATCCCGAACTTCGTCGCGGGTGTCGAGATGGCCGAGCCGTTCGGCTTCCAGACCGTGGACGAGGCCATCGCCTCCACCCACGAAGGCCTTCGCTTCTTCATGTCACAGGGTGTCGTCCCCCGCTTCACCACCTGGTGCCCGGAGCCGACCACCCCGCTCGGCAAGGCCAACCCCCAGGGCGCGCCGCTGGAGTACCACATCCGGCTCCTGGAGACCTACCGCGCGACGCTCGAGGAGTACGGCCTGACCTCCCCGCCCGGATACGGCCCGGCAGGGCCCGGCCGCGCCGTCTTCTCCGTCAGCTCGTTCATGGACAGCATCCCGCAGGGCGCGGAGGCCGAGGCCAACTCCTGACGCTCCGGCGGTACGGGTGCCCGTACCCGTACCGCCCTCTTCCCTTGCCGGTCCGTTCACGGCTCAATACCAGGGTTGCGTACGCCACTTCGCACCGTCCGCCCCTGGGGAGCCGCCACCATGCGCAAGGACGAACAGCCCACGACGCGCCGCACCGACATCCACAGACGCGCGCTGCTCGTGACCTCGGCCGCCACCGCGCTTACGTTGAACGGCGTGAGCTTCGCGAGCGCCACCGGCAGGGACGACACGAGAACCGTGCGCGGCACGCTGCCCACCGGCTCCCCCGACTATGTCTACGTACCCGTCGAAGTCCCGGACGGCGTACGGGAGTTACACGTCTCCTACCGCTACGACAAGCCGCCCGTGCCGCCCGGCACCCAGGGCAACGCGCTCGACATCGGCCTCTTCGACGAGCGCGGAACCGACCTCGGCGGCCGGGGCTTCCGCGGCTGGTCCGGCGGCGCCCGCAGCGAGTTCTTCGTCCGCGCCGACGCCGCGACGCCCGGCTATCTGCCCGGCCGCATCCGCCCCGGCACCTGGCACATCGCGCTCGGCCCGTACACGGTCGCGCCCGAGGGCCTCGCGTACGAGATCACGGTCACGCTGCGGTACGGCGCGCCCGGCGCCGCCCCGAGGCCCAGCTATCCCCCGGAGCGTGCGGCGGGGCGGGGCCGGGCCTGGTACCGGGGCGACTGCCATCTGCACTCCGTGCACTCCGACGGCCGCCGCACGCCCGTCGAGATCGCCGCGCTGGCCCGCGCCGCAGGCCTGGACTTCATCAACAGCTCGGAGCACAACACCCATGCCGCGCACGCCCATTGGGCCGAGCACGCGGGTGACGACCTGCTGATCCTGCTCGGCGAGGAGGTCACCACGCGCAACGGCCACGTGCTGGCGCTCGGCACGGACCCGGGCACGTTCGTCGACTGGCGCTACCGGGCCCGCGACAACCGCTTCGGCCACTACGCCCGCGAGATCCGCCGCGCCGGCGGCCTCGTCGTCCCCGCCCACCCGCACGCCACCTGCATCGGCTGCAACTGGAAGTTCGGCTTCGGCGAGGCCGACGTGGTGGAGGTGTGGAACGGCCCCTACACGCCCGACGACGAGGTGTCCCTCGCCGACTGGGACTCGCGCCTCGAGGCGGCCGGCCGGGGCGGACACTGGACCCCGGCGATGGGCAGCAGCGACGCCCACCGCGACCCGGACCGGATCGGCGGCCCCCAAACCGTGGTCCTCGCCGACGAGTTGAGCCGCACGGCGATCCTCGCGGGGCTGCGGGCCGGACGCTCGTACGTGGCCGAGTCCGCCTCGGTCTCCCTCGACTTCTCGGCGGCGGGCGGCCGGGGCCGTCGGGCGGGCATCGGCGAACGCCTCGCGGTCGACCACGACGCCCCGGTCACGGTCCGCCTGGAGGTCTCGGGCGCACCCGGCTGCACGCTCCGCCTCGTCACGGACCAGGGCACGCTGCTCACGTCGGCATCGGGCAGCGTGGAGTGGCGGACGACGCCCGCGTACGCCTCGTACGTACGGGCCGAGGTACGGCACCCGGCGACGGTGCCGGGCCTGCCGGGGCCCCTCGCGGCGTTCACGAACCCGATCTTCCTGGGCGAGCGGGGCTAGATCCGGGCTGCAGGGCCTGCGTCAGGCGCCGAAGACCTCCACCGGGCACTTGGCCGCGCCGCTGCGGGCGATGCGTGCGTCGCAGGTGATCAGCGGGGCGGTCAGGACCTCGGCCAGGGCCACGTATTGGGCGTCGTACACGGACAGGTTCTGGCGCAGTGTGCGGATGCGGTCGAAGAACGGCAGCGTCTCGTGGCGCGTCAGGGGAATCTGCCGGTAGTCGCCGACGGCCTTGGTGACCTGGCTGTGGTTCAGCTTGCCGCCGCGCTCCAGACCCAGGAGTGCGGACTGGATCTCGTAGTCGAGGAGGGTGGGGGCGAAGAGGGTGCCCGCTTCGGCGATACGTAGGCGCAGGAGGTGCGCATCGGCGGAGCCGGAGGTCAGGGCGGGAACCAGGGCCGAGCAGTCGACAACGATCACCGCCCGGCCCTCATCTCGTCGATGGTCCCGAGCACATCACTGGCGCTGACGTCAGCGCTCGCCTCACGGTCGAGGCGCTCCATCATCTCGGCCAGCGTCGGCTTGGCGGTCTCGCGGGCCAGGAGGTCTCGCACATAGGCCTGCAGGCTCTGTCCGGCCTGGGCTGCCCGGACCTTGAGCGTCTGCAGTTCCTCGTCGGGCACGTCTCGAATAGTCAGGACTGGCATGAATGCAGTTTAGAGCCGTCAGCTGCAAAATGCATGCTCGGCTGGATTTGGCTCCGCCCGCCCGGGCGCGGCAGGCTGAGAGGCATGATCTTCATCGCCGTACGTTTCACCGTGCACGCCGACCGCGCCGACGAATGGCTCGATCTCGTCGCCGACTTCACCGCCGCGACCCGCGCCGAGCCGGGCAACCTGTTCTTCGACTGGTCGCGCAGTGTGGAGGACCCGAACCAGTTCGTGCTGCTTGAGGCGTTCGCGGATGGGGATGCGGGGGCGGCCCACGTCCAGTCGGACCACTTCAAGGCGGGCCTGGACTCGATGGCCGAGGCGATCGCGTCGACGCCCGAGATCATCAACGTCGAGATCCCGGAGGCGCAGGGCTGGGGCGCGATGGCGGAGCTCTCGCCGAAGCGTCCGGCCTGACGTCGGCCACCTCTGCCCCGTCAGGCGCCCTGTCGGGTGCCATTCGGGTGTCCTGTCAGAGCTTGCCCTCGAGCAGGACGGTGCGGTGGCCACCGAGACGGCGTGAGAAGTCCGCGTCGAACTCGGGGCGCAGTGTGGGCCAGTTCCAGAACGTGAAGCCGAGATGGCCGAACACGAAGTAGTCGTCGGCCCAGAGCCACGTGTGCACGGGAGCTGCCCGGCCGCAGGACGGGCACTCGACGGGCTCGTCGTCACCCTCGCCCCAGGAGTTCACCGCGCCGCTGAACCGGTCCCACCCCTCCTCGATGGGCGACCAGTACGCGTCGACGAGGGGCGTCTCCGCTGCGCAGTGCGGGCAGGTGACGGCCGAGGGTTCGCCCTGCCCGGCATCGAAGACCGTACGCCCTACGGTGACGTGCAGGCCGTTGCTCCACACACGGACCAGTTCGGGATCCGGGTTCTCGACGGCTTCGCCGTAACGCGCCCCCGGCGCGTGCCCGGCGTCGGCGCCGAGGACGCAGTCGGTACGTTCCGCCGAGACGAAGCCGTCTGCGATCAGCCAGTCAAGTACGTTCGCCGCGAGACCCTGCGCCTGCTCCGGCGTGGCCTCGGTGTCGACAATCCTCTGGAACCAGTCGCCCATGATCTCCCCTCCCGTGCTGGGTGCCTGCGTCACCGTACGCCGCGCCACGGACAACTCCTCGGCCGCTCGGCCTCCTTCTCGGCCGCTCAGTCTCCGATGCGGTGCGTCCGTGTGTGGCGGTACGCGTGCTGGTAGTCGGACGTCTCGGGGTCGACGGTGTACGCGTCCGTGACGACGCGGTCGGCGTCGATCGAGAGCGTCATGAAGCCGAGGGTGTCGTAGGCCGCCCAGAACTCCTTGCTCTCGGGCCGGTCCGCCTTCCCCTTGGTCTTGGCGGCGGCGCCGCAGACGATCTGCTGCGTGCCCTGGTAGGCGGCGCCGGTGTCCAGGATCTGGAGGGTGTGGTCGTGGCCGGAGAGGATGAACTCGGCCTTGCCGCACACCACTTCCTCGTACAGCTTCTTGACGTGCTTGCCGCTCATGTAGTCGCCGCAGGTGATGCCCTCGTACGCGCCCGCGTTGCCGTGCGTGCCGTTGTTCCGCAGCGGGTGGTGGGCGAAGACGAACTTCCAGCGGGCGCGGGAGGCGGCGAGCGAATCGGCCAGCCAGGCGCGCTGTTTGTGGGCGAAGGGGCCGTCCCAGTGGTACTCGGGGTCGGTCTGCAGGACGTACGAGGAGAGCGGCGTCGTGTCGATGGCGAAGAACTCGACGACGGGGTCCTGTTGCGGGACGGCGACGGAGTAGTGCCGGTCGGGCATGTACCAGCGCGCGGAGTGCTGGTGGTAGGCGATCTCGTGGTCGCCGCGGGAGGGGCGGCCGCCGCTGCCGGGGATGATGCCGCTGGTGTCGTGGTTGCCGAGCACCATCAGCCAGGGGACGTCGATGCCCTGGTTGGGCTCCTCGAACTTCGTCGTGAACTCGTCGTCCAGGACGTCCTCGGGGCCGTTCTCGTAGATGTTGTCGCCGAGCCCGATCGCGAGGTCGACGCCGCGGCGCTCGCACAGCTTGCGCGCAGCTGCCGCGACGGCGAACTGGGCGGGCGTGCCGGTGCCCGCGTCCCCCGTGATCAGCACGTTCAACTCGGGCTTGTCCGGTAGCGGGAACTTCGCCACGCCGCCCTCGGCGGCCACCGCCTGCCGGCCGAACGTGCCGAGGGTGACAGCGGCGCCGACGCCGACGCCGCCCGCGAGTACGGCACGCCTGCTGATTCCCTGCGTTTGCATCCTGCGTCTCCTCGTCGTCGGATGCCACGTCATCCCGGGCAGGCCAACGGGGCTCGGACGGGCTGGGGAGATGCAGTGAATCCCGGCGGCACCGCGACGACCAGGTTACTGACCGGTTACTTCCGTCACACCTACTGATCACCGGACGGTAAGTGGGCATAGGCTCCTCCGAGTTCTGCCTGCTGTCCACCTCGGCCGCACCCGGGGCGCCGCACAGCGAGCGGGCCGTCCCCACGGCGGCCCGGAACGAACGAGAGGACCCGTCCGCATGAGCGCCGAACGCAGACGCCGCAGGACACTGCTGCCGCTGACCCTGGCCTTCGTCACGGCCGCCCTGGGCACGGCAGCCGCATCCGCCGCCCAGGGCGCCGCACCCTTCCAGGAGTCCGCCCAGAAGTCCGACAAGGCGCCCGCAGAGCGGACCGGCCACAGCAAGCAGCGCCCGACCTGGGCCATCGCCCACCGCGTACTCACCACTGAAGGCGTGACCGCGGCGCTCCGGGACGGCGCCAACGCTCTGGAGATCGACGCCACGGCCTGGAAGGAAGGCTGGTGGGCGGACCATGACGGCACCCTCACCAGCTATGGCGACACGATGGCCGCCATGTTCGACCAGGTGGCGAAGGAGCACCGGACGGGGCGTCACGTCTCGTTCGTCTGGCTGGACATGAAGAACCCCGACTGGTGCGACAGCGGCGACCCGGAGCAGAAGCAGTGCTCCGCGGCCGCCCTGCGGGACCTGGCCCGCAGCAAGTTGGAGAGCCAGGGCATCCGGGTGCTCTACGGCTTCTACGGGACCGAGGGCGGCAGCGGCTGGAAGGACGTGGCAGGCGACCTGAACAGCAAGGAAGGCGTCGCCTACAGCGGCGACTACGCGGACGTCCGCGCCGGATACGCGGAGCACGGGGCCGCCGTCGCGCAGAACCAGCGGGTGATGGACAACGGGTTGTTCAGCATGGCGCTGAAGTTCGCCGGCATCCGCGACGAGCTGCGGGCCGGCGCAGCAGCCCGGGACCGCGGGGACCTCGCCCGGACGGTCGGCTGGACCGTGGGCCCCGGCGACCGGAAGCGCGCCGAGACCTTGCTCGACGACTCCGACACCGGCGCGGCCGTGGACGCGCTGATCTACGGCAACCGGATGTCCTGCTATCCCGACGGCGTCCGCGGCCCGAAGGGCTGCGGCACGGACGCCGACGGCGTGCGGGAGTCACTCTCGTACATCAAGGACTACGTCAAGGCGCATCCGGACACGCGCCGCATGGCCAGGAGCGGGGACGTTCCGTTCGGCGGCTGAAACTTCTGGCTCTTCGGGGTTCGGAGGCAGCACCGGTGCTGGGCGACGGCCCTTTCGGTGGCCGCCCTCGACCACCGACGCCGGAGTCGCCCTCAGCCCACCGGGCCTGCCGGGAGCGCGCCGAGCGGCCGGTCGGGGGTGTCGAGCCAGACGGTGTTCTCGCCGCCGGTCACGGTCAGCCCGTACCGCTCGACACCCGGCCGGCCGTCGGCGAGCCACCGCGAGGCGGTCTCCTCCAGCCGAGTCCACAGCCGCTGCGGCCCGCCCTCGTACGCGCGCGGTGCCTTGCCCGGTGGCGTCTCCAGGACCGCCCACGAGCCGTCGGGGTGCAGGAACCAGGGGCCCGACACCTCACCGGCGGCGAGTCCCACCCGTACCGCCCCGGGCAGGGCGATCTGTACGGACCACATCAGCCCGGTGCTCTCCAGGACGACGGGATCGACGCCGACGTCCACGGGCCGGGCGGAGTCCTTGCTTGCCAGGGCGGACCGCATCATCGGCCCGATGTCCGGCCGCGTCAGCTCGCGGGAGCGCATGAACGACACGTCGCCACCCAGGAATCGGCCCTCCGCCCTGCCGTTGCCGGTCTTGACGAGCCGGACGTATCCGTAGGCGTCCAGCCCACCGCCGAGCGACACAAGGATGACGCCACCTGTCTCGGCCTGCTCGACCCACTCCCCGGGCACACCGCTCGGCGAGTACGTGGCGATGATCCCGCCGTACGGCGCCCCCGCAGGGCTGCCTTCGGCGGCGTCGCCGGTCAGGAGGGCCGGACGCTGCCCGAGGGACGCGAGGCGCTCGCCGACGAGGGCGGAGAGGCGCGGGTCGTGCTCGGTGCTCGTGACGCATGCGTCGCCGTACCGGACGCAGGCCAGTGCGGTAGAGTAGCCGGTGCCGCTGCCTGCCTCGTAGATCCGCTTGCCTGCGGGTACGTCGAAGTCCTCGAACATGCGGAGTACGACGCTCGGGGCGGTGGACGAGCTGGTGGGGACGCCGAGGACAGGTTCGCCGCCGTCCCCGGTCGCGGCGCCGGTCGTGGCGCCGTGGTCGAGCTGGCTCACCCACGTCCTGTCCTGGTAGACGAGGGACAGCCACTCCTCCTCACCACTGTCCCGGCTGACGCGCGTGTACCGGGTGATGCCGTCGGGGCCGGGCGCGTCGGTGAAGAACGACGGCAGGAACACCTCCCGGGGCACGGCCTCCACGGCTGCCCGCCAGTGCGGCGAGCGCACGGCTCCCTGCCGCTCCAACTCGTCTGCGAGACGGGCCCGCAGGCTGCGTGAGGTGTCCAGGTCTCCTGCGTACCGCTCGGTCTCAGTCATGTGTCCTGCCCTTCTCCAGAAGGTCGGCGATGGCGTACGAGATCGGCACACCGGTCCTGTGCTCGATCCACGACCACTGCCCGTTGGGGTTCACCTCCAGGAACCGCCACCGCCCCGACGGCGTCACGATGAAGTCGAACGCTCCGAAGACAAGGCCGAAGTGCCGCATGAACGCGGTGACAGCGTGCCGTACGCCGTCGGGCACGGTGGTCGGTTCGTACGAGAGGCTGTCGTAGTCCGTGCGCCAGTCGAGCCGGGTCTGTTCGGAGTCGGCGTGGATCTCCACGGCGAAGAACCGGCCGCCGACCACGGTCAGCCGTACTTCGTGCGCCTTGTCGATCCACTCCTGGAACAGGTGGGCGCACAGCCGCACGGAGTCATCGAGCTCGGCGGGGTCCACGATCACGGTGTCCACCGGGGCGCCGAGGCTCTTGGTGATGACCGGGCCGCAGATGCGCGTGGCAAACTCGCGTGCTGCATAAGGGTCGTTGGTGATGATGCTGCGCGGTGGTTCGAGTCCGAGGCGCCGGGCGACCGCGAGCTGCCACGGCTTGTGGTTCGCGTCCAGGTCCCGCGCGGGGTGGTTGATCCACAGGCACGGCAGTGCGACGGCCACCCCGACGAAGCCCGCCCGTGACTGGGCGGCGGCGAAGCGCCGCTCAGCCTCGGACATGCTGTCGGGCAACCGGAACTCTTCGGGCCTGCGGAAGTACACCGACCGCACGGCAGCGAGGTCGAGGGTTCGGTGCCCGTTGTCGAGCACTCCGCCCCAGCGTTGCTCCCCGAGCGTCGCCGTCAGCGTGAGTTCCAGGGGGAACTCGGCGGTGTCGCACCGGAACACCGGGACGTTCCGGTGGTTCAGCCGGTCGACGACCAGGTCCGCGGTGGAGTCGAGCTGGTTGGTCAGCACCAGCACCACCCCTGTGCGTGGTCCGTGAGCTTCCGTCACCTCGGGTTCTCCTAGTAGAAGTCGGTGCCTTCGTCGTTACGGCTGTCGGAGTTCGTGTTGCTGCTGGTCTCTCCGGCGGCGGTCATCGCCCACGGGTTGCCCTCGCGGGTGAGGGCGATCTGCAGGTGGTTGTCGTACGTGACGCCGGTGGTGTCGGCGGGGGTGCTGGTCTGCCGGGCGGCGAACCGCATGGCGAACGGCTGGGTGGGTTCAGCGGGTTCGGTGGGTTCGGTGGGTTCGGTGGGTTCGGTGGGTTCGGTGGGTTCGGTGGGTTCGATGCTGGTGACGCTCAAGGTGGCTGGCTCCTTCTGGTCTGGCCCGCTGTTACGCAGCGGCGCGGGCGGGGGTCGATGGGCTGACGAGGCTGGCCAGGGGTTCCGCTGCGGGGTGGTCGTAGTCCACGCCGATCTCCGCGAACGCGGCGGCCCACACGCGTTCGCGCTGCGGCGTGGGCAGCGCGAGGGTCTGCGGGTCCCGGAAGATCGCCCGTACGTCGGCGGCGGAGGGGGAGGTCCAGGGCCGGCCCCACGGGGATACGGGTTCGGGTTCGGGTACGGCGGCCCGCTGCGCGACGAGGTGTTTCGCGCTGTGCCGTCCGGGACGGCGTCGTGTCCAGGGGACCCTGGATAGGGCGCGGGCTAAGAGGGTGCGCATGGAGCGCTCCCCGCGCGCAGAGCAGCGGCAAGGGCCCGCGCCGTGGCGACGTTGCAACGCCCCAACTCGACCAGTGCGTACGGGCGTTGGTGGCTGTACGCGACCAGGTCGACGCCGAGGGACGGCAGGGTGACACCGGCGGCGGCGAGAGCCGCACCCAACTCGACCCGAGCCGCCTCAGCCTCCTTGAGCGCATCGACAGTCACAGCAACTCCCCTCGGGAGCGGGCGTTGGCCCGGGCGGTCGCGATACGCAGGCGCTGCGCGGCGGTGGCCGGGCGGTCGCCCCCGGGGGCGACCTCCGGGACCGCCGCCAGCGGCGCGTCCGCCTCCCGGTCCATCGCCTGTTCACCGGTCTGCTCGTTCGCCATCTCCGGCTGCGGCGCAGTCGCGCCGAACACCAAAGCGGTCGAGAGGTCGACCCTGAAGGACGGCATGAAGTGCTCCCCATGGAGGCGGCAACGGGAGTGGACTCAACCTCCCTAGGGAGGTTGAAAACAAAACTCCCTAGGGAGGTCAACCACCCCTGCGGGCCTGCCGCGCCGGCGGAGCCCTTCAGGCCAGCAAAAAGGCCCACCGAAGTGGGCCTTTCTCCTTGTTCAGTTACTTTTTGACGATTCGTCAATCGCCGAAGGTGTAACGCAGGGCGTAAGCACCGGCATCGAGCAGCATCCGGTTGACCTCTACTGCGCGCCCTTCGGCCGTGTACGCCGTTCGATAGATCTCGATCACTGGCGTACCCGGCAGAACAGCCAGAGCCGACGACTCCTCAGAGCTGGGCATGCGCGCTCGCAGATCCTCACCGAAGCGGACCGGCTCGACGCCGAGTTCCGCGAGGCGCTGGTAGATGCCGCCCTGTCCGGGGTCAGGCTGGGCGATGCGCGTATTCCGCACCAGGTCGGCAGGCAAGTACGAAACTGCCCGCTGCACCGGCTCGTCGTCCACCAGGTATCGGCGACTCCGCACGATGACGCGTGCGCCTTCGTCGACCTGAAGGAGGCGGGCCACCCAGCGGGGGGCGTCCTCTTCGCAGACCTCAAGATCCGCTACAGACATCGGGCGCGCTCCGACGTCGGTCGACCAAATCGACCGGCCGTCGTCGCGCCGCGCACGCGAAAGACGCTTGGTCGCGTCCCGGAGGAGCGGCTTGAACTCCCGGACGTAAGTGCCGGAGCCGGGGCGCGAGACCGCCATCCCTTCCGCTACCAGCAGCTTCAGTGCTCCACTCGCCGTCATCTTGGCTACGCCGTAATCCCTGACGAGCGCGGGTTCCCCGGGGAGGCGGACGCCAGGCCCGAACTCACCATCGTCGATCCGTGCCCGCAGGTCGTCGGCGATCTGCCGCGCCGTTTCGGGCATCGATCAGCCTCCAGGTCCCTAGGGTGGTTCCACCGTACCGGCGACTACCGACAGCCGCGAAGGCAGGAGTGCGGCAATTCGCTGGGTGCGTGCACCCTTACATTCAGTGCCTACCCACGGGCAGGTCCAGGTGCTGGACATCGGCGAAGCGAGAAGGGCAGCAATGATCTCGACACAGGCATGGGCCGACGCACGACGCCTGTGGGACCACCACCAGATGGGCCTCCCCCTGAGGCCGTGCTCGGTGGCGATCGGCCTGGGCAGTCACGACCTAGGCGTGGCCGACACGGCGGTGGACCTGTACGAGCGCGGCCTGGCCCCCCTGCTTGTGTTCACCGGAGCCACGAGCCCCACGACGCGCGAGCGCATGCCCCGAGGCGAAGCCGTCCACTACCGCGAGCGAGCCCTTGAACGCGGCGTACCCAGCTCGGCCGTCCTCGTGGAGCCCAACGCCCGCAACACCGGCCAGAACATCGAGTTCTCCAAGAAGGTCCTCGAAGAGGCGGGCGTGCACCCGACCTCCGTGCTGCTGATCAGCAAGCCGTACGAGGAGCGCCGCGCGTACGCCACGGCCCGCAAGCTGTGGCCCGAGGTCGAGTTCGTCAGCGCGTCCACCCTGATGACGCTCGATGAGTACGTGGACTCCATCCAGGACGCCCGACTGGTGATCGACATGCTCGTGGGCGCCCTTCAGCGACTCCTGATCTACCCGGAACAGGGCTTCATGATCAGCCTGCCCGTGCCGGACGACGTCCGGGAAGCGTACGACCGGCTGTGCCGCGAAGGGTTCACCAGCCGCCTCATGACCAGCGAGCCGTCAGCTTTCGGATGAGCCGACCGCAATGGACAGGCTGACGCTGAAGAGGGCATGACGGCGATGCGAGTACGGTCGGCCCCCTGGTCGACCCGGCTCAGGCACCGGCAGTCCGCCAGACCTGCACCAGGCAGAACTGGTCTCGTCCATCCAGGTCAGCCGCACCGGCACCAAGCTGGTCGAGCACGCCGTCACGCCCCTCCAGAGGCGACGTGAAGGGGCCCCTGTCCGGGTTGAACACCCACTGCCAGCGCATCCGGTACGTGCCTGCCGACGGCAGCACCAGCGGGAGCTCCGCCATCTCCCCGCCGTCGACCGTCTGCAGGCAGAGCTCGCCTTCGGGAAGGTCCACCTCGACCTCCTCCCGACCCGCCCACGTGCCGGGCGGCAGCGGCGGCTCAGTAGTCCACGACTCCAGACGTATCGCCACCGTGATCACCTGCGAAGGCGCCTGCAGGTACACCAGTCCCGGCCCCGGAAGCAGCCACTTCGTTCTGTCCGCGTCGTCGTGGAACGTCTCCGCGCCCATGGTCGTGTCGTGCAGTCCGAGCAGCCGGTAGCTCGGCGAAGCCGTCGTCTCGCAGGAGTCCAGCAACGTACGCATCCATGCCTCCCAGCACATCAGCGGCCCCGCCGCACCCTCAGTCAGGGTGCGGCGGGGCCGAGCGCTTTCCGGTGGTGGCCCGAGTGCTCAGTCCTCGACGACCAGAGCGGGCGTGTCCTTCGTGAGGATCTCCCCCCGGAAGAACGCCGGGCTCCGCCGCTCCGTGACGACCATGATGACCACGCCGAGCACCAGCAGCCCCACCCCGATCACGAAGACCGAGCCGACGCCGAAGACGGACGATCCGCTGCCGTACGCCGGGTCCCACATGTCGTACAGCGTCTTGCCGAACACCGCCGTCAGGAGCGCGCCGCCGAGGACCGGGAACAGGCCCTTGTAGACCAGGTCCCGCACCGAGCGGGTGAGTTCGCGGCGGAAGTACCAGGCGCAGGCGAACGCCGTCAGGGCGTAGTAGAAGCAGATCATGAGGCCGAGCGCGTAGATCGTGTCGACCAGGACGTGCTCGCTGACCAGCGTCATGACCGTATAGAACACGCCGGTCGCGATACCGGCCACGATCGTCGCGCGGCCCGGGGTCTTGAAGCGGGGGTGGACGCGGGCGTACGAGGGCGGCAGCGCCTCGTACGTCGACATCGCGAGCACCGTACGCGCGACCGGGATGAACGTGGTCTGCAGGCTGGCCGCAGCCGAGGCGAGGACGGCGACGAAGAGCAGGATGCCGAGCATCGGGCCCATGACCGGGCCGGCGAGCGCGGCGAAGACGTTGTCGGACGTGTCCGGGTTGCCGAGGCCGAGGCCCTTGTCGCCCGAGCCGACCGCCATCTGCGCGGCGACACCGGTGGCGAGGTAGGAGCCGACGAGCACGACCATCGCGATGAGCGCGGCCCGGCCGGGCGTCTTCTCGCTGCCGGAGGTCTCCTCGTTGGCGGTGAGACAGGCGTCCCAGCCCCAGAACATGAAGATGGAGAGCGAGAGGCCCGCGGTGAAGGCGGCGAAGGACTGGACCGCGAAGGGGTTCAGCCAGGACCAGGAGAAGTCGAGTCCGGTGGCGAACTCACCGCTGCCCGCCTTCTGGAACGCCATGACCACGAAGATCGCCAGCACCACGAGCTGGAGTCCGACGAGGGCGTACTGCACGCCCTTCGTGGCGGTCATGCCCCGGTAGCTGATGGCGGTGGCGGCGGCGATCAGGGCGAGGCACGTGATGATGTGCACCGGTTTGCTGTCGTCGAGCGCCGCGATGGACGGGGAGCCCGTGACCTCACCGGCGAGCAGCCAGAAGTACGAGGTGGCGACGCCCGCGAGGTTGGACAGCACGATGATCGTGGCGATCACCAGGCCCCAGCCGCACATCCATCCGACGCGCGGGCCGAAGGCCTTCACGGTCCAGGTGAAGGAGGTGCCGCAGTCCGGCATCGCCTTGTTGAGCTCGCGGTAGGCGAAGGCCACGAGCAGCATCGGCAGGAATCCGGCCAGGAAGACGGCGGGCATCTGCACGCCCACCTCGCCCGCGGTGGAGCCGAGCGTCGAGGTGAGGCAGTAGACCGGGGCGACGGTCGAGATGCCGATGACGGCACTGCCGGCGAGGCCGACGGAGTTCCCGCCGAGCCCTTTGGACCGCACACCGCTTCCGGCCTCGGTCACGCCCCGTACCGTGTCTCCGCCCTTGGGCGGGGTTTCCAGCTGCGTCATGAACAGGACGTTAAGTGCTGCGGTTTCCATGTCCGGAAGGTTGAACTCCGGGTAACCGTCCTTTAATCAGGCCGTACGAATCGGATGTTGATCATTGATTCGCAGGCCTGCATCGCTATGCGACCTGTCACACAAAGGCGCGCTCCTGCGATTCCACGATGCGGGAATCGCAGGAGCGCCCCAAATGTCCGTTTCAAAATTTTCCCGTACAAAATTTCCCGTCACCCGGACCGCACGGCCGACTACCCCGGCCACACGAGCGACTGCAGCTCGCTGTAGGCGTGCAGCGCGTACGAGCCCACGTCCCGGCCCACCCCGCTCTGCTTGAACCCGCCGAACGGCGCCTCCATGTTCCGGCCCACCGTGTTCACGCCCACACCACCGGCACGCAGCCTGCGCGCGAGCCGGAAGGCGCGGGACACGTCGCCGGACCAGACGTAGTCGATCAGCCCGTAGTCGCTGTCGTTGGCGAGGCGTACGCCCTCCTCCTCGTCGTCGAAGGGGATCACCACGACCACCGGCCCGAAGATCTCCTCGCGCGCGACCCGCATGTCGTTGGTGCAGTCGGCGAGCAGCGTGGGCGCCACGTAGAAACCGCGGTCCAGCACCGGCCGCTCGCCGCCCGCGACGACCCGCGCCCCCTCCTTCCGCCCCAGCTCCACATACGACTCGACCCGGTCCCGGTGCGCCGCCGAGATCACCGGGCCGACCACGGTGCCCTGCGCCGTCGGATCGCCGACCTTCATGAAGCCGATGTAGCCCGTCAGCTTCTCGATCAGCCGCTCGTAGATCCCGCGCTGCGCAAGGACCCGCGTCGGCGCCGTACAGATCTGCCCGCTGTAGAAGGCGTACGTCGTGCCGATGCCGCGCACCGCCGAATCGAGGTCGGCGTCGTCCAGGACCAGCGCCGCCCCCTTGCCGCCCAGCTCCATCAGCTGCCGCTTCATGCCCCGGCCGCACACCTCGGCGATGCGCTGCCCGACGGCCGTGGAGCCGGTGAAGCTGACCATGTCGACGTCCGGGGAGTCCACGGCCGCCTCGCCGACGTCCACCGAAGTGCCGGAGACCACGTTGACCACCCCGCGCGGCACGCCCGCCTCCTCAAGGGCCCGCGCCATCCGGTACACCGACAGCGGGTCCTGCGGCGCCGGCTTCACGACCACCGTGTTGCCCATCGCGAGCGCGGGCGCGACCTTGCCCGCCGGGTTGGCCCACGGGTTGTTGTACGAGGTGACGCAGGTGACCACGCCGACCGGCTGCCGTACCGCGAGCGCCCCGAGCACGCTGGCAGGACCCATCGGCCCCGCCTCCGTGATCTGCGGCGCGAGCGCCTCCTCGACCGGCTCCAGGGCGCCCTTCGCGTACCGCCGGAACCGGGCCGCGCCCACCGCGACCTGCATGCCGCGGGCCGTGCCGGTCGTCGCGCCGGTCTCGGCCTGGGCGAGCCGCGCGGCCGGGCCCGCGTCCCGCTGGATCAGGTCGGCGGCCTTGTCGAGGATCCGGGCCCGTTCCTCCGGGCTCGTCCGCGACCAGCCGTCGAAGGCCTCGCGGGCCGCGGCCGCCGCCGCGTGCACCTGTGCGCGCGAGGCCTCGGGGGCAAGCCCGACGACCTCCTCGGTCGCCGGGTTCACCACTTCGTAGTGCCCGCCGTCCGGCTCGACCCACTCGCCGCCGACGAACAGGCTTTCCTGGAGCGGCACTTGGGACGTCATTTGGTGCTCACCGTCCGGGTGTCGGTGCCCGAGCGGAGCACCTTGCCGGGCACCGCGCCGCTCACCACGTCCTCGCGGATCGCCTCGACACCGTTGACCCACACCGCGTTCACGCCGATCGCCTTGGAGTCGAGGCGCGGGGAGTCGCCGGGCAGGTCGTGGACGAGGGTCGCCTTGCCCGCGTCGATCCGCTCCGGGTCGAAGAGGACCAGGTCCGCGTGGTAGCCCTCGGTGATCCGGCCGCGGTCGACCAGGCCGAAGAGCCGCGCCGGGTCGTCGGTCAGCATCTTCACGGCCTGCTCCAGGGAGGTCAGCTTCCGGCCGCGCAGACAGTCCCCGATGAACCGCGTCGTGTACGGGGCCCCGCACATGCGGTCCAGATGGGCGCCCGCGTCCGAGCCGCCGAGCATGACGTCCTCGTGCTCCCAGGTCTGCCGGCGCAGCTCCCAGGACGCCGGGTCGTTGTCCGGCGGCATCGGCCAAAGGACCGTACGCAGCTCGTCGTTGGCGCAGATCTCGACCAGGCACTGGAACGGGTCCTGCCCGCGCTCGGCCGCGATGTCCTGCACGACGCGCCCCTGAAGGCCCTCGTTCTCGGCGCTGTAGGTGTCGCCGATGACGTACCGCCCGAAGTCCGCGAGCCGCCGGAAGACGCCCGCCTCCTTGGAGTCGGCGCGGCGCAGCATCTCCGCCCGTACGTCGGGGTCGCGGAGCTTCGCGATCCGCTCGGGCACGGGCAGGGCGAGGATGTCGCCCCAGCCGGGGATGAGGTTGAGGGCGCAGAAGGTGCCGAGGGACATGTTCATCGGCGTGAGGATCGGCATGGTCAGGGCGACGATCCGGCCACCGGCCTTGCGGGCCCGCTCGCTCGCCACGAGCTGGCGCGGCACCCGCTCGGGCACGGCGGCGTCGATGGTGAGGACGTTCCAGTTGAGCGGCCGCCCGGCCGCGGCGGACATCTCCACGAACAGATCGATCTCGTCATCGCTGAACTGGTCGAGGCAGCCCGCGACGATCGCCTCCAGCTGCGTCCCCTCGTGCTCGGCGACGGCCCGCGACAGGGCGAGCAGCTCGGCGGCGTCCGCGTGCCGGGAGGCGACGGGCTGCCCGTCCCCGTCGGAGTGGGTCGAGGACTGGGTGGTGGACAGCCCCCAGGCGCCTTCCTCCATGGCCCGGTGAAAGAGGTCGAGCATGGCCTGCAGCTGCTCGGGGCTCGGCTTCCCGCCGACGGCGTCCTCGCCCATCACGTACCGGCGCAGCGCGCAATGCCCCACCATGAACCCGGCGTTGACGGCTATCCGCCCTTCGAGCCGGTCCAGGTACTCCCCGAATCCGGACCAGTTCCAGGGCGCCCCCTCCTCCAGGGCGACCAGCGACATGCCCTCGACCTTGGACATCATCCGGCGCGTGTAGTCGGCGTCGCCGGGCCGCTCCGGGTTGAGCGGGGCGAGCGTGAACCCGCAGTTGCCGCCCGCGACGGTGGTCACGCCGTGGTTCAGGGACGGGGTGGCGTACGGGTCCCAGAACAGCTGGGCGTCGTAGTGCGTGTGCGGGTCGACGAAGCCGGGCGCGAGCACCTTGCCGGTGGCGTCCTCGCTGCCGCGGGCCTCTTCGGTCACGGTGCCGGGCTCCGCGATCACGGCGATCCGCCCGTCCCGGATACCGAGGTCCGCGCGGTACGCGGGTGCGCCGGTTCCGTCGACGATGGTCGCGCCCTTGATGAGGTGGTCGAGCATGGCGTCCCTTTCTCGCTGGGGTACTCGTACTCGTACGCGTACGTGGCTTGTCCCGGCCGGGGACCGCCGCGGGGGCCTCCGGCCGGGACAGGTACGGGGTGCCCGGTCCGGGATGTCCGGGGCCCCGCGCTTGGATTCCCTCCCCGCCCCTTCCGCCCGCAAAATTCAGCCCCTCCGGCGTTTGAGGAGCGGGGGTCCGGGGGCGGAGCCCCCGAAGCTGCTGCAAGCTTTCGGGAAGGGGCGGGGTGGGGAGAATTCAGGCCGCCTGGCGGAAGCGGGTCGTCCGATGGACCGGATCCGTGTCGATCCGGGGAATCACGTGCTCACCCACCAGCCGAATCGTCTGCAACGTCTCAGCCTTCGACACCCCGATCGGCAGCCCGAACGACAACTGATCCGCCCCCGCCCGCTCCCAACGCCTGCACTGCGCCAGCACCTCATCGGGATCGCCGCAGATCAACAGCTCCTCGGCGATGAGGAGTTCGATGATCTCCTCGTTGAACTCGGGCAGCGTCTCCGGCCACACCGGAAATCCCTCGGGCCGAGGAAACGTGTCGTGGTAGCGGAAGACGAGCGACTGCAGATAGTTCAGCCCGCCGCGAGCCGCGATCCGCACGGCCTCCTCGTGCGTGGGCGCGCAGATGGCCGTGGACGTCACCATCACGTTGTCGTTGACGTAGTCCCCGACGGGCTCGGCGTCCTTGATCGCCCCCTTGTACTGCTCCAGGACCCACTCCATGTCGGACACCTTCTGCACACTGAAGCCGAGCACCCCGAGCCCCTTGCGCGCCGCCATCGCGTACGAGGGCGGGGAGCCGGCGGCGTACCACATCGCGGGGTGGGATTTGCCGTACGGCTTCGGGAGGATCTTGCGGGGCGGCAGCGACCAGTGCTTGCCCTGGAACCCCTGGTACTCCTCCTGGAGCCACATCTTGGGGAACTCGGCGATGGTCTCCTCCCACACCTCCTTGGTGAAGTTCATGTCCGTGACGCCCGGTATGAACCCGAGGATCTCGTGCGACCCGGCGCCGCGCCCGGACCCGAACTCGTGCCGCCCCTCCGAGAGATGGTCGAGCATGGCGACCTTCTCGGCGACCTTCACCGGGTGGTTCACCTGGGCCAGCGGGTTGAAGATCCCGGAGCCCAGATGGATCCGCTCGGTGGCGTGCGCGAGGTAGCCGAGGAACACCTCGTTGGCCGAGAGATGCGAGTACTCCTCCAGGAAGTGGTGCTCGGACGCCCAGGCGTACTTGAAGCCGGACTTGTCCGCCTGGATGACGTACTCGGTCTCCTCCATCAGCGCCTTGTGCTCGGCGAGGGGGTCGGTCTCCGCCCGCTTGCCGACGTATCCCTGAACAAAGAGCCCGAATTCCAAGGAGGTTCACCGCCCCTAGTTTCCTGACAATTTCCTGACGCACCGTCAGATCGTGACGTGCCCGACTGTTCCACCGCACACGGCGACCGTCAATACCTGACGCCGCGTCAGCAACGCGACAGAGGCGGGGTCACACAATGCTCACCCCCGCCAGCCACCCGCCGTCGATCACGAACGGCTGCCCCGTGATGTACGAAGAGTCCTCGCTGGACAGGAACAGCGCCAGGTCGGCCACCTCACGCGGCCGCCCGACGCGGCCGAGCGGCACGAGCTTCCGGTACAGCTCGTCGAGCGCCTCCGTCATCGCCTCCGGGTCGGCGTCCGGGTCCAGCTGGGCCGGGTTGGACATGGCGGTGTCGATGGCACCCGGACAGACCGCGTTCACCCGGATCCCGGACTCCGCCAGCTCCATCGCGGCGACCCGGGTGAGGCCGAGGATCGCGTGCTTGGTCGCGGCGTACGTGCCGACGGCGGCCATGCCCGTCACGGCCGTGTACGAGGCGGTGTTCACGATCGTGCCGCCGCCCGCCTCGCCGATCGCCGGTGCCACGGCCCGTATCCCCAGAAAACACCCCACCTGATTGACGTTCACGACCTGCATGAACTCGTCGAGAGGCGTGTCGACCAGGGCGTTGAACCGGAGGATCCCCGCGTTGTTGACCAGCCCGTCGACCTTCCCGAACGCCTCCTTCGCGGCGGCCACCGCAGCCGTCCACTCCTCTTCCCTGCTCACGTCGAGGTGGACGTACCGCGCCTGCCCCTCCCCTATCTCCTTGGCCACCGCCTCGCCCTGCTCGTCGAGCACGTCCGCGAGCACGACGCGGGCGCCCTCCTCCGCGAAGAGCCGCGCCTCCTGCTCGCCCTGGCCGCGCGCGGCGCCGGTGACGATGACGACACGGCCGTCCAGCTTGCCCATGGATCACTCCTAGTCGTTGAGGTACGGGCCAACCTCGGCCCCGAACGCGGCCATCTGGTCGGTGAGTTCGGTACGGGAACGGCTCCGGAACCGCACCTGGATCTGCTGCACGCCCATCGCCGCGTACTCGCGGAGCGACTCGGCGATCGCCTCCGCCTTGCCGGTCAGGGTCCAGCGGCCCACGTCCCAGTCCGCCTCGCCCACGTAGACCGGCTCGGCGATGGTCCCGACGGTCAGCGGCGCCTCGACTCCGGCCGCCTCGCGCAACTCCCTGATCCGGGCGATCTTCGCGGGCAGTTCGGTACGCCGGTCGCCCTGCGGCAGCCAACCGTCACCGCGTACGGCGGCCCGGCGCACGGCGGGCCCGGAGGAGCCGCCGACCCAGATCGGCACCCGCACCTGCGCGGGCCGGGGCCGCTGCCCGAGCCCACTGAACTCGTAGCGCTCACCGCGATGTTCGGGATACTCCTCGGGCCCGAGCGCGACCCGCAGCGCGTCGATCGTCTCGTCGAGCACGGCCCCGCGCCCCTCGAAGTCCGCCCCGAGCACCTCGAACTCCTCGCGCACATGCCCGGCCCCGACGCCGAGGATCAGCCGGCCGCCGCTGAGGTGGTCGAGCGTGGCGTACTGCTTGGCGCTCGCGAGCGGGTGCCGCAGGCCGACGACGGCGACGTGGCTGAGCAGCCGTACGTTCTCGGTGACCCCGGCGAGGAAGGAGAGGGTGGCGACGGGGTCGTACCAGACGGTGCTCATCGCTGCCGCGAGGCGTCGGGGAATCGCGACGTGCTCGCAGCAGGCGATGTAGGCGAAGCCGCTGCGGTCGGCGGTTCTCGCGATCTCGGCGAGGTCGGCCGCCCCTGCCTCGGCTTCCCAGGGTTCGGCGTAGAGGGTGCTCTGGGACTGGACGGGGAGCTGGATGCCGTACGTGAGCCCCTGCGGTGCTTGCGCCATGACCACGACCCCTCCTGACGAACCGTCAGCTCTGAATTGAGGGCCCCATCGTCGGGGCTGACGGTCCATCAGGCAAGGGTCTGGGTGCCCCGAAAGGGGCGCGGGGAACTGCGCGATCAGCCCACGCGGCGCTGCACCCGGCCACGAAGCCGCGAGTAGGCAGACGCGTCTGCCGAGTTCTGTCTCGCCGGCCGCAGCGGGCCGCCCGTGGCAGGTCTCGCCCCGCGGCGGAGCCGCACATGTCGCGACCCCGCGCCCCTGCGGGGCTCAGGCCGACGGCCCCCACAACCCGGACTCCGTCAGCCCGAGCAGCTCGATCGCGTTGCCCCGGACCAGCCGGTCCACCACGTCCGGCGCCAGGTGCCCCATCTGCGACTCCCCCACCTCCCGGGACTTCGGCCACGTCGAATCGGAGTGCGGGTAGTCCGTCTCGTACAGGACATTCCCCACCCCGATGGAGTCGAGGTTCCGCAGCCCGAACGCGTCGTCGAAGAAGCAGCCGTAGACGTGCTCCGCGAAGAGCTCGGACGGCGGGCGCGTGACCTTGTCGGCGACCCCGCCCCAGCCGCGGTTCTCCTCCCAGACGACGTCCGCGCGCTCCAGGATGTACGGGATCCAGCCGATCTGGCCCTCCGCGTACATGATCTTCAAGTTGGGGAAGCGCTCGAACTTGCCGCTCATCAGCCAGTCGACCATCGAGAAGCAGCAGTTGGCGAAGGTGATCGTGGAGCCGACCGCGGGCGGCGCGTCCGCGGAGGTCGACGGCATCCTGGACGAGGAGCCGATGTGCATCGCGACGACCGTGCCGGTCTCGTCGCAGGCCTGCAGGAACGGGTCCCACTCGTCGGTGTGGATGGACGGCAGGCCCAGGTGCGGCGGGATCTCCGAGAAGGCCACCGCCCGTACGCCGCGCGCGGCGTTCCTGCGTACCTCCTCGGCCGCGAGCCGCGCGTCCCACAGCGGGACGAGGGTGAGCGGGATCAGCCGGCCCCTCGCCTGCGGGCCGCACCACTCCTCCACCATCCAGTCGTTGTACGCGCGCACCCCGAGCAGTCCGAGCTCACGGTCCTTCGCCTCGGTGAAGGTCTGGCCGCAGAAGCGCGGGAAGGTGGGAAAGCAGACCGCCGACTGGACATGGTTCACGTCCATGTCCGCGAGCCGGGCCGGGACGTCGTACGACCCCGGGCGCATCTGCTCGTACGTGATGACTTCGAGCTTGATCTCGTCCCTGTCGTAGCCGACGGCCGTGTCGAGGCGGGTGAGGGGGCGGTGCAGATCCTCGTACACCCACCAGTCACCTATCGGCCCGTCGTCGCCCTTCTCGCCCATGATTGGTGCGAACTTGCCGCCCATGAAGGTCATTTCCTTCAGGGGTGCGCGCACGATGCGCGGGCCGATGTCGCGGTACTTCGACGGGAGCCGGTCCCGCCAGACGTTGGGGGGCTCCACCGTGTGGTCGTCCACCGAGATGATCTTCGGGAAGGTCTCCTGGGTCTCCATGTACGTCACGGTAGCGCTGATCTGACGAACCGTCAGCTAGTAGTGCGCGCCGGAACGGGAGCGGAGACGGGAGCGAGGACCGGGGAGTCGGCCTGAAGGCGCTGGTGTGAACCGATCAGAACCGGCCACGCCAGGGCCCCACCGCACGTCCGCGTCACGTGCGCGGGAGTGCGGACCCTGTGAGAGCTGCTCCGGGCGGCTGACGCAACGGCCCTGGACAAGGCAGACTGGCGGGGGCAAATTCCAGTACTCGGACCGGGTGGGACAACGATGGACGGTGTACCGCGCGTACCCGGGCAGCGCCGCCCGGAGGCACAGCCGCAGCCGCTGCGCTTCAGCGTGCTCGGACCGGTCCGAGCCTGGCGCGGCTCGGAGCCGCTGGCCACCGGATCTCCACAGCAGCGCGCCCTGCTCGTGGCCCTGCTCCTGCGCGGCGGCCGCACCGCCACCGCCGCCGAACTCATCGACGCGATCTGGGGCGACGAACCCCCGTCGCAGGCCCTGGCCGCCGTCCGTACGTACGCGTCGCGCCTGCGCAAGGCACTCCCCGGCGTCCTCGCCAGCGAGTCCGGCGGGTACGCGATCCGGCTCCCGGCCTCCGGCGGGGCCCTGGACCTGGCGCTCGCCGAGGAGCTGTGGGCCGACGCCGAGAAGGCACGCGGCGCGGGCGACCTCTGCCAGGCCCGCTCCCTGATCAACAAGGCGCTCAGCCTCTGGGACGGCGAGCCCCTCGCCAACGTCCCCGGCCCGTACGCCGACACGCAGCGGGTCCGCCTGGAGGAGTGGCGCCTCCAACTCGTCGAGACCCGGCTCGACATGGACCTGGAGCAGGGCTGCCACGCCGAGGCCGTCTCCGAGCTGACGGCCCTGACGGCCGCGCACCCCCTCCGCGAGCGCCTGCGCGAACTCCTGATGCTCGCCCTCTACCGCTCCGGCCGCCAGGCCGAGGCCCTCGCGGTGTACGCGGACACCCGCCGCCTCCTCGCCGACGAGCTGGGCGTCGACCCGCGCCCCGGCCTGTCCGAGCTGCAGCAGCGGATCCTCCAGGCCGACCCGGGCCTCGCCGAGCCGTCCGCGGCCCCTTCGGAACCCGCCTCCACCCCGGTCCGCCCGGCCCAACTTCCGGCCACAGTGCCGGACTTCACGGGCCGCTCCACCTTCGTCGAGGAACTCAGCGAGGTCCTCTCCTCCGCCGAGGGCCGGGTGATGGCGGTCTCCGCGCTCGCGGGCATCGGCGGCGTCGGCAAGACCACGCTCGCGGTGCATGTCGCGCACGCGGCCCGTATCCAGTTCCCGGACGGCCAGCTCTACGTCGACCTCCAGGGCGCGGGCGCGCGCGCCGCCGAGCCGGAGACGGTCCTCGGCGCGTTCCTGCGCGCGCTCGGCACGGCGGACTCGGCGATCCCGGACACCCTTGAGGAGCGCGCGGCGCTGTACCGCTCACTCCTCGACGGCCGCCGGGTCCTGGTGCTCCTGGACAACGCCCGCGACGCGGCCCAGGTCAGGCCCCTCCTTCCCGGCACGGAGGGCTGCGCGGCCCTGATCACCTCGCGAGTGCGGATGGTCGACCTGGCGGGGGCGCATCTGGTCGACCTGGACGTGATGTCGCCGGAGGAGGCACTGCAGCTCTTCACGCGCATCGTCGGCGAGGAGCGGGTCGCGTCCGAGCGCGAGGCGGCCCTGGACGTGGTGGCGGCCTGCGGCTTCCTGCCCCTCGCCATCCGCATCGCGGCGTCCCGCCTCGCCTCCCGTCGTACGTGGACGGTCTCGACCCTCGCCGCCAAGCTCGCCGACGAACGCCGCCGCCTGGACGAACTGCAGGCCGGCGACCTGGCCGTCAAGGCGACCTTCGAACTCGGGTACGGCCAGCTGGAACCGGCCCAGGCCCGCGCGTTCCGCCTCCTCGGCCTGGCGGACGGCCCGGATCTGTCGCTCGCCGCGGCGGCGGCGATGCTGGACCTGCCGGTCGAGGACACGGAGGACCTCCTGGAGGCCCTGGTCGACACGTCCCTCCTGGAATCAGCGGCCCCGGGCCGCTACCGCTACCACGACCTGGTCCGGCTCTACGCGCGTGCGTGCGCCGAACGGGATGAACAGCCGCCCACTGAGCGGGAGTTGGCGCTTTCTCGGGTGTTGGACTTCTATCTGGCGACGGCATCGCAGGTGTACGCGCTGGAGCGGCCGGGCGACCGCACAGTCGACCACCTGGAGCGCACCACGTACCCGGGCCTGGCGTTCGGCGACAACTCCCAGGCCGTGGACTGGCTGCACAACGAAGCCGACTGCATCCTCGCCTGCGTACAGCAGTCCCTGACCGTCGGCTCGCTGCGCCGGGGCGTCGACCTGCTCATGGCGGCCAAGGACCTCGCCGAGTCGGGCGTCAGCTCCCGGCGGTACGAGATCGCCACGATCGCCGCGTGCGACGCCGCCAGCGCCGCCAAGGACCTGCACTCGGAGGGCCGGGCGCGCACCACGCTCACCCAGGTGCACAGCCGGGCCGGCCGCTTCGACGAGGCGGACGCCGAGGCGGAGCGGGCCACGGAGCTGGGCCGGGTGGCGCAGGACCCTTGGACCAGCGGGAACGCGCCCAACGAGCGCGGCATCATCGCGATCTACCGCAAGCAGCACACCGAGGGCGAAGCCCACCTTCAACAGGCCATCCGCGCCTTCCGCGCGGACGGCAACGAGCCGGGCGAGGCCAGCGCCCTGTGCAACCTGTCCCGCATCCTCGTCGCGATGGGCCGTACGACCCAGGCCGTCGACCTGGCCCGGCAGGGCATCGGCATCTACGACAAGCTGGGCCTGACGGTCCGCCTCGCGAACGGGCTCCTCGCCCTCGGGATCGCCCTGACCAAGGCAGGCCGGCAGCCGGAGGCCCTCGGTCATCTCTCGGACGCACTGGGCATTTTCACGGAGAACCGGCAGCGCCTGTGGGAGGGCACCACACACTTCCGCATCGCGGAGGCCCACCTCTCCGCGCACCGCCCCGCTCAGGCCGCCCAGCACGCCGAACAGGGCCTGGCCCTCGGGTGCATCGGTGGCGAGTGGGCGCAGGGCAACGTCCTGACGGTGCTGGGCTGCGCCCTGTCCGAACTGGCCCAGGTGGACCGCGCGAAGGCCTGCTGGCGCGAGGCCCTCTCGATCTACGAACAGTCGGGTTCACCCGAGGCCGAAGTGGTGCGTCGCCTCCTCACGCCCGTCGCGGCCTGACCGAGGGCCCTGGCTGACGCGTTCATCATTCGTTTATCGCCGTACGGCATCGTCTTCCCCGTCGAACCGTCGCCTCGGGGGGCAGACGGCTTGGCCCGGAGTCGCCCCGTTAGGGTGATCGATTCCAAATGCGCCCGTCCGGCGGCCCTCGGGGGAGCTGCCGGGCGGGCCCTCGCCACCAACAAAGCCGCTCTAACAGGGGAGTTCACCATGAGCGAGAACAAGCCCGCCAAGAAGAAGTCCGACATCACGACGCAGGACAGCCACGCCGGCAGCGAGCCCGTGGACGGCATCACGACCAAGGACAGCCACGCGGGCAGCGAGCCCGCGGGCGGCATCACCACGCAGGACAGCCACGCAGGCAGCGAGCCCGCGAAGTAGTCCTGCTCCCACGGGGATCGGCCGCGGCGGCGCGGAGGGGGAGCCGTCGCGGCCGAGGCATGTCCGCGGCTTCTCGACCGACCTCTTGATTTCGTGCCACAGAGGTCAGACGGCTACTGCCCCTGGAACGGCGGCAATGGCGACTGCGTCCCCTGCCCCTGCGGCGGCTGCGCAGGCGGGAACTGCTGGCCCGGGTACGGAGCACCAGGCTGCTGCTGAGGTGCCACCGGAAGTCCTGCCCCCGGACCAGCCCCACGGACTCGTCGGGCGCGGCGGACGAGCACGACCGCGAGGACGACGGCGAGGAGCACCACCACTCCACCGCCGACGAAGAGGATGAGCAGCAGTTCCAGTGGCGTGAGGGGCATTTCCTTCTCTCTCGTTGGTTGCAGACTCTGCTTGATCAGCGTCCTCAGAAGGCTATCGATGACCTGTACACGCCGAGGACACAGGCAGATGTGCCCACATCCGCGTACCGCCCCCTGGTTCCCGGGACTCCCCGAAGCCCCACTCGCCACCACCCGCCCGTACGACACAGGCAAGCAGCCGCAGCGCCGACCTCCGCCGACCGTCGCACGCCGCGGCCAAGCGGGCATTGGTGTGGCGTGGGTGGCCGTCGTAGGCCGCGATGCGGATGGTGTTGCCGCCGTGGCGCAGCGAGAGGTAGATCTCGGCGCCCGCGCTGAACCGGCAGGCGCAGGCCGTGAGTTCGCCGACCGCTTGGAGAGCGGCGTCGGCCTCGTCGTTCAACCCGTGGGCATGCAGCATCGAGCGAGCAGCGGCGCGCGCGATCGCCGGGCTGGTGAGCGAGGCGGGCAGAGTCAGGCTGTACGCGAGCTCGTCGGGCGCGGGCGGCGTCACGGTGAGGGATTCGTCGGCGTGCGGCGAGATGCATGCTCCCGCGAGGGTGGCGGTCCTGGGCATGGTTACTCCCTTGTGCGGTGGGGGTGTTGACGTCGTACGTCGCTACGGGGGCGGTGGCCTGTCTCCCTGGCGCGGGCCCGCCCCTCCCAGGGATGGAGCTGCGGGCAGGCTCGCGCGATGCACTTCCACCCACTTCTTGCGTGAGCGTTGCGTTACTCAACGTAGGGACCCAGGGGATACCGTGTCTATCGCTTCGGGGATATTTACCCCTATCAAGGTGGACCACCCCTCCCCTTCGGGGCAGACTGAACGCCACCGCACACGGGAGGGGGCGTCATGGGAACCAGGTCCATGCCGACGGAGCGCCAGAAGAGGATCGGCGCCGAACTGCGCAAGATGCGCCTGGCGGCCGGAGCCACCACTGAGCACGCGGCCGCCCTGCTCGGCATCGACCGTCCCAGGCTGGCCAACATGGAGTCGGGCGTACGCCCCATCTCACCGGACCGGATCCAGACGCTGGCGGCTAACTACGCCTGCGCAGACGACCGTTACGTCGATGCCCTCATCGCCACGGCGTCCAGCAAGGAACGCGGCTGGTGGGAGAAGCACCGGGGCACGTTGTCCGCCGGCCTTCTGGACATCGCCGAGCTGGAGTGGCACGCGCAGCGCGTACGCACGGCACAGGTCATGCACGCGCCCGGCCTCCTACAGACCGAGGAGTACGCGCGTGCGGTCTTCAACGCCGTACTCCCGCCCCTCTCTCGCCTCGAAGTCGAACTGCGCGTCGCCCACCGCATGGACCGGCAGCGGGTGTTCGCCCGCCCGGAACCGCTGACCTACGTTGCCTACGTGCACGAAAGCGCCCTGCTCATGCGTTTCGGCGGCGCCGAGGTGACACGTCGGCAGCTCCAGCACCTGTGCACGGAGTCCGAGCGCAGCACCGTCGACGTACGGGTCGTCCCGCTCGACGCCGACGGCTTCCCCGGGGCCGGACATGCACTTCTCTACGCGGACGGAGCGACGCCACAACTGGACACCGTGCAGCTGGACTCCGCCCACGGCCCCGAGTTCACGCACGCGGACGCCCAACTCGCCAAGTACCGGGCCCACTTGACCTGGATGGACCAGGTCGGCCTGTCCTCCGCCGCCTCCCGGGACCTCATCCACAAGACCGCCCGCTCACTCTGAGGAAAGCACCGTGACTGACATCAACTGGGAAGAGCCCTTCTGCGGCGAAGGAAACAACTGCTTCCGCCTGGGCACAGACACCCAAGGCAACGCCTACATAGCCGTCGCAGGCCAGGAGGACCACCCCCTCACCGACACCCGCGAAGCCCTCCGCACCCTCATCCGCGACATCAAGGCAGGCAAGGCGGATCACCTGCTCTGAAGGCCCCGCCACGGCAGCGGAAGTACCGTACCCAAGCTGAACGCCGCCGCGACCTCTAGGAGTCGAAGAGTGCCCGCCATCGACTGGGATGAGCCCTTCTGCGGCGAAGGAGCCAACTGCTTCCGCCTGGGCACAGACACCCAAGGCAACGCCTACATAGCCGTCGCAGGCCAGGAGGACCACCCCCTCACCGACACCCGCGAAGCCCTCCGCACCCTCATCCGCGACATCAAGGCAGGCAAGGCGGATCACCTGCTCTGAGGCGCGGAACTCGCTGGACTTTCCCCACCACCCGCACGAAGCTCCCCCCATGACCTCCCACGTGCGCCACCTCACCTACGACAGCCACGACGCCTACGCCCAGGCGGTCTTCTGGGCCGAAGCCCTGGGCGGGAAGGTGTCCGACGAGGACGTTCCCGGGGACCCGGAGGCGCTCGTCGAGTGGGCGGGGACGCCGATGCTGTTCGTGACCGTGCCGGAGCCGAAGGCCGTCAAGAACCGGCTGCACGTCGACCTGCAGCCCCAGGACCGTACTCGTGACGAAGAGGTCGCCCGGCTGCTCGCCCTCGGGGCCCGGCAGGTCGCCGACCACCGTGTCGCGGACGGCCGGGGCTGGGTCACCCTCGCCGACCCCGAGGGCAACGAGTTCTGCGTGGAGCGAAGTGTGCAGGAACGGGAGGGGAGTTGAGCGGCCACTCCCCCGGGCCTTCCTAGGTCCTCCTAGTACCGCAGCGCCGCCGCCACCCGCCCCCCGTCGGCCAGCGACTCGTCCGGTACGAACTGGACCTCGCCGCCCGCCTCCAGGACGCTTTCCACGAGGTCGTCCACGATGTCCTGGACCGCGTCGAGGTCGTCGTCCCCGGCCGGGATGAGATGGCCCTCGCCCGCGCGGACCGTCGCGCGGAAGTGCTCCTCCACGACGAGGAGTTCGACGCGGCCGCTGGTCGCCGCCTCCCACACCTCGTCCAGGCCCGCCGCGTACGCCTTGCGGCCGCGAGCCGCGTCCAGGGTGGTGTGGGCCGCGGTGACGGCGCGTTCCGCGCACGCGTCTTCGAGGTCGACACCGAAGGCCACACCGGCTACTGGGACCAGGGCAGCGAAAGTCTCATCAACCAGGGGAAGATCATCGCGGGCCAGTCGCCCAGCGAGGGACAGCACCAAGAGAACGACTAACAGCCCCGGAGCACACCCGGGGCGGGAGCCCGCTGAACCATGCCCACACACATGAAGTGCCGCCGCAAAACCCTGCCCGTACTGGCTCTCTTGGCGCTGCTCGCCACTGCAGGATGCATGACCGACAGCGGAAAGAACGACCCTCTCCCCGTGAAGAGCCAGTCGAGGGCCGAGTACGAGGTACGCGCGCTGATCGACCTGCTGGCAGACGAGCTCGGTTCCGAGGTCGACACCGAGACCGTGAACAAGAACTTCCGGGAATGCAGGGGCAAGCAGGGCGATGAGGCCAACGACGGACGGTTCGACCTCGGCTATTCGGCAGCTGTCCCGCACCCACGCGCGGAGTACAACTCAGGGCTGAAGAAGCTCCGGAAGAAGCTGGAGGCCAAGGGCTACAAGGTCACCGACTACCGCGAGGGCGACTGGCGGCACATCCTGCTCTATGCGAAGGGAGGCGACGCCAACTACTTCGTGTCCGTTGGCGCATCGAAGCCCCCGTACGACGAGATGACCGTCTACGTCACCACCCCCTGCTTCCTCCCGCCCGGAGTCGACCAGGAGCAGGTCTCCGCCCCGCAGCCCCGTCCGCAGCGCGATACCGCACCCGCTGTGCCTGCCGCCCCTGCCGTGACGGCCGCGCCGCCCGCGGCCCCGGTGCGCACACCGGCAGTCCCCGCGCCGGCCCGGCAGCCGGACTCAGGTCAACACCCCACGCTCGTCCGCCACTTCGGCTGAGCATCGGCAAGAGCGGGAGAGGGGCGCGCCGCCCGTCTACAACACCCCTCAGCGACACCCCCTCACCGCCCCCGCAACTCCCCCTTGACCACCTTCCCACTCGCATTCCGAGGCAGCGCCCCCACGAACTCCACCGCCCGCGGCACCTTGTAGTTCGCCATCTCGCGGCGGGACCAGGCGATCAGGTCGTCGGCCGTGGCGAGGGCGCCCGGGTGGCGCACCACGTAGGCCTTGCCGACCTCGCCCAGGCGAGCGTCCGGTACGCCGATGACCGCCACGTCGGCCACGTCCGGGTGCAGGCCGAGGAGTTGCTCTATTTCTGCCGGGTAGGCGTTGAAGCCGCCGACGATGAACATGTCCTTGATGCGGTCGGTGATGCGCAGGTTGCCCGCCTCGTCCAGGACGCCCACGTCGCCCGTGTGCAGCCAGCCGTCCGGGGTGATGGACTTCTTCGTCTCCTGCGGGTCCTCGAAGTAGCCGCTCATCACGTTGTGGCCGCGGACCAGGATCTCGCCGGGACGGCCGGGCGGCAGCGGGTCGCCCGCCGGGGAGACGACGCGTACCTCCGTGTCGGGGATCGCGCGGCCCGAGGTCTGGGCGATGACCTCCGCCGGGTCGCCTCTGCGGCACATCGTCACGATGCCGCCGGCCTCGGAGAGCCCGTACGCCGTGAGGACCGTGCCGATGTGGAGTTCGGCGCGCAGACGTTCCACCAGCTGGAGCGGGACGACCGCCGCGCCCGTCACCACCAGGCGCAGGGCGGAGAGGTCGTGTGCGTCCCGGGCCGGGTGGTCCAGCAACGACTGGTGCAGGGTCGGCGGGCCGGGCAGGACCGAGATGCGTTCTGCGGCGATGTTGGCGAGGACCGTGTCCACGTTGAACACCGGCTGCGGCACCATCGTCGCACCGCGCATCAGGCAGGCGATGATGCCCGCCTTGTAGCCGAAGGTGTGGAAGAACGGGTTGACGATGAGGTAGCGGTCGCCCTCGCGCAGCCCGGCCAGCTCGCTCCAGATGTCGTAGCAGCGGAGGGTCTGCGCGTGCGTGATGACGGCGCCCTTGGGGCGGCCGGTGGTGCCGGACGTGAAGATGATGTCGGAGGGGGACGACGGCTGCACGGCACGCGCCCGCTCGGCGACCTCGTCCGCGCTCACCTCCGCCCCGCTCGCCAGGAAGTCCTTCCACGTACGGAAGTTCTCCGGAGCGTCGTCCGCGAGGACCACCACCTGCTCCAGGTGCGGAAGGGCGGGCAGCGGGCCCGGGCCCGTGCCCTCCGTCGTCGCGCGGCGCAGCGAGGCCACGTACGACGTGCCGAGGAACGTGCCCGTGATGAACAGCAGCTTCGCGCGCGACCGCTCCAGTACGTACGCCGCCTCCGTGCCCTTGAAGCGGGTGTTGAGCGGGACCAGGACCGCGCCGGCCGTGACGGCGCCGAGGGCCGAGACGATCCAGTCGAGGGTGTTGGGCGCCCAGACCGCGACCCGGTCTCCGGGTTCGACGCCGTTCGCCACGCAGGCGGCCGCGGCGTGCTCGACGCGTGCGCCGAGTTCCGCGTACGTGATCCGGGTGCGGCCCTCGACGACCGCCTCCCGGTCCGCGTACCGCCGCGCCGCCGCCCGCACCAGCTCCGGAACCGTGCCCCCGGTGCTCCACCCGTCGTCGCCGCGCATCGCAAGCCTCCAAGGAAGTAGCAAGGAACCAGCAAGGGAGTAGCAAGGAAGTGGCCGCGCATAGCCGCACACTCGTAGCCGACTCGTAGCTGACTATCCGTCAGATTAGCTGTAGCCTTCGCGGCTGTCAGCACTGCGGCAGCCGTACGCAACCCTCGGAGGTGATGATGGCGTCGTCGAGTCTCAAGGACGCTACAGCGATCGTCGGGATTGGCCAGACCCCCTTCGCGAAACAACTCCCCGAATCCGAGAAGACCTTGGCGGCCCGCGCCATCGTCGCCGCGCTCGACGACGCCGGGATCGCCCCGTCGGAGGTCGACGCCTTCGCCTCGTACACGATGGAGGAGACCGACGAGGTCGAGATAGCCAAGGCCGTCGGCGCCGGTGACGTCACCTTCTTCAGCAAGGTCGGGTACGGCGGCGGAGGCTCCTGCGCCACGATCGCGCACCTCGCCGCGGCCGTCGCCACCGGCCAGGCGAACGTGGGCGTGGCCTGGCGCTCCCGCAAGCGCGGCTCAGGACCGCGCCCCTGGAAGAACACCGCCGTCCAACTCCCCACGCCCGCCCAGTGGACCCGCCCCTTCGGCCTGCTCCGCCCAGCCGACGAGATCGGCATGCTGGCCCGCCGCTACATGCACGAGTACGGCGCCACCCGCGACCACCTCTTCAACGTCGCCCTGGCCTGCCGCAACCGCGCCAACCAGAACCCGGCCGCGATGATGTACGAGCGCCCCCTGACCCGCGACATGTATATGACCTCGCGCTGGATCAGCGAGCCGCTCTGCCTCTTCGACAACTGCCTGGAGACGGACGGCGCGTTGGCGTGCGTGATCGTCTCCGCCGAGCGCGCCCGCGACTGCCGACAGAAGCCCGTGTACGTGCACTCCGTCGCCCAGGGCCTGCCCGCCCAGCACCACGGGATGGTCAACTACTGGAACGACGACCCGCTGACCGGTCCCGCCTGGACCGCGGCCCGACACCTCTGGAAACAGGCCGACTTCGGGCCCCAGGACGTCGACGTCGCGCAGATCTACGACGCGTTCACCCCGCTCATCCCGCTCTCCCTGGAGGGGTACGGCTTCTGCGGCCGCGGCGAGGGCGGCGCGTTCACCGAGGGCGGCGCCCTGGAGATCGGAGGGCGGCTGCCGATGAACACCGGCGGCGGCGGCCTCAGCGAGGCGTACGTACACGGCTTCAACCTGATCAACGAGGGCGTGAAGCAGCTGCGGGGCGTGAGCACCGCCCAGGTTCCCGATGCCGGTACCTGCCTGGTCACAGCAGGCGAGGGCGTGCCGACATCGGCGGTACTGCTCAGAGCCTGATCAGGGCCGCCCCCGCACGGGGCGCCCCTGCAGGGGCGCGGGGAACTGCGCGACCAGCCACGACGAGACCGGCACTCCGCAAAGGACAACGACATGGCAGACGCTGCCCGGACCAGCAACCTCCTCACCCCGCACGTGGACGACGACGGAAAACCCTTCTGGGAGTACGCCGCCAGGGGCGAGCTACGCGTACAGGCCTGCGCAAGGCCTGATTGCCAAGAGCTCCGCTTTCCCCCCAGGCCCTGCTGCCCGCACTGCCAGTCCTTCGACAGCGAATGGCGCCGCATGAGCGGCAAGGGCCGCATCTGGTCGTACGTCCTGCCGCACCCCCCGCTGCTGCCCGCGTACGCGGAACTCGCCCCGTACAACGCGATCGTCGTCGAACTGGCGGACGCGCCGCGGATCCGGCTGGTCGGGAACCTGGTGAGCGAGGCGGGGGCCGCGCTGAACTCGGTGGACCCGGCGCGGCTGCGGATCGGGGCGCGGGTGCAGGTGGTCTTCGGTGAGGTCGACGGCCAGGTGCTGCCGCAGTGGGTCCTGGAGCGGCCGTGATTACCCCCGGACTGCGAGTGGAGCGGGACGAGAAGACGGGCGTCGCCGTCCTCACCCTCGACCGCCCGTCCCGCCACAACGCCATCGACCTCGACACGGCAGCCCAACTCACCGCGAGCTGGCGGGAGTTCAGATACGACGACTCCGTACGGGCGATCGTCCTGACCGGCTCGGGCGACCGGGCGTTCTGCACCGGCATCGACCGCGGCGCCGAAGTCCCCCAGCCGCCCTCGCCGTACTCCATCGACGATCCCCTGGTGGCGATCGGGCCCAAGGCCAACGACCTGTGGAAGCCGGTGATCGCCGCCGTCAACGGCATGGCCTGCGGCGGGGCGTTCTACCTGCTCGGCGAGGCGGAGTTCCTGGTGGCGGACGAGCGCGCCACGTTCTTCGACCCGCACACCACGTACGGCATGGTCAGCGCGTACGAGTCGATCGCGATGGCGCAGCGGATGCCGTTCGGCGAGGTGGCGCGGATGTCGCTGCTCGGGACGGCCGAGCGGATGTCGGCGGCGCGGGCGCACGCGATCGGCCTGGTGAGCGAAGTGACCCCGGACGGCCGGGCGTTAGCGGCCGCGGTGGAGTGCGCGCGGATCGTCGCCGGGTATCCGCCGGGTGCCGTGGAGGGCACCGTACGGGCGGTGTGGGCGGCGAAGGAGGCGGCGCGCACGCAGGCTCTCGCGCACGCGCCGCATCTCGTCGCGCTCGGCAACCTGCCGCCGGAGCAGCAGGCGGGCCTCTTCGGCGGGCGCGGCGGCGACTTCCGCCTCCGCTGACCCGCCGGGCCCAACCGCCTTACAGGGACGGCGACTTGATGACGGAGCTAACCTCGCATCGGCCCTGGAGCTGGGCCACGTCGGAGTCGTACACGGCGTCCTCGACGGTGCCCTCGTAGGGCGTGCCCACGGCGACGGCGTCGTGGCTGAAGAACGTGGAGCCGACGCGCGAGCCGGACGAGTCGTTGAAGATCATCGTGCCGCTGTAGTCGGCGGAGCCGCTGGCGTCACCGTTGGTGATCGTGTACTTCCAGGTGATCTTGGCCTGGGTGGAGCTCACACCGTTGATCACGCAGTCGGTGATGCGGATGTCCGACTCGGCCGCGGTGGTGGGCCCTGCGGACGGGGTGCTGCCGTAGTCGCCGGTGGACGACTGGTAGTCGTCATCGTCGTCGTAGTCGCTGGAGCCGCCCGAGCTGTAACCGCCGGACGAGCTGGAGCTCGACGAGGAGTTGTCGTCGCAGCCTCCGCCGTCACCGCCGCGACGGGCTCCCGTCAGGGCGACCACGACCACGGCGGCCACCGCCACGGCGCGTACGTGACGCATCTTCATGTTTTTTGCTCCCCCGAAGTGTGTGCATACGTTGGCGGCGCACTGATGGCGCGCGAAAGGGCCCGTTTCTGACGGGCGCACGTCACCTTAGCAGTGGCACTTACACCGTCTTTATACGGCCGTCCGGGCTCGCAATCGGCCCTGGGAGCCGGTCCGTTACAAGGCTGTAGACGTGCCGTGCGCGGCTGTTGCGAGGCGGTCGTCCGGGGTCCTCGTCGCCGCGTGGCGCCGGGCGCCTACCGGGCGTAGCGTCGGGACCGAGAGCCCCCTTGCGTGGCTTGGAGGTCACCGATGAGGCGCACGCTGATGGGCACGCTGCGTAACGTGATCGGATCGATCCTCGCTCTCGCCGGAGCGACGGCCGCCGTCTGGAGCCCCTTCCGTATCTGGTACGACGGCCGTCACGGGCGGGACTACCGCATCGGCGAGCTCTTCACCGGTACGGGCGTGACGGAGGCGGGGGCGCAGCTGTTCGGCTCGCTCTTCCTGCCCTTCGCGTTCGCGGCTCTGCTCGCGCTGGCCGGGGTCGTGCTGCGCTCACGTCTTCTGGTGGCCGCTTCGGGCCTGCTCACACTCGCGTTCACCGTGCTGTGGATGGTCCGCGTGGGCCAGGCCGAGGGCTCGATGAGCGTGGCCGGCGATGGCAACGGCCTCGGCGCCGGTGCGGGATACGCGCTGGTCGGCGGCGTGCTCCTGCTGCTCGCCGCCCTCGTGATGGCGGGCCGGCGCAGGCGCGTGGAACGCGGGCCCAGGCAGGCGCCGTACGACTCGGGCCCGCACGACGGCGGCCCTCACGACACCGGCCCTCCCGACACCGGCCCTCCCGATACCGGTCCTCACGACACCGGTCCTCACGACACCGGTCCTCACGATCCCGGCCCGTACGACCGCGACGCGTACGACCGCGAGCCGCACGACCGCGAGCCGCACGACCGCGAGCCGCACGACCGCGGCCCGCACCCCCAGGGCCCGCACACCCCAGGCCCTCAGGGCCCGCACGCCCCCGACCCCCACGGCGACACCGCCCCGTACCCCCGGCAGCCCGGCACCCCGCCGGAGTCCGGGCCCACCTCCGGGCCTACCTCGAGGAACCCGTCCCCTTGACCGCGTCCAGGGCGTACACGCAGCGGTCCTTGCTGCACGCGTACACGACGCCCGCCTCCGCGACCGGGGAGCCGGTGATCTCGCCGCCCGTGGCGAGCTTCCAGCGGAGCTGACCGCCGACCGCGTCGAGCGTGTAGAGGCAGTGGTCGGCCGAGCCGAAGTGGATGCGGCCGTCGGCGGCGACCGGGGAGCCGACCACCTCGCCGCCCGCCTGGAAGCGCCACTTGGGCGTGCCCGTGACCGCGTCGAGGGTGTAGAGGCCGTTGCCGCTGCCCACGTGGACGTGGCCGCCGGTGACCAGGACCGGCTCGGCGGACGAGCGGGACTCGGTCGCGATGCGCCAGCGGTCGCGGCCGTCGGAGGCGTCCACCGCGTACACCGTGCCGAGGTAGTCCGCGAGGTACACGCCGCCGCCGGTCACCGCCGGGCCGGGCGCGAACGCGGGCGGGGAGAGGAAGACAGCCGGGGCCTCGAAGCGCCAGGGCACGTGCCCGCCGTCGATGTCGATCGCCAACACCCTTGTCCCGGCGGCGACATACACGAACCCGTCCTCGGCGGGCGTGATCCGCACCGGCACTCCGCCGCAGGACGCGGCGTCCCCGACGGGGTACGACCAGCGCTCGGTGCCCGTGCGGGCCTCCAGGGCGCGCAGCCGGCCCTCCTGCCAGACGAAGACCGTGCCGTCATGGATGACCGGGCCGGCCTCGGGGGTCTCGAAGTCGGTCTGGACGCCGGTGATCTCCCACAGTGTCTCGCCGTTGGCGGCCTCGACGGCCTGGACGCCGCCGCCACGGGTCGCGGTGACGACGGTGCCGCGGTCGGCGCGCAGCGCGTACACCCAGGCGTCGGTCTGGCGGCGCCACAGGTCGGTGCCGTCGGTGGCGTCGAGCGCGTACAGGGTGGGGCCGTCGGAGGCGTGGATGCGGCCGTCGGCGACGGCCATCGACCAGGCGACGTCGCGGGTCTTGAACTGCCGCCGCCCGGTGGACACATCGAGGGCGTGCACCTCGAAGGACGTGACGTAGACCCGGTCGCCCGCGACGTGCGGGGTGCCCCACACGTCGTTGGACATCCGGAACCGCCAGGGCCTCCAGGGCGCGTCCGGCTGGTGCTGCGGCGGCACCTCGGGCGGGCGCGGCGTGCCGTTGGCCAGTCCTCCGTGACGGGCCATCTCCTGCTGGTCGGCCGGGGCACCGGCGCCGCCCCGCACCCAGGAGGCGGCGAGGCCGTCGGCGGGCGAAGGCGCTACGGCGGCGGCGCGGGCGTCGGCGACCCGCGGCCCCGGACCGATCGGCACCGGGGCGCCGGGCAGCCGCACCGGACCGGAGTCGGGGCGGCCGGGGGTGGGGGCGGCGCCGGGCGCACCCGCGTCCCAGCCGCCCCGCGCGGGAGCGGGAGCGGCCTGTGCGGGCGGCGCGGCCACGGGCGCGCGCGAAGGCGGCGGGGGCACGGGGGCCGGGGCGGGGGCGGGCGGCGCCTGGGCGGCGGCCTTGCCCGCGCTGCGTCCGGAGCCGGCGGCGGGCTTGACCGGCGGGCGGCCGCCGCGGCGGCTCTCGATCAGGGCGACGGCCCGCTCGGGCAGCCAGGCAGAGGCGGTGCCGGAGTCGTCGGAGCCGGAGGAGAACAGGTGCGGGGCGAGCTGGGCCTGGAGGTCGGCGGGCGAGGGCCGCATCGCGGCCTCCATGTGCATACAGGTCTCGATCAGCGGCCGCAGCTCCTCGGGCAGCCCCTCCAGGTCGGGCCCTTCGCGCAGCAGCATGAAGACCGTCTCGACGGGGTTGGCGCCATGGAAGGGCGCGTGCCCGGTCGCCGCGAAGGCGAGGGTCGAGCCGAGCGAGAAGATGTCGCTGGCCCCGGTGACGCTGCGCGAGTCCTTGGCCTGCTCAGGGGACATGTACGCGGGCGTGCCGACGGCGACGTTCGTCATGGTCAGCCGGGTGTTGGAGACGCCGGACGCGATCCCGAAGTCGATCACGCGCGGCCCGTCCTCGACGACGAGGACGTTGGACGGCTTCAGGTCGCGGTGGACCAGGCCCGCGCCGTGGATGGACTGCAGGGCCTCGGCGACACCCGCGGCCAGCCAGCGCACGGCCTGGGCCGGCAGCGGCCCGCACTCGTTCACTATCTCTTCGAGGCTGGGGGCCGGTACGTAGGCGGTGGCGAGCCAGGGCACGGCCGCGCGCGGGTCGGCGTCGACGACGGCCGCGGTGTAGAAGCCGGACACGGCACGGGCCGCCTCGACCTCGCGCGTGAAGCGGACGCGGAACAGCTGGTCCTCGGCGAGCTCCGTCCGGACCGTCTTGATCGCGACACGTCGGCCGGAGGCCGAGCGCGCGAGATAGACGAGCCCCATGCCACCGGCACCGAGCCGGCCAAGCACCTCGAACGGCCCGATCCGCCTCGGATCGTGCTGCGTCAGCTGCTCCACCACTTGCCTGCCACCTCCCCGTACGAGACCGCGACGTATCGCGTATGCGTCGCATGAGTCGCGTACGAACCGACCGAGCGTGCAAACCGCTTCCGGTCAGCGTCTCACCAAGGAGCCGCGGCGGCGGCACGCACCCCGATTCTTCCGGTACTGGGCGATGGTTGCGAACCCAAGGGCGAACCGGGATGTCTCGCTCATTCAAGGCGATATCAGGTCATTCTCGGCGCCTTTTCCGACGGCCTTCCATCCGCTTCGGTGCCCGTACGTGACCGTAACCACGCCCCCGGGATCACGTCACCGGGTCCTGGAGCACGGCGAAGCCTGCGCCCTGGTCGTCCACGATCGCGGCCATCCTCCCGTACGGGATGTCGAAGGGATCGGCGCGCAGCCGCCCGCCGAGGCGCACGGCGGCCTCGGCGACGGCATCACAGTCCGTGACGTTGAAATAGACGAGGAAATGGGCGGGCATCTCCGCCGGGAACTGCCCGGCGACCATGGAACGCCCGCCGATCGCGGTGTCCGGGCCTGGCACGGTGCCGGCCGGCGACCAGGTGCGGAAGTCCTCTCCGGCGTCGGCCAGGTCGGTGCCGCCGTACCCGAAGACCGACTCGTAGAACGGGTCGACGACGCCCTTGTCCCTCGAATACACCTCGGTCCAGCAGAAGGAGTCCGGCTCGCCCCGCTTCTCGAAGCCAGGGTGCGTGCCGCCCTGCCAGAGACCGAAGACGGCGCCCTCGGGGTCGGCCGCGAGCGCCACGGTGCCGAAGGGCCCGGCCGGCGCAGGCTCACTCACGACCTGCCCGCCCTCGTCGCGGATCCGGCGGCAGAGGGCGTACGCGTCCGGCGTCGCGAAGTAGACGTTCCAGACCGTCGGCATGCGGCCGTCCCGCTTGGGCGCGAGCGCGGCGACGGCACGGCCCTCGCTGTACGCCCGCGCGAAGGGCCCGTACTCCTGGCCCGCACCCGCGTCGTCGAAGGTCCAGCCGAAAAGCTCGCCGTAGAACCGCTTGCCGGCCTCGACGTCGGACAGCTGGGCGTCCACCCAGCAGGGGACGCCCTCCGCGAAACCGGCCACCGGGGTGTCTGGCATGAGCCCGCCCTTTCTCGGGAGCTTTCCCCCTCAAAGTAAGGGTGCGACGCAAACCGCGCAGGAAAACCAATCGGCACCTTCCTGACCATCCGCCCCATTTGCAGTCGGCCGAATCGCGCTCCGATCACCCCTCGGTAAGCTGACGGCATGACAGGACAAGTACGCACCGTCGACGGCCGTGTTGCCGGTCGACGCGGTCAGGCGACGCGGCAGAAGTTGCTCGACTGCCTCAGCGAGATGCTCAGTTCTTCGCCGTACCGGGACGTCAAGGTCATCGATGTCGCCCGCAAGGCCGGGACTTCGCCCGCGACCTTCTATCAGTACTTCCCCGACGTCGAGGGCGCGGTCCTGGAGATCGCCGAGCAAATGGCCGCCGAGGGCGCGGGGTTGACGGATGTCCTCGCGGAGCGGTCCTGGGTCGGCAAGTCCGGCTGGCAGGCCGCGCAGGAACTGGTGGACGGGTTCCTGGATTTCTGGCGCAAGAACGATGCGATTCTGCGCGTGGTGGATCTCGGGGCGGCCGAGGGCGACAAACGGTTCTACAAAATCAGGATGAAGATCCTGAACTCCGTCACCAACTCCCTTACGGACACGGTCAAGGACCTGCAGTCCAAGGGCAAGGTGGACAAGGACGTCAGCCCGGCGGCGATGGCGGGTTCCCTGGTCGCGATGCTCGCGGCGGTCGCCTCGCACCAGAAGGGGTTTCAGAGCTGGGGCGTGAAGCAGGCCGAACTCAAGCCGAACTTGGCGCTGTTGGTGCATTTGGGAATTACTGGCAAGAAGCCGACGAAGTAACGGTAAGGGGCTTCCCCTTGCCACCCCGTCCTGCCTGTCCAGTCCTGTCATGAAGGCGACGGCCGTCTGACCAACGGCTCGTCGCCTTCGGCGTTTTCGGGGGCCAGCCCCCGGACCCCCGCTCCTCAATCGCCGGAGGGGCTCACTTTTGAGCCCCTCCGGCGATTGAGGAGGCCCGTCCGGCAGGCCACGCGGCGCCAGCCGCATATCGGACACAGCCGGGAAGGGGCGGGGAGGGGATCAATCTCTGCGGTCCAGGCGGAAGAGGCGGATCTCGCGGTCCACCCGGGCCTGGTACGTCGCGTACGGGGGCCAGAAGCGCAGGGCGGCCGCCCACGCCTCCTCCCGCTCCGCACCCGCGAGGAGCCGCGCCGTCACCGCCACGTCCACCCCCTTCCAGCTGATCGACACCTCCGGATGCGCCAGCAGGTTCGCCGTCCACGCCGGATGCCCGGGACGGCCGAAGTTGGAGCCGATCAGGAGCCACGTGCCGGAGGACTCCTCCGGCATGCACGCCAGCGGCGTACGGCGCAACTGACCGGTCTTCGCGCCGCGCGCCGTCAGTACGACCCCGGGCAGCATCTGCGCGCTGAGCAGCACCTTCCCCCGGGTGAGCCGGTGCACCGCCCGGTCCATCGCGGGGATGAACCGGGGTGCGACCTTCGCGAAGGCACGCGTCGAGGAGATCTTCTGGACGAGCCGGATCCCGGGCGGCATCAGACGGCCACCTCCGCGTCCGCGGTCGGGGCCGCGAACAGCCCCGCCCGCTCCGCCGCCTGCGCCCGCAGCCGGTGCACGGGCCCGAAGAGCAGCTCGTCGCCCGCGGCCCGCTTGAAGTACAGATGCGCGTCGTGCTCCCAGGTGAACCCGATGCCGCCGTGCAGCTGGACCGCCTCCGACGAGGCGGTACGCAGCGCCTCCAACGCCTGCGCGAGGGCGAGCGCACCAGCCCGTTCCGCACCGCCACCGCCACCGCCACCGCCACCGCCGGAGGCGACCGTCGCCCACGCCGCGTAGTACGCCGCCGAGCGTGCCGCCTGAACGGCCACGTACACGTCCGCGAGCCGGTGCTTGACCGCCTGGAACGAACCGATCGCGCGCCCGAACTGCTCGCGCTGCCGCACGTACTCGACGGTCTTGGCGAGTGCCGCGTCGGCGGCCCCCGCGGCCTCGGCGGCGAGCACGGCCGCCGCCGCGTCACCGGTGGCGGCGAGCGCGTCGGTCACGGCCTGCGCGTCGTCCACCCCCAGCAACTCCGCGTCCGCGTCCCGCAGTTCGATCCGCGCCTGGGGCCGGGTCTCGTCGAGCGTGGTCTGCCGTACGGCGCCGACCCCGGAGGCGTCCGCGCGTACGAGGAAGAGCAGCGTCCGGGAGCGGGCGAAGCCGCCGGTGTGGGCGGCGACGACGAGCAGGCCCGCGCTGTGCCCGTCGAGCACCTGCTCGGCCTGCCCGTAGAGCCGCCAGCCTTCGGTGTCGCAGCTCGCCTGTACGCCACCGGCGCGACCGCCGCCCGCCCAGTCGCCGGTGAGGTCGCCGGCGAGGCCGAGCGCGGTGGCCAGGGAGGTGCCGGGGACGGCGAGCGCCGCTGCGGTGCGGCCGGCCGCGATGTCGGGCAGCCAGGCGCGGCGCTGCTCCTCGGTGCCGAGTCGGGCGACGAGCGGGGCGGCGAGCGCGGCCGTGGCGAGCAGCGGGCTCGGCACGAGGGCGCGGCCGGTCTCCTCGCAGGCGAGGGCGAGCTCGGTGGCCGTGCAGCCGACCCCGCCGTAGGTCTCGGGTAGAGCGAGGCCGGGCAGGCCGAGCTGCTCGGCGAGGGTCTGCCAGAGCGCGGTGTCGTGTCCCGGGGGCGTACGGACCGCGGCCTTGACCTCGTCCGGTCCGCAGCGCTTGGCGACGAGTTCGCGCAGCGTGCGCCGGATCTCGTCCTGCTCCGCGGTGAAGGCGGCATCCATCGGCGGGCTCCTCCCCTCGGAGGCGGCACGGCACCGGCCTCCGATCTGACGGGCCGTCATGTTAGGGCGGGCGAGGCGAGATGCACAGGGTTTGCACGGGAGTCGGACCCCTGCTGCCGCGTGCGCTTTCTGATGTACCGTCAGATTCATGTCATCCACGCCCTCAGCCTCCTCTCCACGCAAGGTCGCCGTCGCCGGCGTCGCCCTCTCGGACTGCGGCAAGGTCGACGACGCCACCCCCTACGCCCTGCACGCCCAGGCCGCCCGCCGCGCCCTCGCCGACTCCGGGCTCGACCGCTCCGTCATCGACGGCTTCGCCTCCGCCGGACTCGGCACGCTCGCACCGGTCGAGGTCGCCGAGTACCTGGGCCTGAAGCCGACCTGGGTCGACTCCACCTCCGTCGGCGGCTCCACCTGGGAAGTCATGGCCGCGCACGCCGCCGAGGCGATCGCCGCCGGGCACGCCCGCGCCGTCCTGCTCGTCTACGGCTCGACCGCGCGCGCCGACATCAAGGCCAGGCGGCGCACCTCCAACCTCTCCTTCGGCGCCCGCGGCCCCCTCCAGTTCGAGGTGCCGTACGGGCACACGCTGATCTCCAAGTACGCGATGGCCGCGCGCCGCCACATGCACCAGTACGGCACGACGATCGAGCAGCTCGCCGAGGTGGCCGTGCAGGCGCGGGCCAACGCGGCACACAACCCCGACGCCCTGTACCGCGATCCGATCACCGTGGACGACGTCCTGGCCGGGCCGATGATCGCGGACCCGTTCACGAAGCTGCACTGCTGCATACGGAGCGACGGCGGCGCGGCGGTGCTGCTCGTCGCCGAGGAGCTGCTCGCGGACTGCGCGAACCCCCCGATCTGGGTGCTGGGTTCGGGCGAGCACGTCTCCCACACCACGATGTCCGAGTGGGACGACTTCACGGTCTCCCCTGCGGCGGTGAGCGGCCGCCTCGCCTTCGAACGGGCCGGGGTGCGCCCCGACGAGATCGACCTGGCGGAGATCTACGACGCCTTCACGTACATGACCCTCGTGACCCTCGAAGACCTCGGCTTCTGCGCGAAGGGCGAGGGCGGCTCGTTCGTGGAGAAGGGACGGCTCACCCGGGACGGCGAGCTGCCCGTGAACACCGACGGCGGCGGCCTCTCGGCCCAACACCCGGGCATGCGCGGCCTGTTCCTGCTGGTGGAGGCGGTACGGCAGCTGCGCGGTGAGGCGGGCGACGGCCAGGTGAGGAAACCGGACGGCAGCCTTCCGCACCTGGCGGTCGCCTCCGGCACGGGCGGGTGGTTCTGCTCGTCGGGGACGGTGGTGCTGGGGCGCTGAGGAGCGCGGTGGGTCGGATTTTTGATGTCTCGGTGTGTCATCACTTTTGCGGGGTGGGTGGTGAGGACGGCGGGGTGCGACCCTGACCCGATTCGGTCGCCATGGGGAGCACTTGCTCAGGGTTGCCCTTGCCGAAGCGCGGCAGCGAGGGAGCGGGCGGTGGGGGCGTTGCAGCGCCCCAACTCGACAAGGGGCGCGGCCAGTTCACCCCCGTACGACAGGGGGTCGAGGCCCAGTGAAGGCAGGGTGATGCCCGCCTTCGCGAGGGCCGCGGCCAGTTCGTCCCGTGCGGCTTCGACATCCTCAAGTCCGGTCGTGTTCACAGCACTTCACCCCGACTCCGGGCGTTGGCCCGCGCGTTCTCGGCCCGCAGCCGCTCCGCGGGCTCGGCCGGCTGCACGTCTCCGGGGTCGACGTCCCACTCCCGCCCGCCCCGTACGGGCCGCAGAAACCAACGCCCACTGCAGACGCCCCGGAATTCGCCGAGCTGATCCCGCCGGATATCCCGTAAGAGCGCACCGATTGCTGGGGTGGTCATGTGGTCTGGGCACACAATTCTGCCTCTCTGTAGTGATTCCGCTACCGAGGGGTTCAGCCTGGCCTAGGGTCCAACGTGTCTTCAACGTTCCTTGCTGGAGGGCACGTTGGAACATCAAAGAGTTGATCCCCGACGCGAGCCCGGCGGCGGCCTACGGGGCTCGCCTGCGCAAGTCACGTGAGGCGCGCGGCTGGAAGCAGGACGAACTCGCAGCGCAGATCGGCTACTCGGGCAGACACATATCCGCCGTCGAAACTGGTCTGAAGCCGCCAACTCTGCGGTTTTCGCGCAGCATCGACTCCGTCTTCGGCTACACCTCCACCCCAGAATCCTTCGAACGCGCGTGGAGCGAACTCCGGAACGGGTCACTTCTGGAGGGATTTCCGGAGTACGTGGGGTACGAGGGGCGGGCGGTTGAGCTTCGGCTGTACCAAATCGGAATCGTGCCAGGCCTGTTGCAGACACGGGAGTACGCGCAAGTGCTGGCCAACAGCGCCGTGCAGCGCGGCACCATCTCCCCGGAACAGGCGGTCGAGCGCGTCACGTTCCTCGCAGAGCGTCAAGCAGCGCTTGAACGGGGGCGACCACCGATGGTCATGGGTGTCATGGACGAGAGCTGCATCCGCAGAAGGGTCGGCGCCGCGCGACTACAGCGCCTTCGACATGTCCTGGGTGGGTCCCTCGGCCTCACTGATATCGACCGTCGGGGACCTCAACCGCTTCTACGATCTGCTGCTCGCCGGCGAGATCGTCAGCCCGTCGTCGCTGGCGCAGATGCAGCGGACCGTGCCGGTGATCTCGCAGGAGCAGAAGACGATCGAGTACGGGCTCGGCCTCTACCCGATAGTGCTTCCCGGGGCGGCCGAGGATTCCGGGAATTCCGCGGCTGCCAGCGCTTCCCGCGCCTTCTGGGGGCACGGCGGGTCCGCCTGGGGCGCCGGTGCCCTGTCCATGACCAGCACGGACGGCGAGCGACAACTGTCGGTGGCCGTGAACCTGCAGCGGTGGAACCGGCTCGACGACTCGGGCAGGCCGCAGCCGCACCCCATCGACGCCGCGCTCGCGGCTCTGTACCGCGTGGCCCTGTACGGCTGAGCGGGCTTACGCGCGCGCCCGCCTGTGGCCGCCCTCGGAAACCAACTCCCCTGCGCGGGCGGTCATATGGGCTCCAGCTGCCCTCCCTGGAACTCACCTCCGCCGGAGGACTCGGCTCCGTCGCGTCGATCACTTTCGGTCGACGACGATGAGGAACACAGTGCGGCGCGCCCCGCGCACGCCGTACGAGGCACGGGGGTAGCCGGTGAGCTCTCAAGACGACGTACGTCCGATATCCGCACCGAACGACGGACCGATCCACCCGCTGGCCCCCGTGGAGGACTGCTTCGTCGTGTCCGACGGCGACTTCTCCTACCGGCTGTCCGCGTACTACGGCCCGTTCGTGCAGAACGGCTACACGGACACGGGCGTCTCCGACCGCGCCAAGTTCGCCGAGCGGCCTGAGGGCGCCGAGAACGGCCTGCACTGGACGAGCGGGTCCTGTCCCGGACAGCACGGGTCCGCGTTCTTCGTGGCGGCCCCGCTGGCGGGGGACTCCGAGGCTCCCCTGCCCGAGGACGCGCTCGCGGAGTTCGCCGCCCGCTCCGCCAAGGCGCACGGCTGCACGCTGTCCACGTGAGACGTGGGGCCGGGAACTGCTTGGGATTGAGTGCCCATAAGCGTCCTTGAGGTCGTATGAGTGAGTTCGGATGCCTCGGAGGGCTGTCTTGATATCTGGTTTCATGCTGTGACCTGTAGGTTTCTCGATAGAATGGTTCAAGTCCTCATGGAATGGGAGGTGTTGGTGTTGGCTGCGTCGAAGAAGCAGCTTCGGCCGATCGGTGATCCGTTCGTGGCTATAGGGCCGTCGGGTGTCGCTGTGCGTGACCGTCTCAAGTACCTCACTGCGGAGGACGAGAAGGTTCTGCGCCTGGTCGGCGAACACCTCGGACACCTAGCGTCGCTGGACCTCAAGGCCCGGTGCGCTGACGGCCTGGACCACAGCAGCGACACGTGGGCGGCCCGGAAACAGGGCCTGACCGCCGAGTCTTCTTCGCGCTGGGCCGGGTCGCTCACGAAGGCCACGCACGATCAGTGGGCGCTCTCGCGTCGCTGCCAGCTCGCGCACATACAGAACCTTGAGGCCGGTGTCCGGACGCTGATGCACCGGCTGTCCCAGCCGATCGGCGAGAAGGGCACCAAGCGGGCTCCGGGCGGCTACCGGTCCAAGGGCGAGTGGTTCCACAAGTCCCGGCGCCTGCACATGCTGGAGCACCGCCTTGAGGCGGCCCGCACTGAGCGTGAAGCCGGAGTGGTGCGCGTGGTGCGCGGCGGCCGGCGGCTGATGAACAACCGGCACAACCTCGCCGCCGCGCAGCTCACCGAGACCGAGTGGCGCGAGCAGTGGGAGGCCGAGCGCTGGTTCCTCGCCGCTGACGGCGAGTCCGGCAAGCGTTTCGGGAACGAGACGATCCGCGTCACCCCGGACGGCGAAGTGTCGATCAAGCTGCCCGCCCCGCTCGCCGATCTGGCGAACGCCCCGCGTGGCCGGTACGTCCTCGCCTCCAATGTTGCCTTCAAGCACCGGGGACAGGAGTGGGCCGACCGCATCGGGCAGAACCGGGCGGTGGCCTACCGCATCCACCTGGACGTTGGCCGTGGCCGCTGGTACCTCACCGCATCCTGGCAGCGCCCCGTCGTTAAGACCATCCCGCTCGGCGCCGCACGAGCAGGCGGCATGGTCGGCGTCGACACCAATGCCGACCACTTCGCCGCCTACCACCTTGACCGGCACGGAAATCCGGTCGGCGACCCCAAGCGGTTCTGGTACGACCTGTCCGGCACCGCAGGTCACCGCGACGCCCAGGTGAGGCACGCCCTCACCCAGTTGCTGCACTGGACCAAGAGCACCGGTGCGAAGGCGATCGGGATCGAGGACCTGGACTTCGCCGCCGAGAAGACCCGCGAGCAGCACGGCCGCAAGAAGCGGTTCCGCCAGCTGATCTCCGGCATACCCACGGGCAAGCTCAAGGCCCGCATCGTGTCGATGGCCGCCGAGCAGGGTCTCGCGATCGTCGCCGTGGACCCGGCGTATACGTCGATGTGGGGCGATGAGCACTGGCGTAAGCCGCTGATCAGCAACAAGCGAAAGATGTTCTGTCACGATGCCGCTGGTATCGCGATCGGGCGACGCGCCCTCGGGCGCCCGATCCGGCGACGGACGGCTCCGCCCCGGCATCACCAGAGTGATGGTGCTGGGCCTCGGACCGTCCAGGCCGGACCGGGAGCACAGGGGCGTGAGGAAACCCGCCACCCCGTCACGGACCGTAGCCAAGAGCTGCGCGCCCGGACGGAGGGAACGAGAACGCGGGCGACCAGTCGGACATCCAAAACCGTTCGGGATGTCCGCAGCGACCAGGTACGGGTCCAAGACTCACTCCTGATCACTTAGTTGGAACGGTACCTCCAGTACTCGGCCTGGGCGAGAACACGGTGTTCTACCTGCGCCCCGAGCACTGGTACTCGGCGGACCTCGGGGAGGTCTGAGAGCACGGAGGCCGGGGCGGCGTACCTCGGGGAGGCCTGAGGGCGGAGGCCGGGGCGGCGGCCATCGCGGAGGCCGGGGCGGCGACAATCACCGTATGAACGAAGCGACCCCGGCTTCCGCCGCCTTCCCGTCCCTGCTGCGCGCCCAACGCGTCTGGGACGTGGAGCTCCCGCACTTCGACCCGGAGCAGGCGCCCGCCGAGCCCACGGAACTCTTCCACGCCTGGTTCGCCGACGCCTGCGCGGCAGGTCAGCCCGAGCCGCACACCATGCAGCTGGCCACGGTCGACGAGGACGGCCTGCCCGACGTCCGTACGCTCATGCTGCACGGCGCGGCCGGCGGGCTCTGGCACTTCGCCTCGCACTCCGGCAGCCGCAAGGGCCGCCAGCTCGCCGCCCACCCCCGGGCCGCCCTGCACTTCTACTGGCCCGCCCTCGGCCGCCAGATCCGCATCCGCGGCACGGTGACGACGGCCCCGCCCGCCGAGGCGACCGCGGACCTGCACGCCCGCTCGACGGGCGCACTCGCGGCGGCCCTGGTCGGCCACCAGAGCGAACCCCTGGGCTCCGTGGCGGAGTTGGCGTCCGCGTCCGAGGCGGCCTGGGACCACGCCCAGCGGCAGCCGGAGGCAGAGGTCCCGTCCTGGACGCTGTACGAACTCACGGCGAACGAGCTGGAGTTCTTCCAGGGAGACGCCCGGCGCCGCCACGTACGCCTGCGGTACGAGCGGGACGGCGAGGTCTGGTCCACGGGGCTGCTGTGGCCTTAGCGACACCTTCCTCCGGCGGCTACGCCCCTACCCCTCCGCCCGCACCCGCCCATGCAGATGCGCGTCCTGGTACGTGCCGTCCGCGTGGCGGTGGGCGTCGCGGAGGGTGCCCTCGTAGGTGAAGCCGCAGCGTTCGGCGACGCGGCAGGAGGCGGCGTTGGTGAGGGCGTGGTCGAGGGCGAGGCGGTGCAGGCCGAGGGAGAAGGCCCAGTCGGCGACCAGGGTGAGGGCGCGGGTGGCGACGCCGTGGCCGCGGGCCTCGGGCAGCACCCAGTAGCCGACCCCGGCCGAACGGCACGGCCAGTACAGGGACTTGAGGCTGACGTGGCCGAGGACCGTACCGTCGTCCGCGTCGGTGACGCAGAACCCGCCCTCCGTGCCCGCCTCCCACTGCCGGGCCCGCTCCCGCAGCGCCAGCCGGGCCGCGTCGAGGTCGTCGACGTGCCGCAGCGGGTTGTTGAAGAGCCGGAAATCGGGGTCGGAGACACCCCGCAGATAGGCGGGCACGTCGGTGTCGGAGCTCGGGTCCCAGGGGCGCAAAAGCAGCCCCTCGCCGCGGAGTTCGGTGCTGTTCAGGCGGAAGGTCACCGGGCCATTCAACCCCGCGGCCGGAACACCGGCACCACCATTTCCCCCTCGGCACGGAAGGCCACCCGGAGCTCCATGCCGACCCGCAGCCGCTCCTCGGGGCACTCCACGACCTCGGTCATCATCCGCGGCCCCTCGGCCAGGTCGACCACGGCGGCGACGTACGGCGTGCGGCCACCGAAGGGCGGCAGATCGTTGCGGTGCACGACGGACCAGGTGTAGAGCGTGGCGGCGCCCTCCGCCTCGACCCAGCGCACCTCGGTGTCGTTCCAGCAGTACGGGCAGAACTCGCGCGGGTAGTGGTGCGTACGCCCGCACGCCCCGCAGCGCCGGAGCAGCAGCTTCCCCTCGGCGGCCGCGTCCCAGTAGGCCTGCGTGAAGGCGTCGGGCTCGGGCAGGTCGAAGCGGGGGGCGGGTGCCGTCTCGGAAGTCACAGGAACAGTCCCATCGCGGAGTCGAGTGACCAGGTCTGCCAGGACATGCCGAGGAGGGCGACGAGGGAGATCAGCGCCATCATCGCGTTCTGCCCCTGCTCGGCCCAGTCGTGGATCATCAGGACGAGGTAGAGCAGGTTCAGGAGCAGCCCTCCCACGAGCGCGATCGGCGTGAGCACGCCGAGGATCAGCCCGAGTCCGAGGGCGAGTTCGGCGTAGACGACGACGTACGCCATCAGCTTGGGCCGGGGCGCGACGACGGTCTCGAAGCCGCTCTTCACGGCCCCCCACTTGTGCTTGCCCGCGACGTCGGCGGCCCAGGCGATCCCCGTACCGCGCTCGAACCAGCCCTTCCTGTCCTTGTGCCGCCAGCTCTCCAGCCACCACAGGCCGAGCCCGATGCGGAGCACGGCGAGCCATTCGGCGCCACCGATCCAGATCGTCTGCATGTCCCGTCCCCTCATCAATTTCTGACGGCACGTCAGTTCGGTACGACAGTTCTACGTACGGCGGGGGACGTGCGCAAGAGGCGAGGTCGGACTGGGGCTCCACCCCGGCCCCCGATTTACGCACCGCACAGAGGTTCCTGACACGGTGTCAACTTAGGTAATCTGACAGAGCGTCAGCTCATGAATCGACACCGCGCACCCAGGAGGCGGGCCTCAGCGATGCTTGGATCGACTCACGGCACCCTCACCACCGACCCCCGCCCGGCCCGCGTCGTGGCCTGCGGCGAGCGCCCAGCGCCGGCCGTGCACGGCACCGCGCGCCCCGACAGCCCCCTCGACGTCGACGTCAGCGGCCGCCCCCTGCACGCCGACGTACCCGACCTGGACCGCTTCTTCCGGCCCGAGTCCGTGGCCGTCGTCGGCGCGTCCGATGCCGAGGGGCGGCCGAACACCGGCATCACGCGGCAGCTGCTCGCCTGGGCCGAGCGGGTCGGCGCCCGCATCCACCCCGTGCACCCGACCCGCGAGACCGTCTTCGGGCTGCCTTGCGTACCGTCCGTCGCCGAGCTGCCCGAGCAGGTCGACCTGGCCGTGCTGCTGGTCGGCGACCCGCTGCCCGTGGTCGAGCAGCTCGCCGAGGCCAAGGTGAAGTTCGCGGTCGCCTTCGCCTCCGGGTTCGCCGAGACCGGCGAGGAGGGCGCCGAGGCGCAGGCCCGCCTCACCGCCGCCGTCGAGCGCTCCGGGATACGGCTCCTCGGCCCCAACACCAACCTCAACGCCTTCGAGGAGTTCCGCGACGACCTGGACGGACCGGCGATCGCCCTGATCACCCAGTCCGGGCACCAGGGCCGGCCGGTCTTCACCCTCCAGGAGCTGGGCGTACGCCTCTCGCACTGGGCCCCGACCGGCAACGAGGCCGATCTGGAGACCGCCGACTTCCTCTCGTACTTCGCGGACCGGCCCGAGGTCGGCGCCATCGCCTGTTACGTCGAGGGGCTCAAGGACGGCCGGTCCTTCCTGCTCGCCGCCGATCACGCGGCGCGGCGCGGGGTGCCGGTGGTGGCGGTCAAGGTGGGGCGGACCGAGACCGGCGCGCGGATGGCCGCCTCGCACACGGGCAAGCTCACCGGCGCCGACACCGTGGTGGACGCGGCGATGCGGCAGTTCGGGGTGATCCGGGTCGACGGACTCGACGAACTCCAGGACACGGCGACCCTGTTGGCGCGGGCCCGCAAGCCGCAGGCGGACGGGGTCGTCGTGTACTCCATCTCCGGCGGCACCGGCGCCCACTTCTCGGACCTCGCGACGGAGGCGGGCCTGCACCTGCCGACCCTCTCCCAGGCCAAGCAGGACGAGCTGCACGAGTGGATCCCGTCGTATCTCAACGTCGCGAACCCGGTCGACAACGGCGGCCACCCGGTCGGCGACTGGCGCGGCCCGAAGATCATCGACGCGATCCTCGACGACCCGGACGTGGGCGTGCTCATCTGCCCCATCACCGGGCCCTTCCCGCCCATGAGCGACAAGCTCGCCCAGGACCTGGTGGACGCGGCCGAGCGCACCGACAAGCTGGTGTGCGTGGTCTGGGGCTCACCGGTCGGCACGGAGGCCGCGTACCGCGAGACCCTGCTCGGCTCGTCCCGCGTGGCCACGTTCCGCACGTTCGCCAACTGCATCACGGCCGTACGCGCCTACCTGGACCACCACCGCTTCACCGCCGACTACCGCTCCCCCTTCGCGGACGCGCCCCGCACCCCGTCGCCCTCGTACCGCAAGGCGCAGGCGCTGATGCGGCCCGGGCAGCAGCTCAGCGAGCACGCGGCGAAGCAGCTGCTGCGGGCGTACGGGATACGGGTGCCGCGCGAGCAGCTCGTCACGAGCGCGGCGGCGGCGGTACGGGCGGCCGGGCAGGTCGGCTACCCGGTGGTGATGAAGGCCTCCGGCGCGCGTATCGCCCACAAGACCGAACTCGGCCTGGTCAAGGTCGGGTTGACCTCCGCGAGCCAGGTCCGCGACGCCTACCGCGAGCTGACCGACATCGCCCGCTACGAGGGCATCGACCTGGACGGCGTGCTGGTCTGCCAGATGGTGGAGCGGGGCGTCGAGATGGTCGTCGGCGTCACCCGGGACGAGCTGTTCGGCCCGACGGTGACGGTCGGCCTCGGCGGCGTCCTGGTCGAGGTCCTGCACGACGCGGCGGTACGGGTGCCGCCCTTCGGGGAGGACCAGGCGCGGGCGATGCTGTCGGAACTGCGGGGGCACGCGCTGCTCGACGGCGTACGGGGCGGGCCACCGGTGGACGTCGACGCCCTCGTCGAGGTGGTGCTCCGGGTGCAGCGGATGGCGCTCGAACTGGGCGAGGATCTCTCCGAGTTGGACATCAACCCCTTGATGGTCCTCCCCCGCGGCCAGGGCGCGGTCGCCTTGGACGCCCTGGCGGTCTGCACCTGCCCCCCAGGGGGCTCCGCCCCCGGCCCCCCGCTCCTCAATCGCCGGAGGGGCTCAATTTGAGCCCCTCCGGCGATTGAGGAGGCCCGTCCGGCAGGACTTTCGGGAAGGGGCGGGTAGGGGAACAAGCCCGCCGCAGGCGCACCCACCCGCACCCGACAACTCACAGGAGCCCCGGTGACAGAACCCCACATCCTCCACACCACCACCGACAACATCCGCTGGATCACCCTGAACCGCCCCGAAGCGATGAACGCCGTCACCTGGGAGCAGCGGGAGGAGATCATCGCTCTCCTCGACGCCGCCTCCGCCGACCCCGACGTCCGCGCAGTCGTCCTCACCGCCACCGGCAAAGGCTTCTGCGCAGGCGCGGACCTACGAGGCGGCGGGTCGGCCGCGAAGGAACGCGTGCCCGGCGACGTGGCCCGCACCATCCGCAACGGCGCCCAACGCTTCATCTCCGCGATCCTGGACTGCGAGAAACCGGTGATCGCCGCAGTGAACGGCACCGCGGCCGGCATCGGCGCGCACCTCGCGTTCGCCTGCGACCTCGTCATCGCCGCCGAACACGCCAGGTTCATCGAGGTGTTCGTACGCCGAGGCCTCGTACCCGACGGCGGCGGCGCCTACCTCCTGCCCCGCCTCATCGGCCCCCGGCGCGCCAAGGAGCTGATGTTCTTCGGGGACGCGGTGAGCGCCACGGAGGCGGAGCGGCTCGGGCTCGTCAACCGCGTCGTACCGGCGGACGAGCTGGAGAAGACGGCGCGCGCCTGGGCCGAGCGCCTCGCGCAGGGCCCCACTCGCGCCCTCGCTCTGACCAAGCAGCTGGTCAACGCCTCCCTGGACGTCGACCGGAGCGCGGCGTTCGCGGCGGAGGCGGCGGCGCAGGAGATCAACATGACGACGGCGGACGCGCAGGAGGGCGTGACGAGCTTCGTGGAGCGCCGCACACCGGAGTACCGGGGCCGCTGAAGACATGCGTGAGCCCGGTACGTTCGGTACGTACGCCCGCACACACCTTCACTTCTGACGCATCGTCAGTTTCAATGGGCGATGTGATGGGACACGCAGGGATGGCCGAGACAGCCGTCCGATACCTCAGGTCCGTCGGCGCCGCCACGGTCGCCGAGCCCGCCCCCGCGCACCCGCGACCCGATCTGCGCGCCGTCGGCGACGACGAGCGGCTGCCGCTCGCCGCGGGCGAATTCCGGCGCGTGCTCGGCCACTTCGCCTCCGGCGTCACCGTGATCACGGCGCGCGCCACCGAGAACGCCGAGGGACCCGCCGGCTTCGCCTGCCAGTCGTTCGCCTCCCTCTCCCTCGACCCGCCGCTGATCGCGTTCATGGTCGCGCGTACGTCGACGACCTGGCCGCGGATCGCCCGCGCGGGCGCGTTCTGCGTGAACGTACTGGGCACGGAGCAGGGCGAGTTGTGCCGCGGCTTCGCGGTGAGCGGTGGCGACAAGTTCGCGGGTGTCGACCACAGCCCGGCCCCGGTCTCCGGCGCGCCCCGCCTGAGCGGCGTACCGGCGTGGCTGGACTGCACGATCCACGCGGTGCACACCGGGGGCGATCACCTGATCGTGGTGGGGCGGGTGGACGCGCTTGACGCGGTGGCGGAGGGCGGCGAGCCGTTGCTGTTCCACCGGGGGCGGTTCGGGGGATTCAGCGAGTAGGAGCTCCCCTCCTGATCACCACCGCCATCAGCGCCGCCGCAGCGCACAGCGCCCCCGACGCGTACCAGACCACGTCGTACGAGCCCGTCAGATCCCGTACGAGACCGCCGGCGAAGGCGACGACGGCGGCGCCGATCTGGTGTGAGGCGAGGACCCAGCCGAAGACGATCGCCGAGTCGTCGCCGTAGTGCTCGCGGCACAGGGCGATCGTGGGCGGGACCGTGGCGACCCAGTCGAGGCCGTAGAAGACGATGAAGAACAGCATCGGCGGGCGCACATCCGGCGCGAGCAGCATCGGCAGGAAGAGCAGCGAGATGCCGCGCAGCGCGTAGTACGCGCCGAGGAGGCGGCGGGCGTCGAAGCGGTCGGTGAGCCAGCCGGAGAAGATCGTGCCGATGACGTCGAAGACGCCGATCACCGCGAGCAGCGAGGCCGCCGCCGTGATGGGCATGCCGTGGTCGTGGGCGGCGGGGATGAAGTGGGTCTGGATCAGGCCGTTGGTGGAGGCGCCGCAGATCGCGAAGGTGCCCGCGAGCAGCCAGAAGGGCCCCGTCTTCGCGGCGCGGAAGAGCACCTTCAGGGCGCGGCTCGCGGCCCCCTGCACGGGCGGCGGCTTCGGCACGAACTCCTTGGCCCCGTAAGGCGCGAGGCCCACGTCGGCCGGGTGGTCGCGAAGGAGCAGCCAGACGAACGGGACGACGGCGAGCGCGGTCAGGGCGACCGTGATCGCGGCGGGGCGCCAGCCGTGGCCCTCGACCATCCAGGAGAGCAGCGGCAGGAAGATCAGCTGGCCCGAGGCGCTGGCGGCGGTGAGGATGCCGGTGACCAGGCCGCGCCGCTCGGTGAACCAGCGGTTGGTGACCGTCGCGGCGAACGCGAGCGCCATCGAGCCCGAGCCGAGGCCGACCAGGAACCCCCAGTAGAGGATGAGCTGCCAGGCGGCCGTCATCCACACGGCGAGCCCGGAGCCGAGCGCGATCACGGTGAGGGCCACGGCGACCACGCGGCGGATGCCGAACCGGTCCATGAGGGCGGCGGCGAAGGGTGCGGTGATCCCGTACAGGGCGAGGTTCACGGAGACGGCGAAGCCGATCGTGCCGCGCGACCAGTCGAACTCGCGGTGCAGCGGATCGATGAGCAGGCCCGGCAGGGAGCGGAAGGCGGCGGCGCCGATGATCGTCACGAAGGCGACGGCGGCGACGAACCAGGCGCGGTGGAAGCGGCCGTACGGCGGTGCGGGGCGGGGCTTGCGGGGTCTGCGGTCTCTGCGGTCTCCACGGGAGGAGGCAGCGGCGGTCGTCTCAGTCACGTACGACAGCGTGCCGGGCGCGAACACGTCCATCGAGTGGCCCGAGGGACACTGTTCGGTAGGATCGGGCCATGGACCGGATCGGTACGCCCCCGCCCCGCCACCGCGTCGTCGTCCTCGCCCTGGACGGCCTGCTCCCCTTCGAGCTCGGCATCCCGCACCGCATCTTCGACCGCGCCAAGGACGCCGAGGGCTCCCGGCTCTACGAGACGGTGACCTGCTCGATCCGGCCGCCGGGCCCGGTCCGTACGGACTCCGACTTCTCGATCCTCGTCCAGCACGGACCGGAGGCGCTGGCCACGGCGGACACGGTCGTCGTCCCCGCCTCGTACGAGATGGGCCCGGTGTACGACGAGGGGCGGCTCACGGACGAGCTGGCTGCCGCACTCGCCCACATCCGGCCCGGCACGCGGCTCGTCGCGATCTGCACGGGCGGATTCGTCCTGGCCGCCGCCGGTTACCTGGACGGGCGCCGCGCCACCACGCACTGGGCGTCCGCCGAACACTTCCAGCGGGTCTTCCCGGCCGTCGAGGTGGACGCGGACGTGCTGTTCATCGACGACGGTGACGTGCTGACCTCGGCCGGGGTCGCCGCGGGCATCGATCTGTGCCTGCACATCGTGCGCCGCGACCACGGTACGGCCGTCGCGAACGAGGTCGCCCGCCGCACCGTCGTCCCGCCGCACCGCGACGGCGGCCAGGCCCAGTACATCCAACGCCCGGTGCCCGAGGCCCAGTTGGCGACCACCCGGACCGCCCGCACCTGGGCCCTCGCGCGCCTGCACGAGCCGATCCAGCTGCGGGACCTGGCCGAGCAGGAGGCGATGTCGGTGCGTACGTTCACGCGCCGCTTCCGCGAGGAGGTCGGCGTCAGCCCCGGCCAGTGGCTCACCCGCCAGCGCATCGAGCGCGCCCGGCACCTCCTGGAGTCCACGGAGCTCTCCATGGACCAGGTCGCCCACGACGCCGGCTTCGGCACGGCCCAGTCCCTGCGCCAGCACCTCCAGTCAGCCCTCGGCGTCACCCCGACCGCCTACCGGCGCACGTTCCGCGCCGGCGCGACCACCTGAGGCAACTTCCTTGGTACGCCCCCGCGTTGCCCGCTCCCCCACCGCTCCGACGACGGTCAGGACGAGGGTGAGGCCGACCCCGGCGAGGATCGCCACGTCCGGCTCGACGGCCGTGAGCAGCGCGCCGGAGAGGCTGCCCGCCGCGGCGTAACCCGCGCCCACGGCCGCGTACATCACGGAGTACCCGGCGGCGAGCGCCTCGGCGGGCAGGACCCGGCGCAGCTGCAGGTTCCGGGTGAGCATCGCCCCGGCCTGCAGCACTCCGGCGGCCAGCAGGCCCACGCCCATCCACAGCGCGGACGGCAGTACGGCGACGAGCGCCACGCACGCCGAGAGCGTGAGCAGCAGCACGAGCGACTGCGTCGGAAGCCGTCCCGGCCAGCTGTCCCGCAGTCCGTACAGGAACGACCCGACCCCCGAGCCGACCGCGAACCCGGCCAGCAGCGGGCCCGCGAGGGCGAGCGGGATGCCGCGGTGTTCGAGCAGCGCGGGCAGGATCAGCTCGGCGAGCCCGAGGAGGGACAGGGACGCGGCCCCGGTGACGTACACCGGCCAGGCCCGCACGAGCACCCGCAGCATCGAGCCGCCGTGACCGCCCCCGCTCTCCGCCTCCCACCCTTCCGGCAGCGCCCACAGCCCGGCCACCGCGGCGGCCATGAAGGCGGCGGCGAGCAGCAGCGGCAGCGGCGCGGCCACCCCGAGCGCGAGTCCGGTCGCCGCGGCCGGGCTGATGGCCCAGACGGCGAAGGTCAGCATCGACTCGGCGCTCAGCGCCTGCGTGACGGCCCGCTCCGGCACGAGGGAGGTGAGCAGCGCCCGCAGCCCGCCGGGCGAGGCGGCGGGAGCGGCCCCGGCGAGGAACGCGAACACGGCGAGCAGTACGGGATGGGCCCCGGGGAACACCCCGAGCCCGGCGAAGGCGGCGGCCCCCACGGCAAGCCCGACGGCCAGCTGCGGCCGAGCCCGCTCGGCGTTCAGCCGCATGCCCAGCAGCGGCGCCCCCACGATCTCTCCGAGCACATACGCGGCGGCGAGCAACGCCCCGAGCGTGTACCCACCCGGCCGCTCCCGCACGAGCAGCACCAGAGCAAGCGGCGCCATGGCCACGGGCATCCGCGCCCCCACGGCAACAGCACCCCAGGTCAGCACGGGCCGGGTGAGGATCTGACGGTACGCACGCAGGGACATGGGGGGACGGTAGCGGGCGGGGGCGGAGGCGGGGCAAGGGATTTGGTGCGGTGCCTAGAACGTCACCACCCCCCGAGCCACCTTCCCCCCTTCCAGATCCGCCACCGCCCGCTCGAACTCCTCCACCGGATACGTCGCCGACACCAGCTCGTCCAGGAGGAGTTGGCCCTTCAGGTACAGGTCCGCGTACAGGGCCATGTCCCGCTGCGGGCGGCTGGAGCCGTAGCGGCAGCCGAGGATGGACTTGTCCAGGAACATCGCCGCGGGCAGGAACGACGCCTCCACCTTCGGTGCGGTCATGCCGAGCAGGACGGCCTGGCCGTGCCGGTCGAGGAGGTCGACGGACTGGCGGATCAGCTCGGCGCGGCCCACGCACTCGAAGGCGTGGTCCACGCCGGTCGGCAGGATCTCCCGTACGGCGGCCGGTACGTCCGAAGTGGTCGACGCGTCCACGAAGTGCGTGGCCCCGAACTGCCGGGCGGCACCCGCCTTTTCGGGGTTCGCGTCGACCGCCACGATCGTGGTCGCCCCGGCCAGGCGCGCGCCCTGCAGGACGTTGAGCCCGATGCCGCCCGCGCCGGTCACGAGCACGCTGTCGCCGCGCTCGACCCGCGCCCGGTTCAGGACGGCGCCCACCCCGGTCACGACCCCGCAGCCCATCAGCGCCGCCGAAGTCAGCGGCACCTCCTTCGGGATCTTCACCGCCTGTACGGCCTTCACGAGGGTGCGCTCGGCGAACGCGGAGTTCGCGGCGAACTGGTACACCGGCTCCCCGCCGCGCGTAAACGGCCGCTCCGGGCGCCCGATCGCGCGCCTGCACATCGTCGGCCGCCCCCGGTCGCAGTCCGCGCACGCCCCGCAACTGGCCAGCGTGGACAGGGCCACGTGGTCGCCGGGCGCCACATGCGCGACCCCGGCACCGACCGCCTCCACGACCCCCGCGCCCTCATGCCCGAGCACCACCGGCAGCGGGAACGGAATCGTCCCGTCCACCACCGACAGATCGCTGTGGCACAGGCCCGCCGCGGCCACGGCCACGAGCACCTCGCCCGGCCCCGGCTCCCGTATCTCCAGGTCGTCGACGACCTGCGGCTGCCTGCCGTCGAACACGACACCTCTCACGACCGGACCCCTCCCTTGGGCTCCCTGGGCAGACCGAGCACCCGCTCGGCGATGATGTTGCGCTGCACCTCGTCCGAACCGCCGTAGACCGTGTCGGCCCGGGTGAACAGGAACAGCCGCTGCAACGCGTCCAGTTCGTACGCCCGCTCCGCGCTCCAGTCGGACGGGCCGACGGTGGCGAGCGCCCCGCGCACCTGCACGGCCAGCTCACCGAGCCGACGGTGCCAGGCGCCCCACAGCAGCTTCGCCACGCTCGGCGCGCCCGCGTCACGGGCCCCTGAACTCCCCAGCGTCCGCAGGGCGTTCCACCGCATCGCGCGCAGCTCGGCCCACTGACGTACGAGCCGGTCGCGTACGACGGGGTCCTCGGCCGCACCGCTCGCCACGGCCGTACGCACAACCGTCGCCAACTCCTCGGCGAAGCCGATCTGTTGCACCAGCGTGGACACCCCGCGCTCCAGGCCGAGCAGCCCCATCGCGACCTGCCAGCCCTCGCCCTCGGCGCCGACCCGGTGCTCCGCCCGTGCCACCGCCCCGTCGAAGAACACCTCGTTGAACTCGCTCGTCCCGGTCAGCTGCCGGATCGGCCGCACCTCGATCCGCCCCGGCTGGTCCATCGGCACGAGCAGGAACGACAGCCCCTGGTGGCGCCGCGCGTCCGGATCGGTCCGGGCGAGCACGAAGCACCAGTCGGCCTCGTGCGCGAGGGAGGTCCACACCTTCTGGCCGGTGATCCGGTACGCGTCCCCCTCCCGTGCAGCCGCCGTCCGTACCCCCGCCAGATCGGAGCCGGCGCCGGGCTCGCTGTAGCCCTGGCACCACAGCTCCTCGCCCCGCGCGATCGCCGGCAGGAACCGCTGCTTCTGCGCTGCGCTGCCGTACGCGAGGAGGGTGGGGGCGAGCAGGTTCTCCCCGATGTGCCCGTACCGGCCCGGGGCCTCGGCCCGTGCGTACTCCTCGGCCCAGACGACCTGCTGGGTCAGGCTCGCGCTGCGATTCCCGTACGCGCCGTCCCCCCAGCCGATCCCGATCCACCCGCCCCGTCCGAGCTCCCGCTCCCAGGCGCGGCGCGCGGCGCCCCCCTCGTGCTCACTGCCGGGCCCGCCCTGGCCTCGGGCTTCGGCGAAGTCTCCGGTGAGGTGTGCTTCCAGCCAGGCGCGGGCGTCGGTACGGAACGCCTCATCCTCTTCCGTGAAGCTGAAGTCCACGTTCGCCTCCGTCGATTTGATCCCCACCCCGCCCCTTCCCGAAAGCCTGCGGCGCTGTCGTTCGGCTGCAGCGGCGTCGTGGCTGGTCGCGCAGTTCCCCGCGCCCCTATCGGGGCAGCTCAAGCGTTCGGCCGGTCCCGTCGAGCCGCCGCCTCCGCCATAGCCTCCAGCTGCACCAGCATCGGCATCGGATCAGTCCCCACCGTCCCCGGCAGGAAGTCCGCGATCCGGGAAGGTGTCCAGCCCCCTTCCGCGTACCCCGCCCGCAGCTCCCGCGGCTGCGCCCACACCGCGATCTTCGGACCGGCGATCGTGTACACCTGCCCGGTGATCCTCTCGGCGCGGGCCCGCTCGCTCAGCAGGTACACGACGAGCGCCGCCACATCCTCCGGCTCCCCGATCTCCTTCAGCTCCATCGGCACGTTGGCGGACATCCGCGTACGGGCGACCGGCGCGACGGCGTTCGCGGTCACCCCGTACTTGTGCAGTCCGAGCGCCGCGCTCCGTACCAGCGAGATGATCCCGCCCTTGGCCGCCGAGTAGTTGGCCTGGGCCACCGACCCCTGGTGGTTGCCGGACGTGAAGCCGATCAGCGTGCCGCCGCCCTGCTTCCGCATCACCGCCGACGCCGCCTTGAACACGGTGAAGGTGCCCTTGAGGTGGGTGGCGACCACCGGGTCCCACTCCTCCTCGGACATGTTGAACAGCATCCGCTCGCGCAGAATCCCGGCGACGCACACGACCCCGTCGATCCGCCCGTACTCGGCGAGCGCCACATCGACGATCCGCTGCCCGCCCGCCATCGTGGCGATGTCGTCGGCCACGGCGACCGCCTCCCCGCCCGCGGCCTCGATCTCCTTGACGACCGACTCGGCGACCTCGCTGGTCGGTTCACCGCCCTCGATCGAGACGCCGTAGTCGTTCACGACGACCTTCGCGCCCTCGGCTGCCGCGGCGATCGCCACGGCCCGGCCGATGCCGCGCCCGGCCCCGGTGACGGCGACCACCTTGCCTGCCAAGAAGTTCCCCACGTCGGCCCCTTCCCGCGTTTTCTGACGGACCGTTAGATTTTACGGGTCATCAGATACGGGAGCACAAGCCCTGAGGAGGCCCCGATGTCACTGCCGCCCGAGTTCCACGACATCGCCAAGCGCGTGAACAACTGGGGCCGTTGGGGCGCGGACGACGAGTCCGGCACCCTGAACCTGATCACCGACGCGGTCGTACGGGACGCCACCGCCGAGGTCCGCAGCGGGCACCGCATACCGCTCGCCCTGCCGCTCAAGGAGGACGGCGTGCAGAGCGGCATGATCCAGGGCCGCATCAACCCGTTCCACACGATGGTGCAGATCAACCAGGAGCTCTTCGGCCCGGGCACGGTGGCCTGCAGCGACGACGCCGTGACGATGGGCCTCCAGTCCGGAACGCACTGGGACGCCCTGTCCCACGTCTCGCACTCGGGCCGCCTCTACAACGGCCGCCCCGCCGGCACCATCACGGCCCACGGCGGCGCCGAGTTCGGCGCGGCCGCCTCGATGCGGCACGTCGTCTCGCGCGGCGTCCTGCTCGACGTGGCCCGCACCAAGGGCCTGGACCGGCTGCCCGGCGAGCACGCGGTGACCCCCGAAGACCTGGACGAGGCCGAGGAGTTCGCGGGTACGAAGGTCCGCGCCGGCGATGTCGTACTCGTACGGACCGGACAGGTGCAGGTCTATCTGGCGGGCGACAAGCACGGGTACGGCTATCCGTCACCGGGCCTGTCGATCCGTACGCCGGAGTGGTTCCACGCGCGGGACGTGGCGGCCGTCGCCAACGACACGTTGACCTTCGAGATCTTCCCGCCCGAGATCGAGAACCTGTGGCTGCCGGTGCACGCCCTGGACCTGGTCGAGATGGGCATGCCGCAGGGGCAGAACTGGTTCCTCGAAGAGTTGTCCACAGCCTGTGCACAAGAGTCGCGGCACACGTTCCTGCTGTCCGCGATGCCGGAGCCGTTCGTCGGCGCGACGGGCACACCGGTCGCGCCGGTGGCGATTCTCTGACTCGTACGCCCGCGACCGCCGAACACAAACCCCCACCCCAGGTGTTGACGTCGCCTGTCCGTTTCCTCACCCTTGTGGCAGCGATCCGCCGTGAGGGGACGTCGAGGGCCTGGCGAGGGGCAGACGCTCGGCGAGTGCGAGTCGTGTTCGTCCGGCGGCGCGCGGTGTCACGCTCGGGGTGACATGGGCGCGCCGCCAACCCTCGGCTCGTACGGTCAAGTCCCTTGTGGGAGGCGGCAGTTCGGCGCGGGGGCGGTCCCGCCCGGAACCCTCAGAAGGGGAACGCCACGACCGGCGCCGCACCCAAGTGCCGCACCCCCGCGGTGCCCCCGGCATCCCCGGCGTCCCCCGCGTCCTCCGCCGCCTTCGGTTTCGGCTCGCAGCGGTCCACCTCGCACCAGATGCGCTTGCCCGCGCCGTCCGACTGCCAGCCCCAGCGGTCCGCGAGGCCGTCCACGAGGGCCAGGCCGCGGCCGTTGGTGTCGTCACCCTCGGCCTGCCGGGGGCGGGGCGGGCGGGTGCTGGCGTCGGTGACCTCCACGCGCACGGTGGCCGGAGCGGACTCCGGCAGGCGCGGCAGGAGCAGGCGGAGCACGGCCGGGCAGCCCGTGTGCACCACGGCGTTGGTGACCAGCTCCGAGATCAGCAGCACCAGCGTCTCCGCCAGCGGCTCGTCCACCTCTATCCCGGAACCGGCGAGCCGTGACCTCGCCCACCTACGGGCCCGCCCCACCTCCGCGGGGTCGGGGCGGACCTCCGTCTGAACTTGAAGCACCTGCACCGCTCACACCATCCGAACCGGCGGACACATCGCCTCGTGTCTCGTCGGGGTCACGGAACGTGATCCCCGTACGACACAGCATGGTTGACGTACAGTCACCCCAACAAGCGCTTCGGGCATATTCCAGCACGAAGGAGTACGCGTGCGGCATACTGTGCGACGCGCGCCGCGGGGTGTCGAACAGGGGGGCGTCTCACGCCGCCATGCCCTGCGAGAGGCGGGCATCGCCGGTTCCGGAAGCGCCACACAGGCCCCACCGGTATGGCTCGCCAAGAGAACCACTCGCATCCCACGGAGCGTACCGGAGCGTCGCCCCGACTCCGTGCCGTGACGAGTCACGCCTAGGACACAAGCCGATATCGACACCCCACGGTCACTCTGTGCTGTGTTCACGGACCGTTCTTGGCAGTCATTCGATCACTTGCGGCAACGCCGCCAATGACGCAGCCGGCAACGCCGCCAAAGACACAGCCGGCAACACGGCACAGGTCACAGCGCCGCCGCCCACTCCTCCTCCACCGCGCCCGCCGACGGCCCGAGTGCGGCCCGCAGCCAGGCCCGCTTCAGATGGAGGTGGACGTCGGCCTCCCAGGTGAAACCCATGCCGCCGTGCACCTGAAGGCAGTCGCGCGCGCCCTGGACGGCCGCCTCGTCGGCGAGCAGGGCCGCCGCGGAGATCTCCGCCCGGTCGGCCGTGACGGCGGCCGCGTAGACCGCCGCGCGTGCCACTTCGGTGCGGACGAGCATCTGCGCGCACAGGTGCTTCACGGCCTGGAACGCGCCGATCGGCTGCCCGAACTGGCTGCGCTCGCGCGCGTACCGCACCGCCGTCTCGCAGCTGCGGGCGGAGCTGCCGAGCTGTTCGGCGGCGGTGAGCAGCACGGCGAGCGGGTCCGGCGCCCCCACCCCCGCGGGGGCCCGGTGCAGCGGGGTGAGCGGGTCGACGGAGCGGGTGGGGACGGCGCCGGCGGCATCGCCCCGTACGACGTCCGAGGCGTCCAGCCAGGGCACCAGGCCGGAGCTGTCGACGGCGGTGACCACCGTGTCCCCGGTGGCGGCGCCCTCGACCTCGCCCGCCGCGAGGTGGGTGGCGACCAGCGGGCCGGGAAGCAGCGCGCGGCCCGCCTCCTCGAAGGCGAGCACGGCCTCGGGCAGGCCGAGGCCCACGCCGCCGTCGCGCTCGGGGAGCCGCAGCGCGAAGAACCCGGCGGCGCCGAGCTCACGCCACAACTCCCGGTCGAGGGAGGGTTGTTCGGGCCCGTCGGCGAGGGCGCGGAGGGCCTCCCGCCCGAACCGCCCGGCGAGCAGCTCGCGCACACCGGACTGCAACGCCCGCTGGTCCTCGGTGAGTTGGAAGTCCATGGCGGGCCTCACCGCCCCTTCGGCAGGCCGAGGATGCGCTCGGCGACGATGTTCCGCTGGATCTGCGAGGTGCCCGCGGCGATCGTGTACGAGAGGGAGGAGAGCCGGTCGAGGTTCCACTCCCGGTCGAGGTCGAGGCTGTCGGGACCGAGGACCTCGGCGGCCGTGTCGTACAGCTCCTGGCGGGCGTGCGAGTAGCGGAGCTTGAAGACGGAGCCGCCGGTGCCGGGGACGCCGCCGGTGCGCTGGGCCTCGGAGACGTTCCACTGGGTGAGCCGCCACAGGGCGCTGAACTCGACGTTCAGGCGGCCGAGCCGGCGGCGCAGGACGGCGTCGTCCCAGCGGCCGTTCTTCCGGGCCTCGGCGGCGAGTGCGGTCAGCGTGCGGCGGCAGGCGACGACCTCGCCGACGAAGGCGGTGCCGCGCTCGAAGGAGAGCGTGACCATGGTGACCCGCCATCCGTCGTTCTCGTCTCCGACCCGGTTGCCGACGGGCACGCGCACCTCGTCGAGGAACATCTCCGCGAACTCGGTGGACCCGGCGAGGGTGCGCAGCGGCCGTACGGTGACGCCGGGCGCGTCCATCGGCAGGGCGAGCCAGCTGATGCCGCGGTGTTTGGGCACCTCGTCGGTGACGGGGGACGTACGGACGAGGAGTTCGCACCAGTCGGCGACCTCCGCGTGCGAGGTCCAGATCTTGGAGCCGCTGACCACGTAGTGGTCGCCGTCCCGCACCGCGCGCGTCCGCAGGGACGCCAGGTCGGACCCGGCGTCCGGTTCGCTGAAGCCCTGGCACCACACCTCGTCGCCGCGCAGGATCGGCGGCAGCCAGCGCCGCCGCTGCTCCGGGGTGCCCTCGGCGGCGATCGTCGGCCCGGCGTGCAGAAGGCCCACGAAGTTGGCGCCGACGTACGGGGCCCCGGCGCGCTCGGTCTCCTCCAGGTAGATGAGGTGCTGCGTGGGCGTGGCCCCTTGCCCGCCCGCGTCGACGGGCCAGTGCAGGCCCGCGTACCCGGCGTCGTGGAGGCGTCGCTGCCAGCCCAGGTCGTACGCGCGGCGGCCGGGCCAGTCGGACGGGTCGGGGCGGGGCGGCAGCTGCGGGAGGACGTCCGCGAGCCAGGCGCGCAGGCGGGCCCGGAACTCTTCCTCTTCCTCGGTGTAGGCCAGGTCCATGGGCGCTACTTGTCGAGGTCGAGGCTCAGCATGCGGATGGCGTTGCCCCGCATCAGCTTGTACACGGTCTCGTCGTCGAGGCCCTTGACGTGGTCGAGGGCGACCTCCTTGGTGTGCGGGAAGGTCGAGTCGACGTGCGGGTAGTCGGTCTCGAAGGTGGCGTTGTCGCGCCCGACGACGTCCAGGGACGCGACGCCGTGCTTGTCGCGGAAGAAGCAGCAGAAGATCTGCCGGTAGTAGTACGTGGACGGCGGCTCGGGGATCAGGTCGCGGACGCCGCCCCAGGCGCGGTGCTCCTCCCACACGTCGTCGGCACGCTCCAGGGCGTACGGGATCCAGCCCATCTGCCCTTCGCTGTAGGCGAGTTTGAGCGTCGGGAACTTCACCAGGACCCCGGAGAACAGGAAGTCCATCATCGAGGCCATGGCGTTGTTGAAGGACAGGGACGCCTGCACGGCCGGGGGCGCGTCCGGCGAGGCGGCGGGCATCTGACTCGACGACCCGATGTGCATGTTCACCACCGTCCCGGTCTCCTGGCAGGCCGCGAAGAACGGGTCCCAGTACCCGGAGTGGATGGACGGAAGCCCGAGGTAGGTCGGGATCTCGGAGAAGGTGACCGCCCGCACCCCGCGCGCCGCGTTCCGCTTCACCTCGGCGACGGCGAGGTCGATGTCCCACAGCGGGATGATGCAGAGCGGGATGAGCCTCCCCCCGCTGTCCCCGCACCACTCCTCGACCATCCAGTCGTTGTACGCGCGCACACAGGCGAGCGCGACCTCCTTGTCGTGCGCCTCCGCGAAGGTCTGCCCGCAGAAGCGCGGGAACGTCGGGAAGCAGAGGCTGGCCTCGACATGGTTGAGGTCCATGTCCTTGAGGCGCTCCACCGGGTCCCAGCAGCCGCGCCGCATCTCGGCCCGGGTGATGCCCTCCAGGGTCATGTCGTCCCGGTCGAAGCCGACGGCGGCGATGTTCCGCTTGTACGGGAACTTCAGGTCCTCGTAGATCCACCAGTCGGTGGGCGGGCCTTCCGGGTCCATGGTGATCACGTACTTGCCGCCGGTGTACTCGAGCTCCCCGATCCCGGCGGTCAGCGGCTTGGGCCCGCGGTCGCGGTACTTCTGCGGCAGCCAGGTCTCGAAGAGGTGCGCCGGTTCGATGACGTGGTCGTCGACGCTGATGATCCGAGGCAGTTCCATGGGGGTCCCCTCGCCGCAGTACGAATCTGACGTGTCTGATCTGACGTGTCTGATCAGACGGTGCCTAATCTGATGGGTCGTCAGAAAGAGGCTAGCCCCCGGACCTCTGGACCGACAAGGCGGTGAGGCCTACGCTCTGCCTCGATCTGACAGATCGTCAGTTGAGGAGATGGGGAGGCCGGCTATGCGGGACACGGCACACGAACTGGGCGAGTCCCCGACGCTCTGGGAACTGATCCGACGCCGCGCCGAACTCACCCCGGACCGCCCGGCGCTGATCCAGGCCGAGGCGGAGCAGGCCGCCGACCGCACCCTCACCTTCGGCGCCCTGCGCGAGCGCGCGGAACGCGTCGCGGCGGGACTGTACGAGCAGGGCGTGCGCTCCGGCACGGTCATCGCCTGGCAGCTGCCCACCCGCATCGAGACGGTCCTGCTCACCGCCGCCCTGGCCCGGCTCGGCGCGACCCAGTCCCCCGTCATCCCCTTCTACCGCGAGAAGGAGGTCGGCTTCGCGCTGCGCGAGTCCGGGGCCGAGTTCTTCGCGACGCCCGGGGTCTGGCGCGGCTTCGACCACACGGAGATGGCCCGCCGCCTGGACGCCCGCGGCGTCTTCGAGGCGTACGCGGACCTCCCGGAGGCCGACCCCGCCGTACTGCCCGCGCCACCGGCGAACGGCACGGACGTCCGCTGGATCTACTGGACCTCCGGCACCACCTCCGACCCCAAGGGCGTGCTGCACACCGACCGTTCACTGATCGCGGGCGGCTCCTGCCTGGCCCACGCGCTGCGCCTGTCGTCCGCGGACGTGGGCTCGATCGCGTTCCCCTTCGCCCACATAGGCGGCCCGGACTACCTGGTGATGCTGCTGCTCTACGGGTTCCCGGCCGTACTCTTCGAGAAGTTCGCGCTCCCGGACGCGCTCGACGGCTACCGCCGCCACGGGGTGACGACGGCGGGCGGCTCCACGGCCTTCTACTCGATGTTCCTGGCCGAGCAGCGGCGGCTCCCCGAGGGCCGCAGACTCATCCCCACCCTGCGCCTGCTCGCGGGCGGCGGCGCCCCCAAACCCCCCGAGCTCTACCACGCTGTCGTACAGGAGATGGGCTGCCAACTCACCCACGGATACGGCATGACCGAGGTCCCGATGATCACCATGGGCGCCCCGGACGACACCCCGGACCGCCTCGCCGGTACGGAGGGGCGGCCCCCGGCCGGGATGGAGATCCGCATCACGGACGCCGACGGGAAGCCGGTGCCTGCCGGGGTCGACGGGGAGGTGCGGCTGCGCGGCGAGGCCGTCTGCCGGGGCTACCTGGAGCCGTCGCAGTCGGCCGCGGCCTTCGACGCCGAGGGCTTTCTGATCACGGGCGACCTGGGGCACGTACGGGAGAGCGGCCATCTGGTCCTCACCGGCCGCGCGAAGGACGTGATCATCCGCAAGGGGGAGAACATCTCGGCGAAGGAGATCGAGGACCTGCTGCACGTCCACCCCGCGGTCGGCGAGGCGGCGGTCATCGGCCTCCCGGACCCGGAGCGCGGCGAACGCGTCTGCGCGGTCCTCGAACTCCCGCCGGGCTCGACGGAGTTGAGCCTGCCCGAGGTCTGCGCACACCTCCGCGAGGCGGGCCTCTCCCCCCACAAGCTGCCGGAACAACTGGAGGTGGTGGAGGCCCTGCCCCGCAACGAGACGCTGCGCAAGGTGCTCAAGTACAAGCTGCGCGAGCGGTACGCGTGACGGCGCCGGGCCGGGGTTCGCTCAGGCGTCCGGCGCGGGGAGCCCTCAGGCGTCCGGCGCGGGGGTCGTGAAGTAGGCGGCGAAGGCGGTGAGGATCTCCTCCTCGGAGATCCGGCCGTCCCCGTCGGTGTCCAGGGCGGCGGCCGCGGCGGCGGCGGTCTGCGGGTCGGCGCCGAGCACCTTCAGGACCCGCTCGGTCCCCTTCGGGGTGGCGCCCTTGCCGTCCTCGTCGGCGACGGCGATCGCGGCCTTCAGGAACGGCCGCGCGATCTCGGCGAACCGCTGCGGACTGTCCCGCAGCCGCTTGACCGCACCGGTCACGAACTCCTCGCGGGTCACCCGCTGATCCCCGTCGACATCGGCGATCCCGGCCATGCCCTGCCAGAACGCCTCAGCACCCGCGTACAGCGCCTGCCCCTTGTCGCACCGCGCGGTCGTCCCGAACTCGGCAAGGACGGCCTTCGCCGCACCGCTGAAGTCCTCGCGGTCGATGTAGCCGTTGCCGTCCTGGTCGAAGCTCGCAAATCGCGCGGCAATCCTGCGCTCGTACTCTGCGCTGTCCATCTCGGCCTCACTGATCAGGTGGGTGATGCGTTCCACTGCGTTCACCACGGAGCGTACGTCGGGCTCAGCCGCCCGGGCCCCGAAAGTCGCAGCTTCACCCAGGCTTGTATCAAGACCGGTGACATTCCGCGACCTGATCGAGGTCGGACGGCGCTGGGGGTGACGCGTTCCCGGTGGGCGCCGGGGGATGCGGGGGGTGCGGTGTGGGTTGTTTCACCCGCCCCGATGACCCGGCGGCAGCGCTACGCCGAGAGCGGCGAGGCTTCCTCGTCCACCGCTGAGCCGAGGTCGGGGAAGACCTCGAAGAGGCGGCGGACGCCGAGGGCCGCCAGGACCCGGTTCACGTGGGAGCCGTCCTCCGCGCCCTGGGCCGGGAGGATCAGGCGGAGGCGGCCGCGGCAGGAGCGGATGAGGCGGCGGGTGGCTATGAGCACGCCGACGCCGGAGGAGTCGCAGAAGAGGACCTCGGAGAGGTCGAGGACGAGGCTGCGGCGGCCCTCGGCGACGGCGTCGTGGACGCGCTGGCGCACGATCGGCGACGTCACCAGGTCCATCTCACCGCTGACCTGGATGACGGCCCAGCCGCCCTGATCGCCATCGGTCACTTTGAGCGCCATCCGCCACGCCGCCTCTCGTTCCACTCGTACGCCGCGTACGGCTCGGTTCCGGGCTTCGGTTTCCGGGTCCGGTCCACAACCTTCAGCCATCGTGGCGGTATCCGGAAGCCGTGCTTACGCTTCCCTGGTTCGCGGTTGCCCCGCTACTCCCCCGTAAAACACCTCACCTGAACAACAGGCCATCCGGCAGGCCTATCACATATGCACCGATTCGATCTACGTCGATCCAGTTCGTTCAACGGACTTCAACGAATTTCGACGCGACATTGACTCAACTCTCAGCACAGCGTGACCAATTCACTACCATCCGCAGCCACCCCGCGCCGCCCGTTGCCGCAAACCGAGGTGCGTTGTCGGTGGCGGGCACTACATTCGTTGGAGGGTTCGCGCTCGTACGGTCGGCACGTACGGTCGTGCCACGGCAGGAGGGGGCCACATGGCGAAAGACGCACCGCCCCGCTGGGACCGCAAGATGCAGCAGCGGCTCGCACGCGGAGAGGCGGCCGCGCTCGGCGAGCTGTACGACAGGCTCGCCTCCCTCGTGCACAGCCTCGCCCACCGCGTGCTCGACGACGACGCGGCGGCGGACCGCGTCACCCGCGAGGTCTTCGCCCACGTCTGGGAGAACCCCGAGGAGTACGACCCGAAGAAGGGCTCGATGCGCTCCTGGCTCGCCGGCCTCACCAACCGGTATGCGGTGGCGCGGCTGCGGCAGACCGAGACCGAGGCGCTCGCCGACGGCGGCCAGGGCACCACGGAGGACATGGAGCAGAAGGTCCGCCGCGCCTCCGTCGCCGCCCGCGCGGACTACATCGTGACGTCCATGCCCGCCCCGCTGCGCGCCGCCCTCGAACTCGCCTACTTCCAGCGGCGGGACTACCGCCAGACCGCCGCCGACCTCGGCGTGACCGAGGACGAGGCCCGGCGCCGCCTCCGCCTCGGCCTGCAACTCCTGTCCACCGCCAACGAACAGCGGCCCGCCGCCGCCCCTCCGCCCGGCTACGGGAGCGCACTGTGAACGCCGACCCCTCCGAGCCGGACGACGGCCCCGAGGGTCACGACGGCCCGGACCGGCACGGCGAGAGCGACCCCCGCCACGGCCGCGCGGACGACGACATCGCGACCGGCGGCGCCCTCGCCGAAGGTGTGCCAGGGCCGGACGGCCGCCCGCGTGAGAACGGCCGGCCGGGCCCCGGCGAGCACCCCGGCGCCCGGCCCCCGCACGGCGGCGGCCTGCGCATACCGCCACCGCGCAGCTCCATCGAGGACTCCGGCCGCCCGCTGCCCGAGCCGCCGCCGCTGCCCGCCGTGCCCGCGCCCGCGCCGCCCGTCCTGGAGCACAAGGTCCTCAAGTCGCTGCTCGGCGCCTGGGCGCTCGCCGCCTGCTCCGCCGAGGAGGCCGCAGCCGTCGAGCTGCACCTCGGCGGCTGCGGCGCCTGCGCGGACGAGGCACTGCGGCTGCGGGACGCCGTCGGCCTGCTGCACCCCGAGGAGAGCCTCGACCTCGACCCGGGCCTGCGCTCCCGCGTCCTCGCCGGCTGCCTGGACCGCCGCCCGCCCCGCATACCCGTCCCCGACTGGGCCGCGCCCTACGACGCCGAGACGGCCCGGCTCGACGCCCTGCTCCAGGACTTCGGCAACGGCGAGTGGCACGCCCCGGTCCAGCTGAAGTGGTACGAGGGGGACGAGGCCGTCACGCGCCGCACCACCGTCGCCGGGGTCATCGCCCACCTCCTGACGGTCGACGGCCTGGTCGCGACGACCCTCGGCCTGGACGACCCGCTGCCCGAGGCCGCGCGCGCCGCCCTCACCGGCACCTCGCCCGCCGAACGCACCGAGGCGTACTGGAACGCCTCCCGGTTCCCGGCCACGCGCGGCGTGCGCCTGCCGTGGCGGGAGCAGAGCCACACCGTCATCCGCACGGTGTCCTTCGCGGGCGGCGGCTCCGCCGAACTCGCCGTGCCCTACGGCGAGTTCACGCTGCCCCTGCGGGACTCGATGCTCGACCGCGCCTTCGAGTGCTGGGTGCACGCGGGGGACATCGCGGACGCGGTGGACTACCCGTACCAACCGCCCGCACCCCGGCACCTCAACCGGATGATCGACCTCGCCGCCCGCATGCTGCCCGGCGCGCTCGCCGACCGGCGCCGCGCGGGCCTCGCCGCACCGGCCAAGGAGCTGGTCGCCGCCGGGGCGCCCGGACGCAGCCTGCGCCTGGAGGTCGAGGGGCACGGCGGCGGCGAGTGGCTGATCCCGCTCGACTCCCCGGGAGCAGCCGCGTCACAGGAGTGCGAAGTGGCCCATGTCGCCCTGGACGGCGTGGAGTTCTGCCGCCTCGCCGCCGGGCACGTACCGCCCGAGGACGCGGCGGCCGGTCAGGTCGGCGACCGCGAGGCGATCCGGGACGTCCTGTCGGCGGCGGCCGCGCTCAGCCGGATGTAGCCGCAGTACGCAGAGGTCTTACGCACGCACAGGTCTTACGCACGCAGCGGCCTTACGTACGCAGCGGCCTTACGCGAAGACGACCGTGCGGCGGCCGTTGAGCAGGACGCGGCGCTCGCTGTGCCACTTCACCGCGCGGGCGAGGGCCTGGCACTCCACGTCCCGGCCGACGGCGACGAGCTGCTGCGGCGTGACCTCGTGGCCGACGCGCTCGACCTCCTGCTCGATGATCGGGCCCTCGTCGAGGTCGGCCGTCACGTAGTGCGCGGTCGCGCCGATCAGCTTCACACCGCGCGCGTGCGCCTGGTGGTAGGGCTTGGCGCCCTTGAAGCTCGGCAGGAACGAGTGGTGGATGTTGATGATCCGCCCGCTGAGCGCCTTGCACATCTCGTCCGAGAGCACCTGCATGTAGCGGGCGAGGACGACCAGCTCGACGTTCTCCTCGCGTACGAGAGCGAGCAACTGCGCCTCGGCCCCCGCCTTGTTCTCCTTCGTCACCGGGATGTGGTGGAAGGGGATGTTGTACGACGACACGAGCTCGGCGAAGTCCGTGTGGTTCGAGACCACGGCGGCGATCTCCACGGGCAGCGCGCCGGTCCGGGCCCGGAACAGCAGGTCGTTCAGGCAGTGCCCGAACTTGCTGACCATCAGGACGATGCGCATCTTCTCCTCGGCCCGGTGGATCTGCCAGTCCATATGGAAGGAGTCACCGACGGCAGCGAAGCTGGCGCGCAGCTTCTCGGCGTTCACGGCCTCGGCGGAGAAATGCACCCGCATGAAGAACAGCCCGGTGTCGTGGTCGCCGAACTGCTGGCTGTCCTCGATGTTGCAGCCGGTCATGAACAGGTAGCTGGACACGGCGTGGACGATGCCCTGCTTGTCGGGGCAGGACAGCGTGAGGACGTACTGGTCGGCGGCGGGTGCGGGCTGTGCGGTCATAGCGGGAAGGCTACCTGCCCCGCTGCGCCGGGCGCCGTTCCGTCCAGGCCTCGGCTAGGCCGACCTCGTCAGGATCCGCAGCACCTCCAGCGTGCTGGGCACCGCGTCCGGGTCGTCCCCGTCCCCCGTGGCCAACCGCACGTGCGCGTCCCGCGCCGCCCGGACGGCCTCGTCCCAGCCGTGGTGGTCGAGGTAGGCGGAGACGGGGGCGTCGGGGCCGACCTGGTGCATGATCCGCAGCACCCGCAGGACGGCCAGGTCGACGAGGACCGCCTCCTGGGAGTCGCGGAAGATCGTCCCGACGTACTTCTCCGCGGACCAGTTGTCGAGCCAGGTGTCCTCGACGAGGCGGTACACCGCGTCCGTCACGTCTCCGTACCCGTCGACGCCCGCGAGCCAGACGGTCTGCTGGAACTCCGGGTCCGCGAGCATGTGCAGCGCCGAGCGCACGTTGCTGCGCCAGCGCCACCACGGCATGTCGTTCAGAGGCATGCCGCCCATGGTGGAGGAGCGGCGGCCACGACGGGAAGGGTTCTCCGAGCTTTGCACGGTTGTCGATCGTACGTTCCCCACGCGCGCGCCCCCACCAGCCCCTGGAATTCACCTTCACGTCACTCGCCGTTGAGCCGAGATCACTCAAAGGTTAGGGACCGACCGGAATGGTGCATGTCCATGACTGTCCGGCGCCGCCCTCGGCTCACCCGCCCGCTCAAGACCGCCACCATCACCGTGACGGCCCTCGCGGCGATCGCCACGGCGGCGGTCGGCTGCGGGGCGATCCCCGGGTCGTCGGGGGAGTCCGGGGAGCCCGTCACCGTGATGACCTGGGCCCCCGACCGGACCGAGGCGACCGACATGCCCGGAATGCCCGCGATGGCGCGTGCGTATGCCCGCTGGGTCAACGACCACGGCGGGCTCAACGGCCGCCCCCTCAAGGTCCTCACCTGCAACGACCACAACGACTCCGTGGGCGCCGCGAACTGCGCCCGGCGCGCGGTGAAGGCGAACGTGGCCGCCGTGGTCGGCTCGTACAGCCAGCACGGCCAGGCCTTCCTCTCCCCGCTTGAGGCCGCAGGTATCCCGTACATCGGTGGCTACGGGCTGACCGAGGAGGAGTTCGTCAGCCCGACGTCCTTCCCGGTCAACGGCGGTGTCGTCGCGCTGCTCGCCGGGAACGGGCGGCAGCTGGCCCGGGACTGCGAGCGCGTCTCGCTCGTACGGCCCGACACGCTCGCCGGTGACCTGCTGCCCGGACTGCTCAACGCCGGCCTCGCGCAAGGCCACCGCAAGCCCGCCACGGACATCCTCGCGGCGGAGGACTCCGGCGACTACAGCAGGCAGGCCGAGCAGGCGCTGAAGGCCGCGGGCGCCGACCCCTCCCTCGTCTCCACGCTAGGCCGCGAGGGGGCCTCCGAGCGGGCCCGTGAGGGCTGCGTCACGGCCGCGCTCGGCGACCGTACGGACGGCTTCTTCGACTCGTTCCGGCGCGCGCAGGAGGACCACCAGAAGGTACGGATCTCCTCCGTGCTCGGCAGCGTCGACCAGACCTCGGTGGACCGCACGGGCGGCGCGTCCGGCCCGTACGAGGGGGCGTACGTGACGAGTTGGTACCCGGCGGCCGACGACGCGCGCTGGGACCCGATGCGCCGGGTGATCCGCGAGGAGGCCTTCGGGGACCACCGGATCGACCCGGCGAACGCCGGTGTGCAGACGACCTGGATCGCGTACACCGTGTTCAAGAAGGTCGTCGAGTCGCTCGGCGACGGCGAGGTGACCGCGCGGACCGTGACGCGGGCGCTCAACGACGGCGTGCGCGTCGGCACGGGCGGCCTCACGCCGACGCTCAGCTGGCGCTTCGAGGACACCGTGGCGGCGAGTGAGTTCCCGCGCCTGGTCAACGCGAACGTGACGTACCAGGTGGTCCGCGACGGGCGGCTCGTGGCGGCCCGCAAGTCCGCGGTGGACGTCTCGCGGACGCTGGAAGAGGCCTCCTGAGCCGCGCCAGGAGGCCCGCCCTTCAGGCCTGACCGGTCACAGCTGGATCCAGGTGTGCTTCGTCAGGCCGTACTGCCCGGCGATCGTGTTCCACAGCGGCGCCGCCTGCTTCTTGGCCGCGGTGGCGTCCCCGCTGGCCGTGTTCCCGGCGGCACGCGACTTGGTCGTACGGGCCTTGCCCTTGACGCAGCCCTTCTTGCCCTTCGCGGCGACCTGGTCGGCCCACGCGGCGTAGTGGTTGTCGGCCGAAGCGGACGCCTTCCAGGCCTTGTTGAGGGCCGCGGTCAGGGTGGCGTGGTCCGGCAGCTCGTCGACCTCGAGCTGGGCGAGCCGGGTCACCAGGCCGTTGCGCTGCTTCGCGGCGTCGCGCAGATCGGTGGCGGCCTGGCCGAGGTTGCGGCAGGCCTCGATGCTCTTGACCGAGTTGATGACCGCCGTACGGCTGTCGTTGCTCTCGGCGAGCAACTTGTCGAGCGCGACGGCCTGTTCCTCGGCCGGGTCGGTCGTCGGCGACGGCTTCTGCTCGGCGGGCTGCGACTCGGCGGCGTTCTTCGGCTCGTCCTTCTCGTCCTCGCCGCCGCCCGCGATCAGCGCGCCCGCGCCGACGCCGAGCACCGCGATGGCCACACCGATCGCGGCGAACAGCGGCACCTTCGATCCCGTACGACGGGAGGTCGGCTCGGGCGGACCGGCGTACTGCCCCTGCCCCATGCCCGGCTGCGGCTGCGCCGGCGGCTGGTTGAACTGCGGCATCTGCTGGGTGGATTCGGCACCGCCGGCACCGCCCGCACCGGCCGGTTCACTGCGGAAGAGGCTGTCGAACTCGGCGGGCGGCTGCCGGTCACCGGGCGCGCCGGGCCGGATGCCGTACGGGGCGGACGCGGGTGCCGGGGGCACGGGCGCGATGTACTGCGTGGCCTCCGAGTCGGGGCCGCCCGCGGCCGGGGGCTGCGGCATGGCCTGGCGGCCGAGGAACTGGGTCGCGTCGGCGGCGGGCGCCTCCGGCGGCAGCGCACCGGGAAGCGGAGCGCCCCCCTGCGTCCCCTGCGTCCCCTGCACCCCCTGCGAACCGCCGTACGGGCCCGGGGAGTTGGACTCCCCGCCCTGGCTCCCCTGCGTCTGCTGCGCGTTCTGCGGTACGGCGGACAGGTACTGCGTCGCCTCGGCGTCGGCGGGCGGCAGCGGGGCGCCGCCCTGGGCGGGAGGCGGCAGCGGAGCGGACTGCGGAGGCTGCTGCGGCTGCGGGAGCGCGGCACCGGACTGCGCCTGGTGCGGCTCGGGAAGCGCGGCACCGGACTGCGGCTGCGGCTGCGCGGGCAGCGCGCCGAGCGGAGCCTGCGGGGCCTGCGGCTGCTCGGCGGGCGGGAGGCCGAGTGCGGCCTGCTGCGGCGGAAGGCCGGGCGCCTGCTGCGAGGGCTGGGGCTGCTGAAGCTGCTGGGGCTGGGGCTGGGGCGCCTGAGGCTGCGGCTGCTGCGCGTAGGGCTGCGGGTCCTGCGCGTAGGGCTGCTGGTGCTGCGGCGCGTACGGCTGCGGGGCGGCGGGCTGCTGCGGCGGGTACTGCTCGTACGGCTGCGAGGGCTGGGGCTGCGCGGCGTCGTACTGGGGCGGCGTGCCGTCGTAGGGGAACTGCTGAGGCTGCTGCGGCATACCGTACGGCTGCTGCTGCGGGTCCTGGCCCCAGGCCTGGCCCGGTGCGAAGCCGTCGTTCTGGCCGTACGACGGGCCCGCCTGCGGGACATCCGGGCCCCAGGGCTGGCCCCACGGGGTGCCGCCGGCCGGCACCGCCTGGTCTCCGTAGGTGCCCGGCACCAGGGGCTCTCCGCCGTCTGCGGGCAGCACGACACCTTCGTGCGCGGGCCGTGCCGCGGGTATCTGCGGCTCCTCGCCCTGTCCGCTCTGCGTCACCGGGACTCCTACATATGGGGGGACCTACGGAATCGTCGGCTCACGCTACCGGGTCCCCTATATGGGGTGCTACGCAGCTCCTGCCCGCGATCTGTTCCGTGACCTGCCGTAACCGGGGGTTCACCGAAGGGGCGTGGAATGCCTCACGCGCCGGGCCCGTTCACGCCGCCTGCCCCTGCAGCCGGGCGCCGAAATCCCGTACCGCCTGCTGGTCCTGGAAGGGGGCGAGCCGGCCCTGGAAGTCCTCCAGGTACTCGCTGCCCCGGTTGGAGCGGAGCGTGCCGAGCAGCTCCATCGCCTGCGTACCGGTGTGGCAGGCCAGCTCGACCTCGCGCTCCTGCAGCTGCGCCGTGGCGAGCAGGACCAGGCCGATGGCGCGGCGTCTCGCGCGGGACTCGGGGTGCCCGTCGAGGGAGTCCTGGGCGGCGCGCGCGGCGGCCTGCGCGTGGCCGAGGTCACGGTGGCAGTGCGCCAGCTCGTCCGCGAGGTACGCCGCGTCGAAGTGCCGGATCCACACCGGGTCCTCGACCGCCGAGTCCGCCCGGTCGAGCGCGGCCTCCGCCCTGGCCGCCACGGTGTGCGCCGAGCGGGCGTCCCCGAGCAGGGCGTGCCCGCGCGCCTCGGCGGCGTAGAACATCGCCTCGGCCCGCGGTGTGACCTGGCCGCGCGCACCCTCCTGCGCGGCCCTGGCGAGCTGGGCGATCTCCCGCGGGTTGCCGAGCTGGGCGGCGAGGTGGCTCATGGACGCGGCCAGGACGTACCCGCCGTAGCCGCGGTCGCCGGCGGCCTGGGCCAGACGCAGGGCCTGGATGTAGTACCGCTGGGCGAGGCCGGGCTGGCCGGTGTCCACCGCCATGTAGCCGGCGAGTTCCGTCAACCGGGCCACGGCGGCGAAGAGTTCACGCCCGACGGCCTCCCGGTAGGCCCCGGCGAGCAGCCCGGAGACGACGGAGTTGAGGTAGTGCACGACGACCGGGCGTACGTGTCCGCTGCCGTACTGGTGGTCGAGCTGGACGAGGGAGTCGGTCATGGCGCGCACCGCGGCGACGTCCGAGCGGCCGACGCGGCTGCCCGCGGTCCTGGCGACCTGGGTGTCCATCGCGCTGATCAGCCAGTCCCGGCTGGGCTCGACGAGCGCGGAGGCGGCGACGGCGGAGCCGGAGAGGAAGTCGCGCCGGCCGACGTCGCTGCGCCACAGCTCGCAGACCTGCTCGACGGCGCCGATGACCGTCGGCGAGAACTGCAGGCCGACGCCGGAGGCGAGGTTCCTGCCGCCCGCCATCCCGATCTCGTCGATCGTGATCGCGCGCCCCAGCTTGCGCCCGAGCGCCTCGGCGATGATGCCGGGCGCCCTGCCGCGTGGCTGCTGGCCGCGCAGCCAGCGGGCCACGGAGGTCTTGTCGTACCGGAGATCGAGGCCGTGCTCGGCGCCGCACATGTTGACGCGGCGGGCGAGACCGGCGTTGGAGCAGCCGGCTTCCTGGATGAGCGCCTGCAGCCGTTCGTTGGGCTGTCGCGCGACGAGAGGCCTTGCGGCCATGGCGTACCCCCTGTGTGCGCCGGAAGTTGCGTCCGGAAGTTGCGTCCGGAAGTTGCGTCCGGAAGTTGCGTCCGGAAGTTGTGTCCCGGTGATCGATGCCCATCGGGTCGACGAAAATGCGGAACAATTTCCGGCATAGCGCGACATAGCAGCCGCCGCTGCCCGCGACTTGAACAGCCGCGCCCCCGCCGACCGCTGCCCCGGCCGACCGACCACCGGAATCTCTCCGTACCTCTCTCCGTGCCTCGCTCCGTGCCGCGCTCCGTGCCTCGCTCCGCACCTCGATCCGCACCTCGCCTCCTCAAGCGGCTACCCGCCCCCGCTGCCGATGCGCGTGCGCGCCCCCGGTCATGCACCCGTGCGCCCCATGTGCAGGAACGATGCGCCGGGTCGGCGTACCCGGGTGGCGCCCGACCCGCCCAGGTCAACGCTCCGCGAGCAGCCGCCGGAACGGGCCGAAGGGAGGGCGTAACCCAAGGTGACGGCGGGAGTTGAGCTGAGCGTGGAAGAGACCATCGAAGTCGCCCGATCCGCGCAGGTCCCCCAGCAGCGCGGGGAACAGCTGCCCGACGCCGCCGTGCGCTATGCGAAAGAGCGGCACTGGGACGTGTTCCCCGGCACCTGGCTAGAGGCCGAGGGCGGCGTCGAGCGCTGCAGCTGCGGCGAGCCGTCCTGCGCCCTGCCCGGCGCCCATCCCGTACGCGAGGACTGGACGAACCAGGCGACGGGCAGCGCCACCGTCGCCCGCCGGCTGTGGTCGAAGCAGCCGAACTCCTCGATCCTGCTGCCGACGGGGCGGACGTTCGACGCGATCGACGTGCCGGAGACCGCCGGGTTCCTGGCGCTCGCGCGGATGGAGCGGATGGATCTCGCGCTCGGCCCGGTGACGCTCACCCCGTGCCGCCGGATGCAGTTCTTCGTGCTGCCCGGCGCCCTGGCCAAGGCCCCCGATCTGGTACGCAAGTTGGGCTGGCCGCCGGCCTCCCTGGACCTGCGGACGCTCGGCGAGGGCGACTGGGTGGCGGCCCCGCCGACCCGGGTCGGCGGGCGCGGCGCGGTCCAGTGGGTGCGCCAGCCCACGCCCGCGAACCGCTGGCTGCCGGACACGGAGGAGCTGATCAGCCCGCTGGCGTACGCGTGCGGACGGGAGCGGCGGGTGTAGGTCCCCGCACGCGTCCGCGACGCGCCCGCAGCTTCGTCCCGGAGCCCGTCCCTCACCTGGGGCGGGCTCCGTATCGTGTGCGGACGGACGGGGCGGACGGGGCGGTGCGCGGACGAAGGGCGGAAGTCGTGGCAGCGGACGCGGTGCGGGTGCAGGGGCTGTGGAAGCGGTTCGGGGAGCAGATCGCGGTCGCCGGGATCGATCTCGCCCTGCCCGCGGGCAAGTTCATCGGCCTGGTCGGGCCGAACGGCGCGGGCAAGACCACCACGCTCTCCATGGTCACCGGGCTGCTCCGGCCCGACCAGGGCAGCGTGGAGGTGGTCGGGCACGACGTGTGGCGCGACCCGGCCGAGGTGAAGGCGCGGATCGGGGTGCTGCCGGAGGGGCTGCGGCTGTTCGAGCGGCTCTCGGGGCGTGAACTCCTCGCGTACACGGGGAGGTTGCGCGGACTTCCGGGCGACGAGGTCGACAAGCGGGCGGGCCAGCTGCTCGACGTACTGGACCTGAGCGGGGCGCAGCACAAGCTCGTCGTGGACTACTCGACCGGCATGCGCAAGAAGATCGGGCTCGCCTCGGCTCTCCTCCACAACCCCGAAGTGCTGTTCCTGGACGAGCCGTTCGAGGGCGTCGACCCGGTGTCGGCGCAGACGATCCGCGGGGTCCTGGAGCGCTACACCGCGTCCGGTGCGACGGTGGTGTTCTCCTCGCACGTGATGGAGCTGGTGGAGTCGCTGTGCGACTGGGTCGCCGTGCTGGCCGCGGGCCGCATCCGGGCGCACGGCACGCTCGACGAGGTACGGGGCGGGGCGCCGTCGCTGCAGAGCGCGTTCCTCGAACTGGTCGGCGCGAACGGCCGGGACACCGGGGAGAGCCTGGACTGGCTGGGCGGCGGGGCGCGATGACGACGGCCACGCACCCACGGAACGTCCCCGGCCTGACCGGCACCTTCGTACGCCTGAAGCTGTCCCTGCTGCGCAACGGGCTGCGGCAGTCGGCGGGGCGCAGGGCCGCGTATCTTGCCTCCGTCGTCGTGACGCTGCTCGGCGCGGCGCTGCTGCTGCTCGGGCTGCTCGCGCTGCGCGGCAGCACGCACGCCGCGACAGTCACGGTGCTCGCCCTGGCCGTCCTGGCTGTCGGCTGGGCGGTGATGCCGCTGTTCTTCCCGAGCGGCGACGAGACCCTGGACGCCACGCGCCTGGTGATGCTGCCGCTCCGGCCACGGCCGCTGGTACGGGCCCTGCTCGTGGCCTCCCTGGTCGGCATCGGGCCGCTGTTCACGCTGTGCCTGGCGGCGGGTTCGGCGGTCGCGGTGGGGCGGGGCGTGGCGGGGCTGCTCACCGGGATCGTCGCGGTGCCGCTGGCCCTCGTACTGTGCGTAGCGCTCGCGCGGGCCGTGGCATCGGCGAACATCCGCCTCCTGACCAGCCGCAAGGGGCGTGACCTGGCGGTCCTGAGCGGCCTGTTGATCGCGGTCGGCGCGCAGGTGGTGAACTTCGGCGCGCAGCGGCTGAGCACGCCCGGCGGGCTGTCGAAACTGGATCCGGCGGCGGAGATCCTGCGCTGGATCCCGCCGTCGGCGTCGATCGGCGCGGTCGACTCGATGAGCCGCGGCTCGTACGGGACGGGCCTGGCCCAACTCGCCCTGTGCGGCGCGGCGTTGGCGCTCGTGGTCGGGTTCTGGGGGCGGAGCCTGACGCGGCTGATGACGTCGCCCGACGGGTCCACGCTGCAGGCCGCCGAACCGTCCCGGAACCGGGGGCGGGCGCACGGCCTGTCCCGGCTGCTGCCCGCGGGCCGCACGGGCACGGTGATGGAGCGCAGCCTGCGGTACGTCTGGCGCGATCCGAAGACCAAGGCGGCCTGGGTGACGTCGCTCGCGATCGGCCTGATCGTGCCGCTGTTCAACGCACTGCAGGGCACCGGCTCGGTCTACTTCGCGTGCTTCGCCTCGGGCATGCTCGGCATCCTGATGTACAACCAGTTCGGCCAGGACACCTCGGCGTTCTGGATGGTCGCGATGACGATCTCCTCGCCCCGCGACGCGTACGTCGAACTGCGCGCCCGCGCCTTGGCGTTGACCCTGCTGACCTTGCCGTACGCGGCGTTCGTGGTGGTCGTGACGACGGCGGTGCTCGGCGACTGGGGGCGGCTCGCGGAGGTGCTCGGCCTGTCGTTCGCGCTGCTCGGCGCGATGCTGTCGACGGGGGCGTGGGCCTCGGCCCGCTTTCCGTACTCGATCCCGCAGGAGGGCTACAAGAACGTGGCCCCCGGCCAGGCGGGGCTCGCCTGGATCTCCATCTTCGGCGGGATGGTGGGCGCGGCGCTGCTGTGCGCTCCGGTGATCGCGCTCTCGATCTGGCTCCATGTGAGGGGCGCGCGGGACGCGTTGTGGGTGCTGCTGCCGGTCGGCGCTTGCTATGGGTACGGGATCACCGTGGCCGGTCTGCGGTTGGCCGCGCCTCGGGTGGCGGGGCGGCTGCCGGAGATCTTGGCGGCGGTCAGTCGGGGGTGATTTTCCCCCTCCCCGCCCCTTCCCGAAGTCCTCAGCGGACGGCTCTCGGGGCTGCGCCCCCAGACCCCGCTGTGTCGTTCAGCTTTCGCGCCGTCGTGGCTGGTCGCGCAGTTCCCCGCGCCCCTAAAGACAGCCCCTCCGGCGTTTGAGGAGCGGGGGTCTGGGGGCTGGCCCCCAGTTCGGGAAGGGGCGGTGAGGGGAAGAGCCCGGCGCTAGCCGATCAGCGCGCCGTGGAGGAACGGCTCGATCGCCGCGCGCCAACCCTCCGGCTGGTCGTAGTGGACGAGGTGGCCGGCCTCGGGGACCTCCGCGTACGCCCCGTGGGGCAGGACGCGGACCATCTCCTGGGCCTCGGCACGGCCCAGCTCCCCGTCCAGGCCCCGGACCACGAGCGTGGGGCACTGGACCTGGGCGAGCTCCTCCCAGTGCGCGTCGGTCACCCACGTCTCCCGGGAGGTCAGCATCTGGGCCGGGTCGAAGACGGGGCGCCAGCCGTCCTCGGAGCGGGCCATCACCTCGGCGTAGAACGCACCCCGCGCCGGGTTCGGGCGCTCCACCCACGGGTCGTCCTCGCCGAACCACCGGCGGACGTCGTCGAGCGTGGCGAAGGGCACGGGCCAGGTCTTGAACCAGTCGGTCCACTCCCGCTGCGAGGCGGCGCCAAGCGCGGAGGCCCGCATGTCGCAGATGATCAGCCCGCGCACCAGGTCGGGCCGGCGGGCCGCCAACTGCCAGGCGGTGAGGGCGCCCATGGAGTGCCCGACGAGGACGGCGGGGGCGAGCCCGAGCTGCACCAGGGCGGCCTCGGCGTCCTCGACATAGGCCTCCCGTGTGTACGGCCCCACGGGCTTGTCGCTCTCGCCGTGGCCGCGCTGGTCGAGGGCGACCGTGCGGTGCCGCTCGGCGAGCCAGGCGGCGGTGCCCGCCCAGTGCGAGGCGCTGCCCATCAGGCCGTGCAGCATCAGCACGCCCGCCCCCTCGGCCTCCTGGGCCTTGGGCGGCTCGCCGAACTCCCAAGCGGCGAGGCGTGTGCCTCCCGCTCCGATCACGTCGATGCGCCGCATCCTTCTGGCACCCCCTTTGTGGGCCCGAGTTCCCTTGGGTCACCCCTGAATCGAGTCCGAGTCACCCCATGGATCGAGTCTGAATCGCCCTGCGGATCAAGTCACGGATCGAGTCGTGTACCGAATCGCGGATCGAGCCACCCCCGTGGATCGAGCCGCGTACATCGAAGCCGTCGCGCGGATCGCGCCGCGTAAATCACTTCACCTCACGACGTACGAACCACGCTATCGAACCCCCATTCGAGAACACGGCTCCTGGCGCCAACACCCCTCATTCGAGTGACCACACTCAAGGATTGACGGGCCCGGCCGAGGGGAGATCTTCAACGGGAGGCGGGCCGCTCGGGGAAAACGGTCCGAGGGGATTGACCTTGAGAGCTCGGGGCTCCAGGTCAGCACAGGGGAGGAAGGGCCCCGGCGCTTCACGGCGCCGGGGCTCACCCGTTCCGTACGGACCATCGTCCCGCCCCCTCCCCGGTGGCCAAACGCCTCACGGAACAGGCTGGCACGCAAATCCCCCGGCCGCTGCGATTCCGCCCAGTGAATCTTGGAATCCGCCGCCAGATGCCCAACGCCCGAGACAGCACCTCCCGAAGAGCGCCGCCCAAAACAGCACGCACCGAAACAGCACCGCCCGAAACAGCACTGCCCGCCGGGCAGGACCCGGCGGGCAGTGCGTGCAGCTGTCGGCCTCTAGCGCTTGGCCACGAAGACGTGGGAGGCGATGTCCGCCTCCAGCTCGGCGGCCTCGCCGCTGCTGCCCACCAGGACACCGCCCGGCGACTGCGTCACGCTCACCACGGCGCCCGGCTGCACACCGGCCCGCCGCAGCGTGTACATCAACTGCGCGTCCGTCTGGATCGGCTCCCCGATACGGCGCACGACGACCGTCTTGCCGTCGCTCCCCGCGTCCAGGTCGGCCAAGCTGACCATTCCCTCGTCCAGGAACGGGTCGGCCTCGGCCTTCTCGCCCAGCTCCTCGAGACCCGGGATCGGGTTGCCGTACGGCGACTCGGTGGGGTGGCGGAGCAGTTCGAGGACGCGGCGCTCCACGGCCTCGCTCATCACGTGCTCCCAGCGGCAGGCCTCGGCGTGCACCTGCTCCCACTCCAGACCGATCACGTCGACGAGCAGGCACTCGGCGAGCCGGTGCTTGCGCATCACGCGGGTGGCCAGGCGGCGGCCCTCGTCGGTGAGCTCCAGATGGCGGTCGCTGGCGACGGACACCAGTCCGTCACGCTCCATGCGCGCCACCGTCTGGCTGACCGTCGGCCCGCTCTGGTCGAGCCGCTCGGCGATCCGGGCGCGCATGGGGACCACACCTTCCTCCTCGAGCTCGAGGATGGTGCGGAGATACATCTCCGTCGTATCGATCAGTCCGGACATACGTGCCCCTCATGCTGTGACAGAAAAGAGAGCTGCGGAGCAATTCCGCAGCGTCCTGCGCTGGCCCTGCACCAATTCTGACGCATAGCGCCGACAACCGTGCCGCGCCCGGGGATCCGGCCCTCGCCGACCGTTGTCCACAGGCCGCCACGGCCGTATTGACAGGGCACTGGTCCAGACCGCAACGTGATCGGCGGCAGGCACCCATGCCGCCCTTGTCAGGCACCTTCCCGGGAGAGGCCCTCGGCGATGAGCCCCACGAACGGCGAGAACAAGCTGGCCGGACAGTACTTCGACGCCGCGATCGGACTCCTGGAGCGGGTGCGGGACGAGGAGGGGGCCGCGATCACCGCGGCGGCCACGGCCGTCGCCGACACCGTCGAGTCCGGCGGCCGGCTCTTCGCCTTCGGCGCCGGGCACTCCTCGCTCGCCGCGCAGGACGTGGTGTACCGCGCGGGTGGTCTGGCCCTGATGAACCTGCTCGCGGTGCCCGGTGTGGTCGGCGTGGACGTCATGCCCGCCACGCTCGGCTCCGCCCTGGAGCGGGTCGACGGGCTCGCGGCCGCCGTGCTCGACACCAGCCCGGCCAGGCCCGGCGACGTCCTGGTGATCATCTCGCTCTCGGGGCGGAACGCGCTGCCGGTCGAGATGGCGATGAACGCCCGCGCGCTCGGCCTGAAGGTGATCGGCGTGACCTCGGTGGTGTACGCGACGGAGACCCGCTCGCGGCACGCGTCCGGAACCTTCCTGAAGGACCACTGCGACATCGTCCTCGACAGCAAGATCGCGGTCGGGGACGCGGAGCTGACCGCGGAGGGCGTGGCCGCGCCGTTCGGCCCCGCGTCGAGCGTGGTCACGAACGCGCTGCTGCAGGCCACGATGGCGGCCGCCGCGGGTGAGCTCGCCGCGCGCGGCTTCGATCCGCCGATGCTGCGCTCGGGCAACGTGGACGGCGGCCACGAGTGGAACGGCCGGGTCTTCGAGGAGTACGGGGACCGGATCTTCTACCGGCGCTGAACTCTCGCAACGGTCCCGAGGATTCCCGTACGACTCAGTACTTCTGCTCAGTACTTCTGCTCAGTACTTCTGCTCGACGAGGCGCGCCAGGTCGAGGGCCGCGGCGACCCGGGCCGCGACGCTCTCCGCGTACCCGGCGTCGCCGCGCTCGAACGGGGTGCGGCTGGCCGAGCGCAGGAAGGTGACCACGCCGAGCGTCACGCCCCGGCTGCGCAGCACCGCGCACAGGGCGTGCACCGAGCCCTCGGGCCACTGCCGGGCGCGCGCCCAGTCCTCGGGCGGGGCCGCGCCCGCGCTCGCCCGCACCGATCCCGCACGGGCCGCGCACTGCAGCGCCGGATGCCCCTCCGCGTACCGCACCGGAAGCCAGGACCGGTCGCCCGGCAGCACGGGCCCCGGGGCCTCGGCGGGTGTGGCGGCGGCCCGGACGAGTCGCGGCGGGTCGATGTGTCCGGCCGGGTCGAGTACGTCGACCAGGGCGTGGTCGGCGAATCCGGCGAGCGCGAAGTCCAGGTGGACGCCGGCCGCCTCCATCGGGTCCTCGCACTCGCCCGCGGCCCGCGCGGCGCGCTGGAGTTGATTGCCGCGGAAGCGCAGCTGGGCCGCCTCCTGCTCGGCGAGCCTGGACTCGGTGACGTCCTGGAACAGCCAGCCCACACCCAGCGGAACGGGTTCCTCCGCGAGCGGCGAGGCGAGCCGCAGGAAGCCGCTGCGCCAGCAGCGCCGCTGCTCCCCCACGGCACCTCCGGCACCCGCGTCACCCCCGGCGCCCTCGGCACCTCCTGCTCGCTGGGAGCTGTCGCCCCGCACCGACACCCACAGCTCGGCGGGTGCGGGCGGGGCGCCTTCGGCGAGTACGTGCGTGAGGACGCTCTCCAGCTCCTCGACGCCCCGGGTGAGGAGCTCGCCGAGGGGGCGGCCGAGGAGGGCGGTGCGGTTGGTGCCGAGGAGGCGGGCCGCGTGCGCGTTGACGACGGCGGGGCGCAGGTCGGCGTCGATCAGGACGACGCCCCAGGAGGCGTCCTCGAAGAGGGCCTCGCTGAGGGCGATGGAGCGTTCCAGGTCGATCTGGGTGTGGACCTCGCTGAACGCGCAGTACACCCCGGCGGGCTTGCCGTCCGGGCCGCGCACGGCGGCGGACTGGGTGCGCACGAGCACCCGGCGGCCGTCCTTGGTGAGCAGCGCGAACTCGTGGACCTGGCGGCCGGGCGCGGACATCGCGGAGAGCAGCCGCTGCTCGACCTCGGCCGCGTCGGCGCTGCGCACGGCCCAGCCGGCGAAGCCGCTCTGCCCGACGGCCTCGTCGGAGGTCCAGCCGAGGATGCGTTCGGCCTCGCGGTTCCAGTGCGTGACGACTCCGTCGGCGTCGAGGGCGCAGAGTGCGGCGTCCATGCCGTCGAGGAGTGCCGCCAGCAGGTCGTCGGAGGCGGGGCCTTCGCGGCCGGAGCCTTCGCGCCCGGGGCCTGCGTCGCTGTCGCTGTCGGTGCCGTTACCTGTCTTGTGCCGGGAAGCACTCACCTGGCCACCCCCTGCAGGACGAGTGAGCCTTGCGGCGTGCACCGCGCATGCAGTGCACACAGATCATTCAACTCGAAGGTGACGCAGCCCACACCAAGTTTTGGGAAAAAGCGGTCCCGTTAATTCGCTTGAAGCGGCCGGGGCGGGTTCCTAGGCTGGAGTCACTTCGGAAGGGAGGTGGTTCGGCAGATGTATGCAAACCGGACAGGAGAGGTGACTGCGGGCTAGCGGCCTGCTGTCGCACTCAGTGCGGTGCCGGACCAGCGTGCGAGTGAGCACGCAGCCGGCCAATCCAACGCAGTCACCCGATCCGCGGGCCCGCCGGTGATGTCCGGCCGGCTTCCCGCCGCCGAGAGCGGCGGGAACCAGGGCCCGCGGATCGTCTGCGTTCAGGCGCCGTACGGAACCACGAGCCTCAGTCCGCGATCTGCGCGTACCCCTCGATCGACTGCGGCGAGCGCGTGCCCGGTCCGACGTACGTAGCCGAGGGGCGTACGAGTCGGCCGGTGCGCTTCTGCTCCAGGATGTGCGCGGACCAGCCGGCCGTGCGGGCGCAGGTGAACATCGACGTGAACATGTGCGCCGGGACCTCGGCGAAGTCCAGCATGATCGCCGCCCAGAACTCCACGTTCGTCGCGAGGACCCGGTCGGGGCGGCGGGCGTGCAGCTCCTCGAGGGCCGCCTTCTCCAGGGCCTCGGCGACCTCGAAGCGCGGCGCCCCCAGCTCCTTGGCCGTACGCCGCAGCACGCGGGCGCGCGGGTCCTCGGCGCGGTAGACGCGGTGGCCGAAGCCCATCAGGCGCTCGCCCTTGTCGAGGGCCTGCTTGACGTACGCCGTGGCGTCGCCGGTGCGCTCGATCTCCTCGATCATGCCCAGGACGCGGGACGGGGCGCCGCCGTGCAGCGGTCCCGACATGGCGCCGACCGCGCCCGAGAGCGCGGCGGCCACGTCGGCTCCCGTCGAGGCGATGACGCGGGCGGTGAACGTCGAGGCGTTCATGCCGTGCTCGGCGGCGGAGGTCCAGTAGGCGTCGACCGCCTTGACGTGCTTGGGGTCCGGCTCGCCGCGCCAGCGGATCATGAACCGCTCGACGACGCTGGACGCCTTGTCGATCTCGCGCTGCGGCACCATCGGCAGGCCCTGGCCGCGCGCCGACTGGGCGACGTACGACAGGGCCATCACGGCGGCGCGGGCGAGGTCGTCGCGGGCCTGGGCGGCGTCGATGTCGAGCAGCGGTTTGAGGCCCCACACCGGGGCGAGCATGGCGAGCGCGGACTGCACGTCGACGCGGATGTCACCGGAGTGCACCGGGATGGGGAACGGCTCGGCGGGCGGCAGGCCGGGGTTGAAGGCGCCGTCGACCAGGAGGCCCCACACGTTGCCGAAGGAGACGTTGCCGACCAGGTCCTCGATGTCGACGCCGCGATAGCGAAGCGCGCCGCCTTCCTTGTCCGGTTCGGCGATCTCCGTCTCGAACGCGACGACTCCTTCAAGTCCGGGTACGAAGTCGGACATCGGGCGGCTCCTGTGGGTGTAGGGGACTCGCGTTCTCGGGTGCGTTCGCGGGTGCGTTCTGTGGGTGCGTGCGGCGGTCTTCGGACGATAACCCCTGGTGCCGGTTTTGGGGAGCCCTCAGTGCCACTTCGGGTGAGTTACGCGGCACTCAGTGCCATACGGGCGGGATGAGAGGGGTGAGTGAACGGCCGTACGCGTACGGCAGGATGGCCCGCGTGAACGCTTCCGACCCCGTGCCGCCGCCCGAGCCGGCGGCGATGCGCCGCCACTACCGCGCCGAGGGCATCACCCCCGAGGCCCTCGCCGCCGACCCGATGACGCAGTTCGCCCGCTGGTTCCACGACGCCGCACGGGCCGAGGAGCAGGGCGCCCTGTACGAGCCGAACGCGATGGTCGTCGCCACCGCCGACGCCGAGGGGCGGCCGAGCTCGCGCACGGTGCTCCTGAAGGCGTACGACGACCGCGGCTTCGTCTTCTTCACCAACTACGAGTCCCGCAAGGCCCGCGAGATCACGGCCCATCCGTACGTCTCGCTGCTCTTCCCCTGGCATCCGATGGCCCGGCAGGTGATCGTCTCGGGTACGGCGCTGCGCACGGGGCGGGACGAGACGGCGGCGTACTTCCGCACCCGGCCGCACGGCTCGCAGCTCGGGGCGTGGGCGAGCCCGCAGTCCTCGGTGGTCGGCGCGCGCACCGAACTCGACGCGGCGTACGCGGAGTTGGAGCAGCGCTACCCGGAGGGCGAGCAGGTCCCTGTGCCGCCGCACTGGGGCGGGTTCCGGGTGGTGCCGCAGAGCGTGGAGTTCTGGCAGGGGCGGGAGAATCGTCTGCACGACCGCCTGTTGTACCGGCGCGATCCCGGCTCCGACGGCTGGCGGGTCGAACGCCTGGCGCCGTAGGGGCTCTTTCCCCTACCCGCCCCTTCCCGACTGTGTCCGATATGCGGCTGGCGCCGCGTGGCTGCGGCGCAGATCGTTCGTCTGCCGCGCCGTCGTGGCTGGTCGCGCAGTTCCCCGCGCCCCTTTCGGGGCAAGGGAGATCAGCCGCCCAGCGCCCCGTCGATCAGCTCAGCCCACTGCCCCACAACCCGCTCCCGCCGCCCCCGGTCGTCCGTGAGGACATTCGCGAGGCCGAGCCCCCGGGCCATGTCCAGGAAGCCCTGGACCGTCTCCCGTACCCCGGGCACGGACTCGTCCGCCCCGAGCAGCTCCACGGCCATCCGATGGGTCTCGCGGCCGACCCGCGCCTCCAGCTCCGTCACGCGCGCGTGCAGCTGCTCCTCGTGCGAGGCGGCCACCCACAGGTGCAGGGCGGCCCGGAACAGCGGCCCGGTGTAGAGGTCGACGAGGGCCCGCAGGACGGCCCCGCGGTCCTGCGCGGGCAGCTCACGCAGGGCGCTCGACCGCTGCTCGGCGACGTACTCGACGGCCGCCGTGAACAGGTCCTCGCGGGTCGGGAAGTGGTGCTGGGCCGCGCCGCGCGAGACTCCGGCGCGCTCGGCGACGACGGTGACCGTGGAGCCCGTCCAGCCGTGCTCGGCGAGGCAGGCCACGGCGGCCTCCAGGAGTTTCTGTCGGGTGGCGCGGCTGCGGTCCTGCTTGGGGTAGCGGTCCGCTCGTGCCGATTCGCTCACAACACCCATGCAGGATCCCGTCGTTCGAAGAATGCCGTCATGCCTTCACGGGCCTCCTTGGACGCGAACAGCGAGGCGGAGCGCTGTACGAGGTCCTCCGCGTCGCGGTCGAAGGCCTCCAGGACTCTAGCCGTGGCCAGCGCCTTCGACTCCGCGAGCCCCTGCGGTGAGGCCTTGCGGAGGGCGCCGAGCACCGCCGCCAGCGCCCCGTCGACGTCCTCCACCGCCTCCGTCACCAGCCCGATCTCGGCCGCCCGCGCCGCGTCGAACCGCTCCCCGGTGAGGTAGTACCGGGAGGCGGCGCGCGGCTGCAGGCGCGGCAGCAGCGGCAGCGAGATCACGGCGGGCGCGACGCCGAGCCGCACCTCCGTGAACGCGAAGTCCGACCCGGCCGAGGCAAGGGCGATATCGCAGGCCCCGACGAGCCCGAGCCCCCCGGCCCGTACGTGCCCGTCGATCCGCGCCACCACCGGTTTGGGCAGCTCGACCAGCTGCCGCAGCAGCGCCACGAAGCCGTACGGGTTAGGCGGCTCCTTCAGGTCGGCGCCCGCGCTGAACGTGGAGCCGGTGTGGGTGAGCACCACGGCCCGTACGCCTGCGTCCTTGCCGCACTCGGCGATCGCCTGCGCGAGGGCGGTGACGAGCTGCGCGGAGAGTGCGTTGCGCTTCTCCGGGGCGTCCAGGGTGAGGGTGGCGACGCCCCGGTCCTCGCTCACGGTCAGCTGCTGCATGCGTGGTCCTCAGTTCTCTTCAATGCTCTTCAGTTCTCTTCAATGCTCTTCAGGCCTGCGCTCGCGGTCCCGTAGTTCCCTGCGCAGGATCTTTCCGCTGAGGGCACGCGGCACACCGTCCACGAACTCGACGCGGCGGATCTTCTTGTACGGGGCGACGCGCTCGGCGACGTACGCGCTGATCTCCTCCGCGTCGAGCCGCGCCGCCCCTGCCCCCTCCTGCCGTACGACGAACGCCTTGGGGATCTCGGTGCCGTCCTCGTCGTACACCCCGATGACCGCCGCGTCGGCCACGGCGGGGTGGGTGAGCAGCAGGGCTTCCAGCTCGGCCGGGGCGACCTGGAAGCCCTTGTACTTGATGAGTTCCTTCACGCGGTCCACGACGAACAGCCAGCCCTCGGCGTCGACCTGGCCGATGTCGCCGGTGTGCAGCCAGCCGTCCGCGTCGATCATGTCGGCGGTGGCCTCGGGCCGGCCGAGGTAGCCCTTCATGACCTGCGGGCCCCGGATGACGATCTCGCCGCGCTCGCCGGGCCCGAGGTCGCGCGCCGGGTCGTCGAGGTCGACGATCCGCATCTCCGTACCGGCGACGAGCCTGCCGACGGTGCCGGGCGGCGGGTGCTGCTCGTCGAGCGGTACGAGATGGGTGCAGGGCGAGAGTTCCGTCATGCCGTAGCCCTGGATCACGGCGGGCAGGCCGAGGCGGCGGGCGCAGGCGGCGGCGAGGTCCGCGTCGAGCGGGGCGGCGGCGCTGAGGACGAGCCGCACGGACGACAGGTCGTACTCGGCGACCTTCGGGTGCTTGGCCAGGGCGAGGACGATCGGCGGGGCGACGTACAGGGCGGTGATGCGGTGCTTCTCGATCGCGGCGAGGAACGTGTCGAGGTCGAAGCGGGGCAGGACGACGACGGTCGCGCCGTGCCGCAGCGGGGCGTTGATCAGCGCGGTCAGCCCGTAGATATGGAAGAAGGGGAGGACCGCCAGGACCCGTTCACCGCGGCCGATGGGCATGCTCGGGTACAGCTGCGCCAGGTTGGTGGCGATGTTGCGGTGGGTGAGCATGACGCCCTTGGGGACGCCGGTGGTGCCCGAGGAGTACGGGAGGACGGCGATGTCCTGCTCCGGGTCCAGGTCGACGTGCGGCTCGGGTGCGGTGGATGCGGCGAGTTCGAGTATGGAGCGGTGCCCCGCCGACTGATCCGTCTGATCCGTCTCGTCGCACACGAGGATCTCCCTTACCCCGCCCCCGAGTTCGGCCGCCGCGCGGGCCACGTCGAGCAGCGGGGACACAGTGACGATCCAGCTCGCCCCGGAGTCGCGCAGCTGCTTGGCGAACTCGTCGGGCGTGGACAGCGGGTGCACGGTGGTGACGGCGGCGCCGGCGCGGGTCGCGGCGTAGAACACGGCCGGGAAGGCGAGGGTGTTGGGGCTGTGCAGGGCGAGCACATCGCCCTTGCCGAGACCGGCCTCCGCGAGGCCGGCGGCGATGCGGCGGTGGGCGTGGTCGAGCTGGGCGTACGTGAGGGTGGTGCCGGTGAGGCCGTCGATCAGCGCCTCGGTCTCGCCGTACGCGGGGGCTTCGCCCAGGACGGCGTCGTGGATGGGGAGTTCGAGCGGGGCTACGTCGTCGTACTCGCTGCGGAAGACCATGGGTGCACTCCGTTGCCTCGGGTGCGGTGCGAGGACCTTGCGGGGATTCCCGTGCCCCGATAGGTGGCGCGGGTAACTGCGCGGGGATCAGTACGACTTCGGCAGCCCCAGCGACTGATGTGACACATAGTTGAGGATCATGTCGCGGCTGACCGGGGCGATCCGGGCCACCCGTGCGGCGGTGATGAGAGACGCCAGGCCGTACTCGCGCGTCAGGCCGTTGCCGCCCAACGTGTGCACCGCCTGGTCGACCGCCTGTACGCAGGCGTCCGCCGCCGCGAACTTCGCCATGTTGGCGGCCTCGCCGGCGGCCGCGTCGTCGCCCGTGTCGTACAGGTGGGCCGCCTTCTGCATCATCAGGCGGGCCAGTTCCAGGTCGATGTGGGACTTGGCCAGGGGGTGGGCGATGGACTGGTGGGCGCCGATCGGGTCCCGCCAGACCTGGCGTTCCTTCGCGTAGGCCACCGCCCGCGCGACCGCGTACCGGCCCATGCCGATCGCGAAGGCGGCCGTCATGATGCGCTCCGGGTTGAGGCCCGCGAAGAGTTGCAGCAGTCCCGCGTCCTCGTCGCCGACCAGCGCCTCCGCAGGCAGCCGTACGTCGTCCAGAACCAGCTCGAACTGCTTCTCGGGGGCCTGGAGTTCCATGTCGATCTGATGGCGCTGGAAGCCCGGAGCGTCCCGGTCGACGATGAACAGGCAGGGCTTGAGGCGGCCCGTACGGGCGTCCTCCGTGCGGCCCACGATCAGCGTCGCGTCGGCGATGTCGACGCCGGAGATGAAGACCTTGCGGCCGGTCAAAATCCAGTCACCGGAGGCACCGTCACGGCGGGCCGTCGTCGTGATGCGGTGGGAGTTGGAGCCCGCGTCGGGTTCCGTGATGCCGAAGGCCATCGTGCGGGAGCCGTCGGCGAGACCCGGCAGCCAGGTCCGCTTCTGCTCCTCCGTGCCGAAGCGTGCGATGACCGTCCCGCAGATCGCGGGCGACACGACCATCATGAGCAACGGGCTGCCCGCCGCCCCCAACTCCTCAAGGACGATGGACAGTTCGGCTATCCCGCCGCCTCCGCCCCCGTACGGCTCCGGCAGGCTCACCCCCAGGTAGCCGAGCTTCGCCGCCTCCGCCCACAGCTCCTCGGGGTGGCCGCCCTCGCGGACGACCTTGGTCATGTAGTCGCGGCCGTAGCGCTTGCCGAGCGCGGCGACGGCGGCGCGCAGTTGCTGGTGCTCCTCGGTTTCCAGGGTGACGGTCATGACTCTTTCTCCTCCTGTACGACGACGGCGAGCAGGGCGCCGACCTCGACCTGGCGGCCGGGTGCGGCGTGGAGCGCGGTGAGCGTGCCGGAGGCGGGAGCGGTGACGCGGTGCTCCATCTTCATCGCCTCCAGCCAGAGCAGGGGTTGTCCGGCCTGGACGGTGGCGCCCTCCGTGACCCCCTCCGCGAGGCGTACGACCGTGCCGGGCATGGGCGCGAGCAGGGAGCCGGGCGCCTGGTCGGCGGTGGCGTCGGGGAAGCGGGAAAGGGCGGTGTACGCGGCGCCGTTCACGTGAACGGCGCCGTCCGGATATGACGCGACCCTGAACTGCCGCCGCACGCCCGCGACTTCGAGCACCACGAGTGTCGGGGCCGCCTGGAGCACCCGCACCCCGTCCGCGTCGAGCCCCGCCCGCGTATGCCGGTACCGCACCTCGTGCTCGGCCCCGTCCGGCTCGCTCCGGTACCGCTTGACCTGGTCCTGCGAGTGCAGGTTGCGGAAGCCGCCGAAGCGGGATCGGCCGTGCGCGTCGGCGAGTGCGGCGGCCAGGGGGGCGTACGGGTCGAGCTCGGGCTCGGTGAGCTCCTCCAGGTGGCGGTCGTAGAAGCCGGTGTCCATGCGGGCGGCGGCGAACTCCGGGTGCCGGAGCGACCGTACGAGGAAGTCGCGGTTCGTCACCGGTCCGTGCACCTCGGCCCGCTCCAGGGCCCCGGCCAGGCGGCGCAGCGCCTCCGCGCGGGTCGGGGCGTGGGCGACGGCCTTGGCGAGCATCGGGTCGTAGTGCACGCCGATGGTGTCGCCGTCCGCGCAGCCGGTGTCCACCCGAAGCTGCCCATCAGCCGCTTCGCGGCGGGCGGGGATCCGGAAGCGGTGCAGCGTGCCCGTCTGCGGGGCGAAGCCGTTCGCCGGGTCCTCGGCGTACAGGCGCGCCTCGACCGCGTGGCCGCGCGCGGCGGGCGGCTCCGGGTCAAGGGCCGAACCCTCGGCCACGCGGAGCTGGAGGGCGACCAGGTCGAGCCCGAACACGGCCTCGGTCACGGGGTGTTCGACCTGGAGGCGGGTGTTCATCTCCAGGAACTGGGCCCGCCCGTCGGCGACCAGGAACTCCACCGTGCCCGCGCCGACGTACCCGGTCGCCCGCGCCGCGCGCACCGCCTGCTCGTACAGCGACTCCACGAGCGCGGGATCGAGGCCGGGCGCCGGGGCCTCCTCGATGACCTTCTGGTGGCGGCGCTGCAGCGAGCAGTCGCGGGTGCCGAGCGGCCACACCGTGCCGTGCCGGTCCGCGAGCAACTGCACCTCGACGTGCCGCCCGCCCTCCACGTACGGCTCGACGAACACCTCCCCGTCCCCGAACGCACTCGCGGCCTCGGCCCCGGCCGCCGCCAACTCCCGTACCAACTCGGCCAGTTGGCGTACGACCCGCATGCCGCGCCCGCCGCCGCCCGCCGCCGCCTTCACGAGGACCGGAAGATCCGCCTCCGTGACCTCGGCCGAGGCGAGCGGCGCGATGCCCATCAGCTCCTTGGCCCGCGTCTTCGACGCCATCGCCTCGATCGCCTCGGGCGGCGGCCCGATCCACAGCAGGCCCGCGTCCGTGACGGCCCGCGCGAAGTCGGCGTTCTCGGACAGGAAGCCGTAGCCGGGGTGCACGGCGTCGGCCCCGGCGGCCTGCGCGGCCTTCACCACCAGGTCGCCACGGAGATACGTGTCGGCGGGGGCCGAGCCCGGCAGCCGTACGGCCGTGTCGGCCTCGCGTACGTGCAGGGCGTCCGCGTCGGCGTCGGAGTGCACGGCGACCGTGGCGATGCCGAGGTCGCGGCAGGTACGGAAGACACGGCAGGCGATCTCGCCCCGGTTGGCCACCAACAGGCAAGTAATCACGGTCAGTTCCTCACATCCGGAAGACGCCGAAGCCACCCCGCGCCCCCTCGTAGGGGGCCGTGTGGATCGCGGACAGGCACATCCCGAGGACCGTCCGCGTGTCCCTCGGGTCGATCACGCCGTCGTCGTAGAGCCGCCCGGACAGGAACATCGGCAGCGACTCGGACTCGATCTGCTGCTCCACCATGGCGCGCAGCGCGGCGTCCGCGTCGTCGTCGTAGGGCTGCCCCTTCGCGGCGGCGGACTGCCGGGCCACGATGGAGAGTACGCCCGCGAGCTGCTGCGGGCCCATGACGGCGGACTTGGCGCTGGGCCAGGCGAACAGGAAGCGCGGGTCGTAGGCGCGGCCGCACATGCCGTAGTGCCCGGCGCCGTACGAGGCGCCCATGAGCACCGACAGATGCGGCACCCGGGAATTGCTGACCGCGTTGATCATCATCGCGCCGTGCTTGATGATCCCGCCCTGCTCGTACTCCTTGCCGACCATGTAGCCGGTGGTGTTGTGCAGGAAGAGCAGCGGGATGTCGCGCTGGTTGGCGAGCTGGATGAACTGGGCGGCCTTCTGCGACTCCTCGCTGAACAGGACGCCCTGCGCGTTGGCGAGGATGCCGACCGGGTAGCCGTGCAGCGCCGCCCACCCGGTGACCAGGGACGACCCGTACAGCGGTTTGAACTCGTCGAAGTCCGAGCCGTCGACGATCCGGGCGATCACCTCGCGCGGGTCGAAGGGGATCTTGAGGTCACCGGGCACGATGCCGAGCAGTTCGTCGGGGTCGTACGTGGGTTCCGCCACCGCCGCCGGGTCCGGATCGGCGTACGCCTTGCGCCAGTTGAGGCGGGCGACGACGCGGCGGGCCTGGCGGAGCGCGTCGGGCTCGTCGGCCGCCAGGTAGTCGGCGAGGCCGGACGTGCGGGCGTGCATCTCGGCGCCGCCGAGCGACTCGTCGTCGCTCTCCTCGCCGGTGGCCATCTTGACCAGCGGCGGCCCGCCGAGGAAGACCTTCGCCCGCTCCTTCACCATGATCACGTGGTCGCACATGCCGGGTACGTACGCGCCTCCGGCGGTGGAGTTCCCGAAGACCACGGCGACGGTCGGGATGCCGGCCGCGCTGGACTGCGTGAGGTGTTTGAAGAGGGCCCCGCCCGGAATGAAGATCTCCTTCTGCGAGGGCAGGTCGGCGCCGCCGGACTCGACGAGATGGATCGACGGGAGGCGGTTGGCGAGCCCGATCTCATGCGAGCGGAACGCCTTCTTCAGCGTCCAGGGGTTGCTGGCCCCGCCGCGTACGGTCGAGTCGTTGGCGGTGATCAGGCATTCGACGCCCTCGACGGTGCCGATGCCGCAGACCATCGCGGCGCCGACGTGGTAGTCACTGCCCCAGGCGGCCAGCGGCGACAGCTCCAGGAACGGCGTATCGGGGTCGAGCAGCAACTCGATCCGCTCCCGGGCGAGCAGCTTGCCGCGCTTACGGTGCCGTTCGACGTACTTCTCCCCGCCGCCCGCGAGCGCCTTGGCGTGCTCGGTCTCCAGCTCGGCGAGCTTGTCGAGCATGGCGGCGCGGTGCGCGGTGTGGTCGGGGTCGGTGGGGTCGAGGGCGCTGTTCAGGACGGTCACGGTCGCGCCTCCGGAAACGCCGACAGGACGGTCACAGCAATACCTCCGGAATCTCGACGTGCCGGGAGCGCAGCCACTCCCCCAGGCCCTTGGCCTGCGGATCGAACCGCGCCTGCGCGGCCACGCCGTCGCCGAGCAGTCCTTCGATCACGAAGTTCACGGCGCGCAGCTGCGGCAGTACGTGCCGTACGACGATCAACTCAGCGGTCTCCGGCAGGAGTTGGCGGAGACGCTCGACGGTCAGCTCATGGGCGAGCCACCGCCAGGCTTCCTCCGTGCGCACCCACACACCGAGGTTGGCGTCCCCACCCTTGTCGCCGCTGCGGGCCCCCGCGACGAGCCCGAGCGGCGCCCGCCGGGTCGGGCCCTCGGGCAGCGGCTCGGGCAGGGCGGGTCGCGGGAGGTCCTCAAGGGGCCGGGTGCGCGCGGGCGGCGGCACGGCCACCCGCGCCCCGTCGGGCAGCACCGCGACATGCGACACGTCCCCCTGCTCGACGTACGCGGCGTGGAACACCCCGTACGGGGCGCCCTTGCCGGGCGGGGCCGTGACATGGAAGCCGGGGTAGCTGCCGAGGGCCAGCTCGATCGCGGCGCCGCTGACGGCCCGGCCGACCGCCTCCTGCTCCGGGTCGCGCACGACGAGCCGCAGCAGCGCGCTGGCGGTCTCCTCGGTGCCGGCGTCGGCGCGGTCGGTACGGGACAACTCCCAACGCACCTCGGCGGGGCGGGACTTGGCCCGGTCGAAGGCGTCCTCGACCTGGGCGCGCACGAGTGCGGCCTTGGCCTCGACGCCGAGCCCGGTGAGCACGAACACGACCCCGTTGCGGAAGCCCGCGAGCCGGTTGAGCCCGACCTTCAGCGTCGGCGGCGGCACCTCCCCGCGCACCCCGTCGATCCGCACCCGGTCGGGCCCGTCCTGCGTCAGGCGTACGGAGTCGAGGCGGGCGGTGACGTCGGGGCCCGCGTACCGGGCGGGTCCTGTCTCGTAGAGGAGCTGGGCGGTGACGGTGCCGAGGTCGACGTAGCCGCCGGTGCCGTCGTGCTTGGTGATGACGCTGGAGCCGTCGGCGTGGATCTCCGCCAACGGGAAGCCGGGGCGCCGCAGTTCCCGCACGGGGTCCCGTCCGGGCTCGTCGAAGAACGCGTAGTTCCCGCCGGTCGCCTGCGTCCCGCACTCCAGGACGTGCCCGGCGACGACGGCTCCCGCGAGCTCGTCGTACGCCTCGGGCCCCCACCCGAAGTGCGCGGCCGCCGCGCCGGTGACGAGTGCGGCGTCGGTGACGCGGCCGGTGACGACGATGTCCGCCCCGGCCTGCAGGCAGGCGGCGATGCCGTGCCCGCCGAGGTAGGCGTTGGCGGTGAGGACGCCCTCGCCCCAGCCCCCACGGCCGGACAGATCGTCCCCCTCGACATGCGCGACGGCGGCCGGAAAGCCGAGCCGCTGGCTCAACTCCCGTACTTTCAGGGCCAGCCCGGCCGGATTCAGCCCACCGGCGTTGACGACGATCCGTACGCCGCGCTCGTGCGCGAGCCCCAGACATTCCTCGGCCTGCCGCAGAAAGGTCTTGGCGTAACCGAGCTGCGGGTCGCGCAGCCGGTCGCGGCCGAGGATGAGCAGGGTCAGCTCGGCGAGATAGTCGCCGGTCAGGACGTCGAGGGGGCCGTCGGTGAGCATCTCCCGTACGGCGTCGAAGCGGTCGCCGTAGAAGCCCGAGGCATTGCCGACGCGCAGGGGCCGCCGCCCGCTCACGAGGCCCTCCCCGGGGCCCGGCCCTTCCCCGGCAGCCCGGCGAAGCACTGCGCGATGTCCAGCCAGCGGTCGGCGTCGGCGCCCTCGGCGCGCAGGTCGAGGTCGTCGCGGTGGGCGCGCTGGGTGACGAGCAGGCAGAAGTCGAGCGCGGACCCGGTCACGCGCTGCGGCGCCTCCTCGGGCCCGTATGCCCACAACTCCCCGCCCGGGCCGACCAGTTCGATGCGGAACTCCTCCGCCGGTACGGGCAGGCCGCGCACCCCGAACGCGAAGTCCCGGGTCCGTACGCCGATGTGCGCGATGTGCCGAAGGCGTGCGGTGGGCTCCCGGTGCACGCCGAGCGCGTCCGCGACGTCCTGCCCGTGCGCCCAGGTCTCCATCAGGCGGGCGGTGGCCATCGAGGTGACGCTCATCGGCGGCCCGTACCAGGGCAGCCGCTCCCCCGCGGGCCGCGCCCGGAGCACGCGCTGCAACTCCTCGCGCCCGTCACGCCAGCGCGCGAGCAGCTCGCCCGGGGGGAGTGCGGCCAGCTCCTCGGCCCCGTCGTCCACGAACGTCTCGGGCGCGGCGGCCGCCTTCCCCACCTCGCGGGCGAAGCCCTCGGCGTCGGTGGCGGCGAGCAGGGCGGCCCGGTCGGTCCAGGCCAGATGCGCGATCTGGTGAGCGACACTCCACCCGGGCGCGGGCGTGGCCCCGGCCCACTCGTCCGGCCCCAACTCCTCTACGAGGACGTCGAGTCCGGCACTTTCGTCACGCAGATCGTCGAGCACGTACACGGGGTCGGGCACGGGCGCTCCCTCACGTATGCGGTGTGCGGTGAGCATGGCAGCGGCGACAGAAACAATCAAGCGTGCTTGAAAAACTCAGCGCGCCGTGGCGGCGTTTACGCAGACGTATACTCACCCTCATGTCTGACGCCATGATCCGAGTCCCAGCCGAGGTGCGAGACCGCCTCGCGGTCATCGCCGAGTCCCGCGGCACGTCGATCCGCTCGCTCGTGCAGGAGTTCGCCGAGACCTCCATGACCGAGGAGGAGCGCCGCGAGCGAGCCGAACGGACCCGCGCCTACCTGGCCGAGCACTTCGGGGTCGAGGTGACCGACGAGGAGAGTGCCGCGATGGGGCGCCGACTCCGCGAAGCCTTCGCGCAATCCCAGGGAGACGCGGCAGCGTGATCCAGCACCATCTGATCCTCGACACCCCGACACTCCTCGCCCTGTCCGGCAACCGGCAGGTCTCCGCGTTGATCCACCGGGGAGGCATCGAGCCCGAGACCCGACTGTGGGCCCCGGTCCTGTCGATCCTGGAAGCCGACCGCGAGCTCCTCGGTATCGCCGAGCACATCGGCCAGCTCGACGTCATCCACACAGTCGATCTCGACTACCCCGCCGCCCTCACCGTCGCCCAGCTCCACCGCGACGGCGTCCCGCCCGGTATCGGGGCAGCGATGCACGCAGTACGGCACGTACCGGAATGGGGAGCCGACGCGTTGGTCGCCACGGTCGCCTCCAAGGCGTACGAGGGGCGTGGCGTGCCGGTCCTCGACCTGAACCGCTGACCGGCCCCACCGAACACGGACTCGAGGTCACTCCCCTCGCGCAGCGCTCCCCACCTGCGTCCGAACCGCCCCCATGCTCGCCGCCACCACCAGCGCGATCGCCAGCGCGTCCGTCCAGGACAGGGCCTGATGGAGGATCAGGAAGCCCGCCGTCCCCGCGATGGCCGGTTCCAGGCTCATCAGGACCGCGAACGTGGGCGCCGGCATCCGGCGCAGCGCGAGGAGTTCAAGGGTGTACGGCAGGACGGACGACAGGACCGCGACCGCCGCGCCGAGCGCCAGCGTCGTGGGCACCAGGAGCTTCGAGCCGGACTCGGCGAAGCCGAACGGCAGGCTCAGGACCGCGCCGACCGCCATCGCGAGGGCGAGCCCGTCCGCCTGCGGGAAGCGCCGCCCCGTACGGGAGCTGAACACGATGTACGTCGCCCACATCACGCCCGCGCCGACCGCGAACGCCGCACCCACCGGGTCAAGGCCGCCGAATCCGCCCGCCCCGCCGAGCAGGAACACACCGCCCAGGGCGAGCCCCGCCCACAGGGCGTTGACCGCGCGGCGGGAGGCGAGGACCGAGAGCGCCAGCGGGCCGAGCACCTCCAGGGTGACGGCGGGGCCCAGCGGGATACGGGCGACGGCCTGGTAGAAGAGGCCGTTCATGGCGGCCATCGTCGCGCCGAAGACCAGGACCGTGCCCCAGTCGGCCCGCGTGTAGCCGCGCACCTTCGGGCGGCAGACCAGGAGCAGGACCACGGCCGCCGCGACGAGCCGGATCGTCACCACACCGAGCGCACCGGCCCGCGGCATCAGCGTCACGGCGACCGCCGCGCCGAACTGCACGGAGACGCACCCGCCGAGCACCAGCCCGACCGGCCCGGCCCCGCGGCGCGCACGGCTCGACCCCACCCCGTCAGGGGCGACGGTTGCCTGTTCGGCGGTCTGCGGGCCAGGGTTCACGGGTGTCTCCGATGACGTACGTTCACAGCAAGTGCTGTACAGGATCCTGCACTAGCCAGGCCAAGGTACTGCACTGACGGCGTCGAGGTCTCCTCCCTTCCGTCCGTGGACACCCCGTCTCGGGGGATGGACCACGCAAACCCCCCGGCCTGGGACCCGCTAGGCTCCCGACGTGGCTGAGATCCAGATTCCCGCTGACATCAAGCCCGCCGACGGCCGTTTCGGCGCGGGCCCCTCCAAGGTGCGTACGGAAGCGCTCGACGCTCTGGCCGCCACCGGAACCTCCCTGCTCGGAACGTCCCACCGCCAGGCCCCGGTCAAGAACCTGGTCGGCCGGGTGCGCGAGGGCATCCAGAGCCTCTTCCAGCTCCCCGAGGGCTACGAGGTCGTCCTCGGCAACGGCGGCTCGACCGCGTTCTGGGACGTCGCGACCCACGGCCTGATCGAGAACAAGTCGCAGCACCTGTCGTTCGGCGAGTTCTCCTCCAAGTTCGCCAAGGCCGCCAAGCTGGCCCCGTGGCTCGCCGAGCCCACGGTCATCCAGAGCGAGCCGGGCACGCACCCGACCCCGCAGGCCGAGTCGGGCGTGGACGTGTACGCGTACACGCACAACGAGACCTCCACCGGTGTCGCCGCCCCCATCAAGCGGGTCGAGGGTGCCGACGCGGGCTCGCTCGTCCTGGTGGACGCCACCTCCGGTGCGGGCGGTCTGCCCGTGGACATCACCGAGACGGACGTCTACTACTTCGCGCCGCAGAAGTCCTTCGCCGCGGACGGCGGCCTGTGGCTCGCCGCGTTCTCCCCGGCCGCGATCGAGCGCGCCGAGCGGATCCACGGCAGCGGCCGGCACGTGCCGGAGTTCTTCTCGCTGCCCACCGCGATCGACAACTCGCGCAAGAACCAGACGTACAACACCCCGGCGCTCGCCACCCTGTTCCTGCTCGCCGAGCAGCTGGACTGGATCAACGGCCAGGGCGGTCTCGACTGGGCGGTGCGCCGCACGGCCACCTCCTCGCGCACGCTCTACGGCTGGGCCGAGGAGTCCAAGTACGCGAGCCCCTTCGTGGCGGACCCGGCGCAGCGCTCGCAGGTCATCGGCACGATCGACTTCTCGGACGACGTGGACGCGGCCGCCGTCGCCAAGGCGCTGCGCGCCAACGGCATCGTGGACACCGAGCCGTACCGCAAGCTGGGCCGCAACCAGCTGCGCGTCGCGATGTTCCCGGCGATCGACCCGGCGGACGTCGAGGCCCTCACGGCCTGCGTGGACTACGTGATCGAGAAGCTGTAACCCCATTTCGTACGCATACGGGCCCGGCACCTGCCCAGGTGCCGGGCCCGTTCGCGTGCACCTGCCTCAGCGGCTCAACCGTGCTCGACCCGAGGTGCTGGCCGCGGCGCGCGGCGCGGAGGCGGACCCCGGCTCAGCGACCGCAAGTACCGCATGCTGCAAGGGGTGTTGGTGCACACCTTGCACCGCATCCGCGGGTACCGGACGCTGCACTACGAGGTGCACCCCCAGACCGTTTCCGTAAAGTCCCGCTCACCCCTTGCGGAACAGCCTCCGCAGGCCGAACACGGCCGCCATGACGATCAGCCCGACCACGACCGTTCCGGACACGAGCCCGTCACCCTCACCGTCACCGCCCTTGGATGCCGAACTCCCGTTCTCCAGCGGCGACTTGACCGGCTCGTCGTCCACCGCCCCCGGCACCTCGATCGGCTCGACCTCGCTGCCCCGGCCCTCCGAGCCGTACATCAGCGTCGTCCCGTCCGGGCTGTACGTCACCGACTCGCCCTGCCGCTGCAACGGCACGTCCGCCCGCTCGGGGCCGACCGGCCTGCCGCCCTTCCAGGTGTACGAGGACGCCTCGAAGTAGCCGCGAAGCAGCAGCCGTCGGCCGTCCGGCGAGAAGGCGCCGTCGGTCGTCCAGAGGTCGACGTCCGCGACCCTCCGGAAGACATTGGTGCCCGAGGCGGACAGCTCGGCCGGCCCCTCGTAGAGCCCGCCGCCGCCGTCGCGCTTCTTGTCGGCGACATAAACCCGGCCCGTCTTCGGATGCACCATCAGCGCCTCGGCGTCCCGCGCCCCTCCGGCGTACTTCACCACGTACTGCGTCGCCTTCACCGTCGCGTCCCGCAGCTGCTTCGGCTCGGGGAGGCGGTAGATCCACACGTGGTCCCAGGTGCCGCCGAGATTGTCCCCGATGTCGCCCACGTACAGGTCGCCGTCCGGGCCGATCGACACGGCCTCCACGTCGCGCGGCTCACCCACCCCGCTGAGGGTGAGCGTGGCGACGGTCTTCCCGGTGCGGGAGTCGACCGCGTAGAGGTGGGCGCCGTCGTCGCTGTCGTTGTGCGTCCAGTAGATCCCCGGGTGCGCGCGGCTCGCGGCGAGGCCGCTGGACTCGGTGATCCTCGGGTCCTCGATCGTGAACCCGTCATTTCCCCCGTCGGCGGCAGCCGCCGGACCCGCCGCGCTGAGCAGCAGGAGCGCCGCCGCCCCGGTCACACCCGTCACACCCACAAGTGAACGCATGCGCCCAGACTGCCAGGTGAGGTGGAGGCCCTTGAGGCGCAGGCCCCCGAGACGTAGGCGCCTGACACGTAGGCCCCACGTGTGCAGCCTCACACCACGGGCCGGTGCCGCGGCCCCCCGCATCCGGAATGATGAGCGGATGCTCAGGCTCCTCTTCGTCGGTGACTCGATGACCATCGGCAGCGCCGGCGAACACACCTGGCGCCACCGCATGTGGCAGCACCTGCGCAGCTCGTACGGCGGCCCGTTCCAGATCGTCGGCCCGCGCGAGACGCTCTACGACAAGGCCGCCGACGCCCCCGTCTCGCACGAGTACGCGGCCGGCGTCGAGCCCGCCTTCCCGCGCCGCCATCTCGCCGGCTGGGGCGAGGGCTGGCTGCACATGGCCCCGCTGATCGGCGAGACCGTACGCGAGCAGCGCGCCGATCTGCTCCTCGTCTCCCTAGGCCTGATCGACCTCGGCTTCTACACCGACGCCGAGCAGACCGCGGCCAACGTCGGCACGTTCCTCACCGAGGCCCGCGCCGCGAACCCCCGGATCGCGGTCGCGATCCTGCCGGTCATCCCCAACGTCCGCGCCCGCACGGACCCTTCGTTCGCCGCGGAGGTCGACCACTTCAACGAACTCCTCGCGAAGACGGTCGCCGACCTCGACACGGACCGCTCCCCCGTCCTCCTCGCCTCGGTCCCGCCGTCGTACGACATCGACCTCGACACGTACGACGGCACGCACCCGAATGCCTCCGGCGAGCACAAACTGGCGGAGGCGTTCGCGGACGCGATGTACCAGGCGTGGGACCTCGGAGAGCCGTACTCCGGATAAAGGTTCGAACTCCCCGTGACTCGGTCACCGTGCGTATCGTTGTACTGCGCGGGTGCCCGTGACCGATGGGCGCCCGGGGAGGAGCGCCACGATGACCGTCGTAGAGACCGACAGGATCGAGATGGCCGAAAGCAACGACGAGCGCACTCTGGACGAGATGTTCGAGTGGCTTGAAAAGATGCCCATCCCCGAGGGATACAAGACCGAGTTCGTCGGGGGGCACCTCTTCATGTCGCCGCAGCGGGACAACCACTGGGAAATCATCTTCGACATCCTCGACCAGCTGCGCACCAAGTACCCGCGCAAGCGCCTCAAGTCCGACGTGCGGATCGACTACCCCGGATATCTCAACGGCTTCGCCACCGACGTCACGCTGCTCAAAGCGGATGCCGTCAAGAACGCCAAGGGCCAGTGGCGGTACCAGGACGTCGAGTTCACGGCCGAAGTCATCAGCCGAAGCACCGGAATGAACGACTACGGCCCGAAGAAGGACGCCTACGCCGAAGCCGGAGTCCCCCTCTACCTCGTCGTCGACCCCTACCAGGGCCGGTGCCACGTCTACACCGACCCCAAGAACGGCGAATACCGGTCAGAGTCGAAGGCTGACTTCGGCGAAGAGATCGACCTCACCCACACCGTCATCGGCGTCACCCTCGACACCTCCGACTTCCACCGCGAGGGACGGTGACCCTTGCCTAGAGCCCACTCCACGCACTTCGCTGTACACCCATGAAGTACACGCAGCTTGGACGCACGGGACTCAAGGTCAGCCGACTCGTCCTCGGCACCATGAACTTCGGCCCGCAGACCGACGAGCCGGAGAGTCACGCGATCATGGACGCCGCGCTCGGCGCGGGCGTCAACTTCTTCGACACCGCCAATGTGTACGGCTGGGGCGAGAACAAGGGCCGTACCGAGGAGATCATCGGCAGCTGGCTCGCCAAGGGCGGCGACCGGCGCGACAAGGTCGTGCTCGCCACCAAGGTGTACGGCAACATGGCCGGCGACGGCGATGTGTGGCCCAACCACGACCGCCTCTCCGCGCTCAACATCCGCCGCGCCGTGGACGCCTCCCTCAAGCGGCTCCAGACGGACCACATCGACCTCTACCAGTTCCACCACATCGACCGCCGCACCCCGGTCGAGGAGATCTGGCAGGCCATCGACGTACTGATCAAGCAGGGCAAGATCCTCTACGCCGGCTCCTCCAACTTCCCCGGCTGGAAGATCGCCCAGACCAACGAGACCGCCCGCCGCCTCGGCAGCTACGGCCTGGTCAGCGAGCAGTGCCTCTACAACCTCGCCGAGCGCCGCGCCGAGATGGAGGTGATCCCGGCCGCGCAGGAGTACGGACTCGGGGTCATCCCGTGGTCGCCGCTGCACGGCGGACTGCTCGGCGGCGTCATCAAGAAGGAGGCGCAGGGCGGGCGCAGGACCAGCGGCCGCAGCGCCGACGCACTCGCCAACTCGCAGATGCGGGAGAAGGTGCAGGCCTACGAGGACCTGCTCGACAAGCACGGCATCGAACCCGGCGAGGCCGCCCTGGCCTGGCTCCTCACCCGGCCCGGGGTGACCGGCCCGATCGTCGGCCCGCGCACCGCCGACCAGCTGGCCTCGGCGCTGCGCGCGGTCGAGCTGGAGCTGGGCGACGAGGTACTCGCGTCCCTGGACGAGATCTTCCCGGGTCCCGGCCCGTCGCCGGAGGCCTTCGCCTGGTAGCTCGGACGGCTCAGTACGCGAGGGCGTCGGCCGTACGCGGGTGCCTCACCCCACGGCCGACGCCACCGCCACGACGACGAACATCAGCACAAGTACACCGGCCATGATCCGGTTACGGGTCTTCGGGTCCACCCTTCGAGGTTAACCGGCGCCCCCGAGCGGCCAGCGCTCGACCTCCTCGTACCGCGGCCGCTCCCCCGGCACACCACTGCGCGGCAGTCGGCTGTGCACGAGCGCGAGGTCGCCGACCGTCCACGGCTCCGAGGCGAATCCGGCGAGCACTTCGACGTACGGGCGCAGGTCGACGACGGCGGCGCGGCTGCGGGCGAGGGTGAGGTGCGGGGTGTAGCGGCGGTGGCCTTCCATGGCGAGGCCCGCCTTGCGCGCGGCCGCCTCCGCCCGCTCCGCGAGCCGCCGCATCACATCGAGCTCGCCGTCCGCCCCGACCCAGAGCGCCCGGTCCCCGAACCGGCCGCCGCCGCGCAGGGCGAGCCGGAACGGCGCGGTGCGGTGGGCGGCCCGCGCGAGCCGCTCCCGCAGCTCGGGCCGGGTCTCCTCGGGTACGTCGCCCAGGAACGCCAGCGTGAAGTGCCATCCGGCCCGCTCGGTCCAGCGCAACTCGTCGGCCCCGGGCAGCCGCTTCAACTCGCGCACCTCGCGGAGGAGTTGATGGACGGCGACAGCCGGGGGCAGAACGGCGGCGAAGAGTCTCATCGACCCAGTCTGCACGGGTCCCCATCGCCGGAGGGCTCAATATTGAGCCCTCCGGCGCTTGAGGAGCGGGGGCCTGGGGGCGGAGCCCCCAGAGCTGTCCGGGGGCACAGCGTCACGCCGCCGTGGCCAGCCGATCCCGCGGCACGAAGCGGACCTGCGGGTGGCCGTGGTGCATGCCCACCTTCAGGCGCAGGCCGCCGACGCGGGCCAGGATCAGGCCGACCGTGCCCGCGGCGAGCGCGGCGATCAGGCCGCCCGCGGCGAAGCCGATCCGGGCACCGTACGTGTCGGTGATCCAGCCGACTAGGGGCGCGCCGACCGGCGTACCGCCCGTGAAGACCATCATGAACAGGGCCATGACGCGGCCCCGCATGATCGGGTCGGTGGCCATCTGGACGCTGGAGTTGGCGGTCACGTTGACCGTCAGGCCCAGCATGCCGAGCGGCACGAGCAGCGCCGCGAACAGCCAGAACGTGGGCGCGAAGGACGCCACGATCTCCAGCAGCCCGAAGGCGAGCGCGGCCCCGACGAGCAGCCGCAGCCGCGAGGTGGCGCGGCGGGCGGCGAGCAGCGCACCGGCGAGCGAACCGGCCGCCATCAGGGTGTTGAGCAGGCCGTACGTCCCGGCGTCGCCGCCGAACACGTCGTCGACGAAGGCGCTGAGCCAGATCGGGAAGTTGAACCCGAAGGTGCCGATGAACCCGACGAGGACGATCGGCCAGATCAGCTCGGGCCGCCCGGCGACGTACTTGAGGCCTTCCTTCAGCTGGCCCTTGCCGCGCGGCGCCCGCTCCACCTTGTACAGCTCGGCCGTACGCATCAGGGCGAGGCCGGCCATCGGCGCCAGGAAGGAGAGGCCGTTGAGCAGGAACGCCCAGCCGCTGCCGACCGCGGTGATCAGGACACCGGCGACGGCGGGCCCGACCAGGCGCGCGGACTGGAAGTTCGCGGAGTTCAGGCTGACGGCGTTGGCCAGCTGCTCCTTGCCGACCATCTCCGACACGAAGGTCTGCCGCGCCGGGTTGTCGACGACGGTGACGAGGCCGAGCAGGAACGCGGTGAGGTAGACGTGCCAGACCTGGACGTGCCCGCTGAGGGTGAGCACACCGAGCGCGGCACCGGTCAGACCCATCGCGGTCTGGGTGAAGAACAGCAGCTTCCGCTTGGGCAGCCGGTCGACGAGCACGCCGCCGTAGAGCCCGAAGAGCAGCATCGGCAGGAACTGCAGCGCGGTGGTGATACCGACGGCGGTGGCGGAGCCGGTGAGGCTGAGCACCAGCCAGTCCTGGGCGATGCGCTGCATCCAGGTGCCGGTGTTGGAGACGACTTGACCCGTGAAGAAGAGCCGGTAGTTACGGACCTTCAGCGAGCTGAACATGCTCGGCTTGCGGGAGTCGGTGCGGACGGGGGTGTCGTGGGTGGCTGGTGCGGGGGCGGAGTCTGCTCCGGATCCCGTACTCAAAAGAGTTCGCCTCCTTGGTACTTGACGATCGTGCGGGTGGTTGTGCGGGTGGTCGTGCGGGTGGTTATTGCAGGTGGGCGAGCTTCTCCAGGACGGGGGCGGCTGCGCGCAGCTTCTCCCACTCCTCCTCGTCGAGGCCCTCGGCCAGCTGGGCCAGCCAGGCGTTCCGCTTGCGGCGGCTCTCCTCGAGCATCGCCTCGGCGGTCTCGGTCTGGCTGACCACCTTCTGGCGGCGGTCCTCGGGATGCGGCTCAAGCCGGACCAGTCCCTTGGCTTCGAGCAGGGCCACGATGCGGGTCATCGACGGCGGCTGTACGTGCTCCTTGCGGGCGAGCTCGCCCGGGGTCGCGGAGCCGCACCGGGCGAGGGTGCCGAGCACCGACATCTCGGTCGGGCTCAGCGACTCGTCGACCCGTTGATGCTTGAGGCGGCGCCCGATGCGCATGATCGCGGAGCGGAGTGCGTTCACGGCGGCTACGTCGTCGCCATGGGAGAGGTCCGGCATGTTCGTTAGCATAACTCATTACCCTGACTAAGGAACAGCCCATTACCTGGGCCGCACGGAAGCGGAATCGATCCAGATCACCCATATGAGTGAGACGGCTGCGGAAAGTGACACACCGCCCGTCACAGTCCGGCGACCCTGATGTGCATGGAGACCAACGTGCTCAGCCTGCGCATAGACGGAGAGCTGCTCGACCGGCTCCGGGGTCACGCGGCGAAAAGAGGAATGAGCGTCCAGGACTACGTGGTCCGGACGCTCATTCGTGACGACTTCGACGAGCGGTTCAAGACGGCCGTCGAGGAGACGGAGAAGTTCTACGGGGTGCGGTGATCGCCCAGCTGCGGAACCTGCCGGTTGACGCAGCGCATCCCGTGATCAACGGCGTCGTTGATCACGGCATGAAAAAGATGATGACCCTTCTGCCCCTGGTGATGACGTTCAGCGCGGCGGCCGCGGGTAGCGCGGCCGCGGACGAGACCCACACGAACTCGCACAACGCGCCCGTGGTCACGCTCGTCCACACCGGTCAGATCGACGACCCGATGGAGGACGTCCTTGAGCACACGCTCCTCGTCGGCGGCAAGCACACCTGGCGCTAGACCCCAGGGACTTACGTCAGCTGGAGTGCCGGCATCAGGTAGTAGAAGGCGAACACCGCGGAGACCGCGTACATCGCCACCGGCACCTCGCGCGCCCGTCCGGCGGCGACCCGCAGCACCGTGAACGTGATGAAGCCGATGCCGATGCCGTTCGTGATCGAGTACGTGAACGGCATCATCACCATCGTGAGGAACGCCGGGATCGCGATCGTGTAGTCCTTCCAGTCGATCGCGCCGATCGAACCGGACAGGATCAGGAAGCCCACCGCGAGCAGCGCGGGGGTCGCCGCGCCGGACGGCACCATCGTGGCGAGCGGCGTGAGGAACAGCGCGACCGTGAAGAGGCCACCGGAGACGATGTTCGCGAATCCGGTACGGGCGCCCTCGCCGACACCGGCCGTGGACTCCACGAAGCAGGTGGTCGCCGAGGAGGAGCTGGCGCCACCGCAGGCGACCGCGACGCCGTCGACGAACAGGACCTTGTTCATGCCCGGCATGTTGTCGTTCTCGTCCATCAGCTCGGCCTCCTCGCCGACGGCCATGATCGTGCCCATGGCGTCGAAGAAGCAGGAGAGCAGCACGGTGAAGACGAAGAGGATGCCCGTGAGCAGGCCGACCTTCTCGAAGCCGCCGAACAGGCTGACCTGACCGACGAGCCCGAAGTCCGGCGAGGCGACCGGGTTGCCCGGCCACTTCGGGGTGGTCAGTCCCCAGGAGGGCACGGTGGCCACGGCGTTGATGACCATCGCGACGATCGTCATCACGACGATCGAGATCAGGATCGCGCCCGGCACCTTGCGGACGATCAGCGCGAGCGTGAGCAGCACACCGAGGACGAAGACGAGGACCGGCCAGCCGTTGAGGTGGCCGTCGGCGCCCAGCTGGAGCGGGACGGTGGTGTGCGCGGCGTCGGGCATGCGCGAGACGAAACCGGCGTCGACGAGGCCGATCAGCATGATGAACAGGCCGATACCGATGGCGATGCCCTTGCGCAGGCCGAGCGGCACCGCGTTCATGACCCGCTCGCGCAGACCGGTGGCGACGAGCAGCATCACGACGAAGCCCGCGAGGACCACCATGCCCATCGCGTCGGGCCAGCTCATCCGGGGGGCGAGCTGGAGGGCGACGACGGTGTTCACGCCGAGACCGGCGGCGAGGGCGATCGGGACGTTGCCGATGACGCCCATCAGGAGCGTGGTGAACGCCGCCGTCAGCGCGGTCGCCGTGACCAGCTGGGCATTGTCCAGCTGGTTGCCGTACATGTCCTTCGCGCTGCCCAGAATGATCGGGTTGAGCACGATGATGTAGGCCATCGCGAAGAAGGTGGCGAAACCGCCGCGGACCTCGCGGGCCAGGGTCGAACCCCGCTCAGTGATCTTGAAGTACCGGTCGAGTGCGCCGGTGGGCTCCCCCGACGGGGACTGCTTGGGGTCGTCGACCGTGGCCGAGGGGGTCATGCGTGAACCTCAGACGTTCATGGCGGGGCTCGCCGAAAGGGTGCTGTGGGGGGCGGCCGAGTCACGCGCACCTTGTAGCTTCTTACGAAGAAAAGTGGTCAGACTCAAGCCGTTTCAGTATGAATACATAGGGCAAAAATCGCTATCTCCGCGCGTAGACCCTTGCGCCGCCGGGGATCCCCCGAGGCCCCGCGCTCCCGCCCGTACGGGCCTCGTAAGCTTGAGCACATGGCGAAGTGGACACCCAAGTACGAGGCGCCGGAGCCGCTCGAAGGCCCCGTCGTCGCCACCATCACGGGCGGCACGATCCTCTGGTTCGTCCTCTTCCTCGTGCAGCTCCCCTTCTACGGCTGGTTCGACGACCGCGGCCAGACCTGGTGGGTGTGGACCTGCCTGGCCGGCGCGGGCCTCGGCTGCATCGGCATCTGGTACGTAAGGGGACGCGACGCGGCCATCAAACGGCACGCGGCCGAGCGGGACGCGGCCGAGCGGGAAGCTGCCGAGGCGGCTTCGCCGGAGTCGACGACCCCGTAGCCCCGGATTCGCCTCGCCGGAGTCGACTCCACAGCCCCGGACTCGACTCCATGGCCCCCAGGTCCCACGCCCCGTAGTACCCAGGTCGCAGAGCCCCCAGGGGTTCCCCTGACCCGTCCCTGATTCCCCTGCACTCGACGGGTGAGCGGCGCCCGTGGCCCGTACCGTCGGAACCATGACGCAGCGGGCACATATCGACACCGAGGGGCCGGACCCCGCACGGCAGGGGACCGCCCTCGACGCCGGGCCGGGAGCGGGATCCAGGCATCCGGCGACTCCGGCGGTGGCGGCGCTTGGGCTCAGCACCGCCGAGGTCGCCGAGCGTGTCGCCCGCGGCGAGGTCAATGACGTGCCGGTGCGCTCCAGCCGCTCCGTCATCGACATCGTCCGCGCCAATGTCCTCACCCGGTTCAACCTGATCATCGGCGTCCTCTGGGTGATCATGATGTTCGTCGCGCCGTGGCAGGACACCTTCTTCGGGTACGTGATCCTCGCCAACACCGGCATCGGCATCATCCAGGAGCTCCGCGCCAAGAAGACCCTCGACAACCTGGCCGTGATCGGCGAGACCAGACCCACGGTCCGGCGGGACGGGCGGGCCGCCGAGATCTCCACCTCCGAGATCGTGCTCGGCGACCTCATCGAGATCGGGCCGGGCGACAAGATCGTGGTCGACGGCGCGTGCGTCGAGACCGACAGCCTGGAGGTCGACGAGTCGCTGCTGACCGGCGAGGCCGACCCCGTGGTGAAGAAGCCGGGGGACGTCATGATGTCCGGCTCGTTCGTGGTCGCGGGCGGCGGCGCCTTCACCGCCACCAAGGTCGGCCGCGAGGCCTACGCGGCCCAACTCGCCGAGGAGGCCTCCCGTTTCACGCTCGTCCACTCCGAGCTGCGCTCCGGCATCTCCACCATCCTCAAGTACGTGACCTGGCTGATGGTGCCGACCTCCATCGGCCTGGTGATCTCCCAACTCGTCGTGAAGAACGACGAGTTCAAGGAGTCCATCGCGTACACCGTCGGCGGCATCGTCCCGATGATCCCCGAAGGGCTCGTGCTCCTCACGTCCATGGCCTTCGCGATCGGCGTGATCCGGCTCGGCCGCAAGCAGTGCCTCGTCCAGGAACTGCCCGCCATCGAAGGGCTCGCGCGCGTCGACACCGTCTGCCTCGACAAGACCGGCACCCTCACCGAGGGCGGCATGGACGTCACCGAGGTCCGGCCGCTGCACGGCGCCGACGAGGCGTACGTGACCAAGGTCCTCGGCGCCCTCGGCGAGTCCGACCCGCGGCCCAACGCCTCGCTCCAGGCGATCATCGACGCCTACCCGGACAGCGAGGAGTGGCGCTGCATCGAGTCGCTGCCGTTCTCCTCGGCCCGCAAGTACAGCGGCGCCAGCTTCAGCGAGGGCGACGGCGAGACCTCCACCTGGCTGCTCGGCGCCCCCGACGTCCTGCTGCCCGCCGCGGACGCCCTGCTCGACGAGATCGAGGACCTCAACCACCAGGGCCTGCGCGTCCTCCTCCTCGCCCGCGGCGGTACGGACCTGGACGCCCCCGACGTCTCCGCCGGCGCCCGCCCGCACGCCCTGGTCGTCCTGGAGCAGCGGCTGCGCCCCGACGCCTCCGACACCCTGCGCTACTTCGAGGAGCAGAGCGTCCAGGCCAAGGTGATCTCCGGGGACAACGCGATCTCCGTCGGCGCCGTCGCCGCCAAGCTGGACCTGCCCGGCGCCGAGCGCACCGTGGACGCCCGCACCCTGCCGAAGGAGCAGGGGGAGATGGCGGAGGCGCTCGACGCCAACGCGGTGTTCGGGCGGGTCACGCCGCAGCAGAAGCGGGACATGGTGGGCGCGCTGCAGTCCAAGGGGCACACGGTCGCGATGACCGGCGACGGCGTCAACGACGTGCTCGCACTCAAGGACGCCGACATCGGCGTGTCCATGGGCTCCGGCTCCGAGGCCACCAAGGCCGTCGCCCAGATCGTGCTGCTCAACAACAGCTTCGCGACGCTGCCTTCGGTGGTCGCCGAGGGCCGCCGCGTCATCGGCAACATCACGCGCGTCGCCACGCTGTTCCTCGTCAAGACCGTCTACTCGGTGCTGCTTGCCCTGCTTGTGGTCTGCACCCAGGTCGAGTACCTGTTCCTGCCCCGGCACTTGACGCTCCTGTCCACCCTGACCATCGGCGTCCCGGCGTTCTTCCTCGCGCTCGCCCCGAACAAGGAGCGCGCGAAGGCCCACTTCGTCCGCCGGGTCATGCGGTACGCGATCCCCGGCGGCATCATCGCGGCCCTCGCGACGTTCAGTACGTACCTGCTCGCCCGCGCCCACTACGCGGGGGCGGGCGCGCGCGAGGCGGAGACCAGCGCGGCGACGCTGACGCTGTTCCTGATCGCCATGTGGGTCCTGGCGATCATCGCCCGCCCCTACACCTGGTGGCGGGTCTGCCTGGTGGCCGCGATGGGCACGGGCTTCCTGCTCGTCATGGTCGTGCCGTGGCTCCAGGACATGTTCAAGCTGAAGCTGGTGGGGGCGACGATGCCGTGGTCGGCGGTGGGGATCGCTGCGGCGGCGGCGGTGCTGGTGGAGGTCGCGTTCCGGTGGGTGGACAGACGGTTCCCGGCGTGAAATTCAGCCCCTCCGGCGATTGAGGAGCGGGGGTCTGGGGGCTGGCCCCCAGGAGCCGACCGCAGGTCTTTCGAGAAGGGGCGGGGAGGGGGAAAAATCAGTCGAACCAGCGGTCCCGGCTCAACTCCGTTGTGCGGGAGGGATCTTCGAGGAGGACCGCCACCTCGAACCGCCGGGGCCACTGCCGCGCCGCCCAGGCGAGGCCCGCCGCGACGCCCTCCAGGGTCGCCGCGTGGACGGTGCCGTCCGGCGTCCGGCGCCAGTCCAGCTCAACCCCGCCCACCAGCAGCTCCTCGTGTTCCCGGTACGAAGCCGGAGTCGCCGCTCCGAGCAGCGTACGTACCGCATCCTGTACCGCGTGCTCGACGCCCTCGTCCGGTACCTCCGCCGCCACCTCGACGCTCAACCGCCGCACCTGCAAAAGCTCCGCGAGGTCCGCCGCCCGCGCCGGGGCGACCGGCAGCAGCGCGAGCCCAGCCGTCAGCGGCAGCAGATCCGGCGCGTCCGCGACCACCGCGTCGGCCGCGTCCACCACCGTCACGCGCCCGTCGACCACGGCCCGCAGCTCCTCCGGCAGCGTCACCTGCTCCGGGTCGAGCTCGGCCAACGCCCCGTACAGCGCGTGCAGTTGGGCTGCGGAGACGGCGAGATCGGGGTCGGCGAGGCGGTCAAGGAGCTCCGCCGCGCCGCCCGGCTCGTCGAGCAGCGCGGCCACGGACGTACGGACGCCGAGCGCCCGCAGCACCTGCTCGTCCTCGAACCCGGAGGCGTCCGCCTCCTCGTAGAGCCCGGCGAGCAGCGGATCGGCGCCCGCGGCGCGCAGTCCGGCCGGGCGCCGCCCGTCGAGCACCGGGTGCCCGCGCAGCCACCAGGCGGTGTACGGGCGTACGGACTCGGTGGTGCCGTCGGGCAGCAGCACCCGCACCGGCTGCGTCAGCGCGTCCCGCAGCGGCGGCTGGGCGAGCAGCGCGAGCGCCTGCGGCCAGCGGTCGTCGTCGACGAGGTCGAGATCGCGTACGGCGACGAGTTCGGTGGCGACGGGCGGTACGGGCGTGTCGGGCAGCTGGTCGAGGACGTCCTCGCACCACACGTCGACCGCGTCGAGCAGCCCCGCGTCGTCCGGCTCCGCGAAGTCCCCCTCACGGGGCTCCAGTTCGTCCGGGTCGAGTACGACATCGGTGGCGCGGACCAGCGTGAAGCCCGCGAGCACCCCGCACGCGGCGAGCGGCGGCCCACCCCAGCGGTCGGCCAACTCCTGCTCTACGAGGGCGAGTTCGCCTTCACGCATGACGGCGGCGAAGTCACTGCCGGGCAGGACCAGCTCACCGGCGGGCGCGGGCTCGCCCTCGTCGTCGGTCAGGGCGAGCGCGCCGAGCCAGGGTTCGTCGCCGGGTTCGAGGCCCGCGTCCCGGACGAGCGCGAGCACGATCTCCGCCAACTCGTCGTTGTCCAGGGCGTCTTCGTCCCAGATGTCGTCGTCGAGGGAGGCGGCGACGGCCGCGCGCACCTGCGGGGTGGTGAGGACGGCGCGCGGCGTGGCGGGCAGGGCGCCCAGCTTTTCGAGCAGCGGGTGCGCGGCCTCGGAGTGCGCGACCTTCAGGCCGAGCCGGGCCAGCCCTTCGGGGGTGTCGGGCCCGGGCAGCAGCAGGTGCCGCGGCCCGATCGCCGTACGCCCGTCCGCCAGGGGAACGGGAAGCCCGCTCAGCCGGTCCGGGTCGACCCCGGCGAGGGACTCGTACAGCCGCCACCACCAGCCCGGCCCCCGTTCGAGCCCCGCCAGCCGGTCCACGGCGTCCTGCAGCGGCAGCCGCGCCACCCCGAGGGTGCGCAGCTCGACGCGCCGCTCCAGGCCCGCGGGCAGCAGCGTCGGCAGCACCTCGGCGAGCACGCGTACGGTCTCGTCCCCGGCGCCCTCGACGACCTCGGCCTCGAAGGGCCGCAGCGCGGCAGGCTTGCCCTCCTCGCCCTCCTCGTCCTCGTCCGGCGGTGCGGCCGGGGCGAGGAACGCGGTGCGCGGAAGCAGTTCGAGCACGGCGGTGCGCAGCGCGCCGTCAAGGGCGGCGGCGCCCAGGGCACCCGGCACGAGATCGATGATCCCGGTCGTCAACGGCCGCCATTCAGCGAGGAGTTGGGCGTACGCCTCGGCCGCCCGCGCCACCAGGAAGTCCGTCAGCGGGCCCGGCGCGGCGTGCCGGCGCGTGGTGTCGAGCGGGAACGAGCCGATCAGCAGCGCCGGCACCCCGAGCGCCTCGTCACTCGGAGTCGGCGCGTGCACGACGGGCGCGGTACGGGGCCTCTGCGGCGCCCCCTCCCCGTCCACGGGCACCGCCCACGTCACCGACCACTGCGGCCGCGCCCGCTCCTCGGTGGGCCGGTCCCGCAGCAGCTCCCCATCGAGCCGCCCGTTGCGCTCCACGGTCCGCCAGCGGGTCGTACCGTGCACGGAGTCGGCGATCCGGGCGTACGGGCCGTCGTGATCGCGGGTGAGGGTGCGGGTGCGGTCGCCGTTCTCGATGCTGACCTCCGTCAGCCCGGGCAGCGCGAGGAGGAGGGCATCGTCGACCCCCTCAAGCAGCCGCTCGACCAGCGCCTCGGCGGCGGCGTCCCGCAGCGGCAGGATGACGACGGTGTCGTACGTGTCGGGCGCGGACCCCTCCGCCGCGAACGGCAGCCGCAGCAGCGGCACATGACCGTCCCGGCGGCGGATCTCCTCGCCGAGCTCGGGGCTGCGTTCAGCGGCGACGGCGGCGGTCAGCTCGCGCGCCTCGGCCAGCGACCACCTGATGCCACCGGACCGGCCGACCACGGCGGGCTCGTCACTCACGGCAAGGACGGCGGCGAAGCCGACCCCGAACCGTCCGACGGTCGCACTCCCCCCGCTGTCCCGCTTCGAGGAGGCTCGCAACGTACTGAGCGACTCGACTCCGGCCGCGTCCAGCGGCGCCCCGGTGTTCGCGGCGGCGAGCACCCCGTCACGGAGGGTGAGCCGCAGCCGCCCGGGAACTTTCGCTCGGGCAGCGGCGTCGGCGGCGTTCTGCGCGAGCTCCACGACGAGCCGGTCCCGGTACCCGCCGAGCGCGAGGTCCTCCTCGGCGTTGGCGTCCTCCCGGAACCGTGCAGGAGCGGCGGCCCACGCGTCGAGCACGGCCCGCCGCAGCCCCACGGTGCCGAACGGGTCGGCCCCTTCGGGCGCGGGCCGGACGAATCTGCTCACGGTGGTCCTCCTCGTCGGCGGCGGGCTGCCGCGGGTGCTTGCTGCCGCCTGAAGGTACCGGGTGATCACCGCACCGGGTCAGCCACCCGGCCCCGCACGGCCTGGGCGGCGCCGATTTCTGTCCACATCTGTGCACCAGGATGCCGGTGGAAGGGCCGGGGCGCGTCCCGGCAGTGGGCGCGAGGTGGCTCCGCCAGGATTCGTACGGCCTTCGGGCCGACCCCGTGCGCGGGTCAGCCCGCCTTGAGCGCGTCGACGAACGCGGTCCAGGTGGACGGCGTGAAGAGGAGGGCGGGGCCTTGGGGGGATTTGGAGTCGCGGACGGGGACGGTGGGGTGCCCGTCCACGACTTCGAGGCAGGAGCCGGACTCGGCGCCGCTGTACGACGACTTGCGCCAGCCACTCAGCGCGCTGGCGTCGACGATGCTGCGGTCAGTCATGGCGCTCATGTTCCTTTGCTCGTGCCCTCATAAAAGCCAACGATTCATCCAACGACAGAGCGTCAGTCAAAGCAAGGTCGTATGCGTTCTGGAGGCGTTCGACCACCGCCGGAGAGTCGTGCACCTTGCCGACGGACAACCCCTCGGTGTACGCAGCAGGAGGCTGATCCTCGAACCACATCAGCGTCACCATCCCCTGCAACACGTGGTACGTACCCCTGGCCGTCGGCATCACATGAACACGGATGCGCTCCGCCTCCACCAGGCCGACCAAATGCTCGACCTGCTCCGCCATCACCTCTCCCCCGCCGACCGGACGGCGCAGCACCGCCTCGTCGAGCAGCGCCCACACCACAGGAGTGACCGGATCGCGGAGGATCTCCGACCGCTGAAGCCGTGTGACAACGTGCCTGTCACGCTCTTCGGCACCTAGCGGCGGAAACGAGGCACCAATCACCGCGTTCGCGTACCGCCGAGTCTGCAGGATGCCCGGTACGTGAGAAGGGGCGAACTCCCGCAACATGACGGCCTGCCGCTCCAAGGCACGCGCCGACTCGAAGTAGTCCGCAACCACCGAGCCGTCATCGGGGCGGAAGCTGCTCAGCACATCCCCCGTACCGAGTACCCGGTCCAGGCTCCGCGCGTCCTCCGCCGACGGAATCCGCCTCCCCGCCTCGATATGAGCGATATGACTGCGCGTCATGTGCGCATCGTGGGCCACCTGCTCCTGCGTCCTACCGAGGGCCTCCCGCCGGGCCCTCAACCACTCCCCGTACTTGCTGGCCATCAACCAACTCCCCTTCCCCACGTGACAAATGACGGGTCACACCGCACCCCCTTCTCAAGCTACGCACGCCGACGCCACTCTGTGAGCAGTTCGCTACAGAGAGCAGAGAGGTGCAGGTCATGAGCACAGCCGAGGAGCGGATCAGGGAGGCGGAGTCGGTGCGGGACGCGCTGCGGGCGGCGCTCGCGGCGGTCGGGGTCAAGTTGCCGTCGTTCCGCCTGGACCAGCTGTCGTGCGCTCGCGAGAACCCGTACCCGCTCATCGAGTTGGGCCGCTGCGACGTCGCGACGGCGCGGACGCTGGCCGAGGCGCTGGGGGCGGCGCGATGAGGGAGCCTCGACCGCCGATCGGTGAGCCCGTACGGGACGAAGCGACCGGCAGGGTGGGCGAGGTGATGGGGCATCAGGGCGGCTACGTGCAGCTGCGGCCGCTGCTCGGCGGGCGGGAGTGGGACGTACGGCCGGACCGGGTGCGTCCGGTGACGGCCACGGAGCTGCTGAGCGCGCGGGTGGCGGAGCTGAACTCCCTTACGCGGAAGGCCCGTACGACGTGAACCTGCTCGCCCGCCTCCTCGACCGCCTCCTCCCGCCCAGCGGCACCCGCCGCCGCACGCCCGCCCCGGGGGCGTCGTCGCCCCCACCGCGCCGCGTGATCACCCCGCCGCGCCGCAGCAGCCCGTACGCGCGGGACGCCGCCGACGACACGACCGTGTACGTCGACCCGCCCCTCTGGAACACCCTCCGCCCGTACGTCCACATCCACGCCCACCCGAAGTTCGTTCCGGCGGAGCAGCACGCCCAGGCCCACCGCCGCTGGGCCCTGGACATGGCCCTACGGGGGCGGGATGTGGGGCCCGAGCGGATTCGTGACTCCACCCACGCGTGACCGCACGGGCTTCCTGTGTCGGTGGCTAGGCCGCCGCGCAGAGGGCCAGCCCGGCCCTGTTGAGGACGTTCGTCGCGCCGACGTGGTCCGCGTTCGCTGCGAACCCGCACGCCGTGCACTGGAACTTCGCTTGGGTGGCGCGGTTCTCCTTCGCGGTGTGCCCGCAGGACGGGCACGTGCGGGAGGTGTTGCGGGGGTCCACGGCGATGACGGTCCGACCGGCGCTTTCAGCCTTGTTGGTGAGGATCGCGAGGAACACCCCCCAACCCGCGTCGAGGATGCTGCGGTTGAGTCCGGTCTTGGCGGCGGCGCCGTTCGGCAGGAAGCAGCCGGGCTGCTCGGGGTCGGGCTTGGGGGCGGGGTTCTTGGTCATGCCCGCTGTGTTGAGCCGCTCGTGGGCGATGATGTCGTGGTCGCGCACGAGAGTGAGCGCGGTCTTGTGCGCGTGGTCCAGGCGCTGGCGGCGGATCTTCGCGTACAGCTTCGCCACCCGGCGGGTAGCGGCTCGGTGTGCTTTGGTGCGCCGCCTGGTGCGCTTGGGGAACGTGGCGAGGTGCCGCTGCGCTTCGGCGAGTTCGTCGGCCGCTGCTTCGAGGAAGCGGGGGTTGGCGATGTGCTCGCCGTCGGAGGTGGTCAGGAAGTGGGTGACGCCCATGTCGATGCCGACCACCGCGCCCGTGTCCGGCAGCTGCTCTGCGGGCACCTCGTCGCAGGACAGGACGACGTACCAACGGTTGCCCTCGCGCTTGATGCTGATCGTCTTGACCCGTCCGCGCACGGGGCGGTGCTTGTGCACGCGGATGTGCCCGACGCCTTGGAGGCGGACGCGGGTCTGTGGGTCGTGGGGCGTGCTGTCCCAGCGGCAGCCGTCACCGTCCTTGGGGAAGGTGACGGTGTCGAAGTGCCCGACGCCCTTGAAGCGCGGGTAGCCCGGAGTCTGCCCGCCCTTCACGCGGCGGAAGAACGCGGCGAATGCCTTGTCCAGGCGGCGAAGGGTGGCCTGCTGGGAGGAGAACGACCAGCGTCCCTGACGCTCGGGGTCGAACGCCCGGATCTCCTTGAGCTGGGCGGACTGGTCGCCGTACTTGATGCTCGTCTTCGAGGTGTGCCGGTAGGCGTCCCGGCGTTCCTGGAGGGCGCCGTTGTACAGCGAGCAGTGATCCCGCAGCATCTCGCCCAGCGCGGCCGTCTGACGAGCCGTGGGACGCAGGAGGAACTTGTACGCGCGGATCACAAGCCGCTGGCCTCCGGATTCTTCCGGGGGCGTTCCCACTGGGTGTTGATGTACTTCTCGACCGTCGCCGCCGGTACCGCGCCGACCGATGCCGCGAAGTACGACGACGACCACAGCGTGGGCATCCGCGACTTCAAGTGCGGGAACTCCGCCCGCAGCACGCGGGAAGTGAAGCCCTTGAACTGGTTCGCCACGTACGAGGCCGACGACTTCGGGTCGTGTTTGACGAAGAGGTGGACGCGGTCGGGCATCACCTCAAGGGTGATGATCTCCCAACCTCGTTCCTCCGCCTTCTGCCGGATCAGTTCGTCCAGGCGTTCCGCGACCCGGCCGCCGAGAACCGGACGGCGGTATTTCGGACACCACACCACGTGGAGCCCGAGGTCATACACACCGCCGGAGAACCGGCGAACCTTCCTGGCCACAGTCACGCAATCACTATACAAACGACACATGTCTAGCGGGTCAGAAAGGCGGTAAGGATGAACGGTGCACATCCGTGCACCCAGTTGAGGTCAGAGCAGCCCAGAGAAGCCATTCAATTCCCCACCCCGCTAAAGCGGGGCCTCCCCTGGCTAGGTCCTGGCAGCGTGAGGCCTGGCTTCGTCGTACGGGGGAGCGGTCACTGCTCCCGGTTTCGGCGTACGGGGCGCTGTCGGGCGGTGCGTTGCGGGTGTGAGTGCGCGACTCGTGGGTGGGGGCGGGTGGGTGGGAGAGCGGCCGCGGCGGCACGTGCCGGGTGAACGGCTTCGGGGGCGCGGGGCACCCCGCACGTGCCGGGTGAACGGCTACGACGGCGCGGGGCACCCCGCACGTGCCGGGTGAACGGCTGCGACGACAACGTGCACCGGAACGTGCCGGGCGACCAGCTCCCCGTACCCCGAAAGACCTAGCTGTGGCCCAAGTCCTCCGAGCCGTCGCCCGACGGTTCCGTGGGGACCGAGCCCTCCGGGGAGGGGCGGAGGGGGAGGACGTCGACGTTCATCGAGTCGAAGGCGTGCGGCGCCGGGCGCGGGGGCTTCGGCATGACCGCCGCCTCGGAGTGGCCGCCGCAGCCGTACGCGAGGGACACCACGTGGCCGTCGGCGGGGCTGAACTCGTTGGCGCAGACGCCGAAGGCCTGGCGCAGGGAGCCGGCGAGCGGCATCAGGAAGGCGCAGCTGACGCAGGTCGCGGGGGCCGCCTGGGCCATCTGCGTCTTCGCGCCGTACCCCTCCTCCCAGCGGTCGGCGGCGACATGCAGGCCGTACCGGGACAGGACGCGGGCCCGGCGCATGCCGAGCTCCTCGGCGACCGCGGCGATGGAGCCGCGCAGCGGGGCGAGCGACAGGGTGGCCGGCGGGCCGCCGGTGACCTCCGCGTCCTCGGCCTCGACCAGGTCGGCCATCTCGTCGGAGACCGGAGAGTTGGGGGCCGGCTCGTCCTCGCCCGTGTACCCGGGCTCCAGGCGCAGGTCGTCCGCGTCGGTGGGAAGGAGGTCGCCGGGGCCGAGGTCGCCGGGGCGCAGGCGCTCGCTCCACGGCACCCACTCGGGGGCGAGGAGGGCGTCGGGGCCGGGCAGCAGCACGGTCTCGTCGAGGGTGACGATCTTCGCGCGGGAGGCGCGGGCGACGGTGACGGCCCAGCGCCAGCCGCGGTACCCCATCTCCTTGCACTCGAAGAAGTGCGTGACGACCCGGTCCCCCTCGGAGACCACCTCGACGTGCTCACCGACGACGCCGGGTGCGGCGGCCTCCTCGGCCGCTGCCCTGGCGAGGCCGATCGCCTCGGCGCACATGCGGTCGGGGGTGCGGCTTCGCGTTGTCGCTGCGCTCACAGGTATCGCTTCTCTCCTACGCCGTCTCACGGGTGCGCCGTCCTTCGGTGCGGGGCACGGACGGAGCGGACCAGTGGGCCGCGTCGACGTCCGCGCCCGGTCACTCCCGGGCGCGCCTACGTCATCCATTCTGCGGGATGACAAAGAGGCGCGCGGCCAAGAACAACCGCCGCAGGCGCGCTACGCACGCTACCCCCTCGAAGCGCCCGAGCCCACATGGCGTCCGCCCCGAGAAGATCACCGCTTGGTTCCGAAAAGGTTCCGACAGGTCTCGGCCGGGACCACCGAGACACCGTCCGCCGCCCCTTACCCGTATCCGAACGCCCGGCTTGGGGCACTATGACGGGGTGGCCTCTCCTTCAGGATCACGGCCCGGACCACCGCCCGGATCACCGCCGCCCGAGCGAGCGAGCCCGCTGCGCAGAGTGGGCCGCGTGGTCGGCCGTGCCCTGCACCTGCCGTTCACGGGCCCCGCGAAGGGCATCAGGAAGGCGACGCACGCGCACGGTGCGGGGGAGTCCGGTCTCGGCAAGCTGATCGAGCTGCACGGCGTGAACGGCGCGGGCGACGTGCTGATCACGGTGGCCCTCGCCTCGACGGTGTTCTTCTCCGTGCCGACGGACGAGGCGCGCGGCCGGGTCGCGCTCTATCTGGCGATCACGATGGCCCCGTTCACACTCCTGGCCCCCGTGGTCGGCCCGCTTCTGGACCGGCTGCCGCACGGCCGGCGGGCGGCGATGGCCGGTTCGATGCTGGCGCGGGTGCTGCTCGCGCTGACCCTGTCGGGCGCGGTGGCCACGGGGTCGATCGAGCTGTATCCGGCGGCCCTCGGCGTCCTCGTCGCGTCGAAGGCGTACGGGGTGGTGCGCAGCGCCGTCGTACCGCGTCTGCTGCCACCGACGTTCTCGCTGGTGAAGGCCAATTCGCGGGTGACGCTCGGCGGGCTGCTCGCGACCGGTGTGGCCGCGCCGATCGGGGCCGGGCTGCATCAGATCGGGCCGCAGTGGCCGCTGTACGGGGCGTGCGCGGTGTTTCTGTTCGGGGCGTTCCTTTCGTTCCGGCTGCCGCACAAGGTCGACTCTGCGCGCGGTGAGTCGCGCGCGCTGCTCGCGGCGGACGAGGAGCATCTGCATCTGCCGCACGGCAAGAAGCCGGGCCTGCGCACGGTCGGCCCGGCGGTGACGCACGGGCTCGCCGCGAACGCCTCGCTGCGCTGCCTCTCCGGGTTCCTGATCTTCTTCCTGGCGTTCCTGCTGCGCGAGGAGCCGCTCAGCGGGCAGAGCGCCGCCGTGTCCCTCGGCATGGTGGCGGTCGCGGCGGGTGTGGGGAACGCGCTCGGTACGGCGGTCGGCGCCGCGCTCCGCAAACGGCCGCCGGAGCTGATCATCGTGACCGTCGTCGGCTTCGTCCTGGTCGTCGCGATCGCCGCGTCGCTGTTCTACGGCACTCCGCTCATCGCCGTGCTCGGAGCGGTGGCGGGCCTCGGCCAGGCGCTCGCGAAGCTGTCCCTGGACGCGCTGATCCAGCGGGACGTGCCCGAGCTGGTCCGTACCTCGGCGTTCGCCCGCTCGGAGACGCTGCTGCAGATGTCGTGGGTGATCGGCGGCGGCGTCGGCATCTCGCTGCCCCTGGACGGCGGCCTCGGCCTGGGTGTGGGCGCGTGCATCGTGGCGCTCGGCTGGCTGACGACCGTGCGGGGGCTGGTCAGGGTGGCGCACCGGGAGGGGAAGGCCCCTCGCGTGAAGTGATGTCACAGTGTGTCGTCACTTCCGCGAGGCAGGGTGCGGCCTGCGGGGCGGGGCGGGGCGGGGCGGGCGTACGGCACCGGCCTGCGGCGACGGGGCGGGCGCACGGCACGCCGGACCCCGCGTGGCGGGAGGTGTGGGGGCGCCAGATAGCCTTTCGCGCATGACCTCCCTGCGTATGACGGCCAAGGGCCGCCGCACCGCTGCCGCCCTCGGCGCCGTGTCCGCCGGACTTCTCGCCCTCTCGGCCTGTGAAAAGCCGACGCCGCTCGCGACCGTGACGGTCAACGGCACGTCCGTGAACACCGAGGCCGCCTGCTACAGCGAGGACAAGGCGATCGGCGAGAGCGAGATCAAGTCCTGCCTGGAGAAGGAAGCCGAGAAGACGATCACGGTCGGCATGGACGACAAGGTCCGCTTCGGCGTCGACCCGGAGGTCGCCGAGCACGGCTGGACCCTGTTCATCGGCGGCCAGCAGGCCGAGCAGGAGCCGTTCAAGAAGACGTACCGCTCCATCCCCGGCAATGTGTTCTTCTCCTCCGGCCAGGGCGGCCCGGCGCTGAAGAAGGCGCAGGTCTCGCTGGTGGAGACCGACGGCAACCAGCTCAAGGGCATCTGGCACTTCGAGCTCAAGAAGGGTGAGTAGGAGTTCCTGAGCCCCGGATTCTGATCGCCACAGCGGTTCCCGCCGAGCGGGACGCTGTGGCCCGGGCCGTATCCGCGACCCCGCCCGAGCACCGGTCGGCCTACGACTGTGTCGCCGTCGGCGTGGGCCCGGCCGCGGCCGCCGCGGGTACCGCCGTCGCGCTCACCACGGCCGCACTCCGCGGTGAGCCCTACGACCTGGTGGTGTCCGCGGGGATCGGCGGCGGCTTCCAGCCTCAGTCGCCGGTCGGCTCGGTGGTCGTCGCCGACGCGATCCTCGCCGCCGACCTGGGCGCCGAGACCGGCGAGGGCTTCCTGTCGGTCACCGACCTCGGTTTCGGTACGGCCGAGCACACCCCGCCGCCTCCGCTCGTACGGCTCGCGGCCACCGTCACCGGCGCCCGTACCGGCACCGTCCTCACCGTCTCCACCGTGACCGGCACCGCGCACCGCGCCGCCGAGCTGCGGGAGCGCCACCCGCGGGCCGCCGCCGAGGCGATGGAGGGCTTCGGTGTGGCCGAGGCCGCCGCCGCGCACGGCGTTCCGGTGCTCGAAGTGCGGGCCGTGTCCAACGCGGTGGGCCCCCGCGACCGTGCCGCCTGGCGCATCGGGGACGCGCTGGCCGCGCTCACCGCCGCTTTCGGCGCCCTCGTTCCCGTCCTGGTCCTTCCCGCTGAGGAGTCGCCGTGAGCCTGCGCATCGCGTACTCGCCCTGCCCCAACGACACGTTCGTCTTCCACGCGTGGGCGCACGGACAGGTGCCGGGGGCGCCGGAGCTCGACGTCACGTTCGCCGACATCGACCTCACCAACGGCATGGCGGAGCGCGGCGAGTTCGACATCCTGAAGGTGTCGTACGCGGTGCTGCCGTACGTCCTCGACGAGTACGCGCTGCTGCCCTGCGGCGGGGCGCTCGGCCGGGGCTGCGGGCCGCTCGTGCTCACCCGCGAGCCGGGCACGGACCTGGCCGGGAAGACGGTGGCGGTGCCGAGCGAGCGGTCGACGGCCTATCTGCTGTTCCGGCTGTGGGCCGCGGAGACGGTGCGGGACGGCGCCCCGGACATCGTGGTGCTGCCGTTCCACGAGATCATGCCGGCGGTGCGCGACGGCAAGGTCGACGCCGGACTCGTCATCCACGAGGCGCGGTTCACGTACCAGGAGTACGGGCTGCACTGCCTCGCCGACATGGGCGAGCACTGGGAGCACACCACGGGACTGCCGATCCCGCTCGGCGCGATCATCGCGAAGCGCTCGCTCGGCGAGGACGTCCTGAAGTCCCTTGCGGAGGCGGCCCGTTCCTCGGTGCGGATGGCCTGGGACGACCCGGAGGCCTCGCGGGGGTATGTCCTCGCGCACGCGCAGGAGATGGACCCGGCCGTCGCGGACCAGCACATCGGCCTGTACGTCAACGAGTTCACGGCCGACCTCGGCGAGAGCGGCTACGCGGCCGTGCGCGGGCTGCTCACCCGCGCGGCGGCCGAGGGGCTGGTACCGCCCCTCGGCCGGGATGCACTGCGGTTTCCGTAAAGGGTTACGGGTTCTGGGGTCTAGACGTCCAGCTGGTCGGCGACCGCGCGCAGCATGCCCGCGATCTTCGCGCCGTGCGCCTTGTCGGGGTAGCGGCCGCGCTCCAGCTGCTGGGAGACGCTCTCCAGGAGCGTCGTCAGGTCCTGCACGATCGACGCCAGCTCGTCGGGCTTGCGGCGCTGGGCCGCGGCGACCGAGGGCGCCGGGTCGAGGAGCGTCACGGACAGCGCCTGGTCCCCGCGCTGGCCTGCGACGACACCGAACTCCACGCGTTGTCCGGGCTTGAGTGAATCGACTCCGTCGGGCAGCACGGACGAGTGAACGAAGACGTCACCGCCGTCGTCACGGGAGAGAAAGCCGAAGCCCTTCTCACTGTTGAACCACTTGACCTTGCCGGTAGGCACGTCTGTCCGTCCTCGTCTGTTCTCGTACGCGCGTCGCACGCGGCCCTGGATAGCAGTCTGGCGGGCCGCTTGACCCGCCGGGACCCAGGCTAATGGTCCAGTGGCAGGTGACAAGACTGCTTTCTCGGTCTCGGTCCGGCTCTCCTCGCGCAGGGAACTACCCTGGCCGGGTGAGTGACACACCTTCTGGCACGCCTTCTGGCACACCTTCTGGCACACCGTCCGGCGCGGGTGACCGGCTGGTCCGGCTCGGCGCGATCGTCTTCTTCGTCGGGGCCGTGGCCACCCTGGTCACGGTGGCCCCGCTGTTCCTGGGCACGGAGCCGTTCCCCTCCGTGGCGTACGCCGTGTGCATGCTGATGGGCGTGGGCTTCGTGATCGCCGCGGCCGGGGTGCTGCGGACCATCGCCGTGCAGCGGCGTCAGGCCCGCTCGGCGGCCCGGTAGGACGCCAGCCACTGAGGGAAGTCCGTGAGGTCGCCGAGTACGACGTCGGCGCCCGCGGTGCGCAGTTCGTCCGGTGCGCACGGCCCGGTCGGCACGGCCACGGAGAGCGCGTCGGCGCTGCGGGCTCCGCGTACGTCCCCGATGTGGTCGCCCACGTACACCGTGGCGCCGTGTTCGCGCAGCGCCTCCGCCTTGGCCTCCGCCCACAGCCAGCCGATCACCGCGTCCGCCTCGATGCCGAGGTGGGCGAGGTGCAGCTTGGCGTTGGGCTCGTGCTTGGCGGTGACGACGATCGCGCGGCCGCCCTGTGCCCGGACGGCGGCGATGGCCTCGCGGGCGCCGGGCATCGCGAGGGTCGGGGCGATGGCGTGTGTGGGGTAGATCTCACGGTAGCGGTCGGCCATCTCCGGTATCCGCTCCTCGGGGAACCAGTACGCGAGCTCCTCGTCGAGGGGCGGCCCGAGCCGGGTGATGGCCAGGTCGGCGTCGATGAACGTGCCCGTCTCCGCGGAAAGTGCCTGGTAGGCGGCCTTGATGCCGGGGCGCGAGTCGATCAGGGTCATGTCGAGGTCGAAGCCCACGGTGAGCGGGGATACGGGGGCCACGGGGAGCGGGGATCCGGGGTACTGGGACTCGGGGTGCTGGTGCGATGCCATGTCGGCCATTGTGCCGATCCTGGCCGGAACCCTGCCCCTTACACTTAGCCAAGCCTAATCTCACTCCTTGTCTCAGTCCTTCTCCGTCCTCAAAGGGTCATATGGCCGCCGCCCCTCCCGCCGCCGCGCGCAGCAAGCCGGTGGCCCGACGTATCGCCCTGACCGGTGCGGCAGTTGTGGCCCTCGCGGTCGCCGTGCTGCTCTCACTCGCCGTCGGCGCCCGCGCCATCGCCCCCACCGCCGTACTCGACGCGCTGCTGCACGGCGGCCAGAGCGACGCCGCCCAGGTCGTCCGCGAACTGCGCGTCCCGCGCACGCTGATCGGCCTGATGGTCGGCGCGGCCCTCGCCCTCGCCGGTACCGCGCTGCAGGGCATCACCCGCAACCCGATCGGCGACCCCAGCCTCCTCGGCATCAGCCAGGGCGCGTCCGTGGCGGTCGTCCTCGCCATCGCCTTCGCCGGGGTGCACGAGCTGACCGGGTACGTGTGGTTCGCCTTCGTCGGCGCCGGGCTCGCCTCCGTCGCGGTGTACGCCATCGCCGCGCGCGGACGCGGCGGCGCCACCCCGGTGAAGCTGGCGCTCGGCGGCGCAGCGATCAACGCGCTGCTCGTCTCCGTCACCATGGCCGTCCTCACCACGAAGGCCGCCGCGCTCGACGAGTTCCGCTTCTGGCAGGTCGGCTCGGTGGCCGGACGGGACGCCGAAGTGGTCGCGCAGACCTGGCCGTTCCTGCTCGTCGGCGTGGTCCTCGTGGTGTCCGTGGCCCGCGGCCTGGACGCGCTCGCGCTCGGCGAGGACGTGGCGAAGGGCCTCGGCCAGAACGTGGCGACGGTCCGTGTCGTCGGCGGGCTCGGCGCGACCGTACTGACCGGCGTCGGGGTCGCCGCCGCCGGACCGATCGCGTTCATCGGCCTCGCGGTGCCGCACATCGCCCGCGCGATCGTCGGCAGCGACCACCGCTGGGTGCTGCCGATGGCCGCGCTGATCGGCCCGGTCATGCTGCTCGTCTCCGACACCGTCGGCCGCGTCATCTTCCCGCCGAGCGAGGTCCCGGCGGGCGTGATGACGGCCCTGATCGGAGTGCCGTTCCTGGTGACGCTGGTACGGCGGAAGGCGGTGGCGGCGTGAAGTCCCGTACTCCTGCTATCTCTACCGCTGGGGGCGGCGGTTCCGGCGCTGCGCCCACCCCTCTGCGCCCTGTACGCCAACGCCCAGCGGGATACGCCGTACTCCGCGCCGGGCAGGCCTCGTTCCTCGTACACCGCCGATCCGTATGGGTCGCAGGGATCCTCACCCTGCTCCTCGCCGCGGCCACCCTCGCCTACCTCTGCGTAGGAGAAAGCTTCGTATCCCCCGCCGAAGCCCTGAAGGTCGTCCTCGGGCAGCCCTCGCCCGACGAGCTGGTGGTCGGGACGCTGCGGCTGCCGCGGATGGTCGTCGGCCTGCTCGTCGGGGCCGCGTTCGGCGTCGCGGGTGCGCTGATCCAGACCGTTGCGCGCAACCCGCTCGCCAGCCCCGACATCATCGGCATCAGCCAGGGCGCGAGCGCGCTCACCGTGGGCGCGCTCACCTTCGGCGTCACCTCGTACGCCGTGCTGCCGTACGTGTCGATCGCGGGCGGGGTCGCGGCGGCCGCGCTCGTGTACGTCTTCGCCTGGCGCGGCGGGCTGCAGGCCACCCGGTTCGTGCTGATCGGCATCGGCTTCGCGATCGCGCTGCGGTCCGTCACCACGCTGTTCATGACGAAGGGCGACTACCTCGTCGCGCAGCAGGCGCAGATCTGGATGACCGGCTCCCTCAACGGCCGCTCCTGGCCCGAGGCGGCGCTGCTCGGCTCCACGCTGCTGATCCTGCTGCCCGCGATCGCCTGGGCGGCCCGCGCGCAGCGCACCGTCAGCATGGACGACGACACGGCGACCGCGCTCGGCGTGCGGCTCGGGCGCGTCCGGCTCGGGCTCGTACTGCTCGGGGTGGTGCTCGCGTCCGTGGCCACCGGGACGGCCGGTCCGGTCGACTTCGTGGCGCTGCTCGCCCCGCAGATCGCCCGCCGGATGACGCGGACCGCGCAGATCCCGCTGGTGTCCAGCGCGTTGACCGGCGCGGTGATCGTGGTCCTCGCGGACCTGCTGGCGCGCCGCCTCTTCTCGCCGACCGAGCTGCCCGTGGGTGTGCTGACGGCGGCGGTGGGTGCGCCGTATCTGATCTGGCTGATCGTCCGTAGCCGTACCGTCGGAGGGAAGGCGTAGTCGTGACCCGGCTCCAGAACCGGCTCCAGAACCGGCTCCAAGCGCGCGAGTTGACGCTCGCCTACGAGGACCGCACCGTCGTGGACGGCCTCGACCTGGACATACCCGACGGCCAGGTGACGGTGATCGTCGGGCCGAACGCCTGCGGCAAGTCGACGACGCTGCGTGCGCTCGGGCGGCTGCTCAAGCCCAGGGCCGGCTCGGTGCTGCTCGACGGCACGGCGCTCGCGAAGCTGCCGACGAAGCGGATCGCCCAGCAGATCGGGCTGCTGCCGCAGTCACCGGTCGCGCCCGAGGCGATCACCGTCGCGGACCTCGTGGCGCGCGGCCGGCAGCCGCACCAGCACTGGTGGCAGCAGTGGTCCGACGAGGACGAGCGGGCGGTCACGGAGGCGATGGAACGTACGGACGTCGCCGAGCTGGCGGAGCGGTCCGTGGACGAGCTGTCGGGTGGTCAGCGGCAGCGGGTGTGGATCGCGATGGCCCTCGCGCAGGAGACGTCGCTGCTGCTGCTCGACGAGCCGACGACGTTTCTGGATATTTCCCACCAGGTGGAAGTGCTGGATCTGGTACGGCAGTTGAACCATGACCGGGGGCGGACGGTGGTCGTCGTCCTGCACGACCTGAACCAGGCGGCTCGGTACGCGGATCATCTTGTGGCGATGCGGGCGGGGGAGGTGGTGGCCTCCGGGGCACCTGCCGAGGTCGTGACGGCGGATCTCGTACGTGAGGTGTTCGGGCTGGACTGTGTGGTCGTCCCGGACCCCGTGACCGGGTCGCCGCTGGTGGTGCCGGGTGCGCCGTGGCGGGCCGCCGTCGATTGATCCCCTCCCCGCCCCTTCCCGAAAGTCCTGCGGACAGCCACGGGGGCCAGCCCCCGGACCCCCGCTCCTCAATCGCCGGAGGGGCTGGTTTTTAGGGGCGCGGGGAACTGCGCGACCAGCCACGACGGCGCGGCAGCCGAACGACGAAGCCGACGGCAGTCTTTCGGGAAGGGGCGGGGAGGGGAACCAGCCCGCCGCAGGCGCCCACCCACCCGCACCGAACCCACAACACCGACACCCACGAAGGGGCACCCCATGAGATCCCGCACCCTCACAGCCACCGCGACCGCAGCCCTCGCTCTCGCCCTCTCCGCCTGCGGTTCCGGAGACGCCAAGGACTCGACCGGTGACAGCAGCGGCACGCGTACCGTCAAGACCGCCATGGGCGACGTGAAGGTGCCGGACGCGCCGAAGCGGGTCGTCGTGCTCGACACCGCCGAGCTGGACTCCGCGATCACCCTCGGCGTGAAGCCGGTCGGCGCCACGCACGCCGACGTCGAGTCGGGCTTCCTCAACTACCTGCCGAAGGACGAGGTCAAGGGCATCAAGGACGTCGGCGCGATGATGACGCCGAACGTCGAGGCCATCGCCGAGCTGAAGCCCGACCTGATCCTCACCAGCAAGATCCGGCACGAGAAGCTCTACCCGCAGCTCAGCGAGATCGCCCCGACCGTCATGACGGAGAACACCGGCTACCCCTGGAAGGAGAACTTCCAGGTGCACGCCGACGCGCTCGGCAAGAAGGACGAGGCGAAGAAGGTCGTAGCGGAGTACGACCAGCACGCCTCCGACGTGACGAAGGCGCTCGGCGGCGACGCCAAGGCCGAGGCCACCGAGGTCAACGTGGTCCGCTTCGTCGAGGGCGCCGACATCCGCATCTACGGCAAGCAGAACTACATCGCGACGATCCTGAAGGACGTGGGCCTCGGCCGCCCCGCCGTCGCGGACAAGGCCAAGGACGGCTTCTCGTACGACGTGAGCCCCGAGAAGATCGACGCCGCCGACGCCGACGTCATCTTCCACTCCACGTACGGCGACCCGAAGAAGGCCAAGGAGACCCAGACGACGGGCGGCTCCCTGTGGAAGGGCATGAAGGCCGTCAAGGACGACAAGGTCTTCGCGGTCGACGACCAGCTGTGGATCCAGGGCATCGGCTACACCGCCGCGAACAAGATCCTCGACGAGCTGCAGGCCGACCTCACCAAGTAACTCCCCGCGCTACTCCGGCCGTTGCCTCTGCGACCTCCACACCAGGAACAGCGCGGAGGCGACGGCCGCGAGGCGCACCACCCACGGCCAGGTCTGCGCGAGGGCGTCCACCGTCGCGCCCTGCGGCACGTCCTCGCCCCACTGCCGGTCGAACCGCCCCCACAGCCACACCACTCCCGCCGCCGCGGCGAACCCCGGGATGCCGAGCACCGCGAACTTGGCCTCGCGCTGCGTGAGGCGGCGCGAGGTGTACGCGACGGCCCAACCGACGCCGAGCGCGATCCAGTTGCCGAGCACGGCGCCGACGAGGAGCGACGCGGCGGCGAGCAGCAGCAGCGGATTGCTGAGGCTCGGCGTACCGCGGGCGGCACGGGCGCGCCGCAGGAACGGCAGCCGGCGCCCGCCGCTCGGCTCGTCCTCGGGCTCCTCCTCGTCGCCGCTCTCGTGCTCCGCATCCTCGTCCGCGCCGTCCTCGTCCTCCTTCTCGGGGCGCGGCGGCCGCAGTATCTCGGGGATCTCCACGCCGCCCACGAAACCCGGTACGGAGTCGGAGAAGCCCTGCGGCCCGTTCTCGATGCGCCACCAGTCGGGCGTGGAACCGCTCGGCCCCATCTCGTCCTCGCCCGCCAGATGCGGCGGCGTACTCACCGTCGGCGGTGGCTCGGCGGGCGGTGCGGGGTCCTTCGTCAGGCGCGCGCGGAGCGTGTTGCGGCGTCGGGGCGCACGCTCCCGCTGCTCGTCGGCGCGCTGCTCGGGCACGAACAGGGAGGGCTTCTTCCGCTCCGAGGCAGGCTTCGGTTCCGGCGCAGGCTTCCTCGGTTCCGGCGCAGGCTTCCTCGGTTCCGGCGCAGGGGCGGGCTTCGAGACCGGCTCGGGCCCAGGCGTGGGAGCGGACGCAGGCGCGCGCTTCGCCGGTACGTCGCCGGGGCCGCCCTCGGCGTCCTGGTCCCGCGACGGCCCCGCCGCCCTGCTCACGACCTCCTCCGGCGTACCGAGGCTGCCCAGGATGCGGCGGACTCCGGCCGGGCTGTCGCCGGGGGTCTTGCCGCCGGAGACGGTGGCCCGGCGGCGGTCGATATCGGCGCGCAGATCGGCGACCAGGCGCATCCGGGTCTTCGACGGCAACTGCCGCTGCTGGGCGAGGTCGCCGACCCTGCTCAGGTAGTCGAAGACGAGCTGATCGCTCTCGATCGCCACGAGATCCCCCTGCGTACTGGGCTTTGTCCCTTCCGGTAAGTCCCTTCCGGGGCGCGCGCGTTGTGGTGTCAGGCCACCCGACCGTACCGCGCGGGGCACCGCTGTGTCGGTCGCACCTACTACCGTGTGAAGGATGACGACCCAGAGCACGGCCGGCGCAGCGGCTCCCCGCACGCTCGCCGAAGAGCTGCGGCAGCGCGACGACGCGTCGCTCGCCACCCTGCTGCGAGCCCGCCCCGACCTGCTGTCCCCCGTGCCGAACGACCTGACGCAGCTGGCCACGCGCGCGGGCACGAGAGCGTCGGTGGTGCGCGCGCTCGGCCGGCTCGACACCTTCGCGCTGCAGGCCGCCGAGGCTCTGGCGATCGCCCCGGAGCCCGCCACGTACGAGACGCTGCGCGCCCTGCTCGCCGGGGACGACGGGGACGAGCTGGTGGACCGCACGCTGCCCGGCACGGTCGGGACGCTGCGCGACCAGGCCCTGGTGTGGGGCGGGGACGAGCGGCTCCGCCTGGTGCGCACGGTCCGCGAGCTGCTCGCGCCGTCGGCGCAGCACCCGTCGCCGACGGGGCTCGGGCCGACGGTCGCCGAGTCCACGTCGGGCATGTCGCCGGGCCGCCTGCAGCAGCTCCTGGAGGCGGCGGGCCTGACGTCGACGCACGACCCGGTGTCGGCGGTCTCGGCCCTGACGGACCTCATCACGGACCGTACGCGGATGTCCGCCCTGCTCGACGAGGCCCCGGTCGACGCCCTGGACGTCCTCGGCCGGCTCACCTGGGGCCCGCCGTACGGACAGGTCACGGCGGAGCCGGCGGCGCATCTGCGCTGGCTCCTCGACCGCGGCCTGCTCGTGCCGACCTCGCCCGGCACGGTCGTCCTGCCCCGCGAGGTCGCCCTGCACCTGCGCGGCGGCCGCGCGCACCGCACGACGCACCCGCTGCCGCCCGAGGTCGCGGCGGCGGCGGAGCACCGGCCGCGGGTGGTGGACGCGACGGCGGCCGGGCAGGCGCTGGCGGCGGTAGCGACGGTCGAGGAGCTGCTGAAGGAGTGGCACGAGGGCGGGCCCGCGGCGCTGCGCGCGGGCGGCCTGAGCGTGCGCGACCTGAAGCGCACGGCGGTCGGGCTGGACGTCCCGGAGCCGACGGCCGCGTTCTGGGTCGAACTCGCTTACGCCACAGGCCTGTTGGCGTCGGACGGCGGCTGGGAGGGTTCGTCGTACGACGAGGACCCGGCGTCCCGCCGCACGGAGGAGCGGTACGCGGCGACGCCCGCGTACGACGACTGGCTGGAGCTCCCCGCCGCCGAGCGCTGGGCCCGCCTCGCCGTCGCGTGGCTGTCGGCGACGCGCACGCCGGGTCTGGTCGGCGGCCGCGACGGCAAGGACCGGGTGCTCTCGGCGCTCGGCCCGCACCTGGACCGCTCGGCGGCGCCCGAGGTGCGGCGCCACGTACTCGACCTGCTCGCCGAGCTGCCGGAGGGCGCCGCGGCCGCCCCTGAGTCGGTCCTGGCCCGGCTGCGCTGGGAGCGCCCGCTGCGGATCGGCGCGGCCTCGGACCCGGGCAGCGACGACCTGCGCACGCGCCTGGCCCGCTGGACGCTCGACGAGGCGGAGCTCCTGGGCGTGACGGGCCGCGGGGCACTGTCGGCGACGGGGCGAGCGCTGCTGACGGATTCCGTACGCACGGAGGCACGGGAGGCCCACGGACCGGTCACGCACGGCACCGCCCAGGCAGACCGGGCGGAGACCGCCCTCGAAGGCGCCCTCGCCGAACTCCTCTCCCCCCTCCTCCCCGAACCCCTCGACCACGTCCTCCTCCAGGCCGACCTGACGGCCGTCGCGCCCGGCCCCCTGGAGCGGCCGCTCGCGGAGACCCTCGGGGTGCTCGCGGACGTGGAGTCGAAGGGCGGGGCGACGGTCTACCGCTTCACGCCCGGCTCGGTCCGCCGCGCCCTGGACGCGGGGCGCACGGCCACGGACCTGCACACGTTCCTGGAGACCCACTCGCGTACGCCGGTGCCGCAGCCGCTCTCGTATCTGATCGACGATGTGGCGCGCAGGCACGGCCACTTGAGGATCGGCGCGGCCTCGGCGTACGTCCGCTGCGACGACGACTCGGTGCTCGGCGAGATCCTCGCCGACAAGCGCGCCGCCGCCCTGCGCCTGCGCCGCCTCGCGCCGACGGTCCTGGCCGCGCAGGCCGACCCGGCGGCGCTGCTCGATGGCCTGCGGTCGATGGGCTTCGCCCCGTCCGCCGAGACGCCGGAGGGCGACGTCCTGATCGCCCGCGCCCACGCCCACCGCACCCCGCCCCGCACGGCGCCCGCCCCGGTCCCTGAGGGCCCGCCTCTGCCGGACGACACGCTGCTCGGCGCCGCGGTCCGCGCGATCCGCGCCGGCGACATGGCGTCGACGGCCCCGAAGCGCCAGGCCCCGGACGCCGCCGCCCGCCCGGCCCCCGGCGGACTCCCCCGCACCACATCGGCCGAGACCCTCGCCACGATGCAGGCCGCGGTGATGACGGGCGAGACGCTGTGGATCGGCTACGTCAACGCGGAGGGCACGGCCAGCCAGCGCGTCATCGCCCCGGTCCGCGTGGAGGGCGGCTTCGTCACGGCCTACGACCACACGGCGGACGAGGTCCGCACGTATCCGCTGCATCGGGTGACGGGGGTGGCGGAGCTGGCCGAGGAGTGAGTTCGGCCCGAGGCCGTGGTTGATGCCGTGGTTGAGGCCTGCGCCACACCGCCCTCCCCGTTGATGCGGCACACTGGACGTTTGGCCTCTCTCGTACGGACGGGCCTGCAGTAGACCGGAAAGGGTGCGCGCGTGAACGGTCCCCTCATCGTCCAGTCGGACAAGACCCTCCTGCTTGAGGTCGATCACGAGCTGGCCGACGCCTGTCGTCGGGCCATCGCCCCGTTCGCCGAGCTGGAGCGGGCGCCCGAGCACATCCACACCTACCGCCTGACGCCGCTCGGGCTGTGGAACGCGCGGGCGGCCGGGCACGATGCGGAGCAGGTCGTCGACGCGCTCGTCGAGTACAGCCGGTACCCGGTGCCGCACGCGCTGCTCGTCGACATCGCCGAGACGATGGACCGGTACGGACGCCTCACCCTCAGCAAGCACCCCGCGCACGGCCTTGTCCTGACCAGCACCGACCGGCCCGTCCTGGAGGAGATCCTGCGGTCGAAGCGGATCACGCCGCTCGTCGGCGCGCGCATCGACCCGGACACCGTCGTCGTGCACCCCTCCGAGCGCGGCCAGATCAAGCAGACGCTGCTGAAGCTGGGCTGGCCGGCCGAGGACCTCGCCGGGTACGTGGACGGCGAGGCGCACGCCATCGACCTCGCCGAGGACGGCTGGGCGCTGCGCCCCTACCAGACCCAGGCCGTGGAGAACTTCTGGCACGGCGGGTCAGGGGTGGTCGTACTGCCCTGCGGCGCGGGCAAGACGCTCGTCGGCGCGGGCGCCATGGCGCAGGCCAGTGCGACCACGCTGATCCTCGTCACGAACACCGTCTCCGCCCGGCAGTGGAAGCACGAGCTGGTGAAGCGGACCTCGCTGACCGAGGAGGAGATCGGCGAGTACTCCGGTACGAAGAAGGAGATCCGGCCGGTCACCATCGCCACGTACCAGGTCCTGACGACGAAGCGGAAGGGCGTCTACCCGCACCTGGAGCTCTTCGACTCCCGCGACTGGGGCCTGATCGTCTACGACGAGGTGCATCTGCTGCCCGCACCCGTCTTCAAGTTCACCGCCGACCTCCAGGCCCGGCGGCGGCTCGGCCTCACCGCGACCCTGGTGCGGGAGGACGGGCGGGAGTCCGACGTCTTCTCACTGATCGGCCCGAAGCGGTTCGACGCTCCGTGGAAGGAGATCGAGGCGCAGGGGTACATCGCGCCCGCCGACTGCGTGGAGGTGCGGGTCAACCTCACGGAGTCGGAGCGGCTCGCGTACGCCACCGCCGAGGCCGAGGAGAAGTACCGCTTCTGCGCCACCACCGCCACGAAGCGGAAGGTGACGGAGGCGCTGGTGCGCAAGCACCAGGGTGAGCAGACCCTCGTCATCGGGCAGTACATCGACCAGCTCGACGAGCTCGGCGAGCACCTCGACGCCCCCGTCATCAAGGGCGAGACCACGAACGCGGTGCGCGAGAAGCTGTTCGACCAGTTCCGGGAGGGCGAGATCTCCGTCCTCGTCGTGTCCAAGGTCGCGAACTTCTCCATCGACCTGCCCGAGGCGACCGTCGCGATCCAGGTGTCCGGCACGTTCGGCTCACGCCAGGAGGAGGCGCAGCGGCTCGGCCGGGTTCTGCGGCCGAAGGCCGACGGTCACGAGGCCCGCTTCTACTCCGTCGTGGCCCGCGACACGATCGACCAGGACTTCGCGGCGCATCGGCAGCGGTTTCTGGCGGAGCAGGGGTATGCGTACCGGATCGCGGACGCGGGGGATTTCCTCGCGGGTGCCTAGGCCGTCCGGTTGCGTTCCGTTGACCCGGTGTCCGTCGATCGCCCTTCGGGCTCGTCCTCAAACTCCCCCAGCCTTCGGCCGGGAGGTGCCCCCAGACGGGCTGGAATTGCGGGCGTGGTCCCGATCTGCAGGACGAGCTGGATTCGGCAGCCCAGGATGCGTCCGTTGGCTCGGCAACGTGACCCGGCGCCTCCGCGTCCGTACCCCCACGTACGCGAGGACCGCGAGCCCCAGCAGCGGGTACGGGGACGCGAGGGGCTGCTGCCACCACGGGTAGTGCAGGTCCAGGTCGCCGTCGTGGGGCAGGATCCAGTGGGTGCGGGCCGTGAACAGGGCAACCACGAATGCCGCCAGGCAGAGGCGGCGTTCGGCGAGCAGCAGGGCGGCGAGCGGGACGCACCAGACCCAGTGGTGGGACCAGCTGATCGGTGAGATCAGCAGGGCCGTGAACGCGGCGGTGAGCAGGCCCCACTGCGGGTGCCCGGCCCGGTGGGCGCGGCGGGCGAGCCACAGGCCGAGCAGGGCGACGGCCACGGCGGGCACCGCCCACAGCAGGCCCGGCTCCTCGGTGTGCAGGACGCGGGCGACGAGCCCTTGCAGGGACTGGTTGTCGACGATCCACGCCTTGCCGACGCGGCTCGTCTCGAACATCCGCCGGGTCCAGAAGTCGACGCTCGCACCGGGCAGGACGAGCACGCCGAGCAGCACCGTGCCGATGAACGAGGCGATCGCGGTGACGGCCGTCCGGATGCGGCCGGTGATCAGCAGATAGACGACGAAGAAGCCGGGCGTGAGCTTGATGCCCGCCGCGATGCCGAGCGCGAAGCCCTTGCCGACGGCGCCCTCGGGGCGGCTGAGGTCCCACAGGACGAGGCAGGCGAGGGCGAGGTTGATCTGCCCGAACAGCAGGGTCTGGAAGACCGGTTCGAGCCAGATGCCGAGGGCGGTCGCCGCCAGCGGCAGCCACGGGCGGGCCCGGATCCCGGCGAACCTGAACGACAGGTGCACGAGGAGCGCGAGGAGCGCGACGTTCCCGGCGATGAAGGCGACCTTGAGCAGCGGTATGGGCAGCCAGGTCGTCGGGACGAAGAGGATCGCGGCGAACGGCGGGTAGGTCGCGGGGAGGTGCCACTCGGTGACCGTGAACCCGTAGAGGTCGGTGCCGCCGACTACGGCCGCGCCCTCCGCCCGGTACACGAGGGTGTCGGCCATCGGGATGCGCAGGGTCACGCAGAGCGTGGTGAGCGCGGCGAGGGAGACAAGCAGCAGCACGACCGAGGCGATGACGCGGGGTGAGCGCGGGGTCACAGTCCGGTGAATCACGGCGCGACCCTACCTGTCAGTTACGGCATCTTTACATCGGGGCGATCAACGGCACCGTACGACCGGATGGCGGCGAGGTTCAAGAGCCGTATCGGACAGGCGAGTTGGGGTTCACGGTCTGTGGGTGCCGGATTCCTGCCCGTACTCGCCGAGGACCGTGACGTGGAGCGTGGTGCTCGCGAAGACCTTGGCGGCGCGCAGGGCGTTGCCTACGGGGTGGCTGTGGCGGGTGCCGGTCGCGGCGGTGGCGCCGCGGATCGGGGGCCTGCTGGGTGCTGGGGTGAGGGGTGTGCTGCTCATACCTCCATTGTCCGGCTTGGGGCGTTTACTCCAGCTAAGGGTTCGGCGGTCCGCTCCCCGTTAATGGTTCGCCCCACCGGACCGCCCTGACCTAAACTCGCCCTTTCCCCCCGCCTCCCTCGCGGAGAGCTGCTGCCCGGACGGAAACCGGTCGGCGTTCCTCAGTGACGTATCTGCTCCGCCGGAGGCCGACCCCCGTGACCCCTGTATCCGCACCTGGAGACCCCCTCGCGCACGAGCGCGGCCATCTGACCGCGTCCCGTACCGCCCTGCGCGCGATGCGGGCCGACGTCGAGGCGCTCGACATCGCCGACGTGACCGCGAACTGGGTCAACGCGGCCGTCCTGCAGAGCCAGATCGACGACCGCATCAAGGCGCTCGCCGACCTCGCGCACACCCCGCTGTTCTTCGGCCGGCTCGACTTCCTGCACACAGTGGGCGCCGAGTCCGCCGGGTCCGCCGAGTACGCCGAGGGCGGCGAGGGGTCGAGCTTCTACATCGGGCGGCGGCACGTGCACGACGCCGACGGGGACCCGATGGTGATCGACTGGCGTGCGCCGGTCTCGCAGCCGTTCTACCGGGCCTCGAAGAAGGACCCGCTGGACGTGGCGCTGCGCCGCCGCTTCGGCTACACGGGCGGGGAGCTGACCGCGTACGAGGACGAGCACCTCTCCGATCCGGCGACCGTGACATTTTCCGGCTCCGCCGGGGGCGCGCAGGTCAGCGCGTTGCTGCAGCGGGAGATCGAGCGGCCGCGCGTCGGCCCGATGCGGGACATCGTCGCGACGATCCAGCCCGAGCAGGACGAGATCGTACGCAGCGGTCTCGGCGGCACGGTCTGTGTGCAGGGCGGGCCCGGCACGGGCAAGACGGCGGTGGGCCTGCACCGGGTCGCGTATCTGCTGTACGCGCACCGCGAGCGGCTCGCCCGCACCGGCACCCTCGTGATCGGCCCGAACGACTCCTTCCTGCACTACATCGAGCAAGTGCTGCCCGCGCTCGGCGAGTTGGAGGTCAAGCAGGCCACGGTCGCCGACCTCGTCGCGCACGTGGAGGTGCGGGGCGCGGACGAGGCGGGCGCGGCGCTCGTGAAGGGCGATGCGCGGATGGCCGAGGTGCTGCGGCGGGCGGTGCGCTCGCACATCAGCATGCCGACGGAAGCGTTGATGGTGGTGCGGGGTTCCCGGCGCTGGCGCGTACCGGCGTACGAACTGGAGGAGATCGTCCGGGAGTTGCTGGACCGCGACATCCGCTACGGCGCGGCCCGGGACGCGCTGCCGCAGCGCATCGCGCACTCCGTGCTCGTACGGATGGAGCAGGCGGGTGAGGCGCCGGACGACCGGGTGCAGGACGCGGTGGCGCGGAACGCGGCGGTGAAGGCGGCCGTGAAGGCGGTGTGGCCGCCGGTGGACCCGGCGAAGCTGGTCCTTCGACTGCTCTCAGACGCCGGGTTCCTGGCCGAGCACGCGGACGGGGTGCTCGACGCGGACGAGCAGAAGGCGGTCCTGTGGGCGAAGCCCGCGCGCTCGGTGAGGTCCGCGAAGTGGTCGGCGGCGGACGCGGTGCTGATCGACGAGGCGCACGACCTGGTGGCGCGCACGCATTCGCTCGGGCATGTGGTCCTCGACGAGGCGCAGGACCTGTCCCCGATGCAGTACCGCGCGGTGGGCCGCCGCTGCACGACGGGTTCGGCGACCGTCCTCGGCGACCTGGCGCAGGGCACCACGCCCTGGGCTACGCGGAGTTGGGCCGAGGCGCTCGCGCATCTCGGCAAGGGCGACGCGGTGGTGGAGGAGCTGACGGCGGGCTTCCGTGTGCCGCGCGAGGTGATCGCGTACGCCTCGCGGCTGCTGCCGGACATCGCGCCGGGGCTCACGGCGGTGGAGTCGGTACGGGAGGCGCCGGGGTCGCTCGTGGTGCGGCGGGTTACGGACGACCCGGCGGGGGCGGTCGACCTGGCGGCAGCGGTCGTCCAGGCCTGCGTGGAGTCGCTCGCGCACGAGGGCTCGATCGGCCTGATCGCGGCGGACGCGCGGATCCCGGTCCTGGCGAAGGCCCTGGACGCGGCCGGGGTCCCGTATCTCGCCCCCGGCACGGAGACCACGTGGGATGCCCGCCTCACCCTGGTCCCGGCATCGCTCGCGAAGGGTCTCGAATACGACTACGTGGTCCTGGACGAGCCGTCCGCGGTGGTGGACGGGGAGCCCGACGAGCGCACGGGCCTGCGCCGGCTGTACGTGGCGCTGACCCGTGCGGTGTCGGGGCTCGTGGTGGTCCACGGGGCGGAACTGCCGGGGCAGTTGGGCCCGTAGGACCGCCTGTGGTGTCTGTCTGGTGTCCTACTTCCGCCAGAACAGGTGGTGGGTCATGCCGCTCGGGCTGGGCACGACCTCCAGGTGGTACCGGTCGAGGAGCTCGTCGGGGGACTCCCAGAGGCGGGCGCCGGAGCCGAGCTTGTGGGGCCAGACCGCCACGTGCAGGGTGTCGACGAGTCCGGCGTCCAGGAACAGCCGGATGGTGCTTGCCCCGCCGCCGAGCCGGACGTCCTTGCCGTCGGCGGCCTTGCGGGCCTTGTCGAGGACGGTCGCCGGGTCGTCGTCGACGAAGTGGAACGTGGTGTCGGAGAGCGTGAACGACGGGCGCAGGTGGTGGGTCATCACGAACACCGGGGTGTGGAACGGCGGTTCGTCGCCCCACCAGCCCTTCCAGTCCTCGTTCTCCCAGGGGCCGCGCTGGGGGCCGAACTTGTTGCGGCCCATGATCTCGGCGCCGATGTTGTGGGCGAAGTCCCGCGTGAAGTAGTCGTCGAGGCCGCGGGTGCCGCCGGGGTCGGTCCGATTCGGCCAGCTCGCCGTGGCACCGGCCCAGGAGACCATCGTCTGCGGGTCGGCGTGCCCGAACGGCCGCTCCAGACTCTGTCCTTCGCCGGCGCCGTATCCGTCGCTGGAGACGGTGAAGTTCTGGACCTTCAGGAGCTGTTCCACTTGATTCCCTCCGTGGGGGTCGGTGGTTGCCGTTGTGACAGTAGTGACTGTCGGCTGCCCCGGAACTCATCTCTCCCGGGCAAGGAAACAACCGCACTAGCCGTCCACCACCGCCCGCCACAGCGCGACCGCCTCCGCCGATACCCCCGCCCCCCAGCCCTCCGGCCGAGCCGCGCCCCCGATGTGGAAGGCGTCGATCCCCGTCGCCCGCAGCTGCGGAACATGGTCGAGCTCAAGGCCTCCGCCGACCAGGATCTGCTGCCGGTACCCGGGCTCCCCCACCCGCCCCGCCTCCGCGAGCAGCACCGGAAGCCCGTCGGCCACACCCCGCGCCGACCCCGCGGTCAGATACGTGTCGAGCCCCGGCAGGTCCGCGAGCTGCTTGCGCAGGGCGTCCCGGTCGGCGGCCCGGTCGATGGCCCGGTGGAACGTCCACCGCGCCCCGTCCAGCGCCCCCACGATCTCCTCGACGGCCCCGAGGTCGGGCCCGCCCGTCTCGTCGAGGAAGCCGAGCACGAACTCGTCCGCCCCCTCGGCCCGCAGCGCCCGCGCGTCCCGCACCAGCGCGGCCACGCCCTCGGCGCCGCCGGCGGCGAAGCCGTCCGAGGCGCGCAGCATGACGCGCAGCGAGATGTCGACGGCGGCGCGGATCTCGGCGAAGTCGGCGAGGCCCGGCGTGAGGCCGTCCGCCGCCATGTCCGTGACCAGCTCAAGGCGGTCCGCACCACCGGCCTGGGCGGCGACCGCGTCCCGGGCGTCGAGCGCGATCACCTCCAGGACTGCACGCTTGCTCATGGGGCCTCGTTTCCTCGCGCCGCAGATCCCGCTACAGAACCCGCTACAGGTCTAGTCCAATCTCAAGACTAATGGCTGTGGCCGTCCCCCGCCCCACTGTCCTTCCCGCCGTCCTTCCCGCCGTCCTTCCCGCCGTCCTTCCCGCCGTCCTTCCCGCCGTCCGGGTCGCTCTCCGTTCCATGGTCGTCGCCGTCGCCGGTCGGCGCACCCGCCCCGTCCGTCCGCACGGTGAAGTCCGCCGTACGCACCTTCCCGTCGTGCTTGAAGTCCAGGAACAGCCGGTACGTCCCCACGCTCGGCACCTCCGCCGTGAACGGGACGACCGGGCCGGGCCCGGACTCGCCCGGGTGCACATGCAGATACGCGAGGTCGCCGGAGCGCAGCGCGACGAGATGGCCGTACGCCTCCAGATAGGGCTCCAGGTCGGTGACCGGCTCGCCGTCCTTCGTGACCCGCAGCTTCAGCTCGCTCGCCCGCCCGGGGTCGAGGCGGCCGTCGAGCGTGACCTCGTACCCGCCCGGCAGCTCGGCCTTCGCGGCGGGCGCGGGGAGCGGCGCGGGCTCGTAACGGCCGGACACCGCGAGGTCCGCGCCGAGCGTGCGCCCCTCGCCGCCCTTCGGCTTGAAGTCGGCGAAGACCCGGTAGCCGCCGGCCTTCGGCAGGTCGACGGGGGTCGACCAGGTGCCGTCGGCGGCGCGCGCGGGATGCAGATGCCGGTACGTGTCCAGCTCGCGCGAGGCGACGATCAGGTGCAGCTCCTTGCCGTGCTCGCGGTCGTACGCGGTGACCTTGCGGCCGCTGCCGTCCTCGACGGTGAAGCTGAGCCGGGCCTTCCCACCGGCGGCAAGCCGCGGCGTCTCCAGGTCGAGGCTGTACCCGCCCTGCGAGACCTGGAGCCCGCCGGGCGGTTCCGAAGCGGCGGGCGAGCCGCTCTCCTCGTGGCTGCCGCTCTCCTCGTGAGCGCCGCGCTCCTCCGTCACTACCGGGTCGGCGGCACCGCCCACGGCGTAAGCGGTGCCGAACGTGACCCCGACCGCCGCGGCGAAGGCCGTGATCCTGGCTGCGGTGTTCATGACTCGCTCCCTGTGTCGTCCCAGGCTTCCGATACCTTCGAGAGTACCCCCGGGGGGTATCAAGTCAAGCGGGCGGGAAGTCTTGCGCCGATAACCCCCAGGGGGTATAGATTGAAACCGTTCACGGATACCCCCCTGGGGTACTCACGTACTCTCGTACTCTCGATGCGCACTCAAGGAAGGGCGGCAGCCATGACCACCATCACCACCGCTACGGAGGTAGAACTCGCCATCGGCGGCATGACCTGCGCCTCCTGCGCCGCGCGGATCGAGAAGAAGCTGAACCGCATGCCGGGCGTCGAGGCGAGCGTCAACTACGCCACCGAGAAGGCGAAGGTCAGCTACGGGGGCGACGTCGCGGTCACCGACCTGATCGCCACCGTCGAGGCCACCGGATACACCGCCCGGGAACCCGAGCCCGTACGGGCCGACGAACCCCAAGAGTCGGCCCAGAGCGACGAACTCCGGCCGCTGCGCCAGCGGTTGACCACCGCCGTCCTCCTCGCCGTCCCCGTGATCGCGATGGCGATGGTCCCGGCCCTGCAGATCGAGTACTGGCAGTGGCTGTCCCTGACGCTCGCGGCGCCCGTCGTGACGTACGCGGCCTGGCCCTTCCACAAGGCGGCCTGGACCAACGCCCGGCACGGCGCCGCCACCATGGACACGCTGATCTCGGTCGGCACGTCGGCGGCGTTCCTGTGGTCGCTGTGGGCGCTGTTCTTCGGTACGGCCGGGACGCCCGGCATGACGCACCCCTTCGAGCTGACCATCGCCCGCAGCGACGGCGCCGGGAACATCTACCTGGAGGCCGCGGCCGGCGTCACCGCGTTCATCCTCGCGGGCCGGTACTTCGAGGCCCGCTCCAAGCGGAAGGCGGGCGCGGCCCTCAAGGCGCTGCTGGAACTCGGCGCGAAGGAGGTCACGGTCCTGCGGGACGGCCGTGAAGTCCTGCTCCCCGTCGGCGAGTTGAAGGTCGGCGACCAGTTCCTGGTCCGTCCCGGCGAGAAGATCGCCACGGACGGAACGGTGGTCGAGGGCTCCTCCGCCGTGGACGCGTCCATGCTGACCGGCGAGTCCGTGCCGGTCGAGGTCGGCGTCGGGGACGGCGTCACCGGCGCCACGCTGAACGCCGGCGGCCGCCTGGTTGTCGAGGCCACCCGGATCGGCGCGGACACCCAACTCGCCCGCATGGCCAAGCTGGTCGAGGACGCGCAGAACGGCAAGGCGGCTGCCCAGCGCCTCGCCGACCGGATCTCCGCCGTCTTCGTCCCGGTCGTCATCGCCCTCGCCGTCGCCACCCTCGGCTTCTGGCTGGGCAACGGCGCGGGCCTCACCGCCGCCTTCACCGCGGCCGTCGCCGTACTGATCATCGCCTGCCCCTGCGCCCTCGGGCTCGCCACACCCACCGCGCTCATGGTCGGTACGGGCCGCGGCGCCCAGCTCGGCATCCTCATCAAGGGCCCGGAGGTCCTGGAGTCCACCCGCCGCGTCGACACGATCGTCCTCGACAAGACCGGCACGGTCACGACGGGCCGGATGACGCTGCTCGCCACGCACACCGCGACCGGCGCCACGGAAGCCGAAGTGCTGCGCCTGGCAGGCGCGTTGGAGCACGCGTCCGAGCACCCGATCGCGCAGGCCGTCGCGGCCGGTGCCGCTTCGCGCGTGGGCACCCTGCCCGCACCGGAGGACTTCGCGAACGTCGCGGGCCTCGGCGTCCAGGGCGTCGTCGAGGGCCACGCGGTGCTCGTGGGCCGCGAGCAGCTCTTGAAGGAATGGGCGATCGAGCTGCCCGTCGAGCTGGCCCGCGCCAAGGCGGAAGCGGAGGCAGCCGGTCGTACGGCGATCGCGGTGGCGTGGGACGGGGAGGCGCGGGCGGTCCTTGAGGTCGCCGACGCGGTGAAGGAGACCAGCCCGGAGGCGGTCCGCCGCCTGCGCGCGCTCGGCCTCACCCCCATCCTCCTGACCGGCGACAACCGTGCCGTCGCGGAGTCGGTGGCGGCGGAGGTAGGGGTGGACCGGGTCATCGCGGAGGTCCTCCCCCAGGACAAGGTCGACGTGGTCAAGAAGCTCCAGGCCGAAGGCCGGTCCGTGGCCATGGTCGGCGACGGCGTCAACGACGCGGCCGCCCTCGCCCAGGCCGACCTGGGCCTCGCGATGGGCACGGGCACGGACGCGGCGATCGAGGCGGGCGACCTGACGCTGGTACGCGGCGACCTGCGGTCGGCGGCGGACGCGATCCGCCTGTCCCGCCGCACCCTCGGCACGATCAAGTCCAACCTGTTCTGGGCGTTCGCGTACAACGTGGCGGCGCTGCCGCTCGCCGCGGCGGGCCTGCTCAACCCGATGATCGCGGGCGCGGCGATGGCCTTCTCGTCGGTCTTCGTGGTCGGCAACAGCTTGCGGCTGCGGCGGTTCAAGGCGGCGCGGTAGGCCGACAGCGGGGGGGCATGCGGCGAGGGCGGACACGAGCAGCAGCCCGTGCCCGCCCTCGTCGCGCGCCTTGTCGAAGGGCTGTTGCGTTTATTGCGATTACTGCGAATAATTCGAATAGGGCGGGATAGGGAGCAGAGAGACGAGGAAGGCGAGGAGGCGGGCACCCATGACGGCATCTGTAGTCGACAGGCATGAACCCCACGGCGCCGATGAGGCCGAGGCGGCGGCCCAGGCCTTGCGTCAGGTGAAGGAGTACCTGTCCGCACACGCAAGCGAGGACGTGGTCCGCGCACTCGTGGAGGGCGAACCGGACAGCGAGCTGCTCCTGCCCCGCGGGGCGGTGGAGCTCCTGGCCACCGTGCTGGCCCACATGTCCGCCGGGCGCACGGTCGCCGTCGTCCCAGCGCACGCGGAACTGACCACGCAGCAGGCCGCCGATCTGCTCAACGTGTCCCGGCCCTACTTGATCGGGCTGCTCGAATCCGGAGAGATCGAGTACCGGACGGTCGGGACACATCGCCGAATCAAGGCCGAGTCACTCCTTGACTACCGCCGCAGGGACGACCACACCCGCCGTGCCGCAGCAGATGAACTCACGTCCCTGAACCAAGAGATGGGACTCCTCTGAACCATGGCTCAAGTAGTGGTCTACGACGCCTGCGTGCTGTACCCGAGCACATTGCGGGACCTGCTCATCCGCATTGCGCAGAGCGGACTCGTACAGGCGAAGTGGTCCGACCGCATCCTGGACGAGGTGTTCGACAACCTCGCAGAGAACAGGCCAGACCTGGACCCCACCCGCTTATCCCGTACGCGCCAACTCATGATCCGGGCTGTCCGAGACAGCATGGTCGTCGGCTACGAACCCCTCATCGACGCACTGGAACTCCCCGACCCCGACGACCGGCACGTACTCGCCGCAGCCGTGAAATCGCGGGCTCACCAGATCGTCACGAGGAATCTGCACGACTTCCCGAACGCGGCCGTTGCCCCGTGGGGCGTGCAGCCTTGCCATCCCGACGACTTCGTCATGGAGCAGATCGAACTCGACCGGATCACAATCTCCGCTGCCGTGTACCAGATCGCCGACTCCTGGCGGAACCCTCCCGGTTCGGCGAGCAGCGTGCTGGACCGCCTCGAAAAGGACGGCCTCATCGAATCCGTCGCCGCTCTCCGCGCATAGAGGGCCAGGGTCCCCGAGGGCCGCTCTCGCGAAAGCCCGACGAGCGTCGCGGAGCGTGATTACGCTGGCACGGTGAGCCCCAAAAGCCGTGCGCACAGGAACCCTTCGGCGATGAGGATGGTGGGACGGCTCCTCGCACTGTTCCGCCAGGCCGCCGGACTGACCCAGGCGGAACTGGCGGAACGCCTGGTCATCGCCGAGGCCACGATCGCGTCGATCGAACAGGGGAGACGGCAGCTGCTGCCGGATCTGGCGGAGCGGCTGGATGAACTCCTCTACACGAAGGGGGCGTTGGCGGTCGCGGTGGAGAACATGCCGGAGATCGATCAGTTTCCACTGTGGGCCGAGAAGTACATCGAGCAGGAGCAGAAGGCGATTTCGCTGTGCAAGTACGACGCCTTGGTCGTCCCAGGTCTGCTCCAGACCTCGGACTACGCCTGTGCACTGCTGCAACAACGCGTTCCTGCGTACGACGAGGACGAGATCGCGACCAAGGCGGCAGGACGTACTGAACGCCAGGGGATCTTCCAGCGCAAGAACGCACCCACGGGGAGCTTCGTGGTCTGGGAGCCCGCCCTCCGTATGGCATTCGCCGAACCATGGGTGCGCACCGAGCAGTTGAAGCACCTGCGCATGATGGCGGATCTGCCCGGCGTGACGCTGCAAGTGCTGCCGCTGGACGCTGAGGAGAACGCGGGCGATGCAGGACCCTTCACGCTCCTGGAAACCCCGGACCACCAGCACCTTGCGTACATGGAAACCCAGCGTGGCAGCCAGTGGGTCTCTGATCCAGATGAGGTGTCCATCCTGGCGCGCAGGTATGCGATGCTGCGGTCACAGGCCTTGCCGCCCAAGGCAACCAAGGGCCTGCTGGACCACTTGCTGGGAGAGGCATGAGCACCGCACTGGACTGGTTCAAGTCGAGCTACAGCAGCAGCGAGGGCGGCGACTGCCTCGAAGTCGCCTACAACTGGCGGAAGTCCAGCTACAGCAGCAGTGAGGGCGGGGCCTGCCTCGAAATCGCCCCCCACCCCACCGCCATCCACATCCGCGACTCCAAGAACCCCGAGGGCCCGATGCTCACCGTGAGCCCCGGGGCGTGGGCGGCCTTCGCGGACCAGGCCGGCCGCGCCGCTCGGTGACCCGCCCCGTCGTCACGTACGACGAACTCCGCCAACTCGTGGATGGATACGAAGGGTTGGCGGATGAGCGCGGTCTCCTCGTGCGTGCCGACATCGCGGACTTGCAGATCAACGTCCGCGTGATCGACGGAACCCTGCTGCGCGGGCAGATCATGGTCGAGGCTGCCATCCAGATCCAGTCGCAGGACGAGTCGGCGGTCCCACTCGTGGGCTGCCGGGCACACCACCCCGACCTCGGTCTCTTCCGCTGAGGAAGGGCACCACGCCCCACCGCCCGCCTACGCCCGCATGGGCGTCCCCGTGTACGCGCACATCGACCCCGGGAGCGGCACACTTACCGTCCCCTCCGCGTCACGCCGCAGCACGTACCCATTCGGCGACACAGTCCCGCTCGGCGACTGGACCATCGACACGTCCAAGTTCCGCTCGCGCTGAGCGCCCGCCCCGCTACTGGCTCCGCTGCCCCAAAATGCAGAACTCGTTGCCCTCCGGGTCCGCGAGGACGACCCAGGACTGCTCGCCCTGGCCGACGTCCACGCGACGGGCGCCGTGAGCGATCAGGCGCTCCACCTCGGCGGCCTGGTTGTCGGGGCGGAAGTCGAGGTGCAGGCGGCTCTTGGCCTTCTTGGCCTCGTCGAGGCGGACGAAGTCGAGGCCGGGCGTGACGTCCTCGGCCGGGCGGATCTCGTACTCGTCGTCGTCGGAGTAGACCTTGACCCAGCCGAGGGCCTCCGCCCACCACCGGCCGAGCGCCGCCGGGTCCTCCGCGTGCACGATCACTTGTTCCCAGTTCAAGGTCATCCGGCGAGACTAGAACAACTTCAACTCCCCCGCGCCAACTCCCGCCAACTCGTACCGCGCCCCGGTCGCATGCCGCCCCGCTTACGTTCGTACGAGCACCTCAGGCGAGCCGGCGAACCGGGCCGGAGCGTCACTCCCGCCACCAACGCAGCCACTGCCCACAGTCTCAGCGCCGAGAATCCAAACCGTTTCTGATCAATGTGCGGACTACAGCGGGCGGAATTCGTGGACAGTCAGAGGGAATCGGGATGAGAGGAGGGAGGACGTCAGGTCGCCGCTCAGGACACCAGCGAGAAACTGAGTGCAGGAGACCTCATGGTGTTCCCATTGATCGCCACGTGCTTCATTGACCATCACTGTCCAGTCGGCTGGAGCCTGGCCCGGCCGTATGAGCCAGTAGAGGCACTCGCCGTTGTCCGTGGTGGCCCATGGGATGACGCGCGCACCCTCCTCTTCCAGCTGAGTTGGCTTCTCCTCGAACTCCCAGAGGCCATCCAGGGCTTCGCCCTGCTGTTCGTCCCATTCAATGAGATCGTAATTGTCGTTGGGGCAGCCGGGTTCCAAGAGGTACAGATAGTCGTCCCAGTTGCTTCCACCATAGGTGTGGACTAGTTCCTTGTAATCAGAGGGGAGTTGAACCCCAAGAGACTGCTCGGCGGAATGCCATTCCTTCACGCGGGGCTCGACGGGCGGCGGGATCAGCTCGACGAGGCGAGCGAGTGCGGTGTTCACGGCTCGCTACGTTGAGCGGGAAGCCAGTGAGAGGTCAAGGTCTCGCGTGGTGGCCTCGGCGGATGCCCTCGGGTGACCGGCCGCGAGTGGGTGGGCCTAGGCTCGACGCCTATGACCGACGACAGCAGCCTTCAGCAGCGCTGGTCCGCCGCTCTGCTCGCCGTGCGTGGCGAGGGCGGCGGGCCCGACCCCGCCCCGTACGCGGTGAACCTCGTCGAGCGGTGGGCCGAGCCGCAGCGGAAGTACCACACCGTGGAGCACCTCACCGCGGTCCTGGACCGTATCGACACCCTCGCCGCGCACGCCGAGGACGCGGACCTGGTCCGGCTCGCCGCCTGGTTCCACGACGCGGTGTACCTGCCGGAGCGGTCCGAGAACGAGGAGCGCTCCGCCCGGCTCGCCGAACGGGCCCTGTCCGAGGCCGGGTTGGGCCCGGACGCGACCGCCGAGGTGGCCCGGCTCGTGCGCCTCACCGTCACGCACGACCCCGTCGAAGGCGACCGCAACGGCGAGGCGCTGTGCGACGCGGACCTGGCCATCCTGGCCGCCGAGCCGGAGGCGTACGCCGCGTACGCGGCCGCCGTGCGCGAGGAGTACGCGTTCGTGCCGGACGAGGCGTTCCGCGACGGACGCGCGGCCGTCCTGCGCCAACTCCTCGACCTGCCAAGGCTGTTCCGCACCCCGCACGGCGCCGCCGAGTGGGAGGAGCGGGCCCGCCGGAATCTCGCTGTCGAGCTGGAGCTGCTCACGGCATGATCGGGGCATGACCCCTACCCCCGGCGCACCCTCGCTCGTCACCCTGCTCCCCGTGGCCCCGGCCGCCGCCGCCAACCTCGCCCTCGGCGGGACCGGCGGCTTCGACTGGATCGAGGGCGGGCCCGAGGGCGGCACCCGCATCGGCGCGAGCCTCGTCGCCAAGTCCGAGGGCGAGGGCACGTACGTACCGGGCTGGGGGATCTACGTCATCGCGCGCGCCGGCGACGGACGCGCGGTCGGCGCGATGGGCTTCCACAGCGCGCCCGTCGAGGGCCGCGTCGAGATCGGGTACGACGTGGTGACCGCCGCCCGCGGCCACGGTTACGCGACCGCCGCCCTGCGCGCCCTGACCGCCTGGGCCCTCACCCAGCCCGGCGTGACGGCGGTCTTCGCCCGCACCACACCGGACAACACGGCCTCCCGGCGCGTCCTCGAACGGGCCGGGTTCACGCTCACGGCACGGGGGCCTCAGGAGCTGACGTACGAGCGGGAGTGATGGGAGTCCGTACGGCAGTTCCGCACGGATTCCGGACGGGATTCTGTACGGGGATCCGTACAGGGATCCGTACAGGGATCCGTACAGGGATCCGTACAGGGATCCGTACGGGAATAGCGTGGCCTCCGGTCACTGTTCGCAACGGATATGCACGACCCCGTGACCGACACCGGTTCCCCCGCCCCCGCGCCCGCGCCCGCCCCCACCAGCGCCAAGAGCCCCAAGACCCGTATGCCGATCGCCGTGCATACGCTCGGCCTCGCCGTCTTCGCGCTCGGCACCAGCGAGTTCATGCTCTCCGGGCTGCTCCCGGAGATCGCCCGTGACATGGACGTGTCCATCCCCAGCGCGGGCCTGCTGATATCCGCGTTCGCGATCGGCATGGTCATCGGCGCCCCCGTGCTCGCCGCCGCCACGCTGCGGCTGCCCCGGCGCACCACCCTGATCTCCCTGATCACCGTGTTCGGCCTGGGCCAGGTCGCGGGCGCGCTCGCCCCCACGTACGAGATCCTCTTCGCCTCCCGGGTCGTGAGCGCCCTCGCCTGCGCCGGGTTCTGGGCGGTCGGTGCGGGTGTCGCCATCGCCATGGTGGACAAGGGCGCGCGGGCGCGCGCGATGGCCGTGATGATCGGCGGGCTCTCCATCGCCAACGTCCTCGGCGTGCCCGCGGGCGCCTTCCTCGGGGAGCACTTCGGCTGGCGCTCGGCGTTCTGGGCGGTGGGCGCGGCCTCCGCGATCGCGCTCGTCGGCGTCGCCACGCTCATCCCCCGTATCCCGGTGCCCGCCGAGAAGCCGCGACTGCGCCGCGAGGTACTGATCTACCGGGACCCGCAGGTGTGGGTGCAGATCGCGCTGATCACGCTCGCGGGCGGCGGTGTGTTCTGCGCGTTCAGCTATCTCGCGCCGCTGCTCACCGACGTGTCCGGGCTCGCGTCCAGCTGGGTGCCCACGGTGCTCGCGCTGTTCGGGCTCGGCGCGCTCGTCGGTACGACGATCGGCGGCCGGGTCGCCGACGCGCACCTCTTCGGCGTGCTGTTCAGCGGCATCGTCGCCTCGTCGGTCTTCCTGATCGTGCTCGGCCTGTTCGCGTCCGTCGCGGCCGTGGCGGTCGCGGTGGCCTTCCTCGTCGGCTTCTCGGCGTTCTACACGGCGCCGGCGCTCAACGCCCGGATGTTCAACGTCGCGGGCGCCGCCCCGACCCTCGCCGGCGCCACCGCCACGGCGGCCTTCAACCTGGGCAACACCAGTGGCCCCTGGCTCGGCGGCCTCGTCATCGACGCGGGCTTCGGCTATACGTCACCGGCGTGGGCCGGCGCGGGGATGACGCTCCTCGGCCTGGCCGCGGTGGTGCTTGCGCTGCGCCTCCAGAAGGGCCGTTCGGTGACCGTCGCGACGGGCGGCTCCGCCCCCACTGCCTCGGCCACTGCTTCCTCGACCACTGCTTCCTCAGCGGCCGTGGCTAGCGAGCGCTCCGCTTCCTGCGCCGCAGCCCCGCCTGCGTGAGCAGCCGTACGACCTCACGGCTGGACACCTCGACCGCACCGGCACGCACCGCGTCCGCGTACCGGTGCGCCGGTACGTCGTAGTGGTCCCGCTCGAAGGCGCGGCGCGGGCAGCCCACCTGCTCGGCGAAGGCGTGCAGCTCGTCGTACGACAGATCGCTGACCATGTGCGACCACATACGGCCGTGCCCCGGCCAGGTGGGCGGATCGATGTAGACCGTCACCGGGCGGACCTCACCCGCGCGTGCCGGCTCACCTGAGAACCGACGCGACGACTACTCCGGCCTTGCCGCGAACCGACGCGACGGCGGACCCAGCCACGTCGGCCGCCACGAGGTCGGCCAGGACAAGCCCTCGAGCCGGGCGCAGGTCCTGCGTCAGATGACTGGTGGGGTCCGGGTTCAGGACGTTCATGCGTCCATTGTGCGCCCGCCCGTCTCACCGGACCCGAACGTCCGGGAGGCCTGATCCCTGATCGGTCGCAACAGGAATCCGCTCCTGGCCGCCTGCTGGACGGACGTCATGCATTCCCGCCTCCGGTGCGCTCTGCAATGAACGGGCGGCGTGCGGGTGTAGCAGACGGAACGACAGCCGCTCGGGAATTAGAGAAGCGCCTGACGGCGATGACATAGCATTCCCCCCAACTTGTGAACACCTGATGACCAGGGGGCAACGGGGAAGTGAAGGTGCATGAAACCGAGTTGGCTCATTCAGGGTGCGGGATGCTGTGCGCAACGCCCTTGAACAGTCCGGACTTTTCGACTCTGACGGATCGCGAGCTCGAGGTCCTGCGACTCCTGGGTCGAGGCGGGTCGAATCGCCAGATGGCCCGCTGGCTCGGAATTACCGAAAGAACTACGAAAGCGCACATTTCGCGCATCATTGAGAAATTGAAAATAACCGGACGAATAGAGGCAATTTTCCTGGCGAACTACTACCACGACGCTCTGTGCACCAGCGCCGGGTGCACTTCAGGGCTCCCGAAAGGTCAATAGCTGCCCAAGAGATCCACTGGAAGAGTCGGACCAGCAGATTGATACCTCAACCGAATACGGAGCCCACTGACGAACAGAAAGCGACTCGCGATCGCCGCATCCACGCTCGGTGCCGTCATGTTCCTCGGCGCCGGCCCGGCGCTCGCGTACCAGACAGCGACACTGTCAGGCGTCGGCCAAGCCCGGGTCTACAACAACTTCGGGTCGGCGAACGACGTGTTCGTGGGCGCCTGGGACGATGTGCCGGACCAGAACCCCGTGTATGTCCGCTATTACCGATCGGCCAGCTCCTCCACCGAACGCACACTCTGGAACAAGCTGGGCGGCGGCACCGAGACCCGCTCTGGGACCGGCAGTTGGGTGACCAAGGCGAAGATCTGCGAATCCCAGCTCGCCCAGCCTGACGACTGCTCCGTGTTCGTCGCGATGGACCACTGACCCCGAGCGCGGACGGGATCACGCAATGGCACATCCCGTCCGCGCCGAGCCCCTCGCAACCGACCACCGCGAGAAGACGCGCTGAGGAAAGACACCCCCATGCACCGGCACCCGGTACTCGAACTCCACGACCTGCACTACTCCGTGGCCGGGCGAACGCTGCTCGATGGCATCGACCTGACCTTGTCCGCGGGTGAGTCGATGGCCGTTACAGGCCCGAGCGGGACGGGCAAGAGCACTCTGCTGAGTTGCATACTCAGGCTCATCCCTTACGACCTTGGCACAATCCGGGTCTCAGGGCAGGACCTCGCTGAGCTGAATTCAAGACAACTCTCCCGCCATCGCCGCGACACGATCGGCATGGTCTTCCAATTCGGCGAGCTGATGCCGGAGTTGACGCCGCTCGAGAATGTCGCCCTGGCGGCGCTGCTCGCCGGTGTGAAGCGGCGCGAGGCCTTCGGCCGCGCCCAGCTGTTGCTCGATGAGCTGGGCGTACCCGCCGAGAGGACTCCGACGGCGGAACTCTCCGGTGGCGAGCGCCAACGAGCTGCTGTGGCAAGGGCGTTGGTAAACCGGCCACACCTGCTGCTCGCCGACGAGCCCACCGGGTCGCTCGATACGCGTAACCGAGAGGCGGTGGCGGATCTGCTGTTCTCGTTGCCGGAACAGTGGGGGTGCGCCGTACTCGTGGTCACTCACGACGCATCGGTGGCCGCTCGCGCACACCATCGCGCCGCTCTGCACGAGGGCCGACTAGTAACCGAAGGCCGAGATACAGGCAGGGGCCGGCACGTGAGAAGACAAGAACCGGGCACCTCGACCGAAGACGTCATGTGGGGACCCAAGTGAGGAAGGACAGCTCTCTCACTCGTCAGCTGTTGCGGATGGGACAGGCATCCGGACGGGGTTCGGTCGACGGTCGCATCCGATTCACTGCCCTGACGGCCGCAACTGTTTCGGTCGCACTCACGCTTCTAGCCGTGGTCGCCGCTCATGCGACCTATACCGAACGAGCTGAGCGAGGGGCGAGCCGCACACCTGTCCAGCGGCTGGCATCGGGGCAGAACGTCAGGGACGCTCCGCTACTGCTGAAGAGCCATCTCGACGACGTGGGCGACCACCAGGCCGAGATCACATACGTGGAGCCGGTGACCGACGACGCACCCCTGCCGCCAGGCGTGGACCGCTGGCCCGCGCCCGGCGAAGCCCTATTGTCACCGGCACTCGTGGCAGACGGAGTCGGCGACCGCTACGGGCGCATCGTGGGCACGATCGCACCCGAGGGACTGGCTGGGCCGGAAGAGCGCTTTGCCTACGCACGACCCGCCCACGGCTGGCTCACTTACGAAAACGCCCTGATCGCAACAGGGTTCGGCGCGGAAGGCGCGGCCGGTCTGGGTGATATCGCCCAGGTCCGTCCCTTCTCCGTTTTCCTCAGCCTCCTGATCCCGATGCTGGTCTTGCCCGCAGGCGTGTTCGCCGTGGTGGCCGCTCGCCTGGGGGCAGCGGGACGCGACCGTCGCACTGCCCTGGTCGGCGCCTTGGGCGGAAGCCGCCGTCAACTCGCTCTCATGAGTGCGGGGGAAGGCGCGCCCGCGCTGCTGCTCGGCACCGTTCTCACCCTGCCGGTAGTGGCCGCCACCCTGGTCGCAGACCTCCGCGTCCCTTGGGTCGACTACGTCCTGTCCGCCGCCGACATGCGCGCCCACATCTGGCAGCTGGCAGGCGCGCTCATCGCCACTCCCCTGCTTCTCGCTGCACTCGTGGCCGTCATGCACCAGCCCTCCGGCCGCGTGGGCAGGTCTACTCGCCCGCGTGCACACAGCAGTCGACGCCTAGTGAAGTTCTCGGCCGCGCTGTGCCCCGTGTTCCTGGGCATCCTGAGCTGGTCCCCGTCCGCACTCGCCACGTACGGGCCGAGCCAGATGGTGGTCCTGCTGTCGCTACTCGGAACGGTGGGTGCCCTGGCCACCTTGCCCGCCGCCATCGCCCTACTGCTCTCCGCGGCCGGGCGGGCGGTCACCGCCTGGGGTCGACGCCGCGGGCGGGCGGGTGCGCTGCTGGCAGGACGCTGGACCCAGGGCCGCCCCGGCTATCTGTCCCGTCTGGTGGCCGGCGTAGTCATCGCCATCGGCCTGTTGAGTGTCGTGCAGGTCTATCCGAGCATGCACAGCGCCTCCGTACAGGGGGCGATCGCGCTGCGTGAGGAGTTCAGATACAGCGTCCTCACCCTGAGCGTGCCGAGAGGAGCGGTGTCTCAGGCCGGCAAGTGGGTGGACAGGCTGCCTCCCGATGCTGAGGCAGTCGTACTGGAGTCGACCCTGGGACTCGCGAACGGCGCGGGTGAGGTTCGCAGAGGACCGAATGGGGACATTCCGATCAATCAGGCTGTCACCGTACGTGGCAACTGCCCCGCCCTGCGAGGCCTCGGCCTCGACTGCCCCGCCGGCTCCCAGGCGCAGACCGCCCCGCTCTCCCGGTCAACCCCCGTCCTGCGCGCCCTCGTCCCGGCCTCGGTCACCACCGTGCGTGTCGAGACTGGCGGCACAACGGCGCAGCGGAATTCGACTCTGGTGGCATACGACCCGGGCGGCCAGGACCTGCCCGTGGGCACCCTGAAGCGGGATGCGCTCACCCTGCTGGGACCGGGCGCCCTGGTGGAAGGCGTGGGCCAGAGCTGGATCGGCGGCGCAAACCTGCTGTCGTCCCAGCTGCGCTGGGTGACCCTGCTGGGCACGGCAGGCGTGGCGCTCGTAGCGCTGGCAGCAGCGTTGAACTGCCTTGCCGAAGTGCTGCGTTTCGCCCGCTCCATCGCCCCGGTGTCCGTGGTGAGTGGCAGTCGCCGGGTATACGCGGCAGTGGCGGCGTGGACCTTGGCGGGGCCACTGGTCGTCGCAGCCCTGCTTGGTGCGGTCAGCGCAGTCTGGATCACTCTGCCTTACACCACAGCCCCACGGAACGGCAGCCTCCCATCGGAATTGCTGCTGTCGGTCGTCACGACGCTCGCCGTACTGGCCGTCACGGTTTCCTCCCTGGCAGCGGTCAGCGCCATAAGGGAGTCCAGACGCTGGCGCCCTCGTCAGGACTGAGAGCCAGGCCGCTGCGGAGTCCCACCCGCCGGATTCCGCGGCGGCTGCTCCGAAGGCCGCCACCCTGATCGATCAGCCGCGCGAAGTGAGGTCGGGCGCGAGAATCCCCTCACCCCGGGCTGATGGAGCGAGCCCCCACCTGACCGTCACCGGCTCACCGAACCGAGCGAGCCGACGGCCGCGACGACCACGCCCGCCTTGCCGCACACCCAGTGCGGGTCGGCGCCCAGCTCGGGCTCGACGTCAAGGGCGTGCGGCTCTCCCGTACCGCACACGACGCACAGCGGCCAGCGGCCGTACTTGTCCAGGAGCGCGTCCTGGACGTCCTGCGCTATCAGGCCCGCGACGAACTCCACGCCCTCCGGCCACTGCCCGACCCACCAGCGGCGGTGGGACACGGCGTCCTCGACGAGCGACACGACGTCGGCCTCGGCCACGTCGCCCGCCACGAGGTCGGCCAGGACGAGCGCGCGAGCCGCGTGCAGGGCCTGCTCCAGGTGACTGGTGGGGTCCGGGTCCGGGGCGTTCATGCGTCCATTGTGGACCCTCCGCCCCAACGGAAGTCGAGCCGTTTCCGGGGGACGGCTCCCGCTACTGCGGTCCTACTCCGGGCGCGGGGCGAAGATCCGGAACGTGTTGCCCTCGGGGTCCCGGAACACGGTCCAGCGGACCCCGTCCTGCTCGTTGTCGCTCACGCGCTCCGCACCCAGAGCCTCCACCCGGTCCGCCTGCTCCGCCCAGTCACTCCCGCCCCCGAGGTCGAGCATCAGGCGGTTGTCGCCGAGAGGGAGCTCTCCGGCCGGCCGGTGGAACATCCAGGTCGGCCCGTCACCCTCGAACCCGATCGTCGCGAACGCCGCCGTCGCCCCCGCGTCGACCGGCCGGATCAGCACACCGGCCCAGAACTCCGCCAGCGCGGCGGCGTCCCGGCAGTCGAACGAGTACATGCCCACCTTCATGCTGTTCCGCGTTCCCATGGCCCTATGCCTCGATCCGCTCAAGCAGCCGGACGGTGACCTCGTCGCCCTCCTCCTTGCCGATTGCCTTCCGAACCTCAGCCTTGACCGGGAGCTTGTGCCGGCCGTCGCCGAGCGCCATGAAGGAACTGCGGAACGGGTGCCCGTCGACGGTGCCACGGACCTTGACCAGCCCACGCGTACCGAAGAACTCGGCCGACTCGGGCCAGACGACATAGGTCCAGCCGCCCTGCTCGGGGCTCTTCTCCAGGGTCGCGGTGAATTCCTTGTCGATCATGACTACTGCCCTTCGATCACCAGCCCCCAGGAATGAACAGTTCCTCAGTTCGGTGGACCGCCGGAACGGCCGAAACTCATCGCAGCCAGGCAAATCACCCACGCAAAACCGCCGCTCACCACGGCCGGAGAAGGTTCGTCAAGTGACCCCACTCCGATGAGTGATCTTCCCCAACTTGGCTTCCGGTACTGCCAGTTGGTCCGTTTACGCTCCACTCGAACGCGCTTGCCCCACCCGCGCTCACCCTTCGCACACCACCGAACGGAACCGCATGGTCACCTCCTCCCACGAGGCAATGCACCGGATCTTCCAACACGATCCCGGGCTCTTCAGCCGCGTCTCCCATTTCCTGGGGGCCGACATCCCCAGACCCGTCGGAGCGACCGCCCTCCCCACCGACCTCACCGAGGACAGCCCGGTCGAGCGCCGCGTCGACACCCTGCTCCGGTTCGACACCGCCGACCAGGGCCCCTTCCTGCTCGCCGTGGAGGCACAGGGCAAGAAGGACCCGGCGAAGCCTTCGAGCTGGGCGTACTACGCGGCGTATCTGTGGACGAAGTACCGCCTGCCCATCGCCCTCCTGGTCGTCTGCCAGGACCTGCGCACCGCGAAGTGGGCCCGCGAGCCGATGACCTGCGGCCCGGCGCAGGTACCCACCCTGACCCTGCAGCCACTTGTCGCCGGGCCGCACAACATGCCGCAGATCACCGACCCGGACGAGGCCCGCGCGGACCTGGTCCTGGCAAGCCTGGCGGCGATTGCGCACGCCGCGGATCCGGGGGTCGATGCGATACTGAAGGCGCTGTCCGCAGCGCTGAAGGACGCCCCCGAGGACATCGCGAACCCGATCGTCGACTTCACCGCCCAGGGCCTGGGCAACCGCCCGGCCAAGCACACCTGGAGGAACTTGGTGACCGTGGAGCTCTCTTTCTACACGTCGTACCTCGCTGAGGAGCTCAGAGACGAAGGTGAGGACAGGGGCGTGGGCAAGTCTGTGCTGCGCATCCTTGCCCGCCGTGGACTCGACGTCCCCAGCGACGTACGTGAACGCATCACCACCTGCCACGACGGAGACCAGCTCAACGAGTGGCTGGACCGCGCAGTCACTGCCCAGCAGGCCTCGGACATCTTCGAAGACGAGTGACCCGGCCGCCGACTCCGAGCCGCCCCTTCGGGAGCTACACGGAAGAACAGGTCCGCGAAGAAGGCCTCAGACTCGCTCACGCGAAAGGCCTCACCGGCTATCTCGCGGAGTGGTACGTCGAGAGCTTCCTCGAGGTGTGCGCGGAGGCGCATGCCGAGGGGTACGCCGAAGGGCACGCCGAGGCGTGCGCCGAAGGGTGCGCCGACGCACTGGAGGCGATCTTCCGAAGGCGTGGCCTCGACGTACCCGACGGTCTGCGAGAACGCGTCATGAGCTGCCGTGACGACGAGATGCTGGGCGAGTGGATCTCCCGGTCCCTCACCGTCGAGAGCGCCTCGGACATCTTCGACGGCGGCGCCCAGCCGTAACCGCGCTCGGGCGACACCGCGGGCCGGGCCCTTCCGGAGGGGCCCGGCCCGCTGACGTACGGGCAGAAAGTCCCGCTCCTCAGCGTGACGTACGACTCTTGACCCGCACCCGCGTCGGAAAATATCTTTCAAGTGTGAGCCAAGACCTGAAGGAAATTTTCAACGGGAGCAACAACGGCGCCCCGCCCGCGCCCGCGGCCCTCGCCGCGAAGGTGCGTACGCTCGCGCCGTCCATGACCCGTTCCATGCAGCGGGTCGCCGAGGCCGTCGCCGGGGACCCGGCCGGGTGCGCGGCCCTGACGGTCACCGGGCTCGCCGAGCTCACCGGCACCAGCGAGGCCACGGTCGTGCGCACGGCCCGCCTCCTCGGGTACCCGGGCTACCGCGACCTGCGCCTCGCCCTCGCCGGCCTCGCCGCCCAGCAGCAGTCGGGGCGCGCCCCGGCCGTGACCGCGGACATCGCCGTCGACGACCCGATCGCGGACGTCGTCGCCAAGCTCGCGTACGACGAGCAGCAGACCCTCGCCGACACCGCCGCCGGCCTCGACACCGCGCAGCTCGGCGCCGCCGTCTCCGCGCTCGCCGCCGCCCGCCGCATCGACATCTACGGCGTCGGCGCCTCCTCCCTGGTCGCCCAGGACCTGGCGCAGAAGCTGCTCCGCATCGGCATGCTCGCGCACGCCATGGGCGACCCGCACCTGTCCGTGACCAACGCGGTGCTGCTCCGCTCCAAGGACGTCGCCGTGGCGATCACCCACTCCGGCTCCACCGGCGACGTCATCGAGCCGCTGCGCGTCGCCTTCGAGCACGGCGCGACCACGATCGCGATCACCGGCCGCCCGAACGGCCCGGTCTCGCAGTACGCCGACCACGTCCTGACGACGTCCACGGCCCGCGAGAGCGAACTCCGCCCGGCCGCGATGTCCTCGCGTACGTCCCAACTCCTCGTCGTGGACTGCCTGTTCGTCGGCGTGGCGCAGCGGACGTACGAGACGGCCGCGCCCGCGCTCGCCGCGTCCTACGAGGCGCTCGCGCACCGCCACAGCCCGCGCAGCAGATAGCACCAGGCCCCGAAAAACTGCAGATACCTGCAGATACCCCCGGCCCCAAAGACTTAAGAACCCCCCACCCGCCGCGTACGAGAGAGCCGCCGCACCCATGACTGCCACCACCCCCGACAACTACGGCGAACTGCGCGCCCAGCTCGCCACGCTCACCACGGAGGCGTTCCGGCCCGAGCTGGCCGAGATCGACCGGCTGTCCACCCTGGAGATCGCCCGCACGATGAACGGCGAGGACGCCTCCGTCCCGACCGCGGTCGCCGAGCGGCTGCCGCAGATCGCCGCCGCCATCGACGCCACCGCCGAGCGCATGGCCCGCGGCGGCCGCCTGATCTACGCGGGTGCCGGCACCGCCGGACGGCTCGGCGTGCTCGACGCCAGCGAGTGCCCGCCCACCTTCAACACCGACCCAAGCGAGGTGCTCGGCCTGATCGCGGGCGGCCCGTCCGCGATGGTCACCGCCGTCGAGGGCGCCGAGGACTCCAAGGAGCTGGCCCGCGAGGACCTGGAGAAGCTGGGCCTGACCGCCGACGACACGGTGGTCGGCATCTCCGCCTCGGGCCGCACGCCGTACGCGATCGGCGCCGTCGAGCACGCCCGCGCGTCCGGGGCCCTGACGATCGGCCTGTCCTGCAACGCGGAAAGCGCGCTCGCGGCGGCCGCCGAGCACGGCGTCGAGGTCGTCGTCGGCCCCGAACTCCTCACCGGCTCCACCCGGTTGAAGGCGGGCACGGCGCAGAAGCTCGTCCTCAACATGCTGTCGACGATCACGATGATCCGGCTCGGCAAGACGTACGGAAACCTGATGGTGGACGTGCGCGCCTCCAACGAGAAGCTGCAGGCCCGCTCCCGTCGCATCGTCGCCCTCGCCACGGACGCCTCGGACGCGGCCATCGAGTCCGCCCTCGCCGCCGCCGACGGCGAGGTGAAGACGGCGATCCTGATGATCCTCGCCGATGTCGACGCGGCCACCGCGAACGACCTCCTGACCGGCTCGAAGGGCCACCTCCGGGCAGCCCTCGCCGCGGCCTCCCCCGCCACGCCGTCCTCCCCCACCCCCTGACCCCCGGCACCGTCCCCGGTATCCCCGCACAGCAAGGCCCGTACATGAGCACCGACAACAAGAACCGCGCCACCGCCGCCGCGATCCTGCCCCTCGTCGGCGGCGCAGCCAACATCGATTCCGTCGCCCACTGCATGACCCGGCTCCGGCTCACGCTCCACGACCGCACGCTCGTCCAGGACGAGGCCCTCGCGGCCCTGCCCGACGTGATGGGCGTCGTCGAGGACGAGACGTACCAGATCGTGCTCGGCCCCGGAAAGGTCGCCCGGGTCACGCCCGAGTTCGAGGCCCTGGTGGAAGAGGAGCGGGCGTCCCTGCCGGATGAGCCCGCCGCCCCGCAGTCGACCCTCACGGCCGATGAACTGGCCGACCGGGGCGCCGAGTTGAAGGCCGCCCAGAAGGCCAGGAACCAGACCCCCGTCAAGCTGTTCCTGCGCCGGATCGCCAACATCTTCGTACCGCTGATCCCCGCCCTGATCGGCTGCGGCATCATCGCGGGCCTCAACGGCCTCCTGGTCAACCTCGCCTGGCTGCCGTCCGTGACCCCGGCGCTCGCGGCGATCGCCTCCGGCTTCATGGCGCTGATCGCGGTGTTCGTCGGCATCAACACGGCCAAGGAGTTCGGTGGTACGCCGATCCTGGGCGGCGCGGTCGCGGCGATCATCGTCTTCCCGGGCGTCGCGAACATCGAGGCGTTCGGGCAGACGCTGTCGCCGGGGCAGGGCGGCGTCCTGGGCGCCCTGGGTGCCGCCGTACTCGCCACGTACATCGAGAAGTGGTGCAGGAAGTGGGTCCCGGAGGCGGTGGACGTCCTCGTCACCCCGACCCTCACGGTGCTGCTTTCCGGCCTGGTCACCATCTTCGGCCTGATGTTCGTCGCGGGCGAGGTGTCCACCGCGATCGGCACGGGGGCCAACTGGCTCCTCGACAACACCGGCGCGTTCGCGGGCCTGGTCCTCGGCGGCCTGTTCCTGCCCCTGGTGATGCTGGGCCTGCACCAGGCCCTGATCCCCATCCACACCACGCTGATCGAGCAGCAGGGTTACACCGTCCTCCTCCCGATCCTGGCGATGGCGGGCGCGGGCCAGGTCGGCTGCGCGATCGCCGTCTTCAAGCGCCTCAAGCGGAACACGTCCATCCGTACGACGATCAAGTCCGCGCTCCCCGCAGGCTTCCTCGGCGTCGGCGAGCCCCTGATCTACGGTGTCTCGCTGCCCCTCGGCCGCCCGTTCATCACGGCCTGCGTGGGCGGCGCGGCGGGCGGCGCGTTCGTCGGCTTCTTCTCGATGATCGGCGACAAGGTCGGCTCCACGGCCATCGGCCCGTCCGGCTGGGCCCTGTTCCCCCTCCTCGACGGCAACAAGGGCCTGGGCGCCACGATCGCGGTCTACGGGGGCGGCCTCCTGGTCGGCTACGTCGTCGGCTTCCTCGCCACGTACTTCTTCGGGTTCAGCAAGCAGATGCTGGTGGACCTGAACACGGACCCCGAGGACGCAACCGCGGGCGAGTCCCCGACGTCCCGAGCGGAGACGGAACCGGCGACGCCCGAGGCCACGGACGGTCGGGCCAAGGAGCCGGCGGGGGTCTAGGTCGTGTCCGTAAAGTCCCGCCGTCGCCCGGAGGGCGGCCCTGCGGCGTCTGGTGCGTGCTCTCGGCGTGCCGGGCGCAGGCCCTCGTACTGGATGTACTTGGGTCTTCGCCCGGTGCGGCGAGAGTGCGTGCCAGGCGTCGCGGGGCAGGCGGGACTTTACGGACACGGCCTAGGGGCACCCGTCACCGCAAACCGCGTTGTCAGTGGCCCCGCATAGCCTGCGGCCATGAACGACGATGCGACGAGCACGACATGGGCGGCGCTGCGCGCCCTGCCCCTCTCCGAGGTGCGCAGGCGCGCGGCCGTCATCACCGAGGTCACCGAGATCGGCCCGATGACGGTGGACGGCGCGGAGCGCTTCGCCTGGAACGACAGCGGCGGCCAGTCCGCGGTGTGGTACTTCACCGCGGACGGCCGCGCCCTGCTGCTCACCTTCGACCACGAGTCCCCCCTCAACCTCTACGCCGAGGACGACTACGCCCTCCAGCGGTCGATGTACGACGGCGTCCCCGAGGATCTGCTCCGCCTGGTCCTCGACCGCCCGGAGAACTACGAGTCCCTGAACCTCACCGACCCGCGCTCCGGCGGCACGATCCACTACGCGGGCGGCGTCTTCTGGTTCGACGCCGAGCGCTGGCACATAGCGGACGGCACCCGCACCCACTGCGCACGCGAGCAGCTCGACCTCTTCGTCGAGTCCGGCTTCGACTACTGCCTCTCCGAATATCTCCTCGACACCCCCGACTTCACCGCGGAGGCCCTGGTCAAGTACCGGGCGGGGGACGGTTATTACGAGGACGAGGAGGACTCCACGGACCACCTGGTGACGCTGACGGAGATCTTCGCGCGACACGCCTGAGCCGCCGACGGCACGGTGGGGCGGGTTACTGCCGGAAGGCGCTACTCCCCCATCGCCCGTCGCAGCAGACGCACCAAGTCGTTCGGTCCGTAACCGAGTTCCGGCGCCCGCTCGGCGGCCATCAGCAGCAGTTGGCCCACGATCGCGGCGCCCCAGCCGTCCGTGCCGTCCGAGGACCACTCCCAGAGCTTCTCGATCCCAAGATCGGTCATGAGCAACCCGTGCTCCTCCCTGATCTCGGCGCACAGCACACCGACCGCGTCGAGCAGCGTCTTGCCCGGCCGTTCGCAGCGCAGCCCGAAGTAGTGGCCGAAGTCCTCGACGACACACCCTTCGGGCGGCTCCGCCCGCAACGCGTCGTACACCGAAGCACCGGGCCCGGGCTCCGGACCCACCGGGCAGTGGACCAGGCTGAACCGATGCCGGCCGGGCGGCAGCGGAGGCGGAGGCCGATAGGCCTTGAACCCGAACGCCTCCCGCACGAGCGCCCCTGCCTCGTCAGCCGAGTCCGCGGTCAGCGTCACGGTGCGGGAGCCGTCGTCCCCCGTCGCCGACCACCCTCCGTCGTCCGAGTCGTACCAAGTCTTCACGGTGAGCCCCATACGCCCACGGTCCCACCCGCCACTGACAATTCCGCGGCCGTACGAGCCCCGAAGGCCAGGAGACCCGAAGTCCCGCAGCCCCGCAGCCCCGCAGCCCCGCAGCCCCGCAGGCTCGCAGGCTCGCAGGCTCGCAGGCTCGAATGCGGCCCCTCGCGCAGCGGGTGTCATCAGAATGTCAACGGCACTGACTTACCCTCGCGATGAGCAGCGGTTTCATCCGACGGCCAGAGCCCGCAGGGCCAACCCCGTCTGCTTTGGCGGGACTTGAGCCGCTGCGTGACGCACGAGGGGGTGGGCCGAGGTGTCCTCGCGTTTACGGGCGTTCGCCCGGCTGGTCACAGTGGCCGGGTTCGTCGCGGCCTATGTCGCACTGCATCTGGCGATCACCGCGGGCATGGACCTGCGGGCGCACGACCGCTTCCGGGACGCTCCGAGGCGTGCCACCGCGTTCACGGCCGCGCTGGACAGCTACGCGGCAGGGGACTCGTCCCGGCTCGCCGAGATCCGTGCAGGCGGCGCGTGGTTCCGGGACCACTCCCCACCGGGGGACAGCCGGGCCTCGGTCACTTCCGCCGCCGGCTTCGCCGCTGCGGGGAACCACTCCCTGGCCCGCGACCGTGTCGCCGGCCTTGTTCGAGCCGTCGAGCGGGAACGGGCCGCTCTCCAGCGGGAGTTCAGCTCGACGCGGCGGGCCGCCCTCTGCTGGGCGGCAAGCTCCGCAACGCTGTCCGCACTCGCCTGGCGGCTGCGGCGCCACCGTCGTTCGGCAGCGGCGGAACTCGCCGAGCTGGTCAGCCGGTTCGCCGCACCGCGACCGTGGTGGCGCCGACCGGTGTTCCTGACGGCCAACGCCGCCTGCTGCCTCCTGTTCACGGCGGGCGCCGGCGCCGTCGCCGCCGCCGAGCAGCAGGGACACAAGATGACGCTGGAGGTCCAGCTGCTGTTGCTCATCGGCGGCCTCGGCGTCCTGGGCGCCGCAGGCCTTGGCCTGCGCCACACCCGTCCGCGCGCGGCCCGCGGCGCGGCGCAGGCCCTGCTGCAGGACGGACGCAGGCCCGTGCTCTATCTGCGCAGCTTCGACGACGACACCACCACCGCCCAGGCCGACGACTCGTGGTTCGGCGTCAACATCCACTCACGGGAGGAGCAGCTCGCGGGGGCGCTGGGAACGGTCGGCCCCGTGATCGCGGTGGGCCGGCCCGGTGAACCGCTGCCGAAGCTGGGGGCTGCGCGGTTCTACCTGCCGCAGGACGACTGGCAGCCGACCGTGCTGCGGCTGATGACGCTGTCCCGGCTCATCGTGCTGCGCCTGGGGTCGGGGGACAGTCTGTGGTGGGAGATCGGGCAGGCCCGCGCCACGCAACCCGCTCACAAGCTCGTCCTGCTGGCGCCGAACGGCCTGTCCGGGATGGCGGAACGCCTCGACCAGCACCTGTCGCCACCGTCGGGACTGAACGCCTCCGCCGTCGGCACCGCCTGGGCCCCTGCCGTCGTCGCCTTCGGCCCCGACTGGACACCGTCCGTGTATCCGGTGGGCGGCGACTCCGGCGCCGACACCTCGGTGCCACTCGTACGTCGTGGGGCGCGCGCCGTGAGGACGGCCTACACGACAGTGACCGCCTTCACCCCCGCGTACGACCTGGCCCGCGCCCTGAAGGCGGCCCTGGCATCCGTCGGGGTCCGCAGACGGACGATGGCCTGGCGGGCCCAGTGGGCCGCGGGGGCTGCGCTCCTACGGGGCTATCTGCTGATCACCGCTCTGGCGCTGCTGTCCTGGCTGGTGTTCCGGTCACTGCAGTTGTTCGAGCTCGCGTAGCGGAACGGGGGGATCGTGAACGGTACGCAGCAAGGCACGCCCAGGGGAACAGCCCCGCCCGTAAGGCATACGTACACGGTGACGGGTCCGGCCCGCACCGTCACGGTGATGATCCTGCTGACGCTCGCGGGCAACATGCTGGTCACCGTGTCCGACTGGCGCGCGTACCTCGTCGTGCGCGCGTACGCGGCCGGGGCGGCGACCATGCCGGACGTCGAAGCCGCCCACACCTTCGCGGTCGCCGTGGCGGTGGCGACCGTCCCGGTGGTCCCGGCCACCTACGTGGTGTTCCTGGTCTGGCTGTGGCTGGTGCGGGTCAACTCCGAGCTGTGGGCGGGGCCCGCGGCACACCGCAGGGCCCGTGGCTGGGTGATCGCCTCCTGGATGACCCCCGTGGCCAACCTCTGGTTCCCCTACCAGGTCGTGTCCGACATCTGCCAGGCCAGCGCACCCCGGCGGCCGGCTCTTCGCGGCCCGCTCAAGGCCTGGTGGGCGCTGTTCGTCGCCGCCACGGTGGTCGGCCGGACCCTCGGCGGGTTCTACGGGAGGGAAGAGATCACCCTGGACGTGCTGCGCAGCACCGCCGCCATGTCCACCGTGAGCATGGTGCTCGAACTCGCCGCCGGCGCGCTGATCATCCTCATCGTCCACCGCATCACCGGGTGGCAGAACGAAAGGCTCACCGGGGCATAGGGGGCACCCGGGCAGGGGGTCACCCGGGCAGGGGGCACCCGGCCATAGGGGTCACCCGGGCATAGGGGTCACCGTCCGCGCGCAGCCCCGTGCGGCCACACCACCTCGACCGGGATGCCGAGCTTGTGGGCGTCCTCCACGACATCGGCCGTGCCTCCGCCCTTGCCGGTGGGCGGCGACCCGTCCCAGACCGCGACCAACCGTTCGGCCTTGCCGAGGAGTTCGGCATTGGCCGCCTCGTACGCCGCGCGCCCCGCCCTCTCGTACGGCAGCACCAGCACCTCGGATGCGGCCTCCACCAGGCGGTCGAAGGTCTCCGCGTGCGCGGCCCCGACGACCGCGGTGCGGTAGTCCCGCGACGGAATCACCGCGACGAGCCGCCCGCCCGCGGCGAGTACCGCCTCGGCGAACAAGGCGTCGGCGCCCTCCGCGATGCAGGAAAGCCCGACGAGCTCTCCCCGGTACGCGGCGAGGAGCCCGTCGAGCGCACGGCGCACGAGGACGGCCGTGTCCCCGGTCAGGTCCATGTGCCCCGTCGTCGCGATCGTCACCATGCCGCAGAGCCTAACCGCCGTACGGGACAAGGGAGTTCACGGCTGATTCTCTGGTGGAGCCAAGGCCCCCTCGGCATCATGAGTGAATGACCGATACACAGGACAGCAACGCCGCAGCCGTGGACGTCCGGACCCGGTTATGGAACGAGGAAGTGGGCGCCGCGCAGTACACCGCGGCGACGGAGCGCTACCAGAGCGCCCTGTTCGAGCAGTACAAGCTGTGCGTGGAGATGGCCGACCGCGTCAGCGCCCGCCGCAGCCTCGCGAACACGTTCTTCCTCACGGTCAACAGCGTCTTGATGACCGTCCTGGCCACCACTCTGCCCGCACAACACAGCGCCGTCTCCACGTGGTTGCTCGCCCCCGGCCTGCTGGTGCTGCTCTGCATGTGCGCGTCCTGGTTCGCGCTCGTCCGCTCCTACCGCCAGCTCAACACCGCCAAGTGGGCCGTCATCGGCGCCTTCGAGGAACGCCTCCCCGCCTACGCGTACTCCCGCGCGGAGTGGACCGTGCTCGGCGAGGGCCGCGACTGGCGCACCTACCTCCAACTCTCCTCCGTCGAACAGTGGGTGCCGGTGCTGTTCGCGGTGTCCTACGTGGTGGGCTTCATCGCCCTGCTGCCGTGAGCCGGCAAGTGCACGACCCGCTGCTGCCGCCCCTGGCCACCCCCTGACCAAGCCGCCCTTCTGTGCGCCTTCGTGCTGACGACCCAGTACGACGCCCGATCCGGGGCCGCACTTCGGACGCCGACGATCAGGCGTACAATTTCCTGTACGTACAGCATTCTGTACGCAGAATCGAGGAGGCCGTGATGCGCACCATGACCTACACCGAGTCCCGGGCGAAGTACGCCGAAACGCTCGACAAGGTGGTTGACGACCGCGAAGAGGTAATAGTGACCCGCGCGGGACACGAGCCTGTCGTCATGGTGGCTCTTGCCGAGTACGAGTCCCTCAAGGAGACCGCCTACCTTCTGCGCAGCCCTGAGAACGCCAGGCGCCTGCTGGCCTCCATCGACCGCCTGGAGAACGGCGGCGGCACGGTCCGGGAGCTCGCCGAATGAAGTTCGTCTGGGACGAGTCCAGTTGGGCGGACTACGTCTGGTGGCAGGCGCAAGATCGCAAGGTGTTGAAGCGGATCAACACGCTCCTGCAGGACATCGCGCGCAACGGCAACGACGGCATCGGGAAGCCGGAACCTCTGAAACACGGATTCCAGGGCTACTGGTCTCGCCGCATCACCGACGAGCACCGCCTCGTCCACAAGGTGGTCGAGGACGAGATCCGCATCGCCGCCTGCCGCTACCACTACGAGCGCTGAGCACGCCGCCTCCCCGCACAACCCGAGCACAACGCCCGAGGGCGGCACCCCCCAGTGGGGAGTGCCGCCCTCGGTCAGGACAGGTTGATCAACCAGAGGTCGATCAGAAGTCCATGTCACCGCCCGGCATGCCGCCCGGAGCGCCGCCCGCGGCGGCCTTCTCCGGCTTGTCGGCGATGACGGCCTCGGTGGTGAGGAACAGCGCGGCGATGGACGAGGCGTTCTGCAGGGCAGAGCGCGTCACCTTCGCCGGGTCGATGATGCCCTCGGCGATCATGTCGACGTACTCACCGGTCGCGGCGTTCAGGCCGTGGCCGACGGTCAGGTTGCGCACCTTCTCGACGACGACGCCACCCTCGAGACCACCGTTGACGGCGATCTGCTTGAGCGGGGCCTCCAGGGCGAGCTTCACGGCGTTGGCGCCGGTCGCCTCGTCACCCTCGAGCTCCAGCTTCTCGAAGACCGCGGAGGCCTGCAGCAGGGCCACGCCACCGCCGGCGACGATGCCCTCCTCGACGGCCGCCTTGGCGTTGCGCACGGCGTCCTCGATGCGGTGCTTGCGCTCCTTGAGCTCGACCTCGGTCGCGGCACCGGCCTTGATGACCGCCACGCCGCCGGCGAGCTTCGCGAGGCGCTCCTGGAGCTTCTCGCGGTCGTAGTCGGAGTCCGACTGCTCGATCTCGGCGCGGATCTGGTTCACGCGGCCGTTGACCTGGTCGCTGTCGCCGGCACCGTCGACGATGGTGGTCTCGTCCTTGGTGATGACGACCTTGCGGGCGCGGCCGAGCAGGTCGATCGTCGCGTTCTCCAGCTTGAGGCCGACCTCCTCGGAGATCACCTCGCCGCCGGTGAGGATCGCGATGTCGTTCAGCATCGCCTTGCGGCGGTCACCGAAGCCCGGGGCCTTGACGGCGACGGACTTGAAGGTGCCCTTGATCTTGTTGACGACCAGGGTCGACAGGGCCTCGCCCTCGACGTCCTCGGCGATGATCAGCAGCGGCTTGCCGGACTGCATGACCTTCTCGAGGAGCGGGATCAGGTCCTTGACGGAGCCGACCTTCGAGTTGGCGATCAGGATGTACGGGTCGTCGAGGACGGCCTCCATACGCTCCATGTCGGTGGCGAAGTACGCCGAGATGTAGCCCTTGTCGAAGCGCATACCCTCGGTGAGCTCCAGCTCCAGACCGAAGGTCTGGGACTCCTCGACGGTGATGACGCCTTCCTTGCCGACCTTGTCCATCGCCTCGGCGATGAGCTCGCCGATCTGGGCGTCGGCGGCGGAGATGGAGGCGGTGGAGGCGATCTGCTCCTTGGTCTCGACCTCCTTGGCCTGGTCGAGCAGGGCGGCGGAGACGGCCTCGACGGCCTTCTCGATGCCACGCTTGAGGGCCATCGGGTTGGCGCCGGCGGCTACGTTGCGCAGGCCTTCCTTGACCAGAGCCTGGGCCAGGACGGTCGCGGTCGTCGTGCCGTCACCGGCGACGTCGTCCGTCTTCTTCGCGACCTCCTTGACCAGCTCGGCGCCGATCTTCTCGTACGGGTCCTCGAGCTCGATCTCCTTGGCGATGGACACACCATCGTTGGTGATCGTGGGGGCGCCCCACTTCTTCTCGAGGACGACGTTGCGACCCTTGGGGCCCAGGGTCACCTTGACGGCGTCGGCGAGCTGGTTCATGCCGCGCTCGAGGCCGCGCCGTGCCTCCTCGTCGAACGCGATGATCTTGGCCATGTGAAGTGGTCCTCCCGGACAGGGGGTGGAATCGCAAACGGACCGTGTTGGTGCCCGCGACGGACGGCCTGCGAGCCTTGTGGTTCCTTGCCCCACCCGGCTCCCGGACCTCACCGACCCGATCCAAGTTCTGTCACTCTCACCTTCAGAGTGCTAACGCCAATGATTAGCACTCGCCCCCTACGAGTGCAAGCGCCTCCCAGGATCCGGCAGCGGCCCTCGACGAGATGGCACACGAGTCCGATCGACCCCGTGCGTGCGCGCCGACGCCCGTGCATGCGCGCACGCACGCACGAGGGGCCCGCATCCCTCTTCGGGATGCGGGCCCCTCGGCGTGAGTGCGTCGGTGGCCGATCGCGCCTGGATCAGACGGCGAGCTTGACCATGTCCGCCTGCGGACCCTTCTGGCCCTGCGAGATCTCGAACTCCACTCGCTGACCTTCTTCAAGGGTGCGGTAGCCGTCCATCTGAATCGCGCTGTAGTGGACGAAAACATCCGCACCACCGTCGACCGCGATGAAGCCGTACCCCTTCTCCGCGTTGAACCACTTGACGGTGCCCTGAGCCATGCCTAACTCCCCTATTACTGGCCCTTGCACAGATCCACACTTCGCGGACCCGGGTCAGACCTCACCCCGCGACAGGTGGGGGTGTGCGCCGGAACGCGTCGACCGCCGCTGAATGTATCTGCCCAACTGCCGTCTGCAACAGGTCAGTCGGACGAGAAATCCGGGCACGGCTGATCGGTAGAACAGGGAGAATTCGCCGGTTCCAGAACAAGTCGGACCGGACGAAGGGAGCAAAACGTGCGAATTGCGGGGGCTCTTCGGCCACAAGTCGTCGGCGAATCCAGGACTTCTCATATGCGTCCGGCATGCGCGGAGCTCAAAAGCGGAACAGCATTCCCAACTCTATCGCGGCCAACCATGCAGAATTGCCCCCTCCGCTTCTGCGGAGGGGGCAATTCCGTAACGTTCCTACGTAATACGGATGGACGCTCGGTCAGCAGCCACCGGCGACGGCCGGGATGATCGAGACGCCGGCGCCGTCCGGGGTGGCGGTCTCCAGGCCCTGCTCGAAGCGGACGTCGTCGTCGTTCACGTACACGTTCACGAAGCGGCGCAGCTTGCCCTGGTCGTCCAGGACGCGCGCGGCGATGCCCGCGTGGTTCTTCTCCAGGTCGGCGATGACCTCGGAGAGGGTCGCCCCCTGGGCGGCGACCTCGGCCTGGCCACCGGTGTAGGTACGCAGGATGGTGGGGATGCGGACGTTGACGCTCATGAACTCTCACCTCTGATGTGACGGTTGTGGGGCGCCCCGTCAGGGGCGCGGGACTGCATCAATGTGCGGCTGGCGCCGCGTGGGCGCGACCAGCCACAGACGGCCCGCAGCAGGCAGCGGACACCAGGCCCAACGGCGACTAGCCTGCAAGCCCCGCGGCACGGAACGCATCAAGGCTGGGCTTGATGGTCGCGGTCGCCTGGGACGTGGGTGCCACGGCGTCGAGGGTCTTCAAACCGTCACCCGTGTTGAGCACCACCGTGGTCAGCGCCGGGTCGAGCACGCCCGCCTCGATCAGCTTGCGGGTCACACCCACCGTCACGCCGCCCGCCGTCTCCGCGAAGATCCCCTCGGTCCGCGCAAGCAGCTTGATCGCGTCGACGACCTGCTCGTCGTTCACGTCCTCCACCGCACCGCCGGTGCGCCGGGCGATGTCCAGGACGTACGGGCCGTCGGCCGGGTTGCCGATCGCGAGGGACTTGGCGATGGTGTTCGGCTTCTGCGGGCGTACGACGTCGTGGCCGGCCTTGAACGCGGTCGACACCGGCGAGCAGCCCTCGGCCTGGGCGCCGAAGATCTTGTACGGCTTGTCCTCGACCAGGCCGAGCTTGATCAGCTCCTGCAGACCCTTGTCGATCTTCGTGAGCTGGGAGCCGGACGCGATCGGGACGACCAGCTGGTCGGGCAGCTGCCAGCCGAGCTGCTCGCAGATCTCGTACGCGAGGGTCTTGGAGCCCTCGCCGTAGTACGGCCGCAGGTTCACGTTGACGAAGCCCCAGCCCTCGCCGACCGGGTCGCCGATGAGCTCGGAGCAGAAGCGGTTGACGTCGTCGTAGTTGCCCTCGATGCCGACGAGCTCGCCGCCGTAGACCGCGGCCATGACGACCTTGCCCTGCTCCAGGTCGTGCGGGATGAACACGCAGGAGCGGAAGCCGGCGCGGGCGGCCGCGGCGCCGACGGCGCCGGCGAGGTTGCCCGTGGAGGAGCAGGAGAGCGTGGTGAAGCCGAAGGCGCGGGCGGCCTCCAGGGCCTGGGCGACGACGCGGTCCTTGAAGGAGTGCGTCGGGTTGCCGGAGTCGTCCTTGATGAACAGGCCGCCGGTGACGCCGAGTTCGGCCGCGAGGTTGTCGGCCTTGACGAGCTTGGTCCAGCCGGGGTTGAGGTTCGGCTTGGTCGCCACGTCGGCCGGGACGGGCAGCAGCGGTGCGTACCGCCAGATGTTGTCCGGGCCCGACTCGATCTGCTTGCGCAGCCCCTCCGGGTCGCCGACCGGCAGGTCGTACGCGACTTCGAGGGGCCCGAAACACAGCTCGCAGGCGAAGATCGGGCCGAGCGGGAAGCGCTCGCCGCACTCGCGGCAGGAGAGGCCCGAGGCGGGGCCGAGGTCCACGGTGGTGGTGGCGGTGGTTTCAGTCTGTACAGCCATGAGAGGCGAGGCCCTTTCTCCTCATCTTCCTCGTGACGCACTTCGCCACGAGACGGATTTGGCACCTTCCCTAGCCGGGAGCCTCGCGCGCTTCACTGCGACGGAGACCGGCTGGAGGGTTGCCGGGGCTTCAACGGGCCGTATCCCTCTGCCCCTCTGGATGAGCGGTATTCGGTTGTCAGCGGAACGACCCCGGCATGCGGTGGTCGTTCGCGTTGTTCAAGACTGTAACCGACGGCCCTCGTTGTTGAGATAGTCGTCCGAACCGCGAGATGGATCACAACCAGGGAGTAACAGACGTGCTCGAAGAGGTGGAGCGCTGGCTCGAACGGCGCTCCTGGGCCGTCGGGGACCGCCCGCTCGACCTGCTCCTGGCCGCGAAGGCCCGGCAGGGGACGACGGTCAGCGTGGTGCTGCCCGCGCTGAACGAGGAGGCCACGGTCGGCGCGATCGTGTCGGTGATCCGCGGCGAGCTGATGACGGACGCGGTGCCGCTCGTCGACGAGCTCGTGGTGATCGACTCGGGCTCCACCGACCGTACGTCCGAGGTGGCGGCGGCCGCCGGGGCGCGGGTGGTGCACCGGGACGCGATCCTGCCGCGGCTGCCCGCCGTGCCCGGCAAGGGCGAGGTGCTGTGGCGGTCGCTCCTGGTGACCAGCGGTGACGTGGTGTGTTTTGTGGACGCCGACCTCAGGGAGTTCTCCGCGGACTTCGTCACGGGGATCGTCGGCCCGCTCCTGACCGACCCCGAGCTGCAGTTCGTGAAGGCGATGTACGACCGGCCGCTGGGCATTGAGTTCGATGCGCCCGCCTCCGGCAGGACAGTGGGCCAGGGCGGCCGGGTCACCGAACTCGTCGCGCGGCCGCTGCTCAATCTGCACTGGCCCCAACTGGCCGGATTCGTCCAGCCGTTGGGCGGCGAGTACGCGGCCAGGCGCTCACTGCTCGAACAACTGCCGTTCCCCGTCGGGTACGGCGTGGAGCTGGGCCTGCTCGTGGACTCGCTGCACACCGTGGGCCTGGACGCGCTCGCGCAGGTCGACGTCGGGGTGCGGCTCCACCGCCATCAGGACGGGCAGGCGCTCGGGCGGATGGCGGCGGCGATCTACCGCACCGCCCAGCTGAGGCTCACCCGCGGGCATCTCGTACGGCCGCTGCTCACCCAGTTCGAGCGTGGCGAGCAGGGCTTCGAGCCGCGTACGCACGCGGTGGACACGGAGGAGCGGCCGCCGATGGTGGACGTCGAGGAGTACCGGGACCGCCGCGTGGCCTGAGTGGCGCGATGTCACGTTTGAGGGTTCCCGGGCCGGGCTAGGTTCGCGTCATGCCTGCCGAGCGCTCCGCCGCCCCGATCCTCGTCGCCTCCAACCGCGGCCCGGTCACGTATTCCGTACGACAGGACGGCACCCTCGACGCACGGCGCGGCGGCGGCGGACTCGTCTCCGGGCTCTCCGCGATCGGGCCCGAGGCCGGTGCCCTGTGGGTGTGCGCGGCGCTCGGCGACGGCGACCGGGAGGCGGTGCGGCGCGGCGTCTCCGAGACCGGGGTGCGGATGCTCGACATCGACGCCGAGGTGCACGCCGACGCGTACAACGGGATCGCCAACTCGGTGCTCTGGTTCGTGCACCACATGCTGTACCAGACGCCCCTGGAACCCTCCTTCGACCGGGAGTTCCGCCGCCAGTGGGACTCGTACGAGCGCTACAACCGGGCCTTCGCCGAGGCCATCGCCGCCGAGGCCGCACCCGGCGCGGCCGTGCTCGTGCAGGACTACCACCTGGCCCTCGTCCCCGGCATGCTGCGCGCGCTCCGCGACGACCTGCGCATCGGGCACTTCTCGCACACGCCGTGGGCGCCCGTCGACTACTTCCGGATGCTGCCCGACGACATCGCCGAGCAGCTCCTTCGCGGACTGCTCGGCGCGGACCGGCTCGGCTTCCTGACCCGGCGCTGGGCCGACGCGTTCACGGCCTGCTGCGACGCGGTCGTCGGCGGCGTCGGCGCCACCCGGATCGGTGTGCACGGCCTCGGCGCGGACGCGGAGTTCCTGCGCGAGCGGGCGCATCGGGACGACGTGGCCGAGCGGATGGTGGCGCTCCGCGAGCAGATCGGCGGTTCCGGGCGGAAGAGCGTGGTCCGCGTCGACCGCACCGAGCTGTCCAAGAACATCGTGCGCGGCCTGCGCGCGTACGAGGCCCTCCTGGAGGAGCACCCCGAGTGGCGTGAGCGCGTCGTGCACCTCGCGTTCGCCTATCCCTCACGCCAGGACCTGGCCGTCTACCGCGACTACACCGCGGAGGTCGCGCGCGTCGCGGACGAGGTCAACTCCCGTTTCGGCACGCCGGGTTGGACGCCGGTGATCCTGCACGTGGAGGACGACTTCGCGCGCTCCCTCGCGGCGTACCGGCTCGCGGACGTGGCGCTCGTCAACCCGATCAGGGACGGCATGAACCTGGTCGCGAAGGAGGTCCCGGTCGTCTCGGACGAGGGCTGCGCGCTCGTGCTCTCCCGCGAGGCCGGCGCGTTCGAGGAGCTCGGCGAGGACGCGCTGGCGGTCAATCCGTACGACGTGGTGGGCACGGCGGACGCGCTGCACGCGGCGCTGACGATGCCGGACAAGGAGCGCACCCGGCGCACGGAACGGCTCGCGGCGGCGGCGACCGCGCTGCCGCCGGAGCGGTGGTTCCTGGACCAGCTGCGGGAGCTGAAGGCGCTCTAGGCTTCGAGCGCCCCGCGCTTTCGAACGCCTTAGGCTTCGAGCGCCTTCGCGAGGGCGGCGAGCAGCCGGACCACCCCCGTCGGCCCGTCCACCACCAGGTCCGCTCGTTGCGCCAGCTCCGTGACCTCCGCGCTGCCGCTGCACACGAGCACCCCCGGCACCCCGTCCGAGCGCAGCTTCTCCACGGCCGCGTACGCCGGGAGATCGCCCAGGTCGTCGCCCGCGTACAGGACGGACTCCGCGCCCACCTCGCGCGCGTACGACGCCAGAGCCACGCCCTTGTCCATGCCGGGCGGGCGCAGCTCGATCACATAGCGGCCGGGCTCGGTGATCAGGCCGTGCCGGGCGGCGAGTTCGGCGAGCGGGCCGCGGAGCGCGTCGAACGTGGCCTGCGGATCGTCGGCGCGGCGGGTGTGCACGGCGACGGCACGGCCCTTCTCCTCGACCCACGTGCCGCGCCACAGGCCCAACTCGTCGAGGAATCCGGAGAGTTCGGCCCGCACACCGGCGACGCCGGGGTGTACGTCCGGGGCCTGCACGGTGCCGGTCAGCGCGTCCCAGCGCTCGGCGCCGTAGTGCCCGAGCACGACCAGGTGCTCAAGGCCCGCGATGCCCGCGAACCCGCCGTGCCGCACGGCGACCCCGGCGGGCCGCCCCGTCACGACGGCCACGGAGGCGACCCGGGGCGCGAGGGCGGCGAGGGCGGGCACGGCGTCGGGGTGGGCTCTGGCCTGCTCGGGGTCGGGGACGATCTCGGCGAGGGTGCCGTCGAAGTCGAGCGCGACGAGGGCGCGTTCGGGCCGGGCTCGGAGGGCGGCGAGGCCTTCCCGCCCGGCGGGGGTTGCCGGGGCCGGGAGGTCGTCGTCGGGGGTACGCGGGTGCGGGTGCGGGTGGCTGCGCATGGGGCTGATTTTTCCCCTCCCCGCCCCTTCCCGAAAGTCCTCGCCGGACGGGCCTCCTCAAACTCCGGAGGGGCTGAAATCATCAGCCAAATTGTTCAGCGGCGGGCGCGCCGGGCTTCGCGGACGCGGCGGAGGCGGTTGATCGTCACCGGGTCGTGGGCGAGGGCGCGCGGGTCGTCGAGGAGGGCGTTCAGGAGCTGGTAGTAGCGGGCCGGGGATATCCCGAGCCGCTCCCGTATCGCGCGCTCCTTCACGCCGGGCGACGCCCACCCCTGCCGCTCAAGGGCGAGCACGGCCCTGTCCCGCTCGGACAGCTGAGCCTCGGGGGAGGGGCTGGGTTCGTCGGGGGTCATGAGGAAACCGTAGACGCGCGCACCGACAGCACCACCAGAAGCCCCCACTCCGCCTGCTCCGCCCGCCTACTACTCCGCCGACTCCGCCGCGACCGCCTCGTTCTGCAGCTCCTGCAGAATCTCCGCCGGGTCGCCCCCGGGCTCCACGGCCTTGCCGATCTCCTTCTTGAGGGACGCGCTGACCTGCGCCCAGGACGTCTTGCCCACCGGGTACAGCTCCGAGTTCGGCAGCTCGTCCAGGAACTCCCGCAGGTGCTTGTACTCCGGGTCGTCGGCCATCGCGTCGGAGGCGGACGAGGTGACGGGCAGGATGTCGTACCGCTCGGAGAAGTCCAGGACGTTCTCGTCGTCGTAGACGAAGTCGAGGAACTTGCCGATCTGCTCCTTGTGGCCGTTCTCCTTGAAGCCCATCATCCAGTCGGCGACGCCCATGGTGGCCTTGGCCTTGCCGTTGACGCCGGGCAGCGGGACCATCCCGTACTCGACGCCCTGCTTCTCGGCCTGTTTCATCAGCGTCGGGTGGCCGTTGAGCATGCCGACCTCGCCGCGCGAGAACGCGTTGAAGGCGTCCTGCCGGTCGAGCTTTCCGGGTGCGGTCGGGCCGGTGAGGCCCTTGCCGACGAGGTCGTCGCGCAGCCACTTGAAGGTCTTGATGTTCTGGTCGGAGTCGAGGGTGTACGTACCGACGTTGTCGGTGTAGCCGTCGCCGCCGCTGAGCAGCCACATCAGCGTCTCGGCGGGCGCCTCCTCGCGGCCGAGCGGCAGCGCGAACGGGTACTTCACGCCCGCGCCCTTCAGCTTCTGCGCGTCCGCGGCCAGCTCGGTCCAGCTCTGCGGGGCGCCCGTGACCCCGGCCTTCGCGAAGAGGTCCTTGTTGTAGAAGAGCAGCCGGGTCGAGGACGCGAAGGGCATGCCGTACTGCACGCGCCGCAGCTCGCCGGCCTCGGAGAGCGCGGGCAGGAAGTCCGCCTGTACGGGGATGGAGAGCAGGTCGTCGGCGCTGTAGAGCTTGCCCTGCGCGGCGTAGTCGGCGTACGCGCCGATCTGCGCGATGTCGGGCGCCTCGCCCTTCTTGACGAGCGCGGCGACGTGCGCGTCGACCTCGCTCCAGGAGCGGACGTCGACGTCGACCCGGATGCCGGGGTTCTTCTTCTCGAAGTCGGCGCTGACCTTGTCCCAGTACTTCTGGGTGCTGTTGGCGGGGGTGTCGCCGTAGTCGGCGGCGACCATCTTCAGCGTGACGGTGTCGGAGCCGCTGCCCGCCCCGCAGCCGGCGAGGCCCGCCGTGAGGCCGAGTGTGGCGACCGCCGCCGTCAGACCTGTCATGCGCCGCTGCACAGCCGCTTCCCCACCCTTACTGCTCGTACTGCCGGTCGTGTACTCGTGCTGCTGTCGTGCTCGCCGGAACCGAGAGTTTGCCCGCAGTTCGCCCATAAGGTCTACACCACTCAGATCTCGCTTCGGCAACGAGGGCGCACCGTTGCCGCACCCCCCGAGCTGCTGCTATGCACGTGTCGTTCTGCCGAGTACGTCCGTCCGCTCGTTCCGTACGCTCGTTCCATACGCTCGTCGAGGAGCCACCGCACATGTCACGCACCGCAGCAGAAATAGCCACCCAACCCGCCTGCTGGCGCCGAGCGGCCGAGGCCGCGGCCGCCTTCGACGGGCTGCCGCGACCGGGCGAGCGGGTCGCCGTCACCGGCTGCGGCACGTCCTGGTTCATGGCCCTCGCGTACGCCGCCCTGCGCGAGGCCGCCGGACAGGGCGAGACGGACGCGTATCCCTCGTCGGAGTTCCCGATGGGCCGCGCGTACGACCGGGTCGTGGCGATCACCCGCTCCGGTACGACGACGGAGGTCCTTGAACTCCTCGGCGAGCTGCGGGGCTCGGTGCCGACGACCGCCCTGACCGCGGACCCGAAGACTCCGGTCGTGGCGGCGGCCGACGCGGTGGCGGTGCTGGACTTCGCGGACGAGGAGTCGGTCGTCCAGACCCGCTTCGCCACGACCGCCCTCGCGTTCCTGCGCGCGGGCCTCGGCGACCTGTCGGGCCTGGGCGTGAAGTCGATCGCCGAGGCCGCGGTGGACGCGGAACTCGCGGTCACGGAACCCCTCCCGGAGGCCGTGCTCGGCGCGGAGCAGTGGACGTTCCTCGGCCGCGGCTGGGCGTACGGGCTCGCCCTGGAGGCGGGCCTGAAGATGCGCGAGGCGGCGGGCGCGTGGACGGAGGCGTACCCGGCGATGGAGTACCGCCACGGCCCGATCTCCATCACCGGCCCCGGCCGCGTGGCGTGGATGTTCGGCACCCTGCCGGAGGGGCTCGCCGGTGACGTGGACCGGGTCGGCGGCCACCTGGTCGCCCGCCAGGGGACGGACCCGCTGGCGGACCTGATCCGCGCGCAGCGCCTGGCGGTCGCCCTGGCGGAGTCGAAGGGGTACGACCCGGACCGGCCGCGCCATCTGACGCGCAGCGTGATCCTGGCGCAGTCCTCATAAATCGAGGTGACGGGAGGGGCCTGGTCGCGCGACGATGGGTCCATGCCTGGGCCCTATGTCATCCGCGGCTCGGTCCTCCTGCCGGAGGCCGAGCTCCTGTGGCGTTTCTCGCGCTCCTCCGGCCCCGGCGGCCAGCACGTCAACACCTCCGACTCGCAGGTGGAGTTGAGGTTCGACCTCGCCAAGACGCAGGCGCTGCCGGAGGTTTGGAAGTCCCGCGCCCTGGAACGCCTGGCCCCGCGCCTGGTCGACGGTGTGATCGCGGTCCGCGCCTCGGAGCACCGCTCCCAGTGGCGCAACCGCGAGACGGCGGCGACCCGCCTGGCGTCCCTCCTCGCCGAGGCCACGGCCCCACCCCCGCGCCCCCGCCGCGCGACGAAGATCCCCCGAGGCATCAACGAACGCCGCCTCCGCGAGAAGAAGTCCCGCTCCCAGACGAAGCGGGGGCGGTCGGGACGGGACTGGGGCTAGACCCCGGCCCCCGGCAGGTCGATCTCGACCCAGACGGACTTCCCGATCCCGTACGGACGCGGGTGCAGCCCCACCGGTCCGCAAGGGCTCCGACGAGAGCGAGCCCACGTCCCTGCTCGTCCTCAGGGTGCGCCTGCCGGGGTAGAGGCTGTTCGCTGCTCGCGTCGGGTCGGCAGCGGTCGGCTTGCGGGACGGGGTACGCGCAGCCCTGGGTCGGCTGGTCAACCGGCGGCGTTTCGGGGGGCGTTGGCACGCGGTGCGATGCGGAGGCCTGAACCCCAGGCAAGGCGGGGGCGGGTGGGCGGAGAGGGGCTGGGGCGGGCGGCGGGCCGATGGAGGTCGGCCTGTGGGGCGGGGGTTGCCCTGGGCCCGGCGGTCGACAGGGGCGGCGTGACGTACCGCCTGTGCGTGCGGCTAGCCCAAGTGCCGGTACCGCCCCTTGAAGTACAGCAGCGGGTCCCCGTCCGCCGTCGGGAAGGAGGCCGTCAGGACTCGGCCCACGACCAGGGTGTGGTCGCCCGCCTCGACGCGTTGTTCCGTCTCGCACTCCAGCGTCGCGAGCGCGCCGCCGATCAACGGAGCGCCGGACTCCGTACCCCGTACGTACGGGAGGTCCGCGAAGAGGAGGCGGTCGCTGATGCGGCCCTTCATCGAGAAGCGGCCCGCGATCTGGCGCTGGCTGTCGGCGAGGACCGAGACGCCCCAACGCGGCTGCTCCGCAAGGAGATCGTCCATACGGGAGCCCTCCCGCAGGCTGACCAGGACCAGCGGCGGGTCGAGGGACACCGACATGAACGCCGTGGCCGTCATGCCGACGTCCTCCGCCGCGGGGCCGCCCTCGCCGAGCTCGTCCTCCCGCGCGGTGACGAGGACGACACCTGCGGCGAGCCGGGACATGGCGGCACGGAACTCTTCGTTGCTCACCTCAACAGGATGAGACTTCAGCACGGTGGACACGACCAAGACGCTAGCCCCGGCCGGCCCGCCCCGGCATCGGGCCCCGGACCGAGACCGCCTAGGTCTCCCGTCCCAGCCTCCCGTCCCAGCGCCCCCGGCACCTCCGGCACCCCCGCCGACTACCCGCGAGTACGCGGCTGGAAAGATGCCCCACCCAACAGCTTTGCGTTCAGGAAACGTACGCGGAGATCCACCCCGTGCCTCCCACTCGTTCACGTCGCTTGTGACTTGAGTCACAGGCTCCATATTTTGTTGACCCTGTGTACCGAGTGAGCAGCTCGCTGTGATTCAGTGGCGGAGGCAATCGGAGGCAATCAGACACTAAGGGCACCACGAATCCAGGAGTTGCTGTCGAGGTCTCGGGGAGAGCGAGCATGGAGACCGAGTCGGAGCCTTACGTCCGTCTTGCGACCCTGCGGCAGCTGCACCAGGTGGTCGCGGAGCTGAACACGGCGCGCAGCCTCGCCGACACCCTGCAGACCGTCGCCGACGGCGTGGTGCAAGGACTCGGGTACGAGCTCGCGTGCGTCAACCTCGTACGCCCCGACGGAGACCTCGTCGTCGCCGCCTTCGCGGGCAGTGCCGCCGCCGAGGCCCTGATCACCGGCCGGGTCGGCTCCCGGGAGTCCTGGGAGCGGCGGCTCGCGATGGGCCAGGCCTGGGACGCGCTCCGCTTCATCCCGCACAGCGAGGGCTGGACGCTCCTCGAGGACGACGTCCCGCAGTGGCACACCGACGGCCCCGAGCCGCGCTTCGAGGACGAGTGGCACCCCCTGGACCGCCTCTACGCCCCGATGCACACGAGCGGAGCCACCGGCGGAGAGCTGCTCGGCGTCATCTCCGTGGACCGGCCGCGCAACGGACGCCATCCCGGCGCGTGGGGGCGCGAGGCGCTGCAGATGTACGCCTCGCAGGCCGCCATTGCAATCAGTAACGCCCGACTGCGAGCAAACATGCAGCGCGCCCTGGTCCGCCTGGAGCGTGAGCAGCAGGCGCTGCGGGCCAGTGAAGAGTCGTTCCGGCAGGCCTTCGAGTACGCGCCGAGCGGCATGGCCATCGCCGAGATGGGCGGCGATCACCACGGCCGGATCCTGCGGACCAACGACGCGCTGTGCCGGCTGCTCGGGCGGCCCGCCGCGGCGATGCGGCGGTACTCCTTCTCCGACCTCGTGCACCCGGAGGACATCGGCACGCTCCTGCGTACCTCCGCCGAGGGCGGGCGGGCCGAACTGCGGCTCGGGCGCCGTGACGGAACGTATCTCTGGGTCTCGCTGCGCAACTCCGTCGTCGCGGACGCCGCCGACGGGCCGCGGTTCCTGCTCACCCACGTCGAGGACATCGAGGAGCGCAAGCGCCGCGAGCTCCAGCTCGCCCACCGCGCCTCGCACGACTCGCTCACCGGACTGCCCAACTCCGCCGAACTGCGGGCCCGGTTGAGCGCCCGCCTCTGCCGGCGCCCGCCGGACCCGCAGGAGAGCGCCCACGCCCTGGACGCGGTCTACGGCTCCCTGCCCGCGTTCGAGACCCCCGAGGGATACGACGACGGGTACACCACGCACGACGGGTACGGCACACACGACGGGTACGGCACACACGACGCGTACGACAGCAACGGTCACGCCTCCTCCTACCCGGGCGCGAGCATGCCGCACGGCCTGGAGGCCCTCGACCACCATGTGCACACCGTCGCGCCCGAGGGCGACACCGACGACGGGACGAAGGGGCTCGCCGTCCTCTTCTGCGACCTCGACGGCTTCAAGTCGATCAACGACCGCTTCGGGCACCACACCGGCGACGCCGTCCTCATCGAGGTCGCGCGCAGGCTGACCAGCGGCGTGCGGGACGGGGACACGGTGGCCCGGCTCGGCGGCGACGAGTTCGTGGTCCTCGCCGACGGACTCGGCCGGGCGGACGCCGCGGACCTCGCCGTACGGCTGCGGAACGCGATCATCCCGCCGATCCGGGTCGACGGACGCGCGGTGCGGGTCGGCGCGAGCTTCGGAATCGGCTGGGCGCACTGCGGGATGTCGGCGGAGGAAGTACTGCAGTCGGCCGACCAGCGGATGTACATCGAGAAACGTTCTCGTGCCAAACAGCACAGGCGGGCGGGATAGCCGCAGGTCAGCGCGGTGGGGAGAAATGCGTCGCAGTGCGGGGGCGGTCCACACGTGTAGGCTCCCCCAATTGCACACCTGTGGCGCCACCCGTACTCGATCTGCATGAGGAGTGACCGAGGGATGACGGCCGGCAACAACGGCGCGAGCACGCCCGAGGACGACGACCCGTTCGGCTATCTGTACGCCGACGGACAGGCGGCCGGCGCCACCCCGCCCGGCGGCGGTTACGGCTACTCCGGCCGCAGCTCCTCGTACCAGCAGGTCCGTGCCGTCGGCGAGCGGCAGTACGGGCAGCAGGGCGCGGGCGGAGCGGGAGCCAGCGCGGGCGCGGGCCAGCAGGTGCCGCAGCAGAACGCGCACTACGCCGCACCCGAGACCCTGCCCGGCGGCCAGTCCACGCGCAGGCAGCCACTGCCCGGCGACGACCGGGGCGGGCGCGGGCCCAACACCAAGGGCCTGCTGATCGGCGCGATCGCGGTGGTCGCCGCGGTCGTCGTCGGCATCGGCGCGGCCATGCTCAGCAACAGCGACGAGGACCCGGGCTCCGGCTCGAACCAGGCGGGCTCGGGCAGCTCCGCCGGCGCCGACGGCGGCCAGGGCGAGCAGCCGAAGGACGAGCCGGCGAAGGACGAGGAGAAGGTGGAGCTGCCGAAGGAGGACGCGAAGGCGCTGACCCTGGCGGGCGGCACGTCCACGGCCTCCGACGTCCAGGGCGCCAGGTCCGGCACCTACGTCCAGGGGTTCAACACCCCGGGCGCCTCGGCGACTTGGACCTTCCACGGCATTCCGAAGAACGGCAAGTACACGCTCCACGTGCAGTACGGCGTGCCGGGCAAGGACCAGTCGACGACCCTGACCATCAACGGCAAGCAGCAGGACCGCAAGCTGAACATGGGCAACTTCGCCGAGGCGGAGGAAGGCGACTGGGAGAAGGGCTGGACCAACACCTGGGCCAACATCCTCCTCACCAAGGGCACCAACACGATCAAGATCTCCTGCGAGACGGGCGACAAGTGCGAGGCCAACCTCGACCAGGTGTCGCTCAGCAAGGGCTGGAAGTAGCTCAAGGGGTGTAAAGAGCTCCCGGCTCCAGCGGGGGCAGCAGTCCCAGGAAGTGCGCCACCGTCCCCGTCATCGCCTCGCGAGCGGGGGCGAGGTATTTCCGGGGGTCGACCGTCGAGGGGTGGGCCTCCAGGAAGGCGCGGGCGGCGCCGGTGAACGCCGTGTTGAGCGCCGTCCCCACATTGATCTTGACCATGCCCGCGGCGACGGCCTGACGGATCTCCGTGTCCGGTACGCCACTTGAGCCGTGCAGCACCAGCGGTACGGGCACGGCGTCCCGCAGCTCCGTGATCAACGCGTGGTCCAGGGCGGCCGTGCGCTCGGTCATCGCGTGCGAGGAGCCCACGGCGACGGCCAGGGCTTCCACACCGGTGGCGGCGACGTACGCGGCTGCCTCGCGCGGGTCCGTCCGTACGCCCGGGGCGTGCGCGTCCAGCGGGGGCTCGCCCTCCTTGCCGCCGACCTTGCCAAGTTCGGCCTCGATCCAGATGCCCCGCTCGTGCCCCCAACGCACCGCGTCCGCCGTGGCCTTGACGTTCTCCGCGTACGACAGCTTCGACGCGTCGAACATCACCGAGCTGATGCCCTCCGGGTGGGCGGCGCGCAGCAGGTCCACCTCGGTGACGTGGTCCAGGTGCAGGGCGAGGCGGGCGGTGGAGGCGCGGGCCACGGCGGTGGCGGCGGCCGCGATCGGGGCGAGGTGGCCGCCGTGGAACTTCACGGCGTTCTGGGAGAGTTGGAGGATGGCGGGGCGGGCGGCTCGTTCGGCGCCTGCGGCGATGGCTTCCGCGTGTTCGAGGGTGATGACGTTGAAGGCGGCGACGGCGCTGCGCGCTGCTTGTGCCTCGGTGACGAGTTCGGCCGTACTCACTAGTGGCATGGGTCCCTGGGTGTGCCTAGTGGTTGCGGTGCGCTGTCGGGTGCGGGCCGTGGGCCGGTTCTTTCCCCTACCCGCCCCTTCCCGACTGTGTCCGATATGCGGCTGGCGCCGCGTGGCCTGCCGGACGGGCCTCGGCCCGTTCCGTGACCGCGACCCGCCCCAGGAACTCCTCGTACGCCACAGCGTCGAACTCCCCCGCCACCGGCGCCAGTACGGTCGCCGCCGAGAGGGCCACTGCCTGGGTCAGGCGGCGGGGCCAGGGGGAGGCCTCGGCCAGGCCTGCGACCAGGGCCGCCACCGCCGAATCCCCCGCCCCCGTGGGGTTCCCGCGTACCGCCGCGGGCGGGGCGGCCTGCCAGGCGCCGTCCGGGGTGGCCGCGAGCAGCCCGTCCGCGCCGAGCGAGGCGACGACGGCGTGGGCGCCGCGGCGGCGCGCGTCCCGGGTGGCGCGCAACGGCTCGTGGGAGCCGGTGAGTTCGGCCAGCTCGTCGGCGTTGGGCTTGACCACGTCAGGGCGGGCGGCGATGCCCCGGCGCAGCGGCTCGCCGCTGGTGTCCAGGAGTACGGGGACCCGCGCGGCGCGGGCGGCCCGGATCAGCTGGGCGTACGCGCCGACGGGAACGCCGGGCGGCAGGCTTCCGCAGAGGGCGATCGCGTCGGCCGAGGTCAGCAACTCCTCGTAGGAGGTGAGGAATCGGGCCCACTCGGCGGGGCTGATCAGCGGTCCCGGCTCGTTCAGCTGGGTGGTGTCGCCGGTGCGTTCGTCGACGACGGCGACGGTGCGGCGGGTGCGGTCCGCCACGTCCAGGAGCGCGTCCCGTACGCCGGTGTCCTCGGCCAGTTGGGCGCGCAGGGCAGCTCCGGTCGGGCCGCCCGTGAAGCCGGTGACCGTGACGGGGCGGCCGAGCGCGGCGAGCACGCGGGCGACGTTCAGGCCCTTGCCGCCGGGGCGTTCGGTGACCTCGGTGACGCGGTGCGAGGCGTGCGGGGTGAGGCGCGGGACGCGGTAGGTGATGTCCAGGGCGGTGTTGAGCGTGACCGTGAGGATCACGGCTGCCTCCCCCGGAAGTCGTACGTACGTGCGTGTGCCGGGGCCTGATCATGCCAAAGAGAGGGCGGTTGGCCTAGGGCCTGTCGCCCGCTCTTCGGCATCCGGGCGAATCAGACCGGTCGTGACGCTCGGGATGCTCCGGGCGCCCCGGGTGCCACCACCCACTCGCCCTTCCTCATCACGCCCGCCAGGTCGAAGTGCTCGTCGAGGACCACCAGGTCGGCGTCCTTGCCGGGTTCGAGGGAGCCGACGCGGTCGTACACGCCGAGCAGCTTGGCCGGGTTGGCGGAGATGGCGCGGACGACGTCCTCGACGGGGAGTCCGTCGATCGTCGCGGCGCGCTTGAACGCGCGGTCCAGGGTGAGCGTGGAGCCCGCGATGGAGCCGATCCCCGACTCGCTGAAGAGGCGCGCCACGTTGTCCTTCACCTCGACCTCCAACGGCCCGAGCATGTACCGCCCGTCGCCGAACCCGGCCGCGTCCATCGCGTCCGTGATCAGCGCGACCCGGTCGGCGCCCGCGTGGTGGAAGGCCAGTTGGAAGGCGGCCGGATGCAGATGCGTGCCGTCGTCGATCAGCTCGACGGTGACCCGCTCGTCCTCCAGGAGCGCGGCGATCGGCCCCGGCGCCCGGTGGCCGAGCCCCGGCATCGCGTTGTAGAGGTGCGTGGCGACGGTCGCGCCCGCGTCGATGGCCTCGGCGGTCTGCTCGTACGTACCGTCCGTGTGCCCCACGGCGGCGAGCACACCGTGGTCCGCGAGGAGGCGTACGGAGTCGATGCCGCCGGGAAGTTCGGGGGCGAGGGTGAGCATGCGGGCCTGGCCGCGCGCGGCGTCGACGAGCTTCTGCACGTCGGCCGGGTCGGGGTCGCGGAGCAGCACCTCGCTGTGGGCGCCCTTGCGGCACGGGGAGATGAACGGGCCCTCGAAGTGGATGCCCGCGATCTCGCCCTGCTCGGCGAGCTCGGAGAGGAATCCGGCGCGCTGCGCGAGGAAGTCGAGCTCGCCGGTGACGGTGGAGGCGACGAGGGTGGTGGTGCCGTGCTCGCGGTGCGTGCGGACGCCCCTGAGCACCTCCTCCTCGGTGCCGGAGGTGAAGGAGGCGCCGCCGCCGCCGTGGTTGTGCATGTCCACGAAGCCGGGCACGACCCAGTGGCCGGTCAGGTCGACCGTGGCGTCGTTCTCCTGCGTGTGCCCGGCGATCCGGCCGTGCTCGTCGACGATGACCCGGCCGTCGGCGACGGTTCCGGTGGGCAGCACCACCCGGGCGCCGGTGAGTACCTTGCGTGCGGCCATCAGGTGGTTACCTCCGAGGACGTGGGGGATGCGGCGGACGGTTCGGCGCGGGTGGCGAGGAGATCCCAGGCGAGCAGGCCCGCGCCCAGGCAGCCCGCGGTGTCCCCGAGCGCGGCGGGGACGACGGCGGGCAGCTTCTGGAACGTGACGCGCTGCTCGACGGCCGCCCGCAGCGGTGTGAACAAGGTTTCCCCCGCTTCGGCGAGTCCGCCACCGATGATGAGCGTGCGCGGGTCGAGCAGGGTGATCGCGGTGACGAGGCCGTCGGCGAGGGCGTCGATCGCGTCCTGCCAGACGGCGAGGGCCTTCTCGTCCCCCGACTCGACGGCCTTGGCGCAGTCCGCGGCGTCCGCGTCCGGGTCGCCGCTCGCCTCGGCCCAGGCGCGGCTCACGGCGCCGGCGGAGGCGAGCCGCTCCAGGCAGCCGCGCTGGCCGCAGCCGCAGAGCGGGCCGCCGGGGCGGACCACGATGTGCCCGATCTCGCCCGCGTACCCGTGCGCGCCGGGCTCGATCCGGCCGTCGATGCCGATGGCCCCGGCGATCCCGGTGCCGAGCGGCAGGAACAGGAACCGGTCGGCGCCCTGCCCGGCCCCGACCCGGCCCTCGGCGAGGCCGCCGGTGCGGACGTCGTGGCCGAGGGCGACGGGGACGCCGATGCGCTCGGTGAGCAGATCGCGCAGCGGCAGGTCGCGCCAGCCGAGGTTGGCGGCGTACACGGCGATGCCGCGCTCCGCGTCGACGATGCCGGGCACGGCGACCCCGGCCGCGGCGGCGGGCTCGCCGAAGCGTTCCTCCCCGTACACGCGCAGCTCGGCGGCGAAGTCGAGGATCGACTCGACGACGGCCTCGTGTCCGCGGTCGCGTTCGGTGGCGCGGCGGGCCTCGTGCAGGGAGGTGCCGTCCCCGCCGATCAGGGCGGCCTTCATTCCGGTGCCGCCCACGTCCAGGGCGATGACGTGCCTTCCGGCCGGGGGTCCGGGGGTTGTCGCCCGGGTCAATGCAGTCACGCTGACAGTCTGGCCCGCACCCAGCGAAAGGTCTAGTCCACTTCGGTGCCGAAGAAGCCGAAGAAAGCGAAGAAAGCGAAGGGCGTCAGCGGCGAAGACGGCAAAGAAAGAAAAGAGACCTGGAACCTCAGGGTGCCCCGGCGGCGTTAGAGCGTGTGACGGTAGCTTCGTCTGAAGGTACGTAGCCCGTAGCACCGCAGTAATCAGAGGGGATCTTCCATGGCTGTAAGCCTGTCCAAGGGCGGCAACGTCTCGCTCACCAAGGAGGCACCGGGCCTGACCGCCGTCACGGTGGGCCTCGGCTGGGACGTCCGCACCACCACCGGCACCGACTTCGACCTGGACGCCTCCGCGATCGCGGTCAAGGCCGACGGCAAGGTCTTCACGGACGGCCACTTCGTCTTCTTCAACAACAAGCAGTCGCCGGACCAGAGCATCGTCCACACCGGCGACAACCGCTCCGGCGAGGGCGCGGGCGACGACGAGGCGATCAACGTCAACCTGGCGGGCCTGGCGGCCGAGATCGACAAGATCGTCTTCCCGGTCTCGATCTACGACGCGGAGTCCCGCTCGCAGAACTTCGGCCAGGTGCGGAACGCCTACATCCGCATCGTCAACCAGGACGGCGGCACCGAGATCGCGCGGTACGACCTCTCCGAGGACGCCGCCACCGAGACCGCGATGGTCTTCGGCGAGCTGTACCGCAACGGCGCGGAGTGGAAGTTCCGCGCGGTCGGCCAGGGCTATGCCTCGGGCCTCGCGGGTATCGCGCAGGACTTCGGCGTCAACCTCTGACGCATCCGCACAGCTGGATGAAGGGGCCCCGGGCCGGGTACGGTCCGGGGCTCCTCCCGTACGCGAAGCGCGGCGACGGTCCGCGAGCCGCCGCCCGTTAGCCTGCCCGCATGATCCTCGAACAGATCCCGGTCCTGGACGACGGCGCGCTGCCCGGCACGGTCCTCACCGAAGTCACCGAACTGTATGCCTCCAACCGGGAGTTCTTCGCGTTCAGCGGGGACTTCCCGGACCCGGAGCACATCGCCGAGGAGCAGGTCGCCGCGGCCCTCGCGGAAGAGCTGGCGCGGCCCACGGCCGAGGTGCTGCTCGCCCGTTCCGAGGGGCGGCTCGTCGGACTGGCGATCACGCTCGGGCAGCATCCGAACCCGGAGGACCCGGACCCGTGGATCGGGCTGCTCCTGGTGGACGCCAAGCTGCACCGCGGCGGGGTCGGGCGGGAGTTGGCACGGCTGGTCGAGGACCGCTTCCGCACCGCGGGCCGCGAGGCCGTACGCCTGGCGATCCTGGAGAACAACGACCAGGCGGGCTGGTTCTGGACCAACCTCGGCTATGAGCTCATCGGGTACGCGGAGGACCTGGAGCGGCAGCGGCCGTGCGTGCTGATGCGCAAGGAGCTCAACGCGCCTTCCGCGTAAGGGAGTTCCCGACAGGTTCGGGGAGTTCATGGCAGGTTCAGGGGGTTCCTGGCAGGTTCAGGGGGGTCCCGACAGGTTCAGGGCTTCGACGGCTTGCCCTCGCCGTACAGCCAGACGTCCCAGATCGCGTCGAGATCCTTGCCGGACTCCTTCTCCACGTACGCCGTGAACTCCTCGGTGTCGGCGTTGCCGTGGCGGTGGTCCTGGGTCCAGCCCCGCACGAGGGCGAAGAAGCGGGCATCGCCGAGGGCCTGCCGGATCTTGTGGACGACCAGCGCGCCCCGGTAGTAGACGGGGGTGGCCGAGATCGTGTCGGCGCCGGTCGGCTTCGCGGGCGGGTAGGCCCAGATCGCCGCGGCCTCGGCCGGGCCGCCGATGGCGTTCTCCACGTAGGAGCCCTTGCCCGCGTAGACCTGATCGAAGGTCTGCTGCGCGCTCCGGCCGCCGTGGTCCTCGCTGTACAGCCACTCCGCGTACGTGGCGAAGCCCTCGTTGAGCCACATGTCCTGCCAGGTCTTCGGCGACACGGAGTTGCCGAACCACTGGTGGGCCAGCTCGTGCACGAGGAGCATCGTGCCGGGGGCGCCGGGGAACACGGGCCTGGTCTGGGTCTCCAGGGCGTACCCGGCGGCGCCCGGCTCCTCGACGATCGCGCCGACCGAGGAGAAGGGGTACGGGCCGAAGCGCTTCTCCGCCCACCTCACGACGTCCGGGATGCGCGCGAGCGTGTCGGCGCTCTTCGCGGCCTGGCCGGGCACCACGGCCGTACGCACCGGAAGGCCGCCCTTGCGGCTCGCGCCCTTCACCACGGACGTCCCGGTCTTGTACGGGCCGATCGCCACCGTCGCCAGATAGCTCGCCATGGGCTCACCGCTGTGCCAGCGGAAGGCCGTGGCGTCGCCGCGGGTCCGCGTGTGCGTCAACTCCCCGTTGGAGTAGGCCCGCAGGCCCTTCGGGACGGTGATCTCGATGTCGTACGCGGCCTTGTCGGAGGGGTGGTGGTTGCCGGGGAACCAGGCCATCGAGCCGGTCGGCTGGCCGAGTCCAACGGCGCCCGCGCGGGTGGGCAGCCAGCCCTCCTCGGCGCCGTCCGCGTCGGTGATGGTTCTCGGCTTGCCCGAGTAGCGGACGGTCGTACGGAACGTCTTCCCGTTCCGTAGCTCGTCCCGCGGCCGCACGGTCAGCTCGCTGCGCTGCCGGTTGAAGCGCGCGTCGTGGTCGTCGACGGTGACCGAGGCGACGTCGAGGCCGCGCAGGTCGAGGTTGAAGGCGCTGAGGTCCTGGGTGGCGCGTGCCGTGATCACCGCCGCGCCGCCCAGCCGCCCGGAGTCCGGGTCGTAGTCCAGGTCGAGGGCGTAGTGCGTGACGTCGTACCCGCCGTTGCCGAGATCGGGGAAGTACGGGTCCCGCAGACCCTCGCTGCCCGGCGTGCCCTGCACCCCGGCCCCGCTGCACACCGACAGGGCGAGCATCCCGGCGAGCACCAGGGGGACGGTGCGGCGGACCGTACGGAAACGTCCTGTCCGGGGCGGGGTGCGGGGGTCGGACCGAGGTCGGCGGATCACATGGGCGATCTTATGGGCGGTACGCGAGACTCGTCCTTTTGAGCGGATATGCCCAATTGCTGCGAGAGGGAGGAGCGGCCGGGCACCGAGGGGGCGTGCAGAGGTGGTGCCCGGCCGCGGCTCGGGGGGGTGGGTCAGCTAACCGGGGTTGTGGGTCAGCGACCCGGGGTTGTGGGTCAGCGACCCGGGGGTGCGGGTCAGCGGCCCGGAGGGGTGGGTCAGCGGCCCGGGGTGTGGGTCAGCGGCTCAGGGCGGCGGCGCCCGCCTGCGCGAACTTCTCGTCCAGGTCGCCGCTCGGGGCGCCCGCGACACCGATGCCCGCGATCGGGGCGTTCTCCGCGGTCACCGGGGCACCACCGCCGAGGAACAGGGTGCCGGGGATGTCCTTCAGGTTCGGGGCCTGCTCCAGGCGCTTGGCCAGCTCGGAGGTCGGGGCGTTCCAGGCCACGGCGGTGTACGCCTTCTTCTCGGCGGACTCGTACGACTGCGGGCCCGCACCGTCGCCGCGCAGGGTGACGATGGTGTTGCCGTTGCGGTCGACCACCGCGACGGTGACCCGCTGGTTCTCCTTCTCCGCGGCGTCGAGCGCGGCCTGCGCGGCCTTGGTCGCGGCGTCGATGGTCAGGTGCGTCGACTCCGTGGTGTTCTTCTCCGCGGTGTTCTTCGCGGAGTTCGCAGAGGTCGCGGCGGCCGGGGCTGCGGCGACGGACTCGGCCGGGGCGGCGGTCGCGGAGACGGCACCGAAGGTGCCCGCGCCGAGGGCGGCGACGGCGACGGCACCGGTGACGACACGGGTACGCAGGGAGAGCTTCTTCATGGAGATTCCTCGTTCTCTGGCGGCGGCCCGGGCTGCACGTCGTGTGCGGGGGCCTGCACGTGGAGGGGCGGGAGGTGATGTCCGATCGGTTCCCGCGGTGTCTTCGAGCGTTGGCCGCTCTGCATCCATCGTGGGGTCGCGGGCGGCCCCTCCCCGTCGACGTACCGGCTGTGACCTGCGCGCGGGACGGTCGACAAGGGGGTCGACCGATCGGTTGATGCGAGGGGGTCCTTCGTAGGTGACGATGGGCCCGTGGACGATCAGCGGCCCCAGGTGCGCGGGGAGGACCAGCGGCCCCAGGTGCGCGGGGAGGACCAGCAGACCCTGGTGCACGGGGCGGCCGCGCGGGACAACCGGCGGCTGGCGGTCGTCATGCACGTGACGTTCTTCGTGCTCCTCGGCGCCTCCCTCACCCGCTTCCTGCTGCGCCACCCCGACGACCCGGCCACGCCCTGGGTCATCACCTTCGCGGGCGCCCTCGCCACGCTGTACGTCCTCGGTCCTGTGCTCGGGCCCGTCTCCACGATCTCCGCGGGCCCGCGCGCCCCCAGCGGCGCCACCACCTCCCACAAGCTGTGGCTCGCCGCCGTCATGGGGATCTGGGTGACGCTCGTGATCCTCGCGCCGAGCTTCGGCTGGTGCGCGGTGCCACTCTTCTACACCGGCCTGCGCACGCTGCGGACCGGCGCCGCGATCTTCCTCGTCGCGCTGATCACCGTGTTCGTGGTCGCGGCGCAGCTGAAGTTGCGGGTGCAGGCCGGGTTCGACCCGAACCTGCTGTTCGCGCCGCCCGCCGTGGCCGCCGTCGCGACCGCGATGTTCGTCCACTCGCAGCGGCAGGCCGCCCGGCTCCAGTCCGTCATCGCCGACCTGGTCCGCACCCGCCGCGAACTCGCCGCCACCGAGCGCCGCGAGGGCACGCTCGCCGAGCGGCAGCGGCTCTCCATGGAGATCCACGACACCCTCGCCCAGGGCCTGTCCAGCCAGCAGATGCTGCTCCAGGCCGCCGACCGGGTCTGGGACACCGACCCGGCCACGGCCCACGCGCACGTCCGCACCGCCGAGTCCTTCGCCGAACGCAACCTCGCCGAGGCCCGCCGCTTCGTGCACGACCTGGCCCCCGCCGACCTGGCGGGCGGCATCGGCCTCGAACAGGCCCTGTACGCGCTGGCCGAACGGGAGTCACGGGCCGGGCTCGACGTCCGCTGCCGGATCGAGGGCGGCCCGGCGCCGCTGCCGGACCGGGTGCAGTCGGCGCTCCTGCGCATCGCCCAGGGCGCCCTCGCCAACGTCACCGAGCACGCCGCCGCCCGCACCGCCGTCCTCACCCTCGTGTACTTCGACGACCAGGTCGTCCTCGACGTCGCCGACGACGGCCGCGGCTTCGACCCGCTGGCCGGCGGGGCGTCCTCCGGGGTGCGCGGCCACGGGCTGCCCGCGATCCGCGCGCGCGTCGCCCAGCTCGGCGGCACCCTCACCATCGAGTCCGCCCCGGGCGACGGCACGGTCCTGTCCGCCGCGATCCCCCTGGAGTCCCCCCGATGACCGCTCCCTCCCCCGTACGGGTCCTGCTCTGCGACGACCACGCCGTCGTACGGGCCGGACTGCTCGCCCTGCTCGGCAGCGCGCCGGACATCGAGGTGGCCGGGGAGGCCGGCACCGGCGAGGAGGCGGTCGCGCTCGCCGCGAAGCTGAGCCCGGACGTCGTGCTCATGGACCTCCAGCTGGGCGCGGGCATGGACGGCGTCGAGGCCACCCGCCGGATCGCGCCGACGGGCGTACGCGTCCTGGTGCTCACCACGTACGACACCGACGCGGACATCACCCGGGCCATCGAGGCGGGCGCGACCGGCTATCTGCTCAAGGCCGAGCGGCCGGAGGAGCTCTTCGCGGCGATCCACGCGGCGGCCGAGGGCCGTACGACGCTGTCCCCGCCGGTCGCGAGCCGCGTCATGGCCCGGATGCGCAGCCCGCAGCCGACGCTCACGGACCGCGAACTCGACATCCTGGGCCAGCTCGCCCACGGCCTCGGCAACCGCGACATCGCGAAGGCCCTGTTCATCAGCGAGGCCACCGTGAAGACCCATCTCGGCCGTATCTACGACAAGTTGGGCGTGGACACGCGGGCGGGGGCGGTGGCGGTGGCGAAGGAGCGGCGGCTGCTGCCGTGAGGGGTCCGCGGCTGCTGCCGTGAGCGGTCCGCGGCTGCTGCCCGTGAGTGGTCCTGGGGCGGGCGGCAGGTGAACGCATGACACCATCGACCTCGTGCTCGACATCGGCTACGCCCTCTCCAACCGCTTCCCCGACCCGCCCCAGACCGACTACCGGCGGGCGGACGTGCGGGCGCTGCGGCACGACCTGTTCTGCGGGGACGTGTACCTCGCCGACACGAAGGCCGACCGCGAGCTGTCCACGGCCTGGGGATGGGTGCCGGTGCTCGACTTCGCGTGGGCGCTGTGCGACATCGTCGAGCGGCTGGACCGGGACCCGCTGGGGTCCCGCGCCTCCCGGCCGCAGTACGCTGAGCTGGACTTCACCGAGTCCAGCGACCGGATGCTCTTCGAGCGGCGCTTCGGGTGGGTGGACGTGGAGGGCGAGTGGCTGCCGGGGGGCGAGGCGCCGTTGAGCTTTTCGCACGCCGAGTTGCGGCGGGAGGGGCGGGACTTCTTGCACGACCTGATCGCGGATCTCACCGACATGCACGATGAGCTGGCGGAGAACCCGGTGATCTGGGACTTGCAGGGCCGTTTCCCGCGCGTCTGATTTCTCCCCTCCCCGCCCCTTCCCGACCCCCGCTCCTCAATCGCCGGAGGGGCTGATTTTTCAGCCCCTCCGGCGTTTGAGGAGGCCCGTCCGGCAGGACTTTCGGGAAGGGGCGGGTAGGGGATAATTCAGTCCTCCACGCGCACGCCCAGCGCCGCCGCCAACACCGGTGCCAGATCGATGAGTTGGGCGGAGCTGATCACCGCGCCCTCAAGGCGGTCGACACCGCGCGCGATGTCCACCTGAGCCGCCGACCGCAGGTCCACGTCCTTCATCCGCACCCCCGTGAAATCCACCCCCCGCAACGTGCACCCCTCGAACGACACCCGCTCCAGGCTCGCCCCACCGAAATCCGGCTCAGCCAGCACAACCCCCTCGAACACCACGTCCCGCAACTTCGCCCGGCGCAGGTTCAGATAGTCGATCTTGCCGCCGCTGATCACGACCCGCTCCAGAACCGCGCCGTGCAGCTGCACCCCGCCCAGGCGGGCGTCGACCACCTCCACGTCCCGCAGGGCGGCGCCCGAGAGGTCCGTCCCCACGCCGTGCACCCCGGACAGGCGGGCGTCGATGAAGCGCGCGTTCCGCAGCACCGTCTCGTCGAGCGCGCAGCCCTCCAGGGAGCAGTCCAGGAACCGGGCCCCGGCCCCTTCTCCGTACGAGAGGTCCGTGCCGTCGAACAGCAGGCCGTCGTAGTCCCCGTCCGGGGTCAACTGCCGTTCTCCGTACGGCCGGAGCGGGGGCAGGTGCAGGTCGGGGCGGCGGGCGGGCTTCACCGGCGGGGTGGGTCGTTCGCGTGCTGCGGGTGCCATGCGCCCATCCTGCGCGACGGCACTGACAATCCCCCGCCGCGCATGTCACATCCGGCGCCCTCGACCCGTCGTACGGGCGACAAGCCGAGCAGCGAGGAGACGCAGACATGCACCGCATCACCGTCATCGGCGGCGGATTCGCCGGCCTCACCGCGGCGATCGCCGCTGCCGAGGCCGGCGCCGAGGTCACCCTGCACGAGGCCCACCACACCCTCGGGGGCCGCGCCCGTACGACCGAGACCGGCCCCTACCGTACGAACGAGGGGCCGCACGCCCTCTACAACGGCGGCCCGCACTGGACCTGGCTGCGGCAGCGCGACCTGATCGGCCCACTCGCCCCGATCCCGCCCCTGGAGGGCGCCCGGCTGCGCCTGCACCACCGCGGTGCGCTGCGCCGTACGCCCCCGCTCGGTCTGGTGCGGCTGCTCGGCCGCGGGCACCGGCACGCGCCCGTGGACCGGGACTTCTTCGGCTGGGCCGCCGAGCGGGTGGGCGAGGAGGGGGCCCGGGCGGCGGCGCACTACATCGCCGTGGCCGTCTTCCACCACGACCCGGGCTCGCTCTCCGCGGCCTTCGTACAGGAGCGCCTGCGCCGCGCCACGAAGCTGCCGCCCGAGGCGCACTACCCGCGCGGCGGCTGGAGCTCCGTCATCGAGCGGATGGCCGCGCACGCCTGGAACCTCGGCGTCCGCGTGGAGACCGCCGCGCGGCTCGACGCGCTGCCCGAGGACGGCCCGGTGATCGTCGCGACCTCCCTGGACGCGGCGCGGCGACTGCTCGGCGACGACTCGCTGCGCTGGCCGAGCGGTCGTACGGCGCTGCTCGACCTGGCCGTACGGAGCCGGCGCGGGGACGCCTTCATCGTGTCCGACCTGGACGCGCCCGGCTGGATCGAGCGGTTCACCGCCCAGGACCAGGGCCTCGCGCCCGCCGGGGAGTCGCTGTTCCAGGGCCAGTTCCCGGTGCCGCCCGAGGAGTCCAGGGCGGCGGGCGTCGCACGGGCCGAGCGGCTCCTCGACCTGGGCGCGCCGGGCTGGCGCGACCGTACGACCTGGCGCCGCGAGGCCCTCGCGGCGGGCCGCACGGGCGCCGTCGACCACCCCGGCACGACCTGGCGCGACCGCCCCGCGGTCCGCCGCGGCGACGCGGTGTTCCTGGCCGGCGACCAGGTGGCGGCCCCGGGCGTGCTGTCGGAGGTGTCGTTCACGAGTGCCCTGGAGGCGGCGACGCTGGCGGTGCGGGCGGCCCGGCCCCTTGACCTCAAGTCTGCTTGACCTCAACTCTGCTTGACCTCAAGTCTGCTTGAGGTCGCACGCTTGAGCGGTCCGCAACGCCCCGTATCCACCGAGGAGTTCACCGTGCGCGCCATCCGTCTCCACGCCTTCGGTCCGGCCGAGCAGCTCGTACTCGACGAGGTGCCGGACCCCGAGCCGGGCCCCGGGCAGCTGCGGATCGCCGTCCGCGCGGCCGGGGTGCATCTGCTCGACACCGCGATCCGCTCCGGGATCCGGGGGCCGGTGCCCGCGCTGCCGGAGCTGCCGACGATTCCGGGGCGGGAGGTCGCGGGCGTCGTCGACGCGGTCGGGCCCGGCACCGACCCGGCCTGGCTCGGCAAGCGGGCCGTCACGCACCTGGGGTTCGCGCCCGGAGGGTACGCCGAGCTGGCCGTCGTCGACGCGGACCGGCCGCACGAGATCCCCGCCGGGCTCGACGAAGCGGCCGCCGTCGCCATGATCGGCACGGGGCGTACGGCCATGGGGATCCTGCAGTTCGCGGAGGTCGGCCCCGAGTCCGTGGTGCTCGTCCCGGCCGCCGCGGGCGGGATCGGCACGCTGCTCGTGCAGTACGCGAAGAACGCCGGGGCCACCGTCGTCGGCCTCGCGGGCGGGCCGCGGAAGGTCGCCCTGGTCGAGGCGGACGGCGCCGACCTCGCCGTCGACTACCGGCAGCCGGACTGGCCCGACAAGGTCCGCGCGCACCTCGGCGGGCGCGCGGCCACCGTCGTCTTCGACGGGGTCGGCGGGGCGGCCGGGCGCGCGGCGGTCGAGCTGCTCGGGCGGGGCGGTACGCACGTCGTGTTCGGCTGGTCGTCGCAGGGCCTGGCGGAGGCCGACGAACACCGGCTCGACGCGGCGGAGCTCGCCGAGCGGGGCATCACCTCGGTCGAGGCGCTCGGCCTGCCGATGCTGGAGCGGGCGGGCGGGGAACGGCCGATCCGCACCCTCGAACTCCGCTCCCTCACGGAGGCGGCGGCGGGGCGGTTGCGGCCGCGCGTGCAGCGGTTTCCGTTGGCGGAGGCGGTTGCGGCCCACCTTGCACTGGAGGGGCGGGGGACGGTCGGGAAGGTGGTCCTGGAGCCGTAGATTTGCCGGTTCGGGGCTCAATCTGAGCCCCTCCGGCGTTTGAGGAGCGGGGTCCGGGGCGGAGCCCCGAAGCGCCGCAGGCTTTAGGGAAAGGGCGGGTAGGGGACAAAACAGGCGCGACCCACCCCCACCGTGCTGTCCTGGAATCTATGAGCTCCCCCGGAGACGACCCCGACCCCCGCCGCTGGTGGGCCCTCGTCGTCATCGCGCTCGCCCAGCTGATGGTGGTCCTCGACGCGACCATCGTGAACATCGCCCTGCCGTCCGCCCAGCGCGACCTCGGCATGTCCGACGGCAACCGGCAGTGGGTGATCACCGCGTACACCCTGGCGTTCGGCGGCCTGCTGCTGCTCGGCGGGCGGATCGCCGACCTCGTCGGGCGGAAGCGGACGTTCATCATCGGCCTGGTCGGCTTCGCCGGGGCCTCCGCGCTCGGCGGCGCCGCGGGCGGGCCCGGCATGCTGTTCGGGGCCCGCGCCCTCCAGGGTGTCTTCGCCGCCGTCCTCGCCCCGTCCGCGCTGTCCCTGCTGACCACGACGTTCGCCGACCCGAAGGAGCGCGGCAAGGCCTTCGGGATCTACGGCGCGATGGCCGGCGGCGGCTCCGCGATCGGGCTGCTCGCGGGCGGCCTGCTCACCGAGTACCTGGACTGGCGCTGGTGCCTGTACGTCAACGTCCCCATCGCCCTCGTCGCCCTGCTCGGCGCCGCCGCCGTCCTGCACGACCACCGGCCGGGCGACACCGGCGCCCGGCTCGACGTACCGGGTGTGCTGCTCGGCTGCGGCGGGCTCGTCGCGCTCGTGTACGGGTTCAGCGAGGCGCAGCCGCGGGGCTGGACCGACCCCATGGTGCTCGGCCTGTTCGCCGGGGCGGTCGTGCTGCTCGCCGGGTTCGTGTGGTGGCAGACCCGGGCGCCGAGCCCGCTGCTGCCGCCGCACGTCGTCAAGGACCGCGACCGCGCCGGCTGTTTCCTGACCATGGCGTTCGCGACCATCGGGATGTTCGGCGTGTTCCTGTTCCTGACGTACTACATGCAGCTCGTCCTGGAGTACTCGCCGGTCAAGACGGGCCTGGCGTTCCTGCCGATGACGGCCGCGATCATCACCGGCTCCACGCAGATCTCCGCCCGCCTCCTGCACCACGTGCCGCCGCGCCTCCTGATCGTCCCCGGCATGCTGCTCGCCGCACTCGGCCTGGTGCTGCTGACCGGCCTGACCGTCGAGGGCGCGTACCTCACCCACGTCCTGCCCGGCATGCTGCTCGCCGGGCTCGGCATGGGCCTGACGTTCATGCCGGTGTTCGCCACGGCCACCGCGGGCGTCGCGCCGCGGGACGCGGGGGTGACCTCGGCGACCGTCAACACCTCGCAGCAGGTGGGCGGCTCCATCGGCACGGCACTCCTCAACACCCTCGCCACCACCTCCACCACCGCGTACGTCACGGCCCACCTGCGCGATCCGGCCGAGCGCGCCCGGATCACCGCCGAGGGTGTGGTGCACGGCTACACCGTGGCCATCTGGTGGGCCGTCGGGATCATGGTGCTCGGCGGGCTCGTGGCGGGCCTGATGGTGACGTCGCGGGCGCCCCGCCATCTCGTACCGCCCGCCGGGGAAGCGGCGGCCGAAAATGCCGATGCTCGTACGGCCTACGGGAACTAGTGTCCGGAATATGGTTAGCCGTCCCACCCCCTGCACCCCCGCCCTGAAGTTCCAGGAACTTCCGGAGAGCGAGCTCGACCGCGCCCTGGACCTGGCCTATCTCGCGTTCCACGAGAAGCCCGAGGCCGAGCTGCGCGCCCACCACAAGGAGCTGCTGCGCGGCTGCACCCGCGTCGGCGCGTACGACGGTGACGAGCTCGTCGGCATGGTCTCCGCGCTGCCCTTCACGCTGTCCGTGCCGGGCGGTGAACTCCCCTGCCCCGGCGTGACGTTCGCGTGTGTGGCGCCCACCCACCGCAGGCGCGGCGCCCTGTCCGGGCTGCTCGCCGAGCTGTTCGCGCGCTGCGCCGCCCAGGACTGGCCGATCGCCGCGCTCTGGGCGTCGGAGGCCGTGATCTACGGCCGGTTCGGCTTCGGCGAGGGCACCCGCGGCCTCACCCTGGAGATCGACTCGACCCGCCCGCTCGCCCTGCGCATCGCCCCCGACGACCGCCCGCTGCGCCTGCTCGCCCCGGCCGACGCCCCCGCCGCGCTCGCCGACTTCTACGACCGCGCCCGCGCCGACCGCCCCGGCCGGATCGCCCGCACGCGCGCGTGGTGGGCCGAGGAGTGGCTGGTGGAGAAGGACGAGGAGGACGAGTCGTTCTCACCGCCGCGGGTCGTCGCGCTCGGCGAACCGCTCGCCGGGTACGCGGTCTACCGCACGAAGCGGGACCACGACGCCCCCGGCCTGGTCCGCGTCGACGACCTGGAGGCGGAGTCCCCGGCCGCCGCCGCCACACTCTGGCAGTACCTGTCCTCCATCGACCTCACGGCCAAGGTCCGCGCGTGGGGCCGCCCCGTCGACGACCCGCTGCTCCTCTTCGCCGCCGACCGCGACCAGGTCCGCGTCACCGCCGAGTTCCCGGCCCTGTGGCTCCGCCTCCTCGACGTCCGCACGGCGCTGCTCCGCAGGTCGTACGCGGCCCCGGTCGATGTCGTCCTGGACGTCCACGACGCCCACCTGCCCGCCAACTCGGGCCCGCACCGCCTGAGTTGTTCCTCCGAGGGCGGCGTGACGTACGAGCCGACGCACGACCCGGCGGACCTGTCCCTCGCGGTCCGCGACCTGGCGGCGTGCTACCTCGGCGGTACGACCCCGACGTCCCTGGTCCAGGCGGGCCTGGCGACGGAGCATGCGCCGGGGGCGGCGGCACGTTTGACTGCGGCCCTGCGCACGGACCGGGCACCGCACACGGTGGACGGGTTCTAGCGCTCAGACCCCACCCAGCCCGCCCTTTACGCCCGCGAGGAAGCACGAGAACGCGTCGACGCGGACGGTCAGGGCGGGGCCGGTGGGGTTCTTGGAGTCGCGCACGGGGACGGTGTGGTGAGTGGCGGCGAGGTTGGTGGCTACCTCGACGCAGTCGCCGCCGTTGCTGCTGTACGAGGACTTTGCCCAGCGCGGGGCTTCGGTCGCCATTCAGATCCCGCCCAACTGCCCATGCTTGACGCCCGCGACAAAGGTGGCGAACGCGTCGGCGTGGACGGTCAGGGCGGGGCCGGTGGGGTTCTTGGAGTCGCGTACGGGGACGAGGCCGTGCGAGGGGATGAGGTTGGTGGCGACCTCGACGCACTGGCCGCCGTTGCTGCTGTACGAGGACTTGAACCAACGCGGGGATTCGGTCGTCACGGGGTGTCCTTTCGAAACTGTTGGACCATGGCCGCAGATTCCGCTTGGGACAGGGCTTCGGCCTGCAGCTGATGGTAGGCCGTCAACAGGGGCTGAACGAACCGTATATCGCGCTCCAGACGCCCCTGCTGCGCAGACTCTGCGTACGAGATGTGAGACCGGTCAGGCAGCGCTACCAGCGTTACGGGCAGGTCGAAGGACCGACGCTCGCCGAGAGCGAATGGAGCCACCTGGAAGACAGTGTTCGGCAGTGCGGCGAACTCACACAGGCGATCCAGTTGCGCAGCCATCACCTTGGAGCCACCGACCGGCCTCCGGACACAGCTCTCATCCAGAACCGCGTGCACCAACGGAGCCGGGGTCCGGTCTATTGATGCCTGACGCCGCTCAAGGAGCGAGAGCCGTTCCTCCGCTTGCTGCTCCGTGATCGCTCCCCGCCGTACAGCGCCGTGTGCGATCGCGGCCGCATACTCCAAGGTCTGGAGCAGGCCAGGAATGATCCCCAGCTCGAACAGGCGGATCTCGACGGCCTGCGACTCATGTTTGACGAACTCCGGGAACCCCTCCAGCAGCGCGGAGCTGCGCACGGCCCGCCCCTGCCGTTCAAGCTGATCACCGGTCCCCAACGCCCTGTCAGCACTGTGCGAAAAACGCGTAGTTGGAGACCGTCGACCAGTTTCAATGGCCGAAATATGCGTCGCGGAGTACCCCATGCGCTCCGATAAGTCGTCCTGCGTCCAGCCCCGCTCCTCCCTCAACGTGCGAAGACGCTGACCGAACCTCGCCTTCGGGGATTCCTCCGGGTCCAGCTCCTTGCGGTTCACCATCGCGAGCCCAACTCCCTGTGCAGAAACTGCAGGTTGAAGACAATCCGACCCTAGGCCACGCTGAAGCCTCTGGTAGTCGAATGACTACAGAGAGGAGCAATTGTGTGCCCAGCCCACATGCCCACTCCCGCCATCGGAACCCTCCTCCTGGACCTCGTCCGCGATCAACTCGGCGAATTCCGAGGCGAGTTGGGAGCGCACTGGTTCCTGCGGCCCGCGCTCGGCGGGAGGGAGTGGGAGGTCGCTCCCGAGAACACCCGGGCCGCCACCCCCGAACAACGCCTACGTACCGCGACCGCGCGGGCGAACGCCCGATCCCGAGGGGAGTTGCTGTGACCACCGAAGCACTCAAGGAGGCGGAGGAGGCCCGCGCAGAACTGGACGCGGCCCTCACCGCAGTCGGCATCGTCCTGCCGTCCCTCGACGTCGACCTGATCGCGCACACCGATCAACGACCGTTCGCCTTGGTCGAGTTGGGGCGCTGCAACATCACCACGGCCAGGGCACTCGCCGCCGCCCTGCGTGCGGGGAGCGACCCATGCGCCGACTCTTAGCCCGGGCCCGCTCCTGGGCGGCAGCCCTCCGGCGGCGGCCCGGCCGTCACAGCGCGAGACACCTCGCCGCACAGCGTGCCGCCCTACCCGAACCCGAACCCGTATCCCCCTGGTCCCGCCCCTGGACCTCGCCCTCGGCGGAGGACGTACGGGCGATCTTCCGGGACGAGTGGACCCTCTCCCTGCCCGCGCCGCAGCGCGAACGCGTGTGGGCCGCCGCCTTCGCCGAGCTGGGCGTGGACTACGACCACCCCGCCGAACCGCTCGCCAGCCTCGTCACCCCCGTACGCGCCGCGGCCTGACCCCGCTGCCCGGGGAGGGGGTGGGCTACGACGCCCCCAACCGCCCCAGCGCCTCGTCCGTAAGCCGGTACACCGACCACTCCGACTGCGGGCGCGCGCCGAGCGACTCGTAGAAGGCGATGCTCGGCTCGTTCCAGTCCAGGACCGCCCACTCCAGGCGCTGGTAGCCGCGGGACGTGCAGATGCGGGCCAGTTCCGCCATCAGCGCCTTGCCGTGGCCGCCGCCGCGGGCCTCGGGGCGTACGTAGAGGTCTTCCATGTAAATCCCGTGCACGCCGCGCCATGTCGAGAACGTGAGGAACCACAGCGTGAAGCCCACGGCCTCGCCGGACTCGTCCTCCGCGATGTGCGCGTACGCCGCCGGGTGGTCGCCGAAGAGGGCCGTGTGGAGTTGGGATTCGGTGGCGCGGACCTCGTGCAGGGCCTTCTCGTACTCGGCGAGTTCACGGATCATCGCGAGGATCGCGGGGACGTCTTCGGGGGTCGCTGTGCGGATCATGCGCGCAGGTTAACCGGGGCCCCGACCCGTGGGCGTCAGAGGTATTCCTCCCGCAGCAGCTCCGCGATCGCGAGCTGGTCCGCGTCCAGCGGGTCGTCGTCCTCCACGTTCCACAGCAGGTTCTGCAGGGCGCGGCCCAGGGTCCAGGACGCCGCTCGGGAGCGGTCCAGGGACAGGGTCTCCGTCAACAGGTCGAAGCGGTACAGGACTTCCGCCGCGTCGAAGCTGTCCGCGCTGTCGGCGAGCTCGTTGAACAGGGCCGGCATCAGGTCGAAGCCCGGGTCCCCGGCGAGCGGCTTGGGGTCGATGGCGAGCCAGGGTTCGCGGTCGGCGGCCAGGACGTTGTCGAAGTGCAGGTCCCAGTGGAGGAGCCGGTCGCCGGGCTCGCCCACCACGTCCCGTACGGCGGACGCGCAGGCCAGGAGCGTCTGGCGGGCCGGGGCGTCGACCAGCGCGGAGCCCACCGCGTCGGGGACGTCGTCCAGCATGTCCCGCGCGATGTCCCCGAGGCGGCGCAGGCCGGGCGGGGCCTCGACGGCGGTGAGGCGGGCGAGCAGTCCGGCGAGGATGCGGGTGGCCTCGCGGGCGTCGCCCCGCTGGACCAGGGTGGACAAGTGCCGCTGTTCGTCGAGGCGTTCGAGGAGCAGCGTGCCGGTGGCCGGGTCGTGGTCGAGGAGGTGCACGACACCCGCGCCGTCCCACGCTCTGAGGCCGACCGGCTCGCCCTCGCTCTCCTCGTCGAGGAGTTGCAGCTTGAGGGCCGCGCGGCTGCCGTCGGCGCGCTGCACCGGCAGGACGAGGGAGGCCATCCCGTACATCGACGGGCCCGTGACGCGCAGCTGCCAGCGGTCCAGGAGGTCGGCGGCGCGCCGCGGCAGCGCCTCGATGAAGGCGCGGCCCGCCTCGCCGTTGTACTTGAGCTGGGTGCGGGTGAGTTCGGCCGGGATCCGGATGTCCGCCATGTCGGTCACCGTGCCGATCCTAGGGATGCGGATCGTTCCCTTCATTCCCTTTTCGCCCTGCCGGTCCGGCTGCCGCCCCTTGACGCGTCCGGTACGTTCCCGGCCATGAACGCGCCCCGCGCCCTCGACGGCCACACCCTCAACGGTCACATATCCCACTGGTTCCACGACCACGGCCTGCCCGCGGCCCGTGAGCCGCTCACCGGGGACGCCACCGCCGACGTCTGCGTCGTGGGCGGCGGCTACACCGGCCTGTGGACCGCGTACTACCTGAAGAAGGCCGTGCCCTTCCTGCGGATCACCGTCCTGGAGCAGAAGTTCTGCGGCTACGGCGCCTCCGGGCGCAACGGCGGCTGGCTCTACAACGGCATCGCGGGCCGCGACCGGTACGCCAAGCTGCACGGCAAGGACGCCGCCGCCCGGCTCCAGACGGCCATGAACGACACGGTCGCCGAGGTCGTCCGGGTGGCCGAGGAGGAGTCCATCGAGGCGGACGTCCACCGGGGCGGGGTTCTCGAAGTCGCTTACACACCGGCCCAGTTGACCCGTCTCCGTGCCTTCCACGAGGACGAGGTGGCGTACGGCGACCGGGAGCGGCTGCTGCTCGGCGCCCGCGAGACCGCCGAGCGGATCCGGGTCTCCGGTGCCGTCGGCTCCACCTGGACCCCGCACGGGGCGCGGCTGCACCCGGCGAAGCTGGTCACCGGGCTCGCGGCGGCCGTCGAGGCGCTCGGCGTCACGATCCACGAGTCGACGCCCGTCACCGAGATCAAGCCCAAGCACGCGGTCACGCCGTACGGCACGGTCCGCGCCCCCTACGTGCTGCGCTGCACGGAGGGTTTCACGGCCGCGCTCAAGGGGCTGCGGCGCGAGTGGCTGCCGATGAACTCCTCGATGGTCGTGACCGAGCCGATCCCCGCCGAACTGTGGAAGACCATCGGCTGGGAGGGCCGCGAGACCCTCGGCGACATGGCGCACGCCTACATGTACGCGCAGCGCACCGCCGATGACCGGATCGCGCTCGGCGGCCGCGGCGTGCCGTACCGGTACGGCTCCCGCACCGACAACGACGGCCGTACGCAGCCCGCGACGGTGGACGCGCTGCGGTCGCTCCTGGTCCGCTTCTTCCCGGCGTTGGCCCGCACCCGGATCGACCACGCCTGGTCGGGCGTCCTCGGCGTGCCCCGCGACTGGTGCGCCACGGTCACCCTGGACCGCTCCACGGGCCTCGGCTGGGCGGGCGGCTATGTCGGCTCGGGCGTCGCCACGGCCAACCTCGCGGCGCGCACGCTGCGCGACCTGGTCCGCCAGGACTCCGGCCAGGGCGCTTCTACCGAGCTCACGGAGCTTCCCTGGGTGAACCACAAGGTCCGCAAGTGGGAGCCGGAGCCATTGCGGTGGCTGGGGGTGCAGTCCCTGTACGCGGCGTATCGCACGGCGGACCGGCGGGAGGCGTCCCTCCCGACCACGTCCGCCGCGACGGACCGGCTGGCGGGCTGGGCGGACCGGGTCTCGGGCCGCGGCTGACTTTTCCCCTACCCGCCCCTTCCCGAAAGCCTGCGGCGCTTCGGGGGCTCCGCCCCCGGACCCCCGCTCCTCAATCGCCGGAGGGGCTGGTTCTTAAGGGGCGCGGGGAACTGCGCGACCAGCCACGACGGCGCGCAAGCCGAATGACGGCCCCGTCAGAGGAGCGGGGGCCTGGGGGCGCAGCCCCCGGAGCCGTCCGCCAGGACTTTCGGGAAGGGGCGGGGCGGGGCGGGGAGAAGAACCTCTGCCGAACGACAGAGCCCCCCTCCCCCTGAAGGGGCACGGCGGCCCCCTCCCCGCCGCCGATACTGGAACGATGCGCAACCTCTGGCGAGCCGGCCTGGAAGGCACCTGCGGCGGACTCCTGGTCCTGGGCACCTTCTCAGTCGCGAACGGCCTCGGCGACGCCCTCGACCCCAACCTCCTCATCCTGCTCGTCCTCTGCGCCCTCACCCTGCTCGTCGTGCGACGCCGATACCCGCTGACGAGCGGACTCGGGCTCGCCGCGCTCATGGGGGTGCTGCCCGCCGTCGGGCTGCTCACCGGCATCGCCGCGTACACCGCGACCCGGCAGCTGACGGTGGCCCGGCGCCGCACCGTGCTGCTGCTCGGAGGCACGGTCCTCCCGATCGTCAGCTGCGGGCTCACCGCCCCGTACACCGACGTCGGCCCGCACATCTTCGGCGTCGCGCTCGGCGCGGTCCTCGCCGCGACGACCGTGCTCGTACCCGGGCTCGTGGGCGCCGCCGCGGGCCAGCAGGACCGGCTGCTGCTCGCGCTGCGGGAGCGGACCGCCGCCGCCGAGGAGGCCGAGCGGCAGGCCGACAGCGCGTCCCGGATCCACGAACGCTCCCGGATCGCCGCCGAGATGCACGACCTCGTCGGCCACCGGCTCAGCCTCATCTCGCTGCACGCGGGCGGCCTGGAGCTGGCACTGCAGAAGCAGGCGCCCGACCTGCAGAGCGAGGCCGCCCTGGTGCGCGGCGCCACGCGGGACGCGATGCGGGAGCTGCGCGAAGTCCTCGGCGTGCTCGGCCCGTTGGGGCGCGACACCGGCACCGAAGCGCTCACCGACGCCACCGGCACCCGCGCCGACATCGAGGCCCTGGTCGAGGAGTCGCGCGGCGGCGGCGTCCTCGTCGACCTGAACTGGTCGGGACCCGACCTCGACCGCCGCGAGGCCCGGGTGCGCCGCGCCGTGCACCGCGTGGTGCGCGAGTCGCTGACCAACGTGCACCGGTACGCCGCCGGGGCCCGCGTCGACGTGACGGTCACGCACGACGAGCAGCGGGTGCGGATCACGGTGCGCAACGGCGTACCGCCCACCGGCGCCGCACCCCCGGCCGCGCCGGTCGGCACCGGGCGCGGGCTGACCGGCCTGCGGGAGCGGGTCGCGCTGCTCGGCGGCACCCTTGCGGCGGGCCCGACCCCGGCCGGCGGCTTCGAGGTGGCGGCGGACCTGCCCGCCGAGCCGGAGACGGTCCCGGAGACGGGCACACCGGCGGAGCCCACGGCCGCCCACGTGCCCGAAGCGGCGTCCGGGCGCAGCCTGTCCGGGATGCAGCGGCGGCTCGCGGACGCGGCGACCGGGCTGCTCGGCCTCGCGGGCGTCGGCGTGATGATGCTGTTCGGGATGGTCCTCGTCGACCAGGCCAGGCCCGGCCAGAACTACGAGCCCCCACAGGAGCCCCGTCTCGGCATGAGCCGCGCCGAGGTGCAAAACGCCCTGTACGGCGAGGGCGACGAGGCCCGCGCGGCGGCCTTCGGACGCGAACCGCCCCGGCCGAAGTCGGCGACCAGCTGCATGTATCCGTTCACGGGCAACGATCCGAAGCACCGCGAGGAGGGCGAGATGGAGCTCGTCCGCTACTGCTTCACCGACGACACGCTCACGGCCATCGACCGGTTCACGGTGCCGCTGGTCACCGAGCCGACGGACACTCCGTCGCCCACCGCGCCCACCGCGCCCACCGCGCCCACCGACCTCCAGGAGCAGCAGCCATGACCGACACCGCCCCCGGCCCCGCCCCCGGCCCCGTGAACACCGTCCGCCTGCTCCTCGCCGACGACGAGGAGATGATCCGGCACGGCGTACGCCTGATCCTGCGGCACGCGGACGGCATCGACGTCGTCGGGGAGGCGGCGAACGGCGACGAGGCCGTGCGGCTCGCGGCCGAACTCCGGCCGGACGTCGCCCTGGTGGACGTCCGTATGCCGGTGAGGGACGGGCTCGCGGCGATCGAGCCGCTGCTCGCCCTGGACCCGGCGCCGCGCGTCGTCATGCTCACCACGTTCGGCGACGAGGACAACGTGACGCGCGCCCTGCACGCCGGCGCCACCGGCTTCCTGCTCAAGGACGTGGGCCCGCAGGAGCTCATCAACGCGGTCCGCGCGGCGGCGGCCGGTGACGCGGTCCTCTCGCCCGGCGTCACCGGCACCGTCATCCGCCGGATGCTGCAGGGCGGCACCCGGCCCGGAACCGACGACCAGGGCGGACGCCTGAAAAACCTCACCGACCGCGAGCGCGAGGTCCTCGTGATGCTCGGACGCGGCCTCGCCAACCTGGAGATCGGCCGGCTGCTCGGCATCGGGGTGGGCACGGTGAAGACCCACGTGGGGTCGATCCTGGAGAAGACGGGCTGCGGGAGCCGCGTGCAGGCAGCGGTCCTGGCCCACCGGGCGGGCCTCGTCGACTGACGCCAACTCCCCCACCAAAAAGCCCACTTGGGGTTCACCCAAGTTCCGGCCTCTGCCACAAGTAAGACCCCGAGTCCGTCCCGAGGACTACCCCTCCTCCTTCCGCCCGACTTCCGGCAGGGCCCGTATTCACGCCCTGAGACCTACGGAACGGCCGCGGCGCGCGCCGAGCATGGAGCGAAACCCGATAACGCCCCACGTTCCCAGGAGAGCGCCATGTCCCAGGCCGCCGCCGCGCCCGCCCCGATCCACTCCCCGGCCACCAACGCCGCCGCCCGCGCCACCGGCCTGAGCAAGGTGTACGGCACGGGCGAGACCCGTGTGGTCGCCCTCGACCAGGTGTCCGTGGAGTTCGGGCGCGGCCGGTTCACCGCGATCATGGGGCCGTCGGGCTCCGGCAAGTCGACGCTGATGCACTGCATGGCGGGCCTGGACTCGTTCTCCGCAGGCTCCGCGCTGATCGGCGACACCGAGCTGTCCGGGCTCGACGACCGCAGGCTCACCCGGCTCCGCCGCGACAAGGTGGGCTTCGTCTTCCAGGCGTTCAACCTGCTGCCCACGCTCACCGCGTACGAGAACATCACGCTGCCCATGGCCATCGCGGGCCGCCGCCCGGACCACGAGTGGGTCGACGGCGTCGTACGGACCGTGGGGCTCTCGGGCCGCCTGAACCACCGGCCCGCGCAGCTCTCCGGCGGTCAGCAGCAGCGCGTCGCCGTGGCCCGCGCGCTCGCGTCCCGGCCGGAGATCGTGTTCGCGGACGAGCCGACCGGCAACCTCGACTCCCGCTCGGGCGCCGAGATCCTGGGCTTCCTGCGGGAATCCGTACGGGAGTTGGGCCAGACCGTCGTGATGGTCACGCACGACCCGGTGGCCGCCGCGCACGCCGACCGTGTCGTCTTCCTCGCCGACGGCCGCCTCACCGACGAGCTGCTCACCCCGACCGCGCAGAGCGTCCTGGACCGCATGCGGCTCTTCGACGCCAAGGGCCGGACGAGCTGAGGGCCGGACGAGCTGAGCCCGCGCCCCGTCACCCGTACGCCTTCGAAACCCGTACGCCTTCGAACCCCTGGACCGCCTCCATGCTGCGAACAGCCCTGCGCAACGTCCTCGCGCACAAAGCCCGGCTGGTCATGACCGCGCTCGCGGTGATGCTCGGCGTCGCCTTCGTCTCCGGCACGCTCGTCTTCGGCGACACCGTCACCACCGCGCTCCGCGCCGCCTCCACCAAGAACCTGAAGGACGTCGACGTCTCCGTGGCGGCCGAGTACCTGCCCGGCGACGGCCCGTACGACGAGCACCGCACCACCCGCCTCGACGGCAAGCTCGCCGACCGCGTCCGCGAGCTGCCCGGCGTGGCCTCCGTACGGGCCGGGGTGGGCGGCAGCGCCACCCTCGCCGGGAAGGACGGCACGCCCGTCAACGCCGACAACTCCTGGCAGAACCTCGCCGCCAACTACGTACCGGGACCGGACGGCAAGGACCCGCGGCTGCCGCTCGTGAGCGGCCGCGCGCCCTCCGGCAAGGGCGAGTTGGCGCTCGACGCGAAGACCGCCGAGAAGGCCGGATACCGGATCGGTGACACCGTACGGTTCGCCACGACCGGGCCCGCCTTCACCAAGAAGCTGGTCGGCACCGTCCGTACCGACGATCCGCGCGTCACCGCGGGCGGCACCCTCACCGTGTTCGACACCCGCACCGCGCAGGGCCTGTTCCTGACCCCGGGCCACTTCGACGACTTCTCCGTGACGGCCGAGCCCGGCACCGACCAGGCCGCCCTGACCGCGAAGATCAGCACCCTGCTGCCGGAGGAAGGCGCGAGCGCGACCAGCGGGGCCGAGCTGGCCGCGCTCCAGTCCGAGCAGTCGGAGCAGTCCACCGAGGCGATGACCAAGATGCTCCTGGTGTTCGCCGGGATCGCCCTGTTCGTGGGCGTGTTCATCATCGCCAACACGTTCACGATGCTGATCGCCCAGCGCAGCCGCGAGATCGCCCTGATGCGCGCCGTGGGCGCCTCGCGCCGGCAGGTCGTCCGCTCCGTCCTGATCGAGGCGGGGCTGCTCGGACTCGGCGCGTCCGCCGCCGGGTTCGCCCTCGGCCTCGGCATCGCCGCGGGCCTGCGCCCGCTCCTGAACGCGGGCGGCGCGGGCCTGCCCGAAGGGCCGCTGGTCGTCGGTGCGGGCGCACTGCTGTGGTCCCTGATCGTGGGCGTCCTCGTCACGGTCCTCGCCGCCTGGCTGCCGTCCCGCAAGGCCGCGAAGATCGCCCCGGTCGAGGCGCTCTCCACGGTGGACGCGGCAACTCCCCTACGCGGCATGGTCGTACGCAACATCCTCGGCGGACTGCTCACCGGCGCGGGCGTCCTGGTGATGCTGTACGTGTCGACGCTCGACGATGGCGACGAGACGAACCTGATGATCGCCATGCTCGGCTCGTTCCTCACCCTGACCGGCATGATCGTGCTCGCCCCGCTGCTCTCGCGGCCGCTGGTGTCGCTCGCGGGCCGGGTCACGACGCGGGTGTTCGGCGTGAGCGGCAAGCTCGCCAAGGAGAACGCGCTGCGCAACCCGCGCCGTACCGCCGCGACCGCCTCGGCCCTGATGATCGGCCTGACCCTGATCACCGGCCTGACGGTCGCCGGCCACTCGGTCGACCGGGCCGTGAAGCAGGCGGCCGTCCAGGGCCTGACCGCCGACTACTCCCTCTCCAACTCCGCGTATCTGGGCCTGGATCCGAAGCTCGGCGAGAAGGTCGCCGACGTCCCGGGCGTCGCCGCGGCCACCCCCGTCGCCTCGGCCGGGGTCACGCTGGACGGGGAGTACGCGATGGTCTCCGGCGTCGACCCGAAGCAGCTCGGCAAGGTCGCGTCCTTGCAGTTCGCCTCCGGCTCGGCGGACGAGCTGGGCCCCGGCAAGGTCGCGATCTCCACGACCCTCGCGAAGCGCACCGGCCTCGGCGTCGGGGACCGCATGGACGGCGAGTTCACCCCGGACGGCTCGGAGAAGGCCGAGCACAAGCAGCTCAGGGTGGTCGGCGTCTACCAGGAGAACCAGGTCGTGGACAGCGCCGTCGCGAGTATCCGGGACGTACTCCCGTACGCGATGGGCGGCACGTACGACTCCGTCCTCGTCAAGGCCGAACCGGGCAAGGCCACCGGCCTCGACCGCGACCTCCGCGAGGCCCTCGGCAACAGCCCGCTGCTGAAGGTGCAGAGCCAGGAACAGCTCACGAAGGAGGAGTCCGGCGCGATCGACGTGATGCTCAACATGATGTACGGGCTGCTCGGCATGGCCGTCGTCATCGCGGTCCTCGGCGTGATCAACACCCTGGCCATGTCGGTCTTCGAGCGCACCCGCGAGATCGGCATGCTCCGCGCGATCGGCCTCGACCGCAAGGGCGTCCGGCAGATGGTCCGCCTCGAATCGGTGGTGATCTCCGTCTTCGGCGCGCTCCTCGGCATCGGCACGGGCGTCTTCCTCGCCTGGGCGGGCGGCAGCCTCACCGCCGCGGGCCTGCCCGACTACACGACGACCCTGCCGTGGGACCGCCTGTCCCTGTTCCTGGCCCTGGCCCTCGTGATCGGCGTACTGGCGGCGATCTGGCCGGCCCGCAGGGCGGCTCGCCTGAACATGCTGGGGGCGATCAACGCGCAGTGAGGGATGGGGGGTTGCCCGGCGCTCACCGCCTTTCCGGCGTGGCGCCGGGCCCGTACCCGACGGACTGTCTAGAACGTCGGGATGTGTCATTACTGCGGCTGCCGCGAGATCCCCCTGATCAAGGAGTTCATCGCCGAACACGAGAGGGTGACGGACGCGGCCGGCGACGCGCTCCGCGCCCTGGAGCGCGGCGACACCGCCCACGCCGCCGATCTCGTCGACTTCATGGCCCGCGAGCTGGGCGCACACTGGCGGGGCGAGGAGAACGGCCTGTTCCGGGTGATGCGTACGGATCCGGAGTACGCGGACTACATCGAGGCCCTGGAGCGGGAGCACCGCGAACTCGCCGCCCTGCTGCCCGTACTCGACCTGACCGATCCCGCCGACGTCCGCACCCTCGTCGAGGCCGTGGACGAGCTGCACCACCACATCGCGAAGGAGGAGGACGGCCTCTTCCCGGCCTCCCTCACCGCGCTCGACGGCGACGAGTGGAACATCTCGATGGCGGCCTGGCGCGAGGCCCACCCGACGTGAGGGCCCAGGTGACGTGAGCGCCCGCGGGCCTCCCGCTGCGGCCCCCGCCCTGTCACGCTCCCTCCATGGACAAGGACTTGAGCGCGGGCACGGGCACGGGCACGGGCACGGGCGGTCGTGGGGACGGGGACAGGGGCGGGGACAGTCGTGGGGACGGGGACGGGGGCGGGGAGGGTCGCGGGGACAAGGGCCGGGAATCCCGCTGGGAGAAGGACACGATGACGGTCGAGATCGCCTTCGCCCTCGTCACGGGCGCCGTCCTCGCCGTCCTGGTGTTCGCGGCGACGGCGGCCCTGTCCGACGCGAGGACCGGCGCGATCGCGGGCGCCCTCGCGGGCGTGTGGCGGGTGGTCCGCGTACTGCGGAGGTTCGACCGGGGGCGGGGGCTGGGGAGGTAGGCCCCGGGGGGCCACTGCTGTCCGCGTGGACGGACACCACGGGTCACCCCAGGGCACCCCAGGGCTATGAGGCTACGCAGGGCACCGCAATGGCCGAACTGGGCGGTGACGCCGGTGACCTTCTCCGCGCAGAGGCGGTTGACCTGGAAAAACACACCCAGGAGCCGCCCATGCGCACCCTCGCCCGAGCAGCAGCCGCAGCCCTCACCACTGCCCTGCTCACCCTCGCCCCGACCGCCACCGCAGCCACCGCCACCACCGCCCCCGTTCCCGCCCCCAACCCCCAACTCGTCCAGGCGGCCGACCGGATCATGGCCCTGCCCGTCGAGCGCTTCATGACGGTGGAACGGACGCCCCCGTTCAACTGGACTACGGACGGCTGCTCGGTACCGGGCGGCATGGCCCCGTACATGAAGCTCTTCACCCCCGCCTGCACCCTCCACGACTTCGGCTACCGCAACTACGGCTCGCGGGCCGGCACCCTCGCGCTCGACCCGACACCCGCCCGCAAGGCGACCATCGACCTGCGCTTCCTGGAGGAGATGCAGCGCACCTGCGACCAGGAACGCCCCGGCCCGATCCGCCACACCGCCTGCTACGGCGCGGCCCACACGTTCTACGACGCGGTCCGGATCGGCGGCGACCGGTCCTTCTACGCGTAGCCCCGCACTGGCGCAAGCCGCGGGACGGCCCCGCAACGATCGGAGAGATACCCCTGCCGCTCCCCGTCCCGCGGCTTACGGTGGTGAGGCAGGGCAGATGCCGCCCAGGGGCCACGCACACCGGGAGCAGCGATGCGTCCAACCCATCTCACCGCGGAGTCGGCCGACTACGTGAACGCCCGCGAGGAGCTGCGGCAGGCCGAGATCGAGCTGATGCGGCACCGCGAACGCGTCGCCGACCTGCGCAGACGGCTGCCGCCCGGCCCGGTCGTCGAGGACTACGCGTTCGAGGAGGGCCCGGCCGACCTGGAGGCCGGCGACGCCCCCGCCCGGACCGTACGCCTGAGCGACCTGTTCACACGGCCCGGCCGCGACCTCGTCGTCTACCACCTGATGTACGGCAAGAAGCAGACCGAGCCGTGCCCGATGTGCACGATGTGGTGCGACGGCTTCAACGGAGTGGCCCACCACCTCGCGCAGAACGTCGACTTCGCCGTCGTCGCCGCGGCCGCACTGCCCGCACTCCGCGCACACGCCCGCACCCGCCGGTGGACGAACCTCCGTCTGCTCAGCGCGGGGACCGGCACCTTCAAGTACGACCTGGGCAGCGAGGACGCCGACGGCGAACAGGACTCCACGGTCTCGGTGTTCACCCGCGACGCCGACGGCGCGGTACGCCACTTCTACTCGGCGCACCCCCGCCTCTCCGACACCATCGACGAGCGCGGCATCGACCTGCTCAGCCCCGTCTGGCACGTACTCGACCTCACCCGCGGCGGGCGCGGCGACTGGAACGCCGCGCTGAACTACTAGGGGCGCCTCCCCACTCTCCCGGTACGTCAGAAGGCCCGCGGAGACATCAGCTCCTCGGTCCCGTCGATCACCGCCGTACAGCGCGGCACCCCCGGCCCCGGCAGGACCCGCACCCCGACAGGCCGCGAAGGCTCGTCGGCCAGCTCGCCGGAGAGCAGCAGGGGCCGGTGCCCGCGTGACTGCTGGTGATCTGTCACCTTGCCGTCCACCAGCAACTCGGCGATCACGCGGTGACTGTTGTGGACGTTCACGGTCACCGAATGGCCCGCGAAGTCGAGGTGGAAGTGGTGGTTCCGCGTCATCACACACCTCTCCCTGGTGCGCCGTCCGCCCTCGCCCGTGCACGGGGGGCTTCACCTTCAAGAATCACACACGCACGCAAAAAGGCCAGGTCACAGTGGAGTGACCTGGCCTTACCCAGGAGCCCCCTGTCGGATTCGAACCGACGACCTACGCATTACAAGCGATCAAGCGACAAGATCCTCGATCAAGGCTCTACCTGCGACTTTCCAGCCTTGGCGTCGGTTCAGCACACCTGACCTGGTGTTATCCAGTCCCTTCCCGTCCCTCCGCGTCCCGCACCGTGAAGATCCCTCTCGGGCAGTCCGGCCCAACAACGGCCAAACGAAGGGCCTCCGGCCGAACGCGGGCCGAACATTTCCGTCTGCGCGAGGGCTGTCGCGCCCGCGAAAGGGAGCCGCTTCCCGGTGTCGCAGGTGACGCGGTCGGCGGCGAACTCCGGGCCTACGCAGTGCCGTTCAGGCACACATCCCTTCCCTGCACCCCGCCAGGGCTCGGCAGCAGTGGGTGCGGGCAGGGCGTGCGGCCGCTACAGGCAAAGAGCTTCCCCACAGCATGAGGTATCGGAGTACCCTGAGATACCGGAGGTGGTTCAGGCATGACAGCGCAGCCTGCGGGTGCGAAGACTCGGACTTCGGCCCCATTGAAGGTGGATCTCGACACGGACCAGTTGATCACTCAGGGAGCGCACTTCCTGGGGGTGACGAAGAAGGAACTGGTAGCGGACGCGGTGCGCATGTACGTGGAGCACCGGCGCGAGGAGATCCGGCAGGGTATGGCCGATTCGATGCGAGTCCTGGACGGCACCACGAAGGCGCGCGTCGCGCTGCTGACAGGGATCTCCGCCGAAGACATCGACCGGCTCGGCGGCATCGACGAGGAGAGGTAGCAGGCTCCGTGGACCGTACTCGTCCCACGCTGCGTTGCCTGAGCGAGGATCTGCGCTTACCAGTGCCGCCCGTCACGGCACCGCTCGATGAGATCGACCATCCCGTACTGAACAAGGCACAGGAGCAGTTCGGACGATGCGGGGAGGCCGCACGAGCGGATCCGTGCCGTCGACGACCAGGTTCTGTTCAAGGTCAAGGTGCAGCGATGGCGGGGCGCGGTCTGGAGATCCGAGCCCTGCCCATGGCTGGTTGCGGCGGGTACGCGCGAAGACGGGTCGGCCGACGATTTCTACGCGGCCCTGGCCGCTGACGCGAAGGCGTCCCGGAGTGCCTACAACGCGCAGCACTCTCGCCCGCTGACCACCCAGACGTACGTCGGCAACCTGCTGCCGGACCGGGACGACCACTTGCGCTACCGGCTGGAGGAAGGCGCCCGGTTCGTCCGTCGACTGGAGAGCGTCATCCCCGGGCTCACCCGCGCCTCACTCATCGACGGCGCAGAGCACACGGTCGCGTACGACACCTTCACCCTGGGCGTCCAGATCCGCGCACAGGAGGGACACGAGGCGTACGTCGCGGTACGGATCACCGGCTCCGTCCCCGGTGACCTCGTCCGCATCGTCCCCGGCTGCGAGCGCGAGGGCTGGTTCCCCGAATCACGCCTCCCCGACCGGGACCTGCTCCCCGCCGAACAGGCGTGGTCGAACCTGATGGACCCGGCCACGGCCGGGAAGCTCCTCGCAGACTGAACGGGAGCCCCAGCGGTCTGACATCCCATCAGTCCGCTGGAAGAAACACAAGCTCAGGACGTGGAAGCGAGCCTGATCACTGCGATCGCGGCCAAACGTCGGCCAAACATGCCCTCACGAAGGCCCCTCCATGAGCATCCATGGAGGGCCCCGGGACGTCACGGCAAGAAGAAACCCCAGGTCAGAAGCTGTTTCGACCTGGGGCCCACCAGAGCCCCCTGTCGGATTCGAACCGACGACCTACGCATTACAAGTGCGTTGCTCTGGCCATCTGAGCTAAGGAGGCGCAGCCGCGGTCGGGCAGGCGGCGCGGCGGTTTCCACACTTTACACAGGGGGCGTCCTCGCGGGCCACGGACAAGGCGGCCCGGACCCTCGGCCCCGGGGCCCTCACCCCCGGGGCCCCCTTGTCCGTGGCCCGCGGCCTCCCGGTGCCCGCCGACCGTCCGTAGCAAGGCGTGCGAGCTGCGCGAGTTCCCGTACGACTGCTGACACCGGCGAATGCGGCGGGTACTGTCGCTGCCAGTCCGGCGCGGCCGGTCTACACCACTGCACCGCAACGATGCGGCGCAGCCACTTCCTTTACTCGGATCGTCCGGCACGTTCCTGCCGGTGAAGGGGGCTTCACAGCCATGGCTTCTGTCACGTTCGACAAGGCGACCCGCATCTACCCGGGCTCCGACAAGCCCGCGGTGGACGGACTGGAGATCGAGATCGAGGACGGCGAGTTCCTCGTCCTCGTCGGTCCCTCCGGCTGCGGAAAGTCGACCTCCCTGCGCATGCTCGCGGGTCTTGAGGACGTCAACGGCGGTGCGATCCGCATCGGCGACCGCGACGTCACGCACCTGCCGCCGAAGGACCGGGACATCGCCATGGTGTTCCAGAACTACGCGCTCTACCCGCACATGAGCGTCGCCGACAACATGGGCTTCGCGCTCAAGATCGCGGGCGTCCCGAAGGCGGAGATCCGGCAGAAGGTCGAGGACGCCGCGAAGATCCTCGACCTCACCGAGTACCTGGGCCGCAAGCCCAAGGCCCTCTCCGGCGGTCAGCGCCAGCGCGTCGCGATGGGCCGCGCCATCGTCCGCGAGCCGCAGGTCTTCCTCATGGACGAGCCGCTGTCGAACCTCGACGCCAAGCTCCGCGTCTCCACCCGTACGCAGATCGCCTCGCTCCAGCGCCGCCTCGGCATCACCACGGTGTACGTCACCCACGACCAGGTCGAGGCCATGACGATGGGCGACCGCGTGGCCGTCCTGAAGGACGGGCTCCTCCAGCAGGTGGACTCGCCGCGCAACATGTACGACCGTCCGGCCAACCTCTTCGTCGCCGGCTTCATCGGCTCCCCCGCGATGAACCTCGTCGAGGTCCCGATCACCGACGGCGGCGTGAAGTTCGGCAACTCCGTGGTCCCGGTGAACCGCGAGGCCCTCACCGCCGCCGCCGACAAGGGCGACCGCACGGTCACCGTCGGCGTCCGCCCCGAGCACTTCGACGTGGTCGAGCAGAACGGCGAGGCCGCCAAGTCCCTCAGCAAGGACAGCGCGGACGCCCCCGCCGGCCTCGCGATCACGGTGAACGTCGTCGAGGAACTCGGCGCCGACGGCTACGTCTACGGCACCGCCGACGTCGGCGGCGAGCCCAAGGACCTCGTGGTCCGCGTCAGCGGCCGCGCCGTCCCGGAGAAGGGCTCCCAGCTGCACGTCGTGCCGCGCCCCGGCGAGACCCACGTCTTCGCCACGTCCTCCGGCGAGCGCCTCAGCGACTGATCCCGGCCCAACATGCCCCGGTGGCCCCGCACTTCGGTGCGGGGCCACTGTCGTACGCGCACGGAAACAACAGCCACCGAGTCGACAAATACCCCGGCACAACGCCCTTTTCGAACTTCGTACGTCAACACCGGATTCGAAATCTTCCCTCGAACCGTCGCCCGTTCCGGTGACCAAATGTCTCCAAATCATCACTGACCGCTACGCTCACGCACGTGAACCAAAGCGCCCGCCGAATCGGCCGAACCCTCGCTCTTGTCCTCCCCGTCGTCCTCGTCCTGTCCGGGACGCTCGCGGTCACCCGGGTCAACTGGTCGGGTGGCTCGCAGTCGGTGCTCACCGCGTCGTCCGAGGACGTCTCGACCCCCGCCAAGACCCGCGCCCCGCAGGAAGCCCTGCGCGACCGGCTCCTGCTCGAACTGCAGGAGAAGAACCCGGGAGTCGCCCTCACCACACTCCAACAGGAGGTCGACGCGCGCCCGTCGCTCGCCAAGCACTGCGCCTGGATCGCCCGCGCCCTCGGCCGTGCGGCGGTCCGCCAGTACGGCCCGAGCCGCGCCCAGTCCTACGCCCGCCCGGTCTGCGACACGGCCTTCGCGACGGGTGTGGCGCAGCAGGTGTAGCAAAAAAGCCCCTCCGGCGTTTGAGATGGGGGTCCCCCCTGCTCGAGCGAAGCCGAGAGCTTGGGGGAGGGGGTCCGGGGCACAGCCCCGCGTCGGTGCCCACGCCATAGGGTGCGGGACATGACCGACCCGTACCCCACGCCCGTACAAGCCGTGATCCTCGCCGGAGGCCAAGGCTCGCGGCTGCGCCCGTACACCGACGACCGGCCGAAGCCGATGGTCGAGATCCCCGGAACCGGGGTCCCGATCATCGGCCATCAGCTTTCCTGGCTCGCCGCCGAGGGCGTCACCGACGCCGTGATCTCCTGCGGCCACCTCGCCGGCGTACTCCAGGAGTGGCTGGAGAAGGCCGAACTCCCCCTGCGGGTCACGACGGTGGTCGAGGAGGAGCCCCTCGGCCGCGGCGGCGGGCTCAAGTACGCGGCCGCGCACCTGCCGCACCCGGACCGCGCCTGGTACGCGACGAACGGCGACATCTGGACCCGCTTCCCGCTGCGCGAGATGGCCGCCTTCCACACCGAGCGGGACGCCACCGCGACGCTCGCCCTGGCCCGGCCACGGCTCCCCTGGGGCGCCGTCGAGACCGACGCCTTCGGCCACATCACGGACTTCATCGAGTCCCCGCGCGTCTCGTACGAGATCAACGCGGGCGTCTACGTCTTCTCGCCCGACTTCGCCGCGCTCCTGCCCGACCGCGGCGACCACGAGCGCACCACGTTCCCGCGCCTCGCCCGCCAGCGCCGCCTGGCCGGCTATCCGCTGCCGCAGGGCGCGTACTGGCGGGCCATCGACACCGCCAAGGACCTCACCGAGGCCGCCAAGGAGCTGGCCGCACAGGGCCGTTGAGGCCCCCGGGCGGCCTGCGCGCACAAAGTACGGGCCGGGTCCGGCGCACATCCCTGATGCGCCGGCCCCGGCCCGTACCGTCTGTGGAGGTCAGCCGAGCAGGCCCCCCACGAGCCCCGGCTCCTCGCTGCCCGTGCCGCCGCTGCCCGTGCCACCGCTGGACGTCGGGCCGCTGCTGGTGGACGGCGGCGCCGACTCCTGCGGCGGGGGCTGCTGCTGGCCCGTGCCCTGGGTCTGGCTCGGCCGGCTGTCGGCGGAGCCCGACTCGCTCGCCCCCGTACCGGGCGTGGACGCGGGCGCCGACGGCGTTGTCGTGTTGCCCTGCGTCGGGGCGCCGGTCGTCGCGGACGGGGTCTGGCGCTCCGTACGCCGCTCCTTCGGCTCCGACGGCAGCGGCGAGCCCGGCTGCTCGTTGCGCGGGGCCTCGCCGGGCCCGGGCGCGGTCACCCGGTCCGCGTCCCGCACCGCACCGCCGAGGAGCGAGCCGACAAGCAGGGTGAGCCCGACGACCACGGTGCCGACCAGGAAGCCGCGGCGCAGCACCCGGCGGCGCAGCTCCCACAGCTCGGCGCGCGGCCCGAGCCGCCGCCAGGCCTCGCTGGCGAGCCAGCCGTCCACGGAGTACACCGGCGCGCCCGCGATGATCAGCGGGCTCCACGCGGCGAGGTAGATGATGTCCGGCGCGTCATAGACCGGCACCGACTTCCAGCTCACCGTGACGAGCAGCGCGGCCGAGAGCAGCCCGCCGACGACGGCCGCCGCCCGCTGCCACAGGCCGAGCACGGTCAGCACGCCGACGATGACCTGGAGGAAGGCGATGACGAGACCCGCGCCGACGGGGTGCGCGAGCGCCCAGTCCCGCATCGGCTCGGCCAGCGCCCAAGGGTGCAGCGAATTCAGCCACTTGACCATGGAGCCGCGCTCGCCGCCGTCGAAGTAGACGGGGTCGCAGAGCTTGCCCATGCCCGCGTAGATGGAGATGAAGCCGAGGAAGACGCGCAGCGGAAGCAGCACCACGCCGAGGTTCAACCGCCGCCCCGGGTAGTACGCGTGGCGCACGGAGTCGTTGCCGTGCCGACGCGGCGTCCGCTCCCCGGCCTCCTCGTACGCCGCGTCCTCGGGCGCCAACTCCTCGTACGCGTACGCCTCTTCGTCGTACACGCTGCCCGAGGACTGCACGCGGGGCAGGATCCGGGTGTCGCTGTCCTCGGGCTCGCGCGGGCCGATGACGTGCGGCGGCGGGGCGGCCTCGGTGACGCGGGGGATGACCTGCGTGGCGGCGCCGGCGGGGTCGTCGAAGGAGCCGTCGTGCTGCACGCCAGTGGTGCGCACCGCCTGCAGGAGACCGCTGGCGCCCGGGTCGCCGGGCACGGACTTCCCGCTCCAGACGACGGGGGCGCGACGGCGCCCGGCAGCGGCGCCGACCGCCGCTGCCGCTCCGGCAGGTACGCCCGCGGCGAGCCCGGCGACCGCCAACTGCCGTGTGATACGCGGGGACTGGGTCTGCTGAGCCGTGGGGAGCTGCACGCGGAAGCTCGCGTGATTGACGATGACCTGGGCCGGGTCGCACGGCACCTTCACCATGCTCAGCGCGGGTCCGTCGTCGAATCCCGACGGGCCTCCCCCTGCGGAGGTGCGGGGTGTACTGGTATCCACACTCATCTAACCGAGTGATGTGTGCTTAGGACACTGCCTTGACCGCCCCGATCTGTCCGGGCCGCGTCAAGGCGTGTACACCCGCCGCCCGCGCGGAGCTCAACTCCTGTGCCGCGCCGCCTCGTAGAGCACGACGCCCGCGGCGACACCGGCGTTCAGCGACTCGGTGCCGCCCGGCATCGGGATCCGCACCCTGAAGTCGCAGGTCTCGCCGACGAGTCGGGACAGGCCCTTGCCCTCGCTGCCGACCACGATCACCACCGGGCCCTGGAGTGCCTCCAGTTCGCCCACCTCGTGCTCACCGTCGGCGGCGAGACCGACGACGACGAGACCCGCCTTCTGGTAGCTCTCAAGGGCCCGCGTCAGGTTGCTGGCGCGCGCCACCGGCGTACGCGCGGCGGCGCCCGCGGACGTCTTCCACGCCCCTGCCGTCATGCCGGCCGCGCGCCGCTCGGGCACCACGACGCCGTGCCCGCCGAAGGCCGACACGGAACGGACCACGGCACCGAGGTTGCGCGGGTCGGTCACGCCGTCGAGGGCGACGATCAGCGGGTCCTCGCCCTCGTCGAACGCGGCGGCTGCGAGGTCGTCGGGGTGCGCGTACTCGTACGGCGGGACCTGGAGGACGAGGCCCTGGTGGTTGAGGCCGTTCGTCATACGGTCGAGCTCGGCGCGCGGCGCCTCCATCAGGTTGATGCCGCCGCGCTCGGCGACGAGCTGCAGCGCCTCACGGACCCGCTCGTCGTTGTCGATGAACTGCAGGACGTAAAGGGTGGACGCGGGCACGCCCTCGCGCAGCGCCTCCACGACCGGGTTGCGGCCGACGACCAGCTCGGACGTGCCCTTGCCACCGCGGCGCGCGGTGGGGCGGCGGGCCTCGTGCTTCGCCTTGGCGTTGGCGATGCGGTTCTTCTTGTGCTTCTTGCGCATCTCAGCGGGCGGGGTCGGGCCCTTGCCCTCGAGGCCGCGACGCCGCTGGCCACCGCTGCCGACCGTCGCACCCTTCTTGTTGCTGGTGCGGCGGTTCCTGCGCTGGCTGTTCCCGGCCATGACCTACCTGTTTCTGAAGCTCTGCGTACGTACGTATAAGTGAGTGTGCCGCCCGGCGGACCGGGCGGCCAGTTTCCGAGCGGATTCGGACGGGCTCAGCGGGGGCCGAGGCTCCAGCGGGGTCCGTCGGGGCTGTCCTCGATGACGAGCCCGGACTGGCCGAGCTGGTCCCGGATGGCGTCGGCGGTAGCCCAGTCCTTGCGGGCCCGCGCCGACTCACGCTGTTCGAGCACGAGCCGTACGAGGGAGTCGACGACGCCGTGCAGATCGTCGCCCCGGTCGCTCTCCTCGGCCCAGTGCTCGTCGAGCGGGTCGAGGCCGAGCACGCCGAGCATGGCGCGGACCTCGGCGAGGCGCTCGACGGCGGTCTCCTTGTCGTCGGCCGCAAGGGCCGAGTTGCCCTGCCGGACGGCCGTGTGCACGATCGCGAGGGCCTGCGGCACCCCGAGGTCGTCGTCCATGGCCTCGGCGAACGCGAGCGGCACCTCGGGCGCGGGCGGGACGGCCTTCCCGGCCTTCTCGGTGACGCGCTGCACGAAGCCCTCGATCCGCGCGAACGCCGACTCGGCCTCGCGCAGCGCCTCCTCGCTGTAGTCGATCATCGAGCGGTAGTGCGGGGTGCCCAGGTAGTAGCGCAGCACGATCGGCCGCCACTGCTTGGCCATCTCGCTGACCAGCACCGAGTTGCCCAGGGACTTCGACATCTTGTCCCCGGCCATGGTCACCCAGGCGTTGTGCACCCAGTAGCGCGCGAACTCGTCTCCGTACGCCTTGGCCTGCGCGATCTCGTTCTCGTGGTGCGGGAAGATCAGGTCGAGCCCGCCGCCGTGGATGTCGAAGGCGGTGCCCAGGTACTTGTGGGCCATCGCCGAGCACTCCAGGTGCCAGCCCGGACGGCCCCGGCCCCACGGCGTCTCCCAGCTCGGCTCCCCCGGCTTCGCCGCCTTCCACATGGCGAAGTCCCGCGGGTCCCGCTTGCCGGTCTCGCCGTCGCCGGAGGGCTGCCGCAGATCGTCGAGGTCCTGGTTGGACAGCTCCAGATAGTTCTCGTACGAGCGGACGTCGAAGTAGACGTTGCCGTCGGCCTCGTAGGCGTTGCCGCGCTCGATCAGGCCGCGCATCATCTCGACCATCTCGGTCACGTGCCCGGTGGCACGCGGCTCGTAGGTGGGCGGGAGGCAGCCGAGTGCGGCGTATCCGTCGTTGAAGGCGCGCTCGTTCTCGTACCCGATCGACCACCACGGGCGGCCCTGCTCGGCGGCCTTCTTGATGATCTTGTCGTCGATGTCCGTCACGTTCCGCACGAACGTCACGTCATAGCCGCGGTACGCGAACCACCGGCGCATGATGTCGAAGTTGAGGCCCGACCTGATGTGCCCGATGTGCGGGGCGGCCTGCACGGTCGCGCCACAGAGGTAGATCGAGACACAGCCCGGCGTGAGCGGGGTGAAATCGCGAGTCTGCCGGGCGCTGGTGTCGTACAGGCGAATAGTCACGCATCAAGGGTAGTGGGCCGGAAGGAGTGCCCCGCGCCCCCTGTGGGGGCGGCGGGCCACAGAGCTGCGGTTGCGCCGTCTTGGTTCTCGATCGGCACGTGTACGGAGCTTGGTTCCCGAACCGCACACTTACGCAGCCGTCCCGATCGTGCGGTCCTGGTGACGTGCTGCGACCGAACCGGATGGAGCCCGCGAGAAGAGCACGTCGTTGCCGTCCCGCTTCACCCAGACCGGGGACAACTGCGGGCTGCCGTCGGGCTGGACGGTGCCGACGGTGACGAAGACGGGGGTGTCGAGGAGGGACTTGAGGGCTTCGGAGAGCTGCGCGGACATCTGACCTCCCAGTGCGGGTCTGCGCGGGGCGGGGAGCCCGTCCCGCGCAGTCGCCGTACCGAGCGCCTCGTCAGTCACCGTGCCGAGCGCCGTGTCTCAGGCCCGGACGACCAGGGCCGTGGCGATCGCCGCGAGCCCCTCGCCGCGCCCGGTCAGGCCGAGGCCGTCCGTGGTCGTCCCGGACACGGAGACCGGCGCCCCGACCGCCTCGGACAGCACCTTGCGCGCCTCGTCCCGCCGCTTGCCGACCTTCGGACGTACGCCGATGACCTGCACGGACACATTGCCGATCTCGAACCCGGCGGCCCGCACGATGCGCGCGGCCTCGGTGAGCAGCGTGACGCCGGAGGCGCCGGCCCACTCGGGGCGGGAGGTGCCGAAGTGCGCGCCGAGGTCGCCGACGCCTGCGGCGGAGAACAGCGCGTCGCAGGCGGCGTGCGCGGCGACGTCACCGTCGGAGTGGCCCGCGAGCCCGTACCCGTCGCTGGCCGCCTCGTCCCAGAGCAGCCCGGCGCACCACAGCTCGCGCCCCTTCTCGAAGGCGTGCACGTCGGTGCCGACGCCGACCAGCGGGATGCCGGTGACTCCCGTGGTCCCTGTGGCTCCCGTGGCGCCCGTGGCTTCCCTGGCTCCCGTGTGCTCAGAAGCCATCGTTCTTCCTCCTGCGCGCCAGGACCGCCTCGGCCAGGACCAGGTCGAGCGGCCTGGTCACCTTGAACGCCTCTTCGTGCCCGGGGACGACGACCACGGGCAGGCCGAGCTGCTCGACCATCCCGGCGTCGTCGGTGGCGCCCTCGCCGTTCAGCTCGACGCTGTCGTGGGCGCGTACGAGCACGTCCCGGTCGAAGCCCTGCGGCGTCTGGACCGCGCGGAGCCGGGCCCGTACGGGGGTGGCGACGACGGGTTCGGGGGCGCCGCGCTCGGCGGCCGGCTCGACCTCCTTGACCGTGTCGGCGAGCGGCAGCGCCGGGACGACGGCGGGGGCGCCGGCGGTGACGGTCTCCACAACGGCGTCGACGGTGTCGACCGGCACGAGCGGGCGGGCCGCGTCGTGCACGAGCACGGTGGTGATGTCCGGCGGCAGCGCGTCGATGCCGGCCCGGACGGACTCCTGCCGGGTCTCACCGCCGGGCACGACGAGGAAGTCCGTGCGGTCGGGCAGCGAGTGGTCGGCGAGCAGCGACTTGACCTCGGCGGCGCCGTCGGCGGGTGCGACCACGACGACGAGGGAGACGGCACGCGACGCGGCCATCGCCCGGACGGCGTGGATCAGCATGGGCGTGCCGCCCAGAGTGCGGAGCGCCTTGGGGGCGCCCGGCCCGAGCCGCACACCCCGGCCGGCCGCGGGGATCACCGCGGCGGTACGGGCGGGCTTCGGGGAGTTCGAGGATGACTGGGATTCGTCTGACATCTGGTCCGCGTTCAGGGTTTGTGTCCTCGGGCGACGTGGGTATGGCCTCAGCGAACGCCCCCGGCCGACAGGCCGAGGGCCAGGCGCGCAGCTCTTGACCGTGACCCTTTCCGTGACCATCGGTCGAGGCTGGGCGCCAGTTCACGCCAGTAGCAAGTACGGGCAGCCAGTGGCAAGTACGGGCAGACTGTCCGAAACACACTTGTCCGAACACGCTGGTCCGAACATGCCGCAGTGCCCGGCGACACAGCCTGTCTGGAGGTCAGCCAGGGCTGGTCAGCGGGCACCGCGGCATGGTGTTACCGGTACTGCGTCAGGACGCGAGGACTTCGTCGAGCAGAGCCTCGGCCTTGTCTTCGTTGGTGTTCTCAGCGAGGGCCAGCTCGCTCACCAGGATCTGCCGCGCCTTGGCGAGCATGCGCTTCTCACCGGCGGACAGTCCGCGCTCCCGCTCGCGACGCCACAGGTCACGCACCACTTCAGCGACCTTGATGACATCGCCGGAGGCGAGCTTCTCGAGATTTGCCTTGTAGCGCCTGGACCAGTTCGTGGGCTCCTCGGCATACGGCGCGCGCAGCACCTCGAAGACCCGGTCGAGCCCGTCCTGACCAACAACGTCGCGTACGCCGACGAACTCCGCATTGTCCGCTGGCACACGAACCGTCAGATCGCCCTGGGCGACCTTCAGCACCAAGTAGGTCTTGTCCACGCCTTTGATCTGGCGAGTTTCGATGGCCTCGATCAGCGCGGCCCCGTGATGGGGATAGACCACGGTGTCGCCAACCTTGAACGTCATGTGACAGGTACCCCTTCCGTGGCTATCCATCCTAACACGAGAACGGCCTCTTCTGAATGGCGTTTTCGCAGGTCAGGGCATATCTCGGGGCTTGACAACGGTGCCAGGATCGTGCTGCGCGGGCTTTCCGGATGCGGGTATTCGCAGGTCGGAGCGGCTGTCCGGGGAGCCTGAAACACGGCCGCCACAGATGCCCGCGACCCCTCTCAAGAGGTCGAACGTCCCGGTTTGCACACTTCAAAGAGAGCGGCTTCCGCTACTCCGTTCGGTGTCCTGAGAGCCGTTCGAGACAAGTGTGAACGCTTGTGGCGGGAATCCAGAATTGATCAGGCGAGGCGTGAAGATCAATTCCTGTGGCCGCCTCGCATTCCTTACCTGAAATCCACCGAGCGGTCGACGCGATGGATATGTGAATCCCGGACCACACTCATTCGGCCACATCACGGCACGGGTCGATACCCATGCTCCGCTGCGGACGGCGGGCGACGTAGGGGCGGGTCGGGTGCGGTGCTCCGACGGGGGCTCGGTAATCTAAGCGCGCTGTCAGACCACTACGGACGGCCACAACAGCCGTCCCGTACCGCCCACGTTCAAGGAGTTGCCGCCGCCGTGAGCCGCAGCCTTCGACGCGGCACCATCGCCGCCACCGCCCTCGGGTTCGCCATCGCCACCCTCGCCGCGTGCGGTGCGGGCAACAACGCCCAGACCCTTGAGATCAAGCCGGACAACGCCGCGATCTCGGTCGGCGACATCAAGATCCAGAACGCGACGGTGATCACCCAGCCCGACCTGAAGTCCACGGGTCCCGCGGCGATCTCCGCGACCGTGTTCAACGAGGGCACCAAGGCGCAGGTCCTGGAGTCCATCAAGATCGAGGGCACCGACAAGGCCGCCGAGCTCAAGCCCGCCAAGGGCAGCGGCAAGCTGACCGTCCCGGCCGGCGGCTCCCTGGTCATCGGCGGCGCGGGCAACGCCTCCGCCTCCCTGCCGAGCAGCCGTGAGGCGGTTCAGGACGGCAACGCCCAGCGGGTCACCTTCTCCTTCAGCGAGACCGGCGACGTCCGGATGCGCCCGTTCGTCGTGCCCGCGACCAGCTACTTCAAGAAGTGGGGCCCGAGCGAGGTCCCCGCGGCCCCCGACGCCAAGCCGAGCCAGAGCGCGACCCCGTCCGGCGGCGCCTCCGGCAAGCCCGCCGAGGGCGCCACGGAGGGCGCGGGCGAGGGCGCGAACGGCACCCCGTCCAACGGCACTCCGGCGAACGGCGCGTCCGACGCCGCCGGGCACGCGGGCGCCGGCCACTGACGCCGCCCGCCCGGTACGCACGGAAGGGCCCCACCGCCGAGATCTGGCGGTGGGGCCCTTCGCGTACGTCAGTGGCCGGGCCGGTCTACGGCTCGAACTTGTAGCCCAGGCCGCGGACCGTGACCAGGTAGCGCGGGGCGCCCGGGTCCGGCTCGATCTTGGCGCGCAGGCGCTTCACGTGGACGTCGAGGGTCTTGGTGTCGCCCACGTAGTCGGCGCCCCAGACCCGGTCGATGAGCTGCATACGGGTCAGGACGCGACCCGCGTTGCGCAGCAGCATCTCCAGGAGGTCGAACTCCTTGAGCGGCAGGTCGACCTTGGAGCCGGAGACCGTGACGACGTGGCGGTCCACATCCATCCGGACCGGGCCCGCCTCCAGGGCGGCCGGGGTGACCTCCTCGGGCTCGCCGCGGCGGCGCAGGACGGCGCGGATACGGGCGACCAGCTCGCGGGACGAGAAGGGCTTGGTGACGTAGTCGTCGGCTCCTATTTCGAGGCCGACGACCTTGTCGATCTCGCTGTCCTTGGCCGTCACCATGATCACGGGGACGTTGGAGCGGCCGCGCAGCTGGCGGCAGACCTCGGTGCCGGGCAGGCCGGGCAGCATCAGGTCGAGCAGGACCAGGTCGGCGCCGTTGCGCTCGAACTCGTCGAGCCCGTCCGGGCCGGTGGCCGCGATGGCGACCTCGAAGCCCTCCTTGCGGAGCATGTACGACAGGGCATCGCTGAAGGATTCCTCGTCCTCGACGACGAGCACTCGGGTCACGGAAGGACCTCCGGGGCAGGGATCGGCTCGCGGGTCTCGCGAGCCTCACGGTCGTGCTGAGCGGTGTGGGTGTCAGTCTCTGGGTCGTGGTCCGGTTCGCCGGATTCCTCACCGTCGAGGTCCGTGATTCCGGTGGGGCTCTGGCCGCGGTCGCGGGCGGCGCCCGCCTCCGGCAGCCGCAGGGTGAAAGTGGAGCCCTGTCCTTCGGAGCTCCACACGGTGACTTCCCCGCCGTGCGAGGCGGCCACGTGCTTGACGATGGCGAGACCGAGGCCGGTGCCGCCGGTGGCCCGGGAGCGGGCCGGGTCGACGCGGTAGAAGCGTTCGAAGATGCGCTCCTTGTCCCGGTCGGAGATGCCGATGCCCTGGTCGGTCACGGCGATCTCGATGAGGTCGCCGCCGGGGGCGCTGACCCGGCGCGCGGCTATCCCCACGCGCGTGCGGGCCGGGCTGTAGTTCACGGCGTTCTCGACGAGGTTGCCGAGGGCTGCGGCGAGCTGGCCGCGGTTCCCCCAGATGTGCAGGTCGGCGGTGCCTCCCGCGGCCATATTGATCTGCTTCGTACCGGCCTGGTGGCGGCAGCGGTCGATGGCCTCGGTGACGAGTTCGTCGACGCGGACCGGCTCGGCGTCCTCGAGCGGGTCGTCGTTCTGCACGCGCGAGAGGTCGATGAGCTCCTGGACCAGGTTGGTCAGGCGGGTGGCCTCTATCTGCATGCGGCCCGCGAACCGCTCCACGGCCTCGGGGTCGTCGGCCGCGTCCATGACCGCCTCGGAGAGCAGGCTCAGGGCGCCGACGGGGGTCTTCAGCTCGTGCGACACGTTGGCGACGAAGTCGCGTCGTACCGCCTCGATGCGGCGGGCCTCGGTGAGGTCCTCGACGAGCAGCAGCACGAGCCGGGAGCCGAGCGGGGCGACGCGGGCGGAGACCGCGAGGGCGTCGCCGCGACCGGTGCCGCGGCGTGGCAGGTCCAGCTCGACCTGGCGTATCTCACCGTCGCGGCGGGTGTCCCGGGCCATCTGCAGCATCGGCTCGACGGCGAGCTTGCCGCCGCGTACGAGCCCGAGGGCGTACGCGGCCGAGCTGGCCTTGACGACCGCGTCGGCCTCGTCGAGTACGACCGCGGAGGAGCGGAGCACGGAGAGGACCGTGTCCACGCCCGGCGGGAGGACGGCGTCGGTATGCAGGGAGGTGCGGGTGGGGCGTTTCTGGTCGCGCTCGCTCCAGCGGAACGCCAGCATGGCGATCACACCGGTGCACACCCCGGCGATCGCTGCCGCTGCGGCGACCGCCGCGTTCACGTCCATGTCTTCAGGTTATGCACGGTCTGATGCCAGGCCATACCGGTCGAGCTGTCATCTCGAACACTCGTCGCCCAGAGTTCACCGGAGGTACGGGGGTGGTTCATTTGGGTGGCGCGGCCACATCGGTGCAGGTGGAGAGGTGGGGCGAATGGGGCATTCGGGGCAGCGGTCGCGTCGCTCAGAGTTCACCTTGGAGACAGAGGCGATTCACACGGGGTGCCGGTCCCCGTCGCGTTCCGGCCGCACCGTGGGAGCGTGGGGTCACAGCCCCGAAAGCTGGCAGCGGGGGGCGGTGACCCCTGGCGGCACGTACTCAGAGAGGGAACTCCATGCGGGACGCGTACCACGAGGAACTTGACTCGATCGGCGAAGGCCTGGTCGAGATGGCCCGCCTTGTCGGGTCGGCGATCGGGCGCGCCACCACGGCCATGCTCGACTCGGACCTGAAGCTCGCCGAGAACGTCATCGCGGGGGACCAGAAGGTCGACGATCTGCAGCACGACCTGGAGGCGCGGGCGATAGCCCTGCTGGCCCGCCAGCAGCCGGTCGCGACCGATCTGCGGATCGTGGTCACCTCGCTGCGGATGAGCGCCGACCTGGAGCGCTCCGGCGACCTGGCCCAGCACGTCGCGAAGCTGGCCCGGCTGCGCTTCCCGGAGTCCGTCGTCCCGAACGACCTGCACGCCACGATCCTGGAGATGGGCCAGCTCGCGCAGCGCCTGATGGCGAAGGCCGCGGAGGTCATCATCACCAAGGACATCGATCTGGCCCTGCAGCTGGAGCAGGACGACGACGAGATGGACCAGCTGCACCGCACGCTGTTCCAGCACCTGATGGACGACCGCTGGAAGCACGGCATCGAGACGGCGGTCGACGTCACGCTCCTCGGCCGCTACTACGAGCGCTTCGCGGACCACGCGGTGTCGGTGGCGAAGCGCGTGGTGTACCTGGTGACGGGCGAACACGCGGACGAGCTCCAGCCGCCTACGGGGCCGGAGGTCGCGGGGGCGTAAGCGCGCTCTCGGTGCCCGGCGGGGGCACGGTGCGGAGGGGCTCGGTCCGGATGGACCGGGCCCTTTCTCTGTGATCGTTTGGCCTCATGACAGAACTGACGGGGAACGCCGGCGGCCGACTGTGGCAGTGGCTCCACGAATACAGCGAGCTGGGGCACTGCCTGACCCTCAGCCGAGGCCTGACAGCAGACGACGTGATGCGGGCGTACGACGTGGATCCGGCGACCGCCGCGGCGGTGACGATCGAGGGGGCCTACGAAATCGAGCCGGAGGACGACGACGAGTCCGACGCGGAGGGCTCGGTGGTCCGGTTCGGGCACAGCCGCGGCTGGGGCTTCTCCGTCGAGCAGCTCGGCTCGGCGGGCGGCTACGACCCCGTCCTGTCGCGGCTCTCCGCGGGCACGGAGACGGTGGCCCTGACGTACACCGGTGACGGCATGACCTGGGTCACGCACTCCAGGGACGGGGTCCTGCTGAGCAGCTTCGAGCCCCTGATGCCCAGCCTGGTCCGGCACGGCACGGGTCCGCACGAACTCGCCGATCTGGTGCAGGCGTTCATGGACGCGCAGGGCGGGGAGTGGGACCTGGACGGCGGCCCGTCCCCGGACCGGATCATGCTCGGCCTGGTGGAGGAGCGCTTCGGCTGCTGCCCCTCCCCCACGGTCCTCGACGGGCGGCTGCCCACGGCGTACGTACGGGACGAGGAGCCCTGGAGCTGACCGCGTCCGCCCTGCCTGGGGCAACGACAGGCCCCCTGCTCGCGGAGCTTCCGCAGGCAGGGGGCCTGATCGTGTGGAACTACGTGGATCTCCGTAGATCCATATGGATCTACTTCTTCTTGCCCTGGTTCTTGACCGCCTCGATCGCCGCCGCGGCCGCATCCGGGTCGAGGTAGGTGCCGCCCGGCTTCAGCGGCTTGAAGTCGGCGTCCAGTTCGTACGCGAGCGGGATGCCCGTCGGGATGTTGAGGCCCGCGATGTCCGCGTCCGAGATGCCGTCCAGGTGCTTGACCAGGGCGCGCAGGGAGTTGCCGTGGGCGGCGACCAGGACCGTGTGGCCGTCGAGCAGGTCCGGGACGATGCCGTCGAACCAGTACGGGAGCATGCGGACGACGACGTCCTTCAGGCACTCCGTCTGCGGGCGCAGCTCCGGCGGGAGCGCGGCGTAACGCGGGTCGTCGAACTGGGAGTACTCCGCGTCGCGGTCGAGCGCCGGCGGCGGGGTGTCGTACGAGCGGCGCCACAGCATGAACTGCTCCTCGCCGAACTCCGCGAGGGTCTGCGCCTTGTCCTTGCCCTGCAGGGCGCCGTAGTGACGCTCGTTCAGGCGCCAGGAGCGGTGGACCGGGATCCAGTGGCGGTCGGCGGCCTCGAGCGCCAGCTGCGCGGTGCGGATCGCGCGCTTCTGGAGCGAGGTGTGCACGACGTCGGGGAGCAGGCCGGCGTCCTTGAGCAGCTCACCGCCGCGGACCGCCTCCTTCTCGCCCTTCTCGTTGAGATTGACGTCCACCCAGCCGGTGAACAGGTTCTTCGCGTTCCACTCGCTCTCGCCGTGGCGGAGGAGGATCAGCTTGTACGGTGCGTCGGCCATGTGTCCGAGCCTAATGGAAAAGATGTGGCGCGCCGCCCGGGCCCCAAGTAATCTGCGCTCGCCGCATTGACCTATTACACGCCGGGGGCCGTGTTGTCTGTCGCTTCTCTCCAACGGGCCGTCAGAGAAAGCGTTTCCGGCCTTCCGCGCGAGTTCTGGTGGCTGTGGACGAGCACGCTGGTGAACCGGCTCGGCGCCTTCGTCGCCACGTTCATGGCGCTCTACCTGACCCTGGAGCGCGGCTACTCCGCCTCGTACGCGGGTCTCGTCGCCGCGCTGCACGGGCTCGGCGGTGTCGTCTCGTCGCTCGTGGCGGGCGTCCTGACGGACCGGATCGGGCGGCGGCCCACGCTGGTCTTCGCGCATGTCTCCACCGCGCTCTCGGTGGCGCTGCTCGGCTTCATGCAGGAACCGCTCGCGATCGCCGCGGTGGCGCTCCTCGTCGGGATGGCGTCCAACGCCTCGCGGCCCGCGGTGCAGGCGATGATGGCGGACATCGTGCGCCCCGAGGACCGGGTGCGGGCCTTCGCGCTCAACTACTGGGCGATCAACATGGGGTTCGCGCTCAGCTCGATGGCGGCGGGCTTCATCGCCGAGTACAGCTACCTCGCCGGCTTCCTCGGCGAGGCCGTCCTCACGCTGGCCTGCGCGGTCCTGGTCTTCCTGAAGCTGCCCGAGTCCCGGCCGGTGAAGGCTCCGGGGAGCGCGGGCGCGGACGACGAGCACGTCAGCCTCGGCACCGTGGTGCGCAACGGCCGCTTCATGGGCGTCGTCGGCCTGTCCTTCCTGGTCGCGCTGGTCTTCCAGCAGGGGTACGTAGCGCTGCCCGTGGCGATGGGCGCGGACGGCTTCTCCAGCTCGGACTTCGGCGTCGCGATCGCCGTCAACGGCGTCCTGATCGTGGCCCTGCAGATCCCGGTGACGCGCTTCATCGAGCACCGCGACCCGCGCCGCCTCCTGGTGCTCTCGTCGCTGCTCGCGGGGTACGGCTTCGGCCTGACCGCCTTCGCCGGTTCGCTCGGGATGTACGCCCTGGCGGTGTGCGTGTGGACGCTCGCCGAGATCGTCAACGCCCCGACGCAGACGAGCCTCGTCGTCCGCCTCTCCCCCGTGCACGGCCGCGGCCGCTACCAGGGCATGTACACCCTGTCCTGGGCCGTCGCCGCCCTTGCCGCGCCGCTGCTCGGCGGCCAGATCATCGACCGGTACGGGGCCGGGTGGCTGTGGGCGGGCTGCGCCCTGGTCGGCACGGTGGCGGCGCTGGGGTACTGGGTGCTGATGCGGGGGCTGCCGACGGAGGATCCGCAGGCCCCGGTCGAATCCGCCTCCGCGCGGGCGGCCGACGACACCGAGGCCGCCGAGGTCAGCGCCTGAGCGCCCGCTGGGCCTCGTACAGATTGCGCGGTTCCACGCTTCCCGGCCGCCCGTACGCCTCCACGCGCGCGTGCAGGTCGCCGGTGAAGTCGGGGACGTCGATCTGGTCGAAATCCCGCACTACAGAGATGGCGACGGTCGCGCTGTAGGGGGCGATCTCGTCGATCCTGACGAGGCCCGCGCGCTCGTTGGTGACGGTCACGTTCCAGTGTGCGAAACGGGCGCCGTAGAGCGGTCCCGCACTCGCGTCGCCGCCGTGGCGGCCGTTGTTCTCGACGGTGATCTCCGTGCGTACGTTGGCGAAGGGCATGCCGCGGTGCGTGTCGAAGGTGCCCATCTCCATCAGCCCGCGGGACCACACGTTGTGGCTGGACAGGCCCTCCACGTTGATGCCGTGCAACTGCGTGCCCTCGGGCGTGGGAACGGTGCGCCGGGCCACCGTGAAGTCCTCGATCAGGTTGTCGTGCGAACCCTCACGGCAGAAGTACGGGTGATGCGCACCGCGCCCCTCCACGCGCGTGTGCCGCAGGGTGCAGGCGGAGGCGGCGACGAGCCCGAAGCCGTTGTCGACATGGCGTACGACGACGTCATCGGCCCAACAGTCGTAAGCGCACTGGAAGGTGACCCCGTTGTGGCCCTTGTCGAGCAGGTGCGGGGCCTGCGGCGTCTCGACGGCCTCAAGGGTGAGCCCCTCCACACCCGCGTCCGTCAACGGCTGTACAGGCGCCATGAGTTGAGGCTGCCACTCCGGGCGCAGGTCGAGCGGAAGCGGCCGCTCCAGGGTGACGTTCCGTCCCTCGATGTGCGTGATCCGAACCGGCCACTCATAGGGGACGTACGAGAGGAGCTTGGTCTTGTCGTCCCAGCTGTACGCCTCGGGCCCCGCGCCGCCGCCCGCCATGTGCTCCAGGAGCGTGTGCCCGGCGTCGTCGGCGAGGCGGAGCAGCACCAGGCGGCCGGGGCTCAGCCGGGCCGGGTCGGCGGCGGTGACGGTCCGGGTGCCGCGCTCCGCGGGCTCCAGGGCGGTCAGCGGGCGGGCCTCGTCGCGCTTGTTGCCGGTCCAGCCCTCGAACGGCCAGTCGGCGGCCCTGATGGCGTCCGTGAGGGAGTCCCAACGGGCCTCGGGGCAGAGCCAGATGAGGCCGCCCGCCCAGGACCAGCTGGACTCGTCGCCGCCGTAGCGCGAGCCGTAGGGGCCGATCAGCTCGGTGAGGTTCCGGGTCGCGTACAGCTTGGTGCGGTCGCTGCCCGCGCCGCGAAGCACGACCCCGCTGTGCGCGATACGGACGATGCCGTCCACGCGGTACGTCCCGGCGGGCACCAGGACCGTGCCGCCGCCCGCCCGGCCCGCGTCGGCCAGGGCCCGGTTGATCGCGGGCGTGGCGTCGGCGGAACCGTCCGGCTTCGCCCCGTAGGAGAGGACGTTGGCGACCACGCGCGCGTGCGGGCGTTTTTCGCTGCCCGAGCGGTAGCCGGCGCGGCCGATGTACGGGATCTGGGGGTGCCGGTACGGGTCGGCGGTGAACTCCCTCCACAGGAGGGCGGGTTCGGGCCAGGCGGCGGCACGCGCGCGTGGTGCGGCTTTCGCGGTCGTCGCCGAGCTGCCCACCGCGGCCGTCGCGGCGACCGCGGCCGCGCCGCTCAGCAAGCCCCGCCGGGTGAGGTGATCCATGCGCCGATCCATGCCCGGGTCCATGCCCCGGTCCATGCGCCCACCTTCCATGGATGTGAACGCAGTTCAGGTCTGCGTCGGCGGTGAGCATGCCATGGGCGGGCGGGAGGCGGAAGAGGTCGCGCAGAAGCCGCCGGGGCCGCGCAAGGGGGCGTGAATTCCGTTGCCCTGCGGGCTACTTGGCGCGCGGCTGGGTCAGATGGGTGAACGCCTCAAGGTTGCGCGTGGACTCGCCGCGCGCGACCCGCCACTCGTACTCCTTGCGGATCGCCGTCGCGAAACCCAGCTCCAGAAGGGTGTTGAACGCGCCGTCCGCGGCCTCCAGGACCGAGCCGAGGAGGCGGTCGATCTCGGCCGGGGTGACGGCGGAGAGCGGCAGCTTGCCGGTCAGGTAGACGTCACCGAGGCGGTCGACCGCGTAACTCACGCCGTACAGCTTGAGGTTGCGCTCCAGGAGCCAGCGGTGGACGCCCTCGGCGTTCTCGTCCGGGTGCCGGATGACGAACGCGTTCAGGGACAGCGAGTGCCGGCCGACGATCAGCGAGACCGTCGTGGACAGCTTGCGCGTGCCGGGAAGCTTCACCACATAGGAGCCCGGTTCCGGCGACTCCCACTCCAGATCGGCGTCCGCAAGGGCGCTCTCGACGACCTGGCGCGCCTCGGCGCCGCCGCGCTCCGTCCCCGGTGTCTCAGCCATGGTGCGAGCGTACGCGACCACGGCGTTCCTGCATCGCCGCGGTGTACACGTCCGCCGTGGCCGAGGCCGCCGTGCCCCAGCCGAACGCCTGGGCGTGCCGCGCGGCGGCCTCGCCCATCCGGTCGGTCAGCCGCGCGTCGTCCACGAACCGCCCCAGGACCTCTGCGTACGCCGCCGGGTCGTGGCCCTCGACGAGGAAGCCGCTGACGCCGTCGCGCACCGCCACCGGGAGTCCGCCGACCGCGGCGGCGATCACCGGCGTGCCGGCCGCCTGCGCCTCTATGGCGACGAGCCCGAAGGACTCGTTGTAGGAGGGCATGACGAGCGTGGAGGCGGCCCGGAACCAGTCGGCGAGCTGGTCCTGCCCGACCGGCGGCCGGAACCGCACGACGTCCGCGATGCCCAGGCGCGCGGCCAGCTTCTGCAGCCCCTCGGGCTTGTCCAGGCCGCTGCCGCTCGGGCCGCCGACCACCGGGACGACCAGGTTCCCGCGCAGCTCGGGACGGCGGTCGAGCAGAACGGCCACCGCGCGGAGCAGGATGTCGGGCGCCTTCAGGGGCTGGATGCGTCCGGCGAAGAGCGGGATCAGCGCGTCCTGCGGCAGGCCGAGCCGCTGCCGCGCGGCGGCCCGCCCGTCACCGGGACGGAAGCGGTCCAGATTGACGCCGGGGTGGACGACGGCGACCTTGCCGGGCTCGGCGGCGTAGTGCCGTACGAGCTCGTCGGCCTCCTCATCGGTGTTCGCGATGAGGCGGTCGGCGGCGCGCACTATCTGGGTCTCGCCGATCACACGCGCGGCGGGCTCCGGAGTGTCACCCTCCGCGAGCGCGGCGTTCTTGACCTTGGCCATCGTGTGCATGGCGTGCACGAGCGGCACGCCCCAGCGCTCGGCGGCGAGCCAGCCGACGTGGCCGCTCAGCCAGTAGTGCGAGTGCACCAGGTCGTAGTAGCCGGGGCGGTGGCCCGCCCAGGCCTGCATCACACCGTGGGTGAAGGCACAGAGCTGTGCGGGCAGCTCTTCCTTCTTGAGGCCCTCGTACGGACCCGCGTCCACGTGCCGGACCAGGACTCCCGGGGCCAGCTCGACCTTGGGCGGCAGGCCGCCGGTGGTGGCCCGGGTGAAGATCTCGACCTCGACGTTGATCTCGGCGAGGCGCTTGGCGAGCTCCACGATGTACACGTTCATGCCGCCGGCGTCGCCCGTGCCCGGCTGGTGCAGCGGCGAGGTGTGCACGCTGAGCATCGCCACCCGGCGCGGCCTGCGGGGCCCGCCGGGAAAGCGGAGCCGCGGCGGCGTGCTGCCGGCGAGGCGTTCGCCGAGCCGGCTCACGTACTGGCTCACCTGGCGGTCCTCCTAGCGGCCCGCGGCTCGGGCCTCGTGGCGGCCCCTGGTGCGGGCCTGCTGCGGGCATGGCTACATGGGCGTGCGTACGCGCCCTCCACGAACGGGGAACATCGGCAGCCCCGCGCCCATTTCCACTTTGCCAAAGCATTACAGAGTGCCACTCAACCCTCATTGGAGCGCCCGGCGCGGAGCCGGTCCCGCCGGGCACCGATACTGATGGGTATGGCCGCCCGCACCCCCTCGCGCCCCGTAGGGACCGTCACCCGCGGGACCACCAACCCCAACCGGTTGCGCCGCATGGACCGCTGGATCGCCGCCACCCACGGCGCCGTCCTGCGCCGCGCGGACGCGCCTCTCGCCGTGGACCTGGGGTACGGCGCCGCGCCCTGGACGGCCGTCGAGCTCCTGAAGCGGCTGCGCACCGCCGCGCCCGCCGTCGAGGTCGTCGGCATCGAGATCGATCCCGCGCGGGTGGCCGCCGCCCGCCCGTACGCGCGCGAAGGGCTTGTTTTCCGGCACGGCGGCTTCGAGGTGCCCACGGACCGGCCGCCGCACCTGATCCGCGCGGCCAATGTGCTGCGCCAGTACGACGAGGAACAGGTGGCCGCCGTGTGGGAGCGGCTGCGCGCGCGGCTCGCCCCGGAGGGGCTCCTGGTCGAGGGCACCTGCGACGAGATCGGCCGCCGGCACGTCTGGGTCGCCCTCGGCCCCCAGGGCCCGCGCACGGTGACGTTCGCGACCCGGCTCGGCTCCCTCGACCGCCCGTCCGACCTCGCCGAGCGGCTACCGAAGGCACTGATCCACCGGAACGTGCCGGGTGAGCCGGTCCACGCCTTCCTGCGCGACTTCGACCGGGCTTGGGCGGCCGCGGCGCCCTATGCCTCGTACGGCGCGCGGCAGCGGTGGATCCGGACGGTGCGCGCGCTGTCGGCGGACTGGCCGGTGGCGGATCGCGCGGGGCGCTGGCGGCAGGGTGAAGTGACGGTGGAGTGGGGGGCGTTGGCGCCTCGGGGGTGAGAGGCGTGCGCCCGGGGGTGGTTCGCGGGTTCGCCGGGGCGGAAGCGGAATTCGTAACTCCTATTCCACCAGGGCCGAAGCGGAACTCGTAGCTCCCGTTCCACCAGGGCCGAAGCGGAACTCGTAACTCCCGTCCCACCAGGGCCAAAGCCCCACACGAGTGAAGCTGAGCGGATTCGGAACGCTGTTCGGACTTCGTTCGTCGGACATGACGCGGGGATGGTGTGGGGAGGCGTCAGGGGTCGACTGGGCCGAGGTGTCTGTCCGTGCCTGTGCATGCGCGTGCCTCTGTCGTATTGGGCGCGGGCGTGGCACCATCCCGGACGTGTTCGTAAGTTACTGACGAGCAATCAGTTCAGGGGGAACGAGCGTGACCGGCAAGCGAAGCTCGACCACGGCGACCATGGCTCTGGTGTGCGCGGCGGCGATCCTGGCCGCCCCGGGAACCGCGTATGCCGATCCGGCCCCGAAGGACCCGGGGCCCAAGGACTCCAAGTCCCTTGAACAGGTCCGCAAGGAGACGGACCGGCTCTATCACGACGCGGCGGTGGCCACCGACGCCTACAACGCGGCGGAGGAGAAGGCCGATCAGCAGTCCGACGAGATCGTGCGGATCGCGAAGGCCATCGTCGCGGGTGAGAAGAAGGTGGACCGCCTCAAACAGCGCGCGGGCGCCGCGGCCCGCGCGCAGTACCGCGGCGGCGGGCTCCCGCCCCAGGCGCAGTTGATGCTGAGTGACGACCCGCAGAAGTTCCTGGACAACGCGGGCCGCATGCGCCAGGGCCAGCAGGCCACGAAGGGCCTCCTCGGCGAACTCGCGCGCACGCAGGAGGACTTGCGGCTGTACGCCGACGACGCCTCCGAGCGCTGGCGCGAGCTGGACGCCAACCGCGAGGCGAAGGCCGAGGCCAAGAAGAAGATCAAGGCGAAGATCAAGGCGGCCGAGGAGCTGGAGTCCAAGCTCGAGAAGAAGGAGCGCGAGCGCCTCCTCCGCATGGAGCAGGAGGCGGAGTTCGACCGCCAGGCGGCATGGATCGACTCCGGCGCCCTCGAAGAGATCACCGGCAAGGCGAGCAGCAGCGGCAAGAAGGCCATCAAGTACGCCACCGCCCAGATCGGCAAGCCCTACGAGTGGGGCGCCGAGGGCCCGAGATCGTACGACTGCTCGGGGCTCACCTCGGAGGCCTGGATCTCCGCCGGGAAGACCATTCCGCGGACCTCGCAGGAGCAGTGGAAGCAGCTGCCGCGCATCGACATCGAGGACATGCGCCCCGGAGACCTGATCATCTACCACGAGGACGCCAGCCACGTCGGGATGTACATCGGGGACGGAGCGATCGTGCACGCCCCGCGCCCTGGCCGGGACGTGACGATCGCGGGGGCGGGCTCGATGAAGATCCTCGGGGTGGTGCGGCCGGACAAGTAGGCCTTTCCTCCTCCCCCCCGGGGGGCGCGGCTCGGGCGGGTGCCTGCGGTGTGGCTCGGGTGGTGCCTCGGATGCGCGGTTCGGGTGCACGGTTCGGCTCGGGCGACGCCTCGGTTCGGCCCGCGTGCCGCCCGGGTACCGCGCCGGTCGCAGGGCGTGTGGCGCGTGACCTGGCGCACGTGACCTGTGGCACGCGAGCAACCCGGGCGGCGTGATGTTCGTCATCCCCTCGGGGGCCCGGACGGGTCCAATTGCGGTACGGGATGCGGCAAATGGAACGGCACGCGCCACCCGCCGTTCGCTGATCGCCATTCCAAACCCCCGGTGGCTACCGCTAAGGTCCCCGTCGGCGGTACGTCGATCCACGTGCTGCCGCGCCCTCGGGGGGAGGGAAGGAAACCACACGATGCCCGTACCCATACCGCGGCAGAGAGCAGTCCCAGCCGCGGAAGGTGGTCAGGCGCAAGCGTTCCCGGCGCAGGCCGGAACCGAGACCGGCAGCGGACTGACGCTGCTCGTGATCGAGGACGACCCGGCCGAGGCACTGTCCGTGCCGGAGCTGCTCGACGCCGCAGGCAAGCCCATCCGTATCCGTACCGCCCGCAACCTCACCGAGGCCGAGCGGCTGCTGACCGACGACGTGCACTGCATCCTGCTCGACCTCGCACTGCCCGCACCGGGCGCCGACCACGGCGAGGACGAGCTGGCGACGCTGCGGCACGTCCTGCAGCTCGCGCCCCGGCACGCCGTCCTCGCGCTCACCGGGAGCGGCGACATCGACCTGGCCGGAGAGGCCGTGCGGGTCGGCGCGCAGGACTACCTGTTCCGCGAGGAGCTGGACGCCCGGCTGCTGAGCCGCGCCATCCGGTACGCGGTGGAGCGCAAGCGGGCCGACATCGCCCAGCGGCAGCTCACCGAGTCGAGGCTGCGCGCGCAGGAGAACGCCCGCCTGGAGCGGGGCCTGCTGCCCACGCCGCTGCTCGACGGCTCCCAGCTGCGGTTCGCCGCGCGCTACCGGCCGGGCCGCTCCCGGGCGCTGCTCGGCGGCGACTTCTACGACACGGTGCGCACGCCCGACGGCACGGTGCACGCCATGATCGGCGACGTCTGCGGGCACGGCCCGGACGAGGCGGCCCTCGGCGTCGAGCTGCGGATCGCCTGGCGGGCGCTGACCTTCGCGGGCCTGTGCGGGGACGAGCTGCTCTCCACGCTGCAGCAGGTCCTGGAGCATGAGCGGCCGGACGACGAGATCTTCGCGACGCTCTGCACGGTCGACATCTCGCCGGACGGCCGCCGCGCCGGACTCTGCCTGGCCGGCCACCCCTCGCCGCTGATCACCCGCCCGGGCCGCCCGGCGGAGCTGCTGCCGTACGAGAACGGCGGCCCGGCACTCGGTCTGCTGCCGCGCGCCCGCTGGCCGCGTCAGCAGGTGGAGCTGGGCGGCGAGTGGAGCCTGATGCTCTACACCGACGGCCTGATCGAGGGCCGGATCGGCCAGGGCAACCAGCGCCTCGGCCAGGACGGCATGGTCGAGATGGTCCGCCGCCAGGTCTCCGCCGGGCTGCACGGCGAGGACCTCCTGGAGGCGGCCGTGAGCGAGGTGCGGGACCTCAACGGCGGTGAGCTGACGGACGACGTGGCGGTGCTGCTCCTTGACCGGGGCGGGCGCTGAGGGGTCGCCGTACGAGAGCTTGGACGTACGAGAGCGAGGGCGTACGAGAACGTCGACGTACGAGAGCGAGGGCGCACGAGAACACGGCGGCGGGGCCGCACCCAGGGATTCGGGTGCGGCCCCGCCGCCGTGTTCCGGAGTCGCTGTGGCCCCGGCCGGTCACCGTCCGCCGTTGTACGGCCCGTAAGGACCGTCGCTGCTGCTGCCGCCTCGGCGGCCGCCGCCGCCCGTGACCTGCTTGAGCGCGGGGCGTACGTCGACGAAGAAGACGATCGTCGCGATCAGGCCGGCGATCTGGAGCATCAGGCCGAGGCCGGGGATGCCGATCAGGTTCACCAGGACCGCCGCGCCGAGGAGGATCAGCCAGAAGTTCTTGGTCTTCTTGTCGGCCGCGACGTAGGCATCCGGGCGGGCGAGAGCGGCCATCACCAGGGCGACCGCCGCGAGCACGAGCATGGCGAGGAAGAGCAGTCCCACGAAGCTCGCGAAACCTGACATCAGCACGTTGCCCACCACCTGGTCCGAGTCGTCTCTACACCGGCAACCGTACCCGGATGAGCGGCCGCCGTATCCGGAGAACGCCCCGGGCGCTCGCTGAGTGCCCGGGGCGTTCCCGTACCGCCGTGGTGCGCGGGGTCACTTCGCGGGCGGGGTGGGCTTCTTCGCCATGGTCTTCTTGGCGGGGGCCTTCTTGGCCGTGGTCGACGTGGTCGACGTGGACGCCGTGGACGCCGTCGCCGTGTTCTTGGCGGCAGCAGGCTTCGACTCGTCCTCGACCGCGACGGGCCGCGCGGCAGCCGTCTCGGACTTGGCCTCGGTGCCGGTCTCGGTCTTGGCCTCCGCCTTGGTGTCCGACTGCGGCTCGACCGCGGCGGCGATCTCCTCGATCTCGTCGGCCGCCTCACCGCGCCAGACCTTGACGGCCAGCTCGCCGTGCTCGGCGACCTCCTCGTACTTCTCACGGGCCTTGACCGCGTACTCCGCGGCGACGCCGACACCGCGCAGGGCCAGGCCCTGGGCGGTCTCGCCGAACTTCCTGATGTCGGTGTCGAGGCTGCCGAGCACCTCGCTGACCTTGGCCTGCAGGCTCTCCTGCGCCTCCTTGGCGGCGGCCGTGGCCTTCTCCTGGACCTCCTTGGGGTCCGTGGAGCGTACGGCCTCGAAGCGGGCCGGGGCCTCGGCCTGCAGCTTCTCGATCAGCGCGGGGACCTTCTTGGCCTGCTGCACCGCGAGGTCGGCCGTACCGGCCGCGAAGTAGAACGGGGTGGGGTCGCTGAAGGTCTTGCGGATGTCGTCGGTGATGGCCATGACTGGTGGTCCTCCGGTCAGGGTGAGGGTTCGATGGTGGTGCTGCCGTCGGCCGTGCGGGGGCCGTCATCGGCGGTGTCCGCGCCGCGCCCGGGTGAGTCGCTCACGCTGCTCGCGCTGTTCTCGCTGCTCGCGCCGCGCTCTTCGGTCCCGGCAGGCCCGTCCTTCTCCGTCTTCTCCGTTTTCCCCGTCTTCCCCATCTCCTCTTTGATCTCGAATCCGTTCTCCTTGCGGAAGGACTCGTAGATCTGCAGCAGCACCTGCTTCTGCCGCTCGTTGATGGTCGGATCGGCGAGGATCGCGGCGCGCGTCTCCACTTCGTCGCGGTCACGCTCGTCGAGGATCCCGGCCTGCACGTACAGCGTCTCGGCTGAGATCCGCAGGGCCTTGGCGACCTGCTGCAGGACCTCGGCGCTCGGCTTGCGCAGTCCACGCTCGATCTGACTGAGGTACGGGTTGGACACCCCGGCGGCGTCGGCGAGTTGACGCAATGACAGCTGCGCGTTGCGCCGCTGCTCGCGCAGATACTCACCGAGGTTGCCGACGTTGAGGGATGCCATGGGTCGATGGTGCAGCATGCCCGCTAACTATTGCAAGCAGACGCTTGCAATAGTGTTCCAAGCCACGCGTACGGCTTAGTCGCGGCCACGGAAACCGGGGTGCAACCGCCCCAGCCACCCCCGGATCACGCCGAAGTCCCGCCCCGTCAGCCCGCACCGCGCGTCGACGCGGTGCAGCAGGGCGGGCCCGCGGTGGTACGTGTCGACCCACGCCCGGTCGGCGGGCGCGATCTCGTCGTCCACCCACACGAAGGGCCGCCCGTCCGCCCACTCGACGATCGGCCGGGTCTTCCAGTGCACACCCCGCGCACCGAAAGCCCCGTACTCCTTGTAGGCCCCGTATGCCTCATCCGTCCTGTCCGTCCTGCCCCCATCTGACTCGTCCGTCTCATCCGGCCACGGCAGTACGGGTGACTCCGGCAGCCCGAGCCACGGTGCGAGCACTCGGTTGGCGTCCTCGCCCCAGGTCGTCGCCCACACCAACTCGCAGCCGAGATCGGCCAGTCGGCGCCCGAGCGCGGGGTCGGCCCGGTCAAGGAACGGATGCCCGCCGCCCTCCCGGGTGCCGCCCTCGTACGTCGGATACCCCTCGGGCAGGTCGGCCGGCGACGCTCCGAAGGGGATGAGGGGGCCGTCGACGTCGAGGAACAGGAGGGCGCGGGGTCGGGGTGGAGTCACGGCGGGACCCTAACGCCCGCACGGGACGGAACCCTCAGAACGGCAACGGCAGGCTGTGCACCACATCCAGACGGGACACCGCACGGGTCAGGACCACATAGAGCCGCTCCAGGCCCCGCCGCTCGGCCCCCACCACCGCCGCGGGTTCGACGGCGACGACGTGGTCGTACTCCAGACCCTTGGCCAGGGTGGCGGGCAACACCGCGAGCCGGGCGCCCAGTTGGTCCGGGGACGCCGGTGCCAGACCCGCGGCGGCGAGTGCGGCGTGCAGGGCGGCCGCGCCCACCGGGCCTTCGTCGGGCGCGATCACCCCGACCGAGCCCTCCCGGCTGAGCGCCTCCCGCACGAGCCGTACCGTCGCGTCGACCACCCCGGCCCCGTCCGCCGCCTCCTCGGTGCGCACCTGCCCGTCCGCGCGCAGGGACCGGGCGGGCGGAACGTCGACGTCGAGGGCGGCGAGCAGCCGGTTCGTCACCTCGACGACGGCCGCGGGCACCCGGAATCCGACGGTCAGCGGCGCCAGTACGGCATCGGGCCGCCCCAGGTGCCCGAGGAGTACGGGCCACGCGCGGGCCGCCCACGGTGTGGTGCCCTGGGCCAGGTCGCCGAGGACGGTCAGCGAACCGTAGGCGGAGCGGCGGGCGATCGCGCGGCACTCCATCGGGGAGAGGTCCTGCGCCTCGTCGACCACGACGTGCCCGTAGCCCTGCGGATGCTCGATCAGCCCGGCCACCTCGTCGAGCAGCACCAGGTCCGCCGCGCTCCACCGGGCGGACCTGTACGAACGCGGCGCCCTCGGCCACAGCAGCCGTCGCTGCTCCTCCGCGTCGAGGACACCGTCGGCCGACCGCCCCAACACCTCGGCGTCGGCGAGGAGTTCGGCCACGACCTGCTCGGGCGTCACCTTCGGCCAGACCTCGTCCACGAAGGCACCGACCGGCCTGGACCGGCCGATCCGCTGCAGCCAGGCCTGCGGGCGCGCCCCCGAGCGGCGCTCGGCCTGCTCCTGGATCAGCCGCACGGCCCGCGTCCGGACCCGCTCACGTCCGACGGCGTACGGCGGCTCCTCCGCCCGTACGTCCTCGACGATCCGCTCAAGCTCCGCGCGCCCGATCCGCCAGCGGTACGAACCGTCCGGTACGGCGAGGGAGTCGGCGGGCGGGCGCACGCGCGCGTACAGGGCGCGGTGCAGCACCCGCGCCATCCGGGCGTCGTGCTTGACGACCGCCGTCCCCTCGCCGTCCGTGCCGCGCACCGGCTGCCGGGCGATCTCGTCCACGACGGTGGACTGCCGCACTCCGCCCTCACCGAGCGAGGGCAGCACCTCCGAGATGTACGACAGGAAGGTGCGGTTGGGCCCGAGCACGAGCAGCCCGTTGCGCTGCACGCGCTGCGGGTGGGTGTACAGCAGGTACGCGGCGCGGTGCAGGCCGACTGCGGTCTTGCCGGTGCCGGGGGCGCCCTGCACGCACAGGGAGGTGCCGAGGTCGCGGCGTACGAGGTCGTCCTGGTCGGGCTGGATGGTGGCGGCGATGTCCCGCATGGGGCCGACCCGGGGCCGCTCGATCTCTCCGGCGAGGATCGCACTGCCGGGCCCCGCACCGCCGGGTCCCGCTCCTCCGGGCCCCGCACCGCCAGGTCCCGCACCGCCGGGCTCCGCACCGCCGGGCTCCGCTCTTCCCGGCCCCGCTCTTCCCGGCTCCGACTCGTCCGTGGCGTCGAGGTGTTCGTCCTCCAGGCCGGTGAGGTCGCCCGGCTCCCCCGCGCTGCCCGGGGCCCAGCCGAAGCGGCGCCGGACGCGCACGCCCTGGGGGTCGCGCGGGCCCGCCTGGTAGAAGGCGCGGGCGACGGGGGCGCGCCAGTCCACGACGAGGGGCGGGCTCGCGGGGTGCTCGGTGATGCGCAGCCGGCCGACGTGGTAGCTCTGCCCGGCGTGGTCCCCGGCGTCCCGCGCCCCTGCCCCTGCCCCGGCCCCGGCCCCGGCCCCTGACGCGAAGTCCAGACGCCCGAAGAACAGTGGCCCCGGCGGGAGTTCACGCATCGTCTTCGCGTCACCGCGGAACCGGCGGCCCAGGACTTCCGCGTCGGCTCCCGAGGCGGAGACGTCCACGCCCGTGACGACCTGCTCCTGCGCGCCGTCGATCATCGCGGCGAGGGCGTCACGGCAGGCGTCGTGGTACGCCCGCTCCTGGCGGAGGGCTCGGTCGAGAGCGTGGTCAGGGAAGTGGTCGGGGTGGCAGTCGGGGAGGCGGTCGGGGGCAGGGGCGGCGCGGAGTCCGGGGTCAGGGTCGAGGGCACGCATGCGAGCGAGAATAGCGTAACCGAGTAACGTTTGTGACCGAGATGCGTTTCACCGCGTAAGCTGCCTCCATGAGCCGTACGCCCCCTCCCCCCGCCCGCCCGGTACTGCCCGCCGACACCGAGAGCGGGCTGCGCGAGCGCAAGAAGCAGCGGACCTACCAGGCGATCTCCGACGCCGCGATCGCCCTCTTCCTGGAGAAGGGCTTCGAGAAGGTGTCGGTGGCGGAGGTCGCTGCGGCGGCGGAGATCTCCAAGCCGACGCTCTTCCGGTACTTCCCGGCCAAGGAGGATCTGGCCCTGCACCGGCTCGCGGACCACGAGGACGAGGCGAGCCGCGTCGTCACGGGGCGCGCCCCGCAGCAGCCCCCGCTGGACGCGCTGCGCCGGCACTTCCTGACCGGCCTGCGGCTGCGCGACCCCGTGACGGGTCTCAGCGACGAGCCCGAGGTGCTCGCCTTCCATCGCCTGATCTACGACACGCCGTCCTTGGTGGCCCGCCTGTACGCGTACCAGTCCCGCGCCGAGGAGTCACTCGCCACCGCACTCGGCGGCGATGACGGGGCACGCCTCGCGGCGGGCCAGATCATGGCCGTCCAGCGCGTCCTGGCCGAGGCGAACTGGCGCCGCATCGCGGCCGGAGAACGCGCCGCCGCGCTCTACCCGGACGCGGTCGAGGCCGCAGAGCGCGGCTTCGGCCAACTCCGCTCGGGGCTCGGGGCGTACGCGTGAGCACGGGCGCCGGGAAGCGGGAAGCGGGCGCCGGGAGGCAGGAGGCGGGAGGCGGGCGCCGGGAGGCGGGAGGCGGTCGGACGGCACGCGTGCCTGGGCCCGCTGATGACGGCGGCCTAGGAGGCGTCCGCTTCGCCCGAATCCCGCTGCCGCGCGATCAGCGCCTCCACCCCGTCCAGCACGCACCCCAGGCCGAACTCGAAGTCGTCGTCCGCTCCGCCCTCCGGTCGCTCCAGGACGCCTGAGTCGAGGAGGCGGGTCACCGCCGGGTGGCTGTCGCGGTCGGTGAGGGCGGTGAGGGTGCGGCGGTAGCGGGTCATGACCTCGGCGGAGGTGTGCCCGCCCGCCACGATCGCGGCGTCCAGGTCGGACATGAGCATGGCCTCGTTGCGGACGAACCCGCCGACCAGTACGAGCACACCCAGCTTGGCGCCCTCGTCGAGCCCGGTTCCGTCGAGCGCCGCAAGCCCCTGCTCCATCCACGCCACCGACCTGGGGCTCGCGGGCGGGCCCGAGGTGGGGATGCGCAGGATCCACAAGTTGTCGAGGAAGACGGCACGTTGGGCCCGCGCCCAGCGGCTCAGCCCTGCATGCCAACCGCCCCCCGGCTCGGGCGGTGCGGGCGGTGCGGGCATGACCGCTTCCTGCATCAGCACGTACAGCTCGTCCTTGGCGCCGACGTACCGGTACAGGGACATCGGCGAGACGCCCAGCTCCTTGGCCACGCGCCCCATCGACACCGCGCCCACCCCGTCGGCCGCCGCGACGCGCACGGCGGTGTCGACGATGCGGTCCAGGGTGAGGCCGGGCTTCGGGCCCTTCGCGGGACGCTCCCGCAGCCCCCAGGCCGTCGCGAGGCTCGCGGGCAGTCCCGTCCGCTCGTCCTCCGCCGTCATGCCGCGCCTCCTTCCTGGCCGCTGTGGCCGCTGTGGCCGCCGTGGTCTTCCCGACCGTCGTGGCCGCTGTGACCGTCCCGACCATCGTCGCCGCTGCGACCGTCCCGACCGCCGTGGTCGTCCCGGCCGTCGCGGCCGGAGTCCGGAGCCGCCCACCGGCTCCGGCTTGACGCACATCCTAGTTCTGCGTAACCCTTACATAGTACTGCGTATACCTTACGTAGAACGGGAGGAGTGAGACCCCATGACCACTGCCCCACCCGCAGTCCGCGCCGTCGGCCTGCGCAAGGCGTACCGGGACGTCGAGGTGCTCCGCGGACTCGACTTGACCGTCCCGCGCGGCGCCGTGCACGCGCTGCTCGGCCCGAACGGCGCGGGCAAGACCACCGCCGTCCGCATCCTGGCCACGCTCACCGAGGCCGACGCGGGCACCGCCACCGTGGCCGGCCACGACGTACGCACCGAGCGGTCCCGAGTACGCCGGGCCATCAGCCTGACCGGGCAGTTCGCCGCCGTCGACGAGATGCAGACCGGCGTCGAGAACCTCCGGATGATGGCCCGCCTCGCGCCGCGCGCCCGTTCCGGCCACCGCGTCACCCCGGCCGCCGCCCGCGCCCGCGCCGCCGAACTGCTGGACCGGTTCGACCTGTCCGACGCGGGCGGGCGGCTGGTCAGGACGTACTCAGGGGGCATGCGGCGGCGGCTCGACCTGGCCGCCTCACTCGTCGGGGAGCCCGAGGTGATCTTCCTGGACGAGCCGACGACGGGCCTCGATCCGCGCAGCCGCCAGGAGTTGTGGAACGTGGTCCGCGACCTCTGGGCGCAGGGCACGACGGTGTTCCTGACCACGCAGTACCTGGAGGAGGCCGACCGTCTCGCGGACCGGATCTCCGTCCTCGACGGCGGGACCCTCGTCGCCGAGGGCACCGCCGACGAGCTGAAGCGGCGCGTCGCCGACCACCGTCTGGACGTCGTCGTCACCGAGGCCGCGTACCACCGCCTCGCCCCGCGGGCCGCGCACCGCACGCCCGAGACCCGGACCCTCGGCTTCCCGACGGACGGCGGCGCCCGCGAGGTCCGGGCGCTCCTCGACGCGCTGGACCCGGACGGCACCGACATCGAACGCTTCGCGCTGCACACCGCGACCCTCGACGACGTCTTCCTGACCCTGACCCGCACGACCCCAACACCGGCACCGACACCGGCACCCGCACCCGCACCCGCACCCGCCAAACGCGGCACGAGCACCGGCACCGAGGAGCCCACCCATGTCTGAAGCCGTGCCGTCCGGAGCCTCCGAAGCGTTGACCATGACCGGCCGCTCCCTGCGCCTCAGCCGCCGCAACGTGGACGCGCTCATCACCGCCCTCGCCCTGCCCGTACTCCTGCTGCTGATCTTCGTGTACTTCTTCGGCGGAGCCATCGACACCGGTACGCAGTACGTGACGTACGTGGTCCCCGGCGTCCTGCTGCTCTGCGCCGGATTCGGCTCGGCCAGCACCGCCCAGGCCGTCACCGAGGACCTCAAGGGCGGCATCATCGACCGCTTCCGCTCACTCGACATCGGCGGCACCCCGATCCTCGCCGGGCACGTCCTGGCCTCCACGGCCCGCAATCTGCTCGCGACGAGCCTCGTCTTCGCCCTCTCGTTCGCGATCGGCTTCCGCCCGGCGGCGAGCCCGGCCGGCTGGCTCGCCGCCGTCGGGCTGCTCGTCGCCTACATCACCGCGCTGTCCTGGCTGTCCGCCGCGGTCGGCCTGCTCGTCAGGTCCCCGGAGGCGGCCGGCGGGTTCACGTTCTTCATCAGCTTCCTGCCGTACCCGAGCAGCGCGTTCGTCCCCACGGACACCATGCCGTCCTGGCTCCAGGGCTTCGCCACCCACCAGCCGGTCACCCAGGTCATCGAGGCGGTACGCGGCCTGCTCCTCGGCCAACCGATCGGCGCGACGGGCTGGGTGGCGCTGGCCTGGTGCGCGGGCATCACGGCGCTCGCGGTGGCGGCGGCGGGCCTCCTGTTCCGGCGCCGGGTACTCGCCTAGAGGCCGTTCCCCGAGACAGGCCCCAGGGCGCGTCCTAGCCCGTCGAGCCCAGCCACTCCCGCAGTGCCGCCTCGGCGCCCGACGCGTCGGGTACCGAAGGGAGTTCGAGGGGCGTCCGGGCCGCGTGGAGCACCCGGACGAGCTTCGCCGCGGCCCGGGCGGACTCCGCGGGGTCCTCGGGGCGTTCCGAGAGCGTCATGGCCGTACGGATCACATCCGTGTAGACGGACTGGACGCACTTGAACGCGCGCAGCCGCGGCAGGTCGTCCTCGTACCCCTTCGAACCGCCCGGCAGGACCCGCTCGATCTCCGCGCACCAGCGCTCTACGACACTCCGCTCCTGCTCGGCCGGGTAGCGCGTCAGGTACAGGTGGGTCGCCAGGTCGTAGAGCGGATCGCCCAGCATCGCCAACTCCCAGTCGATCACCCAGAGTCGGTCGGCCCCGTCGACGATGAGGTTCTCCCGGTGCAGGTCCCCGTGGAGCAGGCAGAACGGGCGGGGCGCGAGCATGCCGAGGCGCTCGGCGTACCGGCGGAGCGCCTCGTCGGGCACGCCGAGCGCGGCGAAGAGCGAGCCGTACGTGGCGTGCCGCGCGCGGTACACGCGGTGCTCGGCGAAGTGCACGAGGCGGCCGAGGAAGTACGTGGTGTCGCCGTCCTCGGCCCGGTCGGCCGGATCGCAGCTCCGCTCCACGTTCAGCCGGCCCGGCCGCACGGACCCCAACCCGCCGAAGACGGGCATGAGTTGATCGACGTACCGCTCGGGCACCCGGCCCTCCGCACCGGTCAGCGTGGCGAGCGTGGCGCCCTCGACGAAGCGTTGCAGCCGACAGCCGCCGACCTCGCGCACCTCGGGCACCGGAAGCTCGACGGGGAGCTCGGCGAGCCCGCAGATCACGTCCTCCTCGGAGTGGAAGCACCGCCGGTCGGCGTGGAGCACCCCGGACCGCGGCTCGCGGATCTTCCACCGGCCGTCCTCCCCCGGCAGCCGCAGGACGTACGTCTCGTGGTGGTGGCCCGTGAGCGGGCCCACGATGCGGTGGTCGCCGCCGAGGAGGGTGCCGGCGGCATGCCCGGCCGGGTCGGCGGCCGGTTCGGCTGAGGACATGCTCCGCTCTCTCGCCCGAGGCGATGCCGGTGGTCAGAGGTGTCAGTGGTGTCAGTGGTGTCGGAGGTGTCAGAGACTTCAGCGCTGCGGAGGCTTCAGCGGCTCAGAGGCTTCAGAGGCTTCAGAGGCGCTTCACGCTACTACCGCGCCCGCCCGCGACAGGGCGCGGCAGCGGCACCTGTCAGCGCGGAGGAGGATCCCCCAGTACGCGCGTACGAAAGCCGGCCGGCCCGCGGCGAGCACCCCGGCCCCCGGCAGCACCCCGGCTCACACTAAAAACGCACGTACGGGACGCCCCGGCTCACAGCAACGCCCCCGCCCACACCGCCTTCAGCACGGCCCCGAGCGAGTCCACCACGTGCTCCGCACCCGCGGAGCGCAGCTTCTTCTGGCGCAGCTCGTCCTGCCCGTACCCCAGGAACGCCACGCCCGCCTCGCGCGCGGCCAGGTAGTCCGCGGGGGTGTCGCCGATCATCAGCGTCCTCGACGGGTGCGCGCCGAGGGAGCCGAGCGCGCGGTGCAGGCAGTCCGGGTCGGGCTTCAGCGCGTGGACGTGTTCGGTGCGGCGGCCGTGGATGTGCGGACCGAAGCAGTCGGCGACGCCGCGCCCGTGGACGTAGTGGCGGGCGGCCTCGGGCGCGTTGTTGGTGGCGACGGCGAGCCGGGCGCCGGTGGCGTGCCAGGTGCGGATCAGCCGGTCCACGTACGGGGTGGGGAAGGCGCGGGCCGCGGCGTGCAGCTCCTCCTCGGTGAGCCTCGCCTCCAGGTCCGCCTCCAGGGAGCTGCCGGGGCGCGCGCGGTGGACGGCGCGCAGCACGGCGTGCGGGTCGGCGGAGTCCCGCTCGTCCGCCGTGAGCAGGCCCGCTTCGCCCTGGTCCGCGAGCCAGCCGACGAGGTTGTCCACGACGGTCTGGGCGTCATGGTTCGCGTAGAGACGGCAGATCGGGCCGTCGAAATCGAAGAGAACGCACTCCGCCTGCGTGATCACCTCGCGCAGGTCCCTTGCGACCCGCAAGTCCTCGGCGTTCTCGATCACTTGACCCACCCGCCCGTCCGGCGCCGTATCGGAAGTCACCTAAGAGAGTGTCAGGGTACGGGCGATGGTGTTCCAGAGCGCGTCGAACCACTTCTGCGACTCGTCGACGAACGCCTCGTCGCTCTGGCCCACGGATCTCTCGAAGGAGAAGAGCAACGACTGGGTGCCGAGCGCGTCGTACATATGGATCTTCTCGCTGTCGATCTCCTCCTCCCGCTTGGTCACCATGTAGTACGCGAGCAACGCCTCGGAGCCGTTGAGGAGATACAGCTTCATCGCCGGGGTGAACGGCAGGGCCCGGAACTCCACCTTGACGTCGATGCCGTGACTGGCGCGCAGGGCGCGGAGGTTGTGGCGCAGGACCTGGCCCTGGGCGTTGCGCTGGGCGAGCCAGCGGCTGTGCACCGGTTCGTCGACCGCCTCGTCCGCGGCGGCGGCGTGCTCGGACGGCTCGCCCGCGGGCACGGGGAAGGCGAGGTTGATGCGGCTGCTGGGGAGCAGAACGCGCACGGTGATCGACTCGGGGCGGATGCGGCCGTCGTAGATCAGCCGCAGGGGTTCGCTCAGGCCCATCATCAGCGTCTCGGAGGTCAGGCAGACCGCGTCGATGGTCACCCGCTCGGCCTGAAAGGCGTCGATCAGGCGCGGGGCCAGGCCGACCATCGTGGTCTGCGGCTCCTCGTCCTGCCCCGGCAGGGCGACCTCCGGCGGGCTGCCCCGGGAGACGTTCACCAGCAGGCCCTCCTGCGCGAGGGTCGCGAGCGCCTGCCGCACCGCGCCGCGCTCGACGCCGAACTCCTCGGCGAGCTTGGCCTGGGTCGGCATGCGGCTGCCCGCGGCTACGGCTCCGCTGCGGATACGCCGCCGGAGTTCGTCGGCTATGTCCTTGTGCGAGGGCTTTCTGCCGTTCACCGCAACGCTCTCCTGGGTCACGCCCCAAACGGTACAACTCCCCACTATCTCTGGGGAGTTCTGTGAAGACTGTTTAACCAGCCCGACCAATCGGGGACAACTACAGTGAAGTTGGCAGCCAACTTTACCAAGTTAGGACCACCTAACCGCCAACTCCTCCCACCTGAAGGAGGATCCACCATGCCCGTCATCGCCATCCTCGGAGCCGCGTTCGTGATCGGCTTCGAGCAGCTCGTCGAGTGGCAGTACGGCCCGCTGGGAATCGCGGGGATGCTGCTGCTCAGCATCGGGGTCAAGGCCAGGAACGCCACGTGCAGCTCGCTCGGCGCGGTCGTCCTCGCGGTCCTGGTCGCCGGTCCGGCACTGGCCTGAGCCTCTCGGCACGCATCAGGCAAACTCAGAAGGCAACAGACTCAGAAGGCAACAGACTCAGAAGACATCCGGACACCACGGACTTCTGGGCGTACGCAGCAGCGCGTCGGCAACGGCGGCGGCGCCTGCCCGTTCCTCGGTCAGCCGGCCGAGCGCGGCGAGCCGCACCGCGGACTCGTCCCCCAGCCACAGCGCACCCAACTCCCGCACGTCCAGGGCGACTTCGGCCGCGTCCCGGGTCCGCACACAGGTCCCGCGCCCGTCCGCACCGACCTCGAGCCGGTACCGCCCCTCTGCCCACCCATGCCGGTCGCGCACCTCGACGACGAGGGCGCCCGGCATTCCGTATGTCCGCGCCTCCAGGGCCCGTACGACATCCAGGACGCGCACCCACAGCCAGTCCGCGAGGGTGACGATCCGGGCGGCGCGCGCGTTCGGGAAGAGGTCCGCGACCAGGGCGTCCGGCGCGCGCGGGCCCGTGCGCACCGTCATGATCCAGTCCACGGAGCAGACGTACCGCCACAGCGCGCGCTCGGCCGCCGGGGTCGCGGCGCTCAGCTCGACCACGGTGGCGGTGTTCTGCGGCTGCTTGCCGTCGCCCCACTTCTCGTCGCTGACGTACGCGAGCAGCCCGTCCACCTCGCCGGAGGCCGAGCGGTACACGGCGAAGAACGGGTCCTTCCAGGGCGAGCGCTCCGGGCGCAGCTCACCGGTGAACCGCCGCCACCAGCGCTCGTCCCGGTCCACCGCACCCGGCGTCGCCCGCCGCACGCGCTCGTACAGCGCGGGCCCGAGCTTGCGTACGTCGGCGGCGTCCACCAGGTCGATCCGGCCGCCGTCTTCGGGCCCCGACCAGCGCGGGTCGAGCCCGGTGCGCTGCACGTCGATCTCCCACTCGGCCATCCGCGTGGCCTGGCCGAAGCCGTACCGCCCGTAGATCGGGTACTCGGCGGCGATCAGCGTCGCCACCGCCTCGCCGCGCGCCTTCGACGCCCCGAGATCCTCGGTGATCATGCGGCTGAGCAGTCCGCGACGGCGGTGCGTCGGGGAGACGGTGACGTTCGAGACGGCACCGGCGGCCACCTCGCCGCCCCCGACGGCGGTCAGGCGCTGCGCGAACGAGCGGTACGTCGCCACACACCGCCCGTCCTCGAACGCGCCCCGCACCCGGCTCAGGTCCACGAACGCCCTGTGGTCCTCGATCTCGGCGGCGGAGGAGGTCGGGGTGCGCAGGAACCCGGTGTTGAGGGCGCGCATCCAGTCCGGGAAGTCGGCTTCGGCGAGGAGGCGTACGTCTAAGGTCATCCGGTCACCGTAGGCCGCGGGCCGGGCCTGCCGCATCGGGGTTTTCCGCAGGCGGGAGGCTCAGAATGCCGCGCGGATCTCCCCCACCTCACGGTCGCCGCCGAGCAGCGGGGCCGCGCCGATCCGGGCGAGGGCCGGGGTGTCCACGCCGAGGAGGTCGAGGGTGCGGGCGAGGACCGGGCCGAGGGCGCGGATCGCGCCGTCGTCGACCTTGAACGCGAGCGCACGGCCGTCCGGCAGGGCGACCGCCTGCACGGCCTCGGCGCCCATCTTCGACAGGACGCCGGGCACCTCGCGCATCAGCCAGGTGTCCGGGCGGCGCGTGCCCGCGACGTACTCGGGGTGGGCCCGCATCGCGTCCGCGACCCGGCGCTCCGGCGTGCCGGGCTCGGCAAGGACGAAGTGCCGGAAGGCGCGGGCGAGGCCGGTGAGGCTGATGGCCATCAGCGGGGCGCCGCAGCCGTCCGTGCCGGTGGCGGCGACGGGCTCGCCCGCCGCCTCCTCGATGACCTCGCGGACCAGCCGCTGCAGCGGGTGCTCCGGGTCGAGGTACGACTCCTGGTCCCAACCCTGCGCGGCGCAGGCGGCGATCATCGCGGCGTGCTTGCCGGAGCAGTTCATGGCGACCCGGTCCCGTACGGAGCCGCCGGCCAGGTAGGCCTCCGACTCGACCGGGTCGAAGGGCAGGTCGGGCGGGCACTGCAGGGCCGACTCGGTGAGGCCGAACTCGCCGATCATCGTGCGGACCAGGTCGAGGTGGAAGGGCTCGCCGGAGTGGCTGGCGGAGGCGAGGGCGAGGCGCTCGCCGGAGAGGTCGAGTCCGGCGCGCAGGATGGCGGCGGCCTGCATCGGCTTGTTCGCGGAGCGGGGGAAGACGGGGGCGGAGACGTCACCGACGGCGCGCTCCACGCTGCCGTCGGCGGCGAGGACGACCAGCGATCCCCGGTGCCGTCCCTCGACGAAACCGGAGCGCACGACCTCGGCGAGGACCGGGGATATGGCGGGCTGCGAAGGGGCGCTGGCGCCGGCGGATGCCGTCATCGTCGGTGGATGCCTTCCGGTGGTCCCGCCCCTGGGCTCACCGGGGTGCCGGTGGTCAGGCGAGCAGGTCGTCTACTTGTGCTTCCCCTTCACGGTACCTGCGGGCGATTTCGGCACTGCAATCGTCGGCCGTGCGCTGCAGGAGCTGGCGGCGGTGGGAGACCTGCTGCTCGTACCGGACCAGGCGGCCCATCGCGGCGTGCAGCTCGTCGTCGGTGCGGGCCTCCAGGTCGGACAGCTCGACCTCGCCGAGCATCTCGGCGGCCAGACTGCGGTACTCCTCGCCGTGCGGGGTGCCGACCGTGACGTGCCGGGCCGACGAGCGGTGCCGCGAGGGCGTGTCCGTGAGGATCTCGGAGAGCCGGGCCACCATGTCCGGGTCGGGCGCCGGCACGGCCGGGTCCCGGCGCCGGGCCAGCTCGGCCCGGAGGATGTCGATCCGCCCCTGGAGCAGCCGGCGGACATAGCTGAGGTCGGCCTCGTCCTGCTGCGAGGTGCGGCGCAGGGCCCGGACCTCGGGCAGCCGGAGCACCGCCAGATCGTGTTCGGGCAGCTCGGGAAGGCGGTCCCCGGTGCGCTGTGCGGGCGGGCGGGGCGTGCTCGCACCGGCGCATGCCGTCGGTGCGGGCCCCGGCGGCTGCCCCGCCGTGCTCGACGTGCTGTTCATGCTGTTGACCGTCCCCTCGACCGGTGCGGGGCGCCGCAGGCGCGCCGCTGGGCAGCAGAATGCCACCCTTCCTGCCCGAGTTGGGGCGGAGTGCACTCGATCGGCCCCGGATAGCCCTATGGCATTACGTGGCAGATGTCGGAAACGGTCCGAAAGTACGCGCGAGAACGGGACCGGACGGGCGGCCGCTCACCGGCCCGCGGGCGCACGGCATCATGGACGGCATGCGAGCAGTGGTGCAGAGGGTGGACGGCGCGAGCGTCGTCGTAGAAGGAGAGACCGTCGGGGAGATCACCGGCGAGGGGCTGTGCGTCCTGGTCGGTGTGACGCACAAGGACACCAAGGAGAAGGCGGCCCAACTGGCCCGCAAACTCTGGTCGTTGCGGATGCTCGACGGCGAGAAGTCCTGCAGCGACATCGACGCCCCGCTGCTCGTGATCAGCCAGTTCACGCTCTACGGCGACGCCCGCAAGGGCCGCCGCCCCACCTGGAACGCGGCGGCCCCGGGCGACACGGCGGAGCCGCTGGTCGACGAGGTGGTGGCGCAGCTGCGGTCACTCGGCGCGACCGTGGCGACGGGCCGGTTCGGGGCCCAGATGCGGGTGTCCCTGACGAACGACGGCCCGTTCACGGTGCTTCTTGAGATGTAGCCCGAGATGCAGCCCGAGCCGTACGACCAGGGCTTGACCGACAGCCGTACGACCAGGGCTCGACCGGCAGCCGTACGACCAAGGGCTCGACCGGGGCTCGGCTACGGCTCGACCACGGCTTCCTGAGCCGCCGCGGTCGTACCGACGAGCAGCTCCGCGTCCAAGGGGACGTTCCGCTTCACCAGGGCGAGAGCGATCGGCCCCAGCTCGTGGTGGCGGGCCGAGGTCGTGACGAAGCCGATCTTCCGCCCGTCGGACCCTTCCGCCGCCAGCCGGACCTCCGTACCGTGCCCCGGCAGGTGGACCTCGCTGCCGTCCAGGTGCAGGAAGACCAGGCGGCGGGGCGGCTTGCCCAGGTTGTGGACGCGGGCGACGGTCTCCTGGCCGCGGTAGCAGCCCTTCTGGAGGTGGACGGCGGTGCCGATCCAGCCCAGCTCGTGCGGAATCGTGCGGTGGTCGGTCTCGAAGCCGAGGCGGGGGCGGTGCGCCTCCACGCGCAGCGCCTCGTGCGCGAGGACGCCGATCGCCGGGCCGTTGGCCTCCGCGTACGCCTCGAGTTCGGCGCGCGGCAGGAAGAGGTCCCGGCCGTGCGCGGTCTCGCGTACGACGACTCCGTCCGGGACCGGGGTGATGGAGCCGGCCGGGAGGTGCACGACCGCGAACTCCGCGGTGCGGTCGGTGGCTTCGACGCGGTAGAAGAACTTCATCGACTCCAGGTACGCGAGCAGCGCCTCCTGCGTGCCCGGCTCGATGTGCGCCCAGGTCGTCGTGCCGTCGTCGACGAGGTAGAGGGCGTGCTCGATGTGGCCGTTGGCGGAGAGGATCAGCGCTTCCGTGGCCTGGCCGGTGGGCAGCTCGCTGACGTGCTGGGTGAGCAGCAGGTGCAGCCAGCTGAGCCGGTCGTCTCCGGTGACCGTGATGACCCCGCGGTGCGAGAGGTCGACGAGGCCGGTGCCGTCGGCTAGGGCGCGCTGTTCTCGGTAGAGCTCGCCGTAGTGCGCGGCGACTCCTTCGTCGACACCTTCGGCGGGGACGGCACCGGGCAGGGACAGCAAGGGGCTCTTCATATCCACTCAGACTACGACTCGTTGACAGCCTGTCTTATTCCCCGGGGGTCTCAGCGACCTGGGACGTCGATCTGGTGCAGTCGCCGCAGCGGCCGAAGATCGCGAAGTGCTTCATATCGGTGTCGAAGTCGAAGGTCGTACGGAGCTTCTCGATGAACTCGGCGGCGACCTCGACGTCCGCCTCCACGACCCCGGTGCAGTCCCGGCAGACCAGGTGGATGTGGTGGTGCCGGTCGGCGAGGTGGTACGTGGGCGCCCCGTGCCCGAGGTGCGCGTGGCTGACCAGGCCCAGCTCCTCCAGGAGCTCCAGCGTGCGGTACACCGTGGAGATGTTGACTCCGGAGGCGGTCTTGCGGACCTCGACGAGGATGTCGTCGGGGGTCGCGTGCTCCAGGGCGTCGACGGCTTCGAGGACAAGCTGGCGCTGCGGCGTCAGCCGATAGCCGCGCTGTCTGAGGTCGCTCTTCCAGTCGGTGCTCACCACGCGGCCAAGTGTAGGCGGGCCCGCCCCGCGGCTCCTTCCGGTCGCGACGACGAGCAGATCGAGGCCGTCCGGCCACCAGGCGCCGCAGCGGCCCTCGTCGAGGCTGCGGGCCGTGGACACGTCGTACCCGGCAAGGCGCAGGGCGAGCGTGAGGAGGTCGCGGCGGCGCGGGTCGTCGGCGACGAGGAGGGCGCGGGCGGGGACATGAGTGGGGCCGGTCACCTGCTCACAGGTACCGGCCCCGTCTCAGAGGAGTCTGAGAACCCTCTGAGCCTCTGCTTGAAGGCTGCGCCTACTTGGCTGCGCCTACTTGAAGGCTGTGCTTACTTGAAGCTGTGCTTACTTGAAGCTGTGCTTACTTGAAGAACGCGATGCCGTCGTCCGGCAGGTCACCGAGGTTCCGCGCCATCTCGGCGACGTCGTCGGGCGAGACGACCTTCTTCAGCTGCGCCGACATGTAGGGCCGCAGCGGCACCTCGGGCGTCTGCTTCTCGCCGACCCACATCAGGTCGCTGTTCACGTAGCCGTAGAGCCGCTTGCCACCGCTGTACGGGCCGGAGGCCGAGGTGCGGGCGACGGCGTCGGTGGCCAGGTCGATCTGCGGCTTCTTGTCGGCCAGCTCGCCGTACCAGACCTCGACGACGCCGTCGTCGCGGACCATCACGACCTCGACCTTGCGGTCCTTGCCGACCCGCCAGAAGCCGGACTCGGACTCCAGCGGCTTGACCTTGTTGCCCTCGGAGTCGAGCACCCAGGTGTGGGAGCGGTACTCGAGGAAGTCCCGGCCGTCGTGGCTGAAGCTGACTTCCTGGCCGAAGTTGCACTTCTCGCTGCCCGGGAAGTCGTGCACGCCCGCGCCGGCCCAGTTGCCGAGCAGGAACGTGAGGGGCACGAGGTCCGGGTGGAGGTCGGACGGGATCTCGATCATGGGCTACTCAGGCGATCTGTGTCGGAGCGGAGGTCGGTACGCGGCGGACGCGGAAGGTCAGCGCTGACCCTGGTACAGCTTCTTGACGGTCAGACCGGCGAACGCGAGAACGCCGACGCAGACCAGGACCAGCAGGGCTTCGAAGAAGGCAACAAGCACGGGGTGCTCCTCGATGAGCGGTGTTAGCAGGACGGGGCCGCGCCCCAGCTTAGTCGGCCCACCCGTGCCGTTCTCTGTGAGGTTGGCCCTGTGAACTCCCGGACTACAGTGCGCGGCATGGCGAAGAAACTCGTGATCAAGGTGACCGCGGGGGCCGACGCCCCCGAGCGATGCTCCCAGGCCTTCACGGTCGCGGCGGTGGCAGCGGCCAGCGGGGTGGAGGTGTCGCTCTGGCTGACCGGTGAGTCCGCGTGGTTCGCGCTGCCGGGGCGGGCGGCCGAGTTCGAGCTGCCGCACGCGGCGCCGCTGCCCGATCTGATCGAGTCGGTCCAGGCGGCCGGCCGGATCACGCTCTGCACGCAGTGCGCGGCCCGCCGTGACATCACGGAGAAGGACGTGCTCGACGGGGTGCGGATCGCGGGCGCGCAGGTCTTCGTACAGGAGTCGATGGCGGACGACACCCAGGCGCTCGTGTACTGACGCCTTCGGAGGCGAGTCACTTGCGCCGCTTGCCGTCCAGCTCGTCCCACCACTCGTCGGACTTCGGGTCGCCGGAGGGATCGTCCCACCAGCGGTCGTCGGGGCCGCGCCGGTTGGCGACGATCGCGGCGAGCGGCGGGATGACCATGGCGACGACGCACATGCCGACGGCCACGGGGATCGACCACAGGCGTACGACCGCCCAGGCCAGGACGAAGAGGGCGAGGCAGGTGCCCATCATGGCGAAGTAGACGTGCCGCCTTCGCGCGTACATGTCTCCAGCGTAGAACCGCGCACCGGCCCCCGGACAGCGCAAAAGCCGGAGGACCGCACCCGCGTCCTGGTAAGCGTCCAACCCCCAGGGGTGCGGCCCTCCGGCCGTTCAAGCGGTGCCGTACGTCAGACGGCGATGGCGACCTCGGCGAGGCCTCCGGTCTGCGCCACGACCGTGCGGTCCGCGGTGCCACCGGGCACCAGGGCGCGCAGGGTCCACGTGCCTTCGGCCGCGTAGAAGCGGAACTGACCGGTCGCGGAGGTCGGAACCTCGGCGGTGAACTCGCCGGTCGAGTCCAGAAGGCGCACGTAACCGGTGACGGGCTCGCCGTCGCGGGTCACCTGGCCCTGGATGGTGGTCTCACCGGGCTTGATCGTCGCGGCGTCGGGGCCGCCGACCTGTGCTCCACACATAAGTCACTGTCCTCCTGGTTCAGTTGGAGCCGAGCTCGATCGGGACGCCCACGAGGGAGCCGTACTCCGTCCACGAGCCGTCGTAGTTCTTGACGTTGGCCTGGCCGAGCAGCTCGTGCAGGACGAACCAGGTCAGGGCCGAACGCTCACCGATGCGGCAGTACGCGATGGTGTCCTTGGCCAGGTCGACCTGCTCGTCCTCGTAGAGGGCCTTGAGCTCGTCGTCCGACTTGAACGTGCCGTCGTCGTTGGCGTTCTTCGACCACGGGATGTTGCGGGCGGTCGGCACGTGGCCGGGGCGCTGCGACTGCTCCTGCGGGAGGTGGGCCGGGGCGAGGAGCTTGCCGGAGAACTCGTCGGGCGAGCGGACGTCGACGAGGTTCTGCGAGCCGATCGCGTTCACGGCGTCGTCGCGGAAGGCGCGGATCGAGGTGTCCTGCGGCTTGGCCTTGTAGTCGGTGGCCGGGCGGCTCGGGACCTCGGAGCCGTCGACCAGGTCGCGGGAGTCGAGCTCCCACTTCTTGCGGCCGCCGTCGAGGAGCTTCACGTCCTGGTGGCCGTAGAGCTTGAAGTACCAGTAGGCGTAGGACGCGAACCAGTTGTTGTTGCCGCCGTAGAGCACGACGGTGGAGTCGTTGGCGATGCCCTTCGCCGACAGGAGCTTCTCGAAGCCCTCCTGGTCGATGAAGTCACGACGGACCGGGTCCTGCAGGTCCTTGGTCCAGTCGATGCGGATCGCGTTCTTGATGTGGTTCTTGTCGTACGCGGAGGTGTCCTCGTCGACCTCGACGATGGCGACCTGCGGGTTGTCGAGGTTTGCCTCGACCCAGTCGGCGTCGACCAGGACGTCGCTGCGGCTCATGCTTGTTCTCCTCCGGGGCAATTTAGGCAGGGCGCGAAGCGCTCCACCAGGGGCGGTGGTCGGGCGGCGGGCGGGAGGGGTGGTGCGCGAGGGGTGGTGCGTGCGGGGCGCGGGTACGCGGCGGCGGCGCGGCGTACGCGGCACGGGGCGGCCCGGTGGGACGTCGGTTCGACGTCGGGGAGGGCCCGGGGGGATACGGGAGCTGGAGCTCCCGCTCAGACGGGGCGACAGAGCATGGCGGCGACGCGGCACAGGTCGACTGCCCGCCGCTTCGTGAGATCCGCCTGTCGCTTCATGGCCCCGATCGTAGGGAGGGATCGGCGGCCATGTCACCGGCGTGTCGTATTCTGAGACGCGATCGTCCGTATGGTGATACGAAAGCCGCCCCGGGGCCCGTGTCGGCGGGTTCCGGGGCGGCTGATGTTCGCATCCTGGCTATTTTCCGGACGCGCCCGTCTCGCACTTCGGACAGTCACCAAGGGCGGCCCTGAAGTCACGCAAGGTTACGGACACGTGGTCCGCCTCGGGGCGGGCGATTGAAGACAGGGCCTTAGCCCGCCAGCTTCACGTCCGAACCCGTCACCGTGATCCGCACGCCGTCCTTCTGCGCCTCGACCTTGTCCAGCTCGATGCCCGCGGGCAGTCCGTCGACCACCTGCTGGAAGTCGGTGATCTGCCGCATCCGCTCCTCGGCGACCGGCACGGCACCCAGCTTCGGCAGCTTGTCCGCGTGCACCTGCACGGTCTTGCCGCCCTCCACCTTCGCCGAGCTGACGACCTCGACGGGCTCCGGCAGGGTCTGGCCGAGGACGGTCGCCTGGACCGACACCTTGATCTTGCCGTTGCCGCCGTCGGAGAGGCCGACCACCTTCGCCGTCACACCGGGAGCGACCTCAACCGGCTCGACCTTGGCGGCCCCCAGCAGTTCGTCGTACGAGATCCGCGCGGAACCCGTGGCCTGGGCGGCGGTCGCGGAGCTGTAGTCGGAGGAGAACGCGACGCCGTGCATCTGCGCGTCCAGTTCGGCGATCCTGACCTTCCCGGCGCCGCTGGACGCCTCCATGCCGTCGATCCCGATCGCCACGTCGTCCAGCTCGCCGGCGAGCACCTGGGTCAGGAACGGGAAGCCCTCGATCTCCACCTCCGGGTCCTTCTGCAGGCCCTCGCTGCTGCGCAGCTTCTCGGCGACCTTGTCCTCGGCGAAGCCGACGGCGATCCGGTCGGCCGCGACGAAGAGACCGCCGAGCACGACCACAATGATGAGAAGTATTCGCAGTGCACGCATGGTTCGGTGCTTCCCCCCATGAAATTCCCCCGCCAGTACGGACGTTCGCGAGCCTAAACGACCGGTCCCCCGCCGCGGGTTCCAGGTGGAAGCGCGACGGGGGACCTGTCGAAGAGCTGTGACAACCAGGGCAGTTCAGGCCCGTGCATGTCCTGTCTAGGCCACGACCCGGCCCAGGAGGTAGAGCGCCGGCACCGCCGCCGTCAGCGGCAGGGCCACCCCGGCGGTCATGTGCACGAACCGCGACGGGTAGTCGTAGCTCGCCACCCGCAGGCCGACCAGGGCGCACACCCCGGCACCGGCGCCGAGCAGCGCACCCGCCGCCCCGATGCCGGTCATCCCGCCCACGGCGATGCCCGCACCCGCGGCGGCCGCCACCGCGACCACGACGGAGGCCGCACCGGGCAGCGGCAGCGCACGGGCCAGCACCGCGACGGCCACAGCGACCGCGCCGACCGAGACCGCCTCGGGCGCCGCGGCGAGGGTGCCGCCGGCGAGGATCGTGAGCGCGGACGAGGAGACCGTGGCCATCAGTCCGTACATCCGCTCGTCCGCGCCCGCGTGGCTGCGCAGTTGCAGCACGAGCGTGAGCAGCACCCAGACGCCGCAGGTGCCGAGGATCGCCCCCGGCGCGTGCTCCCGGCCGGCGGTCAGCACCAGCGCGTCCGCGACGACCCCGCCGAGGAAGGCGAGCGCGATGCCCTGCCGCGCGGGCCACATGCCGTTGAGCCGGAACCAGCCGGCCGCCGTCAGCGCCTGCAACAGCAGCAGCGGCACGAGCAGTCCGTACGAACCGAGGGCCGCGCCGCCCGCAAGGAGCAGCGCGAGCAGGGCGGTGAGTCCGGCGGGCTTCAGACCGGGCTCGATGATCGGCGACCGCCCTTCGAGCCGGGCCCGCTGGGCGTAGGTCAGCCGCGGCTCCTCGGCGTCCGCGGCGGGTGCGGTGGCCGGGGCTGCTCCGGTCGGCGCGGACTGCCCCTGCGGGGGCAGGTAGGCGGTGCCGGTGGCGGGTCCCTGCGGTTGCTGCTGGTACTCGGGCGCTTGCGGCGGTTGGTGCTGGTACTGCTGCTGCTCGTATGGCACATACGGGGGGTGCTCGTACTGAGGGCGCTTGTGCTGAGGGTGCTCGTACTGCTCGTGCTGAGGGTGCTGGTGCGCCGTCCCCGTGTCCCAGGTCTGTCCCTGGAACGTCTGGGTGTGGCCGCGCACCTCCTCGTACTGCTGCTGCGGCTGCTGCTGATACGGGTCGTACGACTCGTGCGGCTCATACGGCTGCTGACTCATCGCGTGCGGCTCACCCTCCTGCGAACGGCGGGAGCACCTCGACCGTGCCGCCCTCGGCAAGCGCCACCGTCTCATGGGCTCGGGTCCCCACCGGGTCACCGTCGACCAGGAACGAGCATCGCTGCAGGACGCGGACGAGTTCGCCGGGGTGTCGCTCGCGGGCGGCGTCGAGCGCCTCGGCGAGTGTCACCGCGTCGTACGGCTCGTGGGCGAGGCCGGCGGCGGACTTGGCGGCCGCCCAGTAGCGGATGGTGCCGTTGGCCATGGCGGGCGCTCCTTTCGTTGCTACCGACTCAGTATCCGTGCTCCGCGTCCCACCCCGCCCAGCCTGTGGAAAACCCCGTGGCCCAGCTCGCGATCCGGGCGAGCAGTTCCTCACCGGCCGCGTTCTCCGCGTGCCCCATCCCGGGTTCGAGCCACAGCTCGGCGGAGCCGCCCGCGGCGTCGGCGAGCATCCGCGGATGGTCGAGCGGGAAGTACGGGTCGCGGTCGCCGTGCACGATCAGGAGCGGCGTCGGCGCGATCAGCGGGACCGCCTCGACCGGCGAGAGCGGCACCGGGTCCCACTCGCGGGGGTGGATCCGGGTGCGCAGGACGTGCCGGCCCACCACCCGCCCCGACCGCCGGGTGACCAGCCAGTGCAGGCGGCGCATCGGGGCCGTACCGCGGTAGTACCAGCGCGCGGGGGCGCTCACGGCGACGACCGCGTCGGCGTACGCGTCCGTACGCCCCTCGCAGGGTTCGGCAGCGGCTGCGTCCGTTCGACCCTCGCCGGGCTCGGCAGCGGCTTCCACGCGGTGCAGGGCCGCGTGCCGCAGCGCCACCGAACCGCCCATCGAGAAGCCGACCGTCACCACGCGCGCGTGCCCGAGGCCGCGCGCCCAGGACACCGCCGCCGCCAGGTCGAGCACCTCGCGGTCGCCCACCGTCGACCTGCCGCCCGACTTCCCGTGCCCCCTGAAGGTGAACGTGACGACGCTCGCGTACCGCGCGAGAACCGCCGCCGCGCGGCGCACGTGCGGGCGTTCCAGATCACCGGTGAAGCCGTGCGCGAGGACGATCGCCGGGCCGTCGACGCCTTGCGGACCGGGCTCGTAGAGGGCGTCCACGGAGACCCCGTCGGCGGCTCTCAGAGCGGTACGGAGCGTGCCTCCGTCGCCGCGCTCCGTGCCCGCCCGACGGGGCAGCCATGGAGTAGTTCGCGTCACACGACCTGCCGATCCGGTGCTCATGTGGGCTATTCTCCTAGGTGAAGGACCTGGGCAGCGCAGCCCCCGGGTCCTTTCGTGCTTTCGGGACGGTGCGCAGTACCGGAGCGGAAGAGCGGCGGAACCCAGGGCGCGGGTGCCGCACCAGCACCACCGGCTGTGCGCGTACGAAGCAGTGCCGCAAACTCCCCCACCGCCTCACACGGCGTGGGAGATGCCCCCAGCGCAGGGACCGAGGAGGAACCGACGTAATGGGCGAGCAAACCGTGCACGACCAAGGACGACCGACCCAGGCAGGTGGGTCGCGATGAGCTCTCTGCTGCTCCTGACCAACGCTCTTCAGCCGTCGACGGAGGTGCTCCCCGCTCTCGGCCTGCTCCTGCACAACGTGCGCGTGGCCCCCGCCGAGGGCCCCGCACTCGTCGACACCCCCGGTGCCGACGTCATCCTGATCGACGGCCGCCGTGACCTGCCGCAGGTGCGCAGCCTCTGCCAGCTGCTGCGCTCCACGGGCCCCGGCTGTCCGCTCGTCCTGGTCGTGACCGAGGGCGGCCTCGCGGCCGTCACGGCCGACTGGGGCATCGACGACGTGCTCCTGGACACCGCCGGACCGGCCGAGGTCGAGGCCCGGCTGCGGCTCGCGATGGGCCGCCAGCAGATCACCGGCGACGACTCCCCCATGGAGATCCGCAACGGCGACCTCTCCGTGGACGAGGCGACGTACAGCGCGAAGCTCAAGGGCCGCGTGCTCGACCTGACCTTCAAGGAGTTCGAGCTCCTGAAGTACCTGGCGCAGCACCCCGGCCGGGTCTTCACGCGCGCGCAGCTGCTCCAGGAGGTCTGGGGCTACGACTACTTCGGCGGTACGCGGACCGTGGACGTGCACGTGCGGCGCCTGCGCGCCAAGCTCGGCCCCGAGCACGAGTCGCTGATCGGCACCGTGCGCAACGTGGGCTACCGCTTCGTGACGCCGGAGAAGGTCGAGCGGAACGCCGACGCCGAGAAGGCCAAGGAGGCCCGGCCGAGGGCCGAGGGCTCGCAGACCCCGCGCTCCACGGGCAGGGATGTGGCTTCTGCGGCATCTGTCGCCCGGAAGGACGCCGAACAACCGGTGGAAGCCGGTACGCGACCTGCAAGGAGTTAGCTCTCCCCGCGTAGACTTCGTGTGTGGCCAAGGTGACGCGTGACGATGTGGCAAGACTGGCGGGGACGTCGACCGCGGTCGTCAGCTACGTCATCAACAACGGACCCCGGCCGGTCGCCCCGGCCACGCGCGAGCGCGTGCTCGCCGCGATCAAGGAACTGGGATACCGGCCCGACCGGGTCGCCCAGGCCATGGCGTCGCGGCGGACCGACCTCATAGGCATGATCGTGCCGGACGCGCGGCAGCCGTTCTTCGCCGAGATGGCGCACGCGGTGGAACAGGCCGCGGCCGAGCGCGGAAAGATGGTCCTGGTCGGCAACTCCGACTACCTCGACGAGCGCGAGGTGCACTATCTGCGGGCCTTCCTCGGAATGCGCGTCTCCGGCCTGATCCTGGTCAGCCAGGGCCCGAGCGAGCACGCGGCCGCCGAGATCGACGCCTGGGACGCGCGCGTGGTGCTGCTGCACCGGCGGCCCGAGGCCATCGAGGACGTCGCGGTCGTCACGGACGACATCGGCGGCGCCCAGCTCACCACCCGCCACCTCCTGGAGCACGGTCACGCGTACGTCGCCTGCCTGGGCATCACGGAGTCGACGCCCACGATCGGCGACCCGGTGGCCGACCACATCGAGGGCTGGCGCCGTGCGATGGCCGAGGCCGGGATCTCCACCGAGGGCCGCCTCTTCGAGGCGCCGTACAACCGCTACGACGCGTACGACATCGCGCTGCGGATCCTGTCCGCGCCCGACCGGCCCACCGCGATCGCCTGTGCCACCGACGACCAGGCCATCGGCGTGCTGCGCGCCGCGCGTGAGCTGCGGATCGACGTGCCGGGCGAGCTGGCCGTCGCCGGGTTCGACGACGTGAAGGAGGCGGCGCTCACCGATCCGCCGCTCACCACCGTCGCCTCGGACCGCCCCGCCATGGCGCGGGCCGCCGTCGACCTGCTGCTCGACGACTCGCTGCGGGTCAGCGGCTCCCGCCGGGAGCGGCTGCGGCTCTTCCCCTCGCGCCTGGTCGTACGGCGCTCCTGCGGCTGCGACTAATTCCGGGGCTTTACCGGCACCGTTTACATCGGGCATACAGGGTTCTGCCGGGCTTCTCAGGGCGTACTCAGACGGTTCTCATGCTCGCCGGTGAAGCTCGGATGCATGACCGAAACCTTCCGCCACAGCGGCGAGCACCCCGAGCAGCAGCCGGCCTTCGCGAGCGCCGGGTCCCCTGACGGCGCGTACGGCACGTACCCGCCGCCGCCCCCGTACGCCCCCGGACCTGCGGACCACGGCCGGACGCGTCGGCGGGCCAAGGGGCCGGTCGCGCTGCTCGCCGCCGTGGCGCTCGGGGCGGCTGCGGTGGGCGGCGGTACCGCGTACGCCGCACAGGAGCTGTGGGGGCAGACCGCGGCCGCGGCGACGACCGGGGTGAACGGGACCAACGCGGCGGCCGGCGGCAAGGGCAGCGTCAGCGGGGTCGCGAACGCGGTGAGCGACAGCATCGTGGAGATCCAGGCCGAGACCCCGTCCGGGGAGTCGACCGGCTCGGGCGTGATCATCACCTCCGACGGCGAGATCATCACCAACAACCACGTCGTCTCCGGCGCCTCCATGGTCAAGGTGCGCACCAACGACGGCAAGACGCACACCGCCGAGGTCGTCGGCACCGACGCCGCCAAGGACCTGGCGCTGATCAAGGTACGCGGCGCGTCCGGGCTCGAGGCGGCGGCGCTCGGCGACTCGGACGACGTGAACGTCGGCGACCAGGTCGTCGCGATCGGCTCGCCCGAGGGCCTCACCGGCACCGTGACCAGCGGCATCATCTCGGCCAAGGACCGCGACGTGACCGTGTCCAAGGACGGCGGCCAGGACCAGGAGCAGCAGGGCGGCGGCGAGCGCTGGCCGTTCGAGTTCGAGGGGCAGCAGTTCAACGGCGACACCGGCTCGTCGAAGACCACGTACAAGGCGCTGCAGACCGACGCCTCGCTCAACCCGGGCAACTCCGGCGGCGCGCTCATCGACATGAACGGCGAGATCATCGGCATCAACTCCGCGATGTACTCGCCGAGTTCGGGCAGCGGGACCGGCTCGGGCTCGGTGGGGCTCGGCTTCGCCATCCCGATCGACACGGTCAAGGCCGACCTGGCGAAGCTGCGCGCGGGGTCGACGGACTGACGCGACGCCGACGCCACGGGCCGACCCGCCGCACCGCCGCACCACCGCACAGGAGGCACCCATGTCCCGTACGACACGTCCGGTCACCGTTCCCGTGAACCGTGTCCGGCACGCCGTGGCCGCGGCGATCGGCTGGGGGCGGCCCGCCGACACCGGCTTCGCGCTCGCCGTCGCGGGCCTGCTGCACCCGCCGGGCCGGTCGGCGCGGGCGCCCGAAGTGCCCGTCGCCGCAGGTGAGAGCGGCAATAAGGCGCGGCGCGAAGAGTTTTCCACAGGCCGACGCACGGGGTTTTCCACAGGCCGACGCAAGCATCGCGACTCCGTGCGAGGCTGACGGCACGACACCGGCAGACCCCCGCACACCCCCTGAGGACCCGAGACCCATGAGCCCCGCCGAAGCCGCCCAGCAGCGCATTCTGATCGTCGACGACGAGCCCGCCGTGCGCGAGGCCCTGCAGCGCAGCCTCGCGTTCGAGGGGTACGGGACGGATATCGCCGCGGACGGTCTGGAGGCCGTGGAGAAGGCCGCGGCCACGCAGCCCGACCTGATCGTGCTCGACATCCAGATGCCCCGCATGGACGGCCTGACCGCCGCCCGCAGACTCCGCGCCACCGGCTCCACCACCCCGATCCTGATGCTCACGGCCCGTGACACGGTCGGCGACCGCGTCACGGGACTCGACGCCGGCGCCGACGACTACCTCGTCAAACCCTTCGAGCTGGACGAGCTCTTCGCCCGCATCCGCGCGCTCCTGCGCCGCAGTTCGTACGCGGCGACGCTCGGCGCGCAGGACGGCGAGGACACCGACGTCCTGGACTTCGGCGACCTGCGGATGAATCTGGCGACACGCGAAGTGGTGCGCGGCGGCCGGACCGTGGAGCTGACGCGTACGGAGTTCACGCTCCTGGAGATGTTCCTCGCCCACCCGCGCCAGGTCCTGACCCGCGAGCAGATCCTGAAGGCCGTCTGGGGCTTCGACTTCGAGCCGAGCTCCAACTCCCTCGATGTGTACGTGATGTACCTGCGCCGCAAGACCGAGGCGGCCGGCGAGCCGCGCCTGGTCCACACGGTGCGCGGTGTGGGGTACGTGCTGCGGGCGGGCGGGGCGGAATGAACCGTGCCGTGGCGCGCCTGCGCTCGCTTCCGCTGCGCTCCCGCCTCGCGCTGCTCGTCACCACGGCGGTCGCGGTCGCGGTCGCGGCGTCGGCGGTGGCCTGCTGGTTCCTCGTCCGGGACGTGCTGTACGAGTCGCTCGACGACACGCTGCGGCAGAACCGGGTGGACGGGGACCTGGTGGCCGAGATGGCGCGGCAGGGGGAGTGCAAGGCGTCCGGTCCTGTCGTCAGCTACCCGAACCCCGGCTCGCGGGTGCTGAAGCTGACCATCCAGGTGGTCAACCCCGAGGGTGAGCGGTGCGTGATCGGCGGGGAGCCGCTCAAGGTCACCCCGTCCGACATCGCGGTGGCGACGGGCCGCAGCAGCGACACCTCGCACGACGCGAAGACGTCCGACGGCACCGACTACCGCGTCCTCACCTACCCCTTGGAGCACTACAAGGGCGCGGTCACCGTCGGCCGCCCGCTCGCCGAGGTGCACTCCACTCTCAGCAATCTGACGCTGCTCCTCGCCCTGGTCGCCGGGGTTGGTGTCGTCGGGGCCGGGGCGGCCGGTCTGTGGGTGGCGCGTACGGGTCTGCGGCCCGTGGACGAGCTGACCGGCACGGTGGAGCACGTGGCCCGTACGGAGGACTTGACGGTCCGCATTCCCGCGGACGGGGACGACGAGATCGCCCGCCTGTCCAGATCGTTCAACGCGATGACCGCGGCCCTGGCCAGCTCGCAGGAGCGGCAGGCGCAGCTGATCGCCGACGCGGGGCACGAGCTGCGGACGCCGCTGACGTCGCTGCGTACGAACATCGAGCTGCTCGCCCGCAGTGAGGAGACGGGGCGGGCCATCCCGGCCGAGGACCGCAAGGCCCTGCTCGCCTCCGTGAAGGCGCAGATGACGGAACTGGCAGCGCTGATCGGAGACTTGCAGGAGCTGTCCAGACCGGACGAGAGCGGCCGCTCGGGGAAGGTCGAGGTGGTCGCGCTGCACACCGTGGTGCGGACGGCGATAGACCGGGCGCGGCTGCGCGGGCCCGAGCTGAGCATCGAGGGGGAGCTGGCGCCCTGGTACGTACGGGCGGAGGCGCCCGCGCTTGAGCGGGCGGTCGTGAACGTCCTCGACAACGCGGTGAAGTTCAGCCCGCCGGGCGGGCGGATCGACGTACGGCTCGACCGGGGCGAGTTGACCGTGCGGGACCGCGGGCCGGGGATCCCGGAGGACGAACTCCCGCATGTCTTCGACCGGTTCTGGAGATCGCCCTCGGCACGCAGCCTGCCGGGCTCGGGCCTCGGGCTCTCGATCGTGGCGCGGACGGTGCAGCAGTGCGGGGGCGAGGTGTCGCTGCGGCGGGCGGAGGACGGCATGGGAACGGTGGCGGTGATCCGGCTCCCTGGCGCACCGACGCCGCCGCCGGATACTCCGACGACGGCGAGGTGAACTGCGTTGCTCACCATGGGGAGTTGGCTCGCCAGTGCGGCGACCGGGAAGGTTCGCCGGGGTGGGCGGCGGGAGGCCGCGCGCGGGTCACGCCGGAGTTGCTTGACCTTGACGCGGTCGGCAGTTGTGGAGAACCGGACGACGCGTTCTTCGGCGTCCCAGCTGTAGAGCATGGTGGTCAGATGAGGATGGCCACTGCGCTTATTGGTGGCGAGGGTGCCGAACTGCTGAGTGCTCAGCAGTTCGGAGAGGGCATCGTCGGACAGAAGCCGAGGTGCTGGACCTTGAGTCATGACGTGCTCAACTTGGGCGTGCGCCTGGGCATTTCGCGCAAGCCAGAACCCAGCCACCAACTTTCGCAACAGGCCTAGCCGTCCGCCCGCACGGCACCGACGAACGCGGACCAGGCACCCGCCGGGAAGACCAACGCCGGGCCCTCGGGACGCTTGCTGTCACGGACCGGGACCACGCCGGGGTAGCCGTCGGCGACCTCGATGCAGTTGTTGTCGCCGCCGTCGCTGTACGAGGACTTGCGCCAGGCGGCCGCGCTGAGGTCGAGGGTCTGCTTCATGATCGGTGCTCCTCCATGACATCCCGGATGAACGCAAGCGAGTCCGGCGGGGACAGCGCCAGATCTCGAAGCCGATCGTAGGACAGTCGGTGATACAGGACACCGTCGTCGTCCTCGATCAGCTCGCCCTTCCTGTCACCCTCCACGTAGGCGACACCGCTCCCGTCCTGTTGCCAGAGCAGCGTCAGCGACGCACTCATGTGGTGGTGGACGCCCGACTTGAACGGAAGCACCTGGATCACCACGTTCGGCCACTGCGCCACCGCCTCGATGCGCAGCAGTTGCTCCTCCCAGGTCCGCACACACGCGGGAGAGCGCCGGAACGCGTACTCGTCGATGATGACGCGGACGTACGGTCCGGGCTCCTGCTGCAACAGCTGCTGGCGCCCGAGCCGGGCCGCCACCTGTTCCTCGACCAACTCCTGCCCTTCAGGTGTTGCCTGGGGTCCAGACAACACCTCCTGGGCGAAGCCTTCGGTCTGTAGAAGTCCTGGTACACCGGGCGTGTATTTCCACATCACCCGAGCCGTCTCCTCCAGCTCCATGAAGTCCCTGTACTGATCCTTGAAGACCTCCCGCTTAGCCGCCTTCCAATGCGAAACCAGCAGGTCACCAGCCCCGTAGTAGAGGTCGAGTTCCTCCATCACGCCCAGCTTCGAGAAGCGTTGCCCGGACTCCAGGCGGGACAGATAGCTCTTGTCGTACGCCGTGTCCTCGGCCAGTTTTCCCAGCGATATCCCGGCCTTCTCGCGCAGATATCGCAGGGTCCGCGCCAGCGTGTCCCGCCCCGATTCGCCTACCACTTCCGGCATATCGGACATACAACCCCCTTGCCGTTGCCAGCCGTTGCCCCTTCAGGGGGCAACACTCAACCCCTGTTGCAGCGTAGGGCGTTGGCGTAATCATCGAGACACGAACGGTAATCACCGCTCAGCGAACATTCCCCTGCCCTTTCCTGCCTGGAGTCTCGCCGTGGTTCAACGTGTCTTTCTTCTCTACCTGTTGCTCGCACTGAGCCTGCTTCTCCCCCCCGCGAGGGGGGCATCGGGCCGGGGGTGCGGCTCCCGGGCGTCGCGCTCGCCGGCGGCTTGAACTCCGGCTCGCGGTCATGGGGTTCGACATGGGTCCCCGCCGCATCCACGGCATGGCGGTGGGGCGGCGATGAACGGCGACGGGCTGCGGTTGCTTCCCTGGAGTTCGGGTGACGGGAAGCCCTGTTATCTCAGTACGGATGATCCGCACAGCATCCTCAGCCTGCTGGCGGACGACCTTGAGGAAGAGCAACTGGTCTGCGGGGAAGACGTGTTGGCGGGGGCGGTGGCCGTTCTTGCCGATCCCGTGGCCGGGGAGCGCGCGGTGCGGTTCGCGCTCGCCCGGGCCGTGGAGTCGTTGCGGGAGGTGCTGCGGGTCGCGGTGAGTCGGGGAGGCCGACTCGAATCAGCTGCCGTTGTGCCGGATCATGGACTCGACCAGGCCTGACCTCGTGTTCGGGTAGTCCATCGGCACGATGCCCAGGCCCTTCCAGTCCGCGCCCGCGCCGGAGAGGAGCTCGTGCACCTGCGGGTTCAGGCGGTCCGCGTTCCAGCGGGGCGGCAACGCAGCGGCCGTACTCACGAAGTTGATGTAGCAGGGGCCGGGCTCGGCGGCCGCCTTCCGGAACTGGGCTTCGATCTGCGGCCACTTGGCGAACGGTTCCGCCATGTAGTCGTCCTGGATGGCGAAGGCGGAGGTGTCGCCCCAGCGAATCCCGCCCGGCAGACCCCCGTTGTCCGCGAGGAGGACCACCTTGCCGCGTGCCCGCCCGAGCGAAGGCAACGTATCCCCGATGTGGAACAGCGAGCGCCAGCCGCGGGCGTCCAGGTAGTCCGTGAAGACCGCGGCGAAGTCGGCGTCGGACACCTCCGAGTACTCCTGCTTGACGCGCATGAGCACCGTCTCGGAGGGGTGCGCGGCGAGGAAGTCGCGGCAGGCGATCAGGACGTCGCCGAACATCAACTCCTGGTAGAACGCGCCGTGATGGATGGCGAAGGAGCCCTCGATGGCGCGGCAGCGCACGTCGAGGAAGCGGATGCCGGAGTTCAGCTGCTCGGCGATGGTGGTGTTCTGGCACTCGGTCCAGGGGCCGCCGAAGCGCGCCCCCGAGTCGTGCGTGCCCGGAATCGTGAGTGAGCTCAGCGCGGCGCCGTCGGCGAGGCCCGCCATCCAGCCCTGGGCAACCAGGGCGGTGGCGGACCCCGCGTGCGCGGCAGCCGTGCCGGCGCAGGTGAGGAGCCCGGCGGCGGAGAGGGCCGCCGCTCCCGTGAGGAATCCCCGTCGGTCGATGGTCATGACAGGGAGCGAAGCACAGGGGGCGGGCGGGGCGACAGATACGTAAGTGACAAACGTGCGGAGGGAGTTGGGCCCCCTACTTGTCGATCACTTGTCGAACGTCAGCCCCACCCCGCTGAGCCGCACCCGGATGCCGTCCTTCTCGACCTTCACGTCGCGCAGCCGTACATCCCCGGTGCCCGGCAGTTTCGGGAGCTGGAAGCCGAGGGAGAGGCGGTCGGCGAGGGCGGGGCGGGTGAGTTCGGTGAGGCCGTCGAGGAGGGCCGGGTCGAGGCCGAGCTTCTTCAGGAGCCAGGGGTGGCCCATCGCGACGTCGATCAGGTTGAGCTTCATCAGCTTCTTGACGAAGTGCGGGGAGCCGGTGAGTTCGGCGAGCTTCCGCTCGTTGCGCAGCGCGGCGCGGACCGCAGAGTCGGGCACGCCGAGCCGCTCGACGACCGCGTCGACCCGGAAGAGGGCCTTCAGCTTGTCCGTCTCGTGGCGCAGCCGGGCAGCGGACTTGGGGCTCAGATGGAGGCCCTCGTCCGGCCCGGTGCCGGGGCGGTACGTGGCCAGGTCGCCGATGTCGAGGCGCATGCCGCCGATCCGGGTCGAGATGCCGTGGTCGCCGCTGCGCTGGATGCGGGCCTCGGCGGCCACCCGCAGATCGTGCCCGGCGACGGGCAGGGTGCCGCGGGCGATCACCCGGTCATGGCCGCGGGCGGTGAACGTGACCTGGGAGGCGCCCAGTTCACGGTTCAGGTCGTCGAAGGAGAGGAGCACCTCGCCGTCCATGGAGCCGATCTCGGCGCCCTTGAAGTCGAGCAGGCCGCCCTTGATCCGTACGTCGTGGGCGGTGGCTCCGACCTTGGCGAGGGAGATGCGGTCGGCGGCCACGTCGGGGACGGTGAGGCGGACCGTGTCCAGGCGGTCGTCGAGGGCCTGGGTGAGGAAGGGGAAGCCGTCGATGTCGACCTCGGGGGCGGCGCTGAGGTGCATCGCGTCCTTGAGCTTCGCGGCGGCCTCGTGCTCGGTGTAGAGGAGCGCCCAGCGGTCGCCGAGGCCGAGGAAGGCCGTCACGACCAGGAGCAGCACGACAACCTTGGCGGCGATCGGCAGCCCCGCGAAGCGGTTGCGTTTTCGGCGGCTGTTGCGGCGGTGGTTGGGCGGCGACCAGTCGTCATCATCCGGGTCGGCCTCGTGCAGGAACTCGTCGAGCGGGTTGCCAGCCAGGGCGGCCAGCTCGTCGTACGGGTTCTCGTAGCCGTCGACGGGCCTGCTCTCGTAAACGTTGTCTGGACGATCTGTGGATATGCGGTGGGGGGTGGTGCGCATCGGGTCATCTGACCATGCACGCCACCCCCCACAGCAAGTCCCTACCGGGGGTAGGGGCAGGAAAGCGTCACTTGAACAACGTCACACTGTGACATCACTTCACGACGGTGATGCGGTCCGCCTTGGGCGGCGCGATCGGCTGGTCCGCCGAGGAGTTGGCGGCCAGGTAGTCGTTGAAGGCCTTCAGGTCGTCGCTGCCGACCAGCGGGTTCTTGCCCTTGCCGAGCTCGGTGAAGCCGTCGCCGCCGCCCGCGAGGAACGAGTTCAGGGCGACCCGGTAGGTGGCGGCCTCGTCGATCGGCTTGCCGTCGAGGCGGATCGAGTCGGTGACGACGCGGTCCGCGCCCGCCTGGGTCATATCGAGCGTGTACGTGAGGCCCTCCGAGACCTGAAGGATCTTCGGGGAGGCCTCGTTCGGGCCGCTGACCTGCTGCTTCAGCGCGGTTACCAGCTGGGCGCCGGTGAGGTCGACCAGGTTCACGGTGTTGCTGAACGGCTGCACCGTGAAGGCCTCGCCGTACGTCACCACCCCGTCGCCCTCGCTGCCGCTCGCCTTGTGGACGAGGTCGGAGCGGATGCCGCCCGGGTTCATCAGGGTGAGCGCCGCCTTGTCGTCGAGGGACTTGGCGTGCGCGAGCTGGGCGTCCGCGATCAGGTCGCCGAGCGGCTGCTCGGGCGTGCCCGCGCCGCGGCCCGGGATGTCACTGGAGATGTAGCCCACCGGCTTGCTCGCGATCGGCGCGGCCAGCTTGTTCCAGCGCTCGATCAGCGAGGTCATGTCGGCGGCCTTGGGCACGTCCCGGCGTACGACCTTGTTCGCGGACCGCACGCCCGCGCGCACGATGTCCTTGGTCTTGCGGTCGTACGTCAGCGTCGTGTCGGTGTAGAGCTTCCCGTACGACGAGGCCGAGGTGACCAGGCGCGGCTTGCCCGCGGGGTCCGGGATGCTGCACACGTACGCCTGGTGGGTGTGGCCCGTGACGAAGGCGTCCACCTTGGGCGTGACGCCCTTGGCTATCTCGGTGATCGGCCCGGAGACGCCGTCACCGGGACCGGGGCTGTCGCAGTCGTAGTTGTACGCCTGCGAGGCCGGCTCGCCGCCCTCGTGGACGAGCGCGACGATCGACTTCACGCCCTGCTTGTCCAGCTCCTTGGCGTACTTGTCGATCGTCTCGATCTCGTCGTGGAACTTCAGGCCCTTGATGCCCTCGGCGGAGACGATGTCCGGGGTGCCCTCCAGGGTGAGGCCGATGAAGCCGATCTTCACCCCGTTCTTCTTCCACACGGTGTACGGCTTCAGGAGCGGCTTGCCGGTCTTCTCGTCCGTCACGTTCGCCGTGAGGTACGGGAAGTCGGCGCCCTTGAACTCCTTGCCGTCCTCGTAGCAGCCGTCCTTCGGGTGGCAGCCGCCGCGCTGGATGCGCTGCAGCTCGGCGCGGCCCTCGTCGAACTCGTGGTTGCCGACGCCGCTGACGTCGAGGTCCAGCTTGTTCAGCGCCTCGACGGTCGGCTCGTCGTGGAACAGGCCGGAAAGCAGCGGCGAGCCGCCGATCAGGTCACCGGCCGCTACGGTCGCGCTGTAGCGGTGCCCCTTGCGGGCCTCGCGCAGCGACGTCGCGAGGTACTCGACCCCGCCCGCGTCGATCTTCTGCTCGCTGCCGTCCTCCTGGCGCTCGGTCACCTGGCCCGAGGAACCCGCGGGCGGCTCCAGGTTTCCGTGCAGATCGTTGAACGAGAGCAGTTGCACGTCCACCGTGCGCCCCCGGTCCGTCCCGCGCGCCCCCTCGGCGCCCGCGGGCAGCGCCGCCGCGAGCACCCCGACGCTCGCACCGAGCGCCACGACGCCCACCACCAACCGGCCCCCGATACGGCGCCGTTGAGCTCTGCCTGACATCTGTTCCCCTTCACAGTCCGCACGGTCGAGCGGCAGCCTAGAGTCAACGCGCGTAGCGCAACAGGGGGTGGCGGGTTACGAGCAGGTTGCCCCCGGGGTCGCCCGACCGACCGGCGAGCGGCGCTACCACCGCCGGTTCCATGGGCGTGTCCGCGAAGTCCCGTCGTCGCCCGGAGGGCGGCCCTGCGGCGGCCCTGCGGCGTGACTTCGCGGACCCGCCCATGGGGTTACCGGCGCGAATCGACGTACGCTCAAGGGCATGACAGACGCAGCTCCCGCGGTCCCGCCGCGTTCGATCCAGACCCTCGACGCGCTCACCGAGGAACAGGCCGACGCCGTGCTCGCGCTGCTCGCCGACGCCGCCCGCGCCGACGGCCAGCAGGCCGTGTCCGAGCAGGGCCGGCTGCAGCTGCGCGGAGGCCCGCGCGACGGCGTGCGGCACCTCCTGCTCGACGTCGGCGGCGAACTCGTGGGGTACGCCCAGTTGGAGGACACCGACCCGGTCGAGGCCCCGGCCGGTGAACTCGTGGTCCACCCCGGGCACCGCGGCCACGGCCACGGCCGGGCCCTCGGCACCGCGCTGCTCGCCTCCTCCGGCAAGCGGCTGCGGGTCTGGGCGCACGGCGGGCACGCCGCAGCCCGGCACCTCGCGCAGGTCCTCGGCCTCACGCTCTTCCGTGAACTGCGGCAGATGAGGCGCCCGTTGAGCCCCGACGCGATCGCCGAGCCGGCCCTGCCCGCGGGCGTGACCGTACGCACCTTCGAGCCCGGGCAGGACGACGCGGAGTGGCTCGCGGCCAACGCGGAGGCCTTCGCGCACCACCCCGAGCAGGGCTCCCTCACCCAGCGCGACCTCGACGACCGCAAGGCCGAGCCCTGGTTCGACCCGTCGGGCTTCTTCCTGGCCGAGAACGCCGCGGGCGAGCTGCTCGGCTTCCACTGGACGAAGGTGCACGCAGCGGAGGGCCTCGGCGAGGTGTACGTCGTGGGCGTCCGCCCCGCCGCCCAGGGCACCGGCCTCGGCAAGGCGCTCACCGCGATCGGCCTGCGCCACCTGGCGGCCGCGGGCCTTCCGACGGCGATGCTGTACGTGGACGCGGACAACAAGGCGGCCGTCTCGGTCTACGAGCGGCTCGGCTTCAGCACGCACGAGACGGACCTGATGTACCGCACGGAGACGTGAGGCTCTCCTCAACTCGGCGCCCCTGAATGACCGTTGGGGGCGGCATCCGAATGACCGTTGGGGCGGCATCGAGGGCTTCAGCCCTTGACGCCGCCCCTTCTTTGGATCACCCTTTCACTACTTGATTAGTGAAAGGGGGTTGAGCAGACGTGTTCGCCTACCGGATCGACCGGCGCAGCGGTGTCGCCACGTACGTCCAACTCGTGCAGCAGACCAAACAGGCGCTGCGCCTCGGCCTGTTGGAACCGGGCGACAAGCTGCCCACGGCCCGCGAGGTCGTCGAGGCCACGGCCATCAACCCGAACACGGTGCTGAAGGCCTACCGCGAACTGGAACGCGAGGGCCTGGTGGAGGCCCGCCGCGGCCTCGGCACCTTCGTGACGAGGTCACTGGGGGCCGCACCCGCCGACTCCCCGCTGCACGGCGAACTCAGCCGCTGGGCCGAGCGCGCCCGCGCCGCGGGGCTCGAACGGGACGACGTGGCAGCCCTGTTCACGGCCGTACTCGAAGAGCAGTTCACGCAGCAGTCGACGGACCGGTCCACGCGACCGAAGCGCACAGCCGGACCGACGCGCGCAGCCGGACCGAAGCGCACCACCGAACCGACACGCGCAGCCGGACCGAAGCGCACCACCGAACCGACGCGCGCAGCCGGACCGAAGCGCACAGCCAAGGGAGACCCCGCATGACCGGAACCGCCATCGAGGCGGCCGCACTGGGCAAGACGTACGGGCGCCGCGGCCCGGCGCTCGACGACTGCTCCTTCCGGCTGCCTACCGGCCGGATCTGCGCCGTCGTCGGCCCGAACGGCGCGGGCAAGTCCACGCTCCTCGCCCTCGCGGCCGGGCTCGCCCACCCCACCGCGGGCCGCCTCACCGTCCTCGGCACCAGCCCGGCCGCCGCCCGCGCCCGGATCGCGTACGTCGCCCAGGACAAGCCGCTCCACCCGCAGCTCAGCATCGCCGACACGCTCCGCCTCGGCGCCGAGCTCAATCCCGGCCGCTGGGACGCCGAGTGCGCCCAGCGCGTCGTGGCGGAAGGGGAGTTGGACCCAGGCGCACGGGTCCGTACGCTCTCCGGCGGCCAGCGCACCCGCGTCGCGCTCGCCCTGGCCCTCGGCAAGCGGGCCGAACTGCTGCTCCTCGACGAGCCGATGGCCGACCTCGACCCGCTCGCCCGGCACCAGCTCATGGGCACCCTGATGGCCCAGGCCGCCGAGCACGGCACCACCGTCGTGATGTCCTCGCACATCGTGGGCGAACTGGCCGACTCCTGCGACCACCTGCTGCTCGTCTCCGGCGGCCGGATCCGCCTCGGCGGCCCCATCGACGACCTGGTCGCCGCGCACTGCCTGGTCACCGGCCGCCGTCCCGCCGCCGAACTCGCCCCGCACACCGTCGTCGAGTCCCGCGCCACCGGCCGCGGCACCACCGCCCTGATCCGCCCCGACGGCCCGATAGCCGCCGACTGGGAGGCCCAGGAACCGTCCCTGGAGGACCTGTTGCTCGCCCATCTCCGCTCCCCCAGCGCCCCCGCGCTGCTCACGCCCGACGCCGAGCGGGAGGTGGCGCGGTGAGTACAGCCACCCTCAAAGGCCCCCGCTGGGTGGAACTGCGCCTGCACCGCACCACCCTGCACACCCTGCTCCTCGCCCTGCTCCTCGCCGCCGCCGCGACCGCCTTCCTGCGCTGGGGCGCGAGCGCCTACCCGCCCGTCACGGACTGCGGCGAGGCCGTCCCCTGCGAAGCCACCTTCCTCGGCTTCGCCGACGGGGAGCACCTGCTCCGGGAGGCCATGCTCAAGGCCTCGCACGCCCTGCTGCTGCTGCCCCTCGCCGTCGGCGTCTTCGTCGCCGGCCCGTTCGTCGCCCGCGAGCTGGAGTCCGGCGCCCACAAGCTGGCCTGGACACAGTCCGTCCCGCCCGCCCGCTGGCTCGCCTCCCGGCTGACCACGGCCGCGGCGATCGCCGCCGCCGTCGCCCTGACCCTGATGGCCGTCTTCCGCTTCGGCGCCGCCGACCTGCTCGGCAGCTGGGACATGCACTGGTCCGACCGCGGCGTCTACGAGGCGAGCGGCCCCGTACTCGTCGCGTACTGCCTGTTGGCCGTGGCCATCGGCACCCTGACCGGGCTGCTCGTGCGCCGCACCCTGCTGGCCGCCTCGCTCACCGGCCTCGTCACCGGCGCCGTGCTCGCGCTCCTCGGCAGCCTGCGCTGGCAGTTCCTGCCGGTCGCCCAGGCCTCCGGGCCCACGACCACCATGGAGCCGCACTGGATCAAGGCCCTGCCGCGCGGCGCGTTCATGACCGACTCCGGCGTCACCAACGCCGCGGGCGAGCGCTTCGTCGCCCGCCAGTGCACCCCGGACCAGATGGCACACTTCTCGTGCCCCTCGGACACCCGTATCGCGGGCTGGTTCCTCGACTACCACCCGCGTTCCCACTTCTGGTACACCCAGTTCATCGAGACCGGCATCGTCCTCGCCCTCGCGGCGGCCGCCGTCTGGGCCGCGTTCCTGGTACTGCGGCGCCGCACGCCCTGACAGCGCCTGACCGGGACATCGGCGGTCGCCGCGGGGACGCCCGCCGATGTCCCGCACGTCATGTCGCCGTAACCAACGGTTCAGGCAGCCTTGCCAGGCTCACGGAATGCAGCCGGCCGTACCCGATCCCGAGATTCCGTCCCCCAGAGCGGGACTATTCGGCGCGCCTGGAACCGCCGGTACGCGGAAGAATGGCTTCATGAACCAGCCCAGCGCCCAGGCAGCTGCTCAGCACGCCCAGCCCTCCGTCGGTTCCATCGCGGCCCACCGCCCGCACACCGTCGCCGCCGCCGTCTCCGACCTCGAACCGGACATCGACGCCGACCTCGACACGTACGAGGGGTACGAGAGGTACGTCGAGAGCGGGGCCGGCGCCGAGCTGCCGCAGGGGCGGTTCCTGGACCGGGAGCGCAGCTGGCTCGCCTTCAACGAGCGGGTGCTCGAACTCGCCGAGGACCCGCACACCCCGCTCCTGGAGCGCGCCAACTTCCTGGCGATCTTCGCGTCCAACCTGGACGAGTTCTTCATGGTCCGCGTGGCCGGACTGAAGCGCCGTATCGCCACCGGCGTCGCCACCCGCTCCGCCTCCGGACTGCAGCCCCGCGAGGTCCTGGACCTGATCTGGACCCGCACCCGCGAGCTCATGGCCCGGCACGCCGCCTGCTTCCAGGACGACGTGGCGCCATCCCTCGCCGACGAGGGCATCGGCATCTTCCGCTGGGCCGAGCTCACCGAGAAGGAACAGGCCCGCCTCTTCACCCTGTTCCGGCAGCGGATCTTCCCCGTGCTGACCCCGCTGGCCGTCGACCCGGCGCACCCCTTCCCGTACATCTCGGGCCTCTCCCTGAACCTGGCCGTCGTCGTGCGCAACCCGGTCAGCGGTCACCGGCACTTCGCCCGCGTCAAGGTCCCGCCGCTGCTCAGCCGCTTCCTGGAGGCCTCGCCCGGCCGGTACGTGCCCGTCGAGGACGTCATCGCCGCGCCCGCCCACCTCGAGGAGCTGTTCCCCGGCATGGAGGTGGAGGCCCACCACATGTTCCGGGTCACCAGGAACGAGGATCTGGAGGTGGAGGAGGACGACGCCGAGAACCTCCTCAAGGCCCTGGAGAAGGAGCTCATGCGGCGCCGCTTCGGCCCGCCCGTGCGCCTGGAGGTCGAGGAGTCCATCGACCGCCACATCCTCGACCTGCTGATCCGCGAGCTGAAGATCTCCGAGGCCGAGGTCTACCCGCTGCCGGGGCCGCTCGACCTCACCGGCCTCTTCGGCATAGCGAGCCTCGACCGGCCCGAGCTGAAGTACCCGAAGTTCGTCGCGGGCACCCACCGCGACCTCGCCGAGGTCGAATCGGCCTCCGCGCCCGACATCTTCGCGGCCCTGCGCGAACGCGACGTACTCCTGCACCACCCGTACGACTCGTTCTCCACCTCCGTACAGGCCTTCCTGGAACAGGCCGCCGCCGACCCGGACGTCCTCGCCATCAAGCAGACCCTGTACCGGACTTCGGGCGACTCCCCGATAGTGGACGCCCTCATCGACGCCGCCGAGTCCGGCAAGCAGGTCCTCGTCCTGGTCGAGATCAAGGCCCGCTTCGACGAGCAGGCCAACATCAAGTGGGCCCGCAAGCTGGAGGAGGCAGGCTGCCATGTCGTGTACGGGCTCGTCGGCCTGAAGACGCACTGCAAGCTGTCGCTCGTGGTCCGCCAGGAGGGCGAGACGCTGCGCCGCTACAGCCACGTCGGCACCGGCAACTACCACCCGAAGACGGCCCGCCTGTACGAGGACCTCGGGCTGCTCACCGCCGACCAGCAGGTCGGCGCGGACCTCTCCGACCTCTTCAACCGGCTCTCCGGCTACTCGCGCCGCGAGACCTACCGCCGCCTCCTGGTCGCCCCCAGGTCCCTGCGCGACGGACTGATCTCCCGGATCGAGAAGGAAGTCCAGCACCACCGCGCGGGCCGCCCCGCCCATGTCCGCATCAAGGTCAACTCGATGGTCGACGAGGCCGTCATCGACGCGCTCTACCGGGCCTCGACGGCGGGCGTGCCGGTCGACATCTGGGTCCGCGGGATCTGCGCGATCCGCCCCGGCGTGACCGGGCTCTCGGAGAACATCCGGGTCCGGTCCGTCCTCGGCCGCTTCCTCGAGCACTCCCGGGTGTTCGCCTTCGGCAACGGCGGCGAACCCGAGGTGTGGATCGGCAGCGCCGACATGATGCACCGCAACCTCGACCGCCGTATCGAGGCACTGGTCAGGGTCACGGACCCGGCCCACCGCGCGGCCCTCAACCGCCTTCTGGAGACCGGCATGTCCGACTCCACCGCCTCCTGGCACCTCGGCCCGGACGGCGACTGGACCCGGCAGGCTCTCGACCCGGAGGGCCAGCCGCTACGGAACGTACAGGAGATGCTCATTGACGCCCGGAGGCGCCGGCGTGGCTCAGCGACACCCTGACAGCGACACCCCCGTGGCCGGGGCACCCGTGGCCGGGACCCATATGGCCGGGACCCATGTGGCCGGGGGCCATATGGCCGGGGCACCCGTGGCCGGGGAGGTGCTCGCGCGCTATCTACGCGCGCAGGCCACGGAATTCCTGCGCGCCCTGCGCCAGCACCGGGAGAGCAGTACGGAGGAGGCCGCCGAACCCGCCCTCGCCCTGCGCGCCGCGGCCCGCAGGATCAGCGGCACCCTGCACACCTTCCGGCCGCTGCTCGACGCCGAGTGGTCGGACCAGCTGCGCGCCGAACTCGCCTGGCTCTCCGGCACGTTGGCGCGCGAGCACGCCTACGCGGCCCGCCTCGACCGGCTCATCGGCGCCCTGCACCGGCTCTCCCCGGCGGGCCCGGTCGCGGGGCGCGGCCCCGCCGTACCCACCCAGAACGGCGGCCTGACCGTCGGCGCGGCCAAGGCGGGCGCGCTGGTCGAGCGTCAGCTCACCCTGGCCAGGACCCGCGCCCACTCCACGGCCCTGCAGGCGCTCGGCTCGTCCCGCTTCCACGCGGTCGCGGACGCGGTCGCCGTGCTCGCCAGCGAGGTGCCGCTGCGCCGGGACGCGTCCGGCCACCCGCTCGCGCCGTTCGCGGCGGACGTCGAGGCCCGCCTGAACGAGGCGGTGGCGGCCCTTCCGCTCGTACGGGCCGGGCATCCGTACAACGCCGAGGCGCTCCTGCACGGCCTCGGCACCGACGCCGCCCCCGAGTCCCAGGACACGCCCTGGCACCAGGTACGGCTGCTGCTCCGGCTGCACCGGTACGCCCAGGAGGCCCTCGGACTCGAACCCGGCCACGACGTCCGCCTGATCGGCGCGGGCCAGGCGCTCGACCGCCACCGCGACGCCGCCGAGGCCGCCACGGCCGCGGCCTCCGCCGCCCGCACCCCGCGCATCGCCCCGGCCACGGCGTACGCACTCGGCGTGCTCCACGCCGACCAGCGCCACGACGTGGAGGCGGCCCGCTTCGCCTTCCAGGCGGTCTGGCGCCGAAACGCTTCTGCGGACCGCGCCGTGAGCACCCCATGACCCCGGCCCCGCCCCCGATCCTCGCGGCGGGCTGCGTGCTGTGGCGGCAGTCGCCCTCCGGGCTTCAGGTGTGCCTGGTCCACCGGCCGAAGTACGACGACTGGTCCCACCCCAAGGGCAAGCTGAAGGCCGGCGAGGACGCCTTGGCGGCGGCGGTGCGCGAGGTACGCGAGGAGACGGGCTCGACGTGCACCCCGGGCCCGCCCCTGCCCACAGCGCACTACGTCGTACGGGGCCGCCCCAAGCGGGTCCACTACTGGGCGGCGGAAGCGGGCCCGGGCGCCTTCGTCCCCAACTCCGAGGTGGACGCGGCGGTCTGGCTCCCCCCGGACGAGGCCCGTGCCCGCCTCACGCAGGTACGGGACCGGGAACTGGTGGACGCGTGGCTGGCCCTTCTTCCCCAGCCCCGCCCCTTCCCGTAACCGGGGCTGCCCCGATAGGGGCGCGGGGCTGTGACATTTGCGGCTCCGCCGCGGGGCGCGAGCAACCACGACGACGCGCAAGCCGAACGACGGGCAAGGAAAGCCCCTCCGGCGTTTGAGGAGCCGGGGGCCCGGGGGCGGAGCCCCCTGGGGGTGCCGAACGACCACAGCACACGTAACCCCGCCGTGACCTAACCGCACCGCCCTCCGAGGTTCACCCCCCGTTCACTCTCGCCGTTCGGCCGCTTCACCTGTCCTGCCTAATTTCGGACTTGCGCGACGCGTGGCGCGGTCATCGCGGCCGTCCCGCAGAGGCACATGAACGAAACGACTCCGCACGCCGTCCCACCTCCGGCGCGGCTCCTGGAAGGAACTCCCGAAGTGAAGCTTCAGCGCAAGAACCGGCGGGCCCTCGCTCTCGGTGCTCTCGCCGTCTCCGGCGCCCTGGCCCTCACGGCGTGCGGCTCCGACGAGACCGGCAGCACCGCTGGCACCGGCGGCAAGCAGACGAACGCCGCCAACATCAAGTGCGACGACGCCAAGGGCCAGCTCGCGGCCTCCGGCTCGTCCGCACAGAAGAACGCCATCGACGCGTGGACCAAGGCGTACGCCCAGGCCTGCCAGGGCGTCCAGGTCCAGTACAACCCGACCGGTTCCGGCGCGGGCATCACCGCGTTCCTGCAGGGCCAGACGGCCTTCGCGGGCTCGGACTCGCCGCTGGAGCCGGGCGAGATCGAGAAGTCGAAGAAGATCTGCAAGGGCGGCCAGGCCATCGACCTGCCGATGGTCGGCGGCCCGATCGCCGTCGGCTACAACGTCCCCGGCGTGGACAACCTCGTCCTGGACGCGAAGACCCTGGCCGACATCTTCAACGACAAGATCAAGACCTGGGACGACCCGGCGATCAAGAAGCTGAACCCGGACGCCAAGCTCCCGAACACCAAGGTCCAGGCCTTCCACCGCTCGGACGAGTCCGGCACCACGGACAACTTCACCAAGTACCTCAAGGGCGCCGCCCCCGACGCCTGGCCGCACGAGCCCGGCAAGACCTGGGAGGCCAAGGGCGGCCAGTCCGCCAGCGGCTCCTCCGGCGTCTCCAGCCAGGTCAAGCAGGTGCCCGGCGCCATCTCCTACTTCGAGCTCTCCTACGGCGAGGGCATCAAGACCGTCGACCTGAAGACCGAGGCCAAGGAGCCGGTGAAGGCCACCGTCGACAACGCCTCCAAGGCGATCGCCGAGGCCAAGGTCACCGGCAAGGGCAAGGACCTCGCCCTGGAGCTGAACTACAAGCCGCAGGCCGAGGGTGCGTACCCGATCACCCTGGTCACGTACGAGATCGTCTGCGACAAGGGCAACAAGGCGGAGACCCTCGCCACCACCAAGTCCTTCCTCAACTACATCTCCAGCGAGGACGGCCAGAAGGTCCTGAAGGACAACGACTACGCGCCGATCCCCGACGAGATCATCACCAAGGTCCGCGAGACCGTCGCGGGTCTGAGCTGACCCGAGTGCGGCCCGGCTCGCAGTGCCGAGCCGGGCCGCACCGTCCGGTGCACCGCCGCCAGGAGCCCCGCGTACGGCCACCCCGTACCAAGGCTCCGCAGACCGGAGAATCCTCATGGATATAGCTACGCAGACAGAGACAGCCCCACCCCCACCCCCCGTCACCACCGAGCAGAAGCGCGCCTCCCGCGGTGCGACCCGACCGGGTGACCGGATCTTCCTCGGCCTCTCCCGTGGCTCGGGCATCCTGCTCCTCGTGATCATGGCCGCCATCGCGGCCTTCCTGACCTACCGGGCCACGCTCGCGCTCTCGGACAACACGGGGAACTTCCTGACCACCTTCGAGTGGGACGCCAACGCGATCCCGCCGAAGTTCGGCATCGCGGTCCTCGCCTTCGGCACCGTCGTGAGCTCGATCATCGCGCTGGTGATCGCCGTTCCGGTCGCCGTCGGGATCGCGCTGTTCATCTCGCACTACGCGCCCCGCAAGCTGGCCGGCCCGATCGCGTACGTGATCGACCTGCTCGCCGCGGTGCCCTCGATCGTCTACGGCCTGTGGGGCGCCCTCGTCCTCGCGCCCAACCTCACCGGCTTCTACACCTGGCTCGACTCGGTCCTCGGCTGGACCGGGATCCTCGCCTACCAGGGCGGCGCCCCGCGCTCCCTGATGACCGTGGGCATCCTGCTCGCGATCATGATCCTGCCGATCATCACCAACGTCAGCCGCGAGGTCTTCCTCCAGGCGCCGAAGATGCACGAGGAGGCCGCCCTGGCCCTCGGCGCGACCCGCTGGGAAGTCATCCGGATGTCGGTGCTCCCCTTCGGCCGCTCCGGCATCATCAGCGCCTCGATGCTGGGCCTCGGCCGCGCGCTCGGCGAGACCATCGCCGTCGCCACGGTGCTCTCCCCGAGCTTCGTGATCGGCGCCTCGCTGCTCGACCCGGGCGGCGGCACGTTCGCGCAGAACATCGCCAGCAAGTTCAACGAGGCCAGTGAGTACGGACGGGACGCCCTGATCGCCTCCGGTCTGGTCCTGTTCCTCATCACCCTGCTGGTCAACGGCGCGGCCCGCATGATCATCGCCCGCCGCAAGGAGTACTCGGGGGCCAACGCATGAGCACCAACGCACCCACCGCCCAGGCCGTCACGCCCGACACCCTGCGCGCACCCCGCCTGCCCCGCTGGGCCTCCCCGCTGGTCGCACTCGGCTCGGCCGCGGCTGCCGTGGGCGTCGGCCTCGGCGCCGGCCTGGACAGCCGCGTCCAGTGGGGCCTGATCGCCGCGGTCCTCTTCGTGGTCGCGTCGTACGTCCTCGCCGCCGTGGTGGAGGGCAGGCGCCAGGCCAAGGACCGCTTCGCCACCTCGATGGTGTGGACGACGTTCCTGCTCGCGGTGATCCCGCTCACCTCCCTGATCTGGGAGACCGTGGAGCGCGGCAGCAAGGTCTTCAGCCCGTACTTCCTCTCGCACTCCATGGGCGTCGTCGCCGACCAGGACCCGGGTGGCGGCATCAACCACGCCATCATCGGTACGCTCCAGCAGGTCGCCCTGGCCTCCCTGATCGCCGTGCCGATCGGCCTCCTGACCGCGATCTACCTGGTCGAGTACGGCCGCGGCAAGCTCGCGAAGGCCGTCACCTTCTTCGTCGACGTCATGACGGGCATCCCGTCAATCGTCGCGGGTCTGTTCGTCCTCAGCTTCTGGATCCTGATCCTGGGCTTCGACTTCTCCGGCTGGGCCGGCGCCATGGCGCTGTCGATCCTGATGATGCCGGTGGTCGTCCGCTCCACCGAGGAGATGCTCAAGCTCGTCCCGAACGAGCTGCGCGAGGCCTCGCTCGCCCTCGGCGTACCGAAGTGGCGCACGATCCTCAAGGTGGTCCTGCCCACCGCGATCGGCGGCATCACGACCGGCGTCATGCTGGCCGTCGCCCGTATCGCCGGTGAGACCGCCCCGGTGCTGCTCCTGGTGTGGGTGAACCCGTTCATCAACAGCAACCCGTTCGACGGCGCCCAGGGCTCGCTGCCGCTGTACATCTACCAGCAGTACGCGGCCGGCTCCGAGGCCTCGTACGACCGCGCCTGGGCAGCGGCGCTCGCCCTCATCGGCTTCATCATGATCCTCAACCTCGTGGCCCGCGGCATCGCCCGCTGGAAGGCCCCGAAGACGGGCCGCTGACGCGGCTTCTCAGCGACAAGCGACCCTCTCGAAAGTAGTGATCCCCATGGCCAAGCGAATCGACGTAAGCGGTCTCACCGCCTACTACGGATCCCACAAGGCGATCGAAGACATCTCGATGACCGTCGAGCCCCGCTCGGTGACGGCCTTCATCGGCCCCTCCGGCTGCGGCAAGTCGACGTTCCTGCGCACCCTCAACCGCATGCACGAGGTCACCCCCGGCGGCCGCGTCGAGGGCAAGGTCCTCCTGGACGGCGACGACCTGTACGCCTCCGGCATCGACCCGGTGAACGTCCGCCGCACCGTCGGCATGGTCTTCCAGCGCCCGAACCCCTTCCCCACCATGTCGATCTTCGACAACGTGGCGGCGGGCCTGCGGCTCAACGGCTCGTACAAGAAGGCCGAGCTGGCCGAGATCGTGGAGAAGTCCCTCAAGGGCGCCAACCTCTGGAACGAGGTCAAGGACCGCCTCAACAAGCCCGGTTCGGGCCTCTCCGGCGGTCAGCAGCAGCGGCTCTGCATCGCCCGCGCCATCGCGGTCGAGCCGCAGGTGCTGCTCATGGACGAGCCCTGCTCGGCGCTCGACCCGATCTCGACCCTCGCCATCGAGGACCTGATCGGCGAGCTGAAGGAGCGCTTCACGATCGTCATCGTGACGCACAACATGCAGCAGGCCGCCCGCGTCTCCGACCGCACGGCGTTCTTCAACCTGGCGGCCGTCGGCCAGCCCGGCAAGCTGGTCGAGATCGACGAGACGGAGCGGATCTTCTCCAACCCGTCCGTCCAGGCGACCGAGGACTACATCTCGGGGCGCTTCGGCTAGGCCTTCCCCTCGACTGCTGTGCGGTGCTGCATGGCGGTGCCACCGCACAGCAAGGGCCCGCACCCCCTCGGGGGTGCGGGCCCATTTCGCTTGCGGGACCTGCGGTGACAGGCTTGCGGGACTGCGGTTACAGGCTTGCGGAACCTGCAGTTACAGGAGCGCCAGGTTCACGATCCAGAAGGTGAGCGCGGCGACAAGGGCCGCCGCCGGCATCGTGATAAACCAGCCGAGGATGATGTTCTTGGCGACCCCCCAGCGGACAGCGTTCACCCGCTTCGTCGCACCGACGCCCATGATCGCGGAAGTGATCACGTGGGTGGTGGAGATCGGCGCGTGGAACATGAACGCGGTCGTGAACATGATGCCCGCGCCGGTGGTCTCGGCCGCGAAGCCCTGCGGCGGGTCCAGCTCGATGATCTTGCGGCCGAGGGTCCGCATGATGCGCCAGCCACCCGCGTACGTACCGGCGGAGAGCATCACCGCACAGGCGACCTTGACCCACACCGGGATCGGCGCGTCGGCGCTCTGCACATCGGAGATGACGAGGGCCATCACCACGATGCCCATCGTCTTCTGGGCGTCCTGCAGACCGTGACCGAGAGCCATGCCGGCCGCCGAGACGGTCTGCGCGATCCGGAATCCGCGCTTGGCCTTGTGCGGGTTGGACTTGCGGAACATCCACATGATCGCGCACATCACCAGGTAACCGGCGATGAGGCCGACCAGCGGGGAGAGGAACATCGGGATGACGATCTTGTCGACCACCCCGGACCAGATGACGCCGATGCCGCCCGCGAGCGCCGCGCCGACCATGCCGCCGAAGAGCGCGTGCGACGAGGAGGAGGGCAGTCCGAAGTACCAGGTGATGAGGTTCCAGACGATCGCGCCGATGAGGGCGGCGAAGAGGATCCACATGCCCTTGTCGCCGTGCGGGGTCTCGATGATCCCCTCACTGACGGTCTTGGCGACGCCGCTGCCCAGGAAGGCGCCGGCGAGGTTCATCACCGCGGCCATCGCGAGCGCCGCACGCGGCGTCAGCGCACGCGTGGAGACGGAGGTCGCGATGGCGTTCGCGGAGTCGTGAAAGCCGTTGGTGTACGTGAATCCGAGCGCGACGCCGATGGTCACGATCAAAGCGAAGGTGTCCATGGAGGGGTCAGGACTCCTTGACCGCGATGGTCTCCACGGTGTTGGCGACGTGCTCGAACGCGTCGGCCGCCTCCTCCAGAACGTCCACGATCTGCTTCAGCTTCAGCACCTCCATGGCGTCGTACTTGCCGTTGAAGAGGTGGGCGAGCAGCTTGCGGTGGATCTGGTCGGCCTGGTTCTCCAGGCGGTTGACCTCGATCCAGTACTCCGTGAGGTTCTCCATGGTCCGCAGGTGCGGCATGGCCTCGGCGGTCAGCTCGGCGGCGCGGGCGAGCACCTCGATCTGCTGCTCGACACCCTTGGGGAGCTCCTCGACCTGGTAGAGGACGACGAGGTCGACGGCCTCCTCCATGAAGTCCATGATGTCGTCGAGGGACGAGGCGAGGTTGTAGATGTCCTCGCGGTCGAACGGCGTGATGAACGAGGAGTTCAGCTGGTGGAAGATCGCGTGCGTCGCGTCGTCTCCGGCGTGCTCCGCGGCCCGCATCCGCTCTGCGATCTCGGCCCGGGCGGAGGTGTCCGCCCCGAGCAGTTCCATCAGGAGCTTGGAGCCCGTGACGATGTTGTCCGCGGATGCGGAGAACATGTCGTAGAAGCTCGTCTCCCTGGGGGTCAGACGAAAGCGCACGTGGGGTCCTCGGGGTGCTTTGGATTCGGTCAGGCTGATGCTAGAGGCATCATCCGGCCACGGCTAACCGGCCGTCCTCCAGTGTCGCCCATCGAGAAGAGTCCTCCGCACGGGGCCCGGCGGGGACCCGAAATATCCGGTACCATATACCCACCAGGGGTATATGGACCCTTAGGGGACAAGAGCTCCACCACGGCCTTCACGACGGCAGGACCACCAGGAGGACGCGATGACGACCACCGAGGCCGGCGCGGCGGCGAGCACGGCACCCTCCGCTGACGCGGAGACCCAGCTCACCGACCACGACCGCGGTGTGCACGGCTACCACAAACAGAAGGACGAGCACCTCAAACGACTGCGCCGCATCGAGGGCCAGATCCGCGGCCTGCAGCGCATGGTCGAAGAGGACGTCTACTGCATCGACATACTTACCCAGGTCTCCGCCAGTACAAAGGCCCTGCAGTCCTTCGCCCTCCAGCTCCTTGAGGAGCACCTGCGCCACTGCGTCGCGACTGCAGCAATTGAGAGCTCCGCTCAGGGCGCGGTCAAGGGCGGCGAGGAGATCGACGCGAAGGTCGAGGAAGCGACGAAGGCCATCGCCCGGCTGCTGCGCACCTGACGTTCACGGGCGGCCGCGGGGCTCCTCCGCCTCGGCCACCCTCAGCACCTCGTCGATCCGGTCGGTGCTGAGCCGCTCCTCGTCCGCCATGGACGCGGCGATGATCAACTCGCCGCAGAGCTCGATCTCGGCGAGGGCGACGTGATCGTGAACCGCCGTCCTGGCCGTCTTGCCGATCGTCGGAGCCACGCGCATCACCTCTTCCTTGCCGTCACCGACTTCCCAGAGTAGGGAGCGGCCTACGCAACGCGCATGGCACGGACGGGCTATTTGCGACGTGAACTCGCCCCCCGGTCCGGGCACTTTCGGGGCGCGCGAGACGTTACGAGCCGGCGATCTTCCCGGCGAAGATGTCCTCGGCGGCGGGCAGTTCGGCCTTGACGGCGGTGCCGAAGTCGGAGAGCAGCGTCGTCGAGGCGACCATCACGTCCCCGCCCTGCGCCGCCGCCCCCTCCGCCCGTACGCCGTCGGCGCGTACGTCGTTGGCGAAGCTGAACCGGTGCCGGATCTTCCGCAGCCGGCCCTGCTCGTCGAGGTACGCGTCGAACGGCACCGTGTCCTCGGAGAACCCTTTCGCCGCCGCGCGCAGCACCTTCCGGTTGGCGCCGGAGGCCCGCTCGGCCGCCCGCCCGATCTCGGTCGTACCGCGGTAGTGCCGCACGGGCACGCCCGCGAGCCGGGTCTCCCCCACGTACGAGACAGCGCTCGCGCCGAGCAGCAGCTCGGCGGCGGCCAGCGGGTCGGTGGCGCCGCCGGTGACGAGGTTGCCGTCGGCGAGGCCCGCGGTGTCGATGCGCACCCACTTGTCGGCGGGCACGCCCGCGCCGCGGTTCTTCATATAGAGGGCGCCGGGGGTGAGGAGTTCGGTGATCGGACGGTGCTCGTCGACGCCGGCCGGGTCCTGGGGCAGCATCACCTTGAGGCGGCCGAGCGGCTTCTCGAAGTCGTACACGCCCTCGCCACGGATGGTGACGCGGGTGCCACCGCTGGCCATCTCCATCGACGTACGCGCCTTGGCGCTGCCCGCGGAGCGCAGGGCCTCGACCGCGCGGTGCACGGTGTCCACCGGGTCGGCGGCCTGCTGGTCCTCGGCCGCGGCACCGCCGCCGGAACACCCCGTCGTGACCAACACCAGGGAAGCCAGGGCCCCGCCCGCCACGGCGGTGACGGCAGAGCCGCCTCCGCGCCTGTGCTGCTGCACCATCGCCTGCCTACCCCCAACACTGGGCCGTCCCACGGCCCCCCTTCTCGTTCCGCCTAACGACGGCTGCCGCAACCCGTCACGCACCACCGCCGCAAGCCACCCCGCACGCCCCGCACGCCCCCGGGGCCCCCGCGGTCCGATCCGGGTGTTCACCTCGGCCCGCTACGGTGGCCGGGTGTCAGCGCAACAGGACCCGGCCGAGGACGCCGAACACCGCACCGCCACCGTCGAACAGGGCCGCTTCTGCGCGGCGCGGTGCAGTTGCGGCTGGCGCGGACCGGCGAGACGGGCCCGGTCCAAGGCGCGTTCGGACGCCGAGGAGCACCTGGCCCGCCCCTGAGCACCCCTTGCCTGTCCGGGTGGAACCCGGCCGCCCCGGCCCTCGTCTCGTCCTGCGGGAGGCGAGGCGACATGGACCGCAGGACGGGCACCACGAGCAACACGCGCACCACGCGCACCACGCGCACCACGAGCACCAAGGACATCGGGCGGCGCGGGGTCATCACGGCAGGCGCGGCCCTCGCGTTGGGCGCGGGCGCGAGCGCGTGCAGCACCGGCGCGGGCGGCAACGGCAAGGCGCCGAGCGGCCCGGCGGGCACCACCACCAGCATGGCCACGGGCACGGGCGCGGCCTCGAAGCGCCCGACCGGCCCGGCCTGGACCGCGTTCGCCAGGGGCCTCGACGGCGAACTCGTCCGCCCCGGCGACGCCGACTGGCCCTCGGCCCGCCAGCTCTACAACACCCGCTTCGACGCCCTGAAGCCCGCCGCGGTCGCCTATGTCGCGCACGAGGACGACATCCGTACCGCCCTCGAGTTCGCGCGGAAGAGCAGGACGCCGATATCCATACGCAACGGCGGCCATTCGTACGCGGGTTGGTCCTCCGGGGACGGGCGTCTGATCCTCGACGTGTCCCTGCTGAAGTCGGTGCGCGCCTCCGCGGGTTCGGCGACCGTCGGCGCGGGCGCCAAACTCATCGACGTCTACCGGCCGTTGGCCGCGAAGGGCGTGACCGTGCCCGCGGGCTCCTGCCCCTCCGTAGGCGTCTCCGGACTCACCCTCGGCGGCGGCCACGGCGTCACCTCGCGGGCGTACGGCCTCACCTGCGACAGCCTCACCCGGGCCACCGTCATCACCGCCGACGGCCGCCGTCTTGTCTGCTCCGCCGACGGGACCGACGAAAACGCAGACCTGTTCTGGGCGTTGCGCGGCGCGGGCAACGGCAACTTCGGCGTCGTCACCGACCTTGAGTTCCGTACGCATCCGGCGCCGCAGGGCGTCACCGGCTATCTGACCTGGCCCTGGCGGAAGGCGACCGCCCTGCTCAAGGCCTGGCAGGAGTGGGGCCCCGACCAGCCCGACGAGATCTGGTCGTCCCTGCACCTGGCCGCCGCGCCGGGCGGCGGCCCGACGATCTCGCTCGCGGTGTTCTCGATGGGAACCTACGGCGAGCTGCAGAACGCCGTCGACCGTCTCGCCGACGGCCCCGGCGGTCCCGGCTCCGCCTCCAACGTCTCCCTGAAGCGGCGCTCGTACCTCGACGCGATGGAGGTGTACGCGGGCTGCGCGGGTTTCAGTGATGACGCGCTGTGTCATCTGCCGGGCTCCACCCCGGGCCGGGACACGGCGGGCGCGCTCGGCCGCGAGACCTACGCGGCACGCTCGGACTTCTACTCCCGCTCACTCTCCGATGCCGGTGTACGGGCCCTGCTCACCCGGGTCGAGAAGGTCGCGGGCGGCCCCGGCAGCGTGGCCCTGACCGCGCTCGGCGGCGCCGTCAACCGGGTCGACCCGACGGCGACGGCCTTCGTGCACCGACGCGAGCGGATGCTCGCCCAGTACGTCGGCGCCTGGCGGGCCGGCACCTCGGGCACCGCTTCCCGCGCCTGGCTCGACGGCACCCACACGGCGATGCGTCCGTACGCGTCCGGCGCGGCGTACCAGAACTACACCGACCCGTCCCTGAAGGACTGGCGCACCGCGTACTACGGCCCGGCCGCCGGACGCCTGAAGAAGCTGAAGGGGCGGTACGACCCGGAGCGGCTCTTCTCCTTCCCGCAGGCCCTCTGACCGCGGGTCCTCTGACCCAGGCGCTCTGACCCCCGGCCCTCTGACCGCAGGCCCGGCCCTCCTGACCGCAGGACCGGCCTCTTCCCCTCCGCAACCCGAGAAGGCCGTACGAGCGCAGGCACCGCCCGGACGGCCCTCCCCGGCTGGCCGGTTGCGCGCGACGGCGTTGCCCTGAAGTTCCATCCCGGGCGGACTCGAAGGTCCACCCGGACCGACTCAGGGCAGGAACCCATGACCGGAAAGACACCACCCCGAATAGCCGTCCTCGGCACCCTCGCCTCCGCGGCCCTCCTCCTGGCCGTCGCCGCTCCCCCGGCACTGGCGGTCGAGCAGCACACCGTCCCCTACGCCGCCGAGGCGGAGCACCCCGAGGCGGGGCCGCTGGCGATCGGCTCCGCCGCGGTCGCGGCCGGGGCGGGCGTGTTCGGGATCGCGCTGCTGCGCAGACGCCGCGCGGAGCGGGCCGACAACTCCGAGGACGGCCCCAGCTGAAGCCGCGCGGCGGGACACGACGGACGGGGCGGTGCCCGCGTACCGCGGTTCGCGCGCTGTTCGGCGCCTCCGCCCTGTGCGCCCTGGCCGCGCTGCTGCTGCATCAGTTCCCGTGGCTCGACGTGTCGGTGCGCTCGGCGGTCTCGGCGTCGTTGGCGGATCTGACCGGTGCCCGCGCCACCCGGCAGGGGACCGCTCCGGCGCCGTACCGCCTGCGCGCGCCCACGGTCGGGGTGGACGCGGAGGTGCTGCCGCTCGGCCCCGAGGCGGGCGGCGCGATCGCGGTGCCCGGGGCCGAGAACGCCCGGAGGGCCGCCCGGCTCGCGCCGGGTGACCGAGTGGAGACGAACAGCGGGGACGGCCGGTGGGTGCGGTTCCGGGTGACGTCCGTGCACAAGTACCGGACTCCGCAGTTCCGGGCGCGGAAGGTCTACGAGCCCGCAGGGGATACGCAGTTGCGCCTGATCCTCTGCACCGGCCCGCCGGACGGCGACGGCCGCTGCACCTGGAACCTCGTGATCAGCGCCGTACGGGAGGAACCTGGCGGCGGCTGAACCCAGGGGGAGGCGCCCCCCTACGCCGCGAGGTCGTTCTCGTCCGAGTCCGCCGAGGGTTCCGTACGCGGGCCCGGCAGGCCGACCGCGTCCGCCACGACAGGGCCGCGGCCCCGTGCCCGTACGAGCCAACTCGCCCTCGGCGCACGGGAGATCGCCTTGGTGAGCGGGGTCAGGAGGGCCATCGCGAGCGGGGCGAGGAGCAGGGTGACGGCGGTGCCCAGCGCGAAGCCGCCGATGACGTCCGTCGGGTAGTGCACGCCCATGTAGACCCGGCAGACCCCTTCGAGCAGCGCGAGCCCGATGCCGATCAGGCCGAGCCCCCGGTGCGCGACGAACAGGCCGACGCCGAGCGCCATCGCGAGCGTGGCGTGGTCGCTGACGAACGAGAAGTCGGTCTTGCCGTCGACGAGGACCTGGAGCCCGTCATGGTCGAGGAACGGACGACGCCGCTCCACGAAGTCCCGGATCGGTACGTTGACGAGCACCGCGAGGCCCGCGGCGAGCGGGGCCCAGACCAGGGCGGCGACGGAGGTCTCGGCGTCCGGACCGCGCCGCACCGTGCGCCAGCACCAGAGGACGAGCAGCACCAGGGCAAGCAGCAGTCCGTACTCCCCGACGAAGCCGACCAGCCGGTCGGCCCAGGCGGGGGCGTCCTTGGCGACGCCGTTGAGTTCGTAGAGCAGGCCCACGTCGGGGTTCGACCCTGAGGTCCCTGGTCCAGCCTCTGGTCCAGCCATGGTGCCGTGACCCCTTGTCCTAGTGCCGACGGGCGCGCTCCTTGCGCGTGCCCTGCTCAACCCCCGTGCCTCAGAGCTGGTCAGTGCTGCTGCGGTACTGCGCTGCTGCGGTGTTGCTGCCGTGCCGCTTGCTGCTTGTGCTTGCTGCTACGTGGTTCTCGCGTTCAAGGGAACGACTGGTTCCCCCGTCTACGTTCCACGGTCCACCGAAAGATCACCCAGACGTTATCGAAGAGTGACGCGTACTCGACGCCCGGAGCCGCGCTTCGACGTAGGGATCAAGCCACCCGTTACGGCAGCCCCGCGGCGAGCGCCTTCGCGCCGTCCTCGGTGACGCGGGTCGCCCCGAAGTAGTCCGGGGTGTCGATCGCGGTGAAGCGGATCACGGCACCGGTCCGGGGCGCGTCGATCATGTACCCGCCGCCGACGTAGATCCCCACGTGCCGGATGGCCCGGGAATTGGTCAGGTCGTCCGAGAAGAACACGAGGTCACCGGGGAGCAGCTCCTCCCGCTTGGGGTGCGGCCCGGCGTTGTACTGGTCGTTGGCCACGCGCGGCAGCTCCACGCCCACCGATTTGTACGCGGCCTTCGTCAGCCCCGAGCAGTCGAACCGCCCTCCGTCCTCGGGCGTACCGTCCCCGCCCCACAGATAGGGCTCGCCGAGGTGCTCCTGAGCGAACGAGATCGCCCCGGCGGCCTGCCGCGAGGGATCGACACGGCCCACGGGCCGGGCGAAGCTCTTCGACAGATCGGTGATCGTCTTCACGTAGTTCTGCGTCTCGCTGTAAGGCGGCACGCCTCCGTACTTGATCACCGCGTACGCCCCCGCGTTGTACGCGGCGAGCATGTTGTGCGTCGGATCGCCGGGGGCGTCCTCCACGTATCCGGCCAATTTGCAGTCGTACGACGCGGCTGACGGAATCGCGTCGGCCGGGTCCCACACGTCCCTGTCGCCGTCCTTGTCCCCGTCGACACCGTGCGCGGCCCAGGTGCCGGGGATGAACTGCGCTATGCCCTGCGCTGCCGCGGGGCTCTGCGCCTTCGGGTTCCAGCCGCTCTCCTGGTACAACTGCGCGGCAAGGAGCGCCGGGTTGATGGCCGGGCAGAGGTTGCCCCACTTCTGCACCAGCGACTGGTACGCCGCCGGGACCGCCCCCTTGGCGAGGCCCACGGCCCCCTTGCCCGCGCCGCCGGCGAGGCTGCCCGCGGCCATGTACGTACCGACGACGAGCAGTCCGAGGAACGCGGTGAGTCCGGCGACGACGGCACTCCCGACCAGCACTGCCTTACGCACCGTCAACCGCCCCTCACGCCTTGGGAGTACGCCTCCGCCAGTCTAGAGCGCTGACGCCGGGCGAAAGGAGTTATCCACAGGCCAGGCCGGACGGCCGGAAACCGCCGGGCGGGCGCGGCGGCTCAGCCCGGATCCGCGGGATCGTCCGCCGGCACCAGCGCCCCCCGCTCCACGAGCCGCGCCACCTCCGGAAGGGCCACCTCCGCGAGCCGGTCGGCCTGGGCGCCCTCGGCCTCGGCGATACGGGCCAGTTGCTCGCCGAGCGTGGCCTCGCGACCGGCGCCGCCGAGCAGGGCGACGGCGAGCGGGGAGATGCGGTCGCTCCAGTTGAGGCCGTCCCCGGGGACCTTGAGCACCTGCTGGGTCAACTCCCAGCCTGTGCCGCCCCGCTGGTCGGCCTGCTGCCACAGGGTCAGACCCTGGCCGGGCAGGAAGCGGGTCCGGAGCGGGTCGTGCGCGCGCAGCCAGTCCCGCCGCCCGAACCACCCGGCGACCTGCGCCCCGGTCAACTCGCCCGCCTCGGAGGACATTTCCTCCACGCGTACGACGGACTCCTGGTGCCCGGAGCGGCGCACTACGACGGTGCCCACGCCGACGGCCTCCACCTTCTGCGTCTCGAACCAGCGCAGCCAGGCCTCCCGCTGCCCGAGCGCCTCCTCGCCGCCCGCGAGCTCCAGCCAGTGGTCGACGTACGGCACGACCCCGGTGACCGACCGCTGCACGATCCACGCGTCGAGTCCGGCACCGCGCGGGATCCACCCCGCGAGCCGCTCGCGCCAGTCCTCGCCCGCGCGGTGCACCCAGTTCGCCCGGAACTGCAGGTACCCGCCCTCGGTGAGCAGTTCCGGTGCCGCGCCCGCGAGTTCGGCGCAGAGCGCGTCACCGGGGCGCCCGGAGTCCCGGTGCACGCTGTGCACGGTGCCGGGCCCGACGGCGTACGGCGGGTTGCTCACGACGAGGTCGAAGCGGCGTCCGGCGACGGGCTGCGCCATGTCGCCCTGGAGGATCTCCCAGTCGAGCCCGTTGAGCGCGGCCGTGGTCGCGGCGAAGCGGGCGGCACGTGGCGACAGGTCGGTGGCGGTGACCTTGTCGGCCTGCGCGCTCAGGTGCAGGGCCTGCACGCCGCCGCCGGTGCCGAGGTCGAGCGCGGACTCGACGTGGTGCGTGAGCGTGGCCCGGCGCAGCAGCGAGGCGTCGAGGCCGATGGGCGCGACGGCCTCGGCCCGCCGGTCCTGCGGCGCGGGCCGCAGGAACCGCGGGAAGTCGGAGATCGCCCACCATTTCTCGTACGGATGGAGATGCACCGCGGCGCGCACGGCGCCCTCGCCCGCGGACTCGAGGAGGGGCACGACCGCGGCCTCCGCGCGGTCGAGCGGGACCGTGCGCCCGCACATGAAGAGCTGGATGAGGACGGCCAAGGGGTCGTCCTCGCCGAGCAGTTGCAGGGTGAGCGTGGGGTCGTAGCGGTTGAGGCCCTGTGCGGCCTCGATCCCGACGCGCGAGACGATCGCATCGCGCGTGTAGCCGTGCGACGTCAGCACGTCCCGCAGGGCGGTGACGGCGGAGGGGGCGATCAGGGGCTGCGTGGTCATCATGGTCCGGTTGTCGGCTCGTGTACGCGGAGACTGAACCCTTAGGCCATTGGGTTACCGCCAATGGGCGAACCGGATGAAATCACCTTGCGGGCCCGCGCGTTGGGGCACATCCGCCCCGTGACCTGGTAACGCGCCCGCGAAGGATCTTGCGGAAGGGCGTCCATTCCGTGCGCGACTCCGAACTGTCCACAGCCTGTGGACAACTGGGGCCGAGTGAACCGCGGAGGCGACGAACCATTCCGTATCCACACAAAGGGGATGAATGGAATGTCTCGCATGTTCCAGCGGACCTTCTCCCATATGCATGCAGCACTTGCACGCACCCCGAACGAGCCGCCGCAAAGAACCGGCCAATCCCCCCGAGCCCCAGCCCCGACCAGCGCATACGCGCCGTGACGGACACCGCCCGTTCATTGCCCGGCGTCACCCCGCGTGATACACAGAGTGACCATACGTGCCTCTGTTGACCGCTCCGCACGCCCGCGCGGAGCGGTCAACTGCGCCGCGTACAGACTCCGTACGAAGTTCGCACGAAGTCCGCCGACGAATGACTCCAAGTCGACATGCGACAGCGGCATTCTCAGCGAGAATAGGCGTGACCTCTGCACACGGGCAGGGGGTGCAGAACTACCCAATAGGGGCGGTGAGTTACATGCTTCTGGCAGCCGAAAAGGGCGACATCACGACCATCATCGGCGGGATCGCTCCGGACTGGGGCCCCTTCGGAAACCTCGGCAACGAAGCACGCGTGATGATCGAGGTAGTGATGGCCATCGCCATCCTCCTCTGTCTCGGCATCGCGATCTGGGGCGCGGCCAAGCAGCGCATCGGCGCCACGGCCCTGCGCGACACCTTCAGCGCCGAACAGGGCAAGGGCCTGATCATCGCGGGCCTGACCGGAGTCTTCATCATCGGCTCCCTCGGCACGCTCTTCACGATCGTGTACGGGATGGCCGTCTGACCCAGCCACGCAGTACCCCGGGCCCGGGCGATCCCACCGCCCCCACGCCCCCGCCCCTGTCTCCGACTCCCATCCGCCCGTCGTGCCCACCGGCTGAGGTTGCGTCCCCCTGATGTCCAGTCACCACACCGCGCCCGCGCGGAAACCAGCACGGCTACCGTCGTACTCCGTGGTTCCGCACTTCCTCGAGGGGGCGTACGCGGCATGAGTCCCGACGACGACCACGGCCGGCCCGACGACGGCGGCTACGGCGGCTCCGGCCACACCCGCACCCGCCTCCCGGACGGCGACGGCGGGTACGGCACGGCCAGACGCATGCCACGGTCCCCGCGCAGCCTGGTCACGGTCGTGTCGGTCGTCGTCCTGCTCGTCGCGGCGATCGCGTTCGCGAACAGGGGCGGGGGCGAGGGGAGTTCGGACTCCGCGCCCTCCGAGGACGGCCGGGGGCCTGCGGCGGCCCCGACTGCCCCGTCCGGGCAGAAGCCGGTTTCTTCTGGGTTCGGGAGGGATCGGGAGGGGGTGCAGAGCGCTGCCGCGAATTACGCTGCCGCTTTGGGGTCGGACGGGATGTTCAACGCCGGCCGTCGCCACGCCATCGTCAAGGCAGTGGCCCATCCCGGTGCGGAGAAGCGGCTGCAGTCCGGCTTCAACGCGGACTACTCCAAGGACCTGCTGGGGAAGATCGGCCTGAACGAGGACGGATCTGCCCCCAGGGACTCCACGTTCGTCAACCGCACCATGCCTGCCGGGACCAAGGTCAAGGCCTACTCGGACAGTGAGGCGACCGTAGAGGTCTGGTGCAACGGACTCTTCGGCCTCACCGGAGAGGACACCACCAACCCCGTGACCAGCAGCTGGTTCACCGTGACGCTGAAGCTGAAGTGGAACGGCGACTGGAAGGTTCTGGAGACGCGGCAGAAGACCGGACCGACCCCCGTCACTGGGGACAACCCCGTATCCGGCGCCGACGAGATCGCCGACGCGGTCAAGCAGTTCGGAGGGTTCACGTATGCCCGCTAGTCACGCACGCCGCGCCCTCTCAGTGACCACAGCCGTCGTCGCCGTACAGACGTCGCTCATCGCACTTGCCGGTCGTGCCGCCGCAGCCCCTGAGCCCAAGGACGACCCCTGCGAACTCATCGCAGGACCGGCAAAGAAGTACTGCGAAAACGGCAAAGAAACCAGCACCACCCCCAAATCCCCCGCCGACGACGCCCTCAGCACCCTCGACCCGCTCTCCTCCCTGGCCAAGGGCTGCGCCGACGCCGCCTCCTGGACCGTCGACAAGCTGAGCGCCGCCGTCAAGGACACGGCGAACGTCGACTTCACCAACCCGACGTTCCTGCAGCAGTACGCAGTCGTCTTCGCCGCGTCGACCATCCTGACCCTCCTCCTCTGGCTGCTCGCCGTCGCCAAGCGGGCCGTGCGGGGCGTGCCGTTGACGACCGCCGTCGGGGAGGCCATCGGGTTTCTCTGGCTCACCGTGCTCGCCTCCGCGTTCACGCCGCTGATCCTCTACACCGTCGTCTCCGCCACCGACGGCGTCTCGGAGGTGCTGGCCAAGACCACGGGCGGCCAGACCGACGTGTTCTTCGGGTCGTTCTCCGAAGCGCTCAAGAAGGGCGAGGACATCGGCGGCGGACCGATCATGCTGATCGTCGTCTCGCTCGTCTCGATCCTCGCCGCCGGCGTCCTCTGGCTGGAGCTCGTCATCCGCGCGGCGCTGCTGTACGTAGGCGCCCTGCTCGGCACCGTCGTGTACGCGGGACTCGTCGACAAGAACCTCTGGTCGCACGTGCGCCGTTGGGCCGGGATCATGATCGCGGTGATCCTCGTGAAGCCCGTGATCGTCATCGTGCTCGGGCTCGCCGGCGCGCTCTCCGGCGACGACGGGCCCGACGCGTTCTCCGCCGTCGTCTCCGGCCTCGCCATCATCCTCCTCGCCATCTTCGCCTCGGCGATGATCTACCGCTTCGTCCCGGGCTTCGGCGACGAGATCGCCGCAGGCCGCAACAACCGCATCATGCAGAGCGCCGAGGGCAAGGCCGCCGCCGTCATCAGCTCGCCCGCCGCGCTCGTCTCGCAGGGCATCAAGACCCACAGCACCCGCGGCCGCGGCGGCGAGGACAGCGGCGGCGGCAGCGCCCGCCCCGCCAACCCCGCCAGCGGAGGCGTCGCCGCGCACGCCAACCGAGGGGCGAGCAGCTCAGCCGCCACCCCCGCGCCGCGCACCGGAACCCACAGCACCAGAAGTACGACCAACCGCACGGGAGGTGAAGGGCGTTGACGACCCAGTCCCACCAGGTCGCGCCCCGCCGCACATATCTGATCGGCCGGGCCCGGCCGAACGCGATCGTCGGCAAGAACCGCGAGACCGGCGAGATCGCCCTGATCATCGCCGGAGCCTTCCTCGGCATGATGTGCGGCCTGCTCGTCCCCGTCCTCTCCCTGCGCATCGTGCTGCTCACCGGCTTCCCGATGCTGGCCCTCGCCGCGGTCTACGTGCCGTACAAGGGCCGTACGTTCTACCGCTGGTACGAGGTCAACCGCAGCTACAAGCGCAGCCTGCGCCAGGGCACCGCGTACCGCTCGGCCGTGCCCGAGGCCGGAGTGCGGCTCGACGGCCGCGAGGTCGAGGTCGGACCGCCGCCCGGCATCGGCCGCATCGCCTGGCTGGCCGCGCCCTTCGGCCCCGACGAGATCGCCGTGCTCCTGCACGCCGACCGCCGCACCGTCACCGCCGCCATCGAGATCGAGGGCCCCGGAGTCGGCCTGCGCGACAGCGAGGACCAGGAGGCCCTCGTCGACCGCTTCGGCACCCTCCTGAAGCACGTGGCGAACGGCGACGGCTTCGTCACCCGCCTCCAGATGCTCGCCCGCACCCTCCCCGCCGACCCCGACGCGCACGCCAAGGACGTCGCGGTCCGCGGCGACGAGAAGGCGCCGAGCTGGCTGCAGAGCTCGTACGACCAACTGCAGTCCATGGTGTCGACCAGCAGCGAGCAGCACCGCGCGTACCTCGTCGCCTGCATGCACTACACCCGCGAACTCGCCGCCGAGGCGCAGGCCGTGGCCCGCGCCGCCCGCCCGCACGGCGGCCGCAAGCTCGACAAGGACGCCGGTATCGCGGTCGTCATGGCCCGCGAGCTGACCGACATCTGCTCGCGCCTCCAGGAGGCCGACATCCGCGTACGCCAGCCCCTCGGCCAGGGCCGGCTCGCCTCGCTCGTGCACTCCATGTACGACCCGGACCACCCCATCGACCACATCCAGGCCATGACCCAGCGCAACGCCTGGCCCGCCGAACTCGACGCCATGGAGCCCACGTTCCTCCAGGCCAAGACCCGCGAGTCCTCCACCCGCGCCCCCTGGTGCCACGCCACGGCCTGGGTGAAGGAGTGGCCGATGACCCCCGTGGGCGTCAACTTCCTCGCGCCGCTGCTCGTCCACACCCCGGACGTGATCCGCACCGTCGCCGTCACGATGGACCTCGAACCCACCGAGGTCGCCATCGAGCGGATGCTCACCGAGAAGACCAACGACGACGCGGAGGCGAGCCGCCAGGCCAAGATGAACCGCACCGTCGACCCGCGCGACGCCGCCGCCCACTCCCGCCTCGACCAGCGCGGCGAGGACCTCGCGAGCGGCGCCGCCGGCGTCAACCTCGTCGGGTACATCACGGTGTCCGCCCGCTCCCCCGAGGCACTCGCCCGCGACAAACGGACGATCAGGGCCTCGGCGGGCAAGTCGTACCTCAAGCTGGAGTGGTGCGACCGCGAACACCACCGGGCGTTCGTGAACACGCTGCCGTTCGCCACCGGCATCCGCCGCTAGCCACGTCCGACGACAGCCCGCCAGCCCTCCGGAATCAGAAGGTAGAGGCGCCAAGCCCATGCGAGATCCGCTGACCACGCTGACCGACGCCTTCACCTCCTTCCTGTTCGGAAAGGTGGAGACGACCCGCCTCCCGGTGCGCACCTCCACCGGCCAGGCCCAGGCGGTCTACCTGCCGACCGCCGCCCCCGGCCTCGGCGACTCCGGCGTGATCATCGGCCGCGAGGTCTACAGCGGCAAGGGCTACATCTACGACCCCTTCCAGCTGTACGGCCAGCAGCTCCCCGCCCCCCACTGGCTCGTCCTCGGCGAATCCGGAAACGGCAAGTCCGCCCTGGAGAAGACGTACGTCCTGCGGCAGTTGAGGTTCCGCGACCGCCAGGTCGTCGTCCTCGACGCACAGGGCGAGGACGGCGTCGGCGAGTGGAACCTCATCGCCCAGGAGCTGGGCATAACGCCGATCCGCCTGGACCCGACGGTCGCCCTGGACACGGGCATCCGCCTGAACCCCCTCGACCCGTCGATCACGACGACGGGCCAGCTGGCCCTGCTCCGCACGATCATCGAGGTCGCGATGGGCCACGGCCTGGACGAGCGCAGCGGCTTCGCGCTCAAGGTGGCACACGCCTACGTCAACGAAACGATCGTCGAACGCCAGCCCGTCCTCACCGACATCGTCGAGCAACTCCGCCACCCCGAACCCGAGTCGGCGGAGGCCATGAACGTGGCCATAGAGGACGTACGGGCCTGGGGCCTGGACGTCGCCCTCGTCCTGGACCGACTGGTCGACGGCGACCTGCGCGGCATGTTCGACGGCCCGACAACGGTCGGCATCGACCTCGACGCACCCCTGATCGTCTTCGACCTCTCCCACATCGACCGCAACTCCATCGCCATGCCCATCCTCATGGCGATCGTCGGCGTGTGGCTGGAGCACACCTGGATCCGTCCCGACCGCAAGAAGCGCATCTTCCTGGTGGAGGAGGCGTGGCACATCATCAACTCCCCCTTCGTTGCGCAACTCTTCCAGCGCCTGCTGAAGTTCGGCCGCCGCCTCGGCCTCTCCTTCGTGGCCGTCGTCCACCACCTGAGCGACGTGGTGGACGGGGCCGCGGCCAAGGAAGCCGCCGCGATCCTGAAAATGGCCTCCACCAGAACCATCTACGCCCAGAAGTCCGACGAGGCCCGCGCCACCGGCCACGTACTCGGCCTGCCCCGCTGGGCCGTGGAGATCATCCCGACGCTCACCCCCGGCATCGCGGTCTGGGACGTCAACGGCAACGTCCAGGTCGTCAAACACCTCATCACCGAGATGGAACGCCCCCTCGTCTACACCGACCGCGCCATGACCGAATCGTCCCTGGTCGAGGAGGAGGACGACCTCATGACCGCCGCCGAACTCGAAGCCGAGGAACGCGCCGCCCGCATGGAGCGGTACGCGGCCCACGCCGAACTCGGCGACCCGGACGCAACGGTGGCCTGACATGCGCGACCCGCACCCCGAGCGCCGGGAAGGCGGCGGCATCCCCGACGGCCTGCTCGTCGCCCTGCTCGTCTTCCTCCTCGGCCTCACCCTCCTGGTCTGGACGGCCACCGGCCTCTCCGCCCTCCTCGCGAAGGGCGCCTGGCCGTCCCAGGTCACCTTCGCCCGCACCCCTCTCGCCATACGCCACCTCATCTCCCAGCCCCACGACATCCCCGGCGCCTGGCCCGACTCCCCCGAACAGGCCTTCTCCGGCTACGGCCTCTTCTGGGGCCTGTTCATAGGGCAGTTGATGGTGCTTACGGTTCTTGTGGTGTTCGTGATGGGCACGGTTGCGCGGTGGCGGGCGGTACGGAAGGGACAGAGGTCGCAGACGGCGCCTGCGGTGCCCGCTGACCCCGCTGTGGGCAGGCGTTCCGCAGGGCGATGGGGGTCCCCCCGCTCGAGCGAAGCCGAGAGTGGGGGAGGGTGGGCACAGCCCCACGTGCCGGGTACGTCTGAGGAGGGGCTCAGCCCAGTCGACACCCCCGCACCGGAGGTGCGAAGCGCGGCAACCGAGCCGACGGCACCGTCGACGACCACGGTCCCCACCCCCCGCACCCCCCTACTCTTCGCCCCCGCCGACAACCGAAAACCCCCCGCCGTACAGGCAATCCAGGAGTCCGAGGGCCCAGCCCTGATCGTCACCTCGAACCCCGCCCTGTGGGAGGAAACGAAGGACGCAAGGGCCAAACTAGGCCCCGTACTCCTCTACGACCCCGAGCACCGCTGCGACACCCCCGCCCGCATGCACTGGTCCCCCACCACCGGCTGTGAGGACAAGCCCACCGCCGCGGCCCGCGCCAGGGCCCTGCTCGCCCCCGTACGCCCCACCGCCCGGCTCGACGCGACCACCGCGAGCACCGCCGAGACGCTGCTGCGCAGCTATCTGCACGCCGCCGCCGTCGACGGCCGCCCGTTCAAGCACGTGCACCGCTGGTCGCAGGGCAGCCAGGTCCAGGAGGCCGTACGCGTCCTGCGGACCAGCAGCAAGGCGGCCTCGGGATCAGGCGGCGAACTGGAGGCGGCCCTCACCGCACACCCCGAACGCCGCGACATGGCCCAGGAGTTGACGGCCCGAGCCCTCTCCGCCCTGTTCTCCGTGCACATCCGCGAGGCCTGCGCCCCGAACCGCACGGACACCCTCACGCTGGATTCCTTCATCGCCGAAGGGGGCACGCTTTACGTGGTGGGTGAACCCATCGAGGATCCGAAGTCGGTGCCGGGAGCCATGCCGCTCCTCACGGCGCTCGTATCAAGCGTGGTCGAGCACGGCCGGCGCATGGCCGCACGGTCATCCTCCGGTCGGCTCGACCCACCACTCGCGCTGATCCTCGACGACGTCGCCGCCGTCGCCCCGCTCCCCGAACTCCCCGAACTCCTCGCCGACGGAGCCGATTCGGGCCTCCCCACGCTCGCCCTGCTCCGCTCCCGCGAACAGGCCCGCGCCCGCTGGCCCCACGACGACCTGCCGGTCTGAGCCCCCGGACCCGAATCAGGGACGCCAGGAACTTCCTCGACCGTCCGTACGAGGATGCCCCCGTGCCCCCGACCGCCCCCAGGACCGCGACCGCCTGAGGACCAGGACTCCTGGTCCTCAGGCGCCGCGCCGCTGACCGGTCATGTGCAGCGGCTCCTGCAGAAGATCCGGGCCTTCGACGCCGCCGCCCCTTGGTGTGGGACCTCAAGCTGACCGCCTGCTTCACGGCGGCCGAGGTCGGCCACCCGCCGCATCACCGCCTCCGGCAACCGCACCCGCATCCGACCGCGAACGCGAGATCCTCACATCGATCTGCCAGGGCTGGACGAATACGGAAATCGCCGAGCGCTTTCATCTCGCCGAGTCGACGGTGAAGAGGCGTGTGGGCCGCATCCTGTCGAAGACGGGCGCGCGAGACCGGGTCCAGGCGGTGATTCTGGCGTACGACGCCCGCTCGGTGAAGCCGTCCTGAAGCGGCTTAACGCCCCTGAACGCAAAAATGCCGCAATCCCCGGATGAAATCCGGGGATTGCGGCTAAATTTAGTTCGGCGGCGTCCTACTCTCCCACAGGGTCCCCCCTGCAGTACCATCGGCGCTGTGAGGCTTAGCTTCCGGGTTCGGAATGTAACCGGGCGTTTCCCTCACGCTATGACCACCGA